>NZ_JACIHE010000010.1 GCF_014198245.1 Bradyrhizobium sp. cir1
GTCAGCCCCTGCTTCGCGCGCAACTCCAGCGAATCACAGCATCGCCGCCGTGGCAAATACTGATCCCTACCAAAAGAATCTCACGCTCTGAGGAGCCCGCCCTGAAGCGGGCGTCTCGAAGGATGGCCACAGGGAAACGCTCTCAAATGCGATAGCCCTGCCTCAGGATGGGGTCGCGTTTGCAGCAAGACATCAGACCCTCATGGTGAGGAGCCCGCCAAAGCGGGCGTCTCGAACCATGCAGGCCGACCTCATCCGGCCGCAGCCCCCCATTGTCATATGCGACAGCCCTACCGCGCGAAAGTACACGCTCCAGCCTAGATAACATCATGTTAGGTTTATCGCATAACTGGGTAATTGTGTTACCCCGGCGAAAGCCTATTGTTGCGACCAATCAGACAGCCATCGGCAAGTGACAAGCGCTCCGCGAAGCTCCGCAGAGCGGCCGGAGAGTGCTGTCCGATTTCGAACGAAGCCCGCCAAGGGACATCGGCAAACCAGTGGAGGAAATTCTGAGATGACCACGACTCGCGCGATCCACGACAGGAGTCAGTCCAGGAAGGCTGCTGCGAGCGGCTGGATTGGGTCGGCTCTCGAATATTATGACTTCTTCATCTACGCGACTGCTGCCTCGCTGATCTTCCCGCAAATCTTCTTTCCGTCGGAAAATCCCACCGTCGCCATCGTCGCGTCGCTGGCGACCTATGGCGTCGGCTATGTGGCTCGTCCCATCGGCGCCTTCGTGCTCGGACATTGGGGCGACACCCATGGCCGTAAGACAGTGCTCATCGTCTGCATGTTCCTGATGGGCATCTCGACCATGGCCGTTGGCCTTCTGCCGACCTATCAGCAGGTTGGCATCCTGGCGCCAATCCTCCTCGTCATCCTGCGCCTCGTGCAGGGATTTGCCGTTGCCGGTGAAATCTCCGGCGCCAGCTCGATGATCCTGGAGCATGCGCCGTTCGGCCGGCGAGGTTTCTACGCGAGCTTCGCGCTTCAGGGCGTCCAGGCCGGCCAAATTCTCGCAGCCGCCGTCTTCCTGCCGCTGGCGGCCTATATGCCGACCGAAGCCTTCAACAGCTGGGGCTGGCGGATTCCCTTCCTGCTCAGCTTCTTCGTCATCGTTGCAGGCTACATCATTCGCCGCGAAGTCGACGAGACGCCTGCCTTTGCCCGCGAGGACGAGCGGGGAGAAACGCCGCGGGCGCCCATCGTTCAGGCCATCAAGCTGAGCTGGCGCGACATGCTCAGGGTCATCTGCATGGCGCTGATGAACGTCATCCCGGTCGTAGCGACCATCTTCGGTGCGGCTTACGCGGTGCAGCCGGCCTATGGCATCGGTTTTGCCAAGGACGTCTATCTCTGGATCCCGGTGCTCGGAAACATGCTGGCGGTGTTCGTCATTCCCTTCGTCGGCCATCTCTCCGACAAGGTCGGCCGCAAGCCTCCGATCATCGTGGGCGCGCTGCTCTCCGGTCTGCTCGCCTTCGGCTATCTCTACGCCATCAGCATCCGGAACGTGCCGCTTGCGATCATGCTCTCGCTGCTGATGTGGGGCGTCGTCTATCAGGGCTACAACGCGATCTTCCCGAGCTTCTATCCGGAGCTGTTTCCGACGCGCACCCGGGTGTCGGCGATGGCGATCTCGCAGAACATCGGAACGACCATCACCGCGTTGCTTCCGGCCTTGTTCGCGACGGTGGCGCCTCCCGGCTCGGCCAACATTCCCTTGACCGTGGGTGCGATCGCCTTCGGCATCACGGTCATCGCGGCGCTGGCGGCCGTCTCGGCGCGGGAAACCTATCGGATCAAGATCGACGATCTTGGCAATCCCAAGGCCGTTCCGATGCCGCGGGCCGACTATGAGCGGCAGCGCGCGGAGGCGGCGAGCCGTGCCGCCGCAATTCCGACCTGACGCGAGCGAAAGGAGCCATGCCGCTGCGAGCGATGATGTTTGCAGCGGCAGGCTCGACGCGCTACGTGATTACCCACTCGAACCTTTTGCGCGCGAGCGCGATCATCATGAGGTCAAGGGATGAACCCCGTCGTCGTTGCTGTCGCTATCACCGGCTCCGTTCCGCGCAAGAAGGACAATCCGGCGGTGCCTATTCTGCCGTCCGAACAGATCGAGTCGACGCAACAAGCCTTCGAGGCCGGCGCCACGCTTGCCCATATCCATGTTCGCAACGACGACGAGACGCCGTCCTCCGATCCCGAGCGTTTTGCCCTGGTGCAGGAGGGGATCAAAAAGCATTGTCCTGACATGATCGTTCAGTTCTCGACCGGCGGGCGAGGGCGCGATCCCTCGGCGCGTGGATCGTCGCTCTATCTCAAGCCGGACATGGCCTCGCTGTCCACGGGCTCGGTCAACTTCCCGACGATCGTCTACGAGAACAGCGCCGCCCTGGTCGAGACGCTCGCGACCGGCATGAAGGCGAACGGCATCCGGCCGGAGATCGAGATCTTCGATCTATCGCATCTGCATGGCGCCCGTCGCCTGATCGAGGCGGGGCTGATCGATCAGCGTCCGCATGTGCAGTTCGTCATGGGCGTCAAGAACGCGATGCCGGCCGACGAGCACGTGCTCGACATCCTCCTGGGCGAGTTGAAGCGGCTGATCCCGAAAGCGACGTGGACGTCGGCCGGGATCGGCCGCCATCAGGCCGAGGTCATGGGCTGGGCGCTCGCGCGGGGCGCTGACGCCGTTCGCACCGGGCTCGAGGACAATATCAGGATCGACAAGACGCGCCTCGCCGCCAGCAACGCGGAGCTGGTGACCGTCGCCTGCGAGACGGTCGCGCGCCACGGCCGGCGCGTTGCGACCGCCGCCGAGGCGCGATCTCTGCTTGGTCTCGCGGGATCGGGGCTACTGCCTCCTCCTGACATGCTCCCGGCTGTGTACTGCCATTCGGCGGCCGGCGTTCCCGCGCGCTGAGTCTCCGGGTAAGACGGGTGCCACAGGCGTGATCGGCGCCTGCCGGGCAGGCGACGTTTGGAATGCGATTCTTGAAATCTGACAGCAGGCTCATCGGGGTCCTGCTGGTGCTGGCAATCACCCAACTCATCGGATGGGGCACGATCGGTCTTCCGCCCATCATCGGCCGCGACCTTGCCGCCGATCTCGGCATGAGCCTGCCGATGGTGTTTGCGGGCACTTCGACACTTTACGTCACCATGGGGCTGTGCGCGCCGTGGCTCGCCAAGGCGTTCGCGCGGCATGGTGCGCGCAAGGTGATGATGGCGGGCACGGTCGTCAGCGTGCCTGGCTTCGTGCTTCTGTTCTTCGCGCGCGACCCGGTGCTCTATTTCGCCGCCTGGATCGTTTTTGGTCTTGCCGGCAGCGCCACGCTCTCGACCGGTGCCTATATCATGCTCAACGAGGTCGCCGGGCGTCAGGCCAAGAGCGCGATCGGCGCGCTGATGCTGGTGACTGGACTTTCGAGCAGCATCTTCTGGCCTGCCACATCGTTCCTGAATGGTCTCGTCGGCTGGCGCTGGACGTGCCTCGTCTACGCCGCCATGCTGATCGTGGTCTCGCTCCCGCTCTATGCGTTGGCCGCGCCGCGCCGGAGCGTCGCGAAGGACGAGGGCCCCACGCCGGCCAAGCACGCGGATGTGCCGCCGGTTGCGCGCAGCACGTTCGGCCTTGTCGTCTCCGCGATCACCCTCAATGCCTTCGTCAATTTCGGCCTCGGCGCCGTGTTCATCGAGCTGCTGCGCGCGGAGGGGCTGTCGCCGGCCCAGGCGGTCGCCTTCGGCTCGATGCTCGGGGTGATCCAGGTCAGCGCCCGCGGGCTCGACTTTCTCGGCGCCGGGCGGTGGGACGGCATCACGACGGGGCTGGTGGCCGGCATGGCGCTGCCCGTGGCCATGCTGCTGTTGATGCTGAGCGAGGGGGCGACCTGGGCGGTCGCGGTGTTCATCCTCCTCTATGGCGCCGGCAGCGGCGCGATGGCCGTGGCGCGGGCGACTATCCCGCTGGTGTTCTACGACCAGGCCGAGTTCGCCAAGGCGATGTCGATGATCGCATTGCCGCTCAATCTCGCCTCCGCGCTGTCTCCGCCGCTGCTGGCCGGCCTGCTCACCCAGTTCGGCAGCCGCAGTGCGCTCGGTCTCACCTTCGTCTGCTCCTGCGCGACGGTGCTGATCCTGGTCCTGCTCGGCCGTCGGCGGCCGAGCATGGCCGCAGCGGCTGCAAACCTGAGCTCGGCGAGGTAATCTTCGCGGCGCGGAAATTCGCAGCCGCTGGGCCGCCACTGTTGTCGGCAGGGATGGCCGTATGCCCGCAGCGCAGTGCTCGGGGAACGAAAATGGTGTATCCGCAGGGAGCGCGGCTTGGCTGGAGCCCCGCGCCAACACCAGTTCCCCGGAGGAAACCGACATGTCGGCCTTGCCGCTCTCAGGCATCAAGATCCTTGACCTCACCCGCGTCCTCGCTGGGCCCTTGTCGGCGCAGATGCTGGGCGATTTGGGCGCGGAGGTCATCAAGATCGAGCGGCCGGGCACCGGCGACGACGCGCGCGCCTTCGGCCCGCCTTACCTGAGCGATCCCGAGGGCAAGGCGAACAACAACAACTCGTTCTATCTCTGCGCCAACCGCAACAAGAAATCGGTCACGGTCAACATCGCCAAGCCCGAGGGGCAGGCGATCATCCGCGAGCTCGCCAAGGACGTTGACGTCTTCATGGAGAACTACAAGGTCGGCGATCTCAAGCGCTACGGCCTCGACTACGAGACGATCAAGGCGATCAACCCCGGCATCATCTATTGCTCGGTGACCGGCTTCGGCCAGACCGGCCCCTATGCGCCGCGCGCCGGCTATGATGCCATCCTGCAGGCGATGGGCGGGCTGATGAGCGTCACCGGCCATATGGACGGCGAGCCGGGCGAGGGCCCGATGAAGGTCGGCCCGTCGATCGTGGACTACATGACCGGCATGAACACCTCGATCGGGATTCTCTCGGCGCTCTACCATCGCGACGCCAATGACGGGCAGGGCCAGCACATCGACGTCTGCCTGTTCGACACCGTGATCGCATCGCTGTCGCACTGGCTGCAGATCTACCTCGTCAACGGCAAGACCCCGCCGCGCCGCGGCACCTGGGGCAATGGCGGCATGCCGGCCGGCGTGTTCCGCTGCACCGACGGCGAATTGATGCTGGTGGTCGGCAATGACGGCCAGTTCCAGCGCACCTGCGCCGTGCTCGGCGAGCCCGAGCTCGCCAATGACAAGCGCTTTATCAAGAACAACGACCGCGTCGTGCACGGCAAGGAGATCATGGCGATCTTCGCCGGCCTGTTCCTGAAGCAGCCGGTGGCCTACTGGCTGGACAAGCTGGAGGAGGCCGGCGTGCCCTCCGGGCCGATCAACAATTTCGAGCAGGTGTTTTCCGATCCGCACGTGCAGTCGCGCGGCATGCGGGTGAAGACAGAGCACAAGTTCGAGCCCGAGCTGTCGCTGATCCGCAACGCGCTGACCTTCTCGGAGACCCCGATCAAGAACTACCGCGCCCCGCCGCTGCTAGGGGAGCACACAAAGGAGGTGCTCGGCGGCAAGCTCGGTTACGATGCGGCGAAGATCGAGGAGTTGAAGAAGCAGGGGATTATTTAGCTCTGCTTTCTTCGGGGCGAGGCCGGAATGCGCGCGCAGCGCGGATTCCGGGTGAGGGGGAGCCTCCACGAGTCCAATTTGCTGGGCTGGCATAACACTGCGCCGGGCTCCGGATCTCTGCGCATAGACTGGTGACCTCAGTGTGGCGCTCGCGCGGCCTTGCGTGGAGCTTGCGCGCAATCCCCAGATAATCCCGGTCCGTAGTCGCACAGGCTTCCACTCGGCGCGCGACTCTGATTCGATCTCTCCACGTGAGCGCGGGAGGGAATGAAATGTCCTACACCATCGGGTTTCAGTCCAAGAACCAGAAGTCCATTCTGGCGACTGAGGCGGCAACCGCCAATCAGGCCGTCGCCATCATTGCCGCGCTGCGGCAAAGCGCAGACGAAATAAAGTTCATCCGCTCGCCGCAGGAAGGCGAGATGGGCATCGAGATGCTGCTGCTGCTGGCCAAGGAAGAGGCCGAGGAGATGCCGCAGCGGGCGTAGTTCCCCGCCTCCACACTTCGAGCTTAAGCGAAGCATGCCGGCTACGGAATAATGTAGTCAGCAGATAGTCTCGCTCGAACCGAAGGTGGCCGCATGAAACGCGAAGCGCTCCGCGTCGAACCGATCTCGTCGTTTCTCGATCGCTGGAAGGCGCCGACCTCGCCGGTGACGCGCGCCGGCAACATGATCTTCGTCGCCGGTCTGCCGCCGTTCGACCCCGAGACCGGCGAAATCGCCGCCGCTCCGATCGAGCGCCAGAGCGAGATCGTCATGGAGCAGATGAAGCTGTGCCTCGAGACGGCCGGCGCCTCGCTCGACAACGTCATGAAGTGCAATGTCTACTGCACATCGACCAAGCACTTCGCCGCCTTCAACGCGGTCTATGCGCGCTACTTCCCGCATGATCCGCCGGCGCGGATCTTCGTCTGCACGCCGGAATGGTTCGCCCCCTTCGACGTCGAGATCGACTGCATCGCGATGATGTGAGGGGCTACCGCGCGGCCACCTTTGACGGTGCCTTCTGCTCCGTCCGCCCCGCCGTCAGCGCCATCGTCGCCACGCTGACGACGCGCGCGACCACGTCCTCGACGTCGTCGAGGTCGCATTTGCCTTCCGACAGCTTCGTCAGGCGCTCGCTCTCGCGGATGGTGTGGTGCGCCATGGCGAGCGCGAAGTTGAGGCCCCAATAGACATCGACGTCGCTGCGATCGGGCAGGGACCTACGCATCGCGCCGGCGAATTTGCGCAAATGGTCGATCTCGCGGTTCTTGATGCGGCGGATCGGCGGCACGGATTCGATCGAGGCGCGGATCATGAAGCGCGCGGCGGTCGAGCGCTGGTTCTCCGGTCCCAGGCAGCCCCGCAAGGTCGGCCCCACCAGCGCGCGCAGGATCACCTCGATCGGCGCGCGGCCGCCGCCTTCTTCCTCCGCCGCCTTCAATTCGCGCAGGCGCTCGCGGTTGGTGGCGATGGAACGGGTGACGAATAATTCCGCGATCAGCTCGTCCTTGGAGCCGAAATGATAGTTCACCGCGGCGAGGTTGACGCCGGCCTCCGCGACGATGTCGCGCAGCGTGACGTCGCCGAAGCCGCGATCGGCGTAGAGCCGTTCGGCGGCGGCGAGAATGGCAGACCTCGTATGATCGCTGGCCATGGCCCTTATCCCGTCATTCCGGGGCGATGCGACAGCGTCGAACCCGGAATCTCGCGCCACATTTCGGGATTCCGGGTTCAGCCCTGCAGGCTGCCCCGGAATGACGTCGTGAGCGAGGGAGTTGCAATTCAAACAGTTGTATGAAACTATCGTTTGAAGGCCGGGAAAAGTCAATCCGCAATCGGGACCCGTTCGCAACTGCGATGGGTTCCGGGGCGTCCGCAAGGCCAGCGCATTCGCGCTTGCGGGCCGCGCGCGGCGGGAGGACAGTCCGGCGCAAAACGATCAGTGAGAGAGAAACGAGGAGCGTCCCATGGATTTCGACCTGTCCCCCAAACAGAAGGAATGGCTCGACCGCGTGCGGTCCTTCATGGCCAAGCACGTGCGCCCGGCGGTGCCTGTCTATGACGAGCAGGATCGCAGCGGCGAGCGCTGGAAGGTCATCCCGGTGCTCGAGGAGCTCAAGAAGAAGGCGAAGGCCGAAGGCCTCTGGAACATGTTCATGCCGCCGAACGAGCATGAAGATGATGAATTCCGCGGCGCGGGATTGACCAATCTCGAATACGCGCTGCTGTCGGAGGAGATGGGCCGCATCAGCTGGGCCTCGGAAGTGTTCAACTGTTCCGCGCCCGACACCGGCAACATGGAAGTGTTCATCCGCTACGGCTCCAAGGAGCAGAAGCGCAAATGGCTGCGTCCGCTGATGGACGGCGAGATCCGCTCGGCCTTCCTGATGACGGAACCCGCGGTCGCCTCGTCTGACGCCACCAACATCGAGACCCGCATCGAGAAGGACGGTGATTACTACGTCATCAATGGCCGCAAATGGTGGTCGTCCGGCGTCGGCGATCCCCGCTGCAAGATCGCGATCCTGATGGGCAAGACCGATCCGAAGGCGGCAAAACACCAGCAGCAGTCGCAGATCCTGGTTCCGCTCGATACGCCCGGCATCAAGGTCGAGAAGATGCTTCCCGTGTTCGGCTTCGACGACGCGCCGCACGGCCATGCGCAGGTGCTGCTCGACAACGTGCGGGTGCCGAAGGAGAACATCCTGCTCGGTGAGGGCCGCGGCTTCGAGATCGCGCAGGGCCGGCTCGGCCCGGGCCGTATCCACCACTGCATGCGCACCATCGGCAAGGCCGAGGAGGCGCTGGAGAAGATGGTGAAGCGGCTCGCCTCGCGCACCGCGTTCGGCAAGAAGATCATCGAGCACAGTGTGTGGGAGCAGCGCATCGGCGAGGCGCGCACCGACATCGAGATGAACCGCCTCCTGTGCCTCAAGGCCGCCGACATGATGGACAAGGTCGGCAACAAGACCGCGCAGCTCGAGATCGCCATGATCAAGGTCGCAGGTCCCAACATGGCCTTGAAGATCATCGATCAGGCGATCCAGGCCTTTGGCGGCGCCGGCGTCTCGGACGAGGCGGGCCTTGCCAAGGACTACGCCCACATCCGCACGCTTCGTCTCGCCGACGGTCCGGACGAGGTGCACAATCGCGCCATTGCCAGACTTGAACTTCGGAAGTATGCAAACTCTCCCGGTCGTTAAGAGGGAGAGCCGGAAGGCGCTCCCGATCTAAAGAAGAGACAGGGCATGATTGGGTGACCGCTTGACGCAAGTGCGTCAGCGGTTACCGATTAGGATCATGCTCGACCTGAAAAGGTCAGGACTGAAGAGGGAGCGTCACCGTGGCTGACGGCGTCAGGAAAGACGAGGAGTTCTCGGGCACCAAGCCGGTCGAGGAGCGGCATCGTTTCGACGAGCTGCGCCTCGAGGCGTGGATGCGCGACCACGTCGAAGGTTTTGAAGGCCCGCTGGTCGTGCTGCAGTTCAAGGGCGGCCAGTCCAATCCGACCTACCGCCTCAACACGCCGAAACGTTCCTACGTGATGCGCCGCAAGCCGTTCGGCAAGCTGCTGCCGTCGGCGCATGCGGTCGATCGCGAGTATCGCGTCATCGCGGCCCTTGGAAAGCAGGGCTTTCCGGTCGCGCATGCCTATGCGCTGTGCCAGGACGACAGCGTCATTGGTGCCGCCTTCTACATCATGTCGATGGAGGAGGGGCGCGTATTCTGGGACCCGACGCTGCCGAGCCAGGATCCCGACGCGCGGCGAAAAATCTTCACCAGCAAGATCGAGACGCTGGCGAAACTCCACATGTTCGATCCTGTTACGATCGGGCTCGGCGACTTCGGCAAGCCCGGCAACTATTTTGCCCGCCAGATCGACCGCTGGACCAAGCAGTACCGGGCGTCCGAGACCCAGCACATTCCCGAGTTCGAGAAGGTCGCCGAATGGCTGCCCAAGACGGTGCCGGAGCAGGCGCGCGTCTCCATCGTCCATGGCGACTATCGTCTCGACAACATGATTTTCCACGCAACGGAACCGCGCGTGCAGGCCGTGCTGGACTGGGAGCTGTCGACGCTCGGCGATCCCATGGCCGACTTCACCTATCTGCTGATGCAGTGGATCATGCCGGGCCTGCAGGGCGTCGACCTCAAGGCGCTCAACATCCCCAGCCTGGAAGAGGCCGCGCAGATCTACTGCAACGTCACCCAGATGAGCGTGCCTGACCTCAACTGGTATTTCTCCTACAACCTGTTCCGCCTCGCGGGCATCACCCAAGGCATCGCCGGCCGCATCCGCGACGGTACCGCCGCCAACGCCAAGGCGCTCGAATCCGCCAAGCGCACCGTGCCGCTGTCGCAGGCATCATGGCACTACGCGCAGAAGGCGGGCGCGGTGTGAAAATGACGAAGGCGCGGTCGATGTGGCCGCGCCTTTTTCGTTTGTGGTTCCTCGCTATTCCCACACACTCAGTGTCATTGCCCGCGCAGGCGGGCAATCCAGTATTCCAGAGGCCGTGGTGCTTGAATCGAGAAGCCGCGGCGTACTGGATGCCCCGCCTGCCGTCTTCGCTAAAGCTTCGGCGCCCCTGGACCTCAACCCCGGCGAAGCCTTGGCGTAGCCGGGTCGCGGGGCATGACACCCGTCGGCTTGTCCAGCCACCAGGCTTGACCATATCTCCTGTGCACGGAGAGTGATCATGATCCAGCAACTGCGCATCTACGAGATCTTCGAGAAGAACAAGGCCGCATTCCACGCGCGGTTTCGCGACCACGCCGCACGCATCATGCGAACCAGATACGGTTTCCAGATCGTGGCGATGTGGGAAACCAAATTCGGCGACAGGACCGAATTCGCCTATCTGCTGGAGTGGCCGGACGAAGCGGCCAAGGTGGCCGCATGGACGGCCTTCATGGCGGACACCGAATGGGCCGAGATCAAGCGGGTCACTCACGCCGAACACGGCTTGATGGTCGGCCAGATCGAGGACCGCCTGCTCGTGCCGGTGAATTATTCGCCGTCACGAAGCCTGCTGCGTTAGCTGTGATGAGGCGAGCTCGTTCCGCCCGTCATTGCGAGCGCAGCGAAGCAATCCAGCGTGTCTCCGCAACGGCAGTCTGGATTGTTTCGTCGCAAGAGCTCCTCGCAATGACGATGTCGTAGCCCGGGTGAGCGGAGCGATACCCGGGACAGTGGTCCCGCATGTCGCTTCGCTCATGACGGGCTACGCGGCCGCGCTGGCGGTTGTCACTTCACACAATGCGCGATCAGCTTCTCCACGAAGCCCGCGCACTTCTCCAGCTCCGTCATCTCCACGAACTCGTCAGGCGTGTGTGCCTGCGCGATCGCGCCGGGGCCGATCACGACCGACGGGATGTCGGCCATGCTGGCGAACAGGCTCGCTTCGGTGCCGAAGGCGACCTTGGCGTGGTCGTTGCGCCCCGCAAGGCTTTTGGCCAGCGTGACGATGGCGGCGTCGGCGGCGGTGTCGAGCGCGGGATAGTCGAGGATCTCCTCGAAATCGATGCCGCAGTCCGGATGTCTCGCCTTCATCGCCGGTTCGAGCTCGGCCTTGGCCCAGGCGACGATCGCATCCGTGACCTCGCGCGACTCGGTGATACCGATGCCGCGGCATTCGAAATCGACCGTGCAAGTGTCCGGCACGATGTTCAGCGCGGCGCCGCCATGCACGATGCTGGTGAGCAGCGTCGAATGCGGAACGTCGTAGAGGCTGTCGGTCGATCGCGCGGCCGCGAGTGCCACGGCGCGGCGGCGGATCTCGACGATCAGCTCGGCCGCATATTCGATCGCATTGACGCCGTCGGGTGCGATCGAGGAATGACGCGCGAGCCCGCGAAAGGTCGCGCGCACGCCGTGCTTGCCTTTGTGGCCGATGATGACCTGCATCTGGGTCGGCTCGCCGATGAAGGCGCCGAGCGGCCTGACCTTCTTTTTCGCGACCTCGCGCAGCATCGGGCGCACGCCGACGCAGCCGATCTCCTCGTCATAGGAGATCGCCAGATGAATCGGTGTCTTGAGCCTGGCCTCGACCATCTCCGGCACCATCGCGAGGCACACCGCGACGAAACCCTTCATGTCGGTGGTGCCGCGGCCGTAGAGCTTGCCGTCGCGCTCCACCAGCTTGAACGGATCGTGGCTCCAGTCCTGGCCCACGACAGGCACCACGTCGGTATGGCCCGACAGCACGAGGCCCGGCCGGTCCTGTGGCCCGATCGTGACCCAGAGCGAAGCCTTCTCGCCGGTTTCGTCGGTGATGCGCTCCCCCTTGATGCCGAATGCGGCGAGGTAGCTTTCAATGTGGGCAATCAGGGGCAGGTTGGTGCGGTCGCTGACGGTGTCGAAGCCGACGAGGTCGGCGAGGAGCTTGCGGATACGGTCGGGTCTTGAGCTTGGCATTGTCTCGGTCTGGTCAGGGATTGGAGGCTGAGTTGCTTGCAGGAACCATACCAACGTGGCGGCAGGTCGTGCAAATGGAGCCACAGCCGTCATTCCGGGGCGATGCGCAGCGTCGAGCCCGGAATCCATCGGGCCTCAGTACGCGCGGTAAAATGGATCCCGGGTTCGCGACTTCGTCGCGCCCCGGAATGACGTGGCGAGGACCACAAGACCTTGCGTTGCCCGTCGGGCAAAACACCCAAACCATCGGTCAAGACGCCTCGCCGAAAATATTCCACTTTACCGAAATTCGGAAACGGCGTATGTGTCGCCGCAACCCGGCCCAAGGAAGAGGGGCGTATCGCGATCGTCACGAACGCGGGCCGGGCGGCGGTGGACGCGAGTTGCACCGGCGCGAAAAGCTTCGCAGGGCAGGCGACTGTGAGCGAAGGCCTCGCGCCAACGACGGGTGCGGCTCGCGTACGGCAAAATCGTGTGGTCCTGGCGCCCGGGGTCTGTGCGCCAAGTCTTGCGGTGATGTTGCGGCCCGACCGGGCCCGCGCATCAGCCATCTGCATGGCGACGGGGGCAATAGTGCATCGCTCCCCGGGGAGATCACGACATAAGCCGTAAAACCACTGCGCAGGGAAGGCCGGATGTTTGGCTTCACCTGTATGCCGCTGTGCAAATTCTTTGTTGCCACCTTTCGCACAGTGGACCGTGGGTGCCCGGCCGGCACCCGGTCTTCCCTGCGCCCTCTTTCACTGGGGGCAGCTAAGCAAAGCTCGGGCGGAAGATGCCGCGAGGATGCGGAAGTGCGTCTGAGCATCCAAGGCAAATACCTAATGCTTCCGCAAGCACCATCTAAGACCGTCACCCTGAGGCGGCCGCTTCTTCAGCGGCCCTCGAAGGGCGACAGCCCGTCTGCATCCCGGCCGTCCATCCTTCGAGGCTCAGCTTGCGATGCGTACGCATCACAAGCTTCGCACCTCAGGATGACGGAGCCAAAACCAGCGATGAGATTAGACCGGCTTGCCCGTATACGGCATCGATGCCGTCAAACCGCCATCCACTGGGAACGCCTGCCCGTTGACATACGACGCCTCGTCGCTTGCCAGGAACAGTCCCATCGCAGCGAGCTCGTGCGGCTGGCCGGGGCGTTTGAGCGGGTTGAGCTGGCCGATCTTGTCTTGGGTGCCGCGCTCCTTGGCGCGGTCGAAGATCGGCTTGGTCATGCCTGTTTCGATCAGGCCGGGGCACACCGCGTTGATACGCACGCCGGTGCCGGTGAGCGAATAGGCCGTGGTCTGCACCAGAGAGATCACGCCGGCCTTGCTCGCGGCATAGGGATGCCCGCTCGCGCCGGCCTTGAGGCCCGCGACAGAGGCGGTCAGCACGATCGCGCCGGACTGCTGCTTCACCATATGCGGCATCGCATGCTTTATCGCGAGGAACGGCCCGATCAGATTGACGCGCAAGACCTCCTGCCACTGCTCCACCGTCTGCTCGCCGAGCGGAACGAGCCCGCCGGAGACGCCGGCATTGGCCCAGATCACGTCGAGCCGGCCGTGCGTCTTCACCGCCTTGTCGATGACGGCGATCACGTCCTTCTCGGAGCCGGCATCCGCAACCATCGCTTCCGCGACGCCGCCGGCCTTCTTGATCTCCGCGACGGTCTCCTTCACCGCCTCGGTGCGATCGACTGCGATCAGTTTTGCGCCTTCCTTGGTGAACAGCAGCGCAGCCGCACGGCCGATGCCGCTGCCGGCGCCGGTGATGATGACGGATTTGCCTTGCAGACGGCCCATGCGTTTCTCCCTGTGGTGCCTCGCGCGACGCTTGCCGCGCGACGGAATTTCAAACAAGATTTCAAACGGTAAAGTGTCTTGAGACACGTTGCCTACTCACGTACAGCGACATCAGACGGGATGGAAGGGTTTCGATGGCAGCCGAAGACAAGCCCAATGTGGTCACGACACGGTGGTGGTGGGTCCGTCACGCGCCGGTGCGCAATGACGGCGGCAACATCTACGGGCAGAGCGACATCGCCTGCGACACCAGCGATACCTACGTCTTCAATGCCGTTGCCAAGGTGCTGCCACGCAAGGCGGTCTGGTATTCGAGCAATCTGCAACGTACGCATCAGACCGCCGAAGCGATCTGGGCGGCCGGCTTCCCGCGGCCTGCCTCGATGAAATGGGAAGCGGACCTCGCCGAGCAAAATCTCGGCCGCTGGCAGGGCATGAACCGGGCCCAGTTCATTGCCAGCCGTCCCGTCGGCACGAGCTGGTTCGCCGACATCAACGAACCCGCGCCCGGCGGCGAGAGTTTCATGGATCTCTACAACCGCACGCGTCGCACCATCGAGCGCATCAACGTGGAGGCGGCCGGGCAGGACATCATCGCGGTCGCACATGGCGGCACCATCAAGGCGGCGATCGGCCTCGCACTCGACGGCCAGGTGGAGCGGGCACTGTCCTTCGACATCGATAATGTCTCGATCACGCGGCTCGACTATTTCGCAAGCTCGGAGCGCACCGTCTGGCGGCTGCCGATGGTCAATCAGCAGCCGTGGATCGCGGACGACGCGCACGCGGCGATGCATCAGCCGGCAGGACCGGAAGTCAAGAAACTCGCCTGAGCATTGTCCGCGCCTGCAATCGCGGCATAAGTTTCAGGCCAAATCAAATCATACTGTGGGAGAGAAACATGACCTTGTTCGACATGAAGGGAAAAGTCGCCGTCATCACGGGATCGACGCGCGGAATCGGGCTTGCGATCGCCGAGCGCATGGCCGAGCACGGCGCCAAGGTGGTGATCTCCTCGCGCAAGGCCGACGTGTGCGAGCAGGTGGCGAAAGGCATCAATGACAAGTTCGGCAAGGGAACTGCGGTCGCGATCGCCGCCAATATCTCTTCGAAGGAGAATCTGCAAAACCTCGTCGACGAGAGCAACCGCGCCTTCGGCAAGATCGACGTGCTGGTCTGCAATGCGGCGTCCAACCCGTATTACGGGCCGCTCGCCGGCATCTCCGACGATCAGTTCCGCAAGATTCTCGAGAACAACATCGTCGCCAATAACTGGCTGATCTCGATGGTGGTACCGCAGATGATCGAGCGCAAGGACGGCTCGGTCATCATCGTCTCCTCGATCGGCGGCCTCAAGGGCTCGACCATCCTTGGCGCCTACGCGATCTCGAAAGCCGCCGACATGCAGCTCGCGCGCAACCTCGCTTGCGAATACGGCAAGCACAACATCCGCGTGAACTGCATCGCGCCCGGCCTGATCAAGACCGATTTCGCCAAAGCCCTGTGGGACAATCCGGAGAACCTGAAAGCCTCGACCGCGCGCTCGCCGCTCTTGCGCATCGGCATTCCCGACGAGATCGCCGGCGCGGCCGTATTCCTGGGGTCGAAGGCCGGCGACTTCATGACCGGCCAGACCATGGTGATCGACGGCGGCGCGACGATTAGTTGACGCGCAGCGAGGGAAGGGGTGGTTAGGGCGACTACGCCGCCCCAACTTCCGGTGTCATCGCCCGCGCAGGCGGGCGATCCAGTATCCCAGAGGCCCGCGTTGGAGAGCTCGCTCTCACCACATCCGCCGCGGAGTACTGGATGCCCCGGTCAAGCCGGGGCATGACAGTGAGTGTGGGGATGCGGTGTCGCGACTGGTGAGGCGCCGCGCGACAGAGCAACCTCACTCCACCGCCGCGTAAACCAGATTCCGCACCAAGGTCCGCGTGTAGTCGCGCTGGCCTGGCCCTTGTGTCATGAACACCGCGAACAAGTCTTCCTTCGGATCGATCCAGAAGAACGTCCCTGCGATGCCGCTCCAGAAATACTGGCCGACGCTGCCGGGGAACGGCGCAATGCCGGCCTCGCGGCGGACGGCGAAGCCGAGGCCGAAACCATGGCCGGGCGACAGCAGCGTGCCGTTGGTCACGACATCAGGTCCGAGGTGATCGGAGGCCATCAGCTCCAGCGTCTTGCGGCCGATGATCCTGTTGCCGTCGAGCGTGCCGCCGTTGCGCAGCATCAGCGCGAAGCGGGCGTAGTCCATCGTGGTCGAGACCAGACCCCCGCCGCCGGATTCCATCACGGGGGGCTCGAGCATGTTGAAGAGGGCGACCTTGTCGCCGGTCCAGGGATCGGCCGTGAACGGCTCGGCGAGCCTGTTGGCATTGGCCCCGGTGGTCGAGAAGCCGGTCTCAGCCATCTGCAGCGGTCCGAGCACGCGTTCGGAGAGGAATGTGCCAAGCGACTTGCCGCTGACGACCTCGATGATGCGGCCAAGGATGTCGGTGGAGCGGCTGTAGTTGAACTCGTCGCCGGGGTGACAGACGAGGGGGAAGCTCGCCACCAGCGCCGCATGCTCGGCATTGCTGATCTTGCGGCTGCGGACGCGGGACTCCTGGTAGAGCTTGTGCACGGGACCGTCGCCCTGGTGCTCGTAGGTGAGGCCGGAGGTGTGGCGGAGCAGGTCCTGCACCGTCATCGCCCGCTTGGGCGGAACCAGCTCCAGCCTGCCGCCGCTGACCACGCCGACCTTCTGGTCGGCGAACTCCGGAATGAACTTGGCCACGGGATCGCCCAGCAGGAGGTGGCCGTCCTCGACCAGCGCCATGACCGCAACCGAGACGATCGGCTTGGTCATTGAGAAGATCCGGAAGATCGAATCGTGCGCCATCGGCGCCGCGCCCGCCGGGCTCTGCCTGCCGAGCGCCTCGAACCAGCCGACCTGGCCGCCCCTCGCCACCAGCACAGTGACGCCGGGGACGGTTCCCTTGTCGATCTCGCGCTTGAAGGCGTCCGACATGGCCTGCAGGCGGGGGCGGGACAGCCCGAGCGCTTCGGGGCGGGCTTCCGGCAAAGGCGGCGTCTGGGCTGCGGAAGCGGGATTAAAGGCGGCTTGGGCGGCGTTCATGAGGGCTCCCGGGTTGTTCTTGTCGTTCGGGGGCGAACTGTCGCTCAGAAGTCGCGCTGTGAACAAGCGGCGCTTGTGCGCTTCTCCCTTGCAATCCGGTCGCCCCCTGTGCTTGAAAGCGGCCCTGAGCCGCGGCGACGCAGGTTCGTAGGAGTGTAGCTCAATTGGTAGAGCACCGGTCTCCAAAACCGGGGGTCGCAGGTTCGAGCCCTGCCACTCCTGCCAGCAAAATCAATCACTTAGATGAGGCGCTGGCGGGCCGCTAGCCCATCGCTTCCAGACCGCCTCTGCGAGCGCGATGTCAGTCACTGAGTCCTCGCCGGAGGCCAGCGGCTGGTTGCGTTCAATGACGTCGGAGACAAAGGCATCGGCTTGGCGCCGGAATGCCCAGCTGTTCGCACTTGTCAGTCGCGTGCTTCCACCATCGTGATCGACAACGACCTGTGCCTCTTGCTCGGCGAAGGGCGGGGGCAATTCGATGGTGAGGGTCCCGCGCTCGAAATTGATCGTCAGTCCCTCGCGCCAGGCGCCCTTGGACCCGTTCACAAGATCCAGCGTGCACGCGATGCCGTCGAAGTCGAGGGTGATGCGCGCGGCTCCCGAGGTCTCGACAATGCTTTCGGCGACTGTCGGCGACGATCCGAGCAGGTAGCGCGCGAGGTTGACGATATGGCTGAACACGTTCAGAAAGTTGTCGTAGCCGGGCCGCAACGCGCCCGGCATCCAGTCGGGACCATCCTGCCAGAGGTCGAGCCCGTCGGGCCGGGATTCGCCGGTCATGACGAAGTTGTCGTGCGATCGGCCGGTGTCGCCGCCGAAGCACCAGCCTCTTGCTCCGACGATGCGTCCGAGCGAGCCGTCTGCGCGCAAGCGCGCCAGTTCGGCCAGCGCGCGCGCTACGCCGGCGTCGTGACGCTTCATGTAGCCGATGCTGTAGACGAGGCGCTGTCGCCGCGCAGCTTCGACCAGCAATGCGGCCTGAGCCGTCGTGTAGGCCATCGGCTTCTCCGACAGCACGTGCCGGCCGCTGTTCAACGCGTCCAGCACGATCGGGCCGGTGGCGCGACGCTTCGTCACGACGACGACGGCGGACACCTCGCCGTCCGCGAGCAGCTCCCGGTGCGTGTCGTAGACCCGCGAGATGCCGAATTTTTGCGCGGCGGCGGCCGCAAGATCGGGCCGGAGATCGGCGATCGCGACGACGCGGCAGGCGGGATTGGCAACGAAATTGGCGAGGTGGCACATCTGGCCGACCATGCCGGTTCCGATGATGCCAATGCCTGGCCTCACTGGCTAAGATCCCTCGAGGCGCTTCCGGACGACGAGGAAATGCGCCGGCTGACCCCAGGTGTTGATGAATGCCGGGTCTGACTGGGTGAGGGCGGTGATCGCGGACGCATCGCGCCGCCCGATCGCGCCGAAGATGCGATGGAAACTGTCGAGCGTCGCAGTGATGGCTTCGATGTCGGAAGCATCGTCGGCGAGAATGTCCGTCGTCAGGATCGTCTCGCGTAGCGAGGCGAGGCTGGCGATCACGCGGGGCAGGCTGTCGCCGAAGGGCTCGTCGATCATTCTGTCGACATCGAGCACCAGTGCTTCGATCGAAGCCGAGATCGCGCTCGCCGCGTCGGCCTGGCCGACCAGATAAAGCTTCCGTCCCCCGAGGAAGCTCAGGCGGCTGCGGTCGAGGTGGCGCGTCGCGCGACGCAGCTTCTCGTCTGCCGACAGGGCCTTCTTGTGCCAGTAGACGTCGAGGCTGTCACGATAGGCGGGCCATGCCGAATGGATGTCGAACCCCTGCTTATGCGCCGCCGTGCAGAGAGCGCCCGAATCGAGGAAGTAGCGGTGTCGGACGAACGGATTTTCGAGCACGTCCATCAGCCAGGATTCGAAGCTGCGGGTGTGCGGAATGCTGTTCCACTTCGCCTCGAACAGCGACTTCGCCGTCTCCAGCGCCGGGCGGCCCGTCAAAGCCTTGCCGGCCGCATGGATCGCCTTGAGCGCGAGCTCGAAGAAGCCGCCATAGCGTTCGTAATAGGAAACGACGGCATAACCGTCCGGATTGAGCAGCCGGTGGAAGATGCCGAGCCATTTTTCGCTCGGCTGCACCGTGTAGATGAACCCTTCGGCGTCGATGATGTCGAAACGCCGATCGCTGTGAAACGCCTCGACGTCGGCCAACGCGAGTTCGCGCAGACGATTGGTTAGGTCGAAATGCGCGAAATAGGCCTCAATTTTCGGATGTGCATGCCGGTTCGGTTCGGCGAGCGTCATGTTCGCGCCCCAGCCGGCAAACACCAGCGCGTTCTCACCGGAATCAGGACCGAATTCGAGCACCTCGGCGTCGCGGAACAGCCGCGGCGGCAGCGCGAGCTTGTCCAGAAACAGCTCGCGCCGCTGTCTGGCATATGCATCGAGTTCGGCGGCCGATTTGAAATTCCCGAACGTCGGCAGGACGTTCTGACGTTCGTAGTAGTTGAAGAGCTTGTCGTCAGCCATGCCGCGACCCTGCGGTCGCTTCGAGGCGATCGAGCTCGCTCCAGATATCGGAGGGCGCGAAGATGGAGACGATGTGCAGCGGGCGCTTCACGTTCTCGCGCAGCCGGCTGCTGACCTTGGCCTCGTTCTCCTGGTTCACGGCCAGAAGACAGACGAGCGGGTTCGACTTGCCGGCGAGGTCCTCTGGCGAACGGATCGGGATCCCGGTGCCCGGCAGGAACAGCCCCTGGCGCTCCTTCTGGTCGTCGACCGAGAGGTCGATGAGGTCCGCCAGTTCGTGCGCATTGGTGAAGGTGCAGGCGCGGCAGCCGGCGCCGTAGATGGCGATCTCGGCGCCGCTGGCGCGCGCGTTGGCGAGAATCGGTCGCAGGCGTGCGCCATACTCTCTTGCGCGCTGACCGAACTTCTCGCCGACGCCGGCCGGGGCGGGCGGGGGCGTCACCTGGTGCGCGGCGCGGCGGGCCGCGATCGCGAGGCTGCCGCCGCTGAAATTATACTTCTTCACGGACACCGCCTCGAAGCCGTGGCGCGCCAGCAGGGCGAGCAGGGTCGGCTCGGTGAAATAGCTGACGTGCTCCTCCCAGAGGACGGAGAGGTCTCCCGCCGTCGAGCCAGGATCAAAGTCGGGCACGTCGATGAACAGCAGCCCGTCGTCCTTGAGCGCAATCTTCACGCAATCGAAAAAGTTCTCGAAATCGACGATGTGCTCCAGCACCTGGCGCGAGACGACGAGATCGAACTTGCCGGCCTGCGCCACGGCGTCGTGACACATCGCCGGGCTGATCATGTCGGCATAGACCTTGATGCCGCGCTCGCGGGCGATCTTGCCCGATACCGGGTTGGGCTCCACGCCGACCAGGACCTTCGCGCCGCGCTCGCGCAGCTTGTCCATAAACAGGCCGTCGTTGCAGCCGATCTCGAACACGGATTGGTGGCTCGAGAATTTCGCGATGGTATCGAGCTCGTCGACCTGGTGCGGCTCAGGCTTCCAGCTGCTGAAATTGTAGTTGAACTGCCGATACAGGACGTCGGGATCGATCGGCTTGACGATCTGCGGCAGACCGCACTCGCCGCAGGCGAGCACCTTGAACGGGTACCGTTCATCCTGCTCGTTCCGGCTGTGTCGAAGCCGATGCGCAATCGGCATCAATCCGAGGTCGATGACCGGTCGCAGGTCGGTCGAATGGCAGAGGCGGCAATGATCGGTCACGGGTCTAGCTCTTTGCAAGAGTAGTACGAAATCAGCATCCTTGAGTAGTACCCAGCTTAGCCGAAGCTAACATTGCGGCACAGGCGGTGCCACAATGCTTAAGGTGTCCGGCCTGACGCTTCACAAGGCCATCGGCCACGATGCTGCCGATCGTCTGCGACGATTGCACGCCATGCTGTTGCGGCGCTTTCGTACCAGGCCTTCGTCGGTTGATTCGTCCTCGAACATTCTCAGCGTGACAATCGAGTAGCAACAGTATTCGAGTCTACGGTTCCATCAGATGCTTCGCGGCGAGCGCACCAATCCTTGTGACGTAGTCCTGGACCGCCGCGGCATCGCTCCCATCGGGCGCCCAGTCGGGAAATGCCGTGCGAGCCGGATCGAACGGGCCGGCGGTGGTTTCGTGAAACACCAGCCATTCCGAGGTGATCAGGATCGAGTGGAAGACCTTTTCCGGCATGCGGTAATAGCAGCGCTTGCCCTGGCCGTAGGGCGCCATCTCGAGCACCTCGCGAATGCGGCCGTCATCCTCGAAGATCACGACCTGCGCGGTGCCCTCGATCACGTGAAACGATTCCGGTTTGCCAAGATGCTTGTGGGGCCGCACATAGGCCTCGCGGTGATGCACGATCAGCATCTCGTGCAGGCCGGAGGCGGGATCCGGATGGGTGCACAACCGGCTGCGCAGGCGCGGGTTGCCGGCCGCGATGCGCTTCAGCTCCGCGATCGTGGCGTCGTCCGCGGTGACGATGGCGTCGTCGGAATAGTAGACTTCCGGATTTTGCGCACGCAGCGAAGTCGGCGGGCGCGAACGCGCCGTCTCATTCGAAGAAGATGAACCCATGATCGCCCCGATAGCCGCATTTGTCATAGATCCAGGCCCATGTTTCCGGACCGTGGAAGCTCAGGCAGGTGAGCTGCCAGTAGAGGAGGTTCGCCTTCTCGCGCTCGTTGCGGAACGATTCCACCATCAGATATTTCGAGCTGCCGCGTCCGACCCGCTCGATCTCGGGCACCGCGCGGAACACGTCCTCGAGCGGAAGGTTGTGCAGCACGCCGAGCGACACCACGAGGTCGAAGCTGTGGTCGGGGTAGGGGAGCTCGACGGCGCTGCCGACCTTCAGGTGTGGCCGCACCTCCTCCTTGGCGTTGGCGATGCCGTAGTCGGAGATGTCGATGCCGGCCATCGTCAGGTCGGGAACGAGCTGGGTGAACTCGTAGAGCAGATATCCCTTGCCGCAACCGACATCGAGCACGCTCATGCCGGGCTTGATGCCATAGCGGTCGATCAGGGTCTGGGCGAGCGGGCGCCACCTTCCGTCATAGCGATATCCGCCATAGCCGTAGCGCCGGTCGCCGTCCCAGTAATCGCGTCCCCATTGCCGGGCCACGGTCGCCGATTCCGCCTTGTCATGCTCGACCACGCGCTGAACGTAGTTCCGCTTGGTCGACGCGTGCATCGGCTGGAGCAGGTTGACCTCGGCCATGGCTGTTAACCGGATCGCGGCATCGTCACAGGATGGTCGCGAATTTGTTGACGAGCAGGATGTCCTCGACCGCCTGGATGTCCTTCGGCGACGAGAGCGTGATCTCCTCCACGGCCGCGTGCAGATCGCAGCCCTCGCGCAGCACGCGGTCGTAGATCTGCCGCCGCCGTGCCTCGTCGGGCGGCAGCATGAAGATGCTGTAGAGAATGAGGCCACGCAGCTGCGGCAGCTCGTCCAGGATGTCCTCGAGCACCATATAGCTGCCGGGCATGGTGTGCTCGGCGGCGCTGAGCAGATAGTGCAGGTTCTTCCGCCGCGCATAGTCGCGGATCACGATGTTCTGGACGTGCTGCGGGGTGCGGCTGCCATTCAGCGGCCGGGCGCCGATATAGCCGCGATGACCGGCTCGCTCAGCCATGGAAGCCTCCCGGCAGCTTGTATTGCATGCCGACCCGCGTCGCCGGGCGCAGCAGGATCGGCTCGAAGAACTCGCCGAAGCGCTTGTCCGCGTAGGGCGACATGATGCTCTTGAAGCGGCAGTTCATGCTCCAGCGCGTGCCGGCTTCCTCGTTGACGCGATTGCCGTGCATCAGGGTCTGGTTGAACAGCATGACGTGACCGTAGGGAATCTCGATGAAGGTCGCATGCGGCTTGATGGTCTTGTACAGTTCCTCGGCGCTGCGCAGGCTGGCCATCCGATCCTGCATCTCGCCGTTCAGCGAAGGCGGCAGCAGATACATCGATTTGGTGCGGCGGACGTCGACCAGCGGCACCCACACCACGACCTCGAACGGCGAGTCGCCCGACCAGACGTCGGAATGGGTGGCGAGCAGCGACGAGCTGTCGCCGGGAAGCTGGATGCTGAGATTGACGCGGCGCTGCATGCAGAGCTCGTTGCCGACGATGGTCTCGATCGTCGAGCGCGCCAGACGGAAATAGGTCGGCCGGAACCAGGCCTCGGCGTTGAGGCCGTTGAAGACGTGCAGCCGCAGTCCGTTGAGATCATCCGCGCTGACGCGCGTGTGGATGGTGTCGAGCATCGCATAGGGATCGTTGCTGTGCGGCAGCTTCAGATAGTCCGCCGCGAGCTCGGCGGCTCGCCTCTGGATGCGGTCGAGCCCGGCGCGGTCGTCAGCCGGCGTGGTGACAAAGCCGTCGTCGATGAAGCGCTGCGCCAGCGCCTGCTCATCGGCCTCGAGGAAGTCGGTATCCGTCATGCAAAGTACTCCCGGGCGGTCGCGCAGATATGGCTGATATCGGCGGCCGAGAGGAACTGGTTGATGGGAAGGGTGAGGATCTGGTCCGCCTGCCGCTCGGTCATCGGAAATGCGCCGCGACCGTGACGGAGATGCGCTGCCGCCGGCTGCAGATGGATCGGGATCGGATAGTGGATCGCGGTCTCGATGCCCTTGTCCGCAAGATATTTCTGGAAATCGTTGCGACGCTCGGTCTGCACGACGAAGGTGTGGAAGGTGTTGAACTCGATGTTGCGGCAGGGCGGGATGAACAGTGGCAGGCCCGCGAGCTCGGCGCGGTATTGCGCGGCGTTCCGCCGCCGGCGTTCGATCACCGAGGGCAGGTGGCGCAGACGAATGCGAAGCACCTCGGCCTGGAGCGTGTCGAGCCGTGACACGAGGCCCCATTCCTGGACGTCGCTGCGGTTGATCAGGCCGTGATTGCGCAGGCGGCGGATTCTTGCGGCGAGCTCTGCGTCGGCGGTGACGAGGAAGCCGGCATCGCCCGCCGCGTTGAGATTCTTCAGGGGATGCGCGGAGAAGCAGCCGAACGTTCCGATGGTGCCGCTCATGCGCCCGTCATAGGTCGAGCCCACGGCCTGCGCGCTGTCCTCGATCACGGCGAGAGCATGCTTGCTCGCGATCGCCATCAACGGGTTCATGTCGGCCATGCGCCCGGTCAGATGCACCGGCATGATCGCCTTGGTGCGCGGCGTGACGGCGGCCTCGACCGCGGCCGGATCGATGTTCTGGTCCGGCAGCACGTCCGCAAAGACCGGCGTGGCGCCGACCGCGATGATCGCGGCGGTCGAGGCCACGAACGAATTCGGCGGGGTGATGACCTCGTCGCCAGGACCGATGTTGAGCGCCCGCATGGCGAGGATCAGCGCGTCGGTGCCGGAATTCAGCGTCACCACATGCGGCGAGCCGAGATAGGCCGACAATTCCTCCTCTAGCTTTCCGACCGCGGCCCCGCCGATGAAATCGCCGCGCTGGAACACGCCCTCCACCGCCTGCATGATCTCGGCACGTTCTTCCTCGAACTGCGCGGGAAGATTGACGTAACCGATGCGCCGGCGGCCGGTGTCAGCGTCCATGGCAGAACTTCCTGACGGTTTCGATGACGCGGTCCTGCTGGGCGCGCGTCAGATGCTGATCGACGGGGAAGCTGATGACTTCCTTGGCATGACGGTCGGTGACAGGGAACGTGCCCGGCGCGTAACCGAGATGCTTGAGGCCCTCCTGCTGATACAGCGGGATCGGATAGTGGATCTTGGCCTCGATGCCGTTGTCCAGGCAGTATTTGTAGAGCTCGTCGCGGCGTTCGGCGAACACCATGTAGAGATGATAGACGTGCTTCACGTTGGGACGGCGCGGCGGAACGCGCAGGCCGGGCAGGCCGGCGAGACCCGCATCGTAATAGGCCGCGTTCTCGATCCGGCGCCGCGTGATCTCGCTGGTCTGGCCGATCAGCCAGTTGCCGACCACGGCCTGCAAGGAATCGAGCCGCGAGTTGCAGCCGAGGATCGCGATCTCGTCGCGGTTCTTCATGCCGTGGTTGCGGATCAGGCGGAGCTTCTCGTTCATGCCGTCGTCATTGGTGACGACGACGCCGGCATCGCCCCAGACGTTGAGATTCTTGAGCGGATGCAGGGAGAAGCCCGCCGCGATGCCGTGGGTGCCAGACCGCTTTCCGGCAAACTCCGACAGGATGCCCTGGCAGGCATCCTCGACCACGGGAAGGTTGTGGCGCTGGGCAATCGCCATCAGCTTGCCCATGTCGGTGACCTCGCCGGTCAACTGAACCGGCATGATCGCCTTGGTCTTCTCAGTGATCGCTGCCTCGACATAATCGACATTCATGCAGAAGGAATCGTCGCAGTCGACCAGCACCGGCGTCGCGCCGGTCTCCGCGATCGCACCGACCGTGGCGATGAAGGTGTTGGCGGCGGTGATGACCTCGTCGCCATGGCCGATGCCGAGCGCCTTGAGCGGCAGCTTGAGCGCATCGGTGCCGGATCCGACGCCGATGGCGTGACGCACGCCGATCAGCTCGGCAAAGCGCTTTTCGAATTCGGCGACGGGCTTGCCAAGGGTGAAGTCACCGGTCGCAACCAGCCGGCCGATCTCGGCCAGGATGGGGGCGGGGTCGGCGAATTGCTCGAGCAGATAGGAATATCGAACGTCGTACATGTGGCCCGTCAGGTGGAATGGAGTTGAGGAGCGGAGGTGCGCGACGCCGCGAGCGCATGCTCGATCGAGGTCGCAATGGCGTTGGCGGAGAGCCCGTGCTTCTTCAGCAGCGAGTCCTGCGAGCCGTAATTGTGCATGAAGCGGTCCGGCAGCGACAGCCGAAGCATCGCGGGCAGGCCCGATCCGAGCTTGTCGATCAGCGTCTCCGCGACCGCGCTGCCGAGGCCGCCGGAGGGGACGTGCTCCTCGAGCGTCGCAACGAGCCTCGTGCCGCGGATGGCCTGCAGCAGCGCCTCGGTGTCGAGCGGCTTGACGGTGTGCATGTGCAGGATGCCGGAGCGGATGCCTTGCGCAGCCAGCAGGTCGGCTGCGGTGAGCGCCCGCTGAAGCATGATCCCGGTGGTCACCATGAGGACGTCGCCGGGCGACCGCATCAGGATGGCCTTGCCGATCTCGAAGCCGTGCTCGGCCTTGGAGACCACGGCATCGCCGCCCTTGCCGAGCCGGATGTAGATCGGGCCCTTCCAGTCGAGCGTCCGCTCCATCATGCGCGCAGCCTCGTCGGCGTCGCACGGGCAGATCACCGTCATGTTCGGCAGCGCCCGCATGATGGCGATGTCCTCGATCGCCTGGTGGGTGGGGCCGAGCGGTGCATAGACGAGGCCCCCGCCGTTGGCGATCAGCCGCACCGGCAGATTGTGCAGGCAGAGATCGACGGCGACCTGCTCGTAGCAGCGCCGCGTCAGGAAGGTCGCGATGGTGTTGACGTAAGGCACAAAACCTTCCATCGCGAGACCGGCCGACATGCCGATGATGTGCGCCTCCGAAATGCCCTCGATCAGGTGGCGCTTGGGAAACTCCTTGCTCATCGCGCGCAGCGTGCCGGCGCCGGGATCGGAGCCGATGTAAAGCACACGCTCGTCGCGCGCGGCGAGCTTGTGGACCATGTTCATCGCGGTGTTGCGCATGGGGAGCCGATCAAAAATCGCCAACAGCGACGCGAATGGCGTCGAGCTCGCTGTCGGTCAGCTTGTTCTTGTGGTGCCAGTCGGCGTTGGATTCCGCTGCCGGAAGTCCCTTGCCCTTGACGGTATGGCAGATGACGGCGGTAGGTTTGCCCGCAACGGCCGGGACCTGCTTCAGCACAGTGCGCAAAGCACTGACGTCGTGGCCGTTGACCTCCTGCACGGCGAAGCCGAAGCTGCGCCACTTGTCTGCGAGCGGCTCCAGCGGCAGCACGTAGTCGGTGGGGCCGTAGCTCTGCAGCTTGTTGTAGTCGATCAGCGCGACCAGGTTGTCGAGCCCGTGCTTGGCCGCGCCCATCGCAGCTTCCCACACCGATCCCTCGTTGATCTCGCCGTCGCCGAGCAGGACAAAAGTGCGGTAGCTGCGCTCGCGCATGCGCGCGGCGAGCGCAAGGCCGACGCCGATCGAGAGGCCATGTCCAAGCGCGCCGGTCGATGCCTCGACCCCCGGCACCATGCCGTATTCTGGATGTCCGCCCAGGATGCTGTCGGGGCCGCAGAAGCCGTCCAGCTCCGACAGCGGGAAGAAGCCGCGATCGGCGAGCAGCGCATAGAGCGCGAGACAGCCGTGGCCCTTGCTGAGGATGGCGCGGTCGCGATTCGGATCGCGCGGATTCTTCGGATCAATCCGCAGCACGTCGTCGTAGAGGACGCGGACCATTTCGATCAGCGACAGTGCAGGACCGACATGTCCGCGTCCCGCGGAGCGGACGGAGCCGAGCACAAGGCGACGCAAATAGAGACTGCGCTCGTCCAGCGTGCAGGTGAGAGCGGATTCAGCGTGGGGTGAGATCTGGATCACGTTGGCAAATCGCTTGATGGAGCCGGCGGGCTTTGTCGAGCTGACCGGTAAGGCGGACCTTCAGATCGCCACCTTGCACGGCCAAAGCGTGCCGGGAGCGGCTTTCCGGCAAATAGGCATTGAGCACAATCAGGCACCAAATCGCTCCGAACACAGGATACAGTACGTCACGGCGGATCGCAAACGCGTCATCCCTAGCCGCGAAAGCTTGCGTGAGGCGTTCGGTCAACCGATTCGCTTTGGCTTCGGATAGGTCGCTACCGGGATGAAGCGCGGAGTCGGACACGAGCTTGACCGGATCGTCCCAGCCGAAATACTCGAAGTCGATGAATCGCAACCGGCCGTCTTCGCCGCGCAGCGCATTGTGCAGCCCGAAATCGGACGGACTGAGTGCGCGATACGCGGGCGCGAGATCTGCCGCAGGATCCCGGCCCAGTTCCGCATAGCGCAGGCGCAGCTTTCGAATCGCGAGCGACGTGCTGGGTACCAGGCTGCCGTCGATGAAGGCGCGCAGGTCCGGATGATCATCCGAGGCCCGTCTCAGTCCATCCAGGCGCTGCTCGTACTGGGCGATGGCCTCCTCGGGCGAGAAGATGCTGGCCGAAGCGTTGCGCAAGGCCTGCGCGCCGTCGGCGTTGCGCAGGTGCTGCAGCTCGATCAGGAAATCGGCCAGCTGATCGGCATCGCCGTTCCGGGGGCGCAGCACCGCCGCTTCCCCGTCGAACCATTGATACAGCGCGCAGAACGCATCGGCGTCCTTCGCGACCGGGCGCGGTGTCGACAAGATGCCGTGGCGCGACAGAAACGACAGCGCGTCATATTCCTGTCCCAGGCGATCGCGCCCGTCGGACGGATAGTGCTTGAGGGCGAGGGCCGGTCCCTTTGCCATCTCGAGCCGAAACACCCTGTTGTTGCCGCCGGATCGCGCCGGTTGGGCGGCAGCGACCGGGGCGCCTGCCAGACGGCTGCCGATCGCCATAGCATCCGCTGCGCTGATGTCGGGCTCGCTCATGCCGCAAACACCTCGCGGCGGATGTCGGCCCATGTCGCGATCGGCCTGCAATGTTCGGGGTGCGGAGACTGCGAACGCGTGAACAGGATCGATCGCGTGCCCTTCGGGAAATGCGGTTGCTCGAAGACCTCGACGAGATCGTCGATGAAGATGTCGAGCTCCAGGCTCACGAGTCGCTCGACCTTGGCGGCCATCGTGTCCTCGAAATAAATGTCGCCGGCGGCAACCGCCGCATCCGCAGCGTCGGTCAGGCCGGCTCCACGCAGCCAGCCGCGTGCGGCTTCACGCAGGTCGGTGTGGTCGGGGTCCTGATGACCGAATCGGGTCTTGTGGCTGACGATGTACACCTTCGCGCCGGCCTGTCTGCACGCCGCCAGAAATTCCCGCACGCCCGGATAGATCTCGGCGCCGCCAATGCCCTTGCCGTAGACGAAGCCCTGCAGGCCTTGCCAGGCGAGCTCGCCGCCGGTGCGGGATCGCAAGTAATCCCGCACATCGGTCTTCAGCCCATCCCAGCCCTCCGGCACCAGCCCGCGCTGGCGCGCCGCGACGGCAAAGACCTTGTCGTAGCAGATGATCGTGTTGTCGAAATCGATGCCGATCCGCACGCCGCTCACTTCAGGCTGATGTTCTGCATCATCTTGATGTTGAAGTACCTGGGGTCGTTGAGCGAGTTCGGCAGACGGCCGGTCTTGAAGGCGTCCACCAGACCCGACACGGCCTGCTCGATCGTGTGCGTCGGTGCAAATCCGAGCTCGCGGCGGATCTTCTCCGAAGAGACGTGATACGAGCGCAGATCGTCCGTCGGCTCGACCGCGATGTCGACGTTATTGCCGACCACTGACTTGACGATGTCGGCGATCTTCATCAGCGAGTGGTTCTCGTAGCCGATATTGTAGGTCTTGCCGTCGATCTTCGCGTCGTCCTGCTGAAGCAGGAACAGATAGGCCGCCGACATGTCCTGGATGTGCAGGTTGGGCCGGCGCTGCGTCCCGCCGAACACGCGGATGCGGCCGGTGTTGACCGCAAGGTTGGTCAGGATGTTGACGACGACGTCGAGCCGCTGCCGCGGTGCGTAGCCGCAGACGGTGGCAGGACGAACGGTGCAGGTGACGAACCCGGATGCGGCCTCCTCGGCGAGGTCGGTCTCGCACATCGCCTTGAACTTGGAATAGTCCGTGAGCGGTTCGCAGGACAGGTCCTCGGTCACCTCGGCTTCGTCCTTGATGCCGTAGACGCTGGAGGAGGAGGCATAGATGAAGCGCTTGATGCCGGCCTTCTTCGCCGCGCGCACCATCGGCCGGAAGCAATCGTAGTTGATGGACTTGCCGAGTCCCGGGTCGAGCTCGAACGAGGGGTCGTTGGAAATGCAGGCGAGGTGGATCACCGCATTGTTGCCGCGCAGGGCCTCGTTGATCGCGGCCTCGTCGCGGATGTCGCCCTTGATCAGCCGCAGGTTGGGGTTGTCACGGACGGCGTCGAAGACGTTCTCGCCGTACATGAACAGGTCGAGCACCGTGACCTTGTGGCCTGCGGCGAGCAACTGGGGAACCAGCACGCTGCCGACATAGCCGGCGCCACCGGTGACCATCACGTTCCACTTTTGATCAATCACTGTCGTTCTCCGGAATTTGCCTTCGCGCTACTTCAACAACGCGGTGACGAACTTGACCAGCGGCACCTTCTCGACCGAGCTGCGGTGACCGACGATGCCGACCTTGATCGCGCCGGCCGCATTGCCGATGAAGGCAACGTCCTCGATGTTGCCGCCGGCGGCCACCAGTGGTGCCGTGATCGTCAGGAAGGCGTCGCCGGCGCCGACGGTGTCGACGACGGTCTTGGTGAAGGCGGGCACGCGCGCGACGCCGGTCTTCGACGAGAAGGGGTAGCAGCCGAACGAGCCGTGCGTGATGATCATGTTGTTGCAAGCGATGCTTCGGTGCAGGCCGCCCTGGATCACCGATGCGATGTCGTTGAACTTGTCGGTGGCCGCCAGGCGCGCTTCCGGCGCGTCGATGCAGATGTAGTCGGCGCGCGGATACTTCGTGATCAGATTGTAGCCGTGGTTGCCGCTGTTGCTCTGCGCGTTGACCGCCAGGAACTTGGAGTTCGCGATCAGCGTGTCGATCGTGCTGGATGCGATCATGCCGTGACCGAAATCTGTCACGATCACCACGTCCGCGCCACGCACGCGTTCCGCGGTGACCCTGTCGATCTCCTTGCGCGCCGTCTCGTCGAGCGGCGTGTCGTCCATCGTGTAGACTTCGAACAGCTTGTGCAGATAGCCCATCTCGACGTACCGCAATTTTCGGGTCGTCGGGCGGCCCTGAACGCGGATCGGCGTCAGCGTGACGTTCGGGCGGACATGCGCGCGAATGAACTCCTCGGGGTAGTCGTTGCCACCCAGTGTGGTGACGATCTCGACCGACTTGCAGAAGCTTGCCACGTGGTTGGCCGCGGCGATGACGCCGCCGGCAAATTGCTCGCCATTCTTGAACAGCGTCGCGACGATGTTCTCCTTGGAGGCCTTTCCGAGCGCCGTGACGTACTGGTACTCGTCGATGATCGTGTCTCCGACCAGCACGACGTGCATGTCCTGGATCTTGTCGATCAGCTTCAGCAGGCGCTCGGCACCGCCGCCTTCGCGCACCTTCTGGAGGTAGTCGCGCAGAGGGGGATCGTAGATGTCGAAGTAGCGATTCAGCAGCGACGACGAACTGAAGGTCACGTCGCGCGTGAAGACGATGCGACCGCCATGGCGCTCGACGGCCTCGCGCTCGGTGGCGATCTTGCCGGTGACGTCGTCCTCGGGATTTTCGTAGTCCGAGCCCTTCACGTAGATGTCGGGGCGTACGGTATCGAGGACCGGCTCGGCACTTGAGGTCCGGTTGATGCCGACCCAGTCGACCGTGCCGAGTGCGGCCAGCATCTCGGCGCGCATGTTCTCGGGAAAAATCGGCCGCCCCGGGCCCTTGTTGACGAAACGGTCGGCGGTGATGGTCACGATGACCACGTCGGCCTCGTTGCGCGCCGCCAGGATGTGCCGCACGTGACCGAGATGTACCAGATCGAACACGCCATGGCAGAGCGCAACGGTACGGCCCTCGGCCTGTGCGGCGCGCGCAATCACTGCCAGTTCGTCGAGCGTCTTGATCTTATCGTGCGGTGCCGGATGGACGGCCGGCTTGTCCGTCGGAGCATTGCCCATGTGAATTACCCCAAAGCGCCAGCCGGCCTTGGCCGGCTGGTCCCAAATTGAACCGATTCGCGGCGACAGTACCCGGCGAACCTGTTCAGTAGCTTGCCTTCTGCGACGCATCGTTGTCGTCGCCGAGATACTTGAACCAGTCCTTGGTGGCGTCGGCGATCTTGTCCACCGTCCACAGGGGGGCGTCCTTGTACTGGTCCATGGACTTCAGCATCGTCGCGACGCCGTCCTCGAATTTCACCTTCGGCGTCCAGTTCAGGACCCGCTTGATCTTGGTGATGTCGGCGTAGGTGCAGTCGGGCTCGCCGGGACGCTTGGGAATGTGGACCTTGTCGCCGCCGAGCAGTTCGACCAGCCGGTTGACGCTGTAAGTGTTGTCCGAGCCGACGTTGAAGATCTCGTGCGAGACGTCGGAGCGTGCGGCCGTGACGAAGGCATCGGCGACATCGCTGACGAAGGTGAAATCGCGGGTTTGCTCGCCGTCGCCGACGACAGTGAACGGCTTGCCGGCGAGCTTCTGCGCCATGAAGACACCGAACACGGCGCCGTAGGTGCCGGTGGTACGATGGCGCGGGCCGTAGACGTTGAACAGGCGCAGCGCGACCGCGGGCAGCTTGTAGACCTGGCACCAGTGCATGACGCACTGCTCGCCAAGATTCTTGGTGAGCGCATAGGGATACATCGGCCGGATCTCGGCGCTCTCCGGCGTCGGATAGGCGTCGGGGATGCCGTAGCAGGAGGACGACGCCGCATACACGAAGCGGCTGACACCGGCGTGCCGCGCGGCCTCGAGAACGTTGACCGTGCCGTCGACATTGGCGCGGTGATACGGGATCGGCGATTCGATCGAGGGAACGATGTCGGCGAGGGCCGCGAGGTGGAACACCCAATCGATACCGTTGAAATACGGATTGATCGCTTCGCGGTCGGTGACGTCGGCGCGGACGATCTTCAGCCGGCTCGAACCGGCGTGCGACGACAGATTTTCAGGACGTCCGATGACGAAATTGTCGAGCGCAATCACCTCGTGGCCGTCATCGAGGAGGCGATCAACGAGATGACTGCCGATGAAGCCGGCGCCGCCAGTGACGATGCATTTCATGAGGAACATCCGTGGCGCGAATGCCCTGCGGGCGTCGCCAATGTTGAGTGAAACCCTGAAGTCGACTCGCAGTCGAATCGCAACTTTTGCAAGTTATACCTTTGCAATCCCTAGTAATAGCCGGTATCAGGGCGTGATGTTACAGTCGAGCCGCCAGCCCATGCCCGCCGAGTCTCTCGATCCCGATCACAAGGCCTTCCTCGAGGATTACATGGGGCGCCTTCATCGCGCGACGGCGATCGATGACGGTATTTTCGCCAGCATCTCCGCCACCCGCACGGCCTGGTTGCGCACGCGCGAGCAGGGCGGTCGTGTCATCTTCATCGGAAATGGCGGTTCGGCCGGCATCGCCTCGCATCTGGCGATCGACCTGGCAAAGAACGCGTCGGTGCCTGCGCTGTGTTTCAGCGATGCGAGCATGATGTCGTGCCTTGCCAACGACTACGGTTTCGAGGACTGGATCGCACACGCCGTGCGGCTGAGCGCCCGCGCCGGCGACTGCCTCGTTGCGATCAGTTCGTCGGGACGCTCGAAGAACATCCTGAATGCGGTTGCGCAGGCGCGCGCGATGAAGCTCGGCGTGATCACGCTGTCGGGCATGAATGCGGACAATCCGCTGCGCAATCTCGGCGACGTCAATTTCTGGGTGGACAGCCGCAGCTACAACATTGTCGAGACCACGCACCAGTTCTGGATGATGGCCGCGATCGACCTCGTCATCGGTCGCGCGGAATACCCGGCATCCTGAGGCGGGCATCCGATGCAGGTGCGGTTCAAACAGACGGCCCTGTTCTCGGTGAAGCTGCTGCTGTCGATCGCCGTGCTGACCTACATTGCACGCGGTCTCGACCTGCACCGATTGCGCAGCCATCTCGTCTCCGTCGATCCCTTCCTGTTCGTTCTCGCGCTGGCGCTGATCTTCTTTCAGACCTTCGCGCTCAACGGCCGGTGGGAGCTGATCATGCGCGCGCTCGGCGTGTCGCTGGACTGGCTCGCGGGCCGGCGGATCCTGATGATCAGCCTCTGGTTCAACCAGGTGCTGCCGTCGTCGGTCGGCGGCGACGCGGTTCGGATGTGGCTGCTGCGCCAGCGCGGCGTGCAGTGGCCGGAAGCGGTCAAGGGCGTTGCCTCAGACCGTTTCACGGCATTGATCGGGCTGATCGTGCTGATGGTGGCGGGATTGCCGTTCCTGGTGTCGCGTGTGTCCAACGAGGCCGCGATTCTGGCGATCGGCGGGCTGACCTTGGCGGGCGTCGCGGGTACCGTCGTCCTGTTGACGCTCGATCGCCTGCCGAGGCGTCTGATCGCACTTCCCGCGACCGCGAGCTTCGTCCGGTTCGGAGCGCTTGTCAGATTTCTTCTCCTGCGATCCGAGCACCGCGGTTTGCTGTTCGGATCAGCGATCTTCATCCATCTCCTGACGGCGGCGGCATGCTATGCCCTGGCGCGCGGCGTGGGAGCGCAGCTCTCGGTGGTGGACGCCGGCATCCTGCTTCCGCCGGTGGTCCTGCTGACGGCGGTTCCGATCTCGATCAGCGGCTGGGGCGTTCGCGAGGGCGCAATGGTCGCCTGTCTCGGCTTGGCCGGCGTTCCCTCCGAGGAAGCGCTGTCGGTTTCGCTCCTGCTGGGGGCCGTCAGCGTGATCGTCGGTCTGGCGGGCGGGGTGATCTGGCTGGCAAGTCCGGAGCGGGGAGCGTACTCAGCCGACAAGGCAGCGCAGGCTGCCGAAGAATTGCTGGACTACGGGCTGGCGAAGGCGAGGGAGGTCTCGAGCCACCCTTGACTCTCTTGAACCATTGCCGTCGATCTGTTCTTCACAGGGTGGGGTTGTCCCGCTCGCTCGCATGTCTCCGTTTTCCGGTTCTATGATGCAAAACCTGTACTATGTCCGTCATACCTGCCGCCTCTGTCATTCGGACAAGCAAGAGCTGGTCGTTCCGATGGCCGGCATGCCCATCGGCACGCCCAACTTCCAGGTGCCGAACGCCAGCGTCGACGATCCCGTCTTCCGGGCCGCGGTGCCGATGGCGCTGCACCTGTGCAGGGATTGCGGCCACCTGCAGATCCTCCATGTCGGCAATCCGGAGGTGCAGTACCGCAACTACGTCTACACCACCTCGCTCTCGCTCGGTCTGCGGGAGCATTTCGCGAGTTATGCCAACGACGTCGTCAGCCGCTTCGGGATCGCGCCAGGCTCGCTGGTCGTCGAACTCGGCAGCAATGATGGATCGCTGCTCGGCTTCTTCAAGGAGCGGGGCATGCGGGTGCTGGGCGTCGATCCCGCCGTCGACATTGCGCGGCGCGCGACGGAGGCGGGGATCGAGACCATCGGCGATTTCTTCACTGACGTGATCGGTCGCCGCATCCTTCAGAGCCATGGTGCCGCCAGCGTCGTGATCGCCAACAACATGATCGCCAATGTCGACAATCTCGATCCGCTGGTGATCGGGGTTCGCGACGTGCTGGCGCCGGACGGATTGTTCGTGTTCGAAACGCAGTATGGCGTCGACGTGACCGAGAAGAACCTTCTCGATACCGTCTATCACGAGCATCTGTCGTATTTTAACATCAAGCCGCTGATCCGTTTCTTTGCCCGGCTCGGCATGGAGCTGATCGACGTTCAGCACATCTGGACCAAGGGCGGCTCGATTCGCGTGACCGTTCAGCGCGCCGGCGGCGCCAAGAAGCCGTCGGCGGAAGTCGCGCGGTTCGTTGCCGAGGAAGAGCGGCTCGGTGTCGATCAGCCGGCCTATTATGCGCCCTACGTAAAGAGGATCGCCGCCATCCGCGACGAGCTGGTCGCGATGGCCGATGCCGCCCATGCGCGCGGTCAGCTGGTTGCCGGCTATGGCGTCTCGGTCGGCACCACAACGCTGCTGCCGCAGTTCGGCCTGGAGAGCAAGATCGACTTCCTGGTGGACGACGATCCCAAGAAGGCGAACGTGATGGCGGGCCCGGGCTACGACATCCCGATTCTGCCGCCCGCAGCGTTGTACGAGCGCAAGCCGGCCTTCGTCGTCGTCTTCGCCTGGCGTTATGTCGACCCGATCCGGGCCAAGCACGCCCGCTATTTCGCCGAGGGCGGAAAGTTCGTGGTGCCGCTGCCGGGCATTACCATGGTGGACCGGGCCGACTGACGGGGCCGACGGGGGGCTGAAGGCCTCCCCGGGATGGCGCCTTGCGGGCGGTGGATAAGTCCTTGATCCACATGACCTCTGCACGGCCGTCCGGGGGAGGGCGGCTTGCCCGCATAGGCCCTCTATATCTTGACCTTTGGTCCCATCCGCAGTAGATACCCCGCACTCGCAGCCGGCCCGTTAGACGCGGATCTCCGGCGCGGCTTTGAAATCCCCGAACAATCGAGCCCGGTTCCCGGCTCATCCTTCGAGACAGAGGGTTGGGCCAACGGCGGCTGTTCGGATCCCCGAAATTCATGTGCGTCTGTCGACGGACGCTGGACCTCAAACGATGGCAGTCAGCCCGTTCAAGTTCTTGCAGGAAGTGCGCTCGGAGACCGCCAAGGTCACCTGGCCGACCCGTCGTGAGACGACGATCACCACCATCATGGTGTTCGTGATGGTCGCCGTGGCCTCGGTGTTCTTCTTCGCCGCCGACCAGATCATCCGCGTCCTCATCACCTTCCTTCTGGGCATTCACTGATGGCTACAGCAACCGCTCAAGTGTCCGACAAGCGCTGGTACATCGTCCACGCCTACTCGAACTTCGAGAAGAAGGTCGCCGAATCGATTCGTGAGCAGGCCAAGCAGCGCGGGCTCGAGGAGCTGTTCGAGCTGGTGCTGGTTCCGACCGAGAAGGTCACGGAAGTGCGGCGCGGCCGCAAGATCGACGCCGAGCGCAAGTTCTTCCCGGGCTACGTGCTGGTGAAGATGAAGCTGACCGACGAGGCGTTCCATCTGATCAAGAACACGCCGAAGGTGACCGGCTTCCTCGGCGCGGAAAACAAGCCAATGCCGATCTCGGAAGCCGAGGCCATGCGCATCCTGCACCAGGTACAGGAGGGCGTGGAACGGCCGAAGGCGTCGGTGTCGTTCGAGATCGGCGAGAACGTGCGCGTGGCCGACGGCCCGTTCGCCTCGTTCTCGGGCGTGGTCGAGGAAATCGACGAGGCGCGCTCGCGCGTGAAGGTCGCGGTGTCGATCTTCGGTCGCGCAACGCCCGTCGAACTGGAATTCGGTCAGGTCGAGAAGGTCTGACCGGGTAACGCGGGACGCCGTAAGGCGTCGCGCAAAGAGAGGCCGTGGGAGGGAGAGGGCGGTTGCCAGCCGCATCCGACCCAGACCACGAACCTGAAACCGCCGGCCTTGCCGGCACAACAGGAGTGATACATGGCAAAGAAAGTGACCGGATACCTGAAGCTTCAGGTCCCGGCCGGTGCGGCGAATCCTTCGCCCCCGATCGGTCCCGCGCTCGGTCAGCGCGGTCTCAACATCATGGAGTTCTGCAAGGCGTTCAACGCCCAGACCCAGAAGGAAGAGAAGAACACCCCGATCCCGGTGATCATCACCATCTATGCGGACCGTTCCTTCACCTTCGAGATGAAGACGCCGCCGATGTCCTACTTCCTCAAGCAGGCTGCAAAAATCCAGTCCGGCTCGAAGGCGCCGGGCCGTGACAAGGCCGGCAAGGTGACCAAGGCGCAGGTGCGCGAGATCGCCGAGAAGAAGATGAAGGACTTGAATTGCGACACCATCGAATCGGCCATGAAGATGGTCGAGGGCTCCGCCCGTTCGATGGGTCTGGAAGTTGCGGGGTAAGCGGCCATGGCAATCGGAAAGCGTTTGAACAAAGCCCGCGAAGGTGTTGACCGCGAAAAGCTTTACCCGCTCGCGGAAGCCATCAAGATGGTCAAGGAGCGCGCGAAAGCGAAGTTCGACGAGACCATCGAGGTCGCGATCAATCTCGGCGTCGATCCGCGTCACGCCGACCAGATGGTCCGCGGCGTCGTGACCTTGCCGAACGGCACCGGCCGTACCCTCCGCGTCGGCGTGTTCGCCCGCGGCGCCAAGGCCGATGAAGCCAAGGCCGCCGGTGCCGACGTCGTCGGCGCCGAGGACCTGGTCGAGAAGGTGCAGAACGGCTCGATCGATTTCGACCGCTGCATCGCCACCCCCGACATGATGCCGCTGGTCGGCCGTCTCGGTAAGGTGCTCGGCCCGCGCGGCCTGATGCCGAACCCGAAGATCGGTACCGTGACCATGGACGTCACCGGTGCGGTGAAGGGTGCCAAGGGCGGCTCGGTCGAGTTCCGCGTCGAGAAGGCCGGCATCCTGCAGGCCGGCGTCGGCAAGGCTTCCTTCTCCGAGGAGAAGCTGGTCGAGAACATCAAGGCTCTCGCTGACGCCGTCTCCAAGGCGAAGCCGGCCGGCTCCAAGGGCACTTACATCCAGCGCGTTGCGGTGTCCTCGACGATGGGCCCCGGCGTGAAGGTCGAGCCGGGCACCATTCTCGGCTAAGTCTGGAAATTGCATGAGGCGAGGGGCGGAATCGGGCGACCGATTCCGCCCCTCGTCGTTTGTGGCGGCGTTGACCGGAAACAAGAACAATGGCTGACAAGGTCCTGATCTACTCGCGCTTTCCCAAGTCGATGATGGCGCGCTTCGCCGAGCGGTTCGAGCTGCTCGACACCGGCGGCAAGCCGGCGCGGGAGGTGTTTCCGGCGGATGAGCTCGGCGGCATCCGTGCGCTGCTGACCGCGGGCGGCTCGCCACTGGGGGGCGAGGCGATGGACCTGTTTCCCAAGCTCGGCGCGATCGTCTGCTACGGCACCGGCTATGATGGCGTAGACCTGAAGGCGGCCGCCGCCCGCAACATCGCGGTCGGCCACAGCCCGGGTGCCAATGCGGCTTCCGTTGCCGACATCGCGATGACCCTGATGCTGGCGACGACGCGGCGGATTTTGGTGGCCGACCAATATGTCCGCAGCGGCGATTGGGCGGCGTCAAAACAGTCGCCGATGATGCGTCCCCAGGCCGGCATGCCCGGCCGCCGCATCGGCGTCTACGGCATGGGCGAGATCGGCCGCAAGATCGCGGCGCGCTGCGCCGCCTTCGAGAGCGAGGTCGGCTATTTCAGCCGCACCAAATACGATCTGCCTTATCAATATTTCCCGTCGCTGGAGGCGCTCGCCGATTGGTGCAGCGTGCTCATGATCGCGGTCCGGGCAGGGGTCGAGACCCAGCACGTCGTCAATGCGGACATCCTTCGGCGCCTCGGTGCGGACGGCCATGTCGTCAACATCTCCCGCGGCTCGGTCATCGACGAGAAGGCCCTGGTCGCGGCGCTCACCGACAAGACCATCGCAGGGGCCGGCCTCGACGTCTTCGAGAAGGAGCCGCACGCTCCCGACGCGCTGACCGCGCTCCCGAACGTGGTGTTCGCCCCCCATATCGGCGGCCACACCCTGGACTCGCACGTCGCCATGCAGAACTGCGTGCTGGCAAACCTGACCGCATTCTTCGAGGGCAAGCCGCTGCCTTACGCAGTCAAATCGGCCTGAATCGGTCCTTGTTGGGCGATCTCAAGCCCGGCCGGCAATCGATTGGAACTGGTGTGAATTTTGCTCTTGGCAAGCCGGCCCGGAGCGGTTAAAGAACCGCCTCCGGACGTGCCGGCCTCGGCTGGCGCGTCCGTGCACGCATTCCGAAAACCCGACACGACAGGAGATCATTCCTTTTCAGGACGTCCGCAAGGATTTGCCGGAAAAGGAAGGAAAACCCGTCGGTTGGCTGGGATGCGGGCAGAGGTCGGGCGGTTCGCCGGCTGACCTTGTCCTGTCCAAGACTGCAGGCGCCCGCGGGAAATTTCGATTTCTCAACGGCTTAATCGCATAGCCTGCATAGACGGGTGAAGACCGGATTTCACTTCGCACCCAGCTTTAAGGGCTGGCTTCGCGAAACGGGTCTGGTTCGGACCTCGACACGCCGTGGGCCTTAAGGGCTCCCGGAGGGCAGGCTTTGAATTGTCGTCTTGCCCGGCGTGTCCGAAGGGTTTGGCCCCGAGGTTCAGGTTTGGGCGGGACGATGGGTGCAACCCGGCGGTCCCGCTTTCGCGATGACCGCCAACCGGAGAGAGCTTGCTGTGGAACGAGCGGCAAAAAAGGAAGCGGTCGAACAGCTCAATGAGGTCTTCAAGACCACGAGCGTCGCGGTCGTTGCTCAATATTCCGGCCTCACCGTCGCCCAGATGCAGAAGCTGCGCCAGCAGATGAAGCAGGCGGGCGCTGCGGTGAAGGTCTCGAAGAACCGTCTCGCCAAAATTGCTCTTGAAGGCACTGACGTCGTTGCCATCGGCCCCATGCTGAAGGGGCCGACCGTGATCGCCACTTCGAACGATCCGGTAGCGGCGCCAAAGGTCGCCATCGAATTCGCCAAGGCGAACGAAAAGTTCGTCATCGTCGGCGGATCGATGGGCAAGACCGTCCTGAATGTCGACGGCGTGAAGGCGCTTGCCTCGCTGCCGTCGCTTGACGAACTGCGCGGCAAGATCGTCGGCCTCATCGTGGCCCCGGCGACCAAGCTGGCCCAGCTCGCCAACGCGCCCGCGGGCAAGCTCGCGCGCGTCATCCAGGCTCATGCCTCAAAGGGCGAAGCGGCCTGACGCCCTTCGCAAAACTCAAACCCGAACCAGACTTACACCTAAGGAAACTGAACAATGGCTGACTTGCAGAAGATCGTTGACGACCTCTCGAGCCTCACCGTGCTCGAAGCTGCCGAACTCGCGAAGCTCCTCGAAGAGAAGTGGGGCGTTTCGGCTGCCGCGGCTGTCGCCGTGGCCGGCCCGGCTGCTGGTGGCGGCGCTGCCGCTCCGGCGGAAGAGAAGACCGAGTTCACGGTCGTTCTCGCCTCTGCCGGCGAGAAGAAGATCGAGGTCATCAAGGAAGTCCGCGCCATCACCGGTCTCGGCCTGAAGGAAGCAAAGGACCTCGTCGAGGGTGCTCCGAAGCCGCTGAAGGAAGGCGTGAACAAGGAAGAAGCCGAGAAGATCAAGGCCCAGATCGAGAAGGCTGGCGCCAAGGTCGAGCTCAAGTAAGCACCGCTTACTGGCACGAGATCCCGGGCGGGCATCAGCTCAGCCCGGGATCCTGGTCCCCCTCGAGAGGGCGGGCCGGATGCAAAAGGCGTGCGACGGACCGGTCCGACGCAGGCCGAACACGAAAAAGTGTGGGGATTTGAGGGTTTGTCCCTCGAATCTGCACTATTGTCGCCCCATATCGGGTCGGCAGCACGAAAGCGCGGTGGGCAGGGAGGCCGGATTTCCCTGGAAGCCGTTGGGAGAGCAGGCTATTTCGGGCTTTTGCAGTCCGTGAAGACGATCGTTGTGACGGGCGGGCGCGCACACCAGCGCCCCGCGCGTCGTTTTGCGTTTTGAAGGTCTGAAGAACAGATTCAGGACATTCCCGCCTGAACCTGAGTTTCCGGCCCCCAAAACGGGTTCGAAAAATTCAACCCGGGGAGCGGTGGCAGCCGCGTTCCGGACGGCGCGCCCAGAGCGGGCGACGAAATGAGAGGCCACGATGGCGCAGCAGACATTCACCGGTCGCAAACGCGTTCGCAAGTTCTTCGGACACATCAAGGAAGTCGCCGAGATGCCGAACCTCATCGAGGTTCAGAAGGCGTCCTATGACCAGTTCCTGATGGTCGACGAGCCCCAGGGCGGTCGTCTCGACGAGGGTCTGCAGGCGGTGTTCCGCTCGGTGTTCCCGATCTCTGACTTCTCGGGCACCTCGATGCTGGAATTCGTCCGCTACGAGTTCGAGCAGCCGAAATATGACGTCGATGAGTGCCGCCAGCGCGGCATGACCTTCGCCGCGCCGCTGAAGGTGACGCTGCGCCTCATCGTGTTCGATATCGACGAGGAAACCGGCGCGAAGTCGGTCAAGGACATCAAGGAGCAGGACGTCTACATGGGCGACATCCCGCTCATGACGATGAACGGCACCTTCATCGTCAACGGCACCGAGCGCGTCATCGTCTCGCAGATGCATCGTTCGCCCGGCGTGTTCTTCGACCACGACAAGGGCAAGACCCATTCCTCGGGCAAGCTGCTGTTCGCTGCCCGCGTGATCCCGTATCGCGGCTCCTGGCTCGACATCGAGTTCGACGCCAAGGACATCGTCTATGCGCGTATCGACCGTCGCCGCAAGATTCCGGTGACGTCGCTGATGTTCGCCCTCGGCCTCGACGGCGAAGCGATCCTGTCCACGTTCTACAAGAAGATACTCTACAAGCGGACCAAGGAAGGCTGGCGCGTTCCGTTCGACGCCAACCGTTTCCGCGGCTACTCGACCGTCAACGACCTGATCGACGCCGATACCGGCAAGGTCGTGCTCGAGGCCGGCAAGAAGCTTACCGTCCGTGCCGCCCGCCAGCTCCAGGAGAAGGGGCTGAAGGCGTTGCGCATGGCTGACGAAGAGCTGGTCGGCAACTACGTCGCCGAGGATCTCGTCAACCCGAAGACCGGTGAGATCCACGCCGAAGCCGGTGAGGAAATCACCGACAAGCTGATGAAGGCGCTCAACGAGCAGGGCTACAAGGAGCTGCCGCTGCTCGACATCGACCACGTCAATGTCGGCCCCTACATCCGCAACACGCTCTCGGCCGACAAGAACATGACGCGTGAGGACGCGCTGTTCGACATCTACCGCGTGATGCGTCCGGGCGAGCCGCCGACGCTGGAATCGGCGCAGGCCATGTTCCAGTCGCTGTTCTTCGACGCCGAGCGTTACGACCTCTCCGCGGTCGGCCGCGTCAAGATGAACATGCGCCTCGACCTCGATGCGCCCGACACCCAGCGTACGTTGCGCAAGGAAGACATCCTCTCCGTCATCAAGACGCTGGTGGACCTGCGCGACGGCAAGGGCGAGATCGACGACATCGACCACCTCGGCAACCGCCGTGTGCGCTCGGTCGGCGAGCTCATGGAGAACCAGTACCGCATCGGCCTCCTGCGTATGGAGCGCGCGATCAAGGAGCGCATGTCCTCGGTCGACATCGACACGGTCATGCCGCAGGACCTGATCAACGCGAAGCCCGCGGCCGCCGCCGTGCGCGAGTTCTTCGGTTCCTCGCAGCTGTCGCAGTTCATGGACCAGACCAACCCGCTCAGCGAGATCACCCACAAGCGCCGCCTGTCGGCGCTTGGACCGGGCGGTCTGACCCGCGAGCGCGCCGGCTTCGAGGTGCGCGACGTGCATCCGACGCATTACGGCCGCATCTGCCCGATCGAGACGCCGGAAGGCCCGAACATCGGCCTGATCAACTCGCTCGCGACCTTCGCGCGCGTGAACAAGTACGGCTTCGTCGAGACGCCGTACCGCAAGGTCAAGGACGGCCGCGTCACCGACGAGGTCGTGTACCTCTCGGCGATGGAAGAGGGCCGCTACACGGTCGCGCAGGCCAACGTGCCGCTCGACCCGAAGGGCCGCTTCACCGAAGACCTCGTGGTCTGCCGTCACGCCGGCGAAGTCTTGCCGGTGACGCCGGACAAGGTCGACTACATGGACGTGTCGCCGAAGCAGCTCGTCTCGGTCGCCGCGGCGCTGATCCCGTTCCTCGAGAACGACGACGCCAACCGCGCGCTGATGGGCTCGAACATGCAGCGCCAGGCGGTGCCGCTGGTTCGCGCCGAGGCGCCGTTCGTCGGCACCGGCATGGAGGGCGTCGTTGCGCGTGACTCGGGTGCTGCGATCGCGGCGCGCCGTTCGGGCGTGATCGACCAGATCGACGCGACCCGCGTCGTCATCCGCGCCACGGAAGATCTCGATCCGACCAAGTCGGGCGTCGATATCTACCGTCTGATGAAGTACCAGCGCTCCAACCAGTCGACCTGCATCAACCAGCGTCCGCTGGTGAAGGTCGGCGACATCGTCAAGAAGGGCGACATCATCGCCGACGGTCCGTCGACCGATCTCGGCGAGCTCGCGCTCGGCCGCAACGTGCTCGTCGCGTTCATGCCGTGGAACGGCTACAACTTCGAAGACTCGATCCTGCTCTCCGAGCGGATCGTGAAGGAAGACGTCTTCACCTCGATCCACATCGAGGAGTTCGAGGTGATGGCCCGCGACACCAAGCTCGGACCCGAGGAAATCACCCGCGACATTCCGAACGTCTCGGAAGAGGCGCTGAAGAACCTCGACGAAGCCGGTATCGTCTACATCGGTGCGGAAGTGCGCGCCGGCGACATCCTGGTCGGCAAGATCACGCCGAAGGGCGAGAGCCCGATGACGCCGGAAGAGAAGCTCCTGCGCGCCATCTTCGGCGAGAAGGCCTCCGACGTCCGCGACACCTCGCTGCGCGTTCCTCCGGGCGTGCAGGGCACGATCGTGGAAGTGCGCGTGTTCAACCGTCACGGCGTCGACAAGGACGAACGTGCGCTGGCGATCGAGCGGGAAGAGATCGAGCGTCTGGCCAAGGACCGCGACGACGAGCAGGCGATCCTGGACCGCAACGTCTACAACCGTCTTGCCGAGCTGCTCGAGGGGCGGCAGGGCATTGCGGGCCCGAAGGGCTTCAAGAAGGACACCAAGATCACCCGTGCGGTGCTCGAGGAGTACCCGAAGTCGCAGTGGTGGCTGTTCGCCTCGCCGAACGACAAGCTGATGGCCGAGATCGAGGCCATGCGGAAGCAGTACGACGAGTCGAAGAAGGGGCTGGAACAGCGCTTCCTCGACAAGGTCGAGAAGCTCCAGCGCGGTGACGAACTGCCGCCCGGCGTGATGAAGATGGTCAAGGTCTTCGTCGCGGTGAAGCGCAAGATCCAGCCCGGCGACAAGATGGCCGGCCGCCACGGCAACAAGGGCGTGGTGTCGAAGATCGTTCCGATCGAGGACATGCCGTTCCTCGAAGACGGCACGCACGCCGACATCGTGCTCAATCCGCTGGGCGTGCCCTCGCGCATGAACGTCGGACAGATCCTCGAGACCCATCTCGGCTGGGCCTGCGCCGGCCTCGGCAAGCGTATCGGCCAGACGGTCGATGCTTACCTGTCGAAGCAGGACATCAAGCCGCTGAAGGAAACCTTGAAGAAGGTCTACGGTGAGGACGAGACCATCAAGTCGCTCAACGACAACGAGCTGCTCGAGCTTGGCCATAACCTCAGCCGCGGTGTTCCGATCGCGACGCCGGTGTTCGACGGCGCCAAGGAAGCCGACATCGAGGAGATGCTGAAGCTGGCCGGTCTCGACGCTTCGGGTCAGTCGACCGTCTATGACGGCCGCACCGGCGATCCGTTCGATCGCAAGGTGACGGTGGGCTACATCTACATGCTCAAGCTGCACCATCTCGTCGACGACAAGATCCATGCGCGTTCGATCGGTCCGTACTCGCTCGTCACCCAGCAGCCGCTGGGCGGCAAGGCGCAGTTCGGCGGCCAGCGCTTCGGCGAAATGGAGGTGTGGGCGCTCGAGGCTTACGGCGCGGCGTACACGCTCCAGGAGATGCTGACGGTGAAGTCGGACGACGTCGCCGGCCGCACCAAGGTGTACGAGGCGATCGTGCGCGGCGACGACACGTTCGAGGCCGGTATTCCGGAATCGTTCAACGTGCTGGTCAAGGAAATGCGCTCGCTCGGCCTCAACGTCGACCTGCACAACTCCAAGATGGGACCGGCGCCGACGTCGGAAGCGGCCGAGTAATTCGACCTGTCATGCCCGGCCTTCGCGGCCGGGCATTGGCGCCCCTCCCGAGGCCTTGAGGGCAGGGCGCCGTGCACGAGTGATTTTCGAATTTGCGGCCGGAGGCGACCGGCACGCGAGGAGAAGACGATGAACCAAGAAATTATGAATCTCTTCAACCCGACGACGCCGGCTCAGGTCTTCGACCAGATCCGGATCTCGATCGCGTCTCCAGAGAAGATTCTGTCCTGGTCCTACGGCGAGATCAAGAAGCCGGAGACCATCAACTACCGTACCTTCAAGCCCGAGCGCGACGGCCTGTTCTGCGCCCGCATCTTCGGGCCGATCAAGGACTATGAGTGCTTGTGCGGCAAGTACAAGCGCATGAAGTACAAGGGCATCATCTGCGAGAAGTGCTCGGTCGAGGTCACGCTGTCGCGCGTCCGGCGCGAGCGCATGGGCCATATCGAGCTTGCAGCCCCCGTCGCCCACATCTGGTTCCTGAAGTCGCTGCCCTCGCGCATCGGCTTGCTGCTCGACATGACGCTGAAGGATCTCGAGCGGATCCTCTACTTCGAATACTATGTCGTGCTGGAGCCGGGCCTCACCGCGCTGAAGGACCGTCAGCTGCTGTCGGAAGACGAGTATCTGAAGGCGCAGGACGAGTACGGCCAGGACAGCTTCACCGCCATGATCGGCGCGGAAGCGATCCGCGAGCTGCTCAAGGGCATGGACCTCGAGAAGCTCGAGGCCTCGCTGCGCGTCGAGATGCAGGAGACCGACTCCGACATCAAGCACAAGAAGCTCGCCAAGCGCCTGAAGATCGTGGAAGCGTTCCGCCACTCCGGCAACAAGCCGGAATGGATGATCATGACCGTGGTCCCGGTGATTCCGCCGGACCTGCGTCCGCTGGTGCCGCTCGACGGCGGCCGCTTCGCGACCTCCGATCTCAACGACCTCTACCGCCGCGTCATCAACCGCAACAACCGCTTGAAGCGGCTGATGGAGCTGCGTGCGCCGGACATCATCATCCGCAACGAGAAGCGCATGCTTCAGGAAGCGGTCGATGCGCTGTTCGACAACGGCCGCCGCGGCCGCGTCATCACCGGCGCCAACAAGCGTCCGCTGAAGTCGCTCGCCGACATGCTCAAGGGCAAGCAGGGCCGCTTCCGCCAGAACCTGCTCGGCAAGCGCGTCGACTATTCGGGCCGTTCGGTGATCGTGGTCGGTCCCGAGCTGCGCCTGCATCAGTGCGGCCTGCCGAAGAAGATGGCGCTCGAGCTGTTCAAGCCGTTCATCTATTCGCGGCTTGACGCCAAGGGCCTGTCCACCACCGTGAAGCAGGCCAAGAAGCTGGTCGAGAAGGAGCGGCCCGAGGTCTGGGACATCCTGGACGAGGTCATCCGCGAGCATCCGGTGCTGCTCAACCGCGCGCCGACGCTGCACCGCCTCGGCATTCAGGCGTTCGAGCCCGTGCTGATCGAGGGCAAGGCGATCCAGCTTCACCCGCTGGTCTGCTCCGCGTTCAACGCCGACTTCGACGGCGACCAGATGGCCGTGCACGTTCCGCTGTCGCTCGAAGCGCAGCTGGAAGCGCGCGTCCTGATGATGTCGACCAACAACATCCTGCATCCGGCGAACGGCCAGCCGATCATCGTGCCGTCGCAGGACATCGTGCTCGGTCTCTACTACGTCTCGATCATGCGTGAAGGCCTGCCCGGCGAGGGCAAGGTGTTCGGCGACATGGCCGAGCTCGAGCACGCCCTGCACGCGAAGGTCATCCACCTCCACACCAAGATCAAGTACCGGTGGGAAGGCATGGACGAGACCGGCAAGGTCTCCAAGCGCTGGATCGAGACCACCGCGGGCCGCGTCATGCTCGGCAACCTGCTGCCGAAGAACCCGCGCATCTCGTACGAGATCATCAACAAGCTGATGACCAAGCGCGAGATCTCGGGCGTCATCGACCAGGTCTACCGCCACTGCGGTCAGAAGGAGACGGTGATCTTCTGCGACCGCATCATGGCGCTCGGCTTCTACAACGCGTTCAAGGCCGGCATCTCGTTCGGCAAGGACGACATGGTCGTGCCGCACGGCAAGTGGAAGATCGTCGACACCACCCGTACGCTGGCGAAGGATTTCGAGCAGCAGTACAACGACGGTCTGATCACCCATGGCGAGAAGTACAACAAGGTCGTCGACGCCTGGTCGAAGGCCACGGAAGAAATCGCCAAGGCGATGATGAAGGAGATCTCCGCCACCAAGAAGACGGCGAGCGGAGCCGATGCCGACATCAACTCGATCTACATGATGGCCCACTCGGGTGCCCGCGGTTCGCCGGCCCAGATGCGCCAGCTCGCCGGCATGCGCGGCCTGATGGCCAAGCCGTCGGGTGAGATCATCGAGACGCCGATCATCTCGAACTTCAAGGAAGGCCTTTCGGTTCTCGAGTACTTCAACTCGACCCACGGCGCCCGCAAGGGCCTCGCGGACACCGCGTTGAAGACCGCGAACTCGGGCTACCTGACCCGTCGTCTCGTCGACGTGGCGCAGGACTGCATCATCACGCAGAGCGACTGCGGCACCAAGCTCGGCATCAAGATGCGCGCCATCGTCGATGCCGGCACCGTGGTTGCTTCGCTCGGCTCGCGCATCCTCGGACGCACGGCTTGCGAAGATATCCGTGACAGCTCGGGCAAGGTGATCATCAAGCGCGACACGCTGATGGAAGAGAGCCATCTGGACGCCATCCAGCAGGGTGGTGTGCAGGAGGTGAAGATCCGCTCGGCGCTGACCTGCGAACTCGTCAACGGCATCTGCGGCAAGTGCTACGGCCGCGACCTCGCCCGCGGCACGCCGGTCAACCACGGTGAAGCCGTCGGCGTCATCGCGGCGCAGTCGATCGGCGAGCCGGGCACCCAGCTCACCATGCGCACCTTCCACATCGGCGGTGCGGCGCAGCTCAACGAGCAGTCCTTCGTCGAAGCCAACTTCGACGGCAAGATCGTGATCCGGAACAAGGCCATCGCCCGCAACAGCGAAGGTCACCTGATCGCGATGGTGCGCAACATGGTGGTGGCAATCGTCGATGCCGACGGCACCGAACGTGCGACGCACCGCGTCCAGTACGGCTCGCGCCTGCACGTGGACGAGGGCGACACAGTCAAGCGCGGCCAGCGCGTCGTCGAGTGGGATCCCTACACCCGTCCGCTCCTCACCGAAGTCGAAGGTACCATCGGCTTCGAGGATCTGGTCGAGGGGCAGTCGATCTCGGAAACGCTCGACGAGGCCACCGGTATCGCCAAGCGCGTGGTCATCGACTGGCGCTCGACCCGCGGCGGCTCGGACCTGCGTCCGGCCATCGTGGTCAAGGGCAAGGACGGCAAGGTGCTCAAGCTCGCCCGTGGCGGCGATGCCCGCTACATGCTGTCGGTCGACGCCATTCTCTCGGTCGACGTCGGAGCCAAGGTCAACCCGGGCGACATCCTCGCCCGTGTCTCGACCGAAAGCGCCAAGACGCGTGACATCACCGGCGGTCTGCCGCGGGTGGCGGAACTGTTCGAGGCACGGCGTCCGAAGGATGCGGCGATCATCGCCGAAATCGCGGGCACCATCCGGTTCGGACGCGACTACAAGAACAAGCGTCGCATCTCGATCGAGCCGATGGACAAGACCGAGGAGCCGCGCGAGTACCTGATCCCGAAGGGCAAGCACATCCACCTTCAGGACGGCGACGTCGTCGAAAAGGGCGACTTCATCGTCGAAGGCAACCCGGCGCCGCACGACATCCTTGCGGTCAAGGGCATCGAGGAGCTCGCAGCCTATCTGGTCAACGAGATCCAAGAGGTCTACCGGCTCCAGGGCGTGCTCATCAACGACAAGCACATCGAGGTGATTGTCCGTCAGATGCTCCAGAAGGTGGAAGTCACCGACCAGGGCGACACGGACATGATCTCCGGCGAGCAGGTCGACAAGATCGAGTTCGACGCGCTGAACGAGAAGGCCAGGGAAGAGGGCAAGAAGCCTGCCACGGGAACGCCGGTTCTGCTCGGCATCACCAAGGCGAGCCTGCAGACCCGTTCGTTCTTCTCGGCGGCCTCGTTCCAGGAGACCACCCGCGTCCTTACCGAGGCGGCGGTCAACGGCAAGATCGATCCGCTCGAAGGCCTCAAGGAGAACGTCATCGTCGGCCGGCTGATTCCGGCAGGCACCGGCGCCTCCATGGCCAAGATCCGCGAAGTCGCCATGAAGCGCGACAAGCTGATCCTGGACGAGCGCGAGAAGCAGGCGTCGGTCGTGCCGCCCGCGCCGGAAGCGGAGCTTCCTGCGCTACCGCCCGCGGAATGATCGTTCATCCGTAGGAATACCGAGGACACTGAAAAGGCCGGCGCAAGCCGGCCTTTTTGCTGCTTTCTTTGCTTGCTGCGATGCAGGATCAACCTTTGTTCATCTTTCCTTCAGGCGTAAAAGCGCTTCTGCTAGGGGAGCTTAGACCGGTGGATCCCGTGACGGGGGCAGGGCCGGAGACCACGGAACTGATATGCTTGATCTGGCAATCGTAGGCGGCGGCCCCGGCGGGCTGATGAGCGCCTGGTATCTGAAGCGTAAGCTCGGCGACCTCTGCCGCGTCACCATCTATGAGGCGTCGGACCGGCTCGGCGGCAAGATCGTCACGCGCAAATTCGATTCCGCACCCGCGATGTACGAGGCCGGCGTCGCCGAGATATACGACTACTCGATGACGGGCCCCGATCCGCTGCGCGAGCTGATCCAGCATTTTGGTCTCCAGACCATTCCGATGGACGCCGAGCAGGTGCAGTTCGGCGACGAGCTGCTCAACGACGTTCCGGGCATGCGCCGCAAATACGGCGCCAAGACCGCGGCCGCGATCGAGGCGTTCCGCAAGCGCTGCACTGAGGTGATGTCGCCGATCGAATATTACGAGGGCGTCGGCGCGCACGACAACGAGAACCCCTGGGCCTACAAGACCGCCGAGCAGGTGCTCGACGAAGAGGTCGGGGACGAGACCGCAAAGCGCTTCTTCAAGGTGATGGCGCGCTCGGACATCGCGACCGAGAGCCACAACACCAACGGCCTCAACGCGCTCAAGAACTATTTGATGGATGTCGACGGCTATATCGGCCTCTATTCCATCCAGAACGGCAACGAGCAGCTGATCGAGTGCCTGCAGTCTGAGGTCAATGCCGACATCCAGCTCAATCATCGCGTGCTCACCGTCGGCAAGGCGCCGACCGGCCGTTACCAGCTCAAGATGATGAACGGCAAGGGGCCGGAGACGCGCGATTTCGATCTCGTGCTGGTCTGCCTGCCGCATTCCTGGCTCGCCACCGTCGGCTGGGAAGGCGAGCAGCTGCGCAAGTCGATGGTCAAGCACGTCTCGTATTTCGACCGTCCGGCGCACTATTTGCGCGTCTCGATCCTGTTCGACGAGCCGTTCTGGGGCGAGAAGATTCCCGGCGCCTGGTTCATGTCGGAAGCCTTCGGCGGCTGCTGCGTCTACAACGAGGGCGCGCGCCACGACGTCGGCAAGCATGGCGTGCTGAACTGGCTCATTCCCGGCTCCGACGCGCTGGCCTTCGCCAATCTCTCTGATCAGGAGCTGATCGACGCGGCGCTCAAATCGCTGCCGGCCTCGTTTGGCGATGCGCGCGCGCATTTCATGGAAGGCAAGATCCACCGCTGGCTGTCGTCGGTGAACGCGCTGCCGGGCGGTCTGCCCGTGCGCGACGTCATGACCAATCACCGGCCTGAGCCGAAGGAACATCCCGGCATTGTCGTGGTCGGCGACTATCTGTTCGACTCGACGCTGAACGGCCTGCTCGACTCCTCGGATGCGGCCACCGACATCATCCAGACCGAGATGATGCGCCTGCGCCGCGAACGCGCGCAGGAGGACAAGCCGCTCTCCGACAAGATCGACCGCGACTATTTCGAGAATTATCGCGGCCTCGGCCCCTACGATGAGGCGTGGCAGCACTTCACTGATCCGGACTATCTGGCAAATCTGATCGGCATCGTCTGGGGCAAGGCCAAGGGCTCAAAGCTCCTGGTCGCGGGCTCGGCCAGTGGGGAGCTGGTCGGCGCGCTGCGCGAGCGGGGCATCGATGCCTGGGGCATCGAGAACAACCGCGCCATCCATGCCAGGACGCCGAAGGCGCTGAAGAAGTACAACAAGCTCGGCTCGATCACCGACATGCCGTTCAAGGACGGCACGTTCGACTTCGTGTTCGAGACCAGCCTCTGCCACGTATCCTCGAAGCAGGTGGTGCGCGCGATCCGCGAGCTCAACCGCGTGGTCAAGACCGGCGTCGTGTTCGGCTCGGTCACCTCGGACATGGCGCCGGCTCTGATTGACCGTTACGACCTGCTGCGCGGGGTCAAGAAGCTCGGCACCTGGTGGGAGTGGTCCGAGCTGTTCTTCGGCAACGGCTTCGATCTGTCGATGCACCGCAAGGACTGCACCGATGCGCTCTGGGAGGCGACGCTCGCCGCGGGCAAGGGCCCGGGCCAGTGGTACGCCGACGCGGACAGCTTGCGTTATTCGTTCTTCGACAAGGTCGAGGACGAGGACGACGACTAGCCCTTAAGATCGGGTGAATTCGCCAATTGCTTTGCCGAATTCATCATGATCGCATAGAATCGGTGCAATAGCGGCTGGCCGCTATCTCCTGCTTTCTCTGCGGTCATGCCGGCCGTCAGCATCGGTTGGTTTCATGGCGTCCAAGCCTCTCTCGCCCGACAAACAGAAGCTCGCCGCCGAAGAGGCGGCCGAGCTCGACGACAAGCTCGCCTCCGCCGCCAAGCCCGATCTCGAAGACGAGGACGACGAAGACGAGGAGGATGACGAGCTGGAGCTCGACGACGATGAGGACGAGGACCTCGTCGTCTTTACCGCGCGCGAGGCCGCCGGCGCGCTCGCGACCATCCTGGGTTTCGTCAAGCCCTATCTGGCCAACTACAAGCGGATGCTGACATTCGTGGCGTGCGGCGTCGTCATCGAGACGCTGTTCAACGTCATCATGCCGCTCAGCCTGAAATACCTGATCGACGACGCGCTCGGCGAGGAGGATTTCCAGGCGCTGTACAAGATCCTCGGCGTGCTCGCGGCCGCCGGCATCTTCACCTCGATCGTCGCGGTCTGGTACGAGCGCTGGGACGCGCGGCTGGCGGCCTGCATCATCTCCGACGTCCGCAAGCGTCTGTTCGAGCACGTCCAGGACCTGCCGGCGGCCTATTTTGGCCGGACCAAGCGCGGCGAGATCCTGTCGCGTTTCTCGGTCGACCTCTCGGCCTTCGAAGGCTCGGTGAAGACCTTCGTCAACAGCGCCGCGCTGCCGTTCCTGGAATTGATCGCCGGCATCATCCTGATGGTGTTCCTGAACTGGCAGCTCGCGGTGGTCGCGCTGCTGGTGTTCCCGATCACGCTGATCGGCCCGCGCATTCTCACCCCGAAGGCGGTGCAGGCCAATTACGAGCAGAAGCAGAACGAAGCCGCGCTGCTCGGCATGGTGCAGGAGAACATCGGCGCCCAGGCCGTGATCAAGGCGTTCAGCCTGCAGCGCAAGATGTTCGGCTTCTTCACCTTCCGCAACGACGAGACGCGCAACAGGATCGCCTCGGCCGCCTTCCTGTCGACCATGGTGGAACGGACGGTCACCATCTCGGTGCTGCTGCTACACCTCGTGGTGCTCGCGATCGGCGCATATCTGGCGACCAAGGGCCAGATCACCATCGGCACGTTCGTCACCTTCGAGAGCGCGTTCTGGGAGGTCTCCTACAACATCGCCCATGTGATGCATTTCATTCCGGTGTCGATTTCCTCGGCCGCGGCGATCCGGCACATCCAGGAGCTGCTCGACGAGCCGACACGCGGCGCCGATCGCCCCGGTGCGCCCGACCTGCCGCGCATCACCCACGACATCACCTTCGACCGCGTGACGTTCCAGTACGAGGGCAGCCAGACGCCGGTGCTGGACAATCTCAGCCTCAAGCTGAACGTCGGCAAGAGCATCGCCATCGTCGGCCCCTCGGGCTCGGGCAAGAGCACGCTGCTCAACCTGATCCTGCGGCTCTACGTGCCGGACGAGGGGCGCGTCACCATCGACGGCGTCGACGTCCGCAAGGTGACGCTGGATTCGCTGCGCCGGAGCATGGCCGTGGTGTTCCAGGAGAACATGCTGTTCAACATGTCGATCCGCGAGAACATCCGGCTCGGCAAGGAAGGCGCGACCGACGCGGAGGTGGAGGAGGCGGCCAAGAAGGCCGAGATCCACCGCTACATCATGAGCCTGCCGCAGCGCTACGACACGCAGGTCGGCGAGCGCGGCGATACGCTCTCGGGCGGCCAGCGCCAGCGCATCGCGATCGCGCGCGCGATCATTCGCAATCCGTCCGTGCTGCTGCTGGACGAGGCCACCTCGGCGCTCGACCAGACCACGGAAGCCGCAATCAACCGCACGCTGCTGAAGGTCGCCAAGGGCCGCACCATGATCTGGTCGACCCACCGCCTGACCTCGGTGGTCGAGATGGACGAGATCATCGTGATTTCAGGGGGCAGGGCGATCGAGCGCGGCTCGCACGCCGAGCTGCTCGCCAAGAACGGGACCTATCGCAAGCTGTGGAACGACCAGATTCACCAGCCGCACGGCGCTGTGGCTCACGCCGACGACGACAGCGACGATGACGACGAGGATGAAGACGACCTCGAGGAGGATGAGGACGAGGAGGAGGGGTGAGCGAGGAAGTTCGGCTCCAGGTCGAACGCGCCTCCAAGCGGCCGCAGCAGCCCCTGAACCGACCAGGCTCGGAGGCCAGCCATCGCGGGATGTAGAGGTTGCAGAGTCGCTCGACGTCCGCGAAGACCTTGTCGCAGCCGGTCCCGGCGACGGGGCAGGAGGTCGAGAAGGCATGGCCCACCAGCATGAGCCCGGGCTGGCCGCTTGCATCGTTCACATAGAGATCGACGGGGCGGATCGTCATTTCACCGACGATGTCGTACGGGCCGGTGATGCGCTTCAGCCGCGACCGGGCGGCATTCAGAGTCGCCGCCGGCGCGCGGCGCAGCACCGATTCTCCGATTCCCGTCTTCAGGAATCGCTCGACCTGCGCTCGCCGCTGAGTTTTTCGACTCGAAAATCCGCCGGATAGCGCTCGTGCGGATCGATCAGCGCCGCCGAAATGCCGGCGCGGCCGAGCATCGCGGCGGCGGTTGAGCCGGACAAGCCCCCGCCAACAATGGCAATGTCGGTGTACCGCATGGCGCAAATCTCTGCCGAAGACGGCAGATTGCCGCATCAACAGGAAAAAAAGCCTTAGAAGCGGTTATAAAAGTACATTTCATCCGGGTATAAATTGCTTGCGGGTGGCGGAACCGACCCTGCGTTCCCATATCGGGGAGGCGCGGCGAGGGGCGGCCGGGAAGCGATTTCGACAGGCGCGAGAAGCGCTTTGTGACTGTCGTTTCACCTTGACTTGACCGATTCTCACTTATAGAAAGCGCCTCACTTAACGACAGGCGGTGAGCATCGCCAGCGTCGGAACGGGCCACCCGTTTGATCCCTTGGGATCGCAAAGGCGGGCACCAACCTCGACGAATGCCGCTCAAACGCTGTCGATCATAGCTAGGCAATGCCAGTGCGATTTTAGTTCTCTTGAGCGCGTTCTCTTGAGATCGAACTCGGATGCATGACCTCGGTGCGCGGGCCTCAGCTTTACGCTGACCGGCCTCAATACTGCGGTCCTCTGTGGCGTCGAAGCGCTTTCCGCTCGTTGATGGAGTGGTTGGCGCAATTTCGCTTTGTGCGGATTGTTCCGCGTGAGGCGGCCTCGTCGGGCGGGTGGCCCGAAAAGAATTTGCGGTCCCGGCAACGGGCCGCGGCAAGACAGCGGGCCCGCAAGGGGCCGCGGCAGAACAAAGGGTAAGGCCAGGATGCCGACGATCAACCAGCTGATCGCTCAACCGCGGGAAGTGCAGAAGTCGCGCAAGAAGGTGCCGGCGCTGCAGCAGTCGCCTCAGAAGCGTGGTGTTTGCACCCGCGTCTACACCACGACCCCGAAGAAGCCGAACTCGGCGCTTCGTAAGGTCGCCAAGGTGCGCCTGACCAACGGCTTCGAGGTGATTGGCTACATCCCCGGCGAGGGTCATAACCTCCAGGAGCACTCGGTGGTCATGATCCGCGGCGGCCGCGTCAAGGACTTGCCCGGCGTGCGCTACCACATCCTCCGCGGCGTTCTGGATACCCAGGGCGTCAAGAACCGTAAGCAGCGTCGTTCGAAGTACGGCGCCAAGCGTCCGAAGTAAGCGGGAACCAAGCCTATGTCTCGTCGCCACTCAGCGGAAAAGCGCGAAGTTCTCCCGGATCCGAAGTTCGGGAACATCATCGTCACGAAGTTCATGAACTCGGTGATGTACGCCGGCAAGAAGTCGGTCGCCGAAGGCATCGTCTACGGCGCGTTCGGTCTCATCGAATCCAAGACCAAGCAGAACCCGCTCGGCGTGTTCGAGCAGGCGCTTGAGAACGTCATGCCGACGATCGAGGTTCGCTCCCGCCGCGTCGGCGGCGCGACCTACCAGGTTCCGGTCGAGGTTCGTTCGACCCGCCGTCAGGCGCTGGGCATCCGCTGGCTGATCTCGGCTGCGCGCGAGCGCAACGAGAAGACCATGACCGAACGGCTCTCTGCGGAGCTCCTGGACGCCTCGAACAACCGCGGGAACGCCGTCAAGAAGCGTGAAGACGTGCACCGGATGGCGGAAGCCAACCGCGCCTTCTCGCACTATCGCTGGTAACGGCGACACACGGAATCTAAGGAACACCCGATGCCCCGCGTTCATGCCATAGAGAATTACCGCAACTTCGGTATCATGGCGCACATTGATGCCGGCAAGACCACGACGACCGAGCGTATCCTTTATTACACCGGCAAGAGCCACAAGATCGGCGAGGTGCACGAAGGTGCCGCGACGATGGACTGGATGGAGCAGGAGCAGGAGCGTGGCATCACGATCACCTCCGCTGCGACCACCGCGTTCTGGGCCGGCAAGCGTCTGAACATCATCGACACCCCCGGCCACGTCGACTTCACCATCGAAGTCGAGCGTTCGCTGCGCGTGCTCGACGGCGCCGTCTGCGTGCTCGACTCGAACCAGGGCGTGGAGCCCCAGACCGAGACCGTCTGGCGCCAGGGCGACAAGTACAAGGTTCCGCGCATCGTCTTCGCCAACAAGATGGACAAGACCGGCGCCGACTTCTTCAAGTGCCTGGCCGACATCGTCGACCGCCTCGGCGCCAAGCCGATCGCGATCCAGCTTCCGATCGGCGCCGAGAATAACTTCAAGGGTCTCGTCGACCTCGTGAAGATGCAGGGCATCATCTGGAACGATGAATCGCTCGGCGCGAAGTTCGACTATGTCGACATTCCCGAGGATCTGGTCGAGCAGGCCAAGGAATACCGCGAGAAGATGGTGGAAGCCGCCGTCGAGCTCGACGACGACGCCATGGCCGCTTACCTCGACGGCAAGGAGCCGGACGAGGCGACCCTGAAGCGCCTGATCCGCAAGGCGGTGCTGACCGGCGCGTTCTATCCCGTGCTGTGCGGCTCGGCCTTCAAGAACAAGGGCGTGCAGCCGCTGCTCGACGCCGTCGTCGACTATCTGCCGTCGCCGATCGACGTGCCCGCGATCAAGGGCACCGACGATCGTGGCAACGAGGTCGTGCGCAAGGCGGACGACAAGGAGCCGCTCGCGCTGCTCGCGTTCAAGATCATGGACGACCCGTTCGTCGGTACCATCACCTTCTGCCGCATCTACTCCGGCGTCCTGCAGAGCGGCACCGGCGTCGTGAACTCGACGCGCGAGAAGAAGGAGCGCATCGGGCGCATGCTGCTGATGCATGCGAACAACCGCGAGGACATCAAGGAAGCCTATGCCGGCGACATCGTCGCGCTGGCCGGCCTGAAGGAAGCGCGCACCGGCGACACGCTGTGCGATCCCGACAAGCAGGTGATCCTGGAGAAGATGGAATTCCCCGAGCCGGTCATCGAGATCGCGATCGAGCCGAAGTCCAAGGCCGACCAGGAGAAGCTGGGCGTGGCGCTGGCCAAGCTCGCGGCGGAGGATCCGTCCTTCCGCGTGTCGACCGACCAGGAGTCCGGCCAGACCATCCTCAAGGGCATGGGCGAACTCCATCTCGACATCAAGGTCGACATCCTCAAGCGGACCTACAAGGTCGACGCCAACATCGGTGCGCCGCAGGTTGCGTTCCGTGAGCGCGTCACCAAGAAGGCCGAGGTCAAGTACACCCACAAGAAGCAGACCGGCGGTACCGGTCAGTTCGCGGAGGTGTCGATCGTTGTCGAGCCGAACGAGCCCGGCAAGGGCTACGAGTTCGAGTCCAAGATCGTCGGCGGTGCGGTTCCGAAGGAATACATCCCTGGCGTCGAAAAGGGCCTCAACAGCGTGATGAGCTCTGGTGTCGTCGCGGGCTTCCCCGTGGTCGACGTCAAGGTTCAGCTCGTCGACGGCAAGTATCACGACGTCGACTCGTCGGCGCTCGCCTTCGAAATCGCATCGCGCGCGGCATTCCGCGAAGCCTTGCAGAAGGGCAAGTCCGTCCTGCTCGAGCCGATCATGAAGGTCGAAGTGGTGACCCCGGAAGACTACACCGGCTCGGTCATCGGCGACCTGAATTCCCGGCGCGGTCAGATCCAGGGTCAGGACATGCGCGGCAACGCCAACGTCATCAATGCGATGGTGCCGCTCATGAACATGTTCGGTTACGTGAATAACCTGCGCTCGATGAGCCAGGGTCGCGCGACCTTCACCATGCAATTCGATCACTACGCAGAAGCGCCGGCCAACGTGTCGGCAGAAGTCCAGAAGAAGTTTGCCTGATTGTCGTCGGTCTCAAGCTGACGATTGAACGGAGAGTCAAATGGCCAAAGCAAAGTTTGAACGTAACAAGCCGCACTGCAACATCGGCACCATCGGTCATGTCGACCATGGCAAGACGTCGCTGACCGCGGCGATCACCAAGATCCTCGCCGAGACCGGCGGTGCGACGTTCACCGCGTACGACCAGATCGACAAGGCGCCGGAAGAGAAGGCTCGCGGCATCACCATCTCGACCGCGCACGTCGAGTACGAGACGAAGAACCGCCACTACGCCCACGTCGACTGCCCCGGCCACGCCGACTACGTGAAGAACATGATCACCGGCGCCGCCCAGATGGACGGTGCGATCCTGGTCGTGTCGGCCGCTGACGGCCCGATGCCGCAGACCCGCGAGCACATCCTGCTCGCCCGCCAGGTCGGCGTGCCCGCGCTCGTCGTGTTCCTCAACAAGTGCGACATGGTCGACGATCCGGAGCTCCTCGAGCTCGTCGAGCTCGAAGTCCGCGAACTGCTCTCCAAGTACGAATTCCCCGGCGACAAGATCCCGATCATCAAGGGTTCGGCGCTGGCCGCTCTCGAAGACTCCGACAAGAAGCTCGGCCACGACGCCATCCTCGAGCTGATGAAGAACGTCGACGAGTACATCCCGCAGCCGGAGCGTCCGATCGACCAGCCGTTCCTGATGCCGGTTGAAGACGTGTTCTCGATCTCGGGCCGCGGCACCGTCGTGACCGGCCGTGTCGAGCGCGGCGTCGTCAAGGTCGGCGAGGAAATCGAGATCGTCGGTCTCCGCGCCACCCAGAAGACCACCGTCACCGGCGTCGAAATGTTCCGCAAGCTGCTCGATCAGGGCCAGGCCGGCGACAACATCGGCGCTCTGCTCCGCGGCACCAAGCGCGAGGACGTCGAGCGCGGCCAGGTTCTGGCCAAGCCGGGCTCGGTCAAGCCGCACACCAAGTTCAAGGCTGAGGCCTACATCCTCACCAAGGAAGAGGGCGGCCGCCACACCCCGTTCTTCACCAACTACCGTCCGCAGTTCTACTTCCGCACCACCGACGTGACCGGTGTCGTGCATCTGCCGGAAGGCACCGAGATGGTGATGCCGGGCGACAACATCGCGATGGAAGTGCACCTGATCGTGCCGATCGCGATGGAAGAGAAGCTCCGCTTCGCGATCCGCGAAGGCGGCCGCACCGTCGGCGCCGGCGTCGTCGCCTCGATCATCGAGTAATTACGAGAAAAGGGACGGCGAGTAGCGAATGGCAGCATTCGCTATTCGCTATTCGCCACCCACTGAAGAGAGACCACGGCAATGAACGGCCAAAACATTCGTATCCGTCTCAAGGCGTTCGACCATCGTATCCTCGATACGTCGACCCGTGAGATCGTGAACACGGCGAAGCGCACCGGCGCGCAGGTCCGCGGACCCATTCCGCTGCCCACCCGCATCGAGAAGTTCACCGTCAACCGTTCGCCCCACGTCGACAAGAAGAGCCGCGAACAGTTCGAGATGCGCACTCACAAGCGCCTGCTCGACATCGTCGATCCGACCCCGCAGACCGTCGATGCTTTGATGAAGCTCGACTTGGCCGCCGGTGTCGACGTCGAGATCAAGCTCTAAGATTTTGGATCCCGTTCGCGAAAGCGGACAAAGAGAACAGGAAGCAAGCCGATGCGCTCCGGAGTGATCGCACAAAAGGTCGGGATGACGCGGGTCTTCACGGAGGCCGGCGAACATATCCCCGTGACCGTGCTGAAGCTCGGCAATTGCCAGGTCGTAGGCCACCGCACCGAAGAGAAGAACGGTTACGTCGCGCTCCAGCTCGGTTCTGGCAGCCGCAAGACCGTTTACATGCCCAAGGCCGAGCGCGGCCAGTTCGCGGTCGCCAAGGTCGAGCCGAAGCGGCGGGTCGAGGAATTCCGCGTCACCGCGGACGCCATGATCCCGGTCGGCGCCGAGATCCAGGCCGATCACTTCGTCGTCGGCCAGTTCGTCGACGTCACCGGCACCTCGGTCGGTAAGGGCTTCGCGGGCGGTATGAAGCGCTGGAACTTCGGCGGTTTGCGCGCCACGCACGGTGTGTCGATCTCGCACCGCTCGATCGGTTCGACCGGTGGTCGTCAGGACCCCGGCAAGACCTGGAAGAACAAGAAGATGCCCGGCCACATGGGTGTCGATCGCATCACCACGCTCAACCTTCGCGTCGTCCAGACCGATGTCGAGCGCGGCCTGATCCTCGTCGAAGGCGCCGTTCCCGGCTCCAAGGGCGGCTGGATCCGCGTGCGCGACGCCGTCAAGAAGCCGCTACCGAAGGAAGCTCCGAAGCCCGGCAAGTTCAAGGTTGCTGGCGACGCGGAAGCCGCTCCGGCTGCGCAGGAGGCGTGAGATGGAATTGAAGGTCACCACCCTCGAAGGTAAGGAAGCGGGCTCCGTCCAGCTGTCCGACGCCATTTTCGGTCTCGAGCCGCGCGAGGACATCATCGCGCGCTGCGTGCAGTGGCAGCTCAACAAGCGCCAGGCCGGCACGCACAAGGCCAAGGGCCGCGCCGAGATCTGGCGCACCGGCAAGAAGATGTACAAGCAGAAGGGCACCGGCGGTGCTCGTCACGGCTCGGCCCGCGTGCCGCAGTTCCGTGGCGGTGGCCGTGCCTTCGGTCCGGTGGTGCGTTCGCACGCCACCGACCTGCCGAAGAAGGTCCGCGCGCTCGCTCTGAAGCATGCGCTCTCGGCCAAGGCCAAGGACGGTGATCTCGTCGTGATCGAGAAGGCTGCGCTGGAAGCCGCCAAGACCAAGGCGCTGCTCGGTCACTTCTCGGGCCTCGGCCTCACCAACGCGCTGATCATCGACGGTGCCGAGCTCAACAACGGCTTCGCCGCTGCGGCCCGCAACATCCCGAACATGGACGTGCTGCCGATCCAGGGCATCAACGTCTATGACATCCTGCGCCGTCAGAAGCTCGTTCTGACCAAGGCCGCCATCGATGCGCTGGAGGCGCGCTTCAAATGACGAAGAACATCGAGCCTCGCCACTACGACGTGATTCTGTCGCCGGTCGTGACCGAAAAGGCGACGATCGCCTCGGAGCACAACAAGGTGTTGTTCAAGGTGGCCGCGAAGGCGACCAAGCCGCAGATCAAGGAAGCGATCGAGAAGCTGTTCGACGTCAAGGTCAAGAGCGTCAACACGCTGGTCCGCAAGGGCAAGGTCAAGGCCTTCCGCGGTAATCTCGGCTCGCAGTCGAACAGCAAGCGCGCGATCGTGACCCTCGAAGAGGGCCACCGGATCGACGTCACCACCGGTCTGTAAGGTCGTACGACGATGGCACTGAAGACATTCAATCCCACGACGCCGGGCCAGCGCCAGCTGGTGATGGTCGATCGTTCGGCCCTCTACAAGGGCAAGCCGCTGAAGGCGCTCACCGAGGGCAAGAAGTCCTCGGGCGGCCGCAACAACACCGGCCGCATCACCGTGCGCTTCCGCGGCGGCGGTCACAAGCAGACGCTGCGCACCGTCGACTTCAAGCGTGAGAAGGTCGACGTTCCCGCGACCGTCGAGCGGCTGGAATACGATCCGAACCGCACCGGCTTCATCGCACTGATCAAGTATCAGGACGGCGAGCAGGCCTACATCCTGGCGCCGCAGCGCCTGGCCGAGGGCGACACCATCATCGCCGGCAACTATGTCGACGTGAAGCCGGGCAACGTGATGCCGCTCGGCAACATGCCGGTCGGCACGATCATCCACAACATCGAGGTCAAGATCGGGAAGGGCGGCCAGCTCGCCCGTTCTGCCGGCACCTACGCCCAGCTCGTCGGCCGCGACCAGGACTACGTGATCATCCGCCTGAACTCGGGCGAGCAGCGCCTGGTGCACGGCCGTTGCCGCGGCACGATCGGCGCGGTGTCGAACCCGGATCACATGAACACCTCGATCGGCAAGGCCGGTCGCAAGCGTTGGATGGGCCGTCGCCCGCACAACCGCGGTGTCGCGATGAACCCGATCGACCATCCGCACGGCGGTGGTGAAGGTCGGACCTCGGGCGGTCGCCACCCGGTCACCCCGTGGGGCAAGCCGACCAAGGGCAAGAAGACCCGCACCAACAAGTCGACCAACAAATTCATTCTCCTAAGCCGCCACAAGCGGAAGAAGTAAGGAACGCCGGACATGGTTCGTTCAGTCTGGAAAGGCCCGTTCGTCGAGGGTTCTCTGCTCAAGAAGGCAGATGCCGCGCGCGCGTCCGGCCGTCACGACGTCATCAAGATCTGGAGCCGTCGCTCGACGATCCTGCCGCAGTTCGTCGGCCTGACCTTCGGCGTCTACAACGGTCAGAAGCACGTGCCGGTGGCGGTCAACGAGGAAATGGTCGGTCACAAGTTCGGCGAGTTCTCGCCGACCCGGACCTTCCATGGCCACTCCGGCGACAAGAAAGCCAAGAAGGCTTGAGGATTAAACGATGAGCAAACCTAAGCGCGAACGGTGCCTCGCCGACAACGAGGCCAAGGCGGTCGCCCGGATGCTGCGGGTGAGCCCGCAGAAGCTCAACCTGGTCGCCCAGCTCATTCGCGGCCGGAAGGCTTCCGCCGCGCTCGCCGACCTGCAGTTCTCGCGCAAGCGGATCGCGGTCGACGTGAAGAAGTGCCTGGAATCGGCGATCGCCAACGCCGAGAACAACCACGACCTCGACGTCGACGATCTCGTCGTGGCGCAGGCCTTCGTCGGCAATGGCCTCGTGATGAAGCGCTTCGCCGCCCGCGGCCGTGGCCGTTCGGGCCGTGTCTACAAACCATTTTCGCAGCTGACGATCATCGTTCGTCAGGTCGAAGCCGAAGCAGCGGCTTAAGGGACGCAGGAGAACACGATGGGTCAAAAGATCAATCCGATCGGTCTGCGTCTCGGCATCAACCGGACCTGGGATTCCCGCTGGTTCGCCGGCAAGCAGGAATACGGCAAGCTGCTGCACGAGGACGTCAAGATCCGCGAGATCCTGCACAAGGAGCTGAAGCAGGCGGCCGTCGCCCGCATCGTGATCGAGCGTCCGCACAAGAAGTGCCGCGTCACCATCCACTCGGCTCGTCCGGGCGTGGTGATCGGCAAGAAGGGCGCCGACATCGACAAGCTGCGCAAGCGCGTTGCGGACATCACCTCGTCCGACGTCGTCATCAACATCGTCGAGATCCGCAAGCCGGAGCTCGATGCGACGCTGGTGGCCGAGTCGATCGCGCAGCAGCTCGAGCGCCGCGTGGCGTTCCGCCGAGCCATGAAGCGCGCCGTGCAGTCGGCGATGCGTCTCGGCGCGGAAGGCATCCGCATCAACTGCTCGGGTCGTCTGGGCGGTGCGGAAATCGCGCGCATGGAGTGGTACCGCGAAGGTCGCGTGCCGCTGCACACGCTGCGCGCCGACATCGACTACGGCGTTGCGACCGCGTTCACGACCTTCGGCACCTGCGGCGTCAAGGTCTGGATCTTCAAGGGCGAGATCCTCGAGCACGATCCGATGGCCCAGGACAAGAGAATGGCCGAAGGCGAGACGGGCGGTAGTGGTGATCGTGGTGGCCGTCAGCGCCGCGATACGGCTGCAGCCTGAGCCAGCACAGGAATTTGAGGGCTTAAAGCCATGATGCAACCAAAGAAAACGAAGTTCCGGAAGGCGCATAAGGGCCGCATCCACGGCGTTGCGTCTTCGGGCGCGACGTTGGCATTCGGCCAGTTCGGCCTGAAGGCGACCGAGCCTGAGCGCGTCACCGCGCGCCAGATCGAGGCCGCCCGCCGCGCGCTGACCCGTCACATGAAGCGCGCCGGCCGCGTCTGGATCCGCGTGTTCCCCGACGTCCCGGTGTCGAAGAAGCCGGCCGAAGTCCGCATGGGCTCCGGCAAGGGTTCGCCGGAACTGTGGGTGGCGCGCGTCAAGCCGGGCCGGGTGTTGTTCGAGATCGACGGCGTCAACACCCAGACGGCGCGTGAAGCGCTGACGCTCGCAGCCGCCAAGCTGCCGATCAAGACGCGCTTCGTCGAGCGCATTGCGGAGTAATGGCCATGGCCCAGATGAAGATCGAAGACATCCGCGCGATGAGCCCCGATCAGCAGGATGACGCCATCCTGAACCTGAAGAAGGAGCGCTTCAACCTGCGCTTCCAGCGCGCCACCGGGCAGCTCGAGAACACCTCGCGCCTGCGCGAGGCCCGCCGTGACATCGCCCGGATCAAGACCGTCGCCGCGCAGACGCGCGCGAAGAAGAAGTAAGAGGCTTACGAAGATGCCGAAACGTACTTTGCAGGGCGTGGTCGTCAGCGACAAGCAGGCCAAGACCATCGTGGTGCGCGTCGATCGCCGCTTCACGCACCCGATCTACAAGAAGACGATCCGCCGTTCGAAGAACTATCACGCGCACGACGAGAGCAACCAGTTCAAGCCGGGCGACGTGGTGTGGATCGAGGAATCGAAGCCGATTTCGAAGTTGAAGCGCTGGGTCGTGGTCCGGGGCGAACACAAGAAAAGCGCCTGATCTGTTGGCTTTAGCCGGCTGACTTCAGGGAAATGTTGAGCGCCGGCTGGGCTGGCGCAAAGAGAAAGAGGACGAGGTGCATCAATGATTCAGATGCAGACCAACCTCGACGTGGCCGACAATTCTGGCGCACGCCGTGTCATGTGTATCAAGGTGCTCGGGGGCTCCAAGCGCCGCTACGCCACGATCGGCGACATCATCGTCGTCTCGATCAAGGAAGCGATTCCGCGTGGCAAGGTGAAGAAGGGCGACGTGATGAAGGCCGTCGTGGTGCGCGTCCGCAAGGACATCCGCCGCGCCGACGGTTCGGTCATCCGCTTCGACCGCAACGCCGCCGTTCTGATCAACAACCAGTCCGAGCCGGTCGGCACCCGTATCTTCGGGCCCGTGCCGCGCGAGCTGCGCGCCAAGAACCACATGAAGATCATTTCGCTCGCGCCGGAGGTGCTGTGATGGCTGCGAAGATCCGCAAGGGCGACAAGGTCGTCGTGCTGACCGGTCGCGACAAGGGCCGCACCGGCGAGGTGTTCGAGGTTCGGCCCGACGCCGGCACGGCGCTGGTGCGCGGCATCAACATGGTCAAGCGTCACCAGAAGCAGACGCAGGCCCAGGAGGGCGGCATCATCTCGAAGGAGGCGCCGATCCAACTGTCCAACATCGCGTATGTCGGCAAGGACGGAAAGCCGACCCGCGTCGGATTCAAGATTCTGGCGGACGGCAAGAAGGTCCGCATCGCCAAGAGCTCGGGAGCTGAGATCGATGGCTGAGGCCGCTTACACGCCGCGCCTGCGCGCGGAATATGACGCGAAGATCCGCACGGCTCTGACCGAGAAGTTCGGTTATGAGAACGTCATGCAGGTTCCGCGCCTGGACAAGGTCGTGCTGAACATGGGCGTCGGCGATTCCGTCAACGACCGCAAGAAGGCCGAGACCGCCGCTGCCGAACTGACCCAGATCGCCGGCCAGAAGGCGATCGTGACCTATTCGCGTATCGCGATTGCGACCTTCAAGCTGCGTGAGAACCAGCCGATCGGCTGCAAGGTCACGCTGCGCAAGGCCCGCATGTACGAGTTCATCGATCGCCTGGTGACGGTCGCGCTGCCGCGCGTCCGTGACTTCCGCGGCCTGAACCCGAAGAGCTTTGACGGCCGCGGCAACTACTCGCTCGGCATCAAGGAGCACATCATTTTCCCCGAGATCGACTTCGACAAGGTCACGGAAGCCCGCGGTATGGACATCACCGTCTGCACCACGGCCAAGACCGACGAAGAGGCGAGGGCCTTGTTGACCGCTTTCAATTTCCCGTTCCGGCAGTGAGACGCTGACCTAAAGCCTCTCAAACGCGGATACCCAGGAGCCAAGCATGGCAAAGAAGAGTTCAGTCGAGAAGAACAACCGGCGCAAGCGGATGGTGAAGAACGCCGCCGCCAAGCGCGAGCGGTTGAAGGCGATCATCGCCGACAAGAAGCTGCCGATGGAGGAGCGTTTCGCTGCGACGTTGAAGCTGGCCGAAATGCCGCGCAACTCGTCGGCGACCCGCATCCGTCTGCGTTGCGAGCTGTCGGGCCGCCCGCGCTCGAACTATCGCAAGAACAAGCTGTCCCGTATCGCGCTGCGCGACCTTGGCTCCAAGGGCATGGTCCCGGGCCTCGTGAAGTCCAGCTGGTAAGGAGGGTCGTTTAGATGTCTACGCACGATCCAATCAGCGATCTGATCACCCGTATCCGCAACGCGCAGATGCGCTCCAAGACCAAGGTCTCCACGCCTGGCTCGAAGATGCGCGAGAACGTGCTCGAGGTCCTCAAGACCGAAGGCTACATCCGCGGTTACGCCACGCTCGAGCATTCCTCGGGCCGCAGCGAGATCGAGATCGAGCTGAAGTATTTTGACGGCGAGCCCGTCATCCGCGAGATCGAACGTGTCTCCAAGCCCGGGCGTCGCGTTTACGCCTCGGTGAAGAACCTGCCGCGGGTGAACAACGGACTCGGCATTTCGGTGTTGTCGACGCCGAAGGGGATCATGGCCGACCACAGCGCGCGCGACGCGAATGTGGGCGGTGAAGTCCTCTTCACGGTGTTCTGAGAAGGATTTTTCATCCATGTCACGAGTTGGCAAAAGGCCTGTGGCGGTTCCGTCGGGTGTGACCGCGACCGTCGATGGGCAGACCGTCAAGATGAAGGGGCCGAAGGGCCAGCTTCAGTTCGTCGTCCATGACGACGTCGAGGTGAAGCTCGAGAGCGGCCAGGTCAAGGTCAAGCCGCGGGCCGACACCAATCGCGCGCGGGCGCTGTACGGCACCGCTCGCGCCCAGGTCGCGAATCTGGTCGAAGGCGTCACCAAGGGCTTCGAGAAGAAGCTCGAGATCACCGGCGTCGGTTACCGCGCCGCGATGCAGGGCAAGAACCTGCAGCTCGCGCTCGGCTACAGCCACGACGTGATCTATCCGATCCCGGAAGGGATCACCATCGCCGTGCCGAAGCCGACCGAGATCACGGTGTCGGGCAGCGATATCCAGCGCGTCGGCCAGGTCGCCGCCGAGATCCGCGCCTATCGCCCGCCGGAGCCCTACAAGGGCAAGGGCGTGAAGTATGTTGGCGAATTCATCTTCCGCAAGGAAGGCAAGAAGAAGTAACGGAGCCGGTCATGTCCAAAGCCAAGGTTACGAATGCCCGGCGCAAGCGGAGTGTGCGGCTGAAGCTGCGCCGCTCTGGTGGTGGTCGTCCGCGTCTGTCGGTGTTCCGCTCGTCCAAGCACATCTACGCCCAGGTCATCGACGACCTGAAGGGCGAGACGCTGGCCTCTGCCTCCTCGCTCGAGAAGTCGATGCGCGACGGCGGCAAGACCGGCGCCGACATCGATGCGGCGAAGGCGGTCGGCAAGCTGCTGGCCGAGCGCGCCGCCGAGAAGGGCGTCAAGGAAGTCGTGTTCGATCGCGGCAGCTACCTCTATCACGGGCGCGTCAAGGCTCTGGCCGACGCGGCGCGTGAGAGCGGGCTGAGCTTCTAACGGAATTTGAGGATTGAGGCGTAAGCCTCTGAAGGATTGGAAAAACCATGGCAGCTGAACGCGAACAACGTGGTGGACGCGATCAACGCGGCGGCGGACGCGAACGCAAGGAGCGCGAGGAGCGCGACAGCGAGTTCGTCGACAAGCTCGTCCACATCAACCGCGTGGCGAAGGTCGTCAAGGGCGGCAAGCGCTTCGGTTTCGCAGCGCTGGTCGTGATCGGCGACCAGAAGGGCCGCGCCGGCTTCGGCCACGGCAAGGCGCGCGAAGTGCCTGAGGCGATCCGCAAGGCAACCGAGTCCGCCAAGCGCAACCTGACCCGCGTGTCGCTGCGCGAGGGCCGCACGCTCCATCACGACATCGCCGGCCGTCATGGCGCGGGCCGTGTCTACCTGCGTGCAGCTCCGGCCGGTACCGGCATCATCGCCGGCGGCCCGATGCGCGCCGTGTTCGAGACGCTCGGCGTCCAGGACGTGGTGGCGAAGTCGATCGGCTCGTCGAACCCGTACAACATGGTGCGCGCGACCTTCGATGCGCTGAAGCACCAGGATTCGCCGCGTTCGGTCGCAGCCCGCCGCAACATCAAGGTGTCCACCCTCCAGTCCCGCCGTATCGGCGGCGATGCCGAGGCGGCTGCCGACTAACGGAAGCTTTTCGGAGTAGACTCCCATGGCCAAGGCCGCAAAGACGATCAAGCTCGAGCAGACCGGCAGCGCGATCCGCCGCCATCACTCGCAGCGCTCGACGCTGATCGGGCTCAAGCTCAACAAGATCGGCCGCACCAGCGAACTGCCGGATACTCCGGCGGTTCGTGGCATGATCGAGAAGGTTCACCATCTCGTCCGCATCGTCGACGAGAAGTAAGAAGCGGCGCGCGATCACGGAAAGCGGGCTACCTGTTTCCGGTGAAGATCGTGCGCAAGACACAAGGAGAAGGGCGATGAAGCTCAGCGATATCGCCGACAACGCCGGCTCGCGCAAGAAGCGTATGCGCGTCGGCCGCGGCATCGGTTCGGGCAAGGGCAAGCAGTCCGGCCGCGGTGGCAAGGGCCAGACCGCGCGCTCGGGCGTGCGCATCAAGGGTTTCGAAGGCGGCCAGATGCCGATGCATCGCCGTCTGCCCAAGCGCGGCTTCAACAACATCTTCCGCGTCGAGTTCGCCGAGATCAATCTCGACCGGCTCCAGGAAGCGGTCGATGCCAAGAAGATCGACGCCGGCAGCGTCGTGAACGTCGAGGCCCTGGTGAAGGGCGGCGTGCTGCGCCGCGCCAAGGCCGGTCTGCGGCTGCTCGGCCGCGGCGAGCTCAAGTCCAAGCTCAACATCGAAGTGCATGGCGCCACCAAGACCGCAATCGCGGCGGTCGAGAAGGCCGGCGGCTCGGTGAAGATCCTCGCCCCTGCCAAGGAAGAAGGCGAGGCGGCGTAACAACTGCGTCATTGGCCCGCGGCTCGCGGGCCTTTACGCATGCGGGACGTGGACTTATCGAAGCCGAGCCCCAGATAATGTCCGGCGTCCGCTAGATAGTAGCCCGGCCGCGGGCATGACGGCGCAACAGGCGGCGGGAGAAAGTCCAAGATGGCCTCAGCAGCGGAACAACTGGCAGCCAATCTCAATTTCGGTGCGTTTGCCAAGGCTGACGAACTGAAGAAGCGCATCTGGTTCACCCTGGGTGCGTTGCTGGTTTATCGGCTCGGGACCTACATCCCGCTCCCCGGCATCGATCCCAACATCTGGGAGCAGGTGTTCCGCTCCCAGGCGGGCGGCATTCTCGGCATGTTCAACATGTTCGCCGGCGGCGGCATCCACCGCATGGCGATCTTTGCGCTGAACATCATGCCGTACATCTCGGCCTCGATCATCATCCAGCTCCTCACCACCGTCTCGCCGCAACTCGAGGCGCTGAAGAAGGAAGGCGAGTCGGGCCGCAAGCTGCTGAACCAGTACACCCGTTATCTCACCGTGATCCTGGCCGCATTCCAGTCTTACGGCATTGCGGTAGGTCTCGAGGGCGCCGGCAACGTCGTCAGCGACCCCGGCATGTTCTTCCGCCTGTCCACCGCGATCACGCTGACCGGCGGCACCATGTTCCTGATGTGGCTGGGCGAGCAGATCACCTCCCGCGGCATCGGCAACGGTATCTCGCTCATCATTCTCGCCGGCATCGTCGCCGAGCTGCCCGCGGCGCTCGCCAACATGCTCGAGCTCGGCCGTCAGGGCGCGATGTCGACCGGCCTGATCCTGGTCGTCATCATCATGGCGGTCGCCGTGATCGCATTCATCGTGTTCATGGAGCGCGCCCAGCGCCGGCTGCTGATCCAGTATCCGAAGCGCCAGGTCGGCAACAAGATGTTCGAGGGCCAGTCCTCGCATCTGCCGCTCAAGCTCAACACCTCGGGCGTGATCCCGCCGATCTTCGCGTCCTCGCTGCTCTTGCTGCCGACCACGGTTGCGAATTTCAACGCCGGCAGTGGGCCGGAATGGTTCCAGTGGATCACCACCCAGCTCGGCCACGGTCGTCCGCTGTTCCTGATCATGTATCTGGCGCTGATCGTGTTCTTCGCCTTCTTCTACACCGCGATCGTGTTCAACCCGACCGAGACCGCGGACAATCTGAAGAAGCATGGCGGCTTCATTCCGGGCATCCGCCCCGGCGAGCGCACCGCCGAGTATATCGATTACGTGCTGTCGCGCATCACCGTGTTGGGTGCGATCTATCTCGCGATCGTCTGCTTGATCCCGGAGATCCTGATCTCCTACGCCTCGGTGCCGTTCTACTTCGGCGGCACGTCGCTGCTGATCGTGGTCAGCGTCACCATGGACACGGTGGCGCAGGTGCAGGGCTATCTGCTGGCCCATCAGTACGAAGGCCTGATCCGCAAGTCGAAGCTGCGCGGTCGTCGCCGCTAGCCGCGGCGTCGCCTGAAGGCGGCGCGACCGCGCCGCCGATTCGCTGCGCGAGCAACGCGCGGTGTCGCTGAAGGCAGCCAGCTGTGCCATTCGGCGCATCGGCAAAGCTGCTCCAACCGCGATGCAATCACTGATTTCAAAGGCCTTCTTGGCGTCCGGGCAATCGCTCCCCTATGATATGGGTAGCGGTGCACGGCCGATTGTGGTTTGCACTGTTCTTGATCTTCAAACACAGGTGCGCGACGTATCGCTCACCAATCCGGGGGGCGTACGCCGATGAGAATTATACTTCTGGGACCGCCGGGGTCGGGCAAGGGGACCCAGGCGCAGCTCTTGGTGCAGCGCTATGGCATCGTCCAGCTCTCGACCGGCGAGATGCTGCGCGCGGCCGTTGCGGCGGGGACGCCGGTCGGGCTGAAGGCCAAGGAAGTCATGGCCGGCGGCGGGCTCGTGCCCGATGAGGTCGTGGTCGGAATCATCTCCGACCGGATCGACCAGCCGGACGCCAAGAACGGTTTCATCCTCGACGGTTTCCCGCGCACCGTGCCGCAGGCCGAGGCGCTGGATGAGCTGCTGAGGCACAAGCATCTCAAGCTCGATGCGGTGATCGAGCTCCGCGTCAACGAGAGTGCGCTTCTGAGCCGGGTCGAGACTCGCGTCGCCCAGATGCGTGAGCGCGGGGAGGAGGTCCGGCTCGACGACACCCCGGAGGTCCTGACCAAGCGCCTGGCCAGCTACCGTAGCCAGACGGAACCCCTGATTCACTACTATTCCGAGCGGCGGAAGCTCTCCACCATCGACGGCATGATGGCCATCGACGAGGTCACCCGTGCCATCCATCGCCAGCTCCTGGCGCTCGGCGCGGTGGAACCCAAGACCCACGCCCGCAGCGCGGCCAAGTCGGCCCCGGCCAAGAAGGCCGAGGCGGCCAAAAAGCCGGCAAAGGCAGCCAAAAAGGCCGCTAAATCGGCCAAAACCCCCAAAAAGGCGGCCAAGAAGGCCGTGAAAGGGACCAAGAAGGCGGCGAAGAAAACGGTCAAAAAGACCGCCAAGAAAACCGTCAAGAAGACCGTCAAAAAAGGTTCGAAGAAGGGACCAAAAAAGGTCACGAAAAAGCGAGCCAAGCGCTAGCAGCGGTTGACGAAAGCCCCTGGAATCCCCTAATAAGCCCCGCATCCAAGTCGGATAGTTTCAGACGATGCCGGGCCCCAGGAAGACCGGGGGTGGGCGTCGTGTTCGCGTTTGTGAACACCTGCCCGAGAAAGCAAGCACTTAAGCCCGATTCCTGACGAGGGATCGGCAACAGGAGAGAAGGCCGTGGCCCGTATTGCCGGCGTGAACATTCCCACCAACAAGCGCGTTCTGATCGCGCTCCAGTACATCCATGGCATCGGCCCGAAGATCGCCGGTGACATCATCGAGAAGGTGAAGATCCCCGAGGATCGTCGCGTCAATCAGCTCAGCGACGCCGAAGTTCTCCAGATCCGCGAAGTGATCGACCGCGACTATCTCGTCGAGGGCGACCTGCGTCGTGAGGTTGGCATCAACATCAAGCGTTTGATGGACCTCGGCTGCTATCGCGGCCTGCGTCATCGTCGCGGTCTGCCGGTGCGCGGTCAGCGGACCCACACCAATGCGCGTACGCGCAAGGGTCCGGCCAAGGCCATCGCCGGCAAGAAGAAGTAAGTTTTCGGATTCCATCGCGGCGTGTGGCGAAAGGGGATGACCCGTTCGCCACGCGCTTTTCGTTCCACAGGTGTAGCCGCTGGCATTACGGCGGCGTTTGAGATCTTCAGGAAAGGGACTCAATGGGCAAGGAAGCCACCCGCGTTCGCCGCCGTGAGCGCAAGAATATCGCCTCAGGCGTTGCGCACGTGAACTCGTCGTTCAACAACACGACCATCACCATCACCGACGCGCAGGGCAACACGATTGCCTGGTCTTCCGCCGGCACGATGGGCTTCAAGGGTTCGCGCAAGTCGACCCCGTACGCCGCGCAGGTTGCCGCCGAGGACGTGTCGAAGAAGGCGCAGGAGCATGGCATGCGCACGCTGGAAGTCGAGGTCGCCGGTCCCGGTTCGGGCCGCGAGTCGGCGCTCCGCGCGCTCCAGGCCGCGGGCTTCACCGTCACCTCGATTCGCGACGTGACCACGATCCCGCACAACGGTTGCCGTCCCCGCAAGCGTCGGCGCGTTTGATACGACATTGCGGGCGCATCGGCGCCCGCGATGATTTTTCTAAGAAGCCGCGGGTGCAACCTGCGGCCTTTCTCCAACGCCGGTGTCTGCAACGGCAGTTCGACTGGCCTGTATGGGTGAAACAGTGACGATCCAGAAAAATTGGCAAGAACTGATTCGGCCGAACAAGCTCCAGGTCACGCCCGGCAGCGATCCGGCCCGTTTCGCGACCATCGTCGCCGAGCCGCTCGAGCGCGGCTTCGGCCAGACCCTCGGCAACGCGCTGCGCCGCATCCTGCTCTCCTCGCTCCAGGGCGCGGCGGTGCAGTCGGTGCACATCGACGGCGTGCTGCACGAGTTCTCCTCGATCGCGGGCGTCCGTGAGGACGTCACCGACATCGTGCTGAACATCAAGGACATCTCGATCAAGATGCAGGGCGAAGGCCCCAAGCGCATGGTCGTGAAGAAGCAGGGCCCGGGCGTCGTTACCGCCGGCGACATCCAGACCGTCGGCGACGTCACCGTGCTCAATCCGGACCTGCAGATCTGCACGCTCGACGAGGGCGCCGAGATCCGCATGGAGTTCACGGTCTCCACCGGCAAGGGCTACGTGCCCGCCGAGCGCAACCGTCCCGAGGACGCGCCGATCGGCCTGATCCCGGTCGACAGCCTGTACTCGCCGGTCCGCAAGGTCTCCTACAAGGTCGAGAACACCCGCGAGGGCCAGATCCTCGACTACGACAAGCTGACCATGACGATCGAGACCAACGGCGCGATCTCGCCGGATGACTCGGTGGCCTATGCCGCCCGCATCCTGCAGGACCAGCTCAACGTGTTCGTCAACTTCGAGGAGCCGCGCAAGGAAGTCGCCCAGGAGATCATCCCGGACCTCGCCTTCAACCCGGCCTTCCTCAAGAAGGTGGACGAGCTCGAGCTGTCGGTGCGTTCGGCCAACTGCTTGAAGAACGACAACATCGTCTACATCGGCGACCTCGTGCAGAAGTCGGAAGCCGAAATGCTTCGTACTCCGAACTTCGGCCGCAAGTCGCTGAACGAGATCAAGGAAGTGCTGGCCCAGATGGGTCTGCACCTCGGCATGGAAGTGCCGGGCTGGCCGCCGGAGAACATCGACGAGCTCGCCAAGCGCTTCGAGGATCACTACTAAGCATTTCGTCGTTCCAGGGCGATGCGACGGGACCGCGTAAAGCGCGGCCCGGGAGCATCGAACCCGGAACCTCGAGATTCCGGGTTCGGCTCTGCGAGCCGCCCCGGAATGACGGCATGGGCGAACGCAGGCAGCCCACCTGAGCAACATGTCCGACGAACCGTCGCGGCAGTTTTAACGTAAGGACTACACACATGCGTCACGGCAAGGTTCATCGGAAGCTCAACCGCACGGCCGAACACCGCAAGGCGATGTTCGCCAACATGGCGGCCGCGCTGATCAAGCACGAGCAGATCGTCACCACGCTGCCGAAGGCCAAGGAGCTCCGCCCGATCGTCGAGAAGCTCGTCACCCTCGGCAAGAAGGGCGGCCTGTCGTTGCGCCGCCAGGCGATCTCGGAGCTGCGCGACGTCGACATGGTCAAGAAGCTCTTCGATACGCTCGCGACCCGCTACAAGGACCGCCAGGGCGGTTACACCCGCATCATCAAGGCCGGCTTCCGCTACGGCGACAACGCCGCGATGGCCGTGATCGAGTTCGTCGATCGCGACGTCGACGCCAAGGGCCAGGACTCCGGCCCGGTGCAGGAGAAGGAAGCCGAGGCGGCGTAAGCTGTTTCTGCGGATATGGATTGAAAACGGCGCCCTCGGGCGCCGTTTTTTTGTTTCTGGAATGGTGCGGATCCGCGAGGCTATTCTTCCTTGATCCCGGCCTTTTGCGCGATGTCCTTCATTTCAGCGGTCTCCTTGCCGATCGCTCCCGCCCAATCGCTGTAGCGCGTGAAGCCCGGCTCGAAGCCGACCTTGGTGAAGCGCTCGGCCACAGAGGGATTGTTGATCGCCTCCTCCAGGGTCGCCGACAGCTTGTCGTGAACGGCCGGCGGCAAGCCCTTGGGCGTGACCACGGCGCCCCATGACGCGAAGTCGATATTGCCATAGCCGAGTTCGGCGAGCGTCGGCACGTCCGGCAGGAACGGCGTGCGCTTGCCCGAGAACACCGCGAGCACCTTGACGGTGCCGGCCTCGATCTGCGGCTTCACGGCGATCACGGTGTCGACGTGGTACTGGATGTGCTTGCCGATCAGGTCGTTCATCGCCGGCGCGCTGCCCTTGTAGGGCAGGTGGACCATCTTGATCCCGGCGGCCGACTTGAACAGCTCGCCGGCAAAATGCGAGACGGTTGCGACGCCAAAGGACGCGAGCGACAGCTTGTCGGGATTGGCCTTCGCCTCGGCGACCAGCGCAGTCACGTCCTTGACCGGGTTGTCCTTGTAGGTGACCAGCGCCAGCGTGATCTTGCCGACCTGGCCGAGCGGCTCGAAATCCTTGGCGGCATCGTAAGGTACGCTTTCCTTCACGGCCGCCGGCAGCGTGAAGCTCGAGTTCGAGCTGAAGAACAGGGTGTATCCGTCAGGCGCCGAGCGCGCGACCTCCTTGGCCGCGATCGTGGTGCCGCCGCCGGGACGGTTCATGATGATCACGGGCTTGCCAAGCCGTGTCTCCAACTCGCTGCCGATGATGCGCGCAACCACGTCGGAGGCGCCACCGGGCGGAAAGGGGACGATCAATTGCAACGACTTTTCCGGATAGACCGCCTGAGCCGGTGCGGGCGCATTGCCAGCAATCAAACCGACCGCCCCGAGCACAACCGTCAAAGCCGTTCTTTTCATCGCGTCGTTCTTCCGTTTCTACGAGAGCAAGAGAATCCCGGACAGCCAAGCAACAATCGTTCCAGCTGCGGTGCGGGCCGTGCCCACGTTGTCGCAGGATAGGTGCGGGGCGCCTCACTGATTGGTGAGTGCCGATTGCGGCCGGGTCCGCCGCGTCCGATATCCCCACCATCGACCTGATGGAGATAATACATGAACATCGATCTTTCCGGAAAGACTGCCCTCGTGACCGGCTCGACCGCCGGCATCGGCCATGCCATCGCCAAAGGCCTCGCCGCCTCGGGCGCGAGCGTCGTGATCAACGGGCGCAGCCAGGACAAGGTCGATGCGGCCGTGCGCAAGCTGGAAGGGACGGGCGCCAAGGTCCGAGGCATCGCCGCCGACGTCTCCACCGCTGCGGGCTGCAAAGCGCTGGTGGCGGCTCTGCCCGAGGTCGACATCCTCATCAACAATGCCGGCATCTTCGAGCCGAAGGATTTTTTCGACATCCCCGACGAAGACTGGAGCCGCTTCTTCGAGGTCAACGTGATGAGCGGCGTGCGGCTGTCGCGGGCCTACATGAAGGGCATGCTCAAGCGCAACTGGGGCCGCATCGTCTTCATCTCCTCGGAGTCCGGGCTGAACATTCCCGTCGAGATGATCCACTACGGCATGAGCAAGACGGCGCAGCTCTCGGTCGCGCGCGGTTTGGCGCAGCTCACCCGCGGCACCGGCGTCACTGTCAATTCCGTGTTGCCGGGCCCCACCATGTCCGAAGGCGTCGAGACCTTCGTGAAGGATCTCGCGAAACAAAACGGACAATCGGTGGATGAAGCCGCCGCCAATTTCGTCAGGCAGCATCGCCCGAGCTCGCTGATCCAGCGTTTCGCCAGTGTCGACGAGATCGCGAACATGGTTGTTTACGTCGCGTCGAAGCAGGCGTCCGCCACCAACGGTGCGGCGCTGCGCGCGGAAGGCGGCATCGTCAATACGATCGCGTAAGAGCCGCCTATGACCGCTTATGTGATTTCCGAAGTCGAGATGCGCGACCTCGAGGGATTTGAAGCCTATCGTGCACTCGCCGCGAAGACGATCGCGCAGTTTGGCGGGCGCTATCTCGTTCGTGGCGGCAAGGCCGAACTGGCGGAGGGCAACCTTCCGCCGAAGGCCATCGTCATCGTTGAATTCCCGTCGATGGCGAGGCTGAAGGAATGGTACGCCTCGCCGGAATATGCCGAGGCGTTGAAGCTGCGGCGGACAGCGCTGGAGCGGCGCCTGATATTTGTTGAGGGCGTGGTGCCAGCGTAGGGCGCCGAAACTGTAGGGTGGGTTAGCTCTGCAGAGGCGCGAAGCGCATCTGCAGAGCGTAACCCACCACTGTTCGAAGCCGCGGAGACAGAAGAGGTGGGTTACGCCGTGCGACCTGCGCTTCGCGCAGTCGCAGGGCTAACCCACCCTACGCACCGAGGTCGCGGCTGCTACCACCCCTCCAGCACGATCTTGCCGCGCGACTTGCCGCTCTCCAGGAGCGCATGCGCGCGCTTGAGATTCGCAGCACTGATCGTGCCAAAGGTCTGGTCGAGCGTCGTGCGTAACACGCCCTTGTCAATGAGATCAGCGACATCGTTGAGCAGATGATGTTGCGCGATCATGTCAGGGGTCTGGAACGAGGAGCGCGTGAACATCGATTCCCAGTGCACCGAGATCGCCTTGCCCTTGAACGTGCTCATGGCGAATTCCGGGGGATCGTCGATCAGGCCGAACCTGCCCTGCGGAGCCATGAACTCCGCGATCGCCTTGTAGTGCTGATCGGTGAAGGTGAGGCTCGCCACCAGCGCGACCGGCGGCAGCTTCAATTTCTCGATCTGCTCCTTCATCGGCTTGCCGTGGTCGATCACGGCATGCGCACCGAGATCGAGGCACCATTTCTGCGATTCCGGCCGCGTCGCGGTGGCGAGCACCGTGAGCCTGGTGAGGCGACGCGCGAGCTGGATCAGGATCGAGCCGACGCCGCCGGCGCCGCCCGTGATAAGCAGCGTGCGCGGATCGACGCTCTTGCCGGGCACCGCGCCGAGCCGGTCGAACAGCAATTCCCACGCGGTGATGGAGGTGAGGGGAAGGGCGGCTGCCTGCGCGAACGAGAGCGACTTCGGCTTGTTGCCGACGATGCGCTCGTCGACCAGATGGAATTCGGCGTTGGTGCCCTGGCGCAGGATCGAGCCGGCGTAGAACACCTCGTCGCCCGGCTTGAACAGCGTGACGTCGGGCCCGACGGCATCGACTACGCCGGCTGCGTCATAGCCGAGAATCTTGGTCTCGCCCTCGGGCGGGGCGGCGCGCTTGCGCACCTTGTAGTCGACCGGGTTGGCCGAGATCGCCTTCACGGCGACGCGGATGTCGCGTCCCCCGGGCTCGGGCCTTGCGGTCTCGAAATCGATCAGTGACTCCGCATCCTCGATCGGAAGCGATTTCTTGTAGCCGACGGCCTTCATGGCGTGTCTCCATCAGATGGCGCGATAGCGTTGACGTGCGCCTGGCCTGCTAACTGTCCCGCTGGCGTCCATTTGGCAAGTACTGTAAATTCGGGGATATAGTCCCTGTTTGGATACTATTGGGAAAACACGCATGAAACGGCGCAATTTTGCCCGTCGTCCCGGCTGCTCGGTCGAGGCGACGCTGGACCTGATCGACGGCAAGTGGAAGGGCGTGATCCTCTATCACCTGCAGAGCGGAACTCAGCGCTTCGGCGAATTGCGCCGCCGCATGCCCGGCATCACCCAGCGCATGCTCACGAAACAGCTGCGCGCGCTGGAGGAGGACAAGCTCGTCATCCGCAAGGTCTATGCGGAAGTGCCGCCGCGGGTGGAGTATTGCCTCTCCGAGCTCGGCGAGAGCCTCAAGCCTGTCATCGACATCCTCAAGGCCTGGGGCGAGAGCCATCAGCAGCGGCTGTCCTGCGCGCCGCCGCCGGTGGTCGTGAGGAAGAAGCGCGCGGCGTGATGAGGCGAGGTGGGCGGTGCAGGCCCTTACCTCTCCCCGACGGGGAGAGGTCGAATTGCGCTTGGCGATGCGCAGCATCGTCCAGAGCAATTCGGGTGAGGGGACGCGGCATCCTCGATAGAGCCTAACCCCTCACCCGCGCCTTCGGCGCGACCTCTCCCAATGGGAGAGGTGTAGGGTCTAGAACGCGAACTGCGTGCGCATTGCGATGGCGTCGTACTTCGAGCCGACGTCGGCGGTCGAGACCGGCGAGGCCTGCTTCGACACTGTGCCGTGCAGGTAGTCGAGCATGAACCGGACGTTGCCGTTGACGTACCAGTTGAGCGCGAGCGTGTAGACGGTCTGACGGCCGCCGGCGATGCCATTGGCGGTCGCGAGCTGGTTGTTGAGGTCAATCGTCGAGAAGCGTCCCGCGATTTCCCACGCGCCCCAGCCGCCGCCATCGAGCGAGAATGGATGCGCCGGCTTGACGCCGCCATAGGCCGCGCTCGCCGCGTTGTAGGATCGGCCTTCGCCGGTCAGCACGTAGCCGGCCTGGGCATAGCCGCCCTGGAATTTCAGGCTCGGTGCACCGACCAGCGGCACGCTGGTGTTGGCGTTGCGGTCGATGTTGTACCAGAAGTATTCGCCCTGGACGATGAACGGGCCGTAGGTCGCGGCCGCCTCGACGCTGTAGACCTGCGCGCCCGAGACGTTGGGGATCGCGCCGGTGGAGATCAAGGCGGTCGGATCGATGCGCAATTCCGGACGGTCGCTGAGCGTCAGCGTCTGCGTGTTGGCGATGAGATTGCGCGGCGGCTGGATCAGCCACTCTGCGTCGGCGCCGATATGCACCGAGTAGTCCTTGCCGCTGATCGGGTTGCCGGCAATGCGCGCCACGGCGCCGTATTGCTCGCTCGTACCGGCCGGGGCCGCGCTCGATGCCGAGTGGATCGCGCCAGTTGCAGGTCCCGTGACGTAACCGCCGATCCAGAGCTGGTCGTTGTACCAGCGCGTACCGACGGCGGAGCGGAAGTCGCCCGCAGCGATGTTGGTGGCGACGATGCCGGCCGAGGCACGCTCCATGAACAGGGTGTCGTTGGAGCTCGTGGCCTCGTCCATGGTGTAGGGCAGGTCCATGACGCCGGCCTCGACCGCCATCTTTCCGCCGAATGGCTTCAGGCCGGTATAGCTGAGATAGGCGTTCTCGATGCCGGATACGGCGCCGCCCGGGAGGGACCCCGGTGCCGCGCCGCCAAATCCGTCGGAGGAGCCGCCGAAATCGTAGATCAGCGCGAAATTCCAGTCATTGAGGAATTTGCCGGCGACGCCGATGCGCGCGCGGCGGACGTTCTCGCCGCTGTCCAGTTTCTGCGGCACGGTGGCCGCGGTGTTGGGACGATAATCATAACCGCCGATATCGTAGTGCACGCGACTGGTGATGGCGACGCAGTTGGCCTGGTCGGCCGTGCAGATGGTCGGCCGGTTGTTCGGCATCGTCACCACGACGCCGGACGCAGGCGCCGGGCCCTTGACGGGGATTGCCGCATTGGCGTTGGCGACCACCGCCTTGGCTTCCGAACGCGCTTCGGCCTTGGCCTCCGCCTTGGCTTCGGCCCTGGCCTTCGCCGTTGCCGCCGTGTTCGCGGCGGTCTGACTCTGAAGCTTGTCGAGCTTCTGCTCGAGCAACTTCAACTGCTGCTTCAGGAGCGCGATCTCCTGCTCGCTGCTGCTTGCCGATTGGGCTTGGGCCTGCGAGGCCGCCAGCGCGCCGGCGAAACCAATCGCCGTGGCTGCAAGTCTTGTTCTGCTCACGTTACGCCTCCATCGTTTGACTGATTTCCCCAAGTCACTTTCCAAGTCGCGAACGGAGAGCCTAGGTGTGATCGATGACTGCCCCGCGACGCTGCGCTCGGTTGCGTGGGTTCCCACTGGTGCAAATTCGCCGCAACCGAATCCGCCACCGGGCAGCATGCGGGATGACGCGCATCATGCCAATCCATCGCCCGAGCGGATTGTCATTTCGCACGCCGTGCTTGCGGGCCGGACACACCGGGGAAGGGGCCGAATATTGCCGCCCGGCGCCCTTCTATTGGGGGGCGAACACGCCTATATTCCGTCGTCTTTTCCAAGAGGTAGGAATGTTTCGATCGACCTGGACTGCCGCCGCCTCGGCATTGTGCATAGCCTTTTCGGCCCACTTCAATCCGACTGCTGCGCAGGACCGTCGGGTCCCGTCGTCGCCGGCCGAGCTGCGGCTGTCCTATGCGCCGATCGTGCAACGGGTGCAGCCGGCGGTGGTCAACGTCTACGCCGCCAAGGTGGTGCAGAACCGCAACCCCCTGCTGGACGACCCGATCTTCCGCCGCTTCTTCGGCGTGCCGGGCCAGCAGCCCGAGCAGGTGCAGCGCTCACTCGGCTCCGGCGTCCTCGTCGATGCGTCCGGCCTCGTCGTCACCAACGTCCATGTCATCGAAGGCGCCGACCAGGTGAAGGTGTCGCTGTCGGACAAGCGCGAGTTCGAGGCCGAGATCGTGCTGAAGGATTCCCGCACCGATCTTGCGGTGCTGCGTCTGAAGGATTCCAAGGAGAAGTTTCCGGCACTCGAATTCACAAATTCCGACGAGCTGCTGGTCGGTGACGTCGTGCTGGCAATCGGCAATCCCTTCGGCGTCGGCCAGACCGTGACCCACGGCATCATCTCGGCGCTGGCGCGCACGCAGGTGGGCATCACCGATTACCAGTTCTTCATCCAGACCGATGCGGCGATCAATCCCGGCAATTCCGGCGGCGCGCTGGTCGACATGAACGGCCGGCTCGCCGGCATCAACACCGCGATCTACTCGCGCTCCGGCGGCTCGCAGGGAATCGGTTTTGCGATTCCCGCCAACATGGTGCGCGTCGTCGTCGCCTCCGCCAAGAGCGGCGGCAAGGCGGTGAAGCGTCCCTGGCTCGGAGCGAAATTGCAGGCGGTGACGCCCGAGATCGCCGAGAGCCTCGGCCTGCGCTCGCCGACCGGCGCGCTGGTCGCGAGCGTGGTGTCGAACGGCCCCGCGGCCAAGGCCGGCTTGAAATCCTCCGATCTCATCACCGGCATCGACGGCCAGACCGTGGATGATCCCAACGCCTTCGATTATCGCTTCGCCACGCGTCCGCTGGGCGGCACCGCGCAGATCGACCTGCAGCGCGGCGGCAAGCCGGTCAAGCTGACCGTGGCGCTGGAGACCGCGCCCGACGCCGGGCGCAACGAGCTGGTCATTACCGCGCGTTCGCCGTTCCAGGGCGCAAAGGTTTCGACCATCACGCCGGCGGTTGCCGACGAGCTGCATCTGGACGCCGACACCGAAGGCGTCGTGATCGCCGATCTCGGCGGTGACAGTGCGGCGGCGAGTGTCGGCTTCCAGAAGGGCGACATCATCCTGGCCGTCAACAATCAGAAGATCAGCAGGACCGGCGACCTCGAAAAGGCTGCGGGCGAGCGCCCGCGGATCTGGCGCATCACGCTGGTGCGCGGCGGTCAGCAGATCAACGTTACGCTGGGCGGATGAGTCCGAAGCGACCACAGGAGACGCCAACGCTCTTTGCCGCGGCGGGGCTCGACCACGAGGCTCCGCATCCGCTGCCGGATCGCTTGCGTCCGCGTACGCTGTCGGAGGTCGTCGGCCAGGATCACATCCTCGGCCCCGACGGCGCGCTGACGCGCATGCTGGAGACGCGCACGCTGGGCTCGCTGGTGTTCTGGGGCCCGCCGGGCACCGGCAAGACCACGGTGGCGCGGCTGCTGGCGGACGCCACCGATCTGCATTTCGAGCAGATCTCGGCCGTGTTCTCCGGTGTCGCCGACCTCAAGAAGGCGTTCGATGCCGCACGCGCCCGCCGCGAGATGGGCAAGGGCACGCTGCTGTTCGTCGACGAGGTGCACAGATTCAATCGCGCCCAGCAGGATTCGTTTCTGCCCGTGATGGAAGACGGCACGGTGGTGATGGTCGGCGCCACCACCGAAAACCCGTCCTTCGAGCTCAACGCGGCGCTTTTGTCCCGCGCGCGCGTGCTGGTGTTCCGCTCGCTCGACCCGGCCGCGATCGAAAAGCTGTTCGCGCATGCCGAGGCGGTCGAGGGCAAGAAGTTGCCGCTGGACGCCGAAGCGCGCGCTGTTCTGGTGCGTATGGCCGACGGCGACGGAAGGGCGTCACTGACGCTCGCCGAAGAGGTCTGGCGTTCGGCGCGGGCGGACGAGATTTTCAACGCCGCGCAATTGCAGGACATCCTGCAACGCCGCGCGCCGATCTACGACAAGTCGGCCGACGGCCACTACAATCTGATCTCGGCGCTGCATAAATCGGTGCGCGGCTCCGATCCCGATGCCGCGCTGTATTACCTCGCGCGCATGCTGGACGCCGGCGAGGACCCATTGTTCCTTGCCCGCCGCGTCGTGCGCATGGCGGTGGAGGACATCGGGCTTGCCGATCCGCAGGCGCTCGTCATCGCCAATGCCGCCAAGGACGCCTTCGACTTCCTCGGCCATCCCGAGGGCGAGCTCGCGATCGCGCAAGCCGTGGTCTATCTCGCCACCGCGCCGAAATCGAACGCGGTCTACACCGCCTTCGGCACGGCGATGCAGGTCGCAAAGCAGGCCGGCTCGCTGCTGCCGCCAAAACACATCCTCAATTCCCCGACCAAGCTGATGAAGTCCGAAGGCTACGGCACTGGTTACGCATACGACCACGACGCCCCCGACGCCTTCTCCGGCCAGGACTACTTCCCCGAAGCCCTGGGCCGCCAGACCTTCTACGACCCGCCCGAGCGCGGCTTCGAGCGTGAGATCAGGAAGCGTTTGGATTACTGGGCCAAGCTGCGGAAGGAGCGGGGCGGCTCGCGCTAGAAACGGCCATTTCGTCGTGACGGAAGGCCGCTTTTAGGGTACGCAGGCAACCATGAGCCGCCGCATCAAGAGAATGAACCCAAAGCCCCGTTCGCGTGACGAGCGCGATGACGCACGTCCGCATCAGGCGCGCAGCGCGAAAAAGGCCGGGCCGCGTCCGGGCGGCAAGCCGGGCTCGAAGCCGCCGCGCTTTGCCGGAGAGCGTTCCGAGCGGCGTGGCCCCGAGCGCGCCGAGCGGCGGCCGCCCAAACCCGCCCAGGAAAGGCCTGCGCCGGGGAAGCCGGTCGAGGCGCTGCTGCCGACCAAGGTGCAGACCGTCACCGTCACGGCTGACGAGAACAACATGCGCGTCGACCGTTTCCTTGAAGCGCGCTTTCCCGGCCTGTCGTTCTCCCACATCCAGCGCGTCGTGCGCAAAGGCGAGCTGCGCGTCGACGGCAAGCGCGTCGACAGCAAGGACCGGCTAGAGGAAGGGCAGAGCGTCCGCATTCCGCCGCTGAAGCTGGATGCACCGAAGGTCGTCGGCGAGCTCTCGGAGGCTGCGCAGAAGACGCTCAAGGCCCTGAAGGAGATGACGATCTGGGAGGACGACGACGTCCTCGTGCTGAACAAGCCGGCGGGCCTTGCCGTGCAGGGCGGCTCGGGCATGACGCGGCACATCGACCAGATGCTGGAGGTGATGCGCGATGCCAAGGGCCAGAAGCCGCGCCTCGTGCACCGCATTGATCGCGAGACCTCGGGCTGTCTCCTGATCGCCAAGACGCGCTTTGCCGCCTCGCATCTGACCGGCGCATTTCGTTCGAGATCGGCGCGAAAGGTCTATTGGGCGCTGGTGCCGGGTCTGCCGAAGCCGAAGCAGGGCCGCATCTCGACCTTCCTCGCCAAGGAAGAGAGCGAGGACGACACCATCATGCGCATCGCCCAGCATGGCGACGAGGGCGCCAGCCACGCAGTGACCTATTACGCCGTGGTCGAGACCGCCGGCAACAAGCTGACCTGGGTGTCGCTGAAACCGGTGACCGGCCGCACCCATCAGCTGCGCGCCCACATGGCCCATATCGGCCATCCCATCATCGGCGATCCCAAATATTTCAACATCGAGAACTGGGAATTGCCCGGCGGCCTGCAAAACCGGCTGCATCTGCTCGCGCGCCGCATCGTCATTCCGCATCCGCGTGGCGGCGTGATCGACGCCACCGCGCCGCTACCGCCGCACATGCAGCAGTCGTGGAATCTGCTGGGGCTCGATGCAAGCCGGTTCGACCCGATCGAGAACGCGCCGGAGGAGTAGGGGCTGAGCTCCGCTGCCAGCCCCGTCATTGCGAGGAGCTCTTGCGACGAAGCAATCCAGAATGCCTCCGCGGAAAGATTCTGGATTGCTTCGCTTCGCTCGCAATGACGGTGCGGAGACAGCGGTGGTTGGCCACCCTCAATTCCGGAACTGCTCCAAAAACATCCGCAGACTATCATGCGGACTCTCGACATCCGTAATCAGCCAGCCCTCGGGCCCGTTGACCAGGACGAAGTTCAGCGCCACCCGGCGACCGTGATTGTCGAAATTCGCCGCGACATAGGTCTTGTCGTATTGCCTGCGGACGACCGCGATCGCAACCGGGCCGAGCTTCCAGCTCGGGCTCTGCACCAGGAAATCGTAGGGTTCGATCCTCGTCGTGCTCCAGGCCTTGCGCAGGGGCAGATCGAAGAACTGGCGGGCGGTCACGGCATCGCGCGGCAGGCCTTTTGACAGCTCCGGCGCGCCCTCGCCGTAATGGGCATAGACGTTGCGGACCAGCGATTCAGGGGTGCGGAAGCCGGCCTCGGCCGCGGCCAGCCAAAATCCTGCCAACAGGGCGACAATGCCCGCAAGTTCCCTCATGCCTGCCGCTCGCTTTATCGGCCGCCGGTCTTATTTTAAGAGACTAGCATCCAGCGACCGGGACCAAAAACTCACATGCGCGAATTGTTCGAAGAAGCAGCAAGCCAGCCCCCGCCGGATCCACGGGAATCGGCGCGCCAGTCCGCGCGCACGCCGCTGCGCAAGCGCTTCTATAAGGCGGCCGGCGTAACCGATACCGACGGCGGCTTTGCCATCACGCTCGACGGCAAGCCGATCCGCACGCCTTCCGGCCGCCAGGTGGTGATCCCCGCGCGCGCGCTGGCCGATGCGGTGGTCGCCGAATGGGTGGCCCAGGGCGAGACGATCGACCCTGTCACCATGCCGCTGACGCGGATCGCCAACAGCGTGGTCGAGGGCGTCGTCGACCGCGTCGAGCTCGTCAGCGACGATCTCGCAAAATACTTCGAGTCCGATCTGCTGTTTTATCGCGCCGGCCACCCCGAGGGGCTGGTCGCCCGCGAGGCCGCGCACTGGGATCCCGTGCTGTTCTGGGCCGCGCAGACGCTGCAGGCGCATTTCATCCTGTCCGAGGGCGTCATGCACGTGAAGCAGCCGGACGAGGCGCTGATGGCCGCCCGCGCCGCACTGCCCGGCGATCCCTGGTCGGTCGCCGCGCTCCATGTGGTCACGACCCTGACCGGCTCGGCGCTGCTGGCGCTGGCGCTGGCCCATGGCGTGCGCGATGCGGACCAGGTCTGGGCCGCCGCCCATGTCGACGAGGACTGGAACGCCGAGCAATGGGGCGTGGACGAGGAGGCGGCCGCCCGCCGCGCCGCCCGCCTGAAGGATTTTGAGGCAGCCGTGACGGTTCTGGCGGCGGTGAAGCCGTCCGCGGTCCAAGGTCCTTAACGAGAGGTTTACGAGGGGGCCTTACGGTGGGTTTAGCATTCCCCGGGCCCCCTTGAGATGCCGACGCCGATAAGCTCGATCGTTCCCGTCAGTGCCGCCAGCCCTGTGGCTGATGCGACGACGCCCGATCTCGTACTCCAGGCCGGCAGCGTCGTCGATGCCAGGGTGGTCAGCGTGCTCGCCGACAATCTCGTGCGGATCGCGATCGCCAACCTGTCGATGGACGTGATGTCGGAGGTGGCGCTGACGCCGGGGCAAAACCTCCAGCTCGCGGTCTCGCAGAACGACGGCACCATCCGGCTCGCCGTCATGGGTGCAGGCGAGGAGGCGGCCGATCAGATCACGCTGACGTCGCGCGCAGCCTCTCTGGTGGACAGCCCGCCGCTTGCGCCGTCCGCGACCGCGGGACGCAACACGCTGACGCTATCGGAACAGGTCGCCGTCACCGCGGCTTCGGCCGAGGCGGTTACAAAACAGGGTAGCCAGGCGCCGCTGTTTGCCAATCTGGCCGCCGTCGTCACCGGCAGCGATCTGCCCGCGGGGCTGAAGCAGGCGGTGCTCGACGTGCTGGTGCAGCAGACGCCGCTCAACACTGCGCTTGATGGCGGCGACATCGAATCCGCCTTTCAGAAGTCCGGGCTGTTTCTCGAGGCTTCATTGGCCGCGGGCACGACGCCGTCCTCTGGCGCGATGCCGGACTTGAAGGCCGCGCTGCTGGTGTTGCGCCAGACATTGACAACGCTCGAGACCGGCGTGCCACAGGCGCAAGGCGCCGCGCTGCCGACGAGCGCTGTGGCCACGACGCAGACCGCAGCTTCCGCGCTTCAAGTGGCGGGCGAGGCGGCACAGGCGGCGTTGCCGTCGCCGGATGCCGAAGTAGCCCAGCCGACGCAATTGCTACGCGGCACTGCGCTTGCCGCCGCTGTGCTGGCGGAGGTGGCGGGCGACAATCCGCAAGCCCTGGTGCCGCGAACCATGTCCGCAGGTCTTGCCGCGAGCCTGCTGCAAGACGTCACGCAAAGCCTGCCGCGCATGCTCGGTAACGTGCCTGGCTCCAACAAGGCCGTGCCTGACGGTCATGTGTTCGAGGCTGCCGCGCGCGCAACCACACCACCGCCGTTCCGCGGCGCGCTGCCGGCGCCGCAGGCTGTCGCCGCGCCATCGCTCGCGCCCGATACACCTCTGGCCGCGACCGTGCATCGCCTGCTCGATGACACCGATGCCGCGATCTCGCGGCAGACGTTGTTGCAGGTCGCTTCACTCTCCGATCGCACCGATGCCAGCGGTCACCGCATCGATCCGGCCGTACCACAGTGGAATTTCGAGATCCCGTTCGCGACCCCGCAGGGTACCGCGATGGCGCAGTTCGAGATCTCGCGCGACGGCGGTGGCGAATCCGCCGATCCGGCCAAGCGCGCCTGGCGCGCGCGCTTCTCGCTCAATGTCGAGCCGGCCGGACCGGTGCACGCGCTGATCACGCTGAACGGCGACAAGACCTTCGTGCGGATGTGGGCGGAGCGGACGGCGACCGCGCAGCAGCTCCGCGCCGGTATCGGTGAGCTCACGCAGGCGATGACGAAGGCCGAGCTCAAGCCCGGCGATATCGTCGTGCGCGACGGCACGCCGCCGCAGCCGGCGCCGGCCCGCGCCGGCCACTTCCTGGACCGCGCCACATGAGCGATCCATCCAAGCTTGCAATTGCCCTGCATTACGAGAAGGGTACCAATGCGCCCGTCGTCGTCGCCAAGGGCAAGGGCACGATCGGCGAAAAGATCGTCGAGATTGCCAGGGCCAACGACATCCCGATCGAGGAGAACGAAATCCTGGCCGGCGCGCTCTCCAAGGTCGAGCTTGGCGAGGAAATCCCGCCCGATCTCTACAAGGCGGTCGCCGAAGTGCTGGTGTTCGTGCTGCGGCTGTCGGGCCGGGGGCGCTAGAGCATGATCCGGACCCGAAGGGCCGCGTTAGCGCAAAGTGTGCAGCGGTTTTCCGAATAGATCATGGTCAAGATGTAACCTGTCATCGTTTCACCACGTAGCGGCTGCATGGTCGCGCGTGCCCTCATCGTTCAACGGATATCAGTCTTGCTCACCCGCCGTTCCACCCTTGGCCTTCTCGCCGCAACCGCGATCCTGCCGTCACGCGCGCTCGCCCACGTCGCGCCGCCGCGCAACGAGATCCGCGACAGCCTTGCAAAGCGCTTCGCTGATCTCGGTACATCAGGCACCTTCGTCGGCTACAAGGTCGAGGATTATCTGATCGTCGCCAGCGACAAGGAGCGCTCGGGCGAGGGGAAGCTGCCGGCATCGACCTTCAAGATTCCGAACTCGCTGATTGCGCTGGAGACTGGCGTCGTCACTGATCCCGATAAGGACGTGTTTCCCTGGGACGGCGTCAAGCGGCCGATCGAGGCCTGGAACAAGGACCACACGCTGCGCAGCGCCATCGCGGTGAGTGCGGTGCCGGTCTATCAGGAGATCGCACGTCGCATCGGGCAGGAGCGGATGCAGAAATATGTCGACGAGGTCGACTACGGCAATCGTGACATCGGCGGCGGCATCGACCAGTTCTGGCTCACCGGGAATTTGCGCATCGATCCGGTCGAGCAGGTCGATTTCATCGACCGTCTGCGCCGCCGCGCGCTGCCGATCGGAAAGCGCAGCCAGGATCTCGTCGCCGACATCCTGCCTGTGACCAAGGTCGGCGACAGCATCATCCGCGCCAAGTCCGGCCTCCTGGGCGCCGAGCGCGGCGAGCCGTCACTGGGCTGGATGGTTGGCTGGGCCGAGAAGGGCGAGGCGCACACCGTGTTCGCGCTCAACATGGATTGCAAGGAGCCACGTCTCGTCGGCGAGCGCATGCCGCTGACGCAAGCCTGCCTTGCCGAGATCGGCGCGATCTAGCGCTGTCGCGCCGGCGCCGCCCGGCCACCGTCATTGCGAGGAGCTCTTGCGACGAAGCAATCCAGACTGCTGCTGCGGAAAGACTCTGGATTGCTTCGCGCTGCGCTCGCAATGACGGAGTATGCGGTGTCTCCCATGGCCGAGGAGCCGTAGGGTGGGCAAAGGCGCGTAGCGCCGTGCCCACCATCATCTAGTTGGTGGGCACGCTTTCGCTTTGCCCACCCTACGGCAGCGCGTGTGGAGCAGGCGGTCTCAGCCCAGCTTGAACAGGACCTGCAAAAACTCCTCCACCGTCAATTTGACGCGCGGAGGCCTCAGCCCTTGTCGGCCGTCTTCTTCGCCGTCAGCGCCTGATCGATGGCGAAGCCGCCGATCTCGCTCATCGCCTGCGAGATCGGATCGCCGCGCCGCGCAAAGCAGCTGGATAGATAATCGAACTGCGTCCGCGCCAGCCGCAGCGCCTCGATCGGCACCGAGACCACGGTCTCGTTGAAACTGTCGACGGAGGCGCGCAGTGTCTCCAGCTCGCTCGTGAGCTTGCCGATATGGCTTTCCGCATGCTGCATCAGGCCGATCAGCTTGCCGCGCTCGGCATCGAATGCGGAGCGCTCGGCTGCGGCTGCCGCGGTGACCTCGGCAAGCTGCGCGCGCAGCGCCTCGATCTGGCCGACCATGGCATCGGAGGCGAGCTCGGCGGCTTCGCGCAGCTCGGTGCTGCGCGTGCTCTCTTCCTGCGCCTGATGATAGAACCGCTCGGCCGACATTGCGCGCTGGCTCAGCGACTCGATCATGCGGGCTGCACGCAGCAGCATCTCGCCGTTCCGCCCCGACACCATGCTGGCCATGCGCCGCAGGAAGTCGATGGTTTCGGACGATGGGTTCGGCGGCAGGGGGACGACCGTCGCGGACATGGGTGATGCTTGCAGCCAGACGTGATGGACCGCCGCCGTACCGACTGGGCTCACGCAACATTCGGCGCCTGATCGCAAGCCTTGAAGCAAGCCTGAATCGGCCGGCCCGGTCAACCGGCCGGGCCGCCAATTTGCGGGCCGGGTCAGGCGTCCTTCTGCCGCCCGATCCGCCCCAGATGGGTGAAGCCGAACCCGGCGGAATATTTCAGGCCGTAGCCGAGCGCCCGGTCGATGCCGATATGGGCGAGCCAGATCAAGGCGATGGACAGAGTGAGGGGCGAGGCGAGGCCGAAGCCCAGCGTCAGCAGCCCCACCGGCGCCATGTAGCTGTGGGCGGTATTGTAGACCATCGCGCCGAACCTGGCGTCGGACAGGTATGCCAGGAAGCTCAGATCGGGGACGAAGAAGAGCAGGGCGAAGACCAGCCACGACCCATCCCAGGCCCAGTACAGCATCACCATCCCCACAAACAGGGTCAGGCCCTCCAGCCGCAGCAGGATGTTGACGCCGCCCGTCGCAGCGCCCGTCTCGGCCGTTCCTTCAGTCATGCTCGTCTCCCAGGCAAAACTTTGTAATTCCTTGCGCTTTCACGCTGCGACAGGGCAGCCCTGCGGGACTGAAAGCCGCTTCCCGGCCCGCAAAATGCCGTGTTAGAACCCCCGGCATCGCTTAAGGCTAAAGAACTGGCGGGAGCAAATGAAACATATCCTGGACGCCCTTGAAGATCGTCGTGCCGGCGCGAAGCTCGGCGGCGGGGAGAAGCGCATCGAGGCGCAGCACGCCCGCGGCAAGCTGACCGCGCGCGAGCGCATCGAGCTCTTGCTCGACAAGGGATCATTCGAGGAGTTCGACATGTTCGTCGAGCACCGCTCCACCGAGTTCGGCATGGAGAAGACCAAGGTGCCCGGCGACGGCGTCGTCACCGGCTGGGGCACCGTCAACGGCCGCAAGACTTTTGTCTTTGCCAAAGACTTCACGGTGTTCGGCGGTTCGCTCTCGGAAACTCACGCACTGAAGATCACCAAGTTGCAGGACATGGCGATGAAGGCGAGGGCGCCCATCATCGGCCTCTATGACGCGGGCGGCGCCCGCATCCAGGAAGGTGTCGCTGCGCTCGCCGGCTATTCCTACGTGTTCCGCCGCAACGTGCTGGCCTCCGGCGTGATCCCGCAGATCTCCGTCATCATGGGCCCCTGCGCCGGCGGCGACGTCTATTCGCCTGCGATGACCGACTTCATCTTCATGGTGAAGAACACCAGCTACATGTTCGTCACCGGCCCCGACGTCGTGAAGACCGTCACCAACGAGGTCGTCACGGCCGAAGAGCTCGGCGGCGCCTCCGTGCACGCGACGCGCTCCTCGATTGCGGACGGCGCCTTCGAGAACGACGTCGAGACGCTGCTGCAGATGCGGCGCCTGATCGACTTCCTGCCCTCGAACAACACCGACGGCGTGCCGGAATGGCCGAGCTTCGATTCGATCGAGCGCCTCGACGATTCCCTCGACACGCTGATCCCCGATAATCCGAACAAGCCCTACGACATGAAGGAGCTGATCCTGAAGGTCGTGGACGAGGGCGACTTCTTCGAGATCGCGGAAGCCTTCGCCAAGAACATCGTCACGGGCTTTGGTCGCATCGCCGGCCGCACCGTCGGCTTCGTCGCCAACCAGCCGATGGTGCTGGCCGGTGTGCTCGACTCTGACGCCTCGCGCAAGGCGGCGCGCTTCGTCCGCTTCTGCGACGCCTTCAACATCCCGATCGTCACCTTCGTCGACGTGCCGGGCTTCCTGCCCGGAACCGCGCAAGAATATGGCGGCCTGATCAAGCACGGCGCGAAATTGCTGTTCGCCTATTCGCAGTGCACCGTGCCGCTCGTCACCGTCATCACCCGCAAGGCTTATGGCGGCGCCTTCGACGTCATGGCGTCGAAAGAAATCGGCGCCGACATGAACTACGCCTGGCCGACCGCCCAGATCGCGGTGATGGGCGCCAAGGGCGCGGTGGAAATCATCTTCCGCAGCGACATCGGCGACGCCGACAAGATCGCCGCGCGCACCAAGGAATACGAAAATCGCTTCCTGTCGCCCTTCATTGCGGCCGAGCGCGGCTACATCGACGACGTCATCATGCCGCACTCGACCCGCAAGCGCATCGCCCGCGCGCTGGCGATGCTCAAGGACAAGAGGACGGAAATGCCGGCGAAGAAGCACGACAATTTGCCGTTGTGAGGAACGCGTAGCCCGGATGAGCGAAAGCGACATCCGGGTTCCTGCTCAGGAGTCCCGCATGTCGCTGCGCTCATGCGGGCTACTGCGCAAGCTACATTGAAAGCAGGTAGTCGAAGGCCAGCCTCATATGCCCAATGTCTTCGACTTGCCTGAGGGCCACCCGCTACGCGTTGCACACAAGAAGTGCATCAATAATCGTGCAGAGATCGAACGCAGCCAGCTTTGCGGCTGCTTCTATTGCAAGCAGACGTTTGCCCCGGATCGGATTGTCGAATGGGTTGATGAGGATTCCACCGCCCTGTGCCCCGAGTGTGGAATCGACAGTGTGCTTGGGGATGCCTCAGGAGTGCAGATCAACAGGTCTTTTCTGGAGGCAATGCACTCAGCCTGGTTTGCTGTCAGCTAGACCGCTGACATCAAGTTTCGTTCGAGACCAAGTATCGGCAATCTGGACCCCATGATCGAAGACGATCCGACCGACGAGATTTCGCAGATCGAAGATCGGATCGAGCGGCTCGCCGAGATCGCCGAGCGATGCCGGAAGTACATCCTGGCGTCCAAGATCGCCATCGGTAGTGGTGCCGCACTGCTGTTGGTTACGATCCTCGGCCTGTTCGGCTTCGGTCAGACCGCCGCGCTTGGATCGATCGCACTGGTGCTGGGCGGGATCGTCTCGCTCGGCTCGAATATCAGCACGCTGCGGCAGACGGACGAGGCCATCAGCGCTGCGGAGGCGCGACGTTTGGCGTTGATCGGCAGCATCGACCTCCGGGTCGTCGCCGATGCGCCGGTGAAACTCATGTGACGCTGATTTAACACGGTGTGTAGGGTGGGTTAGCCCTGCGGCTGCGCAAAGCGCAGTCCGCTCGGCGTAACCCACCATCCCCTGTCGCGACATGCGTTGGCGGATTACGCTTCGCTAATCCGCCCTACGTTTGGCATCCGCCGCGGCGAAATGCGCCATCTGGTCGGCGTGGGCCTTGGCGAAGGCCGGCCGGGCCGTGGCGCGTGCGAGATAGGCGCGGCAGGCCGGATGGTCCGCGAGCCCGTCGAAACGATCGACTGGGCGCAGCACGTCCGCCATCAGGATGTCGGCGACAGAGAAGGAGCCCGCCAACCATTCGCGGCCGGCCAGCACCGGCTCGAGGTGCTTGAGGCGGATTTTCAGGAAGCCGTCGACGAATTTTGCGGCGGGTGAACCGTCGTCACTGCCGGTGAATTTGAACATGGACCATGGCAGGCTTGCCATCTCGACGGAATTGAGCGCGGCGAACACCCATTTCGTCGACTCGCTGCGGCCGCGCGGATCTGACGGCATCAACTTCGCGCTGAGCGCGCCGAGATGGAGCAGGATCGCGCCGGACTCGAAGATCGAGAGGTCGCCATCGGTCAGCCACGGCACCTGGCCGAACGGCTGGTGCGCGAGATGCGTAGGCCCGCGATCGCCGAATGGCGTGCTCGCGACGCGGTAGGGCAGTGTGGCCTCCTCAAGCGCCCAGCGCACGCGAAGATCGCGCACGAGACCGCGCGGCATTTCGGGAACCCAGTCGAAGGTGGTGAGGGTGAGGTCGGGCATGTGGGGTCTCCGTGTCCTGGTTCATACCAAGGACGAGCAAAGGACGCGCGTTCCGACACCGGTGCCAGCTTTTTTGTCTCCGGCGACTTCGGCTAGTCTCAGGCCAAACAATAGGAGGAACGAAATGCCAGCAGCCTTCTTCGTCGTCCGCGCCACCGTCACCGACGCCGCCAAGCGCGCCGCCTTCGACAGGTGGTACGAGACCGAGCACGTGCCCGATGCGGTGAAGGCGTTCGGCGTAAGCAAAGCCTGGCGGTTCTGGAGCCTCGACGATCCCTCGCTGCACCAGGCGATGTATCAGTTCGACGACGAGGCCAAGTTAGCTGCCATGCTGAAGGGCGATGCGCTGAAGAAACTCGTCGCCGATTTCAATCGCGATTGGCCCGACGTGAAGCGCTCGCGCGAGACGCTGGTGCTGGCCCAGGAATTTGTGAAGTAGTTGCGATCGTAGCCCGGATGAGCGAAGCGATATCCGGGACAGACATTCCCGCATGTCGCTGCCGCTCATGCGGGCTACGAAGCTGTCCACTTCACAACGAATCTGAATGCGCGATTCAGCTTGGGTTCATGTCGTGACCGCGACACTTCCTCTGCATCACTTGCTCGATCACCTAGAGGACATGTCATGGAGCGCCGGAACTTTTTGAAACTTGCACTGGGTGCGACAGCAGGCGCCGCCGCCTTCGCCGCGACCGCCCAGGCGGCCCCGTTGTCACCGCAGCCGGTCGGCGGTCCGTCGCGCATGCCGGAAGGCAATCCCGACGCTCATCCCGCCGTTACCACCAGCGACGAGACCGCGCAGCTCAAGCCCGAGCAGGTGCATTGGCATGGGCGCCATTGGGGTTGGCGCCGCCGCCACTGGGGCTGGCGTCACCGGCGCTGGCATCGCCATCACTGGTAAGCTTCGCGCAAGCCAGGCGCTGGACGGGGATCGCGATGCCGGTCCCCGTTCTGACTCGTGGCGCCTGCAAAGTACAGCCGATGGCCTGTTTGGAGGTCTTCAAGAAACGGCCGCGCAGGCTTTCGCCGCGCGGCCACTTTGTAAATGCAAGGAGACGAAGTCAGAACGGACGGCAGCGGCCGGCGTACCAGCGGAAGCCGTAGGGGCACACGCGGGCGCGCGGCACGACGACGACCGGCGCAGGGGCGACCACGACGGGGGCCGGGCGCACAACGACCGCGCCGCGCATCGGGCGGCAGCCGCCATAGGGGCCACGGTACCAGCCCGGGCCGCAACCCTGCGCGGCGCTGGCCGCCTCGCTGAAACCGACGACGGCGCTCGCGAGCATCGCGGCGGCGAAGAGATATTTCATTTAATCTTCCTTCTCGTCCTTGGGGCAGATTGTTGCGCAGGCGGCTTGCGGCGCACAATGAATCAAAAGACACGATTCGACACGTTAAACTTGCAACGTGCCGAGACGTCGCGATGCAAACCTGCCAATCATGACCTGAATGCGGCATGAACGTTCGCCGCATCCTGCCTCAGGCGACACGCGACTGTCGCTAAAGCATGATCCGGAAAAGTGCGAAGCGGTTTTCCGGAAAGATCATGCGCAAACAACAACCCAAAGCGCGATGACGATTCATCCAAATCTCATCGCGCTTTAGCGGCCGAGAAAGCCCAGCACCAGCTCGCGATACTTCTCCGGCGACTCCAGGAAGACGAGATGCCCGGTGTCGGGGATCACCTCGGCCCGCGCGTTCGGCATCTTCGCGGCGAGCTGCTTCGCAAGCTCTGCGTTCTGCCCCATTTTCGCGCGCAGCGCCTCCGGCGCGAGCGGCCGGCCCGGCGCGTTGTGGTCGTCGGCGCCCATGATGAACAGCGTCGGCAGCGCAATCAGCGGGATTTCGTGCGCGACCGGCTCGCGATAGATCATCTGGCCGGAAGAGACGAAGGCGCGCAGCCAGCGCGGATAGTCGGGGCTGCCCTTGATGTTGAAGCGGGCATCGATGAACGGCGTGATCGCCTCAGGTGGCAGCTTGATCGCGTAGTTGGTCTGGAGTTGCTTGCGATAACCGTCCGCGGTGAGCTTGTCCTCGGTCTCGATCATCTTCTCTGTCGGCGTCGGCGGCACGTAGAAGCGGTAGTCTTCAAGGCCGATCGGCGCGGTCAGCACCAGATGAGCAACACGGTCCGGATAGGTACGCGCGATGCGCATGCCCAGCATGCCACCGAGCGAATGCGCGACGATCTCGGCCTTGTTGATCTCTAAGTGGTCGAGCAGCGCGATGGTGTTGCGCGCCAGATTGTCGAAATGCAGCTCGCCCGCCGGCTTGGAGGATTTGCCGAAGCCGACCTGGTCCGGCACCACGACGCGATAACCGGCCTCGCTCAGCATCTTGATGACAGGCGCCCAGTAGCTCGACGGAAAATTGCGCCCGTGCAGCAGCACCACGGTGCGGCCGTTCGGCTGCTGGGGAGCAACGTCCATATAGGCCATGCTGAGCTGCTCGCCGTCATTGACGACGGGGAGCAGGTGCACGGGATAGGGATAGGCAAAGCCTTCCAGCGCGATGCCATAGGGCTCGCGCGGTGCCGTCTCGGCGGCGTGGATGGATGTGAGTGGGGAAGCGAGCAGGGCGGCCGCGAGCGCGGCGGAGAGGAGGCGGTTCATTGGGGGTCTCTTGTTTGAAGCCGTCATTCCGGGGCGGTCCGCAGGACCGAACCTGGAATCTCGAGGTTCCGGGTCTGGTCCTTCGGACCATCCCGGAACGACAGTGCGCATAAACGCGTGGATGGCCGGGTCAAGCCCGGCCATGACAAGGGAAAGAGTTCACACGCAAACGTGTGATTTCACGACGTCTGCGTGACTAATCCTTCCCATTGCCGAACAGCGCCGCAAACTGCTTCTCGCCGGTGCGGGTGAAATTCACGACGCGGCTGCCGGGCGTAGGATCGCGCGCGGCCCATTTCAGCTCGGCAAAGCGTTGCATCATGGCGGCGCCCAGCGTGCCGGCGAGATGGTGACGCCGCTCGCTCCAGTCGAGGCAGGCCTTGCAGACCGGGCGGCGCGGGTGGCTGAGCATGTCGGGCGAGATCTGCAGGTGCTTGGCGAGAAAGCGCTCGCCCTCGGCGGTCAGCTCGATCTCCTGCCTCTTCTGCCTGACCAGATGCCGTTCGCGCAAGGAGTCGAGCATCTGCACGCCGAGATCGCCGGCGAGATGGTCGTAGCAGATCCGCGCGCGTCGCAGCGCCGGATCCTTCGGCCCGGTGCGCACGCGCATGTGGCCGGTGCGCGCCGCAAGGCCCGCAAGGCCTTCGAGCACGCCGGCGACGTCGTCGTCGGTGAGGCGGTAGTAGCGGTGGCGGCCCTGCTTCTCCGGCTCCACCAGCCCGCCGGCCTCGAGCTTCGAAAGATGGGAGCTCGCGGTCTGCGGCGTGATGCCGGCCTCCTGCGCCAGCTCGCTCGCGGTGAGCGCGCGGCCGTTCATCAGCGCCGTGAGCATATTGGCACGGGCGGGGTCGCCGACCAGCGAGGCGACCATGGCGATGTCGGGTCCGGATTTCATGCTTCGATGGTAGCCGAAGCATTGTGGTCGGGCAAGCGCGTAGCGTGTTGCCACGAACACGTCATTGCGAGCGAAGCGAAGCATTCGGAAGCTTCAGCGGCGAGGGCGTTGCTTTGCTCGCTGCAACGACCAATCAGGAGCCCATCATGTCCGTCACCGTCTTCATCCGCTACCAGCTCGATCCCTTCAAGCGCGCGCAGTTCGAGGAATATTCGAAGCGCTGGCTCACCATCATTCCGAAATGCGGCGGCGACCTGATCGGCTATTTCATGCCGCATGAGGGCACCAACAACATCGCCTTCGCGCTGATCACCTTCGAGAGCCTCGCCGCCTATGAAGCCTATCGCGCGCGGCTGCGCCAGGATGCCGAGGGCATGGCGAACTTCCACTTTGCCGAGGAACACAAATTCATCCTCGCGGAAGAGCGCACCTTCCTGCGCAAGGTGGTATTGTAGGCCGTCAACCATGAGGAGACGCCCATGATCGCCGTGATCTTCGAGGTCTGGCCCAAGCCGGAACACCGCCAGACCTATTTCGACCTCGCAGCCGATCTGAAGCCGCTCCTGCAAACCATCGACGGCTTCATCTCGGTCGAGCGTTTCGAGAGCCTGACCGAGAAGGGCAAGATCCTGTCGGTATCGTTCTGGCGGGATGAGGCGGCCGTGCAGGCCTGGCGCAACACCATGGAGCACCGCCGCACCCAGGCCAGGGGCAGGGCGCAGATCTTCGCCGATTATCGCCTGCGCATTGCCAGTGTCATCCGCGACTACGGCATGAACGATCGCGACGAGGCGCCGAAGGACAGCCGCGCGGTACATGATGCGCACTAGCGCGCGCGATGATGCGTGCCTATGTCTGCGCGGCCAACAAGGGAGAGAAACATGCACGTGACGACCGCTGACAAGCGCGCGACGTTCAAGAAGATGCACGAGAGCGGCTGCTTCATCCTGCCCAATCCGGTCGACGTCGGCAGCGCGAAAGCCTTGCAGCATCTCGGTTTCAAGGCGATCGCGTCATCGAGCGCGGGCTTCGCCTGGACCATCGGCAAGGCCGACAACCACGTCACCGTCGAGGACGTCTGTCAGCATCTGGCAGCATTGAGCTCGGCGGTCGACATCCCCGTGAACGCCGATTTCGAGGGCGGCTTTGCCGTCGAGCCGGACAAGGTCGCCGACAATGTCGAGCGCTGTGTGCGGACCGGCGTCGCCGGCCTGTCGATCGAGGATTCCACCGGCGACAAGGACAAGCCGATCTACGACCGCGCGCTGGCGGTCGAGCGCATCAAGGCCGCGCACAAGGCGATCGGCGACAGCGGAACGCTGCTGGTCGGCCGCTGCGAAGCCTATCTCTGGGGCGTGACTGATCTCAAGCTCGTCATCGACCGGCTCACCGCCTACGCGGACGCCGGTGCCGACTGCCTCTACGCGCCGGGCCTGAAAAGCCGCGAGGACATCGCCGCGGTGGTGAAGGCTGTCGCACCGAAGCCGTTCAACCTGCTGATCGGCGGCTCCGGCCTGTCGTTGCGAGAAGCCGAAGATCTCGGCGTGCGCCGCATCAGCGTCGGCGGCTCGCTCGCCCGCGCCGCGTGGGGAGGCTTCATGCGTGCCGCGAAGGAGATGGCGGAGAAGGGAACGTTCACAGAGCTTGGCAGCGGCTATCCCGGCGGCGAGCTCAACAAGATGTTCAGCTAAGCGAAGAGCGGCGAAAACGGAAAGCGGCGGGATGTGAGTCCCGCCGCTCCCTCATCCTCTGGGTGTCATGCCCCGCGAAGGCGGGGCATCCAGCACGCCGCGGCCGATCGGTGAATCACTGCTGTCTCGGAGTACTGGATCGCCCGCCTGCGCGGGCGATGACAGCTGTGTGTTACGCGATGACGGTCGCGTTGTTACTTCGCGCCGTCAGACGGCTTCTGCGTATCCGGGGCCGGCTTGGTCGGCGCAGCACCCGTGGTCGTGCCCGGCTCGGTGTTGCTGCGCGGCGTTACGTCACGCATGCCGGGAGGGGCGGCCGGATTGGCCGGCGCCGTCTGCTGAGCGGTCTGCGAGGGCGGCGCGTTGCTGGCCTGGTTCGTCGTGCTCGTGTTGTTCAGGCCGTAGAACACGGCGCCGAGCACAAGGGCGACGGCCACGGCAAACAGTGCAATCCTGCCGCTGGAGGCAGGGCCTTCGCCAAGCTCGGGATCGGCCTGAAGGTCGGTATCCCGGCGCGCCGCGCGAAGATACTCATCGTCGGCGAGGTTCGGGCGATACGGATCGTTGGGAAAACGGTCGTCAGCCATCGATTGGTCTCCTCGGTTATGACGCCGGGACAACCCTCAGGTGCGAGATTCTGTTCCGCCTGCTCTGATGCTTTCGTCTCATGTTGCCGCCGCCTCGGGAATCGGGAACCTGTTCCGTCGGGAGCCCCCGGGCTTTAAGTTCCATCCGGGGGGAGGAGGGAACAGGGCGATGTGGAGCCTGCCACCGACCGATAGCGTGCTGCACTTCCTGTCGCTGGTTGCGCTGGCGGCGCAGGGGATGACGGCCGCACTCGCTGCCGGGCGCCGCAGCATGGATTGGCTCGGGGTCTGCTTCCTCGGCTGCATCACCGCCCTCGGCGGCGGCACGCTGCGCGATCTCTTCCTCGGGCATTATCCGCTGGCCTGGGTCGCTAATCCCATCTATCTCGCGTTCGCCGGCGGCGCCGCCTTCGTTACCATCCTGATCGCGCGTCTCGTGCACCGGCTGAAGGTCGCCTTCATCGTGCTCGATGCCATCGGTCTCGTCGTCTTCACCATGACCGGCTGCGACGTTGCCTGGCAGATGGATGCGACGCTCCCCATCGTCATCGTCTCCGGCATGGTGACGGGCTGTGCCGGCGGCGTGCTCCGCGACGTGCTCTGCAACGACGTGCCGCTGCTGTTCCGTTCCGAGCTCTACGCCAGCGTCTCGGTGGTGACGGGGCTGTTCTATGCGACCGCGTTCGGTTTGCAGCTCAATGCGGAGCTCTGGACCATCCTGACCTTCGTGCTCGGCATCAGCTTCCGCCTGCTCGCGGTGCGCTACAAATGGGAGATGCCGAAGTTCGTGTTCACGGGTGAGGAGGAGCGGTAGAGGTTACGTCGCCTCACTCCATCCACGCCGTCATTGCGAGCGCAGCGAAGCAATCCAGAGTCTCTCCGCGGTGGGATTCTGGATTGCTTCGCTGCGCTCGCAATGACGAGGAGGCGGCGGGCTATGGCATCTCCTTCCGCGCCTTCGCCACCTGCGATGGCGTCACCAGTGGCGCGGCGTTGCCCCAGGAATTGCGGATGTAGTTCGTCACCGCCGCGATCTGGCCGTTGGACAATGTCTTGGCATAGGGTGGCATCTCGCCGGTGTTCGGCGCGCGCGGTGTCGTCACGGTGTAGGCGCCGTCGAGGATGATGCGCAAGGTCGAGGACGGATTGACCGATTGCAGCAGCGCATTGCCGGGCAGCGGCGGATAGATCCGCGGCGCGCCGGAGCCGTCGGCCTCATGGCAGGCGATGCAGAGCTTGGCGTAGACGGCCTGGCCGGCCTTCATCTCGGCATCGTCTGGCGGCGTCACGATCGTCTCGCGCCGTACCGGCGGCAGGCTCTTCAGATACAGCGCGATGCTACGAACATCGGCATCGCTCATCTTCGCTGTGGATTTGACGATCACCTCGGCCATCGGACCGCCGGCATGACTTCTCGCGTTGCGTCCGCTTTGCAGATACTCGGCGATATCCGCCTCGCTCCAGGATTTCAGCCCGGTGCGCGCGGCGCCATCGAGCCTAGGCGCGTACCAGCCGTCGACCTCGTTGCCCGAGAATGCCTGCGCCTGCTTGTCGGCGCCAAAATAGTTCTTCGGCGTGTGGCAGGCGCCGCAATGGCCGAGGCCGGTGACGAGATAGCCCCCGCGATTCCACGCGGCGCTCTGGTTCTGGTCCGGCTCGAACAGGCCGGGCTTGAAATACATGGCATTCCAGATCCGCATCAGGCCGCGATAGCCGAACGGCCAGCGCAGCTCCGGCGGCTTGTTGCGGCTCACGACCGGGGCGAGCGAGCCAAGATAGGCGCGGATCGCCAGCGTGTCGTCCTTCGTCATCCGCGTGAAGTAGGGGTAGGGAAAGGCCGGATAATAGTTCGATCCGTTCGGCGCGATGCCATAGCGCAGGGCCCGGGTGAAATCCGCATCTGCCCAGGCGCCGATCCCGGTGTCGCGGTCGGGCGTCAGGTTCGGCGCATAGATCGCGCCGAAGGGCGTGTCGATGCGCTTTCCGCCCGCGAAGGGCCTCGCCGGATCGGCGGTGTGGCAGCCCGCGCAGTCGCCGGCCTCGACCAGCGTCTTGCCGTAGGCGATCAGCTCCGGCGACGGTTCGGCGGCACGGGCCGTGCTTGTGACCGTACTTGCAACCGCACTGCACAACGCCAAACCCGCAACAGCCAAGCCAGCCAGAATCGTCCGCATCGAAAGCCTCTCCTGCGACCAATCGACCGCGCCCGCGTGAAGGGAGCGTCAATTCATTTCGCGACGGCGGGGGTATGGTGACACAAATTGAAAATGCCCGATGCCTTTGCAGCCACGAAATTGCGATTTTTACCCGGCGCTCCCTTTGGTCCAGATTTGTGATGCGCCGCGTTAAATATCCGACATAGAGTGGCAGAGGTGGTCGGCGCGCCCTAGCTAAAAACGACGGGCAGGCAACGGCTTAGGCAGCCAAACGCTCAAAAGGGCGGATGAGGACAAGAATGGGCATCAACCAGGGTCCGATCAGTCTCGATCAGAAATACACGCAAGGTACCGGACACGTCTTCACGACGGGCATCCAGGCCCTGGTCCGTCTGCCGATGGCCCAGATCCGGCGCGACCGCGCCAACGGCCTCAACACCGCGGGTTTCATTTCCGGCTATCGCGGCTCGCCGCTCGGCGGCTACGACCAGCAGCTGTTCGCCGCCCGCAAGCATCTCGAGCAGTACAACATCAAGTTCCAGCCCGGCGTGAACGAGGACCTCGCCGCGACCGCGGTCTGGGGCTCGCAGCAGCTCAACCTCTCGCCCGGCGCGAAGTATGACGGCGTGGTCGGCATCTGGTACGGCAAGGGCCCCGGCGTCGACCGCTGCGGCGATGTGTTCCGCCACGGCAATGCCGCGGGCTCGGCCAAGCACGGCGGCGTGCTGTGCCTTGCCGGCGACGACCATGGCGCAAAATCCTCGACCGTTCCGCATCAGTCCGACCACGCCTTCATCTCGGCGCTGATGCCCTATCTTTATCCCTCGAGCATCCACGAGATGATCGAGATGGGCCTGCTCGGCATCGCGATGTCGCGCTATTCCGGCTGCTGGGTCGGCATGAAGGTGATCACCGAGACGGTGGAGACCACCGCCGAGATCGACCTCACCGACGAGATGAAGCCCTTCATCATCCCGACCGATTTCGAGCTGCCGCCCGGTGGCCTCAATCTGCGCTGGCCCGATGACCGCTTCGAGCAGGACCGTCGTCTGCAGGACTACAAGGGCTTTGCCGCGATCGCCTTTGCGCGCGCCAACAGGGTCAACCGCATCACCATGGATTCCCCGAACGCCCGCTTCGGCATCATGGCGTCGGGCAAGAGCTACGAGGACGTGCGGCAGGCGCTGCGCGAGCTGGGGATCACCGAGGAGGTTGCCGCCAAGATCGGCCTTCGCCTCTACAAGATCGGCATGCCCTGGCCGCTGGAGCCGGAAGGCGTGCGTCAGTTCGCGGTCGGGCTCGAAGAGATCTTCATCGTCGAGGAACGGCGCGAGATTGTCGAGAACCAGGTCAAGCAGGAGCTGTTCAACTGGCGCGACGACGTCCGCCCCCGCATCGTCGGCAAGATGGACGAGCACGACAAGCGTTTCCTCACCTTCGCCGCCGAGCTCAGCGTCGCCTCGCTTGCGACCTCGCTCACCGAGCGCCTGCTTCGACTGAATCTCAATCCTGAAATCGCGGCGATGCTCCGCGCCAAGGCCGACTGGTTCAACGGCCGACAGGCGACCCAGATGCAGGCGGTCGCACCCGTGTCCCGCACCCCGTATTTCTGCTCAGGCTGCCCCCACAACACATCGACGAAAGTCCCCGAAGGCAGCCGCGCGCTCGCCGGCATCGGCTGTCACTTCATGGCGCTGTGGATGGACCGCTCGACCGAGACCTTTACCCATATGGGCGGCGAGGGCGTGCCGTGGGTCGGCATCGCCCCCTTCACCAACGAGAACCACATCTTCGCCAATCTCGGCGACGGCACTTATTTCCACTCCGGCATCCTCGCCATCCGGCAGGCGGTCGCCTCCAAGGCCAACATCACCTACAAGATCCTCTACAACGACGCCGTCGCCATGACCGGCGGCCAGCGCCACGATGGCGATCTCTCGCCGCAGAAGATCATGGCCCAGCTTCATGCCGAGGGCATCAGCGAGATTTATCTCGTCTCGGAAAATCCCGACGCTTACCCGGCCGACACCATCGCGCCCGGCGTGAAGAAGTATCACCGCGACGAGCTCGACAACGTCATGAAGATGTGCCGCGAATACAAGGGCACCTCGGCCATCGTGTTCGTGCAGACCTGCGCCGCCGAGAAGCGCCGCCGCCGCAAGCGCGGCCTGATGGAGGATCCGGCGCGCCGCGTCATGATCAACCCGGCCGTTTGCGAAGGCTGCGGCGACTGTTCGGTGCAGTCGAACTGCATCTCGGTCGAGCCGCTGGAGACCGAGTTCGGCCGCAAGCGCGCCATCAACCAGTCGTCCTGCAACAAGGACTATTCCTGCCTTAAGGGGTTCTGTCCGTCCTTCGTCACCATCGACGGCGGTGCGCCGCGCCACCGCGCGCCGGCCGAGCTCGCTGAGATCGGAGAGCTGCCTGAGCCCGCATCACGCCCGATGCTCGACAAGCCCTATAACATCGCCGTCGGCGGCGTTGGCGGCACCGGCGTGCTCACCATCGGCGCGCTGCTCGGCATGGCCGCGCACATCGAGGGCAAGGCCTCGATGATCCTGGACATGTCGGGCCTGGCGCAAAAGGGCGGAGCGGTGCTCAGCCATGTCCGCCTGTCCGACCACCCGGCCGAGGTGACGTGCTCGCGCATCGTCACCGGCACGGCCGATCTCGTGCTCGCGGCCGACGAGGTGGTCGCGGTCGCCAAGGACACCATCTCGCTCTGCGATTCCGGCCGCACCCGCGGCATCATCAACAGCCACGTCATCCCCACCGCCGACTTCATCCTCAACCGCGACTTCAACTTCCAGACCCGCAAGCTGAATGCGGTGCTGGAGACGGCGCTGCACAAGGACTCCGCGTTCTTCGACTTCACCAGGCCGGCCGAGCAGCTGCTCGGCGACAGCATCGCCACCAACATGATGATGATGGGGTACGCCTATCAGAAGGGGCTGTTCCCGCTGTCGGCGGAGGCGATCGAGCAGGCCATCGAGGTCAACGGCGTCTCGATCAAGATGAACAAGGAAGCCTTCCGGCTCGGCCGCCTCGCGGCCGCCGATCCCAAGCGTCTTGCCGACATGCTGAAGGGGACCGACGAAGTGGTCGCGCCGAAGACGCTGGATGCCATGACGCTCGATGAGGTCATCGAGCATCGCGCCAAGCATCTGGTCGCCTACCAGAACACCCGTCTCGCCAAGCGCTATCGCAAGCTGGTCGATCAGGTCCGCGATGCCGCCAAGCAGGGCGGCTATGGCGATGCGCTGACGCGCGCAGTCGCCGTGAACTACGCCAAGCTGCTGGCCTACAAGGACGAATACGAAGTCGCGCGCCTCTTCACTGACGGCGCCTTCGAGCAGCAGCTCCGCGACCAGTTCGAGGGCGACTTCAAGTTCAGCTTCAACCTCGCGCCGCCGATCCTGGCGAGCGGTGTCGATGCGCTTGGCCGCCCCAAGAAGCGCGCCTTCGGCCCGTGGATGCTGAACGTCTTCCGCGTGCTGGCGAAATTCAAATTCCTGCGCGGCACCCCGCTCGACATCTTCGGCCGCAGCGCCGACCGCAAGCTCGAGCGCGACCTGATCGCCGGCTACGAGAAGGACGTCGCCACCGTGCTCGGCCTGTTGTCGCCGGTCACGATCGACACCGCAGTGGAATTGCTGTCGCTGCCTGACCGCATCCGCGGCTACGGCCCGGTGAAGGAGAAGGCGGTTCAGGACGCCAAGGCCCGCTACGCCCAGCTCGCCGCGGATCTGGCGAGCCCGCCGCCGGCGCCGAGGCAGATCGCAGCCGAGTAGGGCGGTTTCGTAGGGTGGGTTAGCCTTGCGAATGCGCGAAGCGCGGTTCGCGAGGCGTAACCCACCGCTTCTGCCTTCGCTGAGAGCAAAGCGGTGGGTTACGCCTTCGGCTAACCCACCCTACGACACCATCCGTTGTGCTGCCCGTCGGACAAAACACCCAAGAGACGGGTCAATCCACCGGCGGAAAAATATTCCGCTTTACCGAAATTCGGGATTGTCGTATTCGTCCGCCACCTCATCCCAGTCAGAGGGGCGTATCGCGATCGTCACGAAACGCGGGGTGAGCGGCGGTGGACGCGGGCTGCGTCGCACGAGGGATTGTCCCGCGTGCACGACGGGCGCGGTCTCGCGTACGGCAAAATCGTGTGGTCCTGACGCCCGGGGTCTGTGCGTCAAGTCTCGCGGGTCACTCGCAAGGCGACGGGGGCAATAGTGCATCGCTCCCCGGGGAGAGCGCGACATAAGCCGTAAAGCCACTGCGCAGGGAAGGCCGGATGTTTGGCTTCACCTGTATGCCGCTGTGCAGCTCTTCGTAGCGCAATTATCGCACAGTGGACCGTGGGTGCCAGCCGGCACCCGGTCTTCCCTGCGCCCTCTGTTTTCCGGAGGGAGCAAGACGGGAGCAAAACTCGGGCGAGATGCGCCGCGAGGATGCGGGGGTGTGTCTGCGAGCGAGTTTTGAGTTGAAACAGCGCCATCAGTGCCCACAAACTCCGTCATTGCGAGCGTAGCGAAGCAATCCAGAATCTTTCCACGGAGGGACTCTGGATTGCTTCGTCGCAAGGGCTTCTCGCAATGACGACGCGGCAGGCAGGTTCGCTTCCTATCCGCGGCCCGGATTTCGGATGTGCCCCACTTGCGCCGACCCGCTGCCCTCTCGCGCGACGGAATATTTCCGCGCTTGCCAATCTGGCCGGTGCGGTTCAGAAAAAAGAGCCAAGAAGAAGCGCGAGCGGAGACCTCTGTTTTGACCATCAAGGGCAAGGCCTACATTGCCGGGATCTACGAACACCCGACCCGGCATGCGCCGGACAAATCCACCGCCCAGCTCCACGCCGAGGTCGCCAAGGGCGCGATCGAGGATGCCGGGATCAGCAAGGACGATGTCGACGGCTATTTCTGCGCGGGCGACGCGCCCGGCGGCGCCTGGCCGATGGTCGACTATCTCGGCCTGAACACCAAAAAACTCCGCCACGTCGATTCCACCGAGACCGGCGGCTGTTCCTACATCATCCATCTCGGCCATGCCGCCGAGGCGATCGCCGCGGGCAAGTGCTCGATCGCGCTGGTTACGCTGGCCGGCAAGCCGCGCACCGGGGCGATGCCACCGCGCGCGGCCGGCGCTGAGGTCGATTTCGAGTCCGCTTACGGCGCAACCACGCACAATGCCTATGGCATGTGTGCCATGCGCCACATGCACGACTATGGCACCACCAGCGAGCAGCTCGCCTGGATCAAGGTCGCAGCCTCCCATCATGCGCAATACAATCCGCATGCGATGCTCAAGGACGTCGTCACCGTCGAGGACGTGCTGAATTCGCCGATGATCTCCGATCCCCTGCATCGCATGGATTGCTGCGTCGTCTCCGACGGCGGCGGCGCGCTGATCGTGACGACGCCGGAGATTGCCAAGAGCCTGAAGAAGCCTCTGGTGCGCCTGATCGGCCATGGCGAAGCCATGAAGGGCCCGCGCGGCGGCAAGGATCTTGACCTCACGTACTCCGCCGGCGTCTGGTCCGGCCCGCGCGCGTTCGAGGAAGCCGGCATCACGCCGAAGGACATCAAATACGCCTCGATCTATGACAGCTTCACCATCACGGTGTTGATGCAGCTCGAGGACCTCGGCTTCTGCAAGAAGGGCGAGGGCGGCAAGTTCGTCACCGACGGCAACCTGATCTCGGGCGTCGGCAAGCTGCCGTTCAACACCGACGGCGGCGGCCTCTGCAGCAACCATCCCGTCAACCGCGGCGGCATGACCAAGATCATCGAGGCCGTCAGGCAGCTGCGCGGCGAGGCGCATCCGAAGGTGCAGGTCAAGAACTGCGATCTCGCCATCGCCCACGGCACCGGCGGCCTTCTCGGCGTCCGCCACGCCGCCTCGACGGCCATTCTGGAGCGCGTGTGATGAGCGAAGTGAAAAAGTATCCGGCCCCGGTGACGAACCCCGAGACCGCTGCGTTCTGGGATGCGGCGAAAGAGGGCAAGTTCATGATCAAGCGCTGCACCGCCTGCGGCGAAGCGCATTACTTCCCGCGCTCGATCTGCCCGTTCTGCTACTCCGACAAGACGGTGTGGGAGCAGGCCTCGGGCGAGGGCACGATCTACACCTGGAGCCTGATGCGGAAGTCGCCGACTGGTCCTTACGCCATCGGCTACGTCACGCTGAAGGAGGGGCCGTCGGTGCAGACCAACTTCGTCGATTGCGATCTGGAGAAGCTGAAGATCGGCCAGAAGGTGAAGGTGGTGTTCAAGCCGACCGACGGCGCCCCGCTGCCGTTTTTTACGCCGGCTTAGGACGTTCCTCATCCTGAGGAGCTTGCGAAGCAAGCGTCTCGAAGGATGGCCACAACAAAGAAGGGTTTCGGGCATCCTCATGGTTCGAGACGGCGCAAGGGCGCCTCCTCACCATGAGGATGAGAACCAGAGGAAACCAGAAAAATGTCCGCCAGATACGAAGAGCTCAAAGCCCTCAAAAACCCCGGCCAGAAATACGCCTACACTGATCGTGAGGTCATGCTCTACGCCTATGGCATCGGCCTCGGCGCCGATCCGATGGACGAGAACGAACTCGCCTTCGTCAACGAGGGCACGCTGACGCCGCGGCCGCTCAAGGTGGTGCCGACCTTCGCATCCGTTGCCGCGTGGGGCTCGGGTCCGGGCGAGATGAACCTCAACCGCGTGATGGTGGTCGACGGCGAGCGCGACATCACCTTTCATCAACCGCTGCCGGTGGCCGCGCACATCACCGCCGATTCCTCCGTGCTCGAGGTCTACGACAAGGGCAAGGGCAAGGGCGTCGTGATCAGCCACCAGACCGTGCTCAAGAACGAGAAGGGCGAGAAGCTGGCAACGCTGGTAGCCTCGCGCTTTGCCCGCGGCGACGGCGGTTTCGGCGGGCCGAACCTGACCCAGCCTGATCCCCACAAGATTCCCACGCGCAGCCCGGACAAGACTATCGACATCACCACGCGTCCCGACCAGGCACTGGTCTATCGCCTGTGCGGCGACCGCAACCCGCTGCACTCGGATCCCGAGTTCGCCAAGAAGGCCGGCTTCCCGCGCCCGATCCTGCACGGCATGTGCACCTACGGCATCACCTGTCGCGGCGTGCTGCAGACCTATGCCGACTACGATGCAAGCGCCTTCCGCCAGCACGTCGCGCGGTTCTCTTCCCCGGTCTATCCCGGCGAGACCGTGACCATGGACCTCTGGAAGGACGGCAACGTGATCTCGTTCGAAGCCAAGGTGAAGTCGCGCGGCGTCACCGTGATCAAGAACGGCAAGACGGTGCTGGGTTAGCAACAGGCACCGGCGGTGCGCTCCCTCGCCCCGCTTGCGGGGAGAGGGTGGGGTGAGGGGGAGTCTCCCCGGGGACGGTGACAGTTGAGTTTGCGGAGGCTCCCCCTCACCCTGAAATCAAGTTGCGCTTGATTTCAGGCCTCTCCCCGCACGCGGGGAGAGGCGAAGAAGGAAAAACAAACAGGGAGAAGCCACCATGGGACTACTCGACGGCAAGGTTGCGCTGATCACCGGTGCGGGCGGGGGGCTCGGTGAGGCCTACGCAAAGCTGTTCGCGCGGGAAGGGGCCTCGGTCGTCGTCAACGATCTCGGCGGCCCCCGCGATGGCTCCGGCGCCGACAAATCCATGGCGCAGCTTGTGGTGGACGCGATCAAGGCCGAGGGCGGCAAGGCGGTCGCCAACGGCGCCGACATCTCCACCATGGAGGGCGGCCAGTCGGTGTTTGACGACGCCATCAGGCACTTCGGCCGCGCTGACATCCTCGTCAACAACGCCGGCATCCTGCGCGACCAGACCTTCGCCAAGGCCTCCGAGGCCGACTGGGACAAGGTTATCAAGGTCCATTTGAAGGGTACCTTTTGTTGCACCATGCCGGTGTTTCGCTGGATGCGGGAAAACGGCGGGGGCGTCATCGTCAACACCTCCTCGACATCAGGGCTGATCGGTAATTTCGGCCAGACCAATTACGGCGCGGCTAAGGGCGGCATCTGGGGCCTGTCCAACGTGCTCGCGATCGAGGGCCGGAAGTACAACATTCGGATATGGACGCTGGCCCCGGGCGCTCTGACCCGCATGACCGCAGACCTGCCCCGCTATAAGGAGAACCCGGGGGCGGCGCTGGGGCCGGACGGCATCGCGCCGGCCGTGCTATACATGGTCAGCGACTTGTCGGGCGACCAGACCGGCAAGGTGCTGGGCGTGTCCGGGCCCCGCGGCGTGCGCGAAATGCGGATGATGGAAATGGAAGGCTGGAAACCGCCGCACTCGGGCTGGAACGCCCAGGACATCGTCGATCACGCCAAGGAGATCTTCTTCTCCGAGGAGCAGATCAAGATGGGGGCGCGGAGGTTTTAGGCCATGGTCGTCCCGGGGCGCGCAGCGAACCCGGGACCTAGAGATTCTCAGGTGCGCAATTGCGCACCAGAGTTCGATGCTGACGCATCGCCCCGGAATGACGAACAAAGGGATATTGGACTGATGAAACTGACCGCCGACGCCAAGGGCACCTTCGCAATCGCGCCGACACCGTTCCACGATGACGGCCGGATCGACGAGCGCTCGATCGACCGCCTGACCGATTTCTACGAGGAGGTCGGCTGCGACGGCGTCACGGTGCTGGGCATCCTCGGCGAGGCGCCGAAGCTCGATGCTGCCGAGGCCGAGCAGGTGGCGGTGCGCTACGTCAAGCGCGCCAAGAAAATGCAGGTGATCGTCGGCGTCTCTGCGCCGGGCTTTGCCACCATGCGCTCGCTGGCGAAGGCCTCGATGGATGCGGGCGCGGCCGGCGTGATGATTGCGCCGCCGCCGTCGCTTCGCACCGACGACCAGATCGTCGGCTATTTCAAGCAGGCCGCGGAAGCGATCGGCCCTGATGTGCCCTGGGTGCTTCAGGATTATCCGCTGACCTTGCAGGTCGTGTTCACCCCCGCCGTGATCCGCAAGATCGTCATGGACAATCCGAACTGCGTGATGCTCAAGCACGAGGACTGGCCGGGCCTGGAGAAGATCTCGACGCTGCGCGGCTTCCAGAAGGACGGCTCGCTCCGCCCGCTCTCGATCCTGTGCGGCAATGGCGGCACCTTCCTGGACTTCGAGATGGAGCGCGGCGCCGACGGTGCCATGACCGGCTACGCCTTCCCGGAGCTCCTGATCGACGTCGTGAACCTCTCCAAGGCCGGCAAGCGCGATGCCGCGCATGATCTGTTCGATGCGCATCTGCCGCTGATCCGCTACGAGCAGCAGCCCGGCGTCGGCCTCACCGTGCGCAAATACGTGCTGCAGAAGCGCGGCATCATCGCCTCCAGCGCGCAGCGCAAGCCCGGCGCGACGATGACGGCGACGGCGAAGGCCGAGGTCGACTATCTGCTGTCGCGCGTTGCCCGTTTCGACAAGCGCGCCAATCTCGGCCCGCAATCCAGCGCCGCGGGTTAGTCGCATGGCCGAGACATCAGCATCACGCCCGGCGTCGACGATCCTGCTGCTGCGCGACGGCGCAAAGGCCGACGGCAAGAGCCGCGGCGAGGTCGAGGTCTTCATGATGGTTCGCCATCATCAGATCGAGTTCAACTCGGGCGCGCTGGTGTTTCCGGGCGGCAGCGTCGATGCCGGCGACAACGAGATCGTCGCCCGCGCCGACCTCTATTCAGGCGGCGAAGGCCTCAGCGAAGCGGACCGCGGTTTTCGTATCGCCGCGATCCGCGAGACGTTTGAGGAGAGCGGCATCCTGCTGGCGCGGTCCAGGGACACGGGCACGCCTGTTGATGCCAGGCGCGCCGGCGAGATCGCGGACAAGCACCGCGTCGCGCTCAACGAGCACAAGATCAGCTTCCTCAGCATCCTCGCTGAAAACGGCCTCCAGCTCGCGCTCGACACGCTCGTGCCTTACGCGCACTGGATCACGCCGGAGGGCATGCCGAAACGGTTCGATACCTGGTTTTTCCTCGCCGCCGCGCCGCCCAACCAGCTCGGTGCGCATGACGGCCGCGAGTCGACTGACTCGATCTGGGTCTCGCCCCGCGAGGCGGTCGAGGGCGGCGAGAGCGGCCGCTTCAAGCTGCCGTTCCCGACCACGCGCAATTTGATCCGGCTCGCCAAGCAGGGCAGCGTGAAAGACGCGCTCGACCATGCCAAGGGCCTGTCGATCGTCACGGTGATGCCGGTCATGACCAGGACCGAAACCGGCCGCCAGCTCCGCATCCCCCGCGAGGCCGGTTATGACGGCGAGGTGTTCGAGGTCGGCGCGGTCGGCTGATACACTTCGACACGCAGCGAAGTATTGGCGAGCGCGGACGCACTAGGTTCCGTCCATCGTGAATGGACGGGACGCAAAGATGGACAACCGGCAGGAGACCAACATCGCCGTCGAGCTGGCGCTGCTGGTCGCGCTCGCAACGCTCTGGGGCGGCTCCTACACCTTCATCAAGCTCGGCGTCGCCACCATCCCGCCGATCACGCTGATCGCGGCGCGCACCGCGATCGCCGGCCTGCTGCTGCTCATCGTCATGCGGGCGCGCGGCATCAAGATGCCGATGGATGCCGCGACCTGGCAGCGCTTCGCGTTCCAGGCGGTGCTCAACAGCGTCATCCCCTGGACGCTGATCGCCTGGGGCGAGCGTCATGTCGATGCCGCGCTCGCCACCATCCTCAACTCGGCCGGACCGATCTTCACATTCCTGCTCACGGCGGTCGTCACCCGCCACGAGGCGACGACACCGCGAAAGCTGTTCGGCGTGGTCGCCGGCATGGCCGGCATCCTGCTGATCGTCGGCGTCGATGCCTTCCATGACATCGGCAGCGGCCTCGTGGCGGAAGCCGCGATCGTTGCCGCCGCCATCTGCTACGCCTGCGCCGCGATCTTCGGCCGCAGCTTCAAGGGCCTTGATCCGATGGCCCCTGCGGCCGGCTCGCTGCTGGCGGGGGCGGCGGTCCTGATCCCGGCCTCGCTGCTCCTCGAGCGGCCCTGGACGCTGTCGCCCTCACTTGGCTCCGTGCTGGCGCTGCTCGCGCTGGCGACCTTCTCGACCGCCGCGGCGTTTGCGATCTACTTCCGCCTGATCCAGACCCTGGGCTCGGTCGGCACCACTGCGCAGGCCTACTTGCGCGTCCCCATCGGGGTCGCCATCAGCGTCGCCTTCCTCGGCGAAAGCCTGAGCCGGACCGCCTGGATTGGGCTCGCCTGCGTCGTCCTCGGCGTCGCCGCCATGACGATCCCGGCCGGGCGGCGGGCAAGCGTCAAAACGCCATAATCCGGTGCGGAGGGCGGGCCGAGACCTGCGATATTAAGGATATTCCGCGGCGGCAGGCATGTTCCCCCGGGCCCGCAATACGTCGTATATTGGGCTTCCAGTAGCCCGGTCCTCAACGCACCAATGTCCGCCGAATTGACGCCGCCCCCTGAGAAAAAGCGAATATTTTCGCTGTCCATCGGCCAGCTGACGTTCGGAAGCTTCATCCTGGTGCTGGCGGTGATCATCGTCACCTCGACCGCGAGCGTGATTGCGATCCGGCACATCGACACGACCTTCGCCGAGTTGCAGCGGCTGCAGAGCGTCGGCGACCTCGCCGAGGACATCGACCGTCGCATGAACGAGCTGCGGCTCGCCGCGCGCGACTTCGTGACCGATCCCGGCGCCGGTATCCAGTTCAAGCAGGTGGGGGAAGCGGCCTCGACACTCAGCGACATCCTGAAGAAGACCCGCATCGAGCTCGCGCCCGAGCAGCAGGACATGATCGACGGGGTCACCGAGCGGCTTGCGACCTATCGCAATGGCCTCGAGCGGATCTCGACGCTGATCGACCGCCGCGCCCAGCTGCTTGCCGGCCTGCCGCCGCTGCGCGACCAGTTCGACGCGGCGGTCTCCGGCGCCGCCGATCGCGAGCTCGCCTCCCGCCTGTCCGAGGCGCAGAGCCGGATCGCGCTCGGATTGCTCGCGCGCAATCCGTCGGCGGCCGAGCAGTCCGCACAGGGCATGCGCGCGATGGATATCACCGATCCCAAGCTCAAGGCGGCGGTGAACGATTATGCCGAGGCGATCATGGCGGTCGCCGTCCGCGAGCGTCAGATCGCCGACATCGACCGCGAGGTGCTGGGCACCGAGGGCCGGCTGATCGGGCGCGTCACCGAATTGCTGCGCGAGGTCAGCGCAAGGCGCGGCCACGTGCTGTCGCGAGATTTTGCCCGCACCCTGACGGAGGCGCGCTGGCAGAGCATCGTGCTCGGCTCCATCGGCGTGCTGATCGGCATCGTCGCGGCCGCCTTCGTGGTGCGGCGCACGGTGCGCCCGCTGGCCCAGATCGCTAGGTCGATCCGCGCGCTTGCGGCCGGCCAGAAGGACACCTCGATCCCGTCCGCCGATCTCGACAACGAGATCGGCGACATCGCACGTGCGGCCGAAGTGTTCCGGCGCGCGCTGGAGGAGGCCGACACCGCGCGCGAGGCGGCGGTGCGCGCGCTCACCGAGCAACGCCTCGCCGAAGAGAGCTATCGAAAACTGTTCGAGGGTTCGGTCGACGGTATCTACGTCACGACCCCGGCCGGCGACCTCCTCAACGCCAATCCGGCGCTGGCGCGGATGATGGGCTATGACAGCCCGCAGCATCTGATCGACAGCATCAACGACATCGCCCACACCATCTATGTCCATCCCGAGGCGCGCGACGAATACCAGCGGCTGATGGCGCGCGACGGTATGGTGCGCGAGTTCGAGTATCAGGTGCGCCAGCGCAGCGGCGATATCCTCTGGCTCTCCGACAGCGCCACCGGCGTGCGGGACGAGCAGGGCAACATCGTCCGCTACGAGGGCACGCTGCGCGACATCACCGACCAGAAGCGGGCGGAGGACGCGATCGCTGAAGGCCGCCGCCTGCTCCAGCAGGTCATCGACACCGTGCCCGCTGTCATCAACGTCAAGGACCGCGACCTGCGCTACGTGCTGATGAACCGCTACATGGCCGGCATCTTCGGCATCGAGCCGGCCGATGCGCTCGGCCGGACCACGGCCGACCTGATGTCGCGTTACGGTGCGGCCAAGACCGACGAGAACGACAAGCGCGTGCTCAAGCTGCGCAAGGGCCTGGGCTTCTACGAGGAGGAGTACAAGGACGCTGCCGGCAACATGCGGCAATGGCTGGTCAACAAGCTGCCGCTGCTCGATGCCGATGGCGAGATCGAGCGAATCGTCACGGTGGCGCTCGACATCGGCGAGCGCAAGCGCGGCGAGCAGGAAATGCGCAAGGCCAAGGAATCGGCGGAGACCGCGCTACGCAATCTGCGCGAGACGCAGGCCTCGCTGATCGAGGCGGAGAAGCTGGCCGCGCTCGGACGGCTGGTCGCCGGCGTCGCGCACGAGGTCAACAATCCCGTCGGCATCAGTCTCACGGTTGCCTCGGCGCTGGAGCGCAAGACCGCGATGTTCACGTCCGAAGTCGAGCGCGGCGAGCTTCGCCGCTCCACACTCAACGACTTCCTCAACACCAGCCGCGACGCGTCCTCGCAGCTCGTCTCCAATCTCAACCGCGCCGCCGAGTTGATCCAGTCGTTCAAGCAGGTCGCGGCCGACCGCAACTATTCGGACCAGCGCACCTTCGACCTCGGCGACCTCACCGAGCAGGTGGTGATGAGCCTGCGGCCGGGCCTGCGCAAACACAACCTGACCCTCAACGTCGACTGCCAGACCAACCTGACCATGAACAGCTATCCCGGCCCGTACGGGCAGGTGCTCACCAACCTGTTTCTCAATTCGGTGGCGCACGCCTTTCCCGACGGGCGCCCGGGGATCATCGACATCCAGGTGCGCGAGTCCGGCAAGGACAATGTCGAGATCATCTTTTCCGACAATGGCTGCGGCATGTCGCTCGACGTCCGCCGTCGCGCATTTGATCCGTTCTTTACGACGCGGCGCGACCAAGGCGGCACCGGTCTCGGGCTGCATATCGTCTACAGCATCGTCACCAACCGGCTCGGCGGTCGGCTCGATCTCGATTCCGAGCCGGGCGGCGGTACGCGCATCCAGATGATTTTGCCGCGCACGGCGCCGCTGGAACAGGCCGCGGAGTAGCTAGTCCACGTCGGTAAGCTTGTGCAGCGTCGCGCCGAAAATCAGGCTGGCCTTGCCGACCAGCGCCGTCCCCGTCATCTCCGCGCGGGTATCTGTGTAGGTCCCGCTGACGCCAATGCCGACTGGGGCAGGGCCGCCAAACAGCGGATTGTCGTCGCCCCGAGGTGACGTGTGCCGTTGCACCAGCACCTCGCCTTTGAAGGTGCGGTCGTCCTTCACCACATAGCTGCCGGTGTAATAGAGATAGGCATCACCGCCAAGAATCTTGCCGTCGCGAAAAAGAATCACGCCGCTGCCCTTGCCGACTCGACCATCGAGCAGCGTGACGTGGATCGAATAGAGGCCGTTCTTCATCACGCCCCGTAGGCCGGCCGCCATCGCCCAATGGCGTAACCGGTACGGCTTTTATGCCAAAGCACATCCCCTCGCGCAACGCGGCAGTTTGCCGGCCGGCAAGCCGCCTGTGCCATGGACCGTATTCGTCCCGGCTTGTCTGTGACGCCGATATGACGGTCTCATCATGCGGCGAGGCCAGACGTTGCGAATCAAGTTGGCCCGCGAAATGCATAACCATTGTTGCACTGGCCGCGGGGTGCTGGAGCAAGACGAACGTGAGCAACTGGATCGATTCCGGCGGCGATGAGCCGCGTCTGTACAGTGCGCGTCCCACGAATTGCAAAAACGAACGACAGTGGATTGGTAGCGCGACACGCTGGCGAAGCGTGACGAGGCTGGCATGCGCCGTAGCCTTGATTGGGCTCGCGGCGCCCTTTGGGCACGCCCGTGACCGGGGTCAGTTCGCCAACACCAATGCCGATTTGAAGGCCTGGTTCGACAGCCTGCGGAGCGGCAAGGGGCCGTGCTGCTCCGATGCCGACGGTTCGGCGCTCTCTGATACCGACTGGGAGAGTAAGGACGGTCATTACCGTGTCCGCATCCCACGCCTTGGCTACGTGCTTGACGGCCAGCAGCAGGAACTCGTCTGGGTCGATGTGCCCGAGGAGGCCGTGATCGCCGAGCCGAACCGGGTGGGGCGCACCATGGTGTGGCCGATCTACGGCTACATGGGCGTCACCATCCGCTGCTTCATGCCCGGCAGCATGACGTGAGCGCGCCAGGCGGCACTCCGCCTGATCTTGCTGTTGCTTGACGCGGCTTGCGCGGCGTCAGGTGTATTTCTTGTCGCGCTCGAGCAGCTCGATGGAGATGCCTTCGGGACCGCGGATGAAGCAGATGCGCACACCGGGCCGGATCGTCGTCGGCTCGCGCGTGAAGGTGACACCCTTGGCCTTGATCTCGGCGGCAATGGCGTCGATGTCCTTCACCGTCAGACCGAAATGGTCGAGGCCCTGATGCGGGTGCGGGGGCGGCGGATTGACGGCATTGTCGCCTTCGAGCGGCGCGATGAAGATTTTTGCGCCGCCGAGGTTCACGTCGATCCGTCCCGGCACGCGCACGATCTCGCCGCCGAGGATATCCCGCAGCCACGCCGCTGTGGCCTCCGGATCGGGGCTGCGCAGATGGACGTGATCCCAAGTGACGGCGATTGGCATTTCATAGTCTCCCAACAGGGTCTTTCGATGTTGCGGCGCATGTTAGCGGCCCAGGCCGGTGATCGCCACCGTCGCTGCCGACTCGCCTGAAGCGCGGGAACCTTAGTTCCTCTCCCGAATTAAGGTAAGAAGTGCTCTGCTGCGTCGTGCAAACGCAGTGGGGTACCGTTGGTGATGCATCCATGAACGCCAGGCTTCACCGGATCGGGTTGGGACGCTTTGCAGGAACCGGCGAGCGACTGGCGCGGGCCGTGACGGTTGCGAGCGTCTCGTTTGGCCGAGGCTTGCTGTGGCTGTTGGCGGCCGTCATCGTCGGTTGCGGCATCTGGATGCTGCTGCCGTTCTCCAAGGGCAACAGCACCGAGCCGGTCAAATCAGGCGTGGCAGCCGTCGAGCCGGCTGCTCCGGGCGATACGGCGGTCTCGCCGACGGCCGAAGTCCCGGCTTCCGCTGCGGCAGAGCTCGATCGTCTCAGGATTTCCTCGCAGACCTGGCGTCGCGGCGGCCTCGGCTCGAAGGCGCTGGTGACGTTCACGCTGCGAAACGACAATGACTATGCCGTAAGGGATGTCGAGATCATCTGCGCTTTCGTGCGCCGTGACGGCACGCCTCTCACCGCTCGCAGCCGGGTGCTGCCCGACACGGTCAGCATGAAGAGCCGCAAGACCTTCGCGCGCATTCCGCTCGGCTACGTCAACGTCAATGCCGACCAGGCAAGGTGTTCGCTGGTTGCGGCACGGCGGGCATGAAGGGCGGCATCTTCCGGTAGCGGAAAAGTTACCGTTTCCGGCCTCGTTCTGGCCTTGGCCAAAAAACTTGGCGTCGCCATTTGAACCGAAGGGCAGGGCCAGGAACCAATCAAAGTATCGCCTGTTGAGGCGGAGAGCCCACGCGGGGATTGCGGGGGGCGGAGTGCGGCCAATGCCCATCTTTCGGTATTTCATGTTTGTCGGCGGAGCGTTGCTCACCCTGCTGTTTGCGGTGCACTTCGTCGTGCCGGCCTCGCCCGTGACGCCAGCCGTCGCGACCGCAAGCAACGACCAGCCGTCGATCCGGATTCGGTCCGATCGCCATCTGCCCGAGCGTGTCGTGCTAGACACCAGCCAGCCGACGATTGCCCCGCCAGCGGTCAAGACTGCTGCCGTCGTTGCGCCTCAGCCGCCGGTGCAGGACGCCACGTCGGCGGCTCTCGCCGAGATGTCGGCCAAGGCGCGGGTGCGCGAGACGTTCGCCCAGTTCACACCGGGCTCGAAGGCCGATACCGCCGCAGCCAAGAAGACGGCTCAGGCGGAGGCACCGGCTGCTTCTCCGGCCCGGGCCCAGCCCAAGCGCAAGGTCGTCAGGGCGCATCCGGCGCCGCAGTATGGTGCGCCACAATATGGTGGGCCGCAGTATGGCCGGCCGATGATGGTGGCACAGCAGCCGCATTTCGGCCTCTTCAACACGACCTGGTGACAAGCCGGCTGTGACCCGCCTCAATGGAGGCGGGAAGGGCTTTTTATTGGCCAGCCTCTCTGCTAATTCGAACCCGTCCGAACGCCGCCCGGTGCGCAGGCTCGCCAGCCACGGTCCGGCGCTTCGTGGTTACGGCCCAGTCCCCGGGCCGGGGCGCTCGTAGCTCAGCTGGATAGAGCATCGGATTTCGATTCCGAGGGTCGGAGGTTCGAATCCTTCCGAGCGCGCCAACCCCCGCCGGTGTTACCGCCATTCTGCCGGCCGCGCGCCAGCGTGTCCGAAGGGGTCTCGTGGAAGGTAGCACGATAAGCCGCGGCGAACTCGCCCATGTGGTGGAAGCCCTGGGCACGCGCGCAGATGGAGACGGTGGCACCGCCGCCCTTCAGGAGCCGGGCACGGGTCGCCCACAGTCGCTTCAGCCGAATGTACTGGTGCAGGCTCATGCCACGCACCTTGCTGACTGCCCCGCTGAGCGTCCGGATCGAGACACCGAACTCACCGGCGAGATCGGCCGTATAGATCGGAGCGGTCGGATAGGCTGCGACGTAATCATCGATCCGCTGCACCAGTTTGGTCGACCGCCCGCCCTGGACCGAGGTACTCCGGTCCGGGCCCGCACCGATCCGAAACAGATCGTCGAGCGCGAGCAGCAACCCTTCCTGGAGATGGGCGGCGGCCTCGGTGGTCTCGAACAGGAGCGGCTGCACCGACGCGGTTCGCAGGATGTCGAGCACGAGCTGGCGCGTATGGAGCAGGGCAGGCCGGTTGGCGACATAAGCCCGCAAATCGTCGGCATGATCGAACCAGCCCCGGTCTTTCAGACCGGGCGAGAAGATGATCATCGCGTGATGATTGGTCTGGGGTTCGACGAAATGGCATTCATCGTTGCCGCGGAGCGCAACGAAGAAGCGGGCGTCGAGATCCATTCCCTTGGAGTTGACCTGAAGGTCGTCGGTCATCGACAGGATCATCATCCCGCCCGGCATGCGATAGGCGGTGTCGAGGATGCGCGCGAAGGACCGCATCACGATGATGCGGCACGCCGGCAGGGAGACGACGGCCCGGGCGGCCGCGAAGTTCGCAACGTCGAGCGGAATGCTTCTCGCATCCTCCATCGACTCGATCGGCCTGAAGGCATCGACATCGGCAAAGCCGATCAGTTGAAGCGCGGAGGACGGGACGAGGGCATCGAACATGCGTCTGGCCGGTTGTTGCAATGTGACAATGAAATGAACGTCAGTACATTGCCATCAATGGCGAAACATCCCGCTTCAGTAAACCGGATTCCGGGCCGTAGTATTGCGGACATCATGCCATGAAGTCCGCGGAATCATTGCCACCATCAACGTTCTCGGCTCATCGGCTGGCCGGTGACGAGGTCGATGAAATGGAGGCGTGTGCAAGCGGGACAGGCGAAGGACTCGAAGCTTTGTCCCTCCGGTCTCTGCTGCTGCTTTTCCAGATGCGTCTGCACGTTCATGCCCGTCTGAGGGCATCGAAAGACAATCAAATCGGCCATTATCCTAGAATGACGGCGCGACGAATTTTCTCTTTGATCTAGATCAGTTTTAGAATTGCTCCAGCCGGACCAAACGGGTGATCTCGCAAAAGCGAAGGGGCCCCAAGGGCCCCCTTCTGATCACCAGCGGCGGTAGCCGTAGTATCCATAGCGTGGTCCGTAGACACGGGGCCCATACCCATAATATCGGGGCCCGTAATACGGCCGCGGGCCGTAATACCCATAATAGTTCGGACGCCACCAGCAGCGCCCCCAGGCGTCGCAGACCATGCGGACCTGCTCGACGTCGGAGATCTGCGGGACAGCAGGTGCAGGCGCAATGGGCATGGCGGACGCCGCCGGCGATGCCGCAAGGGCACCGAACATAGACGCGACGACGAGGCCAATCTTGAGATTCATGATGTCTTCCTCCGCTTACGCAATACAGGATATCGAAGTTGTTCTGATCAAATTGTGGCGGAACCGAAATGTAATGCTGATGAACGAATCTTCAGCCACTCCGCCGCGGGCCTGACCTGACGCTGCCAGACTAGCTCAGCTTTGCTGCCGTGGCCATGCGGCGCTTGCGTCGCGGACATCGCACCGTCCTTGATCCTGCGCAATTCGCCGTCGCGCCTTCCTCCCTAGTCTTGTCGTCGTGGGCAGCCCTTCGCGAAATTCGAAGGGCGGCCGGACGGTCGTCTGCATCGGTCCGGGGCCCGCGGTTTGATTGGAGCTGTGCAATGGACAAGATGAGAATTGACAAGGGTGACTGGCTGGTCGTCTGCGACGGGCGCAAGGCGCTCATTCTGGAAAACCTCGGCGACGAGATGTTTCCGAACCTCCACACCAGGGAGGTGCACGAGCAGCCCAATCCCTCGACCAGCGCGCAAGGAAGCGATGCGCCGGGCCGGCTGCACGGTGCGGTAGGCGGTGCACGCAGTTCGGTCGAGCAGACCGATTGGCACGATGAGGCCGAGCGCGCCTTCCTGCGCAGCCTCGCTGGCCGGCTCGACGCCGCCGTCAGTTCGGGCGAGACTTCGGCCCTGACCATGGTGGCCTCGCCGCGTGCGCTCGGCATGATCCGCGCCGACTATTCCGACGTCGTGCGCAAGGCGCTTCAGGGCGAGGTCAGCAAGGACCTCGTCAAGCTGCCGATCTATGAGATCGAGAAGCAGTTGCTGCGGTCGGGCGCCGCGAAATAAGGACGCCCGCAGCGGACGCGTTGGCGCCCCTTAGTAGCAGGGGTGCCGGCGGCGGTCCTGGCCGATATAGGCGGCCGCGCTCTGGTAGCAGTGGTTGGTCGCCGGGCCATCGTAATAGGCGAAAGTGCCGGGGGTGATGCCCGGACCGTAATTGTGCAGATAGCTGATCGGGTAGGACAGCGGGTTGGCGTAGGAGCGGTGATACCGGTGATGTCCATTTGCTTCCGCAAGGCCAGGGGCCAGGATTGCGGCTGACAGGGCAGCAACTGCGGCTACAAGCTTCAACTTGTTCATCTCGATTCTCCGGAACCCGCGCAAATAGCTCAGCCGTTATAGCCATTTCGGGCCGCGAGGGCACCCGTCCGGCGGCCGGAATCAGGGGCTAATCCCACCGATTCCCGGGTGGGTGTGACAGAATTGCCGGAAGTGCGGTCGAAGTCTGCCCATTTTTGGCCTTTTCGGGATGCTTAACGAATTCCCCACACAAGTATGACCAAGAAGAATTCGGTTAGAGATTCCTGCCGGTCGCCTGGGGTGCTCTTTGAGGCCGGCCCGTCCCCGCAAGGTTTCACCGTTACCTCGTCATGCGCATCTCGCTTCTGAGCCTGCTGTTGCTCTGCTTCGCCGCCACGACGCCGGCGCGGGCCGATCTGCACATCACTCGCGACCATGGCGGCTATGTCGAGGAGTACAAGGCCAAGTACAAGCGCGTCCGCGAAAAGGGCGAGCGCGTCATCATCGACGGCATCTGCAACTCGGCCTGCACACTGGTGCTCGGCATGGTGCCGATGAACAAGATCTGTGTGACGCCGCGCGCCAGCCTCGGCTTCCACCAGGCCTATTACGACAAGGCCTTTACCTTCGGCATCAAGGTCACCAGCACGGAAGGGACGTCCGACCTGATGTCCTACTACCCCGACACGGTGAAGGACTGGATCCGCCGCAATGGCGGGCTCACCACCGACATGAAGAAGATCAAGAACGGTGTCGAGCTCTGGAAGATCATCGATCCCTGTCCGGAAGAATGGTGAGCGGCTGAGCTGAGTCGACGTCCGTCGCAGCGCAGCATCGCCGTGCCTGAAATTCGCATTGCCGCATAGGCCCCCATGGGGCAAATGAGGGCGGCAATGAACCATAATCAAGAACCCCTGACCGCCCGCGCCGCACCGATCCTGTTCGTCCTGCTCTGGAGCACCGGATTCATCGGTACCAAATACGTCGTCAACAACGCCGATCCCTTGACCTATCTCGCCATCCGCATGGCGATCGTGGTCGGCCTGATGGCGATCATCGTCGCGATTGCCCGACCGAAATGGCCCGACCGGATTGGCATTGTGCACAGTGCGGTCGCCGGCATCCTCGTCCACGGCTTTTATCTCGGCGGCACCGCGATCGCGATTGCCCATTCGATCCCGGCCGGGCTCTCCGCGCTGATTCCGGGCCTTCAACCGATCCTGACCTCGACCATCGCCAACCGCTGGCTCGGCGAGAAGGTGACGCCGGTGCAATGGGGCGGCCTCGTGCTCGGTCTCGGTGGCGTGGTGATGATCCTGCACAATCGCTCCATGACCGGCGAAGCCGGGCTCGGCTGGCTCGCCTCGGTGGTCTCGCTGATCTCCATCACGCTCGGCACGCTCTATCAGCGCCGCTATTGCAATCACATCGACTGGCGCGCCGGCAATCTCGTGCAATACGTGGCCGTCACCATCTTCTTCGCGATCGGCGCCTTCCTGTTTGAGGACCGCGTGGTGCACTGGACGCGGGAGTTCGTGCTTGCGCTGGCCTGGCTCGCGGTAGCGCTCTCGATCGGATCGATCGGGCTGCTGTATTGGCTGATCCGCCACGCCGCGGCGACGTCGGTGGCGAGCCTGTTCTACCTTGTGCCCGCCGTGACCGCGCTGATGGCCTATCTGCTGTTCGGCGAAAAACTCGATGCGCTGGCGATCGCCGGCATGGCGACGTGTGCGGCCGCGGTGTTCGTGGTCAACCGGCGGTTCTAGGCGGGTGGAGCGGTGCGGCGGAATACATCCCTGACGTGCGGGCCGCGTCCGTGCTAGGCTGAGCACATTTCAGCTTCCCTTCACGCGGTGATTTCCATGAAGAAGGCCAGACGCGCGCTGCTTGGCCGGTCCCTGAAGCCGGTCCGGATTGCCTGCATCAACTACGCGGAGGAGATGATCAGCGGCCGCAAAATGGCCGAGCTCACCGCGGCACTGCAAAAATGCTACGACAAGCACTTCCTGCCGGTGTGGGGCTATCCGGTCGACCTGTACGTCACCCGGAAGCCGAAGGCGACAGACTGGCAGCTGGTCTATTTCGACGACGCCTCGCACAAGAACATGCTCGGGCGCCACGAGCTGACACATCGCGGCCAGCCGATCTCGAAAATTTTCGTCAAGGCGCTGGGCGACGAGCCCCTCAGCGTGGCGGCCTCGCATGAGCTGTTCGAGATGGTGCTCGATCCCATGGCCAATCTCTGGGCCGACAAGAACCCGAACACGCAATATGCCTATGAGGTCTGCGACGCCGTGGAGGAGGACTCCTTCCGCGTCGGCCGTTTCGAGATGTCGAACTTCGTCTATCCGTCCTGGTTCGAGCCGTTCCAGCATCCCCGTGGCACCAAGTTCGACCACAAGGGAACGCTCGATGAGCCGTTCTCGATGACCGAGGGCGGCTACGTCATCAAGAAGGTCAACGGCAGGAAGGTGATCAAGGCGTTCGGCTCGCCGGAGAAGCGGCGGCGCTTCAACAGCGAGGACCGGCGCGGCCATCGCAGCGAATTCCGCGATCCGAAAGGCAAGCATCACCCGGGCCGGCGCGCCGACAAGAAGCGAGGGTAGGGTATCGCGGGAGCCGTCTCCGGGCGCGCCCGCACCCGGAGACGTGCTTTTCGCGCGACGATCAGCGCTTGGACTTCTTGGCCTTCTTTTTCTTCTTGGTGGCCTTCTTCGCGGATTTCTTCACCGCTTTCTTCGCGGTCTTCTTGGCGGCTTTCTTCGCCGACTTCTTTGCAGCCTTCTTCGAAGATTTCTTGGCCTTCTTTGCCTTCTTGGGCGCTACTTTCTTCGCGACCTTCTTGGCGGCCTTCTTCACCTTCTTGACGGCGGTGACAGCGGCGTCCTTGGTCGCTTCCACGGCGGTGGTGACCGTCTCCATCGCCTGTTCGGTGATCGGCTTGTCGTCGTCCATATCGTCCCCCACGGTTTGTATGGACCGATGACGATAGCGGGTTTCATAATTGTGTCAAAGCAACGCTCAACCTTTGCGGATATTTGCGTAGGCAGCGAGCGCGCGCTCGCGTTGGCGCGGGCTGAGCTCGCCGACGTAGACGCGTGCGGTGTGCTTGAGGAAGTTGCGCAGGCGCGCGGGCGGAAGTCTCGCCCGGGGTCCGGCTCTCGCGCAGGCCGCCGGCCCAGTCGGGCCTGGTCGGCTCGAGCGCCCAGCTGTCCAGCCTGTCGCTCGCGATCTTCGAACCGGTGCGCGGCTCCTTTGGCGCGGGCAGGGGCCTTGGCGGGATCGCCGAGGTCCTCGTTTACGATTTGGAAAGGATGCCGGGTTCCGCGCTGTGAACCGTCGTTAATGCCGCCGTAAGCCGGGGTGCACTATCATGCAGGAATTACGGGGGTCATTCCATCCATGTCCAACCTTTCAACGGCGAAGTTCCTGCCGCAGTTCAAGCTCGGCACCAAGGCTGTCCTGTCAGCCGTGCTGCTGATCGCCGTCAACACGGCGCTGGTGGTAGGCGCCGGCTACTGGTCGCTCACGTCCGCCTTCAATGATCGCGCGCTGCGCGACATCGAGGTCAATTTGCGCACGCTGGCGCTGGCCTTTGCCGAGACGGCTCCGGACGTGAAGATCACGGTGAGGGATGGAGCGGTCGTGCGCGCCGAGGTCCCCAGGATGCCCGACTTTAGGGATCATGCGATCGTCGATCGCGCGGTGTCCTATGTCGGCGGCAATGCGACCCTGTTCGTGTTCGACGATGCGAGCGGGCAGTTCGTGCGACGCTCGACCAATGTAAAAAAGGAAAATGGCGACCGCGCCGTCGGCACCCAGCTTGCCGCCGATCATCCGGCGCAGGCGGGCTTGCGCCGTGGCGAGGCCTATAAGGGCCCGGCCGTCCTGTTCGGCAAGTCGTTCATGACCGCCTATTTTCCGATCGTCGACGCGGCCGGCAAGGTTGCCGGCATCCTGTATGTCGGCATCCCGATGGCCCAGTTCGAGAACATGCTGACCCAGGCGATATCGAGCATGGCCGCCGCCGCCGGACTTGCCGCGCTGCTGGTCCTGGTCCTCACGCTGCTGATCGTCCGCCGCGTCACCCGGCCGCTCACCTCGGTCACGCGCTCGCTCACGGCGCTCGCCAACGGCCAGAGCGACGTCGAGATCGATTGCGAGGACCGCGCCGACGAGATCGGCGAGATCGCCCGCACGGTCGCGGTCTTCAGGAGCAATTCGCTGGAGCGGGCGCGCCTGCGCAGCGAGCAGACGGCGGCGACGGCTGCCGCGGCCGAGCAGCGCAAGGCGGAGCTGCGCAACTTCGTCGAAGAGTTCCGCGGCAGCGTCGGCGGCATCCTGGACAAGGTGCTGAGCTCATCCGGCGAGTTCGAACGGGCCGCGCGGCAACTCACCGACACCGCGCGCTCCACCGCCGATCTCTCGGCGCGATCGGCCGGGGCCTCCGAGGACGCCTCCGAGCACGTCCGCTCGGCGGCCTCAGCTTCCGACGAGCTGTCCCAGTCGATCTCCGAGATCACCCGGCGCGTGCAGGAATCGAACGAGATCTCCGCCGAGGCGGTGCGGCAGGCCGAGGCGACCGACCAGCGTATCGCGCAGCTCTCCGAGGCGGGCTCGCGCATCGGCGACGTGGTCAAGCTGATCACCTCCATCGCGGAGCAGACCAACCTCCTGGCGCTGAATGCCACCATCGAGGCCGCGCGCGCCGGTGATGCCGGCCGCGGCTTCGCTGTCGTGGCTCAGGAGGTCAAGACGCTTGCCGGCCAGACCGCAAAAGCGACCGAGGAGATCTCGAACCAGATCGCCAGCATGCAGCTTGCGACCGAGGAGTCGGTTGCTGCCGTCAAGGGGATCGGCCAGACCATCGAGCGCATCAGCAACATCGCGGGCTCGATCTCGGCTGCGGTCGAGCAGCAGAGGAGCGCGACCCACAACATCGCGGCCAGCGTACGCGCTGCGGCGTCGGGCACCGCCGATGTCGCGGTCAATGTCCGTCACGCCGCCAAGGGCGCAAGCGAGACCGGCGAGACATCGAGCCGGATGTTCGCCTCCGCCCAGGCGCTGTCGGGCGAGAGCCTGCAGCTGAAGGCCGAGGTCGACGGCTTTCTGGACCGCGTGCACGCGGCGTAATTCGACGCAGTCATCCCGGGATGGTCCCCTCAGGTGCGCAATTGCGCACCGGGGGATCTCGAGATCCCGGGTTCGATGCTGACGCATCGCCCCGGGATGACTTTTTGCGGTTGCTATCCGCAACCGCCAAAAGTCATTTCGGCTGCGGCACGATGCGGATGTAGGGCTTCGGCTCCTTCCAGCCCTGCGGGTAGATCGTCTTGGCCTCGTCGTTGGAGACCGAGCCCGCGATGATGACGTCCTCGCCCTGCGTCCAGTCGGCCGGGGTGGCGACGCGGTGCTTGGCGGTAAGCTGGAGCGAGTCGATGACGCGCAGGATCTCCTGGAAGTTCCGGCCCGTGGTCATCGGATAAACCAGCACCAGCTTGATCTTCTTGTCCGGCCCGATGATGAAGACGTTGCGGACGGTCTGGTTGTCAGCGGGGGTGCGGGTGAGGGGATCGCCCGAGGTCGAGGCCGGCAGCATCTCGTAAAGTTTCGAGACGTTGAAGTCGGTGTCGCCGATCAGCGGATAGTTGGGAGCAGCGCCTTGCGTCTCCTTGATATCCTCGGCCCATTTGGCGTGGCGATCGATCGGATCGACCGAGAGGCCGATCAGCTTGACGCCGCGCTTGTCGAATTCCGGCTTCAGCTTGGCGAGCACGCCGAGTTCGGTCGTACAAACCGGCGTGAAGTCCTTGGGATGCGAAAACAGGAGGGCCCAGCTGTTGCCGATCCAGTCGTGGAACTTGATCTTCCCTTCGGTGGTTTCGGCTTCGAAGTCAGGGGCGGTGGTGCCGATCGGAAGTGTCATGGTTCTACCTCATCTCATTGAATTTGCTTGAGAATGTGTCTCTGGCCGTCGCCGTCAGTATAGGGGCTTGCCGGGCTTAAGTGAACGCTGACTGAACCGCTTGAAGTAAAATGTGAATTTCTTCTCTGAAGAGCCGATCTCCTAGCACTTTTCTGTTACAGCGGCACCTGCGGCGAAACATCTCCACCGGTCTCGATTGCCGCGATAAAGCCTTTTATGAGCCGCATCACGCTCGCCCGACGCTCTCCGGAACCGAAATGGTCCTCGTAGCGACTAATCGGCAACCATTGAGAAAAGTCGCGATCCCCGTATCGAATCATTAACCACCCCTTTACGCCGGCATGAAAATGCTGGCCGATCAGAAGAAATCTGGAAGTGAACTATGTCTGCCGCTGCGCCTAAGTCTGTCGAGTCGCCGTCCCTCGAACCGTCCTGCCGCGATACCGCGGCCCACGCACTCTCCATCGTACGCGACGGCGTGATTACGGGCGAAGGCCCGACCACCAAGGGCCGGGTCCACTTTTCCCGCTCGCTCGATGCCGATGACACCGCCTGGTGCGCCCGTATCCTGACCGCGACCGCCGTCAACGACCAGCCGGTCAGCCGCACCGAGGCCGAAGTCCTGTTCGAGATCAACGAGGCCGCGACCGAGCGTACCGACGGCGGCCGCTTCGACGACCTGCTCGCCAAGGCCGTTGCCCATTATGCCGCCAGCGCCTCGGGCCTGAAGGTGCCGCCGCGCAGCGTCGCGCTGTCGGCCGACACCGAGATCGAGAGCTGGGCGCCGTCCTACGCTTCGAAGGTCAACAGCGAAATGCTGGAGTGGATCGCCGGCCAGATGCGCGGCAAGCGCCACAACAACCGTCGCCTGATGGCGATGGTGGCGACGTTCCTCGGCACCACCGCGCTGCCCCTGGCGGGCCAGTTGCCGAACGTGTTCGACATCGGCATGTAGCAACGGAGATATTCTCGCGCCCCTTGCGAGGCGCGAGCGAAAGCGGCGGGATTATTTCCCCGCCGTTTTTTGTTTGCCGGCCTCAAGCTCGAGGCCCAACGTACGGCCGAGGAAGCCGGCGGCGTCGAAATAGCGCTGGCTGCCGACGCGCTGGACATTGAGCACGGTCTGAAGGCCGTTCTCGGACATCTTCGACTTCTCAACCGCCTTGTACGCCTTCGGCACGATGCCGTTGGGCAGGGCTTCCGACATCACGCGGCCGACCAGGCCGCCGTTCTGCGCGCCGCGCAGGTCCATCAGCCGCGCCGCGGTCATGCCGACGTCGGCATTGCTGACCGGCAGCTCGTCGACGAAGCCGGCTTTGAAGTCCGGGCCGATGGCGGCCATGAAGTTCATGGTGTCGCCGCGGCTGAAGCTGCCATGCATGCCCTGGCCCTGGCGCAGCACGGTGTCGGCGACCTGCACCGAGCAGTTGGTCGGCGCCTCGCCGCAATCGCTGGCATAGGAGCGGAAGTTGACGACGATCGAGGGCGTCGGCGTCGCCGACTTGCCGCGCAGATTGATGCTCGACAGCGGCAGCGTGCCGGGGAAACGGCCGAGCGAGTCCTCGACGAACAGGCCGGAAACGTAGTCCTGCTCGAGCAGCGCCTTGATGGTTTTCGCCGCCAGCTTCTTGTCCTTGCTCGGCAGATAGATCAGGTCCGAGCCGCCATTGGTGGCGACGACGAGGTCGGGCTTCTCCGGATCCTTGCCGAGCACGCCGTTGCCGGCCTTGGGATGCTTGTTGCCCTCGATCTTCGCGTTCTTGTCGTTGGGGTCGAATAGCGGCAGGTCGAGCGCCTTGGCGAGGTCGAGCGCCAGGAAGCCCATCGGCAGGAAGTCCTTCGGGGTGTCGTCATAGCTGACCTTGGCCGAGGGGCTGGTCTTGCTTTCCTTGGAGATGGTCGAGAAGCCGTGGTCGGCCGAGACGATGATGTTGGTCGAGGCGGCAAGGCCAAGCTCGTCGAGCGCCTTGCGCAGCTGGGCGAGGTTGGTGTCGGCGTTCTTGATGCCGGCCATCGAGGTCGGTCCGTTGATGCCGGGCAGGATCTGGTTGAGGCTGTCGCCGGTATTGTGCTGGCTGCCGTCGGGATCGCGCGACCAGAACACCAGCACGAACGGCTTGTTGCGCGCCTTGAACATCGGCAGCACCACCTTGGCGGCGACGTCGGCGAAATAGGCCTGCTGCGCGACGTTGGCGACAATGGTGCCGGGCGTCTTGGCATCGCCCGCCTTGGAGTTGTCGCCGCGCGGCGGCGTGGCAAGGGGGAGGCCCGCCTTGGTCAGCGCCGCCTTCACCTCGTCCGACAGCGCAACGCCGTTCTTGCCTCCGGTGGAATCGTCGAACACGACCGAGTGCAGGCCCGCCTTTTCAGGCTTGTCGGTGTGGTCGAACTGGTAGGTCGGGCCGACCTTGCCGATCGCCGCGGTGCTGAGGCCCTTGTCGCGGGCCATCTTCAGGATCGTCTCTTCGTTGAGATAGTCGCCCTTGAAATGCTCGTCGATGTCGCCGAGCACGGCGTCGTTCTCGATGAAGGGGACCACGGTGTCGCCGGCCGGGACCGAGGTGTAGTTGGTCCAGATCGTGTTCGAGAACACGCCGGTGTCGCCGAGATAATGGCCGGTCGACATCGCCGAGCCGTTGGCCATGGTGAAGGTCGGGAACAGCGAATGCGGATTCTTGAAGTTGACGCCCTTGTCGCGGACCTCGGCCATCGCCGGTGCCGTCTCGGGCGTGACTTTCAGCGCGCGCAGACCGTCCGGAATGAACAGGATCAGGTTGCGGGGGGTATTGTTCTGGGCGGAAGCAAGTCCGGTGGACAGCACTGTCAGTCCGGCGGACAGCAACAGCAGTGAACGGCGCATGGAAATCTCCTGGCGGTGAGGCGGCATGGCCGCCGACCGCGGCCCCCGGTAATCGTTTAGTTTTGCTGTATGACAGTTTTGTTACAAGGCCTGTTTGTGGGGCAAGAGGGCTGGGGAGGGGGATGACTCTCGTGTCCCGGACGCGGTGCGGCACGCAGTGACGCTCCGCTGCGTTCGGGGCATGAGACCGACGTTTTTGGGCGCAACTGCTTCCACACCGTCATTGCGAGCGCAGCGAAGCAATCCAGGCTCTTTCCGCGGAGGCAGTCTGGATTGCTTCGTCGCAAGGGCTCCTCGCAATGACGGAGTGTGGAGTGACGGCATCGCTCTGCAATTCGCGTCTCCCTCGCAGGCACAGCTTCGCATTCTCGCGGCTCATTTCGCCCGAGCATTGCCTCGTCGTCTCACCCTCAATTGAAAGAGGGCGCAGGGAAGACCGGGTGCCGGCCGGGCACCCACGGTCCACTGTGCGAAAGGTGGCAACAAAGAATTTGCACAGCGGCATACAGGTGAAGCCAAACATCCGGCCTTCCCTGCGCAGTGGTTTTACGGCTTATGTCGTGATCTCCCCGGGGAGCGATGCACTATTGCCCCCGTCGCCGTGCAGATGACTGATGCGCGGACCCGGTCGGGCCGCAACATCACCGCAAGACTTGGCGCACAGACCCCGGGCGCCAGGACCACACGATTTTGCCGTACGCTGATCACATCGGTCGTGTGCGCGATGCCTTCGCTCACGTCTCCGCCCTGCGAAGGCCTTCGCGCCGATGTAACTTGCGTCCACCGCCGCCCGGCCCGCGTTCGTGACGATCGCGATACGCCCCTCTTCCTTGGGCCGGAGTGAGAAATATCTAACAAAAAACCGAATTCGAATAAAGAGAATTATTTCGATGCCGCTGCCTTGACCCCGGGCTTGGGTGTTTTGCCCGGCGGGCTGCACAAGGCGTTGTGGCTATTCCGGCGCGGTCGGGATCCGCGGGTTCTGCGCCAGCGCCTGTGCCGGCTTGACCGTTGGCGGACCTGCCCCGTTCCTGGTGAGATCGCGCCGCAGCGAAAGCGGGGCTGTCTTCAGCGCATAGATGATCGCGATCTGGGTCCGGTTCTGCAGGCGGTATTTGCGCATGATGTTGCCGATATGCGCCCGCACCGTGTTCTCCGAGATCTTCAGCTCGTAGGCGATGTTCTTGTTCTGCAGCCCCCGCGCGATCAACATCATCAGCTCACGCTCGCGCGGTGTCGGCGTGATCGAATCCTTCGGATCCGGACTCATGACTGGCTCCTCCCTGGTCCTCTCGTTGCTATGGCCGCCCCCGGCATCGTCTCACTCCGTCTTCAGCGCCTCGATCGGGCTGAGCCTGGACGCCTTGTGGGCGGGGTAAAACCCGAAGATCAGGCCGGTCGCGATCGAGAAGGCGAGGGCAAGGCCGATCGCCTCGCCGTCGATCGAGGTGACCCATCCGGCCATGCGGGCGACCGTCATCGAGAGCGTGATGCCGCCAGCGACGCCGATGGCGCCGCCGAGCAGGCAGAGCACGAGGGCTTCGCAGAGAAACTGCAGGCGGATGTCCCGCATCCGCCCGCCGAGCGCGCGGCGGATTCCGATCTCCCGCGTGCGCTCGGTGACGGACACGATCATCACGTTCATGATGCTGATGCCGCCGACGAGCAGCGAGACCGAGGCGATGGCGACGAGCAGAAGCGCCACGGTGCGGATCGCGCCCTGCTGCGCTTCCATGGCGGCGGCCGGATCCTGGACCTTGAAGTCGTCCTCCTGGCCGGCAGGGATGCGGTGCCGCTGCCGCAGCAGGCTTTCGATCTCCGCCCGCGCGCCCGCCATCTGACCGTCCGCGGCCACCTTGGCGATGATGTAGGCGACCGAATCCCGGTTGATGTTGCTCGCGCTGCCGAGGAAGCGGAGCTTGGCCGTGCTGAGCGGCACGAAGGCGACGTCGTCCTGCGCCGGGCCCTTGCGATCGAGCACGCCGACCACTTCGAGCGGCACCTTCATGATCCGGATCTGCGCGCCGATGGGATCGTCGCCGGGGGCGAACAACTCGCGCGCGACGGTGCTGCCGAGGATCACGACCTTGCCGGCGCCCGACTCCTCCGCGCCGGAAAAATAGCGCCCGGAGGCGAGCTGCCAGTCGCGTACCATGAAGTGACCGGTGGTGGTGCCGTTGATGGTGGTGTTCCAGTTCTTGCCCTCGTGGATGACCTGCGCCGTCCCGGCAAGCGAGCCGGCGGCTGCCTGGATTTCCGGAATTTGCTCGAGGATGGCCTGCACGTCGCCCTCGGTCATCGTCAGCTTGCTGCCGTCCTTGAGGCGCACGCCGCCCTGATAGACCGCGCCCGGCGTGATCATCAGCACATTGGCGCCGATCGAGCGGATCTGTTCCTGCAGGCGGAGCTGTGCGCCGGAGCCGATCGCGAACACCGTCACGATGGAGGCGACGCCGATCACGATGCCGAGCATGGTGAGGAAGCTGCGCAGCGGGTTGAGCCGCAGGGCGTGCAAAGCGATCTGAAATCCCTGGAGCATCGTCATGACGCAGCGCTCCGTCTCGGCAGCAGCTCCGCCACCGTCTCGTCGCTGACGAGCTCGCCGTCATGCAGGCGGATCGTGCGGCGGCATTGCGTCGCGATGCCGGGATCGTGCGTGATCATCACGATGGTCTGGCCGGTCCGGTTCAGGGCTGCGAACAACGCCAGGATCTCGGCGCCGGTCCGGCTGTCGAGCGCGCCGGTCGGCTCGTCGGCGAGCACGATCAGCGGGGAGGCGATCAGCGCGCGCGCGATCGCGACGCGCTGCTGCTCGCCGCCGGAGAGCTGCCGCGGAAAGTGATGGGCCCGGTGCAGCATGCCGACGGCCTGAAGGCTCTGCTCGGCTCTGGCCAGACGTTCCTTGCGGCTGACGCCGCAATAGACCAGCGGCAGCGCGACGTTCTCGACCGCATTGTGGCGCGCCAGCAGGTTGTACGACTGGAACACGAAGCCGATGCTGCGGGCACGCAGCGACGAGCGGCGGTCTTCCGAGAGCGCGGCGACATTGGCGCCCTCCAAATGGACCGCGCCCTCGCTGGGCAGGTCGAGCAGCCCGATCATGTTCATCAACGTCGACTTGCCCGAGCCCGACGGCCCCATCACGGCGACGATCTCGCCCGGCGCGATGTCGAAGCTGACGTTGCGCACCGCGGTCACTGCTATTCCGTCTGTGCGATAGGTCCTGGACACGGAGCGGAGGCTGATGAGGGGCAGGGCGGTCATGATCCGAACCTGATTCCGAGAAACTCCATGCCCGCCGGCCGGATCGCCTGACCGACGGCGACCTGACTGCCCTCGACGAGATCGCCGCTCTTGAGCGCGACCTGTTCGGTGCCGGCCGCGCCGACCGTCACAGCGATGTGCTGGAGCGCGCCGTTGGCGGTCCGCACCCATACGCCGCTGTGCGCGCTGCCTGAGTCCGGCCGCGTGCCGGACGGCTGGAAACGCAGCGCTGCGAGCGGCACTTTCAGCACGTCGTCCTGCCGCTCGATCACGATCTTCACGAGCGCGGTCATGCCGGGCAGCAGTGCGCCATCGAGATTGGAGGTCGACAGCACGACGGTGTAGGTCACGACGTGCTGCTGGGTCTGCGGCGCCTTGCGCACCTGCCGCACCACGGCCTCGAAGCGGCGGTCGGGGTAGGCATCGACCGTAAAATGAGCGCGTTGGCCGGGAGCGATGCGCCCGATATCGGCTTCATCGACCTGGGCGTGAATCTCCATGTCTTCGAGGCGGTGGGCGACGACGAAGGTGGTGCGCGACTCCAGACCGACCGCGAGCGTCTGGCCCTCGTTGACGAACCTGCCGACGACGACGCCATCGATCGGGGAACGGATCACGGTGCGGTCGAGATCGGCCTGGGCCGCGGCGAGAACGGCCGCCTTCTCCGGTACCGCCATGCGGGCCTGCTGCAGCTCGGCTTCGATGCGGCGGACATCGGCCTGCGCGCCATCCACCGAGTAGGCGTTGAGAGACATCATGACCTCCGCCTCGCGCTCCTGGGCGAGACGCGCCGTGAACTCGGTCTGGGCGTCGTCGACCGTCGTCGTTGCGACCACGTTTTGCGACTGCAGCGCCAGCTTGCGCTGCAGGGTCTTCTGCGCCGAGGTCTTGACCGCCTGGGCGCTCTCGAGCTTGGCGGCGAGCAAGTCGCGGCTGCCTTTGGCGTTCTGCAGATCGATCCTGGCGCGATCGAGCTTGGCGCGCGCGATGTCGACGAGGGAATTGGCGACCGCGAGCGAAGCCCTGGCCTCGTCGACCTTGGCAGCGAAGCTGCGCGGATCGATCAGCGCCAGCGGCTGGTCCTTGGCGACGGTGTCGTTGAAGTCGACATAGACGCGGGCGAGCTGCCCGGACAGCTGGGAACCCACTTCGATCGTCTTGACCGGCTGCAGGGCGCCGGTGACAGTGACGGTCTGCTCGATGCTGCCGCGCTGGATCGCGGCATATCGGAGCACCGGCGCGTCCGACCCGAAGGTCGATGGCTCGCGTCCGCCGGGCGCGAGCAACCGCCTGGTCTGGTCATAGGCGTGAGCTGCCTTGTCTGCCGCGCTCCCGGCGGCGCCGGCGATGACGGTCGGCCCTGCGGTGTAGATCGCAGCAAGGCCGCATGCAGTTCCGAGCAAGGCAATTGCTGGCACAAATCGCATATCAAAACCCGCCTGATTGAAATGGCTTCGGGGAATCGGGAAAAAATGGAAAGCTCGCTATGGTTGTAAAGCATCTAACGTAGTATCGAACGTCAGTATGTCGTTCTCGCCGGGGCGACGGTCGGGTGCGCAGCATGATCCAGAAGTAAAGTCCGCGGGTGCGACGATTCGTGATTTGCCGGAAGTGCATACCCGTCGTATCGATACGATGCGCGCGGTATCGAACTCGATAAGCTGACTGAACGTCCCGTATGATCCGGCTGACGCTGCTGGTCGCCGGCGTTCAGCGGCACATGGGTAGCAATGCCATGACGCAGTTGGCGACGCTGCGGCCAAGATACCGGATTGCCACATTCGCGATAGCGCGCCTCGCCGTGATGCCGTCTGTGGCGCGGCCAGATCCCTGCAATCACGAGGCCCGATTTGTGAACGCCTTCACTCGCCTCCAGCGAGCATTGGCCCTAAGACGTCGAACCGGTGGACGGACTCCGATCGTTCGATCCTCGCAGATTCATTCGAGCACTTTGTTAGTTTGCAAGAAGATTGGAGGGCTCGTTGCTCGCCCATCGAGCCCAAGTTGGGGAGTTTGTTGCAATGAATTCAGGCCAAGCCACTGTTTATGTCGTTGATGACGAAGTCCAGATTCGAAATGCGATTGGAAGTCTCTGCGAGGAGACCGGGCACCGGGTGAGGTTGTTCGCGTCGACCAACGAGTTTCTCGCCGAGAGTTTTTCCGGCGGACCCTCGTGCCTCGTGCTCGACGTTCGCTTTCCCGGGACTTCGCCGACCGGTCTCGATCTGCAGCGCCGGCTTATCGAGACGGGCGTGTCGATTCCGATCGTCTTCATCAGCGGCTATTCCGACGTCCGTGTCTCGGTCGAGGCGATGAAGCGCGGCGCGGTCGAGTTTCTGCCGAAGCCCTTTCGCGAGCAGGAGCTCCTCGATGCGATCAGGCACGGCATCGAGCGCGACCGCAGGCGGATGGAGCGCGAGGACGCCGTTCGCGATGCCCGGCAGCGGGTCGAGACGCTGACGAGCCGCGAGCGCGAGATCATGATGCTGATGGCCGAGGGGCTCGTCGCCAAGCAGATCGCGGCAAGGCTTGGCGTGAGCGAGGTGACGGCGAAGGTCCATCGCGCCCGGATGATGCGAAAGCTCGAGCTGCGGTCGCCGGTCGAGGTGGTGCGGCTGATCGACAGCATGGGACGCGAGGCGGGGGCGCCGCGCGCCGGTGCGGGGTAGCCGCGCATCGTGCGGCTTTCGAGCAGGAAACCGCGCAACGTCTAGTCCGTATCGACTAGCATGAACTGCAGTCTGTCGCGCGGCACATGATCGGTTCAGAGTATTCCCACGATGTCAGTCGCATTTCAGGACCGGCATCCCAACCCAGTCAAACAACTTGGCCCGAAAGGAATACTCCATGCGTAAATTGTTTTTTGCTTCCGTTGCCGTGCTCGCCCTGTCCTCCGCGGCGCAGGCCGCCAACACCTCGACCGTTCTGCAGATTGGCGTCGTGAACGGATCTTCGGTGAACCAGCAGGGTACCGTGAATGACTCCTCGACCACTGCCCAGTTCGGTATCCTGAACAACGCCAGCACGATGCAGGGCACGACCACTCCGTCCCTCAACAACGGCAGCTCGGTAACCCAGGTCGGCGCCTCCAACACTGCCACCACCGGCCAGATCGCCCTCTTCAACAACACGAGCTCGATCACGCAGCAGTCGATCGGCGGTCCGCCGAGCAACAGCGCAGCGGTCGGACAGCTTTCCATCATCTTCGGTGCGAACTCGAGCACCGTCGTTCAGCACTAAGTCAGCCCCGTGTCGGCCCGGGCGCGTCCATCGAGCGGCGCGTCCGGGCGATACTCGACGGCCATGTTCGAAATGACCGCGATCAGGTCGCCTGAAGGGGCGGCAGATCGTTGATACCTTGCGGAGGAAATCACATGCGCATCAAATTTCTCGTCACGACAGTCGTCATGCTGAGCGCGCTGAGCGCTGTCGATGCCCAGGCCGCCAACTCGGTGAGCGTGTTGCAGTTCGGCGCGACCAATACGTCCACGACCAGCCAGAGCGGTGCGACCAACAATACCGCGACGGTCCTGCAATTCGGAGCGACCAACCAAGCGACGGCCGTGCAGATGGGCGGGCTTGCCTCCCTCAACTCATTGACGATCGGGCAGGGCGGCACCACGGCGACTGCGTCGAATACGGCGGTCGGCGGCCAGGTCGGCGGTTCCAATACGAGCCTGATCGGGCAGATCGGCGCGAGCAACTCGGCTGCATTGGCTCAGCTCGGAATTCTGAACTCATCTACGATTTTGCAGCAGGCTCCTTGATTGCGGATCCAATTTGGTAAGCGAGGCAGGTCATGAGACGTTTTTCAGGCGTCGCTTTTGGCGCATTTCTCACGCTGTATTGCGCAGGCATCGGATCGGCCGGTGCGCAGACCGCTGATATCAAGACCATCGTGTCGGTCGGCGGCCCTCCGGTGGTATTGAATCAGAACAGCCAGCTCAACATGGCGGGCGTGTTCATGATCGGCGGCAGCACCAGTGCGACCGTCACCCAGAACGGCACCAACAACGCTACCGGAATCCTGCAATTCGGTGGAACGACGACGTCGTTGGTTGGGCAGACGGGCTCAAACAACCTTGCGTTTGTCGGCCAGGCCGGTCAGTCGGCGAGCAGTGTGCTGTCGCAGCTCGGTGCCATGAATGCCGGTGCTATCGCCCAGTTTGGCATGATCAACTCGTCCACGGTTGTTCAACATAGCCCGTAGGACGGCAGCCGGTTCATTGGCGTTGGGCATGCCAAAGGGAGAAGACGATGAGGTATGGCAAGCAGCTCTTGGTGCTGGCAGCGTTGCTCGCCACGATCGGCGCGGCGACGCAGGCGTCGGCCGCATCCGTCCACCGCAGCATGACGAACCGGAACGTCAGCATCGAGACGATCGTGCAATTCGGCAACGACGTACAGCCTGTCATGATCGAGGAGAACAGCCGGATCAACATTGCCCGGGTGATCCAGATCGGCGGAACGGGAACGGTGGATGCGACCATCATCCAGAACGGGGTGCGCAACTATGCCAATGTGATCCAGATGGGCGGCACCACCAACGCGGCGGTCGGTCAGTCCGGCCTCAGCAACACCGCAGACATCACCCAGATCGGCAACTCCACCAATGCGCTCCTGCTTCAGATCGGCGACATGAACACGGGAGCGGTAAGGCAGTTCGGACGTTTCAACTGGCTGGCGATCTTCCAGTTCGGCCGATGATGGAGGCGTGACATGAGATTGCTCCTACTCGCATCCGGAATAGGACTCATGAGCGTGATCGCAGCGGCGCCGGCCGGTGCTGCCGACGGTCACACCACGGTGGTGCAGGACGAGAACGGGACTTCGGTCATCACGCAAAGCGGCGATCCGGCGCAGGCCGAGGTCAGGATCGAGAAGGAGCCCGGGCGCACCACGGTCTATCGCCGCAGCGGTGGCAACACCGCCATCGTGACCCAGGGCACCGGAGCTTCGCCTGATATGCTCGAGTGGCTGCGCAAGCAGCTGCAGGAGCATTGACACAGAAAAGGCCCGCCGCCCCGCAAGGGCGACGGGCCTCGTTGCAGGTGAGGCTACCAGCGGTAATGGCCGGTCAGCGTGCCGTTGTTGTTGCCGTCAGGGCCGACATCGCCCTGGGTCGAGCTCGGCGCCGGATGGCTGCTGCCATTGAGCGGGCCATACGGCCCGATGGGGTCCGGATAGTAGGCGCGCGGCTGGACGGGTTCATAAGCGGGGGCGGTGCGGTCCCAGCCGGCCCGCGGCCCGTTCCAGTCGTAGCCCTGCGCCGATGCGGCTGTCGTGCCGGCGACGAGCGATGCCGTGATCAGGCAGAGGAGTTTCGACTTGTTCTGCATTGAGATGCTCCTTGCTTTCTTGTCCGGGCCAACAACCGCGGCAAGGTGGCGTTCCGGACGCATCCGGCGGGAGCGATCAACTCCGATCAACTCGTTATGAATGGGATTCCGGGGAACGAAGCGGTCGAAACCGGCCATCCAAGGGGGGCGTCTTGCCACACCGGGTTCCCCGTTAATCCCGTGCCTTAACCAATAATTAATAATACGTTTGCGGCGGACCGACGGCCCGGCCTAGCGTGCAGCGGGGAGCTATCGCGAAGCCAAACGAGTTGGTGCGTATCATGATGTCCAGATCACATGGCAGATCCCTTGCGGCGCTATTTGCCTCGCTCAGCGCAGCCGCGCTGTTCCTTAGCCCCAGCGACAGTTTTGCCAGACCTGGCGGGGCCGCGCCGCATGGTATGGCCGGTGCTGCCGTGCCACCGACTGCTGCGCGTCCGCCTATGGCGCCAGGGGCGCGATTCCATCGTCGCAACAATCCCTTCGTCTACTGGCCGGGCGGAGGCGGGTTCTTCTACGACGGTGCGACCTACAGCCAGCCCTTCGGCGATGCCGGACAGCCGCTCTCGAACGACGTGCGCTACACCTACACCTATGACGTTCCCTGGGACTGGGCGCATCGCTTCCCGCCCAACGTGGTGCCGTCCGACCGGCCCTATGTGCCGAGCTGCCCGACCGAGCAGGTGACGGTGCCCGGCCGCGGCGGCGGCGAGCACACCGTCAACATCATGCGCTGCTACTGAGTAGAGCTAGCCGAGTTCAAAGCTGGTCACGCCGAAGACGCGGTCGATCCGCAGCGGCGGGATCGGTCCTGTGTACATCCGCGCCGTCTCGAACACCGGCTTGAGGCCGAGTGCTTCCGCGAGCGCGATCGCCTCGCGATTGACGGCGGGGACATCGAGGAAGATTTCGCCGCCGCCAGCGCTTGCCAGCAACGCCTGCATGATCGTTTCCGCCGCCGTGCGATCGTCGGCGACGAGTGGGCCGATCTTGCAGCCCGTCCGGCACGGGCGGATCACGCCCCATGCGGCGAGCCTGCCGTCGCGCATCAGTGCACGGCCGACGTGACCTCGTGTGTTGATCCACGCGCGCAGGAAGGCCGCGCGTGCGGCCGGGAAGACCGTTGCATCGTCGGCTTCGACAAGTGCGAACGGGACTTTGTCTAGCGCGATGACATCAGCAGGCGCCGGTAGCGCGGCAACCGTGCCGCCGTAGCGGATATTGGCGTAGGCAAGCCGGAAGCCGGATTTTTTGTAGTTGTCCTGCTGCGCGACGACGCCGTCGAGCCCGATCACGCGAGCGCCCGCATGCGCAATCGCCGCGTTCCAGATGCGCAGGCCGTGGCCCGCGCCGCGGAGGTCGGCGCGCACGATGTAGAAGCCGAGGAAGGCGAAGCGGTCATCGTAATTGACGCAGGAGACGGTCGCGACCGGCTCGCCGTCGATCTCGCCGACGAGGAAGCCTTGCGCGTCGGGAACCGCGAAGCAGGCGGCATCGGCCAAGCCCGGATTCCAGCCTTCGGCCGCGGCCCAGTCGATGGCGAGCGAGATTTCCTCCGGGCGCAGGTTGCGGATCTGCAAATCGCTCATGACGGATGCCTTCGGGCGGTGGACCAGCCGACAGGTCTGGCGGTAGAAGGCCCCATGATAGGCCGAGCCTGCGGCTCGCCTCAACTCAAGGGATGAACGGACATGGCAGCAGAGAAGGTTGCACTCGTCACCGCGGGCGGCAGCGGCATGGGGGCGGGGGCTGCGCGCCGGCTGGCGGCGGACGGCTTCCGCGTCGCGATCCTGTCGTCCTCCGGCAAGGGCGAGGCGCTGGCGACCGAGCTCGGCGGCCTCGGTGTCACCGGCTCGAACAAGTCGAACGACGACCTGAAGCGCCTCGTCGACGGCGCGCTTGCCAAATGGGGACGCATCGACGTGCTCGTCAACAGTGCGGGCCACGGGCCCCGCGCGCCGATCACGGAGATCACCGACGAGCAGTGGCACACCGGCCTCGACACCTATCTGCTCAACGTGATCCGTCCGACCCGGCTGGTGACGCCGGTGATGCAGGCGCAGAAGGGCGGGGCCATCATCAACATCTCGACCGCCTGGGCGTTCGAGCCGAGCGCGATGTTTCCGACCTCGGCGGTGTTTCGTGCCGGCCTAGCCGCCTTCACCAAGATCTTCACGGACACGCACGCCGCCGACAACATCCGCATGAACAACGTGCTGCCGGGCTGGATCGACAGCCTGCCGCAGACGGATGCGCGCCGCGACAGCGTACCGATGCAGCGCTACGGCAAGGTCGAGGAGATCGCGGCGACGATCTCGTTCCTGGCGTCCGACGGCGCGGCCTACATCACCGGCCAGAACATCCGCGTCGACGGCGGGTTGACGCGTTCGGTCTGAGGTCGAGCAAATTCGAATCGCGTTGGCGCGGCCTTGTCGTCGTGCGACGCGGGCCTGCGTTGCGCGACGCTGGTGAGGCGAGATAAGTGGCATGTGGGCCACACCTGTCATCCGTTTGCACGAGACGGAGCGCACACTACGTCACAGTCCCTATGAACTTCGCCGCAGCCCAAGACGTTACGGGGCTCGCGGCCTATGCCCGACCTGCGCCGGATGCCTTCCGCCCGCGCGCATTCGAAACGCGAATTTTGTCGCGTGGGCAAGGAGACTGGAATGAAGAAGTTTTTGCTGGCGGTCGCATCGCTTGTGCTCGGCACCGCCTCCGTGCAGGCCGCCGACCTCGCGGCGCGCTACACCAAGGCGCCGGTGATGGCCCCGGCCTATGACTGGACCGGCTTCTATGTCGGCGCCAACGTCGGCGGGCAGTGGGGCAGCGCCGATCCGACCACCTCGACCGTGTATTCGCCGACCGGCTATTTCGCGACCAGCAGCGTCCCCGCCATCAACACCGTCGGCGCCCAGAGCCTCAACAGCTCCAGCGTGACCGGCGGCTTCACCGCGGGCTACAACTGGCAGGTCAACCACGCCGTGCTCGGCCTCGAAGGCGACATCAACTATCTCGGCTTCAAGGGCAGCGTGACCGGATCGGCGCTCTATCCCTGCTGCGCACCGACCGGCTTTACGGTGTCGTCGTCCGTCTCGGCCGACTGGCTCGCGACCATCCGCGGCCGCATCGGCTTCCTCGCCGCCCCGACCTGGCTGCTCTACGCCACGGGCGGTGCGGCCATTGCCGAGGTGAAGGGCAATTTCAACTTCACGGACACGTTCGCGGCCGCAACGGAATCTGCGGCGATCCGCGATACGCGCGTCGGCTGGACCGCGGGCGTCGGCACTGAATATGCGTTCGGCGGCGGCTGGTCGCTCAAGGCCGAATATCTCCATGTCGATCTCGGCCGCGCCAGCACGACCAGCACGAACCTTGCTTCCTTCGCCGTCGCATTCCCGAGCAATGTCTACACCCATTCGGTAGACATCAAGTCGGACATCGTGCGTGTCGGCGTGAACTACAAGTTCGGCGGACCTGTCGTCGCCAGGTACTGAGCTTCATCCCGCTTGCGGATCTGGCGTGGAAAGCCCCGGCCTAAAGCGCGATGAGATTGGGATCAATCGTCATCGCGCTTTAGGTTGTTGTTGACGCATGATCTTTCCGGAAAACCGCTTCGCACTTTTCCGGATCATGCTTGAGCTTGGGCTTTCTGCTTTTGAGCTCAGCCACCGTGCGAGGCGACCAGATGCGCGAGGGCGGGAAGGATCTTGTAGCGCGCGATCTCGTGCGGATATTCGCCGCGATTGGCGAGCAGCACGATGCCGATCCGCCGTGCTGGCACGAGGCCGAGATAGCCGGAGGCATTGTTGAGCCCGCCCGGCTTGTCGACGATTGTGACGCCGGGCAGGCGCACGGTCTCCCAGGCCATGCCTTGCCCGAATGTCTCGTCGACGCGGAAGGTCTCGTGCTGCGTCATCCGCAGCGCCTCGCGCAGATGCGGGTCGACCGAGCGGCTGTCGAGGCAGGCCGCGACGAAGGTCGAAAGATCCCGCGCAGACGAAAACATCTGGCCGGTGCCGGGAAAATCGAAATAGCTCTGCTGGCTGCCGATCGGGCCGATCGCCATGCCCTGATCCGAATAGCCCTGGACCACGCGCTGCATCCAGGCCGCGTCCATGACGGCGCGGTTGTCCTCGCCTCGCTCCGGCAGAGAGGTCGCGGTCATGCCGAGCGGTCCAAGGATGCGCTGCTGGAACAGCGTTGCGATCGGCGCGCGGTAGCAATTTTCGAGCACGAGCTGGAGCAGCACGTAGCCGGCGTGGCTGTAGATGCGTTGCTTGCCGGGCTGCTCGCCAGCCTGCGGTCTCCACGCGTTGAGCATCTCGATGAACTGCGGGCGCGAAAACTGCTCGTTCGGCCAGGGCGGATGGTCGGTCGGCAGCAGCAGCCCCGACGTATGGGTGACGAGCTCGCCGACGGTGACGCGGCGGATGTCGTCGCCATCAAGCTCCGGAAGATATTTTTGCAAGGGATCGTCGAGCCGCAGCTCGCCGCGAAGCGTACCGAGCGCGACCAGCGTTGCCTCGAACGCCTTGCGCAGCGAGGCGAGGTTGAACAGCGTATCGGGCGTCACCGGCCGTCGTGTGGTGTCGTCGGCAAAGCCATAGGTGAAGAACTCGACATGGCGGCCGGCATAGAGCGCAGCGGCGAGGCCGCCCGGATGATCCGGCGTCGCGGTCGGCGCGAGCTCGGCAGCGACGATGTCGCGCAACTGCGCGATCATGTCGGAATCCGCAGATGCGCGGCGCGGGCCAAGCGCGATCGCAAGAGGAATGAGCGCGGCCCGGGCGAAGCTTCGCCGGGTGATCGGGGATGACATGACAGCAGGCGGAACGTGCTCGAATGATTGATGCTTGTGCGCCCCCGACCGTCTTTTAGCGGGGAGGGGCCCGTGTCCCAATTCACGATTCCGCGTTGTGGGTTCCGCGTGGCGGGCTATGAAGTTTAACTTAGCCGATCAGCTAACAATTATTGACACCCATCGCTCGGGGATCATATAGTTAGCTCCATGGCTAACCAATTATCCCGGCTCGACCAGATCTTCGCAGCCCTTGCCGATCCGACGCGGCGGGCGATCGTGATGCGGCTGTGCGCCGGCGAGGCTTCGGTCGGCGAACTCGCGGATCCCTTCGACATGGCGCTGCCGAGTTTCATGAAACACATCCACGTGCTCGAGGCGAGCGGGCTGGTCGAGTCGGAGAAGTCCGGCCGGGTGCGCACCTGCCGGCTCAGTCCGGACGCGCTTGTCGGCGCGGAAGACTGGTTCCAGCAGCAGCGCGCGATCTGGGAGGCGCGGCTCGACCGGTTCGAAGCCTATGTGATGAAGCTGAAGAAGGAGAGGGCGGCCGCCAAGCGGCCGTCACGTACAACCAAGAAGAAAGGTTCCGAGTGATGACGAATTCTGCCAATCCCGCCTTGTCGCAATGGTCGCTCGACCGCGAGATCGTGATGTCGCGCGTGATCGACGCGCCGCGCGACCTGGTGTTCGAGGCGTGGTCCGACCCGAAGCATCTGCCGCAATGGTTCGGGCCGAAGGGCTTCAAGGTCGAGACCTTCGAGATCGACGTCCGCGTCGGCGGCGTCTGGCGCTTCAATATGATCGGCCCGGACGGGACGGTCTATCCGAACCGCATGCGTTTCCGCCGCATCGAGCGGCCGTCCTTGATGGAGATGGATCACGGCGTCGACCAGGATGATGATCCCGGCATGTTCCGCTTCACCCTCACGTTCGCCGAACAGAGTAACGGCAAGACGGTGCTGATGATGCGGCAGCTGGCCTCGAGCACCGAACAGCGCGACGGCATGATCGGCTTCGGCGCCGTCGAATACGGCTACCAGACGCTGGATAAGCTCGCGGCGTATGTGGCGGGGATGAAGAGATAAGTCCCCGCATGATTCCAGGGGCTCCGGATAGGTGTCCCTGGAACGAACTTGAAACGGAGGGGAGCGCAGCCGCTTTCGCGATTATGCCAGCGCGCAGTGCTATTATGACAGTATCATGACATCGATTTCTGTCGCGTCGTGCTACTGAATTATGACAGAATTGCTACCGCTAGATGTCACGTCGATTAAAGCGGAGCGATTCATCATGTTGCAGTGGCAGGCGCGGTCAAATCCCCTCGCGTGGTGGTGGGGGTCGCTGACGCTTGTGAGCAGCGCCAACATCCTCGTCTGGTTCATGCTGTACCGCGAGTTCTACCCGACGGTTGCAGGCAGTGTCGGCGGCGGCTCCGATATCGGGCTGATGTTCCTGCTCTGCGCCGGCTACGTGTTCGGCTGCGCCTTCCGCTCGGTGCTGCCACGCGCCGACGTCCAGCGCATCTGCCTGTTCGACACCTGGCTCTCCAGCGTCTTCGTCGGCCGCTCGGTCGCGACCGTGGCCGAGGTCTGCTTCGCCGCGCAATGGGCCATCATCCTGCATCAGCTCGGCAAGATGGCGGGTGCCGAGACGGCGGTGAACATCGCGCTCGTGATCGTGCCGGTCATCATCATCGCGGAGTGCTTCTCCTGGTACGCGGTGGTGACGACCAATTTCCTCTTCAACGCGATCGAGAACTCGCTGTGGGCGGTGACCTTCTTCCTCGCCGGCATCGCGCTGTGCCGCCTGATGCCGGAGTTCCAGGGCGCGGTGCGCTGGGCGCTGATCGCCGGCATCGTCGGCATTGCCTGCTTCCTCGCCTTCCTCGTCACCGTCGACGTGCCGATGTATCTCAGCCGCTGGCGGGCAGGGCACGCCGAGGGCAACAAATTCCTCGGCCTGCTCGAAGGCCTGCATGACGTCGCGACGCGCTGGGTGGTGACCCACGACATCGCGCACTGGAAGGGCGAGCTGACCTGGATGTTCCTGTATTTCAGTGCCGCCGTGTGGTCGAGCCTCGCGCTCTGCGCGCTCTATGCGATGGAAGGGTATCTGACGCGCTATCTGGCCTGAGATTGATTCTTGTTTTTACGCGTTTTCTTCACGCGAACCGGTTCCACTTCGCTTGAGAACGCTCTATTTGCCGACCAGGCTGCATTTGCTGCGGTCGAGCGGGCGGAAGGCCTGGTCGGGCGGGATCGTCGCGACCAGCTTGACGAAGTCCCACGGGCCCCTGGATTCCTCCTGCGTCTTGACCTGCACCAGATAGAGATCGTGCACCATGCGCTGGTCCTCGCGGATGCGGCCGTTGGTGGTGTAGGCATCCGACACCGGTGTCGCCTTCATCTTGGCCATCACGGCCGCGCTGTCGTCGGAGTCGGTGTCCTTCACCGCTTGCAGATAGTGACGCACGGCGGAATAGACGCCGGCCTGGATCTGCGAGGGCATCGCCTTGCGCCGCGCATAGAATGCATCCGAGAATTTTCGGGCAGCGGGCGAGACGTCCTCGAAGAACGAGGTGACGATGAGGTCACCGCGCGTAGCCTTCAGCCCGACCGATTCGATGTCGACGTTCTGAAACGACATCGGCACGATCTTCATGCCCTGCGCGGCAAGGCCGAATTCCTCGGCCTGCTTGATCGCGGTGGCATTGTCGCCGGCGACGTTGATGGCGAGGATCTTGGCGCCCGACGACTGCGCCTGGAGCAGGAAGGAGCTGTAATCGGGCGTGCCAAGCTGTGCCTTCACGCTGCCGGCGACCTTGCCGCCGAGCGCCGCGATGCGGTCGCGCGCGGTCGCCTCGATCGAATGGCCGAAGGCATAGTCACCGGTGATGAAGAACCATGGCTCCTTGCTGGTCTGCATGATGCCGGAGACGACCGCTGTCGCGGTGGAATAGGCGTCCTGGGTCCACTGCACGCTGGTCGGCGCGCAGGCGTCGTCGGTGAGCTGGTTGGCGCCGGCGCCGGAGACGAGGAAGATCTTGCCGTTGCCGCGCACCAGCTCCTGCACCGCGAGCGCAGCGCCCGAGCTGCCGCCGTCGGCGATTGCCTGGACGCCGTCGCTGAACCATTTGCGGGCGAGCGAGGCCGCAAGGTCCGGCTTGTTCTGGTGATCGGCCTGCAAGATCTCGATCGGCTTGCCGTTGATCTTGCCGCCGAACTCCTCCGCCGCCATTCGCGCCGCCTCGACCGAGCCCGGGCCCATCGCGGTCGCGAACACGCCGTTCATGTCGGTGAGCACGCCGATGCGGATGGCGTCGCCCTTGATCTCGGCGCGCGCGGGGAGGCTTGCGAGCGCCAGTGTGATCAGCAGGAAGGCGGTAGATGTCGTGCGAATGGTGGTCATGGCGTTTCCTGATTTTATCGTTGATTGATCGGTCGAGGTGGTCAGGTCGCCTCGGCGATGACCTTGTTGCGCAAAATTCCGATGCCGGAGATCTCGACCTCGACGGTGTCGCCCGGGCGCATCCACAAAGGCGGCGTGCGCTTGGCGCCGACGCCGCCGGGTGTGCCGGTGACGATGACGTCGCCGGGGACGAGCGGGCAGATCGTCGAGATGTAGGCGATCAGCTCGGGGATGGCGGTGATCAGGAGATCAGTGGTGGTGTCCTGCACCACGGCGCCGTTGAGCCGCGTCTGCAAGCTGAGCTTCGACGGATCGGGAATTTCATCAGCCGTTACCAGCCACGGGCCGAAGCTGCCGCTCTCGGCAAAAGTCTTGCCGGCGAGGAACTGGCTGGTGTGGCGCTGCCAGTCGCGGATGCTGCCCTCGTTGTAGCAGGCATAACCGGCGATATGGTCGAGCGCACGGCTCGCGGGAATGTGCCGGCCTTGTTTGCCGATGACGAGCGCGAGTTCGCCCTCATAGTCGAAATCGTCGCTCACATCAGGCTTCACGATGGGCTGGAGGTGGCCGACCTGGCTGCAAGGGAAGCGGACGAACAGCGCCGGCTTCTCGGTGACGGTGCGACCGGTTTCGGCGACGTGGTCGCGGTAGTTGAGGCCGACGCAGATGATCTTGCCGGGATCGGGGATGACGGGGGCGAAGGCGATCTTGTCGAGCGGATGATCGGGGTTAGCGGATGCGACGATCTTCGCCGCCTCGGCGAGGCGACCGGCTTCGAGCAGCTGCCGCAGCGTGGCACAGGGCGCCATGCGCGCGCCAAGATCGACGACGCCATTGTCCTTGACGGCCCCGAAGGAGGCGCGTCCGCCGGCGACGAATGAGAGTAGCTTCATGAGATGTCCTTGAAAGTGGGTTCGATCAGGCCGCGGACGGCGCTTGGGCTGGAGGAATTTGGGTTGCAGGAATGACGGCGGCGACGAGCCGTTCGAGCTCGGTCTCGTTGCGGGCGGTGCCGCGGATGTAGCGGTCGGGACGAGCCAGTGCGGCGACGATGCCGTGCTCACGCAGCCAGTCTCCGACGCCTTCGGCGTCGTCGTCGGCAAGGATCTCGATCCCCGCCTGCGACAGCGCGAGGCGCGAGGGCAGTGCGGCCGCGGTCTCGACGAGCAGCACATGATGATAGCCGGTCCGGTCGTCGCTGCGGCGTCCGTCGCTCAGCATGAACTGCGGTGCGAGATGTCCGGCCAGCAGCAGGTCGCCGAACGCGAGCCCGGGCCCGAGCAGGGGCTTCTTCACTTCCAGCCTGACCGGCGCGTTCTCGCGCGCTTCGCCGGCGGCAAGGCCGGCCTCGATCGCCTTGGTGTTGATGACACCGCCGAGGCGAATGGCGAGCTCGATGAACTCGCGCACGTGCGGCAGCCGTTCGCTCTGATAGGTGTCGAGGAGATCGGTGCTCGCGCCGCCGCGGATGACGTCGGCGAGCTTCCAGGCGAGGTTGGCGGCATCGCGGATGCCGGCGCACATGCCCTGGCCGAGGAAGGGCGGGGTCTGGTGCGCGGAGTCGCCCGCAAGCAGCAGCCGACCGCTCCGCCATTGCTGCGCGATCGCCGAATGAAAAGTGTAGACCGCGGCCCGTTCGAGCTCGGCATCGTCGGGCGTAATCCAGCGCGACAGCAGTTCCCAGACCTTTGCCGGCTGCGCGACGTCGTTCGAATCTTCGTCCGGAAGGACCGTGATCTCCCAGCGGCGTCGCGTGCCGGTGCCGCGAACATAGGTCGCCGGCCGCCTGGGATCGCAGTGCTGGAGGCTGTAGTCGCCGAGATCGTCGCGCGCGCGCTTGAGCAGGACGTCGATCACAAGCCAGCGCTCGTGGAAGCCGAGATCATCCATCCCGGAGCCGATGAAGCGGCGAACCAGAGAGCGTGCGCCGTCGCAGCCGATCACATAGCCGGCGCGGACCTCGTTGAGCGTGCCGTTGGAGAGATCCTCATAGCGGACGCGCACGCCGGTCTCGTCCTGGTCCAGCGCGAACACCTCGCAGCGGCTGCGCAAGGTGACATGCGGCCAGCGCGAAAGGCCGCCGATCAGCACGTCCTCCAGATCGGGCTGGTGGAAGCGGTAGCTGAGATGCCAGCCCATCGGCGTCGGCGTCTGCGGGCGCGACCAATCCAGCAACATCGTGCCGTTGGCGTCGAGGAAGAGCATGCCGGGGCTGAGGATGACATGTGGCAGGATCGCATCGGCAAGGCCAATGGTCTGGAATACGCGCATGCATTCGTCGTCGAAATGCACCGCGCGAGGCAGATGATAGGCCTGCGCCTCGCGTTCCAGTACCAGCGTCCGCACGCCGCAAAGGCCAAGCAGATTGGCCAGCGTGGCGCCAACGGGGCCGCGGCCGACGATGACAACATCGAATTCCGAAATGGCGGATTTATCTTGCATGGGGACATCTTTGTCCCCGGGCGGGCTGCCGCTTCAACGCTGCTGCGCCGAGTGTCCGTCCAGCGGACAGATGCGCTTCGGGCGCGGACGTCTCGGCCGGACAAGGCCCGCGCATGGTCAGCTCTTGCAATGAGCGTACGATTGCGTATATGTACATCTGAACATATATGCAGGTGATCATGGTGAAAGCCAGAAGGAAGACCGCTGTGCCGTCGCGCCCGCGAGGGCGCCGTAGCAAGGATATGCCGGATGGCCGCGAGGCGCTCCTGGCGGCGGCCATCCATGCGTTTGCCTGCCATGGTTTCGATGGCGCCGATCTGCGCAGCGTTGCTGCGGCTGCCAATGTCAGCGCCAACCTTGTTCGCGTTCATTTCGGCAACAAGGCTGCGCTCTGGGAGGCGTGCCTCGATCGAGTCGTCGCGCTTGGGCTTCCGGCCATGGCCGGCGTCCAGGAGATCGCCTGCGATTCCGAGCGCCCGCTCGGTGAACGGCTTTGCGGCGTGATCTCCGCGATCGCCGCCTTCTATGCTGCGCATCCGGATGTCAGGGATTTCGTCCTTCGGCATGCCACGGAAGTGCCGGAGCGGGCCGTGCTGGTGTCGGATCAACTTCTGCGTCCGGCCTACGCGACGGTTCGTCAGCTTTTTTCCGCCGGTATTGAAGCAGGCATCATTCGCAGTCGCCATCCCGCGCTGTTCTTTGCGCTTCTCAACGCTGCGCTGAATCAGCCGCCGGCCTTTCCGATGCTGCTGAATCGAATTGCCCCCGAGATCGACCCGGAAACTTCTCGCGATCTGCTCGTCGAGACGACCATCGCGACGTTTCTTCACCTTCCATCATGACGCTGGACGACATCGCCAGCCTTGCCAAGCGCCAACGCGAGAGAGTGAGTATTCCCATGCAATTTCGTCTTGTTCTTGCCTTGCTGAGCGCAACGATCACGCCGGCCCTGGCCCAGTCCGGCCCGAGCGAGGCTGACCAGCGCCAAGCCTGCATGGGAGACGCCCTTCGGCTTTGCGCCGCTTATGTTCCCGATCGGGACCAGATCAGGAGCTGCATGGCCGCTCAGCGAGATCAGCTCAGCCCACAATGCCGCGCCGTTTTTGATGCGTCCTCCCAGGCGGTGAGTTCACAACGGCGTGCCGGGTCCAGAGCACCCTAGGACTCGATCGAGATGGCGGCCGCCGTTTCGCGCAGCGGTGCGACGAACCCGGCGAGGGCTTCGTCGAGCGAAAGCGCCGACCGGATCCAGATAATCGAGATGCAGCCGAACACAACTTCATCGCGGATGATCGGCACGGCGATCGAGGCGGTCTTGGGATTGTATTCGCCTTCAATGCGGATCGCGTAGCCGCGCGCCTGCGTCTCGGCGATCATCTGATCGAGGCGGCTTTGGTCGAGGAAGGGGCGGTCGTCGACCTCATCGATGCGGCGCAGATGATTGATGATCAAATCGCGCTCGCGCGCCGGGCAGGCGGCGAGATAGGCGCGGCCGGCCGAGGTTCGCAGCATCGGCAGGCGCTTGCCGATCATGCCGCGGTCGATCGAGAGCGGGCTGCGCGAATGCGTGGTTTCCTGCACCACCATCGCGGCGTTCTCGTAAGTCGAGAGGTCGACCGGCCAGACCAGGGTCTTGCTGAGCTCGGCGAGATAAGGCGCCGCCGCCTGGCAGATCACCACGCCGGGGTCGTAGCCATCGCCGAGGCTCAGGGCGAGCCGGGTGACGCGAAAACGATCATCGCTGGCGCTGCGCGCGACATAGCCGAGTTCCTCCAGCGTCTCGAGCAGGCGGTAGACGGTCGGGCGGGGCAGGTCGAGCGCGCGGGCGACGTCGCCGGCGCGAATGCCGCCGGAGCGGTTGACCTCCTGCAGCACATCCAGCCCGCGCTTGAAGGCGCGGACGCCCTCCGACTGCCGCGGCTGTCCGTTCCGCGTCCGCTCCTTGGACACTTCGTATTTCCTCCCTTGTGGCGCTCGGCTGCGCGATTATCGTCTTTGCGAACGCGAAGCGATTGCGGAACGTCACCGTAGGATCGTGCGCGGCCGGTATCAAGTTCGCCGCAGTGCAGCGGGGGCGATGCCTTTGGGAGAACGTCGATGGAAATCACCGCGCTCGGCTATATCGGGATCAACTCGTCGCAGCTCGACCAATGGGGCCGGATGGCGACCGGGCTGCTCGGCATGCAGCAGGTCGATCGAGGCGGCAAGATGCGCGCCTTCCGCATGGACGATCGCAAGCAGCGGCTGATCGTCGACGGCAGCAGCGATGCCGGGCTGGCCGTGATGGGCTGGGAGGTGCCGTCGACCGCTGAACTGGATCAGCTGGCGGGCCGACTGGAAAGCCACGGCGTCAAGGTCGCGCGCGGCTCGCGCGCGCTGGCCGACGAACGGCATGTGGCCGAGCTGATCACGTTCGCTGATCCCGCCGGCAACCGGCTGGAGGCCTTCTGCAAGCCGGAGCTCGCGAGCGAGCCGTTCAAGCCGGGTCGGCCGATCTCGGGTTTCCGCACCGGAGCGCTCGGCATGGGGCACGTCGTGCTCAATGTCGAGGACGTCGAGCCGCTGTTGCCGTTCTATCGGGACGTGCTCGGCTTCCACGTCTCGGATTTCGGACTCAAGCCTTACGGGCTCTATTTCTTCCACGTCAACGGCCGCCACCACTCCTTTGCGATGGTCGGCTCCGGGCGCAAGGCGATGCATCATTTCATGGTCGAGCTCGGCAGCCTCGACGATGTCGGGCAGGGCTACGACCTCGCGCAGCTCGAAGATGGTCGCGTCGTCTATACGCTGGGCCGGCATACCAACGACCACATGACGTCGTTCTACGTGAATACGCCCTCCGGCTTCTTCATCGAATATGGCTGGGGCGGGCGCGTCATCGACCCCGAAACCTGGCAGCCGCACGAGACGTTCGACGGCCCGTCGCTGTGGGGCCACGAGCGGCTCAACATGCCGGAGGAGCAGCGCAAGCGCCTGCGCGACATGCGGATGGATGCGGCTGCGCGCGGCGTGCGCGTCGCCGATCCGCGCGTGCCGCCGCTCAACTGCGCATGGCTGGACTCGGTCGTCGCGCGCGAATGATCGGTCGCTTCTCGGCGTCGATCACGCTTCGCCGAGATCGACCTGCGTAAGCAATCCCTGGCGCAGCGCCAGGCGGACCAGCTCGATGTCGGAGCCGACGCCGAGCTTGTCCTTGATCAGGGAATGCAGGTTCGCCACCGTCTTCGGGCTGACGTGCAGCGTCTCGGCGATCTCGTCCGTCGTCCTCTCGGCGAGCAGCAGCCGCAGCACCTCGAACTCGCGCGGCGTGAGCACGTCCGCCGCCGAGCTCTCGCCGGCGAGCCGGCTCAGTGCGAGCTCGTGGTCGATATCGGGGCTGATGGCGATCCTGCCGGCGAGCACGTCCATCACCGCGCGCACCAAGGTCTCGGGCGGGCTGGTCTTGGTGACATAGCCCCGCGCGCCGGCGCGGATCGCCTGCACGGCAAAGCCGGCATTCTGGTGCATGGTGAAGACGAGGATCTTTGCGCCCTTGTCCCGTTGCCGGATGCGCCTCACGGCCTCGATGCCGCCGATGCCGGGCATACTCAAATCCATGATGACGAGATCCGGCGCCTCGGATTTGTACAGCCGGTAGGCCTCCGCGCCGTCGGACGCTTCGGCGACGACACGCAGGCCGGGCTGCTTCTCGAGCACCGAGCGATAGCCCTCGCGGACCACCGAATGGTCGTCGACCAGCAGGATGGTCGCATCGCCCGCGCTCATGCCGCATGATCCAGGAACTGCCGATCGACGGCTTCGAGCGGAATGACGACACGCAGGGCGGAGCCGCCGTTCGGTCCGGCTTCAAAGCTCAGCCGGCCGCGGAGCGCCGCGACGCGTTCGCGCATGCCGAGCAGGCCCATGCCCGATTTCGCGGCGGGCTCGTTCGACCGACCGTCATCGTCGATCGCAAGCGCGATCTCGTCGGGACGCATCGTCAATTCCAGACTCACCCTGGTGGCGCCGGCATGCTTGGCGGCGTTGGTAAGGGCCTCCTGCACGATGCGGTAGAGGTTGGCGCTGACCGCGGCGGGCAGGATCTCGAAGGCGCCGTCGAAACGGATCGAAAACCGCGTCTCGCCGTGGCTGCGCCCGTTCCAGCCGGCGACCAGGCCTTCGAGGCTGGCGACAAGCCCGAGCTCCTCGACGTCGGGCGGCCGCAGCCGGAACAGCGTGCCGCGCAGCGTCTCCATCATGCCGGTTGCGGTCCGCGAAATGCCGTCGCATTCGGACAGCAGGGACGGGCAATCCTGCGCGGCAGTCTGGCGGGCGGAGGAGGCCAGCGCGCGGATGGCGGCCAGCGACTGGCCGAACTCGTCGTGCAGCTCGCGGGCGAGATGGCGGCGTTCCTCGTCCTGGAGCGCGATCAGTTTCCGCGTCAGCTCGCTGCGCTCGGCAAGCGCGGTGTCGAGGCTTTGGGCGAGATGGTTGAAGACATCGCGGATGGCAGAGAGCTCGGCGAGGTCGAACGGCGGCAGTCGCGTCGTGAGGTCGCCGGCGGCGATGCGTTCGAGACCGGTTCGGATCATCCGGGTGGGCCGCAGCGCGCGCGCCAGCGCGGCGTAGACCAGCGCGCACAGCAGCGGCAATGCGATCGCAAGCGCGATCATGAGACGGCCGGCCTCGTGCCAGGCCTCGGCAGTCTGCACCGCCGGATCGACCGAGACCACGGTCTCGCCGAGCTTCGTGCCGCGCACGATCACCGGCCGCGCCGCCTCGCGGCCTGGGTCGAACAGGCTGCGGTAGAAGGCGGCGAAGGCCTGCGGCGGCGGGCTCGCCGGGGCAGGCGCGCCGCTGCAGAAGCGCTGCAGCATGTCGCCGCCGGGGCCACGGAATGCCAGGCACAGGCCGGGCGTCATCACATAGGCCGCGACGGGATCAAGATTTGGAAAGTCCGAGCGCGGGCCGGCCACCCACTGGATCTTGCCTTGTTGCAGCTCCAGCGACTTCGCCACAATGGCGGCAATGCTGTCGCTGCGCGCGTGCGCCGCGCGGTCAGCCGTGACAAGGAAATAGGCGGAGATCGCGGCGAAGCAGGCGGCCGATATGGCGGCCACGCGCAGCGTCAGACGGACCTTGAGATCGAACCTCGGACGGTTCCACATCGGCAGGCACCTGATGCGAACGGAATTGTCGCCACTGTATTAAACGGCAGAACGCAGGCGGCGGGAAGCGTTCCCGCCGTACTGCACTGCAACGTCGTGAAATTTTCCCGGCGTTCGTCGGGACAGTCACGGCTGCGCGGTCTCAGGCGACCCGTCCAGATTTGCGGGGCCGCTCCATCCCACGAGGCGTTCATGCACCGCTCCCGGTTGATTCTCGCTGCTGTTCTCCTGTTCGTCCTCTCTCATTCGCCGGCCGGCGCCGAGGCCATCGGCGTTGCCATGGACGATTTCAGCTATACCGACACGTCTGCCGAGCCGGCCAACCAGACCGCGGCCCACGAGCGGCGGCTGTCGGCGTTCATGGCTGCGCTCAGGCGGGATGTCAGTGCGGACGGTCGCTACCGGCTCACGCCATCGGCCCAGGACGGCGCGGCGTTCAAGGTCATCGGCGGCATCCAGAAGACCAGCACGCTGGTGCAATGGGCCAAGGTCGCCGTGATCGATGTCGGCGCCAAAAAGCTCGTGATGGACAAGCTCTACACCTTCCGCGGCGACAATGATGAAGCATGGGAGCGGGCCGAGATGTTTGTCTCCCGCGAGGTGATGGCCGCGCTCGCTACGCCCGCGCCGGTCGCGCTGGCTGTGTTCGAGTTCGAGCTCGAGGACACGACTGCTGCGTCAGGCGGTGCGTCGGCCACGTCGGATGCGTCGTATCTGGCCGAAGTCACCGCCAGCGTGCGCGAGTCGCTCAGCCAGTCCGGCCGCTACCGCATCGTCGATGTCAGCGGCGAGACAACGAAGGTGCACGCCTTGCGCGACTGTGGCGGCTGCGAGGCCGGGATCGCGCAAAAGCTAGGTGCGGACCAGTCGCTGATCGGGGTGGTGCGGCGGGTCAGCCGCACCGAATACACGCTCGGCTTCCAGCTCCGCGATGCCAGGACCGGTGAGGTGCTGACGCGCGGCGACAGCGGCCTGCGCATGGGCGCGGACTATTCGTGGAAGCGGGGTGCGGTCCGCCTGGTCAGCGACCGGCTGATCGAGAGCCAGTAGCTTTATTGTTTGAGCATGATCTCCGCGCAAACGCGTTACGCGTTTGTCGCGAGGGAAAACCGCTGCACACTTTCCCGGATCATGCCCTAGAACGTCAGCTGCACCTTCATCGACTGCGAACGGTCGCTGGCGAGCTCGAAGGCGGCGACCGCGTTTTCGAACGGCATGGTCGCCGTGATCAGCGGCTTGACGTCGATCAGGCCTTCGCCCATCAGCCGCACCGCCAGCTCGAACTCGGGATCGAAGCGGAAGGTGCCGCGGAGCTGCAATTCTTTGGCGACGATCGAGTTGATCGGCAGCGTCATCTCGCCGCCGAGGCCGAGCTGCACCAGGGTTGCGCCGGGCCTGAGCACGTCGAGCGCGGTGCGGAGCGCGGCCTGGTTGCCGGAGGCCTCGAACAGCGTGTCGAACACGCCCTTGCCGGCGCGCCAGGGATCGAGCGCGGTGGCATTGGTCGCGACGTTGACGGCATGCGTGGCGCCGAGCTTTTTCGCAACCGCGAGCGGGGCGTCGGCCACATCAGTCACCACGATTTCGGATGCACCGCCGAAGCGCGAGACCAAAATCATCAGCGCGCCGATCGGGCCGCAGCCGGTGATCAGCACGCGCTTGCCGAGCAGGGGGCCGGCCTGCTTGCCGGCATGCAGACACACCGCGAGCGGCTCGGCCACCGCGGCTTCCGCGAGCGAGAGCTTGTCTGAGATCGGCACGGCCTGCGTCGCATCGACCGTGATGAACTCGCGAAAGCCGCCCTGCACATGAGGAAAGCGCATCGCGCTGCCGAGGAAGCGCATGTCGAGGCACTGGTTGCGCATGCCTTCCTGGCAATGCAGGCACGTCCCGCACGGCTTGCTCGGATTGACCGCAACGCGGGTGCCTGATTTCACGCTGGTGACGCCGTCACCGACCGCCGCAACCACGCCGGCGATCTCGTGGCCCAGCGCCATCGGCTGCTGGATGCGCACGACGCCGAAACCGCCGTGATGATAGTAGTGCAGGTCGGAGCCGCAGATGCCGCCATTGGCGATCTTGACGCGGACCTCGCCCGGACCGGGCGCGGGATCAGGATAGGTATCGATCCGCAGGTCCTTCGGGGCGTGAATGACGACGGCGCGCATGGGTTGCTCCTTCGTTGTCTTCGCGGATCACATCGCGGCGATCATGCCGCCATCGACATAGATGATCTGGCCGTTGACATAGGTGGAGGCATCGGAGGCGAGGAAGATCGCCGCGCCCACCAGCTCGTCCGGCTTGCCCCAGCGCTTGGAGGGGATGCGGCCCATCAGCCAGTTGTTGAAATCGGCGTTGTTGACCAGCGCCTCGTTCATGTCGGTGAGCATGTAGCCGGGGCCGATCGCATTGGCCTGGATGCCGTGCTGGGCCCATTCCACCGCCATCGAGCGCGTGAGGTTCTTGATGCCGCCCTTGGCCGCGGTGTAGGGCGCGATGGTGGGGCGCGCCAGCTCGCTGCCGAGCGAGCCGATATTGATGATCTTGCCGTGCTTGCGCGGGATCATGCGCTTGGCCGCCTCGCGACCGATCACGAAGGCGCTGGTGAGGTTGGTCTCGATCACCTTGCGCCATTCGTCAGTGGTGAACTCGACCAGCGGCTTGCGGTGCTGGATGCCGGCATTGTTGACGACGATGTCGACCGCAATGCCTTGTCTGTCGAAGTCGTTGAAGGCGGCAACGATCGCGGGCTCGTCGGTGACGTTGAAGGCCGCGCCTTCGGCCTGGTAGCCGGCGGCGCGAAACTCGGCGACGGCCTGCTCGACGCGCTTTGGATCGACGCCGTTGATGATGATCTTCGCGCCGGCCTTGGCCATGCCCTCGGCAATGGCGCGGCCGAGGCCGCGGGAGGAGCCGGTCACGAGCGCGGTGCGGCCGGAGAGATCGAAGAGGGAGGTGCTCATCTCAAGAATTCCTCAGACGTTGGAGCGGCGCACGGTGAGATCGCTGCGCTCGAAGACAGCAGGCAGGAGGTCGACGCCAAGGCCGGGGCCTTCCATCGGGAAAACGTAGCCGTCCTTGATCACGGGCATCGTGGTGACGAGCTCATTGTACCAGCCCTTGTAGAAGGCGCGGACCGATTCCTGGATCAAGGTGTTGGGCTGGCTGAACGACATGTGGATGGCGGCGATGAAGCCGATCGGGCCGATGCAATCGTGCGGCGCGAAGGGACGGTGATAGGTCTCGGCCATCGCCGCGATCTTGCGGCCTTCGGTGAGGCCGCCGGTCCAGCACAGATCGGCCATCACGACATGCATGGCGTCGCGGTCGAGCATGTCCTTGTAGGGGAAGCGCGAGCCCAGCGTCTCGCTGGCGCAGACCCAGACGTCGGTGGAACGGGCATATTCGGCCAGCGCCTGCGGCGAGTTCATCCGGATCGGGTCTTCGTACCAGGTCGGCTTGTAGGGTTCCAGCGCACGTGCGATCTGCTTGGCGGTCGGCAGGTTCCACAGCGAGTGGAGCTCGACCATGATCTCCATCTTGTCGCCGACGGCTTTCCGGATCTTCTCGAACGGCTCGATCGCCTGCTTCATCTGCGCGGCGGTAATGTAGAGGCCCTTGTTTTCCTGCGCCGCCGGGTCGAACGGCCAGATCTTCATGGCGGAGATGCCGCTTTCGAGCAGGCTTTCGGCGAGCGCATCGGCATGGTTCATGAAGCCGTCGAGATCTTCGTAGGGACCTTTGGAAGCGCCGAGATTCCAGTTCGCGACCGGGCTGATATTGGTCGAGCGGACATATTGCGTGCCGGCGCAGGTGTTGTAGATGCGCTGTTTGTCACGACAGAGGCCGCCGAGCATCTGGTGCACCGGCTGATTGCAGACCTTGCCGAACAGGTCCCACAGCGCGATGTCGATCGCGGAAGCCGCGCGATACTCGACGCCGGTGGAGGACTGCGCCATCGGCAGGTTCAGCATGTCGCGATGGATCGCCTCGATGTGCAGCGGATTGCGGCCGAGCAGGCGGCCGGCAAAGGTGTCGTGGATCTGCGCCTCGACCGCGCCCGCACCATAGAAGGTTTCGCCGAGACCGATCACGCCGCTATCGGTGTGGATGCGCACCCAGATGACGTTGGAGAATTCCTCGGTGCGCAGCGTCTCGATCGACGTGATCTTCACGGCCATTGTCCTCCCATTACGGGCGCCTCGCGCCCGACGTCTCATTTTGCATTGCAACATGTTGCAGGTCGTGCGGACGTCTTACGCCTGCTTGTAATATATCACAACATGTTTTAAGGGTGCCACAAACAAGGCGCCACCTAGCAACGAGAGCGCGGGCTGACGGGAGAGGACGACATGGCACGGCGCAAGCGCACGCTCGAGGTGGTGAGACACGATGACGACGGCGAGGGCAGGCCCTCCCGCCGCAACCGTCTCAACTTCTTCGAGCTGGCCTATCAGAGGATCGAGGAACTGCTCGTTCACTGCGAGCTGAAGCCCGGACAATTCATGACGATGCTGGAATTGCAGCAGATCACCGGCTTCGGGCGCACACCGGTGCATCACGCCGTCAATCGTCTCTCCGCCGACACGCTCATCATCATCCGCCCGCGTCACGGCCTGCACATCGCGCCGATCGACCTGGCGCGCGAGCGCATGCTGCTTGGCCTGCGCCGTGACATGGAGCGCTTCGTGATCCGCCTTGCGGCCGATCGTGCCAGCCTGTCGCATCGCAATCAGGCGCTGCACATCGAGCGCCTGTTGCGCGAGCGCCGCGCCAGCCTGACCCTCGACGAATTCAACAGCATCGACCGGCGCATCGACGCGCTGGTGCTGGAGGCGGCCGGCGAACCGTTCCTGGTGCACACGTTGCGGCCGCTGCACACGCTGTACCGCCGCATCGGCTACATCCATCACCGCTTCATGCCGGGGCAGGCCGATCTGTCCGGCACGATCGACCATCATCTCGCCATTCTCAGTGCCGTCGCCAGCCGCCGCGTCGAGGACGCCGTGAAGGCCAGCGATGCGCTGATCGACTACATGGGCGAGATGTTCACGGGCATGGAGGCGGGGATCGATCCGCGCCTGCTCGATTGCAGCATCGAGCCGCTACTCGGCGCGTAGAGCATGATCCGGAAAAGTGTGCAGCGGTTTTCCGAAGAGATCATGCTCAAAACAACAAGCTAAAGCGCGATGACGATTCATCCTGATCTCATCGCGCTTTGAAGAGTTTTGAAGAGAGGACCAAACATGCAGACAATGGCCATGCCACAACCGACCGCGAGCGAGGCCGCGGTCCGCTACCTCATTACGAACTACAGTCCAAAGGGTAACAAGGTCGGCTGGCTGATGATGGCCTCGATCCTGGTGGAGGCTTGGGATCTCTACTCGATCGCCTTCGTGCTGATCTTCATCAAGGAGCAGTACAATCCCGATCCATTGATGCTCGGCCTCGCCGCCGCGGGCACGCAGGGCGGCGCCCTGATCGGCGCGCTGCTCGGCGGCTGGCTGTCCGACAAGATCGGCCGCCGCGTGATGTTCCTGGTGACGATGGTGCTGTTCATCGTGCTGGCGCTGGCGCAGGCCTTCGTGCCGAGCGTGGGCTGGCTCGTCGTGATCCGCTTCCTGCTCGGCATCCCGCTCGGCTCGGACATCTCGACCGGCTACACCTACATCATGGAATCCATGGCCAAGGGTGAGCGCGAGGTCATGGGCAACCGCTGGCAGTTCATGTTCGCCGTGGGTGAAGTCCTGACCATCGGCGTCATCGTGATCTTCCTGCTGATCGACATGCAGCACGAGATGCTGTGGCGCGTGACGCTCGGTCTCGGCGCGGTGCCGGCGCTCATCATCCTGATCATGCGCCACGACGTGCCGGAGACGGCGGTGTGGCTGGTGCAGAAGGGACGCTACCGCGAGGCCAAGCAGGTCGCGCGCGAGATGTTCAACGACAATCTCGACATGCTGCCGGACCAGGACGTCAAGGTGCCGAAGGTCTCGACCCGCGCGTTTCTGGCTGACCTCAAGAAGGATCCGATCCGCTGGCGCGCGACGGTCTACGGGTGGATCGCCTGCTTCATGCAAGCAAGCGAGTTCTCGACCTTCGCGTTCTACCTGCCGGTACTGTTCGCGATGGTCGGCGTCTCGTCGATTCTCGGCAACAATCTGGTGACAATGGCGCTGTTTGCCTTCGCGGGGCTGTCGGGCTGGGTCGGACCCTTGCTGACGCCGAAGATCGGCCACCGTGGCATCTCGATCGCCGGCTTCTCGATCGTGCTGGTATCGCTGCTGTTCGCTGCCTTCGCGCTCTACACCGGCAACAAGATGCTGCTGCCGTTCGCAGCGGCCGGCATGCTCTGGGGCCACTATTGGGACGCCTCGAACTGCATGACGATTCCGACCATGGTCGCTCGTCCGCAATACCGCGGCACGGCGAGTGGCTTCGCCTACATGTTCGTGAAGCTGCCGTCGTTCCTGGCGATCTTCCTGTTCCCCTCGCTGTTCGCCGCGATCGGACAGGCCAACGCCACGCTGTTCGTGGCGATCTTCCCGCTGATCGGATTGCTCGCCGCAATCTTCATCCTGCCGGAAGTTTACGGCTACGAGAACGACTGACAAATTGCCCGGTCGCGGCCTTAAAGCGCGATGAGATTAGGTTGAATCGTCATCGCGCTTTAGCTCTTTGTTTGAGCATGATCTTTTCGGAAAACCGCTTCACACTTTTCCGGATCATGCTCTAGGGCCGCGATCGGGCTTCTCTCGCTACGGGCTCAAGAAGATGGGATCGATCCCGACTCCGTGGCCGAGCAGGCCGATCGCCTGGAACTGGGCGGTGTGGAAATCGATCTGTACGATGGCAAACAGGGTGAACAGCGCCGCTGCGGAGAAGATCAGCAGGGGATGAGACGTCTCAGCTCGGCTCTCGTTCGGCGGAATGAAACCTTGAATCGCGCGGCGCAAGGAGAAACTCTGCGGCAGCGCCTTTGATTGAATCTGCATGATGAACCTTCCTTGCCGCGGCATGTCTGAAGCACGCGACAAGTGAACTCTAGCCGCGGTCGCACGGCCGGCATTGATGCACCGCAAACAACTACAGTGAATTCGCTGCCGCTACCTGATCGCCGCCGCCAGCGCCGCGATCAAAGCGGGCGGCGTCACCAGTAGGCCGAGCTTGAGGAAGGGCCAGGCGCTGAGCTCGATCTTCTCCCGCCGGAGCGCAACCAGCCAGAGGATGGTGGCGAGCGATCCCGTCACCGACATGTTCGGTCCGAGATCGACGCCGATCAGGATCGCGCTGACGACCGGCGCCGGCAGATGATCGCTGGCGGCGACCGAGCCGGCGATAAGGCCGACCGGAAGATTGTTGGCGATATTGGTGCCGATCGCGGTGGCGATGCCGACGCTCCAGGCGGCCTGGGGCACCGATTGCGCGACCGCCTGGTGCAGCAGCGCGCTGAGCTGTCCGATCACGCCCGTCTTCACCAGCGCTTCCACCATCACGAAGAGGCCGCCGACCAGCGGCAGCACGCTCCACGACACGCCCCGCAGCACCGGCAGCGGGGACTGACTGCTGAGCAGCAGCACGAGCGCGGCCGTCGCCACGCCGCAGACAAAGGTCGGCAGGCCCAATTGCTTGTCCAGCGCAGAGGCCGTGACCAACACGATTCCGATCGCGACGATGCCTATTGCCGTCAGCTTGCCGCCGCGGCCGAGCTTTGGATGCGGCACGCTGCGAGCGATGGTCTCTTCCTTGAGCGCGCGGTGCTGGGTCAGGCGCAGCACGACATAGGTGAGCAGGATCGAGGCCGCCGAGGGCAGGGCGAACAGGCGCAGCCATTCCGTGAGGTGCGGCATGCGCGCGCCGAACACGACAAGGTTGGCGGGATTGGAGATCGGCAGCACGAAGCTTGCGGCGTTGGCGATGAAGGCGCAGACGAAGAGATAGGGTAGCGGCTTTGCGCCGGCCGCGCGCGTTGCGGCATAGACGGCCGGCGTCAGCACGATCGCGGTGGCATCGTTCGAGAGCAGCACGGTGACCAGCGTGCCGACGAGATAGATCAGCAGGAACAGCCGCTGCGGCGAGCCGTCTGCATACTCGACCGCGAGCGCGGCGAGATAGTCGAACAGGCCCTCGAGCCGGGCGAGTTCGGCGATCAGCATCATGCCGATCAGGAAGAGATAGACGTCGAGGCCTTTCTCGATGCCGACAAGCGCGTCCTGCCACGGCAGGAAGCCAAGCAGCACCAGCGCGGCGGCGCCGATGACGGCCCAGATCGCCTCGGGCAGGCGGAACGGGCGGATAATGACGCCTGCGGTCGCAGCGACGATGATGCTCCAGGCCCAGATGGCGTCAGACGGCACGTTCAGTCCTCAATGTGGAACGGGTTCATTCGGCAGCGATATCCGATGTCGGCAGCGCTGTCTTCCCCTGCGGCTGCAAGGCGCCATGCCGCGTCTCGGGCAGGGCGAGGAGGCAGATGACGGCGCCGATCCCCGCGACCAGACCGAGCGTGATGAAGGCCGCACTGTAGCCCGCGCCGACCACGACGAAGCCGGCGAGCGCCGTCGACAGCGCAGCTCCGATGCCCTGAGCGGTGATGACCGCGCCCTGCGCGACGTTGAAGCGCCCGGTGTTGCGCATGAGGTCGGCGACGATGACGGGGAAGATCGCGCCGAAGATGCCGGCGCCGACGCCGTCGAGGAACTGCACGCCGACCAGCCAGAACGGATTGTCGGAGAGTGTGTAGAGCGCACCCCGAACAGGCAGGATCAGGAGGGCCGCGAGGAAGAAGCGCTTGTGTCCCCACCGGTCGGCCCTCGCGCCGACCAGCATCGCGAACGGTACCATCACCAATTGCGCCGCGACGATGCAGGCCGACATCAGGCTGGTGCCCATGTTCTTGTCCTGGAGCGCGAGTTTTTGTCCGACCAACGGCAGCATGGCTGCGTTGGAGAGATGGAAGAGCAGGACGCAGATCGCGAAGACGAGCAGGGGGCGGCAGGTCAACAGCACGGCGAGGCCCGAGGGTTGCTCGCGCGCGCTGTCGCCGTCGGCATCATGCAGTCCCCGGGCAAGGTCGTGGTCGATGGCCTGTTCGGGGATGGCGACAATGCTGACGAGGCTTGCGATCGCCATGGCGCCGAGCAGGTAGAACACGACGGTCGGTCCGAACCAATAGGCGGAGAGCCCGGCAAGTGTCGCCGCGACCGCGTTGCCCGCGTGATTGAAGGTCTCGTTACGGCCAATCCGCCGGGTAAAGGTGGCGTGGCCGAAGATGCCGAGCGAGACGGCTGCAATCGCCGGAGGAAAGATCACGGCCGCAGCCTGCGCTATCCCTTGCGAGATCACGACCGGCAGAAAACCGGGCAGCAAAGGCAATGACAGCGAGGCTAAGGTCACCATGATGGCAGCGACAACCATCATCATCTGTTTCGCCCGCGTCGCATCGACCAGGGCTCCGGCCGGTGTCTGCGCCATGATGCCGGCGATCGTCGCGATCGACATCACGAGACCTATGCGCGCTTCGTCCCAGTGCTGCTCGGTCAGGAGATAAACGGCAAGATAGGGCCCGAGCCCATCGCGGACGTCGGCGAGGAAGAAATTGGCCGCATCCAGCGCGCGGCCGGCTCGCCTCGTCTGGTCGGGGTCCTGGCTCGACATCGGTCTCTCGATCGAGGCTCCAAGCGGCCCCGGCAGCAACCTTCATGATGTTGCACTGGTTCCCCCGATCACGCCGGACTCCTCAAAACTTGATTGCCAGCAGCACCGCGCCGGCGCCAATCATGGCGATGCCGAGCCAGCCCTGGGCCGTCGGGCGCTCGCCGAGAAAGGCGAAGGCGAACAGCGCGACCAGGACGACGCTGAGCTTGTCGATCGGCGCCACCAGCGTTGCGGGGCCAAGCTTCAGCGCACGGAAATAGCAGAGCCATGAGGCGCCGGTCGCAAGTCCCGACAAAACCAGGAATAGCCAGGTTTTTGAGGAGACCGCCGAGGGCACGACGAATTGTCCGGTGAAGAACAGCAGCGCCGAAAAGGCGAGCAGCACGACGATAGTGCGGATGAAGGTGGCGAGGTCCGGATTGATGTTCTCGACGCCGACCTTGGCGAAGATCGCGGTGAGCGCCGCAAAGCAGGCCGACAGCAGCGCCCAGGTCTGCCAGGCGGAAAGGACGGCGGGTTTCATATCATCGATATCCGTTGTTTTAGGACGGCGCGCCAGCGTCGTCATTGCGAGCGCAGCGAAGCAATCCAGGCTGTCTCCGCGGAAAGATTCTGGATTGCTTCGCTGCGCTCGCAATGACGGAGTTTGTGGGCTGCTTCTCGCGAACTTCACGCTCACCTTGCCACCGACAGCTTCTCCGTGATCGCCTTGCGCAGGATGCGCGAGAGCGATTCCACCGAATACGGTTTCTGGATCAGCTCGAATCCGCGATGGGCGTTTTCGGCGAGCACGTTGCTGTAGCCGGAGGTGAGCACGACGGGCAGGCCCGGATAGCGCTCGCGGATGATTCCGGCGAGCTCGACGCCGTTCATGCCGGGCATGATCACGTCGGAGAAGACGAGGTCGACGGCGAATTCGTTCTCGCCGAGAATCGCGAGCGCCGCATTGGCATTGGCGACGCGGCGGACCACATAGCCGAGGTCTTCCAGAAGCTCGGTCGAGAACTGGCCGACATCGTCATTGTCCTCGACCACTAGCACACGGTAGCCGCGCCCGGTGGTCGCAGCCTCGCCGGTCAGCGCCGCCGCGTCCTTCTCGGTGGCGGGGCTCTGGGCCTGCGGCAGGTAGATGGTGAAGGTCGCGCCTTGGCCCTGCGTGCTCGTCACCGCGATGTCGCCCTCGGACTGCTTTGCGAAGCCGAACGCCTGGCTGAGGCCGAGGCCGGTGCCCTTGCCGACCTCCTTGGTGGTGAAGAACGGTTCGAAAATGGACTCGAGATGTTCGGGCGCGATGCCGCTGCCGGTATCCGCGACCGAGATCGCGACATAGTCGCCGCGACGTGCCGATTGCGCGCGCAGGCTCGGAATCCCCTGCACCTTGCGCACGGCAATGGTGAGGCGGCCTTGGTCCTCCATGGCGTCGCGGGCGTTGATGGCGAGGTTGATCAGCGCGGCCTCGAACTGTGCGACGTCGGCGACAGTGAAGCAATCCGCGTCCTGAATCTGGACGCTGATCTCGATGCGGCCGCCGACCAGCGGCCGGACCAGCTGAGCCACGCCCTCGACCTGGCTGCCGACATTGAAGATCTGTGGTTTCAGCGGCTGCCGGCGCGCGAAGGCCAGGAGCTGGGCGGTCAGCTTGGAGGCGCGTTCGACGGTGTCGGAGATGGCATCGACATAGCGGCGGCGGCGCTCTTCCGGCAGCTCGCGCCGGCGCAGGAAGTCGGTCGCTGAGCGGATGATGGTGAGCAGGTTGTTGAAGTCGTGCGCGACACCGCCGGTGAGCTGGCCGATCGCCTCCATCTTCTGCGACTGCCGCAACGCCTCCTCGCCGAGGCGCCGCTCGGTGACGTCGACGGCCTCGGGCACCGCGCCGGTGATGTTGCCGTGGCGGTCGAGCACCGGGCGCATGCCGAAATCGAAATCGCGCTCGCCGATCGGCAGGCGCAGCCGCATCTCCAGCCGCACCGCTTCGCCCTTCAGGACAGTCCTGAAGGCGTCGCGGGCGACATCGCTCATGCCGGGGGTTCCCGTGAACCACGGCGTATCCCAGAACGGCTTGCCGATGACATCCCGCGCCTCGGCGCCGATGCCGTCGAGTGCGGTCTTGTTGGCGTAGAGCAGCTCGCCGCTGAGATTGACCAGGCCCTGATACTGGTTGCTGGTCTCCAGGATCGCGCGCAGCCGGGCCTCGTTGGATTCGAGTTCTGCGGTGCGCTCGGCGATGCGTTCCTCCAGCGTCTCGTTGAGCCGGCGGAGCTCGATCTCGGCCTGCTTGGCGACGGTGATGTCGTGGGCGACGCCGATGAAGCCGATATGCTTGCCGGTCGGGTCCCAGCGCGGCTGCGATTCCGAACGCAGCCAGCGCCATTCGCCGCTGGCGTTCCTGTAGCGCGCTTCCAGCACGAAGGGTTTCAGCGAGGCTTCGCCTTGCACCGATTGCTGCAGCACATGCGGCAGGTCGTCCGGATGCAGCACCTTGCGCCAGTCGAAATCGATCGCCTGGTCGTAGGGCAGGCCGACGAAGTCGACATAGGCCTGGTTGGCGAAGGAGCGCTTGCGGTCGAGCTTCGTGACCCAGATCGGCACCGGCGCGCTGTCGGCGATCAGCCGGAAGCGCTCCTCACTCTCGCGCAGCGTCTCGCGCGCGAGCGCCTGGTCGGTGATGTCGATATGGGCGCCGACGAGGCGGATGGCGCGGCCGTCCTTGTCGCGCTCGATCTTGGCGACGACCCGGATCCAGCGGGTCTCGCCGTCGCTCGGACGGATGATGCGGTATTCGGCGGTGTAATCCTCGCTGGCCCCGGAAAGCGTCTCGAAGAAGTGTTTCACCGTCGCGTCGCGGTCATCGGGATGGATACGGTTGACCCAGTCCTCATGCGACTCGTCGGCTGCCTCCGGCGGCAGGCCATGGATCATCAGATATTCCGGCGAGCGGCGGTTCTTGAAGCCCTCGCGGAAGTCGACCTCGATGCCGCCGACCTTGCCGATGCGCTGGATGCGCGCGAGCTCGGCCTCGCGCTCCTGGAGCGCACGATAGGCGTTGTCGCGCTCGCGCGCGACGTCTTCGAGGTACTGGCGCAGCCTTTCGGCGGCGATGGTCTCGGGCAAGGGATCGTTCAAGGCGTCGGCCGTTGTCAGGCGGGTGCGCACGTGCCGGACCGATATTCACACAGACGGAGCGTGATGGCCATCGCTTTAGACTGTCTGGAAGGACCCGCGGCCAGCCAGAACGCGGGAAAGTGCGGTCAGCCAACGCGCGGTCTGGCAATTTGTTCCTGATATTGGAACGATGCGCCTGCGGGGGCGTCTTCGCGAGGCGCCACAACTCTCATTCATAAAACTCCCTTTTCGAAGAGGCTAAATCTTGAAGCTCTTTGTCTGTCAGTCCTGTGGCAACGTCCTCTATTTCGAGAACCGCGCCTGCGAACGTTGCGGTCACCGCGTCGCTTTCCTCCCGGAGAAGGAGACGATGTCGGCGCTCGAGCCGGACGGGGAGGCTCAAGCCGGGGCTTGGGCAACGCTTGCCGACAAGGGCAGGGGACGCATGCTGTGCCGCAATGCCGAGTACGACGCCTGCAACTGGCTGACGGACACCGGCGATACCAACGGCTATTGCCGCGCCTGTCGCCACAACGGGATGGTGCCGGACCTGTCGGACCCCGCGCAGCTCGCCGGCTGGCGCGAGCTGGAGGTGGCAAAACACCGGCTGTTCTATTCCCTGATCCGCTGGAAGCTGCCGCTGCAGAACCGGCGGGACAATGCCGAGCGCGGCCTGATCTTCAACTTCCTCGCCGACGATCCGAACAGCGGCACGAGGATCATGACCGGCCATGACAACGGCCTGATCACGATCGCACTGACCGAGGCCAACGACATCGAGCGCGAGCGGCGCCGGCTGGAGATGGGCGAGCCTTACCGGACGCTGCTCGGGCATTTCCGCCACGAGGTCGGGCATTATTTCTGGGACGTGCTGGTTCAGGGCGGCGGCAAGCTCGGCCAATGCCGCGCGGTCTTCGGCGACGATACGGCCGATTACGGCCAGGCCCTGCAGCGCCATTATGCCGAAGGCGCCCCGGCTGACTGGCAGCAGAATTACGTCTCGGCCTACGCCACGATGCATCCCTGGGAAGACTTCGCCGAGACCTGGGCGCACTATCTCCACATCGTCGACACCCTGGAGATGGCCTCTGAATTCGGCATGGAGGTGCGCCCCAAGGTGGATCGCGACGGGGAGTTGACGGCGCGCATCCGTTTCAACCCCTACGAGGCAAGGGACGTCCAGGCGCTCATCGACGCATGGCTGCCCTTCACCTTCGCCATGAACAGCGTCAACCGGGCCATGGGAATGCGCGACCTCTATCCCTTCATCCTGTCGCCGGCGGTGGTCGGCAAGCTGGGCTTCATTCACGGCCTGGTCCGGGACGTGGCCAAGGATATGACCAAGGCGGGGAAGGCATAGGCCGCCCAAGGGGCTCCTCACGCCTGTTTCGGTCTTGCGCTGGTACGCCAGAAGGCCCGGATTTAGACCGTTGCCTCCGGCCCATTTTGCTGTACCACGGGAGCCACACGGCCCGTCCCATAGGCCCCAGCGGCCGGGGAAGGGTCCCGCCCAAGGTCGAGACTCAAGAAAAGCATGTTCAAACGCATTCTGATCGCCAATCGCGGCGAAATCGCCTGCCGGGTCATCAAGACTGCCCGCAAGATGGGAATCCAGACGGTTGCGGTGTATTCGGAAGCCGACCGCGATGCCCTCCATGTCGAGATGGCCGATGAGGCGGTGCTGATCGGCCCGCCGGCCGCGGCCGAGAGCTATCTGGTGATCGAGAAGATCGTCGAGGCCTGCCGCAAGACGGGCGCCGAGGCCGTGCATCCCGGCTACGGCTTCCTGTCCGAGCGCGAGGCGTTTCCGCGCGCGCTGGAGGCGGCCGGCCTGGTCTTCATCGGTCCCAACCCGGGCGCGATCGCGGCGATGGGCGACAAGATCGAGTCGAAGAAGGCCGCGGCCAAGGCCAAGGTCTCGACCGTGCCGGGCTATCTCGGCGTCATCGAGGACGACAAGCACGCCGTCCGCATCGCCGACGAGATCGGCTACCCCGTGATGATCAAGGCCTCCGCCGGCGGTGGCGGCAAGGGCATGCGCATCGCGCATTCGAAGGCCGAGGTCGCCGAAGGTTTCAACCTTGCCAAGGCCGAGGCCAAGGCCTCGTTCGGCGACGACCGCGTCTTCGTCGAGAAGTTCATCGTCGATCCCCGCCACATCGAGATTCAGGTGCTGGGCGACAAGCATGGCAACGTGATCTATCTCGGCGAGCGCGAATGCTCGATACAGCGCCGCAACCAGAAGGTCATCGAGGAGGCGCCGTCGCCGCTGCTCGATGAAGCCACCCGCCGCAAGATGGGCGAGCAGGCGGTCGCGCTGGCGAAAGCCGTGAACTATGATTCCGCCGGCACCGTCGAGTTCGTCGCAGGCCAGGACAAGAGCTTCTACTTCCTCGAGATGAACACGCGTCTCCAGGTCGAGCATCCCGTCACCGAGCTCGTCACCGGCGTCGACCTCGTCGAGCAGATGATCCGCGTTGCTGCCGGCGAGAAGCTCGGCATTGCGCAGAAGGACGTCACGCTCACCGGTTGGGCCGTGGAATCGCGCCTCTATGCGGAAGATCCGTTCCGCAACTTCCTGCCCTCGATCGGGCGTCTCGTGAAATACCGCCCGCCGGCGGAAGCCAGCCAGGACGGCATCACCATCCGCAACGACACCGGCGTGCAGGAGGGCGGCGAGATCTCGATCCATTACGATCCGATGATCGCCAAGCTCGTCACCCATGCGCCGTCGCGTGCAGCCGCGATCGAAGCCCAGTCCACCGCGCTGGATTCGTTCTATGTCGACGGCATCCGCCACAACATCCCGTTCCTGTCGGCGCTGATGCATCATCCGCGCTGGCGCGAGGGAAGGCTTTCGACCGGCTTCATCGCCGAGGAATTCCCCAAGGGTTTTGCGGTGCGCGTGCCGGAAGGCGAGGTCGCCCGGCGGATCGCCGCGGTCGGCGCCGCCATCGATCACGTGCTCGGGGAGCGCAAGCGGCAGATCTCGGGCCAGCTGGGCGGCCGTGTCGTGCAGCGCGAACGCCGCCGCGCGGTCTGGCTCGACCGCCAGGAGATTTCGCTCGAGGTCGGCCGTGAGGGTGAGGCGATCGCGATCCGCTTCGTCGATGCCGAGGGCAAGGCCGGCAATGCGCATCTGTTGCAGTCGTCGTGGAAGCCGGGCGATTCGGTCTGGCAGGGCACCATCGACGGCCACTTCGTCGCGGTGCAGGCGCGGCCGATTGCCAACGGCATCCGTCTCGCGCATCAGGGCGTCGAGGTGCCGGTCTATGTCTGGACCGAGACGGAAGCGACCTCTGCCCGGCTGATGCCGGTGACCGCGGCCTCCGACACCGGCAAGAAGCTGCTCTGTCCGATGCCGGGCCTCGTCGTCTCGATCGCGGTGAGCGAGGGGCAGGAGGTCAAGGCCGGCGAGACGCTTGCCGTGGTTGAAGCGATGAAGATGCAGAACGTCCTCCGCGCGGAGCAGGACGGCACCGTGAAGAAGATTCACGCCAGTGCCGGCGCGACGCTGGCGGTGGACGCGCTGATTTTGGAGTTTGCGTAAGATAAAAGATGTGAGTGGGGCCCTCGCCGGGCCCCACGAACCCCGTCATTGCGAGCGCAGCGAAGCAATCCAGACTGCCTCTGCGGAAAGACTCTGGATTGCTTCGCTGCACTCGCAATGACGGAGTATGTTGCGGCTGCGTCGCAACAATTGGGAGGGCAACCATGGCCTTTCGATCCCGCCGCGAGAAACTGCGCTCCATCCTGTCGGGCGGGACTTGCGTCCATCCCGGCTCGGTCTATGACGCGATCTCGATCCGGATCGCCGAGGATCTCGGCTTTCCCCTCGGCATGTTCGGCGGCTCGGTGGCTTCGCTCGCCGTGCTCGGCGACCCCGATATCACCCTGATCACGCTCACCGAGCTTTGCGAGCAGATGCGGCGGATGTCGCGTGCTTCCACACTGCCCGTGCTGGTCGATGCCGATCACGGCTACGGCAATGCGCTCAACGTGCGCCGCACGGTGCAGGAGCTGGAGACAGCGGGCGCAGCCGGCCTTACCATCGAGGATACATTGTTGCCGGCCACGTTCGGTGAATCAAAGACGCAGCTGACCTCGCTGGAAGAGGGCGCCGGCAAGATGAAGGCTGCGCTCAGCGGCCGCAGCGATCCGTCGCTGGTCATCATGGGCCGCACCGGAGCTGCCTCGATCACCTCGATCGAGGACGCGGTCCGCCGTGCCAAGGCCTATGAGGCCACCGGCGTCGATGCGCTGTTCTTCACCGGCATCAAGTCGCGCGCCGAACTCGAGGCGATTGCAGCTGCGACGCGCCTGCCGATCGTGCTCGGCGGCGCGCCGGAGGAACTGAACGCGCTCGACTATCTCGCCGCCCAGCGCGTGCGCATCGCGCTCCAGGGCCATGCGCCGATCGCGGCGGCGACGCAGGCCGTCTACGAGACGCTGAAGGCGCTGCGCGAAGGCGCGTCGCCGAAAGCGCTCAAGGGCCTGGCCTCTGCGGAACTGACGGGCCGCGTCATGCGCGATGCCGAAACGAAGGCGCGCAGCGCCGATGTCCTCGGGCTGAAGACATGAGCCGGGCGATCCTCCAGGTCATGATCCGCGGCCGCGTCCAGGGCGTCGGCTATCGCGCCTGGGTCGAATTTCAGGCCACCACGAGCGGCCTCGAAGGCTGGGTACGCAACCGCCGCGACGGCAGCGTGGAAGCGCTGTTCGCGGGGGCGCCGAACCACGTCGCCGACATGGTTGCGTTGTGCCGCCACGGCCCGCCGTCCTCGCGCGTCGACAGCGTCACCAGCGAGACCGCAAGCGTGGATGAGTTGAATCTGCGCAGGGCAGGTGAAGCATTCTCGGTGTTGCCGACGGTGTAGGTCTGCTCCCTCGCCCCGCTTGCGGGGAGAGGCGAAGAGAAACATCACCGCGGCAATTTCGCGATGGCTTCGCTGAGCTCGTGGATCTCATACGGCTTGCGCAGGATCGGGAAGTCGCCGCGCACGTCGGCGGCGACTTCGCTGTAGCCGGTGGCGAGCAGGATCGGCAGGCCGGGGCGGATCTGACGCAGACGATGGGCGAGGGTGAGGCCGTCCATCTTGCCTGGCATTACGATGTCCGAGAATACGAAGTCGACGCCGTTGGTCTCGATCTCGCGCAATGCCGCTTCGGCGTCGGCGACCCGGTGCACGTGGTAACCGAGCTGCTCCAGAAGGCCGATGCTGACGAGCGCGACCTCGGGATTGTCCTCGACCAGCAGCACCGTTCCGCTGCCGCGGAACGGCATCGCCTCCGCGGTGTCCCGCGCTGGGGCATCCGTGCCGCGCGGCAGCAGGATGGTGAAAGTCGTGCCCTTGCCGAGCTCGCTTGCGACCTTCACTGTGCCGCCGGCCTGATGGGCGAAGCCGTGCACCTGGGAGAGGCCGAGACCGGTGCCCTTGCCGATCGGCTTGGTGGTGAAGAACGGCTCGAAGATCTTGTCGACGACGTCGGCGGGAATGCCGAGCCCGGTGTCGGCGATGTTGATCGCCACGAACTCGCCGGCGAGCGGGGGCTCGTCCAGCACCACGTTGCGGGCGTTGATCGTCACCGTGCCGCCGTCGGGCATCGCATCGCGGGCGTTGATGACGAGATTGAGCAGCGCAGTCTCGAGCTCCGAGGCGTCGGTTCTGACCGGCCAGATCTTGGGGGCGATCTCGAAGGTGAGGCGCACGGAGCTGCCGACGCCGGCGTCGAGCACCGCGCGGATCGCCGAGATGCGTTCGGCGAGATCGATCACCTGCGGGTTGACGCTCTGTCGCCGCGCGAAGGTGAGGAGCTGATTGGTCAGCGCGGCGCCGCGCTTGGTCGCCGTCTCGATCGCGGAGATCGCGCGCTGAAGCCTGGCGTCGTCGATGGACCCCTTCTTCAGGACATGGAGGCTGCCGCTGATGATCATCAGGAGGTTGTTGAAGTCGTGGGCGACGCCGCCGGTGAGCTGGCCGAGCGCATCGAACTTGTGGGATTCGGCGAGCTGCTTCTGCATCGCCTCGAGCTTGAGCTGGGCATTGCGGCGTTCGGTGATGTCGCGCGTGATCTTGGCGAAGCCGACCAACGTGCCATTCTCAAAGATCGGATCGATCACCACGCTCGCCCAGAGGAACGTCCCGTCCTTGCGAACGCGCCAGCCTTCCTCTTCGTAGCGGCCCTTTTCTCGCGCGATGCGGAGCGCTCGCGCGGGTTTGCCGCTGGCGCGGTCGGCCTCGGTGTAGAAGCGGGAGAAATGCTGGCCGAGGATTTCCTCGGGCGCGTAGCCCTTGATGCGCTCGCCGCCGATGTTCCAGCTGGTGATGGTACCGCTGGGATCGAGCATGTAGAGGGCGTAGTCGGCAACTCCTTCGACCAGCAGCCGGAAACTGCGCTCGCTTTCGAACAAGTCTCTCTGCTGACCGAACTTTTTCACCATGACCCCGCCTCGACGGGAGCAAACGCCCGGGCTTGCCGTTTGGTTCCGGCCCCCTGGGAACTTTTTAGGCAAATGCCGTGGACGGTATGCACGGGGGCCGCTGGGGCCAGGTGATCCCCAATCACGCTAGACCCCGGAACGTCGCCGCCACCGCGCGTAGCGCGGCCAGCTTTGCGGGATCGCTGACCTTCGAATGCAGCATCACCTTCGAGCTGCCGAGTTTCGGCAGCTTGTGCGCAGGACCGATGTCGACCAGCCCTGGCGGCGCGATCCTGCGCGCCAGCGGTGCGATCGCAAGCCCGGCCAGCGCGGCGGCGACCACCGCCGTGACACCGCCGCCGACAAAGCGCTCGCGCCAGGCGAGGCCGGCCTTGCCGAGCGCGCGCACGGCGACGGCGCGGACGCCGCAGGGCGGGGCGAGTGTCGCGAGCGGCAGCGGCTTGCCCTTTGGCAGGGTGAAGCGTCGCGACGCGAACCAGCAAAACTCGTCTTCGGCCAGTTTCTCGCCGCCGCGGCGGCTGCCTTCCTGGCGGACAATCACGGCGTCCAGTTCGCCCGCGTCGTAAGCATCCTGCATCTCGCGCGAGAAGCCGATGGTGACGGCGAGGGTGAGGTTTGACGACATCGCGTGCAGCCGTTCGAGCAGCGGCACCAGTTCGGGGCCCGCCGCGTGATCGGAGATGCCGAGCGAGAGCGATTGCGCGGCTGAAGCTTCGCCCGACAGCGCACGATCATGCGCCTCCATCAGCGCGCGGGCGCGATCGAGGAAGCTGGCGCCGTCGGCGGTGAGCCGGACCGCGCGCGGCGAACGTTCGACGAGGCGTTTTCCCAGCAATGTCTCCAGCCGCTGCAGCTTCAGGCTAACCGCGGCCTGCGTCGTGCCGAGGGCTTCGGCGGCACGCGTAAAGCTCTGGAGGTCGGCGACCAGAAGGAATGCCTGGACGGTGGCGATGTCGAGTGTGGCTGTCATTATAAATCGTTATCACTGGTATCAATATAGATAAGATACAAAAATGACGGCGCGAGGTCTAGTTTCTCCCCAACGCCGCGCAAGTTGCGCGGCTTATCGAGGAGAACGACCATGCCCCTGATCACCGTGTCCTACAGCTCTTCGCGCCAGTCGCCGTCGCTGAAGGCCGACATCGCGAATGCCGTGTCCGAGCTCACCGCAAGGATTCTGCACAAGGACCCGGAGGTCACCGCCATCATCGTGAAGGCGGTCGATGCCGCCGACTGGTTCGCCGGCGGCAAGTCGCTCGCCGAGCAGACGCTCGCAAGCTACTGGATCGACATTCACGTCACCGAGGGCACCAACACCAAGGACGAGAAGGCAGCCTATCTCGCCGCCATGTTCAAGCGCATGGCCGAGATCCTCGGCCCGCTGCATCCCGAGACCTATTTGCATGTCGACGAGGTCAGGGGCGATGCCTACGGCTTTGGCGGTCTGACCCAGGAGCGGCGCTACATCGCCGGCAAGCTCGAGGTTGCGCTGAAGGCGGCATGACGTTGCGGGCCGCGGGCGAACGATCTCACCCGCGGCCTGAAGCCATCAGCTCGCCGCGCGGAACTGAACTTCGGCGTTGTTGATGAAGCACGTCTTGTCGAACAGCATCAGGTCCAGCGGGTTCGGCAAGCGGACATCGCCGAGGTCGGGGCAGGACTTGACCGCGGGATCGTAGGATCGATCGATCTGCGAGATGAAGACGACGATCAGCCCCTTGTCGCGCGCGAAGGATTTCAGCGCGCGGACCTGAACGGTGAGGTCGGGGTTTTCCCGCCGCTGGTCGAGCAGTTGCAGATAGTCGATCACCACGAATGTGCCGCGGGGAGAAGCGGCCATCTGCTTGACGACATAATCGGCGCTGATGGTGTCGGAGCAATCGACCTCGAACAATTTGTCGAACTGCGCCGGCTCCACGCCGATCGTGCGGAGGCGGTCCAGCACATCTCGCTCGGTATATTCCAGCGAGAAGAACGCGGCGCGATGGCCCGACTTCATGGCCTCCACGGCAAGTTCGAGGCTCATCAGCGTCTTGCCCTGGCCGGGACGCGCCCCGACCAGCACCAGATCGCCCGGCCGGAATTGCGGGAATAGCTTGCTCGCCGGCGTCAGTGCGGCTGCTTTCGCCGCGAGCATGCTCCAGGCTGGAAACCCTTCCGTCGCAGCGATGCGGTCAAGCGCGTCGTGGAGCGGAATGCTGGCTTCGCGGGACAGGCGCTTCGCCTTGCGCTTCAGATGGTAGATGGGCGCGGATAATCTCATCGTCAAAACCTCCCATTGCGAGCATGGATCGCAACCCCTCCTTATGCCTGGCGCTCGAACAGTCGGCCGGTGGTCAACTCGCCCGGCATGAGGTCTGCTTTCCCGGCGGAGGGGGGAGGCGTGGGCGGCACCAGGAATGGAGCGTAGCTGATTCCGCGACGGGCGGAGAGCGGCGTGGTCAGCTCAAGCAGAAAAAGTATTAGACGGCGGCTTCAGGCAGCAGCGCGCGGGTCGGTCCGAACAGCTGCTCGAATGCCTGGCGCAGCGCGATGTCGACGTCGGCCATGGTCACGAGCTGGCCGAGATCGACCAGCGAGGTGACGCCGTAACGGGGATCGACGACGCCGCAGGGCACGATGCCGGCAAAATGCGACAGCTCCGGCTCGACATTGATGGCGATGCCGTGGAACGACACCCAGCGCTTCAGCCGGACGCCGATTGCGGCGATCTTGTCCTCGTGCTCAGGCCCCTTGTCGGGCCGTTTTACCCAGACGCCCACCCGGTCCTCGCGCCGCTCGCCGCGGACGTTGAAGGCGGCGAGCGTGCGCAGGATCAATTCCTCGAGGCTCGCGACATAGGCCCGCACGTCCGGCCGGCGGCGCTTGAGGTCGAGCATGATGTAGGCCACCCGCTGGCCGGGCCCGTGATAGGTGAGCTGGCCGCCGCGCCCGCTGGCAAAGGTCGGGAATCGGGCATCGAGCAGGTCTGATTCCTTGCCGGAGGTGCCGGAGGTGTAGAGCGGGGGATGCTCGAGCAGCCAGACCAGCTCCGGCGCCTCGCCCGCGGCGATCGCCGCGACGCGCGCCTCCATGGCGGCCACCGCCTCCGGATAGGGCACCGGAGCGTCCGAGATTCGCCACCCGACGGGCTCGCCGCCCGAGGCGGAAAACGACGTCAAATCGAGGTCTTGACGTGGGTTTTGGCGGGGGTTTTGGGGCGAATTAACCATTGGCTAACCATAACGTGATGATGATCTCGGGAGCAAATGCCAAGTCCTTTGGCGTAAGTCCCAAGTTGCGGCGGTCCTGACAGTGCCCACTCTCGATAAAGTCACCGTGGATCTCATGGTCGTCCTCGGGACGACCACGATGCCGATCCATCAAGTATTACGTCTTTCCCGCGGCGCCATCATCGAGCTGGACGCAACCGAGGCCGACGAGGTCAAGGTGCTCGCCAATAATCTGCCGGTCGCCTCCGGCGTCGTGCTGGTCGATCGCAACCGGATCGCGGTCGAGGTCAAGCAGATGCTGCCGCGCTCGCCGGGGACCCGGTAGGGCCGGGGGCACGCGAAAGCAGCCCGGACAAGCGGTAGCGGTCCGGACACCCGATCGGGCCGATCCGGGCGCGTGAGAATTTCCTGCCAAGCTTGTGGAATTCAGGGTCTTTGCAGGCTTGTATCCCCCTGATGGATTTGTTAGATCGGCGGCCGCTGATCCGGCCAGCCTTCAAGCCTCAGGCCGGCATCTCCTAGCGCTCGTGGCGGAACTGGTAGACGCGCTGCCTTGAGGTGGCAGTGGGTAACACCGTGGGGGTTCGAGTCCCTCCGAGCGCACCAATTACGATAAATCGTTGACGCAAAAAGCGTTTTCGCGATCTCCTCCGTTGTTGGTACCCGCAGCTGAAATGCTGCTTTGCTTACCTCCCTTGATTGAACTCACGGCTCGCTCGCGCACGTGTAGCGGTGCGGGGTTTTCTTGCGTGCCTGACGGTCAAATCAGCGCCGTCGCGACGCCGGCGGCGGCGCTGAAGGCGACGACGAGGAGCGGAGGAGCGCGCCATGCCACCAGGAGGACGAAGCCGACAAGCGCGATGCCGAAATCTCTCGGCGAGTGCACGGTCGTCGTCCATACCGGATCGTACAATGCAGCGCCGAGCACGCCGACCACCGCGGCGTTGACACCCCGCATCATGGCCTGGGCGCCGTCCCGCTTCCGGAACGAATCCCAGAAGGGCAGGACGCCGAGCAGGATCAGGATCCCAGGCAGGAAGATGCCGGCGAGGCCGAGTGCGGCCCCGGTGAGCCCGTGCGGCTCCGGAGCGACCACCGTGCCGAGATAGGCCGCGAAGGTGAAGAGTGGACCGGGCACCGCCTGAGCAGCACCGTAGCCGGCGAGGAAGGCGTCATCGCTCAGCCATCCCGGCGCGACGAAGGCTTCGCGGAGGAGGGGAAGCACGACGTGGCCGCCGCCGAAGACCAGTGCGCCGGAGCGATAGAACGCGTCGAACAAGGCGACGCCCGTCGATCCCGTCAGCCCCCGCAGCGCCGGAAGCCCCACCAGCAGAAGAAAGAACATCCCGAGCGTGATCAGGCCCACGGTTCGCGACACCGGAATCTCGACGTGTCCGGATGGCGCCGGTGCCTGGCTGCGGCACAGCCACAAGCCAGCGATGCCGCCGAGGACGATCGCGCCGATCTGGGCGATCGACGCCGTGCTGAAGAGGATGATCAGCGCCGCCACCACCGCGATCGACGCGCGCTCGCGGTCGGGACAGAGGTTGCGCGCCATGCCCCACACTGCCTGCGCCACGATGGCGACCGCGGTCAGTTTCAGTCCGTGCAGCAGGCCGCCGCCGATCGGCCCGTTCAGCGCGCCGGCGCCGTAGGCGAAGAGGACGAGGACCACGGCCGACGGCAGGGTGAAGCCGGCCCATGCGGCGAGCGCGCCCGGATAACCGGCGCGCATCAGTCCGATCGAGAAGCCGACCTGGCTGCTGGCGGGGCCCGGCAGGAATTGGCACAGGCCGACGAGGTCGGCATAGGCGTGCTCGTCGATCCATTTTCGCCGCACGACGAACTCGTCGCGGAAGTAGCCGATGTGGGCGATCGGACCGCCGAAGCAGGTCAGCCCGAGCTTGAGGAAGATGCGGAGCACCTCCAGCGGCGAGCCGCGGTGGGCGGGGACGGTCGCAGTTTTAGAGGAGATATCCATGCGTCACGCGTCGTCGAACAGGGCCATGAAACCGTAAAGCAGGAACCCGGTCGATCCTGCGAGGTTGGCTGACGATACAGCAAAACCGGCCGCCGGCTATGGTGCGGTCGCGGGCCGCAAGGAGGCTGTTCGATGGCTGGATCGGCCTCTTCGCCCGCGTTTCAATTCGTGATGACGACCGGCATCGTCAACTTGTTCGGTGACATCACCTACGAAGGCGGCGCCAGCATCAACGGGCCTTTCATGGCCTCGCTCGGCGCAAGCGCGGCCATTGTCAGCGTGACGGCCGGGCTCGGCGAATTTCTCGGCTACGCCTTGCGTCTGCCCGCCGGCTACGCGGCGGACAGGACCGGCCGCTACTGGCTGATCACGTTCGCAGGCTATGTCATCAATCTCTTCGCCGTGCCAGCCATGGCGCTCGCCGGAAGCTGGCAGGTCGCGGCTGCTCTCGTCCTCGCCGAGCGGATCGGGCGGGCGCTGCGCAAGCCTACGGTCGAGGCCATGCTGTCCTACACCACGGGCGAGCTCGGCAAGGGATGGGTGTACGCGCTGAACACCGCGCTCGACGAGATCGGCGCGACCTTGGGGCCGCTCATCATCGCGCTGGTGCTCCTGCTGAAGGGGGACTTCCGGACCGGATATGCCGTTCTGACGATCCCGGCCGCGGCGGCGCTTGTCGCGCTGGTGGTTGCCCGGGTGAACTTTCCGCTGCCGTCACGACTCGCGCACGGCCGCACCGCACCGGCGCGGGACTTCGGCAAGGCTTACTGGCTGTATATGCTGGCCGGCGCGCTGTTCGCCGCCGGGCTGATGAGCTTCGAGCTGATCTCCTTTCATCTGTCGAAGGCCAGGATCGCATCCGAGCAATGGATTGCCGTGCTGCTGGCGATCTCGACCGGCTTCGGTGTGCTGGCGAGCCTTGCCTTCGGCAAGGCCTACGATCGCGTCGGGCTTCCGGTCGTGATCGCTGCGGTGTGCGTCTCAGCCGCGTTCTCGCCGTTCGTGTTTCTCGGCGGCTTCTGGCTCGTGCTGGCCGGCATGCTGCTCTGGGGTGTCGGCTACGCGATCCAGGACACGCTGCTCAAGGCGATCGTCGCCGAAGTGCTGCCGGAGGGAAAGCGCAATTTCGCGTTCGGGCTGTACTATGCGGGCTATGGCGTCGGGTGGCTCGTCGGCAGCATCGTGGCCGGCCTGCTCTATGACAATTCGCGAGCCGGGCTGGTCGCATTCTCGATCCTCATTCAGCTTGCATCGGTGCCGATCTTCATCCTGGCAGGGCGGCAGGAGCGCTCGAGCCGGCCAGCCTGAAAGGCAGCCAACACCGGCTCAATCTGGCGAGCGGTATTGAAGCGCATCATGACTATGTGCGCTTCTCCAGGGTTGCGGGCGCCACTGCGGATGCTCCGCTCTACATCGAAGGCACCGACTTCGCCTTCATTGACGGCCGCTTCAAGTCCGTCGTCGGCTTTGTCGACGCCGCTCCGGCGCCTGCGGCGCGATAGGTCGGGATTCTCTTCGGCCGGTCACCTGCGGCCTGCAACGCGTTGGCGGTCGCCATGCCGCGGTCTTGCCGGATATCGGCAACCCGTTGATGTCGTGACGAATACGGCCTGATGCTGCCCCGCTCAGCCGTATTCCTCGCCGATGCCGTATTCCTTGTAGATCTCCAGCGGATCCAAATCCGGAAACAGGCGGCATTTGGCCTGGGCGAGGTGGAGGCTCACCGCTGCCGGCTCCTTGCCGTTCGCGAGCATCTTGCGGATGTCGTCCATGTGCGCGCACGGCTGGTGCTTCGGCGCCAGCTGCTCCAGCGCGACCAGCGCGGTCGCGAGGGCCTCGGTCAGAACCCATTCGTCGTGGCCCGTGATTCCCTTCTTCGGCATCGGCAGACCCCAGATATGGCGGCGCTGCCCAGTCTAACGCGACTTCCGCCAAATCGCCATTGAGCCGTTGCGGGACCGACCGCGTCCGGCAGGCGCGCCTTGCATTATGGCGCGGCGTGGCTAAAAGGCGGCAGTTGCAGGGCCGTGGTATCTTTGTTGAAACAATATTGGCCTAGACGGGCGCCTGCAGGGATCCTGCCGGCAGTTCTGGTCTGGCTCCCCTGATCCCGTATTCGCAACACGCTTCCGTTGCGCACCCTCAAGGCTCAAGCCAGCATGGTCTTTCTCAGCTTCGTCTACCGCTTCGTCACCAACTTCGCGTTCCTGGCGGTGGTCTATTTCAGCCTGAACTTCATGGAGAAGTATCCGAATCGGGCGATCCTCGCGATCCTGGTGCTGGTTTATGCCGGCATGCGCGCCGCCTCGACGCTGCGTGCGTTCTACTTCTTCCAGAAGATCGAGAAGCTGGAGGCCGAGACCAAGCGTCTTCAGGCCCCGATAAATGACGGCTCGGGCGGAACCAATGCGCGCAAGCAGGTCGTTGCCGACGTCGCACGGTTGCGCCGCGACGGCGAGCTCAAGTCCTATATGGACCTGTTCTTCCTGGCGCTGATCGTGCTGCTCTGCGTCGCCGCGATCATGCGGCAATAGAAGCTCAAGCGCGCTTCTTCACGCTGGTCGGGCGGGGCGCCGTGCTCTTGGCTTGCGCGGCATGCCTGGGGGCGGCCGGCGCCGCATGGGCGGTCCGGGGAGCGTGCGTCTTGCCAGCCTTGGCATTTGCGGCCTTGCCCTTGCCGGCGCGGGGCGTCTCCGCCGCCATCGCGAGCCGCGTCGCGGCGCGGCGCGACAAGGTCGTGGACAGCAGCACCTCGACCGAGCCTTCCGGAATCGCGAACAGATCGCGGCCGGGCACCGGCAGGGTCGATGCGATATCGACCTGCCCCTTGGTCCGGCGCGGCAGCAGCGGCTGGTGCTCGGTCTGCGCATTGAGGTCGGCCAGCACGGGCGCCGGCAGTGTCCGGGTCTCGGTGAACACGAAATTCGGAACGGCCGGCCAGCGCGCGATCGGTGTCGTCTCGGTCGGCGGATGCAGCAGCCATTCGACCGGCGTGGTCGGCGTTGCCGGCCGGTCCGCGGTCGCCGGCACCACATGCACGATGCGATAGCCGCGTGCCTTGAGGTCGCGGATGATCTTCGGCAGCGCCGCCACGGTGCGGGCCTGGATGTCGTGCAGCAGCAGGATGCCCTTGCCCTTGGCCTCCAGCCGCTGGATCGCGAACTGATAGACGCGATCGGACGACACGTGCCGCCAGTCGTCGGCCGGGAAGTCGGCGCTCCAGACCTGGATGCCGCGCGAGATCAAGTGGTTCTCGACGCCCTCGGCGCGCATCAGGCCGGGAATGCGGAAGAACGGCGCGAGCTTGGACGGATCGGTCATCGCGGCCGAGGTCCACTCGATGCCGCCGTTGATCTCGGGCTCATATTTCTCGACCGGCATCCGATCGAACGTCAGCGGATGGCTCATGCTGTGGGTGCCGACGGTGTGTCCCGCCGCCACCAGCTTGCGCACGCCTTCCGGGTTCGCCTTGGCCTGCTGGCCGATGATGAAGAAGGTCGCCTTGATGCACTCGTCGTCGAGCATCTTGAGGACCTGGTTGGAATATTTCGGCAAGGGACCGTCGTCGAAGGTCAGGACGACCTCGTGATCCCTAAGCGGCAGCGTCTCGCGGTACTGCATGGTGCCGATGCGCGGATGCTCGCGCGGATCGACCACGAGGGTGCGGGACGTGCCGAGCGCGTCCGGGTGGCCGGGGCAGTCGGCCGCATGGGCTGCCTGCGCGCCGACGGTCAGCAAACCCAGACAGAGGACCAGCCACGATCGCGTCCGAACCACAACGCTACTTCCGATCATGAATCCCGTCTGCCCTCATACGCGATTGCCGCCATAGTAGGTCGGAGACGCCTGGAAACGGTTCAGGCGCCATGCCCCCCATCTTTGCCTTCCGTAGCATGAACAGAGTGTTAATAGGGCCAAAATCAACCCATTTTGCGCCGCCGTGACATTCCGGCATCAGCGCGCATCGGCGTTCTTCTGCAATGTGCCCGCCGGTACGATGTGGACCACCCGATAGCGGTTCTCCCTCAGATACCGCAGAAAGGCCGGCATCATTGCGGCCGTGCGCGCCTTGTTGTCGTGGAAGAGGATGATACCCTTGCCGCTCGCGGCGAGGCGCTCGGTGACGAGCTTCAATTGCTGCTCCGGCGTCATCTCCTCCCAGTCGCTGGCCCATAAATCGGCCCCGAACACAACGATGCCGCGCGACTGGAGCAGGTCGAGCTGCGCTGGTGTCGACTCGAAATAGGGAAAGCGGAAGAACGGCGTCGAGGGGGGCGTCGTCGAGGTTCCGTGCAGCGCCATTTCGTCTGCGGCGATGCCCCGGTCGATGTCGGCCGTGGCCTTCTCGAACGGGATTCGCGCCATGAACGGATGCGAGAAGCTGTGATGGCCGACGGTGTGGCCTTCGCGGGCGATGCGCTTGACCATGTCGGGATGCTGCGAGGCGTGCAGGCCGATCAGGAAGAAGGTCGCGCGCACGCACTCCTGCGCCAGCGCCGCCAGCACCTTCGACGTCATCGGCGGGTTCGGCCCGTCGTCGAAGGTCAGCACGACCTCGCGATCGGCCAGCGGCAGCGTCTGCGGAAAGCTCTTCACGCCCACGCGCGGATAGGTCTTGGCGTCGACGCTGAGGATGCGCGAGGTGCCGAGCGCGTCCTTGCGCGTGCACTCGGCGGCATCCGTCGGGGCGATGCCGATGACAGCCGCGACGAGCGCGCCCGCCATGGTCGAGGTCCACCTCAGTCGCAGCATCTTTGTCATTGCGCTCCGAGTTGCCTTGTGGGTATTGCCTGACCGTCAGCTCAGCTCATTCGTTCCAATCTGTCAAACGGCGAGGCGCACCATGGATGAACATATGGACGGTGCCCCATCCGCCGCGAATTCGGTACTCGACCACGTGCCGATGCGCAATGAAGACGGCGAAATTCGTCACGAATTTGTCGAGGAAATTGCCCGCGCGATCGAGGCCGGTGATAGCGCCGCGCTGCGCGCCTGCGTTGCCGAGCTGCACGAGGCCGACCTCGGCGACCTGATCGAAGCGCTCGAGCCCGACGACCGCGTCCGCCTGGTCGAGCTGACCGGGCGCGACTTCGACTTCTCGGCGTTGAACGAGGTCGACGAGGCCGTCCGCGAGGAGATCCTCGAGGAGTTGCCGCCGGAGACGGTCGCCGAAGGCGTCCGCGAGCTCGAATCCGACGACGCGGTCGAGCTGCTGGAGACCCTCGACGAGGACGAGCAGGAGGAGATCCTCGAGAAGCTGCCGTTGCAGGAGCGCGTCGCGCTCGAGCGCAGCTTGCTGTATCCGGAAAACTCCGCCGGCCGCCGAATGCAGACCGAGTTCATCGCCGTGCCCCAGGATTTCACGGTCGGGCAGGCGATCGACTACATGCGCGAGACGCCGGATCTGCCCGACCGCTTCTACGAGATCTACGTCGTCGACAAGGACCAGCACTGGCAGGGCGCAGTCCCGCTCGACGTGCTGTTGCGCGCCCGCCGTCCGGTGCCGCTCACCGAATTGACCGACGAGGACCGCCGCCGCGTCTCCGTCCTGGAGGACCAGGAGGAGGTGGCGCACATGTTCGGCAAGTACAACCTTGTCGCAGCCCCCGTGCTCGACACCCAGGACCGCCTGGTCGGCGTCATCACCGTCGACGACGTCGTCGACGTCATCGAGGAGGAGGCGGACGAGGACCTCAAGGCGCTCGGCGGCGTCACCAGCGACGAAGAGCTGTCGGATACGTTTCTCACCATCGCCCGCGGCCGCTTCAACTGGCTGCTGGTGAACCTCGCGACCGCCTTCCTGGCGTCCTCGGTGCTTGGCCTGTTCGAGGGCCAGCTCGAGAAGATGGTGGCGCTCGCGGTGCTGGCGCCGATCGTGGCGAGCCAGGGCGGCAATGCCGCGACCCAGACCATGACGGTCGCGGTGCGGGCGCTCGCCACCCGCGAGCTCGGTTCCTCCAACGCCTGGCGCGTGGTGTTGCGCGAGACGCTGGTCGGCCTCGTCAACGGCCTTGCCTTCGCCGTGATCACGGGCATCGCGGCGGTAGCCTGGTTCAAGATCCCGGGCCTCGGCATCGTCATCGGGCTCGCCATCATCTGCAACCTCGTCGCCGGCGCGCTTGGCGGCATCCTGATCCCGATGGCACTCGAACGCGTCAGGGCCGACCCGGCGGTGGCGTCAGGGACGTTCGTGACGACGGTGACGGATGTCGTCGGATTCTTCTCCTTCCTCGGTATTGCGACGCTCTGGTTCGGGTTGAAGTAGGCGGCCCGCTTCGTCATTCCGGGGCGCGCAACTTGGCGCGAGCCCGGAATCCATTTGTCGGCGTGCTCCGGTGCACGATGGATTCCGGCCTCGCGCTCGCGCGCGCCCCGGAATGACGGCCCCCATCATCTTTAATCCGAACTTAAGCGACCTGCCGCATCATCATGCCCGCTTGGGGGAATGGTCATGCGGTTGCGGCTGAAGGCGGACGGGCGGATCGTCGAGTTGCGGGACGGGCAGGAATTTCCGGTCCAGCCGGCAGCCAATGCCGCATCAGGCGAGGCCTCTTCGCTCGCGGTGCGCGACCTGCGGCGACGCGCCTGCCTGACCCAGATGGAGTTTGCCGCCAAGCTCGGCGTTCCCGTCGAGACCATTCGCAACTGGGAGCAGGGCAAGCGCGCGCCGCGCGGACCGGCCCGCGCGCTGCTCGCGGTGATCGCCCATGCGCCCGAGACCGTGTTCCAGGCGCTCGCCAAGGTCTGACATCAAGGTCTGACGTCAGGGCTGGCTGCGAACCCCCTGTTAGCATTGCCCTGAAGATCCGTCCCGATGGCACCGACGTCCGTTGGCAACCATCGCGGGCGAGGTCCATAATGTCGGCCGGGGCTGCGTAGCAGAGAGGATTCCTCATGCTGTTCGTCGAGGCCAATGGCGCAAGGATCCCGGCGGTCGGGCTCGGGACCTGGGAACTGGAAGGGCGCGCCTGCGCCCGCGTGGTCGAGCAGGCGCTGCGGCTCGGCTATCGCCACATCGACACCGCCCAGGTCTATGACAACGAACGCGAGGTCGGCGACGGCTTGCGCTCCTCCGGCGTGCGCCGCGACGACATCTTCCTCACGACGAAGGTCTGGACCAACCATTTCGCGCCCCACGATCTCGAGCGCTCGGTCAAGGAGAGCCTCGCGCGCCTGCGGCTTCCCTCCGTCGATCTCTTGCTGCTGCACTGGCCCAATCCGCACGTGCCGCTGGCGGAGACGCTTGGCGCGCTGTCGCATGCGAAACGCATGGGCCTCACCCGCCACATCGGGGTCTCCAACTTCACCGTGGCGTTGATCGAGCAGGCGGTCGCGCTGTCGGGCGAGCCGCTGGTCTGCAACCAGGTCGAATTCCATCCCTATCTCGACCAGGCGAAGGTGAGAGCGGCCTGCGACCAGCACGGCCTCGCACTGGTTGCCTACAGTCCCATCGCCAAGGGCCGCATCAAGTCCGACCAGATCCTCAGCCTTATCGGCCGCGCGCATCGCAAGACGCCGGCGCAGGTCTGCCTGCGCTGGCTGGTGCAACAGAATGTCGCTGCGATCCCGCGCACCTCGCGCGTCGAACGCCTGTCGGAAAACATCGATATTTTCGATTTCGAGCTCTCGGACGACGAGATGACGCAGATCGCCGCGCTGGCCAGCCCCAAGGGCCGACTGACCGATTTCGGTTTCGCACCGAAATGGGATTGAGGGGAGACTGGGGTATGCTAGGACCGCGACGGCAACCCAAGATCGGTCGATGGAACTGCGGAAGATCATACGGACGGACATTGCAGCGTCGGCGATCGCGCATCTGACGCTGGTGGCGCTGATCATCGTGATCAGCGAGGTCCGTCCGTTTCACGCAACGGCGCCCGAGACCGTTTCCGTCGACATCGTCACGCCGGAGCAGGTGAAGCAGGAGGAGGCCAAGGCCCAAGAGAAAGCTGAAGAGAAGGAAGAGAAGGAGAAGCCGCCGGAGCCACTCCCCGACCTCAAGCTGCCGAAGCTGGATTTTGCCGACAAGGACAAGGCGGAAACAGCGCCGAAGCCTGCGGCCAAGCTGCAGGCCGCGTCGCAATCATCGCAGCAGAAGGCGTCGCCCGAACCGGAGCAGAAACAGCCGCAGCCGCAACCCTCGCAGGCGTCGAAGCAACGTGAGGCCACCGCGCAGCCGCAGGCCCAACAGCCACAGCCGTCGCAACTGCCGCCGCCGCAGCCACTGCCCCAATCGCAGCCTCAGCCGGCGCCGCAGCCGTCACAGGTGATGCAGCAGCCACAGGCCGCGCCCCCGCCGGCCTATCAGGCGCCGGAGCCGGACGTCACCGTCAAGTATGGCGTCATGCTCGGGCTGCCGCCCGAATTGCCGACCGAGCTGCCGAAAGAGGCCCCCAAGGACGATGGCGGTGACGCCAAGGATTCAATTGCAGCCAAGCTGCCGGCCGAAGTCATCGCCGCGCTGCGCCGCCACTTGAAGAGCTGTGCCAAGCTGCCGGCCGGGGTCGGGCCGACCGACAACGTCCACATCAAGCTGCGCACGGTGTTCGCAACCGACGGCACGCTGGCGCGCCCGCCGATCCTGCTCGAAGCCCCGCCATCCGCGAAGGGTGTTGCCATCGTGAAATCAGCAACGAGCGCGCTGCAGGCCTGCCAGCCCTACAAGATGCTGCCGGCCGACAAATACGAGGAATGGAAGGTGTTGGACCTGCCGTTCTCGCCGCGGGATTTCGGCAGCTAATTCCCGTAGCCGGGGTAGCGAAGGGCCGTAGGATGGGTTGAGCACTTGCGAAACCCATCATGCTTCGGCGTGGACAAAAATGCGATGAGTTTCGCTTCGCTCTACCGATCCTACGAGAGCCGTTCAGAGACTTGCGCTGTTGCCTCATACTCCGTCATTGCGAGCGCAGCGAAGCAATCCAGAATCTCTCCGCGGCGGCAGTCTGGATTGCTTCGCTGCGCTCGCAATGACGACGTTGAAGCAGCGAACTCCCATCTACCCCGTCATCCTGAGGTGCGCGCTCTGCGGCGCGATTGCGCCGTGGAGCAAGCCTCGAAGGATGAACGGCCCAGTTGCATCGGGCCACTCATCTTCGAGGCTCGCAGCGCAGCACTTCCTGGCGATGCGAAGCATCGTCCAGTAGCGGTGCGGGGCCCATCTCGCTCAGGGGAGATGGCTTCTAGGTCCCGGTTCTGCGCCGCAACGCTTCGCGCGTTGCAGCTTGTCCGGGACACGAAGTGGCAATCAATGACCGCGCTTCCGCGCCTCCTCGCCACCCGCCGCAATCCCCTCCGGCGCCATCGCCGCCCAAGCGCTGGACGCGAACTGGCGCCGCCAGGTCACGATCACCACGGCGGCCGTGGTCACGAACAGCAGCCAGGGGCTGACGAACCAGCCGAGATAGCCGAGCGCGAAGAAGAAGGCGCGCTGGCCGCGGTTGAAATGGCGGCCGGCGGATTCGAACAGGCGCGAGGTGCGGATGACATGGGCTTCGGCCGCTGGCGTGTCGGCTTGCGAGGCGGGCGGCATGCCGCCGAACAGGATCGCGACATAGTTGAACAGGCGATAGGCCCAGGCGAACTTGAAGAAAGCGTAGACGCAGATCAGCACGAGGCCGACGCATTTCAGTTCCCACATCGCCGGTGAGGTGCTGAGGTCGATCGGCAGCTTGCTCAGAATCATGATCGCGTCGTTGGTGGCGTGCAGCAGCGCCAGCGCGCCGCCGAGCGCGAACAGGCTGGTGGAGGCGAAGAAGGCGGTGCCGTTCTGGAGCGAGGCCATGATCTGCATGTCGACCATGCGCGTCTCGCGGTTGAGCAGGCGGCGCACCCAGACCTCGCGATAGCGGTTCATGCGCGCCGACAGGCTGTCACGGCCATAGGCCGAGTGTTCCAGCGTCAGGGCATAGGCCAGCCATTCGATGATGAAGAAGCCGACCGCCGTGATGTCGACCCAGTGCCTGCTCATGTCTTGCTCCTAAGGCATGATCCGGAAAAGTGCGAAGCGGTTTTCCGGGAAGATCATGCACAAACAACAACCTAAAGCGCGATGACGATTCATCCAAATCTCATCGCGCTTTAGGGATCGCAACGATTGCCACGCATGGCCGGGCGCAGCAACGATTGATTGGCGGCAGGCGATGGCGTTAAAAGCAGCTCGCTTCAAGAGTCTCGGGAAGGACTGGTGACATGGCAACGCTCAAGCTCGCGATCGGCAACAAGAACTACTCGTCATGGTCGATGCGGCCCTGGCTCGCGCTGCGCGCGAACGATATCCCGTTCGTGGAGACCCTGATCCCGCTCTACACCGACAATCCCGCCGACAAGGAGCAGATCCTGTCCTTCAGCCGCGCCGGCAAGGTGCCCGTGCTGGTCGACGGCGACGTTACGGTGTGGGATTCGCTCGCCATCATCGAATACATTGCCGAGCGTTATCCGGAGAAGAAGCTGTGGCCCGACGACGCCGCGGCCCGCGCCCATGCCCGCTCGGTCTGCGCCGAGATGCATTCCGGCTTCGTGCCGCTGCGCAGCGAATGCGGCATGAACCTGCACCGGCCGATCCGTCCCGTGGCGCTGTCGGCCGATGCGAAGGCCAACGTCGCGCGCATCGAGGAGATCTGGCGCGAGTGCCGCGCGCGCTATGGGTCCAGGGGGCCGTCGAAGGGACCGTTCCTGTTCGGCCGCTTCGGCGCGGCGGACGCCATGTACGCGCCGGTCGTGCACCGCTTGCGCACCTATGCGATCGAGGTGGCGCCGGATACGAAGGCTTACATGGAGACGATGATGGCGCTGCCCGCATTCCAGGAATGGACCCGCGAGGGAATCGCCGAAACGCTCGTCATCGCGAAGTTCGAGGACGCGTGACCCGCGAATGTGAGTGGGCCCCGCGCCGTGCTCGGCAACGACACCGTCCGCCAGCTCGCCGCACGCTACAACATCATGGTCGACCGGCTCGGCCAGATCCTCGCCCAGGAGCTGTCCAAGGCCGTAGACCAGGCAAGTCCGCAAGGGCATCTGCCCCATACCACTTAGGGCTCGGTTCCAGCGGTATCAAAGTGGGCCGCGGTTCCCGGTATCGTCCTGAAAAGACTTCAAAATTTGTGTGTTCGCCGGGCTTGATGAGGCTGGTCAAAAACGCCGCATGCATGCTATACAGCACCCGGGTTTCCGGCCGGCCATCGCAGTGGGACCATGGGCGAGGCAGGCGTTGTTTGAGTAATGGAGAGGGTGTTGAAGCACAAATTCCCCGTTGGAACGCGCGTATTGTTCACGGCAAGCAACATCGCGCGCCCCGCTGCCAGCGGCTCGTATGAGGTTATCCGCCTGCTGCCGACGGACGGCGACGACTGCCAGTACCGGATCAAGAGCTCGACCGAGGCATTTGAACGGGTCGCCAAGGAAAGTCAGCTGGCGCTCTCCTGACGCGCCGCCGACAGCGCCCATTGCTATTGCGGACGAATCTGCTCCGCTCGCCGTCAAAAGGCCCGCTTCGCCTTCACAAGGTGGAGCGGGGGCAGTTGCCGACTCGCGGTGCTCGCTTGACCATTCGCTCTTTGCTCGCGTGAGGGGACGTCGCGCATGAACTGGGCATGGGCCACTTCGCTCGACCAAACCTGGCGCTCGCCGGCCCTTCCGATGTGGATGACGCTGGCCGCGGCTGGATTCTTCGGGTTGATCCTTCTGGTCACGTTGCTCCGCGCCGAGAGGTCGGTCGCCAACGGCGCGCTGACCGTCATCACGCTGCTGTCCATCGCGATCGCGGGGGCTGCCACGGTGCGCGTTTATGGACCGGAGGGGCTGGACGCGCCGACCGAGTCGCGCGCGCAGGCCGCGGTCACCGCGAGCCTGCCGGCGCTGTCCTGTCTCGATGGCCTCGCCGGTGATGCCGTGGCCGCGGGCTGCGAGAAGGCGCTGTTCGGCGCACCCGACACCGCGGCGGCGGCCGTCGCCTACACCGCGGCCAGGATCGACCGGCTCACCGCGCTCGGCGATGCCGCGGTCGCCGAGAAGAGCCTGACGCTCGACATGAAGGTGCTGCGCAAGTCGCTGGAGCGCGATCGCTACGGCCTCGTCGCGCAGGTGCTGGTCGCGCGCGACGGCTGCACCCAGTTCGATTGTGCCGCCTTTCGCTCGCTGACCGATCAGCAGCAGGTCGCAGCCAACATGGATTCCCATCTCTACGACACGCTGGTCGCACGCTACGCGCCGACCTGGAATGCGCCCGGAGCGGCGCCGGCAACGCCTGCCACTGCCGCGCTCGCGGGGTTGCCGCCCTCGATGCCGACGGGCAAGCCGACCAATGCGGAGTTCCCGAGCGCCTCGTCGACGCCTCCGGTGAGCATCATGAATCCGGAGCCGCCCACCGCGGCGACGCGCCAGGCTGCGCCTGCCGCCAACGCAGCAGCGCCTGCGGCGCCGCGCGCGCCGGCCGCGACCTCGGCCCAGGCCGCAGCTCCTGCGGCGCCCGCCGCCAAGAAGCCGCCGGCGCCAAAGGCCGCGCGTGCGCCCGCTGCAGCACCGGTTCCGCTCGCGCCACCGGCTCCCGCGCCGGCTGCTCCGGCTGCGGATAACGAGTAGTTCGGCATTCCAAATGCGTGGCTGCCCGGCTAATGCTGGGGCATGCCACTCCATCTGATCAAGCTTGCCGTCGGCTGCGACTCCGTCAAGGAATTGAAGGAGTGGGTGGCCGAACGGATGCAGACCGCCAAGAAGAAAGGTCTGCCGCAACACCACATCCACATCACCCGCATGGTGCCCAAGCGCGATGCCGAGATCCTCGCCGGCGGCTCGCTCTATTGGGTCATCAAGGGCGAGATCGCCGCACGCGAAAAGATCATCGGCATCGAGCCGTTCCGCGACAAGGACGGTATCGGACGCTGCCGCATCGTGATGCAGCCGAAGGTGATCCCGGTCTCGCCGCGGCCGATGCGCCCGTTCCAGGGCTGGCGCTATCTCGCCGAGGATTCCGTGCCGCCCGATCTCGGCAAGTCCGCCGCCGGCTCGATTGCGGCCATGCCGGAGCCGATGCGGCGCGAGCTGCGGGATCTCGGGTTGCTCTGAGCATGATCCGGAAAAGTGCGTAGCGGTTTTCCGGAAAGAACATGCTCAAACAATAACCTGAAGCGCGATGTCGTCATCGCGCTTTAGACCGCGATATTGTCGATCAGCCTGGTGGTGCCGAGCTTGGCTGCGACCAGGATCCGCAAGGGGCCGTCCTTGCGCGAGGTGGTCGGCGCCAGCGTCGCGGCATGGCGGGCCTCGTAATAGTCGAGCGCAAAACCCGCCGCCTTGATCATCGCAGCGCCGTGCGCCATCGCCGGCGCGATGGCTTCGCCGCCGCGGATGCGTCCGGCGCTCTCCTTCATCGCGCGGTAGAGCGTGGTCGCGGTCCGCCGCTCCTCCGCCGAGAGGTAGACGTTGCGCGAGGACATCGCGAGCCCGTCGCGCTCGCGCACGGTGCGGGAGCCGATCACCTTCACGCCGAGGTCGAGGTCGCGCGCCATCTGCGTCACCACCCGCAATTGCTGAAAGTCCTTCTCGCCGAAGATCGCGACATCCGGCCGGCATTGCGTGAACAGCTTGCCGACGACGGTGGCGACGCCGCCGAAGAAGTGCGGCCGAAAACGGTCCTCAAGGCCGGCGAGGGCCGGTCCCTCCGGCACGATGCGGGTGGCAAAGCCCTCCGGATACATGGCCTCGACGCCGGGATGCCAGACGATGTCGACGTCCTCGGCCGCAAGCTTGGCGATGTCCGACTTCCAGGTGCGCGGATAGGCACCAAAATCCTCGGTCGGCGCGAACTGGGTCGGGTTGACGAAGATCGACACCACGACGCGGCTGGCCCGCCGCTTGGCAAGACGCACCAGCGACACATGCCCATCATGGAGCGCCCCCATGGTCGGGACCAGCGCGATCGTGGCCTTTCGCTTGCGAAGATTGTCGACGGCGCGCCGAAGCGCGGGGACCGTGCGGGCGATCAGGGGACTTGGCGACATCAGGACTCGACGGGGTTGGGAATCAGCGGGGACCGGCTCGGCGCCTGGCGGGCTAACCTTAACAAGCGGCAGTCGTGGACGCCATGCGCGCGGATGCGGCACAGCTTCCCGCGAAGCCACGCGCGATGTCGCGACATTGTGGGCTGGATTACAGACGATGGATGGCGCCGCAATTCATGATGAAGAACGGCGCGCTGCGATTTGCATGACCTGTCACGCATTTCACTTGACCGCAGACGCGGCCAACTCGAAGATATTCGTTAGGGGCGTTGAGGATCGCTATGCTCGTGCAAGCTAGCCAAGGCCAGTCAGGCTCGGCGCATGTGGTCGTGCTCGGCAACGAGAAGGGCGGCTCCGGCAAATCGACCACCGCCTTGCACATTGCCGTTGCGCTCCTGAAGGCCGGTCAGCGCGTCGCCACCATCGACCTCGATTGCCGCCAGCAAAGCTTCACCCACTATATCGACAACCGCGCCGCCTGGGCCCGCCGCACCAAGCTCGACCTCGAGCTGCCGGTGCATCGCTGCATCAGGCTCGGCGAGACCATGCAGATTGCCGAGAACGAGAACTCCGAGTTCCAGCAGTTCATGGAAGCGGTCTCGGCGGTCGAGAGCAGCTTCGATTTCATCGTCATCGATACGCCCGGCACCGACAGCTACCTGATGCGGCTCGCCCATTCGATGGCCGACACGCTGGTCACGCCGATCAACGACAGCTTCCTCGATTTCGACGTGCTCGGCACCGTCGATCCCGCCAACTACGCGGTGACGGGCGAGAGCCACTATGCCGAGATGGTGCGGGACGTCAGGCGCAAGCGCCGCCAGCTCGACGGCTCGACCACCGACTGGATCGTGGTGCGCAACCGCCTGTCCATGCTCGGCTCCCGCAACAAGCAGCTCGTTGCCGACGGGCTGAAGGATTTGTCGCTGCGGCTCGGCTTCCGCTATGTCGACGGCTTCGCCGAGCGCGTCGTCTACCGCGAATTCTTCCCGCGCGGCCTGACCGCCCTCGACGAGATTGACGAGGCCACGCTCGGCATGCGGCCAAATCTCGGCCACCTCACCGCGCGGGAGGAGGTGACGAGCCTGCTCCGTCAGCTCAAGCTGCCGCTCGACGAGCGCGGCCGCCGCCGTGCGGCAAATCGCGCCGAATGGTTCAGCCAGGTCGACAAGCCGCTCGAGGTTCACGACATCCTCGGCGCCTGAGGCGGCGGTATATCGCTACTTTCGATCGATCTAGGTGTCGGTTCCTGCCCGGAACCAAACCGGCGCTCGGCCGTTTCACCGCATGTTTACTGCGAAATTGAACCCAATCGAGACTGGTTGCGTCGGATGGTTACCTGCACCCTGACGTAGCGGTATGAGAATGGGGTGCCCAAGAAACGTGTGCGACGCACAACGAAAGGGCTGCCGGTTCACAATATTTGGCCTTCCTGTCACGCGGCTGTGACATATATTAGCGAATAGGCGACCAGGGGCCGGAGAGCTCCGGAACAACACGATTTTCAACAGGGATTCAGGCCGCAAGAGCCTGAGGCTGAGGACGAAAATGAAGCGTGGAATTGCCGTTCTGGTTTCGGTCAGTGCCCTCTGCGGCATCGCCTATTTCACGGCGAGCAAGTGGGCGATCAAGCACGAGACCATCACCTTCTACGACGCCTCGCGCGACAACCGTCCCGTGCCTGTCGATATCGCGGTGCGCCGCGACAAGGAAATGCAGGCCAATGCCGGCATGATCACGCTGCCGGTCGCCGTGATCAATCACGGCAACACCGTCAAGAACACCGAGTACGGCTTCCTCGCCAACATCTTCGCTGCGCGCGGCTACATGGTCGTCAGCCCGCAGCATGACCTGCCGACCGATCCTCCGATGGTGACCAAGCCCGGCGAGCTCTATGTCGGCCGGCTGCCGCAGATCCTGCGCGGCGTCGCCAACATCCATCTCGCCATGCAGGAGATGAAGAAGGTTCAGCCCAACGCCGACTACGACAAGGTGACGATGGTCGGCCACTCCATGGGCGGCGACATCACCATGTATTTCGCCAAGCAGTATCCGGACGAGGTCAAGAAGGTCGTCACGCTCGATAATCTGCGCGTGCCCTTCGTCACCGCCGGCAAGTTCAAGATCCTCTCGTTCCGCTCCACCGATCCGCAGTTCAAGGCCGATGCGGGCGTGATCCCGACGGACGAGGAGTGCGAGAAGGCCGGCATCCAGGTCGTGAAGACCGAATTCCAGCACAACGACATGCGCGACACCGGCCCGGACGTGGCCAAGAACTCGATCCAGGGCATGCTCGACAAGTTCCTGAGCGCGACGGACAGCGAGGTGGCACCGGTCGACACGCAGTCGTCCCCGCCCAAGATCCTCGAGCCCGGTCCGGTCGCTCTGATGGGGCCCGCCAAGAGCTGACGGCTTTCTGAAAGTCCGATACCGATCCTCAAAGCCTCCGCCGGCGTCTGCCCGCGGAGGCTTTGCACATTGACCGGACCGCACGCGCCGACCACATTATCTGCTCACGCAAGGTGAAGTGCAGGGATGTCGGGCGAACCCATCAAACCGCGTGGCGATTCCGTCTCGGCGCAAGCGGACGGTGCGCTGCCGCAAGCAAGGACCTCGACCTCGGAGGATATCGCAGCCTTCGTCGCCAAGGCGCGGGCGCTGTCGCCGCATGCGCCCGGCGCGAAGGGGCGGCTGATCTTCGCGCTGGATGCGACGATGAGCCGGCAGCCGACCTGGGATATGGCCTGCGCGCTCCAGGCCGACATGTTTCGCGAGACCGCGGCGCTCGGCAGTCTCGACATCCGCCTGGTCTACTATCGCGGCTTCAACGAGTGCCGCGCCTCGGGGTGGATCTCCGACAGCGCCAAGCTGGCGACGCTGATGAGCAAGATCGATTGCCGCGGCGGCGACACCCAGATCGGCAAGGTGCTGAGCGAGGCACGGCGCGAGGCCGTCGCATCCGGCGTGCGCGCCGTCGTCTTCGTCGGCGACGCCATGGAGGAGAAGATCGACGAGCTCTGCGCCAAGGCCGGCGAGCTCGGCATGCTCAAGGTGCCCGTCTTCCTGTTTCAGGAGGGCCACGATGCCGTAGCCGAGCAGGCGTTTCGCGAGATCGCGCGCCTGACCGGCGGTGCCTGGTGCCGGTTCGATCCGGGCGCGGCGGCGCAGCTGCGAGAGCTGTTGCGCGCAGCTGCGGCGTACGCCGCCGGCGGCCGCGAGGCGTTGCTGAAGCTGGCGACCACCACGAGCGGCGCGGCGATGTTGATCAGCCAGATGAAGTAGCGCTCAGGCTCGCCTTCGGCGGTGAACGCCATGCATTTTGTCGCAAGGCCGACTATATTCCGGCCATGACCCTGATCGCCGGCGCCGTCGCCGTTATCACGCTTTATCTGCTGCTCCAGATGTTCCGTTCCGCCAATCCGGCGGTGCTGGCGCGCACTATCAAGTTTGGCGGCGGCGTGGTGGCGCTGGCGGTCGCGGCCTTCACGGGCTTGCGCGGCGAGCTGGCGGTGGCAATTCCGCTCGGAATTTTTGGCGCCGGGCTGCTCGGCTGGACGCCATTGGCGAACGCCGGCTTCGGCAACATCGGCGGGCTGTTCGGCGGCGGCGCGACACGGCCGACCGGTCAGGCCTCGCGGGTGCGCTCGCCATTCCTCGACATGCGGCTCGACCACGATTCCGGCCAGCTCGGAGGCCGGATCGTTGCCGGACCTCACGCAGGGCGCGATCTCGACGAGTTCGATCTCGCGGGCCTGCTGGCGATGGTCCCGGCGTTCGACGCCGAGAGCGTGGCCTTACTTGAAAGCTATCTGGACCGCCGGTTTCCCGCTTGGCGTCAGAACGCGCAGGGCGATGCGGCAGGGGGGCAGCGCCGCACGGCGGCGAGTGGCAAAATGACGGCGGAGGAGGCCTATCAGATCCTTGGCTTGCAGCCTGGGGCGGGGCGCGACGACATCAGCCGGGCCCACAAATCCCTGATGAAGAAACTCCATCCCGACCAGGGGGGCTCGACGTATCTCGCTGCCCGGGTAAACGAGGCCAAGGATACTCTGCTTCGCACGCATAACGGCTAACTCCGGCACCACGCTACAAACGCCCGTACCGCGTGAGCTCCGCTTGCTCTGTCTGTCGTCGCCCCGATGCCCGCCCTTGTCGGCGTGGTCGATCCTTTGAGTAAAAATTTAACCGTAAATTGTTGACGAGAGGTTGTCGCGGAACTGGCATCGCCGCATCCCCCAAAACAAAAATGCCCGCGCAAGGCGCGGGCATTTTGATTGGGATGGTTCAGACGATCAGTTGCGGACCGTGATGCAGGAGATGTCGGCGCGCTTCAGGGCGCGGCAGACGGCTTCGGCCTGATCGCGCTCGAGCCCGGCAAAGCGGGCGCGGTAGAGCTTGCGATTGTCCTTGGCGACGACCGGCTCGGTGAACGGATCGGCCTTGCTGAGCAGCCCACGGGCCGAGCTGCGCGCAGCGTCGATGCGCTGCTGGGCTTCGTTCTCGCTCTCGAGCGCGCCGACCTGGACGATCCAGCCGCTGTGGGTGACGGCCGGCTTGGTGGTGGCGCTCATCTGGATCGGCTGCGGCGCCGGATCGGCGGACGCAAGCTTCGGGGCGGGCGCGGCGGCGGTTGCGGACGGCAGCACGCCGAGGATGCCGTTACCGGTGCCGAAGCCGGCCGGCTGCCGCGGCAGCTCGGCACGGGCGGCGTCCGCCTTCGGCGCTTCCGGCTGGCTCTGGGGCTCGGGCTTGTTGATCAGATCGGCGCGGGCGACGACGGCGCCGGAGGTTTCCGCGACGTCGGAGCGGGAAGCAATCGTGCTGGTGACTTGCGGCGCCACCGGAGCCGGGGCGGCGGAGGCGACCTTGACGGCGCCGGCCTTGACCTGGACGGTCTTGACCCGGACCGGCTTCATCGGCTCGGACGAGCCGGGGATGATCGAGAGCGGCTGGCTCGAGATCACGCCATTGGTGAGCGGCGCGGGCTCGATCTTGGATTCGGTCGGCCGAACCTCGGGCTTGCTGGCTTCAGGCTTGGGCTGAGCCGGCGGCACCGCGGCCGTCGCCGCGGCAAGCGTCGACAGGCGAGCTGCGAGGCGAGACGGGGCTGCCTCGGGAGCGGGGGCTGCAGCCTGGACCTGCGGCGCAGCGCGGGCCGGCGTGTCCGAGGCGTCGGCGATCTCGGCGGAGACGTCGGCGCCATTGCGTTCGGTGACTGCGGCAACGGTGTGAGCGGTCGCGCCCTTCTCGATGTTCTCCGCGAGCAGGCTGCGCATGATGGCATCGCGCGAGCCGCCGCTGCGGCCGCCCAGCACCACGCCGATCAGGTGGCGGTTGCCGCGCCGCATCGAGGTGACGAGGTTGAAGCCTGAGGCGCGGGTGTAGCCGGTCTTGATGCCGTCCACGCCCTCGACATTGCCCAGCAGGTGATTGTGGTTCCGGATCGACTGGCCGCGCCAGTTGAACGTCGAGGTGGCGAAATAGCGATAGTAGCGCGGGAAGCGTTCCTGGATGGCGCGGCCGAGCGTGGCCTGGTCGCGCGCGGTCGTGACCTGCTCGTCGTTGGGAAGGCCGTTGGCATTGCGGTAGACCGTCCGGGACATGCCGAGCGAGCGCGCCTTGCGCGTCATCATCTGGGCGAAGTCGTCTTCATCTCCGGCGATCGCTTCCGCGATCACCACGGCGGCGTCGTTGGCGGAGCGGGTGACGAGACCCTTGATGGCGTCCTCGACGCGGATGGTCTGGCCGGCACGCAGGTTCAGCTTGGTCGGATCCTGGTCGGCGGCGTGCTGGGACACCGGCATCTCGGTGTCGAGCTTCATCTTGCCGGACTCAAGACGCTCGAACAGCAGATAGAGCGTCATGATCTTGGTGAGCGAGGCGGGGTGGCGGATTCCGTCGGGGCTGTTCGACTGGAGTACCGCGCCGGAATTGCCGTCGACGATGATGGACGCGAATTTCGGGCTGGAGCTCTCGGACACATCGCGCTGCACCCGGTGGTGCGTGTAATGGCGCCGGTGGCGCCGCGCCTCGGCAGCATCGGTGGTGAAGATGACTGCGGTGGTGATCGTAAGAAGCCCGAAAACGCCAACCCGCGCCAAGCGCGAGGAAGACAAGTTTTTACGAAGCATGGAACCCCGTCCCCGTTTCTGACTTGATCACCGGCCCGTGAGGCGAAATTGTGCCCATGGGGACCCGGGATCATTACCTGCTCAGGCTGTCCCTCCGCTTGTGTTCGCCGCGGGGGACGTTGGGCCTGAGCCGCTTTTCTGGCTAAGGTGATGTTCTCAAACGGCTTTTGGCCGATTGCGGAAGCTGAACACGTCCAGGGAATCAGGGTAGGGGCCCGCGGTTTCCAAAAGCTTAAGGAACCCTTGCGGGAAACCCCGGGAATCTCCGCGATTTACATCTAGTTTTTGTGCGTCGCACAAGATTCTTGACTTTATTGTGCGTTGCACTAATTATGGGCACAGTCAGGGAGCCGGGGCTTCCCGACGAGAGCCAGGGAAAAGGATTCCGAAATGTTCAAGGTTGAAGACTTTCAGAACTACGGGAAAGAGCACTTCGAGCAGTGCGTTGCCTCCGCGACCTCGGTGCAGCATGGCCTCCAGGCGATTGCCAGCGCCTATGGCGACTACACCAAGAAGTCGTTCGAAGACACCAAGTCCTTCGTCGAGAAGCTTTCCGGCGTGAAGTCGCTGGACAAGGCCATGGAAGCCCAGACCGACTTCGCCCGTTCCGCCTACGAGACCTTCGTCGCGGAATCGCAGAAGATCGCCGGCCTCTACAACGACCTCGCCAAGCAGGCGTTCAAGCCGGTCGAGACCATCGTGTCGAAGTTCACCCCGGCCGCCAACTAAGCTTTCCCGGATATCCTGAAAGCAAAAGCCCGGCTCAACCGCCGGGCTTTTCGTTTGTCGCGACGGGTTCGTCTCGGCGCACCACGCGGCGCTTGGACGGCCAGCTCGTTCGATCGTCCTGAATATGCGGACGGTCGGGTTCGCCGAATTGTCCAGGACGAGCCCGCTTGTGCTGCTCGCACGAGATTGCAATGCGTCGGCGATGGGCTCGCTGCCGGTGCTCGCCTGCACGAAGATCATGATGGTCGCGGGCCCCTGCGTTTCGCGCAGCGTCTTCCTTGCTCGATTTCGCGCCACGCGCTTCAAGCGGCGGCTCAACTGGACCGTACAAGTCCGGAGATGATCGCGCGCGAAACCGTCGCAGCTCAGTTGGCCGGCCGGTTCCTGACCAGCAAGTGCTAACCAGTCGGCGCGGAAATTTTTGTCAAATCAGTCCGGATTGACTAACCTCGGTCAGGATCGTCCGGATCGGGAATCGGGACCGTCGCGGCCGAATCGGCCGGACCTTTGCACGCTTGCGGCGAGCCGGGGGCGGGCCCATATTGTTGACGACCGATACGGCTTGGACCGGACCGGTTGGAAGCGGCGATCCAATGAGGCGGCGCGCCTGTGTGGAGCTCCGAGGGCTGGGGCTCTGCGGCGGACCGTCATACGCTTCCGTGGGGAATTTGAACGCCTGAGCCATGCCGCAACTGTTGTCCAGACTCGACCTGTCCGCGGCCAGCGCCGCCCTCGCTCCCCGGATGAGCAATGATGAGAACCGTTCGGGCGGTCCGACGGGTCCGAACACCTCTGTCATCACCAAGGTCAAGCCGAAGACCAAGCGACCGAACCTGTACCGCGTGCTGATCCTGAACGACGACTACACGCCGATGGAATTCGTCGTCCACGTGCTGGAGAAGTTCTTCCAGAAGGACGTCGAGGCGGCGACCAAGATCATGCTGCACGTTCACCATCACGGTATCGGGGAGTGCGGCGTGTTCACCTACGAGATCGCCGAGACCAAGGTGACGCAGGTGATGGACTTCGCCCGCAAGCACCAGCATCCGCTGCAATGCGTGATGGAAAAGAAATAAATCTCCTTACGGCGCGTCTTTAGGCCGGCTCTCGTGTCTGTCGCAATGTGATTGTCGCATGATGCCTGCGCGTGACGTCTGTTGCCGCCGGCGAGATTGCGGAATTCTGCACCGGCGCCGACCCTGCCCAAATCGGAACGGGTTTTGCATTGAAAATAGCCCAGGTGGCTAGCTGCCGAGTCGCGGAACCGGTCTTTCGCCGCGATCCTGTATAACTATATGTGACAAAGGTTGTTGTTGCCTGACCGGGCGAGGACGATCATGATGGTGGGGGCCATAGAGGACGCGAATGCCGACTTTTTCCCAAAGCCTTGAACAATCCCTGCATCGTGCGCTGGCGATCGCAAACGAGCGTCATCACCAATACGCGACGCTCGAGCATCTCTTGCTCTCCCTGATCGATGACTCCGATGCAGCCGCCGTCATGCGCGCCTGTAGCGTCGACCTCGACAAGCTCCGCACGAGCCTCGTCAATTACCTTGAGACCGAATTCGAGAATCTGGTGACGGATGGCGCCGACGATGCCAAGCCGACCGCCGGTTTCCAGCGCGTGATCCAGCGCGCGGTGATCCATGTGCAGTCGTCAGGTCGCGAAGAGGTGACCGGCGCCAACGTGCTGATCGCGATCTTCGCCGAGCGCGAGAGTCATGCCGCCTATTTCCTGCAAGAGCAGGACATGACGCGTTATGACGCCGTCAACTACATCAGCCACGGCATCGCCAAGCGGCCGGGCGTCTCCGAGGCGCGGCCCGTGCGCGGCGTCGACGAGGAGACCGAGACCAAGGGTACCGAGGACGCCAAGAAGAAGGGCGAGGCGCTCGAGACCTATTGCGTCAACCTCAACAAGAAGGCGCGCGACGGTAAGATCGACCCGGTGATCGGACGCAATTCCGAGATCAACCGCGCGATCCAGGTGCTGTGCCGCCGGCAGAAGAACAATCCGCTGTTCGTCGGTGAAGCCGGCGTCGGCAAGACCGCGATCGCCGAAGGCCTCGCCAAGCGCATCGTCGACAGCGAGGTGCCGGAGGTTCTGGCGGCTGCGACCGTGTTCTCGCTGGACATGGGCACGCTGCTCGCGGGCACGCGCTATCGCGGCGACTTCGAGGAGCGCTTGAAGCAGGTGCTGAAGGAGCTCGAGGCGCATCCCAACGCGATCCTGTTCATCGACGAGATCCACACCGTGATCGGTGCGGGCGCGACGTCGGGCGGGGCGATGGACGCTTCGAACCTGCTCAAGCCCGCGCTCGCCTCGGGCACGATCCGCTGCATGGGCTCGACCACCTACAAGGAATACCGCCAGCACTTCGAGAAGGACCGCGCGCTGGTGCGGCGCTTCCAGAAGATCGATATCAACGAGCCGACCGTCGAGGACGCCATCGCGATCCTCAAGGGCCTCAAGCCGTATTTCGAGGATTACCACCGGCTGAAATACACCAATGAGGCGATCGAGGCCGCGGTGCAGCTCTCGTCGCGCTACATCCACGACCGCAAGCTGCCTGACAAGGCGATCGACGTGATCGACGAGTCCGGTGCGGCGCAGATGCTGGTCGCCGAGAACAAGCGCAAGAAGACCATCGGCATCAAGGAGATCGAGACCACGATCGCCTCGATGGCGCGGATTCCGCCGAAGAGCGTGTCGAAGGACGATGCCGAGGTGCTCAAGCATCTCGAGCAGACCTTGAAGCGCACCGTGTTCGGCCAGGACAAGGCGATCGAGTCGCTCGCCGCCTCAATCAAGCTCGCCCGCGCGGGCCTGCGCGAGCCGGAGAAGCCGATCGGCTGCTACCTGTTCTCGGGGCCAACCGGCGTCGGCAAGACCGAGGTTGCCAAGCAGCTGGCGGCGTCGCTCGGCGTCGAGCTGCTGCGCTTCGACATGTCCGAGTATATGGAGCGGCACACCGTGTCGCGCCTGATCGGCGCGCCTCCCGGCTATGTCGGCTTCGACCAGGGCGGCCTGCTGACTGACGGCGTCGACCAGCATCCGCATTGCGTGGTGCTGCTCGACGAGATCGAGAAGGCGCATCCCGACCTCTACAACGTGCTGCTCCAGATCATGGATCACGGCCGGCTCACCGACCACAACGGCAAGCAGGTCAACTTCCGCAACGTGATCCTGATCATGACCACGAATGCGGGTGCTTCGGATCTCGCCAAGCAGGCGTTCGGCTTCACGCGCTCCAAGCGGGAAGGCGACGACCATGAGGCGATCAACCGGCAGTTCGCGCCCGAATTCCGCAACCGTCTCGATGCCATCGTCTCGTTCGGCCATCTCAGCGTCGAGGTGATCGGCACGGTCGTTGAGAAGTTCGTGCTCCAGCTCGAGGCGCAGCTCGGCGACCGCGACGTCACCATCGAGCTGTCCGAGCCCGCCAAGACCTGGCTGATCCAGCACGGCTATGACGAGCAGATGGGCGCGCGTCCCATGGCCCGCGTGATCCAGGAGCACATCAAGAAGCCGCTGGCCGACGAGGTGCTGTTCGGCAAGCTCAAGGGCGGCGGCCACGTCCGCGTCGTTCTCGTCAAGGACGAGGCCGACGAGACCAAGGACAAGATCGGCTTCGAGTTCGTCGAAGGCCCGGTCACGCCGAAGCAGGAGAAGCTGCCCGGCGCCCGCAAGCGTCCGCCGGGCAAGCCCAACAAGCCGGGCGGCCCCGGCGGCTCGAAGGGGCCGACCTCCAAGGGCCCGCTGGTCAAGGCTTGATCGGCATGTGATGAAATCGAAAGGGCCGGCTGCAGAGCCGGCCTTTTTGTTTTGGGTTGCGAGCGATGGTTAGGTTCCTGCCTCGGGCGCCGCTGCTGCCGGCGGCCGGGGCTTCTTCGGAACGGCGGGCCGCGCGCGGGCAGGGGCCGACGGCTGCATCGTCACGATGACCGGATTGGGCTTGTGATCGGTGGCAGCGCCCGTCGCGGCATCGACGCCCATGCCGACGACACCGCCCAGCAGGAGATTGCCCGCGAAGCCGGCGGCCCCGCCGGTCGGGATGTCCCGGCTGAGCGGCACGACCTGCGGCTCATAGCCTTCCTTCTGGAAGGTGATCGAGATGTCGGCGTTTCGCTTGACGACCACGGAGCAGGGCGTCGTGCAAGTGGTCGGAACCTCCATTCCGCTGACCATGGCTTCCACGCCTGAAGGTGTCGATGAGATGCTGATATTTTCCGTCGTGCCGCGCGTGACCGACGCGCAGCCGCCCAGCATGACGCTGAGCGCCACAATTCCAATTGAACGCATGAATGAAATGCCCCTTGTCCCGCCGCCAATGAAGCGCAACCGGAGCGGGAGAACAATAGGTCATTGCTCCGGATAGTTAAGCCACGCAGAGGTTGTGTGTATAAAGGGCGGGAACTAGCGTGGTGGGCTTGTCCTAATCGCCGCGCAGGCGCTGATCATCCTGTACGCGGACGTGTTCTGCGCCGCGCGCGCCGGCGGGCGAGAGTCGCAGCATGCTCAGCACCGCGCCGCAGAGCGCGAAGCCCACGCCGGTGAGGAGCGCGACCCGGGTCCCGTCAATCGGATAGCGGCCGAGGAATAGCGCCACCAGCGCCGCGCCCGTGGTCTGGCCGAGCAGCCGCGCCGTGCCCAGCATGCCGCTGGCGCCACCGGCGCGCTCGCGCGGAGCGGCTGCGATCATGGTGCGGTTGTTGGGGGTCTGGAACAGGCCGAAGCCGGCACCCGCCAGGGCCATCCGCCAGATCACGTCGAGCGGTGTGGGCGTCGCAGGCAGGAGGGCAAGCGCGGCAAGCCCGCAGGCGAACAGCGTGAGCCCGATGCCACCGAGCAGGCCAGCTGGATATTGCTCGACCAGGCGGCCGGCGAGGGGAGCTGCGAAGGCCACCGCGATCGGCCATGGCGTGATCAGGAGCCCCATATGCACCGCGGAATAGCCGAAGCGGCTCTGGAGATAGAAGGGGATTGCGACGAAGGCCAGCATCTGGCCGCAGAACGAGGCGATCGACGTCGCGATCGACAGCGCGAACACCGGGATGCGCAACAAGTCGACCGGCAGCAGCGGCGAGGTCATGTGGGTTTCGCGATAGATCAGCAGCGCGCCGGCAACGATCGCGATGGCGAACTGAATGATGCAGGTGAGCGCTGCCTCGCCATGACCGACGCTGTCGATCGCGGCGATGCCGACACCGAAGGTGATCGCGGAGAGGCCTGCGCTCTGCCAGTCGAAGGAATGGCTGGCGGGCCTGGTGTGCGGCAGGCTGCGCAGGCCCAGCACGAGCGTCACCGCGCCGAGCGGCACGTTGATGGCGAACAGCCAGGGCCAGCTCCCGACCGCGAGGATGCCTGCGGCGAGCGTCGGGCCGACCGCGGCCGAGAAGGCGACGACCAGCGCGTTGAGCCCGATGCCGCGGCCGAGCAGGCTGCGCGGATAGGTGAAGCGCACCAGCGCCGCGTTGACGCTCATGATGCCGGCCGCGCCAAAACCCTGGATGATGCGCGCGACCGTCAGCAGCGGCAGCGTATGCGCCAGCGCGCAGAAGGCCGATGCGAGCGTGAACAGCACCAGCCCGACCAGATAGACGCGGCGATAACCAACGATCTCGCCGAGCGAGGCCAGCGGCAGCAGCGAGATGGTGATGGCGAGCTGGTAGCCGTTGACGATCCAGATCGAGAAGGCCGGGCTTGCATCGAGGTCGGCCGCGATCGTCGGCAGCGCCACATTGGCGATGGCGCTGTCGACGACCGCCATGATGATGCCGAGCGCAATGGTCAGTACCGCCTGCTTGCGCTGCGGCTGCGGCAGGCCGTCGGCATGCTCGATTGTGGTTGACGACATTGTAAAGCGTGTTCGGTTGAGACGCGGTTGCAGGTCCGCAACTTGGTCCGACCCGGGATGGTTCCAGCCAAAGCCGTGGCCGCTTCAGCCCTATTTCGGCTTCCGCGGCTCCTGAATCGCCCTGAGGTAGCTTACCACGGCCTCGGCGTCGTCGCGGCCGAATCGAGCCGTCGGCATGGCGCGGTGGATGCTGCTGTAGCCCTCCTGAAGGCGCTGCGTGAAGTCGGGGTCGTAGAGCTTGTTCTCACCGAGATGACGGAAAGCCGGCGCCAGTTCGTTCGGGCTCGCGCCTGTCCTGCCGACCGCGTGGCACCGCGCGCACATCCGCTGCAGCAATGCTTCGGCGCGCCGCTGTTCGACGTCCAGGGCTTGACTAACGGTGCTCCACAGAACGGCAACGGCCAGCAGCGCCGGTGCGAACCTATTCATCGCGCATTCCCATCATTCCCAGCGCGAGGTTGCCTTGGCCCAGACGTAGAGTGCGATCAAGGCGATCGTTACCCCTGTCGAGAAGATCAGGATGCGGCGATCCCAGTCGATCCTCTCCCGCTCAGCCCTTCTGAGAGAGAGCACCGTGAACAGGGCCTTCATGGCAAATCGGCGCATCGGCGGCCTCGCGAGGGCCGCAGCGTGCCACGGCCGTCGGAAGCGGGCTTGATGCAGCTCAAGGGCGGTCGCTACACCGCCGGCGGATTGCGGTCGGTGAAGGTCGTGCGCTGGTGCCAGTACGGATAGGGCAGCGTCACCTTGCTGGCGGCGTCGAGCTTTGCGACCTGGTCCTTGGTCAATGACCAGCCGACCGCACCGAGATTTTCGCGCAGCTGCGTCTCGTTGCGCGCGCCGATGATCAGCGTCGAGACCGTGGGACGCTGCAGCAGCCAGTTCAGCGCGATCTGCGAGACGCTCTTGCCGGTCTCCTTCGCAACCTCATCGATCGCGTCGACCACACGGTAGACGTGCTCGTCCGGTACGGGCGGGCCGAAGTCGGCGGTCTTGGGCAGGCGGCTGACTTCCGGCTTGGGCTGGCCGCGCCGGATCTTGCCGGTGAGGCGTCCCCAGCCAAGCGGCGACCAGACGACGGCGCCGAGGCCCTGGTCGAGGCCGAGCGGCATCAGCTCCCATTCGTAGTCGCGGCCGATCAGTGAATAGTAGGTCTGGTTGGCGACATAGCGCGGGAAGCCGTGCTTGTCGGCAACACCGAGCGACTTCATCAGGTGCCAGCCCGAAAAATTCGAAACGCCGACGTAACGGATCTTGCCGGCGCGCACGAGCACGTCGAGCGTCGAGAGAACCTCCTCGGGCGGTGTGAAGGCATCGAAGCCATGGAGCTGGAACAGGTCGATGTAATCGGTGCCGAGGCGGCTCAGCGAACCGTCGATGGCCGCGAGCAGGTGCTGCCGTGACGAGCCGATGTCGTTGGGACCGTCGCCGAAGCGGAACGTCGCCTTGGTCGAGATCAGCACCTTGTCGCGGCGGCCCTTGATGGCTTCACCCAGAACGCGCTCGGACTCGCCGAGCGAATAGACGTCGGCGGTGTCGAACATCGACACGCCGGCCTCGAGGCAGATATCGAGAAGACGGCGCGCTTCGGTCGCGTCCGTCGTGCCCCACGCGGCGAGGCGGCCGACGCCGCCGAACGTGCCCGTTCCCAGGCTCAAAGCAGGCACCATGAGGCCTGACCGGCCCAAGCGTCGGTATTCCATCGATAGCTCCTTGGCTGGCTGCTGATTGATCGTTGCGGCCTTGGTGCCGGATGCTAGTGCAAGGAGGCGCGTCGTCCTACGACGCGCTCACATACCGGCCTTGCTTCGGAGCGGGCTAGTCGTGCCGAAGCATGTCGTCGAGCGCGGCGTCGACGATGCGCGGGCCGACGATCTTCGCGGGAGGCTTCGCCTGGATCCGTCCCACGGGTGAGGGAGCGCAGGCGAGGTCATCATTGCGAGCCTGCTGCGGCAGCAGAGTCAAACTCCACCCTACCACGACCAGCACCGCGAGCCGGATTGCGATCATGCTCAGCAATAGCTCCGATCCGCTGAGCGTCGTGCGAGTCCTCATGCGTGCCAGCCTGAGGCACGCGGCGAGACTAGACAATCTGGAATTGGCGAGCGCTGCCTTCGTCGCAAACGAAGGCTGGAGCTGATGTCTGCGCGGCCTGGACGAAGCGCCTAGGCTAGGCAATGGCCGAGCAGCTCCGGATGCGCGGCGCAGATGTGATGCGCGCCGGCATCCCGCAGCTCGGCCTCGCTGCCATAGCCGTAGAGCACGCCAATCGCGGTCATGCCGTTGGTGCGTGCGCCGACCACGTCGTGGCTGCGGTCGCCGATCATGATGGCGCTCGTCGCATCGACCTTGGCCTCGTCGAGCGCGTAGCGCAGCAGGTCACGCTTGTCGACGCGGGTGCCGTCGAGCTCGGAGCCGAATACGCGCTCGAAATAGGGCTTCAGGCCGAAATGATCGACGATGCGGGTGGCGTAGACCGCGGGCTTGCTGGTGGCCACGAACATGCGCGGCGTCGTCGCAGCGAGCGTCGTCAGAGTATCCACGATGCCGGCATAGGCCTCGTTCTCGAACAGGCCGACATCGGCAAATCGCTCGCGGTAGAGCAGCAGGGCCCGGTCGGCCAGCTCCTCGCTTCCAGTGAGCCTTTTCAGGCTGGCATGCAGCGGCGGCCCGATGCACCAGGTCAGCTCGTCCTCGCCCGGCACCGCCAGGTTCAACCGCTCCAGCGCATACTGGATCGAGCGGGTGATCCCGGGCTTCGGGTTGGTCAGCGTGCCGTCGAGATCAAAATAGATTGTTTGCATCCGGGCCCGGCCCCTGAGTTGAGACGGGTCCGTTGCTAGTCGGATCAGCCTTCAAGTCAAGGCCCGGGTCGTCATTGCTGCTTCGCCCATTCGACGATCGCTGTGGCATCCGGCCCGGCTTGAGCCTCCCAGGCGGCGATCGCATCCTTTGCGGCGCTGCGAAGTGCCGCGACGAGGGACGGCGGCGCGGGCTCAGCGATCTTGACACCATTGTCGCGCATGCGCGCATAGTTCTCCGAGGTGCGGTTGGCCAGCAGGGCGAACTGGCTCTGCTCGGTCTCGGCTGCCGCGGCAAGCACCTCGCGCTGCATCGGCTCGGACAGTTCGGCAAATGCCTCGCTGCGGACGAAGGCGATCGAGATCGGCATCGCGTAGTTGATGGCGGTGAAATACGGCAGGTAGTCCCAGAGCTTGCGTCCCGCGCCGCCGTCGCCGGAGGTGAGGAATGCGTTCAGCCGGTGCTCTTTCAGCCCGGCGATCGCCGCGTCCATCGGCAGGAATTGCGCATTCGCGCCGGCCGCGCGCATCACCGCGCTGGAATTGGCATCGTAGGCGCGCAGGTTCAGCGTCGGCAGATCCTCGGCGCCCGCGAGCGAGCGATCCGACCAGAGGCCTGTCGCCGGCCAGATCGTCAGATAGAGCAGCTTGAGGCCGCGCGCTGCGAGCGCTTTCTCGTAGAGCGGACGTGCCCGCGCATTGGTGGCGCGCGCGACGTCGACCGATTGCACCAGGAAAGGCAGGGTGGAGAGGCCGAGCACCGGGTCGATGCCGGACAGTGCGCCCGCAAAGGCATCGCCCCCGGCGATCCGGCCATCCGCAGCAGCTCGCGGCATCTCGCCCGAGTTGATCTTGAGCGTGTTGTCAAAGGCGTTGGCCAGCGTCACGAAACCGTTGGTGCGCTCGGAGACGTGTTTGGCGAAGGTCACAAGGCCGATACCGGAAATGTTATTTTCGGGGTATTCGGTGGTCATCCGCCAGGTCACCTGGGCGGTGGCGGGCGCAGCGGTCAGGAGGAGCGCAACGAGGATAACGAAGGCGCGGATCCGTTTGACGGGGAAACGCATTGAAAGCAGCAGGTCGGGCAGCATATCGGTAACTCATCGAACCATGGCACGATGCCACGGCATGGCAGATCATCTTGTTGCACGACGCGCCGGCGTGCGCCACAGCGATGCTTGGGCACGGCTGCCGCGAATTGCATCACTCATCGCTGTCGCGCTGCTCGTCTTGGCGACACGGGCGGCGGCATGGGACAGCTCGCCCGCGAAAACCAACATCGCCGTCCCCAGCGTCGAAGAGCTGGCGATGCCGCCGCAAAAGCCCGCGGGCTCACGCGAGAGCGACACGCGGGAATCGATCTGCCTGATCGTGGAGGCGGCCGCGCGCGATGCCAATCTGCCGCTGGAATTCTTCGCCCGCGTGATCTGGCAGGAAAGCCGCTTCCAGGCTGATGCGGTCGGGCCCATGACCCGCAGCGGCGAGCACGCGCAGGGGATCGCGCAGTTCATGCCGGGGACCGCGAGCGAGCGCGGGCTGCTCAATCCTTTCAACCCGGTGCAGGCGTTGCCGAAGTCGGCCGAATTCCTGAACGAGCTGCGCAACCAGTTCGGCAATCTCGGCCTTGCCGCAGCCGCCTACAATGCCGGACCGCGCCGCGTCCAGGAATGGCTCGCCGGCACCGGTCCGATGCCGGAGCAGACCCGCAACTACGTCTATGCCATCACCGGCACGAGCGTTGACGCGTGGGCCAAGGCGGGAGCGACCGGCAAGGGGGCACCGAGCTCGCCGCCGACGAGCTGCCGCGACCTCATGGCCCTGTTGAAGCGCGCGCCAAATCCGTTCGTCGCCGAGCTCGAGCAGCATGTCGAGCTTGCCGCGGCAAAGATCTGGGGCGTGCAGCTCGCCGCCGGCTTCGACCGCAACAGGGCGCTGGCGATGTATTCCCGTGCGGTCACGCACCTGAGCGCGGTGATCGGCGAACGCGATCCGAGCCTGCTCAGCTCGGTGATGCGCAGCCGCGGCACGCGTGCGTTCTACCAGGTGCGCATCGGGGCCGATACGCGGGCCGAGGCGGATGATCTGTGCAACCGCATCCGCAAGGCGGGCGGCGCCTGTTTCGTGCTGAGGAATCGGGGTGTGGCGGGGTAGGGTTCTCCTGTCATTCCGGGGCGCGCCACTTGGGCGCGAGCCCGGAATCCATTTCGCCGTAGTCCCCGCGGCCCGATGGATTCCGGGCTCGCGACTTCGTCGCGCCCCGGAATGACGACGGTGGGTGTGGGCGCCGCGCATGCCAGCCCCGACGCGCGCTTCCTTGACGCCGACGCCCGCATTGCCCGTTATGCAGCCACGATTCCGTAACCTCGGCCAACACTCCCGTGGCGCTCCCTCCGCTCGATTCACCTCAATGGCAAAGTCCGTGGCGCGCCTTTGCGTGGGGACTGCGCTCGATCACGCAGACGATCCTCACCATCGTGCTGTTCGTGACCTATCTCGGCATCGGCGCGCTCGCCCATGACACCCATTTCAGCCTGCTCTGGGCGCTGTGCTCGACGCTGTTCGTCTGGGCAGGTCCGGCACAGATCATCCTGATCACCACGCTCGGCTCGGGCGCCACCATCATCCAGTCGGCGATCGCGGTGACCGTCAGCGCCATCCGCCTGTTTCCGATGGTGGTCTCGGTGCTGCCGCTGATGCGCACGCCGACGACGAAGCGGCGCGAGCTTATCTTCGCCGCGCATCTGACCGCGGTGACGCTGTGGGTCGAATGCCACCGCTTCCTGCCGCAGGTGCCGCGCGAGCGGCGCATCGCCTTCGTGCATGGGCTCGGCTGTGGCCTGGTCTCGGTGTGCCTCACCGCGAACACGGTCGGCTATTTCCTCGCCGCCAATTTGACGCAGACGCTTGGTGCGGCGATCCTGCTGCTGACGCCGCTGTCGTTCCTGTACTCGACCGCGCGCAACAGCCGCGAGGTCGCCGATGTCGTGGCGCTGACGCTCGGCATATTGCTGTATCCGCTGGCGGCGAAGATGAACTCGGGTCTCGATATCCTTGTCAGCGGCGTGGTCGCCGGCACGATCGCCTACGGCGTGCATTGGTGGCGGGAGGTGCGCGCGTGAATTTCGCCCAGCTCATCGGCGACTGGCATGCGCTCGCCGTGCTGTTCGTCGCCGGCGTTGTTCCCAATCAGATATGGCGCATGCTGGGCCTGTGGTTTGGCGGCGGCATCGACGAGGGCTCCGAGCTGCTGGTCTGGGTGAGGGCGGTCGCCACCGCGATCCTGGCCGGCGTCATCGCCCAGATCGTGGTCGAGCCGCCCGGGGCGCTGGCCAGCGTGCCCGATGTCCTGCGCTATGGAGCGGTCGGCGCCGGGCTCGTCGTCTTCCTGCTGACGCGCCGCTCGATCTTCGCGGGCGTCGTCACCGGCGAAGTCTTCATGCTGGCCGGCAAGTGGTGGTTGGGCTAAAACCGCCCCCGACAAGCTCAAGGAACAGGACATATGGTTCGCGAAAACAAGCTCCGCGAGGGCGAGGTCGCCATCGAGCTGCCATCGACCAAGGATGCCGGCCTCGTCTTCATCGGCCGCATCCGCACGCCCTGGACCTCGCGGCTGGAGACGCCGCGGCAGGGGCGCCAGGACGGCCCGATCTGCCGGCTCGAGATCTTCGAGCCGTTCGTGCCGGCCATCAAGGGCGTCGATTTCTACAGCAACCTCGAAGTGCTGTACTGGCTCGACAGGTCGCGCCGCGACATCGTTTTGCAGAGCCCGAAGAACAACGAGAAGACCCGCGGCACCTTTTCGCTGCGCTCGCCGGTGCGGCCCAATCCGATCGGGACGTCGATCGTGAAGCTGGTCGGCATCGAGGGCAATGCCATCCTCGTTCGCGGCCTCGATTGCATCGACAACACGCCGCTGATCGACATCAAGCCCGACCGCTGCGAGTTCACGCCGCTGGCCGCGCCGCAGAAGGGCGATTTCGAAACGGAGTAAGGGGCGCACTGTCGCCTCTTCGTCATTGCGAGCGAAGCGAAGCAATCCAGGCTGTTTCCTCAGAGATAGTCTGGATTGCTTCGTCGCAAGGGCTCCTCGCAATGACGGAGTGTGCGGCGCTAGCCCGCCTTCAACGCCGCCATCAGCTTCGCCGCGTGCTCTTCCAGTACCTTGACGTCTTCCTTGCGGCTTGCAGGCGGCAGCATGGCGACACCGTCATGGCGCGGCATGACGTGCATGTGCAAATGGAAAACCACCTGACCGCCGGCGGGCTCGTTGAACTGCTGCACGGTGATGCCGTCGGCGTTGAACGCCTTCATCGCGGCCGCTGCGATCTTGTGCGCGCCGCGCGCGACATGGGCGTAGTCGTCGGGCTTGATGTCGAGGATGTTGCGGGCAGGGGCCTTCGGGATCACCAGCGTGTGGCCGGGCACGCGCGGCATAATGTCGAGGAAGGCGAAGACGTGCTCGTCCTCGTACACCTTGTTGCAGGGCAGCTCGCCGCGCAGAATCTTTGCGAAGATGTTGCTGGTGTCGTAGGCGGTCATGGCGGCGGCTCCCAAGGAGTTTGCGCTTAGAATTTTGCGCTTACTGTCACCAGCGGCGCCAAGGCGTCAAGGCGCCTCGTCGATGCCTTTCCGGAACGGGCCGAGCTCGGCGAGCTCCCGTCCGGCGTCGGCGACATAGGCGCGCTCGCGCTTGAGGTAATCATCGATGGCGCGGCGCAGGCCGGGATCGGCGATGAAGTGGGCCGAATGGGTCGTGCGCGGCAGGTAGCCGCGCGCGATCTTGTGCTCGCCTTGCGCACCGGCCTCGACATGGGTGAGGCCATGCTTGATCGCAAAATCGATCGCCTGATAATAGCAGACCTCGAAATGCAGGAAGGGATGATGCTCGACCGCGCCCCAGTTGCGGCCGAACAGCGTGTCCGAGCCGATGAAGTTGATCGCTCCCGCAATCCAGCGGCCGTTGCGGCGGGCCATCACCAGCAGCACGTCCTGGCTCATGGTCTCGCCGATCAGCGAGAAGAACTCGCGCGTGAGATACGGCCGGCCCCATTTGCGGGAGCCGGTCTCCATGTAGAATCCGAAGAAGGCGTCCCAGGCATCCTCGGTGATGTCTTTGCCCGTGAGCCAGTGGATCGTGATCCCGGCCGCCAGCGCGTCGCGCCGCTCGCGCTTGATCGACTTGCGGTGGCGCGAGTTCAGCGTTGCCAGGAAGTCGTCGAAGCTCGCAAAACCCTGGTTGTGCCAGTGGAACTGCTGGTCGGTGCGCTGGAGGAAGCCGTGCTCGGCGAGCAGCTTCCATTCGTCCTCGCGCGCGAAGGTGACGTGCACAGACGAAGCCTTGCTGACGCCGCACAGCGCCACCAGCCCGCTCGCCAGCGCCTCCCTGATCTGCTCGCGGTCGACGCCGTCGCGGACCAGCAGCCGCGGTCCCGTCGCGGGGGTGAAGGGGACCGAGACCTGAAGCTTCGGGTAGTAGCGCCCGCCCGCGCGCTCATAGGCATCCGCCCAGCCGCGATCGAAAACGTATTCGCCCTGAGAGTGCGATTTCAGATAGCAGGGCACGACGCCGGCAACGCGGCCGTCGAGCCTGGCGACGAGGTGTCGCGGCCCCCAGCCGGTGCGGATCGTGGCCGAACCCGATTTCTCGACCGCGGAGAGAAAGGCGTGCGAGACGAACGGGTTATAAGCAGGTCTTGAGAGGCCGAGGGAATCGCCTGGAAGGACGGATGAGGTTCCCGCGCCATGCCCGTTGCAAGGCTTCTCGTTAAGAGCCTTGTCGTTAAGAGCGTTGCCAGGATTGGCGCAGGCGTCCCAATCCGCGGGCGAGACTTCGCCAATGGACGGTACGGCCTCGAGCGTAATGTCGGATGATGCCATTGCGCCCAAGATCGTGCATTGCAGCAGCGACTTCAAGGGGGCGGGAACATCGCGCTTACGGCACGAACCCCTCAAAAATCATCTGGTCCGCGTACTGCCCGACCCGCGTCCGTTGCTCCGGCGTGCGGACGGTCCAGCCGAGCAGGGCGCAGCCGAAGACGTTGCGGGCGATCCAGGGGGCGGGGGCCGGGAGGTGGTCGACCTTGAAGGCGACGAAATGCGGCTGGGTCTGCAAGCCGTGGCGCAGGTACAGCATGCTGTCGCGCTGCTCCTGCGTCAGGTAAGCCCAATACTCGTCCTCATAGGTCCGCTGCGCAACGATGCCGCGCGGGCGGGAGGGCAACAGCTCGCGCAGCGCCAGCACCTGGTCGGGATCGAAGGACATGCCAACGGCGGGGCCGTCATAAGACCCAAGCACCTCGGCCATCCGCTTCACCAGCTTGCGGTCGCCGCCGAAATGGCTCTTCACCTCGATCACCAGGGGCACGCGGCCGGCGACCATGGCGCAGAGGTCGGAGAGCGACATCATCCGCTCGGCGGTGTCCTTGAACTTGACCGCCTTCAGCTCGGCCGCGGTCTTCCTGATCACTTCGCCGGTGGCCACGGTGAGGCGGCCGAGCGCATGGTCGTGATGCACCATGGCCTCGCCGTCGGACGAGAGCTGGATGTCCACCTCGATCGAGAAATTGCCCGCGATCGCGGCCTGGACCGCGCCCGGCATGTTCTCGACGATGCCGCGCGAAATGTCGTGCAGGCCGCGATGGGCGACCGGCCGGGCTGTCAGCCAATCCGGAGCGCGCATGCGCGTCAGGCGACCTCGAACACGCCTTCGACCTCGACCGCCGCGTCCGCGGGCAGCGAGGCGACACCGACGGTGGTGCGGGCGTGGCGGCCCTTGTCACCGAAGGCGGCGACCATCAGGTCGGAGGCGCCGTTGAGCACCTTCGGTCCGTCCAGGAAATCCGGCGCCGAGTTGATGAAGCCGCCGAGCCGCACCACGCGTACGACCTTGTCGAGGTCGCCGAGCGCGGCCTTGACCTGGGCCAGCAGGTTGACCGCGCAGCCGCGCGCGGCCGCCGCGCCGTCCTCGATCGAGACGCCGGCGCCCAGCTTGCCCTTGGCGATCAGCTTGCCGGCGGGGTCGAAGCAGACCTGGCCGGAGACGAACAGCAAATTGCCGGTCCGCACGAACGGGACGTAATTGGCGACGGGGGTGGGGGCCTCATGCAGCTTGATGCCCTGTTCCGCCAGTTTCTGTTCGACCGTGCCCGCCATGTCCGCCCTCGTTGTCCAAAAATCATTCGCCCCGGCGCCTCCGCAGGCGGCCGGGCGCCCTGTTTCGCCCATCGAGCCGCCACATGCAAGCAACCGGAACGGACTGCATTTTGTTGAGGCAGGCCAGCAGGTTTAACGCGGGGGCCGCAACTTTACGTGAAACGGCCTCAGTTGCGACGCAATGGAACGGTCATTAAAATGTCGAATCTGCGCTTTCCTCAGGGAACAGACATGGTGCACCTTTTCCGGACTTCGCTCGGTGTGATGGCGCTCGCGGCGGCCGCTTTCGGTCCCGGAGGCGGGGCGCTCGCCGCCAACGGTCCGTTCCTGGCGCACCAGGCGCTCTATGATCTGAGCCTCGTCAAATCGCGCTCCAATTCGGTCAACAGCGCGCGGGGCCGCATCCTCTATAATTTCACCGGCAGCTCCTGCGAGGGCTACACCTCCGAATTCCGCCAGGTCTCCGAGCTCGACAGCGGCGAGGGCAAGGTCACGCTCAGCGACCTCCGCTCCAACTCCTGGGAGGACGCGACCGGCAAGAGCTATCGTTTCAAGATCGAGACCCGGATGAACGAGGCCGACGCCGGCCGGGTCGATGGTTCAGCCGAGCGCGACGGCGACCACATCAACGTCAAGCTCAAGCTGCCGGCGCCGAAGAGCTTCACGCTCGACGGCAAGATCGTGTTCCCGACCGAGCAGATCCAGCGCATCATCGCCGCCGCCAAGGACGGCAAGTCGCTGCTCGAGCTTTCCGTCTATGACGGCTCCGACGACGGCCAGAAGGTCTACAACACGCTGACCGTGATCGGCCAGCCGATCGCCGCCGATCGCGCCATCTCGTCCGATCCGTCGACCTCCGACGAGCACATGAAGTTGCTGAAGCGCTGGCCGGTCACCGTCAGCTATTTCGATCGCGAGGCCCAGCAGAAGGAAGGCGAGCAGACCCCGGTCTACGCGATGGCGTTCGAGCTCTACGAGAACGGCGTCTCGCGCCAGCTCGTGCTCGACTACAACGATTTCGTCATCTCCGGCGCGATGGGCAAGTTCGACGTCAAGGACAGCAAGCCCTGTAATTGAGGCTGTCGGCCACAGCGCACTCAACACCATCACCGTCACCCTGAGGTGGCCGCTTCTTCAGCGGCCCTCGAAGGGCGACGGCCCGGCCGTATCAGCGGGGCCGTGCATCCTTCGAGGCTTCCCATACGCCGCTTCGCGTCGCATGGCTCGCACCTCAGGATGACGGTGCACAAGTGTTGCATCTAGCTCTCGTCATACTCTCCAGCTACGCTCTCTCCCAACCACAAACTCCGGGAGCCAGCCCATGCCCAAGCTCGACCATCTCCGTCCCAGCGGCCTGCATCACAATCCCGCTTATTCCCACGTCGTCACGGCCACCGGCGCGCGCACCATCTACATTTCCGGCCAGGTCTCGACTGACGAGGAAGGGCGGATCGTCGGCGAAGGGGATATCGCCGCGCAGACGACGCAGGTGATGCAGAATCTCGGGCTGGCGCTGAAAGCGGCCGGTGCGAGCTATGCGAACATCGTCAAGATCACGACCTTCGTCGTGAACTACAAGCCGGAGCTGCGCCCAATCATCGGCAAGGCCCGCTCGGCCTTCTTCGAAGGCATGGAGCCGCCGGCTTCGACCCTCGTCGGCGTCTCCGCGCTCGCCGCGCCGGAATGGCTGATCGAGATCGAGGCGGTGGCGGTTGCGGATTGAGGTGTGGACGGAATGACGTCGCAAAATGCCATTCGAATAGCGGCCGCGTTGATGAGCAGGGGCGATGGGCGCGTCCTGCTGGTCAGGAAGAAGGCCACCGAAAGCTTCATGCAGCCCGGCGGAAAGATCGAGGCCGGCGAGCATCCGCAAGTTGCGCTCAGGCGGGAATTGTCCGAGGAGCTCGGGATCAACGTCGATCCGAACGAGATGACCTATCTTGGGCGATACACCGCGCCAGCGGCGAATGAGCCGGGCCGGCTGGTCGATGCGGAAATCTTTCGTGTCGTTATCGCTCATTCGGTAAGTCCGGGAGCCGAGATCGAGGAGATCCTTTGGCTCGATCCGTCCTCGCCCGGAGCAGTCAAACTCGCGCCATTGACGCGCGACAAGTTGCTTCCGCTGTGTTCGTGAATCCCGTAGCCCAGATCTATCCGGGCTACGAGTGCTTCGCCCCGGACGTCTCCTGTAGAACAGCCATCGCTTCATCGGCCCTGTCGGCAGGCACGAAGAGATGGTCGTGGTGGAAGGCCGAAACGGCATTCACGCTGATGCCTGTTTCGGCCAGGCGCGCCGTGATCGCTGCGAGGAAACCTACCGCATCGAGCGCGGAATGAACGGCCAAGGTGATCAGGCGCGAGGGGAATGCGTAGCGTAGTCCGGTACGTTCAGCCTCCTCATGCAATACCACCAGCGTCGTCCCTTCGCGTTCGCGGAACGTCAGAATCGGGCTGATAGTGGCTGGAATGCTCGCGCCCGGCGCAAGCGAGCAAAACACGAAGATGCCGTCCAGCATCTCCGGCTTCATGTTCCTCAGCAGCGCGTCGAGATCGCGTTCGCCTGTCACGGTGCCTGCCCAGCGGCTGTTGAAGCCACAACCAACATACCTTTGTATATCTCCTCTAACCCTTCTCATACGCCGATCTTACGCTGGTACAATTGAGCGACGGCGGGAGATTCTTACAATTTGAGTCCACTCGGGTCACTGCGAGGAAGCTCAAATGAACGTCGTCATTCGAAAGCTCAACGGCTTGTGGCACCTCATCGTCGGGTCTTGTCAGATCCGAACTCCGTTCCTGGAAACACAGGATCGGCAGTTGGTCGTCCAGTATGCCAGGCGCGCCTATCCGGGTGCACGGATCTTCGAACGCGACTGAGTTGAGCAGGACCCGATCACTCCTGCGCCTTCTCCGGCCCGTCATAGGCAATGCCGCGGATCACCGCGGCGCTGCCGAACTTCTTGCGCAGGCTGTCCACGGCACGTTCGGCATGGGCGGCGCGGCGGTCGAGCATGTCGGTGTCGTCGCTCGCCGATCCCTCGCGTAGCGCGCTGACGCCGGCGCCCATCAGGCGAAAGGCGGTGCCGTCGATCTCCTTCGCCAGCATCTCACGGCAGATCGAGAAGATCTTCGCGGCGAGCTGCGTCGGCGCGGCGATCGATTGCGAGCGGGTGCGCTGGCGGAAATCGGCGGTCTTCAGCTTCAGCGTCACGGTCGAGCCGGCGAGTTCGCTGCTCTTCAGCCGCGACGACGTCTTCTCGCACAGCCGCCACAGGATCTTTTCCAGCGTCGCGAAATCGCGGATGTCGGTCTCGAAGGTGGTCTCGCTGGAAATGGTCTTGGCGCCGCGATCGGCCTCGACGCGGCGGTCGTCGATGCCGCGGGCGAGCCGCCACAGCCTGCGGCCGTCGCTCGGAAACTGCCGCATCATCTCGATCTCGTCGGCCTTTTGCAGGTCGGCGATGATACGGAAGCCACGCTGCACGAGGCGCTCCTGGGTCGCGGGGCCAACGCCGAAGATGAAGCCGACCGGCTTTTCCGCCAGCATCGACCGCGCTTCCTCCTGATCGAGTGTCGCAAAGCCGCGCGGCTTGTCGAGGTCGGAGGCGATCTTGGCCAAAAACTTGTTGCAGGACAGGCCGACCGAGACGGTGATGCCGATGTCGCGCTCGACGTTGCGGGCAAAGCGCGCCAGCACCTTGGCGGGGATCATGCCGTGCACGCGTTCGGTGCCGGAGAGATCGAGGAAGGCCTCGTCGATCGAGAGCGGCTCGACCAGCGGCGTCAGTGCCTGCATGGCCTGGCGGACCTCACGGCCGACGCGGACGTATTTCGCCATGTCGGGGCGGATCACGGTCGCATGCGGGCAGGCTTCGAGCGCCCTGAACATCGGCATCGCCGAGCGCACGCCATAGGTGCGCGCGATGTAGCAGGCGGCCGACACCACGCCGCGCTTGCCGCCGCCGATGATGACGGGCTTGTCGGCGATATCAGGATTGTCGCGCTTCTCGACCGTCGCATAGAAGGCGTCGCAGTCGATATGGGCGATGGTCAGGCTCGCCAGCGCCCGGTGGCGGACAAGGCGGGGGGAACCGCAGGCCGGGCAGCGGCGGAGGCTCATGTCCAGATCGGCCAGACAATCCCGGCAGAAGCAGCGGGGCCCGGCCGGGACGGGGGCGGTCACGGCACGTCGCGCTCCCAATTGGGGTCGCCGAGCGCATCGCCCAGCACCTGCCGCGCTGCGGCAACGTTGGTCGGATGCAGCTCAGAGGCCTTCGCAAAGGCCTTCACGGTCGCGTCATCGCGCAGCACGAAATCGAGCACGTTAAGGAGGAAATTCGGGTCCGCGGCGGCGTTCCGCAGGGTCTCCGGGCCGACACCTGTCTCGGCCAGAAACAGGCCCAGCCGCTCGGGCTCGCCCGCGACGAAGGACAGGGCCTGAATCGCAACGATTTCAGCGACTTCGCGAGGGTTGTGAACAGGCTTTTTCACGGGGCCGGTTTGCCTTTCCGTTAACTTTCGGTGTCTACTTTGCATCATGCCCGAGTCTCCGCCTTGAGTCTTGCGATCCCGGGGCAAGCAACTGGAAACCACATCGCAGAAAGTGGCCCCTCGGGTTTAACGAAACTAGAGCGAATCTGAGGCTAGTTTGAATCCAGTTTTCGAAGCGCCGGCGAGCGGCGCCTGAGGCGTCACATGTATCCGGCTTCGTGCCAATCAGGAGGGCGGGATGGCTAAGACCGTCCTGATCGTGGAAGACAACGAGCTCAACATGAAGCTCTTCCGCGACCTGTTGGAAGCACATGGCTACCAGACTTCGGGCACCAGCAACGGTTACGAGGCGCTCGATCTGGTGCGCAAGATGCGGCCCGACCTGGTGCTGATGGATATCCAGTTGCCGCAGGTCTCGGGCCTCGAGGTGACGCGCTGGATCAAGGACGATCCGGAGCTGCGCACCATTCCCGTCGTCGCGGTCACGGCGTTCGCGATGAAGGGCGACGAAGAACGCATCCGCGAGGGCGGCTGCGAGGCTTATTTGTCCAAGCCGATCTCGGTCGGCAAATTCATAGAGACGGTCCGGCGTTTCATCGGATAGGAAGTGAGTTCACAGTGTCCGCGCGTATCCTTGTGGTCGATGACGTTCCAGCCAACGTCAAGCTGTTAGAGGCCCGCCTGTCCGCCGAATATTTCGACGTGATGACCGCCTCGAACGGCACCGAGGCGCTGGCGATCAGCAGGCGCGCCGAATGCGACATCATCCTGCTCGACGTGATGATGCCTGATATGGACGGCTTTGAAGTCTGCCGCCGTCTCAAGACCGATCCGGCCACCCACCACATTCCCGTCGTGATGGTCACTGCGCTCGACAGCCCGTCCGACCGCAACCGGGGGCTCGAGGCCGGCGCCGACGATTTCCTCACAAAGCCGGTGTCCGACGTCGTGCTGATCGCGCGCGTGCGCTCGCTGACGCGGCTGAAGATGATGACGGATGAGCTGCGCATGCGCGCCATCACCTCGCTCGAGATCGGCATGCAGGCGCCCGAGCGCACCGCCGTCGCTGACACCGGCAAGGGCGGCCGCATACTCCTGGTCGACGACCGCGAGTCCTCCTATGAGCGGCTGGCGACAATCCTCGCGGCCGAGCACACCGTCGACGTCGAACCGAACCCGACGGAGGCGCTGTTCCATGCCGCCGAGGGCAATTACGACCTCCTGATCGTCTCGCTCGACCTCAACAATTTCGACGGCCTCCGCCTCTGCAGCCAGGCGCGCTCGCTGGAGCGCACGCGCCATGTGCCGATCCTCGCCATTGCCGATGCCGAGAACTCGACGCGGCTGCTCCGGGGCCTGGAGATCGGCGTCAACGACTATCTGCTGCGCCCGATCGACAAGACCGAGCTCCTTGCGCGCGCCCGCACCCAGATCCGCCGCCGCCGCTACACCGATCATCTGCGCGACAACGTGCAGAACTCGATCGAGATGGCGATCACCGACGCGCTCACCGGCCTGCACAATCGCCGCTACATGGAGAGCCATCTGGCAACGCTCGCAGAGCAGGCCGCGACCCGCGGCAAGCCGCTGGCGCTGATGATCCTGGACATCGACTACTTCAAGTCGATCAACGACAATTACGGCCACGATGCCGGCGACGACGTGCTGCGCGAATTCGCGGTGCGGGTGCGCAAGTCGATCCGCGGCATTGATCTCGCCTGCCGCTACGGCGGCGAGGAGTTCGTCATCGTGATGCCGGAGACCGATCTCCACGTCGCCGGCATGGTCGCCGAGCGCCTGCGCCGCTCGATCGCGGGCGAGCCGTTCGCGATCCACAAGGGCACCAAGCGCATCGAGGTCACGATCTCGATCGGGCTCACCACGCTGGAGCAGAAGGGCGAAGCGGTCGCCGACGTCCTCAAGCGCGCCGACACTGCGCTGTACCGGGCCAAGCACGACGGCCGCAATCGCGTGGTGTCGCAGGCGGCGTGACGCTGCTGCGATACAAGAGTTGCGAAAACAACCCCATGCACAGTAGCCGGTGCGAGCCGGATCAATGGCTTACGTGGGTGGCAGGACGGTTTGCGCTGTCGGCGGCGTCATTTGACCCGTCGGGCAAAACAGGAGCATATTGGTAGGGTCGCGAAATGGTCCTGACGAGCCGTCAGGTGTCCGCGCTTCCTCCACAAACTCCGCCGTCATTCCCCGCGCAGGCGGGGAATCCAGTACGCCGCGGCGTCTCGGTTCAAGCTTCACGGTCTCTGGAATACTGGATGCCCCGCCTGCGCGGGGCATGACACCGTGTGATGCGGCGGAGGCGATTATTGTGGCGCGCGCTTGCGTCCCTTCACCGACTTCGTATCGCCACCCATATCCACTCCCGCATTCCGCAGCAGCACCTTCGCCGCTTCCTTCGCGGCGCGCGCCATTGCGGGATCGTCACGCACGAGGTCCTGCGCGATCGAGCCGTCGACCAGCAGCACGAGCTGCGTCGCGAGCGCATCCGCATTGGCAACGCCGAGCTCGGTCAGGCGGTCGCGAAACCAGACGCGGCGGCTTTCCTTGAAGGCGATGGCGATCTTCTTCACGGCGCGATCCGAAGGCCCGAGCTCGGCGACCGCGTTCACGAACGGGCAGCCGCGGAAATCCTTCGCCGCAAAGCGCCGCTCCAGCGAATCGAATGTGGCGAGGATCTGCTCGGCGGGCGGCTTGTCGGACGGGCGCTGAGCTACGAAGCGGCGCTCGAGGTAAGCCGCGATCAGCGCGTCCTTGGACGGGAAGTGGTTGTAGAGCGTGCGCTTACTGATGCCGATCTCGGCCGCGATGGTGTCGACGCCGATGGCGCGAATGCCTTGCAGATAGAACAGCTTGTCGGCGGTCTGAAGGATCCGCTCTTTCATCGTCTGTGGGGCGGGCGGGGGAGCCATGCAGAGCTAAGCGTCCTGTTCGCTTGACAGCAGCGACCATCTATAGCCTAAGTACACAGGTCTGTGTAATCAAAATCATCGGCAAAAACAGACGTCGGCACGCGTGCCGCGCCCCCGAGGGAGAAGAAAAATGCCCCTGTTGCAGGTCCTGCGTCCGACATTGCCGATCCTGATCGGCGCCTCGATCATGCTGACGCTGAGCATGGGGCTGCGGCAGAGCCTCGGCATCTTCATGCAGCCGCTGACGCATGACATCCACATTTCGATCTCGGATTTCACGCTGGCGCTGGCCGTGCAGAACCTCGCTTGGGGCTTTCTCCAGCCGCCCGCCGGCGCACTCACCGTGCGCTACGGCTTTCGCCCGATCATGATCACGGGCGCGCTGATGTACATTGCGGGGCTCGCGCTGATGGCGACCGCGAACGGTCTCGTCAGCATCATGATCGGCGCCGGTGTGCTGATCGGCACGTCGCTGGCCTGCACCGCAGCCGCAATCGCGATGTCGGTGGCGGCGCGCGCGGTGCCTGCGACGGTGCGCTCCACCGTGCTCGGCATCGTCTCCGGTGCGGGCTCGCTCGGCGCGCTGCTGTCGGCACCGATCGGGCAGATGCTCAACGAGGGCTTTGGCTGGCGCATCGGGCTTGCCGGCTTCGTCATCATGTCGGTGCTGATGATCCCCGCGGCCTGGTATGCGGGGCGCGTCGACAGGATCCCGCTGCCGAAGCCGGCCGCCGACGACATCGGCGATGCCACCGCCGCGTCCGTGACGAAGGCGGCATTTGGCAACGCGCCGTTCGTGGTGATGACCTGCGCCTATCTCGTCTGCGGCATGCAGCTCGTGTTCCTCACCACGCACCTGCCGTCTTATCTCGCCATCTGCGGCCTCGATCCGATGCTGAGCGCGCAGACGCTCGGCATGATCGGCGGCTTCAACGTGCTGGGCTCGCTGTTCTTCGGCTGGGCCGGCCAGCGCTGGAACAAGCTGGCGCTGCTGGGCGGGATCTACATCCTGCGCTCGCTCGCGCTCGCCTGGTACTTCATGCTGCCGGCTACATCATTCTCGACCCTGCTGTTCGGCGCGATCATGGGCTTCCTCTGGATGGGCGTCGGCCCGCTGGTCGCAGGCGCCGTCGCCGAGATGTTCGGCCTGCGCTGGCAGGCGATGATCCAGGGCCTCGCCTTCATGAGCCATCAGATCGGCAGCTTCCTCGGCGCCTACGGAGGAGGGGTGCTCTACGACGCACTCGGCTCCTACACCATGGCCTGGCGCATCGGCGTGGCGCTCGGGCTTGCCGGCGGCATCGTGCAGGTGGCATTCGCACTGATCCGGCCGTCGCAGCCGCCGGTGTTGCGGACGGCTTAGGCGAGGCGGGCTGCCGAGCTTCAGCTTTGTAAGTTACAGCGGGCGCCGCGCCGCCTGGTTGTGATGGGCCGGTTGTGGTCCGTTGCGGACCTCGGACATCCGGATTAAAAATTGGACCTTGAGGCCAAGCCGTCGGCCTCAAGTGGACGCCGCAAAGGCTAATCTATAGCGCATCCGACACCGACGAAATGCCGTCAAGAAAACAGCTTATTGCGGACGCGATGGTCGTTGATGGTCGAGGACGCGTCTTTGTGCAAAAGCGCTCATCGACGCGTCGCTTGTTTCCCGGGTGTTGGGACTTAATCGGCGGGCACGTCGAAGACGACGAGGACGTTCTTTCTGCTCTGCGCCGCGAAATACACGAGGAGACAGGCTGGCACCTCAAAAACATCGTTCTTGAGCTAAAACCTAAGTATTGGAGCTATGGGCCGACACCCTACGAAGAACGACAGTTCATCGTGACCGTCGACGGGGACCTCACAAATCCAGCTCTGGAAGCCGACAAAGTGTCAGAAACTCTCTGGGTTGATCGCGCGAACGTGGAGAAGCTCAAAGAGAACCGTAAGCCGGATGACCAATTGATCTACAATTCGGTGGTGGAGGCTCTGAAAGCTCTGGAGACAGTGCGGCCTCGGATATGAGATTGTCGTTGCGATTTGCTCCGCAACTGCGACGTCCGTTGTTCGCCCATTGTTGTCCTCGAGCGACCATGCACCAACTTCGTCTTTCGGCCGCATGGCGGATGTGTTGCAAAGGCGGAGCAAGACGGCAGACGCTTATCACGGGGACAGGCCGCGGAAGGCGCAGGCCGCGTGCCAACACCGGGCGGCGCGAGACCGGCCGCCTGTTCGGCAGCTGTCCGAAATGCGCGAGGGCTTGGCTTCGCCGATTCGACGTGCATGCCTCCACGGACGGACGAAGTTCGGCGAGTTGCGGCAAGCTTTGGCCGATGTCAGGGCTGCATACGGCGTAGCGGCGAATTCGTCGCGCCCTGATTCTTGTTTGATCTCGATCAATAAGCCGTCTTTGCGCCGACGTAAAAAAACAATGCGTAGCCCCCACTACGCGACCCCACCCAAAAGCCGCCGGCTTCCCCAAGGGCTGGCGGCTCCCTTTTGCCCGCCTTCTCCCGGGCGGCCTCGAAAACGCTCCGGGCAATTACCAGTTTTTCCCAAGTTTGCGCCTGATCAATTTCGCTTCCCCGGACATGCTTAGCATGTGTTCAACCTTCAGGGAGGTCGAACAATGCTGGTGAGGATCAATACCGCCCCCCGTAAGCCAGTTGACGGGCAGCTTGCCGTTCTGGCCGGTGAGCGAATGTTCTGCAGCGAATTCAGGTATCGCAGGGGCTCCGAGATTTTTGGCGAGGGCGAAGAGCCCGAATACGTCTACCAGATCATCTCCGGTGCGGTGCGCACCTACAAGCTTCTCCCGGACGGTCGCCGTCAGATCAACGCATTCCACCTTCCCGGCGACATGTTCGGATTCGAGAACGAGACAACTCACCGTTTTACGGCCGAAGCGATCGTCGAGACCAATGTCCACCTCATGCGGCGCACCAGCATTCTGGAGACGGTCCGATATGGAGGCGCAGGGACCAAGGACCTCATCAGGTTCGTCACCCAGAATCTTCAGCACGCCGAGAGCCATATGCTTCTGCTCGGCCGAAAGACATCGCTCGAGCGGGTGACGGCATTCCTTCTCGAGATGGATGAGCGGCTGCAGCGTCCGGACGTGATGATCTTGCCGATGAATCGCCGCGACATCGCCGATTATCTCGGACTGACCCTGGAAACGGTGTCCCGGGCTCTTTCGATATTGCGAGACGAAGGACTGCTGCGCTTTGACGGAAATACGCAGCGGCGGCTCGAACTGGTCGACCGTGGCGCTCTCGCGAGGATCGACGCCTGACGGCGGCTTTCTCCAGCCTGGCAAGCTCCCTAACGCTCGCGTTCGAGCGGCCGGCGATGTCGCATTGCGTTGGGGTTGAATGACCGCTAGTGGCCCATGGCGGGCGTGGATCACGCTAGTGGTGGGGAGGACTGCAGTCCAGCTCCTTGATCCTCCCGGCGTCGTCAAACGCAAAAAGCGCGCTCATGACGCCGGCACTCGTGATGTAGGAGAGGATGGTCCCGTCGTGGTAGGGATTGAGATCGTCCAACGTGCCCGCCGGATATTCTCGGAGGCGATCGACCCAATAGGCTCGAAGGGCCTCGCGGCCGGTAATGGTCTTGATGCAGCCGCAGCCGCAATGAACCACGGCATCTTCAGCATACATTTCCAGGATCGCTTCGATATCGCCCGCGCGGTAGGCATCGAGCCAGTCAACCGCAACGCCCATCGGGTCAAAGGACATAATTCCCACCTGCATACCGTCAAAAACTTGCAATTTTAAGTCGGGTTAACCCCGCTAAGCCTCTTTCTCCAAACGATTAATTGTATTTTAATACCCAGCTCCCGGCCTCGGCCATATGCCGAAGGACATAGATGGCCGGGCCGAGGCAGAGTCCATGTTAGACGTAACTGCGAAGCAGGGGTCCGCGTGCATCCGGCTTGTGATCGTCGATCCACAACCGATCGTTCTGCAGGGGCTGAAGTCGGTATTCGGGGCAGAGCAGGACTTCGACGTTGTCGCATCGTCCAGCGACGGGACAAGCTGCCTCGAAACAATCCGGAAATTGAGGCCCGACGTCGCGCTGCTTGCCGACACGCTGCCGGATCTGACGGTATCCGAGCTCCTCGCGATTGCAAAAGCTGAGAAGCTTCCCACGCGCCTGGTGTTCTTTGCCGAGTTCGACACCGACCGCGATCTGACCGCAGCCATCGCTGCCGGCGCCTGCAGCGTCATTTCGAAGTACGCCTCTCCCGACACCATGCTGCGATCACTGCGGCTGATGACGAAGCGCTTTGCGGCGCCGGAGCAGTCCTATCCCTGGCCAACCGGCAAGGAAGCTGACGGCGGCAAAATTGAAAAGATGCTGGAGCTATTGACGCACCGGGAACGTCAAATTGCACGGCTGGTGTCGGAAGGAAAGTCGAACAAGGAGATCGCGCGCCAGCTCAACGTTTCCCACGGGACAGTCAAGGTCCACCTGTACAATATTTTTCAGAAGCTTGAGATCACCAACAGAACTGTGCTCGCGACCCTCGCGTTGTTACAACGCACCTCCGGCTTCGGCACGCTCGCGCTGGCGTTCCTCGCGGTCGCAATTGCGGACGAGCTCAAGGCGGCGGAAGCGAACGACATGCTTCCGAATGACGACGGCATCGGCCACGCGGGACAGCACGCCGAATATGAGCCCTGGAAAAAAGCCATTCTCAGGCACCTCATCGTCTGGGAATCCGCCGAGACGCCCCCGCTCACCCAGAGGGACGTTCTTGCCAGGGTGAGCCAGGTCACGAACCCGGCGGTGGCAATGGAAGCGCAGCGCGCGGCTGAGCAATCTGGTGGCGCGAAACTATGGAAAGACTACGGTCCGGTTGGATCGAGCACGCCCAATCTTCCTGCGCTTTTACTGCGAGGAACCAGCGACACACAGATTGGAGGTGCCCCGACCCTGGAAGACCTGTTCCCGCGGCTTGCTTCCAATCCGATGTCGGCTCAGGGAGGGTATAGCACTTTTGCCACTCTCGCCGGCGCGTTGATCTACGCACTGCACGACCCCCATCTCGCCGCACAGACGCATGGCACGGGTCAAGCGTCGCTCGACAGCTTCCTGGCCGTCACCGGAGAGAATGCGACTGCAAGAGTGGCCGCGATCACCAATGCCGACGCCCATCATGTCGACAACTCAGCCACGGGTTTCCTTGCGCACGATTCCCGCCTGCCTTCCGCGTCTGTGGTCACTGGAAACGAAGGCGTCGCTGGAGATGACGCTCGGAGCCAGATGGGCGATGGCGCCGTGGTTGACAAATTCCAAAAACCTCTCGGCTTATTGGTCTCTGGTCACGATGCCGGTGTTGGCGGAGATAGAAGCGATCACCTGACGGGCGGCAACGTCGATGAAGACGTTGCTCATCGCTCCCCGATCGATTCCAATTCTACGTCTTCCGAGTCTGGCTTCGATTTCGCATCCGGGGCGAGCAGGATCAATTTTGCGGCTTTCGGAGCGCTTGCCTGGCTGCATATGACAGCAGCAAGCAAGTCCATACCGCCACATACGCTCGCCTGGATCTACAACTCGGCCAGCAATGAAACGATCGTCTATGTGAATCCGACCGATCATGCCCTTGATGTCGGGGATCGCGGCCTCGTGGAAATCCACCTGCAGGGGATTGTATCCATTGCGGAGTCGGATCTCGCCGGCCAGCCGGAAGGCACGGCTGTCGCGATCACCTTGGAGCAGCTCGAAGAAGCGCTGGCATCGGCGGTCGCAACCGATGAGACTGTCTCGAGCACCGACAATGTCCATGCCATTGGCGGGGCAGGCGAGAGCACAGTCGAGACGGCCGGGGTTTGGAGCATTCGGGCCGACGACGGCTTGAGGTTTCAATTCGGGCAGACGCGGACCGGCCCAGGGGCGTCGACGAGGTTCGGAACCGTCACCAGCGATTCGGCGGATGCAACGCAAGAGAGCGAGGGTGCGTCTGCCGTGTCGGCTCACGCATCATCAATCGCGCTTGCTCATAGCGCGACGGTCACGGCAGCTGAAAATCTCACATTCAAGAGTGAGGCGATCAATGCGGGCACCGGCGTTTCGTCGACTGGGCTGAACGAGATCGTCCAACCGGGCGTCGCAACGGCCGACAGCGCGGGCCGCGGCAACTCGGAGCATGCGTCGGAGCAAGGGTCTGAAAAAGCGGCGACGGAGGCGACTGAAGCTGAATCCAAGGCTGGCAACGGCGTCGGCAATGACAAGAAGACGGCCGAGGCGGCCGACGTGGACCACGGCAACTCGGAGCACGATTCACACTCACCCTCTGCAAACGGACCGAAAGCAGCCGACAGTGTCGAGCCGGACGTCGCAACGGCCGCTGGCGCGGGCCGCGGTAACTTGCAGCACGCTTCGGAGCCCGGGTCTGCAAAGGCGGCAGCCACGGAGGCGACTGAAGCCGAGTCCGCACCGGGCAACGGCGTCGGCAATGACAAGAAGACTGCAGAAGCGGCCTTCGTGGACCACGGCAACTCGGGGCACGATTCACACTCACCCTCTGCAAACGCGCCGGAAGCAGCCGACAGTGTCGAGCCGGACGTCGCAACGGCCGCTGGCGCGGGCCGCGGTAACTTGCAGCACGCTTCGGAGCCCGGGTCTGCAAAGGCGGCAGCCACGGAGGCGGCTGAAGCTGACGCCAAGCCGGGCAACGGTCTCGGCAATGAGAAGAAGACGGCCGAGGCGGCCGACGAGGACCGCGACAACTCGGCGCACGATTTACACCCAAGCTCCGCGAACGGACCGAAGGCAGCCGAGGCCGTCGAACCGGACGTCGCAACGGCCGATAGCGCGAGCCACGGCAACTCGGATCACGCTTCGGAGCCGGAGTCTGCAAAGGCGGCGGTCACGGAGTTGACGGGAGCTGATTCCGCACCGGGCAACGGCGTCGGCAATGACAAGAAGGCGGCCGAGGCGGCCGACGTGGACCACGGCAACTCGGCGCACGATTTACACCCAAACTCCGCGAACGGACCGAAGGCAGCCGAGGCCGTCGAACCGGACGTCGCGACGGCCGATAGCGCGAGCCACGGCAACTCGGATCACGCTTCGGAGCCGGAGTCTGCAAAGGCGGCTGCGACAGAGCTGGCTGAAGCTGACACCACACCGGGCAACGGCGTCGGCAATGACAAGAAGGCGGCCGAGGCGGCCGACGTGGACCACGGCAACTCGGCGCACGATTTACACCCAAACTCCGCGAACGGACCGAAGGCAGCCGAGGTCGTCGAACCGGGCGTCGCGACGGCCGATAGCGCGGGCCGCGGTAACTCTGAGCACGCTTCGGAGCCGGAGTCTGCAAAGGCGGTAGCCGCGGAGCTGGCTGAAGCTGACGCCACACCGGGCAACGGTGTCGGCAATGACAAGAAGGCGGCTGAGGCGGCCGACGTGGACCACGGCAACTCGGATCACGTTTCGGAGCCGGGGTCTGCAAAGGCGGCTGCGACGGAGCTGGCTGAAGCTGACACCACACCGGGCAACGGCGTCGGCAATGACAAGGCGGCCGAGGCGACCGACGTGGACCACGGCAACTCGGGGCACGATTCACACTCACCCTCTGCAAACGCACCGGAAGCAGCCGAGATCGTCGAACCGAGCGTCGCGACCGGTGGCAATGCCGGAGGCGGAAACTCGCAGCAGGCTGCGCAATCTGCTGCGATCGCATCAGAAGCGGTACAGCCGGCTAAAGCGGCGTCCGAGACCGGCGGTCCGGATCAAGAACTGGTATTCCGATTCGATAGCGTGGCTACTCCTTCCACTCTTGTCGCGGTGGTTGAGCTCAAAGAGCTTGATGATCCGCACGTCCCGCCCGGTCTGGACAAGCACCTCGAGATCATCGTCCAAATCACGTCTAGTGCGCTGGACGACCACGCGGCCAACCACGGCAATAGCGGTTCGCATCCTGCCATTGCACATGGGGCTCATGACTTGCTGATTTGACGCGTTGCATTGTCATTGGCTGAAATGGGAAGGCGCGCGACCGCGGGGGGCCGGATGAGGGGAGAGCGGGCAAAATAAAACGGGGCCCGCAAGGGCCCCGCAAAACTCTTCAACGCTTCGCCGATCTTACTTGATCTTGGCTTCGCGGAATTCGACGTGCTTGCGCGCGACCGGATCGTACTTCTTCTTGACCAGCTTGTCGGTCATGGTGCGCGAATTCTTCTTGGCGACGTAGTAGAAGCCGGTGTCGGCCGAGGACACGAGCTTGACCTTGATGGTGACCGCTTTGGCCATGTTCTGAACCTCAGAATATCAGGGGAATCTGGAGCCGGCCAAACGGCCCGCGTTGGCCGGCAACCTAGCCAGAAACCGCCTGATGTCAAGGTTTTAGGACCGGAAATCTACCCGAAACGGCCCCATTAGGCCTCGAAGAAGCGGTTTTTCGGCCGCGGCAGGCCCAGATTCTCCCTCAAAGTGGCCCCTTCATACTCTTTGCGGAAAATCCCGCGCCGCTGCAGCTCCGGGACCACCTTGTCGACGAAATCGTCGAGGCCTGCGGGTAGGAACGGGAACATGATGTTGAAACCGTCGGAGCCGCGCCCGACCAGCCATTCCTCCATCTGGTCGGCGATGGTTTTTGGCGTGCCGACGAAGGACAGCCCGCCATAGCCGCCGACGCGCTGGGCGAGCTGGCGTACAGTGAGCTTTTCGCGGGCGGCGAGATCGACCATGCGCTGGCGGCCGCTCTTGCTGGCGTTGGTCTCGGGGATCTCGGGGAGGGGGCCATCGGGATCGAAGCCGGAGGCGTCGGTGCCGAGGATGACGGACAGCGAGGCGATGGCGCTGTCATAGTGCACGCGGCTGTCGAGCAGCGCGCGCTTCTCCCTGGCCTCATCGACGCTGTCGCCGACAACGACGAAGGCCCCGGGGAGTATCTTGAGGTGCTCTGGATCGCGGCCGACCTTCTCCATGCGGCCCTTGATGTCGGCATAGAGCTTCTGGCCGTCGGCGAGGCTGCCGCCGCCGGTGAAAACCGCTTCCGCGGTCTCTGCGGCGAGCTGCTTGCCGTCTTCCGAGGCGCCGGCCTGCACGATCACCGGCCAGCCTTGCACCGGGCGGGCGATGTTGAGGGGACCACGCACCTTCAGATATTTGCCGTTGTGATCGAGCGTGTGCATCTTGGCGGGATCGAAGAACAGGCCGCTCTCGACATCGCGCACGAAAGCGTCGTCGGCGAAGGAATCCCACAGCCCCGTGACGACGTCGTAGAACTCGCGGGCGCGCTTGTAGCGCTCGGCATGCTCCATGTGGTCGTCGAGGCCGAAATTCAGCGCCGCGTCCGGATTCGAGGTGGTGACGATATTCCAGCCCGCGCGGCCGCCGCTGAGATGGTCGAGGGAAGCGAAGCGGCGTGCGACGTGATAGGGCTCGTCGAAGGTGGTCGAGCCGGTCGCGATCAGGCCGATGCGCTCGGTGACCGCCGAGAGCGCCGACAGCAGCGTGAACGGCTCGAACGATGTCACGGTGTGGCTGCGCTTGAGCGCGTTGATCGGCATGTTCAGGACGGCGAGGTGATCGGCCATGAAGAAGGCGTCGAACTTGCCGGCCTCGAGCTTTTGAATCAGCTGCTTGATGTGACCGAAGTTGAAATTGGCGTCGGGCCAGGCCCCGGGATAGCGCCAGGCGCCGGTGTGGATGCTGATCGGGCGCATGAACGCGCCAAGCTTGAGTTGCCGTTGTGCCATCGCCCCGTATCCGTTCTGGGTGTCGTTCGCAAAGACATAGGCACGCCCGGGAACTCCGCCATTGGGAGAGACGGGAAGAATTTTTTGTTTTTCGCAGATCTTTCAGCACGTCATTCCGGGGCGCCGCAAAGCGGCGAACCCGGAATCCATTGGGCCGCAAAGACTGCCGAGCGATGGATTCCGGGTTCGCGCTTCGCGCGCCCCGGAATGACGGAGGATAGAACTCGGACTTCGAACTACGCCGCAGCGCGCCAACTAGCCCAAAATATCCTTCTGCATCTTGCCGCCGTAGAAATGGAAGAACGGCACCGGCGCATCGTGCCGGAGCGGGCCGGTGGCAAGACGGCTGTCGAGCTCGTTGAGCACGTTGCGCGTCATCGGATGCAGGTCGGCGAGCGGTTTTGAGCCGAGCTCGACCCAGACCAGCTCGACCAGCTCCGCATCGGCATGGATCACGCCCTCGACGCGGTGGGTGATCGCGGAGGCATCCGCGGTGAAGAAGCGCGTGTCGAACCGCTTGACCCGGCCGGGCGGGGTGATCGCGCGCGCGATCAGGAACAGGCTGGAGGGGTCGGGCAAAAGGCCCGCATCGGCAAACGGCTTCCACGGACCTTCGAGCCTGGCCTTGCCCTCAGTTTTGTCTTGGGCCTTGCGGCCGAGGCAAAGACCGGTCTCCTCGCAGGCCTCGCGGATCGCGGCGATCGCGAGCGATTTTGCGCGCGAGGCCGGCGTCTTCGGGCTGCCCTTGGCGAGATTGGCTTCCAGCTCCGCGGTGACGGGCGCTGCAACCGGCACGCGATAGTCGTCCTTGTCGACGCGGCCGCCGGGGAAGACGAATTTTCCGGGCATGAACACCACCTTGTCGTGGCGCTTGCCGACCAGGACCTTTGGAATGGCGCCGCTGCGATCGACCAGGATCAGCGTCGCCGCATCCTTCGGGCGAAAGTAAGGATGATGGTCGGCTTCCTTGCCCTCGTGGATCTTGGCCTTCTCTTCCGCCTGCGAAATATCCGTCATGTCCTCACCCAAACCGTTTCTTGCTTATTGCTTAGACCGGCGGAATACCATCCGGAGGGTTGTCGTCAAAGCCGTGCATGCGCAGAGCCCATTGCAATCCGACCACGGCGCCCTTGACCGGCTGGAGCAGCGCGAGCGAGGCGACGAAGGTGAAGGGCAGATAGGCCGCAAAGCCGATCCAGACCGGCGTCGTGTAATTGGTCTCGATCCAGAGGATGGCCGGCACCACGACGTGGCCGACGATGACGATCACGAGATAGGCCGGCAGATCGTCGGCGCGGTGCGGCGTGAAATCGAGGCCGCAACTGGCGCAATTGTCTGCCGTCTTCAGGAAGGCGCGGAACAGCTTGCCCTCGCCGCAGCGCGGGCAGCGGCCGCGAAAGCCGCGCTTCATCGCCGTCCAGACGTCGCGTTTCTCGACGAGGCCGGTCTCGCGCGTCCAGATTTTCGGGGCCGTGCTCATCATCACCACGCCTTGCCCTTCTTGCCCTTGCCTTTTCCCTTGTTCTTGACTTTCTTCCCCTTGCCGGACTTTTGCGTCTCCGGCTTGCGTTTTCTCTCCGGGCTGCGTCCGGGATGCGCCTTGGATGATTTGCGCTGTGGACGGAATGGCCTGCGCTCACGTGGGCCGCTCTCGCTCTCCGACGACAGCAGCTCGAAGCGCAGCGCGCCGGCGATGGGAGCGGCTTCGATCAGCCGGACATCAACGACGTCGCCGAGCTGGTAGATCGTGCCGCTGCGGGTGCCGACCAGGGCGTGGCGGCTCTCGTCATAGTTGAAATATTCCGTGCCGAGGGATCGGATCGGGATCAATCCGTCGGCGCCGGTCTCGCTCAGCTTGACGAACAGGCCGGCGCGGGTGACGCCGGAGACGCGGCCCTGGAAGCTCGCGCCGATGCGGTCGGCAAGATGATGGGCGATCAGGCGGTCGACGGTCTCGCGCTCCGCCTTCATCGCGCGCCGCTCGGTCAGCGAAATATGCGCGGCGACCTCGCCGAGGCTCTCCGGTGTCTCGCTGTCGGGCAGGGCGCCTTCGCCCAGCCCCAGCGCGCGGACCAGCGCGCGGTGCACGACGAGGTCGGCATAGCGGCGGATCGGCGAGGTGAAATGCGCGTAGCGGCGCAGGTTGAGGCCGAAATGGCCGTAGTTTTCCGATGAGTACTCAGCCTGCGCCTGGGCGCGCAGCACGACCTCGCTGACCAGCGGGTAATAGTCATGGCCCTCGAGCTGGGCCAGCACGCGGTTGAACAGGGTAGGACGCAGCGCGCCCGATTTGGCGAAGGGGACGTCGAGCGTTTCCAGGAATTCCGCGAGCGCGTGGACCTTCTCCAGCGTCGGCTCGTCATGCACGCGGTAGATCAGCGGCAGCGACTTCTTCTCGAGCATTTCCGCCGCCGCGACGTTGGCGAGGATCATGAATTCCTCGATCAGCTTGTGCGCATCGAGGCGTTCCGGCACGACGACGCGGTCGACCGTGCCGTCGCTCTTGAGCAGGATCTTGCGCTCCGGCAGATCGAGATTGAGCGGATCGCGCTCGTCGCGCGCGCGCTTGGCGCAGGCGTAGGCGGCATAGAGTGGCTTCAGGATCGGATCGAGCAGGGGGCCCGTGGTATCGTCCGGCCGCCCGTCGATCGCAGCCTGCGCCTGCGCGTAGCTCAGCTTCGCCGCCGAGCGCATCAGGATGCGATGAAAACTGTGCGAGCGCTTGCGGCCGTCGGGGCCGAGCACCATGCGCACCGCCAGCGCGCCGCGCGGCTCGCCCGGCACCAGCGAGCAGAGATTGTTGGAGATGCGCTCGGGCAGCATCGGCACGACGCGGTCGGGGAAGTAGACCGAGTTGCCGCGGTCGAGCGCGTCGCGATCGAGCGCAGCACCCGGCCGGACGTAGAAGCTGACATCGGCGATGGCGACGTTGACGATGAAGCCGCCCCTGTTGTTGGGATCGTCGTCTGCTTGCGCATGCACCGCATCGTCATGATCCTTGGCGTCGGGTGGATCGATGGTGATGAGCGGGACGTCGCGCCAGTCCTCGCGGCCCTTCAGATTGGCGGGCTCGGCGGCTTCAGCCTCGCGCTCGGCGGCGGAGGAGAACTGCAGCGGAATGTCGTGGGCATAGATCGCGATCAGGCTGATCGCCTTCTCGGACTTGACCGAGCCGAGCTTCTCCTTGACCCGGCCGGAGGCGAGGCCAAAGCCGCGTGAGCGGACGATGTCGACGCTGACGAGGTCACCGTCCTGCGCGCCACCCGTATCAGTCTTCGCGATGTTCAGCTCGCGGTCGGCGAACTTCTTGTCGACGGGGACGAGCCGTCCGCCGCCTTCGGGAAGCGCGCGGAACACGCCCAGGATGCGGCTCTTGGCCTTGTCGATGACCTTGATGATGCGGCCGCGATAGGCGGGGCCTTCGTCATCATCGCTGCGCTCGACGCGCAGCAGCGCGCGATCGCCGATGCCGGCGGTGGTGCCGGGCTTGGGCCGGCGCGGCATCTCGATGAGGATCTTTGGCGGCTCGCCGCTCTCGACCTCGTCCCATTCGGCGGGGGAGGCGATCAACTCGCCGTCGGTATCGCGGCCGGTGATGTCGGCGAGCAGCGTCGGCGGCAGAGCGTCCGGCTCGGAGACCTTGTGGCGTTTCTTCTTGATGATGCCGTCGTCGGCGAGCTCGCGCAGCATGCGCCTGAGCTCGGCGCGATCGGCGTTCTTCAGGCCGAACTCGCGCGCAATTTCGCGAGTCCCGACCTTTCCTGGATTTGCCTTGATGAAGGCGACGATGGCTTGCCTGTCGGGAAAGCCATGGTCTTTCTTTGGTTTCACTTAACCTCTAATTCTTGCCGGCACTCTTCTTGGCCGGAGCCTTGGTGGCGGCTGCCTTGGTCGGCGACGTCTTTGCGGTCGACGACACGGCGGCGCGCGCCTTGCTGGTGGATTCAGTCTTCGATTTGGCCGCGGCTTTCTTCGCGGCCGGTTTCTTCGGCTTCGGTGCGGCGTCCTCGCCGTCCGCAGCCTTCTCTGCAGCCTTCTTGGCCTTGGCCGGCTTTGCCGCCTTCTTCGCCTTGGTCTTGCCGCCGCTCTTTCCGCCCCCTTTGGCCGCGCGCTCGTCGATCAGCGCGATCGCCTGCGGCAGCGTGATGGCGTCCTTCTCGAACTCGGCGGGGATCGTCGCGTTGACACCGCCCGCGGTGACATAGGCGCCGTAGCGGCCGCTCTTCACGGTGACGGTGCCGAGCGTCGGGTGATCGCCGATGGCCTTGCCGGGATCGGCGCCGAAGCGCCGGCTCGGGCCCTTGGCGACCTTCTCCGCGATCAGCGTCACGGCGCGGTTGAGGCCGATGTCGAAGACCTCATCGCCGGCCTCGAGGCTCGCATAGGTCTTCTCGTGCTTCACGAACGGCCCGAAGCGGCCGAGGCCGGCTGTGATCGGCTGGCCGGTCTCCGGATGCTTGCCGATCTCGCGCGGCAGCGACAGCAGCTTCAGCGCAAGCTCGAGCTCGACATCGCTGGGCGAGGTGCCCTTCGGGATACCTGCACGCTTGGGCTTCTCGCCTTCCTCGTAATCCTTCTGCTCGCCGAGCTGGATGTAGGGCCCGAAGCGGCCGGCCTTGACCCAGACATCGCGACCCGTATCAGGGTCCTGGCCGAGCGACCGGTCGGCAGTCGCCTCGCCATCGGCGGCGAGCTGACGGGTGTAGCGGCACTCCGGATAGTTCGAGCAGCCGACGAAGGCGCCGAACTTGCCGGCCTTCAGATTCAGCCGGCCAGTGCCGCAGTTCGGGCACTGCCTGATGTCGCCGCCATCCGCGCGCGGCGGATAGATGTGCTGGCCCAGCATGTCGTCGAGCACGTCGAGCACCTGCGCCACGCGCAGATCCTTGATGTCGTCGACGGCGCCGATGAAGCCGGTCCAGAAATCCTTTAGCACCTGCTGCCAGGAGATCTCGTTGTTGGAGATGCGGTCGAGCTGCTCTTCGAGACCGGCGGTGAAGTCGTATTCGACGTAGCGGGCAAAGAAGCTTTCGAGGAACGCGACCACGACGCGGCCCTTGTCCTCGCCGTGCAGGCGCTTCTTCTCCAGCTTGACGTAGCCGCGGTCCTTCAGGACCTGAAGGATCGAGGCATAGGTCGAGGGGCGGCCGATGCCGAGCTCTTCCATGCGCTTGACGAGGGACGCTTCCGAGAAGCGCGGCGGCGGTTCGGTGAAGTGCTGGGTGACGGAAAGCGACTGTCGCTTCAGCGCGTCGTTCGGGCTCATCGCGGGCAGGCGGCGGGAGTCTTCGTCCTCCTCGTCGTCGCGGCCCTCCTGATAAAGAGCGAGGAAGCCGTCGAACTTGACGACCTGGCCGGTGGCGCGCAGCTCCAGCGTGCGGCCGCCGGCCTTCGCGGTGATGTCGACGGTGGTGCGCTCGAGCTCGGCCGATTCCATCTGGCTGGCGATGGTGCGCTTCCAGATCAGCTCATAGAGGCGCGCCTGGTCGGCATCGAGCTTGCGGCTCATGCTGTCGGGGCGGCGTGAGAGGTCGGTCGGGCGGATCGCTTCGTGTGCTTCCTGGGCGTTCTTGGCCTTGGCCTGGTACTGGCGTGGCGCATCCGGCACATAGGCGTTGCCATAGTCCTCGCCGATCACCTTGCGCGCCTGGGTGATCGCCTCGGGCGCGATCTGCACGCCGTCGGTACGCATATAAGTAATGAGTCCGGTGGTCTCGCCGCCGATGTCGATGCCTTCATAGAGGCGCTGGGCGATGCGCATGGTGTGCGCGGGCGCAAAGCCGTATTTGCGGCTGGCTTCCTGCTGCAGCGTCGAGGTGGTGAAGGGCGCCTGCGGATTGCGGCGGGCCGGCTTTGCGTCGACCGCGGTAACGGCGTAGCTCGCCAGTTCCAGCGCCTTCTTGAAGTCCTCGGCTTCGGCGCCGGTGCCGATGTCGAGGCGCTGGATCTTCTTGCCGTCGGCGCCGACCAGGCGGGCCTCGAAGGCATCGCCGCGCGGGGTGAGCAGGGTCGCGATCAGCGACCAATATTCGCGCGGCACGAACTTCTCGATCTCGAGTTCGCGGTCGCAGACGAGGCGCAGCGCCACCGACTGCACGCGGCCGGCCGAGCGGGCGCCCGGCAGCTTGCGCCACAGCACCGGGGAGAGCGTGAAGCCGACCAGATAATCCAGCGCGCGGCGCGCCATATAGGCGTCGACCAGCGCGCCGTCGATCTCGCGCGGATGCTTCATCGCCTCCGAGACGGCCTGCTTGGTGATGGCGTTGAACACCACGCGCTCGATCTTCTGATCCTTCAGCGCGCGCTTCTCCTTCATCACCTCCAGCACGTGCCAGGAGATGGCCTCGCCCTCGCGATCAGGGTCGGTCGCCAGAATCAGGCGGTCGGCGCCCTTCAGCGACCGGGCAATATCGTTGAGCCGGCCGGCCGCCTTGGGGTCGACTTCCCAGATCATCTTGAAATTAGCGTCGGGATCGACGGAACCGTTCTTCGCCGGGAGATCGCGGACATGGCCGAACGAGGCCAGAACCTCGTAGGACGAGCCCAGATATTTGTTGATCGTCTTGGCTTTCGCCGGCGACTCCACAATGACGATATTCATTTAGTTCCAGTGGCTTACGGGAAAATCTCGGGCCGGAAACGAAAGGACTCGGGTCGGCCGTTTCGCCCCGAACATGGGTGGTGAGACCTCCGCTGTCAAATCGAGGGGTGTTGAAAGCGCTCCGGATGGGAAAAGTTTCATATCGAGAAAGTTGCAAAATACCACCTTGGAGTTGCGGTCCATGTCGGCGTAGTGTCTCTGTGGGGCGTGGATTCGGGGTGGGGACTGGTGACAAGGCCGGGAAAGAAGCGGGCGCGCGCCGTATCGGGCGTGCCGGGAGGCTCGCGCAGCGAGGAACCAGGGGAGGGCGGGGCAGATGAGGCGGTGGCCTTCATCGCCGAGCAGGTGGCTGCCTTGCGCAAGCTCGCCGAGCGCCACAAGCTGGACGTGCTGCATTATCTCCTAGGCATGACGCAGCTGGAGGCCGACGAGCATCTGCGGCTGCGGACGAGGCGCAAGCTGTCGTGAGGCGCGGGTCTCTATCAGTCCCGTCATGAGTGGCGCGATGCTGGGCATCGCGCCGGGAGCCTCGAAGGATGAACGGCCGAGGCGCCAGCCGGGCCGTCGCCCTTCGAGGCTCGCCGAAGAGGCGAGCGCCTCAGGGTGACGGTGATAGATATGAGCACGCTGCATCATCCGCGTCATTGCGAGCGTAGTGAAGCAATCCAGAGTCGTTCCGCGGAGGTAGTCTGGATTGCTTCGCTGCGCTCGCAATGACGTGTGGCGGCAGTTCGCCGTTATCACGCCGACCGCCGCGGTCGCGCCGGCCGCGGCTTCAGCGTGGTATCCGCCGGGCTGAGCAGGCGGCCGTCCTCGGCGTGCATTTCGAGCTTCTTCACCGGGCGGCCCTTTTCGCGATCGACGAGGATCGTTGCGATCTCTTCGGGACGATCGTCGAATTCCTCGCTCCATTGCCGCAGCGCGACCAGGATCGGGAAGGTGCCGCGGCCCTTCGGCGTCAGCGCGTACTCCTGATAGGCGCTGCCGTCGGAGGCGGGGGCTGTGGCCAGAATGCCGTGGTCGACCAGTGAGCGCAGTCGCGCCGCCAGGATGTTCTTGGCCATGCCGAGCTTGCTCTGAAACTCGCCGAAGCGGCGCAGGCCGAACAGCGCCTCGCGGATGATCAGCAGCGACCACCAGTCGCCGAGCGCGTCCAGCGACCGCGCAATCGGGCAGGAATCGCCCTCGAAGCTCGTTCGTTTCACCATCGTCGTCTGCCCTGTCGCGTTCGCACGGCGTCCGCGCCGATCACGCGCTTGTGTGGTTGCATCATAAAACCAAATGGCCTAGATCGCAACCTAGTTTCATCATGCAACTACTGGAGGCGAGCGTGAGACTGAAGAACAAGACGGCCCTGATCACCGGCGGCAACAGCGGCATCGGGCTTGCGACGGCAAAACTGTTCGTGGCCGAGGGCGCCAGGGTGGTGATCACCGGGCGCAACAAGGAGACGCTGGCGGCGGCCGCCAAGGAGCTCGGGCCGAACGCGCTCGCCTTGCCTGCCGATGCGACGGACATCGCGGCGACGGAAGCCGCGATCAAGCAGGGCGCGGAAAAATTCGGCAAGTTCGATATCGTGTTCGCCAACGCCGGCATCGCCGGCGGCACGCCGCTGGGCTCGGCGACACCAGAGGTGTTCGAGAAGGTCATCAGCACCAACCTGACCGGCGTGTTCTTCACCGTGCAGTCGGCATTACCTTATCTCAACGACAATGCCTCGATCATCCTCAACGGCTCGGTGATCTCGGTGCTCGGCATTCCCGGCTACTCGGCTTACGGCGCGGCGAAGGCCGGCGTGCGGGCGATGGCGCGGATCATGGCCTCGGAGCTGTCGCCGCGCGGTATTCGCGTCAATGTCGTTGCGCCCGGTGCGATCCGCACGCCGATCTGGGGGCCTGCGACCGCGACGCCCGAAGCCGAGAAGGTGTTCGAGAAGCGGATCGGGCTGATGACGCCTCTCGGCCGCCTCGGCGAAACGGATCACGTTGCGAAGACGGTGCTGTTCCTTGCTTCCGATGATGCCGCGCATGTGCAGGGCCAGGAGATCTTCGTCGACGGCGGCGCGGTGGCATCGCCGAGCGGCGCGCCGATCTATCGCGGCTGATCAAGTAAGGCGAAAATTGAATCGGTCGGCGCTCCGACGCCGGTTGCGTCGGCCGGTTCCCTCGCGTTGTGAAACCTATTTTCTAAACCTTTGCGTGAGGTGTTGAACCTTTGCTTGCGCTGCCAAGACATTCGTACGGGCAGGGTCACAAGACTCGATTTCATGGGAGCCAGTGATGCCGAAGGCAGCTCGCATTTTTTCGTCGATTTCAGCACCGCGTATTTTCACCGAACGTTCCGCAATTCCCGCCAAGCGCTCCGACACCTCCGAGTTCATCGGGGTGGCTCTTTTCGCCGGCATCGGCCTGTTCGTTTCGCTTGTGGCCGTCATCCTGGGCATGCAGGGCATCTGGTCTTAGCGACGTCGCTGCCTCGTCAGCCGCCGCCGGACTCCGGCAGCGGCTGGTATGTTCGGGGCGAGTTCTACGCAGCGCGTAAATTGGTCGCGGCCTGGAGTGCGCCTGCAATCGCCTTTTCGCGGTGCTCCGGTCCGACCTGGATGCCATCGGCGACGATGAATTCGGGATTGATCCCGATGAAGCCGAACACGCCGCGCAAGTAGGTCTCGAGATGCTCGAGCGCCGCGGCCGGCGAGCCTGCGCCGTAATAGCCGCCGCGTGAGATGGCCAGGATCACGCGCTTGCCGCCGGCAAGACCCTGCGGCCCATTCGCCCCGTAGCTGAACGTCTTGCCCGCCACGACGATCCGGTCGATCCATGCCTTGAGCTGGCTGGGAATGGTGAAGTTGTACATGGGGGCGCCGATCACGACGACGTCGGCGGCCAGGAACTCGTCCAGCGCGGCCGCGCTCGCGGCGAGGTCGGGGCCGAGTTCAGCCGGCGCCGGCGCGCCCTGCGCGGCAGCCAGATGCGAGCCGGAGAGGTGGGCGAGCGGGGTCTGGCTCAGGTCGCGATAGACCAGCTCGAGCGAGGGCGTTGCCTGCTTGAGGCGGTCGACTATGGCGGCGGAGACCTGCCGGCTGACGGAGTGGGGGCCGAGGACGCTGGAGTCGATATGGAGGAGTTTCATTTGGGGTCACCCTGGTATAGATTTGTAACCCGAACTACATGAGTGACTGTCGAAATCCCCGCAAGAACGCACTTTTTTGAGCCATGGACACATATTTGAAACCGGCACACACCGATTTGCCCACCCCGCCAAGGGTGGATCAGAGGCTGGGTCCAGGTCCGGAGCAAAGGCCGGATCCGAACCATGCGGACTGCCGCGGGGTTGCCTCCGTGCTGTCCCGCGTCGGCGACAAATGGAGCGTGCTCGTCATCATGATGCTGAGCGACGGGCCGAAGCGCTTCAACGAGCTGAAACGCTTGATCAACGGCATCTCGCAGCGGATGCTGACCCTGACGCTGCGCGGCCTCGAGCGCGACGGCCTCGTCACGCGCACGATCTTCCCGACCATTCCGCCGCGCGTGGACTATGAGCTGACCGATCTCGGCCACGGCCTGTCGCGCCCCGTCGAGGCGCTCGGCAAATGGGCCAAGGACCACCTCGATCAGATCGAGGCCGCACGCACGAAGTTCGACCAGCGCAACGACGGTTAAAGTGGAATCAATCTCGGTTGGCCGATGTGAGCCGGCCGTCACCTCCTACCGAGGGGCAGCCGCGTTTCACCCTCCCCTGGAGGGGGAGGGTCGGCTCACATTGAGCGCAGCGACATGTGAGACGGGGTGGGGTGACGGTCTGTCCACATCCAACAGTGCCCGCGTGGAGAGATCACCCCACCCCGCTCGCGCTGCGCGCGATCGACCCTCCCCCTCCAGGGGAGGGTAAGAGTACGAACCAGCCCTCTAAAGCAGCGACACCAGCCCGCCGCCGTGGCGTTCGAGCCGGCCGGCGAGCTCGAGCTCCAGCAGCACGGTGCGCACGATCGCGGGCGAGGCGCCGGACATCCGCACGAGGTCGTCGATCGAGATTGGGGCGGGGCCGAGCAGGCCGGTGATCTGATCGCGGTCGTGGCTTTGCGGATCGTTCTCGAACGGCTCGCTGTCGGGCTCGCCGGCGGGGTGCATCAGCGGCCGCTCCATGATCGGCTCAACCGCGTTGATGATGTCGGCAGCTTCGGTGACCAGCGTTGCGCCCTGCTTGATGAGATCGTTGGTGCCGGCGGCGCGCGGATCGAGCGGCGAGCCGGGGACCGCGAACACCTCGCGGCCCTGTTCGGCCGCCATGCGCGCGGTGATCAGCGAGCCCGAGCGGTGCGCCGCCTCGACCACGACGACGCCGAGCGCGGCGCCGGAGATCAGCCGGTTGCGGCGGGGAAAGTCGCGGGCTCGCGGCTCGTGGCCGAGCGGCATCTCGGAGATCGCCGCGCCTTGGTGGTCGAGGATCGCGGCGAGCAGGTCGCCATGCTCGGGCGGATAGATGCAGTCATGGCCGCCGGCGAGCACAGCGATCGTGCCGGTCTCGACGCTGGTGCGATGCGCAGCCTGGTCGACGCCGCGCGCCAGCCCAGAGATGATGACGAAACCGGCTTCGCCGAGCTCTCGCGCGAGCTGGCCGGCAAATTTCAGTCCGGCGCCGGAGGCGTTGCGCGAGCCGACGATCGCGATCATCGGCCGCATCAGGGTTTTGGTGTCGCCGCGCACGGCGAGCAGCGGCGGCGCATCATCGAGTGTTGCCAGCCGTGCCGGATAGCCGTCCTCGCCGGGCGCGAGCCAGGCGATGCCGGACTTGCGGCTCGCGGCGAGCTCGGCCTTCGCTTCATCCGCGCTGCAGATGCGCCCCGATCGCTGCGCACCGCCGCGGCGGGCGAGATCCGGCAGCCGCTCCAGCGCGGCGCGCGCCGTGCCGAAATGATCGACCAGCGACCGGAAGGTGCGCGGCCCGACATTGTCGGAGCGGATCAGCCGCAGGCGGTCGATCCGCTCAGCCTCGGTCAGCTCCACGCTCGGATTGATGGCGTCCACGGCGTCTCCTTGCAGGGACAGCATGGAACAACCTGAGGGCGTTGCGCAACAGTCCCGTGCGCTTGCGTGGGCCCTTCGCGATGCTAAAAGCGATGGCAATAAGAAGGGTTTTGCCATGATCTCACTTGCCGACCTCCAGCGCCGCATTGAAGCGGGCGAGCTTTCGCCCGAGGCCGCCATCGCCCAGTCGCATGCGGCGATCGAGGCCAGGGAGAATGACGTCCGCGCCTTCGTCCGGCACGACAAGGCCGCGAAGGCACAAGGCTCGGGCCCGCTGCGGGGCATCGCGGTCGGGATCAAGGACATCATCGACACCGCCAATATGCCGACCGAGATGGGCTCGGAGATCTATCGCGGCTGGCAGCCGCGCGCCGATGCGCCTGTCGTCATGATGCTGAAGCGGGCGGGGGCCACCATTATCGGCAAGACCACCACGACCGCGTTCGCCTCGCGCGATCCGACCCCGACGCTCAATCCGCACAATCTCGGCCACTCGCCGGGCGGCTCGTCCTCGGGTTCGGCGGCGGCCGTCGGGGCCGGCATGATCCCGCTGGCGCTGGGCACCCAGACCGGCGGCTCGGTGATCCGGCCCGCGGCCTATTGCGGGACGGCCGCGATCAAGCCGTCGTTCCGGATGCTGCCAACGGTCGGCGTGAAGTGCTATTCGTGGGCGCTCGACACGGTCGGCCTGTTCGGCGCCCGCGCCGAGGATCTCGCGCGCGGACTTTTGGCGATGACCGGCCGCAGCGAATTCTCCGGCATCGTTCCGGCGAAGGCGCCGCGCATCGGCGTTATCAGGCAGGAGTTCGCCGGCGCCGTCGAGCCGGCCGCCGAAGAGGGCTTGCAGGCCGCGATCAAGGCGGCGGAGAAGGCCGGCGCCAGCGTGCAGGCCATCGATCTGCCCGAGACGGTGCGCGAGGCCTGGCGCATCCACCCCATCATCCAGGAGTTCGAGGCCCATCGTGCACTCGCCTGGGAGTTCTCCGAGCGTCACGACGAGATCGCGCCGATGCTGCGCGAGAGCCTCGATGCGTCGGTCGGGCTGACGCCGAAGGAGTATGACGAGGCGCGCCGGATCGGCCGGCGCGGTCGCCGCGAGCTCGGCGAAGTGTTCGAGGGCGTCGACGTGCTTCTGACCTATTCGGCGCCGGGCACGGCACCGGCCAAGGCGCTCGCGACCACCGGTGATCCCCGCTACAACCGGCTGTGGACGCTGATGGGCAATCCTTGCGTCAACGTTCCCGTGCTGAAGGCCAATGGCCTGCCGATCGGCGTGCAGGTGATCGCGCGCTTCGGCAATGACGCGCATGCGCTGGCGACGGCATGGTTCCTGGAGGACGCGCTGGCGAAGTCAGGCTAGCGCGGGTTCGCTGGCGGCGGCGGTGCTTTGGCCGGAGGCAGGTGGAGTTGCGCCGGCGACTGTGCCTTGATTGAGCCAGCGCTCGGCGGCTTCGCGGCCGCTCCGGTGCAGAAGCCGGATGAAGCCGCGGCCGAGATCGGTCGATGAACGCTGCGCAAGCCCGTCAACGGAGTCTTCCGCCGCGATCCTGGAGAGACGCAGCGAAGGTGCCGTCTGCGCCTGTGCCCATGCGATCGCCGCGACCTCGGCGTTGAGCGCGGCGTTGGCGGCGATCTGGTCGAGCCGGCGGTCGATGGCGGCGAGGGTGATCGGCACGTAGCTGTCGCGCGACGGGGTGAGCTGGACCAGCAGCACGTCCGTCACTGCCGTTTCCTGCACCAGCCTCACCAGCGGCGGATTGCCGCCGAAGCCGCCGTCCCAATAGGCCTCGCCGTCGATCTCGACGGCGCAGTGCACGAGCGGCGGGCAGGTCGAGGCCAGCGCGACGTCGGCAGTGATGGCATCGTTGCGGAAGATCTGTTGCTGTCCGTCGCGGATCCGCGTCGCCGCGATCAGGAGTTTTGGCGACTTCGCCGCGCGCAGCGCCGCGAAATTGATGTCGCGCGACAGCGCCTGCCGCAGCGGATCGAGATCGAACGGATCGAACTGGCCGGAGCGCAGCGTCGGCCCGAATGCGACCGAGCTTCCCGCCGGCGAGAAACCGCCGACAAGCATCAGCGAGCGGAACGAGGCCTCGTGCATGAGGCGGACCCAGAACCGGTTCAGCCGGCTGCGGGCGGCTTCACGGCCGCCCTCGGCGAGGCCGCCAGCGAGCAGGAGTGCATTGATCGCGCCGGCGCTGGCGCCGCTGATGGTGTCGATCGCGATATCAGGCTCTTCCAGCAGACGCTCCAGCACGCCCCAGGTGAAGGCGGCGAAGGTGCCGCCGCCCTGGAGGGCCAGCGAGAGTTTTTGCGGTGGCCATTGTCTCGAGGGAGCCGGGGTAGGCGCAATGCGGGCGGCGACGGCGATCACCTCGACAGGGCACGGCGTCGGCGCGACCGGAGCGGGAGGCGGCGGTGGAACGGAGGCAGGCTCAGGAGCCGGAGCGGGCGCACCGGCCCAGATGTCCGTTGCAAACAGCAGCCGGCTTGCCGCAGTGCGTGCTGCACCTTGCGAACCACCGTCAATCTGCGCGCCGACAATCTTCTCGCTCATTCTGAGCAACCGCGTAACGCCATCTTCCACGTCAGGATGACAGGCATGGAACCCGTCCGCCACAGCCTGCCGTGAGTCGCAGCAAAGTTGCGAACAGGATTTGGCAGATAATGCGGAGGAGGTGCGGCGGTATCCGTACTTTTTCCAGCCTTGGATTTTGTTTGACGCGTTTTCTTGACGCGAACCGGTATCCACTTCGCTCGAAAACGCTCTAGGCCTTCTCGCCGATCCGGCCTTCTTTTCCTGATTGCAGCCGCTTGATGTTCTCGCGATGCATGTAGAACAGCAGCAGCGTCAGCACCGCGAACAGCGAGGCCAGCGCGGGGTGGCCGAACCACCACAGGAACAGCGGCGTGATGAACGCCGCCACCAGCGCCGAGAGCGAGGAGTAGCGGGTGGTGAAGGCGGTCGCGAGCCACAACAGGCAGAACACCACCGCGCCCGGCCAGAACAGGCCGACCAAGATGCCGATATAGACCGCGACGCCCTTGCCGCCCTTGAACTTCAGCCAGACCGGGAAGAGGTGCCCGAGGAAAGCGCCGAGCCCGGCCACCATCGCGGCGTTGGGGCCGGCGATGTAGCCGGCGATCACCACCGCGGCGGTGCCCTTGAGCGCATCGAGCAGCAGGGTGGCCGCGGCAAGACCCTTGCGCCCGGTGCGCAGCACATTGGTGGCGCCGATATTGCCGGAGCCGATCGAGCGCAGATCCTGCGTGCCGGCGAGTTTTGTCAGGACCAGCCCGAACGGAATCGAGCCGAGCAGGTAGCCGATGACGAACGCCACCGGCAGGAAGGCTTCAAGCCCCATCGCCGCATCTCCATGTCGAACCGAGACGCCACGCATGAATTTGCCCGTCAGACATGTTCGTAGACCGTCCGTCCGCCGACAATGGTGCGCATCACGCGGCCTGTAAAGCGGGCCTCGTCGAACGGGGTGTTCTTGCAGGGCGATTTGAGGTCGGCGGGATCGACCACCCAGGGCGTATCGGGATCGATCACGATGACGTCCGCAGGCGCACCCGCGCGCAGGGTTCCGCCCGGCAGGCCGAGCAGCTCGGCCGGCCGGGTCGACATCGCCCGGATCAGCGTCTTCAGCTCCAGCTCGCCATTGTGCACCAGCCGCAGGCCGGCGGGCAGCATGGTCTCGAGCCCGACGGCGCCGCTGGCCGCTTCCGCGAACGGCAGGCGCTTGACCTCGACGTCCTGCGGATTGTGATCGGACATGATGACGTCGAGGAGGCCGGAGGCGACGGCGGCAACCAGCGCGCGGCGGTCGTCCTCGGTGCGCAGCGGCGGCGACAGTTTCAGGAAGGTCCGGTAAGGGCCGATGTCGTTCTCGTTCAGCGCGAGGTGGTTGATCGAGACCGAGGCACTGACGGCAAGCCCGGCATCGCGGGCGCGTTTCAGCACGTCGAGGGAATCGATGCAGGACAGCGATGCCGCGTGATAGCGGCCGCCGGTCAGGGCGACGAGGCGCATGTCGCGCTCCAGCATCACGGCTTCGGCGGCATTGGGGATGCCCATCAGGCCGAGCCGGGTTGCGAACTCGCCCTCGTTCATCACGCCTTCGCCGACCAGATGCGGGTCCTCGGTGTAGTGCACGATCAGCGCGTCGAAATCGCGGGCGTAGGTCAGGGCCCGGCGCATCACCTGGGCATTGGTGACGCTTTTGTCGCCGTCGCTGAAAGCGACCGCGCCGGCGGCCTTCAGCAGGCCGAACTCGGTCATCTCCTCGCCGCGCATGCCCTTGGTCAGAGCCGCCATCGGCTGGATGTTGACGATCGCGGTGTCGCGGGCGCGCCGCATCACGAAGTCCACGGTCGCCGAATTGTCGACGACGGGCAGGGTGTCGGGCTGGCAGATGATGGTGGTGATGCCGCCGGTCGCAGCCGCCTGGCTGGCGGAGGCAAAGGTCTCGCGATGGCTGTAGCCCGGCTCGCCGACGAAGGCGCGCATGTCGATGAGGCCGGGCGCCACGATCTTGCCGGCGCAATTGACGACGTCGGTACCTTCGGGGACCCCGGCCGCGCCAATGCCGCGGCGGGTCTCGCGGATGGTGCCGTCGGCAATCAGGACGTCGCCGACGCCATCGAAATCCCTGCCGGGATCGACGACGCGGGCGTTGGCGAGCAGGATGGGGCGGCGGTCGGTCAGCATGGGCATCACGCGTTCGGCAGGTTACGGGCGAGCGCTTCCAGCACCGCCATGCGGACGGCGACGCCCATCTCCACCTGTTCGCGGATCAGGGACTGCGCGCCGTCGGCGACCGCCGTGTCGATCTCGACGCCGCGGTTCATCGGGCCGGGATGCATCACGAGCGCGTCCGGCTTGGCGTAGGCGAGCTTCTTCTGGTCGAGCCCGAAATAGTTGAAGTATTCGGAGGTCGACGGCACGAAGGAGCCGTTCATACGCTCGCGCTGGAGCCGCAGCATCATGACGATGTCGGCGCCGTTGAGACCCTCGCGCATGTCGCGCGCGACCTCGACGCCCATCCGCTCGATGCCGGGCGGCAGCAGCGTGGTGGGGCCGACGACGCGGACGCGGGCGCCCATGGTGTTGAGCAGGATGATGTTGGAGCGGGCGACGCGCGAATGCAGCACGTCGCCGCAGATCGCGACCACCAGCCCCTCGATCCGGCCCTTGTTGCGGCGAATGGTCAGCGCGTCGAGCAGCGCCTGGGTCGGATGCTCATGCGCGCCGTCGCCCGCATTGATCACGGAACCGTCAACCTTGCGGGCGAGGAGTTCCACCGCGCCGGAGGCGTGATGGCGCATCACCAGGATGTCCGGGTGCATCGCGTTGAGCGTCATCGCGGTGTCGATCAGCGTCTCGCCCTTTTTCATGGACGAGGAGGCGACCGACATGTTCATGACGTCGGCGCCCAGCCGTTTTCCGGCGAGCTCGAAGGAGGATTGGGTCCGGGTGGAGGCCTCGAAGAAGAGGTTCACCTGCGTCCGTCCACGCAGGACGGTGCGCTTCTTGTCAACCTGGCGGTTGAGCTCGACATATTCTTCGGACAGGTCGAGGAGGCCGGTGATGTCGGCCGCGGAAAGGCCCTCGATGCCCAGCAAATGCCGGTGGCCGAGGACGAAGGTCGATTTCGATGTCATTAAAAGCAGAGCTATAGGCGCGGACCGGGGGTGGGGCAAGGGGCAAAGAGCGGGACGGGAGTTATCCCCTGATCTGTCTCTCGCACAGTCATTCCGGGATGGCGCGCAAGCGCCAGATCCGGAATCTCGAGATTCCGGGTTCGATGCTTCGCATCGCCCCAGAATGACGCCTGAGGACACGGAGGCATTGTGAAACCAATTCTCGTTGCATTTGTATCAATCGTCGGAATCTCATCCGCTTCAGCCCAATCGCTCCCCGGCGGCTTCGTCTATCTGCGCGACATCGATCCCACCATTGTCCAGGACATCCGCTACGCCACCTCGAACAATTTCGTCGGCCGTTCGCTCGCCGGCTACGGCGCCGGCGAGTGCGTGGTGAAGCGGGAGGTGGGGCTGCGGCTGAAGGCGGTGCAAGCGGAGCTGGCGGGGCAAAATTTGTCGCTGAAAATGTTCGACTGCTACCGGCCGGCGCGGGCCTCGCTTGACATGGTCAAGTGGTCGCAGAACGGTCACGAGACCGCCGCCGAGCGGCGCTACAATCCGAAGATCCCGAAGACCGAGCTGTTTCGCCTCGGCTACATCGCGAGCCGCTCGCAGCATTCCACCGGTGCGGCGCTCGACCTCACGCTGGTCGATCTCAGGGCTGACAATTCCGGCAAGTACGACCCGGCGAAAACCTATGCCGACTGCACGGCGCCGGTCGAGGCGCGGGCGCCGGAGGGCAGCGTCGACATGGGCACCGGCTACGACTGTACCGACGCCAAGGGCCATACCGCGGCACCGTCGATCAATCCGGAGCAGCGCGCCTGGCGCAGGCGGCTGGTGGCTGCGATGGCCAGGCAAGGCTTTGTGAACTATTCGAAGGAGTGGTGGCACTTTTCCCTGCCGGGGGCGGGCGGGGCGGCCTATGATTTCCCGATCCAGCCGCGCCGGAACTGATTCCGCGCCGAGGACGCAAGATGACCCAGCCCAGCTTTGCGACCCACGAGGTCTTCAACCAGTCGCCGCCTTTCGAGGACGTCGACCTGTTCGCGGTGGATCGGCCGCTGGTCGAGGCGGTCAAGGCCAATGGCGGCGCGGCGGCGGAACGGGAGCTGTCGGAGTTCGGCAGGCATTGGGGCTCGGCCGCGATGGCCGAACGCGGGCGCGTGGCGAACGAGAACACGCCGAAGCTGCGGACCTTCGACGCAAAAGGCAACCGGCGCGACCAGGTCGAGTTTCATCCGGCCTATCACGAGCTGATGGCGCACAGCGCCCATGCGGGCGTGCACAATTCGACCTGGACGGCGGACGGACGACCTGCGGGCGATGCCGCCGAGGTCATCCGCGCGGCAAAATTCCACATCGCCGCGCAAGTCGAGACCGGCCATCTCTGCCCCATCACGATGACGCGCGCTTCCGTCGCCGCGCTGGCGATGCAGCCGGATCTGCTCGCGCGCGTGATGCCGGTGCTGTCGACGAAGAGCTACGATCCCGGCTTTGCGCCGTGGTGGGAGAAGCGCGGCATGACGCTGGGCATGGGCATGACCGAGAAGCAGGGCGGCACCGACGTCCGCGCCAACATGACGCGTGCGGTGCGCGACGGCGATGCCTATCGCATCACCGGGCACAAATGGTTCATGTCGGCGCCGATGTGCGATGCGTTCCTGGTGCTGGCACAGGCGGATAGCGGGCTGACCTGTTTCTTCATGCCGCGCTTCGCGCCGGATGGCTCGGTCAATGCGATCCAGTTCCAGCGGCTGAAGGACAAGCTCGGCAACCGTTCCAACGCGTCCTCCGAGGTCGAGTTCGCCGGTGCCTATGCGCAAGCGGTCGGCGAGGAGGGCAAGGGCATCCGCACCATCATCCAGATGGTGCAGCTGACGCGGCAGGATTGCGCGATCGCCTCCGTCGGCCTGATGCGCTCGGGGCTCGCGCATGCGCTGCATCACGCCCGTCACCGCAGCGTGTTCCAGAAGCATCTGGCCGATCAGCCGCTGATGCAGGCGGTGCTGTCGGACATGGCGCTGCATGTGGAGGCGAGCGTGGCGCTGGTGATGCGGCTTTGCCGCGCTTTCGACCGGACCCCGCACGATGCGTCGGAAGCCGCCTATATGCGGCTGCTCACGCCCGCGATCAAATACTGGACCTGCAAGAGTGCGCCGGCATTTCTCTATGAGGCGATGGAGTGCCTCGGCGGCAACGGCTATGTCGAAGACGGCATTTTGGCGCGCCATTACCGGGAATCCCCGGTCAACGCGATCTGGGAGGGCTCCGGTAACGTGATGTGCCTCGACGTGCTGCGCGCGCTCGCCCGCGAGCCGGAGGCGGCAGTCGCGGTGCTGCAATCGCTTGCGGCCGAGACCAAAGGCCTGCCGGGCGCAGCCGAGGCGGCCGCGCTCATCGGCAAGACCTTTCGCCGCGCCGATGGCGAGCGCGTCGCGCGCCTTGCGGTCGAGAAGCTGGCGCTTCTGGCCGCGGCTGCTGCGCTCAATAACGTGTCGCCTCGTCAGGCCGAACTCTTCGCCGCCACGCGTCTCGCCGCGACCCATGCTAGCATGTATGGGGCGGTCGAGCTGGAGAGCGGCGATGTTCGCGCGCTGCTGGAGCGGGCGCTGCCGTGACTATTTATTCCGTCATTCCGGTGCGCCCTTGCGCACCTGAGAATCTCGAACTTCCGGGTTCGGTCCTTCGGACCGCCCCGGAATGACGGGTTGAACCCAACGAAAGCCTCCTGATGGACTCCCTCAATCCCGATCATCCGCCGCTCGTCATGACGCCTGCGCCGCCACGCGTCTGGAAATTCTGGGGCACGGCGCTGTGGGGCCTCTTCATCTTCGTCGCGATGTTCGTTGGGCAGGTCGGCGCCATCGTTCTGCTTGTCGTGCTTCGCGGCGTTCCCTTCGACATGGCCTCGCTGCAGTCGATCGGCCACGAGCCCCAGGCGCTGGCGCTGTCGGTGATCACAGGTCTGCCGGCGACACTTGCGGCGGTGTGGCTCGCCATCCGCATCAAGAAGGCGTCGTTCGTCGACTATCTCGCGCTCTATTGGCCGTCCTGGAAGCAGCTGCTGTTCGGCGCGGTCGGTCTCGTCCTGATCGTCCTGGCCTGGGAGGTGGTGTCGCGATCGCTTGGCCGGGAGGCGACGCCCGGCTTCATGACCGATCTGCTGAAAACCGGCCGCGACAAGGGCGCCGCGCTCCTGCTGCTGGTCGCCTTCAGCGTGGCCGCGCCGATGTCGGAAGAGGTTTTGGCGCGCGGATTCCTGTTTCGCGGCTGGTCGGCGAGCTTTTTGCGCGTGCCCGGCGCGATCATCCTGTCGTCGCTGGTGTGGACGGTCGTGCACCTGCAATACGACATGTACTTCCTCGCCGAGGTCTTCAGCATCGGCCTGTGGTTCGGCTACATGCGTTATCGCGCGGGCTCGCTCTGGCTCACGATCATATTGCACGCGCTGAACAACATGACGGCGGTGGTGCTGACGATGTGGCTGGGGAGCTAGGCCTCATACTCCGTCATTGCGAGCGCAGCGAAGCAGTCCAGAATCCCACCGCGCAAACAGTCTGGATTGCTTCGTCGCAAGAGCTCCTCGCAATGACGACGGGGAGAGAGGTGTGCTCGCAATGACGAGCTAGGCCACCAGCGCAATTGCGACCGGCATGGTGATCGCGGCCAAAATCGTCTGCAGCGTGATGATCTGCGCCAAGAGCGGAGCATCGCCGCCCATCTGGCGGGCCAGCACATAGGCGCTGGGCGAGGTCGGCACCGCCGCGCAGATCGCGACAATTGCGAGGCTGTTGCCGGAGAGGCCAAACCAGGCGGCCAGCATCAGCGCGAGCGCCGGCATCAGCACCAGCTTGAATGCTACGCCGATGCCCGCGCTCAGGCTGGGGCGCAAGAGACCTTGGAGCTGCAAACCGGCGCCGGTGACGAGCAGGCCGATCGCTAGCGAAGACCAGCTCAGAGCGTCGGCCACCTCGTGCCAGATTTTTGGCAGCGGCAGGTGCATCAGATTGACGGCGAGCCCGATGGCGCAGGCCCAGATCAGAGGATTGCGGATCACCGTCATGACGATGGCGCGGGCGGACTGCTTTTCGGGCGAAGCATAGTGCGCCAGCACGGCGACGCTGAAGACGTTGACCAGCGGAATGATCGCGACCATGGCCACGGAGGCGAGCGCCAGCCCGACATCCCCGAACATGTTGGCGGAGACGGATAGCGCGACATAAGTCTGCCAGCGCGTGGCGCCCTGGAAGATCGACGTGAAGGCGCGGCCGTCGATGTCGAGCCGCGATAGCGCAGGGCGCAGCGCGAGGCAGAGCAGCGACATCGCGAGCGCCGAGAGCAAGAGCGCGCCGCCGACGCCGGCAACCGGCACTTTTGAAAGGTCCGCCTTCACCAGGGTCTGGATCAGCAGCATCGGGAACAGCACGAAATAGGTCAGCCGCTCCAGCCCGTGCCATTGCGTGTCCAGCCGCATCAGGCTGCGCTTCAGTACGACGCCGAGCACGATGAGAATGAAGACCGGCAGCAGCGCCGCGATCACGACGGCCATGGGATCAGCCGGTGCGCAGATTGGCGAGGCGGTCGAGCGCGCCCTGCAGGATGAAGATCGCGGCGTGCTCGTCGATCACCTCGGCGCGCTTGGCGCGGCTGACGTCCATGCCGATCAGCTCACGCTCGACGGCCGCGGTCGACAGACGCTCGTCCCAGAGGCCGATCGGGAGGGCGGTGAGGCCGGCGAGGTTGCGGGCGAAGGCGCGGGTCGATTGCGCGCGCGGGCCCTCACTGCCGTCCATGTTGATGGGCAGGCCGAGCACGAAACCGACCACCTTGCGCTCCGTCGCAATCGCGAGCAGCCGGGCGGCATCCTGCTTGAACTGCTTGCGCTGGATTGTCTCGACGCCGGTAGCCAAGCGCCGGTCCGGATCGGACACGGCAACGCCGATGGTCTTGGTGCCCAAGTCGAGCCCGACCAGCGCACCGCGTTCGGGCCAGTGGGTTGCAGCATCGACGAGGGGCAGGATAAGAGCGGGCATGGTCTTAGCGCATATCATGCGTTGCGCTGCGGAGTGAACCCGGAACATGGATGCGCTGACACTATTCGGCTGTTTGCCGTGACGGCGATGCTGGTCACTTACGCCCTCGAGGACCGCAGCCACTGGTTCGTGCTGCTGTTCGCGGCGTCCTGCGCGCTCGGTTCGGCCTATGGCTTCCTGCAAGGTGCCTGGCCGTTCGGCCTCGTCGAGGCGATCTGGGCCGTCGTTGCGCTGCGGCGCTGGCACCTCAGGCCGCGGTGACGGAGAGTCGGGCGAGGGACCTGCCGGACAGGCAAGTAGCTCCTCGCCCGGTATCAGATCAGCGGATCGCGATCGGGTTGATCATCGCCTGCACGCCGCCGGTCCAGCGCGGCTGTCCGAGCACGAACAGGAATTCGTAGCCCTTGTCCCGGGCGAGCGCGGCGGTGTCCATGTTCTCGAGGATGTAGGTGCCGTTCATCGCGAGCAGGATCTGGTGCACCTCGAACACGTTCTGGGACTCGAACGGCAGTACCTCGAGCGCCCAGGTGTCGGCGCCGATCGCGACGACGCCCTTGCCGGTCAGGTACTTTGCGCCTTCGACGCCGAGGCCGGGCTCGCCGGCCGAGTAACGCTTGTCGTCCTTGCCGATCAGGCTGAGCCAGCCGGTGTGGAAGATGACGACGTCGCCCTGGCGGATCTCGACGTTCTGCTGCTTGGCGGCTTCCTCGATCTCCTTGACGTTGAAGGCGGTACCTTCCTTCACCACGTCGGTCTTGAAATAGGCGGCCATGTCGAGCAGCACGCCGCGCGTGACCATCGGCGGCACCTTCTCGATGCCGAGCTTCTTCAGCCCGGTCGGATCGGCGAAGTCGGCGAGCTTGTTGCCGTTGTAGTAGACGTGCTCGACGCCGAGATGGCCGAGCCCATCGAGCTGGCTGCCGATGCCGACCCAGGTGTCGAGGATGTCGTCGTTATAGGTCGCCTTGTTGGGACCGAGACCGGGGATGCCGGCTTGCCCCGGCTGCACCACCGTGATCTTGAACGTGCGCGGCGGATAGGCGGGTGTCTGCGACGTGACGGGAATGCCGAGAGCATAGGTCTTGCCGGTCTTCACCAGCGATGCCGCCTTCACCACGAGCTCGGGCGTCATGTAGTTGGCGGCGCCGATCTCGTCGTTCGGCCCCCATTTCGATTTGGTCCAGTCCTGTGCGCTTGCAGTTCCTGATATCGCCGACAACGCGGCGACACAGCACAACACGAGCGTATTGCGCATCGATAGTCCTCCCGATGTTTTGGCTTCGTTTATGGTTTCGCGCTGGCTAGTCGCGCATCCTAACGTAGAACGTTCGCGCGCTTCAAAGCTTTTCGAAGTGCTGCGCTGCGATGGCAGGACGCAGCGCGGATTGATTCAAACGCGATAGATTTGTGACGAATTTCGTGGCGTGGAACGTTCGCGCTGCGTCAGGCTGCGATGACGTCGTCGTCTTTCTTCAGGCAGGCGATGAAACCTTGCAGCGCGCTGTATCGATGTCCGGCGCCGCGCTGGATGAAGAGCGTCTCGACGCGCGCATGCGCGGGGCTTAGCGCGTGGATCGACACGCTGCCGCTCATCGCGCTGCGTTCGACGACCGCGCGCGGCAGCAGCGTCACGCCCATGTCGGCGGCGACACAGCCGATCATGCCGTCGAGCGTGCCGAGCTCGAAGCGTGCGGCCGACGGCCAGCCGAACTCGACGAACACCTGCTCGAGCCGCTGGCGATAGGTGCAGCCGGTACGGAAGACCAGCGCGGTCGGACCGGACTCCGGCGTGCCGGCGCGCAGCTCGGCCAGCGAAGTCCAGCGCCGCGCGCTGACCAGCACCAGCTCCTCGCGGAACACGCTGGTCGCGGTGAGATCGGCATGCGCGATGGGACCTGCGACGAAGGCGCCATCGAGCGTGCCTTCGAGCACGCCGGCGACGAGGTCGGCCGTGGTTGCCGTGCGTAACGAGAGGCGCACAGCGGGAAAGCGGCGGTGGAAATCGGCGAGCAGCGGCGGCAATCGCACGGCTGCCGTCGTCTCCATCGAGCCGATCGCCAGCGGTCCCTTCGGCTCGCCGTCGTCGCGCGCGGCGAGCACGGCCTCGCGCGACAGCGCAGCCATTCGCTGCGCATAGGGGAGGAGACGTTTGCCGGCGCCGGTCAGCGTCATGCCGCGGCTGTGGCGTTCGAACAGCGGCGTGCCGATCTCGGCTTCCAGTGCCTTCACGCGCTGGGTGACGTTCGATTGCACCGTGTTGAGCTCTTCCGCGGCGCGGGTGATGCCGCCGGTGCGGGCGACAGCGGCAAAGGTCTGGATGTCGCTGAGTTCCATGGTGCCGTTTCGCTTTTGAGATGGCAGCGTTCGCAACAATTCATTTTTCGAGAAAACTAGTCGCCCCTAGTCTCGCTGTCCAGATCAGGGAGGGATCATGCCGCTTGCGACGTCACTGACCACGCTGCTTCAGATGAGGCATCCGATCCTGCTGGCGCCGATGGATATCATCGCGGGCAGCCGGCTCGTGACAGCCGTGAGCCGCGCCGGCGGCTTCGGCATTCTCGGTGGCGGCTATGGCGAGAGGGCGTGGCTGGAGCAGGAGACCGCGAAGCTCGCCGAACTGCGTGCGCCGTTCGGGATCGGCTTCATCACATGGAGCCTCGCCAGAAAGCCCGAGCTTCTCGATGTCTCGCTCGACGCAAAGCCATCCGCGATCATGTTGTCGTTCGGCGATCCCGCGCCGTTCGCGCCAAGGATCAAATCCACCGGCGCCCGCCTGATCTGCCAGGTACAGGACGAGGCGATGGCGCGGCAGGCGCTCGATGCCGGCGCCGACATCCTGATTGCACAGGGGACGGAGGCGGGCGGTCACGGTGCGTCACGCACTACTGTCGATCTCGTGCCTGCCATCGTCGATCTCGCCGCGGGCCGTGTGCCCGTTGTTGCGGCCGGCGGCATCGCTGACGGCCGCGGGCTCGCTGCGATGATGATGCTGGGTGCGAGCGGCGTGCTGCTCGGCACGCGCTTCTATGCCAGCCAGGAGGCCGACGGCGCGGAGGAGGCCAAGCGGCGCATCTGCGCGGCGAGTAGCGGCTCGACCGTGCGCGGCATCATCTTCGATCTCTCCCGCAACAATGTCTGGCCGGCGCCGTTCACGGGACGGTGTCTGGTCAACGACCACGCCCGGCGCTGGATCGGCCGTGAAGTCGAGCTGATGCAGAATGTCGCCGCAGTCGCGGCGGAGTATGCGGCGGCAAAGGCGGCGGGCAATTTCGACGTCGCCGCGGTGATTGCGGGCGAGGCGGTCGGGCTGATCCATGATATTCCGCCGGCAGCGGAGATCGTCGAGCGGATTTCGATTGAAGCGGAGCAGCTTCTTGCTGGGCGGCGTAACTCGGTGGTCGCGGCGTAGAATTCTTTACCCTCCTCTGGAGGGCCCTCCAGGGGAGGGTAAGAGAGAGCTAACGAGAGAGAACAACCATGTGGCCTGACCGTCGACTGATCGATCTCTTCAAGACCGAATTCCCGATCGTGCTGGCGCCGATGGCCGGTGTGATGGATGCGGAGCTGGTGATCGCGGCTGCGCAGGGCGGGGCGCTGGGGTCGCTGCCCTGCGCGATGATCTCGGCGGAGAAGGCGCGCGAGCAGGTTGGCCTGATCCGCCAGCGCGTGAAGGCGCCGGTCAGCATGAACTTCTTCTGCCACACGCCGATCGAGCTCACGGCGGAGGCCGAAGCGCGCTGGAAGCAGCGGCTGACGGGCTATTACACCGAGCATGGTCTCGATCCGGCGGCGCCGATCGCCGCGGCCAACCGCGCGCCGTTCGATGCGGCGTTCTGCGAGGTGGTCGAGGAGCTGAAGCCGGAGGTCGTCAGCTTCCATTTCGGCCTGCCGGAGCAGGCGCTGCTGAGGCGCGTCAAGGCGGCGGGCTCCCTCGTCATCTCGTCCGCCACCACTGTGAAGGAAGCGGTCTGGCTCGAGCAGCACGGCGTCGATGCCGTGATCGCGCAAGGCGCCGAGGCGGGTGGCCATCGCGGCATGTTCCTGACCGACAAGATCGCCGAGCAGCCCGGCACGTTTGCGCTGGTGCCGCAGGTTGCCGATGCCGTGAAGGTGCCGGTGATCGCGGCGGGTGGCATTGCGGACGGGCGCGGCATCGCTGCGGCCTTCGCACTCGGCGCCTCCGGCGTGCAGATCGGCAGCGCTTACTTGCGCTGTCCGGAATCCAAGGTCAGCGCGGGCGGCCGCAAGGCGCTCGCTGAAGCGCGGGACGATTCCACCGTCATCACCAATGTCATGACCGGCCGGCCGGCGCGCGGGGTGCAGAACCGCCTGATGCGCGAGGCCGGCCCGGTCTCGCCGGATGCGCCGCCATTCCCCCATGCGGCGACCGCGCTGGGGCCGCTGAAGGCGGCGGCCGAAAAGCAGGGCAGGGTGGATTTCACCAATCTCTGGGCCGGACAGGCGATTGCCCTCGGGCGCGAGGTGCCTGCGGCCGAATTGACCCGGGATCTGGCCAAATCGGCCTTGGCTCGCCTGAAAGCGCTGGCCGGATAGGGCGCGATGAGATCCAGGAGGATCATCGCGCTTTAGGTTATTGTTTGCGCATGATCTTTCCGGAAAATCGCTGCGCACTTTTCCGGATCATGCGCCCGGCGCCGGTTGCGGCGCAAAAGCGGCCTCTGCTATACGGCACATAGGTTTTGCCGTGAGAGGCCTTATATAATGTCCGTCGACGCCGCTACCGTCCGCCGCATCGCGCATCTGGCGCGCATTGCGGTTTCCGAGGACGAGGTTCCGCATCTGCAGGGCGAGCTCAACGCCATGCTCGCTTTCGTCGAGCAGCTCTCGGAGGTCAATGTCGAGGGCGTGGAGCCGATGACCTCGGTCACCCCGATGCAGATGAAGAAGCGGCAGGACGTGGTCAATGACGGCGAGATCGCCGACGATATCGTTGCCAATGCGCCGGCGACCGAGGGGCATTTCTTCCTGGTGCCGAAGGTCGTCGAGTAAATTTCGAGAGTGGTCCGATGTGCCTGCTTTGCGACGATGAGAAGGCCTATCAGGCCTACATGAATTACCTCGACAAGATGGAGCGGCAGGGCAAGGCTGCCGATCCCAACGTCGCCGTCAATGCCGTGCTCGACGAGATCGAGGCAGCCGCGAAAGCCGCCGCCAAAAAAGACGACCCGGCCAACGACAAGACCCTGTCTCCGTTCTTCTGCAGCCCGATCAATAAATGACCGATTTGACATCGCTGACGCTCGCCGAGGCCCGCAAGGGTCTCGCCGACAAGACTTTCACGTCACTCGAGCTGACCGACGCGCACCTCTCCGCGATCGAAGCTGCGCGCGTGCTCAACGCCTTTGTGATGGAGACGCCCGATCGCGCGCGCGACATGGCGAAGGCCGTGGACGAAAAGATCGCCAAGGGTGAGGGTGGCCCGCTCGCCGGCATCCCGCTCGGCATCAAGGATCTGTTCGCGACCAAGGGCGTGCGCACCACGGCGTGCTCGAAAATCCTCGGCAATTTCGTGCCGACCTACGAGTCGACCGTGACCTCGCAGCTCTGGCGCGACGGCGCGGTGATGCTCGGCAAGCTCAACAATGACGAGTTCGCGATGGGCTCGGCGAACGAGACCTCCTGCTTCGGCCCCGTCGGCAATCCCTGGCGGCGTGACGGAAGCAACACGACGCTGGTGCCGGGCGGCTCGTCCGGCGGCTCGGCCTCGGCCGTGGCGGCGCTGCTGTGCATGGGCGCGACCGCGACCGACACCGGCGGCTCGATCCGCCAGCCGGCGGCGTTCACGGCCACCGTTGGCATCAAGCCGACCTATGGCCGCTGCTCGCGCTGGGGCATCGTTGCCTTTGCCTCCTCGCTCGACCAGGCAGGACCGATCGCGCGCAGCGTGCGCGATGCCGCGATGCTGCTGCGCTCGATGGCCGGGCACGATCCGAAGGACACGACCTCTGTCGATATCCCTGTGCCGGATTACGAGGCTGCGATCGGCAAGTCCGTGAAGGGCATGAAGATCGGCATCCCCAAGGAGTATCGTCTCGATGGCATGCCGGCCGAGATCGAAAAACTCTGGAGCGAGGGCGCGGCCTGGCTGAAGGCGGCCGGCGCCGAACTCGTCGAGGTGTCGCTGCCGCACACCAAATACGCGCTGCCGGCCTATTACATCGTGGCGCCGGCGGAGGCTTCATCCAACCTCGCGCGCTACGACGGCGTCCGCTACGGCCTGCGCGAGCAGGGTAAGAACATCATCGAGCAGTACGAGAACACCCGCGCCGAAGGTTTTGGCGCAGAGGTGCGCCGCCGCGTCATGATCGGCACCTACGTGCTCTCGGCCGGCTATTACGATGCCTATTACCTGCGCGCCCAGAAGGTGCGCACGCTGATCAAGAAGGATTTTGAGGATTGCTTCGCCAAGGGCGTCGACGCCATCCTCACGCCGGCGACGCCGTCGGCGGCCTTTGGCATCGGCGAGAAGGGCGGCGCCGATCCGGTCGAGATGTATCTCAACGACATCTTCACGGTGACCGTGAACATGGCGGGCCTGCCCGGCATCGCCGTGCCCGCCGGCAAGGACGCGCAGGGCCTGCCGCTCGGCCTGCAGTTGATCGGCCGTCCGTTCGAGGAGGAGACGCTGTTCTCGCTCGGCGAAGTGATCGAGCAGGCGGCCGGCCGCTTCACGCCCGCGAGGTGGTGGTGAATGTCGCGGCATTCATCGTGAGCCTCGACGGCGCGGCGCCCGCGCCGGAGCTGAACGCGCCGCTTAGAGGTCTCTGGTGGGCCGCCAAGGGCGACTGGGACCAGGCGCACAAGATCGTTCAGGATGACAACAGCCGCGACGCCGCCTGGGTGCACGCCTATTTGCACCGCGTCGAAGGCGATCTCGGCAATGCCGGCTACTGGTACCGCCAGGCCGGTCAGGTCGCGGCAAAGGATTCATTGGAAGCGGAGTGGGAGCGGATCGCTGCCACGCTGCTCGGGAGCAAGACATGAGCACGGCCACGCACAAGCTTCTCAGAGGTGCCACCGGTGACTGGGAGATGGTCATCGGCATGGAGATCCATGCCCAGGTGACGTCGAACTCAAAGCTATTCTCGGGCGCCTCCACCACGTTCGGCGGCGAGCCGAACAGCCACGTGTCGCTGGTGGACGCGGCGATGCCGGGCATGCTGCCCGTGATCAATGAGGAATGCGTCAGGCAGGCTGTCAGGACCGGTCTCGGCCTCAATGCGCAGATCAACCTGCGCTCGGTGTTCGACCGCAAGAACTATTTCTATCCGGACTCGCCACAGGGTTATCAGATCAGCCAGTACAAGTCGCCGATCGTCGGCGAAGGCGAGGTCGTCGTCGAACTGGACGGCGGCAAGACGGCCGCCATCGGTATCGAGCGGCTGCATCTGGAACAGGATGCAGGCAAGTTGCTGCATGACCAGTCGCCGACCATGTCCTTTGTCGACCTCAACCGCTGCGGCGTGGCGCTGATGGAGATCGTCTCCAAGCCCGATATCCGCGATGCCGAGCAGGCCAAGGCCTATGTGACCAAGCTGCGCTCGATCCTGCGCTATCTCGGCACCTGCGACGGTGACATGGAGAAGGGAAGCTTGCGCGCCGACGTCAACGTCTCCGTGCGCAAGCCCGGCGGGCCGCTCGGCACCCGCTGCGAGATCAAGAACATGAACTCGATCAACTTCATCGGCCAGGCAATCGAGTACGAGGCGCGGCGCCAGATCGAGATACTCGAGGACGGCGGCGAAATCGACCAGGAGACACGGCTCTATGACCCCAACAAGGGCGAGACGCGCTCGATGCGGTCCAAGGAAGAGGCGCACGACTATCGCTACTTCCCTGATCCCGACCTGCTGCCGCTGGAGTTCTCGCAAAGCTTCGTCGACGAGCTGAAGGCTGAGCTTCCCGAGTTGCCGGACCAGAAGAAGACGCGCTTCGTCGCCGATTTCGGCCTGTCGGCCTATGACGCGAGCGTGCTCGTTGCCGAGCGCGAGAGCGCGGTGTTCTACGAGACGGTGCTCGACAAGCTCGCCAACCGCGCGCGCGACGGCAAGATGGCGGCGAATTGGGTGATCAACGAGCTGTTCGGCCGTCTCAACAAGGAAGGCCGGGATATTACGGGCTCTCCGGTCAATGCCGAGCAGCTTGCTGCAATCATCGACCTGATCGGCGAGGGCACGATCAGCGGCAAGATCGCCAAGGATCTGTTCGAGATCGTCTGGCAGGAAGGCGGCGATCCCCGCGCGCTGGTCGAAAGCCGCGGCATGAAGCAGGTCACCGACCTCTCGGCGATCGAGAAGGTGGTCGACGACATCATCGCGGCCAATCCCGACAAGGCCGCGCAGGTGAAGGACAAGCCGCAGTCGCTCGGCTGGTTCGTCGGCCAGGTGATGAAGGCGTCCGGCGGCAAGGCCAACCCGCAGAGCGTCAACGATCTGCTCAAGTCCAAGCTCGGCGTCTGACGTCGCGCGTTCGAAGGAGGTGACGGATACGCTTCGTCACCTCGCGACGGGTTCGCGATGCGACGTTCGCGCGCATCGTCGGCGGCAAACATCACCCGCTGAGGGCGCGCAGCGCCACCGAATCGCCTTCGCGCGATTCGCGCAAAACGGCGGCTTGCACACGCTCTGACGAGCGCTTCCGCCGTTAAGCATGAAAATAATTTCGTTGCCAAAATTCGCGACTCAGAGTCCGCGACTCGCCTCCGCGAGGCGATCGAGCGCTTTGCAGCGTGCTTCGTCGCACTGATCACGCGTGATGTGCGCGCACAGAATAATACTTGCTGCATAGAGTTTTTTTGCAATCGCGTCGCTTGACGACGTCGATGCTGCGAGAAGCATTTGCAATCGCGGACGCCTGTCTCTGCGTGTCGGCAAATCAAGCGCGGCTGGCGCACGCGCACCGCGCCGTCAACACTTCCTTAAGTGAGAAGATGTTTTTTTCGTCGTGTTGGTGTATTCGGGGTGAGTGCATTCGATCCCCGAATGCACGCAGCGATTAAAGCCATCTCACACATCGGAGGGCAACATGGCCAAGAAAGCGAAGAAGGCGAAGAAGGCGAAGAGCGCAGTGAAGAAGACTGCGAAGAAGACCCGCAAGGTCGCGAAGAAGAAGAAGTAACTTCGCTTCTGAAGTTGCCGGCTCTTAAAGCAGCCGGCACGTCATCAGCGCCTCCCAGAGGTTCTGGTCGACGATAGAGGGTGTCGGCGAGACATCAGGTCAACGGTCGGGCCGTTCTCTTTCACGGTCCGACAGAAGAAACGAGTTTTCTTCGTTCGGTGCGGTTCTCCCTTCCGGGGCTCCGCAATTCCGCAAGCGGCCTTCGGGTCAACGTGGAATCTGGTCCTGACGTGTTCGCCGACGCCCTCGTTCTCCCTGACGCCGGGGTATTGCCGGCATCCCCTTTCCTGACATTGCTGATCTGACCGCGACGTGGTCGCACTGCATCTGTCGTGCTGCCTTGGGCAGGCGAGGGCCGAGGCCCGATTGCACGCTGTTTGCGCAACGCTTCTCCATCCGCAGCGTCATCGCCCGGCTCCGACCGGGCGATCCAGTACGCCGAGATGGTAGTGGTTGAATCGATGGGCCGCGGCGTGCTGGATTCCCCGCCGGAGCCTGTCATCGGGCTCGCCGAAGGCGAGACCCGGTGGCGGGGAATGACGGGGCGGGCGCGGTCCGCCACCACGCGTGATGGTTATCGTTCTCCCAAAATCGCAGGGTAAACCGGGTCTGACGAATCGCAGAAGTGCCTGCAAGACAGTCGCTTTTTGGATTCTCCGAGCCCATGGCGCGGCCTCGCGTTTACGTCTGCTTCATCGCGATACTTAAACTGCCATTCAAATTTGCCCGCCATCATCGCCTCCAACAAGCCGGCAAACGGCATGGGGATGGAGTTGAGCAGTGTGTGATCCCGGAAAGGGTCATGCACATCAGAGTTGGACGGGAGCCGCGCTCGGGGGAACGAGGCGGCACAAGAACAAAGGGGATGCGTTATGTTTCAGGGTACTTTCGATCTGGAGTCGGCGACGCCGATCGACACAAGCGCGCTGTCGGACGTGCTGTTCGAGCGCGGGATCTATTGGGCGAGCGGCCGCTCCGGCCTCGTCGATCTCGTCGCCGCGCACAAATGGTTCAACCTCGCCGCCCTGAAGGGCCGCAAGGATGCCGTCGCGCTCCGCCAGGAAGTTGCCGGGCAGATGTCGGATGCCGAGATCTCGGCCGCGCAGCGCGAGGCGAGGGCCTGGGTTTCCGCCCACTAGGGTCATTTCCGTTCCGATGGATCGGAGCGGGGCTCCGGCTCTTGGCTGATGCGTCTTCCTTGCGCGGGCTGCTATCCGCTACGCTCGAAAACACCTTAAGTGGAGAAACGCGTCCGGCCCCGTGTTTTCACGGGTGAGCCTTGTTGCGCTGAATCAACGGTGTCGCCGTGCAGTCGCTTAAGAACCGGCCCGTAATGAACGCCCGTGACACGAATGGACAATGGCTGCCGATTCAGATCGCGCCCGACGATTGCGATCTGGAACTCGGACAGCCGCACAAGACAGGCATCGTGCCCTGGACCTTTCCGGCGCGCCGCAGGGCCGGCGTCTGGTTCAACGTCTGGACCAACGAGCCGGTTTTGATTTCGCCCTCGCACTGGCGCATCTGGCGGTCCGGCCGCTAGGCGCGGACACACATATATAGAGTGATCGCGAATCGGCTTGAGCTCGGTGGCGCTGATCCCAAGCGCGACTTTCGCAGGCGTTCGGCGGTCGCTTTCAGACGAAAGAACCTACAGACCTTGATGCTGCTGCTGCTGAGCGGCCCGAGACATAGGTGACAGAACGTACCGAACACATGGGTTACACTTTCCGCTTTTGTTCTGCGGGAGGTGTGGATGCCGTGGAAAGCGAGTTCGGTAATGGAGGAGCGCCTTCGCTTTGTCGCCCGCCTGTTGGACGGGGAAGCCATGACGGATGTCTGCCGGGAGTTCGGCATCTCCCGGAAGACCGGTTACAAGATTTTCGATCGCTACAAGGAACATGGCCTGGAGGCGCTGAGCGACCGCTCCAGGCGGCCGGTTCGCTACGCCAATCAACTGCCGGCCCAGATCGAGACGCTGATTGTCCAGCTCAAGGCCGAGAAGCCGCATTGGGGGGCCCGCAAGATCCGCGAACTCCTGGTGCGACGGCTCGACGGCGATGTCCGGGTGCCGGCCAAAAGCACCATTCATGCGGTGCTCGATCGCCACGGCCTGGTCAGGCGGGGCGGCGGGCCGCGCCATCGCGCGCGCGGCACGTCGCTATCGCAAGGGACTGCCCCGAACGATGTCTGGTGCGCCGACTTCAAAGGCGAGTTCAAGCTTGGCAACAGCCATTACTGCTTCCCGCTGACCGTCAGCGATCATGCCGCGCGCTTCCTGCTGCTGTGCGAGGCGCTCGACTCCACGCGCGAGGAGCCTGCCATGACCGCCTTCGAGCGCCTGTTCCGCGAGCGCGGCCTGCCGCTTGCCATTCGGTCCGACAATGGCGTGCCGTTTGCCAGTCCCAACGCCTTGTTCAATCTTTCCAAGCTCTCGGTATGGTGGCTCCGCCTCGGTATCGCCATCGAGCGCATCAAGCCAGGTCATCCGCAACAAAATGGCCGGCACGAGCGCATGCACCTCACCCTCAAGAAGGAGGCCACCAGGCCGCCTGGCTTCAACAGCCTGCAACAGCAGGAGCGCTTCGATGCCTTCGTGCACGAGTTCAATACCGAGCGCCCCCATGAGGCGCTCGGCATGAAGTGTCCTGCCGAGGTCTACACGGCTTCAGCGCGGGCCTATGCCGGCCTGCCGGAGTTGAGCTATCCCTTCCACGACCGCGACGTCGTCGTCACTGCCTGCGGCCGCCTCTGCCTGCATCGCAAGAGGATCAACATCTCAACCGTCCTGGCTGGCCAGAAGCTCGGCATCAAGGAGGTCGACGAGGGCATCTGGCTCGTCAGCTTCATGC
>NZ_JACIHE010000011.1 GCF_014198245.1 Bradyrhizobium sp. cir1
GGCGCTGCGCTAGCGCAGCGCCGCAGCGGACCGAACCATGAACGACTGTCACCTATCGATCCGGTCTATTGTGTTACCCATCCATCCGCTGGACACTGTCACTGCGGCACCTGCGTCACCCGCCAGATCGTGCCGTTGCCATCCTCCGACACCAGCAGCGATCCATCCTTCGCCACCGCCACGCCGACCGGCCTGCCCCACACCTCCGTGTCGCTCACCACAAAGCCCGTGACGAAATCCTCATACTCCCCCGTCGGCTGGCCGTCCTTCATGCGGATACGGATCACCTTGTAGCCGGTGCGCTTCGAGCGGTTCCAGGAGCCGTGCTCCGCGGCGAAGGCATCGCCCTGGTATTCGGATGGAAACTGCGTGCCCTGGTAGAACGTCATGCCGAGCGAAGCCGAGTGCGGCTGGATCAGCACGTCGGGAACCGTCACCTTGTCCTTGAGGTCCGGCCGCGCGCCGGCATGGCGCGGGTCTTCATTGCCGCCGATATAGAACCACGGCCAGCCGTAGAACGCGCCCTCCTTCACGCTGGTTACGTAATCTGGCACGAGGTCGTCGCCGAGACCGTCGCGCTCATTGGTCGAGCACCAGGGCAGACCGCTCTGCGACTGGATCGCGAGGCCGACGCAGTTGCGGATGCCGGTGGCGTAGATCTTCCGCTCCTTGCCATCAGGCGTAAAGGCCAGCACCGCGGCGCGCTCGAGCTCGCTGGCCCACGTTGCACCAAGCGGCTGCGTCTTTGACCACGCGTCCATCCCGCCCGGCGGCGTGCCCATGCCCTCGGCGACGTTGCTGAGCGAACCGACCGAGACCAGCATGCGCTTGTTATCGGGGGTGAAGACGATGTCGCGGGTGGAATGACCGCCGTCATGCGGCAGGCTCGCCACGATCGTCTCCGCCTTGCCGCGCGCCTTGAGGTCGCCGGCCTGATAGGGAAAGCGGACGACGCTGTCGGTGTTGGCGATGTAGACCCATTGCGGATTGTCGCCGTTCGGGAAGAAGGCGATGCCGAATGGCTGCCGCAAGCCGCTAGCAAAGAGCTCATTGGTCGCGAGCTTGCCGCCCTCCCCAGCGCGAAGCACGCGGACGGTGCCAGCCCGCGTCTCCGCGACGAAGACATCGCCATTCGGCGCCACACGTATGATGCGCGGCGCGCGCAAGCCGTCGGCGAACAGCTCGATCTTGAAACCGGCCGGCACCCGGAGCGCAGCCTCCGGCGGCCGCGGCACCACCCGCGAGGAGCTGGCGACCGACCGCGTGGCGCCGGGCCTGACCAGATCCTGCGGCCGGATCAGCCTGACCGTGCCGGGCTTGTCGGCCTGCCAATCGCCATAGGCGTCCTTGCCCTGCAGCACCGGCTCGGCCTGCGCACCGGTCGCGGCCGCGACCAGCAACCCCGCCGACATCGCCACGGACCATATTCTGCTCTTCACGTCTTCCTCCCGGCTTTCACTCCGCAAATGTCAACGCTCATCCACCCGCAAATGGTCTGCGACAGGCAAAACGCCTGCCGCATCCCACATCAGCTCATGCCCGCACGATGTGCATCAGCCGCAACCCATCATACTGGAAAATGCTGCTGATCGGTGCGACACATTGGAGGGGCGACGACCGCCGGTTGCGGTCATCAAAGCTGCGGCATCGATGTCGCACCTGATGGGGAGATCATGTGGGGATCCATCATATCGGAATGGGCGAGCCTGCTGCTCCGCTGGCTGCACGTGGTGGCGGCGATCGCCTGGATCGGCAGTTCCTTCTATTTCATCGCTCTCGATCTCAGCCTCAAGCCCAGAGGTGACCTGCCTGACGGCGTGCAGGGCGAGGCCTGGCAGGTCCATGGCGGCGGCTTCTACCGGATCATGAAATATCTGGTCGCACCCAGCCAGATGCCGGACGAGCTGACCTGGTTCAAATGGGAAGCCTACACCACCTGGCTGTCCGGCTTCGCGCTGATGGTCGTGGTGTACTATCTCGAGGCCGACCTGTTCCTGGTCGACAAATCGATCCTCGATCTCACGCCGTTCCAGGCCGGACTGTTCAGCTTCTTCAGCCTGGCGCTGGCGTGGCTGCTCTATGAAGCCGCCTGTCGCACCGGGCTCGCCCAGCGCGAGCTGCCCTTCGCCATCGGCGGCTATCTGTTCCTGGTCGCGCTCACCTATGCCTTCACCCATGTGCTGAGCGGCCGCGGCGCCTTCAACCAGATCGCCGCGATCATCGGCACCATCATGGTCGCCAACGTCTTCACGCTGATCATCCCGAACCAGAAGAAGATCGTGGCAGCGCTGATCGCGGGACAGGCGCCCGATCCGAAGCTCGGCAAGACCAGCAAGGAGCGCTCGGTCCACAACAACTATCTGACCCTGCCCGTGGTTGTGCTGATGATCAGCAACCACTATCCGCTGCTCTACGCGACGAAATTCAACTGGATCATCGTCGCCATCATCCTGGCGCTCGGCCCCGTCATCCGCCACTTCTTCAACGAGGGACATGCGGGGCGTAAATCGCCGTGGTGGGTGTGGGGTGTCGCAGCGATGGGCGTGATCGCGATCCTCTTCCTCTCCGCCGCCGGCCCGCGCGAGGTGAAGACGGGCGCATTGTCGACATCGGTCACGATCGCCAATGTCGAGGAGATCGTGATGTCCCGTTGCAGCATGTGCCACGCGGCCGAGCCGGTCTGGGCCGGCATCGTCACCGCGCCGAAAGGCATTTTGCTCGACGCGCCCGAGCACATCCAGCGCAACATCCGCCTGATCGGCCGTGTCGCCGCCTGGTCCAATGCGATGCCACCGGGCAACATCACCGAGATGACCAGCGAGGAGCGCGCCATCCTCGCGGCCTATATCGAGCAGGCCCGCTGAGGCCGTCACGTGTCGATTGCGCATCTCGCGGAATGAAATTCCGCATCTCCCACTGAATTGAAAATGACTTGAAAGGCTATCCGGCGTAGACAGGACCCGTGGCCGCTGACGCGGTCCAAGTCAGCCTGCATAAGTCAGTTTGCATTCGGGGAAAGAACAGTGGCCCTCAAAAACGTTATCGGTATCGACCACGCCGTGGTCATGGTGAAGGATCTCGACAAGGCCGCCGAGAACTATCACCAGCTCGGCTTCACCATCTCGCCACGCGGCACCCACAGCGCGCATATGGGCACCGGCAATTACACCATCATGTTCGACCCCGACTATATGGAGCTGCTCGGCGTGCTCGCGGCGACCGAGCACAATGCGCCGGCCCGTGCCTTCGTCGAGCGTCATGGCGAGGGCATCGAGCGCATCGCCTTCACCGCGGTCGATAGCGCCGCCGGCGCGGAGGAGATTCGTGCACGCGGCCTGACGCCGATCGGCCCCACTGATTTCGAACGCCCTGTCACGCTGCCTGATGGTACGATCTCGGCGGCGAAATTCCGCACCTTCATGTGGCCGACCGCCGAGGCGCCGGGCGGCGTGCGCATTTTCGCCTGCCAGCACAAGACCCGCGAGACGGTGTGGATTCCCGAGCTGATGAAGCACGCCAATGCGGCCAAGCGGATCAAGCAGACGCTGATCGCGACGACCGAGCCCGCACAGGAAGCCGCACACCTCGCGCGCCTGATCGACCGCGAGCGGAAGGCGGAGACCGACGGCGCCGTGACCGTGCCTTCGGGCGGCGAGCGCGCCGACTTTGTCTATCTGACGCTGGACCAGCTCGGAAAGCGCTATCCCGGCGTGCCGCTCGCAGGCCTCTCCGAGCGCGGCGGCGCGGCCCTAGTGCTGGTCAGCGGCGATCTTACGGCGACCGAGAAGGCGCTGGGGTCGGCCGCCGTGCGCAGTGGGGCAGCGATCTGCGTGCCGCCGGCCAAGGCCAACGGCACCCTGCTCGCCTTCGTTGCCGGCTGATTTTAACCAATTCTTTAACGTGTGTTTACCCGGCGGCTCTAGGATTCCCGGCAATCCAAGTCGCCGGGACCAGACGCATGTTCAAAGAGGGATCGCCGATCGCCTACGACGCGCCGGCCGAGCTGAAGAAGTGGCCGTCGCTGAAGGGCGAGAGGCAGAAGGATCGGGGCCCGCCCTATCTCGTCTACAACGGCACGCTCGCCGACTGTGTCCGTGAGCTCATGGGCAAGCCGATCAAGGGCATCTCGCTCTATGACATCATGACGAGGCCGCAGGCCGCCTTCGACCAGACCGTGCTGTCGCCCGGCGATGCCGCCGAGATCGCGATGCGCAAGGATTTTCCCAAGGCGTAAGCGCCGCCCGTCCACCGCAGTACCGCTCACAACGTCGCGTGTTCCTGCGGCTCCCGTAGATCCGCGGGCCGACGGCGGATGTTCTGCGGCGGGAACACCGTACTAACACCGGGCGGCCCTTCGGAATCGCAGCTTCGCCGCAATTGCGGTTAATGAAGTCCTCGTCACCGGCGCACCGCTGGTCGTTCCCCCACAGTTCGAGGACTCTGACCGAGATGCGATTTCTCGTCGCGGCTTGCGCTGCGTTCCTGATTCTGATGTGCGACATCGGCTCATCGCCCTCCTGGCAGGCATCAAGCTTCGACAACTCCACTCCCAAATCCGATCGCGCCCCCTCGCTGGTTCCGCTGGTCGACCTCTTCATCGCGAGCGTGCAGGCCATTGAGCTCGCGAACGCACGCGCGGCTTACGAGGAGACGATCGAGCCGGCGCGCACGGTCGAAACCGTTGTGCAGCCTGCTTCGCCAACCGATCAATTCTGTCACGCGCTGAGGGAGGCGGCTGAGGCCAGCGGCATTCCCGTGCCGTTCTTCGCGCGCCTGCTCTGGCAGGAGAGCCGCTTTCGTTCCAACGAGGTCAGCCCGGCCGGTGCACAGGGCATCGCACAGTTCATGCCGGAGACGGCCGCCGAAGTTGGCCTCGATGATCCCTTCGATCCCATGAAGGCCCTGCCGGCATCGGCAAAGTTCTTGCGCAAACTCCGCGACGATTTCGGCAATCTCGGCCTCGCAGCGGCCGCCTACAACGCAGGGCCCGGCCGCATCCAGAAGTGGCTCGCCAGGGAAAGCGAGCTGCCGCGCGAGACACGCGACTATGTCCGCATCATCACCGGCACCAGGGCTGAGGACTGGACCGAACGCTCGGAGGCGCTCGCAATCCGGATCGACCTGCCGCGCGAGGCGCCATGCGAAGGCATCGGCAGCCTCTCCAAGACGAAGGACGTCGCCTGGGTTCCGGCGAACCTGACGCCGTCGGTCATCACCATCATGCGCAAGGCCGAGCAGGTGGCGCGTCTGTCGGCAAGCCGTGCGCGCAAGCGGTTCGCATCCCTGCTGCGCAAGAGCGCCTCGGCCCACGGCAGGGCGCGCAGCATGATTGCGGCGCGCGCAACAAAGGGCTCAAAGGCGCGTGCGATCCGTGTCGCATCGCGCGAGCGCTCCTCAAGCTAATGCGGCTGTTGCTAGCAGCCGGATCATGCTTCTCTCCCATTGTCCGGTTCAACTTTGGCCACTAACCGGCGCTGAGAAGCTCTGTTCCAGTTTTTCCCGGAACAGAGGCCGTCGGGGAACCTGCGATGCCAACGAAGAGCGCCGGGATCATCGCCTATCGCAAGCGCCGCGATCTCGAGGTTCTGCTCGTTCATCCCGGAGGACCGTTCTGGCGCAACAAGGATCTCGGCGCGTGGTCGATCCCGAAGGGCGAGTACACCGACGAAGAAGACGCAGAAATCGCCGCGCGGCGGGAGTTTGCCGAGGAGCTTGGACTTGCGGTGACGATGCCGCTGATTGCGCTTGGTCAGATCAGGCAGCGCGGCGGCAAGATCGTCACCGGATTCGCGGCCGAGCTCGATGTCGACGTGAGCAGCATTCGCAGCAACACGTTCGAGATCGAATGGCCGCCGCGCAGCGGCAAGCGGCAACACTTTCCGGAGGTCGACCGTGCCGAATGGTTCACGGTCGAAGAGGCGCACCAAAGGATCAACGCAGGACAACGCCCGCTGCTCGAACGTCTCGCACAACTAGCCCGTGACGGATAGGCGGCGTCACCGCAGCGCGCCGCTCACACCGGCTTGTCGCCGCTGCTGAACCGGCGCCCTACTCCGCCTTGATGTTCGCCGCCGCCACCACCTCGGCAAGCTCCTTCGTCTCCTTCGCGATCTTGGCGGCATAGTCGGCGGGGCTGAGCACGCTGACGACGCCCTGCGAGCCGAGCTTCTCCGCGACCGCCGGATCCTTGGCAGCAGTGACGATCTCCTGGTGCAGCGTCTGAAGGATCGGCGCGGGTGTCGCCTTCGGCATGAAGAAGCCGACCCAGAACGAGATGTCGAAGCCGGGATAGCCGGCCTCCGCGACGGTCGGCACGTCGGGCAGCGCCGGCAGCCGCTCGGCCGAGGACACTGCGAGCGCGCGCAGCTTGCCGGCCTTCACCAGCGGCACGGCGGAGAGCGGATCGAACACAGCCAGCACCTCCTGCGCGAGGATGCCGACCTCGGAGGCCGCGCCGCCGCGATAGGGCACGTGGATCAATTTGATCCCGGCCCTCTGGGCGAGCAGCTCCATGGCAAGATGGGCGAGGTTGCCGTTGCCGCCCGAGCCGTAGGCGAGCGCGCCGGGTGCCGCCTTCGCCGCCGCGACGAGATCGGCGACGGTCTTGATGTCGGCGGTCTTGGGATTCTCCGGATTGACCACCAGCACCAGCGGCGCCGCGACGACGGTGGTCAGCGGCGCGAAATCCTTCTCCGGATCGTAGCGGATGTCTTTGAACAGCGTCTTGTTCAGCGTGATGGTGGAGGAGTTGCAGGCGAGCATGGTGTAGCCGTCCGCATCGGCATGCGCGACGCCTTCGGCGGCGATCATGCCGTTGGCGCCGGCGCGGTTCTCGACCACGAAGGGCTGTCCAAGCTTGTTGCCGAGCCGATCGCCGATGATGCGCGCGACCACATCGACGGGGCCGCCGGCGCTGAAGCCGACCATGATCTTCACCGGCCGCGACGGATATTTCTGCGCGAGAGCTTCAGTGGTCAGCGCAGCGGCGCATAGTCCGGCGATGAGCGCCAGCAGGCGGGCCGTTCGTTGCATTCGTTCTCTCCCCAACCTCGCGCGCCGCTTTGTGCATGTTTGTTGGTGCGGCGCATGCAACGACCATGATGAGCGGCCACACCGGATTTCGCAATCGCGTTTCCACCCACACGATACCAGGCAATTCCGCCGCGCGGCACGCACGGGGCGGTCTCAACAATAAAGTTCGAAAACAACCCCATGCACAGTAGCCGGCCTCTGCCGGATCAAGGACTTGCGAGGGGATGACCCCTGATTTCTGTTTTTTCTAAATGGATTTGACTCGTCGGGCAAAACAGCGGCAGAATGCCACCATCGCAACAATCGTCAGCATCCACGCCTGATACGGCCATGGATGTCACGACCTGGCTGCGCGTAAACCCTTCATCGACATCCCGAAATTCGCATCCGCGCGCCGCGAGCGAACGATCGCTCGCGCGTGCCTAACGTCAGCAAAGGACACGGCCCATGACGACAGCTCTCGAACGCCACATTACATCGCCGCTTGCGGCAAACGATCGCAGCGCCGCTGCCGCGAGCCCGCGGGTCAAGCTCTACAAGCGCCGCATTGCGATCAGCCATCCGGACCCGCAAGCCGGCGAGCGGTTGCTGGCCGAGGCGCTCGGTGCCGTCGACCGCGACGCGCTGCACGGCATGCTCCGGCAATTGGTCAAGGCGAGCGCGATCGGGCAGAAGCCTGACGAGGCCAACCTCGCCTTCATGATCTCGACGATCCGCAGCATCGCGCCGAAGGATTCCATCGAGGCCATGCTGGTGTCCCAGATGGTCTCGGTTCACATGGCGGCGATGCGCTGCGCCTGCCGGCTCGCCTGCACCGACGATCTGCCGCAGCAGGAAACCGTCACCCGCGCATTGACCCGGCTCTCCCGCACCTTCGCCGCCCAGGTCGAGGCGCTCAGCCGCCACCGCAACAGCGACGAACGCGCGATCACGGTGCAGAACCTGTCCGTGCAGGATGGCGGACGCGCGATCGTCGGCAACGTCACGCAACATGCGGGCGTACTCGTTGCGGAGATAGGCCCGGGCGACGCAAGGCAAGGGGCGAGCCGATGACCGGCGCCCACAGCCGCAACACCGCCCCGATGCAGTCGAGCCCTCGCTGCTGCGCGAGGACCCGCGATGGCGGCACCTGCCGCGCACCGGCCAGGCAGGGGAAGCAGCGATGTCGCATGCACGGAGGAGCAAGGCGATCAGGGGCGCCGAGAGGAAACCGGAATGCACAGAAGCACGGCCTGTTCACGCGAGCCGCCAGAGCCGAGTCGGGACAGATGCGACTGCTGCTCGACGAGGCGCAAAGACTGCTGGAGGAGTTGAAGTGATGCCGCTGTCGCGAGCGGGCCGGCTGCCGTCCTCCCGTCCTGACGTAGGGCTATCGCATTTGAGAGCTTTTCCTTGTGGCCATCCTTCGAGACGCCCGCTTCAGGCGGGCTCTCAGGATGAGGACGGAGTGCGCGGCAGCAGTTTCAACGGGCACTGACGCTGATTAGCCTCATCCTGAGGAGGCGCGTAAGCGCCGTCTCGAAGGATGAGGCTAAGCAGCATTGGCCCCGTTGAAATTGCAGCCGCGCACTCCGCCCTCATCCTGAGGGCCCGCCATCGGCGGGCGTCTCGAAGGATGAGTTGTGGGCGAGCTATCCGCTACTCTTCCTTCATATGCGATAGCCCTGCGTCCTGACGGCCCCGCGCCTGACAATTTGCGCGTGTTTGTGAATTGCTTCACACGCGTGCTGTCCCGGGTATCGCTAGCTTGGGCGATCTCGGTGAAACAGCGGGAGGGGTGTCATGGGGGCATTGAATCTTTCGCAGGTTCTCTGGGAGGAACGACGTGCGCTCACCGGAACTCCCCTGGCATTCCCGCCAAAGAACGAGAACGATGCGGCAGCTGGCGCCTCGCCAGTCCCGGCACCGCCAGCGCCTGAGGCCTCGCCGATACCACCTTTCGACTTATCGATTTCAAATCGGCACCCCTCTTCCGAAATCCGACCAGGGTCATTGCCGCCGCCGACGGCTCCCGTCCCGGAACTCCTCACCGTCTACCAAGCGCTCAACGCGGACGACCGGTGGGCGCTGTGCCTGTCCGGCGGAGGAATCCGCAGCGCGGCGTTTGCACTCGGTATCCTGCAAAGGATTGCGGCCCTGGAGGTCAGATCGAAACGCAAGGACGAGAAGCAAGGTTCGGCCCTGAAGCAGTTCGAGTATCTGTCGACAGTATCGGGGGGTGGCTATATCGGCAGTTGGCTGTCGGCCTGGCTCTATCAGCAGCGCAAGCTGCCCTCTCACGGAGCAGCCGCGAATACAAGCAAGACCAGCCAGGGCAACACTCCGGACCCGGTGGTTTCAGCGCTCAATCGGCGCGAGAGCCGTGGTCAACTCAGAGATCACGAAGAAGCAGAGCCGATTTCCAACCTTCGGCGCAACTCGCACTTCCTCTCTCCAAGCTTCTCGTCGCTTTCTCCCGACCTGTGGAGCGATGTCGCCAGCGTCCTGCGCAATCTGTTCCTGAACTGGGTCCTGCTTGTCCCCCCGATGATCCTTGCGGTGCTCGTCACCAAGGCACTCTACTTTGCTCTCATCGACGCCCACGGCATTACAGAAAAGTCGATATGGTTTCTGGTCGTGATGACCATACCAACGCTGTGCTTGTTGGTTTCCCTGTCCTTCTCTGTCGCAAACCGTCCCGCGCGCGGATGGATCAATGTCGCACAGCCCCGCTTTCTCCTGTGCGATCTCGCTCCCTTCCTTATCGGAGCCACACTTCTGGCTTTCGTGCTGCAAAGTCCATACGGATTACAGACCCTCTCCGACATACTTAGTGCCGGCGGATTCGGATTCCTCGAGCAGTTCGAACGCGAGCACCTGGCAGCGGCGGTGCTGATCCGCGGAACACTGCTTGGAGTGATATTTTTTCTCATCTCCTGGGCGCTGGCCCCGCTATGGACGGTCGTTTTTGGAAAGTCTGCGCGCCCACCGCCCGCCGCTCGTCCCAAGCATCCGCGGATCGAGCCAATCGCCTGGGCAGTCGCCGGCGCGGCATTCGGTCTGCTGAGCGCCGCGGGACTGATTTTGCTCTGGAGCATCAACCCCTCCGACTCCGCCGCCACGGCAGCGGCATTTGCCTGCGTACTCGGGCTGCCCTGGATCGTGCTGGCGCGCATCGTCGCCGACGTGATCTATATTGCGTTTGCCGAGTTCCTGTCCGAAGTGGATGTCGGGCTCGAATTTCAGGCGCGGTCGAGCGGGCTCTTCACGCTGGCCTATCTCGGCTGGCTCGTGTGGTTCGGGCTCGTACTCGGCGCGCCACCGGCCGCAAGATGGATCGAGACACAGATTGGCAGTGCAACTGTGCCCTCGCTCGCAGCCGGAGGAGGTCTGTCCGGCCTGCTCTCCATCCTCCTCGGAGCGAGTTCGAAGACCAAGACCGCCGCCGAGCAGATTTCAGGCTTGCGCCAATATCTCGGACTCAACACGATCGCGGCCGTCGCAGCGGCGATCTTCGCGGCAGTCCTGGTCGCTCTGCTGTCCATCGGCTGGGACGCGGCTTTCAAATCACTTGCCTCCGGCGCAGACGGTCATATGCCCTGGACCACGGTGTTCCTGGCGGGCATCTTGCTCGGCGTGCTGATCTACGCGGCCTCACATGTCCTCAGCATCAACCGATACTCACTCCACGGCCTCTACCGGAATCGGCTGGTTCGCGCCTTTCTGGGTGCGTCGCGCAACGAGAAGGACCGTGACAAGACGAAGAACGCCTTTACGGATTTCGACGGCCGGGACAGCCCGCTGCTGCACGAGCTTTGGGAGCATGACGTCGCGCCGACAGGGGCCAATTGGAAGCCGTTCCACGTCATCAGCGGAGCGCTCAACCTAGTGTCGTCCAAGAACCTGGCATGGCAGGAACGGATGGCCGCGCCCTTCACGTTCTCGCCGCTGCATTGCGGCAGCGGCAGCGCGGTCTTTTCGGACGGTGCATACCGGACGACCTACGCCACCGCCGACCAGCCGCTGCCTTACGGCGGAAAGCTGACGCTCGGAACCGCCATGGCGATCTCCGGCGCGGCCGTGAGCCCGAGCATGGGTTACAACTCCTCGCCGGGCGTCGCCTTCCTGATGGCGCTGTTCAATGTGCGCCTCGGCTGGTGGCTGGCCAATCCGCGCGGCGACAATCCCTACTATTCGGAGGTCAAGCCAACGAACGCGCTCCGGCCGTTCTTCATGGAGATGTTCGGACTGACCAGCGAGACCGAGCGCTGGGTCTACCTGACCGACGGCGGGCACTTCGAAAATCTCGGCCTTTACGAGATGGTCCGCCGGCGCTGCCGCTTGATCGTGGTCAGCGACGCCGGCTGCGACCCCGATTATTCCTTCGAGGACCTCGGCAATGCGCTGCGCAAGATCTGGATCGATCTCGGAGTACGCATCGACCTGGACGGGCTTGACCTCCTGAAGAAGCGCTTCAAGGAACGTCCAACCCCTGCGGAGCAAGCGCCCTACTGGGCGATTGGCGACATTCTCTATCGTGAGGCCGATGGGGGCGACTCGCAGAACGGACTGCTCTTGTACTTCAAGTCGGGCCTGCACGGCACGGAGCCCATGGGCGTGTTGAGCTATGCGATCGCCCACGCCACCTTTCCGCACGAGACCACGCTGAACCAGTTCTTCTCGGAATCGCAATTCGAGAGCTACCGGGCGCTCGGCTACGAGATCGCAGAACGCGCATTCGAGTCCGGCGGAGGTCTTTCGGTCGACGCGAGGACCGGAGCGTCCCCGACATTCCTCTCGATTGTCGAGAAGCTGAAAGCATCGCCGCCTCCGCCACCACCCCAACCACCGCAATGAACTGACCGGATTCGCTTTCGCCTGCGCGTCAATCGGCCGTTCTTTCGGCAAGTTCCGTGAATTTTCCATGACCGGCGGACGCGGCAATTGGAGGACGCATCGGGATTCGAAATGCCCGTTGCACACGGAACTTCTCGCGCCGGCGCCACTTTGAATCGGCAACGGAAGCACGTCCGATGAATGCCGAAACGGAACTCAAATTCCGCCTTGCGCCGCGAAAGCTGTCATCCGTCCTGCGCGCCGGCGCTTCGAACCGACGACGCGGCGACCGGTCGGAGCAGGCGCTGGTGTCGACCTATTACGACACCAGCAAGCAGAAGCTCAGGCGACATGGTCTCACGCTCCGCGTCCGCAAGGCTGGCGATCGCTACGTGCAGACCGTGAAGGCGGGCGGCTCCGGAACCGTGACACGTGGCGAATGGGAACACGAGGTCGCCGGCGCAAGGCCCGACTTCAAGAAGATCAAGAACACGCCTCTTGCGGACCTCGCGTCCAAAAAACTTCCGCGCAAGCTGCGACCAGTGTTTCGGACCGAGGTTCATCGCACCACCGAGGCAAGGCGGGTACGAAAGAGCCAGATCGAGCTCGCCGTCGACCGTGGCCGCATCGGCGCCGGGCGGCGCTCGCGGCCGGTCGCCGAGCTCGAGCTGGAATTGAAATCCGGGCAGGTCGCCGATCTGTTTCGACTGGCACGCAATCTCGAACGCAGGACGGGCGCCGAGCTCGATCTGCGCTCGAAAGCCGAGCGAGGCTTTCAACTCGTGAAAGGAAACGGCGCAGGCGCGCAGCACGCCGAGCCGATCGAGCTGAAACGCGAGCTCTCGCCGCGCAATGCCTTCGGCGTGATCGCGCATTCGACGCTGCGCCAGATCACGGCGAATGCCGATCCGGTGCGGGACACGGATTCGGAAGGTGTCCACCAGATGCGCGTCGGCCTGCGGCGCCTGCGGGCCGCGATCTCGCTGTTCTCCGACATCCTGCCGCGCGCCAGCACGGATCGGATCAAGGCCGAGCTCAAATGGCTCACCAGCGAGCTGGCGCCGGCGCGCGAGATCGACGTCTTCCTCACGGAAAGCATTCTGCCGATCGCGGGCCAAGGCGTCCCGAAACGCGGCGCTCGCGCGATCGCCAAGAAATTCTCCGCGGAGCGAAGCGCAGCCTTCGCGCGCGCCCGCGAGGCCGTCGAATCGCCCCGCTACCGCCGCCTGCTGATCGACGTGATCGAGTGGCTCGAAACCGGACAGTCCCGCGCCGACGACGACCGATCGATTGCCGGTTACGCCGCGGCGGTGCTGGACCGCCGGATCAGGACGGCGCGCAAGCAGGGCAAGCAGCTGGACGATCTCGACCCGATGCAGCGTCACAAGCTGCGGATCAGGATCAAGAAGATCCGTTACGCCGTCGACTTCTTTGGGAGCCTGTACAGCGATCGCGACCAGAAGCAGCTCGCAAATCTCTCCGATCAGCTGAAGCAGATCCAATCCGCGCTGGGATCGCTCAACGACTTCATGACGCATCGCGAGCTGGCGACGGAGACGGCGTTGGCGGCGCCGCCGGCCAACCGGCGCGCGCAGGCCTTTGCATCAGGGTTCATCGTCGGCCGGGAGCGTGAGGCGGCGCGCGGCCTGATGAAGGACGCCGCCGGGGAGCTGCATCGATTGCACCGGCTGCGCATCGCACCGGGCAAGTGACCTTGGGAGAACCGGGATGTCATGGGTCGGCAGTTGGCGAAATCAGTTCGGCTCCATCCTGCGCATCATCAGCGAGACGGAGGAGCGCATCGAAGGCACTTTCGAGACCGCGCTCGAAGACAGCGGCTTCTATGGACAAACGGTGCAGGTCACCGGGTTTCATCGGGGCAATTGCATCGGCTTTGTCGCGGTGGGCTCGTCTGCGACAGGCGACCGCGTCGTTTCGTACACGGGACTGTTGCGTCACGGGAAAATGGAGACCGCCTGGTTCGTGGTCGCCGACCAGACGCTGAGTGCCGCCAACGAGGGCGATCCCGCAAAGCTCAAGCCGTTGAACTGGTGGCGCGCCGTGACAACCAACGTCGACACTTTCGAGCGGACCTAAAGCGCGATGAGATTTGGATGAATCGTCATCGCGCTTTAGGTTTTTGTTTGCGCATGATCTTTCCCGAAAACCGCTTCGCGCTTTGCGCTAACGCGGCCCTTCGGGTCCGGATCATGCTTTGGCGTTCGACGTCCCGGGCGTGCTGCTGCTGGAGCTGACGTGATTACGTCCGGCCGCCGCTCACTTAACTTACGTTAAAGAACGCCACAAAAGCTCCTCATTTCGTCCGGGTTCGCCGTCGTATTTTGGTCCAGTATTGTTCCTTCTCTGCGGCGGGGCAGGCTTCATGAACCTGGAGACCTGCGATGCGCCGTCACGTTGCGTATTCTGTTGCTTTCATTGTTGCGATTTCATCGGGCACCGCCGATGCACGTCCCTCCCGATCCCTCCTCGCGGCGCCGCGCGAATGCAACGTCACGATGCCATGTGACTTCTCGGGCTCAAACATGCGCGGCCGCACGACGGCATCGCAATTTCAAACGCAGCGAGAAGTTACAGGACGCGTTGCGATGCAGATTGCGACGGCGGAAGACGCAGGCAAGGTCGTCGGCGGCCGCCCGTCCGGCTGCCCGCACTCCTTCTGCGGTTGCGCGGCATCGATACGCGTGTTTGGCCACATCGTGCCGGGATTGAATCTGGCTGCCAACTGGCTGCGCTTTCCGCGGACGTCGCCCGCGCCCGGGATGGTCGCCGCGCGGCACGGGCACGTCTTCGTTCTGGAGCAGCATGTCGGGGGAGACGTGTGGATGGCGTATGACGGCAATTCGGGAGGCCGCGCAACCCGCGTTCACGCGCGATCGTTGCGGGGCTATGCGGTGGTGAATCCGCGGGTCGGGTGAGCGGGCGCCTACAGGCCCCGCGCGTTGACCCTGTCATTGAGGCGACGACAGAGCTCATCCAGCAGCGCCTGGAGCTTTTCGAAGTTGACCACCAGCCGGTCGGCTTGCGCGCGCTCGGTCGTGCCGGGCGCAAAAGCGCTGCGCAGGCCCGTCAGATGGTTCAGCCGCTGGCGGCCGCTCGCCGCCCGGCTTTCCGCAAATTCGAGCTGCTCGAGGTCATGGCTGAGCGTGTCTTCTTCCGCGATCAGCAGCTTGAGGATCGTGTCCCGGTTATGAGCCGGCAGATCGCCGCCGTTCAGAAGGCCGATATAGTGGTCTATGTTGGCGCGGGCGACATATCGTTGCATGATATTTCTCCCGGTCGTTTTCGGTATTCGAGCACAAAGGGGTACCCGAGGCAAGCGGCCGTTGCGCGCGCTCCCGCCGCCGCAGAGATCGCCGACGGCAGACTAGCCCGACGCTTCACCCTCGCGGCGCTGTTGCGGCGCCTCGAACGGTTTCGAAATTGGCGCGCTGCAGTGCGGCTCGTCTCTCCGCGATGGCGTTGCTCAACAGCTCAAGCACCAGCCCAAATGCCGCGAGTTCTTCTTCCTCGATAGCGCCATCATCGTAGCATTCGAGCGTTTCATGAATGATGGCGTCGGCCTCGCGCTGCAGGGACAGAAGCTCCTGGTTGGATTCCGCGGTTCGCGCGCTGGAAACCATGGCCAGGATTCTCTTGCGATGGCTGGTGTTTTCCTCCCTTTCGTCGCGATTCAAATAGCGACGCAACCAGGCGACGGCCGAACCGATCCCGGAGAGAAGGAGGAGCCCGAACCAGAAGTAATCGCCATACCGATCGAGGAAGGTGCGTTCATTGCCGTCGATCACCGCCGCCGCCCCCCGATGTACCGGCAGCTCGGTGTCCTTCTCGAGGTCCGGCTTGGTGATGTGGGCAGCACCCGGCACCTGCCTCGCGATCGCCTGACGAACGGCAAAGAGCTGCCGAAAAAAGGCGGCCACCGTCGTTTCAGACAAGGTCTTTTTTGCCACGATGAGGTGACTGACGCTGACCGTCTCAACCTTGTCGTCCGGCCAGGCTGGGTCCGCATTAAAGACGCTGGGCGGAATCTCCTCCGATTCATACCGGGGGTGCTTCAAGGCGATCGCTTCCGACGTCTCGATGGCGAGAAACTTCGGCTGGCCACGTGTGCGCGCCGTTGCAGCGACGGCGTCCGAAGTGATCTTGCTGTCGAGCGGCCCGACCGCCATGAATGCATCGAGGCTCGTATCGCGCGCCAGTTCCTCGATGCGGTCCGTGCCAAAGTGCGTTATCGCGACCTTGTCGGCCGCTACGCCGGAGCTGCTCAGGACGACCCGCAGCAAGGCGGCGTTCGCCGCGGTCCGCCCGATGACACCGACATGGCGTCCGGCGAGATCGGCGACTTCCTTGATTTTCGGCGAGTGCTTCCTTTTCGAGTTCTTGCCCGCAAGTCCGGACGGCGCCCAAAGCACAACGAAGTTTTTGCGCACGACCGCGACGGCCTGCGCCTCGGCAGGCATGTCCAGGTCGCCGCGACCGACGGCCAGCTCGGCCTTGCCGGCGCCAAGCAGGGCAAGAGACTCTGCCGCGCCCTCGGATTTGATCGGGGAGAGCCGGACAGTCCGGCTCTCGCTGCGGAAGGCATCAGCCATCGCCTGGACGACCTTCTCATCGTCGCTGCCCGGCGGCCCGACGGCAATCCGGAGCGTGTCCGGCCGCAACGCGTAATAGAGCGCACCCGTTGCGGCCCCAAAAACAAGAAATCCAACTGCGAGGGCCAGCAGTAGGGAATTGCTCCTTCTCCGCTCTCGGCGGGCCGCGTCACCGGTCGTCTGACTTGTACTCTCGGACATTGCCGCTGCCGCAGATCAGGGCGCTTGCCGCTTCCAGGCATACCGCGTTTTCCCGAGAACAACGTCTTGGCGGCCCGCTTGGTTCATATTGGCTGAAGCCTGCAATCGCCGGGGATCCCCCTTCCAGAACGATCCCCGGCCCGTTTCTGGACTGATCTGCCCTCACGTCTGGTCGGCTCTGCGCCGACACGCAGCTCCCGCTGTTGGCACGCGCCCTCCGATCGTGTAACGGCACCGAAAAGCTTGTCGGGACGGATGCTCAATGGGTGCTGCCAGTGATAATGCGGGCGATGCCAGCCGCGCGCTGATCTTCGCGCTCGTGGCACTCGCCTGCGGGCACATGCTCTCCACATTGCTGCGCACGATTCCGGCCGTCAGTCTCGACCTGATGGCGGCGGATTTCCGCATCGAGCCGCAGGCGCTGGCGAGCCTGACCTCCGTCTATCATTTCGCCTTTGCGGCCTCGCAAATACCGGTCGGCGCGGCGATGGACCGGTTTGGCGTGCGGCCGGTGGCGCTCGGCCTGCTGGCAGGAACCGTGCTCGGCGCGGTGGCCTCGGGATTTGCGACCGGACCTGAGAGTTTTGCGGTCGGGCAGTTCATGCTGGGCGTCGCGACCTCGGGCATGCTGATGTGCCCGATGACGCTCGCGGCCAAGCAATTGTCCGCCGCGCGGTTCGGATTGTGGTCGGGCGCCATCCTCTCGATCGGCAATATCGGCATGCTGCTGTCGTCGAGCCCGCTCGCCTTCGTGATCGACCATTATGGCTGGCGGGCGGGGTTCTGGATCTCCGCGATCGGCGGCGTCCTCGTCGCACTCGCGGTGTTCGTGCTGGTGCCGAACCAGCCGGCCGAGCACAAGGACGACTCCTCGCCGTTGTCACAGATGATCGAGGTGGTCAGGCTCGGCCTGTCGCGGCCGCTACGCGGCGTGATCGCGCTGGCGCTGGTGTCGCTGGCGAGTTCGCTGGTGCTGCGCGGCCTGTGGGGCGGGCCGTGGCTGATGGAGATCAAGGGACTGACGCGGGTCGAGGCCGGCAACCAGCTCGGCGCGTTCACGCTGGCGATGATCGCGGGGCCGCTGCTGGTCGGCATGATCGACCGCAGGCTCGGCCGCCGTCGCGAGCTGGTCGCCGGCACCCACGCGTTCGCGGCGCTGCTGCTTGCGCTGATGGCGTTGGGAGCGCCGCACTTTCCCGTTGCATGGCTGTTCGGCGTGAACGTCATGCCGCCGTACTACGATCTGGCACTGTTCGTGCTCATCGGGCTCTTCACCTCGGCCCAGCCGCTGCTGTTCGGCATGTCCAGGCAACTCGTCGACGCGCAGGTCGCAGGGAAAGCACTCGCGGCCGTCAATCTCGCCTTCTTTCTCGGCACCGCGCTGATGCAGTCTGTCACCGGGGCGGTGGCGGCGCTCGCGGGGCTGCCGGCCGTGCTGCTGTTCATGGCGGCAGCGCTGGCGTTCGGCGTGCTGATCTTTTTGATCTATACGCGGCCGGTCTGAGCCCCTTGCGAAATGCAAAGCCGCAGTGGATGCTGCGCCGCTATCTGCATCAGGGGAATTCGAGTCCATGCCTGTCGACCACCAAGCCGCCACCGATCGTCTCATGCGCTTCCTCGCTGTCGAGGGCGTCACCGGACAGGAGGCGGCGATCGGGCGTGAGCTCACAGCCGCGCTGAAGGAGGCCGGCGTGCCGGGCAAGGCGATCCGGCTCGACGATGCCAACAGCCGCATTCCGGTGCCGACCGAGACCGGCAATCTCATCGTCGACCTGCCCGGCCGCGGCGCGCTGCACAACCAGCCGCGGATCATGTTCATGACCCACATGGACACGGTGCCGCTATGCGCCGGCGCCAAGCCGAAGAAGTCGGGGCGCAAGATCGTCAACGAGGCCAGGACCGCGCTCGGCGGCGACAATCGCTGCGGCTGCGGCGTGCTGGTGACGCTGGCCGCCGAGCTCGCCAAGCAGAAGCTCGATCATCCGCCGATCACGCTGCTGTTCTGCGTGCGCGAGGAGAGCGGGCTCTATGGTGCGCGCCACGTCAAGCTGGACGAGCTCGGCTCGCCCGTGATGGCGTTCAACTATGACGGCGGCTCGGCTTCCAACGTCGTGATCGGGGCCGTCGGCGCCGACCGCTGGACCGTCGAGATCTTCGGCCGTGCCTCGCATGCGGGGGTCGCGCCCGAGCGCGGCATCTCCTCGACCATGATCATGGCCCTCGCGCTTGCCGACGTGAAGGCCGGCGGCTGGTTCGGCAAGGTGGTGAAGGGCAAGCAGCAAGGCACCAGCAATGTCGGCCCCGTCACCGGCGGCGAAGGCCGTCCCGCGGGCGATGCCACCAACGTCGTCACCGACTACGTCCATGTGCGCGGCGAATGCCGCAGCCATGATGGAAAATTCTTCAAGGAGATCACCAAGGCCTACAAGGCCGCGTTCGAGAAGGCGGCGAAGAAGGTGACGAACGCGCAAGGCAAGTCAGGCAAGGTCAAGTTCAAGGCCGAGACCGATTATTATCCGTTCCGCATGAAGGAGAGCCTCCCCGTCGTCAAACGCGCGATCGAGGCGGTGTCTGCGGTCGGCGGCACCCCGAACGTGCGCGCCGCCAATGGCGGCCTCGATGCCAACTGGATGGTCCGCCACGGCATTCCGACCGTGACCTTCGGCGCGGGACAGAACGAGGCGCACACGGTCGACGAATGGATCAATCTCGACGAATATGATCGCGCGTGTGCGCTGGCCGTGCAGCTCGCGACGATGCGGTGAGCTGGGTTTGTAGGGTGGGTTAGCCTCGCGAATTGCGCGAAGCGCAAACCGCTAGGCGTAACCCACCATTGTATCCATCCGCGGCGACAGAAGTGGTGGGTTACGCCAGCGGACTGCGCTTCGCGCATCCGCCAGCTAACCCACCCTACGAAGAAGAGATCGAACGTGACACCCATTGCTCGTCATTCCGGGGCGCGACGAAGTGGCGAGCTACGATGCGCAATTGCGCATCTGAGAATCCATTGGGCCGCAGAGATTGCCGCGCGATGGATTCCGGGTTCGCGCCCAGGGGGCGCGCCCCGGAATGACAGGGAAAAAGCGGCGCGCATTGCTGCACGCGAGGCATTCGCTGGCGCTTGATGCGGCGGCCCAATATTCGGTTATGCTGGCTGCAAGCCGGCCCTCCCAGTGAAAGATCCCCTGCCTTGACACCTGAACTGCACCAGAAACTGACCGCGTGGCGCCGGCATCTTCATGCCCATCCCGAACTGTCGCTCCAGGAGAAGGCGACCGCCGCCTTCGTGCAGGACAAGCTCACCGAGCTCGGCATTCCCTTCGAGGGAGGCGTCGGCGGCCACGGCATCGTCGCGACCTTGAGGCGCGGATCGGCGCAGGGCCGCGTCGGCCTGCGCGCCGACATGGATGCGCTGCCGATCACCGAAGACACCGGCCTGCCCTACGCCTCGACCAATCCCGGCGTGATGCATGCCTGCGGCCATGACGGGCACACCACCTCGCTGCTCGGCGCCGCCGCGCTGCTCGCCGCCGATACGAGCTGGAGCGGCACGGTCGATTTCATCTTCCAGCCCGCCGAGGAAGGCTATGGCGGCGCGCGCACGATGGTCGCGGACGGGCTGCTCGAGCGCTTCCCGATGGAGCGGGTGTTCGGCTTCCACAACTGGCCCGGCCTTCAGGCCGGCAGCATCGCTGTCCATGACGGCGTCGTCATGGCCTCCGGCGGGCGCGTCACCATCACCATCGAGGGCCATGCCGGGCACGCCGGCATGCCGCATCTGACGCGCGATCCGGTGGTGGCGGCCGGCCATCTGATCGTGGCGCTGCAATCGATCGTCTCGCGCAGCGTCGATCCGCTCGACACCGCGGTGCTCTCGCTGTGCACGATCGAGGGCGGCACCGCGCCGAACCAGATCGCCGGAGGCGTCACGATCCGCGGCACGCTGCGGTTTCATCGCGACGAGATCAAGGACACCATCCTGGGTGGGATCGAACGGACCTGCGCCGGCATCGCCACGAGCTTCGGCGTCAAGGTCACGCCCGAGATCGTCATGGGCGTCGGCGTGGTGATCAACACTCCGGCCGAGGCTGGTCTCGCGCGCCTCGCCGCCGAGAAGGTGCAGGCGCCCGTTCGCCGCGACCTCGCACCGAGCATGGCCGGCGAGGACTTCGCCTTCTATCTCAAGAATCGGCCCGGCGCCTTCGTCTGGATCGGCAACGGCGAATTGCGCGACGGTGCCGAGCTGCACGGCCCGCGCTACGATTTCAACGACGCGATCCTTCCCGTGGCCTCCAGCTGGATGGCCGAGGTCGCCAAGTCGGCGCTGAGCGCGAACTAGAGCTTTGCCGGATCATGCTCTAGACCGCCGGCAACTGGAAGGAGAACGTGGCGCCCCCGTCCGGTTCGTTGACCGCGGACAGCTCGCCGCCGTGCTCGCGCACGATCCCGTAGCTGATCCACAGGCCGAGCCCGGTGCCTTCACCGACCTGCTTGGTGGTGAAGAACGGCTCGAAAATATGGTTGATGTGATCCTCGAGGATGCCCGGTCCGTTGTCGGAGATCCTGACCAGGATCTCGTTGCCCTTGCGCGCGGCCGAGACGACCAGCCGCGGTGACGCCGTGCTCCGCATCGCATCGATGGCGTTCTCGACGAGATTGACGATCACCTGGTGCAGCTGCCCCTCGTTGCCGGATATCCACAGTTCGGGCTCGACCTCGATCTGCACGTCCAGGCGCACGTTCTTGGTGCGGACGGCCCACAGCACGGCCGTGTTGATCAGCCGCTCGATGTTGACGCGCTCGAACTCGCCGAGCCGGCTGAAGGAGAGCCGGCGCAGGTTCTTCACGATCTCGCTGATCCGGACGGCGCCTTCCATGGTGCCTTCGATCAGCGGGCCGAAATCCTCCAGGATGTCGTCGACGCGAAGGCGCTTTCTCAACGCCGCGAGGTCGTCGGCCCCCGCGTCTCCATGAATGGCATCGAGATAGGCCACAATCGCCGTGCGATAGCGCGTCAGGGTGTGGATGTTGCCGTAGACGAAACTGATCGGATTGTTCAGCTCATGGGCGACGCCTGCAACGAGGCGGCCGAGGCTCGCCATCTTCTCCTGCTCGACCAGCTGCCGCTGCGCGCGCTGAAGCTCGTGATGAGCCTTGTGCAGAGCCTCATACGCACGCCGAAGCTCGCCGATCGGCCGTCCGGTCAGAACCACGCCGATGAAGCGTCCGCGGTGGTCGTGCCGGGGCGAGCTGTTGATCGCAAACAGGTCCGAACTGCCGCCATCGGCCGAAAACCTGAGCTCGCCGTCCACCACGTCGGATGTCCCGCGCGGCTTCAGCAGCCACGCCAGCTTGGTGAAGTCCGCGGCGTCGATGATGTCGGCCATCTTCTTGCCGACGATCTCGTCATGGCCACGGCCGAGCGTGCGCTGGAACGCGGAATTGACCTGCTGAACCGACCCCTTCGCGTCGCAGACGATGAGGATGTCGGAGACGGACTCGATGACGTTGGTGACGAAGGCCTGCGCTTCTTCCAGCTCCGCGTTCTTGTGCTCGAGATCGACCTCATAGCGCAGCAGGTCGGAGTAGACCTCGTCCATCTTGCGGATGACTTCGATCCAGGCGCCTTCGCGCTCGCGATCGAACTCGATCGCGCCGCCGCTGGTGACCAGCTTGAGCAGCGAATCCGTCTCGCTCGCGTCAGGAGAATGCGTCGCCTTTGGCATTTTTTCTCAGATCATACCTGGACAGCTTGTTCCTGAGTCCGACCCGTGACAGGCCCAGCTCGCTGGCGACACGGCTGATATTTCCGTCGTACCTCTCCAGATAGGTCATGATAACCGACTTCTCGAGATCCTCCACCTTGTCCTTGAGGGAGGCCGATCCATTCAGCTTGCCGTGCGACGGGACCGGCGCGGACCGCTTGCCATTGCGGCGCCCAAGCAGCGGTGGGGCACGCAGCTCGTCCTGGTCGGCAAGGACCGCCATGCGCTGGATCTCGTTCTGGAGCTCGCGCACGTTGCCCGGCCAATGATATTTGGCGAACTCATCCAGCGCCGAACGCGCAAAGCGCAGGCTCGGCCGGTTGAACGAGATCTTGACCGCCGACAGCACGCCCTCCGCGATCAGCGGGATGTCCATCGGACGCTCGCGCAATGCCGGCATGTGCACCGGGAACGCAGCGAGACGGTAATACAGGTCGCGCCGGAAGCGGCCGGCTTCGACCTCGGCCTCGAGGTCGCGGTTGGTCGCCGCCACCACGCGCACGTCGACCTTGCGCACGCGCTGCGCGCCGAGCGGCCGGATCTCGCTCTCCTGCAGCACGCGCAGCAGCTTGACCTGGAACGCCGGCGAGGTCTCGCCGATCTCGTCGAGGAAGATCGTGCCGCCGTCGGCGACCTCGAACAGGCCGATGCGATCCTGGTAGGCGCCGGTGAAGGCGCCCTTCTTGCAGCCGAACAGCTCGCTCTCCAGCAGCTCGTCCGGCAGGGCGCCGCAGTTCTCGACCACGAACGCCTTGCCGGCCCTGGCCGAGCCGTAATGGATGGCGCGCGCCAGCAGCTCCTTGCCGGTGCCGGATTCGCCGGTGATCAGAACCGAGATGTCGTAGTCGGCGGCGCGCCGGCCAAGCTCGATCACGCCGTGCATCGGGCTTTCCGCCGAATGCACGATGCGGTCGAAGTCGTAGAGCTGCTTGGCCACGCCGCGCTTGACCGAAACCACCTTCTTGATGTGACCCGACGTCGCCTTGACGTCGACGCCGGCGGTCTCCGTCTCCTTCTGCAAGCGATAGAGCTGGACCGCCTCCTTGACGGTCTCGACCAGCTGGTCCGGCTGCCAGGGCTTTGTGATGTACTGATAGATGCCGGCCTCGTTCAGGCCTGCGATGATGTCCTCGGAGTCGGAATAGCCCGAGATGATCATCCGCACCGGATCCGGCCAGAGCTCGCGCACGCGCTTCAAGAAGCTCACGCCGGATTCGTGCGGCATCCGCTGGTCACAGAGGATCGCGTGGACGATCTCCCCCTCCAGCAGCTTCTCCGCGTCGGCCGCATTGCCGACGCAGAGCACCTCGAAATCCTCCCTCAGCACGCGCCGCAGCGCTTCCTGCGAGCGCACTTCGTCGTCGACGACAAGAACGGTCCCCTGAGCGCTCATGACGGCACCGCCATGGCAACGGGCCGCTCGGCCACCCGCCTTGACCGGTGGCTGGCGATGGTCAAGGGCGTGCGCGATTTCGGCACCTTGTGAATGAAGTTGTAGCGCGCGACGTGATAGCTCGGATCGAAGCCGTAGAAATTCTGCTTCATCCGCCGCAGCTCCTCGTCGCGGTAGGCCTGCAAGGGTTTTGCGGCTTCATCCGTCGCGCGCCGCTGCTGCTTGCCGGCAAGGCGCGCGGCAAGGCCGGCATCCGACGCCATGGCGGCGCCGCGCTCAACGAGGCTTGCGTCCGCCAGCTCCGCGCCTGACAGCACGCGATCGACGATGCCGAGACGCCGGGCTTCCGCCACGCCCATCGGCAGGCGGCATTGCGTGATCCGGGTCGCGTTCGCAGCCCCGGCGCGCCGTGGCAGCAGATAGGTCCAGTATTCCGATCCGTAGAGATTGCCCATGTCCTTGTAATGCGGATTGAGCACGATCTGGTCGCTGGCCCAGACCTCGTCGGCGGCGAGGCTGAGGAACACGCCGCCCGCACCGGCGTTGCCGCGGAGGACCGAGACGACCAGGCGGTCGGTGGTCTCGATGATCGCGCGGGCGAGATCGTCGATGGCATTGATGTTGCGCCAGGACTCATCGGCCGCGCTTTCGGCCGCCTCGATCTCGGCGAGGTGAATGCCGTTCGACCAATAGTCGCAGCCACCGGTCAGCAGCAGCACCCTGGTCGGGCGCGCCAGTGCAGCGCGATAGGCGGCGAGCAAGGCCTCGCAGTCGGCGCTGCTCATCGCGCCGTTGTAGAAGGAGAACGCGAGCTCGCCGACCTCGCCGTGCTCGCGATATCGGATCGGAGCGTAACCGCAACCGGGCCGGTGCGGCAGGTAGGCCGCCTCAGCCACGAAGACCTTTGCCGCCGGCAGCTTCAGGCTTTTCGGCGCGATCCGCCGGACATGGCCGATCCAGACCGCGCCATCGACCGTGGCGCGCGCCAGCGCGCCGTCGCATTGGGCCACGACGGTGCCGGGCACGCCGGAAATGTCGTGCGCCTCATGCGCGTCGAACAGCCTGACGTCCTGAAAGAACAGGCTGTCGGCGAGCCCCGGCATGCCGTCGGCGCTGTCGATCTTGCGCAGGACGGTCGCCGTCGTGTCGTGCTGCCAGTCGATGGTCCGGTCCGCCTGCCGGCAAGGTCCGCGCACGCGAATGCGCGGATCGTCGCTGCGCATCGGCTGCGGAGCCGCGCGTCCGGATTCGATCGCCGCGATGGCGTCGAGCACCGCCGCGACCGCGCAAGACGTCACCTCGTTGCGATAGATGCTGGACTTGGGTGCGCGCCGCATCGGGAAGGTGCGGAACGCCCAGACCGGGCCGGCGTCGAACTCGCCATCCGCCTCGAGCACCGTGACGCCCCACGCGCCGGCCCCCTCCAGGATCGCCCAGTCGAGCGCGGCCGGTCCGCGGTCGCCGGGCGGGCCGGGATGGACGATCAGGCAGCGCACGCTCTGCCAGACATCATCAGGGATCGCCCGCTTCAGGAACGGCGCAATCACCAGATCCGGCCGATAGAGCGCCACGCTCTCGCGCGTGACGTCGGCATGGATGTCGAGCTCGACCGAGACCTCGTGGCCACGCTCACGCAGCTCGACATGCAGCCGCTGCGTCAGGCTGTTGAAGGAATGCGATAGCAGCAGGATGCGCATCGTGGGCCTCAGCAAATCCTCGGTAGTTGCTCGCCGGAGAGCCAGTCGACGATCCGCCCGCCGCCAAAGCTCGTCGCCATCTGCACGAAGTGGTGATCGTCGGCTACGGCCTCGCCGATATCGGCGGCATCGTGGCCGAGCGGATGCGCGCGCATCGCCGCGAGCACGGTGTCCGCAACCTCCGGCGATACGATCGCCACCAGCTTGCCTTCATTGGCGACGTAGAGCGGATCGAGGCCAAGCAGCTCGCAGGCCGCCGCGACACCCGGCTTCACCGGGATCGCCTCCTCCTGCAAGCCGAAGCCGAGGCCCGATTGCTGCGCGACCTCGTTCAGCGTGGCGGCAAGCCCGCCGCGGGTCGGATCGCGCATCAGCCGGATCCCCTTGCCGCCGGCGGCGACCATCTTCGCCACGAGATCGTGCAGCGAGGCCGAATCCGAGACGATCTCGGTCTCGAAGGCGAGATTCTGCCGCTTCGACATGATGGCGACGCCGTGATCGCCGAGCGTGCCGGAGATCAGCACGCGATCGCCGACACGAGCCTTCTCGGCCGACAGGTCGAGCCCGTCGGGCACGACGCCGACGCCAGCGGTGGAGATGAACAGGCCGTCGGCCTTGCCGCGCTCGACCACCTTGGTGTCGCCGGTGATGATATGGACGCCGGCAGCGCGCGCGGCTTCACCCATCGCGTCCGCAATCGTCTTGAGGTCGGAGAAGCGGAAGCCTTCCTCGATGATGAAGCTTGCGGAGAGGTACAGCGGCCGAGCGCCGGCCATGGCGATGTCGTTGACGGTGCCGTGCACGGCGAGCGAGCCGATATTGCCGCCGGGGAAGAACAGCGGCGAGACAACATAGCCGTCGGTGGTCATCACCATGCGTCCGGCCGGCACGTCGAAGGCCGACTGGTCGTTGCCGCGCGCCAGCCATTCATTGCCGAAGGCCTCGTGGAACAGACCCGAGATCAGCTGCGCCATGGCGCGGCCGCCGGAGCCGTGGGAGAGATCGACGCAGCCGTTCCTGATATCGAGCTTGCGCTGATAGGACTTCATGACGCCCGCCTCTGCTGATGATCGCGGAAGCGGCCATAGGTCCAGTGCGCGGCGCAGGCGCCTTCCGAGGAGACCATGCACGACCCCATCGGCGTCTCGGGCGTGCACACCGTTCCGAACAGCTTGCAGTCGACCGGCTTCTTCACCCCGCGCAGGATGGCGCCGCATTCGCAGGCGGGATTGTCGTCGACCCGCAGCTCGTTCATCCCGAAGCGGATTTCGGCGTCGTATCTGGCGTAACTACGCTTCAGCTTCAGCCCGCTATAGGGCACCTGGCCGAGCCCGCGCCATTCGAACTGGTCGCGCAGCTCGAAGATGTCGGAGACCTCTTCCTTGGCGCGCAGATTGCCGTCGCGGGTGACGGCACGGCTGTACTGATTCTCGACCTCGTGCCTGTGCTCGTTGACCTGGCGGACCAGCATCAGGATCGCCTGCATCATGTCGAGCGGCTCGAAGCCGGAGATCACGACCGGCTTGCCGAATTCCTCCGCAAAGAACTCGTACGGCGCCGTGCCGATGATGGTCGAGACATGTGCCGGCCCGACGAAACCGTCGATCTCGACTCGGCCGATGCTGCGGATGTCCGGGCTCTCCAGGATGTTCTGCATCGCCGGCGGGGTCAGCACGTGGTTGCAGAACACGCTGAAGTTCTCGAGCTGCTTCTTCTCGGCGAGGCGGATCATGACCGCCGTCGGCGGCGTAGAGGTCTCGAAGCCGATGGCGAAGAACACGACCTCGCGCGCCGGGTTCTCGTCCGCGATCCTGACCGCATCGATGGTGGAGTAGACCATGCGGATGTCGGCACCGCGCGCCTTCGCCTTCAACAGCGAGGCGCCCTGCGAGCCCGGCACCCGCATCAAATCGCCGTAGACGCACAGGATGATGTCGGGCCGCATCGCGAGCCGGATCGCCATGTCGATGCGCCCGGCGGGCAGCACGCAGACCGGGCAGCCCGGCCCATGGATCATCCGCACGTTCTTCGGCAGCATGTCCTCGAGGCCATAGCGCGAGATCGCGTGGGTGTGGCCGCCGCAAAACTCCATGAAGCGATAGGATCTCTGCGGATCGGCCTCGGCGCGGATCGCCTTCGACAGTCCCAGTGCGATCTCCTTGTCGCGAAACTCGTCGGCGTATTTCATGGCACGGCTCCCTGTCCCCCGGCGCTGAGCTCGCGCAACAACTCCAGTGTCCGCCGCGCTTCCTCGGGATCGATCCTGGTCAAGGCATAGCCGACATGGATGATGACATAGTCGCCGACCGCGAGATCCTCGATCAGGGCGACGGAAATCTCCTTGCTGACGCCGTCGATGGAGACGACGGCCATCTCGTCAGGCAGGAGTCTTGTGACCTCCGCGGGTATGGCGAGACACATCAGGCAGTTCCTTCCAGGCCTTGGTGTTCGAGGAGTTGAAGGGCGGCGACCCAGGCCTGCCCCAGGCTGAGGCCGCCATCATTGGGCGGCAGCTGGCGGGGCAGCAGCGGCGTGAGGCCGGCAGTGATGCAGCCGCGCTCGATCTCAGCGCTGATGATCGCGTTAAGCAAGCAGCCGCCGCTCAAGGCGACGGTCGTGATCCCGGTCTGGCGCGCCGCGCGGACGATCCAGTCGACACAGGCGGCGGCAAACGTGCCGTGGAAGAGCTCGGCACCGTCGACCGGATCGGGGCCATTGGCGAGACGTCCAAGCAGCGGGACAAGCGAGAGCACGCCCTTCTCGATCGCCCAGCCGCCCGCCTCGACGCGCGGCCGGCGAACCAGCGCTTCCAGCTTCATCGCGGCCTCGCCCTCGTAGCTCTGCACCGCCTGGACCTCGAGAAGTCCGGCCACTGCGTCGAACAGCCGGCCGGCGCTGGTCGTCGTCGGCAGGTCGCGCTGGTCGAGCAAGGCGGAGAGGCGCGCCGCCTGCGGCTGCGCCGCAAAGCGGCATGCAATGTCGGCGCCGCGCCGCAAATCATGCAGCACGCTCGCGGCCATCCGCCACGGCTCGCGCGCGGCGCGGTCGCCGCCGGGCATCCTGAGCGGAGCGAGATGACCGAGCCGCCGGAAGCGCGCGCCCTCGCAGGCGAGCAGCTCGCCACCCCAATTGCCGCCATCGCTGCCATGGCCGAAGCCGTCGAGCACCAGCGCCAGCGCCGGTCCCTCGAAACCATGTTCGGCCATCACGGAGGCCGCATGGGCGTGGTGATGCTGGACGGCGATCAGCCGTTTTCCGCTCGCTTCGGCAAAGCGGGTGGAAGCCATGTTCGGATGCAGATCATGGGCGACGACGACGGGATCGACGTCCAGCGTCGAGAGCAGATGCCGTACCGTCTCCTCGAAGAAGCGGACGCCTTCGGCGGTGTCGAGATCGCCGATGTGCTGGGAGACGAAGGCCTCGTTGCCGCGCGTCACCGTCACGGTCGATTTCAGGGCGCCGCCGACGCTGAGGACCGGCGGGACGGATCGCGCGAGGCGCACCGGGTCGGGAACATAGCCGCGGGCACGCCGGATGAATTGCGTCCGGCCCGCGACGACCGATGCGACGGAATCGTCGGCGCGGGTGACGATGTCGCGGTCATGGGTGACGATGAGGTCGGCGATGCCGGCAAGGCGCCGCTCGGCCTCGCCATTGTCGATCAGGAGCGGCTCGCCACCGGGATTGGCGCTGGTCGCAACGATGACCCAGCTCTCGCCGCTGCGGGGATGGGTAGATTGCAGGGCATGGAAGATCAGGTGATGCAGCGGGCTGACCGGCAGCATGATGCCAATTCGCGTCAGTTTTGGCGCGATCGCGGGCGCGAGGCGCCGGCGCGAATTCATCAGCACGATCGGCCGCGCCGTCGTCTCGAGCAAGGCAAGCTCGGCAGCACTGGCCTCGGCGATCTCGGCAACGACGTCCTTCGAACCGATCATCACGGCAAACGGCTTCTGGTCGCGATGCTTGCGTTGCCGCAGCCGCGCGACGGCCTCATCATCGCGGGCATCGCAGAGCAGCTGGTAGCCGCCGAGGCCCTTGATCGCCACGATGCTGCCCGCGGCGATCGCAGCCGCGATCTCCGCGATGTCATGGCTGAGCCGCGGGCCACATTGCGGGCAGGCGATCGCCTCGGCATGGAAACGGCGGCTTGCCGGATCGGCATAGTCGGCGGCGCAGGCCGCGCACATGGCGAAGCGCTTCATCGCGGTCGCGGCGCGATCATAGGGCAGCCGCTCGGCGATGGTGTAGCGCGGACCGCAATGGGTGCAGTTGACGAAGGGATAGAGGTGGAAGCGGCTCGCCGGATCGAACAGCTCGCCCAGGCAGTCCGAGCAGGTCGCAGCGTCCGCGACGATCCGGGTCGACACCCTGCCCTGCTCGCTGGCGCGGATGCAGAACGCGCCGCTCGCGACGGCGCCGATCGGCTGCACTGAAATCTGGTCGATGCGCGCCAGCGGCGGCTTCTCCAGCGGCAGGGCTGTGACGAAGTCGGAGGTGCGGTCGCCTTCGATCTCGATGACGACGCCGTGCGGATCGTTGGCGACGAAACCGCCAAGGCGGTAGCGTGTGGCGAGACCATAGACGTAGGGACGAAAGCCGACGCCCTGCACGGCACCGCGCACGTGCAGGCGCAGCCTCTTGCCGTCTCGTGCCGTGGCCTCGCCGCCCATCATCCCTGTGCCACCATTCCGGTCTGCTTCAGCTTCGCCCAGCGCTTGCGGATCCAGGCATAGAAGGCCGAAAATCCTTCGCCCGTACGCGCCGACACCGTCAGCACCTCTATCTCAGGATTGACCCGCCGCGCATACTCGACAGTCCTGGCGAGATCGAAATCAAGCACCGGCGCGAGATCGATCTTGTTGATCAGCATCAAGGATGAGGCTGCGAACATGTCGGGGTATTTGAGCGGCTTGTCCTCGCCCTCGGTGGTCGAGAACACCACGATCTTGCAGGCCTCGCCGAGGTCGAACGCGGCGGGACAAACCAGATTTCCGACATTCTCGATGAAGAGGAGGCCGCCGTTCAGCCAGGGCAGTCGGTCGTAGGCCTCACCGACCATGGCCGCATCGAGATGACAGCCCTTGCCGGTGTTGACCTGGATCGCCGCGACGCCGGTGGCACGGATGCGCTCGGCGTCGTTGGAGGTCTGCTGGTCGCCCTCGATGACGCCGACCGGGAAACTGTCCTTCAATTCCGACACGGCGCGGACCAGCAGAGAGGTCTTTCCGGCGCCGGGGCTCGACACAAGGTTGAAGGCAAGCACCTCGTCGGCGCGGAAGCGGGCGCGATTGGCGGTGGCCAGGCTGTCGTTCTTGCCGAGAATGTCGCGCTCGACCTGGATGATGCGGTCGCTGCTCAGGCCGGCAATCGTCTGCCCGGCCGGGTTGGCGCCGCGATCGAGCAGGCCGGCGTCCGCCGGCGCATGATCATGGACCGCGCCATGGTGATGTCCGTGGCCGTGATGGTGGTGATGCCCGTCGTGAGCATGGTCGTGATCATGGTGATGCCCGTCGTGCCCATGATGATGATCATGCGCATGTTCGATGGACGTCTTGCCGTCGCTACAGCCACAGACCGTGCACATCAATCGACCTCCAGTTCTCTCACACGCATCTCTTCGCCGCCGGTCACCTGCAATTGATGGCTGCCGCAGGACGGACACGGCTCGTAACGCTGCCTGATCTCGACGCTACTCGAGCAGGCCATGCACCAGGCTGTCCCCGGCGTCTCGATGATCTCGAGCCTTGCGCCTTGCGCGATGGTCCGCGCGGCAACGGCCTCGAAGCAGAACTGCAACGCTTCCGGCGCGACATGGCTGAGCACGCCGATCTCGAGACACACCACCTTCACCTTCGAGAACGAGCGCTTGCGCGCCTCGTCCTCCACGATCCCGATGATGCCCTCGCACAGCGCCATTTCATGCATGGCCGGCCTCGCGGAAGCTGAGATTGAAGCCGACGCATGGATCGAAGGAATCGACCAGCGCGCGCACCGCATCCTGTCCCCGCCGCCCGGGCGCGGGCACCGCGCCCTTGAGGCTGCGGACCAGCGGCCCGCGCGCATGAAAATTCCATTCGGTCGGCGCCAGGAATTCGAAGCGGGCGATGCGATCCCCCGGATCGAGCTCGACGGCGTGATAGAGCCGGCCGCGCGCGCATTCGACCGCGGCCGCGCCCTTGCCACTGCCGAGACGATACGCCGCGACGAGGCCGTCGTCGCGATCCTGCTCGTCGTCCTCGAGCCAGGCGCAGAGCCGAACCACCTCGGCAATCCGCGCCTTGAGACGCTCGGCAGGGCCCGCGCCCGGCGGCAGGACCGGCTGCCGCCTGCGGGCCCAGACACCGGTCTCGGGAATCCGGCCATGGAGTTCGGGCGCATCGGAATAGTGCGCGCCGTCACGCAACAGCCGCGTGACGATTTCGAGATCGTCAGCCGCCGTCAGAAATGACTGCTCGGCCGTCGGCGACGACAATGCCTCACCGTCGAGGTCGGCGAGATACGCTGCGAGCATGCTGCCGGGCGCCGGATCTTCGCCCGCAATCCCAAGCTCGCGGAGAGCGGACTTGATCTGAAGCACCGCCTCGCGCCGCGGCGAGTCCGGCCCGGCCTCGTCGACGCCGCCGCAGAGCACCGCACCCGCCTGCATCATGGCGCGCACGGACGCGGCTCGCGCACCATCGAGCGGGAGCCGCCCGATGAACAGGCTTCGCAACAATTCCGTCAGCCGCTCCGCAATGACGGCCGTGACGCGGCGGCGCACCGTCGTGAGCGCAGCATCTTCGCCGCGCGCGGCTTCGACCGCCGAGAGATACGCCACCTGGTGCGCCGCCGAGCAAAGCGAGAACAACCGCGGCAGCACCGCGAGCAGCGAGGCCGCCTGCTTTCCCGCAAACAGACGCGTCAATGGCGGCCGGCTGCGCGGCTCGACCTTGACGTCGGCGATCGCACCGCCCGAGAGCAGCACCGTGATGGCGATCTCGTTGCGGAAGGCCAGGTTCATCCGCCCCGCTCCGTCAGAACGCCACGCAGAAAATTGCGCCGGTCGATCGCAGGCGTCGCGGGGGCGCGGCGGCGAACCGCTTCCTCGCTGTCGGCCGGCAGCATCAGCTCGGCTAGCGCGGCTTCCGCCGTCGCAAGCGCCGCTGGCATGTCGGCGAAGGCGAACATCGGCGAGAACAGCGAGCAGCTCGCAATGCGGCCCACGGGCGCGACCTCGCCGAGCGCGAACTCGATGTCGCCGGCGGGCAGACGGACGCGCAGGCTTGCGCCCATGGCATCCCGCGCCACCTGGTCTGCCGGCATCACCACATTCATGAACCACGGCGTGACCATGATGCCGACGATCTGCCCATTGAACACACAAAAACCGACCGCCTCGACGCCGAGCGCATCGTTGTAGATCGGCAGGTCGCGCATCGCCCGATCGCCGATCTCGCGATAGGCATCGGCCAGCCGTCCGCCCCATGCAGCCGCATCGGCGTCGGTCGGCAGCCTATGCGCCTCGCCCGTCATGACTCGATCGCCATGAATTTGGCTTTGGGGGCGTCGCAGTTCGGACAGTGCCAGTCCTCCGGCAGCGCGGCAAACGGCGTGCCGGGCGCGATCTGCGCGACCTCGTCGCCGTCCACGGGATCATAGACGGTCCAGCAGATGCCGCATTCCAGCCGCGTGACCTCGGTGACATCCTGGCGCACGCCGAAATTCTCGAATCCGCTCATTTGAAGTAGGCCTCGATGATTTCCTTGAGGCGCTCGGCCGAGTCTTCGAAATCCTCGTCCGCCGCGATCGCGACCGTGGGCACGCCGCCGACCTCGAGCGTATCGAGGATGATGGTGTCCATGGCGTTGAAGAACTGCACCGACCAGACGTTGCGGATTCCGGTCGCGAGCACACGGCAGGTGCCGTAGCCGCGCGAGACGAGCTGGATCGGCCCGTTCCCGATCGTCTGCTGCAGGAAGCTCATGTCGATGGGACTCATCGGCAGCAGCGTGAAATTGATGATCTGCGAGCGGGCGCCGGGCCGCCAGGCCAGCGCACGCTCGCGGATCTCCGCGAGCACCGGCAGCACGTTCATGGCGCCTTCCGGCGGCTGCCCGATCTCGAAATCGGCGGATGTCAGATCGGCGGCCGCGCGCTTCACGATCTCGGGGATGGCGCCGACCTCGAGATATTCGTGATGGCCGTCGGTCTCGATCCTGACGCGCCAGAGACCGGCGAGCACCGATTCCTGGATCTGCGCCAGCGAGCCGTCCGGCAGCGCGACGACGCCGGCCACCTCGCCCTCGCCGAGCACGTCGGCGATCAGCCGTCGCTCGAGATCGTTGAGATTGCCGAGCCGGAACAGCTGCGTCGGCGCATCGGCCTTCTGCCCGGCGATCACATCCGCCACCTTCGACAGCAGCTCCACCGCATTCGGGCAACTCCTGGCGAGCTCGGCGCTGTCGAGCGTGGCGAGTTTGGCCAGGGCGCCGGCGGCGGTCAGGCTGCCGCTCGCGGCATTCAGACTCTCCTCGCCGATCGGAAACACGCTGATCGGCTGCTCGGCACCTTCCGGCGCAGTCCAGAAACCGGCTTTCATAATTCGACACCCTGTCCGCGATGCTGGGGAATGATGGTGGCCGCGACGGCCGCGCTCTGACCGCGCGGTCGGTCGATCAGCTTGGTGATGCGATCGATATAGACCGACCAGTCCTGGATCTTGGCGATCAGCCCGAGCGTCTCGCCCTTGGCGACGAAGATCAGCGTCGGCTGCACGCGCACGCCAAATCGCTGGCCGAGCTCGGCCTCGGCCGCGCGCGCGATCACCGCACCACGCAGCCGTCCCTGGAAGGCGTCGATCAGCTCCGGCAGCACCACCGCAACGTCGATGGCCTCCGGGAAGCGCTTGGGATCGCCCGCCGACAACAGCACCGCGATGGCGCCGGCTCCGTCGACCGCGCGGAGAAACCCATCGACCGTTGCGGCATCGATCTCGGGCAGGCCGCGCCGCGCCAGATCCTGCCTTCCCTCCTGGAATTCCATCAGACCTCCCCTGACAAGCTTATGATTCTGCTCGGATTAGAGGTTAGCAAGGCACGTGCCAGGATCGACTATCGCCTTTCCGGATTTATCTCATTGATCTGGATCAGTTATTTTCGGACACGGGTGGCAAGGCAAGTTTCAATGCAAACATACTTTCCATATCGAGCGCGAACTATCTTTGCAGATAGAAAGTTAGCTTCCAGCCGCGTCGCGGCGCCCGCAAGCCCGATGCGAGTCCTGATGTCGTAGCGCTTGATGGGGGCGGCTGTAGCCGGCCTAATCGAGCCGAAGGTGCTCGGGGAGCTGCGGCTCGCGGTCGATGAGGTCGGCGAAGAAGCGGTCGCAATCCTCGCCGTTGAGTGCCGCGCCGAGGCCTTCGATCGCATCCGCGATCAGGCGCGCCTCCTCCTCATCGAGCATCCGGATCGCGGTGTCGATATAGACCAGCACCTTGGCGCCGACCGGAGGATTGGACAGCAGCAGCATGGAGACGCGACGCTGCTCGCCGCGGAATTCGCAGAGGGCGGAGACACCATCCGTCTCGACAATCGTCATCGGCAGGCCGAGGCACATCGCGATACTCTCCCACGGCGATCAGGCCGGCCGCATCTCGTAGCTGAGATGATCGATGTCGTTGGTGAGCAGCCGCTCGGAGGCCGGCAACGGCTCGCTGCGCGGGGTCACCGCGACGCCCCAGCCGGCCAGCACCTCGCAGGCAAGTTCAATCGCCGGCGCGATCTGATCGCGCACCGGCTGCGTCAGCGGCCCGCCCCAGTCCTCCAGATCGAGCGGCTGACAGCCGATCAGCGCCAGATGCTTCGGGCAGCGGCCGAGCAGGTCGGCCGCGGAGATCACCTCCTGGAAACCGGTCTGGTGCAGGCTCATCTTCTTGGCGCCGGTGAAACGCGGCACCTCGTCATCGCGCACGAGCTTCAAGCGTCCCGGCTCGAGCCCGTAATCGATCGCGTCGAACACGATCAGACAGTCAGCCTCCTCGAGATAGTTGACGAGATAGAGACCCTGAGTGCCGCCGTCGAGGATGGTGACGTTGTCGGGCACGGTGTAGCGGCGGTGGAATTCCTCCACCGCGCGCACGCCAAAGCCTTCGTCGGCCCACAGGATGTTGCCGATGCCGAGCACCAGGGTGCGGTTGTTTGGCGAGGATGTCGGCATCGGTCTCACTTCTCTTTTTCAGTCGCGGAACTGCCGCTCGCCGGAGACCATCGAGGAGATGATGCTCTGGCGCGACATGATGTCTTCGCGGATCGCGGCGTAGATGTGCACCAGCACGAACATCACCAGCGCCCACATGCCGAGATGATGCCAGGTGTGCACATCCTGGCTGTTCGGCCAGATCGCGAACACCCAGCCGAACAGCTTGTGCTGCCAGCTGTCGATCCCGGTGCCCTCCGAATAGAGCGCAAAGCCGGTGACGATCATAAAGGCCACGAACAACGTGAAGCCCGTGAACATCGCGGTCTGCGCCAGCGGATTGTGGCCGACATACATCTTCGGCTCGCGCTCCAGGAACGCGTACCAGCGGATCTCGTGCAGGACCTCCTTCCAGAACTGCGCGCGATGCACGGGAATGTAGAAGATCTGCCGCGAATGGTGGTTGCCGACGAAGGCCCACAGGATGCGGGCGAGGAAGAACACCGCCAGCACCTGCCCCGCCGCGAAATGGGCAAAGCGGATATAGCCCATCACGAAGTTGTCGGAGGCCTCCCCGGCGACCGTCGGCAATGGCGTGCCGATCAGATAGCCGGTCACCATCAGGACCAGGATCGAGACCGCATTCACCCAATGGCAGATCCGCACCGGCGCCTCGTAGACGTAGACGGTGGGCCGGCCCACCGCCTGTTCTCCGGCGGCGTCGGCGGCGATCGCCGTCAGGTCGGGCTTGGCTTCGGAGGTTGGAGCAACTGCATCCATCATGGTTTCGCCTCCCTATCTGACCTTGACGGTCGCCATCTCCTGGCCGTCCGGGCTCATCACATGGGTCGAGCAAGCCAGGCACGGGTCGAAGGAGTGGATGGTGCGCAGGATCTCGAGCGGCTGCTCCGGATTCGCCATCGGCGTATCCATCAGCGAGGCCTCGAAGGCGCCGATATTGCCCTTGGGATCCCGCGGCGAGCCGTTCCATGTGGTCGGCACCACGCACTGGTAATTGTCGATCTTGGTCTCCTTGATCTTGATCCAGTGCGCGAGTGCGCCGCGCGGCGCCTCGGTGAAGCCGTAGCCCTTGGCTTCCTTCGGCCAGCTCTCCGGCTTCCACTTCTCGACATTGGCGGTGGAGCTGTCGCCGGCCTTGATGCGCGCCACCAGCTTGTCCTGGAAGTAGCGCATCTGGTGCGCGGCCCATTCGCATTCCAGCGCGCGCGCGGCGGTGCGCCCGAGCGTGGAGAACAGGGCGGACACCGGCAGGCCGAGCGTCTTGAGCAGCTTCTCGGTCGGCTCCTTGAACTCGGGCTTGTTCTGGGCGTAGCCGATGATGTAGCGCGCGAGCGGCCCGACCTCGACGGCGTTGCCGCGCCAGCGCGGCGCCTTGATCCAGGAGTACTTGCCGCCCTCGTCGAGCTCCTTGATGTCGGTCTTGGTGCCCTTGGCGTTGGGACCGAGCACGTAGTTCGGCTCGGTGACGCCGTCCCAGGGATGCAATCCCTTGGACTCGTCGGGGTATTTGTACCAGGAGTGCGTGACGAACTCCTGAATCTGCTCGGGATCGCCGTGATCGATCGGCAGCACCTCGTTGAGATTGCCGTTGAGGATCACGCCGCGCGGAAGCTTCAGGCTCTTCGCCGAGTAATCGTTGGCCGTCTCGGGGATGTCGCCATAGGACATCACGCTCTTGCCGGACAGGCCGCCGCCATAGAGCCAGTCCTTGTAGAACGAGCCGATCGCGACGACATCGGGCAGATACACCTTCTCGGTGAATTCGATGCAGCGGTCGATGATCGAGGAGACGAGGTTGAGCCGCTCCATGTTGATGGCGCCGACCGCACCGGTGCCGTCGACGTTGATGGCGCAGGGCACGCCGCCGACCAGCCAGTTCGGATGCGGGTTCTTGCCGCCGTAGATGGTGTGGACCTTGACGATCTCCTTCTGGAAATCGAGCGCCTCGAGATAATGCGCGACCGCCATCAGATTGGCTTCGGGCGGCAGCTTGTAGGCGGCATGGCCCCAATAGCCGTTCTTGAACGGACCGAGCTGGCCGGACTCGACGAACTTGGTGAGCCGGATCTGCAGGTCCTTGAAATAACCCGGCGAGGACAACGGCCAGGACGAGATCGACTGCGCCAGCACCGAGGTCGCCTTCGGATCGGCCTTGAGCGCCGAGACGATGTCGACCCAGTCCAGCGCATGCAGGTGATAGAAGTGCACGAGGTGATCGTGCACCTGCAGGCAAAGCTGCATGATGTTGCGGATCGAGTTGGCGTTGTCCGGAATGGTGATGGAAAGCGCGTTCTCGACCGCGCGCACCGAGGTGAGCGCGTGCGTTCCCGTGCAGACGCCGCAGATCCGCTCCGTAAACGCCCAGGCATCGCGCGGATCGCGACCCTTCAGAATGGTCTCGATACCACGCCACATCGTGCCGGTGGAGACCGCGTTGCGGATCACGTTGTCGGAGTCGACATTGACCTCGACGCGAAGGTGACCTTCGATCCGGGTGAGCGGATCGACGACCACGCGCTTGCCGGAATTGTCGAGCTTGAACCCGTTAGGTGTCTGGATGCCCATCGTTCGCGCTTCCTGAAATCGATTAATGATCTTGCTTGGCGTCTTCGCGCTTGCTGGCGAGGCGCTTCACCGCCGTCACCGCCGCATGCGCCGCGACCGCGGCCCCGACGGCGCCGGCCGCCGCCATGCCGATCTGGTCCGCGTTCTTCTCGATGCCGAATTGCTTGATGTTGGTGAGGCGGTCGTAGAACGAGCCCTTGTCCCAGAAGCCGTCCTCCGAGCAGCCGATGCAGCCATGGCCCGACTGGATCGGGAAGGACACGCCGCCGTTCCAGCGTACCGTCGAGCAGGCGTTGTAGGTGGTCGGACCCTTGCAGCCCATCTTGTAGAGGCAATAGCCCTTGCGCGCGGCCTCGTCGTCCCACTCCTCGACGAACTGGCCGGCATCGAAATGCGGGCGCCGGTAGCACTTGTCGTGGATGCGCTGCGAGTAGAACATCTTCGGCCGGCCCTGGCGGTCGAGCTCTGGCAATTTGCCGAAGGTGGTGATGAAGGTGACGACGCCGGTCATGACTTCCGCGATCGGCGGACAGCCCGGCACCTTGATGATCGGCTTGTTGGTGATGACCTTGTCGATCGGGGTCGCCTGGGTCGGATTGGGCTTGGCCGCCTGCACGCAGCCCCAGGAGGCGCAGGCGCCCCAGGCGATGATCGCCATGGCGTCCTCGGCCATCACCTTCAGCTTCTCGACGAACGGCTTGCCGCCGTCGATGCAGAACATGCCGCCCTCGTTCAGCGGCGGATTGCCTTCGACCGCAAGAACGTATTGTCCCTTGTACTTGGCGCGGGTCTCCTCGAGGATCGCTTCGGCCTGGTGACCGGCGGCGGCCATGATGGTGTCATCGTAGTCGAGCGAGATCATCGACAGCACGGCATCCTTCACCAGCGGATGCGCGGAGCGGATGAAGCTCTCCGAGCAGCAGGTGCATTCGAGGCCGTGCATCCAGATAACGGGCACGCGCGGCTTGGTCTCGAGCGCATTCGCAATGCGGCTCGCCGCCAGCGGGCCGAGCCCGAGGCTCGTCGCCGTCAGGCTGCAGAATTTGTGAAAGCTTCGACGCGTGATCCCTTGCCGTCTGATCACGCTGTAAAACGTCTCCGTCGCCGCGCCCATGAATCCTCCCGTCTTCGGCTTTGACTTTTCGATGCCGAAGGACAGCAAGAAGCAGGCCAACAGCCTGGAGTGATTCAAAAGTGGAGAAATTCCAAAACGTTGCGCGTTTGAATTTCTCAAATGAGCGGTACGCGAGGTGCCGAGCGCGCGAGAAGCGGAAACAATTCGATTTGCAGGCGGCAACAAAGTTTCCGGATCTATTTTTCCTCCCTCTCCCCGTTCTTACGGGGATGCGACGAGCTTCGCTCGCGCTGAGAGGGTCGGGGTGCGAGGGCCGCCTCCGCGCGGAAGGTGAGAGTTTGGCTCGCGGAGAGTCCCCCTCACGCGGCGCTTCGCGCCGACCTCCCCCCGCAAGCGGCAGGGCAATCGCATATGAAGGCAATTTCCCTGTGGCCATCCTTCGAGACGCCCGCCGTTGGCGGGCCCTCAGGATGAGGACGGAATGCGCAGTAGCAGTTTCAACGAGCACCGATGCCACTTAGCCTCATCCTGAGGGGACCGCGAAGCGGTCGTCTCGAAGGACGAGGCGTGCACTCAGGGCGCACAAAATGCCATTGCCCTGCCGCAAGCGGGGAGAGGTGAAGAGCTAATGCGCGGTGCACACCATGCAGGGATCGAACGAGCGGACGATATGCTGGATCGCGACGGCACGCGGTCCGGCATCGCCGACATCGGTACCGACCAGCGCCTGCTCCAGGGGGCCGCCGACGTCGAAGGAATCGCGCGGCGAGAAATTCCAGGTGGTGGGCGCGATGATCTGGTAGCGCTCGATCTTGCCGCCGCGCACCGCCATCCAGTGCCCGAGACTGCCGCGCGCGGCCTCGACCAGCCCGACGTAAGCGCCGTCGGGCATCGCCTGCGAAGGATTGCAGAACGGCTCCGACAGCTTCAACGCACGCGTCCACTGCTCCATCGCGAGCGCGATGCGCGCGAGCTCGATCAGTCGCGCGATCACGCGGTTGCGAACGTTGGTGCCGCTCGCCCTGACGAGGTCATTGATCAGCGGCTGCCCTGCCACCGTCTGGCGCGCGATCGCGCCGACCTCGATCGGCTGGCCGGACAGCCGCGGCGCCTTGCACCAGCTATAGGCGCTCACCTTGTCCGGATCCGGCACCGTGGTGCTGTGCGCGGGATCGGCGGATGAATCCCGCATCCAGGCGTGCGAGACGTCCTCGGTGATCTGCGCCAGCGGCAGCGGCTCGATCATGGCGCGTGGCCCGAACAGGCCGCGCGGAAACAACTCGGCCTCGGCGCCATGATAGGCGCCATAGCTCATCAGCAGCCCCGGTCCCTTGCCGAGCTCGCTCAGGGACAGCGCGTCCGCGAGCCGGAGGAAGTGCGCGAAATCGCCGCCGCGGCCGTCCCGCCAGCGATCGAGCTCTTCGGCGGTCGAGATCGACAAGACGTTGTCCAGCGTATCCGCGAAGACAATGCGCTCCAGGAACGAGCGGAAGGCTGCAGCGATCGAGAACAGCCGCACGCGCTCGCCAAGATCGATCGCCCGCGTCGTGCCGCCGGGCTGGAATGCCAGGCTGTGCGGCCATTTGCCGGCTATGATGCCCATGGTCTCGAGCAGCCGCGCCCGCGCCGGCAGGGCATCGCGCGCGGCACTGCCGCGCGTCGCCGCAAAACGCTCGCGGGTCGCCTCGTGCCAGGGGTGCGCAGCATAGGCCTCGCGGGCGAAGTCCGGCATGAAGAAGATGTAGAAATGCGTGAGGTGGTCGGCCGCATTCTCGGCCGCGTGCGCGATGTTGGTGGCGAGCAGCCCGTTCGGCGCGGCTTCGATTCCCATGGCGTGGCGAAGCGCGACTGCAGCCGCCACCGACTGCGAGACCGAGCAGATGCCGCAGATCCGCGGCGCGAGCGCCAGCGCATCGAGCGGCGGCCGCCCTTCCAGGATCTGCTCGAAGCCGCGATAGAGCGGCGCGGTGACCTCGGCCCGCGCGACGCGGCCGCCCTCGACGTCGAGCCGCACCTCGAGATCGCCTTCGACGCGGTTGAACGGGCCGATCGTGATCCGGGTCATGGGGTGCGCTTGCCTGTCGGACGGCCGGGCGGCACGACCACGTGATCGGCGGTCGCGTTCAGCCGCACGCGCCGCGGCGTTGCCGATTTCGACAAGGCGGCCAGCGCCACGAACCAGGCTTTCGGCATATCGGTCGGCAGGCCGACGGGGATGCCGGCAAGCTTGGCGGTCTCCAGGAAATTCTGCGCGCCCTCGAAGCCCGGCGAGGTGCAGGCGATGCAGGCATAGCCGCCCTTGGTGCAGGAGCCACCGCCGTTCCACGAGCGCTGGTTGCAGTCGCCGACCGCCTGCGTCGCCTTGCAGCCGAGATGCTCCATCAGGCAGCCGCGCTCGGACATCGTCTCGGCGCTGGCCTTGAACTCGTAGAACTCGTTGCGCGAGCAGCCGTGATGGGCGAGATGGTTGGCGATGAATTTCGGCCGCCCGTAACCATCGAGATCGGTCGCGGACAGGTCTTTGGCCGTCAGTGCCAAAATGGTTTCCATCATCCAGCCCGGATGCGGCGCGCAGCCGGCAATGTTGATCACCGGCAGGCCGAGCCGGGAGCGGAAGCCGGCACCGAGCGCGCCGCCGGACTCGGCGCCCTCGAATTGCAGGCCGACCGCGTCGGTCGGATTAATGCCCGCCGCCGGCACGCCGCCATAGGCCGCGCAGCTTCCGACCGCGACCACATAGTCCGCCCGCGGCGCGAGATCGAGCATCCAGCGATAGACCGAGCGGCCGGTGCCCGCGAGCATGTTGAAGCGGCCGCTGTCGTTCGGGCCGCGCGCGACGGAGCCTTCGAGCAGCAGCAGATCGAGCGGCACCTCGCCGTCCAGCACCGATTGCAGCACCTCGACCGCTTCCTCGCCGGTCTCCTCACTGACCGAGGGATGCCACAAGAGATTGATGCCGAACTGCCTGAGCTCGTCGAACCAGCCGGAGGCGCCGCTTTCCAGGATCGACATGGTGCAGCCGCCGCAGCTTGCGCCCTGCAGCCAAAGCACGTTGGTCATCCCATCCGATCGGCTCATGGCTCCTCCTGAAGGCTCCGATCCCAAAGCCCCCGAGCATCGGCCGCTCCTAGCACAAGAGCAAGGCCCCGGCTTGAGGGAACTCAATCCTGTCCGTCCGACGTCCCGCCCTCATGCTTCAGGTGCCGCTGGCGGATCCGGTGCGTGACGATCCAGATCACGCCGACCGCCACCGGCACGAACAACGCGGTCGCCAGCGACGGCTCGACATGCAGGCCGCCGTCATGCGCGCCCTTGGCAAGATAGCCGAACAGGCTGACGACGTAATAGCCGATCGCCGCCACCGACAGGCCCTCGACGGTGCTTTGCAGGCGCAGTTGCAGCCTGGTGCGCTCGTTCATCGACCGCAGGAGGTCGCGGTTCTGCTCCTCGAGCTCGACGTCGACGCGGGTGCGCAGGAGGTCGGCGGCGCGCGCGAGCTTGATCGACAAATCGGCCTGGCGCTCCCCAAGGGCAACACAGGTCCGCATCGCCGGCGCCATCCGGCGGGCGAGAAACGACGACCAGGTCGGATAGCCCGCGATCTCGCCGCCCTCGATCACCGCAAGGCGCGCCTGCACGATGTCGTAATAGGCCCGGCTGGCCCCGAACCGGAACAGGCTGCCGGCTGCGCCGCGCTCGAGCGTGGCGGCAAGCTCCGTCAGCTCGGTCAAGAGGTGGTTGTTGAGCTTGAGATCCGCCGAGCCCTGCATCTCCTCGAGCACCTCGACCAGCCGGCGCCCGATATGATCGACCGACGGCGCCAGCTCGAGCGCGGCCGGCAGGCCGAGCAGGGCCAGCGTCCGATAGGTCTCGATCTCCAGCACGCGCTGCACCAGCGCGCCCAGACGGCCCGGCGACAGGCCGTCGTTGCAGACCAGGATGCGCACAAAACCCTGCTCGTCAGCGCGGAAGTCGGAGGCGACGACGGCCGGACCGCTGCGCACAGTGGCCATGGCGAGGCTGCCCCTCTCGAACAGCTGCTCGGCGCGCTCGACCGCGGCCGATGTCTGCTCGACCTCCAGCTTGAGTGCGACCAGCAATTGTCCGGCCTGCGGCAGCGCGCGGATCAAGGCGGCAAGCTCCTTGTCCATGGCACCGAACGGCTGCGCGGAGCTCGCGCGGCTCCAGATCCAGGTGAACGTCGTGAATTCGGAATGCTGTTCCCAGCGCAGCATGATTGCGCCGATCGTCACCTGATGGTGTTTGGCCGAGGCGTCCGGCGCGGGAAGTTCGTGCGCTGCGCAAAACGCCGCGAAGCTTTGCCGATCGGCCGCGGCGACATCGCCCTGGCTGAGAAATGCCAACCGCAGCACGCCGAGCGGGGCGGTCAGCCGCGTGAACGGGCGGGCGTGCACCTCGCTCAGCACCGCATCGCGCTGCGGATGCAGCGTAAAGTCGGCGAGATCCGGACCAGGGTTCATCGACAAATCCCTCAGGTAGCGCTGGGGCCGCGACGGCGCCGCGGACCGTCTCGTTCACTACATGGGACACCCACACCTGCGCAATCGCCCGCCCGCCGATTCCCGCCGACCTCGCCCGTCAGGCAGCGACGTTGGCCATGAACCGATCGAGCTCGGCGCGCAGGCGCTGGCTCGCCTCGGTGAGCCCGCGCGCCGATCGCAGTACCGCAGACGCGGCGGAGCCGGTCTCTGTCGCTTCGCGATTGACCTGTTCCAGGTTTGCCGACACCTGTGAGGTACCGGATGCCACCTGCTGCGCGCTCCGCGCGATCTCCTGCGTCGTCGCGGTCTGCTGGTCTACGGCCGAGGCGATCGACCCTGAAATCGCCGATATCTCACCGATGGTGCCGGCAATCGTCTTGATCGCCGCGATCGATTCACCCGTTGCCTGTTGCATGCCCTGGATATGGGAGCCGATCTCCTCCGTCGCGCGTGCCGTCTGGCTTGCGAGCGATTTCACCTCGGAAGCGACCACGGCAAAGCCGCGCCCGGCGTCTCCCGCCCGGGCGGCTTCGATGGTGGCATTGAGCGCAAGCAAGTTGGTCTGCTCGGCGATGGCAGTGATCAGCTTTACGACATCACCGATCCGCTCCGAGGCCGCAGCGAGCGTGGTCATGCGGGTATCCGTGCTCCGGGCCTGTACCACTGCGTTCTCGGAAATGTCGCGCGAGCTCTGCACCTGCGCCCGGATCTCGTTGATCGAGAGCGACAATTCCTCCGACGCTGCCGCGACGGAGCGTATCCCGTCCGAAGACTCCCGTGATGCGCCGACGACGGCGCCGGTCAATTCGCCCGTCGCTCCCGCGTTGCGCGACAAGGTCGAGGCCGCGACTTCGAGCTGCTGGGCCGAGTCCGAGATGCCATTGACGATGTCGCCGACCGCAACCTCGAAACTGCCGGCGAATTTTGCAAGCTCGGCGCGGCGAAGCTCGACCGCGGATCTGTTGCGTTCCTCGATCTCGGCCGCTTCGCGTTCGGCACGCTCGATCGCCTGCCGCTTGAACATCTCGACGGCGCCGGCCATCTTGCCGACCTCGTCGCGCCGGCCAAGACCCGGCAGCACGATTTCATACCGCCCCTTGGCAAGCTCGATCATCGAGCTGCACATCGCGACGACGGGCCCGGCAATGCCGCGCCCGATCGCAAAGGAAAGCACGAGCCCGGCCGCAATCGAGGCAAGCGCGAGCGCGACCACCACCGATTGGCCGCTGGCGATCTGCTCGGCGGTCTTTCTCTCCGCGTCCACTTGCTCGGCGAGCGCCACGCGCTTGAGCGAAGCGGCGGCTCCCGACAGGCTGTGGCGCAGCTTCCACATGCCATCCATCAGGCGATCAATCTCCTGTCCCGCGGCGACCACCGTGGAAAAGCCGTCGCGATACGACGCCATGAGATCGCCCAGCACCTTGTCGCCAATGGCATCCGTCGCTCGCAGCTCGCCACGCTCGACCGCGCGACCCATCGCTTCCAGCCGCCGCGAGGCGTCCTGCGCGAGCGCGGCGTCGTGATGCAGCAGCTCGGCCGCCACGAGCCGATTGATCGTCTCGAACCGCTCCATCGAGGCGGTGGTCATCTTCCCCTCGGCAAGGCGCGGACCGATCGCGCGCCCCTGGTCCGCGAGCTTCACGCCGAGCCGGCCGATTTCCGATCGCAACGCCAACACCTTGTTGAAGGAATCGGTATAGGTGCGGTACGCCTCGAACAGATCCTTGATCGACTGCTGCCAATTCAACGTCGAAGTCTCGGTCTTGGCCGCCGTGATCGTCCGCTCGAGCAGGCGCCGGGCGTCTTCGGCAGCGATTTCCGCTTCCCTGGTGCCGGTCAGGGCGAAATAGCGAGCGTTGCCCTGATAGGCCGACAGAGAGCTCTCGATCTCGCGCGCATAGTCGGACTCCGACATGCTGATCCGGTAGGCGCCGAAGCCGTCGAAAATCCTCTCATAGCCGAGCCAGGCGCCCGCCATGGTGACCGCGGAGAGAAGCAGCACGACGGCAAAGCCCATCATGATCTTCACGCGGATCGAGAAATTGGCGAAGACCGGTTCGCTCTTCGGCAGACTCATTGCGGCGGCATTCATCCGGCCCTGACCGCCGAAGAGGCCGCTCGTCTCTTGCCGGCGCGGCGCGAACGTGCGCGCGATGAAACTGAAATTCATTTCGGTAATGCCCGGTTCGTTGACCCTGGAAATGCGACGACGATGTGCCCTCTCCCCTAATCATCGGTAAACCGAAACTCTTCGCGGCACCGCAAAAGGATGCCCATTACGCAATGAGACGCTGTCTTCCTAGCCGCCATTTCACGGGAATAGATCGCGCGCGCCGCAAAAGACGCAGGAGTTTCAGCGAGGGACTGGAAGAAGAATTTCCGCGCACGGCAACATCGCGTTTCCATATCCGCGTTTCGCGCAGCGTCGACGCATCATGGGAATATTTTCGTGCCGGGGGGATTTTGCGCAGACGTGCAACCGATATTGTCGAGACCAGAGCTGATTCGTTTGTTCGCTGCGTCGGATCGCCTTTGATGCGGGAGCATTCGATGACCGAGATTTCTGAAATTCCCGGTACCCTCGACGCAGTCGGCGCAACAGGCGCCAGCCGTCAGTCGATCTATGTCTACGAGGCACCGGTGCGGATCTGGCACTGGCTCAACGCCGTGGCGATCAGCCTGCTTGTCGTCACCGGCTATCTGATCGCCTCACCGCCTCCGTCCATGCCGGGCGAAGCCAGCAACTGGTACGCGATGGGCTATATCCGCTTCGTCCATTTCGCGTCGGGTCAGGTGCTTGCCGCGGCATTCCTCTACCGCATCTATTGGGCGTTGGTCGGCAACGATCACGCGCGACAGCTCTTCTTCCTGCCCTTCTACAACCGCATCTGGCGCTGGGGCTTCGTATACGAGCTGCGCTGGTATCTGTTCCTGGTGCGTTACCCGAAGAAATATGTCGGACACAATCCGCTGGCCAACACGGTGATGTTCGCTTTCATGATCGCAATGGTCCTGATGATGCTGACGGGCTTTGCGCTGTATGCCGAGGGCGCCGGTGTGGACAGCCTGTGGTACAGGCTGTTCGGCTGGGTGTTCGGGATCTTTCCGAACAGCCAGGACGTCCACACGATCCACCACCTCGGCATGTGGTTCATCGTCGTCTTCATTATCCTGCACGTCTACGCTGCGCTACGCGAGGATATCATGTCGCGCCAGAGCATGCTTTCGGCGATCATCACCGGCGAGCGGACGTTCCGCGACTCGCGGCCGGATTGACTCTAGAACGTTCCGGCCACGGTCAGGCGAAATGTCAGCGGCTCGACTGGATGCAGCACGTAGTTCATCACGCCGTTCCGGCACACGGCCATGGGCGCTACGCCTGACGTACAGAGAGTGTAGAGCGTATCGGTCTTCAGCAGGGAGCCATAGGCGTAAGTGATCTGGTTGGCTCTTGTATTCAACAGATTGAGTACGTCGAGCTGGATGTGCCAGCCGTTGTCGGCGCGGTAGCCGAGGCGTCCGTTGAAGATGCTCGTGGCAGACGAGCGGAAGGCGTTGTCCTCCGTCAGCGGGCTTGAAGCGAGATAGCGCCAGCGCAAGGTTCCGAACCAGCCGGTCTTCTCCCCGAACGTGATACCGGCCGACGCCACCATGGGCGGCGCGTTCGGAATGTAATTGCCGGGCGCATTGCCTGCTTGCGCCTCTGGATAACCGGCGAGCGAGGCATAGACCGCGGCCTGGTCGCCGTCATAGCCGCGGAAGCGCGCATAGGTCATCGCCAGATCGGCGTCGACATCGATCCAGGATCGCGGGCGGTAATGGTTGGTCCACTCGAAACCATAGCGGCGGCTGGCGCGCCTCGCCTCGGTATCACCGGCGTCGCCCAAGAACAGGATCTCGGAATCCTGGTCGAGGATGAAGACGCTGAACGAGCTGTCGAGACCGGGAATGACTCTGCTGCGGACGCCGATCTCGGCGCCCCTTGTGCGCACCAGAAGTGGCGATGGGACGAGTCTTGTCGCGGCATCGCCCGGATCTTCCGTCGTCGTGGCGCCGCGGGCGTCGTTCGAGTGCATGTCGTAGCCGGCGCCGAAGAAGAATTCAGTCCGGTTGAAAGGGCCGAGCGCCATCCTGAATTTTGGGCTGCCGAGCGCGGCATCGGCGCGGCCGGAATTGCTGGCGTTGAACAGGGAGGTGACGTTGGCGGCGTAATAATCGCCGCGCCAGCCGAGCGTGGTCCTGAACCAGTCGGTCCAGCGCACGGTGTTCTCGGCATAGACGCCGACACTGCCCTCGCCGACCCTGTCGCTGCGGACATTGGCGAGAAAGCTGCGCTGGAAGGTGCCGGTGAGCGCCAGATCGATCGCGTCGTAACGCGATTGCAGGCCGAAGGTGGTCTGCATCGGGAGCCCTGCGAACGAACCGCTCAGCGTGCGCGCCATGCTGGCGCCGGTCATCAGGCGGTCGTCGTGCTGGTGAAACTGGTCGCCGAGCACGGGATCGCCGAGGAAGTAGGTGAAGTTGTTGTAGAGATCGAGCTGGCTCTTCACGACATAGGCATTGGCCTTCCACGACCCCACCTCGTCGCTCTGCGCAAGACGCACCGACAGCGCAAAGCGGTTGGTGTTGCCGCCGTCGGTGGGATCCTCCGAGCCGAACCGGCCGAGCAAGCCGGCCGCAAGCGCGCGCTGCGGCACCTGGTCGGTGGAATTCCACCTGTTGACATAGGCCATGCCGGTGACGGACACGCCGTCGGTCGCGGTACCCTGGCTGTAGCGCATGAGCCCGTTGAGCTTCCTCACATGGTCCGGATTGTCCCAGGGACCGTTGTAGGTGCCGAGCTCGCCGGCGACGAGCAGCGAACCGGCGCCGGCCCTGGCGGAGTCCATGCCGAGCAGCCGGCGATAGCCGAAGCCACCGGCGGTCACCTGTGCAAGGCCCTTTTCGGTGCGATCGATCAGGCCGATATGGACGCTGCCGACCGATGCGAAATCGCCCTCGTCGGCGAAATATGGCCCCTTGCGAACGTCCATCGCGCCGATGGTTTCCGGGATCAGCCAGTTGAGATCGGCATAGCCCTGGCCGTGAGCGTGAGTGCGCATGTTGACCGGGACGTCGTCGACATAGATGGCGAGATCGGTGCCGTGGTCGAGATTGTAGCCGCGCAGAAAATACTGGTTCGCTTTGCCCTCGCCGGAGTGCTGGGTCACGATCAGCCCCGGCACGGCTTCGAGCACCTCGCCCGGCCGCGCGACGGGACGCGCATTGAGCTCTTCGCCCGAGACGGTGAGCTCGCTCGCCATGGCAGGCAGGCCTTTTGCGCCGGAGGCGACGCCGCGGACATCCGGCGCCGGGGCTGCTGCCGGATACACGAAGATGCGACGACCGGCCGGAACTGGCGTGCCCGCGCGTCGCGATGCCGGCAGCTTCCTGCGAGGCGGCGCCCGGCCGCCGGAGACCTCGACCTGCGGCAGCTCGCGCAGCGCCGGATCACTCTGCGCGAAGGCACTGCCGTCACCCGCGAGAAGCAGGACAGCGGAGAGCACCTTCACTGGTCCGAGGCGCCGACCCGTCTCAGGCGGCCTCGGTCGCATCGACGCAGTCCAGAACTTTTGCCGCGACGCGGCGCCGGCCATCCGCAAACATGCGGCGATAGAGCACGACCGAGACGAGCCAGGCGAGCGCGAACAGCGCGATCACGGCAAAGCCGACATTGGCGAGCGAATCGTTGAGGGCCTCGACCAGCGACCACGGCCCACCCGACAGGCCAAGCCGGTCACTGACGAGCCGCAGCGCCTCGATGCCGCCGATGACCAGCGCGACCGCGATGGAGGCGCCGGTGATGCTGAGGTTGTACCAGAGCTTGCGACAGGGATCGACGAAGGCCCAGCGATAGGCGCTGGCCATCAGCGCGGAATCGGCGGTGTCGACCAGCGCCATGCCTGATGCGAACAGCGCGGGAAAGACCAGGACATCGACGAGCGAGGCGCCGTGCGTGGCTTCGCCGGCGGAGATGCCGAGCAATCCGATCTCGGTTGCGGTGTCGAAGCCGAGCCCGAACAGGACTCCGAGCGGATACATGTGCCAGGACTTTGTCACCAGACGAAACATGGGGCCGAGCAGCCGCGCGAGGACTCCGCGGCTCGCAAGCAGCGCTTCGAGGCCCTCCGCATCGTGAACGCCGTGCGCGCGCGCCATGTGAAAAGTCCGCCACAGGCCGGCGAAGATGGCGACATTGATGGCGGCGATCACGAGCAGGAACAGCGCAGACACCGAAGTGCCGATCAGGCCGCCGATCTCCTTGAGCAGGCTGTCGCCGCCGAAGCTCACCACGCCCAGCGCAAGCAGCGTGGTCGCGATCACAACGACGCTGGAATGGCCGAGCGCGAAGTAAAGGCCGACAGGTCGCGGCGCAACATTCGCATGCATCAGCTTGCGCACCACATTGTCGATGGCGGCAATGTGGTCGGCATCGACGGCATGGCGCAGGCCAAACACCCAGGCCAGCAGCGCGGTCGCCATCACCGTCGGCCGGTCGCCGAACAGCGCGAAGGCAAAGGCCCATGCAACGACGTTGGCGGCGATCAGCCCGCCGAACAGCAGCAGGGTGGCGGGCTCGATCGCTCGCGCAGACAACTTCGTCACTTGCTCCATCGGCCGAGCCTCGCGGTATGATCATTATCCGGAACTGTCATACCGAGGAGAGCAAGGGCCAGGCCACTTTCGGCGCGCGCTCGAGGACACCGGCGTCGATGGCTGCCAACGTGCCGTCATTGCGAGGGAATTTGCCCCTGGCGCATCAAAGCGCCGAAGCGCAGCGCGACGCTCCTGCTGGCAAGATGCTATCCATCTGGGTGGCTAGTTGACCGCTTGCCGCCCGAAAGGGGCGACGGGGACATCGGTGAAACGGCCGATCGATGCGGGCCGACAACGATACGGCGAAAGAGCCACAGGACGATGGGACAAGCCAGGAGCGCTGCGGCGCCGAAGTCGAGCCCGGCACTCGCAGAGCCGAACGAGGTGGAGAGCTTGCCGCCGATCGCCGGTCCGGCCAGCATGCCGGCGTAGAAGACCGTGTAAAACAGTCCCATTCCGATCGGCCGCATCTTCTGGTCGAGCACCCGCGCCGGCAGGCTCATGATCGCACCGGCAGGCAGGCCGCAAAGGATTCCAAGAGCAACGACGATGGGAAGCACCATGCCGCTGCGCGACAGCAGAAGCGTCAGGAGCGCGAAGGCGATGCAGCCTGTCACTAGGATCGCCTCGCCGCGCCCGGTCCGATCGGCGAGGAAGCCGCCCATCGGAACCGAAAGGGCGGCGAGCCAGAGCACGATACTGATGGTCGATCCGGCTGCGGCAATGGACCAGCCTCGCTCGACAAGCATCGACGGGCCGAAACTGAAGATCATCGCAAAGCCGATATTGTAGAGGCACCAGATCAAGCCGGCGGCAATCACGGCGCAGATCGTCGCGGGCGTCAGGCTGCCGGCCTCGCCTTCTGCCGCGACGACCGCATCAGGCGCGCGATAAACCAGGGCGATGAGGCCAAGCCCGATCAGGATCAGTCCTGCGACGGCAAGATTGACGGCATGGAGCCCGAGCGCGGCTCCGATTGCCGGCAAGAGCATGAGAGAGAGCGCGATGCCGGCCGGCCAGGAGTTGATGAAAATGGCCATCGCGGTGGCGATTTCCCGGCCGGCGAACCAGTCCGCAGCCATCTTGGTCATCAAAACGTTCAGGAGAACACCGCCGATGCCGGCAATCACTCGGCCCGCGATCTGCACGCTCCATGATGTCGATGTGGTCATCAGCAGTTCACCGGCCAGCATCATCAGGAGGCCAGCGAGCACCGTCACCTTGTCGCCATAGCGGCGGCCGATCGCGCCGCCAGGAAGGGCAAGCGCAGTTCCCGGCGCAAAATAGAGCCCGATCAGAACGCCAATATCGGCCAGGCTCGCGCTCAGGCTCTGGCTGAGCTGTGGCGCAACAGCGGCGACGCTCTGGAACTGAAAGGCGATGGCGGCACGGGCGACGAACAGAACAGCAAGAATGGTCCAGCGGCTTCGCATTTCGGATCGCTCCGATACCATCAATTATGTCGTCGGCTTGATATTCTGGTTCAAGCGGAAGAAATTGGTCGGATCGTATTTGGTCTTGAGCGCGGCCAAACGCGAATAGTTCTCGCCATAGGCGTCGCGAATTCGATCCTCGCCCTCATCGCCGAGATTGTTGGCGTAGACGCCGCCGGTCGAATAGGGCCTGACGGCGCTCCACAGTTCGCGCGCCCAACGCATGTTCGCGACGTCGTCGGCCGGATCGTCCCAGATCGCGACCGGAAAGCAGTCGAACGCTGCATCGCGGTTCGCATAAGGCGAGTCGGATGCCGGAACCCGCGCGATTGCGCCGCCGACGTGCTGGAAGACCAATAGCGAGGAGGTGTTGGGCGCTCTCGCATAGGCATCGAGCAGCGCGTCGATTGCACCCGTACTGATCTCGCGCAGGAATTGCGCCTTCCAATAATAGCGGCGCCCCCGCGGAAACAGCGCATCGCCGCCCGACTGAATCTCGAGATAGGGCACGGTTGCGAGGCGCGTCTCGACGGGGGAGCCGAACTCGACGATCGGTGAAAGGGCGCGTTCACCGTCTTGATGCAAGCCGACATAGCAGCCGGAGATGCTGAAGTATCGATCCCCCGACGGCAGCGTGATGAGGGCAGCATCGACGTTGACCTCGTCGGCGGCGTTGCGAGCGAATTCATCGTAGAACCGCATGGCCTCGCGCGCCTGCCCATAGGGATGAAGCGCAGTCGCGACGAGCAATGACGTACCGATGGAATGGAGCCGGTATTCGAACGCAGTCACGATGCCAAAGTTGCCGCCGCCGCCTCGGAGGCCCCAGAACAGGTCGGGGTGTTCGGTCGCACTCGCCCTCAAGATCTTTCCCTCAGCCGTCACCACTTCGGCGGCAATCAGATTGTCGCAGGTCAGCCCGTATTTGCGCCCGAGCTTGCCGAAGCCGCCGCCGAGCGTGAGCCCGGCGATACCGGTGTCGCTGTTGACCCCCATGGTGGTCGCCAGACCGTGCGCCTGCGTGGCACGATCGAACTCGCCGAGATCGAGGCCCGCCTCTGCGCGCGCGGTGCGACGGACCGAATCGACGTCGATGCGTTTCATCCGCGACAGGTCGATGACCATGCCCCCGTCGCAGACCGACAGGCCCGCAACATTGTGGCCTCCGCTGCGAACGGCCACCGGGAACGCACGGGATCTCGCGAACGTCACGGCCTCGACCACATCCTGCGCATCCGTGCAGTAGGCGATCACGGCCGGCTTCTTGTCGATCGCGCCATTCCAGACCTTGCGCGCTTCGTCGTAGCCGGCGTCTCCCTCGAGGACCACCTTGCCCTTGAGCCGCAGCTGTGGGGCGGACCAGGGTTCGGCGTGCGATTTGCCGATCAATTTGTCGTCCAGCTCTCGCTGCTCCATGGATTTGCTCCTCGTTGACAATGCCCATGCCATCGTCTCACGGAGCGCCGGATCGTTTCCTGAATCCGATCGGAAAAAGTTGCAAATTTCGCCAAAATTGGTGTCACTAGGCCATGGCGACGATCTACGAGTTCGGTCCATTTCGTCTCGAGACAGATGCCGGCACGCTGTTTCGCGAAGCCGAGCCGGTTGCGCTCGGCGGGCGAGCGATCGCGCTGCTTCGGCTGCTGCTGGAGCAGGCGGGAAGACCGGTCGCCAAGGACGCGCTGATGGAGGCGGCCTGGCCGGGGCTCGCCGTCGAGGAAAGCAATCTGACCGTACAGATCGCGGCGCTACGCCGGACGTTTGCAGACGCCGAAGGCGGCAGCAGCTGGATCGAGACCCTGCCGCGCCGCGGTTACCGCTACGTCGGCCCGCCAGCCGCAGCCCTGTTCGATAGCAGCCGGCAAGCGTTGCTCCCGTCTGCTCGCTCCGACAAGCCATCGATCGCCGTGCTGCCGTTTTCGAACTTGAGCGGCGATCCGGCCCAGGACTACTTTTCCGACGGAGTCACGGAAGACGTCATTACGGAACTATCGCGGTTCCGGTCGCTCTTCGTCGTGGCCCGCCATTCCAGCTTCGTCTACCGCGCCAGGACGTCCGACATCAGAGAGGTCGGCCGCCAACTCGGCGTACGATATGTGGTGGAAGGGAGCGCACGCCGGATCGGGAAACGGGTGCGGGTCACGGTCCAGCTTCTGGATGCCGTGAGCGGCTTCACCCTTTGGACGGAGCGCTACGACCGCGAGATCGAAGACATATTCGCGATCCAGGACGAAATCGTCGGCAGGATCGTCTCAGCGCTGCCCGGCCGGGTTGAGGACGCGGGCCGCGAGATCGCAAGAGGCAAACAGACCTCGAATATCACGGCCTACGACCTCGTCCTGTTGGGGAACGAGCGATGGCGTCAGTTGACCGTGGCAAGCATGGATGAGGCGGGAGGTTGCTTCAAGAAGGCCGTGGAGCTCGATCCAGCCTATGCCCGCGCTCACGCCAATATCGCCTGGACGATCGTCTGCGCCGCGTTTCTGGAATCACCCGCCGCGCCTTCGCTGGATGATGCGCGGCGCGAGATCGAGATCGCGCTCGATCTTGATGAAAACGATGCCTGGTCGCACGGCGTCTTCGCCCAGCTTCTCTTCCTGCAGAACCGTGACCAGGAGGCCGAAACTCACTTCAAGCGGGCTCTGGCCCTCAACCCGAACGATGCAGACGTCGCCGCCGCGTTTGCCAACATCCTGGTCTATTGGGGACATTGGCGGGAAGCGCTCACATGGATCAAGTCGGCCAAACAGCTCAACCCGTTTCCACCCAACATCTACCACTGGTACCACGCGCTGGCGCTCTATTCGGCGCGCGACTACGAACAGGCGATCAAGGTTCTCAGGGAGGCGCGATCGAGTGATCGCTGGTCCCACGCGCTCCTTGCGGCGTGCTACGCGCAAATCGATCGACCGAGTGAGGCGGACATCGAGGTGCGTGCATTCATTCGAGAGCGAGGTCTGGAATTGAGTGAGCGCGGTGAAGCGCTGCCGGTCAATACGCTCGAACTCGCCCGGATGCGCGCCGCCAGATATAGAGATCCCATCGACCGCGACCATTTCCTCGACGGGTTGCGCAAGGCCGGCCTGAATGGCGGGCTCGCCGATTTCGCATAGCGGCCCGCGAAGGTACGAAGTGCCGACGCCGCTCAGGCCTTGGCGGGTTGACGAGCGTCGGCGATAGTTTCGGACTTAAGACACGGGTGGTCTCCACCGACGGCACTCAGCCCGTCGGCCGCGGCATGGACCCGGCTCTCGAGGCGCGCGACGTGCTCGCCGTGTTGAAGTGCGATCCGGAGGCTCCGGCGGACTTGCGCCAGAAAGCAATTGCGCTCGCAGGCGCGCTGCTCGAACTCGCGAATGCTGCGCCGCAGGAACAAGGCGAGGCAGTCGCGGCAGGAGCGCTTGACAGCGGCCGCGCTTGGGTGAAATTCCAACTTGGCGGAAAGATCGGGACGGGTTGTTTCGATCGACAACCGGCGGATCGCCCGCCTTGCCAAGCTGGCGGGAGCGCCGGATGACAAGGCCGCCGGCGCGGAACTGCACGTGAGAACGGGCGATCTCGTCGAGCGAGGCCAACAACTCTGCACGGTACATGCAGACGCTCCTGGAGAATTGGCCTACGCGTTCGATTACACCGATGCAAATCGCGACATCTTCGTGTTGGCGGATTCCTGATGAGGTCCGCTGTGGCCTCGGCAAAAAAGGACCCAACTCGCGTCCCCTTCCCGCCTGAATTGGTTCAGCTCTCATTCAAGTGATATGCCTATTCTTCCCGGTGCAGGCTCCGCTGGTCGAAAGCGTCAGCCTCTCAGGATCGGGAGACATGTCATGAAGTTGAAGAGTGCAATTTTGGCCGCCGCATTCGCCTTTACCGCACTGCCCGCCCTCCCGGCACTTGCCCATGACGACTGGGACAATGAGCATGGCGAAGTTCATGACCGGCTCGGCGAAGCTCATGAACGTGCCCATGAGTACGGGTTTGAAAGCCGCGGCGAGCATCGCGCCTACCACCGTGCTCTCAGAGACCTGCACCGGGGCTATCATGAGGATCGCGGAGACTACAGCTACTCCAGGCCGCGCTATTACTATTCCTACCCGAGCTATCGGGGCTATGGATGGTAAGCAGACGAACAGCAGCTTCGATCGCGAGGAGAGCAAGTCATGCGTGCTAAACTGCTGACCATCGGCGCAAGCCTCGGGCTTGTCCTTGCTGCCACTGCAGCGATGGCCCACCCTAAACTCACGTCCTCCGTGCCGGCGGCTGATGGCTTGGAGCGCGCTGCGACCGCAGCCAAGGAGATTCGCCTGAATTTCTCGGAAGGCGTCATTGCCAAATTTTCCGGCCTGGAGTTGCAGGATGAAAGCGGCAAGCCGATCGCAACGGGGACCGCGACCGTCGACGCGAAAGACAAGAAGCAGTTAGTGGTGCCCCTTGATGCGCCGCTGACTACGGGCAAATACCGCGTGATATGGCACGCAGTGTCCGAGGACACCCATCGCGTTAAGGGCGAATACACCTTCACCATCGGCAACTAGCGGTGGATACAGGTCTCGTCCTCGTCCGCTTCGTGCACTACGGGGCATCTCTTGTCCTGTTCGGCCTGGTGCTGTTTCCTCTCTACGCTTATCCGTCAGTCGCCGGTGGCGCAGGCAGCAGCGCGCCGGCCATCTCGCGCTCGGTCTCACTCCTCGTCCTCATCACCGGCATTGCGTGGTTCATCGGCGTCGCGGCCAGCATGAGCGACGCCGGGTTGAGCTGGGAAGCAGCTCGATTCATCGTGACGGAAACCTCCTTTGGCACCGTCTCTCTGCTGCGGCTCGGAGCGGGTCTGGCGGCTCTGTCGATCCTGACGTTGCGCTTTGGGCTCTCTATAAAGAAGCTCGATCTTGTTCTCGTCGCTGTGTGCGCAATTCTGTTGGGCAGTCTGGCAGCCGTCGGCCATACGCAAGTGGAGGACGGCCCCGCCCGCGCGGCACACAGCTTCTCGGATGCTCTTCACCTTCTCGCCGCAGGTGCCTGGCTTGGCGGCCTCGTCGGCTTGATGCGCCTGACCTTCGCATCTTTCTACGGGAATGAGCCGATCGGCCAAGCGTGCGAAGCGGCATATCGCTTTTCGAAGATGGGCTATATGGCCGTCGCGATCTTGGTCGCGTCGGGTCTGTTCAATTCCTGGTTCCTTGTAGGCTCGCTTACCAATCTGGTCGCGACAGCGTACGGCCGGCTGCTCCTGCTAAAGCTTGTTCTCTTTGCGGCCATGGTCGGCTTTGCCGGGCTCAATCGCTTCCTCGTGGTCCCCACGCTGCTGCGCTCCGCAGCAGGCGCCTCGAAACACGGCCTGCGCCGGCTCCTCATCAACATGGTCGCAGAGCTGAGCCTTGGTAGCGCGATCGTCCTGATCGTCAGCGTGCTGGGCACGACCGAACCCGCGGGCGCATCGTAGCCGAGGCGCGTCTACCTTGCGGCTCATGTCGAGGGCGCCGCACTGCCGAAGTGATCTTCACCCAAACTCGCGACCTTACTTTGCGATCAGAGGCCGCCAGAGCCCTTCTAATGCCGTTCGACTTCGGATTCTTGCTCCATCTGCAAGATGCGCGCCCGTAGCGCGTCGAAGGTTTCTTCGGCAGCTTCGCTAAACAGCGGATCCTCATGATTCGTCGAGGCCGAAGCGATCTCAGTCCAATCTGAAGGCTCTAGAGCCTTGAGGGCGGCGGGGAAGAAATCGCGATCTTCGATCATGATGTGATGCCGCTCGCTCTCTATGAAATCGCGAACGATGTTGTCCACATTTTGCCGAAGAACCTCCCGATCCGCCAGAACACTGTCGATCGCCTGAGCGACGCGGCGCAAACGCTGGGTCCCTTTTTGGTGCTCAAGAGTTAGATCGCCGACCCTTGCCGCCGCCGCTGGATCTCGAAGCTTTAGCTTGGCAAAAACCAGTTCTTCCTGGGGATGATGATACAGCTCCGGATAGAGCTCGAAGTAGCTGATAATCGCGCGAATGACCTCATAGTCGGCGTGGCCCCCGCGATCGAAAATCTCAAGCTCGCGCTCGAGCACGGCCAGCAGCGTCTCAATGTTGCGGTGTTCCTGGGATAGATGCTCAATGATCATTGCGACCTCCAATGAGCCATTGCAAACTATCTTGAAAGCGATCCCCATTGCTTGCGCTAGATCAAGGGAGTCACCGCAATACCTGGCTGAATGGCGCGAGTCGCCCACAGTTCGGGTGCCCCCCGCGGCGCGGGATCGTTATAGGAAAGATAGCTCGTGGCGGCCTCATCCTGCCAGACGAGCGCCACAGATCGATGCCGATTGTCGGCGATGATTGCATCAGCGGCGTATCGGCTTTGGCCGCACCGAAACCAGCAGATCAGTCCGCCGCAGCGGCAAGCCGGCAGCGATGCTCTTAGCCGTACAGGGGGTATCGCTCCTCGACATCTCGGCTCCTCGACGTCTTCGCCGAGGCGCAGGGCTGGTCGTTCGGAGGCTCAGAAAAAGATGCGGGCGATCCGGAACATTGGCAGCAGTTCGACCTGTCCCCATACGTCCACCAGCGCTTGCGCGAGTGAGTCAATCATTGTGTCCATTGTCCGTCAGCTGAGCCTGCGGGCCGTCCTGTGCAGCAAACTCAAAACGCTCTTCCAGAAAGGAGACCTGCCGCGCCACGGCCGCCTTGCTGAACGTCGCGCTCGCGCGCCGCGGCCGAGAACGAGCCGGTCTTCGTGACCCGCACCAGCACCTTCAACGCACTTACGATGTCGATCGACGCGCTCGCGGTAATAGTCAGCTATCCGCCGGTTCGAGGACCGCCGCCGCCGCTTGCTGTCCAGCAACCTGCTCGAGGGAACCTGCGCTACAGCCCGCCTCGATCTCCACCGTCACGGCTTGCTGGTCGCGACCAGGATGGATCCGAAACCATGCCACGTAGAGCGCCGGCAGGAACAGGAGCGTCAGCAGCGTGCCGACGATGATGCCGCCCATCATGGCATAGGCCATCGGGCCCCAGAAAATCTCGCGCGCGATTGGAATGAGCGCGAGACTTGCCGCTGCGGCCGTGAGCAGGATCGGTCGCATGCGGTGCTCGGTTGCTTCCACCACGGCATCCCAAGCCGGCCTGCCCTCCTTCTTGAGATCCTCGATCTGCACGATCAGGATCACGGAGTTTCGGACCAGGATGCCGATGAGGGCCAGCACGCCGAGGATGGCCACAAAGCCCAGCGGCGCACCGCTCGGCAGCATGGCCATGACGACGCCGATCAGCGCGAGCGGCGCAACCGCGAACACCAGGAACAGCCGCGAAAAGCTCTGCAGCTGCACCATCAGCACGGTGGCCATGACGAACAGCATCAGCGGCACGACCGCGATGATCGGCCCCTGGCTCTTGGCACTCTCCTCCACTGAGCCCCCGATTTTGATCGAGTAGCCCGCGGGCAGCTGCTTGGTAAATTCCGCCACCTTGGGCGCGAGCTGGTCGACGACCGTCTTCGGCTGTGCGTTGCTGACGACAGCGGCTTTCAGCGTGATCGTCGGAATCCGCGCGCGCCGCCAGATCGTGGGCTGCTCCAGCTCGTAGCGCAGATTGGCGACGGCCCCGAGCGGCACCGATTGGCCGCCGAGCCCGGTCATCTGCAGGTCGCGCAGCGTGTCGATCGAGGCGCGCTCCGGCGCCGTCGCACGTCCCGTGACATTGACGAGATAGATGCTGTCACGCACCTGCGTGATCGGCGAGCCCTGGAGCACCGAGTTCAGGGTGGTGGCGATGTCTTCCGAGGTCACGCCGAGCTGGCGAGCCTTGTCCTGGAGCACATCGACCTTGACGACGCGCGCGGGCTCCATCCAGTCGAACACCACGTTGCCGAGGTCAGGACTGCTGCGAATGACGCCTGCAAGCTTCTGTGAGAGGTCGCGGACCTCGGCGATGTCAGGGCCGCTCATGCGGTATTGCACCGGACGGCCGACGGGAGGGCCGACCTCGAGCAGCTTGACGTAGGTGTCGGTGCCCGGGATGGTCTTCCTCAAATAGTCCTCGAACTGCGACTTGAGCTTGTCGCGCGCGACGATGCCGCCTTTGGTCACGATCACCTGCTGGCCGAACCAGGTGTTGGCGGTCTGCAGGTCGAACGACAGCACGAAGCGCGGCGCGCCGGTGCCGACATAGGTGGACCAGTGCTCGACCGAATTATTGCCCTGCAACTGGTCGCGCTCGAAGCGAGCCATCTGCGTGTTGGTTTCGGTGATCGAAGCGTTCTGCGGCAGGTTCCAGTCGATCACGAGCTCGGCACGGTCGGACGAGGGGAAGAACTGCTGTTGCACGAACTGCAAGCCGAACAGGGCGAGCAGGAAGGCGCCGGCCGTCACGGCGACGGTGCTCCAGCGGTGATGCATGCAGAACAGCAGCAGGCGCGCGAACATCTGCGCCAGGCGCCCCTTCTGCTCGTGATGCCCCTTCATCTTGGCCGGCAGGATGGTGACACCGAGAAGCGGCGTGAACAATACGGCCACGATCCATGAGACGATCAGAGATACCGCGATCACCACGAACAAGGTGAAGGTGAACTCGCCGGCGTTGCTGCTGTTGAGCCCGATCGGGATGAAGCCGGCCACGGTGACCAGCGTTCCCGTCAGCATCGGAAAAGCGGTCGACGTATAGACGTGGGTTGCCGCCTTTTCGAGGGGATCGCCGATCTCAAGCCGCGCCACCATCATCTCGACCGCGATCATGGCATCGTCGACCAGCAGGCCAAGCGCGATGATCAGGGCCCCCAGCGAAATGCGTTGCAGCGAGATGCCGCAATAGGCCATCACGACGAAGGTGATCGCGAGCACGAGCGGAATGGCGATCGCCACCACGAGCCCCGCCCGCAAGCCCAGGCTCAGGAAGCTGATGCCGAGCACGATGATCACGGCCTCGAACAGCGCTTCGGTAAAGCCCGAAACGGCATGTTCGACCACGACGGGCTGGTCGGCAACGAGGTGCACGCCGACGCCGATCGGCAGGTCGGCGATGATCCCAGTCATCTCCTCCTTCAGCGCCTCGCCGAACTGGAGCAGGTTGGCACCGGACTTCATGCCGATCGCGAGCGCAATGGCGGGCTGACCGTTGTATCTGAACAGCGTCGACGGCGGATCGGCGTAGCCGCGCGTGATGCTCGCAACATCGGTCAGCGGGAAGAAGCGATCGTTGATGCGGAGATTGACCGCCTTGAGGCTCGCCTCGGAGGCGAACTGGCCATTCACGCGGACGCTGATCCGCTCCGGCCCCTCCTGGAACACGCCGGAGGGCGCAACCGCGTTCTGGCCCTGCAGCGAATTCATGATGGCGTGGATATCGAGGCCAAGGGCTGCGATCTTGCGGGTAGAAAATTCGAGATAAATCACCTCATCCTGCGCGCCGAGAATGTCGACCTTGCCGACATCGGGCACCGTCAGCACCTTGGCCCGGATGTCCTCGACCTGGTCGCGGAGCTGTCGCTGGCTCAAGCCGTCGCTGGTGAAGGCATAGACGTTGCCGAAGACGTCACCGAAGCGGTCGTTGAAACCGGGTCCGATCACGCCTTGAGGAAAATCGCCCCTGATGTCTGCGATCATGTTGCGGACGCGCACCCAGGTCGGCTTGACGTCGACCGCCCTGGTCGAGTCGCGCAAGTAGACGAAGACGGTGGTCTGACCCGCGACCGTTACGCTCTTGGTGTAGTCGAGCGATTCCAGCTCCTCCAGCTTCTTCTCGATCCGGTCGGTGACCTGCCGCGTCATCTCCTCGGGCGAGGCGCCTGGCCACTGCGCCTGGATCACCATGGTCTTGATGGTGAAGTCAGGATCCTCCTGTCGTCCCAGCTGGAGATAGGCAAACAGGCCGGCCGCCATGAAGGCGATCATGAAATACCAGACGAGCGAACGATGGCCGAGCGCCCAGTCGGAGAGGTTGAACGACTTCATGGCTCTTGATCCTGTTCGAAGCGGACGTGCTGTCCCGGCTTGAGGCTGTGAATTCCGGCGGTGACGACGCGGGTGCCTGCGGCAAGCCCGCCGGTGACGCGGATGCCCGCCTGTTCGGCGACACCATCGATCTTCTGCAGCGAGACGGTGCCGGCGGACTGATCGACCACCCAGACGAAATCGGCGCCGTCCCTGGCGAGCACCGCTGATGCGGGCAGGCGCAAGACCTTGCTCCGATCCTTGGCGAGCTTTGCCGTGACCGTCGCGCCAAGACGGAAGCTTTCGGGCGGGTTGTCGAGCGCGATCCGGACACGTCGCAGCCGCGTCACCGCATCGGCTTGCGGCGCGATTTCGCGAATCCTGCCCTCGACCTGGACGGTGGGGAGGAGTTGCAGGCTGACGGTGAACGGGAGACCGACTTCGAGCGGCACAGGCAGGTCTTCCCCGATATCGACGACCGCCTCGCGAATGTCCGGGCGCGCGACCGTCACTACGGTTTGACCCGGCGAGACCACCTGGCCGACTTCCGCGCCGACGGCGGTGACGACGCCGCCGAAGTCGGCCTTGATCTGGGCATAGCCGAGTTGCTCGATCGCTTTGGTCAAGTTCGCCTGCTCCTGCGCAACGCTTGCTTCGGCGCCGGCCCGGGCCTGTTCGGCATTGTCCAGCGTCTGTCTGGTGGTCGCATCGCTGGTGATGAGCGTGCGTTGCCGCTCCTCCGTGGCCTTGGCCGTCGCAAGCTGCGCCTCGGCCTTCGCAAGCTGAGCTTTGGCCGCGCGAACGGCGAGATCGAGTGCGGTGGGATCAATCGTCCCGATGATTTGTCCTTCGCTGACGATGTCGCCAACGTAGACTGGGCGCGACGTCAGCCGTCCGAGTACGCGAAAACCAAGGTTGGTCTTGTAGCGCGGCTCGACGACGCCCACGGCAATCGTGCTGTCACCGCTATTCGGCTTGGTCACCATTGAGAGCACGGGGCGCACGGGCTCCGGCGCGTTCGTCTCCTGCTGACAGCCGGTCAGTAACGAGGCCGCCGCGAGCGTGCCAGCGATCATCATGACCTCTCGCTTCATGACTGACCTCCCTCCTCAGTGACCGACTGGCCAACGCTCAAAAGCTTGCCGCCGTCGACGACGACGCGCTCGCCGGGCTCGAGGCCCCCCTTGATCAGCACCTGACCGGCTTCATAAGCGCCGACCGTGACGGGCTTCAGCGACGCTGTCTGCGTTTTCGGGTCGACGATCCAGACGGCAGGCTTGCTGCCCGCGGCCATCAGCGCGCTCCAGGGCAAGGTGATCTCCTTCTGAGCTTTCGCCTTGACCGTTCCCGAGACGGCGCTGCCCAGCGTCAACGCAGCCGGCGGGTTCTCGATGGACACCTTGACGCGGATCGTGGAGTTCTTCGCGTCGATCGCCGGTGAAATCTCTCTCACCTCTCCCGTCGCTGTCACGCCGGGATCGGAAACCAGCGCCAACGTTACGCGGCGGCTGTCGGTCTGGCCAAGGAAGACGGATTCGTAGACCTCGAAGACGGCATCCCGCTCCCCGTCCTGAGCAAGCGAGAACACGGGTTGGGCAGCCGGAACGACCTGGCCGACCTCGAGATTTCGTGCGGTAATGACGCCGTCCGCTTCGGCACGCAGCACGGTATAGCCAAGCGCATCCGCTGAAGTGCCCAATTGGGCCTTGGCCGCTTCCAGCACGCCCTCCGCGGTCCGCAAGCCTTCCTGGGCCTGGTCGTAAACGGTCCGGGTGGTGAAGCCGCTTGCGATCAGCGCTTTCTGCCGCTCGAACGTAGCCTTCGCCACGCGCAGCTGGGCTTCGGCGGAGGCCACTGCCGCGGTCGCAGCATCGACATCAGCCTGTTGCTCGGCCGGATCGAGCCGGGCGAGGACGTCGCCCTTGTTGACGTGAGCACCAACATCCACGGTGCGAGCGATCACACGTCCGCTGACGCGGAACGAAAGATCGGCACGGAAGCGCGCCTGGACCTCTCCGGTCAATGTGATGGCGGCTTGCCGGTCGCGCGGCTGCACGATCGTGGTCCGGACCAGCGTTGCCCGTGTGGCCGTCTGCGCCGCGTGATCATTGCAACCGGTCAGCGCAATGCTGACAAGCACGGTCGCTGCGGCGAGGGCCTTCCCCACATGTGGCGTTCGAACGGGCTTGGAGAATTGGTTTGTCATGGCGCGTCCATATGTTGGGAAGGCGACAACAGCCCGCCAAGCACATCGGCGGATTGGCGGCGGACGACCAATTCGCGTTCTTGCTGGCGCAGTAGTCCCGCAAAGGGATTGGTCTCATCGGTGGGCCCGCGTTGATCGGCCGCTGCGCTTGCCGTGAGCACCGCTTCGTTCGAAGCGGTGGCTCTCGTGCGGCGCGGAGCCCTCATCTGGCGCGTTGCGATTGACCAGTTTGCGCCCCGTTCGCGCTCGGTCAGCGGGAACGAGAGGACAATCGAGGTGAACTCCGCGCCGAAACCCTGCTCGATCCGACCGCCGAGCGCCCGCGCGATATCCCTGGCAATTCGCAGTTCGCGGTCGGAAGTCTCCCGCGCGGGACGCGAGCCGTTGTCCAGGATCACGCAGTTCACCAGCGCACCGGTACGCGTCAGCTTGATCCTGATCTGCCCGGCCCGTGCGTCGAAACAAGCGTGTCTTGCGGCGTGCATCACGAGCTCATGGACGATCAGCCCCAGATGCCAGCAGCGCTCCGGCTGAAGCGCGAGCGACCGGGTCGCGAATGCCAGCTGAATGTTCATCCGGTCCAGGACTGCCCGGCGCATGCCACAGCCCAGTTTGCGAATGTAGGTCGCGGCATGGATCAGCGTTTCACCCGGGGGCATGGCCAACGTACGATGTAGATCGGCGTAGCCATGCAGCAGCTCGACGACATCGCTGAGCGCGCACTTGGCTTCCGTCCCCTCGACCCGGATGGCGGCGGCGGAGACCAGGTCGATGGCGAAGGCAACACCGTTGGTGACCCTGTGATGCAGCTCGCGCAGCAGCACGCCTTCCTGCAAGCCGGGCCGGTCCGGGTTCAAAACAGTCACGACATTCTCCTATTCGACGCGAGCGATCGGGGTCGAACGCTTCACCTTTGCGACCCCGATCGTTCGGGAGCACTCGCCAAGCCTGCAAAGAGCTGCGACCTGACGCTTAATAAACTATACCGTATATTTTCTTTTTCTTGCCTTTCTTCACCCGTCGTGTCAAGTCGGAAAGCGACACGCACAGACTCGTGATTTCGGAGGTCCCAAATGAAGAAGACGAAGCGTGGCAGACCGCCCAAGGATCTTGCCGGCGACGCGCAGGCGCGAATCCTCGACGCCGCCCAGCAGCTGTTTCTGGAGAAGGGCTATCGCAGCGCCAGCATCGACGACATTTCCGAGCTCGCTCCTGCGAGCAAGCCGACGATCTACGCTCATTTCCCCGGCAAGGAAGCGCTGTTCGCGGCGGTGGTGGCCCGCACCATCGACGGCTTGACGGACTTCGAGGGCTTCTCTCCCGAGGGCCGCACCATCGAGGACAAGTTGATGAGCCTCGGGACAGCCATCGTCGAAAGAGTGGTCGAGGAATCGCTCGGCATGGTGCGCGCGACGATCGCGGAATCGCAGCGGTTCCCCGAACTGAGCCGCAATGTTCACGACGCTGCGCGCGATCGCTCCCTGGCCGCAGTGTCCCAGTTGCTGGACGACGCCACGCAGAAGCTCTCTCGCACCCCGAGGGGCCCTTTCAGCGCCAAGCGAAGCCGTGCTACCGCGCAGATCTTTCTCGACCTGATCCTCCTACCGATGCTGTTTCGGTCGCTCGTCGGTGAAACTCCGAAGGACCTGAAGAAGGAACTTCCGGGATTCGTGCGCGAGCGCGTCGGCTTTTTCCTGGCTGCCTGCGAGACGGACTGGTCGTACTAGTTGTCTTCCTTAGACGGTTGGTTTGGAAGCATCCGCATTAGCCGGCGGCCTTGAGCTGCACGTGAGCTGTCATCTCGGCCGGCTGCAGGAATGGCGTGCGACACAAAGCGCCCGTACAAAATCTCAACATCTCGTCGAAGCTTGGCCGCAGCGTCGCAGCGCCGACCCGCGATGGGTTGAGATGGACATCCATGGCTTCCAGCAGGCAGCAGGTCAGCGCCATCGGACTGCCGCCCCGCAGCTCTCCGCGTGCCTGCCCGATGCCGATGATCGGTCGCACCAGCCCTCGGATCCTGTCGTGGTAGGTGAGGACGACCGTCCAGTTCTGACGGACGGCCAGAGTTATCAGGTCTTGCAGTCGTCGATGCTTCGCCGGTCGAGCTTCATTGCAGTCGGCAATGGCCTTCAGGATTGCGGCCAGGCGCCGTAGCGCTGGTCCAGTGCCGCCAGCCGCCTCAGCCGCCGCACTGGCCGCCTCCTCGAGCACCTCCTCCACCACAGCCTCCTCGATCGCCCGCCTTGAGGGAAAGAATCGATAGACGCTTGCCGAAGACATCGACAGATTCTGCGCGATGTCCGCAACGGTGGTCTTTTTGTGTCCCATCTCGCCGTAGAGATGGATGGCGGCCTGCACGATCCTGCGGCGGGCGCTGCTCGTTCGATCTTCAATCTGCCTGCGCATAACGTCTCTCACTGCGCCGGTATGTTCATCAGCTCGCGGCGGCAGGCCTCTCCGAAATCGCGCAAGGGATCCATCTCCTCGATGAATTTGGGGAGATCGACGAATGTGCGATTTGGCGAGAGATACGTCTCGATGATCAAGTGCCCGGCTCTCTCGGCGGCCTGAACGACCTCGCTGCTCGACAAGATCCGCATGCGTCCGACCAGCGTATAGAGGCTGACCAGTTGCGGGATTTCGGCCTGATCATTGACCAGGGCCTCGGCATAGAGCCGTGAGGCCTCCTCGATGAAGCTATGGTACAATTGTTCGCGCTTCGAGAATGAGCGGGCATGATGAAGCTCGCGACGCCTTCGGCGTCCGCTAAACCATCCGCTGACGATGGTCGAGAGCGCGCCGAACGCAGAGCCGCCGAAGGCAGCCAAGGCCGGTATATACACCGTGCTCATAAGATCGCTCCTGTCTCCTGTCGCAGTGCGAATGCGGCTCAAGGCAGCGCCTCGTCACATCACGCCGCAACGTCGCTCGTTATCTGCCCCTGACTGATCCGGTGGATGCCTGCTCGAACACCGCCTTACAGCCTTCGCTCAGATCCGATTTCCTGAGCCGCAGACAGGCTTCGACTCCCGATGGATCGGGAATGTAAGCACTGCACAGGCGAAAGGCATCGGAGGTGCAAGCCGCTCGCTGCTCGGGTGTACCCCGGTTCTCCTGGGCCAAACCCGCTGCGCTGCCAAGCGCGACTACGGCCGCTGCGAACAACGCCGGCATCAATCTCGTCATGTCAGATCCCTTCTCTGCTCGAGGCTTCTGGTTGAACCTGGCGGAGCCTCGCCGCCTTGATCCCGCACACGCGCTTGTGACGCACTCGTCTTGACTCCGGCCGTGGCGCATGATTTATATGAACTATACGGTGTATTTTATTAAGGAGACGCGGAATGTCAACACTGCTGTTCGCGTTGATGCGCGAAAATCCGTTGCCCGGCCTCGCCGCCGCTTCGCTGAACGTCTTTGTCGCGTTGTGCCTCGTGGCCCTCAGCCTGCTGCTTGGCATCACGATCGCGATGATCGCGTGGGCCCATACGCTTGCCGCACGCCAGCCCAGCGCCGTTCGGCTGGAGCGGAGGACGGTCGCATGACACCGGCCCTGCTGATCGCCCGCAACTGCATCATCTACTGGGTCAACGTCTGGATCGCGCCGGTCGAATGCGTGTTCGACGTGATCGAGTCCGAGCTCGCGCGCAGAGGCGTTGCGGCAGACGAAGTCGACCGTCTCGCGCACACGGCGTGAGCGAGCACCGGTGTCTGAGATGCTGAACTTCATCGAAGTCTTTGACGGGATGGAAGTGGACCCGACCAGCGGCGAGGTCGTGTGGAATGGTGTGACCGGAACACGGACAGCGCTCCAGCGTGACGGACTCATGATCGATCCGAAGGCCGCAGCCTATTGTCCAACCGAATGGCTCGATGAGCGCGGTTATCTCGACGCCGAACGTGCGCGCCGGCATCCGCGCCCGTGGAGTATCTGACGATGCGACAGAGTGATGCCGTTGTCGGGAGCAGCGTGCCGTGAGCCGACGATCCGTCATGTCAATGCACGTGAGCCGATCGACCGACACCGCCCTTCCCTTGCGCGGCTATTTTCTGTCGGTCGGCGGCGCCCTGCTCTGCTTGCTTTGGGCGATCGGTTGGGTCCTCCCAGCCCAACTGCCAAGCCGCTTCGCGGAGCCGGATCCTGCGCGGCCTCCGATCCGCATCCACTCCGACGTGAAGGGGCCGGAGCGCGTCGTGATCGATACCAATCAGTCGCTGCCCACGCTCTCCGACAAGGAGATCGTCGTCGCTCACACGCCCGTCGCAGGCGATTGACCAACCAGACCGAGATTGATCCGATGTCGAAGCAGCATTTGTTTGCCCTGATCATGTGGTCCGCCACGCTCGCCGCGACAGCCGCCGTCGCTGACGTACAAAAATCTGCAGATGCGGACAGCCGAAGCGCGAGCGCGCAAAGCCAGGCCGAAGAGGCCGCTATCCAACGCGTGCTCTCGGAATTCCGCACCATACGCGTCCCGCTCAGCCGCGCCATGGCGATCGCGGAGCACCTGCATGACGGTTCGAAGGCCGCCGACATCAGCTTCGAGATCGACAACTCACCCGTCTACCGCGTCCGCACGATCCGAAACGAACACGTGTGGGAGAACGCCATTGACGCAAATACCGGAAGCATCACGGGCAGAGAGGTGACGTCCTCGCTGAAGGAACTCGATCGGGAAGACCTCGCCAAGATCCTTGCCATGAGATGGATCAAGCAGGAATTGTCGGATGCCGTGCAGGTCGCCGAGAAAGCGGCGGCCGGCAGCGCGCTGGCCGGTGGACTGATCCGACAGGACGGCAAACTCAACTTCGTGATCGTCGTTGCCTCCGGGGACCATTTGAAGGAGGTGCTGCTCGAGCCTCCGAAGGTCGGAAAGCAAGACACCAGTCGCCATTAACACGAGCATCCAATCAGCAATTCAAGAGCACACGCCATGAACTTTCAGCCCCGATCACAACTCTCATCCGCACAACGGCAGCTTCCGTTCGACTGCATCGCGCTGCTGTTGCAAGGCGGCGGTGCGCTCGGCGCCTACCAGGCGGGCGTGTACGAAGCCCTGGCTGAAGCCAGCATTCATCCCGACTGGGTCGCCGGCATCTCGATCGGAGCCATCAATGCCGCCATCATCGCCGGCAATCCGCCCGAGTCTCGTGTCGACCGTCTGCGCGATTTCTGGACCCAGGTCACCTCGACGGCGCCCTGGGATTGGTCGGGCAATCCCTTCCTGGAATGGACGCGCAGCGACAACACGCGCAACCTTGTCAACCAGATGAGCGCCGGTCTGGCGGCCACGTGTGGCGCCACCGGATTCTTCTCCGCCCGTCCCGTCCTGCCCTGGCTGCAGCCTGGCGGAGCCAGCGATGCGACCAGCATCTATGACACGCGCGCGCTCAAGACCACGCTGGAGCGCCTGGTCGACTTCGATCGTATCAATGCCGGGCTGACGCGCTTCAGCGCCGGCGCGGTCAACGTCAGAACCGGTAATTTCGTCTATTTCGACAATACCACCCATACGATCCGGCCCGAGCACATCATGGCAAGCGGCGCGCTGCCGCCGGGTTTTCCGGCGGTGGAGATCGAGGGCGAGCACTATTGGGACGGCGGTCTCGTCTCCAATACGCCGCTGCAATGGGTGATCGAATCGGATGCCCCGCAGGACATGCTGGCGTTTCAGGTCGACCTCTGGAGCGCGCGCGGTCAACTTCCCCGCAACATGGCTGAGGTCGTCACGCGGCACAAGGAAATCCAGTATTCGAGCCGCACGCGCGCCAGCACCGATCAATTCAAGCACGTGCAGCGTCTGCGGCGCGCACTCACGGATCTGCTCGGCCGGCTGCCCGACGATCTCAGTCAGCATGAGGCCGTGAAACTGCTCAGCACGGCTGTCTCGCGGAACGTCTACAGCATCGTCCATCTGATCTATCGCGCGCGCAATCACGAGGGGCATTCCAAGGATTACGAGTTCTCGCGCCTATCGATGCAGGACCATTGGCAAGCCGGCTACCACGACGCACTGCGCACCCTCCGCCATCCCGAAGTGCTCGCCCGGCCTTCTGGTCCCGACGGGGTCTTCACCTTCGATCTCGAACATGACGGCCGCGAGTAGCCCAATCTCATCGCCCGGAGAGAGCGCAAATGCGCGAGACTGATGTGAAACAACGTGCCTTCGCGATGCCGCTGACCAGCCCGGCCTATCCGCCCGGGCCGTACCGGTTCGTCGATCGCGAATACCTGATCATCACCTATCGCACCGATCCGGCCAAGCTACGGGCCATAGTTCCGGAGCCGCTGGAGGTCGACGAGCGAGAAGCGCTCGTCAAGTACGAATTCATCCGGATGCCCGATTCCAACGGCTTTGGCGATTACACCGAAAGCGGTCAGGTCATTCCCGTCTCGTTCCGCGGACGCAAGGGCGGTTACACCCATTGCATGTTCCTCAACGACGAGGGACCTATCGCGGGCGGACGCGAGCTCTGGGGCTTTCCGAAGAAGCTTGCGCAACCGACGCTGCGAACCGAGATCGACACGCTGATCGGCACCCTGGATTACGGCCCGCTCAGGGTCGCTACGGGGACAATGGGCTACAAGCACCGCGAGGCCGATCTGGCGAAGGTTAAGGCTGCACTCAACGAGCCGAACTTCCTGCTCAAGATCATTCCGCACGTCGACGGCAGCCCACGCATCTGCGAGCTCGTTCAATATCATCTCGAGGACATCGTGCTGAAAGGTGCATGGAGCGGACCGGCGGCGCTGGCCCTCACGCCACACGCCCTTGCGCCCGTCGCCGAACTGCCGGTGCTGGAGATCGTCTCCGCCGTCCACATCCGGGCCGACCTCACGCTCGGCCTCGGCACAGTGGTGCACGACTATCTGCAACAGCCGGCTCGCGGTTCGATTCGAGCCGGTGAGAAGGCTCTTGTCTTCTAATATTGAGCGCGCGTCGCGATCAGCGACGCAGGGGTCCATGGTTCGCGTTTACGAGGAAGTGTACGAGATGGGAATTCTGAAAGGTAAGACGGCTGTCGTCACGGGCTCGACGAGCGGCATCGGCCTAGCTTGCGCGCGGGCGTTCGCCAGCGCGGGCGCTAACGTCGTGATCAACGGCATGGGAGCGCCCGCAGACGTCGAGGCGGCGCGCGCCGCGATCGCGCGCGACTTCGCTGTCAAGGCGATCTACTCGCCTGCGGACATGATGAAGCCGAGTGAGATCGCCGGGCTCATCGCCCTCGCAGAGGCGAGCTTCGGCAGCGTCGACGTCCTGGTCAACAACGCCGGGATCCAGCACGTCGCGCCGATCGACGACTTCCCCGCCGAGAAGTGGGACGCCATCATCGCGATCAATCTCTCGGCCGCTTTCCACGCCGTTCGTGCAGTGGTGCCTGGCATGAAGAGACGCGGCTGGGGCCGCATCATCACGACGGCCTCGGCGCATTCACTTGTCGCCTCTCCCTTCAAGTCGGCCTATGTCGCGGCCAAGCACGGCATCGCGGGCCTCACCAAGACGGTGGCGCTGGAACTCGCCCGCTCGAAGATCACCTGCAACTGCATCAGCCCCGGCTACGTCTGGACGCCACTCGTCGAAAAGCAGATTCCGAGCACGATGGCGGCCCGGCGCATGCGGAGAGACGAGGTCATCAGCGATGTCTTGCTCGCCGCGCAGCCCACCAAGGAGTTCGTCACCGTCGAGCAGGTCGCCTCGCTCGCACTGTTCCTGTGCAGAGACGAGGCCGCTCAAATCACGGGCGCCAACCTCTCGATGGATGGCGGCTGGACGGCTGCGTAGCCGGTTTCAATTCACGGAGCTTCAATCGTGCTTGCTCTCGAAAAAGCGAACCTACTCGACGCGACCAAACGCCGTTTCCAACTCAATCCTGCGGAAGATGACGGCCTCGCCAACGCTCTGCGCGTATGCGAGGAGACCTTCAATGCGGACGTGCTGCCCCAAGGTATCGAGCTGATGGCTCCGTGCGACTTTTATGCGGCGATTGCTTTCGGTCGATCGCGCACTCGGCCAAGGGCCAGGGATGAAGGGGTAAGGCTCTTTCCCTATCTCGCGGCGTGAGGAACGTGGCACCAGACGGCGAGGGAGTTGACCCAAGTCAACACGAGCAAAGCCAAGCTCGGAGATCATGCAATTCGAACAATCAACGGAGACGGTCATGTCGGAGCAAAGCAGCGTGCATTTCTACCTGAATTGGGCCAAGGAGCGCATCGACGAGATGGATGCGGCACTCGCCTCGTTCGAGGTCAAGGCCGGAGAGGCCAAGGCCGAATCCAAGGTCAAGGCCGAGGAGATCATCGCCGATCTGAAGAAGCGCCGCGACGAATTCCAGGTGCAGCTCAAGACGCAAGCCGAAGCCGGCGAAGCAGCCTGGGCACGCAACAGGACGGAACTCGAGAAGCACTGGAACGGCTTCGAGGCGCAGATGAAGGTTTACTTCGAGAGCGCCGGCAAGCAGCTCGAGCAGCAGCAGGCCACATTCAAGGACATCGCCGCCGCGCAGGCGAAGGCTTGGCGCGAGGCCGCCGACAAGTTCCGTGACGCGGCTGGCAAGGTCGCCGCAACTCATACCGGGGATTTCGATGCCGCCCTCAAGCAGATGAAATCCGATGCGTCAGAGGCGGAAGCGCGTCTGCAGAAGCTGAAGCAGGCTGGCAGCGAGTCATGGACGGTGCTGAGCGCAGCGCTCGCCGAGTCTCGCAAGGCGTTCGATCAGGCCAATCAGGCGGCTTGGAAGGCACTGAAGGGCTCTGGCGCGAAGAGCTGAAGGTCACCGGATTTCACAAGCCCCGGTTCAGGCACGATATGCTGGCAACCTCCTAGGGCGCTCGAGCACCTAGCAGGACGGCGCTTTGGGCACGGGTTAGTTCGGTGAAGCTCAATCACGGGCTGGCAAATCCCTCCCGGACATAATTCCGGCCCCTCGGGCGGGCGAGCGCGTGCGCGATCGATCGTCGCCCGAGACGGTTTCGATACGGCTTGCGAGTCCGGAAGGCGATGCTGTGGAACCGGCCCGCGAAGATGGGATTTTTCAGTTTTCCAAACCTGCTCCAAGATCTGCATCTACCGGCTTGCGAATTTCGGACGGCCAACATTTCCAGACGCCGATACCTCGGAGTGGACGCCGTGCGTTGCGATATCAAACCGATATGAAATCTCCGGTTTCTGCCGCGCGCTTGATCGCGTCGATCACTCTGAGGGTTTTCAGCCCTTCACGCCCGCTCACCACAGGCGCGGCCGTACCGCGGATGACCCCGCAGAAATTGGCAATCTGCAGGCCGAGCGGGTCTTCCTTCTCATATCTCAGGTACTCGCGCTCGATCGGCGCCCACCAACTGGCCTTGCTCGGGTGATGCCATAGATCGAGTTGCGGAATTGCGAGCGATGCCCTCGTTCCGCCGATCTGGTAACAAGACTCCTGTGTATGACTGTACGCCGGGTTCTCACCAGCCGTGAATTCCCAGCTCCAGGGCGACTGGATGGTATCGGAGAGATTGACCGTTCCCAGCGCGCCCGAGGCGAAGTGCAGGATGATCACCGCCGTATCTTCGACGGCGTTTCCACGCACTCGATTCGATTGCGCAGCTTGCACCGCGACGATATCCCCACACAGGTAGCGCAGCAGGTCGACATCGTGGATGAGATTCAGGAAAACAGGCCCCGCCCCTTTTTCGCGACGCCAGGCCATATCGAAATAGTCGTCCGGCTTGATCAGCCAGAACATGCCATGCACCGACACGATCTGGCCGAGCCGGCCGCTGTCGATCTCCGCCTTGGCGCGCTGGATCATCGGATTGTGGCGGCGATGATGGCCGGTGAGCAGCGGCACCCCCGCCCGCTCGGAGACCTCGACCAGGGCCTGTGCGGCGACGACGTCATCCGCTAACGGCTTCTCGATCAGCGCTGGGATGCGAGCTGCGATACAATCCATGCCGTTGGCCACATGCATCTGATTGGGGGTGGCGACGACCACCCCCTCCGGCCGATTTTCGGAGAGCATGTCCTGAAGGGACGGAAACCAGTCCACCTTCAGCGAAACCGCCAACTCTCGGGCCGCCGGCATCGGATCGACGATCGATGACAGCACCGCCTCCGGCCGCGCGAGAATGTGCTCGACGTGTCGCTTGCCGATGAGACCCGCTCCCATCACCGAGAGGCGGACGGGTGCGCTCATACGATGCTATTCCTTCTTCTCATCCAGCAGCTTCGCCACACGACGCAAGCCGAGCAGATAACCCTGGGTGCCGAACCCTGCGATGACCCCATCAGCCCGTTTGGAGACAAACGAGTGGTGGCGGAATTCCTCGCGCTTGTGCACGTTGGAAATATGTACCTCGATCACTGTCCCCTCGAACGTGTTTAGAGCATCAAGGATGGCGACTGACGTATGGGTGAAAGCCGCGGGATTCATCACGATCCCGGCAGCCGTCTCGCGCGCCTCGTGAATCCAGTCGATGATCTCGTATTCTCTGTTGGATTGATGAAAGCGGATTTCCAGGCCAAGCTCCTTGGCTAGCGCCCGGCAATCCCGCTCCACGTCCGCAAGCGTCTCGTGACCATAGATGTGGGGCTGGCGCTTGCCGAGCAAATTGAGATTGGGCCCGTTCAGGACGTAGACAAGGCGACTCATGGAAGTACTCCGTTCAGTGATGGGCGAGGATCTCGCCAAGGAACTGCCTGGTGCGGGCGTGCTGTGGATTGCGGAAGAAAGCGTCGGGCGCGCCTGCTTCGATGATCTGGCCTTCGGCCATGAAGATGACCCGGTCGGCAACCTGGCGAGCAAAGCCCATCTCGTGGGTGACGCAAATCATGGTCATGCCGTCGTTGGCGAGACCTATCATCGTATCGAGCACCTCCTTGACCATCTCAGGGTCGAGGGCCGAGGTCGGTTCATCAAACAGCATCACCTTCGGCTGCATGCAGAGCGCACGCGCGATCGCGACGCGCTGTTGCTGACCGCCAGAAAGCTGAGCCGGATACTTCTCGGCCTGGTCACCGATGCGCACGCGCTCGAGGTATTTTCGCGCAATCGCTTCCGCCTCGCTCTTGCTGATCCGGCGCGCCCGGATGGGTGCGAGCATACAGTTCTGCAAGACCGTCATATGCGGAAAGAGATTGAAGCTCTGAAAGACCATGCCGACGTCCTGACGTACGACATCGATTGCCTTGATGCTGTCGTCCAGCCGATGGCCGTTCACCACGATACTGCCCTGCTGGATCGCCTCCAGGCGGTTGATACAGCGGATCAGCGTCGACTTGCCTGAGCCGGACGGACCGCAGAGCACGATCTTCTCGCCCTTGCGCACGATAAGATCGACGTCGCGGAGAGCTTGGTACCCGCCGTACCACTTCTGCACGCCCTTCATTTCGATCAGGATCTGGTCCTGCATGCTGGTCTCCGCCGTTGGGCGGCGGCCAACGCGGATCGCGTCGGCCGCTCGCGGTGGCTACTGGACGGTGAAGGGAACGCCGGGGACGGAGCCCGGGAAGACCGGGACCGGGACCTTCATCCATTTGGCGTAGAAACCCGCCAACTTGCCGTTCGACTTGATCTCGTCGATGAACTTGTTGGCCGTCTCGTTCCACTCCTTCTCGCCCAGTCGTGTGCAAGCGCCGTTGTACAGAGCGGTGAAGTGAAGCTTGGGCTCGAACCCCAGTTCCGGTTTTGCGGCGTTGAGGCGCTGCGGATAAAACAGATTCGCGCCGACTGCCTGGACTTGGCCAGAGAGCAGCGCCTGGATGGTGGCTGCGTCATCGTCGAATCTGCGGATCTCGGTCCCGGACGGGGCGTTGTTGGTCACCTGAGTATCCTGCGTGGAGGACCGCGGAACGCCGATAACGAACTTGCCCATATCGGCATTGCTGTTGATCGGCGTTGCCTGGGCTGCGACTAGCGTAATCTCGTTCGCAACATACGGCTTCGAATACTGCACCGCCTTCGCACGCTCGGGCAGCATGGCCATGGTTGCGAACAGAATGTCCACGCGGCCCGTGGTCAGCGCCGGAATGCGATTGGCAACCGCCAGCGGAACGAACTCGGCCTTCACGCCAAGATATTCGGCGAAGGCGCGCCCCATGTCGGCATCGATGCCATCCTGCTTTCCCGAGCTATCGACATAGCCCCAGGGAGGATTATCGCCCTGAATGCCGATGACGACGACGCCCTTCTTCTTCACGTCTTCCAGAGTGCCGGCCTGCGATTTGCCTGCGATGGCGATAGCCGCCAATGCCAGCAGCGCGATGCCGAGCTGGCGGCGGTTGGGTGAAAACAACATGAGTATCTCCTCCTGGTGATGGCTGTTTGTGATTGAGCAGGTGCGCCGTTCCTACCTTTGACCGGCCAGGGCTAGCCTGGCCTCCATCCGACTGCCCCACCACGACAGTGGCCAGCAGAGGATGAAGTACATCGCGCCGACCACGCCGAAGACGAGCAACGGCTGGAAGGTCTGGTTCGATACGATTTGACCGGCGCGGGCGAGTTCGATGAAACCAACGATGGCGGCGAGCGAAGTGCCCTTGATGAGTTGCACGAGATAGCCGATGGTCGCGGGCAGCGAGATGCGGATCGCCTGCGGCAGCACGATGTCGCGCATGCGAGACGAATAGTGCAGTCCAAGCGCCATCGCCGCCTCGGTCTGGCCGCGCGGCACGGCCTGGATCGCGCCGCGCCAGATCTCGCCGAGGAAGGCGGAGGCATTCACGGTGAAGCCGATCGCCACCGCGACGAAGGCGTCGAGCTTCAGCCCGGTCAGCGCCAATCCGTAATACACGACGAAGAGCTGCAGCAGCAGCGGAGTGCCCTGAAATATCCCGATGTAGATGCGGGTGATCCATTCCACGCCCTTGTGACCGCAGGTGCGTAGCAACGCGACCGCCAGCCCCGCCGTGCAGCCGCCCACAAACGCGACCACCGTCAGCAGCATTGTCCATTGCAGCCCACGCAGCAGGAAGCCGAACTCGGGAAGACCAAAATGCGGTGTCATGATCGCCTCCCTCAGCGTGTCGGATAGGAGAAGACGCGGTGAGAGACGACCGCGAAACCCAGCATCAACAGCCAGGAGATCGCGAGGTAGAGGAAGGTGACGAAGAAGTAGACCTCGAAGCTGCGGAACGTGTCGCTTTCGATGCGCTGCGCAACCGACGTTAATTCGTAAGCCGATACCGCCGAACAGATCGATGAGGTCAGCGTCAGCATGATGAACTGCCCCGTCAGCGAGGGGTAGATCGCGCGAAGCGCGGGCTTGAGCACAATGAACCGGAACACCTGCCCTTTGTGCAGTCCGAGCGCGTAGCCGGCTTCCACCTGCCCTTTATGAATGGACTGCACCCCGCCGCGGATGATCTCGATGGCGTAGGCGCCGCCATTGACACCGAGCGCGATAATGGCGGTGGCGGTCGGATTGAGCTTCAATCCGATCAGCGGCAGGGCGAAGAACAGAAAGAAGATCTGCACCAGGAAAGGCGTATTGCGCACGATCTCGACGAAGCCGATTACGATGGCCCGCAACCAGGCCGCCTTCGAATCGCGTGCCGCGACGCCGGCGACACCGATCGTCATGGCGAGCGTCATGCCGGCAAGCGCCAGGCCCAACGTGCCCACGCACCCCCACAGCAGGGCCGGCATCGCATGCCAAACCACCGAGAAATCGAGCGTATAGCCCATCTTGCGTTTCCTCTCGGGCGTTGTGCGTGCCGCTCGCCCATCGGCCGGGTGTCACCCTCCCAGGGAGGCAAAAGTGGCGAAGAAGACGTCTGGATCAGGTGAGATGCACGTGAACAGGCGGAATGCTTCGGTGCCCTGGAAGATCGCCATGCCACCGCCGTCGACGGTGCGGCAGCCGAGGGCACGCGCCGTACGCAGCAATGCGGTTTCCAGCGGGAAGTAGACGATCTCGGCGACCCAGAGATCGGGACGCAACAGGGCCGTCGGCAGCGGCGTCCCTGGATACTTGTCCATCCCGATCGGCGTGGCGTTGACAATTCCGTCTGCGGCAGCAACGGCGGCCGCGACATCCTGGCCGACCCTCAAGCGCCCCTCTGAAAATCGAGAAGACAAGCCGTCGACCACATTTTGCGCCTTGGCCGAGTCGACGTCGATGATGGTCAACTCCCGCACGCCGAGCTTCATCAGCGCGAAGGCGACCGCAGCTCCTGCACCGCCGGCGCCGAATTGGACGACACGACCGAGCGATGCACCCTGCATGTTGCGGCGAAAGTTCTCGGCGAAGCCGAACCAGTCGGTGTTGTGGCCGGTCATTCGACCGTTCCTGATGACCACGGTGTTCACGGCACCAAGCGCCTCCGCGTCAGGCGAAAGCTCATCCAGCAGTGGAATGATCGCCTGCTTGCAGGGATGGGTCACGTTCAGCCCGTCAAAGCCCGTCCGCTTTGCCGCCGTCAGCAATTCCGGCAATGCCTCTACGCCAAGCTTCAACTCGGCGAGATCGATCTTCTTGTAGAGGTAGCGGATGCCGGCGGCGTCAGCGGCCGCTTCGTGCATGGGCGGAGTGCGGGACGCAGCGATGCCGCTGCCGATCAGGCCGACGAGAAAGCTGGACTTCTGATGCATGGTCGGCATCGCCCGTCAGCTCAAAGGGACAGTCAGCTCGGCGATGACCCGAGCCGTGCTCGGTCGAACGCCGCGCCACCAGGAAAAAGCTTCGGCCGCCTGCTCGACCAGCATGCCGACGCCGTCGGCCAGCCTGGCTACGCCTTTTGCGCGGGCCGCCTGTAGAAAAGGCGTCAATCCCTTGCCGTAGGCGAGTTCGTATGCCAGCTCCGCACCGCGGAAGACATTGCCGGGAAGTGGCGGCATCTCACCTCGCAGGCTGGCCGATGTCGCGTTGACCACGACGTCATAGCCTTCGGCAAGGTCGGCCAGTTCAGCATAGCCGCTGACGATCAGGGGGCCACAGCCGGCAAACTCTTCGGCCAATGCCACCGCTTTCGCCAGCGTCCGGTTGACGAGAACCAGCTCGGTCGGCTCCTGGCGCAGGAACGGCAGCAGCGCGCCACGCGCTGCTCCTCCGGCACCGAGCATCAGGACGCGGCGGCCGGCCATTTTGACGCCGAGATTGACGGTGATGTCGCGCACGAGGCCGATCCCGTCGAAATTCTCGGCAATGATCCGATCGCCATCGAACTTCAGGCAGTTTGCGGCGCCTGCTCGTTTGGCGCTCTCTGAAAGCTCGCTTGCATAGGCGAAGGCATCGAGCTTGAACGGGGCGGTGATGTTCAGCCCCTTGGCGCCCTCTGTCCGGAATTGATCAACCCGTTCGCTAAAGCCATTGAGGGGACCCTCGATCGCCTCATAGACAAGGTCCTGTCCCGTCATTCTGGCGAAAGTGCCATGGATGAGAGGTGATTTGCTGAAGCCGATCGGATTGCCGATCACCGCATAACGATCGCTCATGGCTCACTCCTGCACTGCAGCTTCGTTATAGAGGACACCGTCACGCACCATCGCCTCGACGAGCTCGGCCGACAGTCCCAGCGACATTGCAATACGGCAATTGTCCTGGCCGAGCAGCGGCGCCGGAGTCCGCACCGTGGTGTCGCAATCGGAGAACCGAAACGGCAGGTTCGGCAACGTCACCTTGCCGAGCACAGGATGCTCCTGCTCGACCAGCATGCCGCGCGCGTGGATCTGCGGATCCTTCACGACCTCTTCGATGGTCTGCACGGGAGCGGACGGCACACCTGCTTCGTCAAGTGCCGCAAGACAAGCATCCCGAGACGACTGCGACAGAGTCCAGTTGCGCACGATCTCCATCGCTTCGGCATAATGGGCGTTCCGCGCGGCAGGCGTGGTGAAGCGTTCGTCGGATGACAACCTGCTTCCGCCAATCAGCGTCGCCAATCGTCGCCAGGCATCATCGACTTGCGCGGCGATGACGAGATTGCCGTCCCTGGCCGGAAAGACGCCGTAAACGGTCGATTCCGGCTGTCCGCTGCCGGTCTGCTTCGGCAGGTCGGTACCGCCGGAGAGGAAGTAGCGCTGAACCGCATAGTCGTGCATCGAGACCATGCAGTCGTACAGCGCCAGATCGATATGCTGGCCGCGCCCGGACGACGCGCGGCCGACCAGCACTGCATTGATGGCAGCCACGCCGTGAATGCCGGTGTACATATCGGCCAATGGCATCCGCAGCAGCGGCGGCGCTTCGCCAGGATTGCCCAGTTGCGCCAGAGCGCCCGACATCGCCTCTGCGATCAGACCGAAGCCCGGACGGTCGGCATAGGGACCAGTGTGACCATAGGCGGAGACCGAACAGTAGATCAGTCCGGGATTGCGCGCCGAGAGCGCCTTGTAACCGAGCCCGAGGCGCTCGAGTGCGCCGGGGCGGTAGTTCTCGATGAAGACGTCGGCTGTGTCGACCAGCTTCATCATCAGGTCGAGGCCACGCTTGTCGCGCAGATCGATACACAATCCCTGCTTGCCCATGTTCTGCTGCAGGAAGTAGCCGGATTGTCCGTCCTTGAAATAGCCGTGGGCGCGGCCCGCATCACCTTGCTTCGGACGCTCCACCTTGATGACTTCCGCACCCATCGCGGCGAGGCAACGGCCCATGAACGGACCAGCAAGGAAATGGCTGTAGTCGATGACGCGAATGCCTTTGAGCGGCAGATCTTGTGCGGTCATGCCTGCTCTCCCGCGACGCTGGTCTTCGGGCGCATCGGAATCATCAGCCGGTGCTCGCCTAGCTGCACCACTTCACCGCGCTGATTGATCAGCTCCGAGGGCAGCACCACGATGCCCCACCCTTCCCGCTTCGTCGAGCGCATTGAACCAACGCGGAACTTGACGTGCACGGTGTCGCCGAGCTTGATCGGCAGCTTGAAATCCCACGTCCAGCCCAGCGACATTCCCGGAAGGAAGCGGTAGTCGGCACGGGTCTTCAAGCCGTCGGCCAGCGACAGCCCAAACAGCCCGTGCGCGACGCGCGTACCGAATGGTGTGGTCTTGGCGTATTCCTCGTCGACATGAACAGGCGTGAAATCGCCTGTTAGCTCGGCGTAGGCATTCACCATTGCTTCAGTGACCGTCACCGAGGGGGTGACGCATTCGTCACCGACCTCGGCATCGTCCCAGTAGCGCTCGTCGGTCATGTCGCGTCTTCCTCTAGGCACGGGGATTGATCGCCAGGGCGGCTTCCACGGCGCCTGCGCTGGCTTGCAATATCTCGACGTTCAGGCCGCCCGGCAGCTCGAGCCAGTTCGGGCCGGCGGGCAAAGCCTTGGCGCCCCAGGCGGCGGCGCGAGCGAGTACGCCTTCGTAGTCGTCGACCATGATGCCGAGATGGGCGAGACGCCCCTCCGGCCCGGCAAAATGCGGATCCTCGATGAGTTGCACGCTTCCCAGCACCCATACCTGACGCGGGCGCGCACCATCGGCGGGTTGCTCGTCGCGAATAGTGAGACCAAGCACCTCGCGAAAGAAGTCGACGTGATGATCAACGTCCGGCACGCGGATCGCGACGTGTTCGACATAAGCGCGGGGCAGCGACATCGTCTCAGGCCTTTCCAGGATAGTCGCTGCGGGCGTATTCGAGCCCTTTGACCAACGCGACAAGGGTCGCGTTGACGGGGGTCGGCACGTTGAGCTTGGCGCCCCAACGCACGACGGAGCCGTGAATGTAATCAACCTCGGTCAGATTGCCGGACTGCAAGCTCTGCAACATCGATGTCTTGAATTCGGGCGGCAGTCCAGCAGACGCCATCGTCCAGGCCCGGCGCGGATCGGCAATCGAGATCTTCACGCCGGCCGCCTGCGCGACCGCGATGCCCTCCGAGATTGCGGCCAGCGCACACTCTTCCAGGACCGGCAGTGAATAGAGGCCGCCATAAGTCAGCCCGGTAACCGCGGTAATTCCTCCTCCGGCGACGTTGATGAACAGCTTGTCCCACATCGTGCCCAGGATGTTGTCGCTGAGCAGCGTGAGAATGCCGGCACGATTGAACGTCTCGGAAATTCGCTGCGCGCGTTCCGTCAAGCGTCCGTCAAGCTCGCCGATGATGGTTTCCTTGCCGACCACTCCGGAGCGAACATGACCGGGGCCGAGCAGCACGCCGCCAACATAGGTCTTGCCTGCCATGACCCGGTCACGACCAACTTCCTCTGAAAGGATGTCCTCGTGACCAAGACCGTTTTGAAGCGACATCACGACCGTCTGCGGGCCTATGATCGGCGCTGCCGCCCGGATCGCATCCCGCGTGTGATAGGATTTGACAAGGACGATGACGAGGTCCGCCACGATGCCGACCTGCGTCGCGGAGGTACAGGCCGAGACCTTCACGACGGTCTCGGCGTCACCCTCGAGCATCCGGAGACCGTTGGCGTTGATTGCGTCAACATGGGCCTGGAACGGATCGATCAACCAAACCTCGGCCCCACCGCGCGCCAGCGTGCCGCCGATGGTCGAGCCCAGGGCTCCCGCTCCGATAAAGCAGATCCTCATCCGAACGCTTCTCCCTCGCCCATCCTTGGCGTTGGAAGCGTGCTAGCAGGCTGCCCTGTATTTGGATATGCTATGATCCTTATAACCATTATTGAAGATCGCAATGAAGCAGCGAGACCTCCCCGAGACGACTCTGCTGGAGCCGCGCCTGCTCCGGCTGTTTGACGCATTGTTCGCCACGGGCAGCGTCACCAAGGCGGCCGAGAAGCTAGGCCAGAGCCAGCCGACCATTTCGATCTGGCTGGCGCGCCTACGGAAGGAACTGGCCGATCCGCTCTTCATTCGGTCGGCTGAGGGAATGCTGCCGACTCCGCGCGCCGAGGCGCTCATCGGCACGGCCCGGCAGGCATTGGAGATGCTGCGACGTCTGGCGGAGCTTCGCCCAGAGTTCGATCCGACGACTGCAAAACGCCGCTTCGTCATCTGCATGACGGATGCGAGCCACGTCACGCTGCTTCCGTCTATTCTCGCTCACGTTCGCCGCGTTGCCCCTGGCGTTCGTATCGAGGCGACACAGATCGGCGCGGATACCCCACGAATGCTGCAATCCGGCGAGGCCGATCTGGCGCTCGGCTACATCTCGGACCTCGACGCCGGGCACTTCCAACAGGCGCTCTTTCCCCAGGATTGGGTCTGTTTGGCGAACGCAAAACATGCCCGGATCCGCGACCGCATCACCACAAAGGATTTCAGGCGTGAAGCGCACGTCCTCATTCGCTCCGGCACCGGACATCAGTTGCTCGCGGACGCACTACAGGAGCAGCGGATAGTCCTCGACGTTGCGCTTGAGCTACCTGGCTTTTTGGGACTGCCCGCAATCGTCGGGACGACGGACCTGATCGCTACCCTTCCAAGGCACATCGGCGAAACATTGGCTCACTATTACGGACTGCGCGTCCTCGACTGCCCACTGGCGATCGCCGGCTTTACGGTGAAGCAATATTGGCACGCCCGCTTCCATCACGACCCGGCAAACCAATGGCTGCGTGACGTGTGCGGCGAGCTTTTTCAACAGCAGGAGGTGCGTGGTCTACATCGTTCCGGTCGGGCAAGGAAACGAAGGCCACGCGATTTGCAGTCGTAGTGGTCCCCAATAGCGGGGCAACGACCGCCCCCATGGCCGCCGGCTGGGCGGACTGCGGCACGGCTGCAAATTCCGCACAACCGCATCTCGACCGGTCGTCCGCTTCGTTCGCCGTAGCACCCTATTCTACGATGAGGGCAAAACAGACCTGCCCGAGCAGCTTCCGCGGCATATGTTGGGATGGAAGCCTCGGAGATAAGCCAGCATGGCCACGCCGTTTAGTTCGATTCTGGACTGAGTCCCTGTTTCCAAACGCGCCCAAAAGACCTGACTGAGATCGAACTGCTTAACGAATGAACTCAACAGCTTAAACACTGGCTGGGGCGGGAGGGATCGAACCTCCGAATGGCGGAATCAAAATCCGCTGCCTTACCGCTTGGCTACGCCCCAACAGGCGACCTCGGGACGGCGGAAGAACTGGCTACCGCAGATTCCCTCGGATCGCAGCCGGTCTATAGGCTGCGGCACGGCATTTCAACCGCCTGGAGGGGCAAAATACCACAGCCCCCGCGAGCGGCGGCGCCACACTCTATATAAGTCCGGGTGGAGGCCCTGTTCCGGGCCTGAGCCGTCCTGGCGTACGGGCAGTTGAGACCGCCGGCAATTCATGGGAAGACCGCCGCCAAGACCTGTCTCCGGGAGTGAACCATGACCTACCGCGCGCCGATCTCTGACATGCTGCTGTCGCTCAACCATGGCGCCGGCCTGAAGGCGGCGGTGGACGCCGGCCATTACGGCGATTTCGATGCCGACATTGCGGCCGCCGTGCTGGAGGAAGCCGGCAAGTTCGCAACCGACGTGCTGGCGCCGCTCAACAAGATCGGCGACGAGCACGGCATCAAGCTGGATGCCGGCAAGGTCACGACTGCGCCGGGCTGGCCCGATGCCTATAAGCGCTGGACCGAGGGCGGCTGGAACGCGGTGTCGGGACCCGAGGATTTCGGCGGCCAGGGCCTGCCGCTGGCGATCAACGCCGCCTGCACCGAGATCTGGAGCGCGGCCAACGTCGCCTTCGGGCTCTGCCCGTTGCTGACGGCGTCGGCGATGGAGGCGCTGGATGCCCATGGCAGCGACGAGCTGAAGAAGATCTATCTCGAAAAGCTGGTCTCCGGCGAATGGACCGGCACCATGCAACTCACCGAGCCGCAGGCCGGCTCCGATGTCGGCGCGCTGCGTACTCGCGCCGAAAAGCAGGCCGACGGCACCTATCGCATCAAGGGGACGAAGATCTTCATCACCTATGGCGAGCACGACATGACCGACAACATCGTGCATTTCGTGCTCGCGCGCCTGCCCGACGCGCCTGCAGGCACCAAGGGGATCTCGCTCTTCCTGGTGCCGAAGTTCATGGTGAACGCCGATGGCTCGCTCGGCGCCCGCAACGACATCTTTGCCTCCGGCGTCGAGCACAAGCTCGGCATGCATGCCTCGCCAACCTGCACCATGACCATGGGCGATCAGGGCGGCGCGATCGGTTTCCTGATCGGCGAAGAGAACCAAGGCATGCGCTGCATGTTCACGATGATGAACCAGGCGCGGCTCGGCGTGGGCCTGGAGGGCGTCGGCGTCGCCGATCGCGCCTATCAGCAGGCATTGTCTTATGCGCAGGAACGCAAGCAGGGCCGCGCCATCGGCAAGAAGGGCGAAGGCTCGGACGCGATCTTCGTGCATCCCGACGTCAAGCGCATGCTGATGCGGATGCGGGCGCAGACCGCGGCCGCGCGCACCATCTGCTACGCCACCGCCGTCGCGATCGATGTCTCGACGCGGGCCAAGGATCCCAAGGTCCGCGCCGACGCGGCCGCGCGCGCGGCGCTGCTCACGCCGATGGCGAAGGGATATTCCACCGATATCGGCAACGAGGTCGCCTATCTCGGCGTGCAGGTGCATGGCGGCATGGGTTTCATCGAGGAAACCGGCGCCGCGCAGCATTATCGCGACGCGCGCATCACCGCGATCTATGAAGGCACCAACGGCATCCAGGCGATCGACCTTGTGACGCGCAAGCTCGCGGCCAATGGCGGCGCGGCCGTGTGGGCGCTGCTCGACGAGCTCGCGGCAACGGTCAAGCAGGTCGAAGCTTCCAACGATCCCGCTTTCGGCACCACCGGCGTCAAGTTGCGCGAGGCGCTGGAGGCGTTGACGCGCACCAGCAAATGGCTGCTGGAGCGCGTCACCTCGGCACCGAACGAGGCGCTCGCCGGCGCCACGCCTTACTTGCAGCAGTTCGGCGCGACGCTCGGCGGCTGCATGCTTGCTTCCGAGGCGCTCGCCGCGAAAGCCGACGGCAACACCGACGCCGCGCGCCACGTCTCGCTCGCGCGTTTCTTCGCCGAGAACATCAGTGTGCAGGCCGGCGCGCTCGAGCGTACCGTGACGGAGAGCGCGGAGTCGGTCGCGGCGGCGGACGCGGTGCTGTTGAGGTAAGCGGTTTACCGAGCGCACAGACGCGTAGGATGGGTTAGCCGAGCAGATGCACGAAGTGCTTCTGTTCGGCGTAACCCACCAGCGTCTGCTTCCGCGGATGCAGAAGAGGTGGGTTACACCCCGCGGACTGCGCTTCGCGCAACCACAGGGCTAACCCACCCTACGAACTTTCGCGCTCCGCCTGCCCGGCCGCCACAGCACGATTCCCGCGGCGACCAGGTCCAACACCACGCATATCGCGAACGCAGTCGTGTAATTGCCGGTGAGGCTTCGCACGAGGCCGACGATACCCGGGCCAAAGGCGCTGACGACGCCGCTGATCGAGGTGCCCAATCCCATCGCGGCGGCGAAGGCGGCGGAGCCGAGCTCGCGCTGGATGATCAGGGGCGGGAACGTGATCATGTTGCCGATCGAGAAGCCGTAGACGGCACAGCACACCAGCAGCACGGTCGGGCTCGTGCTCTGGAGAAGCACGAAGAGCGCGGCCGCCTGGCTCGTCATCGACGCCGCGCAGGCAAGCCGCGGATCGAGCCGGTCGACGAACAGGCCGAGCGACAGGCGTCCGACCACCGCCATCGCGGCCATGATGGTCACGGCAAGGCCGGCGCTGGCGCGACCGATCAGCGGTTCGAGGAACGTCACCTGGTGGATGATGAATCCCATCTGCGCCAGCAGCGCGATCGCGATCGGCAGCACCATGGTCCAGAACGCCGCATTGGCGAGCAGCGCCTTGCGTGAATGCACTGGGGCGGCTGTGCCGGCAACGGAGGAGCGTCCACCCGATGCCAATGATGTCCCGCCGGGCCAACCGATGAAGCCGACGACCACCGGCAGCACCAGCACCACCATCGCGATCGTCGCCGCCAGCATCGCCGAACGGAAGCCGATGCTGCCGGTCAGCGACAGCAGCAGCGGAACGAGGATGATGCCGCCGCAGGTCGCTCCGTTGAAGGCGAGGCTGAGCGCGAGGCCGCGGCGCCGCTCGAACCAGGAATTGAGCACGGTCGCGATCACCACGGTGCCCATGCCGGTCCAGCCGACCGACATCAGCGCATAGGCGAGATAGAGCTGCCAGGGCGTCTGCATCAGCGCCAGCAGCACCGTCGACGCCCCCAGCGCGCAGAGACCGCACAGGATCAGCGAGCGCAGCCCGATGCGGGCAAGCAGGTCGTCGGTGAAAATGACGAGGACGGAGGTCAACAGAAACGAGAAGGTGCTGGCCGCGGAGACCAGCGTGCCCGGCCAGCCATGGGCGCGCTGGAGCTCGGCGAGATAGACGCCCTGGCCGTAAAGGCCGAAGCCGAACATGAAGAAGGCCATCAGGAAGCAGGCCAGCACAACGCGCCAGCCGCGATAGGACAGCGAAGATTCGTCAACGCCCGTTGCGGCAACCATCAATCGAGCCGGCCAGATGGAACTAAAGCGCGATCGTGCCCCACAACCACCGGTTTTTCAAATGAAACATTGTAGCTATTTGTTGCGGCGCGCAACGGCGCGTGACAGTAATGCAACCCGCGGTGGGCGCGGCCTCGCGCGCATCAACCGAAAAGGTTGAGCGAGCGCATTGGCACGCCTGCAAGATGATGTAGGCTGAGGCTTGCGAGACTCGCGGGCGACAAACGGCGCAGCGGCGCAGGGGGGGTTCTCATGCCGAATGGCAATATCGTGGTCACCGAAGAGCGGGAGACGCGCGTGATCACCCTGCGCCGTCCGGGCAAGAAGAACGCGATCACCCAGGACATGTACCGGGAGATGAGCCACGCCATCGACACCGCGCAGAACAATCCCGATATCCGATGCATGATCATCACCGGCGGCTCCGGCGTGTTCACCGCCGGCGACGACATCGACGACTTTCTCCACGCCGACACGGCGCGCCCAGAGACGCTGTCGAACGGCGCGAAATTTCTCTATTCGCTCGCCCTCAATACCAAGCCGATCATCGCCGCCGTTGACGGCGCGTCGATCGGCATGGGCACCGTGATGCTGTTTCATTGCGACTACGTGCTCGCCTCGACAGCCGCGACATTCTCCGCGCCCTACATCAAGCTCGGGCTCGTGCCGGTCGGCGCCGCCAGCCTCCTGATGCCGAACACGATGGGGTACCAGCGCGCCTTCGCGATGCTGGTGATGGGGCGGACCTTCTCCGCCGCGGAAGCCGAAGCCGCAGGCTTCGTCAACAGCGTGGTCTCGCCGGGACATACGGAAGTCGAGGCGCGCAAGGTGGCGCGCGAGATCTGCCGGCTTCCGGCCGAGGCCGTCGCGACCTCGCGCAAACTGCTGCGCACCCCGCCGGAGGAATTGACCCGCCGCATCGACCAGGAGGCCCATCTGTTCGGCGAGCGGTTGAAATCGGACGACGCAGTAGCTGCGTTCAATGCCTTTGCGAACAGGAAGAAGCGGTGAGCCCCACCGTCATTCCGGGGCGCGCGTAGCGCGAGCCCGGAATCCATCGGGCCACAGAGTTGATGGATGAATGGATTCTCAGATGCGCAATTGCGCATCATAGCTCGCGACTTCGTCGCGCCCCGGAATGACGGCGAGAACTTTCGTGAAATCTTCGCGCCGAACGACTAATCTGGTTCCATGCAATACCGATCGATCCTTGCTGCGCTCGTCCTCGCGCTTGCCTCCCTCCCCGCCTCTGTGCAGACCGCCGCACCCGTCGAGCTGCGCATTCTCGCGATCAACGATTTCCACGGCAATCTGCGGCCGCCGCCGGGCGGCATCCGCATCAATGACCCCGAGGACAAGACCAGGAAGGTGATGGTCGCGGCCGGCGGCGCCGAGTACATGGCGACGCTGGTCAAGCAGCTGCGCGAAGGGCACAGGAACACGATCTTCGTTGCCGCCGGCGATCTGATCGGGGCGAGCCCGTTCCTGTCGGCAATGTTCCACGACGAGCCCTCGATCGAATCGCTCTCGATGATGGGGCTTGCGATTACCTCAGTCGGCAATCACGAATTCGACGAGGGCAAGACCGAGCTGCTCAGGATGCAGAACGGCGGCTGCCATCCGCTCGACGGCTGCCAGGGGCCGCATCCCTTCCTAGGTGCCAAATTCCACTATCTCGCAGCCTCCACCGTGGAAACCGCAACCGGCAAGAGCGTGCTGCCGCCCTACGAGATCAGGGAGTTCGACGGCATCCCTGTCGCCTTCATCGGACTGACCCTGAAGGAGACTGCAGGCATCGTCTCGCCATCAGGCATCGCCGGTCTCGAATTCCGCGACGAGGCCGAGACGGTGAATGCGCTGGTGCCGCAGTTGAAGGCGCGCGGCGTCGAGGCGATCGTGGTGCTGATCCACCAGGGCGGCGAGCCCTCAGGCGACTACAACGAATGCCCCGCCATTACGGGGCCCATCGTCGATATCGTAAAGAAGTTCGATCGCGCCGTCGACGTCGTCGTCAGCGGCCACACCCATCGCGCCTATGTCTGCGATATCGACGGGCGGCTCGTCACCAGCGGCGACAAGTACGGCACACTGGTCACGGCGATCGACCTCAAGCTCGATCCGGCAACCCGCGACATTGTCAGCGCGAAGGGCGAGAACGTCATCGTCGCAAATGCCTCGCTGGCGAAGGACCCCGAACAGACCGCATTGATCGACGCCTATGACAAGCTGTCGGCGCCGATCGCCAACCGGCCGGCCGGATCGGTGACGCAGACGCTGTCGCGCGTTCCGAACGAGGCCGGCGAAAGCGCGCTCGGCGATGTCATCGCGGATGCGCAACTCGCGGCGACCAGGGAGGCCAAGGATGGTGGCGCTGTCATCGCGCTCACCAATCCCGGCGGCATCCGCACCGATATCGTCCCGAAGGAGAACGGCGCGATAACGTTCGGCGATGTTTTCGCCAGCCAGCCATTCCGCAACCGCCTCGTCACCATGACGCTCACGGGCAGCCAGCTGAAGGACATGCTGGAGCAGCAATGGCTCGATCCGAAGCGACCGCGGATCCTGCAGGTGTCGAACGGGTTCAATTACACCTGGGACAGCTCGAAGCCGTTCGGCGAACGCATCGCATCCGAGAAGATGACGCTCAACGGCAGGCCGATCGAGGCTGGGACCGGCTACCGAGTCACCCTCAACGACTACCTCGCCGTCGGCGGCGATGGCTTCACGGTCGCCAAGCAGGGCTCGGCGCCGCAATATGGCGGCTACGATGCCGATGCGCTGTTCGCCTTTTTCCGGGCGCACGGGCCGATCGGCCCGCTGCCTCCGACTCGCATCCTGCGCGTGAATTGATCCGGATCAAACGGGCCGGAACGGGACAACCCTTTGCCATTCCCGTCCAAGCGCATAGATTGGGTTTGGCATTGCGTTTTGGCGCCGGATGCGCCAAGCGACGTCAAGAGCCCATTCCCAGTGAGCCCGACCTGATGAGCACGCTTCTTCTCTCCCACAAGGCCTGCCTCGACCACGTCACGCCGCCGGGACACCCCGAACGGCCTGACCGCCTGCGCGCGGTGGAGGAAGCGCTGTCGCATGAGCGCTTCCAGTTCCTGGTGCGCGACCAGGCGCCGGAGGGCGATCTCGATCTCGTCACGCTCTGCCACAACGAGCATTACGTCACCGAGCTGCGCCACATCGCCCCGACCAGCGGCCAGGTCTATATCGACGGCGACACCTCGATGTCCCCGGGCACGTGGGAAGCGGTGATGCGCGGCATCGGCGGCGCGGTGGCTGCGACCGAAGCGGTGATGAATGGCGAGCACCGCAACGCTTTCGTCGCGATACGCCCGCCGGGCCATCACGCCGAGATCGGCAAGCCGATGGGCTTCTGCTTCTTCGACAATGTCGCGATCGCCGCGCGCCACGCGCAGCGCAAATACGGCATCAAGCGCGCGGCCATCGTCGATTTCGACGTGCACCACGGCAACGGCACGCAGGACATCTTCTGGTCGGACCCGACCGTGATGTACTGCTCGACGCATCAGATGCCGCTGTTTCCGGGCACCGGCGCGAAGAGCGAACGCGGTGACCACGACACCATCGTCAACGCACCGCTGGCGTCAGAAGACGGCGGGCCGGAATTCCGTTCCGCGTTCGAGAATTTGATCCTGCCGCAGCTCGAAAAATTCAGCCCCGAGCTGCTCATCATCTCGGCGGGCTTCGATGCGCATTACCGCGACCCGCTCGCCTCGCTGAACCTGCGCGCCGAAGACTATGCCTGGGTGACGCGCAAGCTGATGGACCTCGCCGACAAGTCCGCCGGGGGACGCGTTGTTTCGGTGCTCGAGGGCGGCTATGACCTGCAAGGACTGAAAGAATCTGTTACGGCGCATGTCGGCGCCCTGATGGGCGCTTAACGGACTCGCCACATTAAGCCCGCAAAACCCGCCTTCACTGTGGGCTAAGCGAATCGGGCAATCGGAAACGGATATGGCCGAAAATACCCAAATCGACGTCTCCAGGCTCACCTTCGAGCGCGCGATCGAGGAACTCGAAACGATCGTGAAGCGGCTCGAGGACGGCAAGGTGCCGCTCGAGGAATCCGTGACGATCTACGAGCGCGGCGAGGCCCTGAAGCGCCGCTGCGAGGAACTGTTGCGCCAGGCCGAGGCCCGCGTCGACAAGATCACCACCGATGCCAGCGGCCAGCCTACCGGAACCGCACCGCTCGATGTCCAGTAAGGGCGACGGTCAGGCCCCAGTTTCGGGCATTTGAAGCCTGCATTTTTTCATGATTGCACGCTGCTGATTGCTCTCACGCGGCGGGCCAACCCGGGACAAGAATCAAGGGAACTCCTTCCCGAGGGCCGCCCGGCCCCTCGAATCCGCCAAAAAGCCCTCGCTCCCGCTCAAAAATACTGCTGCGGAACCGGGCAAGACTGGAACCCCGCCGCCGGCGCCACAGTTAACCACTCTGGCCCAGGGGTTGCAGGTGCATGCCCGTAATCGGCCCGGCGGGTTGGCTTTGGCCCAAGCTTTGGTGTAAAGCTGCGCGGAGTGTGGCTTTTTGTTAGCCTTGACGTGGGCACCGATTACCAACGACAAGCGCTTCAAATTGCTAATGAAATTGGCTTGGACGGACGAAGCCGATCTAAGTGACAGGGATCACAGAGACTGAACCGGAGCGCACTTAAGCTCACCTAAGCTTGAAGACGGGGCCTTGCCCCATGCAGGTGGCTCCGACGGTTTAAGGACTCGCGCTGCGCCGATATTGTGCAAACCCATCGCGCGCCGGAACGAACTTCCGGCGCTGACAAATTGGAAATCGCCGTGAACGCATACAGCAAGACGCCGCTTCTCGACACCATCCGGACGCCGGAAGACCTGCGCAAGCTCAAGATCGAGCAGGTTCGCCAGGTCGCCGACGAGCTGCGGCAGGAGACCATCGATGCCGTCTCGGTGACCGGCGGTCACTTCGGCGCGGGCCTCGGCGTGGTCGAGCTCACCACCGCGATCCATTATGTCTTCGATACGCCGCGCGACCGCCTGATCTGGGACGTCGGCCACCAGGCCTATCCGCACAAGATCCTCACCGGCCGGCGCGACCGCATCCGCACGCTGCGCACCGGCGGCGGCCTGTCCGGCTTCACCAAGCGCAGCGAGAGCGATTACGATCCGTTCGGCGCGGCGCATTCCTCGACCTCGATCTCCGCCGGCCTCGGCATGGCCGTGGCGCGCGACCTCTCCGGCGGCAAGAACAACGTTATCGCCGTGATCGGTGACGGTGCGATGTCGGCGGGCATGGCCTATGAGGCCATGAACAATGCCGGTGCGATGAACTCGCGCCTGATCGTCATCCTCAACGACAACGACATGTCGATCGCGCCGCCGGTCGGCGCCATGAGCGCCTATCTGTCGCGGCTCTACTCCGGCAAGACCTATCGCACGCTGCGCGAGGCGGCCAAGCAGATCAACAAGCGCCTGCCCAAGATCATCGCCAACCGTGCCAACCGCGTCGAGGAATATTCGCGCGGCTTCATGATGGACGGCGGCACGCTGTTCGAGGAGCTCGGTTTCTATTACGTCGGCCCGATCGACGGCCATAACCTCGACCATCTCCTGCCCGTGCTGAAGAACGTGCGCGACATGGAGGAAGGCCCGATCCTGGTTCACGTCGTGACCCAGAAGGGCAAGGGCTACGGCCCGGCGGAAGCCTCCGCCGACAAGTACCACGCCGTCGTCAAATTCGACGTCGCGACCGGCACGCAGGCCAAGGCCAAGCCGAATGCGCCGGCCTATCAGAACGTGTTCGGCCAGAGCCTCGTCAAGGAAGCGCAGAAGGACGACAAGATCGTCGCCATCACGGCGGCGATGCCGTCCGGCACCGGCGTCGACATCTTCAACAAGGCGTTCCCGGACCGCACCTTCGACGTCGGTATCGCCGAGCAGCACGCGGTGACGTTTGCCGCCGGTCTTGCCAGCGAAGGCTACAAGCCGTTCTGCGCGATCTACTCGACCTTCCTGCAGCGCGGCTACGACCAGATCGTGCATGACGTCGCGATCCAGAACCTGCCCGTCCGCTTCGCCATCGACCGCGCCGGCCTCGTCGGCGCCGACGGCGCGACGCATGCCGGCTCGTTCGACAACGCCTATCTCGGCTGTCTGCCCAACATAGTGATCATGGCGGCCGCGGACGAGGCCGAGCTCGTGCACATGGTGGCGACCCAGGTCGCGATCGACGACCGTCCGAGCTCGCTGCGCTATCCGCGCGGCGAGGGCCGCGGCATCGAAATGCCCGAGGTCGGCATTCCGCTCGAGATCGGCAAGGGCCGCATGATCCGCCAGGGCAGCAAGATCGCCCTGCTCTCCTTCGGCACCCGCCTTGCCGAATGCGAGAAGGCGGCCGACGAGCTCGCCGCCCACGGCCTGTCGACCACGATCGCGGATGCGCGCTTCATGAAGCCGCTCGACACCGAGCTGGTGCTCAAGCTCGCCCGCGACCACGAGATCCTGATCACGATCGAGGAAGGCTCGGTCGGCGGCTTCGGCTCGCATGTCGCGCAGTTCCTGACCGATCAAGGCGTGCTCGACACCGGCATGGTCAAGTTCCGCTCGATGGTGCTGCCCGACGTGTTCCAGGACCACGACACGCCGGCCGCGATGTACGGCCGCGCCGGTCTCGACGCCAAGGGCATCGTCGCCAAGGTTTTCGAAGCGCTCGGCAAGGACGTGAAGGCCGAGACGGTCAAGCTCGCCTGAGGGCGAGCTTCGGCCTTCGGCAAGGCGACACGCTTCCATGAAGATCTATCTGGCAGGTCCCGATGTGTTCCTGCCGGACGCGGTCGAGATCGGCCGGCGTAAGGCTGCGATCTGCGCGGCGCACGGGCTCACCGGCCTCTATCCACTCGACAACGCCATCGACCTCACCGCGCCCGACGCGTCGCGGCAGATCTTTTCCGGCAACGAGGCGATGATGGATGCGGCCGATGCCATCATCGCAAACCTGACGCCGTTCCGCGGCGCGGGCGCCGATCCCGGCACCGTCTACGAGCTCGGCTACATGGCCGGCCGGCGCAAATTCTGCCTGGCCTATTCCAACGATGGCGCCGTCTATGCCGATCGTGTCGGCCGCTTCATGGAGGTCACGTCCGAAGACGGGCGGCTGGCCGATGCCCAGGGGCTGACGGTCGAGGACTTTGGCCTCGTCGACAACCTCATGATGATCCATGCGCTGGAGCTGCACGGCTGCCCGCTGGTGACGCCGGCGCAGATGCCGGTCGACGTCTGGCACGACCTTGCCGCGTTCGAGACTTGCGTCCGGATGGCGGCCGCGCGATTGATCGTTACATAAGCGCCAGAGCATGATCCGGAACGTGTGCAGCGGTTTTCCGATAAGATCATGCTCAGTCAATAAGTCGTCTTCGGAGAGCCAATGTCCCCTGCCCGCAAGCGCGCGGATGTTTTGCTGGTCGAGCGCGGCCTGTTCGAGAGCCGGGCGCGGGCGCGCGCGGCCATCGAGGCCGGCCTCGTCACCGCCAACGACAAGCAGGTTTCAAAACCGTCGGAGACGATCGCCGAGGATGCGGTGATCCAGGCCGAGCCGGCGCACCCCTACGTTTCGCGCGGCGGCGTCAAGCTTGCCGGCGCGCTGGAGCGCTACCCGATCGAGATCGAGGATCATGTCTGCCTCGATGTCGGCGCTTCCACCGGCGGCTTCACCGAGGTGCTGCTGGCGAACGGCGCGAGCCTGGTGTTCGCGATCGATGTCGGCACCAGCCAGCTGCATCCCTCGCTGCGCGATCATCCCAAGATCGTGTCGATGGAGGAGACCGACATCCGTAGCTATGAGAGCAAGCGCCTACCGGCGCGGCCCGATATCGTCGTCATCGACGTCAGCTTCATCTCGCTGAAGAGCGTGCTGCCGGTGGCGCTATCGCTGGCGGCGGCCCCGATGAGCCTGCTGGCGCTGATCAAGCCGCAATTCGAGGCTGACAGGAAGCACAACAAGAAGGGCATCATTCGCGACGCCGCCGTGCACCAGGAAATCTGCGACGACATCGCGGCGTTTGCGGCCTCGCTCGGCTGCACCGATATCGAGGTGTTCCCCTCGTCGATCACGGGCGGCGACGGCAACATCGAATTCTTCCTGGGCGCGCGCCGTGGTTGAGCGATTGACGATCGACCACGTCGGCCATCGCGGCGACGGCGTCTCGCTCACGACAGGCGATGCGATCTACGTGCCCTACACGCTTGGCGGCGAGACCGTGGAGGTCGATCACGTCGTGGGACACCATCCCGACCGCCGTAAGCTGCTGGCGGTGGACGTCGCGAGCCCCGAGCGCATCGAGCCGTTCTGCCCGCATTTCGGGGTCTGCGGCGGCTGCGCCATCCAGCACTGGGCCGCGGAGCCGTACCATGCCTGGAAGCGCGGCATCGTGGCCGAGACGCTGGCGCAGGCCGGCATCGATTGCGAGGTGGCGCCGCTGGTCGATGCCCATGGCGCGGGGCGCAGGCGCATCACGCTGCACGGCCGCTTCGGCACGCACGAGGTCCTCAAGGTTGGATTCTCGGCGACGAGCTCGCACGACGTCATCCCAATCCATCGCTGCCCGATCCTCGATCCCGCACTGGAGGGCGCGCTCGATGCGGCCTGGGCGCTTGCAGAGCCGCTGACGTCCAAAATGCCGGTGACCAAGCCGCTCGATATCCAGGTCACCGCCACCATCAACGGCCTCGACGTCGACGTGCGCGGCTCCGGCCCGCTGCCGACGCCGCTCGTCACCGCGCTGTCGCGCGTCGCCGAGCAGCATCGCCTGGCGCGGCTGACGCGCCATGGCGAGCTGGTGCTGCAGCGCCTCGCACCGACCGTACGAATGGGCCGCGCGGAAGTGACGCTGCCGCCGGGCTCGTTCCTGCAGGCGACCGTCGCCGGCGAAGAGACGCTGGCGGCGCTCGTCACCGAGCGCGTCGGCAAGGCCAAGGAGGTCCTCGACCTCTTCTGCGGCGTCGGACCGTTTGCGTTGCGGCTTGCCGAGAAGGCGCGTGTCACCGCCTTTGACAGCGACGCCGGCGCGGTCGCGGCGCTTGCGAAAGCAGCGCGCACGCCTGGCCTGAAGCCAATCAGGTGCGAGCCGCGCGACCTGTTCCGCCGCCCGCTGGTGCCGCCGGAGTTGCGCGACTTCGACGCCGTGGTGTTCGATCCGCCGCGCCAGGGCGCGCAGGCTCAGGCGCTGAAGCTTGCCGCTAGCAAGGTGCCGGTCGTGGTCGCGGTCTCCTGCAACGTCGCGACCTTCGCCCGCGACGCGCGATTGCTGATCGATGGCGGCTTCAAGATCGAGACCGTGGTGCCGGTCGACCAGTTCCGCCACACGCCGCATGTCGAGCTGGTGGCGAAGTTCACGCGCTAGCGGCGAAGCCCGCCGAGCGCCGGCGACTCCCCGGGCAGCATGTTCGACCTGATATCGCTGTCCATCCGGCCCGAGTCCTGCTGGGTGAACCCGGCGCCGAACGACAGGCTGAGGTTCGAGGTCGGCTTGAATTCGACGCCCGCGAATGCGCCATATCCCGGCGCGGCGCCGGAGGTGAGCGGCGCAAGCGAGCTGCCGATGCCGTCGCCGTATTTCTGCGAGTTAAAACCGGCAAAGAACGTGACGGGCATGCCGCCGGCGGTCTTGGTATTGTAGCCGAACTGCGTGCTGTCATAGGAGAGCGCGCTGAAATTGCCGGCGAGGCCCGTCTGGCTGAGGCCGCTCCAATTGAGGTTGCCACGCTGGCTGCCGACGAAGAAGCCGTTCGCAAAGTTGGCGCGTCCGCCCGCGTCGGCGGCATTGAAGCCCGGGAAATTGCCGTAGGTGTCGGAGCTCTGGCCATCGCTGCCGCCATAGCCGAAGGCCCCGCCCGGGATCCAATATCTCAGGGGTGCGACTTGCGCATGCGCCGGAGCTCCGCAGACGCAGAGCACGGCGAAGAGGGTTGCAAGCGCACGTGAAGAAGCAAAGCCTGGCATTCGGGTAACCGTCAGAACGTCCTCAAATCATACTCGCAGGACCGCGAGATTGCCAGTGATGCGATGCCGGCGGCCGCCTCATCCAGTTCCCGATCACCTCTTCCTGACGCGTTGAACCTCCTCCGCGTCCGATTGACCCATTGAAGGGACGCGCGCAAGCTCGCGCCCGCGCTTTGATTGCGCAGACCTTTGAAAATGCCCGACATTGCATGGAGGCTGTCATGGAGGTCAATTCCGACAGGTTGAACGCCTTTATGGGCAAGATGATCACCGAGGTGGGGGCGGCGATGAACGCATCGCTGGTCCTGCTGGGCGACAAGCTCGGCCTGTACCGCGCCCTCGCCGCCAAAGGACCGATGAACTCCGCCGAGCTGGCCAGCGCCACCGGGACGACGGAGCGTTATGTCCGCGAATGGCTCGCAAGCCAGGCGGCGTCCGGCTACGTCGAATATGATGCCGCTTCCGGAAAATTCTCGATGCTGCCGGAGCAGGCGATGGCGCTTGCCGACCAGGACAGCCCGGTGTTCCTGGGCGCGGTCGGCAATGTCATTGCGGCTGCGTTTCTCGACGAGCCTAAGGTCACGGACGCCTTCAAAACCGGCAAGGGTGTCGGCTGGAACCGGCGCAGCGAGTGCCTGTTCTGCGGCACCGCCCGCTTCTTCCGCACCGGCTACATGCATCACCTGGTGCAGGAGTGGCTGCCCGCGCTCGACGGCGTCGTGGACAAGCTGAAGCGTGGCGCCAAGGTCGCCGATGTCGGCTGCGGCCACGGCGTCTCGACACGGCTGATGGCGGAGGCCTTCCCGAATTCGCGCTTCTACGGATTCGACTATCACGAGGGCTCTATCGAGGCGGCGCGGAAGGCGGCCAACGAGGCCAAACTCGAGGACCGGGTCTCCTTCGCGGTTCACTCGGCCAAGTCCTATCCGGCCGAGGGCTACGATCTCGTCTGCTTCTTCGATTGCCTGCACGACATGGGCGATCCCGTCGGCGCCATCAGCCATGTGCGCGAGACCATGGACAAGGACGGCACCTGCATGCTGGTCGAACCGTTCGCAGGCGACCGCCTCGAAGACAATCTCAATCCGGTCGGCCGCGTCTATTACGCAGCCTCGACCATGATCTGCACACCGGCGTCGCTCGATCAGGAGGTGGGCCTCGCGCTGGGTGCACAGGCCGGCGAAGCGCGGCTGCGCAAGGTCGCGCGCGAGGGCGGCCTGTCGCGCTTCCGCCGCGCCGCGGAAACACCTTTCAACCTGATCCTGGAGGCGCGGATCTGACATTTCTGACGCCGGCCCGTGGCGGCGGCATACGGCCATGCCGATGCCGCCGCCCCGCTTCGCAGCAACATCCTTGCCTCGCTCGCGCTGCAACGTAAGCTGGCGGTCGATGCAAGCCGAAGCGCCGAACGGCAGCGTGCCCCCGCTGCCGTCGCTTGCGGCCAAATAGCCATCCACTGGCCTCCATGACGCACGATCCGCTCCTGTCGCACCTGACATCCGCCTTTGCCGCGGTGCCGGGCGTTTCGGCCATCGTGCTCGGCGGCTCGCGTGCGCGCGGCAGCGCGCATGCCACGTCCGACTACGACATCGGACTGTATTTCTCCGCGGAGAGCCCCCTCGATACGGATCGGCTCCTGGTGGCCGCAAAAGCGATCGCCGACGATCCCGACACCACGGCCGTGACGGCGATCGGCGAATGGGGACCGTGGATCGTCGGCGGGGCGTGGCTGATGGTCAGGGGACACAAGGTCGATCTGCTCTACCGCAACGCCGACGCGGTCGAGGTGGTGATGGAATCATGCCGCGCCGGCGTCGTCAGCATGGACTACCAGCCCGGACATCCGCACGGCTTCTGCTCGGCGATCTGGATGGGCGAGATCGCCTATGCCGAGCCGCTTCACGACCCCGCGCACCTGATCGCGCGGCTGAAGTCGCTCGCCCTGCCCTATCCGCGACCGCTGCGCGAAGCGCTGATCCAGCGCTTCCGCTGGGAGATCCTGTTCAGCATCGAGAATGCCGAACTGGCCGGGCTGCGTGAGGAGCAGAACCATGTCGCTGGATGTGCCTACCGGGCGCTCGCCTGCGTTGCGCAGGTCCTGTTCGCGATCAACGGGCGATATCTCATCAACGAGAAGGGGGCACTGCAGGAGGCCTCGGAATTTCCGCTGACGATCCCCGACCTGGTGGAAGAAGTCGCAACGATATGGCGACGCATCGGGACCAAGGCGTACGGTACAGCGCTGACGCACCTGCGCAGGATCGAGCAGGAACTCGGTTCGCTGGAGGCATAAGTCAGCCGGGCAACGGCCCGCGCCTTCGATCGCCGTCGCGATCACCGCCCCCAACGGTCCGACCAGATCTTCTCGCCGATCAGGCAGCTGACGCGCGGCTCCTTGTCCTTGTCGGCAACGCGCACCACGGGGCGCTCGGGCGTGCGGCCGGCGACCTCCATCAGCAGCTTGGTGCGGATCGCCTCCTTGAACTTGTCGCGGTCCTTGATCGCGATGACGAAGGAGCCGGGACCGCCGACGACGCAGTCCTCGTAATAGTAATCGAGGTTGTCGATATCCATGGTCGAATAGGAGGGCTCCTTGACCATGATCGGCAGGCCGTTGATGACGATGCCCTTCTCGAGCGCGGCATCGCGCGCCACCGTGACCGGGCCGCCATTGTTGTTGGGACCATCGCCTGAAATGTCGATGACGCGGCGCAGACCCCGATACGGGTCCTCGTCGAACAGCGGCAGCGCGAAGGTGATCGCACCGGAGATCGAAGTGCGCGAGGCGCGCCGGATCGGCGTCTTCATGATTTCGGCGGCGACCGCGTCCGCGGTCTCCGGCCCGTCAACCAGCCGCCAGGGAATGATGATCTTCTGGTCGGTGGAGGCGGCCCACTCGAAATAGGTCACCGCGATCCGCCCGTTCGGACCCAGCTTCAACGCCTGGAGAAATTCTTTCGACTGGATTGCCTGCGCGTAGCCTTCGCGCTGGATCGCCAGCTCGTCCATGTCCATGGAGTAGGACACGTCGACCGCGAGGATCAGCTCGACATCGACCGTCTGCGCGTCCCTGTCGGCCGCCAGCCGCTGCGGCGGAGTCCTGGGCGGTTCAAACTTCGGCCCTGGTGCCGCGATGCCCGCGACGTCCCCTCCGGCGAGCACGCCGGCCACCAGCACAGCCCCGATCGAGAACAGCAAGCGCATCGCAGTCTCCCGTCGTATGACGCGATGGTGACATGCAATCGCCTTGCCGCAAAGTGCGAAGATCGCTTGCGCTTCACATTCAAGTGCATCGCTGCAGCGCGTTGCCGTCGTTTGGCCATAGCGCTGACGCAGGAACGCGCGCAAGAAGAGCACCGTCATTCCGCGGCGATGCGCAACATCGAACCCGGAATCTGGAGATTCCCAGGCGCGCCTGAGTTATCGCTGCACGAGCCCCGGAATGGCAGACGCCGGTGGAGACGCGCCCCCGCCCACTTGTCCGGCGCGATTTCCATGCTACGTTGGCTGCACAGATGGGGATGGAGTCCCCCGACAACCGCCCGGCGGCTGGACCGTAGTGGGCTGATGACTCCTGCTTGAGGTGGGGCAATCATTGAGCCTCCGCCTTTGGCGGGAGCATGGACAAACCCGCCGATGGCGGGTTTTTTGTTGCCTGAAAGCGGGAGAAGGAGAAGGCGTGACGACGACACCGAATGCTGTGCGTAGCGGGCTCCCCGGGGGAATCTGGGTGCTCGGCTTCGTCTCGATGCTGATGGACATCTCCTCTGAGATGATCCACGCGCTGCTGCCGGTCTATCTCGTCACTGTGCTCGGGGCTTCGACGCTCACGGTCGGCTTCATCGAGGGCATTGCGGAGGCCACCGCCTCGATCACCAAGATCTTCTCCGGCGCGCTGTCGGACTGGCTCGGCCGCCGCAAGCTGCTCGCCGCGCTCGGCTACGGGCTCGCCGCCTTCACCAAGCCGCTGTTCCCGCTCGCGCCCAGCGTCGGGTGGCTGGTGGCCGCGCGCTTCATCGACCGCGTCGGCAAAGGCATCCGCGGCGCGCCACGCGATGCGCTGATCGCTGACATCGCCCCTCGCGGCCTGCGCGGCGCGAGCTTCGGCCTGCGGCAATCGCTCGACACGATCGGCGCCTTCGTCGGGCCGCTCGCAGCGATCGGCCTGATGTGGTGGACGGCGGACAATTTTACCCTCGTGTTCTGGTTCGCGGTGCTGCCGGCCTTCCTCTCCTTCGGCCTGATCGCCTTTGCCGTAAGCGAGCCGGCGCCGGACGCCACCCGGGAGCATGCCGGCAATCCGCTCAATCTCGCCGCGATGCGGCAGCTCGGATCCGTATACTGGCGCGTCGTCGCGGTCGGCGTGGTGTTCACACTTGCTCGCTTCAGCGAGGCCTTCCTGATCCTGCGCGCGCAAAATATCGGCCTCAATGCGATGTGGGTGCCGGCGGTGCTGGTGCTCATGAACATAGTGTACGCGCTCTCCGCCTATCCAGCCGGCGTGCTGTCGGACCGGATCAATCGGACTGGCCTGCTCGCTGTTGGTCTCCTCTCGCTCGCCGGGGCCGACCTTGCACTCGCGCTGCTGCCGAACCTTGGTGGCCTCGCGCTCGGCGTCGTGCTGTGGGGGCTGCATATGGGATTGACGCAGGGCCTGCTCTCGGCGCTCGTCGCCGACGCCGCGCCGCCCAGCCTGCGCGGCACGGCCTTCGGCTATTTCAACCTGTTCACGGGCCTTGCCCTGCTGGCGGCGAGCGTGATCGCCGGTGCACTGTGGGACGCCTATGGCCCGGCCGGCACGTTCCTGGCCGGGCTCGGCTTCGCGCTGGTGTCGCTCGCGGGGTTGCTCGCCATCGGCAACGGAATTGCAACGGAGGGCAAGCAGTGACGGGAGGCGGTTCATCGTGCTGAGCGGAGTGCTCGCGATCATGATCGGCAGCGTGCTGGGCGGCTGCGCGCGCTATTTCGTCTCCGGCGCGATCGCACGGCGGCTGGGCGAGACCTTTCCGTGGGGCACCATGACCATCAACGTCACCGGCGCCTTCCTGATCGGCATTTTTGGCGCGCTGGCGACCCATCCGGGCTCGGTCTTCGCCGCGCCCAATCCGTGGCTGTTCGCGGTGACCGGCTTCCTCGGCTGCTACACCACGGTGTCCTCGTTCAGCCTGCAAACGCTGACGCTGGCCCGCAACGGCGAGCCGCTGCATGCGCTCGGCAATGTCGCCGCCTCGGTCGGGCTGTGCCTCACGGCCGTGAGTTGCGGCTTCCTGCTTGCGGACAGTCTTGGAGGGTAGCGCGATGGCATTTGCAGAAGCGCTGGGCGGGCCGCAGCTTCACCTCGCCCCGCTTGCGGGGAGAGGTCGGAATCTGCGTGCAACGCAGATTCCGGGTGAGGGGGACTCTCCGCGAATCCAACTGCCACGTCCCTCGCGGAGAGCCCCCCTCACCCCGACCCTCTCCCCGCACGCGGGGAGAGGGAGAAGGGGCAGCGGCTGATGAGCTCTCCCTCCTCCACCGACCGCTGGCGCAGTGCGGTTCTCTACGCCTGGGTTTCCGCCGGCAGCATCCTTGGCGGGCTGACGCGCTATCTGGTCGGGCTCGCGCTCGATTCCGGGCCGGGCTTTCCCTTCGCGACATTGTTCATCAACGCCACGGGTTCGCTGATCATCGGCTTCTACGCGACGCTGACCGGCCCTGATGGCCGCATGCTGGCGCCGCCGGAGCACCGGCAATTCGTCATGACCGGGTTCTGCGGCGGCTACACCACCTTTTCCGCCTTCAGCCTGGAATCCTTCCGCCTGTTCCATGGCGGCATGAAATACACTGCGCTTGCCTATGTCGCGTCCTCCGTCGTCTGCTGGCTGGTGTCGGTGTGGGCCGGGCATATGCTGGCGAGCCGCTACAACCGCTTGAAGAGGAGCTGATCATGCAAATTCCCAATCAGGCAGTTTCGCTCCGCATCTTCATCGGCGAGAGCGACCATTATGACGGCAAGCCGCTCTATGAGGCGATCGTGATGAGGGCGCGCGAGCTGCACCTCGCCGGCGCCACCGTGCTGCGTGGTCCCATGGGCTTCGGCAAGTCGAGCCGGCTGCACACCTCGAAAATCCTGCGCCTCTCGGAAGACCTGCCGCTGCTGATCGAGATCGTCGACAGCGAGGACAACATCAATGCATTCCTGCCCATCCTGGACAGCATGATGTCGAGCGGCCTGATCACCTTGGAGAAGGTGCAGGTCCTGCAATATGGTGAGAAGGCCGCAAGCTGATCGCTTCCGGCCGGAAACCCGAGCCCGCCGTGTCCAGGAGGCGGAATGAACGACACCGTCACCAAGCCGAAAACCAGGAAGAAGACCAAGGTCGAGCGGCCGAAGCTGCACAAGGTCATCCTGATCAACGACGACTACACGCCGCGCGAATTCGTCACCATGGTGCTCAAGGCCGAATTCCGCATGACCGAGGATCAGGCCTACAAGGTGATGATCACCGCGCACAAGCTCGGGACCTGCGTGGTCGCCGTGTTCACCAAGGACGTCGCCGAAACCAAGGCCACGCGCGCCACCGACGCCGGCCGCGCCAAGGGCTATCCGCTGCTGTTCACGACCGAGCCGGAGGAGTAGGGCTTCATCGTGCGACGATGAATGACCTTCAGCTCGGTGCGCGTCACGCCATCACCACCGGCGTCTCCTCGCCGAGCCCGTACACGCGCTGCGCCTTGGAAAATCCCGCGATCGGAAACTCGCCGAGCGCGCGCCAGTCGTGGCGGCAGGCATTGGCAAAGACTTCCGAGACGACGACGGTGCGCCCGAGCCTCCCCGCGATCTTCTCCAGCCGTGCCGCGAGATTGACGGCGGGGCCGATGCAGGTGAAGTCGAGGCGGTTGCCGCCGCCGATATTGCCGTAGAGGATGTTGCCGACATGCAGCGCGACGCCGAAGCGGAAGCGCTCGATGATGTCGCCGACCGGAAAGGCCAGCGCCTCGACGCTGGCGCGGGATTCACGCGCAGCCTCCAGCACGCGCGCGCAAACATGGGTGGCATCGCCGACATATTCGTCGATCGGGAACACCGCGAGCAGGCCGTCACCCATGAATTTCAGCACCTCGCCGCCATGGCCGCGGATCGCGGTGACCTGGCAATCGAAATACTGGTTGAGGATGTCGACCACGGTCTCGGCCGGCAGCCGGTCCGACAGCGCGGTGAAGCCGCGCAGATCGGAGAGCCAGATCGCGGCCTGCATGGTGTCGTTGTGGCCACGCCGGATCTGGCCGCCAAGGATGCGCGCGCCGGCGCGATTGCCAACATAGGTGTCGAGCAGCATGTCGGCGGTGCGGCGCAGGCTGATGATCTCGCTGACGCGCGCGAGCGGCGTCACGATGGTCCGGATCGCCGCGATGTCGTCGTCGCTGAAGCCGCCGGGACGGCGTGTGACCCAGCTCGTCGCGTGGATCGAACCGTCGAGATACGGCATCGGCATCGCGACGTAGTCGGTGACGCCTTCGGCGCGCATGTCGTCAAGGAACGGAAACCGCTTGCTGTCCGGATCGTCCATCCGTCCGCGGACCTCCAGCCCCTCCTCGAACACGATCCGAAGCGGGCTCCTGGCGAATTCGGGCGTATCGAGAATCTCGAAATCGACGGAGCCGATCTCGACCTCCTGGCCCTGCCGCCAGATGAAGTTGCGGCCGAAGATTTCCGGATGCAGCGTGCGGATGAAGATGCCGAACCGCCACAGCGGCAGGCCGGCCTCGACCAGATGCTCGCAGACGTAGGCGATCATCTCGGCCGGGGTTCCGGACGACCTCGCGCCGTCGATCAGCCAGTTGGTGATGCGCTGGAGCTCGGCGTTTTGCATGCCCGCATTTGCGGACGAAGTTGTAGCGCCGTCAAGCTGCGCGGTGGGCTAGTACCGCGGCGCGAAGGCCCTACTGGCGCTAGCGCCCCACCTGCCCGCGATCCCGAATGAAATGATCGGCCAGCACGCAGGCCATCATGGCTTCGCCGACCGGGACGGCGCGGATGCCGACGCAGGGATCGTGGCGGCCCTTGGTGAATATCTCGGTGTCGGCGCCCTTGCGGTCGACGGTCAGGCGCGGCTGGAGGATCGACGAGGTCGGCTTTACCGCAAAGCGCACCACGATCGGCTGTCCCGTGGAGATGCCACCCAAAATGCCGCCGGCATGGTTGGAGAGGAAGCGCGTGCCGTCATTGCCGGTGCGCATCTCGTCGGCGTTCTCTTCGCCGGTGAGCTCGGCCGCGCCAAAGCCCGCGCCGATCTCGACGCCCTTCACCGCGTTGATGGTCATCATCGCGCCTGCGAGATCGGAATCGAGCTTTGCATAGATCGGTGCGCCAAGGCCGGCCGGCACGCCTTCGGCGACAATCTCGAGCACCGCACCGATCGAGGAACCGCTCTTGCGGATGCCGTCGAGATAGGTCTCGAAAAATGCGGCCTTGTCCTTGTCCGGGCAGAAGAACGGATTTTTGGCGACCTCGTCCCAGTCCCACTTCTCACGATCGATCTTGTGCGGACCGATCTGCACCAGCGCGCCGCGCACCTTCACGTCGGGCAGCACCTTTCGCGCGATCGCGCCGGCGGCAACCCGCATCGCGGTCTCGCGCGCGGAGGAGCGGCCGCCGCCGCGATAGTCGCGCAGGCCGTACTTCGCCTCATAGGTGAAGTCGGCGTGGCCGGGGCGAAACTTGTCCTTGATCTCGGAATAGTCCTTCGAGCGCTGGTCGGTGTTCTCGATCAGGAGGCCGATCGGCGTGCCCGTCGTCACTTGCACGCCGGTTTCCGGATGCGCCATCACGCCGGAGAGGATTTTGACCTGGTCCGGCTCCTGGCGCTGGGTGGTGAAGCGCGACTGGCCGGGACGGCGGCGGTCGAGGTCACGCTGGATGTCAGCCTCGATGAGCGGGATCATCGGCGGGCAGCCGTCGACCACGCAGCCGATCGCCACCCCGTGGCTCTCGCCGAAGGTGGTGACGCGGAACATGTGGCCAAAGGTGTTGAAGGACATCGCTGCTCGCCAAGATCGGTTCCGGCGTGTGGTAACGCGCGGCGGACCGGGGGTCAAACCAGTTACGCCGTCATTCCGGGATGGTCCGAAGGACCAGACCCGGAATCTTGAGATTCTCAGGTGCGCAAGGGCGCACCGGAGTTCGGTGCTGCGCACCGGCCCGGAATGACGAAAAACTTGGCCTAACTAAACTTCTCCAGCCGCCCGTCGCGGAACACGTAGACGGCGCCCTGCTCGATGTAGAGCTCGGCGGCGCTGGCGGGGGTCTCCAGCCCCAGGGACACCATCAGCGCCCGGCAGGTCCCGCCATGGGCGACCGCGACCGTGTCGGTCCGGAGCTGGTCGTACCAGGCGCGCACGCGGACCTGCACGTCGGCATAGGTCTCCCCGCCCGCCGGCCCCACTGTCCATTTGTCGGCGAGGCGCCTGGCATAGATGTCGGGATCGGCGGCTTCGCTCTCGGCCAGCGTCAGCCCTTCCCAGGTGCCGTAGCCGATCTCGCGCAGGCGATCGTCGAGCGCATAGTCGGCCACCGGCAGCCCGAGCTTGTCGCGCGCGAGTTCCATGGTCTGGCGCGCACGGCCGAGCGGGCTCGATACGTAGGGTAATGCGGCCTTGTCGCGCCCGTCACGCTTGAGCAGATCGGCCAGAACGCCGCCGGCCTGCACGGCCTGACTGCGGCCGCGCGCGTTCAGCGGAATGTCCCTGGTACCCTGAAGCCTGCCGAGTGCATTCCACTCGGTCTCGCCGTGGCGAAGGTAATAGATCGTAGGCACGGGCATTCCGGTTGAAGATTAGTCCTTGCCGCCGAACGAAATGTCCGGCGCGTCCGGGCGCTTCATGCCGAGCACGTGATAGCCGGAATCGACGTGATGCACCTCGCCGGTGACGCCGCGCGAGAGATCGGACAGGAAATACAGCGCGCTGCCGCCGACGTCTTCGGTCGACACGTTGCGGCGCATCGGCGCATTGTTCTCGTTCCACTTCAGGATATAGCGGAAGTCGCCGATGCCTGAGGCCGCCAGCGTCTTGATCGGACCTGCCGAGATCGCGTTGACGCGGATGTTCTTCTCGCCGAGATCGGCGGCGAGATAGCGCACGCTGGCTTCCAGCGCCGCCTTGGCCACGCCCATCACGTTGTAATGCGGCATCCATTTCTCGGCGCCGTAATAAGAGAGCGTGATCAGCGAGCCGCCATCGGTCATCAGCTTCTCGGCGCGCTGCGCCACCGCCGTGAACGAGTAGCAGGAGATCAGCATCGACTTGGTGAAGTTCTCCTGCGTGGTGTCGACGTAGCGGCCGTCGAGCTGCTCGCCATAGGCGATCGCGTGCACCAGAAAGTCGATCTTGCCCCACTTCTCCTTCAGCACCGCGAAGGCCGCGTCGATGGTCGCAGCATCAGTGACGTCGCAATGACCGAGCACGAGGCCGCCGATCTCGGCGGCGAGCGGCTCGACGCGCTTCTTCAGCGCATCGCCCTGATAGGTGAAGGCGAGCTCGGCGCCGGCGGCGTGGCATGCCTTGGCAATGCCCCAGGCGATCGAGCGGTTGTTGGCAACGCCGAGGATCACCCCGCGCTTTCCTTGCATCAGACCTGAATTCTGCGCCATTTTTGAACGTCCCGTCGAGCTCTCTTTGAGGTCTGGAGGTACACCAGCCCTCCCCTGCGGTACAGCCCTAATACGCGGCGTTAACGCTGTTTCGAGCGCCGGAATAGCCGTTCCATTCGGGTGTTATGATTGTTGAGGCGCTCGCGCCGGACACCAGGACGTCAAGACGGCAATGAGTGCGTTTCGCCAGAGTGTGGAAGCCATGATCCCGGCGTTGCGCCGCTACGCCCGTGCGCTTACGCGCGATGCGGATGCGGCCGACGATCTGGTGCAGGACACATTGGTGCGTGCGTTGCGTTCGGAGCGCCTGTTTCTCGGCGGCGACGTCAGGAGCTGGCTCTATACGATCCTGACCAACCTTAACAAGAACCGGCGGCGCTCGCTGGCAAGACGGCCGCAATTCATACAGCTGACCGAGAACAACCCCGACGCCAGCGGGACCGAGGCCGAGGGACGCGACATCGAGAAGGCGCTGGCAACACTGGTTGAGGAGCAACGCTCGGTGCTGCTGCTGGTGATGCTGGAGGGCATGAGCTACCGCGAGGTCGCCGACATCCAGGGCGTGCCGATCGGCACCGTGATGTCGCGCCTGGCACGGGCGAGAGCCCACGTGAAAGCCTCGCTGGAGGGCCAGCGCCCGGCGCTCAGGCAGGTGAAATGATGACCGGGTTGATGCATCGAATAATGTCCGCCCGCAGCCTGACGGTGAGCTACGCGAAGTTGAGTCACGAAGGATATTTTGGGCCGCAGAGCCAGAGACGACCGATATGAACGACCGCAACATTCCCATCACCGAGGACGAACTCCACGCCTATGTCGACGGCGAACTGCCGACCGAGCGACGCGCCGACGTCGAGGCCTGGCTTGCCGCCCACCCCGACGATGCCGAGCGGGTGCAATCCTGGCGGACCATGGCCGAGATGCTGCACGCCCGCTACGATTCCGTCGCCCAGGAGCCGGTGCCGGCACGACTCGAGCTCGAGCGGCTGGAGCGCCGCCCCCGGCAATGGTTCTATGGCGCCGCCGCGGCCGTGCTGGTTGCCTTCGTCGCCGGCGGCACCGCCGGCTGGGTGGCGCATGGCGCCGCCAACGCGCCTTCGACCTTCCAGAGCTTCACGGCGGACGCGCTCGACGCCCACCGCCTCTATGTCGTCGAGGTGCGCCACCCCGTCGAGGTCGGCGGCAACGAGCGCGATCATTTGCAGGCCTGGCTGACCAGGCGCTGCGGCTGGACCGTGTTCGCGCCGAACCTGGAGGCGAGCGGACTGAAGCTGGTCGGCGGCCGACTCCTGCCGGGACCGAACGGTCCGGCGTCATTCCTGATGTATGAGGGCGCCTCGGGCGAGCGGTACACGATCTACACCGCCAAGACCGAGAATGGTGCAACGCAAATGCGCTACGCCAGGACGGACAAGGACGGCGCGCTGTTCTGGGCGGAGCGCGGTGTCGGCTACGTCGTCAGCGGTGGCGGCGACCGCGACCGGCTGACCAAGGTGGCGCAGGCCGTGTACGACCAGGCAGAGAAAAACGGCACCTAAACAACTGCACAAACGCGGTGCCTCGATTCCGTCATTGAAAATTTGGAATCAGGACATGGACGCGTCTCATTATCGCACCGGGTGTTCACGCGATTATGAGTAGCGTTCGATCCGCCGATCGACGCGGGCGGCCTCGATTGGGGTTTTTGGTACCGCGCTGGTCCCCCTCTCGAGGCCGCACCTTTTTATCGGCTGCCCCGCCGGACAACCGACACGTCGAGACCATGAAGCGCTACCACGCCTCAGGCATATGATGAGCGTCATCTCCTGGACGATGCTTTAGGCCTTTAGGAAAAACCCCTTCAGTTCGACCGCGCCCTAACCGAGCCCGCTACGTGGATTGTAGGGGTGTTGGTCCCGCCACTTCTCCATCAATGCCTCAAGCTCAGCGTCGTTCCCGTCCGGTAGCATAATCCTGATGGTGACGAAGAGATCCCCGGTTCCACCAGATCTCGGCAAGCCCTTGCCTTTGAGACGGAAGGTCCGGCCGCTGGAGGTGTTCTTGGGGACCGACAGCTCCACGGCATTGCCGAGGGTGGGCACGCGGACCTTGGCCCCGAGCACCGCCTCATAGAGAGTGACCGGTAGGTCGATCCTGAGGTCGGCACCCTCGACCTTGAAGAACGGGTGCGGCGCGATGCTGATGGTGATCAGGAGATCGCCCGGCGGATGGCCCTGGGCGCTTTCGCCCTGCCCCCGCAGCCGGATCTGCTGGCCCTCGGTGACGCCGGCCGGAATCTTGACGTTGAGCTCCTTGCCCGTCGGCAGCCGGACGCGCTTCTCGCCGCCCTTGACCGCCTCTTCCAGCGAGACGGACATGGCGACGTTGACGTCGAGATCGAGCCCGACCCCGCCGGTGTCGAAATCGAACTGGGCACCGCCGCCGGCCCCGGGGCGCGCACCGCGCATCCCGCCGCCGAACATGCTATTGAGGATGTCCTCGAACGCGCCGCCGCCCGGGCCGCCCGCGCCGCCGCTCCGGAACGTATAGCTCTCGAACCCGCCGGGACCCGCGCGACCGCGCGGCCCGCCGCCGCCCGGAAAGCCCTGAAAGCGCGGCTTGCCCTCGGCGTCGATCTCGCCGCGGTCGAACTGCTTGCGCTTGTCCTCGTCGCCGATGATCTCGTTCGCCGAGTTGATCTCGGAGAAGCGCTCGGCGGCCTTCGGGTCGTCCTTGTTGCTGTCGGGATGGTGCTTCTTGGCAAGCTTGCGATAGGCGCTCTTGATCGCGGCAGCGTTGGCGCTCCGCGGCACCCCCAAGACCTCATAGGGGTCGCGCATCCGTCACGTCTCCTTCAGGAATTCGAATTGTTCAAAGGGCACCCCGCCCCACCTGCGATCCATGTGGGGTGGGAGTGGCATTTTTGCAACTAGTCAGGCTAGCTCGACGCTGTACGGTTCCCACTTCTCCGGATCATGCTCAGCTCCGCCACGGCTTTAGCGTATGAATCTCCCAACGGCCATGACTGCTTTGGCAGCCGGCGCCCTGGAGCCAGCTTTCCGTGCTGCCGTTGACGTAGCTCGCCAGGAAATCGCGGCATTTGCGGCCACCCTCGGCGGCATAGGACTGCGCAATCGGTGTCACCGAGCCTCGCGCCCCTGTCTCCGGGTTCTCCCAATGCTGGCTGGAATCCCTGTCGCCCTTGCTCAGCACGTCCGAGGCGGCGTTGCGGGCGAAGGCGAGATCGGTATCTGTCGGTGCGGTGTCTTTCGCCGGCCGTACGATCGAGCCGGTGAGGTCGCTGTCGTCCGCCTTGGCATAGGCACTCTTGTCACCACGGGAGAAGCTGCAGCCGCCGGCACCCAACCCAATCAGAATGATCGTCATGACAAGGCCGGACGGCCGGATCGCCGATAGGCCAACGCGTCCCCATGCCCTATATAGGGCGGTAGCGGACAACAACGCGTTTTGGGCCGCGGGATGCAATTCGGACTCCAGACATGACCGACACGACCTCGATGAAACACCAGACACCCTTAACATCCGGTGATTTCACCGCCGCCGACGAGCCTTTTGCGCTGTTCGAGGCCTGGCTGAACGAGGCGATCAAGAGCGAGCCGAACGATCCGAACGCCATGGCGCTCGCAACCGTCGATCCCGACGGGCTGCCCGATGTGCGCATGGTGCTGATGAAGGGCTTCGATACCGAGGGTTTTGTCTTCTACAGCCACATCGCCAGCCAGAAGGGCCGCGAACTCGCCGCAAATCCTAAGGCAGCGTTACTTTTTCACTGGAAGTCGCTGCGCCGTCAGGTCCGCATCCGCGGCAACGTGACGCCGGTGACCGATGCCGAGGCCGACGCCTATTTCGCGACGCGACCGAAGCAGGCGCAGATCGGCGCCTGGGCGAGCAAGCAATCCGAAGCGCTGGAGAGCCGCTTCGCCTTCGAGCAGGCCATCGCCAAGGTCGCGGCCAGATATGTCATCGGCGAGGTCCCGCGGCCGCCGGGCTGGAGCGGCTGGCGCATCGCGCCGCTACGCATCGAGTTCTGGCACGACCGCCCATTTCGCCTGCACGACCGCATCGAATTTCGTCGTGACGCCGCCGGCCAGCCATGGTCCAAGACGCGGATGTATCCTTGAGCCTATCCTGAGCCTCGTCTCGAGCTTTGAGCCGACCTGAAAGATGTCCATGCCGCATTCGTCCAACCTGCCGCGTCGTACGCTGCTCCTGACCGGGGCGAGCCGCGGCATTGGCCACGCCACCGTGATCCGCTTCTCCTCGGCGGGCTGGCGCGTCATCACCTGCTCGCGGCATCCATTTCCCGAAGACTGCCCCTGGGATGCGGGGCCGGAGGATCACATCCAGGTCGATCTCGGCGACCCCAAGGACACCGCGCGTGCAATCAACGAGATCCGCCGCCGACTCGAGGGCGGCACACTGCACGCGCTGGTCAACAACGCCGCGATCTCGCCGAAGGGCCCCGGCGGCTCGCGGCTCGGCTCGGTCGACACCGACCTCGACACCTGGACGCATGTCTTCCACGTCAACTTCTTCGCGCCGATCATGATCGCGCGCGGATTGATGGAGGAGTTGAAGGCGGCCAGGGGCTCGGTGGTGAACGTCACTTCGATCGCGGGCTCACGCGTGCATCCCTTCGCGGGCGCAGCCTATGCCACCTCGAAAGCCGCTCTCGCCTCGCTGACGCGCGAGATGGCGTCCGATTTCGGCCGCATCGGCGTGCGCGTCAATGCCATCGCACCTGGCGAGATCGACACCTCGATCCTGTCACCGGGTACCGAGAAGATCGTTGAACAGCAAATCCCGATGCACCGGCTCGGCACACCCGACGAGGTCGCCAAGATCATCTACGTGCTCTGTACGGACACCAGTTCGTATGTCAACGGCGCCGAGATCCACATCAACGGCGGCCAGCACGTGTGATCCGCACGAGTGACGCTGTCATTCCCCGCGGAGGCGGGGAATCCAGTACGCCGTAGCGGGTGTGGTGAGAGCGAGCTTTTCAACGTGGGCCTCTGGAATACTGGATCGCCCGCCTTCGCGGGCGATGACATCGAGTAGGTGGTTGCGGACACGGCTTCACAGCCTCGCGGCGCATTTCGCCCGAGCTTTGCCTGGTCACTCCACCCTCGAAACCAGGAGGGCGCAGGGAAGACCGGGTGCTGACCTCGCACCCGCGGTCCGCTGCGCGAAAGATGTAGCGCAAAGAGACCGCACAGCAGCATACAGGTGGTGCCAATCACTCGGCCTTCCCTGCGCGATGGTCGGACGGCTTATGCCGTGCTCTCCCGGGAGCCGAACTTTCCTTCTGGCCTCCCTCACCCCGCGAATTGACGATGCCGTCCGCCCGGTTGGGCTCGCGCACATCTTCGCGAAAGGCTTGACCGTAGCAACGACGGCCAGGACCACACGGTTTTGCCGTACGCACGGCCCGCCATTTCGCCGCAGTTTTCCCGGACCCCGTCGACAGAGCCGGAAACTTACAGACGAGACGAGCCTTGCAGCGCCGTTCGTCCGCACGCGGCCGCGAGCTCACAGGGACTACCCGCCCCTGCTCGCACCTTCCGTGCCGACGCTGCCGCGTCCACCGCAAGCCCGGCTCGCGAACAAGACGACTACAAGATCGCCCCTCAAGGATGAGCCGGGATGGGCGACACATACGCCATTTCCGAATTTCGGTAAAGTGGAATATTTTTGCGCGAATGGCTTGACGCGCGCGCGACACAGGCAGGACGGAAGCAAGGCGATCCAGACAACGCCGCCGCAAGACCTGGATCGCCCGCCCTTCCTTCCGTTTCTCAATCGACTCGAATCCGACGTGACCGATCGCGCAGTCCTGGAGCCGAAGCACTTGGAGCTCCGGCATTGAATGCGGTCGAGCAGTCGTCGTCGTTCTCGCCATCGAGCAGCGGAGCACCACAGTGCCGGCACAGGCGTGCCGACATCGACATCGCCTTGCCGCTCGCCAGGACCTGACGATAGTTCGCCAGATCGATGACGTTGCGGGGCGACGTTATGTGTTTTTCAACCATGGCTGTTCCTCGCGGCTACGCACTGCTTATCGCAGACAAGTTTCGCGCAAACGTTCAGCCCACCGCTCAAATTTTACCGGAGGAATTGGGGCGGAGCGCACACATCACCGCGGCGCCGCAATCCCGCTCTATTCTGCGACACGATCCGCCGTGTCTCTGCGACCAGCGTAAGCTCTCGGTAGCTATTTTCCGAGAGTGGGCGAGATCAGAGCCACTTCTTGAACTTGAAGATCCAGTACGGGACGATCGCGGCGATCAGCATCATCACCAGTGCCATCGGATAGCCGTGCGCCCATTCGAGTTCCGGCATCGCCTTGAAGTTCATGCCGTAGATCGAGGCGATCAGCGTCGGCGGCATCAGGACAACGGCCATGACCGAAAACAGCTTGATGATGTTGTTCTGCTCGAGATTGACGACGCCGAGCATGGCATCGAGCACGAAAGTGATCTTGTTGGAAAGATAGGAGGCGTGATCGGTCAGTGACGCCACGTCACGCTGCATGGTCTTGAGCTGCTCGCGCATGTCCTTGGACCATTTCACGCCCTCGACCACCGCGGACAGGAAGGTGACGACGCGGCCGATCGATACCAGGCTCTCGCGAACCTTCGAGGTCAAATCGCCCTTGCGGCCGATCGAGATCAGGATCTGGGAATATTGCTTGGCGTGACCGTGGCGTTCGCTCTCGGGCTCGAAGATGTCGTGCGAGACCTGGTCGATCTCGGCGCCGCAGCGCTCCAGGATGTCGGCGCAGCGGTCGATCACGGCGTCCAGCAGTTCCATCAGCACCATCTCGCCGGTGATGGAAGGCGTGCAGGAGCGGCCGAGCTTGGCCTCCACCAGCGCAAACGGCTTCGGCAGGTCATAGCGCACCGTCACCAGGCGATGGTCGCCGAGGATGAAGGTCACCGCCGTGGTGCGGGGCATGTCGGTATCTGAGTGGCACATCAGCGTCGCGGTCATGTAGCGCGCGCCGTTCTCGATATAGAGGCGGCTGGAGATCTCGATCTCCTGCATGTCTTCCCGGGTCGGGATGGCGATGCCCGCCAGCCGCTCCACTGCCTTGTCCTCGGCGGCTGAGGGGGTGACGAGGTCGATCCAGACGGCGTTCTCCGGCAGCGCCGCGAGATCCTCGATAACCGCCTTCCTGAGGGAGGACTCGGAGGGAACAAACACCGAAAACATGAACAGCTCCAGAGAACCTGCGACAGAATGACAGCCTTTAGCGCGATTCTGACAGGTTCACGATGACAACAACATTAACGGAGGGTTTGCATTTGTGGCGCCACTGTGGCGCAGAATCGACAGTTCCTGACCTCCTTTGCCGAAAAACCACCATAGCATCGCAAAACTTGCGGCAGAAAAGCCACAGCTTGGCTCTCGCAGCGCGGGAAAAGGCCTTCAGCGCTGGAATTGTGGCAGATTTCAACGATAATGGGACTAACGGAGTCGAGGAACCTGGGCGCCAAGCTCAGGCCTTCCGCACGGTATTGTTTTGATTGGAACCAAACCATGTCGTCGCTGAAAGTTAAGTTGGGAATTTTGGCCGCGGGCCTGATGCTGTCGGGCTGCATGCAGGCCACGCATTTCGAGGCGACCGACACCAAGGCATTCAAGCCGAAGGACAAGGAACTCCTTGCCAAGGTTCGGTATGAGAACACCCCGGTCGCGGAGCCGTTCCGCCGCGCCATCGTCGAATATCACCGCAAGGAATCGCCGGGCTCGATCGTGGTCGATTCCGACAATCACTACCTCTATTACGTGCTCGATGGCGGCAAGGCGATCCGCTACGGCATTACCGTCGGCGAAGAGGCCATGGCCTGGTCGGGCATTGCCAAGGTCGGCAGCATGACCGAATGGCCGGCATGGCACCCCACCCCGGGCGAGATTTCGCGCCTCGGCGTTCCGACCTATGTCGCGCCCGGTCCGGACAATCCGATGGGCTCCCGCGCGATGTATCTCTACTCGGGCGGCAAGGACACGCTGTTCCGCATCCACGGCACCAACCAGCCGGAATATATCGGCGCCTCAATCTCGTCGGGCTGTATCCGCCTGACCAACGAGGACGCAATCGATCTCTACGGCCGCGTCAAGGTCGGCACGATCGTGGTCGTGCTCGAGCCCAAGCACGGCGACTCGCCCTATAATTCCCGGCTGGCGCTTGGCGCCGGCGGAACTGGCCAGGCGGGCAGCTACTGATCGCCTCCTGATCTCGAAAATCCTAAAGCGCCGGTTTTACCGGCGCTTTTTTGTTGCCGGCTTGTGCGGCTGAGCCTTCTTCTCGGGTGCCGACTTGTCCTCGGGCGGAGAGGATTTCTCGGCCGCCTCGTCGTCAGCGCCTTCCTTTGCCTCAGGCTTGGCCGCGACCTCGCGCGGCGGCGCCTCCTCGGGGCGCTCAGCCGGCAAGAGCGGGGCAACCTGCGGCAGGGGATCCCAGACGTTCCACTGACAAATCCGGTAGTCGTTGCGCCGCTGGGCAAGGTCAAGATGGATGTGGTCCTCGTGGTACCAGTCCGAGCCCGGACCGAGCACGGTGGAGAAGCGTGTGCAGACCGAATGCAGCACCCGCTCGCGCACGTCGCGCGACATGGTGCGGTCGGTCAGGCCGATCGACTGCCCGTTGGCGAGCTTGATGGCGCGGACGTCGAGGGCGTTGGCCTTGCCGTGCTCGGACAGCATTGCGCCGACGATGCGGTTGCGACCGCGGCACTCGAAGCTGTCGAAATTGTCGAGATCGCTGATGGTCGAGCCGAGGCTTGCGGCCAGTGGCACCATGTCCTTGCGCACCCAGTCCGCGATCGCGGAGGCCATGGTGCAGCGGAGGATCGCCGCCGGCTTGACCGCCACCTTGCGCTTGTCCGGCAGCACGATGGCCTCCAGCCGCACCAGGTCCTCGCCGCCACAGGCGCCGGGGCCGCGGATATCGGGAATGGACGGCGCGACCGCGATGTCTTCGGTCAGCGCGAGGCGGCAGGCCGAGACCTGCTTCTCCGGCGGCGGCGCGGCCTCGGCGGGCTTGTTGTCACCCGGCTTGTCCGGGGACGGCTTGCCCTCCGCCTCCGGCGGGCCCTCGTCCGATGCCTTGGGGGCCTCCTCGGGGCGTGGTCTCGGTAACGGGATCTTGGCGGAATGAACCCTCGCGCGCGGCCGTGGTGTACCAAGGCCAAAAATATCGAGCGGCGCAGCATATTTTCGCGCCTCTGCCCGCTCCGTCAGCACAAGTGACAGCCCCAGCGCGACGGTAACCATTGCCGCGCCGGCGGACATATAGCCGCGACAAGACCATTTGCGGCGAAAGTCCGGCAGGCTAAAACTCATGACAATTCTTTGGCCCAACGCTGAGAGCAAAAACGCGCCCAGCGACTTCTCGGAGGAACGTCGGAATGCTTGGTTTGATGCAAGACTGGCCCCTGCTCTGCCACCGAATCATCGAACACGCCGCCAGGATTCATGGCAGGCAGGAGGTGGTCACGCGATCGGTCGAGGGACCGATCCATCGCACCACCTACGGCGAAATCCACAAGCGCGCGCTCAAGGTCTCGCAGATGCTGGAGCGCGACGGCATCAAGCTCGGCGACCGCGTCGCAACGATCGCCTGGAACACCTGGCGCCATCTCGAGGTGTGGTACGGCATCATGGGGATCGGCGCCATCTGCCATACCGTCAATCCCCGCCTTTTCCCCGAGCAGATCGCCTGGATCATCAACCATGCGCAGGACCGCATCGTGATGACCGACATCACCTTCGTTCCGGTCCTGGAGAAGATTGCCGACAAGCTGACAAGCGTGGAACGCTACGTCGTGCTCACCGACAAGGCGCACATGCCGCAGACCACACTGAAGAATGCGGTGGCCTACGAGGACTGGATTGCGCAGGCCGACGGCAAATTCAAATGGAAGGACTTTGACGAGAACACGGCAGCCGCGATGTGCTACACGTCGGGCACCACGGGCGATCCGAAGGGCGTACTGTACTCGCATCGTTCCAACGTGCTGCACGCGCTGATGGCCAACAATGTCGACGCGCTCGGCACCAGCGCCTCCGAGACGATGCTGCCGGTGGTGCCGCTGTTCCACGCCAACAGCTGGGGCATCGCCTTCTCCGCGCCCTCGCAGGGCACCAAGCTGGTCATGCCCGGCGCCAAGCTCGACGGCGCCTCGGTCTACGAGCTGCTCTCGACCGAGAGGGTGACGCACACTGCCGGCGTGCCCACGGTGTGGCTGATGCTGCTGCAGCACATGGCCGCCAATAATCTGAAGCTGCCGGACCTGAAGATGGTGATCTGCGGCGGCTCGGCGATGCCGCGCTCGATGATCAAGGCCTTCCTCGACATGGGCTCGAACGTCCGTCACGCCTGGGGCATGACCGAGATGAGCCCGATCGGCAGCGTCGCGGCGCTGAAGCCGCCGTTCACCGATGCGACCGGCGACGCCAAGCTCGACGTGCTGCAGATGCAGGGCTATGCGCCCTTCGGCGTGCAGATGAAGATCACCGACGATGCCGGCAAGGAGCTGCCCTGGGACGGCAAGACTTTTGGCCGGCTCAAGGTCTCCGGCCCCGCGGTCGCCAAGGCCTATTACCACGTCGATGCCAACATCCTCGACGAGGAAGGCTTCTTCGACACCGGCGACGTCTCGACCATCGACCAGGACGGCTATATGCGGATCACCGACCGCTCCAAGGACGTGATCAAGTCCGGCGGTGAGTGGATCTCCTCGATCGACCTCGAAAACCTCGCGATCGGCCATCCGGCCGTGGCGGAAGCCGCAGTGATCGGAGTGTTCCACCCCAAATGGGACGAGCGGCCGCTCCTGATCGTGCAGCTCAAGCAGGGCCAGCAGGCGAGCCGCGAGGACATCCTGAAATACATGGACGGCAAGATCGCCAAATGGTGGATGCCGGACGACGTCGCCTTCGTCGAAGGCATCCCGCACACCGCCACCGGCAAGATCCTGAAGACGGCGCTTCGCGACCAGTTCAAGGATTACCGCTTCCCGAACGCGGCGGCGTAGGGAGGGTGCCACCCTCCCCTGGAGGGGGAGGGTCGGCTCGCTGCGCGTCAGCGATGTGAGACGGGGTGGGGTGACAGTCTCTCCCCAAGAGCGGTGCCCGTGCGGAGAGATCACCCCACCCCGCTCGCGCTGCGCGCGATCGACCCTCCCCCTCCAGGGGAGGGTAAGAGGGTGACCCTTGAATTTGCCCTCGGGCCGTGGTCTCAACGGCCTATCGTCGCGCCAGATCGGCCGGCACCAAGACCCCGGCAGAGCTCACCCGATGGCCCGCAGGTTTTCCGCTCCCTACCAGACGGAGCCCGTGTCCAGCCTCGCCAGCTGGGCGCGCAATCTCGCCGTGTTCGCGGTGGTCGCCGTGTTGGTGTCGATCATTGTCGTCCGCTTCGGCTTCCTGGAGCCGAAGCCGGCGCTCGTCACCTTCTTCGGGGGCCTCGCGATCGCCGGGGTCTCGATCCTGTTCGGGCTCGCGGGCTTCGCCGCGATCTGGCAGAACGGTTCGCGCGGCATGGCCCGCATCCTGCTCGCGTTCCTGATCGACGGCGCGATCCTCGCCTACCCCGCCTATCTCGCCCTGCAATATCGCAAGCTGCCGGCGATCCACGACATCACCACCGACCCGATCGACCCGCCCCGCTTCGACGCATTGGCGCGTCTGCGCGCCGGCGACGGCGCCAATACGGCAGTCTATGCCGGCCTCTATTCGGCCGAGCAGCAGCGCCATTTCTATCCTGATATCGAACCGATCGAGCTCGAGATCCCGGTCGATCGCGCCTATGCGATCGCGCTCCAGCTGGTCAACAAGCGCAAATGGCTCGTCATCGACGAGCGCGCGCCGCAGCCGCCGCGCCGCATCGGCCGCATCGAGGCGGTAGCCCGCACGCCGATCATGGGCCTGCGCGAGGACATTTCCATCAGGGTCGTGCCCGACGGCGAGGATTCCCGCGTCGATATCCGCTCCGCTTCGCGCTATTTCGACAGCGATCTCGGCAGCAATGCTGCACGTGTGAAGAAATTCATCGAGGATCTCAACACCGCCGCCGATGCCGACGCGCTCAAGCCGGTGAAGAAGACCCCGGTGGCGCCGCCGAAGGCTCCGGCGAAGACGGTGAAGAAATAGCCCCGGCTGTCATTCCGGGGCGCCGCAAAGCGGCGAGCCCGGAATCCATTCATCCACCGACACTGCGGCACGATGGATTCCGGGTTCGCGCTGACGCGCGCCCCGGAATGACGAGCTAGGCCATCCGATACGTCCCGGTGATCACGGGATCGCCATCGGTTGCCACCACGCCGCGGGCGACGAGGTCTTCCAGATGCGCCAGCACGGAATAGCCGGCGGCCGTCGTCAGCCTCGGATCGATGCCGATATAGATCGCGCGCACCATGGTCGGGATGTCGGCCTCGCCCTTGGCGAGGCGGTGCAGGATCGAGGCCTCGCGCGCCTTGCGGTGGCGGATCAGGAAACGCACGAAGCGCGGGCCGTCCGGGATCTCGGGGCCGTGACCGGAGAAGTAGAGATCCTCCTCGCGCGCGGCGAGACGGTCGAGCGAGTCCATGTAGTCGATCATCGAGCCGTCGGGCGGCGCCACGATCGAGGTCGACCAGCCCATCACGTGGTCGCCGACGAAGTTGAATTTCCGCTCCGGCCAGGCGAAGGCGAGGTGGTTGGCGGTGTGGCCGGGCGTCGCCACCGCCTCGAGGCGCCAGCCGGCCCCCTCGACAACGTCACCATGAGCGATGGTGATATCAGGCGCGAAATCGCGATCGACGCCGGATTCCGGGTTGTGCTTCTCGCTCTCGAAGCGCGGGCGCGAGGCGCGGTGCGGGCCTTCGGCATAAACCGGCGCGCCGGTCGCCTGCTTGATCCGCGCGGTGTTGGGCGAATGGTCGCGGTGGGTGTGGGTGACGAAGATGTGGCTCACCGTCTCGCCGCGCACGGCGTCGAGCAGCGCGGTCGCGTGCCCCTGGTCGTCCGGGCCGGGATCAATGATCGCGACGTTGCCGGTGCCTACGATGTAGCTGACCGTGCCGGTGAAGGTGAACGGGCTCGGATTGTTGCAGAGCACGCGCCGCACGCCGGGACGGACTTCCTCGACGACGCCCGCCTTAAGCGGAAAGTTGCGGTTGAACGGGACGTCGTCGTTGTCGGACATGAGACTTCCTGTGCACTGCTGCCCCAATCCCCGCCGTCATACCCCGCGAAGGCGGGGTATCCAGTACGCCGTGGCGCCTGAGGCGAAGGCGAGGTCTTCCGGATACTGGATCGCCCGCCCCCAGTGCGCAATTGCGCACGATGACAGTGGAGCAAGACAATCGCCACGGTGCCCCGTGACGCTCAGAAAAACGCCTGAATGCCCGTGATCGCGCGTCCCAGGATCAGGGCGTGGACGTCGTGGGTGCCCTCGTAGGTGTTGACCGTCTCGAGGTTATGGACGTGGCGCATCACGTGGTACTCGATCGAGATGCCGTTGCCGCCGTGCATGTCGCGGGCGGTGCGGGCGATGTCGAGCGCCTTGCCGCAATTGTTGCGCTTCATGATCGAGATCATCTCGGGCGCGAACTTTCCCTCGTCCATCAGGCGGCCGACGCGAAGCGAGCCCTGAAGGCCGAGCGCGATCTCGGTCTCCATGTCGGCGAGCTTCTTCTGCACCAGCTGGGTGGCGGCGAGCGGCTTGCCGAACTGCTTGCGGTCAAGCGTGTACTGGCGGGCGCGATGCATGCAGTCCTCGGCCGCGCCGAGCGCGCCCCAGGAGATGCCGTAGCGGGCACGGTTGAGGCAGCCGAACGGCCCCTTCAGGCCGGAGACGTTGGGCAGCAGCGCGTCCTCGGGAACCACGACGCCGTCCATCACGACCTCGCCGGTGATGGAGGCGCGCAGCGAGAGCTTGCCGCCGATCTTCGGCGCGGAGAGGCCCTTCATGCCCTTCTCCAGCACGAAACCGCGGATCTGGTTGTCATGCGCCGCCGACTTGGCCCAGACCACGAACACGTCGGCGATCGGCGCATTCGAGATCCACATCTTGCTGCCGGTGAGGCGATAGCCGTCCGAGACCTTCTCGGCGCGGGTCTTCATGCCGGCCGGATCGGAGCCGGCGTCCGGCTCGGTCAGGCCGAAGCAGCCGACCCATTCGCCGCTGGCGAGCTTCGGCAGGTACTTCTTGCGCTGGTTCTCGTCGCCATAGGCGTAGATCGGATACATCACCAGCGAGGACTGCACCGAGTTCATCGAGCGGTAGCCGGAATCGACCCGCTCGATCTCGCGCGCGACGAGACCATAGGCGACGTAGCTCGCGTTGGCACAGCCATATTCTTCCGGCAGCGTGATGCCGATCAGGCCGAGCTCGCCCATCTCGTTGAAGATCTCGCGGTCGGTCTTCTCTTCCAGATAGGCCTTGGAGACGCGGGGCAGCAGCTTGTCCTGGGCATAGGCCCGGGCGGTGTCGCGCACCATGCGCTCGTCTTCGGTCAGCTGTTCGTCGAGCAGGAACGGATCGTCCCACTGGAAAGAAGCCGCAGCCGGCTTGTCCTTGGCCTGAGGGCGCACGCTCATGAAACGTCCTTTCACGTCTGGTTCCGTCTAGAAATTGCCCGACAAATTAAAGCGCCGCGGCAACAAGTGCAAATGCATCCTGGCTTCGGTCATTCCGGCTCGCGCAACGGCGCGAACCCGGAAACGACGCGGTCAGATTTCGAGCCGCTCGTCGGCGACGATCTCGATGCCGAAGCCCGACAGGCCCTTGTAATCGTGCACCGAGGAGGTGAGATGCCGGATCGAGGTGACGCCGAGATCGCGCAGGATCTGCGCGCCGACGCCGATCTCGCGCCACTGCCGGTTGCGGTCCGCCTCCGTCGAGGTCTCGTCCGGAAGCGGGGCCACGGGCACGCCGGCGGCGCCGTCGCGCAAATAGACCAGCACGCCGCGGCCGGTTTTCTTGAAATGCTCGAGCACGACGGCCATGCGCTTGTGCCCGGTGAAGGTGTCCTTGACGATGTTCGGCTTGTGGAAGCGCGTCAGCACGTTCTTGCCGTCGCCGACGCCGTTGTAGACGAAGGCGACGTGGGCGATGGAATCGAACGGCGAGCGGTAGGCATAGCCCTGCAAGGGTCCGATCGGGCTGTCGATGACGAAGGTCGAGACCCGCTCGATCAGCTTTTCGCGCGCCTGGCGGTAGGCGATCATGTCCGCGATGGTGACGTGCTTGAGCTTGTGCCTGGCGGCGAACTGCGCGACCTGCTCGCCCTTCATCACGCTGCCGTCGTCGTTCATCAGCTCGCTGATGACGCCGACCGGCGGCAGGCCGGAGAGCTTGCACAGATCGACGGCGGCCTCGGTATGGCCGGAGCGCAGCAGCACGCCGCCATCCTTGGCGATCAGCGGAAAGATGTGGCCCGGGCGGGCGAAGTCGCTGGCGCCGACATTGGGATTGGCGAGCGCCCGGCAGCACGAGGCGCGCTCCTCGGCCGAGATGCCGGTGCCGCCGTCGGGCTTGTAGTCGACCGAGACCGTGAAGGCGGTGGTGTGCGCGGAATCGTTGTGGGCGACCATCGGATCGAGCCGCAGGCGGCGGGCGTCCTCGGTGGTCACGGGGGCGCAGACGATGCCAGAGGTATGGCGGATGATGAACGCCATTTTCTCGGCGGTGCAGAGCGAGGCGGCGACGATCAGATCGCCCTCGCCCTCGCGATCCTCGTCGTCGGTGACGACGACGAGTTCGCCCCTGGCAAAGGCCTGCAAGACTTCCTGGACGGTATCGGGCATGTCCCAATCTCTATCGGTTATGGGGCCGGAGGCTTGCCGGACGCCTTAGCCGGACTTGGCTTCAAGCGCTAGTGTCCTGGACGCAACCGCATATGCCTGATGGCGGGTCGGCCCGCGGGCCTCAGGCTTGCACCGAAGATACCAGGGATATAGGTGCGCAGGGCCCCAGACGGAAGACGGCAAACCGCCGTCAGGGCAGCACCTCGCGGCGCTCGCCGAGCCGCAGATCGAGCTCGGCACGCTTGTCGGCGAGGAGGCCGGCCTGGGCGGCTTCGATCACGGTAAACAGCTCATGAGCATCGCTGAGCCGGGTCACGGTGACGTAGCTGGCGCCGGCCGCATAGAGCTCGTCCACATCCGACAGCAGATCGGCCGTGGCTACGATCATGGCGGTCGGATTGAGGGTGCGGACGTGACGGACCAGCTTCTCGTTGCTGGCGCCCTTCAGAAGCGCGTCCGGCACGCTGAGGATGATCATCTCGGACTTGCCGACGCCGGCATGGAGCAGCGTGTCGGCGCTGCTGATGTCGCCATAGATCACGTGCAGACCGCGTGAAAGCAGGGTCTGATACACATTGGGGTTGAAATCGACCACCGTGATCTGCTCCAGCAGCACCGGTGCCTGCCGTTCGATCTCGGCCAGCAGCGCGCTCGCCGCACGGAAAAAGCCGAGGATGACGATGCGGCGGGCCTCGCCATGGCCGCCCTCGTGGCTCTCCTCGGCATGGCCGTTGCCGCGATCGAGATCGCGCAGGCCGATCCGCTTCAACGGACCGATCGCCCAGCGGGTGATCTCGTCACTGCGGGTCATCACGAAGGTCGAGAGCACCGCCAGCACCACGAAGGCGAAAGAGGCGGCATTCGCCGTCTCGGCTGCGATGTGGTGGTCGGTGACGCCGGTCTGGATCACCACCAGCGAGAATTCCGAGATCTGCGCGAGGTTGAGCGCCGGCAACAGGCTGGCACGCAGCCCCTGCTTCATCAGGTAGAGCGGGGTGAAGGTCGTGACGAGGCGGCTCACCACGGTGAAGGCCGCGATCATCAATGCCAGGCCGATCACGGACAGGCCGGGCACGGGGATGGTCATGCCGAGCGCAACGAAGAACAGGGTGATGAAGAAGTCCCGCAGCGTGGTGACCTTGGCGGTGACGTCGAGCGCGTAAGGAAAGGTCGAGAGCGAGACGCCGGCGATCAGGGCGCCCATCTCGCGCGACAGCGACAGCCGCTCGGCGGTCTCGGCGACGAGAAAGCACCAGGCCAGCGCGCCGAGCAGGATCAACTCGGGACGGCGGGCGATCTGGTGGAACAGGCGCGGCAGCACATAACGGCTGATCAGGAGCGCAGCCGCGACCAGCACCGAGACGCGGCTGATCGAGAGCAGGATGACGGTGACTTCCAGATTGGCGAGGCTCGGCTGCACCGCCAGGAACAGGATGGCGAAGATGTCCTGCAGCACGAGGACGCCGAGCGTGATGCGGCCCGGCAGCGTATCGAGCTCGCGCTTCTCGTAGAGCACCTTGACGATGATGACCGTGCTCGACAGCGCGCAGGCGACACAGAGATAGACCGCGTCGAAATGCCCGCCACCGAGCGACAGGCCGATGCCGATAAAGAACAGCACGCCGAGCACACAGCCGCCGAGGAGCTGGCCACCCGCCGCGAACAGGATCACCTTGCCCGCCCGCACGATCTTCTTCAGGTCGATCTCCAGGCCGATCATGAACAGCATGAAGATCAGGCCAAGCTCGGAGATGACGCTGATCGATTCCTGCGACTTGACCCAGCCGGCACCGAATGGACCTATGCAGAAGCCGGCGATAAGGTAGGCCAGGATCAGCGGTTGCCGGGAGAAATGGGCGAGCAGGCCCAGCATCCAGGCAAACAGGATAGAGAGTGTGATGTCGCGAATGAGCTCATGCATGCCAAATTGGTCCGTTTCGCCGCACCCTAGAGACGGGTTGCAACGCGGCAAGCGAGCAATTCGTCACATGTGGATCGTGCTCTCTTTGATAGCCCTGCCGGGTCTGTTCGCGTTGCCGGCCGCCGCGCAATCCAAGGTCAATATCGAACAGAACTTTGCCGAATCGCTCACGGCGCTGCCAAGGGAGGATCTCGCCGTCTCCGGCGGATTCTACGTGCCGGCCTATTCCAGCGTCGCGATGAGCCAGGGCAAGCTGCGCGTCGACTTCTCGGTGACGTTGAGCGTGCACAACGCCTCCGAGACGCAAGCCCTGATCCTCAAACGCATCGCCTATTTCGACACCGCAGGCAAGCAGGTCGAGAGCTATCTGAAGGCGCCGGTGGCACTGAAGCCCCTCGCCACCGTCTCGATCTTCATCCCGACCGACGATGTGCGCGGCGGCACCGGCGCCAATTTCATCGTCGACTGGGCCGCTACAAGCGAGATCGCCGAGCCGGTGGTCGAGGCCTTGATGGTTGGCGGCGTCGCCAATGCGCATTACGCTTTCATCAGCCAGGGCCGTCCGACCCGGACGGCCGGCAAAAAGTAATGGCCGTCCGACCCGGGCGGCCAGCAAAGTCGTAAAGCAGGCCGGCGCAAAGCCGGTCGCTCAACAAGAACAAAACGAGGAACGCTCCCATGACGTCCAGCTTCGATTTCGCTCCCCTGTTTCCCGCAGGGCTGCCGGCCCCGACTGCGCGCTGGACGGGCCTTGCCAAATATAGCTTTGTTGGCGGCAACAATGATTCCGAACAGGTGCCGCTCGACGAACTGATCGAAGCCACCAACACGGTGCTGCGGCGCGAGGGCCGCTCCCTCGCCACTTACGGGCTGGCGCATGGGCCGCAGGGCTACCTGCCCTTGCGCGAATTCCTGGTGACAAAACTCAAGCGCGATGCCGGCATCAACTGCACGGTCGACGATCTCCTGATCGTCTCGGGCTCGCTGCAGGCGCTCGATCTCGTCAACAACACGCTGCTGACGCGCGGCGACACCGTGATCTTCGAGCAGGACAGCTATCAGGGCTCGCTGACACGCCTCGCGCGGCTAGGAGTCAATGTCGTCGGCGTCCCCCTCGACAGGGACGGCATGCGAATGGAGGCGCTGGCCACGACTCTGGCCGATCTGAAAGGCCGCGGCATCCGCCCGAAATACATCTACACCATCCCGACAGTGCAAAACCCGACCGGCAGCATCATGCCCGAGAGCCGCCGCACTGAGCTGCTGCGGCTGTCCGCCGAATATGGCGTGCCCATCTTCGAGGACGATTGCTACGCCGATCTCGTCTGGTCGGGACAGCGGCCGCCGGCGATCTACGCGATGAGCCCGAACGGCGGCGTGATCCATATCGGCTCATTCTCGAAATCGATCGCGCCGGCGCTGCGCGTCGGCTTCATCGTCGCGCCCTGGGATGTGATGTCGCGGATGCTGTCGCTGAAGACGGATGCCGGGTCCGGCGCGCTGGAGCAGATGGTGCTGGCGGCCTATTGCAAGCCGCATTTTTCGACCCACGTGCCGGCCTTGACGAAGGCGCTGCGCACCAAGCTCGACACGCTGATGGAAGCCCTGAACGAGCAGTTCGGCACGGCCGCCGAGTTCGAGGAGCCCAAGGGCGGCATCTTCCTCTGGGTAAAACTGCCCGACAAGGTCGATACGCTAAAGCTCTACCAGGCCGCACTCGCCGCCGGCGTCTCGATCAATCCGGGGCCGGAATGGTCGACCAACAAGAGCCATTCCAGCTCACGCCTCAGGCTGTGCTTTGCAAGCCCTTCGCATCAGCAGATCCGCGAGGGCGTCGCCGTGCTCGCCGAGGTCTGCCGCAAGGAGTTCGGCGTGCCGTTCCGCAGCGCCAATGTGGAGAAGCGGGCCTGAGGCCGACGCCTCACGCCTCGACGTGGAATTCCACGTTGACCTGGCCGCTGCCCGACGACGGAAAATAGTCGCAAAGCTGCTCGGCGGCACCGCGATAGTCGGACCAGCCGAGTGCAGCGAACAGCATGATCGTGTCGGCCATCCCGCCCTCGCCATTGCATTTGATGGCGTAGTCGGGAAGCATGTCGAGGAATTCGCGGTAGCGGCGGCTTTGCCAAAGCTCGAGCACGCGCAAATCGACCTGGCGGTTGAACTCGCTGGCGACTGACGTCCACGCCTCCGGACCGAGCTTTTTGTTTGGCCAGAGCCGATGCGAGAGCGAACCGCTGGCGAGGACAGCGACCCGTTCGCCGGATTCATCGATGGCACGGCGGGTCGCTTCGCCGAGAACCCGGCTCTCCTCGAACGAGGTGAACAGCGGCGAGGCGACCGAGACGACCTTCGCGAAGCCGTCCGGGTTCATGTAGTGCATCGGCACGATGGTGCCGTATTCGAGCCCGAGGCTCGCCACCTGGTGGGCGATGACGTTCAGACCGGCATCTTCGGCCCTGCTCGCAATGGTTTCAGCGAGCCTGGTATCGCCGGGCAGATCGTAGTGCAGATCCTGGATCATCTGCGGCGCCTCGTGGCTGGTGAACGAGCCGCGATGCCGCGCATTGGCGTTGATGTGATAGCCGAAATTCGAGAGCCAGTGGGTATCGAACACCACGAAGCTGGTGACGCCGCGCTCTCTCGCCCGCCGCCCCAGCTCGCGCAGAGACTCGACGGCAGCCTGGCGCGCGGCACGCAACGGGCTGCCGGGCTGCTCCGACAGCATCAACGATGGAACGTGGGTGACCTTGGCCGCGAGTACGAGCTGCCCCATGGCGGTCACCTCGGAGCGTCAGGCCGCCTGTGGCTGGCTGCTGTGGATCGCCGAGGCAAGCCGCAGCAACAAGACGATCGAGACGTTACCCTTGCCGGCCTCGATCTGGGCGATGTAGCGCTCGGAGATCCCGGAGCGGCGGGCGAGCTCCCGGCGCGACAGGTCGCAGCGTGTGCGCGACGACTTCAGGCGGTCGCCCAGCTCGGCCAGAAACGCGGTCTCCGAATAGGGCGGCACGGCGCAGCTCCCCGGCAGCACTTCGCCCGCAAAATCCATGACTTGATTCAGCATTGATCTATCCACGTTCGCCTTCGGGAAACGCTATCCTACCCCCGCTACGGCCGGTCTCATTGACGCGGATCAAATTCGCGCGCGATCGGCAGTTAGCGTGGACGGCCGCGCCGGGGATGCTACAGTTTGGAATTCTTCGAGGCGGGGCTTTTCGGGACATGACGCGTTGTTTGAGCCGCTGGACCGCGGCTGCATTGCTATGGGTTGCCTTCATACCTCTGGCGCGCGCGGAGACGCTCGCGGCGACTGTCGAGCAATGGGGCCTGCTCGGCTCCTGGGCGGTCGATTGCGCGGCCCGGCCGGACCGCGACAAGGGTGCGCTCCTGACCTACGAGATCCGGAAGGACGGCCGGCTGATGTACCGGCGCAATTTCGGCGACGCCAAGGACGAGAACGAGGTGGTGTCCGCCACGGTCAACACCGGAGGCCTGCTCAATGTGATGGTGTACTTCCCCTCGCTGCATCAGACCCGCGAATTCGGGCTGCTGCTGGCGAAGGACGGCAATTTGCGCGCGATCTACAATCGCAGCGAGCGCGGCGAGTACACGATCAGGGACGGCAAGTACGTCGCGACGGGCGCGCCGACGCCGGCGCAGCAGCGCTGCGATTGAGCATTCCGGATGAGAGGTTGTTTCAGCGAGTCCGAAAGTAAGAGATTCATGCGCGGAGAGATACCCCTCACCCGTCTCGCCGCTTCGCGGCGAGCCACCCTCTCCCGCAAGGGCAGAGGGTAAACAGCGGCTGCCTCCGCCTACTAATCCCACGTCGGCGCAAAGCCCGGATTGACGCAGCGCCTGTCCTTTGCCAGCGCGGCGATCTTCTTGCGGTCGGCATCGTCAAGCGTGATCTTCAGCGCATCGAGATTGGCCTGCTGGCTCTCGCGGCGCGAGGCCTTCGGGATCGCGGCAACGCCGTCCTGGTCGAGCAGCCATTTCAGCGCGACTTGCGCGGCGGTCGCATTGTGTTTGATGCCAACCTCGGCCAGCACGGGATCCGAGGCAATGCGCCCCTGCGCCAGCGGGCAATAGGCGACCAGCGGGATCGACTTAGGCTTGAGATAGGCCAGCACCTTCGATTGATCGAGCATCGCGTGATATTCGATCTGGTTGCAGGCGATCGGCGCCTTGATGTCCTCGATCGCGATCTTGAGGAGTGCGGTGGTGAAGTTGGCAACGCCGATCGCCCGCGTGCGCCCCTCCTCCTTCAGCTTCATCAAGGTCTCGAACACCGCGCCCCAGTTCGCGGATTTCGACGGCCAGTGCACGAGATAGAGATCGACATGATCGAGCCGCAGCTTCGTCAGGCTGGCATCGAAGGCACGGCGGATCGCATCTGGGCTGAGATTCTCGTGCCAGACCTTTGTCGTGACGTGCAGCTCATTGCGCGGCACGCGGGCTGCGGCAAGCGCGGCGCCGATCGCCTCTTCGTTGGCGTACATCTCGGCGGTGTCGATGTGGCGGTAGCCGATCGCAAGCGCACTCTCGACCGCCGCCCGGCAGGCATCGCCCTGCATGCGGAAGGTGCCGAGGCCGAGCTTGGGCATGCTGATGCCCTGTGTCTTCAGATTGTCCATGAAACAGGCTCCTGACGTATTTCAGCCCGCCGGATACGCGCAGCAGTGCCGAGCGAGCAGACTCTTCGGTGATGGAAAAGAGGTGGCGGGAATGCACATTGTAGCTCCCCGCCGGAACAGGGCCAAATCAAGATCAGTTTAGCAAGATGCCTGGCAGGCATCGCCACAACAGCCAAACGGCATTTCAGATCATCTCGCTCATCTGGCAGCATCTCCGCCATCGCGGTCATTCGCGCCGCATGCGAGATGGAGGAATTATTATGAAGACGCTGTTGACGATGGCCATCGTGGCGGCAGCTCTTGGCAGTGCCGCTTCGGCTCATGCCGACGGCTTTGCCTATATGGGCTCCCCCAAGCAGGGCGAATTCTTTGTCCGGCAACCCACCGTGCCGAAAGTGCCTTCGTGGACGAACGCTCGTGCGGAAGCCGCGCGGCCCGCGACCCGGCCCGTGCGCGGAGGCATCGGCCTGCGCATGCCCTAGGAGTGCTGGGCCACCACGGCCGGACGCGTCTGTGGCTGCGGCACGATATCGACCGACCAGAGGTCGCGGTTGTCGACGTCCTTCAGGGTCACGGTCATCACGCCGCTCGCGCCGTCGATGTCGACACGGCCGAAGAACTGCAGCCCGAAACACGGCGCCAGATTCTCGCCCTGTGCCGCGCTGCATCCGTTCTGATACATCGCGACCGGGCCAAAGGTGTTGTCGAGGTCACCGGGCCCCCAGGTGCCGGCATGCAGCGGGCCGGAGACGAACTCCCAAAACGGTTCGAAGTCCTGAAACTGCGCCTTGTTCGGATCGTAATAGTGCGCGGCGGTGTAGTGCATGTCGGCGGTGAGCCAGACGATGTTGCGGATGCCGGCACGCTTGATGGAGGAGAGCAGATCGGCGATCTCGTGCTCGCGCCGATCCGGAGGACCGTTGCCAAGCGCGACCGCATCGAGGCTGACCAGGCCAATCGGCAAGTCCGCCGCGATCACCTTCCAGGTCGCGCGGGAGGCCGCAAGCTCGCGCTTCAGCCAGGCGAGCTGCTCGGCGCCGAGAATCCAGCCGCGCTGATCCCGGCCCTTGTTCCAGGTCTCGTCGCGATAGCTGCGCATGTCGATCATGAAGACGTCGAGCAGCGGGCCGTAAGCGATCTTGCGATAGACCCGGCCCTGCCGCGCGCCGATGTCGCGGATCGGCATGAAGTCGAAGAAGGCGCGGCGGGCGCGTGCGACCAGGCGCGGCGTCCCGTCGTCCTCGAAGCCCGCATCGTCGTAGCTGCCGGACGGCGACCAGTCGTTGGTGACCTCGTGGTCGTCCCATTGCGCGAACAGCGGCACGTTCGCGTGAAAGGCGCGAAAGTGCTCGTCCAGATGGTTGTATTTGTAATTGCCGCGGAACTGCGCCAGCGTGTGCGCGACCTCAGCCTTTTCCTCGGTGACGATGTTGCGCCAGGTCTCGCCGTCCGGCAGCTTCTGTTCGGCAGGAATCGTGCAATCGGCATAGATGTGATCGCCGGAGTGGATGAAGAAGTCGGGGCGATTGTCGAGCATGGTGCGATAGCTGCGATAGCCGCCACGCGAGACGTCGATGCCCCAGCCCTGCCCCGCGGTGTCGCCGGACCACAGGAACGAGATCGATTGATTAGCTGCCGGCGCGGTGCGGAATCGACCGACGCGGCTTTCGCCGGCGATGCCGGTGGCGATGTCGTCGAAGCGCACGCGATAGAAGATGTCCTGCCCGGGCGGCAGGTCATTCAGCAGCAGCTTTGAGGTGAAATCCGCATCCGGCAGAGCATTGCGCGAAGCCGACGCAATGATGGTCTTGAAGCTCTCGACAGTGGAGCACTCCACGTGCATCCGTGCGGCCCGGTCCGCGCGCGCCCAGACCACGGCAGAGCCATCCGAGACATCGCCGGACTGGATGCCGCCCGCGATTTGCGGGCGGTCGGCGGCACGGCTGATGCGGGGCGTTGCGAGCGTGCCGAGCGAGGCGACGGCGAGGCTTGAAGTCGAGCGGACCAGGAATTGCCGCCGGGTCCATGCGCGCGGGGCTCGGAGCATTGCCATTCAGGAAACCTTCGTCGAATCGCGACGGAAGGTGCCTGCGCTCCTTGACTCCACCCTGACGGTTTCTTGACTCCGCGCCTACGGTTTTGCGACACCGGGATGACGGCAGCGGACGGACCTAGGGCATTTGAACACAATCGACCGGTGGCCGACACACCAAGCGCACGCGAAAAGCTTGCAGCAGCAGCTGTTGCGCGCAAGATCTGGGTAAACGCTGTGCGCGGCCGATCCTGTCGCAAATGGCCGGAAGTGCTGCTAGCGGCGCACGTTCTGCACGATCGTTCCGAGCATCTCCAACATCAGCCGTTGCTGTTGTTGCTGCACGGCGAGATCCTGTGCCGCCTTTGCCTCGTTCGCCTGCTCGACCTGAAGCGCCCGCTGCGCGCCCAGATGCCCGAGCGCCCCCGCTCTCGCATAGAGGGAAATTTTCGTTTCGCTCTGATCCATGGGATAGGCGTATTTTCGGTCGATCATTTCGGCCAGGCTCACCATTGAATCGGGATCGCCGAGCCGCACACCCATCCGAAAGGTATTGACCGCCTCCGGGACGTTCTTCTTGTCCTGATACAGAATCCAGCCCAGATTGTCGTAGGCGGCGGGATAGCGCAGGCTAACGAGCTTGCGATGGATTTCGTAGGCCCTGTTGCGATCTCCGAACTGCAGCGATCGGCCCAGTTGATACTGAAACCGGAGCTGATCCGGATATTGCCGGACAGCCAGCTCGCAATTGGCCACCGCGTCGCTGACCCGGGCCTTGAGCGCGTCGAATGGGGCCCCCGGCCCCGACCGTTGCGGGTCGGTCGGGTTTCCGGCCAGCTGGTCGCAAAGGTTGGCTGCCTGGGTCTCGCGTTGGATCTCGGCCTCGCGCTTCTTTCTCTCCTCGTCCAGCCTTTGGGCGGCTTCACGTGTTTCACGCTCAAGCCGCTCAGTCCGCTCGCGCTGCTGTTGCTCGATCTTCAATCGCTGCTGTTCAAGCTCCTTTTGCCTCCCTTCGGCATCCCGCTTGAGCTGATCGAGGGTATCCTTGGTGACGACAATCAGCGCCTCCCCGGTGTGCGGCTGGAACCCCGGGGCGTCGTAGAATTCGTACTCGCCCTTCTGGCTGCGCCAGTACCAGACGCGCGCGTTGCCGGTGAGGGGATCGAAGAAGGCATATTTCTCGGGATCGATCCGCTGCGGAGCCCTGACGGCTTCGGACTGCCGCTGCGCTTTCCAAGCTTCCACGATGTCCCTGCTGACCGGCAGAAGTTCCTCGCCGGTCTCGGGATGGAAGCCCATCAGGTCGAAGATCTCGATCGCGCCGGACCTGGCCTTGTAATACCAGACGATGGGTTCTCCGGTTCGCAGATCGAAGAACACCGGATCCGGCGGCGCCTTGATCGGCTTCGGACGATTGCCCTTCTCGTATTCCCTGAGCCTCTGGAGCAGTTCGGCCGTCAACAGCCGGCATTCCTTGCCCGTGGCGCTGTCGATGCCCGGCTTGTTGCCGTATCGCACCGCGTCCTTGGTGATGACGTAACATTTTTGGGATTCGCTATCGCGCTTGTACTGCTGCCAGGCTGCGATCACGTCGCGCGAGATGACTGCGAGGGCATCGCCGGTTCGCGGGTCGAAGCCTTCGCGATCGTAGAACTCGAAATCGCCCGTCTTGTCAGCGCGTCGATACCAGACGCGAGCCTTGCCGGTGATAGGATCGAAGAACGCGTATTTCTCGGGATCGATCAGCGTTGGAGCCTGGCGCGCCTCTTTCTGCTTTTGCAGGTTCCAGGCCTCGACGACGTCTTTGGTGATCGGAAGCAATTCCTCTCCGGAAGAGGGATGGAAACCCATCAGGTCGAACAGTTCAATCTCGCCGTTCTTGGTCTTGGAGTACCAGACGATCGGTTCTCCCGTTCCGAGATTGAAGAAGGTCGGCGTGCCGCCGGTGATCTGAGTCGGACGATTGCCCTTCTCGTATTCGCGAAGACGCTCGACCATTTCGGGCGTGACGGCACGACATTGGCGTCCGGTCCCCGGATCTATGCCGGGCCGTTCGCCATATCTGACGCCATCGCGCGTGATTACGTAGCACTTCAGGGCGTTGCCATCGCGTGAAATAATCTCTTTCGAGGTTCCCCGCCACAAGATGAGGGACTGCCCGACCATCAGGACGAAGACGCCGAGAAGCCCCACAAGCCGCCGTCGCTTCGACAGCGAAATCGTCAGCCCGCCGAAGAAGACGAGCGCAACGAAGGTCACATAAACAAGCGCATTGGCAAGATGCTTGTTCAGGTCGAAGACGTCAGCAACCTCCTGGACATAGCTGCGGGCCAGGAAGTAGACGAAGATCTTGTCAAGGACCCATGCTGCCACGAACAGGACAAGCAGGCAGCCGGCCACAGCGAGAACCGATCGCAGTGGGTTGGTCTTGAACGCGAATGCGCGGCCCGCGGCCTCGCGGATCTTTTCAACCAGCATCGCAAGGCGCGTTCGGGTCTTTGTTGTATCGTCACTTTCCCCCGCACCCGACGGCGGCAATAAACTGGTCGGCTCGTCAATCATCTAACTCAACCTCGGTGGTAAGGTCGCCAATAGCGATAGCTGCATAATCGGTAAGCTCTATCCCAGAGCAAGGAAGACAGGACAGGTCAATTAGACGTTGTGGTATTTTGCGTGCAACTCCAAATGATTCGGATTGTCCAGATCAAGCGCCAGAAAGAAGAAATTTCGTCTTATCAGTATCATCGCCCACGTCTGGCTTCAGACGCGACGTGATCGCCCTAGAGCAGTAGCAATGAGGAGCGAGCGCGCCAAGCGTCAGTAAGTCGCCCGGACAATGCCGATGGCTGTGCCGGTCAAAACCGGACCGTACACCTTTAGCAAAGGCGGCCAAGTGCGTTTCGCTAATTCGCGCCAACCGCTTGTGATCTTGTGCCAAAATAGCGACGAAGACCAGACTGCTCTAGCGCTTCCAGTTGCAGATGCCGCCGGAGCGGCACGGCCAGGTCTGGATGCGGGTGTCCATCGCCTGCGCGTCGAGCGGGTTGCTGCGGCGATGCGCGAGCTTGGTGCGGGCGGCGCCGCGGGGCTGCGTGCTCTTGGTATGCGCGACCTTCGGCTCGGGCACATGCACGCGTTCGGCGGCGACCTTCTTCGGCACATCCATCGGCTCGATCCGCGCCTGCGCCTCGTTGCCGCCCTTCGCCTCGAGTGCGACCGGTGCGAACCGCGTCTCGGGCCCGAGCCGCTTCGGCGACAGCACCGCCTTGGAGAGATCGAGACCGAGATATTCGTCAGGCTTGTAGTCGTCAGCGCGCACGATGCCGCCCCATGCAACGACGAGGGCGACGGCAACGGCAAAAGGAACGCTTTTCAGGACCACGGACGCCTCCTGAAATTGATTATTTAGGGCGTAATTTATCCCTATTTAGGAGGGCATCGCGCGGAATTCCAGCGGCCGGTTGCTGCCGTGGTTAAGAAGTTTGGCGGTGTCAGGCGACCTTACGCGTCGCCCCCGTCCCATCCAGGAACCCCATAAGGCGGCCGCGGATGATGGTTTCCGCCTCGCCCATGATGCGATCGATGAGTTCCTTGCAGGAGGGGATGTCGTGGATGAGGCCGGCGACCATGCCGCAGCTCCAGGCGCCGGCGTCCATCTGCCCGTCCAGCATGATCCTGGGATACACGCCCGCGACCTGGTCGTGAATGTCGTCGATGGTGAGCTTGGTGCCCTTCTCGCGCTCGATCTCGAGCAAGCGATCGACATTGGCGTTCTTCAGCACGCGTTCCGTGTTGCGCAGGGCGCGCATGATCAGGCGGGTGTCGAGCTCGGTGGCCGCAACGAGCGCGTTCTTTACGTTCTGATGCACCGGGGCTTCCTTGGTCGCGATAAAGCGCGTGCCCATGTTCATGCCGGCCGCGCCCAGCGACAGCGCCGCGACGAGACTACGCCCGTCGGCCATGCCGCCGGAGGCCACGAACGGGATCTTCAGCTCCTCTGCCGCCCGCGGCAGCAGGATCATGTTGGGAATGTCGTCTTCGCCGGGATGGCCGCCGCACTCGAAGCCGTCAACGCTGACGGCGTCGCAGCCGATGCGCTCGGCCTTCAGCGAGTGGCGGACCGAGGTGCATTTGTGGATCACCTTGATGCCGGCGGCTTTCAGCGCCGGCATGTAGGCTTCCGGGCTGCGGCCCGCGGTCTCCACCGCCTTGATGCCGCCCTCGACGATGGCCGCAATGTATTCCGGATAAGGCGGCGCCGAGAAGGTCGGCAGGAAGGTCAGGTTCACGCCGAACGGCTTGTCGGTCAGGTCGCGGCAGCGCGCGATCTCCTTGGCGAGCGATTCCGGCGTCTTCTGAGTGAGGCCCGTGATGATGCCGAGCCCGCCGGCATTCGAGACGGCGGCGGCAAGCTCGGCAAAGCCGACGAAATGCATGCCGCCCTGGATGATGGGGTGCTCGATGCCGAACAGTTCGGTGATCGCGGTCTTCACTTAAGTACCTCCCGGAATTTTGCTTGGGTTGGGATCAGTCTAGCCGGACTTTTGCGCCGTGGTCACCATTTCTCCCCGAACGGCCTGATCTCCATCTCGAAGGTCCAGGCGCTCCTGGGCTGCTGATAGAGCTGCCAATAGGCGTCCGCGACCGACGAGGGCGGCATCAGGAGATCGGGATTGTCGAGCGCGTTCGGCCCGAGCGCTTCGAGCCGGCGCTGCCGCACCCATTCGGTGTCGACGCCGGAATCGATGATGAGATGGGCGACGTGGATGTTCTTCGGCCCGAGCTCGCGCGCCATCGCCTGCGCCACCGCGCGCAGGCCGAACTTGGCGCTGGCGAAGGCGGCAAAGCCGCTGCCGCCGCGCAAGCTTGCAGTCGCACCGGTGAAGAAGATGTTGCCGCCGCCGCGCGGCAGCATCAGCCGCGCCGCTTCCCGGCCGGCGAGGAAGCCGGAATAGCAGGCCATCTCCCACACTTTCCGGAACACGCGCTCGGTGGTGTCGAGGATCGGGAAATTGACGTTGGCGCCGACGTTGAAGATGCAGACCTCGAGCGGCGCATGCTTGTCGGCATCGTTGAGGAACGAGATGACCTCGTCTTCCTTGCGCGCATCGAGCGAGCGCGCGTGGATCTCACCGCCTGAGGCCTCGATGTCCTTCACCAGCGGCGCCAGCTTGTCGCCGTTGCGGCGGCCGGCGAAGATCGAAAATCCTTCCGCAGCGAATTTCTTGGCGATCTCGGAGCCGATGAAATCGCCGGCCCCGATGACGGCGGCGGTCGCGTTTCGCTTGGGCAAGGTCGTCTCCTCCGCTGAGGGTGTGATTGACAGGAGGCTATAGTTCTAAAATAGAACTGTCAAACCACCGAGCCAAGTGCTAGGTTTGGCTGGAAATTACGTCGATCATTCAAGTCCGTTCCTTTTTCTGACTGACTAGTGCCGGAGACCGGATTATGAAGTGGGACACGCTGGACGAGGAGCCCTGCTCGCTTTCCCGCACCGTCGCCGTGGTCGGCGATCGCTGGACGCTGCTGATCCTGCGCGAATGCTTTTTGCGCGTAAGACGGTTCGAGGCGTTCCAGTCCTCGCTTCAGATCACGCGGCATCTGCTCTCGGAGCGGCTGAAGAAGCTGGTGCGCTTTGGCATCCTGCGTCGCGTCCCCTATTCAGAAGCGCCCAAGCGCTACGAATACATCCTCACCCAGAAGGGCCTCGACCTCTACCCGATCATCATGGCGATGGTGCATTGGGGCGACACCCACATGGGCGACGAGCGCGGCCGCCCGCTGCTGCACGAGCACAAGACATGCGGCAAGTTGTTCGACCCGGTGATGGTGTGCTCGGAATGCGGGGAGGTACTGCATGCCAAGCAAGTGCATGTGCATGCGGGTCCGGGGCGGGAAGAAGCGGTGGGGTGAATGTCGCCAAGTAAACAGGTGTCATGCCCCGGCTTGACCGGGGCATCCAGTACGCCGCGGCCTCTCTGCATCCCTCGACTGCCTCTGGAATACTGGATCGCCCGCCTTCGCGGGCGATGACAGCGAGGGTGGGATACGCTCTCGCGCCAAAGACGCACTGATGGCATTGCCACTCAATGCCCCCGCGCCGGCGCACTCAAGTCGATCGGTCGCAGCACGGCAGCCGTGGGGATCATCAGAACCGCGACGATCGCGAGCGTCCAGAACACATCGATATAGGCGAGGAAGTCGACCTGCTGCTGCAAGGTCCTGCCGACCCAGGCAACTGCCTGCGACGCGGCGTCGCTCGCATTCGAGCCCTGCGCCTGGAAGTAGCGCGTCATCGCATCGATGGTTTGCTGATAGCCGAGATCAGACGGCGCGGCGTGCTCGACGAGGCGGCTCTGATGGAATTGCTGGCGCTGCGCCAAAATCGTCTGCGCCAGTGCGACGCCCATTGAGCCGCCGATGTTGCGGGCGACGTTGATCAGCGCAGAGGCCTGGTTGGTCTTGTCGGGCGGCACGCCGTCATAGGAGGCAGTCGTCACCGGCAGGAACAGGAAGGGCAGGCCCAGCGCGAGGAAGATGCGCGACAGCGCCGCATAGCCATAAGTGATGTCGCCGGTGAGTCCGGTAAGATGCCACATCGATAACGCCACGATGGCAGCGCCGAACATGATGAGATATTTCGGCTGCACCGCGCTGACGAGGCGGCCCACCACCGGCATCAGCACCAGGGTTGCGACGCCGCCGGGCGATAGGGCAAGGCCGGCCAGCATGGCCGTGTAGTTCAGCTCGGTCTGGAGCAGTTGCGGCAGGAGCTGGGTCGTCGAGATCAGCACCGCGCCGGTTCCCAGCATGACCAGGAAGCAGGCGCCGAACTGGCGGCGGCCGAGCAGGCGCAGATCGATGATGGGATCCTCACGCGTCAGTTCCCATGGGATCAGCGCCAGCAGGGAGACCGCTGCGAGAACCGCGAAGATCACAATCATGGTCGATCCGAACCAGTCGTTACGCTGGCCTTCGTCAAGCACGAATTCGAGCGAGCCGAGCCCGATCGCGACGAGCAGAAAGCCGATATAGTCGACGCGCAGACCCCTGCTCAGGAGCTTCTCCCTCTCCTCCTCCGCTCCCGACGGCTCCTTGACCAGCGTGCCGACCAGGAACAGCGAAAGCAGCCCCATCGGCACGTTGATCAGGAACACCCAGTGCCAGCTATAGGTGTCGGTGATCCAGCCGCCGAGGGTCGGGCCGACCACCGGCGCGACCACCACGGCAACGCCGTAGATGGCGAAAGCCTGGCCGCGCTTGTGCGGCGGGAAGGAGTCGGCGAGGATCGCCTGCTCGCTGGTGGCCATGCCGCCGCCGCCGAGGCCCTGCAGAATGCGGAACAGCACCAGCGACTGCAAATTCCAGGCGAAGCCGCACAGAAGCGAGGCGACCGAGAACGTCGCCACGCACATCATGTAGAAGCGCTTGCGGCCGATCACGGTCGAGAGCCAGCCCGAGATCGACAGCACGATGGCATTGGCGACGAGATAGCTGGTGATGACATAGGTGCTCTCGTCGATGCCCACCGCGAGCCCGCCGGCGATGTGCCGCAGCGCGACGTTGGCGATGGTGGTGTCGAGCACCTCCATGAAGGTCGCGATCGAAACCACGAAGGCGATCAGATAGGGATTGTGCCCGCCGGCCGCCGAGCGCTCCGGTGACCACCCGGACGCGCCGCCTTGCGCGACGTCGCTCATCGCACCCTGGTCCAGGGCACGACCGACATGCCCGGACCGACGGGCAGATCGGCCGGCCAATTGTCGACCACGATCTTCACCGGCACGCGCTGGACGACCTTGACGTAGTTGCCGGTGGCGTTTTCCGCAGGCAGCAGGCTGAACGCGGTGCCGGAGCCGGGCTGCACGGAATCGACATGGCCGGCCAGCTTGCGGCCCGGATAGGCATCGATGCGGATCTCGACCGGCTGGCCGGGCCGCATGTCGTTGAGCTGGGTCTCCTTGTAGTTGGCGACGATCCAGACCTCGTCGGGCACGAACATCATCAGGCTTTGGCCCGCCGTGGCGAAGGTGCCCTTGGCGCCCGAGAGCTTGACCACACGGCCGGACTGCGCCGCGACGACGCTCGTATATTGCAAATTCAGCCTGGCCTGATCGAGCTGCGCCTGCGACTGCTCGACTTGCGCCTTGGCGCCTTCCAGCTGGGCTTGCAGCGTCTTGATACCGAGCTGCGCGGCTGTCACCGCGGTTTTGGTCCGCTCCGTGTTGGCCTGCTGCGCCTGAAGATCGGAGCGCGTCTGCTGCTGGCGCTGCACCGTGCCGGCGCCCTTCTCGACCAGATCTTCCGCGCGCTTGAACTCTTCCTGCGAGAACTGGAGCTGGGCCTGGGCCTGCTCGAGCTGCGCCTGAGCCTGCTTGATCTGCTCCTGCTGCGAATCGATCTGCGCCTCGACATTGGCGACGTTCGCCTTGGCGACCGCGAGCTGAGCGTTGGCCTGATCGATGGCGATGCGATAGTCGCGCTCGTCGATCCTGGCCAGCAGGTCACCGGCATTGACATGCTGATTGTCCGTGGCCGGGATGTCGGTCACGTAGCCGCCGACCTTCGAGGCCACGGAAAAGCTGCGCGCGGCGATGAAGGCGTCGTCCGTGGATTCGTAATGACGCACGTCAAGCCAGTAGAGCAGACCGCCGGCGAGTGCGGCGACCAGCACGATCGCTCCCATGGTGGTGAGAAGCCAATGCTCGCGGAGCCGGTCCCGCAGCGGCGGCGATTTCGCCGGCTGCTCCGCACGCGCCCCACGCTCCCGGGTTTGAGCATCCACGGTGCACACCTTTCTCGGGATTGAACGGCGCAGAACGACAAAGCGAGCTTATGCGCCGCCAGCCTAACCTTGGCACTGAGGCATGGTTCCGCATCCCGAGCGCGCCACCGCCGTTCGTGATTGCAGAGGTCAAAAAGCAAGCGCGGCACTCACCGTGCCGCGCTCGCCTCGATGGTCGTGCCGACGCACTTCGCTCAGTGCGTCTTGGTCTCGTGCCATTTCTCGAGATCGGGTTTCACCTTGTTGTCCGATCCCTGTTCTTTCTCCGGATTGCCCTTCCAGGGCTTGTCCGTCTGGGCATGAGATCCCCAGTCATTCTGCTGCCGGGGATCGTCGTTGGGCCGTTCCTTGCTCATCGGATCTCCTTTCGTGAAGCAGCCTTACGCGAACGGAACACCGTAGTATGAGTTGATGCCGCGAACGGCGGCGTCATCGCTCCAGTTCCAATCGCTTTTCGCGCCGTATTTCGGCGCGCCTTGCAGCTCCTTGGCCGTGATGCCGGTGACATAGCCGCCGAGCTCGGTGTCGTACTTCAGCGACTGCCAGGGCAAGGGGTAGTGATCATTACCGAGGCCCAGGAATCCGCCGAAACCGAGCACGGCGTAGGACACTCTGCCGCTGATCTTGTCGATCATCACGCGCTCGATCGAGCCGATCTTGTTGCGGTCGGCACCATAGACCGATGTTCCCTCGACCTTGTCGCTGCCGATCAACCGGCCCATCTCGGCGCGATCCAGCTCGCCTTGGTTCAACATTGCAATTCTCCACTCAGCCAATGTGTGGACCAACCGGACAGGCGTACGATCGTTCCGGTCCATGTTCCAGCGGCAGGTCAGGAACATCGCAGGGAACGAGCGGTTCTCTGAGCTTCACAGAGGGCCATGCGCGATGCCCCAGACCGTTTCCGACTTCATCGTCCAGCGCCTGCATCAGCGGACCGTGCTTACCCGGCGGACCCCGACCGCGCTCATCAACAATCTTCAGAAAGAACCATACGAAAGTCCGCCCCGAGCGCACGGCACGCTGCGGCAGGTGATCGAGACGATCCTACCCAGAATGGAGTGAGCCATGAGCGATTTTCGCGACATCCAGAACGGCGTCAACGATCCCGTCAACGGCGTCGATGTGAAACTGCACTTCAACGACAACAAGACACCGCACGAGCGCGCCCAGCACCATGCGGACGTGCGTGCAGAGCCGTCTGCCTCACCAGGCGAACCGTTCCTGCCGGAAAGGCTCCGGCGCAAGCCGACCGATCCGATCAACCCGCGCACCGGCCGCCATCCGACGGATTAGGAACCTCGGTCCCGATCCCGTGTTGATCGGCGCAAACGTCGTGCGGCAAGCGCTCGCGCCGCCAATTCAGAGGGACCGACCATGAAACGAACCGTCATTGCCCTTGCTTGCGTGCTCCTCGCGGGCCCCGCGCTCGCCCAGTCGCTCGGCGAGAAGACCGGCGTCAATTCGGCGCTCGGCGTCGCGCCCACCACCGCCGACTTCGTCAAGGAAGTCGCCATCAGCGACATGTTCGAGATCGAGTCGAGCAAGCTCGCGGAGCAGAAGGGCAACGCTCAGGAGAAATCCTTCGCACAGCAGATGGTGACTGACCACACCAAGACCAGCAGCGAGCTCAAGGGTCTGGTCGGCAACGGCAAAGTCCAGGCGACGCTGCCGACGGCGCTCGACAGCTCGCATCAGAGCAAGCTCGACAAGCTCAAGGGCGCGACCGGCAAGGACTTCAGCTCCGACTACAATTCCTATCAAGTCAGCGCGCATGAAGACGCCGTGTCGCTGTTCGATCGCTACGCCAAAGGCGGCGAGAACGCCGAGCTGAAGGACTGGGCCGGCAAGACGCTGCCCGGGCTCAAGCACCATCTCGAGATGGCGAAAGAGCTCGGCAAGGCGCCGAGCGTCGGCCAGTCGAAGTAATATTTCGAGAGCGCCGGTTCTGCCGGCGGCTTCTCGTTTAGCTTCGCTGGCATCTTCGGCAGCGAAAGGAAACCCGCCCATGGCCGAGCAGAACTTGATAGATCCCGTCAGCCGCTACCCGAAGCCGCCGTTCAAGAAGCAGTCGCAGCCCTGGCCCGGCCTTGCCGGCAAGATGGAGCCGCGGCCGGACCATGGCGAGACCAGCTACAAGGGCTCCAGCCGCCTCGCCGGCCGCAAGGCACTCATCACCGGCGGCGATTCCGGCATGGGGCGCGCCGCCGCGATCGCCTATGCACGCGAAGGTGCCGACGTCGCCATCAACTACTTCCCGAACGAAGAACCCGATGCCCAGGACGTCATCGCCCTGGTCAAGAAGGAGGGACGCACCGGACTTGCCATCCCCGGCGACCTTCGCAACGAGGACTTCTGCAGGAAGCTGGTCGAGCAAGCGGTGCAGGGCCTCGGCGGACTGGACATCGTCGTCTGCAACGCCGCGCGACAGCAGACCCGCGAGTCGATCCTCGACATCTCGTCCGAGGACTTCGACGCGACCATGAAGACCAACATCTACGCTCCTTTCTGGATCATCAAGGCGGCGCTGCCGCATCTGAAGCCGGGCTCGTGCATCATCGGCACGACGTCCGAGCAGGCTTACGATCCGTCTCCGGAGCTTTATGACTACGCACAGACCAAGGCCGCGACGATGAACTACGTGAAGTCGCTCGCCAAGCAGCTGGGTCCCAAGGGCATTCGCGTCAACGGCGTGGCACCCGGTCCGATCTGGACCCCGCTCCAGGTCTCCGGCGGCGCTACGATGGAGAAGCTCGAGAAGTTCGGCCGCATGACGCCGCTCGGCCGCCCCGGCCAGCCCGCCGAACTCGCCTCCATTTACGTGCAGCTTGCCGCGGCCGATGCAAGCTACGCGACCGGTCAGATCTATGGCGCTGCAGGCGGATCCGGACAGCCGTAGCCGTAGGAACCATCATCGTCACTCAGGTTTTACAAGAACGTCATGGGGGACGTTGCACCAACCGCGGACCGATGGCAGTCGTAACAGTCAAACCCACTCGGATCGACACGGTGATCGCGAACGAGATCGCCGACCACACCAATTCAGGGCTGGAGCAGACGGCGCAGACGCTGACCTGGGCGGCTGACGAGCACGTGCTTCTGGCGCTTGCCGCTGCGGGATGGTTTTACGCTCAATTGCGGCGTCCGGAGGCACGCCCCGCCGCCAATCATATTCTGGCAGTGACGTTGGTGACTGCCATGATTCCGCACGCGCTGAAATCCATATTCGACCAGACAAGACCTGACCGCACGACCGTTCGCGGTCATCGGAATGGCGTTCCCTTCTCCGGGCGAGCGCGGAATGCCTTTCCCTCCGGCCACGCCATGCACATGGGTGGGCTGGCCTCGGCAGCAGGGCTGCTGCCAAAAGGGCCGCGCCGTACGGTACGCTTCATCACGGTTGCGCTTTCGCTGACGCGCGTCGTGCTGCTGGCGCACTGGGCGAGCGATGTGCTGGCGGGGTTCTCGCTCGGCGTTGTCGTCGAACGACTTCTCAGGCCGCTCACCTTGGCGAGACGCCAGCACCACAGGCGGGTGCAGTCATGACCGAATATGTCGTGCGCTTCATCGCCGGTGGCGTGATCGTCTCAGCTTTCGCGATCCTTGGCGACATGCTGCGGCCAAAGAGTTTTGCCGGCCTGCTCGGCGCGGCACCCTCGGTCGCGCTCGCCACGCTCGCAATCGCGATCGTGCAGCATGGCAGAGCTTACGCCGCAGCCGAAAGCTGGACCATGATCTACGGCGCGATCGCGCTTGCCTGCTACAGCGTTGCCGTGTGCCATCTGCTGATCAGGTTTCGTCTTGCCGCGCTGCCCGCCACCGTTCTCGCCTTCGCGGTATGGCTGGTCGTCGCGTTCGGCCTGCTCGCGAGCTTCGGAGGTGCCGCCTGATGCTGGTCAAGCTGTCCCCATCGGCGCTGAAGCAAACGCGCGGGTACGAATACGCTATTCGCTTCGTGCTCGGCGGAGCGGCGACAGTGCTGGCAGGCATCATGGGTGCGAGCTTCGGCACCTCCATAGGCGGGCTCTTCCTTGCCCTTCCCGCCATCTTCTGCGCCAGCGCAACGCTGATCGAAAGTCATGAGCGCAGGGCCAAGGAGAAGGCAGGTCTCGATGGCCGCCGGCGTGGGCAGGAGGCCGCAGCGCTCGACGCCGCCGGCGCCGCCTTGGGAAGCATCGGTCTTGCTGCGTTCGCCGCCGTCTTCTACGTCACGGTCCCCGTGAGCAGCGTCGCGGCCTTTATCGGCGCCGTCTTCGCCTGGGCCGTGGTTTCAGTCTCGGCGTGGTGGATGAGACGGAAATTTCGCACCGTCTCGCATCGCCGGTCGTCCGAATCCTGGTCGCGATCAGCGCGACGGCGAAGCGTCCCGTAGCTTCAGGAATTCAAACATCTCCGCGGCGGCATGAAGCTGTTCGATGCGCGCGGCAACGGAATCCCGCTGAACGCCGACCGGCAGACTTGCGAACTCCTGCTCGAGCCGCAGCCGCTGCGCGTCGAGACGTTGTTCGAATGTGTGGGGTTCAGACCGTCTTCGCATCGTCCGTCCTCGGGGGTTGCAGGCCCGGGCTGTTCGCCCAGCGCTCGACTTGATCGATAACCTTCTGGTGGCTCGGCCGCACCGGCTTGGGTGCTTCCGGTTCTTCGGAAAGCTTGCGGGGTAACCTGACCTCATCCGTCATGGCCAATCTCCCTTTGCAGAAGAATGCGCCAGCACGGGAGTCGTTTCAATATAACTTATTGATTTTGCTTGCAATTCCTACTCATTTGGCATTTTCACCGACTCTTGTGGAACTGTCGCCAAGTTCGTTTGTTGAGCAGACTACTCAACTTACTCATTCTGCGTGATCGACCATGAATGACCTTCGCGCCGAGCGCCTTCAGGTCATGCTCTCGCCGGAAGAGCTGGCCGCAGTAGACGATTTCCGATTCAAGCACCGCATGCCGACCCGCGCCGCTGCGGTCCGCGAGCTGCTCAAGTTTGGGCTGACAGCAGCGGACGTCGATGCGGCGGCCGGCGTGAAGTCTAGCAACTTCGGTGTGTTCGGCCGTGGACCCGATGGCCACACTCAAACCGACCCCGAGAGCGGCAACGAGGACTGATCACAGGCCTCGCAAGGCAAAACGGCCCCGGCACGGTGGGTGCCAGGGCCGTCCTTGGAGATTGCTTCCGGTGCACCGGGGGCATGCCAACCGGAAGCAATCCGTCGACTCTTCGCGCGCGAATTCGTTCCTTGCGGAAACCCTCTAGCGTTCGAGCATGATGCTTCCGGAAAACCGCTTCACACTTTGCGCTAACGCGGCCCTCCGGGTCCAGATCATGCTCTACCCGGTCGGCGCGTCACCGGAATCGTCCGGCATCACGCCGGAGCCCGGCGTCTTGTTCTTATCGGTGAGGTCGGGATCGCGCGTCGCCTCTCGCGATGGCGAGCCCTTCGGGTTCGTCTTGTGCACCGTCTGGGCGCGCTGCTTGTCGCGCGGCTGCTCCTCCGCGCGCTTGTCCTTGACGATGCCGTGGTCGGAATGGGCCATGATATGCTCTCGCTTCTCTCTTGATTTATCGAAGCGGCTACGCATGTCAGCGCCGAATGTTCCCGGACGCGAGCAACAGCGCTAGCCATGCGCGGCATGAACCGCGGCCGACGCCTTCTCGAGATGCACCTGCCGTACCGTCGTCACCGTCGCGAATGCGACCGAGACGCCAAAGGCGAGAATGAGTGAAAGAAGGGCAAGACGTGGAGCCATTGCAAAAACCTCCTTCTGGAGTCGAAAATCCACGCGATCGACTGTTCCCGGATGATCCTCGATTGGTCGCTTGCGTTCCGTGCTTTGTCTCACACGCGGACTCACGAAGACGAGAGCCGCCTATGCCTCCCGGTCTTGGGGGATGCGGACCGTTACTGGCGGGATTTCGCCATCGAGCCAGTCCTGCTCCCTTGCAAGCGCCGTCCAGGCATCCGCCATGCGCGAATAGCGCTTGAAGGCGGGTTGCCCTTCCGCTCGCTCGGCGAGTTGCAGGCAGTTCTCGGCGTTATCCCTGAAAATGTCAGACTGTTTCATGAGCAAGACGTGGGGACGGAACTCCTGCGTCGCAACCGCCCCTACCGGATCTTAACGTTCGGGAACTTGGCACGGCATCGGTCATTGTCGTGGATGCGAGTTCTTGTCGCGATCATCCTGATGCTCATTGGCAGCGCAGCGCTGGCCGACAGCACCGGCGAGCAAAGGCCTGACAACCGCGCGCCGACGGCCATTGACGTCATCAGCGGCCTTTACGCGTTCAGCCGCTTTCAGCAGGGCCTTCTGGAGAGCACCGATCTGAAGGGCAATGCGGAGGTGAAAAACCTTGCCGCCTGGCGCGCCGAAGAAGCTGCCAAACGCGACAAGACCCTGAAGGATATTCAGGAAGCGATCGGCGCCGAGCCCCGCATCGGCAAGACGGCGACGAGTGCTGGCCTCGCCGAGCCCGACAGTTCGGACGGACCGGCCTACGTCCGGACTTTCTATGCCGCGCAGATCCCCGAATATGAATCGACCATCGCCCTGCTCGAACGCTATCTGAAAGCCCCCGACAATGCGGCGCTTGCAGTGTTCGCGCGCGGCCAACTGCCGCTGCTGCGCTCGCAGGTCAGGGACGCAGAGCGCACCATGGCGGACAAGTAGCCGGCCTCACTTGTCGTTCGGATGATGCTGCTGACTCTCCGGTCGCACCGTGCGGTCGCTCTCCGGCATCTTGTCCCGCCCCGCATCCCCGTTGTCGTCCTTGCCCCCTGAACTCGACGTGCCGCTGCCGCTGGGGTTCGACCGGGTCGCCGCACCCGTGGTCGGTGCATCCGCCCGCGGGGTGGCGGAGCTTGCGGCGGGATCGCCGGTCACGGATCCGCGGCCGCTGGGTTCACCCCCTTGCGCGAAGGCCGATCCGGCCAGCAATGCGACGACAGCGATCACGGTTAATCCTACATTGATTTGCATATGCGCTCTCCCTGTCCCCGCTAACCGGCAGGGCTGGCGCTCCGTTCCGAAAGGACGGCGCCAGCAGCGAGGAAGAGGCTTCTCTAAGACTCCGCGGCGGTTCGAAATTTTTCTGGAACCTGGCGGAACCAATCCTATCCCCTGTCGTTAATTTGGCCGGGCTGAGCAAAGCAGGTTCCATTTCTTCGTGCCGCAACCTTGGCGCTTGATTTCGAATTTGGCTGACGCTCTATTTCATTTCGACCAATTGCGTCTCGCCTTTAGATTCGGCCGGCGCCTGCGGGGGAATCAGTATGAGCGACCTCGATCCCGGAACTGCATCACGCTCCGGTCGTCGCGTCCCGAAACCAAAAGCCAACGGAATGTCGGAGCCGGATTCCCGAGCGGAATTGCTGCTCGCGCTACAAGCGATGCGCAGCGGCGATTTCTCGGTGCGCATGAGCGGCGACTATCTCGGCATCGACGGCAAGATTGCCGACACCTTTAACGAAATCATCGCCGCCAACCAGCGCATGGCGCAGCAGCTCGAACTGGTCGGCCAAGTGGTGGGGCGCGAGGGCAAGACCCGGCAGCGCGTGAAGTTCGGCCTCGCCTCCGGCTCCTGGGCGGACATGGAAGGCTCCGTCAATACTCTGATCGACGACCTGTTGTGGCCGACGCGCGAGGTGACGCGGGCCGTCGCCGCGGTTGCGCAAGGCGACCTGCTCCAGACCGTCAAGCTCGACGTCGACGGCCGTCCGCTCCGCGGAGAATTCCTGCAGTCGGCGAACATCGTCAACACCATGATCAAGCAGCTCGGCGTGTTCACCTCCGAGGTGACCCGCGTCGCGCGCGAGGTCGGCACCGAGGGCAAGCTCGGCGGCCAGGCCCAGGTACCGGAGGTGACCGGCGTCTGGAAGGACCTGACCGAGAGCGTCAACTCGATGGCGAACAACCTGACCAACCAGGTTCGCAACATCGCCGAGGTCACGATCGCGGTCGCCAACGGCGACTTGTCCAAGAAGATCACGGTCGACGTCCGCGGCGAGATCCTTCAGCTCAAGGAAGCCATCAACACGATGGTGGACCAGCTCCGCTCCTTCGCCTCCGAAGTGACGCGCGTGGCGCGCGAGGTCGGCACCGACGGCAAGCTCGGCGGCCAGGCGATCGTGCCCGGCGTCGCCGGCACCTGGAAGGACCTGACCGATTCCGTGAACGCGATGTGCGGCAACCTCACGGCGCAGGTCCGCAACATCGCCAACGTCACCACCGCCGTGGCGCGCGGCGACCTGTCGCGCAAGATCACGGTGGACGTGCGCGGCGAGATCCTGGAGTTGAAGGACACCATCAACACCATGGTGGACCAGCTCAACTCCTTCGCCTCGGAAGTCACGCGCGTCGCGCGCGAGGTCGGCACCGAAGGAAAGCTCGGCGGCCAGGCCCAGGTGCCCGGTGTCGCCGGCACCTGGAAGGACCTCACCGACAACGTCAACTTCATGGCGTCGAACCTGACCGCCCAGGTCCGCAACATCGCCGACGTCGCGACCGCCATCGCCGGTGGCGACTTGTCGAAGAAGATCACTGTGAACGTCTCGGGCGAGATCCTTCAGCTGAAGGAAACGCTCAACACCATGGTCGACCAGCTCAACGCCTTCGCCGGCGAAGTCACCCGCGTCGCGCGCGAGGTCGGCACCGAAGGGCGGCTCGGCGGTCAGGCCAACGTGCTCGGCGTCGCCGGCACCTGGAAGGATCTCACCGAAAGCGTCAACTCGATGGCCTCGAACCTGACCGCACAGGTCCGCAACATTGCCGAGGTCACGACGGCGGTCGCCGGCGGCGACCTGTCCAAGAAGATCACCGTGGACGTCCGCGGCGAGATCCTGGAGCTGAAGGACACCATCAACACCATGGTGGACCAGCTCAACGCCTTCGCCGGCGAAGTCACCCGCGTCGCGCGCGAGGTCGGCACCGAAGGCAAGCTCGGCGGCCAGGCCCAGGTGCGCGGCGTCGCCGGCACCTGGAAGGACCTCACCGACAGCGTCAACTCGATGGCCTCGAACCTGACCGGCCAGGTCCGCAACATCGCCGAAGTCGCGACCGCGGTCGCCAAGGGCGACCTGTCGAAGAAGATCACCGTCAACGTGTCGGGCGAAATCCTTCAGCTGAAGGAGACGCTCAACACCATGGTCGACCAGCTGAACGCCTTCGCCGGCGAGGTGACGCGCGTGGCGCGCGAGGTCGGAACCGAAGGCAAGCTCGGCGGCCAGGCGCAGGTGACGGGCGTCGCCGGCACCTGGAAGGACCTCACCGACAACGTCAACTCGATGGCGGGCAACCTCACCGCCCAGGTCCGCAACATCGCCGAGGTCGCAACCGCGATTGCCGGCGGCGACCTGTCGCGCAAGATCACGGTCGACGTCCGCGGCGAGATCCTTCAGCTCAAGGACACGCTGAACACGATGGTCGACCAGCTCAACCGCTTCGCAGGCGAGGTGACGCGCGTCGCGCGCGAGGTCGGCACCGAAGGCCGCCTCGGCGGCCAGGCCAACGTGCCCGGCGTCGCCGGCACCTGGAAGGACCTCACCGACAGCGTGAACTCGATGGCGGGCAACCTCACCGCGCAGGTTCGCAACATCGCCGAGGTGACCACCGCCGTGGCGCGCGGCGACTTGTCCCGCAAGATCACCGTCGACGTGAAGGGCGAAATCCTCGAGCTGAAGAACACCATCAACACCATGGTGGACCAGCTCAATGGTTTTGCCGGCGAGGTCACCCGCGTCGCGCGCGAGGTCGGCACCGAAGGCAAGCTCGGCGGTCAGGCCGAGGTGCCCGGCGTCGCCGGCACCTGGAAGGACCTCACCGACAACGTCAACTTCATGGCGTCGAACCTGACGGCCCAGGTCCGCAACATCGCCGAGGTCGCGACCGCCATCGCCGGCGGCGACCTCTCGAAGAAGATCACCGTGGACGTGCGCGGCGAAATCCTGCTGCTGAAGGATACGCTGAACACCATGGTCGAGCAGCTCCGCTCCTTCGCCGCCGAAGTGACGCGCGTCGCGCGCGAGGTCGGTACCGAAGGCCGGCTCGGCGGCCAGGCCGTCGTGCCCGGCGTCGGCGGTACCTGGAAGGACCTCACCGACAACGTCAACCTGCTCGCTGCGAACCTCACCACGCAGGTCCGCAACATCGCCGAAGTGACGACCGCCGTGGCGCGCGGCGACTTGTCCCGCAAGATCACCGTCGACGTGAAGGGCGAGATCCTCGAGCTGAAGAACACCATCAACACCATGGTGGACCAGCTCAACGCCTTCGCCGGCGAAGTCACGCGCGTTGCCCGCGAGGTCGGCACCGAGGGCGAGCTCGGCGGCCAGGCTCAGGTGCCCGGCGTCGCCGGCACCTGGAAGGACCTCACCGACACCGTCAACGTCATGGCGGCGAACCTGACCGAGCAGGTCCGCGGCATCGTCAAGGTGGTGACGGCGGTCGCCAACGGCGACCTCAAGCAGAATCTCACGGTGAAATCGAAGGGCGAGGTCGCAGCCCTCGCCGACACCATCAACAACATGACCGAGACGCTCGCAACCTTCGCCGATCAGGTGACCTCAGTGGCGCGCGAAGTCGGCGTCGAAGGCCGCCTCGGTGGCCAGGCCGACGTGCCGGGCGCGGCCGGCACCTGGAAGGACCTCACCGGCAACGTCAATCTCCTGGCCGCGAACCTCACCTCGCAGGTCCGCGCCATCGCGGAAGTCGCGACCGCCGTGACCAAGGGCGACCTGACGCGGTCGATCCAGGTCGATGCCCGCGGCGAAGTCGCGGAATTGAAAGACAATATCAACACGATGATCACGAACCTCCGTCTCACGACGGACGTGAACACCGAGCAGGACTGGCTGAAGACCAACCTTGCGAAATTCACCAACATGCTCCAGGGCCAGCGCGACCTCGCCACCGTCGGCCGGCTGCTGCTGACCGAGCTCTCGCCGCTGGTGAACGCGCATACCGGCGTGATCTACCAGATCGAGAGCGAGGATAATCCGCAGCTCCTGCTGCTCGCCTCCTACGCCGGCGACGGCGTCTATCCCTATCAACGCGTACTGCAATTCGGAGAGGGCCTGATCGGCCAGTGCGCGCTCGACAGGCGCCCGCGGGTCGTCGCGGACATTCCGACGGACGTGATGCCGATCAATTCCGCGCTGTTCCGTGTCGCCCCGAAGAACCTCGTCGTGCTGCCGGTTCTGTTCGAAGGCCAGGTCAAGGCCGTGATCGAGCTTGCCTCGCTCGCTTCCTTCACGACCTCGCAAATGACGTTCCTGGAGCAGCTCACCGACTCCATCGGCATCGTGCTCAACTCGATCGAGGCGACGATGCAGACCGAAGGCCTGCTCAAGCAATCGCAGCAGCTCGCCGGCGAGCTTCAGACCCAGCAGCGCGAATTGCAGCAGACCAACGAGCAGCTCGAGCAGAAGGCGCAGCAACTCGCCGAGCGCAACGTCGAGGTCGAGCGCAAGAACCAGGAGATCGAGCAGGCCCGCCGCGCGCTCGAGGAAAAGGCCACCGAGCTCGCGCTGACCTCGAAGTACAAGTCCGAATTCCTCGCCAATATGAGCCACGAGCTGCGTACGCCGCTGAACTCGATCCTGATCCTCGGACAGCAGCTCACCGACAATCCGGACGGCAACCTCACGGCCAAGCAGGTCGAGTTCGCCCGCACCATCCACGGCGCCGGCACCGACCTGCTCAACCTCATCAGCGACATCCTCGATCTCTCCAAGATCGAGTCCGGCACGGTGACCGTCGATGCCGAGGAGATCCTGACCGCGAACCTGCTCGAGACCGTCGGCCGGCCGTTCCGGCACGAGGCGGAGAACCGCGGCCTCTCGTTCAAGATCGACGTCGATCCGAACCTCGCGCGCAGCATCGTTACCGACTCCAAGCGCCTGCAACAGGTCCTGAAGAATCTGCTCTCCAACGCCTTCAAGTTCACCGCCGAAGGCGAAGTGCGTCTGAAGGTCGGCGGAGCCCTCGGCGGCTGGGGAACCGATCACCCGGTGCTGAACTCAGCGCCGGCCGTGATCGCGTTCGAGGTGTCCGATACCGGCATCGGCATTCCGCTGGAAAAGCAGAAGCTGATCTTCGAAGCGTTCCAGCAGGCCGACGCCGGCACCAGCCGTAAATATGGCGGCACCGGCCTTGGCCTTGCCATCAGCCGAGAGCTCGCGAGCCTGCTCGGCGGCGAAATCCATCTACGCAGCGCGCCGGGCAAGGGCTCGACCTTCACGCTCTACCTGCCGCTGAAATATTCGGGACCGACGCTGGCGCCGCGCGCGCCGACGCCGCAGCAATACAGCCAGCCGCCGGCGCTGCAGCCGGCCGCGCCGGAGCAGCAGCGCGCCATCGAGCAACTGCCCGACGACCGTCTCAACCTCGAACCCGGCGACAGCATCCTCTTGATCGTCGAGGACGACCCGCATTATGCGCGGGTGCTGGTCGACCTCGCGCGCGACAAGGGCTTCAAGGTGCTGGTCGCGGCGCGCGGCGCTGAGGCGCTGGAGCTTGCGAAGCAGTACCAGCCGAGAGCGGTCTCGCTCGACGTGTTCCTGCCCGACATGCTCGGCTGGACGGTGCTGAGCCAGCTCAAGCACAATCCGCTGACCCGCCATATCCCCGTGCAGATCATCACGCTCGACGAGGACCGCCAGCACGCGCTGGCGCGCGGCGCCTTCTCCTTCGTCAACAAGCCGACGACGACCGAAGGCGTCGCGGCTGCGCTGACGCAGATCAAGGAGTATGCGCGGCCGCGGCGCAAGCGGCTCCTGATCGTCGAGGACAACGAGGCCGAGCAGCTCTCGATCCGCGAGCTGCTGCATCACGACGACATCGAGATCGTGGCGACCGACACCGGCGCCGGCGCACTCGCGATGCTGCGCGAAGCGCCCTGCGACTGCGTCGTTCTCGATCTACGACTGCCCGACATGAGCGGCTTCGAGGTGCTGGACCAGATCCGCAATGACGAGGCGCTCTCGAATGTTCCGGTGGTGGTCTTTACCGGCCGCGAGCTTTCGGCGGAGGAGGACGCGGAGCTGCACACCATGGCGCGCAGTATCGTGGTCAAAGGCGTGGAATCGCCGGAACGTCTGCTCGACGAGACCGCGCTGTTCCTGCACCGCGTGATCACGGAACTTCCGGTCGAGAAGCAGCGCATGCTGGAGAAGCTGAACAGTTCCGACGAGGACCTGATCGGCAAGACCGCGCTGCTCGTCGACGACGACGCCCGGAACATCTTTGCGCTATCGAGCGTGCTGGAACGGCGCGGCATGAAGGTGCTGACGGCGACCACCGGGAGCGAAGCCGTGACGCTGGTCGAATCCAATCCGGAAATCGCCATCGTGCTGATGGACATCATGATGCCGCAGATGGATGGCTATCAGACCATCGGGGTGATCCGCGCGAACCCGGCCTTCGCCCGCCTTCCGATCATCGCGTTGACCGCCAAGGCAATGAAAGGCGATCGCGAGAAATGCCTGGAGGCCGGCGCCTCCGACTACCTCGCCAAACCCGTCAACACCGATCAATTGCTGCTTGCGATCCGCATGTGGCTGCACCGCTGAGCTGGATCCGCGAATGGACCACGAAAAGGTCAATATCCTCCTCGTCGACGACCAGCCGGCCAAGCTGCTCGCCTACGAGGTGATCTTGAAGGATCTCGGCGAGAATCTCGTGATCGCCTCGTCGGGGCGGGAGGCGCTGGAAGTGCTGCTCAAGACCGAGGTCGCGGTGATCCTGGTCGACGTCTGCATGCCCGAGCTCGACGGCTTCGAGCTGGCGGCGATGATCCGGGAACATCCGCGCTTCCAGAAGACCGCGATGATCTTCATCTCGGCCATTCAAGTGAGCGACATCGACCGGTTGCGCGGCTACGAGATGGGCGCGGTCGACTACGTGCCGGTGCCCGTGGTGCCGGAGGTGCTGCGCGCCAAGATCAAGGTGTTTTCCGAGCTCTACCGCAAGACCCGCGAGCTCGAACGGCTGAACCAGGAACTCGAGGACCGTGTCCGCGCGCGCACGGCGGAACTGGAGAACTCCACCGCCAAGCTGCGCGAGAGCGAGCAGCGCCGCAGCATGGCGATTGCCGCCGGCAAGATGGGATCCTGGGACTGGGACTGGATCAACGGCGACTGGATGTGGGACGAAGGCCAGTACCGCATCTTCGGCGTGACGCCGGAGACCTTCAACGTCACCTCGGCGAACATCCAGGCGCTGCTGCACCCCGATGACGTCGACCGGTTCGGCCAGGCTATTGCCGCGTTCAATAGCGGGGCACGCGCCTATGAAGGGGAATTTCGCGTCAGCCGGCCCGACGGTGAGGTGCGCTGGTGCGTCGGCACAGCGGCCGCGACCGTGGACCAGGCCGGCCGCGTGGTGCGCGTGAGCGGCGTCACCGTGGACATCACCGAACGCAAGCGTGCCGAGGAGCGGCAAAACCTGCTGGCGCGGGAAGTCGATCATCGCGCCAAGAATGCGCTGGCGCTGGCGCAATCGATCGTGCGCCTCACCCGTGCCGACGAAGTCAAGGCTTACGTCAATGCCGTCGAAGGGCGCATCAATGCGCTGGCGCGCGTGCACACGATCCTGTCGCTGTCGAGCTGGCAGGGCGCCGAGCTTTCCAAGCTGATCGACGAGGAGCTTGCACCCTATTCGCTCGGCGGCCAGATCAAGCTCGCAGGCCCGGAGGTTCAGTTGCTGCCGACAACCGCCCAGACGCTGGCGCTGGCGCTGCACGAGCTTTTCACCAACTCCGCCAAGTATGGCGCGCTCTCGACGCGATCGGGCCGGCTCTTGATCGGCTGGCAGGTCGAGGAAGACCACCTCGCGCTGACCTGGGAGGAATCCGGCGGTCCGCTCGTGAGGACGCCGAAGTCTCGCGGTTTTGGTACGCGAAGCCTGCTTGCGAGCGTCGAGTCCCAGCTCGGCGGACGGGCGCAATTCGATTGGCGGGCCGAGGGCCTGTTGTGCCGCCTGGACGTGCCGCTGACCCGCAAGACCCCTGCCTCGGCAACGCAGGGCAAGTTCGACGCCGACACCTCCCCCGAGCTGCAGCGCGCGTCGGGTTAACCGGACGCGGCGACTTTCGTGCGCAGGATCGACCGAGGTTCGTCGGCGACGCGCCCTTCGAGCCAGGCTTCCGTTTGTGCGAGATCGCGCAGCGCCATCGCATAACGGCGGGCGGCGCTTCGCTCCGCACCGCGCGGCAGCTTGCGCGCTTTGCGCAACATGTCCGCGGCCGCGTTCCGATAGGCCAGCGAGCGATAGAGATAGACGACCTTACCCATGTCGAGTGTCCCATGTTGATCGCCTTCATCCTCGCAAGCCCGGCATGAACGCCGGATGAAGCGGCGGATGACAATTCCTTCATGCGAATGGAACCGGCGATCATCGTGCGCGTTGCATGTGCAATCGAGGGTCGGTTCCATGCGTGCGAACAAGTCGCCCAAGAAGCCACCGAGCCTGATCTCTCCCACCGGCGTCATCAAGCTCGTGACGCATGCGATGATGGGCGCAGCTCTCGGACTTACATTCGGCCTTGCGCTCACTCTGTCCAATCCGGCGGTCGCCAATCTGCTCAATCACGGCGGAAGCCAGGCGATTCTGGTCTTCGCCCTCACATTGGTGACGACGTTCGCGATCGGCGCGACGCTCACCGGCGTCGTGTTCATCATCGACGAGGACAAGGAATTTTGAAGCGCGCGTGAAACATGCGGGTGACTTTGTCGGGAACTCCTGTGACGAACAGCAGTTGGCTGCCTGCGTCAATTTAACCCAGGGAGTTCCCGCGCATGAAGACGACCAAGCTCGCTCTCACCGTGATGTTGGCAACCGGCCTTGCCGCCGCCCCGTTTGCCGTACAGGCAAAATCGCACAAGGCGAAACATGAATCCTCGACCTCGTCCTCACAGACAACCGGCGCCAACACGAAAACCAAGAGCCCCGATGCCTCCGGCCAGGGCGGCTCCGGCCCCGGCTCCGATCAGGGCGGCACCATGACCAAGGGCACGGGCACCGCGAAGTAAGGCGCAGCTGCTCATCGAAGGTCCCGCCATCGCGGGGCCTTCTCGCTTTGAGATTCGATGCGATCCTTCTGACGCCACCTCGCACGCGCTAGAGCACGATCAGATTTGGATGAATGTCATCGCGCTTTAGGTTGTCGTTTACGCATGGTCTTTCCGGAAAACCGGTTCGCACTTTTCCGGATCATGCTTTAATCTCGTTGCATATCGGCGATGTTCAGTCCGCCGCTCGCGGAATTCATCTTCACGAGATTATCGAGCTGCGCCCGCTTGCGCGCAATCAGGCGCTGGGCCGCGGCGTCATCGAGCCCCTCACGCTGCAATTGCCGGATCGCGGAGCCCAGTTTCGAGAATCTCGGCGCGCAGTCTCAGGATCCGGTAGGCGTCCGGGTCTTCCACCACGGCGCGCTCCCAAAGCTCTCAGCGGCGCGCGATCGTCCGCACGGGATCTGCAACTTTCTTCAGCAGACGAAGCCGTACACGATCGCGGACATCCGGCAGGACATCGCCACCGCCAGCCGCTCTCCATTCGCCGATCAACAGGTTGATTTTCCGGCGCAAGTCCATCTGCGCCAGGGCCTTTTCCGTGCAGTCGCGATCGCGGTCGACGAGGTCGCGCACAGATGCCTCGACGTCGGCCATTTCCAGCCTCAAGACGCTGATTTTACGTCGAATTTCATTAATTCGGTTGTCCATGGCTTGTTAGAACAAAATAAGAACATATAGTCAAGTCGCGATTTCAGAATGGAGAGCGGACATGCGGGTTCAGGGTAAATACGACGCCAAGGCTTTTCTCATGGAGCAGATGACCCGGGCGCAGGGGTTGCGGCTGAAGCGGCTGAGTGAAGAGGCGTATCAGCCCGCGCAATATGCGCGGGATCTGTCCTCCGCCGAGGCCGCGCGGCGCATCCGGGTGCTCGAAGCGGAGATCGAGCTCGCGAACTCCTTCTAGCCTGCGTCAATTCATTGGGAGCGTTGCTGACGCGCTTTCGGAACCATGCCTGTGTCGAGTGGTTTTCCCCGGCCAAGGGAGAAAATGCATGGCACGCAAGGCAAAGAAGCGCCGCTACTCGCGCAGCTCCGGCAGCGATGTCGAGAGCGAATTGCGCCGCTACAAGAAAGGCACTGCGAAGAGCGGTCGCGGCGGACGCGTGAAGAGTCGCAAGCAGGCGATCGCGATTGGACTCTCGAAGGCCCGCAAGAAGGGCAAGAAGGTCCCCAAGAAAGCGTCTAAGCGGAAAACGTCCAGGAAGAAGACGGCCAAGAAAGCGGCAAAGAAATCGTCCAGGAAATCGTCGAAGCGCAAATCCAGCAAGCGGTGACGCCGACCGGCGTCAGATCATGCTGCCCGGCATGAAGCACCGGATCGAAATTCCGAACGCGGTCTTCACCGGCCAAACCATGGTGCGCCCCGCCCGGTTCGGTTCGGTGATGACGGCTTCATCCGGCACATCCACCCATTGACCGTCGAGACGCACGCGATAATGCCCGTCATGGGACTCCCAATCGGGATCCGAGACTGCAAATCCATCGGCATCCGAGCAGCACGGGCCGAGATGGCTGCGCAGACTGTCGAACCACGGCTTGAGCGGTGAATTGGCGTAGCGGCCATCGTCGCGCCCGAGGGCGCTTCCGGCCGACAGCACGAGCGGCGCCACGAGCAGCGCACATCTCAGCGAAAGCTTCAATCGATCCATGTCGGCACCGATCAAATGCGAACACCGGCCGGTTCCAAAGCAGCCGGACGTTCGGAGTTCCACCCCCTGCGGGTAATATGGACTCGAAAGTCTGACGAGCGAACGCGGCTTTTTCGGACGAACCCGTCATCAATGCTGCCGTTAACGAGAATGTTATCGCTGGCCTGTGGGTATCTTTCACGCCGGCACGAAAAAGGCGGCCCGTGGGCCGCCTTTTGAATTGCTGTTGAAGGCGAAAGACTTACGCGAGCGGCACGGCGACGAACCGGGTCGCTTCCGCGCCCTTCACCTGAAGCAGCACGCTGTTCTTGCCGGACGATTTGGCCTGCGCCAATTCAGCGCGGACGTCACCGACATTGGCCACAGGCTTGCCGCCGACATTGAGGATGACGTCGCCGGTCTGGATACCGCGCTGCGCCGCCGGCCCTTGCGGATCGACCTCGGTGACGACGACGCCCTTCTGGCCGGCGCCCTGCACCTCGCCGGCCGGCGCGAGGCTGAGCCCGAGGCGCGGCGTGCCGTTGCCCAGCTGCGCCTTGCCCTCGTCGGCTTTACCGTTTCCCTGGGCCTGCCGCTCGTTCGGCAACTCGCCGAGCGTGAGCGTCACCGTCTTGGCTCCGCCCTTGTGGAAGACATCGAGCTTCACGGACGTGCCCGGTGCCAGCGTTGCGATGGTGCGGGCAAGATCGCGGGAGTCCTTGATCGCGGTGCCGTTGACGGCGGTGATGACGTCGCCCGCCTCGATGCCGGCCTTTGCCGCCGGACTGCCGTCTTGCGGATTGTCGACGATCGCGCCGCGCGCCTCCTTCAGGCCGAGACTGTCGGCGATGTCGGCCGTCACCGGCTGCACCTGCACACCGAGCCAGCCGCGGGTCACAGCACCCTTGTCCTTCAACTGCGCGACGACGAGCTTTGCGGTCGTCGCCGGGATGTCGAAGCCGATCCCGACCGAGCCACCGGACGGCGAGAAGATCGCCGTGTTCACGCCGATCACGTTGCCATTCATGTCGAAAGCCGGGCCGCCGGAATTGCCCTTGTTGATCGGCGCATCGATCTGGATGAAATCGTCATAGGGCCCGTTGCCGATGTCGCGGCCACTGGCCGAGACGATGCCGGCGGTCACGGTGCCGCCGAGGCCGAAGGGATTGCCGACCGCGACCACCCAGTCGCCGATCCGCGGCTTCTGCTCGGCGAATTTGACGAAGGGGAAGTCCTTCTTGCCGTCGACCTTGATCAGCGCAAGATCGGTCTTCGGGTCGGTGCCGACCACCTTCGCGGTGTAGATCGTGCCATCGTCCATGGTGACCTGCACGGACTCGGCGTGGTCGACGACGTGGTTGTTGGTCACGGCGTAGCCGTCGGCGGAGATGAAGAAGCCGGAGCCTTCGCCCATGATCATCTGGTGGCGCTGGCGCGGCATGCCGTTCATGCCACCCGGGCCGCGGAAGCCGAACTGCCGCGAGAACTGGTCGAACGGAGAGTCCTCGTCGGAATCCATCCGGTTCTGTTGCAACATTGCGTTCTTGTCGTTGTCGCGGTCGATCTTGACCCGCACCGAGATCACGGCGGGTTTGACCTTGGCGACGAGGTCGCCGAAGCCCTGCGGGGGCGCGGCGCTTTCCGCGGCGTGCGCGGGCGAGATCAGGGAGGTCACGCCGAACTGCGCGGAGCCGGGAGAGCCGGCCAGCACGGCCACGCCAAGCGCGGCCACGGTACCGAGCAGCGCAAGCCGGCGCGGTCCCAGGATCTTCCGGGACGTGGTGGTGTCGGAATTGACGCGATCGTTCATGTCGAAATGTCCATGTTGGGTCAGGTGTCGCCTTGCACCCAACATGGTCGCTGCCACCTTACGGCGTTCCGTCCACGCGATTAAATCTTGGCAAAGAAGGCCGCAGCCGCGGAGGACGGCGCAACACCCAGCGCCTTATGCCGGCCTCATGCGGCGACCTGGCCGCGCTTCACGCCCTGCGGACGCAATGGCGCGAACTGCTCGGCCGTGAGGCTTTCGTTCGCGATCAGCAACTCGACGCCGGCCTCGAGATCGGAGCGGTGCTCGGCAAGGATCCTGCGCGCCGTCGTATCGCCGGCCTCGACCAGATTGCGCACGGCCAGATCGATCTCGCGTCCGGTGTCGGCCGCGGCGCTGACGACCGCGTCCTGGGCGACCGGGAGAAACATCGACGGCTTTGGTGCATAGGTGCGCTGACCGACGGTCGCGTCCATGCCGTATTTCGTCACCATCTCGATCGCGATCTCGGTGGCGCGCTGGAGATCGTCGGCCGCGCCGGTCGAGATGTCGCCATCGAAGATCACCCGCTCCGCGGCGCGCCCGCCCATCAGCACGGCAATGCGGCTCTTCAGTTCGGCAACCGTCAGCAGGAAGCGGTCCTCGGTCGGACGCTGCATGGTGTAGCCGAGCGCGCCGATGCCACGCGGGATGATCGAGACCTTCTGCACGGGATCGACCCCGGCGAGATTGGCGGCGACCAGCGCGTGCCCCATCTCGTGATAGGCGACGCGCCTGCGCTCATCCGCGCTCAGGACCCGGCTCTTCTTCTCGACGCCGGCCACGATCCGCTCGATTGCGGCGGTGAAATCATCGAAGGAAACCTCCTCCGCGCTGCGCCGGGTCGCGGCAATCGCGGCCTCGTTGATCAGATTGGCAATGTCCGCGCCGGTGAATCCGGCGGTGAGGCCTGCCACGATGTCGAGATCCACGTCCTTCGCCATGCGGATCTTCTTGACGTGAACCTTGAGGATCGCCACGCGCCCGGCCTTGTCGGGCCGGTCAACCAGCACCTGGCGATCGAACCGGCCGGCACGCAGCAGCGCGGGATCGAGCACCTCGGGACGGTTGGTCGCGGCGAGCAGGATGACGCCGGCCGAGGGATCAAATCCGTCGAGCTCGGCGAGAAGCTGGTTCAGCGTCTGCTCCTTCTCGTCATAGCCGCCGAAGGCGCTCGGCGCCCGGCTGCGCCCGAGCGCGTCCAGTTCGTCGATGAAGATGATGCAGGGCGCGGCCTTGCGCGCCTGCTCGAAAAGGTCGCGCACGCGTGCGGCTCCGACGCCGACGAACATCTCGACGAATTCGGAGCCGGAGATTGAAAAGAACGGAACGCCGGCCTCGCCCGCCACCGCGCGCGCCAGCAGGGTCTTGCCGGTGCCGGGCGGGCCGACCAGCAGGATACCCTTCGGCACATGGGCGCCCAGTCGGCCGTAGCTCTTGGGGTCCTTCAGGAAGGAGACGACCTCCTGCAGCTCGAACTTTGCCTCCTCGACGCCGGCGACGTCGGCAAAGGTCACCTTGGTATCGGTCTCGACGAAGACCTTCGCGCGCGATTTTCCGATCGACATCAACCCACCGAAGCCCTGCCGCTCGACCAGGCGCCGGCCGAGGAACACCCAGACCAGATAGAACATCAGCGCCGGGACGACCCAGGACAGGATGGTCTGGAACGGGCCGCCGGACGGCACGCCGGTGACCGTGATTCCCTTGTCCTGCAGCTTCTCCGCCAGCGGCAGATCGACGCGCGCGGTGACGAAGGCGGTCTTGCCGCCCGCGAGCTTCTCGTTCTCCTTGAGCTTGCCCTGGATCACGTCCTGCCCGACCGATACCTCCGCCACCTTGCCCTGCGCGATGAGCTGCTCGAACTGGCTGTAGGGAATGCTCTCGACGGTATTGTAGGTGGCGAATGCCCATTGCAGCAGCACAAGCAGGATTCCGGCCGCGAAGATGTAGCCGACCGCGATGGACTGCTGCCGCGACGACGAGTCCTTGTCCATTATCTTCTCCGCCAAGCCGCAAGAATGAGACCGTATTGTCAAGTCTAGGCGACCGGCGGCGAGAGATTTTGCGGCGGATCAAAACGCGGGGCTTGACCCAGCTCAAAATACTGGCGTCCGGAACGATGGAAGATTATGGCGACGACACGAGATCACGGGGAGACTGCGCTATGATCAAAGACATTCTTGTCCATATCCCGACCGAGCGGCCGATGCGCGCCGCGATCGATGGCTCGATTTCGCTGGCCGCGGGTCTCAACGCCCATCTTGATGCGGTCGCGGTCGGCTATGTCGCAACCAGCACGGCCTATGTCATGGACGGCGGCGCCGCGGTGGCGGCCGTGTTCGAGATGGAGCGCGAGCGCGCGATGGAACGGGCCGAGACGGCGCTGACCGTGTTCGAGACCGAAGCAAAGCACGCCGGTATTGCCCATGCCTGCCATCCCCTGGCCGCGATCCCCGCGGACGCGGCGGCCTCGGTCGGCGCACTGGCGCGTCTGTATGATCTCAACGTCGTGGTCCAGCCGGATCCCGAGCAGGGCTCGTTCGACAATGACCTGCCGCGCGAGGTCCTGTTCCACGCAGGAAGCCCCGTGCTATTCCTGCCCTATACTTTCCGTGGAGCTTTCAAGGCGGACCGGATCGGCATCTGCTGGGACGGCAGCCGCGTCGCCGCTCGCGCAGTGCACGATGCAACGCCGTTCCTGATGCGGGCCGAAGAGATCGTCATCATCACGATCAATGAGGCAGATGCCATTCCCGGCGAGGCTTCAGCGGATCATCTCGCCAGGCATTTGGCGCGCAAGGGACTGTCGCCCCGGATCGTTGCGTTCTCAGCCGCCCGCTCCGACATCCAGCCGACCATCCTGTCGCTGGCGGCGGACGAGAACCTCGACCTCCTGGTCATGGGCGGCTACGGCCATTCGCGATTGCAGGAGCGCTTTCTCGGCGGCGTTACCCGCTCCATGCTGGAGGCCATGACGATCCCGGCGCTGATGTCGCATTAGCGAAGGCGACACGTTCTCACGCCGCGACGGGTGCCTCCCACTCAGCGGCCGCGTTCTCGTCACGTTGCGCATTGCACGCGTCGAAATGCGCCTTCAGCGCGATCTCGGCGAGATATTCGAAATGTTCGGCCTGGCCGAGGAGTTCCCAGTTCTGAAGCGGCCTGCTGACGACAGAGGGACGCCAGCGCCCGGTAGCGACGTACGTTCTCCATGAGACCCTCCCTCGCGTTCACCGCGCTTATTGTCCTGATTTGCGTCAGGCCGATGGCGTTTATGCAAAACATTTGCTGCGGGCACAACGCGCCTAACCTCGGTTAATTTTCGAGAAGCTCCAGTAGGAATTTTAGTTCCAAACGTCAGCGCGGAACCCCGCCGGGTCCGTCGATACTTGCGCCTCCCGTTGTCTACCGGTTGCGTCCTCTTCGCCCACGCGCTTCGATTGCGCGGAACTAGATTGCAGGTTGGGAGCCCGCGCCGCCTCTGCCGCGAGGCGAATGGCCGCGATGTTTGCGGCATAGTCGGCACTGCTCTTGCCGCGAAACACGGCAGAGCCCGCCACGAGCGTATCCGCGCCGGCCGCCGCAACCGCCGCCGCATTATCGCGGGTGATACCGCCATCGACCTCGAGCCGGATCGGCCAGTCGCCGATCATGGCCTTGATCCGTGCGATCTTCGCCAGCTGGGAGTCCAGGAAAGCCTGGCCCCCGAAGCCCGGATTGACCGTCATCACCAGCACGAGGTCGAGACGATCGAGCACGTATTCGATCGTGCTCTCCGGTGTCGACGGACAGAGGCTGACGCCGGCCTTCTTGCCGAGCGCGCGGATCGCCTGGAGCGAGCGGTCGAGATGCGGACCCGCTTCGGCGTGAACAGTGATGACATCAGCCCCGGCCCTCGCGAACGCCTCGAGATAGGCATCGACCGGCGCGATCATGAGATGCACGTCGAAGACCTTCTTCGTCAGCGGCCGGATCGCCTTGATCACATCGGCGCCGAAACTGATGTTCGGGACAAAATGTCCGTCCATCACGTCGCAATGGATCCAGTCGGCGCCGGCCGCATCGATGGCCGCGATCTCCTCGCCGAGACGCGCGAAGTCTGCGGCCAGGATCGAGGGGGCAATAAGGATCTCGCTGGTCATGCCTTCACGCTCCTTTCCGCGGCCGGACCACCGTTGAAGACGCGGCTTGCAAGGACATCCGCCGGGTCGATGGTTTCGAGATCGGCGACATCGAGCATGCGGTTAAGATCGGACACCAGGCGATCGGCCTGCCGCAGGCGAATGCGGTCAACGGCGTTGCGGATCGAGCGGGCGTTGGAGAAGAACGGCTGGGTCCGGCGCAAGGCGACGTATTTCTCGAACGCCTCGCGCGCCGCTGCCGAGAAGCGATAGCCCCGCTCCTTCAGCATCAGCTCGGCGATGACGAGCAGCTCGACCTCCGCATAATCAGGGAACTCGATGTGGTGCGCGATGCGCGAGCGGAAGCCGGGATTGGAGGCGAAGAAGCTCGTCATCCGCTCGCCATAGCCGGCGAGGATCACGACCAGGTCCTCGCGCTGGTTTTCCATCACCTGGAGCAGGATCTCGATCGATTCCTGACCGTAGTCGCGCTCGTTGTCGGGCCGATGCAGATAATAGGCCTCGTCGATGAACAGCACGCCGCCCATCGCCTTCTTCAGGATCTCCTTCGTCTTCGGCGCGGTGTGGCCGATATACTGGCCGACGAGATCGTCACGCGTCACCGAGATCACCTGCCCGCGCCGCACGAAGCCGAGCCCGTGCAGGATCTTGGCCATGCGCAGCGCCACGGTGGTCTTGCCGGTGCCGGGATTGCCCGTGAACGACATGTGCAGCGTCGGCGGCGCCGCGGCGAGACCTGCGCGTTGACGGATGCGCTCGATCAGCAGCAGCGAGGCGATCTGGCGCACGCGGTTCTTCACCGGCTTGAGCCCGATCAGCTCGCGATCGAGTTGTTGCAGCGTATCGGTGATCCCGGCGGCTTCGGCCTCCTTGCGAAGATCGAATTGGGTCTCGCCCTGATCGGTCGTCGTTGCATGGGGGACATCGAGCATCGGCACCTCGAAGAAAAAAGCTTCGCCGCGGGGGAGGCGGCGAAGCAGTGGTCCGCCAAGGATACGGAGCAGGGAGAGCTCCGCGCGGAGGAGAATGGCTATTGAGCCGCGTGAGCAGCCGGCTTTCGCACGGTGGTGTAGCGGATCGCGCGTCCGGCCGCTTCCTGCCGCACCAGCTCGAATTCCGCTTCCTGCGGCGGCCGGTTGACGAGGAACGAGATCCGCACCGACTCCCAGCCATGACTGGAATCGAAGCCGCTGATGCGAATGTAGCGGTCGCCATAGACCCTGCGGCATTCGGCGAGCTCCATCATCACGCCGGCGGCGTCCTGGAGATCGAACATCGGCAGGCCCCACATCTCCCAATAGGTGTTGCGGGGATGCGGGTCGTCGGTGAATTCGATGTTCACCGCCCAGCCGTTGCTGAGGCAATACTGCACCTGGCTGGTGATCTGCTCGTCGGTCAGATCCGGCAGGTACGAGAAGCAGCCCTGGGTCAATTTCATGTCAAATCTCCTCAGACGGTTTCCAGCGCCGTCGGCACGAAGTCCGGCGTGTCGGTGGACTGATAGTTGAAGGTGACGTCCTTCCAGACATCGAGCGCTGCCTTCAGCGGCGTGCAGGTCTGGGCCGCCTTGGCCAGGATCTCAGGCCCTTCGTGGACGTAGTCGCGGCCTTCGTTGCGAGCGAGGATCATCGCTTCCAGCGCCACGCGATTGGCGGTCGCGCCGGCCGCAATCCCCATGGGATGGCCGATGGTGCCGCCGCCGAATTGCAGCACGACGTCCTCGCCGAGCAGGTCGAGCAGCTGGTGCATCTGGCCGGCATGGATGCCGCCGGAAGCCACCGGCATCAACTTGTTGAGGCTCGCCCAGGACTGGTCGAAGAACAGGCCATGCTCGAGCTTCATCGGGTTGAAGTCCTCGCGGCAGACATCGTAATAGCCGCGCGTGGTGTTGGGATCGCCTTCGAGCTTGCCGACCACCGTGCCAGCGTGGATGTGGTCGACACCGGCGAGGCGCATCCATTTGGCGATCACGCGGAACGACACGCCGTGGCTCTTCTGCCGCGTGTAGGTCGAGTGACCAGCGCGGTGCAGATGCAGGATCATGTCATTGCGCCGCGCCCATTTGGACATCGACTGGATCGCGGTGTAGCCGATCACGAGGTCGATCATGACGACGATCGAGCCGAGCTCCTTGGCGAACTCCGCACGCTCATACATGTCCTCCATCGTCCCAGCGGTGATGTTGAGGTAAGTCCCCTTCACCTCGCCGGTGGCCGCCTGGGCGCGGTTCACCGCCTCCATGCAGTAGAGGAAACGCTCGCGCCAATGCATGAAGGGCTGCGAGTTGATGTTCTCGTCGTCCTTGGTGAAGTCGAGCCCGCCCTTCAACGCCTCGAAGACCACGCGGCCGTAATTGCGGCCGGACAGACCGAGCTTGGGCTTGACCGTCGCACCCAGCAGCGGCCGGCCGAACTTGTCGAGCCGCTCGCGCTCGACCACGATGCCGGTCGCAGGGCCCTGGAACGTCTTCACATAGGCGACCGGGAAACGCATGTCCTCGAGCCGCAGTGCCTTCAGCGGCTTGAAGCCGAAGACGTTGCCGATGATCGAAGCCGAGAGGTTGGCGATCGAGCCCGGCTCGAACAGATCGAGGTCATAGGCGATGTAGGCGAAATAGGAGCCCGGCGAGCCCGGCACCGGATCGACACGATAGCATTTCGCGCGATACTTCTCGGCGGCCGTCAGGCGATCGGTCCACACCACCGTCCAGGTCGCGGTCGAGGATTCACCGGCGACCGCCGCCGAGGCCTCGATCGGATCGACGCCCTCCTGCGGCGTCACGCGGAACAGCGCGATGACGTCGGTGTCCTTCGGCACATAGTCGGGCTCCCAATAGCCCATGCGCTTGTATTCCATGACGCCCGAGCGATAGCGCTCTTTGCCGTGGACCGTGCCGGAGTGTACGTTCATGTCTCTCTCCTGCTCTTCTCTTTGCTCTTCTGATTGATTAGGCCGCGACGGGCTCGCGGGCGTCGATGCGTGGGTCGAGCTCGCCGGCGCGGTACCGCCGCGCCATCTCGCTCATCGGGACCACCTTGATCTTGCTGGCGTGGCCCGCGGTGCCGAACTGCTCGAACCGCTCGCGGCAAAGCTCTCGCATCGCATCCATCGCGGGTTTGAGGAATTTGCGCGGATCGAACTCATTGCGGCTCTGGGTGGCGACCTTGCGAAACACGGCGGTCATTGCGAGGCGGCAATCGGTGTCGATATTGACCTTGCGCACCCCACTCTTGATGCCGCGGACGATCTCCTCGACCGGCACGCCCCAGGTCTGTGGCATCTCGCCACCGAACTGATTGAACATGTCCTGGAGCGGCTGCGGCACCGAGGAGGAGCCGTGCATGACGAGATGCGTATTCGGCAGCCGGCGATGGATCTCCTCAACCACCTGCATCGCCAGGATGTCGCCATCGGGCTTGCGACTGAACTTGTAGGCGCCGTGCGAGGTGCCCATCGCGATAGCCAGCGCATCGACTTTCGTTGCGCGGACGAAATCCACCGCCTGGTCCGGATCGGTCAGCAGCTGGTCGTGGCTGACCTTGCCCTCGACGCCATGACCATCTTCCTGTTCGCCGCCGCCGTGTTCCAGCGAGCCGAGCACACCGAGCTCGCCTTCGACGGAGGCACCCACCCAATGAGCGAGATCGACGACGCGGCGGGTGATCGCGACATTGTAGTCATAATCGGCCGCCGTCTTGGCGTCGGCCTTGAGCGAGCCGTCCATCATCACCGAGGTGAAGCCATGGGCGATAGCCGAGGCGCAGGTCGCCTCGTCATTGCCGTGGTCCTGGTGCATGCAGAGCGGGATGTCCGGATAGGTCCGCTCCAGCGCGTCGATCATGTGCGAGAGCATGAGATCGCCGGCATAGCTGCGCGCGCCGCGTGAGGCCTGGATGATCACGGGCGCATCGACCTCGGCCGCCGCCTGCATGATCGCGATGCCCTGCTCCATGTTGTTGATGTTGAACGCCGGCACGGCGTAACCGTGGCTCGCGGCGTGATCGAGCAATTGGCGAAGCGTGATACGGGCCAAGGGTCGTCCTCCTTATTGGCTCTTGCGGGCGATTGCCCGGCGGGCCGCTTCCGCAATGCTTTGCGGTGTGATGCCGAATTCGCGGTACAGCACCGGCGCCGGCGCCGAGGCGCCGAAACCGCGCATGCCGACGAATTCACCGTCAGTGCCGATCCAGCGCGACCAGTCGCCCTGCACGGCCGCCTCGATGCCGACGCGCGGCGCGGTGCCGAGCACGGAGGCGCGGTAGTCGTCCGGTTGCTCCGCGAACAGCGCGAAGCACGGTGCGGAGACCACCGCTGCACGAATGTGCTCAGTCGCGAGCAGGCGCGCGGCTTCCATTGCAATCGACACTTCCGAGCCGGTTGCCATCAGCGTTATGTCGCGGCCGCCATCCGGCGAGACGACGAGATAGGCACCGTTCGCGACGCGGTTTCTGCCGCGCACATCGCTGCGGAAGGTCGGCAAAGCCTGCCGCGACAGGCACAGCACGGACGGACGATGCTCCGCAGCAAGTGCGCAATCCCAGGCCTCCAGCGTCTCCACGGCATCAGCCGGCCGGAACACGAGCAGGTTGGGAATGACGCGCAGCGCCGCGAGATGCTCGACCGGCTGGTGCGTCGGGCCATCCTCTCCGAGACCGATGGAGTCGTGGGTCATCACATGGATGACGCGCAGCCGCATCAGGGCCGCAAGGCGGATCGCAGGCCGGCTGTAATCGGAGAACGCGAGGAACGTACCGCCGTAGGGGATGAAGCCACCATGCAGCGCGAGGCCGTTCATCGCGGCGGCCATGCCGTGCTCGCGGATGCCGTAGTGGATGTAGTCGCCGGCGAATGCACCGTTCTTGACCGGCGCCTGCGCCTTGGCATGCGTCAGGTTCGAATGGGTCAGGTCCGCGGAGCCGCCGACCAGGCCGGGAATCGTCCCGGCGATGCCGTCGAGCACCTGTTGCGAGGCCTGCCGCGTCGCAAGCTTCGGCCGCTCGCTGGCAAAGCGCTCGCGCAATTTTGCGGCGGCCAGCGCATAGGCGGCCGGCAGCGCCGCGGCCTTGCCCTCGACGAACAGGTCGCGCTGCTCTGGCGTCGCATCTTCGTAACGATCGAGCCAGGCGAGCCGATCGACCTGCCCGCGCTGCCCGATCATCCGCCATGCCTTCTGGATCGTGACAGGCACCACAAAGGGCTGATAGTCCCAGCCGAGCGTCCGACGCGCCGCCGCCGTCTGCTCGGTGCCGAGCGGCGCGCCATGCGCCTTCTCGGTGCCCTGCCGATCAGGCGCGCCATAACCGATGATGGTGCGGCAGGCGATCAGCGACGGCTTTGCGGTCTCCCGCTCCTCCGCAATCGCCTGTGCGACGGCCTCAGGATCGTGCCCGTCGACGCGGCGCACCGACCAGCCGGAGGCGGCGAAGCGCGCGAGCTGGTCGTCCGACGTTGCAAGCGAGGTCGGACCGTCGATGGAGATGCCGTTGTCGTCGAACAGCACGATCAGCCGGCCGAGCCCGAGATGTCCGGCCAGCGAGATCGCCTCCTGGCTGATGCCCTCCATCAGGCAGCCGTCGCCGGCGATGACATAGGTGAAGTGATCGACGAGCTCGTCGCCATGCCGCGCATTGGCCATGCGCTCGGCGAGCGCCATGCCGACCGCGGTCGCAATGCCCTGCCCCAGCGGTCCCGTCGTGGTCTCGACGCCCGGGGTGTGGCCATATTCGGGATGCCCCGGCGTCTTCGAGCCCCATTGCCTGAAGGCCCTGATGTCGTCGAGGCTGACGTCGCCCCCGGTGAGGTGCAGCAGCGCATAGAGCAGCATCGAACCGTGGCCCGCCGACAGCACGAAGCGGTCGCGGTCCGGCCAGTTGGGGTGAGCCGAGTCGAATTTCAGGAAGCGCGAGAACAGCACGGTCGCGACATCGGCCATGCCCATGGGCAGGCCGGGATGGCCCGACTGCGAGGTCTCGATGGCGTCGACCGCGAGGAAGCGGACGGCGTTGGCGAGATCGTTATGCGTGACCGCCGTGAGGTCGGCTTCGGCGTGGACGGAGATGTTCATCGGATTCTCTCCCTGTTCACTTCAGGCTGCGCTTGCGCTCGATCAGCTGCATGATCAGCGGCGTCAGGATCAGCTGCATCGCGAGGTCGAGCTTGGCGCCGGGGCAGACGATCGAATTCGCGCGCGACATCCAGCTCTGCGGCAGCATCGACAGCAGATAGGGGAAGTCGATGCCGCGCGGATTCTTGAAGCGGATCACGACCATCGATTCGTCCGGCGTCGGGATCCAGCGCGCGATGAACGGATTTGAGGTATCGACCGTCGGCACGCGCTGGAAGTTGATGTCGGTCTCGGTGAATTGCGGGCAGATGTAGTGGATGTAGTCGGGCATCCGCCGCAGGATCGTGTCGGTCACGGCCTCGGTCGAATAGCCGCGCGCGCTGCGGTCGCGGTGCAGCTTCTGGATCCATTCGAGATTGATGACGGGCACGACGCCGATCTTGAGGTCGGCATAGCGCGCGACGTTGACCTTGTCGGTGACGACGGCGCCGTGCAGGCCCTCATAGAACAGCAGGTCGGAGTTCTCCGGCAGTTGCTTCCAGTCGGTGAAGGTGCCGGGCGCCACGCCATGCAGCGCGGATTCCTCGGCGTCATGGACGTAGTGCCGCGTCACCGCGGTGCCGGTCTCGCCGTAGTCGCGGAAGGCGCGCTCCAGCTCCTCGAACAGGTTGGTCTCGGGGCTGAAATGGCTGAAGTGCTTGTTGCCGCGCTCGGCCTCCTTCGCCATCTGCGTGCGCATCTCGGCGCGGTCGTAGCGATGGAAGGCATCGCCTTCGATGTAGACGGCGTTAACCTTCTCGCGGAAGAAGATCTGCTCGAAGGTCTTCTTGACCGAGGTGGTGCCCGCGCCGGAGGAGCCGGTGATGGAAATGATCGGATGCTTCCTTGACATGGGACGCCTCGCTCAGAGTCGGAAGAATCCGCGCCGCGCGAACAGCGGCGCTGAGACGCTGGCAACCAGCAGCGGATCGCAGTGCAATTCCTCGACGCGCCGCACCTCGTTGCTCGAGCCCATGATCAGCGGCACGCGCTGGTGCAGGCTTTGCGCTGCGAGGTCGAGGATGCGCTCGCGCCCGGTGGTGGCGGAGCCGCCGGCCTGCTCGATGATCATCGCCATCGGGTGCGCCTCGTAAGTGAGGCGCAGGCGGCCGTCGCCATAGCCTGGGCGCGCGTCCGAGGGATAGAGGAACACGCCGCCGCGGGTGAGGATGCGATAGGCCTCGGCAACCAGCGAGCCGATCCAGCGCATGTTGAAATCATGGTTGGCGGGTCCCTCGACGCCGGCGAGGCATTCGTCGATGAAGGCACGCACCGGCGAGTCCCAATGCCGGCGGTTCGATGCGTTGATCGCGAACTCCTCGCAGGCCTCGGATATCTGCACGGCGCTGCGCGCGAGGCGGAAGCAGCCGGCCTTGCGGTCGAGCGTGAAGATGTCGACGCCGTCGCCGAGCGTCAGCACCAGCGAGGTTTGCGGGCCGTAGGTGACGAAGCCCGCCGCGAGCTGCGCCGAGCCGCGCTGGTGGAAGGCGAGCGTGATGTCATCAGGCGCGGGCAGGATCGAGAAGATCGTGCCGACGGTCATGTTGATGTCGATATTGGAGGAGCCGTCGAGCGGATCGATCGCGACGCAGATGCGGCCTTCGCGGTCGCAGATCTGCGGCTCGCGCATCTCCTCCGACGCCAGCGCCGCGACCGGCAGCTTGCCGAGGCAGCGGCGCAGGATCGCATCCGCCTGCACGTCGAGATTCCGCTGGGCATCGCCGTCGCTGTTGCGGCCGGTGGTCAGGCCCGAAGCGTCCGCCAGATCGCCGGTGGCAATGAGGTCGGCGATCTCGATCGCGGCCGCCGCGATGGCGTCGACTGCGGCCGCCACCGCCAGCGCGTGCGGCGCGGTCTCTGAATACCGTTGAAGGTGGTCGTCCAGCCTGAGTTGCCCGGTCATCTGCGTCCATCCCCTGGGCCGGCGCCGCATCCATTGCCTCCAGGCTGGAGGTCGGTGCGATCAGTCCCGGCATCAGGAGATTGACAGGGGCAGCTTAATAAGGAAAATTTCTATTCATAATGAGCGCCAAAGAATTTTCTTATAATGGCCCCGGCCATGCGGCGGCCCAGCTCCGGCATCTGACGATCCGGCAGCTTCGGTCGCTTGCGGCGCTGTCGGCCAAGGGCAGCGTGACGGCGGCCTCCGGCCATCTCGGCCTGACGCAGCCGGCCGTGACCCAGCAGCTCCGGCAGCTTCAGGACCTCGCCGGCCTGCCGCTGGTGCAGCGGACCGGCGACGGCATGCTGCTGACGGAGGCGGGCAAGGAGGTGCTGGCGCTGGCCGAGCGGGTCGAAGCCGCGATCATGGATTGCCAGGGCTCGCTCGACCTGCTTGCGGGGCGGACCGGCGGCACGGTGCAGCTCGGCGCGGTCTCGACCGCGAAATATTTCGTGCCGCATGCGATCGCGGCGTTCTCGAAGCGGCACCCCAAGATCGAGATCAAGCTCACCATCGGCAATCGCGAGGAGATCCGCGAGGCCATGCACGGCTACGACCTCGATTTCGCGGTGATGGGTCGGCCACCGGCCGACGTCAGCGTCGACGTCCGTCAGCTCGGACGCAATCCGCACGTCATCGTCGCGCGCAAGGGGCACTGGCTGGAGAAGGATTCCGGCCTCAGCCTAACCGATCTCGTGCACGAGACCTTCCTCACCCGCGAGCCCGGCTCGGGCACGCGGACGCTGATGGAGGGCATGTTCCAGAGGTCGGATCTCGAGCCGATCATCGGCATGGAGATGAGCAGCAACGAGACCATCAAGCAGGCGGTGATCGCCGGGCTCGGCATCGCCTTCATCTCGGCCCACACGGTCGCGCATGAGCTCACCGAGGGCCGGCTCATCGTGCTCGATGTCGCCGGCCTGCCGATCGTCCGCCAGTGGTACGTGATCCGTCGCAGCGACAAGGTGCTGCTGCCGCCGGCGCAGGCGATGTTCGATTTCCTTGGCTCCGAAGGGTCGAACTATCTGCCAGTCGTGCCGGAGTTCGGCGGGCCATAGCCCGCCGGTGCCTACGCCATCAGCTTCATCGCGATGGTCGCCGCCAGAATGACGATGATCTGCAGCAGGCGCTCGGTCGTGAAGATGCGGTTGAAGGTGGTCATCGCTCGCCCCCGGCCTCCGTGAAGGAGATCTCGATCGGGATGTTGCTAGCACAAGCGGGCATCGAGACAACTCGGTAGTCGCCCCGGGTCGCCCGGCCCCGACAGGGCCGGTTGCGCCCCGCCCTGCGCGGCGGGCAATCAGGCCGCGAGCGGAGCGGCGTGGTCCATGCGCGCGGCGAAATAGGCTTCCAGCTCCGTCAGCGCCCGTGCTTCCCACTCCCTCGCCTGCTCCAGCAGCGACCAGCTCTGGCCCGGGCGGAATGCGGCGGTCTGGCGATAGAGCGATGCGATGCCGCGATAGCGACGCACGTTCTCCAAGATGGCGTGACCGTTCATGTCTAGAAACTCCCTCGTCATTCCCGGGGGAGAAATTGCGGGCAAATCTTTTTCGAAAAGTTAGCGGCGAGCAGCAAGCTCGCGCATGGTTGCCGGACTGTTGCGCGGGCGCAACGTGCACGCTCGCGCAACGCCGAATTATTGCGAATTCGTTGCCGCGCTCTTGCCCGAAGGCTTCAGCCCGTCGCGGCTGATGATGGTCATCGTCTCGCGGCAGAGATCGGCGAGGCCGATCAGGAGCACGGCGAGCAGGCAGAACAGGTTGATGGAATCGGCATTCGCGCTGGTTAGCGGGGTGAACTCGAAGAACGGCGGAATGAACGCCCACCACACCAGCAGGATGGTGAGCAGCGCGGCGAATGTCGCCGCCGGCACGCCCGCGACAAGCGCAAGCACGAACAGGCCGGGCAGGAACGCTGCGAAATAAAGCTTTGCGCCAAGCGCGACGCAGACGCCCTGAAGCAGGGCCGACACTGCGACGATGACTAGGCCCAGCAGGAACGCCTGCCACGACCATGGCCGTACCCGCGGTACGCCAAACAGCCCCGCACGCCTCATCAGCCTCCCCCTGCCGCCCGTTAACCAGGTCCGATTGCGACGAAAGTACTACAGCTGCAACCAATCCGCGAGATGGAAATTGCGGCCCACACGGCATGGTACGGCCACGAATCTGCGGCTTGGTAAACACCCGCATCGCACAATTTCCGTCCCGGCCGGCCGCTACTCGGTGGCCGCATAGAGCAGGCCCGCGACGGGCAGAGCGAGGCCAATGGCCGATGCGAGCGTCCAGCCGCCTTGCGCGAAGGCCCAGGCGCCGATCGCGGCGCCGGCGGCGAAGAACGTCGCCATATAGAGGCCGTTGAGGCGGCTGCGGTGCTCGTGCCCGAGCGTGAAGATGGCGCGGAAGCCGAGCACGACGTTGCCCTGCACGCCGATATCGATGGCAATGGCGGCCACGACCAATCCGGAGAGGTTCAGCATCGAGCCGGGCGCGCCGATATAGGTCGCGAGGAAGCCGGCGGCCGCGAGCAGCATCGCAACCAGCGTCGCGATGCGGCTATGGCCGTGATCGGCGAGCCGGCCCGCGATCGGAGCTGCGAAGACGCCCGCGACGCCGGCGAGCGCGAACAGCGCGATGCCGCGCTGGGAGAAGCCGAACGCGCCGGCGAGCTGGAGCGGCGCGACGGTCCAGAACAGGGTGAAGCAGCCGAACAGGCTCGCCTGGTAGAGCGCGCGGCGCCGGAGCAGCGGCGTGGTCCGGGCCAGATGCGGCATCGACAGCAGCAGCGTGCCGTAATGCATGCGCGCGACGGGCTTGCGCTTCGGCAGCGCCATCCAGAGCGCGGCCGCGAGCACGATCATCAGCGCAGCGGATGCGAAGAACACCGCATGCCACGACGAGGCCGCGGTGACGAAGCTCGACACCGGGCGCGCCAGCATGATGCCCAGCATCAGGCCGGTCGAGACGTTGCCGACGACGCGGCCGCGGATCGCCGCGGGCGCCAGATGCGCGGCATAGGGAATGATGATCTGCACCGCGACCGAGCCAAGGCCGATGAACAGCGCGGCCACCAGGAACGGCAGCGCATGGGTGGCGAAGGCGGCGGCGAGCAATGCGGCGGCGCCGAGCGTGATGACGGAGCAGATCAGCGCGCGGTTCTCGACGAGATCGCCGAGCGGCACGATGAAGAGCAGCCCCACGCCATAGCCGATCTGGGTCATGGTCACGATCAGCCCCGCCGCCGCATGGGACAGGCCGAGCGCGGCGCTGATCGGGGCGATCAGCGGCTGGGCGTAATAGAGGTTGGCGGCGACCATGCCACAGGCCGCGGCAAGCACGAAGGTCAGGCGCTGCGACACCGCATCCGGCTCGGGCGCGGTCTCGATCGTGGCATTCATCGTCATTGATGCAGTCTCCGATAATCGGGAACGATCATTCCCTAATAGGACATGAATTCAGGCGAGCAGCTTCATCGCGACGCCGACCAGGCGCTCGCCATCGAGCGGCAGGCGCGCCTTGCCGACGACGCGCATGCCTTGCGTGATGCAGATCATCAGCCGCGCGGTGTCGTCGGCATTGACATGGCCCGGAATCGAGCCGTCGGCCTGGCCCTCGCGAATGAGGCCGGCGATGAAGTCTTCGTTGGTCTCGAGCTGCGCGCTGACGCGGGTGCGGATCACCGGATCGACCGCCGACAATTCGACCGCGCTGCCGACCACGAGGCAGCCGCGCCGCCCCTCGATGCCCTGGGAGTGCTCGACATAGGACAAGAGGACGTTGCGCAGCCGCTCGCGGCCGCTCGCACCGCGCCCGGCCGCGCTGCGGGTCTGCTCCCCGCGTACCGCGACGTAGCGCTCGAAGGCGGCGAGGAACACGGCATGCTTGTCGCGAAACGCCTTGTAGACGCTGCCGGTCGCAAGCCGCATCGCCGCAGTGAGGTCGCCGATCGAGGTGGCGTGATAGCCGCGCTCGCGAAACACGCGCAGGGCACGGTCGAGCGCGGTATCCATGTCGAACTCCCGGGGACGACCGGGCGGACGGATGCTGGCTTGCGACTGGCGAGCGGCTTTTTGCATTGCGGCATAATAGGGAATGATTGTTTCCGAATAAAGACACGTGGTTGTGATTGTTGGATGGACGAAGTGCGGAGCGGCCGATTTGCAGCCGGGAAAGCGCCAAACCCGTCATCCTGAGGTGCGAATGATGGGACGCGGAGCGACCCATCGGAAGCCTCGAAGGATAAACGGCCGAGATGCAGCCGGGCCGTCGCCCTTCGAGGCTTGCTCTGCGGCGCGATGCGCCACAGAGCGCGCACCTCAGGGTGACGGGATGGAGGGAACGCACACTGCCTCCACACGTCATTGCGAGCGCAGCGAAGCAATCCAGAATCCCTCCGCGGAAAGACTCTGGATTGCTTCGCTGCGCTCGCAATGACGGAGTATGAGGCATCGGCTGCGTCCTCCAAGTACCACTGTCATTCCCCGCGACCCGGCTACGCCAAGGCTTCGCCGGGGTTGAGGTCCAGGGGCGCCGAAGCTTTAGCGTAGGCGGCAGGCGGGGAATCCAGTACGCCGCGGCTCCTCGGCTGAACCACAACTGTCTCGGAGTACTGGATCGCCCGGTCAAGCCGGGCGATGACACCAAGTGTGTGGAGGCAGGCACGCCTTCGCATCCTCGCGGCGCATTTCGCCCGAGCTTTGCTTGATCTCTCCACCCTCTTGTCCAAGAGGGCGCGGGGAAGGCCGGGTGCTGACCTCGCACCCGCGGTCCGCTGCGCGAAAGGTAGCGCAAAGGAGACCGCACAGCAGCATACAGGTGGTGCCAATCACTCGGCCTTCCCTGCGCAGTGGTTGGACGGCTTATGCCGTGCTCTCCCGGGAGCCGAGTTCGTTCTGGCCTCCCTCGCCCCAGCGGAATTCACCGACAGCGCGCCGGTTGACGCGACTGCCGCCTCCGCAAGAGCTTGACCGTAGCAACGACGGCCGGAACCACACGGTTTTGCCGTACGCGCGGCCCGCCATTTCGCCGCAGTTTTCCCAGCCCTGTCGACGGAGCCGGAAACTTACAGACGAGACGAACCTGTCAGCGCCGTTCGTCTACGCGAAGTTTTGGGCTCACGGAGAGCAGTCCGCCCTGCCCTTAACCTCGCGCCCGACGCTGCCGCGTCCACCGCAAGCCCGGCTCGCGAAAATGACGACCACATGATCGCCCCTCAAGGATGAGCCGGGATGGGCGACACATACGACAAATCCGAATTTCGGTAAAGTGGAATATTTTTGGCGCGGTGGGTTGACAGCGAAGCGAAACACCGGTTTCCAGCGTCATTCCGGGGCGTCGCGCAGCGACGAACTATGATCCGCAATTGCGCATCTGAATCCATTGAGCGGCATGTCTTGCGGCCCGATGGATTCCGGGCTCGATGCTTCGCATCGCCCCGGAATGACGAAGGAGAGAGCATCACCCCTTCGGCCGCACCAGCGTGCCGTCCGCCATGGTCGCCACACCCTTCCGTTCCACGATCATGCCATAGGCCCGCGGCTGGCGATGAACGTCGAAATTGAACGTCGTGCGCTTGTAGGAATTGCAGAGGTCGAGATCGCAGCGGGCGAGCGCGATCTCGTCGCCCTTGGTCGTGCATCGCGCCACGATCTCGCCGGAGGGCGCGATGATACAGCTGCCGCCGATGTGGTCGACGCCCTCCTCGACGCCGGCCTTGGCGACGCCGACCACGAAGGTGCCGTTCTGGTAGGCGCCCGACTGCATCACCAGGTGATTGTGGAACAGCGAGAGGTCGTCATGCTCCGGCGCGGGCGGATTGTGCACCGGCGTGTTGTAGCCGATCATCACCATCTCGACGCCCTGCAGGCCCATCACGCGGTAGGTCTCGCTCCAGCGGCGATCGTTGCAGATCGCCATTCCCATCATACCGCCGAACGCATCGACGACGCCAAAGCCACTGCCGGGCTCGAAATAGCGTTTTTCCAGATGCTGGAATTCGCGCCACGGCTCGTGCTCGGCATGACCGGGCAGATGGACCTTGCGGTACTTCGCGACGATCGCGCCGCTCTTGTCGACGAGAATGGAGGTATTGTAGCGCCTGACGATGCCGGCCTCGACCGCCAGCTCGGCATAACCGAGGTAAAATCCGATGCCGCGCTCACGGGCGAGATCGAACAGGGCTCGCGTCTCCGGCCCCGGCATCTCGCGCTCGAAAAAGCTGTCGATCTCGGCCTGATCCTCGAAATACCAGCGCGGAAAGAAGGTGGTCAGCGCGAGCTCGGGATAGACGATCAGGTCGCAGCCATTGGCCTTGGCCTGGCGCATCAACGCTATCAGCCGCGCCACGACCTCGGTTCTGGTCTCGCGCCTCGCAATCGGGCCAAGCTGGCCGGCTGCGACGTTCACAAATCTCGCCACGCGTCTTTCCTTTGCTTCCTGCACTGCTTCGCCGAACGCTATCGCGCGGCGTGACCGCGCATATGCAGATTCCGCGCCTATTGAAGCTCACAGCGCAAGAGCAAGACCGGTCTGCGCACCGAATCAAGGAACTTCCGTTGCCGATCTGCAACGGTTCCCCACGGTCTGAAGCCGGACAAAAGAAACTCCCATTGCGGCCACGAACCGCTCTCACAACGCCGTGAGACTATCAGGGGAACGACGATGCGCGCACAACGCGTTTGGAAAGTGAATGGAGCCGCCAGCATCGGGCAACTCCAATCCAGACTGGACGATCTGAACAAGCGTCTCAGCCAACTCGAAAACCAGAGTCCGGAGAACTGGAAGCTCGAAGAGCTGAGATCGAGCGCGCTCAGCCTGTCGCGTGAGATCGACGACATCCGCTGCGCCGAGGCGACGGCGGCGTTGAGCGAGCTGCTGCGGAAGTAGCAGGCCTGCCGATTCGGCGGCTCGTAGGATGGGTAGAGCGAAGCGAAACTCATCGACCCACTCGGGGGGACGAAAGTGATGGGTTTCGCAAGGGCTCTACCCATCCTGCGCAGCTCAACGATTCGCGAACGGCGCAGGAACCAACCTTGCTCGCCGCCATTTCCATGCTGAGTATGGAGCAAGATCATGACCAGGCATCTGACACGAGCCCATCTTGCGCGCGGCGTGGCCGGCGCCGTATCCACGCTGGTCCTGTGCACGGCGGCGGCCTTCACCATCGCGCACCACTTCGCGCCGTGAGGACTATCCCATGACGTCCGACCCCGAGGAGTCGGTCAGACTGCAAGGGTTTGGCGAGATGACGTTGCGTACGGCGATCGCGACGCTGATGACGCTCGCCCCGCGCGAGCGCGTCGAGGCTGCCATCTTCCGCGTTCGCGACGGCGTGCAGCTCGCGCAAAGCGAGATCGCTGAGCTCGCCTCCGAATGGGACATCCCGCCGACGCCCGAAATCAGATCGCCAAAACTCGTCCCGGAGCAGCACTGGACAGACATCGTGCGCGGCATGGTGCGCGAGGCGCCGCTGCCGTCGCTGATGGTGGCGTTTTTGGTGGGCGTGCTGGTGGCAAGGCGGTAGTCTCGCGACAACCGCCGGCTGCGGCAGGATCGATCACTTCTGCTCGCTTGCTCGCATCTCCTCGGCGTAAGGACGCAAAGCCGCGGACATGTCGTCGAGGCGCTTCTGCCACTCGGCACCAGGCATGAAGGCGATCACCGGCTCGTCGCCGGGCGAGCCCGTCAAGTATTCGGGATTGCGCAGGCCGTCGGCAATCGCGGCTTCCAGCTTCTTGACGATGTCGTCCGGAACGCCCTTCGGGACCGCAAAGCCGCGTTCTGCCGTCGACGTGACCGGAAAGCCCACCTCTTCTGCTGTCGGAACTTCGGGCAGCGATGGAAAGCGCTTCTTCGACAGGATCGCGATGACGCGAAGCGGCCCCTTGTTGGTGCCATGCAATTCGGGAATCTCGCTGAGACTGACCATCCCGACTTCCAGATGCCCACCCAACAGATCGGTCCGCTGTGCCGCCGTTCCTCTGTAGGAGATTTCGTTGGGCTCGACCTTCGCGGCTGCCGCGAGCATGCGAATGGCCAGATGACCGTTCGTGCCGGCACCATTGTGACCAAACGTCACCGAGCCCGGCTTGCTGCGAAGTGCGGCAACGACATCCGGCAGATTGTTGAATCTGCTGTCTGCGGGCACCACGATCACGTTCGGATCTTCGACGACGCGAGCGACCAGCCGGATTTCGTCCGTGGTGTATTGGGTTTTGCGGGTCATCGGCAGGAAGTTGTAGCCCGGCACGTTGACGACGCCCATCGCATTGCCGTCGGGCACCGCGCGCGCGATCGACGCAAACGCGATCTCTCCACCGGCGCCGGGCTTGTTCAGGACCACAAACTTCGCCTTGCCGCCGAGCGCGCGCTCGACAAAGGGAAGAAGCTTGCGCGCCATGACATCGGTGCCGCCGCCGGGCGCAAAGCCAACGACGACTTCGATTGGCTTGTCGTCCGGCCACGCCGCCCATGCCGACCCGCAGGCAGCGAAGCCAAGAGCTGCGACGAGCGCGAGGATTTTCTTGTTCATGATTTCCAACCCTGTTTTTTGTTATTGGCCGACCGTGCCCTCGAACGCGCGATCGACTATGCGCCCATCTAGCCGCCGCCCCGATCAGATGGCAACTGGTTATGCCGAGCGAAGGGATTTGATCGCGCGCGACGGCTTCACCGATCACGCAAGCGCGTAGATGCAGCGTCGTCGAAATTCCGATAGCTTTGCGCAACACATTTGCGCGCGAGAGATGCTCGATGGCGAAGGCAACGATTGGCGATCTGGAAGGTGGCGCAGCTTTTTGCGCCTGGTTCGAGGGTGTCCCCTCATTCCACGATGCAACGTTGCGGGAGCTGGAGCTGCGCCAGGGCGCGCCAAGCCGGCTGGTGGCTCACGCGTTCCAGATGACGTCAGAGATCGATGAGCGCGGCTATTTCGTGCTGACGAAGCATGTGGACGTCACGTTCACGATCTTCGAGCTGATCGAGGTCCAGCTATTCGAATTCACGGAAGCCGGCATCATGTTCGGGCTCGACATCGAGGTCAATCCCGACGGCACGACGCTGAGCTTCGAGTCCAGCTATGGGGTACGCGGCCGGATCAAGGCGAAGCGGATCGTGGTCTCGTTCGAGCCCCGGCCCGCAGGGTCACCCTGAACCTGGCAAGCCATGCCGCCGCGACAGGCCGCCCTGCGAGGGCCAAATCGGCCGTGGACCCGATCCCGAAATCGTTGCAAAAAGGCGCCTTGAGGCGCCGGCGGCCGGTCCGCCAAGTCTCTGGAAAACGTCGACTTTTGAAATAATGGTCGGAGTGGCAGGATTCGAACCTGCGACCCCTGCGTCCCGAACGCAGTGAGTGTCTTCTAAGTTATTGACTTTCCTGATACGGCAGCCCTGCCGGTCGCGTTCTGTTCACGTTCGTTTCGTCCAATTCGTTGCGAATTCATTGCGGCATTCCTCCACGAGAATGAGAGCTGACGACGAAATGAGATCAAAGCCATCGCTAACAGTGCGCTGATCGGGGGCGCGACAACCGAGTTGGGCGTCGGCGCCGCCGATCGCTACCGGACGGCGGTGACGTCGGACGGAGGCGGACTGCGGCTCAATGGCACGAAGTATTACGAACTGGCACGCTATACGCCGATAACTTGATCGTAGCGGCTGACCAGAGCGGCAAGCGGATCGCCGTACTCGTCGACACCAATTAGCCCGGCGTCAGCATCCACGACGATTGGGATGGCTTCGGCCACCGCGAGCGGTACAACTGATTTCAAGAATGTAGCGATCCCCGAGGACCGAATTCTTGGTCCCGGATTTAGGACGGAGAGCCGGTTTTTTGGAACGGCATATGTTCAGCTGGTCCTGCTTGCGACCCTCGCTGGAATTGCGCGGCGCGTCGCTAGCGACACGACGGAGTGGATTAAGGCGCGAACCCGCACGTTCACGCACGCCGTTGCCGACCTGCCGCGGAACGATCCCTGGTGCAACAGGTCATCGGCAAGCTTTTCAGCGCTGCTTTTGGTGCGCGTGCAGCAGTCCTCGCCGGCGTCGACGAGCTCGCGAGAACACTCGACAGGCCGCTAACAGGACCCGCAACAGCTTGATGCGTCTGAGCTCGCGGCAGCACAGGCACAGTTGTCGTCTCTCGCCGCGACGACCGAGCGTTTCGAGGTCGGCGGAGCTTCTCTGATCTCCGAGAACTCGCGATCGACCGGCATTGGCGGAACGCGCGCACCATCGCCTCCCACAACCCGGTGAACTTCAAGCTCCGCGCGATCGGCGGATATGAATTGAATGACGAGCCCTGCTATACGCGTGGAGCGCAGGTATCCGAGCGACACGACAATACAGCAGCTAACCACTGGCTTTTCGGCAGCTTCATGCTTTGCCAGGCGAGGCCGCTCGGACCCCCGTGGATGGGATTGCCGCGGACGTCGACCTCACCATCTGCGACGGGAGCAAAGGACGCGGTGAGCGGCCGTGCTCACCGTATCTCGGCGACAGTGCCGGCGCTCCTGCTGTAGGAAGGCGAGATGCTCGCCTGGCCGATCTGCCTGTTCTGGTCCGCGGTGAGACTTAGCCTCGCACTTGTTCTAATTGGCATTGCAAGCATGCCAGCCACCCGATAAACGATCCCCCTGCAACCTCGCTGGCTGCTTTTCCGTGGTCGCCATGGCCTGTAGCTCAATGGTTAGAGCCGGCCGCTCATAACGGTCTGGTTGCAGGTTCGAGTCCTGCCGGGCCCACCAGAAAAATCAATAGCTTATCAGGCACCATTTTGCCGGATCGGAACCGCCGCACCAGATACGTGCGCTTTTCGTTCACCGGCCATCGCGATCCGCTTGATCCAGAGCAATCGTTTCCACGCCATGTTGGTGTGTCACGGCTAAAGGGAACACGTTCGAGTACCTCGTTGTTAGAAGCGGAAACGTGTTCTCCAGCAATTCGTATCGTCCCGCCTCCCTCGAACCATGCGTCTGCGCCTATTTGCAGGGGGTCTGCTCGTCTTGGACCGGAACAACGTGTCGAATGCCACTGGGCTGCCAGCGGCCAATGCTCAAGCTGCTGCTGCTGCTGCTGCTGCTGGTGCTGGTGCTGGTCATGATGCCGGCATTTTAATCTTCGGCATGTCGATGAGCAGCAGGATGCTGATCATCATGGTGCCGCTGATGATCAGTGGCGCCGGATATGCCGGAGCCTTTTTTGCCGACCCTGCCCGCTAGGCTCGCGCAGCGCCATCTTTCTTGGCGAAAAGAGGCGCCGCGCTGTCCACCACCTCTTTCGGAAGCATCCTTAATTGCTCTGCGTCGAACGGGAGGTGAGTAAGATAGTTCGCCACCAGAGCGCCTACGGCTTCAGCCTGTGCTGCATCTCGTTGGCGTTTGATCGCCTCTCTGTCCGCACGACGGGACAGCCATAGCTTATGGGCGGTCCAAACCCGCGGATCCGGAGCTACGATGCGTACCGGTTCGCCCTTTTCGTCGATCGCGACCGCGTCGAACGCGGGAGCATTCTGCAGCCAATCGAGTCCTTCGATTTGCACAGCGGTCAAATCTTCCGGGTCCGAGCCGATCTTGTCTGGAGCCTTCCACCAAGGTGGGCTCTGCATGGGCTTAATCAAATCGACGAGATAGCCGTCCCGGTTTATAGCGCGGAACGTCTGCTTGGCACGTTCGAAGCTGGTGTCCACTCGCTTGAGTATCTTCATGAGCGATGACTCAGAGACGTCGTCGTCGGCGACGAACGTTAGTCCGCCGCGCGCATCGAACAGCAGATCGATGTCTTCTGTCGTGGCTAGGCCCGGATCGAGTCTGACGCCGGAAGAGGCCTCATAACCGTAGATCGCGTTGGTCCCTAGAATCCGGATGCCAGAACCCAAGATTCCGAAGCCGTCGAGAGCCCGCATGATCCGGGCTCCAATCAACGGTACGCGGCCTAAGCCGAGCGCACGATTGACCGCCGCTTGACGATGCATTGTATCGCGCAAGTTTTTCACCCGGTCTTCTGCAACAGCACGTTTAGCTTCGAAGTCCGCCTTCATCTTTTCAGTTTCGGGCGAACGCGAGCCGAGCGAGGCTTGCTTCCTGAGACCGGCCTTGTCGTAGTAGCTCCGGATGAGGTATTCGCGGCCTTTCGACTCCACCCAGGTCAAGGAACCCCGATGGACATCGTAGGCCTCCTTGGCATCCCTCAGGGCCTGGAAGCGCTGCTGACTATTGACCACCTCGCGGCGTTGGTCGTTATTAAGCTCTTGAAAATCCATGGTTTCAACAATCTAGCCTGATTTCTAACCCAACTGTTGAAATGGTATTTATCGTCTAGAATCAATGGTTTCAACAGTTCCATCTAAAACAGATCCGAACTGTTGAAACCGGCAGCTCTCACTTACCTGGATACCGCCTCTTCGAATCGCCGTCCAAGCGCACGCAATTTTATTCCTCCTCAGCGAAGGCAACATCACGATCTATTAGCAAATCAGATCCGCCAACCCCGGGGCACCCAAAGTGGGCACCAGATCGACTGCTTCGTTTTCGATTACGCGCAGCGGAACGCCCTTCGTAGTGTTGAAAGTCTCTCCCCGACGCTGCGGCAGCCACTGTCCGTCATTGGCGAGGTCAATCCGGAGATCAGCATCGTACCTTCCGCAGACGGAACGGCTCCGCAAGAACTCCACATAATTCCCGAGCCACATCGATTGCTCGCGAGCCAAGCGAGCCCGTTTGGAGATGGCACTTCAGTTCACGGAGCACGCCTATCTCGGCGGTTGCGGCGCATCCGGCAAATGCCACGCGCTCTCGATCGGGGATATGCGGCTTCTCGGTCAACGTGCTGCTGGAAGCCGGGGCCATCCACGAATGTGAGGAGCACGTCTGGGTACAGGACCGGGCCAACCCGCACGCACGCGCGCGCTTTTCGATAAAGCTTGCGGATCCGCCGTGCGGGGGGCTCTCCGCAAGATGCGGCTGCCGAAATGCGCGAAGTCGTCAAATCGATGGGCATACATACCCTGAATGCCCGCCCGGGTCTGCAAGCTAGCGTCACAGCTCTTGCGAGCAAATACATCCTCCGGTAGCAGCAGCTTCAACGAACATTGGGCGAACCGCCTGCGCCGACCGGCGCGAGGTCCGTGCCGGCCGGGCTGGCGAAAACGACGTCATGTATTACAACTTCAACAAACCGGACCGACTGATCGGCTCCGGACGCATCACGCAGATCAAGAACGGAAAGCACGGGGCGTCTGTCGAGTAGGTATGTGCATTACGCGGTCGTTTTTATAGGGACCAACAGAGATACACGCGTCCCATCCATTGCGGATTATGGAGGGGCGAGAAACAGCCGGCGTACAAGACGCCCAAATAAACGCAGCAGCGAAGACAATCTGGTTTTACCGGCGTCGCGCTCTTCGCCATTGGGCGTTGCAGATGCCCCTTGAACAATCTCCTTGGGACGCGGCCTGCGAAGCGAGCCGCTCGCCCAACCTGCATCACAACGGCGGCGATGGAGGGAGACTATTTTTCCAATCGAAGTAATTCTTGCCGCACTGTCGTTTAAATGTTTGATTCGCTCCTGTGTAGCGTTCGGGAGCGAGAATGATGGCCAACGCGCTCGAGATCTATAAGGCTCACCCGTTACGATCGCAGCTCGGCATGAGGGCCGCACAGTATGTGCGCATGTCGACACAACGGCAGCAATACTCGATTGAGAATCAGGCTGCTGTGATTGCAGCATACGCGCACGCCCATAACCTGACGATTGTACGAACCTATCGCGACGAGGGAGAGAGCGGCCTGCTCATCAAGAACAGGGCCGGCCTTATACAGCTCATCAAGGATGTCCAAGCAGAAGAAGCCGATTTTGGTCATATTCTGGTCTATGACGTAAGCCGGTGGGGCCGCTTTCAGAATGTCGACGAGAGCGCGTATTACGAATTCCTCTGCAAGCAGGCAGGCATCAACATCGTGTATTGTGCGGAGCAGTTTGACAATGACGGCAGCGTGCTCTCCAGCATCATCAAGAACATCAAGCGCGTAATGGCAGCGGAATACAGTCGCGAGCTTTCGGTAAAGGTTCACGCTGCGCAGTGCCGGTTCGCCCGACTAGGCTTCAAGCTCGGAGGTCGCCCCGGTTATGCTCTTTTGCGAGAACTTGTCGATCAGAGTCAGCGGTCGCGAGGCGTGCTGAAGAACGGCGATCAGAAGTACCTCTCAACTGATCACGTCCGAGTGCGCCCCGGCATTCCCGAGGAAGTAGCCGTGGTGAAGTGGATCTTCGAGCGATTTCTGCAGGTAAAGTCTGAAGCGATCATTGCCCGGGAGCTAAACCGGAGGGCCATACTCACGAGCACAAGAATTCGGTGGACGCGTGCAGCGGTTAACGCAGTACTTAGAAACGAGAACTACATTGGAAACATGACCTTCAACCGCCGATCACGCAAGCTGCGGCGGACCTGCACGTGCAATCCTCCCGAGCTTTGGATCACCAGCGAGGGATGTATCGAGCCAATTGTCGAACGCGAAACCTTCCTGAAGGTAAGCAAAATCATTGAAGAACGGCGTGTCGACCTCACTGAAGAGGAGATGCTTGTCCGTCTACGCAAGACGCTGCTCAAGGAGGGACGCCTGAGCTCTGCTATCATAGCCAGCACGGCAGGCCTTCCTTGCGCCTCTACCTATCAAAACCACTTCGGTGGCATGATGAACGTGTATCGGCTAATCGGCTACACTCCCAAGCGAAACTTTGAGTTTCTTGGCTCGCGTCCGCAGTGGGCCGAGGAAAAGACAAAACTCGTCTCGCTAATCAGCATGGCTATTAGAAAGGCCGGAGGCCAAACTGCCTCTCGCGACGGGACGGGTTCCTTGCGCGTGAACGGATCGATCAACATCTCAATTCGCGTAGCCCTCTGGTGCGGAAGGCAAGACCGCGCACCGTACTGGTCTATAAAGCGTGGGACACGCCTGCCTCACGGCTGGATTGCCGCACTCAGGATGGCTGAGCATAACAAGTCGGTGCTCGATTACGTACTGCTGCCCACTGACGGGAAGGTAAAACGAACCATGACGTTTTCTGAAAGGGCTCGCATTCGCCGTGGAATACCTCGCTTCGAAACCGCTGACGGCCTGGCACGAGCGATCGTCGGGCGAGTAGTTGGGACAGGCCGTTCCTCCCCAGCGCCGCACAACAAGCGATCGAAACCAAAGCAGCCCAAGACCAAAGTGGCCCGCGCGCTGCGCTGATCGAACTCAGATACAGGACTTTCGCGAAGCAGTGCTCCATAATGCTTTCGGAAGCCTTGTCCACGAGCGCATCCCCTCTCGTAGCGCTTCGCTGCCTAGAAGCGGCACGCCTCAACCTCGAGGACTCCATTGACGCGCTCAAGTGATCGGCTTCCGCGGTAGCGCCGGGGGACGTTCGTCTCGACCGCGTATGTGCCCTATGTAGCCGGCCTTTGCTGGCGAGCTGCGTCACCTGCCGTATCAGTTTCGCGCCAGGAAGAACCTGATCAAAGCGCAACGAACGCCATCGAAGATTCCCAACAGCTTTTCACGAAGCGCCCCGGCGGCGGACAAACGTCGCCTTCTAAATTTCGTACTTTCGAACTCGTCTTGGCGCGATGGCGAGCTCACGGCGACGTTTCGCCAACCATTTAATATCATTGCAGAAATGAGCAACGGGCTGTCCGATAACGGGGGCGGCAGCGGATCGAATCCGGGTCCGCGTTCTGGTTGGTGAGCCCGGCAGGACTCGAACCGCAGCATACCCAGCGGGGCGATGCTGGCGGCGAGCGCGTCGATCTCGGCCAGCGAATGTGGCATCTTACGCACATTCTTCGGTGACTTCTTCAGTTGGCCGAGCGGCACCATGACGATGTTGCGGGCTTGGGCGGATACATGCATCTGGGCTACGGGATGCACACCCGTCTCGGCGACCCGATCAGCCGCATCTAGCTTCCGGAAATCGTTCGCCGCATCCTGCAAATTCCGGGCGTCCGTCCGGCCGCGGACATCGACTACGCGGGAAGGCCGTTTCCGGAGCGCTATCTCGTCACCTACGACGCGCCGGCCTGAAGGGCGGACTTCTCGGTAACGAGCCGCGATTGAGAGAATGGTCCGCAATATCCAGCGGCCAAGGCGATATCACATCGACAACTATCCGCTTCCAGCCTTCGAGTCCTAGACAGCTTTAAGGACGAGCGGCGTCAGGCGGCCCTAATCGACACGCCATGGATTATTCGTCGCCGCCAACTGGCACGACCACGTGGTTAAGCTTGCAAGAACGGTTCACCACCGCGGCGAATCTGTTCGAAAATTTCCCTAGCTTCGCGGGTTGGTACGACGCATAACTTTCGATACGCATCCCAAAAGGCCCAGCAAATAACTCAATAACAGCCCCCATTTCGCCGGATCGGAATCACCGCACCAGAAATCGCACCAGATACGTGCGCTTTTCGTTTAATTGGCTCAAGGCTGATGGCCTAATGTATGTCGTCTTTTCTGATCAGGGAGATATTGGGCGCGTCCTGAACGTGATCGATGACAGTAAGCTGCGCGTTAGAAACATGCATATTTTCCGACCATCGATTGAAGGGGGGCACATTCGCATCATCTGGGAGCTCACGGTTCGGTGAAGCCTCTTCTGCCGTCACTCAAGGGAGGCCGGTCGATCGCATTGAATGACCTCATGACAACCCGGCAGTTGTCCAACCGCCCCGAGATCAATCTCGATGATTCCAGCCCTTGCACGCTGCGCAGGCGGTGAAGACGCCAGTTGTGGTGCGCCGCTCGATATCGGAGCCACTACAGGTGTGATCTCGACGGGAATAAGAGCAGGCGCAGCATCTCCGCCCAGTCGCCCCTGGCACGCTTGTCGACGCCAGGTGAACAGCAGCTATCAGCCACCCCGTGCCGGCGTGCCACCCCGCAGACCGTCTCGTCGGGCTGCAAGGTCTCTTCGACAAGGCGGACCTTCTCGTCGTAACTCCATCGCCCCCGACGCTCGGCGCCCAACACATTGACCTGCATTCCCACGTGACCTTAAAGCTAGGAGGAACTCCAACGAGCTTGATAAATGCGTACGCGAGAAGCAGCGACTCTCGTCACAGGAAACCCGGAAATCCATCCCGTCACGCTTACATCAGCGATCACACGCCATGTCGCATCAGGGCCACCCCCAGCTCAAGCAAGTCAGGCAGCGGGCGCGGTTCGAGCGGATAACGGACGTTCGACGACCTTTTTGCGCACGACATGGCCTCGATGCGCCGAAATCCCGCGATGCCAGTCAGATAGTCTGCTGAGTACCACGGGGCTCGCCAACCGATCGAGGTCGCACTAACGCGTAATGACGGAGTTGCGCCTGCCTAGATTAGCTTTTCGCATCGGCTGCGCTGGGCTGGCGTTGCTCGCCGGTACTGCCATGTCAGACGCCTCTAGCTGCAATCGGCGGGATGCGCTCGGCACGGCGCGGGTGCTCGCTGTCGATGCCGCGCTCTTCCCGCGCGTGGGGCTGAAGAACTTTCCAGAGACGCTTCCTCTGGCGGACCATGAAGTCGTCCTCACCTTCGATGACGGACCGCGGTCCCCGAACACGGATAAGGTGCTGGCTGCGCTCGCCCAGGAATGCGCGCGAGCCACGTTCTTTCTGGTCGGCCGATCGTCGGCGGAATTTCCCGAACTCGTGCGGCGTGTGGCCGCCCAGGGGCACACCGTAGCGTACCACAGCTGGTCGCATCCGAAGATGTCGAAAATCTCGTTCGAGCAGGCGAAAGAGGACATCGAGCGCGGTATCGCCGCCGTCGAAATGGCACTCAACGGTGTGTCCACCAAAATGCCCTCGACACCGTTCTTCCGGTTCCCCTACTTCGACGCGACACCTGCGACGCTCGATCTCTTGCAGGCGCGCGGAATTGTCGTGTTCGGAGCTGACCTTTGGGCGAGCGATTGGGAGAACATAACTCCAGAGCAGGAGCTCACAATCCTGATCGAGCGGCTCGAGGCCGCTCGTAAGGGCATCATTCTGCTGCATGATGCCCAGACGCGGACGGCGGCCATGCTGCCTGCGTTCCTGCGCTACCTGCATCAGAACGGGTATCGGATCGTGCATCTGGTGCCGGCTGCCGCCAAGAGCGCTGAAGCCCCCTTGACGTCTTGGCACCACGCCTTCCCGCAGTGAAGGCGCGCGAGAAGTGTCGGAGATCACCTCCTGGGGGCAGAGACGGCTACGGGCGACCTCGTGGCCTGATCGGGTTCGATTTGCGAAGCCTCAACGTGACGAAGCTGTTCCTGCGGCACGGCGATCAGGCCGCTCTGGACGCCTTTGCGCCAAAGCGAAACAAGAGCTGCCCCACTTCGGCGGCTGGCCTGGCGCCGCTGAACAAGAATCCTTGCACCTCGTTGCAACCCTCGGCCCGAAGCCAATCGAGCTGCTCCGTGGTCTCCACCCCTTCCGCTGTCGTCGTGATGTTGAGGCTCCGGCCGAGGCCCGAGATCGCCCGCACGATGGCCCCGCAATCGGAGCGTTTCGCCAGATCCTTCACAAAGGAGCGATCAATCTTGATCTTGTCGAAGGGAAAGCTGCGCAAGTAGCTGAGGCTCGAATAGCCCGTTCCAAAGTCATCCAGCGATATGGAGACGCCGAGCTCGCGGAGTTGGTGCAGGATCGCAAGATTTGCCTCCGTCTCCGCCAGAAACACCGATTCTGTGATTTCAAGCTCGAGCCGCTTCGGGGCCAAGCCGGAATTCGCCAGCGCTGAAATCACCACCTGAACCAGATTGCGGCTACGGAATTGCACCGGCGACAGGTTGACCGCGACCTTGATCTCTAAAGGCCACTTTACCGCCTCCTTACAGGCTTCGCGCAGCACCCATTCCCCGAGTGGCCCGATCAGCCCGATTTCTTCCGCAAGGGGAATGAATTCGGCCGGCGAGATCATGCCCTTCCCTGGGTGCGGCCAGCGCAGAAGCGCTTCGAAACCTGAGATCTTGTCGCTCGCAATCTCGACCAGCGGCTGATAGTACAGCTCGAACTCGCTGCTGGCAAAGGCGCGGCGCAAATCAAGCTCCATCTCACGCCGTCGCTGCACCTGCTGATCCATCTCCCGCTCGAAAAAGCGATGCGTTCCGCGGCCATCCTCTTTGGCGCGATAGAGCGCGATATCGGCGTTACGCATCAACTCGGCGCTGATCGCGCCGTCGCCTGGTGACAGCGCGATTCCGACCGAGGCACCGATAATGACCTCGTTATCGTCAATCTCGTATGGCGCACTCAATGTTCTGATCAGGTCGCCCGCGAATTGGCTCACATGCGTCGGCGAGGTATCATCCGTGAGAATGATCGAGAATTCGTCGCCGCCGAGCCGTGCCACCAGGTTGTTGCCGGCCACCCTGGACCGCAGCCGGTCGGCCACTTGCTCGAGCAGGTGATCGCCGATGAGGTGGCCGAACGAATCGTTGACGTTCTTGAAGAGGTCGAGGTCGATACACAGCGCCGCGACACGGTTGCCGGCTGCATTAGCGCTTTCGAGTGCCTCTCCGAGCCACCTCTGGTGGAGTGCGCGGTTGGCGAGGTTGGTCAACCCGTCGTGAAGTGCCATATGGGCGATGCGGGCCTCGACCTTGCGCCGTTCGGTGATGTCGACCACCACAACCAGATAGCCCTCGCGTCCCTCGATCATGAGGCGCCGCCCAAAGGTCAGCGCAGAAATCTCAGTGCCATCAGCCCTGACATGGCGCCAGGGATGTTCGGACTGAGAGATGTCGCCCGCTTCTCGCAGCGCCCGCGTATAGCTGACCCGCTCGTCGTCTGGCCAGATCTCCTGAACTTTCATTCGCAGGAAGGTCTCGCGAGCATAGCCATAGTGCTGCACTGCCGCGTCATTGACCCTCACGAAGTCCATTGTCTCGGCATCTAACGCCCACATCGGCATCGGATTACTGTCGAACAGCAACCTGAACGAGGCGTCCCGGCGCTTGAACGACGTAACGTCGGAAATGACCACGGACACGATGTCTCCGAAGGCACTGAGGCGCAAGCGCAGGCTCTGATCACCGTATTCGAGCTCGAACTGGTCACCGAATTCATTCGCGACCGCGGCGCCCAACCGCTCCATCACCTCTTCCGAACAAAGCAGATGGTCTGCATTGCCGAGGCGCTGCCACAGCAGGCTGCCCTCTTCCACACCGAGGAGCCTTGCGGCTGCCTGATTGTTGTGCACAACTTGAAAATCAAATGGCCTGCCTGCGGGATCGCGAACGGTTGAGAGCGCGATAACGCCATCGTCGGTCTTGCAAAAGATTGCATCGATCAAATTGTATTCTGTAGCGCGCTCGTTGACATAGACGCCGACCAGCGTACCGGCCCAACGCGATAAGGTCGGCAGCGCCAGCACGTCGTAGGTCCGTACCATGCCGGCTTGCACGCAATGAGCGGTTGCGAGATAGGGATGGTTGTTTGCAATCGCATTCGAGGCCGCCTCGGTGAGGGATGCCGCGCAGTCTGGACGCAACGCATCAAGCGGAATGTCCCAGCGGGCATCGCCCAACCAGTTCTGCACATAACGGCCAGTGCGCGAAACAGCAAACGCGCCATCGTCACACCTGAGCAGCACAAGATGATCGGCAAGCCGCCCGAGGCTCCCCAGCAGCACATTTTCGTAGCGGGGAAGCGTTTCGCCGGGCTCGAGCGCAGCTTGCCACTTGCGCCGCAGGATCGGCATGTCATTGGGCAGCCTGGTATCTGATTCCACGGATTGCCTGTTCGCAGCACTCATCACACGCCCCGCTGACCTAAGCTTCCTGCCCGGGAGGCATAAAATCCAGCTTGGCTTAATTCGCTCTTAAAAGACGCGACGGCCGCGCTCTAGCCCTGCCGATCGATGGCGCCGCCTGGAACATCAGGCCCTAATCGTCTTTCGCGCCTCACAACGCAGAAACTCTGCGGCGATAAGCCAGAATTCGACGAAAAGCACTTGCCAGTGCCACGATGACGACGAGAAGCTTCGTAGCTAATGATTTGAGCGTCACGCATTCTACGAAGGAGCGCCGTCAGTTTCGTTCGAAATTTTTTGTCGGATGTCCGATTTGTTCAGGCGTCAGCAGGTCCACAATGTTGATTGTGCTTGAAAGGCCGTCCCAGGGAGATGCGCGATAACGAAGCACATGTTAAAGAAATGTGACGATTGCCAGCGCGAGGAGGCCACGCATGAAAAAGAGCGATGTGACGCGCTTGGAATGCGGTGCTGGCTTTAGCCGTCTTGAGCTTACGTCTGAACGCGGCATCCAAGGAAACTACCACTGCCCTGCTTGCGGCACACCGATCGAGGAGCTCGGAGCGGCTCACCTCGTGATTTATCGCTTGACTGTACAGCCTTCCACCAAAGCGATCCGCAATCAATAACGCGTCTGGGTTGCCCTGGCCTGGAAGGAGCCTGAGTGGGTTCGCTCACTGTCGGTGTCTGACAGTGAGATCGGCGCGACCCTTTCCTGAAGTCCCAAGCAGCATCCTTGGTGGCCTTCAATGGTGGCGCCGCGACCGATTTACTTGCGGGGTTTGCTGCACTTGCATCGCCTCACTCGTGAACGGGCTTGCGCTCATTCGCGCTTGGAAGATGCTAGAGAGATTGAACGATCGGGCCGATGCAAAAAGAGTAAATCAATTAAATCTCCCGAGATGGGATCGGAGCACATGATGGGATCAGCTTGGTCTCGTCCCGGCAAAGTCTCACGAGCCAGCGACAGAATGCATGGGCCAGGTCAGGGTTGTCGCTACGGTCGAATGAATAGGCGTTATACTGCATCCCACTTGGCACACGTGAGTTCGGAAGGGCCTTGAGCAGGCCACCACGCACGAGACCGCCAATCACGATCTCCGGTGCACCAAGAAGGGACCTTCCGCTCAAGACGGCAGGCAGTGCCAGATAGTGCTGATCATATCGGGCTCCAAGCGTTACATCGTCCGGAGATAGTCCTTGAGACTTCAACCACGTCGGTAAAATATCTGGCCAGGAAGTGACAGTAAGGACCAGTGATGTCCTTATTATACCCACACCCTTCTCTGCCACATGGCCAGGAGCGATCACGCAGACCAAGTGTTCTCGATAATCTCCCAACGGCCCGCCTCCTCAATGGTCGCCAGATCCCGTGTGATCAATACATCGAAGCTGTCAGACGAAGACTGCAATGACAGCGAACTCATCACGTCCACGAACGCTCTACCTGCTTCCGTCGTCTCTGATCTGAGCCTTTGGGGCAAGCGGCTCAGGTGCTGTTTCCGATGAACAAGAAAAGCATGCAGAAGGAGCCGCAAACTCTGGCCGACTGAGTTACGTCAGCAGGGCATTTCGGGTTGGTTGATCGGCGCCCTTGGCCAATTTGTCACCGATAGATTCCAGCCAACTTTGCGAGCAATGAAGGCCGTTGCGTGTTTGCTGTTCGTGTCAGGGCGCCCCTGACCGACATTGAGCGCGTTGTCACGCAATTCGGCGCCGCTTTTGGAGGTGCGGCAGGGCCCGTCCGCGACGTTGCAGCGCGGACGTGTGATCTCTTGCCAACCGCGCCACGGGTAGCAGAGATCCTTCACCCGCCCCTCGACTTGGGTGACGGCGTCGGCAGTCTGACAACTGGACTTATGCTTGGCATCCGGCCAGAAGTTGCTCTCGCACGGGTTATCGGCTCAGACCTCATAACGTGGCGATTAGTGTTGCTTGGTAACTGCGGAGCTCTGGTCAATCGAAACTACCAGCGCGGCAGACAACCAAGCGCTTTTGGCGTGCGTTGACAATGACCGGAGCAAAGTCGCATTGGTCCGACAAGCCGTACTGACGATGTCAGCGCGACAGGACGAGACACCGATCATCGCCGGGTCTTGACGCTTATTTTCGCTTAGTCGAGCGCTAGTGCATGGTATGCAAGTATGCTCCAAGCTCACGGATCGCGCGGGCATGTTGCCACGCTTGATCGCTTTTTTGCTGTTCGCAACGTATGTCGCTTTGTCGCGTTGACGTTTACGGCGGGAAACGGCACGCCTTGATCCTCCGTATGTAGCAATACCGGATACGGTTTATGACGAAGATCAATGGCATGTCTAAAGCCTGTACGTATACTCGTCGTGCGATGCTGTTGGGCAGCAGTGGAGCGTTGTTCGGGGGCGTTTACGGTGCCTACACCCAATCAGCCGCAGCGCAAGGTGCCATGGTGTTGAAGGCGGCCGACTCTCCCTTCGTCGTTGGGTGCACACAAGACGGCATTACCTCGTTGCGTTATCGTAACGATGCGTATGACACGGATTATGTCCGGCCTGGAGCCGTGCTGGGGAAGGCTCACGCTAGAGTTCGGCGTGCCGGATCCGAGTGGCATACGCTTCGAACCGGCGTTGATGCAACGAAGCCGATGCATAGCGCGGCTCTTGAACTAGCAGCCCGCGATGCCGGCGTCCTTCTCACAACCCGCCTTGCAGTCGACGAGGCTGGATTGACGTGGGAGGTCATGCTGCGGAACGACGGCATGGCGAGCGTGGAGGTTGGCGACCTCTTTTTGCCCATGCCGATGAACACCGAATTTCCGGCAGGGCAACCGGTATCGGCGGCTGTTTTGAAGCACAGCTTCGTCTCGGGGCATGGGTCGCACATCTTCTGGATTCGTGGCAACAGCACCGGTCCCTACCTCATGCTCTTACCGGAAGCGGACACGTCACTGGAATATTGGGATGTCCACAAGGATTCGACCGAAGCCAGTGGGACGTGGTGCGCCTACATCTTGGGCGGGGCGGCCGCCTGCGAGGCAATGGCGGGCGGGACTCGCTGGCGACAGCCGACCCATTCCCTGTCCCTGTCGCCGGGCGAGCAACGGCGTTACCGTCTCCGCTTCCAGTGGGTTACCGATTACGAGGCGGCGCGCAGGGCTATCGCGGACGCCGGTCTGGTGGACGTGGAAGTAATGCCGGGCATGACGGTTCCCAACGACCTGCATGTCGACATTGCGCTCGCGTCCTCCATTCCGGTGGAGCGAATCGAAGCGGAATTTACTGGCGACACGCTGGTGCAACGGTTGCCGGATCGGGCTGGCAGGCGACTGTGGCGGGTTCGCTTTTCGCGATTGGGCGAGAACCGGCTGACTCTGCACCAGCCGGGTGCGCGCCAGACCTTTCTTGAATTCTTCGCTACCGAGCCCGTCGAGACGATGATGAAGAAGCGCGCAACCTTCATCGTGAAACGGCAGCATCGTGACCCGTCCAAATGGTACGACGGTTTGTTTGGCGAGTGGAATATGGATACGCAGGTCCTGCTTGGCCCGGACAATTACGACCGGATCAAAGGCTGGCGCATCTACGAGGTGACGTGCGACGATCCCGGGCTGAGCAAGCCCGCTTACCTCGCGACCAAGAATGCCGAGCATCCTGATGTGGCGGAAGTGGCGGCACTGGATCGGTACATAGATACGTTCGTCTGGGGCGGGCTGCAGCGTACCACACAGGAGGCATACGCCTACGGCCTCTACGGCATACCCGATTGGAAGCAGAACAGAGAAAGTAGCGATCCCGGCCCAAAGGGCCGCCTGCACATCTGGCGGCCTTATGACTATCCGCACATCTTCGCGATTTATTTGGCCATGCACCGCATCGCGCGTGACCATCCCGCGATACCCACCCGCCAGAGCGCACGAGATTATTTGGTACGCGCCTACGGTACGGCGCTGGCCATGTTCACCGTGCCGATGCGCGTGGTAATGTGGTCTGCCTACGGCACCGGCTTCTGCAACGAAGTTGTGATCCCCGAACTGGTTTCGGCGCTAACGACTGCGGGCTTGACGCGCGAGGCAGCGACCTTGGAGGCGCACTGGGCGCGTAAGGTGCGCGCCTTCGTCGATGCAAAGGCGGACCTGTTCAAGTCGGAATATCCGTTCGATTCCACAGCCTTCGAATCAACACAGGCACTGGCGCGCTCGGCCCTTGACGACCCTGTCGCCATGGGAGTTTGGAAGGCGGCAGCGCGCGCCTTCGCGGAGCGCCAGATCGCTGCAAATCTGTTCTGCCGTGGCTGGCTGGAACCTGCTTATTACTACCTGGGCAGCGATTATCGCAGCACTGCGGGCGACGCCTATACGTTGACTTACATGGCGCAGATGGGCGGCTGGGCATTGCTTGATCATGCTCTGAACGATGCAGACGACCCGCATCCGCTCGTTCGTCTCGGCTATGCATCGCAACTCAGCGCTTGGGCTTTGCTGAACAGCGGCCCTGCGTCGGCCGGTCATGGCTATTGGTATCCGGGCGAGGAGAATGACGGCGCGGCCGGTGGCGGCTTCGAGCCGGCGCCGAGCGGGACCACATGGCTCGGTCAGCCGCATCACCGTGGAACGTGGTATTACTCGTGCGAGATCGACCTGGGATTTTGTGGGGCGGTCCGCGCTGCTGCGACGATCGTTGCCGACGATCCCATCTTTGGGCAGGTCTGTTACGGTGGCACGATGGAAACGTTCGCTCACACCCTGCGTATCTGGCCACGTGATGGCGTGCGGCGACGGCTCAACCTGCGGCTCCAGTCTCTCCGATTGGACTTGGTGCTGCTCGACGCCCGATTTCGGGCGGATCGACCGATCATTCTGAATTTGGGAGAGGGGCGGATCAGCCTTACACCTGAGCCCTTTGCACCATCTGCATCGGGAGTGACGTTGGAATTGCGGTACGACGACGGGAGGAAGCGCAAGGAGGTCATCGACATCACGGACAGCCAGATCATCGTCCGCTTGCCTGCGGCGCGCTTACCGCGGGTTCATGTTCGCTAGATGTTCAGTTCCGGGCTTTGATGGTGCATCCCTATCGGATGACTCGAAGGAAGCGCCATGACAAATTTTACACGGCTGCGCCACCGCGAAGGAGGCGGTCCGTCGAGGAATACAAATAATCAAGAGCGATTAAGATCGCTGGCTAAGCGCTACGGGATCAATCCCAAGAGCCAAGCGGAAAGGGCGCGGCTCCGTTAGCGATCTGAAGACAGGACCCAAGGAGCCTAAGTCCACCTCTCTATCAGTACCCGACGCATCAAAACCGTTGGCGGCGAGCGTCGATCTCCGCCAGCGAATGTGGCATCTTACGCACATTCTTCGATGACTTCTTCAGTTTGCCGAGCGGCACCATGACGATGTTGCGGGCTTGGGCGGATACATGCATCTGGGCTACGGGATGCACACCCGTCTCGGCAACCCGATCAGCCGCATCCAGGTTCCGGAAATCGTTCGCCGCATCCTGCAAATTCCAGGCGTGCGTCCGGCCGCGGACATCGACTACGCGGGAAGGCCGTTTCCGGAGCACTATCTCGTTACCTACGACGCGCCGGCCTGAAGGGCGGACTTCTCGGCAACGAGCCGCGATTGAGAGAATGGTCCGCAATATCCGGCGGCCAAGGCGATTGCCGATTCATGGGCTCGCAGCATCGGTGCAAGTCCACACGTTCACTCCTCAGTGTGCCCCACCGAAATGCCCACACGACGAGCGTTCTCTGGACTTTCCTTGATCCTGGGTGCCCGCCGCGAAGGTTGGATCTCGATCAGTCGTTTTCGAAGTTTCTGGTAGTTTCTTGGCTCTGGAACATCCCGTAAGTTTTTCTTCAGGAGGCTGACCAGTTTACTTGATATTGCCATCTGATGCTCCGTTCACTCCTCGAGCGACACCGACCCTCGCCAGGCATCTCAGGTCGGTAAGCCGAGCCATGCTGGCGCTTTTGGAATTCGAACGCCATGAGCCGATCCGAACTGAAACTCCATCGTCGACGTTCCATCCCCCCTTCCATCTAAAGTGAACTGTTCGACCCAGCGGCTTGTTAACGTCACGAGCAGCGCATGATCTCCCCGCGGAAGCTTAAGTGGCCGCGCGCGACCATTGGGATCTTTCCAGAGTGCGATCTCCCTACTTTCTGCTTCGCCGGGCAAAGCCGTCTTCCGCCTGATGGCTCTGAGCTCGTCACCGTCAGTGATTTGCGTCGTCCGATTAGGCAGGCGATATTTCAACCCTGACGATAGCGAGCAACGATTCTAATTTCATGTGATGTGCCATGTACTTGGCTGGCAAAAAATCGAAGTAAATACGCATAACCTACTGATAATAAACATATTTAGAGTGAAAATGTCGGCAATCCATGGGAATCCATTGCAAAATCATCGCCCGCCGTCGAATCAGCAGCGGATGAATTGCTGTGCCGTCTACGAGGCCGATGCCGCCGTCCATCAGCTCTATGAAGCCGGCGCCGCGACTGCATGATCGGGGCGGCTATCACATCGTCAAGGCTCGAGGCCGTGCTCCCGCAGAACTTTGTGCATCAGCTCGCCTTTGATCTCACGTGCGATTTCGCTGAGGATCTGGGCTCCGGCCACCCGCCGGGCATCGGCATCATCCGTCAGGCCATGCTCCGCGAGTCGCTCGTTCAAGCGCGTCGGAAACTCATCTTCCAGCGCATCCGCAAGCCGGTCCCGCATCGCGGCATGATCATCGGGGGCGATCCGCCTCGCCACCGTATCCCAAGGCTCCCAGCGCGTTGCCAGAAAATCCGCGAAACCCGTCGCTTCCTGTTCCTGCACCGACGTCTCAGCCCTGGCAACGTCGTCCGGCGTGACGTCAGCGAGATTCAAGAAGCGCATATCCGGGGCGATGTGGCGCAGTTCTAGCTGATCCCGTAGCTGGGTCTGATAGGCAAGATAGACCTCGATCTCGTCGATATTGGCCTCTGGGTCGGCACGACGGAGCGAGCTGACCCTCTCGCGTGCGATGTCGTCAAGCGCCTCCAAACGAAACATGACACGGCCGTGTTGGAGCAGCTGCTCGAGCCGATTGTCATAGAGCCCTTCCTTGACATCAGCGTTCAGGCGTGCGGTCTGCATGCCGTTCCAGGTCAAAGTGATGCGGTCCTCGCAGGACGCAGTCGATCCATTGGCCAGCTCGAAAAGCTGCTTGCGCAGCTGCGGCCTCATCGCAGCCTGCAGCAGATTCTCGGCCACCTGGTCGCGGAACGCCTGATGACCATAGTTCACGGTGCCTGCGAGTCTTTCGAGAAAGAGTGCGAAGTCCTGCGCACCCGGCTCTTCGGCGAAGCCCTGCCACGCGTCTACTGCGCCGGGCTCGGCCGCGAGCCAATCTGCGACAACCTCCTGGAGTAGCCGGGGCTGATGTTCCACCGGTTGAAGCGGCATCGACAGCAAGACCTGCGGGCCGGCATAGTCCGCGCCGCGCGTGGCTGTCGCCAAATCGGCGAGCACCGGGGCCGGTATCGGATTAGACCGCAGGTCGATGCTGGACGCGCTGCCGAGCTGCGTCAGCACGGTCGCGGGCAGGCCGGTCAGCTGATTATTGCTGGCGCCGAGCATTTCAAGGCTGACGGGGAGTGTCTCGGGCAGATTGGTCAGCTGATTTTCGCTGACGTCCAAGTATTGAAGTCTGTCCGGAATGTCGGGAAGGCTTGTCAGTTGGTTGTCGCTCGCGTCCAGGTACCGCAATCTGGGTGGAAGATCGGGCAGGCTGGTCAGCTGATTTTCGCTGACGTCCAGGCGGCGGAGCCTGGCTGGAAGGTTGGGCAGACTGGTGAGCTGATTATTGCCGGCGGAGAACTCCTCGATCGTTGCCGGAAGGGCGGGCAGATTAGTCAGCTGGTTGCCATCGACAGTCAAACTGCGGAGCCTGGATGGCAGCTCTGCCGGCAGGCTGGCCAGCTCGTTGGCCATGAGGTGGAGGTGCCGGAGCCTGCTCGGGAGGGCGGGCAGATTAGTCAGCCGGTTGTCAGAGGCGTAGAGGTCCCGAAGACCACCTGGAAGCTGGGCCGGCAGGCTGGTCAACTGGTTACCGATGACATTGAGGGTTCGGAGCCTGGGCAGGAGTGAGGCCGGCAAGGCAGTCAGGGACAATGACGACAAATTCAGCTCGTCTCTGACATCACCGTCGTCCCGCCATGCCCTCGTCCGGCTGACCGCCTCTTGCCTATTCTCGCCTTCGCCCTGCCCATCTTGCGCTGCCCAGCTCGCCAGGACGCGGTCCTGGGACGAGACGCGGTCGGCGGCGGCCGCTCCTGTGGCCCATCGAGCCAAGGCTGACGCCCACTGGGGTAGGCACGAGGGGGACTGCCCGGAGGCCCCAGACGTTGGCTCGGTGCTTTCGGATTCGGAAGGTATGCCAGCGCGAGGCTGGGCCCGTTCTGTATTCAATGAACTTCACGACATGTTTGGTCTCAGCCAATGCGGCGGCTCTATCGGCTAGATCGAGACGTTCGCATGCTAGGAACCTCAGCTGTCGATAAGCTGACGAGGTCAGTTATCCGATCGGCTAACATGCCTTGCGACGGTCTTCCGCTGCATCTGCCGAAATTCGCCTGACGAAGGGCCTAGCAGCTTGCCGCGCGAGGCCCTCAAAGGAAGCCGATCGATAGCCAGGGCACGGCGGCCACAATGAATGTCCCGATCAACAAGGCTACCATGTAGCCAACGATGGGCTTCATGCCCTCATCCGGGTTGATGCGGCTGATGGCACAGGCTGCGTAGTAACCGACCCCAAATGGCGGCGCGAACAGGCCGATGCCCATGGCGAGGACGACCACCATTGCGTAGTGGACATCGTGCACCCCGACCTGCCGCGCGATCGGGAACAGCAGCGGACCAAACAGCACGATGGCCGGGATCCCTTCCAACACGCTGCCCAGGATCACGAAGGTCACGATGGTGACCGCCAGAAAGACAGGGACTCCTCCGGGAAGGCTGGTCATGAACTTTGCTAGAGAGGCAGAAAATCCTGATTGAGTCAGTGCCCAAGCCATGCCTGTGGCTGCGCCAATGATGAGCAGAATTGCCCCAGACAGCGAAGCCGTCTCGACCAACATCGGATAGATGCGACGCCAGTCGAACTGCCGGTAAATGAGTAGACCCGCGCAGCCGGAGTACAGGATGCCGATGGTCGAGACCTCCGTCGCTGTCGCAACCCCTTCGACTACCGCAGTGCGGATCACGAACGGCAGCGCGATGGCCGGAATGGCGATCACAAAGGCGCGGCCGATCTCCCGCCCGCTCGCCCTTCTGATGTGCGACAGGTCCTCGCTGCGGTATCGCCACCACACGACGGCGGCGAGCATAACGGCCAGCACCACGCCCGGGAGCAACCCTCCGGTGAACAGCGCCGAGATCGAAACGCCTGTCACGGAGCCGATCGTGATGAGAACCAGTGACGGCGGGATCGTTTCGGTCTGCGCGCCCGTCGCGGCGAGGAGCGCAACGAGATCGCCCGGCTTGGCCCCGCGCTGCCGCATCTCGGGAAACAGGACCGGGGCCACCGCAGCCATATCCGCCGCCTTGGAGCCGGAAATCCCCGAGACCAGATACATCGCGCCGACCAGCACGTAATGCAGCCCGCCGCGCACGTGGCCCAGAAGGCTTGCCAGGAAGCTGACCATGGCGCGTGCCATGCCCGTCATCTCGATCAGCAAGCCGAGAAAGACGAAGAGAGGCACGGCAAGCAGGATCAGGTGGCTCATGCCCTCGTCCATTCGTCCAATCATCACCACGTCGGGCGTGCTGGTTGTCAGGGCGAGATAGCCGACGGTGGCTAGGCCGAATGCGAACGCGATGGGAACGGCCGCAAAGACCATCACGCCGACGACGAAGACGAAGAAGATCAGGAGGTTCAAATTGCCGAGCGGCTTCAAGGCCGGAGCGAGCAGAACGAAGGTCGCAATGATGCCCGCAACGAGCGCCAAGGAAGCGAACAAGCTGCGCAGGCTTGCGATGCGGATGAGGCGGAGTACCGCTGCGACCAGCATCAGTCCGATCCCGATCGGCAACGCCGCCGCGCGCCAGCTGTTGACGATCTCGAGCGCGGGCGTCGTCACGAATGCCTCGTCGGCGGCGAACTCATAGGCCGGCCAGACGACCAGGACGAGGAAGGCTAGCGATGCTGCGGCCGCGACGGTGTCCAGGAACGCACGCGTTTCGGCACGGAGAACGCCGACGATCGCGGTCATGCGCATGTGCTCTCCGCGCTGGAACGCAATCACCGATCCCAGCATCGCGAGCCAGAGGAAGAGGATCCCCGCCAGCTCGTCGGACCACACGATGGGCGAGCGAAACACGTATCGACCCACGATTCCGGCAGACAGCACCGCAATCTCGGCCAGCACGAGCAGTGCTGCCGGGACGGCGACGACATGGCCGAGCATAATATTCGCTGTGATCACCCAACTGCGCGAGCCTGCTTGAGACGTGCCGGCCGCCATACCGGCATCGACAGGCGGCGTATGGCTCATGCTGCTCATGATAGCTGGCCCGCGGCTTTTTCTAGCTGCGACCACGCCTCCTCGCCAAACTTGCCCTTCCAATCAGAATAGAAGCTCGTCTTGGATAACGCCTGGCGAAAAGCAGCACGATCGACGTCGACGAACTTGAGGCTCTTGGCGGAAAGATCGGCGCGCAAGGACTGGCTGAGCTTTGCGATGTCGGCGCGCTGGTCGACCGCAGAGCGGTCGAGCTCCCGAGTCACGATCTCCTGCACATCCTTGGGCAGGCGCTCGAAGGCTCGCTTGTTGCCGAGGATCCAATAGCCGTCCCAGACGTGACCGGTCAGGCTGCACGTGCTCTGCACTTCGTAGAGCCGCGCGGTCGCAATGATCGGTAACGGATTCTCCTGGCCGTCCACGACCTTGGTCTGCAGCGCGGAATAGACCTCGTTGAAGTTGATCGGCGTTGGTCCGGCGCCGAGCGCCTTGAACAGCGAGGTCAGCAGAGGCGCGGGTGGCACGCGGATCTGGAAATTCTTCAGGTCATCCGGGGTGCGGATCTCACGGCCGGACGAGGTCACTTGGCGGAAGCCGTTGTCCCAGGCCTTCGACACCGCCATGATCGGCGTCTTGGCAATCTGCGCCCGGATGTAGGTGCCGAGATCGCCGTCCATCGCCTTCCATACGCTGTCGTAATCAGTAAACGCGAAGCCGGTGTTCACAATGCCGGCGCTAGGCACCAGGGTGGCAAGGATCGAGGACGATTGATTGAAGAACTCGACGCCGCCGCTGCGAACCTGCGTCAAGAGCTCGGTGTCCGAGCCAAGCTGGTTGGCGGGGAACAGCCTGATCTCCAGGCGACCGCTGGTCGCTTCCTTGATGCGGTCGATCGCTTCCTGCGCCCTTATATTCACCGGATGGGTCGGATCCTGTCCCGTCGCGAATTTGTAGACGAACTCGGCGGCTGACGCCGGGCGGGTCAGAATCCCGCAGAGTGGTACGGCCGTGGCCGCCATCAAGAGCGAACGGCGGCTGATGCTTCCGGGCTTGGAAACAGTCATGTTTTCCTCCTGATCCTGCATTGACGTTGTGCCGGCTGCATGAGCCGGCGCTGGCTTTCAGCTGTCCGGGCTCTTCGACCGCCCGCATTCGGGCAACAGCCATCGTCCGCCGCAACATGCAGCGGGCGGAACTCTTCACTCGGATTTGGCCTGACTGGCGCTTAGTGCCGGTGCGCTAAAGCCACCGCTTGATCTGCCTTGCGACTTCGGCGGTGGAAATGCCGTAGCGGTCGTGCAGCGTCGGAAGTGCGCCGGCGTCAAGAAATTCGTCCGGCAATGCGATCTGGCGGAAAGGCGGATGAACGCCTGAACGCATCAGGAGTGCGGCGACCGCCTCGCCGAGCCCCCCGATTGTCGTGTGGTTTTCGGCAACGACGACAAGGCGGCCGGACTTATCGGCTTCACGCAAGATCGTCGCAGCGTCGAGCGGCTTGATGGTTGGAACATGCAGCACCGCGGTATCGATGCGGTCGTTCTTCAAGGATTGCGCCGCCTCGAGCGCACGCATTGTCATGATGCCGGATGAAATGACCAGGGCGTCTTTCCCGTCACGGATCAGCTTGGCCTCGCCGAGCTCGAATTTGTAGTTGTATTCGTCCAGCACGACGGGCACCTGACCCCGCAGCAGGCGCATGTAAACTGGCCCCTGATGCGCCGCGATGGCGGGCACCAGCTGCTCGATTTCATGCGCATCGCAGGGATCGATCACCGTCATGTTCGGCATAGCGCGGAACAACGCGAGATCTTCGGCGGCCTGATGGCTCGGGCCATAACCCGAGGTCAGGCCCGGCAATGCGCAGACGATTTTCACGTTGCGGTCTTCCTCCGCGATCGTCTGGTGAATGAAGTCGTAGGCGCGCCGCGAGGCGAACACGGCATAGGTGGTCGCGAACGGCATGAAGCCTTCGGCGGCTAGACCCGAAGCCGCGCCGAACAGCAGCTGCTCGGCCATGCCCATCTGGTAGTAGCGGTGCGGAAATTCCTTCGCGAAGATGTGCAGGTCGGTGTATTTGCCGAGATCGGCCGTCATGCCGACCACGTCGGGACGGCTGCGCGCGAGCTCGACCAGCGCGTGGCCAAAGGGCGCCGGTTTCGTTTTCTGTCCCTCGGCCGCGATCGAGGCGATCATGGCTGAGGTGGTCAGGCGCGGCTTGCCCGGCTGGGGCGCTGATCTGACGGTCTTCATGCCTGCCTCCCGGCTTCCAGCGCCGCAAGCGCGAGCTGCCATTCGTGCTGCTCGACCCGGATGAAATGGTTTTTCTCGCGCTGCTCAAGGAAGGGAACGCCCTTCCCCATCAGCGTGTCGGCGACAATCATCCTCGGTTTGGGTTCGGGATGGGACTTGGCTGCATCGAACGCGGCGACCACGGCATCGAGATCATTACCGTCGATGCGCTGCACGAACCAGCCGAAGGCCTCAAGCTTGTCGACCAGCGGCTCGAAGGTCATCACCTGCGTGGAAGGACCGTCCGCCTGCTGGTTGTTGACGTCGACGATGCCGATCAGATTGTCGAGCTTGTAATGGCCCGCCGACTGGATGGCCTCCCAGACCGAACCTTCGTCGAGCTCGCCATCGGAGAACAAGGTGTACACCCGCGCCTCGGATTTCTTGCGCTTCAGCCCCAGGCCCATGCCGACCGCAATGCTGAGCCCAAGTCCGAGCGAACCGCCCGACATTTCCATTCCGGGCGTGTAGGAGGCCATGCCCGACATCGGCAGGCGGCTCTCGTCGCTGCCATAGGTTTCGAGTTCTTCTTCAGGGACGATCGCCGCCTCGATCAACGCCGCGTAGAGCGCGATGGCGTAATGCCCGTTGGACAACAGGAAGCGGTCTCGCCCCTCCCATGACGGATCTTCAGGCCGGTAGCGCATCGCGTGAAAGTAGGCCACGGCGAGCACGTCGGAGATGTCCAGCGCCTGTGCGATATAGCCCTGGCCCTGAACCTCGCCCATGCGCAGCGCATTGCGGCGAACGTTGTAGGCCCGATCCGCGAGGCTCGGCGTGTTAGTCAGCTTGGTAGACGTTTCCATTGATTTGGACCTTGTCTCGCTGGCTCAGTGGATGAGCATGCCGCCATTGACATCGATCACGGCACCCGTGACGTAGGCGGAGAGATCCGACGCCAGGAAGGTGTAGATGCCGGCGACATCTTCTGCGGTGCCGAGGCGATTGAGCGGAATGCCCTCCAGGATCTTCGCCCTCATCTCGTCGGTCAGCTTGCCGGCGGTGATATCGGTGCCGATCAGGCCGGGCGTCACACAATTGACCCGGATACCGTCCGGGCCAAACTCACGGGCCATGGCCTTTGCGAGACCCAGCACGCCGGCTTTCGCAGCCGAATAGTGCGGGCCGCCAAAAATCCCACCGCCCCGCTGAGCCGACACGGACGACATGCACGCGATCGATCCAGACTTCCGTGCACGCATATGCGGGATCACGGCCTGGGAGAGGAACAGAACACCTTTCAGATTGACGTCCTGGATGCGATCCCAATCGGCCGCCGAAATGTGGAGGAGCTTCACCGGCTGGGTGATGCCGGCATTGTTGATGAGGATATCGACGCTTCCGAACGCCTCGAGCGCGCCGGCGACCGCCTGCTCGCAGGACGATTTGTCGGCAACGTCACACCGAAGCCCGACGTGGGACTTTCCAAGCGATGCTGCGGCATCCGCAGCAGCATCGGCATCAATATCCAGAATGGCGACCCGAGCGCCCTCGGCAGCGAACCTGCGGGCGGTGGCAAGCCCGATCCCGCGCGGCGAAGCCGCGCCCGAAATGATTGCCGTCTTACCGCTAAGCAGCATCAATTCCTCCCGCAAATTGTTTTTCCTTGGCAAGGCTAGGAATGCCTCGCGGACACGCAACAGACAAACGCACAGTTGTCACGGATCGATGAATCTGGTTCACTTATGGAATGCTGTCGAATGTCCCGATATCGGCAATTCGCGCCTTTGAAGCCGCCGCTCGCACGGGATCGTTCCGCGATGCGGCGAATGAGCTTCACCTGACGCCGAGTGCCGTCAGTCATGCGATCCGCAAGCTGGAGGACACGCTTCGGACCGTTTTGTTTGAGCGCAGCGCGCGGTCAGTGCGGCTCACGCCGGCCGGCGAAAACCTGATGCGCCACACCGGAGCGGCGTTCGATCAGCTCCGCCGCGGTCTCGAGGAAGTCGCCGCGCGCGGGCCGCAATTGGTGCGCGTTCATTCCGCGCCGAGCTTTGCCGCGCAATGGCTTGCCCCGCGACTTGCACAGTTTCTAGCCGCTTATCCGAAGCTCGAGGTTCGGCTGGCTGCAAGCACTGACTATGCACGCTTCAGCAACGACGATTTCGATATCGATATCGTCTACGGTCCGCCGCGCGCCGAAGGCGTCGAGGTCGTTCCTCTACCGGAGGAAACGGTCACCCCGCTCTGCTCCCCCTCTATTGCTAAATCGATCCGAAAGCCAGCCGACCTCCTTAATCAGACGCTGATCCGCTCCGACGTGAAGCAGGTTCAGTGGCACCAATGGTTCACCGCCAACGGATTGGAAGCCCCTGCACTCCACGGCATGAGGTTCGATCGCAGCTTTCTGGCCATTGCAACAGCTGCGGAGGGTCTAGGCGTCGCCCTGGAGTCAACGCTCCTGGCTGAGCGCGAACTGGCGAGCGGGCGATTGGTTGCGCCGTTGGCGGGGCGCGCCAACGATATCCGCTACGTCGGCCATCGCCTGATCTACCCGCGCGCCAGCCGACAAAGATCGGCAGTACGAGCCTTCGCAGATTGGGTTATCGCGCAACTCGGCGACGAGAATGTCCGCTACACGCGCTAAACAGAGGGACGGTTGAAAACCAGGTCGGAGGGAGACTTCCCTTTGCGCGAAGAGCTGTCTTTTAGACGCAGGTCGTGCTTTTGCTGGCATAGAGCCAATTGGCGAAATCGAACTGATGGAGTGTAGGATGCAGCTACGCTGCCGCATCAGCAGCATCAATTCTGCTTGCAAGCCTCATTGGCTATTCGATACGCTCCAACTTCTGCAGACACCGCGTCGTCCGAACGACGGAAGGCATATCCTCGTCGGGAAAGTTCGTCTTCCAATCGGTGACGCCGACCTCGCCGACATACATATCGCCCCTCGAGTCCAGTGCGATGCCGTGCGGGGCCAGGAATTTTCCGCTTTCGAGACCCGGGCCGTTCTCGCCGCCGAGGCGAGCGACGCGATTGCCTCTGGCGTCGACGATCGATAGGCGCGGGCCGAGATTGGGGACCTTGCGATTGACGGCCATGCCGGGGCCGAGCTCGCCGACGACGAATGTCGGCTGTTTGCCGCCGCAACGGCACAGCGCACAGGGACGGTGCAGATTATTCCATTGCGTCTCGTATTTGCCGTTGCCGTCGAACACCTGCACGCGGTGGTTCTCGCGGTCGGCGACATAGACCCAGCCGTCGGCATCGGTGACAATGTTGTTCACGATGTTGAACTGGCCGGGATCGGTGCCTGGCGCTCCCCAGCTCTTGATCAGCTTCCCGTCCGGCGTGAATTTGTGGATGCGCGCATTGCCATAACCGTCCGAGACGTAGATCTCACCGTTGGGCGACAACGCGGTGTGGGTGCAGCGATGGAACGGCTCGCCGCTCATGAACGGTGTGGGCTTTGCGGGAACGCCGATCGTCAGCAGCACCTTGCCGTCGGTCGTGCTTTTCCGCACGGTGTGGTCGCCGTCGTCGGTGCAGTAGAGATTGTCGTCGGCATCGATGTGCAGGCCGTGCGCGCGGTTGAACACGCCCTCGCCCCAGCTGCGCAGGAAATTGCCTTCGCGGTCGAGCACCACCATCGGATGGGCGCCGCGATTGAAGACGTAGATGCGATCGCGGCTGTCAACCGCGACCGAAGCGACGTCGGTGAGCTGCCAGCCATCCGGCAGCTTCGCCCAATTGTCGACGACGCGGTAGCGGTGCTCCCCCGAGCCGAGAATGGCTGACACCTGATCTCCCATCATTGCGCGTGTGCGGCGCGTGACCGCTCAGCCGAAGGTGCAGCCCTTGGACTCCAGCACCTTGCCGATGCCGGACAGTTCGAGGATGTTTCCGCCGGCCTTGAGCGCCTTCATCACGCCGGCCTCCTTCTCCTCGCGCGCGGCCGACTTGACGCAGACGTCGGCGATGTTCTCCTTGGGCACGATCACGACGCCGTCGTCATCGGCACTGACGATATCGCCGGGGCGAACGGCAATGCCGCCGATGACGATCGGCTGATTGATGGTGCCGAGCGTCTCCTTGACGGTGCCCTTCATGCAGAGTCCATAGGAGAACACGTTGAAGCCGGTGGCGCGCACCGCAAGGCCATCGCGCACGCCGGCATCCGTGACCAGGCCGACGATGCCCTTGGCGACACAGGCCGTCGCCAGCACCTCGCCGAAGCCGCCCTGCTCCGGATGATCGCCCGCGCTGACCACCAGCACGTCGCCGGGCTTGGCCAGCGAGATCGCCGTGATCAGCATCATGTTGTCGCCCGGATGGCAGCTCACCGTGAGCGCCGGTCCGCAGGCGCGCATCCCGGAATAGATCGGCTTGATGCGGGAGGTCAGCGCGCCCGATCGTCCCTGTGCTTCATGAAGGGTGGACGGAGGAAACTGCTTGATGCGCTCGACAAGCTCGGCGGCGGGCCGATCGAATGTCTTGATCACATGCACCATGGTAATCTCCTTGCGGTCGCGATCCCCGTTACACCTCCATAACCAACCGCCTTGAGGCGGCAAATTCAGATTTTTGGATTGCCGCATCGTGTTTCGTTATGGCTCGTCCTTCGGACCATCCAGAGCCGACGTTGCGCCGCCCATGACGATGGTCGCCGAGCCCAGGTTGAGATCAAACGGCCCCCACGTCTTGACGATGATCTCGAGCAATATCTTGTAGACGGCGAATGCAGCATCGGACAACGCAGCATTGTCGGAAATGCAAAGCGACATCTGCTGCGAGGCCGACGGCGCGTTGATCCGCCGAATGCAGAGTTCGTCGAGGTTCGGCAACTCCTTTGCGATCGACATGGGCAGCACTGCCGCCCCCACTCCGGCTGCAATGGCCGAAGAGAGGGTCGATTGAGAATGAATCTCGGCGACGATGCGCGGGCGAAGTCCCACCTCGGCGCAGACCCGCTCGACCGTCTGGCGCAGGAAGGACTCCCGATAGGGAAGCAGCAGGTCGAATTGCGCGACCTCCGCCGCCGAAACCTCCTCCAGAGGCATCTGCTCCGGATAGATGCTGCGGGGCGCGACAAGATAGAAGTACTCGCGCATCAACGGCTTGTAATCGAGACCGGTCACCGGGCGATCGCCGTACAGGACAGCCATATCCATACTGCCCTTCAGCATCATCTCGCTGAGCATGATCCCGGAGCTGTCGTAAATGTGCGGCACGATGCCGGGATAGCGTTCGCGGACCTGCATCAGTAGCGGAGTCGCCAGCAATGCCGCCGAGCTGAGCGGGGCCAGGCCGATCGTGACGTTGCCAGTCAGCTCCGGCTTATTGTCCAGAATGGTGCGCCTGGCCTCTTCGATCTGCCGTTGGATCGACTTGGCATAGCGGTAGAGGATTCGTCCGGCCTCGGTGGGCTTGACCCCGCGGGCGCTGCGGTCGAGCAGCTTGCATTTGAAGTCCGCCTCCAGGCTCGCAATGTGCTGGCTCAGGGCCGGCTGCGCGACATTCAGCACTTTTGCCGCGCTCGTCATGCTGCCGAGATCGACAACCTTGATGAAGGCCTCCAAACGTTTCGTATCCAATACGGCGTCTCCGGATATCCAGACAGGGAGCAAAGCAGCAGCAATAGGCTGAAGCTATGGGATCAGAAGGAATTGTTCTTACCACCTGGAACCCGGGGGGCCTATAGGTAGTGCTGCACTCGTCCGCCGCTCGCGTTGCCGCCGAAGCCGCTCGCGGGCCGGACGGCAGCAGAGGAGCCTTTTGGATGGGATTTTCGGATTATCGAACAGCGCTGGTGACAGGCGCATCCTCGGGCATCGGGGCCGCAACGGTGCGCCGCCTGAGTGCGGAAGGGCTCCAGGTTCACGCCGTGGCACGCGACGCCGCGCGCCTGAGCGCCCTGGCCGCGGAGACCGGCTGCCGCCCCTGCGCCGTTGATATCAGCGACCTCGACGCGCTCGCGGCGCTGGCGAAGTCGGCCGAGTTCGACGTCCTGATCAACAATGCCGGCCAATCCCGGCGCGGCAATATCCTGGATACCACGCCGGAGGACGTCGACGCGCTCATCGACGTCAATCTACGCGCGGTCCTGCATCTGACGCGCCTCGTCGTGCCGGGCATGGCGCGCCGTGATCGCGGCCATATCGTCAACATCTCCTCGATCGCAGGCCATTACGCCTTCGCCGGCGGCAACACTGTCTATCACGCCACGAAGGCCGGCATTCACTCCCTGTCGCAGCAATTGCGCGTCGACCTCTACGGAACCAGGGTCCGCGTCACCGAGATATCGCCGGCACGGGTCGAGACCGAGGTTTTCGGACGGCTGCTCGGCGATCTGGCCGAAGCGAAGCGCCGCTTCTTCGACGACTACGATGCCCTCCAGCCCGAGGACATCGCCAATTCGATCGCATTCGCGGTTGGTTCACCGGCGCGCATGAATGTCGCCTTCATGGAAGTGCTGCCGACCCAGCAAGTCGTCGGCGGCCTCAATTTCGCGCAGAAGGCCCGGCCGCCGGCCGAGTCATGAATCCATGAACGCCCCGAACGCGACATGCCGTCAACGCTGAGCGTGACTATGGACCTCGCCAAAATCGAACAGCTTGTGGATCTGGTTGCGCGCTCCTCGATCACGGAGCTGGACCTCACGCAGGATGGAACCCGCATCCGTATCCTGAAGCGCTCGCCGGCAGAAGCGCCGCCGGTCCCGGTGCAACCTGCACGCGGAGGCGCTGTCGAGGTTCCTGCTCTCAATCGCCAGGAGAGCCCTGCTCCCGCCCCAGAGGCGTCGGCTGCCGCCGATATCGTCGTGCCCGCGCCGATGCACGGCGTGTTCTACCGGTCTGCGGCGCCCGACGAGCCGCCGTTGGTCGAGGTCGGCGCAAAGATCGAGGCCGGGCAGAAGATCTGCATCATCGAGGCGATGAAGACCTTCATCGACATCGCCGCCGAGGCGCCCGGAATGGTGCTTGCGATCCTCGCCGAGAACGGAGACGAGATCGCAGCAGGACAAGCGCTGTTCCGGATCGGCCCTGCGGGTTCATCGTGATGTTCGACAAGGTCCTGATCGCCAATCGCGGCGAGATCGCGCTTCGCATCCAGCGCGCCTGCCGGGCCATGGGTCTCAAGACGGTCGTCATCCACTCGGTGGCGGACAGTGACGCACGCTATGTCGCGCTCGCCGACCAGGCGCTCTGCATCGGGCCGGCACCAGCGAGCAGCACCTATCTCAACGTGGCTGCAATCCTGCTCGCAGCCGAGGTCAGCGGCGCCCAGGCGATTCACCCGGGTTACGGATTTCTGTCGGAGCGTGCGGAGTTCGCCGAGCGGGTAGCAAACGCCGGCCTCACCTTCATCGGCCCTCCCGCGGACTGTATCCGCACCATGGGAGACAAGGTTGCGGCCAAGCGGGCGATGCGGCTGGCCGGCGTGCCTTGCGTGCCCGGGCCGGACGGCGCTCTGCCGGATGATCCGGCGGAGGTCCGCGCAATCGCGCGGGACATCGGCTATCCCGTCATCATCAAGGCTGCCGGCGGCGGCGGTGGCCGCGGCATGCGGATCATGCGCAGCGAAAGCGCGCTGGACGAGGCACTCGCGCTGACGCGCGCGGAGGCCAGCAAGGCCTTTGGCAACGCTGCAGTCTATATCGAGAAGTTTCTCGAAAGGCCCCGCCATATCGAGATCCAGGTGCTGTGCGATCAGCACGACAACCATCTCTGGCTCGGTGACCGCGACTGCTCGCTTCAGCGCAGGAACCAGAAGGTCGTCGAGGAGGCTCCCGCGCCAGGCATCGATCGCGCGTTGATCGGGCGGGTCGGTGCAAGTTGCGTCGAAGCCTGCCGGCGGATCGGCTATCGTGGCGCCGGCACGTTCGAGTTCCTCTACGAGGATGGACAATTCTTCTTCATCGAGATGAACACGCGCGTCCAGGTCGAGCATCCCGTCACGGAGATGACGACCGGGATCGACATCGTCAAGGAGCAGATCCGCATCGCACGTGGCGAGCAACTCGGGATCGCGCAAGGCGACATCGCGCGTGTCGGCCATGCCGTCGAATTCCGCATCAATGCCGAAGACCCCGTCAATTTTGCGCCCTCGCCCGGCACCGTGACACGCTGGGACGTGCCGGGGGGCATGGGCATCCGCGTCGATTCCCATATCGTGGCCGGCGCCACCGTTCCCCGTCACTATGACTCGCTGATCGGCAAACTGATCGCCCACGGCAGCACCCGCGACGAGGCCCTGGCGCGTGCACGCGTCGCCTTGTCCGAGTTGCGTGCCGAAGGCATCCGAACCAATGTACCGCTGCATCAGGCCATCCTGGCCGATCCCACCTTCTGCCGCGGCGGCTACGACATCCATCACCTCGAGCACTGGATGAATGCGAAGGTGGCCGCGCAATGACGGCGCCCGACCGCCCGCGGATCAGCCTGCTCGGCACATCGGCTCTCCTGTTCGAAGCGCCCGGCACGTTCGACCTGCCTCATCAGCGACGCATCTGGGCCTTGGCCGCGACGGCGTCGAAATGGCCAGATATCCGCGAGGCCATTCCCGGCATCACCAACCTAATGCTGACCTTCGAGACACCGCCTCGTCAGCTCGACGATCTGATCACCGCCCTCAATGAGAGCTGGGACTCCGTGGAGAGCCTCGCGATCGGCGGCCGCGAGATCAGGCTGCCCGTCACCTATGGCGGCGAGATCGGCTCCTCGCTCCGGTCCGTCGCCGACCATTGCGGCCTATCCATCGACGACGTCGTGTCGATCCACGCCGCGCCGCTCTACACGGTGTTCGCGCTGGGCAGCCATCCCGGCTATTGCTATCTCGGCGGCATGGACCCGCGCATCACCATGCCGCGGCGACAGACACCGCTGCAACGTTCCGCGGGCGGCTCGGTATCGATCGGTGGATCGCAGACCGGTGTCTCCGCCTCGCCCGGTCCCAGCGGCTGGCACGCCATCGGGCACACGAGCTGGAGGTTCTTCGATCCATCCTGGCCCACGCCGGCCGCGCTCGCGCCTGGCGATACGATCCGCTTCGAGATCAAGCAGGTGGTCCGTTGATCGAGATCCTGTCAGTCACGGGTCCCGCCAGCATCCAGGATCTCGGGCGCTTCGACCAGTATCGCTTTGGCGTAGGTACGTCGGGCGCGATGGATGATGTGGCACTGCGCGCCGGCAACATCCTGCTCGGCAATGACGAGAACGCCGCCGGCATTGAAATCCCGATGATGCCGTTCAGTCTCCGCTTCGGCCGGGACATGGCATTTGCGCTCACCGGCGCCGGCGTCGAGGCCGAGATCGCGGGACGTGCCGTCCCACCGTGGTGGCGTTCGCATGCGCGCGCCGCTGATATCTTGAACATCAAGGCGATGCCCCACGGCGCACGCCTCTATCTCGCCGTCAGCGGCGGCGTCGACGTGCCCATCGTGCTGGGCTCGCGCAGCACGCAGTTTCGCGGCGAGTTCGGCGGCTTGAACGGACGGCCGCTCCAGGTGGGCGACATCCTGCCCTGCGCCACATCTACTGCGACCATCGGCGAGCTCGGGGTCGAGCCGGCCGACATCACGCTGGCACGGCCGAACACTGCTGCGGACGAAACCATCGTCCGCGTTATCGTCGCCGGCGAATATGACGGGTTCGATGCCGACACGCAGGCGCTGTTCTGGTCCAGCAGCTGGAAGATCACGCCCCAAAGCAACCGCTACGGCTACCGACTGCAAGGCCCCGCGGTGAAGCCGAAGGCGCCGATCGAGAAGCGCTCGCACGGCATCGTCCCCGGCGTCATCCAGATCCCGCCCAACGGACAGCCGATCATCCAGATGCGCGACGCGCAGACATCAGGCGGTTATCCGAAGATCGCGACCGTGATCCGGGCCGATCTCTGGCGCCTCGGGCAGGCGCGCCTCGGCAGCAAGCTGCGGTTCGAGCAGACCGCCTACACCGACGCGCTTGCAGCCGAGGCCGAGATGTCGGCCTATCTCGAGCGGCTCAGGGCCAATGTGCGTCTTGTCGAGGAGACCAGAACATGCCGATAGAGATCACCGATATCGAGCGCCTGGCCCAGATCCTCGCAAGGTCCGGGGTCGACACGATCGAGATCGAGGAGCCGGGACTGACCCTGAAGCTCGTCGTCGACACGGCTGCCAGGATTGCGGCGCCTGCAACGCCGGCCGCCCCGACCACGGATCATTTCGTCACGGCGAAAGCCGATGTCGCCGGGCACTTCCTTGCAGCCCATCCCTGGCAGGACAAGCCGTTCGTCGCCCCCGGTGAGCGCATCGAGGCCGGTGCGATCGTCGGCCTGGTCAAGATCGGGCTGTTGTATGCACCCGTCGTTGCACCGACCGCCGGCACCGTCGATGCCGTGATCGGGGAGACCGGCGCCATGGTCGGCTACGGCACCCCGATCGTGCGGATCCGCCCGTTCAATTGAGCAAGACGGTTGCGGGCGTAACTTCGCCGCCGCCCTCTTCGATCACGCGGCGCACCGTGCCGGCAAGATGGACCGAGCCAGGCGTGTCGCTGTGGATCAGGATCGAACGCGCCTCGACCTTGATCGACTTGCCCTCGATGGTTTTCACCGTTCCGCTGTCCAGGAACCGCTTGACTCGCTCGGCGACCGCCTCGGGCGAGGTGATGACCGAGTTGGGAAGCTTGCGCGACACCAGATGGCCGTGCTCGTCATAGGCACGATCGGCGAGGAACAGAGTCAGGATGCGCAGGCCGACCTTGCGCGCGGCGCGCACGATCTCGGCGTCGGGCTGCGAGAACACGATGAAGTCGCGGTTGATGGTCCCGATCGCGCGGGCGACGACCTCAGCCATGTCGGGGTCCGCATTGACCATGTTGCCCATCGCGGCGTGGAAGCTGACATGGGTGACGCGGTGGCCGGCATTGGCGGCAATCGCCTGCAAGGCGCCGATCTGGTAGACCATGTGCTTCTCGAGTTCGGCGGCGTCCATCTGGATCACGCGGCGGCCAAATCCGAGCAGGTCGGGCAGGCCCGGATGGGCGCCGACCTCGACGCCCTTCTGCTTTGCGAGGCGCACCATGCGATCCATGATGATGGGATCGCCGGCGTGGAAGCCGCATGCGACGTTGGCGGACGAGATGATGCCCATCAGCGCCTCGTCGTCGCAGATGCGATAATTGCCGAAGCCTTCGCCCATGTCCGAATTGATGCCGATTTTCATGTTCGCACCCTGCTCTTGTTGTTGTTCACGTTCACTCAAAGCGCTCGGTAAAGCTCCGCGACAGCCCGCAAGCCGGCGAGATAATCGTTGACGGGCGCCATGGCCGCGACCGCGTCCTGGTAGCTCACCTCGCTGAAGGCGATGAACGATCCCGGCGTTGCCTGGCCGAGACGCCAGAGATCAGCCTGGATCACCGCCGCCATCTTGGGATAGCCGCCTGCCGTGTTGGCGTCGCTCATCTGGATGATCGGCTCGCCGGCGGGCGGCACCTGCACGACGCCGGCCACCACACCATGCGAGCGCAGCTCGACGGGCGTGTCCAATGTCAGCTTGCCGCCGGTGAGACGATAGCCGCTCCGGTCGCTGTGGGCGCTGATCTTCCATCGCGTCGACCAGAACGTCGCCTGCATCGCCTCCGAAAACAGGTCGTACTCGCCGGACCGCATGACGCGTATCCGCAGCACACGGTCGTCCGCTGGAGCGGCGTCTACGATCGCGACATCCGGCGGCGCAACGCCGAAGTCGAAACGGCCGGCAACTTCGCGTCTTCCGACCAGAATGACATCGCCCGCCTGCAAGGGTCGTCCCTCAAGCCCACCGAATCCGGCGCGCAGATGCGTGCTGCGCGAGCCCAGCACGCGGGGAACGTCGATACCGCCTGCGAACGTCGCGTAGACCCGCGCACCGCGCCGCGGCGCCTCGATCCCGAGGATATCGCCGGCCCCCGCCCGCTTGCACCACCAGGGACGAACCGGTGATCCGGCCAGCGTCGTAGCGTGATCGGCGCCCGTCAGCGCAAATGCGGCATCGGCCTGGAAACGCAGGCGGAACGGAAAGGTCTGGATCTCGATGCCGGCCGCATCGTCGTCATTGCCGAGCAGCGCATTTCCGGCAGCCAGCGCGACGGGATCCATCGCGCCTGATGTGCTCACGCCGAAACGGCGCGCGCCGTGGCGACCGAGATCCTGGATCGTGTTGAAGGCCGCGCTGGTGAGGATCTCGATCACAGCTCGATCCGATCGATCCTGAATCTGACACGATCCCCCGGAAGCATCAGGGACGGTTGCTCGCGCAAGGCATCGAACATCACGACCGAGGCCCAGCCGATCGCGTTCCATCCATTCGGGCTCGTCAACGCCGCGACACCGGTCTGCATCCCACCAATCGTGACTGAGCCGGCGCGCATGTTGAGCGAGGGCACCGATTTGCGCGGCATGTGAATGCGCGGGTCGAGGCCGTGAAGGTAGCCAAATCCCGGCGAGCTCGCGACGGCGCAGACGGTGTAGTCGCCTTCGCTGTGAATCCTGATGATGTCGCGCGCGGACAATCCAGTGTGCTTCGCGACCGCCGGCAGGTCGAAGCCGAGCTCGCCGCCATAGATCACGGGAATTTCAATGATCTTGCCGTCGGCTTTGCGGCTCGCCACGCGATGCCACAGTTCGACGATCGAGGCGCCGAGCATGCCGATATCCGCTGGCGGCTCGTCGAACACGAGCATCACATTGGTGACGCCAATGACGGCCTCCTGGACGTTGGGCCAGCACGACAAAGCATCCGCGAGCGCCCAGATGCGCCCCTGTTGAACCAGGTCAAAGTCACCCGGCGCCTCGACCAGCATTGCAAGCGTGCCGATCAGGCTGATCTTCGGACTTTTCTCGATCGTACCGACGAGCGGAGCGCTGGGCTGATTAATCGACAAGAGGGCCTCGCTGGTCCAACGCGCGTGGCGTCGTCACCTCAAATCTAGCCAGGCAGCAGCAGCCGATCCAAGACGATGTTCGTCTGCGGGCATAAGGGATGTCGATTGCCCGCATCCGCAGCTCTCGTTCCAGGCCTCAGTGACGGGCAATGACGTGATTGCTCGGAGCCTCCCATCGCGCGACCACCTCCTCGCCCACCGCGTATCGAAGCCCGGCCTGTTGCGACTGATTCTGCTCGAACACGATGATCTGCCCGCCGCTCGGTGTCTTGAGGTAGTAGTGACTGACGAAGCCGCGATAGATCGCCTGATCGACGCGCGCCGTCACGCTGTTCGCGCGTTGCGCGGCCGGGGCCTGGCCTGCCCTTTCCACGACGATGGCCTCGGGTCTGATCGAGACCATCACGTCACTCGCAGACGATGGAAGCTGGCCCACCTGAAGACTCAATTCCGGCGAGACGCGAATGACCACACCGTTTCCGTTGCGCTGCTCGATGGGCCCTTCAAACAGGTTTGAGGCACCGATGAACTGCGCGACGAATTTCGAAGCCGGACGCTGGTAGATCTCCGTCGCCGAGCCGACCTGCTCCAGCTTGCCGTCGCGCATCACCACGATCTTGTCGGCCATGGTCAGGGCCTCGTCCTGGTCGTGGGTCACCATGACGGTGGTCAGGCCGAGCCTGCGCTGAAGCGCGCGCAGCTCGACCTGCATGCTCTCGCGAAGCCCCTTGTCGAGCGCGCCGAGCGGCTCGTCGAGCAGAAGCATCGCCGGCTCGATCACGAGGGCCCGCCCCAATGCGACGCGCTGCTGCTGACCGCCGGAGAGCTGCGCCGGATAACGCTTCCCGAAGCTGGCGAGCTGCACGAGGCTGAGCGCCTCGGCCACCTTCCTTGCAGCATCGGCCCTGGATATGCCGCGCATCTCGAGGCCGAAGGCGATGTTCTCCTCGACGGTCAGATGAGGAAACAGCGCATAGTTCTGGAACAGCATTCCGACGTTGCGGCGATGCACGGGAACGCCCGTCATCCGCTTGTCGTTGACGAAGACGTCGCCGGATGTCGGGCGAATCAATCCCGCGATCATGCGAAGGCAGGTCGTCTTGCCGCATCCGCTCGGACCGAGCAGCGCCACCATGTGGCCCGGCTCGATCGTGAGCGACACATCGTCGACCGCAACGGTGCGGTTGTATTCCTTGCTGAGGCGATCAAGCCTGACTTCGGAAGACCTCATGGCAGCCTTTCCTAGGGTGTGTACTCATAAATCGCGATGGCGCGGATCAGAGCGCCTTTGCCTGCTTTGCCCTTAACACCAGTGCGAAGCGGACGTCGCCCGCTCTGAGCCGAGCAAAAGGCGACGTTGCTCCGCTCACCTCGGTAGTTTCGGCTCAAGAATCAAGAGCGTCATTCACTGGAGGCCTTTTTATCGGTGCTCGAAGTCGAACTACAATTTCGACCATTCGTTCACCGTCGTTAGCGATGGTATTGAGAGTTCGCCGGACTTCTTCAAGATCCGGTGGTTGAGCGCTCAGCCAGCTTAACCCTGCCTCCGCATTCATGATCGTCGCTGTGAGAGCGTTGACGACAGCACTATGGGTGCCCACGAAATCCGCTGAGGTCTGCAATGGAGCTTCGCCGTTCGCACCACCCGGATTTTCCTTTGGTTGGCTGGAACGGGTGCGATGCACTTTGCGACGTCTTACACGCTGAACAGCGTATATCGCCTTGCGGATCACGTCGAGTACGAGCTCGGGCCGGACCAGCTTGAGGACGCGGCTGCCGTCGGTCTCGAAGACAGTCGTGCCCATGGGTTTTGCGACGAAACCTTGAAGCTCCGGTTGGAGGGGACTGTTGTCCTTGTCGGCCACGACGTACCAGCTCGGCTTCGACTTCCAGGACATCGCACGCTCCTCTAGGGGTTATGAGAATGCTTCGGCGCTGTCGGCCGGGAGGAGCCGCTCTAACGTCGATGCGGCGAGCCAAGTTCTCCCAGCCACTTCTTTGTGAGTATGTGCTCATATGCTCAGTCATCTGCGTTTTTATGAGTAGACGCCCTAGCTCGTGAATACCTGATTATAGCGCTCCAGCCAGGGGCCGCGGCGCGGAACGATGAACTTCCAATCCGGCGTGAACAGCCCGAGATCGGTTGCCTTGGTGTCGGGATAGGCCAGGAACTTGGCCGTCTCCGGCTTGAAGTCGATCCCGCCCACCGAGGGCGCGCTAAGGGTCTGCTCGGACAGCATCTTGGCCACCGAAGGCTCCAGAATGCGGTTGATCAGCGCACAGGCAAGCTCGGGCTCGGGCGCATTCTTGACCAGCGTCATGCTGTTGATGCCGGTGAACGCGCCTTCCTTGGGGAAGGTCATGTCGATCGGCATGCCCTTGGCTGTATGCGGATAGATCGCTTTGGAATATTCGATGCCGCCGATCGTCGCCTGGCCCTGGGCCACCTGGAGCACCTGGGCCTCGCTGTCGTAGATCGTCAGGACGTTGGGCTTGAGGGTGGCGAGCTTGTCCCAGCCGCTGTCGACGAGGTATTGCGCCTCCTTGAGGGGCTTGCCCGTCACGAGCGCGGTCGCCACGATGAGCATCAGAACGCTCTGGGTGTTCTTGGGCGTGTTCAAGAGGATCTGCTTGCGATACTTCGCATCGAAGATCTGCTCATAGCTCTCGAGCGGCTTCGTCACCTGCGGATTGATGAACATGGCTGCGCTCGAGATCGAGAAGCCGACGCCATAATCCTCCTCGAAGAGATAGCGGGGATAGACCTTCGCGAGATTGGGAATCTTGGCTGCGTCGAGCTTGTCGATCAGCCCTTCCTGCTTGGCCTGGGGGATGCCGACGTCGTCCATCATCATCATGCTGAAGCGCGGCGTGTCGCGGGTCGCGCGGAGCGCGGCGATGTTGGAGAGCGTGGCGCCTTCGATCGTGAAGACGCGGCACTTGAACTCGGCCTCGAACTTGGGAATGACCTCCTTCTGGATCAGCTTGCCCAGCGCGGAATTGTAGACGCCGACATGCAGCTGCTTGGCGGCCTGCGCCCACGACCGGCTGATGATGGTCGGGAAGGCAATCGCAGATGCACCGGCCTGAATGAGAGTCCTACGCGTCAGCTTCATGGGTTCAATCTCCATCTACCAATGCACATCAGGCGGCCAGCGCGCGGCGAAGGCCGACCAGTTTCTCGAGCACCAGCACGCCGAGCATCGCCATCAGGATGATGATCGTCGACATCGCCGGCACGGAGGGGTCGAAGACGTTGACCAGTTGCCGCATCAGGACGAGCGGCACGGGCGAATATTCGGAGTTCGCCAGCCACATGGTGACGGGGTAATTGTCGAAGGACACCATGAAGGCGAACAGCCCGCCGGCCGCAACGCCGGAGGCGATCTGCGGCAGTGTCACGCGCCAGAAGGTCCGCAACCGGTTGGCGCCGAGCGTGCGTGCGGCATCTTCCAAATTCTCGTCCACCAGCTGAAGGCTGGTGACAACGGTGCGAATGACATAGGGCGACGTCACCACCACGTGCCCGATCAAGAGATTGAGCCGCGCATCCTGGGAGCCGAGCTTGGTCAGCACCTGGAGCAGCGCAAGGCCCGTGACCAACGCCGGGAAGATAAGCGGCGACAGCAGGAACCCCTTGATTGCGGCGAGGCCGAAGAACCTGCCGCGCACCAGCGCGAAGGCCGCCGGCACACCGAGCAGGAGCGATCCCGCCGTGGTGCCGAGCGCGAGCAGGATGCTCAACCTCATCGCCTCGAGGAAGTCACGGTCCTGGAGAACCTTGGCGTACCATTTCAGCGTGAAACCTTGCGGCGGAAACGTCACGAAATAGGAATCGGAGACCGACACGGCCATGACCAGGAGCAGCGGCGCCAGGATGAACAGCATCATGCCTGTCGTGATGCTGTAGAGGATGAAGGCGCCGAAGCCGGAGAATCGCTCGTCCATCACTCGGGCCTCCTGAGACGACGGCCTTCCAGAAGCCACATCGAGACGCCATTCACCGCAAGGACGAGGCCGACGAGAACGACGGCGATGGCCGCACCGAACGGCCAGTCGTAGACGACGAAGATCTGCTGCTCGATCAGATTGCCGAGCATGATCGCCGAGGCGCCGCCCAGGATCGCCGGAATGACGAACGATCCGGCGGTGAGCGAGAAGACCAGCGTGAATCCGGCCACGAAGCCGGGCATGCTGAGCGGCAGCGTCACCCGGAGGAACACCTTCCACCAGGGCGCACCCAACATGCGGGCCGCATCTTCGAGATTGGGATCGATCTTGCCGAGCGCCGAGGCCAGCGGCAGCACCATCATCGGGAAGAACACGTGCAGCGACCCGATGACGACGGCCGCCTCGGTGTAAAGGACCGATATCGGTGCATCGACGATATGCAGCGTCATCAGGATCCAGTTCAGCATGCCCTTCGGACCGTTCTGAAGCACCAGCTGCCAGCCGTAGCCGCGAACGACGACGCTGACGATCAGCGGCGCAATGACGATCAGCGTGATGATCCGCGTGACCATCGGGCGACTCTTCACCATCACCAGCGCGACCGGATAGGCGAGCACCGTCGCCAGCGCCGAGGTGATGATGCTGATCCGCAACGTGGTCCAAAGCACGCGTGCGTAGAGCTCGACATTGACGAGGCGCGCGTAGTGCGCGAGCGTGAACGGGCGGCCGATAATGCCGCGGCTGTCCTGCGTCTGGATGCTTGAAAGCAACAGTACCAGCGCCGGATAGAAGAAGAAATACATCAGGAATGCCAGCATCGGGATGGCCAGGAGCCCGACCGGCAGCGCCAGGCGCCAGCCCGGTCCCCGCCGGGCCGCCGGTGGAGCTTCAACGCTCAAAACCGCCACCGCATTGTCGCTGGTGGTCATCGCTGGCCGTCCTCGACTGCGCGATACCAAGGCAATACCCCTCTTTGCACAAAGCTTATGCGCCGGCATCCTACAGGACCAAGAACATCTTCGTTTAGGGGCATTAGGAAGGATTATGACAATTGGTGCGGCATACTGCTCCGATCTTGACCGATAAATGCCGCTCGCTGCGGCTTTTGTTCTCCGCCGGGGGCCAAGCCCCCTGACATATCGACGCGTCAGCGCAGGCTTTCGCAGAAGCTCGCGATGCGCCGGCATCCCTCTTTAAGGGACTCGGTGTCCGTCGCGTAGGAAATGCGGAAATAAGGGCTCATGCCGTAGGCGCCGCCGGGCACGGCTGCGACATGCTGTTCCTCCAAGAGCGCCGAGATGAAGTCGGCATCGGTGTCCAGCCGGCGACCGCCCTTGGTGGTCTTGCCGATGCTACCGGCGATGTTCGGAAACACGTAGAACGCCCCCTGCGGCTTGTGGCAGGTGATTCCTGGAATCTGGTTGAGCAGCCCGACCACCAGATCGCGCCGGTTGCGATAGATGTCCGCACGCTCCTTCAGGAAGTCCTGCGGGCCGTCCAGCACCGCGACCGCCGCCGCTTGGCTCAACGTGCAGATTCCGCCGGTCGCCTGACCGTGGACGTTGTTCATCGCAGCAATAAGGTCCCTCGGCCCGCCGCAATAACCGACCCGCCAGCCCGTCATGGCGTAGGCCTTGGAGGCGCCGTTTACGGTCACCACGCGGTTCTTCAACCTCGGCTCGACCTCCGCGATGGTGCAGAACTCGAATCCGTCATAGGTGAGATGCTCGTAGATGTCGTCGGTGAGAATCCAGACGTTAGGATGCTTCAACATGACATCCGCGATCGCCCGCATCTCGGCCCGCGAGCAGGCCGCGCCGGTCGGATTGTTGGGAAAGTTCAGGATCAGCCACTTCGTCCTTGGCGTGATCGCAGCCTCCAGGTCCGCCGGGCGGAGCTTGAACTGGTTGTTCTCCGGACAGGGCACGGCGACCGGCGTCGCCTCCGCGAGCTGGACGATGTCCGCATAGGTGATCCAGCCCGGTGCCGGAATGACGACCTCATCGCCCGGGTTGCAGGTCGCGAACAGCGCGTTGAAGATGATCTGCTTGCCGCCGTTGGCGATCAGGATCTCGTCGAAGGCATAGTCGAGATTGTTCTCCCGCTTGAACTTACGCTGCACTGCGGTCCTCAGCGCGACCGAACCCGGCTGCGCGGGATATTTGGTGTCGCCACGCAGCGCCGCCTTGTGCGCGGCCTCGATCGCGTGCGGCGGCGTCGGAAAGTCCGGCTCCCCGGACGACAGGCCTACAATCTTGACGCCTGCGTCCCGGAGCTCGCGCGCCTTGTCCGTCATCGCCGCCGAGGCGGACACCTTCACGGTCTTCAGGCGGTTTGCAAGTTCAGGCATTGTCAGCTCCACTTCTCATGTCTTTCAAATGTGCGGCCTGGGTTCGGCTCGCAAATCGCAGTTCACCAACGACCTGGAACGTGGGAACGACCTCGATCATCGCCACGTTCATCCGCGCCGACGCCCTTACGGCGAATGCAATGGCATCCGCGATGTCGTCGGATAGGAGCGTCTCGAAGCCACCGACGAAGCGGGCATCCGGGTTGTCGGCGGCATCCTGGTTCTGGAAGATGCTCGTCGCCACGCGGCCGGGCGAGATCTCGGTCACGCGAACGCAGGTGCCGTAGAGATCGACACGCAATTGCTGCGACAGCGAATGAATGCCCGCCTTGGTGGCGTGATAGGCCACGGAGGAATTGAATGTCGTTGTGTTCTCGCCGAAGGCGTAATGGCCGGCGATCGAGGAGACGTTGACCACGTGGCCCCGGTTGCGCCTCGCCATGCCTGGTGCGATCAGCCGCGTCAGATGCAGAACCGCGCTCAGATTGACGTCGACCAGGGTGTCGACATCATCCGCCGCCGTATCCAGGATATTGCTGCGCCGCGACTGACCGGCATTGTTGACGAGAACATCGAATTCGGCCGCGCCCGCAAGCCGCGTTAGGGCCGCGAGATCGTTGACATCGACTTCGCAGATGCGGCATCCGGTCTCTGCCGATAGGCTCGCCAACCGCCTGGCGTCGCGCGCCAGCGCGTGAACCTCAAGCCCCTCGGCGCGGAGGCGCCGAACCGTCGCAGCCCCGATACCGGAGGATGCGCCCGTCACCAACGCCGTTCGATAGTCCGAAAATCCCATCCGCAGGGCTCTTTTGCAGGTAGCCAATTTTTCAAGCAGCCACGGCGGCGGGAAAATTACGGGCATGCGCCGATGCGGGCATACAGCGGATTTGTTCTGCCCTCATAAGGACATCCAATATCCCGACCGGATGGTGCCGGCCCGCGGGCCATAAGCACGCCCGATGCCGGCAGAGTGAATTTCTCTTACTCGCCATCCGCCGCTCGGCCTTACATTTCGCGATGCCCCCTGGCTCACCAAAAGGAGACGGACTTAAGATGTTGGAGGTCGGCAATCGGATCGTCATGGTCTCGGGGGCGTCGCGCGGCATCGGACGCGCCGTCGTCGACCGGCTGTTGTCATCGGGCTTCCGGGTCTCGGCAGGGCTTCGCGACCCGAGCCGCCTTACCGAGAGCGATCGGCTCATGACGCATCACTACAACGCGGATGACGCCGGCAGTCCGATCTCTTGGGTCAACGCGACGGTCGCACGATGGGGCTGCGTCGACGCCCTCGTCAATGCTGCCGGCATAAATCCGAAGGTTCGTGTCTGCGACGAAGGCGAGAGCGAGCTCGACCACATGTGGCGCGTCAACGTCAAGGGTCCCCTGCGCCTCGTCAGAGCCGTTCTGCCGCATCTAGCCGCCTGCGGTCATGGACGGGTCGTCAATCTCGGATCCCTCTCCGGCAAGCGCGTGGGCAGCAATGTCGGCTACGCCATGACCAAATTCGCGGTGGTCGCGCTGACCCACGGCATCCGCCGGGAGGGACGCGCGGCCGGCATTCGAGCGACAGTGATCTGCCCGGGTTACGTGGCCACCGACATGACGCTGAATGACGACGAGATCCCGCGCCACGAGATGAGCCAGCCAGACGACATCGCCCGCCTGGTTGAGACCGCGCTCATGCTGCCGAACAACGCCTCGGTTTCCGAGATGCTGGTGCACTGCCAGTTCGAGCCGACGCTGTAGGCCCGAACTTGCGCGCCGGAGCGGTGAACACTACGCGGCCGCGTTCCTGCAATCTGGCGAAGGCGTCGCGCGAGGCTAAAGCTTCGGGCAAGTAATTTGCGCCTGACATCGTCACCAGCCGGCAGCCATCGGCAAGGCGCGCTAAGGTCGACGCGATATGCCGATACGTTGTGTCGGCCATGCGGCCAGAAAAGTTCGCCATCGCCGAACAAAGGCGGGTTCAAGCACAACGCTCAGCACCACGGCGGGATCGAGGTGATCATCGATTTGGGCAGCGTCGGCCTTCTCGGCGCCGATCTTCTTGCCGCTCCCAAACCCAGCAATGCTCGCGAACCCGAAGGGCAAAAGAGATTTGAGACTTAGCTCGGATCCAGAACCAGGCTCATCTCGCGGATTTTTGCATCGATCTTTTCCAGGACAGCCGTCGGAACAACATCCCGCTCAGGAAGGCTCCACCAAAGATCGTTCACCGATGAAACGACTTGCTTGACGGCCGAGATGACCGCGGGATCCGGTAGCCGCGCCCGGTTGGCAAACTTCCGCCAACGATCCGGAGTAAGCGCCTTGAAGGACTTCTCGCCCCCCAATGACAGCGCCATGTCGTCTTTTGGAAAATAGGCGGTGGTCGACAGCACGTCGTACACTGGGGCGATGGCCGGAGTGCAACCGTCGCCCGGATAGATCGTGGACCAATTTTTCAAGTGCATGTCTCCGTTCCCGACAAGCGCGGCAAGAGCCAGGCGGCGAACAAAATCGAGTGCGGCATCTGTCGACACCGCGACGTTCAGTGCGGAGGCGATATCGTGGTATGAAGCGTCATCGTACTTCTTGGATGGTTGCCGGCCGAATACCTGGGCAAAGTCTTCGATATGTATCCGCCTGCCTTCGGGGCCCCTATCGAAACGCTTCACCAACAAGACTTTACCGGTCGAGAGGGTATTGAACTCTTCAGGTATTTCCTCGAAATCGGATTTTTCAACAAGCTCTCGTTGAGGCACATCCATACCGAGGGCCTCCGAGAGCGCCAGGATGGCGAACTCATTTTCCGACAATCCGACAAGATTGGTTGAAGGGAATTTCGCAATGTACTGCCCCTGCTCGTCGCCGATGGACAAGGTCAGACCGCCTGCCCTGCCCGTGCTCTTCATCACCGAGAGCTTCATCTGAACTCCGGCCAGAGAAAAGCGAGCTTTGATCGCATGCAAATCGTCTTGAGCAGCTCTCGTGCTGGTGCCGTCGCTGGGCACGACGCGCACGGCGCCCGGCAAGTCCGTGCCAAGCGCCGCCAGCAGGTCGAAATCGTTGCCCGGCCTCACCGCTCCTGCGTGGTGCTTCTCCATTGCCTCGCGGAGCCTGTCCTCAGGCAACATGTTCGCGAAGAACGCCGGCAAGACGTGCGCCACGGGCTTCGGATCTTTGCGGAGGCCGCCATCGGCGGAGCGCAACGAAAGGCTCAAGATCGGAGGCCTTGCCATGGCTCGATAGGCCGGATCGAGGCTGAAGGCGTTGAAATCGCCTGGCGTGCGTACGAGCGTTCCGACCTTGAGCTCTTGAAGGAACACGTCGAGGGACTGGATGGTTTTGGAGGCGCGGACCTGGACACTCATTCATCATCCTCATCGGTGGTGAATGCCGGCCGGTCCTCGTCGTCGGAAGGACGAAGCAGAGCATTGACGCCAGGGACCATTGCTTGTGGGATCAGCATCAACTCTATACCCAGCGCGCGCGCGACGTTTATCAGGGTAGTGGCGCGCGCGGCGGCCGCGCCTTGCTCGATATCGCGGTAACGAGGCCTGGAAATCCCTGCGCGTTCAGCCACCTGCTCTTGAGTCAGACCCGCTTGTTTCCTGGCATCCCGGAGGAGCCGTCCTAGCCGGAAGGTGGTCTGTGAACCGCGTTCCATGAGCTGTACTCGTATCTTTTATCCAAATAAAGATACGTATACATATCTTGCGAGGTAACCGGCGTCAAGCGACATGTTCCGTTTACGTATCATATCCAAAGCAAAAGATCCATAAACGTATCATTAATATGGGCCATGCATGGGGAGACCCGCAAGACCGCGGCAGCTTCCGGTAATTCATCGCAACGGTCGGCGGCGATTACTCGCGCTATCCTAAACGTAGCAGTCGATCCTAGAGGCCGAAACACCACGTGCCTCAAGCAGATCGTGCAGCTCCCAACCCGGCAGCCTCAGGGCCAAGCGTTCGAAGTCGGCGCGGCTTGCTTCCACATGTATGCGTGCGGTTTCGACCACGCGCGTGCGGCTTCGCCGCGTGCGGTCACGCACCGTTCGGGCGAGTTCGCATGAGTGACAGATAGCGCTCATCTGAGGGTCGGGAAACCACTCGGAGGATAGCCGACCGACGCGCGCGCCGCGGCTCACATCCACTCTGTAACCGCCACCGTCGCGGCGGCCATCAAGGACCTTCGTATTCATGGGAGGCAATCTCCATGACGGCGCCAGAAGGCTCTCCTCCGACCATCAACCCGTCATGGCCAGCGCATCGCCGATCGCTGACGCTCACGAAATTTCCGCTCCCACCGCAGCTTTCGTCAGGGATGAACGCCCGAAAGGGTGAAAACCCGGCGCAGCTTGGGGTTTCAGCGCCAGCCGACAGCCCGGTCCCCGATAGGGAGACGGCCAACCACTGAGCTTCCAGGGCATTGCGCGTCGACACAAAACGCCACAAAGGTCGAAGTCCGGTTGGGGCAGAATCTCCAGCGAGGACCGCAGCGCTAAGATTTGCTGGCGCGTCTTCCATTGCCGGCGCGTAATTGCTGGCGGCGTTCATGCCGTCGCCGACGCGCCTCTGCAGGGCGCAATGGAGCTATCACGGGCTTCGGTTGCTCGGAAGAAACGGCCTCGGTCTCTGCCGAAACCTCCGCAGCGATCGCCCGCGCTTCCCTGAATTCGAGGAGCGAACGTCCCTTCTCGGTGATGCGCCAGCCGCCATTCCCGCGCTCAATGAGCTTCTGCGAAAAAATGTTGAGGCCCGACACACGGGCGGCCATTCTCTTGGTGCGTTCGGCCCAGTCCCGACCGCTCGTCGCCAAAATGGCCATGTCGCGTTTAAGCTCGGCCAGCGGAGCAAACCCATCCGGATAGCTCACCAAAATCTTCAGGACTGTGACCTGGAAGTTCACCTGACTGACAAACTGACATTGTCCTGGCCTACCGCCACATGGTCGGTGCTTCGGAAAGGGCGGCTCGACCGATCTGTTTGAGGCCATCGGGTGTCTTCTCACCCTTGGTGGCCGCTTCCAGAATCTTCGAGGCGACATGGGCGCGGACGCCAGTTTCGTGCCGGGAAATGCTTTCGCAGACCTCGTCGAGGATAGCGCGAAGAAGCGTTGTGGTAGCGGTATCAAACCCCATAGTGGTCTCCCCCTATCCAACGATGATCAAGATAATACGGACTTCGTGCGAAAGGGATTCAGATGTGTGAATCAGGTGGGAAATCTAAGATCGCTCCAATCGGGCGGAGAGGTCTTCGCACAGCAGCAATGCCTAGCAAGGGCCTGCTCTCGTATTTGGTGCTAGCGCGAATGGGGTATGCCGCTCAGGAGGCAGTCAGCAGAGGCAACAGAGCCCTGTAGCGGCGGAGAAATAGCGGCGCGCCATGCGCTGACGGCTGTCGTATCCAACTCTCTGGGGCATGAACCTCATGCGGCGTTCCGGTCGTTCAGACATTCGCGGATCGATACATCGGTCAACAAAATGCAAATCGATTGCACCGGGACGCCTTGGCATTTCGAAGTACAAGGCGTTCGCCGGCGCCCCAACCAACTTTCACACGACCGAGCGTCCCCGCACGGGAACGCTGATCTCGGCAAGCCTTGCGGCGCCTTGCTGGTCAACCGCCACATACTGCCCGTGCCAGTAAGCGAGCGCGGCGCTTCGGGTCGAGCTACGGATCTCGCGGACACAGCCGATGACGATGGCGTGCGAGTGGCGCTCGATGATCTCCTCGACCTCGCAATCGAGCGCGCCTAAGGCGCCGACGAGCAACGGAGCGCCTGATTTGCCCGCGCTCCAGTCCGAGCCAACAAAGCGATCGGCGCCTTTCAGTCCACCCTTGCCGGCAAAGCGCTCGGCAACATCGAGCTGGTCGGCGGTGAGGATATTCACGCCGAAGGCACCGTGGCGTTTGATCAGGGGAACGAGGATGTATCGCGATTGATGCTGACGATCAGCGTCGGTGGGTCGACGGAGAACGACGTCACCGAGGTCACAGTCATGCCGGTGATGTCCTTGCCGAGGCCTACCGTGATGACACTGACGCCACCGGTCAGATGAGCATGACGCCGCGGAAATCAGCGGACGAAACGGCAATATCGGTCATGATATTGCGGGGAACTACGTTCATGGCACATTCCCCGAAGCGGGGGTCCCTCGTATTCAGGCAAGATCGTCTCGACGGTCGCTGACGTTTGGCTGCCAACCCAATCTATTCTCCTCCCTCATAGAAAAGCTCGAGGGGCAGACCGACCAGCGATTTGCCGATCCAATCCCGCGCAATCACATTGGACGGTCCCATCGCGATGGCTGCACGCGCGTCGCGAAAGGAACGCTCAATCGGCCCCCGGTGATAGCCATAGCCTCCGGTCACCGTCAGTGCCGCGGAGGCGACCTTGTTGGCGACCTCGGCGGCATGGACCTTGAACTCGGTCAATGCAATCAGGATCTCGCTCTGGGGCTTGCCGGCGCGCCAGAGTTCATCGAGCTTCGCCGCCAGTTCAAGCCGCCAAGGCCGCAGCGTCTCGACCAGTACCTTGGCCGCACCGAGCTCCTGACGGACTGCCTGGTAGTCCGAAAGACTCTTGTTGCGGTCCTTGTGAACGAAGCTCTTTGTGTGCGCCACCGCCGCATTCAGCACCCCACGCGCCACGCCTTCCCAAACGGAGCCGAGCCCAATGAGATAGACCGGCGATACGCCGTCGTAGATGATCTCCTTCCCCTGCCCTTCGGCGCCCAGCCGATCCCGCTTCTGGACCTTTACATTGTTGTAGCGGATCGGCCCGGAGTGGTTGGCGCGCACACCAAGGGCGTTCCACGGCTTTGATTCGATGCCTTCAGATTTGCCGTCGACAATGAAGAAAATAATGTCGGTCTGGTCCTTCGCGCCGGGCGTGCGCGTCTGCACCACGTAGAAATCGGCCTGACCGGAGCTCGTCGTGAACGATTTTTCGGCGTTGAGGACATAGTTCTCGCCGTCTCGCGCGGCTTCGGAGAGGTTATACCACCAGTGTCCGCCGGTGGCGCGTTCGCTGGTCGAATAGGTGCCAAGCAAGGCGCCGCTGCTCGCCTTAAGCCAGCGCTCCTTCTGGTCGTCGTTGCCAAACAGGTTGATCGTCTGGGCCGCGCCGACATGCATGACGTAGACGAGGCCGGTCGAGGCGTCGGCCTGCCCGATGCGGTAAGCAGCTTCCGCGAAATCGACATGGCCGAGGCCAAGCCCGCCAAATCGCGGTTCGTTCAATACGCCGGTCCAGCCGGCTTCCGCCAGCGTCTTCAGATTCTCTCTGGGAAATCGGCCTTCCTGATCATTGCGATCGGCGTCGATCTTTACGGTCGCCTCGATTGCGGCATCTAGCCGGGAATAGACGTCCTCATTGATCTTACGCGCCAGATTGTCGTTTGCCATGATCAGTCTCCATTGTCTCAATCAAATTCAAGCAAGGGCGTGTGTCAGTGACTTCTCGCCGACTTCCTTTTGCGTCGATCCGCCGAGGTAAAGCGCCTTGATGTCGTCGCGATTGCGCAATTCCACTGACGCTCCGGACAGCACACCATGGCCATTCTCCAGGACGACCGCGTGATCGGAGAAGCGCAGCGCAACCGTTGAATTCTGTTCCGCGACGAGGATCGAGAGCCCCTGGTCGCTGTTGAGTTGCTTCAGCGCGCGGAAAATGTTCTCGACCACGAGCGGCGCGAGCCCCATCGATGGCTCGTCGAGCGCCAGGAGCCGTGGCCGCGACATCAGCGCGCGGCCGATTGCGGTCATCTGCTGCTCGCCGCCTGAGGTCAGTCCCGAGATCGACCGGCGATGATCCTTGAGCCGCGGGAAAAGCGCGTAGATCTTGTCGAGATCGGCGCGAATTTCGCGCGAGTTCGCGTCCCGGCCAATCGCGCCGCTGATGAGGTTCTCTTCCACCGTGAGCGAGCGGAAGCAATGCCGGCCTTCCAGCACCGGAACGATCCCGGCCCGGACCAGCTTGGCGGGCGACGCGGACGCAATGCCCTTGCCGTCGAAAACAATATGCCCGGCAACCACCTGGCCACGCCGCGCGGGCAGTAGCCCCGAGATCGCCTGAAGGGTCGTCGACTTTCCGGCGCCGTTGGCGCCGAGCACGGCGACAATCTCGCCGCGCCGAACCGCAAACGACACATCGTTCACGGCGCGGATGGCGTGATTGTAGGTTGCGGCCAGCCGCTCGACCGAAAGCAGAACGTCACTCATGCCCTGATCCATCCCACCCGAGACCTGCGGGAGCCGAGCTCCCGCCGGTAGCGAGCTTCACCGCGTTACTGGCTCACCGGATCGTCGCCGGAGGTCCGGACCTTGATGCCATGTTCCTTGGCATAGGCCGTGGACGACCTCTCGATAATCGGCCGGAGGAACGCCCAGTCCGGTGCAATCCAGTCCGAAACGACCTTCCACTTGCTGCCGTCCCACTGCTGGAAGGTGACGCGTCCGTCGCCCTCGTGATTGTCCCAGGTGACGTTGATGGAGTGGAACAGGCCCTTCGCGCCCAGCGCCTCGACCCGCGCCGGATCGAGTTGCAGATGTTCAAAGCCCCAGCGCACCTCGTCGCCGGTCAAGGTGCGCTTGCCGAACTTGGCCTGCGCAATCCGGACCGCCTCGACATTGAGGATGCCGTTCACGATTCCGAGGTTGTGATAGACGCTGCCGATCCGTTTCTTATCCTCGAGATTGCCCTTGTTCGCGCCGTAGACGGTCTTGATCACTTCCTGCAGCACCGGATATTCGGAACCAGAGGCCTGGGTCGTAATCGCGACATAACCCTTGGCCGCGTCACCGGCGGGAATGACGTCCTCTTCGGAATTGGACCAGACGTTGCCGATGATATGGTCGGCGGGGAAGCCGACCTTCTGCGCGGTCTTGAGCGCGACCGGGTTCATTACACCCCAGCCGCGGAGCACCACATAGTCCGGCTTCGCCCGGCGGATTGATAACCACTGTGATTGCTGCTCGTTGCCCGGATGCGGCACTTCGATCTGTTCCAGGCTGAAGGCATATTTGTCGGCCAGGAGCTTGTAGATCGGGATCGTCTCCTTGCCATAGGGAGAGCCGTGATAGAGCACGACGATCTTCTTGCCCTTCAGCTTGTCGGGACCGCCCTCTCGTGAGGCAATGTAGTTCACGATGCCGGAGGTCTCGCTGTAGGGGTTGAGCAGGAGCGGGAAGACATATGGGAAGACGCGCCCGTCGGTCGAATCGGTGCGGCCATGGTTGATGGTGATCAGCGGCACCCTGTCCTTGGTAATCCGATCGATCATGGCATAGGCGATGCCGACCGACAGCGGATTCCAGGCGGCGATCCCGGGATGGCTCTTCAGCCGCTCGTAGACCTCGATGCCGCGCTCGACCTCGTACTGGGTCTCGCCTTCGTCCCAGGTCAGCTTGACGCCATTGATGCCGCCATCGCGGATGTTGACCAAATTCAAGTAATCGATGAAGCCTCCGAAGAACCCGGTGCCGCCGGCGGCATAGGGACCAACGCGATAGCTTTGCAGCGGGAAGAATTGCTCGTCGGCGTGCACCGCCAGCGTACTGGCCAGACTCACGGCGAGCGCCGCGCCCATCGTCATCTTCAAACGTCTCAACATGCTCATCGGAAGCTCCTTTTGGGTTAAGCAAATCTCAGGTTGGAATAGTCGGATGCTTGGCGGGCCACACCGCGGCCCAGGTACGGGCCCAGGTGCGGTCCCAGAGGGCGATCAGCCCACGCGGCTCTGCGATCAGAAAGGCGATGATGAGCACGCCGATAAGGATGCGCTGGCTCATCTCCAGCACGCCGGAATCGAAGACACTGCCGAGCAGGGCGGCGCCGACGCGCGACAAGAGAAGCGGAAACACCACGATGAAGGCTGCACCGACAAAGGAGCCGCGCAGGGAGGCAAGGCCTCCGATAATGATGATGAACAGGATTTGGAAGGAGCGATCGAGATTGAAGCCGGCCGGCTCGACGGTGCGCAAATACGCAAACGCCCAGAGCACGCCGGCGACGCCGATCAGGAAGGATGAGATGCCGAAAGCGAGCAGCTTGGTGCGCAAGATTGGCACGCCGATCACCTTGGCCGCGATCTCATGATCGCGCACGGCGACGAAGTTGCGACCGGATTGGGAACGCAATAGTCGCAGCGTCACCAGGCTCAGAACGACCACGACCGTCAGCGAGAAGACGTAGCGCTCAACCGGGTTTGTGAAGGAGACGCCAGCAATACTGAGAGGTGGCGCATCGATCACCCCGGATGCATTATCGTTCGAGAACCAGCCGAACTTGGTGAGCGCCCACTGCACAAAGAATTGCGCGGCGAGCGTCGATACCGCCAGATAGAACCCGCGCAGCCGCAGGCTCGGCAGCCCAAACACGATGCCGACCGCCGCGGCGATGCTGCCGGCCAGCACCAGATCGACCAGCAGCGGCAATCCTGGAATGCGGAGATGAAGATTGTATGCGGCATAGGCACCGACCGCGAGGAAGGCGGCTGAGCCGAGCGAGACCTGCCCGGCATAGCCGGTAAGAACATTCAGCCCGACAGCGGCCAGCGCCAGAGCCAGGAACGGCGTGAGCACGGCATCCAGCAAGTAATCGGAGCCTGCGAGCGGAACGACGCCGTAGGCGGCCACGATGGCGATGCCGATTCCAAGCGTCTCGGCGGAAACCCGCCTGGATTGAGTGGAAGCGAGAGCGGCCACGATCTACACCCTCTCCACCGGCTTCTGCCCGTACAGGCCTGATGGCCGGATCAGGAGGAGCGCCAGCGCCACGACATAGGCCGCCCAGGCCTCGATGCCGCCACCGAAGAACGGTCCGACATAGACCTCCGCCAGCTTTTCGATCGCGCCAATCAAAAGCCCGCCGACGATGGCGCCCGCAATCGAATCGAAGCCGCCGAGCACCAGAACGGGAAGCGCTTTCAAAACGACCAGGGACAGCGAGAACTGCACGCCGAGCCGGGCGCCCCACAAGAGCCCGCCGACGAGGGCGACGATGCCGGCCACCGTCCAGACCGCGGCCCAAACTCGCGGCAGCCGCAAGCCTACTGCGAGAGCGGCAAACTGATCGTCGGCAACGGCACGAAACGACAGCCCAGTGCGGGTATAGCGGAAGAACAGCGCAAACACGGTGACCAGGGCTCCTGCGACCGCCGCCGCGAACAGATCGAACCGGCTGATCAGAACGCCTGCGAGTTCGAACGGGGTATCGCTGATTCCGATGTCGAGGCCGTGCACCTGAGTGCCCCACAAGAGCTGCGCAGCGGCCTCGATCACATAGGAGAGCCCAAGTGTCGCCATGAAAAGGGTGATCGGCGGCTGGTTGACCAGCGGTCGCAGCACCGTGCGCTCAATGGTGATACCGAGACCGACCATGATCACCAGAGTCGCCACCAATGCTGCAGCAAATGGGGCGCCGCGCTCGACCAGGCTGACGAAGGTCAGCGCCGCGAACAGCAGCATCGCGCCTTGCGCGAAGTTAAGCACGCCGGACGTCTTGTAGATCAGCACAAACCCAATCGCGACGAGCGAATACATCACCCCCGAGAGCAGGCCGCCGATCAAGACCTCAATCAAAAACTGATAGTCGACCATCAAGCCGCAAGCTCCGTGTCATCCTCATGCGCGACCCCGAGATAGGCATCGATCACTGCCGGATCGGTGCGGATCTCTTCGGGCGTGCCGTCCGCGATCTTGCGGCCGTAGTTCAGCACCGCGACACGATCGGACAGCCCCATCACCAAACCGATGTCATGCTCGATCAGCACGATGGTGGCGCCAAAGCTGTCACGGGCGTTACGCACATGCAGCGATAGTTCCTGCTTCTCGGAGAGCGTTACGCCGGCAAACGGCTCATCCAGCAGCAGGAGCTTTGGCCGCGCGACCAGGGCCCGCGCAAGCTCGACCCGCTTCTGCACGCCGTAAGGAAGCGTTCCGGCAATACGGTCCTGGACTTGGTCCAGATGCAGGAAGCCGATCACTTCCGTCGCGGCCGCACGGTTTTCCGCCTCGATCTGGCGCGCAAGCGGCGAGCCGACGATCTGCCGCAGGAAACCGATGCGGACACGGTGCGCAAGCCCCATCAGCACATTGTCGAAGACCGAAAGCCCCTTGAACAGCGCCAGATTCTGAAACGTCCGCGCCACGCCATGGGCGGTGAGCTTCGAAGTAGGCACTTCATCGAAGGCGTGCTCGCCGAACCGGACCTCACCACGATCGGCCCGGTACTGTCCGCTGACAACGTTGAGCAGCGAACTCTTGCCGGCGCCGTTTGGTCCGATGACAGCGCGGATCTCGCCTTGCGCGACGTCGAGGTCGACGTCGCGCAGCGCCGCGACGCCGCCAAAAGTCAACGAAATGTTTGCAAGTCCAAGCACCGGACGCGCGAGCGGCTGAGGCACATGCCCCCCGTGGCGCATGTTCGCATCACCGCGTTCCCTGGTCTGGCCATGGGCCGGCCCGTCTGGAGGAGCTTCCTCCAGACGAAGCACGCCCGGTCCTGTCGCGATCCCTGCCACTGGCTGCTGCCTTTCTTTAACGGCCTATTCGGCCGCCTGCACGTGCAGAGGCGTACGCGCCTCGAGCTCGCGGACGAGCGGGATCACATGCTTGCCGAAATATTCGACCTCCTCCTGGAAATGCAGGAAGCCGAGCAGGATCAGGTCGGCGCCAGCGCGCTTGAGCTCGATGATGCGTTCGGCGACCTGTTGCGGTGTACCGATCAGGTTCGAGCGGAAGCCATCATTGTACTGAACGAGATCCTGGAACGTGGATTTGGCCCAATTGCCTTCGCGCTCCGGGCTGGCATTGCCGGCATTCTGGACTTCGTGGTGGAAGCCATGGACGGCCTCCGGGATCGCCTTGTCCAGGATCTCCTGCAGGACGCCCTTGGCTTCCTGTTCTGTCTTCCGGACGATGCCGAACGCATTGATGCCGATCTTGGTCCGAAAGCTCTTGGCGAAGGTCTTTTCTTTGGCCCTGATGTCGTCAACCTGCGCTTTCAGGCCGTCGGGCGTATTGCCGTTGGTGAAATACCAATCGGATACGCGAGCCGCCATGTCACGAGCTGCACGCGAGGAGCCGCCCTGGAAGATTTCCGGCAGCGGATCTAACGGCTTGGGCTTCAGCGAATAGTCGTTGAAGCGATAGAAGTCGCCCTTGAGCGTGAAGGTCTCCTCCGTCCATATCCCGCGGAGCGCGGTGATGAACTCCTCCGAGCGGCGGTAGCGCTCATCGTGGTCCAGCCATGGTTCGCCGATCGCGTGGAATTCGCCGCGGAACCAACCCGAGACGATGTTGACGGCAACACGCGCATTGCTGAGCTGGCTAATCGTTGCGATCTGCTTGGCAGCCAGTGCTGGATTCCATGGGCCGGGAAGGAGAGCGGCGATAACCTTGAGCTTCTCGGTTGCGGCAAGCAGCGCGTGCGAGAAGGCGACAGATTCGTGCTGCTTGTCGGCTCCGTAGCCTGCCGTGAAGCGAATCTGACTCAAGGCGTAGTCGAAGCCAGCCTTCTCGGCGATCTGCGCGAGCTTGCGATTGTAGTCGATGTCCCAGCTGGTGCGCTGCTCGATCGTCGAAATAACCAAGCCGCCGGATACGTTCGGCACCCAGTAAGCGAATTTGATCGGGTTGTTGTTCGCGGTCATCCTGCTGATCCTTGAAGATTTAGACAAGAGCGACGCCTGGAGGCAGGCGACACCATGCAATCACGCCGCCCAATACGAGCAGGTGTTCACGTTGCTATTCAGGTCGCCCTATGGGCCGTCGGTTTGGAAGGGGTACGTCGACGTCCGGATTGCGCTGGTCTACGGCGCGCCACAACCGGGCGCACAAGAACATCGAGAAGGTCTGCGCATAGCCGGATCACTCAACTCGTCGAAGACGTCGTCGCGCATCATGATCGTTCCTGGCAGGCGTCATTGCCTGATGATCAATCCTTTCAGAGAACTTTTGAGCGTGCGAGTCCAAGACGAACTATTTTTCGTCGCGCGGAGACAATGAGTTTTTCTAATTTTCGCGGCCGACACATCGTTTGTTGCCGCACGACGACAAACAGCGTGTGTGCACTCGTCAGCTGACGAATTCGTCAAAGAGGCGACTGTCGCCTTAACCGTCGGTAAAAGCCGCGCCGTCATCCTGTTCTGGCAAATCGCGATCCTCGCCGCCAACGCTAGCGAGATGATGGTCGCCGTCTTCGTCATGATGTTCGTCGGCATCCTGCGGGCGGTCGCCGTCCGCGCGCTGCGGTCTTACTTGTTGCGCGGCAACCGCAGTTCGAGCATTAAGGGCGAGGCGTCACTGCCGAGATCTGATCGTGACGGGTTTTCTCGGCGACGCATCGCGGATCGGTAAGGACCGATCGTCATCAGCGATTATCCATGCCGGCATGAACGGCTTTCAGCTGAGAGCATCCCAGCGTGCGGCCCGACCTTCCGGTCCTGATTGCCTCCGCCTACGGAGACTGAATTCGTCGGAACTGAACCGTTCAGGCAACAAGAACTGCTACGGGCCGACTACCGCGATGCTGAACCAGCCGGAGCGGCACGACACGAACGTGCACGTGCTGCGGGGTCGGCAGCCTTAACTCAATCCGTCGCGTGTTCGAGCGCGATGCTGGGCGACGCAGTTCCGGCCGGAGAGGCTCATTAGGCGGGCGTAACCTATCCATGGACCTCGGTTCATACCTCTCGCTCCTCTGCTCGTTAGTTCTTCTCGCCTCCGGGAACTTTCCCGGTTGACAGAGCAACGAGCACGGCGACGCCGGCTAACCAGAAGTTTCGCGCCACCTCTTCGGTGTACTTGAACGCTTCAATGTTCGGGAGCTCATTCGGATCTACCTGCGCCATATGCAAGTAATCCAAGAAGAAACATGCTGGAGGCCGCAAGGGTCCACAATCCAACCAAAAGACCGGACGCAACGGCCCACCATCCCGTCCGTTTCCTGTAGCGCACGAACCAAACAAATAATGCGCTCAGGGGGAATACGACGACTGCTACCGTCGGCCACGCCCACCAGAGGTCAGCAAGGGGACGACCGTCCCTCCGATGCGTCCTGTAGGGCATGATCGGTGGTTATCCCTGGACCAAGGCCAGCGCTTCGGCATGAAGCCGCGGCGTTGCGGTTGCCAAAATGCGCCCTTCCGAGTGAATCGAGAGCGGGCATCCCTCCCAATCGGTGATGCAGCCGCCGGCGCCCTGCACGATCGGAACCAGCGCCATGTAGTCATATGGCTGAAGCCCCGTTTCGAGAACGATGTCGCAGTGTCCCGACGCAAGCAGGCCATAGATGTAGCAGTCGCCGCCGAATCGGCGCATACGAGCAACTCGCGACAGCCGCTCGAATGGCTCCATCTCGCCTTCGCGGAACATGTCAGGCGATGTGGTGTAGAAGCTCGCGTCGGCGACGCTCTCGCATGCGCTGGTCCGAGCCAATCCATCGCCAAACCGCGCCACGCTGGGCTTCGCCATCCACCGCTCGCCCGTAAAGGGGATGTCGATCAGGCCGCAGAACGGCTGCTGCTGATAAGTCAACGCGATGAGCGTGCCGAACAAGGGAAAGCCGCTGATAAAGCTCTTGGTGCCGTCGATCGGGTCGACGATCCAGGTGAATGCTCCGCCGGGCTTGGCTCCGATTTCTTCGCCGATGATGCCATGATCTGGAAAGCGCGCCTCGATCCTTTCCCTGAGACGCAACTCGACGGCTCGATCGGCGATCGTCACCGGGCTGGCATCGGACTTGGCGACGACATCCAGCGGGGTGCGGAAATAGGACAGTACGATGGGTCTGACCAAATCCGCGAGCTCGGCGGCAAATGACAGATAGACATCGGCATCGTCTGCCGTGACGGCATATTGGGCCATTACAACTCCTTCAGGAACAGCGGCCATCGCGGATGATGGAGTGCGTCCGCATATGCTTCCAGATGCCGGATTTGTGACGCACCAATATAGCCTCGAGCAATCTGCTTAGGCGGCTCCAGGCCGCTCAGTGGGATCATCATCGTGTACCAAGGGCGGCCTGATACGCAACGCCACTGTCTTTGAACTTGTTAAGAAGTACGTATCCATCCGCGACCTTGTATTGTCCTTCAGGCTATCTCGCCGGTATCGCCCTTCGCGCCCGACGAGGACAGAACGATAGCACTAAGACAGCGATCTTCATGCGGCATTTTGGACAGCCTAGATGTGTGATTTGCCTATTGACGCGCTGCCGATCAAACGGCGCGCGCGAGGCGCGATACGTGTTCATCAAACGCGACCTGGTCGAGCATGACCGGAAGGAGCTTCGTGGGGCTGCCCAGGCACCTTTCGGGCAGCGCCTGACTAACCCCGTCCCCTGACCAAAAGCTGACGGCCGCGATCAATTGCTCGAATTCGGCAACTTGCGGGGCGCGATGCACCCAGTCAACTTAGAACAGCGACGCTACAAGCCTCAAACTTCTCAGAGTTTTCCAGCCGCGCAGGCAGTGTCAAGGTCCTCACCAATCGTGGCTAATGAACCTTCGCCGCCATGAGGCCACGTCAGCAACTGCGGGTTCAAGGCTGAAGAGCTTCAGATATAAAAGCACCTTCGTCATCTTCGATTCGCTTTGACGATCTCAGCCCCGGAGATTGATCGCTGTACCGGCTTTTGTACCGGCGTCGAACTGCTAGTCGCAGCATCGCGGTAAGTTGCGGCGGAGCGGCTTTGTCGGCCGATGATTCTGCTGGAGCAAATTGCCGCTGCTTCGAATATCAACCTTTGCCGCGGGAACGTCGGGTTTACGCAACGCGGAGCTAAACGGCTGCCTACCAACTTTGGTATGGGACATAAAGACGCGTTTGCATCGGGCGACCGAAAGTCTGTCACGCTCGAGAGATATTGGTGGGACGAAAAACGTCTTTGCAGGCTTCATGCCCGTTCTTGTAAAGCCCCGCACACTGGGTCTGTTGACGAAATGCGAGCGTCGTCCTCCAGGGACGACCCTCATCATTTCGGTCTTCGCCGTGTTCGACCTCGCCAACCCGCGCCCGGATCGTTTGCAGAGCGAGCAGGAGCTTGGGGACATGGCCGTGAAGGAGCTTCCGCCCGGCACCCCTCTCGACGTCGGCCTGCCCAAGCCACAAGTCGAGGTACTCATCGGCGGACACGCGGCGGAACCTGAGGGACGGCCAGATAACCATGTCCACGTAAATCTAAGCATACGTCGAACGGTGCCGCGCGCCACCGCCAAGGTCGCGCGCGCACCGCCACACCGATTGAGCCACAATGCCCGCGTTTCGCCATAGACACCGGACCATACCTTAATGGCGTCATCCAAAAGCTGGATGGGGCGGCTCGATCTCAATCTGCCTGGCCCGACGCTCCTCCCGCAAGACCTCTTTCCCGAGTTCAAGGCGGCGTGATCGTCGACACGACTTCATCAGCAACCTAGCCGCGCGCAACCGTTTCCCCGCACCGCCATTGCCCCCCGCGTCAAGGCTGACGGTTGCCTGCTCACCTGAAGCGAGGCGTGAATACATGATCGATGATGAACTGGATCTGCGAACCTTCACGCCACATCCGCAACGCGACGCTGTGCTCCGCGAAGTGCACGCGCGCCCCTTCACGCGCCTTGTTTCGCCGTTCAGTGTGATCCACTTCGCTTTTCTTGCACAGGGCGAGGCGGCCACAAGCGATCGCTGCCGTTTTATCGATTTTTGCCTCGAGCGCAATCTTACGCCGCCTGAGCAATCGGCGAAACTTCATCAGATTGTCATCGGGCCCGCTACGCTACGCTGGGAGCAACATTCGGAATTTACGACATTCACCTGGATCTGGACTAACACAAATTGTTCAGCCGCAGACCAATTTGACAAAGTTGATGGTACCGTCCGATCGCTAATTCGCGCGCTGCGTCAGACCGGACAGTTGCTGGTCGCAATCAGGCTAGAAGTGGAGCGGGACGCCTCGCCGACCAGGCGGGCGGAACAGATTTTTGACAAGAATAGCCTGGCCATGGTTGCCACAAAGAGCGGCACAGGCGTTGCCGCCTCAGACTTCCGCGTAGACGAAAAAGGCTTCGCGAAAATACTCGTCTGCGACCTCGGGTTGACGTCGCACGATCTCGGAGCGCTAGTGCAGCGGCTCCTGGAAATCGAGACCTACCGACCATTGGCGCTGCTTGGCCTGTCGGCTGCTCTTGAGCTTGCACCATCTGTTGATCGCATCGACCGCCGTCTTGTTGAGGCGCTCGAGAAAATGCAAAGCGGTGAAGGGCTGCAGTTCAACAACCATCTGCTTGCCGAGCTGACGGCGCTGGCCGCATCTTTCGAAAGAGGCGCGACCGGCAGCCTGTTTCGCTTCGGCGCCAGCAGGGCCTATTACGAGCTGGTCCAATCGCGATTATCCATCATTGAAGGCAACGATGTCTCGGGCTATCCAACCTGGTCGTCGTTTCTGGCACGCCGCATGGCGCCGGCAATGCGAACCTGCGCAACTGTGGAGGATCGTCAGGCGACTCTGTCGGTCAAGCTAGCGCGTGCCGCCGATCTGTTGCGAACCCGGGTCGACGTCGAAATCGAACGACAGAATCGTGACCTGTTGCAGGCTATCAACGAGCGCGCGAGACAGCAACTTCGGCTGCAGTGCACGGTCGAAGGATTGTCGGTCGGGGCGATAGGATATTATGTGGTCAGCCTGTTTAGCTATCTTGCCAAAGGCGCGCATGATGTCGGACTGCGAGTAGAGCCCTCGTTCCTGACCGCAGCCTTCGTGCCGATCGCGGTCGGCGTGATCTGGCTGGTGAGTTACAATGTCCGAAAGCGGCACCTCAAGCACAACGATGCGCCCTCGGTTACTTGCGACTAGAGCTCCTAATCGGTGCGTCCGTCCTGCGAAGCTCGCATGGTCGGGGTGCGACCCTGCCGCAAGATCGCGGCCGGCTCCTGCGCAAGGTAATGCCCCGCCCGGACTAGCCGGGCGAGGCAATGTGGGCCGGGTCAGTCGCCGTTGCGACGGCCGGGACGGGGCCAGATCAGGCTGAAGCCCTCACCTTCCTCGTCGGCGAAGAGGTTGGCGAAAATCGGAGCGGTGAAGCTCCGATCGTCGAGCTTCAGACCCAGATAATCGCGGCCCTCGTTGGAGCGCTTCGACCAGGCGGCGACCCCGATCTCCACACGGCCGACATAGACCCGGTGGCTCGCCGCACGTTCCTGGCCTTGAACGAGAGGGTGGTGATTTCGCCGGTGAACTCGTTCGCCATGGTAGTTCTCCTTGATCTCTGCTTTTCGAGCCCGCTCCTTGCGGCCTTGATGGTGATCGACAGGGTGGAGGCGACCGACGGCGCACCCCGAAGGGGCCTGACAGCAAAGGAGCAACTTTCTTGGCTCGCGCGCGGAATGACGGCGCAGCCGGCAGGGGAGGACATTTGTGACGCCGCTGCTGCGTCTTCGGCGGTCGAGACGCAGCCGTCCTTCGGCCAGATCAATCCATCGAAGAGGCTGTTAGTGCGCTCGGCCTACAGAACTGACGTCAAGGAGAATGTGGCGAAACTGCACCGAGAGGCCGGCAAGTGAGTTTCGATGGTGACACGCGCCCTCTCCCTTCACACGAACGGATGTGGTGGCGTGATTACGCGTCGGCCGCGCGGCCCATTCACATTTATGTCGCCGCATCCTTCGAGATGCGACCGCTTGGTGCAAGCCTCTATGGTCACCGTGACGAAGCCGCGGCGCAAACTTGTTGACCGCAGCTTCAACGGCCAGCCCGCTCTCGTTCGAATTTCGACGATGAGGACCGCGATCATTGCGGATACCTGGTCCCGTCCCGCCGGTCGATGTGACGCCTTCAGTGGGCGCTACCATTGCCCGGCATGTGCAGGTGCGGCCATTCCTTGAAGCGGATGAAGCCGTGATGCGGACGGCAGTTGCGCCTGCGACAGCAAATATCGTCTGCCAGATTGGTGAAGGCCCCGTCATCAGGGCGGTTCCATATGTGGCGGTATAGCCCGCGGCGGTAGCGGGGCGCGACGTAGAGAAAGATGGTCTGGAGCCGAACCCAAGCCCATGACGCGAGAGCGAGCGCAAGCCGGGCGACGCCAAAGCTCACACCGCACGCCACGAGGGCCGTTACAATGCCGCCAAGCATGCCGGCGCCAGTGTGGAAGGCCCAAATGCCATCGTCGGGCCAACGAAGAGGGGTAGTGCGAAAGCAGCAAGCAGGAACACCAGCCAACAGAACAAGCCGATGACGAGGATAATGAGTGGTGGTCCGAGGATGATCATGACGGTGGCTCCGTGAGATAGACGTCTGACGGCTGCGCCTTCCACCACCACGGCGCGCGCGACACTATAGCAGGAAACGCAGCGACCGGATCGTCACAAATCCAGTTGCGCGCTTTTTGTCATTCGCGCCGAGCTTGCGCTGCTCGTGCAATAGCATTTGACCCTTTGTGATCTTCAACTGGGCGCCGGCCTCTCGAAATCACGTCGCGCAATCAGTTTCAGGAAAGTCCTGTGTTCTTGTCCATCTCGGTTGCCACTCCATCGTGTGTGCTGCTTTTCAGCATCCGGGGTAGCAATCGCCACTCACTCCCACCCTGGTTGTTTTCCGTTCGCCGGCGCTTTGAAGCGCAACTATTCCCACGCAATGAAGCTCAGACTGTCAAATATGAGACAACGTCGGCAAGTTGACGCGACAAACTCTTCCGAAAATCCGGCAAAGCATACGAATTCAGTTCGGCACGCGGTTTGCTTCATTCGGGAAATCATCACCAATCGTCGTGCGGTGATCTTTGGGACGGACCTGGCGCGCGTTACCGCGTGCCTGGTCTGCTCCGACGATCTGTCGTGCGGCGATACTTCAGGAGGCGGGTCGTGAACCGGGAAGTACGGGGCGAACTTTGATGCGATGTAGAATTATTTTTTGTGGTGCGGCAACGATTGCGCTGGTTGCGAGCAGCGCAGTCAAGCCGGCGGGCCTTGAGCCACAACTTAAACTGCCACAGGCGGTATGGAACTGGTCTGGAGGCTACATTGGCGGGCACGCCGGCGGTGGGTACGGCCGCACCTCCTTCAGCAATCCACATGGTCCATCAATCTATGGCGGCATCGTCGATACCCCGGCGTTCCTTGCGGGTGGCCAGATCGGTTACAACTGGCAGAACAACAGCTGGGTGTTTGGCATCGAGCTGGATGCCTCCGGTTCTGTCTCCGAGGGTACAAATACATGCCTCGCCCCTTCGGGCTTTGTTGTGAGCGCAAATTGCAAGGCAGGTCCGAGCCTCTTTGCGACCGGGACCGGTCGCCTCGGTTACGCCTTTGGCGCGCTCGGACACACGCTGGCCTATCTCAAGGCAGGCCTAGCTTGGCAAAATAATCGGGGCGATGTGGTCAACAACTATGAAGGCGGCTGGCCACAGGGCAAAACGCATTTCGACGATGGTCGGGCCGGTGGCATCATCGGGCTGGGCGTCGAGCAAACCCTAACGCCTGCATGGTCGGTGAACGTCGAATATGACTATCTGCATTTTGGCGGGCCGAACGTCGCGACGGCTTCGACAGTACAGTTTCCTCCGTTTGCGATTCTGCCAGCGGACACGACCAGCCTGGCCAGCAACTATCACATCGGAAAGATTGGCCTGAACTACCACTTTGGTGCGGACCCAGAGGCCGCACAATGGTCCGATGCGCCGCTGTATGGGAAATCAGCCGGCAGCGTACCACCCATTTTCTACGCACCCGGCTGGTCCTTCGAAGGCGGCTCGCGGCTCTGGCTGAGCCGGGGACGCTTCCAGTGGGATCGCAGCGCAGCGCACGAAGACGAGGATCCTGGGATGCTCATATCGAGACTCACCTATCATGGACTGGACGGATTCTCTGGCGAACTGTTCGGCCGTGTTGATAGTCCCTGGGGAGTGTTCCTGAAGAGCAACCTTGGTATCGGAGGCTTCAACAAAGGGAAGGACAACGATGAAGATTGGCGGCCCCACGAGGGACTCTCGTACCAGAACACCCTTTCAGATCAGTCAAATGGAAGGTTCACATACTACACGGCCGACGTCGGTTACGATTTCTTGCGCAGCACCGATTACAAGGTGGGGGGGTTTATAGGCTGGACCTATTACGGGCAGAGCTCGGACTCGATCGGTTGTGTCGAGTTCGCTAATCCGCGGAATCGATGTCTTAACCCGGGTGACAACAGAATCGTGGGCAGCCAGGATACTCAATGGAATGCGCCTCGGATCGGCTTGAGCGCCGACACGATGCTGACCGAGCGTTGGCGCCTGAACGCTGATGTCGCTTACCTGCCTTGGAGCGGTTTCAGGGGGCGTGACTATCATCTCTTGCGCGACATGACCATCTTTGATGAACAACGCGGAAATGGTGGTGGCGGCGTCCAGATCGAAGGCGTGCTGTCCTACTCAATCACGAAGAACATCAGCGTCGGCGTCGGTGGCCGCTATTGGGCCATGTGGACGAAAAAGGACAGCGACTCTTTGTGCAGCAGCCGCGGCTGCGCCGGTGAGCCGCTCACATTTGCGAAGTACAGCATGGAGCGCTGGGGTACGTTCTTTCAGGCCTCCTATAAATTCGGCTGAAAGGGCCTCATCTTCGTCCGCTTGAGATTGCCTGTCGAGCCATCCTGGTCTGCTGGTTAACACCGACGGCGACGTCAACCACGAAACGCGAGAACCCCGGCAGCAATGCCCGGGGTTTTTTGTTTGCTCTGGCAATCTTTTACTACGCTATTGTGCATGGCCCGACATCTGCTGTTGGCTGAATGCAACAGCGCTGGTCGGCTTTTTTGGTTAAGCATCTTCAGCCGAGTTGTGAACCCGAGATTTCATATGCCGACCTGACGCAACAAGGAGCTCCGCGAGACGCCTGCTCGTCTGGACGTCCCTTCAGCTATCCACGGCCCAACGAGTTGAGCTGTCTTCATGTTGCGGCTCAATCGATGCCGGCAAGCTGTCGCTCTACAAATCCGACAAATTGTAGTGCGGCTCGCTGGGCCATGTCGTGTTCACGACATCGCAACGGCGGACCTTTAGCCAGAAAACGTGTTGGTTCTGCTTGATTTCCAGTTTGCGCGCGCTGGCCGAGGCAAATGGCCCAGCCCTTGCTTCATTGCATTTCGAACCGTGTGCGGCTGCCAGCTCTTGATCGGCTCTGCCATAGGATGTGCGTATTTATGGAACGAAGGGCGCTGCCATGAGTGATTGGGGATCGGTCAGCGGAAACACGGCAAAGACCGACGGTAATGCCTTCGACCCGATGACGCGGACTTCGCTGCCGATCGAAGAGAGATCAAAGGCGAGCACTACTGGTCACCTAAACGGTTCTCACGAGGGTAGCGTTGTTGCTCAGGCCAGGTGGGATCGACCAGCCAGCTTTACGCTTCAGAACGGGCTCCAGGTTGTGGTCATTCCGGATCGTCGGACGCCCGTCGTAACTCAAACGATCTGGTATAAAGTCGGCTCGGCCGACGAACCACCTGGAAAATCAGGACTCGCGCATTTCCTAGAACATCTGATGTTCAAAGGCACATCCAAACATCCGCAGGGTGAATTCTCCCAGGCCGTGATGCGCGTCGGCGGCGACGACAACGCCGCCACCGGGACCGACTTTACCGTATATTACGAGAACGTGCCGCGCGAGCAGCTCGGCCCGATGATGGAATTTGAAGCCGACCGCATGACCAGCCTTATCCTCGAAGACGAGGACGTGTTGTCCGAGCGCGACGTCGTGCTCGAGGAGTTAAATAAAGGCGTCGCCAACCATCCAGGCGCGCGGCTCGCCGAGCAGATGATGGCCGCGCTTTACCTCAACCACCCCTACGGTCGCCCCATTGTCGGTTGGCGCCACGAGATTGAAAAGCTCGACCGCAAGGACGCGCTCAGCTTCTACAAGCTTTTCTACGCGCCGAACAACGCCATCTTGATCATCTCGGGTGACGTGGAGGCCAACGAGATCCGCTCTCTGGTGGAGACGACGTTTGGCAGCATCCTCCCGCAACCCTCGATCCCCCGAGAACGCTCGCGAGCTCAGGAGCCAACGCCGGCCGCGGCGCGCACCGTGACGCTGGCCGATGCCCGCGTTGAGCAGCCAGCTCTGCACCGCTACTATCTGGTCCCGTCGGCACGCACTGCGGTCGCCGGCGAGGGCCCGGCGCTTGAGGTGCTCGGGGAATTGATGGGCGGCGGCATCAACTCATATCTCTACCGCGCGCTGGTGATCGACAAGAAGCTCGCGAGCAGTGCCTCAGCGAGCTACGAGCCCACCGCGCTCGATTCGTCGCAACTCACAATTTCTGTCACACCAAAACCCGGCATCGAGTTCGCGCAGATTGAATACGCTATCGACGGAGTGATTGCCGATATTGCGCAGTATCCTGCGCGCACAGAAGATATCGAACGGGTTAAGGCGCGGCTGCTCGCTCATGCAATCTATGCCCGGGACGACCAGGTAGAGCTTGCGCAATGGTACGGCAGCCGGCTCACGACAGGACTGACCATCGACGAGATCCTAGGCTGGCCGGGCAGCATCCGCGAAGTCACTGCCGCGCAGGTGTCCGCTGCCGCGCGCAAATGGCTCGACAAAAAGTGTTCGGTAACTGGCTATCTCGTCAATGAGCCCACTCAAAGAAACGGGGAGAGCCGATAGTGACCCAGTCTTGCACACGACGTGACGTCCTCCTCGCTGGAGCGTCGGCTTTAATCGCAATGCTCGCATCACCAAGCTTGCTTGCTGCTACCAGCACGTTTGTCGCCGCCAAGGTCAAACGCGTGGTCTCGCGCGGCGGTATAGAGGCCTGGTTGGTGCAGGATGCAACGGTCCCGCTGATTGCTGTAGAATATGCCTTCGGAGGCGGCGCGACCCAGGACCCCAGCGACAAACCTGGCGTAAGCCGCATGGTGGCTGGGCTGCTCGACCAAGGCGCCGGCGATCTGGACTCCACGAGTTTTCATCAGCGGCTGGACCGCCGCGCCATTGAGTTGAGCTTCGAGTCGGATCATGATCGTTTCCGCGGTAACTTGCGCACGCTAAAGGACAACAGGGACGAGGCATTTGACCTTTTACGGATGGCCCTGACCTCGCCGCGTTTCGACACGGCCGATCTCGAACGGATCCGTGCCGGCGTGATTGCGAACCTTCGGCATGAGCTGACCGATCCTTCGTCACTCGCAATTCGCAAGTTCTTCGAAGTCGCCTTCAAGGATCATCCCTATGCTCGGCAGGCCGGAGGCACCCTCGACAGCGTGCCAAAGATCGAGGCAGCAGATCTCAAGGGCTATGTCCGAGGCGTGATCGCAAAAAACACACTCAAGATCGCGGTGGTCGGCGACATCGATCCAGAGGCCCTGTGCAATTTGCTGGACAGGACTTTTTCGAGCCTACCGGAACAGTCTAATTGGACGCCTATTCCCGAGGTCTTCGCAACAAAGCCACCGCAGCGCGTTTTCATTCCTCTCGATGTACCGCAGACATTTGTGACATTCGGAGGTCCCGGCGTCCGGCGCAACGAACCTGATTTCATGGCAGCCTGTGTCGTCAACCGCGTCCTTGGCGGTGGAATGACCTCGCGGCTCTTCCGGGAAGTCCGCGAGAAGCGCGGGTTGGCCTATTCCGTCAGTGAGCGGCTGGTCTGGATGGATCATTCAGCCGTATTCGTCGGCTCTAGCGGCACGCGGGCTGAGCGCGCCAGCGAGACAGTCGAAGAGATCGAGAGGCAGGTCCGCCACATTGCCGAGGAAGGGCCAACCCAGCAGGAACTCGACGATGCAAAGTCTTACCTGAAGGGTTCGCAGAAACTGGCTCTCAACACATCATCGAAGGTTGCGCGAACGCTGTTGCAGCATCAGCTTGATAAGCTGCCGATCGACTATCTCGAAAAGCACCACGCCATCGTGGATGCGGTGACGTTGGAGGATGCCAAAAGAGTGGCGGCGCGTCTCTGGGGCAACGGTCTGCTCACCGTTCTCGTCGGCCGTTCCCCAGTGCCATGACTACACGCCGGTCAGGTGCCGAGCCGGAGTTAAACCGCAACTCCGCAGGCCATCCACGCCTCAGCGAGGACCGGCAGGCTGGTCCTGATAGGAGAACAATGCGGCTTGGCTCGGCGCCCGGTGAGCTTTTCCAAAGAGACCTACGAATCTGGACTCAAGAAATTGCGGGGGTGAGCGGCAGCTGAATCCCACATCCCACGCGAACATCGGATAAGGGATTTGTGAAATACTGCATCTTCATAACACGCTCGCCACGAGAAAGTGCACGTACGGCGGTACATCGTAACCCGCGCAGCAAGGGAGCGCGAGTGAATATCGAAAGTTCTCTGAGGTCCCCGAGGTCCAGATGGGAGGGCACGGCCTCTCTCGACGGCCCAACCACATACGGATGAACTTGGTATAATCCAGCGGGCGCGTCCTCAAAAAGGAGATGTCGAGCCGGCGGCCCGCAACGGCTTGCCTGCCAGCATGAAGATTAAGGCCCGCCGGGCGCCATCCCAAACCTGTCGAACTACGCCGAGTTCTTCCCGGGAATGCCGAAGAGTTGGGCTCTCACGTTTATGGTCAATGAGCAGGATGCCACTACGGGGCCGGCCCGCTGGTGCCCTCCCCTGGGCCGGCCTCGCCAACCCTTACTATTCGATCGACCGCCCAAATGGGATTGGCGGCTACAGGCAACACAAATCTTACCCTTTGCCGACCAACCTCGGTCGGAGGCTATCTTCAGTTTGAGACTACTGTATACGGCAATACTAAGAGAGCCGTAGCTTAAATCCAACAGGCGAACTTCTCGCCGAACCCGCGTGAACTCGTGGTCATCCTTGTGGCGGCGAGTTGGCAGCCACAGGCTTGCTCTTGAAAGTTAGGCTCGTTCTGCGGGCGTCGACCTTCCCGTCCGCTTCTTCCGCTGCCCAGGCCGGCTGCAGCTTCGGTTGCTGCTCGTGCGAGTTTCGGCCCTGCACGATCAGCCTTGTGCTGATCGAGGGCCGCTCGAGGAACAGTGTCGCAACCATGCGAAGCCGGGCGCTAATTTTTTGGGCGCCGCCCCCCGGCTTAGGGGGTCAATATTGCAGGCCGAATGACACTTCTGCCTACGACATCGTCGGCATGACGAATTCGGCACCGGCTCGTATTCCGGTTGGCCAGCGGCTGGTCACCGTCTTCATTCGCGTATTGAAGCGAACGCCTTC
>NZ_JACIHE010000012.1 GCF_014198245.1 Bradyrhizobium sp. cir1
TCTCTCGCCAAGGCATCGGCTGGTCCTCCCAGCCGACAGAGAACTGTCACCCATCCATCCGGTCTACTGTGTTACCTCTCTATCCGGTCTGGACATTCGCGCCACCTTCTCCCGCAAGGGGAGAAGGGAAGAGGCATCTCGTTCGATTTCCGCAGTCCCCTCCCAATAGCAATCGCCAACGAGATGCGGTTAGATGCCCGCGACAAGCGGGGAGGACATAAAGATGACAGAAACCAGCGGCGAACCCAAGGACGCAACGCCCACCATCATCGCGCAGCATGAGGCGATGCTGAATGCGCTGCCGTTTTCCGACACGCGGGATTTCGATGATGCCGCGCGCGGCTTCCTTGGCACGATCGAGCACGCGGAGATCACGAACCCGCAGGGCCGGACGGTCTGGAGCCTGAAGCCCTACGGCTTCCTGTCGGCCGAACAGGCGCCGCCCACGGTCAACCCGAGTCTGTGGCGGCAGGCGCGGCTCAACATGCATCACGGCCTGTTTGAGGTGGTGCCCGGCGTCTATCAGGTGCGCGGGCTCGACATCGCCAACATGACGCTGATCGAGGGCGACAGCGGCGTCATCGTCGTGGACACCCTGACCTCGAACGAAGGCGCGCGCGCTGCGCTCGATCTTTATTTCAAGCATCGGGGCCTGAAGCCGGTCGCGGCCGTCATCTTCACGCACACCCACACCGATCACTGGGGCGGCGCGCGCGGCGTGCTGGAGGAGGATGCGCTCGCCAGTGGCAGCGTGCCCATCATCGCGCCGAACCTGTTCATGGAACATGCCGTCTCCGAGAACATCATCGCAGGCCCCGCGATGCTGCGCCGGGCGCAATATCAGTTCGGCCCGTTTCTCGCCAAGGGGACGCGGGGGCAGGTCGACAACGGGCTCGGCAAGTCGATGGCGGCAGGCGGCGTTGCGCTGCTGCGCCCGACCGACCTGATCATGGCGACCGGCGACAAGCGTGTGATCGATGGCGTCGAATTCGAATTCCAGATGGCGCCGAACAGCGAAGCGCCGGCGGAGATGCATTTCTTCATTCCGCGCTACAAGCTGCTGAATCTCGCGGAGAACTGCACCCACAATTTCCACAATCTGCTGCCGTTCCGCGGCGCCGATGTACGCGATGCGCTGGCATGGTCGAAGTACCTGGGCGAGGCCTTGCAGCTGTGGAACGGCAAGGCTGAGGCGATGTGCGGCCAGCACCACTGGCCGGTATGGGGACGCGAGCGCATCGGCACGATGATCCGCCAGCAACGCGACCTCTACAAGTTCGCGCATGACCAGACCATCCGCCTGATGAACCATGGCCTCAACGCCGCCGAGATCGCCGAGACGATTCAGCTCCCGAAGAGCCTCGAGGGCGCCTGGCACGGCCGCGGCTATTACGGCCACATCCGGCACAATGTGAAGGCGATCTACCAAAAGTATCTCGGCTGGTACGACGCCAATCCGGTCAATCTCGATCCGCTGCCGCCGGTGGAGTCGGGCAAGAAGTACGTGGAGTATATGGGAGGCGCGGACGCTATCCTCGCGCGGGCGCGCGCGGATTTTGACAAGGGCGAATTCCGCTTCGTCGCGCAGGCGCTCGGCCATCTCGTCTTCGCCGAGCCCGACAATGCGGCGGCACGCAGCCTGCTTGCCGATACGCTGGAGCAGCTCGGCTATGCCGCCGAGAGCTCGACCTGGCGCAACGCCTATCTGTTCGGCGCGCAGGAGCTGCGCCAGGGCATGCCGAACATCCCGCCGCGTCCGCCGATGCCGCGCGAGACACTGGCCGCGCTGCGCACCTCGCAGCTTTGGGACGTGCTCGGCATCCGCCTCAATGGCCCCAAGGCGGAAGGAAAGCACATCGTGCTGAACTGGCGTTTTTCCGACACCGGCGAGACCTTCGTGCTCAACCTGGAGAATTCGGCGCTGACCTATACCGAGGGCGTGCAGGCAGAAGGCGCCGATGCCAGCTTCACGCTGGCGCGCGCGACGCTGGACGAGGTGATCGCGAAGCTGACGAGTTTTCCGGAGGCAGTCGCCGCCGGCAAGGTCAAGCTTGCGGGCAATCCGATGAAGCTCGCCGAGCTGATGGGCCTGATGGACGAGTTCCCGCGCATGTTCGAGATCGTGGAGCCGAAGCGGGCGGTGGTGAGGTAGGGGAGCGCGGTCCGCCGCGTTCTAGCGCTCGCTGTCATCGCCCGGCTTGACCGGGCGATCCAGTATTCCAGAGACCGCGGTGCTTGAGCCGAGAAGCTGCGGAGTACTGGATGCCCCGGTCAAGCCGGGGCATGACAGTGTGCCTTGAGGTGAGAGCGACCAGCTACTCCGCGCTGCTGACCAGCTTGATCCGCGGCGCTTGCTCCTCGGTCAGGCTGCGATAGGCGGCGAGATAGTCCAGCGCCATCCGCCGCGCGGTGAAGCGCGTCTCGAATTGCTTGCGGATCGCGGCGCGGCTCAGTTGCGGGAGCCGCTTGACGACGCCGGCGGCGCTGATGACGTCCTCGACCACGAAGCCGGTCAGGCCCTCGTCGATGATCTCAGGCACAGAGCCGCGGTTGAAGGCGATCACCGGCGTTCCGCAGGCCATGGCCTCGATCATCACGAGGCCGAACGGCTCCGGCCAATCGATCGGCAGGAGGAGTGCAAGCGCGCCGCTGAGGAAGTCGGACTTCTCGTGATCGCTGATCTCACCGATGAACTCCACCAGCGGATTGTTCTCGATCATCGGACGGATCAGCTCGTCATAGTAGTCCTGGTCGGCACGATCGACCTTGGCCGCGATCTTCAGCGGGATGCCGCAATGGGTTGCGATCTTGATGGCGCGATCGACGCCCTTCTCCGGCGCGATGCGGCCGAGCACGGCGAGATATTCCTGTTTCACCGGTTTCGGCGTCAGCAGGTTCTCCGGCAGGCCATGGTGGATCGTCGTCACCCAGCTCGCCTGCGGCACCGGCCGCCGCTGCGCGTTCGAGATCGAGATGACAGGCATTTTGGTGAAGGTATTGAAGACGGGCTGATGCTCCGGCAGGTCGAGCCGGCCGTGCAGCGTGGTCACGAACGGTGTCGGCTGCCGGTAGAACAGCGACCACGGATAGTAATCGAGATGGAAGTGGAGGAAGTCGAACTCCTCGTCGTCACATTTCTGCCGCACGCGCTCCAGGAGCACCATGTGCAGGGCGTTGGGGTCGCGTACGGAACCGTCGAGGCGAAGCGCCCGCGGCCATAATGCATCGAGCTTCGCAGATGTCTGCGAGTCGCCGCTGGCGAACAGCGTCACGTCATGTCCCAGGGCCACCAGCTCTTCCGTCAACCAATGCACCACCCGCTCGGTGCCGCCATACAGCTTGGGTGGAACAGCCTCCGTCAACGGAGCTACCTGCGCGATGCGCATCTCGCCATCTCCTCTGCGATCATGAATGTTGAAACCCCCGCCTGTACGGCACCGGCAATGCCAGCCAAGGGAACGTTCCCGCACTTGCGAAGTTCCTTCCCCCAAACGTTACTTATTCGACACGTTGGGGCTCGTCGCGATGATGCCACGACATCTTCGCAGATCGTCCGCATCCGCATGTCGTGATCACTGAGCCCGGGAACCGGGACGAAGCGGTCGATGTTCAAGTCGATCAGTACGAATTGAAAAAACCATCACGACGGGGCGATAGCCATATGGATCAGCTTTCTGGATACGCGCGCAGACCATTTGCCTTTGTATTGCGCTATCTCAGGCGTCGCCTCGCATCACATCTGGTGATCTTGACCGCGGTCGTTGCGGCGGTTGCCTGCTCCGTGGGCACGCAGTACGGCGTCAAATCCCTGGTCGACGGTCTGTCGGCGGGAACTTCGCATGGCGGCAGCGTATGGCTGGCATTCATTCTGCTCATGTCACTGATCGCTGCCGACAACTTCCTGTGGCGGATCGCGAGCTGGACGGCGAGCTTCACCTTCGTCCGCGTCACCGGCGATCTCAGGCGTGACATCTTTCGCCATCTCACCGGGCACGCGCCGAGCTATTTCTCCGATCGCATGCCCGGCATGCTGACGAGCCGCATCACAGCGACCTCGAACGCGGTGTTCACGGTCGAGAACATGTTCGTCTGGAATGTCCTGCCGCCGTGCATTGCCACAATTGCGGCAATCATGCTGATTGGAACCGTCAGTCCCTATATGGCGCTCGGCCTGATCGTGATCGCCGGCGGCATGGTGATCGCGATGTTCCACCTGGCCGCCGCCGGCAAGCCGCTGCACGACGACTTCGCGGACAAGGCGGCTGTCGTCGATGGCGAGATGATCGACGTCATCAGCAACATGCCGCTGGTCCGTGCCTTCTGCGGCATCAGCCATGAGCACGAGCGGTTCGATGCGACCGTCAATCGCGAGCTCACCGCGCGCGGCCGCAGCCTGCGCTATCTGGAGAAGCTGCGGCTGACCCATGCCGGCGTGACCGTTCTCCTGACGGTGGCGCTGATGGCCTGGGCCATCACGCTCTGGCAGCAGGGCGAGGCGACCACCGGCGACGTCGTGCTGGTCTGCACGCTCGGCCTCTCCATCCTCAACGCGACGCGAGATCTCGCGGTGGCGCTGGTCGATGTCACCCAGCACGTCGCGCGGCTGACGGAGGCGATTGCGACACTTCTCGTGCCGCACGAATTGCGTGACCATCCCGAGGCCGAACCCCTGGTCAAGAGCGGTGCCGCGATCGCGTTCAACAACGTCACCTTCGGCTATCCCGGGGCTGAGAAGATCTTCGAGCGTTTCAGCCTGCGGCTGCAGCCCGGCCAGCGCGTCGGTCTGGTCGGCCACTCCGGCGGCGGCAAGTCGACGATGTTCACGCTGCTTCAGCGCTTCTACGATGTCGACGAGGGCAGCGTCACCATCGACGGCCAGGACATTGCCAAGGTGACGCAACTGAGCCTGCGCGAGGCGATCTCGGTGGTGCCGCAGGATATTTCCTTGTTTCATCGCTCCATTCGCGAGAATATCCGCTATGGTCGCCCCAACGCCACAGACGACGAGGTGCTGCGCGCGGCGATCGCGGCGCGCTGCGACTTCGTCGAGAGCCTGCCCGAGGGCCTAGACACCATGGTCGGCGACCGCGGCGTCAAGATGTCCGGCGGCCAGCGCCAGCGCATCGCCATCGCGCGCGCCTTCCTGAAGGACGCGCCGATCCTGCTGCTCGACGAGGCCACCGCGGCGCTCGACAGCGAGTCCGAGGAGGCGATCCGCGAGGCGCTGACCCGCCTGATGCGCGGCCGCACCGTGGTTGCGATTGCGCATCGCCTTGCGACGCTGCGCAATTTCGATCGCGTGGTGGTGCTGAAGGCCGGCAGGATCATCGAGGACGGCGCGCCCGACCGCCTGATGCAGGGCCACGGCCCGTACCGTGAGCTGGTGACGCAGGAGATGAGCCGGCTCGCGAAAGTCGCCGCGTAAGCCCGACAGTCGCCTTCGCGTTGGTTGCGTCTCGAAACAAGCGCAGGGGAGCCGCTTATGGCAGCCGAAGTCATCACCAAGTTCGTCTCTATGGCGCGGACCGTGGAGCAGGTCGTGGAGCAGCCCTTCTATATCCCGATGACGGGGCCCTCGGCGCGCCCGCGACGCTCGCTCAAGCACGATGACACCTTCATCGTGCTCGACAGTCATGGCGACATCGGCGCATCGGCGGGCGGGCCGGACGGCCTGTTTCACCACGACACACGCTATCTCGCGCGGCTGGAGCTCGTGCTCGACGATCTCCAGCCCTTGCTGCTCGGCTCGAACCTGCGCGACGACAATTCGGCGCTGACCGTCGATCTCACCAACCCCGACATCTACCGCGAGGGCAGCCTCGTGCTGCAAAAGGACCTGCTGCACATCGTGCGCACGGTCTTCCTGTGGCGCGGCACGGCCTATCAGCGCATCGGCGTGCAGAACCACGGCGACCGGCGGGCCGGCTTCGAGCTGACGCTGCTGTTCGACAACGATTTCGCCGATCTGTTCGAGGTCCGCGGCGAGCGGCGCCCGCGCCGCGGGACGGGTACGAGCCGGTTGCTCGGGCCGACCGACGTGCTGTTCGAATATCGCGGTCTCGACGATTGCGAGCGCACCACCGGCCTGCATTTCGATCCGCGTCCGACGCGGCTCTCCGTCAATGCCGCCACGTGGCAGCTCGAACTGGATCCGCACGAATCGAAATCGCTGTTCGTGGCAGCATCCTGCAACCGGCCGATCGCGGAGAAACCGGCGCGCTTCTTCAGGGGCCTGCTCGCCCACCGCCGCGAGATGCGGCAGTCGACGATGGGCGCGGCCAGCATCGAGACCTCCAACAACATCTTCAACGAGGTGCTGTGCCAGGCCATGGCCGACCTCAACATGCTGATGACGGAGACGCCGCAGGGCCGCTATCCCTATGCCGGCATTCCCTGGTATTCGACGACCTTCGGGCGCGACGGATTGATCACCGCGCTGCAGATGCTGTGGATCGATCCGCGGATCGCCAAGGGCGTGCTCAGGCGGCTCGCGCATTTCCAGGCCAGGGCGATCGATCCGCTGGCCGATGCCGCGCCCGGTAAGATCCTGCACGAGATGCGCGGCGGCGAGATGGCGGCGCTGCGCGAGGTGCCGTTCGCGCAATATTACGGCAGCGTCGATTCGACCGCGCTGTTCGTGTTGCTCGCCGGAAGCTATTTCGAGCGCACCGGTGACCAGACGACGCTGATGGAGCTGTGGCCCGCAATCGAGGCCGGGCTCGCCTGGATCGACGGTCCCGGCGATCCCGACCAGGACGGCTTCGTCGAATACCAGCGTGCGACGGAGAAGGGGCTGGCCAACCAGGGCTGGAAGGATTCCTACGACGCGATCTTCCATGCCGACGGCCAGCTTGCGGAGGGCAATATCGCGCTCGCCGAAGTCCAGGGCTACGTCTATGCGGCCAAGCAGCTGGCCGCGCGCTGCGCGTTGCGCCTCGGCAAGCCCGACCTCGTGCGCAAGTTCGAAGCCGAAGCCAAGGCACTGGCCGAGCGCTTCGAGCAGGCGTTCTGGTGCGAGGAGCTCGGCACCTACGCCCTGGCCCTCGACGGCAAGAAGCGGCCCTGCAAGGTGCGGACCTCAAATGCCGGGCAGGTGCTGTTCAGCGGCATGATCCGGGAGGACCGCGCCCGTCTCGTCGCCGCCGACCTGATGCGGCCGCATTTCTTCTCGGGCTGGGGCATCCGCACGGTCGCGCAGGGCGAGGTGCGCTACAATCCGATGTCCTATCACGACGGATCGATCTGGCCGCACGACAACGCGCTGATCGCGCTCGGGCTCGCGCGCTACGGCCTGAAGCATTCGGTGGCGCATGTCTTCAAGGGCCTGTTCGACGCCGCCACCTATATGGACCTGCGCCGGCTGCCCGAACTGTTCTGCGGCTTCCGGCGCGAGAAGCGGCGCGGGCCGACGCTCTATCCGGTCGCCTGCGCGCCGCAGGCCTGGGCCAGCGCGACGCCGTTCACGCTGCTCGAGGCGGCGCTGGGCATCGAGTTCGACGTGGCGCGCGGCGAGATTCGCCTGCGCAATCCGCATCTGCCGGCGTTTCTGAACGAGGTCATCCTGCGCGATCTGCGCCTCGGCGATTCCAGCGTGGACTTGCGCGTCAGCCGCCATGGCGACGACGTCGCGCTGGAGGTGATGCGCACGCGCGGCCAGATCCAGGTGTCGATCGTGCTGGCGCGCTAGCGGCGCGCGGTGAGGAGGGTGTTATGCGTGCGATCGGAGTGCTGATACTCGGCATGGCCGTCGTCGCGGGCCTGGCGGTCGCCACCTCGCGCGCCGCCGACGGGCCGCCCGCGGGCCAGACTGAAGCAAATGCGCCGGCGACGGCTCAGCCGCCGACCTCGACCGTTCCGATCACGCCGAAGGACGCCGCACCGCCGCCGTCGGTCACCATCATCGGCGCGAGCGATGCACATGGCGTGCTCGGCCGCGACGTGCGTAGCGCTGCGGACGAGGACATGGGCCGCATCGTCGATGTCATCGTCGACCGGGACGGGCGCGTGCGCGCGGCGGTGATCGATTTCGGCGGCTTCCTCGGCGTCGGCAGCCGCAAGATCGTGGTGGACTGGAACGCGATGCGGTTCGGCAAGATTGCCAACAAGAAGGACAGCATCACGCTGGAACTGACCAAGGCGCAGGTCGCGGCCGCGCCGGAATACAAGGAAGACACGCCGATGGTCGTGCTCGGCGCGTCCGGCAGCCTTCAACCGCTGCAAACGATCCAGTGAGGTGTCGGGAGGGCTGACCGCCTGTGCTGTTGTCGAGGAAGCCGAAGCATGCAGATCGCGATGGCCACGTTGAACGGGACAACGTCGCCGCGCTGCCGCCTGCGGGCATTCCGGCGCCGTCGCGTCAGAGCCTGCGCGGCCTCGACTGGTTCATCTTCTTCCTCGCCGACGTGCAGACCGGCTTCGGTCCCTTCATCGCGGTCTACCTGACGACGCAGAAATGGACCCAGGTCGAGATCGGCCTCGTGCTGTCGATCGGCGGCATCATCGCCCTGATCGGACAGATGCCGGGCGGCGCGATCATCGATGCCGCGAAGTCCGAACGGCTGGTCGCAGCGCTCGCGATCGCGACCATCGGCGCCTGCGCGCTCGCCTATGCAGCGATGCCGGTCTTCCCCGTGGTGGTGACGGCCGCCACCCTGCATGCGATGGCGAGCTGCGTGCTGGGGCCGGCGATCGCGGCGATCAGCCTCGGTCTCGTCGGCCCGCTCGCGATCGGCGAGCGGCTCGGCCGCAACGCGCGGTTCGCCTCGCTGGGTAACGGCGTCGCGGCCGCCGTGATGGGCACGGCCGGATATCTGCTGTCGAGCCGCTCGGTCTTCCTCGTCACCTTCCTGCTCGCGATCCCGACTCTGATCGCGCTGTCGCGCATCCGCGAGGAGGAGGTCGACATCAGGCGTTGTCACGGCGAGATGCCGCCGGAAGCCGCGGACCGCGGCGACACCAATATCTGGCACCTGATCCGGCAGCGTCCGCTCATCGTCTTCGCGCTCAGTGTGCTGCTGCTGCAGCTCGCGAACGCGGCGATGATGCCGCTGATGGCGAGCGCAGTGACGGCGCGGTCGAGCCAGTGGGCGACGGTGCTGGTCGCGGCCTGCATCATCGTGCCGCAGGCGATCGTGGCGCTGCTGTCGCCAACCATCGGGCGCAAGGCGCAAGCCTGGGGCCGCCGGCCGCTGCTGTTGATCGGATTCGGCGCGCTGACGATTCGCGGTCTGCTGTTCGCGACCGTGCGCGATCCCTATCTGCTGGTCGCGGTGCAGGTGTTCGACGGTCTCACCGCGGCGGTGTTCGCGGTCATGATTCCGCTGATCGTCGCCGACGTCGCCTTCGGCAGCGGTCACTTCAACCTGGCGCAAGGCATCGTCGGCACCGCGACCGGCATCGGCGCGTCGCTGAGCACGGCGCTCGGCGGCTATGTCAGCGACAAGTTCGGCAACGCCACCGCCTTCATCGGGCTGTCCGGCGTCGCCGCGACGGGGCTGCTGCTGATCCTGTTCGTCATGCCGGAGACCCGGCGCACCGGCATGATCGTGACAAAAGAAATGGCCGGCTGAGGACTTCAGCCGGCCAAAGTGGGCAGGGAGGAAGAATGTCAGGCGTCGAGATTGTGCAGGCGCTGGCGGTTGCGTAGCACGATCTGGCGGGCGCCGGAGAAGCCGAGAATGCCCTGGGTGTGAAGCTGGGACAGCGCACGCGAGACGGTTTCGAGCGTGAGGCCGAGATAGTCGCCGATGTCGCGGCGGCACATCGGCAGCGCCATCATGCCGGCAACCGCGAGGCGGCGGTCCATTTCGAGCAGGAAGGTCGCAACGCGCTCCATCGCGGTTTTGCGGCCGAGGAGCAGCATGTGGTCTTCGGCGTGACGCAGCTCGGAGGCCGTCATGGCCCAGAGCTTGCGGGCGACCTGCACGTCGGTGCCGGCGGCCTTCTCGAGACTGCCGCGCTTCACGAGGCGCACGGTGGTGTCGATGATGGCCTCGGCGGCAAGGCGATGGCTGGGACCGGATTCGAGGCCGAACACGTCGCCGGGAAGATGGAAGGCGCCGATCTGGCGGCGACCGTCGGAGAGAAGCTTGTAGCTGCGCACCGCGCCCGACACGACCTGGTAGACATATTCGGCCGGCTCGTCCTCGCCGTAGATCTCCTCGTCCTTGCGGTAGGAGAACTCGGTGGCGACGAGACCGACATGGCCGGTGATCGCGCCGAACTGGTCGGAAACGGGGTGAGCAGGGGCAATCTTGCCACCGATTTGGGTGTTGATCGCCTGGGTCTTGAGTGTCTGGGTCAGCATCTGCGCCATCTCCGTTGTGATGACGCATTGGTACGCGGTATCGGGGGGTTCGAAAATTTCGAGCGATATCTTAAGGGGGTCTACCTACGTAGAAGCCCGTAGGTCGGCATGACATGGACCTGCAGCGCCAAATCAACGCAGGGCGCGCCGCGGTTTTCCAGAAAAATCATGCTCGAACAATCGGTTACCGAGGCCGGTCCTGGATGGCGCGGCGGATGCGCTTGAGCAGGTTTTCATCGAGAAGCGGCTTCAAGACCACGTCCTTGACCCCCGCTGCGGCCGCCCGGGTCGAGATGTTCTCGTCAGGATAGCCGGTGATCAGGATCACGGGCGTCTCGCTGTCGGACTTGCGCAGGCGGCCGGCGAGTTCGATGCCGTTGATGTCGGGCATCTTGTAGTCGATGACGTAGCAATCGGCTCCCAGCGCGCCGCTGGCATTGAGCAGCGCCGTGCCGCTCCTGAAGGTCCGCACGGCAAAGCCGTCGGTTTCCAGCAGGAACCGCAGGGATCCCAAGACGGCGGCGTCGTCATCAACCACAAAGACGGTAGGTTTTGCGGGGGACGGCAGCTGCTCATGGTGTGAGCTGACCTCGATCATTTTGCTTGGCTAGCACAGCACCGCGAAAGGGCCTTGACCTGCCTCAATCGTTGAGCATGCCGGCGCGCATCGCGAGGCGCACCAGCTCCGAGAGACTGTTGGCCTGCATCTTGGTCATGACGTTGGCCCGGTACACCTCGATGGTGCGCGGGCTGATGTCGTATTCGCGGGCGATCAGCTTGTTGGAAAGGCCTGCGATCAGTCCTTCCATTACCTGGCGCTCCCGGGGACTCAAGGACGCGACGCGGGCGGCGATGTCATGCGCCACGGCCTCGTTCTTGGCAGCCGGCTCGGCCTGGCGTATCGCCGCCTCGATCATCGCGGTGAGACGATCGTCCTCGAACGGCTTCTCCAGGAAGTCGACTGCCCCGAGCTTCATCGCCTCGACCGCGAGCGGCACGTCGCCGTGACCGGTCATGATCAGGATCGGAAACGAACTGTGCTGCGCCTTCATCCACTTCAGGAGCTCGATCCCGTCGAGGCCCGGCATGCGCACGTCGGAGACGACGCAGCCGAAGGCGAGGCCAGGCAGGGCGTCGACGAAGCTCTGCGCATTGTCGAACAGCGTGACGCCGAAGCCGGCGGAATCCAGCAGAAAATTCAGCGAGTCCCGCATCGCGTCGTCGTCATCGATGACGTAGACATGTCCCTTGGTCGTCATGCATCAATTCTCATCCGCTGCCGGGAGGGTGAAACGGAATGTCGCCCCGCCCGATGCGTTGCTCTCGGCCCACATGCGCCCGCCGTGAGCCTCGATGATCGAGCGGCTGATGGACAGTCCCACGCCCATGCCGGTTTCCTTGGTGGTGAAGAAAGTTTGAAACAGGTTCGGAATGACGTCGTCCTGGAAGCCGGAGCCGGTGTCGGACACCTCGATCTCGATCATGTCGTCGGCGACGGGGGTGTTGGTGACGACGAGCTCGCGCCGCGGCGACTGCGCCATCGCCTCCAGCGCGTTGCGGAACAGGTTGACCAGGACCTGCTGGATCTGCACCCGGTCGGCGAGAACGAGGTCTGCTTCCGGATCGAGGCTGAAGCGGAGCTGCACGTTCTGCTCGCGCGCGCCGGCGAGGCCGAGCGCGCCGGCCTCCTCGATCAGCTTGGACAGGCTCTCGACCCGCTTCTCCGATTCGCCGCGGGAGACGAAGTCGCGCAGGCGACGGATGATCTGGCCGGCGCGCAGCGCCTGCTCGGCGGCACGGTCCAGCGCGCTCTCGACCTTCGGCGTGTTCGGATCGACGCTGCCGGCAAGCAGCCGCCGCGAGCCCTTCATGTAGTTGCTGATCGCCGCCAGCGGCTGATTGAGCTCATGCGCGAGCGCAGACGCCATTTCGCCCATGGCGCTCAGCCGCGAGACGTGGACGAGCTCGGATTGCAGCTCCTGCAGCCGCGCCTGGGTCTGCTGGTGCTCGGTGAGGTCGCGGACGAAGCCGGTGAAATAGGGCTCGCCGCCGGACTGCATCTCGCCGATCGACAGGTGCATCGGGAAGGTGGTGCCGTCGCGCCGCCTGCCGGTCACGATGCGGCCGATGCCGATGATGTGGGGATCGCTGGTGGTGCGGTAGCGCGCAATGTAGCTGTCATGCCGCGAGCGATCGGGCTCCGGCATCAGGATGCTGACGTTCTGGCCGATCGCCTCGTGTTCGGACCAGCCGAACAGGCGCTCGGCGGCGGTGCTGAACAGCTGGATGATGCCGTGGCCGTCGATGACGATCATGGCGTCGGGGATCGTGTGGAGGATCGAGCGGAGGTGGGTCTCGCGGGTCCGGAGCGCACTCTCGACCTGCTTCTCCTCGTCGATATCGAGGAAGATGCCGCGGAGATGGCGGGCCGAGCCGGTTTCGTCCCGAATGACGCCCGCCCGGGCGCGAATCCACTGTCCTCCATTGGAGGCGCCCGCGACCTTGAAGGACACGTCGAAGCCGCCGCCGCGTTCGCTGACGTGCTTGATTGCGCTTTCGACGCGGTCGCGGTCCTTTGGCTCGAGCCGCGACAGGAAGAGGTCGTAGCTCGCCGGCTGGTCCTGCCCGATCCCGAGCAGGGTCCGCGCGGTATCCGACCAGTCCAGAGCCCGAGTTCTGAGGTCGAGATCCCAGGTGCCGACGCCGAATCCCTCGATCCGGACCCGAAAATGCTCGCCCCTGCCGTCGTCAGGCGGTTGCGTTACGCGGGTCGGCATCAAGCGGTCACTCCCCTTGTCATGCTGCGGGCAGGGTGCCGCAAGCGCGCCGGTAATTTTCGCCTAAGCGCGAGCCGGAGGCAAGTTCCGATGTTTGATTTTGTTGGTGTAATTCCGGCGATCCCGGACGGCGAGCGGTTTGATCTATCTCATCCCGCTTTGCGTCGGCAGGACTAGATTTCGCATAGTTCATTGCCTGCGGAGAATCCCGATGACATACGCGACCGTGATGGTCAGCCTGGCGCTCGATCAATCCAACGAGGCGCGTCTTCAGGTCGCGGGTGAGCTCGCCGAGCGATTCGAAGCGGCCATCGTCGGGGTCGCCGCGGCGCAGTTGGCCCCGCCGCTCTATTTCACCGACGGCGCCGAGGCCCAGAGGCTGATCGACGAGGGCGAAGCTTCCGTCAAGCGGCGCCTGGCGGGTCTGGAGGCGCAATTCCGTGCGGCGACGAAGAATCGTGGCGGGCACGTGGAGTGGCGCAGCGCCCTGGATTTTCCGGCGCGATTCGTCCTGGCGCAGGCGCGCTGCGCCGACATCGTCGTCAGCGGCGGGCACAGCACGGTCTTCTCCGACGCTTTCGCGCTGGCAAGCCCCAGGGATCTGGTGATGCAGGTCGGCCGTCCGCTTCTCGTCGTGCCCGACCGGGCCAACTGGCTCGATCTGCGCAGCGTGCTGGTGGCGTGGAAGGATACGGCAGAGGCGCGGCGGGCGGTGGCCGACGCGCTGCCGATGCTGCGCAAGGCGAGGGACATCACCATCGTCGAGATTCCGGAGCAGGGCGACGACCGTTCGAGCGTGATGGCCGGCGTCACCGACGTCGCTGCCTGGCTCGCCCGTCACGGCGTCACCGCGACCGCGCGCGTGCTGGACAGCGCGCGGAACGAAACCGCCGCCGCCCAATTGGAGAAGGCCGCCGGCGATGTCGGCGCCGGCCTGATCGTGGCGGGCGCCTACGGGCATTCGAGATTTCGCGAGCTGATCCTGGGCGGCGTCACCCAGTATCTGGTCACGCAATCCGCCCGCAGCGTGCTGCTGTCGCACTGACGGCCGGTCGGCCACAATAACAAGTTGAGGAGGACGCGCCGTGTACAGATTTATCGAGCAGACCGTCGACGGCTACATGACCCGCAACGTCAAGACGGTGCAGCGCGACCTCAACATGCTCCAGCTCAGCGAGATGTTCGAGCGTGACGATTTCAACTCCTATCCGGTCGAGGACGACGGACAGGTGGTCGGCATCGTCACCAAGTTCGACATCCTGAAGTGCTTCGCCTTCACCCCAAACCAGATGCTGCCGCGCTATCATGACCTGATGAGCCGCAAGATCGGCGACGTCATGACGCCGGAGTTCATCTATGTCAGCCCCGACACGCGCCTGACGCGCGTGCTCCAGATCATGGTCGAGCACCGCATCAGGAGCATCATCGTGCTCGACGGCACGCAGAAGCTGGTCGGAATCATCGCGCGCGAGGACGTCATCAAGGCGCTCAAGGCTACCGCGCGCGACTGACCTCTCCTGCTCAATTCCCTCGATCGAGCTCCGTGATTTCACGGCTACGCTTTCCCTTACCTTCTCCCCTTGCGGGAGAAGGTGGCGCGAAGCGCCGGATGAGGGGTGTCTCTCCGCGGAAAGACTCTTGTTGAGGAACTAACTCCTCACCCAACCGAGTTTGACGCAAGGTCCTCGCCGCCCTCTCCCGCAAGGGGAGAGGGAACTTCATCTGGCGCCACGCCGTCTCACATTAACAGAAATCCATCTGTCTTGATTTCAATCAATTCCCCGCGAGGGTGAATGTGGTTTCTGGCCCTGTGTTCTTTCAGAGAGAATCCGCATGAGCCAGCCCTCCATCTCCAAATCCATGACCATCGGTGAAAGCGGCTTGGCTGTCGTGTTCGCAGCCACCGCCTTCCTCTGCGTGATCGCCGCGGCCAAGGCGCTCGACGCGCCCTTCGCCTTCCATGCTGCGCTCAGCGCGGCGGCGAGCCTGGCGGCGGTGTTCTGCATCGTCAACCGCTACTTCGAGCGCCCGGCGGCGCTGCCGCCGGCGGAGATCAACGGCCGCCCCAATTACAACATGGGGCCGATCAAGTTCTCCTCCTTCATGGCGATGTTCTGGGGCATCGCCGGCTTCCTCGTCGGTCTCATCATCGCTTCGCAGCTGGCCTGGCCCGCGCTGAACTTCGATCTGCCCTGGATTCAGTTCGGCCGGTTGCGGCCGCTGCACACCTCGGCCGTGATCTTTGCCTTCGGCGGCAACGTGCTGATCGCGACGTCCTTCTACGTCGTGCAGAAGTCCTGCCGCGTTCGTCTCGCCGGCGACCTCGCGCCCTGGTTCGTCGTGCTCGGCTACAACTTCTTCATCCTGGTCGCGGGCACGGGCTATCTGCTCGGCGTGACCCAATCGAAGGAATATGCCGAGCCGGAATGGTACGCGGACCTCTGGCTGACCATCGTCTGGGTGGTCTATCTGCTCGTCTTCCTCGTTACCGTCATCAAGCGCAAGGAACCGCACATCTTCGTCGCGAACTGGTTCTATCTCGCCTTCATCGTGACGATCGCGGTGCTGCATCTCGGCAACAACCCGGCGCTTCCCGTCTCGGTGTTCGGCTCGAAGTCCTACGTCGCCTGGGGCGGCATCCAGGATGCGATGTTCCAGTGGTGGTACGGCCATAACGCGGTCGGCTTCTTCCTGACCGCGGGCTTCCTCGCCATCATGTACTACTTCATTCCGAAGCGCGCCGACCGGCCGATCTATTCCTACCGCCTGTCGATCATCCACTTCTGGGCGCTGATCTTCCTCTACATCTGGGCAGGTCCCCACCATCTGCACTACACGGCGCTGCCGGACTGGACGCAGACGCTCGGCATGACCTTCTCGATCATGCTGTGGATGCCCTCCTGGGGCGGCATGATCAACGGCCTGATGACGCTGTCGGGCGCCTGGGACAAGCTGCGCACCGACCCCGTGCTGCGCATGCTGGTGGTCTCCGTCGCCTTCTACGGCATGTCGACCTTCGAAGGCCCGATGATGTCGATCAAGGTGGTCAACTCGCTCAGCCACTACACCGACTGGACCATCGGCCACGTCCACTCCGGCGCGCTCGGCTGGGTCGGCTTCGTCTCCTTCGGCGCGCTGTACTGCCTGGTGCCGTGGGCGTGGAATCGCAAGGGCCTCTACAGCCTGAAGCTCGTCAACTGGCACTTCTGGGTCGCAACGCTCGGCATCGTTCTCTACATCTCGGCGATGTGGGTGTCCGGCATCCTCCAGGGCCTGATGTGGCGCGCCTACACCTCGCTCGGCTTCCTCGAATATTCCTTCATCGAGACCGTCGAGGCGATGCATCCCTTCTACATCATCCGCGCCGCAGGCGGCGGGCTGTTCCTGATCGGCTCGCTGATCATGGCCTACAATCTCTGGATGACCGTTCGCGTCGGCGAGGCGGAAGTCCAGATGCCCGTCGCTCTTCAGCCGGCGGAATGAGGAGCTCCAACATGTCGTTCTGGACACGCCACCAAGTCTTCGAAAAGAACTCGATCATCCTGATCGTCGGTATCCTGCTGGTGATCGCGATCGGCGGTCTCGTCGAGATCACCCCGCTGTTCTACCTCAAGAGCACGATCGAGAAGGTCGACGGGGTGAGGCCTTACACGCCGCTGGAGCTCGCCGGTCGCAACGTCTATGTCCGCGAGGGCTGCTATCTCTGCCACTCGCAGATGGTCCGGCCGCTGCGTGACGAGGTCGAGCGCTACGGCCACTTCTCGCTCGCCGCCGAGAGCATGTTCGACCACCCGTTCCAGTGGGGCTCCAAGCGCACCGGTCCGGACCTTGCCCGCGTCGGCGCCAAATATTCCGACGACTGGCACGTCACCCACCTGATCAACCCGCGCGCGATCGTGCCGCAGTCGGTGATGCCGGGCTATCCGTTCCTCAGCCAGAACGAGGTGGATCCGGGCACGATCGCCGACCACATGCGCACGCTGCGGACCGTCGGCGTGCCCTACACCGACGATCAGATCGCCAATGCAGGTGCCGATCTGAAGGCCCAGGCCGATCCGGACAATGCCGGCGGCGATGCCTTCAGCAAGCGCTACGCCAAGGCGGTGGTGCGCAACTTCGACGGCAAGACCGGCACGCCGACCGAGATGGACGCGCTGATCGCGTACCTGCAGATGCTCGGCACGCTGGTCGACTTCAAGATCTACAACGAGAAAGCCAATCTTCGCTGAGAAGGCATCAACGATGAAAGCCATTCTGACAGCCCACAATCTTGCGTCCGAGCTGGTGACGACGATCTGGACGCCGGTGTTCGTCGCGATCTTTCTCGCGATCATCGCCTACGCATTTTGGCCCCGTAACAAGGCCGCGTTCGACGAAGCGGCACACCTGCCGTTGCGGGAGGAGTGAGAGACCATGACCGATCATAGCGAAGTCGATACCGTCACCGGCAAGTCCACGACCGGACATGAATGGGACGGCATCAAGGAGCTCAATACGCCGCTGCCGCGCTGGTGGGTGATCACCTTCTACCTCACCATCGTCTGGGCGATCGGCTACTGGATCGTGTATCCGGCCTGGCCGCTGATCTCCAGCAACACCATGGGCGCGTTCGGCTACTCCTCGCGTGCCGACGTCGCGGTCGAGCTCGCCAATCTCGAGAAGATCAGGGGCGACAAGATGGTGGCGCTGGGCGCGGCCTCACTCGCCGACATCGAGAAGGACCCGGCCTTGCTGGCGCTCGCCCGCGCCAAGGGCAAGACCGTGTTCGGCGACAATTGCGCGCCGTGCCACGGCTCCGGCGGTGCCGGCGCCAAGGGCTTCCCGAACCTGAATGACGACGACTGGCTGTGGGGCGGCACGCTCGACCAGATCATGCAGACCATCCAGTTCGGCGCGCGTTCCGGCCACACCAAGACGCATGAGGGCCAGATGCTCGCCTTCGGCAAGGACGGCGTGCTGAAGGCCGACGAGATCGTCACGGTCGCGAATTATGTGCGCTCGCTGTCGGGCCTTCCGACCCGCAAGGGCTTTGACGCGGCCAAGGGCGAGAAGATCTTCGCCGAGAACTGCGTCGCCTGCCACGGCGATGGCGGCAAGGGCAACCAGGAGCTCGGCGCGCCGAATCTGACCGACAAGATCTGGCTCTACGGCTCGGATGAGGCCGCCCTGATCGAGACCATCAGCCAGGGCCGCGCCGGCGTGATGCCGGCCTGGGAAGGGCGGCTCGATCCCGCCACCATCAAGGCGATGGCGGTCTACGTCCACTCGCTGGGCGGCGGCAAATAGTCGATCGGCGGCCAATGGGTTCGAACGGGGGCGAACAAAAGCGCCCCCGTTTGAGCTGGATCAACTGACGCGGCGGTGTCGGGTCTAGGTTTAATCGCACCTTTTCGAGAAGCTCCAGGCGATGAACAAGACCGTGAACCCCAAAGACCTCACATCGGGCGATGACGACGGGCCGCTCTACGCAGCCCGGAAAAAGGTCTATCCCCAGAGCGTCTCCGGCACGTTCCGGCGGATCAAATGGGGCCTGATGGCGTTCTGCCTCGGCGTCTACTACTTCCTGCCCTTCGTGCGCTGGAATCGCGGTCTCGGCGCGCCCAGCCAGGCGGTGCTGATCGATCTTCCCAACAGCCGCTTCTATTTCTTCTTCATCGAGCTGTGGCCGCAGGAGGTCTACTACTTCACCGGCCTGTTGATCGTCGCCGCAGTGGCGCTGTTCCTGCTGAACTCCATCGGCGGCCGGATCTGGTGCGGCTATCTCTGCCCGCAGACGGTCTGGACCGACCTGTTCTATGCCGTCGAGCGCCTGATCGAGGGCGACCGGCGCGAGCGGATGAAGAAGGACGCCTCGACCGATCCGATGAAGCTCGAGCGCATCTCCGAGATCGTGCTCAAGCATTCGATCTGGCTGCTGATCGCCTGGTGGACCGGCGGCGCCTGGGTGCTCTACTTCAACGATGCGCCGACCCTGGTGAAGGAGCTCGTCACCTTCCAGGGGCCGATGATCGCCTATGTCTGGATCGGCATCCTCACCGCAACGACCTATCTGCTCGCCGGCTACATGCGCGAGCAGGTCTGCACCTATATGTGCCCGTGGCCGCGCATCCAGGCGGCGCTCACCGACGAATGGGCGCTCAATGTCACCTACCGCTACGACCGCGGCGAGAAGCGCACCTCGGTGAAGAAGGCGGCCGAGCTGCGGGCGCTCGGCCAGCAGGTCGGCGATTGCGTCGATTGCTACCAGTGCGTCGCGGTTTGCCCGACCGGCATCGACATCCGCAACGGATCGCAGATGGAATGCATCCAGTGCGGGCTCTGCATCGACGCCTGCGACAACGTGATGGCCAAGATCGGCCGGCCGAAGCGGCTGATCGGCTACGACAACGACATCAACATTCATCGCCGCCAGGAAGGCAAGGCGCCGATCTACCGGATCGTGCGGGCCCGTACGATCGTCTACAGCGTGATCATCGCCGCGGTCGGCGGCATCATGGTCTATACGCTGGCGACACGCAGCCTGCTCGACGTCAACGTGCTGCACGACCGCAATCCGGTCGCGGTCAAGCTCAGCGACGGCTCGATCCGCAACGCCTACACGGTGCGGCTGCTCAACAAGAGCGGCTATGACCGTGCCATTGCCATCGACGTGGAGGGGCCGGTCAACCCCACCATGCACGTCGTCGGCGCAGATTCGGTGACGCCGGACCGGCCGATCATCGTGATACCGCGCGACTCCACCAGCGAGCTGCGGCTGCTGGTCACCGCACCTGCTGAAAACAATCCGGAGAAGTCGATTCCGGTCCGCTTCCACGTCATGGATATCGGACTGGGCGTCGCCGCGAGCGCCACCGACAATTTCGTCTCGCCGTAGGACCAGGAGACTGCCATGGCATCCAAGCCGCTGACCGGAACCAAGGTGCTCCTGATGCTGGTCGCCTTCTTCGGCCTCGTGATCGGCGTCAACGTGACCATGATGAAGCTCGCGATCGCGACGCTGCCGGGCACGGACGTCGACAGCCCCTATGCCGCGGGCCTGACCTATGAGCGCGAGATCTCGGCGGCGCAGGACCAGGCCGCGCGCAAATGGCAGGTCAGCGCGCATATCGAACGCCGCACCGACGGTGGCGCCGCGATCCGGGTCGAGGCGCGTGATGCGAGCGGCCAGCCGCTCGCCGGATTGAAGTTCGGCGGACGCCTGGAGCGGCCGACCGACAAGCGCGCCGACCTCTCGGTCGAGCTCGCGGAAGCCGGCATCGGCGTCTATCGCGGCAATGCTGCGTCCGTCGCGCCGGGGCAGTGGGATCTGGTGATCGAGGGTGAGACGCGAGGAGCGCGTGTGTTCCTGTCGCGCAACCGCGTGATCCTGAACTGAGGCTCTCGTCATGCAGATCACGCGCGATTTCTCTCACTATGTTCGCGACGCCGGCGCGGGCGTTCAGCATATCGACCTCGCGGTCGAGGGCGTTCACTGCGCCGGCTGCATGGCCAAGATCGAGCGCGGCCTGTCCGCCATCCCCGACGTCACGCTGGCGCGCGTCAACCTGACCGACCGCCGTGTCGCGCTGGAATGGAAGGCCGGCACGCTCGACCCCGGCCGTTTCATCGACCGGCTCGAAGAGCTCGGCTACAAGGCTTATCCGTTCGAGACCGAGAGCGCGGAAGTGGCCGAGGTCGCCGAATCCCGCTTCCTGCTGCGCTGTCTCGGCGTCGCGGCGTTCGCCACCATGAACGTGATGATGCTGTCGATCCCGGTGTGGTCCGGCAACGTCTCGGACATGCTGCCGGAGCAGCGCGACTTCTTCCACTGGCTGTCGGCGCTGATCGCGCTGCCGGCGGCGGCCTATGCCGGCCAGCCGTTCTTCCGCTCGGCCTGGCGCGCGCTGTCGGCGAAGACCACCAACATGGACGTGCCGATCTCGATCGGCGTGATCCTGGCGCTGGGCATGTCCGTGGTCGAGACCATCCACCACGCCGAGCACGCCTATTTCGACGCGGCGATCATGCTGCTCACCTTCCTGCTGGTCGGCCGCTTCCTCGACCAGAACATGCGGCGGCGGACCCGCGCGGTCGCCGGCAATCTCGCCGCGCTCAAGGCGGAGACGGCGGCCAAGTTCGTCGGGCCCGACGAGATCTCGCAGGTGCCGGTCGCGGCGATCAATCCCGGCGACATCGTGCTGCTGCGGCCCGGCGAGCGCTGTGCGGTCGACGGCACGGTGATCGAGGGCCGTTCCGAGATCGACCAGAGCCTGATCACCGGCGAGACGCTCTATGTCACGGCCGAGCACGGCACGCCGGTCTATGCGGGATCGATGAACATCTCCGGCACGCTGCGGGTGCGGGTCTCGGCGGCCTCCGAGGCGACGCTGCTCGCCGAGATCACGCGGCTGCTCGACAATGCGCTGCAGGCGCGTTCGCGCTACATGCGGCTCGCCGACCGTGCCTCGCGGCTCTACGCGCCGGTGGTGCACGCGACCGCGCTGATCACCATTTTGGGCTGGGTCATCGCCGGCGCGAGCTGGCATGATGCAATCGTCACCGGCGTCGCCGTGCTGATCATCACCTGTCCCTGTGCGCTCGGGCTCGCGATCCCGACCGTGCAGACGGTGGCCTCGGGCGCGATGTTCAAGGCGGGTGTGCTGCTCAATGCGGGCGATGCGATCGAGCGGCTGGCGGAAGCCGACCATGTCATCTTCGACAAGACCGGCACGCTGACGCTGCCCGATCTCGAAGTGATGAACGCGGCCGATATCCCCGGCGACATTTTCGAGCTTGCCGGCCGCCTCGCGCTGTCGAGCCATCATCCGGTGGCCGCTGCGGTCGCGCAGGCCGCCGGCGCCAGGTCGCCTGTTGTCGGCGCGGTCGAGGAAGCCGGGCAGGGCGTGCGCGCGGTGGTCGACGGCGTCGAGATCCGTCTTGGCCGTCCGTCGTTCTGTGGTGCCGAAGCGCTGGCCGGCAGCGTCACTCTCGATCCCGAGGCCTCGATCGTGGCCTTCAGCAAGGGGACTGAAAAATTCGTCCTGACGGTGCGCCAGGGCCTGCGTCCGGACGCGAAGGCGGTGATTGCCGCGCTGAAGGCGCGCGGCATCGGCATCGAGATTCTCTCCGGCGACCGCGAGCAGGCGGTGAAGGCGGCGGCTGATGCGCTGGCGATCCCGGAATGGCGCGCCGGCGTCACGCCGGCCGACAAGATCGCGCGGATCGAGGAATTGAAGCGGCGCGGCGCAAAGGTGCTGATGGTCGGCGACGGCATGAACGACGCGCCTTCGCTGGCCGCAGCCCATATCTCGATGTCGCCGATCTCGGCCGCGCATCTGAGCCAGGCCACCGCCGACCTCGTCTTCCTCGGCCGGCCGCTGGCTCCCGTGGTCGCCGCCATCGACGCTTCGCGCAAGGCGCTGCATCTGATGCGGCAGAACCTCTGGCTCGCGATCGGCTATAATGTGCTCGCCGTGCCGGTCGCGATCAGCGGCGTCGTGACGCCCCTGATTGCAGCGGCCGCCATGAGCGGGTCGTCGATCCTGGTCATGCTGAATTCGCTGCGCGCGCGCAGCGCCTCGCGGGAGATCGTGTGATGGAGATCCTGGTCATCCTGGTGCCGCTGGCCCTGATGCTCGGAGGCGCCGGTCTCGTCGCCTTCCTCTGGTCGCTCCGAAGCGGCCAGTACGACGATCTCGATGGCGCCGCCTGGCGCGCCATCGCCGACGACGAGCCGCCGCAGGAAGCCCCGGTCAAGCGCTAGGGCTTCAAGGCGAAGGTGAGCAGGGCCGCCAGCACAAGGGCGGCGCCGACACCGGCGACGCAGGCGTACCAGCCAAAAGCGTCGAACAGCCGTCCGAGCACGGCCGTGCCGACCAGCCCGCCGCAGAAGTAGCAGGCAAGATAGGTCCCGCTGGCGAAGCCGCGGTTGTCGGTTGCCGCCTGTCCGACGAACCCTGTTGCAGCGGCCTGTGCGAAGAATGTGCCGACGCCGACCAGAACCATGCCGGCGAGGACTTCGCCGAGATGCGGCGCCAGCATCAAGGGCAGGCCGAGCCCGGCGACGGCGAGCGCGCCCCAGATCGTCGGCCGCGTTCCCAGCCGCGCGGCCACCTTGCCGGCCAGAAGCGTCGTGACGACAGACGGCAGGAAGACGACATAGACGAGACCCAGATCCATCATGCCGAGCGAGAGCGGCGGCCGCACCAGCACGAAATTGACGAATGTGAAGGTGCCGATGAAGGCGAACAGGATGCAGAAGCCGATGCCGAAGGCCGCGCGCAGCCGCCGATTGCGCCAATGCGCGATGGTGGCTTCGAACGGCGATGCCGCAGGCATCATCGCATGCATCGGCTGCACGCGTCCGATGGTGAAATAGACCAGCACCGCGCCGGCCAGATTGAGCGCTGCGAAGAAATAGAAATTCCAGGCGAGGCCGAGGCCGTCGGCAATGGCCGCCGAGATCAGCCGGCCGACGAGATTGCTCGCGACATTGCCGGTGATATAGGCGGCAAAAGCGCTGCCGGCGTCCGTGGCGCTGCATTGCTCGCCGAGATAAGCGAGGGTGAGCGCGAAGGCGGACGCCATGCACAGGCCTTGCGCGACGCGCAAGGCGGTAAAGACGGCAAGATTTGGCGCAGAGGCCAGCAGGCTGGTAGGGATCGCCAGCAGCGTCAGGCTGAGCAGGATGCCGGTCCGCCGGTCGATGTGCGGGCTGAAGAAGCCGACGACGAGGCTGGCTGCCGCCATGCCGAAGGTGCTGGCGTTGACGGCAAAACCCATAGCTGCGGGCGTGACGCCGTAGTGTCGCGTCAGCGAGGGCAGGATCGCCTGCGTCGCGAAGAGGTCGACGACGGTCAGGAATGCGGTGAGGCCGATCACGAGCGAGCGCAGCGCGAGGCTTGGTGAATGCGCATCCATCGGCATCGCCGCAGGTTTGATCGATGTGGAAAGTTCGGTCATGGCGTGCTCGTCTGTTGATCCGTCATTCCGGGCTGGTGCGAACGGGGCGCAGAGCGGCCCGGAGCACCAGACCCGGAATCTCGAGATTCTCAGGTGCGCAATTGCGCACCAGAGTTCGCTTCGCGCCCCGGAATGACGTCCCGCTCAGGCGCTCGTCACATGTGATGGTCGTTGGGATCCTTGCGGACGTCGCCGACATAGAGAATGACCGTCTCCTTGCCGAGGTTCTTCCACCAATGCGAGGTGCCGTAGACTTCGGGGCGGATGTCGCCGGCCTTGTGCACGATGGGGTCGACGCAGTTGGAGGCGTATTCGACGATTTCGCCCTGCTGCACGAAGATCAGCGCGGGGCGGTCGTCATGGCTGTGCCAGGGCACGATGCCGCCGGGCGCGATGGTCAGCTTGCGGAAGCGCAACTCGCGGCCCTCGATATGGGCCGGCTGCTTGCCGAGATCGATCGCGCCCAGCGTCACGTCGGTGACGCCGACCGGCTTATAGTCGACCATCTGCTGTGCGCTCGGCTTGATCTTGTCGGCCGGGCATTCGCCGGCAAGCACCGGCTGTGCGGAGAGCGTCAGTGCGCCGACGATGGCAAGGCCCGGCCAGATCAGGCGTGACAAAGCATGGCTCGTAAACATGTGAGGTCTCCTGTGTTGGCCGCGACCTCGGTGGTCGCCGGCAATGGCAGGAGCTTCGTCGAAACCGTCTCCATGTTGAAATGCCGGCTTGCTTTCGATGCGATAGCCCGGCGCTATATCGATGCGCGGCGGCTATCGAACCGATTGGGCATCGGCATTTCCGCTTTCGGGATATCCGTTGTCCGATGGCAGCGCGCCCGATTGGCGGGCGTCCACGTCAATCGGAGGAACATCCCATGACGAAAGTATCCAAGACCCTGATTTTTACCGCCGCCTTCGCGGTGATCGCCACGTCGGCCTTCTCGGAAGCGGCCTGGGATCTGAAGGCCGGCATGGCCTATGTCTATGGCGGGCCCGGCAAGATGTCGGCGATGGCCATGGCCCCGGCCGAGAGGAACCACGAGGCCATGATGAAGAACGCCAAGAAGGTGCCCGACAACACGGTGTTCTTCATGGACAACGGCACGCTGTATTCCACGTCGGGGCGGCTCGATCCCACCGGCAATTTCTACGTGAACTGAACCGGACCTCGCGCGCGGCCGCCCCTTGCGGGCGGCCGGACCTGGAACCTAAGATCACCCTTCTAACGCCGGAGCGGAAGATGACGTTTCTCTCTCCAGCCGACGCCGAGCAGCTCAGGCTCGCGTTCCAGCGCTGCCGCGACATGGAGGGGACGCTGAACGAGCAGCTCCGGGCCTATGCCGATGCCAGCCGCAAGGTGTTTCCGGCCTATGGCGAGGCGGTCGATCGCCTGGTGGTGCGATTGAACGGGAACGGCGGCGGCGAGACCGCGCCGCGTCCCGGCGATGCGATGCCGCCGTTCATGTTGCCTGACGAAAGCGGGCGTCTCGTCACGCTATCCGCACTGCTGGAGCGGGGCCCCATCGCAGTGATGTTCTTCCGCGGCCACTGGTGTCCCTATTGCCGGCTCAATGTCCGCGCCGTGGTGCAGGCGCAGGAGCGCATCAAGGCGATGGGCGCACAGGTCGTCGCGATCATGCCGGAGACGCAGGAATACACGAGGCAGGTCAAGGCCGACTCCGGCGTACCGTTTCCTATCCTGACCGATCTCGACAACGGCTATGCGCTGTCGCTCAATCTCGCGATCTGGCTCGGCGCCGAGATCCAGCGCCTGTTGTCCTATCAGGACATGGCAAAGTTTCACGGCAATGATGGCTGGATCTTGCCGATCCCGGCCGTGTTCGTCGTCGGCCGCGACGGACTTGTGAAGGCGCGGTTCGTCGACCCCGACTTCCGCAAGCGCATGGAGATCGATGATCTGATCGAAGCGCTGGAGAGCGCGAGCCGGGAGAATTGAGGGGAGGGGAAGCGCAGCGATCGTTGTCGCTGCTACCCCGCGATCTCCCGCCAATCGGCACCGCGCAGCATCCGCATCACTGCATTGGCGACGGCGGTGCGCTGGCGGCCGGCGACGCCGTAGAGGCTGACGGTGCGGCGCGCATCGAGGCCGGTGACTGCGGCGCGTCTTAGGCTCTCCGGCACCGGCGAGGTGTGGGGCATCATGGCGATGCCGATATCGGCCTCGACCAGCTCGATCAGGTCGCGCTCGCTCGAAATCTCGTGGTCATGATCCACGTCGATGCCGTGCTCGCGCAGGCTCGCGGAGATGCGTCTGGAATGCTCACAATAGCTCCGGCCGAGCAATTGCTCTGCGCGCAAATCATCCGGCTCGATCGTGTCGCGCCCGGCGAGCCGGTGCTCCCTGCTGACGACGAGATCGAAGCCTTCCGTGAACAGCGGCCATACGTCGAGCCGCTCCCAGGCCTCGTCGATCTCGGCGGCGATGCCGAGCTCGGCTTCCCCCTTCTTCAGGAATTCACCAACCTCGCGGCTCGTTCCGCGCAGGAAGCGCAATTCGAGCCGGTTGAACTGCCGCCTGATCTCGTTGAGATGCGGGATGAGCAGCGCGAGGTCGATCGAATGCGTCAGCGCGATGCGCAGCGCGCCGATCTCGCCGCTCCTGAACGAGGAGGCGAGCGAGCGCGCGCCGGTGGCGGCGTCGTAGCATTGCTTCAAGAGCGGATGCATGCGCTGGCCGAGCTCGGTCAGTTGCGCGGCCGGCCGTTCGCGGCGGAACAGGTCGCCGCCGAGCTCGGCCTCGAGCTGCTTGATCGCGCGTGTCAGCGAGGGCTGCGTCACGTTGCATTCCTCGGCGGCGCGCGTAAAATTCAAGAGCTGCGCCACCGCGAGGAAATAGCGGACCTGGTGCATTTCCATGGATCGGCTCCCCAGCAGGATCGACCGGAAATCTAGCCGATCCGGACAGGGAATGACATCCCGGGCTCAATAGCGCCTGCGTATGGTTATGGAAGCCAGCCGGCATTTCCAAAAGGCCCGACAATTGCCGAGAGTGGCAGGACGTAACAATGGCCTTACGCCTGACGAATGATAACCATAGGCTCGACAGGAGCGAGACATGAACGGCATGCAGGACAATTTGCAGCGTAAAGGTCTGGACCTGCCGGGGCAGGTCGTGCTCGTGCTGCAAGGCGGGGGCGCGCTTGGCTCGTATCAGGCCGGGGTCTACCAGGCCTTGCACGAAGCCGGCATCGAGCCGGACTGGATCATCGGCACGTCGATCGGCGCGATCAATGCGAGCCTGATTGCGGGCAACGCAAGGGAGCACCGCCTGGCGCGCCTGAGGGAGTTCTGGAAGCGGATGGAGCAGCAGCCGGTCTGGGACTGGCGCGCCACGTTTCCCGGCTTCAACGAGAAGCTGGCCTACTGGTCGACCGTCACCCACGGCATTCCAGGATTCTTCCGGCCCAATCCGCTGGCGCATGCGGGCGATTCCTATCCGCTGGGTGCCGATCACGCCGGCTTCTATTCGACCGCGCCGCTGGAGAAGACGCTGAGTGAGCTGGTCGATTTCGATCTGGCCAACCGCTGCACGCCGCGCCTGACGGTCGGTGCGGCTCATGTCGGCACCAGCGAAATGCGCTATTTCGACAGCCGTGACGGCGAGCTGACGGCCAAGCACATCATGGCCTCGGGCGCGCTGCCGCCCGCTTTCCCGGCGGTGCGCATCGACGGCGAGCTCTATTGGGACGGAGGCATCCTGTCGAACACGCCGACGGAAGCGGTGTTCGACGACAATCCGCGCAGGGATTCGCTGATCTTCTCCGTGCATCTGTGGAATCCCGTCGGGCCGGAACCGACCACGATGGCGGAGGTGCTGAATCGGCACAAGGACGTGCAATATTCCAGCCGCATCGCCAGCCAGATCGTGCGTCAGCAGCAGGCCCATCGCCTGCGCCATGTCATCAACCAGATCGCGGCGCGGCTGCCGGAGAGCGAGCGCAACGATGCCGCGGTGAGGGAGCTGATGGGCTACGGCTGCTCGACCCGCATGCATGTGGTGCGGCTGCTGGCGCCGCAGCTCGAGCACGAGACCCATACCAAGGATATCGACTTCAGTCCGTCAGGGATCACGCGGCGCTGGCACGCCGGCTACGCTCACACGCGATCGGTGCTGGCGCGCAGGCCCTGGATCGGCGAGTTCGATCCGCTCGCCGGCGTGGTGCTGCACGAGCATACGGACGAGATGCCGATTGCGGCGGAGTGAAGGCCTTGTCCGTCATTTGTCTTGTGCGGTGACGATGTCGCGAGCGCGCGGTCTGGGCTATGATCGCGGCGTCTTCGTCGTGAGACTCGCAAGTGGTCGCTGAGAAGGATCTGGAAGCAGCACTCGATCAGCTCCGCGCTGACGCGGCGGACCCGATCGCCGGCGTGTTCGGTCCTGACTCGGTGACCTGGCAGATCGACCGGGAGGCCGTGAACTTCCTCGGCGCCGGCCGCGCGCTGCTGCTGCAACTCGCCCACCCCTGGGTCGCCGCCGCCATCGCCGAACATTCCACAACCTTTGCCGATCCGATCGGCCGCTTCCATCGCACCTTCGACATCGTCTTCGCCATGGTGTTCGGCTCGCTCGATCGGGCCTTGCTGTCGTCCCGGCAATTGCACCGGCGCCACAGCATGATTGTCGGCGAGATGCCCGAGACGGTCGGCCCGTTCGCGGCCGGCTCGCGCTACTGCGCCAACGACATTCCGTCGCTGCGCTGGGTTCACGCCACGCTGGTCGAGACCGCGCTGATGGCGCATGACCTCGTCCTGCCACCGCTCTCGGCGGAGGAGCGCGAGCATTATTGGGCCGAGAGCCGGACGTTCGGCGCGCTGTTCGGACTGACGGCGGATGACCTGCCGGCGGACTGGTCCGGCTTCGCTGCTTACACCGCAGCGATGACGCAATCGGACACGCTGACGGTCAGCACCGCGGCACGCGAGATCGCGACGCAGATCTTCACGGGCGCGCGTCCGTGGTTGCGTCCGCCGCGCTGGTATCGCGCGCTCACGGCAGGGATGTTGCCGGAGCGCTTGCGTGCGGGTTTTGGTTTTGAGCTCGATGAGCGCGACGCCAGATCCGCCGACAATGCATTGAGATGGATCAGGCGCGTCTATCCGAAACTGCCTCACAGACTGCGCTATGTCGGCCCCTATCAGGAAGCACAGGCGCGGCTGCGGGGCGAGGCGCAGCCCGACTGGATGACCCGCTGTCTCAACCGCGCCTGGATCGGCCGGCCGCAGATGGACGTGCGCGGTAAGGGGTGATAGCCGCCGCCTTTTAGATCCGTCATCCTGAGGCGCGAGCGGCGCGATGCGGAAGCATTGCGCCGGGAGCCTCGAAGGATGCACGGCCCCGCTGCTGCAGCCGGGCCGTCGCCCTTCGAGGGCCGCTGAAGAAGCGGCCACCTCAGGTTGACGGTGATGGATGGGTGCGCTCGCAATGACGGCGTCTGAGGAAGCGTCGTCGCTTCCTCACACCGACGCCAGCTTGCGGTACAGCGCACTGTAGCTGCCGGCCGAGATGCTCCAGGAGAACGATCGTCCCATGGCGCTGCGGCGCATGGTGTCGAGCTGGTCCTGCGCCATGAAGGCCGAGAAGGCGCGGCGGACGCCGCCGAGGAAGGATTCATGCGAGGGCTTCGAGAACAGGAAGCCGGTCTCGCCGTCGCTGATGGTCTCGGCGAGCCCGCCGGTCTGGTGACCGATCGGCAATGAGCCGAAGCGCTGGGCGTACATCTGGCTGAGGCCGCAGGGCTCGAACCGCGACGGCATCAAGGTGAAGTCGCTGCCGGCAAAGATGCGCCGCGCCTGGGCGTCGTTGAAGCCGATCGCGACCCCGATGGCATCGGGACGGCGGCGATGGGCGTTGATCAGCTCCTGCTCGAGCGCCGGCTCACCGGAGCCGGTGACCACGATCTGCCCGCCGGCATCGATGATCTCGTCGGCCGCCGCCAGCACGAGGTCGATGCCCTTCTGGTGCACGAGGCGGGCGACGATGCCGAATATCGGTCCGCGCGACACCGCAAGCCCGAACTGCTTGCGCACGTAATCCGCATTGGCCTTCTTGCCGACCCAGTCGCCGGCGCCGAACTGCTGGGCGAGCTGCGCGCAATAGCGCGGGTCCCAGCTCTCGTCGATGCCGTTGAGGATGCCGGTGAGCTCGGCCGCATCCGAGCGCAGGCGGAGCAGGCCCTCGAGGCCGCAGCCGAATTCGGCCGTGGTGATCTCGCGCGCATAGGTGGCGCTGACGGTGGTGAGGTGCGAGGCGTAGACGAGTCCCGCCTTGAGGAAGGAGACCTGGTCGTAGAACTCGACGCCGTCGATGTGGAACGAGCTCTCCGGTGCGCCGATCCGTCGCAGCGCCTCCTTCGGGAAGAGGCCCTGATAGGCGAGGTTGTGGATGGTCAGGATCGACGGCAGCTTGGCGCCGCGCCAGGCGAGATAGGCCGGCACGAGCGAAGCCTGCCAATCGTTGGCATGGACCAGATCCGCTGCCCAATTCTTGTCCAGCTTGCCCATGGCAAGCTCAGCGGCCGCCGAGGCGAGGCGCGCGAAGCGGATGTCGTTGTCGGGCCAATCGCGCCCGGACTCGTCGCCATAGGGATTGCCGGGCCGGTCGTAGAGCTGCGAGCACAACAGCACATAGACCGGCAGGCCGTCCTTGGTCGCGGCACGGCCGAGCGAGCAGGCCGGCATCTCCGCGAACGGCGGGCAGCGGCCGACGATCTGGATATGCGTGAGCTGCTCGATGATGTCGCGATAGCCGGGCAGCATGATCCGGATATCGGCGAAGGGACGTAGCGCTCGGGGGAGAGCAGCAGAAACGGCTCCAAGTCCGCCGACGCGGACGAAGTCGTCCATCTCTGTCGTAACGAACAAGACCCTCAAGAACTGCCGCCCTCTTCCGATCCCCGTTTGCTGCTATGCAAGAACGGGTCCAGTTGCCCAGGAAATTCTCAAGCCCCCCGCAAGACGCCTCTGTTCCGTAAAGACTTTCCTACTCAGCCGCCGCCCTCTAGGGTCGCCGCACCAACAAGAGAGAACATCCACGGTTCCCAATGGGAGCCTCAGGGAGACGCGGCACGTATGCAGCTACCAGACAAGCATGAGGGGACGACGACAAAGGCTTTTGCGGGCCTGCGGGTCCTGGATTTTTCGACCACGATCGCCGGTCCGCACTGTGGGCGCATGCTAACCGACATGGGCGCCGAGGTCATCAAGATCGAGACCGACGGCGGGGAGACGATGCGGACCCGGCCACCGCTGCGCAAGGGGTGCAGCACCGCGTTCGGCCAGCTCAATGTCGGCAAGAAGAGCCTGGTGCTCGACCTCAAATCCGAGGATGGCAGGGACGCCGTCTACCGGCTGGCCGCGACCGCCGACATCCTGGTCGAGAACTTCCGCCCCGGCGTGATGCACCGGCTGCGGCTCGACTATGACAGGCTGCGAGTGGAGAACCCGAAGCTGATCTATTGCTCGATTTCCGGCTACGGTCAGACCGGCCCCTCGGCCGAGCTGCCGGCCTATGCGCCGGTGATCCACGCCGCCTCCGGCTACGACATGGCGCATCTCGCCTACCAGCCCGGCCGTCACAGGCCCGACTATTGCGGCATCTACCACGCCGACGTCGTCACCGGCACCTACGGCTTTGGCGCGATCGCCTCGGCGCTCTATCAGCGCACCGTGACCGGGCTCGGCCAGCACATCGACGTCTCCATGCTGGAATCGATGCTGACCTTGACCCTGACCGAGTTGCAGAGCTCGCAGTTCGCAGTGGCGCCGCCGCCGCGCCCGATGTTCGGACCGACCGAGACGGCCAGCGGCTATGTCATGATCACCGTCGCCAGCGAGAAGACGTTCCAGGCCTTGATGGGCGTGATCGGCCGCCCCGAATGGGTCTCCGATCCACGCTTCGCCACCTACGCCCCGCGCCGCGAGAACTGGGCGGCGTTGATGGACGGCGTCGAGGTCTGGTCGCGGCAGCTCTCGACCGATGCATGCCTCCTCGCGCTCGGCGCTGCCGGCGTCCCGGCCTCGGCCTATCGCACCGTGTCAGAGGCGTTGGCCGATCCGCAGCTTGCGCATCGGCAGGCGCTCTCCGAGGTGCGGGACGAGGGCGGCTCCTTTAGGGTGCTCAACCTGCCGTTCCGGATGTCGGGCGCCGACACGACGCCGGCCAGGACGGTGTCCGTGCTCGGCGCGCACACGGAGGCATTGCGTGAGGAGATCGGCCTTGCCGAGAAGGCGCCAATTCCGTCAGGCAAAACGGCCGCGACAGGCTGAACGGCTTCGTGCCGCAAGCAATGCGGCCCTGCGCGCCGCCGGATTGCCATCCTCGATCGCCGTAAACTAGACAGGAGCGAGTTTGTCTCGCTCCCCCGGGCATGGCATGGTGGCGTGACAACAAGAAGCATGCCGGGAGGACGCCGATGAAGAGTTTCAAGGTCACCGATTTCAAGGCGCCGCTGCAGGAGTTCGACGAGGCGACGCCGCAGCCCTCGGGCACGCAGGTGCTGATCAAGGTGAAGGCCGCCGGCGTCTGCCACAGCGACCTCCACATCTGGGAAGGCGGCTACGATCTCGGCCACGGTCGCAAGCCGCTGTCGCTGAAGGACCGCGGCATCAACCTGCCGCTGACCATGGGCCACGAGACCGTCGGCGAAGTCCTCGCTTTCGGCCCCGATGTGAAGCCGACTGACCAGGGCGACCTGAAGCTGGGCGATATCGGCCTGGTCTATCCCTGGATCGGCTGCGGCAAATGCGCGACGTGCCTTGGCGGCGACGAGAACATGTGCCTGACGCCGCGCTCGCTTGGCGTCTATTGCGATGGCGGCTATTCCGACCACATGCTGGTGCCGCATCCGCGCTATTTGCTCAATCTGAAAGGCCTCGATCCCGCGACGACCGCGCCTTACGCCTGCTCGGGCGTCACCACCTACAGCGCGCTGAAGAAGGTCGAGCAACACTTCGACACGCCGATCGTGATGTTCGGTGCCGGCGGCCTCGGCCTGATGGCGCTGTCGCTGCTCAAGGCGATGGGCGGTAAGGGCGCGATCATGGTCGACATCGACGCCAGGAAGCGCGAAGCGGCCGAGAAGGCCGGCGCGCTCTCAACCGTCGATCCCAAGGCGCCGGATGCGCTGGAGCAGCTTGCGAAGAAAGCGGGCGGGCCGATCCGCGCCGTGATCGACCTCGTCGGCAACTCTGCCACGACACAGCTCGGCTTCGATTGTCTCACCAAGGGCGGCAAGCTCGTCATCGTCGGCCTGTTCGGCGGCGGCGCGACCTGGGCGCTGCCGCTGATCCCGATCAAGGCGGTGACGATCCAGGGCAGCTATGTCGGCAACTTGCGCGAAACGCAGGAACTGCTCGATCTCGTTCGCACCAAGAAGGTGCCGCCGATCCCGGTGACGACGGCACCGCTCGCCAAGGCCAATGACGCGCTGCTGCAATTGCAGCAGGGCGCGGTGGTCGGCCGCACCGTGCTGACGCCGTAGCTAACACTCCATTCCCGTCATTGCGAGCGCAGCGAAGCAATCCAGAAATCCCTCTGCGGAGACAGTCTGGATTGCTTCGTCGCAAGAGCTCCTCGCAATGACGAGATCACTCTGACCTTCGCGCAGGAACCCCATGTCCGCAAACAACGCCTTCCACATTGCCGTGCTCGCCGGTGACGGCATCGGTCCCGAAGTCATGGCGCCGGCGCTCGAGGTGTTGTGCAAGGTCGGCGAAAAGTCCGGTCTCGGCTTCCGCTTCACGGAGGCCCCCGCCGGCGCCAACAATTATCTCGCCACCGGCAAGTCGATGCCGGATACGACGATCAAGCTGTGCGAGGAGGCGGATGCGATCCTGCTCGGCGCCTGCGGCCTGCCGTCGGTCCGCTACCCCGACAACACCGAGATCGCGCCGCAGATCGAGCTGCGCTTCATCTTCGATCTCTATGCCGGCGTGCGGCCGGCGCGGCTCATTCCGGGCGTGCCGAGCCCGATTGTCGGCGCGGACAAGCGCGGCATCGATCTCGTCGTGATCCGCGAATCCACCGAGGGCCTGTTCGCCTCGATGGGCAAGGGCGTCGTCACCCACGAGGATGCGCGCGAGACCATGGTGATCACGCGCCGGACGTCCGAGCGCCTGTTCGAATTCTCGTTCCGCCTCGCCGAGCGCCGCAAGGCGCGCGGCAAGCCCGGGATGCTGACCTGCGTCGACAAGGCGAACGTGTTCAAGGCCTTTGCGTTCTTCCGCGGCATCTTCGACGAGATCGAGAAGAAGCATCCTGACGTGAAGACTGACCGGCTCTATGTCGACGCCTGCTCGGCGATGCTGGTCAAGCGTCCCTGGGATTTCGACGTGATGGTGATGGAGAACATGTTCGGCGACATCGTCTCCGACATCACCGCGAGCCTGATCGGTGGTCTCGGCATGGCGCCGTCCGCCGACATCGGCGACAAATATGCCGTGTTCCAGCCCTGCCACGGCACCGCGCCTGACATCATGGGGCAGGGCAAGGCCAACCCCACCGGCATGATCCTGTCGGCCGCGATGATGCTGGACTGGCTCGCCGAGAAGCATGGCATCGAGAGTGCGGCCGAGGCGGGCGAGACCATCGAGCGCGCGGTGGACCAGGTCTATGCCGGCGGCATCAAGCCGATGGAGTTCGGCGGCAGCAACGGCACCGCCGACATCACGAAGGCGGTGCTGGGAGCGCTGTAGTCGAGAATGCCGTCAGGAGAAGGGGCCTGCCGGCCCCTTTCGTCATCTACCAGCCGCGCCAGTGGTGGTGATGATGCCAGCCCCACGGACGCGGGCCGTAAAAGCGTCGTGGGCCACCGTAATAGCCATAGGCACCGTAATAGTTCGGTCGCCACCAGCAGCGGCCCCAGGCATTGCAGACCATGCGGACCTGATCGACGTCGACAGCCGGGCCTTTTGCAATCTGGTCTGCCTGCGGAATGCCGTTCGGCATCGCCGCAAGGGCCGGTCCCGAAGCGAGCGCCATACCGCCCATGGCAGCCAGACCAAGAACAGCAAGTTTGAGTGTCATCGCAATCTCCCTCGTTGGTTGCGGGAGAACCGGCGGAAGATCAATTGGTTGCTACCGCGTCGCAGCTGGCCGAGGAATTTAATCTTCCTGAACGAAGGTTCAGCCTGCTCAGGAATACGGTTCCAAGTCTGTGGTTCGATCTCCCACGACGTCATTGCGAGCGCAGCGAAGCAACCCAGAATCCCTGCGCGGAGGCAGTCTGGATTGCTTCGTCGCAAGGGCTCCTCGCAATGACAGTGGTGAGAGATGTGCGCTCACAAATGCGCCTTGATTACTTCCCCTGGAACCGCGGCTTGCGCTTCTCCATGAAGGCCTGCCGGCCCTCGCGGAAATCCGCGCTGTCCATGCATGCGGTGCCGATCGCCTTGATCGCGTCCATGTCGCGTGCGCTCTCGTCCTTCAAGACCTGCGCGATGGTGATCTTGGCGGCCTTGATCGCGAGCGGGGCGTTCTGCGAGATCGTCTCGGCAATCGCCATGGTCTCGCCCCAGAGCTCGGCTTCCGGGAACACGCGCTCGACGAGGCCGATGCGCAGCGCCTCGGCGGAATCGATGCGCATGCCCGTGTACATCAGAAGTCGCGCCCAGGACGGGCCGACCAGCGACACCAGGTGCCGCAAGCCGTCATAGCCATAGGCGATGCCGAGCCGCGCCGCGGGGATGCCGAACTGGCTGCCATCTGCAGCGAGGCGGATGTCGGCGAGCATCGCGACCTGCATGCCGCCGCCGAGGCAAAAGCCCTGGATGCAGGCGATGGTCGGCTTCGGATAGTCGGCGAGCAGCGCGCGCTGGGCGACGCTGCGCCTGGCGTATTCCTCGGACGCGGCGGCGTTGTGGCGGGTCTTCTCGAACTGGCTGATGTCCGCCCCCGAGACGAACGCCTTGCCGCCGGCACCGCGCAGGATCACGACGCGCACGGCGTCGTCGTCGCGTAAGGCCGTCAGCGCCTCGCCAAATCCCTCCCACATCTCCAGCGACATCGCGTTGCGCTTGTCGGGATTGTTGAAGGTGATCACGCCGACGCCGTCAGTGGCGTGCTGGAGGATCTTGCCGTCGGCGTAGGATTTTTCACTGGAGATGTCGGGCATCGCGCGCTCGCTGTGTGGGCCGAGCGCAATGTGCGGCCGGGCTGAGGCCGCGGTCAACCGCGGCAAGGCGAGGGGCTTTGCACGAGCCTGTGCCGCGATTGCATGGCGCAAGAAGCGCCTACTGCGTCACATGCATGTGCGCAGTCAGCGGATGGTCGACGGCCCTGCCGAAGAACGCCGCCTCTTCGGCTGTCGCCTCCAGCAGCTGCTCGTCCTGGTTATAGACGTCGTTGCGGAACTGGATGGTCTGGTCCTTGGTCATCCACGCCGTGAGATAGATCCAGGCCACCGGCACCTTCTTCGCCATGGCGACCTCGAGGTGCTGGCCGCTGGCGATCTCCGCGTCAATCGCGGCGCGGCTCCATTTCGGCTGGTCCTTGAGCAGCCAGGCGGCGAGATCGCGCACATTGTCGACGCGCGAGCAGCCGTGGGAATCGAAGCGGTAGTCATCGCTGAACAGGTTGCGCTGGTTGGTGTCGTGCATGTAGACCGAATAGGAATTCGGCATGTCGATCTTGACCGCGCCGAGCGCATTGAAGGTGCCGTTGTGCTGGCGCACGGTGAAGTTCGGCGTGTGCGTGCCGGACCAGTCGACCGAATGCGGATCGATCGGATTGTCGTGCGCATCGAGCACCTCCATGTGCATGCGCGACAGATAGGTCGGGTCCTTGCGCATATGCGCCGAGATCTCGGTCTTGGCGATCGAGGCAGGCACCGTCCAGGTCGGATTGAGGACGACACTGGTGATATGGGCCGTCAGTGTCGGCGAGGGCTTTTCGGTCTTGCCGACGATGACGCGATAGCGCCGCACCACGACGTCGTTCTCGACCGCTTCGGCAAAGGCGGCGGGAATGTTGACCACGACATAGCGCGGGCCGAAGCTGAAATTCATGTTCTCGAGCCGCTCGAGCGAGGCCTCCAACTGGCGGATGCGCTTCTGCACGGGGACGTTCATCGCCGCGAGCGTGCGCGGCGTCACCGTGCCGGTCGGCGCGAGGCCGTGACGTGCCTGGAAGCGCTTCACCGCGTCGGCGAGATCCTGGTCGAAGGCGCCGCTGGCCTTGTCGGCGGAAAGATCCCCGGAAAGGATCAACCGCTTGCGCAGGAGATCGTCGCTTGCGCCCTGGACGCCGGGCGCGAACTTGGCATCCGCGGGGATCGTCGGCCAGCCGCCGCGCACTGCGAGCGCGGAATAGCTGAACGCGGCCTCCTTGATGCGCTGGGCGGAGCCTTCGTCATAGGTCGGCTCGTGCGTCAGCGCGAGCGCCGCGACCGAACGGCTTTCCGGCGTCGAAGCGGGCGTCGTGGCGGGTTTCGGCGCGGCCGCGTGGGAAGGGCTAGCCGCAGCCGGCACTGTACCGGCAGCGGTCGGCGGCTTCGGGCCGGCCTGTCCGGTGGTCTCGGTCTGCGCGAGCGCGGAGGCGCTGGCGACGAGGCCCATGGCAATGATCACGGCGTGGCGCTTCGACATCTGTCTTGTTCTTCCCCATGAGGGCGAGGCCCGGACGGGCGCTCGCATTGGCAATTCCCGGTCGCCGTGCCGTGTGCGCCGGTTGGTAAAATCGGCGGAAAGTTAAGACGTCAGGGTTGAGGTCCCATTAAGCACGGCAGTCGAAAGCTCCGCACGTCCGCCCGCGGAGGCTCTCGATTGGGTCGCGGCAAGGCCGGAATGGGTTCGCGAAAACCGCGATGGGAGAGAGAAAAGGGCAAGAAAAAAGGGGCGGTCAGGCCGCCGCGAAAAACGATGGCCACGCGCGAACCGCGCGCGGGCCAAATCTGGTTCAGAAGATCTGATCCAGTCGATCTCGTCCAATCCGGCCGCGCCCCCGCGACGCGGCGGATTGAACGTTGGCCGTCAAGGCCAGGCCGTCGATCGGCTCAGCTTTCGTTGGCCGCGATCGATTCCATCAGCGAGACGAGCTGACGCTGCACCGTCTGGTCCTTGATCTTGCTGTAGGCACGCAGCAGGCGGAGGCTGAAAGCCGAGTCGAGGAAGAGCAGGCTTTCGACTTCGCGCGCCTTGTTGTCGCCGTCATAGAAGAAGGTCACGGGCACGTCGAGGGCGGAGGCGATCTGCTGCAGGCGGGCTGCGCCGACGCGATTGACGCCCTTCTCGTATTTCTGGACCTGCTGGAAGCTCACGCCGAGCTTTTCACCGAGCTCGGCCTGCGAGATCTTCATCTCGACGCGCCGCAGACGGATCCGCTTGCCAAGCTCAATGTCCGGCTTGCCGGCACTGCGCTGCTTCATTCTTTTCGCCGCTGTTTTCATAGTCGTTTCTCACCGTTCTTCGGTTGAAAATCCCCCGAAGAGCTGGGTCAGGGGTTCGCCCATATACGAGTCCTTGAATTCATGCGGGTGCACGAACTCTTCCTTAAACCACGGGAAGCGAGCCGGATTGAAAGCCTCGATCAGCCAGTCAATCATGTGCCGTACGCGCGGGATGCGGCCGCTACCGGGATGGTAAGACAACCAGATATCCAGCGGTCGGTTCAATTCGACCTCCAGTGGAATCAACTTCCCGCCAAGCGCAATGGCGTAACTCGGGAATACGCCGATTCCGGCGCCATTCGCGACCGCCCAGTAATTGGCGCTTGAGACGTTCGTCTTCATGACCAGAAGGTCACGTTCAGGAACGCCCGGGAAGAAGCTCTCGAAAGTTTCCTTGGCGGCGAGCTGGTCGGCGAATTGCAGCACCAGGCGGTGCTTGATCAATTCATGGGCCGAGCGCGGCGTGCCGTATTTCTCGAGGTATTTCTCCGAAGCCCAGAACATCAGATGCATGCGGCCGAGCCGCACCAGCTTGACGTCGAGCGCAGAAGGCCGGGACAGGTGGATGGCGACATCGGCCTCGTGGCGCGAGACGTCGGCCGAGCGCATCGCGCAATGCAGGTCGACCAGGATCTTCGGATAGGCCTGCTGGAATTCGACCAGCCTCGGGGCGAGCCAGAACGTGCCGAGACCCTCGGTGACGGCGACGCGGACCTCGCCGGACAGGGCATTGCCGGTCGAATCGCTGGTGCGCAACACGTCGAACGCCGCTGCTTCCATCCGCTCGACGGCGGAGACGACGAGCGCGCCCTCGTCGGTCAGATGCGTGCCGTGGACGTCGCGGGTGAACAGAGTGGTGCCGGTCTGGCGCTCGAAATCATCGATGCGACGGCGGACAGCGTTGATCGACAGAGACAGCCGTTCGGCCGCCGAGCGGAAACTTCCGCTGCGGACGACTTCCAGGAAGATGCGCGCCGCATCCCAATCGGAGAGGCCGCTGAGATTTGTTTTTAGGCGTTCCTCTGGAGGAACGCCCCTTTCCGCCAAGGAGTGCATACAAGTCCCTTCAGGTGGCTAAACTGGCAGAATCTGGCGCAAACCACAACCACGGCGGGTTGCGGGGTTGCGAGTTTTGAACGGCATCCTTACTACCTCGCGGGTGGTATAATGGTGCGGTCATAGGCTGGGAATCGGGCAGACGATCGCCTGAATTGAGGGGTGTCGCGTGAGTTCCGTTGCGAGCCTTGAGATGGCTGCGGGATTGTCGGCGCTGTCCGCAATGAACGTCGTTGCGCAAGCCGCGCTTGCAACTCCCGGCGTGGATCAATCACAACGCAACGGGCGTTCTGTCCCTGGCGATGGCCAACGGTGCCGCGGGACGATATTCGCCGGAACCGCGGATTCAGCGCAAAAACACTTTGAAATCATGTTCAGAGGCGTAGCGGCCCCGTGTTATCCTTGGCCTTCGATGGGGGCCAAAGGGGTCGTCGCAAATACGTCTCGCAGGCCGAATTAACGGAAAGAACGCCCGGTGTCGCATTCAGACGAACAATTGCAGTCGGTGCTGGAAACGCTTGAGGAGTGCCGCAGGGCGCTCAACGAGATGAACAGTCGTGAGTCGGCCGAGCTGCTGTCGATTGTCATCCTCGACGTGCGGATGAAACTCAAAGGAATTGACGGTGCCGATCTCAAGGCGCTGTGCGACGAAATGCTGCGGAGCGCGGCAAGCGAACCGCAGCCCTCTTCCAAGCAGACGCAGGACCAGCCCCGGCGTCCGCTGCTCCGCGTGGTGAAGTAGCCGCGCCGCCGAGTCTCGCTTTTTGGCGAGGTTTGTGCGCGTCCCGATGCCGCATCTGTGATCACAGACGGCATCGGGAGGAGCCCTGGCTTTGTGCGCCTCTGTTGCGCATTCTCCGGCATCGGCTACACCAGAACCGGTGCTCCGGGCCGCGCGCATTTCCCGCGTGCCGCGCCGGCGCCTGAGATGGCTCCGACTGCATCATGCAAAATGTTTCGATCCCGGCGGCGCTGATTGCCGGCCTCGTCAGCTTCCTCTCCCCTTGCGTCCTGCCGCTGGTCCCGCCCTACCTGATCTATCTCACGGGCGCGACGATCGAGCATGTCGAGAGCGACGAGCCGGCCGCGGCCTCCAAGCGCGCGATCATGATGTCGGCACTGTTGTTCGTGCTCGGTTTCTCCACGGTGTTCGTCGCGCTCGGCGCCAGTGCCTCGCTGATCGGCGGATTGATCCGGGCCTGGTCGGCCGAATTGTCGATCCTTGCCGGCGTCGTCATCATCATCATGGGCCTGCACTTCCTCGGCCTTACGCGCATCGGCCTGTTGATGCGCGAGGGACGGCTGCCGATCCCAAAACCCGTCGGGCTCTGGGGCGCCTACATCATGGGGCTTGCCTTCGCCTTCGGCTGGACGCCCTGCATCGGCCCGATCCTGGCTGCGATCCTCTCGATCGCCGCGGCCGAGACCACGGTGACGAAGGGGGCGGGGCTGCTTGCGGTCTATTCGGCCGGCCTCGGCATTCCCTTCCTGATCGCCGCGCTGATGATCGAGCAGTTCTCCACGCTGTTCGCGCGCATGAAGGGCCATCTCGTCAATGTCGAGCGCGCCATGGGCGTGTTGATGGTGATCACAGGCGTCGGCTTTCTCACCGGCGCGGTCTCGAATGTGAGCATCTGGCTGCTCGAGACCTTCCCGGCGCTGCAGACATTCGGGTAGGGCGGGCGGCTTCCGGGAGTGGAGCCTGGGAGTGCTGCGATCATTCCATGCGTAGCAAAGCCGGAAGATCGCTCATTCGATGAAAGAGGTCGTCGCAGACCTCCGCTAACTCTCGCTCAGCTCCTGAATCCCCTCCGGTAAAGCCGAGGACTCTCATTCCTGCGGCCTTCGCCGCGCGAACTCCGGACAACGAGTCCTCAACAACGACGCAACGTGAGGGGTGAACGCCCAACGTTTGTGCGGCATGCAGAAACAGGCCGGGGTCCGGCTTCCACGAACCAACCTCATACGCGCTAAAGATGCGTCCTTCGAAATGCCCCAGCAGTTTCGTCAATCCGAGTGCATGCGTGAGCTTCGACATTGGGCCGTTGGATGCCACGCAAACCGGAACGTCGATTTCGGCCAATGCCGCATGGATTCCTTCGACGGGCTTCAGGTCGGCATCAAAAGCCAGCGCGGTTGCTCGCCGAACGTCGTCGATGAAAGTGTCTCGGACGCCGCGGCCTAGCCGGTGCTCGATTTCGCGCACGCAATCGGCCATCTTGACCCCGCGGAAAGAACGTATGGCGTCTTCGACGCTGATCGATATGCCTTCCTCGGATGCCGTTTGAACCAGCACGGTCAGTGCAATGATCTCGCTATCGACCAGGACCCCGTCCGAATCGAAGATGACAAGCTCGGGACTTGCAGAGACCATTCTTGCGATGCTCCAGGTACATCGTTCACTGGGATGTCTCGCTATATCCGGGACGATGGACGGAGGCCATACCGGGCCGTTTGGAATTGTCGCCGGCAGGACGGTGAGGACCCGAAGCGGATTCTCGAATTTGTCGCGGATGCCGAGTGTCTCACTGATGATTTGAACAGGGTGCGCACTCACAACGTCACGAGCACGCGCCCTGATTCGGCCTAACCCATCAAGCGTTCAGTAGTCCCAGAACACCGGCACCCAGCGATAGGCGTCGCCATCGACCGCCACCCGGCCCACGGACGGGAACGGCAAATGCGTGGCGACCAGCATCTCGCCGGTCGCCGCAAGCTCCCGCAGAAGCCTGGCGCGAACGCGCGCCGCCTCCTCGGGGTCGTGCTCGAAACCGTTGTGCCATTCGGGCTGCTCGAAGCCGACGGCAAAAACGGCATCGCCGGCAAAGGTCAACGCGTCACCGCCGGAGGCGATGCGAACCACGCTGTGTCCGGGGGTGTGACCGCCGGTGCGCCGGGCGATGACGCCGGGCGCAATCTCCTGCGTGTCATCGAAGGTCCGCAGCTGACTGCCGTACGCCTTCACGAACCGCTTGGCGGTTGCCCGAAGCGCATCCGGGAATCCCTGCGGCATGTTGGTGTGGGAGAAGTCGGGCGCCTCCCAGAACTTGACCTCGGCGGCCGCGACGTGGATGCGCAGGTCCTTGCGCAGCCGCTCCTTGACGCCGTCGACGAGCAGGCCGCCGATGTGGTCCATGTGCATGTGGGTCAGCACGAGGTCTGTCACGGACGACAGATTGATCCCGGCGGCTTCCAATCGTTTGATCAACTGCCCGGCCCGCGGCAGGTGCAGATTCGGGTCGGATCCGAGGCCGGCGTCGATCAGGATGGTCTTGCCGCCGCTCCGCACCATGACCGCATTCAGCGCCCAGTCGAAGGCGTCCTGCGGCAGGAACATGTCGTGCAGCCAGGCCGCACGCTCGGCCGGGGCCGCGTTGTGCGCCAGCATCGTGGTTGGCAGCGGAAGCACGCCGTCGCTGACCACCAGCACGTCGATCTCGCCGACCTTGAGCGCATAGCGCGACGGAACGAGCTCTTCGCGTCCCGATGCCGCGGGATATGAGGTGTTGTGCAGGTTCATGTTCGTCTCCTGTTTCGTGGAAGGCTTCTGGCTGGACTTGGTTGAGTGGCCGCGCCGCCAGGACGCGCGGCCGCTATGCTTCGCGCGTCTAGAGGTCGGTCACACGCTCCGGATCGGCCGAGGCGAGCGCAGCCGCGCGCTCGGCCTTCGGCGGATAGATCCAGACGGTGTTGATCTCCCGCTTCGTCTTCCTGGCGACGTCGCCGACCATCTCGACCTTGCGCTCCCAGCCGCGCGTGAACAGCGCGCCGGCTTCGCCGAGATCGAGGCAGGTGACGTAGGCTTTCTGGTGATAGGGCCTGGCCGGAACGCCCAGCAGCTCCGCGACGGCGTTGTTGCCGGCAAAGGCGCCCATGCGCGTGGCGTGCTGGCACGACATCAGCGCGTAATTGCCCTCGTCGTCGCAGGCGGCACGGGCGGCATCGCCTGTGGCGAAGACGCCGGCGACACCGGGCACGCGCAGATCGCGATCCACCAGCAGCCGGCCGAAATTGTCGCGCTCGGCGGGAATCTGCGCCGTCAACGGCGCGGCGCGGATGCCGGCGGCCCAGACCACTGTCTCGGTTTCGATGTGCTCACCGGTCGACAGCGTCACGCCGGATTTGTCGAGCGAGGCGACGCCGGCCCCGAGCCGGGTCTCGACGCCGAGCTTGCGCAGCGCTTCCTCGATGAGCGGGCGGGGACCTTCGCCCATGTCGGGTGCGATCACGCCGTTACGCTCGACGATGATCACGCGCGTCTTCGAGTCCTTGCCGAAGATCTTGCGCAGGCGGGCGGGCAGCTCGGTTGCGGCCTCGATGCCGGTGAAGCCGCCGCCGGCGACGACAATAGTGTCGCGTCTGTTGACGGCCGGCCGGTCGGCGAGAGCGTGCAGATGTTTGTCCAGTGCGACGGCGTCATCGAGCGAATCGACGCTGAAGCCGTGCTCGGCAAGGCCGGGAATGTTGGGGCGGAACAGGCGGCTGCCGGTCGCGATCACCAGGCGGTCGTAGGACAGGGTCTTGCGTGTGTCCCTGGACGTCGCGATCTGCACCGTCCGCGCCTCGGTGTTGACGGTCTCCGCGCTGCCCTGGATGTAGTTGACGTCGATCGCCTTGAGGACGTCGAGCAACGGCGCCGTCAGGGTCTCCGGCTTCGGCTCATAGAGCCGCGGGCGGACCACCAGTGTTGGCTCCGGCGCGATCAGCGCGATTTCGAGATCGTCGGGCGAGACACCCTGGATGTCGCGCAGGCGGGCGGAGGAGAGGGCGGCGTACATGCCGGCAAAGCCGGCGCCGATGATGAGCAGTCGCATGTGGTTCACTCCTGGATTGGGTTGATCGGGACAGACGTGCGTCGTCGCCGCTGCCCAAGGTCGGCGGTGCCTGCTGCGATCGGCGATGACGCGAAGAGGTGAAGCGGAGACTGATTGCCCGTTACGGAGCCGTGCAGCCTGGCAGTGACGATAGCAGCGCGGGGCTTCCACAGGCGGCCTGGCAGCTTCTCGGGCTCAATGGCCACCCGCGCAGGGCGACCGGCACTGCGGGTTTCCTCGGCCAATCGTGATTGATCAGGATTGACGCCAGGGGACTTGCGCTCTGCGCCGCTTGAGCCGGCGCTTCTTCGGCCGTCGGCGAGGTGAACCGCACGGTCAGTGAGAGCCCGTACAGGAGCGCCGTTGCGATGGCTTTCCGTCGCGGTGCGATGACAAGGCGTTTCCAGTCCATTGTTCGTCTCCGTCCGCGTGGTGTGTGTGCTATGCGATGTTTAGCGAACCAGGTATTCGACCGCGCCAGAGCGATTGCCGTCGCTGTCGAGAGATTGCTGCTAGCGCACGCGCCTGCGCCAATCGCTTGGCGTCTCGCCGGTCAGCTTCCTGAAGGCTGCTGCGAACGCCGTCTGCGACGAATAGCCAAGCGCCGCGGCGATCGAGACGACCGGTGCGTCGCTGTCGCGCAGCATGTTCATAGCCTGCTCGAGTCGGTGCTGGCGCAGCCAGGCATGCGGAGAAAGCCCGGTGCTCTCCTTGAACGCACGGCAGAAGTGGAAGCGCGACAGCCCGGCATCGGACGCCAGCGCATTGAGGGAGACGTCCGCATCGCTGTCCGAGCGCAATCGTTCGATCGCACGGAGCAGCACCTTCGGCGACAGCCCGCCCATGGTCGGTTGGAACGTGCTGGGCGAGCCCGTGTGGGCGACCAGCAGCCGCGTGGCCAGGAGGTCCGTCAGCTGATGCCGGAACAGCGTATCGAGGGCTCCGTTGCCCTCCAGCGAATCCGCCGCGCTCAAGATCAGCCTGGACGTGATCGGGTCAGGGTGCGCCGTACGCTCCAGCAGCTCGGCCGGCTTCGCGATCCCGGCTTCGCCGGCCACGCGCTTCAGTGTTGCATCCGGAAGATAGAGCTGGACCACATCGACCGGCTTCGGAATGTCCCATCGCGAGCTCGATCCCTCCGGAATGATGATCACGACTCCAGGACGAAACGTACCGATCGCTACCGATCTTCCCGAACGCCGCTCCATGCGCTGCATCATGCCGTTGTACGCCATGATCACGTGATGGCTCATCGGCTCGACCACGTCGTGCAACGGCTCGTGTTTCCAGTGGGCGATTCCGGCACCGGAGGCGTCCAGTGCCATGCGAGCGGGCTCGGTCCTGAGCACCCGCGCCATCTCGGCATCGGCGGCACGCCGCTCGGATGTCGCACTATCGTCCGGCTGTGCGCGAGGTATGGGTGGCAAGCCCTTGTGCGAGGGACTGCGCATGAGTGCGGTGCTCCCGGTCATCGTGTGGATCCTCGTGGTCGTCTCGGGCTACGCATCAGGTGTCCGTATTCGTACGGGTCGGCGCGCGTTGTATGCAGGCGGCGGCACAGCGTCTTTCCTGAAGCGGGCGTGCTTTGTCCGATCCTGCTCCGGGCGGGCGCGCGTTTTCGCAAACGCACGTCGGGCGCCGACCGGTCGCGGTATTGAACGGAGATCGTGCGAGAGGCGGCTAGATGCCGCTGAAATGGTGGGTGAAACAGCGGCTTGCTGCGAGGACGTGCGCGCGGACATTGGCAATCGTCATTGCCATTCGTTCGGTCCCTTCACCGCGCCTCGTCCAGCGTGCACGTCACCGTGCAGACGACGCCGCGCGGCAGGAAGTCGACGGTTGCCTCGCCGCCGAGCTGGTCGCGCGCGCTGCGCTCGATCAGGCGCGAGCCGAAGCCACGCTGCACCGGCGCGGTCACCGGCGGCCCGCCGATCTCGGTCCAGATCAGGCGCAGCTGCGGCTTCGGCGCCTCGGCGATGACCTCCCAGTCGAGTGTTACCCGGCCGGTCTCGTTCGACAGCGCGCCGTATTTCGCCGCGTTGGTGGCGATCTCGTGCACGATCATCGACAGCACCACGGCAAACCGCGGCGACAGCGGCACCGCGGGGCCGGCCATGCGGATGCGGTCGGGATTGCTCAGCAGGAACGGCTGAATCGCACGGGTGATCACGTCCCTCAGCTCCGAGCCCGCCCATTTCTCCTGGCTGAGCAGATTATGCGCCTCGGCGAGCGCGCCGAGCCGTCCCTCGAACTTGGCCCGCTCGTCACGGCTGGCGCTGCGAAAGGTCTGCACCGCGATCGCCTGCATCAAGGCCAGCGTGTTCTTGACGCGGTGGTTGAGCTCCTCGATCAGGAGATTGTGCAGCATCTCGCCGCGCGCGATCGTGGTTGCCATCCGCACCGCGAAGGTGAGGCCGATCAGCAGCAGGATGCCGCCGATCAGGCTGGTGATCGCGATGTTGCGCCAGAGCGGGGCGATCAATGAGCTTTCGGGGACGCCAGCGGCCACCGTCCATCCGGTGAGCTGAGATCGGGTGTAGGCGGAGGCGAGCGCGACGTCGTCCAGCGAGATCGACGATAGCGTTGCCTCGGGCGCACGAAACATTTCCGTATAGAGCGAGGGCGATGCGCGCTTGCCGAAGTTCTCAGCTGGGTTGGGCACGCGGGCGAATACCGTGCCTGTGGTGTCGAGCAGGGACACTGTCCACTTCTGGTCGGGCCGCTGCTTCTCGATCAGCTCCTGGAAGATGCCGATCGGCGGGCTGAAGCTGAGGTCGTAGATCACCTCGCCGTTCCGGAACACCGGCACTTCGACGGTCAGCACCTGACGTCCGTTGATTGCGCCGGTGAACAGGTCGGAATATTGCGGCGACCTGGTCGCAAACACCTTCTCGACGATCTCCAGATTGCCGCGCAGCGGCAGGCTCGCGGTGTCCTCCGTCGCGGTGGAGAACAACAGCCGGCCCTTGCGGTCGGAGATCAGCATCAGGCCACCCTTGCCGTACTGGTCGAGGAAGCCGAGCGCGATGCGGCGAAAGGTTTGGAAGTCGTCGTTGCGCAGCGAGTTCGTCAGCGCCAGCACCTGCAAGCTGCCGGTCATGCGCTGCACCTCGGAATCCAGCACGAGGCGCATGCTGCGCACGCTCTCCAGCACGCGGCGCGTCGCGTCGCTGCGGTCCTGCTTGTAATGATAGAAGGCGATGCCGACCGCGAAGACGATCATCGGCAGCGTCGTTCCTGCGACCAGGAGAGCGAGCCGGACCGGCAGGGTGAGCTTTGACAAGCGCGGGCGTCCCGGTTCCGGCGCGGCGGCGCCGGATTATGATTTTAGCGAGAACCATACGAGCAGCACTTGCATCGCGCCACGATTTTCGCGTGCGCGGCGCCGTCCGCTTGGATTTTGCATCGCAGTGCGCGGAGCCCTGCGCCTCAGCTCATGCTGATTGCGGTCAGTAGCAGACACATGGCGTAGACGGCCGCCAGACTGAGCCCGACGATCCGCGCCTCTCGATGCGGTTTCATACGGTCAACTCCGGCAGGCGGCCGCTTCGCAGCCGCCGCCCGTCAGTCCTGATCAATCGATTTCCTGAACGACGGTCCGCGTGCCCGGATCCACCAGCATCACGCGTTCGCCGGAATAGACGTAGCGATATTTGGTGAGGGACGGGCCCCAATCGGCCGGAACTGCTTCGAGCTCGACCTCGCTCGGCACCGTTGCGCCGACGATGATCTTCTCCTTCGTCACAACCGGTCGCACCCGGTGCTCGGTGACGTAGGATTTGATTTTCGTGCGATATTCCGGCTCGATCTGAACCACCGCGGCGTGACCGGTTCCGGTCGTGGTCACGGTGGATTGCGCGAATGCGCCGGTCGAAATCAGAACGGCCGCGGCGGATAACAGGAACAGCTTCTTCATCTTGTCCTCCTCACAAGCATAAGCGCCGCAACAACCTTTCGCCGCGCGCGACGTTCCTGCGCGCATAGGAACAAATCGCCATTTTTTCCCGTTTTCAGATCGGCCGGACCGAAGTCCGGCAACTGGAGGAGGAGACAAGATGAAGCTGAAGATGGCGACTGCAACACTGATGGTTGCTGCGTTTTCCCTGCCGGCGTTCGCGGCCGACGAGTTCTACGTGGTCCAGGACGTCAAGACCAAGAAGTGCACCGTCGTCGACAAGAAGCCGGTGGACGCTTCCATGACCGTCGTCAGTCCGTCGGGCACGATCTACAAGACGCGCACAGAGGCTGAGAGCGGCATGAAGACCGTCAAGGTCTGCACATCCAATTAAGGAGCATATGATGCCGGTATTCATTCTCTGGGCCGTTCCGGCGATCATTGTGATCGGTGGCGGCATCTATCTGATTGGTCACATGCACTAGGCCAGTCGAGGAAGACGCGCGGATCTCTGCGTGCAGCGCACCGGTCCGCGCGTCTTGCTTCGGCCGGGAGCGGGGAGGCCGTCCATGCGGCGTACCGCGCGCCGGGAGGAGCGCGAGTTGCAGTGCAACAGGTCGTGCAGGAGCAAGTCCTGCGACGAAGAGTACCTCCAGCGCGCGCGAAATGACTTCCGTCCCGCCGGGGTTTTTCATACGCTTCCCTCTCGCAAGCCGCATACCGGCTGCACGCACGGCCCGGCGACAGGGCCGGAGCATCAAAGGGAGGGGAGACGATGAAGCGAAGGTCATTTCTCGCTGGTATCGGTGCAACCACTGCGGCGGCCACGATCGGCATGCCGTCGATCCTCAGGGCGCAGGCGCCGATCACGCTGAACGGCGCGGTCCAGTTCAACGACGACCATGCCTTCAACCGGGCACTGATCCGGTTCGAGGAGCTGGTGAAGAAATATTACGGCAAGCCCGTCAATTTCACGCTGCACAAGAACTCCTCGCTCGGCCTCGAGAAGCAGTATTTCGAATACATGTCGCAGGGCAAGGCGGTCGATTACGGCATCGTCTCGCCGGCCCACATGTCGACCTTCGCCAAGGCGGCTCCGTTCATCGATGCGCCCTTCGTGTTCAGGGGCATCGAGCACATGAACAAGGTCGTCGAGGCCAATATCCTGGCGCCGATCGCCGACGAGGTCGCGGCCAAAGCCGAGGTCGTTCTGATCGGCTATGCCGGCGGCGGCATCCGCAACATCTTCGCCAACAAGCCGCTCAGGAACCTCGCCGATCTCAAGGGCCTCAAGGTTCGCGTGCAGGGCGCCCCGATCTGGTCGAAGACTTTTGCGGCCGTCGGCATGAGCCCGACGGTGATCGCCTATAACGAAATCTACAATGCGATCCAGAACGGCGTGATATCGGCCGGCGAAAACGAGGCGGCGGGCGTCGAGGCGATGAAGTTCTACGAAGTGGCCCCGCATCTCAGCCTCACCCAGCACGCCGTATCGATCCGGCCGATCTGCTTCTCGGTGAAGACGCTGAAGACGTTACCGAAAGATTTGCAGGACGCGATCATGAAGGCCGGCAAGGAGGCCGGCGACTACGGCCGTCAGCTCGAATCGAGCGAAGAGGTCGTCAAGCTCGACACGCTCGAGAAGGCCGGCAAGCTCAAGCGCGTTCCCTTCGAGGAGCGGGAGGCCATGAAGAAGCTCGCCGATCCCGTGATGGCCACCTACGCCAAGGAGATTGGCGCGGAGGGCATTTTCGAGAAGATCAACGTCGCCTGATCTCGTTGCATTCGCCAACGGCACGTCCGGGCAAGCCCCGCTTCTTGCCCGGCCGTGGCGGATGAGCTGCCGCACGGAGTCCCAATGTCTGAAATGCCCGTCCCGTCCACACCGTCGCTGTGGCGTCGCGTTACGGCGGCCTATGCGAAATTGCTGGAAATCCTGCTCGCCGCCTGTGTCGGCATTCTCGTCATCCCCGTGACGCTGCAGATCGTCTCGCGCTACACGCCCTTCATCCCGTCCTACATCTGGACGGAGGAAATGGCCCGCTTCCTGTTCGTCTGGACCATCATGATCGGCGCCATGGTCGGTGTGCGGGAAGCGCAGCATTTCGAGGTCGATGTGTGGCCGGACCTGTCGCGGCGGTCGGAGGCCGCGGTGCGGATCCTCGCGCGGCTCGGGGTGCTGGCGCTGGCACTGGTGTTCGTGTTCGCCGGCCTGGAGTTCACCCGCTTCGCCTGGAACAGAACTTCGGAACTGGCCGATCTGCCGCTTTGGCTGATTCACGTCGCCTGGCCCGTGACCGGTGCGACGTGGATCGTCTTTGCGGGTGAACAGATCGTCGCTGAAATGCGTGTTCTGCTCGGGGCACGGCGATGAGCGGCAATGTGCTCTCTGCCGGACAGGCTGCGATGGTGCTGTTCGGGGTGTTCATCGGCCTGCTCATCGTGCGCGTGCCGGTCGCCTTTGCGCTCGGCCTTGCCTGCGTGCCGATCCTTTTGATCGAGCCACGTCTGTCTTTGATGACGCTCGCGCAGGAGACCTTCAATGCGTACAATTCATTCATTCTGCTGGCGGTGCCGTTCTTCCTGCTGACGGCGAACCTGATGAGCATCGGCGGCATCACCGATCGCCTGGTGGCGTTGTCGCGCTCGATGGTCGGGCACTGGCCGGGATCCCTGGCGCAGATCAACGTCGTGCTGTCGGTGTTCTTTGCCGGCATCTCGGGCTCGTCGACCGCCGACGCGGCGAGCCAGTCCAAGATCTTCATCGATGCGCAGACCAAGGAGGGCTACGACCTCTCGTTTTCCATCGCCATCACGGCGGTGTCGGCGGTTCTGGCGGTCATCATCCCGCCGTCGATCCTGATGATCGTGTGGGGCGGGCTGATCTCGACCTCGATTGCGGCGATGTATCTGGCCGGCATCGTGCCGGGTCTGCTGATCGCGGGCGCGCAGATGGCGACGGTGCACATCTATGCGGTGCGCCGTGGCTACCCGACCTATCCGAAGGCGACCTGGGTCGAGATGCGACGCGCCATCTGGCGGTCGATACCGGCCATGATGACGCCGTTCATCATCGTCGGCGGCATTCTGCTCGGGTGGTTCACCGCGACCGAGTCCGCCTGCGTCGCGGTGCTCTATTCCGTGGCGCTCTCGGCGTTCTTCTACCGCGAGACGGGTCCTCGCGAATTGTACAAGGCCTTGCTCGACACCGGGCGCCTTGCCGGAGTCGCGCTGTTTTGTGTCGGCACCGCAAGCGCATTTGGCTGGCTGCTGGCCTATTACAGGATCCCGCAGGAGCTGCTGGCCAACGTCTCGGCATGGGGCATGGGCCCCGTCGCGGCCGGCTTCTTCATCTGCTTCTGCTTTCTGGTGGTGGGCTGCTTCCTCGACGCCATCCCGGCCATCATCATTGTCGGCACCGTGCTGGAGCCGCTGGCGAAGTCCGTCGACCTTCATCCGGTCCAGTTCGCGATCATATCGATCGTGTCGCTGGCTTTCGGGCTGGTGACGCCTCCTTACGGCTTATGTCTGATGATCGCCTGCGCGGTCGCCGGCGTGCGGCTGCGCTATGCGCTGAAGGACACCGTGATCATGCTGGTTCCGATGCTGCTCGTGCTGGCGGCGGTCATCGTCTGGCCGAGCGTGTCGCTGTTCCTGCCGCGTTTGCTCGTGCCGGAGATGCTCAAATGAGTTTCATCGTGCGATCCCGCGGCCGTCGGCCGCGGGATCGGTTCAACGGTTACAGATTGCTCTCGGTGATCGCGGCGTAGACCATGCTGCGCAGCTCGCGGCGGAGCGGATAGGCGCTCGACGGCAGCACCTGCGTCATGAAGATGGTGATCAGCTCCTCGGCCGGATCGATCCAGAACGAGGTCGTGGCCGCGCCGCCCCAATTGTATTCGCCGGGGCTGCCGGCGATCAGCGTCTCGGCCGGGCGCATGGTCACGGCGAAGCCGAGGCCGAAGCCGATGCCGTTATAGGCGGCTTCCGAGAACAGCGAGCGCGACACTTCCGGCAGCGCACGGCCGCCCGGAATGTGGTTGGTCGTCATCAGCGCCAGCGTCTTCGGCCCGATCAGCCTGACGCCGCCGAGCGCGCCGCCGTTGAGCAGCGCGCGGCAGAAGGTGAGATAGTCGGCGGCCGTCGAGCACAATCCGCCGCCGCCGGAGATGAAGGAAGGCGGGGACAGGAACGAGCTCGTCGTCGGATCGTCCTGAAGCGTCAGCCCCTCGCGGCGCTGGCCGGCATGGAAGGTCATGCCGCCGCCCGGGTCCGCCGAATAGCAGGCCGCGAGGCGGTGCGCCTTGGAGGCCGGGACGTGGAAATCGGTGTCGGTCATGCCGAGCGGATCGAGAATGCGTGCCTTCAGGAACTGCTCGAACGGCACGCCTGAGATCTTGCCGATGAGATAGCCGATCACGTCGGTCGCGACCGAATAGTTCCAGGCCTCGCCCGGCGAGAATTCCAGCGGGATTTTCGCCAGCCCCTCGATCATGGTCTGGAGCGTGCCCGACTTCTCAACCTCGCCGAGTTTCTCGGCGCGATAGGCGGCGTCGACATTGGAACGCTGCTGGAAGCCGTAGGTGAGGCCGGAGGTGTGGCGCAGCAGGTCGACGATCAGCATCGGCCGCGATGGCGGCCGGGTCAGGAAGGAAGGTGCAGTGCCGGCGACGAACACGCCGAGATCCGTCCATTCCGGAATGTATTTGGCGACAGGCTCGTCGATCGCGACGAGGCCCTCCTCGACCAGCATCATGAAGGCGACGCTGGTGAGCGGCTTGGTCATGGAATAGATGCGGTAGATGGTGTCGTCCTTCACCGGCACCTTGCGCTCGACATCGGCGAGGCCCTGCACCGAGCTGTGGGCGATCTTGCCGCGGCGATAGACCAGGAGCTGCGTGCCCGGGAAACGGCCGGCATCGATGTACCGCTTCTTCAGATGCGCATCGACGCGGTCGAGCGCAGCCTTGGACATGCCGACGGATTCGGGCGAGGCGGGGGTGGGTGCGAGCATCGGTTCCTCCGGGCAGTTTCTCGACCATGGTGATAGCCAAATGGCGGGCTCATTCCAAGCCGGTCGCGCTTAACGCGGGGCGGCCGACTGGTGTAGACTCCACCTTGGAACGCCTCCAGTGAGCCCGTCCGGGCCAACGAGAAAAACGCGAGGGCAACGCACCATGACCCAGTTCAACGAGACCGACCTCACCGAAGCCGTCGTCAAAAGCTTCGACCAGACGCCGAACCCGCGGGCAAAATTCCTGCTCCAGGAATTGGTGAAGTCGCTGCACGATTACGTGAGCAAGACCGGTCTCACCTTCGAGGAATGGGAATACGCCATCGATTTCCTGACCCGGACGGGGCAAAAATGCACCGATACCCGCCAGGAATTCATCCTGCTGTCCGACGTGCTCGGCGTCTCCATGCTGGTCGACGCCGTCAACCACCGCGACCGCGAGGGCGCGACCCAAACGACAGTGCTCGGGCCGTTCTATGTCGGCGAGCACAAGGTGACTGCGCATGGCACCGACATCTCGCCGAACAATCAGACGGGCGAGCGGATGTTCGTGCAGAGCCGCGTCACGGATCTGAAGGGAAAGCCGCTCGCAGGCGTTCCCGTCGATGTCTGGCATGCCGATGACGACGGATTCTACGATTCACAGAAGCCAAATTATGACGAGGTCGGCGCCTCGGCGCGGGCGCGCTTCATCACCGATGATGATGGCCGCTTCTTCTTCCGCACCATTTTGCCGTGCAGCTATCCGATCCCGACCGACGGTCCTGTCGGCGAGATGATTGTGCAGACCAAACGCCATCCGATGCGTCCGGCGCATGTGCACTTCCTCGTCAATGCGAAGGGTTACGAGCCGCTGATCACCCACGTCTTCATGGATGGCGACAAATATCTCGATTCCGACGTGGTGTTCGGCGTGAAGGACGACCTGGTGGCCAAGGTCGAGCCGCGCAACGAGCCGGTGATGCCTGACGGCACTAAGGCGAGCGGGCGGTGGCATCTGATGACCTACGAATTCCACCTCAAGCCGGGCGGCGGCATGGCGCCGAAGCCGCTGGGGGTGAAGGCGGCAGAGCCGGCGTGATCCGGTTATCGCAGCCGGAGCGCTGCGAGCAGCACGATGACCGCGCAGGCGAGGATCGCCGTGGTCAGCTTCCAGAACAGCAGCGGATTGCGCTCCAGCAGGGGCGTGGTTCGCGTGTTCAGATAGGCCGGATTGGGATTTCTGAGCTCGAAGACGAACTCGGAGAGGTCTTCGTGGCGCTTGTAGGGATCGGGATGCAGCGCTTTCCTCAGCGCGCCGTCGATCCAGCCCGGGATGCCCCGCTCGGCATCGACTGCGGGGCGGTATCGCAATTTCCACGCGTCCGATCGTCCCCGGATTTTAGCAAGCTGGGCGCCGTAGGGCAGATGCCCGGTGAGCATCTGGTAGCAGATGGCGGCCAGCGAGAACATGTCGGACCGGGGCGATCCGCCTTCGCCCAGGAAATACTCCGGCGCCGTGTACTGGACCGTGCCGAGAATTTCCGCGTCAGCCGATCTCGGCGCAGCTTCAGCGACGCCTGCGACCCTGACCGATCCGAAGTCGATGATCTTCGCGGTGCCGGTCTTGTCGATCAGGACGTTGTCGGGCCTGAGATCCTGGTGCAGCATCTCCATCCGGTGGAAGGCGCGAAGCCCGGTGGCGATCTGCTCGATGATCCTGCGCACCGTCTCCAGATCGGGACGGGGGTTGTCGAGCATCCACTGCCGCAGCGTCTGCCCCTCGACGAACTCGGTCGCGACGTAAAGATAGTTGCGCCGCGTCGTTCTCGACCGCGGCTTGAGCACGTACGGACTGTCGATCCGCCGCGCGATCCATTCCTCCATCAGGAAACGTTTCAGATAAGCCTGGTTGTCGCGCAGGTCGATCGACGGAATCTTGAGCGCGACCGTTTCCTCGGTGTCCGCATCGACGGCGAGATAGATGTGGCTGCGGCTGCTGCCGTGGATCTCCCTGACAATCCGGTAGCCATCGAACATCGCCCGCGGCTCCAGCAGAGGCGGCAGCGGCAGCGTCGAGCTCCGATCGAAAACGCCGGATTCCTCCGGCGTTGCGTCGATGCGCAGGATCTGCACGGTGATGTTGTCGTCGCTGCCGCGCCGATAGGCCTCCTCGACGATCGCCTTCGCCGCCCTGTCGAGTTCGGCTGCATGCTCGTTGATCGCGCTCGTGACGAAACGCGGCTCGACGAATTCGTACGCACCGTCCGTTGCCAGCAGGAAGGTGTCGCCGGCCTGGATCTCGACCGTCTGATAGTCGATCTCGAGCTGCGGATTGATGCCGAGCGCGCGGCCGAGATAGGTCTGCTCCGATGACACGATGATCCGGTGATCGTCGGTCAGCTGCTCCAGCGCCTTGCCGGCGACGCGGTAGATGCGGCAGTCGCCGACATGGAAGATGTGTGCGGTGGCCGCCTTGATGACCATGGCGCTGAGGGTGCAGACATAGCCCTTGTCGCGGTCATAGGCATATTGGCTCTTGCGGGTCTGCGCATGCAGCCAGGAATTGGTCGCCTCCAGCACGCGGCGGGCGGAGGTCTTCACTGTCCAGGATTCCGACGTGCAGTAATAGTCCATCAGGAAGCTCTTGACCGCCGACTCGCTGGCGATCTGGCTCACCGTGCTGCTGGAGATGCCGTCGGCGAGGACCGCCGCGATGCCCTTCAGGCTGAGCAGCGGCTCTTCCGGAATCAGGACGCCGTGAAAATCCTGGTTGACGGGCTTGCGACCCCTGTCTGAGTGCTGGCCGACCGAGATCTGGAGTCCGCGGGACATCGTCATCACCGGTAAAGGCATGGCTATCGCATATGGCTTCCTGGCGACGGCCTGAGCGCGCGCCTCGTCCTTCGAGACGACCGCTCCGCGGTCTCCTCAGGATGAGGCTAATCGGCATCGGTCGACGTTGAAACTGCTGCCGCACACTCCGCCCTCATCCTGAGGGCCCGCCAGAGGCGGGCGTCTCGAAGGATGGGCCGCAGGAACCGCTTTTCGCGTGCGATAGCCCTGCGAGCAAAGGGGAGCCTCACCCTGATCGGGCGAGGCTCCCCTGTCGAGACGTATTCGATCAGGCCGCGATGCGGGGCTTCGCAGCCTTGTCGGCCTGGCGCTTCGGCAGGGTCATGACGTGGGTGGCGTAGAGGGTCATGCCGGTGAAGGCGAGGCCGCCGACGAGGTTGCCGAGCACGGTCGGGATCTCGTTCCAGATCAGATAGTCCATGATCGAGAACTTGGCGTGCAGCATCAGGCCCGACGGGAACAGGAACATGTTCACGACGGAATGCTCGAACACCATGTAGAAGAACACCAGGATCGGCATCCACATCGCGATGACCTTGCCGGGGACCGAGGTCGAGATCATGGCGCCGACGACGCCGGTCGAGACCATCCAGTTGCAGAGCATGCCGCGCATGAACAGCGTCGCCATGCCGGCTGCACCGTGCGCGGCATAGCCCAGCGTGCGGCCTTCGCCGATATTGCCGATCGCCGCGCCGACCTTGTCGGGGGCCTGGGTGAAGCCGAAGGTCGTGACAAAGGCCATCATGAAGGCCACCGTGAAGGCGCCGGCGAAGTTGCCGACGAAGACGAGGCCCCAGTTGCGCAGCACGCCACCGAGGGTGACGCCCGGGCGCTTGTCGATCAAGGCGAGCGGGGAGAGCACGAACACGCCGGTCAAGAGGTCGAAGCCCAGCAAATAGAGCATGACGAAGCCAACCGGGAACAGCAGTGCGCCGATCAGTGGCTGACCGGTGTTCACGTTGATCGTGACGGCGAACCATGCGGCGAGGGCGAGGATCGCGCCGGCCATGTAGGCCCGGATCATGGTATCCCGGGTGGACATGAAGATCTTGGACTCGCCCGCATCCACCATCTTGGTGACGAATTCCGAAGGCGCGAGATACGACATCAAGGGTTCCTTTTGCTTCGTAAGTGAGATCGACACGCCCTCCCGAAGAGAGCGCGGCTGAACGTTTTGGCCGTGCGGACGGCTCTGCCGCGCACGAGGGCTATGGAAAGTCTGGAAGCCTTGGGAATCGCGTCACGACAAACTGAGCCGGGGAGGGCCGCGAAGCAGTTGAGCTTCCGGGATGCAGCCGGCAGAGGCTGCAACAATGCGGCAAGCCGCAGTCTTCGTTGACGCAAATGAAGAAGCAAGTTGCGTGCCGCGGCATGTAGGCCGAAAAAGCAAGTAAGATCAGTTAGATGCGTCCTGCTATGCGATGACCTTCGCGCGCCGCGCCGCCTTTTGCTTGGGCGCCTGCACAATGTTTGTGCGTCGCACAAGTATTGGGCAGATCGCAAGTTTCGCGAGCGGGACGGGCCTGCGACAGTCTGGCGCGGCGTCCATAACATATTGTTTTTTTGGTGCTTTTGACGGCGTTAGGCTTGGCATGAAGCTTGAATGTTTCCCGGCCGACGCCATTGAAGCCGTCCCGCGAGACTTCTCATCCGAATTGCTGACGCCACCCGAACGGGGGTCTCCCCGTCGCGCGTTCGCATGCGCTCTTTTGGAGCGTCACGGACGGACGGGCTGCTCGTGCGCACTGACGCAATCATTCCGCAACGACGCAAAAGGACGACATTACCGATGACCAAGCGCATCCGCCGGCCCTCCGAGACTGGCCTCAGCCGCCGTCAATTGTTGAAAGCCGCTGGCTCTACCGCTGCCCTTCTCGCCGCCGCCAAACTCAATTTCCCCGCCGGCGCCTTCGCGCAGGATGGAGGGCCCGAGGTCAAGGGCGCCAAGCTCGGCTTCATCGCGCTGAGCGATGCCGGTCCGCTCTTCGTCGCCAAGGACAAGGGCTTCTTCGCCAAGCACGGCATGCCTGACACTGACGTGCAGAAGCAGGCCTCCTGGGGCACCACGCGCGACAACCTCGTGCTCGGCTCCGAAGGCAATGGCATCGACGGCGCGCATATCCTCACCCCCATGCCGTACCTGATCTCGGCCGGCAAGGTGACGCAGAACAACCAGCCGACGCCGATGTACCTCCTGGCGCGGCTCAATCTCGACGCCCAGTGCATCTCGGTCGCCAAGGAATATGCCGATCTCAAGGTCGGCGCGGACGCCTCGGTGCTCAAGGCCGCGTTCGAGAAGAAGAAGGCCGAAGGCAAGTCGGCCAAGGTCGCGATGACCTTCCCGGGCGGTACGCATGATCTCTGGATCCGCTACTGGCTCGCCGCCGGCGGCATCGACCCCGACAAGGACGTCGAGACCATCACCGTGCCGCCGCCGCAGATGGTGGCGAACATGAAGGTCGGCACCATGGACGCGTTCTGCGTCGGCGAGCCCTGGCCCGGGCAGCTGGTCCACCAGGGCATCGGCTATACCGCCGTCAACACCGGCGAGATCTGGAGCAAGCATCCGGAAAAATCGCTCGGCATGCGCGCTGCCTGGGTCGACAAGAACCCGAAGGCCGCAAAGGCAATCCTCATGGCGGTGATGGAGGCCCAGCAATGGGCCGACAAGATGGAGAACAAGGAAGAACTCGCCACCATCATGGGCAAGCGGCAGTGGATCAACTGTCCTGTCGAGGACATCGCCGACCGCGCCAAGGGCAAGTTCGACTACGGCCTCCCCGGCAAGGTGGTCGAGAACTCGCCGCACATCATGAAGTATTGGCGTGATCATGCCTCATATCCGTTCCAGAGCCACGATCTCTGGTTCATGACCGAGGACATCCGCTGGGGCAAATACGAGGCCGGTTTCGACAGCAAGGCGCTGATCGCCAAGGTCAACCGCGAGGATCTCTGGAAGGACGCGGCCAAGACGCTCGGCGTCGCCGCCGCCGACATCCCGACCTCCACCTCGCGCGGCAAGGAGACCTTCTTCGACGGCAAGGTGTTCGATCCCGAAAATCCGGCTGCCTATCTGAAGTCGCTCGCAATCAAGCGCGTCGAAGTCTGATGGAGCCAGCGGCCGCCCCATTGGGCGGCCGCGTCGTCCTTTGCAGCCGGAGAGATATTGCGATGAACATGCCTGCCACGAAGATTGAGGTCGAGACCGCGACGCCGGCGGCCGCCGCCGCACCGGTCGTCGCGATGACGCCGAAGCGTCCGCCGCGCAGTGAGGCCTACGCACGGATGGCAAGGGAAACCGCCGTGCGCGTCATCCCGCCGCTGGTCGTGCTCGCGCTGCTGACGCTGGTGTGGGAGCTGGTCTGCCGCCGCGCCGGCTCGGCGCTGCCGCCGCCGTCCAGAGTGTTCAAGGATACCAAGGAGCTGATCTTCGATCCGTTCTTCGACCATGGCGGCATCGACAAGGGCCTGTTCTGGCATCTCTCCGCCAGTCTCCAGCGCGTCGCGCTCGGCTATTCGCTCTCGGCGATCGCCGGCATCGCGCTCGGCGTGCTGGTCGGGCAATCGGTCTGGGCGATGCGCGGGCTCGATCCGCTGTTCCAGGTGCTGCGCACCATTCCGCCGCTCGCCTGGCTGCCACTCTCGCTCGCCGCGTTCCGCGACGGCCAGCCCTCGGCGATCTTCGTCATCTTCATCACCTCGATCTGGCCGATCATCATCAACACCGCGGTCGGCATCCGCAACATTCCGCAGGACTACCGCAACGTCGCCGCGGTGGTGCAGCTCAACCCGCTCGAGTTCTTCTCCAAGATCATGATCCCGGCGGCCGCGCCCTACATCTTCACCGGCCTGCGCATCGGCATCGGCTTGTCGTGGCTGGCGATCGTCGCCGCGGAAATGCTGATCGGCGGCGTCGGCATCGGCTTCTTCATCTGGGATGCCTGGAACTCCTCGCATATCAGCGAGATCATCCTGGCGCTGTTTTATGTCGGCATCGTCGGCTTCGTGCTGGACCGCCTGATCGCGGGCCTCGGCAAGGTCGTCACCCGCGGCACCGCGACAAGCTAAGGAGTAGGGACACATGACCGCCTATCTGAAGCTCGATCACATCGACAAGATTTTTACCCGTGGCGCTGCGACGACCGAGGTACTGAAGGACATCAACCTGACGATCGAGAAGGGGCAATACGTCTCGATCATCGGCCACTCCGGCTGCGGCAAGTCGACCCTGCTCAACATCATCGCCGGGCTCACGACCGCCACCACCGGCGGCGTGCTGCTGGAGAACCGCGAGGTCAACTCGCCGGGTCCCGATCGCGCGGTGGTGTTCCAGAACCACAGCCTGCTGCCGTGGCTCACCGTCTACGAGAACGTCAGGCTCGGCGTCGACAAGGTGTTCGCCAGGACCAAGACGAAGGCCGAGCGCGACGCCTGGGTGATGCACAATCTCAACCTGGTGCAGATGGCCCATGCCAGGGATAAGCGTCCCTCGGAAATCTCCGGCGGCATGAAGCAGCGCGTCGGCATCGCGCGGGCGCTGGCGATGGAGCCGAAGGTGCTGCTGCTGGATGAGCCGTTCGGCGCGCTCGATGCGCTGACGCGGGCGCATTTGCAGGATTCGGTGATGGCGCTGCATCAGAAGCTCGGCAACACCATCCTGATGATCACCCACGACGTCGACGAGGCCGTGCTCTTGTCTGACCGCATCGTGATGATGACGAACGGGCCGAGCGCGCGCATCGGCGAGGTGCTGGAGGTGCCGCTGGCGCGCCCCCGCAAGCGGCTCGAGCTCGCGACCAACACCACCTATCTGAAGTGCCGGCAGCGCGTGCTCGAATTCCTCTACGAGCGTCATCGCTTCGTTGAGGCCGCGTAAACGAAGAAAGATGCCCGCGCCCAAATAATCGACATCAAGCCCAATCCTTGTGCGTCGCACAAGGATTGAGCGAAGCGCAAATTCAGCGTGCGAGAAAGTCCTGCAAAAACTTCGGGCAATACGAATAACGTCCTGAAAACCCAGCATTTCCAGCATGCGCGCAACTGGCACGGAAATTGAAGTGCATTTGCGCGACGCCAACGACGACGTCCCTCAACATCATCAATCAGCATCGTGAACTCGCCACCGGGGTGAAGCCCCGGAGCGCGCCTCCGTGACCGGCGGCAGAGCCTGCAACGACGCAGCGGTGAGACTGGAAGGGATAATGTATGACCAAGAATTCGTCTCTAAGTCAGACTTGGATTTCTGACTGGCGCCCCGAAGATGAGGCGTTCTGGAATGCGGGCGGCAAGACCATCGCCCGGCGTAACCTGATCTGGTCGATCGTGGCTGAACATATCGGCTTCTCGGTCTGGCTGATCTGGAGCATCGTAACCACCAAGCTGCCGCTGGCGGGCTTCCACTACAGCACGGACCAGCTGTTCCAGCTGGTTGCGGTGCCTGGGCTGATCGGCGCCTTCATGCGCTTTCCCTACACCTTCGCGGTGACGACCTTCGGCGGTCGCAACTGGACCATCTTCAGCGCGGCGATCCTGTTCATCCCGACGCTGTCGCTGGCCTATTTCGTCAGCCAGCCCGATACGCCGTTCTGGCTGATGCTGCTGGTCGCCTCCACCGCCGGCCTTGGCGGCGGCAATTTCGCCTCCAGCATGACCAACATCTCCTTCTTCTTCCCCGACCGGATGAAGGGCTGGGCGCTGGGGCTCAACGCCGCCGGCGGCAATATCGGTGTCTCCAGCGTGCAGCTCTTGACCCCGATCCTGATGACGCTCGCCGTCATCAACCTGTTCCAGGCAAGCCCCGTCGACGGCATCTATCTCCAGAATGCCGGTCTGATGTGGGTGCTGCCGATCGCGATCGCGGTGTTCGGCGCGGTGTTCTTCATGAACAACCTGACCACGGCCAAGTCGTCGGTCAGGAATCAGCTCGCGGTGGTCAAGCGCAAGCACACCTGGATCATGGCGTACCTCTATATCGGCACGTTCGGGTCCTTCATCGGCTACTCCGCGGCGTTCCCGTTGCTGCTCAAGACGCAGTTTCCGTCGGTGACGATCTCGATCGCCTTCCTCGGGCCGCTGGTCGGGTCGCTGTCGCGTCCCTTCGGCGGCTGGCTCGCCGACAGGATCGGCGGCTCGGTCATCACCTTCTGGAATTTCATCGCGATGGCGGCTGCGACGGTTGGTGCGCTCTATTTCGTCGGGCACAAGGACTTCATCGGCTTCCTGTCGATGTTCCTGATCCTGTTCGTGACGACGGGCATCGGCAACGGCTCCACCTACCGCATGATCCCCTCGATCTTCCGCGAGCAGAACCTGTTCAAGGTGCGCGGCAAGGGCGATGCGGCGCGCAGCGCTGCCCTGAAAACGGCGAGCATCGAGAGCGGCGCGGCGGTCGGCTTCATCGGCGCGATCGGTGCCGTCGGCGGCTATCTGATCCCGAGCGGCTTCGGCAAGTCGATCGCCCTGACCGGCGGCCCGCAGCTCGCGCTCGCGATCTATCTCGCCTTCTACGCCTCCTGCCTCGGCCTGACCTGGTGGTTCTATCTGCGTCGCAGCCCGCAGGGTGAGGGCGCGGCGGGCCTCGCCGAAGCGCGAGTCTGACACTTGGTACGAATCTCGCTTCTCCCCGTACGCGGGGAGAAGACTCTCTGATGACGTTTGACCCATGAACCTTGTCCGCAACGGCGCGGACAAAGGCAGACCGAAACAGACAGGAGAACATTATGACGCCCGAACAGATTACCCTCATTCAGCAGAGCTTCGCCAAGGTCGCGCCGATTTCGGAAGCCGCCGCGGTGTTGTTCTACGATCGCCTGTTCGAGGTGGCGCCGTCCGTGCGCGTGATGTTTCCCGAGGACATGACCGAGCAGCGCAAGAAGCTGATGGGCATGCTCGCCGCCGTGGTCGGCGGCCTGTCGAACCTCGAGACGATTCTTCCCGCGGCCTCGGCGCTCGCCAAGCGTCACGTCGCCTATGGCGCCAAGGCCGAGCACTACCCCGTGGTCGGCGCGACCTTGCTGTGGACCCTCGAGAAGGGTCTTGGCGAAGCCTGGACGCCCGAACTCGCTGCCGCCTGGACCGACGCCTACGGCGTGTTGTCCGGCTACATGATTTCCGAGGCCTACGGCGCACAGGCGCAGGCCGCCGAATAGGAGATGCCTTGTGAGTGAACCGCTGGTCATCGTCGGTAACGGTATGGCGGCCGCGCGGCTTGTCGACGAACTCGCCAAGACCGCACTCGGCCGCTACGCGGTTGCCGTCATCGGCGATGAGCCGCGGCTCGCTTACAATCGCGTGCTGCTCTCCTCCGTGCTGGCCGGCGAGACCGGTTCGCACGAGATCGAGCTCAGGCCGGCCGACTGGTGGCGCGAACGCGGCATCACTGTGCGCTACGGCTATCGCGTCACCGAGATCGACACCGGCCGCCGCGAGCTCAAGATCGCCGGCGAAGAGAGTATGGAATATTCCAAGCTCGTGCTCGCCACGGGATCGACGCCGCTGCGGCTCAACGTGCCGGGCGCCGATCTTGCCGGCGTGCACACGTTTCGCGATACGCGCGATGTCGACCTGCTGCTGACGCTCGCGGCCGCGAAGAAGCGCGTCGTCGTGGTCGGCGGCGGTCTGCTCGGCCTCGAAGCCGCCTACGGCCTCGCCAAGGCCGGCGCGCCGGTGACGCTGCTGCATCTGATGGACCGGCTGATGGAGCGCCAGCTCGATGCACCCGCGGCCGACCTGCTCAAGACGCTGGTCGAGCGCAAGGGCATCCGCATTCTGCTCAATGCCAGCACGAAGTGCATCCATGGCGACGGCCACGTCGAGGCCGTCGAGCTTGCCGACGGCAGCCGGATCGAAGCCGATGCGGTGATCTTCGCCGCCGGCATCAGGCCGAACGTTGCGCTGGCGAAGGAGGCGGGGATTGCGGTCAATCGCGGCGTTGTCGTCAACGATGTGATGCAGACCTCCTCGTCCGACATCTTCGCGCTCGGCGAATGCGCCGAGCATCGCGGCACCTGCTATGGCCTGGTCGAGCCCGCCTACGAGCAGGCGCGCGTGCTGGCGCGGCATCTCGCCGGCCGGCCCGCCGCCTATCAGGGCAGCGTGGTCTCGACCAACCTCAAGGTCTCCGGCGTCAGCGTGTTCTCCGCGGGCGACTTCATGGGCGGAGAGGGCAGCGAGAGCCTTGTGCTGTCAGACCGCAGGCGCGGCACCTACAAGAAGCTCGTGATCGCCGACGGCCGGCTCACCGGCGCGGTGCTGATCGGCGATACAATCGATGCGCTCTGGTATCTCGAGCTGATCCGCAATCGCGACAAGGTTGCGGCGATCCGCACCGACATGATGTTCGGCCGCGCGCTTGCGCAGCCTTCGAAAGCGGCTTGATATGACGGCGATCGATCCGAACCTCCGCGCGACCCGAACGACATGCCCCTATTGCGGCGTCGGCTGCGGCGTGCTGGCAACACCCGACGGCAAGGGCGGCGCCGCGATCGCTGGCGATCCCGATCATCCCGCCAATTTCGGCCGGCTGTGCTCCAAGGGCTCGGCGCTCGGCGAGACCGTCGGGCTCGAGAGCCGGCTGCTCTATCCCATGATCCGCTGCAAGGGCGTGCTGGAGCGCGTCGCCTGGAGCGATGCGCTCGACCACGTCGCCCATCGCATGCAGCACATCGTGGCCCGCGACGGCGCCGATGCGGTCGCGTTCTATCTCTCCGGCCAGCTCCTCACCGAGGACTATTACGTCGCCAACAAGCTGATGAAGGGTTTTGTCGGCACGGCGAACGTCGACACCAATTCGCGGCTCTGCATGTCGTCCTCGGTCGCCGGCCACCGCCGCGCCTTCGGCGCCGACACCGTGCCCGGCTGCTACGAGGATCTCGACCAGGCCGATCTGCTGGTCTTCGTCGGCTCGAATGCGGCCTGGTGCCATCCCGTGCTGTTCCAGCGCATGCTGAAGAACAGGCAGGAGCGCGGCGCGCGCATGATCGTGATCGATCCGCGCCGCACCGACACCGCAAGCGACGTCGATCTGTTCCTTGGCCTCAAGCCCGGCACCGACACCGCGCTGTTCTCCGGCCTGTTCGTCCACCTCGCCGACAACGGCGTGCTCGATCGGGACTACATCGCGCAGAACACCAGCGGTTTCGACGATGCGCTGGCGCGCGCGCGCAACATCGCCGGCAGCGTCGGCGCGACGGCGCTTGCCACGGGCCTCTCCGAGCAGGACGTCGCCACCTTCTTCAAGATGTTCCGTGACACCGAGAAGGTCGTCACGCTGTATTCGCAAGGGGTCAACCAGTCGGCGCAGGGCACCGACAAGGTTAACGCGATCCTGAACTGCCATCTCGCCACGGGCCGCATCGGCAAGCCCGGTGCCTCGCCGTTCTCGCTCACCGGCCAGCCCAACGCGATGGGCGGCCGTGAGGTCGGCGGGCTCGCCAATATGCTCGCCGCCCATATGGGCTTCACGCCGCCCGACATCGACCGCGTCAGGCGGTTCTGGAAGGCGCCGCGCATCGCCACCCATGAGGGATTGAAGGCGGTGCAGCTGTTCGAGGCCATCAACCGCGGCGAGGTCAAGGCGCTGTGGGTGATGGGGACCAATCCGGCGGTGTCGCTGCCCGACGCCGACATGGTCCGCGACGCCCTGAAGAAGCTCGAGCTGTTCGTGGTCTCCGAGAACGTGCTCTCCAACGACACCGTCGAAGCCGGCCCGCACGTGCTGCTGCCGGCGCTCGCCTGGGGCGAGAAGTCGGGCACGGTGACCAATTCCGAGCGGCGCATCTCGCGCCAGCGCTCGTTCCTGCCCGCGCCGGGCGAGGCGCGCCCCGATTGGTGGATCCTGAGCGAGACCGCAAAGCGTCTCGGCTTCGGCGAGAGTTTTAATTACAGATCGGCCGCCGATATCTTCCGCGAGCACGCCGCTCTCTCGGCCTTCGAGAACAATGGCAGCCGCGATTTCGACATCGGCGCGCTGACCTCGCTGTCGGACGAAGCGTTCGACGCCTTGAGGCCGGTGCAGTGGCCGGCGCGCGAAGGCGCTTTGCCGGGCGAACGTTTCTTCGCGCAAGGCGGCTTCTTCACCAATGACGGCAAGGGCCGCTTCATTGCGCCGGAGGTGCCGACGCTGCGTGGCGAGACCGGTCCCTCGCGGCCGCTGCGGCTCAACACCGGGCGCATCCGCGACCAGTGGCACACCATGACGCGCACGGGCCTCAGCCAGCGGCTGGGCGCGCATCTGCCCGAGCCGTTCGTCGAGATTCATCCCGACGACGCCGGCAAATACGGCATCGCCCATGACGGCTATGCCCGCATCACCACCGATTACGGCCAGTGCATCCTGAAGGTCGTCGTCAGCGAACGGCAGCAGCGCGGCACGCTGTTCGTGCCGATCCACTGGAGCGCGATGAACGCCTCGCACGGCCGCGTCGGTGCGCTGGTGCAGTCCTTCACGGATCCATTCTCGGGGCAGCCGGAAGCCAAAGCGACACCGGCCGCGATCGCGCCCTACGAATTCGTCTTCCGCGGCTTCGCGCTGTCGCGCAAGCAGCTCGACCTGCCGCAGAACCTGTTGTGGACCCGCGTCACGGTGGCCGGCGGCTTCGGCTACCTCTTTGCCGACAACGCGGACCTCGCCCGCTGGCCGGCCTGGCTCGACGGCGTCGCCGGCGAGGACGTCGCCGAGTACCGCGACTTCGGCGGCGGCGTCTATCGTGCGGCTTCGTTTGCAGGCGATCGCATCGAGACCTGCCTGTTCGTCGGACCCGCGCACGACGCCGGCGATTGGGAGGTGGTGAAGAGCCTGTTCGTCGCCGATCAGGTCACCGACGACCAGCGCCGCACGCTGCTGTCAGGTAAGTCCAGCGAAGGCGCCGCCTCGACCGGCCCGATCGTCTGCGCCTGCTTCGGCGTCGGCCGCGGCACCATCTGCGACACCATCGCCGGCGGCGCGCGCACCGCCGCCGAGATCGGCGCCAAGCTCAAGGCCGGCACCAATTGCGGCTCCTGCATCCCCGAGCTGAAGCGCCTGATCGCGACGACGGAGTTGCCTGCGCAGCAGGCGAAGGTCGCGGGCGCGGCTGGGTAGGGCTGGCTTTCTGGGGCGTCGCCGAATATTCCGCTGTCATCGCCCGGCTTGACCGGGCGATCCAGTACGCCGAGACATCTTTGACTAAGCGGTGAGGCCGCGGCGTACTGGATTCCCCGCTTTCGCGGGGAATGACAGTGAGGGCGAGGCGGCATGCCGCCCGCGCCAATCGACGCGCCCGCTAATGTGCCGTATGGTGCCGCGCTCTCCCCTCAACGCGCACAAAAACAATGATGTACCTGGAAACGCCCCCGCGCCTGATCGAGACCAGGCTGTTCTCCGCAATGCCCGACAAGTTCCGCCGCAAGGGCGAGCGGACTGATTGGGCTGACGCCAACCGCCCGGGTGTTGCGACCGACAGCTTCATCGAAGGGCCGTCATTCGACAGGGACGGCAATCTCTACGTCGTCGACATTCCCTTCGGCCGCATCTTCCGCATTGCGCCTGACGGCGAATGGTCACTCGTAATCGAATATGAGGGCTGGCCGAACGGACTGAAGATCGCAGCCGACGGCCATATCCTGGTCGCCGACTACATGCATGGCATCATGGAGCTCGATGCGACGGGAGGGCGGATCAAGCCCATCCTGACCGCGCGCAATTCGGAATCGTTCCGCGGCTGCAACGATCTGCATCTCGCGTCGAACGGCGACATCTATTTCACCGACCAGGGCCAGACCGGCCTGCACGATCCGAGCGGCCGGGTCTATCGGTTGGCATCGAACGGCCGGCTGGATTGCCTGCTCGACACCGGCATCAGTCCGAACGGCCTCGTGCTCGATCCAACCGAAACCGTGCTGTTCGTCGCCATGACGCGCGACAATGCGGTGTGGCGGCTGCCGTTCATGAAGGACGGCTGCGTGTCCAAGGTCGGCCGCTTCTGCTCGCTGTTCGGCACCAGCGGTCCTGATGGTATGACCATGGATGCGAAGGGGCGTCTGTTCGTCGGCCACGCCTCGCTCGGTCATGTCTTCGTGTTCGCGCCGAACGGGGAACTGATCGCGCGGATCAAGTCGTGCGCGGGACCGAATTGCACCAATGTTGCGATCGGTGGCGAAAACAGGGATCGGCTCTATATCACGGAGTCTGCGACTGGCAGTGTGCTGGTGGCGGATATCGGCGGACTCTAGAGCATCTGAAGGAATAAACATGAACACAAAACCCTTCGGCAAAGCCAACGCCAACGTCTCCGTCATCGGGCAGGGCACCTGGTATCTCGATCATGGCGATCGCAAGCGCGCGATCGCGGCGCTTCAGCACGGGCTTGATCTCGGCATGACCCACATCGACACCGCCGAGATGTATGGCGATGCCGAGCTCGTCATTGCCGATGCGATCGCGGGCCGGCGCGACGAGGTGTTCCTGGTCTCGAAAGTGCTGCCGAGCAACGCCTCGCGCCGGGGCACCATCGCGGCCTGCGAACGCTCGTTGAAGCGGCTGAAGACCGATCGGCTCGATTGTTATCTCCTGCACTGGCGCGGTTCCTATCCGCTCGAAGACACCGTCGCCGCCTTGGAGGAACTGGTGACATCAGGCAAGATCAAGTCCTGGGGCGTCTCCAATTTCGATGCTGACGATCTCGACGAGATTCTCGATGTCTCGGGCGAAGGGCGCATCGCCTGTAATCAGGTGCTCTATCATCTGAAGGAGCGTGCGATCGAGCACGCGGTGATCCCGTGGTGCGAGCAGCATGGCGTTGCCGTCGTCGCCTATTCGCCGTTCGGCCATGACGATTTTCCGGCGAGCAACAGCAAGGGCGGCGCGGTGCTCGCGCGCATCGCGGAGGCGCGTCGTGCGACACCGCGTCAGGTCGCGCTGAGCTTCCTCACCCGTGCGACTACGGTGTTCGCGATTCCGAAGGCCTCGTCGGCGGAACATGCCGGCGAGAATGCGGTAGCCGGCGATCTCGTGCTGACGAAAGAGGAGATTTCAGCGCTGGATGCGGCGTTTCCGCGCGGTCCGAAGCCGCGCAGCCTGCCCATGCTGTAGTGCAGCAAACGCTCAATATTAATGGAGTATTGACGCGCGCGGCGGTCTGCGCATATCGGCATCCTGTTTTCGGAAGTTGTGAAAGCGGCGCATTTGTCGTTTTTTACGAACGCACTCGATTCGCATTTTTCCCGAGTTCCAGCCGTGACCCCGCCGCCAGCCGCAGCCGCAAGGCTCGATAGTATTTCCGTGCCTATGCCCGAGAGGAAGCAGGTCGGTCGCCGCGCACCCGCGCGCGTCGATCATCCGTTCAAGGGCATCGCACTGATTTTGCTGTCGACGGTGTTTCTCGGCTGCTCCGACACCGCCGCGAAATATCTGTCGACCAGCCTGCCGTCGATCGAGATCACCTGGATCCGCTTTCTCACCTTCGCGCTGATCTTCACGCCGGTGATGCTGCGGTCCTCGCCGTATTACTCGATGCGCACCGAGCGTCTCGGATTGCACGTGATGCGTGGCGCGGTGCTGCTCGGCTCCTCGCTGTTCTTCATCACGGGGCTCGGCTTCCTCCCGATCGCGGAAGCGTCCGCCACCGGCTTCGTTGCGCCGCTGTTCGTCACGGCGCTCTCGATCGTCTTTCTCGGCGAGAAGGTCGGCATGCGCCGCTGGTTCGCGACCGCACTCGGCCTCGTCGGCGTGCTGATCATCCTGCGCCCGGGCACCAGCGCATTTCATCCGGCAGCTTTCTTCCCGGTGGTCTCGGCGGCCTGCTGGGCCGGTACGTTGATCTTGACGCGGATGATGAGCGGTCGCGAAGCCGTCGTCACCACCATGGCTTATTCCTCGCTGACCGGCCTTGCGATCCTCACCGCAATCGTGCCCTTCGTCTGGGTGACGCCGTCCTGGACCGCGATCGCACTCGGCATCTTCATCGGCATCGCCTCGACCGCCGGCCAGTGGATCGTCGTGCTGGCCTATCGCTATGGCGATGCCTCGGTGCTGGCGCCGTTCTCCTACTCGCAATTGTTGTGGGTGAGCATTCTCGGCTTCTTCATCTTCGGCGAGGTGCCGAGCATCTGGACCATCGTCGGCGCGGCCTTCATCGTCGCCAGCGGTCTCTACATCGCCCATCGCGAGCGCGTTCGCCGCGCCCAGCTGCTGGTGCTGGAAGAGCGTTCCCCGAACGCCTGACGCAAGTTCGCGCATCTCGCGTCGTGCTATCAATGGCTCCAACGATAAGGGAGGAGCCGGATGCGCGCCGCGATTTTCAGGAACGGTGAGATTGTCGTTGGCGAGATGGCCGAGCCGAAACCCGGCAATGGCCAGGTGCTGGTCAGGACGCTCGCCTGCGGCATCTGCGGCTCCGATTTGCATGCCCGCCAGCACGCCCCCCGCATGGTGGAGATGGCGCGGAAGACCGGGCGCAAGCCGATGGACCTCTCCCGCGACGTCGTGTTTGGCCATGAGTTCTGCTGCGAGATCGTCGACTATGGCCCCGGCACGGCGCGCAAGCTCAAGCCGGGCACACGCGTCTGTTCGCTGCCGGCGCTGGTGACGCCTGCGGGTATCGAGGGCATCGGCTATTCCAACGACAACATCGGCGGTTATGCCGAGGCCATGCTGCTCAGCGAGGCGCTGCTGCTCGAAGTGCCCGATGGTCTTGCGCCGGAACACGCCGCGCTCACCGAGCCGCTCGCAGTCGGTGTTCACGCCGTGGCCAAGGCCAACGTCAGGGGCGGCGAGGTGCCGCTGGTGATTGGCTGCGGGCCGGTCGGGCTCGCTGTCATCGCCGCGCTGAAGATCAGGGGCCTGCATCCGATCGTCGCAGCCGACTATTCCCCGGCGCGTCGCGCGCTCGCGGCAAAGCTCGGCGCCGACATCGTCGTCGATCCCAGGGTATCGCAGCCCTACGCGACCTGGGCCGCGCATGCGCAGATGTCGGAGGCGGAGAAGGCGGCGCGGCCGCCGCTCCAGGCCATGCTGCCGGCGCTCAAGCCCGCGATCATCTTCGAATGCGTCGGGGTGCCCGGCCTGTTGCAGCAGGTGTTCGAAGGCGCCCCGCGCGATGCGCGCATCGTCGTGGTCGGCGTCTGCATGGAGACCGACAGATGCGAGCCCATGATCGGCATCATGAAGGAGCTCAACGTCCAATACGTGCTCGGCTACACGCCGGAGGAATTTGCGGCGTCACTTCGGCTGATTGCCGAGGGGCAGGTGGATGCCGCGGCGATGGTGACGGCCGAGGTCGGCATCGACGGCGTCGCGAAGGCCTTCGCCGATCTCGCCAATCCTGAAGCCCACACCAAGATCATCGTGCAGCCGTGGCGTTGATTTTTCGCGTCGTAGGGTGGGTTAGCCTTGCGGCTGCGCGAAGCGCAGTCCGCACGGCGTAACCCGCCTGTTCTCTTGCCGCGGTGACAGACGAGGTGGGTTACGCCGATCAGATGCGTTTCGCGCATCCGATCTGCTAACCCACCCTACGAAACCTCAATACTTCGCCGGCACGTACATCTCCGGCGGGACCGGGCCGCGGTGATAGTCGGGATTGCGCACGCGCGGCGGCAGCACCACCGGGACGCGCGCGACCTCCTGGTACGGGATCTGGGTCAACAGATGCGAGATGCAGTTGAGCCGGGCGCGCTTCTTGTCGACGGCATCGACGATCCACCACGGCGTATCAGGAAGATGCGTGTGCTCCAGCATCGTCTCCTTGGCCTTGGTGTACGCCTCCCAGCGGCTGCGCGCCTCGACGTCCATCGGGCTCAGCTTCCACTGCTTGAGCGGATCCTTGATGCGCATGCTGAAGCGAAACTGCTGCTCGTCGTCGGTGATCGAGAACCAGTACTTGACCAGGATGATGCCGGAGCGGATCAGCATCCGCTCGAACTCCGGCACTGTCTTGAAGAACTCCTGGTACTCCTCCTCCGAGCAGAAGCCCATCACGCGCTCGACGCCGGCGCGGTTGTACCAGCTGCGGTCGAACAGCACGATCTCGCCGCCGGCCGGCAGGTGCGCCACGTAGCGCTGGAAGTACCATTGCGACCGTTCGCGCTCGCTCGGCGCGGGCAGCGCGGCGACGCGGCAGATGCGCGGATTGAGGCGCTGCGTGATGCGCTTGATGACACCGCCCTTGCCGGCGGAATCGCGGCCCTCGAACAGCACGACGACCTTCTTCTTCTCGCTCTGCACCCAGTCCTGCAGCTTGACCAGCTCGCCCTGGAGCCGCAGCAGCTCCCGGAAATAGAGTTTTCGGTCGACCGTTGGGTTCAGCGTATCGGTCTCGTCCAGGAGCTCGTCGAGACGGGCGTCGTCCAGCTCCATCTCCAGCTCTTCGTCGAGATCGTCGGCCATCTCCTGGATGATGCGCTCGCGCTTGGCGGTCTGGGCGGTGCGGTCTGTCATGGTCCTTCTCTCGGCTTGGATACGAGTAGGCCCACGACCATCGGCGGGGTTTGTTGCGCGAATGTGACAGCCGCGGTCACACCGGCAGCGCAATCGAATACTTCACCTGGCTCAGCGCAAAGCTGGACTCGATCGAGGCGATGCCGTCGAGCCGGGTCAGCTTGGTCTTCAGGAAGGTCTCGTAGGAGGCGAGGTCGGCAGCCACCACGCGCAGCAGATAGTCGCGGTTGCCGGTCATCAGGTAGCATTCCAGCACCTCGTCCCATTTCGAGATGGCGCGGGCAAAGCGGTTGAGGTCCTCCTCCTTCTGTCGCGCCAGCTTGATCGAGATGAACACGCTGACATGCAGTCCCAGCGCCTTCTGGTCGACGGTTGCGACATAGCGCGAGATGACGCCGCGCTCCTCCAGCAGCTTGACCCGGCGGTGGCAGGGCGAGACCGAGAGCCCGACCTTGTCGGCGAGCTCCTGCATGGTCATGCGGCTGTCGGCCTGGAGCAAAGCGAGGATTTTTCGGTCGATGGCGTCGAGCGCGGGCATTGGGATGGAACCTGTTCCTTGGGGCGGTCATTGGTAAAATATCCCAATATTGACGGGTATGGCGCGAAAAATTGAGAAGTTTGGCGCCGCTCGCAGGCGTATGATCCCGGAATCAGATTTCCGGAGCATCGCCATGCCCGTCGATTCCGCCCGTCTCGACACCTTGACCGCTCTCAGCCGCAAGGCGCTGTGGCTGTCGTCCTGGACCATCCACCACGCCAACCACATCCGTTCTAACGCTGATGGCCTCAAGGTCGGCGGCCATCAGGCTTCGTCCGCCTCGCTCGCGACCATCATGTCGGCGCTGTATTTCCATGTGCTGCGCCCCGAGGATCGCGTCGCGGTGAAGCCGCATGCGAGCCCGGTGTTCCACGCCATCCAGTATCTGTTCGGCCGGCAGAGCCGCGAGAAGCTGGAGAACTTTCGCGGTTTCAAGGGGGCGCAGTCGTATCCGTCGCGCACCAAGGACGTCGACGACGTCGATTTCTCCACCGGTTCGGTCGGCCTCGGGGTCGCGCAGACGCTGTTCTCTTCGCTGGTGCAGGACTACGTCAAGGCGCATGGCTGGATGAAGGATCGTCGCGAGGGGCGGATGATCGCACTCGTCGGTGATGCCGAGATGGACGAGGGCAACATCTTCGAAGCGCTCGCAGAAGGGTGGAAGCACGGCCTGCGCAACACCTGGTGGGTGGTCGATTATAACCGCCAGTCGCTCGATGCCGTCGTGCGCGAGGGGCTGTGGGAAAAGTTCGAGACCATGTTCCGCAATTTCGGCTGGGACGTGGTGATCGTGAAATACGGCCGCCTGATGCGCGAGGCCTTTGCCGAGCCCGGCGGCGAAGCGCTCAAGCGCTGGATCGACAATTGCCCGAACGCGCTCTATGCGGCGCTGTGCTTCCAGGGTGGTGCGGCCTTCCGCAAGCACCTGCACGACGAGATCGGCGATCAGGGGCCGATCACTGAACTGATCGACAAGCGCAGCGACGAGGAGTTGCTGGCGCTGATGTCGAATCTCGGCGGCCACGACATGGCGAGCATGCTGGAGGCGTTCGAATCCGTCGATCACGACCGCCCGGTCTGCTTCATCGCCTACACCATCAAGGGCGTCGGCCTGCCGTTCCAGGGCCACAAGGACAACCACGCCGGCCTGATGACGGTCGCGCAGATGGAGAAATATCGCGACAGCCAGAACATTCGTCCCGGCCACGAATGGGACAAATACGAGGGCCTCGCGCAGTCCGCTGCCGAGCTCGATGCGTTCCTCGCTAGCGTGCCGTTCAACCAGGACGGTCGCCGGCTGACCGCGCCTGTCATCGAGGTGCCCGCGCAGCTCGCCTTCAAGCCGTCGCCGCAGATGTCGACCCAGCAGGGCTTTGGTCTCGTGCTGAACGAGATCGCGCGCGGTGACAGCGAGCTGGCCAAGCGCATCGTCACGACCTCGCCCGACGTCACAGTCTCGACCAATCTCGGGCCCTGGGTGAATCGCCGCGGCCTGTTCGCGCGCGCGGAGAAGGCGGACTTATTCCGTAGCGAGAAAATTCCCTCCACCTACAATTGGGACGCTTCGCCCAAGGGCCAGCATCTCGAGCTCGGCATTGCCGAGATGAACCTGTTCATCATGCTCTCGGCGCTCGGCCTCTCGCACCAGATCAACGGCGCGCGGCTGCTGCCGGTTGGCACGCTCTACGATCCCTTCATCGAGCGCGGGCTCGATGCGCTGAACTATGCCTGCTACCAGGATGCGCGCTTCATGGTGGCGGCAACGCCGTCGGGCATCACGCTCGCGCCCGAGGGCGGCGCGCACCAGTCGATCGCAACGCCCCTGATTGGCATGGCGCAGGACGGGCTTGCCTCGTTCGAGCCGGCCTTCGTCGACGAGCTCGCCGTGATCATGGGCTGGGGTTTTGACCACATGCAGCGCGATCCAGGCGAGGGCGGTTCGGTGTATTTGCGCCTCTCCACGCGCTCGATCGAGCAGGCGCAGCGGATCATGTCGCCGGAGCTTGCGCAGGGCATCACGGACGGCGCCTACTGGCTGCGCAAGCCGGGCCCGAATGCCGAGGTCGTGATCGCCTATACCGGCGCAATCGCGCCGGAGGCGATCGAGGCCACCGGCTTCATCGGCGAAAGCCGCCGCGACGTCGGGCTGCTCGCGATCACCTCGGCCGACCGTCTCCACTCCGGGTGGACCGCCGCGCGAAAATTGCGGCGCGACCGGCGCGGCGTGCAGCATCTCAGTCACATCGAAAAACTGCTGGCGCCGCTGCCGCGCGACTGCGGCATCGTCACCGTGATCGACGGCCATCCGTCCGCGCTCGGCTGGCTCGGCAGCGTCCGCGGCCATCGCGTCGAGGCGCTCGGCGTCGAGCAGTTCGGCCAGACCGGCAGCATCGCGGACCTTTATCGGCACTACGGCATCGATGCCAACGCCATCATCGATGCGGCCGAAAGCCTCACCACCGGCGCGCCGGTGCTGCACCGGAAGATGGCGGTGTAAGTCTCCGTCGTCCTCCTGGCGAAAGCCAGGACCCAAACTCCGCGGCGGTTGTTGTCCGCCACAGGTGGTAGACGCCGGCGCAAACCAACTCGGCTTGGTGGTAATGGGTCCTGGCTTTTCGCCAGGACGACGTACATGCCCATCTTGCCTCCCTCCCGCCATCGGCTCATATAACCTCCGTCCGCCGCAACGCTGGCCCCGCATATGGCGGGTTCAATTGCCGGCGCTTTCGTGCAAGGATGCCTGCCGAAACGCCCCCTCCAAGCCCCAAGAAGAGGTTAACGATGGTCAATCGCATGCAATTCTACATCGACGGTGCCTGGGTCGATCCCGCCGTCAAGAAGTCCACCGCCGTGGTCAATCCAGCGACGGAAGAGGCGATGTACGAGGTTGCGCTCGGCTCCAAGGCCGATGTCGACAAGGCCGTTGCCGCCGCCAAGCGCGCCTTCGCAACGTTCTCCCAAACCAGCCGCGAAGAGCGCGTCGCGCTGCTCACGAAAATCATCGAGGTCTACAAGACCCGTCTCAAGGAGATCGGCGCCGCCGTCTCCGATGAGATGGGCGCCCCGCTGCCGATGGCGGAGAAGCTGCAGGCCGGCGCCGGCCTTGGCCATCTCATGACCACGCTCGACGTGCTCAAGAACTATCATTTCGAGGAGCCGGTCGGCACCGCCATGGTGCTGCGCGAGCCGATCGGCGTGGTCGGCATGATCACGCCCTGGAACTGGCCGCTCAACCAGATCGCCTGCAAGGTCGCGCCCGCGCTCGCCGCCGGCTGCACCATGATCCTGAAGCCGTCGGAGTTTACCCCGACCTCGGCGCTGATCTTCGCGGAAATCCTCCATGAAGCCGGTGTGCCCAAGGGCGTGTTCAACCTCGTCAACGGCCTCGGCCCCGAGGTCGGCGCCGCCATGAGCGAGCACCCCGACATCGACATGATCTCGTTCACCGGCTCGACCCGCGCCGGCATCGATGTGGCGAAGCGCGCCGCGCCGACCGTGAAGCGCGTCAGCCAGGAGCTCGGCGGCAAGTCGCCGAATGTCATCCTCGATGGTGCCGACCTCACGAAAGCGGTGACCGGCGGCGTGATGCACATGTTCAACAACTCCGGCCAGTCCTGCAACGCGCCCTCGCGCATGATCGTGCCGGCCTCGAAGATGAAGGAAGTCGCCGCGATCGCGAAGGCCGTCGCCGACAAGACCAAGGCCGGCGATCCGCGCGGCGAAGGCACGACGATCGGCCCCGTGGTCAACCGCGGCCAGTGGGACAAGATCCAGGGCCTCATCAAGAAGGGCATCGACGAGGGCGCAACGCTCGTCGCCGGCGGTCCGGGCCTGCCCGAAGGCGTCAACAAGGGCTTCTATGTCCGCCCGACCATCTTCGCCGACGTCACGCCCGACATGACGATCGCCCGTGAGGAAATCTTCGGACCGGTGCTGACCATCATCGGTGCCAAGGACGAGGCCGACGCCGTGCAGATCGCCAACGACACGCCGTACGGTCTTGCCGGCTACGTCACGGGCGCTTCGGTCGAGGACGCCAAGCGCGTCGGCCGCCAGATCCGCGCCGGCAACGTCAACCTCCAGGGCGTGCCCAACGACCGCACCGCGCCGTTCGGCGGCTACAAGCAGTCGGGCAACGGCCGCGAGTGGGGCAAGTACGGCCTCGAGGACTTCCTCGAAGTGAAGGCCGTCGCCGGCTTCAACGCGGCGTAAGTTTCAGCGACTGAACAAGCAAAGCGCCGGGGCGGGCAACCGCTCCGGCGTTTTTTATTTTGCTCTGCCGTCATTCCGGGGCGTCGCGAAGCGACGAGCCCGGAATCCATTTGTCCGCAGGCTTTGCCGCACGATGGATTCCGGGCTCGCGCCGAAGACGGCGCGCCCCGGAATGACGGTGGAGAGAGGAACTATCCCCGAGACTTCGTAGGGTGGGCAAAGGAGTGTAGCGACGTGCCCGCCATCTCGCGACGAGTAAGAAGAGGTGGGCACGTTTCGCTTTGCCCACCCTACGAGACCGTCACGGCGGCGGCGCTATCCCCCCAGCGCACCTTGCGTGTTCACGTACAGCGCGTAGATCGACTGGCTCGCCGCCATGAACAGGCGGTTGCGCTTGACGCCGCCGAAGCAGAGATTGGCGCAGCGTTCGGGCAGTGCGATGCGGCCGATCATGACGCCGTCGGGCGCGAACACCACGACGCCGTCGAGCTCGGGATCGCCCATGCCCCAGCCGCACCAGAGATTGCCGTCGATGTCGCAGCGCATGCCGTCGGGCGTGCCCGGACCGGCATCGATGTGAACGCGCTTGTTCGAGATCGAGGTGCCCTCAGGCGAAACGTCATAGGCGAGGATCTTTCGGTTGGGCACGCCGCGTGATTCCACGACGTACAGGATCTTCTCGTCCGGCGAGAAGCACAGCCCGTTCGGCCCGAGCACGCCCTCGGCGACGATGCTCGCTTTGCCCGTCGCGGGATCGAGCCTGTAGACGTTCGGCTCGATCTCGGGCTCCGCCTTGTAGCCCTCGTAATTGCCGAGCAGGCCGAAGGTTGGATCGGTGAACCAGATCGAGCCGTCGGATTTCACCACAACGTCATTGGGTGAGTTCAGCCGCTTGCCGCCAAACGAGTCCATCAGCACGGTGATGCTGCCGTCATATTCGGTGCGCACCACGCGCCGCCCGCCATGCTCGCAGGTGATGAGCCGGCCCTGGCGATCCCTGGTGTTACCATTGGCGAAGTTGGAAGGTTTCCGAAACACGCTGACGGCGCCGGTCTCTTCCTCCCATTTGATGATGCGCTGGTTCGGGATGTCGCTGCAGAGCAGATAGCGTCCGTCGCCGAACCACACCGGACCCTCGGCCCAGCGCAGCCCGGTCGCCAGCCGCTCCACCGCCGAAAGCTTCAGCCAGTATTTTTCGAAGCGCGGATCGAGTGCCTTGATCGCCGGATCGGGATAATAGCTCGCCGGTCGCCAACCTGGCCGCTCCTGGGTGTGGGACGATGCCTCATTCATGTCGGTTCTCTCGTTTCGTTCCCTCTGGACAATTCTGCTAGCATTAGAGACATGTGACCGCAAATCGGTCCGCACAGGCGAGGGAAGACATGCCGCGTATTTTGATGACGGGAGCTTCGGGCGGAATCGGCACGAGCCTGCGAAAGCTGCTGCCGCCGATCTATCCGGATCTCCTGCTCTCCGACATCAAGCCGCCGGCCGATCTCGGCGCGAACGAGAAATTCAAGGCGGCGGACCTCGCCGATCTCGCGCAATGCGAGGCGATCTGCGAGGGGGTCGACGGCATCATCCATTTCGGCGGCTATTCGGTTGAAGGCAGCTGGGACCAGATCCTTCAGGCCAACATCATCGGCGGCTACAATCTGTTCGAGGCGGCGTACCGCAAGGGCGTCAAGCGCGTGGTGTTCGCCTCGTCGAACCATGCCGTCGGCTTCTATCCGCGTCACCACAAGATCGGCACCGACGTCACCCCGCGTCCCGACGGGCGCTACGGCGTCAGCAAGGTGTTCGGCGAAGCGGTCGGCGCGCTCTACGCCGACAAGCACGGGCTGAAGGTGACATGCCTGCGCATCGGCAATTTCGGCGACATGCCGCTCGACCAGCGCCGGCTCTCGATCTGGCTCAAGCCCGAAGATCTCGTGCAGCTTTGCCGCATCGGGCTAGAGCATCCCGACATCCATTTCGAAATCTTCTACGGCGCTTCTCTCAACGAGCGCGCCTGGTGGGACAACCATCGCGCCTACGAATTCGGCTATCGTCCCACTGGCCGCGCCGAAGATTTCCGCGAGCACGCGATGGCCGAGCAGGCCAAGCTGAAGCCGGATCCGGTCGGCGATTATTTCCAGGGCGGTACGTTCTGCAGCATGGAGTTCGACGCCGACCCGAGCCGCATCATCGACTGGACCAAGCGCTAGCGTCGACAATGCAGGTGCGCCCTCCCGGCTCGGCTTGCGGGGCCGGGAGAGGGTCACGCTCGCGATTACGGCGGAGGTTCTGAACGGCCCCTTGCGTCTAACGTCTGAATTCACACCGTAAAGTTCCGGATTTCCGTTTTCGGAAATAGGCGTTCTACTGTCGGAACACTTGAGCGTTTCTTCTATGCATTGCGTTGCGCGGAAGTGACTGCCTTTTCATTCTAGCGATTGTGGAAACAAAATGCGCAAGATGGTTCTCTCAGGGGCCGCGGTGTTGACCGTCGTCCTCGTCGCGGCGGTATCCTGGCCCACGCCGCGCCCGGATGTGGAGCGATTCGGGGACAGCGTCTACGAAACGATCTGGTTCTGGCGCATCCCGGCCTACGCCCACAATCCAGCCTGGAGCGTGCGCTGGACGTTGAACGATCCGCTTCGCGCGCAGGCAAGATGCTGCCGGGCCACGCCGCAGCCGATTTCCGAACCGGGCTCGCAGGTTCCTCCGGCCAGTCAGGCGATCGCGCGCCTGGCAGGCAAGTAGAAATGCGCGTGGTTATCTGGTTTGAAGTGTCCGGCTGCATCGCGCGCTGTGCCAGGTAGACGCACATGGTTCCGGAGATAGCTCGCATTTCTCTCAAATAAGTTCCTTGCTTTAAGCTTAACCAGAAACCTAATCCTCGATTTACAGCTTCAATCTACAGTTTACCTTGTTCTTGAATCGGTCATTCAAGGACACCACAATGCGCCGCTTAGCGCTCAACCCATGTCTCGTGATTGTTCTGGTGGCATCGGGTTTCGGCGCGTACGCCGACGAGAACAAGGCCGGTGGCGGCAGCTCGGCGTCACTGGCTCCGCATGCGAAGATCGAATGCTCGCTCAAGCGCAAGCCTGGTGAACCTCTCGATCCTCCGTCAACGGCCGCCATTCCCGTTGCCGAATCCTTCGTTGCGAGCGAGCATTTCAGGGAGGACATTACGCCGAACGCGCCCGTCAAGATTTCGTGGCTCGGCGCGACCTTCGCACGCCGGTTCGCCGTCAAGGTCGAAACCACGGACGATACGTCTCTGCAGACTCACGTCTTGAACAATCCTGTGAATGCCGCGCAGATCGCTGATGAGCTGGGCGCTCGCGCCGAGAGCAAGCTTGCCGATATCTGGTGTCTTCTGAAGCTGCAGGCCAACGGCGAAAGCGGGGCGCTGCAGACCAGCTCCGCTCCGAACCTCTTCTTTGTCCGTGATGGCGCCGGCGATCTCGGCGTGGTTGACGCCCTGTGGGGTGGCGCGGGCTGGGAAATTGGAGCCAGTCCGCTGAGAAACCCGCGGGCATGGACTCCCGGCACGCGCGTCTTCTCGCACTGACATGATCTGACCCTCGCCCGGCCTTGGGACGTTGGGCGCTTTCGACCCATTGATCTGGATCAACGCTGCTTGGCGGAGCTGATGCCCCAAGGAGACGACTCGCGCGACCGCAATTCGCGGCCAGAGCCTCGATCGCGGATAGCCACAGGGAGAACCGCGGCAGTGAAAACAATGCCCGCCGTCGCGATGCTCGCACTCATCGTTTCAGGGGCGGCGCAAGCCGCAACGCTCAGCGAGGCCGAAGCGACGTTTCTCGACCAGCTCGTCACCGCATCCGCGGTGCTGGAGCAGCGATGCGCCGGCTATGAGGTCGATGGCTCGGGCAGCGTTCAGCTCGGCGCCCGGCTTCTCGGCAGCCCTGATGCCGCGATGGCGATAATCGACGCCTATGCTGCAGCCATCAAGGCCCACGATGGCGAGAGCTACGATCCCGGAAAATTCCGCCCCGAGGTGGCCGAGGCCGCCAGACAGACATTCAAGCGGGTCCGGACGGACTTGATCAGGAACCCGAAACGGGCTTGCGCCGATCATGGCGAGACCGGCGTGGCGGGCGGTCTGTTGAGACGATATTGAACCGACCTTGCGCGCCATCAACCGCTGGCGATGTCCCGACCTATCTTTTGCAGTCGCGTAAACGCAGCCCACGCTTTTGGATATTCGGCCTCCTTTGCATCGATCGTGAGCAGCGCGCGGCATGCCTCGTTGATGTCCTCCGGTGAAGGACGCATCGAGATGTCGGCCGATGACGCCGCCTTCTTCCAGCGGTCCTCGACGTCCTTCGCCAGGGCCAGTGCTTCGGACGGGGTTCGCTTCCGGGTTGATCGCGCCAATGCGTGATCCGGAGGGAAGGTGGGCCAGGCGGCCGGAGGCCGATCGGCTTGCCACTCACTCTCCTTCTCCTTGGCGCCCCCACGGGCCGCAGGCGGATTTGGCCCCTGTCCATTTGCAGCATCAGGCGGAACGGTCTTGGCGGCGAGCTCACGGACCTGCTGCTCCAGTGTGCCGCCAGATGACGATCCGCCCGCTGAACCTGCAGGCGACGTCAGAACGGGTGCAACCGACGTCTGCACGTCGGGGGCGACTTTCTGAACGGTTTTGACGACCGCCGCCACGCCGGGTGACACCCCCGGCCGCTGCTGCGCGACCTTGTCCTCAGTGGGGCAAGGTCTGTATCCCGAACGCTGATGCGTGATCCGTCCGTCGTCATCGATGCGGGCAAAATCAATGGCCACGGTGTAGACGAAAGCGACATCGATGGAATGGCCGGACTTGTCCCTTGCCTTGACACCGCCGCAAACATACCTCGCCGCGCCGGCCTCGACTGAATGCAATGCGCTGAATTTGGCCGAGTCCGGATCGATCAGCGCATGTTTGACGGCTGCGCGCGCTTTCGAATGTTCCGAGGAGAACGTGCTGAGCAGGACGTTCGGGTCGAGGAAAGCGGGTTGGTAGTACCACACATACTCCGCGGCGAAGAATGCTCCGCCGAAGGCCGTTGCGATCAGGAAACCAGGTACATTCATAGGACTGTTCCGGGAAATGGAACCCGGCATGGTTGTTATGTGTTTCTGAAACCATTTGAAATAGAGTCCTCTAACAACCGGTTAATCGGTTGAGTGATTGCGCGGCATCTACCAGAAGATTATTCGTCCGGTTAGATGAGTTCCACCACATGCCATTGCACACGGCTGCATTGCAGGTGCGCTCCCTCTCCCCGCTTGCGGGGAGAGGGTTGGGGTGAGGGGGAGTCTCCGCGGGGACGGCGAGAGTTGGACTCGCGGAGAGTCCCCCTCACCCGGAATTTGCCGCGCAAATTCCGGCCTCTCCCCGCAAGCGGGGAGAGGCGAAAGAGTGGCCAGCGCTAGCTATCGCCCGCAATCCTTGCCAGATAATCCGACTTGCTGAACTGCATGTGATCCACGCAGAGCTGCGCCAGCGCCCAGCTGTCGCGGCCCTTCAATAGCTCGATCATCAGCTCGTGCTGGCGGCGCGATTGCGCAAGGCCCTCGCGGTCGGCGAGGTTCTTGGCGCGCATCGGCAGGGTCAGGTTCATGTAGTCCTGAAGCGAGCGCACCAGGTAGGGATTGCCGCAGGCGGAGAACAGCGCGAGGTGGAAGGCGTCGTTGGCCTCGTGGATGCCGCGCAGGTCCTGCGCGTCGGCCTTGGCGCAATATTGCCGTTGCAGCGCGCTCAGCTCGTCGATCCGGCCTTGCGGCGCGGGCAGGGGGATCATCAGTGCGGCCTGGCGGGTCAGCATCTCTCTGACCTCGTAGATCTGCCGCACCTCCTCGGCCGAATAAAAACGCACGGTGGCGCCGACATTCTTCTCACGGCGAACGATGCCGCGCCGCTCCGCATCCACCAGCGCCTGCCGCACGAAGTGCCTGGAGGTGCCGTAGCGCGACATCAGCGCGTCCTCGGTGAGGCGCGCGCCGGGCGCGAGGCGGCCGAAGATGATGTCTTCCTCCAGCCGCGCGACGACGTCGTCCGGATCGTCGCGCCGGACCGTCATGACGTCTGCGGTGTGGATGTCGGACATGCCCTCAGCCTCCCGGCCTCGGGCCGGTCCTGACTGTGGAGCAGGGAAGGCGAGGATTGTCAATAATCTGGTCGCTTAGTGGTGTCGCGTTCCAGAGAATTGCGGTTCCGGCGCCTATCTTATTGACAATCAGGGGGCAGGCTGTACCACAATGGCAACTTCAGGAGTGGCATGATGACGAGTGGTTTGCGCAAGGGTCTGACGAGCTATGGCGATGCCGGCTTTTCGCTGTTCCTGCGCAAGGCGTTCATCAAGGCCATGGGCTATTCCGACGACGCGCTGGAGCGGCCGATCGTCGGCATCACCAACACCTATAGCGACTACAATCCCTGCCACGGCAACGTCCCTGAGATCATCGAGGCCGCCAAGCGCGGCGTGATGCTGTCGGGCGCCATGCCGTTCGTGTTCCCGACCATCTCGATCGCCGAGAGCTTTGCGCATCCGACCTCGATGTATCTGCGCAATCTGATGGCGATGGACACCGAGGAGATGATCCGCGCCCAGCCGATGGATGCGGTGATCGTGATCGGCGGCTGCGACAAGACTCTTCCCGCCCAGGTGATGGCGGCGATCAGCGCCGACCTGCCGACCGTGGTTATCCCCGTCGGGCCCATGGTGGTCGGCCATCACAAGGGCGAGGTGCTGGGCGCCTGCACCGACTGCCGCCGTCTCTGGGCGAAATATCGCGCGGGCGACATGGACGATGCCGAGATCGAGGCGGTGAACGGGCGTCTCGCGCCATCCGTCGGCACCTGCATGGTGATGGGCACGGCCTCGACCATGGCCTGCATGATCGAAGCCATGGGGCTGTCGCTGCCGATGAGTGCGACGATTCCCGCGCCGCATGCCGAGCGTTTTCGTCTGGCTGAAGCCAGCGGCAAGGTCGCCGCCGAGATGGCCAAGGCCAAGGGCCCGAAGCCGAGCGAACTCCTGTCGCCCGCATCGTTCAAGAACGCGCAAGTCGTGCTCCAGGCCATCGGCGGTTCGACCAACGGCCTGATCCATCTGACGGCGATGGCACATCGCTCGCCGCACCGGCTCGACCTCGAGGCTTTCGACCAGATCGGCCGCGAGGTGCCGGTGCTGGTCGACCTCAAGCCATCGGGCGAGCATTACATGGAGCATTTCCACCACGCCGGCGGCGTGCCGAAGCTGCTGGCGCAGCTCGGCGATCTCATCGACCTCGACGCGAAGACCATCAGTGGGCAGACGCTGCGCGAGGTCGCGGCGAATGCCGAGGACGTGCCCGGCCAGGACGCCATCCGTCCGCGCGACAATCCGATCAAGAAGGAAGGCGGCCTCGCCATCCTCCATGGCAATCTCGCCCCGCGCGGCGCGGTCATCAAGCAGTCGGCGGCGAGCCCGAAGCTGCTGAAGCATACCGGGCGCGCGGTCGTGTTCGAATCCGTCGAGGACATGACCCTGCGGGTCGACGATCCCGACCTTGATGTGAACTCTGACGACGTGCTGGTGCTGCGCAATGCCGGCCCCAAGGGGGCGCCCGGCATGCCCGAGGCGGGGTACCTGCCGATCCCGAAGAAGCTCGCGCGCGGCGGCACCAAGGACATGGTGCGCATTTCCGACGCGCGCATGAGCGGCACCGCCTTCGGCACCATCGTGCTGCACATCACCCCGGAATCCGCCGTCGGCGGGCCGCTGGCGCTGGTGAAGAATGGCGACATGATCAGCCTCGATGTTGCCGAGCGCAGCATCGAGCTGCTGGTCGACGCCGCCGAGCTGGAGCGTCGGCGCGCCGCCTTGAAGCCGGCCGCTGCGCCCGAGGAGGCACGGCGCGGCTACGCCTGGCTGTTCAATGAGACCATCATGCAGGCCGACGAGGGCTGCGACTTCGATTTCATGCAAAGGACTGGGAAGACCGAGAAGGGCTGATAACAACCGAACGAACGCCCAGACCGCACAAGCGGCGGGCGATAAAACAGGGGGAAACGATGATTGCGCGATCCATGTGTGGGTTGGTGGCCATGGCCGCCGTGCTGTTCGTCGCAGGCGCCGGGGCACAGGAGGTGAAGCATTATCGCTTCGCCTATGACCAGCCGCGCAACACCGGCTATTCCATCGCAGGTGACCTCTTCGCCGACAAGCTCAAGGAATTGAGCAAGGGCACCATGATCATCGACCAGTATCCCGGCGCGCAGCTCGGGCAGGAGCCGCAGGTGCTCCAGCTCGTGAAGGCCGGTGACGTCGAATTCGCCATCATCTCCTCCGCCAACACCGCGACGATCTCGCCGCAGGCCGGCGTGATGTCCCTTCACTTCCTGTTCCGCGACGAGAACCATGTGATCAAGGGCCTCGCCGACCCCCGCGTGTTCGAAGCACTCAGGATCATGATCGACGAGACCACGCAGGGCCTGCACGTGATCGCGACCGGCTCGCAGGGCGTGCGCCACATGTACTCGAAGAAGGAGATCCACAATATCGGCGACGTCAAGGGCCTGAAGGTCCGCGTGCAGGCAACCGCGACCGAGGACACCATGTTCCCGGCCTACGGCGCCCAAACCGTGCACATGCCGTTCGGCAGCGTCTACACGAGCCTGCAGACCGGCGTGGTCGACGTCGCCGAGAACAGCATCAACGTCTACCTCGTCAACAAGCACTACGAGGTCGCGCCTGTCCTCAACATCACCGAGCACGAAGCCAACAACGCGCTGGTGTTCGTCTCCGACAAGCTCTGGCAGAGTCTCTCCGCCGAACAGAAGGGGTGGGTGCAGACCGCGGCCAACGAAATCAGCACCAAGGAGCCGCAGAAGGCGTTCGAGCTCGAACGCACCGCGGCCGACAAGCTGAAGAAGATGGGCGTGAAGATCGTCGACAATGTCGACAAGAAGAGCTTTACGGCGATCGCAGATCCCTATCTCGACAAGCTCGCCAAGGATCTCGGCCCGCATGCTGAGAAGATCAAGAACTTGATCCGGTCGATCAATTAGGGTCGCCCGTGGCCATCCTTCGAGACGCCCGCCTGCGGCGGGCCCTCAGGATGAGGTCGCGCTTCGCGGCGAGATTTTAACCCTCATGGTGAGGAGCCCGCCAAAGCGGGCGTCTCGAACCATGCAGGCCGAGCACGATCGGCAGCTTCCCAGCTGTCACATCCGATAGCTTTGGGACGACGGGGACATTCATGGCCATCGCCGACAAACTTCTCGTTCGACGCCAACGCCATCTGAAATGGCGCGCGCTCGATTGGCTCGAGCTTGCGCTGATGATCCTCTGCGGCGTGCTGTGCTTCGGCTTCTCGCTGTCGGTGACCGCCGACATCGTGACACGAACCATCGGCCATCCCTGGCTATGGCTTCAGGAGGTCACCTCGACACTGTTCATCTACGCGATCTTCATCGGCACGGCGGCCGCGACCCGTCGCAACGATCACCTCTATCTCACCGCGGTCTCCGAGGCGATGCACGGAACGCCGCGGCTGATCGTCGAGGTGATCATCCGCCTCGTCGTGCTCGGCGTCGCCTTCTGCCTGATCTGGTACGGCTATCAGAACTATCTGCGCGGCTTCGGCAGCTTCCGTCTGCCGTCGGGCACGCCGATCGCTTCGCTCTATGCGATCATCCCGCTCGCGGGCGTGCTGATCGGCCTGTTCACCATCGAGCAGCTCGTCAACGGCCTGCGCAACGGCTTTGACCGTCCGGAGCCGCCCGAAGAAGATGCTGCGCCAGGCCTTACCGAGGCACAGATGAGGGCGCAGCCGTGAGCGCACCTGTCGTCCTGGCATTGATGTCGATCTGCTTCCTGTCGTTCGGCTATCTCGGCGTGCCCGTGCCGTTCTCGCTGATGGCCGGCGTCTTCATCGGCGCTATCCTGTCGGACGTCTCGCTCGCCGCCATCATCCAGAAAATCTTCGACGGCGTCGATTCCGAGGCGCTGCTGGCGATCCCGTTCTTCCTGCTGGTCGGCGAGCTCATGAGCTCGGCGAACGTGGTGGTGCGGATCGCGAACCTGTCGGTGTCGCTGGTCGGGCATATCAGAGGCGGGTTGTCGCAGGTCGTGGTCGTCTTCAGCATGTTCTTCTCGGAAATGTCGGGCTCGACCACCGCCGACGTCGCCGTGATGAGCCGCGCGCTGGGCGGCCCGATGAAGCGCGAGGGCTACGAGCCCGCCTTCATCGCCGCGATCATCGCCTCCGCCTCGACGATTGCGGCGCTGGTGCCGCCGAGCATCACCGCGGTGGTCTATGGCGCCGTCGGCAATGTCTCGATCGCCGGCCTGTTCATGGCGGGTGTCGTGCCCGGCCTGATGATCGGCTTCGGATTGATGATCTACTGCTATTTCTTCGGCCCGTCCGGCCTGCGCAAGCCGCGCGCGCCGCTGCGGCAGGTCGTGTTTGCCGCGGGCGATGCGGCTTTGCCGCTGATGATCCCGGTCATCCTGCTGGGGGGCATCCTCACCGGATGGTTCACGCCGACGGAGGCGGGCGTCGTCGCCGTGGTCTGGATCATCCTGGTCGTGATCCCCGCGCTCAACCGTGGCCACTTCCGCAAAATTCCCTACGACTTCTGCCTCGCCGGCCTGATCTTCTCGCTGCCGCTGATCACCATCGGCGCGGCCAATGCCTTCGGCTGGATGCTCGCCTATTTGCGCGGCGCGACCTATATCGCCGAGTGGATCACGTCCATCGCGGGCAATGATCCGCATCTGATCATGCTGCTGATGGTGCTGCTGTTCACCGTGGTCGGCGACTTCATTGAGCCGGTCCCGACCATCATCATCTTCATGCCGCTGGTCAATGCGCTGACGGAGGCCGGCGACATCAACGGCGTCCACATGGGCGTGGTGCTGATCGCAACGCTCGCCTTCGGCCTGATCACGCCGCCCTATGGGCTTGTCCTGCTGATGGCCTCGAAATTCGTCGGCATCAGCTTTGCCAAGGCGCTACGCGCGGCACTGCCGATCTACGTCGTGTTTTTCGCCACCATCGCGTTCGCGATCTATTTCCCGAGCGTGGTGCTGTGGCTGCCGCGGCACGTGCTCCCGGAATCGGTCGGCTGCTTCAAGTCGCCGGCGGGGACGGGCTATATCTGTCCGCAATAGCGACCTGCTCGATCCGCCAGTCAGCTCCCTCGCGAACGTAGCGGAACGGCGTGCCGTGGCTGTTCTTGAAATAGCTGCCGCAGAGCGCGTTCGCCATGCCCTGCATCACCGCGTCGTGGCAGACGAACAGGAGCTCATCGTCGGGATGACGCGCGACCCACGCCGAGACGCAGGCCAGCGAGCGTCCAGCCATGGCGTCCCAGTTTTCGCCGTCGGCCGGCAGGATCGAGACGAGGCCCGTCGCCGACTTGACGCCGTGCTTGATCATGAGGTCGCGGACGGGGAGGCCTTCAAAGCTTCCGAAGTCGAACTCGATGATGCCGTCGTCGATCGCGAGCGGGACCGAGATCGCGTCCGCGATGATCTCGGCCGTTCGCGCCGCGCGCACCAAGGGACTTGCGACGATGCGGCTGATGCCGACGCCGCGCAACATGTCCGCGGCTTCGTGCGCTTGCCGCAGCCCGTCCTCGTTCAACGGATTGTCGGTGCGGCCCTGGAATCGCCCCTCGCGATTCCAGTCGGTCGCGCCGTGGCGAAGGCCGTAGAAGCTGCGCGCGGGTGTCACTTCGACTTGCTCGTGAACTTCTTCACGGCGGCGCGAAACGCTTCCGTGTTCATCGCCATGATGATCCTGTGCTCCTCGGCCTCGAGCTGCTGCTTCACCGGTGTCGTCGCGGCCTGGTAGACCAGCTGCTTGGTGCCGGCGATGGCGGCCGGCGGGTTCTGCGCCAGCCGCTCGGCGAGCTGTCGCGTCGCCGCCTTCAATTCCGCGGCGGGAACGGTCTTGGCGACGAGGCCCCATTCATAGGCCTGCTGCGCGGTAAAATTGTCCTCGGCGAGAAAGATCTGCAGCGCACGGCGGAAGCCGACCGTGCCGACGATCCCGACCGTGGAGCCGCCATCCGGCGACACGCCGATCTTGGCATAGGCCGGCGTGAACTTGGCATCCTCGGCGGCGATGCAGAGGTCGGTGACGAAGGCGAGGCCCATGCCTGCACCGGCGGCTGAGCCGTGCACGCTCGACAGCGAGATTTTCGGCATGCGCCTGATGATCTCGATGAAGGCATGGTAATGCTTCAGCAGCTCGCCGACGACCGGCGTCACCGTGCCTGCTTCGGCGGCAGCCCCAATCGTCTGCAGATCGCCGCCGGCCGAGAACGCGCGGCCTTCGCCTTCGATCACCAAAACCCTGATGGCGTCGTCGCCCTCGATATAGGCCGCGAGCTGCTCGAGCTTCTGCGCAATGGCGAGGTTGATCGAGTTGAACGCTGTGGGGCGGTTGAGCGTGATGGTTGCAATCGGGCCGTCGATCCGCAGCAGGGCGGGATCATCGGGCTGGGAGGCTGGAGCTGGCATTTGGAATATCCCCGGCAGGAGGGCGAGGCTCGAACTAAATCGCAGAAGGCGAGGGGAGACAATCCCCGGCCGCTCTTGCGCCGGGCGGAACGATAGGCTCAAATGGACCCGCTTTCGCCAAGGGACGGACACGAGCGCCGGCTCCTCGAAAGGCCAGCAAACCAAAATCAGCGAGAGAGGAGACGACATGGGTCACGCTCGTGTCTTCCGGAAATGGGCTGTCCAATGACCGGCGGTCCGGTGATCATCGTCGGTGCCGGCCATGGCGGCTACCAGGTCGCGGCATCCCTGCGCCAGGCGGGCTTTTCCGAGCGCATCTGCCTGATCAATGACGAGGCGCATCTGCCCTATCAGCGGCCGCCTTTGTCCAAGGGCTACATCAAGGGTTCGGCCGGGCCGGAGAGCCTGATGTTCCGCCCCGAAAAATTCTACCTGGACCAGACCATCGAGCTGATCGCGGGACGCGCGGTGTCGATCGACCGCGCCGGGCGAAAAGTTCATCTCGCCTCTGGCGAGACGTTGCCTTACGGGCATCTCGTGCTGGCCACCGGCGCGCGCAACCGGCTGCTCGACCTGCCCAACGCCAATCTGCCCGACGTGAAATATTTGCGCATCCTCGACGACAGCGAGGCGCTGCGGCAGATCATGCCGTCGAAAAAGCGCGCCGTCATCATCGGCGCCGGCTTCATCGGGCTCGAATTCGCCTCCACCGCGCGGATCAAGGGGCTCGAGGTCGACGTGCTCGAGCTCGCCCCGCGCGTGATGGCGCGCGCGGTGACGGCCGAGGTCTCCGAGTATTTTCAGGCGCGCCATCGCGAGGCGGGCATCCGCATCCATCTCGGCGTCCAGGCAACCTCCATCGAGGCTGAGGGCGGCAAGATCACCGGCGTGTCCTTAAGCGACGGCCGGCATCTGCCCGCCGAGCTCGTCGTGGTCGGCGTCGGCGTGCTGCCGAATATCGAGCTCGCGGCCGAGGCGGGGCTGCCGGTCGCCGCCGGCATCATCGTCGATGAATATCTCTCGACGGCTGACCCGAACATTTCGGCCATTGGCGACTGCGCGCTGTTCGCAAGCCCCCGCTTCGGCAGCTCGCTGCGGCTGGAATCGGTGCAGAACGCCACCGACCACGCCCGCTGTCTCGCCGCGCGCCTCACCGGCGATCGCAAACCTTACGACAGCCACCCCTGGTTCTGGAGCGATCAGGGCGACGACAAGCTCCAGATCGCCGGCCTGACCACCGGCTACGACCGCGTCGTATTGCGCGGCGATCCCGCCAAGAAGGCGTTTTCGGCGTTCTGCTATCACGGCGACAGGCTGCTCGGCATCGAGTCCATCAACCGCGCCGGCGACCACATGTTCGGCCGGAGATTGCAGGGCATGGACCGCTCGATCACGCCAGAGCAGGCCGCAGACGAGAGCTTCGACCTGAAGAGCGCGCTGGCGTGAGGCCTCTTCTCCCTCTCCCCGTTCTTACGGGGCCGCGACGAGCTTCGCTCGCGCTGAGAGGGCAGGGGTGAGGGCCTCTATCCGCGCAAACGGTGGCAGTCGGACTCGCGGAGGCTCCCCCTCACCCGCCACGCTTCGCGTGTCGGCCTCTCCCCGCAGGCGGGGAGAGGCGAAGAAGGCGCAGCGATCTACAGCACGGCCGCCACCTCCGCCGCCGTCGGCATCGACGGCCCGGCGCCCATGCGCTGCACGCTGATCGAGGCGGCGGCGTTAGCGAAGGTGAGGGCTGCGCGCAATGGCGTATCCTCAGCGAGTTGCGCCGCCAGCGCACCCACAAAGCAGTCGCCGGCGCCGGTGGTGTCGATCGCCTTCACCACGCGGCCGGGTACGGCAATCTCCTCGTGCCCCGCCAGTGCAAGTACGCCGCGCTTGCCGAGCGTGACGCAGATGGTCTGATCCTCGCGCGCCTGAAGTTTTCGCGCGACCTCGATGATGCGCGCGGCCTCGTCGCTGTCGGACAGCTCCACGCCGGCAAGAAAGCCGAGCTCGGTCTCGTTCAGCACGAGAATGTCGACCAGCGCCAGCAACTCGCTCGACATCTTCTGCGCCGGTGCCGGGTTGAGCACGGTCACGGCGCCCGCCTCGTGCGCCCGCCGGAAGAACGCGGCGATGGTCGGCAACGGGATCTCGAACTGGCTGACCGCGACGTCGCCCTTCAACAGCGGCACGACGCTGACGTCCTCCGCGTCGACCTGCGCATTACTGCCGGGGATGACGACGATGGTGTTGTCCGCTTCGGCCACCGTGATGATGGCGGTGCCGGTGTGAGCCTCCGCCGTCTCCTGGAGGTAGCCAAGGTCGATGCCTTGAGCGCCGAGGAAGGCTTTCAGCTCGGCGCCGAAGGAGTCCTTGCCCAGCCGTCCGATCAGCGTCGTCCGCGCGCCGAGCCGCGATGCCGCGACCGCCTGGTTCGCGCCCTTGCCACCTGGAAAATACAGCACCTGCCGCCCCGCGACGGTCTCGCCAATGCGCGGGTGGCGATCGGCCGTCGCCACCACGTCCATGTTGATGCTGCCGGCGACGAAGACGCGCCCCATAGGTCCCTCTGCGAAGTCTAGACCTTGACCTCGAACTCGTGCCTGACCTTGGCGATGTCGACAAGCGTCGGCAGGCCGGCCTCGTTGCCGAGGCGCTGGATCTTGTAGGTCGAGGCGGCGCGGGCGAAATCGAAATGCTCGCGCCAGCTTTTGCCGGGATGGGCGAGATAGGAATAGACATAGGCGCCGTGGAACACGTCGCCGGCGCCGTTGGTGTCGATCACGCGCTCGCGCGGGATCGGCATCGCCGGCATCGTCTCCACCGTGCCCGTCTCGTTGTACCAGAGCAGGCCCTTCTCACCCATGGTGATGCCGCCGATCTTGCAGCCGCGGCTCTTCAGGTAATCCAGCATCTTCTCCGGCGTCAGGTCCATCTGCTCGCACAGGCGCTCGGCGACGATGGCGACGTCGATGAATTCCAGGAGCTCATGCGTGTTGGTGCGCAGGCCGCCGCCGTCGAGCGAGGTCAGGATGCCGGCCTCGCGGCACACTTTGGCGTAGTGGATCGCCGCATCCGGCTGGTGGCCGTCGACATGCAGCGCGCGGCAATTGCCGAGATTGAGGATCGGGAAGGGGTGGATGTGGGAATCGTCGCGGCAGCGAACGATGGCGCGCTTGCCGTCCTTGGGCATGATGAAGGAGAGCGAGGACTGGTTCACCTTCCGCGCATGCAGCGAGATCGCGTATTTCGCGCACATGTCCTGGAACATGCGCCCCAGCCAGTCATTGGCGGCGGTGGCGATCAGGTCCGGCACGATGCCGAGCTTGGCGCAGCAGAACGCCGCCGTCACCGCATTGCCGCCGAAGGAAACCGCGTAGTCCGAAGCCACGTGCTTCTCGTCGCCGGTCGGCATGTGGTCGGTGATGAAGACGACGTCGATATAGGTCTGTCCGATAAAGAGAGCCTGCATTGGTTGTCCGTGATGCGCTGGGTGGTCCCGACCGGCGGCTTACCTTAGCACCGCTTCCGCGGGAGCCAAAATATTCGCAAAGTCATGGCGATAGACGCTTGAGGTCGGCCTGGGGGCAGAATACGACCGTGGCTGGGCGAGCTGCCCGGGCAGAGCCAACGACGCCCAAGGTCCTTATCTTGGGCGTTTCGGTTCCGGCCCGTTGCGGAGGAGGGAACATGATCACCGGCCTCGATCACATCGTCGTTCTGGTCAGGGATATCGGTGCGGCCAGGGCGGCCTACCAGACGCTGCTCGCCCGCGCGCCGGCCTGGCAGAATTCGGGCGAGGGCGCGGACCGGGTGCTGTTCACCCTCGAGAACATGACGATCGAATTGATGGCGCCGAGCGGCTTCAGCGTCACCGCCGACCGCATGCGTACCCTGCTCGACGACCAGGAGGGCGTGCTCGCCAGCCTGTGCTTTCGTGTCGCAGACATGGCCAAGATGCACCGGCGGCTGGAGCGGGTGGCGCTCAAGCCGGATCCGGTCGCCGAGGTCGAAAGCAGCGATGCCACGACCGACGCCGTCCTGCACTGGAAGCGCACCCGCGCCGCCACGGAGCTGACGCGCGGTGTGCGCATGTTCTTCCTCGAGCTCGCCGACGAGCGCCCCAAATCGGTCGCGACCGACATCGCGCCGATCGACGGGCTCGACCACGTCGTGATCACGACGGAGGATTCCGAGCGCGCCGCCGCGCTCTACGGCGCGCGGCTCGGGCTCGATCTCGCGCTCGACCGTTCGCACCAGGATTGGGGCCAGCTGATGTTCTTCCGCTGCGGCGACCTCATCGTCGAGGTGGTGCGCCGCCCCGTCGCGGGCGGCGATGCCGCCCATGACCGGCTCTGGGGCCTGAGCTGGCGCGTCGCCGACATCGACGCCACCCGCGCCCGCCTGATCGCCGCCGGCCTCGACGTCAGCGAGGTCCGCAACGGCCGCAAGCCGGGCACGCGGATCATGACAGTGCGGAGCGGCACCTGCGGCATCCAGACGGTGCTGCTGGAGCGCTCGCCGAAGCCGGGGGATTGAGGTTGTCATTCCGGGGCGTCGCGAAGCGACGAGCCCGGAATCCATTTCTCCACACACTCTGACGCGCGATGGATTCCGGGTTCGCGCCCAAGAGGGCGCGCCCCGGAATGACGAAACTATGCGGCGGGCTGCCTGCATGATAAAGGCGAGCTAGCGATCACCCCAGCGAGCACCCGGTTTGGCAAAGGCAAAGCGAACTCTGAAATGGCAGCGCGATCCCGAGGGGATGCGGCTGCGCATTCTCGAAGCCGCCAAGCAGGAGTTTTCCGCCCACGGGCTCGCCGGCGCGCGCGTCGATCGCATCGCGGCCAAGGCCGGCGCCAACAAGCGCATGCTGTATTACCACGTCGGCAACAAGGACGAGCTTTATCTGGCGGTGCTCGAAGGTGCCTATGACAAGATCCGCAGCGAGGAGCGCGGGCTCGATCTCGAGCATCTCGATCCGCCCGAGGCGATCCGCCGCCTGATCGAGTTCACCTGGACTTACTTCCTGCGCAATCCCGAATTCCTGTCGCTGCTCCAGACCGAGAACCTCGCGCGCGCAAAGCACCTGAAGAAATCGACCAAGGTCAAGTCGATGCACTCGCCCTTCGTCGAGATGATCCGCACCGTGGTGCGGCGCGGCGTCGATAGCGGCGACTTCCAGGTCGCGGTCGATCCGGTGCAGCTCTACATCTCCATCGCGGCGCTCAGCTTCTTCTATCTCTCCAACTCGGCAACACTCAGCGTGATCTTCGGCCGCGACCTGCTGGACAAGAAGGCCAAGGACGAGCGCCTCGCGCACATGTCCGGCCTGGTGCTGGCCGCGCTGACGGGGCGTTCGGCGGAACTGTTCGAGATTGCGAAGGCGCCGAAGTCGCGCAGCGCGGTGGTGCAGACGGTTTAGCCCCCTAATTCTCTCCGCTGTCATTCCGGGGCGGTCCGTAGGACCGAACCCGGAATCTCGAGATTCTCAGGTGCGCAATGGCGCACCATAGTTCGATGCTTCGCATCGCCCCGGAATGACGACGCGGAAGCCCCCGCCACAAAACGTCACAGGGAATCCTCTGGACAGTATTTATCCAACGGGTTAATTTCTCCCCACAACGAAGAAGACTGCCGGGAGTGAAAATTGGCCGAGCCGAAGCCACAGAATGCGATCTCCAAGTTGCTGAATGCGGCCTGGGTTCGGCCGTTCTTGTTCCTGGTCTTCATCGTCATCGCCTGGGATCTCGCGATCCGCCTGTTCAGGATTCCCGCCTACCAGATCCCGTCGCCGGCCGATGTCGTCGCCGTGCTGCGCACGGAATGGCCGGAGCTGCTGCGCCAGTCCTGGCCGACGACCTATGCGACCGTCTGCGGCTTCCTGCTGTCGGCGCTGTTCGGCATTCCCGTCGCGATGCTGATCGCGGGCTCGAAGACAGTGGAGAGCTACGTCTATCCGCTGCTGGTGTTCTCGCAATCCGTGCCGAAGATCGCGATCGCGCCGCTGTTCGTGGTGTGGTTCGGCTTCGGCATCATTCCGAAGGTGATTTCGGCGTTCCTGCTCGGCTTCTTCCCGGTGGTGGTCTCCGCCGTGCAGGGCTTCAAATCGGTCGACCCCGATATGGTCGATCTCGCCCGCGCGATGCAGGGCAGCCGCCTGCAGGTGTTCCGTGCGGTGAACCTGCCGCATGCGCTGCCGGCGATCTTCTCGGGCCTCAAAGTGTCGGTGACGCTCGCCGTGGTCGGCGCCGTCGTCGGCGAGTTCGTCGGCTCCAATTCCGGCATCGGCTATGTCATGCAGCGCTCGATCGGCACCTTCGATCTGCCGACGATGTTCGCAGCCCTCGTGATCCTCGCTTTGCTCGGCGTGATCCTGTTCTGGATCGTCGACCGGATCGAGAAGCTGGTCATTCCCTGGCATGTCAGCCAGCGCGAGGACGTGATTTTCGCCTCTTAAACCAGAGCAAACGGCCACCAATGGCCGAAACAACAACGACAGGGAGAGTGACGATGAAGCGGTGGATTGGGGCTGCATCAGTGGCGCTGCTGGTGCTTGCGGCCGTGCCGGCGCAGGCAGCCGACAAGGTCGTGCTGATGCTGAACTGGTATGTCTATGGCGAGCACGCGCCGTTCTATTACGGCAAGGCCAAGGGCATCTATGCCGCCGAGGGCATCGACCTCGAGATCCAGGAAGGCCGCGGCTCGGCGGCGACCACGCAGGCCGTTGCCGCCAAGACCGCAGACTTCGGCTATGTCGACGTGCCCACCATGATGCGCGCCGCGATCAAGGGCGCGCCCGTGGTTGCGACCGGCGTGCTGCTGCAGACCAGCCCGATGTCCGCCATGGGCTTCGTCGACAAGAACATCAGGAAGCCCGAGGACATCAAGGGCAAGACGGTGGCGATCACGCCGGCGGATTCGATGACGCAGATCTGGCCGCTGTTCCTGAAGAAGACCGGCCTGAAGGAAAGCGACTTCCAGACGGTGGCCGGCGACGGCCAGACCAAGCTCAACGCCGTCATCAACGGCCAGGCCGATCTGCTGCTCGGCTACGTCATGGACCAGTCGATGAAGATCAAGGACGCCACCGGCAAGGACGTTTATCCGATCAAGTTCGCCGACTACGGCATCAACATGGTTTCATCAGGCATCATCGCCAACGCCGACTACGTGAAGGCCAATGCCGATCTCGTCCGCCGCTTCATGTCGGCAACGACCAAGGCGGTCGAGGCCGCCGAGAAGGAGCCGAGGGCCGCGGCGCAGTCGATCCTCGATGCCAATCCCAAGGGCGGCAAGATCGACACGCTGACGCAGGGCTTTGAGCTGACCATCCCGCTGTACCGGACCGCGGAGACCAAGGCCAAGCGGCCGTTCCAGGTCACCGACCAGAACATGACCGAGACCGTCAATCTGCTCGTCGAATATGGCGGCCTCGACGCCAAGGCCAAGGAGAATCCGAAGGCCTTCTACACCAACGACTATCTGCCGAAGAGTGGCTCGTGAGCCAAATACTGTCATTCCCGGAATGACGGTTCGTATCGTCGAGCGGATTTGATCGAATGAAAGCAGCAGAAGCGAGATCTCCCGTGCAGCCGGCCGCGCATCTGAGACTGGTGAGCGACCGGGCCGGCGATGCGTCGGGCATCAAGCTGTCGGGCGTGTCGAAGACCTACCGGACGCGCGACGGCGATGTGCCGTCGCTGCGGCCGCTCGACTTCCACATCAATGACGGCGAGTTTTTCGTCGTGGTCGGCCCAAGCGGCTGCGGCAAGTCCACGCTGCTCAAGCTGATCTCGGGCCTGCTGCCGCCGACCACGGGCGAGATCCTGGTCGAAGGTGAGAAGGTGACGACGCCGCACGGCAATGTCGGCATCGTCTTCCAGAACGCGCTGCTGCTGCCCTGGCGCAACATCCTCAACAACGTGATGCTGCCGATCGACATGAAGCGGCTGCCGCGGCAGGAATATCTCGATCGCGCCAAGTCGCTCCTGAGGCTGGTCGGGCTCGAAGGATTCGAGAAGAAGCTGCCCTGGCAGCTCTCCGGCGGCATGCAGCAGCGCGCCTCGATCTGCCGCGCACTGGTGCACGATCCCAGGATCATGCTGATGGACGAGCCGTTCGGTGCGCTCGATGCGCTGACGCGCGAGCGCATGAATGTCGAGCTGATGCGGATTCAGCGCGAGACGAAGAAGACGGTGCTGCTGATCACGCATTCGATTCCCGAGGCCGTGTTCCTGGCCGACCGCGTGCTGGTCATGACCGAGCGGCCCGGCGCGGTCGCCGCGATCTACGACGTGCCGCTGCCGCGCCCGCGCTCGCTCGACGTGATGGCCGACCCTGTTTTCACCGAGCTGGTGCAACGCATCCGCAAGCACTTCTTCTCGCAAGGTTCGCTGGACTAAAACCATGGCGCCGCGCCTGAAGCTGCGAGACATCACCTTCTTCGAACGTCCCGTGCAGTTCGCGCGGCCGTTCCGCTTTGGCGCGATCACGATCAATGCGACGCCGCAGCTGTTCGTGCGGGTCGAGATCGAGGTCGAGGGCAGGGGCGTTGCGGTCGGCGCCAGCGCCGAGCTGCTGGTGCCGAAATGGTTCGACAAGCGGCCGGAGCTATCGCCGGCGCAGACGGTCGACGGCTTGCGGCGGTCGCTGGAGATCGCGCGCGGGCTTTATGTGGCGCGGACTGGATTCCAGACGGCGTTCGATCTGCATGCCTCCTGCATCGGTGCCCAGATCGCGACCTGTGCGAAAAAGAACATTCCGGCGCTTGCCGCGGCTTACGGTCCGGCGGAGATCGACAAGGCGATCCTCGATGCGCTCTTGCGCGCGGCGGAGACGAACTTTTTCGACGGGATGGCGGGCAACATCGCGGGCATCGATGCGCGGCTCTCGCCGGATCTGAAGGACATGGATCTCACGACGTTTCTCACCGACCGCAAGCCGCTGCCGCGCGTTGCGATCAGGCACACCGTCGGCCTCGACGATACCGTCGAAGGCGAGGGCAGTGTCGCGGATGCCCACGAAAACGCCGGCGCCAACTACTTCAAGCTGAAGTTGTCGGGCGACCCCGCAGCCGATGCTGCGCGGCTGGTGCGTATCGGCAAGGAACTCGACGCGCTCGGGCGCGACTACAGGGTGACGCTCGACGCCAACGAACAGTATGCTGATCTGGCCGCACTGCAGGCGCTGATGGACCGGCTCGATCGTGATTCCGCGTTGCGGCCGATCGCCTCGCGCCTGCTCTATGTCGAGCAGCCGATGCCGCGCGATATCACCAGGCAATCGCCGCTGGGATCGCTGGCTGCGCGCGGCTTCATCATCGACGAGGCCGACGATTCCTATGATGCTTTCCCCGCAGCGCGGGCGCTCGGCTATCGCGGCATTTCCTCCAAATCCTGCAAGGGACTCTACAAGTCCATCGTCAACGCGACGCGCGCGGCGAAGTGGAACGCGGGCGGCGAAGCCTTCTTCGTCACCGGCGAGGACCTGACCTGCCAGGCGGGCCTTGCCGTGCAGCAGGATCTTGCGCTCGGGGCCTTCATCGGCGTCACTCACGCCGAGCGCAACGGACATCACTATGTGGACGGCTTTGGCGAGACGCCTGCCACAGAAGCTGCCGCCTTCGCGGCCGCGCATCCCGATCTCTATGCCGATGCCGGGCAGGGCATCCGGCTCAAGATTCACAACGGCGATCTCCTGACCGGATCGCTTCATGCAACGGGCTTTGCGACGTCGGTCCATCCCGACTGGTCGGCGCTTCGCCCGCTCGAACTGCCAAGATCACCTAGGGAGCAATTGGCATGACCACCCAACGCCTCGGCCTCATCATGAACGGCGTCACCGGCCGCATGGGGCTCAACCAGCATCTGATCCGCTCGATCGTCGCGATCCGCGACCAGGGCGGCGTCCGCCTCAAGAACGGCGACCGCGTGATGCCCGATCCGATCTTGGTCGGCCGCAGCGCCGAGAAGGTCGAGGCGCTTGCGAAACGCTACAACATCACGCGCTGGACCACTGACCTTGATGCTGCGCTCGCCGACAAGAACGACACCATGTTCTTCGACGCCGCGACTACGCAGGCGCGCCCTGGCCTGCTGACTCAGGCCATCAATGCCGGCAAGCACGTCTATTGCGAAAAGCCGATCGCGACGAATTTCGAGGAAGCGGTCGAGGTCGTGAAGCTCGCCAATGCCAGGGGCGTCAAGCACAGTACGGTGCAGGACAAGCTTTTCTTGCCGGGCCTGAAGAAGATCGCCTTCCTGCGCGATAGCGGCTTCTTCGGTCGCATCCTCTCGGTGCGCGGCGAGTTCGGCTATTGGGTGTTCGAAGGCGGTTGGCAGGAAGCGCAGCGGCCGTCCTGGAACTATCGCGACGAGGACGGCGGCGGCATCATCCTCGACATGGTCTGTCACTGGCGCTACGTGCTCGACAACCTCTTCGGCAATGTCCAGAGCGTGGTCTGCATCGGCAACACCGATATCCCCGAGCGTTTTGACGAGCAGGGCAGGAAGTACAAGGCGACCGCTGATGATTCCGCCTACGCGACCTTCCAGCTCGAAGGCGGCATCATCGCCCATATCAACATGTCCTGGGTCACGCGCGTCTATCGCGACGATCTCGTCACCTTCCAGGTCGACGGCACGCTCGGCTCGGCGGTCGCGGGCCTCACCGACTGCATGATCCAGGCGCGGCAGGTCACCCCGAGGCCGGTGTGGAATCCCGACGAGAAGCGGCTGCACGATTTCTACGGCGACTGGCAGAAGCTGCCCGACAATGTCACCTACGACAACGGCTTTAGGGAGCAATGGGAGATGTTCATCCGCCACGTCTACGAGGGCGCTCCTTACAAGTTCACGCTGCTCGAGGGCGCCAAGGGCGTGCAGCTCGCCGAATGCGCGCTGAAAAGCTGGAAGGAGCGGCGCTGGATCGACGTCGCCCCGATCAAGGTTTGAGGAGGGAGCTATGAACAAGCCCGTCCAGCCGATGTCGTCATTGTCGCTCAAGCTCCCGAAGGCCGATCGCTCGATCGAGAGCTATCGCCTTGCGGCATCGCGCACGTTCCCTGCAAAGCTCGAGGGCCCGCTGAACCGCATCGCCTTCTCGGCCGTGCACACGGTGGCCGATCCCTTTGCCGACAACGACCCCTGGCTCTCGGTTGCCGTCGACTGGGACAAGACCATCGCCTTCCGCGAGCACGTCTGGGACCTCGGCCTAGGCGTTGCTGAAGCGATGGATACCGCGCAGCGCGGCATGGGGCTGGACTGGCCGACCTCGCTGGAGCTGATCACGCGCTCGGTCGCCGCCGCCAAGCGGCGCAACGCGCTGGTCTTCTCGGGCGCCGGCACGGATCATCTCGCGGTGGAGGACGCGAGGAACCTCGACGACGTGATCCGCGCCTATGAGGAGCAGATCTCGGCGGTCGAGAAGGTCGGCGGCCGCATCATCCTGATGGCCTCGCGTGCGCTCGCAAAACTCGGCCACAACGCCGACGACTACGCCAAGGTCTATGACCGCGTGCTGTCGGGGGTAGCGCAGCCCGTGATCATCCACTGGCTCGGCGACATGTTCGATCCGGCGCTGACCGGCTATTGGGGCACGAAAGATCTCGACAAGGCGATGGACACGGCGGTCGCCATCATCAACGGCAACGCCGCCAAGGTCGACGGCGTAAAAGTCTCGCTGCTCGACAAGCAGCGCGAGATCGACATGCGCGGGCGTCTGGACAAGCGCATCAAGATGTATACCGGCGATGACTTCAACTATGCCGAACTGATCGCCGGCGATAGCCAAGGTTTTTCGCACGCGCTGCTCGGCATCTTTGATGCCATTGCGCCGGCGGCGTCCTATGCGCTGTCGCGGCTGGCGGCGGGCGATGAAGCCGGCTTCCACGATGTGCTCGGGCCGACGGTGCCGTTGTCGCGTCACATCTTCAAGGCGCCGACGCGGTTCTACAAGACCGGCGTGGTGTTCATAGCCTATCTCAACGGCCACCAGGACCATTTCACCATGGTTGGGGGGCAGGAGAGCACGCGCTCCACGTTGCATCTGGCCGAGCTGTTCCGTCTGGCTGACAAGGCCGGCCTGCTCGCCAACCCCGAACTTGCGACGCAACGGATGAAGACCGTGCTCGCCACCCACGGTATCGAATCCTGATGCGCGATTTTTCGTCCGACCACCGATGGCTGTCGCTCAACACGGCGACCGTCCGCAAGCAGGGGGATCTCGTCGAGATCATCGATGCCTGTGCCAGGCACGGCATCCGCGCCATCGATCCCTGGCGCGACCAGGTCGCCGCCGTCGGTCTCGACCGCGCCGCGCGCGCGGTGCGCGAGGCCGGCCTCGATCTCTCAGGCTATTGCCGCGGCGGCATGTTCACCTCGGATACCTCCCGCCGGGGCGAGGTGCGTGACGACAACCGGCGCTGCGTCGATGAGGCCAAGGCGCTGGGCGCGCCCTGTATCGTGCTCGTCGTCGGCGGCTTGCCGCAATATTCGCGGCCGGGCAGCGCGGCGTCGAAGGACATCGTCGCAGCGCGCGGGCAGGTCGAAGAAGCGCTCGCCGAGATGCTCGACTATGCCAGGCAGGCCAACCTGCCGCTGGCGATCGAGCCGCTACATCCCGCTTATGCGGCCGATCGCGCCTGCGTGAACACCACAAAGCAGGCGCTGGATATCTGCGACCGGCTCGACCCTGATCGTACCGGCATGCTCGGCGTCGCGCTCGATGTCTATCACATCTGGTGGGACCCGGAGCTGATGGGCCAGATCGCTCGCGCCGGCAAGGATCGCCTGCTCGCATTCCATGTCTGCGACTGGCTGGTGCCGACCAAGGACATCCTCAACGACCGCGGCATGATGGGCGACGGCGTCATCGACATCAAATCGGTGCGTCAAGCAGTCGAGGCGAAGGGCTTTGCCGGCTATTCCGAGATCGAGATCTTCTCGAACGACTGGTGGGGCAAGCCGATGGATGAGGTGCTGCAGACCTGCATCGCGCGTCACAGGACGGTGGTATAGTTAACACAAGCGCCAGAGCGTTCCCTCGTTCCCGAAGGGAGAGAATGCTCCGACAAGTCATTGGACGCGACCGAACCCGTACAGCAGGTGTGATCGTCTACGAGTGCAGCGGTCTGATGTTCTGGTTCATGTGGAAGAAGTTCGTCGGATCGTACTTGTCCTTCAAGGCGACGAGGCGGTCGTAGTTGTCGCCGTAAGTGGCCCTAAGTCTGTTGTCGTCTCCATCCTCCATCATGAAATTCACATAGCCGCCGTCGGCCGAGTAAGGATGCACGGCCTCCCAATAGCCCTTGGTCCAGCGTGTAATTTCGCCTGCTTTTTGCGGATTGGGATCGATGCCGGCGATGACCATCGACCAGGTCGCATTGCGCGTGTTCCAGGCGGTATCGCTCTTGCCGACGCGATGGACGGCGCCATCGATCGGATAAAGGTGCATGAGCGACAGCGCGCTCGGTGCGTTCCGGATCTGCGCGATATGGGCGTCAATCGCGTCGTCGGTCAGTTCTTTCACGAAATCGCCGCGCCAGTACCACTGCAAGCCTTTCGGGAAGAACGGGTCGAACATGGACTGGAGCGCCGGATAGGGCATTTCGCCCATCCAATTGAAGAGCGGCGGGGGCAGATCGCCGAGCAACTTCGCCATGACCGCCTTGCCGTCTTCTGTCGGACCATTGTAGCAGGCAATGATGGCGCAGGCGCGCTTGCCCTGATGATCCGCCGGGAACGGGTCCATCGGCGGAACGGTCTTCAAGCCGACAAAGGCCCCGAGCTCCTCGGGAGCGCTGGAAAGGAAATCCCTGTACTTCTGCATCACGGTCCGGGCATTTTCGAGATCCCAGAAGATCGGACCGGCATACACCATCTTCACAGGATGAGCCTGGAACAGGAAGCTCGTGACGATGCCGAAATTGCCGCCGCCCCCGCGCAGGCCCCAATAAAGGTCGGCGTTCTCCGACTTGTTGGCGGTGACGATGCGTCCATCGGCGAGCACGACATCGGCCTCAAGGAGATTGTCGATGGTGAGGCCATGCTTGCGGGTGAGGTATCCTGTGCCGCCGCCGAGCGTAAGGCCGGCGATCCCAGTGGTCGATACAATGCCGGCCGGCACGGCAAGCCCGTAGATATGCGTGGCGTGGTCGACATCGCCTTGCGAGCAGCCGGGACTGACGCGGACGGTACGAGCGCCGGGATCGACCCGCACGCCTTTCATCATCGACATGTCGATCATCAGTCCGTCTTCGACACTGCTGAGGCCCGGCCCATTGTGGCCGCCTCCGCGGATCGCGACCTGGAGATCATTGTCCCTTGCAAAATTGACCGCTGCGACGACGTCAGCGACGTCGGCGCATCGCGCGATCATCATTGGACTCTTGTCGATCATTCCGTTGTAGAGGCTCCGCACGGCGTCATAGTCGGCATCCATTCGCCTGATAACCGGGCCGCGCATATTGCCGATGAAGGTTTCGGTGGCCATGCTCTGCATGATGTCCTCCTGTTCCACCCATGATCGGTCATTGGGTCGGAGGTTGCTCGCAGGGCTGCTCGAGCGTTCTCCGCCCGTTATGAAATGGTAGATCAAGCGCAGCGCGATAGCCATCGCAAATCGACTACGCGTATGCGTCTATTCGGAGATCGAGATCTTCTCCAACGACTGGTGGGCAAGCCGATGAATGAGGTGCTGCGCACCTGCATCGAACGGTACAGGAAGGTGCCTCCGCTTTCGGCGGTAGAACAGACATTGGTTGGACTTGCTGCCCGCTCGCCCGGGGCGCGAATGCCCCATTGCGAGCCAGAACACAGGCGAAGCAGCGAGCTGGTCGGAGTACCACCAATGATGAGGTGGACTGCCATCAGCTTTCGGGCAGAATATCATCATCCCGATGCCGCGGCCGCGCCACAGTCTGTGCCAGATCGGATGCGGTAATCAGTGGCATCAACGATCGGCAGGCACGGCGGATGTACCCATGCCTGTTGATCTTGAATGGCCCCGACGTGCAACCGTCGGGGCCATTTGCTGTGCTTGTGATGATAGTCGAATTGCCGGCGAAGAGCCGAATTCTCGCAATTCGTCCGCTTCGCGAATTTGTGGAAGCGGGCGGACTGCTCGCATATTCAATGACATGCCGGACAGCTATCGCCGCCTCGAGTGAGGTCGCGAGAAGCTCTACAGGTTCAGATATCGCTGCATGTCTCCGACTGACGCCACACCCCTGGCACTTTTTGCATAGTCATCTGGGCCTCTCGACAAGGAAGAGGCGACCTCGCTCGATTGATCTAGATCAACAAATGAAGGTTGTGCCGCTGCGAACGTGCGACCGCTTCAGATGTTCGATTGGTCATGTTGACTGACTAAGATGTTGAGCCGCACTCGTCCCCGGCAGAATCGACGCTAGGAAGCTGCCGAGAGATTCTTGCGGGCGCCCCTTGTAATTCTTGAAACTCGGTCGCTGGGAGCAGCGCATGCACGAAGTTGGCGTTGCGGCAGGCGTACCTTTGTCGGATGGACCCAGCCAAGGGGGCATGAACTGGATTCCCGGCGGCACGTTCCGCATGGGCTCCGACAGGCACTACGCCGAAGAGGCACCCGTCCATCGCGTCTCGGTGAACGGCTTTTGGATGGACCGAACGCCGGTCACCAATCGCGATTTCCGCAAGTTCGTCAACGCAACAGGCTACGTGACGTCAGCGGAGACGCGGCCTGACGCAAAGGATTATCCAGGCGCGTTGCCACACATGCTCAAGGCAGGCTCGCTGGTTTTCACGCCACCGAAGCGTCCGGTCGATTTGCGCGACTGGTCGCAATGGTGGAGTTTCAAATTTGGCGCCAACTGGCGCCGGCCATACGGCCCCCGCAGTTCGATCAGCGGCCTCGACGATCATCCCGTGGTCCACCTTGCCTATCGCGATGCTGAGGCCTACGCGACATGGGCTGGCAAGGACTTGCCGACCGAAGCCGAATGGGAGTTTGCCGCGCGCGGCGGACTCGACGGAGCCGAGTTCGCCTGGGGCGACGAGCTCATGCCCGGCGGCAAGCCAATGGCGAATACCTGGCAAGGCGCATTTCCGTACGAAAATCTCAGCAGGGATGGTCACGCGCGGACCTCGCCGGTGATGGCGTTCCCGCCGAATGGCTACGGCCTCCATGACATGATCGGTAACGTCTGGGAGTGGACCACGGATTGGTGGTCCACCAGACATGAGCCCGATGCGGCCAAGGCGTGCTGCATTCCGCACAATCCACGCGGCGGGCGTGAGCAAGACAGTCACGATCCGTCTCTGCCCAGGATCAAAATTCCCCGCAAGGTTCTCAAAGGCGGCTCGCATCTCTGCGCGCCGAACTACTGCCGTCGCTATCGCCCGGCTGCGCGTCATGCGGAAGCGGTGGATACGTCCACGAGCCACGTTGGCTTTCGATGCATCATAAGGAAGGGAGCAAATGATGAGCGATGAGAAGAAGGATAACAAGGCGCGCGATATGAGCCGCCGCAATGTTCTGCTCGCGACGACAAGCATTGCCGCCGCGTCCGCATTGGGCGCCGCCGCATCGGTTGAAACGGCACTGGCCCAGGCGCAACAGGCACCGAGCGGACAGCGGCCCAATATCGTCGTCATCATGGGCGACGATATCGGCATCTGGAATATCGGTGCCTACCATCGTGGCATGATGGCCGGCCGGACGCCGAACCTCGACAAGATCGCCGCAGAAGGCATGCTTTTTACCGATTACTACGCCGAGGCGAGCTGCACCGCAGGCCGCGCCAACTTCATCACCGGCGAGCTGCCGATCCGCACCGGCATGACGACGGTCGGCCAGGCCGGCGCCCCCACAGGCTTGCCGGCGGAGGCCGTGACCATTGCCACCGCGCTCAAAGGCATGGGCTATGCCACCGGCCAGTTCGGCAAGAACCACCTTGGCGACAAGAACGAATTTCTGCCGACCGTGCACGGCTTCGACGAGTTCTTCGGCTATTTGTATCACCTCGACGCGATGGAAGATCCGGCTCACCCTGCCTATCCGCAGGAGCTGTTGAACAAGGTCGGCCCGCGCAACATGATCCATTCGTGGGCGACCAATGTAGACGACGCCACCGTGGATCCCCGCTGGGGCAAGGTCGGCAAGCAGAGGATTGAAGACGCCGGAACGCTCTATCCCAAGCGGATGGAAACGGTGGACGATGAGATCCGAGACTTCGCGTTGTCGTTCATTGAAAGGGCCAAGGCCGATAACAAGCCGTTCTTCCTGTGGCTCAATCCGACCCGCATGCACATCGTCACGCATTTGTCGCCGAAGTACCAGGCGATGCGCAACTCCAAGAACGGCTGGTCGATTCATGAAGCCGGCATGGCGCAGCTCGACGACGATGTCGGCCTCGTCATGAAAAAACTCAAGGACATGGGCGTAGATGACGACACCATTGTCATCTTCACCACGGATAACGGCACCGAGGTCTTCACTTGGCCGGATGGCGGACAGACACCCTTCGCGCAGAGCAAAGGTACGGTCATGGAAGGCGGCTTCCGCGCGCCGGCGATGATCCGCTGGCCGGGCAAGGTGCCGGCGGGCAAGGTCGAGAACGGCATCATCTCCGGGCTGGACTGGTTCCCGACCTTGCTGGCGGCTGCCGGCAACCCGAACATTGTCGAGGAACTGAAGAAGGGCAAGCAAATCGGCGACCGCACCTACAAGTGCCACCTGGACGGTTACAATCAGATGGACATGATCACCGGCAAGGGGCCGTCGAACCGACACGAAATCTGGTACTTCGGCGAGAGCGAGCTGGGGGCCGTGCGCATCGACGACTACAAGTATCGTTTCATCGACCAGCCCGGGGGGTGGCTGGGCGAAAAGGCCAAGGTTGACGTCCCCTACCTGATCAACCTTCGCCTGGATCCGTTCGAGCGAACGGGCTGGCCCGATAGCGGGACCAAATACGGCGCGCAACAATACTTCGACTGGTTCAAATATGAATTCTGGCGCTTCGTGTTCGTTCAACAGGAGGTCGAGAAGCTGGCCATGACCGCGATCGAGTTTCCGCCGATGCAGAAGGGCGCTAGCTTCAACCTCGATTCCGTGAAGGCGAAAATCGAGGCCGCCAGGACGGCGATGGCAAAATAACCTGTATTCATGATCAGCATGGCGGGGCGGCCTCTTAGGCCGCCCCGCGCAGCGCCGGGGGAAGTGTCTCTTCCTGTGCCCATCGCGACATTTGCTGCGGTTGCACAAAGGGGTCGGTGTCGAGGCGAACCGGACATCGACGATGCGTTCGCACGCGCTCTGGTTTTGCGATGACTGTTCGGTGAAAAGTCAGACGATTGCGCTGTCATCGATTCACCGTCAAACACCGGACTATCACCCGTCAATTCGATCTGCGAAGCTGTGACAACACAAATGCGCTTGCAAACAAGCGAGCGTGAGGGGAGGTTCGCAGTGGATAAGGTGCGACGCTTGCGTGCGATGAGCTCACTGTGCCGTCAACAGGCCGCCTACAACAGCATGAACAAGTGGAAGCTGCTCGCAGAAGCAGAATACTGGGAGCATCTGGCCGATCTTGCGTTGTCTTCTCACTTCCAGCAGTGCAACGCGACCACAAGCACGAATGATGTTGAGCCGAAGACGATTTCCGCGTGAGGTCAGAAACGAGGCTGTTCTTACTTCGCCGGCCGGCTCGCTTTTTGCGCGACGTCAATCGAATCCGCGGCGCGTTCTCGCATCGACACCGCTACGACGGCGCCGGAAATGAACGTCAGGACGGCGATCGAGATGATGGCCGCCGAAAGTCCGAATCGATCCGCGATGATGCCGGCCGATAACGCTCCGATTGCGTAGCCGAGATCGCGCCAGAAGCGGTAGACGCTGAGCGAGCGCGCGCGCCAGCTTGGGTGCGAGGCATCGGATACGGCGGCGATCAAGCTCGGATACACCATGGCGGTGCCAAGTCCGAGCAGGAGGCTGCCGACGAGCCACCACTCGAAACGACTGGTCGCCCCGGTCAGGAGCAAACCCGCGGCCTGCACCCACATGCCGGCTACGATCAGGCCCTTGCGGCCCCAGCGGTCGGACAGAGGACCCGTGGCGACCTGGAGGATGCCCCACGTCGCCGGATAGACGGCCTTCAATAGGCCGATCCGATCGACGGCGAGACCGAAGGAGGCGAAAAACAGCGGGAAGATGCCCCAGCTCATGCCATCGTTGAGGTTGTTCACCAGCCCCGCTTGCGACGCGGCGAACAGATTCCGATCCCTGAACGAGGTGAGGACGAAGATCTCCCGGAAGCTGATCGGAGACGCCTGACACGCATGCGCCGCAGTCTCCAGCCGGACGTGCTCGCGCGTGTCGCGCACCAAGAGGATCGAGAGCGCGGCGCCGGAGATCGCATAGGCCACACCGAGGTAGATCGGCGCCGGCCGCAGCCCGTACTTCGACGCAAGATATCCGGTGAGATAGGCCGTCACGCCGACCGCGAGATAGCCGGCGAATTCGTTCAGGCCCACCGCCAGGCCGCGCGATTTCGGTCCGACGAGATCGATCTTCATGATCACGGTCATCGACCAGGCAAGGCCCTGGTTGATCCCGAGAAGGGCATTGGCGGCGATCACCCATTCCCAGCTTGGCGCCCAGATGATCATGAAAGGCACGGGAAGGCCGACGAGCCATCCGAGGATCAGAACGGACTTGCGTCCCCAGGCGTCGGCGAGCTGGCCTGAGATCAGGTTGGCGCACGCCTTCACCACGCCGAAGCTGACGATGAAGGAGACGACAAGAGTTGTGGAGCCGATCTTGAACTCCTCGGCACCGATCAGCGGCACGACGGTTCGTTCGATTCCGACCATCCCGCCCACGAAGGCGTTGATGAGGACGAGGAGAGCGAACTGTGGCCAGTTTTCCGTCAGCCCTAGCTTGACCGAATTCGGACCTCCCGGGGCAGCTGCCGCGTCGCTCATGGCATCAGGCCGCGGCGGCCGTGACGCCCGAATTGGCGGCCCTGATCTTCGCGGCTTCCGGCGGCGCCGGCGGAATCTCGGCGACCATGAAGCGAACAAACTCGACTTCGTTCTCGATCGCGAACGCTTGATTGTGCCGCTTCTCGAAGCCGATGGTCGACCATGGTTTCCCGCTCAGCCGGCGACCGCAGACCGATCCTGCATAGGCGCCGGGCAGTACCTCGACATGGTCCGGCAGGCCCTGCAGCCTGCGCATGCTGCGAAACAGTTGTTTTGCGCCTTCCTCAGCGCTGACCGCGAGTTCGGTACGGCCGAGATCCCCGACCATCAGGGTGTGGCCGGTCAGAACGAACCAGGGTTCGTCTGCGCGCGTCCGATCCGTCACAAGGATGCAGATGTGCTCGGGCGTGTGGCCCGGCGTGTGCAGAACAGTTGCCGTGACGTTGCCGAGCGGAAGGACTTCGCCGTCGCTCACACCCTTGAACGGAAACGACACGCTCGCGGCCGACGAGAGCACGTAGGGTGCCCCCGTCGCCTCGGCGAGAGCCCGGCCCGCCGAGAGGTGGTCGGCATGGACATGCGTATCGATGACGAAGTGAATCCGCATGCCGGCATTGTCGGCGGCTCGCAGATAGGGCTGGATATCGCCGACAGGATCTACGACCGCGCCGGCTGCCTTGCCGCCGCAGCCGAAGAGGTAGGAGATGCCGACGGGATCGCTATGCAAGAACTGGCGCAGGATCATGGGCTTGCACTCCTCTCCGAGAGCAGCTAGATAATATTCAATCGATCTGCTGAATGATATATTCAGGAGCTGCCGTGTCAAGCACCGGACCGAAACACGCGATCTATGAAAATCTCGCCGAGGTGGCGCAGGCGTTGGGCCATGCACATCGGCTTGAGCTGTTGGAGCACCTCGCCCAGGGCGTGCGCAGCGTCGAGGAGCTATCGGCCCGTGCTCATCTGACGTTCGCCAATACATCCCGCCATCTGCAGATCCTCAGGCGCGCGCGTCTCGTCGAGACCGAGCGGCGGGGTAAACATGTTCTCTATCGCTTGGCCGGCGATGCCGAAGTGGTCGCGCTGACCAAGGCGCTGGGTCGTGTCGGCGAGCGGAACATCGCAGAGATCGGCCGCGTCGTGACCGACTACTTCCACGCCCGCGACGCGCTCGAGCCGGTCTTGCGAGATGATCTGGTCGCGAGATTGCACGACGATCTGGTGACGGTGCTCGATGTCCGGCCCGAAGACGAGTTCGCTCTTGGCCATCTGCCGGGCGCGCTCAACATCCCGCTTGCCGAACTGGAGCGACGCCTCGGCGAACTTCCTAAAGGCCGCGAGGTGATCGCCTACTGCCGCGGTCCCTGGTGCGTCCTTTCGTTCGAAGCGGTTGCTGCGCTCCGGCCGCGAGGCTATCGCGTCCGCCGGCTCGAGGACGGCTACCCCGAATGGAAAGCCGCCGGCCTGCCGGTCGAATCCGTCGCTTGAGACACGCGGATCTGGTGCAAGCGCCGAGAGGTCTGCTTCGCGTAGGTGCCTGAACAGGGCGATGCGAGCGGGCCAAGGCAGCCCTTGACCCAAGGTGGACCTTCGCCGAAGAGCCCCTGCGACCAGGCAAAGCTACTCACCGGCCTGAAGGTCGGCGACAGACCTTCAGGGTTCATCTCGATGGCTACAACTTCCAGCCATTCCTGAAGGGTGACAGGCGCAAGACGCTGTTGCAACCCAACATTGATCTAAATCAAATCGGATCGCGACACGTCTGCAGGCTATTTCGCGCGGGCCGGTGTCGTGCTCAGGCCTCGGCCGCGCGCTGCCGTCCGTCATATTGGAAAGGGAGTGTTTGATGCAAAAGCGATCGACCCAGAGTCCGCACGGGCTGACGAAGCGCGATTTTCTCCGATCTGCCGCGTTGGCGACGATTACGGCAACTGCCGCAAGTTCAAGCCGAGCCTGGGCTCAGTCCGAGCGTCCGGGATTCTTCAAGGCCAAGGACATCGCCGAGGCCGGCTTCATCTATGGCCTGCCGATCGTGATGTCCTATGGCATTATGTACGAGTACGCCGTGGACAAGTCGTCAGGGCAGTACAAGGCGCCGTTCAATACGCTGGTCAACGAGGCGCGCGTTTACACATACGAAGATACGGCCATCGTCACGCCCAACAGCGACACGCCGTATTCGTTCGCATGGCTGGACCTGCGGGCCGAGCCCCTTGTCTTTTCGGTGCCGGCGATCGATCCCAGGCGCTACTATTCGCTGCAGCTAAACGACCTCAATACGTACAATTTTGGCTATGTCGGCACGCGCGCCACCGGCAGCGATGCGGGAAGTTATATGGTCGCCGGCCCGCGATGGACTGGTTCGACACCGGCCGGCATCAAGAAGGTGTTTCGGTCGACCACCGATTTCTGCTTGGGACTGCTCCGCACGCAGTTGTTCGACCCGGCCGATATCGAGGCCGTCAAGAAGATTCAGGCCGGCTACAAGGCGCAGCCACTTTCCAGCTTCCTGAACCAGCCCGCGCCCACGCTGGCGTCGGCGCTTTCTTTCCCCAAATTCGAGAAGGATCTCGTCCGCACCGAGTTCTTCGAATATCTGGATTTCGCGCTTCAATTCGCGCCGGCGCTGCCGGAGGAACGCTGGATCCGCGAGCAACTGGCGCGGATCGGCGTGGGGCCGGGCAAGAGCTTTGATTTCCGCAGCCTGTCGCTGGAAGACAAGGCCGAGATCCTGCTTGGCATGACGGAGGGCGAGCGCAAGGTCACCGAGGCGGTTGCGAGCCTCGGCAAGGACGTCAACGGCTGGCGCGTCAGCGCGGCGTTCGGTGATGCCGCATTCTTTCATGGCGACTGGCTCCTGCGCGCAGCAGCCGCGAAGGCCGGCATCTATGGCAACGACGCGGTGGAGGCCATGTACCCCCTGGGCAAAGTGGACGCCGATGGCAAGGAACTCGACTGCTCGAAGTCGAACTACACGCTGACCTTCCCGGCGGGGCAGCTGCCGCCGGTCAACGCCTTCTGGTCGGTGACGATGTATGACGGCAAGACGCAGCTTTTGGTGAAGAACCCGATCAACCGCTACCTGATCAACTCCCCGATGCAGCCGCACATGAAGCTCGGCTCCGACGGCTCGCTGACGATCTACGTCCAGAACAAGTCGCCCGGAGCCGACAAGGAGGCCAACTGGCTGCCGGCGCCGGATGGTCTGGTCTATGTGGTCATGCGGCTGTACTGGCCGAAAACCACGCCGCCATCGATCCTGCCGGCTGGCGAGGGGACGTGGAAATCTCCGGGCTTCAAGCGCGTGTCCTAAAGCATGATCCGGAAAAGTGCGAAGCGGTTTTCCGGAAAGATCATGCGTGAACAACAACCTAAACCGCGATGACGATTCATCCAAATCTCATCGCGCTTTAGTGCGGGATGAGATTTGGTTGAATCGATGTGGGCTCAGGGCTCGATTTACCTCTCCCCGTCGGGGAGAGGTAAAGCGGCGCTTTTGACCCGAAGCTGCTCTTGCACGCGGTCGTAGTGTGTGCGGGGGGCGTAGGCGAAGGCTGGGACCAGAGGATCAATATTACTCGTGCCGAATTAATGAGACAGGCTACACGTTTCGGAGGAGGTTCGAAATGTACGCGCGCGTTCTGGGACTCACGATATCCGCTCTCATGCTGACGTACGGCCCGGTCGGTGCGATCGCACAGGACCGAATGACACCCCAGCCAGATCAGCAACAAATGCAATCCCATCCCACGGGCCAGGAAGGCGCGAGCACGATGGGGCAAGGCGGCATGATGGGGCACGGAATGATGGGAGGACGTATGATGGGGCGCGGCATGATGGGTGGGAGCGCGATGGGATCACCCTTTATGATGCGCATGATGTTCGCTCTGATGGACGGCGACGGCGATGGGACCATCTCACTGCCGGAGTTTCAGGCAGCTCACGAACGGATTTTCAAGGCGATGGACAGCAATAAAGATGGCAAGCTGACCCTGGAGGAGATGCAAGTGTTCATACACGGCACCAGGTGATCGGCTCCGGAAGTGCCGGCAAGCATTCATGCCGAATGAACGGGCGTCGATCAAGGCCGATCGCATCGCGGCAGTCGGAGACGCTCCATGCGTGGCGCGGCAAGATTTAGCTCGATCGAGAGCTCTGAGCGGAGTCGATTCTCGTGGGGCACGCCAGCCAGAACCTCATCCGCTATTTCTGTTGGATCCGATAGAGATAATCCACGAGTAAGAGGATTCGGGTGCGCACGTAAGCCTCTGGATCGTAGGGGGCATCAATGTAATGCTCCGCAGCCTTAACGCTATACTCCGTACCCCACACTGGCATCTCGCGTGGGCCATGCGCTTGCACGGCTGCTCTTCCATCGATTACTTCATACACTCGGTTGATGGGGAACACGCCGTTATTTTTCTTTGCAAGTACAGTAAGGTCTACCGGCGCGATCTTCAAAAACTCTCTGTATGGGGCCGTCAGGGCCTTGCCATCGATAGCATGGCAGACTGCGCAATTAGCTCGATATTCTTTCTCGCCGAGATCGACTTTCTTGTCCTGCGCCCAGGCTGCTGCACCAAATGCGATCAGCACGGCCAAAAGCGAAAAGATTCTCAAGGTCATAGAACTCATTGCTCCCTTCAGACGCCTCATGAGCCTGCTTGCAGTTATATGATGCTCCTGCGACCTGTTGGAGGTTAACCCGACACCGGTCGGCCAGCCGCTTAATGAGTACTAGTCATCTCGCTTCGTTCGACCGCTGCGCAAATCGCAACGAGAGAACGGGGGCCCGTCTCACGGGCCTGCGACCTGCTGCAGCGTGTTGAAGCGCGCCTTCTGCTCGCTGCTCAGCGTGGCATAGAACTCGTCCAGCGCAGGCTCGACCAGCTTGGCGGCCGTCAGCATCGCCTCGAGCCGGTGCTGCATCGCCTCCAGCCGTCCGACCGGTGTCAGCGGTACATCGTTCGGGCAAGCCGCCTGCAGGCCTTCAACGCCCTTGGCTGTCGCTTCACTGAGGCGGTCGAGCGCCTCCTTCTGCTTGCCGGCGGGGTGGAGCACAGCCTCGATCCTCTGGATCGGCAGCTGGGTCAGGCCGGATTTCGGATCGCCACAGCCTTCGGCACTGGCTTGCTGCTGCGGCGAGCGCTCGCCGACATTGGGACCGAGCGCATTGAAGCGGGCCTGCTGTTCGTCACTGAGCGAGTTGTAGAAATTCTCCAGTGCCGGTCGCACGATCTTGACGGCCTCCAGCGTCGCGCTGACGCGGTTCATCATCGCGCGCAGGCGGCCGGGCGGGGTCAGTGCATAGGTGTTCGCACAGGAATCCTTGAACACATCGGCTGCGTTGGCCGCCGCGGTCTTCAATTCGTCGAGCAGTGCGCGTTGCTCCGGTGTCGGCCGAACCGCCTGCGCGATGTCGGCCAGCGGCCAGGCGGTGACGCCCTTGTCCGGGGTACCGCACAATTGCTGCAGCGTTTGCGGGCTCACGCTGGCGCGCTGGCGCGCGCGGTAGCCGCCGCCGGCTTGCGGATAATCATACGGGCTGATGCTGGCATAGGCGGAATAGGGACTGTCACCGCCCCAGTACACGGTGTCGACGAAGTCGTCATATGCGTACGCCCAATAGCCGGGGTCATAGGCATAGGACCAGAACGTGTAGTCGAAAATGTCGGAATAGGCGTAAGGCCAGAACACGGGCCCGAGCCACGCCACGAAGATCGCAGGATGGCGGTGCCGCCAGGCCTCTCGGGGAGCCCAGCCGCTCTGGCGGGTGATGAGCGCCGCCTGGCTTAGCGGAGTGGCCTGCTCGCGGAAGCGCTCGGTAAACCGCCCGCGCGTGGCGGCCTGCACAGCGGCCGCAGTAGCTGCAGTAGCTGCCGCGCGCCCGACCGGCGCCTGTAGCCCAAGCCGCTGCTGGCGCGCCAGGTCGCTTTGCTGCGCGCGCTGCTCACGCTGAAGCAAGCGGTTCTGCGTCTGGAGCGTCCGTTGCTGCTCGCGCAACGCCCGCGCGCCTTCCGGCTTCTGCGACTGGAGTTGCTGCACGCGCTGCTGCAGGCGATCGATCCGGGTCTGACGCTCCGTGGTCTGGCGCGACAGCATGTCGCGCTGGCGCTGCTGCACCATCTGCTGGTGCTGCTGGATTTGCTGCTGGTGCTGCTGCGCGCGCTGTTCGATTTGATCCCGTCGCGACAGCCGCTCGCTCGCGGCCGGCGGTCCGCTGGGCCGCGAGGGGGCGGCCGAGGGAGCAGCCGAGGGAGCAGCGATGTGCGGCGTCGGCCGGGGGGCCATGGCCGGACGTTGCGGTGCTGCCGGCGCCCGGTGGAATTCAGGCCGCGGCGCCGCCACGTGCGGAGCCGCCCGCGGTGGCGGTGCAGCGAAATGCGGGGCCGGGCGCGGTGGCGGTGAGGCAATATGCGGCGCAGGATGTGGCGCCATGGCCGGTCGCTGCGGCATGGCCGGCGGATGGAATGCCGGCGCGGCGGGACGTGCCATGGCTGGCGGCGCCGCCGGACGGGCCATCGCCGGCGGCGGTGCTGCTGGCCGTGGTGCCGGCGCTGCGGCAGGCCCCGGTGGCCCGCCTCTTCCATGTCCCTGGCCGGGTCCTTGGGCGAACGCGCCAACGCTCACCGCCAGCATCGAGGCACCAACTAAAACAGCCGTCAGGCAAACGCCACGCGGAAGCATGATCGTCGCTCCCAGCTCGTAATCGCCCACGACATTCAACGCACAGCTGGCGGAATCGTTCGTTGTTGGCCACGGCCGGCATTGCGATCTTCCGACGCAGGCAGCCTCAAGAGAAGTCCTGCGTCAGGGTGGTGGCGAGCCGCTCCAGCGCCCAGTCGACCTGGTCGCTTGTGATCACCAGCGGCGGAGCGATGCGGATCGTTTGCTCATGGGTATCCTTGGCGAGGATGCCCTTGCCCTGAAGCGCGTCGCAGTAGCGGCGTGCGCGGCCGGCCTCGGGATGCAGCTCGATCGCCAGCATCAAGCCGCGCCCGCGCACCTCGCGGATCGTATTGGCGCGAATGTCCTTCAAGCCTTCCAGAAAGCGCGCGCCCTGCAGGGCCGCGTTCTCGATCATGCCTTCCTCGACCAGCACGCGCAGCGCCGCGCGCGCCACCGCGCAGGCAAGCGGGTTGCCGCCGAAGGTCGAACCGTGCTGCCCGGGCCTCAATGTCCCGAGCACGTCGTTGTTCGAGAGCACGGCCGATACCGGATAGAAGCCGCCGGACAGGGCCTTGCCGAGCAGCGTCACGTCTGCCTCGATACCCTCGTGCTGTTCGGCGAGCAGCTTGCCGGTGCGGCCGAGCCCGGTCTGGATCTCGTCGAGCACCAGCATCACGTTGTTGGCGGTGCAGAGCTCCCGCACCTTCGTGAAGTAGCCGGCCGGAGGAATGATGACACCGGCTTCGCCCTGGATCGGCTCGACCAGGAAGGCAACTGTGTTTGGGGTGATGGCCTCCTCCAGCGCCGCGGCGTCGCCGAACGGGATGATCCTGAAGCCCGGCGCGAACGGCCCGAAGTGTCCGCGTGTCTCGGGGTCGGTTGAAAAGCCGACGATGCCCAGCGTGCGTCCGTGGAAATTGTTGGCGCAGACGATGATCTCGGCCTGGCCGTCCGGCACACCCTTCACCTCATAGCCCCATTTGCGGACCGATTTGATCGCGCTTTCGACCGCCTCCGCGCCGCTGTTCATCGGCAGCACCTTGTGGGAACCGGTGAGCGCCGCGATCTCCTCGTAGAACAAGGCGAGCTGGTCGTTGTGGAAAGCCCTTGAGGTAAGTGTCAGCCTGTGCGCCTGTTCGACCATCGCCGCCAGGATCTTGGGGTGGCAATGGCCCTGGCTGACCGCCGAATAGGCCGAGAGGCAATCGAGATAACGGTTGCCTTCGGTATCCCAGACCCAGACACCTTCGCCGCGTGACAGGACGACCCCGATCGGCTCGTAATTGCGGGCCCCGAAGCGGGCTTCCGTTGCGATGAAATCAATGACCGACGAGCTCATCTGTCGTCACTCCATGGCGCGCGGGCGTCGACCGACTGCACCGGCGGCCTTCAGCTTGATTTGGGGATCAGCAAGCCGCCTTGGAAGCCTTCATGCACCATTTGCGCGGCGCAGCCCGATTTGCCCGAAACATCAGATGGTTCTGCGGAACCACGGTTTGTCGTTCGTCGACCCGGCCTCTACTGTGCATGGGGTTGTTTTCGACCTTTTGTTTGGAGGCGTCACCCGATCGAGCAGGGCACGCTCAAAAATCCGCGAAACCGCACCCGTCCGCCGCGCACCGGCTGACCGCTCACGGCATAGTTCGGGAAGCGCGCCAGGAAGCGGGAGATCGCAATCGCCCCTTCCAGCCGCGCCAGCGCCATGCCGGCGCATTGATGTGCGCCGGTGGCGAAGGCGAGATGCCGGTTCGGCGTCCGCGCGATGTCGAAACGTTCGGGGTCGGGAAACTGCTCGGGATCGCGGTTGGCCGCCCCGATGCACAGCGTCACCGACGTGCCGGCCTCGAGCATGACGCCGCCGAGCTCGACCTTCTCGGTGGTCATGCGGTTGCCGAGCTGGTTCGAGCTCTCATAGCGCAGCATCTCCTCGACCGCGGTCTTGATCAGGTCCGGGGTGTCGATCAGGCGCTGCTTCTGGTCCGGATTGCGGTCGAGCGCGACGAGGCCGTTGCCGATCAGGTTGGTGGTGGTCTCGTGGCCGGCATTGAGCAGGAAGATGCAATTGTGCAGCAGCTCCTTCTCGGTCAGCCGCTCGCCGTTCTCCTCGCCCTGGATCAGCCGCGTCAGTACGTCGCGCTCGGGATTGCCCGGCTTGGCGCGCCGCCGCGCCACCAGCGTTTCGAGATAGGCGAGGAAATCCGTCACCGCCTTGTTGCCGCGCGCGGCGACTTCCGTCGACACCACGGGTTCGAGCGCGCCCAGGATCGCCAGCGACCAGTCGCGCAGCGGCCCGCGTTCCTCATGGGGCACGTCGAGCAGATTGCCGATCACCTCGATGGGAATCGATGCGGCGAAATCCTCGATCAGCTCGCAAGCGCCCTTGGCCGCGATGGCGTCGAGCAGGCCGTCGACCAGCTTGACGATGTCGCCCTCCATCCCCGCGATCGCGCGCGGCGACAGCGCACCCATGATCAGGCGGCGCACGCGGGTGTGCGCCGGCGGATTGTTGAAGACGAGGCTGGTGGTGTGGTGCTCGTAGAGCGGGGTGTCGCCGTATTTCGGTGCGAACTCGCGCTTCTTGTCCGAGCTGAACGATTTCGTGTTCTTGTAGGTGGTGACGAGATCGTCATAGCGGGTCAGGAACACGGTGCCGTTCGGCAGGCGCTTGACCGGCGCGTTCTCCCGCAGTGCACGATAAGTCGGATAGGGGTTGTCGTAGAATTCAGGCGTCAGCTTCTCGAGGTCGAAGCTGGCCGCCAGCGCCTTCGCATCTGCGTTCATCCCGTTATACTCGCCGGTTAAAGCCGTTATGCCGTTTTTGTTGTTCTGGTCGGCGCACGCATGCGTCTACAGTCGTTGCACCTTGCTAGCCGACCGGACGGGAAAATGCACGCACGCGCTGACGCTGCCGACACGGTGCCGAACTGGCCCGACGATATTTTCGCGACCCTGCAACGCTTCGACGTCCGGCAGGTGCCTTACGTGCCCGATGCCGGCCATTCGAAACTGATCCAGCGCGTGCTGGACTCCTCCACCATGCGCGGCATTGCGCTGACGACGGAGGAGGAGGGCGTGGCGCTGCTCGCCGGCGCCTGGGCCGGCGGCCAGCGCGGCGTCTTGCTGATGCAGTCGAGCGGCGTCGGCAATTGCATCAACATGCTGTCGCTGATCCCGATCCTGCGCTTTCCGTTCCTGACGCTCGTGACCATGCGCGGCGAGTGGGGCGAGTTCAATCCGTGGCAGGTGCCGATGGGCTCGACCACGCAGGGCGTGTTCGAACTCTCTGGCGTCCAGGTGCTGCGCGCCTCGCACGCGGCTGAAGTGCCGGCTGTGCTCGAGGCCGCCGCCTCCCAGGCCTACAACGCGCTCACGCCCACTGCTGTCCTCCTGTCGCAGCGCCTGATCGGCGCCAAGGTTTTCACCAAATGAGCAAGGCCAATCTCCTCGACCGCCGCCAGGTGGTCTCCACCCTGCTTGCGAACCGCAAGGACGTCGTCGCGATCGGCGGCCTCGGTGCTTCCACCAACGACATGTGCGCGGCCGGTGACCATGCCCGCAACTTCTATCTCTGGGGCGGCATGGGCGGCGCGGCGATGATCGGGCTGGGTCTGGCGCTGGCACAGCCGAAACTTCCGGCGCTGGTCATCACCGGCGACGGCGAGATGCTGATGGGCCTGGGCAGCCTTGCCACCATCGGGCTGCAGAAGCCGGCCAATCTCTCGATCGCAGTGCTCGACAACGAGGCCTATGGCGAGACCGGCGGCCAGACCAGCCACACCTCGGCCGCCGCCGACCTCGTCGGTGTCGCCAGGGCCTGCGGCATCAAGGACAGCCAGTCGATCTCGACCATGGCCGAGGTCGAGGCCTTCGCCAAAGCCGTCCATGACGTGTCGGTGGGCCCCCGATTTGCCAATGTGAAGATCGGCAGCGCCAATCTGGAGCGAATTCTGCCGACCCGGGACGGGACCTACATCGTCAACCGGATCCGCGGGGACCTCGGCTTCCAGCCGATCTAGCCGGTCTGCTCCCGACATCCTGCACGCGGGCCGTGCAGGCTGGATCAATTTCGACTAATTCTACACCGCATGCAGGTTGCGGTGCAGTATAATGCTTGACTTTTGCGTGGGTGAGTGCTTACTCACTATCATGAGCTCATTGCGTATGACGAGCGACCTGAGGCGTCAATTGATCCTCGGTGCCGCGAAACGCTGCTTTGCCCGCCACGGATATAACGGCACCACGACGAAGAGCGTGGCGGCCGCTGCTGCCATTTCCGAGGCGCTGCTGTTCAAGCATTTCCCGTCCAAGGCGGCGCTCTACGCCGAAATCCTCAGCGACGAATGCGAGGCGGACCCGGCGCTCATCGAGCTGCTGGAGCGGGAACCGTCGACGGCCACCCTGGTCGAGTTGATCCGCGGCATGGTCCAGCACTTCCTCCACATCGCCGACGGTCCCGACCAGGAAGAAGCGCAGCGCCTGCGACTGATGGCCACGAGCCATTTGGATGATGGCGAATTCGCCCGTCTGCTATATGCCAAAATCGAGAAGCTGATCGGGGCGGTCTTCCTCGCCTCGCTCGAGCGTGCGGTGTCCAGCGGTGACGCGCGGCCATTCAGCGGCGATCCGCTCAACCTGTTCTGGTTTGCGCATCACACGGTGATGACGGCTGCGCTGACCAGGTTGCCGGCCGCGCCTTGCCTCGCCTACGGCAAGGCGGGTGACCTCGAGCGGCAGCTCTGTGAGTTTCTCCTGAGGGGTATCGGACTTAACGACGCCGCAATTGCTTCGCATTTGGGCCGCGATCAGGCCGCGGATGCGGGCAAGACGGCGATTGCAGAAAGTGCATGACATGAACATCGTAGCCGAACACAAGATTTCGGGCGAACCGATCGACAACAAGGCTCCCAAGCGTCCGGTCCGGCCGGTACGCTGGTTTATCATCGTCGGCACGCTGCTTGCCGTGCTCGTCGGTGGTCTCGTCTGGTTCAATAATTTCCGCGGCCAGATGATCAAGCAGTTCTTCGCCAACAACAAGCCGCCGCCGACGGCCGTCAGTGCGGCCGAGGCGAAGTCGGAGGTGGTGCCGAACCTGCTCACCGCGGTCGGCAGCCTCGTCGCCGTGCACCAGGTCGACGTCAGCGCCGATGTCAACGGCCGCGTCACCGAGATCAAGTTCGAGCCGGGTACGCGTGTCGAAGCCGGCACGCCGCTGGTGCAGCTGTTCGACGCGCCGGATCAAGGTGACCTCGCCAACTACAAGGCGCAGGCGACCGTCGCGCAGCTCTCGCTCGACCGCGCCAAGCAGCTGGCCTCGCGCCAGTTCGGCCCGCAGGCGACCGTCGATACCGCGCAGGCTGCCTACGACCAGGCGCAAGCGGGGATCGCCAAGACCGAGGCGCTGATTTCGCAGAAGCTGGTGCGCGCACCGTTCTCGGGCGATCTCGGCATGCGCAAGGTGGAGGTCGGCCAGTATCTGACGGCAGGCACCGCGATCGTCTCGCTGACCGACCTGTCGGAGCTGTGGGCCAACTTCACGGTGACGGAAAAGGATTCCGGCAACCTCAAGGTCGGCCAGACCGTTCGGCTGAAGGTCGACGCCTATCCGGGCCGCACCTTCGACGGCAAGATCACCACGATCGAGCCGCAGATCGCTGCCGACACCCGCAACATCCGCGTGCAGGCAACGATCGCCAATCCCGAGAAGATCCTGAAGCCCGGCATGTTCGTGACCACGACGGTGGTGCTGCCGGAGAAGCCGGCGGTGATCACCGTGCCGGAAACGGCGGTCGACTACACGCTGTACGGCGACTCCGTGTTCGTGATCACCGAGAAGAAGGAAGAGGACGGCAAGACCAGCCTCTCCGCCGTGCGCACCTTCGTGCAGACCGGCAGCCGGGTCGAAGGCCGCGTCGAGATCGTCAAGGGTCTGAAGGCGGGTGACAAGGTCGTCGCCGTCGGCCAGCTCAAGCTGCAATCGGGCGCGGCGGTGTCGATTTCGACCGACCCGGCTCCGCAGATTCCGGCGCAGCCGCCGCGCTACTGACAACATCCTCGCGTGATCCGGCCCGGCCGGATCACGCATCGTGAGACAAAAGAAATCGAGATCGCCGCGATGGCCTTTACCGATATTTTCATCAAGCGCCCGGTTCTGTCGGTCGTCGTCAGCCTGCTGATCCTCCTGATCGGCCTGCGCGCGGCAATGGTGCTGCCGATCCGGCAATATCCGAAGCTGTCGAACACGGTCATCAACATCACGACCGTCTATCCCGGCGCATCCGCAGACCTGATCCAGGGCTTCATCACGACGCCGATCGAGCAGGCGGTCGCCTCCGCCGAAGGCGTGGACTACATGACCTCGTCCTCGGTGCTCGGCACCTCGACGATCCAGGTCTACATCAAGCTGAACTTCGATCCGAACCAGGCGCTCACCGAGGTGCTGGCGAAGACGAACTCGGTCAAATACCTGATCCCGAAGGAATCGAACGACCCGATCGTCACCAAGACCACGGGCCAGACCACGGCCGTGATGTATCTCGGCTTCTCCTCAGAGGAGCTGTCCGGCTCGGCGATCTCGGATTATCTGACGCGCGTGGTGCAGCCGGTGCTGTCGACCGTCGACGGCGTCGCCTCAGCCGATATTCTCGGTGGTCAGACCTTTGCGATGCGGCTGTGGCTTGATCCCATGAAGATGGCCGGCCGCAACGTTTCGCCCGCGGACGTCGCCGCTGCCATCCAGGCCAACAACTTCCAGTCGGCGGCGGGGCAGACCAAAGGCTATCTGATCGTTTCCAACATCTCGACAAACACCAGCCTCACCGACGTCAACCAGTTCCGGAAGATGATCGTCAAGGCCAAGGACGGTGGCTTTGTGCGGATGGAGGATATCGCGACAGTCGAGCTTGCCGCGCAAAGCACTGACGCAAGCGTCGCCTTCAACGGCGAGCATGCGATCTTCATTGGCGTGAACGCAACGCCGCAAGGCAATCCGTTGACGCTGGTCAAGGGCGTGCGGGCGCTGTTCCCGGAGCTTGAGCGCAATCTGCCACCCTCGATGAAGATGAAGGTCGCCTACGACTCGACCAAGTTCATCCAATCCTCGATCGACGAGGTGGAGAAGACGCTGGGCGAAGCCGTGATCATCGTGATCGTGGTGATCTTCCTGTTCCTGGCCTCGCTGCGCTCGGTCATCATCCCGGTCGTCACCATTCCGTTGTCGATGATCGGCGTCTGTACTTTGATGCTGGCGCTGGGCTTCAGCTTCAACCTGCTGACCTTGCTTGCGATGGTGCTCGCGATCGGTCTCGTGGTCGACGACGCCATCGTGGTGGTGGAGAACATCCACCGCCATCTGGAAGAAGGAAAGACGCCGGTACAGGCGGCGATGGAAGGCGCGCGCGAGATCGTCGGTCCCGTCATCTCGATGACGATCACGCTCGCCGCGGTGTACGCCCCGATCGGCTTCCTCGGCGGCCTGACCGGCTCGCTGTTCCGCGAATTCGCTTTCACGCTTGCCGGCTCGGTGATCGTATCAGGCGTGATCGCGCTGACGCTGTCGCCGATGATGTGCTCCGTGCTCCTCAAGAACACCGAGGAAGGCCGCTTCGCGAAGCTCGTGAACCGGGTGTTCGGCGCGATGACGCGCTGGTATGGCCGCAGGCTCGACCGCTCGCTCGACTACAAGGCGATCACCGGCCTGTTCGCGGTGACCATCCTCGGTCTCGTCGGCTTCCTCTACATGCACACCTCGAAGGAACTGGCGCCGGAAGAAGACCAGGGCATCGTCTTCGCGGTGACCAAGGCGCCGAAATACGCCAACATCGACTATGTCGATTACTACGGCGATAAGCTCGACAAGGAGTTCCAGAAGTTCCCCGAGACCGATCTGCGCTTCGTGTTGAATGGCATCAACGGCCCGCAGGGCGGCATCGCCGGCATGCTCTTGAAGGCATGGGACGAGCGCAAGCGCTCGTCGATCCAGCTGAAGCCGCTGGTGCAGGCCGAGCTTTCCAAGATCGAGGGCGTGCAGGCCTTTGCCTTCAACCTGCCGCCTTTGCCGGGTGGTCCCGGCGGTCTGCCGGTGCAGATGGTCATCAACTCGACCGCGGGCTACCAGACCGTCTTTGAGCAGATGGAGAAGCTGAAGGACGCTGCGCGCAAGAGCGGCATGTTCATCGTCTCCGACAGCGACCTCGCCTTTAACCAGCCTAGCGTTCAGGTCACGATCGACCGTAGCAAGGCGCAGGATCTCGGCGTCAACATGCAGAACCTCGGCTCTACGCTCGCGGTTCTGCTCGGCGGCAACTACATCAACCGTTTCAATCTCGAAGGCCGGTCCTACCAGGTGATTCCGCAGGTACCGCGCGCCAACAGACTGTCACCGGAGTCGCTCGGCGGTTACTATGTGACGACCAACACCGGCCAGCAGCTCCCGCTGTCGACCGTGGTCTCGATCAAGACCAGGACCGACCCGAATTCGCTGACGCACTACAACCAGCTGAACTCGGCGACCTTCTCGGCCGTGCCGATGCCCGGCGTGACCGTCGGCGCGGCGGTGGACTTCCTTGAGGGCGAGGCCAAGAAGCTGCCGGCCGGCTTCAGCCACGACTATCTGGCGGACTCCCGGCAATACGTCCAGGAAGGCAATCAGCTCGCGATTACCTTCGGCTTTGCGCTCATCATCATCTTCCTGGTGCTGGCGGCGCAGTTCGAGAGCCTGCGTGACCCGTTCGTGATCATGATCTCGGTGCCGATGGCCATCGTCGGCGCGCTGATCCCGCTGTTCTTCGGCGTGGCGACCATGAACATCTACACCCAGGTCGGTCTGCTCACCTTGGTTGGCCTGATCACCAAGCACGGCATCCTGATGGTGGAGTTCGCCAACGAGCTCCAGATCAAGGAGCGGCTCGACCGCCGTTCGGCCATCGAGATGTCGGCCCGCATCCGCCTGCGGCCGATCCTGATGACCACGGCCGCGATGGTGACCGGCCTGATCCCGCTGCTGACCGCGACCGGCGCGGGCGCGGCCAGCCGCTTCTCGATCGGTCTGGTCGTCGTCGCCGGCATGTCGATCGGCACGCTGTTCACCCTGTTCGTGCTGCCGGCGGTCTACGTGGTGCTGGCGACCGACCATCGTGCCGCGGCCGATTCCGAGCGGAACAAGCAGGTCAACGAGCTCGACCTCGGCGCCAAGGCCCTGCGCCCGACCTGAGGCCGGAAGCAAGCCAATCGAAGGGCGGCAGCGGCGGGTCCGCTGCCGCCCTTTTTCGTTGGGTCCCGGCCCGGCCGATCCGGCGGCCGCAGCCATTGGGGTGGACCTCGGCTGCGCAGGCGAGAGACAAGGTCGGGCCTTCTTGCTAGTTTCCGCGGGATGACCCTCTCCCTCCATCCCGATACCCCGCAAGCCAGGACAGCGCCGAGCACCGCCTCGAACGTGTCCGGGGAAGCGGCCGGGCGCGGGATCAGGACCCGGCTGTTCGCCAAATACGTCGCGCTGTTCGTGGCCGTCGTCGCCGTCGCGCTGCTCGCCAACGGGCTGTTCGAGGTCTTCTTCTATTATCGCGAGCACAAGGCCTCACTGATCCGGGTCCAGCATGAGCAGGCCGAGGCGGCCGCGGCCAAGATCGGCCAGTTCGTCAAGGAGATCGAGAGCCAGCTCGGCTGGACCACGCAGCTGCCCTGGTCGGCGGGCTCGATCGAGCAGCGCCGGTTCGACGCGCTGCGGCTGCTGCGCCAGGTGCCGGCTATCACCGAGCTCGCTCAGGTGGATTCGACCGGCAAGGAGCGGTTGCGGGTCTCGCGGCTGGCGATGGACGCAATTGACAGCGGGCTTGACCTGTCGGCCGATCCAAAATTCACCGAGGCGGTCGCGCGCAAGGTCTATTACGGCCCGGTCTATTTCCGCAGGGACTCCGAACCCTACATGACGCTGGCGCTGGCTGGTGCCCGCAAGGATGCCGGCGTCAGCATCGCGGAGGTCAATCTCAAGCTGATCTGGGACGTCGTCTCGCAGATTAAGGTCGGCGAGCACGGACACGCCTATGTGGTCGGCCCGGAAGGGCGCCTGATCGCCCATCCCGACATCAGCCTCGTTCTGCGCAACACCGACATGTCTGGCCTCGCGCAAGTGCGCGCCGCGCAGGCGGGAGGGGGCACGATCTCGGACGTGCTCCCCGAAGCGCGCAGCATCCAGGGCCAGAAGGTGCTGACCGCATCGGCTCCGATCGCGCCCCTGCATTGGACCATGTTCGTCGAACTGCCGGTCGAAGAGGCCTATGCCGCGCTGTACGCCTCGCTGCAGCGGCTCGCGATCGTGCTGCTGGCGGCATCGATCTTCGCGGTGCTCGCCGGGATATTTCTCGCCCGCCGGATGGTCGGGCCGATCCAGGCGCTGCGCAGCGGCGCCGAGCGGATCGGCAGCGGCGATTTCGCGCAACGCATCTCGATCAAGACCGGCGACGAGCTCGAGGGGCTCGCGGACCAGTTCAACGACATGGGCGCGCGCCTGCAGGAATCCTATGCGGATTTGGAAAGGAAGGTCGAGCAGCGCACGGCGGAATTGAGCGAATCGCTGCAACAGCAGACCGCAACTTCCGAAGTGCTCCAGGTTATCTCCATCTCCCCCGGACAGCTGGGACCGGTATTTCGCATCATGTTGGAGAACGCCACTCGCATCTGCCAGGCTGAGTTCGGGTCGCTTTATCTGCGCGAGGGAGACACGTTCCGCGCCATCGCGATGCACGGCGTCCCGGCCGAGCTGAAGGACCAGATCTACCAGAAGCCGACACGGCCGGCTCCGAACACTGTCATTGGCCGCATCGTTAGGACCAGGGAAACCGTGCATGTCGTCGATACGAGGACGGAGCCGGACTTCTTCGAAACACCTCAAGGATATGACGGACCAATACTGGCGCTGCGCGCGGGAGCGCGGACACTGGTTGGCGTTCCCATGCTCAAGGACGGGGACCTGATCGGCGCCCTTCTGATCTATCGTCAGCGGCCTCTTGCCTTCTCCAGCAAGCAAATCGAGTTGGTGACGAATTTTGCGGCGCAGGCGGTGATCGCCATGGAAAATGCGCGCCTGCTCAACGAATTGCGTGACCGCACGGATGAGCTGTCGCGTTCGCTCGAGGACCTGCGCGCTGCGCAGGGCCGCCTGATTCAGACGGAAAAGTTGGCTTCACTCGGCCAGCTCACGGCAGGGATCGCGCACGAGATCAAGAACCCGCTCAACTTCGTCAATAATTTCTCTTCAGTCTCGACCGAGTTGATCGACGAGCTCAACGAGGTCCTGCAATCGGCCTCGCTCGACGACAGGACCAGGGAGGAGATCGACGAGTTGACCGGCATGCTCAAGGGCAATCTCGAGAAGGTCGTGCAGCACGGCAAGCGCGCCGACTCCATCGTCAGGAACATGCTGCTGCATTCGCGCCAGGGGGCTGGCGAACATCGCCTCGTCGATATCAATGCAGTCGTGGAGGAGAGCCTCAATCTGGCCTATCACGGCGCGCGCGCCGAAAGGCCCGGCTTCAACATCACGCTCGAGCGTGCGTTCGACCCCGCCGCCGGCATGGTGGACATCTATCCGCAGGAGATCACCCGCGTTTTCCTCAACCTGATCTCGAACGGCTTCTATGCAGCGGCCAAGCGCAAGGAGGGCGCGGCGCAAGGTTTCGAGCCGACCCTGAGCGCCGCAACCAGGAGCCTCGGCGACAAGGTGGAGATCCGGATCCGCGACAACGGCACCGGAATTCCGCCCGAGGTGAAGGAGAAGCTGTTCAATCCGTTCTTCACGACCAAGCCGGCCGGTGAAGGCACCGGGCTCGGCCTGTCCATGAGCCACGACATCGTGGCGAAACAGCACTGTGGCACCATCGACGTGAAGACCGAGCCCGGTGTATTCACCGAATTCATCATCACTCTGCCGCGGACGATGGCAGCGGGCGACACACCCGGAGGCAAGACTTGAACGTTTATATCCTGGTCGTCGATGACGAGCCCGACGTCGAGCCGCTGTTCAGGCAGCACTTTCGGCGCGACCTGCGTGCCGGCCGTTTCCAGATGGAATTTGCGCCCTCTGCGGCGGATGCGTTGAGGCGTGCCGCCGAGGTCCGCGATCCCTCGCTGATCCTGATCTTGTCCGACATCAACATGCCCGGCATGAGCGGACTAGACATGCTGCCGCAGGTGCGTGCCGACTATCCGCACGTGCCCGTCATCATGATCACCGCCTATGGCGACGCCGAGACGCGCCGCAAGGCGATCGAGCGAGGCGCCCACGGGCTCCTCACCAAGCCGATCGATTTTGCTCTGCTGCGCCAGGAGATCGATACGAGGCTCGAGCAAGCCGCATGACTGCGACCATCCTCTTCGTCGACGACGAGCCGGACCTCGAGGCGCTGATCCTGCAGAAGTTTCGCAGGCAGATTCGCGATGGGCAGCTCGCCCTGATGTTCGCCCGCGACGGAATCGAGGCGCTGGAGTCGCTCGAGCAGAATCCGCATGTCGACATGGTGGTCTCCGACATCAACATGCCGCGGATGGACGGTCTGTCGTTGCTCGCAAAGCTCCAGGAGGCCGAAGACAAGAAGTCGACCATCATCGTCTCGGCCTATGGCGACATGAGCAATATCCGCACCGCCATGAACCGCGGCGCGTTCGACTTCCTGACCAAGCCGATCGATTTCGCCGACCTGGAAACCACGATCCAGAAAACCATCCGCCATGTGGAGATGCTGCGCGACGTGCGGCGGCGCCAGGCGGAAGCCGAGCGCGCCCATGCCTCGCTGTCGCGTTTCTTCTCGCCGGAGATCGCACGACGCCTGGCGGCGGATGTCGACGGTGACGGCATGGAGGTGCAGTGGCGCGATGTCGCCACCCTCTTCACCGACATCACCGGCTTCACCTCGCTGGTCGAGACCGCGCCTCCGCAGACACTCGGCCAGCTCCTCAACGAATATGTCGGCGGCATGACCGAGATCGTGTTCGCGCATGAGGGAACGGTCGCCAAGATCATCGGCGATGCGATCCAGGTGCTGTTCAATGCACCCGGCGATCAGCCGGACTATGCGACGCGTGCGGTCGCCTGCGCGCATGCTCTCGACGCCTGGGCGCAGGATTTCTCGGCGCGCTGGAAGGCGAAAGGGGTGAATTTCGGTACCACCCGTATCGGTGTCCATGCCGGCCCGGCGCTGGTCGGTAATTTCGGTGGCAATCGCTTCTTCGACTACACGGCTTATGGCGACACCATCAACATCGCCGCGCGGTTGGAAGCCGCCAACAAGTATCTGGGAACGCGCATCTGTGTTAGCGCCAGCGTCGCCAACGCGGCTGAGAATTTTCAAGGCCGTCCCGTGGGGGAGCTGATGCTGCGCGGACGCAGCGAGCCGCTGCGTGCGTTCGAGCCGCTGCCGCAAGCCAGGTTCGAAGCGCCGGCGACGGCGCAATATTCCGAAGCCTTTGCCAAGATGGAGGCGGGCGATGCCGCGGCCATGCCGGCCTTTGCAGCGCTGGTCGGCATGCACGCCGACGATCCGCTGGCCGGTTTTCACCTGAAGCGCCTGCTCAATGGCGCCAAGGGCATTCGCATTCAACTGGAATAGGAGCCCGTCATGACGCGCGAATTCTCCGCCGGCAATTATCGTTTCATTCCGTCCGTGTTCCAGTATTCGGCTGGCGCGGCCGCGGATGAGAGCTACGAGATCGAGCGCGTCCGCTTCGACCGCCTGGTGCCGCTGGCCGAGGGATTTGCGCTGGCCGCAAAATTCATCCAGGAGGCGGGGCGTCCGCTGACGGCGTTCTGTGCCTGCGAGCTGCGCTCGCCCGCCGCCTTCAGCGAAGAGGGCTTTCGCGCGTTCAATCTGCATTATGTGAAGACGCTGTCCGAATGGGGCATCTTCGACGGCACCACCAATCCGGTGGCGCGCAGCAATGTCTGTCCCGAGATCGATCCGCCGTCCGAGCCGTCGTTCTATGCCTTCTCCTTTACGCGCCCGACGCGGTCGAACGCGCCGAGCTTCGTCATCGCCGGCGGTGCGGAGGCACGCGAGGGCAGCGGCACCTATGTCGAGCGTACGGTGCGTTACCGCGATCTCAGCCCAGAAGGGCTGCGCGAGAAGGTGCGCTTCACCACGACGTCGCAGATGGAAAACCGGATGGCGGCCTTCGGCTTCGGCTGGAAGGACACGACCGGCGTGCAGGCCTATTCGGTGCATGACTTCCACCACGCGCTGGTCGACGAACTCGTCCGCCGCGGCGCGCTGCGCTCCGGCCTGACCTGGCATTTCGCCCGGCCGCCGGTGGTCGATCTCGAATTCGAGATGGATTGCCGCCGCGTGATGCGGGAAGTGGTGATCTGACCCGTCGACAGTCGATCTTCACCTCTCCCGTAGGGAGAGGTGAAGGGCGACCTTGACACTACTTCAGCGCTGCCTTGGGTCGAGGGCGTCGCGCAGGCCGTCGCCGAGCAGGTTCAGAGACAGCACCACGAGGAAGATCGCGAGGCCCGGCCAGATCGCCATCCACGGCGCCTGGGTCAGGAAGCGTTGTGCCGCGTTGAGCATGCTGCCCCAGGACGGCGCCGGCGGCTGCTGGCCGAGGCCGAGGAATGAGAGCGCGGCCTCGGCGATGATGGCCGCGGCGATCGAGAGCGTCGCCTGCACCAGCAGCGAGGGCAGGATGTTCGGCAGGATGTGCGAGAACGCGATCCGCCAGGGCGGGTTGCCGAGCGCACGCGCGGCCTCCACGTAATCTTCGGCCTTGACGCTCAGCACCTGGCCACGGGTCAGGCGGATGAAGATCGGGGTTGCCGAGATGCCGATCGCAATCATGGCATTGCCGAGGCTCGGACCGAGGAACGCGGCGAGTGCGATCGCCAGGATCAAGAACGGGCAGGCCAGCATCGCGTCGGTGATGCGGCTGATCAGCGCGTCGGTGAAGCCGCCGCGATAGCCGGCGAGCAGGCCGAGCGGCACGCCGATGCCGAGCGCGATCGCGACGGAGATCAGGCCTGCGAGCAGGGAGGCGCGCGCGCCGTAGACGACGCGGCTCAGGATGTCGCGGCCGAGCTCGTCGGTGCCGAACCAGTGGGCTGCTGTGGGCGGCTTGCGCACCAGGCTCCAGCTCGTCGCGATGGGATCGTAGGGCACGACGATGGGCGCAAGGACTGCAAGCGCGATGAACATCGTGATCACGACAAGCCCGAACACGGCGGCCTTGCGCTTGAACAGCCGCCGCCGCGCGCGGCGCGCCGGGCTGTCGAGCTCATAGGCCTGCGTGGTGGAGGGGGCGGCGGGCAGCGCGGCGTCGGTCATGGCGCTAGCCCCGCAGCCGCGGATTGACGAGGATATAGGCGATGTCGGCCACGAGGTTCAGCGTGATGTAGACCGTGGCCGTCACCAGCACGACGCCCTGCACGACCGCGTAGTCGCGATTGAACACGGCGTCGACGATCAGCTTGCCGAAGCCGGGAATGGAGAAGATCTGCTCGGTCAGCACGGCGCCCGACAGGAGCGTGCCGAGTTCGAGCGCGCCGAGCGTGATGACGGGCGTCAGCGCATTGCGCATCGCGTGCTTGAGGATGACGGACCGCTCCGACAGGCCCTTGGCGCGCGCTGTGCGGACATAGTCGCTTTCCAGCACCTGGAGCATCGCACTGCGGGTATGCCGCATCAGGATCGCCGAAATCGCGTTGCCGAGCACGAAGGCCGGCATGATGGTGGCGGCGAGACTTGCGCGCCAGTTCTCGCTGAGCGGCACGTAGCCCGAGGCCGGCAGCCAGCCGAGCTCGATCGAGAACAGAAAGATCAAGAGGATTCCGAGCCAGAAATTCGGCGTCGAGATGCCCCACAGCGCGAACAGATTGGCGCCATAGTCCCAGGCCGTGCCCTTCTTCACTGCGGAGACGATGCCGGCGGGAATGCCGATGAAGAACGCGATCAGGATCGCCATCGAGCCGAGCTGCAGCGTCACCGGCAGCTTCTGCGCGATCAGCTCGCGCACCGGCATCTTGTTGCGCAGGGACTCGCCGAAATCGCCTGAGAGCACGCCCTTGAGCCAATAGACGTATTGCACGGGAATCGGCTGATCGAGCTTATGGAGTTGCCGGATCTGCTCGATCACGGCGGGATCGCGCTCCTCGCCGGCCATCACCAGCGCGGGATCGCCCGGCAGCAATTGCTGCAGCGAGAAGATCAGCACCGACACGAAGAACAGTGTCGGCACGATCTGCGCGATGCGGCGGGCGAGGAAGTTCAGCATGATGCCGATCGTTTCGTGGGCGCTGTTGCGATCACTTGAACTTCAGCCCGACCACGCGCACGAGGCCATCGGGCATCTGCCGGTAGCCATCGAGCTTCTTGGTGTGCGCGATCAGCAGCGTGCGGTGATAGATGTAGATGATCGGCAAATCGTCGAGCAGGACCTTGGCCAGCTTCGCGTAGATCGCCTTGCGCTGCTCGACGTTGGAGGTGGCTCGGCCCTCTTCCATCAGCTTGTCGGCCTCGGGGTTGGAATAGCCGCCGTCGTTCTGCGGCGCCTTGCTGCGCATGAAGATGTAGGAATTGCCGTCGGGATCGATGCGGCCGCTCCAGGGGATCTGGAAGACCTGGAATTCGCCGGCCTGGGACTGCTTGAAGGTGGTGGCGAATTCGACGGCGCGGATCTTGATGTCGAAGCCGGCTTCCGCGGCCATGGACTGCACGACCTGGGCGACGGCCTCGTACTCGGTGCCCTTGGGAACCATGTAGTCGACAGTGACCGGGAGGCTGACGCCAGCTTCCTTCAACAGCGCCTTGGCCTTGGCGATATCCCGGCCCTGAATGGGAAACGCCTTCTGGTAATAGGGGTGCGTCGGGCTGACCCACTGATTGCCCGGGGTGAACTCGCCGTTGAACACGACCTGGTTGATGGCCTCGCGATCGATCGACAGGCTGAGCGCCTGGCGCACCTTCGCCGACTGGCTGAGCGGCCCCTTGGCCTTGTCGTTGCCGATATTGATGGTCATGCCCTGATAGCCGAGCTCGGGAGCCGTGGACAGCACCAGCTTGGGATCGGCGCGGACGTCCTTGATGTCGGTTGCGAGCACGCGTTCGATCAGGTCGAGCGCACCGGATTTCAGGTTCGCAAGCCGCACGGTCGAGTCGATGATCGGCTGGAACACGACGCGGTCGATGTGAACGTTGTCCTTGTTCCAGTAGTCGGCGAATTTCTCGAAGACCATGCGGTCCTGCTGGACGCGCTCGACGAATTTGTACGGGCCGGCGCAGACCGGATGCAGGCCGAACTTGTCGCCGGCTTCCTTCGCCGCCTTCGGCGAGACCATCATGCCGGAGCGGTCGGTGAGTTGGGCGATCAGCGGCGAGTATGGCGTCTTCAGCACCAGCTTGATGGTGAGGGGATCGACCACCTCGACATGGTCGACGCTGGCAAGCTCCGACTTGCGGAACGAGGTCGGCAGCGTCATGTGACGCTCGATCGAGAATTTTGCAGCCTCCGCATCCAGCGGCTCGCCGTCGTGGAATTTGACGCCCGGCCGAAGCTTGATCGTCATCTCCTTGCCGTCGGCCGACGTCTCATGGGACAGCGCCAGCTGCGGTACGATGTTCAGCTTCTCGTCGATGTCGAACAGCTTGTCGCAGAAGGCGGAGAACACGATGCGGCCGACATAGGTGCGGCCGATGCTGGGATCGAGAATATCAGGATCTTCGGCGATCCCGATGCGAAGCGTGGACTGAGCCTGGGCTGCGCCCGCGAGCGACGTCAGCAGGGCCGACGCCAGGATTGCCAAACGCACAAAGCTCATCGTTCTCAACCTCTGTTTCACGGCTATGCGGGGTCCGCCCCCAATGAACTAACCCCGCCGCCGCGTGCTGCTTCCGGTCCGCCGCTGAAGGCCGCGACCAATTTTTCCAGGACCGGCGAGAAGCCGCCGTCCATGGGAACGATCGCCGCCGAGGATGGCAGTTCCGACGTTCGGTGGCAGGCCGTTGCATGTCCGATGCCATCCGGGACGAGCCGGGGCATTTCGCTGCGGCAGCGCTCGACTACATAGGGGCAGCGGGTGTGGAAGCGGCATCCGGCGGGTGGGTTAAGCGCGCTGGGGATCTCGCCCTGCAGCACAATCCGGCTGCGCTTTGCCCGCGGTTTGGGCACGGGGATCGCGGAGAGCAGCGCGCGGCTGTAGGGATGGCGCGGCGCGGCGAACAGCGCGTCGGCTTCCGCCGTCTCGACGATCTGGCCGAGATTCATCACCGCGACGTGGTCGGCGATGTGCTTGACCACGGCGAGATCATGCGAGACGAAGATGTAGGCGAGGCCGAGCCGGTCCTGAAGCTTGCGCAGCAAATTGAGGATCTGCGAGCGGATCGAGACGTCGAGCGCTGAGACCGGCTCGTCGCAGATGATGAGCTTCGGTTCGACCGCGAGCGCGCGGGCAATGGCGATGCGCTGACGCTGACCGCCGGAGAATTCATGCGGATAGCGCCGGGCGAGGCGCGGCTCCAGCCCGACCAGCCGCAGCAACTCGGCGACGCGCTCGGCCCGCCGCGCCGCCGGCACGAGATCGTGCAGCGCCAGCGGCTCGGTCAGGATCTGGCCGACCGTCATGCGCGGATTGAGCGAGGCGTAAGGATCCTGGAAGATGATCTGCGCCTCACGGCGGAAGGCGCGCAAGCCGCCGGCATCGAGCGAGAGCAGGTCGCGGCCGTCGAAGCGCACCGTGCCCGCATCCGGCTCGATCAGCCGCAGCACCAGGCGGCTGACGGTGGACTTGCCGCAGCCGGATTCGCCGACGAGCGCGAGCGTCTTGCCGGCATCCAGCGAGAAGGACACGCCGTCGACCGCCTTGACATGCGCCAGCGCCCGGCCGAACAGCGAACGCTCGGCGACGAAATGCTTGACCAGGCCTTCGACCTCGAGCAGCGCCATCACGACACCAGGAGTTCGAGCGGCGCGCGAATGCAGCGCGAGAGGTGGCCGGGGCCGACCTCCACGAGCGGCGGTGGCGCCTTGGTGCAGGCGTCCAGCACGAAGGGACAGCGCGCGGCGAAGCGGCAACCGGCGGGCGGCTGCGCCATGTTCGGGACCATGCCCTCGATCGTCGCAAGCTGCTCGGCGCGGTGGTCGAGCCGTGGGATCGAGCCGAGCAGGCCCACCGTGTAAGGATGCTGCGGCGCGGAGAACAATTCATCCACCGGCGCGCGCTCGACGATCTCGCCGGCATACATCACCGCGACCTCGTCGCAGACCTCGGCGACGACGCCGAGATCGTGGGTGATCAGGATGATCGCCGCGCCGCTTGCCGCTTTCAGCTCGCGCATCAACTCCAGGATCTGCGCCTGCAGGGTGACGTCGAGCGCCGTGGTCGGCTCGTCCGCGATCAGGAGCCGCGGGTCGCAGGCGAGTGCCATCGCGATCATCACGCGCTGGCGCATGCCGCCGGAGAGCTTGTGCGGATATTCGTCGATGCGCCGCTCGGGCGAGGGGATGTGGACCCGGCGCAGGAGGTCGATCGCGCGGTCCCGCGCGCTTTTCCGCGAGCCGCCACGATGGCGCAAAATGGTTTCGATGATCTGGTCCCCGATCGTGAAACTCGGGTTGAGCGAGGTCATCGGCTCCTGGAAGATCATCGCCAGCCGGTTGCCGCGCAGATCGCGCAGCGTCTGGTCCGGGGTCTTCAGCAGGTCAAAACCGTCGAAGCGGATCGCGCCAGTAATCTCCGCGCTCTGCTTCGGCAGCAGCCCCATGATCGCCAGCGACGTCACGCTCTTGCCGCAGCCGGATTCACCGACAAGACCGAGCGTGGCGCCATTGGCGACGCTGAGATCGACGCTGTCGACCGCGTGGGTGACGCGGCCGTCATCGCCATGAAAGCGGATACGGAGATCGCTGATCTCGATGAGAGGGCTCGCGCTCATGATTCTCTCGCGCGCGCCGCAGCGATGCTGGCGTCGATGACACTGCGATCGGTGTTGCCGGCCGGGTTCTGCCGCGTCGGCATGGAGGAGCGGAAGTGCACCCAGAGCTCGCGGCTGACGCGCTCGAGCCGTTCCAGCTCGCCCAGCGGATCGGGATGGTCGTCGGCGCGAATGTCCAGCGCCGGCCATTCCTCTTCGCCGTGGATCAGAACCGCGGCCGACTGCTTGCCGCGCTTGTCGCCACCGGCGGCTTCGCCTGCACGCATCGCCGCAAGCAGGCGGCGCGGGAACGGCAGGCTGTCATTGGCGATGTAGGTCTTCGCGGTCTCGTCGAGCACGTCGGCACCGGCGAGCATGTTACCGGCGATCGAGAAGCCGCTGCCGGCGATGTGGCCGCACCAGTCGACGCAGTCACGCCCGGTATGCGCCGCGATCTCGCCGCTGGCATCCATGATGTGGACCTGGCGGCTTTCGCGGCCGTCATCGGTCGCGAGCAGCGTGGCGAGCACGTCGTGTGCGTTCAAACCTTCGCGCAGCAGCTTGACGCCGTCGATGCCGTAATAGGGATTGACGAAAGCCTGGGTCGCAATCGCACCGAGGCCGGCGGCGATGTAGGGTACACGCGCGCCGACGGCGAAGAAGCGGGTCGCAACGGCGATGCCGAACTGGCCGGTGACAGGATCGCGCGCGATGATCGACCAGGTCATGTGCTGCCTTCAGCGTCCTGCGGCGTAGCCTTGCATGCCGCGCGGATTGGCGGCGGCGCGGCGGCGGACCCCGACGCGTGAGGCCGCGGTGAGGCGGCCTTCCGACCAGTCGGGACCGACCTCCACGATATGCCCACGCTCGCGCAGGTTCTCGATCGTCGCCTTCGGCACGCGGTTCTCGACCACGAGCACGCCGGGGCGCGCGGTGCGCGGCCAGAACGAGATCGGGAAATGCTCGGAATGCCAGGCGGGCGCGTCGATGGCTTCCTGGAGATTGAGGTTGCAATGGACGTGGCGCAGGAAGAACTGCGTGATCCACTGGTCCTGCTGGTCGCCGCCGGGCGAGCCCCAGGCCAGATACGGCTCGCCGTCGCGTAGCGCCATGGTCGGCGACAGCGTCGTGCGCGGCCGCTTGCCCGGCGCGAGCGCTGCGGGGTGGCCTTCCTCCAGCCAGAACATCTGGGCGCGGCTACCGAGGCAGAAGCCGAGCTCGGGAATGATCGGCGAGGATTGCAGCCAGCCGCCCGACGGCGTCGAGGACACCATGTTGCCATCCTTGTCGATGATGTCGAAATGCACGGTGTCGCCGCGCACTTCGCCGAAGCGTCCGACCGTCGGCTCGCCGGCGCCGAGCGCGCCGACCGCCTCGCGCTGCCCCTCGGCGCGCCGCAACTTGACCACGCCGCCAAAGCCTTCGACTGAGCCGGGAATGAAATCGAGCGAGGCCTTGTCGGTGACAAGCTTGCGGCGCTCGTCGTTATAGGCATCCGACAGCAGGGTCGCGATCGGGATCTCGGTGAACTTGGGATCGCCGTAGAATTTTTCGCGGTCGGCGAACGCGAGCTTGGCGCACTCGATCTGGAGATGGATGAACTCCGGCCCGGTTGGGTCGAGACCGTCGAGCGCAAAACCCTTCAGCAGCGCCAGCTGTTGGAGCGTCACCGGGCCCTGGCTCCAGACGCCGGCTTTGCAGACCGTGTAGCGGCCGTAATCATAGGTGAGCGGTTCTTCGATCGTCGGCTGCCAGCGTGCCATGTCGTCGGCGGAGAGCACGCCGCGATGCGGCGAGCCGCTGACGTCCATCACGTCCTGGGTGCGGCAGAACTTGTCGATGGCTTCGGCGACGAAGCCTTGCGACCAGGCTTCTCGCGCGCGCTCGATCTCGGCGTCCCGGCCACCGCCGCCGCTTTCCGCCTCGCTCAGGATCCGGGCGTAGGTCGCGGCCAGCGTCTTGTTGGTGAAGAGCGTGCCGGGCTTCGGCACCTCGCCGTTCGGAAGATAGACCGCGGCCGATGTCGGCCAGTGCTTGCGGAACAGCTGCTCGACGGTCTGGATCGTGGCGCAGGCGCGCTCGACTAGCGGATAACCGTCGCGCGCATAGGAGATCGCGGGCTCGAGCACATCGCGCACGCGCATCGTGCCGTAGTCGCGCAGCAGCATCATCCAGGATTCGAACGTGCCGGGAACGCAGGCGGCGAGCAGGCCGGTGCCAGGCACCATGTCGAGGCCTTCGCTCTTGTAATGTGCGATGGTGGCGCGCGCCGGCGCCGGCCCCTGGCCGCAGACCACCTCGGTGCGGCCGCGCTTGACGTCATGTACGATGATGGGGACATCGCCGCCGGGACCGTTCAGATGCGGTTCGACCACCTGGAGCGTGAAGGCGGTGGCGACGCCGGCATCGAAGGCATTGCCGCCTTTTTCCAGAATGCCCATGCCGACGGCGGTCGCGATCCAGTGCGTGGTGGCGACGACCCCGAACGTGCCCTCGATCTCGGGCCTCGTCGTGAACGGATCGGGATTGATATTGCTGCCCATGGGACTTCACCACCTTATTTCCGGCGCGCGCAATTGATCACAGCCGATGCCGCGCCGCCAATGCGCAGGCTGCATGGCACGCGCGCGTCACGCCGGGACCGGCGCGGTGTTGACCGCGTGGCAGGCGACGCCGTCGATCAGTTCCGGCGTTTCCTTGCGGCAGAGATCGAACGCCAACGGGCAGCGCGGATTGAATGCGCAGCCGGGCGGCGGATTGATCGGGTTCGGGATCTCGCCCTTCACCGGAATGCGCTGGCGGCCGCTCATGGCGAGATCCGGCACGGCGCCGAGCAGCATCTTGGTGTAGGGCATGCGCGGGTGGGAAAACAGCTCGCGTCCCTCCGCAATCTCGACGATGCGGCCGAGATACATCACGCCGACGCGGCTCGCCATGTGGCGGACCACGGCGAGGTTGTGGCTGATGAACATGTAAGTCAGGCCGAACTTGTCCTGGAGATCGCGCATCAGGTTGAGGATCTGCGCCTGCACGGAGACGTCGAGCGCCGAGGTCGGCTCGTCGCAGACGATGAATTCGGCGTCGGAGGCGAGCGCGCGCGCGATCGCGATGCGCTGGCGCTGGCCGCCGGAGAACTCGTGCGGAAATTTCAGCCGATCGTCGGGATGCAGGCCGACGAGGCTGAGCAGCTCGCCGACACGGGCCTGGATGTCGCGCTCGCCCTGGATCAGGTCGAAGGCGCGGATCGGCTCGGAGATGATGGCATCGACGCGGAAGCGCGGGTTCAGGCTCGCGTAGGGGTCCTGGAAGATCATCTGGATGCGGCGACGCAGCTTTCGCCGCGCCGGGGCCTGCCGCGGGTCCGCCATCGAGACGCCGTCGATCAGCACGTCGCCGGAGCTCGGCGGCAGCAGGCCGACGACCATGCGAGCGACCGTGGTCTTGCCCGAGCCGGACTCGCCGACCAGCGCAAAGGTCTCGCCCTTCCTGATGTCGAAGGTGACGCCATCGACCGCCTTGAGATATTCGAGGTGGCCGCCTTCGAGCACGCGGTTGAGCCAGGGTTTCGAGACGTCGAACACGCGGCGCAGATTGGTGGCCTGGACGAAAGGCGTGCTCATGCCGCGCTCTCCGCCGGCACGGTGTCGTAGAGATGGCAGGCGACCGATTGCGTGCCGCGCGGCAGGGGCTCCGGTCGCTCGACACGGCAACGATCGAAAGCGAAGGCGCAGCGCGGATTGAACGAGCAGCCGCGCGGGATCGCCGACAGGCGCGGCATGGAGCCCGGGATCTGCACCAGGCGCTTGTCCTCGCCGGCAAGCGTCGGAATCGCGCCCATCAGGCCCTTGGCGTAGGGATGCAGCGGGTTCTTCACGACGTCCTGCACCGGGCCGATCTCGGCGACGCGGCCGGCATACATCACCGCGACTCGGTCCGAGGTCTCGGCGATCACGCCCATGTCGTGGGTCACCAGCATCACGGCGGTGCCGTGATCGCGGCCGAGCCGCTTGATCAGCGAGATGATCTGGGCCTGCACGGAGACGTCGAGCGCGGTGGTCGGCTCGTCCGCGATGATCAGTTCGGGCTCGGCGCAGATCGCGAGCGCGATGACCACGCGCTGGCGCATGCCGCCGGAGAATTCGTGCGGGTAGCCGTCGATGCGCTTTTCCGGCGCGGGGATGCCGACTTCCGCAAGTAGATCGATGGCGCGGCGGCGCGCGGCCGTTTCGGACAGGTTCAGGTGAGTCCGGATCGTCTCCACGATCTGGTCGCCGACCTTGTACAGCGGATTGAGCGAGGTGAGGGGATCCTGGAAGATCATGCCGATGCGCTTGCCGCGGATGCGGCGCATCTCCTCCGGCTGCAGATTGTCGACACGCAGGCCTGCGAGATGAATCTCGCCGCCGGCGATGCGGCCGGGCGGATCGATCAGGCCGATCACTGCGAGGCCAGTGACGGATTTGCCGGCGCCGGATTCGCCGACCACCCCGAGCACCTCGCCCTTGGCGATGTCGAAGGAGACGTCGTCGATGGCACGCAGCGTGCCGCGGCGGGAGGCGAACTCGACTTGGAGGTTACGCACGGAGAGAACGGGTTCGGTCATGGGCGAGGCGCACTCATCGAAGCTTCGGGTTCAGCGCGTCGCGCAGCCAGTCGCCGAGCAGGTTGATCGACAGGATCAATGCGGCGAGAGCGAGTCCGGGGAACGCGACGATCCACCATTCGCCTGCGAACAGATAGCTGTTGCCGATGCGGATCAGCGTGCCGAGCGACGGCATGGTCTCGGGCATGCCCGAGCCGAGGAACGACAGCGTCGCCTCGGTGATGATGGCGAGCGCGAGGTTGATGGTGGCGATCACGAGGATCGGTCCCGTGGTATTCGGCAGCACGTGGCGCAGCATGATCACTGGGGCGGGCAGGCCGATCAATTGCGCGGCTGCGACATAATCCTTGTTCTTCTCGACCAGGACCGAGCCACGCACCGTGCGCGCGTACTGCACCCAGAAACTCAGGCCGATCGCGAAGACCAGGACCGCCAACATGCTCATCTCGTCGAGCTTGTTGCCAAAGACCGATTTGGCGATGCCGTTGATCAGCAGCGCGATCAGGATGGCGGGAAAGGAAAGCTGCACGTCGGCGATGCGCATGATCAGGCCGTCGACGGCGCCGCCGAAATAGCCGGCCGTCAGCCCGAGCAGGATGCCGAGCGCGCCGGAGAGGACCACGCCGAGCACGCCGACGAGAAGCGAGATGCGCAGGCCGTAGAGAATCGCCGACAGCACGTCGCGGCCCTGCTCGTCGGTGCCGAGCAGGAACGGGCTCTGGCCGTCGGCGGTCCAGAGCGGCGAGATGCGCGAATTCATCAGCTGGAGCTGCGCCGGGTCGAATGGATTTTGCACCGACAGCACCGATGCAAAGATCGCGAGCAGGAAGAACAGCAGCGTTACACCCGCCGCGATCATGGTGATCTTGGAGCGGCGGAACGAGTAGAACAGATCGCTGTCGAGCGCACGCCTGAACCAGCCCGGTGCGGCGGCGGTGCGCTTCTCGGCACTCTTCGGAACGACGGCGTCGCTCATCTCTAATGCGCCCGGCTGACCGTCGAGCGCAGCCGCGGATCGACGATGGTGTAGAGGATATCAACCACGAGATTGATGGTGACGAAGATCAGGGACACCATCATCAGATAGGCCGCCATGATCGGGATATCGACGTTCTGAACGGCCTGCACGAACAGGAGCCCCATGCCCGGCCACTGGAACACGGTCTCGGTGATGATTGCGAAAGCAATTACCGAGCCAAATTGCAGGCCTGCGACGGTGATGACGGGAACCAGCGTGTTGCGCAGCGCGTGACCGAAATGGATTGCGCGCGTGGTCAGGCCGCGGGCGCGGGCGAAGCGGATGTAGTCGGTGCGCATGACCTCAAGCATCTCCGCGCGCACCAGCCGCATGATCAAGGTCATCTGGAACAGGCCGAGCGTGATCGCAGGCATGATCAGCGCCTTCAGCCCCGAAAGTGTCAGGAGACCTGTCGTCCACCAGCCGATATGCACGACGTCGCCGCGCCCGAACGAGGGTAGCCAGCCGAGCGTCACCGAGAACAGGTAGATCATGAGGACGCCGATCAGGAAGGTCGGCAGCGAGATGCCGATCAGCGAGACGGCCTGGAAGACATGGGCGAGCCAGCTGTCGCGGCGCAGCGCGGAATAGACGCCCATCAGGATGCCACTGAGCATCGCGAAGATCGTAGCAACGATGGCCAGCTCGAGCGTCGCCGGCATCCGCTCAATCAGCAGATTGGTGACGGGCAGGCGGAACTGATAGGACACGCCGAACTTGAATTGCGCGGCGTTGCCGACATAACGGCCGAACTGCACGATCACGGGATCGTCGAGGCCGAGCGATTTGCGGATCGCGGCGCGTTCGGCGCCGGAGGTATCCATCCCGACCATCTGGTTCACGGGGTCGCCGGCGAAGCGGAACATCGAGAACGCGATGATTCCGACTGCGATCATGACGCCGATGGCCTGGATGGCCCGGCGCAGTGTGAAAGCGAGCATCTGTTCCTTTCACATCTCTTCAGCGGCACGCTTCATCGCGTAGCCCGAAACGGCAAGTCCCGGAAGCCAGATCTTGAAAGCGATGGCTTCCGGGACTTCACAACTTGTCGACACCTACTCGTCCTGCTTGGTCGCCCAGTAGAGCAGGACCTGGTTGTCCGCGCGCTGGGTCAGTTTCACCTTCTTCGACACGCCCCAGGCGAGCGCCTGCTGGTGCAGCGGGACATAGGCCCAGTCCTTCATCGAGATCTCGAAAGCCTGCTTGATCAGGAGATCGCGCTTGGTCGTATCGGACTCAAGGAGAACCTTGTCGGCGAGCTCGTCGAACTGCTTGTTGCAATAGCCTGCGAGATTGGCCTCACCGCGGTTGGGATCCTTCGGGTCATCGCGGCAGCCCATGATGTCGTGCAGCACGTTCTGGGAGTCGAGCGTATCCGGGGTCCAGCCCAGCATGAACAGCGAGGTCTTGTAGCCGCCGGGCTTCAACACCTTGGCGAAATACTGGGCCTTGGGTTGCGCCAGCAGATCCACCTTGATGTTGATGCGGGCGAGCATGCCGACAATCGCCTGGCAGATCGCGGCGTCATTGACGTAGCGATCGTTCGGGCAGTCCATCGTCACCTCGAAACCATCAGCATAGCCGGCGTCGGCCAGAAGCTTCTTGGCGGCGTCGGGATCGAACTTCGGCCGGGTGAAGTCCTTCGAGGAAAAGATCTCTGGTGCGACCATCAATGCGGACGGCGTGGACAGTCCGCGCATGACGCGATTCTTGATCAGGTCGACGTCGATTGCCCGGTAGACCGCTTCGCGGACCCGGACGTCCTTGAACGGGTTCTTGCCCTTGACGTTGGAGTACAGCAGCTCATCGCGCGCCTGGTCCATGCCGACGAAGATGGTGCGGAGCTCGGGTCCGGTCAGCACCGTGGCGTTGGGGCTTGCTTTGACGCGCTCGATGTCCTGGACCGGAACCGGCTCGATCACGTCGACCTCGCCCGACAACAGCGCCGCGACACGCGTGGCGGGGTTTGCGATCGGCGTGAAGACGATCTCCTTCAGATTGTGTTCCGGCTGGCGCCACCAGTTCGGGTTGGGCTTGAAGACGGTCTTCACGCCCGGCTGATGGCTCTCGATGGTGAAGGCGCCGGTGCCGTTTTCATGGAGCGAGGCATAGCTCGGGGTCGTTGCGGCGGCGGGCGTCGGTGCCGCCGCATCGTTCGCCTCTGCCCATTTCTTGTCCATGATGTACCAGGTCGCCCACAACGCCGTCAGGATGGGATTGGGCGAGGTCAGGATGAAATCGACGGTGTAATCGTCGACCTTGACGACCTTTGCATCGGCGGGAACGCGGCTCTGAAAATTCGAACCTTTCGCCCGCACGCGCTCGGCCGAGAACACCACGTCATCAGCGGTGAAGGGGTCGCCATTGTGGAACTTCACGCCCTTGCGCAGGTGAAAGCGCCAGCGTGTCGGCTCCGGCGTCTCCCAGCTTTCGGCGAGCGCCGGGATGATCTTCAAATCCTTGCCGCGGGCGACCAGGCCTTCATAGACATGGCCGAGATGTGCACTGGTGGTCGACTCGTTCAGCGTGTAGGGATCGAGCGACTTGAGCTCACCCTGGTTGGCATAGCGCAGCGTCTGGCTCGACGCCGGCGACACCACCAACGCAAGCGCACCGGCGAGCGTCGCCGCAAACAGACTTCGTCCCACTAACATTCTTGACCCTCTCCACTCGCCCGCACCGTCATTTTTGATTGTTCGGCGGGGCTGATCGATCCATGTTGCCCAGAGTTCTCGACCCGTGCAAGCGCCATTCCAGCAAGGAACGCGCCAAGTTGCACCGCTGTGCAGCAATGCTGCCCGGCAATCTAGGGGAGGCCGGCGCGCGAGCGACATTCGACTTTCGACCCGTGATGTCTCCGGAAGCAGGCAGATTGGCCCGACCGGCCCTCTGCGTTTCAGCCGTCCGCTGCGGTCGCGGCCGGGCGATTTGATTGACCATACCCGTCGATTGCCGAAGCCGGTCCCCGCAGCTTCCCCTCAGGTCGCTTGCGTTGCACACCGTGTCGCGGTGATACTGCCGGCAGGCCGTTCGAATCTCATCCGGAGGGGACATGAAGGTTAACATCGAAATCGACTGCACCCCCCTCGAGGCCCGCCAGTTCTTCGGATTGCCCGACGTGGCGCCGATGCAGACGGCGGTGATGGACAAGCTGCAGCAGCAGATCCTCAGCAATATCGAGAAGGTCTCGCCGGAATCGCTGATCCAGAGCTGGTTCACCTTCGATCCCAAGATCGCCGAGCGGTTTCAGGACATGTTCGTCACCATGGCTGGTCTCGGCAGCCCGCGCAGCAGCGACAAGAAGAAATAGTGCAGTCCGGGCGGGACGGGGCGCAGGATCCAGGTCGGCTTCGTCCGCCGGGTCTCGGCATGCTGCTGGCCGAAGCCCGTGGACTGTTCGAGTTCAATGCGAGCCTGCTGCTCTCGCCGCTCCTGATGCGTGCGCCCAAAGGCGACGGCCATCCGGTGCTGGCGCTGCCGGGCTTTCTCGCCAGCGACCTCTCGATGGCGCCGATGCGGCGCTATCTCAGCGAGCTCGGCTATGAGGCACATGCCTGGCGGATGGGCCGCAATCTCGGCGGGCTGGAGCGGATGCGGGAGGCATTGCGCACGCGTCTTGCCGAAATCCACGCGGCGAGCGGGCGCAAGGTCAGCCTGGTCGGATGGAGCCTCGGCGGCGTCTATGCCCGCGATCTCGCACTTTGCGCACCCGACATGGTCCGCTACGTCGTCACGCTCGGCAGCCCTTTTGCCAATGACGTGCGCGCGACCAACGCCACGCGGCTCTACGAGGCGCTGTCCGGCGAGCGGGTCGAGGATTTCGCGGAAGCGCGCGAAGCCATCGCCGGCGAACTGCCGGTGCCGGCGACGTCGATCTATTCGCGTGCCGACGGTGTCGTGAACTGGCGGACCTGTCTGCTGCATCCCTCCGACCGTGCCGAGAATATCGAGGTGCACCTGGCGAGCCATATCGGGCTCGGCGTGAACCCCGCGGTGCTGTGGGCCGTGGCGGACCGCCTGGCGCAACCGGAGGGACAGTTCTGGCCATTTGACCGGGCGGGGCCCTTTGCCATTGCATATGCCCCGCCGGAGCGGGCAGTATCGGCCTGACGAGAAGCGCCGCCAAGGCGCCCGTCGAATACTCGGGAGGGAACCATGGCTGACGGTAAGAAGCTGTCGTCGCTGGACGCGTCGTTTCTCTATCTGGAAACACCTGAGATGCCGATGCATGTCGGCAGCATGGCGATCTTCCGCCTGCCCGACGACTACAAGGGCGATTTCTTCGAAGACTTCAAGGCGATGATCGTCTCGCGCCTGCACATCGCGCCGATCCTGAAGGCGCGGCTGGAGAAGGCGCCGCTCGACATCGATCATCCCTCCTGGGTCGAGGACGACCAGTTCGACATCGACCGTCATATCTTCCGCGCCAGCCTGCCGCAACCGCGCGACCGCGCCACGCTCGAACGCATCGTCGGCTGGATGCATGCCAAGCTGTTGAACCGCGCCCGCCCGCTCTGGGAGTTCTACGTGTTCGAGGGCATGAAGGACAACGAGGTCGGGCTCTATTCCAAGATGCACCATGCCGCCATCGACGGCGGCGCCGGTGCGGCGCTGACCAACATGATCTACGACATCTCGCCGATCCCGCGGAAGGTCGATCCACCGACGATCGGTGCCAAGCCCGGACAGGAGCCGCGCGACATCGCCGCGAACCTGCTTGATTCCTACCAGCAGCTGTTCAGCCAGCCGCTCGATGCCTCGCAAGCGGCGAAGAACCTGCAGCTGCCACGCACGGGCAAGAGCGACATCGGCTCGATCCTGTTCGACAACGCGATGTACCAGATCGAGAGCGCGGTGCGCTTTGCCGGCAACATTCCGACCATGCTCAAGAGCGTGTCAGACGTGCTCGGCAAGATCGCCGATCCGAAGTCGCGTGAGAGCCTTGCCAGCATGGTGTCGCCGCCGACCATGCTCAACAAGACGATCTCGTCGGAGCGGAGCTTTGCCGGGGTGTCGATCTCGCTGTCGCGGGCCAAAGCGCTTGCGAAGCAGGCCGGCGGCAAGCTCAACGACGTCGTGCTGGCGCTCGCCTCCGGTGTGGTCCGCCGCTACCTCCTGCAATATGGCACGCTGCCGGCGAAGTCCCTCACCGCCGCCGTGCCGATCTCGCTGCGCGAGGAGGGCAACACCGAGGCCAACAACCAGGTGTTCGGCATGATCTGCTCGATCGCCACCAACATCGAGGATCCCAAGGCGCGGCTGGAGGCGATCATCGCGCAATCGACCAAGTCCAAGGAGATGTCGCATCCCCTGCGGGCCTTGATGCCGCAGGTCTCCAACATCTCGATGCTGGGCGCGCCGATCATGGTGCAGATCCTGGCGCTGCTCTACAGTCGCTCGAATCTCTCCGACGTGCTGCCGCCGGCCGCTAACATCACGGTGTCCAACGTGCCCGGGCCGCGGCAAACGCTCTATGCCGCCGGCGCCGAGCTGCTGCACATCTTCCCGGTGTCGATCTCGACGCACGGGCAGGCGCTCAACATCACCGTGCAGAGCTATCGCGACCAGCTCGATTTCGGCTTCATCGTCGGTGCCAACATCATTCCGCACGTGCAGGTGATGTGCGACATGCTGCCGGAGGAGTTTGCCGCGCTGGAGGCGGCCTATGCGCCGCCCGCGGCCGACATCAAGGGCGCTGCTGAGTAGGAAGTTCGCCATGATTGATATGCCGCCGCTGAAGTTTGCGCAGACGAACGGAATTCGCATGGGCTACTACGAGGCTGGTCCGGCCGATGACAAACCGCCGGTCGTGCTGTGTCACGGCTGGCCCGAACTCGCCTTCTCCTGGCGCCACCAGATCAAGGCGTTGAGCGAGGCCGGCATCCGCGTGATCGCGCCCGACCAGCGGGGCTATGGCGCGACCGACCGGCCCGAGCCGGTCGAGGCCTACGACATCGAGCACCTGACCGGCGATCTCGTCGGACTGCTCGATCATCTGCAGATCGACAAGGCGATCTTCGTCGGTCACGATTGGGGCGGCTTCATCGTTTGGCAGATGCCGTTGCGGCACATCGACCGGGTCGCTGGCGTGGTCGGCATCAACACGCCCCACACCGATCGCGCCTGGGCCGATCCGATCGAGCTGTTGCGCGCACGCTTCGGCGACAAGATGTACATCGTGCAGTTCCAGGATCCGGCACGCGAGCCGGACAGGATTTTCGGCAGCCGTGTCGAGCAGACCTTCGATGCGTTCATGCGTAAGCCGGTGCCGCGCCCGACCGACGCGCCGCCGGAGGAGGTCGTTGCCGGTGTCGGCGCTTCGCCGCGGCTCAATCTGGCATTTCCGCAGATGATTGCCGGCTATGACGCGAAGCACGATCCGCGTACGCCGATCCTGTCGCCGGAAGAGAAGAAAGTCTTCGTCGATGCCTTCACCAGAACCGGCTTCACGGGCGGCATCAACTGGTACCGCAACATGTCGCGCAACTGGGCGCGTGCCGAAGGGCTTGATCATACGGTCCGCGTGCCGTCGCTGATGATCATGGCTGAGAATGACGCGGTGTTGCCGCCATCCTCCGCTGATGGCATGGACAAGCTGATCCCCGACCTCGAGAAGTACCTGGTGAAGGACAGCGGCCATTGGACGCAGCAGGAGAAGCCGGAAGAGGTCAGCGCCAAGCTGATCGAATGGCGTAGAAGGCGGTTTGGCTAGCTCGTCATTGCGAGGAGCGGAGCGACGAAGCAATCCAGATCTGTAGCCGTGGATACATTTCTGGATTGCTTCGCTTCGCTCGCAATGACGACGTTGAATATCGATGCAGGGGGAAGCGCATTTAATGTCGTCATCCAAGAACCGATTGGACCCGATCCCGCAGCCGCCGACCAAGCCAGTGGTCGGCAACATGCTGTCGCTGGACCCGGCCGCGCCCGTGCAGCACCTGACACGGCTCGCCAAGGAGCTCGGTCCGATCTTCTGGCTCGACATGATGGGTTCGCCGATCGTCATCGTCTCCGGCCACGATCTCGTGGACGAGCTCTCCGACGAGAAGCGCTTCGACAAGACCGTGCGCGGCGCGCTGCGGCGCGTGCGGGCGGTCGGCGGCGACGGCCTGTTCACCGCGGATACCAGGGAGCCAAACTGGAGCAAGGCGCACAACATCCTGCTCCAGCCCTTCGGCAACCGCGCCATGCAGTCCTATCACCCGAGCATGGTCGACATCGCCGAGCAGCTCGTCCAGAAATGGCAGCGGCTCAACGCCGACGACGAGATCGACGTCGTCCATGACATGACGGCGCTGACGCTGGACACGATCGGCCTTTGCGGCTTCGACTACCGCTTCAACTCGTTCTACCGGCGCGACTACCATCCTTTCGTCGAGTCGCTGGTGCGCTCGCTCGAAACCATCATGATGACGCGCGGCCTGCCGTTCGAGCAGCTCTGGATGCAGAAGAGGCGCAAGACGCTGGCCGAAGACGTCGCCTTTATGAACAAGATGGTCGACGAGATCATCGCCGAACGCCGCAAGAGCGCGGACGCTATCGACGACAAGAAGGACATGCTCGCCGCGATGATGACCGGCGTCGACCGTTCAACCGGCGAGCAGCTCGACGACGTCAACATCCGCTATCAGATCAACACGTTTTTGATCGCGGGGCACGAGACCACCAGCGGCCTGTTGTCCTACACGCTGTATGCGCTGCTTAAGCATCCGGACATCCTCAAGAAGGCCTATGACGAGGTCGATCGCGTCTTCGGTCCTGACGTCAACGCGAGGCCGACCTATCAGCAGGTGACGCAGCTCACCTACATCACCCAGATCCTGAAGGAGGCGCTGCGGCTGTGGCCGCCGGCTCCGGCCTATGGCATCACGCCGCTGAACGACGAGACCATTGCCGGCGGCAGGTACAAGCTCAGGAAGGGTACGTTCGTCACCATCCTGGTGACGGCGCTGCATCGTGATCCCAGCGTGTGGGGTCCCAACCCCGACGCCTTCGATCCCGAGAATTTCAGCCGCGAGGCGGAAGCAAAACGGCCGATCAATGCCTGGAAGCCGTTCGGCAATGGCCAGCGCGCCTGCATCGGCCGCGGCTTTGCCATGCATGAGGCCGCGCTCGCGCTCGGCATGATCCTGCAGCGCTTCAAGCTGATCGACCACCAGCGCTACCAGATGCACCTGAAGGAAACGCTGACGATGAAGCCGGAGGGCTTCAAGATCAAGGTGCGTCCGCGCGCCGATCGCGAGCGCGGCGCCTATGGCGGGCCTGTCGCGGCTGCGTCCTCAGCGCCGAAGGCACAGCGCCAGCCCACCACGCGGCCAGGCCACAACACGCCGATGCTGGTGCTCTACGGCTCCAATCTCGGCACCGCGGAGGAACTCGCAACGCGCATGGCGGATCTTGCCGAGATCAACGGCTTCGCCGTGCATCTCGGCCCGCTCGACGATTATGTCGGCAAGCTGCCGCAGGAGGGCGGCGTGCTCATCATCTGCGCCTCCTATAACGGCGCGCCGCCCGACAATGCCACGCAATTCGTCAAATGGCTCGGTGGCGATTTGCCGAAGGATGCTTTCGCTGGTGTACGCTACGCCGTGTTCGGCTGCGGCAACAGCGATTGGGCCGCGACCTATCAATCGGTGCCGCGCTTCATCGACGAGCAATTGTCGAAGCATGGTGCGCGCGCGGTCTATCCGCGCGGCGAGGGCGACGCGCGTAGCGATCTCGACGGCCAGTTTCAGAAATGGTTCCCGGCGGCGGCCCAGGTCGCAACCAGGGAGTTCGGCATCGACTGGAATTTCACCCGCACGGCGGAGGACGATCCCCTTTACGCGATCGAGCCTGTCGCGGTGACCGCCGTCAACACCATCGTCGCCCAGGGCGGCGCGGTGGCGATGAAGGTGCTGGCCAATGACGAGCTCCAGAACAAGTCCGGCGCGAATCCTTCCGAACGCTCGACGCGCCATATCGAGGTGCAGCTGCCGTCCAACATCACCTATCGCGTCGGCGATCACTTAAGCGTCGTTCCGCGCAACGATCCGACGCTGGTGGATTCGGTTGCCCGCCGCTTCGGCTTCCTGCCCGCCGACCAGATCAGGCTGCAGGTCGCCGAAGGCCGCCGCGCGCAATTGCCGGTCGGCGAGGCCGTATCGGTTGGCCGCCTGCTCAGCGAATTCGTGGAGCTGCAGCAGGTGGCGACCCGCAAGCAGATCCAGATCATGGCCGAGCACACCCGCTGCCCCGTCACCAAGCCGAAGCTGCTGGGCTTTGTCGGCGAGGAGGCCGAGCCGCTCGAGCGCTACCGCACCGAGATCCTGTCCAGGCGCAAGTCGGTGTTCGACCTGCTGCTCGAATATCCCGCCTGCGAATTGCCGTTCCACGCCTATCTGGAAATGCTCTCGCTGCTGGCGCCGCGCTATTACTCGATCTCGTCCTCGCCGTCGGTCGACCCGGTGCGTTGCAGCGTCACGGTCGGCGTGGTCGAAGGCCTGGCCGCCTCCGGCCGCGGCGTCTACAAAGGCATCTGCTCAAACTATCTCGCCAACCGGCGCACGGGCGATACGATCTACGCGACCGTGCGCGAGACCAAGGCGGGCTTCCGGCTCCCGGATGATCCATCCGTGCCGATCATCATGATCGGCCCAGGTACGGGGCTCGCGCCGTTCCGCGGTTTCCTGCAGGAGCGCGCGGCGCGCAAGGCGAAAGGGGCCACGCTCGGCCCGGCCATGCTGCTCTTCGGCTGTCGCCATCCCGATCAGGATTTTCTCTACGCGGACGAGCTGAAGGCGCTGGCGGGCGCCGGCATCACCGAGCTGTTCACGGCGTTCTCGCGCGCGGACGGACCGAAGACCTATGTGCAGCATGTGCTCGCCGCACAAAAGGACAGGGTGTGGCCGCTGATAGAGCAGGGTGCAATCATCTATGTCTGCGGCGATGGCGGCAAGATGGAGCCCGACGTGAAGGCCGCGCTGGTCGCGATCCATCGCGAGAAGAGCGGCGGCGATGCCGCCGCCGGCGCACGCTGGATCGACGAGATGGGCGCGAAGAACCGCTATGTGCTCGACGTCTGGGCGGGTGGATGATTGTTCGACCGATCGTGCTAAAGCATTCCCATGATTCCCTGGGAAAAGATCGACACCGCCAAAATCCCCGGCTCCGACGAAGAACTCCGCCTGATGCGGCGGGGCAAGGAGTTTTCGATCAAGCTCGGTAGCAACGAGCTGATGAACAGCCGTCTGTCGGGCTCGGAAGCAGCGCTGGCGACGCTCGCCGCGAAGCAGATCGACAAGGTCGCCAAGCCCGTCGTCCTGATCGGCGGTCTCGGCATGGGCTTTACGCTGCGTGCGGCGCTGGCCGTGCTCGGAGATAAGGCGAAGATCGTGGTCTCCGAGTTGGTCCCGTCGGTCGTCGCCTGGGCGCGAGGCCCGATGGCGGAGGTCTTCGGCGACAGCCTCGATGATGTCAGGGTCAGCATCCGGGAGACCGACGTCGGCGAGATCATCCGCGCGCAGCGCGCGGCGTTCAACGCCATTCTGCTCGACGTCGACAACGGGCCGGAGGGGCTGACCCGGAAGGGCAATGATGCGCTCTATGGCGCGAGCGGGTTGCAGGCCGCGAAGATGGCGCTGCGGCCCGGCGGCGTGCTCGCCGTCTGGTCCTCGGGACCGAACCCGGCATTCACCAGGCGCCTTCGCAGCGCCGGATTCGACGTCAACGAAGTCAACGTCCGGGCGACCGGCCGAGGCGGTGGCGCGCGCCACGTGATCTGGATGGCAAGGAAGAGTTAAGCCGCCCGCACTGCCGCGCCATGCGCGTGCTTGTCGATGGCGCCGATGATCTCGGGCCAGAAGCGCATCGGCAGTGCGTGGCCCATGCCCGGGATCATCAACAGCTTGGCGTTCGGAATTGACGCCGCTGTGTCCTTGCCGCCCTCGGGATGGACCAGCGGATCGACGGTGCCGTGAATGACGAGCGTCGGCGCCTTCACGGCGTGCAGCCGCTCCTTGCGGCTGCCGGAGGCGAGCACGGCGCGGAGCTGCCGGCCGACGCCGGCCGGATTGAGCCCGCGCGCAAACACGCGCTCGGCACGGTCAGGGTCGAGCGCTTCCTCTTCCGGAAACGATCCGGCGCGCAGCACCTTCCAGGTTTGGCCGTAGCGGACGATGAACTCCTCCTTGCTGCGCGGCGGCGGCGCCATCAGCATCGCCGCGGCGTCGCGGGTCGGGGGCGGCACGCGCGGATTGCCCGTGGTCGACATGATCGAGGTCAGCGAGCGCACGCGCTGCGGAAACGACAGCGTCACCTCCTGCGCGATCATGCCGCCCATGGAGGCGCCGACCAGATGCGCCGACTTGATGCTGAGCGCATCCATCAGGCCGATCGTGTCCTTGGCCATGTCGATCAGCTTGTAGGTTGCGGCCACGGGAATCCTGAGGAAGCGCAGCTTCAGCAGCTCAAGCGGCGTCAGCCGCTTGCCGCCGGTGAGATGGCTCGACTTGCCGATGTCGCGATTGTCGAAGCGGATCACGCGAAAGCCGCGCGCGGCAAGCTGCTCGCAGAACGCATCGTCCCAATGGATCATCTGCGCGCCGAGCCCCATGATCAGCAACAGCGGCTCGGCATTGTCGTTGCCAAAAATCTCGTAGCAGATGTCGATGCCGTTGGTGCGGACGGTCTGGGGCGGCTGATGGGCGGTCACGGGTCCCTCCTGCTGATCGATGCTGTATCGCACGGTTTGCCGCCGCAAAGAAGCGCATGCGCGACGACGCGCCCGCTGCTTGCCGGTTGACCGGCCCCGCGCAACGGTGTGGTATGGCGAAAAAGAAGGGCATCGCAGCTCTCGATACCAGGAGGACGCCGATGACCGACAAGACCAATGACCCGGTCGCCATGTGGCAGAAGATGATGGGGGAGATGGAGAAGGGGTTCAATTCCTTCGCCAACCAGGCCATGTCGTCGCCAGAATTTTCTCAAGCGCTGAATCGAGCCGGCGGCGTTGCTGCAGGTGCTCAGAAGCAGCTCGGCGATCTCATGGAGAAATATCTCGTCGCGATGAATCTGCCGAGCCGGGACCAGGTGACGGGGCTTGCGGAACGGCTGCAGTCCATCGAGGGCCAGCTCAGTGAGATGAAATCGATCCTGACGCAGATGGCGGCAAGTTCCGGAATCTCGCAAAGCCTCGATGCTGCGCCGCGGCCGCCGCGCACCAAGCGGCCGCCCTCCGAAAACGGAGGACAGACATGAACGCGCCGGCGGGACTTGATTTCGCGTCCATCCCGGAGCGCATCCAGTCCGAGGTGCAGCGCGCGATCCAGCGCAGCATCAAGGGCGTCGAATATTTCTCGACCTCGGGTCCTTCGCTCGGCTCGACACCGAAGGACGTGCTGCATTCGCGCGGCACCATGAACCTCTACCATTATCGGCCGATGTCGGACGAGATCTATCGCGTGCCGGTGCTGATTGTGATGGCGACCACCAACCGCGGCTACATTCTCGACCTCGTACGCGGCCAGAGCTTCATCGAGTTCCTGCTGAAGCGCGGCTACGACGTTTACATGCTCGACTGGAGCGCGCCGCGGCCGGAGGAGAAGAGCCTGCGCATGGAGGACTATGTCCTCGACTTTATCCCGGATTGCATCCGCCGCGTGCAGGCCGATTCCGGCGAGCAGGACGTCTCTTTGATCGGCTATTGCTTCGGCGGCGTGCTGTCGCTGCTCTACGGCTCGATCCACAAGGACGGGCCGATGAAGAACCTGATCTGCTTCACCACGCCGATCGATTTCCGCGAGATGAAGCTGTTCTCGAACTTCTCCGACCGCCGCTATTTCGACGTCGACCACCTCGTCGACAGCGTCGGCAACGTGCCGCCGGAGATGATCCTGTCTTCGTTCGAGATGCTGCGGCCGGCCTCGCGCACGGTAAGCCAGATCCAGCTCTGGGAAAACATCTGGAACGACGAGTTCGTGAAGTCGTACCGCATGTTCGACCGCTGGGCGACCGACACGCTGCCGCTGGCGGGTGAATATTTCCGCACCATCACCAAGGACCTGATGTGGGACAACAAGCTGTTCAACGACACCATGTCGGTCGCCGGCCGTCCGGCCATGCTCGAGAACATCACGGTGCCAATCCTGCATGCGGTCGCCGAGCACGACCACATCGTGCCCTATGACGCCGCAAAACACCTGATCGCCAAGATCGGCTCGGCGGACAAGGACGAGGTGATCCTGAAGGGCGGGCACGTCTCGCTCGTCGCCGGCGCCAACGCGGTGAAGCGGCTGTGGCCGAAACTGGATTCCTGGCTGGGGAAGAGATCGACATGAGCGAGCAGCGTTCCTATCCACGCCACGTCAAGACCGACGCGGGCGATATCGAGATCCGCCTGATGTCCCCCGCGGACGAGGCCGCCGTGCTGGCCTTCGGCAAGGGCCTGCCGACCCATGATCTGCTGTTCCTCCCCCGCAACATCAGCGAGCCGAAGGTGCTGTCGGCCTGGGTCAAGGAGATCGAGCGCGGCGCGATTCAGAGCCTGCTCGCGGTGAGCGCGGGCAGGGTTGTCGGCTGCGGCACGCTGGTGCGCGATCCACACTCCTGGTCGCCCCATGTCGGTGAGATCCGCATGGTGGTTTCGCCCGACGTGCGCGGCAAAGGGGTGGGCAAGGCGCTATCGCAGGAGACCTTCGCTCTCGCGCTCGGTGCCGGGCTGGAGAAGCTCTCGGTCCAGATGACGGTCGACCAGCAGGCGGCGATCGCCCTGTTCGAAAGCCTCGGCTTCAAGGCCGAAGCACTGCTGAGGGACCATGTCCGGGACGTTGAGGGCAAGACGCACGACATCGTCGTGCTCGGGCACAACATCGCGCAGGTCCAGGCCCAGATGGAGGCCTATGGGCTGCCAGGCGCCGTCCAGCACTAGGAGCGCCGTCCAGCACTAGGAGCGCCGTCCAGCGCTGAGAGGGCCGTCCCAGCATTAGGTCCGGATCGGTTCGATTGTCGGGACTAATTGGCTAGGGAGGCATCAGGATGCCTCTCGTTGAGGCTTTTCACGACTTCGTGATACCGCAGTGCAATACGAATATTGCATCGCACAATTAACCGTGCCATATACGCCGTGCCCCGGGCCAACGTGGACGGGGTGAGCCCATAGCTCAGACCATTGAGGATGGAGAGAACCCCATGACCACTGAAACCAACACCGCTTTCGAGGGCTTCAAGGACGCTTTCAAGAACATCCAGAACCTGGAAGTTCCCGAGGCCGCCCGCGAATTCGTCAAGAAGACTGCCAACACCGCCAAGGACCGTGCTGCCGAGGTGTTCGCTGGCTCCGAGCGCGTGACCGCCGCCGTCGAGAACGCGGTGACCGAGTCCGTCACTGAAGCCGGCAAGATCAGCCGCAACATCCAGCAGGCGATCTACGAGGACGCCGAGGCGTTCTTCTCGGGTATCGACAAGCTCGCGTCCGCCAAGTCGGTCAGTGAAGCCGTCGAGATCCAGTCGAGCCTGCTCCGCGCCCGCGGCGAAGCGTTCGTCTCGCGCGCCAAGGCGACCGCCGACTATCTCGGCAAGCTCGCCGCCAACGGTGCGAAGTCCGCTCAGGACAACTTTGCCAAGGTCTACAACAAGACCGCCTGATCCGGCGCCTGAGTAGAAACTGAATTTAAGGCCCGCTTCGGCGGGCCTTTTGTTGTGTGCCGCCGTCATTGCGAGCGAAGCGAAGCAATCCAGAGTCTTCCCGCGGAGGCAGACTGGATTGCTTCGCTTCGCTCGCAATGACGAGTACTGTGACGCAGTCATGAACGCACCCGCAACCTTTTCCTTCGACACCCCCGGCGATGCCGAACGCGCGGCCGAGCTGCGCCGCGTGAAAGCGCTGGCGACACTGGTGCTGGCCTCGACGCTCGCCCTGTTCATCGTCGCGAAATGGCTGCTGCCCGTGCATCCCGTGTTCGGCTTCATCGCAGCCTTCGCGGAGGCCGCGACCATCGGCGGGCTCGCCGATTGGTATGCGGTGGTTGCGCTGTTCAAGCGTCCGCTCGGCCTGCCGATCCCTCACACTGCGATCATCCAGAGCAACCAGGCCCGCATCGCCGACAAGCTCGGCGAATTCATCCAGGTGCATTTCCTCGAGACAGGTCCGGTCGAGGCCAAGTTGAACGAGATCGATTTCGGCTCGTTCGTCGCCGATTGGCTGCGCGACCGCAAGCGCAGCGACGACCTCGCGCGTTTTGCGCTGCGTCTGCTGCCGGAAGCCGTCTCCGCGACGGAAAGCTCCGGCCTGATGACCTTCATCATCCGCCGCATGTCCTCGCAGCTCCAGGCGATCGACCTCGCGCCGCTCGCGGCCGGCACGCTGCGCGGCTTCGTGGCGGAAGGGCGGCATCAGATCCTGTTCGACGATCTCCTGCGCGTGATGCACGAGACCTTGAACCAGAAGGAGACGATGGCGATGATCCGCGAGAAGGTGCGCGCGGAGTTGCCGACCCTGCTGCGCCTCTATCGCGCCGACAAGTTTCTGGTGAACAAGATCGTGGCCTCCGCCACCGCATTCTTCAACGAGGTGCGCAGCGATCCCAAGCATCCGTTCCGCGGCGAGTTCGACCGCATGGTGCTGAGCTTCGTCGACCGGCTCGGCACCGACCAGGCCTATATCGACCGCATCGACGGCTTGAAGCGCGATCTGCTGGCGCGGCCGGAGCTTGCCGATCTCGCCCGGACGGTATGGGCCAACACGCGCTCCTTCATCGAGCGCAGCGCGAGCGGCGAGACGCAGGTGCTGCAGCATCATCTCGCCGGCATGTTCGTCTCCGCGGGCGAAGCGCTCGCCGGCGATGCCGAGCTGCGGGGCGAGATCAACAAGGGTCTGGTGACCGTGCTGCGCAGCTTCGTCGCCGACCAGAAGAGCGGCGTCTCGACCTTCATCTCCGACCAGGTCAAGGCGTGGAATATGACGCAGCTGATTTCGCTGATCGAAATCAACATCGGGCGCGACCTGCAATACATCCGCTTCAACGGCTCGCTGATCGGCGGGCTCGCCGGGCTCGCGCTCTACTCCGTAGAATTCCTGCTTCGATTGTTGTGACTTTTGCGTCACGGCCGTTGGCATTAACGCGCGAGCCTATTGTCGCGCCGCATCTCTCCCGCTTGAATGTCCGGAGCCGGCCACCTAGCTGATTCATGTTGCGCTGCGGAACGTTCAAGAAGCCGGCGTATTGGAATTCATGCCCATTTGCCGGCGTCGCAGTCGGCGCCTTCTCCAGGGGAAACATTGATGACCGCTACTGCCCAGACGCTGCGTCCGCCGTCCCGTACCCTGATGTTTCTGGAAGGGCGCGCAATCCATGAGTTCGGTGCATTCCTCGGCGCGCTGCCGCTGCTGAGTCTTGCGCCGCGCGGCGACGGGCATCCGGTGCTGGTGCTCCCGGGCCTCGTAGCGTCTGACGCGTCCACACGCGCGCTGCGCACGTTCCTGACCAGCAAGGGCTATGCGGTGAGCGGCTGGCGCCAGGGCCGCAATTACGGCCTGCGCGAGGGCGTGCAGCACGCGATGGTCGACCTTGTCCAGGAGCTCAGCGACACGCACGGCCGCAAGATCAGTCTGGTCGGCTGGAGCCTCGGCGGCCTCTATGCGCGTCAGCTCGCCAAGATGATGCCCGAGCGCGTGCGTCAGGTGATCACGCTCGGCAGCCCCTTCGCGGGCGATCCCCGCTCGACCAATGCCTGGCGGGTCTATGAATGGGCGAGCGGCCGCAAGGCCGACGAGGTCGATCCGCGCTTCGGCGGCGAGCTCGCCGTCCCGCCGCCGGTGCCGACCACCGCCATCTTCAGCCGCACCGACGGCGTCTGCGCCTGGCAGGGCTGCATGGAGAAGTCGGGTGCACAGACCGAGAGCATCGAGATCGAGAGCAGCCATTGCGGCATGGGGCACCATCCGGCCGCCGTCTATGCCGTGACCGACCGTCTCGCGCAGAATGAGGGCCAGTGGCGCCCCTTCGACCGCAGCGGCTGGCGCAGCCTGGCCTATCCCGACCCGCATCGGTAGCTTCTTTGCCTCTCCCCCCTGCGGGGAGAGGCCGGAATTTGCGAAGAGCAAATTCCGGGTGAGGGGGACTCTCCACGCGTCCAACTCTCACCGAATTCGCGGAGGCTCCCCCTCATCCCGACCTTCTCCCCGCAAGCGGGGAGAAGGAGAAGAGGAAGCGTCGCTCCCGTCCATTGTCGCGGCCGCATCAAACGCGCTATGCCTCGCGCATGGCGCATCCGCTCTCCCGCATCATCGACCAGCTCAAGCGCGAACCGTCGCGCACCGGCTCCATCGTCATCACCGTGTTCGGCGACGCCATCGTGCCGCGCGGCGGCTCCGTGTGGCTGGGCACGCTGCTGGAATTCTTCGAAAGCCTTGATATCGACAGCGGCGTGGTGCGCACCGCGATGTCGCGCCTTGCGGCCGACGGCTGGTTGACGCGCGAAAAGGTCGGGCGGAACAGTTTTTATCGTTTGGCCGACAAGGGCCGGCAGACGTTCGAAGCTGCCACGCGCCACATCTACGATCCGCCGCCGTCGGATTGGACCGGGCGCTTCGAGTTGCTGCTGATCGGCAATGGCGAGGACCGCGACGCCTCGCGCGAAGCGCTGCGCAATGCCGGTTTCGGCAGCCCGCTGCCGGGTGTGTGGGTCGCACCGTCAGGCGTGCCGGTGCCGGATGAGGCTGCGGGCGCGATCCGTCTCGAAGTCTCCGCGGAGGACGACAGCGGCCGCCGTCTGCTCAGCGCGAGCTGGCCGCTGGACCGCACCGCGGACGCCTATCTGAAGTTCATGAAGACGTTCGAGCCGCTGCGCGCCGCGATCGCGCGCGGGACAGACTTGTCCGAAGCCGACGCCTTCACGGCGCGGATCCTTTTGATCCACTACTACCGCCGCGTCGTGCTGCGCGATCCCCTGCTGCCGGAGAGTCTTCTTCCGGCGGACTGGCCGGGCAGGGCCGCCCGCGCGGTCTGCGGCGAAATCTACCGCGCGCTGCTTGCGCCGTCCGAACAATGGCTTGATGGCCACGGAACCAATGAAAAGGGATCGCTGCCGCCGGCGCGAAAGCTTCTGGAACGGAGGTTCGGCACCTGATCTTTATGTTACAGAAATATCTTGCATGACGTAATTTTTGTTATATATTGGCTCCCAATAAAACGGGAGGATGCGCATGTACACCCAGGCGCTGAACACGGTCGAGACCGCTGATCGCGGTCTGGAGGACGCAGGTAAAGCTGCGCAATTCCAGGCCCGCATCGATGCCGAGGAGCGTATCGAGCCGAACGACTGGATGCCGGCGGCCTATCGCAAGACGCTCACCCGCCAGATATCCCAGCACGCGCACTCCGAAATCGTCGGCATGCTGCCCGAGGGCAACTGGATCACGCGCGCGCCGACCTTGCGCCGCAAGGCCGCGTTGCTCGCCAAGGTGCAGGACGAGTGCGGCCACGGGCTCTATCTCTACGCTGCCGCCGAGACGCTCGGCTCATCGCGCGAAGAACTGGTCGACGCGATGCTCGCAGGCAAGGCCAAGTATTCCTCGATCTTCAACTATCCGACGCTGACCTGGGCCGACATCGGCACGATCGGCTGGCTGGTCGACGGCGCCGCGATCATGAACCAGATCCCGCTGTGCCGCTGCTCTTACGGGCCCTATGCCCGCGCGATGATCCGCGTCTGCAAGGAAGAATCGTTTCACCAGCGCCAGGGCTACGAGATCATGGTGACGCTGTGCCGCGGCTCGGACGAGCAGAAGGCGATGGCGCAGGACGCGCTGAACCGCTGGTGGTGGCCGGTGCTGATGATGTTCGGCCCGCCGGACGCGACGAGCCAGCACAGCGACACCTCGACGAAGTGGAAGATCAAGCGCTTCTCCAATGACGAGCTGCGCCAGAAATTCGTCGATGCCACCGTGCCGCAGGCGCAATATCTCGGCCTCACCATTCCCGATCCCGGCATGACGCAGGACGCCGACGGGCACTGGCGCTACAGCGAGATCGATTGGACCGAGTTCAAGCAGGTGCTCGCCGGCAATGGCCCTTGCAACCGCGACCGCATGGCCGCGCGCCGCAAGGCGCATGACGAGGGCGCCTGGGTGCGCGAGGCGGCAGCCAGCTATGCCGCCAAGCGCGCGCAGCGCCAGACCGCGCAAGCCGCCGAATAGGGAGATCACAATGGCCACGCCGAACACGCTGCTGTGGGAAGTCTTCATTCGCAGCCGCAACGGGCTCGCGCACAAGCATGTGGGATCGCTGCATGCGAGCGACGCGACCATGGCGCTGCAAGCCGCCCGCGACATCTACACCCGCCGCGGCGAGGGCCTGTCGATCTGGGTCGTCCCGTCCACCGCGATCACCGCCAGCGATCCCGCCGAGAAGGGCATGATGTTCGAGCCGGCGGAGTCGAAGATCTACCGGCATCCGACGTTTTACGAAGTGCCTGAAGAAGTGGGGCACATGTGATGGCGGTCGCCAACATCCAGGTCTCCGAAACGCCGCTGGTGCTCTACGCGCTGCGCCGTGCCGACGATGCGCTGATCCTCGGTCACAGGCTGTCAGAATGGTGCGGGCACGCGCCGATGCTGGAAGAGGACATGGCGCTCTCCAACATCGCGCTCGACCTGATCGGCCAGGCGCGCGAGCTCTATTCCTTTGCCGCCACGGTCGAAGGCAGGGACAATGACGAGGACAAGCTCGCCTATTTGCGCGACGTACGGCAGTACCGCAATCTGCTGCTGGTCGAGCAGCCGAACGGCGACTTCGCCCAGACCCTGGTGCGGCAGTTCTTCTATTCCGCGTTCGCCGATCTCTATTGGCGCGCGATGATGAATTCGCGCGATGCGACGCTGGCGGCGATTGCCGCCAAGTCGGAGAAGGAGAGCGCCTATCACCTGCGCCACGCCTCGGAATGGATCATCCGGCTCGGCGACGGCACGGGTGAGAGCCACGCGCGTGCGCAGACCGCGATCGATCATCTCTGGGCCTTCACCGGCGAGATGTTTGCCGTCGACGACGGCGAACGCGCCCTGATCCATGCCGGCATTGTTGTCGATCCCGGGAGCTTGCGCGGTCGCTGGCTGACGACGCTCTCGGATGTCACCCGTGAAGCAACGCTCACACTGCCGCAGAACGAGTGGATGCAGCAGGGCGGCCGCTCCGGCCGCCACAGCGAGCATCTCGGTCATCTCCTGTCGGAGCTGCAATCGATGCAGCGAACTTTTCCGGGGCTGACATGGTGACGGTGCTCGAGCGCGACAACGCGCTACGCCAGCGCGCCTGGGATGCCGCCGCGAACGTGGTCGATCCGGAAATCCCGGTGTTGAGCATTGCCGATCTCGGTGTGCTTCGCGATGTCGTTTTCGACGGCGATCATGTCGAAGTCGCGATCACCCCGACCTATTCGGGCTGCCCGGCCATGAACATGATTGCGCTCGAAATCGAGATCGCGCTGGAGCGCGCCGGTTTCCATCAGCCCAAGGTGCGAACCGTGCTGTCGCCGGCCTGGACGACAGATTGGATGAGCGAGGAGGGCCGCCGCAAGCTACGTGCCTATGGCATCGCGCCGCCGCAAGCCTCGAGCTCGCGCCGCGCGCTGTTCGGCGAGCAGGCCGTCGTATGCCCGCAATGCGGCTCGGACAAGACCGAGCTGCTGTCCGAATTCGGCTCGACCTCCTGCAAGGCGCTGTGGCGCTGCAAGGCCTGCCGCGAACCCTTCGACTACTTCAAGTGTCATTGACCATGTCCGCAGCCGCACCGCGCTTCCACCGTCTGGCCGTCAGCGACCTCCGCCGCGAGTCGTCCGACGCCGTCTCGATGACTTTCGCCATTCCCGGCGAACTCGCCGGCGACTACGCCTTCACGCCCGGCCAGTACCTGACGCTCCGCACCATGCTTGACGGCGAAGAGGTACGCCGTTCCTATTCCATCTGCTCCGGCCCTGACGACGGCGAGATCCGCATCGCCGTGAAGAAGGTCGACGGCGGCGCGTTTTCGAGCTGGGCGGCGGAAGATCTCAAATGCGGCGACGAGCTCGACGTGATGACGCCGACCGGGCGTTTTGGCGTGGTCCCGCCCGCCGATGCCGGTCGTATCCATGTCGGCTTTGCCGCAGGTTCCGGCATCACGCCGATCCTGTCGATCGTGAAGGGCGTGCTCGCGCGCGAGCCGGACAGCCGCTTCTTCCTGTTCTACGGCAACCGCACCACCGACAACATCATGTTCCTCGAAGCGCTGGAGGAGCTGAAGGACCGGTTCATCGATCGTCTCTCGATCTTCCACGTCATCTCCGGCGAGGAGCAGGACATCCCGATCCTGCATGGCCGGCTCGACGGCGACAAGGTGAGGGTGCTGCTCCGCTCGCTGGTGCCGGCGGGAAGCGTCGATCACGTCTTCATCTGTGGTCCCCTTGGCATGAGCGAGGAGATCGAGGCGACGTGCCGAGAGCTCGGGATCACCGAAGATCATATCCATGTCGAACGCTTTGTCTCCGAATTCGGCGGCAAGCCGCGGCCGAAGAAGGTCGTTGCGCCCGACGCGCCGCCGAAGGCGATCGCCTCGCTGATCATCGACGGCAAGCGCCGCGATGTGCCGGTTGCCGAGGATGAGGCCATCCTCGATGCCGCGCTGCGGGCCGGGGTCGATCTGCCCTTCGCCTGCAAGGGCGGCATGTGCTCGACGTGCCGCGCCAAGCTGGTCGAGGGCGAGGCGCCGATGGACATCAATTATTCGCTGGAACCGTGGGAGCTCAAGGCCGGCTTCGTCCTGACCTGCCAGGCCAAGCCATCGTCGGAGCGCGTCGTCGTCGACTATGACCATGTCTGATCGGGCGTATCAGGCTCCGACAATGCAAATGCGTCGCATTATTTGACAGCTTGCGCCAACCAGCAGAACATCATGTGCAAACAATTGGCCGGGAGAAGCGCGTGAACGTCAAAGCCGCCCTGTCGCCTGAGGATATCGCCCGCGCCTGCGCTGAGGCGATGTGGACCGAAGACGATGCCTCCAAGGGTCTCGGCATGGAGATCGTTGAGATCGGCCCGGGCTTCGCGACGCTCGCCATGACGGTGCGGCCGGACATGGTCAACGGCCAGCGCATCGCCCATGGCGGCTTCATCTTCACGCTCGCCGATTCCGCCTTTGCCTTCGCGTGCAACTCGCACAATGAGCGCGTGGTGGCGGCGCAGGGGCAGATCAGCTTCATCAAGCCCGGCAGGCTCGGCGACCGACTCGTTGCGAAGGCGCGGGAGATCACCCGCGGCGGCCGCTCCGGCATCTACGACGTACGTGTCACGGCGGGCGAGGCCGTCATCGCGGAATTCCGCGGGCATTCGCGCGTCATTCCCGGCACGTGGCTGCCGGCGCAAGATCAATAAAACCAAAAAGAAAAGAAACCAATGTGGGGAAACGAGCATGGCTCTGACGAGGCTCAAGGAAGGTGGCAACGCTTATAGCGCCGAGATGGACGCGCATGAGCGCGCCTCGCGCGAGGAGATCATGGCGCTGCAGAAGCAGCGGCTGGCCTGGTCGCTGAAGCACGCCTACGACAATGTTGCGCATTACCGCAAGGCGTTCGACAAGGCGGGCGTGCATCCATCGGACTTTCGCGAACTCTCCGATCTCGCAAAATTTCCGTTCACGGTGAAGACGGACCTGCGCGACAACTATCCCTTCAACATGTTCGCCGTGCCGCGCGAAAAGCTGGTGCGGGTGCATGCCTCCTCCGGCACGACCGGCAAGCCGATCGTCGTCGGCTATACCCAACGCGACATCGACACATGGTCCGAGGTGATGGCGCGGTCGATCCGCGCCGCCGGCGGCCGTACCGGCATGATCATCCACAACGCCTACGGCTACGGCCTGTTCACCGGTGGTCTCGGCGTGCACTACGGCGCTGAAAAACTCGGCTGCACGGTGGTGCCGATCTCCGGCGGCATGACCGAGCGGCAGGTGCAGCTCATCAACGATTTCCGGCCCGATATCATCACGGTGACGCCGAGCTACATGCTGGCAATCCTCGACGAGTTCAAGCGTCAGAAGCTCGATCCGCGCCAGTGCTCGCTCAAGGTCGGCATCTTCGGCGCCGAGCCCTGGACCAATGCGATGCGCGGCGAGATCGAGGACGCCTTCGACATGGATGCGACCGACATCTACGGTCTGTCCGAGGTGATCGGCCCGGGCGTCGCGCAGGAATGCATCGAGACCAAGGACGGCCTGCACATCTGGGAGGATCATTTCTACCCCGAGGTGATCGACCCCGAGACCGGCGCGGTGGTGCCGGATGGCGAGAAGGGCGAACTGGTCTTCACCTCGCTCACCAAGGAAGCCTTTCCTGTGATCCGCTATCGCACCCGCGACCTGACGCGGCTGTTGCCGGGCACGGCGCGGCCGGGCATGCGGCGGATGGAGAAGGTGACGGGCCGCTCCGACGACATGATCATCCTGCGCGGCGTCAACCTGTTCCCGACCCAGATCGAGGAGGTGCTGCTCGCGACCGACTGGTGCGGCGGCCATTTCATCCTCGAACTCACCCGCGAGGGCCGCATGGACGAGCTGACCATCATCGCCGAGGCGCGGCCCGAAAGCTGGGACGGCCGCGGGCTCGTCGATCATGCCGACCGGGTCTCGACACACATCAAGAACACGATTGGCGTCAGTTCGAGGGTTCAGGTGGTTGCGCCGGCCACGCTGGAGCGCTCGCTCGGCAAGGCCAAGCGGCTCTACGACAAGCGGCCCAAGGATTGACCTGACGGATTGACTTGACCGGCCCCAGAGGCGACAAGGCCCGCGAGAAATCGCGGGTCTTTTCATGTCACCAGCCGATGCCAGAACTGTCGAAGCGCGCTGTGTGCGCCTCAACGCCAAAGCTGAAAACGCCGCGGCGCTTGCACCTGGCGTCGAGCGCCAGACGCTTGCGCGCGGGCCGAACGATCTCCTGATCGAGGTGAAGGCCGCCGCCGTCAACCCGTCCGACGTCAAGGCTGCGACCGGGCTGATGCCCTATGCCGTGTACCCCCGGACCCCCGGCCGCGACTACGCCGGCGTGGTGATCGACGGGCCGGTCGGCACGGTCGGCCGCGAGGTGTTCGGCTCGTCCGGTGATCTCGGCATCCGCCGCGACGGCACCCACGCAACCCATCTCGTCGTCGAGGCCGATGCGGTCGTGGAGAAGCCCAAGACGGTGTCCTGGGAAGAGGCCGCCGGCATCGGCGTGCCCTTCGTCACTGCCATGGAAGGCTTTCGCCGCGCCGGTGTGCCGAAGAGCGGCGAGACCGTTCTGGTGTTCGGTGTCAACGGCAAGGTCGGCCAGGCCGCAGTGCAGATCGCGACCTGGCAGGGGGCGCGGGTCATCGGCGTGGTACGCAAGGCGGAAGCTTATGAGGGCCATGCCAACGCGCCGATCGAGGTGATCGACGCCTCCGCCACCGACGTTGCCACGCGCGTGCGCGAACTGACCGGCGGCAAGGGCGCCGACATCGTCTTCAACACGGTCGGCGATCCCTATTTCCAGGCAGCGCACAAGTCGCTCGCCTTGCGTGGCCGTCAGATCCTGATCGCCGCGATCGACCGCATCGTGCAGTTCAACATCCTCGAATTCTACCGGGGACAGCACACCTATGTCGGCATCGATACGCTCGGCCTGTCCTCCGCCGCGACAGGTGCGGTGCTGCGCGACCTCGGCCCGGGCTTTGCGAGCGGGCACCTGAAGCCGTTCCCGATCAAGGCGAATGCGATCTATCCGCTGGAGCGCGCGAAGGAGGCATACGTCGCCGTCGCCGGCTCGTCGCGCGACCGCGTGATCCTGAAGCCGTAACACACCGTCATTGCGAGCGCAGCGAAGAAATCCAGAAATGCATCCGCGGAGAAAGGCTGGATTGCTTCGCTGCGCTCGCAATGACGGAGGATGGCGAGAGTTCTGAGAACAACCGATGGAATCCACCCAGTTCGTCATTCTCGCCGGCCTCGCCATCGGCCTCGTCTACGGGGCTGTCGGCCTGCTCAGCGGCTTCTGCCTGATGAGCAGCATGCGCGGCTTTCTGGCGGAGGGCGACGGGCGGCTGGTGCGAACCTACGCGCTGGCGATCGCTGTTGCGATCGCCGCGAGCCAGTTCCTCGCCGGCAGCGGCACCGTCGATCTCGGCAAGTCGATCTACCTGCAAGCAACCTTTTCGGTGCCGGTGCTGTTCCTCGGCGGCCTGCTGTTCGGCTACGGCATGGTGCTATCGAACGGCTGCGGCTCGCGTGCGCTGGTGCTGCTCGGGCGCGGCAATCTCCGCTCGTTCGTCGTCGTGATCGTGCTGGCCATCGCTGCGCAGATGACGCTCAAGGGCCTGATCGCGCCGGCGCGCATTGCGCTGGTCCAGGCCTCGCAAACCACGGTCAGCGCAAGTTCGCTGCCGTCCGTGCTGGCGACGCTCGGACTCACAGAAGGGCTTTCGCGCTCGCTTGCCGCTGCGACGATCGTCGTCGCGTTGATCCTGTTTGCCTTTGCCCATCCGGCGTTCCGCCGCTCGCCCGGCCAGATCGCAGCGGGCATCGTCGTGGGCCTCCTCGTCGCCGGCAGCTGGTACGTCACCGGCTATCTCGGTGCCGACGACTTCAATCCCGTCCCGGTGACCTCGCTCACCTTCATCGCGCCGATCGCGGACGCCCTGCAATATGCCATGCTCTCGACCGGGCTGACGCTCAACTTCGGCATCGCGACGGTTGCCGGCGTCTTCGCCGGCAGTCTGGTGACGGCACTCGCAACTCGCCGCTTCAAGCTCGAAGGCTATTCATCGCCACGCCATATGCTGCGCTCGGGCACGGGTGCTGCGCTGATGGGGATCGGCGGCGTGATGGCGTTCGGCTGCTCGATTGGGCAGGGGCTCACCGGTGTCTCGACCCTCGCGCTGGGCTCGCTCATTGCGGTTGCCGGGATCCTGCTCGGCACCGCGGCGGGCCTGCGCGGAAGCTTGCGCGTTCAGCCGCTCGCGGTGGCCTGACTGCGCAGCAGCCGGTCACCCAGCGTCGCAAGACCGATGCCGGTGACGATCAGTCCGGCCGCGACAGCAAGGCTCATGTCGATCGGCTCGCCCAGCAGGATCGCCGCGCTGGCAATGCCGACCAGCGGTGTCCCAGTGGTGCCGAGCGAGGTCGTCAGCGCCGAGATGCTCTTGTTGACCATCGACATCGCCCAATAAGCCAGCGCCGTCCCGATCAGGCCGGAGTATAGAAACAGCAAGACGAGCCTCCACGACCATTCCACGTGGGGCAGGCCATCCGTGACCGCCGCCGACCCCGTCAGCACGATCGTCGCGACCAGCACCTGCCAGATCAGGAGCTGGAGCGGCGACGCGATCCAACGGTGCGCGCGGATGTAGATGATGTTGGCGGCCCACGAGATCGCGGCCAGGATCACCATGCCGGCACCGAGCACGACGTTCGCATTGGTCCAGTCAATGGACGCGGGGTTCAGGATCGCGGCAAGGCCGATCAATCCGAGCAGGGCGCCGGCGAGCTTTGGCGCGGTCAGCGTATCCTTTCCCAGCAGGGGCGCGGCGATGGCGACCCAGAGCGGCGTGGTGTAGCCGAGCACGATGGCCTTGCTCGCGGGCAGGAAGCGGACGCCGGCCGCAACCAGGACCGAGAATACCGTCATGTGCAGCAGCGCCACGCTCAGGACCACCGGAACGTCGCGCCGCTCCGGGATCACCAGATTCTTGCTCAGCCCAAGGATCACGAACAATCCGGCCAGCGCGATCCAGCTCCGGATCGCTGAAGTCCATAATGGCGAAAGGAACTGGACGAGCTGTTTCGTCACCGACCAGTTCACGCCCCAGGCCAGCACGACGATGAGGAACAGGCCGATGGCGGCGCGAGGGGACAGGGAGTTCATCGCAAGATCATCCTTGAAGCAGTCCAGTCCGGCGGATAGCATCTCGTCTGGTACCCGAAAAAGTGCCAGATTGGAGAAGAATAAGGTGCCAGTTTCCGAGGGCATGATAGCCGGCCTGATCGACCTCAATCGCGCCGACGACGAGGGGCTGGCGGCGCAATTGACGGGTCAGCTCCGCAGCCTGATTGCGAGCGGTCGCCTCGGCAAGGGCCATGCGCTGCCGTCGAGCCGCCGGCTTGCAGGCGATCTCGGCGTCTCCCGCAACACCGTCACTTACGCGTTCGAGCAACTCGCCGCGGAGGGATATCTCGAGGCGTCGCACGGCCGCCGCCCGGTGGTGACGATCGACGGCGGCGAACGCATCGAAGGGGTGCGCACAGTCGCGTCGAGCCCACGATCCGTCAGGCCGCGGCTCTCGCCCTGGGCCTCAAAGCTCAAGCAGACGGACTGGCCGATGTCTTATCTGGCGCCGCTAAGGCCCTTGCGTCCGGGGCATGGCGACGCCAGAGAGTTTCCGAAGGAAATCTGGGGACGCTGCCTGCGCCGCAGCGCCGTAGGGGCAGCCAGGCGCGAGCTCGGACCGGTCAACCGGCCGCGCTTGCGCGAGGCGCTGGCGCATTACCTCGCGACCAGCAGAGGCGTTCGCGCCACGGCGGACCAGATCCTGATTTTGCCGAGCGCGCAGGCCGCGCTCACCTTGATTGCGGCTGCCGTCATCACGCCCGGCGATGAGGTCTGGGTCGAGGATCCCGGCTATCCCGGTGCCGCGGCCGCCTTCCGCGCCTCCGGTGCGCGCGTGACCGGCATCAAGCTGGACGAGCAGGGCATGCAGCGGATTGCGGATCTGGCGACGCCAACGCTGATCTTCATGACGCCATCGCACCAGCATCCGACCGGACGGCTGATGTCGCTGGCACGCCGCACCGAGTTTCTCAGGGCAAGCAGGCCCGGCAAGACCTGGATCGTGGAGGACGACTACGACGGCGAATTCCACTACGACAGCCGGCCGGTACCGGCGTTGCAGGGCCTCGATGCACACGGCCGCGTGCTCTATGTCGGCACCTTCTCCAAGGCGATGATCTCGGATATCCGGCTCGGCTATCTCGTCGTGCCGCCGGCACTGGTCAGCACGCTGGAGATCGCACAGCGGCACATCGGGCTGATCGCCGCCAGTCATATCCAGGAAGCGCTGGCCGAGTTCATTGCGGATGGGCATTTCCTCGCGCATCTGCGGCGGATGCGCCGGCTCTATCACGCGCGTCGCGATCATCTCGTCGAGGGCCTGGAGCGACATCTCGGCGAAGTGCTCACGGTCGAGGTGCCCTCGGGCGGCATCCAGCTCGTGGCGCGCCTCAAGCGCGGGCGCGCCGATCAGGCGGCGGTGAAGCGGCTTATGGAGGCGGGCGTTGTCACGCGAGCCATATCCAGCCTGGCGCTCGGCAAGCCGCGCGATCACGGCCTGCTGCTCGGCTTTGCGGCGTGGCGCGAGAGCGAGATCAGCGCGGCCGTGCGGACGATGGCGTCGTGCTTCTAGAGCATGATCCGGAAAAGTGTGAGCGATTTTCCGAATAGATCATGCTCAAAACAATAACGCGCCGCTTCACTCCACGGCCTTCGTCACGATGCGGATCTCCGATGTCAGCGTCCGGTGTACCGGGCACTTGTCGGCGATTTCCATAAGCTTCTTGCGCTGTTCGGCATCGAGCGCACCGTCTATCGCGATGTCGCGCTCGATCTGGTCGAGCATGCCCTCGCGTGTCTCGCACTCCGCGCAATCCTTGGCGTAGATTTTTGAATGCTTCAGCGTGACGGTCACGCGCTCGAGCGGCAGCGACTTGCGGTCGGCATAGAGGCGCATGGTCATGGACGTGCAGGCCCCGAGGCCCGCGAGCAGGAAGTCATAGGGGCCGGGACCGGCATCCTCGCCGCCGGCCGCGACGGGCTCGTCTGCCACCAGATGATGCGGGCCGACGGTGATGGTCTGGTTGAACTTGCTCTTGCGGGTCTCCTGCACGACCACTTTGCGCGGTTCCTCGGGGAGATCCATCACCTTCGCGGGTTTTGCGGTGTCGATGTAGCGGCTCGCCCAGGCAACAATCACGTCGGCCGCATAGAGCGCATCGGCCGGCCTGGTCAGGAGATGATCGGCGTGGTCGAGCGAGACGAAGCTCTTGGGATGCTTGGCCGCAACGAAAATCCTTGTCGCGTTGTCGATGCCGACGGTGTCGTCAACGGGCGAATGCATCACCAGCAGCGCCTTGTGCAGGCCGGTGACATCCTTCATCAGCTCGTGCTCGGCAATATCGTCGAGGAATTCACGCTTGATCCGGAACGGGCGCCCCGCGAGCGAGACTTCGACCTCGCCCTGCGTACGGATGTTGTCGATGTGCTCCTTGAACAGGCCGGTGACGTGGGCGGGATCGGAGGGCGCCGCGATGGTGACCACCGACCTTGCCTCGGGAATCTTTCCGGCTGCGGCCAGGATCGCCGCGCCGCCGAGGCTGTGGCCGATCAGGACCGACGGTGCCTTGCGGACGCTGCGCAGATGATCGGCGGCGCGCACGAGATCGGCGACGTTGGAGGAGAAGGTCGAATTGGCGAAATCACCCTCGCTGGAGCCGAGCCCGGTGAAGTCGAAGCGCAGCACCGCGATGCCCCTGGCCGCGAGGGCGACCGAGATGCGCTTGGCCGCCAGCGTATCCTTTCCGCAGGTGAAGCAGTGCGCGAACAGCGCGTAGGCGGCGGGCTCGCCGTCGGGCAGCTCCAGCGCGGCCGCAAGCTGATGGCCGCCTTCTCCGGTGAACTGAAAGCGTTCCGTGGGCATGGGATTCCCCCGTTCTGTTTGAATTCTAGTCGTCCGAATAGCGCTGCTCGGCCCAGGGATCGCCGCGGTTATGATAGCCGCGGACTTCCCAGAAACCCGGCGCGTCCTCGGTCAGGAATTCGATGGCCTGGAGCCATTTCGCGCTCTTCCAGAAATAGAGATGCGGTACCATCAGGCGCACCGGGCCGCCGTGCTCCTCCGTCAGCGGCTGTCGCGACCAGCTATGGGCGAGCAGAGCGTCCTCCGCGGCAAAGTCTTCCAGCGCGAGGTTGGTGGTGTAGCCGTCATAGGAATGCAGCACGACGAAGCGTGCATCCTCGCGCGGCCGGCAGACGGCGAGCAGCTCGCGCGTGGCGAGGCCTTCCCACTCGTTGTCGTAGCGCGACCAGGTCGTCACGCAATGAATGTCGGAAGTGAAATGGTCCTGCTTCTGCGCCGCGAACTCGGCAAAGGTCCAGAACACGGGGTTCTCGATCGCGCCGTAGACATCGAGCCGCCAGCGTTCGCGCGACACCGGCGGCATGACACCGAGATCGAGTACCGGCCAGTCCTTGGTCAGGTGCTGCCCGGGCGGCAGGCGCTGGTCTTCCGGGCGCGTGATCTTGCCCGTCAGGAAACGGCCTTCGCGCGCCCATTTCTCCTTGGTGCGCGTCAGCTTGCTGTCGGGCAGCGGCTCGTCGTCGGCCATGAGCTACTCGTGACGGTGCATTGCGGAAGCGTGCTTGGTGTCGCGCATGGTGGAATAGATGATCAGCGACAGGCAGATGATGCCGGCGAGATAGTAATAGAACCAGTCCTCGTGCCCGATGGTCTTGAAGTACAGCGCGATCGCCGGCGCGGTGCCGCCGAAGATCGAGACCGTGATGGCGTAGGGCAGGCCGACGCCGAGCGCGCGGACATTGGTCGGGAACAGTTCGGCCTTTACCACGGCGTTGATCGAAGTGTAGCCGGCGACGAACAGCCAGGCGCAGCAGATCAGGATGAAAGCCATGAAGGGCGACTTGGCCTCCTTCAGGGCCATCAGCAGCGGAACGGTTGCGAGCGTGCCGGCGACACCGAAAAAGATCAGCAGCGGCTTGCGGCCGATCCTGTCGGAGATGGCGCCGTAGATCGGCTGCAGGATGGTCGCGAAGATCAGCGTGCCGAAGATCACGAAGGTGGTCTGGTCCTCGGTCAGCCCGACCGAGAGCTTGACGAAGGTCTGCATGTAGGTGGTGAAAGTGTAGAACGCCGCGGTGCCGCCGGCGGTGAGGCCGACCACCAGCAGCAGCTCACGCGGATAGCGCAGCAAATTGGTGATCGAGCCGGTCGGCTTCACCACCTTCTTGGCCTCCTCGAAGGCCTCGGTCTCGTGCAGGCCGCGGCGCATCACCGCGGCGAATATCGCGAGCGCCGCGCCGATTGCGAACGGGATGCGCCAGCCCCAGGCCTTCAGCTCTTCCGGCGTCAGGAAGACCTTTTGCAGGAGCAGCAGCACGATGATCGCGGTGAGCTGGCCGCCGATCAGGGTGACGTACTGGAAGCTGGAATAGAAGCCGCGGTGCTTGGGATCGGCGACCTCGCTGAGATACGTGGCGCTGGCGCCGTATTCGCCGCCGAGGCTGAGGCCTTCGATCACGCGGGCGAGCGCCAGGATGACCGGCGCGGCAAAGCCGATCGTGGCATAGGTCGGCGTCAGCGCGATGATCAGCGAGCCAAAGCACATGAAGACGACGGACAGCGTCAGGGAGATGCGCCGGCCGAAATGGTCGGCGAGGTAGCCGAAGAACCAGCCGCCGAGGGGACGCATCAGGAAGGTCGCCGCGAACACGACGGCGGCGTTCAATTGCTGGACGACGGGATCGTTGCCGGGGAAGAAGGCCGGAGCGAAATAGAGAGCAAAGGCCGTATAGGCGTAGAAATCGTACCATTCGACGAGATTGCCGACGGAGCCGATGAAGATCGCCTTGATCCGCCGCTCGGCGTCGGCAATGTCAAAATGTGCGGAGGCCGGTTTGATTGCTTGCTCTGTCACGTCCGGCCTTCCCACTTCCTTTGCTTAGAAGGCCTACATCGCCTTTCCCAGCAGAAATGGCAACTGCCGGGGGCCTCTCACCGTACCCTGCGACCAGGTCACGGCGCCTGCCGGATCGAGGCGAAAATCCGGGATTCGTTTCAGCCATTCCTCCAGCGCAACCTGCATCTCCATTCGCGCAAGGTTGGAACCGACGCAGCGATGGATGCCGAGGCCGAAGGCGGCGTGGCGGTTCTCCCGACGGTCGATCACGACTTTGTCAGCGTCCGGAAACATTCTTGGATCGCGGTTGGCGGCCGGGAAGGACAGCAGCACCATGTTGCCCGCCTTGACCGGGCAGCCCGAGATCGTGGTCTCCTTGACCACCTCGCGCGCCATGGTCACCGGCGAATAGGCGCGCAGCAGCTCTTCCACGGCGGTCGGCATCAGTCCGGGTTCGGCGATCAGGCGCTCGCGGTCGGCGGGCGTCCTGGCGAGATGCCACAGCGATGAGCCGATCGCGCTCCAGGTGGTGTCGATGCCGGCGATCAGAAGCAGGCGCAACGAGCCCAGCACGTGGGAATCCTCGAGCGGGTTGCCCTCCTTGTCCTTGGCTTGCATCAGATAGGAGATCAGGTCGTCGGTCGGCTTCTTCTTCCGCGCCTCGATATGCCCCCTGAAATAGTCGCTCATCTCCTGCACGGCCTGGAGCAGCTTGCTCTCGTCCTTGATGCCGAGCTCGAGGATCATGTGGATCCAGTTGACGAAGAGATCGCTATCGCTCTCGGGAATGCCGAGCATATGCGCGATGGCCCGAACCGGGATGTACTTGCTGTAGCGCGCGGCGGCATCGACCTCTCCGTCGGAGACGAAGCCGTCGATCAGCTCGTTACAGATTGCGCGGACGCGCGGCTCGAGCTTCTTCATCGCGTCCGGCGTGAACGGCGGCAGCAGCAACTGCTTGGCCGGCTTGTGCACGGGCGGATCGGAGGTGATCGGAGGGGCGGCGTTCCTGGCAATCTCCGGTCGCACGTCGCGGACGATGATTCGGCGCGAGGAGAAATGCTCGGTGTCGTTGGCGATCTCGCGCACGGCCTCGTAGGTCGTCGGCATGTAGCAGCCGAGGAACCGCTCGGTGTGCACGACCGGGCTGGCGGCGCGCAACTCATCCCAGATCGGGAAGGGATCGTCCGTCCATTGCGGATCGGTGTGGTCGAAATCGTTGACCCAGTCGGTGACAGGCGGATGGGCGACAGGCTGGCTAACGTCGGACATCTCGAAAGATCCCTTGGGGCTGTGTTCGCTGAATGCAGGCGGGTCGGCCGGAGGCCGCGCTACTCCTCGATCACATCGATTGCGATTTCCGGGCAGTTGGATTTGGCAAGCCACGCCTTGTCCTCGAGTCCCGGCGGGACAGTGCCATCGCCGGCTTCGTGGGCGTTGCCGTATTCGTCGAGCTCGAACAGCTCCGGCGCCAGCGCCTTGCAGCGGGCGTGGCCCTGGCATTTGTCGGGATCGACGTGAACCTTCAGTCGCGCTGCCATAGCGGCTTCCTTGGTCGTTTGCGTGCGCGCGAAAGGCGGCCCGCGTTCCTCATGTCATTTTATCGGCGGCATTTGCCGCTCGGTCTAAGTTATATGCTATTACATTCGCGCCGGGCTTCCCCTGTCAAGCGCAAACTTATAGGCTTCGCCGTAACATGCGCTCACAACTCGCTCGCAAGCCCGAGAATACCTACCACCATGGCGATCTCCGCGACGCCCTGATCAAGGCCGCGTTGCGCGAAGCCGAGCAGGGTGGCGCGGAAGCGATCAGTATCAAGGCGCTGGCGAAACAGCTCGGCGTCTCGCAGCCGGCGCCGTATCGGCACTTCGCCGACCGTGATGCGCTGCTAACGGCGGTGACGGCGGAAGCATTCCGGCAGCTCAGTGCAATCTTTCGGGCGGCGATGGCGAAACCGTCAAAGCAGTCGAAGCTGTCGTTGCTGGCGCAGGCGATGCTGGACTTCGGATTGCGCCGCAACGGCATCTATCGCCTGATGTTCGCGTCCCGCACCGTCTCATGCGCCGCCAAGGGCAGCGAACTGCACGAGGCCACGCGCGAGACGTTTGCATTGGTGATCGAAGCGCTGGAAGCGCCCGCGGTCGATTATTTGCGCGAACGCCAGGCGCTAAAGATCTGGGCGGCGCTGCATGGCGTGGTGATGCTGGCCGAGCAGGGCCTGTTCACCGGCGAAGCCGCGCACGCCACGCGCGAGGAGCTGGTCGAGGATTTCGTCAATGAGACGAAGGCGGCACTGGCTGCTGCGATCAAGGATGCGCGGCGGCGGAAAAAGATTGGCGCTTAAGCCTTCGCCTGCAGTAGTTTCATCAATTTGTCGACAGCGCTATCGGGAGTGGTCACGACAGGGCGGCCGGTCGCCTCGGCGACCAGCGGCGCCGTCGCCGCGATGCTGAACTGCGCCAGTGCGATGACATCGCAATCGCGTAAGTCGCGCGAGGCTTCCGCGATCAGCCGGTCGTGTGTGGCGCGATCGCCGCGGTCGAGCGCCGCCAGCGCGCCCTCGGCGAGTTTCGGCACGACCTGGACCGAGGCGGGGAATTCCGGCGGCATCGAGACCAGCGTCGGCGGGAAGGTCGAGAGCAGGCCGATCCGTTTGCCCATCGTCACCGCGCGCTCGATCATCGCTTCATTCGGTTTCAAGACCGGCATCGGCGCATGCGCTTGTGCGACGGCCTCGATGCAAGGACCGAACGCCGAGCAGGTGAACAGGATCGCGTCGGCCCCCGTTGCCGCCGTGTAGTCGCCGAGCGCGAGAAAACGCTCGGTCATGGCATCGTTGAGCTCACCGTCGCGCGCGAGATCCGCCGACAGGCTGTCGTCGAGCAGGTTCATCAGCCGCGCCTGCGGCCACGCCTGCGCGAATGCCGCCTCGATCGGCGCGATGGAATGCTTGAGGGCGTGGATCAGTGCGATGCGCATGGGATGTCTCTCCTCCCTCTCCCCCTAAGCGGGGGAGAGGGAGAACTCCTTACTTGAACGGCACCGCGTACATCAACCCGCCCTTGCTCCAGAGACCGTTGAGGCCGCGATCGAGCTTGAGCGGGCTCGCCTTGCCGACGTTGCGCTCGTAGATCTCGCCGTAGTTGCCCGTGGCCTTGATCACGGTCACCAGCCATTTGTTGTCGAGCCCGAGCCGCGAGCCGAGATCGCCGGAGGCGCCCAGCAGGCGCTGGATCGCCGGCGTCTGAGACTTCGCCATCTCCTCGACATTGGCCTGCGTGACGCCGAGCTCCTCGGCCTCGATCAGGCCGTAATGCAGCCAGGTGATGATGTCGCTCCAGACCTCGTCGCCGTTGCGGGTGAAGGGGCCGAGCGGCTCCTTGCTGATGGTCTGCGGCAGCACGACGTAGTCGGCCGGGTTCGGCGCGGCGGTGGTCACCGCGCCGGCGAGCGCGGAGGCGTCCTGGGTCATGGCATCGCAGCGGCCGCCGAAGAAGGTCTGGTACATGGTGTCGACGCGGTCGAACACCAGCGGCTTCCAGTCGATGCCGTTGGCGCGGCCGTAATCGCCGAGCGTGACCTCGTGCGTCGTGCCCTGTGCGACGCAAACGGTGGCGCCCTTGAGGTCCTTCAGCTCCTTCACGCCGAGGTCCTTCTTCACCACAAAGCCCTGGCCGTCGTAGAAGTTGATCGGGCCCTGCCGCAGGCCGAGCGTGACGCCACGCAAGTATGTTTGCGTCGAGTTGCGGTAGAGCACGTCGATCTCGCCCGATTGCAGCGCGGTGAAGCGGTTCTGCGCGGTCAGCGAGACATAACGCACCTTGCTGGCATCGCCGAGCACGCCGGCCGCAAGTGCGCGGCAATAGTCGACGTCGAGGCCTTTGTAGTTGCCTTGCGAGTCCGGCGCCGAGAAGCCGGCGAAACCGGCGCTGACGCCGCACACCAGCGTGCCGCGACTCTTCACCGTGTCCAGCGTCGCTGCCGATGCGATCGCCGTCGATGCTGCGAGCACGCCCGCTGCGATAACCACTTTCCTCATACTACTCTCCCCTCAGTGATTGACACTACGCAACACGTTGTCGACGGCGGCGCCGAGCTTGTCGACGATCAGGTCGATCTCGTCGGCGGAAGCGATATAGGGCGGCGCCAGCAGCACGTGGTCGCCGCGAACGCCATCCACGGTGCCGCCACCGGGATAGCAGCCGAGCCCGCCAGCGAAGGCTTCGGCCTTGATCTTCTGGTGCAGCTTGAGCGCGGGATCGAACGAGGCGCGCGTCGCGCGATCGGCGACCAGCTCGATCGCCCAGAACAGGCCGCGGCCCCTGATGTCGCCGACATGGCGGTGATTGCCGAAACGCTCGGTCAGGCGCTGCTCGAGCTGCCGGCCGCGCTCCTTGACCTGGCCAAGCAGGCCGTCCTCGCGGATGACGTTCTGCACCGCGAGCGCCGCCGCGCAGGCGAGGGGATGCGCAAGATAGGTATGGCCGTGCTGGAATGCGCCCGAGCCCGCGCGGATGGTGTCGATGATCTTCCCGCTCGCAAGCATCGCGCCGATTGGCTGGTAGCCCCCGCCGAGACCTTTTGCGATCGCCTGGATATCGGGCGCAATGCCCTCCTGCTCCCAGGCGTGCGTCGTGCCGGTGCGGCCCATGCCGCACATGACCTCGTCGAGGATCAGCAGCGCGCCGTGCCGGTCGCAGATCTCGCGCATCGCCTTGAAGTAACCGTCCGGTGCCGTCACCGCGCCGGCGGTGGCGCCGACGACGGGCTCGGCGAGGAACGCCGCCACGGTATCAGGGCCAAGCCGCTGAAACTCGGCTTCGAGCTCCGCGGCCAGGCGTGCCACGAACTGTGCGTCGGATTCCTCCTCGCGCTTCTCGTGATAGGCAAAGGCCGGCGTGACGTGGCTGAATGCTCCGGAAAGCAGCGGTGCATAGGGCGCGCGGCGCCAGGCATTGCCGCCGGCGGCGAGCGCGCCGAGCGTATTGCCGTGATAGCTCTGCCGCCGCGCGATGAAATGCTGCCGCTGCGGCTCGCCGCGCTCGATGAAATATTGCCGCGCCAGCTTGATGCTGGCTTCGATCGCCTCCGATCCGCCGCTGACGAAATAGGCGTAGGCGAGACCGCCGGGCTCATGCCCGACCAGCCTGTCGGCCAGCGCTTCGGCGGGCTCGGAGGAGAAGAAGGCGGTGTGGGCATAGGCCAGCGTCGAGGCCTGTTTCATCATCGCCGCGATCACGCGCGGATGCTGATGGCCGAGGCAAGAGACCGCCGCCCCGCCGGAGGCGTCGATGATGCGGCGCCCGTCCTCGGCAAACAGATAGACGCCTTCGCCGCCGATCGCCTTGGGCGGCGTTTCGCGTAGCGAGCGATGCAGCACGCGGCTGGTGCGAGTGCTCATGGATCAACCTTTCTCCGAGACGTAGGTGGAGGCAGCAGTGAGCCGCGCCTCGGTATTTTCCAGGCGCTTTTTCGCGGCGACGCCGCCGAGCGAGAACGTGACCGCCGCGAGCGACTGCGCGATTGCGATCGCGCCCGTGAGACTGGGGAAAAAGCCGGGCGACGACGCCGCTTCGAACAGCAGCACATGGTCGGCGCCCTCGGCCATCGGCGCCGAAAGGCTGTCCGAGATCGCGATCAGCGTAGCTCCGGCGCGATGAGCGGCCTGCGCGACGCGGACGCTCGCATGCGTGTACGGCAGGAAGCCCACGACGATGACGGCTTCGTCATGACGGAACGCGCCGAGATCGAGATCGTCGGGACCGGATGCGCCGACGAGTTGCACCTGCTCGGGGCGGAACAGCCGCAGCTCGTAGTTCAAGAGTTCCGCGACGCTGCGGCAGCTGCGATAGCCCGCGATCCAGATCCGCTTCGCATCGTGCAGCGCGCGGGCCGCTTCCGCAATGGGTTGTGCCGGAATGCGCGGAAGGCCGGCGGCCTCGGCCTCGAGCTTGTCGATGACGAGCGCGACATCGGCATTGGGGCCATGACGGCGGCTCCTGGCGCGGCCGGAGAAGGGCGAGGTCTGCGACGGTCGTCGCGCTTCCGTCAGTGCGGCGCGCAGCTCGTCCCAGCCGGAATAGCCGATCGCCTTGGCGAGCCGCGTGAATGCGGCGGGATCGGCGCCGGCTTCCGCGGCGAGATCGCGCATCGAACGGGTGGTGGCGTCGTAATCATTGGCCGCGACGAAGCGTCCGACCTCCTGCAGCCGCATCGGCAGCGATGGCAATGCAATGCGCAGTTCACTCAGGGGTGAGGATTTTGCAGGCTCGGCCATGAAACATTTGTTGCATGAATTGGAGTTTGGTGCAACAGTTGACGTGCGCCGCCGGAAATCGCTGCATTTGAGAAGGATTTTTGTGCTGTGACCGCCGATCATCCCAGACCACCGCCGCGCCGCCGTTTCCTTGCGTTTGGGCGCAACGAATTGAAGGGCCTGTTCTGGCAGGTCCTGGTGGTCGGGATCGCGGTTGGCGTAATCGCCTTCCTCTGGTCCAACACCGTCACCAACCTGTCGGCCCGCCGCATCACCACGGGCTTTGCCTTCCTCGGCCGCGAGGCCGGCATGCCCATTGCCGACAGCCTGCTCGCCTACAATCCGAGGGATACCTACCTCTGGGCCTTCATCGTCGGCATCGCCAACACCCTGCGGGTCGCGGTGATCGGCATAGTTCTCGCCACCATCCTCGGCACGCTGGTCGGCATCTCCAGGCTGTCGGCCAACTGGCTGTTATCGCGGCTTGCTGCCGTCTATGTCGAAACGCTGCGCGACATCCCGCTGCTGCTCCAGCTGCTGTTCTGGTACGTGCTGATGCAGGCGCTGCCGGCGGCGCGCGCGGCATGGCGGCCCGTTGAGGGCGTGTTCCTCTCCAATCGCGGCCTGATCCTGCCGGCGATCCCGGTCGGGCCGCCGCAGCTCTGGGTGCTCGGCACGGCGGTGCTGGGCGCGGCCGCGTTCTATCTCATCAGGCGATGGCTGATCGCGCAGCAGATGCGGGACGGCAAGCCGCGGCCGGCCTGGCCCTTCGCGGTTGGCCTCGTCCTGGCGCTGCCGACGGCAGTGTCCGTGGCGCTTGGCGTGTCCTGGACAATCGAATGGCCGCAACTGCGCGGCTTCAACTTCGTCGGAGGGCTGACGCTCGCACCCGAATATTTCGCGCTGCTGATAGCGCTGGTGACCTACACTTCGGCCTTCATCGCCGAGATCGTGCGCAGCGGCATCCAGTCAGTGCCGCGCGGGCAGTGGGATGCCGCCAATGCGCTTGGCCTGCGCCGCAGCTTCATGCTGCGGCAGATCATCCTGCCGCAGGCGCTCCGTGTCATCGTGCCGCCGATGACAAGCCAGTATCTCAACCTGACCAAGAACTCCTCGCTCGCGGTCGCGATCGGTTATCAGGACGTGGTCTCGGTCGCCAACACCACGCTGAACCAGACCGGGCAGGCGATCGAGGCGATCGCGCTGATCATGGCGGTGTTCCTGACCATCAGCCTTTCCATCAGCTTCTTCATGAACTGGTACAACGCGCGCATCGCGCTGGTGGAGCGCTGAGCATGACCGCGATCACCGACATCCCCGAAGCCCCCCGTGCCGCTCGCCGACCGCAGATGGGCAATCCGGTGCTACGCTGGCTGCGCACCAATCTGTTCTCGTCGATTCCCAACGGCATCCTCACGGTCGTGCTGCTGGCGATCCTTGCCAAGGGCATCTTCAGCTTCCTGCAATGGGGCGTGGCGAATGCAGCCTGGCTGACGCCGACGAACGATTCCAGCGCCTGCCGTGCGGTGCGCGGCCTCGGCGCCTGCTGGGCGATCATCCCCGAAAAGTACCGCTTCATCCTGTTCGGCACCTATCCGTTTGACGAGCAGTGGCGGCCGGCGCTGTCGGTCGTGCTGTTCATCGCGCTGTACTATCTCTCGACCCGCCGCGCGCTGTGGCGGCGCGAGCTGGTGTACCTCTGGATCGGGGCACTGGCGCTGATCAGCGTGCTGATGTGGGGCGGCGTGTTCGGGCTCTCATTTGTCTCGCAGGACCGCTGGGGCGGACTGCCGGTGACGCTGATCCTGGCGACATTTGGACTGGCCTTCGGCTTTCCGCTCGGCATCCTGGTGGCGCTCGGTCGGCGCTCGAAGCTGCCGGCGATCCGCTCGCTCAGCGTGCTCTATGTCGAGCTGATCCGCGGCGTGCCGCTGGTGAGCCTGTTGTTCATGGCGAGCGTGATGTTTCCACTGTTCATGCCCGCCGGCTTCAACATCGACAAGCTGCTGCGCGCACAGATCGCGATCATCCTGTTCGCGGGTGCCTATCTTGCCGAAGTCATCCGTGGCGGTCTCCAGGCAGTGCCGCGCGGACAGTATGAAGCGGCGGATGCGCTGGGATTGTCCTATTGGCGCAAGCATCGGCTGATCGTCCTGCCGCAGGCGATCCGCCACGTCATCCCGCCGCTGGTCAACACCTTCATCGCCTTTTTCAAGGACACTAGTCTCGTCCTCATCATCGGCATCTTCGACCTGCTCACGACAGCCAAGACAGCGATCATCGATCCCGCCTGGCAGCAGTTTTCGGTCGAGGTCTACATCTTCGTGGCCGCGATCTACTTCATGTTCTGCTTCGCGATGTCGCGCTACAGCCGAAGCCTGGAGGCGCCGACAACGCCGAAGTGAGGGTTCCTCGTTTGGTGCCGCTTGTTTGCGCTTGCACCGATTGCCGATCTGGAGCTGTAATACCAGAGGTTGCCCCTGCGGTCGATTTGGCGAGGCTGTCATGCGCGTGGCCGTTTTGCGGCAATTCACCGCCGCCCTGATCTGCGTCCTGATCTTCACAACCACTCTCGGCGTGTCGTCGCGTGCCGCCGAGGGGTTACGGGGCTATCGCGCGCCGATCGGTGAGAGTTCGATTTCGGGAATTTCCTCGGGCGCGTTCATGGCCGTTCAGTTCGGCACGGCGTGGTCGTCGGTGATCAAGGGCGTTGGCGTGGTCGCAGGCGGCCCCTACTGGTGCGCGAAGGCGGACGCGCTCGACGCCGCCATCTGGTACTGGGGGCCGATCTGGCGGGCCACGGGTGCATGCATGAAAGGGCCGGCGTCGGGTCTGGATCCGAAGGATTTTACGGCAAAGGCCGACGCGAAGGCCGCAGCGGGCGAGATCGACCCTCTCAGCAATGTCGGCAGGCAGAAGATCTATCTCTTTCACGGCTACAATGACGCGGTCGTCGACAAGGCCGCGACCGATGCGGCCGCCGATTTCTATCGCCATTATCTGGGGGATGCCAATCGCGGCAACTTGTTCTATCAGGCCACGCTCGGCGCGGGCCACTCGTTCGTCGTGACGAAACAGGGCGCACCCGGGCTCAACGAATGCAAGGCCAACGCGGAGCCCTATATCGACCAATGCGGCTATGACCAGGCCGGCGTCATCCTGCAGCATATTTACGGCCGCCTGAATCCGCCCGGTCCCGCGCAGCTTGCAGGCTCGGTGAAGAGCTTTGATCAATCGATCTATACCACGCCGCATCTGCCCGACGCGCTGAGCATGGGTGATACCGGCTATGTGTTCGTACCTCAGGATTGCGAGCAGGGCAGTCCGTGTCGTGTCCACGTCGCGCTCCACGGATGCAAGCAGGACGTCGCCGATATCGGACGCAAATTCGTGGATGAGGCCGGCTATAATGCGTGGGCGGACACGAACCACCTGATCATTCTCTATCCGCAGACCAAGACCAGCTCATACTGGCCGAGCAATCCGCAGGCCTGTTGGGATTGGTGGAGCTACGTCGACCATCAGGATAGCTACGTGACGAAGTCCGGATCGCAAATCAAGGCGATCAAGGCCATGCTGGATGCGCTCACGGCCGGGGCCGCGGCGCCCGCCGGCGCGACCGCGCCATCGCTATCGGCACCGCAGTCGCTCACGGTGATCGATACGTCGGACAGCAGCGCTGGCCTGGCCTGGTCTTCAGTGGGCGACGTAACAACCTATCGGGTTTGGCGTGCGGGGCCAGATGGCGCGTTCCAGGCGATTGGCGACGTGACAGGAGCGAGCTTTGGGGATTCCGGCCTGGCGCCGCAAACAACATATCGCTGGCGTGTCTCGGTCATTCTGAACGGAGCGGCGGGCCCCAGCTCCGACGATGCGACCGGCACCACGCGATCGACGCCTCCGCGCTGCGATGATCCGGGCTCCTGCCCGATCGCCAAATAGCGAACCGAGCAACCGTCGGGGTTACCTGAGGCGCGGAGCTTGCCGCGCCGCTCGCCTCACTTCTTCACCTTCGGGTCAACAGGCGTCGTCCCGCGCAGGCCGAGAATGTCTTCCAGCACCTTCGCTCCGGCAATCACCTGCGCATCGGCGCGCGGGGCGCCGACGACCTGCACGCCGACCGGCAGGCCGGAGGCCGTGAAGCCGCAGGGCAGCGACAGCGACGGGCAGCAGGCGAGCGTGATGGCGTACACGATGCCGAGCCATTCGATGTAGTTCTCGAACCTCTTGCCGTCGCATTCGGCGACGTAGCGGTTCTCGATCGGGAAGGGCGGCACGATCGTCGTCGGCACCAGAAGCAGGTCGTAGCTCTTGAAGAACTCGACCGCGCGGGCGGTCATGCCGACGCGCTGCGCCTCGGCGCGCGCGAGCTGCTCGACCGTCAGCTTGAGGCCTTCCTCGATGTTCCAGATCACCTCGGGCTTGAGCAGGTCGCGCTTGGTGCGCAGCAGATTGGCCTTGGTGATCGCGAAATCGAAGGCGCGCAGCACGTGGAAGCATTCATGCGCCTCGCGCCAGTCCGGATGCGCCTCCTCGACGATGGCGCCGGCTTCCGCGAAACGTTCGGCGGCCTTGCGCGTGATCGCCTTCACCTCCGGATCGACCGGGGTGATGCCGAGATCGGGCGAGTAGGCGATGCGCTTCGGTCTCTTGCCCGCCTGGGCCGCCGACAGGAACGAGGTTGCGGGGGCCGGCAGCGATAGCGGATCGTCCGCATAGTCGCCGCTCATGGCATCCAGCAGCAGCGCGAGATCCTCGACGTTGCGCGCCATCGGGCCCACCACGCCGAGATTGCGATCGATGCCCGATTTGGGGGTATGCGCGACGCGCCCGATGCTCGGCCGCATGCCGACGACGCCGCAGAATGCCGCCGGGCTGCGCAAAGATCCGCCCATGTCGGAGCCCTGCGCGAGCCAGGCCATGCCGGTCGCAAGCGCCACCGCCGCGCCGCCGGACGAGCCTGCAGCCGATTTCGTCGTATCCCACGGATTGAGCGTCGCGCCGAACACCTCGTTGAAGGTGTTGGCGCCGGCGCCGAACTCCGGCGTGTTGGATTTGGCGTAGACCACCGCGCCGTTGGCTTCGAGGTTCTCGACCATGAGATCGGACTTCGCGGGAATGCTGTCCTTGAAGATCGGCGAGCCCTGCGTGTTCAGCACGCCCGCGACATCGGTCAGGTCCTTGATCGGCACCGGCAGGCCCGCGAGCAGTCCGCGCGCACCGGCCGGCTTCTGCATCATTGCTTTCGCATTGGTCCGCGCGCGATCGAAGCATAGTATCGGCAACGCGTTCACCCTGCCGTCGACCTCACCGATGCGCTTCTCGAGCACATCCAGCAGCTCGAGCGGCGATACGTCGCCGGAGCGCAGCTTGTCGACGACGTTGCAGGCGGTTTCGCGGATCAGGTCTTGAGACAACTATTTTACTCCTGTGCGTATTCTAGTTCGTCATTGCGAGCGTAGCGAAGCAATCCAGAAATGCATCTGCGGAGACAGTCTGGATTGCTTCGCTGCGCTCGCAACGACGAGGATAGGGTTAACCCCAGCCCGCGCTGATGCCGCCGTCGACCGTGTAGATCACGCCCGAGGTATAGCCGGCGCGGTCCGACGCCAGGAACGCCATGAGATCGCCGATCTCCCGCGCATGCGCGGGGCGGCCGAGCGGCAGGCTCTTCTGGAATTCCTTGTAGCGGCTCTCGTCGCCGAACTGGTGCTTTGCGCGCGTCTTGAGCAGGGTGACGTGGCGGTCGGTGCCGACGGGGCCGGGATTGATGCCGACCACGCGGATGTTGTCGGCCAGACTTTTTCCCCCGAGCGCGCGGGTGAAAGCCATCAGCGCGGCATTGCCGGCGCTGCCGCAGATGTAGTTGGCGTCGAATTTCTCGCCGGCTGCGCCGATGTCGTTGACGATGACGCCGCCGCCCCTGGCCTTCATCTGGGCGTAGATATGCCGCGTGAGGTTGATATAGCCGAACACCTTCAATTCCCAGGCGTGCCGCCAGGCCGCCTCGTCGATCTTGTCGATCGAGCCGCCGGGGATATCGCCGGCGTTGTTGACGAGGACGTCGATGTCGGCGGCTTCCTTCGCCAGCCTTGCGACATCCTCTTCCTTGCGCAGGTCGACAACGCTCGTCGTGGCGTCGATCTGGTGCGCGGCGCGCAAGCGGTCGGCCAGCGCCTTCAGCGCCTCGCCGCTGCGGGCGGCCAGCAGGAGATGCGCGCCTTCCTCGGCAAACGCCTCGGCAGCGGCTGCCCCGATGCCCTTGGACGCGCCGGTGATCAGGACGCGCTTGCCACGCAGATGCAGATCCATGGGAAGTAACTCGCAGGATGGGAACTGGATGAAATCAGTAGGCGCCCGGCTGCGCCATGGTCAACATTGCAGTGCAGCGTTGCACTGCCGCCGACTTTGGTCCATTGCAGTGCGGTCAAAAAAGACGGCGGCTGCCGGACCAACCAAGGACGTTCTCGATGAGCAAGAAACAATACCGGATCGCGGTCATTCCCGGCGACGGCATCGGCAAGGAAGTGATGCCGGAAGGCCTGCGCGTCCTGGAAGCGGCCGCGAAGAAGCATGGCGTCTCCGTGCATTTCGACCATTTCGACTTCTCGTCCTACGACTATTACGAGAAGCACGGCCAGATGATGCCCGATGACTGGAAGGAGAAGATCGGCAAGCACGACGCGATCTATTTCGGCGCGGTCGGCTGGCCGGCGAAGATTCCGGATCACGTTTCGCTGTGGGGCTCGCTGATCAAGTTCCGCCGCGAGTTCGATCAGTACGTGAATTTGCGCCCGGTGCGGCTGATGCCCGGAGTGCCGTCGCCGCTGGCGGGCCGCAAGCCCGGCGACATCGATTTCTGGGTGGTGCGCGAGAACACCGAAGGCGAGTATTCCTCGGTCGGCGGCCGCATGTTCCCGGATACCGACCGCGAGTTCGTCACCCAGCAGACGGTGATGACCCGCACCGGCGTCGATCGCATCCTCAAGTTCGCCTTCGAACTCGCCCAGTCGCGGCCGAAGAAGCATTTGACCTCGGCGACGAAATCGAACGGCATCTCCATCACCATGCCCTATTGGGACGAGCGCGTGGAGGCGATGGCCAAGAAGTTCCCGGGCGTGAAGTGGGACAAGTATCACATCGACATTTTGACGGCGAACTTCGTGCTGCATCCGGACTGGTTCGACGTCGTGGTCGGCTCGAACCTGTTCGGTGACATCCTGTCCGATCTCGGCCCCGCCTGCACCGGCACGATCGGCATCGCCCCGTCAGGCAACATCAATCCGGAGGGCGATTTCCCCTCGGTGTTCGAGCCGGTGCACGGCTCAGCGCCTGACATCGCAGGTCAGGGAATTGCGAACCCGATCGGCGCGATCTGGTCCGGCGCGATGATGTTCGAGCATCTCGGCGAGAAGGAAGCCGGCAAGTCGATCGTCGATGCGATCGAGCGCACGCTGGCCGAACGCACGCTTCGCACCAAGGACCTCGGCGGCAACGCGGATACGGCCGCTTGCGGCAAGGCGGTTGCGGATATGGTGGATTGAGGCAGGGGCACTGCGTAGGGTGGGTTAGCCCTGCGGCCGCGCGAAGCGTGGTCCGCTGGGCGTAACCCACCTCTTCTGTTTCCGCGGATACGAACAGTGGTGGGTTACGCCGCGCAGATGCGCTTCGCGCATCCGCACGACTAACCCACCCTACGATTAAACTGCGCTTGTCCGGGACGACGCCGATAGGATGCTTCGGTTCTATTTACCCCACGATCTTCTCGATCGCGGCCTGATCCAGCCCGAACTTCTTCCCGGCCTCCAGAATCTCCTGCCAGGTGGTCGGATCGACCGGAATGCCTTCGGCGAGGCGCGTCTTCTTGGTTTCGCGCTCGGGGTCGCCGGCGATCTTGACCTTGTCGACGCCGGGGCTGGGAGGCGAGCCGGTGTGCCAGGCCACAAAACTCTCGACCTCGCGCGCGAGGTTTTCGCCGGTGCCGAGCTTGCCCGGGTCGATGACGATCGAGAGCATGCCGTTGATGACGTTGTACTTGCCGTCGGACGGACCCTTGACCACCTGCCCGCCGGAGAGCGCGCCGCCGAGAATTTCGCACACCAGCGCGAGCCCCGAACCCTTGTGCTCGCCGAACGGCAGGATAGCGCCGTACGGCGGGATCACGGTGTAGCGCGGGTTGACCGTGGGCTTACCTTCATTGTCGATGATGGTGCCGGGCTCGAGTTCGACTCCCTTGTTGTGGGCGACGCGGGTTTTTCCCTGCGCGATCCTGCTGGTGGCGAAGTCGAGCACGATCGGGTCCTTGCCCCTGCGCGGAATGCCGACGCAGAACGGGTTGGTGCCGTGGCGCGCATCGCTGCCGCCCCAGGGTGCCACGATCGGGCGCGAGATCACATTGACGAAGTGGATCGAGACCAGCCCGTGGTCGATGCACTGCTCGGCCCAGTGGCCGATGCGGCCGATGTGGTGCGAGTTGGAGAGGCCGACGAGGCACACGCCGTTGCGCTTGGCTCGCTCGGCCGCCAGCTCCATCGCTTCATGGCCGATCACCTGGCCGTAGCCGGTGAGGCCGTCGAGAGTGAGAAGCGGTCCAGTGTCGAGCACGATCTTGACGTGCTGGTTCACGGCAAGGCCGCCATTGGTGACGCTCTGGACATAGCGCGGGATCATGCCGACGCCGTGCGAGTCGTGTCCTTTGAGGTTGGCCTCGACGAGATTGGTGGACACGAGTTCGGCTTCGCGGTCGGTGGAGCCGCCGGCCTTGACGATGGCGCGGACGACATTGGTGAGCGCTTCGGCCTTGATGGTGCGATAGTCAGCCATTGTTGCTCTTCTTATCCCTTCACGATCCGGCGGCAGTGGATCCACGCCGCTTCAATCAGGTTCTCGCTGGCCTCCGGTGTGCGAAACGCCGAATGCGCCGACAGCGTCACGTTCGGCAGTTTCGTCAGCGGATGATCGCCGGGCAGCGGCTCGATGTTGAAGACGTCGAGGCCGGCATGGCGGATATGGCCGGACTTCAGCGCATCGATCATGGCGGCTTCATCGACGATCGCAGCACGGGCGGTGTTGACGAGGATGACGCCACGCTTCATCGCAAAAATCTTCTCGCGGGTGATCATGCCGCGCGTTTCGTCGTTGAGCAGCAGGTGCAGCGAGACGACGTCGCTTTTCGCCAGAACCGTGTCGAGATCGGTAAACTCCACGCCCGGATGGCTCTTCGGCGAGCGGTTCCAGGCGATCACCTTCATGCCGCTGCCCGTGGCGATGCGCGCGACTTCCGCGGCGATGCCGCCGAAGCCGATCAGGCCGAGCGTCTTGCCGGTGAGCTGCATGCCGTCCTCGCGCAGCCAGTTGCCGGCGCGCATCTCGCGGTCCATCATTGCGATGACGCGCGCCGAGGCCCACATCAGCGCGATCGCGGATTCCGCCACGGCGGTGTCGCCATAGCCCTTGATGAGGTGCACGGAGATGCCGAGCTCGGCGAGCTCCTCCGGGTTCATGTAGCTCCGTGCGCCGGTGCCGAGGAACACGACGTGCTTCAGGCCGGTGCATTTCTTCGCGACCTCGGTCGGCAGCGCGGTGTGGTCGACGATCGCGATCTCGGCGCCGTCAAGGATCTCAGGATATTGCTCGGGCTTGATGTCGGGATCCCGGTGGATCCGCACCTTGGGGTCGCCGGGCCTCGTTAGCCGCTCCATGATCACGGCGAGGGCTTCGTTGGCGTCGACGAAAACTCCGCGCATGGCTCTCTCCGGTCAGGACGCGACGCCGGCGATCGCCAGCACGGTGTGCATGAGGACGTTGGTGCCAGCAGTGCAGTCGGGCTGCGTGGCATCCTCCAGCTCGTTGTGGCTGATGCCGTCCTTGCAGGGCACGAACACCATCGCCGCCGGCATGACGGTGTTGAGGTTGCAGGCATCGTGGCCGGCGCCCGAGGTGATGCGGCGGGAGGAATAGCCGAGCGTCTTCGCCGCGTTCTCGACCGCCGCGATCAGCTTCGGATCGAAATGCGTCGGCGGCTTGCGCCAGACCAGGTCGATCTTGACCTCGACCTTGCGTCGCGCGGCGATCTCGGCGATGGCGGCGCGCAGGTCGCGATCGAGCGCATCCATGATGGCGCCATCCGCGCTGCGGCAGTCCATGGTGAAGGCGATTTCGCCGGGAATGACGTTGCGCGAGGGGTTTGCGATCACGGCCTCGCCGATGGTGCCGACCGCCTTCGGCCCGTGCTTCTTGGCGATCGCCTCCATCGCCAGCACGATCTCCGACAGTGTCGCCAGCGCATCGCGCCGCAGCGGCATCGGGGTCGAGCCCGCATGGCTCTCGAAGCCGGAAATCTTGCCGTCGTACCAGAGCACGCCCTGGCCGGAATCGACCACGCCGATGGTCTTGCCTTCTGCTTCCAGGATCGGGCCCTGCTCGATGTGCAATTCGACGAAGCAGCCGAGCTTCTGGAAGCCGACCGGCTTGTCGCCGCGATAGCCGATGCTGTCGAGCGCCTGGCCGACGGTCGTGCCCTCGATATCCTTGCGCGACAGGATGTCGTCGGTGGTGAAATCGCCGACATAAGCGGCGGAGGCCATCATCGCCGGCGCGAAGCGCGAGCCTTCCTCGTTGGTCCAGTTGACGACGCAGATCGGCGCCTCGGTCTCGATACCGGCATCGTTCAGCGTGCGGATCACTTCCAGCGCGCCGAGCGTTCCCAAAATGCCGTCGTACTTGCCGCCGGTCGGCTGGGTGTCGAGGTGCGAGCCGATGCCGACGGGCAGCTTCGACATGTCGCGGCCCTTGCGCAGGCCGAACATCGATCCCAGCGCGTCGACGTGAACCTCGAGGCCGGCGTCCTCGCAGGCCTTGCGGAACCAGTCGCGCACCTGCTTGTCTTCGCTGCTCAGCGTCAGTCGCCGCACGCCGCCCTTGGCCGTCCCGCCGAACTGCGCGGTCTCGTGGATGGAGCCCCAGAGGCGGGCGGAATCGATTTGCAGGTTGGTGGCGGCTCGGCTCATGCGGTCAGTCTCTCAGTTGTCATTCCGGGGCGGCTCGAAGAGCCGAACCCGGAATCTCGAGATTCCGGGTCTGGTGCTTACGCACCATCCCGGAATGACGGTGAAGGTTGTCCGGCGCCTGTTTCAATGACGCGCCAGCGCGGGCGCGTCAACCGCGAGGCTGCTCTGCGCAATCTGCCGTGCAAGCTCGGCGACGCGCTCCACGGCGACGACATCGGGTGAGGCGAGCCAGCTTGCGGTGAAGGTGAGTGGCGCGATGGCGAGGTCGGTATCGAGCAGTTGCAGACGCCCGTCGGCAAGCTCGTTCTCGACGATGGCGTCGGGGATCACGGCGATGCCGAGCCCCTCGACCGCCATGTGGATCACGGTCGCCAGCGAAGCGGACGCATGCAGCCGGATCGGTGGCAACTCCGGCCGGTCGAACACCTCGCGCACGACCTCGTAAGGCTTTGTCTTGCGCGGGAAGGTGATGATCGGAAACCGCGCGAGCTCCGCCGGCGTGACCGGGCCCTTGCCGAGCCCGAGCGAGGGGCTCGCGAGGAATCCGATCGGGTAGTCGGCGAGCACGCGGTTGTGCACGCCGGAGGCCGACAGCGGCCCCACCACGAAGGCGAGCTCGATCTCCTGCGCGAGCAGGCGCGCGGTGAGGTTCGGCGTGATGTCGACCTCGATCTCCAGCGACAGGTTCGGATAGGCCTCGTTCACGCTCTTCACGAGCCGCGGCAGCCAAGTGTGCACGATGGTCTCGGCGACGCCGAGCCGCATCACGCCGCGCATCGCCGAGCGGTCTCCGATCTCCGCCAACATCTGCGCGCGCAGGCCGATCAGCTTCTCCGCATAGACCATCATCTGCCGGCCACTCGGCGTCGGCGAAGCGACGCGATGGTCGCGGTTCAGGAGCTTCACGCCCATCTCGCGCTCGAGCTGGGCGATGCGCTGCGAGATCGCCGGCTGGGTGGTATTGAGCCGTTGTGCAGCGCCGCGAAAGCTGCCGAGCTTCACAACCCAGAGGAACGTCTCGATCGACCTGAAGTCCAGCATTGGAAGGATTTTCCCAGTCGATAAATTGGATTTATCGAGATTGATTAGAAACGAAGATTAGACTTTATAGCACGCTTGGTGTTGGCTGTCTTTGTCGAGTTTATAGGCAGGTCAATCCCATGACTGTTTTGGTGGCAGCGCAGCAAACTGAAACACCCGACGCCCTCCCGAGCCGCCAGGCGCGGCTCGCCTATCGCGCCGGCGAAGTGGGGTCGACCGCTGGGGTCGCTCCCGGCTTCGTTCAGGGTAATCTCGCGATCCTGCCCGCCGAATACGCCAGCGCCTTTCACCGCTTCTGCCAACTCAATCCGAAACCGTGCCCGATCATCGGCATGTCCGACGTCGGCAGCCCGCACATCCCCGCTTTGGGCGCCGATCTCGACATCCGCACCGATGTTCCGCGCTACCGCGTCTGGCGTGACGGCGAAGTCGTCGACGAGCCGACCGACGTGAAGAGCTACTGGCGCGACGATCTCGTGACCTTCGTGCTCGGCTGCTCGTTCTCGTTCGAAGAGGCGCTGCTCGACGAGGGCATGCCGATCCGCCACATCGAGCAGAACGTGCGCGTGCCGATGTACCGCACCAACATCGCCTGCGGCGAGGCCGGTCCGTTCGCTGGCCCCATGGTGGTGTCGATGCGCCCGTTCAAGCCGGCAGATGCGATCCGCGCGGTGCAGATCACCTCGCGCTATCCCGCCGTGCACGGCGCGCCCGTTCATCTCGGCCATCCGCACCTGATCGGCATCAAGGATATTGCCAAGCCCGACTACGGCGATCCGGTGCCCGTCGCGGACGACGAGATTCCGGTATTCTGGGCCTGCGGCGTGACGCCGCAATCGGTGATCAACGCCGCGAAGGTGCCGTTCGCAATCACGCATTCGCCCGGCCTGATGCTGGTGACGGATCTGAAGAACCGGACCATGGCCGTGATTTAATGGGCAGCGTTTGCTGCTTCTTCGGGCTTTACGCTATCTTCCAATCGCTTCATTCGATACGCGCAAAATACGAATAACAGGGGACTTGAACCAATGACGATCACTCGCCGCGACGTTTTGCTCGGAGCTGCCGCCACCGCCGCGTTGATGCCGCTAGCCGCGCGGGCGCAGACGTCCGAAGTTGTGATCGGCCTGACCTATCCGATGTCCGGCGCCAATGCCCAGATCGGCGTCGATGCGCAGCGCGCCTACGAGACGGCGGCCGAGATCATCAACAAGGACTTCGATTTCGACCTGCCGCTGGCAAAGGGTGAAGGCCTGCCGGGCCTCGGCGGCGCCAAGATCCGCCTCGTCTATGCCGACCATCAGGGCGATCCGCAGAAGGGCCGCGCCGAAGCCGAGCGCCTGATCACGCAGGAGAAGGTTTGTGCCATCCTCGGCACCTATCAGAGCGCGGTCGCGGTCACGGTCAGCCAGACCTGCGAGCGCTATCAGATTCCGTTCATCTCGGCGGACAATTCCTCGCCGAGCCTGCATCGCCGCGGCCTCAAGTACTATTTCCGGCCGTCGCCGCACGACGAGATGTTCTCGGCCGCGATGTTCGATTTCTTCGATGCGCTGAAAAAGAAAGGCACCAAGGTCGAGACGCTGGCGCTGTTCCACGAGGACACGATCTTCGGCACCGACTCCGCCAATGCCCAGCTGAAGCTGGCCGCTGATCGCGGCTACAAGGTCGTCGCCGACATCAAGTACCGCGCCAACTCGCCCTCGTTGTCGGCGGAAGTGCAGCAGCTCAAGGCGGCGAACGCCGACGTGCTGATGCCCTCGAGCTACACCACCGACGGCATCCTGCTGGTCAAGACCATGGCCGAGCTCGGCTACAAGCCGAAGGCGATCGTGGCGCAGGCTGCCGGCTTCTCCGAGAAGGCGCTCTACGATGCCGTCGGAGACAAGCTCGAGGGCGTGATCACGCGCGGCAGCTTCTCGCTCGATCTCGCCGCCAAGCGGCCGATGGTCGGCAAGATCAACGCGATGTTCAAGGAGAAGTCCGGCAAGGACCTCAACGACAACACTTCGCGCGAATTCATGGCCTTGATCATCATGGCGGACGCCATCAACCGCGCCAAGTCGACCGACGGCGAGAAGATCCGCGATGCGCTCGCGGCAACCGCGATGCCGGCCGGGCAGACCATCATGCCCTGGAAGAGCGTCAAGTTCGACGAGATGGGCCAGAACAACGACGCCGATCCGGTGCTGCTGCAATATATCGGCGGCAAGTTCGTCACCGTTTCGCCGGAGCAGGCCGCGGTGGCCGAACCGGTCTGGCCGATGAAGTGAGGACGGGCGCGGGGGCCCGGTAGCCCCCGACCTCGATTCTGAGAAACGGACGAAGCCCGCGTCGCAAACGACGGAGGCGGGCTTCTGCCTTGCGACGTGCGTTCGATCACGCCCCTCGGGGCGAGGGCTTTTTCTGGGGGACAAGTTGCTGACAGTCGAAACCGTTGTCCAAAGTCTCGCGAGCGGCCTGTTGATGGGGCTGCTCTATGGACTGATCGCCGTCGGCCTCGCGCTGATCTTCGGCCTGATGGACGTCACGAACTTCGCTCATGGCGAGTTCCTGATGATCGCAATGTACCTGTCCTTCTTCCTGTTCGCGTTCTTCGCCATCGACCCCTTGCTGTCGGCGCCATTGGTCGCCGCCGCACTCTTCGTGTTCGGCGCGGTGATCTATCTGCTCCTGGTACGCTTCGCCATGCGGGCCAAGGCCAATGCCGGCATGGTGCAGATCTTCACCACCTTCGGTCTCGCCATCGTCATGCGCGGCCTCGCGCAGTATTTCTTCACGCCGGACTATCGCAGCATTCCCCAGTCCTGGCTCGGCGGTAAAACCATCTCGATTGCCGGCATCTTCCTGCCGGAGCCGCAACTGGTCGGTGCGCTGGTCTCGATCGTGGCCTTCGCCGGTCTCTACCTCTTCATCCACCGCACCGACTTCGGGCGCGCGCTGGAAGCCACCCGCGAGGATCCCGGCGCGGTCGCGCTCGTCGGCATCGACAAGAATCGCGTGTTCGCGTTCGGCTGGGGCCTCGGCGCGGCGCTGGTCGGTCTCGCCGGTGCGATCATGGCGGTGTTCTTCTACATCTATCCCGACGTCGGCGCGTCGTTTGCCCTGATCGCCTATGTCACGGTGGCGCTCGGCGGCTTCGGCAGCGTGTTCGGCGCCTTCGCCGGTGGCATCATCGTCGGTCTCGTCGAAGCGGTCACCGCACTGGTGCTGCCGCCGTCGCTGAAATCGGTCGGCATCTACGCCGTGTACCTGCTCGTCGTCTTCATCCGGCCGCGTGGCCTGTTCGGGTCGATGTGATGGACAAGAATTTTGCCGCGCGGCGCCGCCGCGACCTCATCATCGCCGCAGCTCTGGCCGTGATTGCGGCGCTAACGCCATTGTTCGTGAAGGACGTCGTCGTCCAGAACATCCTGATCCTGACGCTGATGTATGCGGGACTGTCACAGAGCTGGAACATCCTGTCCGGCTATTGCGGGCAGATCTCGCTCGGGCACGCGCTCTATTTTGGTCTCGGGGCCTACACCACCGAGCTGCTCTTCACCAAGTTCGGCGTGCTGCCCTGGTTCGGCATGCTGGCGGGCGGCGTGGTGTCGGCGCTGATCGCAATGGGGCTCGGTTATCCCTTCTTCCGCCTGCGCGGCCATTACTTCGTCATCGCGACCATCGTCATCGCCGAGATCGGGTTGCTTCTGTTCCATAATTGGGAATGGGCCGGCGCCGCGATGGGCATCACCATTCCAATCCGCGGCGACAGCTGGCTGAAATTCCAGTTCGCCCGCAGCAAGCTGCCGTACTTCTATTTCGCCCTGTTGCTGGCCTGCGTCGCCTGGTTCGTCACCTGGTGGCTGGAAGATTCCAAATGGGGATTCTGGTGGCGTGCGGTGAAGGACAATCCGGACGCGGCCGAAAGCCTCGGCGTCGACGTGTTCAATTCCAAGATGGGCGCGGCCGCGGTCTCCGCCTTCCTGGTTGCCGTCGGCGGCAGCTTCTACGCCCAGTTCGTCTCCTACATCGATCCCGAAAGCGTCATGGGCTTCCAGTTTTCGCTGCTGATGGCGTTGCCCGCCGTGCTCGGCGGCATCGGCACCCTGTGGGGGCCGGTGCTCGGTGCTGCCATTCTGATCCCGCTGACGGAGATCACGCGCTTCAAGTTCGGCGGCTCGGGGAGCGGTGTCGACCTCATAATCTACGGCACGCTGATCGTCCTGATCTCGCTGGCCTTGCCGCGAGGGCTGATGAGCCTGTTTTCACGCCCGAAGAAGACGGGAGCCACGCGATGACCGCACTCCTGGAAACACGCGGCGTCTGGCAGCGTTTTGGCGGCCTCGTCGCCAACAGCGACGTCTCGATCTCGGTCGGCCGCGGCGAGATCGTCGGCCTGATCGGCCCGAACGGCGCCGGCAAGTCGACGCTGTTCAACCTGATCGCCGGCGTGTTGCCGCCCACCCAGGGCTCGATCATCTTCGACGGCGAGGACGTCACCAGGCTGCCGGCGGCGGCGCGCTGCCAGCGCGGGGTGGGGCGCACCTTCCAGGTGGTGAAGAGCTTCGAGACCATGACTGTCGTTGACAACGTCATCGTCGGCGCTCTGGTGCGCAACACCGTGATGCGCGAGGCGCGCCGCAAGGCGCATGAGGTGCTCGAGTTCACCGGCCTTGCCGCGCGCGCCGACGTGCTCGCAAGCGACCTCGTGCCGGCCGAGAAGCGCCGCCTCGAAGTTGCGCGGGCGCTTGCGACCGAACCGAAACTGTTGCTGCTCGACGAGGTCCTCACCGGCCTCACGCCGACCGAGGCGCAGACCGGCGTCGCGCTGGTGCGTAAGGTGCGCGATGCCGGCATCACCGTGCTGATGGTCGAGCACGTCATGGAGATCGTGATGCCGCTGGTCGACCGCGCCATCGTGCTCGACCTCGGCAAGGTGCTGGTCGAGGGCAAGCCTGCGGACGTCGTCCGCGACCCGAAGGTGATCAGCGCGTATCTGGGAGATCGTCATGCTGTCGGTGCATGAAGTCACGACCGCCTATCAGGGCCTGGTTGCGATCTCCGCGGTCTCGATCAAGGTCGAGAAGGGCGAGATCGTCTGCGTCGCCGGCGCCAACGGCGCGGGCAAGTCGACGCTGCTGAAATCCATCGCCGGCGCCGAACGTCCGCGCTCGGGCACGGTGACCTTCGACGGCAAGCGCCTCGACGGCATGGCGCAGCACCACATCACCGCCACCGGTATCGCCTATGTGCCGGAGAACCGCCGCCTGTTCCCCCGCCTGTCGGTGCGCGACAATCTGCGTCTCGGCAGCTATCTCTACCGCGGCGATGCGAATCGCGAAGGTCCGCTCGATCTCGTCTTCACGCTGTTCCCGCGTCTCCAGGAACGTTTGGAGCAGCGCGCCGAGACGCTCTCCGGCGGCGAGCAGCAGATGCTCGCGATCGGCCGCGCGCTGATGACGCGCCCGCGGCTGTTGATGCTGGACGAGCCCTCGCAAGGAATCATGCCGAAGCTGGTGGACGAAATCTTCCAGGCGGTGAAGCGCATCCGCGACGCCGGCATGACCGTTCTGATCGTCGAGCAGCGCATGGCCGAGTGCCTCGAGATCGCCGACCGCGCCTACATCCTGCAGACCGGCCGCGTGCTGATGCAGGGCCCGTCGGCGGAGATCAAGGGCAATCCCGACGTTCGGAAGGCGTATCTGGGGCTGTAGCGGGGAAGTGTTGGGCGCACTCGCGTAACACACTCGGTGTCATCGCCCGCGAAGGCGGGCGATCCAGTATTCCAGCGACGTCGGAAAGATACGGAGAAACTGCGGCGTACTGGATTCCCAGCTTTCGCGGGGAATGACAGCGGTGGGGGTGCTAATGCTCGTGCCTATGCTCCGGCAGCGTCACCCCGAACACCTTCACCAGATCCTTCACCTGCTCCGATGACAGATATCGCGGGTTCATCCCGCGCAGCAGCAGGTACAGCTTCGCCGTCTCTTCCAGTTCCTCCGTCGCGAACACCGCCGCCTCCAGCGTGTCGCCGGCGACGACTGGGCCGTGATTGGCGAGCAGCACGGATGAATACTTTCCCGCCAGTCCCTTGATCGCATCCGCCACCGCCGGGTCGCCGGGGCGGTAATAGGGCACGAGTGCAGTGGCGCCGCACTTCATCAAATAATAGGCCGTCATCGGTGGCAGCGCGGCGCGGGGGTCGATCTCGGGTAGCATCGAGAGGGCCACCGAATGAGTGGAGTGCAGATGCACGATCGCGCGTGCGCTGCCGCGCGTGTCGTAGAGCGCGGTGTGCAGCGGAACTTCCTTGGTGGGGGCATCGCCCGAGATCAGCCGGCCGGTTTCGTCCAGCCGCGACAGCTTTGCGGGATCGAGGAATCCGAGCGAGGCGTTGGTCGGCGTCACCAGCCAGCCGCCGCCGTCCAGCCTGACGCTGATATTGCCGGAGGAGCCCGGCGTCAGCCCGCGCTCGAACAGGGATCGTCCGAAGCGGCAGATATCCTCACGCAGCCTTGTCTCGTTGCTCGTTTCAGGTCTCATGGCCGTCATGCCCGCTTGTCTCACGCTTTGGCAGCGCGGCCAAGCCGTGTTATTCGGTTGCCAAGCTGCCGCAAAGGGCGGCTATTCGGGAAACGTTCGCAAGGATCAGTTGCATATGTCCGCCTCCACCTCACAAAGTCAGCGTATCGCCGTCGTCGGGCTTGGCTCGATGGGATTTGGCATGGCGACCTCGCTGCAGCGCGCCGGCCATGCCGTCACCGGCTGTGACGTTTCGGCTGACGCGGTGGCGCGCTTCGTGAAGGACGGCGGCGCCGGCGCCAGGACGCCGGCGGAGGCGGCCAAGAGCGCCGACATCGTCGTCAGCGTCGTCGTCAATGCCGCCCAGACCGAGGCGATCCTGTTCGGCAAGGATGGCGCCGCCGAGACCATGCCGAAGGATAGCGTGTTCGTCTCCTCCGCCACCATGGATCCCGAGGTGGCGCGGCGCCTCGCAAAACAGCTGGAGGCGACCGGCCGGCATTATCTCGATGCGCCGATCTCCGGCGGGGCGCAGCGCGCCGCGCAGGGCGAGCTGACGATTCTTGCCTCCGGCAGCCCGGCCGCCTTTGCAAAGGCGCGGCCGGCGCTCGATGCCATGGCCGCAAAGCTCTACGAGCTTGGCGATGCCGCTGGCCAAGGCGCCGCCTTCAAGATGATCAACCAATTGCTGGCAGGCGTGCACATCGCCGCTGCCAGCGAAGCGATGGCGTTCGCGGCCAAGCAGGGGCTCGACATCCGCAAGGTCTATGAGGTGATCACCGCCTCCGCCGGCAATTCCTGGATGTTCGAGAACCGCATGCCGCACGTGCTCGACGGCGACTATACGCCGCGCAGCGCGGTCGAGATCTTCGTCAAGGACCTCGGCATCATCCAGGACATGGCGCGCAGCGCCCGATTCCCGGTGCCGGTCTCGGCCGCTGCCCTCCAGATGTTCCTGATGACGGCCGCCGCGGGCATGGGCCGCGATGACGATGCGTCGGTCGCGCGCATGTATGCGCAGGTTACCGGCGTGAAGCTGCCGGGCGACAAGTAAGCAAGAGGATCTGCAATGCCCCGTTTCGCCGCCAACCTCTCGATGATGTTCACCGAGGTGCCGTTCCTCGACCGCTTCGATGCCGCCGCGCAAGCGGGCTTCACCGCCGTCGAGTTCCTCTTTCCCTACGAGCATCCGGCCGAGGAGGTCGGCGAGCGACTCAAGCGCAACGGCCTCACCCAGGCGTTGTTCAACCTGCCGCCGGGTGACTGGAATGCGGGCGAGAAGGGTTTTGCGGCGTTGCCGGCGCGCTTCAATGATCTCAAGGCGAGCCTGGAGACCGCGCTGCCCTACGCCAAGGCGACCGGCGTCAAGCGCCTGCACCTGATGGCCGGCATTGCCAATCGCGGCGAGCGCGTCGCGATCGAGGCCTTTTACAAGTCGGTGGCGTGGGCCGCCGAGTTCTTCGCACCGCATGGCATCGACATCGTGATCGAGCCGATCAATGCCCGCAACGTGCCAGGTTACTTCCTCAACGATTTCGGCTTTGCGCGCGACCTGATCCAGGAGCTGCGGCTGCCGAACCTGAGGCTCCAGTTCGACATCTATCACTGCCAGATCATCCACGGCGACGTCACCATGCGGCTGCGCGAGATGATGCCGATCATCGGCCACGTCCAGATCGCCAGCATTCCCTCGCGCAACGAGCCGGACGGCGAGGAGCTGAACTATCCATTCCTGTTCGATGAGCTCGACCGGCTCGGCTATGCCGGCTTCGTCGGCTGCGAATACAATCCGCGCGGCAAGACCACCGACGGCCTTGCCTGGTTCAAGCCCTATGCGGGAGTGAAGCCGTGACCCTTGCCTTGGGCTGCATCGCCGACGACTACACCGGCGCCTCCGATCTCGCCAACACGCTGACGCGCGCGGGCCTGCGCACCGTGCAGACCATCGGCGTGCCCTCCGACGATCTGGCGCTGCCCGAGGTCGACGCCGTCGTGGTGTCCTTGAAGAGCCGATCGATCGAGGCCGGCCTTGCCGTATCGCGCTCGCGCGCGGCGGACAAATGGCTGCGCGGCCGCGGCGCAAGCCACGTGCTGTTCAAGATCTGCTCGACCTTCGATTCCACCGATGCCGGCAATATCGGCCCTGTCATGGATGCGCTGCGCGCCGACTGCGGCGAGGGCGCCGTGCTGGTGACGCCGGCCTTTCCGGAGACCGGCCGCACCGTCTACCAGGGCAACCTCTTCGTCGGCGCGGTGCCGCTGAACGAGAGCCCGCTGAAGGACCATCCGCTCAACCCGATGCACGATTCCAATCTGGTGCGGGTGCTGGCGCGCCAGAGCAAGACGCAAATCGGCCTCGTCGATCTCGCCACCGTCACGCGCGGCGCGGACGCCGTGCGGGCGCGATTGGCCGAGCTTGCGGGCAAGGGCATCGGCGCTGCGATCATCGACGCTGTCTTCGACCGCGACCTCGAGACCATCGGTCTCGTCGCCGCCGAGCACCGGCTGTCGGTCGGCGCTTCCGGCATCGGCCTCGGGCTGGCGCGGGCGCTGGTCGCGACCGGCAAGGTCAAGTCGGCTGCGGCGAGCAACGAAGCCGGCGCTGCGGTCGGCGGACCAGCGGCGTGTCTTGCCGGAAGCTGCTCGCAGGCGACGCTTCAGCAGATCGCGAATGCCGAGCGTGTCATGCCGGTGTTACATCTCGACCCGGACCGTATTCTTACGGGAGCGGGCGAAGCGCAGCGTGCGCTGGACTGGGCAAGGCCGCGACTGCCCGAAGGTCCGGTGCTGATCGCATCGAGCTCGACACCCGATCAGGTCGCCGCGCTTCAGGCGCGTCACGGTCGTGATGCGGCCGGGCATGCCATCGAGCAGACGATGGCCGACATTGCCGAAAGCCTTGTAAAATCAGGTGTCCGGCGTTTGGTCGTTGCCGGTGGCGAGACATCCGGCGCCGTGGTCGATCGGTTGAGGATTCCCGGCTTTCTCGTAGGAGTAGAAATTGCCGCGGGCGTTCCGGTGCTGCGTGCGGTCGGTGCTGGCGACGAGATGCTGCTCGCGCTGAAGTCCGGAAATTTCGGCGGCGCGGAGTTTTTCTCGGACGCGCTTAGGCTCATGCGCTGAGCGCAGAGCATTCTTAGGCGCTCGTTCATTTCTTTCGGCTTCCGTCCTTGGGCGGAGTCGGAGTTCACAACTGCTCGGTCGCTTTGTTGTTGGATATCGGCGTCGCAACTTTTGGTTGATTCACCATTTCGGCACGCGACGCCGCGCCAACGCAAAGAGAGCAGTTATGTTCGCCACCATTTCCATCCGCGCCAAGATCATCAGTGTCGTGGCGTTCCTGCTGGTCGCGATGGCCGGCATGGGCCTGCTCGCCGTCATGAAGATGCGGTCGATGAATGCCAACACGGTCGACATCACCACGAGCTGGATGCCGAGCGTGCGGGTGCTGGGCGAGCTCCGGGCCTCCGTCATCACCTACCGCAACGTGGTCCGCCAGCACATGCTGTCCGAGACCCTAGAAGACAAGCTGGCCAACGAAAAGACGGCGGCGACCGTCATCGAAGCTCTCGCGAAAGCGCGCAGGGCCTACGAGCCGATGATCACCTCTCCTGAGGAGCGGAGGCTCTACAACGAATGGGCCAAGCTCTGGGACGACTACAAGAAGGGCACCGAAGAGGTCATGGCGCTGTCGCGCAAGGAGGCCGGCAAGGTCCCGCACGACGCGCGGGAGCTGAACACCAAGACGGTCAACAAGATCGGCCTCGCGTCGGACGAAGTCCTGACCAAGGACATCGAGCTCAACACCAAGGGCGGTGATCAGGCCGCGCAGGATGCGGCGGACAGCTATTCCTTCGCCTTCATGCTGGTCTCGATCATCCTCGGAGCCGCTATCATCGCCGGCATCGGTATCAGCTTCTATCTCGTCCAGGACGTGTCGAAGGGTATCAACTCGATCATCCTGCCGATGCAAGCGCTGGGCAGGGGCGACCTCTCTGCCGAGGTCCCGCACCGCGGCGAGAAGACGGAGATCGGCGCCATGGCCGACGTGCTCCAGATCTTCAAGGAGGCGCTGATCGCCAAGAAGGCCGCCGACGAAGCTGCCGCGGCCGACGCGGAGGCCAAGATCGAGCGCGGTCGCCGCGTCGACAACATCACCCGCGAATTCGAAACGATGATCGGCGAGATCGTCCAGACCGTCTCATCGGCCTCGTCCCAGTTAGAGGCCTCCGCCTCGACGCTGACCTCGACCGCCGACCGCTCGCAGCGGCTGGCCACCACGGTTGCCGGTGCGTCGGAGGAAGCCTCGACCAACGTGCAGTCGGTAGCCTCGGCCACCGAGGAGATGGCCTCGTCCGTTGGCGAGATCAGCCGCCAGGTGCAGGAATCGGCGCGGATGGCGGGCGACGCCGTCGGTCAGGCGCGCGCCACGACCGAGCGCGTCAGCGAGCTCTCCAAGGCGGCGTCCCGCATCGGCGATGTCGTCGAGCTGATCAACACCATCGCCGGCCAGACCAACCTGCTGGCGCTGAACGCGACCATCGAGGCGGCGCGCGCAGGCGAAGCCGGCCGCGGCTTCGCCGTGGTCGCCTCCGAGGTGAAGGCGCTCGCCGAGCAGACTGCGAAGGCGACCGGCGAGATCGGCCAGCAGATCTCCGGCATCCAGGCGGCAACCAACGATTCGGTCGGCGCGATCAAGGAGATCTCCTCGACCATCGAGCGCCTGTCGGAAATCTCCTCGGCGATCGCGGCGGCCGTGGAAGAGCAGGGCGCAGCGACGCAGGAGATCGCCCGCAACGTCCAGCAGGCGGCGCAGGGCACCCAGCAGGTCTCCTCGAACATCACCGACGTGCAGCGCGGTGCGACCGAAACCGGCACGGCCTCCTCGCAGGTGCTGTCGGCGGCGCAGATGCTGTCGAACGACTCGAACCGGCTCAGGACCGAGGTCAGCAAGTTCCTGACCAACGTCCGCGCTGCGTAAGCCGCGACGCCGGACCCCGCATCGACGAACGGGCGGCGCCGCAAGCGCCGCCCGTTTTTCTTTTTGCGGTAGCATGATGTCGTCTGCAGGTAGCATTGTGACGGTCAAGCGTAATTGTACGGGCCCGCCGTTTCATCGATGGTTAAATTCGATTTACAAGAATTGTGCGCGGGCTGTTTCGAACGGCGGCAGCCCCGGTTGGAATGAGTCCATACCGAATCTCGCCCTGGGGGCCCAGATGCGCAAGAATTTTCCCGTCACCGACGTTGAATATCCTGTTAGCGACGAGACGCTGATCGTCTCGCGCACCGACCTCAAGGGCAAGCTCACCTACTTCAACGAGGACTTCCTGGCCGCCGCCGGCTTCACGTCGGCAGAGCTGATGGGCCAGCCGCACAACATCGTCCGTCACCCCGACATGCCGCCGGAGGCGTTCGACAATCTCTGGGATACGCTGAAGGCGGGCAAGCCCTGGCTCGGCGCGGTGAAGAACCGGCGCAAGAACGGCGACTTCTACTGGGTGCTCGCAACGGCCTCGCCGATCCGCGAGAATGGCCAGCTCAGGGGCTACACCTCCATCCGCACCAGGCTGCCGGCCGACCAGCGCAAGCTCGCTGAAGAAGTCTACGCCGCGATTCGCGAGAAGAAGCCGTATGGCTATCGCATCGACGCCGGCATCATCCGTCGCCGCTCGCTGCTTGATCGCTTCTCGATCCTCACCAGCACCCTGAAGGCGCGCCTCGTCACGATGATGGCGCTGCAGGTGCTGTTCATGCTGGTGCTTGGCATCGGCGGTGCGCTCTCCACCGGCGGCTCGACCAGCCTGACCCTGGCTCTGCTGGCCTTGTCCGGCGCCGGCATCGTCGGCTTTGCCGGCCTTGCGACCATGCGCGCGATCCAGGGCCCGATGCAGCATCTCAACGACACCCTGGTCAACCTCGTGCAGGACAAGCTCGACAACCGCATCGTCATCGACCGCGATGACGAGATCGGCGAGGCGCTGCGCAACCTCCAGACCGTGCAGACCATCATCCGTTTCAGCCGCGACGAGGTGCAGGCGGTGCAGCGCCGTGCCGAGGCGCAGCGCAAGTCTGACATGACCAGGCTCGCCAACGGCTTCGAGGCCGCGATCGGCGAGATCGTCGAGACCGTGTCCTCGGCCGCGACAGAGCTCGAGGCTTCGGCCTCGACCCTGTCATCGACTGCGGGCCGGGCACAGGAATTGGCCACGGTGGTCGCATCCGGCTCGGAGGCCGCCTCCAGCAATGTCCATTCGGTGGCGTCGGCCGCCGAGGAGATGTCATCCTCCGTGCGCGAGATCGGCCGGCAGGTGCAGGATTCCACCCGGATCGCGAGCGAGGCCGTCAGCCAGGCGCAGGCCACCACCGAACGCGTCAGCGAGTTGTCGCGGGCCGCGGCACGGATCGGCGATGTCGTCGAGCTCATCAATGCCATCGCGGGCCAGACCAACCTGCTGGCACTCAACGCCACGATCGAGGCGGCGCGCGCGGGCGAGGCCGGCCGTGGCTTCGCGGTGGTCGCTTCCGAGGTCAAGGCACTGGCCGAGCAGACGGCCAAGGCGACCGGCGAGATCGGCCAGCAGGTCGGCGGCATTCAGGCCGCGACGCAGGATTCGGTCAGCGCCATCGGTGAGATCAGCGGCACCATCGCGCGTCTATCGGAAATCGCTTCGGCGATTGCTGCGGCCGTGGAGCAGCAGGGCGCGGCCACTCAGGAGATCGCCCGCAATGTGCAGCAGGCGGCCCAGGGCACCCAGCAGGTTTCGTCCAATGTCGGCGACGTACAGCGCGGTGCATCCGAAACCGGCTCGGCTTCCTCGCAGGTGCTGTCGGCGGCGCAGATGCTGTCCCGCGACTCCAACCGGCTCAAGCTCGAGGTCGGCAAGTTCCTCAACTCCGTCCGCGCGGCGTGAGATGTCTGGCCGCATAGCTGCGATGTCGATTTCGCAGTGCGGTAGCAGGGAAGTGAATGCAGGATAGTGCCTGGTTATTAGCGTTTCCGGCGGTGCTCGGGTAAAGGGGAAAGAGGATCCCCGTGGGGGCGGATTCCGTATCCCTGCCTGACCTGGAATTGCCTGGCGCATGATTGCTCTGGTCCGTATTGCCCTGAGCCGGCCTTATACATTTGTCGTGCTCGCGCTCCTGCTGCTGATCATCGGACCGCTCGCGGCGCTGCGGACGCCGACTGACATCTTCCCGGACATTCGCATTCCCGTGATCGGCGTGGTCTGGCAGTACACCGGCCTGCCGCCGGACCAGATGTCGGGCCGCATCACCACGCCGTTCCAGCGCGCGCTGACGACGACCGTCAACGACATCGAGCACATCACAGCCAATTCCTACAACGGCTTCGGCATCATCAAGATCTTCTTCCAGCCGAACGTCGACATCCGCACCGCCAACGCGCAGGTCACCGCGATCTCGCAGACGCTGCTCAAGCAGATGCCGCCTGGCGCAACGCCGCCCTTGATCCTGAACTACTCCGCCTCGACCGTGCCGATCATCCAGGTGGCGCTGTCGGGTGACGGCCTCACCGAGCAGAACCTCGCCGACATCGGCATCAACCAGTTGCGCACGCCGCTGGTCACCGTGCCCGGCGCGGCGATCCCGTATCCGTTCGGCGGCAAGCAGCGCCAGGTCCAGATCGATCTCGATCCGACCGCGCTCCAGGCGCGCGGCCTGTCCGGCCAGGACGTCGCCAACGCGCTCGCCGCACAGAACCTGATCACGCCGGTCGGCACCCAGAAGATCGGCCAGTTCGAATACAACATCCAGCTCAACAACTCGCCTCTCCAGATCGACGAGCTCGGCAATCTGCCGATCAAAACCGTCAACGGCGCCATGGTCTATGTGCGAGACGTCGCGACCGTGCGCGACGGCAATCCGCCGCAGACCAACATCGTCCATGTCGACGGCAACCGCTCGGTGCTGATGATGGTGCTGAAGGCGGGCGCGACCTCGACGCTCGATATCATCGCCGGCATCAAGCAGAAGGTGATCGAGGTCAAGGACCAGCTCCCGGACGCCTTGAAGATCGGCTTCATCGGCGACCAGTCAGTGTTCGTCCGCGGCGCGATCCAGGGCGTCGCCTTCGAGGGCGTGATCGCGGCGCTGCTGACCAGCGTCATGATCCTGTTGTTCCTCGGCAGCTGGCGCTCGACCATCATCATCGCGGTGTCGATCCCCCTTTCGGTGCTGGGCGCCATCATCATGCTGTCGGCGATCGGCGAGACGCTGAACATCATGACGCTCGGCGGCCTTGCGCTCGCAGTCGGCATCCTCGTCGACGACGCCACCGTCACGATCGAGAACATCAACTATCACCTGGAGCAGGGCAAGCCGGTCGAGCAGTCGATCCTCGACGGCGCCAACCAGATCGTGACGCCGGCCTTCGTCTCGCTGCTCTGTATCTGCATCGTGTTCGTGCCGATGTTCTTCCTCACCGGCGTCGCGCGCTTCCTGTTCGTGCCGATGGCGGAAGCGGTGATGTTCGCGATGATCTGGTCGTTCATCCTGTCGCGCACGCTGGTGCCGACCATGGCGAACTATCTGCTCAAGGCCCATGTCCATCACGAGGATGGGCCGCCGAAGTCGCGCAATCCCCTGGTCTGGTTCCAGCGCGGCTTCGAGGCGCGGTTCGAGCGCATTCGCGGCGGATACCACAATCTGCTGGGGTTGGCGCTTGGACACCGAGCGGTGTTCGTGATCGGCTTCCTCTGCGTGGTCGGTACGTCCTTCGCGCTGGTGCCGTTCTTGGGGCGCAACTTCTTCCCTGCGGTCGATGCCGGCAATATCCTGATGCATGTTCGCACCCAGGTCGGCACCCGCGTCGAGGAGACCGCCAACCAGCTCGCCGACGTGCAGAAGGCAGTGCGCAAGCTGATCCCGGGCGAGATCGAGACCATGACCGACAACATCGGCATGCCGATCTCCGGCATCAACATGACCTACAACAACACCGGCGTGATCGGCCCGCAGGACGGCGACATCCAGATCAAGCTGAAGGAAGGCCACAAGCCGACCGAGGAGCATGTGAAGGTGCTGCGTGAGCAATTGCCGCGCCTGTTCCCCGGCGTGAGCTTCGCGTTCCTGCCGGCCGACATCGTCAGCCAGATCCTGAACTTCGGCGCGCCGGCGCCGATCGACCTGCAGATTCGTGGCGCCAATCTCAGCGCCAACTTTGCCTATGCCAACAATCTTTTGGCAAAGGTCCGGCGCATTCCGGGCGTGGCCGATGCGCGCATCCAGCAATCGCCGAGTAACCCAACCTTCAACATCGATGTCGACCGCACCCGCGCGCAATATGTCGGCCTGACGGAGCGCGACGTCACCAACAGCCTCGTGGTCAATCTCGCCGGCTCCTCGCAGGTGGCGCCGACCTACTACCTCAACCCTGATAACGGCGTGTCCTATTCGATCGTGATGCAGACGCCGCAATACCAGATCGACTCGCTCAGCGCGCTGCAGACGCTGCCGATCACGGCCGCCGGCAATGCACAGTCGCCGATCCTCGGCGGCATCGCCGACATCAAGCGTTCGACCTCGAGCGCTGTCGTCTCCCAATACGACATCCAGTCGATGGTGCAGATCTTTGCCACGACCTCGGGCCGCGATCTCGGCGCTGTCTCTGCCGACATCCGAAAATTGATCGCCGATACCGCGAAGGAAGTTCCGAAGGGCTCCTCCGTGGTGCTGCTCGGTCAGGTGCAGACCATGAACAGCGCCTTCACCGGTCTGCTGTTCGGCCTGCTCGGGGCCGTCGTGCTGATCTACTTCCTGATCGTCGTGAACTTCCAGTCCTGGTCCGATCCGTTCGTGATCATCACGGCGCTGCCGGCCGCGCTCGCCGGCATTGTCTGGATGCTGTTCATGACGGAGACCACGCTGTCGGTGCCGGCGCTCACCGGCGCGATCATGTGCATGGGCGTCGCCACCGCCAACAGCGTGCTCGTGATCTCCTTTGCGCGCGAGCGTTACGAGGAGCTCGGCGATCCCATCGCCGCAGCGCTCGAGGCAGGCTTCGTCCGGTTCCGCCCCGTGCTGATGACCGCACTCGCCATGATCATCGGCATGGCGCCGATGGCGCTGGGGCTGGGCGAGGGCGGCGAGCAGAATGCGCCGCTCGGCCGCGCCGTGATCGGCGGCCTGATCTTTGCAACCTTCGCCACGCTGATGTTCGTTCCCGTGGTGTTCAGCATGGTCCACAAGAAACAAGGCGCCAAAGTCGCCGCCTCATTGGAGACTCCGCATGTCGCCCACTGAATCCCGCTCCCCGGTATCGCACCGGAAACTGGGCATTTTCGGCGTGGTGGCGCTGATTGCGGCAGGCCTTGTCGTCGGCACCGGCATCCGCGCCCGCGAGGAGCAGGGCTCCAAGCTGAAGGAATGGACCGACGACCAGGCGGTTCCCAGCGTCGCGGTGACCCTGCCGAATGCCAAGGCTCTCAACGCCACCATCGATCTGCCGGGACGGCTCGAGGCCTATTATCGCGCGCCGATCTTCGCCCGCGTCAGCGGCTATCTCAAAAGCTGGAGCGCCGACATCGGCGCCCGCGTCAAGGCAGGGCAGGTGATCGCCGAGATCGAGGCGCCGGATCTCGATCAGCAGCTGTTGCAGGCTAGAGCCGACCTCGCCAGCCAGCAGGCCAGCGCAAGATTGTCCGAAGCAACGCTCAACCGGCGCAAGACACTGGTCGCGTCCAACTTCGTCTCCGCGCAGGAGATCGATGAACGGACCGCCGATCTCTCCAACAAGAACGCCGCCGTCAATTCGGGCAAAGCCAATGTCGAGCGGCTGGAAGCGCTCGCCGGCTACAAGAAGATCACTGCGCCGTTCGACGGCGTGGTGACGGCACGCGATACCGATGTCGGCGCACTGATCAATGCCGGCGGCGGCTCGGGCCCGGCGATGTTCGTGATCTCCGACATCACCAAGCTGCGCGTCTACGTCAACGTGCCCCAGAACTACGTGCCGGCGATCAGGATCGGCGCCAAGGCCACGATCACGCTGCCGGAGTACCCGAACCGCACCTTCCAGGCGACGGTGGAGGCCTCCTCGCAGGCCGTCGACATTGCCTCGGGCACCACGCGAATGCAGCTTGGATTGGATAACTCTTCCGGCGAGCTGATGCCCGGCGGCTATGCCAGCGTGAAGCTGAACCTCCAGCGCGACTCCGCGCCGCTCAGCATTCCCGCCAGCGCGCTGATCTTCAACGGCAACGGCCTGCGCGTTGCGACCGTCGGCGCGGACGACAAGGTGCGGTTCAAGACCGTGACCATCGCCCGCGATCTCGGCCGCGAGATCGAGCTCGCCTCTGGGATTGCGCCGGACGACCGCGTCATCACCGCTCCGCCGGACGGCCTCTCCGACGGTGATGCGGTCCGCGTCGTCGGCGCCGGCGCCAAGGGCAAGCCGGCGACCGCGTCGGAGAAGCAGCCGCCGAAGAGCTAGGGCGGTCTCGTAGGGTGGGTTAGCCTTGCGACTGCGCAAAGCGCAGTTCGCTGGGCGTAACCCACCTCTTCTGTTTCAGTGGATACGAACAGTGGTGGGTTACGCCTTCGGCTAACCCACCCTACAAGAGCTACGCCACCCGCCACTCCGGCACGCCATCCGCAGCCATCTTGATCTCGCCGAGCGAGCCGACCGGTGTGCGGTCCATGTCGAGCAGATGCGCCAGCGTCGCACGATCACTCGCCGGAATTCGCGCCAGCGTGCGGCGATCGTCCTGCGTCCGCAGCATCACCACGCCGTGCTCGACATCGCCGCCGCGGCCATAGAGCACCGTGAAGCTCTCGACCTTGCCGTTGCCCGAAGCCTCCGTCACGAACTCCGGCACCGCGCGCTTGTTGCGGTCGGCCTCGGCTTGCACGCTCGTCTCCTGCGCCAGCGCCTCGCGCGGCGGCGTCTTCGAGACCACCAGCGCATGATGCTTGGTGACGAAGCCGCCCTGGCCATAGAGCAGGCCGAGTCTGGCGCCATCGCGCACACGCCGCACCATCGCGCAGGCCGCATGGGTCATGTAAGTGTTGAGCGGCGCGCCGAAGAAGGTGAGGCCGCCGGTCACGGTCGGCTGCACGTCGGGGCCTAGGCCCAATGTTCGCCGCGCCATCTTCGGGACGCAAGGGAAGCAGCTGTAGAGCTCGATTGCGTCGAATTTTTCGCCATCGCCGCCGGCGAGGTCCATCACCGCTTTCAGCACCGCATTCTGCGGATGGCTCTCGTAAAACTGGTCGCGCAAGAGATAGTCGCGCGGCTCCTCCGCCGAGGCGCCGCCGAGCGGATAGACCAGCTTGTCTTCCGCAATGCCGGCCGCGCGCGCCTCGGCGAGGCTCGTCAGCAGCAGCGCGCCGCCCATGTTGACGCTGGGATTGGCGACCATGAGCTTGTTGTAGGGCCAGGCGATCAACCGGTTGTCGGCCGTCGGCGTCGTGATCTCCTCAGGCGCATAGCGCCGCTTCAGCCAGGCGTTGGGATTTTGCGCGGCGGCTTCCGAATAGCGCGACCACAGCGTGCCTGACTCCGCCATTGCCTCGCGCGGTGTCTGCCCCCAATGCGCGGAGGAGGCGGCCTCGTAGAACGGATAGACCGTCACGGGACGGAACACGCCGAGCTTCACCGCCAGCGGCTTCTGGAACGCCGCGCCGCGCTTGGGCTCCTCGACATCATGGGCGAACGGCGTCCATGGCAGCTTGACGCCGGCACGCTCCGCCTTGGTCGCAGTCGACTGCGCCTCCGCGCCGCAGATCGCCGCGACGCTGCATTCGCCGCGCGCGATGCGCTTGGCCGCCTCGTGGATGTAGCGGATCGGGCTCTCGCCGCCGACCGGGCCGTAATAGCAATGCGCAGGCGCGACGCCGAGGCGTTGCGCCAAAAGTCTTTCGGGATCGCGATAGCGCCAGCTCAGGAAGTTGACGACGTCGAGCGACTGCACCTCACCAAGCAGCCTTGCGCCGGCATCGACTTCGGCGCGCCGCAGCGCCTGTTCGAGCAGATCGAGCGGCTCGAGGCCCTCAGTGATCTCCTTGGGGCGATCGACGATCTCGCCGATGCCGACGATGACGGGGGTGCGGTCTTCGGGGATGTTGGTCTTATCTGTCATGCATCAATTCACGATGTCGGTTGTTCGTCATTGCGAGCGGAGCGAAGCAATCCAGATTCTTTCCGCAGAGGCAGTCTGGATTGCTTCGCTGCGCTCGCAATGACGATGTGGATGCTACTCCGCCACCAGCGCATTCATGTGCTCGACGGCTTCGGCAAAATCTTCCTTGAACTCCTGCACCACCGCACCCGCCGACTTCACGCTGTCGATCAGGCCGACGCCCTGGCCGACAAAGTAGCTGACGAGATCGCGCGCCTTCGCATTGCCGGCCGCTGCTGCGCGATCGATCGCGTTGAAGGCGTCGCGGCTGACGATGCTTTGCAGCGGCATCGGGAGCGCGCCAGGGCTCTCCGGCGCACGGTCCCAGGCATCGGTCCAGACCGAGCGGAGCTGCCGCGCCGGCTTGCCGGTGCGGCCCTTCGAGCGCACCGCATCGCGCGAGGACGCCGCGATCATCTTCTCGCGGAAGATCTCCGTGGTCTCCGCCTCCACCGTCGCAAGCCACACCGAGCCGGTCCAGGCGCCGGCCGCGCCCATCGCCATGCAGGCCGCCATCTGCCGGCCCGTCATGATGCCGCCGGCCGCCAGCACCGGCACGTCGCGGATGGGCTTGATCGCCTTGATCACCTCCGGCACCAGCACCATGGTCGAGACCTCACCGCAATGGCCGCCGGCCTCGGTGCCCTGCACCACGAGGATGTCGACACCGGCCGCGACCTGGCGCAGCGCGTGCTCCTTGGCGCCGACCAGCGCTGCGACCGGCACGCCGTGCTTCTTGCCCATCTCGATCATCGCCTTCGGCGGCACGCCCAGCGCATTTGCGATCAGGCGGATCGGATGATTGAAGGAGACCTCGAGCAATTGAAGTGCGGTCTTCCCGTCGAACGGTTGCGGCTGATTGTCCGCGACTTCAGTGGTGGTCAGCTCGATATCGTATTTCTTCAGGAGATCGCGCGTGTAGTCGCGGTGCGCCTGCGGCACGCGCGCCTCCAGGCTCTTCCAGGTGACGTCCTTCTCGCCCGCGGTGGAGATGTTTTCGGGGATCAGCACGTCGATGCCGTAGGGCTTGCCGTCGACGTGGTCGTCGATCCATTTCAGCTCGCGCTCGAGCGTGTCGGGCGTGTGCACGGTGGCCCCCAACACGCCAAAGCCGCCGGCGCGGCTGACGGCGGCGACGACGTCGCGGCAATGGCTGAAGGCGAGCAGCGGAAACTCGATGCCCAGCATGTCGCAGATCGGCGATTTCATGGTTCTCTCCCGGCGGCAGGCTTCGCGTTCTCGTTGCCAAGCAAAGTGACGCTAGTCGATCGATGACATGCCGGATTCGGCGAGGCATCTTGTGTGTAGACGTCGCGCTCTATCCGCGGGCCGCAGGCCGCGGCGTCCTAGGTGACGCCGTCATTCCGGGGCTCGCGCAAGCGAGAACCCGGAATCCATTTCTCACAGCATTCCTGGCGATGCGATGGATTCCGGGCTCGCCCTCCGCCCGCCCCAGGAATGACGGCGGGGAGGGGGTGCCATGACAAAACGCAGAGTTGCCCCGCCCGGCAATGCATTTCGGTGCCCTTGTCATCGGCCGTTTGCGGGCTAATTAATGCAGACGCATCTTTCCGCCGGAGCCCCCGCATGACCGACGCCCCCGCCTACGTGCCGCCCAAAGTCTGGACCTGGAACAAGGAGAATGGCGGGCAGTTCGCCAGCATCAACCGCCCGATCGCCGGCCCCACCCACGACAAGGAATTGCCGGTCGGCAAGCATCCGCTCCAGCTCTATTCGCTGGCGACGCCGAACGGCGTGAAGGTCACGGTGATGCTGGAGGAGCTTCTGGCGCTCGGCCACAAGGGGGCCGAATACGATGCCTGGCTGATCAGGATCGGCAATGGCGACCAGTTCGGCAGCGGTTTCGTCGACATCAACCCGAATTCGAAAATCCCGGCGCTGATGGATCGTTCCGGTCCGGAGCCGATCCGGGTGTTCGAGTCCGGCTCGATCCTGTTCTACCTTGCCGAAAAGTTCGGCGCCTTCCTGCCCAAGGACATCAAGACCCGCACCGAAGCCATGTCCTGGCTGTTCTGGCAGATGGGCAGCGCGCCCTATCTCGGCGGCGGCTTCGGCCATTTCTACGCCTATGCGCCGTTCAAGATCGAATACGCCATCGACCGTTTCGCGATGGAGACCAAGCGCCAACTCGATGTGCTCGACCGTCGCCTTGCCGACAACGAGTATCTCGCGGGCAAGGAGTACACCATCGCCGACATCGCGGTGTGGCCCTGGTACGGCGCGCTCGCCAAGGGGCTCGTCTACGGCGCCGGCGAATTCCTGTCGGTGCAGGACTACAAGAATGTGCAGCGCTGGACCGACCAGATCGCGCAGCGCCCGGCCGTGAAGCGCGGCCGCATGGTCAACCGCGTCTCCGGCGATCCCGCCAGCCAGCTCCACGAGCGCCACGACGCCAGCGATTTCGAAACGAAGACGCAGGACAAGCTCGTGCCCGCGACGTAGGCGCTTTCTTCTTCACCTCTCCCCGCTTGCGGGGAGAGGTCGGAATGCGCGCTGAAAAGCGCGGATTCCGGGTGAGGGGGCACAGGTCTCACTGCGATCTCAGGCGCGGAGAGAGGCCCCTCACCCCAACCCTCTCAGCGCGAGCGAAGCTCGTCGCCGCCCCGTAAGAACGGCGAGAGGGGGACGAGAGAGTCTTCACGCCATGCTCAGCTCGTGGCGGCCGACCACCATCCAGTGCACCTCGTCGGGACCGTCGGCAAAGCGCAGGTGGCGGACGTCCTGGTACATTTCGGCGAGCGGGGTCCAGTGTGAGATGCCGGTGGCGCCGTGCATCTGGATCGCCTGGTCGATGATCTTGCAGGCGCGCTCCGGCACCATGGCCTTGACCATGGAGACCCAGACGCGGGCCTCCTTGTTGCCGAGCACGTCCATCGCCTTGGCGGCCTTCAAGACCATCAGCCGCATCGCCTCGATCTCGCAGCGGGCCTGCGCGATGATCTGCATGTTGCCACCGAGATGGGCGATCTTCTTGCCGAAGGCTTCGCGGGTGAGGCCCCGCTGCACCATCAGATCGAGCGCCTTCTCGGCCTTGCCGATGGTGCGCATGCAGTGATGGATGCGGCCCGGCCCGAGGCGGAGCTGCGAGATCTCGAAGCCGCGGCCTTCGCCGAGCAGCATGTTCTCCTTGGGCACGCGCACGTTGTTGAAGCGCATGTGCATGTGGCCGCGCGGCGCGTGGTCCTGGCCGAACACATACATGGGGCCGAGCACCTCGACGCCGGGCGTGTCGCGCGGCACCAGGATCTGCGACTGCTGCTTGCTCGGCGCCGCGTCCGGATTGGTCTTCACCATCACGATGAGAATCTTGCAGCGGGGATCGCCAAGGCCCGAAATGTAATACTTCTCGCCGTTGATGACCCATTCATCGCCGACGAGCTTTGCCGTCGTCGAGATGTTCTTGGCGTCGGAGGAGGCGACGTTCGGCTCGGTCATGACATAGGCCGAGCGGATCTCGCCGTTGAGCAGCGGCTTCAGCCACTTCTCCTTCTGCTCCTTGGTGCCGACGCGCTCCAGCACCTCCATGTTGCCGGTGTCGGGCGCCGAGCAGTTCATGGTCTCGGAGGCCAGCGGGCTCTTGCCGAGCTCGGCGGCGATGTAGGCATAGTCGAGATTCTTAAGGCCCTTGCCGGTCTCGTCATCGGGCATGAAGAAGTTCCAGAGGCCTTCCTGCTTGGCCTTGTTCTTCGCTTTCTCGAGCACCTCGAGCTGCTTCGGCGTAAAACTCCAGCGGTCCTCCTTGCCTTCGCCGGCCTTGGCGAACTCGATCGACATCGGCTCGACGGTGTCGCGGATGAACTTCTTGACGTGGTCGTAGAGCGGCCGGACCTGGTCCGACATCCGCAAGTCGTTGAGCTCGTCGCCGGGATTGAGGGTGTAGTTGGTGGTGCGGGGAATGTAGGTGTGTTTTGTCATTGTTCCTCCCGGGGGCGCTGAGTTCGTGCTGAACGCGAGAATAGTCGCAGCGCGGCCAAAGTGCGAGCGCGCATTTTTCACGCGGCGCCATACCACGCGATGGAATATCGCGAGGGCGTTTGAAATGTTGTTTGAATGAAGGAGCGCGCTGGGCACACCGCGCCACACTCTCCGCCGTCATCGCCCGCGGAGGCGGGCGATCCAGTACTCCGAGACGGCAGCGATTGAACCGAGAAGCTGCGGCGTACTGGATTCCCCGCCGTCGCGGGGAATGACAGCATCCTGAGCGATCAGTTCGCCATCCGGTGCATCGCGCAGATCTTGTTGCCGTCGAGGTCACGCAAATAGGCGAGATAAAGCTTGTTCCCCGCGCCCTCGCGGATGCCGGGCGGATTCTCGATCGGCGTTCCACCGGCGGCGACGCCGGCGGCGTGCCACTTGTCGACCTGCTCAGGCGAGTTGGCGGCAAAGCCGATGGTGCCGCCGTTCGCGCAGGTCGCCGGCTCACCGTTGATCGGCTTCGACACCGAGAACACGCCGGTCTTGGTGATGTAGAAGATGCGATGGCCATCGACCCTGGCCGGCCGCACCTCGAGTGTGCTCAGCAGGCTGTCGTAGAACGCCTTGGCCTTGTCGAGGTCGTTGGTGCCGATCATCACGTGCGAGAACATTTGCCCTATCCCCTCAGATTCTGTAGCCCGGATGGAGCGGAGCGAAATCCGGGTCTTGCTTGCTTCTAGAAATCCCGGACTGCGCTTCGCTCCATCCGGGCTACGAACGGAAAAGATCAGAACGCCGTGTAGCCGCCGTCGATCACGAACGTGTCCGCGGTGTGATACGACGATGCCTTGCTCATCAGGTACACCGCGATGCCGCCGAAGTCGGATGCTTCGCCGAAGCGGCGCTGCGGAATCCGCGGCATCACGTTGGCGACGAACTTGTCGTTGGCCATCAGCCCTGCGGTCATGTCGCTCTTGATCCAGCCGGGCAGGATCGCGTTTGCAGTAACGCCGTGGCGCGCCAGCTCGACGCCGAGCGCGCGCACCAGCGCATTGATCGCGGCCTTGGTCGCCGCGTAGTGCTCGTTGCGGGCGGTGCCGAAGATCGAGGCGAGGCTCGAGGTCGCAACCAGGCGGCCGAAGGGATCGCCGGCATTGGCGCGCTCGGTCATGTGTCTGGCCGCGGCCTGGAATGCGTGGAAAACGCCATCGAGATTGGTCGCAAACATCGTCCGCCATTCCTCCTCGGTGCGCTCGATGAAGGAGCGCCGTCCGCCGCCGCCGATGCCGGCATTGGCGAAGCAGCCATCGACCCGGCCGAAAATGTCGAGCGTGGCTTTCATCGCGGCGTCGACCGAGGCGGGATCGGTGACGTCGCAGACGCGGGTCTGGACCTTGCCTGAGAGCCCCGCCATGCTCGCGGCAGCAGCCTTGTTCTTGTCGGCGTTGCGGCCCCAGATCGAGACGTTGCAGCCCTGGCCGGCAAGCGCCTGTGCGATGCCGAGCCCGATGCCGCCGTTGCCGCCGGTGATCACGGCGACGCGGCCGGTGAGGTCGAAAATGGTCATGGAGCGTTTCCCAGATTTGGCATGGCGCGCGTCAGCCGCTGCGCACAAGATTGCTTGCTATGTCCCGATCACCATGGACAAGGCCGCGACAAAAATCAAATATGCGCCCCGGAACAGGCAAATTCCGGTCTGCGAAACATCGCGGCCGCAACGGACGAGGAAACAATGCAGTTCAAGCACGTCACGCTCGACTTCGATGGCTCGGTCGCGATCCTCAGGCTCGACCATCAGGAGGTGATGAACGCGGTCTCGATGGACATGCTCGGCGGCCTTGCCGAGGCGCTCGACACGATCGAGGAGAAGAAGGACGAGGTGCGCTGCGTGGTGCTGACCGGCGCGGGCCGCGCGTTCTGCACCGGAGCGAATTTGCAGGGCCGCAACAACCAGTCGAAGAAGACCAAGGCCGGCCTGACGCTGGAGACCGGCTTTCACCCCTTCCTGCGCCGCATCCGCAATCTGCACTGCCCGATCGTCACCGCAGTCAATGGTCCGGCCGCGGGCGCCGGCATGAGCTTCGCGCTGCTCGGCGACATGATTTTATGCGCGCGGTCCTCGTACTTTCTTCAAGCGTTCCGCCGCATCGGCCTCGTGCCGGATTGCGGCTCGACCTGGCTGCTGCCGCGCCTCGTCGGCCGGGCACGTTCGATCGAGCTGTCGCTGATGGGCGAGCGGCTGCCGGCAGAGAAGGCGCTGGAGTGGGGCCTCGTCAACCGCGTCTATGACGATGGCGTGCTGATGGAGGAGGCGATGAAGCTCGCGCGCGAGCTCGCCAGCGGCCCAACGGTCGCGCTGTCGCTGATCCGCAAGCTCTACTGGGACAGCCCGGAAAATTCCTTCGAGGACCAGCTCAATCTCGAATTCCAGTGCCAGCTCCGCGCCGGCGGCACCCAGGATTTTCGCGAGGGCGTCGGCGCGTTTCTTGAGAAGCGGCCCGCGCAGTTCAAGGGCAAATGATCGAGGCCGAGCTTTCGCGCAGCGTCGTGCGCTGGTACCCGGGCGCGACCGGCGTCACTGGCGCGGCAAAACTGTCCGGCGGTGCCAGCCAGGAGACCTGGCGCTTCGACATCATGCATCCCAATGGGCCAATCGGCGCGATCCTGCGCCGCTCGCCGAAGGGTTATGGCGCAGCGCCAACGCGCGCGGCGGGCCTCGCCGTCGAGGCGCAGCTGATGCAGCTCGCGTTCGAGGCCGGCGTGCCGTCGCCGCGCGTGATGCATGTGCTGACGGCTGAGGATGATCTCGGTACCGGCTTCATCATGCAGCGGATCGACGGCGAGACCATCGCGCGCAAGATTCTTCGCGATGACATGTTCGCGGCGGCGCGGCCGCATCTCGCGCGGCAGATCGGCGGCGTGCTTGCGGGCCTGCACAGGCTGCCGCTGGACAAATTGCCGGAGCTGCGCGGCCGCGGCGCCACCCAGGAGATCTCTGAGTTCGAGCGCGACTATCGCAGCCTGGACTGGCCCAAGCCCGTGTTCGAGCTCGCGCTGCGCTGGCTGCGCGACCACGATCCCGGCCCCTCAGTCGAGACCACGCTGGTGCACGGCGACTTCCGCAACGGCAATCTCATCATCGGCCCGGACGGTGTTCGCGCCGTGCTCGACTGGGAGCTCGCCCATCTCGGCGATCCCATGGAGGACCTCGGCTGGGTTTGCGTGAACTCCTGGCGTTTCGGCGAGATCGACAAGCCCGTCGGCGGTTTTGGCACACGCGAGGAGCTGTTCGCCGGCTATGAAGCGGCAGGCCGCGAGGTCGATCCCGCACGCGTAAAGTTCTGGGAGGTGATGGGGACGCTGCGCTGGGGCATCATGTGCGGCGGCATGATGCAGCGGTTCCGCGAAGGGCCGGATCATTCCATGGAGCGCGCCATGATCGGCCGCCGCGCCTCCGAGACCGAGATCGATCTGTTGCGGCTTTTGGCGCCGCGCGGGAGTTGACACATGCAGGACGAGCCGACCCCGATCGAGCTGACCAAATCGGTCGCCGACTTCCTCCGCACCGACATCGCGCCGCTGATCTCCGGCCACCAGGCCTTCAAGCTGCGCGTCGCCATCAACATCCTCGATCTCGTGACGCGGCAGCTGATGCAGGAAGAGGGAAGTGATGCTGCGGAGGTGGAGCGCCTGCGCGCGCTGCTCGGCATCGATGGCTCGGTGACGGAGCTCAACCGCGCGCTCGCCGATCGCATCGCGAGCGGCGAGGTCGATCTCACAACCCCGGGCCTCGCCGAGCATCTGTGGGCGACCACAATGGACAAGCTGGCCGTGGACCAGCCGAACTATGCCTCGTACAAAAGGGAGCAGGGGCGGGGCGGGTAGGGAGGTCGCGCTCCACACTCGCTGTCATCGCCCGCCTAGTGCGCAATTGCGCACAGGGGCGGGCGATCCAGTATTCCAGAGACGGCAGAGATTGAACCGAGAAGCCGCGGCGTACTGGATGCCCCGGTCAAGCCGGGGCATGACACCGGTGATGTGGGCTAGGTGCGTGCCACTCTCTCCCCCGTCATTCCGGGGCGTCGCGCAGCGACGAGCCCGGAATCCATTTATCCGCGTGTTCTGTCGCTCAATGGAATCCGGGCTCGCGCCCCAAGTGGGCGCGCCCCGGAATGACAATCGGGGTTACTTCCCCACCCATTTCGGCGGCCGCTTCTCCGAGAACGCCTTCGGGCCCTCGATATAGTCCTGCGAGGCCACCATCGCCTTCACGGCCGGATACTCCCGCTGCTCCTCGATCGCCTGCTCCAGCGATACGCCAAGCCCCCGCTGGATCGCCTGCTTCGACGCACGGATCGACATCGGCGAGTTCTTGGTGATCGTCTCGGCCCAGCGCAGCGCGGCGACGAGCGCCTCGCCCTGCGGCACAACCTCGTTGACGAAGCCGAGCTCGAAACCTTCCTTGGCGCTGACATGGCGTGCGGTGAGGATCATGCCCATGGCGCGCTTCAGCCCGATCTGCCGCGGCAGCCGGTGCAGGCCGCCGGCGAGTGCGGCAAGGCCAACGCGCGGCTCGGGCAGGGCGAAGGTCGCATTCTCCGAGGCGATGATGAGGTCGCAGGCCAGCGCGATCTCGAAACCGCCGCCCATGGCGACGCCGTTCACCGCGGCGATGATCGGCTTGTCGCAGTCGAATCGCGAAGTGAGGCCGGCAAAGCCGCCCTTGTCCCAGCCGCGCTTGCCGCCGGCCGCTTGCCACTTCAAGTCATTGCCGGCGCAGAACGCTTTGTCGCCGCTGCCTGTGACGATCGCAATCCACTGTTCGGGATCGGCAGAGAAATCGTCGAACACTTTTTGCAGCTCGAAATGCGCGTCGGTGTGCAGCGCGTTGTAGACCTCGGGCCGCGACAGCGTGACGATCGTGATTGGACCCTTGCGTTCCAGCTTGGAAAATTTCAGCTCCATCGCGCGCTCCCGCATTCTCTTCTGAAGGAATATCGGCGTCATACTAGCGCGCGTCGGCGTTCGAGCACCATCGAATTGCGCTGGTGCGCCTTGCGTAGCCGGCACGCCTCGGCTTGCTTGACTTGCGCGCGCTCCTCTCACCTTAATCGTGCGAAGCAAAGGTGCGCCTAGCGCCTTAACGCAAAACGACAAAATCGATCCGGGAGAGAGCCATGGATTTCTCGCTGCCTGCCGACCTCGTTGCCTATCTCGGAGAACTCGACCGTTTCATCGAACGCGAGATCAAGCCGCTGGAAGAGGCCGATGACAACATCCGATTCTTCGATCATCGCCGCGAATGGGCGCGCACCGATTTCGAGAATGGCGGCCTGCCGCGGCATGAATGGGAAGCGCTGCTGCGCAAGGCGAAGGATCTTGCGGATGCCGCCGGGCACCTGCGCTTTCCGGTGCCGAAGCAATATGGCGGCAGGGACGGCTCCAATCTCTGGATGGCGGTGATCCGCGAGCATTTTGCCGCAAAGGGGCTCGGCCTGCACAACGATCTCCAGAACGAGCATTCCATCGTCGGCAATTTCCCCGTCGTCACCATGCTCGACCGCTACGGCCGCGACGACCAGAAAGCGATGATCGACGGCTCGATCAGGGGCAAGTACCGCATCACCTTTGGCCTGACCGAGCCGCATCACGGCTCGGACGCCACCCACATGGAGACGCGCGCGGTGCCGGCGACCCGCGACAACGTCAAGGGCTGGATCATCAACGGCGAGAAGATGTGGACCACCGGCATGCACGTCGCCACCCACTGCGCGCTGTTCGCGCGCACCAGCGGCAATGACGGCGATGCCCGCGGCATCACCTGCTTCCTGGTGCCGGCCAAGAGCCACGGCGTCAGGATCGAGGAGTACATGTGGACCTTCAACATGCCGACCGATCACCCGCGTGTCAGCTTCACCGACGTGTTCGTGCCGGAAGACGCGCAGTTCGGCGAGGTCGGCCGCGGTCTGTCCTTGGCGCAGTGCTTCGTGCACCAGAACCGCATCCGTCAGGCCGCGAGCTCGCTCGGCGCTGCCGTCTATTGCATCAACGAGAGCGTCAAATATGCGCGCGAACGAAAGCCGTTCGGCAAGGCGCTGGCCGAGAACCAGGCGATCCAGTTCCCGCTGGTCGAGCTCGCGACGCAAGCCGAGATGCTGCGCCTTCTGATCCGCAAGACCGCCTGGGAGATGGACCAGCTCACCGAGGAGCAGATCGAGCGCACGCTGTCCGACCGCGTCTCGATGTGCAACTATTTTGCAAACCGCCTCTGCTGCGAATCCGCCGACCGCGCCATGCAGGTCCATGGCGGCATGGGCTATTCACGCCACAAGCCGTTCGAGCACATCTACCGCCACCACCGCCGCTATCGCATCACCGAGGGCAGCGAGGAAATCCAGATGCGCAAGGTGGCGGGGTTTCTGTTCGGCTATATGGGGCCGGGGAAGCATTGATAGCCGTGCGAATGCGACGAAGCGTCTTGCTGCGGCGGCAGTCTGGATTGCTTCGTCGCAAGGACTCCTCGCAATGACGGGGAGAGAGGCGCGCACTGTCTCCACACCGTCATTGCGAGCGAAGCGAAGCAATCCAGAAATGTCACCGCGGTGGTGCTGTGGATTGCTTCGCCATTTCGCAATCAATTCACCCGCCGGTCCTTGCCCGCCCAATACGGCTCGCGCAACTGCCGCCGCAGGATCTTTCCGCTCGGATTCCGCGGCAGCGCCGGCAGGAACTCCACGCTCTTCGGCGTCTTGTAGCCGGCGATGCGCTCGCGGGTGAAGTTGATGATGTCGGTGGCTGTCGCCTGCTTGCCTGATTTCATCACCACCACCGCCTTCACCGCCTCGCCCCATTTGTCGTCGGGAACGCCGATCACGGCGGCCTCGGCGACATCGGGATGATCGCACAGCGCGCTCTCGACCTCGGCGGGATAGATGTTCTCGCCGCCGGAGATGATCATGTCCTTGATGCGGTCGTGGATGTAGAGATAGCCGTCCTCATCCATGTAGCCGGCATCGCCCGTGCGCAGCCAGCCGTCACCGCGCAATGTTGCGGCGGTCGCCTCCGGCAAATTCCAGTAGCCCGCCATGTTCGAGCCCGAGCGCGTCGCGATCTCGCCGACCTCACGCGGCGGCAGCGGCTTGCCGTCGATGTCCAAAATCGCGATCTCGACGCCCGGCAGTGCCTTGCCGGCCGAACGCATCCGCTCGAGGCCCTCGATATGATCCTCAGGCGGCAGCGCGACGATGGTGCCGGTGGTCTCGGTCATGCCGTACATCTGCACGAAGCCGCATTTGAAGACCTCGATGCATTCCTTCAGCAGCGCCGCCGGAATGGGCGAGGCGCCGTACAGCATGTATTTCAGCCGCGAAAAATCCACCGTCTTCGCGCGCGGTTGCCGCACCACGAACTGCATCGCCGCCGGCACCATGAACAGCTTGGTGATGCCCGACTGCTCGAAGAAATCCAGTACCTTGGTCGGGTCGAACTCGCGCGCGATCACGCCGCGGGCGCCGTGATACAGCCCCATCACGCCCCAGCCCGAGCCGCCGATATGGAAGATCGGCATCGCCACCAGCGAGACGTCATCGGTCGACCACCGGTTCCACTCCGGCTTGTCCGCGGCATTGCCTGTCTGCACGAGGTTGAGGAAGTTCGCATGCGACAGCATCGCGCCCTTCGGCTTGCCTGTGGTGCCCGACGTGTAGAGCTGGATCGCGATGTCCTTCGTGTCGATCGGCACTTTTGGATTGTCGCCGCTCTGCGCGTCCCGCCAGGCCGTAAAATCCTGCCATTCCGGCGCGCCGCCTTCGGTGGTGATGATGGTGCGCACGCCCGGCAACTGGTCCCTGATCTGGCGCACCTGCGTGATGAACTCCGGCCCGACGAACAGCACCGGCGCCCTGCAATCGGAAACGATGAAGGCGACCTCCGGCCCTGCGAGCCGCCAGTTCACCGGCGCCATCACCACGCCGGACTTCATCGCGCCCATCAGCAGCTCGAAATAGAGATCGCTGTTCTTGCCGAGATAGGCGATGCGATCGCCCTTGTTCACGCCCATCGCGAGAAGCGCGTTCGCGACCTTGTTGGTCTTGATGTCGAATTCGGCAAAGCTGGTGGCGCGGCCCTCGAATTCATAGGCAATGGCGCTGCCGCGGCTCTTCGCGCGCTCGCGCACCATGTCGGCGAGGTCCGCCAATGGCTGTGTGGACATGTTTCTCCCGTGGCGACTTGTTCTTATGCCGGGGAGTGTGGCGTCATCCGCGGGTGAAGACAAGACGTGGCCCCGCTGTCGTCCTGGCTTTCGTCAGGACGACGGCGGAGAGCAGTTCTACCCCCGCTTCGCCCGGTCCTTCTCGTTCTGCGCCATGATGCTCTCGCGGGCGGTCTTCCAGTCGTCGTCACTCCAGTCGCGGAGCTGGTAGAAATTGCCGCCCATGGCGAGCGCCTGCGCGCCGTCCATGGCGATGGTCTCGCCGTTGATCCAGTCGCAGCCGCCGGAGATCAGGAACACCGCGAGGTTCTGCAGCTCCTCCATGGTGCCGACGCGGCCCATCGGGTTCATCGCCTTGGTGCGTGCGCCGGCCTCGTCGCCCGGCTTGATGCGCTTGCTCATGCCCTCGGTCGGGATCTCGCCCGGCGCGATCGTGTTGAGGCGGATGCCGTAGCGGCCCCATTCGGTGGCGAGCGACATCGTCATGGCGTGGATCGCCGACTTGCTCATCGCCGACGGCACCACGTAAGGAGAGCCGTTGCGCACCCAGGTCACGGTGATCGAAACGACGTTGCCGGGCTGCTTCAACGCGATCCAGCGCTTGCCGATCGCGTGCGTGACGTAGAACGTGCCGTGCATGACGATATTGGCGACCGCATCGAAGCCGCGCGGCGATAGCTCCTCGCTGCGCGAGATGAAATTGCCGGCGGCATTGTTGATGAGGTCGGTGAGAGGGCCTTCGCGAAAGATGGTCTCGATCATCTCGTCGACAGCGAGCGCGTTGCGGATATCGACGCCGTGGCTGGTGACGCGGCCGCCATATTGGTCCATCAGCTCGGTCGCGGTCTCGTCGCACACGATCTTGCGCCGGCCGCAGATGTGGACCTCGGCGCCGAGCTGCAGGAAACGCGCCGCCATCGACTTGCCGAGCCCGGTGCCGCCGCCGGTCACGAGAATGCGCCGTCCGGCCAGAAGATTTTCCTTGAACATCGCTGTTTCTCCCGTACGGATTGTCAGTTAATTGGTCGATTGACTAAATCCGGCCGCCAGCTTTCTGTAAAGCGGCACCGAACAAGAACAGGGGAGAATTCATCCATGGAAGAGCGCGTCTCGATCTCGATCTCGGAAGGCGTCGCCGACGTGCGCCTGGTGCGTGCGGACAAGATGAACGCGCTCGATCAGGCCATGTTCGAGGCCCTTGTCGCCGCAACGGACCGGCTTTCGAAGGACAAGAGCGTACGCGCCGTCGTGCTCTCCGGTGAAGGCCGCGCCTTCTGCGCCGGTCTCGACATGGGGCGTTTTGCCGCCATGCAGGAGAAAGGCGGCAATGGAATTCCGGGTGGCGAAAATCGCGACCTCACCGTGCGCACGCACGGCCAGGCGAACTTCCCGCAACAGGCGGTATGGGGCTGGCGCCAGCTTCCGGTTCCGGTGATCGCGGCGGTGCACGGCGTCGCCTTCGGCGGCGGCTTCCAGCTCTCGCTCGGTGCCGACATGCGGTTCCTCAGCGCCGATGCGCGGATGTCGGTGATGGAAATCAAATGGGGCCTCGTGCCCGATATGGCGGGCACGCCGATCCTTGCCTCGCTCGTGCGCGACGACATCTTGCGCGATCTCACCTACACCGGGCGTATCTTCTCCGCGCAGGAGGCGATGAGTTACGGCCTCGCCACGCGCATCTGCGATGACCCGCGCGCGGCCGCGCTCGAGGCTGCGCGCGAGATCGCGGGAAAAAGCCCCGATGCGATCCGCGCCGCCAAGCGTCTCCTCAACAATCTCTCGGTTGATCCGGGGCCGGCACTGCTCGCGGAGTCGGTCGAGCAGCAGAAGCTGATCGGCAGTCCGAACCAGACCGAAGCGGTGCGCGCCAACCTGGAGAAGCGTGCGCCGAAGTTTGCGGATTAGCTTTCTGACATTCCGGGATGCGCCGTAGGCGCAGGCCCGGAATCCATCGCGCCGCATGTCTTGCTGCGACATGGATTCCGGGTTCGATGCTTCGCATCGCCCCGGAATGACGAGTTGTGTGGTGTCCACGTTTCTCAACCCGACGAAAGATCGGAAAACAAAAGTGAGCGAAACGTCCCCATTTCTCGGCATCGTCTCCGGCGAGCGCCGCCGTTCCCACGCCGAGGTCGCCGACCGCGCCGATCGCATCGCCTCCGGCCTCGCCACAATCGGCGTCCGCCAGGGCGATTGCGTCTGCATGCTGATGCGCAACGACATCGCCTTCCTGGAAGCTGCCTACGCCGCGATGCGGCTCGGGGCCTATGGCGTGCCGATCAACTGGCATTTCAAGCCGGAGGAGATCAACTACATCCTTGGCGATACCGGCACCTCCGTGCTGATCGGGCATGCCGATATGCTGCATGGCTTGCGCGATGCGATTCCCAAAGGGGTCACTGTGCTCAGCGTGCCGACGCCGCCGGAGATCCTGTCCAGCTACAAGATCGATCCGGATCACCTGACCACGCCGGACTTCGCGATCGATTTCGAATCCTGGCTCACGCAGCAGCAACCCTATGACGGCCCGGTCGTGCCGCAACCGATGAACATGATCTACACCTCGGGCACGACAGGCCATCCCAAGGGCGTGCGGCGCAACGCGCCGACACCGGAGCAGCAGGCTGCCGGCGAACGCGTGCGTGCGATGATCTATGGGCTCAAGCCCGGCGCCCGCGCGCTGCTGCCGGGCCCGCTCTATCATTCCGCGCCGAACTCGTTCGGCATCCGCGCCGGCAAGCTCGGCGGCGCGCTGGTGCTGATGCCGCGCTTCGAGGCGGAGGAGTTTCTTGAGCTGATCGAGCGTTACAAGATCGACACCATCTTCATGGTGCCCACCATGTTCATCCGTCTGATGAAGCTGCCGGAAGAAGTGCGCGGGAAGTACGACGTCTCTTCCCTGCGCCATGTCATCCACGCCGCGGCGCCATGCCCGGCCGACGTCAAGCGCGCCATGATCGAGTGGTGGGGGCCGGTGATCTACGAATTCTACGGCTCGACCGAATCCAGCGCCGTGACCTTCGCGACCTCAGAGGACGCGCTGAAGAAACCCGGCACCGTCGGCAGGATATCGCCCGGCGCCGAGCTGCGCTTTCTCGGCGAGGACGGAAGCGTGCTCGGCGTCGGCGAAATCGGCGAGATCTATTCCCGCATGGCGGAGCTTGCCGACTTCACCTACCACAACAAGCCGGAGAAGCGCGCCGAGATCGACCGCGACGGCTTCATCACCTCCGGCGATGTCGGCTATATCGACGAGGACGGCTACGTCTTCATCTGCGACCGCAAGCGCGACATGGTGATATCAGGGGGCGTCAACATCTACCCGGCCGAGATCGAATCCGTGCTGCACGCCGTATCCGGCGTGCACGATTGCGCGGTGTTCGGCATCCCCGATGCCGAGTTCGGCGAGGCGCTGATGGCCGTGGTGGAGCCGCAAGCCGGCGTCACGCTCGATGCCGCCGATGTTCGCGCGCGGCTGAAGACCTCGCTCGCCGACTACAAGGTGCCCAAGCACATCGAGATCCGCTCCGGGCTGCCGCGCGAAGACTCCGGCAAGATTTTCAAGCGCCGCCTGCGCGATCCCTATTGGGAGCAGGCAGGCCGGAAGATCTGAGGTGATGCCGTAGGACCTCCTACCCGTGGTCAAGGGGGAGCGTCCTTGAATAGGGCAATATCGTAGCGCCGTGCTCGATGCAGTCCAGGACGCTGCGCGC
>NZ_JACIHE010000013.1 GCF_014198245.1 Bradyrhizobium sp. cir1
TCCGACACCCCCAATCAATCGAGTGTCGTCCTCAGAATCCATATTGCAATTCAACGCAATAGGCCCACAAAAATCATATGCGATTCCCCTGCCCTCCAGGGGAGGGTAAGATAGACCTCACGCCCCCGCGGGCACCTGATCCAGGAATCCCGTCACGCTCTTGATCCGCCCGTCCTTCAGCACGGCAAAATCCGTCCCCTTGATCGGGCTGTCGACGCCATCAGGGCCGAGCCCCCACGAGAAGCGCACATGATCGCCGTAGCCGTTGGGCTCGCCGATCAGCTTGAACCTGAAATCGGGAAAGCGCTGCTGCACGCCTGATATCAGCGCGTCGATTCCGTCCTGGCCGTCGCCTTTCATCAGGGGATCGACATAGCTCGCATCTGCCGTCCAGTTCTCGCTCAGCAGCTCGCGCCGGCGGCTCGTCGTGCGCTCGTTCCAGACATCGATATAGAGGTGGGCGATGGCGGTGTGATCGGTCATGGGATGCTCCTTCGATGACGCCGTGTTCGGCTGACCGTCACTATCGAAGGACTACGCGCGCTGATCGATTACCTCGGAGGTCATCGGAGCGTGCAAAAAATGAAGCGCGATGATGGCCTCATCGCGCTTCATTCGCATGTGTCTTGTTGGCGAAGGTTACTTCGCGGCCGTCACCATGATCTCGACGGTGTATTGCGGGGCCGCCAGTTTGGCTTCGACGGTGGCGCGAGCCGGGGTGTTGCCGGGCGAAACCCAGGCGTCCCACACCGCGTTCATCTCGCCGAAGGTCTTCATGTCGGTGATGTAGATCGTGGCCGAGAGCAGCTTCGACTTGTCGGTGCCGGCCTTGGCGAGATGGCCATCGATCGTCTTCAGGATGTCCTGGGTCTGCTTCGTCACGCTTTCACCGGCCGCGTTGTTGGCGACGACGCCGGCGAGATAGACGGTGTTGCCGTGCACGACGGCCTGGCTCATGCGCGGGCCGGTTTCGAAACGCTGAATGCTCATTTGGGATCTCCTGGTGGAATGGCGGCCCTGTCTAGCCCAGCGCTTTGCGCTGTGCCACCCCGGGCACGCATGCGTTGCCAGGCACGCATGCGTTGTCGGGCACGCATGCGTTGCCGCCGATGCATGCGTCAGGGAAACTGGCTGAAGAAAGCCCAGATCGTCTCGGCGCCGTCGATGTCGCCGTTCTGCGGCCCGAGCAGACCCGTCGCGACCCTCGGGAAGCGAGCATCGGGCGAGAATCCGGGCATGCGATGACCGCCATGGTTGACGCGATAGAGCACGACGTCGTGCCCGGTTGGGCAGCGCGAGGTGATCCGCGTGACCCCGGACTGATCCGCGGGATTCTTGTCAGGCAGATCGACTGCGGCCGCATCGTCCGTCTCGCAGCCATTGAGCTTGCGCCAGAATGCCAGCGTCTCGTTGGTCGACCAGAACCCGTCTGCGGCAAAATAGCTCGATCCGCGTCCGCCCGCGTAAGGCACCAATGGGTCGGCCGTGCCGTTCATGAGCAGCATCGGCAGCGGTCGCGACGGATGACAGGTGACTGCGGTCTCATCAGTGAGATTCATGACCACGCTGGCGCCGGCCGCGAACAGATCGGCGCGCGCACAGAGAAGCGTCATCGCCATCGCCCCGCCATTGGAGATGCCGGCGACATAGACGCGCTTCGGGTCGGCCGTGCCGTTCGCCACCAGCTTCTCGACGAGCTTGGTGATGAAGGCGATGTCGTCGGTGCCGTCGGGCGGACCGCGGAGCGCGGGTCCCGCCTTGGTCCGCGCATCGGCCCAGGCGTGGTTGAGGCCATCAGGAAAGACCACGGCGAAACCTTCACGTTTTGCGACCTGCGGCCACGCCGTGCGCGCGACCATGTCGGCGCCGCGCTGGGTCTTGCCATGCAGCACGACCACGAGCGGTGCCGGCTTCTTCGCCGGAAGCTGCGCGGTGTAGGAGCGCTTCACGCCGTTGACGTCGATGATGTCGGCGGATGCGACCGAGGCGGCGGTCAATGCCGCAAGAAGCATCCCGAGCTGCATCCACCGCCGCATGATCTATCCCACCGCTTTCGCCGCCGCACGGCCGGCATTGCGGCCCGAGAACAGGCAGCCACCGAGGAACGTGCCCTCCAGCGAGCGATAGCCATGCACGCCGCCGCCGCCGAAGCCCGCGGCTTCGCCGACCGCATAGAGACCCGGGATGACCTGTCCCTCCTCGCCGAACACGCGCGAGTCGAGATCGGTCTCGAAGCCGCCGAGCGTCTTGCGGGTGAGGATGTTGAGCTTGACCGCGATCAGCGGCCCCTGCGCGGGATCGAGGATGCGGTGCGGGGCGGCGGTGCGGATCAGCCTGTCGCCGATATAGCGGCGCGCATTGTGGATGTTCATGACCTGCGCATCCTTGACGTAAGGATTGGCGATCTCGCGGTCGCGTGCCTCGATCTGCACTTTGATGTGCTCGAGCTTGAGCAGGTCGTTGCCGGCAAGCTTGTTCATCTCCGCAACAAGGTCCTCGAGCTTGTCGCGCACGATGAAGTCGACACCATGGCTTTTGAAGGCCTCCACCGGCGCGGGGGCGCCCTTGTTGGTGGCGCGGCGCAAGGTCATGCGCCAGCTCTTGCCCGTCAGGTCGGGGTTCTGCTCCGAGCCCGACAGCGCAAACTCCTTCTTGATGATGCTCTGCGTCAGGATGAACCAGGAATAATCATAGCCGGTCGACATGATGTATTTGAGCTGGCCGAGCGTGTCGGAGCCGGGGAACAGCGGCGCCGGCAATCGTGTGCCGGTTGCGTCGAACCACATCGACGAAGGCCCGGGCAGGATGCGGATGCCGTGGCGCGGCCAGATCGGATTCCAGTTCTGGATACCCTCGACATAATGCCACATGCGGTCGCGGTTGATCAGCCGCGCGCCGGTCTTCTCCGTGATGCCGATCATGCGGCCGTCGACATGCTCGGGCACACCGGAGATCATGAATTTCGGCGGCTCACCTAACCGCTTCGGCCAGTTCGCCCGCACCAGCTCGTGATTACCGCCGATGCCGCCGGAGGCGACGATCACGGCTTGCGCCTTCAGCGCGAATTCGCCGACCACGTTGCGCGAGGAGCTTTTGCCGCGCTCGATAGTGTCGGGTGCGAGGATCGCGCCACTGACGCCATCCACCGTGCCGTTGGTGACGGACAGCGCATCGACGCGGTGACGGAACTTGAAGGTGAGGCGGCCGCTCTTCATCGCCTCGCGCGCCCGGCGCTCGAACGGCTCGACGATGCCGGGGCCGGTGCCCCAGGTGACGTGGAAGCGCGGCACCGAATTGCCGTGGCCCATCGCGTCATAGCCGCCGCGCTCGGCCCAGCCGACCACGGGAAAGATGCGATGGCCCATCGCGCGCAGCCAGTCGCGTTTCTCGCCGGCAGCGAAAGCCACATAGGCCTCGGCCCATTGCCGCGGCCAGAAGTCCTCGTCGCGGTCGAAGCCGGCGGAGCCGAGCCAGTCCTGCATCGCGAGCTCGAACGAGTCCTTGATGCCGAGCCGGCGCTGCTCCGGCGAATCGACCAGGAACAATCCGCCGAACGACCAGAATGCCTGGCCCCCGAGCGATTGCTCGCCTTCCTGGTCCACAACGATCACGCGCTTGCCCGCGTCGGCGATCTCGGTGGCGGCCACGAGGCCCGACAGTCCCGCGCCGACGACGATGACGTCTGTTTCTTCAGCCATGCGTTTCCCCCTCCATGAGTTCCCCCCTGTAATTGCCCGGATTGAAGCCAGCGGTTGTACCTGAGATCAAGGGTGTGGCGCGCAAGACACCGTTAACTTGTTCCAGTCTGGGATAGGGACCGGCCGGGTGCAGCGCGGACGCAACACTGGAGTTGAATTTGTTTTGAGCCAGCCGGCCTGCCTAGACAAAACCTTGGTTACGACGGACGCTAGCACTGCATCACCACCTGACACGCAGATTCGAATTCGACCGGGGCGGGGGACAATGAAGTTTCTGACGGGGTTGCTTGCGGCGGTTCTCTTGATCGCGGGCATGGGGGCTTCTCACGCGGTGGTTCGGATCGCGGATGACCGCGGCGGCCGGATTGGAACCTACGTCGACAGGTACCAGGACCTCAGGCAATCGGGCGAGACCGTCATCATCGACGGCCTCTGCGCCTCGGCCTGCACCATCGTCCTCGGCGCCATCCCGCACGACCGCATCTGCGTGACCTCGAGCGCGACGCTCGGCTTCCACGCCGCCTGGGATTTCGGCGCCAATGGCCGCGCCGTGACCAATCCCGAAGCGACCCAGATGCTCTATGCGATGTATCCGTCGCAGGTGAGGCGCTGGATCAACCAGCGCGGCGGCCTGACCCCGCACATGCTGTTCCTGAAGGGCAGGCAGCTGCAGGCCATGTACAAGCCCTGCTACATGGACGCGCAGGCCTCGGCGATCAAGCCGGCACGCCGGTCCCTCCCGCAACCGGAGCAGGTCGAGACGGCTCGGGGCCAGCTCCTCCACTGACATTCGCCGTGACGGGATCGTTTGGCTCGCCAGCGGCGCCTTGCCTGCTGGCGGCGCCTTGCCCGCAGGCGGGCTAAAGCCTATCTGAAAGCCTGGGAACCGGGGCCTTCGCCCCCATCGTTGTCATGGCTCAACCACTGCACCCGGGACATCCGCTACAGGACAATTCGCCCACTGCCGGCCGGACGCCGTCCGTGCTGCTCTTGGCGGGCGCCGGTGCCGGCGGGCTGGTCGTGATCGGCGCGCTGGCGCTCTGGTTCCACTACGGCAGCCAGGTGTTCTTCGAAATGATCAGGACCGGTTTCGCCGCCTGCTTCTGACCCGACAGGAAGTTTTCCGCCCATGAGTTCCACCGCCCGTCCGCTGGTGATCGCGACCGCCTTTGCTGCAAGCCTCGTCCTCGGGCTCCTGATCATGTTCTGGGCCATGGGCGGGGTCAGCAAGGTGGCGCAGCCCGCCGCGGTCGGCGGCCCGTTCCAGCTCACCGACCAGAACGGCAAGGCCGTCACCGACAAGAGCCTGAAGGGCAAGCCGACCCTGATCTTCTTCGGCTACACCCATTGCCCCGACGTCTGCCCGACCTCGCTGTTCGAGATCTCGGAAGTGCTGCGGGCGCTGGGCAAGGACGCCGACAAGGTCAATGCCGTCTTCATCTCGGTCGATCCCGAGCGCGACACGCCGGCGACGATGAAGGACTATCTGTCGAGCTTCGATCCGCATCTCGAAGGTCTGTCCGGCGATCCCGCCGAGACCGCCAAGGTGATCACCTCCTACCGGGTCTACGCCAAGAAGGTCCCGACCAAGGACGGCGACTACACCATGGACCACACCGCGCTGATCTACCTGATGGACCGCGACGGCAGGTTCGTCTCGCCGTTCAACCTGAAGCGCACGCCGGAAGAGGCCGCGGCCGATTTGAAGCGGTATCTTTGAGCTTCACCCTGGCCGCAATCGGCACTCGCGTTCCCGGCGGGATGGTCTATAAGGCCCTCTGATCCCAACGAAATTCATTACTTTCAGCCGATGGCTCCATCGCAACAGGCGAAATCGTTCAAATCTGTCCGTGGCTTGCTGGCAGGGCTGGCTGTCGGCCTCTGCCTGCTCGCCGGCCTGGCGAGCGCGAACGCCCAGGCCCCGGCCAAGCAGCCCCCCTCGGCGCCCCAGGCGACGCCGCAAACCGTCCCCCAGGCGGCCCCCCAGGCCGTGCCCGGGTTCTGGGACCCGCGCCGGCGGCCGGAGCGGCCGGATCTGTCGCGCCTGACCGTGATCCGCTTCCTGACCGAGACCGACTATCCGCCGTTCAACTACACCGGCGCCGACGGCAACCCGGCCGGCTTCAACGTCGACCTTGCCCGCGCGCTCTGCGAGGAGATCAAGGTCACCTGCACGGTGCAGATGCGCCGCTTCGAGACGCTGGTCGATGCGCTCACCTCCAACCGGGGCGATGCCATCATCGCCTCGATGGCGGTGAGCCCGCAGTTGCGCGCCCGCGTCGATTTCACCGATCCCTATTACCGCGTGCCGGCGCGCTTCGCCTCGCGCAAGGATGCGGTGATGCCGGAGATCCGCCCCGAATATCTCGAAGGCAAGAAGGTCGGCGTCATCGCGGGCTCCGCGCATGAGGCCTATCTGAAGGCGATGTTCACCGACGCCGAACTGCACCCCTATCAGAGCGACGACGCGATGCGTGCCGCCCTGCGCAAGGGTGAGGTCGACTTCATCTTCGGCGATGCCATCTCACTCGCGTTCTGGATCAACGGCACGGATTCCGGCGATTGCTGCGCCTTCTCCGGCGGCCCCTTCGTCGAGAGCCGGTTCTTCGGCGAAGGTATCGGCATCGCCGTCCGCAAGGGCAACGACGTGCTGCGCCAAGCCCTGAACTGGGCCCTGTTCCGCGTCTGGGAAAAAGGCCGCTACACCGATCTGTGGCTGCGCTACTTCTCGGTGAGCCCGTTTTAGCTTCGTCGCTGCTCCCTCCGCCGTCATTGCGAGGAGCCCTTGCGACGAAGCAATCCAGACTGTCTCTGCGGAAACATCCCTGGATTGCTTCGCTTCACTCGCAATGACGGTGCGAGAGGCTACACCGCCCACAAAATTGCATTCTGCCCGGAAATCGCTATTTTCCGCGGCCCGGAGGCCCCTGATGTCCGTTATCGACCTTGCCGCAAATCCGAGCGACCTGCGTGCGCTCGCCGAACAATCCAACGCCTGGCCGTTCGAGCAGGCGAAGGCGATCGTCGCGCGGCTGAAGAAAAGCCCGAAGGACGAGGTGCTGTTCGAGACCGGCTACGGCCCGTCAGGCCTGCCGCATATCGGCACGTTCGGCGAGGTCGCGCGCACCTCGATGGTGCGCCATGCCTTCCGCGTGCTGACCGAGGACAAGATCAAGACGCGCCTGCTCGCCTTCTCCGACGACATGGACGGATTTCGCAAGGTGCCCGACAACGTCCCCAACAAGGAGATGCTGGCGGCGCATCTCGGCAAGCCGCTGACGCGGGTGCCGGATCCGTTCTCCAACGAGTACCCGTCGTTCGGCCACCACAACAATGCGCGGCTTCGCGCCTTCCTCGATCATTTCGGCTTCGACTACGAGTTCGCGAGCTCGACCGAGTACTACACCTCCGGCCGCTTCGACGCGACGCTGCTCAAGATGCTCGCGGCCTACGACAAGGTCATGGCGATCATCCTGCCGACGCTGGGGCCGGACCGCCGCGCGACTTATTCGCCGTTCCTGCCGATCAGCAAGACCACGGGCGTCGTGCTGCAGGTGCCGATGATCCGCCGTGACGTCGCGGCCGGCACGGTGACCTATGTCGATCCTGATACCAACCAGGAAGTTGAAACGCCCGTCACCGGCGGCAACGTCAAATGCCAGTGGAAGGCCGACTGGGCGATGCGCTGGGTCGCGCTCGGCGTCGACTACGAGATGGCCGGCAAGGACCTGATCGATTCGGTGAAGCTCTCCGGCGCCATCGCCAAGGCGCTCGGCGCCACGCCGCCCGAAGGTTTCAACTACGAGCTCTTCCTCGACGAGAAGGGCCAGAAGATCTCGAAGTCGAAGGGCAACGGCCTCACCATCGACGAATGGCTGCGCTACGCCTCGCCGGAATCGCTGTCGCTGTTCATGTACCGCGAGCCGAAGGCGGCCAAGCGGCTGTATTTCGACGTCATCCCGCGCAACGTCGACGACTACCAGCAGTTCATCGACGGTTTTGCCAGGCAGGACGGCAAGCAGCAGCTCGGCAATCCGGTCTGGCACATCCACAACGGCAAGCCGCCGAAGGGCGATATGCCCGTCACCTTCCAGCTGCTGCTGACGCTGGTGTCGTCGTCGAACGCGGAGAATGCCGAGACGCTGTGGGGCTTCATCGGCCGCTATCGTCCAGGCGTGAGCCCGCAGACGCATCCGAAGTTCGATGCGATGGTCGGCTATGCCATCAACTACTACCGCGACTTCGTCGCGCCGACGAAGCAGTTCCGCGTGCCGACCGACACGGAACGCGCCGCGCTGCAGGATTTGCGCGATGCGCTTTCGCAGCTTCCGCAGGAGGCGTCCGCGGAGGACATCCAGAACGTCGTCTACGAGATCGGCCGCCGCGAGCCGTTCCTCGACCAGGTCAAGAAGGGCAAGGACGGCCGCCCCGGCGTCACGCTCGACTGGTTCAACATGCTCTACCAGGTCCTGCTCGGCCAGGAGAAGGGCCCGCGCTTCGGCTCCTTCGTCGCGGTCTACGGCGTGCAGAACGCGGTGAACATGATCGACGGCGCGCTGGCGAGGAGCGCGTAGATACGGCCCGCTTCTACAGCGGATCGCCCGCCTTGGTCGTGAATTTGTAGACGCCGTCCGGCCCGAGCACGGCGCGCATGTCGACGTCGGGATAGCTGATCTCGTCGTCCGCCGTGCGGTCGCCGATCACGAGCAGCTTCACGTCCCGCGTCGTGCGATTGATGAAGCGGTGAGCGTCGCCGGTGCCGGCGGGGAAGCCAGCGCACATGCCCGCCGTCAGCACTTGCGCGCCGGAGTTGGTCTCGAGCACCACCTCGCCCTCGATCACGAAGACAAACTCGTCCTGGCGCGAATGCGCGTGACGGAACGAGGACTGGCCGCCCGGGATGATGCGGGTCAGGTTGACGCCGAAATTCTTCAGTCCCGCATGGTTGCCGAGCCGGCGATTGTAGCGCGTCTGATTGGCGGCCCGGTGCATCTCGGGATAGCTCGTGAAATTGCTCTCGTTCACGTCGTCCGGATCGAATGCCGGAGGTCTCGGTTTCGATGGTGCGGTCATTTCGCTTTCTCCGTCAGGCCAGGGATCGGCGCGGCGTCCGCCGCGCGCATCAAGGTCAGCAGCACGCGGCAGAGCGGCGTTGCGATCTGGTGGCGCTCGCCGGCCGCGACCACCGCGCCGGTGAGCGCGTCCACCTCCGAGCGCCGGCCCGCCAGCCGGTCGAAATACATCGATGTGCCGGCATCGGGCGGGAACGTCATCAGCATTGCCCGCAGCTTCGAGGCTTCGTCGTCTGCGAGCCGGGCGCCGTCGGCGCGCGCGACCGCGGCGGCTTCTTCCAGGGCCGCGAGCACTAGCGGGCCCATGTCCTCGCGCCTGAACACGCCCTGGCGCTGCAGCGTGAGCGCGGTGATCGGGTTGGCGATCGCGTTGAGCAGCAGCTTGCGCCAGGCCATCGTCTTGAAGTCGGGGCTGACCAGGATCTGCATTCCCGTGCCTTCGAGCAATTCCACGAAGGCGCGGCCGCCGGCATCATCGCTCACCGCAAAATCATGGTCGCTGGCGCGGCGGTAGCGCACGCGGTCGGGCGCAAGCCGCTCGCCATTATAATAGACGATGGTCGGCACGATGGTCGCCGCTCCGACGAATGGCGCAAGCCGTTCGGTGTGGCCTATGCCGTTCTGCAGGACCGCAACATGCGTGCCGTCGCCGCAGAGCCGCTGCAGCCAAGGCGCGCTCGAGGCGGTATCCTGCGCCTTGGTGCACAGCAGCACCCAGTCATGGATGTCGGCCTGTGCCGGATCCGTCAACATACGTGGCCGCGCCTCGATCGTGCGGTCGGGACGTTCCACCATCAGCCGCGCGATCCCGTGCCTGACGCAGGCGGTGACGTCGTGCCGGCCCGTCGCGTCGAGCGCGCCGGCGATGACGCCGCCAATGCTGCCCAGGCCGACGACGGCGACCCGGCGGCGCCCGGTCGTTGCGGCATGATCGATCGCGGACATCGCGGAATCTCCAGGCATCGCTTTAAGGCGTGTGTTCGCTGAGAGTATTTACTGAAATTGCGGCGTCAGCCAGCCCGCGCGGCCTGCGCAAACTGCAGGGGCGTGATGCCGTAGCAGCACCTGAAGGGCTTGTTGAGTGCGGGCATCTTCGGGCCATCGACGGCTTTTCCGGCGCCTCGTTGTTGCGCCGTGGGGGCGCAGGCCATGCTGACGGCCTTCGATGCCACGGCCGCCAATTATGAGGTCGTCGTGGACGTCCGACCCAGCGTCTCCGGCGCCTGAGCTGCGTTTCAGATCGACCTTAACACGTAACGCCTGTTATCCTTCTGCACCGGGCGTGCGTTCATCGGGTAGAGCTTTGCGAAAGCGGCGACGTCGGCCGCCGACACCTGGATCGGGTCGGTCAGCAGCAGCCATTCGACCACTTCCGAGCAGGGCGGCGTCGTCAGTGAGCCGGGATAGCGGTAATAGCTGAGCTTCGGCGGCAGCATGGCGAGCGGATCGATGCTCGCATCCGCCTTCACCGCCGGCCCTTCCGCCGCCGGCATGGTCTTGACGATCTTGCCAAAGGCCGGGTTCGGCTTGCCCTCGGCCATGAGCACGCCGACCACGGCGAGCCCGCCGGCCTCGTTGCGATGGACGAAATGCGCCTCCATCGGAAAATTCTTGCCGCCGATCATGTGCTCGCTCGGCCGGTGGAAGTGCACCTGGAGCAGCTTGTATTTGACGTCGCCGAGCGTGAGCGTGCTGCCCTCGGCGAAGTTGAGCTGGATCGTGTGCCCGTTGTTGACGATGGTGTCGGCACTCTTGCCCCAGTTCAGCTTCAGCGCCGGCAGTTGCGACTTGACCGTCGCCTCGATGTCGATCGGCGATTGTTGCAGGCCGACCGCGCAGGCCTTGTTGGCTGCATCGAGCTCGCCCCATTTGCCCGGACCGCCGGCGCCTTCATAGCTCCAATGCGCGCCTTCGGCGGCGAAGCCCGGCCTGCAGATCGGACAAAGCGCAAGACCGGCGAGTGCTTTCAATGCGTGGCGGCGATTCATCATATTCCCCCTCCGATGAATTTGATCGGCAATTGCGCGCGCAACCTAGGCGAGAGGGACGGTGAGTCGCAATGGCGATCGCGCGCCAGATCTATTGACTCGCCCACACGATCCTGGCGACCCACGCGACCTCGCCCGTCGCCATCGTGCGCTCGGCCTGCGAGGCATCGAGCGGCTGCAATTCCAGCGTCTTTGCCGTGCGGCGCTTCAGGGTGGCGATCGTCAGCTCGCCCGCTCTGGTCTTCACCACGACGCGATCGCCCTTGCGGATCGGCGTGCCCGGCGAGACCAGGATGACGTCGCCGTCGCGATAGGTGGGCGCAAGCGCGTCGCCCGCGATCCCCAACGCAAAGGTCTGGCTGTCATCGGCGATGGGAAGCGCGACTTCGGTCCAGCCCTTGCCCGATGGAAGGCCGGACTCGTCGAAGGCGCCGCTCGCGCCGGCCAGCGCCAGGCCGAGCAGCGGCACCGAACGGCCATCGCCGGCCTCGCCGTCGACCAGCTTAGCAAAAGTGTCGATCGAGTCGCCGGTCGCCGCCAGCGCTTTCGCGATCGATTCGGTCGAGGGCCATCGCTCGCGGCCGTCCGCGGTGACGCGCTTGGACCTGTTGAAGGTGGTGGGGTCGAGCCCGGCGCGCTTGGCAAGGCCGGACGGAGACAGGCCGGCACGCGCCGCCAGCCGATCCAGCGCGACCCAGATCTGGTCGTGACTCAGCATCCTCTGCGCTTTGGCCTGTCTGACCATGGAAGGTCCAGCCCGTCGCAACTCAGGAAAACTGTCCTCAAATCAACCGGTTTTCCGTTTTTCGCGCAAGGGGTGGCGCGAAAGCGGTTGTCGAGCGAAGGGTATACAAGTTCGTGGCAAGGAAAACGCGTCAAACTGGGAATCTGGAGCCCCGTTCCGATTTCATCGGGACGGAATAGGCTCTAAGTCTTGAGTTCGGAAGGAGCGGCCTTTACGGTCGCGCCCGGGGTTTCAGGGACCCCAACAGACGAAAAAAACCCAGAAAAAACCCAAGAGACTCAAAGAGCTGTCTCAAAGGGCAAACAGGGCTGCGTAAGCGGTGGTCAAGATCTACAAAATCTGTCCGGCCTCGGCCTGGCGCGAGGCGGAACGGCAGGGCGTGTACCAGGGCAGCGCGGACGATTCGCGCGACGGCTTCATCCATTTCTCGACGGCCGCCCAGGTTCCCGAGACCTTGCGCAAGCACTTCGCCGGGCAGCGGGCGCTGTTCCTGGTCGAGGTCGACGGCGACGTGCTCGGCAGCGAGCTGCGCTGGGAGCGCTCGCGCAATGAGGAGCTGTTTCCGCACCTCTATGGCGAGCTCGATCTCGGTGCCGTCATCTCGGTGATAAACCTCAACATGCGCTCGGACGGCGGTCACGACGTGCCGGAGCTTGCCCCGTGATCCGCGCTTTCGACGCTTTCTCGCTGCCGGTGCTGCGCTGGCTCGATCCGGAGGATGCGCATCGCCTGGCGATCCAGGGCCTGCGTTTCCTGCCGCCGGTCAAGCCGCGCCCTGACGATCCCAAGCTCGCGGTGCGCGCCTTCGGGCTCAACTTTCCCAATCCGATCGGCATGGCCGCGGGCTTCGACAAGAGCGCCGAGGTGCCGGACGCGCTGCTGCGGCTCGGTTTCGGCTTCGTCGAGATCGGCTCGGTGACGCCGAAGCCGCAAGTCGGCAACCCGCGGCCGCGCCTGTTCCGGCTCGAGCGCGACGAGGCCGTCATCAATCGCATGGGCTTCAACAATGACGGCGCCGAAGCGGTGCTGCGCCGGCTCGCCGCGCGCGCGCAGCATGGCGGCATCGTCGGCGTCAATGTCGGCGCCAACAAGGATTCGCCGGACCGTGTCGGCGACTACGTCAAGCTGATCGAGACCTTTGCGCCGGTCGCGAGCTACTTCACCGTCAACGTCTCCTCGCCGAACACGCCGGGCCTGCGTAACTTGCAGGAAGGCGCGCTGCTCGACGATCTCCTCGCGCGCGTCATCGATGCACGCGAGCGGGTGCGGCAGAAGGCCGGCGATACGCCGGTGCTGCTCAAGATCGCGCCGGACTTGAGCCTCGCCCAGCTCGACGATGTCGTGCAGGTCGCGCGCTTGCGCCGGGTCGACGGCATGATCGTATCGAATACGACGATCGCGCGGCCGAGCACACTGCGCGAGGAGATGCGCGCCAAGGAGCAGGGCGGCCTGTCCGGCCGGCCGCTGTTCCGCCTCTCGACGCGGATGGTCGCGGAAACCTATGTGCGCGTCGAAGGCGCGTTCCCGCTGGTCGGCGTCGGCGGCGTCGATTCCGGCGGCGCGGCGCTGACCAAGATCCGCGCTGGCGCCAGCCTGATCCAGCTCTATTCGTCGCTGGTCTACAAGGGCCTCGGCCTCGTCGACGAGATCAAGCGCGACCTCACCTCGACATTGCTGCGCACGGGCCGCGATTCGCTCTCCGAGATCGTCGGCGCGGATGCGGCGACGCTGACCGCGGAAGACTGGCCGGGGATGTAGCTCTTCGCCTCGCCCCGCGCTTGTCCGCCGAAGCCTTGGCGAAGGCGGATGCGGGGCTACGTTCTTCTACGGTTTTGAAAACGTCGCCCGGTACAACACCGGATACCTCACCCCCTGCAATCCGCCGCGCGCAACATAGAACGCGATCAGCGCGCACCACAGTCCGGCATTGCCGAGGGATTGCAGCGCCAGCCAGACGCCGAAGAAGATCGCGAGCGAGACCAGCATCAGGTTGCGCATCTCGCGCGCCCAGGTGGCGCCGACATAGATGCCGTCGAAGCCGAACGCGAACACGCCGGGGATAGGCGCGAGCACGATGAACGGCAGGAAATCGCGCGCAGCGCGGCGGACGTCCTCGCTCGCCGTCATGAAGTCGATCAGCGCCGGCCCGAACAGCGCGAACAGCACCGCGACGACCACCGCAAAGCCGAGCCCCCACAAGAGCACCAGCCGGGTAGAATCCGAAAACCCTTTGGCGTCGCGCGCGCCAAAGCTGCGGCCGCAGAGCTGCTGGGCCGCATTGGCAAGGCCGTCGAGGAAGAAGGCGCTGACCAGCAGGAAATTGTTGAGCACGGAGTTCGCCGCCAGCGTGACGTCGCCGGCACGCGCGCCCTTGGCGGTGAAGAACAGGAACACGGCGATCAGCGCCGCAGTGCGGATCAGGATGTCGGTATTCACCGCCAGGAGCCGCATCAGTTTGGCGCGATCGAACAGCGTTGCGCGAGGCACCTTGAAGCCGCCGGCCGCATGGCGGCGGCACACGATCACGCCCAGCACGAAGCCGATGCCCTCCGACAGCAATGCAGCGATCGCCGCGCCTGCTATGCCGGTGTCGTAGACCAGCACCAGCAAAATCGTCGCCACCATGTTGATGAGATTGATGACGACCTGCAGCAGCAGCGCCGGATTGGCGCGGGCCTGTCCAACCAGCCAGCCGAGGATGACGTAGTTGGCGAAGGCGAAGGGCGACGACCAGATCCGGATCATGAAATAGGTCTTTGCCGCCCGCGTCACGCCCTCGCTGCCGCCCATCAGGTCGAACAGCACGGAGGCAAGAGGCAATTGCAGCGCGATCAGCGCCGCACCGATCAGGCCGGCGACGATGAAGCCGCGCACCAGGATCACGGTCTGCTCGCGCGTCTCGCCCGCGCCGAGCGCCTGCGCGGTGAAGGCGAGCGTGCTCATGCGCAGGAAGCCGAACAGCCAGAACAGGCAATCGAAGATCACGGAAGCCATCGCGACGCCGCCGAGCAACGCCGCGTCGTCGAGCCGGCCGATCGCGGTGGTCGAGACCACGCCGATCAGCGGCGTCGTGAGGTTCGCGACCATCGCCGGACCTGCGATGGCGAACACCTGCCGGCTTCCGACGCGGGGATGAACGGGTGCGTGCATCTTTCAGAACACGAGCACCATGCCGTCTTCGGCGGCGAGGTGCGGCACGTCGTCCAGGCGCGACAGCATGTCGTCGCTCATATGAGTGAGGACGAGGCGTTTTGCACCAATTGCAGGCAAATGCTGTTCCAAGGTCTTCAGGCTGAGATGGTTCTTGACCACCTTCTCGTACATGTAGGCCTCGGCGATGAAAAGGTCCGCGTCATGCGCCAGCGGAATGAGCGTCTCTGTCCATTCGGTATCGGCGCTGTAGGCGAGCGTGCGGCCCTCGGCCTCGACGCGGTAGGCGAGGAAGGGACCGCCGGATTCGCCGTGCACGACCGGGTAGGGTGTCACGGTCACGGCGCCAAAGATCTGGCGTTGCCCGGGCGTGAGCGCGACAACGTTGAGCTCGAAGCGCTGTTTTGTTTTCGAGGAGTGCTCGAACAGCGCTTCCATCACCTGGGCGAGCCGCGTCTCGATGCCCTGCGGCCCCGCGATCGTCAGCGGCCGCGTCCGCCGCGAGAATTGAGCGTCGAGCAGAAAGAACGGCAGGCCGGCAAAATGGTCGCCGTGGAAATGCGTGATCAGGATCAGGTCGATGTCGTTGCGCTCGATCTCGAGGCGCTTCAGGGCCGGCAGCGCCGACGCGCCGCAATCGATCAGGAAGTTCGCTTCGCGCCCGGAGACATGGAAGCAGGTATTGAGCCTGCCACCGGAGCCGAAAGCGTCACCGCAGCCGACGAATCGCAGTTGCATCGGCTGCGCACCCCCTTGAATCAAATCCTTACCGGCCGCGCGGCGCGCCGAACACGCGCGACAGCAGCCAGATCGGAATCACGATGACCGCGCCGAGCAGGAAGTAGCGCCACAGCCAGTTTACCGCATCGAAGCCGAGATCCCAGAGACGCTGGAACAACAGGCGGATGCTGTGGATGATGTTCCAGGGATCGAAGCCGATCGCGGCGAGCACGACGCCGACCAGGATCGAGAGCAGGACCAGGCGAAACGCGACCGCCAGCGGCGAGCCGCCGAGAAAGCGGTGCAGGCCGTCGCTGCGGCCGGCCGGCAAATCTCTGACGTCTTGGACCATCACAAACTCCCTGGACGGATTCGGCCCCATTATAGGGCACGGCGAGGCACATGGGGAACCCGCAACGGAGCGTCAATCGGGTTACGGGAGTTTAATTCGGGCGGTTGGTCATCTCTCCCGCGGCCCGATTGAGAGTGTTTCCCAGCGGCCATCCTTCGAGACGCCCGCTTTAGGCGGGCGCCTCAGGATGAGGACGGAGTGCGCGGCAGCAGTTTCAACGGGCACCGACGCCGATTAGCCTCATCCTGAGGAGACCGCGAAGCGGTCGTCTCGAAGGACGAGGCGCGCGCTCAGGCGGCGCCAAAGTTCGGCTCAGCGCGCGCCTCACACCTCGATCTCCGCCGGCTCCGCCTTCAGCATCCTTTCCAGCGTCTCCAGCCGGTCGGCCTCGCGCGGCGGCTTGTCCCAGCGCAGGCGGCTGATGCGTGGAAAGCGCATGGCGATGCCGGATTTGTGCCGCGGCGATCGCTGCAGGCCCTCGAAGGCGACCTCCAGCACCAGCCCCTTGTCGCCCTCGTGCACGACATGGCGCACGGGGCCGAATTTTTCGGTGGTGTTGCGGCGGACGAAGCGGTCGATCTGCAGCAGCTCCTCGTCGGTGAAGCCGAAATAGGCTTTTCCGACCGGCACCAACTCGTCGCCGCCATCGCCTGCCGTCCAGACGCCAAAGGTGTAGTCGGAATAATAGGACGAGCGCTTGCCGTGGCCGCGCTGCGCATACATCAGCACGGCATCGATGATGTGCGGATCGCGCTTCCACTTCCACCACTGGCCCTTCGGTCGCCCCGGCAGATAGGGCGCATCGCGCCGCTTCAGCATCACGCCCTCGACGGCATCCGCGTCCTCGCCGGCGCCGGCACTTGCGGGATCGGCGCGCGCGGCGGTCAGCGCCTCCCAGCTTGTGAAGGGGACGGTGGGCGACAGGTCGATGCGGGGATCGTCGAGCTTCTTGATGAATCTCTCCAGCCGCTCGCGCCGCCCTGCGAACGGCAGCTCGCGCAGATCGTTCTCGTCATCGCCGAGCAGATCGTAGGCGCGCAAGTGAATCGGAAACTCCTTGATCAGCTTTGGCGACACGACCTTGCGGTTGAGGCGCTGTTGCAAAACGTTGAAGCTCTGCACGCGGCCCTCGCGCAGGATCAGCAACTCGCCGTCGATCGCGCCCGGCAGGCGCAGCGACGGCACGAGATCCGGAAAACTCCCCGTGATGTCCTCGCCGGTGCGTGAATAGAGCCGCGCCGTGATGTGGCCGCGATCGTCGCGTCCGGCGACCGCCTGCACGCGGATGCCGTCCCATTTCCATTCGGCGATGTAGTCGGTGGGATCGAGCGCGGCGAAATCGCCGTCCTCGATCGCATGCGCCAGCATCACCGGACGGAACGGAGCGGGATCGCGATTAACAGGCTTTTCGCCGCGGCCTTCCAGCCAGGCGAACAGGTCGAGATAGGGCGGGCTGAGCCCCGGCCAGATCAGCTCGATCTCGTGCGGATCCTTGTCGCCGAGCGCGGCGGCCGCGGTCTTGGCGAGGCGCGCGGAGATGCCGATGCGCAGCGCACCGGTGACCAGCTTGAGCAGTGCCCAGCGGCCGATCTCGTCCAGCTCGTCGAGCCAGCGTTCGAGCTGTTTTGGCAACTCCGTCTTGCCGAGGGTGCGCAGGGTGGTGACGACCTCGGTGAGGGTTGGTGGGGGAGGGTTGTTGTGGCCGGCGAGCTCCGCCCTCGGCCACATCAGCGCCACCGTCTCCGAGAGGTCGCCGACATAGTCGTAACTCAACCCGAACAGCACCTCGTCCGTGCGCGCCGCGATGAGATCGCGGACCAGCGCCGGCTTGGCGTGCTTGAAGCTGAGCGCGCCGGTCAGCGCTGCCAGTGCGTAGCCGCGGTCGGGATCACCGACTTCGCGGAAATAGCCGGTGATCAGCCGCAGCTTGTTGTTGCGGCCGGGCTCGTAGGCGAGACGGTCCAAAAGTTCGGCGAAGCGGTTCATGCTTCGGCCTCGTCTTGAAGCGGCGTCTCGCTCTCCTCCTCGTCGCCATAGCCGACGAGGTCGAGCGGCTGCGCTTTCAGCCCTTTGCTCCGGCACCAATGCACCAGCGCATCCTCCTGGCCGTGCGTGACCCAGATTTCGCCGGCGCCGGTCGCCGCGATCGTCGCGGTGAGGCCGTCCCAATCGGCGTGATCGGAGATCACCAGCGGCAGCTCGACGCCGCGCTGCCGCGCCCGGGCGCGCACGCGCATCCAGCCCGAGGCGAAGGCGGTGACGGGATCGGGAAAGCGTCGCGTCCAGAGATCGGATGTCGCCGAAGGCGGCGCCAGCGTGATGGTGCCGGCGAGTGCGGCCTTCTTCACGCCCTTCACCGGCCTGAGCTCGCCGAGGTCGATGTTGCGGCTCTGGTAGTATTCGGTGATCGTCTCCATGGCGCCATGCAGGTAGATCGGCGCGTCATAGCCGGCCTGGCGCAGCAGCGCGATCACGCGCTGCGCCTTGCCGAGCGAATAGGCGCCGACGAGATGCGCGCGTTCCGGAAACAGCGCGACCGAGGCCAGCAACTTCTTCACCTCGTCGGCCGCATCACCATGCCGGAACACCGGCAGGCCAAAGGTGGCTTCGGTGATGAAGACGTCGCAGGGCACCAGCTCGAGCGGTGTGCAGGTCGGGTCGGGTGCGTCCTTGTAGTCGCCGGAGGCGACGATGCAGGTGTCCTTGCACGTCACCGCGATCTGCGCCGAGCCGAGCACATGGCCGGCCGGGTGGAATTTGACACTGACGTCACCGAGCCGGATCTCCTCGCCATAGCGGATGGCTTGCGTCGAGCCGGCAAAATTCTCGCCGTAGCGCAGTCGCATCATGTCCAGCGTTTCCTGCGTCGCCAGCACTGCGCCATGGCCGGCGCGGGCATGGTCGGAATGGCCGTGGGTGATCACGGCCCGCTCGACCGGGCGGACAGGGTCGATATGGAAGCCGCCGGGCTTGCAGCACAGGCCGGCAACAGCTGGCAACAGGATGTCTTGCGGACGCATGGAAGTCATATAGGCTGCGCCGCGTTTTCTTCGAGTCTTCCTTGCTCCTGGTTCCTATGCCGCTCCGCCTCTTCCTGACCTCCGGCGATCTCATGGCCGACCGCCGTTTCGAGTTCGCGCGCGACCTCCAGCTCAAGGGCGATCTGCCCGCCGCCGCCGACCTTCTGGAGCAGGCGATCGAGCTCGCCCCGAACTTCACCTCGGCCTGGTTCACGCTCGGCGAGATCCGTCAGCAGCTCGGCGAGCGCGACAAGGCGATCGCGGCGTTCCGCAAGGCGCGTGACTCCGACCCTGGGGATCAGCACGGCGCCGGCCTGCATCTGATGCGGCTCGGCGACGCCGAGATGGCGGAAATGCCCAAGGCCTATGTGCAGGCGCTGTTCGACCAGTACGCGCCGCGTTTCGAGCACGCGCTGATCAACGATCTCGGCTATCGCGCCCCCGCGCTGATCTTCAAGGCGGTGCTGGCCGCGCGCGTCGCCGCCAAGAAGCCGGCCTTCTTCAAGCGCACCATCGATCTCGGCTGCGGCACCGGGCTTGCGGCCGCGGCCTTCGCCAAGCAGGTCGATCATTTCGTCGGCATCGACCTGTCGCCCGGAATGATCAAGGAGGCGCGTGCCACCGCGCTTTATGCCGAGCTCGAAGTTGCCGACATGATCGAGGGCCTGCGCACCAAGAGTGACGCGAGCGCGAACCTCGTGGTCGCGGCGGATGCGTTCGTCTATCTCTCCGATCTCGCGCCGGTGCTGACTGAAGCCAGGCGCGTGCTCGTATCCGGCGGCGTGCTCGCCTTCACGCTGGAGACGCATGCGGGCGATGGCATCGTGCTCGGCGAAGGCCTGCGCTATGCCCATTCGGCGGAATATGTGCGCAGTGCCATCGCGAAAGCCGGGCTCAAGCTGCTGACACTGGAGCCGGCCTCGCCACGCAACGAGAACAACGAGCCGGTGCGCGGCCTTGTTGTTGTCGTCGAGAAAACTTGAGTCTAGGCGCTAACGCCCCCCTGCGATTTGAGCGTCATTGCGTCGCAAAGCTGCGACTTCTCACTTGCGAGCCGTGCTGCGTTCCCAGCACAATGCGCGCACCAGGGAGAAAACAACAATGACGAAAAATCCATCGCGGCGCGATTTCAGCGCCGCCGCGCTCGCCACCATCGCCGCATCGACTTTGCCCGCGCCGTATGTCTGGGCCGCGGAGAAGAAATACGATGCCGGCGCCAGCGACACCGAGATCAAGATCGGGCAGACCGTGCCGCATTCCGGCCCCGGCTCGCTCTACGGCGTGCTCGGCCGCGTCGGCGAAGCCTATTTCCAGATGCTGAACGAGAAGGGCGGCATCAACGGACGCAAGATCAAGTTCCTCACCATGGACGACGCCTACAGCGCGCCGAAATGCGTCGAGGCGACGCGGCGCCTCGTGGAGCAGGAAGAAGTGCTCGCGCTCTACGGCTCGCTCGGCACCGCGCCGCAGACCGCCGTGCACAAATACCTGAACTCCAAGGGCGTGCCGCAGCTGCTGCTCAACACCGGCGCCTCGAAGTGGAACAACCCGAAAGAGTTCAAATGGACGATGGCGGGGCTGCCGCTCTATCCGACCGAGGCGCGCATCCTGGCGCGGCACGTCGTCAGCGTGAAGCCGAACGCGAAGATCGGCATCCTCTACCAGAACGACGACTTTGGTCGCGACTTCCTGGGGCCGTTCAAGAAGGTGCTGGCGGACGCCGGCGGCACCGCGCAGGTGATCATGGAGCAGACCTACGATCTCACCGAGCCGACCGTCGATTCCCAGCTCATCAATCTCTCCAAGTCGGGCGCCGACGTCTTCTACAACATCTCGACCGGCAAGGCCTCGTCGCAGTCGATCCGCAAAGTGGCCGAGCTCGGCTGGAAGCCGCTGCAGCTGTTGTCGGCTGGCTCGACCGGCCGCTCGATCCTCAGCGCCGCCGGCCTCGAAAACGCCGCCGGCATCGTCGCCATCCGCTACAACAAGGAGGTCGGCCTGCCGAAATGGGAGAAGGACCCCGACGTGATGGCGTTCGAGGAGCTGCGCAAGAAGTACACGCCGGCGATCGACCCCGACAACACCATCGCCTTTGCCGGCTACGGCCAGGCGGTGACCATGGGCGAGATCCTGCGCCGCTGCGGCGACGACCTCACCCGCGCCAACGTCTTGAAGCAGGCCTCCACGCTCGCGGGCTTCCACTCGCCCTATTTCCTCGACGGCGTCACCTACAGCTACACGCCCGAGGACTACACGCCGATGAAGACGCTCTTCATCTCCACCTTCACCGGCAAGGACTGGGACATCTCCGACAAGCCGATGTCGGAGTAGGAACGGGGCGCGCTGCTCTCTCTTCCCCTCTCCCCGCCTGCGGGGAGAGGGTGAGACTCCCCTCACCCGTCGCTTCGCGCCGGCCTCTCCCCGCAAGCGGGGCGAGGCGAAGAAGCCCCCCTCGACGAACCCACCCGCACGGCTTACCTGTGATGCCGTGCCGCCCCGCATCCTCAAAATCCCGGCCGAGCCGGCCACGCTGCTGCCCGATCGCTTCAACGCGTGGTTCGCGGCTCGCGGCTGGTCGCCGCGCGCGCATCAATTGGCGCTGCTGGAGAAGGCGCGCGAGGACGCTAGCGCGCTCCTGATCGCGCCGACCGGCGCCGGCAAGACGCTGGCGGGATTTCTGCCGACGCTGGTGGAGCTGTCGACGCCGGCGGTCGAACGCAACGCCGGTTCGAAGCAAAGCCTCGTCTCCACCGGCCGCAGCGTGCAACGCGCCGGCGGCCTGCACACCCTCTACATCTCGCCGCTCAAGGCGCTCGCCGTCGACATCGCCCGCAACCTCGAGCGACCCATTGCCGAGATGGGCCTGCCGATCAAGGTCGAGACCCGCACCGGCGACACGCCGGTGTCGCGGCGCCAGCGCCAGCGGCGCTATCCGCCTGACGTCCTGCTGACGACGCCGGAGCAGCTTGCGCTGTTGCTGTCGTCCCATGATGCGCCGTTCCTGTTCTCCTCGCTCAAGCGCATCGTGCTGGACGAGCTGCATGCGCTGGTCACGTCCAAGCGCGGCGATCTCTTGTCGCTGGGCCTTGCGCGGCTGTGGCGCCTCGCGCCGCAGATGCGCGCGATCGGCCTGTCGGCGACGGTGGCCGAGCCGGATCAGCTCGCGCGCTTCCTGGTGCCGCAGCCCGAAGGCAGGGAAGCTGCCGCCGACATCGTCATTGCCGGCGGCGCCGCGCCGCCGCTGGTCGAGATGCTGGACACACGCGAGCGGCTGCCCTGGGCGGGCCACAGCGCGCGCCACGCGCTCCCCGAAATCTACGAGCTGATCAAGGCGAACAAGACGACGCTGGTCTTCGTCAACACCCGCAGCCAGGCCGAGATGCTGTTCCAGAATCTCTGGAGCATGAACGACGACGGCCTTGCCATCGCGCTGCATCACGGCTCGCTCGACGTCGCGCAGCGCCGCAAGGTCGAGGACGCCATGTCGGCGGGACGTTTGCGCGGCGTGGTCTGCACCTCCTCGCTCGATCTCGGCGTCGACTGGGGCGATGTCGATCTCGTCGTCAATATCGGCGCGCCCAAGGGATCCTCGCGCCTGATGCAGCGCATCGGCCGCGCCAACCACCGTCTCGAAGAGGCCTCGCGCGCGGTGCTGGTGCCGGCCAACCGGTTCGAGGTGCTGGAATGCCGTGTCGCCATCGACGCCATCGCCGAGAATGCGCAGGACACCCCGCCGCTGCGCACCGGGGCGCTCGATGTGCTGGCCCAGCACGTGCTCGGCTGCGCCTGCGGTGCGCCGTTTTTCAGCGACGAGCTCTACAGCGAAGTCGGCACCGCCGCGCCTTACGCTGACCTGTCACGGAAGGATTTCGACGACGTCGTCGATTTCGTCGCCTCCGGCGGCTACGCGCTGAAGACCTATGAGCGTTTCGCCCGCATCAAGCAGGACAAGGAGGGCCGCTGGCGCGTCGCCAATCCCAAGGTGCGGCAGAGCTATCGCATGAATGTCGGCACCATCGTCGAGGACGACATGCTCAAGGTGCGCCTGGTGCGCTCCCGCGGCGGCGGTAGCGGCTCGACCGGCGTGATCGCGCGCGGCGGCAGATTGCTCGGCGAGATCGAGGAGGCCTTCATCGAGGGCCTCACGCCCGGCGACACTTTCGTGTTCAGCGGCGAGGTGGTGCGCTACGAAACTCTGGTCGAGGACCAGGTCTATGTCTCGCGCGCGCATGATAAGGACCCGAAGGTGCCGTCCTACATGGGCGGAAAATTCCCGCTCTCGACCTATCTCGCCGAGCGCGTGCGCCGCCTGCTCGACGACGGCCGCGCCTGGGGCGGCTTGCCCGAGCAGGTGCGCGACTGGCTGTCGCAGCAGAAGGATGTCTCCCGCGTGCCGGCGGTGCGTGAACTCCTGGTCGAAAGCTTTCCGCGCGCCAACAAGCATTATCTGGTCTGCTATCCCTTCGAGGGCCGTCTCGCGCATCAGACGCTCGGCATGCTGCTGACGCGGCGCCTCGAGCGCGCCCGCGCGCGGCCGCTCGGCTTCGTCGCCAACGAATATGCGGTGGCGATCTGGGGGCTCGGCGATCTCTCCTTCATGATCCGTGAGGGCCGGATCGATCTCAACGCGCTGTTCGATCCTGACATGCTCGGCGACGATCTCGAAGCCTGGCTCGCCGAATCCGCGCTGATGAAGCGCACGTTCCGCAATTGCGCGATCATCTCCGGCCTGATCGCGCGCCGGCATACCGGCGAAGAGAAGAGCCGTCGCCAGGTGCTGTTCTCGACCGACCTCGTCTACGACGTGCTGCGCAAGCACCAGGCCGATCACGTCCTGCTCCGCACCGCGCGCGCCGATGCCGCCACCGGATTGCTCGATCTGCGCCGCTTGGGGGACATGCTCGCCCGCATCCAGGGCCGCATCACCCACCGGGAACTCGACCGCGTCTCCCCGCTCGCGGTGCCCGTGATGCTGGAAATCGGCCGCGAGTCAGTTTATGGCGAAGCTGCAGACGAGCTGTTGGCGGAAGCCGCCGATGAGCTCGTCAAAGAGGCGATGGGATAGCAGCAGGTTTCGACGTGACGGCAGGCGCGCTGGTTTCAGGAGATGACGAGGACATGCGCGTTTCCAGGGTCACCATCAGCGACGTGACGTTCGCGGCCGATCTGTCCGGCGCGCTGTTCTGGGAAGAGCAGCGCCTGCTCGTCGTCTCCGACCTGCATCTGGAAAAGGGGTCGAGCTTCGCCACCCGCGGCGTGCTGTTGCCGCCCTACGATACCATCGCAACGCTCGGCCGGCTCGCTGCTGTCATCTCCCGCCATGATCCCCGCGTGGTCATCGCGCTCGGCGACAGCTTTCACGACCGCACCGCGCATGAGCGGCTGTCAGCGGAGGATCGCGACGCCGTCGCTGGGCTCCAGAGCGGCCGCGACTGGATCTGGATATCAGGCAATCACGATCCCATGTTGCCGCGCGATCTCGGCGGCACCATTGCCGACGAAATCGCGATCGGCCCGATCACCTTCCGCCACGAGCCGACCGGCGCGCCCGGCGAGATCGCCGGCCATCTGCATCCGAAGGCCCGCATCTCCGCGCGCGGCCGCTCGATGGAGCGCCGCTGCTTCGCCAGTGACGGGATGCGCGCCGTGATGCCGGCCTTCGGCGCCTATGCCGGCGGCCTCAGCATCCGCGACGCCGCGTTCGCCAGGATATTTCCGAAGAACGGCTTCGTCGCGCACCTCCTCGGCGACCGCCGCGTCCACGCGATCGCAGCGTCGCGGTGTTATTGAGGCGGGAGGGAGTTTTGTTGCGGCCATCCTTCGAGACGCCCGCCTGCCGGCGGGCCCTCAGGATGAGGACGGAATGCGTGGCAGCAGCATCAAAGGGCGCAGATGCCGCTTAGCCTCATCCTGAGGAGGCGCGTAAGCGCCGTCTCGAAGGACGAGGCGCGTGCTCAGCTTCGTAGGGTGGCCCTGCGGCGGCGCGTAGCGCCGTCCGCTGGCGTAACCCACCATGTCTCCGCGGATGCGGGACGAAGTTGGTGGGTTACGCCGAGCGGTTTGCGCTTCGCGCAGCCGCACGGCTAACCCACCCTACGCACCGTCACGCCGCCTTCGCCTGCACGTTCTCGCAGAACTCCGCCAGCCGGTCGGCGAGCCGCAGCGTTCCGGAGCTCGCATTGGGCGAGGCCATCAGCGCCACTTCCGTCTTGTTGATCGGCGCAAAGCCGTCCTTCGCGGTCAGCACGCGGTGATCGGACTGGATCGACATCTCCGACAGGATGCTCAGGCCCATGCCGGCGGCGACCGCGGCCTGGATGCCGGCGAGGCTCGATGACGAATAGGCCATGTGCCAGGCGCGCCCGGCGCTTTCCAGCGCGTGGATGGCGCCGGCGCGATAGAGGCAGCCGAGCGGGAAGCCGATCAGCGGCACCGACGAGGTGTCGACGTCGATCGGATGGCTCTTGCTGGTGACCCAGTGCACCCGCTCGGGCCACACCGCAATCGCGCCCCTCTCGCCGGCCGCGCGCTTGTAGAGCGCCAGATCGAGCTCGCCGCGTTCGAGATCGCGGGCGAGGTTCTTGCTCTGGTCGGCGCGCACGTCGAGGCGCAGGCCTGGATGCGAGCGCGAGAACGTCCCCAGCAATTTCGCCAGCCGGTACGCGGCAAAGTCCTCGGGGATGCCGAGCCGGATCGCGCCTTCGCCGTCCGGCTGGCGCAGCACGTCGCGCGCTTCTTCCGCGAGCGACAGCAGCCGCCGCGCATAGGACAATAGCCGCTCGCCGGCTTCCGTGGGGCGCACGTCCTTGCCGTCGCGATGCAGCAGCATTTGGCCGACGTCCTCCTCCAGCCGCTTGATCTGCTGGCTCACGGTCGATTGCGTGCGGTGGACGCGCTCGCCGGCGCGGGTGAAGCCGCCGGCCTCGACCACCGAGACGAAGCTGCGCAGAAGCTCGAGATCGAGCATCGCTGCCCCCATTCGAAAATCAACTGATCGGAAGTTAATCATTTAATTTCCAAATGACAAGCGGCGTCCCTAGATCGAGGGCCAGGAGAAAACATCCGAGAATGCCCTCATGTCGCTCGCCACCTCGCTTCCCGCGCCCCGCAGCCGCTTCAACACGCTGCCGCTCGCAATCGGCCTGTTCTGCCTGCTCTGGAGCTATGCCTTCGTCGCCGGCAAGATCGGCGTCACCCATTGTCCGCCGCTGATCCTGCTCGCCGCCCGCTTCTCGCTCGCCGGCATCTTGATCCTGGGCGCGACGCTGATCCGCGGCGAGGCCTGGTCGCTGTCCTGGCGCGATGTCGCGATCTTCGCGGTCCTCGGCATCGCCAACAACGCGCTCTATCTCGGGCTCGGCTACACCGGCCTGCAATCCGTCTCCGCCGGTCTCGGCGGCCTGATCGTGTCGGCCAACCCGGTGTTCACGGCGGCGCTCGCCACATTACTGCTCGGCGAAGGCATGACCTGGCGCAAGGCAGCTGGCCTTCTGCTCGGCATCATCGGCGTGATGGCGATCGTCTGGCATCGCCTGTCGGTCGGCACCGACCAGCTTCACGGCATCGTCTTCACGCTGGCCTCGCTGGCCTCTATCGTCGCCGGCACCATCCTGTTCAAGTTGCTGGCGCCGAAAGGATCTCTGTGGATCGGCAATGGCGTGCAGAACCTGGCTGCCGGAATCGTGCTCGCGCCGGTCGCGCTCACCTTCGCTGACATCCACGCGATCGACTATACGCCCAGCCTGCTCGGCGCCTTCGCCTTCCTCGTGCTCGGCGGCTCGATCCTCGCCTACTGGCTCTGGTTTCATCTCCTGAAAGTATGCGGCGCCACCGCCGCCAGCGCCTACCACTTCCTGATGCCGCCGCTCGGCATGCTGTTCGCATACATCGTGCTCGGCGAGCATGTCGAGGCGCGAGACCTGCTCGGCATCATCCCGGTCGCGCTCGGCATCTATCTGGTGACGCGGCCGGCGAAGGCGGTGTCGTGAGCAAGGCGCCACAATCTCAACTGTCATGCCCCGGCTTGACCGGGGCATCCAGTACGCCGCGGCGGTTGTTGTGAGAGCGAGGCACCTAACGCCGGCCTCTGGAATACTGGATCGCCCGGTCAAGCCGGGCGATGACGAGAGGAGAAGGACGGCGGCTAGTCCTTCCTGAACACAATCGACGCCATCCAACCCGTCATCAGTGCCATCGCCGCGGTGGCGAGGCCGTAGATCAGGCCGTTCTGCCGCGCCGTCGTCGCGACGAACTGCTCGAAGCCGACCTTGACGATCTCGAAGGCGGTCTCGGTCTTGGCGACCAGCGCGCCGTTCGCAAACAGCTTGATCTCGATCTCATAGGTGCCGATCGGCACCTCCGCCGGCAGCGGAATGCCGGTGCGGAACAGCGTCGGCGTCAGGAACGTCACCGCGCTCGGGTCTTCGCGATAGAGCCCGCGCTCGGTGCGCAGGCGGATGAAGGCCGAGCGGAACGCATCGTTCGGCACCACGTCGGCAAAGTCGCCGCTGACCCGCTGGGTCAGCCGCACGTTGTTGAGCCCGATCTGCTGCCGCCGCGCGATCTCGGGCGAGGTGATGGCGTCGAAGGGACGGTTGGCGAACAGCGCCAGATAGCTCGGCACCTGCAGGAACTGCCGGTAGTCGGTGTTGATCCAGATGCCGAAGGTGCGCTCCTTGCGCCGCGTCACCATGTCGGCGCGCGGGCCCATCACGGTGACCACCAGATCGTAGGCGGTGCGGTCCGCGGGCGTGGTGGCGTCCTTCTCCACCGAGCCGAACAGCACCAGCTCCTCGCCGGAATAATTCGGCGTCACCGTGACGCGATGGTTGGACACCGACACGATCAGCCGCTCGGCTTGCGCGGCTGAGCCGAGCAGCAGGACAACGAGGAGAGCGAGAAGCGCGCGCATCAGGTGCTCACCCCCAGCTCACGGATGGTGAAGAGATCTTCGGGCCGGATCACGAGCTCGATCGCGAAGCGGACGCCGACCGAGAGGATGAGCAGGCCCAGCAGCAGCCGCAGCTGCTCGCCGCGGATCTTCTGGCCGGCGCGTGCGCCGAACTGCGCCCCGGTGACGCCGCCGACCATCAGGATCAGTGCCAGCACGGCATCGACCAGGTGATTGGTCACCGCATGCAGCAAGGTCGCGAACAGCATGGTGACGAGGGTGAGGACCATCGAGGTCCCGATCACCGTCGAGGTCGGCACCCTGAGCAGGTAGATCATGATCGGCACCAGGATGAAGCCGCCGCCGATGCCCATGATGGCGCCGATGAAGCCGATCACGATGCCGACGATCACCACGGGAATGACGGAGAGATAGATCTTCGAGCGCTTGAACCGCATCTTCAGCGGCAGGCCGTGGATCCAGTTGTGCGTACGCCGCGGCGGCACCGCGCCGCGCCGGGTCCGCATCAGGGCGCGCAGGCCTTCGGAGAACATCAGGCTGCCGACCGTGGTGAGCAGCACGACGTAGGACAGCGCGATCATCAGGTCGAGCTGGCCGAGCGCGCGAAGCTGCGTGAAGGTCCACACGCCCAGCGTCGTGCCGGTGATCCCGCCGCACAAGAGAACGCTCGCCAGCGCGGGATCGATCGCGCGCCGTCGCCAATAGGTCAGCGCGCCGGAAAACGAGGAGGCCGCGATGTGGCTCGCCACGGAGGCGACCGCGACCGCCGGCGTGATGCCGATGAAGATCAGCAGCGGCGTCATCAGGAAGCCGCCGCCGATGCCGAACATGCCGGAGACGAAGCCGACCGCCGCGCCCATCGCCAGCACCAGGAAGACGTTGACCGGAAGATCGGCGATCGGGAGATAGAGCTGCATTGAGCCTAGTCCGGCGGACGATCGAAGACTGCGGAATGCTCGCGCAGGACGAGCGATTGCCGCGTTCCTCCCATAGCCGAAAACGTCGCGCCGCGGGACAACGAATTGAACACGGCGCGGCGTTTTTCGCAACAAACCTATGCTGAGCCGAATTCAAGGCACTGCATCTGCGGCTTCTTTTGCCTGGAAATAGCCCAGCCCGGTTACGGCTCGAGCGAACGACGTGCCTCCATACACACCCGAACTGGCGATTGCCGCCATCGAAAGGGGTCCGAAGCGTTGATGCAGATCAACAGCCGAGCATCGTCAGCCCGGGTAGATAACCGAGGTAGAGGGACGTGAGCGCAGCCTGATCCGCATCGTCCTGACGAAAAGGCCGGGTGACAAGATGAACGAGAATGTCGTCGCTCTTCTCAACCCCATCAAAACGATCAGGGCGCACAAGATCCTGAGTGTCGCGTTTTTGGCTCTCGCGCTGACGTTGATCGCGGTCGTCAACTCATTTCGGTTTTCACCAGATCCGAGCGGAGATGCAAGTTTCATCAACCGCGCCCAGCAGAAGTCCGTGCCGGGAATCAAGGTGAGTGCGAGCGCACTCGGAGCGGATGAGAGCGAAAGGAGCTTCGGTGAAAATCTGGCCGGCTACAACATTCAACCCGTCTGGCTGTCGATCGAGAACGAGACCGATGAGGCATTGGCGCTTCTCCCGGTCGCCATGGATCCCGATTATTATTCTGCCTATGAGGTTTCCTACAGATTCCACGGCGCTCTGTCATGGTTCGCCAACCGCGCCCGTGACGAATTCTTTCTCAAGCGCCAGATGCCGAGCGACCTAGCGCCGCACAGCAAGACGACAGGCTTCGTCTACGGGGTTCTGGATGCCGGCATCAAATATGCGCACATCATGATCGTCGGGAAGAGCCGCGTGGAGAGCTTCGACTTTGCGCTGTTGGTTCCAGGGCCGCAGTTTGTCGGCGCCAATATTCGGGCCGAGAAAGTCTATCCCGGCACGAAGATCGAAGAACTCGATCTTTCGTCATTGCGGGAGAGATTTGCAAATTTCGCCTGCTGTACTAAAGGGCCTGAGGGAAAACGTGATGGTGATCCGCTCAATCTCGTCATCATCGAAGGCAAGCAAGACCCCATCGTCCCTCTTATTGCCCGCGGATGGCACCTTGCTAGACAGCTCGATTTTGCAAGCGCGATCGAGACCGCGCGCGCTTTCTTGCTTCGAGATCCGTATCAGACGTCGCCCGTGAGCCCGCTTTACGTGTTCGGCCGCAGGGAAGACGTCGTCGTTCAGAAAGCCCGGTCCACCATCAATGAGCGCATTCACGCCCGATTTTGGCTGACGCCGTACACCTTCGATAATCGAAGGGTGTGGGTCGGCCATGTGAGCCGGGATATTGGTGTCCGCCTGACCGATCAGACATGGAATTTGACCACGCACAAGATTGCGCCCGACGTCGATTTCGATCGGGCCTATTTTCTTCAGGATCTCATCATGTCCGGATTCAGCGAGCGGTTCGGTTACGTCAATGGCGTCGGAGCCGCACCACCATCCGCGCCGCGTGCAAATCTGACAGGCGACCCCTATTACACCGATGGATTGCGCGCGGTCATATTCCTGTCGAATCAAATAACGCCGCTCGGCAAGATCGACAGGCTTGCCTGGGAAACGCCGCCGTAGTGCGAGGGCCCCTGTTCGCGGAGCGCTATCGCATCGCGCTTCAGTGCGCCGCCGAGGCCGAGCGCTTGACGGCGACCGGCTTCGGCGCGGGCTTCGCGGTTGCCTGCGGCGCGCTGTCCCAGCCGCCGTTCGGGGCGGGGACGTTGACCGCGTCGTCGGGCTGCGGCTCGGCGCTGAACGTCTGGATAGCGAGCTTGGCGGCGGCGAGCGATTGCGGGTCGAGGCGCTTGGCGACGTCGTCACGCTTGCCGGCGGCATCCGCATCGCCCTGGGCGGCCGCGAGGCTGAACCATTTGTAGGACTCGGCGAGGTTCTGCTCGACGCCGATGCCGCGGGCATAGAGGATGCCGAGGTTGAACTGGCTGTCGGCGACGCCGCGATCGGCAGCTTTCCGGAACCACTGCGCCGCGCTCTTGTAATTGGCGCCGCGTCCGCCGCCGTCGGCATCGAGCACCGCAAGATTGTGCATCGCCTTGGCGTTGCCGCGCTCGGCGGCCTGGGTGTAGTAGCGGCGGGCGATGTCGGCGTCCTTCTTCACGCCGAGACCCTTCTCGTAGAGCGTGCCGAGGCGGAAGGTCGCGGGCACCACGCCGGCCTGCGCCGCGCGGTCGTACCACTTCGCCGCTTCGTCGTAATTGGTGGCGACGCCCTTGCCTTCCGCAAAGCGTACGCCGATCTCGTAGGCCGCGGTGGCATCGCCCTTCATCGCAGCGGTGCGCAAGGACGGGCCGCCGATGCCGTCAGGCAGCTTCTCGCTCGGCGGCACCTGGACGAGGCCGAGCCGCGCGCGGCTGCTGCCCGACAGCGCGCCGGTGATGTCGCTGCTCGCAGCAGGCGGCGGCACTGCCGCGGCGGGCGCCTGCGGGATTTCAACCGAGGCCGAGCTGCCGGAACTGGGCGTGGGCGCCGGCGCAGTATTGTTCTGCGATTGCCGTCCGATCGGCGTCGGCGAGGTCATCGACGGCGTGATCTGTTCGGGCGCGGCCGGCTTGGTCTCGACCGGCGGTGGCGCGGCCTGCGGGGCCGGCTCGCTCGGAATATTTTGCATCGCCTGCGGCGCCGGCGGCGCGCTGCCGCCTTCGAGCAGGTTCATCGCCATCTTGAAGGTGCCGAGCACGATCACGACCACGCTCGCGCCGACCAGCAGCGAGCGGATTTTTGAGGTGATGGTCGAGCCACCTTCCTGGCCCTTCTCCTTGGCGCGGGCGATCGCGGCCTTGGCGCCACGGGCCGGCTTCTCGGGCGGCTGAGCCGCGGCAGCTTGCGCTGCGCGGCGCGCGGCCGCGATGAAGCTCGACGACGACACCGGCTCCTTTGGAGCTGCGGGAATTTCGCTGATCGCGCTCTCGGACGCCGCGATGCGCTCCGACGGCGTGGCGACGCGCCCGCCCGGCCGCGTGCCCGGCTCGAGCGGATGATCCGGCGGCAGCTCCGGCGCGATCGCAGCGCGCGCGGGCGCCGTATGCGGCTCCAGAATCTCGCTGATCGCGCGCGGCGGAACAGGCGGCGGTGGCGGCATCGGCGGCGGCGCGGCAGCAGCATGGAATTCGCGCGGTGCGGCGACGAAGGCCGCCTGCGCCGCTTGTGCGGCGGCGGGATTGGGCAGCTCCGGCTTCGGATCGTATTTCGGCGGCTGTGCTTGCTGCCGTGGCTCACGCGCCACCGGCGCGGGCTCCATCGGCGCGGCCATTGGCATCGATGCCGGCATCGGCTGCGGCGCAGGGGCCGGCGGCGCGGTGCGCACCGCGCGCAGATCGCCCTCGATCATGGAGAGACGATCGACGACGTGGCCGAGCGCGCTGTGCACGGCGTCGAGCGAGTCCTGCGTGCTGCGGTTGGTCTCGGCCTGGCTGAAGCGGATGTCGGAGAGCTCGCGCTTGACGAGATCGACCACGCCGGAATCGACAGGCGGCGCCGCGTTGCGGCTCTCGGCGAGGGCCGAATAGGTCGCCTGCTGCCGCTCCAGGTGCCTGAGGATGTCGTGCAGGCCATCCTCGACGCGGCTTAAGTTTCCGTTGCGCGGATCGGCAGCAGCCTCGATCCGCTCCAGCAGATACGAGACGCGCTGCTCGAGATGTGCGAAGGTCGAGGCAGAATCGTTGCCGACCTGCATGCGGTCGAAGCGGTCCGACAGCGCGCGGATCGCAGCCTCCAGATGCTCGGTGCTCTCGGACGTCTGCGGCCGCTCGCGGGTCTCCAGCGCGGCGGTGAGCGCGGCGATGCGCTGCTCCAGCACCGCAAAGCTGTCGCTATGGCCGGATGAGCGGGTAATCTGGTCGACCTTGGACGACAGCAGTTGCACGTCCTCGGACAGCCGTGCCAACGCCTCGTTGGAGGCGACGTTGGAGACGATGCCGCGCAACGCCGCGATCGCGCCTTCGAGCTGGCGCACCGTCGAGGGATCGTCATTGGCGCGCAGGATCAGGTCGAGCTTGGCGCCGAGATTGCGGATCGCCTCGTCATAGCCGGTGAGCTGCTCGGCCGGCGTCAGCGTGCGCAGCACCTGCTTGATGTCGGACAGCGCGTGCTCGATGCCCGACAGGATCTGGCCGTCGGTGCCGTTGGAGCGGGTCTCGTCGATGCGACGGTGCAGCGAGCGGATCTCGTTCTCGATCGATTCGATCGCGCGCCGCGGCATCGCCTCGGTGATGGCGGTGCGAATTTCGGCGAGCTCGCTGCGGAAGGCATTGATGGCCTGCTCGGTAGTGTCAGGCCGCTGCAGCGCTTCGATCTGGCTCGTGATCTTGAGCAGGTGGCGCTCGAGCGACGAGAAATCCGGCCCTGCTTGCGGTGGCGGCGGAGCATAGGCAGGCGCGGGCGGCGCCATTGGTGCCATGGTCGGCGCGTAAGGCGCTGCGGGTGCAATCGAGGGCGCTGAGCGCGGCGGCATCTGCCTGGGCGCAAAGCCGTCGAGCTCGCTCTGGCGCGCGGTGATCTCGGCGACCGCGACGTCGAACGAGGCGGGGCTCAGGGGTGGTGAGCTGCGGTAGACTTGAGCTGCCGCGCGCTCGACTGCGTCGGCCTGGCGCTGGCGCGTTTCAACAGGCGACGGCGCGGGGGCTGGCCGCGGGGCCTGAGGTTGCTGCGGGCGGGAGATTTGCGACAGGCGCGCGTCGAGCCGCGAGATCGCGTCGTTGAGCTGGCGCGCGACGCCATGCTCGCGCGAGACGTCTGGTCTTGAAGAGTCCTGGCGCGGGGCGGGCTTTGAAATCCGTTCGATCTGCTGGGTGATCGCGTCGAGCCGCTGGTGGATGTCGGCGACTTCGCGGCTCTCCTGACTCGGCATGTGTTGCGGACGTTGATCCTGACGCTGATCGTAAGGTCCGCGAAAGTTCGGCGGGACAGTCTCGCCGAGCGTGGAGTTGAGCCAATCGTTGAGCGACATGCCAGCGCGACGCGCAGCAGCTTCGGCCCGCTCCCTCACGGATGGATCGATGCCGTCAACACTCCACGATACGCGCGAATTCATGACTCTGTCCGGTTCCGACTCCGGCGCCCCACCCGGCGCCTCCAGCCTCCCCACGCGTGCCGGTTGCAAAGACAATCGAATTTGGCGCGGGTCGTCTGCCTCGAAAACCGACTTTTTCCTGTTACGGTAAATAACGGGTTAAGGAATGCGGCGCGGGTGTCTTAAAGTTGGGCGAGGAACCTTCTCCGGTGTCATGCCCCGCGAAGGCGGGGCATCCAGTACGCCGCGGCAGCGCGGCTAGAATCGAGCTGGCGCGGCGTACTGGATCGCCCGCCTGCGCGGGCGATGACATTGGGAGTGGGTAGCCAGAACTCCGTCCTATCGCACCCGCCCCCTCACCCCTTCCCCTCACCCCTTCCCCTCGCGCTTGCCATCCTCGATCGGCACCACGGTGCTCTTGCCGCTCATCGTCGACAGCGCCGCGAGGGCCTCTTCGCAGAAATCGGCCACCATCTGCTCGTGGCGCGCGCCGAGCTGAAGCAGGAGCAGGTTGCCGAGATCGAGCCGGCCTTCCGCGGTGCCGTCCGGAAAGCGCTTCTTCAGGATGCGTTCGTAGTTGGCGTGGCGGTCGCGGTGGTGCTCCAGGCGGGCCATCAGGTCGGTGCGCATCGGCTCGATGTCGATGCTGTCGAGCGCGTGCAGCCGCACCAGCAGGTCGTCCTTGATCGAGGGGGGCGTGCTCGGGCGCGCGGCCCAGTGCCGCAGCGCTGTTCGGCCTTCCGGAGTGAGCGTATAGATGAGTTTATTGGGTTTGCCTGACTGCACGACCTCGCGGCCCTGGATGTAGCCGCGGTCGCGCAGCTTGGAGAGCTCGCGATAGATCTGCTGGTGGTCGGCCTTCCAGAAGAAGCCGATCGAGGAATCGAACGTCTTGGCGAGCTCGTAGCCCGTCATCGGACGTTCCGTCAGGCATGCGAGGATTGCGTCGCCCAGTGCCATGACCGGCCTCCTGTTCTCGATCTCTGACCAATCTACTTGACTTTATGCGCATCGGCGCATATGCGTCAATGTGCATATGGGACGGATCGAGGATGGGGCCAAAGACCCACCCGAAAACCCAGCGAAATCAACCTCCTCGCTACTGTGCATGGGGTTGTTTTCGCAACTTTTTTCCAGGCCTTAGGGAGGCACCCGAGAATGACCGGCCTCGATTCCTGGTACGCCTACATGAAGTCTCATGACCGCGCCGCGCTCTGGGACCTCCTCCATCCTGACGCCATCTTCGAAAGCCCCGTCGTGCATTCGCCGCAGCGCGGCCGCGACATCACCTTCAAATACCTCTCCAGCGCAGAGAAGGTGCTCGGCGGTCCCGGCTTCACCTATGTCGGTGAGTGGAAGAGCGCTGATGGCGCCGTGCTCGAATTCAAGAATGTCATCGACGGCATCGAGATCAACGGCGTCGACATCATCAGCTTCGATACCGAGGGACGCATCACGCATTTCAAGGTGATGGTGCGTCCGCTCAAGGCGATCAACATGCTGCACCGCCTGATGGCGGAGCAGCTTGCCGCCCAATCATGACCCTGCCCTGAGGTTGCCGAACCCGCTAAGCTCGCGGGCAAAGGCTGCGCCGCAGGAATCGCGCAAACATCATTTCAAGCCCAGACTTCAAGGCTAATGCCGGGAGAACCCCATGCCGATCTATAAAGCCCCCGTCGAAGACGTGAACTTCCTGCTCAACGACGTCTTCCAGATCGATCGCTACGACAATCTGGCGGGCTTCTCCGATGCGTCGAGCGACGTGCGCGAGGCGATCCTCGGCGAAGCCGCCAAGCTCGCGGAAGAGGTGCTGCAGCCGCTGAATCGTGTGGGCGATCTCGAAGGCTGCAAGCGCGCCGACGACGGCAGCGTCAGGACGCCGAAGGGCTTTAAGGACGCCTTCAAGCAGGTCGCCGAAGGCGGCTGGCTCGGCCTGTCGGCTCCGACCGAGTTCGGCGGTCAGGGCCTGCCGGTGACGCTCTCGCAAGCGGTCAACGAATTCCAGATCTCCGCCAACATGGCGTTCTCGATGTATGGCGGCCTCACCATGGGCGCGACCGCCGCGCTTCTCGTGCACGGCACGCCCGAGCAGAAGCAGACCTACGTGCCGAAGATGGTCGCAGGCGAGTGGACCGGCACCATGAACCTGACCGAGCCGCATTGCGGCACCGATCTCGGCATGCTCCGCACCAAGGCGGTGCGGCAGGCCGACGGCAGCTTCAAGATCACGGGCACCAAGATCTTCATCTCGGCCGGCGAGCACGATCTCGCGCCCAACATCATCCACCTCGTGCTGGCCCGCATCGAGGGCGCACCCGCCGGCATCAAGGGCGTGTCGCTGTTCGTGGTGCCGAAGTTCCTGGTGAACGCCGACGGTTCGGTGGGGCAGCGCAACGGCGTCGTCTGCGGCTCGATCGAGCACAAGATGGGCATCCACGGCAATTCGACCTGCGTGATGAACTACGACAACGCCACCGGCTGGCTGATCGGCGAAGAGAACAAGGGCATGCAGGGCATGTTCGTGATGATGAACGAGGCCAGGCTCGGCGTCGCCGTGCAGGGCCTCGCGCAGTCCGAGGTCGCCTATCAGAACGCGGTCGCCTATGCCCGCGAGCGCATCCAGGGCCGCGCGCTCACCGGCGCCAAGGCGCCGGACAAGGCGGCCGATCCGATCATCGTGCATCCCGACGTGCGCCGCACGCTGCTCTCGATCCGCGCCTTCAACGAGGCCGCGCGCGCCTTCGTGATGTGGACCGCGCTGAAGAGCGACGTCGCCCACCGCTCCGAAGACCCGAAGGACCGCCAGGCCGCCGACGATCACATGGGCCTGATGACGCCGGTGCTGAAGGGCTTCCTCACCGAGTACGGTTTTGCCAACGCGGTGCAGGCGCAGCAGATGTATGGCGGCCACGGCTACATCGCCGAGCAGGGCATGGAGCAGTTCGTGCGAGATGCCCGCATTGCCATGATCTATGAAGGCGCCAACGGCATCCAGGCGCTCGACCTCGTCGGCCGCAAGCTGCCGCGCGACGGCGGCCGCGCCATCATGGCCTTCTTCGGCGAGGTCATGGCCTTCGCCAAGGAGAACGGCGGCGACGAGGCGATGAAGCCCTTCATCACCCCGCTCTCGGCCTCGCTCGGCCATCTGCAGCAGGCCACGACGTGGCTGATGCAGAACGCGATGATGAAGCCGGACAATGCCGGCGCGGCCGCGACCGACTACATGCATCTCTTCGGCTTCGTCGCGCTCGGCTACATGTGGGCGAAGATGGCCAAGGTGACGAATGCCAAGATTGCCGAGGGCGGCGCGACGCCCTATCTCTCGACCAAGCTCGTCACCGGTCGTTTCTTCATGGAGCGGATGCTGCCGGAGACCGCGGCCAATCTCGCGCGCATCCAGTCCGGCTGCGCCACCATCATGGAATTGCCGGCGGAAGCTTTCTGAGCCGCTCCCGCTGCCTGCTCCCAATCGTATCGAACATCACATCAGGAGGGCGTCATGCCTGAGGCATTCATCTACGATCACGTCCGCACCCCCCGTGGCCGCGGCAAGGCCGACGGCGCGCTGCACGAAGTCACTGCGCTTGCGCTCGCCGCGGTGCCGCTGAAGGCGCTGAAGGACCGCAACAACCTGCCGGAAGACTCGGTCGACGACGTCGTGCTCGGTGTGGTCGATCCCGTCGGCGAAGCCGGTTCCGACATCGCGCGCTTCGCCGCGCTGAAGGCCGGTCTCGGCGACGCCGTGCCCGGCGTGCAGATCAGCCGCTTCTGCGCCTCCGGCCTCGATGCCGTGAACTTTGCCGCCGCGCAGATCATGAGCGGTCAGCATGAGCTGGTGATCGGCGGCGGCGCCGAATCGATGAGCCGCGTCGGCATCGGCGCCTCCGGCGGCGCCTGGCCGATGGATCCCTCGATGGCGGTGCCGGCCTATTTCATGCCGCAGGGCGTGTCGGCCGATCTGATCGCGACCAAATACGGCTTCTCGCGTGATGACGTCGACGCCTACGCGGTGCAGAGCCAGCAGCGTGCGGCGAAGTCTTGGGATGAAGGCCGCTTCAACAAGTCGATCGTCCCGGTCAAGGACATCAATGGCCTCACCATCCTCGCCAAGGACGAGCACATGCGTCCCTCGACCACGATGCAGTCGCTGGCGCAGCTGCAGCCGTCGTTCACGATGATGGCGCAGATGGGCGGCTTCGACGGCGTCGCGACCCAGTCGCACCCGGAGATCGAGCGCGTCAATTACGTGCATCACGCCGGCAACTCGTCGGGCATCGTCGACGGCGCCGGTGCCGTGCTGCTCGGCAGCAAGGAGGCGGGTGCCAAGTACGGCATGAAGCCGCGCGCCAAGATCCGTGCCTTCGCCAACATCGGCTCGGAGCCGGCGATGATGCTGACCGGTCCGGTCGACGTCACCGAAAAGCTGTTCGCGCGCTCCGGCATGAAGAAGTCGGACATCGACCTGTTCGAGCTCAACGAGGCCTTCGCCTCCGTCGTGCTGCGCTACATCCAGGCCTTCGACATCGACAATGCCAAGATCAACGTCAATGGCGGCGCCATCGCGCTCGGCCATCCGTTGGGGGCGACCGGCGCGATGATCCTCGGCACCGTGCTCGACGAGCTCGAGCGCACCAACAAGTCCACGGCCCTTGTGACGCTGTGCATCGGCGGCGGCATGGGCACCGCGACCATCATCGAGCGCGTCTAAGGGTAAGGAGCAACCACCATGTCGTACAAGAACTTCAAGGTTGAGACCGACACCGACGGCATCGCGCTCGTCACCTGGGACATCCCGGGCCGTTCGATGAACGTGCTCGACGAGACCTCCACCAGCGAGCTCGACGCGATCGTCAAGGCGACCACGGCTGACGCCGCAGTGAAGGGCGTCGTCATCACCTCGGCGAAAGAGGCGTTCTGCGCCGGCGCCGACCTCTCCATGCTCGAAGGCATGAACCAGGCCTACGCAAAAGTGTTCAAGGAGCAGGGCGAGACCGCCGCGAACCAGATGCTGTTCGACCAGAGCCGCCGCTTCTCGCAGGTGCTGCGCTCGATCGAAACCTCCGGCAAGCCGTGGGCGGCCGCGATCAACGGCCTCGCGCTCGGCGGCGGTTTCGAGATCACGCTGTGCTGCCACTATCGCGTCGCGGCCGAGAATCCCAAGACCCGTCTCGGCCTGCCCGAGGTCAAGGTCGGCCTGTTCCCGGGCGCCGGCGGCACGCAGCGCGTGCCGCGCCTGGTGCCGCCGCAGGACGCGATGACGATCCTGCTCAAGGGCGATCCCGTCACGGTCGAGAAGGCCAAGGCGCTGAACCTGATCCACGCCATCGTTCCCGCCGCCGACCTCATCAAGGCGGCGAAGGACTGGATCAAGGGCGGCGGCAAGGCCGTCGCACCCTGGGACGAGAAGGGCTTCAAGCTGCCCGGCGGCCCGGTGTTCTCCAAGGCCGGCATGATGATGTTCCCGGCCGGCAATGCGATCTACCGCCGCGAGACCTACGACAATTATCCGGCCGCGCGCGCGATCATGAGCTGCGTCTATGAGGGCCTGCAGCTGCCGATCGACGCCGCGCTTCGCGTCGAGTCGCGCTACTTCACCTCGGTGCTGCGCTCGAAGGAAGCGGCCGCGATGATCCGCAGCCTGTTCCTGTCGATGCAGGAGCTCAACAAGGGCGCGCGCCGCCCGAAGGACGTGCCCGCGACCAAGGTGAAGAAGATCGCGGTGATCGGCGCCGGCTTCATGGGCGCCAGTGTCGGCTACGTCTCGGCCCGCGCCGGCCTCGACGTCGTCCTGATCGACCGCGACCAGGAGAGCGCCGACAAGGGCAAGGCGCATGCGCAGAAGGTGATCGAGGAGCAGATCAAGAAGGGCCGCGCCAAGCCCGGTGATGCCGAGACGCTGCTCGCGCGTATCACGCCGACCGCCGACTATGCCGCGCTGAAGGACGTCGACCTCGTGATCGAGGCCGTGTTCGAGGACCGCAAGGTCAAGGCGGAAACCTTCGCCAAGGCGCAGCAATATCTCAAGCCGGATGTGATCTTCGCGTCGAACACCTCGACGCTGCCGATCACCTCGCTGGCCGAGAGCTTCAAGGACCAGGGCAAGTTCGTCGGCATCCATTTCTTCTCGCCGGTCGAGAAGATGATGCTGGTCGAGATCATCCTCGGCAAGAACACCGGCGATGTCGCGCTGGCGACCGCGCTCGACTATGTCCGCCAGATCGGCAAGACGCCGATCGTCGTCAACGACTCTCGCGGCTTCTTCGCCAACCGCTGCGTCGGCCGCTACGTCGCCGAAGGCAACGAGATGTTCCTTGAGGGCGTGCCGCCGGCGATGATCGAGAACTGCGCCAAGATGGCCGGCATGCCGGTCGGCCCGCTCTCGCTGTCGGACGAAGTCGCGCTCGATCTTGGTCTGAAGATCATGAAGGCGACCGAAGCCGATCTCGGCCCCAACGCCATCAATCCCGATCAGAAGAAGCTGATGGTGGAGATGGTCGAGAAGCAGGGCCGTCTCGGCCGCAAGAACAGCAAGGGCTTTTACGACTACCCCGAGAAGGGCAAGGGCCAGAAGAGCTTGTGGCCGGGTCTCTCCGCGCTGCAGCCGAAGCAGCTCGACCCTGATACGCTCGACATCGAGGAGCTGAAGCAGCGTTTCCTGGTGGTGCAGGCGGTGGAAGCCGCGCGCACGGTCGAGGACAACGTCATCACCGATCCGCGCGAGGCGGATGTCGGCTCGATCCTCGGCTTCGGCTTCGCGCCGTTCACCGGCGGCACGCTGTCCTATATCGATTTCATGGGCACGAAGAAGTTCGTCGAGCTCTGCCACAAGCTTGAAGCGAAGTACGGCTCGCGCTTCACCCCGCCGAAGCTGCTCGAGGAGATGGCGGCGAAGGGGGAAACCTTCTACGGGCGGTTCGCGCCGAAGAAGGCGGCAGCGGCCTGATCGGCTGACAGGCTGCGCATTCGAAACAGAAAGGCCGGATCGTTGATCCGGCCTTTTTGCATTTTCAGACAACTTATCAAGGGTTGTGTCAGATTTGTTCCAGGTTGTGGAACCGCTCACAGATTCCGAGTAGGAACCGTGCCAGAGTCCCCGCTGCTGCGGCGTCGCGCAATTGTCATAGGCGCGCCAAAGCGGCGCCGTTCTTTTGCTCGGCCCTGGCACTAGTCTTGCTGCGGGTCAGGGTCACGAATCGCGTTGGGACACTTGCCGATCCCCATCGGCAAGCCGAAGACGAAAAGAAAGTTGTCCTTGATGAACTCCTTGGTGCTGCGGAAGACCGCGCTCGATCGCGATCTTGCCGCAAAAGATGCTGTTGCGTCCGCAACTGGCCAACTCTCATCGCAGCAGAAGCCGGCGCGCCTGCGCCGCAAAGGCCCCGCGCTCTGGGCCGCGTTGGCGCTACTTGTGCTGGCGGCGGATTTTTTGCTGGCCTATCTCGCCTGGCTCGCCGTCGACTTCGTCATGGGGTGAGACCGCGCGAGCGTGCAGCAGATACGATGCAGCGAGATAGGCGAGCTGGGCGGCGACAAGACAGACGGCAATGACAATCACGCCCCCCACCATCCCGAAATCGTACGCGCGAAGAACGATCGCCGAGACAACTGCGATCAACGGCGAGATCACGACCAGCGCCCAGATCCTGAAAACGCGACCTGTCGCGATTCCCACCAGCGCGCTTGCAACGATCAGGACGATGGCAATCGTCAACTTAAACCCCGGTGAGAGTGCAAATATTCTTCAATCAATGCCTCAAGCTCGCCCGCTTTGCGCGTGCTGACAAGACAGCACCACTTACATTTGGCGAACAGTAGTTCATAAGTCCAGTCAAGGTACGATGATCGGGCGGAACAGGTTCGCGCTGCGCTGCGGCAAATAAAAAGGCCGGATCCTCGATCCGGCCTTTCGCACGTTGCGTCTTGCGAGCGCCTACTTCGCCTGCGCGAGCCCTTCCTTCTTCAGCGCCTCCTGCACCTGCGGGCGCGCGGCGACGCGGGCCTTGTAGGCGGCAAGGTTCGGCATCGCGGTGAAGTCGAACTTCATCCGGTCGGCCCAGGTCAGCATCGTGAAGAGGTAGCCGTCGGCCACCGTGAACTGCTTGCCCATCAGGTAGTCGCGGCCGGCGAGCTGGCTGTCGATGTATTTCAGCTTGCCCATGACGCGATCCCTGAAGAAGGCCTTGGCCTCGTCGTTCAGCGCCGGTGCGAACATCGGGCTGAAGCTCTTGTGCACCTCGGAGGTGAGGAAGTTCAGCCATTCGAGCAGCTTGTAGCGCTCGGCGCTGCCGTGGGCCGGCGCCAGCGCCTTGGTTGACGCCTGATCGGCGATCATCTGGACAATCACGGGACCTTCGGTCACGATCTCACCGCTGTCGAGGCCCAGCGCAGGGACCTGGCCCTTGGGGTTCAGCTTCAGATAATCCTCACCATTTTCGAGCTTCTTGGCCCGGATATCGACCTTGACCAGTTCGTAGGGCAGGCCGGCTTCCAGGAGCGCGATGTGGGGGGACAGGGAGCAGGCCCCGGGCGAATAATAGAGCTTCATGGAATTTCCTCCTCTTGACGCTTGGCTGCGGCGAAGGAACGCCTACATGCACCTGCATGCAATAGTCAAGATTGATGCAGGTGCATCGAGTGAGGTAAGAGACGGGCGACCAGCTTGAGCGGGACCATGAAACGCAAACCATCGACCGAGGCAACCTCCGCCTGGATCCGCCTGATGCGGGTGCAGAGCCGCGTGCTCGACTGCGTCGAGCAGGACCTGAAGAAGGCGGGCTTCCCCCCGCTGGCCTGGTATGACGCGCTGCTCGAGCTGTCGCGCGCGCCGAGCGGAGAGCTGCGGCCGGTGGAACTCGAGCGGCAGATGCTGATCCCGCAATACTCCACCTCGCGCCTGATCGACCGCCTGGTCGACGAGGGGCTCGCCTCCCGGCGCGAATGCAAGATCGACAAGCGCGGCCAGTTCGTGGAGATCACCGAAGCCGGCCGCGAACTGCAGAAGCGGATGTGGGGGGCCTATTCGGCCGCAATCGAGAAATATGTCGGCTCGAAACTGTCCGATGCCGATGCCGTCAAGCTCAGCGGTCTGCTCGACCGGCTGGGCTGCTCGTGCGGCGAGATGAAGCTGCCGCCCGTCGCCAACGTCAACGAAAGCACGCCGTCGCGATGATCGCGCGGCAAACCAGCACGTCCGCGCACCCGGTGGTTCGCGGACGATCCCCTTCACCCCGCGCGCATTCGGTCGAAGCGCCTTTGATTAGAGTTTGATATGGCGCGAGACCAGATCGATATGACGCCACTGCAGTCACGCGACGAACTCGTCGCGTGGTTCGAGGCCGGCTGCAAGGACCCGTCCGAATTCCGCATGGGCACCGAGCACGAGAAGACGCCGTTCACGCTCGAAGGCCACCGTCCGGTGCCGTATGAAGGCGCGCGCGGCATCGGCGCGCTGCTCGAAGGCATGAAGCTCCTGCTCGGCTGGGAGCCGATCATGGAGAAGGGCAACATCATCGGCCTCTATGACGTCACCGGCGGCGGCGCGATCTCGCTCGAGCCGGGCGGACAGTTCGAGCTGTCGGGCGCGCCGGTCGAGAACGTGCACCAGACCCAGAGCGAGCTGATGGCGCACCTCGCCCAGGTGCGCGAGATCGCAGCGCCGCTCGGCATCGGCTTCCTTGGCCTCGGCATGACGCCGTCCTGGTCGCGCTCGGACATCCCGGTGATGCCGAAGGGCCGCTACAAGATCATGACCAATTACATGCCGAAGGTCGGCCAGTACGGCCTCGACATGATGTACCGGACCTGCACGGTGCAGACCAATCTCGACTTCTCTTCCGAAGCCGACATGGTCAAGAAGCTGCGCGTGTCGCTCGCGCTCCAGCCGGTCGCAACCGCCTTGTTCGCCAACTCGCCGTTCACCGAGGGCAGGCCGAACGGCTTCCTCTCCTTCCGCTCCGAGATCTGGCGCGACACCGACAATGCGCGCGCGGGCATGATGCCGTGGGCGTTCGAGGACGGCATGGGCTTCGAGCGCTATGTCGACTACGCGCTCGACGTGCCCATGTATTTCGTCAAGCGCGGCGAGGAGTACATCGACGTGTCGGGCTCCTCGTTCCGCGCCTTCTTCGATGGCCGCAACAACAACCTTCCCGGCGAGCGTCCGACGCTGTCGGACTGGGCCAACCATCTCTCGACGATCTTCCCGGAAGTGCGGCTGAAGCGCTATCTCGAGATGCGCGGCTCCGACGGCGGACCGTGGGGGCGCCTGCCGGCGCTGCCGGCATTCTGGGTCGGGCTGCTCTATGACGATGTGTCGCTCGATGCCGCCTGGGACATGGTGAAGCACTGGTCCGCGCATGAACGCCAGGCCCTGCGCGACGATGTGCCGCGCTTCGGCTTCAAGTCGCGGATCAAGGACCGCTATCTGTTCGAGATCGCCAAGGACTGCCTCGTTCTGGCGCATGCCGGCCTGCGTCGGCGCGGCCGGATCGACCAGCTCGGACGCGACGAGACCCGGCATCTGGAGCCGCTCGACCGCATCATCGATTCCGGCCGGACGCCGGCCGAGGAAATGATCGAGAAGTTCAACGGTCCCTGGAAGGGCTCGGTGGAACCGGCCTACGCGGAATACGCGTTCTAATTCGATACGCGACGACCAGGATTTAGGCCGTTCATCGCCCATACAGGTTTGCGGCGATCAAATGATCGGCTGAAAAAACCTGAGCGTCGTCAATAACTCGAAAGCTGTTCCGATGGGGAAGGGCCGCCTGTCCGGGGGCGTCATGGCAAGCGTCCTGGCAAGCGTCGTGGCATGTGTCACGCTGCTTTCGCTCGCGTTTGCGAGCGTGCCGGCGCGCGCCCAGACGGCATTCGACCGGCCCGGCGGCGACTATTTCAGCACGCCGGTCACCTCGGGCGACCCCGAGGACTGCGCTCTGCTGTGCGAGCGCGACCGCCGCTGTCGCTCGTGGAGCTTCAGCTATCCCGACATCGACGGTGCCGCGGCGGTGTGCTGGCTCAAGAACACCGTGCCGGCGCGCGTGCCCGGCAGTTGCTGCATCTCCGGCGTCCGCGGCGCCGGCGTGATCGAGCCGCGCGTCGAAGGCGTGGAGACGTCGATCGATCGCCCCGGCGGCGACTTGCGCAATTTCGAGCTCAAGGACGGCGAAAGCGTAGAGGCCTGCAAGGCCGCCTGCACCGCCGACAACAAGTGCCGCGCCTTCACCTACGCCCGCCCCGGCTATACCGGCCGCGAGGCGCGCTGCTTCCTGAAAAAGGAGATCAAGCCGCCGCGCAGGAAGGCGGGGTTCACGTCGGGCGTGGTGCGGTAGAGCGCAGCTCTCACCGCCGTCATTGCGAGCGCAGCGAAGCAATCCAGACTGTTTCCGCGGAGGGATTCTGGATTGCTTCGCTTCGCTCGCAATGACGAGGAGGATGAAGCGGGCAACTCACTCCGCCGCGATCACCGTGAGCTCCGGCCACAGCGCCTTCCAGCGCGCGGCTTTCATCGCGTAGTTCGTCGCTGAAAAATTCGGGCCTGGATTCGGTCGCGCGATCAGCCCTGCGACATCGCCAAAGCCATGCGGCGCGTAGACCTCATAGCCATCGCCTGCGCGCCTGACCCCGACTTGCGTGTTCTGCGTGAGGAAGCGGTCGATGCCCTCGGTCGAGCTTCTCAGGGGCGGGTAGGGCAGGCCGTGCTTGGCGGGGTACCACAGATGCACGCGCGCCTGGTTGCGGATCTCGACCTTGACGCCGAGATGCGCGAGCCGCTGATGCAGCTTGCGGATCACCGAATCCTCCGCCTCCCACGATGTATCAGGATCGAAATAGAACGCGTCGTAGTCGGCAATGCCGTGATCGGTGGCGCGGTTTGTCAGCACGTTCCACACCGTCTGCACCAGGCATCCCGAGACCAGCCAGGCATCGGGAAGGGCGAGATGCGCGAGCTCGTCGATGATCGTGACATTGACCGGATTGCGCAGGGCGAGAGCGAGAAATTCGTCGCGGGTCATCGGAAATCGTAGGGTGGGCAAAGGCGCGCTCTTCACGCGCCGTGCCCACCATCTCTCCACGTTGCGACAGACGTGGTGGGCACGCTTCCGCTTTGCCCATCCTACGATCCCGTCAATGCACGGCGGTGAAGAACCGCGCGAGCCGGAAGCCGGACAGCCAGGTCCACACCGGCTGGCCGCGCATGCCGAGATCCCAGGAGCCGAGCACGGCATCCGCGCGTCCGACCAGATTGTCGATCGGCAGCAAGCCGACGCCGCCGGAGCGCAGCGGCACGCGGCTGTCGGCGGAGTTGTCCCTGTTGTCGCCGAGCACGAACAGGTGGCCGGCCGGCACCGTTACCTCGGGCGTGTTGTCGAGCGGGCCGTTGTCGCGCATCTTGAAGATCAGGTGCGAGACGCCGTTCGGCAGCGTCTCGACATAGCGATAGGCCGGCTCGCTGCCGCCATTGTCGTCCTCGGCCGCGCCAACGCCATCCGGCTTCAGCTCGGCGGGGCGGTCGTTGATGAAGAGCTGGCCCTGGCGCATCTGGATGCGGTCGCCGGGCAGGCCGACGACGCGCTTGACCCAGGCCTGCGCGCGATCGCCGGGCCAGCGGAAGACCACGACGTCGCCCTGCTTCGGCGTCTCCGCGAACACGCGGCCGCTCTCGGGCAGGTTGATCTGGATCGGCAGCGACGAGGTGCCGTAGCCATAGGGGAATTTCGAGGCGATCAGCGCGTCGCCGATCAGCAGCGTCGGCTCCATCGAGCCCGACGGCACGTAGAACGGCTCGGCGAGTGCGCCCTTGGCGATGAACACGGCGGCGACGATGCCGGCGAGCTGCACCAGCTGCCCACCCCAGCCGCTGCTCTTGCGCTTGGCGGGTGCAGTTACCTTTTCAACGCTCATGCGCCCGTTCCACCCACCGTAATGCGTTCCATCAGAAGCGACGGCTGGCCGACGCCGACAGGCACGCCCTGGCCGTTCTTGCCGCAGGTGCCGATGCCGGTGTCGAGCGCGAGGTCGTTGCCGATCATGCGGATGCGATGCAGGTCGGTCGGCCCGTTGCCGATCAGCATCGCGCCCTTCAGCGGCGCGCCGATCTTGCCGTTCTCGATCTTGTAGGCCTCGGTGCACTGGAATACGTATTTGCCCGAGGTGATGTCGACCTGGCCGCCACCGAAATTCGCGGCGAACACGCCGTTCTTCACTGAGCTAAGGATCTCGGCCGGATCGCGGTCGCCCGCGAGCATGTAGGTGTTGGTCATGCGCGGCATCGGCACATGGGCATAGCCCTGGCGGCGGCCGTTGCCGGTCGGCTTCATGTTCATCAGCCGTGCGTTCTGGCGGTCCTGCATGTAGCCGACCAGGATGCCGTCCTCGATCAGCACGGTGCGGTTGGTCGGCGTGCCCTCGTCGTCGATCGAGAGCGAGCCGCGGCGCGAGGCCATGGTGCCGTCGTCGACCACGGTGACGCCCTTGGCCGCGACCTGCTGGCCCATCAGGCCAGCGAACGCCGAGGTTTTCTTGCGGTTGAAGTCGCCTTCGAGGCCATGGCCGACCGCCTCATGCAGCATCACGCCGGGCCAGCCGGCGCCCAGCACGACGTCCATCTCGCCGGCCGGGGCCGGAATCGATTCCAGATTGACCAGCGCCTCGCGCAGCGCGCCGTCGGCGGCATCGCGCCAGTTCCTGCTCTCGATGAACTCGGCATAGCTGGCGCGGCCGCCATAGCCCTTGCTGCCGCTCTCCTGGCGGTCGCCCTGGCCGGCGACGACGGAAATGTTGACGCGCACCAGAGGACGGATGTCGCGATAGCTCTCGCCGTCGGGCCGCAGGATCTCGACCACCTGCCAGGTCGCGCCCAGACTGACACTGACCTGCCGCACCCGCGGATCCTTGTCGCGCAAATAGGCGTCGATCTCGGCCAGCAGCTTGACCTTGGTCTCGAAGCCGGGGGCATCGAGCGGATTGTCGTCACTATAAAGCCGCACGTTGGTATGCGCCGGCGGGGCCGCAAAGCTGCCGGAATAGCCGCCGCGCACGGCCGCGACCGCGTCGGCGGCGCGAATCAGTGCCGGCAGCGAGACGTCGGAGGAATGCGCGTAACCCACCGCGTCGTCCTTGACAGCGCGAAGCCCAAAACCCTGCGAGGTGTCGTAGGTCGCCTGCTTCAGCCGCCCATTGTCGAACATCAGCGCTTCGGTCTGGCTGTATTCCAGGAACAGCTCGCCGTCGTCGGCGCCGGAAAGCCCGCGCGCGACCTCGTTGCGAACCTGGTCGCGGTCGAGATTGGCACGGTCGAGCAGGGAGGTTGTGGCGGGGTTGGTCATCGATCACCCATTGTCGGAGAGATGTCGGGCAAGATAATGGCTTCCGAACCGTTCGGCGAGAGGGCGGGCCGTCACATTACCGAAACGACATGATTGAAATCATTGTCATATCCGAAGCGCAGATCGAAAGCTTTGGTCCATCACCGTCACCCCCGCGCAACGGCGGAGCCGTTGTCGCTGGAGGCGCTCACCTCTTCGGCGAGCCTCGAAGGGCGACGGCCCGGCCGGCAGCTCGGCCGTTCATCCTTCGAGGCTCGCACGGCAGCGCGATTGCGCTGCCGAACTCGCGCCTCAGGATAACGGGATTGAGAATGTGCGAGGGATATCGCCTACGGCAGCTTGTCGTAGCCCTCGCCGAGCCCGTTCAGGCTGAGCGGGAAGCCGATGCCTTCTTCCGGGGTCTCGAAGATGATGAAGGTGGCGGTCTTGGCGGTGCGAAGCTGGCCGAGCAGCTTGTCGTCCATCACGACCTCGGCGACGCAGCCATTGGGCAGGCAGCGCACGAAGCCGGCGCGGCCGACGTCCTGGTTGTCGAGCTTGAGGCCGAGGCCGGAGGGCAGCAGGACGCCGAGCGGGGCGACCACGCGCATCAGACGGCTCTTCTGGTCGGCGGTCTTGAGCACGATCACGGTCAGGCCGGCATTGGAGCGGTCTTCCGCCACCACGCTCTGGATCAGGGCGCATTGCTCGGTCTGGGCGCCCGGCGGGGTGTCGCAGCGGATCTGCCAGTCGCCATGGACGGAGCGCACCGCGCCCTGCGCATGGGCAAGGCCCGGAAGGGCCAGGAGAACGACCGCAGCCAGCAGGGCTGCCAGCGCCGAGAGGCCGTCAGCCTGCCTTGCCATGCATCTCGAAAGCCCCATCGGGGTCGGTCCCTCTGCTCGCTTGGGTCGCTTGCGCGGGTGGACTGATACGGAAATGACGGCGTCTTGAAGGCAATTCCCAAGCAAATTCCGCGCCGCCGAGGCCGCCACCGCCGGCACGAATCAGGTTCCTGTGCGGCCGTTCGCAAGTGCCTACAGCGGGCAATTCCGCTGTCAAGCCGCGGCATCCCGGGAAACGGTATTTTTGTCTGATGTTACTAGGAAATATCTTGCGGGTGATCGCTGACAGACGGGGCTCAAGACTGCATTGCGATAGATCAAGAATTATGGTTTGAGAGGCTTGATTTCGGCGTTCTAGCGATCTGGCCCCAATTCCTCTTAGAGGTATTCTTGAGCGGCGGTTCGTCAGACGGACGGATCGAATAAGCGTTTCCCGGAAATAGGGGGACGCACTTGGGGTGATTTCGTAAGGGGAGCGCGAACGGCATGAGGATGTCGATGGGCCGGGTAGGCCGGCATTTGCTGGGATTGGCGACCATCGCCTTGGTGGCGGCTGGCCTGACGCTGGCGACGGGCGGCGTGGCATTCGCCGAGCTCGGGCAGCCGGCGCCGTGGGAGTGGAGGCTCCAGCAGTCCGGATCGCCGGTGATGGACAACATCGTCTGGTTCCACAACTTCCTGTTCGTGCTGATCGCCCTGATCACGCTGTTCGTCCTGGCGCTGCTGATCGTCGTGGTCATCAAGTTCAACGCGAAGGCCAATCCGGTGCCGTCGCGGACCACCCACAACACGCTGATCGAGGTGGTGTGGACCCTGGTTCCGGTGCTGATCCTGGTCGGCATCGCGGTGCCGTCGTTCCGCCTCTTGTTCCTCGAGCTCGATGTGCCGAAGGCGGACCTGACCATCAAGGCCACCGGCAAGCAGTGGTACTGGTCCTACGCCTATCCCGATAACGGCAAGTTCGAGTTCGACTCGCTGATGGCCCAGGACAAGCAGCCGCGGCTGCTCGGTGTCGACAACGAGATGGTGGTTCCCGTCAACAAGGTGATTCGCGTCCAGACCACAGGCGCCGACGTCATTCACTCCTTCGCGGTGCCGTCCTTTGGCATCAAGATCGACGCCATCCCCGGCCGCTTGAACGAAACTTGGTTCAAGGCCACCAAGGTCGGCATGTATTACGGCCAGTGCTCGGAGCTGTGCGGCAAGGACCACGCCTTCATGCCGATCGCGGTGCGCGTGGTGAGCGACCAGGAGTTCGCCTCCTGGGTCGAGACGGCGAAGAAGAAATTCGCGAGCGGCGGCGCCAGCACCTACGCCTCCGCGGCCGGCCCGACGCAGTAAGCGCCGGGCAAGGCTCGAGGGGACTGAAATCGACATAAGAGGGCGGGACCTCCAAAGGTCCGATTGGGACGCAAGGCAGGATTTGAAAATGGCAACGAGCGCAGCGGCACACGGCGATCACGCGCAAGACCACGGACACGAGCACGCCCATCCGACCGGATGGCGGCGCTACGTCTATTCGACCAACCACAAGGACATCGGCACGATGTACCTGATCTTCGCGGTCATCGCCGGCATCATCGGTGCGGCGATGTCGATCGCGATCCGCGCCGAGTTGATGTATCCCGGCGTGCAGCTCTTCCACGAGTCGCACACCTACAACGTCTTCGTGACCTCGCACGGTCTGATCATGATCTTCTTCATGGTCATGCCGGCGATGATCGGCGGCTTCGGCAATTGGTTCGTGCCGCTGATGATCGGCGCGCCTGATATGGCGTTCCCGCGCATGAACAACATCTCGTTCTGGCTGCTGCCGGCCTCCTTCGCGCTGCTCTTGATGTCGACCTTCGTCGAGGGCGAGCCGGGCGGCAACGGCGTCGGCGCCGGCTGGACCATCTACGCGCCGCTGTCGACCACGGGCCATCCGGGCCCGGCCGTCGACTTCGCGATCCTGTCGCTGCACCTCGCCGGTGCCTCCTCGATCCTGGGCGCGATCAACTTCATCACCACGATCTTCAACATGCGCGCGCCGGGCATGACCCTGCACAAGATGCCGCTGTTCGTGTGGTCGATCCTGGTGACGGTGTTCCTGCTACTGCTGTCGCTGCCGGTGCTCGCCGGCGGGATCACCATGCTGCTCACCGACCGCAATTTCGGCACCACCTTCTTCGCGCCCGACGGTGGCGGCGACCCCGTGCTGTTCCAGCACCTGTTCTGGTTCTTCGGCCACCCCGAAGTTTACATCCTGATCCTGCCCGGCTTCGGCATGATCAGCCAGATCGTCTCCACGTTCTCGCGCAAGCCCGTGTTCGGCTATCTCGGCATGGCCTACGCCATGGTCGCAATCGGCGGCATCGGCTTCGTGGTGTGGGCGCACCACATGTACACGGTCGGCATGTCCTCGGCGACGCAGGCCTATTTCGTCGCCGCGACCATGGTGATCGCGGTCCCGACCGGCGTGAAGATCTTCTCCTGGATCGCCACGATGTGGGGCGGCTCGATCGAGTTCCGCGCCCCCATGATCTGGGCGGTGGGCTTCATCTTCCTGTTCACGGTCGGCGGCGTCACCGGCGTCGTGCTGGCGAACGCCGGCGTCGACCGCGTGCTCCAGGACACCTACTACGTCGTCGCGCACTTCCACTACGTGCTGTCGCTGGGTGCGGTGTTCGCGATCTTCGCCGGCTGGTACTACTGGTTCCCGAAGATGTCGGGCTACATGTACAACGAGACGCTGGCGAAAGCGCACTTCTGGGTCACCTTCGTCGGCGTCAACATGGTGTTCTTCCCGCAGCATTTCCTCGGTTTGTCGGGCATGCCGCGCCGCTACGTCGACTATCCCGATGCGTTTGCGGGCTGGAACCTGGTCTCGTCGCTCGGCTCCTACATCTCCGGCTTCGGCGTGCTGATCTTCCTCTACTGTGTGCTCGACGCCTTCATGAAGAGGGTGCCGGCGGGCAATAATCCTTGGGGTGCTGGCGCAACCACGCTGGAGTGGACTCTGTCCTCGCCGCCGCCCTTCCACCAGTTCGAAGTGCTGCCCCGCGTGCAGTAAGCAAGCTCCCGCGGCGCCCGTCATGGGCGCCGCGGCTCTATAACGAAGCGAGTTGAATTAGTGTCCGTCCTCGACCACAACGCCGTCAACATCAATCCCCGCATCTCCGAAGCGGAGGTGCGCGACTACATTGCGCTGCTGAAGCCGCGGGTGATGTCGCTGGTGATCTTCACCGCGCTGGTCGGGATGGCGATGGCGCCCGGGCATTTCCATCCCGTGCTCGCGATCACCTCGCTGCTCTGTATCGCCGTCGGCGCCGGTGCCTCCGGCGCGCTGAACATGGCGCTCGAAGGCGACATCGACGCCAAGATGTCGCGCACGGCGAACCGGCCGATCCCGCGGGGCCGCATCACCCGTCCCGAGGCGATGGCATTCGGCACGACGCTCGCCTTCTTCTCGGTGATGACGCTCGGCATCCTCGTCAACTGGATCGCGGGCGCGCTGCTCGCCTTCACCATCTTCTTCTATGTCGTGATCTACACGATGTGGCTGAAGCGCTGGACCGCGCAGAACATCGTGATCGGCGGTGCCGCCGGCGCGCTGCCGCCGGTGGTGGCCTGGGCCGCCGTGACGGGCACGGTCGACGTCGAGCCGCTGCTGCTGTTCGCCATCATCTTCTTCTGGACCCCGCCGCATTTCTGGGCGCTGGCGCTGTTCCGCTCCGACGATTATGCGCGCGCCGGCATTCCGATGCTGCCCAACGTCGCCGGCCCCGATGCGACGCGTCTGCAGATCCTGCTCTACACCGTCGTGCTGATCGCGGTGGCCGCTGCGCCCTGGGCGCTCGGCTATTTCGACGCCATCTACGGCGTGGTCTCGCTGATCCTCGGCGCCGGCATGCTGGTGCTCGCCATCAACGTCTATATGCGCCGGACGCGAGCTGCGTCGCTGCGCGCGACGCGAAAACTGTTTGCTTTCTCGATCCTGTATCTGTTCGCGCTGTTCGCGACCCTGCTGGCCGAGGTCGTGGTCCGGGCGCTTGCTCCGATGGTTGGGGGCGCATGAGGCAGGAATGGCTGACAAACGCGAGCCAGACGGAATCGTCCTCACCGAGGCGCAGCAGAAGAGCCGTCGTCAGCGTTCGATCGCGATCGCACTCGCGCTCGGCGTGCTGGTGGTGCTGTTCTTCGCCGTCACCATGGTCAAGGGACCGGCAGTGCTAGTCCGGCCGATGTAGGAAACATGGATCACGAGCCGACCATATCGCGGGATCAGAGCCGGACGGCCAAGGGCCGTTCCAAGGGTCGTTTCGGTGGTCTTGGCCGCGACGCGCTGGTCGCCTCGATCTGCGGCGGCGTGGTGGCGCTGATGGTCGGCGCCTCCTATGCGGCGGTGCCGTTCTACAACTGGTTCTGCCGCGCCACCGGCTTCAACGGCACGACACAGGTCGCGACCTCCGCGCCGGCGAGCGGTCCCATTGCACGAAAGATTTCCGTGCGCTTCGATTCCAACGTCGCGCCCGGCCTGCCCTGGAAGTTCGAGCCGGAGCAGGGCGAGATCGAGATCAATATCGGTCAGGTCGTGACGGTCTTCTACACCGTGACCAACCAGGCCGCGCGCACCACCGCGGGGCAAGCCGCCTACAACGTCGCGCCGCTGACGGTCGGCTCCTACTTCCAGAAGATCAACTGCTTCTGCTTCACCGAGCAGACCATGGCGCCGGGCGAGAAGCGCGAGATGCCGGTCGTGTTCTACGTCGATCCATCGATCGCCGACGATCACGAGAACGACAGGCTGAACACGATTACGCTGTCCTACACGTTCTATCCGGTGAAGGATCCGGTGGTGAAGCCGCTCGCATCCGGCGAGGGCGACAGACGCAAGGGAAATCTCTGACCGCCGGGCCTGTCGCTCAGGGGTTGGAAACAAGGGGATAAGTGCCGGACAGGCACGGGATTGAGGAGAGAGACGGAAATGGCTACGGCGAACACCAAGCATCACGACTATCACCTGGTCGATCCCTCTCCCTGGCCGGCCGTCGGTTCGCTCTCGGCCTTCATCATGGCGGTCGGTGCGATCGCCTGGATGCATCACATGTTCGCGGCCGCCCCGATCGTGTTCGGCGTCGGCACCGTCGGCGTGCTCTACACCATGGCGAGCTGGTGGGGCGACGTGATCAAGGAAGCCCAGTACAAGGGCGACCACACCCGAGTCGTGCAGCTGCATCACCGCTATGGCATGATCCTGTTCATCGCCTCCGAGGTGATGTTCTTCGTGGCCTGGTTCTGGGCCTATTTCAACGCGGCGCTGTTTCCGGCCGACGCCGTCCATGCCACCCGCGATGCGGTGTTCGGCTGCGGCCTCGGCACGCAGGCCGGCGCCTGCGCGGTGCCCGGCACCTGGCCGCCCAAGGGCATCGAGACCTTCGATCCCTGGCACCTGCCGCTGCTGAACACGCTGATCCTGCTGACGTCAGGCACCACCGTGACCTGGGCCCACCACGCGCTGCTTGAAAACGATCGCCAGGGCCTCAAATACGGCCTGATCCTCACCGTTGTGCTCGGCGCGCTCTTCACCTGCGTGCAGGCCTATGAGTACAGCCACGCGGCGTTCTCTTTCGCGGGCAACGTCTATGGCGCGACCTTCTTCATGGCCACCGGCTTCCACGGCTTCCACGTGCTGGTCGGCACCATCTTCCTGATCGTGTGCCTGGCGCGCGCCTATGCCGGCCACTTCACGCCGAAGCAGCATCTCGGCTTCGAGTTTGCGGCCTGGTACTGGCACTTCGTCGACGTGGTCTGGCTGTTCCTGTTCCTGTGCATCTATGTGTGGGGACAAGGTGCCGAGGCCATGGCTCACGGCGCGCACTGAGCTGTGTTGGATTGATTGGAAAGGGCGGCCGCAGGGCCGCCCTTTCGCTTTCCGGCCGCCGAAAGATTCTACGGGAAATGTGATAAAGTACGCCATCATGAACGATACCGCCGGTCCATCCGAGCCTGAAACCACCGTTCTGCAAAGCGCGATGCGCGGGCTTGCCTGCAAATGTCCGCGCTGCGGCCAGGGCAAGCTCTATGCGGGCTTCCTCAACCTCGCCCCCGCTTGCGATCGCTGCGGCCTCGACTATGCCTTCATCGATGCCGGCGACGGTCCAGCGATCTTCATCATCATGCTGGCCGGCGCGATTGTGGTCGGCTGCGCGCTCGTCGTCGAGGTCAAGTATCAGCCGCCGTTCTGGCTGCATGCGGTGCTCTGGCTGCCGCTGATCCTCGCCACCACGCTGCTGCCGCTGCGCTCCATGAAGTCGCTGCTGATCGCGCTGCAATTCCACCACAAGGCGGCGCCGGGCCGGCCGATCGACCGCACGAAATGAACCAGCCTGCGCGCAAGCCTCGCGTGGCCGGCTTCGCGCTGTTCACGCTGGTCCTGACCGCTTCCTTCGTCGCGCTCGGCGTCTGGCAATTGCAGCGCCGGACGGCCAAGCACGAGCTGATCGCGGCGCTCACCGAGCGTCTGGCGGCGGCTCCCGTTGCGCTGCCGCCGTCCGCACAATGGGCGGCGCTCAATTCCGCCCGCGATGAATTCCGCCGTATCAGCTTCACCGCGACCTACGCCCCGCTGCCCGATGCGATGGTCTATTCGTCCGGCTCGGCCGTACGCAAGGACGCTTCAGGTCCCGGCACCTGGGCCTTCCTGCCGGCGCGGCTCCCGACCGGCGAGATGGTCGTGATCGATGCGGGCTTCATCGAGAACACGATGCAGGACCGCAGCATCGAGGACCGTGCGGTGAAGAAGCTCGTCACCGGGCAGCCCGTCGCGCTCACTGGCTATCTCCGCTTTCCCGAGGCACCTAACTGGATGACTCCGGCGGAGAATCGCGACAAGCGGCTCTGGTTCGTGCGCGATCATCTCGCGATCGCAAGCGCGCTTCATTGGGGCGCTGTGGCACCGTTCTATCTCGACCTGGAGCAGCCGGCGCCGGACAACGGAATTCCGCGCCCCGGTGCGCTGGACGTGCATCTGAAGGACGATCACCTGCAATACGCCGTCACCTGGTTCGCGCTTGCGGGCGCCGTGCTGATCGCTTTCGGCGTCTGGATGAAAGGACGGCGCTCGGTCTGAACCATCCGTAGGTTCCCGGACGGAACCCGGAATCGCCCGGGCTTTATTATTCAACACATATTCACGAGTGTGATCCTAAGCCGTGCTTGAGTGTGTCCGCGGCAGACAGGAATGCAGCGTGAGCGATTTCGATCAGATGGGAATTGTCGTCGACTGGGTGGATGCCTGCAGGACGGGCGACCTTGCGACGTTGCTCGACCTCTATGCGGACGATGCGGAGGTCGAGTGCATGTGCAACGGCACGCAGCACTATCATCGCGGCCGACGCGAGCTCGAAAGCTACTGGGGATCGCGGCTCAGCGCCTACCTGGCGGCGGGTTTCGGGCTGGAAGAGATCGAGCCGGCGCCGCATGGCGTCGATCTCGAATATTCCGTCGCGGGCGCGCTGCGTATTCACGCCTCGTTTCGCTTCAGCCCGGAAGGCAAGATCTACAGCACGCTGTGCACGCCCGCGCGACAGAACGCCCACGGCGGCTGCGCGTGCTAAAGCATGATCCGGAAAAGTGCGAAGCGGTTTTCCGGAAAGATCATGCGTAAACAACAAGCTAAAGCGCGATGACGATTCATCCCAATCTCATCGCGCTTTAAAGCGCGTCTCGCGCCCTCTCCACGGGCAGGCGGCAGCGCACATGGGTTCGGTGGTCCGCGCGCAGCAATGACAGCGACCCGCTGAGTGCGCGCACGCGCTCATGCATGCCGGTCAGGCCGCGGCCGAACACATTGCCCTCGGGAAAGCCGCCGCCGTCGTCGGAGATCTCGATGACGAGCGCGTCGCCGACGATCGCCGCCTGCACGTCGGCGTTGCTCGCGCCGGCATGGCGCAGCACGTTGGTCAGCGCCTCCTGGATCACGCGGTAGACGGTCTGGGCCAGCGGTCCGTCGATCGCGTTGAGGCCGGGATCAATCGTGGCCGTCAGGCCGATATGCGGTGCCTGCTTGCGAAAGTTTCGAAGCAGCGTCTGCACGCTCGTCTCCAGCCCCAATTCCTCGATATAGAGCGGGCGCAGCCGGTCGAGGATGCGGCGGTTGGTCTGCTGGAGCGCCTCGACCGATTGCAGCACCTCCTCCGCCGAATTGCCGAGATTTCCTGCCGGTGAGGAGGCCTCGATCAGCGAGATCGTGCCGGCGCGGATGCTGAACAGGAGCGGGCCGAGCTCGTCGTGCAGATCGCGGGCGAGATCGCGCCGCTCGTCGTCCTGAAGCGACACCAGGCGGTGCAACAGGTCGCGATTGTCATGGCTCAATTGTGCGAGCGTTGCAGCCAGGGCGTTCGCCGCCTCGCAGCTGCGCCGGATCTCGGGCGGCCCTTCGACCGGGATCGGCGTCGCGTAGTCGCCGCGCCGTATTCGCGTCAGTCCTTCGCCGAGATATTGCAGCGGGCGCACCACCGATCCCGCGAACAGATAGGCGATGGTGCCGGTGAGCGCCATCAGCACGACGACAAGGCTGGTCAGCGCGAGGAAGCCGATCCACTTCTCGAACAGGTCGGCCGACAGGTCCGGCAGGAAGACGATGTCGCCGACATGCCTGCCGTCAATGACCACCGGCGACGCAGCGTCGATGTCCGGCATGGTCAGCAGGTGGAGAAACCACTGCGGCACTGTCTGCAGGTTGCGCAGACCGTCCTTCGCGGAGGAAATGGGACCCGCCTCCACTGCGCGGAATTGGATATCGGAGGAGGTGTCCAGGGATTGGACGAAGGCCTCGAGCGTTTTCTGCGGATCGTCCGAGGCGCGCAGCGTGTTGTTGAGCGCGGCGGCGATCGTTTTGGTCGAACGTCGAGCCGGCTCGTTCTCGTCGGCCAGTTGACCGGTTGCAAATATCTGCAGCAATATGCCGCCCAGGACCAGCGCCGCGAGAAAACCTGCGCCGAGCGGAAGAAACAGTTGCGTTCTGAACGGAAGTCGTTGCCACATTAGGTCAATTCTAACGCGTATCGGCGTGATTTTCTCTTTCCATTTGTTCCCGCCGGTCTATGAGTCGCAAAACAAGAGAGCGCGCGATGCAAGATATTGCCAAGCCGGCGACCCGGATTCTCATTGTCGACGACCACCCCGTGGTGCTGTCCGGCTGCCGCACCCTGTTTGCCTCCGACCATTCGATCCGGATCGACGAGGCCGGCGACGCCAAATCCGGTCACCGTGCCTATGTCAGCAAGCGGCCCGACGTCACCGTGATCGACATCAGCCTGCCCGACGTCTCCGGCTTCGAGCTTATGCGACGCATACGCAAAGACGATCCCGAGGCCAAGATCATCATGTTCAGCATGAATGACGATCCGGCCTTCGTGGTGCGGGCGGTCGAGCTTGGGGCCCAGGGCTATGTCTCCAAGGGCGACGATCCCCGGATCCTGCTGAAAGCGGTGCGCAAGGTGGTCGCGGGCGACAATTTCATCTCGCCGCAGCTGGCGGAGGCCGTGACCTTCTCCGGCGCCGCGATCAAGGCCAATCCGGCCTCGCAGATGACGCCGCGGGAGCTGGAGATTCTCCGCCTGCTCGGCCGCGGCGACAAGATCGTCGAGGTCGCCGAGGCGCTCGGCATCTCCTACAAGACCGTCGCCAACACCACGTCGCTGCTCAAGCAGAAGCTTGGCGCCAAGAACCATTCCGACCTGATCCGGATTGCCGTGGAAATCGGGATGGGCTGACTTGCCGCCAGCGACCGAACCGGCTGCTTCAGGATGCAGCGGTTCGGCCGACGGATCGGCGCTTCCGCCGGCCGGGCAATGCATGGCCGGCGGCGGACGCCAACCCCCCGGCACAATGGACCGAGGCGGCGTTCGTTCCTGTCTTGATCTGAAGTTCGGGAAAGAGCGGCAAAATGCCCTCTCGATTTGCTCGTATCTGGAGCAGCGGCATTCACATGCGCCGGGAAAGACAGGAACATTTGCGGCGTGCGCGGTTTTGGCTCTTGACGATTTCGTGACAGGCGACGAAAGCTTGCAGCAACAGTTTTAGCGGGCAGGCGCCCCGGACGAGCCAAACTGGTCTGCACATATCAACGACAGACCTTCCAAGAGAGGGCTGCGGCATCGCCGCAGCCCTTTTCGTTGGAAAGGCCCGAGCGGGAAGCGGTTTCCCGATGCCGCAAAACACTTTATGGTGGCCCGAAGCCTCTGGCTGTTGACAAGTAATTTCGTAAAATCAAAGGCTTACGGATCTGGCTGCGGCCCGGCCGGCCTTTGGAGGGCAGTTTGACTCGTTATATCTCGACCCGGGGCGAGGCCCCTGAACTCGGCTTCTGCGACGTGATGCTGACCGGGCTTGCCCGTGACGGCGGCCTGTATGTACCGGCGACGTGGCCCCAGCTCCCGGCCGAGACCATCGCCGGCTTCTTCGGCCGCCCCTATTGGGAGGTCGCGGTCGACGTGATCCGGCCCTTCGCCGCCGGCGAGATCTCCGATGCCGAGCTCGGCCGCATGGCGAACGAGGCCTATGCCACCTTCCGCCATCCCGCCGTGGTGCCGCTGCGCCAGATGTCGCCGCACCAGTTCGTGCTGGAGTTGTTCCACGGTCCGACGCTGGCCTTCAAGGACGTGGCGATGCAGCTCATCTCGCGGCTGATGGACCACGTGCTCGAAAAGCGCGGCCAGCGCACCACCATCGTGGTCGCGACCTCCGGCGATACCGGCGGCGCCGCGGTCGAAGCCTTCGCAGGGCTCGAGAACGTCGACCTCATCGTGCTGTTTCCGCATGGCCGCATCTCCGAGGTGCAGCAGCGGATGATGACGACGACGGGCGCGGCCAACGTCCATGCGCTCGCCATCGAAGGCACTTTCGACGACTGCCAGGCGCTCGTGAAGGGCATGTTCAACAACCATCGCTTCCGCGATGCGACCTCGCTCTCCGGCGTCAACTCCATCAACTGGGCGCGCATCGTCGCCCAGGTGGTCTACTACTTCACCTCCGCCGTTGCCGTCGGTGCGCCGGCGCGCGCGGTGGATTTCGTGGTGCCGACCGGCAATTTCGGCGACATCTTCGCAGGCTACGTCGCCAAGCGCATGGGCCTCCCCATCCGCACGCTGCGTATCGCCGCCAACGTCAACGACATCCTGGCGCGCACGCTCAAGACAGGCATCTACGAGGTGCGCGAGGTGCATGCCACGGCGTCGCCGTCGATGGACATCCAGATTTCCTCGAATTTCGAGCGGCTGCTGTTCGAGGCCGGCCGGCGCGATGCCGCCGGCGTGCGCCGTCTGATGGATTCTTTGAAGCAGTCCGGGCGCTTCGTGCTGCCCGACGCGACGCTGGCCGCGATCCGCGAGGAGTTCGATGCCGGGCGCGCCGACGAGACCGAGACTGCGGCTGCGATCCGCGCCGCCTGGCGCGAGGCGGGCGAGCTGGTCGACCCCCACACCGCGGTGGCGCTCGCTGTCGCCGACCGCGACACCACCGACACCACGGTGCCCAGCATCGTGCTCTCCACCGCCCATCCGGCCAAATTCCCCGATGCGGTCGAAGCGGCCTGCGGCCAGCGGCCGCAACTGCCGGCCTGGCTCGACGGTCTCATGACCAAATCCGAACACATGAAGGTGATGAAGAACGATCAGGCCGAGGTCGAGCGGTTCGTGCTGTCGGTCAGCCGCGCCGCAAAGCAGGGAGTTGCCGGATGAGCGTCGAGATTTCCAAGCTTGCGTCCGGCCTCACCGTCGTCACCGACAAGATGCCTCATCTCGAAACCGCCGCGCTCGGCGTCTGGGCCGGCGTCGGCGGACGCGACGAGAAGCCCAACGAGCACGGCATCTCGCACCTCTTGGAACACATGGCGTTCAAGGGCACGACGAAGCGCTCCTCGCGCGAGATCGTCGAGGAGATCGAGGCGGTCGGCGGCGACCTCAATGCCGGCACCTCGACCGAGACCACGTCCTATTATGCGCGGGTGCTGAAGGCCGACGTGCCGCTCGCGCTCGATGTGCTCGCCGACATCCTCGCCAATCCCGCCTTCGAGCCGGACGAGCTGGAGCGCGAGAAGAACGTCATCGTGCAGGAGATCGGCGCGGCGCAGGACACGCCCGACGACGTCGTGTTCGAGCATCTCAACGAGCTCTGCTATCCCGACCAGCCGATGGGCCGGTCGCTGCTCGGCACCGCCAAGACGCTGCGCAGCTTCAACCGCGACATGCTGCGCGGCTATCTCTCGACGCATTATCGCGGCCCCGACATGGTGGTGGCGGCCGCCGGCGCGGTCGATCACAGCCAGGTGGTCGCCGAGGTCGAGAAGCGCTTTGCGAGCTTCGAGGCGACGCCGGGCCCGAAGCCGCAAGCCGCCCAGTTCGGCAAGGGCGGCGCCAAGGTGGTGCATCGCGAGCTCGAGCAGGCGCATCTGACGCTGGCGCTGGAAGGCGTGCCGCAGAACGACTTGTCGCTTTTTTCGCTTCAGGTTTTCACCAACGTCCTCGGCGGCGGAATGTCGTCGCGGCTGTTCCAGGAGGTGCGCGAGAAGCGCGGCCTCTGCTACTCGATCTACTCGTTCCACGCGCCCTATACCGATACCGGCTTCTTCGGCCTCTACACCGGTACCGATCCGGCCGACGCGCCGGAGATGATGGAGGTCGTGGTCGACATCATGAACGATTCGGTGGAGACGCTGACCGAGGCCGAGATCGCGCGCGCCAAGGCGCAGATGAAGGCAGGGCTCCTGATGGCGCTGGAGAGCTGCTCGTCCCGCGCCGAGCAGCTCGCCCGGCATGTGCTCGCCTATGGCCGGCCGCAGACGGTGCAGGAACTGGTGGCCCGGATCGACGCCGTCAGCGTCGAATCGACCCGGGACGCGGCGCGTGCGCTGCTTTCGCGTAGCCGGCCTGCGGTTGTCGCATTAGGCAGCGGCAGGGGTCTGGACACGGCGGTGTCTTTTGCGGAAGGATTGACTCGGGCACGTGCCAAGGCGCGGCTGCATTAGGAGCCCCCTTACGGCGCCATTGCCCCGGGAAGCATCACCATGGCCCTCTTTCGCCTGCCGTCCAGTGGACCCGCCGCCCTCGCCCCGCGCGGCAACGGTCTGTTGCTGCGCGCGCCGCAGATGTCGGATTTCCTGCAATGGGCTCACCTGCGCGAGACCAGCCGCGACTATCTCACGCCCTGGGAGCCGATCTGGCCGTCGGACGATCTGACCCGCTCCGGCTTCCGCCGCCGCCTGCGCCGCTATTCCGAGGACATCGCCGCGGACCGCTCCTACCCCTTCCTGATCTTCCGTGAGCTCGACAGCGCCATGGTCGGCGGCATCACGCTCGCCAATGTCCGGCGCGGCATCGTGCAGGCCGGCACAATCGGCTATTGGATCGGCCAGCCCCATGCCCATCGCGGCTACATGACGGCGGCGCTCCGGGTGCTGCTGCCGACGCTGTTCGGCGAGCTCAATCTGCACCGGGTCGAGGCCGCCTGCATCCCCACCAATGCGCCGTCGATCCGGGTGCTGGAGAAGTGCGGCTTCTCCCGGGAGGGCCTCGCCCGCCGCTATCTCTGCATCAACGGGGTCTGGCAGGACCACCTGCTGTTCGGCCTGCTGCACGAGGATTTCCGCGGCTGAGCCGCCCGATTGGTGCGGGCCAAATCCCCTTTTTGCTGCCTTGGGTTCGCCGATTTTGGCGATATAACCCGCATGGCCGGCGATCGGCCGGAACATTGTCATGGAGTGTGGGCGTTGATGGTGAAGGAGCTTCGGTCGTCGCGGACGACGTTGCGGCGGGGGACGGCGGTCGCGTTGGCGTTATCGGTCGCGCTCGCCTCCGTTTCGCCGGTAGCGGCCCAGTCGTTGAGCGATCGCTTCAAGAGCCTGTTCGGCGGCAAGTCCGACGAGCCGGCAGAGCCCAAGCCGGCGCCCGCGCCCGGCCAGCCGGCGGCTGACGACGACGTCGATTGCCCGCAGGTCACGGTGCGTGCCGGAGCCTCCACCTACGCGGTCGGCGCCAGCGGCAAGCCGGCCGCCGGCAACGACGTCCGCTTCCAGGCCTCGATCACCAAGATGGCGCGCGAATGCTTCCGGAACGGTGGCGATATCACGGCCCGGATCGGCATCCAGGGCCGCGTCGTCGCCGGTCCCGCCGGAGCGCCAGCCACGGTCGAGGTTCCCCTGCGCATCGCCGTGGTGCAGGGCGGCGTCGGCGAGAAGGTGATCGCCTCGAAGGCCTACCGGACCACGGTCGCGATGCCGGAGGGCGGCAGCGTGCCCTTCACCTTCATCGCCGAGGATCTGGCCTATCCGGTGCCGTCAGCTGCGACCGCCGATTCCTACATCTTCTACGTCGGCTTCGACCCGCAGGCGCTCTCGCCGGAGCCGAAGGCGCGGAAGAAGAAGTAGGCGGCGAATTTCAGCTCTGTAAGGCGCGTGCGCCTTACGCGAAATACCGCGTCAATATCCCGCGATACACCTTCGTCAGCTTCTCCAGATCCGCAACCGGCACGCGCTCGTCGACCTGGTGCATGGTCTGGCCGACCAGGCCGAATTCGATCACCGGGCAGTAGCTCGAGATGAAGCGCGCGTCCGACGTGCCGCCCGAAGTCGACAGCTCCGGCCTGCGTCCCGTCACCTCCTCAATCGCGGACACCGCGAGATCGGTGAAGGGGCCGGGCTTGGTCACGAACACGTTGGAGTTCGACGGCTCCCAGACGATGCGGGCCTTGATGCGGTTGCCGCAGGCTTTGGCGAGGCGCGTCTCGACCAGCTCGCGCAGGCTCGCCTGGGTGTGGTTGTCGTTGTAGCGGATGTTGAATTTTGCGCGGGCCTCGCCGGGGATGACGTTGTAGGCCTTGTTGCCGACGTCCACTGACGTGAATTCGAGATTGGAGGCCTGGAACTGGGCGCTGCCATGATCGAGCGGCTCGTCGGAGATCGCCACGATCAGCCGCGAGATATCCGGCACCGGATTGGCCGCGCGGTGCGGATAGGCGACATGGCCCTGCACGCCGTCGACGTAAAGCGTGCCGGATTGCGAGCCGCGGCGGCCCACCTTGATGGTGTCGCCGAGCGTCTCGACATTGGAGGGCTCGCCCAGCACACAATGATCGAATTTTTCGCCGCGCTCGGCGGCCCATTTCAAGAGCTTGATGGTGCCGTTGATGGAGACGTCTTCTTCATCGCCGGTGATCAGGAAGGATATCGAACCCGCACCGTCCGCGCGCGGCTTGCCGCCGTTCGCAGCGAGATGCTCCAGCACCGCAGCGACCGAGCAGGCGATGCCGCCCTTCATGTCGACCGCGCCGCGGCCGTGCAGGATGCCGTCCTTCACTTCGCCAGAGAACGCGCCGACGCTCCAGGCGCTCTCGTCGCCCGGCGGCACCACGTCGGTGTGCCCGGCAAAGGTGATGTGCGGGCCTTCGCTGCCGATCCGTGCATAGAGATTGTCGACGTCGGCGGTGCCTTCCTCGCTGAAGGTCACGCGGTGGCAGGTGAAACCGGCGGCGCCGAGGGCTTTTTCAAGCACCCCCAGTGCGCCGGCATCGGCCGGGGTCACCGAGGGGCAGCGGATGAGATCGCGGGCAATCGAAAGAGCATCGGTCATGTGCCCCGCTTAACATGCATGCCGCCGGGTGGGCTAGCACTGGGCGGCACGAATTCGAGCTCGCGTTGCTGGTCCCAGCTTTTTGCGGGCGGCGCGGCCGGTGCGGAGCCGTCCTCGATGTCGGCCAACGGATCGGCGCCGAACCGGTTGCTGCCCGAGGTGCCGGGCACAATGAACATTTCAACGAAGCCCCACAGCCACAGGCCGGACGCGGCCAGGCTGAACGGAAGCATCCAGGTGGAGTCGGGCAGCAGGTCCGAGAACTGGCTGAACAGCCCGGGGACGGCGAAGAAGGCAAGGATCCACCAGCCGCTCCTGTCGCGATCGTGCAGCCGCTTGATCGTCGTCGCCAGGAAAATCCATGAGAATAGCGCGAGGCCGGACGCCTTCAGGAACAGGTCCGTGCGATCGAGGGATGCCAGCGAGCGATAGGCTCGGGGATCGACCAGCTTGAAGAGGTCGTCGAGACCGAAGTCGAAATCGAGCTTGATGGATAGTTTCAACGCCCCTTCGGCGCTGATGAGGTGGATCACCTGACCGATGATTCCCAGCAATGCCGCCAGCACCGCGACGATCAGCAGCGCCTGCCATAGCAAAGCGCGGCCAATGCGGCCGTCGAAGCGGAAGAGGTACCAGGTCCAGTCCATGCCAACGGCTCCGGGCGGGAGGGGCCGCCCGGAAATTGGTCGCGATGGAGAGTTAGGTGGTTCGATGCGGGCCCTCTTCACCTCGCCCCGCTTGCGGGGAGAGGTCGGATTGCGAAGCAATCCGGGTGAGGGGGTACAGGTCTCTCGACGATCTCACGTGCGGAGAGAGGCCCCTCACCCCAACCCTCTCCCCGTAAGAGCGGGGAGAGGGAGGAGAGAGAATATCAATCCCGCAGCAGCTCGTTGATGCTGGTCTTCGAGCGCGTGCGCTCGTCGACGCGCTTGACGATGACGGCGCAGGCCGTGCTCGGGCCGATCTGGCCGTTCTTCATCGGCTTGCCGGGCAGTGCGCCGGGCACCACCACCGAATATTCCGGCACTTCGCCCATGAAGACCTCGCCGGTCTCGCGGTCGACGATCTTGGTCGATGCGCCCAGGAACACGCCCATCGCCAGCACCGCGCCCTTGCGCACGATCACGCCTTCCGCGACCTCGCTGCGCGCGCCGATGAAGCAGTCGTCCTCGATGATGACGGGCTCGGCCTGCAGCGGCTCGAGCACGCCGCCGATGCCGGCGCCGCCGGAGATGTGCACGCGCTTGCCGATCTGCGCGCAGGAGCCGACGGTGGCCCAGGTGTCGACCATGGTGCTCTCATCGACATAGGCGCCGAGATTGACGAAGGACGGCATCAGCACGACGTTCTTGGCGATGAAGGCCGAGCGGCGGACCACGGCGCCCGGCACCGCGCGAAAGCCGGCATCGCGAAACCGGTTCTCGCCCCAGCCTTCGAACTTCGAGGGCACCTTGTCCCACCAGGTCGCCTTGCCGGGACCGCCCGGAATGACGCCCATGTCGTTGAGGCGGAAGGACAGCAGCACGGCCTTCTTCAGCCACTGATTGACCCTCCACTTGCCGTCAGTGCCGCGCTCGGCCACGCGCGCCTCGCCCTTGTCCAGGATCTCCAGCGACTGGTCCACGGCCTCGCGCACCTCGCCCTTGGTCGTGGTCGAGATGCCGTCACGCGCGTCGAAGGCGCTGTTGATGGTGGATTCGAGGGCGGACAGGGACATCGGGATTTCCTCTTCGGATCGGGAATTTTGAGGGATTGGGGCGCTTTTTCAGGATTTGGGGGGGCGGAGTCAAGGCTCCGGCGTCGTCCTTTGCATCGTCGTCCTGGACAAGCGAACGAAGTGAGCGCCGATCCAGGACCCATTACCACAGGGGGGAGTTTAGCGAAGATTCGTGGGGATCAGCCTCGCGCCACAATTTCTGCCTGGGGTAATGGGTCCTGGCTTTCGCCAGGACGACGGCGGTTATTTGGGAGATAGTTTTGCCAAAAACCCCGCCAGATCGTCCGTGACGTGGTCGACATGGGCCGCATCCCGGCCTTCCAGCTCCCAGTCCTCGCGCACCACTTCTTTCGTCCCGTCGGGCACCACCAGCACGGTGGTCATGCCGAGCTCGTGCGGGACCGTGAGGTTGCGGGCGAGGTCCTCGAACATGGCGGCGCGGGTCGTATCGACCGCATGGTCCGCGAGGAATTTCCGGTAGGTCTGTGGCGCCGGCTTCGGCTCGAAGTCGGCGGCGATAATGTCGAACACGCCGTCGAAATGGCCGGCAAAGCCGAGCCGCGCCAGCACCGCATCGACATGGTCGACCGAGCCGTTGGTCAGGATCAGCTTGCGCCCCGGCAGCTTGGCGATGGCCTCGCCGAGCTGCGGGTTCGGCTCCAGCGGCGAGTGGTCGATCTTGTGGACGTAAGCGAGGTAGTCGTCGGCACGGACGCCATGCAGGGTCATCATGCCGCGCATGGTGGTGCCGAAGCGGCGGTAATAGTCCTTCTGGATATTGCGTGCTTCTGCGGGGCTGACGTTCAGCCAGTTGCACACGAACTCCCCGATCCGCGCATCGACCTGCTGCCACAGATTGACGTGATGCGGATAGAGCGTGTTGTCGAGGTCGAACACCCAGGTGTCGATGTGGGTGAAGGTGCGGGGGGAGGTCATCGCAACTCTCTATCCTTCAAACGCAATCGTCGCCCAATCCTCCGCCGTCGTCCCGGACAAGCGTAAGCGCAGATCCGGGACCCATAACCACAGGGAGGAGTTTGGCGAAGACTCGGGGTTACCGGCTTCGCGCCACAACCACTCCCTGGGGTTATGGGTCCCCGCCCCCGTGCGCAATTGCGCACTAGGCGGGGACGACAGCGGAGCTTTTGGTGCGGCCATCATCGCCACTACAATCACGGCACCGCAAACCGCAGCGTCTTGCCGCCGCTCGACATGTCCACCGCGCCGAAGCCCGCCGCCGCAAATCCGCGCGCGGCGCAATCGGTGTGCTCAACGGTCTCGAACTTGGTCTCGCGCGTGCAGAGCTGCTTGTCGCCGCCCCAGTTCAGCGGCCTGTCCTTCAGCTTGATGGCGCGGTTGTCGGCATCGACTGCTTCGGCGAAGCTGAAGATCTGCTTCGGCTGGCCGGTCACGTCAGGGTGCAGGCACTTGCCGGGATCGATGCGGTACCAGCCGCGGCTGGTCACCGACTTGCCGTCGTCGGTGGCGATCGCCGCCATCACCTTGTGTGGCGTGTCGTTGCACCAGGTGAGGCCGCTCGCCGATGGCGCCTGCGTCGCATCAACCATGGTCTTGAAGAAATTTTGCGACGACACCGCGTCGGAGGACAGCCCGCGGCTCTTCAGGAACGCGGCGAGTGCGCCTTGCGTCTTCGGCCCGTCGACGCCGTCGATGGCGCCGACGTCGTAGCCGATGATCACCAGGAGCCGCTGGATGCCGGCGAGCCGCGCCTGCTCGTCGTCATATTCGGAATCCTCCGCGAGATAGGTGACCAGATTGCCGTCGTCGCTTTGCGTCGGCGTCACCTGCGTGAAGGGGACCTGCGTCTGGCCACTGCGGCACTGTCGCGCCGCCGCGATGACGAAATTGTCCTGTGCCACGCACAGCATGTCGCTGCCGTTCTGCGGGATCGGGGAGGCGCCGTAGACGCCGAGCGCGCGGGCGTTGAGCAAAATGCGGTCGGCGGTCAGCGTGCCCTGGACCACGACGCGGCAGGTGGCGGGATCGATCCTGAACCAGCCGCGCGTCGCGGTGGCCGCCTTGTCGTCGATGCCGATCGCGGCCTCGACGATATAGGACATGCGGTTGCAGATCTTGAGGTCGGCGAAGGCGGGTGCAGAGGAGAAGACAAACGAGACGACGGCCGCCGGCAGCGTCATCAGGAAGCGGGTGAGGGGCGAGCGGCGATGCTTCACCCCCGTCATTCCGGGGCGATGCAAAGCATCGAACTCTGGTGCGCAATTGCGCACCTTAGAATCTCGAGATTCTCCGGTGCGCAATTGCGCACCGTAGTTCGCCCTTCGGGCGCCCCGGAATGACGGACCAATGCGAGAGCCGTGGATACCCGGGCCTTCGCCACGCCGAAGCGGCTTTGGCCGCGCAGGCGGGTCAAGCCCGGGCATGACGACCTTCTTCCGCTGCTCGCGTTCGCTCATCACTTGTGGATCAGCGTCCCCGTGCCCTGGTTGGTGAAGAGCTCGAGCAGCACCGCGTGCTGCATCTTGCCGTCGATGATGACGACGCCCTCGACGCCCTGCTCGAGCGCGTAGATGCAGGTCTCGACCTTCGGGATCATGCCGCCGGAGATGGTGCCGTCGGCGATCAGCTTTCGCGCGTCCCTCACCGAGAGCTGCGGGATTAGCTTTTTCGACTTGTCGAGCACGCCCGGCACGTCGGTGAGCAGCAACAGGCGCTTGGCCTTCAGCGCGCCCGCCACGGCACCGGCAAAGGTGTCGGCGTTGATGTTCAGCGTTTGGCCCTCTTTCGAGGTCGCGAGCGGCGCCAGCACCGGGATCAGCTCGTAGCCGATCAGCTGGTTGAGCAGGGTGAGGTCGACCTTCTCGGGATCGCCGACGAAGCCGAGATCGACCGCCTTCTCGATGTGCGAGTCCGGATCGACGATGGTGCGCGTCGTCTTCGTCGCCTTCACCATGTTGCCGTCCTTGCCGGACAGGCCCACGGCCTTGCCGCCGGCCTCGTTGATGTAGCCGACGATCTGCTTGTTGACGGAGCCGGCCAGCACCATCTCGACGATCTCGATGGTCGCGGCATCGGTGATGCGCAGGCCGGCTGCGAATTCCGAGACGATGCCGAGGCGCTTGAGCATGGTCGCGATCTGCGGCCCGCCGCCATGCACCACCACCGGGTTGATCGCGGTCTGCTCCAGCAGCACGATGTCGCGCGCAAAGTTCTTCGCAGTCTCCTCGTCGCCCATGGCATGGCCGCCATATTTGATGACGATGGTTTCCTCGTCATACTGCTGCATGTGCGGCAGCGCTTCGGACAGGATGCGGGCCTGGTCGAGCGGGGAGATGTCGGTCATGTCACGGTCTCGCTGGCGGGTCGGTCGATGCGCGTTCTATCCGATTGGCGGGCGCGGCGCAAAGAGCGACTGGCATGCCGACGCTACGGATTGGGCTTCGCCACCACCGCCGCCAGCGTCACCGCCAGCCAGCTCGCAATCATCACCGTCCCGCCCGTCGGCGCCGCCATGGGAAACAGCGAATGCCCGGCATATTGCCGCAAGGTGAGGTCGCCCGCGAACAGCGCGGCGCCAATCACGAAGCCAACCGCCGCAACGAGCCCAATTCCGCCGTGCAGAAGGCCGCGCGTCAGCAATCCAATCACCGCAAGTATGGCAGTTGCATGAAACAGCAGCATGGCGCTGGCGGAGGCAAGCCGGCTTGCATCTGCACCGTGGGCGGAGGCTGCGGCCAGCGCGACGCCGGCGGCGCCCATCAAGCCGGCAAGCCCAATCAGCAGGCGGTGCGCCATGATCACGAAGTCCGCTCTTCCAGCAGCTTCGCCATCGCGGCGCGCAACTCGGCCATGCCGGTCGCGCTCCTCGACGAGGTCGCGAGCACGTTCGGGAACGCGGCCGGATGTTTTGCCAATGCCGCCTCGGTCTCGGCGATGCGCGATTGCAGCTCGGAGGCCTTCACCTGGTCGGCCTTGGTCAGCACGATCTGGTAGCTGACGGCGGAGCGGTCGAGCGTCTTCAGGATCTCGAGGTCGACATCCTTCAGGCCGTGCCGTGCGTCGATCAGCACGTAGACGCGCGCGAGCGAGGCGCGGCCCAGCAGGAATGTGTGGATCAGCTCGGTCCAGGACGCCACCTGGCTCTTCGGCGCCTTGGCATAGCCATAGCCGGGCATGTCGACGAGGCGCAGGTCCTTTTTCCCGGGGACCTCGAAGAAGATCAGCTCCTGGGTGCGGCCCGGCGTATGCGAAGTGCGCGCCAGCGCGTTGCGTCCCGTGAGTGCGTTGATCAGGCTGGACTTGCCGACATTGGAGCGGCCGGCAAAGGCGATCTCCAGCCCCTCCATCGGCGGCAGCGTCTGGATCGAGGGCGAGGCCCAGATGAACTGCCAGTCGCGGGCGAACAGCTTGCGCCCGGCCTCGATCAGCTCCGCATCTTTGTCGTCGGTCATGCGAAGCTCGCTGTTTCCCCGCGTCATTGTGAGCGAAGCGAAGCAATCCAGAAATGCATCCGCGGAGGGATTCTGGATTGCTTCGTCGCTTCGCTCCTCGCAATGACGATTACGTCGCCTTCTTCGCGAACGTCGCCTTGAGATTATCGAACAGCTCCACCTTCACGCCGTTGCGGCGCATGATGTAGCTCTGCTGGACCACCGAAAGCAGGTTGTTCCAGGCCCAGTAGATCACGAGACCCGCCGGGAAGCCCGCCAGCATGAAGGTGAAGATCAGCGGCATCCAGTTGAAGATGATCTGCTGCGTTGGATCCGGCGGCGTCGGGTTCAGCTTCATCTGGAACCACATCGTGATGCCCATGATGATCGGCCAGATGCCGAGCGCGAGATAGTGGCCGAACACCGGAATGGTGGTCGGATCGAACGGGATGAGCCCGAACAGGTTGAAGAGGTTGGTCGGATCCGGCGCCGAGAGGTCCTTGATCCAGCCGTAGAAATGCGCTTGCCGCATTTCGATGGTGACGAACAGCACCTTGTAGAGCGAGAAGAACACCGGGATCTGGATCACCACGGGAAGACAGCCGGCGACCGGATTGATCTTCTCCTTGCGGTAGATCTCCATCATCTCCTGCTGCTGCTTCACCTTGTCGTCGGGGTAGCGCTCCTTGAGCGCCTGCAGCTGCGGCTGGATCGACTTCATCTTCGCCATCGAGGCGTAGGACTTGTTCGCCAGCGGGAAGAACAACAGCTTCACGATCACGGTGACGAGCAGGATCGATATGCCGAAATTGCCGAAGAGGCGGTAGAAGAAGTCGAGGCCGAGGAACATCGGCTTGGTGATGAAGTAGAACCAGCCCCAGTCGATCAAGAGATCGAAGTGGTTGAGGCCGAGCTCCTTGTTGTAGCCGCCGAGGCCGGCGAATGGGAACACGCCGACGACGCCGGCTTCCTTGGCGCCCGCGAACAGCCGCGCGTTCGCCGCCGCGGTGCCGCCGATCGCGACGGTGACGGGCTCGAGCAGATAGTCGGTCTGATAGGTGTGGAGATTGCCTGATGGGTTCGACGAGAAGCGCGCCTGCAGCTTGGCATTGGTGTCGGGCAGCAGCGCCGAAGCCCAGTACTTGTCGGTGATGCCGAGCCAGCCGTTGGTGACGTTGTTGAAGTTCACCTGCTTGGCTTCGTCGACCTTCTTGTAGGCGTATTCCTGCAGGCCCTGGTCGCCGAGATAGCCGATCAGGCCTTCATGCAGGATGTAGTAGCCCGAGACCTGCGGCGCGCCGTGGCGCGAGATCAGCGCAAACGGATAGAGCGTGACCGGCGAATTGCCGACATTGCTCACCTCGTCCTTGATGGTGAAGAGATAGTGGTCGTCGACCGCAATGGTGCGGCGGAAGGTGAGGCCGTCGCCATTGTCCCACTTCAGCACCACCGGGCTCGTCGGCGTCAGGCTGCCGCTGCCGTCCTGCTGCCAGACGGTCTGGGCATCCGGCATCTTCGCCGTCACGCCCGTGGCCGCCACCCAACCGAACTCGGCGTAATAGGGCTCCGCCGTACCTGAGGGCGAATAGAGGATGATCGGCGGCGACTTCGGGTCGACCGTCTCGCGGAATTGCACCAGCGCGATGTCGTCGATGCGGCCGCCCTTCAGCGAGATGCTGCCGGCGATCCGCGGCGTGTCGATCTTCACGCGCGGGCTGGCCGCGATCGCGGCGTCGCGGGCAACGACCGGCTGGCCTTGCTGGCTCGCGGCCGGCGTCGATGGCTGCGCGGCACTGCCGGCTTGCGGCGCGGCGCCCGGCGTTGCGGACGCGGTCGGCTGCGGCGTGGTCTTCTGGAGCTCGGACTGCGCCTGCTGCTGGGCGCGCTGCTTCTCCATCTGCGGCACGTTGTAGAAATATTGCCAGGCGATCAGGACGAGGCCCGACAGAATGACGGCGAGGATGGTATTGCGATTGTCGGTCATCTCTAATGTCTCGTCATCAATCCGGTTTGCGGCTGGCAGGGGCAGCGCCCGGCTTTTCGCCGCGCCCCTTCGCAGGTCCCTTGTGAGACCCCTTGGCCGTATGCCGCGCGGGCTTCGAGAAGGCTATGCGCAGATCGTCGAGCATGGTGGCGAAGTCGCGCGAGAGCGCGTCCCTTCGGCCGACCAGTACATAGTCATGGTGGGGCTGCATCGACACCGGATCGAGCCGCTTCACCAATTCGCGAAGCCGGCGCCGGATGCGATTGCGCTCGGGGGCGTTGCCGTTCTTTTTGGTGACGGTGAAACCGATCCGGATCGGGCCAAGATCGTCGCGGCGGCGGCTTTGCAGGACAAACGCGGGACTATTCACCCGCGCGCCATTGGCAACGGCGAGGAAATCCGCCCGCTGCCTCAGCCGATCCATGATGAAATCCCAAAAAGGGGGTCCGGCTCAGGCGCTCAGACGCTTGCGGCCGCGGGCGCGGCGGGCGGCGAGGACCTTGCGGCCGCCGGCAGTGGCGAGGCGGGCACGGAAGCCGTGACGGCGCTTGCGCACCAGTTTGCTGGGTTGATAAGTCCGCTTCACGGGTTTTTCTCCGCTGACCGGGCAATTTGCCTGTAGAATTGATGGTAAAGTCCGGAAGATGCGGCCCAAAACGGGCCTTTTTCGGCCCCAAGAGAGCCGCTCCCGGCGTCACACCGGGTCATCGCGGACAATTCGCGCGGCTTATAAGGGAGCGCCTTGTTTTCGTCAACGCCGCACAAGCGCACGATTCCGGTGAATATCGCTGTTTGTGCGGGGTTTTTAACCCGTGAGGTAGCGACTCGCCGGATCAGCACCTACATCCCACCTCGGCATATTAGCGATCCGTAATTTGACCGGACCGGGGGCGGGCCGCATCCTTCATCCGCCAGATCGTTCACCGGGCAAGTCAGCGAGGGCGAATTTCGTGGCAGCGACAGACTTCCAGCCGATCCAGGATACGGATCTGCAGGACCCGCCTGCGGCGCGGCCGCGTGGGCCTGCCGGGCTTGGGCTGTCGGGCAAGCTGCTGCTGCTCACCGTCCCCCTGGTGATGATCGCCGCAATCCTGCTCTACGTGCCCGCCATCGCCAACTTCTGGGTCAACCGGCTCAACGACCGCGTGGCGGCCGCCAACACGGCAGCGCTGGTGCTCGATGCCGCGCCGCTCGGCATGGTCCCCGATTCGCTCTCGCGCGAGATCCTGAAGAGCATCAATGCCCGCGCCGTCGCCATCAAGATGGGCCAGCAGCGCCGGCTGCTCGCCAGCGACAATCTGCCCGCTGCGATCGGGCACGACGTCGATTTGCGCGACATGACGGTGTGGGAGGCGATCACCGGCTCGTTCCAGATGATGCTGGAGACCGGCAACCAGGCCATTCGCATCGTCGGCCCCGGCGTCGGCAACGCCCAGTTCGTCGAGATCGTGACCGACGAATTGCCGTTGCGGCAGGCGATGTACCGCTTCTCCCGCAATGTCGTCGTGGTCGCGCTGATCATCGGCGTCCTGACCGCGGGCCTCGTCTATCTCGCCCTCCATTATCTCTTCGTGAGGCCAATGCGGCGGCTGACCGCGAGCCTGGTCGGCTTCCACGAAAACCCGGAAAGCTCGGCGGGGATCATCGTGCCGAGCCAGCGCAGCGACGAGATCGGCGTCGCCGAGCGCGAATTGTCGGACATGCAGCGCGACCTGATGTCGATGCTGAATCAGAAGAGCCGGCTCGCCGCCCTGGGCCTTGCGGTGTCCAAGATCAACCACGACCTGCGCAATTTGCTGGCGTCGGCCCAGCTCCTGTCGGACCAGCTCGCCAGCGTGCCCGACCCGCGGGTGCAGCGCTTTGCGCCAAAACTCGTGCGCTCGCTCGAGCGCGCCATCGCCTTCTGCCAGTCGACCCTTTCTTATGGCCGCGCCCAGGAAGCCGCGCCTGACCGCCGCATGATCCTGATCGAGCCCGTGGTGCTCGAGGTGCGGGAGACCGCCGGCCTTGCCAGCGACGCCTCGATCGCCTGGGTCGCCGCGATCGAGCGCGGCCTCGCCGTCGATGCCGATCCCGACCAGCTGTTCCGGGTGCTGCTCAACCTCGTCCGCAACGCCGCCCAGGCGCTGGAAAGCCATTCTTCGGGCGATGGCGGGGCGCAGCAGATCCGGATCACGGGGAAACGCGAGGGCGCCGTCGCCATCCTGGAGGTCTCCGACACCGGCCCCGGCGTGCCCCAGAAGACCCGGGAGCACCTGTTCGAGGCCTTCCAGACCTCCGGCCGCCCCGGCGGCAGCGGGCTCGGCCTTGCCATCGCCGCCGAGCTCGTCCGCGCTCATGGCGGGGACATTCACCTCGTCGAGGGCACTATCGGCGCCACCTTCCGGATCGTCATCCCCGACCGCCCGGTGGAACTGCTCTCCATCCGCAACGAGCGGCAGAGGGCGTAGGTATGCCAGAGGCCGAGCCAACCGTCATTCCGGGGCGGCGCGCAGCGCCGAACCCGGAATCCAGAGGTTTTAGGCACGAGATTCCGGGTTCTCGCTTCGCGAGCCCCGGAATGACCGGGTGGAGACCGTCATCTCCCTGCAAAATCTCCCCAACCCGGCGCTTGCCAATCGGGGCAAGAGCGGTTAGTCAGAGCGCTCTTTCGCACCCCTCCGGCGCTGTCCGGAGGCTGCGTGTGGGCTAACGCCCGCACTATCAGCGAAAAACGCGCCCGTAGCTCAGCTGGATAGAGCATCAGACTACGAATCTGAGGGTCGGACGTTCGAATCGTTCCGGGCGCGCCATTTTTCTCGACGCCGGTCAGAACAAGGCAGCATCTGGTCGCCAGATTGGGCCGAGATCGCGGATCGACCGCGCCCAACGAGGAACCGGATGAAGATATCGCAGGCATTCAAGTTCGAGGCGGCGCACCGGCTGCCGAACGTACCCGAGACGCATCGATGCAGCCGATTGCACGGTCATTCCTACCGGGTCGAGGTGCAATTGGACGGGCCGGTGGATCCGCGCACGGGCTTCGTTGTGGATTTCTTCGACATTGAAAAATGCTTCGCCGACATCATGGACGCATTGGATCACCGATGCCTCAATGAGGTCGCGGGGCTCGAGAACCCGACTGCCGAGAATATCGCGGTCTGGATCTGGGACCGCGTGAAGCCGGATCTCCCGCAAGTCTCCGCTGTTCGGGTCTATGAAACGGCGGACTGCTGGGCCGAATATCAGGGGCGGTGAGGACCACCGCACGCCGAGCCTTTGCTCCCGCGCGACCAGATCAAAAAGCGACCGCGGCCGGGGCGGCCCAATGGCTCCTGACGAAGTCCCGGATGTGCTCCGGCACGGGCATGGTGTCGATGTCGCAACGCGTCTGGATTTCTTCTGCAAGCTCTCTCGACATATCCTTCGACCAACGACCCTTTGAATCGAAGGCGACGATGCGGACGGGGTCGTTGAAACGGCCGGCGATCAGCTTCGAGATGACGGTTTCGATGTCAGTCCGCTCGACCTCGGTTTTCCGGCCGGCTCTGCCGGGCCGTCCGGCAATGTTGTCGACGATCAGATAGACGATTCGATCTGCCGCATCCTGATGAGCCGCACCTTTATGAGCCGTGCATGGGGCGGCCATCGACGTCAATCCATTTCCAGCCATACGCGTCTCCAGTGCAATAGAGCCGGTAATTTGTCCGGACGGGACCCGCCTGAATTGATCAAGCGCAATGCTATGTACCCGGATCACTACGGTCCCGCATCAGGACCAAAGTACGATCAGGACCAAAGTATGATGACGCGCTGGGGAGCATCGCGACGTTTGGCAACGAGCGGGTTTTCGAACTCGCTTCACCTCGTGCCGTGTATGTAATGCACGAGCTGCTCGATGACGAATGTTTGATCGCTGATCTTGTCCTTCACCAAATCTCCGATCGAGATCATTCCCACCACGTTTCCCTGCTCAATAACGGGAAGATGGCGCACGGCCTTTTCGGTCATGATGGCCATGGCTTCTTCGACAGATTGATCGGGCCGCACAAAGACGACTTTCGATTCCATGATATCGCGGACGGGAGTGGTGGGCGATGCGCGGCCTTTCAAGAACACGTTCCGCGCATAGTGGCGTTCGGTCATGATGCCTACGAGCTTGTCGCCCTCCATCACAACCAGAGAACCCACGTTCTTGTCCGCCATCCTCTTGATGGCATCAGACACAGTCTCGTCCGGACGAACGGACAGGACCTCATGGCCTTTCTTGTCCAGCAACTGCCCAATGGTTGCCATGGGACGCAACCTTCACTGTGAACACATATTTCAATGACTGCTTCGGTTGACGCGCATTGATCCAGATCATGCGTCAAGACGATGTGATGAGGATCGGTGGCATCGTGCCTGCGGCAAAGGCGCAGCAACTCGCTGGTGCGGCTGTGGGAGGTTTCCGAAAAACGAAATGACGTCCGGCATGTCTGATGGCGCGTGTGGGCGGTGGTTGCGGATCCGGCGTGCTTTGAAATTGGATATTAATATCAAATACATAAGAGTTTGCGATTTTGTCCTGAATGGCGCGCGATTTCCGCCTCGCTCGCGATGCCGCCAGTCAATGGTGGCCTGCGCTTGCTGTGGCTTACGGGATCCTTGCCGCGACGTTCGGCCGGTTCTGCTTGAGCCAGGCGACGGCCTCGGGTCCATCGACGACGCACTCGAAGGCTTCCCAGGTCGGGTCCTCCAGGGATTCCGATTGCAGTCGCTTCGCCGCATACTCGACGAGGTCGTGCAAGCCTTCGTATCCTCGTCGGTGCTCGAGGGACTCTGCAATCGCCGTGCTGGTCCATCCTCGCTCAGCCAAATCGATGATGCTCGGAGCATCAGCCTCGCTGAACCACGGCGTGGCATCGAACTCGATGCAGCGGACATTGTCGGCGGTATGGCAAGTGGCGTGAATCATTGGATTCCTCCGCTAGCATTGCACGTCTCGCACGCACTCAGCCTTTGACCAGGTCTCCCAGCAAGTTCGCCGCCACCATCAGCTTCGCGAGCGTCAGGCCGCCAGCGGCAATCTCCTCGATCGTACGGCGGATGCGCGTCGCCTCGGGATGAGCTGCAAGCCAGGTCTCCGCAGCCTGCTGACCGGATTGGCCGATTGTCAGCATATCTGCGGCCAGGCGTCTTTCGGCAGCCGCGATCAGGTCGACGGCGCGGTCGATGGCGAGGCGCTCGAAATGATCGCTGGCCGGCACGTTGCGCGCAGCGGCGGTGATGCGGTCGAGACGGAAATTGGCCTCGGCGGCAAAGAACGTCGCGGCGGCATCACCGATGCTGCGGCTGGTGCGCTCGGCGACCGTCACGATATCAGGCGCCGAGACCAGGGCGTCGAGGTCGGCCAGGTCGCCGGCCAGCCCGGTCGGGACGCCGGCATCGATCAGGTCCTGCCGGCGCTTGCTGCGCGCGGCCTGCAAGTCCGGTGGCAGGGCGTTGTCGAGCGAGGCTGCGACCTCACGGACGGCAGGGCCAAACCGGGCGATGACCGCGCTCAAGCCATCCCTAAAATCGACATTGCGCACATACCAGACCATGCGGGAGAGCAGCAGATCCTGAATCGCCGCGTAGAGGCCGAGCTGCAACTGTCCGTCGATGAGGGTGTCGAGCGCGTCGATCCCGTCATTGAGCCGCCTGAGCTCATAGATCGCGTCCACCGCCACCTGGGCCATGACGATGGTCGAGATATCGGCGTCGGTCTCGTCGGTCAGGCGCACGATGCAGGCCGGGCCCGCGCGGTTGATCACGGCATTGACGAGACTGGTCGCGATGATCTCGCGTCGGAGTCGATGGAGCTCGACCGCGGCCGGGAATTTGTCGAGAACCTCGCGCGGAAAATACAGGGACAGTCTGCGGGCGAGATAAGGATCGTCAGGCACGCCGGTTTCGAGCAGGTCACTGTAGAGTGTCAGCTTGGCATAGGCGAGCAACACGGCAAGCTCCGGCCGTGTCAGGGCTTGGCCGCGTCGTGTGCGCTCGGCGATGGCGGCATCGTCAGGCAGGAATTCGACGGCGCGGCTGAGCAGGCCGCGTTGCTCGAGCGACTGCATCAGGCGGGTGAGGAAGCCGGTCTCGGCCATGCCCTTGCGTTCGGCGAGCGAGAGCGCCAGCGTCTGCAGGTAGTTGTTGCGCAGGACCAGCGCACCGACTTCGCCGGTCATTGCGGCAAGCAGGGTGTTGCGGTCAGCCGGGCTGAGGCGTCCCTCGCGCTCGGGGCGCGCCAATGCGATCTTGATGTTGACCTCGACGTCGGACGTGTTCACGCCGGCCGAATTGTCGATCGCGTCGGTGTTGAGCTTGACGCCCTTCTGCGCCGCTTCGATTCGCCCGCGCTGGGTGACGCCGAGATTGGCGCCTTCGCCGATCACCCTGGCACGAACGTCGGTCCCGGCGATGCGGATCGGATCGTTGGCGCGGTCGCCGGCCTGATCGTCGCTCTCCGCCGACGCCCGGACATAGGTGCCGATGCCGCCGAACCACAACAGGTCCGCGCGCGCCTTCAGGATCGCCGTCATCACCTCGAAGGGCGTTGCCTGCTCCTTGTCGAGATCGAGCAGGGTGCGCACTTCCGGCGCGAGCGGGATCGCCTTGAGCGAGCGCGGGAACACGCCGCCGCCCTGCGAGATCAGCGATTTGTTGTAGTCCTGCCAGCTCGATCGCGGCAGGTCGAACAGGCGCTTGCGCTCAGTGAAGCTGATCGCCGGGTCAGGGGAGGGATCGATGAAGATGTCGCGGTGATCGAACGCCGCAACGAGCTTCGTCGCCGGCGAGAGCAACATGCCGTTGCCGAAGACGTCGCCGGACATGTCGCCGACGCCGACCACGGTGAAAGGCATGGTCTGAATGTCGGTGCCGAGCTCGCGGAAGTGGCGCTTGACCGCCTCCCAGGCGCCGCGCGCCGTGATCCCCATCTTCTTGTGGTCGTAGCCCTGGCTGCCGCCGGAGGCGAAGGCATCGCCGAGCCAATGGTTCTTCTCGGCCGAGATCGCGTTGGCGACGTCGGAGAAGGTGGCGGTGCCCTTGTCGGCGGCAACGACCAGATAGGGATCGTCGCCGTCATTCCGCACGGTCAAATCGGGCGGCACCACGATGTCGCCGTCGAGATTGTCGGTGAGTTCGAGCAGCGAGCGCACGAAGATGCGATAGGCTTCGGTGCCTTCCGCGAGCCACGCCTCGCGATCGGAGGGCGGCGGCAGGCGCTTGGGCACGAAGCCGCCCTTGGCGCCGACCGGCACGATCACGGCGTTCTTGACCTGCTGCGCTTTCACGAGGCCGAGGATCTCGGTGCGGAAATCCTGTGGCCGATCAGACCAGCGCAAGCCCCCGCGCGCAACCTTGCCGAAGCGCAGGTGAATGCCTTCGACACGTGGTGAATAGACGAAGATCTCGTAGAGCGGTCGGGGAGGGGGCAGATCCTCGATCTTGCGCGCGTCGAACTTGAAGGAGATCACCGGACGCGGATGTCCGTCCGGGCCGAGCTGCCACAAATTGGTGCGGATGGTCGACTGCACCAGATTGGTGAAACGGCGCAGGATGCGATCTTCATCGAGCGAGGCAACGGATTTGAGCTGCTCCTCGATCTCGGCAAGGAGAGTTATCTCGCGCGCCGAACGCTCGCGATCGGTCAGAACGAGGTGCGGATCGCGGCGGGCCTGGAACAGCGCGACGAGGTTGGCCGTGATCGCGGCGTTCTTGCGCAAGGTCTCCCACATATAGTCCTGGGTGAACGGTGCGCGGATCTGGTGCAAATAGCGCGACAGCGCCCGGATGGTCGAGACTTCCCGCCAGCCCAGGGCCGAGCGCAGGATCAAGGCATTGTACCCGTCGGATTCGGCGCGATCGGTGACCACTGCCATGATCGAGGCTTCCAGCCGATGGCTGAAGTCCGGGCTGATCTCGATCGGCTGGCCGTCGCTGGTCTCGATCGTCATGTCGTGCAGCCAGACCGGCTCGGGCCTGTTGCCGGGCACGATCTGATAGGTGCGTTCGTTGACCACGCGCAGGCCGTGATTTTCGATCACCGGCACGCGATAGGACAGCGACAACGGTGCGGCGTCCGAAAACACCTTGAGGCCGAAGCGCCTGGGATCGTCATCCTCGAAGCGGTGAACCGAAATCGTCACCGGGCGGGCCGGTGTGAGCTTCTCGATGGTGGCGATATCGGCGATCGCCTGTTCTGCCGTGGAAGCCTCGGTATAGCCGCCGCTGAAGGCCTGAGCGTAGCGATTTGCGAGCATGCGCGCCCGCATGCCGTCGGTCGACGCAGCCAGCGCGGCCTTCAGCTTGTCGGCCCAGGTCGCGGCAATGGCGCTGATCCCTGCTTCCAGCGTGGCGCGCTCGACCGCGGGAGTGTTACCTTCATAGCGTCCGATGATGTAGTGGACGCGCGCCAATGCTCCTTCGGGGAAGGACACGTAGGACGCCGACAGCGCCCCCTTGTAGCTCCGCGCCAGGAAGGCGCCGACGCGCATGCGCACGTCGGTGTCGTATTTGTCGCGCGGAATGAAAACGAGGATGGAAACGAAGCGATCGAACTTGTCGACCCGCGCCAGAGCCCGGACGCGGGGGCGCTCATAGAGGATCAGGATCTCCATGACGAAATCGAAGAGGGTATCGACGTCGACCTGGAACAGCTCGTCGCGCGGATATTCCTCGAGAATATGCTGGAGAGCCTTGCCGGAATGGCTGTTCGGGTCGAAGCCGGCGCGCTGGAGCACCCGCGATACCTTGTGGCGAACATAGGGGATCTGTCGTGCCGAGCGCGTGTAGGCGCCCGAGGTGAACAGGCCGACGACTCGCAATTCACCCTCGAGCCGGCCGTCGGGCGTATAGAGCTTGATGCCGACATAATCCATCCGGATGCGGCGATGGACGCGGCTGCTCACATTGGCCTTGATGACGATGAGCAGGGTCGGCTCGCGCATGAACTCGCGAATCTCCGGCGTCATCACCACCATTTCGCTGCCGCGGCGCAGGACCTTTACGTCGGGATCTCGGAGGATACCGAGGCCCTCGGCGGTCGTGATGTCGTCCGACGCATCGCGGCCGGGCGAGAAGCGATATTCGCGCACGCCGAGAAAGGTGAAATTGTCCGCGCACAGCCATTGCAGGAACTGGTTGGCCTCGGCGACGTCGTCGATCGGAAGCGGCGGCGGATTGGACGAGAACGTCTTGACCGCGTCCTCGACGCGGTCGCGCATGGCGCGCCAGTCCACGACGCAGGCGCGCACGTCGCTCAACGTCCTGGTGAGGCCGTCAATCAGCCTCTCGCGGTCCGCGTCGGCGTCCAGGCGGGTGATGTGGAGGTGAATCAGGCTCTCTCGCGTGCCCTTTGCCCCTTCCGGCAGTGTCTCGCCGTAGAAGCGCAGGAGCCTGCCCTGGTCATCGCGCTCCACCGCGATGATGGGGTGAGCGACAAGGGTGACTTCGATGCCCTGCTCGGTAAGCTCCGCCATGGTGGAATCGAACAGGAAGGGCATGTTGTCGTTGAGGATTTCGAGCACGGAGATCTCGCGCCCGTCCGGCATCAGCGGATTGACGACGCGGATATCGGCACGCCCCGCCGTGCGCCGCTGCACATGCTCCCAGGCTTGCTCCGCGAGGAAGGCAAGCGAGGAGGCATCGTGACTGGCGAGATCCTCGACATTGGTGAAGGCGAACAGAAGCTCGGCAAAGGCCCGGGGGGCCTTGCCCGGCTGCACGCTTCCTGCTGCCTCGCGGATCAGAGTTGCCCGGGCCTTGTCGTCACGCCAAGCCATAGCGTCCTCCATCTCCCAGCCGACGAGCCGCAATGACGGTCGGGCATTGTTCTTGGAGTGCGCCTCTTCGAGCGCATCTTCTTGACCGCGTTTCAATCGCCTCGGCGAAATCTTCGGTCTTGCGGCCGCGACGATATTAGCATTCCGCAGCCGTCATGGCGCGGGGAGTTGTGAGGCGCGCTTTGGGGGCGGAAAACCGGCGCCGACGACCATCGCGTCATTTGGTGCTCTGCAAAATGACGAGGAATTTCAACTGCGTATGAATTCGTGATTTTATTCTGAATGGCGCGCATTTGCGATAATAAGTAGTCGCATGAGTACGATCGATCGTCTGTTCTCCTGCCTCGTCCTGTTCCTCGCAGTCGCAGCCGTCCCGGTACTTCCGGCACGCGCGGCCGAAACCTGCCCGTTCATCGGCGCCAAGGAGCTCGCCAATGCGATGCCGGCGCTCAAATGGTCGCTGATTTCAAATCAGGACGGCCGCGGCTGCATCTACCAGGGCGGGCGCGGCGATACGATGATGCTGACCGTGTTCCGCAATCCCGACAAGGATCGCGCCAGGGAATTGTACGCGACCTTCGTCAAGACGCTAGGCGAGCGCATGCCGCTCAACGCAGTCGCAGGGATCGGCGACGAAGGCCAGGGCGGAACGAGCGCCGCCGGCGCGGAGCGCCAGGAGGCCTCGGTCGTCGCCCTGTCCGGCGACTACATCCTGCAGATCAGCGTCTATCCGATCGGCCGGCGCGCCGACGATGCGCTGCTCGGACCGGTCACCGAAGCCGCGCGCGTCGCCATCGCCAAGGTGAGCAAGAGCAGCGAGCGGTTCGGCGATTGCGAGTGGCTCACGGCCGCCGATGCCGACGGCTTTCTCGACAAGGGCACACTGACGGTTCAGCGGACCGGCGCGGGCAGCTGCATGATGTTCGATCGCGAGGCCAACACCATGACCGTCGCGGTGATCGACATCTCGCGCGCCACGGTCGTCGGCATGATGAAACGCACCGGCCCGTGCCAGCACGTGGCGATCCCCGAGCTCGGCAGTGAAGCCTTCGGCGAGCATTCCTGCACCAAGGGCAACGGCAACGCCGTCACCATCTATGTCTGGAAGAACGGCAGGCAGGCCTCGATCCTGTTCGCGCCGGTCAAGCCGCATCCCGAGTCCGGCTCGGTCGAGCGCCTGAAGGCGGTCGCCGGGCGGGTGTATGGAAAATTGTAATGGCGCCGCGTGACATTTTCCGGCGCATACGCCCGTAGCTCAGCTGGATAGAGCACCAGGCTACGAATTTGAGGGGGGACGTTCGAATCGTTCCGGGCGCGCCATCTCCGAATAAGACTGAACACCCCGGCCAGGGCCGCGTACTCCTGAGTCACGATCATCGCATTCGTTTGGGGATATCCGCTTCGTCGCAAGCCTGCTTGCAGGAGGTCGCATTCCAGGCTTCGGAGGCCGTTACCGCGACGTTTGCCAACTATCGCCAGCAAATCGTGTTCTCCCAATGCCCTTAATCGATCTCCGCCTTGGTCTTCAGTCCGGGCAGCACGGTGCGAACGTGCTCGGCCAGCGTTGTCGCCAACAACGAGGGCTTCGCCTCCGAGAATTCCAGCGCGATGCCGATCGTCGGAAGCAGTGGCAATCCGGCCGACACGACGTGAAGATCGAACGGAACGGCGGTTCGCGTCAGGACGCTGATCGCATGACCGGACCGCGCGATCGCGATCAGGCCGGCGAGACTGTTGCTTGCGTAAGCGACCCTGTAGCGTCGGTTGACCGCGTTCATCGCGGCGCAGGCCGCGCGGTAGTCCAGGCTCATCGGTGCCGCCAGCGCGAGAGGCAGGACGTCTTGCATCAGTATTTTCGGTTCGGCCTCGTTCGCCACCCAGACGAAGCGCTCCTGGCGGATCACATCGCTCGCGCTGGCATCAGACAGCGAGACCAGCGCCATGTCGATCTGGCGCCGCGCCAGCATGGGGCGCAGCTCGGAGGTCGGGGCGCAGACCATGCGCAGTTCGACGTTGGGATGGAGCGCGCAGAACCCCTTCAGCAGCCCCGGCAGGAAGGCGATCGAGTAGTCCTCCGGGCAGCCCAGGCTCAACGCCCCCTTGAGGCCCTCACCGCTCATGTCGGCCAGAATCTCATCATGCTGCGCCAGCAGCGTCTCAGCGTGTGCGAGCAGTTTCTCGCCGGCCGCGGTCAGCCTCATGCCGGATCCGCTGCGATGAAACAGCGGTTGCGTGGTCGTCGCTTCCAGTCTTTGCATCTGCATGCTGAGCGCGGACTGCGTCCGGCCGATCTGCAAGGCGGCCAGACTGATGGAGCCGACACGGGCCACAATGACGAAATTCCGCAGGAGAATGAGATCCAGCATCATCGGTATCAGTCAGATTGATATCCAGTTTGAATTATATCAATTAGCCTGAAGTCAGATGATTGAGTAGAGGTCTGATAGTCCAAGCGCAGGTGGCTTGTCATGACCTTGAACGCCGATACCGATTTCTGGGCTTCCGCCAACACGCATCTGACCCGCTACGGCCCGAGTTTCGAATCCGTCATTATCGAGCGGGCGGCCGGCAGTTTCGTGTACGACGCCGATGGACGCGCCATCCTCGATTTCACCTCGGGTCAGATGAGTGCCGTGCTGGGGCACACGCACCCCGATATCGTCGCCACCGTCGCGCGGCAAATGGGTGCGGTCGCTCATCTCTTTAGCGGCATGCTCTCGCGCCCGGTGGTGACGTTGGCTGAGCGTCTCGCCGCGCTTGCTCCCGGCCTTGGCCGCGTGCAGTTGCTGACGACAGGTGCGGAAGCCAACGAAGCGGCGATCCGAATGGCGAAGCTCGTCACCGGCGGGCACGAGATCGTTGCCTTCGCGCAAAGCTGGCACGGCATGACCGGCGCTGCGGCATCGGCGACCTACAGCGCGGGCCGGCGCGGTTACGGGCCGGCTGCGGTCGGATCGTTCGTCATTCCCGCGCCGAACGCCTATCGGCCACGTTTCAAGACCGCCGATGGCAGCAACGACTGGCAGACCGAGCTGGACGATGCGTTCGCGTTGATCGACAGCCAGTCGACCGGCAATCTGGCGGCCTTCATCGCCGAGCCGATCCTGTCCAGCGGCGGCATTCTGGAACTGCCGCTCGGCTATCTCGCCGCATTGAAGCGAAAATGCGAACAGCGCGGAATGCTGCTGATCCTCGACGAGGCCCAGACCGGAATTGGCCGCACCGGGCACATGTTCGCCTTCGAGCGCGATGGCGTGGTGCCGGACATTCTCACGCTGTCGAAGACGCTCGGTGCGGGCCTGCCGCTCGCCGCGGTCATGACGACCCAGGCCATCGAGCAGGCCGCGTTTGAGCGCGGCTTCCTGTTCTACACCACGCATGTCTCCGATCCGCTGCCCGCCGCGGTCGGCGTGACGGTGCTCGACGTGGTCGCGCGCGACGGGCTGGTCGCGCAGGCGACCGCCAGGGGCGACCGGCTCCGGGATGGATTGCTGTCGTTGCAACAAAGGTTCGAATGCGTCGGCGACGTCAGAGGCCGCGGACTTCTGCTCGGTCTTGAAATCGTCGTCGACCGGCAGTCGAAGGCGCCGGGCTTCGAGCTCGGCGCGCGGATCATGGAGGAAACCATGCGTCGTGGTCTCAGCATGAATATCGTCAAGCTGCCCAGCATGGGCGGGGTGTTCCGAATCGCGCCGCCGCTCACGGTGTCCGAGGCCGAAATCGATCGCGGTCTTGAGATCATGTCGGAGGCGATCCAGGCCGCCACGAACGGCCGTTGATCGCCGGGAAGCCCGAACAGATGCAACTCGCCAGGACACATGGGCGTCCGACACTTTTCTCGCGGCACGGTATGGTCGCTGCCGCCCATCCGCTCGCGGCGCAGGCTGGTGCGCGGCTTCTGATCCAGGGCGGCAATGCTTTCGATGCGGCCGTTGCCACCGCGGCCGCCCTCAATGTGGTCGAACCGTTCATGTCGGGGCTTGCCGGGTTTGGACTGGCCACGGTCTGGGTCGCAAGCGAGCAGCGCGTTCGCGTGCTCGACTTCGCGCCGCCGATGCCCGCGAGCTTCCCGGTTGGCAGATACACCAGCCGCCTCGAGCTCGAGCGCGGCGCGCAGGCGGCCTCAACGCCCGGAAATCTCGCGGGCTGGTGCGAGCTGCTCTCGCGCTATGGCCGCAAATCGCTTCCTGACGTCCTCGCCCCGGCGATCACCCTGGCGCAGGACGGCTTTGCTCTCTCGGATTTCGGTCGTGATGAGATCAACGAGCAGGTGCCGCTGCTCGAGCCCTGGCCGGAATTACACAGTGCGCTGGTCAAGAACTACCTGCCGGACGGCATGCCGGTGAAGCTCGGCGGCATCATCCCTCAGCCCGAACTCGCGCAGACGCTTGCCGAGATCTCCGAATTGGGGCCCGAGCATCTGTATGGCGGCAAGCTCGGCCGGCGGATCATAGACTATCTCCGCACACTCGGCGGCGGCCTGACGCTGGCCGATTTCGCTTCCGTCAAGCCGCATTGGCTCGACCCCCTGACCGTGTCTTATCGAGGGCTTGAGCTTCACGTCCCGGCCTCGCAATGCGGCGGTTTCCAATTGGCTCTGACCCTCAAAATTCTTGAAGGTTACGATCTTGGGCGCCTGCGGAAGGACGGCGCGGATCATCTCGACACGGTCTATCGCGCGATTCGTCTTGCAGCCGGCGAGCGCATCACAAACGGTCATCTGGGGCTGGATCAATCAACTGACGTCTTGTCCGACACGGTGATCGCGCGGCTCCGGCAGCGCGTCAGCGACGGCCGGCCGATCACTGGTCCGACCGAGCAATGGATGCCGCAGGATCGTGCCGACCCCGGGCACACCACCTCGTTCTCGATCGGAGACGCCGAGGGCAATCTGATCTGTATCACGCAGAGTCTCGGCAGCCCGTTCGGCAGCGGCGTTGTGGTGCCCGGGACCGGCGTTTGCCTCAACAATCACCTCCATTGGGCCGATGTGCAGCCGGCAAGCCCGAACCTGGCCAAACCAGGCGACGCATTGCCGGTGACCATGGCGCCATCGCTCGCGACGCGGAGTAACCGTCCGGTGCTCGCGCTCGGTACGCCCGGCAGCTACGGCATCCCGCAAACCCAGGCTCAGGCTTTCGTGCAGTATGTCGAGTTCGGCCTTCCGCTGCAGCAGGCCATCGAGGCGCCGCGTGCGCGGCTTTGGGATGGCCGCTTCATTCAAGCAGAGAACCGCATCGCGCCGGAAACGATCGCCGAACTGAAACGCCGCGGTCACGAGATCGAGATACTGGACACCGGGTGGACCATGCTCTGCGGCGGCATGCAGGCCATCGCGCTCGATCCGGAAACCGGAGTGATGACGGGTGCCGCCGATCCAAGGCGGGATGGATATGTCGTCGCCCTGTGAACGGGCCGCAATCAGAATGACCAGGGAAATTCGCTTCTTCATTCTTCGCCCGGCGGCCGGAGGAGCCCCGGAGATGCGATATGCCAATCTTCGTCGGCCATCGTGCCGTTCGGATTCAAGGACCGGGGCGCGGCGGCATCGTTGCCGTCAGCGACCCGCCAGCACCTCCTTGCACCTGACCGCGAAGGCGTTGAGGTACGCGCCCATCTCGCTCGCCAGCGTGTCGGACCGGTCGACATTCTGCAGGCTCATGTTGAGCGCGTAGACCGGAAGGCCCTCCAGCACGATGGGTGTTGCGACGGCGAGAACGGCGGGCTGCCACGACACCGCGCAATAGCCGTTGCGTTCGACGGAGGCGATCGATCTCCTGACGTCTGCAAGCAGCGCCTTGGTGGCCGCAGCGCTCCGCCGCTTGAACAGCTTCAGCAACCGCTCGCGCTCGATCTCTGCAATGCCGGCGAGGTAGGCACGGCCGAGCGACGTCAGCTCCATCGGGACCTGCTGGCCGGCGACCACGTTGCGTAGCGCCGCGCGCGGGCTGTAGCGGATCGACTCGAGGTAAACCATCATGGTTCGATCCGCAGTCGCGAGCCCGACGTTCAGCCGGCGTCTTGCCGATTCCGCCCGCATCATCGGGCCGATCGCGTTGAGCGCGGGTGATCCGGTCCGCATGGCGTGGCCAATGCTGATGACGGACGCGGCAAGGCGGTAGCTCCGCTCGGTGCGGACCTCGTCGAGCATCCCGGAATTGACTAGCGTTCGTGTCAGCCGGCTGACCGTCGATCGCGGCAAGCCGCATCGCTCCGCAATCTCGCCGTTGCCCAGCGTGTCGACGCCGGGCCGGAACGCCCGAAGGATTTCGATGCCTCTTTCGAGCGACCGGTTGCCATCAACCCCGCCCGCATATCTTCGCGCCTGCGCCACATCCAGCCTCCCAAGAATTCCCACCAAGCCATTTCCACTCAGTGGAACTAAGGGGATGTTCGAGCGGGTGCAAGCCGCTATAGGCAACGACAAGAAGAATGCCCGGCTGCGCACGGCTCATCGAGGAAACGGCACGGCCCGAAACCGGCATTCGGGAGCCCGCGCGGATCGCCGCGCGGCGATCGATCCGACTCCAGCCACGGAGCTTGCCATGCCCTATCAGCTCATCGAACTTTCCGTCGAGGCCGGCGTCGCGACCATCGCATTCAACCGCCCGGAACGGCGCAACGCCATGAGCGACGAGATGCGCTCCGAGTTTGCAGGTGCGCTCGAAACCGTGTCCCGCGACAAGGCGATCAAGGCCCTGGTGCTGACGGGGCGCGGCAACGCCTTCTGCGCCGGCGGCGACATCAGCGGCATGAAGCGCCGGCTCGAGGCGCCGCAGGGCGAAGTCGCATTCAACGGATGGAGCCGTCAGCAGGGCGTGCATCACGTGCAGTCGCTGCTGCTGGGCCTGCCGAAACCGACGATCGCCGCCGTCAACGGCGCGGCGGCGGGCCTCGGTGCCGACACTGCGCTCGCCTGCGACTTCGTCATGGGCACGGAACGATCGAAATTCACCTGGTCCTACATCAAGCGCGGCTTGATCCCCGACGGCGGTGGCCTGTATTTCCTGCCGCGCCGGGTCGGGCTTCCCAGGGCAAAGGAGCTGATCTTCACCGGGCGCGTCGTCGAGGCCGACGAAGCGCTCGCGCTCGGCATCGTCGATCGCAAGGTGGCGGCGGCCGAGCTGCTGCCGGCCGCGCAGGCCTGGGCGGCCGAGCTGGCTCAGGGGTCTCCCACCGCGCTCGCCCTGGGCAAGAAGATCCTGAACGAGACGTTCGAGCATTCCGCGCACGACATCTTCAATCTCGGCAGCCAGGCGCAGGCCATCTGCTACACCAGCGCGGAGCATCGCGACGCCGTTACGGCGTTCCTCGCGCAATCCTCGTCGAAGGATTGAGCGATGAATGCGATCGAACGCCTGATCCGGCCACGCAGCATCGCCGTCATCGGCGCGTCCGCGGACCCGAGCAAGACGTCGGGGCGACCGGTCTCCTATCTTAGGAAGCACGGCTTTGCGGGTGCGATCTATCCCGTCAATCCGAAGGTCGGGGAAATCGGCGGTCTTGCCTGCTATCCCGACGTCGCTTCGCTACCTGATGTGCCCGACGTCGGCCTTGTCCTGCTCGGCGCCGAACGCGCCCACATCGCCGTGCGCGAATTGGCCGAGCGCGGCGCTGCCGCGGCGATCGTTCTCGCCAGCGGCTTCACCGAAACCGGTGCGGAAGGCGTCGCGCGCCAGCAGCAGCTGATGCAGGCCGCCGGATCCATGCGGATTCTCGGGCCGAACACGATCGGCCTCGTCAATCTCACCGACAACATCGTGCTGTCGGCCTCCGGTGCGCTGGCGATGGATCATTTCCCCGCCGGCCCGATCGGGCTGGTCTCGCAAAGCGGAGGCATTCTCGGCGCCGTGCTGTCGCGCGCTGCGGCGCGCGGGGTCGGGCTGTCCAAGCTGGTGTCGACCAGCAACGAAGCCGATCTCGAGCTCGCCGACTTCATCGACTTTCTCGCCGACGACAGCGCGACCAGGGTCATTGCGCTCTATATCGAGGCGATCCGCAATCCAATTCGCTTCCGCGAAGCGGCGCTCAAGGCGCGCCGCGCCGGCAAGCCAATTGTCGCCTTCAAGATCGGGCGATCGGAGGCAGGTGCAAAGGCGGCCGTCTCGCACACGGGGGCGCTTGCGGGCTCCGACCGCATGTATGACGCCCTGTTCAGGCAGCTCGGCGTGATCCGCGCGAGAACGTTCGAGGACCTGCTCGACATTCCCGCGGCCCTCAGCGCGGGACGCAAGCTCTCCGGTAGACGCGTGGCGATCCTCACCTCGACCGGCGGCGCCGGCACGATCGTGTCCGACAGTCTGGGAATAGCAGGCTTTGCAACGCCGTCCCCCGACGCGGAAACCGCCGCGCAATTGCGCAGCCTCCAGTCGGGATCGCACGCCATGCTCGATCGCAATCCGATCGACGTCACCCTGGCCGGTCTGCAGCCGAACCTGTTGCGCGGCGCCATCCGCATCCTGCTCGCCAGTCCCTCCTACGATGCGCTGGTCGTCATTGCCGGCTCGTCGGCCGTGGGATCGCCGGCGCTGCTAGCCGATGCCATCCACGACTGCCTGCCGCTCAGCGACAAGCCCGTCATTGCCTATGTCAGTCCCTACGCGCCCGACGTGGTCTCCGTGCTCACCCGGCGAGGCGTCCCGGCTTACACGTCCGCCGAAAGCTGCGCTGCTGCGCTCGACGGACTTTTGCAGGCCGCAATGCCGGAGCAGGTCCAGACATCCGGCGCGACCGTGACGACGGTCGATATCAGCGATTTCCCGGCGGGATCGCTGGATGAGGCGCAGGCCAAGGCGTTGTTCGCCCGCTTTGGTATTCCCATCGCCGCAGAGAAGGTGGTCGCAACGCCCAGCGAAGCGGAACAGGCGGCGCGCGACCTCGGTGGCCCCGTCGTCCTCAAGATTCTCTCGCGCGAGATCGCACACAAGAGCGACGTCGGCGGCGTCGCGGTCAACCTGACGGCCGAGACGATTGGTAGCCGTGTGACGGCGATGGCCGACGAGGTCGCGCTCAGGACCGGGAAGCGACCCGAGCAATTCCTGGTTCAGGAGATGATTTCAGGCGGCGTCGAGATCATTCTCGGAATGCATCGCGATCCTCTGGGCACCGCCATTCTTCTCGGAATGGGCGGCGTCGCCGCCGAGCTGTTCAAGGATACGACGATGCGTCTGCTTCCGCCGCAAGGCGGTCTCAGCCTGGACGAGGCCAGAGCGATGGCGCGCGATCTCGTCACCTGGCCGTTGCTGGACGGTTTTCGGGGCCGGCCGAAATGCGATGTCGAAGCCCTCGCAGCAGCGGTCGTCGCTTTCTCGCGCATGGTTGCGCAGCTCGGCGACCGCCTCACTGAAGCCGAGATCAATCCGGTGTTCGTGCTGCCGGCCGGGCAGGGTGTGAAGGCGGCCGACGGATTGGTTGTTCTCAATGTCTGAACAAAATCGGATGGAGCTCCAGATGACCATTGGCGAAATCATCAATCACGACAGCGCGCGCGGGAAGGGTTTTGCCGCGCGGCGCTGGCTGAAATTCGCCATCCTCGCCTGCACCGTCTTGCCGGTCGTCGCGGGGCTTGGAGCAGCGCCGGCGCGCGCCGAGTATCCCGAAAAGATCATCAGGATCGTGGTGCCCTTCGCGGCCGGTGGCGGGACCGACATCATCGCGCGAACGACAGCGCAGGAAATCCAGACGGATCTCGGCAAATCCGTCATCATCGAGAACAAGCCGGGTGCCGGGACCATCATCGGAAGCCAGACGGTGGCCACGAGCGAGCCTGACGGCTATTCGCTGCTGATGGCGACCTTCGCGCACGCAGTCAACCCGAGCCTGTACAAAAAGCTGCCGTTCGATCCGCACAAGGATTTTTCGGCGGTCTCGCTGATCGCGCGATCCTTCAACATCGTCGTCGTCAACCCGGCTTCCAAAATCAACTCGATCGCCGATCTGATCACTGAGGCCAAAGCTAATCCGGGCAAGCTCAATTTCGGCACGTTCGGCACCGGCACCTCGGCTCATCTCGCCGGCGAGCTGTTCAATGCGATGGCCAAGGTCAAGATGACGGCGGTGCCCTACAAGGGCGCGGCGCCTGCAATCAGTGATCTCTTAGGGGGACAGATCGACGTGATGTTCACCACCGTGGCGAGCGCGGCCTCGCTGGTGGCCGCGGGTCAGCTCCGGGCGCTGGCCGTCACATCCGCCGAGCGTTCGGCCGCGTTTCCGCAATTGCCTGCTGTCGCCGAGGCCGGGGTGCCCGGCTACGCCGCCGAGTCCTGGTACGGATTGTACGCTCCGGCCAAGACGCCCGCTCCGGTGATTGCACGCCTCAATCAGGCGGTCGCAAAGGCCGTTCAGTCCGGTGCCTTCAAGCAGTTGGAGGCCAACGAAGGCCTCATCATGGTCGGCAGCGCGCCTGACGAGCTCGATCGCTATGTCCAGCAGGAGGAGGAACGCTGGCGCAAGCTGGTCAAGGACGCGAACATCGAGGTGCAATAGCAGGCGGACGCGCCACCCGGTTGCAGTTATTGATCTGAAACAACGATGGCCCTCGGCGAAAGTGCTAAAGTTGAGTCGCCGTTCACGACGCAAGGCCCCGAGGCCTTAATCTCAGCGCGTGATGGAATCCGAGGGCTCAATGGGACGACTGCTGAATATCGTGACGCCACTGCATACTGCGACCAAGCGCGACTACATGGCTCGCATGAACGACGACAAGATCGGCTGCTCGCTGAAGGCGCGGGAATATGAGGCCGATTACTGGGATGGCGACCGCCGCTTCGGTTATGGCGGCTACCGCTTCATCGAGGGGCGCTGGGCGCCGGTCGCCAAGGCGCTGATCGAGACCTACGGCCTGAAGGACGGGTCGAGCGTACTCGACGTCGGCTGCGGCAAGGGTTTCCTGCTCTACGAGATGCAGAAGATCCTGCCGGGCCTGAAGGTCACCGGCTTCGATATCTCAAAGCATGGTCTTGCCAATTCGCACGAGCAGGTGCGGCCCTATCTGTTCAACTATCGCGCCCAGGACGTCTATCCCTATGGCGACGACAGCTTCGACCTCGTCATCTCGCTCGGCACCCTGCACAATCTCAGGCTCTATGAGCTCGATGCCGCGCTCAAGGAGATCGAGCGGGTCGGCAAGAACAAATATGTGATGGTCGAGGGCTACCGGACCGTCGCCGAGCTGCACAACCTCGAATGCTGGGCGCTGACGGCGGAATCCATCCTGCATACCTCGGAATGGATCTGGCTGTACGGAAAGCTCGGCTACACCGGCGATTACGAATTCATCTATTTCGAGTGACCGGGCGCGCCTCATGGATATCAAGACTGCCAAGGCTGCGATTCTCGTCGAATCGGGCAAGCCGCTGATCGTCGACGAGTTCACCCTGCCTGATACCCTCGAGCACGGCCAGGTGCTTGCGCACGTGCACACTTCGAGCATCTGCGGCGCACAGATCAACGAGATCGACGCCGTCAAGGGCGTCGACAAGTTCCTGCCGCACCTCTTGGGGCACGAGGCGCTGGCGACCATCGTCGAAACCGGGCCCGGCGTCGTCTCCTGCAAGCAGGGCGACACCGTGGTCATGCACTGGCGGCCGGGCAAGGGCATCCAGTCCAACACGCCGGTCTATTCCTGGCGCGGCAAGCGGCTCAACGCGGGCTGGGTCACCACCTTCAACGAATATGCCGTGGTGTCGGAAAACCGCGTCACGCCCGTGCCGGCCTCGATCGATCGCACCAGCGCGCCGCTGCTCGGCTGTGCGGTGACGACCGCGCTCGGCGTCGTCAACAACGATGCGCAGATCGCCATCGGCGAAGCCGTGGTCGTGTTCGGCGTCGGCGGCGTCGGCTTGAACATCGTGCAATTCGCCGCGATGGTCGGCGCTCACCCGGTCATTGCGATCGACCGCCTCGACAACAAGCTCGAGATGGCCAGGCAGTTCGGCGCCACCCACACCATCAACTCCGACGCGGTGAAGGATGTCGCCGCCGCGGTGCGCGACATCACGGGAGCCGACGGACCCGACAAGGTCGTCGAGACCACCGGCGTCAGGAAACTGATCGAGATCGCCTACGAGGTCACCGCGAAGAAAGGCCGCTGCATCCTCGTCGGCGTTCCCCGCGAGAAGGTCGAGATCTACACGCTGCCGCTCCATTTCGAGAAAGTGCTGAAGGGCTCGGAAGGCGGGCAATGCCAGCCGGCGCGCGATATCCCGCGCCTGGTCCGCCTCGACGAGGCCGGCAAGGTCAGCTACCGCGGCATCGTCACCCACGCGTTCGCGCTCGATGACATCAACGAGGCGCTCGATCTGATGCGCAGCGGCGAATCGGGGCGGATCGTGCTGAACGTCAGCTGAGTGCTGCGGCACGGTCCGGGGCAGTTGCTCAGGTTTCGGCCGCGATCACCTGCCGACGCTGACCCACTCCTGCGCCTTCTTCCGCCATTCCCCGTCGAAGCGGGCGGGGAGGTCTTTGGCTCCGTCCCGTGAGAGGAGTTCGCCGATGGCGGATGTCCGGACCTCGTCGATCTCGGGAATGTCGGTGTAGCCGAGGTTGGCGAGCCGCTTGCCGAAAGGCGGATGCGTCGAATCCGGATCGTCCTTACGATCCAGACCCGCGACGGCGGCAACGGTCATCGGCTCGTGCGCCCTGATGTCCTCAAGCTGCTTGATGATCCGCTCGAGGGGCGGGCGGGGCGCATTGATTGCGCCCAGAATCTCTTTCTCCAGAGGCGCGAACACGAGATCGGTAAGACGTGTTCCGCAGGCTTCCGTAATGACCAGGGCGCGCGCCATCTCGGCCCGCCCGACTTGCTCGGCTGCACCGAGATCGGCGCCAAGCTCGTTCTCCCGCTTTAACGCGCGATATTCCCTATCGAGCCATTCGAGCATGGAATGGAGGAGGGCCAGGGCAATGCGCCCGGTTATCGTTCGATCTGGATCGGCGTAGAAAAGCATGTTCTCCGAAGCGGCGATGAAGTCCCGAAGGTTCGCGCCTCCCGAAGTGTGTCGAAGCTGCGCATGCGCGACCTCATGGGCGATGATGGCACGAATCGCACGCTCGTCGAGAATGATCAGAAGTGGCAGGCCAATGGTCATTGTAACGTGTGGCCTGAACAGTCCGGCGTATCGGCTCACTTCCTCGATCGAGGCATTGAAATCGGTGTCGATCAGCAGGGTACGCCGTGATCGCACGAAGCTGGGATCGAGTTCTTTCCACATTGTCCAAAGACCCGGGGCGATCTCCTCGTTCGCCTCGAAACTCTGATGCTTTCGCGAAGGCAGGAGCAGGAGGCCAATCATGAGCGCTGCCGCTACCGTGAATATGGAGAACACAAGTGGCACCGTGGCCAGTGCCGTGATCGTGTACCGATCCATGATCATCAGCCAGATGGCGAGGATCGCACAGGCCAGTGCCACTACCGGGAGAACTGCGTAGCGACCGAGCCGCAGGATGATATTCAGAACGGCGCGTCTCATCCACGCCCCGTGGGAAGCGCGGCGACGGCAAGCCCCACCAGACAACCGCGCATTGACGTTGCCGATCTAAGATTGTGCTTGCGGCATCATTGTCGGGGATGGTGCCCGAAGTCAACCGCCATACCAGTTTGAACGATCGGCAGAACGTGCCGCCGCTATCCGAAGCAATGTGCGGTCTAATCACCGCCACCCCAGCGCCGGCGCAACATGCGTCAGGATCGCTTCGATTGCATGCGCGCAATAATCGACGCCGAGCTGGTTCGGAATCGTCAGCAGCAGCGTATCCGCTTCCGCAATCGCCTCGTCCTGCCGCAGCTGCTCGACCAGCACATCCGGCTCCGCGGCATAACTCCGTCCGAAGATCGCGCGCGTGCGCGGGTCGATGAAGCCGATCTGGTCCTCGCCTCCGCGCTCCCCGCCGAAATAGGCGCGGTCGCGATCGTCCATCAGCGCGAAGATGCTGCGGCTGACGGACACGCGGGGCTCGCGGCTGTGGCCGGCTTCCTTCCACGCCGCGCGATAGGCACGAATCTGCGCGGCCTGCTGCACGTGAAAAGCTTCGCCGGTCTCGTCGCTCTTCAGCGTCGAGCTCTGCAGGTTCATGCCGAGCTTGGCCGCCCATACCGCGGTGGCGTTCGAACCGGCGCCCCACCAGATCCGCTCGCGCAGCCCCTGCGCATGCGGCTCGATGCGCAGGAGGCCCGGCGGATTGGGAAACATCGGCTGCGGATTGGGCTCGGCAAATCCTTCGCCGCGCAAGAGGTCGAGGAAGACCTCGGCATGGCGCCGGCCCATGTCGGCATCGCTCGCGCCCTCGGCCGGCCGATAGCCGAAATAGCGCCAGCCGTCGATCACCTGCTCGGGCGAGCCGCGGCTGATGCCGAGCTGCAGCCTGCCGCCGGCGATGAGGTCGGCGCTGCCGGCGTCCTCCGCCATGTAGAGCGGGTTCTCGTAGCGCATGTCGATCACGGCCGTGCCGATCTCGATCCTACTTGTCTTCGCGCCGACGGCCGCAAGCAGCGGGAAGGGTGAAGCGAGCTGGCGGGCGAAATGATGCACGCGGAAATAGGCACCGTCGGCGCCGAGCTGTTCCGCCGCAACCGCAAGCTCGATCGATTGCAGCAGCGTGTCGCTGGCAGAGCGGGTCTGCGATTGCGGCGAGGGCGTCCAGTGCCCGAAGGAGAGGAATCCGATTTTTTTCATGGAGGCAACATATGGATGATCGGAACAGTTTGCGAGACGTCGACTTGAGGAAAGATGGTAACACGGGGCATGCACCCGTAAGCGTCCCCCAGTAGGGCTATTGCATATGGCATTTTGCGCGACCTGAGCGCGCGCCTCGTCCTTCGAGACGACCGCTTCGCGGTCTCCTCAGGATGAGGCTAAGTGGCATCAGTGCTCGTTGAAACTACCGCCGCGCAATCGGTCCTCATCCTGAGGGCCCGCCTACGGCGGGCATCTCGAAGGATGGCCACGAGGAAATGGCTCCCATATGCGATAGCCCCCCGGGGAAAGCAGATGAGGTACGAGTTTGGACTGCTGGTGCTTCTGCCTTACAGCGGACCACGAACTCAGATCATTCGACTTCGATCTGCCACGCCGGGAAGCCTCCTCAGATGTCGCAACCGGTCAAATTCAATGCCTTGCGCAAGCCTCCAAACGCCTTGAGCCGACAGGGCTCGGCATCGCTTGCGGCCTTCGAGCGCTGGAAGTCCGCGGTTCGCTTGACAGCAATTGCCTTCGGCTTCGGCTTGGGACGTTCAGCGGTCGCGATCTTTTTCGGATTGTGCCGAAGACGGACGACCGGCTCCGGCTTGGGCGAGCCGATATGGGGGTCTTCCGGCGGAGCAACGCGGTCTTCGGCCACGGCTGTCCGTGTCGGCATAGCGCTGCTCACAGCGGCAACGTCGAGGCGATCAGCCTTCGCCAAAGCGTCGTGTGAAGCAGAAATGCCTGCGTCTTGCGCGGCAAGCGGCTGCACGATTGCGGCTGCGCGACGCGGTGGCGCTCTCAGCTCCATTGCTGACAGGATTCCTGCACTCAGCAGGATGAGGAGGCCCAACAACGCCATTCTCAGCATATGCGCCTCTGACCCAAGCTCGTGTCGCTGAAAATTCTCCGCGCCAATGGGGCAACTTGTCGACGGCTGCTGGCCCCACGAGGAATCATTTGCCGACAGGGTTAACGTCGGTGATGCCTAGCACGTGCCGAGGATGCCGCCGCTCACGTCGGTTTCCGTGAGCCCCGAGCCGGAGCGCCACGAGAGCGATCGTCATGTCTGCTGTTTGAGGGAAGCCGGACACCGCCGTTTATCCAGCCACCGGGCGTCTACGTCGTGGCAGTCGCACCGTGAACTCGGTGAAGTCGCCGACTTCGCTGTCGACTGTGATAATGCCGCCGTGCTGTTGCGTTACGATCTCGTAGCTGATCGATAGCCCGAGCCCGGTGCCTTCGCCGGTCGGCTTGGTCGTGAAGAAAGGCTGGAACAGTTTCTCCCTGTTTTCCGTCGGAATGCCGATACCATTGTCGCGCACCCGCACCTCGACGCTGTCGCCAAACTCGCGGGTCGTGACCTTCAGTGCCGGACGATAAGTGCCGTCGCCTTCACGACTGCGCTTATTAGCGGCATAGAGGCCGTTGCCGATGAGGTTCAGGAGCACGCGCGTCATCTCCTGCGGCACGATGTCAACCAGTGCGAGATCATGATCGAGGTCGCGCTCCAATGTGATCTCGAAGCTCTGATCCTGCGAACGGGCACCGTGATAGGCGAGGTTCAGGGCCTCCTCGACGAGCGCGTTTAGATCGGTGGCTTGCCAGTCCTCGCTGCCGCCTCGCGAATGCTGCAGCATGCTTCGAACGATGCCGTCAGCGCGGCGACCGTGCTCGACGATTTTCTCCAGATTTCCGGTCAGCATGCCGATCGTTTCGACAATTTCGGCACGTCTTCCGGGATCGAGAGTGTCGACCGCATTCGCCGCTGAGTCCTTCAGCTCGTCCAACAATTCGACCGAGAGGTTGGCAAAGTTGTTGACGAAATTGAGCGGGTTCTTGATCTCGTGCGCAATGCCAGCAGTGACCTGACCGAGCGCTGCCATCTTCTGTGCGTGGACGAGGCTCGCCTGCGCGATCTGCAACTCGCGCAACGCCGTTTCGGCTGTATCTCGCGAGATACGAATGGCTTCTTCGGCGCGCTTGCGCTCCGTAATATCTGCATAAATGAGCACAAAGCCGCCACCTGGGACCGGATTGCGACGTACCTCAAGGATGCGGCCGTCGGGCCTCGTGCGCTCGTAGCGCATCTCCAGCCCGGTGTCGTCGACCGTGCGGCCGAGTTGCGCTTCGAGATCGGCCGAGACGAACTCGCCCCGATCAGCGAGATAGCGGAAAAGCTCGGCCAAACTCGGCCGCTTGGCGAGGAAGGACTCCGGGAGCTCAATCAACTCCTGGAAATTACGGTTCCAGGCAGTAAGTCGCCCCGCAGCGTCGAACATGACCACCCCGTCGCCCATATTATCGAAGGTGACGCGAAGCTCGGCCTGACGGTCGCGCAACTCGTCGAACAGCCGTGTGTTCTCGATCGCGATCACCGCCTGATCGGCAAAGCTGGTGGCGAGCTCGATTTCCTTGCTCGTAAAAGGCTCGACGTGCGTCCGGGCGATGCTGTATACCCCTATCAGCGTATCCTCGCGAAGCAAGGGAATGCCGAGCGTCGTGCGGTAGCCGGCGATCTCCTGCCCCTCACTGAGAGTGTATTCCGGATCCTGCAAGACGTCGGGGATGAGCACGGCTCGACGCTCCAACGCCGCGCGACCAGATGTCGCGCCGCGGCCAGGCGTGAACGGGTTCGTCTCGAAGAATTCTCTTGCTTCCGCCGAAAGCCCCCAAGCCGCGATCAGGTGCCACAAGTCATGGCGCAGGTGGAACATATAGACCTGGTCTGCCCGGCAGAGGCGCGCCACCGTCTCCACCAGCGTGTCGAGCACCGTCTCGAGTTCGACGTTGGAGCGGCTGATGATCTTGAGCACGTCTGCGGTGGCGGTCTGCTGCTGCAGCGATTCTCGCAATTCCTTGAGCAACCGTGCATTCTCGATGGCGATCACCGCTTGCTTCGCGAAGTTGCTGAGCAGTTCGATCTGCTTCTCGTCGAACAGCCGGACCTCCTGCCGATAGACGGTGATCACGCCGATCAACTCATCATCCCGTAGCATCGGCACGACAAGAACCGTCCGGGCCCCGCCAAGCTCGGCCAACTCGACGGTGGACTGGCTGCGTTCGAGATACCCGGGAGTGGTTTTCAGATCGGCGACGTGAACCACCTGCTTGCTGCGGATCGCGCGCGCCAGTGTGCTTTGCGGATGCGGGCGAGAGACCTTGTTGGTTCGCGCTGTGGCAAGTGCGGGTGGGGCATTGTAGAGCGCGGCCTGGCGCACCAACCCGTCTTCGACGAGATTCATCGACCCGAACTCCGCCCCGCACACGCGCGTCGCATTCTCGAGCATCTTGTCGAATATGGGAGCCAGATCGCCGGGCGAGGAACTGATGATTTCCAGCACTTCGGATGTTGCGCTCTGTTGCTCCCTTGCCTCCTTCAGCTCGCGGGTCAGAGTGCTTACCTGATTTTGCAGATCGGCAATGGATGGGGTTGCAATCGTGAGAGCCTTGGGCCTCTTCGCGCGCCGACTCTTAGCCGGTTGCTCGCTTGTGTCACGTTGTCGCATTTCGCTCCCTCGGCCGGGTCACGACAAGGCGCAAGCTTATCCACATCCTGAGTTTCGTGCCATGGCAGGATTTCGGCTCAGCGTCACAGGCTACCCTCGGTAGCCAGCATCACCTCAGTCGGTTCACCTCTCGGAAGCGGCCATTGCGGCGCTCCCGGTAGAGGTGAGCCACGGGCACACAAGCGGACATCTCGGTGTCAGCGACAGACCATTAGTTCGGATGGGTAGAGCCCTTGCGAAACCCATCAATCCATCCGCGATTGCGAAGCTCGATGGGCAGCGCGTAAGTGAACCCCATCAACCCTCCGCCGATGACGAAGCATGATGGGTTTCGCAAGGGCTCTACCCATCCTACGGGCTGTCCTGCAGCCCATTGGCCCCGGGGAAATGGCCATACAGATTATCGAAGCTACGGTTCTCCAAGTAGATGACTACAATATGCTCGATCCGCTCCGGCCCCCGGGTCTGCCGCCCACGCCCATTGGTCTACCGCCGCCAGTAACGCAAGACCCAGCATCGGACTAATGGTTGATTTCATGTGCGGGCCTCCTTTTTTCAAGAGATTGGCAAAGTCACGCAAGCGAAGGCACGACGAGTGCACACCCCGTTCGCGGCTGTGAGCGCTAGGATTGCGTGTATCCTTCTTGCTCAGGCAGCGAAGATGAAGCGTGTGCCCGTGTAGGAACGCAGGAGCTTGTTCGGCATCTCGGCTTTTGCAATTTCGTAGAACGGCTCACCGGTGCAGTGCAGTGGAATGACGTAGTCGATGTCGATAGCCTTCAGCGCTGTGATCGTGTCGCGCACATAATCCTCCTTGTAGGGCGCGAGGTGGAACCCGCCGATCACCGCATGAACCTTGCTGATACCCGAAGCCGCTTGGGCTTGTTTGATTGCGTTGATTACCCCGCGATGGCTGCAAGACGTCAACACGATCAACCCGCGGCCTTTTAGATTGAATGCGGTGGCGATCTCGTGCCGGAACTGGTCCGGGACGACAGTCTTCGTCCGTTCGTCCTCCGGAAGCTTGTCGGCATAGCATCCAATGCCGTGGTCCACGCCGATCTTCATGGCGCTGGGGGACAGCAGCTTCTCAAAGCTCGTTTGGCCGATGTGCCCCGTGGTGAAGCCGTGATCGGCGACCAGTGCCGGCCCTTCTGCATAGGTCACCGCAACATTGGCGCCTTCCAGTGCCTTGCGATCCAAGGCTCCGAAGTCGCCGCGCACCGGCGGAGCCGTCCATTCGCGGGAGCAGAATGCGTCCTCGCCGCCGATGTAAATCGGTAGCTTGGCTTTGAGCTTGCCGTTGTTTTGTTTTAGGAAGCCGGCGAGACCACCAAAATGATCGTAGTGACCGTGGCTCAAGACAAGAGCGTCAAGCGCGGCCGGGTCGACGCCTACGAGATTGGCGTTGTTGACCAGCGCGTCCGGCGTGAAACCGAAATCGACCAGGACATGTCGTGTTTCGGCGCCGCGCTGCGACTCGACGTGCATCGACAGTCCAAACTCACTAATCAACGTTTTGCCCGGCGGCTTGCCACCGCCGATGCCCCAGCCGAAGTGTTCAATCTCAACATCGGAAACCTTCCGGCTCGGCGCGACAGCGAATTGGTAGCTGTCGATGACCACGCGTACTGCCACACGATCGATCTCCGGAACCTTACCGGCCACCGTTTCTGCGCGTACCGGCTTCCTGCTACCGATCAGCGTCGCCACGACGGCGCTAAACAAGGCAGCACCGCCGCCGCATACCACATCGCGTCGATGAATTGCGTTGCACTGGCAAATGAACATGATCCAATCCTCCCTTTACGTGGCCTTTGCTGCCGCAAGGCATCACGCGGAAACGCACTCCAGGGCGGAGGCGTTGGGGTGCCGAACACACCAGCGTCTGGCAGCCCGCACACCGAGGATTAGACGCATCCTAACCCGCGCGGGATAGCGTGGCGAGTCGCATTGGTCTGGATTGGGTCGCAAGCCGCCTATCCCGTTCAAGACGGCTGATTTTCACTTTGCCTTGGCAACCCGGCGTCAATGCGCACGGCGAGTCGAGGTAGGAAGCTTTGAGCGCCGTGCGGGCCGAGCAAAGCTCGCGCTATCCTGGTGCTCCGATGCTGCCATCCTGCCCCTGTTTTGCCCGACGGTGCAACAGTTTCGTAAAATCAGCAAAATGCGCAGCGGTCTTTCGAAAAGATCATGCTCAATGAGCGAGTTAGGGCGCGGTGACGATCCATTCCGGCTCGTCGCGCTTTAAGCCGTTGATTTCACTGCCCCCGGCTACTGTGCATGGGGTTGTTTTCGCACTTTGTGTTTTGGAAGGTGCGAAAGCGCCACGCAGCCGGACCTGATCCGGCTCTCGCCCGCTACTTCATCACCCGCAGGCCCTTGGTCGTGAACCGCTGCGTCTTGCCGCCGGGACGAACTGGGCGCTTCGTGGCGGCGGCCTTGCCGGTGCCGGGCGGCTGGTGCGCTGGGACCAGCTGGTGGGGCTGGGAGCCGATCAGGTCGCGGCGGCCCATCTCGATCAAGGCCTCGCGCAGCACCGGCCAATTGTCGGGATCGTGATAGCGCAGGAACGCCTTGTGCAGGCGGCGCTGGCGCAGGCCCTTGATCGCATCGACCTTGTCGCTGCCGCCGTGGCGCACGCCGCGCAAGGGATTGACGCCGGTGTGGTACATCGCGGTCGCGGTCGCCATCGGCGAGGGCAGGAAGGTCTGCACCTGGTCGGCGCGATAGCGGTTCTTCTTCAGCCACAGCGCGAGGTTCATCATGTCCTCGTCGGTCGTGCCCGGATGCGCCGCGATGAAATAGGGGATCAGGTAATATTTCTTGCCGGCCCGCTCGGCCGCTTCATCGAACATCCGCTTGAACTTGTTGTAGGCGCCGATGCCCGGCTTCATCATCTTGTCGAGCGGACCGCGCTCGGTATGCTCGGGCGCGATCTTGAGGTAGCCGCCGACGTGATGGGTGACGAGCTCCTTGATGTACTCGGGGCTTTCGACCGCGAGGTCGTAGCGCACGCCGGAGGCGACCATCACCTTCTTGATGCCACGGGTCTCGCGCACCTTGCGATAGAGCCGGATCAGATCGTCATGCGAGGTGTTGAGGTTCGGGCAGATCTCGGGGAAGACGCAGGACGGCCTGCGGCACGCCGCCTCGACCTTCGGATCCTTGCACGCCATCCGGTACATGTTGGCGGTGGGACCGCCGATGTCGGAGATCACGCCGGTGAAGCCCGGCGTCTTGTCGCGGATCTTCTCGATCTCGCGCAGGATCGAGCCTTCCGATCGGTTCTGGATGATGCGGCCCTCATGCTCGGTGATCGAGCAGAAGGTGCAGCCGCCAAAGCAGCCGCGCATGATCGTCACCGAGAACTTGATCATCTCCCAGGCGGGGATTCGTGCCTCGCCGTAGGACGGGTGCGGCGCGCGCGCGTAGGGCAGATCGTAGACCGCGTCCATCTCCTCGGTGGTCAGCGGGATCGGCGGTGGGTTGAGCCAGAGATCGCGATCGCCATGACGCTGCACCAGCGGCCGCGCATTGCCGGGATTGCTCTCCCGGTGCAGCACGCGTGACGCCCTGGCATAAGCCTCGCGATCCTGCTCGACCTGCTCCAGCGCCGGCAGCCGGATCACGGTTAAGCCCTTCTGGCGCGTTGCGCCCTCGTCGGCGGAATCGAGATCGTCGGCGTGCAGCTCGGCATAGTCTTCAGGCACGCGGCGGAACAGCGCGACGCCCCTGATATCGTCGAGCTCGCGCGGCGCTTCGCCGGCGGCGAGCCGCTGCGCGACTTCGACCACGGCGCGCTCGGCGTTGCCGTAGAGCAGTAGGTCCGCCTTGGCGTCGGCCAGCACCGAGCGGCGCACCTTGTCCGACCAGTAATCGTAATGCGCGATCCGGCGCAGCGAGGCCTCGATGCCGCCGAGCACGATGGGCACGTCCTTGAATGCCTCGCGGCAGCGCTGGGCGTAGACGATGGTGCAGCGGTCCGGCCGCTTGCCGCCTTCGCCGCCAGCCGTGTAGGCGTCGTCGTGGCGCAGGCGGCGATCCGCGGTGTAGCGGTTCACCATGGAGTCCATGTTGCCGCCGGTGACGCCGAAGAACACCTTTGGCTTGCCGAGTGCCTTGAACGGCTCGGCCGAATGCCAGTCCGGCTGCGCGATGATGCCGACCCTGAATCCTTGCGCCTCCAGCAGGCGGCCGATGATGGCCATGCCGAAGCTGGGATGGTCGACATAGGCATCCCCCGTCACCAGCACGATGTCGCATTCATCCCAGCCGAGTGCATCCATCTCGGCGCGGCTCATCGGGAGGAACGGCGCGGGCTTGCGCGGCCGGGCCTGGGCCATCAGGGGCTTTTCGGCGGTGATGATCTGGGTGTCCATGGCGCCTACGCATAGGACCCCACGCCCGCGAATACAACCGGCCGCTATGCCGCGTTGGCCGATTAAGGTTCCCCGGTGGCGCATAATTCAGCAGCGCCGCGCGGCGGCCCGGCTCGGCTCTGTGACACCGTCCACATACCGGCCGGCCGCGCCGCGTCATCCTGCTCCTGGTTTCAAGGGAGAGGTCCATGTTTCTGATCGACGCGTTGCTGGTCCTGGCGATGTTGTTCTTCCTGTTTCTGCCGGTCACCGATCACAGGACGGTGCACATGAGGCTCTGCACGTTCTTCGCGTTGCTGGCTGTGTTCGTGGTCTCGATCACACACACACCTGTTGCGCCGGTGCAACTTGCAGGCATCGTCCTGACGCATTGAGTGTCGCAATCATCACATCTGCCGGCATTGTGGTTCACTCGCAGGAACCAACCGCCTTCGCAAACATTCTGACCCCGGCACCCGCGCGAGCTCCGCTCGCGCGCACCTCAACAATCCCGGCGCCAGCGCCGCTGGCCGGATTTTCTGCCCCGATGCTCGCTTCGGGGCGATGGGGGACTTGTGAGCACGGTCATAGAGAACTTGCTGGCGCGAAAGCAGAAGCTCGTGGAGGAACTCGAGAAGGCGCAGGTCGTCGAGGATCGCGACAGGCTCGAGCATCAGCTCGAGCAGATCAACACCGCGCTGGACTTCCTGGACAGGCCGGGATCGAGGGACGGGCAGTAGCCGCGCTCAATCCGCCTTCAGCGCTTCCACCTTCAACGCCTCCACCTTCAAGGCCTTGGCATAGACCACGCCCGAATTGGTGATGTGCGTCGTCATCAGCCGTTCGAAAGCGGCAAGCTCGCCGCGTGCGAACAGATCCAGCAGCTTGCGATGCTCGTCAAAGGACGTGCGGGTGCGCACGTCGATCGGTGAGGTCAGGTTGGTGCGGAGCGCGGCGACGCGGCCGGAGACGAGCTGGTAGGATTCGACGAGGTAACGGTTGCCGCAATGGGCGAACAGCGCCTCGTGGAATGCGGTGTCGGCGCGGCCATAGGCGATGTTGTCCCTGGCCTCGACGGCAGGCTCCATCGCCGCAATCGCGTCGTTCATCGCGGCGATCGCACCCTCGCGATCATGGCGAAAGGCGAGCTCGGCCGCCTTGGGCTCCAGCGCGATGCGGAAGGTGCAGAGCGCGGTGATGTCGTCCGCACTCGGCGTGAACACGAAGCTGCCGACCTGCGGGCGGATCACCACGAGCCCCTGCACCTGCAGCTGGCCCATCGCCTCGCGCACCGGCGTGCGGCTGACGCCGAAGGAATTCGCCACCATCTCTTCCGAGATCGCTGCACCCAGCGCGAACTCGCCGTCGATGATGGCCTGGCGCAGCCGCTGCATCACGCGCTGCGACAGCGATTTCGGCGTATCGAGCTTGAGCGATCGCATGCGGGCTCCCGCTCAGATCACCTTGCCGGGATTGAGCAGATGATCGGGATCGAGCGCCGCCTTCAGCGTCCGCATCAGCGCGATCTCGGCCTCGCTCCTGGCATGGCCCAGCCACTTCTTCTTCAAGGTGCCGATGCCGTGCTCGGCGGAGACGCTGCCGCCCATCTCGCGAACCAGACCGTAGATGATCGCGTCCATCTCCTCCTTCGGCTGCTGCTCGACGGAAAGGCCGGTGACCCAGGACACCAGATGCAGATTGCCGTCGCCGATATGACCGTAATAGACGCTCTCGCAGCCCTTGATGCCGTCAGCGAGCGCGGCCTTGCAGCGCGTGACGAACTCGTCCATGCGCGCCACGGCAAGGCCGATGTCGTAGGAGATGTGCGGGCCCAGCACCTGGCCGAACTCGGCGCAGATGTCGCGCACGCGCCAGAACGCTTGCGTCTGTGCCAGCGATTGCGCCACGGCGGCATCGGCCAGCAGCCCGCGCTCCATCAGCTCTTCGAGCCAGGCCTGGAAGCGCGGTGCGTCGATGCTCTCGTCGGTGCCCTGTGCCTCCACCAGCACGTAGAGTCCGTGGCCTGGGGCGACCGGCGGCTTTACGCCGGCGCGCGTCGTGATCACGTCCCAATAATCCGGCCACATCACCTCGAAGGCCGACAGCAGCGGGCCGAGCCCGCTGCGCGCGGCGCCGAGCAGCGCGATCACCGCATTATAATCCTTCAGCGCGCAGAGCGCCGCCATGGTCGAGCGCGGCTTCGGGAACAGTTTCAGCACGACACGGGTGATGATGCCGAGCGTGCCTTCCGAGCCGATGAAGAGATGCTTCAGATCGTAGCCGGCGTTGTTCTTCATGAGCTTGTTGAGATTGGTGATGATGGTGCCGTCGGGCAGCACCACCTCCAGGCCGAGCACCAGCTCGCGCGTCATGCCGTAGCGGATCACGCGGTTGCCGCCGGCATTGGTCGAGAGATTGCCGCCGATCGCACACGATCCGCGCGAGCCGAGATCGAGCGGAAAGAAGAAGCCGGCTTCATCGGCGGCCTTCTGGATCGTCTCCAGCGGCGTTCCTGCCTTCACCGTCATCGTCATCGACGCGCGATCGATCTCCTCGATGCCGGTCATGCGCTCCAGCGAGATCGCGACCCAGCCAGCTTCAGGCGAGGCGCCGCGGCACAGCCCGGTCAAGCCGCCCTGCGGCACGAACGGCAGGCGCGCCTGCCGGCAGGCGGCAATCGCATCGGCAACGCCCTGCGCATCGAGCGGGCGGATCACCGCGCGCGGGGTCTGCGGCAGGCTCGCGCTCCAGTCATTGCAATTGCGCGCCGGCACGTCGGTGCCAAGAAGCACGGCGGCCGCGCCGAGCCTGTCGCGCAACGCGCCGAGCAACTGATCGGGTCGTTCAACGGGGGTCACCATGTTCATGCGAGACCTCCTTAAAGGTTCGACTGCGCCTCATGCGCGCCGTGACGGTGGAAAGGGTTTGCGCCCACCTTGTATGTAAGGTACAAGACGAAAAGTAAAGCAAAAACAAAACTCCGCCCGGCAGAGAAGATCGTTAGGGATCAGAGGCTTAGTCGGCGGCCGCAGCAAAGGGTGGTGTGATGACGGAGGCGATTCGCGGGTTCTGGGTGGCGTCGGCGACGCCGCTGGCAGCGGACGGCAACGTGGACTCCGTAAAGCTCGCGGCGCACGCCAGGCAGCTGTTCAGCAAGGGCGTCGACGGCGTCGTGCTGTTCGGCACCACCGGCGAGGGCACCTCGTTCAACGCCGCCGAACGCATTGCGACGATCGAAGCCCTGCTCAAGGCCGGCGTCGCTGCGGACCGCATCGGCATCGGTGGCGGCTTCCCCGCCATCACCGACAGCATCGCGCTGACGCGCGCCGTGCTCGGCCTCGGTTTGCGCCATGTGTTGCTGTTGCCGCCCTACTTCGACCGCAATGTCACGCCCGCGGGCATCGAGGATGCCTTCGCCGCGATTATCGATGGCGTCACTGATGATCGCCTGCGCGCCTCGCTCTATCACATCCCGCAGGTCTCGGGCGTCGCGATCCCGACGACGGTCGCCGCAAGCCTGCGCAAACGCTACGGCAAGGTTGTCGCCGGCTTGAAGGACTCCAGCGGCGACTTCAAGCAGTTCCAGGCATTCCGTGCCGCCGCGCCCGAGCTCGCCATCACCGTCGGCAACGAAGCCGACATCACCCGCGCGATCGCCGCGGGCGGCGCCGGCACCATCTGCGGCATGGCCAATGTCGTGCCCGAGCTGGTCAAGGGCATGGTTGACGGCAAGGACGTCGAAGCGCGCATGCAGGCGGCCATCGATGTCGTGGTGAAGACGCCGTCTCTGGTCGCGACGCTGAAGGGGATCCTCGCGGCGCAGACGGGCGATGCAGCCTGGCTGCGCGTGCGCCCGCCGCTCCGCGCCCTGTCCGACGGCAGCGCGTTCAAGCGGAAGCTCGACGAGCTGATCGCTCCCGCCATCGCGTGATCGTGAAACATCGGGACACGCTGCCGCGATTTCGCGTGCAGCGTGTCGCGACCCACGAGAGATCATCGCTGATTGATGCCCAGCGCTCCCTTCGCTTAGAACCATTCAATACTAGAGCGATTCAAGCCCCGCTCCGGTTCTCTTCGATTGCGGCGACTGTTACAGGCGCACACTTCAACGTTCTTGACTTGAAGTGGAATGAAAGTGCGTGCCTTCGTGGATGGCCAACGCGACAGCGGCCATCGAACTCGTGCCGGCAAGAGCCGCGCAGGTCTTCTCATGGGAGCAGCGGTGCTGCTCATCGAATATCCCTCCATCACGACGAGCGCGCAGGCGCAATCGGCTCTGCCGCCGGTGACGGTAGAAGCTCCAGCGCCACGGCCGAAGCCGGCGCGGGCATCGGAGGGGTCTCCACGCCGCACGCAAGCCGCCGCGCGCCAGCGCAGTCGCAATGCCACGGCCGCGCCTGCGGTGCCGACGCTCTCGGAGCGCGCCGCCGCAGAAGCCGCTGCACAACAGGCCGCAAAGCTCGGCTACCGTGCGATGCCGAGCGCGACCACGCTGCGCAGCGGCGCCTCGCCGCTCGACACCTCGCAGTCCGTCAACATCGTGCCCGAGCAGGTGTTAAAGGATCAGCTCCCGCGCAACATCGACGATGCGCTGATCAACATCAGCGGGATTACTCAGACCAACACGCTCGCCGGCACCCAGGACGCCGTAATCCGCCGCGGTTTCGGCGACAATCGCGACGGCTCGATCATGCGCAACGGCATGCCGCTGGTGCAGGGCCGCAGCCTCAATGCCGCGGTCGAAAGCGTCGAGGTGCTGAAGGGGCCGGCCTCGCTGCTCTACGGCATCATGGATCCCGGTGGCATCGTCAACACCGTCAGCAAGCGTCCGGAGCTCTATCAGCACGGCTCGGTCACGCTGCTCGGCTCGACCTACGCGAACAACCGCAGCGGTGCCGACGGCACGCTCGACATCACCGGTCCGATCGGCGACGGCGGTCTCGCCTATCGCTTCATCGGCTATGGCGTCAGCGAGGACTATTGGCGGAATTTCGGCCGCCACCGCGAGATGCTGGTGAACCCGTCGCTCGCCTGGTATGGCGACACCACGACGGTTCAGCTCACTTACGAACACCGCGAGTTCATCTATCCGTTCGACCGCGGCACGGCCTTCGTCAACGGCGCTCCGCTGGCGATCCCGAAGACGCGCCGGCTCGATGAGCCCTTCAACAACATGTGGGGCACCTCCGACCTGATCCAGGGCTCGGTCGAGCAGAAGCTCGACGACAATTGGAAGGTCACGGCGGCCTACAGCTACAACACCGAAACCTACAGCGCCAATCAGCTGCGTATTACCGGCGTCAACGCCAAAACCGGCGTCGAGACCCGCAGCAACGACGGCACCCAGAACTCGCTGAGCAACGCCAGTTACGGCACCTCCTATCTGCAGGGTGACGTCTGGCTGGGCGGCTTCCGCAACGAGATCCTGTTCGGGGGCGAGGCGCTGTATCGCACGATCGATCGCCACGATTTGATTCGCCAGGCGACCCCGAGCTTCAATTTCTACAATCCGGTCTACGGGCTGGTTGTGCCGGGCACGACCGTCTCGGCAACCGACAGCGAGCAGACCGACAAGCTCGGCACCCGCAGCTTCTTCGCCCAGGACACGTTCCACCTGACCAACTGGCTGGCGGTGGTCGGCGGCGTTCGCTGGATGGAATACGAGCAGCTCGCCGGAAAGGGCCGGCCGAACTTCATCACGAACACAAATCTGGCGGGAGACAAGGTGCTGCCGCTCGGCGGCATCATCTTCAAGCTGAACGACCAACTCTCGTATTACGTGAGCTACACGCAGTCGCTGAAGCCGACCTCGACCATCGCGCCTTTCTCCGGTGCTCCCGCCGGCTTCGTAGTCGACTCCAGCTTTGCCGCCGAAGAGGGAACTCAGTGGGAGACGGGCCTGAAATTTGACGTCAACAAGCGCTTGTCGGGCACTTTGGCCGTTTACGACATCCAGAAGAAGAACGTGCTGGTGATAGATGACATCGGCGGCGGCAAGTCGGCGGCGCGCACCTCCGGCGCAGCGCGGTCGCGCGGTGTCGAACTGGATGTCACCGGCAGACTGACCGATGAATGGAGCGTGATCGGAAGCTACGGCTATACCGATGCGCGGCTGATCAACGATCCCACCGTCGGCAATGCCAAGCTCCTGAACGCCGCGATGAACACGGCCTCGCTCTATCTCGTCTACGATTTCGGCGAGCGGTTGCCCGGACGTCTGCGGCTCGGCGGCGGCGCACGCTATGTCGGCGACCGGCCGGGCGACTCCGCCAACAAGTTCTTCCTGCCGGCCTATACCGTCGCGGACATCTTTGCGACCTACGACACGAAAATCGACAATCTGCCGGTGACCTATCAGTTCAACGTCAAGAACCTGTTCGACAAGCTCTACTATACGTCCAGCACCGGGAACGCTTTGAACGTCGCGATCGGCGATGCCCGACGTTTCTCGCTGTCGGCGACGGTGAAGTTCTAGCCATGCGGCTGGGGCACACCATCAAGGCCGCTCTGCTCCAGGTCCATTCCATCGCGGGCTTGGTGCTCGCGCTGCTGCTTGCGCTGATCGCGCTGACCGGCGCGGTCATGAGTTTTGAGGACGAGATCGTCGATCATCTCAACGCCGGCATCACGCAGGTCGCGCCGCGCGAGATGCCGCCGCTGATGCCGGACGAGCTGGTCGCGCGGCTGAAGGCGGGGCAGGATGTTGGCCAGGTCTCAGCCGTCATGCTGTCGAGCGATCCGGCTGCTGCCGTGCGGGTCCGCTTCGCGCGCGACGAGCAGGGCACGCGGCCGAATTCGCTCTATGTCGACCCATATGATGTGCACGTGCTGGGTGCGCCTCGCGGCGAGGAGTTTTTTGCGACGGTTCGGAAGCTGCATCGCTGGCTGCTGATCCCCGGCGATGCCAAGGGCTGGGGCCGCCAGATCACCGGTGTCGCCGCGCTTGGCCTGATCGTCATGCTGGTCTCGGGCCTCGTGCTGCGCTGGCCCCGCCGCGCGCGCAGTGTGAAGCTGTGGCTCAAACCGAATCTCGGTCTCAGCGGGCGCGGGCTGCATCGCTCGCTGCATGCGGTCATCGGCACCTGGGCTCTTCCGGTCTATCTGGTGATGACGCTCACGGGCCTGTGGTACTCGTTCGACTGGTACAAGGACGGCGTCGTCTGGTTGCTGTCGCGTCCAGAAGTCTCTGCGGCGAAGATGCAGCCAAAAATGTCCGCAAAGGCGCCGCGTGCGGCGGCCCGCTCCGAGCCGGCCCAGCCGATCGGGTTCGACCAGGCCTGGACGACGTTCCGCCGCGAGGAGGGCGACCGCTTTGCCAGGGCTCTGCTGACGCTGCCGCCCAGCCCCGGCACCGTGATACGGATTCGGTCGTGGGGGAAGGATTCGACGCTCGACACCACGCGCGATGAATTCCGCATCGATGCCGTCACCGGTCAGCTGGTCTCCGCGGAGCGCTATTCCGACAAGACCTTCGGCGAGAAGATCATCGCCAACGTGCTCGATATCCATCGCGGCGCGGTCCTGGGCTGGCCCGGCAAGCTCGCGTTCATGATCGCCGCGGCCCTGATGCCGCTGTTCTCGGTCACCGGCATTTTGCTCTATCTGTCGCGCCGCAGGCTGCGGCGCCCGGCGCAGCCGCCGCTCGGGCGGCTCGTTCCGGGCGAGTGAGTTGCTGCCGGAGAGGCTAGCCAACACCTCGACAATCGTTCAAAAGCCATGGCACGTCCTTGTCAGGGTTTTCGCCATGAAGCTCCCCACCGTCATCCCCGCCGATGTCCGCCGCGCGCTGCTGCTGCGCGAGGAGATTGCGTTGCTCGATCTCAGGCACGAGGCTGGCTTTGCCACGGGCCATCCGCTGTTCGCCGCCAACATGGCCGCGGACCGGATCGCGATTGAGGCCGAGGCGCGGCTACCGCGCAAGGACGTGGCGATCGTGCTCTATGATGACGGCGAGGGGCTGGTGGCGACCGGCGCCGAACGCCTTGTGGCGCTCGGCTACAGCAATATCAGCGCGCTTGACGGCGGGCTGACGGCCTGGCGCGATGCGGGCTATCAAATGTTCGAGGACGTCAACTCGTACTCCAAGGCCTTTGGTGAACTGGTCGAGGCGCGCCGCCATACGCCCTCGCTCAGTGCCGATGAAGTGGCCAAGCTCATCGCGGACAAGGCCAACATCGCCATCCTCGACGTCCGCCGCTTCGACGAATACGCGACCATGAACATCCCGGGCTCGGTCAGCGTGCCCGGCGCGGAGCTGGTGCTGCGCGCAGGCCAGGCCGCGCCCGACCCTGAAACCACCATCATCGTCAATTGCGCCGGCCGCACCCGCTCGATTATCGGCACCCAGTCGCTGATCAACGCCGGCGTGCCGAACAAGGTGCGCGCGCTGCGCAACGGCACGATCGGCTGGACGCTGGCGCGGCATGCACTCAATCACGGTGCCGACCGGCGCGGCGCGATCGGATCGTTCGAGGGCGGTCCGGCCAATGCCCGCGACGTCGCCTATCGCGCCGGTGTCCGCCACATCGGTGCGGGCGAGATGGCGGCGCTGCTCGCAGAGACCGATCGCACGCTCTACCGCTTCGACGTGCGCGACGCCGAGGAATATGCCGCCGGCCATCTGCCGGGCTTCCGTCATTATCCGGGCGGCCAGCTGGTTCAGGAAACCGACATGGCCGCGCCGGTGCGCGGCGCGCGCATTGTCCTGACTGACGACAAGAGCGTTCGCGCCGACATGACGGCGTCCTGGCTCGCGCAGATGGGCTGGGAGGTCTATGTGCGCGAGGGCGGCTATGACGGCACGCTGGACGTCGGCCCGCCGCTGGTGCTGCCGAAGCCCGACCCGGCCCACCGTTACCGCCGTCCCTATGAGGGCACCGATGTTGCGCAAGCCGCGATGCAGGCCTATCTCGACTGGGAATACGGTCTCGTCGAGCAGCTCCGCCTTGACGGGACACACGGGTTTTATGTGATTTGAGGGGGGCGCAGAGCGGACTCTTGGTCCGAGCGCTACTCCATCACCGTCACCCTGAGGTGGCCGCTTCTTAGCGGCCCTCGAAGGGCGACGGCCCGGCTGCATCGGGGCCGTTCATCCTTCGAGGCTCCCCGTGCGGTGCTCTGCACCGCACGCCTCGCGCCTCAGGATGACGGGGATAGAGAATAGTGCGTCTGGTACACCAAGCACACCCATCGCCCCGCCATCTTCTCCCCGTATCCGAACCCTATTGTGCTGTGCACCGTCCGCGGTCTATGAGCTGCAGCAAAGCCGCCATTCTTAGGAGATTCTATGCCAGCCCCAGGCCAAAGCCCTGAGCGGACCGCGAAGGCGCTTCTGCTCGAAGGCGTCAATGACAGCGCTGTGGACCTGTTCAGGAGTGCCGGTTTCATCAATGTCGAGCGGCTGACCAAGGCGCTGGACGGCGAGGCGCTGCACCAGGCGATCAAGGGTGTGTCGCTGCTCGGCATCCGCTCGCGCACCCAGATCACCGACGACGTGCTCGCCGCCGCCGATCAGCTGCTCGCAGTCGGCTGCTTCAGCGTCGGCACCAACCAGGTCGATCTGCTGGCGGCGCGCAAGCGCGGTATTCCCGTGTTCAACGCGCCGTTCTCGAACACGCGCAGCGTCGCCGAGCTCGTGATCGGCGAGATCGTGATGCTGCTGCGGCAGATCTTTCCGCGCTCCGTGTCGGCCCATGCGGGCGGCTGGGACAAGTCCGCGGCCGGCAGCCGCGAAGTGCGCGGCCGCACCCTCGGCATCGTCGGCTACGGCAATATCGGCTCGCAGCTCTCGACGCTGGCCGAAGCCATGGGCATGCGCGTGATCTTCTACGACCGCACCGACAAGCTCCGCCACGGCAACACCGAGCCGGTCGAGAAGCTCGAAGAGCTGCTGGCGCAGAGCGACATCGTCAGCCTGCATGTTCCGGAAACGCCGGAGACATCAGGCATGATCGGCGAGAAGGAGCTGAGGGCGATGAAGCCGGGCTCGTTCCTGATCAACAACAGCCGCGGTACCGTGGTCGATCTCGATGCGCTCGCGGCCGCGTTGCGCGACGGTCACATCGCCGGCGCCGCGATCGACGTGTTTCCGGTCGAGCCGTCCTCGAATTCCGAGCGATTCAAGAGCCCTGTGCAGGGCCTCAACAACGTCATCCTCACGCCGCATGTCGGAGGCTCGACCGAGGAGGCGCAGGAGCGCATCGGCGGCGAGGTCGCGCGCAAGCTGGTCGACTATTTCATCACCGGTTCGACCATGGGCGCGGTGAATTTCCCGGAAGTGCAGCTGCACCTGCGTCCCTCCGGCGCGCGCTTCAGCCACGTCCATCGCAACGTGCCCGGCATGCTGCGGCGGCTGAATGAGGTGTTCCTCCAGCGCGAGATCAACATCGCCGCGCAATATCTGGAGACCGCCGGCGACCTCGGCTACGTCGTGCTCGATGCCGATCTTGGCGGCCAGGATTCGGGCGAGCTGCTTGCGCAAATCCGCGCGCTCGAGGGGACGGTCGGCGCGCGGCTGGTGTTCGAGCACTAGACTGCTGCCACGTTCCGGTTGCATCTTGCGGCCGTTGCTCCCACACTGCGGTCGAATTCGACGTGTTCCACTCGCGTCGAATTCGAGCTTCAGTTGCGTGAGTGTCCGCCATGAAACGGGACGCCGTACTGATCGATCTCGCGCTGCAGGGCGGCGGTTCGCACGGCGCCTTCTCCTGGGGCGTACTTGATCGCCTGCTGGAGGAAAACTGGCTCAGCATCGCCGCGATCTCCGGAACCTCCGCGGGCGCGATGAATGCGGCGGTCCTGGCGGACGGCTGGACGGCTGGCGGCGCCGAGGGCGCGCGCGAGGCGCTCGAGCAATACTGGCGCCGTGTTTCGAAGGCCGCGGCCTTCAGTCTGCTGCAACGCTCGCCGCTCGACCGCTTGATGGGGCGCTGGACCCTCGATACGTCGCCCTTCTACATCCTCACCGACCTGATGTCGCGTGTGCTGTCGCCCTACGATCTCAATCCGACCGGCTACAATCCGCTGCGCGCGGTGCTGGCCGAGAGCATCGATTTCGAACGCCTCGTGCGCTCGCCGATCCAGCTGTTCATCACCGCGACGCGGGTACGCACCGGTCGCGGCCGTATCTTCCGCAATGCGGAGATCACGGCTGATGTGCTGCTGGCATCGGCCTGCCTGCCGACCATGTTCCGCGCAATCGAGATCGACGGCGAGCCCTATTGGGACGGCGGCTTCGCCGGTAACCCGACGATCACGCCGCTGGTCCGCGAAAGCGACGCGCATGACACCATTCTCGTCCAGATCAATCCGACCGAGCGGCCGGAGGAACCGCGGACGGCTGCGGAGATCCTCAACCGGCTCAACGAAATCTCCTTCAACTCGCCGCTGATGAAGGAGCTACGCATGATCGCGCTGCTGCGCCAGGCGGCCGATCCCGGCAGCGGCGAGGGCGCGCGCTGGGCGAAGATGCGGACACACCGGATCAAGAGCGACATGCTGGCGAAGTTCGGTGCGTCCTCGAAGCTCAACGCGGAGTGGGAGTTCGTCTCGATGCTGCGGGCGGAGGGGCGCATGGCCGCGGACGACTTCCTCGCCGAGCACGGCGCGGATATCGGCTGTCGTTCGACCGCCGATCTCGACGTCCTCCTGTCGGAGTGCTGAGGCATGGGTCTCCTCGGCCTCCTCGTCGGGCTCGGCCTGCTCGTTCTGTTCGCCTTCCGCGGCTGGAGCGTCCTGCTGCTCGCGCCGTTCGCCGCACTCGTTGCCGCGCTGTTCGGCGGTGAGCCGCTGCTCGCGAACCTGACCCAGGTGTTCATGGTGAACGCAGCCGGGTTTCTGGCGCAGTTCTTCCCGATCTTCCTGCTTGGCGCCGTCTTCGGCAAGTTGATGGACGACAGCGGCGCGGTGACGTCGGTCGCAGGCTTTATGGCGGAACGCCTCGGCGAACGGCGCGTGATCCTGGCGGTCGTGCTTGCCGGCGCGCTGGTGACCTATGGCGGCGTCAGCCTGTTCGTTGCGTTCTTCGTCATCGTTCCCATGGCCCGTTCGCTGTTTCGCGCGGCTTCGATTCCGCGCCGTCTGATCCCAGCCGCGATCGTGCTGGGAACGTCGACCTTCACGATGTCGGCCTTGCCGGGCACGCCGTCAATCCAGAATGCGATCCCGATGCCGTTCTTCGGCACGACGCCGTTCGCGGCGCCGGGCCTCGGCATCGTTGCGTCCCTGATCATGCTCGGCGCGGGATTGTGGTGGCTGCATCGCGCCGAAGCGGCCGCGCGCCGCGCCGGCGAAGGCTACGGTGACGACGCAGAGGGCGCGATCGAGCAGGCCGCCGCCGACGAGTTCGTGCGCGAGCGCGCAACGACCGCGCGCGAGTTCGATCCGGCGGAACTCCAGCACGGTCATCGCAGCGACCGGCCATCGCCGGTGCTGAACGCCATCGCGCCGCTGGTCGTCGTCGTCACCGTGAATCTGATGATGTCGCTCGTGGTGCTGCCGCGGCTCGATGTCAGCTATCTCGCCGAGCAGCGTTTTGGCGATACGTCGCTCGCGGCCGTCGCGGGTGTGTGGTCGGTCACGGTTGCGCTGGCTGCTGCCATCGTCACCACCATCGCCCTGAACTGGGCGCGCCTGCCGGCGCTGCGCCGAACCATGGATGCCGGGGCCAATGCGTCGGTCCTGCCTGCGTTCAGCGTTGCCAGCCTCGTCGGATTCGGCGCCGTCGTCGCCTCGCTGCCGGCGTTCACGATCGTGCGCGACTGGGTGCTGGCAATCGAAGGCGGGCCGCTGGTCTCGCTCGCTGTCGCGACCAACATCCTTGCCGCGCTGACCGGGTCGGCGTCGGGTGGCCTGACCATCGCCCTCGACGCTCTCGGCCCGACCTATGTCGAACTTGCCGCGCGCACCGGCATCAACCTTGCGCTGATGCATCGCGTGGCGGTGATCGGCGCGGGAACGCTGGATATCCTGCCGCACAACGGCGCGGTGGTCAGCCTGCTCGCGATCTGCGGCCTGACGCATCGCGACAGCTATTTCGACATCGTCATGGTCGGCATCGTGACCTCGCTCCTGGCGCTGGTGGCCGTGATTGCCCTGGGCAGCGCGCTGGGATCGTTATGACGGAAAGCCGGCGTCAGCGATTGACGGACGGGCGAAGGTTGCATTGAATGCGGCCAACTTTCGAACGCAACAGAACAAGCCGGGTGGAAACGATGAGGCGAAACAGGGCGAAACTATCTGCATTGCTCGTGGGGACCGTGGCTGCCTTGAGCGGGCACAGCGCGTCGGCGCTGACGCTGGCGGAGGATGCCGAGACGGTCTGCAAGGGGCTGATCGGCGGCACCGATGCCGTGAAGATCGATGCCGCGACGTTTCAGTCGCCGTCGCCGCTCGCGGTTGCCGAGCGCGGCCCGACGCCGTCGGGGCGGATCACGCCCGCCAATCCCGGCTTCTGCAAGGTGCTCGGCCATATCGACCCGGTCGATCCCAAGGCGCCGCCGATCAAATTCCAGGTCAACCTGCCCGTCGAGTGGAACGGGCGCTCGGTGCAATATGGTGGCGGCGGCTTCAACGGCGTGCTGATCACCGGCCTCGCGCTGCCGCCGGCCTATCCCTTCGACAAGCCGTCGCCGCTCGCGCGAGGCTTCGTTACTTACGGCACCGATTCCGGCCACGAGACCAGGCCGGGCGAGCCGCCGCAGCTGTTCGCGCTCAACGACGAGGCATTCGAGAACTTTGCCCACCGCGCCTACAAGAAGGTCCGCGATGCGGCCGTGACGCTGATGGAGCGCGCCTACGGCAGGAAGCCCGAGAAGATGTATTTCATGGGCTCGTCCGAGGGCGGCCGCGAAGGCCTGACCATGGCGCAGCGCTACCCCGACGATTTCGATGGCATTTTTTCGCGCGTGCCCGTCATCAACTGGGTCGGCCTGCAGCATGCCGGCACGCGCTCGGGCCTTGCGACCATGGGCGAGGGCTGGATCAACCCGGCGCAGGTCAAGCTCGTGGGCGAGGCCGTGCGCGCGGCGTGCGACAAGGCTGATGGCTCCGATGACGCGCTGGTGCAGGATCCCGTGACCTGCAAGGCGGCGTTCAAGGTCGAGACGTTGCGCTGCGAGGCCGGCAAGAGCGGCGATCAGTGCCTGACCGATGCACAGATCAAGGCGGTCAACACGCTGCACGCGATCTACAAATTCCCGTTCGTGCTCGCCAACGGGCTCGACGACTATCCGGGCTGGGGCGTGTCGGGCGAGGACACGCCGGCTATCGGCCCGACCGGCGGCTGGACCGCCTGGTGGCTCGGCACCGCAGCGCCTGCGCAACCGCCCGCGCCCAACAACGGCATCGCCTGGATCTACGGCGCCGGCGGCATTCAATATGTGTTCGCGCGCGATCCCAAGCTCGACGTCACCACCTACAAGGTGGAGGAGCACAAGGCACGGCTGCTCGAAGTCTCCAAGCTGATGGATTCGACCGATCCCGATCTCAGCCGTTTTCGCGAGCGCAAGGGCAAGCTGATCATCCTTGAGCACATGGCCGACTATGCGCAAAGCCCTTACGCCGGCATCCGCTATTTCGAGAATGTCGAGCGCTTGATGGGGACGGCGACGACGGCGCAGTTCGCGCGGCTCTACACCGCGCCCGGCGTCGATCACGTCGGCTCGGGGGCGCCTGCCAATGTCGACATGCTCAGCGTGCTGGTCGACTGGGTCGAGAAGGACAAGGCGCCGGGCGACCTCGAAGTGACCGAGCAGAAGGTCGAAGCGCCGTCGTTTGCGGTAGCCCGCTCGCTACCGCTGTGCCGCTGGCCGGCCTGGCCGCACTACAAGTCGGGACCGGTGACGGAGGCGTCGAGCTATTTCTGCGCGCAGTGACCCTTCACTTCTCCCCGCTTGTGGGGAGAGGTCGGATCGCCCCGGCGACGCAAAGCATCGTCCGGTGCGATCCGGGTGAGGGGGTACCGGCCACTCGACGACCTCAAGCGGTGAGAGAGCCCTCGCCCCATGAAGGGTAAGGCGAGGAAAAGGGCAAGGTGAGGAAAACACGCCCGCTCATCCTGCCGCCATCGCGTGCGCGCCGCCGAGCAGTCGCGCATTAAGCCGGCCGCCGGAGAACAGCATGTCATCGAGGGCTTCGTCGATATCCGCGGAAATGACGGAGTTGCCGCCATCGCGCGCGAGGCTCGCTTGCGCCAGCCGCCGCATCAGTTCCTTGATGAAGGCACAGCTTGTGCCTTCGCTGCGTCGGGCGGCTTCGGCGACGACGGTGTCCTCAATCGGCAGTCCCTTGCCATAAAGCCGGACGAGCTTGCCACGACCGATTTCATCAGGAAGCGGCACTTCAATGGCCTGATCGATGCGACCCGGGCGGCCCGCGAGCGCTCCTTCAAGGTCCTCCGGCCGATTGGTGGTCAGGACGAACAGGATGTCCGCATCCTCCTTCAGCCCGTCCATCTCGTTGAGCAATTTGTTCAACATGGATTCCTCGCACGGACCCATGTCGTCGCGGTCGCGGGCGATGAGATCGACATCCTCGATCACGACCATGGACGGCTGGAGCAGTCGCGCCAGACTCATATAGGCGCCGAGCAAGCCGATTTGCTCGGCGGTGATGATCAGCGTCGTATGGCCGGGCAAATGGGTTGCGAGATAGCGGATCGTGTGGGTCTTGCCAGTGCCGGGCGGGCCGTACAGCAAAATGCCCTTGCGCGTCGACTGGCCGAGCCGGCGTAGCTGGTCGCGGGTGCCTACGAAAGTCAGTACATTGCGATCGAGCAGCCGCAGGGTCTGCTCCGGCAGGATCACCTCGTCACGCGCAACCGGCGGCAAGCGATGCACGGTGATGCCACGCGATTGGCCGCGATAATCGGAATCGGCATCGAGCGAGAGAATCTTGCCGCGATAGGTCCGCGCGGCCTGTACGGCCTCTTCCAACTCGCCGAAGCATTGCTGGACGAGGGCCGCGCCTGCGGAGCCTGATGGCACCAGGATCTCGATCCGAATTCCCGGCTCGCGGCTGTACTCACGGTGCGCGCAGAGCAAAACCGCATATCGAAGCTTATCCTGCTCGCACAGCCATAGTCCGTTATCCAGACACTTGACCGGGCTCTTCTCGCCTATGTCGACATCGGAATATTGCAGCGGGGCAATTGCGGTTGCATAGCGGCCTTCCCGCAGCAGCCGCGATATCGACAGTGTCTCGTAGCGCTGCTCCTCGTTGAGACCGAACAGCCGGACGGCATTGCTGAACAATCGGTCGATGGCCGCTTGGACGTCGACTCGCATGTGGCCCGGAAACTGCCGGATCGTGGTCACGAGCTTGCTGCGCGGGACGTCGGCAAAGTGCCAGTCCAGCACGTCGCAGGCGAATTCGAACTCCTTGTCCGGCTCGACCGGCGTGCTCACGGTATCTGCTGCACGAATGCAGTCGCTACACAGCCAAACGGTTCGGCTGCCAATGCGAACATCGGTCTGTCCCTCAGGCTTGCCGCAGAGCTCACACGGGGTCTTGATCTCTTCAAGCGTGATCTTCAAAGGATGCTGGCCGAGCCAGACATATTGCTTGGCCGACTTGAAAAGCGCCTCCGCGACGGATTGCGGGTAAGGCCCGCAGACGGCTTTTTCCTTCTGCTCGATCTGAGTGATCAGTGCGATGGCCTCGCGCTCCGTCTTGCCGAAAACCTGGCGGAGCAAGCCAATGACGAACTCGTCCGGCGTGTCGTCGTCATTGTGAATCACGAGTTGGGCCGGTTCACGCTCGCCGCGCATATTGCTCATCTGCAAATGACTCCGCTGCAACCAGTACTAGAATAGAACAAATAAGGAACATAAAAGGAGGCGGCCGTCAAGCGTGACGGCCACAACAAATTGCAGCTGAAGAAAAGGCCTTAATGCGCACCACCTCCACCCGCCGCCTTCACGCGCCGCGTCAGCAGCACGGCGATCGCGGCGAGCACCAGCACCACGCCGATCACCGCAAAGGTGTCGGAATAGCCCATCACCAGCGCCTGGCGCTTCACCGTCTTGCCGAGCGCGATGATGGCCTGCTCGCGTGCGGCATTGGGATCAGGCACGCCGTGGGCCATGAAATAGTCCGTCATCTGGGCGATGCGGCTGCGGACTTCCTCGCGGCCGAGCGTGACCGAATGGCCGATGATGTTGGAGTGGAACTGCTCGCGCTTGGTGATGATCGTCGCAAGCGTCGCCGTGCCGATCGCGCCGCCGAGATTGCGGAACATGTTGCTGATGCCGGAGGCCGCTGCCGCATCCTGCGGCGCGATGCCGCCTGTCAGCACCGAGGTCAGCGGCGTCAGCACCATGGCCTGGCCGACCGCGCGCACGATGTTCGGAATCCAGAGCTGGTCGCCGGCATAGTCCGGCGACATCGCCGTGTTCATGAAGCAGCTATAGGCGAAGATCAGAAGACCGGTGATGGCGATGTAGCGCGTGTCGAAGCGCTGCATCAGTTTCGGGATCAGCGGGATCAGCACCAGCTGCGGCAGGCCGGTCCAGGCCAGCACGTTGCCGATCTGCTCGGCGTTGTAGCCCTGCGCCTGGCCGAGATAGGCGGGCAGGATGTAGACCGAGCCGAACAGCGCAAAGCCGACCATCGTCATCGCGATGGTGCCGAAGCCGAAATTGCGCTGCGTCAGGAGGCGCAGCCGGATCAGCGGCTTTTCGATGCTGAGCTCGATCGCGACGAACAACGTCAAGCTGACGGCCGCGATGATCGCTAGCTTGACGATGAAGGGCGATGAGAACCAGTCGTCCTTGTTGCCTTCCTCGAGCACGGCCTGCAGCGCCGACAGGCCGATCGCCATGGTGACGATGCCGGCCCAGTCGCCTTCCTTCAACAGACCAAGCTGCATCTTCTGCCGCTCCAGCGTCATATAGAGTGCAGCGACCATCACGGCGGTCGGGATCACGTTGACGAAGAAGATGGTGCGCCAGCCATAGGTCTCCGTGAGATAGCCGCCGATGGTCGGGCCGATGGCCGGTGCAGAGGTGACCGACAAGGCGAAGGTCGCGAGCCCGACCGGCTGCTGCGGTTTCGGCAGCTTGGTCAGGACCAGCGTGAAGGCCATCGGGATCAGCACGCCGCCGGCAAAGCCCTGCAGGCCGCGCATCGCGATCATCGACGGCAGATCATGGGTGAAGGCGCAGGCGACCGAGAACGCCGCGAACAGCGTTGCGCTTGCCAGCATGTAGCGGCGGAACGTGAACACGCGGCTCAAATAGTCGGTCAGCGGGATCACGATGATCTCGCCGATCAGATACGACGTCGAGATCCAGGAACCGTTGTCGGCGCCGGTGCCGATGCCGCCTTCGATATTGGCCAGCGAGGCGTTGGTGATCTGGATGTTGAGGATCGCCATGAACGAACCGATCATGGCCGCGAGCACGGCGATCCAGGTTGCGAGGCTCGCGCGGCTGGGATCGCTTGCGGAGCGGTCAGGCGTCGCGGCCGGTGTCGCTTGCGTCGAAAGTGAGAGGCTGTTTGACATGGCACGACCCTCCGGAAACGAGTTTTGGCTTTACGTTTGTCTTGGGCGCTACGGCCGCATTCGCGGTCGGCCCGCTTGAACGTGTCGCAATGGTCGGAATCACGGACATGCCGGGCCGCAGCGCGATCGCAGGCCCATGCTTGTCATCGAGCGCGATCTTCACGGGAATGCGCTGCACCACCTTGGTGAAATTGCCGGTGGCGTTGTCGGGCGGCAGCAGCGCGAATTCCTGGCCGCTGGCCGGCGCGATGGAATCGACGTGACCATGCACGATCTGGCCCGGGAACATGTCGATCTCGATATCGACGGCCTGTCCCGGTGCCACATGCGTGAGCTGCGTCTCCTTGAAATTGGCGACGACATAGGCCCCCTCAGCCGGCACGATCGACATCAGCTGCGTGCCCGCCTGAACGAACTGGCCGACGCGCAAGGAACGGTTGCCGATGACCCCGTCAATCGGGGAGACGATCGTGGTGTAGCCGAGATTGAGCTCAGCCTGCTGCTGGACCGCGGCTGCGCGCGCGGCGGCGGCCCTGGCCTGCACGATCTCGGCCTTGAGCAGATCGACCTGCTTCTGTGCGGAGATGAGGTTGGCGTTGTCGCGCGCGATCGCGGCGTCCGCGCCGGCATCGCGCGCCTGCGCCTGCTGCGCATTCTGCACGCTGCCATAGCCGGTCCTGGCGAGATCCGTGTAGCGCTTGTTCTCCTGTTGCGCGAAAATCTTCGCGGCATTGTCGACATCGATGGTCGCCTTCGCGGCGGCGATCAGCGCTTCCTGAACCTCGAGTTGGGCCTGCTTGCTCGTCACCGTCGCGTTCGCGGCGGCGACGTCGGCCTTGGCTTGGTCGAGCGCGACGCGGAAGTCGCGGTCGTCGATCCGGGCCACCATCTGGCCGGCCTTCACATGCTCGTTATCGGCGACCAGGACGCGGTCGAGATAGCCGCTGACCTTCGGCGCGATGGTGGTGTTGTCGGCCTTCACATAGGCGTCATCGGTGGAGACGAGGTACTGGCCGACGGTCCAGTAATCGTAGCCGTACCAGCTCGCGCCGGCCAGCGCGACGGCCGCAGCTCCCATCAGCAACAGCTTGCGAAAATTGAGCTTTTTCCGGCTTGCCTGGACCGGTGCGGCGGGCAGGACGCCCTCCAGAGCGGTTGCTGCGACGGCGGTCTGGGCGGCCGCGGATGGGGTGGTGTGGACGGTCATGGCCGGCTCCCCTGAATTAGGAAACTTGACGATTTCCAAAATAGGATTAGCTTGGGGAGAGTCAATGGAATGACAGGCATCATCTAAAAACATGGCTCAGGCAAAACCGTCATCAGAAGGCCGCCCGCGCGGGCGGCCGCCGGTGCGCAGCGACGACGAGACGAAGCGGATCGTCATCGAGGCGGCGCGGCACGCTTTCGCCGTCGATGGCTACGCAGCAACCAGCACCGAAGAGCTGGCGCGCGGCGCCGGCATCTCCACCAAGACTCTCTATCGGCTGTTTCCGGGCAAGGCGGCGCTGTTCGAAGCGATGTGCGCGGACCGGCTCGACCGGTTGCTCTCCGACGTCAATCTTCAGGCCAACAATCAGGCCGACATCGAAACCGGCTTAGCTGCCGTGCTTGTCGCCTGTGCCGATCTCGCGCTCGATCCCGAGGTCGTGGCGCTGCAGCGTATGGTGCTGCAGCAGTCGGCCACGTTTCCCGACCTTGCCGCGAACTTTTACAGGGATGGCATCTCCCGTACCGCGGCGGCGCTCGCGGGCTGGCTCCGCGATCAAGTCAAGAAGAAGCGCATCGCACTCGATAACGTCGATGAAGCCGCCGGAATGATGATCGGCATGATGGTGTCAGCCCCGCAGCGCGCGGCGATCTACGCCGGCCTGACACTGCCCTCGCGCAAGGAGATCGAGAGGCGGGCGAAGGTATGCGCCGCAATTCTGCTCGACGGCTGTCGCGGGCCGTCGGGCAGTTAGCTCTGGCAGGCTTTGACAACCGGCCAGGGCTCGATTATATATTTCGCATGCGAAATAATGAGGCTGCAGCGAAGCACCATCGGCTGATCTATTTGCTCAACGTCGCGCAACGCCGCTTGCAGCGCTGGATGGCGGCGCAGCCTTCGAACGAGGTGACGCCGGCGCAGGCCGGGCTGCTGTTCATCCTCGGCAGGCAGGACGGCGTCCTGATGGGCGAGGCGGGCGCGGCGCTCGACATGGGGCCGGCCGGCATTTCCGGGCTGGTCGATCGCAGCGCTGCGGCGAGGCTGGTCGAGCGCCGGGCCGATCGCGACGATGGACGTGCCTTTCGCGTGTGGCTGACGCCGAAGGGACGTACCGTGCTGACACAGGCGAAGACCGACGCGGCCAGGATCAACGCGGTGCTGACGGACGGATTTACGGCTGCGGAGATCGACATCGTCGCGCGCTGGCTGACCAGCGTTCAGGACAAGTTTCCAAGAGACGCCACAAAAGACCAAGAGGATTAAGGAGAGAGCAATGACCGAGCATGTCAGGATCGAGAACAACGGCGGAATTCTCACCCTCACGCTGGCGCGCCCCGACAAGAAGAACGCGCTGACCGACGCGATGTACGGCAAGCTCGCCGACACTATCGAATCCGCCGAGTTCGATCCGTCCGCCCGCGTCATCCTGATCCGCGGCGAGGGCGACATGTTCACCGCCGGCAACGATGTCGGCGAGTTCGCGGCGGTTGCATCCGGCAAGTCGGAAGGCAGCCGCAACGTCGTCCGCTTCATCCAGTCGCTGGCGCGCTGCACCCGGCCGCTGGTCGCCGCCGTGCAGGGCCGCGCCGTCGGCGTCGGCACCACGATGCTGCTGCATAGCGACCTCGTCGTGCTCGCCGACAACGCGCAATTGTCGACGCCCTTCGTCAGCCTCGCGCTGGTGCCGGAAGCCGCCTCCAGCCTTTTGATGCCGGCGCGCATCGGCTATGCGCGCGCCTATGAGATGTTCGCGCTGGGCGAGACCGTGCCGGCCAAGGCCGCGCTGGAATGGGGCCTCGCCAACCGCGTCGTCCCGCTCGACAAGCTAGATACCGAGGCCCTGGCGCTGGCGCAGCGGCTCGCTCGCCAGCCGGCCGGCGCGCTCACCGCCACCAAGAAGCTGATGCGCAACGGCGAGGCGCTGGTCGCGCAGATGCAGGCGGAAGGCGAGCAGTTCGCGCAGCGCCTGCGCACCGCTGAGGCGCGCGAGGCATTCACGGCGTTCGCCGAGCGCCGTCCGCCCGATTTCACGAAAGTCGCCTAACGAGCCCGGCCTGGCGCAAGCGGAAAGCTGGTATTTAATTACAACCTTAACGAAACATTGGCATGTCGCAATGCAAGGTGGCCGCTATTGAAGAATAGGCCCCCTGGCTCATGGCAATTTTTAAGAAATCGGTAAGCACGCTGCTCCTGGTGCTGATGGCGCTCCTGGCTGCCGGTGCGCTGACCAGCACCGCGATCCAGATGGTCGGCGCCTTCGGCCGCTATAGCGACAGCCTGGAAACGGCCCGCCTTGCCGCCGCGGACAAGGCGATCTTCCATGGCGTGCTCGCATTGCGCACCAATCGTGGCGATGCCCAGAGCGCCATCCTTGGCGAGGACGATCCCAAGGCAAAACTTGCCGAAGCGGAAAACGCGGAACAGGCCGGTTATGACGGCATTGTCGCCGCGCTCTCCACCATTGAATTCGCTCGCCGCGATGAACTCGCCAGCACGCTGAAGCAGCGTTGGAACGACGCCGCGCCGCAGTTCCAGCTGTTCTACGACGAAGCCAAGCGTCCGCGCGCCGAGCGCAAGATCGAGCGGACCAATTCCTGGTACGATGCCGTCTCCAAGGTCATCGACACCGCGAATCTCGCCTCCACCGCGGTGTCGAACCGTGCCTGGATGAATGATCCCTACATCGCCCGCATGATCCAGGTCCGCCGCTTCGCCTGGCAGGTGCGCGACCGCTATGGCATCCATTGTTCGTCGCTTCGCTCGAACGTCAACAGCAGCAGGCCGCTCGACGAGGCCCAGAAGCGGTCGGTGGCGCAGTGGGATGGCACCATCACCTCCGGCTGGGCGGGCATGGCTGAGTTACTGGCTGCGCCCGATGTGACGTCAGAGCTGGTTGCGGCCGCGTCGGATGCGAAAGCCAAGACCGACGGCGTCCTCAAGCAGATCAACGACCTCACCAAGAATTTCGACGGCAGCGGCAAGCCTGCGATGCCTGCTTCGGAGTGGAACATGCTTTGCCAGTTGCCGTTCCCGCTCATTGTCGGGGTCGCGACCAAGGCCCTCGACCAGTCGATCGCGCGTGCGGAGACGGTTCAGGCGAAGGCGCTCACCAACCTCATCGTGCAATCGCTGGCGTTCCTGCTGGCGCTGGCGGTGACCCTCGCCGGCGTCTATGTGGTGCGCAGTCGCCTGATGCGCCCGGTGCGCGCCATCCTCGATGCCATCGCGCGGATCGGCGCGCGCGACTACGCGACGCCGGTTCCGCAATCCCGCTATCCCGACGAGTTCGGCACCATGGCGGCAGCGCTCGAAAGCCTGCGCGAAAGCGCGGCGACCGCGGAGCGTCTCGGCCAGGAACGCGAATCGCAGCAGGCGCTGCAACTCGCCCGCTCCGGCACCGTGGATGCGGCGTGCCGCAGCTTCGACGACACCGTGCAGGCCGTCATCCAGGGCGTTGCGGCGTCGGCGAAGGAGCTTGATACGACCGCAACCGGCGTGCGCTCGCTGGTTGCGGAATCGAGCAGCCAGACCGCGGCGGTGTCCTCGGCGGCCGAGCAGGCCACCAACAATCTCGAGACCATCGCGGCCGCGACCGAGGAGCTCTCCGCCTCCGTCGGCGAGATTTCCGCGCAGGTGCAGTCGAGCGCCCGCGAGGCCCGCGAGGCCGTGGCGCAGGCCGAGCAGACCAATGCGACGGTCGAGATCCTCGACCAGACCGCGAGCCGCATCAGCGAAGTCGTGAAGATGATCCACGCCATCGCCGGCCAGACCAACCTCCTGGCGCTGAACGCCACCATCGAAGCCGCGCGTGCGGGTGAGGCCGGCCGTGGCTTCGCCGTGGTCGCCGGCGAGGTCAAGAGCCTCGCCGCGCAGACGGCGACGGCGACCGAGGAGATCTCCCGCCAGGTCGAGGAGATCCAGGGTGCGACCGGTCAGGCGGTGACCGCGATCCGCTCCATCGGCGGTGCCATCAGCGGCATCGACGAGAAGATGACGGCGATTGCCGCCGCCGTCGAACAGCAGCGCGCGGCCACCACCGAGATCTCGCGCAACTTCCAGCAGGCCGCGCAAGGCACCCGCGAGGTCACCGACACCATCGGCAGCGTCGCGAGACTCAACCAGGAGACCGGCAATGCCGGCACGGTGCTGTCGGAATCCGTGAAGAAGATGTCGGCCGATGCCGATCGTCTCCGCGTCGCGGTCGAAGGCTTCCTGGGAGCCGTGAAGACCGCGTAACTTCGCTCATCCTCCATCCTGACGTCGCGCGGGCATTGCCGCCGGTCCGCGCGGCGGGTACATCTGTGCCGCCGCGCCCGTATGCGGCGACAGACGCAAGACATATCAGGGATGGAGAGTTCGATGCCGGTCACCCCACACAAGGCCCAGCGCCCCTATCGCGGCGTGTTCCCGGTCGCGCCCACCATCTTCGACGAGCGCGGCGAGCTCGACCTCGAGGGCCAGCGTCGCTGCATCGACTTCATGATCGACGCCGGCTCGCACGGTCTCTGCATCCTCGCCAACTTCTCCGAGCAGTTCGTGCTCACTGATGCCGAGCGCGAAACCGTGATGCACGCGGTGCTGGAACATGTCGCGGGCCGGGTTCCCGTGATCGTGACCACCACCCATTTCAGCTCGGCCGTCTGCGCCGCGCGCAGCAAGCAGGCCGAGGCGGCCGGCGCCGCCATGGTGATGGTGATGCCGCCCTATCATGGCGCGACTTTTCGCGTGCCGGAGAAGGGCATCGTCGAATTCTTCAAGGTACTCTCGGGCGCGATCAACATTCCCATCATGATCCAGGATGCGCCGGTCGCCGGCACGCCGCTGTCGGTCGAGCTGCTGGCGCGGCTGTCACGAGAATTCTCGAACATCCGCTATTTCAAGATCGAGGTTCCCGGCGCGGCTGCAAAGCTCCGCAGCCTGATCGAAGCGGGCGGCAAGGACATTGAGGGACCCTGGGACGGCGAGGAGGCGATCACGCTGCTGGCCGATCTCGACGCCGGCGCCACCGGCGCCATGACCGGGGGCGGCTATCCCGACGGCATCCGCCAGATCATCGATCCCTATTTCGCCGGAAAGCGCGAGGAGGCCAAGGCGGCCTACGAGCGCTGGCTGCCGCTGATCAACTACGAGAATCGCCAATGCGGCCTGATCGCCTGCAAGGTGATGATGCAGGCCGGCGGCGTCATCAAGTCGGAGGCCGTGCGGCATCCCTTGCAGCCGCTGCATCCGGCGACGCGGGCAGGGCTATTGGAGCTCGCCGAGGAGCGCGATGCACTGGCGCTGCGGTGGGGGAAATAGGTCTTTCCCCGTCATTGCGAGGAGCGACTTGTCCGCCGTAGCTCGAAGAGCGAAGGCGGCAGCGACGAAGCAATCCAGACTGTTTCCGCGGAGAAAGCCTGGATTGCTTCGCTTCGCTCGCAATGACGGGGCCGCCCAATTTCGGCTGAAGGCGTCGAATTAGCGCGGTCCGGGCCGTTTCCCAAAGCCCTGCGATGGCATATTGTACACTCGCCAACCGGCCCTGCGGAGCAATCGCGACACATCGAACACCTCTTCATTATGCCGTTATCCCGAGCCAGGTTGGCGCGAACCGACAGAACAGGGAGGCAGTGCCATGACGATGAGGCCGGATCCCACCTTTCACGCATCGCCCAAGCTTGCGATGGAAGCGCCTGCGGAGAACTTCGCCTACACGTTGCTGCTCAGTCCGGGCTTCTCGAAGCCGGATGCTCTCGCGGTCATCGACGTCAAGCCGGGATCGCCGACCTACAGCCAGATCGTTCACACCGTGACGATGCCCAACAAGGGCGATGAGTTTCATCACTTCGGCTGGAATGCCTGCTCCTCCGCCCTGTCGCCGCTCGCCGGACACGCCTTCATCGAGCGGCGCTATCTCATCATCCCCGGGCTGCGCTCGTCGCGGATCTACATCATCGATACCAAGCCGGATCCGACCAAAGCCAAAATCCACAAGATCATCGAACCGGAGGAGGTCTTCAAGAAGACCGGCTACTCGCGGCCGCATACCATCCATTGCGGGCCGGACGGCATCTATGTGAGCACGCTGGGCGGCGGCGGCAAGGACGGCACCAACGGACCGCCAGGTGTCTTCATCATGGATTGCGAGACGTTCGAGGTCCTTGGACGATGGGAGATCGACCGTGGCCCGCAGACACTGCATTATGATTTCTGGTGGAATCTGCCGCGCGACTACATGGTGACGAGCGAATGGGCGTTGCCGCCGCAGTTCGAGAACGGGATCGTCCCTGAAGATCTGCTTGCGAACAAATATGGCCATCGTCTCCACTTCTGGGACCTTCGCGCCCGTCGCAACGTCCAGACCATCGACCTCGGCGCCAATCATCAGATGGCGCTGGAGGTGCGGCCCGCGCACGATCCGGTTCGCGAATACGGCTTCGTCGGCGTCGTGGTCGACACCACCAACCTCGAAGCATCGATCTGGACCTGGTGGCGCGAAGACGGAAAATTCCATGCCGAGAAGACGGCGACGATCCCTCCCGAACCCGCGCCAAAAGAGAAGCTCCCGCCGCTGCTGCAGGGATTTGGCGCCGTGCCGCCGCTGGTGACCGACATCGACCTGTCGATGGACGACCGGTTTCTCTATGTCTCGTGCTGGGGCACGGGTGAAATGCGCCAGTACGACGTCAGTGATCCCAGAAAGCCGAAGCTTGCGGGCTCCGTCCACATCGGAGGGATCGCGCGCCGCACGCCCCATCCGAACGGCAAGGCCTTTGCGGCGGGTCCGCAGATGGTTGAGATCAGCCGCGACGGCAGGCGCGTGTATTGGACCAATTCGCTCTATTCCACCTGGGACGACCAGTTCTATCCCGACGGGGTTCCGGGCGTGGAAGTCATGGCCAATGTCGGTCGCAATGGCGGCCTCGAGCTCGACAAGGACTATTTCGTGAGCTTCCCCGACGGATATCGCGCGCATCAGATCAGGCTCGAGGGCGGCGATTGTTCGACGGACTCCTTTTGCTACCCGTCGGTCTAGATGGGATGCCTGCGAGCCCGGCGCTTGGCTGGCTGTGGCTCGCGCTTGTCGCGAGCGGTCTCTACCACGGGATCAATCCGGGAATGGGGTGGCCGCTCGCCGTTTCTGCCGGGCTCCTGGACAAGAGCCCGCGCGCGCTCTTCCGTGCATTGTGGGCGCTGGCGGCCGGGCATCTGCTGGCAACGCTTCTCGTGCTGCTGCCATTCGCGTTCCTGCTCGTGCTGGCCGAATGGCAGCGTCCGATCCAGCTCGGTGCGAGCCTTCTCGTCATCGGCTTTGGCGTCTACCGGCTGATCGACCGCCGTCATCCGCGCGCGCTGGCACGAATTCCGCCGACGCAATTGGCGCTCTGGTCGTTTGCCGTCGCCATTGCTCACGGCGCCGCCCTGATGCTCGTGCCGATCTACCTCGGGCTCTGCCAGGCCCTCGAGCTCGATGCCGGTCATGAGGCGGCGGGCGCGCTGATGAAGGCAAGTCTGGCGATGGCCGTGATGGTATCCCTGGTGCACGTGACCGCCATGGTCGGCGCCGGCGGATGTCTGGCGTGGCTGGTCTACCGCTATCTGGGATTGAAGTTCGTCTCGCGAAGCTGGTTCAATCTCGATGCAGTCTGGGCGATCAGTCTCGTTCTGGTCGGCGCGGTGGCGCTCGCCTTTAATCTGGTGAGCTGGCGCTGAGCTCTACCGCGTCAAAGCCCACTCGCCGATGATACGAAAGCGCGCCCTGGCATCATCCTGCTTGAACAGCGCGATGCGGTCGATCTCGATCGCATCTAGCTTCAGCCCCGCAAACCGCTCCCGCAGCATCTGCAGAATCGGCCCGCGCCGCTCCGCATCCAGTCGCCCCGTCAGCGTCATGTGGAAGCGGAATTCTTCCATCACGTAAGGATAGCCCCAGCGGTCGAGATAGTCGCGATGCCGCTCGCCAAGCTTCTCGGGCTTGCGCCGTGCGCGGTCTTCCGCCGTCAGCGGCGCACGGAAGGCGTCGAATTCGCGGACGCTATCGGCGGCAAGCTGCTGAAGTGCTTCGACCGGCTCGGCCGGAATGACGGCGATGAAGCCGCTGATGGCATCGACGATCGGGCGGATCACCGGAACGGGCCGCGCCTTGCCGGCGAAGGCCGCGCAGGCGGCGATCAGCTCCGCTTCAGTCTTGCCAGGCGCCAGCGCCATAGGCGCCTTCAGCGTGCCGTGAAAGCCGTATTTGCGAGGATCGGCGCTGACGTCGCGCCAGTCCGGAGCGACATGCAGTGCTTGCTGCGGAAACGGCAGCTCGTCGCCGGTATGGGCGTCGTAGCCGAGCAGCGCGGCGCCGAAGCGGGAGAGGGCACTGTCGCTGTCTGCGGCAAAATAGATCGCGTAGCGGGGAAAACCTGTCATCGCCTCAGCCTAGCCGATTCATGCTGCCGCGACAGCTTCGCGCGGTGCGGCCGCTGCTGCGAGCAGCCGCGTCGCATCGGTGAGATGCACGAGCTTTCCGCCTGATATCACCGCGACAAGCCGCGGCCGCAGCGGCGCGCTGTCGTCGACCAGCAGAATGTCGGCGCGGCGTCCTTGCGCGAGCTGGCCGCGATCGAAAAGGCCAGTCGCGCGTGCCGGGCCCGCCGAGACCAGATCCCAGGCCTTCGTCAGCGGCAGCACGCCGTCGGCGGCGAGGCGGAATGCGGCGAGCAGCTGTGCGGGATAGTAGTAGTCCGACGCCAGCACCGAGCAGAGTCCCTTGGCGATCATGTCGGACGCCCTGGTCCAGCCGGTATGGCTGCCGCCGCGCACGACGTTCGGCGCGCCGTAGACGATGGCATCGCCGTGGCTTGCCGCCGCCCGCGCGGTCTCCTCGTTGATCGGAAACTCCGCGATGTCAGCGCCCAGCTCGCGAAACTCCTGGCGCATCGCCGGTGTCGCATCGTCATGCGAGAGCATCCGCACCTCGGCCGCGCGGGCGGCCGCGGCCAGCCGTGACACCGAAGCCGGCACGTCAGCGGCGCGCGAGACCACCAGATCGACCAGCTTGTCAAAATCATCGCTCGATAGCCCGGTACGCTCCACCATGCGGTTGCGCTTGCGAGGCTTGGCCATGTCAGCGACGGTACCGTCCATGTGGTCGTTGAAGGCGAACAGGTCGACGCGACCCTCGCTCAGCCATTGAGCGATCTCGGCCTCGGCGTCGAGATTGTAGGTCTCGTGCCGCAGGTGGAAGCGGGTGTCGGCGGCAAATTGCGGGCGCTGCCGCTCGATCGCCTCCATCAGGCCGCGCGCGTTGTCGGCGCTGCGCAGGCCCGGCTCCCACGAGCAGGTCGTGGCGTGAAACACGGTGGTGATGCCGTTGCTGATGGCCTGGCGGTCGCTGTCGGCGAGCGCGACGTCGATCGGGAAGTCGACGCCGGCGCGCGGCATCATCTGCCGCTCGAAGGCATCGCCGTGCAGGTCGATGATGCCGGGCAGCACCAGCAGGTTGCGCGCATCGATCGCGAGCCGCGCGCGGCCGCGAGACGCCGCTACGTCCGCGATGTCCGGTCCGGACACTGCCAACGAAGTTTCAACGAGTTCAGTGCCGATCAGGGCCCGGCCGCCTTCAAGGAAAATGTCTGTCACGCGATGGCGCTTTTCTTGCTGCTGCGAGGGGAGCTTGCCCGTGCTTCATACGTGGCGAGGAAATCTTCAATCCCGAGCTTGCGGAAATCGGGCAGGGCTTCACGCAATTTGTCGTGATCCCAGTCCCACCAGGCGAGCCTTGCCAGCCGGTCGGCGATCTCTTCCGAGAACCGCCGTCGAACAATCCGCGCCGGATTGCCGGCGACGATGGTGTAGGCCGGCACGTCCTTGGTGACGATGGCGCCGGCCGCGATCACCGCGCCGGTGCCGATGTTGCGGCCCGGCAGCACGATCGCGCCATGGCCGATCCAGACATCGTGGCCGATGTGAACATGATGCTGGCGCCGCCAGTCGAAGAACTCGTTGTCGTCGCTCTCACCTTCGAAATAGGCGCTGGAACGATAGGTGAAATGGGCCTGCGTCGCGCGGTGCATCGGATGGTTGCCGGGATTGACGCGCGTCATCGCCGCGATCGAGCAGAACTTTCCGATGGTCGTGTAGGTGATCTGGGCGTCGTTCACGACATAGGAGTAATCGCCCATCGTGACCTCGTGCAGGATGGTGCGTGCGCCGACCTCGGTGTAGGCGCCGAGCCTGGTCTCATGGAGTTTCGCGGAAGCGTCGATGGTCGGTTGGACTGAAAGCACCTTGCCGGCCATGTTGCGTCCGAACGTTCGAGGGCGGGCAATCCTCTTCGAGTGGCTTGATGACAATATCACGACATGGCGATGACAGGGGATGAGGTGTGTAGGATCGCCGCACTGCAACGCGCGTGTCACACAAGTGTCAAGCGCCGGCGTTAGCGGTTGGCTCCAGCTACTCTGGAGCCCTGCATGCTGGTGGTTGAAGGTCTGACGTGCCGCTTTGGCGCAAAAGCCGCGGTGGACGACGCTTCGTTTCAAATCTCCCCCGGCGGTTTCGTCGGTGTGATCGGACGGTCCGGCGCCGGCAAGTCGACGCTGCTGCGGACCATCAACCGCCTGGTGACGCCGACTGAGGGGCGCATCCTGTTCGACGGCACCGACGTGACCGCGTTGCGCGGCAAGGAGCTGCGGCAGTGGCGCGCCCGCTCGGCGATGATCTTTCAGCAGTTCAACCTGGTCGGCCGGCTCGACGTCCTCACCAACGTCCTGATGGGACGCCTCGCGACGATGCCGGCCTGGCGCTCGCTGTCGCAGATCTGGCCCGAGCAGGACAAGGCGCTGGCGATGTCCGCGCTCGAGCAATTCGACATCGCCTCGCTCGCCGCCCAGCGCGCCGACCAGCTCTCCGGCGGTCAGCAGCAGCGCGTCGCGATCGCCCGCGCGCTGGTGCAGCAGCCCGACATCATCCTCGCCGACGAGCCGATCGCCTCGCTCGACCCGCGCAACACCAAGATCGTGATGGACGCGCTTCTGCGCATCAACAAGCACTTCGGCATCACCGTGCTCTGCAATCTGCATTCGCTCGATCTCGCTCGCACCTATTGCGACCGCCTGATCGGCATGGCCGCCGGCCGCGTGGTGTTCGACGGCGCGCCGTCCGCGCTGACCGACCACGTTGCGCGTGAGCTCTACGATCTCGAAGCCGCCGACGTCATGGGTGGCCTGCCTGTCCCGGCGCCCGAGGGCGTGCCGGCGCTCGGAACCGCCGCGGCGGCCTGAACCACGCCGCATCTTTTGTTGCCAGTATTGCGTCAACCGACCCCAACCGATGAAGAGGGTATCATGTTCACTCGCAGACTAGTTCTTGCCGGCGCCGCCGCGCTCGCCTTCACTGCTTCCGCGTCCGCCGACGACTGGAAGGCCAAATATCCCGAGCTGACCTTCGCGGTCGTCCCGGCCGAGAACGCCTCGGGCGTCACCGAGCGTTGGGCGCCGTTCGTGAGCTATCTCTCCAAGGAACTGGGCGTGAAGGTCACGCTGCGCATCGCCAACGACTACGCCGCCGTCATCGAGGGCCAGCGCGCCGGCAACATCCACATCGCCAGCTATGGCTCGGCCTCGTTCGCCCGCGCCCGCCTGACCGGTGTCAAGACCGACGCCTTCGCCAACGACATCAACGCCGACGGCTCGACCGGCTATTACTCGGTGTTCTTCGTCAAGGCGAGCAGCGCCTACAAGAAGGTCGATGACCTCAAGGGCAAGAACCTCGGCCTCGTCGACCCGAACTCGACCTCGGGCAACAACGTGCCGCGCTTCGAGCTCGACAAGATGGGTATCCCGGATGCCGACGGCTATTTCAGCAAGGTCGTCTTCACCGGCAGCCACGAGAACGCGATGCTGGCGCTGGCGCAGGGCACGGTCGACGTCGCCGCCAACCAGTGGACCAGCGACGACGATTCCACGCTGGCACAGATGCTGACCAAGGGCATGCTGAAGAACGCCGACGGCTCGGCGATGAAGAAGGACGATTTCCGCATCATCCACAAGTCGGCGCCGATCATCAACGGCCCCTATGCCTACAATGCCGACCTGCCGGAAGACGCCAAGGCCGCCATCGCCAAGGCGTTCTTCGACGCGCCGGCCAAGGACAAGGCCGCGTTCGACCGTCTCTCCGACGGCCAGAAGAAGGGTTTTCATCCCGCCACCACCAAGGACTGGGATGGCACGATCGAGCTGATCAAGTTCGTCGATGCGCTGCGTAAGAAGAAGGCGTCCTGAGCTTTCGGGACGAGCAACTCGAGCCGGGTCGATGGACCCGGCTCTTTCTCTTTTGATCGGCCACTCTTCCTGACCAGATGACCGTCGCGGTTTCGATCCTCCCCGAGCAGCAGCTGGCCGCGCTCAACGCCGCCTATCGCCAGGCGGTCTCGCGCAGGCGGCTTCGTCTGCTGTTGGGCGCCGCGATCTTTGCCGCAGCGCTGGCACTCGCCGCGATCGGCGCCGAAGTGAATTTGCGCACGCTGTTCACCTATTTCGGCAACTTCATCAGCTATTTCGACCGCATCCTCACGCTCGAGAATGGCCAGCGGGTCTGGACCGATGTCGGCGAGTGGTTCTGGGGCTGGCGCAAATGGCTGAAGATGCTGGGTGAGACCCTGCTGATCTCGTATGTCGGCACGCTGATCGGCGCGACTTTCGCATTCTGCCTGAATTTCTTCGCGGCCGAAAACACCTCGCCGGCCCCCTGGCTGCGCTTCGTCGTCCGGCGCCTGCTGGAATTCGCCCGCACGGTTCCCGGCATCGTCTTCGCGCTGGTCTTCGTCATCGCCTTCGGGCTCGGACCGATGGCGGGCGTGCTGGCGATCGCAATCCACTCCACCGGCGCGCTCGGAAAGCTGTTCTCGGAGATCGTCGAGAACGCAGACATGAAGCCGGTCGAGGGCATCCGCTCGACCGGGGCGAGCTGGCTCTCCTGCATGCGCTTCGCCATCGTGCCGCAGGTCACGGCCGGCTATGCCAGCTACGCGCTGCTGCGCTTCGAGATCAATGTCCGCGAAGCCTCCGTGATGGGCTTTGTCGGCGCCGGCGGCATCGGCCAGGAGCTCGTCGTCGCCATCCGCAAGTTCTACTATTCGGACGTCAGCGCCATCCTGCTCACCATCATCGTCACGGTCTTCATCATCGACATCACCACCGGCTGGCTGCGCAGCCGCCTGTTCGGCAAGGAGGCGCGGACGTGACGAAGCCGCAGCAGGTCGACACGCAAGAGCTTCGCGCGCGCTACCCCGACGTATTCGCCCGGCCGGCCTCGGCGCGGCTCGCAACGCCGGCGATGATCGTCGTGGCGCTCGCGATCCTGATTTATGGCCTCGTCGATCTCGACTTCTCGCCGTCGCGCTTCTTCGCTGGGCTGAGCCAGCTTGGCTGGATCAGCCTGATGATGATCCCGCCGGATCCCGGCTCCTCCCTGCCGATCTATCTGAAGGCGCTGGGCGAGACGCTCTCGATCGCGCTGCTCGGGACGACGCTGGCCGCCATCTTCGCGCTGCCGGTCAGCCTGCTCGCCGCTCGCAACATCGTGCCGTCCAACATTGTGCGCTTCCCGATCCGCCGCTTCCTCGACTCGATCCGCGGCGTCGACACGCTGATCTGGGCGCTGGTGTGGATCAACGTCGTCGGCCTCGGCCCATTCGCCGGCGTGCTCGCCATCGCCGTGTCGGATTTCGGCGCGTTCGGAAAGCTGTTCTCGGAGGCGATCGAGGGCGCCGACCAGAAGCAGGTCGAAGGCATCCGCGCCTCCGGCGGCAGTGCGCTGCACGAGATCCGCTTCGGCCTGTTGCCGCAGGTCCTGCCCGTGATCGCCGGCCAGGTGCTCTATTTCATCGAATCCAACACGCGCTCGGCCACCATCATCGGCATCGTCGGCGCCGGCGGCATCGGCCTCCAACTCGCCGAACAGATCCGCGTGCTGGAATGGCAGAAAGTGTCGTTCCTGATCCTGATGATCCTGGTCGCCGTCGCGGCGATCGATTTCATCTCGGGCAAGCTGCGCTTTGCGATCATCGGGCGAAGGGCCGTGGCTTGAGTTCTTCGCCTCTCCCCGCCTGCGGGGAGAGGCCGGAATTTGCGAAGCAAATTCCGGGTGAGGGGGACTCTCCGCGAGTCCGTCTCTCACCGTCATTGCGGAAGCAGCCCCTCACCCCAACCCTCTCCCCGTAAGAACGGGGAGAGGGAGAACAGGCGGCCTCACCCGTTCTCGACCAAGAACTCCACCCGCTCCGCGGCAAACCGCGAATGCTTCGTCACCAGCGGCTTGCCGGCGAGGTCGTGGTCGGTGGCATCGACCACCAGGATCGGCCGCCCCAGCGGCAGATCGAGCCGCGCGGCATCGGTGGCATCGACGATGCCGGCGGTGATCCGGGTCGCGCCGCGGCGATAGTCGCGCACGCCAAAATGCTCGAGCAGCTTCGTCATCGAGCGCGTTGCGGCGAACACCTCGCCGGCGCCCGGAAATTGTTCCGCTGATAGCCAGGTGGTGGAGACGCAGATCGGCGTGCGGTCGGCGAGGCGGATCGCTTCGATCCGCACCAAGGGCGCGCCGGTCTTCAGTCCCAGCTCGCGCGCGAGTTCGCGCGTCGCGACGTCATCGGTCGCCTCGATCAGCCGGCCATGCGGCTCGCGGCCATCAGCGCCGACGATCTCGGAGAAGCGCGTGCGCGAGCGCAAGGGATAAGCGAGCTTCTGCGCCTCGACATAGGTTCCGCTGCCGCGCTCGGCGCGCACCAGGCCGCGCTCGGCGAGGGCGGCCAGCGCCCGCCGCACGGTGTGGCGGTTCACGCGATAGGTTTCGGCGATCTCCATCTCGCCCGGCAGCTTGTCGCCGGCCGCAAAGCGGCCGTCGGCGATGCCGCGCTCGATGCCGTCGGCGACGAGGCGCCACAACGCGACGCCCGAAGAGGCTGTGTCCTGCATGCTCATGTCGTCGGTCAGCCTAGCGCGAAAATCACATCATTGTCACGAAACAGTCATGGCGCATCCGTATGAAGTTGTCTATTATCATAGACAACTTGGATTCGGCAAGTTCTGTAGAAACGTTCGGTGGATCAGGTGACCCAGCACAATACCCAGCAAGCCCAGCGCAAGGCCGCGATGGCCGTGCTGGCGCACGCGGAGGCGGGCGAGATCGCCGCCCGCCTCCGCGATCTCGCTCTGCCGGCTCATCAGGATCTGCGTGCGCCGGAGAACGGCCTCGTGATGCTGCGCGGCCGGGTCGGCGGTGACGGTGCGCCGTTCAACCTCGGCGAAGCCACGGTGTCGCGCGCGGCGGTGAGGCTCGCGAGCGGCGAGGTCGGCTTCGGCTACACGCTCGGGCGCGACGGTGAGAAGGCGCGGCTGATCGCGCTGTGCGATGCGCTGGTGCAGTCCCGCGATTTCGGCGGGCTCGTCGAGCGCAGCGTTATCGCGCCGTTGCGCGAGCAGCTTATGGTCAGGCGGACGCGGGCGGCGGAAGAGACCGCCGCGACGAAGGTTGATTTCTACACCATGGTGCGCGGTGAGGGGTGAGATCATGACCACGATTGCGGAACTGCCGCCGGGTTTCGCCGACAAGGTCTTGTCGGCGCAATCGACCTTTCGTTCGGTCATGGACGCGATGGCGCGGCCGGGCTCGGTCCAGCGCATCGTGCCGATGGCGGGAGCGCCCGGCATGATGATGCGCGGCACCGCCGCGATCGCACTGACGCTGTTCGACCACGACACGCCGCTCTGGCTCGATGCGCGGATGTCGGAAAGCTCGGACGTGACCAAGTGGCTTAAGTTCCATACCGGCGCGCCGGTGGTGCAGGATTCCTCGATCGCTTCGTTCGCGCTCATCAGCGACGGTGGTGCGTTGCCTTCGCTCGAGCGCTTCGCGCTCGGCACCGGCGAATATCCGGACCGTTCGACCACGGTGATCATTCAGGTCGATAGCCTGAGCTCCGGTCGCGGCTTCGAGCTGCGCGGCCCCGGCATCGATGGGGTCGCGACGCTGCAGGCGTCGATCAAGCCGTTCGACCTGTTCGAGCGCCTGCGCATGAACGAGGCGCTGTTTCCGCGCGGCATCGACGTGGTGCTGGTCGCAGATGACGCCGTGGTCGCGATCCCCCGCACCACGCGCGTCGTGAGCAAGGGAAGCTGAAGCATGTATGTCGCAGTCAAAGGCGGCGAACGCGCCATCGAGAACGCCCATCGCCTGCTCGCGCATAAGCGGCGCGGCGACCAGAGCGTTGCGGAAGTCACGCTCGATCAGATCTCGGAGCAGCTTGGCCTCGCCGTCGACCGCGTCATGAGCGAAGGCTCGCTCTATGATCGCGAGCTCGCCGCGCTTGCGATCAAGCAGGCGCGCGGCGATCTGATCGAGGCGATTTTCCTGGTCCGCGCCTTCCGCGCCACGCTGCCGCGTTTCGGCACCAGCGAGCCGGTCGACACTGGCGCGATGCGGGTGCGGCGGCGGGTGTCGGCGACCTTCAAGGACATTCCGGGCGGCCAGATCTTAGGTCCGACCTTCGACTACACCCACCGCCTGCTCGATCCCTCGCTCGCCGAGGGCTTCGTACCGGAGGCGCCGGCTGTGGCCGAGGCCTCGACCGCGCCGACGCCGCGCGTCACCGACATTTTAGGCCGGGACGGGCTGATCGAATCCTCGCCGGAAGCCGAGGACGGCGCCAGCGTCGGCGATCTCACCCGCGAGCCGCTGAATTTTCCGGCCGACCGCGACCTGCGCCTGCAGAACCTTGCGCGCGGTGACGAAGGTTTTCTCCTCGCGATGGGCTATTCCACCCAGCGCGGCTACGGCCGCAACCATCCTTTTGTCGGCGAGATCCGTTTCGGCGAGGTCGAGGTCGAATTTCTCGCGGAAGACGTCGGCTTCGCCGTGCCGCTCGGCGCGATCGAGCTCACCGAGTGCCAGATGGTCAACCAGTTCAAGGGATCGGCCACGGAAGCGCCGTGCTTCACCCGGGGTTATGGCCTCGCCTTCGGCCAGAGCGAGCGCAAGACCATGTCGATGGCGCTGGTCGATCGCGCGCTGCGCGCGCGCGAGCTCGGCGAGGAGGCATTGGCCCCGGCGCAAGATGAAGAATTCGTGATGTCGCATTCCGACAACGTCCAGGCGACCGGCTTCGTCGAGCACCTGAAGCTGCCGCATTATGTCGACTTCCAGTCCGAGCTCGGCCTGCTGCGCAAGCTGCGTCAGGAATTTGCCGAGGCCAATGCGCCCGATGCCATGAAGGAGGCCGCGGAATGAACGCGCCCGCCTACAACTTCGCCTATCTCGATGAGCAGACCAAGCGGATGATCCGCCGCGCGATCCTGAAGGCGATCGCGATCCCCGGCTATCAGGTGCCGTTCGCCAGCCGCGAAATGCCGATGCCCTATGGCTGGGGCACCGGCGGCGTGCAGGTGACGGCCGCGATCCTGGGACCGCAGGACGTCTTGAAGGTGATCGACCAGGGTTCGGACGACACCACCAACGCGATCTCGATCCGAAAATTCTTCGCCAAGACCGCTGGCGTCGCCACCACGACGGCGACGGACGAGGCAACGGTGATCCAGACCCGCCACCGCATCCCGGAGACGGCGCTGCGCGCGAACCAGGTGCTGGTCTATCAGGTGCCGATCCCGGAACCGCTGCGCTTCCTCGAGCCGCGCGAGACCGAGACGCGGCGCATGCACGCGCTCGCCGAATACGGCCTGATGCATGTGAAGCTCTATGAGGACATCGCCCGCTTCGGCCACATCGCGACCGCCTATGCCTATCCGGTCAAGGTGAACGCGCGCTACGTGATGGACCCGTCGCCGACGCCGAAATTCGACAATCCCAAGATGGACAATTGCCCGGCGCTGCAATTGTTCGGTGCCGGCCGCGAGAAGCGCATCTATGCGATCCCGCCTTACACCCAGGTGGTCTCGCTCGATTTCGAGGATCACCCGTTCGAGCCCTATCGTTTCAATGCGCCTTGCGCGCTGTGCGGGGCGGAGAACTCCTACCTCGACGAGATCGTCACCGACGACAAGGGCGGGCGCATGTTTGTCTGCTCGGACACCGATTATTGCGAGGGACGCCAGGCCGCCGGTCATCACGGCAGCCTCAGCGCCGCGCCGTACAAGGAGAAGGCGCAGGAGGCCTCGAATGGCTGATCAGAATCTGGTCGAGAACGACGAGCCGCTGCTGGTCGCAAAATCCCTCAGCAAGTCGTTCGGCCGCATCAAAGCCTGCCGCGACGTGTCGTTCTCGCTCTATCCCGGCGAGGTGCTGGCGATCGTCGGCGAATCCGGCTCGGGCAAGTCGACGCTGCTGCAGATGCTGTCGGGCCAGCTCGCCCCGAGCGCGGGTCACGTCTCGTATCGCATGCGTGACGGCATCACCCGCGATCTCGCGACGCTGGGCGAAGCCGAGCGCCGCTTCCTGTTCCGCACCGATTGGGGTTTCGTGCATCAGGATCCTGCCCAGGGCCTGCGCATGGCGGTGTCGGCCGGCGCCAATGTCGGCGAGCGGCTGATGGCGGTGGGCTGGAATCACTACGGCCGCATCCGCGACACCGCCTCCGACTGGTTGACCCGCGTCGAGATCGATACCGCGCGCATCGACGATGCGCCGCGCACCTATTCCGGCGGCATGCGCCAGCGTCTCCAGATCGCGCGCAACCTCGTCACCGAGCCCCGGCTGGTGTTCATGGACGAGCCGACCGGCGGCCTCGATGTCTCCGTGCAGGCGCGCCTGCTCGACCTCCTGCGCAGCCTCGTCGCCGAGCTTAACCTCGCCGTGATCATCGTCACCCACGATCTCGCGGTAGCGCGCCTGTTGTCGCACCGCGTGATGGTGATGAAAGGCGGCCGCGTCATCGAGACCGGTCTCACCGATCAGGTGCTCGACGACCCGCGCGAGCCGTATACGCAACTCCTCGTCTCCTCGATTCTGCCGCCATGAGTGTTCCGATGACCGCCATGATCGACGTCGCCGATGCGCAAAAGACCTTCACGATGCACCTGCAAGGCGGCATCGAATTGCCCGTCGTCAGCGGCGTGACCTTCCACGTCAACCCCGGTGAATGCGTCGTGCTCTCCGGCCCATCCGGCGCCGGAAAATCGTCGATCCTGAAGATGATCTTCGGCAATTACCGCTGCGACTCGGGCCGCATCGGCATCCGCCATCGCGGCACGGTGGTCGATCTCGCCACCGCCGAGCCGCGGCAGGTCCTCAACATTCGTCGCTCCACCATCGGCTATGTCAGCCAGTTTTTGCGGGCGGTGCCGCGCGTCGCCACCATCGACGTCGTCGCCGAGCCGTTGATCGTCAACGGCATGAGCCGGGCCGATGCACAGGCGCGCGCCGGTGAGTTGTTGCATCGCCTCAACATCCCCGAGCGCCTGTGGCAGCTTCCCCCTGCCACCTTCTCCGGCGGCGAGCAGCAGCGCGTCAATATCGCGCGCGGCTTCATCTCGGATCTGCCGATCCTGCTGCTGGACGAGCCGACCGCCTCGCTCGATGCCGCCAACCGCGCCGTGGTGGTCGAGCTGGTCGCCGAGAAGAAGCGTCAGGGCGTCGCCATGGTCGCCATTGTCCATGACGACGAAATCCGCCATCTGATTGCCGACCGCATCGTCGACGTCACCAGCTTTGCCGCCGCGGCCTGAAGGACATGGAAATGAAGCCGAAGGACACATTGATTGCCAACGCCAGGATCGTCCTGGCCGACCGGGTGATCGAGCAGGGCTGGCTCGCGCTTGCCGATGGACGCATCGCAGAGATCGGTGAGGGCAGGGCCCCCGCGGGCGCAGAGGATGCCGGCGGCGATCTGATCATGCCGGGCCTGATCGAGCTCCACACCGACCATCTCGAAGCGCATTACGTGCCGCGGCCAAAGGTGTTCTGGAATCCGGTCGCCGCCGTCGTCTCCTATGACGGCCAGCTCGCCACATCAGGCATCACCACCGTGTTCGATTCGCTCCGGGTCTGGCGTGAGGACGGCGCGGAGGAGGTCGATGGCCGCGCCGGCGTGCTCGCCGCCGCGATCACCACCGCGCGCGAAGCCAACCTGCTGCGCGCCGACCACTTCCTGCATCTGCGCTGCGAAATCCCGATGCCGAGCGTGGTCGAGGAGGCCAAGGAGCTGATCGACCGTCCCGACGTCAAGCTGATGTCGCTGATGGACCACACGCCGGGCCAGCGCCAGTTCCGCGACGAGGTCAAGCTGCGCGACTATTACCGCGGCAAGGGCGGTGGCAAGACCGATGCCGAGCTCGACGAGCTGTTCGCAAAGCGCTTCGAATATCAGAGGCTCTATGCCGCGGCCAACATGCGCGAGATCGTGGCGCTGGCGCACGAGTACAAGATCCCGCTGGCGAGCCACGACGACACCACCGAGGAGAATGTCGCGGATGCCGTGCGCGATCGCGTTTCGGTCGCGGAATTCCCGACCACGCTGGAGGCCGCGCGCGGCCTGCACCAGGCCGGCATCGACATCCTGATGGGCGCGCCCAACGTCGTGCGCGGCGGCTCGCACTCCGGCAACATTGCCGCGGTCGATCTCGCCCGCGAAGGCCTGCTCGATATCCTGTCGTCGGACTACATTCCGTCCAGCCTCCTGATGGCGGCGTTGCAATTGCCCGAGCATGTGCCTGCGATCAGCCTTCCGGCTGCGGTTCGCACGGTGACCAAGGCACCCGCCGAGGCGGTCGGCCTCACCGACCGCGGCGAGGTCGCAACCGGCAAGCGCGCCGACCTGATCCGCGTGCATGTCGCAGGCCACGTTCCCGTGGTCCGCAGCGTCTGGCGCGAGGGACGCCGCGTCGCATGAGCGAGACCGTGACCACGGCCGAGGGCGAGGCGGGCGCGATCGGGCCCGGCCGGCTCGTGCTCGTGGTCGGTCCCAGCGGCGCCGGCAAGGATACGCTGCTCCGGCTGGCGCAGGCGGCCTGCGCCGATGACCTGAGTGTCGTCTTTCCGCGCCGTGTCGTGACGCGCGCGTCCTCCGCGGACGAGGACAATATCGCGGTCAGCCAGGACGAATTCCGCCGTGCGCGCGATCACGGCGATTTCGCCGTGCACTGGGAGGCGCATGGACACGCCTATGCGCTGCCGCTCGAGATCAACGACGACATCCGCGCCGGTTGTGCGGTCGTCGCGAACGTCTCGCGCACTGTGATTGCCACGTTGCGCCGGGCCTATGCCAATGTCGTGGTGGTCGCGATCACGGCGCCGCCGGACGTGCTGGCGCAGCGGCTTGCCGCGCGGGCGCGGCAGAGCGACCGAAATATCGCGGAGCGGCTGTCACGCAGTGTCGACAACTCGTCGGCGCAAGCCGACGTCACCATCCTCAACGCCGGCAGCGCGGACTATCACAGCCGCCAGCTCGTGCGCGTCATCAAGAACGAAAGCTGGCAAGACTAGCGGCTGGCCCAACAAGGAGAGAGTGGAATGACGGTGATCGAAACGGTCGAACAGCTTGAGGCCATCTACGGCGCCACCAACGATGCCTCGACCGTGAAAGTCGCCGACCATGTCACGCCGCTCTACCGCATCTTCATCGAGAAGGCGCCGTTCGCCGCGCTCGCGACCATCGGCCCCGAAGGCATCGATTGCTCGCCGCGCGGCGATCTTCCCGGCTTCGTCCGCATCCACGATCCCAACACGCTGATGCTGCCGGACCGACGCGGCAACAACCGGGTCGATTCCCTGCGCAACATCGTGCGCGACCCGCGCGTGTCGCTGATGTTCCTGATCCCCGGGTCCGGCAATGCGGTCCGCGCCAACGGCCGCGCGCATCTGTCAGTCGATCCGGAGCTGCTGGCCTCGTTCAAGGTCGAGGGCAAGGCGCCGCGCAGCGTGATGGTGATGAACGTGGAAGAAATCTATTTCCAGTGCGCCCGCGCCATCGTCCGCTCCGATCTCTGGAATCCCGACAAGCGCGTCGATCCCAAGACGCTGCCGACACCGGGCCAGATCCTCGCCGAGATGAGCCAGAACAAGGTCGGCGGCGCGGAGTACGACCGCATCTGGCCCGAGCGCGCGGCGGCAACGATGTGGTGATCGACCGCGCTCTCTCGTCTCCCTCGCCCCGCTCTCTTGTCCGCCGAAGCCCGCCTTCGGGCGAAGGCGGATGCGGGGAGAGGGCGGGGTGAGGGGCCTCTCTCTCCACACGTGAGATCGTCGTGGGACCTGTACCCCCTCACCCGGATTGCATCTTCGATGCAATCCGACCTCTCCCCGCAAGCGGCAGGGCTATCGCATATGACTCGTTGAGGCGGCCTGCGCGCACGCCTCGTCCTTCGAGACGGCGCTTACGCGCCTCCTCAGGATGAGGCTAATCAGCGTCAGTGCCCGTTGAAACTGCTGCCGCGCACTCCGTCCTCATCCTGAGGAGCCCGCCCTGAAGCGGGCGTCTCGAAGGATGGCCACAGGGGAAGCTCTCAAATGCGATAGCCCTGCCGCAAGCGGGGAGAGGTGAAGCAAGCACGCCGCAGCCGCCCTCTAATTAAACGCCGTTCCGCCGCTCAGCGCGATGGTCTGCCCGGTCATGTAGGCATTATCGACCAGCAGCATCACCGCTTTCGCCACCTCATCCGCCGTGCCGAAGCGGCCGAGCGGGATGCGACTGACGAGGCCGGGCTGGCCGCTCATCATGTCGGTCTCGATCAGCGAGGGCGCCACCGCGTTGACGGTGATGCCTTCCTTCACCAGCCGCGCCGCATAACCTCGCGTCAGGCCCTCCATGCCGGCCTTGGACGCATTGTAGTGCGGCCCGATCGAGCCGGCGCCACGTGCAGCACCGGAGGAGATGTTGACGATGCGGCCCCATTTCCGCGCGCGCATCGACGGCAGCACCGCCTGCGTGCACAGGAAGGCGGATTTCAGGTTGACCAGGATGGTGCGGTCGAAATCGTCCTCGGTGAGATCATCGATGCCGCGCGTGATGGCGATGCCGGCATTGTTGACGAGGATATCGATCGGCCCGAGTCCGGCCGTGACGCGCTCGACCATTCCGGCCACGGCTTCGCGTTGCGAGACGTCGGCGGCGACCACGATGGCGCGGCCGCCCTGCTGGCCGATCTCGCCCGCGAGTTGTTCAGCCTGGCCAATTCTCTCGCGGCAATTGATCGCCACCGCTGCGCCTGCTTCGGCCAGCGCACGACAGACGGCTGCGCCAATCCCGCGCGAGCCGCCGGTGACGAGCGCCGTGCGCCCCTTCAAAGCATCCGTCATGTCGTCCTCCCGCACTTCTTTGCGCCTCTCAGGGCAACGGTACCACGCTATGGACCCCCTGCGTGTTGACATCATCGCGAGATGATTTCGGCTGCGGCGGCTTGCGCGCAGAGAAGTGCGCGCACGCGACCGCGGCAAATATGGATAGCCATTTCATTGACCGATTGGGTCAATCCCTCGATATTCGCAACATCGAAACTGCATCGTCGAGCCGAAGGCCTGCTGCATGAGATCGAATGACCAGCGAGTGAGAAGCGACATGCGCAAGCGCATGATGCGTCGCTGCGTCTCGGCCGCGACCGGCGCCTGTTGTTGCTGCTGATCGCCGAGCCAAAGTCCCGATCGCAATCTCTTGACAGGAGCGCCGACCCGTTCGGCGAACGAGCAGCCATGCCCAAAGCCTATATCATCGAAGTTCACGATCGCACCGCCGGCATCATCGCCAGCGACGAGCGCGGCTTCCGCTTCTTCTCCTCCGAACGTCTGTTCGACAGCCTCGAAGGCCGCCAGTTCCGCTCCGCGCGGGACGCCGAACGCGCCGCACGCGCCGTGTTGGCGGAACGCGGGTACCTTGTCTCAATCTGAGCACCAGCAGACCGAAAGGACTTTGCAAATGATCACGCGACGACACATCATCGCCGGCGCTCTGTTGCTGGCAACTGCGGCGGGTTCGCCCGTGCGCGCCGAGGACAAGCCGGCGGAAATCCGCATCGGCACGCAGAAGGGCGGCTTCTTCCCGGCGGTGCGCCAGCGCCAGACGCTCGAGAACGCCTTCAAGCCGCTCGGCATCGCGATCAAGTGGGTCGATTTCCAGTTCGGTCCGCCGCTGCTGGAAGCCATCAATGTCGGCAGCGTCGATTTCGGCTATGTCGGCGACTCCCCGCCGATCTTCGCGCAGGCCGGCGGCGCCAAGATCCGCTACGTTGCTGCGGTGAAATCGGAAGGCAACACCCAGGCGATCATCGTGCCGAAGGACTCAGCCATCAAGACGCTGGCCGATCTCAAGGGCAAGCGCATCGCCTTTGGCAAGGGATCGAGCGCGCATAATCTGCTGGTCGCTGCGCTCGAAAAGGCCGGGCTGTCCTGGTCCGACATCACGCCGGCGCCGCTCGCGCCAGCCGATGCGACGGCCGCCTTCGTCAAGGGCTCGGTCGATGCCTGGTCGATCTGGGATCCGTATCTTGCGCTTGCCGAATTGAAGGAGAACGCGCGCGTCATCGCCTTCGACAAGGACGTGCACAAGCCGAACGCCTTCTACATCGCCAACACGGATTTCGTTGATAAATATCCTTCGCTGGTCGCGAAGCTCAACTCCACCTTCGCGTCCGAAGGCGTCTGGGCCAACCAACACCACGAGGACGTCGCCAAAGCGCAGGCAGACGCGACCGGCGTCGACATCGAGGCTGTCAGGCGTTTCGTGGATCGCTCCAACTTCCGCGTCGTGCCGCTGGATGCCGAAATTGTCGCAAGCCAGCAGGCGGTCGCCGATCGCTTCGCCAGGCTCGGCCTGATCCCGAAGCCGGTCAAGGTCTCCGACATCGTCTGGAAATGGAATCCGGGCTCCTGAGCGGGCATCCTTTTGAGGAGTAGCAGTATGAGTTTCTACAGAGACTTCAACGACAAGCTCGCGATCGAACGGTGGAACACGCACCAGCGCGAACCGTTCGAGACGATCAAGGTAAGGCAGCTCTCGCCGACTGTCGGCGCGGAGATCTCCGGTGTCGATCTCTCCAAGGAGGTGAGCGAGACGCAATTCGCCGAAATCAGGCGGGCGCTCGACGAGAATCTTGCCGTGATCTTCCGCGACCAGAAACTGTCGCCGGAGGATCATAAGCGCTTCGCGCGCCGCTTCGGCAAGTCTTTGCACCGGCATGAGCTGGCCGCCACGCGTTTCAAGGGCGATGGTCCGTTCGATCCGGAATTCCTGTCATGGAAGACCGGCCGGGACTCGCGCTTCACTGCCGGCGACGGCTGGCATCCCGACGTGTCCTGCGATCCCAGCCCGATCGCCTATTCGCTGCTGCGGGTGACGAAGACCCCGCCGCTCGGCGGCGATACCGCCTTCGCCAACATGTATCTCGCCTACGAATTCCTGTCGGATCCGATCAAGCAATTGCTCGACGGCCTGACCGCCATCCACGATGGGTCGCTGGCCTGGACCGCCGGCTATGGTGCGAAGCCTGATCCCGGCAAGACCTATCCGCAGACCGAGCACCCGGTGGTGCCGATCCATCCGCGCACGGGACGAAAGTTCCTCTATGTGAATGCGTCCTTCACCTCGCACATCGTGCAACTGACGCGGCGGGAAAGCGACGCCATTCTGCAGCTCTTGTTCCGGCATGTCGAAAGCCAGCTTGCGTTGCAGACGCGCGTCAACTGGCACCCGAATTCGCTGCTGGTATGGGACAATTGGGCGAGCCAGCACCACGCGATCTGGGATTACTATCCCGAGGAACGCTGGGGCGAGCGTGTCTCGGTGGTGACCGGAGAGGCACCGCGAGCCCGGCTCGATCTCGGCGAGGCCGCCGAGTAGTTTCGCCCGACGCGGCGCTCCACCTACCTCCGGCGGCGCGCCCTGGTGCGTGCCGCCTTCTTTGCGGCGGCGGAGCGCACCTTGGCGCCCTTGGTGTGGCTCGCCTTCCGCGCGGCGGCTGAGCGGGACGCTGCGGTTCGACGGCTTGCAGCACGCTTGGCCTGTTTCGACAGCGCGCCGCGCGATGCGGTCGACCGCGGCTCCTTCTTCAACACGCCTTCGACGGCGCGTGACACGCGCGGGCGGTGTTTCGCGGTACGTTTGCCCTGGCCGACCTCGTAAGCGTATTTGGCGCTGCGGCGCGTCGACTTCTTGGTGCTTCCCTTGCGCGGTGGCGGCAGATCGACACCGGCGCGCCGCGCCTCGGAAAGGCCAATGGCGATGGCCTGCTTGGTCGAGCGCGCGCCGTGCTTGCCTTTCCGGATCCTGTCGATCTCGTCCTTGACGAATTCGCCGGCCTGCGTGCTGGCCGATTTACCGGCGCGCTTGTCCTGCCTGGCTTTGCGGATGATTTCCTGTCTTGGCATAGTCGAGTTCCCCTTCTGATTCAGAGGGATGTCTGACCGCAACGCGCAAGGCAGAAGATCGATCCGCTTAGTTCCTCAGCGCCGCAAGCAACTCGTCCGGGCGTTCGGCCATGATCATGTGGCCGGCACCGGGCACCACGACGGTCTTCGCATGCGGGATCGCGGCCGCAAGCGCCTTGCCGGCCTTGGCCGGCGTCATCATGTCCCGCTCGCCGAGAATGAGCGTCGTCGGCACCTTCACGCCCGCCGCAGCGGTGAGCGCATTCGCATAGGCATTGCAGGCCGACAGATCCCTGAACAGGACGCCCGGCTCGCAAGCCTTCAGCACCGCCTGCGCGCCGCCATGCATCCACAGGCCTGGCGCGAGGCTGCCGCCGAGTTCCGCGTTGAAGCCGAGGCCCCAGATCGAGACCATGTCGTTGGCATCCTGCAAGTTGGCCTCGGCGGCCTTCAGCAGATCCGGACCGACGGTCATGGTCGCGGCGGTGCCGATCAGGCTCAGCGCGGAGACTTTTTCGGGATGCCGCGCCGCCGTCTCCAGCGAGATCAACGATCCCATGGAGTGACCGATCAGATGTGCCTTCGCAGCGCCGGCCGCATCGAGCAGCGCCGCGATCCAGTCGGCCATCTCCGCGATGGTCGAGAGCGACGGCCCGGCCGAGCGGCCGTGGCCGGGGAGGTCCGGCGCCAGCACCGAAAAACCATGATGGGCAAACCAGCGCGTATGCAGCGCCCAGGTCGAATGATCGAAGCCCGCGCCGTGGATGAAGACCACCGCGGGCAGCGACTTGTCGAAGTCGCGGCCGCCGGTTGCGACAAACACATCAGTGCCGTTGACGGAAAGCTTCATGGTGTCAGGCCTTTTGCGAGATGCGCAGTGCTTGGTTGAGGTCGTCGATGATGTCGGTGGCGGTCTCGATGCCGACAGAGAGCCGCACCAGCTCCTCGCCGACGCCGGCCGCCTTGAGCTGCTCGGCGTCCATCTGCTGATGCGTGGTCGAGGCGGGATGGATCACCAGCGTCTTGGCATCGCCGACATTGGCGAGATGGCTGATCATGCGCAGCGACTCGATGAACTTGCGCCCGGCGGGCCGGCCGCCCTTGATGCCGAAGGACACGATCGAGCCGGCGCCGCGCGGCAGCAGCGTCTTGGCGAGCTGATAGTCGGGATGGGTCTCCAGCGAGGGATGCAGCACCCAGTCCACGGCCTTGTTGGATTTGAGCGCCTCCAGCACGGCGTGCGTGTTCTGCATGTGCCGGTCCATGCGCACGCCCAGCGTTTCCACGCCCTGCAGCAGCTGGAACGCATTGGTGGGCGACAGGCAGGCGCCGAAATCGCGCAGGCCTTCCGTGCGGGCGCGCATGATGAAAGCGGCGGTGCCGAACTGCTCGTCGAAGACGATGCCGTGATAGCCGCCATAGGGCTCGGTCAGCACAGCGAATTTGCCGGAGCCGCGCCAGTCGAAGCGGCCGCCGTCGACGATGGCGCCGCCGATCGCGATGCCGTGGCCGCCGATCCATTTGGTCGCCGAATGCATCACGATGTCGGCGCCAAGCTCGATCGGGCGGCTGAGATAGGGCGTGGCAAAGGTGTTGTCGATCAGCAGCGGAATCTTTGCCTCATGCGCGATCGCAGCGACCTTGGGAATGTCCAGCACCTCGAGCCCGGGATTGCCGATGGTTTCGCCGATTACGAGCTTCGTGTTCGGCCTGATCGCGGCGCGAAACGCATCGAGATCGCGTGGTTTCACAAACGTCGTGGTGATGCCGAAGCGCGGCAGGGTGTGCGCCAAGAGGTTGATGGTACCGCCATAGAGCGAGCTCGAGGCCACGATGTGGTCGCCGGCATTGAGCAGCGTGGCGATGGCCAGGTGCATCGCCGCCTGGCCGCTCGCGGTGCAGATGGCGCCGACGCCGCCTTCCAGCGCCGCAAGCCGCTCCTCCAGCACGCCCGTGGTCGGATTGGAGATGCGCGTATAGATGTGCCCGGCGCGCTCCAGGTTGAACAGCGCGGCGGCGTGGTCGGAATCCTGGAATACGTAGGACGTGGTCTGGTAGATCGGCACCGCACGGGCACCGGTGGTGGGATCCGGATGCTGGCCCGCATGCAGGCTCAGGGTCTCGAAGGCAGGCGGCTTTGGCGCGGGCATGCGTGGCCTCGTTGGTCGGTCGGTGATGGCGGCCGTTGTGCCACAAAACGGAGCCGCACGTCAGCCCATTGACAGCGCCGCGTGGTGACGTGCAGCGCGAAGTGTGACGTGAGCCGTGGCCGCATCGTCGGTGCGCTCCCTCGCCCCGTTCTTACGGGGAGAGGGTTGGGGTGAGGGGCTCTCTCCGCAGAGACGGTGACAGCGAGCTTGCGGAGACTCCCCCTCACCCGGAATTCAAGCTTCGCTCGAATTCCGGCCTCTCCCCGCAAGCGGGGAGAGGCGAAGAAGCGCCGTCTCTACCTTACCCCCCGATCGCCTGCTCGATGATCCGAGCCTCCCGCAGCAGAATCTCCGCCACCTCCTGCTCTCGCCTTGGCCCGAGCCTCGTGCGAACGGCGGAGACGGTCATCGCCGCGGCGGGCTGCCCGTCCGGAGTCTTGATCCAGGTCGAGATCGATTTCGTGCCCTGGATGAGGCCGATCTCTCTCATGCCGTATCCCAGCCGCCTGGCGGCGGCGACCTCGCCGAGCACCGTCGCGACATCGGTCCGGTAGGCCTCGAACCGCTTCTCATTGGCCGCGACGATTTTTCGCGCCTCCTGCGCCGGCATCGCGGCGAGGATGGCGACGCCCGCGCTGGAGACGCCGAGCGGCCGGCGCGCGCCGACCTCGATCGACAGCACCTGGATCGGATAGACGCCGATCCTGCGGTCGACGCACAGCGTGTCGTTGCCGGTGCGCACGGTCAGGAACAGCGTGTCGCCGATCGCGGCGGATGCACGTTGCAGCGACGGATTGGCCGCGATCAGCAGCCGCGACGGCCGGGGACGCGCCAGCGCGAGCTCCGGCACCTGGTTGCCGATCGCGTAGCGCCCGGTGCGCTGGTGCCGCTCGACGATGCCTTCCTCGATCAGCACATGGACGATGCGATGCACGGTCGGACGGGTGAGGCCGGTGGTCCGTACCACCTCGGCCAATGGCACACCGTCCTCGCGGCCTGCGGCAAGAATGCGCAGCACCGCGAGGGCGCGCCGGATCGCCTGCGCGCCCTGCCGCGGTTCCATGGCGTTGCGGGCTATTCTGGTTCTGTCCATAATATGGACAAGAACGCCACAATTCACTCGACAGGACAAGTGCGCATCTGGAGATTGCGCCGCGATCGGGATGCCATGCGCGACGTCATCGGCACCCGATACTGGAATTGGAAGGGCCGCTGGGAGGTTAACATGAGATTAATCTGGATTGCCATCGCTGCTGCAGCCGCGATGCTGGCAGGGCCTGCGTTGGGCCAGCAATGGCCCGCCCGCAGCGTCAAGCTGATCGTGCCTTATCCCGCCGGCGGCAATGTCGACAGCGCCGCGCGCATCATTGCCGACAAGCTCCAGGAAAAGCTCGGCCAGCCCTTCATCATCGAGAACAAGGCCGGCGCCGGTGGCATGATCGCGGGCGAGGCCTTCGCGAAATCGGCGCCCGACGGCTACACGCTGTTCGTCGGCGCCAACGGCCCGGTGCTGTTCGCAACCGAGATCAACAAGCGCGACGCCTATAACTGGAAGAAGGACTTCCTGCCGATCTCGACCATCTCGATGACACCGCTGGTGCTCGAGGTGCATCCGTCGGTGCAGGCCAGCACCTTCAAGGAATTCATCGAGCTCGCCAAGCGCGAGCCCGGCAAGCTGACCATGGCCTCGCCCGGCCCCGGCACCACCAACCATCTGCTCAGCGAGCTGATGCAGTCGAACCTCGACCTGCAATGGGTTACCGCGCACTACCGCGGCAATGCGCCGGCGATCAACGATCTCTTGGGCGGCCAGGTGCAGTTCGCATTCGACCAGCTCACGGTCAGCCTCCAGCACATCAAGGCCGGCCTGTTCCGCGCGCTGGCCGTCACCTCACCGCATCGCCTGAAGTCGCTGCCCGACGTGCCGACCTTCGCCGAGCTCGGCTACAAGGACTTTGACGGCCAGACCTTTACCGGCCTGTTCGCGCCCGCTGGCACGCCGGCGCCGGTCGTGGAGAAGCTTCACGAGACGCTGGTCGCGATCCTGAAAGACCCGGGTGTCGTCGACAAATTCGAAAAACTCGGCGGCGAAGCCACGCCGATGACGCCGGACGAGTTCAGGGCCTATCTGGAGCGCGAGGACGCCAAGTGGATTCCGGTCGTGCGCAAGGCCAACATCAGGGCTGAATGATCGATGCGGATCGACCCAACCGAGCTCGGCGCCGAGCGCATCTACCGCCTGATGACCGGCATCGTGGTGCCGCGTCCGATCGCCTGGGTCACGAGCCTGTCAAGCAAGGGCGTGCTCAATCTCGCCCCGTTCAGCGCCTTCACCTTCGTCTCGCAGAAGCCGCCGATGCTCGCCATCAGCGTCGGCCGCAAGGGTGCCGACTACAAGGACACCGCGCACAACATCCTCGACACCGAGGAATATGTCATCCACATCGCCGATACGCCCCTGATGAATGCGGTGCACGACAGCTCCGTCGAGCATCCGCCTGAGATCAGCGAGGTCGAGCATCTCGGGCTGGAGACGCTGCCCTGCGAGCGCATCAAGGTGCGTCGGCTTGCGGCCGCACCCGTCGCGATGGAGTGCCGCTTCCGCCAGTGCCTCGAATTCGGCGATGCCAAGAGCCGGCTCATCGTCGGCGAGGTCGTGATGTTCCATTTGCGCGACGGCCTCGTGAACGACGGCAAGGTCGAGACCAAGGCGCTCGACCCGATCGCGCGCATCGGCGGCCCGCGCTACGCCCGCCTCGGCGAGATCGTGACGCTGAACACCGTGTTCCAGACTCCCAAATCGAAAGACTGAGTGCGCGGGCCTCTCGCGGGCCGGTCATCCCGCCCAGCCGCCTCAAGATCATCGGAGGAAATGACAATGCGACTCCTGAGCTATCTCCTGGACGGCGAGGCGCGCTATGGCGCGGCCGTTGCTGGCGGTGTCGTCGATCTGACCAAGCGGATCGGCCGCGACTTCTCGGATGTGAAGGCGCTGATCGCCGCCAATGCGCTCGCCGATGCGCAGGAGGCTGTTGCCGGACAAAAGCCCGACTACGCGCTGGACAAGCTCGTCCTGTTGCCCCCGGTGCTGGCGTCGGAAAAGCTCTGGTGCATCGGCGTCAACTACGCCGAGCGCAACGCGGAGTATAAAGACAATTCGGACCTGCCCAAATATCCCAGCTTGTTCGTGCGCAGCATGTCCTCGATGACGGGCTCCGGTCAGCCGCTGGAGAAACCGAAGGTCTCCGATCAGCTCGACTATGAAGGCGAGCTCGTCATCGTGATCGGGCAGGGCGGCCGCCACATCTCGCGCGAACAGGCGTGGTCGCACATCTTCGGTATGACCTTGTGCAACGAGGGCACGATCCGCGACTGGCTGCGCCACGGCAAGTTCAACGTCACGCAGGGCAAGAATTTCGACCGTTCCGGCAGCATCGGCCCGTGGATCGTCACGGCGGACGAGCTCGACCCGCGCGGGCCGCACGACATCGTCACGCGCGTCAACGGCGAGGTGCGGCAGCAGGACACGACGGAACGGCTGATGTTCCCGTTCGATTTCCTGATCTCCTATCTCTCCACTTTCGCAACCCTCAAACCCGGCGACATGATCGTCACGGGCACGCCGACCGGCGCGGGCGCGCGCTTCGACCCGCCGCGCTGGCTCAAGGTGGGCGACGTCGTCGAGGTCGAGTCGAGCCGCATCGGCGTGCTGCGCAACATCGTCGCCGCGGAGCAATAGACCATGCTGGACAGCGCCACGATCGAACGCCTTGCCGCGCGTCTTGATGAAGCCGAGCGCACCAAGGCGCTGATCCCGATGTTCTCGAAAGAGTATCCGGACTTCAGCATCGAGGATGCCTACGCCATCCAGCGCGCCTGGACCAAGCTCCAGCTCGGCCGCGGCCGCGTCATCAAGGGCCACAAGATCGGCCTCACTTCGAAGGCGATGCAGAACGCGGTCGGCATCAATGAGCCCGATTACGGCGTGCTGTTCGCCGACATGTTCTATGCCGACGCAACACCGATCCCGTTCGACCGCTTCCATGCGCCGCGCATCGAGGTCGAGCTCGCCTTCGTGCTGAAGGCGCCGCTGCGCGGGCCCGACTGCACCATCTTCGACGTGCTCAACGCCACCGACTACGTCACGCCCGCGCTGGAGATCCTGGAGACGCGCATGCATCGCGTCGACCCTGAGACGGGCAAGACCCGCAAGGTCATGGACACGATCTCGGACAACGCCGCCAACGCCGCGCTGGTGCTCGGCGGCCGGCCGATCCGTCCGATGGACGCGGACCTGCGCTGGATCGGCGCGCTCCTGTTCCGCAACGGCGAGGTCGAGGAGACCGGCCTTGCCGCAGGCGTGCTCAATCATCCCGCCAACGGCATCGCCTGGCTCGCCAACCGCCTCGCGCCGCATGACGAATATCTCGCCGCCGGCGAAGTCGTGCTGGCAGGATCGTTCACGCGTCCGGTCGACATCCGTCGCGGCGACACCTTCCACGCCGACTACGGCGCCTTCGGCTCGGTGTCGTGCCAGTTCGTCTGAAGCAACAACAAGAAGGGAGCGCACCATGACCGGTCAAACGCGGCGCAAGAGCATCCACATCGGCGGCTTCAAGCACGTCAATCCGATCCCGAACGCCTGCCGCATCGGCAATCTCGTGATGTCCGGCGTCATCCTCGGCCGCGATCCCGCGACGAATGCGATGCCGGAGAGTCTCGATGCCCAATGCGCCAACATGTTCGCGCATATGAAGGCGACGGTCGAGGCCGCCGGCGGCACCACCGACGATATCATCAAGATGACGGTGTGGCTGAAGGACCGCTCGCAGCGCGGCCCCGTCAATGTCGAGTGGCTGAAAATGTTTCCGGACGAGCATTCGCGCCCGGCGCGCCACGCGCTGCCGATGGACAACATGGATGGCGGCGCGCTGGTGCAGTGCGACTTCACCGCCGTGATCGACTGAGGAGTTTTGCGCATGCCGACCTATCTGCCGTTCGATCCCAATCCGCGCCGCCCGGTGAAGGCGCCTCCGCCGAAGACCATCGACAGCCAGTTCCACGTGCTGGGGCCGATCGACAAATATCCGGAGCGTCCCGGCGCCGCCTATCGGATGCCGACCGCGACCTGGGAAGCGGCGCTGCGCATGCACAAGACGCTCGGCATCGAGCGCGGCATCATCGTGCAGACCACGACCTATGGCGCCGATCATGCCGTCGTGCTCGACGGTCTCGCCGCGATGGGTCCGAACTATCGCGGCTGCGCCAACGCGCTGGTGTTCGCGGAGGCCGACGATTCCTATCTTGCCAAGCTGCATGATGCCGGCGTCCGCGGCGCGCGCTTCAGTTTTCGCCAGGAGCTCGGCGCGGTGCTGTCGGATGCCGATTTCGCCCGCGCCATCGCCCGCATCCGCGAGCTCGGCTGGTACGTCAAGATACAGCCGGAGAAGGACGGCATCGTCTCCAGCGTCGCCAAATACGAGAATCTCGACGTGCCCGTGCTGATCGACCACATGGCGCGCCCCGATCCGCTAGCTGGCAAGAACGATCCGAACCTGCGCAAGATGCTGGAGCTGCTCAAGAAAGGCAATTTCTGGGTGATGCTGTCGCTCGGCGAGAAGACCTCGAAGGCCGGGCCTCCTTACGACGACGTCATCCCGATCGCGCGCGCCTATATCGAGGCGGCGCCCGACCGCTGCGTCTGGGCCAGCGACTGGCCGCATCCGGTCTCGGTCAAGCAGCCGCCGAACGATGCCGATCTGCTCGAGCTGATGTACCGCTACGCGGCGGATCAGGCCGAGCTGGAGAAGATCCTGGTGCACAATCCGGCGAGGCTGTTCGGCTTTCCGGATTAGAGCCTCCTCGTCATTGCGAGGAGCGAAGCGACGAAGCAATCCAGCCTATTTCCACGGAGATAATCTGGATTGCTTCGCTGCGCTCGCAATGACGAGCGCCGTCTCCACATTACACCGCCGGCTGCTTCGCCAGCCGGTCGCGCACCTCGGCTGCGATCTCGAACGAGCGCAGCCGCGCGGCGTGGTCGTAGATCTGCCCCGTCGTCATCAATTCGTCCGCGCCGGTCTCAAGGATCAGCGCTTTCAGCTTCTCTTCCACCACTTCGGGCGAGCCGACCGCGGAGCAGGACAGCGACTGGCCGACGCCCGCCTTCTCCGCCGGCGACCACAAAGCATCCATGTCGTCCACCGGCGGCGGGAGGGGCCCGGGCGTGCCGCGGCGCAGGTTGATGAACTGCTGCTGCAGCGAGGAGAACATGCGCTGCGCCTCCGCATCGCTGTCGGCGGCGAACACGTTGACGCCGATCATCGCATAGGGCTTGTCGAGCTGGGCTGAGGGTTCGAAGCGCGCGCGATATTCGCGCAGCGCCGGCATCATCATCTGCGGCGCGAAATGCGAGGCAAACGCGAACGGCAGCCCGAGCATCGCGGCCAGCTGCGCGCCAAACGTGCTCGAGCCCAGGATCCAGAGCGGCACCTTGGTCCCCATGCCGGGCACGGCGCGGATCGCCTGGTTCGGCTGCACGTCGCCCAGCAGCGCCTGCAGCTCCAGCACATCATGCGGAAAATTCTCGGAACTGGTGGCAAGGTCGCGCCGCAGCGCCCGCGCCGTGAACTGGTCCGTGCCCGGCGCCCGCCCGAGCCCGAGATCGATCCGCCCGGGATAGAGCGACTCCAGCGTGCCGAACTGCTCGGCGATGACCAGCGGCGAATGGTTCGGCAGCATGATCCCGCCGGACCCGACGCGGATCGTCTTGGTGCCCCCTGCGACATGTCCGATCACCACCGACGTCGCCGCGCTCGCGATGCCCGTCATGTTGTGATGCTCGGCCAGCCAGAAGCGCTTGTAGCCCCACCTCTCCGCATGCTGCGCGAGATCGAGCGAATTGCGGAACGCCTGCGCCGCATCGCCGCCCTGGCGGATGGGAGCGAGGTCGAGCACGGAGAAGGGGGTCATGCGTGGGGTACCGGAGTGGAGGGGATGCGCGATCGAGGATCACATGTAGTGTCAGCGCGTCGGATGGGTAGGGCACTTGCGAAACCCATCATCTTCGCCACCGAACGAGTCTGATGGGTTTCGCTTCGCTCACCCCATTCTACGCGCTAAGGTGTTTTCCTTGACCTTTTTCGAAGGCAACTCATCCCCATGGCTTTCTGGACAGCGGGCTCGTTCGCAGTGGTGGTCGCCTATTTGTTGGGTTCGATCCCCACGGGCTATCTGGCGGGGAAACTCCTTGGGGGGATTGATATTCGTCAGCATGGCTCCAGATCCACCGGCGCCACGAATGTGTTGCGGACCCTTGGAAAATGGCCCGCGTTGCTGGTGCTGGTCGCCGACGTGCTGAAAGGCGTGGCGGCCATCATCGTTGCCCGCGCGTTCTGTCCCTGGCTCTATGCCGCACTGTTTCCGATGCCGCCGACGGCGTCTGACCTGCAAACCTGGGTGCCATGGGCCGTTTGCCTGGCCGGAATTGCCGCGCTGCTCGGGCATAGCCGCTCGATCTGGTTGAGCTTCACAGGCGGCAAATCCGCCGCGACCGGGCTCGGCGTGTTGCTGGCGATGTCGTGGCCCGTGGGACTGGGAGCTGCCGCGGTCTTCGGCCTCGTGCTGGCTGTTGCCAGGATCGTCTCCCTGAGCTCGATGCTCGCGGCATTGACCGCAATCGTTCTGGTCTGCGCCCTCGCGCAGCCGCTGCCTTATCGATTGTTGGTGATCGCAGGCGGCATCTACGTGATCTTTCGCCATCGCGCCAACATTCAGCGCCTGCTCACGGGAACGGAGCCGCGCCTGGGTCGAAATGGCCCGGACACGAAGGCAGAAGCGCAGGTGTAGCCATCGTCCGCGCCGATATGTGCTCTGCTTGCCGCAAGTAGCGGCGGGGCGTATCCTTGCGCAATGACTGTCACGGCCCCCGATCTGAAAGCGTTCCTGCTGGCGACGCCGTTCTTCGGCGGTCTGCCGGATCAAAGCCTCGACCTCCTGATCTCGATGCTGGTCGAGTGCCGCCTGGATGCCGGAGCAACCGTCGTGGCCGAGGGCGAGCCGGGACGCTCGATGTTCATCGTCAAGTCCGGTCGGCTGGCGGTGAGCAAACGCACGAATTCAGGCAGCGTCGTCCCGATTTCCCGCCTGGAGCCTGGTGATTTCTTCGGCGAGATGACGCTGATCGAAATGCAAAATCGCTCGGCCACGGTGGTCACGGAGAGTCCGACGGTGCTGTACGAGCTGACGGCCCGAAAGCTCTACGCCTGCTACAAGGCCGATATCCACGCCTATGTGATCGTCCTGCAGAACATCAATCGCGAGCTGTGCCGGCGGCTGCGCCGTGCGGATGATCGGTTTACAGCGCATCAGATGGGTGAAGACAATTGACGACGCGTAGGATGGGTAGAGCACTTGCGAAACCCATCATGTCTCGTCACCGAGCAGACGCCGATGGGTTTCGCTTCCGCCTTCGCTCTTTGAGCTACGGCGGACAAGTCGCTCTACCCATCCCACGCACGTTTCGCAAAAAGGTCTGCAAGTCCGCTGAAGCGAGCGTGATCTCTCATAGTCCCGCCGCGTATGCTCAGGTCTTGGCCAGAGAGATCCGGACGTTCAGGGAAGCCTGGTACGGCTAGAGCAACGCCATTGAGTGCAGCGAGTTTCTATGAAAGCCGAAGGCAACCAAGCCGGACAGAAGCAGCACAGTCCCAGTCACGATCAGGAAAAACGCAAACACTATCGGAGCCTCTGGTTCGTCATGAATGAGAAGACGATAATAGATAAAATTTTACCGACAATCGAAAGGAAGAATTAACCTTACTTGCGCGGTCCAACAGGCAGGAGCCTCGGCGGACGTGTCGGCGGGCTTGTGTGCTCCATGCATGTCAATTTGACCCGTCGGGCAAAACACCCGCCTCCCTCAAAACTCCGTCAACCCCCTCCCGCAAAAATATTCCACTTTACCGAAATTCGGATTTGCGGCAGTATCGCGCCATCCCGGTCCCCGGAGAGGGGCGATCGTACGTCGTAACGAACGTGGATCGGGGTGCGGTGGACGCGGCTGCGTCGGGCATGCGAAGGCGGGACCAGGGCGAGATGAACCTCGTGAGGTCTGGCTGCGTGCTGACGGACGGCGCCAACACCTTCGCGAAGCTCCTCGGGGCGAAGCAGGGTGAAGCTGCGTACGGCAAAACCGTGTGGTCCTGACCGTCGTTGCTACGGTCAAGCCTTGCGGAGATGCCTCGGGGCTCAACCGGGCCTGGAGACATCGTCAATTCGCGAGGTGACGGAGGCCAGAAGGAACTCGGCTCCGGGGAGAGCAGGCATAAGCCGTCAAACCACTGCGCAGGGAAGGCCGTGTGTTGGGCTTCACCTGTATGCCGCTGTGCAGTTTTCTGCGTGTGCTTTCGCACAGTGGACCGTGGGTGCCAGCCGGCACCCGGCCTTCCCTGCGCTCTCTTCAAAGAAGAGGGGCAAGGAAAACAGCAAAACTCGGGCGCCAGATGCCGCGAGAATGCTGAATCATGTCTGATTGAACGAAGAGAATGGTGCTGCCAGACAGGATTGAACTGTCGACCTCTCCATTACCAATGGAGTGCTCTACCACTGAGCTACGGCAGCATGTGCTGGGATCAGAATCGGCCGCCACGGGGGCCTACCAAGCGGGCCGATATCTGCCACAAGCCCCCCTCCTGTGCAAGCTTGCTAGGCCCGTGAAAACGAGAAAATCGGGCCGATATCGGGGCTAAAATGCCCGTTTTCGCTCGAAACGACCGACTCTCCCCGATTCGGGGTCCGATATCCCCGCCCAACTGGCCAGTTGGCCCGGGGGGCGGATTCGATCCATTTCGAGTTTCGCACGATCGGATTGCGCTCGCCTCTTGAGCTGCCATGTTCGTTGGGCATGTTATGGCCGATCCCGGCGATGGACCATTGATGACTGACCGGAACGACAAGAACGCGAGACAGGACTCGAGACGGGGCCCGGCGTCCCGGGACGACCGGCTGAAATCGGCGCTGCGCGAGAATCTCAAGCGACGGAAGCTGCAGGCGCGCGAGCGCGCCGCAATCACCGAGCCCTCGCAGAATGACGATGGTTCCCTAAATGAGGGGACCGCCGGCAAGACCGGCGATTGAAGTCCGGCGATTGAATACCGGCAGCTAGATTGGAATGAGCGGGAATGACGATGCCGCAGGACGAGGTGCAACGAACCGACCGGGAGGCGCTAATGGCGCAGTTCACACGTCCCGAGCAGACCTTTCCGACGCTGACTCAAGTCGAGATCGAGCGCCTGCGCCATTTCGGCGAGCTCAGGCACTATGAGGACGGCGAGCTCCTGTTCGAGACCGGCAAGCCAGGGCCCGGCATGTTCGTGGTGCTGGCGGGCCATGTCGCCATCACCCAGCGCGACGGCCTTGGTCACGTCACCCCGGTGATCGATCAGGGGCCGGGGCAGTTCCTGGCCGAACTCGGCCAGCTCTCGGGCCGGCCGGCGCTGGTCGACGGCCGTGCCGAGGGCGAGGTCGAGGTGCTTCTCGTTCCGCCGGACCGGCTGCGGGCGCTGCTGGTGGCCGAAGCCGAGCTTGGCGAGCGCATCATGCGCGCGCTGATCCTGCGCCGGGTCAATCTGATTCAGGGCGGCATCGGCGGTCCCGTGCTGATCGGGCCGTCGAACTCCGCCGGCGTGGTGCGCCTGCAGGGCTTTCTCACCCGCAACGGCCAGCCGCATCATCTGCTCGATCCCAATAGCGAGCACGACGCCGCCGAATTGATCGCGCGCTATTCGCCGAAGCCGGAGGATTGGCCGCTCGTCGTCACGGCGGGCGGCACGGTGCTGCGTAATCCCAGCGAGACCGAGCTCGGCCGCGCCATCGGCATGATCGGCGGGGCCAAGGACAACCGTATCTACGACGTCGCCATCGTCGGCTGCGGGCCGGCAGGGCTGGCGACCGCGGTCTACGCGGCATCAGAAGGTCTCTCGGTCGCGGTCGTCGATACCCGCGCTTTCGGCGGCCAGGCCGGCGCCAGCGCGCGCATTGAGAATTATCTGGGCTTTCCGACCGGCATCTCCGGCCAGGCGCTGGCGGGCCGCGCCTTCACCCAGGCGCAGAAGTTCGGCGCCGACATCATGATTCCGATGTCGGTGAGCTCGCTGGATTGCTCGCGCGCCAACGGCACCTTTGCGCTGGCGCTGGATTGCGGCGACACCTTGCGCTCGCGCGCGGTGGTGGTCGCGAGCGGCGCGCGCTATCGCCGGCCTGAGATCGCCAACCTCGACAAGTTCGAGGGCCGCGGCGTCTGGTACTGGGCATCGCCCGTGGAGGCGCGGCTCTGCGCCGGCGAGGAGGTGGCGCTGGTCGGCGCCGGCAATTCGGCAGGCCAGGCCGCGGTGTTCCTGTCGGGCCATGCGAAGCGCGTGCTGATGATCATCCGCGGCGGCGGCCTGGGCGCCAGCATGTCGCGCTATCTCATCGAGCGCATCGAAGCGACGCCGAACATCGAATTGATGTTCAACACCGAGATCACCGCGCTCGAAGGTGACGAGACCTCGCTGCTGCGGCGCATCCGCTGGAAGAGCCGGCTGTCTGACGACGAGGACTCCGCCGACATCCGCAATCTCTTTTTGTTCGTCGGCGCCGATCCCGCCACCTCCTGGCTCGACGGCTGCGGCGTCACGCTCGATCGCGGCGGCTTCGTCGTGACGGGCGCGCAGTCCGAGCTGAACCAGGGCAACCTGGTGGCGCCGCTCGAGACTTCGGTGCCCGGCGTCTACGCCGTCGGCGACGTCCGCTCCGGCTCGGTCAAGCGCGTCGGCGGCGCCATCGGCGAAGGCGCACAGGTCGTCGCCTCCCTGCACGGCTATCTCGGCGACGCCGCAAAACCGGCGCTTTAGTCAAGCAGAAGACAAGCGGACGGCAAGACGAATCCGGCTTGCTATCGTGGTGTGTCCTACGGACTATCGTCTCGTCGCGAGGCCAATCGCGCGTGGAAAAACAAGGATTCCCAAGGGAGGACTCAATGGCTGAAATCGTCGTGCTGTACAAAACACCCAAGGATGCTGCCGCCTTCGACAAGTACTATGCCGAAACGCACATTCCGCTCGCCAAGAAACTTCCCGGCCTGAAGAAATACGCCGTCAGCAAGGGGCCGGTCGCATCTCCCGCAGGTCCTTCCGGAATCCATCTCGTCGCCATTCTCACCTTTGACAGCGTGGCCGACATTCAGGCGGCCTTCGCCAGTCCGGAAGGCAAGGCGACCGGCGCCGACGTGCCGAAATTCGCCAGCGGCGGTGCCGACCTCTTGATCTTCGACACCAAGGAAGTCTGAGGGATCGATTCAACTTTCGTCGAAAGCCTGCTGTCATTTGCGACGGCGCTGCAAGAAATTCAGCCATGCGTTTGTCGATTCGCACGATGACGCATGGCTGCGCGCATGCATGTACGACAACGCATGTGGCAATCCCATGAGGACCGTAATACTACTCTCGTTGTCTCAATGCAGAGTGTAGGAGAGATGTCATGGTGCTCGGGTTGAGTCTTCCCGCCTTCACGTTGGTCCATGTCATCATCAGCCTGATCGCCATCGTCGCCGGCCTCGTCGTGATGTTCGGCCTGCTCGGCTCGAAGTCGATGCCTGTTCTCACCGCGATCTTCCTGCTGTTCACCATCCTCACCAGCGCCACCGGCTTCCTGTTTCCGTCTAGGGAGCTGCTGCCCTCGCACATCATCGGCATCATCTCGCTGGTGCTGCTCGCGATCGCCTGCGTCGCGCTCTACGGCATGAAGCTCTCCGGGGTCTGGCGTCCGGTCTACATCGTGACCGCGATGGTCTCGCTCTACTTCAACGTCTTCGTGCTGGTGATCCAGTCGTTCCTGAAGGTGCCGGCACTCGCCGCGCTCGCGCCCGCCGTGCCGCCGGCGCCGCCATCGGGGCCGGTGTTCGCCGTGGTGCAGGGCACCGTGCTGGTGTTTTTCGTCGTGCTGACGATCGGCGCCTGGCGCCGCTACAAGCCGATGGCATTTGTCTGATCACACGATTCTCATCGCCTTTAGGGCCGGTGCGGGTCTCGATCTCGCATCGTCGCACAACCATCTCCGCCTCGTGGGCTCGCGTCTCGCGGGCGCCGAACTGATTCTCACTGAAGGAGGCATTCATGCCCAGCATCATCACGAAAGACGGCGTCGAGATCTTCTACAAGGACTGGGGCTCGGGCCAGCCGATCGTGTTCAGCCATGGCTGGCCGCTGTCGTCGGACGATTGGGACGCGCAGATGATGTACTTCGTCACGCGCGGCTACCGCGTCATCGCCCATGACCGCCGCGGCCACGGCCGCTCGGCGCAGGTCGCCGACGGTCACGACATGGATCACTATGCCGACGATCTTGCCGCGCTCACCGCCCATCTCGACCTCACGAACGCGATCCATGTCGGCCACTCCACCGGCGGCGGCGAAGTCGTTCACTACATCGCCCGTCACGGCGAGAGCCGCGTCGCGAAGGCCGCGATCCTCTCCGCGGTGCCGCCGCTGATGGTGCAGACCGCGGCCAATCCCGGCGGCCTGCCGAAGAGCGTGTTCGACGATTTCCAGGTCCAGCTCGCCGCCGGCCGCTCGGCGTTCTACCGCGACATCGCGGCGGGCCCGTTCTACGGCTACAACCGCCCCGGCGCGAAACCCTTGGAAGCGGTGATCGAGAACTGGTGGCGCCAGGGCATGATGGGCGGCGCAAAAGCGCATTACGACGGCATCGTCGCCTTCTCGCAGACCGACTTCACCGAGGACCTGAAGAAGATCAACGTCCCTGTGCTGGTGATGCACGGCGACGACGACCAGATCGTGCCCTATGCCGACTCGGCGCCGCTGTCAGCAAAGCTGCTCAAGAAGGGTATCCTGAAGACCTACAAGGGATTCCCCCACGGCATGCCGACCACCCACGCCGAAACGATCAACGCCGACCTGCTGGCGTTTTTCAGGGAGTGAGGTGTCTTCCTTCTCCCCCTGCGGGAGAAGGGGGCGCGAAGCGCCGGATGAGGGGTTCTATCCGCGAATACATTTGAGAGTGAGTATGCGGAGACAACCCCTCACCCGTCTCAATCGCGCAGAGCGCGATTGATCCACCCTCTCCCGCAAGGGGAGAGGGAAGAATGTCACTTCAATATCGCCCGGATCGCATCGAAGGTGCGCTTCACGAAAGCCTCCGGCTTCTCGCGTGCACCCTCGCCGATCCAGCTCTCGCCGCCGACGCGCATCGCGCCGGTGGCGATCATGGCGACGAGCCGCGCCTTCAGCTGGTCCGATTTGTTTCTCGCGCGCCGTGCAAGCCCCTCGGCGAGCGCGCGCTCGAGCTTCTCGTATTTGAGCTGGTCGCGAGCGTGGAGCGCGGGATTGTCGCGCTTGAGCCGCGACATGGCCGCGGCTTCCGCGGGATCGATCCGCTTGAGCGCCGCTGCGATCGCGTTCTCCGCCGCCGTCAGCATCGATTCGTCCGCGGGCCGCGCCAGGATCTCGGTGACCAGCGCGGCCGCGGCATCCTCCTGCCAGGCGGAGACGACGTCCTCCTTCGAGGCGAAGTAGTGGAAGAAGCTGCGGCGCGAGACATCGGCAGCCGCCGCGATCTCGTCGATGGTCGTGGCCTCGAAGCCGCGCTCCAGGAACAGCGCCATCGCCGCGCGGGTCAGCCGCTCGCGAGTCTGCTGCAGCTTGCGCTGGCGCAGGCCGGCAGCGGGCGGCGATTTTGCGGCCGCTGACAATGGCTTGGCGCCCTTCCTGACCGCCTTCGAAGCCTTCAAATCATTTCACCTCTTGCAAACTTGCACTGAGTGCACATTTAGACCGGTCGCGGGCCTTATTCCACCCTGATAGCGCCTGGAGACATGGCATGACCGACTGGAGCACGGCAGACATCCCCTCCCTCAGCGGCAAGATCGCGGTCGTGACCGGCGCGACGGGCGGGCTTGGTTACGAGACGGCGATGGCGCTGGCGGGCGCCGGTGCCATCGTCATACTCGCCGGGCGCAACGACGCAAAGGGCCTGCGGGCCATCGAGGGCATTTGCGAGCGGTTTCCCAATGCGCTGATCGCCTATGAGCATCTCGACCTCGCCAGCCTGTCCTCCGTCGCCGATTTCGCCAGGCGCTTTGCCGCCGCCAACGAACAGCTCGACCTCCTCATCAACAATGCTGGTGTGATGGCGCTGCCGAAGCGGCAGCAGACCGCGGACGGTTTCGAGATGCAGCTCGGCACCAATTATCTCGGCCATTACGCACTGACGGCGCGCCTGCTGCCGCAGCTTCGCCGGGCGAAGACGCCACGCGTCGTCAGTCTCTCCAGCCTTGCGCACCGCTCCGGCGCGATCAACTTCGACGATCTGCAGGGCAAGCATTGCTATCGTCCCTGGCGCGCCTATTGCCAGTCCAAGCTGGCGATGCTGATGTTTGCGCTGGAATTGCAGCGCCGCAGCCTCGCCGCCGGTTGGGGCGTGATGAGCCTTGCCGCCCATCCCGGCTACGCACGGACCGATCTCATTTCGAACGGGCCGGGCGCCAACACATTCCGTTGGCGGGTCGGCCGATTGCTCCAGCCGATGATGAGCCAGTCCGCGGCCGAAGGCGCATTGCCCACCTTGTTTGCGGCGACCTCGCCCGGCGCTGAACTGGGCGGCTATTACGGTCCGAACGGCTTCTACGAATTGAAAGGACCGCCGGCGCCTGCGAGGATCATGCCGCAGGCGAAGGACTTTGCCTCCGCGGCGATGCTGTGGGATGCCTCGGCAACGCTGACCGGTGTATCGTTCGACGATATCGCGGTCGCTGCATGAGCCGCGACACCGTTGGGGACGTCCCGATGCGAGTGATCATCTTCGGCGCGACCGGCATGGTCGGGCAGGGCGTCTTGCGCGAGTGCCTGATCGATCCCGGCATCGCGCGCGTGCTCGTGGTCGGCCGCAGCCCGACCGGCGTGCACGACGCCAAGCTCGCCGAGATCATCCACGATGATTTCCTGAACTATTCGGCGATCGAAGCGCAGCTCACCGGCTACGATGCCTGCTTTTTCTGCCTCGGCGTCTCCTCGATCGGCATGAGCGAGGCGCGCTACCGCCATCTCACCTACGACCTCACGCTCGCGGCTGCGACGACGCTGGCGCGGCTCAATCCGCAGATGACTTTCACCTATGTCACCGGCGCCGGCACCGATTCCACCGAGCAGGGCTCGCGGATGTGGGCCCGGGTCAAGGGCAAGACCGAGAACGATCTGCTCAAGCTGCCGTTCAAGGGCGCCTACATGTTCCGGCCCGGCGCGATCCAGCCGCTGCACGGCGCCCGTTCCAAGACCGCCTGGGTGCAGGCCACCTATACCGCAACCTGGCCGCTCTGGTCGGTGCTGCGTCGGATATCGCCTTCGCTCGTCACCTCGACCGAGCAGATCGGCCGCGCCATGATCCATGTTGCCCGGGAGGGGTATCCGCGGAAGGTGCTGGAAATGGAGGATATCAATAGCATCTAGCCGGCCGGCCGGTTAGTTGTAAGGAAATTTCGGCGCCTGCGCGCGTTGAGCCACGTCCGCCCTGAAGGAGAAGCGCCGGCGATGTCTCCCCAGCTCAAAATGATCGCGCTCGATGCCGACGATCTCGCCGTGATCTCGGCCCATGTCCAGGACGCCCGCGTGCAGGCCTCGGACATCATCTGGCGGCAGGGCGAGAAGCGCCTGGTGATCGGCATGAGCCGGCTGGACTGGGAGCAGACCCTGGACGGCGCGACCGAGCCGCGCCGGCTGGTCGCCGCGCTCCGCTTCGACCGCGTGCTCGCCTGCAAATCGCGCAACATCGATTTGGGCGCGCTGGACAAGGTTCTGGACCTCGTTGGCATCGAGTTTCACCCCCAGGACGGCCGCGCCGAAGAGCCCGGCGGCAGCGCCCTCCTGCTGTTTGCCCAGGGCGGCGCCATCCGCTTGGACGTCGAATGCCTGGAATGCGAGTTGACGGATCTGGGTACGGACGATCTGGGGACGGGTGTGGAGGTCGAGGGGGAGGGGTGAGGTGGCATGCCAACAGGGGCGGGGCCCCAAGGGTTGACGCCGCTTCCCCGCCGCGCCATTGAGCAGGGGCCCGGGTGAGCCAATCCGCCCCAAAGACCAGCCGGAAGCCAAGCCAAAATGCCCGTCCGTCTCGACCGCAGCAGCGCCGATTTTGACCAGCGATTCGCGGCCTTCCTCGCCGCCAAGCGCGAGGTTTCGGCCGACGTGGAGGCCGCCGCGCGCGCCATTGTCGACGATGTGGCGAGGCGCGGCGACGCGGCCCTGCTCGAGGCCACCGCCAAGTTCGACCGGCTGAAGCTGGATGCATCCGGCCTGCGCGTCACGGCCGCCGAGATCGAGACGGCCGTGAAGGCCTGCGATGCCGCGACGCTGGACGCGCTCAAGCTCGCGCGCGACCGCATCGAGACCTATCACAGCCGCCAGCTGCCGAAGGACGAGCGCTTCACCGATCCGCTCGGTGTCGAGCTCGGCTGGCGCTACACCGCGATCGAATCCGCCGGCCTCTACGTCCCCGGCGGCACTGCGGCCTATCCGTCCTCGGTGCTGATGAATGCGGTGCCCGCAAAGGTCGCCGGCGTCTTGCGCCTCGTGATGGTGGTGCCCTCGCCGGATGGCAAGCTCAATCCGCTGGTGCTGGCAGCCGCGCATCTCGGCGGCGTCACCGAGATCTACCGCGTCGGCGGCGCGCAGGCCGTCGCCGCGCTCGCGCACGGCACCGCGACCATCGCGCCGGTCGCAAAAATCGTCGGTCCCGGCAACGCCTATGTTGCCGCCGCAAAACGGCTGGTGTTCGGCAAGGTCGGCATCGACATGATCGCCGGTCCCTCCGAGGTGCTTGTCATCGCCGACGACACCGGCAATGCCGACTGGATCGCCGCTGACCTCTTGGCGCAGGCCGAGCACGATGCCAGCGCGCAATCGATCCTGATCACGGATTCCGCGCGGCTTGCCGCCGATGTCGAAAAGGCCGTGGAGGCGCAGCTGAAGATGCTGCCGCGCGCCGCGATCGCAGGGAGCTCGTGGGCGGATTTCGGCGCCATCATCATGGTGAAGAATCTCGCGGAGGCCATCCCGCTCGCGGACGCGATCGCCGCCGAGCATCTCGAGATCATGACGGTTGACCCCGACGCGCTCGCCGCAAAGATCCGCAATGCCGGCGCGGTGTTCCTTGGGGCCCATACGCCTGAGGCGATCGGTGACTATGTCGGCGGCTCCAACCACGTGCTGCCGACGGCGCGCTCGGCGCGATTCTCCTCGGGCCTGTCGGTGCACGATTTCATGAAGCGCACCTCGATCCTGAAATGCGGCCCGGATCAGCTCCGCGCGCTGGGACCTGCCGCGATGACGCTCGGCAAGGCGGAGGGGCTGGATGCCCATTCGCGCTCGATTGGATTGCGCCTCAATCTGTCATGACAAAGCCGCCCGAACAGGACGACTCCAACAATCGCATCGTCGCGGTCACTCTCGACGAGGACTCGATCGGCCGCTCCGGGCCGGACATCGAGCACGAGCGCGCGATCGCGATCTACGACCTGATCGAGCAGAACCTGTTCGCGCCGGACGGTGCGGACGGGCAAGGGCCGTTCACGCTGCATATCGGCATCACCGGCAATCGCCTGATGTTCGACATCCGCCGCGAGGACGGCACGCCCGTGGTCGCGCATCTGCTGTCGCTGACGCCGTTCCGGCGGATCGTGAAGGACTATTTCATGATCTGCGACAGCTACTACCAGGCGATCCGCACCGCGACGCCGGACAAGATCGAGGCCATCGACATGGGCCGCCGCGGCATCCATGACGAGGGATCGCGCACGCTGCAGGAGCGGCTGAAGGGCAAGGTGCGGGTCGATTTCGAGACCTCGCGCCGGCTGTTCACGCTCATTACTGTCCTTCATTGGAAAGGCTAAACGCGGATGGCTGCGCCCCCACGCGCACGCGATCCGCAATCGGTGCTGTTCGCCTGCGCGATGAACAGCGTGCGCTCGCCGATGGCCGAGAGCCTCCTGCAGCACATGTTTCCGCAAGGCCTCTACGTGAAGTCCGCCGGTGCGAGAAAGGGCGAGCTCGATCCGTTCGCGATCGCCGTGATGGGCGAGCTCGGCCAGGACATCTCCACGCACAAGCCGCAGACCTTCGAGGAGCTCGAGGACTGGGAGGGGCTGAATTTCGACCTCATCATCACGCTCTCGCCGGAAGCGCACCACAAGGCGCTGGAGCTGACCCGCACGCTCGCGGCCGATGTCGAATACTGGCCGACCCAGGACCCCACCACCATCGAGGGCAGCCGCGACCAGAAGCTCGCCGCCTATCGCGAGGTCTGCGACCAGCTCCTGCTGCGCATCCGCCGGCGGTTCGCCAAGGTTGGCGCGGCGAGCGGGTGAGGGACGACTGCTGCTTCGCTCCCTCTCCCCGCAAGCGGGGAGAGGCGAAGGGCCCGTAACACCCGCGTCACAGAGCGCAGGCACAGCCATGTCGGAGACATCGAATCAGCAAAGTCCGGGTTCCCGGGTTGTGAAATCAGCCCCCTTCCGATAGGTTCCGCGCGCAATTCACCCCTGCCTCATCCCCCAAATCACCTGATGCTCGGCCGCCCCAAATTCGTACTTGCCTCCGGTTCGCCGCGGCGCCTGTCGCTGCTCAACCAGGCCGGCATCGAGCCGGACGCACTCCGGCCGGCCGACGTCGACGAGACGCCGCGGCGGGGTGAGCTGCCGCGCGCCTGCGCCAATCGGCTCGCGCGGGCCAAGGCCGATGCGGCACTCAAATCGGTGCAGCTCGACGACGAGCTGCGCGGTGCCTTCATCCTCTCCGCCGACACCGTGGTGGCGGTCGGCCGCCGCATCCTGCCCAAGGCCAATCTCGTGGATGAAGCTGCGCAGTGCCTGCGGCTGCTGTCGGGCCGCAACCACCGCGTCTACACCGCGATCTGCCTCGTGACCCCGCGCGAGGCCTTCCGCCAGCGCCTGGTCGAGACCCGCGTCCGCTTCAAGCGCCTGTCGGAGGACGACATCCAGGCCTATATCGGCTCCGGCGAATGGCGCGGCAAAGCCGGCGGCTACGCCGTGCAGGGCATCGCCGGCTCGTTCGTGGTGAAGATGGTCGGCTCCTACAGCAACGTCGTCGGCCTGCCGCTCTACGAGACCACGACGCTGCTCGGCGGCGAGGGGTTTCCGATCCGCTTCGGCTGGCTCAACTCCACCGCGGTGTGAGCGCCAGGCCGCGCCGACAAAAACCTCGAAAACAACCCCATGCACAGTAGAATGGCCCGGCCGGGTTCGGGTGGCGGCGCATGTGCCGCCACTCCGGGAACCCCTTCGCCGACAGGCGCTTGAACTCCCTCACCCCGTGTAAGCTGCGCGCATCATGGACGACCAGGTCAAAAAGCCCGCCGGGCCGCTCAAAACCTGCCCGATCTGCGGCAAGCCGCAGGCGCAGGCCACCCGCCCGTTCTGCTCCTCGCGCTGCCGCGACGTCGATCTGAACCGCTGGCTGAAGGGTACTTACGTCATCCCCGGCCGCGACGACGATGTGGATGACGTTGAATAATGAAGTAATATCAATTGCTTAATTGAGCGGCCGTGCCGCCGCCTCGGTGAGGCCCCACCTTGTGCACAGCCGGGCCGCGCCCCGCGAAGCCAAGGGCGAAGCGTGGGTGGACAGGCAGCTCTCGGCCCACTATAAACCGCCCGCTCGATGGGCTTTGGCCCCTCTCTTGGAGCACGCCCAGGTAGCTCAGTTGGTAGAGCATGCGACTGAAAATCGCAGTGTCGGTGGTTCGATTCCGCCCCTGGGCACCAAGGCCCGCCCTTCAGCAGCGGTTGCCCGAATTCCACTTTCCGACGTCGCTCCTGCATCTCTAAGAAAACCGGGGCGCCGCTTGCGGTGGCTGTTCGTTCAGCCAGCCGACGAATGGATGATGACACCGTGCTGCTCGGCAATTGCAGCGATGGTCTGGATCGGTGGCACCTGTCCGCCCCGTTTTCCGAGCTCGTCGAAGGTGGCGAACATGCGATCGAGGCCCGCGCCTGGCATCGCGAACACCAGGAGGCGCGCCGTATCAGTGCCGACGTTGCGGTAGCCGTGGCGCCGATGGCGCGGTGCAAAGAGAAATGCGCCAGGACCGAGACGCAACGGATCGGCAGCACCTTCGACCTCCACGAGCACTTCGCCACTCAGCACATAGAAGGCTTCGTCCTCGCGGGTATGCGTGTGTGCCGGCGCGCCGCAGCCTGGCGGCACGATCGATTCCCACACCGAGAATTGCTGGCCGGTCTCACTCGCCATCGCCTTGTAGCTGTGCGTCACACCCAGCACGTCGAGCATAGGTCCGGTGTCCGGCGTCCGAAAGAGCGGGCTCAATTGCGAAACATCGCGGCGTGCCTCGTTGCTCATGGGGAGCCTCCGCGATCGGGTTGCGATGACGTCGTTGAGCAGGAATGAACCCGCCTCATGCCCGCAAGGTTCCTCGCATAAAGGATGTGATGCGCGTGCCGAGGTTGCGCGATGTGGAACCAGCCTTGCCGATTGATGGAACACCACTTGCCGCAATTGCAGCGCTTCCCAGATGAATGGGGTGGTCGCCGCTCGGCTCGGAGAGCGGGGGCCCGTCTTAGGTTCTCCGCCGGGGAGACCGGCCATGTCCTTGCCGACACCTGCAAACGAAACGGAACGGTTGGCTGCCCTGCGCGCGCTCGACATCATCGATAGCGCGCCGGAAGCCGCTTACGATGAAATCACCGAGCTTGCGGCGCAGATCTGTGGTTGTCCGGTCTCTTATATCAGCTTCATCGATGACGACCGACGGTGGCTCAAGGCAAGATATGGTTTGCCAGCTGAAGCGACTGACGCACCGCGTGAGAGTGCCATCTGCACGACAACGATTTGCGGTACGGAACTGCTCGTCGTTCCCGACTTGAAGCGGGATTCCCGCTTTGAGAATAGCCGGATGGTCACGCGGGAGCCGTCCTGCCGCTTCTATTGCGGGATGCCGCTCATTACCGATGAAGGCTATGCGCTTGGAACGCTGTGCGTGATGGATTTCGAGCCGCGGCAACTCTCTTTCGAGCAGACTGAATCGCTGCGACGGCTGTCGCACCAGGTGCTGGCGCAACTGGAGCTCCGTCGGAAACTGATCGAGCACGGCCGGACCATCAGGGAGCTGGATCAGGCGCGCCTCGAGGCAACTGCCGAAAGAGCGCGTGCCGAAGAGCTGCTCCGCAACGTCCTGCCGGCGCCGATCGCCGACGAGCTGGAGCGCAGCGGCAAGGTTCAGCCGAGATACACACGGTCGGCAACCATTCTGTTCGCGGATATTCAAGGCTTTACGCTGCTGGCTGAACGGACCGAGCCGGCCAGGCTCATCAATCTTCTGGACGCGTATTTCTCAGCCCTTGACGAGATCGGCGCCCGATACGGTCTGGAGAAGGTCAAGACCATTGGCGATGCCTACATGGCGGTTGCCGGCGTGCTTTCGCCCGAGCGACGACATTCGATCGATGTTTGCCTCGCGGCGCTGGAGATGCGGATCCGGCTTGATCAGTTGAAGGCGCGAAGCGAAGCGATCGGAGAATGTGCCCTCCAATTGCGCATCGGCATCCATACTGGACCGGTCATTTCCGGGGTCGTCGGTCACCGCAGGATGACCTTCGATATCTGGGGCGATGCGGTCAACACCGCCTGGTTCATGGAAGCGTATGGGGTCGTCGGGCGGATCAACGTCTCGGAAACCGTAGCCGGACATGTCCACGGGCTGTTCGAACTGGAGCCGCGCGGCCCTATCGAAGCCAAGCACGAACGCTCGCATGAAATGTTCTTTCTCAACGGCTTGAAGAAGGAATATTCGCGCCATGGCGACGGCCATCTGCCGAATGACCATTTTCTTGCGGAGTATGACCGTATCGGTGGTTCGCGGTTGGCCCCATAGCCGGACCATCGCGCCGTGCGCAGCTGATTCCCGAACCAGATCCCGCCCGCCCATTCCTGGCACTCCGCTTGCTCAGCTGAGTCCAATCCAGGCCCCAGCAGAGGTGGCCGTTTCAGATTGAGGCAAGTCATGCAGGAAGTGTCCCGTTCTGGTGCTGGTGAACTCCAGCTCGATGCGTTGATCGCCGATTTGTGGTGGCGTGTTCGGCTGCTGAACACCGACATTCTCGAGGAAGAAGCGAAAACCGGGGTGTTCGACGTGAAACAGCCGACCTATCCGCTGCTCGCGGCCAATCTTCGCGCGCGACGCGACAATCTGGTGTCGACGATCGGCGTGCTCGAGCAGCGTGCGAAATCAATGTCGGAAGCGGCTTGAGCGCGGTCTTCGGTTGAGGGCTGCGATCAGCGGCCCTCATTCCCGCGACCGCCTGCGCGATGCACGCACATTCCCTGTGCGGGGCCGCCGGCATCATCGGATTGTCATCGCCCGGTCAATGAATGCTGCTCCTTTCGCCGCGCTTCGCGGAGAGTGGACATGCATCTGATCAAGACAATTTCTTCCGACCGCCGGTCGATCCTGAAGGGCCTCGCGGCCGCAGCCGTCGCGCCGCTGGCGGCGCCGGCGCTTGCCGCCGAGGGCCTGCCGGCGCAGCCGACCGGACCTGCGGCCGCAATCGCCACCGACAAGGCCTATTGGACGCCCGTGAAGGGGCTCTATGCGGTGACGCCTGACGTCGTCAATCTGGAGAACGGCTTCTGGGGCATCATGGCCGAGCCGGTGAGGCGCGAGTTCATCCGCCTCTCCGACATGGTCAACTATCAGAACACCTATTACGCGCGGCAGCGCGCGGGCGCGGATTTCGAGGCCGTGCGGGCCAAGGTGGCGGCGGCGGTGGGTGCAGCGCCGGAGGAAATCGCGCTCACCCGCGGCGCGACCGAAGCGCTGCAGCTGCTCATCGGCGGCTACAACAGGCTGAAGCCCGGCGACGGCGTGCTCTACGCCGACCTCGACTACGATTCGATGCAATATGCCATGAACGCGCTGAAGGCGCGCCGCGGTGTCGACGTGGTCAAGTTCGACGTGCCGGAGCCGGCCACCCGACAGGGCGTGCTCGACGCCTATGCCCGCGCGCTCGAGGCGAATCCGAAGACCAGGCTTCTCCTCCTCACCCATGTCAGTCATCGCACCGGCCTCATCATGCCGGTCGCCGAGATCGCGCGCATGGCCAGGGCGAAGGGCATCGACATCATCCTCGACGCCGCTCATTCCTGGGGGCAGATGGACTTCAGGGTAAGCGAGCTCGAGGTCGATTTCGTCGGCTTCAACCTGCACAAATGGATCGGGGCGCCGGTCGGCGTGGGCTTCCTCTACATCAGGAAGGACCGCCTCGCCGACATCGATCGCGACCTCGGTGACGAGGATTTCCCGGAAACCGACATCCGCTCGCGGGTGCACACCGGCACGGTCAATTTCGCGACGGTGCTGACGGTGCCCACGGCCGTTGAACTGCATCAGCAGATCGGCGCTGCGGCGAAACAGGCGCGCCTGCGCTATCTGCGCGACTACTGGGTCAGTCGCAGCAGGGGCTTTAGGGACCTCGAGATCCTGACGCCGGATGAGGCGGGCCTCTATGGTGCGATCACCTCCTTCCGCCTCGCCGGCAAGACGAGCAAGGCCGACAACGACGCCATCGTGGCGAAGCTCAGGGACACCTACAAGGTCCTGACGGTTCGCCGGGCGGGCGTCGCCAAGGGCCAGTGCATCCGCGTGACGCCGGCGCTCTACACCGATGAGGCCGATCTCGACCGCCTCGTCGAGGCGCTTGCGGCCGTCACGGGGACGAAGGCGGGCTGAACCCGAAGGGGGATTCAGCCAGTCGCAGTCGCGGTCGGTTTGCGTCAGCGCGTGATTGACGACACATATCATTCTCGCTGGAGCCGCGACGTGCCCCGGCAAGCATCTGCGCGTGGCGCCTATGTCCATTCGCGATTGTGAGGCTCGAGCCCGAGCCAGGGTCCCGCTGCCGTGCTATTGCTGCCTCCGCAATGACGCGAGGCCAGCCATGCTCCCGATTCCCGCCGACATCTTCACCGAGCCCGAGGACGTCTCGCCCGACGCCCTCGCCAATCTCGGCCCGCTTCGCCGTCTTGCCGGCACGTGGCAGGCGGACAAGGGGATCGACATCAATCCGAAGGCGGAGGGGCCGGAGCGGCGGACCTTCATCGAGCGCATCAGGATGGACCCGATCGATCCGCAGGCCAACGGGCCGCAGCTGTTCTATGGCTTGCGCTATCACATCCACATCAACACGCCGGAAGAGGACATCACCTTCCACGACCAGGTCGGCTACTGGCTGTGGGAGCCCGCGACCGGGCTGATCATGCAGACGCTGGCGATCCCGCGCGGGCAGGTGCTGCTGGCCTCGGGCAAGGCCGCGCCGGACGACCGCAAGATCTCCGTCACGGCCAGGCGCGGCGATACCGCTTACGGGATCTGCTCGACCGACTTCCTGGAACAGGCCTTCCGCACTGATTCCTACCGTTGCGACATCGCCTTCAACGACGACGGAAGCTGGACCTATCTGATCCAGACCGAGTTGTTCGTCCGCGGCGCGCCGTTCAATCATCACGACACCAACACGCTCAAGCTGGTCGCGCCACCCAAGCTCAATCCGCTCGCGGTGATCGTCAACGATCGCGCCAAAGCCGACGGCGGTGGCGGAACGGCGGCTTGAGCGTCATCAGGAGATTTGCATGAAGCCGTACGTCATTTGCCTGATGCATTCGAGCCTCGACGGCCGCACGCATCCCAGCCGCTGGCGCCCGAAGGGCGCGGGCATGGACTGGTTCGAGAAGATCCATGAGGAGCTCGGCGGCGATGCCTGGGTGATCGGCAGGGTTACCGGCTCGGAGTTCGCCAAGGGCAAGCCCTATCCCGCGAGGCGGGGCGAGACGTTTCCGCGCCAGAACTGGTTCGCGCGGCGCGACGCGAAAACCTACGGCGTCGTGCTCGACGCGCAGGGCAAGATCGGTTGGGGCCGTTCCGACATCGGCGGCGATCCGATCGTGGTGGTGCTGACCGAGAGCGTGCCGGATTCGCATCTCGCGGGGCTGCGTGGCGAGGGTGTATCCTACATCTTCGCCGGCAAGTCCGAGATCGACTCCGAGATCGACCTGGCGCTGGCGCTCGACATCCTCAATCACGAGCTGGGGGTGAAGCGGCTGCTGGTGGAGGGCGGCGGCGTCGCCAACGGCGCCTTCCTGCGCGCCGGCCTGATCGACGAATTCAACCTGATCCTCAGTCCCGCGATCGATGGCGCCAGCGGCGCGCCGTTCGTGTTCGATTCGATCGCAGCGGACAGCGACAAGCGCGCGCCTCTGGCCGCGATGACGCTGGAGAGCGTGCGTGAGCTCGGCGGCGGCGTCCTGCTGCTGCGCTATCTGATCAAGAACGATCCGCAAGGCGTGGCCGGGTAAAGCGTCGCCATGTCGGACATGTCGGAGCACATTGTCATCGTCGGCGCGGGGGCGGCCGGCCTGATGGCGGCGCGCGGGCTCGTGCGCGCCGGCAAGAGGGTGACCATCCTCGAAGCACGCGAGCGCTGCGGCGGTCGCATCCATCCGCTGCCGGCATCGGAGTTCGGTTACCCCGCCGATGGCGGCGCCGAATTCGTCCATGGCGAGGCGCCGGTCACGCGCGCCCTGCTGCGCGAGGCGGGGCTGTCGCTTCAGGAGATCGAAGGAACGCAATGGAGCTTTGACGGCACAGGACTCTCGCGCGAGGACCGGCACGATCCGCATGAGGCGGAGCTGCATGCCGTGCTCGCGGAGTTGAAGGACGATCTCACCGTCACCGATTTCCTGCGCCGCCATTTTGCCGGACCCGAATACGACCGGCTGCGCTATTCCGTCGAGCGCATGGTCGAAGGCTACGATGCGGCCGATCCGGCGCGCGCCTCCATTCTGGCGCTGCGCGAGGAATGGATGGACGGCGGGCACCACACCCAGGCGCGCATCGTCGGCGGTTATGGCGCGCTGATCGAATTTCTGGCGGCCGAGTGCCGCGGGCATGGCGCCGCGATCCGCTTCGGCTGCGTGGTGTCGGCCATCGAAGAGGCGAGCGGCGCGCTCGTCATCCGTTGCGCCAATGGCGAGGTGCACGGCTGCGATCGCGCCATCGTCACCGTTCCGCTGCCGCTGTTGCGCGAGATCGCTCTGCCTGCGGCTGCACGGGCGAAGGCCGCTGCCGCCCACGACATCGGCTTCGGCAGCGTGATCAAAATCCTGCTGCGCTTCGCGCGGCCATGGTGGCGCGAGCGCAAGCCTGACCTCGCCGACATGACCTTCCTGCTGTCGGGCGAGGCTATCCCGGTGTGGTGGACGCGCTATCCGGACCAGCACCCGGTGCTCACCGGCTGGTTCGGTGGCCCGCGGACGGCGGAGCTGTCGCATCTTGATTCGCAAGGACTGGTCGACGCTGGACTGGACTCGCTCGCCACGATCTTCGGCCTGCCCCGCGAGGATGTCGCGCGCGAGCTCGTCGCGGCCGCGGCGACCAACTGGGCACATGACCGCTTCGCCCGCGGCGCCTATTCCTGGGCGACGCCGCGCACGCGCGACGCGCAGGCGATCCTCGCGCGCGCCGACGGTGCCGTGCTGTTCTCCGGCGAAGCGCTTTATCGCGGCCGCGACATGGGTACGGTCGAGGCCGCGCTGGCGAGCGGGCTGGCGACGGCGGAGACGATCTTGCGCGGATGAAAAAAGGCCCGCGCATTCGCGGGCCTTTGGTTCGTCCGCGCCGGCCAGTTTACCAGCGGCTGCCGCCGAAGCCGAACGTTACACTCGGACCGCCGCTGTAATAACCGTACGGTCCGCCGCCGTAATAGCCGTGGTGCCGCGGGTAATATCCGTAGTTCCGGTAGTGCGGACGATAATAGCCGTGGTGGGGATGGCGCCAGTGATGATGGCGGTAGCCATGATGGTGCCGGTGTTGCGCGCTGATGTCGGTCGGCGCGTTCTGCTTCGCGCTCGTGGTGTTGGCCGCGTACGCCGCCGATCCGCCAGCCAGCGCCGCGGCACCGATGGCCATCACGGCAATGAGATACTTCATGTCATCACTCCAGTTGAATGTCGTGTGACAACACATGGGTGCTGGCTGCGTTCCGGCCAGAGCGGGCGTCGAAACGACGCAGCGCGCGATGCCACGCGAATGATCGCATGTCGTGGGATTTATTGTCGCATCACGGCGCGCGCCGCGCCGCTGCCATCACTTCGCCGCGAATGACGCGATCACGTCACCGGCCGTGACGATGCGCGCGAATTCGCCGTTGAGATTCGACAGCGTCATCGCGTGGATCTCCGCGGCGGAATGCACATCGCCGTCCGGTCCGACCCGGTCGAATGTCCAGGTCGCATCGCGCACCAGGCGCGCATCGAAGCCGAGATTGCCGGCCATCCGCGTCGTCGTCTCGACGCAATGATTGGTGGTGGCGCCGCAGATGACGAGCGTGGTGATGCCGCTTGCACGCAGGCGCGTCTCGAGGTCCGTGCCGATGAAGGCGCTGTTGACGCGCTTGACGATCACAGGCTCGCCGTCCTGTTCGCGCGCCTCGTCCTTGACGGCATAGCCGGAACGCGACGGCAGAAACGACGAATTCGGCTGCGTGCCCTCGTGGCGGATGTGGAAGATCGGCGCACGATTCGTCCGGAAAGCCGCGAGCAGTTCGGCGATGCGTGCCACTGCATCCGGATTGTTGCGCCGCTTGCCCGCCGCCTCCCATTCATCGAATGCGCGCTGGACGTCGACGACGATGAGGGCGGGGAGGGAAGCGGGCATGGTGGGGCCTTCAGATGTTTGTCGAGCCGACTATGCGCGGCGATCGGGCGGGCGCAATGCCAATCTTCCCTCGTTTCGCGACGTCGTCACGGATGCGGATCGGGAAAGCCGTGGCGTTCGGAGAGCGCGGCGAGGATGGTGTCCTTGTCGGCGATGAAGGCGCGGCCCTGATGGCTGCCGGTCTGGTGCCGCGACGTCGCGCCGTCTGCCAGCACGAGCAGCGGCAGCGACTGGTTCTCCTCACCCACCAGTGCGATCACCGCCTGCCGCGGGCGCGGCCACGCGATGCGTTCGACGTCGAGCCGTTCGGCAAGCTGTGGAAACGAGGCGAGCACGCCCTCGATCAGCGCGCAATGCCAGCAATAGAAGCGGCGGCCCGGGAAGGCGGGATCCTCGAAGCTGGGGCGCAGCAGGAACAGGCGGTCACGCGTCATGGGTCGCTCCGAAGCATGGGCCGCCTTGCTGAGGATCAAGGTGGCCCGAACTGGCCGGCCTAGTGTCGAGGTCCCAGATTGATGTGGAATCAATCAGGCCAGGAAAGGACGCCATGCCGGGGCCGATCAGTCAACCGCAGACGCTCGCGGACGTCAGGACATTGCCGGAGCTGCTGCGCTGGCGCATCAACGCGACGCCGGCGGCGGAGGCCTATCGCCATTTCGACGGCAAGGCTGCGCGCTGGGTCGGCCAGTCCTGGCACGAGATCGACGTGGAATTCGAAAGATGGCGGCAGGCGCTGGCGGCGGAGGGCTTTGCGCCAGGCGAACGCGTCGCCATCCTGATGCCGAACGGCATTCCGCATGTTGCGATGGACCAGGCGGCGCTGTCGCGCGGCCTCGTGCCGGTGCCGATGCATGCGGTCGATAACCCCGACAGTATCACCTATATCCTCGCCGATTCCGGCGCGCTGCTGCTGTTTGTCGACACGCTGGAACGCTGGCGGGCGATCGCTGCAACCGGACAGCCGCTCGATGCGCTCAAGCGCATCGTCTGCGCCGACATGACCGGGCCGGGACCTGCCGATACGCGCATCATCGCGCTCGACGCATGGCTCGCGAGCGCACCTGAAGCCACCGCGCCATTGCCGGACGTTGCGGTGGAACCAGACGATCTTGCCGCCATCGTCTACACCTCGGGCACGACCGGGCGGCCGAAGGGCGTGATGCTGTCCCACGACAACGTGATCGCCAATGTCCAGGCGATCGCGCGGCGGATCGCCGCCGAACCGCACGACGTCTTCCTGTCCTTCCTGCCGCTCTCGCACACCTTCGAGCGCACCGGCGGCTATTACTATCCGATCGCGGCCGGGGCCTGCGTCGCCTATGCGCGCTCGGTGCCGCTGTTGTCGGAAGATCTGAGGCATGTGCGGCCGACGGTGCTGATCTCGGTGCCGCGGATCTATGAGCGCATCTACGCGCTGATCGTGCAGCATCGCGCATCGGCCGGAGCCCTCGAGCGGGCGCTGCTCGACCTCACGATCGCCGTCGGCGGTCGGCGTTTTGACGCGCGGCAGCGGCGCGCCGCGCCGTCGCTGCCGGATCGGCTGGCCTGGCCGTTGCTGCAGAGGCTCGTCGCCGACAAGGTGCTGGCGCAGCTCGGTGGTAGGCTGCGCATCGCGGTCTCCGGCGGCGCGCCGATCGCCGAGCCGGTCATCCGGCTGTTTCTCGCGCTGGGGCTCGACATCCTCCAGGGTTACGGCATGACCGAAACCTCGCCGGTGGTCTCGGTCAATACGCCCGAGGACAACGATCCGCATTCGGTCGGCCATGTGCTCGATGGCGTCGAGGTCAGGCTGGGTGAGAACGACGAGCTGCTGGTCCGCGGCCGCAACGTGATGCTCGGTTACTGGCACAAGCCAGAGGAGACGCGCCGCGTGAAGCAAGCCGACGGCTGGCTGCACACCGGCGACCAGGCGCGCATCGAGAACGGCCGCATCACCATCACCGGCCGCATCAAGGACATTCTGGTGACGTCCACCGGCGAGAAAATCGCGCCGGTGGACCTGGAAACCGCAATCCTCGCCGATCCCCTGTTCGAGCAGGCGCTGGTGATCGGCGAGCAGCGCCCGTTCCTCACCGCGCTGGTCGTGCTCAACGCCAAGGCCTGGACGCAGGAGAAGGAAAGGCTGGCTGCGAGCGGTAAGCAAGGCGGCGCGGCGGAGCGGGCCGCGCTGCTGGCGCGCATCGCGTCCGCCGTGAAGGCCTATCCGTCCTACGCGACGCCGCGCGCGGTGTGGTGGACGCTGGACCCCTGGACCATTGGCGCTGGTCTCCTCACGCCGACGCTGAAGAACAAGCGTCCCGCGCTCGAACACCGCTTCGCCGCGGAGATCGAGCAGATCTACGCGAAGAAGCCGCGGCAATAACGTCGACGTGATTTCCGCTGCTCGCCGCGCTTGATCCAGCGCAACTCTGGCTGCGCGTCGCCATGCAATGTCGCTTTTGGAAAGTGGAATTGCAATCGAGGCAGGTCATGAAGGCGTATTTCATCGGTGGCGGCATCGGGTCGCTCGCGGGCGCGGCATTCCTGGTTCGCGACGCGCAGCTGCCGGGACGCGATATCGTGATCTACGAAGCGCAGCCGCTGGTCGGCGGCAGCCTCGACGGCGCGCTGCTCGCGAGCGGCGCCTATTCGCTGCGCGGCGGGCGCATGCTCACCACCGACCATTACGAGTGCACCTGGGATCTGCTGTCGAGCATTCCCTCGCTCGAACATCCCGGCCTGAGCGTGCGCGAGGAGACGATCGCGTTCAATCTGGAAAATCCGGCGCATTCGCAGGCGCGGCTGGTCGACCGCAACCGCTTCAAGATCGACGTGACCCATATGGGCTTTTCCGCACGCGACCGGCTCGAGCTGCTGCGGCTCACCGAGGCCTCCGAGGAGACGCTCGGCAACAGCCGCATCACCGATTGGCTGTCGCCGAAATTCTTCGAGTCGAATTTCTGGTACATGTGGCAGACCACTTTCGCCTTCCAGCCCTGGCACAGCGCGGTCGAGCTGAAGCGCTATCTGCACCGCTTCATGAGCGAGTTCCCGCGCATCGAGACCCTCGCCGGCGTCAAGCGCACCGTCTACAATCAGTATGACGCGATCGTGCGGCCGCTCGCCGACTGGCTGAAGCGGCAGGGCGTGCAGTTCGTGCGCGGCACGGCCGTCACCGACATGATGCTCGAGGACGACGGCGGGCGCGTGCGCGTCCGCCAGTTCATGCTCGATCGCGACGGCCGCACCGCCAATGTCCGCCTCGAGGACGACGACCTCGTGTTCTTCCAGAACGGATCGATGGCGGACGCTTCGAGCTTGGGCACCATGACCGAGCCGGCGCCGCACCTGACCAAGACAGACAGCCAGGGCTGGGCGCTGTGGGAGACGATCGCGCAAGGGCGTCCCGAATTTGGCAACCCGTCCGCGTTCAACACCTCGATCCCGGAGTCGTACTGGCTGTCGTTCACCGTCACCTGCCGCGACCCGCGCTTCTTCGACAAGATGGAGGCGTTCTCGGGCAACAGGGCCGGCACCGGCGGGCTGGTCACGTTCAGGGATTCCAACTGGCTGATGTCGGTGGTGCTGTATCACCAGCCGCATTTCGCCGGGCAGCCGAAGGACGTGCAGGTGTTCTGGGGCTACGCGCTGCATCCCGATCGCATCGGCAATTTCGTCGCAAAGCCGATGTCCGATTGTGGCGGCGCCGACATCCTGAACGAGCTGTGCGGGCACCTGAATTTCGATCGCAACGTGTTCGAGACTGCGACCTGCATTCCCTGCCGCATGCCCTACATCACCAGCATGTTCATGCCGCGCAATCTGGCCGACCGGCCGCTGCCGGTGCCCAAGAATTCGGTCAATCTCGCCTTCGTCAGCCAGTTCGTCGAAATCCGCGACGACGTCGTGTTCACCGTCGAATATTCGGTGCGCGCGGCGCAGATGGCGGTCTATCAGCTGATGAAGATCGATCGCCCGGTGCCGCCGGTGACCCGCCACGACAAGTCTCTCGCGGTGATCTTCGCGACGCTGGAGAAGGCGTTCGCGTGAGGCTCCCGCCGGGACGGCGTCGCTACCGCGACGCTGCCAGCGGCAGGCTGACGTGAAAGACGGCGCCCCCTGACGGGGCGTTTTCGGCCCAGATGCGACCGCCATGCGCCTCGACGATAGTATGCGCGATCGAGAGGCCGATGCCCATGCCTTGCGCCTTGGTCGTGAAGAACGGCTTGAAGATCTCGGTCACTCTCTCCGCGAGGATGCCGTGGCCTGCGTCGGCAATTGACACAAGGGCCAGGTTGCCGTCGGCCAGACTGGTTCGTCCGACAACGCGGCGCCGCTCGTCCGGAAGTTCGGTCACAGCCTCCATGCCGTTCACGACGAGGTTCAGGATGGCCTGCTGGAGTTGCACCTTGTCGCCCTTCACGCGAATGTCCGCGGACGACGGCTCCGTGACGAGTTCGACATCGTGGGTCAGGGCCTGCACGGAAAGGAATCGAAACACCTCGCCGACCGTGGCATTGAGGTCGAGCTCGCGCCGTTCGGTCTGGTCTCGCTTCAGGAACGAGCGCAGCCGGCCGATGACTTCGGCGGCCCGCTGATCGTCACGGCGGATGTGGTCCAATATGTCCCTGACCTCGCCGAGGTCGGGCGCCGGATTTTGCAGGATCCGCTGGGCCGTCTCGGCATTGATCAGAATGGCGGCGAGCGGCTGGTTCAGCTCGTGTGCGAGCGAGACGGACATCTCTCCCGCGGTCGCACGGCGGTTCATGTGGGCGAGCTCCGACATGCGCTGGCGCGCCTCGACCTCGGCCACGAAGCGCAAGCGGCGCTCGCGCAGCAGCACGGTGATCATCAGCGCCTGCACCAGCACCACGCTCGCGATGATCACGGAGTGCCAGTAATACTGCGCCCAGAAGCTCGGTTCGCGGAAACGTACCTCGCTGCCGGGGGGCAGATTGACCTCATCCACGTTCCAGCGCTTCAGCTGCCGCCAGTCGAAGATCGGCTTCACGTTGTTCCCGCTGACGGGTGCGATGCTCGACGGCGCTTCGCCGTCGAGGATCCGCATCGCAACCTCGCCGGCTTCCCGCCCGATGATTTCGGGCAGCAGCAGGAAGCCGCCCACGCCCGACCGCCCGAGGAACGTGTCTGATGTGATGATGATCGGGCGGTTCGCATTCTCGGCAACGCGTGCGAGTGCCGAGGCCGGGGAATAATAGGTGCCTTCGCCGTCGGAATACATCGCCGAGCTCAGGATCGCAGAGCGGGCGGGCAGGGAGGCGACGTGACTGCGGACCTCACGCAGCACCGCGCCGGACAGATCGGTGACTTCGAGATCGGGCATCTCGGCCGCGAAGTCCTGCTTCCAATGTCCATATGTCAGCGGATTTTTCCAGGCATCGCCCACGAGGACGACATGGTTCAGGTCGGGAACGACGGCGCGCGCTGCGGTCAAGAGCTGCGCCGGTCTCACCCTTGCGAAGACGGCTGTCGTGTTGGGCAGGAACAGCGCGCGCGTCTCGGGCAGGTCGGGCACGAAACCGTAAACGACGGGCGCGGTGGGCCAGATCTCCTGCTTGCGTGCTTGAAGGAATTTCGCCGATGTAACGCCGATCGAAACGATGACGTCGATCGGCCGCTGCGCATATTTGGTCTTGAGATGACCGACCAGACTCTCTTCGTAGTCAGGTCCCGGGAAGCGGGCGAGATCGAGGCTCTCGCCGTAAATCACCGTGCGGCTCCTGCCGTTCTGGTTCGCGGCGGCGCGGATACCGGCAAAGATCTCGAGATAAAATGGCGAGCGGAAATCGGCTTCTTCCAGAACCAGGATCGAACGTTGCCGTGGGCCGTCGGCTGCGATGCATTCACGCGACAGGCTTGCGAGCAGGCAGACGATCAGGATGCGCACGAGCCCGGTGATCATACGCATTGCTGGACTCTCGGCCCCGGCTCCAGTTGCAATCGGGCTTCCTCGATGAGGACGCTCGCGAGAGCATACCCGCCAGACCTGGAGTTTCAAACGGAAGGATGCGCGTCCGCTCCGCTGACAAGCGGACCGGGACGAAGTGCCGCTACTTGAACGGGTCCTGGATCGACGGCGACGATTGCCGGATGCGGCGCACGCTCACCGGCGTACCGTCGGAGACGAACAGCAGTTCATATCGACGGCCTTCGCTGTCGGTCGCCGAGCAGGTCACGTCGTTGACCTTCCTGGCAGCGAAGTTACCAGTCTGGCGGCAAACGCCGGTGGAGGCCTGTTCGGCGGGCACCGGCAGACCGTCGACCTTGGGCCGGTCCTTGGAGTTGAGCAGCATGCGGTCGATCGGCAGCTCATAGGAATTGTCGTCGGCGCGCTTGCCGTTCTCGCCGGAGAACGACACGACGTGGTTGGCATCGGCGGGGTCGTCGACGGCGACCGCGAAATTGACCCGGCCCGTATCGCCATGGGCGTAAGCGATCGTCTTGCAGGCGAAGCTGCGGCCCGCGACCTTCAGCGTCTTGCACTGGCCGGACATCAGCGCCAGCAGGTCGATCAGGGCGTTCTGCTGCGCCGGCGGATTGTTGACCGGAATGGGCTTGGAATCCTCGGCGAAACAAGGGCTTGCCGAAGCTGCGACGGAGGCGGCGAGGGTTGCTGCGAGGACCGGTCGGCAGAGGCGCATCGTCAGGCTCGTATGCCAGGGGACGCTGGAGGTCCGCTTCATAACCATCGAACCGCAAATTGGTTGCGATCCTGTTCGCGCCGCCGAGTCCGTCTGGAATACCACCGCACCATCCCTGGCGATTCGTCCAAATCGCCCACCGTCCCGGCGGGCACTTGCCGTCAGGCAGGTGTTTTTTTCGTGGCAGGGCTAACCCATCGCCGCCTGCCAGCGCGTATCGCGCAGGGAGGGACGGCGGTGCAGGCGGGCGTCGAGCAGGGTGCGCGCGCGGGAGAGCTCGCCGCCGCGCATCAGCGCAACGATGAAGGTGTCCTCGATCAACTCGCGCTGGGCGTGGCTGCCGCCGATGCGCACGACCTCGCTGAGGACAGGCGCGAGCAAGCGTACGCAAGCCGCATAGTCCTCCTCGGCAAAGGCCGCCAGCGCGCGGCAGATCGCGGGGACCACAGGGCCGGCCGGCAGCTTGCCGTCGGCGAGGCGCTGCTCGATCACGGCAAGGCGGGTGGCGAGCGCCTCATGATTTTGCGTTGCCGCCGCGAACAGCGCCATGTGGACGTCGGCGAACGGCAGGCTCGATTTCGGAAACAGTTTTTGCGCGGCGGCGGTGTCGGCCTCCATCCACAGCGCCTTCGGCACCGCATGGCCGTAAGCCGACAGGCGCCAGAGCAGCGAGGCGCCATCGGTGATGACGTTGAGCGGCGGCGCTTGCGTCGCCGAAGGCTGGAGCACGTCGGCATAGATGTTGAGCGCCCGCGCCGCATCGCCATGCTCGAGCGCGCCGAGCGCCTGGTGCCAGAGGATATGGCCGTGCAGAATTCCGGCGCGGCCGTAAGAGGGGATCCAGTCGTCGACAAGACGGTCAGCCTCGTCGATGGAGCCGTCCTCGAACATCGCATGCAGCACCGCATGCGCGGCATGGGCGTTCGCGCGGCGGAGGTTGAAGCCGCGCTCAGTGACGGCGCGGCCGTGCGCGACGTCGCCGTTCTCCGTCATCGCCCAGCCGGACATGGTGAGAAACCACCAGTCCTCGCCATAGTGCCGCGCGACCCGCTCGCACAGCTCATGCCGCGCGCGGTCGTGATCGGCCATGCCGGAGAAGGCGAACAGGCCGAAGGCACCGAGCGGCAGCGACAGCACGACGGCATCGCGGGGCCACGCCTCGACATGTTGCAGCATCGCCGCGATCGCTTCGGGCAGCCGGCCCTCGATCGCGAGCGCCAGCGTCTCGACATGCGAGCGCTCGCGCTCGGTGCCGCGCCTCGCAACAAGCTCGCGCGCGCGTGCCGCCTTCTGCCGCGCGAGATCGCCCTGCTGGTAAAAGGCATGCACGCGGCCGCGGGCGATATGGGCAAGCGCGAAATCCGGGTCAGTCGCAATTGCGCGCTCCAGCGTCTCCGCCGTACCGGTCCAGCCCGCGAGCATGAGGTCGACGCCCTCGCGATAGGCAGATGCCGCCGCATCGGATGCGGTGGAGAGCGGAAGGCCGTAGCGGTCCTCATGCGCCATCGTCGTCTCCCGCTGTTAGCTCGTCCGCGCGCGGCGGCCCTCGATCGGATAGGCCGGGTCGTTGTAGCCCGGCGTCGAGGGGTGGCCCGGCACGACCAGCCGATCGATCAGCGCCTCGTCCTCCGCGGTGAAGCGATAGTCGAGTGCGCGGATATAGTCGTCCCACTGCTGCTCGGTGCGGGGGCCGGCAATGATGGAGGTCACGAACGCCGAGTTCAGCACCCAGGCGACCGCGAACTGGCCGGCGGTGATGCCTTTCTTCTCGGCGTGAGCCTTGATCTCCTGCGCGAGCTGGAGCGACTCCGGTCGCCACTCCGTCTGCATCATGCGGGTGTCGTTGCGGCCGGCGCGCGTCTCCTTGTCCGGGGCGGCATCCGGCTTGTACTTGCCGGTGAGCACGCCGCGCGCCAGCGGGCTGTAGGGCACGATGCCGAGGCCGTAATAGGCGCAGGCCGGGAAGTGCTCGACCTCGGGCATGCGGTTCATCGCGTTGTAATAGGGCTGGCTCACCGCGGGCCGGTCGATGCCGAGCCGGTCGCAGATGTTGCAGATTTCGGCGACGCGCCAGGCGCGGTAGTTGGAGACGCCGAAATAGCGCACCTTGCCGGCGCGGATCAAATCGCCCATCGCGCGCACCGTCTCCTCCAGCGGCGTCGCGTGGTCTTCCTTGTGCAGATAGTAGATGTCGATGTGATCGGTGCCGAGCCGCTTCAGGCTCTCGTCGGCTGCCTGCAACACCCAGCGCCGCGACAGGCCGACGCGATTGGGATCATCGCCCAATTCGTTGTTCATGGGATTGGCGAGTTTTGTCGCGAGCACCCAGGCGTGACGGTTGCCGGCGATGGCGCGTCCGACGACCTCTTCGGACGCGCCCTTTGAATAGGCGTCCGCGGTGTCGATGAAGTTGATCCCGGCATCGAGCGCCTTGTCGATGATCCGTTTCGATGCGGCCTCATCGGTCGGCCCGCCGAACATCATGGTGCCCAGACAGATCGGCGAGACTTTCAGGCCGGTGCGGCCGAGCTGGCGGTATTGCATGGGTCATCCTCGAAGCTTTCGGAGGCGACAGCATAGCTATTCAGTCCCGTCATTGCGAGCGCAGCGAAGCAATCCAGAGATGCGTCCGCGGTGAGATTTCCGGATTGCTTCGCTGCGGTCGCAATGATGGGTGGCGGGAACTGCCTGCCACGCTCTCAACTGTCATCGCCCGGCTTGACCGGGCGATCCAGTACTCCGAGACGGTAGTGATTGAATCGATGGGCCGCGGTGTACTGGATTCCCCGCTTTCGCGGGGAATGACAGCGGTGGGTGTGGTTGGCAGCGGAGGCTGCCTAACGCGCGCCTACGCCGGCCCCTTCAGAATCTTGAACACGCCGTTCGCCATCACGATGCAGCGATCATCGACCGTCACCTCGGTGCTCATGAAGATCAGGCTGCGGGTCGAGCGGACCACGCGCGGGCGGGAGATCAGGATGTCGCCGATCTGGCCGGCTTCGACGAAATGGGTGTCGAGCTGCACCGTCGCCATGAATTCCTTGCCGGAGGTGTAGCGGGCGGTCATGCCGCAGGTGCGGTCGGCGAAGGTCATCATCACGCCGCCCTGGACCATGCCGCGGCGGTTGTGGTGCTTGTCTTCGGTGGCGAGCGCGAATTCGTAGTGGCCGTCGACCTTGCGCTCCCACAATGGGCCGATCAGGTGCATGAAGCCCGTGGTCTCCAGGATGCTCCAGCCCTCTGATTTGAGCCTTGCGGCGGCCTTGCTCGTCATCTCGTCGTCCATTCCTATGCGGGCCTTCGATCTCATTTCATCGGGGCCGGACGTGGTGTAGTCAAGCATGATGAGACCGTTCGACGATGCCACACGGCGGAATATCGCGGCTGCTTGCGCGGCCTTCACACGGCTGCCGGAGGATGACACTGCACCGGCACTGAAGCGCGCCGCGGTGGCGGTTGCATTGACCGCAGCAGGCGAGGGGGACGACACCGCGTTCCTGCTCACGCTGCGCGCATCGCACTTGCGCGCCCATCGCGGCCAATGGGCGCTGCCGGGCGGGCGCTGCGATGCCGGCGAGACGCCGGTCGAGGCGGCGCTCCGCGAGCTCGACGAGGAGCTCGGCCTTCGCCTCACCGGCGCCGATGTACTCGGCACGCTCGATGACTATCCGACCCGCTCCGGCTATCTGATCACCCCGGTCGTGGTCTGGGCCGCAGGCGCCGCTGCGATCCGGCCAAACCCCAATGAGGTCGCCTCGGTCCATCGCATCGGGCTTGCCACGATCGAGCGCGAAGATGCCTTCGACTTCATCGCGATCCCCGAAAGCGCGCGCCGCGTGATCCGCTTCCATCACCAGATGAGCCTGATCCACGCGCCGACGGCGGCGCTGATCTATCAGTTCCGCGAGGTGCTGGCAGGGCGGCTGACCCGCGTGGCCGAGCTGGAACAGCCGGTGTTCGCCTGGAAGTGACGATGGTAAACGGCGCGTTAACGTGACGGTTACCGGATGCCTGCTAAGAGGGCAGCATGCATCACTCGATTCGAAAAAGCCTGGTGGCGGTTCCGTTCGCGTTTCTCCTGCTCATGCCCGCCGCGCGCGGCGGCGAGGCCGACGCGCTGCCGCCTTCCGTCAGCAATGCCAGGGCCCAGTTGCTGTCGCAGTTCTTCGCGCAAGGTGGCGCCTCGCCCGCCGTGCTCGAATATCGCCGCAAGCTCGCGGAGTATCAGGCCGCGCGCGCCGCCTTCGACGAGGAGGCCGGCGCCTATTGGAGCCAGATCTCCGACAAGCGGAAGACCCGCAACGCCAAGCGGCGCAGCGGGCAGCAGATCACGCTCGACGATTATGTGCTGGAGCATCCGCCGCTCTATACCGGGCCGAAGCGTCCGGTGAATCCGGAGCCGGAGGAAACGCCGGAACGACCGCCCAAGAAGCCGATTCCCGTCGTCGCCGACCTCCTCCGCGCGGCGCAGGAGCTCTACCAGTTCACGCCGCAGCGGCCGTCCAGCGAGGTCGAGTTCAAGCGCGCCTATGCGCGCTATGCGCTGGCCTCGGGACTGACGCGCGAGCAGGCGGTGCGGGTCTATTCGTTCGAGACCGGCGGCACCGGCAGCTACGACGTGCAGGCGGGCATCGAGCATGGCGGCAAGCGCGCGATCTCGACCGCGATGGGCTACAACCAGCTGCTCACCACCAACAGCGTCGAGCTGCTCGCCGAGCAGGGCCACGAGTTCATCCGTACGCTCTCCGACAAGGTGGCGCGGACGTCGGGGCCGGCGCGCCAGGCGCTCGAGCACAAGCTCGCTGTTCTCAAGAAGATGGTGGCGCATGCGAAGTCGGTGCCCGACACCTGGTCGGAGCACGAGAAGATCGGCAACACCGCGCAGGGCTGGGCCATGCATGCGATGGTGCTGGACGTCGACATCGGGCCGATGCTGCAGACCCACAAGCTGCTGACGTCGGTGCTGTTCGCACGCGCCAAGGGTTACACCCGCCCGCTCACCGCGGCCGAGCTCGAGATGATGAACCTCACCGGCGACGGCACCGGCCTCGACATGGTGACGATGCCGCAGGCGATGCGCGAGCAGGTGCCGACCTCGAACTTCTTCCAGCGCGGCGGCTATGAGCGCAATCCGGTCGCGATCCGCCACAACACGGTGGCGAAGCTGCTCGCGGTGACGGATACGCGGATGGACTCGAACAGCAGCAACGCCGGGGCGAGGGAGCTGGCGGGGGCGTTTTAGGGCTCGGTGTCGTCCCGCCACATCCTCCGCTGTCATGCCCCGGCTTGACCGGGGCATCCAGTACGCCGCGGCCTGTCGATTCAATCACAACGGCCTCTGGAATACTGGATCGTCCGCCTGCGCGGACGATGACACCGAGTGTGTCGCGGCGCTATCGCCCGCCAGCTCAGCCCCTACTGATCCGGTCCGAACTTGAACTTGCCGTCGCCTTCCAGATATGGGCCGCTGCGCATGTAGAGCTGGCCGTTGTGGCCGATGAAGAACAGCGTGCCCTTCGGCACCTTCTTGGCGCCCTTCAGCAGCTCGCCTGCATTACTGGTGCCCATCTTGTAGGAAAAGGTCTTGCCGTCCTTGTCATAGGCGTAGCCCGTGTCGGGCTTGAGCTCCCAGGGTGTCGCCGGGGCTTGCGCCAATGCGGGTGCTGCGAATGCCGCGAGCGCGGCCGCGATTGCAAATGTCTTCGTTGAAAATGCCATGTTTCCATCCTCCCCATCCTCGGGGTGCCCGGCTTGAACAAATCACGAACAGTATTTTCGGGTCAATTCGCGAAAGCGTCGCGGCGCATCACGTGTTGCCCAGCAGTTTGTGATTTTCCCTTCGTCCCCTCGCGACTATGTTCCGCTTTCCGTCTAGAACGCAATTCGACAAAAATATTGGTGGGGATGATTCGAATGAACCATGTCATTAAGGCCTGCTCGGCTGCCGCGCTGCTGCTCACGGCGCTGGCGCCGGCCGCCCGGGCCGATGATTACCAGCTCAGCCACAACCAGCGGATTTCCTGCAGCCGCGGCCTTGCCCCGGGCAAGCTGAACACGGCGACCTGCAAGTCCTACACCTATCTCTTCAACACCAAGACCTCGGAATATTTCCGCTGCCAGGTCTCGCTGGCGCTGACGCGGGACAACAAGGAGGTCATCAACGTCCAGACCGACGGCGGCTGCACCAGGAAGCCGCGCATCTTCGAGACCGACGGCCACTACGATTTCGATGCGACCGAGACCGAGCCGCCGAACACCAACTCGTTCTTCGGTCCCGGCGGCTACTCGGTCTGGGCCGCCGACGTCACCGCGCAGAAGGTGCGCGGCTGCATCATCATCTCGTCCGGCCTCGGCTCCGACATCTCCAAGTGCCTGGACATGACGTTCCAGTAGGACTTGCCAGCTGCGGCGAGGTGCGCTCCTGCGCCACCTCGCCGCACCCGCCGGGTTCCGCAAAAACCGAGCCGGAACGGCCGTTTACCGCAGTCCTGTTTTGCCTTTTGGATGGGTTGACCCGCATCCCTCGTCCGGCCAATTTCGCCGCCGGTTTGGGGAGTACAAAAATCATGAAACGGACGTTCTTCGGCGTGGCCGCGGCTCTTGCTCTGGCGGCGTCGGCACCTTGCGCGCATGCGCAATCCTTCATCAACGTGCTGACCGGCGGCACCTCCGGGGTCTACTATCCGCTCGGCGTCGCGATCGGGAAGATCTACGGCGACAAGATTCCGAACGTGAAGACGCAGGTGCAGGCCACCAAGGCGTCGGTCGAGAATTTGATCCTGCTGCAGCAGGGCCGCGGCGAGCTGGCGTTCACGCTGGGCGACTCGCTGAAGGCGGCCTGGGACGGCGAGGAGGAGGCGGGCTTCAAGACCAAGCTCGACAAGCTCCGGACCATCGGCGCGATCTATCCGAACTACATCCAGATCGTCGCCACGGCCGACAGCGGCATCAAGACGCTCGCCGACCTCAAGGGCAAGAGCCTGTCGGTCGGCGCGCCGAAGTCGGGCACCGAGCTGAATTCCCGCGCGATCCTCAGCGCGGCCGGCATGAGCTACAAGGATCTCGGCAAGGTCGAATATCTGCCGTTCGCCGAATCCGTCGACCTCATGAAGAACCGGCAGCTTGCGGCAACGCTGCAATCGGCCGGCCTCGGCGTCGCCTCCCTGAAGGATCTCTCGACCTCGAGCCCGATCACGGTGGTGTCGGTGCCGAAGGAGACCGTCGACAAGATCGGCCCGCCCTTCATCTCGGCGATCATTCCCGCCAACACCTATACCGGCCAGGACAAGGACGTGCCGACCGCGGCCGTGGTCAACTACCTCGTGACCAGCTCCGCCGTCTCCAACGACCTCGCCTATCAAATGACAAAACTGGTCTACGAGTCGCTGCCCGAGCTCGCCAACGCGCACGCGGCCGGCAAGGAGATCAAGCTCGAGACGGCCGCCAATGGCAGCCCGGTTCCGCTGCACCCCGGCGCGATCCGCTACTACAAGGAAAAAGGGCTGATCAAGTAATCTGCTTCATCCGTCATTCCGGGTTCGATGCTCCGGGCCGCGCTGCGCGGTCCCGCCGCATCGCCCCGGAATGACGGAGTGAGAGTGGATGCCCGGGTCATAGGCGAGCGGAAGCCGACGCCGTCCTTTGGACGGCTATGCCAGGACATGACGTATTCAGGGTGCAGCGCGAATGCTGTAGGAACGCCCTATCAGGGCGCGGGGACATATCGATGTTGCAGGCTGAGGGCACTCAAGGGCCCATCAAGGTCGAGTTCGACAATTTCGAGCACGGTTTTCCGGAAGGGTTCGGCCCGGGCGGGTGGGGCGCGCTCGCCTACTGGATCGGCATCGCCTTTGCGACCTTCCAGCTCTATGTCGCCGCCTTCAACTATCTGCCGAGCCAGGTGGTGCGCGGCGTCCATGTCGGCTTTCTCGTTCTGCTCACCTTCGGCCTGATCGCGAATTTCACCGCGAAGAGCAATGCCGGCCGTGCGCTCGGCTGGGTGATCGGCGCCGCGGGTTTCTTCTGCGGCCTCTATCAGTGGATCTTCTATGCCGATCTGATCGCGCGCGACGGCGATCCGACCAGGCTCGACCTCGCGGTCGGCACGCTGCTCGCGGTGCTGATCTTCGAGGGCACGCGGCGCCTGATGGGCGCGGCGCTGCCGCTGATGTGCGGCGCGTGCCTGCTGTACTGGTTCTTCGGGCAGTACCTGCCGTCGCCGCTCAACCATCGCGGTTATGATTTCGACCAGATCGTCACGCATCTGTCGTTCGGCACTGAGGGCTTTTACGGCGTGCCGATCTACGTCTCGGCGACCTACATCTTCCTGTTCATCCTGTTCGGCTCGTTCCTGGAGCGCGCCGGCATGATCCAGCTGTTCACCGACGTCTCGCTCGGCCTGTTCGGCCGCACCCGCGGCGGACCAGCCAAGGTTGCAGTGTTCGCTTCCGGCATGATGGGCACGATCTCCGGCTCGGGCGTCGCCAACGTCGTCACCGTCGGCCAGTTCACGATTCCGCTGATGATCAAGTTCGGCTACCGCCGCGCCTTCGCGGCCGGCGTCGAGGCCACGGCCTCGATGGGCGGGCAGATCATGCCGCCCGTGATGGGTGCGGTCGCCTTCATCATGGCCGAGACCCTCGGCGTCCAGTACTCGGAGATCGTCAAGGCCGCCGCGATCCCGGCGATCCTCTACTTCGCCTCCGCCTTCTGGATGGTGCACCTCGAAGCCGGCAAGCACGGCCTCGTCGGCATGAAGCGCTCGGAAATCCCTAGCGCCTGGAAGGCGCTGGTGACGCGCTGGTATCTCGTGCTGCCGCTCGCGGCCCTGGTCTACATGCTGTTCGAGGGCTTTACGCCACTCTATGCCGGCAGCATGGGCCTTGCGCTCACGGTGGCGCTGATCCTGGGGACGAGCATCACCGCCGGCGTGTCCGCGACGGCCATCCGCTACATCTTCTGGATCGGGCTCGCGCTCGTCGTCGCGGCACTGTCGCGCGACGGCCTCCAGATCGTGCCGGTTGCGACCGTCGTGGTCGGGCTCGTCGTGATCACGGCGTTCGTGCGCGGTGGGTTCAAGGCGTTGCGTGAATGTCGCGATGCGCTGGCCGAGAGCGCGAAATCCGCCGTCACCGTCGGCATGGCCTGTGCCATCGTCGGCGTCATCATCGGCATGATGTCGCAGACCGGCGTCGGCACCATCTTCGGCGGCTGGGTGATCGGGCTCGGCGAGAAGAGCCTGTTTCTGGCGCTGATCATGACCATGTTGCTGTCGATCCTGCTCGGCACCGGCATTCCGACCATCCCGACCTACATCATCACCGCCGCGCTCGCCGCGCCGGCGCTCGCCAAGCTCGGCGTGCCGCTGATCGCGAGCCACATGTTCGCGTTCTACTACGGCATCATGGCCGACCTCTCGCCGCCGGTGGCGCTCGCAGCGCTCGCGGCGGCGCCGATCGCGAAGGAGAATCCGGACAAGATCGGCTGGGAGGCGATGCGCATCGCGCTCGCCGGTTACGTCATCCCCTTCATCTTCGTCTATTCGCCGGCCCTGATGCTGCAAGCAGGCGATCCCATGGCGGCCAAGCTCGGCTTCTACGGCGCGGTGGCGCTCGCAAGCTTGAAGGCGCTGGCGGCGATCGCGCTGTTCGGCATGGTGGCGATCGGCTTCCTGTTCACGCGGCTGACGCTCGTCGAACGCCTGGTCGCGCTCGGCGCCGCGTTCTGCCTGCTCGGCGACTTTCCGTTCAGCGACACTGCGGGCTTCGTGCTCTCCGCCGCGCTCGTGCTGTGGCAATGGCGGCAGCGCCCGCCTGCGACCGTCGAGGCGGTGTGAGCCTCTGCGTCGCAACAGCCGGCGGCGTGAAGGCTCTGGTGCTGTCCGCGTTCACGCTTGCCTGGACGCATTCGATCGCGAAGGTCGAGTGGCAGGAGGACTGGCGCGTGACGCCCGCCGGCCTCGAACTGGTGCAGGCCCGCGTCAAGGGCACCGGCCCCGGCATGGAGCCGCCGCCCGAGGCGCGGCTGGTCGATGGCTGGTTTCAATGGCGGCCGCAGCGTGCGCCGATGCCGGAGGTGGTGCTGGGCAATTCCGGTGCGGCCGGGGAATGGCGATTGTGCCATGATGGAAAGTGCCGGACATTGTCGGAGATTGTCGGGCATCCCATTGGTGCTAACGTGACCAAAATGAGAGTCTGCGAACAACAAGAGAAATAAGGGAGATCATGATGGATCGGCTCAAGGGCAAGGTTGCGATGGTGGTGGGCGCCGGCTCGATCGGACCGGGCTGGGGCAACGGCAAGGCGACCGCGGTGACCTTTGCGCGCGAGGGCGCGCAGGTGTTTTGCGTCGACCGCAACGGCGGTGCGGCCGAGGAGACCGCCAAGATCATCATCGGCGAAGGCGGCAAGGCGACCGCGTTCACCGCCGACGTCTCTCGTCCTGCCGAGATCGAGGCGATGGTCGCGGCGTGCCTGAAGGCCTATGGCCGCATCGACGTGCTCGATAACAATGTCGGCATCGCCGAGATGGGCAGCGTGGTCGAGGTCACCGAGGAGAGCTGGGACCGCGTCTTCAGCGTCAATCTCAAGAGCGCCTATTTCGCCATGAAGCACGTGATCCCGATCATGGTGAAGCAGGGCGGCGGCTCGATCATCAACATCTCCTCGATCGCCTCGATCCGCCACATGGGCATCTCCTACGTGACCTACGGCACCTCGAAGGCGGCGATGAACCAGATGACGCGCACCACCGCGATCGAGTTCGCGAAGAACCATGTGCGCGTGAACGCGATCCTGCCCGGCCTGATGAAGACGCCGATGGTCGAGCATTCCGCCGGCTTAGCTGCCAGCTACGCCAAGGGCGATGTGGAGGCAATGTGGCGTGCGCGCGACACCCAGGTGCCGATGGGCCACATGGGCGACGCCTTCGACGTCGCCAACGCCGCGCTGTTCCTGGCCTCGGACGAGTCGAAATATGTGACGGGAATCGAGCTCGTGGTGGACGGCGGGATCACCTGCAAGGCGGGGGCCTGAAGCAATCCAGCGAGACCGTCATCCTGAGGTGCGAGCCATGGGGCGCGACGCGCGCCATGGGGAGCCTCGAAGGATGAGCGGCCCCGCTGCTGCAGCCGGGCCGTCGCCCTTCGAGGGCCGCTGAAGAAGCGGCCGCCTCAGGGTGACGGAGTTACATGGGTTGCTTACTGCGCCAGCGCCAGGATCCCACCGGCAAATGCGTGCCACGCGGCCGTCTCGCTGATCGGCCAGTTCAAGACCTTCACCGCGAGCAGCGCGAGCATGCCGGCGATATAGACCGGATGCACGCGGCCCTCAATGCGCCAGTCGCGCACCATGGCGACGACGAGCAGCAGTGCGGCGACCACGGCAGGGGCGATCGTCACGGGCACCGGCGGCGGGCCGGGCGGTCCAGGAGGTGCGAGGAAGGTCAGGAACCAGCGCGCGATCGCGGCGTCGAGGATCGAGACTGCAGCGAGCAGCATCAGGCGCTTGTGAATCTCGGGCCTGCGCGTGTTCATGATCCCGAGCACGAACGCCACGGCAAAGAATGCGATGCCGCTGAGCGGCACGATCGCGAAGGCGATGCCCGCCTCGGTCTGCCCGAGCGCGGCTGAGTGCTTCATCACGTGCACCGAGGCGAGGAAGCCGAAGATTGTCATCGCGGTCGCAAGCGAGACGCCGACAATGCCGAGCGAGCGGTGATTGACCACGCGGCCGGAGGCCGCGAGCCAGGTCTGGAGCACGAAATAGAGCGACCAGGTGAAGAACAATAATCCGTGAAAATGAATCACCGGGCTTGCGGAGAATGTCCGGTGAGCGAGCGGCACCCAATAGGTCGGCGCAAAACCGAGAAAGGCGGTGGCCGCGCAGGCCAGGGCCATGTGGAGATAAAAATATCGTGCAGGCGACGCATCACGCGCGCGTACACGACGGTCGTCGATCAGGGTTGTCATCAAGAATGAGTCTGGGGAGGCGGGGTTTGGTTCAAACTCGCTGTCGTCCCGGACAAGCGTAAGCGCCGATCCGGGACCCATAACCACAAGACGTAGTTGTATCGCTCGCTGGCAACTCCGAGTCTTCGCCAAACAAAATTTCGTGGCTATGGGTCCCGGATCTGCGCGCTTTGGGCGCGCTTGTCCGGGACGACAGCGGAGTTTAACCGCCCGCGCTCAATTCTGCGCGATCGAGCTCTTCCTCGAGCCGGTGAAACGCGTCGTCGCCGATCACCTCGGTGGCACGCAGGTCGAAGATGGATTTGCGGGCGGCCTCGATGGCGCGGCGGCGCAGGGGATCGGCGGGCAATTCGCCGTTGGCGATGCCGCCGTTCGGGTCGGTCTCGGTCTGCATCAGGATGGCGCGATATTCGAGTCGCAGGATTTCCGCCTCCTCCGACGGATCGCTTTCGATCGCATCGAGCGCCGCGCGATAGGCCGCGGCGCGACCGCGGGCGACCTCGACGCCGACGGGATCGTCGTCCTTGAGGTCGAAGGCGAGGATCAGCGGCCGTAGCGTCAGGCCCTGGATGATGAGCGATCCCAGCACCACCGCAAAGGCGATGAACACGATGAAGTCGCGATAGGGAAAATTCTCCGGCAGCGCAAAGGCGGTGGCGAGCGTGACGAGGCCGCGCATGCCGCACCAGGAGATGATGAGCCCGCCTTTCGGTGAGGCCACCGCCTTCGGATTCTTCGGATGATAGAGGCCGTGCGCGATCAGCACGCGCAATGTCGTGCGATAGAACGTCACCCAGAACAGGCGCACCAGGACCACCGTGAGCAGGATCCAGGCCGCAGCCACGCAATATTCCCAGCGCACGTCGGCATCGAGCCGCGTCCAGATCGGCCGCATCTGCATGCCGATCAGCATGAAGGCAAGCACGTTGAGCACGAACACCGTCGTCTCCCACACCGCGTAGGACGGTACCCGCAGCCGTGCCGGCATGCGTGCCGGCGCGGTGCGCGCGAGGGCAATGGCGTAGATCACGATGGTGAGGATGCCGGACAGGCCGAGATGCTCGGCACCGATCCAGATCATGAAGGTGGTGGCGAACTGAACGATGATCGCGCTCGGTGCTTCCGTCACCCGCTCCATGATGGGCGCGATGAGGCGGGCTGCGAGCAGGCCGGCGATGACGCTGCCGACCAGCGCCAGTGCCATGGTCGGCGCGACCTGGCTCCAGGTCAGATGCTCGGTGGCAACCGCGCCGACGGCGATGCGATAGATCAGCAGCGCACTCGCATCATTGAGCAGGCTTTCGCCCTCCAGCACCTTCACCATGCGGTGGGGCAGCTTGACCTGGCTCAGGATCGCGACCGCGGCGGCGGCATCCGGCGGCGCGACGATGGCGCCGAGTGCAACCGCGGCGGCCCAGGGCATGTCGGGCATCAACCGGTGCGCGACATAGGCGACGCCGGCCGTGGTCAGGCCGACCGCGGCCACGACCAGGGTGGAGACTGGTACCCAGTTGTTGCGCAGATCCCGCAGCGAGGTGTCGAAGGCGGCATCGAGCAGCACCGGTGCGACAAAAAGCGCCAAGGCCAGGTCCGGCTCCAGCGCCCAGGTCGGGCTTGACGGCACGAAAGCGATCAGGGCGCCGCCGATGGCGAGAAAGGTCGGATAGGGGACCTTGATCCGCCGCGCCAGCGCCGATAATGCAACGGCGCCGAGCAGCAGTGCGATGATCCATTCGAATGTCGACACGTTGATCCCTGAGACCGATTTGACCGGTGCCACAAGCTAGCACCAATCCGGCCGTATGATGGATAGTGCGGCCCCAAGGCAAGAGTGAAGCAGACCTTCCGACTGCAACAAGCATGCGTTTTCAAAAACTCATTCAATGGTCAGCTGCCGCGGTGATCTCAGCGCTTCCGGTCGGCGCGGCCCATGGCGCGACCGGCGGCGAGCCGGCGGCCGTCGCGCAGGTCGATATCGCGCCGTGCCTCGCGGCGACGGTGGCCGACGACATGGACAAGGCGGCCACGGCCTGCGCGGATGTGATCGACAACGAGAAGACGGCGAAGTCAGACCTGATCAAGGCGCTGATCGCGCGCGGTGCGTGGTATGCGCGGCACGACCAGATCGATCGCGCGATCGCCGACGACAGCCGCGCTCTTTTGCTCGACCCCACGCTCGCGGACATGTTCAACGCCCGCGGCGAGCTCTGGCTGAAGAAGGGCGACAAGCCCAAGGCAGTGCAGGATTTCGGTGCCGCGCTCAAGATCGATCCAAACCACGAGAAGGCCAAGGCCAATCACAAGGCGATGGCGCGCGAGCTGGAGCGGATCGGCGCGCAGATGGCGGTCGCCGGCAAGCCGAGCTTCAACTGCACCCGCGCGGCCCGCGCCGTGGAGAAGGCGATCTGCGGCAATCGCGAGCTCGCCGATCTCGACCGGGAAATCTATGGGTCCCATCTGCGCGCAATCCGCGAGGCCCAGAGTCCGTCGGAGGTGCGCAAGATCCAGCGCGAGCAGGACGCCTTCGTCGCCCGCCGCAACGCCGAATTCGGGCGGCCGGGGTACGATCTGAAAAAGGCGATGCAGGAGCGCTTGCAACAGATCAACGGCGTGGACGGATATTGACGGGACCTTCGCCTCTCCTCCCAAAGAACGGAGTGAGGGATGGCAGGCTCGTTCCGGCATGCCCGATTTGAACCCATTCCTTGCCAGCCGCGACAACGGTGAGAACCCGACGTCACGGAGCCCTATGCCATGTGCGGCACGCATTCTTCCGCGCAAATGCCCTCGCTCGCCAAGATCTCGCTTCGCGCCTTCTTCCTCGGCGCGGCTATGAGCCTGACCCTCATCGGTCCGGCTTCCGCCGGCACCGATTGCGTGCCGGGCAGCAAGGCTGCTCCCGCGGAACTGATCTCCGCATGCAGCGCCATCATCGACCAGACGGCAAATCCGGCGTCTGAACGCTCAATGGCGCTCGTCGCTCGCGCCGAAGCCAACGGGCGAACCTCCGGAGGCCAGTCGCAGGCGTTGCGCGATCTGGACCGCGCCATCGCGCTTGACGGCAAGAACGCAAAGGCCTGGCGCGTGCGCGGCGACCTCTTGCGTGAGGCCGGCGGCGACCTCAACCGCGCCGCGGCGGATCTGACCAAGGCGATCGAGCTCGATCCAAAGGATGCGGAAGCTTATGAGCTGCGCGGCGTCGTCTACACCAATCAGCATCGCTTCGACCGTGCCATTGCGGACTACGACCAGGCCATCAAGCTGAAGGCGGATTTCGCCCAGGCTTGGTCCGACCGCGGCGCGACCTTCTATCTGCGCGGCGACTACGACAAGGCCGTCGCTGACCTCAGCGAGGCGCTGCGGCTCGATCCAAACCGGGCGCGCAGCTACACCAACCGCGGCGCCGCTTACAAGAAGCTCGGCGAGCTCGACAAGGCGATCGCAGACGATAGCGAGGCGATCCGGCTCGATCCAAAGGTGCCGGAGTATTTCGATAACCGCGGTCTCACCTATGCCGCGATGAAGGATTACGACAAGGCGATAGCCGATTACGATCAGGCGATCCGTCTCGAGCAGCGGGTGAACTTTCTGACCAACCGCGGCGACTCCTACCAGTTCAAGGGCGAACTCGGTGCTGCGCTGTCGGACTACAACGACGCGCTGAAACTCGATCCGAATTTTGCCAAGACCTACAACAACCGCGCCGTGCTCTACAAGAAGATGGGCGAACGCAAGAAGGCGCTGGCCGACTACGAGGCGACGTTGCGGCTCGATCCCGCCAATGAGAACGCGCTCGACGGCCGCCGCGCGATGATCGCCGAGATCGCAAGATTCGGCGGCGAGCCGGCCCGTGTGCTGAGCGCCGCCGCCAGCGACCCGTCGTTCGACTGCGCCTCCGCCAAGCGCGAGGTCGAGAAGGTGATCTGCGCTGATCCCCAGCTCGGCGTGCTCGACCGCCAGATCGCCGAGGCTTACGAGCGCGTGTTGAAAGCGGCGAGCAAGCGCTCGGCGGATGGTCTGCGCAAGTCCCAGCGCGATTTCCTCATCACGCGCGATGCGAGCTTCCGTCGCCCCGGCTATGATCTGAAGAAGGTCATGCAGGATCGCTTGCAGCGGCTGAATGCGATGGAGAGCTGAGAGCCTCTTCGCCTCTCCCCGCAAGAACCAGGGCAGTCGCATATGAAGAGGCGTGGCGGATAGCTCGCCCGTAGCCCGTCCTTCGAGACGCCCGCCTATGGCGGGCCCTCAGGATGAGGGCGGAGTGCGCGGCAGCAATTTCAGCGGTCACTAACGCTGCTTAGCCTCATCCTGAGGAGACCGCTGGAAGCGGTCGTCTCGAAGGACGAGGCGCTTGCTCAGGACGCCACCAAGAAGGCATCTGCGACAACCCTCCCGTAAGAACTGAGAGAGGAAGATACGTTCTTTTCGGCTTGAACCGCGGCCCGTTCCCGGGAAAATAGCCCTCAAACAAGGCCGGCAATTGATCCTGGTCATGGCGGGACGGCTGTCCTGCCACAAGGGTCGGGGCCAGGCCAAAAAAGGAACGGGAGCGCGGGAATGAACGTCCAGGGAAAAGCCGACGGGAAGAGCCGTTATCATGAGGTCTATGCGCGCTCGCTGGCCGACCCCGAGGGCTTCTGGGCCGAGGCGGCCAAGGAGATCGACTGGATCGAGCCGGCGAAGACGATCTTCGATCCCTCGCAGGGACCCTATGGCCGCTGGTTTGCCGGCGGCGTGGTCAACACCTGCTACAACGCGCTCGACCGCCATGTCGAACGCGGCCGCGCAGACCAGGTCGCGCTGATCCATGATTCGCCGCTGACGGGCTCGATCACCAAGCTCACCTATGCCGAGCTCTTGAGCGAGGTGCAGGCGCTTGGCGCTATCATGCAGGATTTCGGCGTCGCCAAGGGCGACCGCGTCATCCTCTATATGCCGATGGTGCCGGAGGCGGTGGTTGCGATGCTCGCCTGCGCGCGCATCGGCGCGGTGCACTCGGTGGTGTTCGGCGGCTTTGCCGCAAAGGAGCTCGCCACCCGCATCGACGATGCGCAGCCCAAGCTGATCCTGTCGGCGAGCTGCGGTATCGAGCCCGGCCGCATCGTGCAGTACAAGCCGCTGCTCGACGAGGCGATCAAGCTTGCCGGCAGCAAGCCGAAGGCCTGTATCGTGCTGCAACGTCCGCAGCTCACCTGTGACCTGACGCCGGGCCGCGACTATGATTGGGCGAGCCTGCGCCGCAAGGCCATGAATGACGGCAAGAAGGCGCCGTGCGTACCTGTTGCCGCCACCGATCCGCTCTACATCCTCTACACGTCGGGCACCACGGGTATTCCCAAGGGCGTCGTGCGCGACAATGGCGGCCATCTGGTTGCGGTAAAATGGTCGATGTTCAACCTCTACGGCGTCAAGCCGGGCGAGGTCTGGTGGTGCGGCTCCGACATCGGTTGGGTGGTCGGCCACAGCTACATCATCTACGGCCCGCTGCTGCATGGCGCGACCTCGATCATGTACGAGGGCAAGCCGGTGGGCACGCCCGATGCAGGCGCGTTCTGGCGCGTCATCAGCGAGCACAAGGCGGTCGCCTTGTTTACCGCGCCGACCGCGTTCCGCGCGATCCGGAAAGAGGATCCGGACGGAAAGTTCATCCGGCAATACGACCTGTCGGCATTCCGCACGCTGTTCCTCGCCGGCGAGCGCGCCGATCCGCCGACGGTGGAATGGGCGGAAGCGCAGCTCAAGGTGCCGGTGATTGATCATTGGTGGCAGACCGAGACCGGCTGGTGCATCGCCGGCAATCCGGTCGGGCTCGGCGTGCTGCCGGTGAAGCACGGCTCGCCGACGGTGCCGATGCCGGGCTACCAGGTCGATGTCGTCGACGAAGCGGCCAAGCCGGTCGGCCCCAACATCATGGGCTCCATCGTCATCAAGCTGCCGATGCCGCCGGGCTGCCTGCCGACGCTGTGGAATCAGGACGAGCGCTTCAAGGAGGGATACCTCAGCGAATTCCCCGGCTATTACAAAACTTCGGACGCCGGCTACAAGGACGAGGACGGCTACGTCTTCGTCATGGGCCGCACCGACGACATCATCAATGTCGCCGGCCATCGCCTGTCGACCGGCGGCATGGAGGAGATCCTGGCCTCCCATCCCGACGTCGCCGAATGCGCCGTGCTCGGCGTCAAGGACGCGATCAAGGGCGAGGTGCCCTGCGGCTTCCTGGTGCTCAAGGCCGGCGTCAAGCGCGCGCCCGCCGAGATCGAGGAGGAGATCATCGCGCTGGTGCGCGACAAGCTCGGTCCGGTCGCCGCCTTCAAGCTCGCCATCACCGTGGGCCGGCTGCCCAAGACGCGCTCCGGCAAGATCCTGCGCGGCACCATCAAGAAGATCGCCGACGGCGAATCCTGGACCATGCCGGCGACGATCGAGGATCCCAAGGTGCTGGACGAGATCGGCCAGGCGCTGAAGGGAAGGGTGTGAGGTTTTGCACTCCGGCCGTCGCGCCAGCGAGGCGCGGTGCCGCTACCAAAACCTCCGCTGTCATTCCCCGCCTTCGCGGGGAATGACAGCGAGCGGGGAACGGCGTCCAGGGACTTACAATCTCCGCATTCCGCGCTAAACAGGGCCGGTCAACAAGGGACCCTCGATGCCACTCGCCACCGCGCCGCGGCTGCTTGCAGCCGTCACTCTCGCCATTGCTCTGTCCGCCTGCTCGGCGCGCTACCAGACGCCGGTGGCGGTGGGCGGCGACGATGACGACGCGGTGTGCCAGAGCCGTGGCTATGCGCAGGGCTCGCCGGAATACGTGGCCTGCCGCAAGGACCGCGACGTCCAGCGCAACGCCGCCACCGCGCGCGCCGACCGCCGCCAGCGCGATCTCGGCGAGTACATGCTGAACAATCCCGTGCGGCCGTAGCCGTCTGAGCTCGTTGCACGCGCTGAGTTGACGCGCCTTGCGGTTCTCCGCGGCCAAAGCCGCGCACGCCCCTCTGCCCAGGCACCGCGCAAGTGCCTCGCAATGCCGTCTGCCGTGGCAGATCTGCAACGCCGTAGCTGATTTGTGGCGCCTCAGCCCAAATTTGATTCAGGTCAAATCCGAGGGCGCCCCCTTTCTGCTCTGACAGCTGTGATCGCGCAACGGGGCGCGCATGGCTCTCAAGGGGAATTCAATGCGAAGGACAATTCGGAATGCCGCACGGCTGGCAGTGCTCGCCGCCGCGTTCGGCGGCGCGCTTGCATCGGCGCAAGCTGCGGATCTACCGGTCTATACCAAGGCACCGCCGGCGGTGGAGGCCTGGAATCCCTGGATGATCCGTCTGCGCGTGCTCGGCGTTTTGCCGGACGGCGGTGACAGCACGGTCAATGTCACGGGTGTGCCCGCGCTGTCGTCGCCGAACTCGGGCCTTCACATCAGCAACCAGGTGGTCCCCGAGCTCGACATCTCCTATTTCTTCACCCCGAACATCGCGGCTGAGTTGATCCTCGGCGTGACACGGCATCACCTCACCGGATCGGGCACGCTCCAGGGGCTCGATATCGGCAAGACCACGCTGCTGCCGCCGACGCTCACCCTGCAATACCACTTCACCAATTTCGGCGCCTTCAAGCCCTATATCGGCGCCGGCGTGAACTACACCGTGTTCTTCAACAATTCGGCGTCGAACATCCCGTTCGGCGGCCTCGCCGTCACCAACCTGCATGTCAGCAACCAGTGGGGCGGCGCCGTGCAATTCGGCTTCGACTACATGCTCAACAAGCATTGGGGCCTCAACGTGGACGTGAAGAAGCTGTGGCTCCAGCCGAACTACTCGGCCATGGTCAACGGCGCGATCCCGGTCACCGGCACCGCGCATATCGATCCGTGGCTGGTAGGTGCGGGCGTGACGTACAAGTTCTGAGGCGCTCGCGGCGTCCGTCTCGACGCCCGCGATCTCACACGCAAAAACGCGGCAGGTTTCCCTGCCGCGTTTTTTCGTGCGGTCGATTGTCGAAGTAGGAACTACTCCTCGTCGTCCTGCTTCTTGCCGCCGAGCGTCTTCAGCTTGGCGAACACGGCGTCGACGTTGAGGTCGTCGCTCGATCGCTCGGCCGGCTCGAACTCGTCCTTCTTGGTGGTCTCCGAGGCCGGCAGCAGAGTGGCGCCGCCATAGGTCGCGTCGATCGGCTTTTCCTTGGCCGCGCGCTGGACCTCGAAATCCAGCTCGATCTGCGAGCAGAGGCCGAGCGTCACCGGGTCGATCGGGGTGAGCGACGACGTGTTCCAGTGGGTGCGGTCGCGCACGCTGGCGATCGTGCTCTTTGTGGTGCCGACGAGGCGCATGATCTGGGCGTCCTTCAGCTCGGCATGGTTGCGCAGCAGCCAGAGAATGGCGCTCGGGCGCTCGTGGCGGCGCGAGACCGGGGTGTAGCGCGGGCCCTTGCGCTTGGGCTGCGGCGGCAGCACCACCTTGCTCTCCTGCAGGCGGAGCCGGTAGTCCGGGTTCTTCTCGCCCTTCTCGATCTCCTCGCGGGTCAGCTGACCATTGGAGAGGGGGTCCATGCCCTTGATGCCCTGGGCGGCGTCGCCGTCGGCGATGGCGCGCACCTCGAGGGGATGCATCTTGGTGAAATCGGCGACCTGGTCGAAGGTCAGCGCGGTGTTGTCGAGCAGCCAGACGGCGGTCGCCTTGGGCATCAGAGGTGCGTTGCTCATGGCAAATCTCCTTTGTGCTTCGCCCACCCCTCTGGAGGCGAAACCGGTGGTCATCAGCGATGACTGGGAATTCGCGCTATATAAGCCCGGAGGGGCTAGCCACGCAATGGTTCTGCTATAGATAGTGCCTTGACAGCGCCCGAAAGGGGGCCCAATTCCCTCTGCAGTCCCGTAAGCCCGTACCTAAGCCCTATTCATCCATCCGACCGCTTCCCGCCCATTTGGCGAGGTGATTCGGTCCCGAGATCGCCCAATGTCAGCCAAACCAGACCTCAAGATCGTGCTTTGTTCTCCCCGCGGCTTCTGTGCCGGGGTGGTCCGGGCGATCGACACCGTGGAACGGGCGCTCGATAAGTACGGCGCCCCCGTCTATGTTCGCCATGAGATTGTGCACAACAAGTACGTCGTCGACGGGTTGAAGAAGAAGGGCGCCATCTTCGTCGAGGAACTGGCCGAAATCCCGGAAAATGCCACCGCGCCAGTGGTGTTCTCGGCCCATGGCGTGCCGAAATCGGTTCCGGCCGACGCCCAGTCCCGCAATCTGTTCTCGCTGGATGCGACGTGCCCGCTGGTGACCAAGGTCCACCGCGAGGCCGCGATCCACTTCAAGCGCGGCCGCGAGATCTTCCTGATCGGCCATTCCCATCACCCCGAAGTGGTCGGCACGCTCGGCCAGCTTCCGTCCGGCGCCGTCACGCTGATCGAGACCGCCGAGGACGCCAAGACCATCAATCCGAAGGACCCTGATAACCTCGCCTTCGTGACCCAGACCACGCTGTCGATCGACGACACCGCGGAGATCGTCGCGCTGCTCAAGGAGCGCTTCCCGAACATCAACGGTCCGCACAAGGAAGACATCTGCTACGCCACCACCAACCGCCAGCTCGCGGTGAAGAAGGTGGCGCCGGTGGTGGACGCGCTCATCGTTGTCGGTGCCCCCAATTCGTCGAACTCGCAGCGCCTGCGCGAGGTCGCCGAGCGCGAGGGCTGCAAGATCGCTGTGCTGGCGCAGCGCGCCACCGACATCGACTGGACCAAGTTCGGCAACATCGCGAGCCTCGGCATCACCGCGGGCGCCTCCGCGCCGGAAGTGATCGTCGAGGAGATCATGGACGCCTTCGCCGAGCGCTACACGCTGCACGTGGAGACGGTCTCGGCCGCGGAGGAGAACGAGTTCTTCCCGCTGCCGCGTCAGGTGCGCCCCGAAGCTGCTGCCGAGTAGACCTTTATGGCGGTCTACACCGACGTCGCCGCCGACGAGCTTGCGGATTTCCTGAAGCAATACGATCTCGGCGAATTGCTCTCCTACAAGGGCATCGCCGAGGGCGTCGAGAATTCCAACTTCCTGCTGCACACCAGCCAGGGGTCGTTCATCCTCACGCTCTACGAGAAGCGCGTGGCGAAGAACGATCTGCCGTTCTTCCTCGCGCTGATGACGCATCTGGCCGAGCACGGCGTCAATTGCCCGCTGCCGGTGAAGGGACGCGACGGCGAAGCTTTGCGCGAGCTGTCGGGCCGCCCCGCCGCGATCATCACCTTTCTCGAAGGCGTCTGGCCGCGCAAGCCGAACGCGACCCATTGCGCCGGCGTTGGCGAGGGCCTCGCCCGGATGCATCTGGCCGGCGCCAATTTCGCGGTTCGGCGCGCCAATGCGCTGTCGGTTGCGGGCTGGCGGCCGCTGTTCGACGCGGCGTCAAGCCGTGCTGACGAGGTGCAGCCGGGCCTCTGCGCGTTTCTCGCCGCCGAGCTCGATCATCTCTCGAGCGGGATCTGGCCGACCAACCTGCCCGAGGGCGTGATCCACGCCGACCTTTTCAACGACAACGTCTTCTTCCTCGGTGACAAGCTCTCCGGCATCATCGACTTCACGTTCGCCTGCAACGACATGCTGGCCTATGACGTCGCGATCTGCCTCAACGCCTGGTGCTTCGAGCCGGATCACTCCTTCAACGTCACCAAGGCGCGCGCCTTCCTCAACGCCTATGGCCGTGTGCGCAAGCTCTCCGAGGCGGAAGAAGCCGCGCTGCCGCTGCTGGCGCGCGGCGCCGCGATCCGCTTCCTGCTGACGCGGCTGGTGGACTGGCTCAACGTGCCGCCCGGCGCGCTGGTCAAGCCGAAGGATCCGCTGGAATATGTCCGCAAGCTGCGCTTCCATCAGAGCGTATCGAGCGTGCGCGATTACGGGTTGATGCCGTCGGGGCTGGTGGCGTGAGCGAGCTTCCCAACGTCACGATCTATACCGACGGCGCCTGCTCGGGAAATCCCGGGCCGGGCGGCTGGGGCGCGATCCTGAAGTTCGGCGACAAGGAGAAGGAGCTGAACGGCGGCGAGCGTCACACCACCAACAACCAGATGGAATTGATGGCGGCGATCTCCGCGCTCGAGGCGCTGAAGAAGCCGTGCACCGTCGATCTCTACACCGACAGCCAGTATGTCCGGCAGGGCATCACCGGCTGGATCTTCGGCTGGAAGCGCAACGGCTGGCGCACCGCCGACAAGAAGCCGGTGAAGAATGTCGAGCTATGGCAGCGCCTCGACGCCGCCTTGAAGCAACACGAGGTCCGCTGGCACTGGGTCAAGGGCCACGCCGGCCACCCCGAGAACGAGCGCGCCGACCAGCTCGCACGCGACGGAATTGCGAAGGCGCGGTTGCAGCAGCGGGTGGCGGAGTAGGCGACGCATTGTCAGCGTCACCCGGTTTCGTAGGGTGGGCAAAGCGAAGCGTGCCCACGGTTTTTTTCCATCTGGGAAAGATGGTGGGCACGGCGCTGACGCGCCTTTGCCCACCCTGCGGCACTTCCGCCGTGGCTCAGAGCTGCCCGAGCAGCGTATCGCCGCCGGAGACCTCGACCTTGCCGGGCATGGCCTCGAGGTTCAGCTTCTTCACCACGCCGTCCTCGACCAGCATCGAATAGCGCTTGGAGCGGATGCCGAGGCCGTTGGCGGAGGCGTCCAGCTCCATGCCGATCGCCTTGGTGAAGTCGGCATTGCCGTCGGCGAGGAAGACGGCCTCGTCGCGCTGGTCGGTGTCGCGCTTCCAGGCGTTCATGACGAAGGCGTCGTTGACGGAGACGATGGCGATGGTGTCGACGCCCTTGTCCTTGATGGCGTAGGCGTTGAGGAAGATGCTCGGCAGATGCATCTTGTGGCAGGTGCCGGTATAGGCGCCGGGCACGGCGAACAGCGCCACCTTCTTGCCCTTGAAGATATCGTCGGTGGTCTTCACCTGCGGGCCTTCCGCCGTCATCACGCGGAATTTCGCCTCGGGCAGTTTGTCGCCAGTCTGGATCGCCATCGTCGTTTCTCCATGGAAATGGGCCGGGGCTGTTCTAGAGCATTTTACCGGCGGAGGGAAACGGCTTCACGGCGCTGTGATGAGGCCGCGGTGCTCATTTCTCGTCATTGCGAGCGCAGCGAAGCAATCCAGACTGCCTCCGCAGATACATTTCTGGATTGTTTCGCTGCGCTCGCAATGATGATGGGGCGCGCAAGCGCGTCCCATCGGGCCGACGGTAGAGAGCCTCGGCCTTACGCCGCCTCCGCCTTCTTCTCGTCGCGAAGCTGCCGGCGCAGGATCTTGCCGACATTGGTCTTCGGCAGGTCGGTGCGGAATTCGATGTGCTTGGGCACCTTGTAGCCGGTGAGCTGCTCGTGACAGAACTTGATCACGGCTTCCGCTGTGAGGTTCGGGTCCTTCCTCACGACGAACGCCTTCACTGCCTCGCCGGACTTGGAATCGGGAATGCCGATCACGGCGCATTCGAGCACGCCCGGATGGCTCGCGATCACTTCCTCGATCTCGTTGGGATAGACGTTGAAGCCGGAGACCAGGATCATGTCCTTCTTGCGATCGACGATCTTGGTGTAGCCCTTCTCGTCCATCACGCCGATGTCGCCGGTGCGGAAATAGCCGTCCGCGGTCATCACCTTGGCGGTTTCTTCCGGCCTGTTCCAGTAGCCCGACATCACCTGCGGGCCCTTGGCGCAGATCTCGCCCGCCTGGCCGAGCGGCACTTCGTTGCCGTCGTCATCGCGGATCGAGATATAGGTCGAAGGAACGGGAATGCCGATCGATCCCGAGAATTCGGTCGTGGTTGCGGGGTTGCAGGTCAGCGTCGGTGAGGTCTCCGACAGGCCGTAGCCTTCGGCGATGAAGCAGCCGGTCACCGCCTTCCACTGCTCGGCGACGGGGCGCTGCACCGCCATGCCGCCGCCGTTGGAGATCTTCAGCTTGGAGAAGTCGAGCTTCTTGAAATCGGGATGGTGCATCAGGCCGTTGTAGAGCGTGTTGACGGCCGGAAAGCTGTTGACCTGGTACTTCGCCAGCTCCTTGACGAAGCCGGGGATGTCGCGCGGATTGGGGATCAGCAAATTGCAGCCGCCGGCGCGCACCGCGAGCAGGTAGCAGGCCGTGAGCGCGAAGATGTGGTAGAGCGGCAGCGCGCAGACGATCATCAGCTGCTCGACATGCGGCGGCGCGGCGAGCGCCGGCTGGAGCCAGGCATCGTTCTGCAGGACGTTGGCGACGATGTTGCGGTGGAGCAGGGTCGCGCCCTTGGAGACGCCGGTGGTGCCGCCGGTATATTGCAGGAAGGCGACGTCGCCCGGCGACAGCTTTGGCTTGTTGAAGGTCATGCCGCGGCCGGACGACAGCGCGTCATTGAACGACACCGCGCCCGGCAGCGACCAGGCCGGCACCATCTTCTTGACGCGGCGGACGACGAGATTGACGATCACGCCCTTGAAGCCGAGCAGGTCGCCCATGCTGGCGACGATGACGTGCTTCACCGGCGTCCTGGCGATCACCTGCTCGACGGTGTGGGCAAAATTCTCCAGCACGATGATGGCTTCGGCGCCGGAATCCTTGAGCTGATGCTCGAGCTCGCGTGGGGTGTAGAGTGGGTTGACGTTGACGACGGCGAATCCTGCGCGCAGCACCGCGGCGGTCGCCACCGGATATTGCAGCACGTTCGGCATCATGATCGCGACGCGGGCGCCTCGCTGCAGCCCGCGGCCTTGCAAGTAAGCGGCGAGCGCGACGGACATCTGATCGAGGTCGCGATAGCTGATCGACTTGTCCATGCAGATGAACGCCTTGCGGTCGGCGAACTTGGTGAAGCTCTCCTCCAAGAGGTCGACCAGCGATGCGTATTGCGTCGGCTCGATGTCGGCGGGCACGCCGGGCGGATATTGCTTGAGCCAGATGCGCTCCATGGAAAACTCCCCTCAATTTACCAGAGCCCGTTGTGTCTCGGGCTTGCCTCGTTGCCGCCAGTATCGAGCCTGCCGGAACGGGTGGCAAGCCGTCGAGGCTTAGGGCAAAGGTCGGAGGGTGGCTACTGGAATCGTCGCAAACCGCGTTGCCGCAGGTGCGAAGCGCAGGCGGCGGTTTAATTCCGATGGGCGTTAACTGTTGTTGGCCGGCTTGGCGGGCGGCTTGGTCGCGGCCTTGGGCTTGGCGGGCTTCGCGGCCTGGTCGCCGCTCGCCGCGGGCTTTGCCGCCGCATCGGGCTTGGCCGCGGCATGCTTGGTCCCAGCCGGCTTGGCTGCGGTCTTGCCGTCGCTCTTGCCGTCGCTCTTGGCGTCAGCCGGCTTTGCCGCTGCCGTCTTCGCGTCCTTCGGCTTATCGGCGGCGTCAGGCTTCTTGGCGACGCGCGACTTCTTGCCACGCGGCTTTGGCGTCGCCTGCTGGTCGGCATCGGCCGCGACCGCCGCGATCAGGGCGGTGCCGGTGCGGGTCGGGCCGGTATAGACCAGCACGGGCTCGGCCGCCGCCGGCGCCGAGGCCATCAGCTCGGAGGCCTTCATCAGGGGCGGCTGGAGGCCGGCGGTGAAGAAGGTCACCTGGGCTTCGCCGCCGGTGGCGGAGGCCGATCCCGATGTGCCGCCATTGGCTGCGATCAACGCATCGTCGTCGTCGCTCGCCGGCCGCTTGCGATGACCGCCGCACATCTCGTCACGCAGGTTCGGCGGCGAGGCATCGACCGGCACCAGCTTGTCGACGGTGCCGAGCGAGGGGCGGAGCCAGGTGAGACCGTCCTGGCTGAAGCCGCGCTCGAGCAGTTGCGCGGCCTTCACCGCGCGTGCGGTGCCGGAGCTTGCACCCAGCACCACCGCGATCAGGCGGCGGCCGTTGCGCGTCGCCGAGGCCACGAGATTATAACCGGAAGCGCAGATGAAGCCGGTCTTGAAACCGTCGGCACCGGGATAGCGGCCGATCAGCTTGTTGAAATTGCCGGTGATACGCTTGCCGAAGCGGATCGCCGGGATGTGCACGAAGTATTCATATTCGGGCAGGTCGCGCAGGAACGAGCGGGCGAGGATGCCGAGGTCGCGGGCCGAGGTGATCTGGCCGTCGGCAGGCAGGCCGTTCGGATTGACGTAGCTCGTCTGCGTCATGCCGAGCTTCTGCGCGGTGTCGTTCATCATCGCCGAGAAGCCGTCGATCGAACCGCCGACGCCTTCGGCGAGCACCACGGCCATGTCGTTCGCCGACTTGACCATCATCATCTTCAGCGCGTTGTCGACGGTGAGCTGCGTTCCCGGACGGAGCCCCATCTTCGACGGCGACTGCGAGGCGGCCGTCGGCGACACCGTGAGCAGCGTGTCGAGCGTGAGCCTGCCGTCCTTGACCGCCTTCAACGTCACATAGGCTGTCATGATCTTGGTGACGGAGGCCGGATACCAGGGAATGGTCGCGTTGTCCGCCTGCAGCACCTTGCCGCTGTCGGCCTCGATCAGCAGCAGCGCCTCGGCGCCCGCCGCGCGCGGCGCGAGCAGCAGGGCACATGCGAAGGCCGCAGCGAACAGGTTGAACAGGGATTTGCGAAGCAGCGGGCGAAAGGCGTGCACTATCCGATTCCGGTCCTGGGAGATCCGCCGGTACCGGACGGCTCTCGTGATCTGAGTTTCGGGTTCTGAAATCCGGCGCCGCCGCTTGCGGCGTCGCAAACCTATACCGGCTCGTGCGTCGAGAATAGGGGCTTGGGGCGGGTATTCCGCAACGAAGTAGGCCGAATTTCGACGGTCCTCTCGGGACTTGCTAGGGGGATTTGGCAGCTGTCGCAGCAGCCTCGGCGGCCGTCACGCTGGCCCGCCCATGCTCCTGAACCATGAACTGGGCCTTGGCCATCTCGGCAAAATGGCCGCCTTTGGCCACGAGTTCATCGAAAGTTCCGGTTTCGATCACCCGTCCGTTCTCGAACACCAGGATCCGCGTGGCGTTGCGGATGGTGGAGAGGCGATGGGCGATCACGAAGGTGGTGCGGCCCTTCATCACTTCGTCGAGAGCGGCGTTTACCTTGACCTCGGTGACGGCGTCGAGCGCGCTGGTGGCCTCGTCCAGGATCAGGATCGGCGGGTCCTTCAGCAGGGCGCGGGCGATCGACAGCCGCTGCCGCTCGCCACCGGAGAGCATGCGGCCGCGCTCGCCGGCATTGGTCGCGAAGCCGCCGCTGCGCTCGATGAAGTCGAGCGCCTGCGCGCGCTCGGCGGCCTTGCGCATCTCGGCTTCGGTGGCGTCCGGCTTGCCGACGCGCAAATTCTCCTCGATCGAGCGGTTGAACAGCAGTGCTTCCTGGAACACGACGCCGATGTTTCGCCGCAGTGAGGTCAGCGTGACGCCGCGCACGTCCATGCCGTCGATCCTGATGAAGCCGGATTGCGGATCGAAGGCGCGATGCAACAGCGCGATCGCGGTGGACTTGCCGGCGCCGGTCGGCCCGACCAGCGCGATGGTCTGGCCGGGCAGCGCGGTGAAGGTGAGGTCCTCGATCGCGGGCCGCTTGCCGTCATAGGAGAAGGTGACGTCGTTGAACTCGACGAGGCCGGACAGCCTGCCGGCATCGATCGCGTCGGGCCGGTCGTGCACGGCCGGCACGGCATCGAGCACGTTGAAGAATTCGCGCAGGCGCGGGGCTTCCATGAAGACGTTGTTGATGAAGCTCACGACCTGCTCGAGCTTTTGGATCAGCATCGTCGCAAAGCTCACGAACATCACGATCTCGCCGACCGAGGTCAGCCCCTGGTCATGCAGGGCGATGCCGAGCGTGAAGATCGCGAGCACCGTGATGGTGGTCGAGGCCCGCGTGATCACGGTGACGAGCGCCCACCAGGACAGCACCGGCATCTGCGCCGCCAGCAGCTCGTCGGCGACGGAGCGCAGCCCCTTCACCTCGGATTCGACGCGGACGAAGCTCTGCACCAGCGCGACATTGCCGAGCGCGTCCGAGGCGCGGGCGGAGAGCTCGCTGTAGTGCTCCTCGACTTCCATCTGCATGCCGAAGGTCTTGCGCACCACGAAGGTCGTCAGCGCGGTGAAGACGATGCAGAGCACGAACAGCAGGATCGCGAGCCGCCAGTTCAGGTACAGCGACAGCGGCAGCAGCACCACGACCGAGAGGATCGCGGCGAAGTGCTCGCGGAAGAAGCCGAGCCACAGCCGCCACAGCGCATCGGTGCCGTTGAGCATCACCTTCATCAGCCGGCCCGAATGGGTGCCGGAGTGGAAGGTCAGCGGCAGCTGCAGGATGTGCTCGAAATAGTCCGTCAGCACTGCCTGGCGCTGGCGGTGCGAGAGCCGGTCGGCCTGCAGGGCCACGAGCGCGCTGCAGCCGATGGTGAACAGCCCGAACGCCACCCAGGCGACGAGAAACGGCCAGGCCGAGTTCGATCCCGCGACCGTCTTGCCCGAGAGCACGTCGACGATCCGGCCGAACAGCACGGGCTCGGCGAATTGCGAGGCTGCGAGCAGGAGGTTGGCGACCGCCAGCAGCCAGCCCAGCCGTGCCTCCTTGCCGAGCAGCTCGAGAACGCGGGAATAGAGACGGAGCATGGACATGCGGACTGGCAACTCGGGCAGCGGATGGAGCCCGTATTGTAAGCCGGGATCACCCGCGAGATACAGCGGAAGCTGTTGGTTTTGCTCAATTGATGAGCCGGCTCTCGACCGGCGGCAGGAACCGGTCATCGAAGATATCGCTTGCCGCCGGCCGTTTGCGGAATTTGAAGTCCTGGGCGATCTGGTCGATCGAGCGCTCCAGGCGCGCCTGGTCGATTCCGCCGAGGCCGTTGAGCCTGACCTCGTCGGTCAGGATGTTGTCGACGAGCACGGTGCGCAGGCGTTCCAGCTCGAGCTCGCGGTCGCCATCGTCGATGCGGCTTGCAGCCTCGTCCGCCGCACGCGCCGGCTCTTTGACCGTTGCGTTGATGCCGGCGATCAGGGCGCGGACGAAACCCTTCACGGCGTCCGGCTTCGCCGCGGCGAAGGCGGGATTGGCCACCACGGCAAAGCCATAGGCTTCGCAACCATAGTCGGCATAGCGCAGCACGACGAGATCGCCGCCGGGCACGCCGCGGTCGCGCAGATTCACTGCCGACAGATGGCTGAAGCCGGCGACGGCATCGACCTGTCCCGCGGACAGGATCGGCTCGCGCACCGCGGCGCTGATCTTGTGGAATTTCACGCGCGAGGCGTCGATGTTGTTCTGCTGCGCCAGCGCCGGCCAGAGCCGCATCGACAGATCGCCGTCGGCGACGCCGACGGTCTTGCCGTCGAGGTCGGGCAGGAGGTGGATGCCGCGGCTCCTGCGCGCGACGATCGCGTAAGGCGCGCGGTTGAACAGCACGAACACCGCCTTGATCGGCGCCGCATCCTCCTTGTCACGAAAGCGGATCAACTCGTTGATGTCGACCAATGCGAGCTCGCTGTCGCCCTTGGCGACACGCGCAAGCGCCTCCGGTGATCCGGGCGCGGTGTTGAAGGTCACGTTGAGATGCTCGGCGCCGAACTTGCCGTCTTTCGCGGCAAGGAAGAATGGTGCCATGCTCGCGTCGATGGGACGGTCGAAGGTGAAGTGGATCGCCGTCGAGGGGGCGGCGCTCTCGGCCGCTGTGGCATCGCGTGCCGTCAACGCGGCGAGCGAGATTGCAAGGGCCAGCAGGCCGCGAAGGGCGATCGTCTTGAATCCTGACATCAGTTGCGCCGGTCCCGCATGGTTGTGGTTTCGTGACGCTCGCAGCGCCGGCCAGCGACGACCGTGCGCGCGCCAACATGAACGGCGGATGAGCGTCGGTTGCGTCACGATCACGCAACCCCGTTCAGCTTGTGTTGGGGTTGGGGAACCCAACATGGGAGGCGGGTGTTTGAAAGACATGAGCCTGTCTGCAGGCACCATTCGAGGTCCCAAGGAGGGTCCAGGACATGTTTGACAGATTTTCGAGCCTTACCGGCCGCAAAGCCGTCCTGACGACGGCTGCGGTGCTGGCGCTGACCGCGGTCGTTCCGACGGCCTCTTACGCAGGTGGCCGCCACTGGCATGGCGGCGGCGGCGGTGCTGCGGCAGCCGCGGCTTTCGCAGCCATTGGCACCGGCCTCGCCATCGCTGCAACCCGCGACGCGTACGCCTACGACTACGGTCCGGGCTACGGCTATTACGGCGGTCCCGTCTATTACCGTGCTCCGGCCTACGGCCCCTATTACGGCCCGGGCCCGAACTACGAGTATCAGCGCTACGGCGGCTCCGCGCCCTCGGAGCTCTGCGGCCAAGGCCACTTCACGAACTGCTACTAGGCTTGCCGGCCCCCTTGGCTACCAAAGGTTGACCAAAACAGGCCGTCGCGCTTGTCGCTCCGGCCTGTTTTTTGCTTTTATTGTCGGGCGTTAACGCGCTCGCCATTGGTTTAGAGTAGTTTGAGTACCATGAGTGATTCGCTTGAGCGGCTATATCTGGCTGTGCTCGCGGCCAAGGATCTTGATCCGGCAACATCGCGTACGGCCCGGCTGTTTCAGCGCGGCCCCTCCAAAATGGCGAAGAAACTGGCCGAGGAGGCCATCGAAGTCGTCATCGATGCCGTCAATGGCGACAGCGAGGCCGTGATCCGGGAAAGCGCCGACCTGCTCTACAATCTGACCGTGCTCTGGGCCTCGGCCGGCGTGCGCCCCGAGGACGTCTGGCGCGAGATGACGCGGCGGGAAGACATGCTCGGCATCGCCGAGAAGCTGCCAAAGTCGACAGTGAAGCTGCCCAAAGTTGCGTCACCGCGCATGGCCGCCAGGCGGCCAATTGTCGCGCTCGAGACACGCACCGCGCGCAAGCGGCACTAAAAACTTCACAAAACTCGCGATGGACAAATCCGTCCCATGGTGCTTCATCGCGGCGCCATGCTGAAACGTATCTACGACTGGTGCATCGACGCCGCCCACAAGCCCTACGCGCTCTGGATCATGGGAGCCGTGTCTTTCGCAGAAAGCTCCTTCTTTCCGGTCCCGCCGGATGTGATGCTGATCCCGATGTCGCTGGCGCGCCCGCAGCGCGCCTGGGTCTATGCCACGGTCTGTACCGCGACGTCTGTGCTCGGCGGCATCCTCGGCTATGCCATCGGCGCGCTTCTCTACGACTCGCTAGGTCACTGGCTGATCCAGCTCTACGGGCTCGGCGATCAGGTCGAGGGCTTCCGCGCCAAATACGCCGAATGGGGCGCCGTGATCATCCTGCTCAAGGGCCTGACACCGATCCCCTACAAGCTCGTCACCATCACCTCGGGCTTTGCCGGCTACAATCTGCTGCTGTTCGTCCTGTTCTCCGTTATTGCGCGCGGTGGACGCTTCTTCATCGTAGCGATCCTGCTCAACCGCTACGGCGACTGGATCCGGCACAAGCTCGAGGAGCGTCTCGGCTTGTGGGTGGCGATCGGCGCCGCGCTGCTGGTGCTCGGCTTCGTGGTGGCGGTCAAGCTGATCTGAAACCTCCACGCTTTGCCGCTGCGCCGGCTTCGGCTACGATTGCCGCCATGATGGTTCGATCCGGCAATCCGGCCGCGCGGCTCGGGGCGCTGATATCAGCAGTGGTGCTGATCCTGCTCGGTGCCGGCGAGGCGGGTTGGCCGCAATCCCGGCCGTCGTCGCTCGGCCTCCAGGAGCCGGGGCCACAGGCCGCGCCGCCGTTGTCGACGCCAGCTCCATCGGCGCCGCCGGCGGGCGAGGAGAATCCCGGGCTGATCAACGAAATGGGCAAGCTGTTCGGCAAGCTGCCCTCGATCCTGCCGCCGATCAAAAGCCCCAGCGAAACCATGAATGACCTGTCGCGGCTGGCCAAGCCCTCGACCATGGTGTCGGGGCGCGTGGTCTGCCCGGTCTCGTCGAACGGCGCGCCCGACTGCAAGCAGGCCGCCGACCAGCTCTGCCAGGGCAAGGGTTACAAGGAAGGCAAGAGCCTCAACGCCGACTCCGCCGAGAAATGCTCGGCCAAGGTTCTCATCCCGGGCAGGCAACGCAAAGCGGACGACTGCCGCACCGATACTTTCGTGACCAGCGCGCTGTGCCAGAACTGACGTGATGGCCTCGCGCGCATGCAACAAGGAGCGCCCATGAGTCGTACGGAGCAGGATTTCCTCGGACAGCGTGAGATCGCCGACGACATCTACTACGGCGTCCAGACCATTCGCGGGAAGGAGAACTTCCACATCACCGGCATTCCCATGAACCAGGAGCCTTACTTCGTGAAGGCGCTCGGTTACGTGAAGAAGGCCGCCGCCATGGCCAACCGCGACCTCGGCGCGATCGACGCCAAGGTGGCCGACGCGATCGTCCTCGGCTGCGACCGCGTCATTGCCGGGGACATGATGGACCAGTTCGTCACCGACTTCATCCAGGGCGGCGCCGGCACATCGACCAACATGAACGCCAACGAGGTGATCGCCAATCTCGCGTTGGAATCGCTCGGCTTTGCCAAGGGCGACTATCAGCATGTCAGCCCCAACGATCACGTCAATTACGGCCAGTCCACCAACGACACCTATCCAACCGCCTTTCGCCTCGCGCTGATCCTGCGGCTCGAGAGCTACATGACGGCGCTGCGGCAGTTGCAGGAGGCCTTCTTCGCCAAGGGCCGCGAGTTCGACCGTGTGCTGAAGATGGGCCGCACGCATCTCCAGGACGCGGTGCCGATGTCGCTCGGCGCCGAATTCCGGGGATGGGGCACCACGATCGGCGAGGAGGTCGATCGTATCTCCGAGGCGCGGGCGCTGCTGCGCGAGATCAATCTCGGCGCCACCGCGATCGGCACCTCCGTGACCGCTGTGGTGGGCTATCCAAAACTCGCGGTCCGGCATCTGAGCGCGCTCACCGGCGTCGACTTCATTCTCGCCGGCGACCTTGTCGAGGCAACCTCGGACACCGGCGCCTATGTGCAGCTCTCCGGCGTGCTGAAGCGCACGGCGAGCAAGCTGACGAAGATCTGCAACGACATCCGCCTGCTCGCCTCCGGCCCGCGCGCCGGCTTCAACGAGATCAACCTGCCGCAGCTTCAGCCGGGCTCCTCGATCATGCCGGGCAAGGTCAATCCGGTCATTCCCGAAGTCGTCAACCAGACCAGCTTCCTCGTTATCGGCCTCGACACCACGGTGACGCTCGCCGCCTCCGCTGGCCAGCTCCAGCTCAACGTGATGGAGCCCGTGATCTCGTTCGCGCTGTTCTTCTCGATCCGTACCATGGAGCGCGCCGTCAACAGCCTGCGCGAGCACTGCGTCGTCGGCATCACCGCCAACGAGGACCACACCCGCAACATGGTGCTGAACTCACTCGGCATCGTCACGGTGCTGAAGCCGCTGCTCGGTTACAAGCAATGCGCCGAGATCGCGCGCGAGGGCTACAAGAGCGGCAAGTCGCTGCACCAGATCGTTGTGGTCGAGCGCAAGCTGCTGACGCAGGAAAAGTGGGACGAGATGTTCTCGTTCGAGCGCCTGATCAACCCGGATTTGATTGGGTAGGGGATGGTCTCTCCTCTCGTCATTCCGGGGCGACGAGCACGTCGAGCCCGGAATCCATCGTGCCTCAGCGCGAATAGAGAAATGGATTCCGGGTTCGCGCCAAGAGGCGCGCCCCGGAAAGACGGCGAGAGGAATTCCGCTGCTTGGAATTGCGGCAGCTGCATCCGCTGCGGCGCCAAAACGCAATACTTGACAGTGGAAAGATTGCCTTGTTGGTATGGCTCCCAACTTCGATTTGACCGCCAGAAGAGGATCGTTCCGCAATGTCCATGCCTGCCTTGTTCAAGGGGCGCCTGTCGATCCCCGTGATCGGCTCGCCGCTCTTCATCATCTCGGTGCCCGATCTCGTGATCGCGCAGTGCAAGGCGGGTGTGGTCGGCTCGTTTCCGGCGCTGAACGCGCGGCCGCCGGAGCTGCTCGACGAATGGCTGGCGCGGATCACCGAAGAGCTCGCGGCCTATGACCGCGCGCATCCCGACAAGCCGTCGGCGCCGTTTGCGGTGAACCAGATCGTGCACAAGTCGAACAACCGGCTCGATCACGACATGCAGCTGTGCGCCAAGTACAAGGTGCCGATGATCATCTCTTCGCTCGGCGCGCGCGAGGAGCTGAACCAGGCCGTGTACGGCTGGGGCGGCATCGTCTTCCACGACGTGATCAACCAGAAATTTGCGCACAAGGCGATCGAGAAGGGCGCGGACGGCCTGATTCTGGTCGCGGCCGGCGCCGGCGGTCATGCCGGCACCATCTCGCCGCTGGCTTTCGTCGCCGAGACGCGAAAGTGGTTCGACGGCCCGATCGCGCTGTCGGGCGCCATCGGCAACGGTAGGGCGATCCGCGCCGCGCGCATCTTAGGTGCCGACTTCGCTTATATCGGCTCGGCCTTCATCGCGACCAAGGAGGCCAATGCGGTCGAGAAGTACAAGGAGATGATCGCGGGCTCGAGCGCCGACGACATCGTCTACTCCAACCTCTTCACCGGCGTGCACGGCAATTACCTGAAGCCGTCGATCCTCGCCGCCGGCATGGATCCGGAAAACCTGCCGACCTCCGATCCGTCCAAGATGAATTTCGGCACCGACGCCTCCGGCGAGCGTGCCAAGCCGAAGGCGTGGAAGGAGATCTGGGGCTCGGGCCAGGGCATCGGCAGCATCGAGGGCATCGTGCCCGCCGCCGAGCTGATCGCGCGCTTCAAGAAGGAATACGACGAAGCGATCGATCCGCCGTTGTGAAGTCCTGGCGTCCTGCCTCTCTCACCTGTCGTCCCGGACAAGCGAGCAAGGCGAGCGCAGATCCGGGACCCATATGTGGACGGCCCCCGTGGCACAAGAGCATTTTGAGGTTTGATCGGATCGCTTGCATCCATATGTCCGGCCTGTCGATGCG
>NZ_JACIHE010000014.1 GCF_014198245.1 Bradyrhizobium sp. cir1
TCTCTCGCCAAGGCATCGGCTGGTCCTCCCAGCCGACAGAGAACTGTCACCCATCCATCCGGTCTACTGTGTTACCTCTCTATCCGGTCTGGACACCTCGGTTCACCTCTCCCCGTCGGGGAGAGGTGGACCACAAGGCCGCCCGTGCAACGCGGACGGCCTTCGTGTCACCCCTCACGCGCTCAGTGCAGCGGATCGCCCTGACCGAGCGCGTAGGCGACGAGGTCCTTCAGCGCGAAGCCTGAGCCGGTCACCGGCGTCCATTGCGGGTCGAGCGACAGCACGGAGGAATTGTCGCCGAACAGCATGCCCAGGAAGACCTCGGCGACGATGCGGCCACCGACGGGGCCGAGCTGCGGCGTGTTGATTCCGCCTGCCGGCGCGCCGGTGGCGGGGATGGTCACGGCGGTCTGGAACTGTCGCGCCTCGGCCAGGATGTAGGTCCAGAGCGGGCAGTTGCCGGCGAACACGCCGTTCGCGATGGTCGCGATCGGCACCTGCGGATCGTCAGGGCCAGGCTCGTCGACGGCCTTGCCGATGAGGATCTGATCGTCGGCGAGCGGCGTCAGGTTCATCGCCCTGGCGACCGCCTGGCCCGAGGGCAGGCCGAGCCGCCAGCCGCGCTCGAGATTGCGCAGCGCCAGCGACGCCGGATTGGAGGCGACCTCCGGCGGCAGCTTGCGCAGCGGATCGACCAGCGAGGTGTCGATGCGATAGGCGAACTGCAGCCGCCGCTTGTTGTCGGGATTGGTGTCGTCGTCCTCGACGCCGTAAGCGCGCGTGTCGAGATCGATGAAGCGGCCCCAGTCGATGGCGCGTCCCGGGCCCATGGCACGGAAGCCGGTCAGTGCGTTGTGATCGGGATTGTTCGGATCGGGGAAGATCTGCAGCAGCATGTTGTCCGCATCGTTCAGCCGATAGCCGGGGCGGATCATGGAGTGCCCGAGCCGGTAGGCCGCGACCGAGAACTCGACCGGCATGAACGGATAGGTCTTCCAGTGGTAGTGGGCGAGCTTGCTGCGGTCGTAGTGCCCTGAGGTCTTCAATTCGTCCAGCACGCTGGCGTGAACGATGCGCGGCAGGAAGTCGTTCAGCACGACGTATTGATAATGGAAGCGGACGCGCTGCTGCACCTCCTCGAACGACAGGCTGTCATTGTCGTCGACCATGCGGTTGTGAAAGCGCAGCATCAGGGCCTGGAACTGCGAGACGATGCTGTTCTCGTCGTTGCGGGGATCGCCGATCAGCGCGCGGCCCTTGAAGCGCGGCAGGTCGCTGGTGTCGGCTACGCCCGTGCCGCTCAGCTTCTCGCCGAGGCGGAACTTGATGCCGTCATACATGTAGGGCTGGTCGTTCGGCCCGCGGCCGTAGACGTTGTCCAGGTCGAACGACGGCGTGCGGAAGTCGACGAGCCCGTCGGGATCCTGCTGCCTGGTCAGCGAGCTGACCGGGTCGAAGGTGATGTCGTGGTCGATGAACTGGCCGAAATAGGTGTAGAGCGAGGGAATGCCGCTCTCCTCCGCGTCCGGTCCGTCCTTGGGCGCATCGAACTTGCCAACCATCTTGTCGGCCAGCGCCGAAAGGTTGGCGATGTTGGCGGAGTCGCTGGCGCCGAATTTTGCCGGCGTGAGCTTGCGGAACATGCGGCCGAAGCGGCCTTGCGAAAGCGGCGAACGGGTTGCGTTCAGACCGCGCGGAACAATTGCGTGGCGGCTGCTCATTGAAAACACCTCCATGAAAAAGTCACGACGGGACGAATAAAGCTAAAGTTGTTCGCAACAGAATATGCAGGCAAAGCTAGATCAGGGATTTTGGCGCGCCACAAGCCGCAGCTTCACACTGTGCGCGATGTCGATGCTGTTCCGAAGCGGAGGGGCGTGAGCAAGCTGCGGCAGCGCTTTGCAAAATTTTCCCGGAGCGGTGACGAATAACATTCTCGTCATCGACGCGCGCGAGCCGCGGATGAGGTGTCGACTCGCCGCGCCGTCGGTGCGGCGGATCGTCTTCACGTGAAAATTGTGGCGGCGCGCGCGTCACGCGCGCACGCCGCAACCACGTCAGTAATAGCGCTGCTGCGAGAACGCGTAGCGCGGATTGATGCCGCAATAGGCCGACGTGCCGGAGGCGGAGGCCTGGCACTGCTGATAGGTCGCGAACTGGCAGTTGCCGGGATAGCCCCAGATGCGGCCCTGCAGGCAATATCGATCGTTTGCAGGATGCGCCTGGGCTGCCGGGGATGCTACGGCGATCAGCGCTGCGAACGATGCGAGAGTGAGGATGGTGCGACGCATTTCAGTCTCCTTCGAGAATGGTGGGATGAGGAACACGAGCTCAATCTGCGTGTTCCCCGACTTGTCCGACACTTTGTCGTGCTCGTCTTGGTGTCCGCAGTGGGCGGCGCGTTCAACATGCGTCTATGATGAAGCAAGCCGCGGCGAGCAATGTGATCTCGGCCACAGTTCGCCACTTGGTTCCGACCTATCGTGAGCGCACTTGCGTGAGCGGACTTGCCTTTAACGGACTTGCCGTCGGCGGACTTGCACGCGCCACTCCCGAAAGCCTACGCTTTTCCTCATTCGGGTCAGGGTCAATTTTTGGAGGTTATGATGCAAAGGTCATATTTGCTGGCTGCGACAGCAGCGCTGGCGCTTCTTGCGCAATCATCGTTCGCTCTGGCGCAGAACGCACCGGCCGCCGGCGGGACCGCTGCGCCTGCGGCGACAACCACTGCGCCAGCCGCGACGACAGCGCCGGGAGCCACCACCGATACCAGCCAGCCATCCGACTCCAAGAAGAGCGCATCGAAGAAGCCGGCAAAGAAGAAGATGACCCGGCAGCAGGAGATCGATCATTCGATCGACAGCGGCACCGTGCCCGCGCGCTATCGCAGCTCGGTACCGAAGCAGTACCAGCAATATATCCCGTTCGAGAAGCAGTGACGGATGGCATGGCCTGCATGGTTCGAGACGCCCGCTTTGGCGGGCTCCTCACCATCAGGGTCTGACATCTCGCCGCAAGACGTGACCTCATCCTGAGGGCCCGCCGCAGGCGGGCGTCTCGAAGGATGGACCGCAGGCGAGCTGGCTTGGTCAAGCAAAGGCGGACTGCATAACCATTGTGGCGGTCTGCCGGAGCGGTGCTAAAGTAAGCCAAGGCCGAGGGGAGTGCCGGGGGACGTAATGAGCGACGACGTGAAGGATGCTGGCCTCGTGGCCATGATCAGCAGCATCCTGGGAGGCAACAAGCGCGCAGACATCGTTGCTCCGCCGCCGCTCACCGAGGTTCCACCGACCGCCCCGACGCATGGATCTGAGCCGGTCGCGGTGTCCGTCCCCGACGCGGCACCGGCCCAGCCTCCGGCTTCCGATGCCGTACCCGCTGCCGCTAAGCCGGCCGAACCGCCCATGAAGATCGCCACGACGCCGGACGGCAGGAAATTGCTGCCGGCGGAAGCGATCGCCGATCTCGTGCTCGGCGAATTGCGCAAGATGGAGGATTTTCCCGCGACCGGCGCGTCCGTCACGGTCTACGGTTACCGGCACTGGAACGCGATGATCACCTTTGCGCCGTTCTCCACTTCGTTCCAGAACGCGACGCGGTTCCGCCAAGCCATGCCGGACCTGGTCTTCAAGCTCCGCCGTTTCGTCGCACTTGAGATATAAAGCGTTTTCAAGCGAAGTGGAAACCGGTTCGCGTCAAGAAAACGCGTTAAACTAAAGAAGCTAGAGCCCCGTTCCGATTCCATCGGAAAGGGGCTCTAGTCTCAGGTCATCGGCGCCGTGCGGCGTCGCTACGTAGACAGGATTCTTGAATTGAGCGTCGCCTTTACCAAGGAAGAAAGCGCCGAGACCGCGTCCGAGACGCTGTTGCCGGAACGCCCGATCTCGCCCCATCCGAACCTCGTGACCGAAGCCGGCCTGCAGGCCTTGCAGACGCAGCTTCAACAAGCGCGCGAGGCCTATGAGGCCGCGCAAGCCATCGACGACGTCAACGAGAAGCGCCGCCAGTCGGCCGTGCCCTTGCGTGACGTCCGCTATCTGACCGAACGCCTGCGCACGGCGCAGGTGATGCCGAATCCGGCCTCGACCGACATCGTCGCCTTCGGCAGCACGGTGACCTTTAGCCGCCCGGACGGCCGCGTGCAGACCTACCGCATCGTGGGCGAGGACGAAGCCGATCCGAAGGCCGGCTCGATCTCGTTCGTCTCGCCGGTGGCGAGGTCGCTGATGGGGAAGGCGGTGGGGGATGTCGTGGGGGCAGGCGCGCAGGAGATCGAGATTGTATCGATTGCGTAAGATGCTCTCCGCAGTGCCCGCCAAACAAAGCGCGATGATTGGATGAGACGGTTTCTGTCGGGAGCCTTGCCGTTCTACGCGCTGGCGGGCCTCGCCATGTGCATGTATCTCGTCCTGTACAGGACGAGCTTGTTCGACTTGAACGCCATCGTTCAGGGTGCGACCGGTTCATGGTGGTTTCCGGTCTTCATGTTCGCCTGCGTGCTCCTGGAGTCGGTCTTCCCGTATTTTGGTTATTTTCCCGGAACCGCCCTTATCCTGATGTCCGTGGCGCTCAATCCGAAGCCCGCGGATGTCTCCGTTTTTGTCGTGGCCTGGCTCGCCATCATCGTAGGCGCCGTCTTGAGTTACGGACAGGCCCGCTTCTTCAGGCCGCTCCTGCAGCGGGTCGCCTCAAAAGCGGCACTGAGCCGATGCGAGTCCCTGCTCGACACCTACGGTCCTTACGCGCGCGTTGCCTTGTTCGTGCACCCCAACGCTTGCGCGATGTATTTTACGGCACTCGGGCTTCTCGGCCGCAGCCTGACGCGAGAGCTCGCCCATCTCAGCGTGGGCGCAGCGGCCTCTGTGGGCGTTTTGTTCGTCGTCGTGACCAGGTTAGTGTCGTCCGTCGGCGCCACCGATGACGGGGAATTGCAGGTGCTGCTGGCGGCAGCCCTGGTCGTCATCGGGACCCTCGTCGGTCTCTACGCGGCCTGGCGGCCGGGCCAGCCCGCCTAAGCCTGCCCGGGGCTGACGCGCAGTTGGTCGAAAAATCAACTCCCGATACGTCTGGTCGGAAGGACCCGGGAGTGGAATAATTCCCGATGTTTTCTTGATCATATTTTGACGCCGGCCCCCGAACCGGCTGGCGACGTGGATTTTCATCATGGCCGCGCTTCCTCAGGACGTGGTGGCGGATTTGCAGCAAGAGAACGCGCGGCTCCTGGCCGAATTGCGCGCCGCACAAGATCGCGAGAGCGCCACCACGGACATTCTCAAGATCATCGCCAGTTCGCCATCAGAGGTGAAGCCGGTATTCGAGGCAATCGCGAAGCGGGCCAATGCCTTGCTCGGCGGTTTTTCGACGACCGTATTCCGATTCATCGACGGCACTGCCCATTTGGTTGCATTCACGCCGACGAATTCTGCCGCCGATGAGGCTCTGAGCAATATGTTTCCGAGGCCGATTGCCGATTTTGAGAGTTTCGGACAAGTCCACGCGGGTAAGGTGGTACCGACCCCCGACACTGAAGCGCTGACGAACGAAATCAAATTTGTCGCGCGCGCCCGCGGCTTTCGCAGCATGTTGTTCGTTCCGCTCACGACCGGGGGCGTGGTGATCGGCATGATCAGCGTAACGCGAGTCGAGCCCGGTACCTTCGCTCCACATCATGTGCAACTTCTGCAGACCTTCGCCGATCAGGCCGTGATCGCCATTGAGAATGCGCGGCTGTTCAATCAGGTTCAGCAACGCACCAATGACCTGAGTGAGGCTCTGAAACAGCAGACCGCGACCGCCGATGTGTTGAAGGTGATCAGCCGGTCGACGTTCGACCTGCAAAAGGTTCTCGACACGCTGACAGAATCAGCGGCGTGGCTGTGTGGTGCCGATATGGCGGCAATCGTCCGGCAGGACGCCGACGGCGCCTACCATCATGCAACTCGGTACAATTTCTCGCCCGAGTGGGCCGAGGTCTCGGCGGGCATTCGACTCAATGCCGGACGCGGCAGTGTCGTGGGGCGCGTCCTGCTGTGCGGCAAAGCCGTCCAGATTGAGGATGTCCTGGTCGATCCCGAATACGCCTATCCCGAGCAGCAGAGGGCCGGCGGTTATCGCACCCTCCTGGGCGTACCCTTGCTTCGGTCCGGGGAAACGATCGGCGTGCTGTTCCTGGGTCGCAAGGTCGTGAACTCGTTCACGGACAAGCAGATCGACCTGGTCTCCACTTTCGCCGATCAAGCCGTGATCGCGATTGAGAATGTCCGGCTGTTTGATGAGGTCCAGGCGAAGACGCGCGATCTCGCCGAATCGCTTCAGCAGCAAACAGCGACTGCCGATGTGCTGAAGGTGATCAGCCGCTCGACCTTCGACCTGCAAACCGTGCTCAACACGCTGGTCGATTCGGCGGCGCGGCTGTGCGAAGCGGAGATGGCATTCATCATGCGCCGCGAGGGCGATGAATATCTGGCCGGAGCAGCGGTAGGGTTCTCCGAGGAATACATCGAGTTTCTGCGGGGGCATCCGATTACCCCCGGACAGAGCACGGTCACAGGTCGGGCCGTGCTCGAGCGCCGTCCGGTGCAAGTCCTCGATGTCGCAGCCGATCCCGAATACGGCCTGCGCGAGTCCGTTACCATGGCTGGTCAGCGCACGGCGCTCGGTGTTCCCCTCCTGCGCGAGAATGAGCCGATCGGCGCGATCGTGATCGCTCGCAGGCGTGTGCAGCCTTTCACGGAAAAGCAGATCGAACTCGTCGCGACGTTTGCCGACCAGGCCGTGATCGCCATCGAGAATGTACGGCTCTTCGAACAATTGCAGACCAGGACGCGAGACCTGTCGGAGGCGCTGACGTACCAGACCGGAAGCGCCAATATCCTGCGGGTTATCGCGTCCTCCCCGACCGAGGTCGGCCCGGTGCTCAAGGCCATCGTGGAAAGCGCATGCGGACTTTGCGAGGCATATGATGCGCTGGTCGTTCTGAGGGACGGAGACGATATCGTCATCCAGGCGCACCATGGACAAGTTCCCGTGGTGTGGAGCCGACGATTGCTCACTGTCAAATCGCCCACCGGCCGCGCCATAATCGATCGCCGCACCGTTCATGTGTACGACCTGCTCGGGCCCGAAGGGGAGGAATTCCCGACAGGACGCGAATATGCGCGTCGCTCCAGCGTTCGGACCGTTCTGAGCGTGCCGCTCATGCGCGATGGCGAGAGCATGGGCGCGATCGTGCTCCGTCGCACCGAGGTTCGCCCATTTGACGAGAAGCAGATCGCCCTGCTTCAGACTTTTGCAGATCAAGCCGTTATCGCTATCGATAATGTGCGTCTGTTCGAGCAATTGAACGAATCGCTGGAGCGACAGACTGCAACGTCCGAGGTCCTGGAAATCATAAGCGCTTCATCGGGCGCATTGACACCGGTCTTCTCCAAAATGCTGGAGAATGCGACCCGGATCTGTGGCGCCGGCTTCGGCACCATGAATCTCTACGAGGATGGCGGCTTTCGCACGGTCGCGCTGCACAACGCGCCGCAAGCCTACATTGATACCCGGCTATACCAGAGCATTCGCCCACATCCCGCGAGCGGCCTGGGTACCGTCGAGAAAACTCATCAGACGGTTCATATCGACGATATCAGGACCGAGCCGCCCTACATCGAAGGCAACCTCAATGTTCGCGCGCTTGCCGACCTTGCCGGCGCAAGGACCCTCGTCATTGTGCCCATGCTCAGGGAAGACGAACTGATCGGCACCATCACGATCTTCCGCCAGGAAGTGAAACCATTCACTGACAAACAGATCGAACTCGTATCGAATTTCGCACATCAGGGCGTGATTGCGATCGAGAATGCACGCCTCCTGAATGAGCTGCGAGAGCGCACCATGGAATTGTCGCAGTCTTTGGAGGAGCTGCGGAATGCGCAGGATCGGTTGATCCAGACCGAAAAGCTTGCCTCGCTGGGGCAGCTCACCGCCGGCATAGCGCATGAGATCAAGAATCCGCTCAATTTCGTCAACAATTTTGCAGCGCTTTCCGCTGAACTGATTGATGAACTCGGCGACGGACTGCGCTCAGCCGCACTCGGCGAGGCAGCGAGGCGGGACATCGACGCGCTGATAGAAATGCTGCAAGGCAATCTGGAAAAGATCGTGCAGCACGGAACGCGCGCCGATTCCATTGTCAAGAATATGCTTCTGCACTCTCGCGAGGGGTCCGGCGAGCGCCGCTCGGCCGATATCAACGCCATCATCGAGGAAAGTCTCAATCTTGCTTATCACGGGGCGCGCGCTGAAAAAGCGGGCTTCAATATCACGCTTGAAAGAAATCTCGATCCGTCTGCGGGGGCGCTCGAGCTGTATCCGCAGGAGATCACGCGGGTGTTCCTCAATCTCATTTCAAATGGATTCTACGCGGCGAGCAAACAAAAGGACGCCGTCGGCGACGGCTTCGAGCCAAGGCTGCGCGCGACGACCACAAGTCTCGGCGGCGCCGTCGAAATCCGGATTCGCGACAATGGCGCCGGCATCCCGGCCGACGTCAGAGAGAAGATATTCAACCCATTCTTCACAACCAAGCCCGCGGGCGAAGGAACCGGACTTGGCCTTTCAATCTGCCACGACATCGTTGTGAAGCAGCACGGAGGCCGCATCGAGGTCGATACCGAGCCTGGCGATTATACCGAGTTCATCATTACGCTGCCGCGTACGCTGGCGGCACCATTGCAGACCGGAGGCAGAAGTTGAGCGTCTATATATTGGTCGTCGACGACGAGCCTGATGTCGAGGCGTTGTTTCGCCAGCAGTTTCGGCGCGATTTGCGGGCCGGCCGCTTTCTCATGGAGTTCGCATCGTCCGCACCCGCGGCGCTGGCGCGTGCGGTCGAGATAGAGGATGCCAATTTGATTCTGATCCTGTCCGACATCAACATGCCCGGAATGAGCGGGCTGGAGATGCTGCCTATCGTGCGCTCTGCCCGCCCCGACGTACCGGTCATCATGATCACGGCCTATGGTGACGCCGAGACCAGGCGTAAAGCGCTGGCGAGCGGCGCAGCCGACCTGCTGACCAAGCCAATCGATTTTGCGGTGCTGCGCCAGGAGATCGATACGAGGCTTGTGCAGGCCGCATGATCGGACCTTGTCGTGGTCGATGACAGACCGGAACGGCTCGCAAGGTGACATCATCGTAGCCACTAACCCAGGTGAAATCAGGCATACTGCGCCAATGTTCACCGAAACACCGGGAGTTGAAAATGAAGACGCTCTTGGTTCCGCTTCAAAACATTTCGATGATGACATCCACGCTCGATGTCGTCGTAGGCCTCGCCCGACGCTCCGGCGCCTATATCGAAGGCTTTCCACTCCGGCTCGGCATGCCTCAATACGTAGCGGCAGAATTGGCCACCGGCATTCTCATGGATTCGCAGCTGGCGAAGAGCGAAGCCGAACTGAACGACATGCGCAACTTTTTCGAAGCATTCATGCTGAAGCACGATATTCCTCGAGCCACTGCGGCATCGAATAGACCATGCTTCGGCTGGCTTGAGACCGCGCCTGAGGGCGAAGACTTTGTCGGAAATCACGGGCGCGCTTTCGATCTGATCGTGATGGCACGATCTGATAATGATGCTGCGGGCCCTCACCGCCGCGCGATTGAAACCGCGCTGTTCGAGAGCGGCAGGCCCGTTCTACTGGCGCCACTGAGGGCACCAAGAAGCATCGCGACGAACATCATGATCCACTGGAATGGCAGCACCGAGCAAGCTCGGGCAAACGCATTTGCCATGCCGTTGCTTCGTTCGGCCGAAAGGGTATCGGTGCTAACCGTTATTGGCGGCCAAGCGGTACCAGGACCATCTGCCGATCAGATCGCCCGACAATTGCGGTACAATGACATTGCAGTCAGCTTGCTCAGCGTTGAACTAGAGGGGCGCGAAACTGGTGAGGCGGTCCTCGATGCCGCCAGAGCTCACGGCTGCGATCTCTTGATCAAGGGAGCCTTCACCCGCACTCGGCTGCGGCAAATGATATTCGGTGGGGCGACCAGCTATATCTTGGAACACGCGGACTTGCCTGTCCTGATGGCTCATTAGAGCGCGATGAGATTTGGATGAATCGTCATCGCGCTTTAGTTGATGTTCGAGCACGATCTTTTCGGAAAACCGCTGCGCAAGTTGCGAATCCTGTCCCCGCAGCCAAATATCTGTCTGATATGTGGAGATGAAATGGCCGTCCGCTGGGCGGTGTTTCACTCCATTGGGATCGTCACCTGGTCGCCAGAGGGAATATTGGTCTAGGCCTGATCCCATTAGTCATTCAACGATCGGGCCCTGGCGATTGCCTCCTCAAGGCGTTCGCGTGTAGGAGCTGCCAATCTCTCCACCTGAAGCAAGCGTGCATATACCAACGGTGAATCTTCTTCTTCCAGGGCTTCCCAATTCAAGAGTACGAAATCTGTAAGTTCCGCGAGCGCTATTTCGGAAAGGGGGCGGCGGTGATCGGGGCCATGCGGCGGACGGAATGCGAGGCGGTGCGCGACCGTTCCGGGCATCCAAAGGAATGAGCCCGAAGTTTCTTCTGTTCTATCATAACCCTTCAGATGACGCGCGATCTGCTCGCGAATGCGTGCTCCGGTCCTGAGCCATCCATGAGCGCGCGCGATACGCTGGGCAAGGATGTCTTCGCGGACCGGCGCTTCTGCCTCCATGACGACCTCGACCATGGACTGCAAGCTTGAACGATAGGAAAACTCAAAGAAGCGCTCGGGATCTACTTTGATGTCAGACAGATCGGCCACCCGGAAAGTCGCTTCCGAGCGTGCTTCGGCCTCGGTTAGCGAGGCAATTCGCTGTTCTCCGACTGGCACCGGAACATCGGACGTCACCGCTATAACGCTGGCCTCATCCGCGAGACGATCCGCCGCATCGCTGACGCCCATATCGTTCGGGGACGTATCGGTGTCATACGGGATGTCGGCCTGGAGGGCACCGCCGATATTCGCAGCGCCTTCGACTTCGGCAGCACCAGCCCGGCTCGTTTCTAGCGCTGTATTCAACGTCTCATCAATGCGTTCAATCGTCTCTGCGGCGTTAAACCACCAGTCCGTCGACCATATCCGCAGGATGTTCCAGCCGAGGCCGCGCAGCACCTGCTCGCGAATCTTGTCGCGGTCGCGCGCTGTAGCCGAGCTGTGATAAGTGGCGCCATCGCATTCGATACCGGCGAGATACAGTCCTGCGTGATCGGGATGGCGGATGCCGAGGTCGATTCGGAAGCCGGAGACGCCAACCTGCGGCACGATCTGCCAGCCACGTGCCTCAAGCGCCGCGGCGACAGCTTGTTCGAAGGGCGATTCCATATCGCCAAGCGAACCGGAATCCTGCGCCGGAAGCGCGATTGCGCCACGCGCGGCATAGTCCAGAAACGCCTTGAGATGACGAACGCCGAGCGCCTTGCTGCGATCTAGATCAATGTCGTCGGCGCGGAGACCGGAGAAGACTTTCAGCTCAGTTCGTGCGCGCGTCACCGCGACATTCAATCGCCGCTCGCCGCCTTCGTTGTTGATGGCGCCGAAGTTCATCGGCAGTTTCCCGGCAGCGTCGCGGCAGAAAGTGATCGAAAAATAGATCACGTCGCGCTCGTCGCCCTGGATGTTTTCGAGATTTTTGACAATCACCGGTTCGATACGGTCGTCGGAAAAGAACCATTCGAGGTCGGGATTGGCGCGCAGTGCGTCGTCGAGCAGATCGAGGATTAGCGCCTGTTGCTGGGCGTTGAAGGTGATCACACCGATGGTCGGTCGCCTTCCTTCCGGCAAAACGAGCCACGATTGCAGCTTCCTGCGGATGTCGGCGGCGATCGCGCGTGCTTCTTCACGATTGGTCCGGCTCTTGCCACGGTCATAGACGCCGGTCGGCACAAGATTGAGCGAAACGGCGCGGTCATCCGTCACCGGGCTCGGGAAAGTGATGAGGTGATTGTCGTAATAATGCCAGTTAGAGAATGCGATCAGCGATTCGTGACGGCTTCGGTAATGCCAGCGCAGATGACGAACCGGCAGCCCGGAGGCTCTTGCTTCGTCGAGAATGCTTTCGAGGTCGCGGTCGTGCTCCGGTATGCCGTCGTCGCCATCGTCCGCGCGGCCGAAGAAGTTGGTCGGTGGCAGCTGCTTGGGGTCACCGACGATGATGGTCTGCTTACCGCGCGCGATCGCGCCAACGGCATCCCAGGTGGCGATCTGGGACGCTTCGTCGAAGATCACGACATCGAACAGCGCCTGATCGGGCGGCAGATATTGCGCGATCGAGAGCGGCGACATCATCACGCAAGGCGCCAGCTTGCTGAATGTCCCCGGCATGGCCGCGACCATCTCTCGGATCGAGCGGCTTGGCCGCTGTAGACCCATCTGATGACGTAGCTGTCCGAGCTCCGACTGCCGGGAGACGGCTTCGGAAGACGGCAGGCCGTGCGCCAGCGCGCTGACGATTCGGGCGCTGGCATGGCTGCGTACGAGATCATCAATGGCCCTGAAGTCGATGATGGCGTTTTCGTGCTCGAAGCGCCGAAAATTGCGCAGCTCGGGGCTCTCGTCGATCGCCAACGGCAGCCACCAGCGCGCATAGCCTAGCCGGAATGCCGCAACGCTCCGATCCGGGGGCACTGCGTTGTTCTGGATATCTTCAACCAGGGGACCAAGCCCGCGGGCGATCGCGCGTTTTCGAACCGCGCACCAGGACGACCAGTCGCGAAAGAGCGAGCGCGCTTGCTCGAGATCGTCCATCTGCCCGGCAACGCTGCCAAGGAAGTCGTCGCTTTCGCCGTTGAGTGGCAAACCGGCAATGGCTTCGAATGCGTGGATCGCCTCCTGGAGGTCCTGATAACGTGCCAGATATTCTTTGGCGGCTGACAGCTGCGGTTGGTTGATTTGTCCCTTGAGACCGCCCGCAATACTGGCCGCGACCCTTTGGACGTCGCCGGCAAACTCGCCTAGCTGCACCAGCGAAGTGCGAAGCCGCTCTGCTTTCTGCATGTGGCTGGCCAGCGCCTTGCAGTCCGTATCGAGGCCTGCGAAGCGGAGCGAGGTCTGCGCGACCGCATTGTTGTCAATCGAGCGATGCGTCGCCTGCAATTGGCGAAGCAGCGTTAGGTCGGTGTTCGGGTTGGCTGTCTTGGTTCCGGCATACGATCCGAGCAGGCGCCGGACGCGCCGCGCCGATAGCCAGGACTTAGGCCAGATGGCAGCATTGGCTTCGTGCCAGTCGCGCTCGATATCGGCCAGTGGCATGCGAGCCACGACATCAGGAGCGTAACGTGCGGACAGGCCGGTTTCGTTCTGGCGATAGGTCGCGATTGCGGCATCGAGTTCGGCCAGCGCGCGCGTCAGCGTTGCAAAGTCGCGATGCAGGATGACCGTTAGATCCTCGCCTGCTGAGGCGACAAGGTCGCGGGCGAGATCGGCGAAATATCTCAATCCGTCGACGCGGCAGTCGTGCAGGTCTTGAAGACCAAGACGGGGGCTTACCGCCATCAAGGCTGCCTTTGTCGCTGTCGCCGCATGCCTTAGCTCTCGCGCCGCGGCGATCAGCCTTTCCTGCCAGCCATTACTCCATTCGTCGACATGAACGAGGCGCAGGATGGGGCGGACCGTAACGGCGGCATATGTTCGTCCAAGACGATCGGCGAGGTCTTCCAACTCGGCATAGCTGGCGGCATCGTGGGTGTCCTTGCTGGGCCACTGAAAACCCGGCGCATGATCGTCGTGACCCGATGCGGCGATCCCGATCGCTATGTAAGGCGTCAATTCGTTGGACGATTTGTGGTGCAAGGCGGCGACATATGAATTCAATTCGTCGCGCCGGACTTGCAAGCGGTCGTTGAGCGTGACCCATTGCGATCCGGTCTGCGGGCCGCGCTTCTCCCATGAATTCTTCAACTGATTGAAGAATTGTTTGCGATCTGCCTTGTTCGAATGCAATTCGAGGCAATGATCGCCGAGGCCGTGCTCGCGCAGACGGCGGTGGACGACATCGAGAGCGGCGGTTTTTTCAGCGACGAACAGCACCGTCTTGCGGCCGGCAAGGCACATTGCGATCATGTTGGCGATCGTCTGGCTCTTGCCGGTGCCGGGCGGTCCAACGATCACAAAATCTCGCCCCTGCGCGGCGGCGAGACTAGCTGCGACCTGCGAAGAATCCGCTGGCAACGGCATGACGAGGTCGGCGCAAGAATAATTGCGATCGATATCGCTCTCGTTGGGGAAGGGTTGATCGGCTCCATCGAATGCGCGCTCGGGATTGTCGATCAGATGCTTGACCACGCGATTCTGCCGCAGCCCTGCGACGCGATCGGTGAGATCCTTCCACATCAGGTATTTGGCGAAAGAAAAGGTCGATAGGGCTATATCGTCAGCAACCTCAAAGCCGGGCACGTCACGCACCGCCCGGCGCATATGCGTCAGCACCTGTGCGACATCGATGCCATTGTCGTCTGCCGGCAGACCGTCGCGAAAGTCAGGCAGGTTGAGGTCGAAGTCCTTCTTCAGGAATTGCAATAGGGTCGCGTTGAGACGCGGTTCGTCCTCGTGAAACTTGAGGCGAAAGCGATCGGATGCGCCCGATCGCTCAAGCTTGACGGGCAGTAGAAGAATTGGTGCACGATAAACCCGTTGGTCGGTCGGTGTCTTTTTCCATTTGAGAATGCCAACGGCGAGAAAGAGCGTATTGGTGCCGCCTTCGGTTAGATCGCTTTTGGCAGAGCGAAAGAGTTCAGTCAGGCGTGCGGACAGGTCCTTGGCATCGAGCATCGACGAGAGTTCGTCGCGCTGCAGCGCCTCCGCAGCAAAGATCTGGTGTAGATCCTGGCCGCGACGCTCGCGGTGTAGCGAGGCATCGCGCTCACCCAGCGGATTCTGTTGCGGAAGGGAAATCAGTTTGATAGCGGCGCCATCCGCCAAACGATCTTCGAGATAGGCGACGTCGGGGCAGACAAACGGAACCGATCGCTTGCCTTCTGTGAAGTTGAGCAGGCGGTTGCGCAGCGACAGATCAAGCAGGCGCGATTGCCAGCGTTCGATGCGGCCCGCTGCGGTGGTCGGCTTCACGTCCACGATGTCGGCCGGCGCGAGAATGTCGGGCTCCGCCGGCAGCGGGATGTCCTCGAATGTGCCGGCGTCTTCGGTAGCGGTCGCCACGCGGGCTTCATGAGACGCTAGCGGCATGATGCCCGACGACCGCGATCGGGCGATATCGATTGCGGCAGAGAAGGGCTGTGCAGCGTTATCGCCTAATTTGGCCTCGCCGTTCTTCTTGGCCTGTTCGAACACCATGGGCGGTTTATGCGTGACCCCGGTGGTCTCGAACACCACAAGCTCGCGCGCCGCAATACCCTTGCGTAGCTCGGTGACATCGTCCTCGACCGTCTTGGGGAGCGTACGCTTAACCAGCCAAACGCCGACCAGGGCATGCCCATCCAGTAACACGGTCACCGCGTTCAGTCCGACCGCCTCCAGTGCCGCAGCGAAGAGCAATGTAGTATCGAGGCAGGTCGCGATGGTATCTTGAACGATCTTGCTCGGCCCGCGGACTTTTTGCCCGCGTGATTCGAAACTCGCAGGTGGCTCCGCATAATGGAGGCCAAGTCCAGCGACCGCCGAGTAGATGGCTGCTGCCAACATATAAGCGCGTTTTGGATCGTTGCTCTGATAGCCGTCGAGCGCCGACGAATGTCCGTGTGCGGCAAGCCGTTCCGCCGCAGATTTCAGAATGCGGAAGACAGCTGGATCGTTCGGCATGACGAAGGCTGGAAGTAGCTGCGCCATGTCTGACACGCCGCCCCATTCGTCTCGGGCCAGAAGGCGGACCGGAACGACAGTCTCGGTGAGCAATTCTTCGCCTCGGATTAGGCGGAGTTGGATATCACCGCTCTCGGCTTCGTCGAGGTTCGCGAGATAAGCAGGATCCAGATCGATGCGGCGGTCGGTCAGGGCGATCTCGTCGCCCGCGAGCAACCGGTCGATCGTCCAAGTCTTAGGCCTGAGGAATGGAGGGTTGGCGCTGAACTCAAGCCTGAGGCGCTCGAGTGCATCTTTGGTCGGATTCCGAATGGCGATACTTCTGACAACGGGGAAGGAGTTTTGGTGCGATGCAAACGTAAATTTAGCCGCAAGATCGGCGATCACGGCGATCTTGGGTTCTTCCGGTGTCTCAATCGAAATTTCGTTTGCCGAACCATCCAAGTGTGAGCCGCTCATTGCCCCGCCCAGCCAAGCCTTCAATGAAAACCATTCTGATATTATAGGCTTGATGGCAAGCCGAGATTCAACTTTTACGAGCTGAAGCACGCTGCGCACGAAATTGTCGTAACCCGAACAGTGCTAGTGCCACCACGGTCTATCTTCTATTGGGCTCCGATATCGCGGCGAATCGTAGGAAGAGGCTGGCGCGTGTGCCATGCCTCTTCCGGATCATGCCATCATGCCCCTGTTTTGCCCGACGGAGCAAGAAAAATTCGGAAAATTCGCAACCCATTGATCCGACTGATGCCGGCTACTGTGCATGGGGTTGTTTTCGACATCTTTGATTTGGACGCGCCAAACGCCTCCAAGCGTCGATGATCGCTCGCTACCGGTCAGGTTCTGGAAAATGGATGGTGGGCGCACAAGGGATCGAACCTTGGACCTCTCCCGTGTGAAGGGAACGCTCTCCCGCTGAGCTATGCGCCCGGGACCATCATGCAGGCGGCCGGACTTTCGGCCGGCCGACGCATTGGAGCCCGCGATTTAGAAGTGCGGGCTTGAGGTGTCAAGTTTCCAGGCGCCCTGGGGCCGGAAAACCTTGCTCGATCACGCAATTCGCCGAGGAAACCGCCTTTTCGGCCCGCTTACGCGCCCTGCTGGCGGGCGCGGGAGGCGTGGGCCTGGAGCGCGCGGATGCGCTCGGCCAGCGTTCCGCCGCCCTCGGGCAGGCTCGGCGTGCCATTGGTCGCGGCGTCGTTGGCCGGGCGGGGCGCCGGCTTCGGCGGCTGGCCGGCCTCGGCCGCCAGCAGCGCCTCGATCGGCGAGTTCGGGCCTTCGAGCTGCATCGCGAGCTTTGCCACCTCGGCGGCGATGTCGTTGATGCGCTCGCGCAGCAGCGCGTTCTCCATCCGCTCGGTGGCCCAGGAGCTTTCCGCCTGCTGCTGGATCGCGTTGACGTCGCGCTGGAGTTTTGCGCGCTCGTCGCGCGCGGAGCGGAGCTGCTCCTCCAGCGCGGTCTTTTCCGCGCGCAGCGCCTCGAATGCCGCCGACGACTTGCCGCCGCTCAAGGCCGCGATCTCGACGCGCAGTTCCTTGACGGTGCGCTCGGAGGTCTCACTGGCCTGGCGGAGCTGGTTGTTCTCGTAGTCGCGCTCGGCGAGCAGCTTGCCCTGCGTGGCGAGACGGCCCTCGAGGTCGGCGACGCGGCCCGACAGCATCTCGGCCTCTTTCACCTGCACGATCAGCTGGCGATCAAGGTCGGTGACGCGCTGGCTCAGATTTTCGACGCGGCCGCGCGCGTCGCCGAGCTCGCGCGAGGCGGTCTCGGATTCGGTGCGCTCCTGCGCGAGACGCGCTTGCGTAGCGGCAAATTCCTTCTCGGCATCGCCGACGCGGTTCTTCAGTTCCTCGATCTGCGCGCGCACCACGACCAGCTCGACCTGGCGGCTCTCCGCCATCAGCGAGCGGTCGGACAGTTCGGAGTTGATCTTGGCGAGCTCGTTCTGCTTGTCGGTCAGCGCATTCTCGGCGGCGCGCAAGGATTCGGTCTTGGCGTTGAACTCCTCCTCGGTGGCGCGGAGCTGCTCCTTCACCGCCTTCTCGCGCGCCTCCAGCGCGAAAATCGTGGCGTTCTTCTCGCCGAGCTCGATTTTCATGCGGTTGATGGCGTCGCTCTTCTTGCCGAGCTCGGCGAGCTGGCTGGTGGTCTTGTTCTTGAGCTGCTCGACGCTCATCTCGAGCCGGCGCGCCGACATGGCGAATTCGGCGCGGAGCTGGTCCTTGTCAGCCTGGATCTCCGCCATCGACAGCGGGGTGGCGGCCTCGAGCCGGCGCGTGGTCAGGCGCACCGCGCGGTTATGCACCAGCGGCACGATGGCAAGCCCGCACAGCATCGCAAGCAGGAAACCGATCGCCAGGTACATGATCGGTTCGACCATGGGCCAGAACTCCCAAGCTTAAGGAAAAATTCACCAACGACAATGCATGCGGGGCTGGCAAAAAGCCAGCCCCGGCCTGTCGTTAACCTTGATCCGTCACAGGATGGGAGGGAGCTCTTAGAACGGGTTCCAGGTCGCGCGCGGCGTGTATTTGAGATAGCCGATATTGGCGCCGAGCCTTAAGCCCAGGCCCGAGCGGATCGGCACCAGCACGATGTTGTTGGCGGTGAGCGCCGTCATGCCGAAGCCGCCGATGATATAGGCCGAGCCGTCGATGCCGGCGAAGCGCTGGTAGATCGCGTTGGTGGCGGGCAGGTTGTAGACCAGCGTCATGGTGCGCGCGCCGTCGCCGCCCCAGTCGAAGCCGAGCGAGGGACCTTGCCAGTAGACGCGGAGGTCGCCGGCGTTCTTGGTGTAGAGCGTGCCCTCGCCGTAACGCAGGCCGGCGACGAACGCGCCGGAGCCTTCCTCACCCAGGATGTATCCGTTCGGCAGGCCCCATTGGCTGACCGCCTTCTCGATGATCGAGGCGAGCCCGCGCGAGACGTTGCCGAAGAAGCGGTGACCGGCGGTCACCAGCTCGTCCGGCCCATAGGTATTGGGCGTCGGGCTGCGCTGCGGCGGCGGCAGATTGGGCGGCGGCGCCTGCTGGGCCGAGGCCGGCGCGATCCAGCCGACCATGGCGGCAAGCGCGAGCGCAGCAAGGCGTGATGCGAAAGTCATAAAAGAACCCCTGGTATCGAATCCGGTCGCTTCCTTAACCTGACGCCAACAGGCACGGCCCTAGGTTGCGCCGGATGTCCCCTCGACTCGGATGTTATCCGCAGCAACTATGACGGCACAACGGCAGGAAGATAGCCCTTTGCGCCCCGGAATTGCCTTGATCGGCCGGCTCGTCTGCCTGCTGGTGGGCGTCTGGTTCGCTTGCCCGGAGCTGCCGGTCGAGGCCGCCACCACCGAGCGGATCGTCGTCAACCGTTTCTCGGGCGTTGCCATCGAGGGGTTCGACCCGGTCGGCTATTTCGTCGACGGCGCCGCCGAGCAGGGCACGGCGGAGTTCGAGGCCAACCTCTGGGGTGCGGTCTGGCGCTTCCGGAACGAGGGCAACCGGGCCTCCTTCCTGGCCCATCCCGAGATCTATGGTCCGCAGTTCGGCGGCTATGACCCCGCCGACATCGCCCGCGGCGTCACCGTCGCCGGCAACCCCCGCTTCTTCGCGATCGTGGCGCAGCGGCTCTATCTGTTCAGCCGGGAAGCCAATCGCGACGCCTTCGCCGCCGATCCGGAACGCTTTCTCTATGAGGTCGGCAAGCGCTGGCCGGCGCTTCAGGAGCAGCTCGGTCAGTAGCAGCCTACCGCCTGCGGGTCGCCCCAGGCGATGAATTCCGGGATGATGAAGCCGGTGCCGCTTTGCTGGCCGAAGCTGAGCTCGCCGCCCTTGCCGTCGGTCACCCTGCCGCCGGCCGCGGTCACGACCGCGCAGCCCGCCCCGACGTCCCATTCCGAGGTCGGCCCGAACCGGGGATAGATGTCGGCAGCGCCTTCCGCGATCCGGCCGAATTTCACGGCGGAGCCGCAGGTCTTTCTCACCGCGTTGGGCCGGCCGTCGATGAACGCTTCGCTCTTGGGATCGGCGTGCGAGCGGCTCACCGCCGCGACCCAGGGCTCGCCCGGCGCTGGCAGCTTGCGGGTGTGGATCGGCTCGGCGGCACCGATGTTAGCGCCGTCAAACCTCACGCGCTCGGCGCCGCGGCCGACGATGCCGCGCCAGAGCAGCCCGAGCGCGGGAGCGCTGACGATGCCGAGCAAGGGAACGCCCCGGGTCACGAGCGCGAGATTGACGGTGAACTCGTCACGGCCGGCGACGAACTCCTTGGTGCCGTCGAGCGGATCGATCAGGAAGAAGCTGCCGTGAAACGGCGGGGAGGCGAGCTGGGTTCGCTCCTCCGACAGCGTCGGGACGTCGCCCGCAAGCTGCGCCAGGCCGTCGGCGATGATGCGGTCGGCGGCGAGGTCGGCCTCGGTCACCGGCGAGCCGTCCTGCTTGCCGTCGATCCGCATCGCCGCGCGGTTGACGCCAAGGATCGCTTCGCCCGCCTTCACCACCAGCGCAGTGAGCGGCTCCATCAATCCGGATGCGGCCTCGGCCTCGATGATCCTCACCTGCATGCCTCATTCATCGGCAAGTCTCTTTTGTCAGCAAGTCTCGCCCCTCAGTTGATTCGCCCGCAGCCTTTATGGCCGCTTCGAACCTATCGCAAGCTAGCTGCCACCGGCTGGCGAATGTTAGAACCCGCAGCATCCGTCAAGCATGCGTGATTCGCGGCGTCCAGCGCCGTGCAATTCCAGGAACCCTCCAGGACCCCATTATATGTCTGACGCCTCGTCGCCCGCGACCGCTACTGCTCCCGATATGCTCGAACTCGCAGCGCTCTTGTGCTCGCGGGTCTGCCACGATCTCATCAGCCCCGTCGGCGCCATCGTCAACGGGCTTGAAGTGCTCGACGACGATCCCAAGCCGGAAGACCGCGAGTTCGCGCTCGACCTGATTCGCAAGAGCGCCAAGACCGCCTCCGCCCGCCTCCAGTTCTGCCGTCTCGCCTTTGGCGCCGCCGGCTCCTCCGGCGCCCAGATCGACCTCGGCGACGCCCAGACCATGGCACGCGGCCACATCGAGGACGGCAAGTGCTCGATCACCTGGAATCTGCCGCGGCTCCTGCTGCCGAAGAATCGCGTCAAGCTGCTGCTCAACATGCTGGTGGTGGCCCAGCACACGATCCCGCGCGGCGGCATGCTGACGGTCGATCCGATCGGCGAGGGCGAGGCGATCAGCTTCCGCATCACCGCGACCGGGCACAATGCGCGCCTGCCGCAGAACATCTCCGAGCTCCTGAGCGGCGAACGGGGACCTGCCGCGGACGCGCACGCGATCCAGCCCTACTATACGCGGCTGCTCGCGCAGGCCTGCGGGCTCACCGTTACGCTCAAGCCGGAGGGCGAAGCGATCATCGTTACCGCTTCGTAAACGCGCGCCGCTGCGCGCTCAGAGGTTAAGCCAATCTTGACGAGGCGCTTCGGCTTGTCCGGAGCGCCTTATCTCTTTGTTGGTTCCGTTCTTTTCCACATACTCAACCATTATTAAACGCTTTGCGGTGAAGCTGGCCCCATTCCGAAATGGCGCATCACGCCTCGTGCGCGCCCGCCCTGTATGAAGGCCTGTTTTCATGGATGATCTGTTGCGGGAGTTTTTGACGGAGACCAGCGAGAGCCTGGACACCGTCGACAATCAGCTGGTGAAGTTCGAGCAGGAGCCGAACAACGCCAAGATCCTGGATAACATCTTCCGCCTGGTCCACACCATCAAGGGCACCTGCGGCTTCCTCGGCCTGCCGCGGCTCGAAGCGCTGGCGCATGCCGGCGAGACGCTGATGGGCAAATTCCGCGACGGCATGCCGGTCACCGCCGAAGCGGTGACGGTGATCCTGTCCTCGATCGACCGCATCAAGGAGATTCTGGCCGGCCTGGAGGCGACCGAAGCCGAGCCGGAAGGCAACGACCGCGATCTCATCGACAAGCTGGAAGCAATGGTCGAGCAGGGCATGGCCGCGATGTCAGGCTCGGCGCAGCCGATGCCGGCGGGTTCGGCTCCCGTTGCCGACGCGCCGCCGCTGGCGCCGGAAGCCCCTGTTGCCGCTGCGCCGGCAAAAGAGATGACCACGGGCACGCTGATCGACCAGACCCTGGAGCGCCCGCTGCGTCCGGGCGAAGTCTCGCTCGACGAGCTCGAGCGCGCCTTCCGCGAGACCGCGATCGAAGCGCCGGTCCCCGCGCCCGTTGCGAAAGCCGAAGCAAAGGCTGAACCTGCGCCCGCGTCGGTCGCTGCGGCCCCGGCCGCGAAGGAAGCCGCCAAGCCCGCCAGGGAAAAGGCCGCGCCGAAGAAGTCGATGGCCGACGAGAGCGCCGGCGAGGGCGACCGCGTCGCCAACCAGTCGATCCGCGTCAACGTGGATACGCTGGAGCATCTGATGACCATGGTCTCCGAGCTGGTCTTGACCCGCAACCAGCTGCTGGAGATCAGCAGGCGCAACGAGGACACCGAGTTCAAGGTGCCGCTGCAGCGTCTCTCCAACGTCACCGCCGAGCTGCAGGAGGGCGTCATGAAGACGCGCATGCAGCCGATCGGCAATGCCTGGCAGAAGCTGCCCCGCATCGTCCGCGACCTCTCGAGCGAACTCGGCAAGCAGATCGAGCTGGAGATGCACGGCGCCGACACCGAGCTCGATCGCCAGGTGCTCGACCTGATCAAGGACCCGCTCACCCACATGGTGCGCAACTCCGCCGATCATGGCCTCGAGACCCCCGCCGAGCGCCTGGCGTCCGGCAAGGGCGAGCAGGGCACCATTCGCCTCTCCGCCTATCACGAGGGCGGCCACATCATCATCTGCATCGCCGACAACGGAAGAGGCCTCAACACCGAGAAGATCAAGGCCAAGGCCATCTCCTCGGGTCTCGTCACCGAGGCCGAACTCGAGAAGATGAGCGAAGCCCAGATCCACAAGTTCATCTTCGCGCCGGGCTTCTCCACCGCGGCCGCCATCACCTCGGTGTCGGGGCGCGGCGTCGGCATGGACGTGGTGCGCACCAATATCGACCAGATCGGCGGCACCATCGACATCAAGTCGGTGGCGGGCGAAGGCTCGAGCGTCACCATCAAGATCCCGCTGACCCTCGCCATCGTCTCCGCCCTGATCGTGGAAGCCGCCGGCGACCGTTTTGCCATTCCGCAGCTCTCGGTGGTCGAGCTGGTCCGGGCCCGCGCCAACTCGGAGCACCGCATCGAGCGCATCAAGGATACGGCCGTGCTGCGCCTGCGCAACAAGCTGCTGCCGCTGATCCACCTGAAGAAGCTCTTGAAGATCGACGACGGCGCGGCTAGCGATCCCGAGAACGGCTTCATCGTGGTGACCCAGGTCGGCAGTCAGACGTTTGGCATCGTCGTCGACGGCGTGTTCCACACCGAAGAAATCGTGGTCAAGCCGATGTCGACCAAGCTGCGTCACATCGACATGTTCTCCGGCAACACCATTTTGGGCGATGGCGCGGTGATCATGATCATCGACCCCAACGGCATTGCCAAGGCGCTCGGCGCCGCCGGCTCCTCGGCCCATGACATGGGCGACGAGAATGGCGCGCACCACATCGGCACGGGCGAGCAGACCACCTCGCTCCTCGTCTTCCGCGCCGGCTCGTCCCAGCCCAAGGCGGTGCCGCTCGGGCTGGTCACGCGCCTGGAAGAGCTGCCCGCCGACAAGATCGAGTTCAGCAACGGCCGCTACATGGTGCAGTACCGCGAGCAGCTGATGCCGCTGGTGGCCATGGAAGGCGTCACCATTGCCAGCCAGGGCGCCCAGCCGATCCTGGTGTTCGCCGACGACGGCCGCTCCATGGGCCTCGTCGTCGACGAGATCATCGACATCGTCGAGGAACGCCTCAACATCGAGGTCGGCGGCTCCAGCCAGGGCATCCTCGGCTCGGCCGTGATCAAGGGCCAGGCCACCGAGGTGATCGACGTCGGCCACTTCCTCCCCATGGCGTTCGCCGACTGGTTCACCCGCAAGGAGATGAAGCCGTCGATGCACTCGCAGTCGGTGCTCTTGGTCGACGACAGCGCCTTCTTCCGCAACATGCTGGCGCCGGTGCTGAAGGCGGCCGGCTACCGCGTCCGCACCGCGCCGACCGCGCAGGAGGGCCTCGCCGCGCTGCGCGCGCAGAGCTTCGACGTGATCCTGACCGACATCGAGATGCCCGACATGAACGGGTTCGAGTTTGCCGAGACCATTCGCTCCGACAACAACCTCGCCGCGACGCCGATCATCGGCCTTTCGGCGCTGGTGTCGCCGGCGGCGATCGAGCGCGGCCGTCAGGCCGGCTTCCACGACTATGTCGCCAAGTTCGACCGTCCCGGTCTGATCGCGGCGCTGAAGGAGCAGACCGCGGGCGCCGCCGGCGCCTCCGAGCTGAGCCGGGCGGCGGCGTAACCTCAAGCGGGATGGATCAGGAGAAACGCAGATGAGCAAGACGCAAGTGAGCGAAGGCGCCATGGTCGAATACGTCACCGCGATGATCGGCGGCCAGCTGTTCGGCCTGCCGATCTCCCGCGTCCAGGACGTGTTCATGCCCGAGCGCGTCACCCGCGTGCCCTTGTCCTCGCGCGAGATCGCGGGCGTGCTGAACCTGCGCGGCCGCATCGTCACCGTCGTCGACATGCGCTCGCGTCTCGGCCTGCCCAGGGACGAGGACGGCAAGACCCCGATGGCGGTCGGCGTCGACCTGCGCGGTGAATCCTATGGCCTCCTGATCGACCAGATCGGCGAAGTGCTGCGCCTGCCCGAGGCCGGCATGGAAGAGAACCCCGTCAACCTCGACCCCCGCATGGCCAAGCTCGCCGGCGGCGTCCACCGCCTCGACGGCCAGCTCATGGTCGTGCTCGACGTCGATCGCGTCCTCGAGCTTGCGCCCGAGATGATGGCGGCCTGATACGGCGGCATTGCCGCCGACGTGCCAGTAATTGGAAGTGTCCCCGCAAGGGGACAGGAAGCAGAGGTTCACATGCGAACTTGTCTCGTCGTTGATGATTCCAGCGTCATCCGCAAGGTTGCGCGCCGGATCCTGGAGGGACTCGACTTCCAGATCCTCGAAGCCGAGGACGGTGAGAAGGCGCTGGAAGCCTGCAAGCGCGGCCTGCCCGACGCGGTGCTGCTCGACTGGAACATGCCGGTCATGGACGGTTACGAGTTCCTCGGCCATCTCCGCCGCATGCCCGGAGGCGACCAGCCGAAGGTGGTGTTCTGCACCACCGAGAACGACGTCGCGCATATTGCGCGTGCGCTGCACGCCGGCGCCAACGAGTACATCATGAAGCCGTTCGACAAGGACATCGTGACGGCGAAATTCCAGGAAGTCGGCCTGATCTGAGCGTCCGCCCGGAGGCTGAGCGGATCCTTCGGCGATTGTTTTCAACTGAACCGTTTCAGTCTGAGTTGGTGAGTAATGAGTGTTGCGTTCGCAGGTAATTCGACCACGGGCACGTCGCGCGAAGCCGGACCACTGCGGGTGATGATCGTTGACGACTCCGTCGTCATCCGCGGTCTGATCTCGCGCTGGATCGGCGCCGAGCACGACATGGAGGTCGCTGCTTCCTTGCGCACCGGGCTCGAGGCGGTCAACCAGCTCGAACGCATCAACCCCGATGTCGCCGTGCTCGACATCGAAATGCCCGAGCTCGACGGCATCTCGGCGCTGCCGAAATTGCTGGCGAAGAAGCGCGATCTCGTCATCATCATGGCCTCGACGCTGACCCGCCGCAACGCGGAGATCAGCTTCAAGGCGCTGTCGCTCGGCGCGGCCGATTACATTCCGAAGCCGGAATCGACGCGTGAGGCGTCGGCCGCCGACACCTTCCATCACGACCTGATCCAGAAGATCCGCCATCTCGGTGCGCGGCTGCGCCGCAAGCCCGCCGTTGCCAGCCCGCCGCTCGCGCCGGCGACCCCGGCTCCGGCTGCGCGCGCACCGGCCGTCGCGCGGCCTGCCGCGCCGGCACCCGCTCCGGCCGTGCATGCTCCGTCGTCAGGATCGCTATCGACGCGTCCGTTCTCGACGCAGGCACCGAAGGTGCTGCTGATCGGCTCCTCGACCGGCGGTCCGCAGGCGCTGATGTCGCTCGTCACCGAGCTCGGACCTGTCATCGATCGCTTCCCGGTGCTGATCACCCAGCACATGCCGCCGACCTTCACCACCATTCTTGCCGAGCATCTGGCGCGGTCGAGCCGCCGCCCGGCAGCCGAGGCGGTCGACGGCGAGCCGGTGAAGCCCGGACGGATCTATCTCGCGCCAGGCGGCAAGCACATGCGTCTCGCGCGCAGCGGCGCGGACATTGCGATCGCGCTCGACGACGGCCCCGCCGTCAATTTCTGCAAGCCTGCGGTCGATCCGCTCTTCTCCTCCGCCATCGACATCTGGCATGGCGCCATCCTCTCGGTGATCCTGACGGGCATGGGCTCGGACGGCATGCGCGGCGGCAAGGACATCGTCGCGGCCGGCGGCAGCGTGATTGCACAGGACGAAGCCTCCAGCGTGGTCTGGGGCATGCCGGGCGCGGCCGCCAATGCCGGCATCTGCGCGGCGATCCTGCCGCTCAACCAGATCGGCGCCAAGGTCAACCGCCTGTTCGCGGGAGACCGCTCGTGACGCCCGCGGATTACGACTATCTGCGCAAGTTCCTGAAGGAGCGCTCGGGCCTCGATCTGTCGCCCGACAAGCAGTACCTGGTCGAGAGCCGGCTGTTGCCGCTCGCCCGCAAGGCGAGTCTATCGGGCATTCCCGATCTCGTGCTGAAGATCAGGAACGGCGACGGGCGGCTTGCGACCGACGTGGTCGAAGCCATGACCACCAATGAGACCTTCTTCTACCGCGACAAGATTCCGTTCGACCATTTGCGCGAGACGATTTTGCCCGGCCTGATCCAGGCGCGCGCGGCACGCAAGTCGCTTCGCATCTGGTCGGCGGCCTCGTCGACGGGGCAGGAGCCCTATTCGATCGCAATGTGCGTGAAGGAGATGGGCGCAGTCCTCGCCGGCTGGCGCATCGAGATCGTCGCCACCGATCTGTCGCAGGAGGTGCTGGAGAAATCCAAGGCCGGCATCTACAGCCAGTTCGAGGTGCAGCGCGGCCTGCCGATCCAGCACCTGATGAAATACTTCACGCAAGTCGGCGAGCTCTGGCAGCTCAATGCCGACATTCGCGCCATGGTGCAGTTCCGCCAGCTCAATCTGTTGCAGGACTTCTCCCATCTCGGCACGTTCGACGTGATCTTCTGTCGCAACGTGCTGATCTATTTCGACCAGGACACCAAGGCGGTGATCTTCGAGCGCATGGCGAAGGCGCTGGAGACCGACGGCACACTGCTGCTCGGGGCTGCCGAATCCGTCGTCGGCATCACCGACGCGTTCCGTCCCATCACCGAGCGCCGCGGTCTCTATCAGCTCAACCCCACGCGCTCCGGCCGGGCGATGGGCGGGCTGATGCCGCAGCCGCTGAAGGTCGCCGCGGCGAGGTGAGTGGCCGAACGGTGGGCGCTCCGAGAGAGCGCCGTCGTGGCGGATGATCGGCAACATCTGACGAGATATCTTCCGTCATCGTGCGCGAGGCTGCACGAGCGTTTGAGCACCCGCGAATTACTCCGCTACCGCGCAACAGAGCTTGCGCCGCGATGCAGCATGATCGCGGACGCTGATAATCATCTGAAGGTTGTGCTATGCTGCCGATGGTCCCGCCCAACCGAGACGGGATTTTATTCCATCATGAACGAATTTGAGGAGCACATATCATGCGAATGTCTTGTGCCTCGTACTTTTTGTTGGTTGCGCTTGCGCTGCCGGCGACAGCTCGCGCCGGTGAGCAAGTGCTCGAATTCAGGCTCGTCACCAGGCCGGTGGACGTCAAGGTGACCGAGGTCGCGAATGTCGAAGGTCAGACGGTCATGTCCGGCAAGATGTTTGGCGTGGCCCTGTTCAAGGATGGCCGCATTGCCGTGAAGGATTTCGTCAACTCCAGTGATTTGCTCAAGGGCTCGGGGCCCATGTTCGGCTACAGCACCTACACCTTCGACGATGGCTCCTCGATCACGGCGCGCTACACCGGTGCGATCAAGGACGGCAAGGCGAAGGGCGAATATACGATCCTGTCGGGCACCGGAATGTACGCAAACGCGACGGGCACGGGCGGGTTCGAAAGTGCGCCAAGCGGGTTCAAGGGCGCCTTCCTGTACGACGGACGATTCATCGTCAAGACACCCTGATCCGGCACGAGAACCTTCGCGCTCGCGTGCCCTCACCAACGGGGCCGCGAGCGCGTTTCACAAAATCGCATGCGGCAGAAACCGCGAGCTGTTGCCCGTGATCGGGCTCTCGTCCTCGCGGATCGACAAGCCGCACGGCTCGTGATTCACCAGCCAGCTTCCGATCACCGGATAGAAGCCGGAAAAGTTCGGCAGCGGTGACAGCGCTTGCCGTATGAAACCTTCGGCGCCGTAGGGGCCCGCCTGCTCGTCGAGCGGCATGCCGTCGGAGACCAGCGTGACATTGGCGCCTTCGCGCGACAGCAGAGGCTTGCGCACATAGGAGCTGCCGAGCTCGGCTGCGCGTGGATCGTCCTCGAAGAAGGCCGGCAGCAGATTGGGATGGTTCGGAAACATCTCCCAGAGCAGCGGCAAAATGCCCTTGTTGGAGAGCACTGCCTTCCATGGCGGCTCGATCCAGCGCGTCGGAGCCTCTTTCAGCTTTGCGCCGAAGGCGTCCTGGAACATCCATTCCCAGGGATAGAGCTTGAAGGCGAGCGCGATGTCGGCATCGTCGAGATCGACGAAGCCGCCGCCCTCGTCGCGCCAGCCGACCTGCTCGATGTCGAGCAGCGTGGTCGAGAGCCCGGCCTGGCGCGCAGTGTCCTCGAGATAGGCGAGCGTGCCGGCGTCCTCATCATTCCCAGTGGTGCCGGTGAGATGCAGGTGACGGCCGGCGGCGATCGCCTTCCATGCCTCGATCAAGCGCTCATGGATGGAGTTGAACTGATCGGCGCGCGATGGAATGATGCGGCGTTCGATCGCCTGTTCGAGCCAGGTCCATTGGAAGACGGCGGCCTCGAAGATCGAGGTCGGCGTATCCGCGTTGTATTCGAGCAGCTTTGCCGGCCCCTTGCCGTCGAACTTCAGGTCGAGCCGGCCATAGAGGCTGCGGTCGTCGCGCGCCCAGCTCTCGGCGATCAGGCTCCAGAACGCTTCCGGAATCTTCAGACGTCGCAGATGCCGTTCGTCGCCGATCACGCGGCCGGCAAGCTCGAGGCACATCGCGTCGATCTCGCCGGTCGGCGTCTCGATGCCGCGCTCGATCTCGTCGAGCGTGAAGGCGTAATAGGCGCGCTCGTCCCAATAGCGGTCGCCGCCGATGGTGTGGAAGACGAAGCCGCATTGCGCTGCGGTCTCTCGCCAGTTGTCGCGCTCGAGACAAACGATGCGCTGCATGGGTCAGCCCCCGCCCGAAAAGCCGTGCCCGAACGCGCCGAAGCCGCCGCGGCTCACGCTGCTGTGGCCGGAGTCGGATGACGTGCTCGACGAAGAATGGCTCGAGGAATCGCTGCTGTAGAAGCTCGATCGCGAGGATGAGCCCGAGCCGCCGCTCGAAGAGCTGCTTCTGCTGCTGCTGTTGCACGCGGTGGTCGTCTGCACCGCCGGATCCGCCCCGGGAGGAGAGGGCTCGCAGGTCTGCCGCGGCATCAGCGTGTAGGCGGTGGTGCCGACCGCGATCGTGCCCATCACGAGCAGCGCCACATGTCCGGAGCGCTTCACCGGCTCCCTCGGCGGCAGCGGCAGGTCCGCCGGCAGGCGCGGCCGGCGTCTGCCAAACTCCTTGCTGGTGGGTTTGTCGGCCATGTCAGTAGATCATGCAGGCGGCGTTGAGGAGGCCTGCGGCGAGCGAGGACAGGCCGAGCCAGATGGCGGGCGCCAGCTCGCCGGCGGCGATCCGCACCGACAAGTTCGGCACCGGCACTTTGACGAGAAAGAACACGATGACCTGGACGATCAGCGCGATCATCGCCCAGATCAGACAGTCCAGCACATTGGCCGAATGCGCGATCGCGCTGACCAGCGGCGCCACGAAGCCGAGCAGGCTGAGGCCGAGCGCGATCGCGGCGGCCGGCTCGTTGTCGCGGATCAGCTGGAACTCGTTGTAGGGGGTGATGCGGGTATAGACGAACAGATACGCCACGATCGCAATCAGCCCGGTGCAGAAATAGACCAGGAAGGCGGGCAGGCCGGCGAGTGATTGCAGGATCATCGTTCCCCCATCGTGCAGCGACCATTCGTCGGCGGGGAGAGCGTACCGGTTCAACGTTAGAGGTGGGTGAAGCCGTATCAGCACGGCTGCTGCACCCTCCCGCTTGCAGGCAGGGCAATCGCATATGGGGCGATTTCCCTTTGGCCATCCTTCGAGACGCCCGCCGTTGGCGGGCCCTCAGGATGAGGACCGTGTGCGCTGCGCTAGTTTCAATGAGCACCGACGCCCCTTAGCCTCATCCTGAGGAGATCGCGAAGCGGTCGTCTCGAAGGACGAGGCGCGCACACAGGTCGCGCAAAATGCCATCTGCGATAACCCTACGCTTGCGGGTGAGGGAGAACACGTCCGCAAAAACGAAAACCCCGCCATTTGCGGCGGGGTCCAGGCTGGGAGGAGCGAGCCCCGATGGGCTCGCGACGTAAACCGGATCAGGCGGGGATGCGCTCTTCGTGCTCGTGCGGCTCGCGCAGCACGTAGCCGCGGCCCCACACGGTCTCGATGAAGTTGCGGCCTTCGGAGGCGTTGGCAAGCTTCTTGCGGAGCTTGCAGATGAAGACGTCGATGATCTTCAGCTCCGGCTCGTCCATGCCGCCATAGAGGTGGTTGAGGAACATTTCCTTGGTGAGGGTCGTGCCCTTGCGGAGCGAAAGGAGCTCCAGCATCTGGTATTCCTTGCCGGTCAGATGCACGCGCTGGCCGCCGACTTCCACCGTCTTGGTGTCGAGGTTGACGACGAGGTCGCCGGTCTGGATGACCGACTGGGCATGGCCCTTTGAGCGGCGCACGATCGCGTGGATGCGGGCCACCAGCTCGTCCTTGTGGAAGGGCTTGGTCATGTAGTCGTCGGCGCCGACGCCGAGACCCTTGACCTTGTCCTCGATGCCGGCGAGGCCGGAGAGGATCAGGATCGGTGTCTTGATCTTGGAGACCCGGAGCTGCTTGAGCACGTCGTAGCCGGACATGTCGGGCAGATTGAGGTCGAGGAGAATAATGTCGTAATCGTAAAGTTTACCGAGATCGACGCCTTCTTCCCCCAAATCGGTCGTGTAGACGTTGAAGCTCTCAGACTTCAGCATCAGCTCGATCGACTGCGCGACGGCGCTGTCATCTTCAATCAGCAAAACGCGCATGCCAGTTCCCCATAGTCGCCGCTCCTGGGCGTCAGGTCGGCCGCATTCGCGGCACTCAACAAAACGCCTTTGAACAACTGATTCGGATCCTGACAACAGATGGTTAACAAACTCTGATTCTGGAACGCAAGTCCTCCCGGTGCAATTTTTGTCGAATCGCCCTAAGGTCTTGTGCAGGAAGCAGCTTTCGTTACCCCGATCCGTTCAAGTTCCACTTTAAGAGACGGGCCTAACCGACTCCCGCGACTCAGCCTTCTTCTGAAAGGGAGTCACGCTCAGTCACAAAGACAGTGACGCAATGATTAACGATGCGGGTAAACACGAAGTTAAGCGGCGTTCAGAAATATGGCGAAACTTAAGAGTTTCACCGTGAAGGCCCGGAGCACGACGGCGATCACCTCATGAAAGCCCTCTTATGAAGGCGCGCCCCTTATGAAGGCTCTTGTATGAAGGCTCTTGCCGAACAGATCGGCGATATCGACGGCGTCAACATCTATGGCCGTGTGGTCGGCGTGCGCGGCCTGATGGTCGAGGTGGCGGGTCCCATCCATGCGATGTCGGTCGGCGCGCGCCTCGTGATCGAAACCGGTGCCAACCGTTTCATCCCCTGCGAGGTGATCGGCTTCTCCGGCAACAACGCTGTCGTGATGCCGTTCGCCGGGCTCGATGGCGTGCGCCGCGGCTGCAAGGCGGTCATCGCCAATGCGGCCAACCAGGTGCGGCCCTGCGCGGCCTGGCTCGGCCGCGTGGTCAATGCGCTGGGCGAACCGATCGACGGCAAGGGGCCGCTGCCGCAGGGCTCCTCGCCGATGCCGTTCCGCAATACGCCGCCGCCGGCGCATTCGCGCAAGCGCGTAGGTAGCCCGCTCGATCTCGGCGTGCGCGCGATGAACACTTTTCTCACCTGCTGCCGTGGCCAGCGCATGGGCATCTTCGCGGGCTCCGGTGTCGGCAAATCGGTGCTGCTGTCGATGCTCGCGCGCAACGTCGATGCCGCCGTCAGCGTCATCGGGCTGATCGGCGAACGCGGCCGCGAGGTGCAGGAATTCCTGCAGGACGATCTCGGCGAGGAGGGCCTCGCACGCTCCGTCGTCGTGGTCGCGACCTCGGACGAGCCGGCGCTGATGCGACGGCAGGCCGCCTACCTGACGCTCGCGGTCGCCGAATATTTCCGCGACGAGGACCAGGACGTGCTCTGCCTGATGGACTCGGTGACGCGTTTTGCCATGGCCCAGCGCGAGATCGGCCTGTCCGCCGGCGAGCCGCCGACCGCCAAGGGCTATACGCCGACCGTGTTCACCGAGCTGCCGAAGCTTCTGGAGCGTGCCGGGCCTGGCCTCGGCGAGGGCGCCATCACTGCGATCTTCACGGTGCTGGTTGACGGCGACGACCACAACGAGCCGATCGCGGACGCCGTCCGCGGCATCCTCGACGGTCACATTGTGATGGAGCGTTCGATCGCCGAGCGCGGCCGCTACCCCGCCATCAACATCCTCAAATCCGTCTCCCGCACCATGCCGAAATCGGCCGATCCGCAGTTCTGGCCGGTCATCCAGAAGGCGCGTGCAGTGATGGCGACCTATGCCGACATGGAGGAGTTGATCCGGCTGGGCGCCTACCGGGCCGGCTCCAGCCCCGAGGTCGACGAGGCGATCCGCCTGCACGAGCCGCTGGAAGCGTTCCTGCGGCAGGGCAAGGACGAAAATGCCTCACTGGCGGACGGCTATCGGCAGTTGGCGCAAATCCTCGGCAATTTGGAAACGGAACGCTAACTTTGTCGGTTCATCATCCGATCCCACAGAGTAGCAGAGCCGGTCTTGGCCCTAACAGGGCCTGTGGGGAGACCGGTGCCGTCCCAATGTGCGTGTGTCTTGCAGCTAAGGGACTTCTGGGGAGTACGAGTCGATGAAGTCACGTGATACCCTCATCCGCCTGAAGAAGTTTCAGGTCGACGAGAAGCGCCGCCGGGTCACCCAGATCGAGACCATGATCGCCGACTTCCAGCGGATGTCGGTCGATCTCGAACGCGAGATCCAGACCGAGCAGGAGCGTGCCGGGATCAATGATCCCTCGCACTTCGCCTATCCGACCTATGCCAAGGCCGCGATCCAGCGCCGCGAGAACCTGACCCGCTCGGCCGAGGAGCTCAAGGGCCAGCTCGACGAGGCCAAGGCCGCGCTGGCCGAGGCCTTCGAGGAGCTGAAGAAGGTCGAGCTTCTCGACGAGCGCGACCAGGCCCGTGAACGCGCCGAGGAGAACGCCCGCGAGCAGGCCGACCTCGACAGCATCGGCCTGATGCGCGCCCGCATCGGCGCCGTCGCCTAGGGGCGCTAGAGCATGATCCGGAAAAGTGCGCAGCGGTTTTCCGAAAAGATCATGCTCAAACAATAACCTAAGCAAGAACCGCCGAGAATTTGCAAAACCCGGACCCGCAAGGTCCGGGTTTTCGTATGAGCTGTCCACAGCGCAGCGCCACGCCCCTTGGTGGTCGGCTTTGCCGCGCGCTATGGTAGCGGGTGGTTTACCTCGCCCCGCTTGCGGGGAGAGGTCGGATCGCTCCCGGCGATGCGAAGCAGCGTCCGGCGCGATCCGGGTGAGGGGGACTCTCCGCGAGTCCGTCTGCAACCTCCCTTGCGGAGACTCCCCCTCACCCCAACCCTCTCCCCGCAGGCGGGGAGAGGGAGGAAGAAGCGACGGGGCATGAGGGGGCTGAATGCTGACGCCGGCAGAGCTGGTCGGGCTGATCGAGGCGGTCGCCAGGGGCGATCAGGCCGCGTTCGAGCGCCTCTACGTCGCCACGCGCGCGAAACTCTATGGCGTCGTGCTCCGTATCTTGCGTCGGCAGGATCTCGCAGAGGAGGTCATTCAGGAGGCCTACGTCAAGATCTGGAACGGCGCCGGCCAGTTCAATCCGGCGCTCTCGTCGCCGATCACGTGGATGGCATCGATCGCGCGCAACCGTGCAATCGACATCGTGCGCAAGAAGTCGGAAGCCTCCATCGAGGAAGAGCCTCAGGCGATGGAGGTTGCGGCCGACAGTCCCGATCCGCTGGCGCGCCGCGAGATGACCGAGGAGCTGAAGCGGCTCTTGGAATGCATCGGCCGGCTCGAGCCGGACCGTCAGAAGCTCGTGCTGCTCGCCTATTACAACGGCTGGAGCCGCGAGCAATTGGCGGAAAAATTTTCCGCGCCCGTCAACACGGTGAAGACGTGGCTGCGGCGCAGCATGCTGGATATCCGGGAGTGCCTCGGACTTTAGAGGATGATGAGAGTGTATAAGTCGGCGCAGCGGTCTCGCTTCACCTCTCCCGCAGGGAGAGGTCGGAATGCATCGCAAGATGCAATCCGGGTGAGGGGTTGCGCTCTCTCATGGGACCTGAGCCCCTCACCCGATTTGCTGCGCAAATCGACCTCTCCCTTCGGGAGAGGTGAAGGAATGTGATGGCCTACACGGAGGACCATATCGCGCTCGCCGCGGAATATGCGCTCGGCACGCTCGACGCCGACGAGCGCGCGCAGGTCGAGACCATGATGGCGGTGGACGAGGCGTTCGCCGAGATCGTGCAGGCCTGGTCCTATCGGCTCGGTGTCCTCAACCAGATGGTCGGCACCATCGAGCCGCGCCCGATCGTGTGGGAGAACATCAGGGCCGAGCTCGCGCGGACGGATTTTGCACAGGCGCCGCCCGCTCAGGCCGAAGCCGCGCCGCCACCCGCACCTCTGCCGGAGTCTTCCTCGTTTGAAGCCGTGTCGCCGCCGCCGCCTTCGGACAGCGCGCCGCCGGCCGAGCCGGCGCCTGCCGCAGCCGAGTCGCCGGAGGCGGCGCGGCCGGCCTCCGATGCACTATCCGACGTCGCGCCGGTCTTCATGCCGCAGGTCCATGCGCCCGATCCGGACGTCGTGCATGCGCCGCCAGCGCCGGTCGTGGACAACAGCAATGTGATCCGGCTCGAGGGCCGCGTGAAGCGCTGGCGCACCATCGCGTCCGCCGTCGGCGCGCTCGCGGCCGCGCTGCTGGTGACGCTGTCGCTGCAGATCTTCCAGCCCGACGCGCTGCCGGGCGCGTTGCGTCCCACGCCGCGCATCCAGACCGTCGAGGTGAAGACGCCGGGCGCGCCGCTCGCGGCCTCGTCGCAATATGTCGCTCTGCTGCAGGGCCAGGGCGGTGGCCCGGCCTTCATCCTCACCATCGATGGCGCGACGCGGAATTTCACGGTGCGCAAGGTCGGCGCGACGCCGGAGCCCGGCAAGAGTTTCGAGCTCTGGCTGATCTCCGACAAGCTGCCGCGCCCGCGCTCGCTCGGCGTGATCGGCGCCGGCGACTTCACCGCGCGTCCGGTGCTCGCCGGCTACGATGCCGACCTCGTCAACGGCGCCACCTATGCCGTCACCATCGAGCAGGCCGGCGGCTCGCCCAACGGCCAGCCGACCTCGGCGCCGGTCTTCACCGGCAAGCTGATCGAGACCGTGCCGCCGGCGCAGCCGCAAGCGCCTGCGAAGAAGTAGGTGTCGTAGCGGTACCGTAGCCGGGATGAGCGAAGCGACATCCGGGGACAGTGGTCCCGCATGTCGCTTCGCTCCTGCGGGCTACAAGGGCGCGTTTCCTGTCGCCCCCGTCCATCCCGCCGTCGCATTTCGACAAGCCCGGTCAAATCCGCTTCCCCTTTGAACCTCCCCGCAATTCGCCGCGTCAAATCCCCGGAATTTGCAGTCGGCGCGGCCGATCATTGTGCCGAAGAGGGGCGAGACATCAGATGGATGCAGCGAAAACGCCGGGCATCTTCGTTCACCAATATGCAGGCCTGCCGCAGGGTGTGGCCTTCGAACATTGGCGCGACAGGGCCTTCGGGGCCTGCGGCCTCGACATCGGGCCGAGCCAGGGCGACAGCATCGATTGCCGGCTCCAGGTCAGCGTGGTCGACAATATCGTGCTGGCCATTCCCGAAGGCGCCTCCGCGCAATATTCGCGCACGCAGAGCCGCCTTGCCGACGGCAGCGACGATCTCGTGCTGATCGCGGCGCATGCGGGTCTCGTCCGCGTCGGGCAGAACGGCCATACCGTCGAGCTCGCGCCGGCGCAGATGGTGCTCGTCGACATGGGCATCACCGGCACCGTCGGTCACACCATTGAGGATCGTTTCACCAGCATCCGCATGCCGCGCCGCGCGCTGCTCGACATCAGCCCGCGGGCCGAGGACAAGCTCTCGCAAGTGCTCTCTGACGGCGCGGTCGCCGAGACCATCTTCCGCTACCATGCGCTCGCCGCCAATCACGCGCCGCATCTCGATGCCGTCGGTCAGCGCCTGACCGCGCAGCACATGGTCGATCTCGTCGGCCTCCTGCTCGGCACCGATGCCGATCACGCTAGCCTTGCGCGCGGGCGCGGGCACGCGGCGGCCCGCCTCGACCTGATGCAGGCCGACGTGATGGCCGCGCTCGGCCGCAACGATCTCTGCCTGGCCGACGTTGCGACACGCTCGGGCTTAAGCCCGCGCCAGGCGCAGCGCCTGTTCGAGCAGGCCGGCACCACCTTCACCGAATTCGTGCTGGAGCAGCGCCTCCTGCTGGCGCGAAAGCAGCTCGGCGATCCCCGCGCGAGGGCGCGCAAGATCAGCGACATCGCGCATTCCTCGGGCTTCTCCGACCTGTCCTATTTCAACCGCGCCTTCCGCAAGCGGTTCGGCACGACGCCGTCGGAACTGCGCGAGGCGTGAACCCACGTTTTTGCGCAGCGGCCCGGCGCCACCGCAGTTGGTCGATCCGGACGAATGGGCTATATCTAGCCGCGCGGGCAGGCCGCAGGATCTCTTTGGAAAGTGCGAGTAGGCGGACATGGCGCGTATCGTCGTGCTCGGCGCCGGGTTTGCAGGTCTGTGGGCGGCCATCGGCGCCGCGCGCAAACGCGACGAGATCGGCGCAGGCAGCCGTGACATCGAGATCCGCCTGATCGACCGCAACCCCTATCACAACATCCGCGTGCGCAATTACGAGAGCGACCTCAGCGAGGTCGCGCTTCCGCTTGCGCAATTGCTCGATCCGATCGGCGTCGCTCACGGCCTCGGCGAGGTCGAAGCAATCGATTCGGCACATCGTCAGATATCGCTCGTCACCAGCGGTGGCGAGGAGACGCTGGCCTATGACCGCCTCGTGCTCGCGCTCGGCAGCGAGGTGATGCGTCCCGACATTCCAGGCCTTGCCGACCACGGGTTCGATGTTGATACCTATGCCGCTGCGCTTCGCCTCGAGGATCATCTCGCCTCGCTTGGGCGCAGCGCGCCGTCGCCGGGGCGTTCGTCGGTCGTGGTGGTCGGCGCCGGCTTTACCGGCATCGAGGTCGCGACCGAAATGCCTGACAGGCTGGCGCGGGTCGGCATCACCGGCAGCCGCCGCATCATCCTGGTCGATCCCAATCCGAGCGTGGGCGCCACCATCGGCGCGCACGCGCGTCCCGTCATCGAAGCGGCCTTGTCGTCGCTCGATGTCGAGACGCGGCTCGGCGCGCGCGTCGTCTCGGTCGAAGCCGCCGGCATTCACCTGAGCTCGGGCGAGTTCATCCCGACCCAGACCGTGATCTGGTGCGCGGGCATGCGTGCGAGCCGGCTGGCCGAAAACTTTCCGGGCGCGCGCGATCGCCTCTGGCGCCTGCTGGTCGATCCCTTCATGCGCGTTGCGGATCTGCCTGGCGTGTTCGCGGCCGGCGACGTCGCCTCCAGTGTCGTCGACGGACTGCATCCGACCGTGATGTCCTGCCAGTTCGCCCGGCCCATGGGCCGCTTCGCCGGCCACAACGTGGTGGCCGATCTTGCCGGCGAGCCGATGCTGCCGCTGCGAATCGACTGGTACGTCACCGTTCTCGATCTCGGCAGCTGGGGCGCGCTCTATACCGAGGGCTGGGATCGCGAGGTCCGGGCCACCGGCGCGGCCGCGAAGGCGACCAAAGAGACCATCAACCGCAAGCGTATCTATCCGCCGCTGACCGGCAGCAAGGACGATCTGTTCGCCGCCGCCGCGCCAATCGTGCAGGCGCCGCCGCCGACTTATGGAGGGCGGTAGCGCCAGATATTCGGTGTCATCGCCCGCGAAAGCGGGCGATCCAGTATTCCAGAGACAGTAGTTGGAGACGGAGAAGCCGCGGCGTACTGGATTCCCCGCTTTCGCGGGGAATGACAGCGGTGTTTCGGGCGGCATCCCGTGCAACACCTGCAGTGCAAACACTACCCCAGACGTGAGAAAGCGCCCGTGGGGGGCGGGCGCTTTCTGTAGTCGACTTGGGGTTGGGGTCGTCTACATATCCACGTGGCGACTTTGGGGGGCTGGTAAAGAGCCGCGTGAATTCACAAAACTTGTCAGATCTCCTTAGCGAACGAGAGACGCGTTCGAGCTGGTGATAACGACCGGCTTGCCGGCCTTGATGACGCGGGCCGTCTGGGTCAGACCTTCATCCGAACCTGAGCGTGCCGTGATGCCGAAGCCCGCCACCACGATCCCTGCGACGAAGGCGACGACCACAACCTTCAAATGGGTCGCGCGATCGGCGCTGTAGATCGAGTGGTTCATGGAAGCCTCCTGCCGCCACCTACCCGAAGTAGTCGCCGGCCGTTTGAGGCAGGTTCATGCTTCCGGTGCCCAACAACCTAGTATTGGCTGGATTCGTTCCCAAGAGGCGATCACAAGAGCGTGATATGACGTGAAAGATCGCGATCAAAAACCGGCTCTTGATCGTTCTTTTTTATAATTATTTCAAAGCTGTAATGTGCTTGCTGAGCGCCTTTTCGGCCTTTGGTCGACAAGGCGCCGGGAACTCAAAAACCATTTGCCTGTGGCCGAAAAACACACGGCTTCTTAAGGCAAATCAGATGCTTCCGACCGTTTTCAACCTTGCCCTGGGGTGGATTTCAGCCTGCGACAGCACGGTGGTCTGGGCGCGGAACCGCTCCACGAGAGAGCGCACGAAGGGACGAATTGCCGCAGAGGTGACCAGCACCGGCGCCTCGCCTTCGCGGGCGGCGCGCTCGAAGGCCTCGCGCACGGCGGTCATGAATTCCGACAGCTTCGAGGGCTGCATGGCGAGGCTGCGCTCCTCGCCCTGGCCGATGATGGATTCGGCGAAGGCCTGCTCCCACCGTGCCGACAGCGCGATCAGCGGCAGATAGCCGTTGTAGGAGGTGTTCTGCGCGCAGATCTGCCGGGCGAGGCGGGCACGGACGTGCTCGACCATGGTGGACGGATTGCGCGAGAAGGCGAGCGAGTCCGCGATGCCTTCGAGGATGGTCGAGAGATCGCGGATCGAGATGCGCTCGGCGAGCAGCAGCTGCAGCACGCGCTGGATGCCGGAGACTGTGACCTGGCCGGGGACGATGTCCTTGACCAGCTCGCTCTGCTCCTTCGGCAGCTCCTTGAGCAGCTTCTGCACCTCGCCATAGGAGAGCAGGTCCGACATGTTGGCCTTGAGCAGCTCGGTGAGATGGGTCGAGAGCACGGTCGCGGCATCGACGACGGTGTAGCCCTTGAGCGAGGCCTCCTCCTTGAGGCTGGCATCGACCCAGGTCGCGGGCAGTCCGAAGGTCGGCTCGGTGGTGTGGATGCCGGGCACCTGAACCTGGCTGCCGCCGGGGTCCATGACCATGAACTGGTTCGGCCAGATCTTGCCGGTGCCGGCGTCGACCTCCTTGATCTTGATGATGTAGGTGTTGGCCTCGAGCTGGACGTTGTCGAGGATGCGCACCGCCGGCATCACAAAACCCATCTCGATCGCGAGCGAGCGGCGCAGCGCCTTGATCTGCTCGGTGAGGCGGTCGGTGCCGTCGGGCCCGTTGACGAGCGGCAGCAGCGCATAGCCGAGCTCGATCTTGAGGTCGTCGATCTTCAGCGCGGCGGAGATCGACTCTTCCGCCGCGGCCGCGCCGGGCGCACCCGGCATGCCCGGAGCGGGCGCGGCGTTGGCGGCTTCCTCGGCCTTCACGGCGGTGCGCTTGTGGTTGCGGGCGTGCCAGGCCAGCGCGCCGGCGCCGGCGCCGAGCGCCAGGAAGGGGATGGTGGGAATGCCCGGCAGGGCCGCCAGCACCAGCATCACCGCCGAGGACATCGCGAGCGCCTGCGGATAGCCGGAGAACTGCTTCATCAGCGCCTTGTCGGCGGCGCCGGACACGCCGGCCTTGGAGACGAGGAGGCCCGCGGCGGTCGAGACGATCAGCGCCGGCACCTGGGTGACGAGGCCGTCACCCACGGTCAGCAGCGTGTAGCTGCGTCCGGCATCGGCAAACGACATGCCCTGCTGCGCCACGCCGATGATCATGCCGCCGACGACGTTGATGAAGACGATCAGGAGGCCCGCGATGGCATCGCCGCGGACGAATTTGGAGGCACCGTCCATGGCGCCGAAGAAGCCGCTCTCGTCCTCCAGCTCCTTGCGCCGCTGCTTGGCGACCTTCTCGTCGATCAGGCCGGCGGAGAGGTCGGCGTCGATCGCCATCTGCTTGCCGGGCATGGCGTCGAGGTGGAAGCGGGCGGCGACTTCGGCGATACGGCCCGAACCCTTGGTGATGACGACGAAGTTGACGATGATCAGGATGGCAAAGACGATGATGCCGATGACGAAATTGCCGCCCATCACGAAGCTGCCGAAGGCCTCGATGACGTGACCGGCGGCGTCCGTGCCCTCGTGGCCGTGCGACAGGATCAGGCGGGTCGAGGCCATGTTGAGCGACAGGCGCAGCATGGTCGAGATCAGGAGGATGGTCGGGAAGGCCGAGAATTCCAACGGCGCCTGGATGAACAGCGAGGTCATCAGGATCAGGATCGAGAGCGTGATCGAGATCGCCAGGAACAGGTCCAGCACGATCGCGGGCAGGGGAAGGATCAGCACCACCAGGATGGTGAGGATGCCGAGTGCCAGCGCGATGTCGCCGCGCTTGAGGATGTTGACGATCTCGTTGAGGGAGGGGACGCCGGGCTTTGCTGCGCCTACGCCCTGTCCCGCGGTGACGTCGACCATGGTAGCTGCCTCCCCGCGCGACTGCCGTCCGCGCGCCCCAAACGTCTGCGCGGCGGCCGATGGGCCGCCGTTCCGAAAGTGAGGCACCGCACTGGCGTCCACAGGGGATCCCCCGTTCTACGCGGCCGACGACACTCGACTTCACCCGGCAATTTTTGCCCGGTGTATGGTTAGCAAAGGGTTAACGTGGTGGGAGGAGGTCAGGCAGGGGGCGCCCTTCTGCAAAATGTGAAAAACAACCCCATGCACAGTAGAGCCGCGGCTGCCGGCCGGCGCTGGGCCTGCTCTGTCAAGTCGTTGCTGCGTCGGGCAAATCAGACGGAAGCCGGCAGGGATCGCGGCAACTGCGGCGCGGGGGGCGTTTTCGCGACAGGGCACGTCGTCAGCCGGGCGCGGCTCAAGGCTCGCGCGAATTTCGTATTTTACGAATTCTATTGAAGCGTCGGGCAAAACAGTGGCACTATGGCACGCTGGCCCCGTTCGGAAATCGCTACCGGCTTGTCGCGATGCGACAGCTCCCGCTTTCCAATGGATGCTTCGACAAACATCGGCAGAACGGTCCAGCGCACTTGATCGCCTTTTTGAAAGCCGTCGGAAACTGACGGTCCTTTTCTCGTCCTGCCACAGGCCTTCCTCGAAATGCCTGTCACTGTAATTATCGTGTCTCACTTCAGGGGTGCAGTCCAGCACTGTCACCGTAATCGCCATTTTTACTGCTCGACTTCGCCCCAGAGAAATTTTGGTGTCGAATAGACATAGTTCGTTCCTTTGCTCAAATCGAAGAACGCGTTTTCTGAGATATGCCTTTTCACTTCCTTCTTCCGATTTTCGTAAGCGAAGTCTTCGCAAGAACCAATATCCTCGAATAGCTTCATCAATATCGAGCCATTGCCAAGCTCTTGAACTTGAAAAGCCGGAGCCGAAAGTAGTCGGTCCCTAGAAAAAAGGTCCACATAGGGTTTGCCAAAAACAGTAATCCAATAGATATCTGGCAAGCATTTTCTTATCGTGTGAGTCGTGAGGAAGAGGCTCTTCCTCAATCTTTTAGTATCGAGAAATGCTACCGACTCAGTGGCAAGGCCGACGTCGATGTCAAAGTCGTTTGGCGAGTGAATGAACCCAAAATCTGCTGAAAATTCGACCGAGGAAGCAGAGATAAGATTTTCCATGGACCGCATATCAATATGCTTCCTGTCAGAGACAGAGATGGACCAAGTTGAGTGCTTTCTGTGGGGGCCATACTGCATGAAAATCGAGGACGTTAACTTCGGCTTGGCAACCCGCTTCAACAAAACATGATGCTCCCAGATACTGAACGCTGTTTCGAGATCGGCTATTGAAAAGTCCAGCCGAAGTGGCTCATGATTGCCAATGCGATCAGGTAAAGTATCCGGCGCAGCATCTCTCCAGACAGCAAACAGCTTGCGGGCATCAAGCCGGCGAGTCAAAGGAAGCGGACTAAGAATTTCGAAGAATAGCTGTGTCATGGAAATGAAGAAAAGACCCCGGTTATCAGATCGAAGCGTTGAATTGTGCCGCCGGTCGCAGAAATGGCCTGTTGCAGCGACCCGCTAACTCTTTGAGTGATCGGACTCACGACAAGATTGAGCGGCTGTCCAGCCCGTAGGATGGGTTGAGCTCTTCGCGAAACCCATCACCACCATAACTCAGATCGTTGAGTTTCGCTTCAGCTCTACTCATTCTACGCACAATCCAGCCGGGTGGGCGGACGGTCAGTCGGACGACGATCACGATTATGGAGAGCGGTGATCGGGAAGAGATGGGTTTCGCAAGGGCTCAACCCATCCTACGCACTGTTCCGATGGCGGATTGCTGGGTCTGCAACAGCCCCCCTTAGGATCGTAGGGGGCCGTTGCAAAGGGCGAACCCGGAATCCATCGTGCTGCAGGCGTTGTTGAGGCACGGATTCTATGATGCGCAATTGCGCATCATAGCGCGCGCCAAGGGGCGCGCCCCGGAATGACCGTCGAGGGGGAGGCGGACTACCCTACTTCGCCTTCTGCATCTTGGTCACCGTGTACCCCGAAGTCGCTTCCTCGGCCTCGAAGGTCACCTTGTCGCCGACCTTCACCTGCTTGAGCATGGCGGGGTCCTTGACGCGGTAGACCATGGTCATGGGCTCCTCCATGCCGAGACTCTTGGCGGGGCCGTGCTTGAGCGTGATCTTGCCGGCGCCCTCGTCGATCTTCTTGACCTCGCCGCTGATCGAAGCGCCTTCGGCCGCGATGGCTCCGGCAGCAAGGCTCACGGTCAGCGCCAGCGCTGCAGCGATGCGGATGATGCGGTTCATGGAAATCTCCACTGTTTACTTGACGGTGACCTGGCCGACCATGCCGTACTCGCGATGGTCGGGGATCAGGCAGGAGAACTCGAAGGTGCCTGCCTTGGTGAATTTCCAGACGATCTCGGCCGTCTTGTTCGGCGAAAGCCGCACGCCGTTCGGCTCGTCGTGCTCCATGTGCGGATGCTTCTTCATCACCTCGGCATGCGCGAGGTTCTCCTTAGGTGTCGCGAGCAGGAACTCGTGGTCCTCCTTGCCGACATTACGCAGCACGAAGCGGATCTGCTCGCCGCGCTTCACGTTGATCTTCGACGGCTCGTACGACATCTCGCTCAGCGAGATCTCGATGGTGCGCGCCGGCTTCCTGGGATCGCCGGGCTCGCCCGCTGAAAAGGACGCATGGCCGTGATCTTCGTGCGCGCCGGCGGACGAGATCGAGAGCGCTGCCAGCGCGAGGACGAATGTGACGGTCTTCTTCATCGTAGTCTCCAGTTGGTGGTTCATCGAAACGCTCACATCTTCATGTTCTTCATCGGCGGGCTGCCGGGTTTCTGCCGGGCCGGTTCTGCGGCCGGTGCGGTGACCTCGTAGGCGACGGTGCCTTGCGGGAATTTGTACGGACCGGGATCGCGGTAATCGTCTCGCCCGAGGCCCTCACGGATCTTCATCACCGTGAACATGCCGCCCATCTCGATCGGCCCGAACTGGCCGGTGCCGGTCATCATCGGCAGCGTGTTGTCGGGCGCGGGCATCTCCATGTTGCCCATCGCCATGCCGGTCGAACCCATCGCCATGCTGTCTGGCGCGAGCTTGCCGACGGCCTTGGCGAGATCCTTGCGCGACACGCCGATGAGGGTGCGCACCTCGTGTCCCATTGCGTTCATGGTGTGGTGCGATTTGTGGCAGTGGAACGCCCAGTCGCCGGGATTGTCGGCGAGCACGTCGAACACCCTGACAGCGCCGACGGGGACGTCGGTGGTGGTTTCGGGAATCTGCGCGCTCTCGGGAATCCAGCCGCCGTCGGTGCAGGTCACCGCAAAGCTGTGGCCGTGCAGGTGGATCGGATGGTTGGTCATGCTGAGATTGCCGATGCGCACGCGCACCTGGTCGCCGAGCCGCACCGGCAGCGGATCGATCCCCGGAAACACCCGCGAATTCCAGGTCCACATGTTGAAGTCGGTCATCTCGTTGACCTGCGGCAGATAGCTGCCGGGGTCGACGCGATAGGTGCTCATCACGAAGACATAGTCGCGGTCGACGGGCCGGAAATTCGGGTCGCGCGGATGCACGACGAACATGCCCATCATGCCCATCGCCATCTGCACCATCTCGTCGGAATGCGGGTGGTACATGAAGGTCCCGCTCTTCTTCATCTCGAACTCGTAGACGAAGGTCTTGCCCGGATCGATGTGCGGCTGGTTCAGCCCGCCGACGCCGTCCATGCCGCTCGGCACGATCATGCCGTGCCAGTGCACGGTGGTGTATTCGGGCAAGCGGTTGGTGACGAAGATGCGGACCTTGTCGCCCTCCACCGCCTCGATGGTCGGGCCGGGCGACTGGCCGTTATAGCCCCACAAATTCACCTTCATGCCTTCGGCGAATTCGCGCACCACGGGTTCGGCGACGAGATGGAATTCCTTCCAGTCGCCGTTCATGCGGAACGGCAGCGACCAGCCGTTCAGCGTGACCACGGGACGATAGTCGGGGCCGCTGGTCGGATGCAGCGGCGGCTGCATCACCACCTTGTCCATGGTGGGCGCTTCCGGGATCGATGCGGCCTGGACGCGGCCGCTGATGGCCGACGCGCCGGCAAGCGCGGCAGTCCCTAAAAATCCTCGGCGGGAAAACATGCTGGCCTCCATCTCAGTGGTCGCCATCGGCAGACGCTGCCGCGGCGATGGTGGTTGAAGTGTCGCCGCCGGAAGCAGGCGAGCCGCCGCCGTTGACGGCGGTCTGCAGGTCGGATTGCGCGAGGAAGAATCTCTGCCTGGCATCGATGGCGCCGCGCAGCGACGCCAGACGCTGCCGCGCCTCGGTCAGCAGCGCAAAGATGTCGACCTGCATGCTGGAGAAGCGCAGCTGCATCTCCTCGGTGATGATCTTGCGCAAGGGCACGATCTCGCGCTGGAAGTGGCTGGCGATGTCGTAGGTGGACCGGTAGACGCGATAGGCGTCTCGCGCCTCCGAGCGAACGTTCACGGCCCGCTCGGTCAGGCGGTTGAAGGCGAGATTGTAGGTCTCCGCCGCCTGCCGCACGCGGACCTCGCCGCCGTCGAAGATCGGAATCTGGAATTGAACGTCGAAGCCGCGTTCGCGGAACGGCGGCCCTTCCGGATCCTGGGTGCGGCGGGAGATGCCGGCGAGATCGAGCAGCGTCACGAAGCGCGTCGCCTCGGTGAGGTTCAGCGCCTTCGCCAGCGCGGTCAGCTCAAGCCGCGCGATCTGCAAGTCGATGCGATGGGCGACCGCGTCGGCCTCGATCGAGGGCAGGGCCTGCGGCCGGCGCGGCAATGGCGGCAACTGATTGGGCAGACGGAAGTCGAGGCCGTCGTCCCACAGCCCCATCAGGCGCGCGAGTCTTTCGCGCGTGCTCGCCGCAGCCTGCCGCGCGGTCGCGAGGTCGGCAGTCGTCTCGGCGTAGAACACCTGTTCGCGGGCCTGGTCGAGCTTGTTGATCGAGCCGGTCTCGCCGAGCTTGACGGCGAGTTGCGCGGTCGATTCCGCCGTGGCCTTCGCGTCCGTCAGCAGCACCACGAGCTCGTTGCAGGTGACTGCGCGGACATAGGCGCGGCGCACGTCGGCGGCAAGCCGCAACGTCGCCAGCGCCGCGCGCAGTTGCGCCTGGCGGAAGCGGTCGCGGGCGATCTCGGAGCGGAACGGCAGCGTGGCCAGGGCGAGGATGTCGCCGACCACCTGGCGCTCGATCTCGTTCGCGCCATTGCCCGAGATCCGCGAGATCGAGAACACCGGATTTGGCGGCAGGCTCTGCTCCACCAGATCGGTTTCGGCCAGCGCCAGTTCGTTGTACGCCGCTTGCAGTCCCTTGTTGTTGAGCAGCGCGATCTGCACGGCGGTCTCGATGGTCAGCGTGCGCGCCAGCAATCGGCGGACGGTCGCGTCGACGGCCTCGGCACCTTCGGCCGATCGGACGAAGGCGACGTCCTTGTTGATGGTCTGGCTGGTGAGGTCAGAGACCGTCGTCATGCCGCCGTCCGGCGAGAACGCCATGCAGCCGGCAAGACTTATTGACGAGAGTCCGAACGCGGTGAGCAAGAGCAGGCCGCGCGCAAGATGATGTGTCATGGCGCGTTCCTACCGGTCTTGCTTCGGTTGCGGCGTGACGGCGTCGTTGCGGTCCCGCCATGGCGCCGGCGTTGCGGGCCGCAGGCTGGTATAGGGCGCGATGGTCGAGCGATAGCCGACGCGTGCCACCTTCGCCGCCGGATCGGCGGGGTCGGCGCTGGCGACTTGTGTCGTTGCCGGCATGCAGCCGGACAGCGCCAGCGCGGCAAAGGCCAGCAGCCAATTGAATCGAAAGTGTCGTCCACCCACCGCAGATGCGGCGGCGGACTTCGCCCCGGAAAGCGTAGACATGACTTATCCCTGATCTGGAGACCACAGGTTCGCACGCGCAAATGCGCGCTCGGCCCGATGTCGTTACGTCAGATCAGGCGATGGGGGGGCGGTAGTGCTGGGGCGGCGCCGCGCTGTGCAGGCTGGCCACGATCTCGGGCGCGCAGGCCGACGTCGGCTGGACCGGCGTGGCGACGCTGGGCAGATCGGCCGGCAGCGCGCTGACGCACATCATCGCGCAGCACGGACCCACGGTTCCCTTGCCGCCATGATGATGCGGAGCGGGTGCGTCCTTCGCGGCGGTCTGGTGATGTGCGTGGGTTCCCGCATGTTCGTGCGAGGCATCGCCATGCAGATGGCTCGTCATCTGGTGATGCGCCGGCACGAGATCGGCGAGGATCGCGTCGTCTAGGCATGGTGTGGGACCAGTACCCCAGGCGAGGCTTGCCGCCGGCGCGAGCACGCAGAACAGATAGGCGAGGGCGATGATCCGCCCCACCCTGATCCGCATCGATCGCGTCAACCGCAACAACATTCCGCCGATAGGCTCCTCGCGCGGCAAGGTTGCACACGCTGATTGCAAACTAATCGCAAAACGCGCATTCGCCAAGCTCATTTTACCGCAGTGCACCGCGCATGCCCAATATATCGCCACGTTGCTTGACCCTCGGTTGATCCGCGGGCCATGTTCCGACCCGTGCACGCGCCAAATCATCCCGAACAAAGACCAGACTCATTCAGCCCTGATTCCCGTCAGGCCTGGGTGCGGCTCGTGCTTGCGCTTCTGATCGGCTCGATCGGTGCCGTCGGCATGTGGGCGGTCGTGGTTGTGATTCCTGTGGTGCAGGCGGAATTCGGTGCCACACGCGGCTCGGTGTCGCTGGCCTTCACGCTGATGATGTTCGGTTTCGGGCTGGGCGGCGTGATCGCCGGCAAGATCACCGACCGGTTCGGCATCGTGCCCGCGATGGCGATCAGCATTGCTTTTCTCGCCGTCGCCAATGTGCTCGCGGGCCTGTCGAGTCAGCTCTGGCAGTTCGTCGCGGCGTATTTCCTGATCGGCCTCGGCACCTCCGCGACCTTCGCGCCGCTGATGGCGGAAGCCTCGCATTGGTTCGAGCGCTATCGCGGGCTTGCCGTGACCATCGTCGCCAGCGGCAATTATGTCGCCGGCACGATGTGGCCGCCGATCGTGAGCTGGGGCACGCAGACCGCCGGCTGGCGCTACACCCATATCGGCATCGGCATCGTCTGCGCGAGCACGATGGCGCTTCTGGTCCTCGTTCTGCGCGCACAGATGGGCGACGACCATATTCGCGATCATGCCAAGGCACCGCCGCCGCGAGTCGATCTCAAGCTGTCGACCAACACGCTGACGGTACTGCTCTCGATCGCGTCGATCTCCTGCTGCGTGGCGATGGCGATGCCGCAGGTGCATATCGTCGCCTATTGCGGCGATCTCGGCTATGGCGTCGCGCGTGGCGCCGAGATGCTATCGCTGATGATGGGCTGCGGCATCGTCAGCCGCATCGGCTCGGGCTATCTCGCCGACAAGATCGGCGGCATCCGTACGCTGCTGATCGGATCGCTCGCGCAGGGCTTTGCGCTGGTGTTCTATCTGTTCTTCGACAGCCTCACCTCGCTGTATCTGATCTCCGCGATGTTCGGCCTGTTCCAGGGCGGCATCGTGCCGAGCTACGCCATCATCGTGCGCGAAGCGATGCCGGCGCGCGAAGCGGCCACCCGCGTCGGCATCGTGATCTTCGCTTCCGTGTTCGGCATGTCCTTCGGCGGCTGGGTGTCGGGCGTGATCTTCGATGCCACCGGCTCGTATGGTGCGGCGTTCGCCAATGGCGTGGCGTGGAATGCGCTGAACATCGGCATCGTCGTGCTGCTGCTGATCCGCGCGCGGATGGGCTCGGTCAAGACCGGCCCGGGGTTTGCCACTTAAACGGACTGTCCTGCCTTCAGCAGCGAGCAGCCGGTGATCTTGTAGCTGCCGTCGCCCTGCTGCTCGAGCGTGTAAAACGCCTCCCAGGCCTCGCCGTTGGCATCGATGATATGGACGCGCTGGACGATCCAGCCGCCATCAATCTTGCTCTCGCCAAATTCAAAACTCTTGTGACGATAGACCGGCGCGTAGCCGTTCCGCACCATGGACATGAAGATGTCGGGGGCGGGAAAGATTTCCTTGATCGCAGGTGCCGCATAGGAATAGGCCGCCGTCGCATCGTCGCGAACGAAGGCCTGCTCCTGGGCGCGGATGACGCCTTGGGCCGTCGCGACATCGCCGGCAAACGCTGCGTGATGACAAACAACAATGAGAGCGACCAGCAAGGCTGCGATGCGCATGACAGGCTCCACGTTGATATCCCGGCGGAAGCGACCCTAGCACATCTGCGGCGCCAGGGCGTGTACTCATAGATCACGCGCTTAGCTTGGGTGCGCCAGATGCCGGCTCGTCGCTCAACAGCGGCACGAACAGCGGACTTCGTTGAAGGTCGCCGATGGGCCATTCGCGTCGATTTGGCCGCGCGTCGACCATTTCCGGTCCACCCCCCTGAAAGCCGACATGAGGACAGGCGTTCGTTCGTTTACGCCGGCCATAAGTGTCTGTGGAGTTCTTAGACTTACGGTGTGGATGGGCGGACATGAGCCTGCTACGCTCACTCCGTTCGGGAAGCGGAGGGAAGGAAAATGGTTACACGAGCCAAAGCATGTCTCGGTGTAGCAGTGTTCGTTGCATACCTTTCCACCAACGCCGCCACCTTGGCAGGAGAATTGGTCAGGTTTGAAAGTGCTCCCGTTCACGTCGGCCAACTCCAGCAGCGCCTGGCGCGCGAACGTGGCGAAACGTCGAAAGCAGCGTCTGAAACGATTGAGGGTTACCTGTCGAAACCTGAGGGCGACGGCCCATTTTCCGCCATTGTGTATCTCCACGGATGCGATGGACTTTCGGAAGACGCCCGAACGTACAACGCGCGGGGCTATGTGTCGCTTATGCTGGATAGCTTTGCGACCCGTGGCATCAAGAACGCCTGCACCCAGGTGACGCCGGGCCTGCTGCTTACCCGCCAAGGTGATGCTTTAGGCGCGCTATCCTATCTTTCCAAGCTTCCCTTCGTCGATTCTCAACGTATCGCGGTTATTGGATATTCGCAGGGTGCAATGGTTGCGCTGCAGTTGGCGTCGAACCAGCAGGCGGAAATCTTTGACGTCCCCCGGGATCGAAAGTTCAAGGCCGCCGTGGCCTACTACCCGCTTTGCGGCGTTGCCTCCGAGGAACTCATCGTTCCTGCATTGATCATGATCGGCGAACTCGACGACTGGACGCCCGCGACGGACTGCGAGCGTTGGATGAAGCGGCGGGCCGACAGGGGAGCACCCGTAAAATTGATCGTCTATCCCGGTGCCTATCACGCCTTTAATTCCCCCGCCTTCGCCGATGGCAGGGAATATCTCGGACATTGGCTCAAATATGATCCCACCGCGGCCGCCCAGTCAGTCCAGGAGATGCGGAGTTTCCTCGCTGCTCAATTTTCCCATTGAGTGACGGCGAAGCGAGTGCGCGGCATCGGCATCACGCATCGTCCGCTGTGGGTCACAAGCAGTAATGCTCTGGCCGATCAGCAGATTTCCGCTCGGTCCTCAGGAGTCGACATTTCTTTTATGAGTACACGGCTCTTTTAGGAGTACACGCCGCTAGCGCTTTCGGTTTGTCGCCGGCTTTGTCGTCTTGGACGAGCGGGCCTTGACCTTGCTGGGCGGCTGCACCCGCAAACCATCCACGAACACGTCGAGCATCCGCAGCACCGAGGACTGCCAGCCGGGTTGGTCGTGCATGTAGCACATGCCGACGAGCGCCCTGAGCAGGTCCTCCGGACTGATATCGCCACGCATCTCGCCGGCCGCGACTGCGCGGTCGAGCAGCGAGCCGATCGCCTTGGTCAGCCGGTCCATCGAGAATGCCGCGAGTTCCGACGTGCTCTGGAACGTCAGCGCCAGCGCGGCCGACATGCCTTTCTTGGTGGCGACGAATTCGACGTTGGAGCGCAGCCAGCGACGCAGCGCGTCGACCGGGTCCTTGGCATTCTTCAACTGCTCGGCGAGCTCGCTGAGCTGCTCGACTTCACGCCGGTACACCGCCTCGAACAGATCCTCGCGGGTCGGGAAATGCCGGTAGAGCGTGCCGATGCCGACGCCGGCGCGTTTGGCGACGGCCTCCAGGCTCGCCTCGGGCCCGCCGGCGCTGAACACGAGTTTCGCCGCCTCGAGCACGCGCTCGCGATTGCGCACGGCATCGGCGCGAGGCTTCCGGATCTGGTCGGTGTGGTCGTCCATATCAGGCAATGTAGATCACGAATTGGTTAGATTGAACCCTTAGCTGGCTACATCGCGTTGTACGCGCATGGGCTTTTGACGAATTCCAAATATTTCTCGGCGGCCCTTGTTAAGCGGAGGGTGCCTCCGTATCTTCGTTGATGTCGGCCCGGGCCACGTCCGGACGATGCGATATCGACGGCGGCCACGGAGGTGGCGCGCCGCGCGATGAGCCGTGTCCATATCTGATCGGAGCCTTGTATGAACCACTCCATCAGCCTCACCGTGAACGGTGCGCGGCGCGACTTCGTCCTCGACGATCCGCGCGTCACGCTGCTCGATCTCCTGCGTGAGCGCCTCCATTTGACCGGAACCAAGAAGGGATGCGATCGCGGCCAATGCGGCGCCTGCACCATTCTCGTCGACGGCAAGCGCATCAATTCCTGTCTCGCGCTCGCCATCAGCCATGACGGCGCCGACATCCTCACCATCGAAGGCGTTGCGCGCGGCGACCAACTGCATCCGGTGCAGGCGGCCTTCATCGCCCATGACGGATTTCAGTGCGGCTTCTGCACGCCCGGCCAGATCATGAGCGCGATCGGCATGATGCAGGAGGCGCAGGCCGGCAACGATCCCGAACGCATCCGCGAATGCATGAGCGGCAATCTCTGCCGCTGCGGCGCCTATGCCGGCATCGTTGATGCCGTGCTGGAGGCGCAGGCCGGCATGGATGAATCCAACCAGAGGCGCTCAGCATGAAACCGTTCGATTATGTCAGGCCGGCCACGGTCACTGAAGCCGTTGCTGCCGCCGCCCAGCCGGGTGCTGCGTATCTTGCCGCCGGCACCAACCTGCTCGATCTGATGAAAGGCGGCGTCAGCCGTCCGGATCGCCTGGTCGACGTCACGCATCTCGATGGGCTCGATCAAATCGAGACGCTCGCCGACGGATCGTTGCGGATCGGTGCGCTGGTGAGCAACGCTGATCTCGCGCATGATCCGGAATTCGCAAGGTCCTATCCGGCCGTCGCCGAAGCGCTGCTCTCCGGCGCGTCGGCGCAACTGCGCAATGCTGCGACCGTCGGAGGCAATCTGCTGCAGCGGACACGCTGCGTCTATTTCTACGACACTGCCAGCCGCTGCAACAAGCGCGACGCCGGCACCGGCTGCGACGCCAGAGACGGCGAGAACCGCACCCATGCCGTGCTCGGCTGGAGCGAGAGCTGCATCGCCACCCATCCGTCCGACTTCTGCGTGCCGCTGGTCGCGCTCGATGCCGTCGTCGAGATCGAGGGCAGGAACGGCCGGCGCGAGATCGCCCTCGACGCGCTGCATCGCCTGCCGGGCAATACGCCCGAGCGTGACTCCGCGCTCGAACCCGGCGACCTCATCGTCGCGGTACGCCTGCCGCCCCCCGCGCGCGGATTTTCCGCGCATGCCCGTTACCTCAAGGTCCGCGAGCGCACCTCCTATGCCTTCGCGGTCGTCTCGGCTGCAGCCGCGTTGCGGATCGAGAACGGCAGGATCGCGGAGGCGCGGCTTGCGCTCGGCGGCGTCGCCGCCAAGCCGTGGCGCGCCCGTGCTGCGGAGGACGTTCTGAGGAACGTTGCGCCGACGGCGGACGCGTTCCAGGAAGCCGCCTGGCGCGCGCTCGCCGACGCAAAGCCGTCCGGCGACAACGCCTTCAAGATCGAGCTTGCGCGCCGCATCGTCGTGCGCGCGCTGCTGCTCGCCGCCGCGGGTACGCCCGCGCGCCTGCCGGCGCTGCCGGCCTCTCCCTTTGCCTCGACCTCCGGAGCCATTCATGCCTGAGCTCAATCTCACCAGCGCTCCCGCCCATCTGCGGCACGGCTCGAACATCGGCCAACCGCTGACCCGCCGCGACGGCGTCCTCAAGGTCAAGGGGCAGGCAACTTACGCCGCCGACAATCATCCGCCCGGCATGCTGTTTGCGGTGATGGCCGTCTCCAGCATTTCGCGCGGCCGGGTGGCCTCGCTCGATGTTGCGGCGGCCAAGCGTCATCCCGGCGTCGTCGACGTCATGACGCCGAGCCACAAGCCACCGCTCGCGATCGACCCCGAGCTCAAGACCAATCCGTTCGTGTTCCGGATGGAGGTGTTGCAGAGCGACGAGATCCGCTACGCCAACCAGCCGATCGCGGTCGTAATCGCCGAGACGCTGGAGGCGGCGACGGAAGGCGCGCTGCTGCTGGCGCCGCGCTACGAGACGCTGCCGGCGCTCGTGGGGCTCGATGTCGGCGAAAGCTTCGTGCCGCCGGTCGTCGGTGTCGGCAATCCCACGGAGGTTCACCGCGGCGATGTCGAGGCGGGCCTCGCCTCGGCCGAGAAGCAGATCGACGCGATTTACGAAACGCCGCCGCAATATCACAACGCGATGGAGCCGCATGCGATCGTTGCCTCCTGGGACGGCGACCGTCTGCAGATCGACATGCCGACCCAGGGCCTGATGCTGTCGCTGGCGCGCATCGCCGAATTGTTCGGCATCGCGCACGACAAGATCCACATCCGCAGCCCATTCCTCGGCGGTGGCTTCGGCTCCAAGGGATTGATGGCCGGGCCGCCAACGCTCGGCATCATGGCGGCAAAGCTCGTCGGCAGGCCGGTCAAGCTGGTGCTGCGCCGCGAGCAGATGTACGGCCCGGTCGGTCATCGCGCACCGACGCGGCAGCGCTTACGCATCGGCGCCGACGGCGAGGGACGCCTGACCGCGCTCGATCATCACGCCAGGACCGTGTCGAGCACGTTCGACGATTTCTACGAGCCCGCGGCCGATGCCTCGCACACGCTCTATGCGGCGCCTGCGATCCGCACCTTGCACGATGCCGTGCGCGTCAACACCGGCACGCCGCTGTTCATGCGCGCGCCGGGGGAGGCGACCGGCTCGATCGCGCTCGAGAGCGCGATCGACGAGATGGCCTGGGCCTGCGGCATCGACCCGCTGGCCTTCCGCCTGAAGAACTATGCCGAGGTCGAGCCGATCTCCGGCAAGCCGTTCTCGTCCAAGGCACTGCGTGCCTGCTACGAGCAGGGCGCGGCGCGGTTCGGATGGGCGAAGCGCTCGCTCCAGCCGCGGCAGATGCGCGACGATGCCGGTCTTCTGGTCGGCTGGGGTGTGGGCACGGCGACCTTCCCGGCGCTGATGTTCCAGGCCCAGGCACGCGCAGCGATCCGCCGCGACGGTTCGGGCGTCATGGAGATCGGCGCGCATGACATGGGGCAGGGCGCCTGGACGGCGCTGGCCCAGATCGCGGCCGATGCGGTCGGCCTCGATATCGACCGCGTCGAATTCAAGGCCGGCACGTCCGACCTGCCCGATGCCGGCATTGCCGGCGGTTCGGCCCATACCGCGACAGCGGGGGCTGCGATCCACAGCGCAGGCGCGGCCGTGATCGCTGAGCTCGCCGATCTCGCTACGAACGACGAGCGCTCGCCGCTGTTCGGCGCCGGCAACGCCGGCGTGATCGCGCGGGAGGGCAGGCTGATCCGTCGTGATGACGAGAGCCGCAGCGAGAGCTATGCCGAGATCCTCGCGCGCGCCGGCGTTGCCGAGGTCGAGGCGCGCGGCACCGGCGCGCCGAATCCTGCGGCAATGGAGGAATATGCGATGCACGCCCACGGCGCGGTGTTCGCGGAAGTGAAGGTCGATCCCGAGCTCGGCCAGGTCCGCGTCACCCGCATGGTCGGGGCCTTCGCCGCGGGGCGGATCGTCAATCCGCATCTGGTAAAGAGCCAGCTGTTCGGCGGCATGATCTGGGGCCTGTCCTTCGCGCTGCACGAGGAAGCCATCACCGACCGCCGCAGCGGCCGCATCATGAATGCCAATCTCGGCGAGTACCACATCCCCGTGAATGCCGACGTGCCGCCGCTCGACGTCATCACGGTCGAGGAGCACGACCCGCATGTCAATGCGCTCGGCATCAAGGGCGTCGGCGAGATCGGCATCACCGGCAGCGCCGGTGCGGTCGCCAACGCCGTCTGGCACGCGACCGGCGTGCGCGTCCGCCGCTTCCCGATCCGGATCGAGGAGCTGCTGACGCAGCATTGAGGAGCTTTGCGGCACTGGGCCCCGCGCGCTCAGTGCCGCAAAGAGAGGACCTCGTGAGCTTTCGCCGCGAGCCGCCGGCTAGCGGATCGAGCCGGCAAAATTGTCGATGTCGGGCGAGGCGCGCGCCGGAAACAGCCGGGCGGTCGAGGAGTTGTCGAGCCGTCGCTTGCACTTCGCCTCGTCGTCGTCCTCCTTGCCGGTGCGTTTCTTTGCGAACGCATCGTCCAGACGGTTGACGATCAGCATGGCGCGATCGCGCTCCAGCGTGTCCGGATTCTTGCGCTGTTCGTCGGAGCGGAAGGTGCCGCCGACGATCTTGCCCTTCATGTCGTAGTCGCAGCCGGCCTTCCAGTCGCCCTGGTCCCATTTCCAGCCCTGCGCGGTCAGCCGGCCGTCCTTGTCGACCGTGATCTTGATGATGGCGTTGGAGGCGAGCCAGACGCCGGCAAGGCCCGCGCGCTTGTCGTCAAAACCCTCGAGCAGCGCGATCCGCTCACGCTGGAGGGCATCGACATGGTCGCGCCCGTCGGCCGTGAAATGCATCTCTGCGGTCCGCTTCTCCCAGGCCGGGTGGAGAAATTCGGGGAATTCCACCGCCTGCGCCTGCACCCAGTTGCGCTGATCTTCCATCAGCGCACGCCGCGTCGCATCGTCGAGGCGCGGCAGCAGCGCCTTCCAGGCGCGGTTCAGTCGCTGATCGTTCTCGGCGAGGTCCGGGTCGGAGCAGATCTCTTCGTCCGTCGCCGTCACCGGACGCACGCAATCGAAGCTCGGCGCGACGAACGACGTCTCGACCTTGTCGGCCACCTCGGACCTGCCGCTCGCGAAATAGGTGCCGGTGATCTGCCACAGATAGTCGCAATCATCGCGATCCCCGGTCGTATCGTCGCCGCCGAAGGTGACGACGCGCAGGGTTTCGCCCTGGCGGCGGAGCTTGATTGCCGGCGGTCTTGCCGGCTTCGCGTCCGGCCCGCTCGTCGATGATCCCGCATTCGCTGGCGGGATCGCCCCGCTCAGCCAGTCGCCCGCCGATGTCACCGTCGCGCTCAGCCTGCATTGCCGGTGCTTGTCACTGCCGTAATAGGCGCTCATGTCGATAGTCAGTTGCCGGGTGCCGTTCGCAGACGGCGAGATGGTGACGCTGCCGAAGGCATTGGCCCATTTGCCGGTGAGACCGACGCCGCCAAAACCGCCTGCGATCTCGCCGAGCACAGCGGCGCGCTGGCGCAGCGTCGCGATAAAGCTGTCGCGCAGCTCGGCTTCGTCGACCTCCTGCACGGTGTCGGCGGCCTGCAGGATCATCTCATTGAACCAGGCCTGGTCGCGCTTGAGGAGCGGCCGGATGTTGGCGGGCGTCCTGGCGAGCGCCGCGTCGAATGATTTGTCGATCGCCGCGACGAGCTGGTCGTAACCCCTCTCCTTGCAGGCGGCGGCCTTGCTCCGGCTGTCGTCGCCATTGATCGCGCCGCACAGCGTGATTGCTGTCGGCGCGCTGCTGGCAGCGCGGAGATCGTCATCCATGGCGCGGCAGGTGGCCGGAGCAAGCAGAACTGTCGCGCTAAGGAGCACGAGGCGGAAGGGGACGAACATCGGCGGCTCTCGGGAAGCGGAATCATGCCTCCTGCTTGGTCGTCCGCTGCGTCAGGCGGGTTCAGGAGAATTCGGGTGTGCGACGACCTTGCCGGTCGGTCAATTCATCATCCGGCGGAGAGCCTTGATCTGCTCTCTCTGCATCTCGATGTATTTTTCGATGGCCTTGCGCAGCTCCCGCGAGCGGAGCTTTTCGGTATCGCGCTGCACTTCGTCGAGTGCGGCTTCGGCGTTGGCGAGCGTGGTCTTCATGGCGGGCCCAGTTACGAAGCGGCCCCGGCGTGCCTAGGAGTCCGGGGCCATAACCTCAGCACCTTTGCGCCAGGCTGCTCGGCTACGACTGCCAATATATAGAACTTCGGCTTGCAGAAATTGAGCTGGCTCAAGCACCGTAAGATACCGGTGGCTCCGTATGATTGCGGAGGGGCTGACGGCGCGTCAGAACGTCGGCGGCGTGCAGGCCGAGATCACTTCGCACGGCTTGCCGCCGACGCAGCGGAAGCGATGCGGGCGGCGGCTCTCGAAATAATAGGCGTCGCCCGGATTGAGAATGCGACGCTCGTCCTCGACGGTGACTTCGAGCTTGCCCGAAATCACGATGCCGCCTTCCTCGCCGTCATGGACGAGATGAACGCGTCCGGTGTCGCTGCCGGGCTCGTAGCGCTCTTTCAAGATCTGCAGGCTGCGGCCGAACAGATTGTCGCCGACTTGCCGATACGAGATCGGCTTCTTGCCGACCTCGGTCAGCTCTTCGGCGCGGTAGAAGATCTTGCGTCGGCTCTCCGGCTCGAGCGCGAAGAACTCGGCGAGTCCCATCGGGATGCCGTCGAGGATGCGCTTGAGCGCGCCGACCGACGGGTTCATCTGGTTGGATTCGATCAGCGAGATCGTCGAATTGGTGACGCCGGCGCGTTTTGCCAGTTCACGCTGCGACAGCTTGTGGCGCGCCCGGATGAATCGCAGCCGTCCACCGATGTCGACGCTCATGCCCAAGTCCTGTGTTGCAGGTGTTGCGGATCGCGCAAATATGGACCGGTAGCCCCAGTAAAATCAATGGCTTGCAGGCCGTCAGAAAAGGACTTGTTGCGCTTTTGAAGCCGTGGCTCTGCTAGCATGTCAGCAAAGGAGCGCGGCCGTGACCCTTCATCAGATTCCGAACACTATCAAGACCGACTCGTTCTGGATGCCGTTCACGGCCAACCGGCAGTTCAAGAAGGCGCCGCGCCTGTTCTCCTCGGCCGAGGGCATGCACTACACCACCGTCGACGGCCGCAAGGTGATCGACGGCTCCGCCGGCCTCTGGTGCGTCAATGCCGGCCACGGCCGCAAGCAGATCGCGGCTGCGGTCGAGCGGCAGCTGATGACGCTGGACTTCGCGCCGTCGTTCCAGATGGGCCACCCGCTGGCATTCGACTTCGCTGAGCGCCTTGCCGAGATCGCGCCGAAGGGCCTCGATCGCATCTTCTTCACCAATTCCGGCTCCGAGTCGGTCGACACCGCGCTGAAGATCGCGCTCGCCTATCATCGCGCCACCGGCCAGTCGAGCCGCACCCGCCTGATCGGCCGCGAGCGCGGCTATCACGGTGTCGGCTTCGGCGGCACCTCGGTCGGCGGCATGGTCGCCAATCGCCGCGCCTTCGCGACCCTGCTGCCGGGCGTCGACCACATCCGCCATACCCACGATCTCACCCGTAACGCTTTCGCCAAGGACCAGCCCGAGCATGGCGCCGAGCTCGCCGACGATCTCGAGCGTCTGGTGGCCCTGCACGGCGCCGAGACCATCGCCGCCGTCATCGTCGAGCCGGTGCCGGGTTCGACCGCGGTGCTGCCGCCGCCGAAGGGCTATCTGCAGCGCCTGCGCGAAATCTGCGACAAGCACGGCATCCTCTTGATCTTCGACGAGGTCATCACCGGCTTCGGCCGTCTCGGCACGCCGTTCGCCGCCAACTTCTTCGGCGTCACGCCGGACCTGATGACGACGGCCAAGGGCATCACCAACGGCACCATTCCCTGTGGCGCGGTGTTCGCCAGCCGCAAGGTGCATGACGGCATGATGGTCGGCCCGGAGAGCCAGATGGAGCTGTTCCATGGCTACACCTATTCCGCGCATCCGACCGCCTGCGCCGCCGGTATCGCGACGCTCGACATCTACAAGGACGAGGGCCTGCTCACGCGCGGTGCCTCGATCGCCGAATACTGGCGCGATGCACTGCATTCGCTCAAGGGCCTGCCGAACGTCGTCGACATCCGCAATTGCGGCCTGATGGGCGCGGTGGAGCTGGCGCCGCGCGACGGCGTCGTCGGTGCGCGCGGCTATGACGTCATGGTCGACTGCTTCAACACGGGCCTCTATCTGCGCATGAGCGGCGACAGCTTTGCGATGTCGCCCCCGCTCATCGTCGAGAAGAGCCACATCGACCAGATGGTTTCGATCCTCGGCGACGCCATCAAGAAGGTGGCCTGATAATTGCTCTCGCCGTTGCGAGTTGTTTCCTTGCAGCGGCGAGCGTGATGCCGCGGGAGTTTGACCAAGCGTGAAAGTTCTGATCCTCGGCAGCGGTGTCATCGGTGTCACCTCTGCCTACTACCTCGCACGTGCCGGCCATGACGTGACGGTCGTCGACCGTCAGCCGGAGCCGGCACTTGAGACCTCTTTTGCCAATGCCGGCGAGGTGTCGCCCGGCTATTCCTCGCCCTGGGCCGGTCCCGGCGTGCCGGTGAAGGCGGTCAAGTGGCTCTTGATGAAGCACGGCCCGCTGGTGATCCGGCCGAAGCTCGACCCTGTGATGTGGGTCTGGCTGCTCAAGATGCTGCGCAACTGCACCAGCGCGCGTTACGCGGTCAACAAGAGCCGGATGATCCCGATCGCGGAATACAGCCGCGATTGCCTGCGCGATCTGCGTCGCGACATCGGTATCCAGTATGACGAGCGCTCGCAGGGCACGCTGCAGCTGTTCCGCCACCAGTCCCAGCTCGACGGCACCGGCGAGGATATCGCCGTGCTCAAGCAATATGGCGTGCCCTTCGAGGTGCTGAGCCGCGAGGGCTGCATTGCGGTGGAGCCGGCGCTCGGCGGCGTGAAGGAAAAGTTCGCCGGCGGGCTTCGCCTGCCGCAGGACGAGACCGGCGACTGCCACATGTTCACGCAGGCTCTGGCCAAGCACGCCCAGGCGCTCGGCGTGCGCTTCATGTTCAACACCGGCATCGATCGCATCGTCACCGACGGCGCGCGCGTCAGCGGCGTCGCCAGCAGCGCCGGCCTGTTGCAGGCGGACGCTTACGTGCTCGCGCTCGGCAGCTGGTCGCCGCGCCTCGTCGCGCCGCTCGGGATTTCGCTGCCGGTCTATCCGGTGAAGGGTTATTCGATCACGGTGCCGATCAAGGACGCCTCCGGCGCGCCGGAATCGACCGTGATGGACGAGAGCTACAAGGTCGCGATCACCCGCCTCGGCGATCGCATCCGCGTCGGCGGTACCGCCGAGATATCAGGCTATTCGAGCAAGCTCTACGACGCGCGCCGCGCCACGCTCGATCATTCCCTGACCGACCTGTTCCCGCGCGGCGGTGACCTGTCAAAGGCGACGTTCTGGAGCGGCCTGCGCCCGATGACGCCGGACGGCCCGCCCGTGATCGGCCCGGCCCAATACGCCAACCTCCACCTCAACACCGGCCACGGCACGCTCGGCTGGACCATGTCCTGCGGCTCCGGCCGCGTGCTCGCCGACATGCTGTCGGGCAAGAAGCCGGACATCGATGTCAGCGCGCTGACGGTGGACCGGTACAATCACCGGTTCGGGTGATTTGCTTCAGCGCCTTGATGCGCGTTCAGCGAGAAACCTGGTGACGGGCCCTTCGTCACCGTACATCGCCTTCCAAAGATCGGCGCCTGAGGCCCAATCTCCCATCCATTGGGCAAAGCTAGGAGCTTCGTCGAAGAAGGCTTCTTTCCAATCGGAGCCGTCGTAGACGTTCGGATCGAATATGCGCATCCGGAAATCTCCGTCTGCACAATCTACGCAGGACAAGATTGCGCATCCCCAGTGGCAGACAGGCAGAAGTCTCGCAGGCCACTTCCAATTCGGCTCGTCGGCACAGTCGCCCTGAAATTGCTCATAAATGGCAGGGGCGGTTTTGCCTGTATCGTCCGGCACACCATTGGTGAGCCCGATCAGACCATACCCAGGCCCAAAACCACCATTACCGATCTCGGCGTAAATTCGTTTCAAGAGGGGCGGGAACGAGAATCCGAGTCGTTGTTCGTCGGATGCAACATCAGCAGGGTTGCTACGTGTCAATCTCGACCGCGAGCCTTTGCCAAGATCGGTAAGTCCCATCCTTAATCGCTGGTGGATGGCCGCAACAATCAAATCGTCCATCGGAGCTTCTTTCAAAGATGACGCGGTCATCTCAGCACATCAAAGGGATGCGTGCTACCCCGCCCCCGTCACGCAGTTCACCCACAGCACCACGGCCTTCGCATCCTGCGCCGGGTTCGAAAACCGGTGCGGCCGTCGGCTGGCAAACCGAAAACTGTCGCCTTGCTTCAGCGACCACGTTTCGCTGTCCACCGTCAGCATCATCTCGCCTTCGAGCACGAGGCCGGCCTCTTCGCCGTCATGGGTGTAGAGCTCGTCGCCGGTGGAGCCGCCGGGCTCCAGATGCACCAGGAACAGGTTGAGCCTGTTGTCGGCGCTCGCCGGGCTCAGCAATTGCTTCGACACACCGGTGCGCCAGAGCTTCAGCTCGGGGCGCTGCAGGCCGCGCGTCACCACCTGGTCGGACGCGCCGTCGGCGCCCGGGCTCGCGCCGAACAGTGCGGCGATGCCGACGCCGAGCACGTCGGCGAGCGTCGCCAGCACGCGCAGCGACGGCGACGACAGGCCGCGCTCGATCTGGCTGAGGAAGCCGATCGACAGCTCCGTGCGCGCGGCGACCATCTCCAGCGAGAACTGCCTGACGCGCCTGAGATTGCGGATGCGACGACCGACCGCGACGTCCATCGCGGGCTCGGCCGGTTTGGCGACGGCTTTGGCTCTCGCCTTCCTGGCCGGCTTTGCGGCGGCCGGTTTGCGCATTCTTTTGCCACCGCTCACGTCAAACCGCTTCCTTCATGTGCATGAAAACCGCTTGCATCACTGGCGAAAGTGTGACCAAATTTTCATATTGGTGAAAATAGGCCGAAACGGCTTGGCCCGCAACGTCTGCGATCAAGACATCTGCGAGGCCCACTTCGGCCGGGCCCAAAGGGGGATGCGATGAAGCGTTTTGTTCAGGCCGCGATTGCGGCGCTCGCGCTGTTTGCCGCCGCGCCTGGCTCGGCGCAGCAGGTGCTGAAGGTCGGCTCGACGCCGACAGGCATTCCCTTCACCTTCCTCGACACCAAGACCAACACCATCCAGGGCATCATGGTCGATATCATCACCGAGGTCGGCAAGGACGCCGGCCTCAACGTGCAGATCGAGCCAATGGCGTTCTCGGCACTGATCCCGTCGCTGACCTCGAGCAAGATCGACATCATCGCGGCTGCGATGTTCATCACCGCGCCGCGCAAGGAGGTCGTCGACTTCTCCGACCCGATCTACACCTACGGCGAGGGCCTCGTGGTGCCGAAGGGCGACACCAAGGCTTACACCACCCAGGAAGACCTGAAGGGCGAGACCGTCGGCGCCCAGGTCGGCACCGCCTTCGTCGATGCGCTGAAGAAGTCCGGCCTGTTCGCGGACGTGAAGGCCTACGACACCATCCCCGACATCCTGCGCGACGTGAACACCGGCCGTCTCAAGGCTGGCTTCGCCGACTATCCCATCCTCGCCTATAACCTGAAGCAGGGCGGTTTCCCCGAGGTGCGTCTCGTCGACGGCTACAAGCCCGTCACCGTCGGCTCGGTCGGTATCGGCGTGCGCAAGGGCGAGAGCGCGCTGCTCGGCAAGATCAACGCCTCGCTGGCGAAGCTGAAGGCCAACGGCACCATCGACAAGATCCTCGATAAATGGGGCCTGAAGGCGCAGGGTTGATCGATAGAGGCTGATCGAAAGCTGCCCGATGAAAGGCTTCTGGCACGACGCTGCCGAGTTCTTCCCGATCCTGATGAACGGCGTCGCATTGACGATCGTCGTCACCATCGGCTCGCTGCTGCTCTCGACCCTGCTCGGTCTCGTCTGGGCGATGATGCGGGTCTCCGGCATCAAGGCGCTGTCGATGCTCAGCGCCAGCCTGATCAACGTGATCCGCGGCATCCCGATCATCGTCCTCTTGTTCTATCTCTACTTCGTGATGCCGGATCTCGGCGTCACGCTGTCGGCCTTGCAGGCCGCCATCCTCGGGCTCGGCATCGCCTACTCGGCCTATCAGGCCGAAAACTTCCGCGCCGGCATCGAGGCCATCGACAAGGGCCAGATCGAGGCGGCGCAGTCGATCGGCATGGGCTGGTGGCTCACCATGCGCCGCGTGGTGCTGCCGCAGGCCGTGCGCATCGTGCTGCCGCCCTACGGCAATGTCATGATCATGATGCTGAAGGACTCTTCGCAAGCCTCGACCATCACGGTCGCCGAGCTCGCGCTGCAGGGCAAGCTGATTGCGTCCTCGACCTTCAAGAACACCAGCGTGTTCACGCTGGTTGCGCTGATGTATCTCACCATGAGCATTCCTTTGATCCTGCTGGTCCGTCATTTCGAGAAGCGGGCCGGCAAGAAATGATCGAGCTGAGCGACGTCCACAAGAGCTTTGGCGAGGTCGAGGTGCTCAAGGGCATCACGGCTTCCGTCGAGAAGGGCGAGGTGGTCTGCATCATCGGTCCCTCGGGCTCCGGCAAATCCACCATCCTGCGCTGCATCAACGGGCTAGAAAGCTACGACCGCGGCGAGATCAGCGTCGAGGGATTGAAGGTCGACCGCGACGCGCCGTCGATCGTGAACATCCGCACCCAGGTGTCGATGGTGTTCCAGCGCTTCAACCTGTTCCCGCACCGCACGGCGCTGGAGAACGTGGTTGAAGGTCCGCTCTTCGTGAAGAAGGAGCCGCGTGCCGCAGCGCTCGAGCGGGGCCGCGCGCTACTCGCTCAGGTCGGCCTCGCCGAGAAGGCCGACGCCGACCCGCCGCAGCTCTCCGGCGGCCAGCAGCAGCGCGTCGCGATCGCGCGGGCGCTTGCGATGCAGCCCAAGGCAATCCTGTTCGACGAGCCGACCTCGGCGCTCGACCCTGAATTGGTCGGCGACGTCCTCGGCGTGATGCGCAAGCTCGCCGACGACGGCATGACCATGGTCGTCGTCACCCACGAGATGGGCTTTGCCCGCGACGTCGCCGACCGCGTGCTGTTCATCGACGGCGGCGTCATTGTCGAGCAAGGGCCGGCGAAATCGGTGCTCAATCAACCGCAGCACGCGCGCACGCAGGACTTCCTGCGCCGCGTGCTGCATCCGCTCTGACCGGACTTCGCCATGACGCGCCTGCCCCTGCCGCCCTCGCTCTATGCCGACACCGCCGTCGCGCCGGTCGCGACACCGCCGCTCGACGTCGACAAGACCGTTTCCGTCGCGATCATTGGCGGCGGCTATACCGGTCTGTCCACCGCCTTGCATCTGGCTGAGCAGGGCGTCGAGGCGCTGGTGCTGGAGGCGCAGGAGCCGGGCTGGGGCGCGTCCGGCAACAATGGCGGCCACACCAATCCCGGCCTGAAGCACGATCCCGATCAGATCGAGGCGGATTTCGGCGCTGAGCTCGGCCGCCGCATGATCGAGTTCTCCTACGGCACCCCGAACTTCACGCACGATCTCATCCGGCGCTACCAGATTCCCTGCGAGGCGCGGCAGAACGGCACGCTGCGCGCGGCTTACAATGAGGCCAGCGCCGCCGCGATCGAGGCGACCGCGCAGCAATGCATCCGTCGCGGCATGCCTGTGACGTACCTCAACCGCGAGCAGCTGCGCGAGATGACCGGCACGGACCGCTACATCGGCGCCATGCTGGACAGCCGCGGCGGCGATCTGCATCCCCTCAGCTATGCCCGCGGCCTTGCGCGCGCTGCGATCTCCGCGGGCGCAAAGGTGCATGGCGAGACGCCGGCTTTGTCACTGCGCCGCGACGGCAATCGCTGGCGCATCGAGACGCCGCGTGCGGTCGTACATGCGGAGAAAGTTCTGCTTGCGACCAACGGCTTCACCGACGATCTCTGGCCCGCGCTCCGCCGCACCATCGTGCCGGTGTTTTCCTCGATCGCTGCCACCGCACCGCTGTCCGACGATGTCGCCCGCTCGATCATGCCGACGCGCCCGGTGCTCTACGAGAGCGGCCACATCACCGTCTACTATCGCATCGACCAGCAGAACCGCCTGCTGATGGGCGGCCGCGGTCCGATGCGCTGGATCAACTCGCCGCACGATGTCGCCTATCTCATGCGTTATGCGGAAAGGCTGTGGCCCCAGCTCAAGGGCGTCGCCTGGACCCACGGCTGGAACAGCCGGCTCGCGATCACCGGGGATCATTACCCGCATGTGCACGAGCCCGCGGAGAGCGTCCTGATCTCGCTCGGCTGCAACGGCCGCGGCGTCGCGCTCTCGACGGCGATGGGCGCGCAGCTCGCGCGCCGGCTGATCGGCGGCGCCAGGGCCGAAATCGACATGCCCATATCAGGCATCAAGCCGATCCCGATGCACGCGTTCTGGCCGGTCGGCGTGACCACCGCTGTGATTGCGGGCCGCGTGCGGGACCGGCTCGGCATATAAAGAAGGCGCCGCCTTGTTACGGGCGGCGCCTTGCAGGAATTGCAGATGGCGTCAGCAGCGGCCCTGCTTCCACAGTCCGGGCGGGCAACCGTGGCCGCGCCAGCCGACCTTGCGTCCATGCGACCATCCGGGCGGCGTGCCATGGTGATGATGGCCCATCGCGTGGCCATAACCGTGTCCGCCGCCATGGCCGCCCTTGGCCAGCACGGGGCTGGTGAGCGTGAGGCCGGCTGCAACGATCAGCGACGCGGCGAGCGCAAGTTTCTTCATCGTGTCCTCCAGTGGGGCGAGCGCACTTGTCCGTTCAATGAACAGACGACGCGCAGCTAAGTTCCTTGCAAATGTGGAGGAGTCGTGACGCTCGCGGAGATGCGCAATCGCGCATCGGTTCAACGCGTGCTGGCACATTCTCGCTTGCGACGTACACGCGGTTCAAACGGACTCAAGCCTCCGCCACCGCATCGGCCCAAGGCTGGAAGATCTCGACCGCGCCGGAATTGACCTCGCCCTCGCGCATCACCACGCTCGGACAGGCGAACTTCTGCGGCAGCGCCTGCACGCGGCTCTCTTCATAGTCGAAGCGCGCCGCCAGGACTTCGCGCACCTCCGCCGGCAGGCGGCAATCGCCGATCACAGTCGCGCCTTCGCTGGCGTCGATGCGAGGCTGATGGATGGCGGCATCGAGGTCCATGCCGAAATCCATCGCGAAGGACACGAGCTGCATGACAGAAGGCAGGATGCGGCGGCCGCCGGAGGCGCCGACCGCGAGGCGCTTGCCGTCCCCGGTTTCGGCGATGACCGGCGTGTAGTTGGTGAGGCAGCGCTTGCCTGATACGAGCGAGTTGGTGGTGCCGGGCGTCGGATCGAACCACATGATGCCGTTGTTCATGGCGATACCGGTATGAGGCGTCACGTATTTCGAGCCGAAGGACGAGAGCAGCGTCTGCGTCACCGCCGCGATGTTGCCGTCGCGGTCGACCACGGAGAAGTGCGTGGTACAGGCCGGCGCGAGATATTCGGCGCCGAGCGAGCGCTTGCCGTCGGCATCGCCCATGTCCTTGAGCCGCTCGCGATAGGCCGCCTGCAGGGCCACCGCATATTCGGCGTAGGCGGCCGCATCGGGCTCGCTGCCCGGCTTCAGATTCTGCTCGAGCAGGCGCAGCGCATGCGCCAGCGTCGGTCCTGCCGTGAGCTCCGGCGTCGCGAACACCTTGCCGCCGCGATAGGGGATCGCCAGGGGCTCGCGCAGATGGCTGCGGAATGCTGCGAGATCCTCCACCGACAGCGAGCCGCCGTCGGCTTTGATGTCGGAAGCGATGCTCCTGGCGAGATCGCCCTGGTAGAAGTCACGTGGGCCGGCGTCGGCGAGGTGCGACAGCGTCGCCTTCAGATTGTCCAGCGGAAGCCGCGTCTCGGACTTGATGCCCCAGGGCGCGCTCGGCGGCAGGCCGTCCTTCAGGAATGTCGCCGCGCTCGCGGGATAGCGCCTGAGATCGGCCGCCGAGTTCGCGATCGTCAGCGTGGTCCACCAATCGACCAGCATGCCTTCGCCGGCGAGTGCGACAGCCGGCGCGACCAGATCCTTCCACGGCAGCTTTGCGTGGCGGCGATGCGCCTCCTCCATGCCGGCGACGACGCCGGGCACCGCGATCGCGCCGGGGCCGTGGATGTTGCGGTCGTCCTTCACTCGCTGCCAGGGAAACAGATCGGAGGCCGCCCCCTGGCCGCTGAGCGGATAATCGGCGGCGCGCAGGCTCTGCGGCGCGCACATGCCGTAGTCGATCACCTCGTAGCGATTTTCCCTGGCGCGGTAGAGCACCATCGCACCACCGCCGCCGATGCCGCTGTTCCAGGGCTCCAGCACGTTCAGCGCCATGGTGGTTGCCACGATCGCGTCCACGCAGTCGCCGCCCGCCGCCAGCACCTCCGCCCCCACCTCCGCCGCGCGCCGCGATTGCGCGGCGACGATGCCGCCCTTGGACTTGACGGCGGGCTTGCGGACGGTTTGGGCGAGGCTGAACTGATGAGGCATGATGTCGCTTGTTGTCTTGGCTTCGTTGCGCTGACGTCGAGGCTCCACATTGGCGGAGCGCGCGGACAATGGCACATTGCCGGCAACGAGAACATCCAAAGGGAGACGCGACATGGCAGGTGTGAAACAAGCGCGGGATGGCGCGGTCGGGATTCTGACCCTCGACGAGCCCGCGAGCCTGAACGCGATGACGCCGGACCTGCTCGGCGCGCTCGCCACCGCCATCGCCGAGATGACGCAGGACGAGGACGTGCGCGCCCTGATTCTCACCGGCGCCGGGCGCGGCTTCTGCTCGGGCCAGAACCTGAAGGCGTCCGCGGCGCTCGGCGAGGACATCGCGGCGGGCGTGATGCGGTTCTACTGGCCGGCCTTCAAGGCATTGCGCGAATGCCGCGTGCCTGTTGTCGTCGCCGTCAACGGGGTGGCGGCCGGCGGCGGCTTCAGCCTCGCGATGGCCGGCGACATCATCGTCGCGGCGCGGTCGGCGAGCTTCATCCAGGTGTTCAGCCGTATTGCACTGGTGCCCGATCTCGGCTCGACCTGGCTGCTGCCGCGCCTGATCGGCCGGCAGCGGGCGCTCGAACTGATGCTGCTCAACGAGCCGCTGACAGCGGAGCGCTCCCAGGAGATCGGCCTCGTCCGGCAGGTCGTCGACGATGCGAAGCTGATGGATGAGGCGTTGGTGCTGGCGCGCCGCCTGGCGGAGGGGCCGACGCGCGCTTTGGTCGCAAGCCGCACCCTGGTCGAGGAGAGCGAGCACGCGACCTATGAAGCTCAGTTCCGCCGCGAGATCGAGCTCCAGGCCACGATCCGCAAGAGCTCAGATGCCATCGAAGGCCGCAACGCCTTTGTCGAGAAGCGCAAGGCGAAGTTTACGGGACGGTGAGGGGCGGTGCCGTCCCCAAACGCATCATGGCCGGGACAAGCCCGGCCATGATGAGGAGGAGACGGAAATCAGCCGAAGAGTGCGCTCAGCGCGTGCGGTCCAGCCGGCTGGCCTGATACTTGGCGTGCCATTTCGGGCCGGGCCCGCGCATGTAATGAAGCTCGGGGCGATAGGGGTTGCCGGCGACCCTCACCAGCGTCTGCCATTTGCTGGCGACGAAGGTCAGGGGCTGGCGGAGCAGGCTCAGTGAAGCGAGCAACATGGCATCACCTCAGTGCGGCTTGCCGAGCATGGCGGTGAAGGGGAGATCGAAGATCTCCTCGCCGTCATCATCGCTGACATGGATCACCCAGTCGCGCCAGTCTTCGGCACCGGGGGTCTGGATCATCGAGTGCATGATCTGGGCAGCGCGGTCGCGCGCCTCGGTCAGACTGGCGACGGCGGCGCCGTAGCGGTCGATCAGCGTGCCCTCGGTGTTGGAGCAGTGAAAATAGACCTGGACCATAAGCGCCTCCTGGAGAGAGCGATCGGGATGGCAAACCGATACCACCCCAAGCATTCGCGAAACATTCGGGTTGAGCCCGGTAAGGGAATTTACGGAGATTGGTCGGCACCAAGCTCGTTACAGGTTTAATCACAGGCGAGTGATGACTGGACGGCACCCAGGCGCCATGGAACAAGCGTCCCCGGGAAGTCGGGGGGCCACCGTGAACCAGTTCACATTCCAGGGCGAACGGCGAAATCTGCGCTTGCTTGCAGCGGTCGTCTTTGCAGCGGTTTTGGCCGTCGCGCTGCTCGGCTCCGTCCCGTCATCGTCCGAGCCGGTCAGGAAGAGCGGCTACGCGATCGGCACGGATCGCTGTGGCAGCGGCGACCTCGCCTTTCCCAGGATCCAGATCGACATGAAGGCGGGATTTTGCGCCGGCCTCGTCGCCAGCGAAGAGGACCGCCTCAAATTCCCGCGTTCAATCGTCCAGGTGTCCGGCCGCGACCTGTTCGTGGTGGCCGACATGGGCGGCTGGGGCCATACCGACGGGAGGATGCTGCTGCTCGATCCGCATGCGCCTCAAGGCCAGCGCTTCAAGGAGCTGCTGACGGGGCTCGAATACCCGTTCGGTCTCGTCACTGGTCCGGACAAAAAGCTCTATGCCTCGACCGCGGAGGCGATCTTCCGGTTCGACCCGCTCGCAGACAACCCGCGCAGCACGGTCGAGACCATCATCCGTCACATGCCCGGCCGCCGAATCACGCTGCCGGATGGCACGAGGCTCGACGAGAGCGCGCATCCGCTCAAGCAGTTCGTCTTCGATCGCGGCGGGCGGCTGTTCGTCAATGTCGGCTCGCACAGCGACGACTGCATCACGCCGGTGCCGATCACGAAGCCCTGCGCCGCGGCCGAAGGCAGCTCCGCGATGGCCGCGATCTGGCTGTTCACGCCGCCCGCAGGCGGCGTCCTCCCGGCATTGAAGCCTGGCGATCCCGACCCGCCGCACACCGTCTATGCGCGCGGCTTGCGCAACTCGATGGCGCTGGCGCTGCACCCGAATTTTCCTGATGCCGGCTACGCCTTCCTGCAAGGCGAGAACGCCCGCGATCTGCCCGACATCTTCAAGCCGAACGAGGAGATCAACGCGATCGAGCAGGGCAGGCACTACGGCTGGCCCTATTGCTACGACCTGTCGACGCCGAGTCCCGAATTCAGGCTCGTGCTGCAGTCGGGCGCGTACAAGTCGCTCTGCTCAGCCAATGCGCTCTACAAGCCGCCGCTCTCGCTGATGCCGCCGCATGGCGCACCGCTCGCGATGCTCTATTACCACGGCGCGAAATTCCCCGAGCTGGACGGCAAGCTGCTGGTCGGCCTGCACGGCTATCGTCCGACCGGCAGCCGCGTTCTCGTCTACGATGTCGACGATCACGGCTTTCCCAGGCCGAGCGCTCCGCCGGTGCGCTATCACGTCAGTTGCGCCGCCGATCCGACGCGCAGTTTCCAGACCGACACGGGCGAGGTCGCCGCCGCGCCGTTCGACGAACTGATCGCGGGCTGGCACCGCGTCAACGGCGCGCGGCCGCAGGGCGCGCCGGTCGGCATGACGGTCGCGGAGGATGGCGCGATCTGGCTGGTCGAGGACAAGAACCAGACCGTGATCCGGATCGATCGCGCGGCCGGCGAGCCGCCTCAGCCGCTCCCCTGCGACACGCGGAGCCAGGCGATGATCGATCAGCTCGCGGCCTTCGTCGCCAGGGATGCGCAGAACAGCGTTCGCGTCACCACGTTGCGCAAGGGCCTCGTCGAGAAGCACTGCGTCGGCTGTCATTCCGATTTCGGCCTGAGTGCAGGGCAATCGGATGCGGAGAAGGACAGGGCGGTGCTGCGTTTCATGCTGTCGCAGGACGGCTGGATCTATCCCGGCGATCCCGATGCCGGCAGGCTGCGCACGCGCCTGCGCGGTCTCGGGGCCGGGAAGCTGATGCCGCCGGGCGGCGAGAGCCTGCCGAAGACCGAACCCGGTTACACGCGCCTGCTCGATACCGCGGACCTGCTCGTCGCCAAAATGGTTCCGGGCACGCGGATGCGGATCAAGCCCGGCCCGCCGCAGCGGAAGTTTTTCAGCAAAACCAACAAGGAATGCGGCGAAATACCGGCCGCCAAGGTCGTCGTCGTGACACAAAGGAACGCTGTAGACAGACCCGGCTTCAGCCGATTCTTCCGGCCGGCCGATCCCTATCTGAACGGCGAGTGCACCGACGACGATGGCTATTACATCCGGCAGGAATTTCTGGTGCCTGTGCAGTAGCATTTTGCTTGTCGCGACGCCGCCGGCCGCTGCCGAAACAAAACTGTTCGACAGCGTGCAGGTGACGCCCGCCAGCGAATACACCTTCGGCATCGAAGGGCCCGCGGCCGATCTCGACGGCAATCTGTTCGTCGTCAATCTCGGCAGGCCCGGCACCATTGGCAAATTGCCTGCGGGCGGTGCAGCGTCGGAGCTGTTCACGACACTGCCCGAAGGCAGCGTCGGCAACGCGATCCGTTTCGATCGCAGCGGCACCATGTTCATCGCCGACTACAAGAAGCACAACATCTTCGCGATCCTCAAGGGCGCGACCGAGCCTGCGGTCTGGTTTCACTCCGACGAGATGAGCCAGCCCAACGACATCACCATCGCGCGCGACGGCACGATCTATGCGAGCGATCCGAACTGGAAGGGGCGTGAAGGCCACATCTGGCGCATCGCCAGGGGCGCGGACGGTACGGTGCAGGGACAAGTGATGTCGGCGTCGCGCGCGATGGGCACCACCAACGGCATCGATCTCAGTCCTGACGGCAAGACGCTCTATGTCGGCGAATCCAGCAGCGGCCAGATCTGGTCCTATGCGATCAACGGCAACGAGCTCACTGCGGCAAGACTGGTCAAGGCGTTTCAGCCCGACACCGTCGACGGCCTGCGCACGGACGTTGCCGGCCGCCTCTACGTCGCGCGCATTCTCAAGGGCACGATCGCGCTGATGAAGCCGACCGGCGCGGTCGAGCGCGAGATCCCGTTGAGAGCCAAGGAGCCCACCAACCTTGCCTTTGGCGGCAGCGACGGCAAGACCGTGTTCGTCACCCAGCGCCAGGGCGGCTTCATCGAGGCCTTCCGCACCGACCAGCAGGGCCGCGAGCACTGTCTTCAGCGCGGGCGTTGCTGAGCCCGAGCCGCTCAAAGGCGGTCTGCTTCCCGTGCAGAACAGTGCGGTGAGGGCGGCATTCTTCTTGCTTGCATCTGGCCGTCGCAGGCATCAAGACATCTGTGGCACCGTCAAAGCGTTTTCAAGCGAAGTGGATACCGGTTCGCGTAAAGAAAACGCGTCAGAACAAGAATCCAGCACGCGACCACGGAGTGTTTGAGTGAAAGCCGTCCATACCGAACTGCACCGCAGCCACGATCCGCAATTCTTCCTGGTCCGCGGTGTCGTCAAGCGCACCACCGAGCAGCCCGAGCGCGCCGACCGCCTGCTCAAGGGCCTGAAGGACGGCAAGCATCAACTGGTCGAGCCGACCAAATTCGGGCAGGGGCCGCGCGCACGCATCCACAGCCCGGAATATCTTTCGTTCCTGAGCGAAGCCTGGGACGCCTGGACCGCACTTGGCGATTCCGGTCCGGAGATGATCGGCAACATTCATCCGGTGCGCCACGCCGCGACCTATCCGACCCACATCGTCGGCAAGCTCGGCTGGCATACGGCCGACACCGCGGCGCCGATCGGTCCGGGCACGTGGGCGGCGGCCTGTGCCGCAACGGACGTTGCGGTCACCGCGGCGCAAATGGTGATGGACGGTGAGGATGCGACCTATGCACTCTGCCGTCCGCCCGGCCATCACGCCTATCGCGACATGGCCGGCGGCTTCTGCTTCCTCAACAACAGCGCGATCGCGGCGGCGCATCTGCGGCTCAAGCACGAGCGCGTCGTGATCCTCGACGTCGACGTCCATCACGGCAACGGCACGCAAGGCATTTTTTACGCGCGGCCTGACGTCTACACGATCTCGATCCATGCCGATCCCGTCGCATATTATCCTTATGTGTGGGGCTATGCACATGAGCGCGGCGAAGGCCCGGGCCTCGGCACCAATCTCAACATTCCCCTCGCCATCGGCACCGGCGATGATGGCTACATCCAGGCGATGGACGTCGCGCGCAAGGCGATCGAATCCTTTGCGCCCGGCGCCCTCGTCATCGCGCTCGGCCTCGATGCCTCCGAGCACGATCCGCTGAAGGGCCTCGCCGTCACCACGCCCGGCTTCCGCCGCATCGGCCAAGCCATCGCCAGGATGGGCCTGCCGACCGTGTTCGTGCAGGAGGGTGGCTATCTCTCGGATATTCTCGGTGCGAATTTGACGTCTGTGCTGGCGGGGTTTGAAGAGGCGCGCTGACCTTCGCCTCACTCCTTGAACAAAATCTGCTCCAGCAAGTCGATCCGCCTGATCCGGATGATGCTGCCATCGATGGAAATGATGCGGCGGTTCTGGAAACGTTTCAGCATCATCGTCACCCACTGACGGGTCGAGCCGACCATGGCCGCGATCTGATCGTGGGTGATCTTGCGGTGGATGATGATGGTATCGCCGTCGGCGGTGCCGTGCAGCTCCGACAAGGTGAGCAGAAATTGCGCCAGCCGTTCGATCACCGACCGCGTGCCGAGGATCTGCGCCATCGACGAGTAGCATTTACCTTTGGCGACGAGGCCGTCGATCAGCGCCAGCGCGAAGCTGGGCATGCCGGTCAGGAGCTTCTCCAGCGCCGGGCCGGACAGTGCCGCGATCTCACAGGCCTCGATGGCGATGCCCGACCACATGTGAATGCCGCCGCCGGAGATTTCGGGGCCGCCGATGAAATGTCCCGGCGTCCAATAAGCGAGCGTGATCTCGCGGCCTGACGGTGCGGTGTAGTAGACCCGCACCTGCCCGCGACGAATGATGAAGATGCCGTCGTGCCCGTCGCCTTGGCTGAACACCATCTCGCCCTGCGGAACGGTGATCGTGCGGGCGGCCGCGTGCACGCGCGCCTGTTCCGATGCCGACAAGCGATCGAGGAAGTGCGCGCCGGCATTCAGCCCGTCGATCGTCTCGCTCATGAACAGCGCCGAGCTCGCGGGCCTCGTGCGTGTGCTGCGGGTACGGCGTGCCCGCTCGGGGGCGGGCCAGTGGAACTGAACGCCGGCAAGAGGCCGCTCTGTGAAAGCGGCAGGCTCGGTCGCGGCAGCTTCCTTGAGTATGGTCATGGCAATCTGTCAGCTTTTCCGGGTCCTTGCGAATAGGTAAGAGCGGCGATAGCGCGATGTCCATCTCTTTGCGATCGTTCCAGATCACTTAGCAAAGCTTGATGCGCGTGGCGTTCGGCGGCGACATGATTTCTCTGCCGGCAGCTCCGTCCCGAGAAAATCCTTTGCGCCGTCGTGCGACGGATTCACGACCGCGAGCCATCGCCGATGGCGATGCAAATAATTGCTTCAAACATTGCGACGCGACTTCGATAGTACCGGCCAGCGTTTGTTGCCGGCACGCGCCCGGCTTGTCGAGGACAGTTCGATGGTCGAATTCAGCTCTTTGAGAATCAGTGCGGCCGTCGTGGCCATCACCGTCGCGATGCTCGGGCCGGCGCGGGCGGAGACGATCCGTGTCGCCGTCGGGACGCAGGACACGACGATCAACTGCGCGACCGGCGGACTGCTCATTCGTGAGCTGAAACTGCTCGAGAAGTTCCTGCCGCGCGACGGCAAGTACAAGGACGTCACTTACGACATCCAGTGGAAGAATTTCACGAGCGGCGCACCGCTCACCAACGAGATGGTCGCGGGCAAGCTCGATTTTGGCGCGATGGCGGATTTTCCGGGTTCTCTGAACGGCGTTGCGTTCCAGAAGGCAGGACGCCGCAGCCTTTTCATCAGCGTGTTGTCCGGCAGCACCAAGGGCAGCGGCAACGGCATCGTGGTGCCCTCGAATTCGCCGGTGCAGTCGCTCGACGAGCTCAAGGGCAAGACGATCTCCGTTCCCTTTGCCTCGACCTCGCACGGCATGCTGCTTCGCGCCATCGAAGCCAAGGGCTGGAATCCTGAGACCGACGTCAACATCATCACGCAGGCCCCGGAGGTTGCGGGGCCGGCCTTGCAGGCGGGCAAGATCGAGGCGCATGCCGATTTCGTTCCTTTCGTCGAGCTGTTTCCGTGGCGCGGTTTCGCGCGCAAGATTTTTGACGGCGCACAGGCGAACGCCCCGACGTTCCACGGCAGCCTGGTTGATGCGGAGTACGCCGAAAAATATCCTGAGGTCGTCGTCGCTTACCTTCGCGCCGCGCTTGAGGCCGATCGGCTTATCGCCGAGGAACCCGAGAAATACAGCGAACTGATCGCCAAGGTGACCGGCATCGAGGCCGAGGTTGATTATCTCTTCCATGGCCCGCTCGGTCTTCAGACCCGCGACGTGACCTGGAAGCCAGAGTACCGGCAGGCGGTCGCAACCTCGATCAAGACGCTGAAACTGCTCAAGCGCGCGGACAGCGATCTCGATATCAATCAGTTCGTCACCGATAAATTCATTCGGATTGCGGCCGCGCAGGCCGGGCGCGACTATGACGCGCAGCTGAAGAACTATGCGCAGCTCCCGCTTAGGGCCAGGGACGCCGCAACGGGTGCCGAGATCAGCGACTTCAGTCGCGTCGCGCAGGTCTGGGTCAGGGACGAGCCCCATGTGCGCCACTACGCCTCGCCCGAGAACGCGTTGAAGGCGCTCGCTGGCCTCGAGAAGGACGGCAAGGCGATCCGCGTGGTCTATGCCCAGGATCGCGAAAGCGGCATCAAGCTGTTTGCCAACCAGGCCTGGTTCGTGCGGTCGCCGCAAGGCGAGTTGAACGCGTTCCTGCTCAAGGATGCGGCCGAGCGATGGTCGAAGCAGAATGGCGGCGCCGTACTCGACTTCGCGGCTGCGCGCGAGTCCCTCGTCGTGAGCCGGTGAGGCCATGGCGTCGACTGTTGGGGCCCGGCCCGCGAACGTCCGATGGGCGATCCGCAGCCTTTCGATCCTCGCCTGCATCGCCGCGTGGCAGGTCGCTGCGACGTATCATCTCAATCTCGGGGTTGTCACCTTCCGCAATGTGCCGCCGCCTGTCGAGGTCGTCCAATCCGCCCTGACCCTGTTCCGGTCGCCGAAGCTGGCGGCGCATATCACCAGCAGCCTCTGGCGTGTGTTCGCTGGCTACGGTGCTGCGGTGGTGATCGGCGTTATCCTTGGCTTTGCGATCGGCCGGTCGCGAGCCGCGAGCGACCTGCTGCTACCGCCGCTCGAATTGCTGCGGCCGATTCCGGCGGTGGCGTGGATACCGCTGTCGATCCTGATCTTCCGGTCGTCCGAACTCTCGATGATCTACATCACCTTCATCGGTGCGCTGTTTCCGATCGTGCTGAACACGGTCCACGGCGTTGCAAATGTCGACCGCCGGCTGGTCGCCTCCGCCCGCAGCCTGGGTGCGGGCGAGTTGGCGATCCTGACGGAGGTGGTGCTGCCGGATGCCGCGCCCAGCATCGTCACGGGCCTTGCGATCGGCATGGGCACCTCATGGTTCTGCCTCGTCACCGCGGAGATGATCTCGGGCCAGTTCGGCATCGGCTACTACACCTGGGAAGCCTACACGCTCCAGAATTATGCCGACATCATCGTGGGCATGCTGATCATCGGCCTGCTCGGCATGGGATCGAGCTGGCTGCTGACGACGGCCGGCCGGCTTCTGATGCCCTGGCGCAGCCCGAAGGTGGCGCGATGAACATCCGGGTCGCGGATATCGGCGCGAGCAGCGTCGGCCGTATCGACATTGCTGATGTCTCGATTTCTCTTGGCGAGGGAGACCATGCGTTCGAGGCGGTGAGAGGTCTCGGGTTCGCGATCGCGCCGGGTGAGTTCGTCTGCATCCTTGGTCCCTCCGGCTGCGGCAAGTCGACGCTGCTAGGTGCGCTGGCCGGGCATCTGCCGGTCACGGCTGGCCGGCTCACGGTCGACGGGCAGAAGATCCAGGGTCCGAGCCCCGATCGCGGCGTGGTGTTTCAGCAGCACACGCTGTTTCCCTGGAAGCGTGTTCGCGACAATGTCGCCTTCGGCCCGAAGATGCGCGGCCTTGCGAGGAGAGAGCGCGACCGCGCTGCCGACGCGATCCTGAAGCTGGTCGGCCTGTCCGGATTCGAGGCGTTCTATCCTGCGCAACTCTCGGGCGGAATGCAGCAGCGCGTCGAAATTGCGCGGGTTCTGATCAATCAGCCGCGGGTGCTGCTGATGGACGAGCCCTTCAGCGCGCTCGATGCGCAGACGCGCGGCATGATGCAGGAGGTCCTGCTCGACATCTGGAGTAAAATTCCAACCACCACGGTCTTCGTCACGCACGACATCGACGAGGCGCTATTCCTTGCGGACCGCATCGTCGTGATGAGCGCGAGGCCCGGTCGGGTGATCGAGGATATCGCGCTGCCCTTTGCACGACCGCGAGACCACGAGCTTGTGACTGAACCCGAATTCGTGCGCCTGAAGCGGCATGTCATGCAGCTTCTGCGGCGGCCGGAAGGCTCCGAGCCGCTGGCGCGGCTCAGCCCGCTCGGCGTGCCGTCCTAGAACATCCCGCTCGCCACGAGCGCCTTGCGGACATGCTGCATCTCGGCTTCATCCGCGACCATGTCGAGCATGACCGTGGTCAGTCCCTTCGCCTCAAACGCCCTCAGCTTGGCGCCGATCTCCTCGTAGCTGCCGACGAGATAGGGGCAGTCCGCCTGGAAGGTCAGGAACGGCAGCAGCCAGTAGCCGTTGTCCAAGAGCTCGCCGCTCTGCCCCTCATACAGCCGCCGCTTCCACACGGAGTCGCTGTTCTCCACGGTGAGCGCGAGCAGCTCACGATCATCGGGGTTGTCGCGAAAGCGTGCCTTCGCCGCTTGCCGCGCTTCCTCGCTTCTCTCGCGTGCGAAGATGCCGAAGTTCATGCCTGGTGCATCGAGGCCATGATCGAGATCCGGCGGCAGCATCTGCATCTTGATGCAGCCGGTCTCTTTCGCCACGCGCTGCGCTGCTTCCGATTGGCCGGCGATCAAGAATTCCGGCATCAGCTCCGCCGGCAGGCGCGGACGAAGCTGCAGGTTGGTCGCGCGGTAGAACTGCCCCTCGATAGTCACCGGCCGCGGGCTCGAGAGCAGCTGGCGTATCAGCGCGACGAACTCGCCGAGCCTGACATAGCGGTCGGCATGAGTCTGCTCGTCGCCGAGGCCCTGCAAGTCGCTGACCGCGGTCCCCATGATCATGTTGAGATAGACCTTGCGGCCGTAGAGCTGCGCGAACGACGAGACGAATTTCGCCGCCGTGAACGGGTGCATGTAGACCGGGTTGACGGCGATCAGCGGCGAGCTTCGGGTCGTCGCCGCCATGATGTGCTGGGCCATGGCCCAGGGCTCGACGAACACGTCGTTGCCTTCGAACAGCAAAATGCCTTCGAAGCCGTTGCGGTCGGCGAACTCTGCCACCCGCATCAGCTCACCGACATATTGCTTGGGATCGCGGTTACGCGAGATCGCGGGAAAGACGCGCAGCCGCGAGTTCGTCATTCAGCCGCTTCCTGGAACGGCCAGGCATTGCGGGTGATGGGAAGACCGCCGTCCGCCCGGGAGCCGTCGGCGATCGCGAGGCGGTGCGAGGGGGAGGGCGAGCACAGCGAGAAACGCCATCCCGAGGGATCGTCGGCGATATCAGGCTTGAAGCTGATCTCGATGGCCTCGCGCGACACCTGCATCGCGAAGGCGTCGAGCGGCAGGTTGAGCCCGAAGCCCTTGGCCTTCAGATAGGCCTCCTTGAGCGTCCAATAGTCGAAAAAGCGCTCGATCGCCGCCGGCTCCGGCAGCCTGCGCAGCGCTTCGACCTCCTCCGGCGCAAAGAAGCGATTCGCGGTGGAAAGCGGGGCGACACGCCGTGATACGGTTTCGACGTCGACGCCGACAGCCTCATGTCCGGATACGACGCAGGCAACGCAGCCGTCGGCGTGCGACAGGCTGAAATGCAGCGCGGTCGAGGTTTTGGGCGATGCGACAAACGGCCGCCCATAGCGGCCGGCCCCAAAGGACCAGTCGGTGGGAGCGACGTCAGGCGCGACCTGCGACAGCGCCAGGCGCAGCATGGCGTGGGCGAAAATATATTGCCGCCGATGCCGCTCGAACATGAAGCGGTCGGCGCGGATCCGTTCGTCGACCGAGAGCAGCCGTCGGCACGCATCGGCCGCCCCCGGCGCGTCAATGGTCGCGATCAGTCCGACAAACAGTTCAATTCTGTCGTCTGCCATCAATTGGGCCTTTGGCGTCAGGCAGAGGCCAAATCCCCGGCGCTGACGGAAGAATCAACTGAGCAAGAATCAACCAAGTGGACCGGTCTTAGCGGTCCACCCAGGCAAATTCTTGTCGATTTGCAGGCCGGTTTACAGGCGCAAGCTTGTGCGAGACCCCAACTCGAGGAGCGAGCGGCCCAATTTGAAAACCGGAGGCCGAAAAATGAAGCCTGAAGATTGGTGCGGCGTCCCTGCCGACTAGTCTTACTTTTTCTTCTTGGCCTTCTTCGACCCGCCCAGCATCGAAAGGCTGGCGTCGACGTCCTTCAGCGCGGCCTGGAGCTTCTTCTTCTCGTCGGTCAGCAGCTTCTGCAGGGCCTTGCGGTCCTTGTCGCTCAACGAGGTGCCCTTGGTAAATTTGATGAAACCCATAACGCACTCCCCCGGTTGAAAATAATCGTCCAAATCAAAAAGGCGGGAATAATCTTGCGCGGTGGCGTCAAATAATCAAGATGCAACTTGATCATGCACAGCTTTGACGAGTGAACCTGTATTCGCCCTCGTGTACGGCCAGTCATGCCGCCTTGCGCGCGAGCAATTGGCCAAGTGGTGTGCCGGGTTGGGCGACGGCCGCCTCCAGCAGCGCGACGAGATCCGTCATCCATGTGTCGACCGTGCCGCCGTCGAGCAGCTCATGCTTGTAATTGCATGAACCGGTGATTCCGGTCGGACGCTCCTTCAGCATCAGCGACAGCCAGGTCTGGTCGATCGGCAGCACCGGTTGGCCCTCGCGCGCGACGTTTCCGATCGATTGCACCGCAATCTCCGGCAGATCGAGCGGCTGGCGCAGCGGATTCTGCAGCGTGAAATAGACCTGGAGCAGCGCGGCCGGGTCGATCCCCTCCCGCTCCAGATGGTCGGCCAGCAGGTTGAACGGCAGCTCCTGCCGTGCATGCGCATCGAGCACGCTCTGGCGCACCCGGCTCAGGGCCTGCGCGAACGACAGATCCGGCGTGATTGTCGTGCGGACGATCACCGTGTTCTCGAACGGGCCGACGATCCGGTCGGTGTCCGGCTGGGCGCGATTGGCCATGGCGGTGGCGACCGAGATGTCGGTGCGGCCGGTCTGCGCCAGCAGCAGGGCCTTCAGGCCAGTCAGCAGGCACATGAACAGCGTACCATTGTGCTGACCGGCGAACGCCGTGAGTCGTGCGATCAGATCTGGCTCGAGCCCGACCGGATGGTGCCCGGTGGATGCGCCGGGCGCCGCTTTGCCGTCGAAGATCGGAGCCGCGCCGCGCAGATTCTCCGCCCAGTCGGCGGCCTGGCGGCGGGCCGCGTCGGTGCCGCACCACCAGTGCTGCCAGCGTGCGACGTCCGAAAAGGCCGGCGGCGGCCTCAGTAGCGGTACAGCCGGGCGCCCGGCCAGCGCCGCATAGCGGCTGGACAATTCCTCGAACAGCACGCCGATCGACCAGCCGTCGGCAACGGCATGATGCAGCGTCATCAGCAGCACGTGGTCATCGGCATGGAGCCGTAACAGCCGCGCCCGCAGCAGTGGCGGCCGCGCGGTGTCGAACGGGGCATAGGTCTCCTGCTCGATCAGCAGATCGATTTTTCTGAGCTCGAGCGCCTTGCGCCGCTTGTTGTTGTGCGGCCGCCCGTCGCCGATGAGCTCGACGGAGAGGACGGGCCCAAGCTCGCTGGGGGTGGCGATGCGGCTGACGGGCTCTTCGCCGTTCCAGCCGAAACCGGTCCGCAGCGATTCGTGGCGGCGCACGATGTCGCCGAATCCTTGTGCGAGGATGGCCGGATCGAGCGGGCCCCGGAGACGGAAGGCAAAGGGCAGGTTGAACAGCGGCAATCCCGGCAGGTTCTGCTCGATCCGAATCATCTGGTCCTGCGCGATCGAGAGCGTTGGCGGCCCGCTTTCGATCAGCCGCGACATGCTTGCGGCAGGCTTTTGCGGTTTCGCCGCCACGGCCTCGTCGACCCGACGGGCAAGCTCTTCGACCGTCGGCGCCTCGAAAATGGTCTTGATCGGCAGCGACACGCCGAGCGCACGGGCGACGCGCGCCATCGCCTGGCCGGCCAGCAGCGAATGGCCGCCGAGATCGAAGAAATTGTCTGTCACTCCGAGGCTCTCGACCTTCAGCAGGTCGATCCAGATGTCGGAGAGCACCTTTTCGGTGAAACGCCGCGCCGGCACGGCCGCATCCGGCGCGGAGGTTTCCTGTTGTGGGGGCGCCAGCAGCGCGGCGCGATCGATCTTGCCATGGGCATTGAGCGGCACCTGGTCCAGAAACAGGAAGGCGGACGGAATGGCATGGCCGGGCAGCCGGCTCTTCAGGAATTCGCGCAGTTCGCTGGCGCTGACCCGGCTGCCGGGCTCGGCAACGATATGGGCGATCAGCCTGACATCGCCGCCGGCCTCGCGGCGCGGTTCGACGATGCCGGTGCGCACGTCAGGATGATCGGTAAGCGCGTTCTCGATCTCCTTGAGCTCGATGCGGTAGCCGCGGACCTTGACCTGATGGTCGGCGCGGCCGAGGCATTCGATCGTGCCGTCCGTGCGGCGTCGGGCGAGGTCGCCGGTGCGGTACAGCCGGCCTCCCGCCTGGCGCGAAAACGGATCGGGCAGGAAACGCTGCCGGCTCTGCGCGGGATCGTTGACATAGAAGCGGCCGACTCCGGCGCCGCCGATGCAGAGCTCGCCGGTCACGCCGACCGGCTGCGGCTGGAGGTTTGCGTCGAGCACGTAGAGCTGGGTGTTCGGCAGCGGCGCGCCGACCGGAACGTTGCCCGTTGCGGTCGCCGGCGCCTTGGTCAGACGATGCAGCGACACGTCGTCGGAACATTCCGACGCTCCATAGGCATTGATCAGCGGCACTTTCGGGCAGCGGGCGAACCAGGCGCGGCAGAGATCGACCGGCAGCGGCTCGCCGGTCGAGATCAGGAGCCGCAGCTTCGCGAAGGCGCGCTGGACCCGTGCCTCGTCCATGCGGTCGAGGATCACACGCAGCAGCGACGGCACGATCTCCAGCACCGTGATGTCTTCGCGCTCGATTTCCCGCGCGAACAGGATCGGGTCCTGCACAATCGCGTTGCTGCAGACATGGACACGCGCGCCGACCATGGGGCCTGCGAGAAACTGCCAGACGGAAATGACAAAACTCTGCGGCGCGGTCTGCGCGATCACGTCCTTAGGCGACAGCTTCAGCTCGGCAATCAGCGACGCCAGATGGTTCGACAGGCCGCGCTGCTCGATCATGACGCCCTTCGGCGCGCCGGAGGAGCCGGACGTATAGATGAGATAGGCAAGGTTTGAAGCTGCGCGCCGCGCGGCGCGGGCCGGCTTGGTCGCCCCTGGCGCGATGGTGTCGTCGAGTTCAGCCACCTGGATGCGCTCGACCAGCGGCTCGAGCAGCGCCTCGACCATGGTCGATTGGGCGCGCCCGGTCAGCAGCACGCGGGCGCAGCTCGATCCGAGGATGGTCGTGAGCCGCGCAGTCGGCTGGTCCGGATCGAGGTTCAGGAAGGCCGCGCCCGCGCGCTGCACGGCGATCATGGCGGCGAGCAGATCGGGGCCGCGCTCGGCGAGCAAGGCGACCACCGTCTCGGGCCCGACGCCCTCGCACAGGAGCCAGCGCGCGATCGCCTGGCTGCGGCGCGCCAGTTCGCGATAGCTCAGGGACGCGCGTCCGTCCGACACCGCGATCGCGTTCGGCGTCTTCTTCGCTTGGCGCTCGAAGCGTTCGCTCAGATTGCCGCGTGTGGCGAAGTTGGCCGGCACGCCGTGGCCTTTCGCCAGCAGCTGCCGGCGTTCGGCCTCGGTCAGCAGCGGCAGGCGCGAGATGCGCTGTTCCGGATCTGCGATGACGGCCTTGAGCAGCGTCTTGAACTGCGCGGCCATGCTTTCGATCGTTGCCGCGTCGAACAGATCGGTGGCGTATTCGAAGAAGCCGGTGAATCGCCCGTCGGCCTCGACCAGTTCGAGCGTGATGTCGAAGCGCGCCACCTTCGGGTCCACCTCCAGCCGTCGTGTCGACAGGCCGGGGAAGCGTGCCGCCTCGATCGAGGCGTTCTGGAGGATGAACATGATCCGGAACAGCGGATTGCCGTCCGTCCTTCGCGCGATCTGCAGCGCGCGCAGCACCTCCTCGATAGGGAGATCCTGGTTGCGGTAGGCATCCAGCGTCACCTGACGCACTCGCCGCAACATTTCGCCAAAGCTCGGATCGCCGCCAAAATCATTGCGCAGGATCAGGGTGTTGGCGAACAACCCGATCAGGCGCTCGCTCTCGATCTGGTTGCGGTTGGCGATCAGCGATCCCGTCGCGACATCTTCGTGCGAGGTGTGGCGGAACAACAGGCACTGGAAGGCCGCGAGCAGGGTCATGAAGGGCGTGACGCCCTGGGCCTGGCTCAGCGCGCGGACGCTGCCCGAGAGTATCCTGGAGAACTCGATATAGTGACGGGCGCCATGACCGCTCCAGATCTCGGGCCGTGGCCGGTCGGTTCGCAGCGGCAGCGTGGTGACGCCCTCGAGCTGCGCCCGCCAGTAATCGAGCTGCTCCTTCGCCGTCGGCGTCTGAGCCCAGCTCTGCTGCCAGAGCGCGAAGTCGCGATACTGGAAAGCCGGCGAGGGCAGCGCCGCCACGTCCTTCTTGTGGGCCGCGGCATAGTGGGCGGCGAGTTCCTCCCAGAATAATCGCTGCGACCAGCCGTCGGTGACGAGGTGATGGACGTTGACGACCAGCGCGTGGCTGGATTTGTCGAACGACAGCAATGTGACCTTCAGCGGCGCTTCGCGTGCCAGATCGAACTTGTATTGCGCGAGCTTGAGTGCCTCGCGGCGGAGGATTGCCGCCCGCTTGTCCGCAGGACAGGGCTTGAGCTTGATCCGCTCGAACCGCGGCGGGGATTGCAGCACGCGCTGCGCCGGCTCGCCCTGCCGTTCGATGAAGACCGAGCGCAGCGCCTCGTGACGCGCGCAGATCGCGGTGAGGCTTGCAGATAATGCGGCGACGTCGACCAGGCCTCTGAGCACTGCGACCTCGACGACATTATAATTGTAGCGCGTCGGATCGAGCCGCGAGAGCAGATACATCCGCTGCTGCTGGAACGACAGCGGCGCGTCGGCTGCCGCCGCTTGGCGCCACGCCGGCAGCGTCGTTTCGCGACGGGCTGTGGCCGTCTCGATCCGGGCCGCAAGCGCGGCGACCGTGGCGCAATCAAAAATGTCCTCGAACGAGAAATCGACGCTGAAGCGTTCGCGCAGGCGCGAGCGCATCTGTGTCACCGCGAGCGAGTCCGCGCCGAGCGCGAACACATCCTGATCGATGCCGACCTGCGGCAGCTCCAGGAGACCGGCCCAGATCTCCGCGAGCTGCGTCTCCAGCGCATTGCGCGGCGGGTGCGTCTCGCCGGCATCCGCCGTCTCCGCGATCAATCCGGCCAGCGCATTGCGCTTGACCTTGCCGCTGCCGCCTTTCGGCAGCGCGGCCACGCTGCGGATCAGGCTCGGCACCTTGTAGGCAGCAAGACGCTTTCGCGCGAACTGGCGCAACTGGTCCGAGCTCGCCTCGGAATTCGGCCGCAACACCACGACGGCGGCGACGTTCTCGCCGAGCTTCGGGTGCGGGACGGCGAACACGCCGGCCTCCAGCACCGCCGGATGGCCGAGCAGCACGTCCTCCACCTCGAGCGGCGAGACCTTCTGCCCACCGCGGTTGATGACGTCCTTGATGCGGCCGACGATGAAGAGATAGCCGTCGGCGTCGAGATAGCCGAGATCGCCGGTCCGGAACCAGCCGTTGCGGAATGCGGCCTGCGTCGCCGCCTCGTCGTTATGGTAGCCACGCGTCATGTTCGCGCCGCGCAGCACGATCTCGCCGTGCTCGCCGCCCGCAAGCGCACGGCCTGACTCGTTCATGATCGCGATCTCGGGGCCCGCGGCGCGGCCGACCGATCCGACCTTGCGCAGCTCGAACGGATTGGCCGCGATCTGCGAGGCCGCCTCCGTCATGCCGTAGGTCTCGAGCACGGGAACGCCGAACGTCGCCTCCAGTCCGGACAGGATCGCGGGCGCAAGCGAGGACGAGGCCGAGCGGATCACGCGCAGCGACGAGGCCCGGACGCGGCCCGGGTCAGTTTCCGCTGCCGTCAGCAGCGCGCGATGGATGGTCGGCACCGCCGTGTACCAGGTCGGTTGCAGCTCCCGCATCCAGCCGAAGAAGGACGAGGCGTCGAAGCCGTCGGTGCAGATCACGCTGGAGCCCGCGGCGAGCGCGGTCAGAAGACCGGAGATCAAGCCATGGGCATGAAACAGCGGCAGGACGTTGAGCAGGCGATCATGGGATGTGAGCGACAGCACGCGGCCTGCATTATAGGCAGAGAGGCACACGTTGCGATGCGTCAGCGGCACCATTTTCGGCCGCGCCGCCGTGCCCGACGTCAGCAGGATGAAGGCATCGTCGTCGCCGCGTGAGGCACCGCTCGCGTTCGCCGGTCCGACGGTCGGGCCCATGAACTTGCAGCCGCCGAGATCGTCCTTCGGCCCCGGCACGAAGTCGATCACGGCGAGACCGAGCGCCTTGGCGACGTCGCGACTGGGCGAGTTCATGTCGGCGCGGGTGACGAGCGCCGTCAGCTTCAATTCGCTGAAATAGCGTTGCAGCTCGTCCGCGGTCAGGTCGGGATTGACGGGGATGCAGGCGCAGCTTGAGGCGACCGCGATCAGCGCCAGCGCGCTGTCGGCGCCGCGCGGCAGCGCAACAGCGATCCTGTCCGCAGGCGTAATGCCGAGCCCATGCAGCGTGCGCACGAGATCCTGCGTCCGCTCGCCAAGCGCGCCGTAGGTGAGGGCCGGCCGGCCAGGGGCGAGAATAGCGGGCGCCGCAGGAATCCTGCGGGCGTAGAAGTCGAGAAGGCCTCCGATATGGGAAAAGGCCTTCGTTTCGAGGCTCGCGCCGACCGATCCCGCTCCGGATGCAATGTCCGACAATGCCATTCCCTTTTGATCTGATTGGGCTATTCTTCCCAAGAGTTAGAGAACGCGTCCAGTCTGAGGTGAAGTTCGGGCCCCAAAATCTGTGGTTGAGGGCCCCAAAGCCCTTCGACGGAGTGATGGTCGGGCAGAATCACCATGCTGGAGAATGAGGCAAGCACGGCAACGGAAAGCGGGTTGAAGCGCTGGCTCGAGGGTGTCGGTCTCGGCCACTATTCCGATCTGTTCGCGCAGCACCGCCTCGATCTCGACGTCCTGGGGGATCTCACCGAGGCCGATCTGGTCGAGCTTGGATTGCCGCTTGGCGATCGCAAGCGGCTCCAGCGGGCCATGGCGGCGCTGTTCCGGGCTGAAACGGCGGAGGCCCCGGCGGCGGCACACCCGCAGGCCCGGGCGGAGGTCGGTGCCGAGCGGCGCCAGCTTACCACCATGTTCTGCGACATGGTCGATTCCACCGCGCTCTCGGTGCAGTTCGATCCGGAAGACGTGCGCGACATGATCGCGAGCTTCCGCGAGACCTGCGTCCGTGTGGTCAAGCATTACGAGGGCTTTGCCGCCCGTTTCGTCGGCGACGGCATCCTCGTCTATTTCGGCTATCCGACCGCACATGAGGACGACGCCGAGCGCGCGGTGCGTGCGGGGCTCGAGATCGTGCGGGTGTTGTCGACCGCGCGCGCGATCGAGCCGCGCGGCGCGCTCAGCCATTCGCCTGCCGTCCGCATCGGGATCGCGACCGGTCTCGTCGTGGTCGGCGATCTCGTCGGGCAGGGCACCGAGGAGCGCGACTCCGCAGTCGGTGAAACCGTCAATCTCGCCGCGCGGCTGCAAGCCCTGGCGCCGCCCAACGGCGTCGTGATCTCCGCCTCGACGCAGTCGCTGCTGAAGGGAAAGTTCGACTACCGCGATCTCGGCGTCCATGCGCTCAAGGGCATCTCGGAGAAGGCGCAAGCCTGGCACGTGATGCGCGCCTCGCGGGTGGAGACCCGCTTCGCCGCGGCGATGGGCGCGCGGCTGACGCCGCTCGTCAACCGCGAGGAGGAGATTGCGCTGTTGATGGGCCGCTGGCAGCAGGTCAAGGGCGGCGACGGCCAGGTCGTGGTCAAGTTCGGCGAACCCGGCATCGGCAAGTCGCGCATCATCCAGGAAATCTTCGAGCGGATATCAGGCGACCGGCATGCGCAGGTCTCGTTCCAGTGCTCGCCCTATTACACCTCGACCGCGTTCTATCCGTTCGCCGAGCAGCTCAAATTCTCCCTCGGCCTCGACCGCGAGGATGCCTCCGCGCTGTCGCTGGCGAGCCTGGAGACCGCGATCGCCGCCGCCCATGGCGACATCGAGCAGGTCACGCCGCTGTTTGCCGCGCTGCTGTCGATACCAACCGGAGGCCGCTATCCGCCACTCGACCTGTCGCCGCAGCAGCAGAAGGATGCGACCGTCGCGGCGCTGGTCAGTCACTTCCTCGGCCTCGCGCGCGAGATGCCGCTGGTGATCGCGTTCGAGGATCTGCACTGGATCGATCCGACCTCCCGTGAAGTCATCGACCTGCTCGTCGACCAGGTGCAGAACCGGCCGATCCTGGTCATCATCACTGCGCGCTCCGAATTCCAGCCGAGCTGGAACGCGCATTCGCATATCACGACGCTGGTTCTGAACCGCCTGAGCCGGCAGCTGCGCACGACGCTGGTCGAGCGCGTCGCGGGCCGCGAGCTTCCGAAGGAGGTTGTCGAGGAGATCATCGTCAAGACCGACGGCGTGCCGCTGTTCCTGGAAGAACTCACCAAGACTGTTCTGGAATCCAACCTCCTGACCGAGCGGCACGGACGCTACGTGCTGTCGGGCCCGTGGCGGCAAATGGCGATCCCGGCAACGTTGACGGACTCGCTGATGGCGCGGCTCGACCGGATGGGCCCGTTCAAGCGGATCGCGCAGATCGGCGCCACCATCGGCCGCGAGTTCTCCTACGAGACGCTCCAGGCCGTGGCCAACACGCCGGCGGAGCAGATCGAGGCCGCGCTCAACCATCTGGAGGAGGCCGGGCTGGTCATGCGGCGTGGCCATCCGCCGGATGCGCTCTACTCCTTCAAGCACGTGATGATCCAGAACGCTGCGCATGCGAGCCTCCTGCACAGCGAGCGCCGCAAGCTGCATGCGCGCATCGCGCAGGTGCTTAGCGAGACGTACCCGGAGAGGACCGATCGCGAGCCGGAGCTGCTGGCCCATCATCTCACCGAATCAGGCCAGAGCGAGGGTGCCGCCAGCTTCTGGCTCAAGGCCGGCAAGCAGGCGGCCAGGAGCGGCGCCAATCTGGAGGCGATCGGTCATCTGCGCCGGGGCTTGAGCGTCGTGCAGGCCAATGCGCGCATGCAGGGCGCCGACGAGATGGAGCTCGAGCTGCGCATCGCGCTCGGCAACGCGCTGATCGCCGCCAAGGGCTATGCGGTGCAGGAGGTCGAGGAGAACTACATCCGCGCGCTCGAGCTCGGCCAGCAGCTCGACGACGACGAGAAGGCCTTCGCCGCGACCCGCGGCCTCTGGGTCTGCCATTTCATCCGTGCCGATCTCACCCGCGCGCACGATCTCAGCGTCGAGCTGTTGAAATTCGCCAAGCGCCAGCGGTTCAACGAGCGGTCGCAGCCGGCACAGCAGACCGGCTATCTGATCGAGGCGCACCGTTCGATCGCGATGACCATGCTCTATCGCGGCCGTTTTGCCGCCTCGCAGCATCATCTGCACCGCTGTATCAACCTCTACAGCCCCGATCTGCATTCCGATCTGATGGAGCGGCACGGCACCGATCCGGGCGTCGTCTCGCTGTCCTATCTCGGCTATCTGCTCTGGTTCCTCGGCCGGCCCGACGCGGCGCGTCAGCACAGCGAGCAGGCGATCGCCAATGCCGAGAAGATCCGCCATCCCTTCACGCTCGCCTTCGCGCTCGTGTTCGGCGCCTATCTCTGCCAGCATTTGCGCGACGTCGAGGGCACGCGCGACCACGCCAACCGGGCCATGATCATCGCCACCGAGCACAATTTCCTGCACTGGAAGCAGCAGGCCGCGATCCTGCGCGGATGGGCACTGACGCAGCTCGGCGAGGCCGACGAAGGTCTCAGCCAGATGCGCTTCGGCCTCGACGAATACGAGGCGATGGATTCCTGGCTCGCCGGTTGCTGGTTCCGCTGCCTGCTGGCTGAAGCCTATGCCAAGGTCGGGATGCGCGATGCCGCCTTGCGCGCGCTGGACGGCGCGCTCGCGACCGCGCGGCGAACCGGCGATCATTCCTACCTCGCCGAGGTCTATCGCCTGCAAGGTGAGATCACGCTGTCGGGCGGCGACCCGGCCTCCGCGCAGGAGGCCGAGGACCTGTTCGGCCTGTCCTTGGAGGTCGCCCGCAAGCAGGGTGCGCTGTCCTGGGAGCTTCGCACCGCCGTCAGCCTGGCACGCCTGTCGCAGCAGGCCGGCAGGCGTGAGCACGCACGTCTGCTGCTCGTGCCGATCGTGGGCAGGTTCAGCGAAGGTTTTTACACGCCGGACCTGAAGCAGGCGATGCAGCTGGTCAACGAGCTCGATGCGGACGTGCCGGTTCGTGAACAGGCCGATGCGGCGAGATGAGCGATCTTGCCGCCGCGCGTGCGCGCTATGTGGAGTTGATTGCCAGGCGCGAGCGAATTTCCTCCAAGCGTCTGCTCGACGCGCTCGCTGCCGTTCCGCGCGAGGATTTTCTGGCCAGAGGCCCTTGGCGTATCAAGAGCGAGGCGGCGCGCAGCTACCGGCTGACGCCGGACGCCGACCCAGTTCATCTCTATGACAATGTGCTAGTCGCGATCGACGCGCGCCGCAAGCTCGACACCGGCCTGCCGAGCCTGTGGGCCCATCTGATCGACGTGCTCGAGATCGGTCAGAAAGACGACGTCGTGCAGATCGGCTGCGGCCTCGGCTATTTCTCGGCGGTGCTGGCGGAGATCGTGGGTCCAAGGGGCAGGGTGCGTGCGATCGAATGCGACGAGCGGCTTGCCGCTCGCGCTGCAAATTACCTTCACCCATATCGCAACGTTGAGGTCGTTCACGGTGACGGCTGTGAAGCGCTCGACGAGTCCGCCGATGTCATCATCGTCCACGCCGGCTTTTCGCACCCGCATCCGCTCTGGCTCCAGTCGCTGCGTCCGCGCGGGCGCCTCCTGGTGCCGCTGACGCAGCGGGATCGCGAAGGCGCGGTGATCAAGATCAATCGGAGGGGCAAGGGCTTCGAGGCCGAGGCGGTGCAGCAGATCCGGATATTCCCCGGCCAGGGCCGCGGCATGACCGCGCTCGACGACCGCGTCGCCGACTGGTGGCAGCGCGCCGCCGCTCTGGCGCCGCTGCGCTTTCGCAGGCTCGAGCAGGGGCTGCCGTCGGATGGCTAAGTCGTTAAAAATACGACGTTTTATGTTCTTCTGGCATTCGCCGTTGAATACATGGAATATATGAATTACATATTTCGCGGTTTTGATGTGATCTGGTGAGGCATGCGGGATCTAAAGGAGTTCAGTGCGCAGGATCTGCAAAGGCGGTTAGGCGAGGTCCAGGACGCAGCCCTCGTTGCACCGATTGCGATCACGCATCGCGGTCGCCGGCGGCACGTCATGATGTCCATCGATGAGTTCAACCGCCTCGAACAAGCCGCCAGCGCGAGGGTCTACAGGATCGGAGAACTGCCCGCCGATCTGGCGGAGGATCTGGCCAATGTCGAGATGGATTCCCGGCATGATCATCTCGACAAGCTGCTGGACTAGGTGACGGCTTGAGCGAGCAATTGCCGGCACCTGAACCGGGCATGGTCGTTCGCTTCGATTATCAATGGGCCCGCAGCGTTCGCGACCGGCTCGTCGAAGAGTTGAAGAACCAGCGGTTGAAGATGGAGAATGTGCGCTATCTGCCGCCACGTACGAGGTCGTAGCTGTCCGGCAGACTCTCGAAGCAAGGCTGCCGTCGGATGGCTAACGCTTCGTTTCATTTTACCTTGATTCCGTTTGTGAGTTTCCAGCATCTCGCGGTGCGGCTATGAGTGCGGCCAGATCGCCATTCGAGCGCGCCCAATGCATTCCGTTGCCCTGCTGACTGCGAGCTATGCCAAGGATATCGAACGCTTTTCGCTGCTCAGCGAGAGCATCGACACCTGGCTGACGGGATACACGCGGCATTATGTTCTCGTTAACGATGAGGACGTGCCGCTGTTCGCGCGCTTCGCGTCCGACAAGCGCGTCATCGTTCCGGCCTCGCGTTACTTGCCGAAATGGCTGTTCGCGCTGCCGCCGGCGCTCCAGTTCATCAGCAAACGACGCGTCTGGCTGTCGCTGCTGTCGTCGCCCGTGCACGGCTGGCACATCCAGCAGATCCTGAAGATCGCCGGCGTCCTCAATGCGCCCGAGCAGCGCGTCTGCATCCTGGATTCGGACAATCTGTTCTTCCGCGAGTTCGACGTCGGCCGGTATGCCGGGGCTGAGAAGACGCCGCTCTTCGTCACGCGCAAGGGGATCGACGCCGACCATCCCTTGCATGTGCTGTGGCTGCGCACCGTGGATCAGCTTCTCGGTGTCAAGGAGCGCTCGTTCCCGGCCGACGATTATGTCGGCAACGCGCTGGTCTGGGACAAGGACACCGCGCGCGCGATGACCGACGCCATCAAGTCGGCGACGGGCCTGAGCTGGGCTCTGGCGCTGTGCCGAATGAAGAAGTTCTCGGAATACCTGCTCTACGGAAACTTCGTCGCCAGTTCGCCGACGCATCTGGCGGCCCATCGGGTGACGGAAGACAGCATCGCGGTGTCGCACTGGGACGACACCCGCCTGGACCGGTCGGCGATCGAGGCGATGATGCGCGCAGCTTCCCCCGAGCAGGTCGCGCTCTGCATCCAGTCCTATTCGTCGACCTCGATCGAGGATATCCGAGACGTGTTCAGGCTGAACTCGGCTGACAGGCGCAGTCCGAGCCTGGCTCCCGATCAGATCGGGGACGCACCCGCGTTCGAGACGCCGAAGGCAGGTTAGCCTTCAGGCGTCCTTCGTGAACTTGCTGATGACGTCCAGGAACGGCTTCGGCTTGAACTCGCCGTCGAGCGGCAGCGGACGGTTCGGCTGCTTGTCCTTGCGGGCAAAGGTGCCGTTGATCCAGCTGTAGCGGTCCGAGATGCCCCAGGTCAGGATCGAGCGCACCGGTCCGCTGGCCGAGACGGCCGTCAGCAGATCGTCGACGCGCTTGGCGACGATGGTGTCGCGTTCCGCCGGATTGCCCGTCAGCTTCTGGTCGTCGACGTCGAGCTCGGTGACGAGCACCTCGAGCCCCCATGATCGCAGCTCGGTGACGAATTCGGCGAGGCCATGCGTGTCGATCTCGAGCTCGGCATGCAGATGCGATTGCAGTCCCACGGCGTGCAGCGGAACGCCCTGGTCGAGCAGCTCCATGATGAGGTTGCGGTAGGCCGCGCGCTTGGCGATGAAGGAGTCCTTCACCGATTCGATGTCGTATTCGTTGATCGCGAGCTTTACGTATGGATCGGCCGCGGCCGCCGTGCGGAACGCCAGCGGAATCCAGCTTTTGCCGAGATGCTGCGTCCAGAACGTATCGCGCCGGTCGGTGATCCCCTTCGGGTTGTCCGGGATCGGCTCGTTGACGACGTCCCACGACGTCAGTTTGTCCTTGTAGTAGGACACAACAGTGCCGATGTGGTCGAGATACGCGCGCTCGACGCCCTTGGCGTCCTTGATCTGCTTGGTCCAGTCCGGAATGTCGTGATACCAGGCGAGCGCGTGTCCGCGCATGGTCAGATCGTTCGCCCGCGCGAAGTCCAGGATCGCATCGGCGCGCTCGAAGGCGAAGGTGTGCGCGTCCGGCCGCAGCATCGGCCATTTCAGCTCGAGCACCGGAACCACCTGCGTGCAATAGGTGCTGATGGCCTCGCCGAGCCTGGGATCGGCTTGCAGGTCCCAGAGCGTTGCCGCAGCACCAAAGCCCGGACGACGCTGGGCGATTTTAGAGGCCGGTAACGCTGACGCGGAGACGCCCGCCGCGAACGTCGCGGCGCTGCCGAGGAGAAATTCGCGTCTGTCGAGCCTGGTCACGCGTGGTTCTGCATCACGGCTTCGGCGATCTCGTAATAGTGAAGCGCGCCCTTCTCGAGCGTCAGATTTTCGGTCACATAGTCGCGCGGCGCGAAGTCACCGGCGTTCACATGCGACCAGAACGCGCTCCAGCCGGAGATGAAGCCGGCGGCGTCGGCGAAGGTCATGCCGCAGCGTGCGTCGAAATAAGGCACCGAGGATACGCCGCCCTCGTACCGCACCTTGTGCGGAAAATACTTCGGATCCTGCCACGGCCCGCCGCGATCCCACGCAAAGACGGGGACGCCGCTCGACAGCGCCTGCTCGCATGCGATGCCCTGGCTCTCGTGCTCGCACAGGAAGATCATGCTGCGGCAACGCGCCAGCGCCGCCTTGTAGTCGTCTTCCTTGTAATGACCGTAGCGGATCACCTCGACCGTGCGGCCGCCGGCTTCGAGATGCCTGCGGATCGGTTCGATCAGTTCGGACTCATATCGCTCGTAATCCCAGCGGACCTTGTCATAGAGCAGCACGTCCACGCTCTTGCGGTCGGCCGGTGTCGGCGTCCACAGGTCGGTGTCGATGCCGACGGGCCAGGCGTCGACATGGGGCCAGTGCGGACGGAACATGTCGGCGTACCATCTGCACGGCACCAGGACGCGCTTCACCTGCAGGTCGTTCAGGCGTTCCGGTGCATCGACCGGGTGGTCATACATGGCGACGCCGAGCAGGAGCGGGTTCTTCCACTTGAACCAGTCGAGCACGAACGGCCGCCCGATGATGCAGGCGAGCTCCTCGGGGTGCTTCTGGATGTAGCGATAGTCGTTGACGCGGTAGCGGATGCCGAGCCGGTCGAGGCCCGCGCACAGATTGAGCAGGACGCGGCGCTGTCCGCTGATGAAGGACTCGCCCTTGACCAGGCGCCGCAGCAGCGGCCGGATGTGGCGATCACCGGGAAGCCAGCGGTCGTCGCGCTCTTCAAAGAAGAGGTTGAGGACCATCCTCTCGCGGTTTTGCGAGCCGAAATCCGCCGGAACGAGCGGAGCGTCGGTGCCGCCATGCGGCCGGGAGGTCGGGTGCGCCCGCGTTCGTTCGGCAACGTCCATGTCAGTCACGTCCACGCATCGGATGGGTCGGGCGACCTTTTGATATCATTGCTTCTTTTCTGTGATCGCGCCGGTTCCTACAAGGACAGGGCAAATTTAACGCTAACGCGCGATAACCGCTGACACGTTTCATTCGCGATCCGATTTGCAGGCTTATGCGACTATCTTGATCGGCGCTCGCGGCGCTGGTGCGACGGCCGCAGCAAAGGCCAACTGTTTTAACGTCCCGTTAATCTTCAAGGCGCCGCCGGTCCCGTGCTCGCATGCTGAACCGCCATTTCTCGATTTACCTCGTGGCCTACATCCTGCCGGCGGCGGTGGGCTTCTTCGCGGTCACCGCCTACACGCGGCTCCTGAGCCCGGCGGAATACGGTGTCTATGTCGTCGGCATCAGCCTTGCCGGCATTCTCGGCGCGATCTTCTTTGCCTGGATCAAGCTGTCGGTGTCGCGTTATCAGGCGATGTCGGCGGAGGTGGATTTTCGCGGCACGGCGATGGTCGCCTTCGGGCTCACGGTCGCTGTGCTCTGTGCCACCACCCCGCTCGTGTTCCTGTTCCGCAGCGATGTGAGTGTCGAGCTGTTGCTCGCCAGCATGTTCGTCGCGATCATGGCCAATGCGGTCGATGTCGGCCAGGAGTTCGAGCGCGCCAAGCTGCGGCCCTATCGTTTCGCCGCGATCTCGATCGTGCGCAGCGTGGCGAGCGTCGGCTTCGGGCTCGCCGGAATCTGGCTGGGCTGGGGCGGCCTCGGCCTGCTGGCGGCGTTTGGCCTTGGCTCGCTCACCGGCATCATTCTCAATCTCGTCGGCGACCGCACCAGGATCGCGCGCTTCCAGCGCAGCCAGTTCATGCAGCTCGCGCGCTACGGCCTGCCGCTGACGCTGGCCGGACTTTCGGTCGCGCTGTATTCGAGCTGCGACCGTCTCATCGTCGCTTATCTCCTCGGCAAGGACGCCGCCGGCATCTTCGGCGTTGCCGCCGACCTGCCGCGCCAGTTCATGGTGATGATCGCGTCCAGCGTCGCCGCTGCGACCGTGCCCCTGGTGTTCCGGTCGCTGTCGGAGAAGAACAATGAGGTCACGCGCGAGCGGCTGACCGAGAGCCTCGAGCTGCTGCTCGTCGTCGTCGCACCCGTCGCGATCTGGCTGGCGCTCGCAACCGACCAGGTTGCGGGCACGCTCGTGGGCGTCGATTTCCGTGCCGGCGTGTCGGCACTGCTGCCGACCCTGGTGCTCGCCCGTTTCTTCGGCATCGCCAACCAGTTCTACGTCCAGATCAGCTTTCAGCTCGCCGAGCGTCCCTTCATGCTGGCGGCGCAGTCCTTCCTCACGCTGGCGGTGAGCATCGTCCTGATGTTCGCGCTGGTGGCAGGCTACGGGATCAATGGCGCCGCGCTGGCGACGCTCGCGACCGAGGTGATCGGCTTCGTCGTTGCGGTCGTCCTGATGCACCGTGCCCATCCGGTGCCGTTCGACGCGAGCCGCCTCGCCGGCGTGGCCGCCTCCGCAGCAGTGATGGCGGCAGCGATCCTGGTCGCGCGAACGCAGATCGACGGCACCGGTTTCGTCGCGCTCACCATCGTGAGCCTTGCCGGCGGTCTCGCTTATGCCGCGGCGGCCTGGCTGCTCAATGTCGCCAATGTGCGCACGCTGTCGCTCCGTGTGCTGCGGACCTTTAACCGGAAGGCGCTGGGCGTGTAGCGCGCCTCTGTCCGGCGTGGTCTCGCCGCCCTGACGTCGGCCGGGCCGGCTGCAACCGCCGCCAGTCCCCGGACATTCTGCCGCAGCGGTGGACCGCCAGCTCCGGACCAGCCTGGGCCGCAAGCGCCCTTCCGCCGGTGCAGGCCGTCGTATATGAGAGATTTGCCGCCGGAGCGTGCCGAATATCGCCACAGACGGAACGTATGGCGGCTGTGATTTCTTAATTCAGAGATCGCAAACTGAGATTTGACCGGCACGCGCGGACTGGCATTTCGACCGAGGATGGCATGAAAAACCTGATGACAACGGCGCAATCCACCGTGGCGATGCGGCGTTGGGTGCCTCCCGGAATTGTGACCCTGGCCGCGATGGTCGCATTCGCGACGCTGGGCCCGGCATCCGCAGCCAAGCAGGCCCGTCAGCCAGCCGAGGCGGTGGCGCAGCGCGAGGCGGGCGAGCCGATCATGGCGGTCGTGTCGATCAAGAGCCAGCAGGTCACCTTCTATGATGCCGACGGCTGGATCCTGCGCGCGCCGGTCTCGACCGGCACCACGGGACGCGAGACGCCGGCCGGCGTCTTCGCCATCGTCGAGAAGGACAAGGACCACCACTCGACCATGTATGACGATGCCTGGATGCCGAACATGCAGCGCATCACCTGGAACGGTATCGCGCTGCATGGTGGGCCGCTTCCGGGCTACGCCGCCTCGCATGGCTGCGTGCGCATGCCGTTCGGCTTTGCCGAGGGTCTGTTCGACAAGACCAACATCGGCATGCGGGTGATCATCTCGCCGAATGACGCCGCTCCGGTCGATTTCACCCATCCCTCGCTGTTCGTGCCGAAGCGGGAGGCGATCGCGGCGGCGCCGGGCCGCATCGACAAGCTCTCCGCCGAGGCCGAGGAGGCCATACGGGCCGCCGATGAGACCAAGAAGGCTGCGGCCGCGGCCGCGAAGGAGGCGGCCTCGCTCCCGGCATCGCTGCGCAAGCTGGAGCAGCAGAAGGCCCGGGCCGACGCCGAGCTCGCCTTCGCCGACAAGACGCTTGCGAATGCAAAGACCGATCAGACCCGCGCCAAGGCCGAGGAGCTGAAGCAGAAGGCGGCCGCCAGGGCCGCCGACGCGACGACGCAGCTCGATGCCGCCAAGGCCGCGGCGCAGCCGAAGCGTGACGCCGTCGCCGCGACGAAGGAGGCCGCGAAGACGGCGGCGGCCAGGAAGGCCGATGCGGTGAAGGCAGCGACCGATGCAAAACTCGCGCTCGAGCCGGTGTCGGTCTACATCAGCCGCGCGACGCAAAAGCTCTATGTGCGGCGGAACACGCACAAGCCGGCGCCGGATGGCGGCGGCGAGGTGTTCGACACCAGCATCGAGGTCCCCGTCACGATCCGCAATCCCGACCAGCCGCTCGGCACGCATATCTTCACGGCGATGGCGAAGACCGACACGGGCCTGCGTTGGAGCGTGGTCACGATCGAAAACGGCGACGACGCCAAGGACGCGCTCGACCGCATCACCATCCCGCAGGACGTCTGGGATCGCATCGGTCCGACCGCGCTGCCGCGCTCCTCGATCATCATCTCGGACGAGCCGCTGAGCAGCGAGACCAACTACCGCACCGAGTTCGTCGCGGTGCTGAGCAACCATCCCCAGGGCGGCTTCATCACGCGCAAGCCGACCGCGCCGATGGACATTGCCAGCGACGACGGCTGGGACAATGGCGGCAACGGCTTCGGCTTCTTCTTCCAGCAGCGCGATCCGTACGCGCAACCGGTCAATCCGCGCCGGCAGCGCGGCCAGTACCCGTACTATCAATCGACGCAGCCGATGCAGCGGAGCTGGTGGTAAGGCACGCTGCGCGCGCCGGGCTGAGGCCGATTACCGGCGCGCTTCGATCACGATCGCCTGGATCTTGCCCTCGACCGCTCCGGCTCCATGCCGCGTCCGGATCGCGTCGGCAACGATATCGGTTGCAGCCTGCAGCTTGCTGGCATCCCTTGCCTCGATCTCGCTGCGCAGCGGCGTGCCCTGGCAGAGCGCGATCGCGACGTATTCGGCCGACGGCGCGCGGCTGATCTCGGATCGCGATTCGATTGTGATGTCGTGGAAGCCCGCACGTTCGAGGTCGGTTCTGATCACGGCCTTGTCGTGATAGCCGTGCGGCGTCCGGACCATGAATCGGGGCGGATCGTCGGGAAACAGCTTTTCGAGCGCGACTGTCGCTTCATGCGTGAGCACGTTGTCCTCGATGCGATCCCAGACGTTGAACACGAACGTGCCGCCCGGCTTCAGGACGCGCTTCACCTCTCCATAAGCTTTGACGCGATCCGGAAAGAACATCGCGCCGAACTGGCAGCAGGCGACGTCGAACTCGCCATCGCCGAAGGGCAGGGCGGTGGCATCCGCCTGACGCCAGGTGATGCGATCATCGCTCGCCTGGCGCTGCGCGGCGACCGCGAGCATCGGCTCGTTCAGGTCGGTCGCGACATAACGGATTCCGCGCGGCAGCGCCGCCGCCACTGCGCGCGTCACTGCGCCGGTGCCCGCGGCGATCTCGAGCAGCACGGAAGGAGCGCGCGCGGCGACGCGCCGTGCGATGTCCTGCGCATAGACGGAGAAGATCAGCGGGACGAGATATTCGTCGTAGATTTTCGGAATCGAGCCGGCGAAAACCTTGTCAGTGTCGGACATGCTTGCCTCGCTGAAGGTTCGGACACGAGAGTCAATCTATCACGGATCGCCTCTCAACGCGCCAGCTTCCTTGCCGAGATCATCGACGGCAAGCAGAAGATCGTCGAGACCCTGCCGAAGCTGAAAGGCGGCAAGGCCGAGTGAAGGCGAGGGGCTACGATGATGTGCTATTACATCCGCACACATGCCTCGCTCGGACAGTCCCAACACATGAAAATCACGCTGCTGAAACCCGAAGACTACACCCGTTCGCCCTGGAAGAATGGCGGCGGCATTCTCACCGACATTACGGGCGCCCATCGTGCAGACAGCCCGGTGAAGGACTGGGACAGCCTGCTCTGGCGCTTCGCGTCCACGCCGATCGTGACGCCTGGTCCGTTCTCCTACATGCCCGGCATCGACCGCCTGCAGATGGTCGTCAAGGGCCGCGGGCTGGTGCTGAAATCGCCGATGCAGGAATTCGACGAGCGTGAACCTTTTACGACGGTGCGCTTCACCGGCGAACTCGAGATCGTGACCGCGCTCGAGCAAGGTCCCGTCGAGGTCGTGAACCTGATGGCGCGGCGGGGAGCTGCAGAGATCGAGCTTGCAGCGCTGAGGGAACCGGGCGAGCGGCCATTGTCCGCCGGCACGCATCTCGTCTACGCGGTTTCCGGCGATTGCAGCCTTCGTCTCAATAGCGAGGATATCCTCGTTCCCGACGGCAGCACGCTGAAGGTCGAGCTGACCGAGGCGTCCGGTCTGGCGCTCGTTTCAGGCTTGGCCGTGTTGGCGTCGATCCAGCCCGTCGGCTAAAGCATGATCCGGAAAAGTGCGAAGCGGTTTTCCGGAAAGATCATGCGTAAACAACAACCTAAAGCGCGATGACGCTTAATCCTAATCTCATTGCGCTTTAGGCTGCAACCGCCCTCGGGATGCGCGCAATCCGTGCAACTGGCTAGGTTGGCGCGGCCCGGCCCGTGCACTATATCTCCTGCCGATGCAGACCGCCGCGAAGGGGCCGGATATGAACGCGCCACACCAAAATCCCCCCACGCTGTCCGACGGCGTCGTCCACTGGCTCACCAACGGCACGCGCGACGAGCGCTTCATCGACAATATCTTCGCGGAGATGTGCATCCGTCTCCAGCAGGCGGGCATTCCGCTCAAGCGGTCGACGATGCACATCCGGATCCAGCATCCGCAATGGCTCGGCGCCGGTTTCATGTGGTCGGACGGCATGCGCGAGGCGAAGATAACGCGGGTCGACTTCGACGTGCTCGAGCGATCCGAGTTCATCGGCAGTCCTATCAACGAAATGATGGACGGCGCGACTGAGCTCCGCGAAAAGCTCGAAGGCGATCCGTCGCTCGGCCGCAAGCATGCGCTCTATGACGAGATGCGCGCGAAGGGCCTGACCGACTACGTTGCCTGGCCGCTCCATCACACGCTCGGCAAGCGCCATTTCGTCACTTTCGCGACTGATCGTCCCGGCGGTTTCGACGATGCCCATATCGCGGCCCTGAAGAACGTGCTGCCGGTGCTGGCGCTGGTCAGCGAGATCCGCATCAAGAATCGCCTGGCGCGAACGCTGCTGGAGACCTATGTCGGCGCCCATGCCGGCGAGCTGATCCTGGCCGGCGCCACCAGGCGCGGCACCGGCACCACGGTGCGCGCCGCGATCATGATCTGCGACTTGCGCGATTTCACAAAAATCTCCGACAACTGGCCGCGCGACGACGTCATCGATCTCCTCAACGACTATTTCGACGCGATGTCGGAGCCGATCGCGCGGCACGGCGGCGAGATCCTGAAATTCATCGGCGACGGCCTGCTCGCCATCTTTCCGCTGAGCCAGCCGGATGCCTGCGCCAACCTGCTGCATGCCGTGAGCGAAGCGAGGGGAGCCATGGCCGCGCTGAACGAGCGCAACAAGAGCAGCGCCCGCGCGCCCCTGAACTACGGCATCGGCGTCCATGTCGGCGACGTCATGTACGGCAATATCGGATCTTCGAGCCGGCTCGATTTCACCGTGATCGGCCCCGCCGTCAACATGGCCTCTCGCCTCGAGGCGCTCACCAAGCAGCTCGGGCGCAACGTGCTGCTGTCGCGCGACTTTGCCGAGCAGGTCCAGCCGAAGTTCGAGCTGGAGCGGGTCGGCAAATACGAGGTGCGCGGTTTCAGCGACCCGATCGAGCTGTTTGCGTTCGCGGGCTGACACGCGCGAGACCGCGCGGTCGTCGTCACTCGTCTCCATGTCACCTTCCCGGCGGGGCCGGCTTGAACGCCCCGCGATCACGCCTCCTCGCGGCGTTTCCCGGATCGTGCCGGTTGCGCAAACGCACGTTTGCCTGCCACCGCTTCATGCGCGGGGTCGCGCGTCGTGCGGATGGGCAATTGAGGACGTCTTGTTGAAAGAGATCGCTGCGCGGGACTCGTAAGCTGATGTCGTTGGCGGCTCAGACGACGAGTGCCGCCGCTTCATCGGGAACCGAGACAGGTCCCGGTGCAACAGAAGAGGTGATTGGCGACATCCGGCGTGACAACAAGAGGAGGCTTCGATGCCAACCTGCTCCGAAAATCTTCATGGTCGAACCGGGCGATGCGCGGTCTGCGACGGCAGATTCGGTCTCGTTCGGTACTACGCCTGGCGGAGGCCTCTTTGCTCCAAGAAGTGCGTCGAACGTTTCGCCACGCGCCGCCGGGATGACCGCGACTGGATGGGCCGTTTTCCGATCGCGTTCGATGCGCTTGCAGAGAACCGCGTGAGGATCCCATGACGCTCCAGATGTCACGACGAGGCAAGGCTTATATGGAAACGGCGCAGAGCCTGCTCCGCGCGGCCCGAAGCATGACCGACGATGCGGTTGCGGCGCGGCTGAAGATTCTCGCCGGCGACTATCAGCGGCGCGCCGAAAAGGCCTCAAGCGCCGATGCAGAAAGGTCGGTGGCGCGCTCGGCCGCCAAAGCCGGGTACGACTGGTCGAAGGAGCTTGCGTGAGATGATCCGGATCATTGCCGTGCTCTGTCGCCTTTCCTCTCCCACGGACTGTCATGAACAGATCGTCACGACCTCGGACTTCGCCGACGTGACGATGCAGTCCTGCCTGATGGGCGCGCCGCAGCTCGCCGAATGGATGGCGCAGCATCCGGCCGAGCGTCTGGCTGCATGGCGCTGCACGATCGGCAAGCAGAACGGCAGGGGCGCCTAGGATGCGGAGAACGGAGGAGCGAGCCCGGAAGCACCGTTGCCAACGCGAGCATGTGCCACTACGCTTGACCGCAAGTCGCCCAGACGGTCCTGCGATCAGCCGCTCGTTCATGCCCAAATTCCTTCGCATCGGTGTCCATCAGTCGAACGTCTCAGGGTACACGTCGAAGGCGTGGTGCATCAGGCGTGCCGGCTCGACGATCTTCCTGAAGTGGGGCGCCGTGGAGGTGCATGGCACGGGTGCCGTGCGAACGGTCTACTGGACGCGCGTGCCGCAGGAGAAGACGATCCGCTGCCGCACGGCGCAGCGCGCCCAGGACTATGCCCGGGCCGCGATCGCGCGGCGACGCAACCACCGCTATGAACCGCTGACCGGGGCCATCGCGAACCGGCGCCCATCGGCCGCAGGCAGCGCCGAGCTCAAGCAGGCGCTCGCCACCATCCTGATCGTCGACATTGTCGGCTCGACCGCAAAGGCTGCCAAGCTCGGCGATGCGCGCTGGACCAAGGTGATGGGCCACTATTACGCCGCCGTGCGCAGGGAGCTGAAGAGCTCGCGCGGCAAGGAAGTCGTGACCACCGGCGACGGTGTGCTGGCGACCTTCAAGGCGCCCGCCGCCGGCATCACTTGCGCGACCGCGATCCAGAAGGCCGTGCGCACGCTGGGCCTCGAGATCAGGGTGGGCCTGCACGCCGGCGAATACACGATCAGCGGCGGCGAAATGGTCGGCCTCGCCTTCCACATCGGCACCCGCATTGCCGCCAAGGCGCGCGCCGGCGAGGTCCTGGTCTCGAGCGCGGTGAAGGAGCTCTTGAAGGCGCAGTCCGCGATCAGCCTGCAAGATCACGGCGTGCACCGGCTCAAGGGCGTGCCGGAGCGGTGGAGGCTGTACCGGGTGGAAGGGTGAGGGGATGGCGCTGCAGGCTGTAGAGCATCATCGAGCACTATCTGCACGAGTGTGCAGCGATGCTGTCCTTGTCCCTGTCATCGTGCGGCGAGGTGCCCCACCTCGAAGTTAGTACCACCTTTTCGCCCATTTACCGGGAGCTCTCTTGCGATCTTACTAGGAACTTCGACGCCTGGGTTTGCCTCGCGTCAGCGATTGCAGATTTTACATTTGATCACGCGGGCAGAACCGCTTCGTATGCGTTGGCGTTGCAATTTCAGCTACGGCATCTCGTTTGCTTCTCCACTTGCCTTCGAAGCGGTTTGCAGCAGATCGAGGGAGCATAGCATGCAAAAGTGTTTGATCATTTTCTTGCCGGTGCTCGTTTTCCGCACTGACGCTTCAAGCAGGGTAGCAAGGGCGAGCGCGAAGTAGGCGCAAGCTTCGCTACGCCCCATTTCCTTTGGCAGATCGTTCTCAACGAGCCGACGGCTCCTCGTGGCAAACGCGGTGGATCGCCGAAGAGCCGGCGCATGGAATTTCCGTCACCCAGGAATTTCGGGGCCGGTCGCCCGCCAGGATGCGGTCGGTCTTATGGCTCTCGGCATCCAATGCTGAACCGATAGGAGAATACAATGGCACTCGACATCACGACTCAAGAACTCGTCATCGACGAGACCACCGGCCTTCAGGACGATGACAGCAGCGTCAGCAATTCGACCGTAACGTATCTCCTCAGTCTTGATAGTGCGGGCGGGCTGACCTCACCGGAGGTTGCCGTCCAGGCCGACTTCGTGGTGGCCTCGGCGAGCGCGGGGGAAACGATCACCTCGGTCGTTCTCACCCAGGATTCCAACGGAACTCCGTTTTCCACCACCGTGGGCGTGAACAGCGGCATCAAGACAGTCGATGGCAACTACGTCTGGTTATTCCAGGACGCCACCCATGCCAACGTAGTGATCGGCGTCATCGGGACCTCTGACGCGAACGCCGCGCCCGATCCGACCGGACCGCTGGCGTTTTCGTTCGCACTGGTCAGCACCAGCGCCACCCATGCGGACCTTTATACGGTGCAGTATGTGCCGCTGTTCCATCCGGATGATACCAACCCGGACGACCGCATCGACCTGACCGACAAGGTGTTCGCCTCGGTCGAGGGTACCTCCACGGTCAGTTTCCTGGGCTCGAACGCCGCGCCCGGCAATCGTGATTTCTACCTGATCGATTCGTCCAGTGACGCTTCCAAGCAGGTTCTGGTGATAGGTCTGAACGGTCTAACCGCCAACGTGAGTGAACAGGGCTTCGGCGTCAAAAACCAGAGCATCAATCCGGGCGAAACGCTCCAGGTCGATTTCGTGACCGGCGGTACCCAGCCCGCAGGTACTGATGCCTCGGAGATTCAGTACGGCAGCCATATAGAAACTATCACGCAGGCCGGGTTCACGATCAACCAGATCACGCCTTCTCAGCCGGACAAGCGGGTGGACATCACGATCAGTGCCTTCAACAATACCGGCAATGACCAAGGCTCGAACTTCTATGACGGCACCGCGACCACCGCCGTGGACATCACCAGCATCAAGCTGACCGGCGCATCGGGGTTTGCTTCCATCATCACCGCGGACGGCACCTATGCCACGGGAAGCGGCAACGTTACCATCACGGGGCTTAGCGGCACCGGGAACGCCGTCACCATCACCGGGCTCGACAACGTCACCACCGTCGATATCACCACCGCCAGCCCAATGGATCGGCTGCAGGTCGCGGGGGTCGATGCCAACGAGGGGTGCGACATCACCGAGTTCCATTACTCGGTGACGAGCACCAACGCCCACACCGAAGAGGTCGGCTCGTTCATCAACTTCGACGATGACGGTCCGACGCTCGAGATCACGGCCGCGCCGGTGGTTGGCGCCGCCGAGGTGGTGGAGGCGAGCGGAGCTGGCGGGCAGAGCCAGGCGACGATCACGCCGCCGACCTTCACGGCGAGCGCGGTCGACGGCTACACGACGGATGTGAGCTATGAGCTGGCCCTGGCGGGCGGCACGGCGACCGGGCTGCAGACGACGGTGGGCAACCACGCGATCACGCTGGTGGTCGATTCGGCCACCCAGATCTCCGGCAAGTACGACAGCGACGGCAACAGCTCGCTCGATGCAACCGCGTTCACGGTGACGCTGTCCGGTACGACGGTGACGCTGACATCGTTGGTTGCGCTTGAGCACTCGAACTCGCCGCAAGGTGTAGGCGAGGACAACACGCTTGACCTCAATGGCCTGATCAACGTGGTGGCGACGGTGACGGTGACGGACGGCGACAATGACTCCACGTCGTCGCAAAGCACGAGCGCGGGGCTGTCGCTGACCTTCGACGACACCGATCCGTCGCTCTCGGTCACGGCCGTGCCGGTGGTTGGCTCCGCCACGGTGACCGAGGCGAGCGGGGCTGCGGGGCAGAGCCAGGCGACGATCACGGCTCCGGGCTTCACGGCGAGCGCGGTCGACGGATACACGTCGGATGTCAGTTACGTGCTATCCCTGGTGAACGCGGCGACCGGGCTGCAGACGACGGAAGGCAACCATGCGATCACGTTGGTGGCCGATTCAGCCACCCAGATCTCGGGCAAGTACGACAGCGACAACGACACCACGCTCGATGCGACCGCGTTCACGGTGACGCTGTCCGGCACGACGGTAACGCTGACATCGTTGGTTGCGCTTGAGCACTCGAATACGCAAGGTCCAGGCGAGGACAACACGCTCGACCTCAACGGCCTGATCAACGTGGTGGCGACGGTGACGGTGACCGACGGCGACAATGACTCCACGTCGTCGCAAAGCACGAGCGCGGGGCTGTCGCTGACCTTCAACGACACCGATCCGATCATCACGGCTCCGTTCGATGCTGACCCCGCCGCTCCCGGCATCCAAACCCCGGAGCAGATTAGCAACACCGCGGGAGCGACGGCCAGCGGGACCTTCGGCTACGACATGACGGACAAGCACACGGCCGCGGAGTATCTGGCGGGTGTGAGCGACTTTGTCGATGCCGATACGATCCTCGGAGGTGTGCAGATTACCCTGACGGGTACAGTTGCCAACGCCCAGAACCCCAACATCACTAACGCCGTGGTGACACTCGCGTCAGAGAGCCTTACCTCTGCGTCGTTCAACTTCTCATTCCACTACGACGCGGACCCGATCACGGCGGGCGTTCAGGACGCTACGGCGGGCGGCACTCTTGTCTTTGACAAGGTTGCCGACACCTACACGTTCACCTTGAACGACGTAATCGACGGGTTCAGCTTCGACGTGCTGCACACCGCCGAGCTCTTGTCCAAGGAACCTACGAGCAACACCGGACACCCCGAAATCGTAGTGGAGCGGCTCGCTGCGGACGACCCGACTACGGCAGTGGACGAGGACTTCTACGTGCAGTTCACCGCGAACTCGATCACCCAAAAGATCGGCTTCGGCTTTAACTCGACCGGCGACGGAGCGCCTGTTGGCGACACCACATTCAACAACGGCGGTGCCACCCACGACATGGTCACCAACACCCACGAAGACTGGGTGAGCGCAACTCAGGCCACGAATGGCGTCGCTGGTGACACGATCCAGCAGGGCGAGCTGCTGACACTGAGGTTCTTCAACAGCAACGTTGGTATCGCCAACGAGGCGACCGACCCGACAGCGAAAGCTGCCGGAGTTGCCATCAAGTTTGATGGCATCGGTAGCAGTGAAGACCTGATTCTGATCTTGGACCTCAAGGACGCCAACGGGAACGAGATCACAAGGGCCATCACGGTCGACAATGCGGACATCTTCAAGACCGGACAGGTTCCATTCCCGTACAACACCGAGTTCTCGCTCGACAACAATGATGGCCTCGTGGTTATCGAAGCCAACGACTACAACCTTTCGGGCGAGACTTACCAAATCCAAGGCATCCAGATCATGCAGTCCGCAAATGGGCTGACAGGGTCCGGCATCAACTTGAACGGCGCGGTTGGAGCCAATGGCGGCAGCGTCCAGAACGGCGCCTTCACGCTCCAGAGCTTCACCGACGCCAGCTTCGGCAACGAGCAGGATGTCCTGAAGATCGTGGACATCGGCTTCGTGCAGAATACCAGTGGGACAATCGACGCCAACCTCGACTTCTCGTTCCAGATTGTCGACGGCGACGGCGATACCACGCCGATACAGGATCTGCTGCTCCATGTGTAGCCCGCGACGGCGCGTCTAGAGACCGGCAGTGAGCGCCGGCCGCCAGACGAGCCAAGCGGCGAACCGGCCGGCGGCGCATCCTTAAGCAGAGGAGCAGCGCCGCCGGACCAAAGCCCCCGGAGTTGAAACAATCTCGGAATCATTGCCCGTGCTGGACATTCTTTCACAGTGCTGCGCTCAAATCGCTGCCGACGCGCGAGTCTGGCTCGGCCCGGTTCTCGACGGGCCGCGCGACTTCGCCCTACGGGCGGCGCCGTTCATTGGGGCGGCGATCATTCTCGTTCGCTTCGGCCTGGCGCGACGCCGGCGAGCGCGCGTTGCGCCCGGTGGCGATCACGACGGGTCACCGCCCGTACGCGACCTTGCCTCGCCGCTTCAGGCCTGCCGCGGCGTGCTGGTCGGGCTCGGCCTGATCACCGCCATGCTGAACGTACTGTACCTGACCGGCTCGTTCTTCATGCTGGAAGTCTACGACCGCGTGGTGCCGAGCCACAGCGTGCCGACACTGATCGGCCTCGCCGCGCTGGTCGGCGCCCTCTACGTGTTCCAGGCATTCCTCGACATTCTGCGCGGGCGCATCCTTGTCCGCATCGGCGAGTGGCTCGACCGCGCATTCTCGGCACGCGCCTACGACATCGTCGCGCGCTGGCCGCTGCGTGCGCGCGCAAGCGGCGACGGGCTGCAGCCGATGCGCGACCTCGACCAGGTGCGCAGCTATCTCTCCGGGCTCGGCCCGACCGCGCTGTTCGACCTGCCGTGGATTCCGTTCTACCTCACGATCTGCTTCCTGTTTCATCCGCTGCTCGGGCTCACTGCGTCGGTCGGCTCGGTGCTGCTCGTGTCCCTGACCATTCTCACCGATCGGCTGACGCGTGCGCGCACCAAGGAAGCCACCGGCCAGATTGCACAGCGCAATGCACTCGCCGAGGCCAGTCGCCGAAACGCCGAGGTTCTGCAGGCCATGGGCATGCGCGGACGCCTTGCCGCGCGCTGGTCGGAGGCCAACGACATCTACATGACCACCCAGCGGCGCGCCGCCGATATCGCCGGCGGCTTCGGCTCCGCCTCCAAGGTGCTGCGCATGGTGCTGCAATCGGCGGTGTTGGGAGTCGGCGGCTATCTGGTCATTCAGCAGGAGGCCAGTGCCGGGATCATCATCGCCGGCGCCATCCTCACCTCCCGCGCGCTCGCGCCGGTCGAACTCACCATCGCCCACTGGAAAGGCCTGATCGCGGCCCGGCAGAGCTGGAAACGTCTGCAGCAGCAATGGGCGCAACTCCCGGCCGAGGAGGAGAAGACGCCGTTGCCGCCGCCGTGCAGGGCGCTCGCGGTCGAGGCCGTCTCCGTGGTGCCGCCTGGCGAACAGACCGTCGTGGTCCAGGAAGCATCCTTTGCGTTGAACCCGGGGCAGGGGGGCGGCATCGTCGGCCCGAGCGCATCGGGCAAGTCGTCGCTGGTGCGTGCCGTCGTCGGCGTGTGGGGAGCGGCACGCGGCAAGGTGCGGCTGGACGGCGCCGCGCTCGACCAATGGAGCTCCGAGGCGCTCGGCCGCCATATCGGCTATTTGCCGCAGGACGTCGAGCTGTTCGCGGGCACGGTGGCGCAGAATATCAACCGCTTTGAGCCCGCCCCCGATGCCGAGGCGACGATCGCCGCCGCGCGGGCGGCCGGCGTGCACGAGATGGTGCTGCGATTGCCGAAAGGCTACGACACCCCGATCGGCGAAGGCGGCGCGGCGCTCTCCGCCGGGCAGCGGCAGCGCATCGCGCTCGCCCGTGCGCTTTATCGCGATCCCTTCCTGGTGGTGCTCGACGAGCCCAACTCCAATCTCGACGCCGAGGGCGACCAGGCCCTGACGCAAGCCATTCTCGGCGTGCGTGCGCGAGGCGGCATCGTCATCGTCGTCGCGCATCGCACCAGCGCGCTCGCCGGCGTGGACCAATTGATCGTGATGGCCGAGGGGCGCGTGCAGGCGTTCGGACCCAAGGACACGCTGCTGGCCAAGATGATGCAGCCGCGGCCGGCAGTGCCGCTTAAGGTCGTAGCCGAGGGAGCAAACTCTTGAACCGCGAGCCGGTGAACCAGGTCCCGCACGCGATCCGCCAGCACCTGCGCGCCGGCCTTGTGGGAGTCGTCATTCTTGCCGGCGGCGCCGGCGGCTGGGCGGCGACCACGGAATTGGCCGGCGCCGTCGTCGGCTCCGGCACGCTGGTGGTCGACAGCTACATCAAGAAGGTGCAGCATCCGACCGGCGGCGTGGTCGGTGAACTCAACGTTCGCGAGGGCGCCCGGGTGAAGGCCGGCGACGTGATCGTGCGCCTCGACGAGACGGTGACGCGGGCCAATCTCCTGATCGTCGTCAAGAGTCTTGACGAGCAGGTGGCGCGCCGGGCGCGGCTCGAGGCGGAGCGCGACGGTCAGGATTGGCTCGACTTTCCCGCCGACCTCACTGCGCGTGCCGGCGATCCGGATGTCGATCGGTTGATCGTTGGCGAGCGCAAGCTGTTCGAGTTGCGCCGCGCCGCCCGCGCCGGCAAGCAGGCGCAGCTCAACGAGCGCATCGGTCAGCTTCAAGAGCAGATCCGCGGGCTCGACGAGCAGATCCAGGCGAAAGACCGCGAGACCACCTTCATCGACCAGGAGCTTCTGGGCGTGCGCGACCTGTGGCGAAAGAATCTGGTCCAGATCACGCGCCTGACGACGCTCGAGCGCGACGCGGCGCGCCTGCATGGCGAACGCGGCGCGTTGGTCGCCGCCATTGCCGAAGCCAGGGGCCGGATCACCGAGACCACGCTGCAAATCATGCAGATCGATCAGGATCTGCGCAGCGAGGTCGGAAAGGATCTCGCCGAGATTCGCGCCAAGACCTCGGAGCTGGTCGAGAAGCGCGTGGCCGCCGAGGATCAGCTCAAGCGCATCGATATTCGAGCGCCGCAGGACGGCACCGTGCATCAGCTGGCGCTGCACACCATCGGCGGCGTCATCAGCCCCGGCGAGCAGATCATGCTCATCGTCCCCGCCCACGATGCGCTCGTCGTCGAGGTGCGGATTCCCCCGCATGAGATCGATCGTCTGTCGGTCGGCCAGCCGGTGCTGCTGCGCTTCACGGCCTTCAATCAGCGCACCACGCCTCAACTCAACGGCGAGGTGAGCAATGTCTCTGCCGACGTCGCAGTCGACCAGAAAAGCACGGCGAGCTTCTACGTCGCCCGCATCGCCGTTCCCGAAGCGGAGATCGCACGCCTGGGCGAGCTGAAGCTGATCGCCGGCATGCCGGTCGAAGCCTTCATCCAGACCGGTCAGCGCACGGTGATGTCGTACCTGGTCAAGCCGCTCTCCGATCAGTTGATGCGCGCCTGGCGCGAACGCTAGCCGGCGAGCCGATCATGTCCATCGTCCCCGACGGCGGCATGCGCGCGTCGTCCACGTCCGGCGTTAACCACCACCAACGGTTCCAGCCTGAGCGAAATCGCTTCGAAGTTTCTTAAATTTTGCTGGGTATCTCTTCCGGGCATGGTGATCCGGGGAGAGATATGAGTAAGCGGGCCAAACGTGGAAAGGCAAAGACGCTCGCACTCCCAATGGTCGGGAGAGTTGCAATTGGCGCCGTGGCCGTCGCCGCATTGGGCTACGGTTTGCTGTCTCGCCCGGCGGGCGTGCAACCGGCAAGGAAGTCGTCCGCGTCCCAAGCCATGGCGTCGTCAACTCCGGTTTACGTGTCGACTCCGGCTCATGCGTCAGCTCCGGCTCCGATTCCGGCTCCGGCGCCTGTGGTCGAACCACCAAAAGCCGCTGACGGTCCCGGAACATTTGTCCGGCAGGTGGTTGACTACGCCAGCCACCAGACGCCGGGCACCGTGATCATCGATACCGGAAACACATTCCTTTATTTCGTTCTGAACGACAGGCAAGCGATGCGCTACGGCATTGGTGTCGGCCGCGAAGGTTTCGCATGGTCCGGTGAGCAGACCGTGGCCCGTAAAGCAGAATGGCCGGATTGGCGCCCGCCTGCGGAGATGGTCTCGCGTCAGCCTTATCTGCCGCGGTTCATGGCAGGCGGTCCCGGCAACCCGCTCGGCGCTCGGGCGATGTATCTGGGCGAAACCGAATACAGGATTCACGGCACCAACAAGCCCGATACAATCGGGAAGCGGGTTTCGTCCGGCTGTATCCGGCTGACCAATGAGGACGTCGTGGACCTCTATGAGCGGGTGAAAGTCGGAGCGAAAGTGATCGTGCTTCCGGCAACCGCTGCCCGCCGACCATCCCAGGGAGCGCCGCCCGACGCCGCTTTCCGATCGCCGGACCCGGCATTGCCGCCGAGCCGGCCCTCGGCGACCAACGCGCAGATGCCGTCATCCGGACCGAAGATCGCCGAGGTCCAGTAACTCAGCACTCCGTTCCCGGTCCGCAACTGAGGACAGGGAGGCAATTCAAGTCGTCGCTTTTATGACTGCTGCGCGGGCTCCAGGTCGTCATCGTCGAGCACGACGTCAACCGCGCCGACGGACGGCTACAGCGTGCGGACGTCCGTAGAAATATTCGGTGTCGCTCGCATCTACAGGAAGCGCGCTAAGCGCTCGGGGCTCGTCGCGGCCGAGAAGGTGTATGCAAGGCTTCACTGACGGGAAGTCCGATGTGTTCGTCGCGCCAAGGGGCGGGTCCGGTATCATGCTCCGCAGCCGTTGATTCAAATCAATCTGCTGGTCCTTGGCACTGTCAAGGTTTGCGCGCCTTGCTTGTTGAACGGGAGTGCTCGCAATGGGAATCCCTCGCAGTGCATTTGCAGGCGCATTCGTATTGGCCTTCGGCTGGACTCCGGTAGCTGCGCAACAGGTGACAGGCACTCCGGGCTCCCCTGGTGCCACGACCACCATCACCGGCCAGCAACTTCCGTCGCCGCCGCCAAAGTTTGGCGGCGTGATCAAGGAAAAGGCGTCGGAGTCGAGTTCGTGGTGGGCGCCGCGGATCGTGCCACCGAAAGGCGCGCCTAACGTGCTGCTGATCATGACGGATGACCAGGGCTTTGGGGCGCCCAGTACCTTCGGCGGCGTCATCCCCACGCCATCGATGGATCGCATCGCCAAGGCGGGGTTGCGATACACCAACTTTCATTCTACGTCGCTGTGCTCGCCGACGCGGGCCGCTCTGATCACCGGGCGCAACCATCACTCGGTTGGCTATGGGGTGGTCGGCGAAATCGCAACAGGCTTCCCGGGTTACGACTCCATCATCCCGATCGAGAAAGGCACCATTGGTACGATCCTGAAGGCGAATGGCTACGCGACCTCGTGGTTCGGCAAGGACCACAACACGCCGTCCTACCAGTCGAGTCAGGCCGGCCCGTTCGATCAATGGCCGAATGGAATGGGTTTTGATCATTTCTACGGCTTCGTGGGTGGCGATGCGAGCCAGTGGCAGCCGAACCTGTACCGCAACACGACGGCCATTTATCCCTTCCTCAACAATCCCGGCTGGAATCTCGAGACGGCAATGGCCGACGAGGCGATCCAGTACATGAAACAGCTCAAGGAGGTCGCGCCCGACAAGCCGTTCTTCGTCTATTACGTGCCGGGCGCCACCCACGCGCCGCATCATCCGACGCCCGAGTGGATCAAGAAGATCAGCGACATGCACCTGTTCGATGAGGGCTGGAACAAGGTGCGCGAGACCATCTTCGCCAACCAGAAGCGGCTCGGCATCATGCCTGAGAATGCCAAGCTCACGCCATGGCCGAAGGACCTGCCGGAATGGGACTCGCTGAGCTGGGACGAGAAGAAGCTCTTCATCAAGCAGGCGGACATCTACGGGGCCTATCTCGCCTACGCTGATCACGAGATCGGCCGGGTCATCCAGGCGGTCGAGGACCTGGGTCAACTCGACAACACCCTGATCATCTACATCGGTGGCGACAACGGCGCGAGCGCTGAAGGCATGCTCAACGGCACGCCGAACGAGTTCACCAGCTTCAACGGCGTCTCCGTGCCGGTCAAGGATCAGTTCCTCTGGTACCCGTTCTGGGGATCGGAACGGACCTTCCCGCATTACGCGGCAGGCTGGGCGTGGACGATGGATACGCCCTTCAAATGGGTGAAGCAGGTGCCGTCGCACTTCGGCGGGACCGCCCAGGGCATGGTCATGTCCTGGCCCGGCCATATCACGGATCTGGGCAGCATCCGCCGCCAGTTCTCTCACGTCATCGACGTCGTACCGACGATCCTCGAGGCGACCGGCATTCAACAACCCGACACGATCAACGGAATCAAGCAGAGTCCCATCGAAGGCGTCAGCATGATGTACACGTGGGACAAGGCGAACGCCAATGCGCCCACGCGGCACACCACGCAATATTTCGAGATGCTCGGCAATCGCGCCATCTATCAGGATGGATGGGTCGCAGCCACCACTCCGGCGACGATTCCGTGGGAGCTAAGCGCCAAGCCGGCACCTGATGTCATCACCGGCTACAATTGGGAACTGTACAACGTCCAGGACGACCCGACGCAGTCCAATGACCTTGCCGCCAAGATGCCGGACAAGCTCAAGCAGATGAAGGATCTGTTCTACTCCGAAGCGAAGAAGTACAATGTGCTGCCGCTCGACAACTCGACGCTCACGCGCTGGAATACCCCGCGCCCGAGTCTCACGGCAGGGCGGACGACCTTCACCTATTCGGGTGAGTTGATCGGCACACCGGCCAGCGCCGCGCCCGATATCCTGAACAAGGGCTACACGATCACTGCTGAGGTCAGCATCCCCGAAGGGGGCGCTGAAGGCATGATCGTGACCCACGGTGGGCGCTTCGGCGGTTATGCCCTCTTCCTGAGCAAAGGCGAGTTCGGAATTGGTCGCGGCAAGGCGGTGTTTTTGTACAACCTGCTCGACCTCAAGCGAACGGCCTGGGAGGGGCCGGAATTGACAGCCGGCAAGCACACCATCGTCTTCGACTTCAAGTCCGACGGTCCGGGCCTCGGCAAGGGCGGCACCGGCATCCTGTCGGTAGACGGCAAGGAAGTGGCGCGGAATTCGCTGGAGCACACCATCCCGGTCACACTGCCCGAGGACGAGAGCTTCGACGTCGGGCAGGACACCCGCACCGGCATCGCGCTGGTGGAGTATCGCTACGATCCTCCATTCAACTTTACCGGCAAGATCGACAGGCTGACCGTCAAGCTCGAACCGGAGATGCAGACGGTGGGCAAGAATTGACGATCCAGTAATTCGTCTCGCGGCGCGGCGTTAGACTTGCCTTCGCGTTTCAAAAAAGTCGCAAGGCGGTTGCGATGGATCAAGCCGATCCGTCCCGGCTTCCTCCCTACTGGCGACAAGGGAAAAGGGGCATCTGCTTCGAGGAGGCAGGTCATGGCGCAACAGGTATCGGGTGGTGTTGCCGAAGACCTACGCATTGAGGGCCGCGATGACGTTAGCGAAGCACAGTCGACTTTCGACCGCCTGTTGAGGGCCTATTTCGCAAGGCTTCTGGTCAGAGAAGTCGCGGCGAACGGGATCAATCACTCGTTCGAGCTTCCTTTTTCGCAAGGCGGCCATTCGCGCTCGACGTAGCACCACCCGGCGCGACGGTCTGGCATACCTTGGCACCGTCGCGATGCGAGATGCACGCGATGGAGGAACGCCGGGGCCAGCTTGATCTGGATCAAGGCCGATCCCGCAACACCATGTCTCGTTAGACCTGACGTTCACCGAGTGCCGGAGATTTGCATGTCTCTCGCTGCATCACGCGTCTTCATCCTCACCTCTGCCGCCGCGGCCATTGCGGACACGGCATTTGCCCGGGACAGCACGTCCTCCAGGCTGCGTCTGCCGAAGGCACACCGTCCCATGAGGATGATGTGCCCGCTTGCGGTCCTTTTCGCCCTGGAAGCGGTGTTGACGACGGCCGCGTTTGCCAAGACGCCGCGCGCAAAAGTCGTGACGGTCGTCGATGTTCGCCAGGCTCCGCCTCGAGCGACGAGCTGCGGCAGCAGCTTTGTGTGCAGACAAGACTTATTTGATCGCAGCAACAGGAACAATTTGAGATTCGATTGGCCTGCTCCTCCGGCTCAGCCTGGCCAATTCTGAGGCAATCTCTGTAATGGCATTGCAAGGTTATTGGTTTGATAGAGCGTTATTAAGGAGGTCAAGATGACGATCGCAGCATTATCTGCAGCGCTCCTCGGAACGCAATTGTTCGTGATGCCCGTCTCCGATCGCGTCCCCGAATTGAAGGTAGAGGCGACGTGCAAGGCGACCACAGCTGATGACAAGGCAATGGGGCTTGCGCTTCCTCAGAGCTTTGCGGACTGCATGCGCGACGAGTCGGACGCGCAGCAACAGCTCTCCACGATTTGGGGCGACACTCCCGGTCCTGTCCGCAACAGCTGCGAAGGGGAAGCCATAGCCGGAGGAAGCCAGAGTTATGTCGACCTTCTCACCTGCATCCAGATGGCAGGGTGGGCGAAGTCACCCTCGACCGCGACGCGGCTGAGGGGAGCAAGCAGGACTCGAAATTCACAGTGATCCGCCTCTCGCGTCGAAAGCGTGGCTCGCTCTGCTTGGCAGCCTGTCGATTGTGGCACACCTGATCATTTGAAAGAAGGAGCGATTGTATGAGACGCATTCCGCTTGGCATCGCCGCAATGGCTTTGGCGTTTGCGCCGACCGTTCTGTCGGCTCAATCGATCAATCTCACCGGCATCTACAAATGCGTTCAGATGTGCCGGGGAAATCTCCCGGCTCACATTACCCAGAACGGAACTGAAATTAATCTCGTGACGGAAGCAGGGCAGCCATCCCGCGCCTGGCCGGACTGGTACTGGCCCGCAAACCGGATCTGGATCGACGCATTCAATCAGAGTGCGGTCTATTCGCCGGATGGCATGCTCATTCAGTTCGATAGTGGCACGATCTGGCAGCGCGATTTGGCGCCGCTCCCGCCCCCACCGCCCCGGCGCCGGTAAGCGCCGCAGCTTCTGCAAGAGACAGGTCGATTTCCTGCTCAACGGGATCGAGAGCAGAAATTGCGCCGCTGACGATGAACTCGATCTCGCCTTCCGGACATCTGAGTTTGAGATAATGCGCGGCCTTGTCCCAATCGTTGCAGTTCCACACGCCCCGTGGTCTCTGGCGACAACAAGGCGAGATATTGCGGATCGTTGATCAGCGCGTCGACCAAGGAATCTACGCCAGCCGCTCAAGCGCGCGCTCCAATGCAGGGTTGGTTTCGCCAGTGGCCGAGAGCAGCGCCGCGGCCTTAGGCGGCAGCCTGACGGCGTGATCCTCGCCGGACTTGCGGCGGACTAGCACCTCAACCCGATCGCCCTTGCCGAGCTTGTCGAAGGCCTTGGCCGCCTTGCGGTCCTGGTCCGAGAGTTCGACAAATTGCATTATGTGGGTGGTCATTGGGCCGTCCTTACCAAGCCCTAATATAAGTCTCGTTGCCGTTAACTGAAATATCTGAAAGAAGATCATCCAACGGCGGATTTTCCAGACGATTTTAGCCGTCGCGTGCAGGTGTATGACTGCCGCGGGCGGTCGAACGGCATGCTTTCTGTCTACCGTGTTCCCGAAGAATGGGCCTCGCGCATGAGCGAATATCAGTACTACGAATTTCAAGCGATCGATCGACCTCTCGACCAGGCTGCGCAGGAGGCCCTGCGATCGATTTCTTCGCGGGCGCGGATCACAGCTACAAGCTTCATCAATCATTACGAATGGGGTGATCTCAAAGGTGACCCACGCAAGTTCATGGAACGCTGGTTCGACCTTCATCTCTATCTCGCGAATTGGGGCACGCGGCGTCTCATGATCAAGGTGCCCAAGCGCTTTGTGAACCAGGCGGAGCTGAAACCCTTTCTCCGCGAGATCGATTGGGCCGAGGTATGGATCTCCGACGATAACCTGATCGTCGATATTCAGCGTCACGAGGAGGGAGGCTACGATGAATGGGATGAGGACGGCTCCGGTCGGCTCGCTGCGCTCGCGCCGTTGCGAACCGATATACTCTCAGGAGACTTTCGCCTGTTTTATTTGCTTTGGCTGACAGCGGTGCAGGACGAATTGATTTCGGATGATGACGTCGAGCCGCTGCCCGGCATAGCTCCGTTGACCGGCCCGCTCGACGGCTTTGCGGAATTTTTCTGCATCGATTCCGACCTTGTGCAGGCGGCCGCGGAATCGGGTGCAGATGATCCGGGAATATCCGAGGGCAATCTGCGAAAAGCGTTGGCGGCCATTCCCGAGCGCGAGAAGATCGAGCTCCTTCTGCGCATTGTTGACGGCGACTCCTATGTGGGTGCGGAGCTCAGGAGCAGACTTCGCAAGAAAAGCCCGGTACCGAGAGGACACCGCACGGCCGGCACATTGCGAATGCGAGCACAGGAGATCAGAAACGCACGCGAGCGTGCCGACGCCGAGCGGCGTGAGAAGGAAGCACGCCATCGGGCTGCGGAAGCCGAAAAGGCACGTCGTGAGCGGTTGAAAGCCCTCAAGCAGCGCGGTGACGGCGTCTGGCGCGAGATCGAGCAAGGGATCGAACGCCGCAACCCAGCGGGGTATGACCTTGCGATAGGCCTTCTTTCCGATCTTCGCGCGCTCGCCGTAGAGGAGGGAAGCCAGGGTGATTTCAATGGTCGCGTCGGCGCGATCCGGGCGCGTCACGAGAAGAAGGGCAGGTTCATTGAGCGGTTGGACAAGCTTGAATGACGGTGACGTGGTGTCACCGCAACGAGGCCCAGACAGCGGAATAGACCTGTCGGTAGCCTGGATGCAGGACTCGAACCTGCAACCAGACCGTTATGAGCTGCAGGATAACGATCAGCCTTATTGATTTTTCTGCGGTTTCGGTTGCGTTCGATGGTCTTGGTCGGGCTCTGATCAAGTTGTTTCTGGTGCGAAACTGGTGCGCTGAGTGGCTGGTCGAAAGTGTTCGTGCGCAAGTCAGGGCCGAACAAGCTTCGACCATCAAATAAGCAAGTGTGACTGCTGCCTATAGCTGGCGCAGGATCACGGGATCGGTGATCTTATCGTCGGCGGCGAGCAGCAGCGCCTTGGAGATGATGATTGACAACGTGCGGTCGCCCTCGAATGGCAACCAGATCCTGTCGCCTTCCGCAGAGCTCTTGGGAACGATGCAGATGTGCCTGCCGCCGCGCGAGCAGGCGCCCGAACCGAGATGAATTTCGTATTCGTGCCAGGTGCCCCGCACGACCAGATAGCGATCCTCGAGTTTCAGTAGCGGCGCGATCTTGAGGCGCGGCACGATCCGCTCAAGCATGGCGCGACGTCTCTTGCCGGACTCGACCAGCGTTGCCGTGTTGGTCTGGAGCCAGTAGTCCTGGGCATGGCGGGCCCACTGGTTGGGATGATCGGCATCGCGGCCGCGGTCGAGCCAATCGGGATCCGCCGCAATTGATGCCACCGCCGTGAAGAGATCGGCGTGGCGCATGATTTCCGAAAAGACGACCGGCGGTATCTCGGTCAGAGCCACCGGATCTCCCCGGCGCGGGCCATTCGCACTGTCGCCGGCGCCTTCGTGCACGCGGTGGAATTGGACGCGGTCCGTCGAAACATAGGCGTATGCGGCGCTACCCGACACTTGGGGATCATCGCCGCCCGCACCTTTCACCCAGTAGTCGGCCACGAGATTGTAGGCCGGAATGACCAGATGCCATGGTTCGTCATTCGCGGCATCGACCCACATACGATGCGTCACGCGCCATCCATTGAGCCGCGCGAGCGTCATGGCCTGGTGCTGCTTGAGAATATGCGCTGCCCAGCGATTGCTATAGGTTCCGGTAGCGCGTTCGGCATCGGTCAGCGCGTAGACCTCGCGCCAGACCTGCGCGAAGGACTGGGTTACCTGCAACGCCTCCAGCCGGTCGCGCCAGGCCTCGACCGCAGCGACCTCGGCATCCATCGGGTGCCACAGTCGCACCGTCGCGCCGTCCAGCGAGACCCGGTTGCCGGCGACGTCGAGCAACGACTCTCCCGCATCGTCGGGTAGCGCTGCCGCGCTTTGGCCATCCGGCCCGTCGATCCACCAGACAAGCTTGCGCGCAAAGCCGCGCATCAAGGGATGATCGAGGTAGCGCGACCGCCAGATGTCGGCCGGCCAGGCGCGAGGCTGCAGATAGAAATGCTGGAGCCGCTGCGGCTGTATCGCCAAGTCCGCATTGAGTTCCTTGAGGTCGGCCTGAACCTCCTTGAACAGGCCCTTCTCGTCCTTCATGGCCTTCGAAGGTGATTTCAACTGCTTGCCCGCGTCATCGAACCATTCGAGCTTTGCGGAATTGCGTGCCACGCGAAACACCGCTTTCCCTTGCTCGAATGCAACGTGGCGCGTGCCGTCGCGACCGAGCCCATGGGTCGGCACCGAGATTTCGTCGAGTTCGGCGCGGCCGATGCCCGCCTTGTGCGCGGCTTCGTTGAGCTTGGTGTCGATCTTCGACTTGACCTTCGGATATTTCACCCGCGCGAGGATGCGGGCGAGATAGGGCACCCCGGCGCCATCAGGCAATTCGGCCAGCACCCAGAGGCAGGCGTTTCCGAGCTTCTCCGAGCGCATTCCAATTCCCTCGCGCGTCACATAGCATTGCTTCAGCGCAAAGTCGGTGAGCATCGGGCCAACGTCGGCGGCGGGCAGCGAGGCCGAGGCGTAGATCATGGTGCGCAGATAGGCCTCGCCTGTCACACCAAAATGCCCGATAAAGGGGCTCGCAACCTCAACAATGCGCCGCAGATGGTCGAGCCGTGTCTCCTGGGGCAGCGTCTCCCAGATCACGCGGACATCCTGCTGCCATTTCGCTGATGGCGCTGAGCGCTTCTCGATCTGGTGCGTAAGACTCGCCAGCTTCTGGGTTGCATCGGGCTGGCTTTCGACCAATGGCCGGAACGCGCCGCGCAGCTCGTGCAACATACGCCCTCGCTCGATGAATAATGTGACCATCGGGACATAGGTCGATGTCCGGTCCCGCAAAAAGGAGGCATTGAAGTGCAGCCCGGCGGCGCCGATCAGGCGGCCGACTTCCCCGACGCGTCCATCGCCTTCGGGTACGGCCTCGATCGCGTAGCTGAGCCTTGCCAGGCCTTCGAGATAGTCGCTGTGTACCCGGTCATAGAGGCGCGGCTCGAGCAGGCTGCCGAAATGCTCCTCCAGCTTCCGCAATTCCGTGTAGTCGCCGGAACGGAAATCAGGCAGTTCGATCGGGGGAAGGTTGGCAGCCTTTTCGGGATCGCTCCCGGCATGGTGCGCACCGTCGCGGAGAACTTCCCGCACATCGGCAGCCCAGACCACATAAGCGCTGTGCCCGATTAGCTGTTTCAGCGCCTGCGCGGTTTGCCCGCCGGGATGGGCCTGCGCGGTCTTGAGCAGCTGTTTGAGGATGAGCCGGCTAGTCTCGGTGCGATAATGCTCCTTGCACGTGAGCAGGAATATCAACCGTGCGTGATCCCGATCGGGATCGGCCAACTCCATTTTGCTCTTGGACATCTCGATCGCCAGCGTATCGAGCCACGGTATCGTGCGTGCCGGCGGCTCGAGTTCATGGGAGAAGAATCCATTGTGCCGCGCGAGAGCCTGCAGGTTGTTGTAGCCGCTGGACGTGACGATGATATCCAGCAGATGTGAAAATGCCTTGCCCCTGGCTCGCGCATCCGCGCCGAACAAGTTCTGCAGGGCTTGGGACTGATGGGAACGGCTGTGATAGAGGTCTTTTCCGCCATCCAACACGTGCTCGAGCACCGGGCCGAGCAGTGGACCAGCGTCAGCAACCAACAGATCTCGCCGGAGCTGGACCTCACGGCTTTTCACTGCCCACAGGGCGAGGGTCGGGATTTCCTCCCTCGCAACGCCGAGCGCGGGCAGATTTTCCTCAACCAACTTGCGAAACTGTGATGCGCCGAGTTTCTGGCCTTGCAAAGTGGCATCGAGGAAGGCGATCAGCGCGGCGCGCAGCACCGGGCCGCCGCTCGCCGCGCGTCTCATGATCCCTGCGAGGAAAGAAGTTCTCGCCAAACCCTGGTGTGGATCGGCCAGTATGACCTGCTGGTAGGAAGTGAGCGCCGCCGATATCTGCTGGTCCGAGAGGCGCCAGTCCTGAACGGGCATTGTCTCAAGTTGGTCCATGCTATGGCACATGGTCCACTGATAGCCGTTCCAGAGCTGATAGCTGCGCGTGCCGTCGGCACGCGCTGCGGTGGCGTGCGCCACCGGAAGCGAAATGACCAGGCTCGCGACCAGATCGACCGGATCAGTATTCCGGAGCAGTTCTTCCGTGAACGATCGCGTCGCTGCGTGGAAATGTATCGGGTCCAGCACCGTGTGCTTGTAGTGATCGAGGACCCGTTCGGCCAGGGGCGTGAGCTCCGGTCCCGTAACCGCTGACATGATGCGGCGCCCGAATTCGACCGGCTTGTCACCAACCAGTCCACGTAGCAGGCGATCGAGCATGGCTCAGCCCCCCTGAAGTGGAGTGAGCTGGAGAAACGTGACCTTTCCGGTCTTGTCGAGCTCGAGTTCGTCGTCCAGATGCTCGGCCTGACGGTCGTCCAGCAGGATGAAGAAGCGGTTGCGGAGGAAACCTTGCTCGGCGGCTTCGATCAGCCGGTCGCGGGCAACAGCCTCTCCAACGCGGCACGCATGGAAAATGCTCGGGCGCAATGCCTTGTCCGCGCCGTTTAGCTCCAGTTCGCGGCTCGATACGTCCGGCATTGCCCGGCTGCGAACATCGGCCTCGCGGTCACGATGGGCTTCGAGTTCGAGGTCCACCCGCGCGGCGATCAGTTCGCGCACACTGATGACCGGCTTGTGCGAGCGCATCTCGCCGACCGAATAGATTTTTCCGCCGATTTCATCTGTCAGGAGCATTGCTTTGCCTGTCATGCTGCGGGACGCAAGAGGGATCATCTCACCAGAAAACCCTTATGATCTGTTCAATTTAAACGCGTTAAATTGCAGCTTTCAACGGGGAATATCAGCGACCTGCCGCGTCACATGCAGTGGCCATACGCGCGTGAGGGGTTAACGATATCTTTGTTGCACCGTCGGATCGTGACACCGCTCAGGACGATCCGCAGTCTGATCGCCGCACCGTCAGCTCCAGGGCGGTAGCCTTCGTGTGGCGTTGGCCTGCTTCGCCGAGCTCGCTGCAGTAGTCCGTCTTCGCTTCCGCTGCGCTCCAGCTACGCCGGACACCACGCTTCGCCCCAGGTTCTCCGCGTGGCTGCGCCACGCGTAGCCCGCAGGGCGAAGCGTGGTGGGCCCGGCAGGACTCGAACCTGCAACCAGACCGTTATGAGCGGCCGGCTCTAACCATTGAGCTACAGGCCCCGCCGCGGGACGGCCGCGGGAAATGCGCGGCCGGCAACGGTGCGCGGTTCGTTTACAGGGATGGAGGCGGGGGTGCAATGCTGGCACCGGCGGATGGAGACGCCAGCGCGGCATCCGCCGACCATTTTTGAATACCCGAAATTGGCGATGATGCCCTTATAGACCAGTTTTGCCCGACGGGTCAAACCGCCCGAGTGGCGGCTTGCCGGCTCGTTTCCGTAACCCACTGTAATTGCTGGGCTCTTCTACTGTGCATGGGGTTGTTTTCGCTACTCTTGGTTTGAGAGGACCTGTCGGCCCTCTCAAACGTCCTGCCGGCGCGCGCCAAGCCCCGCCGCCGAGCCGCCACTAAAGCATGATCCGGAAAAGTGCGAAGCGGTTTTCCGGAAAGATCATGCGTAAACAACAACCTAAAGCGCGATGACGATTCATCCAAATCTCATCGCGCTTTAGTCCACCGACACCCCCGCGAACTCCACCACCTTGCGCCATTTCTCGGTCTCGTCGGTGACCAGCTTGCCGAAGTCGGCGGGCGTCATTGGCCTCGGGATGCCGCCGGTCTCGGCGAGGCGGGCGATCACCTTCGGGTCCTTCAGCGCATCGCCGACGGCCTTGTTGAGGATCTCGATCACCTCGCTCGGGGTGCCCTTCGGCACGGAGATGCCGTAGAAGCCGACCGATTCGAAGCCCGGCACGGTCTCGGCGATCGCGGGCACGTCGGGCACGCTCGGCCAGCGCTGCGGCGAGGTCACCCCTAAGGCGCGGACATTGCCGCCCTTCACCTGCTCCAGCGCGGACGGCAGATTGTCGAAGATCAGCTGCACCTTGTTGGAGATGATGTCGGGGAATGCGATCGCCGAGCCACGATAGGGCACGTGCACCATGTCGCACTTGGTCATCACCTTGAACAGCTCCGCCGACATGTGCACCGAGGTGCCGTTGCCGGACGAGGCGAAGGAGATCTTTCCGGGATTGGCCTTGCAGTAGTCGATGAACTCCTGAACGGTCTTCGTCGGCATTCCGTTGGAGACCACCAGCATGTTGGTGAGCTGCATGATGCTCGCGACCGGCACGGTGTCGCGCAGGAAGTCGAACGGCAGCTTCTTGTAGAGCGAGGTCGAGATCGCGTTGTTGGGCGCGACGAACAGCAGCGTGTAGCCGTCGGCCGGCGAATTGATCGCAGCCGCAGCCGCGATGTTGCCGCCCGAGCCGGTGCGGTTCTCGACGATGAACTGCTGTCCGAGGCGATCCGAGAGCGCCTGCGCCATGATCCGCGCCACGATGTCGACCGGGCCGCCGGCGGAGAAGCCGATCAGCCAGTGCACGGGGCGGTCGGGGTAGCCGGCGGCGGCGGGAGGAGTGGTGCTGAAAAGACCTAAGAGAACTGCGAGCCCAAACAAACCGTTACGCAAAATTCGCAACATGACGCCTCCCATTGTTCTATTGTCGTTGGGCTGCATGCTTTCACAAAAATGCGCGGCTGCCTACATCGCCGCAAGTCGGTGTTGACGCAGGCCCGCCGGGAATGACCATGAGATTCGCTTTCCCCATCCTTCTTGCGGCGGCGCTGTTCGCCAGCCCCGCCGCCGCCCAAACCGGAGGCAACGCCATTCCCACCACGACACTCAGCTTGGGCACCGCGACACCCGGCGGCGGATTCCCGCTCTATGGCAACGCCTTCGCGGAGGTGATGAACGCGGCCGATCCGGTCATCACCATCGCCCCGCGCAACACCAAGGGCAGCAACGAGAACATTCCGCTGCTGGAGAAGGGCGAACTCGATCTCGCGCTGGTCGCGGGCGAGCCGGCCTATGAGGCCTTCGCCGGCATCGGCCGCGCGCCCGTACGCTTGAAGATTCTCACGGCGATCTATTCCAATCCCGGCATGTTCGTGGTGCGCGCCGACAGTCCCTACAGGACGATTGCCGATCTCGTCGGCCGGCCCGTCGCGTTCGGCGCCAAAGGCTCGGGCCTGCCGATCCTGGCGCGCTACGTGCTCGATGGTCTCGGCCTCAAGCAGGACGAGGACTTCAAGGCCGTCTATCTCGACCGCGCCGGCGACGGCCCCGCGATGGTCCAGGACAGCCGCGTCGCCGCGCTGTGGGGCGCCGGCATCGGCTGGCCCGGCTTTGCCGCAGTAGCCTCCAGCGCATCGGGTGCGCGCTTCATCGCACCCAGTGCGGAAGAGATCGCGCGCATCCGCGCCAAGCATGCGTTCCTGAAGCCGCTCACCGTGCCGGCCGGCAGCTACCCGAAGCAGCCCGAGCCGATCGCCTCGCTCGGCTCGTGGAGCTTTGTGCTGACGCGCGAGGATCTGCCTGACGATATGGCCTATCGCCTTGCCAGGACGCTGCACGGCAATGAGGCGACGTTCTGCAAGAAGCTCGCGCAGGCCTGCGAGACCACGGCCGCGAACACCGTCGCAGCCGCGCCGAAGCCGGAGCTGATCCATCCGGGTGTGATGAAGTATTTCCGCGAGATCGGGGTGGTGAAGTGACGATCGCTTTAAGCGATCGTCACTTCTTCACCATCGCACACGCCGGGTCCGGCGGGCCGAACGCCTTGTCGCCGGAGATGGTCGTGAGGATCTTGTAATAGTCCCACGGATATTTGCTCTCCTCCGGCGTCTTCACCTGCACCAGCCAGAGGTCGTGCACCATCAGATTGTCCTCACGCAGTTTGCCGTTGCGGGCGAAGAAATCCTCGATCGGCTTCTCGCGCATCTTTGCCGCCACCTTGAGCGGGTCGTCGGTGCCGGTCTCCTTGATGGCGTTGAGATAGTGCATCACGCTGGAATAGACGCCGGCCTGCCACATCGACGGCATCTTGTTCATCTTGGCGAAATAGCGCTTCGACCATTCGCGGGTCTTGTCGTCCATGTCCCAGTAGAACGAGGTGGTCAACAGCAGGCCTTGCGCGGCCTGCAGGCCGAGGCCGTGGATGTCGGTGATCAGCGCCAGCAGCGCCGCCATCTGCTGGCCGCCCTTGAACACGCCGAACTCCGAGCCGGTCTTGATCTCGTTCATGTTGTTGGGGGGACCTGCGGCAATGCCGATGATCTTGGCCTTGGAGGCCTGCGCCTGCAGCACGAAGGAGGAGAGATCAGGCGTTGCCAGCGGCGGCCGCACCGAACCCAGCACCTTGCCGCCATTGGCGGTGACGACGCTGGACGCGTCGCGTTCGAGGGAGTGGCCGAAGGCGTAGTCGTCGGTGATGAAGAACCAGCTGTTGCCGCCGCGCTTGACCACGGCATCGGCGGTGCCGACCGCGAGCGCGCGGGTGTCGAACACCCACTGGATCGCGTAGGGCGAGCAGAATTTGCCGTGGAAATCGGCGGTGCCGGTCGAGTGGGTGATGAACAGCCGCTTCTTCTCGTTGGCGACGTTCTGCACCGCGAGCCCGACCGCCGAGACCGGCACGTCGACGATCAGATCGACCTGGTCGACGTCATACCAGCGCCGCGCGATCGTGCCGCCGATGTCGGCCTTGAGCTGATGGTCGCCGATCACGATGCTGATCGGCTTGCCGAGCACGGTGCCGCCGAAATCGTCGATCGCCATCTGCGCCGCCGTCACCGAGCCCTGGCCAGTCGGCGCGGAGGCCGGGCCGTTCATGTCGGTGAGCACGCCGATCTTGACGACGTTGTCGGACACCTGCGCGATGGCGGCGCCCGGCAGCAGGGCCGCCGTCAAGAACGTCGCTGCAAAGCCGGCCGCGACCGGCAGTCCAAATCTCGCTGGATTCACGCTTGTCCTCCCCTGACCCGGCGCGTTGGCCGGTGTTGCTTTTTACCGGGTGCGGCCCGGCTGAATTGGTTTCTTTTGCAACTATTAGGGGGCCGGCGTCAATGTCAGGCCGCGAAGCGGATCTGTCCCGCCGGGGAGGGATCGTAGCCGGTCAGCTCCTCGGCGCGCTGGCGCAGCCGTCGTTCGTTGAGGAATCGGATCAGCGCCTGCATGGCGGGGCGGAAATAGCTGCGCTGCCGCATCGCGAGATCAAAGTTCTCCCAGACCAGCGGCACGAAATCGAGGCCGGCCGAGCGCGCCGCCGCGCGCGTCGCGATCCCGCAATCGGCTTGTCCGGCGCGGACCATTTCGGCGAGATCCGGCCCGGTGTGGGCCGGCGTCTCCACCCGGCGCAAATCGCGCGTCGTGGCGTCCGCGCGCTTCAGCAGCGCCTCGAGCAGCATCTGCGCGCCCGTGCCCTGTTGTCGCATCGCCATCCTGGCGCCGACCGCGAGCACGTCGGCGAGGCCGCGCAGCCGTTTCGGATTGCCCGGCGGCAGCACGAGACCCTGCTCGCGGCGCACGAACGCGACCAGCAGCGCGTCATGCAGGTCCGGAGCGTTTTGCAGCGCGGTCACACTGGCGTCGGCGGCAAGATTGCCGGCGGCGTCCAGGCTGTGGAAGTGCACGGCCACGGCCATTACCTCGTCGCGCTGCAGGCGCTCGAGTCCGCGCGCGCTGCCCTCGCTCATCGAGCCGAGGCCAGAGCCGGATTCGCGCAGGCTCCAGTCCAGCAGCTCGTCCTGGCTGCCGCCCATGACGGGCGGCGGCTCGGTGGTCAGCATGCCTGCCGGACGCGCGAGGCCCGACAGGACCCAGAGGTCGAGTTCGTGCCGGGGGAAGAGCCACTTACCGGTCACCTTGCTGCAGGGGATCGCACCGGTGGTGACCAGTTCGTAGAGCTTGCGTTCGCCAAGTCGGAGATAGTCAGCGGCTTCACTGGTCGTCAGGAATTCCATCCTGCATTCCTATGCAAATTCTTGCTTCTTTTTGGACGTTCGTCGCAGGTGGAATTCTGCAGTTCATTTTGTGTCCGCGGGAACCATGCCCGATGATCTCGTTGCTTTGCAACACATCCGCGCGCGCGATTTCTGCTTTGGTGAACGATCCTCAAGCGCTCGAATGGTGCGGGCCTTGCGGCTGTCGCGAACGTGCATGCGATCGGCGGTTTGCGATCGCCGTGCCGCTTCGTGCGTTGCCGAAATATCCCGAACGGCAGCGCGATGACGTCACGAGTGCGGCGCAATCCGTCATCATGATCGCGTCATACGAAGGGAACCAGCTCATGGCCGCTCGCCGCCTGTCCGTTGCATTCGCGCTTCTCTGCGGCCTTGCTGTGGGTGTTACGGGCTCCTTCGCGGAGGATCGTGCGATCGTGCTGGCCACGACGACATCGACGCAGGAATCCGGCCTGCTCGATCATCTGCTGCCGATCTTCCGTGACAAGACCGGCATCGACGTGAGGGTGATCGCGCGGCGTGCCGACGAGGTGCTCGACGGCGCGCGAAAGGGCGAGGCGGACGTCGTGCTGATGCATGCGCGGCCGCAGGAGGAAAAATTCGTCGCCGACGGTTTTGCCGTGAAGCGCTTCGACGTGATGTACAACGACTATGTGCTGGTTGGCCCGAAGAGCGATCCCGCCGGCGTCAAGGGCAAGGACATCGCGACCGCGCTCAAGACGATCGAGGCCAAGGGCGCGCCGTTCGTCACGCGCGGCGATCGCTCGGGCACCCACGCTGCGGAGCTCGCACTCTGGATCGTCGCCGGCATCGACACCGCCGCCGCCAAGGGTGCCTGGTATCGCGAGGCCAAGCAGGGCATGGTCGCGGCACTCGAGGCCGCGCGCGCCGCGAACGGCTATGTGCTGTCGGACCGCGGCAGCTGGATCGGCTTCAGCGATCGCGGTGATCTCGATGTCGTCGTCGAAGGCGACAAGCGGCTGCTCAACCAATACGGCGTGATGCTGATGAGCCCCGAGAAGTTCCCGAACGTGAAGAAGGAGCTGGGGCAAACGTTCGTCGACTGGCTGGTCTCGCCGGAGGGACAGGCTGCGATCGCTGCCTACAAGGTCGACGGCCAGCAGCTGTTCTTTCCAAATGCGGACAAGACGGGCGGCTGAGATCCTCATCTCCTGCAGTTGCCAAACCGGACGATGCATGGTCCATCATGGCGCATGACCCAGCGCCTGCCGCCATCGTTGACGCCGCTCGACACCGCACTCGCCGCATTGCTGCGGGACGTTGATCCGGTCGCGCCGGTCGCATTGCCGCTGTCCGAAGCCATTGGCTGCGTCGCGACGGGCGCGCCGCAGGTTGCGGTCTATCCGCCTCATGATATCGCTGCCGCGGACGGCTGGGCGCTGCGCGCCAACGATCTCGTCGGCGCGTCCGCCTATGCGCCGCTGCCTTTGGCGACGGCCCCCGTCTGGGTCGATGCCGGCGATGCCTTGCCGGAGGGATGTGACTGTGTGCTCGACGCCGACGCCGTGGAGGTATCGGGGCCGCTTGCGCAAGTGCTCGCGGAGGGCGTGCCGGGGCAGGGTATCCGGCGCGCCGGAGCCGACATTGCCGCTGGCACGACGGCCGGCGTGGAGGGATACCCGGTCGGTCCGGCCGACCTGTTGCTCGCGGGCGTCGCGGCGGTGGACAGGCTGAGCGTGCGGCGACCGCGGCTGCGCATCGTCAACGTGCCGGGCGCGACGACGACGGCGCATATGATCGCCGGCTTCGCCCGTGCAGCAGGACTGGATGTGAAGGCGCTCGAGGCCGCCGCACGCGATGAAGCGTCGATCGCCGATGTGCTCGATGCGTCCGCTTGCGACCTGCTGCTGACGATGGGTGGCAGCGGCCTCGGTCGCCGGGATGCCGCGGTGACTGCATTGGCCCGGCGCGGCGAGCTGCTCGCCCATGGCATTGCGCTTCAGCCCGGCCGCACCGCTGCGCTCGGACGGCTTGGCAAGGTTCCCGTGGTTGCCTTGCCGGGCTCGCCGGATCATGCGCTTGCGGCCTGGCTAGCGCTGGTGCTTCCGCTCGTCGATCGTCTGTCGGTACGGCAGCCGCGCCGGCAAATGACGCTGCCGCTCGCGCGAAAAATCGCATCCTCAGTCGGCATCGCCGAAGTCGCGCTGCTGGCCGAGGAACATCGTGCCTGGATGCCGCTTGCCGTCGGCGAATGGCCGCTCCAGGCCATCGCCCGTGCGGATGCATGGCTGATCATTCCCGCCCGCCACGAGGGATTTGCGGCGGCTACGCCGGTCGATGCCTATCTGATGCAGGAGTGATATGGGTTCCGGCATGTCGATGATCCCGCAATCGCAAGGCCGCAGCGCGCTCGAACAGGAGCAGTTCCTCAAGATCCTTTCGCGCGAGGAAGCCCTGGCGCGCTTCGAGGCGGCCCTGTTCCCGCGGGCGCTTCCGAGCGAGGTGCGCAAGCTCGCTGCTGCGCTCGGTGCGGCACTCGCCGGGGACATCACTGCGTCGATCGACGTGCCGCCTTTCGACCGTTCCAACGTCGACGGTTTTGCCGTCCGCTCGGCCGATCTCGCGACGGCCGGCGAAGGTGCACCCAGGAGCCTTGCGTTGAACGCCGAGACCATCCACTGCGGCACCGCGCCGAAGATGCAGGTCGCCGCGGGCACCGCCACGCCGATCGCCACCGGTGGCCCGCTGCCGCGCGGCGCCGACGCCGTCGTGATGGTCGAGCATACCCAGCCGGCCGGCCCTGGTGCGATCGACGTCCGCCGTGCCGTCTCGCCCGGGCAGTTCGTGTCCTACGCCGGCTCCGACATCGCGCGCGGCGAGGCGCTGCTGCGCGCCGGCACCATCATCGGCTCGCGCGAGATCGGCATGCTGGCGGCTTGCGGCATTGCCGAGGTGATCGTTGCGCGCAAGCCGCGTGTCGCGGTGATCTCCACCGGCGACGAGCTGGTCCAGCCGGGCGAGGCGCTCGCGCCCGCGGAGATCTACGATACCAACGGTGCGATCGTCGCTGCCGCGATCGACGAGAACGGCGGCGAGGCGATCTTCCTCGGCGCCGTTCCCGACGATGAAGCCAAGCTCGAAGCCGCGATGCAGCGCGCGCTTGAAGACGCCGACATGCTGGTGCTGTCGGGCGGCACTTCGAAAGGCGCGGGCGACCTGTCCCATCGCATCATCGGCCGGCTCGGCGCGCCCGGCATCATCGCGCATGGCGTCGCGCTCAAGCCCGGCAAGCCGCTGTGTCTCGCCGTGTGCGACGGCAAGCCGGTGGTGATCCTGCCGGGCTTTCCGACCTCGGCGATGTTCACCTTTCACGACATGATCGTGCCGGTGCTGCGCAGGATGGCCGGCCTGCCGCCGCGCTCCGATGCCAAAGTCAGCGCGACCGTGCCGGTCCGGATCGCCTCCGAGCTTGGCCGTACCGAGTTCGTCATGGTCTCGCTGGTCGACGGCAAGCATGGCCTGATCGCCTATCCCTCCGGCAAGGGCTCCGGTGCGATCACGTCCTTCGCGCAGGCGGATGGATTCCTGCGCATCGACGCGCTCGCCGACCAGATGCCGGCCGGGACCGAAACCGAGGTGACGCTGTTCACGCCGCATGTGCGGGTGCCCGACCTCGTCGTCGTCGGCAGCCATTGCACCGGCCTCGATCTCGTCACCGCACAGCTCGCGCATGCCGGCCTGACTGTGCGCTCGATCGCGGTCGGCAGCCTCGGCGGCCTTGCGGCGGCCAGACGCGGCGAATGCGATCTCGCCCCGATCCATCTGTTCGACGACAAGAGCGAGACCTACAACACGCCCTATCTCGTCGAGGGGCTCGAGCTCGTGCCGGGCTGGCGGCGGATGCAGGGCATCGTCTTCCGCAAGGGCGACAAGCGTTTCGAGGGCCTGAGCGCAAAGGATGCTGTTGCCGCCGCGCTCGCCGATCCCGCCTGCATCATGGTCAACCGCAACCAGGGCGCGGGCACGCGCATCCTGATCGACCGGCTGCTCGGCGGCGCACGCCCCGAGGGTTACTGGAACCAGCCGCGTTCGCACAACGCCGTCGCCGCGGCTGTTGCGCAGCACCGCGCCGACTGGGGCATGACCATTGCGCCGGTCGCCCATGCGGCCGGCCTCGGTTTCATTCCGCTCGCGGAAGAGCATTATGACTTCGCGCTGGTTACGGCGCGCAAAGACCGTCCGGCGGTGCAGGCGTTTCTCGACGCGCTCGGCTCGGACGAGGCGCGTGCGGCGCTGGTGCGAGCAGGCTTCCGGCCCGCGTAGACGACGCGGCGCTCAAGCCGTGCGACAGGGTGGGGGACGCGATGGCAAGGCCGCTTTCGGTTGCGATCGTTGGTGCCGGCATGGGCGGGCTTGCGACCGCCGCGGCGCTGAGACGCGTCGGCGTCGACGTTACGATCTACGAGCAGGCCTCCCAATTCGCCCGCATCGGCGCCGGCATCCAGATCGGCTGCAACGCCATGAAGGTGTTGCGCGCGCTTGGCTTGGAACAGCGAATGCGCAGCCAGTCCTTCTATCCGCGGTCCTGGAACAATCGCGATTGGAAGAGCGGCGACGTCAAGTTCGACATGATCTTCGGCGAGAGCGCGGAGGCGAAGTTCGGCGCGCCCTATCTGCTCGCCCACCGCGGCGATCTCCACGCGGCACTGGCGAGCGTAGTGCCGAATGAACCGGTAAAGCTCAGCCACAAGCTGGTCGGCCTGGATGACACCGGCGATGGCGTCCGGCTGACCTTTGCCGATGGCACCAGCGCCGTTGCCGACGCCGTCGTCGGCGCGGATGGCGTGCATTCGACGGTGCGCGACATCCTGTTCGATACCGCGCCGGCCAGGTTCACCGGCCGCATCGCCTACCGCACCACATATCCGGCCGCTCTGCTCGGCGGGGAGAAGATCGACGACTGCACGAAGTGGTGGGGTGAGGACCGCCACATCGTGATCTATTACGTCAAGCCTGACCGTAGCGAGGTCTATCTCGTCACCAGCCAGCCCGAGCCGGATTTCCGTATCGAGTCATGGTCGGCGAAAGGCGATGTGCGCGATCTGCGTGCATCCTTCGAAGGCTTTCATCCGCAGGTCGGTCAGGTGCTCGCCGCGTGCCCCGATGTGCACAAATGGGCGATCATGGACCGCGAGGCGCTCGATCGCTGGGCCGACGGCAGGGTGACGCTGCTCGGCGATGCCTGCCATCCCATGACGCCCTACATGGCGCAGGGCGCGGCCATGGCGATCGAGGACGCGGCCGTACTCTCACGCTGCCTCGACGGTGTCGATCGCGACGGCGTTGCCGACGCATTCCGCTGCTTCGAGGCGACGCGGAAAGGGCGGACGACGCGGGTGCAGGAGACCTCGCGCGCCAACATCTGGCTGAAGGAGCGGACCGATACGAGCTGGGTCTACGGCTACGATGCCTGGTCGGTGCCGCTGGCGGCCTGATCGCGTTTGCGCTCACGTTCCTCGGCTTCGGCAAGTGCGCGCTGCGCGGCGGGTGGCAGCGGCTTCGGGTCTGGCGGGACCTCGACGATGTCAGGCTTGCTCAGCCGCTTCGTGTTGTCGATCGTGGCCGAGAGATCGAACACGAAGTCGACGACTGCGAATATGGCATTGAGGAGCGAGTCGGCCATGGTTGATCAGGGGGTATGTCCCTAGCAGTGGTCGCGGCCGACCTCGGTCCGGTTCGATCCCTCCATGAACTCCGGAGGCTGCCGCCGCGACCAAGAAATATGAGCCAGGCCATGACCGCATCGCCCCCTCTGAATTTCCGCAAGATCGCCGCGTTCGTCGCGGCTGCCGGGACGCTGTTCTGGCTCTATACCTTCTATTTCATCGCTCATGTCCCGCCGGGCGACGGCACCGGCTTTCAATGGCTCGCGGTGTTCCCGCTCGGCATGGTCTTCGGATTGTTCTTCCTGCCGGCCTGGCTGCTGGTCGCGATCGGGCGCCTCCCGCGATTCACCACAGCCGTCGGCCTCTGCGGCCTGATCGCCTTCACGATCATCTGGGTGCAGCTCCTCAACGAGTTTCCCAAATCGTAAGGCTGCTACGACGCGTCATCCAGCACGGCCAGCCGCTCGGCCTCGGCGATGTCCTCGACCGTGTTGGCGTTGAAGAACGGATCGAGCGGCTCAGCCGGCCAGGTCACCGTCGCGAGCGGATAGCGCGCGGTCCAGCGGTCGATCTTGCGGAGGTCCTCGACGACCAGTGCGTGACGAAGCTCGTCGCGCAGGGCAACACGCCACAAGCCGATCACCGGATGCGACTGGTCGCCGGAAGCTGCGACCGCGAGCTGCGCGTTCTCCCGCTTCCGCGCTTCGTGCAGGCGTGCGACCAGATCGCGCGGCAGGAACGGGCAGTCGCCGGCGGCGCTGAGCACCCATGCGACGTCAGGCCGGTTCGCCGCGGTCCAGTCCAGCGCGGCGAGGATGCCGGCGAGCGGTCCGGGAAAGCCGGGCACGTCGTCGGCGACGACCTGCAGGCCAAAGGCTGCGAAACGGGCGGGATCGCCGTTGGCGTTGAGGATCAGCCCGCTGCACTGGGGCGACAGGCGAGCGATCACGCGCTCCAGAATGGTGCGGCCGCCGATCGTGCGCATCGGCTTGTCGCCGCCGCCCATGCGTCGCGCGAGGCCGCCGGCGAGCAGCACGCCTTGCGTCGGCGGAATTTCAGTCGTCACCACCTTCACCCTTGCGCTTGTGCTTGGCCGACTCTTCCTCGACATAAGCGAGGTTCTGGTCGTAGACGATGCGCTCCTCGCCCGCGAGTACGATGAAGCGCTTTCCGCGCGTGCGTCCGACCAGCGTCAGCCCGACCTGCCTCGCGAGATCGACGCCCCAGGCCGTGAAGCCGGAGCGCGACACCAGGATCGGAATTCCCATGCGCACGGTCTTGATCACCATCTCCGAGGTGAGGCGTCCCGTGGTGTAGAGGATCTTGTCGGAGGCATCGACGCCGTGGCGGTACATCCAGCCGGCGATCTTGTCGACGGCGTTGTGCCGGCCGACGTCCTCGGTGTAGCAGAGCGGCGTACCCTCCTTGCACAGCACGCAGCCATGGATCGCGCCGGCCTCGAGGTACAGCGAGGGCATGGTGTTGATGGTCTGCGTCATCTGGTAGAGCCAGGAGGTGCGCAGTTCCGCCTTCGGCAGCGCGACGCTTTCGACGGCTTCGAGCAGGTCGCCGAAGGCGGTACCCTGCGCGCAGCCCGAGGTTTGGGTACGCTTCTTCAGCTTGGCCTCGAAATTGGTGTGGTGCTCGGTGCGCACCACGACGACCTGGAGGTCGTCGTCGTATTCGACCTCGGTGACCGCGTCATTATATTTCAGCATATTCTGGTTCAGCAGGTAGCCGAGCGCCAGATATTCCGGATAGTCGCCGATCGTCATCATGGTGACGATCTCCTGGGCGTTCAGGTAGAGCGTCAGCGGCCGCTCCATCGGCACCTTGATCTCGACCCTGGCGCCGGTCTGGTCGGTGCCGGCCACGCTCTGGGTCAGGCGCGGGTCGTCCGGGTTGGGGACGATCAGGGGCACCGGGGCTTTGTCGATCTTCATCATGGCCGCGAGGTTAGCATGACATTCGGGTCAAGCCGATATAAGCATGCTCAAGACGATGGAGAAGGCGGTTCCGGCTGCATCGTGCGGCTGGCGGAGATCGAGTTACGATGAAAGTCATCGGCCTTGCGGGCTGGAGCGGTGCGGGAAAGACCACGCTGTTGACGCGGCTGATCCCGCATTTCAACGCGCAAGGCCTGCGCGTCTCCGTCATCAAGCATGCGCATCACCAGTTCGACGTCGACGTGCCCGGCAAGGATTCGTGGCGCCATCGTGAGGCCGGGGCGGCCGAGGTGCTGGTGGCCTCCTCGAATCGCTGGGCCTTGATGCATGAATTGCGCGGCGCGGCGGAGCCGCGCCTGCCGGAACTGTTGAGCAAACTCTCCGCGGTCGATCTCGTCGTGGTCGAGGGATTCAAGCGAGAGCCGCATCGCAAGATCGAGGTGTATCGGGCCGCCAACGGCAAGCCGCTGCTGTTTCCCGACGACCCCGGAATTGCCGGGATCGCGACCGACGCGGCGGTTGAAACCCGGCTGCCGACCGTCCATCTCGATGATATCCCCGCCGTGGCCGCGCTGCTGCTGCGTGCGGCGATGCCAGTCGAGGAAGCGGTGGCAAGAAGCGCCGCGACACGCTGACGAGGCACCATGGCGCAACTGTCAGACGATTGCTTTGCCTTTGGCGGACCGATGATGTCGGTCGACGAGGCCGTTGGCCTGATCACGACGCGCGTCAACGCGATTGTCGATCTGGAAACCGTGGCACTCGTCGATGCCGACGGGCGCGTGCTGGCGCGCGATATTGCCGCGCCCCTGCCGCTGCCGCCGTTCACCAACTCTGCGGTCGACGGTTACGCCGTGCGCAACGCAGACCTTCCGCAAGCTGCGGAGCAGGCATTCCCGCTCGACGGCCGCATCCAGGCCGGCGGTCTTGCGCAAACGCCGATCAAGCCCGGCCACACCGCGCGAATCTTCACGGGCGCGCCGATGCCGCCGGAGGCCGAAACCGTCTTCATGCAGGAGGATGTCCGCATCGATGCTTCAGGCCGGATCGTGCTGCCGCCGGGGCTGAAGCCGGGCGCGAATGTCCGCCCTGCCGGCGAGGACATTCCGCAGGGACAGGTAGCGCTGCGCGGCGGCCAACGCTTGCGGCCGCAGCATGTCGCACTTGCCGCGGCGTTCGGCCTGACCGGGCTCGACGTCGTCAGGCGCATCCGCGTTGCGGTGTTTTCCACGGGTGACGAGCTGGCCTCGCCCGGCGAACCGCGCGCCGCCTCGCAGCTGTTCGATTCCAACCGTTTCATGCTGATGGCGATGCTGCGCCGGCTCGGCTGCGAGATCAGCGATCTCGGCATCCTGCGCGACGAGCGCGCCTCGCTCGCCGACGGCTTGAAGCAGGTTGCAGGTACGCACGATTTGATTCTCACCACCGGCGGCGTCTCGACCGGCGAAGAGGACCACGTCAAGGCGGCGGTCGAGAGCGTCGGCTCGCTGGTGCTGTGGCGGATGGCGATCAAGCCGGGCCGTCCCGTGGCGATGGGCATCATCGGCGGCACGCCGCTGATCGGACTGCCCGGCAATCCCGTCGCGAGCTTCGTCACCTTCGTCCATGTGGTGCGGCCGACTGTGCTGGCGCTCGCCGGGGCCCTCCCGGAGCCGATCGTTCCGATCCCCGTCCGTGCCGCCTTCACCTACAGGAAGAAGGAAGGTCGGCGCGAATATGTCCGCGTCTTCCTGCGCAAGGGGCAGGACGGTGCGCTCGAGGTAACCAAGTTTCCGCGCGAGGGTGCGGGGATCTTGTCGTCGCTGGTCGAGACCGACGGCCTGGTCGAGCTCGGTGAAGCCGTCACAGGCGTCGAGCCTGGGCAGAGCGTCGGCTTCCTGCCCTACGCCGGCCTGACCTGATGCCCCCACGCGTTGACGGCGCCGGCCCGCCCCGCCATGTTGCCGCGATGACCAGGACGACACTCGATCTCACCGGGCTGAAATGTCCGCTACCGGCCCTCAAGACCCGCAAGGCGCTCAAGCCGCTCAAGGCAGGGGACCAGCTCGAGGTCCACTGCACCGATCCCCTCTCGGTGATCGACATCCCCAACCTGATCCGCGAGACCGGCGACAAGGTCGAGATCACCGAGCGCAACGAGGCGCGCATCGTGTTCCTGGTCGAAAAGAGCGACGGCCCGTAGAAAGGCGAATGTTCACCGCCGCAACGCTTGACTATGCTGCGCCCCACGGGGGAAACGGCCGGAGCTTCGCTGCAGTGCGAAAAGGCACGGGTTGTTGCGGTGGATGATCTCAAACCTAAGACGTCGGGCATGACTTTCTCAACATCGAAGGCAAGCGCAGCCGCAGGTTCCGCGGCGGCCCGTGAGCCGGCCGTCAAGCTGGGGAAGACGGCCACAGGTCCCGAGTTCAGCGCACTGGCGCAGGCCTCCATCCTGATCGTCGACGACGAGCCGGGCATGCGGAATTTCCTGGTGCGCACCCTTGCGCCGCGCTGCAAGCTGGTGGACGAGGCGGCCGACACGGATCAGGCCTCGCGCAAGCTCGATTCCAACCGCTACGACGTCGTCATTCTCGACAACATCATGCCGGGCAAGAATGGCGTCGACTGGCTCGCAGAGCAGCGCGCTGTCGGCTTTTTCGCCGACGCGATCCTGATCACCGCTTATGCCGATCTCGACACCGCGATCCAGGCCCTGCGCGCCGGCGCGGCCGATTTCGTGCTCAAGCCGTTCCGCTCCAACCAGATCCTCAACGCGGTGGCGCGATGCCTCGACCGTGTCCGCCTCCAGCGCGAGAACTATGTCCTGCGCTACGCCTTGCGCGCCTCGTCCGACCGCACCTTCCTGCGCGACAATCTGATCGGACAGTCGGCGCCGACGCTGCGCGTGCGCGAGACCATCGCACGCGTCGCGCGCCTGCCGACCTCGGTTCTCCTGACCGGCGAATCCGGCACCGGCAAGGAAGTGGCAGCGCGCTCGATCCACTCGCTGTCCGACCGCGCCGACAAGCCCTTCGTGCCTGTGAATTGCGCGGCGATCCCGCCCGAGATGATCGAGGCCGAGCTGTTCGGACACATCAAGGGCGCCTTTACCGGCGCCGATTCCGGGCGCGAAGGCCTGTTCCTGTATGCGCATGGCGGCACGCTGTTCCTCGACGAGATTGGCGAGCTGCCGCTGCCGATGCAGAGCAAGCTGCTCCGCGTGCTCGAGGACCGCCGGGTCCGTCCCGTCGGCTCCGAGCGCGAGGTCCCGGTCGACCTGCGTTTCATCTTCGCAACCAATGCCGAGCTTCAGAAAGAGGTCGAGAAGGGCCGTTTCCGAGCCGATCTGTTCTACCGGCTCAACGTGATGCAGATCCGCCTGCCGCTCCTGAAGGATCGCGGCGACGACGTGCAGGAGCTCGCCGCCATCTTCATGAGCAAGCTGTCGACTCAGCTCGGCATGCCGCAGGTCCCGATCGACGCTTCGGTGCGCGCGGCGCTCGCAAGCTATGACTGGCCGGGCAATGTGCGCGAGCTGCGCAATTTGATCGAGCGCACGCTGATTCTCGGCGCTTTCCCCGACGACTTCGCCGGTCCCCGCGACGACGGCCAGTCCGCGCCCGCCGACAGTCTCGCCGAGCTCGAGCGCCGTCACATTCTCGGCGTACTGAAAGAGGTCAATGGCAATCGCGAGGAGGCGGCGCGGCGGCTCGGTATCTCGCGCAAGACCATCGACCGCAAATGCGCGTTGTGGGATGTCTGATGCGGCCGGCCGCAGCGATGAACCCGTGCGGGGACGCTCCGTGCGCTTCCGGCTGCTCGCGATCGCGCTCTTGCCGATGCTGGTCATCCTGCCGCTCCTGCTCGGCGTTGCGATCTATCGCTGGAACGCAAAATTCGACGCGACCTTGATCTCCAAGGTGAACGGCGATCTCACCATCGCCCACCAATATCTCGCCCGCATCCTCGAAAAGACCGGCGTCCAGCTCCGGGCGCTTAGCCTGTCGGCCCGCTTCCACGAGGTGCTGGCGCCGGATGCGCGCGGCTCCCTGCGCGATCTGCTCGACGAGACCCGCAAGGAAATCGGTCTCGACTTCCTGTATCTGACCAACGGCCGCGGCGACATCCTGGCCTCATCGCCGCCGTTGCAGCATCAACCGAGGAATGACTGGCCGATCATCAGGTCGGCGCTGTCGGGTCAGGTTCCGGCGACGGGCATCGACATTTTCGGCAATGACGAGCTCGCCGCGATCTCGCCGGCCCTGGCTGAGCGCGCGCGCCTCGACCTCGTGCCGACGCCGAACGCGGTGCCGACCGATCGCAGCACGGAGACGCGCGGCATGGTCGTGCATGCGGCGAGCCGCGCGATGCTGCCTGACGGCGGCGCCGCGGCGCTGGTCGGCGGCACGCTGCTCAACCAGAATCTCGAATTCATCGACACGATCAACGACCTCGTCTATCGCGCGGCGAGCCTGCCGGAGGGCAGCCAGGGCACCGCGACGCTGTTCCTGGAGGACGTGCGGATCTCGACCAACGTCCGTCTGTTCGAGGGACGGCGCGCGCTCGGCACGCGGGTCTCGGCGGCGGTGCGCTCGGCCGTGCTGGGCGAGGGACGCACCTGGCTCGACAGCGCCTTTGTGGTCAATGACTGGTACATCTCCGCCTACGAGCCGCTGGTTGACAGCTATGGCAAGCGCGTCGGCATGCTCTATGTCGGCTTTCTGGAAAAGCCTTTCAGCGAAGCCAAATACCAGACGCTGGTGATCGTCATCGCGGCATTCATCGCGATCACGGCCGCAACCGTACCGATCTTTCTGCGCTGGGCGAGCTCCATCTTCATGCCGCTGGAGCGCGTCACCGCGACGATTGGCGAGGTGGAGCGGGGAAACCTCTCCGCCCGCACCAAGATGCCTGTCTCGGGTGACGAGATCGGCCGCGTCGCGGTTCATCTCGACAGCCTGCTCGACCAGATCCAGGAACGCGACCGGCAGCTCCGCGAGTGGAACGAGGAGCTGAACGTCCGCGTGCGGGAGCGGACCCGGGACCTCGAGCACGCCAATCTCAAGCTCGAGACAACCACCAAGCAGCTCATCATGTCGGAGAAGCTGGCTGCGATCGGCGAGATCACCGCCGGCGTCGCACACGAGATCAACAATCCGATCGCGGTGATGCAGGGCAATCTCGACGTCATCCGCAGCGTGTTCGGGGCCGATGCCGACAAGGCGAAGGTCGAGTTCCGCCTGCTCGACGAGCAGATTCACCGCATCAGCCAGATCGTGACCAAGCTGTTGCAGTTTGCAAGGCCTGAGGAATATGCCGGCTATGTCGAGCGCCATGCGCCGGCAAGCATCATTTCGGACTGTCTGCCACTGGTGCAGCATCTCCTGAACAAGACCGAGATCGCCGTCATCAGGGACGACCGCGCCAGCCGGCTGGTGCTGATGAATCGCAACGAGCTGCAGCAGGTGCTGGTCAATCTGATCGTCAACGCGATCCACGCCATGCCGGATGGCGGAACCCTGACGCTCCGCGCCTTCGATGCCGAGCGTGACGGCCATCAAGGCGTCGCCATCGAGGTCACTGATACCGGCATCGGCATGAGCACCGAGGTGATCGAAAAGATATTCGATCCCTTCTACACGACGAAACGGCGGCAAGGCACCGGGCTCGGCCTCTCCATCAGCCAGACGCTGATCAAGCGCCAGGGCGGACAGATCACGTCGGAGAGCCGCGTCGGTTCCGGGAGCACGTTCACAGTGTGGCTGCCCGAGGCGGCTTGATTGGACATTTTGTCCGCGGATTTCCGGACATTTTGTCCCGCGCGGCGCATTGCACTGCGGGAAGTCATTGATTCATCACGACGCGACATCTGGCACGCGCGTTGCTCACTCCAAGACAGGGTGTTGAGGGGGGATGAGGGCGCGATAGCCGTCACTGCAACGCTGCTTGCGAGGCGAGGGGACATCACCCGCGATCAGCTGCTTGTTCGGCGCACATGACGAGATGCGCGCCAGACGATTCCACTTCGACATGAAGTTCGACCGGTCATGCGCGGCTGCCAAGCACGCGTGCGAGCGGTCTCAAACCGATGCGCCGATAAGGCCACGCTTTGGAGGTAATGTTTATGACAACTGCCGATACCGTTCTTGCACCTGTTGGTGCTTCCGGCTTTCTCGATCGCGAACGCACGATCGCGACAGCCGGCTTCAATCGCTGGCTGGTGCCGCCTGCGGCGCTGTGCATCCATCTCTGCATCGGCATGGCCTATGGCTTCTCTGTGTTCTGGCTGCCGCTGTCGCGCGCGATCGGCATCACGCAGAGCAAGGCGTGCGCGGACATCTCGCTGTGGCAGGAGCTGTTCACCACCACCTGCGATTGGAAGGTCGCGAGCCTCGGGTGGATGTACACGCTGTTCTTCGTGCTGCTGGGCGTCTCCGCCGCGATCTGGGGCGGCTGGCTCGAGCGCGCCGGTCCGCGCAAGGCGGGCGTCGTCGCCGCCTGCTGCTGGGGCGGTGGGCTTTTGATCGGTGCCTTTGGCGTCTATGTCCACCAGCTCTGGATCATGTGGCTGGGCTGCGGCGTCATCGGTGGCGTGGGACTTGGGCTCGGCTACATTTCCCCGGTGTCGACCCTGATCAAATGGTTTCCGGACCGCCGCGGCATGGCGACCGGCATGGCCATCATGGGATTTGGCGGCGGCGCCATGATCGGAGCGCCCTTGGCCAATCTCTTGATCAACTACTTCAAGACGCCCGCCTCCGTCGGTGTCTGGGAAACCTTCGTCACGATGGGGGTGGTCTATTTCGTCTTCATGATGATTGGCGCCTTCGCCTATCGCGTGACGCCGGCCGGCTGGCAGCCCGAGGGCTGGACGCCGCCGGTCAAGGCCAACGCGATGATCTCGAAGAACAACGTCCATCTCAACGACGCGCACAAGACCCCGCAGTTCTGGCTGATCTGGTGGGTGCTCTGCCTCAACGTGTCGGCGGGTATCGGCGTGATCGGCATGGCCTCGCCGATGCTTCAGGAGATCTTCGCCGGCAAACTGATCGGTCTGCCGGACGTCGGCTTCAACGCGCTCGATGCCGGGCAGAAGGCGCAGATCGCCGCGATCGCCGCCGGCTTCGCCGGATTGCTGTCGCTGTTCAACATCGGCGGCCGCTTCTTTTGGGCGTCGCTGTCGGACAAGATCGGGCGGAAGAACACGTACTACACGTTCTTCATCCTCGGCATCGTGCTCTACGCGCTGGCGCCGACCTTTGCGGCGATGGGCTCGAAGCTCCTGTTCGTGGCCGGCTTCGGCATCATCCTGTCGATGTATGGCGGCGGGTTTGCCACCGTGCCGGCCTATCTTGCCGACATGTTCGGAACGCAGTTCGTCGGCGCCATCCACGGCCGTTTGCTGACGGCGTGGTCGACGGCCGGCATCATCGGCCCGGTCGTGGTGAACTACATCCGCGAGTTCCAACTCGCGGCCGGCGTGCCTCGCGACCAGCTCTATAACACCACCATGTACATCCTCTGTGCGATGCTGATCGCAGGCCTGATCTGCAACTACCTGATCAAGCCGGTCGATTCGAAGTGGCACATGAAGGAGGCCGACGTCGCCAAATTGCAGGCGGCGAGCGCCAGCGCCGCCGCTGCGGGGCCGCACGGCTCCTACGGCATCGGATTTGGCGGGCTTGACATCAAGGCGGCGTTCTTCTGGGCGATCGTCGGCGGTCCTCTGCTCTGGGGTGTCTGGAAGACGCTGGAGAGCGCAGTCAAGATCTTCTGATCGTACAGTCATCGCGAGCGGGAGCGCACCATGCGCGCGCTCCCGCTCCAGCCTCGGAGCCGGAGCTCGATACGATTTCGCTATCGCAGCATGGGAAGCCTTTATTGATCTCCAGACCAATTTCAGGCTTCGTTCTATCAGTTGGCGCGTTGGACGAACGCAAGGTCGTGTCCGGGCAGCGATCCAGGGTTGCCCTTGGGCTGCGCTTAACTGCTTCCGCGAGCATGATAATTTGCTTGGCATCTGGCATGCCAGAAGCTAAAACTGGAGCCGTTCTAAAAGACGAGATCGAGACGAATCGATGAGCCACGACGTGCACGAGGTCCGCTCGTTCGAACATCCGGGCGAGGGACGGAAGCGAGCCAAGGCCACGCCCAAGGGGCGGCAGGTCGATCCGACCGCCGCGCACGAGATCGAGCAGCTGCTCGGCGACAGGCCGCGGCGGCGCGACCTCCTGATCGAATATCTGCACCTGATCCAGGATAAATATCACCAGATCTCGGCCGCGCACCTTGCCGCGCTCGCCGACGAGATGAAGCTCGCCTTCGCCGAAGTGTTCGAGACCGCGACCTTCTACGCGCATTTCGACGTGGTGAAGGAGGGCGAGCCTGATGTCGCGCCGCTGACGATCCGCGTCTGCGATTCGCTGACCTGCGCCATGCTCGGCGGCGAGAAGCTGCTCGAGGATCTGCAGAGTGCATCCGGTCCCGGCATCCGCGTCGTGCGTGCGCCCTGCGTCGGTCGCTGCGATACCGCGCCTGCCGCCGAAGTGGGCCACAACTTCGTCGACCATGCCACCGTCGCCAATGTGATGGCGGCCGCGAAGGCCGGCGACACTCACGCGCATCTGCCTGATTATATCGACTACGACGCCTATGTTGCCGGCGGCGGCTACAAGCTGCTGGGCCGCCTGCGCTCGGGCGAGCTGTCGAAGGACGATCTTTTGAAGTCGCTCGACGATGCTTCGCTGCGCGGCCTCGGCGGTGCCGGCTTCCCGACGGGACGCAAATGGCGGGCGGTGCTGGGCGAGCCCGGTCCGCGGCTGATGGCGATCAACGGCGATGAGGGCGAGCCCGGCACGTTCAAGGACCGCGTCTATCTCGAGAGCGATCCGCACCGTTTCATCGAGGGCATGCTGATCGGCGCGCATGTGGTGCAGGCCTCCGACGTCTACATCTATCTGCGCGACGAATATCCGGCCTCGCGCGAGATCCTGGAGCGCGAGATCGCAAGGCTGCCCGCCGGCGGCCCGACGCTGCACATGCGGCGCGGCGCCGGCGCTTATATCTGCGGCGAGGAATCCTCGCTGCTCGAAAGCATCGAGGGCAAGCGCGGCCTGCCCCGGCACAAGCCGCCTTATCCGTTCCAGGTCGGCCTGTTCGGGCTGCCGACACTGATCAACAACGTCGAAACGTTGTGGTGGGTGCGCGACATCGTCGAGAAGGGCGCCGATTGGTGGAAGGGGCATGGCCGCCATGAGCGTCACGGCCTGCGCAGCTTCTCGGTCTCGGGCCGCGTCAAGAATCCCGGTATGAAGCTGGCACCCGCCGGCATCACCGTGCGCGAGCTGATCGACGAATATTGCGGCGGCATGGCCGACGGCCATCAGTTCTACGCCTACCTGCCTGGCGGCGCCTCGGGCGGCATTCTGCCGGCCTCGATGGACGACATCCCGCTCGATTTTGGCACGCTGGAGAAATACGGCTGCTTCATCGGCTCGGCCGCGATCGTCATCCTGTCGCAGAAGGACAGCGTGCGCGCAGCGGCGTTGAACCTGATGAAGTTCTTCGAGGACGAGAGCTGCGGCCAGTGCACGCCGTGCCGCGTCGGAACCCAGAAAGCGGCGTTGCTGATGCAGAAGCCGGTCTGGGACCGTGCCTTGCTGGAAGAATTGAGCCAGGCGATGCGCGATGCCTCGATCTGCGGGCTCGGACAGGCGGCATCGAATCCGCTGTCCTCCGTGATCAAATATTTCCCTGACGAGTTCAAGGAAGCGGCCGAATGACGAAGATTACGTTCGAGCTCGACGGCAAGCAGGTCGAGGCCAAACCTGGCGAGACGATCTGGCAGGTCGCCAAACGCCAGGGACGCGATATCCCGCATCTCTGCTACTCGCCGGCGCCCGACTATCGCCCCGACGGCAATTGCCGCGCCTGCATGGTCGAGATTGAGGGCGAGCGCGTGCTGGCGGCGTCGTGCAAGCGCACGCCCTCGGTCGGCATGAAGGTGAAGACGGAATCCGCGCGTGCGGTGTCGGCGCAGAAAATGGTGATGGAGCTGCTTGTCGCCGACCAGCCGGCGCGCGAGACCTCGCACGATCCGGATTCGAAGTTCTGGCACTGGGCCGAGGCCACGGGCGTCACCGAAAGCCGCTTCCCCGCCGCCGAACGCTGGGCGACCGACGCCAGCCATCCGGCGATGCGCGTCAATCTCGATGCCTGCATCCAGTGCGGCCTCTGCGTGCGCGCCTGCCGCGAGGTCCAGGTCAACGACGTCATCGGCATGGCCTACCGCAACCATGGCGCCAAGATCGTGTTCGACTTCGACGATCCCATGGGCGAGTCCACCTGCGTTGCCTGCGGCGAATGCGTTCAGGCCTGCCCGACCGGCGCTTTGATGCCGGCCGTGATGCTGGACGACAAGCAGACGCGCGTCACCTATGCCGACAGGAAGGTCGATTCGCTCTGCCCGTTCTGCGGCGTCGGCTGCCAGGTCACCTATGAAGTCAAGGACGAGAAGGTGATTTATGCGGAGGGCCGGGACGGTCCCGCCAATCATAATCGTCTTTGTGTGAAGGGCCGCTTCGGCTTCGACTACATCCACCATCCGCATCGCCTGACAAAACCGCTGGTGCGGCTGCCGAATGCGAAGAAGGACGCCAACGACCAGGTCGATCCGGCCAATCCGTTCACGCATTTCCGTGAAGCGAGCTGGGACGAGGCGCTCGACATCGCCGCCAAGGGCCTCGTGAAGATCCGCGACGAGAAGGGCGTGAAGGCGCTGGCCGGCTTCGGCTCGGCCAAGGGCTCGAACGAAGAGGCCTATCTGTTCCAGAAGCTGGTGCGCACCGGTTTCGGCTCGAACAATGTTGATCACTGCACCCGTCTTTGCCATGCCTCGTCGGTCGCGGCGCTGTTCGAAGGCCTGAGCTCCGGCGCGGTGTCGGCGCCATTCTCCGCCGCGATGGATGCCGAAGTCATCGTCGTGATCGGCGCCAACCCGACTGTGAACCACCCGGTCGCCGCGACCTTCATCAAGAACGCGGTCAAGCAGAACGGCGCAAAACTGTTCGTGATGGATCCGCGCCGGCAGGCGCTGTCGCGCCATGCGACCAGGCATCTGCAGTTCAAGCCCGGCTCCGACGTCGCGATGCTGAACGCGATGATCAACACGATCATCACCGAGGGCCTGACCGACGACCAGTACATCGCTGGCTACACCGAGGGCTTTGAGGACCTCAAGGAGAAGATCAAGGAGTTCACACCGGAGAAGATGGAGCCGATCTGCGGCATCCCGGCGCAGACACTGCGCGAGGTTGCGCGCACATATGCGCGCGCAAAATCCTCGATCATCTTCTGGGGCATGGGCATCAGCCAGCACGTCCACGGCACCGACAATGCGCGCTGCCTGATTGCGCTGGCGCTGATCACCGGCCAGGTCGGCCGTCCCGGCACCGGCCTGCATCCGCTGCGCGGTCAGAACAACGTGCAAGGAGCATCCGACGCCGGCCTAATCCCGATGTTCCTGCCGGACTATCAGCCGGTCGGCCGCGACGACCTGCGCGGTGCTTTCGAGAAGCTGTGGGGTCAGGATCTCGACCCCGTCCGCGGATTGACCGTGGTCGAGATCATGAACGCGATCCACGCCGGCGAGATCAAGGGCATGTATATCGAGGGTGAGAACCCCGCGATGTCCGATCCCGACCTCCAGCATGCACGCCACGCACTGGCCATGCTCGATCATCTCGTGGTGCAGGATCTCTTCGTCACCGAGACCGCCTTCCATGCCGACGTTATCCTGCCGGCCTCCGCGTTTGCGGAGAAGGAGGGCTCGTTCACCAACACCGACCGCCGCGTGCAGCTCGCGCGCCAGGTGATCAAGCCGCCGGGCGATGCGCGGCAGGATCTCTGGATCATCCAGGAGATCGGCAAGCGCATGGGCCTGCCCTGGAATTATTCGGGCCCCGGCGACGTCTATACGGAGATGGCGGAGCTGATGCCCTCGCTGAAGAACATCAGCTGGGAGCGGCTGATGCGCGAAGGCGCCGTCACCTATCCAGCCGACGATCCGAACAAGCCCGGCAACGAGATCATCTTCACCACGGGCTTTCCGACCGCGAGCGGCCGCGGCAAGATCGTGCCGGCGAAGGTCATTCCGCCGGACGAACTGCCCGACGCCGAATATCCGATGGTGCTCTCGACCGGCCGCGTGCTGGAGCACTGGCACACCGGCTCGATGACGCGCCGCGCCCAGGTGCTCGACCAGATCGAGCCGGAGGCGGTCGCCTTCATGAGCCCGAAGGACATGCGCAGGAAGAAGCTCGCGCCGGGCGATTTCATTCGCCTGGAAACCCGCCGCGGCGCCGTCGAGGTCAAGGTCCGTTCCGACCGCGACGTGCCGGAGAACATGGTGTTCATGCCATTCTGCTACGCGGAGGCAGCCGCGAACCTGCTCACCAACCCGGCGCTCGATCCGTTCGGCAAGATCCCGGAATTCAAGTTCTGCGCCGCACGGGCCGAGCGCGCGGAGATGAGGGACGCGGCGGAGTAGGGGCCGAGCGTCATCATCGAGCACGACGCTTGCCATACAAGCTCCTGTCATGCCCCGCGAAGGCGGGGCATCCAGTACGCCGCGGCCCATCGATTCAATCACCACCGTCTCGGCGTACTGGATCGCCCGGACAAGCCCGGCGATGACAGTGAATGTGTGGTGCCAGCCTGCCCCACACCGCTTCGCGCCCCGCAACGACAGTGGTAAGTGTGGCCCATGTCCAAAGTCACCCCCGCCACCCGCGCGCTTGACGCCGCCGGTGTTGCCTTCACCGTTCACACCTACGACTATGATCCCGATGCCGAGAGCATCGGGCTCCAGGCGGCCGCCGCGCTTGGCGAGAACCCGGCGTGTGTCCTGAAGACGCTGATGGCGCTGGTGGACGGCAAGCCGGTCTGCGTGGTCGTTCCGTCCGACCAGGAAGTCTCGATGAAGAAGCTCGCTGCAGCCGCCAGCGGCAAGTCGGCGCAGATGATGAAGCCGCTGGAAGCCGAACGCGTCACCGGCTTCAAGGTCGGCGGCATCAGCCCGTTCGGGCAGCGCAAGCCCGTGCGCACCGTGATCGAGCAGAGCGCGCTCGTTCATGACCTCGTCTACCTCAACGGCGGCCAGCGCGGCTTGCAGGTGCGGCTGAAGCCCGGTGACGTCAGGGATGTCTTGAAGGCGGTCGTCGCGGACGTGCTGGCGTGAGCGTTTCGCCTACTACTTCTGCAACAGCTTCAGCCGGCAGCGCAGCGCTTCGCGGATATGCGCGCGAGCAAGCTGTTCGGCCTTGTCGCCGTCACGTGCGGTGATCGCGTCGATGATCGCCTGATGCTCGCCGTGGCTGGTCGAGGGGCGGCCTGTCACCGTGAAGGTGGTCGGGCCGAGCAGGGCGATCCAGTCCTGCAATTCGCGGGAAGCGTTGTCGAGATAGCGGTTGCGCGCGGCGCGGCAGATGGCCTCGTGGAAGGCGCGGTTGAGCTTCGCCATCTCGGCCGCGTCGGTCTCCGACGCCTCGACAAAAGCCTGCTCGATATCCTTGAGCGCATCGATCTCCGTCGTTGAGGCGTGCTCGGCGGCGAGGCGCGCGGCGGCGCCCTCCATGATCTCGCGCATGGCGTAGAGCTCGAGCACCTCCGAAATGTCGAGGTTGCGGACGATCAGGCCGCGGCCGCCGGCGGGCTCGACGAAGCCGCGTGCCGCGAGACGGCCCAGCGCTTCCCGCACCGGCGTGCGGCTGACCTTGAGCCGCTGGGCGACCTCCTCCTCGCGCAGGCGGTCGCCGGCGCGGTAGCTGCCGGCCTGCAGCGCCTCGCAGAGCGAGCGGAACACGGCTTCACCGAGCGCCACGCCGCCGCCGCGCCCGATTGATCCGCCTGTCTTTGCCGGGCGTCTGGCCATGCATCCTCATCGGCCGCCAAGCGCATCCTGCCCATGCAGAGATATCGCTTGCGCCGCTTCTGTATATCTTTGTATACAAAAGTACGCAATGGCAGATCGGTTGGTCCGCGTCGGCTGGCGAGCGGAATGTCTCTAACTTCGTCGCATCGGACAGACGGCATGAGCAGCAAATACGACGTGCTGGTGATCGGCGGCGGCAATGCGGCGCTGTGCGCGGCGATCGCCGCCCGGCGCGGCGGCGCCTCGGTGCTCGTGCTGGAAGGCGCGCCAAAATTCTACCGCGGCGGCAACACGCGCCACACCCGCAACATGCGCTGCGCCCATGACGCCGCGACCGAAATCCTGACCGGCCCCTACACCGAGGAGGAGTTCTGGGAAGATCTGCTGCGCGTCACCGGCGGGAAGACCGACGAGGAGCTGGCCCGTCACATGATCCGGGAGTCCAAGGACATCCTGAACTGGATCGTGGAGCAGGGTGTGCGCTGGCAGCCCTCGCTCGGCGGCACGCTGAGCCTCGGCCGCACCAACTCCTTCTTCCTCGGCGGCGGCCGGGCAATGCTGAATGCGTTGTATCTCACCGCCGAACGGCTCGGCGTCGATGTCGAATACGATGCCGAGGTCACCGACCTCGTGATCGAGGACGGCATGTTCCTGGCTGCGCGCCTCAAGCGGCCGATCAAGGGTGAGACCGAGATCCGCGCCACGTCACTGGTTGCTGCCGCCGGCGGCTTCGAGGCCAACATCGAATGGCTGAAGCAATATTGGGGCGAAGCCGCCGACAATTTCCTGATCCGCGGCACGCCCTATAATCGCGGCTCGATCCTGAAGATGCTGCTCGACAAGGGTGTGCAGGAGGTCGGCGATCCCACCCAGTGCCATGCAGTCGCGATCGACGCTCGCGCGCCGAAATTCGACGGCGGCATCATCACGCGTCATGACTCCGTCGTGTTCGGCATCGTCGTCAACAAGCACGCCCAGCGCTTCTACGACGAGGGCGAGGACATCTGGCCGAAGCGCTACGCGATCTGGGGCCGGCTGGTCGCGGCGCAACCCGACCAGATCGCCTACATCATCTTCGATTCCACCGTCGTGACGAGCTTCATGCCGACGCTGTTTCCGCCGATCGCCGGGCAGAGCGTCGCCGAGCTCGCCGGCAAGCTGGAGCTCGATCCGGCTGCGCTGGAGAAGACGATCACCGAGTTCAATGCCGCGGTGCGGCCTGGGACTTTCGATCACACCATTCTGGATGACTGCGTGACCGAGGGCATCACGCCGCCGAAGACGCACTGGGCGCGCAAAATCGAGACGCCGCCTTATCTTGCCTATCCCGTCCGGCCCGGCATCACCTTCACCTATCTCGGCACGCGCGTGACCAAGGAGGCGCGGATGCTGATGGCTGACGGCAAGCCGTCCGCCAACATGTTCGCGGCTGGCGAGATCATGGCGGGCAACGTGCTCGGCAAGGGCTATGCCGCCGGCATGGGCATGACCATCGGCAGTGTGTTCGGACGCATCGCAGGTCGGGAAGCGGCGCGCCACGCCAAGAACTAGGGATCAAGAAGAACGACAAATGGGAGAAACCATGTCACGCATTGCGATAGCTTCGATCACCGCGTTGTTGATCGCCGGCCACGCCCGCGCCGCCGAGCCCATCGCCCTGCGCGACATGGGTTCGTTCCATGTCGGTGGACGTCTGGTCGAAATCTCCGGCAAGCCGGTGAAGGAGGTCATGTTCACGCCGGGCGGCGTGCCTGCCAAGGTCGATCCCAACGGCACCTATCAAGTCGAGCAGATGTATGTGCAATATTTCCTGCCGGCCAACGAGAAGGGGGCCTATCCGCTGCTGATGTGGCACGGCGGCGGACTGACCGGCGTCACCTACGAGACCACCCCGGACGGTCGCGAAGGCTGGCTGAACTATTTCTTGCGCAGGGGGTGGGCAGTCTACAATTCCGACGCGGTGGAGCGCGGACGCGCAGGCTGGGCGCAATACCCTGATATCTTCAAGAGCGAGCCGCTCTTCCTCACCATAGCCAATCCGTTTGAGCGTTTCCGCATTGGCGATGGGCCGAACTCCTACGATCCCGATCCCGCCAAGCGGAAGGTGCTGCCGGGCAATCAGTTTCCGGTCGAGGGCTACGAGAACTTCGTCAAGCAGAACGTCCCGCGCTGGACCACGACGGATGATGCGACCGTCGCCGCCTATATCGCCGAGATCGATCGCGTCGGTCCGTCGGTGATCCTGTTCCACAGCCAGGCCGGCAGCTTCGGCTTCAAGGTGGCGCAAGCCCGGCCCGACAAGGTCAAGGCTCTGATTGCGATCGAGCCGGCCGGCATCGGGGATCCCGCCAAGGCGGATGTGCTGAAGAACATCCCGACCCTCATCATCTATGGCGACTATATCGAGCGCGATTCGCGCTGGCCCAAGATCCGCGCCAACGGCGTCGCCTTCGCGGACGCCATCAAGGCGGCCGGCGGCAGCGTCGATATCGTCGACCTCCCGCAGGCCGGCATCAAGGGCAATTCGCATATGGTGATGATGGACAAGAACAATCTCGAGGTCGCGGGCCTGATCCAGAAATGGCTCGAGGCAAAGGGCCTGACGAAGTAAAGCCATGCACGGAACCCGAATCCTCGACGAGGCCGACCGTCTGATGACGGTCTGCAATTCCTGCCGCTACTGCGAGGGTCTTTGCGCGGTATTTCCCGCCATGGAGATGCGGCGAGCCTTCTCCGACGGCGACCTCAACTATCTCGCCAATCTCTGCCATTCGTGTGGCGCCTGCTACGTCGATTGCCAATTCTCGCCGCCGCACGAGTTCAACGTCAACGTCCCGCAGACGCTGGCGGTCGCGCGCGCCGAGTCCTATGCGGCCTATGCCTGGCCGCAGGCGCTGTCCGGCGCCTTCGCGCGCAACGGCCTCGTCATCAGCATCGCCGCCGCACTCAGCATGGCGGCGTTCATCTTCGGCTTTGCAGTGCTCAACGACCGCAGCGTGCTGTTCGGCGTCCATACCGGGCCCGGCGCGTTCTACAAGTTGATGCCGCACAATGCGATGGCCGCGCTGTTCAGCGCTGCCTTCCTCTACGCCATCCTGGCCCTTATCATGAGCGTGCGAGCCTTCTGGCGCGACATCGGCGTACCCATTGGCGGCCGCGCCGACGGCGGCTCGATGTTCCAGGCGATCCGCGATGCCGGCGAGCTGCGCTATCTCCATGGCGGCGGCGTCGGCTGCTACAACGAGGACGACCGGCCGACCGACCGGCGCAAGCTGTATCACCACCTGACTTTCTACGGCTTCCTGCTGTGCTTTGCCGCGACCTCGGTCGCGACGCTCTATCACTATCTGCTGGCGCGCGAGGCGCCGTATCCGGTGTGGGATCTGCCCGTCGTGCTGGGCACGCTGGGCGGCATCGGCCTCATCGCTGGAACGGTCGGGCTGTTTGTCGCGAAGCTGCGCAGGGCGCCGGAACTGCTTGACGAGAACCGCTACGGCATGGACGTCGGCTTCATCGCCATGCTGTTCCTGACCGGGCTCACCGGCATGCTGCTGCTGGTGCTGCGCGAGACTGCCGCGATGGGACCGCTGCTCGCATTGCATCTCGGCGCCGTGTTTGCGCTGTTCATCACCATGCCCTACGGCAAGTTCGTGCACGGCCTTTATCGTTTCGCCGCGCTGGTGCGTTACGCGCAGGAGCGACGCAGCGAAGCTGGGACTTGAGAGGGCACGAGCCGACCTATGTCTTGGCGGCTCGCGCCCCGCGTCGCGTCGATCTCGCACATCTCGTTTACGCCACCTCGCGCTCCGGCGAGGATGCCTGCTCGCGGGCCATCGTCGTTGCCGTGACATAGTCGGTCTTGCCGGTGCCGAGCAGCGGCACCTTGTCGACCACCATGATCGTTGCGGGCACGGTCAGCTCGGATGCGCCGATCGTCTTGGCCTGGCTCTGCATCGCACTGCGCTCGGCATTTTTCTCCGTCGTCAGCAGCACGATGCGCTCGCCCTTGCGCTGGTCAGGGATCGACACCGCGACCGAAGCGGCCTGCGGCCACAGCGCCGTCGCGATGGCTTCGACCGCCGACAGCGAGACCATTTCGCCCGCGATCTTGGCAAAGCGCTTGGCGCGGCCCTTGATGGTGATGAAGCCCGCGGAGTCGATCGCCACGATGTCGCCAGTGTCGTGCCAGCCTTCGGGAAGCTTTTCCAGCACGCCGGGATTTTCGGCCCGCAAGTAGCCGAGCATCACGTTCGGCCCGCGCACCGAGAGGCGCCCGCCTTCTTCGATGCCAGGGACCGGATCGAGGCGGCTTTCCATCAGCGGCGACAGGCGGCCCACGGTGCCGGGACGGTTGGCCATCGGCGTGTTCATCGCCAGCACCGGCGCGGTCTCGGTGACGCCGTAGCCTTCGAGAATGCGGATGCCATAGCGCTCCATGAACACCTGCCTCGTGCGGTCCTTGACCGCCTCGGCGCCGGCGATCACGAGGCGCAGAGTGCGGAAGTCGTAGGCGTGCGCCGAGCGGGCGTAGCCGGTGAGGAACGTGTCGGTGCCGAACAGGATGGTGGCGCCGGTCTGGTAGATCAGCTCCGGCACGATCCGGTAGTGCAGCGGGGAGGGGTACATGTAGATCGGAATGCCCGCGAGCATCGGCATCATCATTCCGCCGGTCAGCCCGAAGGAGTGGAACACCGGCAGCACATTGAACACCTTGTCATTGGCGTTGGCATCGACCCGCGCCAGCGCCTGCGCCGCGTTGGCGAGGATGTTGCGGTGGGACAGCACCACGCCCTTCGGCGTGCCTTCCGAGCCCGAGGTGAACAGCACGACGGCCGGATCGCTGGCCTGGCGCGATACGCGCGGCGTGGTGCCCGCGAGCAAGCCCTTGATCTTGTCGGCCAGAGCGATCGAGGCGCGGACGTCCTCGAGATAGACGACGCGCGCCTCTGCGGAGATCGCGGCCATCAGCTTGTCGAGCTTGCCCTTCTCGATGAAGGCCTTCGAGGTCAGCACGGTCTTGACCTGCGCGGCCTTCATGGCGGCGAGGACATTGACCGGGCCGGCCGAGAAGTTGAGCATCGCCGGCACGCGGCCGATGTTCTGCAGGGCCATGAAGACGACGGCGACGCCCGCAGAGTTCGGCAGCAGCACGCCGACATTCTCGCCGGCGGAGGTGCCGTCTTCCAGCTTCCGGCTCAGGACCTGCGCGCCGAGGATCAGCTTGCGATAGGTCAGCTTGGTGCCGAGCGCGTCCTCGATGATGACCTTGCCGGTGTCGCGGTCGCGATAGGCGTGCCCAAGCGCCTCGAACAGCGAGTGATCGAGCATGGCGTTCTTCACCAGGGCGTCGATCATCACGTCCTGGAGCGCGGCGCCGGCGGCATTGCGGCGCGCCTTGCCCTTGAGCGATTCATCGACCCGAAGCTTGATGGGCGGCAGGATCGTGACCGTCACGCGCGGAAACCAGGAACGCTTGATCTGACTGGAGTTGAGATAGCTGAGATGCGAGCGCTGCGCGCCTTCGATGCGAACCGGCACGACCACGGCGTCGGCCTTGTCCGCGATCATCGCGGTGCCGTCATAGACCTTCATCAGCGAGCCGGAGACCGTGATGCGTCCTTCCGGAAAGATCACCACAGGCTCGCCGGCGGCGACGAGCTTGATCAGATCGCGTGCGGCCAGCGGCTTGGTCGGGTCCATGGTGTAATGCTTGACCACGCGCAGGAACGGCTTGGCCCACCAGGCCTTGGCAATGCCGGTATCGACCGCGAAGCTCGCGTCGATCGGCAGCACCGCGTGCAGCAGCGGGCCGTCGATCAGGCTGACATGGTTGGGCGCGATCAGCATGCGCGTGCCCGGAGGCGGAAGGTTCTCGAGCCCGCGGATCTCGGTGCGGAACAGGGCGCGGAACAGCAGTCCGCCGAAATCGCGCACACCTTCCTTGCCCCATTTCGTCAGCACGAACCACACCGCGCCGAAGCTCGCGACGCCGAGGCCGAAGAAGATCCAGCCGACGTGCAGCCCGCCCGCCTGCAGCAGCGCGACGAACAGCGACCCAACCACCATGAAGGCAGCCTGCAGCACGTTGCCGGCAGCGATGATGCGGGCGCGCTCGGAGGGGACCGACCAGGCCTGGACCGCGGCGAAGGACGGGACGACGAACAAGCCGCCGCCGAATGCGAAGGCGACGAAGTCGATCAGCATGCGCAGGCCTGCGAACGAGGTGGCGAAGTCGCCTGCGGTGATCTGGTGACCTTTGGCGGTGACGGCGATGGCGACGGCGAGATCGAGGCCGGCAAGCCCCATGATAATGGCGCCGATCGGCACCAGCGCGAGGTTGGGGCGAACGTGGCTCAGGCTTGCGGCAAACAGCGAGCCGATGGCGATGCCGATCGCGAAGATCGCAAGGCACAGCGTCACCACGCCCTCGGTGCCGCCGACCACCTCCTTGACCAGCGCCGGCAGCAGCGACAGCACGATGGCGCCGACCAGCCAGAACCAGGAGACGATCACGGTGCCGTCCCACAGCCGGTGGTCGGCGTAGAGCGTCTTCAACAGGCTGAGCGTCGAGGTCCAGGGATTGGCATCGACGGGCAGATCGGGTGCCGAGGGCGTTGTCTGCGGAATGCGGGAAGCGAAAGCCCAGGACAGCAGGGCCAGCACGACGACGGCCGAGGCGACCCCACCCATATGCGCGGAGCCGGCGACGAACTGGCCGCCCGCGACGGTGCCGAGCAGAATGGCCATGAAGGTCGCGCCTTCGACCAGCGCGTTGCCGGTCGCGAGCTCGCCGAGCTCGAGCTGGTCCGGCAGCATAGCGTATTTCACGGGGCCGAACAGGGCGGCGATGGTGCCGAACAGCGCGAGCGCTGCGAACAGCAGCGGCACCGAATGCAGGAAGAAGCCGGCGGCGGCAAAGGCAGCGGCAAAAATCTCGGCGAATTTGAGCCGCCGCGCGACGACGGACTTGACGTATTTGTCGGCGAGCTGGCCGCCGAGCCCGGACAGGATGAAATAGGGGAAGATGAAGACGGCGCCTGCCACCGTCACCAGCGCATCGCCATGGCCGGTTGCGGCACTGTAAAGCAGGATGATGACGAGTGCGTTCTTGAGCACGTTGTCATTGAGCGCCGAAAAGAATTGCGCCCAGAACAGCGGCGCGAAGCGGCGTGACGACATCAATTCCCTGATCATGACTAGTCCTGTTTTGGCAAGGCAGCCTGAGGTTGTTGCTTTGGCGGTGAAAGTGTCACGACCGGAAGGGCATGGGACGAACGATTGCAGAGTGACTGTTGTCGCCGGTCTGCTCTGTCCCCTTGGTCCCTCTGATCCTGTTGGTCTCCAAATGGTCTCGTTAGGTTCGCAAATTTCCTGACGCGGCCACGTCGGCTTTGGGCGGAAGGACCGCACTGACCCGGATAAGCGACGGGCCATGAGCAAGAACTGAACCGCATCGGTAAGGCCCGCGACATCGGCTGCGAATGTCGGCGAATGGTAAGTCCTTCATTGCGGCTTTTCCCTGTATTCGAACCGTTTCGCGGCTCGCGTCTCAGGTGAGATGGGCGAGGTGGCGAAACGGCGAGAAGCGACCAAGCAGGCTGAATCTGCGGCCTTCGCGACGGACGCGGCCACGGTTGGCCCGCCACATCCGGAAGGTCGCGCGCCGCTCGGCGAGCACACCGGCAATGTCGCAGGCATTGGCGATGCGATCGATCGGCGCCATCGCGAGCTTGAGGGCAGCCCGGCCGAGGCCGGTCACGAGGGCTGCGGCGTCATCGACGAAGGTGGCAGCGATATCAACAGCGAGGGTTTGCATTTTGCTGGTCTCCAGGTTAAATTGAACAATGTTCACATTGGTAGCCTGAAAATGAACAATGTTCAAGAAGAATCGCTGCGGGACCAGAAAAAAAATCGGCGCCGGCTCCAGATCCTGGAGATCGCCCGCAGCATTATTGCAGCTAAGGGATTGAGATCACTCAAGGTTCGGGACGTCGCGGAGGCTGCCGGCTGCTCGGTCGGCAGCGTCTATAACGAGTTCGGCGATTTCGACGGCGTGATCCTGACCGTCAACCGGGAGACCGTTCAGGCGCTCACGGCGCGGCTGCGCGGGGTTCCGGACAAGGATCCCGTTCGCCAACTCTACGGGCTTGCCGAGACCTATCTCGAATTCTTTGCCGAGCACGCCAATCTGCTGCGGTCACTGTTCGAGCACCGGATGGAGGACGATCGACCCTATCCGGACGACATCCTTCAGATGGTGATGGACGCCTTCGCGCTGATGCATCCGCCCCTGGTGCGGGTGCTACCGGATGCGGACGACGTGAAGATCGCGCTGCTGTCGCGCACCCTGTTCTCCGCGGTGCACGGCATCATCTCGCTCGGCCTCGAGGAGCGCATGGTGGCCGTGCCGCCCCAGATGCTGCGCCAGCAGGTCGAGCAGTTTCTCGACGCCCATCTTGCCGGTCTCGGAATTCTGCCCCGGAGGTGAGGGGCCTGCAGCGTCACGCGCGCGCGACTTCGCGCGGCCGTGTCGCAACGAGAACGACATCGGGCCGCACGTTGTCGACCTGAACCCGGTTGCGCCCCTTCTCCTTCGCGCGATAGCAGGCGGCATCCGCGCGCCGCATCGCCTCCTCGAGCGTGGTGTCGCGCTCGGCGATGCAGGTGACGCCGACGCTGGCAGTGATCGCGAAGCAGCGGTCGCCCCAGGCGAAGTTGAACAGCTCGAGCGACCGCCGCAGCCGTTCGGCGATATCGACGGTGTTCGACGGCGAGCACTGCGGCAGGATCAGGCCGAACTCGTCGCCGCCGAGCCGGGCCACCAGATCATGCGGCCGCCGGTCCTGTTGCAGGAGGCTGGAGACCTGGCAGAGCAGGCGGTCGCCCGCAAGATGGCCGCAGCTGTCGTTGACGTTCTTGAACTGGTCGAGGTCGAGCAGGATCAGTCCCAGCGGACCCGCCGCGACATTGTCCAGCTCGCCTTGCAGGCGCGCCTCGAAGGCGCGGCGGTTGGAAAGGCCCGTCAGCCAGTCGTGCGATGCCTGCCACGCGAGGCGCTCCTTTTCGGAATGCAGGGCGTCTTCGAAGGCCTGTCGTTGCAGCACCAGTCGTCGCGTGTGCCAGATCAGGAGCAGGATCAGAGTCGCGGCGGTCGCGATGTTGATGCAGGTGAGCGTCAGCTTGATGGCGCGGGAGCCTTCGCCGAGCACAGTGGAGAAGCGCTTGGCATGCACCGTGAATTGGGTGTTGAGCTCCGAGAGCCGTGCCGACAGGAATTGCAGGCGGCCGCTATCCTGAATAGGGCCCTTCGCCAGCTCGGACCGGATGACCTCGCCGAAGACGCTCAGCTCCAGCAGCATGGGATCGGTGGCGGCCCACTCGCGGATCGCTTCCTGGAGGAAGCTGACGCCGCTGAAGTAGCGAAACAGCCAGATCAACCCCGGAACGTCGTCAGGATGGTTGCCGCCTTGCAGGAAGCCGATGCGGGCGGCCTCGATGTCGACCGGATCGCGCTCGAGCGCCCAGCGTGCGAACTCGTCGCCGATGGGAACGGCGAGCGAGGCCTGATATTGCGCGAACTGGCTCTTCTCGCCCGAATGCAGATAGAGATTGAGGAAATAGACCGCGTTCTTCTGCGAGCGCGACCAGACCGCTTCGCCTGCGACATAGGCGCGGACCGATGACATCACCTCGAGGCTGAATCCCGCAATCGTCGCCTGGAGCGCGACGACCATCACGAAAGGCGAGACGAGCTTGATGACGTGAAGGAAGCTGCGTCCCTTCGTCGACGACGCTGTTCTGCGAAACACCCTGCGTTCCCCAAATCGATCAACGACCCCGGCGGAGCGTTGCCTGCAACGCCAAGTAGAGGAGATGGTTGCTTAACTCGACCTGAAAAGTGCGGGGGACTACATGCCAGGGTGAAGGCGTCGTGAAGCGGATGCTTCAAATACGGACGAAGCGGAACTGGCGCGGTATCGGCGAACCAATGCCGCGCATTTGTCGTCTGCGATTTACCCGATCGAGAGAATTGCTAGACCAGCACCGGCTTGCGTACGCGGCCCGCGTCGCCGAACACGCGCAGGTAACGCTCGATCTCCGATGGCAGGCCGGTCGCCTTTTCCGGATTGTCGGAAAGCTTGACGGCGGGACGGCCGTCCACCGACGACACCTTGCAGACCAGCGAGATCGGGTCGAGATTGAACGAGCCGTCCGGCGTGCAGCCGACGAAGTCGTTGGTGAGGTTGGTGCCCCAGCCGAACGACAGCCGCACCCGGCCGGTGAAATGGTGATAGGTGTCCTCGATCGAGCCGACGTCCATCGCGTCGGAGAAGACGAGCAGCTTGTCCCTGGGGTTGCGGCCCTTCTTCTCCCACCAGGCGATGATCTCCTCGCCGGCCTGGATCGGCGGCGCGCTGTCGGGGCGGAAGCCGGTCCAGTCGGCGACCCATTCCGGCGCATCGCGCAGGAAAGCCTTGGTGCCGAACGCATCGGGCAGTGCGATCAGGAGGTTGCCGCCATAGGTCTGGCGCCACTGGTCGAGGATGCGATAGGGCGCCCAGCGCAACTCCTCGTCGTCCTTGGCAAGCGCGGCCGCGACCATCGGCAGCTCATGGGCGTTGGTGCCGATCGCTTCGAGATCGTTGTCCATCGCGAGTAGCACATTGGACGTGCCGATGAAGGAGGGGCCCAGGCCTTCCTTCACCGCCTCAACGCACCAGCGCTGCCAGAGGAAGCCGTGGCGGCGGCGGGTGCCGAAGTCGGAGAGCCGCAGGTTCTCCAGCTTGCGCAGCCGTTCGACCTTGGTCCACAGCTTGGCCTTGGCGCGGGCGTAGAGAACGTCGAGCTCGAAGCGGCCGCGGCCCTTGATCGCCGCGCGCGAGCGCAGCTCGTTCAGGATCGCGAGCGCCGGAATCTCCCACATCGAGGTGTGGGTCCACGGCCCGTGGAAGTGCAATTCGTACTGGCCGTCGACCTTGCGCAACTCGTACTCGGGAAGGCGGAATTCGGCGAGCCAGCGGATGAAATCCGCCGAGAACATGTGGGTCTTGCCGTAGAAGGTGTTACCGGCCAGCCAGATCAGCTCTTTCTTGGTGAAGCGGATGGTGCGGGCGTGGTCGAGCTGGGCGCGCAGCTCGCCCTCGTCGATGATCTCGGCGAGCCGCACATGGCGCGAGCGGTTGATGACCGAGAAGGTCACCCGTTGATCCGGGTAATCTTCCCGAATCATCTGCAACATCAATAGCTTGTAGAAGTCGGTATCAAGCAGGCTGCGGATGATGGGATCCAGCCGCCAGCTGTGATTGTAGGTCCGGCTCGCAATGTCGGTCACTGTCATAGGGCAATTCTAGCGTGGCGGCCCCCGCGCAACCAGTGGGTTTGGCGAGGGGCTGGCCACCGCGAATTTGGAGCCGGAGCTCAGTCTCCGGCTGCCGTCGTCGCGACGGTCTCGAGCTGGCTTCGAATCCAGCGATGGGCCGGGTCCTTCTGGTAGCGCTGGTGCCAGACCATGAACATCGGCAGTTCGGCCAGCGTCCGTGTGCGCGACGCCAATGGAATCCGCGTTTGCGCGAAGCCGCCCATCACACCGGACGCGAGCAGGCTCGGCATGCTTGCGAGCATCTGCGAGCCGCGCAGGAACGAGGGCACGCCCGAGAAGCTCGGCACGGAGATGGCGATGTCGCGGTGGAAGCCGTTGGCGGCGAGGCGACGGTCGAAGTCGAGCCGCTCATTGTCGGTATAGACGACGGTGATATGGCGCGCCGCGAGATAGGCGCTGCGGCCGCTGGGCGCCGCGCGTGCCTTGGGATCGTAGTAGCAGACGTAGTGATCGCTGAGCAGCCGCTTCTGCACGATGTCGACGCCGGACGGCGGCAGCGGCGTGATCATGAGATCGCAGCGGTTCTCGCGCAGCATGGCGGGCGAGGGGGATTGCGAGGGGATGACGCGCAGGTTCAGGCTCTTCACCTGGCCAGCGACATGATCGAAGAAGCGCGGCAGCAACAAGTCTCGCTGGAAGTCGTTGGCGGCGATCGTCAGCGAGAGTTGGGCTTGCGCCGGCACGAAGCTGATACCGCCGGCAAAGCTGCGCATCTCGTCGATCAGCGCGCGCGCTTTCGTGGCCAGCGCCTGCGCGTGCGCGGTGGCGACGATGCCGCGGCCGGATTTGGCGAACAGCGGGTCACCGGCGATCCGCCGCAGCTTGTTCAGTCCGTGGCTGACCGCGGATTGCGTCAGGCCGAGGCGGGTTGCCGCCGCCGTCACCGAACCTTCCTCCAGCACCGCGAGGAACAGCTCGAGGGCGTGGCCGTCGAGGGCCAAATGATCGATTTCTTTCATGGAATTCATTATAATCGATCCATTTATCTTGAGAATAGATCGTCCCATGATCTCCCGATAAAGCCGCGCGCCCGGACCGGGCGCCCCAGGGAGAGACAACGCCGATGAATGCCCAGGCGCCAGCCTTGCGCGATCCCCGCCTCAACCGCCCCGAGCCGTTCACGCCGCCGCTCGGCGATGGCGGCTTCTTCCAGCGCGACCGCTCCATCCATCCGCCGGCGCATGCGCCCGGCTACAAATCCTCGGTGCTGCGCTCGCCGCGCCAGTCACTGCTGTCGCTGGAGAATTCGGTCTCGGAGATCACCGGGCCGGTGTTCGGCCACAACGATCTCGGTCCGCTCGACAATGACCTGATCCGCAACTACGCCAAGGACGGCGATCCCGTCGGCGAACGCATCATCGTCCACGGCCGCGTGCTGGACGAGACCGGCCGGGGCGTGCCGAACACGCTGGTCGAGTTCTGGCAGGCCAATGCCGGCGGTCGCTACCGGCACAAGAAGGATACGTATCTGGCGCCGATCGACCCGAACTTCGGCGGCTGCGGCCGCGCGCTGACCGACGACACCGGCTACTACTATTTCCGCACCGTGAAGCCGGGGCCCTATCCCTGGCGCAACTACGTCAACAGCTGGCGCCCCGCCCACATCCACTTCTCGGTGTTCGGCTCGGGCTTTGCGCAGCGCCTGATCACGCAGATGTATTTCGAGGGCGATCCCCTGATCCCGGTCTGCCCGATCCTGACCACGATTCCGGACAAGGATGCGCTCGACCGCCTGGTCGCGCCGCTCGACCTCAACGCCTCGACGCCGTTCGACTCGCTCGCCTATCGCTTCGACATCGTCCTGCGCGGCCAGCGCTCCACCTATTTCGAAAATCGTACCGCGGGGAACTGAACTCCATGCCGCAGCCGCTCAACTATCTCAAGGAAACCGCTTCGCAGACCGCCGGACCCTACGTCCATATCGGCCTGATCCCGGCCATGGCCGGCTTCGACATCTTCGAGAAGAACTTCTCCAACGTGCTGGTGACGCCGAACACCAAAGGCGAACGCATCACGCTGGAGGGCAGGGTGCTCGACGGCACCGGCACGCCGCTGCGCGACGTGCTGCTCGAGATCTGGCAGGCCAATGCGGCCGGCCGCTACAACCATCCGGCGGATCGCTCGGCCGGTGCGCTGGAGGAAGAGTTTCGCGGCTGGGGCCGCGCCGGCTCCGACTTCGACAGCGGCCTCGTCACCTTCGAGACCATCAAGCCCGGCGCGATCACCGACAAGACGGGGCGCAAATGCGCGCCGCACGTCAATGTCTGGATCGTCGCACGCGGCATCAATATCGGTCTCAACACGCGGCTCTATTTCTCGAACGAAGAGGCCGCCAATGCCTCCGATCCCGTGCTCAACCTGATCGAGCAGCCGGTGCGCCGCAAGACGTTGATCGCAACGCGCGGCGAGCGCGCCGGCAAGGTGGTGTATTCCTTCACGATCAATTTGCAGGGGCCGGAGGAGACGGTATTCTTCGACGTCTGAGTGTCCGGCGTTCGTCGCGCGCGGTCACTCGACCCGGTCGTCGCGTTTGAGCGTTCCGCGCGCGAGGAATTGCGGCGGCTGCCGCACCTCGCGCGATCCCGCGCGCTCGATCGGATCGCGCCCCACCTTTTGTTTCAGTTCCGCCAAATCGATGAATACGTCCGCCTGCCGGCGCAGGTCGTCGGCGATCATGGGTGGCTGAGTGGAAAGTGTGGAGACGACCGTGACGCGGACACCGCGGCGTTGCAGGGATTCCACCAGCGAACGAAAATCCCCATCGCCCGAGAACAACACGATCTGATCGACATGATCGGCGAGCTCCATCGCATTCACGGCGAGCTCGACATCCATGCTGCCCTTCACCTTGCGGCGGCCGGTGGTAGCGTCGACGAACTCCTTGGTGAGCTTGGTGACGACGGTGTACCCGTTATAGTCGAGCCAATCGATCAACGGACGAATTGACGAGAACTCCTGATCCTCGATGACGGTCGTGTAGTAGAAGGCGCGCAACAGCGTGCCTCGGCTTTGAAATTCGCTGAGCAGGCGCCTGTAATCGATGTCGAAGCCGAGCGCCTTGGAGGTGGCATAGAGATTGGAGCCATCGATAAAGAGTGCGATCTTCCCAATTGAAGACATTTTGCACAAATCTCCAGTTCCGCACGAAGCCAGCCTGTTCGGCCGTAGGGCACCGTGTGTCGGCGAGAAACACTGAAAGGCGCCGATGGCTCACTGAAAAAGCGGCGCAGACGACCGGACAGGGAGGCCGTCTTGCGCCCAGGTCAGGGAGGGTTCCATGCCACCAGCGCCAGGGCGCCGAATGCAGCCACGCTAGTGCGAGCGCATTCCCTGCTCAATTGTACTGAGGTAAGGGGCCTCTATCCAAAGGATAGCGCGCCATATACGAAGGTAAGTGGATCGTGTCGGCAACCAACGCGAATGCCGCGTGGCCTTCGACAATCAGCGCGCGTGGTCTTTCGTCCGATGGGTCAGCCTTCGCCGTCATGAAGCTGCGCGCGAAAGGCGCGCGGCGACAGTCCTGTGGCGGCCGCATAGACCCGGCTGAAATAGGCGGGGTCCTCGAAGCCGAGCGCGTAGGCGATCGTCGAGACCGGCAGGTTGGTGTAGACGAGGTTGCGCCGCGCTTCGCGGATCAGCCGGTTGAGGATCAGGTGCGAGGCGGTGTCGCCGGTCGCCGCCCGTGTCACGCGGTTGAGATGGGTCGGCGTGATCGACAGCGCGCCTGCGTAATCCGCAACGCTCCAGCGCTCCAGATGGTGCTGTTCGAGCAGCGCCTCAAAGCGGCGGAACAGGCCGCTTTCCGCCGTGCCGTTGCCGCCGCTCCCGCTGGTGAGCGCACGGGCGACGAGGCCGATCATGGCCGACGACAACGCGCGCAGCACATGGGCGCGGCCGTAGTCCCGCCCAGCGTGCTCGGCGAAGATCTGCTTCATGGTGGTCCGGATCTGCGGCGTGCCGCGCACCACGCCCGATTGCGACAAGACTCCGCGCAGGCCTTCGGCGGCGAGCAGCGCCTCGTCCAGGATCTCGGCGGCGATGGTCAATACCCAGCCCTGGGTCTCCGGCTCGAAGCGGAAGCCGTGGACGTGTCCGACCGGCACGTTGACGATCTGCATCGGTTTTAACGGCACCACGCGCCCGTCGAGCGTCGCCTCGCCGCCGCCGCGCTCGATCAGCAGCACCTGGTGCAGCCGGGCATGGCGGTGCACGGCCAGCGTCCAGTCATGCAGCACCGAGCGGGACGCAATGGTCTCGCAATGCACGACGTCGGGCAGATCGCCTGACTCGCCGAACAGATTGTAGACCCGGATCGCCGGGGCAGGGGCGGTGCTTCTCATGTTCGAATAGTACAAGACAATGGCGAAACCCTCCATCGGTTTGCGGCGCCAAATCTGCAAAAAAGTGCCGACGGGAGGACGCAAAAATGAAAGTTCAGGTCTGTATCATCGGCGGTGGGCCGTCCGGGCTGCTGCTGTCTCAGCTTCTGCACCTGAAGGGTATCGACACGATCGTGCTGGAGAAATACAGCCGCGACCACGTGCTGGCCCGGATCCGCGCCGGCGTGCTCGAGCACGGTTTTGCGAAACTGATGCGCGAGGCGCAATGCGGCGAGCGGATGGACCGCGAGGGCGAGATCCATAACGGGTTCGAGATTGCCCATGACGGCATGCTGTCCCATATCGACCTGCACAAGCATTCCGGCGGCAATTCTGTGCTGGTCTACGGCCAGACCGAACTTACGCGCGATCTCTACGAGGCGCGGGACCGCTTTGGCGGCAAGGTCGTGCACAATGCCGAGGATGTGACGCCGCACCAGCTGACCTCGGACCGGCCCTACGTGACGTACCGTTCGAACGGCGAGACCGTCCGCGTCGATTGCGACTACGTCGTCGGCGCCGACGGCTTCCACGGCGTCAGCCGCAAGTCGATCCCGAAGGATGTCCTGCGCGAATACGAGAAGGTCTATCCGTTCGGATGGTTAGGCGTGCTGTCGCGCACGAAGCCGGTGTCGCCCGAACTGATCTATGTGAAGCACGAGCGCGGCTTTGCGCTCTGCTCCCTGCGCTCGCAGGTATTGAGCCGTTACTACATCCAGGTGCCGCTGACCGACAAGGTGGAGGACTGGAGCGACGATGCGTTCTGGGCCGAGCTGAAGCGCCGCCTGCCGGAGGAGGTCGCCGGCCGCCTGATCACGGGGCCGTCGATCGAGAAGAGCATCGCACCACTGCGCAGCTTCGTCGCCGAACCGATGAGCTATGGCCGCCTGTTCCTCGCCGGAGATGCTGCCCACATCGTGCCGCCGACCGGGGCGCGCGGACTGAACAGCGCAGCCTCCGACATCTACTACCTCTACCACGCCATGCTCGCGCACTATCAGCGCGGTGACGATTCCGGCCTCAAAGGCTACTCCGCCAAGGCACTGGCGCGGATCTGGAAGGCGCAGCGTTTCTCCTGGTGGATGACGATGATGCTGCATCGTTTCCCCGACCGGATCGACTATGAGGATCGGCTGCAACAAACGGAGCTGGACTATCTGCTCTCGTCGGAAACGGCGCAGCGCCTGCTTGCGGAGAATTATGTGGGCCTGCCGTTTTAGCGCGGCCTCTCTTACCCTCCCCCTCCAGGGGAGGGTAAGAGGCCACTACTTCCCCTCCAACGTATTGACCGGCGTCCAATCCGGCAGCGGCGGATTTGCGGTGAGTGCTTTTGCGCGCTTCGCGAACAAAGCCGACGCCGGATCGCTCTTGGCCACCTGCCCGAACGCATCGGCCGCTTTCGCAAACTCCCTTACCCGCCAGCAGGCCAAGCCCTCTGCATACGCGGCCGCCACCTTCGCCTGCTCCGCGCTCTCCGCGCCTCTCTCCGCCAGCGGCTCGAACACTTTGATCGCCTCGCCGCGGCCCATCACCCTGATTGCGTCCAGCTCGCGCCAGGCGAAAGTGTCGCCGGTCTGCGCGACAGTCGCTTCCGACGCCATGATGGCGGTGCCGTAATATTTGTTGGCGCCTTCGAGCCGCGAGGCGACGTTCACGGTGTCGCTCATCACGGTGTAGTTGAAACGGCGGCGGGAGCCGATATTGCCGACCACGGCTTCGCCGCTGTTGAGCCCGATGCGGTGCGACAGGCCGTGGCCGGCGAAGGCGGGATTGCCGGCATTGAGCTCCGCCAACCTCTGGTGACATTTCAGCGCTGCGCGGACGGCGTTGCGCGCGTGGGCAGGATCGTCGGCGGGTGCGCCGAACATGGCGACGATGGAATCGCCGATATATTTGTCGACATAGCCGCCATGGCCCTCGATGATGTCGGTCATGGCGGAGAGATATTCGTTCATCAGCGTGACCAGCTCGCCCGGCGTCATCGTCTCTGCGATTGAGGAAAAGCCGCTGAGGTCGGAGAAGAACATGGTGACGTTGCGCATCTCGCCGCCGAGCGCCGGCATCTTGCCGGAGGTGACCATGGTCTCGATCACCTCGGGCGCGAGATAGAGGGCAAAGCTCTTGCGCAGGAAACGCTCGTCGCGATCGGCCAGCACGAAGCGATAGCCGATCATCATTGCGAGGGCTGCCAGACCGGCAAGCACGGGTTCGGTCAGGGGAAGCGCGATGGCATGCGCGAATGCGCTGACGGCGACAATGGCGTAGGCGATGGTGAGCGAAAGCCAGGTGATCGCTGCACCGGTCGGAGCAAGCAGACAGGCGGCACCAGCAACGATAGCGGCGAACAGAATTGTGAGGGTCGGTCGCCACGGAGAGCCGAGCTCGGTGACGGCATCATGCTCGAGCAGATTCCGCACGACTGTGGCGTGGACGAAGACGCCGGCGACCGCGCTACGGGCTTGTTGCGCGGTGCTCGCAGGCGCGGGCAGGGCGCATCGTGGCCCGGGTGTTCCATCATATCCGGCAGCCAGGCGCATTGAGGTGAGCTTGCGATCGTCGAAGGTGAGGATGCTGCCGAGCAGCACGATCTTGCCGTCGAAGGCGCGGCGGAAGAAGTCGGTATCTCCCTTCTCGACACAGGCACGCAAGTCCGCGAAGGAATAGGTAGGGACGTCGCGGCCCATGCCGCGGAAATTGAGCGTGAGCGTGTTGGGGACCGCGCTCGGGATCGCATAGCCGAATAAGTTCGTCACGCCGGCCGGCCCGGTCTCAGGCTTCGCACCGAGCGCGCGCGCGGCGAGTTCGACGGCCATTGCAGGCACCGGCTGACCCGCGATGGAAAAGCTCAGTGGCATCCGCCGGATCACGTCGTCACGGTCGGTATGGACGTTGAGCGCGCGGATGTTGTTCTTAACTGCCAGTTGCTGCGCGCGATCCGGCCTGTCCGGATGGTCGTTGCTGAGAATCTCGCCGAGCACGAGTTTGCCGCTGTCGGAGAGTCGCCTGAGCGCAATCAGATAGTCCCGGTCGAAGCCCCTCACGCGGCTGCCGAACGACGCGTCGCCAAAGGGAATCTCGGACTGCTCGATCGAGCTCGGAAAGATGACGTCGAAGCCGATCACCTTGGCGCCCCCCTCGGTGATGCTGCCGAGCACGCGGCCGATCTCGCGCGTCCAGGTCTGCGTCGGCGATCCCTTGAAGGGCGGGGTTTGATAGGTCTCTCCGTCGATCGCCACCACGACGATCGGCGACGTCGCGGGATCGCGGCGGTCGCCAAGGATCTTGGCGCGCAGCGCCGTGAGGATGTCGAGCGAGAGACCTTGCAGCGTCTGAAGCGGCGGTGACGTGAAGACCGCGCCCGCGAGGAGCGCGATCAGGATCGCCGCAACGATGTCCCGCCTGCCGATCCGCCGCATCGCGCCTTCGCGGAGCCGCCTATTCGAGCCGAAGCAGGCGGCCGACGATCGGCGTCGGCGATGACGTGGCGCTGGCATCGACCTGGAAGGCGAAGCGCTTGGCGCCGAGGATGGCGAGATAGCTGCCGCCCGGCGTCAGCGACTTCCCGGCCTTGGCGAAGTCATAGAACTTGCCGCCGATCATGACCTCGTTCTTCAGCAGCACGGTGATGGTGGGCTCCTTGCCGTCGGTGCGCTCGATCACCAGCGTGCTGCCGCTCTTGGCCTGCACCAGCGGGGCTATGCCGTAGAGCGTCGGCAGCTTGGCCGGGGCGCCCTTGGCATCCGAGCGCATCGTGCGGAAGGTGGTCGCGGCGCTCTGGTTGGCCTCGCGCTCGGACAGTTTTGCCGCATTGGTGTCGCAGGGCACCTTTTCCCGCTTGACCTCGCCGAGCTGCACCGTGCTCTGCTCGGTGCCGACCAGCACGACGCCTTCGCTGATGGTCTCGCGCTGGCACGACTTCAGATAGCTGAGCGTGATGCTTGCCTTCGGGCCGAGTTTGATGATCTTGCCCGGCGCCACGTAGTCCATGAACGCGATGCCGTCGACCTTGCCCTGGACGTCCTCGACGATTGCGGCCGGGGTCTCCGCCAAGGCGGGAGTCGCAACACAGAACGCGCCGACAACGGCGCCGATCAGGCTTTTCATGGGAATTCTCATCCAATTCGACCGATATATTGCCGGTCCCCGTCCGATGCTTAGCAGCGGCGCGCCCAGGCAAGTGTGACCAGAATCACTCTTTATTCTTGGTGCCACTTTAGCAGGAACAGGTTCAACCCGGCGACCGGAGAAAACAGAGCTGCGGCAAGCTGTTGCCCGAATGGATAATGTCACGCGGCCGGCGCTGCCTCGGGTGAACGGTCCTCGGCCGGACGGCTTTCCACCGCACTCTCTATATAAGGAGCGAGCGTCGCCTCGGCCTTGTGAAACGGCGTCGCCTGCTGTCCGGCGGCGATCGCCACGACCTCCTCCCAGCGTGACAGAAAGGCTTCGACGCAGGCCGGGTCGAACTGCCGTCCCTGGTTTTCGATGAGGTAATCGCGCGCCATCTCGAGCGGCATCGGCTCCTTATACGGCCGCCGCGTCGTCAGGGCGTCGAACACGTCGGCGATCGCGACCACGCGCGCGGCAACGGGGATCTCGTCCGTCTTGAGGCCGTTCGGATAGCCCATGCCGTCCCAGCGCTCGTGATGACCTGCGGCAATTTGTGCGCCGAGCTGGATCAGCTCGCAGCTGGAGTCCGCCAGGATCCGTTCGCCGATCCTGGCATGGGTGCGGATCACCGCCATCTCCTCGTCAGTCAGCTTGCCGGGCTTGAGCAGAATGTTGTCGGGAATGGCGACCTTGCCGACGTCGTGCAGGGGTGCGGCGAGATAGATGTCGCGGCAGAGCCGGGCCGGCAGGCCGAGCTGCTCGGCGATGATGCGGCTGTAGCGGGCGACCCGCAGCGTGTGCTCGCCGGTGTCGTTGTCGCGGTATTCGACCGCGAGCGCGAGCCGCAGGATGATCTCCTCCTCGCGCTCGCCGAGCTTTCGTGTCGCCGCCGCGACTTCGCTGGCCAGATGTGCGGCGCGGTCGTTGAGCTTGCGCACGGCTGCACCAAGCTGAATCAAATTCCGCAGGCGCACCGTCATCTCGACGCTCTGCGGCGCCTTGGGCAGGAAATCGGTTGCACCAGCCTGCAGCGCTTCCATCTTCACGTCGTCGGTCTGCCGCGACGTGATCATCGCGATCGGGATGTCGGTGCAGCCGGGAAGGGTGCGGAGCGTGCGGATGAAGCTGATGCCGTCCATGTGCGGCATCTCGTAATCGACCAGCACGAGGTCGAACGTGCGCTCCCGCGCGCACATCAACGCGTCCACGGGATCGAGGAAAGTGGTGGCCTCGACCAGACCTTCGGCCTCGATGTGCCGTTTCAGGAAGTTGAGGACGGAGCGGCTGTCATCAACCAGAAGCGCTTGGGTCAGCATCGGCGGCCGGGGCTGTTCGGATGGCGAGGCATGACCTCAACAACTAGCCTTTGCGATTTAACGCGAAGCAAACGATTCACCGGCGGCAAGCTGCCTCATGACTGCGCGCGGCGCATGCGATTTGAGCGGGCCATGCACGTCTGCATGCGTACGCGAAGTTTTTCGAATTGTGACCCGTAGTTGTACGGAGTCCTCCGTTAGGGGTTTGCTCATTCGATTCGCGTCAAACGTGTATCGGAATTTTGCAAAGGCGGGGACAGCGATGGCGCTCAATCCGACGGAGCCGAAGTGGTCGTTGCGGTTGCCCGCCGATTGCAGCATTGCGGCCATTCGTAGCGTCTACGACCTCATTCGCGAGGCCTTCGGCCGCCAGGAGCGGCTCGAGATCGATTGCTCCAGCGTCGACAAGGCTGACGTGACCTCGATCCAGCTTCTGCTGTCGACCGCCAGGACGGGCGAGGCCCAGGGCCGCCCGGTGGTGCTCACCTCATTCTCCCAGTCTCTGCGCAACACCCTTCGCCGCGCCGGCTTCGCCAGCGAGGCGATGATCGATCAGCATTTCCCGCAAAAGAAAGATGGCACCTAATGGCCACGATTCTCACGGTCGACGATTCCCCCAGCATTCGCCAAATGATCAAGGTCGTGCTCGAGCCGGCCGGTCACAGCGTGATCGAGGCCGGTGACGGCGCGCAAGGACTCGCCAAGGCCCAGGCCGGCAAGCTCGACCTCGTCATCACCGATCTCAACATGCCCGTCATGAACGGGCTGGACCTGATCCGGGCGCTGCGCAAGCTGCCGAGCGCGGTCGGCATGCCCATCGTGTTCCTGACCACCGAATCCAACGATGCGGTGAAGCAGGAAGCCAAGAGCGCCGGCGCCACCGGCTGGATCACCAAGCCGTTCAAGCCCGAGCAGTTGCTCGCCGTCGTCGGCAAGCTGGTGCGCGCATGAGCGCGATGGACCCGACCGAGGTCTTTCGTCAGGAAGCCAGCGAGCTGTTCGAGGTCCTGGAAGGGGCCCTGCTCGATCTCGGCCAGCGTCCCGACGACCGCGAACTGGTCGATTCCGCCTTCCGCGCCCTGCATACGATCAAGGGTTCGGGCGCCATGTTCGGCTTCGACAAGGTCGCCTCCTTCACCCACGAATTCGAGACCGCGTTCGATCGCGTCCGCAAGGGCGAGATCAAGCCGACGCAAGAGCTGATCTCCGTCGCGCTCGCCGCCAAGGACTACATCCGCGCGCTGATCGAGGATCCCCAGTCGACCGACGATATCATCGGCGAAGCCATCCTCGACGACCTCAGGCGCTTCGTGTCGGCGGATCAGCCCGCAGCTCCGGTCGTCGCAATCGCGCAAGCGCCGCCGCTGTCGCCAGCTGAGAGCAGACAGGCCGGCTGGCACCTTTATCTGGAATTCGAATCGCACATCCTGCGCAACGGCTCGAACCCGCTCGACCTGCTGGAAGATCTCTGCAAGCTCGGCCCCTGCTTCGTCGTACCGGTCACTGACGGCATCCCGTTCCTCGACGAGATGGAGCCGGAAGACTGCTATCTGAAGTGGGACGTCAAGCTGCACGCGGCCTGCGACAAGGATGCGATCGATGACGTCTTCATGTTCGTCCAGGACGAGATGAAGCTGACGCTGTTGCCGCTCGCGCATGTCGAAGCGCCTGCGCCGATGCCGCTGTTCCAACTCCTCGACGAGGAGCCGGCGCCGGTGGCCGAGATGGCAGCGCCGGTGGTCGAGGTTGCTGCCGCCGCGCAGCCTGTCGCGAAGGCAGAGCCGAAATCCGACTCCAAGCCGGAGCCGAAGCCCGAGGCCAAGCGCGAAGAGCGCGGCATCGCCACCGTCCGCGTCCAGGCCGAGCGTCTCGACGAGCTGATGGACCGGGTCGGCGAGCTCGTCATTGCCCAGGCACGGCTCAGCCAGCTCGCCGCCTCCGGCTCCGATCTCTCGATCAAGATGATCGCCGAGGAGATCGAGCGCCTCGCGTCCTCCTTGCGCGACACCACGATGGGCGCCCGCATGGTGCCGATCGGCTCGCTGTTCGGCCGCTTCCGCCGCCTGGTGCATGATTTGTCGCGCGATCTGTCGAAGCCGGTCGAATTCGTCACCTCGGGCGAAGACACCGAGCTCGACAAGACCATGATCGAGTGCTTGGCCGATCCGCTGGTGCATCTGATCCGCAACGCCATCGACCACGGCATCGAGGACACTGCAACGCGCGCCGCCAACGGCAAGACCGAGCAGGGCCGGATCGAGCTCGCCGCCGTTCATTCCGGCGCGCAGGTGCTCGTCACCGTGAAGGATAATGGCGGTGGCCTCAACACTGCGCGCATTCGTGCCAAGGCGGAAGAGCAGGGGCTGATCGCCGCCGGCGCCGTGCTCACCGACCACGAAATCCACCAGTTCCTGTTCCACCCGGGCTTCTCGACCGCGCAGACCATCTCGGCGCTGTCGGGCCGGGGCGTCGGCATGGACGTCGTCAAGCGTACCATCGAGAACATGCGCGGCACGATCGACCTGTCGACGCGGCCGGGCCAGGGCACCACCGTGACGCTGCGCCTGCCGCTGACGCTCGCGATCATCGAGGGCCTCCTGATCCGCGTCGGCGAGGGCCGCTACATCATTCCGCTGTCGGCGGTGGAGGAATGCGTCGAGCTGACGGCCGAGGATGAGCGCTCGCGCGCTCGCAACTTCCTCAACGTGCGCGGCAACCTCGTGCCGTTCCTGCGCCTGCGCGAGCTTCTGACGGCCTCCGGTTCGCCCGACAAGCACCAGAAGACGATCATCATCTCGACCGGCGAGACCCGCGTCGGCCTCGTCGCCGATCAGATCATCGGTAACCACCAGACCGTGATCAAGTCGCTCTCCAAGCTGCATTCCGACGTCACGATCTTCTCCGGCGCGACGATCCTCGGTGACGGCACGGCGGCGCTGATCCTCGACGTCGCCCAGCTCGTCACGCTGGCGCAGTCGAAGGTCGAGAAGCAGCACATCAGCGAGGCGGCGTGATGAACGAGGGTTTGGCCGGAGAGCATCAGACGGGCGCGATGCAGGTCGTGATGATCGGGCTCGGCGAGGAGAAGTTCGCACTCGATGCCGGCCTCGTGCGCGAGATCATCGATCCCGTCCCCGTGACCAGGGTCGCCGGCGCCCGCGCCTTCGTTCCCAGCGTGATCAACGTGCGCGGCAACGTCATCCCGCTCGCAGATCTGCGCATTCGCTTCGGCATGCCGCAGCTCGACAATTCGGCCGACACGCGCATCGTCGTCATTGAACTCGATCTCGAGGGCGAGCCGGTGCTGGTCGGGGTCACCGCGGACAAGGTCTATGAGGTCACGGAGATATCGCAGACCGACGTGCAGCAGACGCCGCGCGTCGGCATGCACTGGAAGCCGGAATTCATCCGCTTCATCGCGAAGTGGCGTGAAGAGTTCGTCATCGTTCCCAATATGGAACGCATCCTGAATTGAAATGAGGTCTCGCGCGAGACTGGGGTAGGGGCTGCAGATGAGATTTACGGTCAAGGCGAAACTTGCCAGCGCGTTCGGCGTGGTCCTGCTGCTCTCGATGGCGGCGGGCGGCCTCGCTTATGTGAAGCTGAGCGAGATGATCGACACCGCCGACAGCCTGGTGTCGCGTGCCGGCCGGATGGAACGTGCGGCGGAAATCGAGAGGGGCATCCTGCTCCAGGTTCGCGCGGAGAAAAACCTGCTTCTCGCGCCCGAGAGTGAATCGGAACGCTTCCTCGCCGAGATCGCCAAGCAGCGCGAGACGCTTCTGAAGCTGAAGGAAGAGATCCACGCTGCGGCCTCGGTCGAAGGCAAGAAGCTGCTCGACAATTTCGGCGCCGCCTACGCGCAGATGAACGCAGTTCAGGACGACGCCCTCAAGACCGCCCGGACCGACAAGACGAAGGCGGCCGAGCGTTCCATGACCGAGGTCCGCAAGGCGGTCGGCGACGCCATGGAGGCGGCCAACGCCTACGTCATGAACGCCAAGAAGAATATGGCCAATCAGGTGGCCCAGGCTCACGAGGACGGCAACCGGGCTCACGTGATGCTCGTTTCGTTCGTGCTGGCATCGCTCGCGATCGGTCTCGTCGCTGCGATCTGGATTTCGCTCAGCATCGCGCGTGGCCTCGGCCGTGCGGTCGGGCTCGCCGGCGCGGTGGCGAACGGCGATCTCAGTCAGACCATCAACGTTTCCAGCAATGACGAGATCGGTGACCTCGTCAAGTCGCTGAACCTGATGGTCGAAAAGCTTCGGCAGGTCGTCGAGGAAGCGCTCACCGCGGCCAGCAACGTCTCCGCCGGCAGCCAGGAATTGTCCGCCAGCGCCGAGCAGCTCTCGCAAGGCGCGACCGAGCAGGCTTCGTCCGCGGAAGAGGCCTCGTCCTCGATGGAGGAGATGGCCTCGAACGTGAAGCAGAACGCAGACAACGCCAACCAGACCGAGAAGATCGCGGCTCAGTCGGCCAAGGATGCCGAGGCCAGCGGCGTGGCCGTCGGCCGCGCCGTCGAGGCGATGCAGACCATCGCCGAGAAGATCACCATCGTGCAGGAAATCGCCCGCCAGACCGACCTGCTCGCGCTCAACGCGGCGGTCGAGGCCGCGCGCGCCGGCGAGCACGGCAAGGGCTTTGCGGTGGTCGCGTCCGAAGTGCGCAAGCTCGCCGAGCGCAGCCAGGCGGCGGCGGCTGACATCGGCACGCTGTCGACGGAGAGCGTGAAGGTCGCGCAGGAAGCCGGTCACATGTTGTCCAAGCTCGTGCCCGACATCAAGAAGACCGCCGCGCTGGTCCAGGAGATCACCGCGGCCTGCCGCGAGCAGGACGTCGGCTCGGCACAGATCAATCAGGCCATCCAGCAGCTCGACAAGGTCGGCCAGCAGAACGCCAGCGCCTCCGAGCAGGTGTCCTCGACCTCGGAGGAGCTCGCCTCGCAGGCCGAGCAGCTCCAGTCGACCATCTCGTTCTTCCGCATCGAGCGTGCCGGACGCAGCGAGAGCGCCGCTCCCGCACCGATCGATCGTGCCGTCACCCAGCTGCGCGCCAAGGCGGCGCACATGGCGGCAGTGGATCGCAATCCGAAAAAGCCGGCGCCTGTCCGCAAACCGGCACGTGCGATGAAGGTCGCGGGCGGCGGCGGTTTCGCCTTCGACATGAATGACGGCGAAGACGATCGCGACGCCGAGTTCCAACGCTGATCAACCGGTCCGGCTTCGCGCCGGACCGTGCTCGTTTCCAAACCCTGGGATTCCTGGACTGCATCATGGCCGCAACCTCGCAATATCTGACGCTCGGGCTCGCCGGCGAGACGTTCGGCATCAGCATCCGCAATGTCCGTGAGATCCTCGACATGCGGCCGATCTCACGGCTGCCGCATGCACCGAACTTCCTGCTCGGCATGATCGACGTGCGCGGCAGCGGCTATCCGATCGTCGACCTCCGGACCAAGCTCGGCCTGCCCAGCATCGCTGTGACCGAGGCCACCCGCATCATCATCCTCGACGTGCCGATGAAGGACCGGCTTGTCGGCGTCGGTTTCGTTGCCGACTGCGTGTTCGAGGTCACCGACATCGACGAGCAGGCGATCGAGCCGATCCCCGAGGTCGGCGGGACGTGGCAGTCCGACTACGCCGTCGGCATTGGCCGCAAGGGTGAAAAGTTTGTCGTCATTTTCGATCTCGCCAAGCTGATGGCGAATGACAGGATTCCGGATAGGCGCGATGCCGGCGCCGATGCGCCTCGCGCCGCCTGAGTTTGCAAGGGTGAAGCGTGGTCAAGCGTAAGCACCTCAATTCGAACCAACGAGCCTAACAATGAGATTCACCGTCAAAGCCAAGCTTGCCAGCGCCTTCGGCGTCGTCATCCTGCTCTCCATGATCGCCGGCGCGGTCGGATACATGAAGCTGGCCGACATGGTCGGCACCACCGAGGTTCTCGTCGCCCGTGCGGGCCGCATGGAGAAGGCCGCCGAACTCAAGGAAGGCGTCCTGTTCCTGGTGCGCGCCGAGAAGAACTCGATCCTGGCGGCGTCCGACGCTGAGTATGACCAGTTCGTCGCCGATCTCGCCAAGAACCGCGAAGCGATCGCCAAGTCCAAGGACGAGATCTACGCAGCGGCAAGCGAAGGCGGCAAGAAGCTGATGGAAGGCTTCAATGCGGCGCTCGCCAAGCTGAACACCTATCAGGACGAGACGGTCAGGCTCGCGAAGACGGACAAGCCGAAGGCGCTGGACCGGTCCATGCGCGACGGCCGCAAGGTTGTCGCTGACGTGCTGGATGCGGCCGACGCCTACATCAAGAACGTCAAGAAGAACATGGCCGAGCAGGCCGAACAGGCCAAGCAGGACGGCTCACGTGCAGAGCTGCTGCTCATGAGCCTGGTGATCGCCTCGCTGCTGATCGCTGCCGTCGCCGCGACCTGGATTGCGATGAACATCAGCCGGGCGCTGGCCCAGGCCGTCGGCCTCGCCGACGCGGTCGCGATCGGCGATCTCAGCCGCAAGATCGAATCCTCGAGCAATGACGAGATCGGCGACCTCATCAAGTCGCTGAATGCGATGACGGTGAACCTGAATGCCACCGCGGCCCTCGCCAACGAGATCGCGCAGGGCAATCTCATGGTCGAAGCCAAGCCGCTGTCGGACAAGGACACGCTCGGCCTCGCGCTCGAGCGCATGGTGGAGAAGCTTCGTCAGATCGTGTCGGAAGCCCTGACCGCGGCGCAGAACGTCTCCGCCGGCAGCCAGGAGCTCTCGGCCAGCGCCGAGCAGCTCTCGCAGGGCGCGACCGAGCAGGCCTCGTCCGCCGAGGAAGCCTCGTCCTCGATGGAGGAGATGGCCTCGAACGTGAAGCAGAACGCCGACAACGCCAACCAGACCGAGAAGATCGCCGCACAGTCCGCCAAGGACGCCGAGGCCAGCGGCGCAGCCGTCGGTCGCGCGGTCAACGCGATGCAGACCATCGCCGAGAAGATCACGATCGTGCAGGAAATCGCGCGCCAGACCGATCTGCTCGCGCTCAACGCGGCGGTCGAGGCCGCGCGCGCCGGCGAGCACGGCAAGGGCTTTGCGGTCGTCGCTTCCGAAGTGCGCAAGCTTGCCGAGCGCAGCCAGGCGGCCGCGGCCGAGATCGGCACGCTCTCGGCCGACACCGTCAAGGTGGCGCAGGAGGCCGGCGCCATGCTTGCCAAGCTCGTTCCTGATATCAAGAAGACCGCGGAACTGGTCGAGGAAATCACGGCGGCCTGCCGCGAGCAGGACGTCGGCTCGGCGCAGATCAACCAGGCGATCCAGCAGCTCGACAAGGTCGGCCAGCAGAACGCCAGCGCCTCCGAGCAGGTCTCCTCGACTTCGGAGGAGCTTGCCTCCCAGGCCGAGCAGCTCCAGTCGACCATTGCCTATTTCCGCATCGAGCAGGGTGGAAAGGGCCAGGCGGCGCCGATCGACCGCGCGGTGAGCCAGTTGCGTGCCAAGGCGGCGACCATGGCGGCCGCCGAGCGTCCGGCCAAGAAGCCGATGGCCAGGCCCGCGCGCGCCGTGAAGGCTGCCGGCGGCGGCTTTGCATTCGACATGAATGACGGCGAGGACGACCGCGATGCCGAGTTCCAGCGCTGAGTTTCTCTGAGGGATCGGCCCTCCATTGGGGGGCCGATCTGTCTTCAGTGATTGCCTAAACGTGTAGGATTCAAGATGGCCCGTTCGGCCCGACATTCAGTGCAGGCGGCCATCCTGGACCGGGGCATGCGGCCATGATGCCCGCCGTGCAGGATACGGCCGTGCATCTGTCGGACCGGCACTTCCGGACCATCGCCGAATTGATCGAGGGCCAGGTCGGCATCAAGCTGCCGAAGGGCAAGCGGCTGATGCTGGAAGGGCGGCTGCACAAGCGCGTGCGCGCGCTGAACTTCTCCGACCTCAACGAATATGTCGACAACCTGTTCGAGGCCGACCATTTCGACACCGAGCTCACCCATCTGATCGATGTGGTGACGACCAACAAGACCGACTTCTTCCGCGAGCCCCAGCACTTCACCTTCATGCGGGACGTCGCCGTTCCCGCTTTGCTCAAATCGCACGGCCGCAGGAACGCGAACCTGAAGATCTGGAGCTCGGCGAGCTCCACCGGCATGGAAGCCTACACGACCGCGATGGTGCTGGACGACATGACACGGAACGGCTCGCGCTTCCAGTATCGCATCCTCGGGACCGATATTTCGACGGCCGTGCTGCGCCTCGCCAAGACCGCGATCTACACCCGCGACGTGCTTGCGCCGGTGCCTGAGAACTTCGTGAAGCGGTATTTCCTGTCATCGCGGGACAAGTTGCGCGGCGAGGTGCGGGTGGTGCCGGAGCTGCGGCGTATGACGCATTTCATGCGGATGAACCTCATGGATGCGTCGTATCCCGTCGATCGCGACGTCGATATCATCTTCTGCCGCAACGTCCTGATCTATTTCGAGCGCGAGACGCAGCGCAAGGTGATCGAGCAATTGTGCAACCATTTGCGGCCCGGCGGCTATCTGCTGGTCGGACATTCGGAATCGATGATTCACAGTGCAGTGCCGGGCTTGAAGCAAGTTCAGCCAACCATTTTCCAGGTCTAGCCGGAGCGCAACCAGAATGCCGAGGGAGAAAGTTCGCGTGCTGATCGTGGACGATTCGGCGTCGGTGCGCCAAATCCTTCAGACGATCCTTGGTGAGGACCCTGATATCGAGGTGATGGCGACCGCCTCCGATCCCTTCGTCGCGGCCCGCCGCCTCGAGAAGGAGCTGCCCAACGTCATCATCCTCGATCTCGAAATGCCGCGCATGGACGGCATGACGTTCCTGCGCAAGATCATGGCGCAACGTCCGATTCCGGTGATCATCTGCTCCTCGCTCACCGAAGAGGGCTCCAACGTGATGTTCGAGGCGTTCGAGGCGGGCGCGGTCGACATCGTGCCGAAGCCGAAGATCGACACGCGGCAGGCGCTGCTCGAATGCTCCACCCGGCTGCGCGAGGCCGTGAAGTCGGCGGCGCGTGCGCGGGTCCGTCCGCGCTCGCAGCGCCGGGTGATCGAGAAGAAGCTGACGGCCGACGCCATCATCCCGCCGCCAGTGCAGGGCAAGGCCCGGCCGACGACGGAACGCATCGTGTGCATCGGCGCCTCGACGGGCGGCACCGAAGCGCTCAACGACGTCCTCGAGATGCTGCCGCCGCATTGCCCGCCCATCGTCATCGTCCAGCATATGCCGGCGGGCTTTACCGCGGCGTTTGCCAGACGCCTCGACAGCGTCTGCCAGATCCGGGTCAAGGAAGCCGAGGACGGCGAGCCGGTGCTGCCGGGCTGTGCCTATATCGCGCCCGGCGCCCGTCACATGCTGCTCCAGCGCATCGGCCTGCGCTACCAGATCGCGATCAAGGACGGCCCGCCGGTGTCGCGGCATCGTCCCTCCGTCGACGTGCTGTTCCGCTCGGCGGCCCAGCATGCCGGCGCCAATGCGCTCGGCGTCATCATGACCGGCATGGGCGATGACGGCGCGCGCGGCATGCTGGAGATGCGCAAGCTCGGTGCCTCGACACGGGCACAGGACGAAGAGAGCTGCGTGGTGTTCGGCATGCCCAAGGAAGCCATCGCGCATGGCGGCGTCGAGAAGGTCGTGTCGCTGCACAATATCCCGCGCGAGATCATGCTCTGGTACCAGGCCGGGCATGCCGCGATGGCAGGTTGACCGCAATGTCCGCCATTCCACCCAGCACGCTCACGGAGGCGATCGCCGCGATCGAGGACGTCTCGTCGGGCATCGAGGACGTCTTCGCGCGGGTCGGCCGCGAGCTCGGCCGCGGCCACATCATCTTCAAGGAGCTGAATCAGGGCCTCGCGACGCTCTCCGGGGAACTCTCGGGCGCCGAGATCGAGGGCGCCGCGACCGCGTTGCAGGAGATCTCCGCCCGGCTCAGCGAGCTGGCGCAGGCGCTGCCGGCCGAGAGCGCCCTGCTTGCGACGATCGGCGCAAGCACGGCGGAGGCGTCCTCGCTGCTCAAGCTGTTGTTCAAGCACATCCAGATGATCACCATCATCGCGCGCAGCGCGCGGATCGAGGCGGCCTCGCTCGAGGGCGACCGCGAGGGCTTTCTCGCCTTCACGCAGGAAGCCTACGATCTCGGCAAGGCCGTACAGCGCTCGCTCGAGGAGTGCGGGCGAGACCAGCAACGCCTGTCGGAAGCCGTCGCCACCGCCTCCGCCCGGCAGAAGGAGTTCGAGAGCCGCTACCGCAATCAGCTGGTATCGGAGAGCGCCGAGCTCGGCGCGGCGTATAGCGGGTTACGCGACCAGCGTAGCAAGAGCGGCCATCTGGCCGGCCTCGCTGGCACCAGCACCAGGAAGATCGCCGAGGCGGTCGGCAGCGCGATCATCTCGCTGCAGGCCGGCGACAGCACGCGCCAGCGCCTCGAGCACGTCTGTCACGGCCTCGGCCTGGCGTCCGGGTCCTCTCCCAGCCTCGTTCCCGAACCGGTTGCGAGCGACGACGGCGCGCGCGCCATCTGCCAGTTGCAGGCGGCCCTGCTCAGGGACGCCCAGCGCGAGTTCGGCGGCGATATCGGACAGATCGTCCGTGCGCTGACGGCCATCCTGCACGATGCGGGCAGCGTCGTCGGCCATGGCCGCACGCTGTTCGGCGGTGGGGACGGCGGCTCGTCGTCGTTCCTGGCACGCATCAAGCAGACGCTGGCGCATGCCTCGACGTTGATTTCCACTTGCGAGGGCGCCGGCCGTTCGGTCGATGACGCGCTTGCGATCGTCGAGGACACGCTGGCGAAGTTTCGCCAGGCGATATCGGGCCTTGCCGAGGCCACCGTCGACATCACTTTGATCGGGATGAATGCGGGGCTCAAGGCCGGCCATCTCGGCAGCCGCGGCAGCGCCTTCGTCGTGATCGCCAACGAGCTCAAGGCGACCGCGGACCAGGTGTCGGCGGGGGCGGGGCGGTTGAGACCCGTGCTCGACGGTATCGAGCGTTCGGCCAGGGAGCTGAAGGAGCTGCGCGTGCAGGGCAATCCCACGCAGCTTGCCAAGCTCGAGCCGCAGATCCTCCAGGCGCTGCGCGAGGTCGAGGCGGGCAATGAACGGCTCGACAAGCTGATGAGCCGGCTCGTCGACGAAGGCGCCGAATTCGAAGGCCTGATGAATTCGGCGCAAGGCCTGATGACCACGCTTGGCGGAGGCTCCGCAGCCTTGCCTGCTGTCGCGGCGCGCCTCGAGACCGCGAGCGCGGGCGCGCAGCGGCCGCAGCCGCAAGCGTCGGAAGAGGCTCTGCTCGACGAGCTCTTCGCGCGCTACACCATGGAGCGCGAGCGGGATGTCCACCGCGAATTCTTGCAGACGCTCGGGCTTGCATCGAGCGCCGCCACGCGGCGCGTCGAGGCGGTCGAGGCCGCCGATGACGGCATAGAGTTGTTTTGACGTCGGCGCCCGCGTCGCCTCGCGCTTCGGCCGCAATTCGATGGATCGGGTTTTCGGGGCGTTAACCCTGCCGACAGCGCCGGCAGGTTGGCCATTGTCGCGCCCCAGAGTTGGTCGCAAATAGCGCATCAACTTCGCGTCGAGAAATTTCGTATGTTGAGAGACGGCAAATACGCCGCCTGGTTCAGGACCGCGCGTGGCCAGGGCACTGGCGTGGTGGATCTCGCCGAGGGCCGGATTTCGGGCAGCGACAGCTTCTTCACCTATGGCGGCTCGTATCGTGTCGATGAGAAGCGCTTCTCGGCGGTCTTGACCGTGAACCGCCACTCCGATGGTCCGCCGAATGTATTCGGGCCGGACCAGGTCGAGGTCGATCTCTCGGGTGTGTGCAACGGCCTCGTGGCGACCTGCACGGGAAGGGCCAGGGAAGCACCCGAGGTGAAGTTCGAGGCGACGCTGATCTACAGCCAGGAGGATGCGCCGGCCTCCGAAGCCCGTTGCGCGGTGGTGAAGCTCAATGCCGACAAGCTGCCGAAGGGCCTCGACAACCGTACCCGGCCGCGCCCCGTGTTCACGCCGACCAAGACTCCCCTGTCCTGAGGTGCCGGCGTCTTAGCTTTGCATTGACGCTGTTGCCGCGAAAACATCGCGAGACCGTACTGCAGCAACTCTGCTTTTAGAGGTGACGTCTAGGTTGAGGCCCATAACAAAAGGCGGACAGGGACATGCCTCAGATTTGGATGACATATGACGAACTCGCGACACTCACCGGCTGCAGCGCTGCCGAGGCACGGCTGCAGGCGCTGCATCTGTCGCTCGACCGCCGCAAGAGCCGCGACGGAAACACCCGCGTCAAGCTGAACGCCGCATTGATGGGCAGGTTCTTCGAGACCATTCGAGAGGCCGACTTTGCGCTCGACGATGCGATCGCGGCGCTGCGCGAGACCCATCGGCAGATGTCCGGCGTTATCGCGACCGAGCTGGAGAGCAGGCGCGGAGTGGCGTAACTCCGCCGCGCCACCCGCACTAGGACGGCGGCCGCGGCAGGAAAGCCAGGATGGTTTGGGCCAGAAGGACGCCGACTGTGCCGCCGGCGGCCTTCTGCAGCACATCGATGAGCCGTGGATCGCGATCCGGCGTTACCGCTTGCAGAACCTCGAGGCCGATCGCGACGGCCACCACGAACATGCAAGCCAGCTTGAGCCGCCCGGGTAACAGGAAGGACAGAAGGAAGCCCAGCAGGCCATAGGCGCTGAAGCGCTCAATGACGACGACCCAATAGGCCTCCGCGTGGCCCATGAGCACCGGCCTGCCCGCGAGCTTGGCGAGCGTGGCGTAGATGATGAGCGCGAGGCAAATTCCCGCGGCTGCGATGAGATGGTTGCGGCGCATGGCGCCAGCATAACGGCTCCGCCGGTCGGCTGCTTTCGAAAGCCAAGAACATCGTTAAAGTTCATGAACCTTCGGGAGATGAACCGGGGTTCACGGGCGAAAGATCGTCCCCACCTTGACGCAGGTCATCGATGAGCCGGCCAGGCGCGAAGCCACGCGCCTGGTCGTGACAAAGTCGTCCGCGGGACGTGACGTTCAGCGCCGATTGTAGGACCAGCCCTTGTCGACATCGGTCGGGTAGTGGGCCGCGAAGTACGGATTCTTGAGGCAGTTCCGCGCAGGATCATAGATCCAGTCGGCGCATTCCCGGTAGTTGAGGAATCTGCAATCGAAGCCAAAGGCGCACCATGGCGCACCGTTCGGAAATCCGAACCGTACGGGGACTTGCGCCGACGCAATTGAAGGCAGAGCCAGGAGCAGGGCTACGGCGAGTGCGCGGGACAGCATGGTACATTCCTCCAACAAACGATCGGGCGGATATCGCAGCCGGTCACGCGATCATTCTCCGCCAAAAAAGGGACGGCGCTCAATCTTCGTCGCTGGGCAGCTTAACATCCCGCCGCGGAGAGATCGAGTGTGCTGAAGGTATTCGGGCTTGGGTCGTTTGGCGGCCTTCCGTCGTCGCTTGATGCGGGGAGGCACGCACGTCCGTGAGCTGTCGCGCGCGACCGGCGCGGCGGGCGTTAGTTCTTCTTGGTGCTCTTGGATTTCAGCGACAGGCCGAGACGCAAGGCCATGCGCTTGATCGCGTCGGGCGAGCGACCGAGCAGTTTCGCCGCCTCTTCCAGCGATGTCGAAGACTTGGCCAATTCCATCAGCCGGCGGTCTTCCTTGAACGACCAGGGCCTGCGCGCCATAACCGAAATCATCCTCTCGTCGACACAACGACAAAGCCGCCAAGCGGACCCACGTTCGCTCGACGGCTTTGCTTGGGTGGGGCCGGGCTTGGGGGAGCCCGGTGCGAAGATGGATATTCGATCCTGCGGCATTCGCAACAAACACCGTGAATTAAGCTAACCGCTCAACCTTACCGGGATGAAATCGGCGCGCAGCGCTCCGTAGTACCACGGAGTTTTCGCCAGCCGAGGTTGACCCGCGCGCTCCGACGGCCGCAACGGAGTTCGAATCCTCGCGAGGATGCGCCTCGCCTCGCCACGATCATTTGGGTGCGACTGCAGAATCGTCGTCGCGACGGCCGCGCGTTGCGGAGCGCGGAGCCGATTTGAATTGAATCGCGCGCGACGCCGATCGCAACCGTGCCGAACCAGAATCGATCCAATCGCGGCGGCGGCGCGTGCCGCACTCGATCTCGACGAGCAGCATTGCGCTTCGCTCAGACGAGACGTCACGAGATCGTCGAATTCGTTCGGCTATGGTCGCGCCGACGAACAATCAAACAAATCAGAAGACCGAGATGCTTCAGAAAGCGCGAGCGGCACTTCCTCTCACAAAGATCAGAGAGTGGGCATTCGAAGGCGCATTTTTCAGCGTTGCGCTGATTGCGATGGCGGGATGGGTGTATTTCATCACGCTGTTGCTGGTGAGGTTGTTCCTCTGGTTCTTCGGCTGAGCGCGCGACGGATCGCTTCGCAAGCACGGTGCTGCCCAAAAAATCTCGGGCGTGGCAAGAAAATCAGCGGCGCTCATCATGATCTCGACACAACTCGAAGACGAGACTGGCGCATCGCGCCGGCGAGGGCGTTGCGTGTATTTCGATGGTTTGCAACCGGCGGCCGGCGTCGGCTTGTATCGCGGCAGGGGAGTGGATCATGACGGGAACGCGGGTAGACGCCTTCACCAGTTCGACGAACACCGCGCCGCGGCGGTATTACGTCGATGCGGGAGGCCGGCGCGTCCTGATTGGCCTGACGCCCGAGGAGACGTTCGAGTTCGAGCGGCTCGACAGCGGACAGGCGCCGGGCCGGGTGCAGCTGGCGTCCGACGGCTGTGATATTATCTGGCCGGATGCCGGTGAGCGGCGCCGGCTTGAGCTCTACGAGAAGCACGAGGGCGCCTGGAAGGCATGGATGGCGCAAAGCCGCACCGAACGACGCGAAGGATTCAACCTTTATTAACCATCCCGGACCCATTTTCTGGTCTGGCGCCTCGAACCGGAAAATGCACGCATGTTTCAGCTCTTCTTGCGGGCCCGCACCCATAACTTCCTGAAAGACCGTTTCGGGGGAGAGCAGACCTTCCGGGCGCGCTCGCCCGAGCGAGACGCCGAAACCGATCGCACGCGCATCGAAGCCATCATGACCGCGATCGAAGATGCACTCCAGGCGGCGGAGCGGGAACAGTCGGGCTTGAACCGCCGGGTGGAGGACGTGCTGGCGCGCGCGGCCGTGACCATCGGCAACGGCGACGACGAATATCTCGAGCGCGAGGCGCTCGACAACCATCACCAGGATCTTTTCGACAAGGAAATCCTGAACGGCCAGCGCCGGCTCAAGGAGCTTGGCGCCTCGATCGCTCATTTCAAGTTCCTGAAGGCGGCGATGCTGAGCCGCTTTCCGGAATACAAGCCTCCCGCAAGCTCCACCAATTAAAATGTCGGACGTAGGCCGCTAGATCGCGAGCATGCTGTTGCCCTGGATCGACAGCAGCGTCAGATTTCCGGTGGCATAAGCGCCGGTATCGATGTTGGCGCGATTCTCCAGCAGCTCGGCCTGCTTCACCGGCGTGTGACCGTGCACGACGTACTTGCCGAACCGCCTCTTGCTCTGGAGGAATTCGTCCCTGATCCACAACAGATCGGACTCGCGCTGTTCGGAGAGCGGAATGCCCGGGCGCACCCCGGCATGGACGAAGAAGAAATCGCCGCACGTGAATGTCGGCCGCAGCTGGCGCAGGAATGCGATATGCTCCGGCGGCATCGCCGATGTGAGCTCTCGCACGAGGTCGGACTGTTCGTCCTTGCTGAGGCCGGGCGCAGCCGACACGCCGTACGACATCATGGTCTGGAGCCCGCCGAACTGAAACCATTCGGTGGTGCGCGAGGGATCCTCCAGCACCGAGGTGAAATAGGCCTCGTGATTGCCCTTGAGAAACACCGTGTTGCGGCGGCGGCTGCGCCTGATCAGGAGGTCGAGGGTGTGGCACGAATCCGGCCCGCGGTCGATGTAGTCGCCCAGGAAGACCTCGATGGCGCGATAGGGCCGGCTGTTCGCCATGTCCGCGTCGATGACGGCAAACATCTGTTCAAGCAGATGCGCGCAGCCGTGGATGTCGCTCATCGCATAGATGCGCACGCCATTGGGTAGCTTCGGCCGGGGCGAATTTTTGGGCGCGGTCGTGGGCATGGGGTGCAACTCTTTCAGAGAGCTTCGCCCGAGATGTCAATATCCTATCGACATCCTATCGACCAAAACGGGTCGCCACGAGCCGCTTTTTCCCTGCCTTGCGCGCATAAAGGTTGATTTTTGCGGCTGACCGATATCCCGCCGCTTGGAGCCGTCGATCCCCAGCGCGTCCAGCCGACTAGCCGAAGCTCCGGCCGTCGAACGAGGGCGCGGCCTTGCGGCGATAGGCGGACGCCCGCACGCGGACCACAGCCGCGCCGCAGAAATAGCCAAGCTGGAGCACCGCCGCAAAAACGAGAATCGTGACAACGATGTGAGACGAATCATGTCCCTGCCAGGTCAAGCCGGCACCGAGGATCGCGGCACCGACAACGATGACGGGCGGCAGGATAAAGATTCGGAATCGGCCTCCCAGCAACGATCCGATCAACAGACTGAAAACGGCAACCGTACTCACGACACAACTCCCTGAATTGGTCACGAGTGTTAATGGCCGCGAGCTAATAACGGATTAAGCGGCATGGTTGAACAGCCGTTCAAATGCGCGCGACATGTTTGTGCTCAAATGATACGATTTGACGGAAATCGTGGCGTGATGCCCGCATAATTGTCACGTGTGTGACAGTAGTTTGAGCATTCTCTTGCGGCGACGCTGCGTTGCAGAAAAATCGGTTTGATTTTTTCGGTGCACTGCCGCAATGTCGCTTTGTTTAGTTAAGATATACTTCGGCGCACGTCGAAAATTTTGGATCGAATGCTCGCATCTCTTGCGAGAGCGTGACGAGGCAGCGAGGTTCGGATGGCTGTAGCAACTTACGGTTCGGAAAACTATTATTCGGGTATATCGAACCGACGCGGTGCCCTCCAGAGACCTCTGCAGGTCGCGTTGATCGCCGGTGACTTCGTCGCGGTTCTGCTCAGCTATTTCGCGGCGAGCGGGTTGTATCGCGTGCTCGTGGTCGAACAGGATTCATCCGTCGGAGCCGGTCTCGTCGTCGCTGCGGTGTTCGTGATGATCGCCTACTTCCAGGGCGCCTACGATCACCATCGCCTGCTGAACACGATGTGGCAGCTGCGCAAGAGCCTGGCGGTCTGGCTGATCTCGCTGACCATTCTCGCCGTCGAGGCGTTCTTGCTCAAATCGTCTGCCGATCTGTCGCGCGGCACCACGCTGCTGTTCGCCGCGACCGGCGGCATTGCCCTGGGCGGGCTGCGCGTGTTGTGGCGCCTGGGTCTCACCTCGAGCTATGCCAAGGGCCGTCTCGTCGACCGGAAGGTCGTGCTGCTCAGCCTCAAGCCGCTCGATTTCACCTCGACCCGCTTCAAGGATCTGCGCAAGCACGGCTTCAACGTCGTGCGGCATTTCGTGCTCGAGCCGTCCGAGGAGGGCGCAGGCTGGGATCACGAGATCCGCGACATCATCCGTCAGGCCCGGACGGCCGACGTGGAAGAATATCTCCTGGTGATCGACTGGGACGAGATGCCGCTTCTCCAGAAGCTGAGCCAGCACCTGCGCGTCGTTCCCCAGCCGATCCGCCTTCTGCCGGATTTTCCGATCGCCGATCTGGTCTCGCGTCCGTTCCAGCCTGTCAGCGGCACGGTCGCGATCGAGATCCAGCGTGCGCCGCTCAGCGTGTTCGAGCAGGCGCAGAAGCGCTGCCTCGACATCGGCATTGCCTCCTTCGCGCTTTTGCTGCTGGCGCCGCTGCTGGTGACGGCCGCGATCATGATCAAGCTCGATTCAAAGGGCACGGTGATCTTCAAGCAGTTCCGGCGCGGCTTCAACGGCAAGCAGTTCGAGATCTGGAAGTTCCGCTCGATGACCGTGGCGGAGAACGGTCATGTCGTCACGCAGGCGACCAAGAGCGACGCGCGGGTCACCCGTGTCGGCCGCGTGCTGCGGCGGACCAGCATCGACGAGCTGCCGCAGCTCTGGAACGTCTTGCGCGGTGAGATGTCGCTGGTCGGGCCGCGCCCGCATGCACTCGCGCACGACAATTACTACGACCAGCTCATCAGCAATTACGTCTACCGGCATCACATGAAGCCGGGCCTGACCGGTTGGGCCCAGGTCAACGGCTTCCGCGGCGAGACGCCGACCATCGATCTGATGGAAAAGCGGGTCGAGTACGACGTCTGGTACGTCAGTAACTGGAGCATCTGGCTCGACATCAGGATCATCCTGAAGACCGCACTGGCGCTGATCCACCAGGAAGCCTACTGAGCCGGACTGCATCTGGCGCGCCTTCGTCGCGCTGGATGTGCGATCGCCCCCGCAGAGAGGGAAACGGCCTGCATCTTGCAGCACGCGAATCGCTGCTGCCCATCCGGTCCATTGGCACCACCGAAACGCGGAGCATTGCAGATTGAGCCATCGCCTCGCCAGGTTCGCCGTCTTGCCGCTGTTGCTCGCCGTGGCGATCGCCGCGTCATGCTCCGATGCCGTCGCATTGGAATGGGGCGTCGGTGGACCGCCGCAGAAGCGCAGGGATCTCGAGCCGATCTTTCAGCTGATGAAGGCGCGAGGCCTGACGCAATACAGGACCGGCCTCAATCTCACGCAGGATGCCGAGCAGGTCGAAGCGCCGATGTTCCGGAAAACCGTCGCGCTGGCCAAGAAATATTCGATCACGCTTCATCCTCTCGTCAACTTTCCCTTCCGCTATGGCGACCGCACGGACAGGGGGCGCTATCCGAAGGGAGACGCGGAGGCCCTTTACAGGCAGGGCTACGATCGCACCTACGCGTTCGTCCGGCAGTTCAAGGACGATGTCTTCGACTGGGAGCTGGAGAACGAGATCAACCTGCTCGCGCTCGATTCCGACGGCAAGAAGCTGTTCGGGCGCGGGATGACCGCGGCAGACTTCGAAATGCCGGTGATGGAGGACTGGGCCCAGGTGCTGCACGGCGCCTCGGACGCCATCGACCAGATCAATCGCGAGACCGGAAGCCGTCTGCGCAAGGTGCTGAACACGACGTCGACGATGCTGGGCTTCCTGGACTTCATGGAGTCCCGGGGCGTGAAATACGACGTGATCTCCTACCACTATTACGAGGTGGCGGGGCAGAATCCGCATCGGCACTGGAATGGGCGAAATTTCCCTTTCGACCTGTTCAAGAAGCTTGCCTCCTATCGCCGCCCGGTGACGTTCAACGAGGTCAATTGCGGCGAGATCTACAAGCCGGCCTATGGAAATCAGCCCGGCGATGCCCTGACGGAGCAATGCCTGCGGTCGCTGCGGGATACTTTCCAATATCTGAAGAACCAGAGAGACGTCGAGATCGAGAGCGTCATGGTCTACGAGCTGTTCGACGAGCCGCAGAAGAAGCCGCCGGAGAACAGGTTCGGGCTGATGTACGAGATCGACAGGCCCAAGGTCGCGCTCTTTCTGCTGACGGAATTTGCCGGCGGCCGTCTGTCAGCTGAGGAATTGTCAGAGTTGAGAACCAGGGGACTGTAGCTTTCGGTCTCCGTGCAAAAAGAAGAACCAGCAATGTCTCTACTTGGATCTGACCGCCCCAACGCCGAGAAGTCGGCCAGCATTCTCGGCTTCAACGGGCTGCGCGGTCTTTCGGTCATTCTGGTTTATCTCAATCACAAATGCGGTCTGCAGTTCTATTCGGGCAGCGTCGGCGTCTGGATATTCTTCATCCTCAGCGGCTTCCTGATCATTGGCGAGCTCAACAGGCAGCGAGGCAAGGCCGAGACGGCCGTGTCCCGGCCCGCGGCGGAAATCGTCACCTTCTGGGTCAAGCGGGCGACGCGCATCTTTCCCGCATATTATGCGCTTCTGGTCATCCTGTTCCTGACCCGGTCGTATTTCCAGCACGCAGGACCCGATCTCGGGTTCCGCTATCACTTCGTGTACCTCTCCAACTACTGGATCGGCAGCGTCATCGGCGGCGCCGCGGGTCCGTTCGGCGTGCTCTGGACGCTCTCGGTCGAGCAGCAGTTTTACGTGGTCGCGCCCTTCCTGTTCATCCTGCTTCCGCTGGAGCGCCATTTCGTCACCTGCATGTGCGTCGTCGCCCTCGGGTTGATCGGCCATTTCCTGATGTATTCATCGGGCTTCAACCACACCGCCATCCACACCCTGTCGCCCTGGAATTTCAGCCTGATCGCATTCGGCGGCGCGATCACGATCCTGCATCTTCACAGGCAGGGATGGGCTCCGAACGGCCACGGCACCTTCGCCTGCCTGCTCCTCGTCGCCTTCGCGTTGTGCTCGAACGGCGTGATCTACGACGCCCCTTCGTATCTTTCCCCCGCGATCGACATTGCGATCGGGCTTTGCCTGGTCGCCCTGGTCTGGTGGGTTCGCGCCAACCAGGAGAGCGTCTTCGTTCAGGCGCTGGAGTGGAAGCCGCTCGAGCATCTCGGGAAGATCAGCTACGGCTTCTATCTGGTTCATAACTTCATCCCGAACCCGCTTGGCAAGGCGCTCACGCTTTACGGAGGGATGTCGGTGCCCAACGGCGTGAAGATCACCGCGGGCGCAGCCATCGGTTTCGTGATCTCCTATGCCGTCGCGCATGTGTCCTGGAAGTACTTCGAATCGCCGATCCTGCGCAGTCGCCGTGGGCTGACCAGGTTCTTCCTGCAATACCTGCCCGAAACCCGCTCGCAGGGCGTGCCGCGAACCGAGCTGAAATAGTTAGCGGCTCACACGAAAGCCGTCGCCGTCGGCTGGATAGCAGCGGTGACGAATCCGCAGACCCTTCGCCGCGACGAAATGCGAGAACAGGTCGCGATCGGCTTCCGGGGCCGTGCAAGTGCGGTCGAGCAGCGCGACGCGCGCCTCCGTTCCCGCTGCCCGATAGAGCGTGGCGGCGCTGGGGAACAGGCGGGCCTGGAAGATGTCGGCGAAGTCCTGGGCGGCGTAATCCCTGAGCGCGGGCGAGGCCGCGTGGAAGACGCGAAGCGCCAGCGGGGCGCGGATGAGCTGGAGCCAGGCCTCGTGCGGCGCGAAGCGATAGGACAGGTCCAGCAGCTCCGCCGTTCGCGGTCCAAATCCGACCTGGCGGATTTCGGCCCAGTAGCTGCCGAACCAGCCAAGCCCTTCGGTTGGCGCGCAAACCAGCAAGGCCCGGCTGGTGGACGCGACCGCGTCGGCGTCAGCGTCGATCTGTTTCAGGTCGCCCGTGCGCGTCGATTCATCGGCTATCGCGAGCTGGAGCAGCAGCAGTTCGCGCAGCGTCTTGGCGCTGCATAACCGGCGGGCGGACGGCAGATTGTCCGCGACGATCCATCTCAGCCGATCGACGTCATAGCGCTCGCCGCGCGCGATGCGGCCGGCGATCTGCGGAACCGCGGGGTTGGTTACGTCGGGGACGACGGCAGCGATCCAGACCAGCGTGACCGCAGCGAGTGCGACGGTCGAGCCGCGCAGAAGCCAGCGAAACGCCCGTTCCCCCGCCTGCGCTGCCGGTTCGGTGGCGCTAGGCTCCCTCGACATAATAGCTGTTGTAGTGCGAGCCCTTGTACGCCTCGATCCGCTTCAGCATCTTCGGGTTGGCGCGGTTGAGCACGGCGCCCAGGAGCTTCTTCTGGATGCCTTCGGAGCTCGCCATCGACTCCTGCAGCGCGTTGCGGCTCGTGCGGCCCCACTCGATGACATAGACCATGGCATCGACCAGATGGCTGACCGCCTTGGCGTCCGCGACCGGCATCACCGGCGCCAGATCGATGACGATGTACTCATACTCCTCGCGCACCACCGCGAGCAGGTCTGCCATCGCCTTGGAGGCAATCACGTCCGCAGAGTTGACCATGCGCGATGCGACGACGGACGGCAGGAAGTCGAGCCCGCTCTCCTTGCTGCGCTGGATATGATAGCCGAACGAGCGAGGATCCCTGAGGGCCTCGACCAGGCCGGACTTGGAATGGGGCGCCAGCGCCCGCGTCAGCGAGCGCGTATGGAGGTCGCCGTCGATCAGCAGCGTGCGGTGGCCGGTCAACGCGGTCAAATGACCGAAATTGGCGGCGACCGTGGTTTTTCCCTCCTTCGGCAGGGACGAGAGGATGCCGATCACCTTGACCTCGCGCGAGAGGCGCGCGACGTCGATCGACACCTTGATGTTCCGCAGCGTCTCGGCAAACCGCGAGAACGGGTGCTCGACGACGTAACTGGATACGTTCGCTTCCGGATGGTCCGCAGAAGTCCTTGCCGGGCGAATGTCGGGAAGGACGCCGAGGCATTTCACCCCGAGTTGATCCTCGACGTCGGTCGGTGACCGCAGCACGTCGCTCATCAGCTCCTTCGTGAAGGCGGCGCCGAAGCCGAAACAGAGACCACCGAGCAGGCCGCCGGCCAGCGCCAGCAGCGTCTTGGGCGAGCTCTTCTTGTCGGGCTTGACCGCCGTGCCGATGATGCGTGCTTCGCTGATCGGGAAGCTCTGGTTCTGCGTCGCGTTCTGGAGCTTCTCGAGGAAGTTGTTGTAGAGGTTGCGGTAGGTGTCCGCCGCGCTCTCGAGATCGCGCAGCTTGACCTGGGCCTGGCTGGTGCTACCGGCCTGGGAGACGAGGTTCTTGAGGTTTTCCTCGAGCGACGTCTCGCGGCTCTTGGCGATCTCGAACTCGCTGCGATAGGCGTCCGCGATGCGGCGGACTTCGTCCGCGATCGCCTTACGCAACTCGTCCATGCGGTTGGACAGGTTGATGGCCGCCTGGTGGGTCTTGCCGTAACGGCTCGACCAATCGGCATACTGGGCCGCAAGGTCGAGATATTGGGCGCGCAGGCGCGTGATGACCGTGTTGTTGAGGGCGTCCGTCACGGTCGGCTGGACGAGATCCTTGTCGAGCAGCGCCTCGATGCGGTCGAGGCGGGCCTTGGCCTCAGCCGTCGCGGCGCGCGCTGCGACGAGCTGCGAGTTGGCGTCGGCGAGCTGTTGCTCACTCATCAGGCCGCGGCTGGTGCCGACGATGTTGTTCTCGGCCTTGAACGTCTGCACGGCGCGATCGCTCGCCGTCGCCTGTTCGCGCAGCTCGGCGCTGCGCTGCTGGAGCCACTCGCCGGCGCGCTTGGTCGACTGATATTTCGCCTCCAGGGCGCCCACGATGTACGCGTCGGCGATCGCGTTGGCGATCTGCGCGGCCTTGTTCGGATCGATCGAGCGGAAGTTCAGCGAGAGGACATAGGTCGTCAGCACACGCTCGACCTTGAGATTCTTCTGCAGCAGCTCGACCGCACCCCGCTCGACCCGTTCCTTGCTGGGAGGGCCGTCCGATCCGAACAGCGCGATGACCTTGCCGATGACCAGCGGAATCAATCCGGGATCGGAGCCGTTGAATTCCGCATCGTCGGTCAGCTTCAGGCGACGGACGATCGACAGGATCAGGTCGTCGGACTGGAGGATCTCGACCTGGCTGTCGACAAAGCCCGGGTCGATCAGCGCATTGGCCGTGCCGCTGTCCTTGTCCAGCACCTGGGTCTGACGCGTGTCCATCAGGATGCGCGCATTGGCGGTGTACATCGGCGTCGCGATGATCAGGTAGACGAGAACGAGCGCGAGCGTGCCGGCCAGGACGGCCGCGATCAGCGGCCATTGGCGGCGCACGATATCCAGAGCGCGCTCGGCGCTAAGCGTCGTGCCGCCGACCTCGATGGCGTATCGCGGGCGGTGTGGAAACTGGTCTCGTGGCTGAAACATCTCTGGGAATCTTGAGGTTGTCACTCGGGAAGGGGAACGGGCTTGAACGGGTCGGCGAGTTCGGTCTTCCATTCACCCGACATCAGGCCGGCGGCCGGACTTGATGCTGCGGGCACGGCATTGGCTGCAGATGGAGCAGGGGGTGCAATTCCGGCATCCTGATCCGCGAAATATCCCTTGAGCACGGAGCCGTCGTGCAGCTTGGTGACGAATTCGCTGATCCTGCGCGCCACGTCGGGCTTGCTCGCGACACAGCGCTCTTCGGCGCGGTGAAGCGCGCTGCCGATCGCGATGCGGTCGGCCTGGCTGGCTTCACGCAACATCTCCCGGACCGGCTCGAGCGCGGCGACGTCAGTCACGACCAATCCGGCAAGCCGGCCCGACAGCTTGTCCCTGTCGTTCTTGGTCTGGCGCAGCAGAGCCGAGGGGTCCGCGACGAAGGCGGTGATGGCCGCCTGCGGGGCGCGTTCGGTGCGATCGACGCATTGCGCCCGCACCGGCGTTGCGAGTGTTGCGGACAGCGCAACGACGAGGGCCGCAGCGATCCGTGAGGCCATAGCATGGCCACGCAACAAGCTATCGAGTTTGAGGAGGATCGCGCTCATATCTCGTTGCGAAGGATTGATGGCGGCGTTGCGATTTAGGCCGTAGGTCCTTGATGGCCCAAAACTATGTCAAATTCTTGTGCGGCGCAAAATATAAACCAGCGCGGACCGAATTGCCATCCTTGCCTGGCTTCACACCGCAATTCAACATGAACGAAGCTCGTGCTGCGATCAGGCGCAGATTCAGCGAACGTTTGCACATGTCCGCATGCGTGAAGCACGATTCTTAGGCAAACACCATAGCAAGACGAAAGGCGCGAGGGACGGTCCATCGACCATCTCCTCGCGCCTGTCGGAACTTGTGACTGAGAGGCGGGTAGACTTGAACTTTGTGCGCTTATTCAGCGGTCCGCAGCATCGCGAGACGGGTGGCGCGAAGGCGCTCGCCATGCTCACCGATCGCGACCCAGAACCGCGGATTGCCGGCGGATTGCATCGAGATCCACTCGTATTCCGCCGCATTCCAGGGGCGCACCGAAGCGGACAGATTGTCCAGGACGACGTCGCCGTCGGCGAGCCGCGCGACCAGCACGAGATGGCCCTGGCCGCCATTAATGAGGACAACTGCAAGTCGCAGCGCCGAGCTCGGCCAGCCCATCTCGATCAGCTGATGACGCTTGGTGACTGCGTAGTCGTTGCAGTCGCCGGCGGACGGCGCAATCGTCCAGCGTGCCACCATCGGATTGGTCGATTTCTGCATCGGCGTGATCGACGCGTTGACCGAGCTGTTCACCTCGCGCAGCATGCTCATGGCCCGCTCGCCCGAGGGCAGGGTCCGCTCCGCGGTGTCGGCGGCGCATTCGCTGCCGTTGTTCATGCAGAACTTGACGAACTGCAGCGGAGCGAGCGCATTGTCGTACTCGCGGATGAACGCACCCTTCGCCCGATTGAGCGAACCGTCGTTCACGATTTCGGCCTTGGCGGCCACGCCGGTCGACGCGATCCCGATCGCGACCAGCGATTTGATGATCCAGCTCATGACATCCCCGTCTCGTCTTTTCTTGTTGACGCTACGGATATCTCACAAACGATTTGAACTTTGGTTCCGCGGAAATTTACAATTCTAACGAAATCGGCCGGTCGAGGGACCGGCCGGGGAGGGGTGGTTAATGCGCTGCCAACGCAGCCATTCCCGTCGTCAGCGCGACGGGCTTACCGAGGTCAGAACCGAAGTCGTCGTCGCCGCAAACAGGGTCTGCGACGCCGCGCTGGGGCCGGCTTGATTCAGGAACGTGGGCGTGGTCGAGGTTGCCGCGCCACCGCGCGCTTCCGCGGCGGTCGAGCCCGGGCCGCCTCCGGCCGTGGTCTCGCCTGTCGGATCGGCGCCGTTCGTTGCTTCGGTCGGGATATCGCCGGTGATGCTGGTGAAAGAGGTGATGAGGTCGGGATTCTCGGTCCTGAGGACCGCTTCCTGGATCAACTGTGCAACTTGAGGCTGCGACAGGACACAGGTTGAAGCGGCAGTGCCGAGGCCCGCGCCGATGGCGCGGCTTTGATCGGTGCTGCTGGCCTTCGCCAGCGAGACAATGCCTTCGACGGTCTCGGGGCGGGCGGTCAGGAGGTCGCGAACAGCAGAGGCGAGACCGCCTTGTCCGTCCTTGAATTGGTCGAGCAGGCCGCCCGGATTTGCGAGAAAGTCGGTCGCACGTTCCGCCGAAACGATCCCGGTGTTGGCAACACAGCCAGCGCTGACACCCGTTGCGCCAAATGCCGCCGGCGTTCCGGCAAACATCGCGAGTGCTCCGGCGACCACGCCGAAGCGCCTACCAAATTTCCAAATCATAACCCTGCCCAATTCCAATATTTTCAGTTTAACTCGATTTGCACCAATTTGCCACGTTCTTTTCGAAACTGTGATGGTAGCGATTGCGCGAGGCCGCATCCGACAATGGCTGTGAAAAACACGCCGTAGCCAGGGATTTGCAGCGAGAAATCGATGCAGCTATGTGCAACCCCCAACACGGCGACGCTTGCGCCGATGACGGGTATGTAGCGGTCGCGCTTCCGGCGCAAGCTGCCGGTGAACAAATGGTAAAAGCACCAGAGGCTGACGAACGCGATCACGGCGAAAGCGGGAATGCCCAATTCGACGGCAATTTCTAGTGGTGTGCTGTGAGCGCGATCCCAGATGCCGAGACTGCCAAGTGTTGCGGGCCGAATGGCGGGAAAAACCGCCTCGAAGTTACCCAGTCCAATGCCAAGCAGCGGGTGATCGACGATGATTCCCGCTGACGCCTGATAGGCGGCAAGCCGCTGAGGGTCGATCAGCCCGTATTCGATGATTCGGCCGGCCACGAGGCCGCCGACGAGTTGCAGCAGCACCAGCACCGCCGCCGCCGAACCGCCAAGAACCAGCCATTTCCTCGATCTGCCGAGCTCGATAGGGATGAGATAAAGCACGATGGCGAGCGCGAACGCGCCGACCGACAGCAGCAGGCCCGCCCGTGATCCCGTCATGGCGAGCGCGATCGTGCAGATCGCGAAGCCTGCGCCGAGCGCGATCGGCGTGGAAAGAGCCTGCTCCAGCCGCGATCGCCAATTTGGTTGCGCTGGCGCGCCGCCTTCCTGACGATGCATGCTGCGCAGGAGCGGCACTAGAAACAGCAGGGCGCAGCTGCCCCAGAATGTCGCCGCTGTATTTCGGTTGACGAACGTTCCCGTGGCAAAGCCCAGATAGGCTTCCTTCTGCCTCAACAGCACCATGTCAGGCGCGATCAGCTCGGCGAGAATTCCATAGAGTGCATACAGGCAGCCCGCCCACGCCAGTATTCGTAGCAGCGCGCGCGCAGCTCCCGCATCGCTTGCAAGAATGACCGCTCGGGTGAAGGCGAGCGACAGCAGCAGGACCGAACCGAACGCCAGCCACGGACCGCGCGCGGTCGCCGAGAGACGGTCCGGCGGTGCGAGGCCGAACAGCCGTCGTGGCAGTTCCCAGATGGCTGCGGATTGTGCAGCAGGGTCGCTCCACATTTGTAACGCGACCATGACGCCTACTGTAGCGACGACGACTGCCACCGGAATCAGCAGCACGGCGTTGCGACGGCTCACGACCGAGAGATCAGCCGTCAACAGGCTGGAAACGAGCAGAAAATTCCAGAAGCAAATCCACACGAGGTCGAGGGATCCGAGCGGAAGTGGCGCCAGCGCAAACACGGTTGTGGCGAAAAATCGCGATATCGCGCCCAAAGGCCCCTCTGTCGTTCAGCTCAGCGGGAACGGAGCTATCAGAACTTCGTGCGAGATCAAGTCGATGCATGCTGGTGTGTTGACCGTCATTCGCATCGTCGCGCGAAGTGCTGCACAAATTCGCGCGCGCAGGTCTGATCTGCTCCAAACGCAAGGCCTGTTGCCTCACGAAAGCTGGAGTTTGTGCGCACGTCGCAGCAGCTGAAGCAAAATTGCCGGCGGGCTTCTTGCTGCCGCATCTGCCGTGCACTGTCCGCTGCGCGGATCGGTGATTAACGGCGCTTTTCGGTTGAATAACTCACCCGGTGGAGGCATTATATTGCACCGCAGCATTTCGTTTTGGTCGAATCGTAGAGCGTCTTTCAAGTGCTAGCTCATCAAACAAAGGCGCACTACGTTCCGCTGGACAGCGTCCGCGGTCTCGCCGCCCTCTGCGTCGTCGTCCATCACTTCGTCGGATCGGATCCGCTTGTCGCGGCGCTGCCTCATCGCGCCTGGATCGATGTCGCGTTCTTTCACAATTCCTGGCTCTTCGTCGACTTGTTCTTCGTGTTGAGCGGAATCGTGATCTCGATGAGCTACGTGCAGTCGGAGTTCAGCGAATTTGACTTCCGGACCTTCACTTTGCGCCGTCTCGCGCGCATCTATCCGCTGCACATCGTCATGCTGTTCGCGTTTCTGGCGTTTCGCCTGATGCGGCTCACGCTCACCGAACTGGACCTGCTGCACTTCTCGACCAACGAATCGGCGGACCTGCAGGTTAACAATGTGTACTCCTTCGTCGCGAATGTGTTCTTGCTCCATGCCATGGGCGTGCTCGACTATCTGAGCTGGAACGGCCCGAGCTGGAGCATCAGCGCCGAGTTCTATACCTACCTCGTATTTGGCGGCGTCGTCGTCTTGGCGCAGCGCCTCGGCTACATCAAGCTCGTCTATGTCCTCAGCGCCGTGCTGGCCGTGCTGGGCGCGGCTCTCATCATTTTTGTGCTCAGGAACGAAACGCTCGATTTCCAGACCAACGCCTTCACCCGGTGCTTTCTCGGCTTCTTCGTCGGCGTGCTCACGCTTCGTTTCATTTCCAGGAGGGGCCGCTCGGTGAGCCCCTTGGTTCAGTCGGCCTGTCAGCTTGGTGCTGCCGCCGTTGCAATCGTGCTGGTTTGTGTCGTCGGTTTCGACGAGCGGCTCAGTTTCGTGGCGCCGATTGTGTTCGGCGCCCTGCTTGGCTCGCTGATGGCGTTCCCCGAGCGGCTTCTGCCGAAGCTGCTGTCCGTTCGTCCGCTGGTCTGGCTGGGCAAACGCTCCTATTCGATCTACATGACGCATGCGCTGATCCTCGTTCTGATCCAGTACTTCGCCCGCGGCGTGGGGACCGGCCGCCTGCAAATGGTCGACAACATTCTTCCTGGCCTCGCGGCCTCGCTGCTGCTCGCCATCTTCGTGGCCGCCGTGCTCGTGCTCTCCAACTTCACCTACCTCTGGGTGGAGATGCCCGGTTCGCGCTTCGTGCTTCGGCTGTTCAGCCGCCGTGCCTTTCCCTCTGTTGCCGCGGCGGAGTGAGGCGCGATGTCCAGCAGCTCTTCGGCCCTCCCGAATTCGGACTGGCGCATCGTCGATCCGGCGCCGATGCCCCTGCATCACCAGCAGGAGGGCAGCGCATTCTTCAATCTCGAGGCGATCGCGCTGTGTCTCTATTTCTACCGTGACGCGCTCGCCGGCGCGCTGCGTTACTATCTGGCGGTCGTCAAGATCGACCCGGTGTGGTTCCTGCCTGACATTTTCGCGCTGGTCTGCATCCTCGCCTTCGTGCAGCGCTATATCCTGATGGGGCGCAGCCTCGTCGCGATTCTCACGCTGTTCTACATCTGCTTTGCGCTTTACCTCGGATACGTGTTCCTGGGTTATTTCAGCGGCATGATGTCGTCGTTCAAGATGATTGCGCCGGTGTTCGTCGGCTTCTGCTTCTGCGGGCGCAATTTCGGTGACTATGACCGGCTGCTGCGCTGGCTTCACCCGATCTTCTACCTGACGATCGTCGGGATCATATTGTCGTCCCGCATCCAGTTGCCCTGGGTGGGCTATGCCTACGAGACTTTCGGCACGACGCGGCAGGCGACGCGGCTGTGGTGGTCGGCTTCCGAGACGCGGCTGGCGGGACTGGCCGCCGACAGCACGATGGCCGCGTTCTTCGTGTTCATTTCCTTCGTGATCGTCTCGGTGCGCCGGAGCCTGTTGTGGTGCCTGTTCTGGACGCCCATCGGCCTCTACGCCATCAAACTGACCACGAACAAGACGTCGCTCGGCGTGATGGTGATCTACGTTCTTTGCCTGATCATCGTTCGTCTCGTTCCCGAGCGCGAGAAGTTTCCCATGCTGCGGCGAATGGCGCTGCTTTCGTTCCTGTCGATCCTGGTGCCGGCGGTGCTGATCGCGCTGTTCTCCGGCAACGGCCTCGTCAGCATGTCGCGCGGCCTGTTCAGCCTGCAGGACCGCGTCAACAACAGCTGGCAGCTGCCGTTCGTCTACATGGCCGATCTCATGCCGGTCGGCTTCTTCGTCGGCTGCGGCCTCGGTTGCTTCAACTATCCGCAGCTGCTGTTCTCGAACAAGCTCAGCTATTACGTCCCGGTGGATAATTTCTACCTCGGCACCTACCTGATGTTCGGGCCGATCTTCGTGGTGTTCATGATCCTGGTCATCATCGCGGTCGCAAGGACCAGGGACATCTACAAGCTGTCTTTCGCGGTCGCGATGAATCTCTTCACCATCACGGTTCTGGCCTATGGTCCCGCGAGCGGCTTGATCATGCTGGGTGTGGCGTTCAGCGAGGTGTTCGCGCGAGACAAGGGTGACGCGATCGTCTCGAGTGCGGCGCCGCTGGCGCCCGACGTCGACGATCTGGTTTCGCGGCCAGCATGATCGCCATGCATGCAATGAGCTGCGGTGCGCAGCGCGGGCTCCGGTCCGGAACCTTCCTTCATCTCGGGATCGGATCGCAGCAGTGACCGGAGACAGCAAGAATTTCGTGGAGGCGATCCAGGGGCTGCGCGGCGTCGCGGCGCTCACCGTGCTGATCGTGCATCTTCAGGACATGCCGCTTCTGGCGGGCTTCCTGCCTCCGATCTGGCCGTGGCTCGAAGCCACGGTCAACATGGGCGGGCACGGGGTCGAGCTGTTCTTCATGATCAGCGGCTTCCTGATCCCGGCGAGCCTCATGCGTCACCGCAGTGTGGGGAAGTTCTTTCTCGATCGCGCCCTGCGAATCCTGCCCGTGTTCGTGATCCTGCATCTGATCCTGTTCACGGCGGGCCCACTGGTCGGCTACAAGTTCTTCAAGGGAATCGACCTGGCGACATATCTCAAGCTGTTCTTCGTCAATCTCGCGTTCCTGCCGGACGCGCTGGGATTGCCGATCGGCCAGCAGAACGCCTGGACGCTGAGCTATGAATGGGCGTTCTACATTCTGTTCGCGCTGGTCTTCGTGATGGTGGTGCAACGGAGGAACTGGCTGCTCGCGACGCCGTTCATCCTGCTCGGTGTTGCCGGCATCGCCTTCCGGCCGATCGCCGCCTTCTTCCTCGTCGGATTGCTGTTCAGCCTGATCGACCTGCGGATCCGGATCGGCGGCTGGCCCGGGTTGCTGGCCGGCATCGTCTGCGGGGCCGCCATGTATGTGTCGATCGAATATGTGCATCCGCTGGTCGGACTGCTGCCGGGGGCGCTGCTGTTTGGAATGGTCCTTGCTCCGGACTCCGGTGTCGCCGTCGCGCTGAGCGGCAGGTTCCTGCAGTTCCTTGGAAAGATCAGTTACAGCCTCTATTTGGTCCATCCTTTTGCGCTATTCCCGCTGCAGGTCATCGGCGTGAAGCTGGCGGCGCATGGCGTCAATCTGTGGCTGCTCTGGGCCGCCTTTGCGGGCCTCGGCCTGATTGCCGCACTGATCGCGGGTGCGGTCAGCTACGAGCTGATCGAGGTGAGGCTCCGCCGCTTGCTCGATCCGGCGCTGCGGGGCCTGTTTTTCGGAGTGCGTCGTGAAGCCCGTTATGTCGCCTGAGCGCGTCCCCATGCCATCGTTTCAGCCGGATCACGTACGGGTAACGCCATGATCATCAAGAATCTGCTCTCGATGTCGAGCGTGAACGTCGTGAAGTCGGCCGTTCAGTTCCTCATCACGCTGCTGATCACCTATTTCGTGACGCCGACCGAATTCGGGCTCGTGGCGTTTTCGCTGCCGTTCATCGCCTTCATCTCCATGCTGACCGATCTCGGGCTATCGAGCGCGATGATCCAGAGGGACTCGCTGACGAAGGAGGAAGCCGGTGCGGCGACGACCCTGATGGTTGCGATCGGGATCGGCTGCGCCCTGGTGCTGGCCGCCGCCTCCAAGCCGCTCGGGGCTGCGGTCAACATGCAGGGCCTGCCGGCCGTACTGGCCGCGCTTTCCGGCTCGGTGGTCCTGTCGATCTCCGCGATGGGACCGCGCGCGGTTCTGGAGCGATCCCTGCGGTATCAAACGATCGCCTTGATCGAGGCTGGAGCGGCGCTCATTGCCGCGATCGTCGGCGTGGTCGGCGCCGTGCTGGGGTGGGGAATCTGGGCGCTGATCGCGTATTACGTCCTGATGCAGGCGGTACGTGCCGTCGCGTTCTATGTGAACACCAGGCGCCACATTCACCTGTGCTTCAAATGGCGCAGCGTCGCCCTGATGCTGTCGTTCGGCGGCTGGGTGCTGGCTTCGAATGTCCTCAACTTCGCTGCGCGAAACGTCGGCAATCTCATGATCGGCGCCAAATTGGGCGCAGCCGCAGTCGGCCTGTTCGGTCTCGCCTTCCAGTTCATGACGCTGCCGCTGATGATCCTGTCGTGGCCGGGCGGCGGAGTTCTGATGGCCACCTTGAGCCGGATGAACGGCGAGCGGGAACAGGAACGGCGCAAGGCGGCGATTTGCGCGGTTCTCGGCATGACGGCGATGATCACGTTCCCGGCGATGATCTATCTGACATTCGGGCTGAAATATCCCGTTGCGACATTCCTGTCGGCTCATTGGCAGGAGGTGTTGCCGCTGATTGCGATTCTCGCGCCGGCGGGCGCCGCGCAGTCGATCGCGGCCTATGCCGGCCCGATTCTGCTGGCTCACGACAAGGCGCGACTTCAGTTCTGGGTGAGCACCGCCAACAGCGCCAGCATGATTCTCGCCTTCCTCATCGCGTTGCCGTTCGGGCTCACGGCCGTGGCCGTCGTGTATCTGGTCGTCTCGATCCTGGTTTGCGCTCTCATGCTGATGATCGGAGCTAGGCACTGCGCGGTCCCTTATGTATCGCTGTTCGGAGCCCTGATGCCGGCATCGGTCGCCACGACGCTCGGCGCTGTGTGCGCGCTCGTCGCGACGAAGGGGGATGTCGCAAGCCTGTCGCATTGGCTGATCGCGACGGCGGTCTATGCGCTGATCGTGCTTGGCAGCTATGTGGTATTCAGGCGCCGGATCTGGAGCAGCGTGCAGTCGCTGCTGGGTGGGTCGGCTCCGCCGATTCAGGCAAATCTTCCCTCGGCAAGTTAGTAGAGATTGGTGGATGTCTTCAGGAGCGGGAATGGGGAGCGAGCCTCCGGCGGGAATTCCGTGGCGCGAGGACCTGATGGCGAATACCGGCAAGTCCGGTGTCGGGGCAGCCTTCATCGCCTTGCTCACGAGCCCGGGCTTTGCCGTGATCACGACCTGGCGAATAGCCAAGATGCTGCGCTTCCAGACACGTTGGGGGCACCAGATCACCTGGCTGCTGGTGCGGGCGCTGATGCGCCGCGGCTGCTACATCTCCGTTCTCGCAGAGATCGGCCCGGGGCTGATCCTGCCGCATCCGACTGGCGTCGTGATCGGCGAGGGCGCGCGGATCGGCCGTTCCGTGATGCTCTATCACAATGTCACGCTCGGACGGCGCGCCTGGGATGAACCGGGTTGCCCGACCATTGGCGACAACGTTGTCATCTATACCGGGGCGGTCATTGTCGGCCCGACGTCGATTGGCGAAGGCGCCAACATCGCGGCCAATGCGGTCGTGACGCGTGATGTTCCGCCGCATTCCGTCGCTGCGGGAGCACCCGCACGGGTCGTGCGCTCGGAAGCACCGGGCCGGATGCGCGCCTAAAGCAGCGAGGGCCGCGCGCAAGCGCAGTGGCGACTATCGGCTCAATGCGGGCCGGAGGCGTGTCTCTGGCCGCATGTCTTTCAGTGCTGCCCGGAACCAGGACCGACTCTCGCATCGTTGGTTTGTTCCCGGATCGGCGGCGGCTGTCGTGCGAACGAACTGAACAGGTTCCATTCATCGCACCGACGTCATGGCCGGCGATGATGCGACGATTGGCAATTGCATAGATTTCAGCCGTCGCCTGAACTCCTTCTTTGGGCGCAGAGCCGGTCACAATTCTGATTGCTGGCCATGTATAGTTGTGTCGGGAAACGTCCAATCATGTCAGCGAGGGCCAGCCGATGTCGTCGATCATTACCGACTTTACGCAAGTCTATCCCTATCTCGACGGCTCGAAGTTCAAGGACACCATCGTCGTACAGTACCGGGGAGACGGCGACGTCAGATACAGATGTGACGTCCTGGTCGATCTCTGTCGGGGCAAGCGGGTCCTGCATGTCGGATGCTGTGACCATCTGCCGCTCATCAAGCGAAAGATCGACAACCGGGATTGGCTGCACGGCCTGATCACGGAGGCTTCCGAATACACGGTCGGCGTCGACATCGATGCGGATGCGGTGCGGGAAGCATCGCGCATTTCCGGGCTCGACAACATGGTCGCAGGCGACGTGACGTCCGCTCAAAAGATCGACGCGATATCCGGCCGGAAGTTCGACATCGCCGTGTTCGGCGAAGTCGTCGAGCACATTCCGAACCCGGTCGCGTTCCTGTCGCGGTTCAGGGAGAACTACGGCGACGTCGTCGACCAGATCGTGATCACCGTTCCGAACGCCTTCAGGGGCGGCAACATCAAGGGCATCCTGAAGAACGTCGAGACGATCAACAGCGATCACCGCTTCTTCTTCACGCCCTATACGATCGCGAAGGTCGCGATCGACGCCGGCTATGCGCCCGTCGAGGTGAAGATGGCGACCTTCATGCGTGCCGGAAGGCTGAAGTCGATGCTGCTGCGGCAGCTTCCGCTGCTCGCCGAGGACATCATCTTCATCGGCGCGGCCATGCGGCCGCACTGACGCCGTTTGTGTCCCGCTGGTCCGGGCCGGCAGGCGCACCTGCCGGCCCGGAGTTTGTTCGTCAGACGAACAGGAAGTTGCCGTGATCGAGCGTCGTCGAGTTCACATTCTTCAACAGGATGGAATCGGCCGAGGTGAGCTGGACCAACGTGTCCGAGCCCGATTGCGAAATCTGCAGGTGGCTGTAGTCCGCCACCAGTGATTTCAGGATCTCGACCGTGTCGTGGTTGGACGCGGTTCCGGCGTGGAAGCTCTTGATCTGGTCGTTGCCGCCGCCGAACATGACGGTGGTCGTGCCAGGTGCCGTGGAGAAGACGTCGTTGCCGCTGCCGCCGGTCAGCGTCAGTCCCGCGGTGACCGCCGTAACCGCGTGGGTGCCGTCGGTGTTGAGCACGTCGATCGTGAGCAGCGAGCCGCTGCTGTTGTAGCTGTCGTGCTCGACGGCGCCCGGCAGGCCGGAAACCGCGAATTTGAAGACATCCGTCGTTCCGTCGACGTTGTTGAGGGTCTCGGTGGTCTTGACCCCGGTGGAGTCGTAGACGTCCGTGACCTTGCTGCCGTCCGACTTGATGACCTGCGTGTAGTCGAGCGTGCCGTCCGCGTGCGAGCGGATGAGGGACGTCATCTTGCCCGACGAGTCGATGTGCTGCTGCTCGGTGACGTAGCTCTTGCCGGTGATGCCGTAGATCGTATTGTCGTGCGAGCCGTCGGCGTTGTTGGCGTAGACCGCAGTCTTGACCCCGGACGAATACACGGTCGTCGAGTTCGATCCGTCCTTGTTCAGCACGTAATCGCTGGTCATGCTGCCGCTGCTGTCGAACAGCTTCGTCTCCTTGGTGCCGTCGGCATTGACGACATAGATCGACGAGTTCAAGCCGTTCACGTAGTTCGTCGTCGTCACGTCGCCGCCGGCCGTCTTGTGGATGTCCTGGACCAGCGCCCCCGACGAATTATACGTGTCCGTCGTGGTCGATCCATCGGTGGCGTTGAGGATCTCGGTCATCTTGTGGCCGGTGCTGTCGTAGAGGTCGGTGACCTTGCTGCCGTCGCTGTTGATCACCTGCTTGTAGGCAAGCGTGTCGTCGGCATGAAGCCGGGTCAGGGTCGTCAACGTGCCGGCCGCGGTGAGGTGCTGGATCTCGGTCGTATAGCTCTGGCCCGTGATGTTGTAGAAGGAGTTGTCGTGGCTGCCGTCGACATTGGTGACGTAGAGCTTCATCTTGACGCCGGCCGAATAGACCGTGTTCGAGGACGAGCCGTCCTTGTTCTGGACCATGTCGCTGGCGATGATGCCGTTGGAGTCGTACAGCTTGGTGTCCTTTGACCCGTCGGCGTTGACCACGTAGACCGACGCCAGCAGCGTGCCGTTGTAGTTCGTCGTGGTGGTGTCGCCGGAGCTCGTCTTGACGATCTCCTGCTTCAGTGCTCCGGACGACGGGTCGTAAGTATCGGTCGTCGTGGCTGACGACGTGACGGTGACGACCGAGACCTTGTGGCCGGTGGAGTCGTATTGGGTCGTGACCTTGCTGCCATCGCTGTTCAGCACCTGGCTGTAGGCCATCGTGCCGTCGGCATGGGTGCGGCTGACCAGAAGCAGCTTCCCGCTGGGATCGATGTGGTCGTGCTCGGTCGTGTAGGACTGGCCGGTGATGTTATAATAGTAGTTGTCGTGACTGCCGTCGGCGTTGGTGACATAGACCTTGGTCTTGACGCCGGCCGTGTACAGCGTGTTCGAGGACGAGCCGTCCTTGTTCTGAACGAGGTCGCTCGCGATGATGCCGTTGGAGTCGTAGAGCTTCGACTCCTTCGAACCGTCGGCGTTGACCACGTAGACCGACACCAGCAGCGAGCCGTTGTAATTGGTCGTCGTCACGTTGCCGGAGGTCGTCTGCACGACCGTCTGCTTGAGTACGCCGGCGGTGGTGTAGTAGTCGGTCGTGGTGGCCGTCGACGTCGTTGTGACGACCGAGGTCTTGTGGCCCGTGGAGTCGTACTGGGTCGTGACCTTGCTGCCGTCGCTGTTGAACACCTGGCTATAGGCCATCGTGCCGTCGGCATGCGTTCGGCTCACCGACAGCAGCTTGCCGCTTGCATCGAGATGGTCGTGCTCGCTGGTGTAGGACTGGCCGGTGATGTTGTAATAGTAGTTGTCGCTGCTGCCGTCGGCATTGGTGACATAGGTCTTGGTCTTGACGCCCGCCGTATAGAGCGTGTTCGACGACGAGCCGTCGGCGTTCTCGATCAGGTCGCTCGCGATGATGCCGTTGGCGTCGTACAGTTTCGAATCCTTGGACCCGTCGGCATTGACCACGTAGACGGACACCAGCAGCGAACCATTGTAATTCGTGGTGGTCACGTTGCCGGAGGTCGTCTGCACGACGGTCTGCTTGAGCGCGCCGGCCGTGGTGTAGAAGTTGGTCGTGGTCTCCGTGGACGTGACGGTGATCATCGTGGTCTTGTGCCCCGTGGAGTCGTACAGGGTCGTGACCTTGCTGCCGTCGCTGTTGAAGACCTGGCTGTAGGCCATGGAGCCATCGGCATGCGTGCGGACGACGGACAGCAGCCTTCCGCCGGCGTCGAGATGGTCGTGCTCGGTCGTGTAGGACTGGCCGGTGATGTTGTAATAGTAATTGTCGTGAGTGCGGTCGGCATTGGTGACGTACATCTTGGTCTTGACGCCGCCCGAGTAGAGCGTGTTCGAGGACGATCCGTCGTTGTTCTGGACGAGGTCCGCGATCAAATTGCCGCTTGCGTCGTAGGTCTTGGTGTCCCTGTCGCCGATCGGCGAGACCGTGACGTCACGCACCATCTTGCCGTCGGTGTAGGCGATGTTCTCCGACGAGCCGTCGGTATTGAGCGTGACCTTGCTGGTGATGACGCCGTTCGTGAAGTTCGACGTGCTGGTCGATACAAGCGTCGCGGAGGAGTCGTAGACCCTGGTCACGCTCCAGGTGTCGGTCGAGTTGGTGATCGAGAACTGGTAGCCGCCCTGGATCGCCGCCAGCGCGTTCGTATAGTGCGAGATCATGTACTCCATGGTCGCGATCGAGGCGACCGGAAGCACGTGCGTGTCGGTGAGCGTAATGGTCTGAAGCGAAGCCGAGGCGTTCAGCTCCCACATCTGCGACACGATGTCCTCAGCGGTTCCGCTGACATCGGTCAGGGCGGGCGGTGTCGTGCCGCCTCCTGTCGGGGCGTCGATCTCGATGATCAGGGGATGATCCGAGATCGGAACCACGATCTGGCTGACGTCCGTGTAGGTGGCGATCGGCGTGCTACCCTTTAGCGGATCGTAGACGCTGATCAGGTGGTGGACGCTACCGAGGTTCAGCGTGACGGAATTGGTCGGGTTTGAGATCTCGGTGTCGGTCGCGTCGTTCCAGATCTTGGGTTCCGCCCAGACCACCAGCTCATAGGCGCCGTTGCTCTTGCCGAGAACCATGCTGTTCCCGCTCGCAGGCAGACCGTCGAGCGTATAGTTCAGCGAAGCAGTCGGCGTATGGCCGCCCGTGCCGTCGTCGGCCAGGATCGTCGTCAGGTTGTGGATCGCGGTCGCTGCGAGCTTCGGAGTTCCGTCGCTGTTGAACAGGCCCCAGTGCGATTCGGAGTTCGTGGGGTCGTTGGTCCCCGAGGCGTCGAGCAGCTGATAGAGATAGGTGGCGCTGACGCCGTCCTTGTAGGCGTCGACCAGCGTGTTCAGGATCGATTTCGCCTGCACGTTCTCGTCGGCGCCGACATAGGGCGTGTCGCTCTTCGTGGTGTAGCCCGTCTCCGTGATCACGACCGGCTTGCCGGCGGTGACCGACGTGGCGTTGCCAAGCAATTGCTCGAGGGCGGCTTCGGGCGTCAGGCTCGTGCTGACATAGGCGTGGGAGTTGGCATAGTCGGTCGATCCCGACATGTCGCCGAGATTGGCGTAGTCGGCCAGATCGTTGTAGCCGATCGACAGATTGTAGACGGGAATGTCCTTGAGCGCGGCATCGGCCTTGATGGCGGCGTAATAGACGGACTGGAACTGGGCTGCGGCCGCAATGCTGGAACTCCCGTTATAGGAGAACTCCTGGATGTTGACCTCGTTCAGGCCTTCCAGTGCGATGACGCTGCCGGGGTGGTCGGCTGCGAACTCTTTTACCGCGGTGAGATAGTCCTGAAGCGCAGCTGTACCGCCGGCCGGAACGCCCGATGGAACCACGAGATCGAACTTGTATCCGTCGTGCGCGAGACCCTCGACGATCGGCGCCGCCTCGGGACTTATTGCGAGCCCGCCGCGCAGTTTCGTCACTCCAAGATATCTGAGATCGTCTTCGACGAGGGCGAGGTTGTCGTAGGACCCCCACGAATACCCCACATGGACATTGACGCCGATGGAACTGATGAAGGTGCTCGCTGACAGGATCGTTTGATCTGGTGATGCGGTGGTCATCGGTTTTTAGGGCCTTTTCTGGAACGCGAGAGTTCGTTGCCGCCTGTGTCTGTCGTAACGGCCAATCTCTGTTTTTCGAGTTGGGGAGATCGGTAAAAATGAAAGCACCCCGGAGATTTTCTCGCCGAGACTTCCTGCGTGACATCCACAGCGCACGAATCTGATTGCACTGAGATTCATCTCTCTGAAGACCACGCCAATGTGCTTGCAGCATGACGTCGGAATGGCGATGCAACGACGATGTTCGATCGATGTTGTGCCGATGCCTATTCGAAACGCATTTGCTTCTCGCGCAGGCAGATTTATTTCCAATGTCTTGCATCGAGCGCCGTTAAGACTCTGGTTAGAGTCCAATCGAATCGGAGAGAAAACAAGAGTCGTAGAAACACGGACTGAACTTCGAATGTGAGATCTGGTCCGGCGCCGAAGTCGGCTGGAGCTCGCGAGACATCGAAAGTCAGCAAGCATGTGCTACGGAACTTTCTGCACGAGAGTTGTTCTTCTCCTCCAGCGCCGTGGTGGTCGCGTCGATGTCGATGAAGTCTCCGTCTGTCTTCGGAACGAGGAAGAGGCGATGCTCACCGCGCTGAGTTTGTGGGTCGGTCGGACGAACGACGCCGGCCAGGCAGGAGCGTCTCGCGGGAATGCGATAGCTGTCGACGATCTGCAACCGGTCGTTGCCTTGGCAATTTGAGTGGCAAGCTTTACGGGACCGCGGCGGCCCGGGCCGGGGAACGCGATCTCCGCAGGGACCGCTGGGGGCGGTCTTCATGTCGCAGATCCGCAACGTCAATATGTTAGGCGCGCAAAGCTATGACGGGCAAACCGCTGGCACGGCACGAAATTTGCCGCTAAGCACTGGTTAAAGTCTCGTCTGATCGAACGGAGTAGAAGGCCATTCCTATGAAGGATCCCATGTCGGGCGCCCCGAATGTCATGTTTCTGGTTGAGGTCGTGAACTGCAATGACGGGATTGCATCCTATTGCGAGACCTTGGCCACGGGGCTGCACGCCCGCGGCGTGCAGATCCACCTGGTCTCCGGCATCGTGCGGTCGGACGAGAAGTCGGAATACAAGCGCCAGAAGCTGGCCGCGGCCGTCAAGCAGTGGCACGTCGTTCCCGGACTTCGCAAGCTGCCATCGCTGTCGATCTTCATGCAGCTCTGGAAGTTGATCCGGGAGAACGACATCTCCGTGATCAACGTCCACGGGCTGGGCATGCTGATGTGGGGGCGGCTGCTGTCGCTGCTGACCGGCGCGCGCTGCGTGGCGACGTATCATCCATCGGTGCTCGGGAACATCGACAAGGTGCAGAATGCGCCGCAATCGACGTTCAGCCTGGTCCAGATCCTGTTCTTCAACCTGTTCTTTCCGCACACCCTCATTCTGATGTCGGAGGAATCGCTCCGGCATCTCAGGCGCTACGTGCTGTTCGGCAAGAACCGGATCGCCAAGGTGTATGGCGGCGTCGATACCGTGCATTTCCGTCCGCCCTCGGATGCCGAGCGCCGCGATGCCCGCGCGAAATTCGGCGTCGCCGAGGGCGAGTTCATGTGCCTGCTGGCGGCGCGTCTCGCCTGGGTGAAGGGCCACGACCTTCTCATCAAGGCGGCGCGCAGGATCCGTGACAGCGCCACGCCTTCGCCCATCGACATCAAGTGCTACTTCGTGGGCAGTGGCGGTGCAGAGCGCGAGAAGGAGATCAAGTCATTTGCCTTTGCCGGCGAGAAGGACAAGGAGACCTTCAAGTTCCTCGGCTTCATGGGCGATGTCCGCGAAATTCTCTGGGCCGCCGACGTGTTCGCGCTGCCGAGCCGGTTCGAGGGATTCCCGCTCGGCGTTGCCGAGGCCATGGCGACGGGATTGGTTCCTGTGCGGACCCCGGCAGGGGGCGCTTCAGACCAGATCATCGAAGGCCAGACCGGCTACATCGTGCCGTTCGAGGACGTCGATGCGCTGGTCGGGGCGCTTGAGAAAGTGGCCGATCCCGCAACGCGCGCCACGCTATCGCGCAATGCCCTTGCGCGCGCCCAGCAATATTTCGGTGTCGGGCCGATGGTCGACGAGACCCTCAGGATCTACGGCGTGACCGGCGACACCAGCGGCAATGCGTTGGCTCACGCGGTGAAGGCTTGATCTAGCTGCGAGCCGAGGCCAGCAGGTCGCCTCGCCATGTCACCAGGACGACGGCGAGGCCGGCAACGGCGATCTTTCCCGCAAGCCAGAGCAGGGAATCCGACGGGGCTGTCGCCAGCATGGCGACCGCGGCGGCCGCGACGGTTGCCTCCACGATCAGCAGCGCGCGCGGCGCCGCCCGGAACCGGATCAGCGGGCCGCTGGCGAAGAGGATGACGAGCGCGGTGGCCAGTGCCGCGCTCGCGATTTGCCCGGCGACCGATATGTGCAGCAACGCGCCGATCGATGCTGCCGCTGACACCAGCACCAGCTGGCACGCCGCGACGACCACCAGCCGCGTTGCCGATTTGGTCAGATGCGGCACGATCGCGAGGGTGGCCTGAAGGTGGGTGTGGAGAAAATAGAAGATCGCCGCGGCCGGCGCGGCGCCGAGAAAATCGACCAGCAGATCGACCGGGACGAACAGGTGTGCCGCGTCCGGCAGGAGGCCGATCAGCCCGCCCAGCATGACGATCGTCGCACACAGGATGAAGTCGAGCATGCGGGCGGTCGTCCTGCGGGCTTCGCCGTCGATGCTGCGCTCGAACTGGACGACGACATTGGGGTAGCAGACGGTGTGAATGGCAGCCACGAGAACGGAGAACGGCCGTTGCAGGAGGTCGATCGCCATCGAGAAGCCGGCGGCTCCCGTCGAGGCCCGGCCAAGCGTGGCGATCACGATCAGGCGCAACGTGACGGGGACGGAGAGATGGATGACGGAGGCGGCCGCGGCCATGATGCCATAGCGGCAGAAATTACCCCAATCCGCCAGCATGGCTTGCCGCGACGGTCGCTGGAGCGAGGTGCGATGCACGATCAGGCTCACGAGAAGCACGGCGCCGTAGCCCGCGGCGATGCCGCACAGCGTTGCCGCCGCGGTGCCGTGGAGGTGCGCGGCTGCGACGGCACCGGCCAGAAGTACGCTGGCGCGCAGGATCAGCAGGGCTGATGCGGTCGCCAGCCGATCGGACACGCGCACGATCATGAAATACAGGTCGGTGCCGCCTTGCAGCACGGCCAGCGCCAGCGCCAGGGCGACGACGCTTGCCTCGAGCGTACCCAGCAGCCCCGCCACGCTGCCGACGAGCAGCAGAACCAGCGCACTCAGCCCTCCCGCGGCGAACAGCGAGAATCGCAGCCGCGCCGCCTCTGCTCCGGAAGCGGCGGCGAGGAAGCGGACGCCGGCCAGTTGCAGCCATTCGAACACGAAGACGCAGAACAGCTGGCTCGTGGCCAGCGCCAGCGAGAACGAGGTGTACTGGGCCGGAGAGAGAATATGGCTGACGGCGAAGATCAGAATGATCGCGGTCGCACTCTGGTAGATGTAGCTGCCGAATGCGAGCAGGCTGGTCATGTCTGACGATACGCGAGAGAGAATATGGGGGAATAGTCGAGGGGCGTCAGCGGCATCTCAGTCCGCCTGTCTCAGGTGTGAGCCATGCCGCGGCTGCGCATGATCTGGTCGAAGGCGGTGCGATAGCCGGTGACCACGTCGTCAAAGGCCCATTTATCGATGCCGGACTTCAATCGACCGCTCATCTCCCGAATCTGTCGGGGAGATTCGACGATCGCCAGAATGCTCTTGGCGATCGAGGCCGGATCCGGTGACGTCAGCCAACCGGTCAGGCCGGGCTTGATCGCTTCCTGGATGCCGCCGAAGGGGGTGCCGAGCAGGGGCTTGCAGGCGGCTTGCGCGTCGGCGACGACGAGCGGGCTTGGATCTTCCCAGACCGAGGGCACGACCACGACGTTCACCTGTTCGTAGAACTGTTTCGGCTGCACGAAGCCGAGAAACTCGATCCGCGCGTTCGGGGCCAGTTCCTTGATCTGCTTGCGCTGGCTTTCGGATGCGTGTCCCGCGATGACGAGCCGGATCCGCTCGGGTGGAATCGTCGCGACGGCGCGAACGAGATTGTAGATGCCCTTTTCCTCGGTCAGCCGGCCGATGAAGCCAAGCGTGACGGTGCCGTCGACCATGGCCGTCTCTTCGCTGCCGACGTCGGCCGTCGAGGCGTTTCGAATGACGATCTTCAGCGGCGTCTGCGTGAAGAGGCCGAGCCGGGTATGGATGTCGAGAATGCGCTGGCTGACGCCGACGACGGCGTCCAGATGTCTCGTCGCGCCGCGGCGGCGAAAGGTCAGCAGCTGGCAGCTCATGCAGCTCGCCTCGCAGGCGTGTCCGTCCGAGAAGCGCGAGCAGCGGGGGCAGGTGAGATAATAATCGTGAAGCGTGTGCAGAACCGGAATGCCGAGCTCCGCCGCGGTCCGCCACACGGCCGTGGTCAGCCCGGAGAGATTGTTGGAGTGCAGGATATCAGGCTTGAAGGCCTTGATCCTGGCAGCGACGATCTCCGACATCTGCTGCCAGTCCTCGATCGCGTGCCAGATGCCGCGCACGGGCGCGCTGTGCTGCTTCGCGAAGGGGAAATAGATGTTGTGCACGGGCGCCGAATACACGTCGATGCCGTTGCAGCTCTCCATCGGCTGGTTCGACACGGACGCGGCACGTATCACTTCCACGCTGTCGTTCTGCCCCACCAGGGTCTCGGCGAGGCGGCGGACGAAAGTTTCCGCGCCACCGACCACCTTCGGAGCCAGCGGCGTCGGATAGAGGGATGACGTGATAAGGATCTTCATCGAAAAGGTCTGTCCAGCTTCCCAGCCAAATGGCTTTCTGAAATCTCCGTTTCGGCCTATTGCCGGTTGGTGCGATTGTTATTCAAATAGACGTCCAAATATTGTCCTGTCACTGAATCTGCCGAGAACCTTTCGGCAAATCCCGGTTGTGGAGGCCGCGCGACCTTCCAGCGCGATCTCTCGTTGAGGGCCTGCAGCATCAATTCTCCCAGTCGCTTGTGGTCGCTGGGCTCGTAGGACCCGACCATGTTGGAGAAACCCGCGATCTCGGGAATCCCTCCCGCGGTCGAACAAATCGTCGCCCGGCCCGCGTTGATGCTTTCGATCAGCGTCCGCGGCAGCGGCTCCGGCCATACCGAGCTCACCAGGCAGACGTCGATGCCGGCATAGAATTCGGCCGCCCTGGCAAAGCCGAGCCATTCGATGTTGCCTCTGCTGCGGCTTTTGAGCGCCCGCACGTAGTCCTCAAGTCCCTTTCCGGCAATTTTCAGCTGCCACCCCTCGTTGGGGAGCTGCTCGGTAGCCTTGAGGACTACTTCGATACCTTTTTCGGCCTCGAGCCGGCCGATGAACCCGAAGATCAGGTCATTCGAGCTCGAGGGAGGTGAGGGCATCACCGAGCTCGGATCGGCGATGTTGAAGATGACGCGGCCGTCGGTTCCGGGGAAATATTTCAGCCTGGTATGCTGGTCGAGCACGAACTGGCTGTTCGAGACCACGGCATCGACCATGCGCGAGGCCAGCAGATAGGGCGAGGTCATGGCCGCGCACAGCGTGCAGCGCTGCGTGCATGTTGCGTCTCCGCGAAACAAGGTCGAGCGCTTGCAGAGCAGGGAATAGTCGCGCAGCGTATGCACGATCCGGATGTTGCGCCGCTTGGCCTCCGACCACAACGAGACCGAAAATCCGGTGAGGTTGTTGGTGTGGACGACGTCCGGCTTCTCGATGTCGAGAATTTCGGCGAAGCGCGCCGCGGACCTGCGGTTCCAGGTGTCCTGAAGATGCCACTTCAGGCGCTGGACCGAGGAGGGCTTCCTGTCGTTGCCGAACGGCCAGTAGTCGTTGTCCAGCGGCACACGATACACCCGTACGCCCTTGAGGTCGTCGATGCTGCGATCCTGCTTGTTTTGAAGGCAGACGACCGACACCTGGTGGCCGCGCTGGACCAGCGCTTCCGCCAGCAGCGACACGGACACTTCGGCACCGCCGATGATTTCTGGCGGATAGAGCGTGTTAACGATCAGTATCTTCAAGGGGAGCCCCGGATTCAGCAGCCAGCCGCAGCGTCAGTTCGATGGCCGAATCTCGAAATCCGGCACGGCCGAGCCCTTGACGCTGACAAGCAGCGGCGTCGTCGACAGCGCCGTCCAGGCGCCAGGCGCAGAACTCGCCGCTTGCTGACATACATAGCCGATCTCGACATTCGCTTCTGCACTTTTTAATCGAACCTCGAAGCGCTTCGACGGATTTTCCGACCAGAGCGCCACTTTCGTTTCCGGTCCGCTCTCGCTGCGGATCTGCACGACACCCGGCACCGGTGCGGTTCGCGTCGCTTTCAGGCTGCTGCGGATGAAGGCCCAGCTTTCGCGAATGGAGCACACCGCGGGCTTCGGCGAATTGTCGAAATGATAGATGCCGAAATTGTGCTCGAGCTCGCCCGGCTTCGTCCCGCTGTCCTTCAGCTCATAGAGCCATATCCCCTTGAGCCAGGGACCTGCGGTCGACGACCAGAGGATCATCTGCGCCATGTTGTCGGCGGAGAGCTGCTCGTTGACGCCGCATTTCGCGTTTGGTGTCGGCCATCCCGTCTCGGTCAGATAGATCGGATAGTTGGGATTGCCGGTCGCCTGTGCGACGCGCTGATGAAAGTTTTCCAGCCGTTCAATCGCTTCGCTCGCGGTGCGTCCGACCGGCGGCAGGCAATGGTTGTAGATGTGGATCGACATTCCGTCGGCGATGCGAGCCACGTCGGACTTCAAAAGAGCGTCGGTCCATTTCCAGCCCGGATCGTCGCCGAGCGCGCCGATCACGAAGGGCGCGGAGGGCGCCGCCTGCTTGACCACTGGCTGCACCAGACGGGCAAGCGTCACGTAATTTTCGACCGTGAATTGCGGCTCTGCGCGCGCTCGCAGATTGTACTCGTTCCACAATTCGAAGATCGGCTGCCGCATTGCGACCGCTTGCGCGGCCGTGGCGGCATAGGTGACGAATCTCTGGCGCGCCTCGTCGGTCGTCGGCGGATCGGAGTTCGGGACGAGATGATGGCCGGCGCCGAGAATGAGCAGCGGGATGCCGCCGCTGGTCCTGATCTGGGTTTCGAGGCGGCCGTTCAGGGCATTGAAGCCGAGCCGCTTGCCGGGCAGCTCGAAATCCGACCAGGGGAAGTCGTCCCGGAACGAGGTGACCCCGAGTTCCTTCATCTGCTTGATGGCGGTCGCGGGCACATAGCCGCGCTCGCTGGTGACGCCGCCGAGGCCCTGGTGCGTGCCGACGCCCAGCAGGAGGCGCTGATCGAGTGGTTCCGCATTCTGCGCGTTCGCAGGATAGACGAGGCCGACCGCGGCGCAGAGCCCACATATCAGCGTCCGGAAACGACGCGTCGCGCGTTTCCTCTTTTGCTCCGTCACGCTCGTATCCACTCCTGCTCGCGTCAACCCGACAAGGCTAGTCCTCTTCTGTGGCCCCAATTAGGTGAGGTGACCTTGTCTGCGCGCGCGTCATTGAGCGCGCCGAGTTGGGCTATTTGGAGTTCACGATCACCGTGCTGATGTTGTCCGCATTGGTGGTTGCCGCGTTCAGCGGATTCATGAGCTTGATGAATTCGATCGACGGCGATTCCGCCACCGAAATCACGTCATGGTCGCGCATCCGGAACGTATCGGCCTGGAACCAGCCGTCCGGCTTGCTCATGTCGAACTTGTAGACGGCGGGAACGGTCTTGGTCGGGAACTGCGAGACGTCGACGCCGATCTGCTGCAGCAGCGGCTTCGGCTCGAAGCGGTAGACGTAGATGGACTTGGAGTCTGCACGTGTCGCGTCGAGACCGCCCGCCTTCGCGACGGCTTCAGCCAGCGACATGTTGTCGTTCTCGAACGAGAAGCGGCGGTTGTTGGTGCCGCCGATCGACCCCGGTGATGGCGTAGCGCCGAACACCATGTAGACGCGCGGGATGCGAGTCAGGAAGACGACGTCGCCCGGCGCCAGCAGGACGTCCTCGCCGGGATGGTGCACCACCGTCGACATCGACTCGTTGTAGGTGCGGCCCTCGCGCTTGATCGTGATCGTGCTCTCATAGGAGGGATATTTGGGGCCGCCGGCGCGCGCGATCGCGCCCATCAGGCGAATTCCGCCCGGGTCGACCGGAAAGCGCAGCGGCGAATTGACTTCGCCCAGCACGCTGATCTGGTTGCCGCGCTGTTCGGCGACGCTGACGACGGCTTGCGGGTCGATGGCGCGGTCCTTGAGGCGCTCGCGGACGATGTTCGAGACAGCGCGCGGCGTCAGTCCGGCGACCTTGATCGATCCGGCGTAGGGAATGTTGATGTTGCCGGACTGGTCGACCTGCTGCCGCGGAATGTCGACGAAATTGCCCGGCCGCACGCCCGCTTCGCGCGGAATGAACAGGCCGCCCGCCTGGGCTTCGTAGACGGTCACGGTGACGATGTCGCCGATGCCGATCGTGACGTCGCGATAATTGCCGCCGGGAAGGCGCGAGAACACCATTCCGGAAGAGTCCGTGAACGCGTTGGTCGCCTGCATGATCGCCGGATTGACCGGCATCAGGGCGTAGGCCAGCGGCGCTGACGGCTCGGTGACGAGCGCGGCATTCGTCTGCGTGGCCACGGCATCCGGAGAGTCCAGGGGAATGAAGCCTGCGCAACCCGCCAAGGATACGCTGATCGCTGCAGCGGCCAGGATTCGGCTAATCCCGAAATCAAAAGAAAAACGTTCGGTCTTAGCCACCGCCATTCCCTCGTACTCATTTAAAATCGGAAACACCGTACAAATCCCGTGCTGTGGAGTCACTGCCGGGTCTTCGACTTTATGGTAAAGCACTTATGGCTGTGACCTTATTGCCACTTGTGAACTGCGATTCACGTAAGGAAGGCTGTTCAAAATCTGTGCGACAGGTTCCCGTTTTATAAGCAGTTTGCAAACCAGACATACACGTGTCTGATCGATGTCACGATTGAGGCCGCTGTCGAACTGGTTGGCCGCACGCGACGGTGGTCCGAGTGCTCTTGTGATCGGCCATGATGTGCGAGCGGAAGTTTTTGCGGCGGCATTCCACCTCCATTAACGCTTAGATTCGGAAGCTGGCGTCACGCTGGTGTCCGTAAGGTCTTCCTAATCCTGATCCGGCTAGTTGCAGGGTCAAACAACAGGGAAGGCGAAGACAATGTTGCAGACCGGATCACTGCTGTTCGCAGCCGGCTTTCTCACCTGCGCGATGATGGTTTTGTCCGCGATTGCGTGGTCGTTCTCCGACAATCGCGTGACCGACGGCGCGTTCGCGCGGGAAGATGCCCGCCGAATGGCCTGATCGGCCAATCGTCAAAGCATGATCCGGAAAAGTGCGAAGCGGTTTTCCGGAAAGATCATGCGTAAACAACAACCTGAAGCACGATGACGGATCATCCAGATCTCATTGCGCTTCAGGGTCGCAGATTGTTCGGAAGGTCGGACTGCAGCTTCGCCTGCTGTCCGGATTCGCTCTGGCGCATGTGCAGGACGTCGGCATAGACCTGACTCAGGGTCCGGTGCGTCTGTTCGATGTCGTAGAGGCGGGCGAAGCGCTCATATCCGGCCCGGCCGACCGCAGGCAGGTCCATTCGGGTTGCGCGCTGAAAACCTTCGGTCAGCTTTTCCGCCGAGACCTCGCCGCAGAGCACGCCGGTTGCGTTGTCTTCGACGATTTCCGGCAGGGCGCCGATGCGGAAGGCGATGATCGGTTTGGCCGCACGCATCGCCTCGATCGCGACCAGGCCAAACGCCTCCCAGCGTGAGGGAATTGCGACCATGTCGGCCTGGTCGAGCTCGGCCTCGATCTGGTTGCGATTCATCCAGCCCAGCAGCGAGACGTTGGCCGGCAGGTCGCTTCGCTGGAATTTACTGACGACCGAAGCGCCGATCAGGCGCACGTCGAGCGTGTCACGAAGCGCACGGGCCGCCTCGATCAGGAGGTCATATCCCTTCTGGCGGTCGAGGCGTCCGATGAAGAGGACCTTGATCTTCTCCGACCGCCACGGCGCTGCGCTCTGGTCGAGTACGGGACGCTGCTTCGAAATCCCGTTGTGCACAAGAACGAGGCGATTCGCTGCGATTCCGACCTGCATGGCGTCGGTCCGCTCGCTCTCCGAGATGCACACGATGCGATGGGTGAATTTCGACAGCACGAGCTCGGTGAACTTGGTGACTTCGCGGCTGAGGCGGCCGGTCTCGCGGCCGAACGCCCATCCGTGCGGGCAATAGACGATGCGCGAGCGCCGATAGGTCAGCCAGAGCACCGGGCGCACCACGAGCCCGGCAAACGAGGAGTGAAGATGGATGATGTCGGGCCGCAGCTGCCGGACCGCGCGCATCGTCGCGGACAGCATGCGAAACAGCCCGAGCGCGTTGCGGCCCTCGCGCGGAAACGTGGTGACGGCATCATCTTCGATGTTCACCAGATCGCTGCGATGGTCGGACGGAACGACATAGTTGACGTTGCCGCGGCCGAAGCTGGCGCACTGATGCGGATGCAGCTCGTTGAGATAGGTCGCGATGCCGCCTCTGACCGTCTCGGCGACATGCAGAACTTTCAGGCCGCTGGACAACGGTCATTCCTTCCTTGACTTGCAGGCGCCGGATCTTGCGGACGCATGTCTAGTGCCGCCAATCTAGTGCCGACAAGCAGCAATATTTGGGCCGCTTCATTGTACGAGGCGCCCCGATGCGGATTGCGGAGCCGGTTTGGCGAGGAATTCGAGCATTGCTGCGGCCGACTTGGCCCAGGAATATGTCGCAAGGCGGTTTCGCTGCCTCTCCTGTTCCACAGGTGAAATCCTGCCGAGTTCAATTCTTTCGTGCATCCGCGCCGACAGCCCCTCCGCATCGAGCGGATCGAAATAGACGGCGGCATCGTCGCAGGTTTCGCGCACGGCCGCGGCGGAACTCGCAATGACCGGGCAGGCGAAGTACATCGCTTCCAGGGGAGGGATGCCGAAGCCCTCGTAGAGGCTCGGAAAAACGAACGCCGCCGCCCGGGCGAAGAGCGCCGCGACTTCCTCGTCTTTCAGGCGGCCGGCGACAACGATGCCGGCGCGCGATTCGGTGGCGCTGCCGCCAAAAACCTTGCTGTTGTCGCCCCCGACCACGACCAGCGGAAAATCGGCGCGGCCGAGCCGCTCGGCGGCGCGAACGGCGGTATCGACATTCTTGTTCTTCGTCATCGAGCCGACGAAGAGGAAGAACTGGTGGGGCGCAAGACGCAGCCGGTCGATGATCGAGAAATCCGGCGTGACGGTCGCGAAGTGCTCCGCGCTGTTCGGAATGACGGGGATCGAGACGGGATCCAGTGACAGCACCTCGGCAAGTTCGTTGCGCGAAAACGCGGAAACTGTTGCGATCGTTGCGGCGCGCGCCAGCAAATAGCCGAGCGTCCGATGCAAGGCGAGGTAGCGCCAGCTGAAGAAGTCCGGCCGTCTGAAAACCTGCGCGTCGTGGATCACGACCAGATGGTCGCGATGGAGCACCGGGCCGGAATTGGCAAGGCTGATGAGGCGCGTGCCGGCGGCTGCGCGCGCCAGGTCGATCTGGTCCCACGCGTGGCCCTGCAACGATCCGACTTGCTTGACGTTGATGCGGCGAAGACCGGGAAGCGTTTGTGCATTTGATGGCGCGAGAATCTGCCACTCTGCGTCCACCAGTTGTTGTGGAGCCTCTCCGCTCGCGAGCAAGCGGTCCATCGCCTTGACGATTTCGGCGGCATAGCGTTGCACGCCCGTAAGCGATTGTGACAGGAACCTGCCGTTGATGGAAAGTTTCAAAGCCGATCTTTTCTTGGTGGGTGTTTTGTTCTTGGTGAGAGTGGCGCGAACGTTGCCTCAAGACTAAGCACTCGCGCCGAAGATACGATCTATGACCTGTAGCACAGTTGGCGCTATCGTCCGAGCATCTTCGCGAGGCCGATAGCATGCGACGATGCATGGCGCCATCATGTTTCCTACACATTTCGATGCGCTTACATGGACGTCTGATTTGATGATTGTCGCAATCGTCCAAACCTTGCCTCTCATGTCCTGGTCTGGCATTGCATTCGCGGAATGAACGAGGTGACAACTTTGCGGCCAGTGATCGTGACCGGTGCTGCCGGCTTTATCGGAATGCACGTTTGTGAACGGCTGTTGGCACGCGGCGAGCAGGTCGTTGGCATCGATTCAGTCACACCGTATTACGATCCGGCGCTGAAGCGCGCGCGTCTTGCAACGCTCGAGCACCGTCCAGGGTTCAAATTCTACGAGATCGACCTTGCTGATTTCGCCGCGGTGACGCGCGTTTTCGACGAGGTCGTGCCCGACCGCGTCGTGCATCTGGCGGCGCAGCCCGGCGTGCGTGCGTCGATCGACGACCCCATCACCAGCATCCGCGCCAATTGCGACGGCTTCGTCACCGTGCTCGAGGCCGGCCGGCGCCATGACCTCAAGCATCTCGTCTACGCCTCGTCGAGCTCCGTCTACGGCGCCAACCGCACCTTGCCATATTCGACCGAGCATTCGGTGAACCATCCGGTCAGCCTTTACGCCGCGAGCAAGAAGGCGAACGAGCTGATGGCGCATACCTTCGCGCATGTTCACAAGCTGCCGGTGACCGGCCTTCGCTTCTTCACCGTCTACGGTCCGTGGGGCCGGCCCGACATGGCCGCCTGGCTGTTCACGCGCGCGATCTTCGCCAATGAGCCGATCAAGATCTTCAATAATGGCGACATGTGGCGCGACTTCACCTATGTCGACGACATCGTCGAAGGCGTGATCCGCACGCTCGATCGGCCCGCGGCGCCGAATTCCGCGTGGAACGCGGAGCGGCCCGAAAATTCATCGAGCTATGCGCCGTACCGCGTCTACAACATCGGCAACAACCGCTCGGTCAATCTGATCGAGTTCGTCGAGACGCTGGAGAAGATCATCGGCAAGCCCGCGATCCGCCAGTTGCTGCCGATGCAGGCCGGCGACGTCCTGGAGACGCGCGCCGACATTTCCGCCCTCCAGCGCGACGTCGGTTTCTCGCCGTCGACGTCGATTGCGGATGGCCTCGGCCGTTTCGTCGAGTGGTATCGTAGCTATCACGGCCTCTGATTCCGCGACCGGCGGCATCTTGCGTGGCGGCCGGCACGCCCGGCCTTGCGGTGGTTCTTGCGCTTTTGGCCGCCGGCGACCTTGTCAGCGGGCGCGAACGGTGGTTATCCGTCCTCCGAACCCCTTTTGACCCGGAACCAGGCGCAGGCCCAAAGCTGAGCGGATCATGGCTGAGCGGATCGCTCTCATCACCGGCGTGACCGGCCAGGACGGCGCCTATCTCGCCGAATATCTGCTGTCGCTCGGCTATGTCGTGCACGG
>NZ_JACIHE010000015.1 GCF_014198245.1 Bradyrhizobium sp. cir1
TCCATCTCCGCTGCCGCCAGGCCACGCCTTGACGGCCGCAAGCACGGCGTCATGCTACCCTCAGCGATCGGGCGAATCTAATGGTTGCTACGAGATCGCCTGTGCGGCCCGAGATCCCGGATGCGCGCTAAGCGCGCTCCGGGATGACGCGCTTTCGCGCGTCACTTCTCCCGGAAGGCCCGCATCAGCTGGTCGTGCAGCGGCTTCATCAGGTAGGACAGCATGGTGCGGTCGCCGGTCTGGACGAAGGCTTCCACGGGCATGCCGGGGATGATCTTGACGTCACCGAGGCGGGCAATCTCCTCCGGCGGCATCGAGACGCGGATGGTGTAGTAGCTCTGGCCGGTGCGCTGCTCGGTGGTGACGTCGGGCGAGACGCGGCTGACGACGCCGTTGAGCTCGGGCGTGGTGCGCTGGTTGAAGGCGGACAGACGCAGCAACGTCTTCTGGCCGATCTGGAGCTTGTCGATGTCGACCGGATTGACCTTGGCCTCGACTTGAAGATCGTCGGCCTGCGGCACGATCAGCATCAATGTGTCGCCGGCGGTGACGACGCCGCCGACGGTGTGCACGGTCGATTGCAGCACCATACCGTCCTGCGGCGCGCGGATGTCGACGCGGCGGAGCTGGTCCTCGGCGGCGACCTTGCGCTCGATCAGCTCTCCGATCTTGTCGTTGGTCTCGCGCAGATCCTTGGAGACCTCGCTGACCATGTCCTTGTCGACCTGGATGATCTGGAGCTCGGTCTCGGTGATCTTGCCCTTGGCCTGGGCGCGCGAGGCGATGTACTGCGCACGCTCGCCGTTGAGGCGGGCACTGTCGCGCTCGAGCTGGGTCAGTCGCGAGATCTGCACCAGACGCTTGTCGTAGAGATCGCGCACGCCGGTGAGCTCGTTCTGGACCAGCGCGATCTCCTTGTCCTTGGCCGTCTCCTGCGCGGACAGGCCCTCGATTTCCTCGTTGAGCTGCAGGACGCGCTCGCGGAGCTGCGCCTTCTGGCCGGCGCGGCCGTTGACGCGGACGTCAAACAGCTTGGTCTCAGCGGAAATCAGCGCCTTGACATCGGGATCGCTGCTGCGATCGAGCAGGGATTGCGGAAACTCGATCTTGTCGAGACCGCGCTGCTCGGCCTGGAGCCGGGCGGTGCGCGCCAGCGCGGCATCGAGGTTCTTGGTGACGATGGCGAGGTTCGCCCTGGTCACGGTATCGTCGAGCTTCACCACGATGTCGCCGGCCTTGACCAAGTCGCCGTCGTGGGCGCGCAGCTCGCCGACCACGCCGCCGGTCGGGTGCTGCACCTTCTTGACGTTGGATTCGACCACGATCTGGCCCGGCGCGATCAACGCGCCCGAGATCAGCACCGTCGATGCCCAGCCGCCGAGGCCGACGACGAGGACCAGCACGATGCCGAGGCCGAGCATCAGGTGAAACGTGATGGAATCACGCACGGTCTTCTTGGCGGGCTTCGTACCGCCGATCGCCATCGTGCTCATGACTTTATGCTCATGACTTGGCCACTCCGCCTTCACTGACGACCTTGATCGGTGCCGGCGGCGTCACCCGTGGCTGGAGCACCTGGGCGAGCACCTGCTCCTTCGGGCCGAACGCCTGCATGCGACCGTCGCGCAGCACCAGGATCTGGTCGACCGCCTCGACGCCGATGGGGCGATGCGCCACCACGACGACGATGGCGCCGCGCTCGCGGGCGGCGCGGATGGCGCGGGTCAACGCCTCGTCGCCTTCGGTATCGAGATTGGAATTGGGCTCGTCGAGCACGATCAGGAACGGGCTCCCGTACAGCGCGCGCGCCAGCGCCACGCGCTGCGCCTGTCCTGCGGACAGCGCTGTGCCCTGCTCGCCGACCTGCGTGTTGTAGCCCTCGCGCATCTTGATGATCATCTCGTGCACGCCGGCCTCCTTGGCGGCGGCGATGATGCCGTCGGAGGTGGCCTCGGGATCGAACCGGCTGATGTTCTGCGCGATGGTGCCGCCGAACAGCTCGACGTCCTGCGGCAGATAGCCGATGTGGCGGCCGAGCACGTCGCTTGACCATTGGTCGAGCGCCGCGCCGTCGAGCCGCACCTTGCCACGCACCGGCTGCCAGACGCCGACGAGCGCGCGGATCAGCGAGGATTTGCCGGAGCCGCTAGGCCCGATCACGCCGAGACCGTTGCCGGCGGCGAGCGCGAAGGTGACATCCTGCACGATGAGGCGCTGATCGCCCGGCGGCACCATGGCGATGCCCTCGACCGAGAGACGGCCGGTCGGCGCCTGCAGCTGGGTCGGCATCGTCTGCGCCGGCATCTGCTCCAGAAGGCGCGTGAGGCGCTGCCAGCTCTGACGGGCCGCGACGAAGGACTTCCAGTGCGCAATCGCAAGATCGACCGGCGCCAGCGCGCGGGCGGAGAGGATCGAGCCGGCGATGATGATGCCCGCGGTCGCCTCCTGGTGGATGACGAGATAGGCGCCGACGGCTAGCACCGCCGATTGCAGCATCATGCGCAGCACTTTTGCGACCGCGCCGAGACCGCCGGCGACGTCGCTCGCACGCTGGTTGCCGTCGAGATATTTTTCGTTGGCCTCGCTCCAGCGCTGGTTCATCCGGCCGGTCATGCCCATCGCCACCATCACCTCGGCGTTGCGGCGGCTGGACTGGGCGAGATCGTTGCGCTGCGCGGCAAGGCCCATCGCCTCTTTCGCCGGCTGGCGGGACATGAATTCGGTGACCAGCGTCAAGCCCACCAGGATGATGGCGCCGACCAGAGCGGTCACCCCGATCAGGACGTGGAAGGCGAAGCAGATGGCGAGGTAGAGCGGCAGCCAGGGCAGGTCGAAGAACGCGCTCGGGCCCATGCCGCCGAGGAAGGAGCGGACATTGTCGAGGTCGCGCAGCGGCTGCAGGCCCTCGTTGCGGCTCCCGACCAGCAGCGGCAGGCGCACGATGGTGTCGAACACGCGCTTGTTGAGGGCATCATCGAGCGAGGTTCCGATCCTCCCCAGGATCCGGTTGCGGATCATGTCGAGCACGCCCTGCGCCATGTAGAGGAAGCAGGCGAGGATAATGAGGCCGACCAGGGTTGGAACGCTGCGGCTCGGCAGCACCCGGTCGTAGACCTCCAGCATGAAGATCGACCCGGTCAGATAGAGCAGGTTGATCACGCAGCTCATCAGGCCGACGCCGACGAACGCCGTGCGACAGGCGCGCAGCGCGTCAGCGAGCTCTGAACGGCGAGCGCCGGGTACGGCTGCCATCAGTCTGATCTCTTTCGGGTATGGGGCAGGGCCCCTGATTTCAAAGGCAATTTCAGGAGTAATTGACCCGGATTAACATCGCGTTCTCGCCCCTTCGTCAACGCGGTTGAATCAATCCGAACCCCTGGTGGCCACATCTACCCCGGCAGGCCCCGCGCGCAAGCCCGGAATCGCACAGGCTTGCGGCTTTTTCTTGCGGACCTGACGCCTTTCCCAAGACAAGGAAGGCGCCAGGTTCCGACGGCTTTCGCCGCTAGAGCCGCCCGCCGCCGCGCACCAGGCGCACCACCAGCAGCAGGATGACGGCGCCGATGGCGGAATAGATGATCTCCGAGACCAGCCCGATGCCGAGATGGATGCCGAGCCGCGGGAACAGGAAGCTGGCGACGAAGGCGCCGGCGATGCCAACCACGATGTCGCCGATGATGCCGAACCCACTTCCGCGGACCACCTTGCCCGCAAGCCAGCCGGCGACCAGGCCGACGAACAGGATGACGATGAGGCTTTGGCCAGAAATGTACATAAGTTGAAGTCCCTCTCCGTGACGGGCGTATGGAACCGGAACCGGGATGAATGGGGTCTGAATGCCCTTTGCAGGCCCTACCCTGCCCGTCACGACAAAGAATGTCGAAAACAACCCCATGCACAGTAGAGGTGCGCCTGGCCGGAATGCGGGCGGCAAACTGTGACAAGTCGGTGTTGTCGTAGGGGAATTTTGAAGTAAGGAGCAAACTGCTCTTAACCTCTCTCCGCCTGCGGGGAGAGGTCGGATCGCCCCCGGCGATGCGAAGCATCGTCCGGCGCGATCCGGGTGAGGGGGTACAGGTCTCTCGGCGACCTCCCGTGGGAAGAGAGGCCCCTCACCCCAACCCTCTCAGCGCGAGCGAAGCTCGTCGCGGCCCCGTAAGAACGGGGCGAGGGAGCGCACCGCCCTACGTCGCCACCACCGGCTCTGCCAGCACGCACCGCGCCGCCCGGCCCGGTCCGACCTCCACATTCGCCGGCAATTGCTCGAGGCAGCGCGGCTGCGCCACGGCGCAGCGGGGGGCGAAGGAGCAGTTGTGGGGCTTCTCGGCCAGCGAGGGCGGCGTGCCGGGGATGGTCTCCAGCCGTGCTCCGCGCTTCGCTCCGTGGATGGTCGAAGCGAGCAGGCCCTTGGCGTAGGGATGCACGGGGGTGCGGACGATGTCGCGCAGGCTGCCCTGCTCCACGATCTGGCCGGCATACATCACCGCGACGCGGTCGCAGATCTCGATGGCAACGCCGATGTCGTGGGTGACGAAGATGACGGACATGCCGAACTCGCGCTGCAATTCGCGCAGCAGCAAGAGGATCTGGATCTGCACGGTGGCATCGAGCGCCGTGGTCGGCTCGTCCGCCAGCAGGATCTTCGGACGGCAGGCGAGTGCGAGGGCGATCATCGCGCGCTGGCGCATGCCGCCGGACATCTCGTGCGGATAGGCATCGAGCCGTCGCTTGGCCGAGGGGATGCGCACGACCTCGAGCATCTCCAGCGCCCGCGCCCTGCCCTCCGCAAAACTCTTGCCTTCATGGCGGACCACGCTTTCGGCGATCTGCGCGCCGATGGTGTAGACCGGATCGAGCGCGAGCGCGGGCTCCTGGAAGATCATCGAGACGGTCTGGCCGCGGAACGACGACAGCTGCTCGTCATTCATGGCGAGCACGTCCTGTCCCATCACGTTGACGGTGCCCGAAATCTGCGTGCGCTTCTTCGGCAACAGCCGCATCAGGGCACGCAGGGTCACGCTCTTGCCCGAACCGGATTCGCCGAGCAGACCGAGCACCTCACTATTGCCGAGCGAGAGACTGAGATCGTTCACGGCATAGACCGTGCGCTCGCCGGTGAAGCGGATGTTGAGGCCTGAGATCTCGACGAGTTTTGTCATGACGGCAGTTTGGGTATCCGGTCGTGATAGTCGGTGGCGCGCTGGAAGGCGGCGCCGATGGTGAGCAGGGTCGCTTCATCGAAGGAGCGGCCGATCAGCTGCATGCCGACAGGCAGGCCGCTTTTGGTGAAGCCGGAGGGAATGGTCAGCGACGGCAGGCCCAAGAAGTTCACGGGACGGGTGAACAGCGTCAGCCGCTGCAACAGCGCCGGCGCGTTCGGGCCGCCGCCGACATCGCTCTCCTCAATCGAGGGCGCCGGCACCGGGGATGCCGGCGCGATCACCGCGTCGACGCCCGCGGTCGCCGCATTGTGCTCGGCAAGCGCCGGCCCACGCCAGCGCATCGCTTCCAGATAGGTGATGGCGGGAACGGCCAGGCCGTTCTGAAGGCGCATCAATGTCTGCGCGCCGTAATCCTGCGAACGCTCGATCAGCCAGCGCTTGTGGAAGGCGGCGGCTTCAGCGGCCAGCACGAGCTGGCTCGCCGCCTGCAATTGCCGCTGGTCCGGCAGCTCGACCTTGACGATGTCGGCGCCCTCGCGCTTGAGCACCGCAATGGTCTCGTCGAGCACGCGCGCGACCTCGCTGTCGAGATCGTCGACATAGTAGGTCGCGGGCACGCCGATCTTGAGGCCGTTCAGGGATCCCTTGGTCGCGGCGACGTAGTCCGAGAGAGGCTCGCGGCTCGCGGTCGGATCCTCCGGATCCGGGCCGGCCGTCAACGCCAGCAGCAACGCGCAATCCTCCGCGGTGCGCGCGAGCGGGCCGACCGTGTCGAGCGATTGCGACAGCGGCATGGCGCCGGCGCGGCTGACGCGGCTCCAGGTGGTCTTGAGCCCCGTGACGCCGCAGAAATGCGAGGGCATGCGGATCGAGCCGCCGGTGTCGGAGCCGAGCGCGGCATAGGTCAGGCGCGCGGCGACCGCCGAGCCGGAGCCCGAGGACGAGCCGCCGGTGATGTGCGCCACGTTCCAGGGATTGCGCACCGGACCATAATGGCTGTTGTGCCCGGTCGCACCATAGGCGAACTCAGCGAGGTGCAGCGTGCCGAGGCGGATCTGGCCGGCGTCCTTCAGCCGCTGCAGCGCCGTGGACGTCGTCGTCGCGACGAAATCGCGGCGGATCAGCGAGCCGCAGGTCGCAACGTGGCCGGCGTCGTAATACATGTCCTTGTGCGCGAGCGGCACACCATGCAGCGGGCCGCGGACGTTGCCCTTGGCGAGCTCGGCATCGGCGGCCTCGGCCGCCTTCAGCGCGGCCTCCGCTTCGATCGACATGAAGGCGTTGAGATGCGGCTGCCATTGCGCGATGCGGTGCAGCAGCGCACGCGTCACCTCATGCGAGGACAGCTGCTTCATCGCGATCGCACGCGCGACCTCGGTGAGCGTCATCAAGGCAGGTTCAAGGCTCATTTCGACACCTTCGCGACTTGCGCGACCACGTAGGACGCCGGCTCGAGGTCGAAGGGCAACGTGCCGGCGATCGCGGCAAAGCCCTCGAAGGCGGGCCCAATGGAGTTGGAGATGCGCGTTGCGATCTCATCGTCCACGGGAATGCCCGAGACTTGCGCGATGGGCTTGATCTCTTTTGGTGTCGGTCTTGTCATGCTGTTTCCCCTGCGGGCGCGCGGCTGTGGCCTGAACCCGGAATCGCCATGTAGCACGCGGCCTTGTGGCCCATTGTATCGACGGCGGTGAGCTTTGGTGCGGCATTTGCGCAGAGCGGCTCCGCAAACGCGCAGCGGGTGTGGAAGCGACAACCCGGAGGCGGGTCGATCGGATTGGGCGGATCGCCCGTGATCGGCGGCTTCTCGGTACGCCTGTCAGGATCGGACGACGGCATCGCGGCGAGCAGCGCCCGCGTATAGGGATGCGCGGGGTTATCCCAGACCTGGTCGACCGGGCCCAGCTCGACGACCTCGCCGAGATACATCACCAGCACGCGGTCACTGATGTAGCGGACCACGTTGAGGTCGTGGCTGATGAAGAGATAGGTCAGGCCGAATTCGCGCTTGAGATCGGCGAGCAAATTGAGCACCTGCGCCTCGACGGACTTGTCGAGCGCGGAGACGGCCTCATCCAGGATCACCAGCCGCGGCGACAGCGCCAGCGCGCGGGCGATGTTGACGCGCTGGCGCTGGCCGCCGGAGATCTCATGCGGATAGCGGTTGGCGAAGTTTTCGGGGCGCAGGCCGACCTTGCCGAGCAGTTCGCGGGCGAGCGCCCGCGCCGCGCCATCGGCCATGCCGTGGACCTTCGGACCGAAGGCGATGGATTCCTCGATTGTGAGGCGCGGATTGAGCGAGGCGTAGGAGTCCTGGAACACCATCTGCATGCCGCGGCGCAGCTCGCGCAGCGACATGGACCGGCCGACGGTCATGCCGTCATAGATGATGTCGCCATCATCGCGCGGCATCAGATGCATCAGGAGGCGCGCGGTGGTGGACTTGCCGCAGCCGGATTCGCCGACGATGCCGACCGTCTCGCCCTTGGCGACGGAGAAGGAGACATTGTCGACGGCACGCACGGTGCGCTTGGCAGCGAACAGCCCGCCCCGAACCGGGAAATGTTTTGTCAGGCCGTTGACCTGAAGCAGCGGCTGCGCGACGCCGCCGCGGTCCTCGACCTGCTCCAGCATGGCGATAGAGGTATTGGGTTCGCTCATGGCCTAGTTCCTGATGTCCATGGCGCTGCGCAGGCCGTCCGAGAGGAGATTGAAGCAGATCGAGACCGCGAAGATCATTGCACCGGGCAAGGCTGCGACCCAGGGGTTGACGTAGATCGCGGTGCGCAGGGTGTTGAGCATCAGGCCCCATTCCGGCTCCGGCGGTTTGGTGCCGAGGCCGAGGAAGGAGAGACCGGCCGCCAGGATCATCGAGACCGAGATCAGGCTGGTGGCATAGACGAAGATCGCGCCCAGCACGTTGCCGAGGATATGCACGCGCATGATGGTGAAGGCGCCGGCACCGGAGGCACGTGCGGCTTCGACAAAGTCCATGTTGCGCACGCCTGTGGTGACGCTTTCTGCGACGCGGGTGATCTGCGGCACGAACACGATGGTGAGCGCCACGATGGAGTTGAGGATGCCGGCGCCGAGCGCGCCGGAGATCGCGATGGCCAGCAGCACGGACGGGAAGGCGTAGAACACGTCCACCGTGCGCATGATCGCCGTGTTGAGCTTGCCGCCGACATAGCCGGCAATGATGCCGAGGGAGGTGCCGAGGCAGAAGGCGAGGATGACCGGCAGGATGCCGATGACCAGCGACAGCCGACCGCCATAGATCAGCCGCGCCAGCATGTCGCGGCCGAGCTCGTCGGTGCCGAGCGGATAACCTGTCGTGCCGATGTGACGGAGGCGACGGATCATCGAGCCCTTGTAGGGGTCTTCGAGACCGAGCCATGGCGCGAGAATCGCGGAAAGGAAGATCAGCAGCAGCACCAGCGCGCAGGCCATGCTGACCTTGTCCCGCATGATGCGGCGGCCGACGGTCGCCCAATAACCGCGCGCCTTGGTGGCGGGCGCGGCCTGAAGCGCGGCGTCGGCGATGGCGGACAACGGAAGCTCGCTCATTCCGCTAGCCCCGCTTGATGCGCGGGTCGATCGCGGCTTGCGCGATGTCGACCAGCAGGTTGAGGAAGACGAAGAACAGCGCCAGGATCAGGATCGTGCCCTGCAGCAGCGGCAGGTCGCGCTGGAAGATCGCCGAGTTGAGCAGGAAGCCCGAGCCCGGCCAGGAGAACACGGTCTCGATCAGGATCGAGCCGCCGAGCATGTAGCCGAGCTGAAGCCCCATCACCGCGAGCGCGGTGGGCGCGGCGTTCTTGATGACGTGGCGGAACACGCCGGTTTCGCGCAGGCCTTTTGCGCGCAGTGCTTCGACGAAGTCCTGGCTGAGGATATCGCCGGTGAGCGCGCGCACCGTGCGGGTGATGATGCCCATCGGGATCACCGAGGTCGTGATCGCCGGCAGCACGAGATATTGCAGGTGCGCCCAATCCCAGGCCCAGGAGTTGGAGCCGCTGGGGCCGGCGCCGACCGCGGGCAGCCAGTTCAGCTGGACCGAGAAGATGATGACGAGCAGCATGCCGAGCCAGTAGTGCGGCACCGACACGCCGGCGATGGCAAAGGAGGTCGCGACCTTGTCGATCCAGGTTTCGCGGAAATAGCCGGCGATCAGGCCGAGCAGGATGCCCATGGTGAAGCCGATGATTGCCGCCGCAATCGCGAGCGTGACGGTGTTGCCGACCGCGCGCATGACTTCGGCCAGCACGGGGCGTCCCGTCGCGATGGAATTGCCGAGGTCGCCATGAAGGGCGCGGAGCAACCACAGCCCGAACTGCACCGGCAGCGGGCGATCAAAACCATAGGCGGCGCGCAGCTGCGCCGCGAGCTCCTGCGAGGCATCGGCCGGAAGCACGGCGACGAGCGGATCGCCCGGCGTGATGTGCACGAGCAGAAAGCACACCAGCGCCACGCTGATGACGATCGGGACGACATAGACAATGCGTCTGGCGGTATAGGCGAGCACGTTGTTTCTTTTTTCTTCCCTTCTCCCCTTGCGGGAGAAGGTGGCGCGCAAGCGCCGGATGAGGGGTTCTATCCGCGGACGAAACTTTTCCAATCGAAGGGTCCGCATCCGCGGAGAGAGACCCCTCACCCGGCTTCGCTTCGCGAAGCCACCCTCTCCCGCATCCGCCTTCGCCAAGGCTTCGGCGGACAGGAGGGGAGAGGGTGCACCGAGTTGTGGCGCGAGCTACTGCATCGACACCGGCGAGAAGTCGATGAACCAGCTCTTCGGCTGCACGACGCCTGTGACCTTCGGGCTCATGGCGCGCGGGCCGACGTCGTGGGCGACGTAGAGGAAGGCGGCGTCATCGACCGAGGCCGCGTGCAGCTCGGCGAGCGCGGCGTCGCGCGCGGCGGGATCGAACGTCTGGCGCGCCTTCTTCACCAGCTCGTCGAACTTGGGATCGTTGATGAAGCCCCAATTGTTCGAGACCGGCGGCGCCATGCTCGACTGCAGGAAGCGCACCAGCGCGAAGAACGGATCCATCGCCGCATAGGTGACGTTGGTCGCGTTCGAGCCGTTGGCCGAGGGGTCCTTGGCGCCGCGGCGCCAGTTGGTGAACAGCGTGTTCCACTCGATGACGTCGAGCTTCACGTCGAAATAGCATTCGGCGAGCGCCTGCTGCAGATATTCGTTCATCGGCAGCGGCTGCATCTGGCCCGAGCCGGAGGCCGAGGTCTGGATCTTGACCGCAAGCTTCTTGGCTGGACCGAAACCGGCCTCCTGCATCAGCTTTTGCGCGGCCGCCTTGTCATACTTGATCTGGAAGCTCGGCTTGCCGCGCCAGGGATGGCCGGGCTCGAAGGTGCCGGTGGCGGGCACCATCAGGCCGGCGAGCAGGCCGTCCCTGAGGCCTTCGCGATCGACGCAAAGGTTCGCCGCCTTGCGCACGCGGATGTCATTCCAGGGCGAGCCCTCGACGCGCGAGAACTGCCACGGCCAGACATGCGGCTGCTCGTTGGCGTAGAGCTTGAAGCCACGCTGCTTCAGCTCGGGCAGCGCGTCCGGCGCCGGTGCTTCGACCCAATCGACCTGCCCGGACAGCAGCGCTGCGGTGCGCGCATTCGGTTCCGGCATCGGCAGGAGCACCATCTTATCGACCTTGGGCACACGCGCCTTGTCCCAATAGTTCGCGTTCTTGACCAGCTCGAGCCGTTCGCGCGGCGTGAAGCTCGCCATCTTCCACGGGCCGGTGCCCGAGGCGTCCTTGGCGAACGCGGTCCAGGCGGCCTGCGACTTCGCCTTGGCGTCGGCGCCTTCCGCCTTGTCGTAGAAGGCCTGCCATTTCGCCGGGCTCGCCATGAACAAATTGGTGAGATTGATCGGCAGGAAGCTGTCGGGCTCCTTGGTGGTGAGCTCGACGGTCATGTCGTCGATCTTCTTCGCGGAGGCCAGCGTCGGCATGCGCGAGGCCGTGACGCCGACCTGGCTGGCGTCGAATTGCGGCGCGTCCTGCTTCAGCACCTTCTCGACATTCCAGACGACGGCGTCGGCATTGAACGGCGAGCCGTCATGGAAGGTCACGCCGGAGCGCAGCTTGAAGGTCCATTTGGTCTTGTCGGCGTCGTCGACCTTCCACTCGGTGGCAAGGCCGGGGATCACCACGCTCGGTTTGTCGGCAGAGGACAGATCCCAGCCGGTCAGCGCGTCATACATGGTGAGGCCGGTGAAGCGGTTGCCTTCAAAACCCTGGTCGGGCTGGCCGAGGGTGCGCGGAATATCGGCAGCAGTCATGCCAATCCGCAGCACAGTTTCCGCAGCTACCACGCGCGGCCATGCGGCCGCGCTGCCAAGCGCCAAGAGCGCGATCAGCGCCGCTCGTGTTTTCTTGTTCTTGATAAGCATCGCCTCGATCCTTCTTCGGCTTTCGATGATTAATTTTGATGCAATCGTATGCAATGGCTATGCCAAGGAGAAACTTATTCTGCAAATTGCCCCTGCGACGACAAGTCCTTGTGATCGATTGAAGACAAAGCAGCCCGACTGCCTATTCTGGCATCAAGATTGCAAGTTTGGCCCCCAGATCCTCCCTGGAGCTTTGGGCCATGCGTATTCGTCTATCGACCTGTCTCGCCGTGCTTGCGCTGGCAGTTTCCGCAATCTCGGCGCGCGCTGAAACGGTGGTGCGCTACGGCATCTCGATGGCGGATATTCCGCTGACGACGGGCCAGCCCGATCGCGGCGCCGGCGCCTATCAGTTCACGGCCTACACGATCTACGATCCGCTGGTCGCCTGGGAGATGGACGTCGCCGACCGCCCCGGCAAGCTGGTGCCGGGCCTCGCCACCGAATGGAAAGTGGACGATGCCGACAAAACGAAGTGGCGCTTCACCCTTCGCAAGGGCGTGAAGTTTCACGACGGCAGCGAGTTCAACGCCGACGCGGTGATCTGGAATCTCGACAAGGTGCTCAACGACAAGGCGCCGCAATTCGACAAGCGGCAGAGCGCGCAGGTAAAGACCCGCCTCCCCTCCGTCGCCAGCTACGCCAAGATCGACGACTTCACGGTGGAGATCACCACCAAGACGGTCGATTCCTTCTTCCCCTATCAGATGCTGTGGTTCCTGGTCTCGAGCCCGGCGCAGTATGAAAAGCTCGGCAAGGACTGGGACAAGTTCGCCAGCCAGCCCTCCGGCACCGGCCCGTTCAAGTTGACGAAACTGGTGCCGCGCGAGCTCGCCGAGCTCAGCAAGAATCCGGACTACTGGAACAAGAAGCGCATTCCGAAGGTCGACAAGATCGTGCTGGTGCCGATGCCGGAAGCGCTGACGCGCACCAACGCGCTGCTCGCCGGACAAGTGGACCTGATCGAAACGCCGGCGCCGGATGCCGTGCCGCAGCTGAAAGCGGCCGGCATGAAGCTGGTCGACAACGTCACCCCGCATGTCTGGAATTATCACCTCAGCGTGCTGCCGGGCTCGCCCTGGACCGACATCCGCCTGCGCAAGGCGCTGAACCTCGCGATCAACCGTGACGAAGTCGTCGGCCTGATGAACGGCCTCGCCAAGCCCGCCAAGGGCCAGGTCGACCCGACGAGCCCATGGTTCGGCAAGCCGAGCTTCGAGCTGAAATATGATCTGGCTGCAGCCAAGAAGCTGGTGGAGGAAGCGGGCTATTCGAAAGCAAAACCGCTGAAGACCACCTTCATCATCGCGCAGGGCGGCACCGGCCAGATGCTGTCGCTGCCGATGAACGAATTCCTGCAGCAGAGCTTCAAGGAGATCGGCATCGACATCGACTTCAAGGTGGTCGAGCTCGAGACGCTCTATACGCATTGGCGCAAGGGCGCCGCCGACGAGATGAATGCCGGCATCACCGCCAACAACATCGCCTATGTCACCTCGGACCCGCTCTACGCCATCGTCCGCTTCTTCCACTCCGGCCAGATCGCGCCGGTCGGCGTCAACTGGGGCGGCTACAAGAACCCGAAGGTCGACGCGCTGATCGACGAGGCCAAGCAGACCTTCGACAGCGCCAAGCAGGATGAGTTGCTCGCCCAGGCCCATGCGCTGATCGTCGACGACGCCGTGCTGGTCTGGGTCGTCCACGACACCAACCCGCATGCGCTGTCGCCGAAGATCAAGCAGTTCGTGCAGGCGCAGCACTGGTTCCAGGATCTGACGACGATCGGAGTGGAGTGAGGGGCGGCTACGCGCCGCTGTCGTAAGGTGGGCAAAGCGACTTGTCCGCCGTAGCTCGAAGAGCGAAGGCGGAAGCGTGCCCGCCATGATGCGACGTCAGAGAAGACGTGGGCACGGCGCTGACGCGCCTTTGCCCACCCTGCGAGAGCCGGTGTTGGGCGCTGGACGTCGCGTCAAATACCGCTGTCGTCCCGGGCAAGCGTAAGCGCAGACCCGGGACCCATAACCACAGGGAGAAATTTGGCGAAGGCTCGCGGCTGCCGATCTCGCCACACAACCCCTCCCTGGGGTTATGGGTCCCGGATCGGCGCGCGCTTTGGGCGCGCTTGTCCGGGACGACGACGAGTGTGTGACGGCTACTTTGTCAGCAGCGCATACGCCCCGGTCCAGTCCTCCGGCGGCGGATTGATCTGGAATTCCTTGATCCTCGCCTCGTAGAGCTTGAACAGCTTTTCCAGCGTGTCGGCGTCTTCGCTGCGGCGGCCGCGCTCGATCGCATTCAGTGCGCCCTGCCAGTCGCGATTGCGATAGCAGCCGAGCATCTCGATGGTGATGTTGCGCAGGCGCTGGAAGGCGGCCGAATGCATCACGTCCTCGCGGCCGGCGATGGCGTAGATCACTTCCGGCTCGGTCTTGCCCTTGACCATGATGAAGTCGAGCTCGAGGATCGCGAACTTGTCCTTGGCCGCGAGCGCCGTCCTGGAGCCGACGATGATCGGGAAGCCGTATTCCTTGGTCTGCCCTTCGAGGCGCGAGGCCAGGTTCACGCTGTCGCCGAGCACCGAATAGTTCTTCTTGAGGTCGGAGCCCATGTTGCCGACCACGCCGATGCCGGTGTTGAGGCCGATGCCGACATTGAGCGGGATGTAGACATGGCCGCCGTCGGCGGCCTCCTGCTCGCGCCCCTTGTTGACCTCGTCGATCTTCTCGAGCATCCGGATCGCGGCTTCGCAGGCGTTGACCTCGTGCTCGGCATCGTCGAGCGGCGCGTTCCAGAACGCCATGATGGCGTCGCCCATGTATTTGTCGATGTAGCCCTTCCGCTCGATTATGACGTCGGTCAGCGGCGTCAGGAAGCGGTTCATCAGCGCGATCAGCCCTTGCGGATCCTGCTTGTAGCTTTCCGAGATCGTGGTGAAGCCGCGCACGTCGGAGAACATGATCGTCATCTCGCGCTCCTCGCCGCCGAGCACGAGCTTTTCCGGCGACTGCGCCAGTTGCTCGACCAGCACCGGCGACATGTATTGCGCGAACATGCCGCGGATCTGCACGCGCTGGCGCTGCTCGCGCACGAAGCTGGCGAAGATCAGCGTCAGGTAGATCGCGGTGGTCGAGAGCAGCGGATAGGTGAAGTCGATGAGTTGGCGGTACTGCGCGTAGAAGAACCAGGACGTGCCGACCAGGATCGCGGCGAACATCGCACCGGCCAGCACGAGGCGGACGGGGCCGAGATTGGGCGTGAAGATGATGACGAGCAGGCCGATGAACAGCGCGGCGAGCAGCTCGACACCGAGCGCATAGTTCGGCTGCGAGATTATCGCGCCGCTGAGCACGCTCTCCAGCACCTGAGCGTGGATCTCGACACCCGGCATGGCCCGGGATACCGGCGTGGTCTTGATGTCGTTCAGGCCGACCGCGGAGGTGCCGATCAGCACGAGCTTGCCGGCAATCTTGCTGGGCGACACCGTGTTGTCGAGCACTTCGGCGGCGGAGACGTAGATCGAGGGGTCATAGCGGGCGTAGTGCACCCAGAGCTGGCCGTTCCTGTCGGTCGGGATCTCGACGCCCTTGAGGCGGATGGCCCGCACGCCGGACTTGTCGGTCCGGACCAGCAGCGTCGGCGTACTGGTGATGACCCGCAGGATCTCCAGGCTGAGCGAGGGCATGATGTTGCCTTGTGCGCGCATCACCATCGGCACGCGGCGGATCAGGCCGTCGCGCTCGGTCCTGATCGTGAACAGGCCGCGACCGGCGGCGACCTTCTCGATCACGGGCACGTTACGCAACAGGCCGGGGAACTCGAACAGAAACTTCTCGGCATTCTCCTCGCCGACCGTCGCCACCCCTGTGAAGGGAAGCGTTTTGTCGATCTCCGACGTGATCTGCGACTGCCCGGTCTCGCCCAGCACCACGCGCGAGCGCCTGATCGCATCCGACAGTATCTGGTCGTTGGTCGGTAGCTCGCGCAGCTTGGCGCGGGTGGCGTCGTCCAGATAGCGCATCTGGCCGGCAACGAGATCCGGATTGAGCCGGTCGGCTTCCGAGAACACCATGTCGAAGCCGATCGCAACCGCGCCGTTGCTGCTGAGGCTCTGGATCAGGTCGGCGATCCGCGTCCGCGGCCATGGCCACTGGCCGAACTTGGCGAGGCTCCTGTCGTCGACGTCGACGATGGTGACCGGCCGCGCCGCCTTGTGGCGCGGATCGATCAATTGAAACATGTCGAAGGTGCGCAGCCGCAATTCCTGGATCGGCGGCGGGTCCCAAAGGCGGGCGCAGGCGAACACGATCAGCAGCGCAAGGCACATCAGCCGCGCAAAGCCGAACTTTTGCGCAAACCACCGCCGCAAGATCTTGAGACGCCTCATGCTGGTCGAGTTTCCCGCAGTCCGCCTTCGGCCGGTATCGGGCCGAGAATACGCAATCGGCTATGCCTTTGATACTGGAATCCGCCGCGGACGAGGCGCCGCCGCCGAACCTCAGGCGTGGTTTGCAACGATGAAATCGCTGGCGTGCAGGCTGCTCGCGACGAGATTCTTCAGCAGGATCGACTGGTGATCGTCGAGCGTGACCAGCGCGCCACCCGCCTGCTGCGTGATGACGATGTCGCTGAAGGACTTGATGCTGGCGAACTCGCGCAGGTCGATCTTGTCCTGGCCCAGATCGAAATCGACGATCGTGCTCTGAACCGGAAGCGCCGAACTCGTGAAGGCGAACTGGTCCTGTCCGCTGGTCCCGACAAGGGTCGGCCCCGTGGGCGGATCGACGACCAGCGTGCCGCCGTTACCGTCGCTGACGAACTCGAAGCTGTCGATGCTGTAGCTGCCGGCGAACTTGATGGTCGCGGTTTCGGTGCCGTCGCTCAGCGTCAGCACGCCGCCGAGATGGTCGGCGTTCTCGGTCCAGGTCACCCCGGTCAGGTGCGTGAAGTCGATGTCCTTGAGGTCGAGCAGGTCCGAATTGGCGACGGTGCCGTCGCCGGCAAAGCCGTTGATGGTGCCGGTGAAATCGGCGGCGTGCTCGATCGCGAACGTGCCGGTGGTTCCGCTGTTGTTGGCGAAGGTCACGTCCTGCGACGAAGCCTCGCTGAGGTTCAGCACCGTGCCGCTCTCGATCGTCATGGGCGTGTCGGCGAGCGGATCGTAAACGGTGGTGCCGCCTTGACCGTCGCTCTGAAGGTGCCAGTTCAGGTCGTTACCGAGGAACGAGAGGGTGACGGTCGTCGTGCCGTTGTAGAAATCGACGGTCGTGATGTTCGTATCCGCGTTGTAGTCGGCGTGCGCCGACATCATCGTGGGCGTCCAGGCGAGGTCCTTCAGGTCGATCAGATTGTTGGACGAGAGCGGGGCTCCGGCTGGCGAGCCCGAGATCAGCCCGTGGAAATCCTTCGCGTGGTCCAGGATCAGGGTGCCGAGCCCGTTGTCGTAGTAGACCTTTATGCCCGAAACCGAACCCTCGATCTCCACGATGGCCTTGTTGGAGATCTCGATCGCGCCGGTGCCGCGGACGTTGCCCTTGATGTCGATTGTCGAGACGTCGTTTCCGGAGAACGGGCCCGCTTCGATCAGACCGTTGACGACGACGTCGCCTTTCACGGTGAATACTGTGAAGGGCTCGGTCTGCAGCTTCACACCCGAAGCGACGGTGAGATCGTGGATCGTGACGCTGGTCGTGCTGTCCACGGTGTAGGTGCCGGGCGCATCGAGCCTGACGTCGTAGCTGGCCCCCGGCACGCCGAGGCTCCAGTTCGACGCGACATTCCAGTCGCCGCTCGCACTATATTTCCAGTGATCGACCGGAGCGACCTCGACGATGGTGCCGCCGGCGTAGTCGCTGCTGGTGATGAAATGCGCGTCGCTGTAATTGCCGATCAGCTTGAGCGTGAAGCTGTGACCATGCGTGTCGCTCACGACGAGATTGCCGGTCTGGGCGTCGTAGACCGCCGTGCTCCCGCTGTCCCAGGTGAAGGTCGACAGGTCGATCTTCTCGTTGGCGGCGAAGCCGGCGATCGAGCCGCCGAAGGTCTCGGTGTCGATCTCGAGCTCGGCACCGGCACCCGCGAAGGTGATGGTCTGGGCCACCGCGTTCTTGATCTCGAGCGTCGCGCCGGCGTCGATCGTGACCGAGCCGGAGCCGGACAGCGAGCCGAACAGCGTCAGCGTGCCGGTGTGGACCTCGATGGAGTGGTTGTTGGTGATGGTGCCCGTGATCGACGCCGTGCCCCAGCTTTCGATCTCGTTCGTATTGGTGATGCCCGGCCCGGCCACGGAGATCGAGGCGCCGTTGAGCAGATCGATCTCGCCGCCGTTGACGATCGAGGACACATTGCCGAAGACGCTGGTGCCGGCGACGGTCCAGATGCCGCCGGCGTTGTTGTAGAAGGTCGCGCTCGCGACCGAGATATTGCCGTTGATATGGCCGCTATTGTTGATGGTGATGGCGCCGCCGGTCTCGACGATCGCATAGGTCGTCGCGGTCACGTTCGAGGCGGCGGCCGGCCCGATCGTACCGAAATTGTCGATCGTCGCCGAGCCGGTGGCGTTTTCCTGGATGAAGATCGCCGCATGACCGGCCGCACCCACGATCGAGCCCGAGGCGCTGTTCGTAATATGTGTCGAGCCGGTCGCGACCGGATCGCCGGCCGCATCGGCGTCGTTCTGCGTGACGCTGATGCCGACGAGGCTCGTACCGGTGATGCTGCCATGATTGACGATGGTGACGTCGCCGACACCGTTCTGGGTGACGCCGATGCCGTTGGTCGCGCCCGTGAGCTTGCCGGTCAGCGTGAGCGCAACGTTGGCATTCGTCCCCTCCGACACCGTGAAGTCAAGCGCGTCGCCAGCCGACGCGGCGATGTCGGCGTCGCCGGTGACGGTGAATGTGCCGTCCGCCGCCGCCTCGCCCGCGATGGTTCCGGTGAAATACTGGCCGGCAACCTTGTCGAGTTGCAGCGTGCCGGTGCCGCCGGCGAATGTGACCGTCTGCGCATCGGCGCCGCCGAGCTCGAGCGTCGCGCCATCGTCGATGCTGAGCGTGCCGGCGCCGGTGATGCCGCCGGCAAGGTTGAGCGTGCCGGCCTGAACTTCGATGGTGCCGCCGGTGTTGGTGACGCCGGCCGTGATGGTGTTGGAGCCCAAGACGCTGTAGAGATTGCCGGCATTGCTCAGGCTGCCGCCGTTGATCGACACGTTGGTCAGATAGAGCTTCGATGTGCCGCCAACCGAGATCGTCCCGCCGGTATTGGCGATGATGGCGGCCGTCAGCTTCAGCGTGCCGCCGGTCACCGCCTCGATCAGGCCGTGATTGGTGATGGCGTGGATCGTGGCCGGATCGATCGTCAGCGTGCCGCCAGTGACGGTGATCGTGCCGGTGTTGGTGATATCGGCATTGTCGATCGCGCTGGTGCCGGTCGATTCCAGCGTTCCCGCGATCGTCACCGTGCCGCCGTCGATGACTGCACCGACGAGATCGAGCGTCGAGCCGAGGGTAACCGAAACCGCGCCGGTCCCGTTGGTCACCGTCGTCGCGATCAGTTTCAGCGTGCCGCCGTTGATCGCGGCCAGCGTGCCGCTGTTGGTGACGGCCTGGTGGTCGATGTCGAGTTCGGCGCCCTTGGCCCGAAGCGTGCCGGCATTGGCGATGCTGGCCGGGGTCATGGTGGCGAGCGTCAGCACGCCGCCGATCGCCTCGATCAGGCCGTTGTTGGTGATGGAGGCGTCGGTGATCGTGGTCGCGCCGGTCGATTCCAGCGCGCCCTGGACGATGAGCGCGCCGCCGGTCACGCCCACGCCCGACAGCGTCAGCGTCTTGCCCGCATCGACCGTGACGGCGCCATGATTGGCGATCGCTGCACCAGCAACGGTCGCATCGCCCAACGTCAGGGTGATGCCGCTCTCGACCGTGACGGCGCCATTGCTGAGCGTCGCGTTACCGTCGATCTTGCTGTTGCCGGTGACGTCGATCGTACCGCCGAGCGCGCCGCTGTAATTGTCGATAGCGCCGCCGGAAATCTCCGTGCCGGACAGCGTCAGCGTCCGGCCGTCGTCGACTGCGATCGTGCCGGTGTTGGCCACGACGTCGTTGAGCAGCGTCGCTGCGCCCGCGATCTCCAGCGTGCCGGTGTTGGTGACCGCGCCGCCTTTGATCCTGGCGCCGTCCTTGAGCTTGACGGTGCCGCCGAGCACGATGCTGGAATTATCGGTGATATCGGTGCCGGATACCGTGATGCCGTCGAGCGTCAGCTCTGCATCGACGGTGACCGTGCTGATGCTGAGCGTCGCCCCGCCGTCGATGCGGCTGGCGCCGGCGACCTCGATCGTGCCCGCACCCATGATCGCGCCGCCGCTGATCGTGGCGTCGTCCAGAGTCAGCGTGGCATTGCCAATGATGACGACGATGCCGCTCGAATTGTCGACCGTCGAGCCCAGATCGATCGCCAGCGCGCCGCCGGCCACCACTTCAATGCGGCCGGCATTGGTGACGGTCTCCTCGCTCAGCGCATTGCCGGCACCGCTGACACTAAAGAGGGCATCATTGTTAAAGAGGGCACCATTGTTCAGGATGCCGCCGCTCAGGACGGCGCCGCCGTGGAGATCGATCTCACCATTGTTGGTGATCGTGCCGGCGCCCTGAAGACCCGCGTTGAAGACGGGGCCCCCCTCGCCGTTCCCGGTGCCGATCACCTCACCGGCACCGCCGATCGTCGCGTTGTTGACGACCAGCCTGCCGGAGGCGTCGATGGTGATCTGGCCGGCATTGGTGACGCTGGAGCCCTGATGGATCGTCAGCCAGCCATTTGCCAGCACCTCGATCACACCGCTCGACGTGTTGTCGACGGTCTCGCCGGCGAACCCGACGAAGCCTCCCTTGACGTTGATCGTGCCGGAATTATTCAGCGTGCCGTTCTCGATGTGGCTGACGCCGTCGAGCTCCAGCGTGCCGAGAATGGTGACGGTGCCGCCGTCGACCGTCGTGCCATCGACGATCAACGTCGCGCCGGCATCGGTCTTCAGCGTGCCGCCGGCATTGTGGACCTCGGCCAGCGTCTTCAGCGTGCCGCCGAACAGTTCGAGCGTGCCGGAATTGGTGATCGTGGTGCCGACGGCGAAATCGCCACCGGCCTTGAGCGTCAGGTGCCCGGCGTTGGTGAATACGCTGGTGTCCAGGATCTCGGCCAGGCCGCCGACCGACGTCGTGCCGGTCGCGGCGTTCGTGAAGATCGAGTCCGCGCCCATGTCGAGCGAGCCCGCGATGGTCAGCGAGCTCTGGTTGATCAGCTGCGGCGGCGGACCGCCGAAATCATTCATCGTGACCGACTTGGCATAGGCCGGCGCGTCGATCGTGGCCGGGAAAGACGGCGTCAGGCCGTGCAATTGATCGGTGATGACGATGACGTCGTCGTCGATGGTCGGAACGGTGCCGGTCGCCCAGTTCGCCGCGTCTTTCCAGAAGCCGCCGGAGGGAGCGCCTTCCTTCTCGGTCGCGATCCACACCACGGCGGGCGCATCGGTACCGGTGATCGTGACGGTGATGGTCTGTTGCGCGGTCGCGCCTTGCGCGTCCGTGACCGTCACGGTGTAGACCAGCGTCAGCACCTCGCCCCTCGGAATGAAGTCGGCGAGGTAGACCGGAAGGTCGGCCAGCGACCAGTTGATGGTGCCGGTGCCATCGCCGGTGCTGTCGGCCCCCGACGCGATCGCGACCGACATCGCGCTCTGGAACGCCGCGAGCGGGCCCGGCGGAACAGTGCTGCCATCAGGCAGGCTCGCGCTCGTCAGCGCCACCGACACCGTATGCGTGTCGGTCAGATCGACGTCGGCGAAGCTCAGCGTGCCCGAGGTCGCCTCATCGCTGATGAGCGGGCCGCCCGGCACGCTGGTGCCGCCTTCGAAAGTGATGGTCGGAACGCTGCTGGTGATCACCGGCTTGTCGTTGGTGCCCGTGATCGTGATGGTGATCGGGATGAACCTGGATTCGGGATTGACTTCGAAATTGGTGTCGACGCGGACCATGTAGGTCAGCGTCAGCGTTTCGCCGGCCGCGAGGAAATCGAACACGTTGTCGGGGATCGTGTAGGTCCAGACCGCCGAGCCGTTGTTGTTGTTGCCGCCGTCGGGGGCCACGCTGATCTGGATCAGCGTCGCCGCGATGTCCTGCTTCTGGAGAGCGCTGAGCGAGCCGGTGACGTCCTGCTGGCCGGCGCTCTTGTAGACGTAGTTCGGAGCCTCGGCGAGGCTTATGCTCACCGTCGGCCGGTCGCCGAGATTCTGATCGACGAAGGTGATCCGGCCGGAGATCGTATCGGAATGCGTGGTGTCGCCGGTGGTGCCCGCGCGCTCGCTCAGCGAGAACGCCGTGTTCACGTTGCCGCTGAGATCGAGGCTCCGCACCAGCGGCTGGCCGGGAATACGGGTCGCAGGCGACGTGGATTCGCCTGGCCCTTCCGGTCCTGCATGATTGAGGTTCGTGAAGGTCGCGATCGCGACGTCGCCCGACCCCGACTTGAACACGATATCCTGGGTGCCCGGCGTGATCGTGTCGGTGAAGTTCGTCAGCTTGGTGTTGCTGTTGTTGTCGGTGAACTTCAGCGTGAACACGTCCGTGATCAGCTTCTGCACGTCCGGCGACATCAGCGCGTTGCTGATCGAGACGTTGCCGCCGCTGATCTGGATCATCTGGCCGGCCTGGTTGACCGTCGCGATCGGCAGCAGCGTGATCTTGTCGAACAGGATGTAGGAGCCCGTGGTGCCGTTCGGCTCGACCAGCACCTGGAAGCTCGCCTGCGGCTGCGGGTCGCCGCCGCCGGCGGGAACGACGAAGTTGATCTGGGTCAGCACCGCGGTGCCGCGGATGCCCATGGTCGCGACCGGCGTGTCGACCTTCATGTCGCCGTGCTTGGCGGTTTCGCCGGCGACAAAGGTGATGGTGCCTGCCACCAGGCTGAGCAGCGAGGAGTTGTTCGACCCGTTGGGGTCGTAGACCATCTCGTTCAGCACCATCCGCGCATTGGAGGACAGGCCGAACACGGTGCCGTCGATGAAGGTGATGCCGAGCGTCGAATCCGCGCCGGTCGACACCACGTCGCCCTTCTCGACATTGTCGCCGTTGTTGAGGACGACCGAAACGCCGTTGCGGATCGCGGTCGCGCTGCCGGAGAGCTTGGTGACGTGGCCGATGACCTGGGCCGCAGCAGTGCCCGGCACGGCCTGGGCAACCTGAACGTGGCCCGTCAGCGCATTGACGACGTCGCCGGTCAGGTGGGCGCCATCGGACGAGGCGAGAGCGGCACGCTTGTCGCCCCTGAAATAATCGTGAACGACGAAGTCGCGCCCCTCATGGGACAGCACGAGATCGAGACCTGAGCGCTTGAACTCGCCGTTGAAGATCAGGTTCGGGTCGGGAACAACGACAGCCCCATCGGGCACGTGACCGTGCGCCTTGGCGGTAAAGGAATCCACATGGACATAGGCAGGCGAGTGGGAACCTTCGCCGTGGAAGGGAATCGCGGCGTCAAATTTGCCAGCGTAATTCAACGGGGCACCGTAAAAGGGTTAATAATTATGAAAGTATCGACCGCCTAAGCTTGCTTAGCATTACCAGTTCCTTAGCGAAACCATCTATTGCTTGTGTGATTTCGCATCACTTGGCCTGGCGGGCGCCCGGGAAACAGCGCTTCCGGCAAGGAAGCGAAGTAATACCTGCAGTATTCTGAAGTCGAATCCGGCTTTTTTGCGAACATTTCCAAGCATCCAAAGTAACCTGCTGTATAGATCCGACAGCAGATACTCTTGTCACCTTTTCTGCGGGGTTCCCCGCGACATCCTGCGGCAATTCCGGAGCTAAATCTGTGACCTAACTAACAGACCCCGTGAAATCGCGGGCTTGTTAGCCATAGGAGGCAGAATCGGCAGCTCCACAACCAGAGCCTGTAATTCGCTCTATTTCGCGACCGCCGGTCATCTCCTAGCGGCCGATTCGTAGAATTTTACGCAATTTGGGCAGGCCTGTTTCAGCCTGTCCCACGGTTTCGGGACCCCTGCAGGGCGCGTTAAGCAGAACAAAACGGCCCGTCTCGCACTATCTCCGCGAAAGCAACAAAGCCCGGCACGTCGAGGTCGAGAAAAACCTGGGCGAAGCCGGAAGGGGATGTCAGATGGAGACCGCTGCTCGCTCGCGCGCCTGGCGCGCAATCCTTGTCCTGTGCGGACTGGTCCTGCTCGGATCGGCAGCCGAGCTTCGCGCCGGCACGCTGCTGTCGCCGGGCGCCGGCGTCCTCGTGCGCAAATCCGCCGAGCCGTTCGGCGTGTTTGCCTTCGCGATCTCGTCCGGCGGACTGCAGCAGAAATGGTCCGCGCTGAAGTCCAGGCTCGACGACGACATGGTGCAGCTCGCGCTGTGCGACGGCGACCGCGACAATTGCGCGTCGCCCGCAGCCCTCAAGCTGCTCGCCATCGTCGACCAGGCCCGTGCCCGCGACGGCCGCGCCCGGCTGGGCGAAACCAACCGCGCCATCAATCTCGCCATCCACGCCGCCAATGACGGTAACGACGACGTCTGGAGCTCGCCGCTTGCGACCTTCGCGCGCGGCGCCGGCGATTGCGAGGACTATGCCATCGCCAAGCTGGCTGCGCTGCGGCTTGCGGGCGTTGCTACCGAGGACCTTCGCATCGTCGTGGTGCGTGACGTCAGGGCCGGCGAAGACCACGCGGTTGTGGCCGCAAAGCTCGACGGCCACTGGCTGATGCTCGACAACCGCCGCATGGCGATGGTCGAGGACGAGGCTGCGCGCAGCTACCAGCCGCTGTTCGTGCTCTACCAGTCGGCCGTGATGAAATATGTCGACGAGCCGGTGCGGCTGTCGATGGCGCCCGCCGAGGCGCACTGATCCTCTCGTAGCCCGGATCCAACCACCCGCCAAAAACCCATTCCACCGCGCGATCCGGGACGCTAGCATGGCCGCGGGCTTTGCGGGGGCGACTGGAATGCGGTTCATCGTGCTGTCTGTGCTTGCGCTGCTGGCGTTTGCGGCGGCGCCCGCCTCCGCGCAATCCGACCGCACCATCGCCGACAGGCTGCCGCTGTTCGCCAAGAACAACTGCCAGCAGATCCGCGATCCCGGCAATCAATTGTTCTGCGGTGACACCGAGCTTGCCGCGGCCGCCGCGAAGCTGAGCACGGCGAACGAGGCGCGGCTCGCCCGCCTGCCCGATCGCCTGCCGGCGATCGAGGAGAACGCGATCTGGGGCCGCCAGCGCAATCTCAGTTGCGCCATCGTCGGCCAGACCGCGGTCCGCACCGACGATTTCGACCAGGTGAAGGCGTGCCTGCTCAAGGTGACCGAGGAGCGCGCCGCAATCCTGCAGGATCCCGATTTCGACTGTCTCGCCGCGAATACGGCGGCGGGCGCGCTGATCTGCGCGGACCCGTCGCTGGCGCTTGCCGAAACGGAGCTCAACGGCCAGGTGCTCGGCCTGATCGGCAAGCTGGACCCGACCGCGGCGCGCTTTGCCTTCGCCGAATACGGAAGGTGGACGCGAGAGCGCGATCGAAAGTGCAATCTCGTGGGCAAGGAGAACGTGCCGCTGCAAGAGCTCGAGTCTGCGGAGGATTGTCTCGCCGACTACCTCACGCGCAAGACCGATGAGATCCGCACCGCCAAGGGCGATCCGAAAAAGGTGTTCGGCCGGCAGGTCGCGGCCCACTCGCCCGACACCGATGCCGTCGATTTCTGCGCCGCGCGGATCCATGCGACCAATTCCTGCGGCAATTTCCTGCGCATCAACCGCGTCTACGCCGTCGACAGCCAGGTGACCGACCGGGAGGCGCAGGTCACCGGCGAGATCGAGATGGTGGTGCTGGCCCCCTTCACCACCTGCAGCAAGGTCGCCTCCGGCTGCACCGGCACCTGCTGGGACGCCAGGACCGGCCGTCCGCAACCGGGCGCCAACAACAAGGAGCGCTCCGCTGACGCCTTCAATGTCACGCGCCGGCTGCGGATCCAGCGAACCTTCGCCTTCGTCAAAGCCGCCGACGGCTGGCGCTGCCGCGAAGACGAACTGGCCCCGGTGAACTCGGGCAACGCGAGCGGGGGATCGTAGGTGGCCCTCTCCCCGTTCTTACGGGGGCGCGACGAGCTTCGCTCGCGCTGAGAGGGTTGGGGTGAGGGGCCGCCTCGGCAATACGCTAGCAGTTGGACTCGCGGAGACTCCCCCTCACCCGGAATTTGCTCCCGCAAATTCCGGCCTCTCCCCGCACGCGGCAGGGCTATCGCATATGACTCGTTGCGGCGGCCTGCGCGCACGCCTCGTCCTTCGAGACGGCGCTTACGCGCCTCCTCAGGATGAGGCTAATCAGCGTCAGGGCCCGTTGAAACTGGGCCGCGCACTCCGCCCTCATCCTGAGGGCCCGCCATCGGCGGGCGTCTCGAAGAATGCGTTGTGGGCGAGCTATCCGCCACTTCATATGCGATAGCCCTGCCGCTTGCGGGGAGAGGCGAAGAAGCATCAAAACATCAGATTGTCCTTCACCAGCACCCAGCGGCCGTTCTTGACCTGCTGGACCTGGGTGATGGTGTTGGCGAGATGGTTGGTCTTGGAGAATGTCGTCGGCGGCGAGTTGAAGATGTCGAGGAACTTGTCGCCCGACTCGAGCGCGTCGAGCATCTTCTGCCCGGTCAGGTCCTTGCCCGCCTTCTGCGCATAGAAGGCGAAGGTCATCACCGCATTGTAGCCGATGATGGCCTGCGTATTGGCATCGGTGTTGAACGTCTTCTTGTAGTTGACGAGCCAATCCTTGACCTTGTCCTTGGCCGTGTCCTCGTAGGGAATCTCGAAGCCGCTGGCGGCGTAGAGACCTTCGACGGCTTCCTTGCCGAGGGCGGGCACTTCCATCACGTTGGTCGGCGTGGCACCAAGGAAAGTGACCTCCCAGCCGAGCTTCTTGGCTTCGGACATCGCGCCAATCGTTTCGCGGATCACGGTGCCGAGCACGACGAGGTCGCAGCCGTCGGACTTCATCTTGGCTACTTGTGCGCTGAAGTCGGAGGCGCCGCGCTTAAAGCTCGTGGCCGAGGCCGGCTGGAGCTTCATCGCCTCGAGTTGCTGGGTGAAACCGTCGAGCACGTTTTTACCGTACTCGTCGTCCTGATACATGATGCAAGGCTTCTTCGGGCTTTTGATCTCCACCATGTATTTGAGCGCAGCGCGGGTACTCTCGACGTAAGGAACGAGATTGGCGAACTTCAGCCGCTCCTGCGGCTTGTTGGGATCTAACTTGAAGGTAAATTCAGCCGAACTCAGGGGAAACAGCTGCAGCACGCCGGCGTCGAACAGCACATCCTGGGCGGCGAGCACGGTCGGCGACCCCATCGGGCCGATCATTGCGAAGATCTTGTCGCGCTCGATCATCTTCTGCGATGCCAGCACCGCCTTCTTCGGATCGTAGCCGCTATCCTCGAGGACCATCTTGATCTTGCGGCCATTGATGCCGCCGGCGGCGTTGATCTCCTCGACCGCCATCTTCATCCCGTTGGAGACCGACACGCCCCAGCCCTTGACCGGACCCGACAGATCCTGATGGGTGCCGATGACGATCTCGGTCGCCGAGATGCCTTCATTGGTGATCTTGGTTTGCGCGACGGCCGGCAGACAACTGAGCGCGATAGCGCCCATAGCAAGGCCGAACGCGTTGAACGATCTCGACATTGACGTCTCCTCTCCTTTGGGCCCGTATTGTACGAAGGGCGGGGCCATCACCGCTTCGCTTTTTCGAACGAAACTTTTCTTTTCTGCGCATGCCCTCATCGGAAAACCGGTTCCCACTTTTCCGGGGCATGCGCGTCACGCCACCGCGCGCTCGCGATACATCGCGTCGATCTCGGCGGCGTAGCGCTTGTTCACGAAGCTGCGTTTCAGCTTCATGGTCGGCGTCAGCTCCTCGTCCTCCGGCGTGAGCTGGCGTTCGATCAGATAGAATCTCTTGATGGTCTCGACGCGGGCGAAATTGGCGTTGACCGCTTCGATCTCGCGCCAGATCAGGTCCTGGATCTCCGTCGCCCGGCACAGGCTGGCGTAATTGGTGAAGGGGATGTCGTGATCCTGCGCGAACTTCTCGACATTCTCTTGGTCGATCATCACGAGGCAGGTGAGATACGGCCGCTTGTCGCCGACCACGACGGCATCGGAGATGTAGGGCGAGAATTTGAGCTGGTTCTCGATCTCGGACGGCGTGATGTTCTTGCCGCCGGAGGTGATGATGATGTCCTTCATCCGGTCGGTGATGCGGACGAAACCCTCATTGTCGATGGTGCCGACGTCGCCGGTGTGCAGCCAGCCACGCTGATCGATCGTCTCCGCGGTCTTCTCCGGCTGATTCAGGTAGCCCATGAACAGGAAGTCGCCCTTGATCAGGATCTCGCCGTCGGGCGACAGCGTGACCTCGCCCCAGGGCACGGCGGTGCCGACCGAGCCGAGCTTGATCCGCTCCGCCGGCATCATGGTGGCGACGCCGCAATTCTCGGTCTGGCCGTAGAGTTCGTGCATGTCGATGCCGAGCGCGAGATACCAGCGAATCAATTCCGGCGCGATCGGCGCCGCGCCCGTGAAGGCGATGCGGCAGCGGTCGAGCCCGATCATGCGGCGGATGTTGCGGAAGGCGACCAGGTAGGCGAGACGGCTGGCGATGCGCAGCGACAGCGGCGGCGCCCTGCCCTCGAGCCGGCAATCGACCATGCGATAGCCGATGCCGATGGCGCGGCGATAGACCCATTGCTGCAGCGGCGTCGCATCCTTCAGCGCGATGGTGATGGCGGAATAGAATTTTTCCCAGATGCGCGGCACCGCGAGGAAGATGGTCGGCTGCACCTCGCGCAGATTGTCCGGCACGGTTTCCGGGCTCTCGGCGAAATTCATCACCGAGCCGAGCGCGACCGAGATGTAATAGCCGCCGACGCGCTCGGCGACGTGACAGAGCGGCAGGAAGATCAGCCGATCCTCGTCCTCCCGCGCCGGGATGAAGTCGTTGGCGTGCCGCATCTGGTGCGTCACGCTGCGATTGGCGTGCATCGCGCCCTTGGGCGGGCCTGTCGTGCCCGAGGTGTAGACGAGCACCACGAGATCGCCCGCACTGCGGCTGTCGATCATCTCCTGCCACAGCGCTTCGCGGCCGACCATGTGGTTGCGCCCGAGCGCGCGAAACTCGTCGAACGACATCACCATGTCGTCGGAGAAGCCGCTGAGGCCCTCCATGTCGAACACGATGACCTTCTGCAGGGACGGGCAGCGCACGCGGCAGATGAGGATCTTGTCGAGCTGCTCCTCGTCCTCGGCAAAGATTACCTTCGTACGGGAATCGTTGACGAGATACTCGACCTGGGACGAGGAATCGGTCGGATAGATTCCGGAGGAGACGCCACCGGCGCACAGGATGCCCATGTCGGCGTAGACCCATTCAGGCACAGCGTTGGCGATGATGGAGGCGACGTCGCCGGGCATGAAGCCGATGGCGCGAAGCGCGTAGGCGATTTCCTTGGAGATCTCCAGCCACTCGCGCCAGCTGGTCGGCTGCCAGATGCCGAACTTCTTCTCGCGGATTGCAGGCCGATCGCTCCGCGTCTCCGCGGCAAGCAAGAAGCTCTTTGCGATCGTATCAGCGACCGTCAGCACCGCCGGTCGGGGCATGCGCGTCTCCTCCTTGTCGCCTTTCCCCCTCCGCTGCCTGCCTTGCCGGCGGTCTATGTCGTGGAGGGGGTCCCCCCATCTAACGCCACGTTTTCTTCTTTTTCCAGCGCCGTTCGCCTCTAGCGCCCGCCTCCTTGGCGCCAAGGTAAAATTCCTGGATGTCCTGGGAATGCATCAAGCGGTCGCAGCTGTCGTTCATCACGATGCGGCCGATCTCGAGCACATAGCCGTAATGGGCGGTCTCCAGCGCCACCTTGGCGTTCTGCTCGACCAGCAGGATCGACATGCCCTGCTCCTCGTTGACCCGGCGGATAATGGTGAAGATTTCCTTCACCAGCAGCGGCGACAGGCCGAGTGAGGGCTCGTCGAGCAAGAGCAGCGTCGGCCGGTTCATCAGCGCGCGCCCGATCGCGAGCATCTGCTGCTCGCCGCCAGAGAGCTGGCCGGCCGGCTGGTTGATGCGCTCCTTCAGGCGCGGGAAATAGCCGTAGACGCGCTCCAGATCCTCCGCGACGCCGTCGCGGTCCTTGCGCGGATAGGCGCCCATCATCAGGTTCTCACGCACGGAGAGGAACGGGAACACCTCGCGTCCCTCCGGCACGTGACTTAAGCCCAGCCGCACGATGCGGTCGGCTTCCATGCGCTGGATCGGCTTGCCCATGAATTCGATCGCGCCCTTCTGCGGATCGAGGATGCCCGAGATCGTCTTCAGCACCGTGGTCTTGCCGGCGCCGTTGGCCCCGAGCAGCGTGACGATGCGGCCGCGGGGCACCTCCAGCGAGATGCCGCGGATCGCCATGATCGGCCCGTAATAGCTCTCGATGTTGGAGAGCTTCAGGATGATGTCCGGGGTCGCCGCGGCGCCCATGCGTCAGGTTCCGAGATACGCTGCGACGACGTCGGGGTGCTGCTGCACCTCGGCGGGCGAGCCCATGGCGAGCACCCTTCCGTAGTTCAGCGCAATGACGCGGTCGGAGACGCGGTTCACCAGCGCCATGTCGTGCTCGACCATCAGCACCGTGACGCCGAGCTCACTCTTCATGTCGCGGATCCAGAACGACATGTCGTCGGTCTCCTCGACATTGAGGCCCGAGGACGGCTCGTCGAGCAGGATCAGCTTCGGCTCCGAGCACAGCGCCCGCGCCAGCTCGATCACCTTGCGCACGCCGTATGGCAGGCCCGAGATCAGCTTGTCGCGATAGGGCTCGAGGTCGAGAAGCTCGATCACCTGCTCGACCCGGCGTCGGTGCACCTTCTCGTTGGCGCGCACGCTCGGCAGGAACAAGAGCTCCTGCCAGAGCTGGGTGGTCGAATGGCGGTGGCGGCCGACCAAAAGGTTCGACAGCACGGTCGCGTTCTCGAACAGCTCGATGTTCTGGAAGGTGCGGGCGATGCCGAGCTTTGCGATGTCGTAGGGCGGCTGCTCCGTGATGTCCTGGTCCTCGAAGAAGATGCGGCCCGAGGTCGGCCGGTAGATGCGCGAGATCAGGTTGAAGATCGAGCTCTTGCCGGCGCCATTGGGACCGATGATCGAGAGGATCTCGCCCTTCTCGACCGCGAACGAGACCGCATCGACCGCCTTGAGGCCTCCGAAATGCAGCGACAGGTTCTCGGCGCGGAAATAGCTCATCGGTTGCGCTCCGACTTCACGTAGATCTTCTGCCGCTTGAAGGTGGCGCGCTTGTAGAGCGGGAACAGCTGGAAGAAGAGCTTGATCTTGAGCCAGCGGCCGTAGAGCCCGAGCGGCTCGAACAGCACGAACAGCACGATGATGATGCCGTAGATGGCGCCCTTCAGGCCGTTGAGCGAGGCGAAGGCCGCGACCTTGGACTGGATGTTGCCCGCAGTCGCCGAGCCCGCCCCGAATGTCGCGGCGATGCCGGCGATGATGCCGGGCATGTCGTCCTTGAGGTAGGTGAGGAACGGATCGATCATCACGATGAAGATCGCGCCCAGCACCGCCCCGTGCAGGCTGAAGGTGCCGCCGATCAGGATCACGATGATGAACTCGATCGAGAGCTGGAGCGTGAACATCTCCGGCGAGATGAAGGAGAGCTTGTGCGCGAACAGCACGCCGGCAAGACCGGTGATCGCCGCCGAGATCGCAAACGACTTGACCTTGTAGAGTGCGACATTGACGCCCATGCTGCGCGCCGCGGTCTCGGAGTCGCGGATCGCGACGAAGGCGCGGCCCGTCGGCGAACGCAGCAAATTGAGCGTGCCGACGATGGTCAGCACCAGCACGGCAAGACAGAGGAAGTAGAAAGTGGGGCTGTCGCGCGGCACGGCGACGCCGAGCAGCGACAGCGCCTTGACCCGCATGCCCTCATTGCCGTTGGTGACGCTCTCCCACCGCGCCAGGATCTCCTCGACGATCAGGGCAAAGGAGATGGTGGCGATGACGAGGTAGATGCCGGTGAGGCGCAGCGCGGGAAAGCCGACCATCGCGCCGATGATGCCGGTCAAAAGCCCGGCGGCGAGGAAGTAGACCGGGAACGGCACGTTATACTTCTGCAGATACGCCGCGGTGTAGGCCCCGATCGCGAGGAACGCGGCATGCCCGAGCGAGGCCTGGCCGGTGAAGCCGGTCAGGATCAGCAACGCCACGCCGACGGTTGCATAGATGCAGACGAAGACGAGCTGGCTCATCAGATAGCTGGAGAGCACGTAGGGCGCGATCAGCAGCAGCGCGAGCAGGACGCCATAGGTGACGACGTAGCCCGAATGCGGAAACAGTTTGATGTCGTCCTCGTAGTCGGTCTTGAACAGGAAGCGCATGGCGTTCAGACCTTCTTGCGGACGTGAAGGCCGAACAGGCCTTCGGGCTTCAGCACCAGCACTGTGAGCAGCACGATGTAGGGCGCGACGTCCTTCCAGCCCTCGGGCAGGTAGAACCCTGCCATGCTCTCGATCACGCCGATCAGGACGCCGCCGACCACGGCGCCCGGGATCGAGCCGAAGCCGCCGAGCACGGCGGCCGGAAAGGCCTTGAGGCCGAGCACGAGGCCGACATTGGAATGGATGAAGGTGATCGGCGCCAGCAGCACGCCGGCGCAGGTCGCCACCGCCGCGCTGATCGCCCAGACGATCGACACCACCCGCTTGACCGGAATGCCCATGTAATAGGCCGCCAGCATGTTCTCCGAGCTGGCGCGCATCGCGGTGCCGAGCGTGGTCTTGTTGAAGAACAGATAGAGCAGCGTGCACAGGATCATCGTCGCCGCGATCACGGACAGCTTGTCGTAGGCGAGCACCAGCGAGCCGATCCGCAATACGCCCTGGCTGAATGGCGTCTCGATCTTCAGGTCGTCGGTGCCCCAGATCATGCCGGCGATCGAGCGCAGGAAATAACCGAGGCCGATCGTGGCCATGATGATGGAGAATTGCGGATAGCCGAGGATCGGCCGCACCACCACGCGCTCGGCCAGCATGCCGAACAGCGCCATGGCGGCCACCGCACCGGCAAAGCCGATCCAGTAGTTCAGGCCCATCATGCCGATGAAGGTGAAGGCGAAGAAGCCGCCGAGCATCATCAGATCGCCCTGGGCGAAATTGACGACCTCGGTGGCCTTGTAGACGAGCACGAAGCCGAGCGCGATCAGGCCGTAGACGCAGCCGAGCGCGACACCGCTGACCAGCTGCTGAACGAAATCCAGCATCGCCGCGCTTCCTCCCGATGCGACCAGCGTTCTTCGAGCGCCGTGTCGCATCTTGTGTCCAGTCGCTACGCAGTCGTTTCGCCGCGTTAGCGCCATTTGTCCGCAATCAATTCAGCCTGAACGCCCGCGCGCTGTCAACAAACGGTGACTTGTTAAGGTGACTTGCCTTTAGTCCAATCCGGATGACGGAATTTGTCGGCCGTAGATTCACGGTGCCGAAACATCTTCAAGTCAAGGTCGCGGGCGATGCAAAACCGGATGGTATGGCCGTCATGAAGCCGGACAACTCGGCGCTGGAAGTCCGAGGGTTAACGAAGCGTTTTGACCGGCTGGCGGTCGACAGCCTCGATCTCACCATTCATGCCGGCGAATTCTATGCTCTGGTCGGCCCCAACGGCGCCGGCAAGACGACCACCTTGCGTATGGTCGCGGGCCTGCTCAGGCCCGATGCCGGCGCGGTCTCGATCTTCGGCATCGATGCGCTCCAAAGCCCCGTCGCCGCCAAGCAGGTGATGGCGTGGGTCTCCGACGAGCCCATGATCTATGACAAGCTGACCCCGCTCGAATATCTCGAATTCGTCGCCGGGCTCTGGGGCATCGCGCCGCCGGTCTCGGAACCGGTCGCCGAGGAGCTGCTCAGCTCGCTCGGGCTCGAGCCGCACCGGCACGAGCGCTGCGAGGCCTTTTCCAAAGGCATGCGCCAGAAGGTGGCGCTGGCCGGCGCACTGGTGCACGATCCCCGTCTCATCATTCTCGACGAGCCCCTGACGGGATTGGACGCCGTCTCCGCCCGCCACGTGAAGGGCCTGCTCGGCGAGCGCGTCCGCGCCGGCTGCACCGTCATCATGACCACGCACATCCTCGAGGTCGCCGAGCGCATGGCCGACCGCATCGGCGTGATCGCCTCGGGCCGCCTCGTCGCCGAAGGCACGCTCACCGAGCTGCGCCAGCAGAACGGCCAGGCCGACACCAGCCTGGAAGATCTGTTCATCGCGCTGGTGACGCTGCAGGAAGCCGCATGAGCTCGGCGACCGCGCTGTCCTGGTTCGCCCGCCACGAGCTCAGGCTGGCCTGGCGAGAATGGTTCGCCATGATGACCGGCGGCCGGCGCACGCAGGCGCGCGCCGCCGTCATCGGCCTGTTGTTCTTTGCGGCACTGCTGCACGTGCCGGCCTGGGCGGTGATCGGCCGCTTCGCCGATCTGCAGCTGCCGCTCGACAAATCCTCGCTGATCGTAATCACGGCGACGATCCTTCTGGCCTGGACCTTGATGCTGTCGCAGGCGATCGAATCGGTGACGCGGGTGTTCTACGCCCGCGCCGATCTCGACCTGATCATGTCCTCGCCCGCGACGCTGGCCAATCTGTTCTCGGTCCGCATCGCCGCGATCGCGCTCACCGTCACTGCAATGGCGCTGCTGTTCTCCACGCCCTTCATCGACGTTCTGGTGATCGGCGGCGGGCCGCGCTGGCTGGCGGCGTTCGGCGTCGTGATCGCGATGGGCCTGTCGGCCGCGGCGGTCGCGATCGCCGTCACCATCTTGCTGTTCCGTCTGATCGGGCCGGCGCGGACGCGCCTCGTGGCGCAGATCCTCGCCGCCATCATCGGCGCCGGCTTCGTGATCGCGCTGCAGGTCGCCGCGATCATGTCCTACGGCACGCTGTCGCGCTTCACCATCCTGACCTCCGGCAGCATGGCCGCCCACGCCCCCGAGATCGACAGCATCTGGTGGTGGCCGGCACGCGCCACCATGGGCGACAACGAGGCGCTGGTGCTGCTTCTCGCGCTCGCTCTGGTGCTGCTCGGAAGCGTCATGGCGATCTTCTCGGGCCGCTTTGCCGACACCGCGATCGATGCCGCCGCCTACGGCAGATCCGGCCGCCGCAACGCGATGCAGCGCGCGTTCCGGGGCGGATCGCGGCAGCAGGCGCTGCGGCGCAAGGAATTCTCGCTGCTCTGGCGCGATCCCTGGCTGATCTCGCAGACCCTGATGCAGCTGCTCTACCTGGTGCCGCCGGCGCTGCTGCTCTGGCGCAATTTTGCCGAGAGCTCCGCGGCGCTGACGCTGATCACACCCGTGATCGTGATGGCGGCGGGACAGCTCGCCGGCGGACTCGCCTGGCTGACGATCTCCGGCGAGGACGCCCCCGACCTGGTCGCGACAGCGCCACTGACGCCATCGAGCGTCATCCGTGCCAAGATCGAGGTGGTGCTGATCGCAATCGCCGCCATCTTCTGCCCGCTGGTCGCCGCGCTGGCCTTCGCTTCGCCATTCCAGGCCGCGGTGAGTGCCGGAGCCATCATCGTCAGTGCGGCCTCCGCGACCGCTATCCAGCTCTGGTTCCGCGTTCAGGCCCGGCGCAGCCAGTTCCGCCGCCGCCAGACCTCGTCGCGGCTTGCGACCTTTGCCGAAGCCTTCTCCTCGATCGGCTGGGCCGCGAGTGCGGCGCTGCTGCTCGCCCTGCCGCTGGCCGGCGTCATCAGCGGCCTGATCACCGCGGGCCTCGTCGCCATCACCTGGAAGTTCAGCCCGAGGCGGGAGTAAGAGCGGGAGTGGGGTTTCTCGCCCGCCTCACTTGAAGGTAAGGCTAAATTGCCTTACTTATGGGGTAGCAAGGATCGAGGCTCCAATGGGTACGCTTACTGTCACGGCAAAGGGGCAGGTTACGCTCCGGAAGGATCTCCTGGAACACCTTGGCGTACATCCGGGCGACAAGATCTCAATAGAAAAACTTCCTGGGGGACGAGTTGAGGTGAAGGCCGCTCGGCCTGCTGGAAAGATTTCGGACACGTTCGGCATCCTCAAGACAAAGAGGAAGGGACCACCACTGTCGATCGAGGAGATGAACGAGGTCATTGCCCGCGGTTGGGCTGGAAAGCGATGAAGATCACGGCCGATACGAACATCTTGGTTCGTGCTTGGGTCGAAGACGATGCTGAACAGGCCAAGGCTGCCCACGCCATCCTCAAGAAGGCGGACGTCGTCGCTATCTCGATCACTGCCCTTTGCGAATTGGTCTGGGTGCTGGCGTACAGCTACAGGATTTCGCCGAGCGCTATCGCCGACGCCATCCGCCAGTTGATCAATGCGGAAAATGTGGTGGTAAACCGGCCTTTGGCCGAGGCCGGATTGGCATTCCTCGATGCCGGGGGTGATTTCGCCGATGGTGTCATCGCCCACGAGGGTAACTGGCTTGGAGCCGATACTTTCGTTTCTTTCGACAAGAGAGCCGTGAAGCTGATCGAGGCAAGCGGCGGATTGGCGCGGTTGGCTGGCGGCACATGACGCAAGGATAATTCGTCGATACACTCAGCAGGTCGTTGATGAGCGGCGGACGGTTCTTCATGTCTCGACTATTGCTGACGGCTTTGGCGTTCCTTGGCTGGCTGCTGACACCTGCCCTCGCCCAGCAGCCCCAGCGCAGCGAATGCCTGGCGATGGCCAATGCCGCGCCGCGGGTCATGCCGGTCGCCTTCAGGCAGGCGGCGACGCCTGCGGAGGTCGAGATCACCTATGCCGGCCACTCCACTTATTTCATCGACACGCCCGGCGGCCTGCGCATCGCCACCGACTATAGCGGCGCCTATCAGGTCGGACGGCTGCCCGACGTCGTCACCATGAACCGGGCGCACAGCACGCACTACTCTTTGTATCCGGACAAGCGCATTCCCCATGTGCTGCATGGTTGGGGCGAGGACGGCAAGCCGGCCATTGTCTCCGAGCGCATCAGTGACACCTTCATCCGCAACGTCACCACCGATATCCGCCGCTATTTCGGCGACGATGCCGGCACCGACATGATCCGCGACGGCAACTCGATCTTCATCTTCGAGGTCGCCGGCCTCTGCATCGGACATCTCGGTCATCTCCACCACAAGCTGGACGACAGCCATTTTGCCCAGATCGGGCGGCTCGACATCGTGATGGTGCCGATCGACGGCACCTACACCATGTCGCTCGACGGCATCTCCGAGATCACCAGGCGGCTGCGCGCCTCGGTGGTGCTGCCGATGCACCGCTTCGCCACGCCGCTCGACGACTTCATGCGGCGGATCGGCCAGCAATTCGAGATCGACCGGCGCATCGAGCGTTCCCTCCGGATGTCGCGGGACACGCTGCCGTCGACGCCGACGGTGATCATCCTCGACGGCGTCTGAGGCGCAATTTTCTCCAAGCCGGCTGCCGCCCTTTGGTGCTGATCTCCTGCAAGAGGAGATCGACATGACCGACTTTGCGCGACTGTTGCACGCGGACGGACCGAATCCCGAGCACGCGGCGGCGCTTCAGCTTTACGGCCGCTTCGTCGGCGATTGGGAGGCCGAGATCACCGCCCGTGGACCCGGTGGAACGAAACACGTAGCGCCCGGCGAGATCCATTTCGGCTGGGTGCTGGAGGGGCGCGCCGTGCAGGACGTCTGGATCATTCCCCGGCCTGCGGGGGCGCCGGCCTTTCCGATCGCCGGCAATTGGTACGGCACGACGCTGCGGGTCTATGATCCCACCATGTCCGCATGGCGGATTTCCTGGTTCGATCCAGGTCGCAGCGTGTTCCGCCAGCAGATCGGCCGCCCGCGCGGCGATGATATCGTGCAGGAAGGCACGACCGACGCGGGCGACCAGACGCGCTGGAGCTTTACCGAGATCACTGACGACTCCTTCCATTGGCTCGGCGAGGTCAAGCCTGCGACCGCAACCGATTGGCGGCTCGTCGTCGACGTGAAGGCGAAGCGGCGCAAGGCCTGACGACAGCGCCGCTGTGCGCAAGACGAAGGGTGCGGTTGCGCGCCGCGCGCTGCTGCATGCAAGGACGAGCTGCTAGGCTCTCGCCACAAAAAATTCAAAGGGAGCGAACGCCAATGGCTGCAAGCGGTGTGCCCGCCAACACGAGCGGGCTGTTCGTCGAGCCGCGTGAGGACTGGCTCGCGCTGCATCAGGAAGAGATCATCGACCCCATGCGGCCGATCGTCGATCCCCACCACCATCTCTGGAATCGCGGGCACCGCTATCTGATCGAGGAGATGGCGTCCGACATCGCCTCCGGCCACAACGTCATCGCCACCGTCTACGTCGATTGCCGCTCGATGTATCGCGCGCATGGGCCCGAGGCATTCCGGCCGGTCGGCGAAGTCGAGTTCGCCAACGGCATCGCGGCGATGAGTGCGAGCGGTGGTTACGGCAAAGCCGCGATCTGCGCCGGCATCGTCAGCCACGCCAATCTGCTACTGGGTGACGCCGCAAAACCGGTGCTGGAAGCGGGGATCGCCGCAGGTAACGGCCGCTTCCGCGGCATCCGGCATTCCTCGGCATGGGACGAAGATCCCGTCGTCGCCGGCATGTATGCCAACAGGCCGAAAGGCCTGCTGCAGGACTCGGCCTTCCGCAAAGGCTTTGCCCATCTCGCCCCGCTGAACCTCAGCTTCGATGCTTGGCTGTTTCATCCGCAGATCGGCGAGCTGACCGAGCTGGCGCGCGTCTTCCCCGACACCAGGATCGTGCTCGACCATTGCGGCGGGCCGGCGGGCGTCGGCCGCTTTGCAGGACGGCGCGAAGAAGTGTTTCCGCAATGGCGCGCGTCGATCCGGGAGATCGCAAAATGCGAGAACGTGGTGGTGAAGCTCGGAGGCCTTGCGATGTGCCTGCTCGGCTACGACTTCCATCTGCGCGAGAGGCCGCCGTCATCCGAGGAACTTGCCGCGGCCTGGCGGCCCTATGTCGAGACCTGCATCGAGGCGTTCGGGCCCAAGCGCGCGATGTTCGAGAGCAATTTTCCGCCCGACAAGGGCCAGTGCAGCTACCAGGTGATCTTCAATGCCTTCAAGCGCATCGCCGCGCCCCTGAGCGAGGCCGAGAAGACGGCACTGTTCTCGCGGACCGCGACCGAATTCTACCGGCTCGAACTGCCCTCCTGACGAGAAGAGGGGCCGGGATGTTGATCCCGACCCCTCTTCGTCGTGGCCGCTGGGAAGCGTCCTTGAAACGTTTTTGTCTAGCCGGCACCCATCAGCGACGCCGGACGGCGCTCGCCGCTGAAGGCGAACATCTTCTTGAGCTTGTTGACGACGCGGATCAGGAAACCGATCACGACGGGATTGGTCTTGCGGCAGAAGGCGATCTTCTTGACGTGGCCTTCGACATGCCATTTGGCATGCGCGCCGTCGCGGAAGAAGATGACGTCGCCGGGGCCATAGCGCTTCGGCGGCATGCCTTCGCTCTCGAGCACGATCGATCCTTCCATGATCATGATCGTCTCGTCGATGTCGTAGTACCAGTTGAAGCGGCCTTCGGTGCAATGCCAGATGATTGTCTGGGCGGTGCCGTCGGCGCTGGTCGACAGGACGCGCGAGCGCGACACCGGATTGCCTTCGATGATCCAGGACGGCTCGATCGGCCGCAGCTCGAGCTCCACATTGCAACTACCGATTTCAATCAATGCGCGCGACATCTACTTCCCCAGGGGATATTAATATGTATGGCCGGGTCTCGGCCCGGATTGAAAGATGTTGGAACGCTAGTGGCCGGCTTTTAATTCTTTCTTACGCAGGCCCCGACAATCAGCCGTAAGTTGCAGGTGCGAAGCAGCTAACGTCACGATTTCCCTGCAAATTCGCGCACATGAACCGATCTTTTCCGGGGTGCGACAAAGTGCGCGAAGTATAAAAAAGGAGCCACACCGATGCCCCTCAGCCGGGAGGATCTGACAGCCAAAGGCGACGTGGTCGCCCGGCTCGGCGGCTTCGATATCTCCTTCGCGCCGGACGAGCCCTGGTTCACCATCGACGGCATCGACAGCCCCCGGCAGATCGGCAGCGACGGCTCCGGCGGCGCGTTCGTGCTGCTGCCGTCGCAGAATGTGCTCTACGTCTCATCGGAGGGCCGCGCAGGAATCATCGCAGAAAGCTTCGAGGCATTGATTCAGCTCGTCGTCGCCCGCCCCTACTGGCTCGATATCCTGAAATTTTCCGCCGGCGGCGACCTCCTGGAGATGCGGCGCGCGGCGGATGCGCTGGAGGCGACGCTCGACGACGAGGATGAGATCAACGAGGCCCGCGAGGACATCCGCAGATGCCTCGATCTCGCCGAGCCGGACGATCCCGTCGGCGCGCTCTATGAGGCGGTGGCTGCTTCAGACGCCATCGTGCGGGCCACCGACGGCAGCCCGTTCACGACGCTGTTCAACCGTTTCAGCATCGACAACCACCCGATGCTGCGCAACGCTGCGGCGTGAGAGTCACGAGGGACTGTCGCGAGGGCGTTCACCTCTCCCGTAGAGACGGGGCAATCGCAATGGCATTTTGGACGGCCTGTGCGCACGCCTCGTCCTTCGAGACGACCGCTTCCAGCGGTCTCCTCAGGATGAGGCTAATCGACATCGGTGCCGCTGAAGTGACTGCCGCACACTCCGTCCTCATCCTGAGGAGCCCGCCCAAAGCGGGCGTCTCGAAGGATGGCCACAAGGGAAACCGCTTCCATATGCGATAGCGCTGCCTCAACGGGACAGGTGAAGCTTACTACTTCGCCCACTCGCCCTTGCGGAACACCGGGACCTTGCTGCCGTCGGCCAGAATGCCGTCGATATCGGTCTCGGCCGAGCCGATCATCCAGTCGATATGGATCAGGCTCTGGTTGCCGCCTTGTGCGGCGATCTGCTGCGGCGTGAGCTGGGCGCCGTTGACGAAGCACTTCGAATAGCACTGGCCGAGCGCGATGTGCGAGGCGGCGTTCTCGTCGAACAGCGTATTGTAGAACAACAATCCGCTCTGCGAGATCGGCGAGGAATGCGGCACCAGCGCCACCTCGCCGAGCCGGCGAGCGCCCTCGTCGGTGTCGAGCACCTTGTTGAGCACCTCCGCGCCGCGCGAGGCCTTGGCGTCGACGATCTTGCCGTCCTCGAAGCGCACCGCGATGTTGTCGATCAGCGTGCCCTGGTAGGAGAGCGGCTTCGAGCTCACGACATGGCCATAGACGCGGCGGCAATGCGGCGTGGTGAAGACCTCTTCGGTCGGGATGTTGGCGTTGCAGCTGATGCCGTTCTTGGACAGCGAGGCGCCGCCTTCCCATTCATGACCGTCGGCAAGCCCGATGGTGAGGTCGGTGCCAGGACCCGAGTATTGGAGCGCGCGAAAACGCTGGCCGTTGAGCCAGTTGGTGCGCTCGCGCAGCACCGCATTGTGGCTCGCCCAATTGCCCATGGCGTCTTCACGGTCGACGCGGGACGCGGCGAAGATCGCGTCCGCGAGCTTGCCGATTGCGACGTCCTCGGGATCATTGGGGAAGACCTGCCTGGCCCAGGACGGGCTCGGATAGGCGATGATGTTCCAGTTGGTGTCGAAATTGACGATCTTTTCCAGCGCCGGCTGATAGGCCATCGAATTGGCCTTGCTGGCGCGTGCGACCTTGGAAGGATCCTCGCCCGACAGCAGCATCGGATTGTCGCCGACGATGGCGAGCCGCGCGGTGTTGTCGGAGAAGGCCTTGGCCATGCCCTCGTAGAGCCAGCCGGCGGCGCGATCGAAACTGTTGTCGTGACCGTGGCGGTAGCGCGCCAGCGTCATCTCCTCGTCCGACAGGATCGGAGTCACGATGCCGGCGCCGGCCTTGTAGGCATGCACGGCGATCCGCCGCACCAGCGGCAGCGCGATCGCCGGCGCCGTCAGGAGCAGATCCTGTCCCGGCCGCAAGCCCAGGCCCACCTTCACCGCCACCTCGGCCAGCCGGTCGAGTTTCGCGGGATCGATGGGAGTGGCGGTGATGCGTTGATCGGTCATGCCGGGTCCTCTGCCGAAAGTCTCTCGTTCAATCTAAGCCTAGCATCGCGAGACACAAGTATGCGAGCGCCTTGCGGGACGGGAAAGATACGTGGTTTCACGCATCTTGGTTTTCAACGCGTTGAGGATCTCAGCACCCGGTCGACCATGGCGGGCGCAAGCCCGAGGTAATTTTCCGGTGAGGTGAGCGCCTCGATTGTGGCACGGTCGATGCGGCTCGATATCCGTGAATCTGCGGACAGCGCGTCGGCAAGGCTGATCCCCTTGTCGTTGGCCTCGCGGCAGGCGTCATAGACCACGTCATGCGCCTCCTGCCGCCCAATTTGCGGCGCGAGCCCCATCATGACCGCTTCGGCCACAATCAGGCCGCGGCTGACGGCGAGATTGTCGTTCATCTTCTTTTCGTCCACGATGAGGCCTGCGAGCGCGAACTTCGCCTGGTGCAGCGCGCCGGCGGCCAGCACGAAGCTTTCGGGGATCGCCATCCATTCGGCGTGCCAGGGGCCGGTGGCGCGCTCGAAATCCTGCACCATCGCGTCCAGCATCAGGCCGGCGTGCTGGCGCACCGCCTTGGACGCCGCAAGCATCAGTTCCGAGGAGATCGGGTTGCGCTTCTGCGGCATGGTCGAGGAGGCGCCGCGGCCCTTGACGAAGGGCTCGTAAACCTCGGCGAACTCGGTCGAGGCCATGATCATGATGTCGAGCGCGATCTTGCCGAGCGAGCCGGTGACGAGCGCGAGGAAGTTCACGGCCTCGGCAAAGCCGTCGCGCGCGACGTGCCAGGTCGAGGCGGGAACGCCGAGCTTCAGCTCGGCGCAGAGCGCCTCCTGCACCTCGAACCCCTTGTCGCCGAGCGAGGCCAGCGTGCCGGCGGCGCCGGCGAACTGTCCGACCAGGACGCGCGGCTTCAATTGCTCAAGGCGCCCGGCGTGGCGGTCGAACATCGCGAGCCAGATCGCGGTCTTGTAGCCGAAGGTGACCGGCAGCGCCTGCTGCAGATGGGTGCGGCCCGCCATCGGCGTGTCGCGATATCGCTTCGAGAGATTGGCAAGGATCTTGCGCAGCCCGGCGATGTCGCGTTCGACGATCTCGAGCGCGGCGCGCAGCTGCAGCACCACGGCGGTGTCCATGATGTCCTGCGTGGTCGCGCCCCAATGCACGTAGCGGCCGGCCTCGCCGCACTGCTTCACCATCTGGTGCACCAGGGGAAGGATCGGATAGCCGACGATGTCGGTCTCCTGCCTGAGCAGATCGAAGTCGAGCGCGGCGACGTCGGTCCGCGCCGCGATCGCCGCGGCGGCATCCTGCGGGATCACGCCGCATGCCGCCTCCGCCTTCGCCAGCGCCACCTCGACCTCGGCATAACGGGCGACCAGCGCGACGTCGGAAAACACCTCGCGCATCTCGGGCGTGCCGAAGGCGTCGCGGAACAGCATGGAGTCGAGCACGGTGGTCGAGGCGTGAAAAGCAGGCATGAGCGTTTCTTCGGGGCTGTTGTTCTGTATGCGGGCAGCTTACGCACGCCGCAGTGTTCGGCAATGGACATTCACCGTTCGTCACATGTTCGGTGGCACGCGATCATCCCGCACCCACGTGTCGAACCATGGGCTCCGTCATCCCCGCGCAACGGCGAAGCCGTTGTCGCTGGAGGCGCGAGTGGCGCGATGCAGCCGGGCCGTCGCCCTTCGAGGGCCGCTGAAGAAGCGGCCGCCTCAGGTTGACGGTGACAGATTGTGCGCTCGACGGGATCAGGCCCGGTTCGTAGTCCCGCGACAACCCGCCCGAACCCGCCAAATGCCAACTCAAGTTGTATTCACCCTCGAAATCCGCATGGCTGCCATCACGCGATTGTGGTGAACCGGGCAGGCCGCTCGGTAGACTCACGGACTTCAAGTCGAAATCCATTTTGATTTTTTTATTGCCCGATACCGCTGTGAGATCTGAGTTTCGCCGTGCAGTTTCTATTCCGGGATCACCTTCTCGACACTGACCTGCGCGAGCTGAGCCGCGAGCAGGTTCCCGTTGCCGTGGAACCGCAGGTTTTCGATCTCGTCGTCCATCTCATGGAGAACCGCGACCGGGTGGTCAGCAAGGACGAGCTGATCGACAAGATCTGGCACGGACGCAGCGTCTCCGAATCCACCCTGACCAGCCGCATCAACGCGGCCCGCAAGGCAATCGGCGACAATGGCGCGAACCAGGCGCTGATCCGTACCATCGCGCGCAAGGGATTTCGCTTCGTCGGCGACGTCGAGACCAAGCTCGGCGCGGTCGCGCCGGAGCTCGGCCGTTTCGTCCAGGCGCCGCAAGCTGTGCTCGCGCTGCCCGACCGGCCCGCGATCGCCGTGCTGCCCTTCACCAACATGAGTGGTGACCGCGAGCAGGACTATTTCTCCGACGGCATCAGCGAAGACATCATCACCGCGCTGTCGAAGCTGCGCTGGTTCTTCGTCATCGCGCGCAATTCCTCCTTCGTCTACAAGGGCCGTGCCGTGCACATCCAGGAGGTCGCGCGCGAGCTCGGCGTACGCTACGTGCTCGAAGGCAGCGTGCGGCGGAGCGGCGACCGGCTGCGCATCTCGGCCCAGCTCAACGACGTCTCGACCGGCAGCCATCTCTGGGCCGAGCGCTACGACCGCGAGCTTGCCGATATCTTCGCCGTGCAGGACGAGATCACCGAGGCGATCGTCGCCGCGATCGAGCCGCAGCTCTATGCCGCCGAGAGCTTTCGCGCCCAGCAGAAGCCGCCGGGCAGCCTCGACGCCTGGGGCCTTCTGATGCGAGGCCTGTCGCATTACTGGCGCATCACCCGCGAGGACAATGCGACGGCGCAGGGGCTGCTCGAGAAGGCCGTCGCGATCGACCCGGCCTATGGCAAGGCGCTGGGCCTGCTCGCGACCAGCCACATCTTCGGGGCGCATATGGGCTGGGCCGACATAGCCATGACCGTTCCGGTCGCCGAACGCGCGGCGCTCGCAGCGGTAGAGGCCGATCGCGAGGACGCGTTCGCCCATCTCGGCCTTGCCTATACCTATCTGTTCCGCCGCCGTTTCGACGACGCGCTGGCCGAGTTCGAGCTGGCCCTGCGGCTCAATCCGAACTTTGCCATGGCCCACGCCTTCTACGGCGTGACGCTGTGCTACGCGGGACGATGGCAGGACGGCGATGCCGCCGCGCGGCGCGCGCTGCGGCTGAGCCCGCGCGATCCGCTCGCGGCGATCTATTGCGGCGTTGCCGCCTACGCCCAGTTCATCGGCCGCAATTACGAACAATCCATGCAGATGGCGCGGGAATCGATGCGGCAGCGCGCCGATTTTGTCGGCGCCCATCGCGTGCTGAGCGCGGCCGCCGGCATGTCAGGAGATCCCGCGCTCGCGGCGTCCGCGCTGGAAGGCCTGCGCCGCACCCAGCCCGGGATCTCGCTCGCCTGGATTACGCGCGAATTGCCGATGCAGCGGCAAGAGGACCGCGAACATTATCTGGAAGGATTGCGGCGCGCGGGGATGAGGTGACGCCGCTCACCCTCCCCTGCAGGGCCCCTCCAGGGGAGGGTAAGAGCGAGCCTACTCCTGCATCATCTCGCCGCTGCCGCCGAATTCCGCCGGGAAGTCCTTCAGCTTGGGCAGGCCGTCGCGCATCGGCAGCACGGTCTCGGCGTAATTGACGTGGACGCCGGGCGTGAACGCGAGCGTCGGAATGGTGGCGGTGAAGACGTCGACGAGGCCGAGCGGCGGGTGATTGGTCATGAGATGGCCACCACACTTCCTGCAATATTTGCGCTGGCTGAGCGGCGTCTTGGCGAAGGTCTCGACATGCTGGGCGCCCTCGGTGATGCGCACGGCTTCGGGCTTCCACAGGCTGAAGGCGTTCACCGGTCCGCCGGACCAGGACCGGCAGGAGCGGCAATGGCAATAGCCCATCGCCTCCGGCGCGCCCGTGACCTCGACCGTGACAGCGCCGCAGAAGCAGTTTCCGACATGTTTCATTTGGGTCGTCTCCATGATGAAGGATCGATATCGCGTGTCGGCGCGCCATGCGTCCTCCTTTCGGTGGACGCATGGCGCGAGGCGGAGACTATACTGATCTGCGCCAGGGAATAAGCATCGACACCCGTTGTTTGTACTGCCGGTACTCGTCGCCGAAGAGATCGACGAGGTCGCGCTCCTCCAGCGCGATGCCGACGAAGATGTAGATCGTGGTCACGGCCGCGAACAGCAGATGTCCCGCCGTCATGACCGGCGCCGCCCAGAACGCGACGATGAAACCGAGATAGATCGGATGGCGAATGAACTTGTAGAGCAGCGGCGTCTTGAAACGCGGCGGCGCGGCTTCCCTGCCAACGAGATGATCGGTCACCTGATTCAAGCCGAACAACTCGAAATGGTTGATGATGAAGGTCGAGGTGAACACCAGCACCCAGCCCGCGAAGGACAGCGTGACCACCGTCACGGCAAGATCGGGGTTCTCGACCTCCCATATGACCGCCGGCAGCGGACGCCACTGCCAGAACAGGAGGAGCAATGACAGGCTCGCGAACAACACATAGGTCGAGCGCTCGACCGGCTTGGGGACGAACTGCGTCCACCACGCCTTGAATTGTTGGCGCGCCATCACGCTGTGTTGAACCGCGAACAGCGACATCAGCAGCAGATTGACGATGACCGCGCGAACGACGGGCGCTTCGGCTCCGGTGTCGATGGTCTTCGGCACCATCACCCCCATGACGAAGCCGATGGCGTAGAGAATGGTGACGAAAAAGACGAGATATGCCGCAATTCCGTACAGAAAGGCGATGAACCTGAAAATGCGTGAGCCCGCAACTTCCGGGCCGATGGAATGAACCTGGTGATCAAGTTGGGTCATAAAACGCTCCGTTGTGCCGAGGCATCGGCACTGTTTGGTCTTCGCACCTTGCCGGATCGGACGTCCCCCGGCTTTCGCGGAGGGTTGATTTTCGCCTGAGACGACTTTGATTTTTGCTTGAGACGACAGAAACGTGCGATTTTGCTTTGAAAACAACGTGCTGGACGGCGATCTGCGCGAATTGACCTGCGCCGGAGTGGCCGTGCCGTTGCAGCCGCAGGTGTTCGATCTGCTGCTTTACCTCGTCGCGGAGCGCGCCCGGGTGGTCAGCAAGGATGACCTGATCAGCCAGATCTGGAGCGACCGGATCGTCTCGGATTCCGCCCTGAACAGCCGCATCAACGCCGCGCGCAAGGCGCTGGGCGACGACGGCGCGACCCAGCGGCTGATCAAGACCATTCCGCGCAAGGGCTTTCGTTTCGTCGGCGACGTCAGGGAAGACGCGGCGGCCGCGCCGGCGCCCGCTGAACCCGCAACAGCGCGCACGGTGACGGACCGCCCGGCGATCGCGGTGCTCGCCTTCGAGAACATGAGCGGCGATCCCGCACAGGACTATTTTGGCGACGGCATCAGCGAGGACATTCTCACCGCGCTGTCGAAGCAGCGCTGGTTCATGGTGATCGCCCGCAACTCGTCCTTCACCTACAAGGGTCGCGCGGTCCACATCAGGCAGATCGCCGAGGAGCTTGGCGTCCGCTATATCGTCGAAGGCAGCGTGCGCAAGGCGGACAGCCGGGTGCGCATCACCGCACAGCTGAACGACGCCACGTCGGGCAGCCATCTCTGGGCCGAGCGCTACGACCGCGAGCTCGTCGACGTCTTCACCGTGCAGGACGAGATCACCAACGCGATCGTCGCGGCGATCGAGCCGCAGATCCACGCGGCGGAGAATTTTCGCAGCCATCGCAAGCCGCCCGCGAGCCTGGACGCCTGGGACCTGTTGATGCGCGCGCTGTCGCATTACTGGCGCGTGACCCGGCAGGACCACGAGGCCGCGAAGGCGCTGCTCGAGCGCGCGATCGCGATCGATCCGAATTACGGCCAGGCACTGTCGGTGCTGGCCGTGAACGACATGTTCGGCGTGCATCTCGGCTGGGCCGAGCTGGCCGCGGTGGCCCCGGTCGCGGAAGCCGCCGCGCTCAAAGCGGTGCGCTGCGACCACGAGGATGCCTGGGCGCATGCCGCGCTCGGCAGCGTCTACTTCTCGACCCGCAGGCTTGCGGACGCGTTGTCCGAGTTCGAGCAGGCCCTCGCGCTCAATCCGAACTTCTCGCTGGCGCAAGGCTATAGCGCGCTGGCGCTATCCTATGCCGGACGGTCGAAGGACGCCTTTGCTGCGGCGCAGAAGGCGATCCGGCTCTCACCGCGCGATCCGTCACTGGCGATCTATCATGGCATCGCCGCCTATGCGCGCTTCACCGAGCGGCAGTATGACGAAGCCATCGCGCTGGCGCGCGAGGCGATCCGCCACCGCGGCGACCTCACCGGCGCCTACCGCGTTCTCGCCGTTTCGGCCGGCATGATCGGCGACAGCGCGCTTGCAGAGATGGCACTCGGCGAGCTCCGCCGCACCCAGCCGAGCATCTCGCTGCAGTGGATCGCGACGCAGCTGCCGTGGGCCAGCGACGCCGATCGCGAGCACTATCTGGAGGGATTCCGGCGGGCGGGATTGCGGTGAGACCTCTTACCCTCCCCTGGAGGGGGAGGGTCGGCTCACATTGAGCGCAGCGAAATGTGAGACGGGGTGGGGTGACGGTCTCTCCCCATCCAACAGTGTCCGAGTGGAGAGATCACCCCACCCCGCTCGCGCTGCGCGCGATCGACCCTCCCCCTCCAGGGGAGGGTAAGAGCACAGCAATGCTAGGCGACGCTCTTCCGGCGCAGATGGACGATGACGTCGAGCCGCGCGATCTCGTGGCCGGGAAGCGCCTCGGGCATCCTGGTGAAGGCGAGGCCGTCGGCGACGTCGACCAGCATATCCTCGCCTTCGAGATAGAAGTGCGGGTGGACTGAGGTGTCGGTATCGAAGAACGACTTGATGCCGTCGGCCGCGATCCGGCGCAACAGGCCGGCTTCCGTGAACTGGTTCAGGGTGTTGTAGACGGTCGCGAGCGACAGATAGGCGTTCGCGGCCATCGCCTCTTCATAAAGGCTCTCCGCGGTGACGTGACGGTGGCCGCGCAAGAACAGCAACCGGCCGAGCGCCAGGCGCTGGCGGGTCGGCCGCAGGCCGGCATCGACGAGCAATTGCAGACAGCACTGCATGCCCTCATTCACCTCAGGTCCGGCGACATCGGGTCCGCTGTCGTCGCCCGCAGGGATATTCGTGGCGTGCATGTCCATCGATCGTCTCACGTCTGCAAGAATCAGGACGCGCAACTCGACATCCCGCCAGTTGCTATTCGATCGCAGAAGCGGCTGCCTGGCTTTGATCCGGATCAAATTTGGCACCGACCCGCCTCTGACGTATCGCAAGGCGGTCCGTTTTATTCCCAGCCAGAATGCGGAAACTGATGAGGCTCACATGTCCAGGCCGGTTCCCGACAAGGCAGAGGTCGCGCTCGAATATCCCGACAAGTTCTATGTCGGCACCTTCGAGCACTCATCCCGCTTCGAGGCGCGGCTCGATGGCAGCGGGGTTGCGCTCGTGCTGCAACATCCGGGCGCGGACGACGAACGCAAATCGGTGCATCTGCACATCAATTTCGGGCTGCTGGCCGGCATCCTGCGGGAGCTCGCCGGCAGCGTCGCCGCGATGCCCAAGGACGACATCGCGCATCGCGAGCAGCTCGCAGACGCGCTCGACGAATTGCGCCGGGCGCTGCGGACGCCCTGACGGTTACTTCGCTTTGACCTGGATCGGCTTCGGGGCCGGCACGGCCGCCCATTCCTTGTCGGCGCGTGGGCCGTTGAGGTCGCCGGTCAGCCCGACGAGCTGGCCGGGCAGAACGTCGAGGGTCTGTTGCCAGGTCTGGGTCTGGCACAGGAATTTTATGAGGCAGCCTTTCAGCTTCAAGCGATCGGCCGAATCGCGCCAAAGCGACACCGAGTAGAACTTGCCGTCCTCGGCATTATAGATGTCGCCGGCAAACCGTCCCGGCGCCCTGGCGCATTTGGCCGCAGGCGCGGATTTGGGCAGCGTCCGGTTGGAATTCGTTAACGACTACTCAGGCGCGCTTGCGCGGGGTTGCGGCCTTTGCCGCCGAGGCCGCTCCGGATTTCGCAGCACGCTTCGTGGCCGACTGTTCGAGGGCGTTCCACTGCCCGTCGTCGAGCAGACGCGCGAACAGCCGCTGGTGCTCGTCCTTGCCGAGCGGCGACATGCCGAACAACGAGCTCAGCAGCAGTCCCATCGCTCCGGCCCAGCGCAGCATCGCGAGATCAGGATCCCTGGCCTCCTCCCTGATCGCCGCCATCCTCTCCATCTCACGCTCGCGCGGCAGCGCCATCAGGCGGGGATTCTCGACCATGGCGGCAACCAGGGCCAGCGCGGCGGAATTCGGCGAGGTCGCCGCTTCCCTGATCGTGGCGATCTGGGTCGCCAGACTGGGGTTGGCCGAGGATGCGCTGACCTTCGCCAAATAGTGAGACGAGAACTCCTCGAAATGCGCCATCTGGCGCTCGAGCAATGCCTTCAGCACCGCCTCCTTGGTGCGGAACTGGTGCATCACCCCGCCCTTGCTGAGGCCGCTCTCGCGCGCGATCGCATCGAGCGTCAGCCGGCCGGGCCCGTCGCGCGCGATGATGGCGATGGCCGCTTCGAGCGCAGCATTGCGGGACCGTTCGGAGCGCGTGGCATTGTCCATGGCGGACTTGTCCCCGTGACAGAAGGATGAATCAAGTGGAAACAGGACGCGCTGTACATTTTTTGTGCGAACCCTGTCGAGACTTTCATCTTGCGGCGCCGAATGAGACTGTGTGAGCCTCGATGTCGGATGGGGACTGGGATGGGCCGGCCGTCGCTTTGCGCGCGAGGACGTCGCGAAGCGTTTGCGGCTGGCCGCGCTTGAGAAAGATACGATATGCCAAAACGAGTGTTGCTTGGTCTCCTCCTCGCTTGCGGCCTCACGGCCCCGGCGCTGGCGCAAGAGCCGAAAACTGGGGGTGTGATCAATGCCGTGATCCAGCCCGAGCCGCCCGGCCTGATGCTGGCGATGGTCCAGAACGGCCCGGTCCAGATGGTATCGGGCAACATTTTCGAGGGCCTGCTGCGCTACAGCCCCAAGCTCGAGCCGCTGCCGGAGCTTGCCGAAAGCTGGAGCGTCAGCGAGGACGCCAAGACCTACACCTTCAAGCTGAGGAAGGGCGTGACCTGGCATGATGGTAAGCCCTTCACCGCCGCCGACGTCCTGTTCTCGATGGAGATGCTGAAGCAGACGCATGCGCGTGCCCGCACCAATTTGGCGCAGGTCGACAAGATCGAGACGCCCGACGACTATACGGTGGTCTTCACGCTGAAGCAGCCGTTCGGTCCGTTCCTCGGCATCTTCGAGGTCGGCTCGATGCCGATCGTGCCGAAACATCTCTATGAAGGCACCGACTGGAAGACCAACCCCTACAACAACGCGCCGGTCGGCACCGGCCCCTTCATGTTCAAGGAGTGGCAGAAGGGCTCGTTCATCCGCCTGGTCAAGAACCCGAACTATTACGAGAAGGGCAAACCCTATCTCGATGAGATCTACTGGCAGATCATTCCCGACGCCGCGGCGCGCTCGGTGGCGTACGAGACCGGCAAGGTCGACGTGCTGCCCGGCGGCTCGGTCGAGAATTTCGACGTGCCGCGGCTGTCCAAGCTGAAGGACACCTGCGTTACCGGCGCCGGCTGGGAGTTCTTCTCGCCGCTGGCCTGGCTATGGCTGAACAACCGCCAGGGTCCGCTCGCCGACAAGCGGGTGCGGCAGGCAGTCATGTATGCGATCGATCGCGATTTCGCCAAGGACGTGATCTGGAACGGGCTCGGCAAGGTCGCGACCGGCCCGTCCGCCTCGACCATCAAGTTCTACACCGATGACGTGCCGAAATACCCTTACAATCCGGCCAAGGCCAAGGCGCTGCTGAAGGAAGCCGGCTACAAGGGCGAGAAGATCCGCCTGCTGCCGCTCGCCTATGGCGAGACCTGGCAGCGCTGGGGTGAAGCCGTGAAGCAGAACCTCCAGGACGTCGGCATGAACATCGAGACGATCGCCACCGACGTTGCCGGCGGCAACCAGAAGATCGGCGACTGGGACTATGACATCGCCTTCACCTACCTCTACCAGTATGGCGATCCCGCGCTCGGGGTCGGCCGCAACTATATCTCCAGCAACATCGCGAAGGGGCAGGTCTTCAACAACGTCGAGGGCTACTCCAACCCGGAGATCGACAAGCTGTTCGCTGACGGCGCGACCGCGACCCCGGATTCCAAGCGCAAGGAGATCTACGACAAGGCGCAGAAGATCCTGGTCGAGGACGTGCCGGTGGCCTGGATGCTGGAGCTGCAGTTCCCGACCATCACGCGCTGCAAGGTCAAGAACCTGATCACCACGGGGATCGGGGTCAATGACGGCTTCAAGGACGCATGGCTCGACAAGTAAGGGCGTTCCTTCCTTCACCTCTCCCCGCTTGCGGGGAGAGGTCGAATGTGCGCATGGCGCACATTCGGGTGAGGGGGAGTCTCCACGAGTCCAACTGCTGATATCCTCGCGGAGAGTCCCCCTCACCCCAACCCTCTCCCCGCAAGAGCGGGGCGAGGGAGCGCACCACCCCAGTGGCTCCAGGTCACGCTACAAGATATGACTCACTAGATGCTCTCCTTCGTCGCTCAGCGTGTCGTGAAGGGCGTGATCGTCCTGCTCGCGATCGTCGTCCTCAATTTCTTCCTGATCCGGCTCGCGCCCGGCGACCCCGCGATCGTAATGGCGGGCGAGGCCGGCGCCAGTGACCAGATCTTCGTCAAGCAGCTCCGGGAGAAGTTCGGCCTCGACAAGCCGCTGCCCGAGCAGCTCTTCATCTACGTCAAGGGCGTCGCCACCCTCGACCTCGGCTTCTCCTTCCGCCAGCAGGCGCCGGTCGCCAGGCTGATCGGCGAACGGCTGCCGGCAACGCTGCTGCTGACGCTGACCGCCTTCGCGATCTCACTCGTGCTCGGCATCCTCTTCGGCACCTTCGCGGCACGCTTTGCCGGAACCTTTCTCGACACCGGCATCACCGTGTTCGCGCTGATCTTCTACGCCATGCCGATCTTCTGGGTGGCGCTGATGGGCATCCTGCTGTTCTCGGTCACCATGGATTGGTTGCCGAGCTTCGGTTACGAGACGGTCGGCGCCAACCTCACCGGCCTTGCCCATGCGGTCGACGTCGCAAAGCACCTGATCATGCCGGCGATGACGCTCGGCCTGTTCTTCATGGCGACCTACACCCGCATGACGCGCGCCTCGATGCTGGAGGTGAAGCGGCTCGACTTCGTCAAGACGGCGCGCGCGAAGGGCCTCGCCGATGCCGTGATCCAGCGCCGCCACGTGCTGCGCAACGCGCTGCTGCCGGTCGTGACGCTTGCCGGCGTGCATTCCGGCACGCTGATCGGCGGCGCCGTCATCACCGAGACCGTATTCGCCTGGCCCGGCATCGGCCGCCTGATGTACGACGCGCTGCTGCAGCGCGACTACAATCTGCTGCTCGGCGTCTTCGTGATCTGCTCCGCCATGGTCCTGATCTTCAACCTCATCACCGACCTCGTCTATCGCCTGGTCGATCCGCGCATCGAATACGCCACATGAAACAGTTCTGGAAATCGATGCTGAAGAGCCCCAGCGGCGTCATCGGCCTCATCATCCTCCTGCTCGCGATCTCGGTTGCCGTGTTCGGACCGATGCTGTTCCCGAACTCGCCCTGGCGCATGGTGCAGCGGCCGTTCCTGCCGCCCTTCACGCTTTCGACCGTGCCGCTCGGCACCGATGCGCTCGGCCGCGACGTGTTCGCCGGCATGATCTTCGGCGCCCGCGTGTCGCTGCTGGTCGGTCTCGTCTCCACCCTGGTCGCGCTGGTCGTCGGCGTTCCCATCGGCGCCATGGCCGGTTATTTCGGCGGCAAGGTCGACGACGCCCTGATGCGCTTCACCGAATTCTTCCAGACCATCCCGAGCTTCGCGCTCGCGATCGTGCTGGTCGCTATCCTGCAGCCTTCGATCTATTCGATCGTGGCCTCGATCGCGGTGGTGAGCTGGCCACCGGTCGCCCGCCTCGTGCGCGGCGAGGTGCTGTCGCTGCGCACGCGCGAATACGTCCAGGCCGCTGTGGTCACCGGCCAGAGCAACAGCTGGATCATCCTGCGCGAGATCCTGCCCAACGCGCTGTCGCCGGTGATCGTGCTGGCCTCGCTGATGGTGGCGACCGCGATCCTTTTGGAATCCTCGCTGGCGTTCCTCGGCCTCGGCGATCCCAACCTGATCTCCTGGGGCTACATGGTCGGCGCCGGCCGCACCGTGATCCGCCAGGCCTGGTGGATCACCGTCTTCCCCGGCGTCGCCATCCTGATCTCGGTGCTCGGACTGAACCTGATCGGCGAAGGCCTCAACGACGCGCTCAATCCGCGCCTGTCGCGCGAGGGCCGCTGATGATGACCGCGCCGCCCGCCGTCTCGATCAAGAACCTGCAAATCGCGTTGCCCAAGGGCGCCGAGCGTCCCTTCGCCGTCGACGGCGTCTCGCTGGACCTGCGGCCCGGCAAGATCGTCTGCGTCGTCGGCGAATCCGGTTCCGGCAAGTCGATGTGCGCGCATGCGCTGATGGGCCTGTTGCCGGACACGGTCTCGGTCGCCTCCGGCGAGATCCAGTTCGAAGGCCGCGACCTGCTCAAGCTCGACGACGACGGCTGGCGCGATTTGCGCGGCCGCCGGCTCGCGATGATCTTCCAGGAGCCGATGACCGCGCTCAATCCGTTGATGCGGATCGGCGACCAGATGGCGGAGATGTTCGAGGCGCACGGCCTGCTGACGCCCAAGGAGCGGCGCGCCAAGGCCCTGTCGCTGGCGCGCGAGGTCGGCCTGCCCGACCCCGAGCGCATCGTGCGCGCCTATCCGCACCAGCTCTCCGGCGGCCAGCGCCAGCGCGCCATGATCGCGATGGCGCTCGCGCTCGAGCCGGCCGTGCTGGTCGCGGACGAACCGACCACCGCGCTCGACGTCACCACGCAGGCGCAGATCCTGAAATTGATCCGCAATCTCCAGCGCAACCGCAACATGGCGGTGATGTTCATCACCCATGATTTCGGCGTGGTCGCCGACATCGCCGACCAAGTCGTGGTGCTCCGGCATGGCAAGGTCGTCGAGGAAGGTCCGGCCTCTGCCGTCTTCAACGAGCCGCAGCACGACTACACCAAGGCATTGCTCGCTGCCGTGCCGTCGATGGATCCGCCGGTGCGCGAGGCGCTCGACGAGCAGGCCAGGGCCGTCGAGGTGATCGGGCTGGACAAGACCTACGTCACCTCGGGCGGCTGGTTTCGCGAGGACCGCCGCGTTGATGCGGCGCGCGGGGTCAACTTCAACATCCTCAGGGGCGAGACGCTCGGCCTCGTCGGCGAATCCGGCTCCGGCAAATCGTCGGTGGCACGCCTCGTCATGCGGCTGATCGAAGCCGACCGCGGCACGGTGCGGATCGGCGAAACCGATCTCACCTCACTCTCGGGCAAGGCGCTACGCGCCGAGCGCCACCGTATTCAGATGATCTTCCAGGATCCGTTCGCCTCGCTCAATCCCCGCCGCAAGATCGGCCACATCATCACCGACGGCCCGATCGCGGCCGGCACCGATCCGAAGGTCGCCTTCGACCGCGCCCGCGATCTCTTGAAGATGGTCGGCCTGGATGCCGGCGCACTGGAACGCTATCCGCACGAGTTCTCCGGCGGCCAGCGCCAGCGCATCGGCATTGCGCGCGCGCTCGCGCTCGAGCCCGAGATCATCGTCGCGGACGAAGCGGTCTCCGCACTCGATGTCTCGGTGCAGGCGCAGGTGTTGAAGCTGCTCGAGGACCTCAAGGCGCGCCTTGGCCTGTCGATGCTGTTCATCACCCACGACTTACGCGTCGCCGCCCAGATCTGCGACCGCATCGCGGTGATGCAGCGCGGTGCCATCGTCGAGTTGAAGCCGACCGCACAACTCTTCGCCGCGCCCGAGCATGTGTATACGCGCGAGCTGCTGGCGGCAGTGCCGGGGCGGAAGGAGCGCGCGCCGGCAGCGTAAGCGGCTGGTCGTCGTTCATCGACCTTCGTGATGGTTCCAAAAACTTGCACGCTCCAGCAGTCGAAACAAATTCGATCCAGCAGCATTTGCTTCGTGGACCATCGTTGCCGATGGCAGCAAGGAGTAAGTCGACACCAGCAATCGTTCGCGCGCCGGCGAGATCCGTACAACGAGTGTGACGTAGTGAACGGATTCACAACCCGGCGTGTGAGACACACCGGGGAAGTTGGGTTCTTTGGGACGCGGTCACGCGCTTTTTATCCGTCGTGATCAGATACGCCGCTTCATAGCCGAAGGCGGCACCTTAGATGACCATTGAATGATCAACGTCATCTCATGACGGACTCATAAACTGATATTCGGAGCCAACATGGGCGAAGTTATTCGATTTGTCTCGAAATCCGAACGCGAGCGAGCACGCCTCATCGCGGAGGCTCGCGCCATCTACGACAGCATCTTCCCACCGGCCGATCCGGCCAACGAGGGGCAGGACAAGCCGGCGATCGGTCGCCCGTTCATCGGCCGCGAGAGGGGTAATCTGTCGTGATCAAGATCATTGCCGTACTCTGCAGCCTCGCCTCTCCGACCAATTGCCACGAGCAGATCGTCACCACCTCGGACTTCGCACAGGTCTCGGTGCAGTCCTGCCTGATGGGCGCGCCGCAGCTCGCCGAATGGATGAACCAGCATCCGGCCGAGCGCCTGGCGGCATGGCGCTGCGTGATCGGTCAACAGACCGGCCGCGGGATCTAGGCGCGGACGCCCGCTTTCGGTGGCTTCGCGCCTCGGCGTGATCGCCCTTGACTGAAAAGCACATCTCGAGCCGGGGACGGCGCGAGCAAAGCGGTGACGACACTCCATTGCCCGCACGGGCGCGCTTATCTCGTGGTGTTGCTCCAGGTCGGAACCGCGTTGGTCACGCCGACCGACGGCCAATTGTACGACCCGATCGACGGCGCCGTAACCGTGCCGACTGTCTGTCCCGACGAGCCGTAAGCCGCCCTGGGCTGAGCTGCTACCGGCGCCCCGGCACCGCTATAGGTCGGACCCACCACGGTTGTGTTGTAATAATGTCTGCTCGAGCGGGCCTTCTTCGCTTCAGCCGCGAAGGGAGCAGCAAGCAGTCCGGCAGTGATGAGTGCGGCGATGGCGAGCCTGGTGTTGGTCATGGCTGATCCCTCCTCGCTGGGGTGCCCCTTTCGTCATCTGATCATGCATCGGAAGATTTCCATAGGCCTCTCGTTCATAACTCCGTGCGCGCGCGAAGGTGCCGCAGCGGGGCGCGCCGCCTTCGGATGGACCCGAATCAGCGCTAGTGCATGGCCTGAACGACTTCCTGGACGCGAGTGACATGACCGGCCCTGAACTGAAGCAGCTTCGCAGCGACCTCTCCGACGTCATCGAGCGCAAGCTGACGGCAGCCGATATGGCGAGGCTCTGTGGCTTGCCGGAGAAGGGCGGGGCAGACACGATCCGGCGCTGGGAGGTGAGCGGCCCGACGCCGTCGGCGACCAAGGTGCTGCGCGTGCTCGCGATGGCGAGCGAGCGCTATCCGATCCTGGAGAAGTTCGACATCTTCGATCGTCACGACGTGCGCGAGGAGGACCGGCCTGCCAAGCGCGCAGCGTTCCGCGCGCAAATGCGCGACGAGGTACTGCGGCGTCTTGGTTAACGAAACACGCGCGCAAGCTCACCAGCCGCGCAGAATTAAGCCTTCCTTCAGCATTTCTTAAGCTGCCATTAAGCACAAAAATCAATTGCAGCCCAATAAGTTAGGCTGGCTGCCGCTGTGCCACGGATGTGACAGCATTTTCGTCAAAAGCAAGCTATCTGCAAAACCAACGACGGCGCGAAAGAGCGCGCCTGCCGGGGACCTTACGTGTTGGAGTTCAAGACTATGAAGAAGATTCTGTTTGCGACCGTGGCGCTGCTGGTGGCGGGCGCTGCCGCGCCGGCCGTCGGTGCCGATCTCGGTAACCGCAACTACTACAAGACGCCGGCGCCGGCCTACGTCGCGCCGATCTATAACTGGACCGGCTTCTACATTGGTGGCCATCTCGGCGGCGCCTTCTCCAGCGACAACAATTTCAACGGCCTTTCCACCGGCAACAACGGCAATGGCCGTTTCCTCGGCGGCGTGCAGGTCGGTGCGGACTGGCAGTTCAACCCGAACTTCGTGGTCGGCGTCGAAGGCCAGTATTCCTGGCTGTCCGGCAGCGTCGGTGCGGTGTTCCCGGGCGGCGTCGCCTACACCAATGATCAGCGTGGCCTCGGCTCGATCACCGGCCGCGTCGGCTACACCTGGGGTCCGGGCCTCGTTTACGTGAAGGGCGGCTACGCCTATTCCGACAACAACGAGAAGGTGACCGTAGGCGGCGTGCCGACCGCTTTCGTCATCACCGGCGACCACCGCAACGGCTACACCGTCGGCGCCGGCCTCGAATACATGTTTGCCCCGAACTGGTCGGCCAAGGCCGAGTACCAATACTACAATTTCGGCGACGCGAGCTTCACCGGCGGTCCGCTGGCGGGCACCGGCAGCTTCACCACCGACGACCACACGGTCAAGGCGGGCCTCAACTACCGCTTCAACTGGGCGAGCCCAGCGGTCGCGCGCTACTGATCGGCTGGCAAAACCTCAATCCGACCAAGGGCCGGCGATCTCGCCGGCCCTTCTTTTTTCGCTGTGCGGAACCAACGCAAGCGATTGCACCAATTGCGATTTTTTTAACCGGCCCTGCCGATACTGCCCGCCACAAAACAGAAGCAAGAGCGTGGGGGAATTTCGATGGCGATCCGTCTGGGCGTTGGCCGTTTGCTTGGTCGATCCAAGCCTCGTTTCAAAAAGCCACAATGGGGCGTGCGCGGTAGCCTGTTTGCGGCCTTCGGCGTGATTGCGGGCATGGGCCTCGTGATCGCAGCCGGCGCCGGCCTCGCGCTGCAGAATCTCGGCGGACGCATGACGGAACTGAGCGGGCGGGACATTCCGCGCCTTGCTGCCAGCCTGCAATTGTCGGCCCTGAGCGCGAGCCTTGCCGCACAGGGACCTGCCCTGCTTGCGGCTCAAAGCGAGGAAGCCCTGAACGAGCGCACCAAGAAGCTCAGGGAATTGCAGGAGCAGACGCAGCAGAAGCTCAACGAGATCATCGAGCTCGGCGGCGACAAGGCTGTCGTCTCCGGACTCAGCGAGACGATGAAGAGCATTAACGAGGCGGCCCAGAGCCTGGCCAAGGCCGCCCGCGAACGGCTGGACATCGCGGCCCTCCATGACAAGCAATATGACGTGCTGCGCAGCGCCCAGGGCGCCTTCGTCGGCGCGGCCAGTCCGGCGATGCTGGACGCGCAGACCCGGGTCAACGCCATTCTCGGCTCGGCAAATCTGTCGGCCGAAGATGCCACCGAAGCCGCGCAGACCGTCGGCCAGCTCGGCAACGTCGTTGCCAGCGGCAATCTCGCAGCCGCCGACATGAGCGCGGCGTTGTCGGCGAGCACGAGCGATAAGCTCGACGACATCCAGAAGGAGTTCAAGACGGCACAGGGACGCCTGCGGTCCAACCTCGATCTGCTGCCGGACAATGAGGGCAACAAGATGCTGCGTGCGACGGCGGAAAAGCTGCTCGCGCTCGGCACCGGCAAGACCGGCGTGTTCAATCTGCGCGAGAAGGAGCTCGACTCCATCGACTATGGCCAGACCATCCTGGACGAGACACGCAAGCTCAATGTCGGCCTCGGCATCAGCGTGCAGCAGCTTGTCGACGGCGTGCAGAAGGAGACCAACGCCTCGACCTTCCAGGCGCGGCAGGAGATTTCGCTCGCCACAACGGTCATGCTGGGGCTGGGCGCGCTGATGCTGGTCGGCTCGGCCCTGTTCGTCTGGCTCTATGTCGGCCGCAATATCCTGCGCCGGATCACCGGTCTGCAGCGCGCCATGCAGCAGCTCTCGGCCGGCGACCTCGACACCGAGATCGCGCGCTCGAAGCACAATGACGAGATCGGCGCGATGACCGACACGCTGACCGTGTTCCGCGGCAGCATGGTCGAGGCCCGCGCGCTCGCCGGCGAGCAGGACAAGGATCGGGTCGCCAAGGCCGAGCGCGCCGCACGCATGGAAGCCAGGATCGCCGAGTTCGAGGGCACGGTGCGCTCCGCGCTCGACAATCTGGCGCAATCGGCCAATTCGATGCAATCGACCGCGCAGAGCATGTCGACTACCGCCGATCAGTCCAACGCACTGGTGAACGCGGTCGCCTCCGCCGCGGAAGAGACCTCGGTCAACGTGCAGACGGTATCGTCAGGCACCGAGCAGCTGTCGTCCTCGATCGAGGAGATCAGCAAGCAGGTCGTCACCTCGGCCGCGATCGCCAGGAAGGCGGTCGACGAGGCCGGCGCCACCGACACCACGGTGCAGAGCCTCGCCGACAGCGCAAGCCGCATCAGCGTCGTCGTCGACCTGATCCAGACCATCGCCTCCCAGACCAACCTGCTCGCGCTCAACGCCACCATCGAGGCGGCGCGCGCGGGCGAGGCCGGCCGCGGTTTCGCGGTGGTCGCCTCCGAAGTGAAGAGCCTCGCGAGCCAGACCGCGAAAGCGACCGAAGAGATCCGCTCCCAGATCGCCAGCATGCAGCAGGTGACGACCTCCGCGGTCGGTGCGATCCAGGGCATCGGCCGCATCATCGGCGAGATCAACGACGTCACCACCACGATCGCAGCCGCGGTCGAGGAACAGGGCGCGGCCACCCGCGAGATCGCCCGCAACATCCAGCATGCGGCCGGCGGCACCAGCGAGGTCTCCAGCAACATCGTCGGCGTCTCCACGGCGTCCGCCGAGGCCGGCGCGGCGGCAAGCGAAGTGCTGGGCGCCTCCGACGCGCTCCGCCGCGAGGCCGACATGCTGCGCGGAGAGATCGACGCGTTCCTCAACAACATGCGGGCGGCCTGACCGTCATTCGGGGGCGGCGCGCAGCGCCGACCCCGGAATCTCGCGCTACAATCTCCGGATTCTCAGGTGCGCAACCGCGCACCATAGTTCGCGCTGCCGCGCGCCCCGGAATGACTGCGCTTTTGGCAGACTTCAACCGGCACGCGGAAAAACGCCGCCCGGTATGCCGGCCATGCGGAGACCACGGCCTGTCCTTTTTCGGCTGGCGTCCCGCCCCATGTGCGGGTACCGATAGTGCATGCATTCGAAACCCGACACCGTGCAGTCCTCCGCCGAGGCCCTGCGCTATCCCTGGGAACAGCATCCCGGCCACGACGAGGTCGTGGAGGTCCGACCCGGCGTGTTGTGGGCGCGGCTGAAATTGCCGTTCCGCCTCAATCACGTGAACATCTATCTGCTTGCCGACGGCGACGGCTACGCCATGGTCGATGCCGGCTTCGGCAACGAGGAGACGATCGAGGCCTGGACGAAACTGTTCGACGGCCCGCTGAAGGGCGTCAACATCACGCGCCTGATCGTCACGCACTCGCATCCCGATCATGTCGGCCTCGCGGGCTGGATCGTGGAGCGCTTCAACTGCCCGCTGGTAATGTCGCAGGTCGAATACCTGCAATCGGTCTATCACCAGAACCGCGGCACCGAGGAGCGTCGCAACGCGCAGCGGCTGTTCTTCCGCCGTCACGGCATGGACGAGTCGCTCACCGAAAAGCTGCTCGGCCGCGGCCAGGATTATCTCAAGCAGGTGTCGGTGCTGCCGCCGTCCTACCGCCGCATCTCGCATGGCGACGAGATCGTGATCGGCCCGCGCCGCTTCAAGGTGATCACCGGCGGCGGGCACGCGCTCGACCAGGTGATGCTGTATTGCGCCGACGACAAGCTGTTCCTCTCCGCCGACCAGGTGCTGAGCAAGATCTCGCCGAACGTCAGCGTGTGGGCGGTCGAGCCCGACCAGAATTCGCTCGGCGAATATCTCGCATCGCTCGCAAGCCTCACCACCACCTTGCCTTATGACCTCCTGGTGCTGCCCGGCCACGGCGTGCCGTTCTACGGCCTCAAGACCCGCATCAAGCAGCTCGCCGACCACCACGAGGAGCGCTGCCGCCTGATCGCGGACGCCTGCCGCGAACAGCCGAAGACCTCGCGAGAACTGGTGCCCGTGGTATTCAACAAGCACGTGCTGGACGAACACCAGATGGGCTTTGCCGCCGGCGAGCTCGTCGCCCACGTCAACTACATGATCGTCGAGGGCCGGCTGACGGCCGCGACGAAGGACGGCGTGCTGCAGTTCCGGACGACGTGAGTTTGGTCTTCGCCTCTCCCCGCCTGCGGGGAGAGGCCGGAATGCGCGCGGAGCGCGGATTCCGGGTGAGGGGGAGTCTCCGCGACCTCAACTCTCACCGTCCCCGCGGAGAGTCCCCTCACCCCAACCCTCTCCCCGTAAGAACGGGGCGAGGGAGCGCACTGTCGCTGCGGCTAACACCTCACTTCATATTCGCGATCGCGTGCAGCGCGGCGATGTAGCCGAACGGCCCCAGCCCGCAGATCACGCCGGTCGCCACGAACGAGATCTTCGAGTGGCGATGATATTCGTCGCGGGCGTGGATGTTGGAGATGTGCACCTCCAGCACCGGGCCCTCAAACGTCTTGATCGCATCCATGATCGAGACCGAGGTGAAGGACAGGCCCGCCGGATTGATGACGATGGCATCGGCATCCTGGCGCGCCGACTGGATCAGGTCGACCAGCACGCCTTCATGGTTGGACTGATGGAAGGCGAGCTTGAGTCCGAGCTTGGCGGCAGCCTCTTCGCAGCTCGCGTTGACCTCTGCGAGCGTGGTCGTGCCATAGATATGCGGCTCGCGGATGCCGAGCATATTGAGGTTGGGGCCGTTGAGGATCATCACGCGCTTCATGGAAGGGTCCTTCTGGGAGTTAGCCGCCGAACCACTTGGCCGGGCCGGTGACGAGAACGGGGAACAGCGTCAGCAAGGCTAGCACAGCCAGCTGCGCGATCATGAAGGGCCAGACGCCACGGATCAGATCGTCCATCGAGACGCGGGAGACGCCGGCGACCACATTGAGCACGACGCCGACCGGCGGCGTGATCAGGCCGATCGCGTTGTTGATGATGAAGAGCACGCCGAAATAGACGGGGTCGATGCCGGCCTGCTTGACGATCGGCATCAGGATCGGTGTCAGGATCAGGATCGTCGGCGTCATGTCGAGCGCGGTGCCGACGATCACGACGATGATCATCAGGACGATGGTGAGGAGCGTCTGGTTGCCCGCGAACGGCTTGACCAGCGCGACGATCTGGTCGGAGATTTCGGCAACCGTGATCAGCCAGGACGACACCAGCGCGGCGGCGACCAGGAACATCACCACGGCCGTGGTCTGCGCGGTCGAGACCAGCAGCGCCGGCAGTTGCGACGGCCTGAGCTCGCGATAGACGCCCATCGCCACGACAAGCGAATAGACGGCAACGACGACGGCGGCTTCTGTCGGCGTAAAGATGCCGAAGCGCAGGCCGAAGATGATGATCATCGGCAGCATCAAGGCCCAGAAGCCGTCGATCAGCGCGCGCCAGATCTCGGCGACGCTCTTGCGCGGCAGGCGCGCCGGGTTCTCCCTGCGAACCACCCACCACCAGGCAACGCACAGGCCGACGCCGAGCAGCAGGCCCGGCACGATGCCGGCTAGAAACAGCTTTGTGATGGAGACGTTGGCGGCGACACCAAAGATGACGAAGCCGATCGAGGGCGGGATCACGGGAGCGATGATCCCGCCCGCCGCGACGAGGCCGGCCGCACTGGCACGGCTGTGGCCTGCGGCGGCCATCATCGGCACCAGGAGCGCGCCTAGCGCCGCGGCGTCCGCAACCGCCGAACCCGACAGCGAGGCCAGGATGCAGGAGGTGAGGATCGCGACATAGCCGAGGCCGCCGCGGAAATGCCCGACCAGCGCGATCGCGAAATTGAGGATGCGCCGCGCCAATCCGCCGGTGTTCATGACCTCGCCGGCGAGGATGAAGAACGGCACCGCCATCAGCGGAAAGGAATCGACGCCGTTGATGACGTTCTGCGCGATGATCTGGGAGTCGAACATCGCAAGATACGTCATCAGCGCGATGCCGCAGACAATCAGGGCGAACGCGATCGGCATGCCGATCGCCATGGTGCCCAGCAGCGAGACGGTGAAGACGGCGACGGTCATCCCTGAAGCTTTCCGCCGGCGGCGTCGGGAGAATGCGCGAGTTCCTCGGACTCGCTGATGGCGATGAGATCGGCATCGGCGATCTGCCGGGTGGCGAGCCGGTAAAGCTCGTACACGATGATCACGCAGGAGGAGGCGCCGAACACGATGCCGGCGGCATAGAACAGGCCGACCGAGAGCCCGGAGGCCGGCGCCACCGTGTCCCAGTTCAGCACCGCCTGCTTCCACGATCCTTCCGTCAGCAGCACTGAAGCGTACAGCATCAACGCGTGGCTGAGGCCGTAGCAGAGCTTACGACCGAGCGGCGGCAGCACCTTGACGAGACTGTCCACGCCGAGATGGGCGTGCTCCTTCATGCCGATGATCGCACCCAGGAACACCATCCAGACGAACAGCCAGCGCGACAGCTCTTCCGAGACAGCGATGCCGGAATTGAAGCCGTAGCGCAGCACCACATTGCCGAACACCAGCACCACCATGGCGGCGAGCAGCACCGCGATGACTGCGCGCAGCAGCCGGAAGTAGGCGTCGACGATCGTTTTCATGATCTCTGACCGCTCCGGCGCGTTGGCTCAGGGCTTCAGCGCATGAACGCGATCGAGCTCGCTGTTGAACAGCTTGACGAGCGCAGGATCGTAATCGGCAGAGAATTTCTCCGCGATCGGCCTGGTCTTCGCGCGCATGCGGTCGAGCTCGGCCGGCGCGATCGCGTTGATCTCCATGCCCTTGGCCTTGAGCTCGTCGATCGCGGCCTTGGCCTGCTCGCGGCTGACCTTGCGCTGGTAGTCACGGGCCTCGATCGCGGCATCTTGCAGGATCTTCTGCTCATCGGGCGAAAGCCCGTCCCAGAATTTCTTGGAGATCAGGATGATGTTGGTCGAATAGGTGTGGTTGGTAACACTGAGATATTTCTGCACCTCGTAAAACTTGTTCGAAAGGATCACGGAGAATGGATTCTCCTGGCCATCGACGGTGCGGGTCTCCAGCGCGCTGTAGAGCTCGGAGAAGCTCATCGGCACCGGGTTGGCGTTGAACGCCTTGAAGGTCTCCAGATACACCGGGTTCGGGATCACGCGGATCTTGATGCCGTCGAGGTCCTCGCCCTTGGTGATGGGCCGCCGGCTGTTGGTGACGTTGCGGAAGCCGAGATCCCAATAGGCGAGGCCGACGAGCCCCTTCTCCGGCAGTTTCGCCAGCAGCGCCGCACCGAGCGGTCCGTCGAGCAGCGCATCGGCCTGCTGCGGGGTCGAGACGATGAAGGGGAAATCGATCAGCCCGTAATCCTTGACGATGCCGACCAGCGAGGTCGTCGCCGGCGACTGCATCTCCTGGGTGCCGGCGCGCAGCGCCGATTGCTGCTGCATCTCGCTGCCGAGCTGATTGGCCGGATATTCGCGCACCTTGATCTTGCCGCCGCTCTTTGCCGCGACGATCTCGACGAATTTCTGCACGCCTTTGCTGACGGGATGATCGGTGTTGTTGAGGTGCCCCCAGCGGATGGTGCGCTCCTGGGTGGCCTGCGCCGAGGCCGGCCCCATTGCGCCCAGAGCGACCGCGCCGATCGCAGCAACGAAAACCAGACGTTTGAACCGAACGGGCATCGCCCCCTCCCCCGATTGATCTCGTTCTTAGGGGCGGGAAAGTCTTATAGGACGAATGATAAATCAACCTATATTTTCTATTTTGTATGATATTAAAAGAAACACTTGATAAAGCTTGGAAATTTGTCAAAACGCACGTCCAAAGCGCTAGGATGAGGCATGGACACCCTTCCCGAGACGACCGCCGAAACCGTGGGCGACAGCGCCTATCGCCGCATCCGCACCGACCTGATCTTCGGCAAGCTGACGCCGGGTCAGAAGCTCAAGCTCGAACGGATGAGCAGCGCCTACGGCACAAGCATCTCGACACTGCGCGAGACGCTGAACCGGCTGTGCTCGGAGGGTTTCGTCGTTGCCGAAGGCCAGCGCGGTTTCGAGGTGGCGCCGATCTCGGCGGCGGAATTCCAGGAGATCGCCGAGCTGCGCGAGCTGCTCGAAGGCCACATGATCGAGAAGTCGTTCGCGGCCGGCGATCTCGACTGGGAGGCGCACATCGTCTCGGCTCATCACAAGCTTGCCGCGATGGAGCGCATGCTGCTGTCAGGCGAGCGATCCGACGCCGAGAGCTGGAAACAATGCGATTTCCAGTTTCACCGCGCGCTCGTTGCGGCCTGCGGCTCCAAGGTGCTGCTCGATGCGCACGCCGCGGTCTACGACCGCTATCTGCGCTACCAGATGATCGCCGTGGTGTTTCGCGGCGAGATGGCGGCCGCCGAACATCGCGAGTTGAAAGAGCTGGCGCTGAAGCGGGACGCCAGGGGCGCGAATAAGGTGCTGCACACCCACATCCACGATTGCGTGACACATGCCTTGCGCAATTCGGATTGGTTGAAGCCTGCGGTGGTCAAGGATTCGCGGGCCGAGCCGCGCAAGAAGGCCAAGGCCGGATAGACCGGCGCTTCGGCAGATGCTGCAAAGCAGCATTATATCTCGCGCCAACTTGATCGGGATCAAGTTTCAAATCGCACGATAGGGCATTTTGCCCAAATGCCCTCCAGGGCCAGATGTGGGATAGCGCATAGACATTGGAGCTGGAAAAGCTCTAAGAAGATGCGGCCCTTTTGGTCAGTTCCGTCTTAGGTTTTGCCGATGGATTACAGCCAGTTCTTCAATTCCGCCCTCGATCGTCTGCACAGTGAACGGCGCTATCGCGTATTCGCTGATCTCGAACGCACGGCCGGCCGATTCCCGCATGCGGTCTGGCACTCGCCCAAGGGCAAGCGCGACGTCGTGATCTGGTGCTCCAACGATTATCTCGGCATGGGCCAGCACCCGAAAGTGGTCGGCGCCATGGTCGAGACCGCGACCCGCGTCGGCACCGGCGCCGGCGGCACCCGCAACATCGCCGGCACGCATCATCCGCTGGTCCAGCTCGAGGCCGAGCTCGCCGATCTCCACGGCAAGGAAGCCGCGCTGCTGTTCACCTCGGGCTATGTCTCGAACCAGACCGGCATCCCGACCATCGCAAAGCTCATTCCGAACTGTCTCATCCTGTCGGACGAGCTCAACCACAATTCGATGATCGAGGGCATCCGCCAGTCGGGCTGCGAGCGGGTCGTGTTCCGCCACAACGATCTGGCGCATCTCGAGGAGCTGTTGAAGGCGGCCGACCCGAACCGGCCCAAGCTGATCGTCTGCGAGAGCCTCTATTCCATGGACGGCGACGTCGCCCCGCTCGCCAAGATCTGCGATCTCGCCGAGAAATACGGCGCGATGACCTATGTCGACGAGGTTCACGCGGTCGGCATGTACGGCCCGCGCGGTGGCGGCATCGCCGAACGCGACGGCGTCATGCATCGCATCGACATCCTCGAAGGCACGCTGGCCAAGGCCTTCGGCTGCCTCGGCGGCTACATCGCGGCCAACGGCCAGATCATCGACGCCGTGCGCTCCTACGCGCCGGGCTTCATCTTCACCACCGCGCTGCCGCCGGCGATCTGCTCGGCCGCGACCGCCGCGATCAAGCATCTGAAGACCTCGAACTGGGAGCGCGAGCGCCACCAGGACCGCGCCGCCCGTGTCAAGGCGATCCTCAATGCCGCCGGCCTGCCTGTCATGTCGAGCGACACCCACATCGTGCCGCTATTCATCGGCGACGCCGAGAAGTGCAAGCAGGCTTCCGACCTGCTGCTGGAGGAACACGGCATCTACATTCAGCCGATCAACTATCCGACGGTGGCCAAGGGCAGCGAGCGCCTGCGCATCACGCCCTCGCCCTATCACGACGACGGCCTGATCGATCAGCTCGCCGAAGCCCTGCTGCAAGTGTGGGACCGCCTCGGCCTGCCGCTCAAGCAGAAGTCGCTGGCGGCGGAGTAGGCTTCTTCTCTTGCCTCTCCCCGCTTGCGGGGAGAGGCCGGATCGCATCGCCAGATGCGATCCGGGTGAGGGGGAGTCTCCGCGAGTCCAACTGTCACCGTCCCCGCGGAGAGCCCCCCTCACCCCACCCTCTCCCCGCAAGCGGGGCGAGGGAGAGCCGGCAGCTCATCCTACGGCTTAACGACAACCCCAGTTCCTCCCCCCGCACGGCATTTCGCTGTCGCTTGCGTCCCTGCAACGCGCTAGATTTGCAGGGAAAATGAGACCGGGCGCGTTGGCGCCCAGGGAGAAGCGCGCTCGCCATGCTGCACGACTGGGGCGTGATCGCCGCCGCCTTCGGCTATATCGGCTTCCTGTTCCTGGTGGCGAGCCATGGCGACCGCCGCTCGCTGGCCGGACCCGGCCGCGCGTCCGGGCTGATCTATCCGCTGTCGCTGGCGATCTACTGCACCTCCTGGACCTTCTTCGGCTCGGTCGGCTTCGCCACCCGCACCTCGACCGATTTCCTTGCGATCTATGTCGGCCCGATCCTGATGATCGGGCTCGGTGCCGGCGTGCTCCGCCGCGTGATCCAGCTTGCGAAGGCCCACAACATCACCTCGATCGCCGACTTCATCGGCGCGCGCTATGGCAAGAGCCAAGCCGTGGCGGCGACCGTGGCGCTGATCGCGATCATCGGCTCGGTGCCCTACATCGCGCTCCAGCTCAAGGCGGTGGCGTCCTCGCTGCAGACGATCCTCAGCGAGGATCAGGCTTTCTCCCACATCCCGATCCTCGGCGACATGGCGCTGATGGTGACGCTGGCAATGGCGGCCTTCGCCGTGCTGTTCGGCACCCGGCAGACCGATGCGACCGAGCATCAGCACGGCCTGATGCTGGCGGTCGCGACCGAATCCATCGTCAAGCTGGTCGCCTTCCTCGCTGCCGGCATCTTCGTCACCTTCTGGATGTTCTCGCCGCAGGAACTCATCGAGCGCGCGATGAAGACGCCGGAGGCGGTGCGCACGATCAACTATTCGCCGTCGATCGGCAACTTCCTGACCATGACGCTGCTGTCGCTGTGCGCGATCATGCTGCTGCCGCGGCAGTTCCATGTCAGCGTGGTGGAGAATTCCAGCGACGCCGAGGTCGGCCGCGCGCGCTGGCTGTTCCCGCTCTACCTCGTCGCCATCAATCTGTTCGTGATCCCGATCGCGCTCGCCGGCCTCGTCAGCTTCCCGTTCGGCGCGGCCGACCCTGATATGTATGTGCTGGCGTTGCCGATGGAGGGCGGCGCGGATCTGCTCAGCGTCGCCATCTTCGTCGGCGGCCTGTCGGCGGCAACCGCGATGGTCATCGTCGAATGCGTCGCGCTCTCGATCATGGTCTCGAACGACCTCGTGGTGCCTCTGGTGCTGCAACGGCGGCCGCAGGGACGCACAGGCGGCGCCGATTTCAGCGACTTCCTGCTGCGCTCGCGCCGGCTCGCGATCTTCGCCATCATGGTGATGGCCTATTTCTACTACCGCGCGCTCGGCAACACCCAGCTCGTCGCGATCGGCCTGCTCTCCTTTGCCGCCATCGCCCAGCTCGCGCCGAGCTTCTTCGGCGGGCTGCTGTGGCGGCGCGCGACCGCGCGCGGCGCGATCGGCGGCATGCTGGTCGGCTTTGCGGTGTGGCTCTACACGCTGTTCATACCGAGCTTCATGGATTCCTCGACGACGGGCATCCTGCTGCTCCAGCACGGTCCGTTCGGAATCGAGGCGCTGCGGCCGCAAGCGCTGTTCGGCGCCGACCTGCCGCCGCTGATGCACGGCGTGATCTGGTCGCTGTCGCTCAACATCCTCACCTATGTGCTGCTCTCGCTGGCGCGGCGGCCGTCGTCGATCGAGCTGGTGCAGGCCGATCTGTTCGTGCCCGACACGCTCGCCCCGATCGCCCCGAATTTCCGCCGCTGGCGCACCACCGTCACGGTGCAGGACATCCAGACCACGGTGGCGCAATATCTCGGGCCCGACCGCGCCCGGCATTCCTTCGAAGCCTTCTCGGCGCGGCGCAACGTGCGGCTCGAGCCCGGGGCACCCGCCGATTTCGAGCTGCTGCAGCACGCCGAGCACCTGATCGCCTCGTCGATCGGAGCTGCGTCCTCGCGCCTCGTGATGTCGCTGCTGCTGCGCAAGCGGACGGTCTCCGCCAAGGCTGCGCTGAAGCTGCTCGACGATTCCCATGCGGCGCTGCATTTCAACCGCGAGATCCTCCAGACCGCGCTCAATCATGTGCGCCAGGGCATCGCGGTGTTCGATGCGGATCTACAACTGATCTGCTCCAACCGTCAGTTCGGCGATCTCCTCAACGTTCCCCCGCATTTCATCCAGTTCGGCACGCCCTTGCGAGAAATCCTGGAATTCATGGGCGTAAGCGATCCGGACGATCAGTCCGATCGCGAGGCGATGATCGAGCAGCGGCTCGTGGCCTATACCACCGACAGCGAGCCCTATCTCGAGCGTCTGCCGGAACGTCACATGGTGATCGAAGTGCTCACCAACCGCATGCCCGGCGGCGGCTTCGTCATCACCTTCACCGACGTTACACCGACCTTCGAGGCGGCGGAAGCGCTGGAGCGCGCCAATGCGACGCTGGAAAAGCGCGTGCGCGACCGCACCGAGGAATTGACCCGACTGAACTCGGAACTCGCGCTGGCCAAGAGCACGGCGGAAGATGCCAGCATCTCCAAGACGCGCTTCCTCGCCGCGGCGAGCCACGACATTCTCCAGCCGCTGAATGCGGCGCGGCTCTATGTCACCAGCCTGGTCGAGCGCCAGCACAATGGCGAGGAGACGCGGCTGGTCGAGAACATCGACGAGTCGCTGCAGGCCATCGAGGAGATCCTCGGCGCGCTGCTCGACATATCCCGGCTGGATGCCGGCGCGATGGCGACCTCGATCTCGAGCTTCAAGATGGCCGATCTGATGCGCTCGCTCGAGATCGAGTTCGCGCCGATCGCGCGCGCCAAGGGCCTCGATCTCGCTTTCGTGCCCTGCTCGCTGCCGGTGCAGTCGGATCGGCTGCTGCTGCGGCGCCTGCTGCAGAACCTGATCTCCAACGCGATCAAATACACCCCGCGCGGCCGGGTGCTGGTCGGCTGCCGCCGCCAGGGCGCCTCGCTCAAGATCTGCGTCTACGACACCGGCGTCGGCATCCCGCCGGTCAAGCGCGGCGAGATCTTCAAGGAATTCCACCGCCTGGAGCAAGGCGCGCGGATCGCGCGCGGCCTCGGCCTCGGGCTGTCGATCGTCGAACGGCTGGCGCGCGTGCTCAACCACAGCATCGCCATCGGCTCCAATGTCGGCGGCGGCTCGGTCTTCTCGGTGACGGTGCCGACGGCGAAGGCGATCACCCTCACGGCCGCCGTCACCAGCGCCACGCCGCTGGCGCGCGCGCCGATCGCGGGCGCGCTGATCGTCTGCATCGAGAACGATGCCGCGATCCTCGACGGCATGCGCACGCTCCTGAAGGCCTGGGACGCCGAGGTGATCGCCGTCGCCGATCCCGAAGCTGCGATCGCCGCGATCGAGGCAGCCGGCAAGCGCGTCACCGGCCTGCTCGTCGACTATCACCTCGACCGCGGCAACGGCATCGCCGCGATCCGCGAGGTCCGCCGCCGCTTCGGCGATGCCATTCCGGCGATCCTGATCACCGCCGACCGCAGCCCCGCCGTGCAGCAGGCCGCGCGCGAGGAAAAGATCGCGGTGCTCAACAAGCCGGTGAAGCCGGCCTCGCTCCGCGCCCTGCTCGGCCAGTGGCGCACGCAGCAGATGGTGGCGGCGGAATGAGGTGCTGCTGCACTCCTTTGCGCCTCACGGCGCGAGCCGCGTGAAGACATAATCGCGGCTTTTGGCGCGGGCGTCGTGGCAGGCGAAGCAGGTGCGGTGCTGGGCCTCGTCGACCGGCTTGCCGTTGATGAAGCGGCCAAAACCCCAGCCGCCGGTTGAGGCGTATTTTTTGGAATCCTTGACCATCACCTGCACCGTGGTGGCGGCGCCGGGAATCGTCGCGGATGCGAATTCCGGTGACTGTTTCCGCTTCCAGGCGCGCTTGACCAGAATGGTGCCGTCCGGGAACGGAAGCTTGCCGGCCTGATAGGTCTCGATGGCCGTCTGGTTGCCAAGGACAGTGCGAAGCTCGTCGAGCGGCGCCGCCTCTTCGGCCGGCGCGACCAGCTCCCACCGCTTGTAGCCCTGCGGAATCGTGACGCCGAAGATCGGCGATGCATCGGCCGTGTTGTTTAGCGCCGGTGCTTCGGCAGCGGCGATCGAGACCAAATAGGGCACGCAAGTCAGGAGAACGACGAGAAGGAGCACGGCAAGCGTAATCACCGTAGCGTAGGAGCGCTTTTTCGTTTCGGGTTCAACAGGCGTCATGATGTTTCTTCAAGCGGGATCGCGGCACGTCCCCGGTCCAGCCGCGCTGGACCGGGGCATCGAATGAGTGCTCAGGCGCCGTCGGCGTCGATGACGGCCTTGGCAAAGGCCTGCGGTGCCTCCTGCGGCAGATTGTGGCCGATGCCGCCCGTGATCAGCCGAAATTCATAGCGGCCGGAGAACTTCTTGGCATAGGCGCTGGGGTCAGGATGCGGCGCGCCGTTGGCGTCGCCTTCCATCGTGATCGTCGGGACGCTGATCAGCGGAGCTGCCGCGAGCTTCTTTTCGAGCTCCTCATACTTCGCCTCGCCCTGGGCGAGCCCGAGCCGCCAGCGGTAATTGTGGATCGTGATCGCGACATGATCCCCGTTGTCCAGCGCCGCCGCGCTGCGATTGAAAGTGGCATCGTCGAACTTCCATTGCGGCGAGGCCAGCTTCCAGATCAGTTTTGCGAAATCGTGCGTGTACTTCTCGTAGCCGGCGCGGCCGCGCTCGGTCGCGAAATAGAACTGGTACCACCATTGCAACTCGGCCGATGGCGGCAGCGGCGCGCTGCCGGCGGCCTGGCTCGAGATCAGATAGCCGCTGACCGACACCAGCGCGCGGCAGCGATCCGGCCACAGCGCCGCGATGATGTCGGCGGTGCGCGCGCCCCAGTCGAAGCCGGCGACGACCGCCTTCTTGATGTCGAGCTTGTCCATCAGCGCGATGATGTCGGCGGCCATCGCCGCAGGCTCGCCGTTGCGCGGCGTTTCGCTGGAGAGGAAGTGCGTCGAGCCGTAGCCGCGCAGGTACGGGATGATCACGCGATAGCCGGCCTTTGCCAGAATCGGCGCGACATCGACGAAGGCGTGAATGTCATAGGGCCAGCCGTGCAGCAGGATCGCCACTGGGCCGTTCGACGGGCCGGCCTCCGCATAGCCGACATTGAGGACACCGGCGTCGATCTGCTTGATCGGGCCGAAGGATGCATTCGATGCGGAGGCGCGCGGCGCTTCCGTCTCGGCGCGGGCGAGATCGATCACGCCGAGGCCGAGGGCGGCGGTCCCGGCTGCGATGCCGAGGAAGCGGCGGCGATGCTGGTCGATAATCTGTTTCATGGTCGTGGTCCTTTGATCGTGTCGTTACGCAACTGACTATCAGCGTGTTACGCGGGGCGCCCGTTTGGACTTGTGAGAAGTTGTGAGGCGGGCATGAAGCCGCTTGCCAGCATCTGCAAGCGTGGCCTGCTCGCGGCTATGGGAACGCGCGTCAACGCACGCCGCTGTGAGATTGCTGGACCGCCCCTGCCGGGAACTCGTCATTGCGAGCCAACCGGTCCGCGCGAAGCGCGGCCCGATGACAGGCCCCGCGAAGCAATCCAGACTGCCGTCGCAGCAACAGTCTGGATTGCTTCGTCGCAAGAGCTCCTCGCAATGACGGAGCAAGGAGTGGCAAACTGTTTCTCCCAATCACTGCTGTCATTCCCCGCGAAGGCGGGGAATCCAGTACGCCGCGCCGTCTCGATCACCGGCGTCCGTGGAATACTGGATCGTCCGCCTGCGCGGACGATGACACCGAGGGCGGGGCGATAGACACACCTTCACGTTCTCGCGACGTCTCCGCCCGAGGTTTGCTCTTCGCTTCACGCCCTCTTCGAGTAAAGGGCGCAGGGAAGGCCGGGTGCTGACCTAGCACCCACGGTCCGCTGTGCGCGTGTAGCGCAAAAAGAACTGCACAGCGGCATACAGGTGAAGCCGAACACACGGCCTTCCCTGCGCAGTGGTTGGACGGCTTATGCCGTGCTCTCCCCGGAGCCGAATTCCTTCTGGCCTCCGTTGCCTCAGCAGAAGTCACCGGCACCGCGCCGGTTGACGCTGATGCCGCATCCGCCAGGGCTTGACCGTAGCAACGACGGCCAGGACCACACGATTTTGCCGTACGCAGACGACCCTGCTTCGCCAAAAGGCTTCGCAGGGCTTCGGCGCCGTTCGTACAACGCGGCTTGCAAGTCGCTCACGGGGTTCGGCTCAATCCATCGCCCCGCCCTGCGTCCCACATCCGCGACGGCGCCAATGCGTCCACCGCAGCCCGATCCGCGGCTCGTGACGACGTACGACCGCCCCTTTTCGCCGGATCGGGATGGCCGACACATACGTTAAATCCGAATTTCGGTAAAGAAGAATATTTTCGCCGACGCGAATTGACCCAGCCCTTGCTGTTTCGCCTGCGGGGAGACGCCAGGGCTTGGGTGACGAGCTCGCTGGAATCGCTGTCTGGAGAACAGGCTCCTTCTGTTGTCCGCTTTGCCTTCAACGGCAGAAGCGAGGCATGGGCTGCGCCGTTGAACCAGAAACCCCGTGACGCAACAAAACACCATGGACTTGGATCGGTTGGAAGGCTTGGTCGATGGAGGGACTCGTGGGATTTTTGCTGAGAATGATGCTCGCAGCCGCTCTCGTGAACCTTGCTCCAGCCGCCGCCCAGGCGCCGAAGAAAGCCGTCGCTTCTCCCGCCTTGCAGAAGGAATTCGATGGCTTCATCGAGAAGTTTCGCGCGGCGCTGAAGACAAACGATTCCGCCGCCGTCGCCGGCATGACGCGATTGCCGTTCATGAACGACAGCACAATCCGCGACGCCGCGCAATTTCGCGCCAAGATCTATCCGACCTCGTTCACGGCGAAAAATCGCGCGTGTATCCAGCGCGGCAAGGCCGTCTACGATCGCGATCAAGAGAACAATGACAATTACTTCGTCTTCTGCGGCGAGCTCATCTTCGTCTTTACCAAGACGCCGGCGGGCTTCCTTTTTACGGACGTCGGCGCGAACGACTGATCACGCAACGAAGCCATCCCTGCCGCCGAACCTATGATCGGTCGCCACGCTCAGCGACGTATTGGATACAGCAATCCAGGCAGTGAGGCCGCACGCATCAACAGAAAGACTCGCCGCGCGCACAACGAATCGGCTTTGCCCCCATTAAACGGACATGTCAACGGACAGCGGCGACTTCGCCGTTGGGCCGATAGCGGACTATCGATACCGTGCAAAAAAGCGAGGCGGGGCGCGTTGATGCGGCGCTCAGCGCGTAGGATGGGTTGAGTCCTTGCGAAAACCCATCATGCTTCGTCGCATATGGAAGGAGCGATGGGTTTCGCTGGCGCTCAACCCATCTTACGAGCTGTTTTCAGGAGGCGCGGACCCCGGCCGCCGAACAGAAAGCGCCGTCACTCAACCGGCAGCATCCGAACCATTCAGAAAAGCAGAATGCATGGTCTTACTCGATCACTTCGTCGGCGCTGGCGAGCAAAGTCGACGGCAATTCCAGTCCAATCGACTTTGCCGCCTTTTGATTCAGGACGAATTTGAAGCTGGTCGGTTGCTGCACCGGCAAGTCCCGCTCCCCTTTCAGAACCCGGGCGACATAGGCGCCGCACTTGCGGTAGACCTCTACATAATCGGTGGAATAGCTGCTCAGCCCGCCGACTTCGACAAAATCGCGCACCGGATACGACGCTGGGATGGCATGCCGGGTCGCCAGCGCGACGATCTGATGGCGCAACGCGCCATAGGCTGTGTCGGCCCCCACCAATAGCGCGTCGACCTTGCTCTCACCTAGGCTCACGAACGCCTTCTCGATTTCATCGAGATTGCGTGCTTGCACGACAAGCAACTGTAGCCCCAAGCCCCGCGCCAGCTCCGCGTTCGTCTTCAGCGCAATTTCGGTGAATGCTGGATTCGCAGGATTCACCATGTAGGCAACCGCTCTTGCGCTAGGCACAAGCTCGTGCAGCAGTTGCAGTCGTTTTGAGAAGAGCTCCCCGGCGAGACCGGTGATCCCGGTGATGTTTCTTCCCGGCTGGGCAAGGCTCGGAACAACCCCTGTCTTTACCGGGTCTGCTCCCATCACGAACACTATCGGAATGGAGCCTGCCGCCGCCTTGGCCGCGATCACGGCCGGCGTGTTTGCTCCCACGAAGATCACATCGACGTTGCGTTGGACGAGTTCGGAAGCAAGATGGCTCAACCGATCCAGATCGTTGTTGGCAAGCCGGTACTCGAGAGAAACGTTCTGATCTCGCTTGAATCCGGCCTCGGCGAGGCCGCTCTCGAACGCAGCGAAATAGCTCCGCGATGTTTCGAAACTCGCGCTGTGCAGGATTCCGACCGATCGCACTGATGCTGCTTGAGCTGTGGCACGCAAACCAGCAGCGGCGCCACCTATCAGTCCAATGAACTCTCGCCGTCTCATGGGTGCGTTCCGAGGCTCCCCGAGGATCATATCGGGTCGTCCGACCGAAGCAAGGTCGCCGGAATCGGGGGCGGATCAGCGCGTAGGATGGGTTGAGCCCTTGCGAAACCCATCATGCTTCGTCGCATGTGGAGGGAGCGATGGGTTTCGCTGGCGCTCTACCCGTCCTACGAGCTGCTATACTCTCGTTATCCTTAGATGAGCTGAATGGGGAGGATGATTGTGGACGAACCTGCGCTGGACTGGAGCAGAGGATTGTCGCCGCAAAAAGAAATGGTTCGCGCTTTTTACAAGGAGCTTTGGGACCGCGCTGATAAGACTCTCATCCCAAAGATATTTCACGCCAATTTCACGTTTCGTGGCTCTCTGGGTCCTACCCTCGTCGGGCACGAGGGCTTTGCGGGCTATGTCGATTTCGTCACATCGACCTTCGGTTCGTATACGACCGACATTCTGGCCATGGTCGAGGAAGGACCTTGTGTAAGCGGGAAAATGCGTTTCCACGGCTATCACAGGAAGGAGTTGTTCGGGATTCCCCCAAGTGGGCACCATGTATGGTGGATAGGCATGCCAATCTTCACCTTTGAAGGTGGCAAAGTTCGCGATCTTTTCGTGCTTGGAGATATCTACGGACTGATCGAACGAATGCGTACGGCTTGAGCGCGTGGGATAGGTCGAGCGATTGCGAAACCCATCATGCTTCGTCGCATGTGGAGGGAGCGATGGGTTTCGCTGGCGCTCTACCCATCCTACGAGCTGCAGGCTGATTGACCCAGCCGTTGCTGTTTTGCGCGGCGGGCACCCCAAGGACTTGGGGTGGCCAGGGCGTATCTCACAAGATCGATTCTTGAAGAACGCGCGCGATGTCCGCTTGCCCGCCAACAGCGCGCAAAAGCGGCTATCGTCGGACTTCCGGGTTGGGCCAGGAGCCGGCATCCCGGCGCCTTCCCAGTATCCCCAATTTGGGGGTAGGATTCTGACCACCTGGACAAGAGGACGTCTCCGATTTCAACGGCAGATCGCCGAAAGGGGAACAAACATGTTGAGTGTGCTCACGTCCGCGACTTCGGCGCTTTCACGAGGTTTCCTGTTGACCACGCTCCCTGCAGCTGTGGGTCTGGGGGCAACAATTGGATTTTCCGTTGCTCAGCCCAACCAGGCCGAGGCGCCAACGACTATCGATCGATCGGCGTCAGTCCAACTCGCACAGGCGACTCCGTCCACCACCACATCGGTAAGCGAAAAGGACACCATTCATGGCGTCCTTAGCAGCTACTACGACACGCGCGATCCTGCGGCGGCATCAGCATTTTTTGGCGAACCAGCTTTGATCGTTTCACCAAACCAAGTGGTTGCGCTTAGCACCCGCGCTGACGTTGAGGCCTTTTTTGATAAGCTCGTGGCGAGTCGTAAAGGCAGTGGATATTCACATTCCAAGTTGGGTGACCATCGCGTCAAACTACTGAATTCGACAACGGCGCTGTACAGCACGGTCGCAATTCGCATGAAAGCGGACGGCACAGAAATGCAACGGTCTGGCTTCACTTACCTGCTTCACAAAGGTGACGCCGGATGGAGAATTCACGAAATTATCGCCACCGATGTTGACAAGCTGGTCAGCGCCGATTGAGCGAGAAGTTAGTCGCACATTACCCGTCATCGAGAGCCCGTCGACTTCCGAGATGGGTCAATTTCGACCGAGTCGACGGTCATTGCCTACCATCTGTTGCCTACCATCTGATGTCCGCGGTGCTCCAGAAGCGACCAAACTATTGCGTTGCCGCGAAATGTAGCGATGGGCCAAAACCGGCGAAGCTCCGAACGCGCCGGATGATTCCGTATCGCCATCAAGAGCGGACATCCGCAAACTCGGGTTAACGAGCAACCGCCCTACCCCGTCGGCGTGCCCTGCTTCCACTGACCGCCGGCGATCCTGGCAGCCGCGATCACCGCCTGGGTACGGCTCTCGACTCCGAGCTTTTGCAGGATCGCCGAGACATGCGCCTTGATGGTGGCCTCGGAGACGCCGAGTTCATAGGCGATCTGCTTGTTGAGCAATCCCTCGGACAGCATCATCAGGACCCGGACCTGCTGCGGGGTCAGCGTCACCAGGCGGTCGCGCAGGCGCGTCATGTCAGGGTCGGCAGCAGCGGACAGGTCGGTGTCGGCGGGGACCCAGACGTCGCCTTCCATAACCTTGAGAATGGCGTCGCGCAGCGTCTCGACGCCGAACCGCTTGGGGATGAAGCCGGAGGCGCCGAAATCGAGCGAGCGGCGGATCGTGGCGCTGTCGTCGGAGGCCGAGACGATCACCACCGGGACCGCCGGATATTGCGCGCGCAGATAGATCAGGCCGGAGAAGCCGGAGATCCCGGGCATCGAAAGGTCGAGCAGGATCAGGTCGACGTCGGAGGTCTGCTCCAGGAGCTTGGTCAGGTCCTCGAACGATCCGGCCTCGTCGATCCTGGCCGAGGTCAGGACGCTCGCCACAGCCTGCCGCAGCGCGTCGCGGAACAGGGGATGGTCATCGGCAATGACGAGATGGGTCGAGGGAGCGTTCATCGTTCTCTTGCTGTCGTTCGCGCCCGGCCGGCGAGTCGCTGCCGCGGCAGGTCAATTCTTCCCTGCCCGGCCGTGGCATGCAAGTGCACATTATCCCTTTGCTGCAAAGGGGTTAATCCGCAAGCCCTCACGGCACGCACCGGCGCCCGATACCGGGCCGTCAGGTGCGCGTCAGTGCGCAAGGCCGAAAGTCGTATTGGGGCGGGTTTCACGCCGATGTTACCTTGCAGGCAAGACCTGGGTCGATCCGGCATGTCCGGACGCCCGGGGCGCGAGGAAACGCATTTCGGGGAGCGACTCAATATGTCGACAATGGCTGTGTCTCAGGCTGGCGCAGGAGGGATGACGAAGGACGAACGTTTCGTCATTCTCGCCTCCTCGCTCGGTACCGTCTTCGAGTGGTACGACTTCTACCTCTACGGTTCGCTCGCCTCGATCATCGGCGTGCAGTTCTTCTCGGACTATCCGCCGGCCACACGCGACATCTTCGCACTGCTGGCATTCGCCGCCGGCTTCCTGGTGCGTCCGTTCGGCGCGATCGTGTTCGGCCGCATCGGCGACATCGTCGGCCGCAAATACACCTTCCTCGTCACCATCCTGATCATGGGCCTTTCGACCTTCATCGTCGGCCTGCTGCCGAGTGCAGCCACCATCGGCATCGCAGCCCCGATCATCCTGATCGCGCTGCGCCTTGCCCAGGGCCTGGCGCTCGGCGGCGAGTATGGCGGTGCGGCGACCTATGTCGCGGAGCATGCGCCGCACGGCAAGCGCGGCTACTACACCTCCTTCATCCAGACCACCGCGACGCTGGGTCTGTTCCTGTCGCTGCTGGTGATCCTGTTCACCCGCACCGCGACCGGCGAAGCCGATTTCGCGAAGTGGGGCTGGCGCATCCCGTTCCTGGTGTCGGTACTGCTGCTCGGTGTCTCGGTCTGGATCCGGCTGCGCCTCAATGAATCCCCGATCTTCCAGAAGATGAAGGAAGAGGGAAAGAGCTCGAAGGCGCCGCTGACGGAAGCCTTCGGCAACTGGCAGAACGGCAAGCTCGTGCTGCTCGCCCTGCTCGGCGGCACCATGGGCCAGGGCGTGGTCTGGTACACGGGGCAGTTCTACGCGCTGTTCTTCCTGCAATCGATCCTGAAGGTCGACGGCTATACCGCCAACCTGCTGATCGCCTGGTCGCTGTTGTTCGGCACCGGCTTCTTCATCGTGTTCGGTGTCCTCTCCGACAAGATCGGCCGCAAGCCGATCATCCTCGGCGGCTGCCTGATCGCGGCGCTGACCTTCTTCCCGATCTTCAAGATGATCACCAGCAACGCCAACCCGGCGCTGGAGAAGGCGATCGAGCAGACCAAGGTCGAGGTGGTGGCCGATCCCGCAGGCTGCGGCGACCTGTTCAACCCGGTCGGCACCCGCGTCTTCACCGCGCCTTGCGACACCGCACGCGCCTTCCTGTCCCAGTCGTCGGTCAAGTATTCGACGACGGCCGGTCCGGCTGGCTCCGGGGTCAAGGTCGTCGTCAACGGCAAGGACGTGGCCTACGCCAACGCCAAGGAAAGCAACCCCGCGGTGCTCGCCGCGGTGCAGGCGGCCGGCTATCCGAAGGCGGGTGACGCCGGGATCGTGAAGATGTCGAATCCGTTCGACATCTTCCGCCCGCAGGTCGCAGCCATCATTGGCCTGCTGTTCATCCTGGTGATCTTCGTCACCATGGTCTACGGGCCGATCGCGGCGATGCTGGTCGAATTGTTCCCGACCCGCATCCGCTACACCTCGATGTCGCTGCCCTACCACATCGGCAACGGCTGGTTCGGCGGACTGTTGCCGGCGACCGCATTCGCGATCGTGGCCTCGACGGGCGATATCTATGCGGGTCTCTGGTATCCGATCGCGTTCGCGGTGATCACCGCCGTGGTCGGCTTCCTGTTCCTGCCCGAGACCAAGGACGTCGACATCAAGGCGACCTAATCGCAAGCACCGGTCTCAACCGACACCAACCGGCCGCGGTCTCCGCGGCCGGTTTTGTTTTGGTCACCGCGACGCGCCGATGAATTGCAGCACGACCTCGCGGCGATGCGGATGGGTCCGATGCTCGATCAGATAGATCGCCTGCCAGGTGCCGAGCGCGAGCTTGCCGTCCAGCACCGGCACGTGGAGCGAGGTCTCCGTCAGCATGGTCTTGACGTGCGCCGGCATATCGTCCGGCCCTTCGGTGTCGTGAGTCCAGCCTGCATCTTCATCGTCCGGCGCGAACCGCGCCAGCGCCGTGGTGAGATCGACGAGCACGGAAGGATCGGCATTCTCCTGGATCGTCAGCGACGCCGAGGTGTGACGGATGAACAGTGTCAGCGCGCCGTCGCGGGCGCGGACCTCGGCGACGAACTTCGCAGCCTCGCTGGTGAGATCGGTGAAGCCGCTGCCCGGCGTCTGCACCGTGAGCAGCGACGAGGAGATGGTGGTGGCCTGCACCGTCGTTGGCGCCGAGCGGGTTACGGATTTGGCTGATGTCATGAAAAGTCTCCCGTAACGTCGTCCTGGCGAAAGCCAGGACCCATTACCCCGAATGCGCGTGATGGCGAAAAGCGGCAACGTGCATCGAGAATGAACCGACAGGCCGCGGCGTATGGGTCCTGGCTTTCGCCAGGACGACAACTCAAATCTTTCCCGACACGTCCTTTTGCACCCGGTTGGCCATGTCGATCAGCCGGCGCCAGGCCTTTTCCAGGAACGACATCACGCGATCGAGGTCCTGATCGCTGGGCAGCGGGATCTCGATCTTGCGGTCGCCCTCGGCGACCTTTGGTTCTCGTGCTTGCGGCTCCGCCTTCTTCAGCGGGTCGGATTTCGGCAGCGCCTCGTCGATCTTGCCCGACACGGTCGGCCCGGCCGCGAGCTGTCCCTTCAGCTTCTCGACCTCGGCCTGGAGCCGGCCGATCTCGGCATCGAACGCGGCGCGCTCGTCGGGCACCGCGTAGCAGGCCCAGCCGGTCCCGTTCCTGGTGCAGGTCGACATCGTTCCTGTGCGGGTGTCGAGCCGCAGCACCCCCTCCGGGATCGGCGTCATGGTGTAGCGGCCGTTTTCGCTGTCGGGCGCCGATTGCGCGGCCACCAGGCTGCCGCTGACGACCATCACGGCGGCGAACGACGCCGCGAGCCATGATGCTGTGGATGACGTCACTGGTCTCATCGCGCTCTCCGCCACGATGCGCAGGTGGCACATCCGCGATTCTACACCGCGGAGCGGCGATCTGCCGCCAAAAACACCCGCCCGAAATCAACGATTCCGCCGGCCGGTTTGATCCCGGCAGCGCCGCGAACTGGCGGCCGCATCCACCGATCAAGAGGAGAGCTGCTGCGGTGCGGCGTCACGCTGTGCGTAGCGCTGCCGCGCGCGCCAATATTATCAAACAAATCAGCCACATAGCGGAAAGCGACGCAATCGTGACTTGGCTTGACTTGATTATAGGCCATCAGTATGGTCCGCGCGGCTTTTGAGGGTGGCGGGCGTAATTTCCATTTGGCCGCAGCGTTTCGGGTCTTTGTCGCATGGCACAGAGCACGGGACACGGTGAGAATGGGGATCGCGATAGATCGTCCGAGGAAGCTGCGCTTTCCGAACGGCTCGGAAATCTTGATCAGCGGTTGTCCGAATTTCGCGACCGCCGGATCAAGACCGAGCAACCCGCAGGTGACGGTGAGGACAGGGCGGCCAGAGCCTCGGCGATGGCGCTTGGTTTTCGGTTATCCTCCGAGTTGGTCGCCGGTGTCGCTGTCGGAGCGGGGATTGGCTGGGGGTTCGACCGCTTGCTGTCGACGTCGCCCTTCGGATTTATCGTGTTCCTGCTGCTGGGCTTCGTGGCCGGCGTGGTGAATGTGGTGAGATCGGCGGGCGCGGGTCAGAACAGGCGCGGTGGTTCGTAAGGCGATCCCCACAGGAGAGGAATGATCGTGCCGGCCTTGCCGGTACGGGCCGGCCCGGCCGGCAGACCGAGACCCGCCGGCATGGCCCGGCAGACCAAGAGATGCCGCGCTGATGAAAATCGATCCGATCCACCAGTTCAACATCGAGCCTCTCTTCACCTTGGGCCATATCGGCAATCACACGATCGCCTTCACCAATTCGTCGCTCTACATGCTGGTGGCGGTCGCCATCATCTCGATCCTGATGCTGGCCAGCGGCACGCAGCTGGTTCCCGGGCGCCTGCAGTCGGTCGCCGAGATCTCCTACGAATTCGTCGCCTCGACCATCCGTTCGACGGCCGGCGCGGAAGGCATGAAGTTCTTCCCGCTGATCTTCTCGCTGTTCATGTTCATCTGCGTCTCGAACCTGGTCGGCATCATCCCGTACACGTTCACGGTGTCGAGCCACCTGATCGTCACCGTAGGGCTGGCGCTGCTGGTCTTCTTCACCGTGCTGATCTACGGCGTCGCCAAGAACGGCCTGAAATTCTTCTCGATTTTCGTTCCTCACGGCGTCCCCGGCTACATCCTGCCGCTGGTCATGTTCATCGAGATCCTGTCGTTCTTCCTGCGGCCGGTCTCGCACAGCATTCGTCTGTTCGCCAACATGCTGGCCGGTCATATCGCGCTGAAGGTGTTCGCGGGCTTCGTCGCCATGCTGGGCTTCTCGCTCGGCGCCATCGGCTGGGTCGGTGGCGTGCTGCCGCTGGCGCTCACGGTCGCGCTTTACGCCCTCGAGATTCTGGTCGCGTTCCTGCAAGCCTATGTGTTTGCGATCCTGACCTGCATCTACCTCAACGACGCCATTCATCCGGGACACTGAGCGGTCCGGGGAATTTCCACCCACAACGCAATCTTTCTTCCAAGGAGTCTAAAATGGATCCGGCAGCAGCAAAACTTATCGGCGCGGGCATCGCGTGCATCGGCATGGGCGGTGCGGGCGTCGGCGTGGGCGTGATCTTCGGCAACTACCTCGCCGCAGCCGTTCGCAACCCCTCGGCCGCTCAGGGCCAGTTCGGCAACCTGATCTTCGGCTTCGCCGTGACCGAAGCGCTCGGCATCTTCTCGCTGCTGATCGCGCTGCTTCTGCTGTTCGTTTTCTAAGAACGACTTCTTTCGCGCCGCTTCATCCGAAGCGGCGCGTGACAGCAACAGGAGTACTCCATGGCCGAGAGTCATGGCGGGGCAAAACCGGCGGCGGGCGCTCACACCGAAGCCGATGGCGGTCATCACGGCGGCGGTTTTCCGCCGTTCGAGAGCAGCACCTTTGCTTCGCAGCTGGTGTCGCTCGCGATCTTCTTCGTCCTGCTTTACGTGATCGTGTCCAAGCTCGCTCTGCCGAAGGTCGGCGGTGCGATCGAGGCGCGCCAGAACAAGATCGAGGGTGACCTCACTGAGGCGCAGGCGCTGAAGGACCAGTCCGAGGCTGCGCTGAAGGCCTATGAAAGCGAGCTCGCTTCGGCGCGTTCGCGGGCGCAGGCGATCGGCAACGAATCCCGCGACAAGGCGAATGCGCAGGCGGACGCCGAGCGCAAGACGCTGGAAGAGCAGCTGGCGGCCAAGCTCGCCGAGGCGGAGAAGACCATCGCCTCGACCCGCACGACCGCCATGAGCAACGTCCGCGGTATCGCGTCCGATGCCGCAGGCCAGATCGTGCAGCAGCTCACCGGCGTCGTTCCGGATGTGGCGTCGGTCAATGCCGCCGTTGATGCGTCCTTGAAGGGGTAGTCGATATGTTCTTCGATCCTGAAACCTGGGTCGCCGTCGCGTTCGTGATCCTGATGATCGTGTTCGGCTATCTCGGGGTCTTCAAGTCGGCGATGACGGCGCTGGATCATCGCGCCGCCCGCATCAAGGCCGAGCTCGACGACGCCGCGCGCCTCAAGCAGGAGGCGGCCAAGGTGCTCGCCGACTACAAGGCGCGCAGTGCCACGGCCGAGCGCGAGGCTGCCGACATCATCGCCAACGCCAAGGCCGAAGCCGAGCGCATCGCGGCCGACGCCAAGGCGAAGATGGAAGACTTCGTCGCCCGCCGCACCAAGACCGCGGAGAGCAAGATCGCGCTCGCCGAAGCCCAGGCGCTGGCCGATGTCCGCGCCGCCGCCGCGGAAGCCGCCGTCCAGGCCGCCTCCACGATCCTGTCGCAGTCGGTCAAGGGCCAGGTCGCCGACGACCTGCTCGCCAAGGGCATCAACGAGGTTCGGCAGAAGCTGAACTGAGGGCTTCGCCTGCATCAATCAAAAAGCCGGCGCGATGAGCGCCGGCTTTTTTGTTTTGTCCGATAGCGGTCCCGCAACCCGCCTCACTCGTAATCCACCTTCATCAAAAACAGCCCGTCCGGCGGGGCGACGATGCCGCAGGCGGTGCGGTTGCGGGCGGCGAGGGCTGCGGAGAGATCGTCCGCGGTCCAGCGGCCCTCGCCGACCCAGACCAATGATCCCACCATCGAGCGCACCTGGCTGTGCAGGAACGAGCGCGCCGAGGTGATGACGGTGATCTCGCGGCCGTCGCGGATGACGTCGAGCTGGTCGAGCGTCTTCTCCGGCGATCTGGCCTGGCACTCGGTGTCGCGGAAGGTGGTGAAATCGTGCTTGCCGAGCAGGCGCTGCGCCGCCGTATGCATCGCCTCGGCATCGAGCTTGCGTGGCACGCGCCAGGCATGGCCGACGTCGAGCGCGAGATTGGCGCGGGTGTTGACGATGCGGTAGCGGTAGTGGCGCTTGACCGCCGAAAAGCGCGCCTCGAAGCTGTCGGGCACGATTTCGGCCTCGAGCACCGCGATCGGATGCGGGCGCAGATGCGCATTGAGCCCGTCGCGAAAACGGCCGGGCGGAAATTGCTTCTCGACATCGACATGCGCGACCTGGCCGCGCGCATGCACGCCGGCATCGGTGCGGCCCGCGCCATGCACCCGCAAATCCGCGCCAGTCATCGCCTTCACCGCCGTTTCGAGCGCGCCCTGCACCGACGGCAGCGTGTCCTGCACCTGCCAGCCGAAGAACGGCGCGCCGTCATATTCGATGGTGAGCTTGTAGCGGGGCATCAGTTTCCAGTTTCACCGTCATTGCCCGCCTTGTGCGCTGTTGCGCACTGGGGCGGGCAATCCAGTACTCCGCGGCCTATCCGATTAACCGAGAAGTCTCGGCGTACTGGATACCCCGCCTTCGCGGGGTATGACAGTGTCAGGTGAATTTGGCGCCGGCCTTCAGCGGAACGCCGCGCAAAAAGTCCGCGGCCTGCATCCGGGCCTTGCCTTCGCGCTGCAGCTCGATGATGCGGATCGCGCCCTCGCCGCAGGCGATGGTGAGGAGGTCGTCGAGCACCTCGCCGGGCGCGCCCGCCCCCTTCGCCAGCTCGCAGCGCAGGATCTTGACGCGCGCGCTCTCGAGCTCGGCCCAGGCGCCGGGAAACGGCGACAGGCCGTGGATGTGGCGCAGCACCGCGCGGGCCGGCTTGCTCCAGTCGATCCGGGCCTCGGCCTTGTCGATCTTGGCGGCGTAAGTGATGCCGTCTTCGCCCTGCGTCTTGAGCTGGAGCCCGCCGCGGGCGAGCGCGGCCATGGCACGGACCATCAGGTCGGCGCCGAGGCGGGAGAGACGGTCATGCAGGTCGCGCGCGGTCATGGTGTCGGTGATTGGAAGGCGCTCGGCCATGGCGACGTCTCCGGTGTCGAGGCCGACATCCATCTTCATCACCATGACGCCGCTCTCGGCATCGCCTGCCATGATCGCGCGATTGATGGGGGCAGCGCCGCGCCAGCGCGGCAGGAGCGAGGCGTGCAGATTGTAGCAGCCGAGCTTCGGCGCATCGAGGATCGCCTGCGGCAGGATCATGCCATAGGCGACGACGACGGCCGCATCCGCATCGAACGCGCTGAATTCGTCGAGCGCCTCCGGCGTCTTCAGCGTCTTCGGCGTCAGCACGGGAATGCCGAGTTTTCGCGCCGCTTCCTCCACAGGCGTCGGCTGCAATTGCAGGCCGCGTCGCCCGCCCGGCTTCGGCGCACGCGTATAGACCGCCGCGATCTCATGGCCATGCGCGACCAGCTCGAGCAGCGTCGGCACGGAGAAATCGGGCGTGCCCATGAAGATGAGGCGGAGGGGCATCGACGAAGAACCCTACTCCCCCGCGCGCTTGGCGGCTTTCTCGAACTTCTTCATCACACGGTCGCGTTTGAGCTTCGACAGATAGTCGACGAACAGCACGCCGTTGAGATGGTCGATCTCGTGCTGGATGCAGGTGGCATAGAGGCCTTCGGCGTCCTCCTCGTGCACCTTGCCGTCGAGATCGATGAAGCGCACGCGCACCTTCGCGGGACGTTCGACCTCCTCGTAATATTCGGGGATCGAGAGGCAGCCTTCCTCATAAACTGAGAGCTCCTCGGAGGAGGCGAGTATCTCTGGATTGATGAAGACGCGCGGCTCGTGCTTGGTCTCGCCGCTCTCGTCGCGCTTGGCGAGATCCATGGTGATCAGTCGCAGCGGCTGCGCGACCTGGATCGCCGCCAGGCCGATGCCGGGCGCCTCGTACATGGTCTCGAACATGTCGTCGGCAAGCTTGCGGATCTCCGAAGTGACCTTCTCGATCGGCTTGGAGACTAGGCGCAGCTGCTTGTCGGGCAGGATGATGATTTCTCGTAGGGCCATGGCCGCGATTTAAGCCCCGCGCCGGGTGCGGTCAATGCGGCGAGGAACCCCGTTAACCCTCCGCTAACCATAAAACTTCAGGTTTCGTTAGCCATAAAAATTAGGGGGCGGTTAACCGATGGCGTTCCCTCTTCGTTCGCGCCGGCCTGCGAATCGGTTAGAACGGCTGGCATGAACGAGATCATTGTCATGCTGGGCGACTGGCCGGTGCGCACCATCGACGCGCTGATCGGCTTCGGCGCGCTCGTCCTCATCCTGCTGGTTGTGATTGCGGTCGTGATCGCGCGATCGGGGCGGCGCGGCGCGGAACTCGCCATGGCGCACGCGATTCGGGCCGACGAGCTCGAGGAGCGTCTCGCCCAGGTGCTGCGCGCCCAGAGCGAGGCCTCGGGCCGGGTCGACGCCATGACCCAGGCGCTGGCCGGCCGCCAGGCCGAGATGGCGCGAGCCGTCAACGAGCGGCTGGATTCGGTCACCCACCGCGTCGGCCAGTCCATGGAACATTCGACCCGCAACACCATGGAGAGCCTGCGAGCCCTGCACGAGCGGCTCGGCATCATCGACAGCGCGCACAAGAATCTCACCGACCTGACCACGCAGGTGACGACGTTGCGCGATGTGCTCGCCAACAAGCAGTCGCGCGGCGCCTTCGGCCAGGCGCGGATGGAGGCGATCGTCCAGGACGGCCTTCCCAAGGGCTCCTACGAGTTCCAATTCACGCTCTCGACGGGCAAGCGCCCGGACTGCGTCGTGTTCCTCCCCGACCAGCGCCCGCTCTGCATTGACGCCAAATTTCCGCTGGAGGCGATGACGGCGCTGCACGACGCCCGCACCGACGAGGAACGCCGCGTTGCCACGCAGCGCCTGCGCGGCGACGTGATGAAGCATGTCAGCGACATCGCCGAAAAGTATCTCGTCACCGGCGAGACCCAGGAGATGGCGTTGATGTTCGTGCCGTCGGAATCGGTCTACGCGGAAATCCACGACGGCTTCGACGACGTGATCCAGAAGGCCTACCGCGCCCGCGTCGTGCTGGTATCGCCCTCGCTGCTGATGCTGGCGATCCAGGTGATGCAGCAGATCATGAAGGACGCGCGCATGCGCGATGCCGCTGACCAGATCCGCACCGAGGTGATCAAGCTCGGCGACGACCTCGGCCGCCTGCGCGACCGCGTTCTGAAGCTGCAGAAGCATTTTGCCGACGTCAACGAGGACGTGCGCCAGGTGCTGATCTCCGCCGACAAGATCGAGAAGCGCGCGGGGCGAATCGAGGAGCTCGATTTCAGCAAGACCGATGCAGCGGAAGGACCGAAGCTGGTGGCAACCGGCGCGGGCGAGCTGTTTCCGAGGAAGCTCCAGGCGGGGGAGTGAGATTCGGGCACACTGTCATGCCACGCGAAGGCGGGGCATCCAGTACGCCGTGACAGTCGTTGTTGAATTGAGGTGCTGGTGAGTACTGGATCGTCCGCCTTCGCGGACGATGACACCGTTGGGGTGGTCGTATGGGCGGACGCCATTACTACGTCTACATTCTCGCCAGCAAGATCGGCGGCACGCTGTACATAGGCGTGACAAACGACCTCATTCGCCGAGTGGCCGAGCACAAGTCAAAGCTCATCGAGAGCTTCACGGAGAAGTACGACGTCGCCCGGCTTGTCTACTTCGAGCAGTTCGATGATCCCGAGAACGCGATCAAACGAGAGAAGCGGCTCAAGTGGAATAGGGCCTGGAAGGTCCGTCTGATCGAGAAAGAGAACCCGAATTGGGATGATCTTTATGCTGGGATAGCAGGGCCTCCATAACGCCATCATACCCCGCGAAGGCGGGGTATCCAGTACGCCGCGGCGGCTGTGATTGAACCGAGACGCTGGTGGTTACTGGATCGTCCGCCTTCGCGGACGATGACACCGAGGATGTTGAAAGCTCTCCCGTCTCATCAGCTACAGCGAGAGTCTTTTCCCCCAGAATCTGCTAACACCACCCCATGACCGCTCCCGACGCGACCTCTTCCGCCGCGACCGCCGCCCCTGCGCCCTCCTGGCGCGAGAGCCTTGCCGTCTACCTGCAACCGCGGGTGCTGATCGTGCTGTTCCTCGGCTTCTCCTCGGGGCTGCCGCTGGCATTGTCGGGCTCGACACTGCTGGTGTGGATGCGCGAGGCCGGGGTCGATCTCAAGACCATCGGGCTGTTCGCGCTGGTCGGCACGCCCTACACGCTGAAGTTCCTGTGGGCGCCGCTGGTCGATGCGCTGCATGTGCCGCTGTTCACCCGCGCCTTCGGGCGGCGGCGCGGCTGGCTGGTGTTCTCGCAAGCCCTGCTGATCGTCGCGATCCTGCTGCTGGCGATGACCGATCCCGCACGCTCGCCGTTCTATGTCGCGCTCGGCGCGCTGCTGGTGGCGACCACGTCATCGACGCAGGACATTGTGGTCGACGCCTTCCGCGTCGAGAGCCTGCCCGAGAGCGAGCAGGCCGCCGGCATGGCGGCTTACGTCGCGGCCTATCGCATCGGCATGCTGGTCTCGACCGCGGGCGCGCTGTTCATCGTCTCCGGCTTCGAGAGCACCGGTCTCACCCGCACCTCGGCGTGGATGTGGGGCTATGTGGTGATGGCAGCGATGGTGCTGATCGGGACGATCACGGCGCTGGTCGCGACCGAGCCCGAGCAATCGGTGCGGGCCGAGGCGGCGACGCAGAAAGAGACCGCATTTACGCGCGTGCTGCACGCGGCGATCGGCGCCTTCTCGGAATTTTTGACGCGCAAGGACGCGCTCGCGGCGCTCGCCTTCGTGGTGCTGTTCAAGTTCACCGACGCCTTCTCGGGCACGATGACGGCGCCGTTCGTGATCGACCTCGGCTTCACCCGCAACGACTATGCGGCGATCGTGAAGGGCGTAGGCCTCGCTGCGACCCTGATCGGCGGCTTTGCCGGCGGCTTTGTCGCGCGGCGCTACTCGCTGGCGACTTCGCTCTGGATCGGCGGCGTGGTGCAGGCGCTCGCCAATCTGTCCTTCTCCTGGCTCGCAGTGGTCGGCACCAACCAATGGGCGCTGGCGTTCGCCATCTGCGCCGAGAACTTCACCAGTGCCATCGGCACCGTGATCTTCGTCGCCTACCTTTCGGCGCTGTGCCAGAATCCGCTGCACACGGCGACGCAATATGCGCTGCTCACCGCGCTCGCGGCGGTGGGGCGGACATATCTGTCATCGAGTGCAGGCTATGTTGCGGAGACGACCGGCTGGCCGCTGTTCTTCGTGATCTGCGTGCTGGTGGCGATCCCGAGCCTGATGCTGCTGACGTACTTGCAGAAGCGCGGGCACTTTGAGGCGCTGGGGCCGGTGAGGGTGTAGGCTCCCGTCTCTCCTCCGTCATTGCGAGCGAAGCGAAGCAATCCAGACTGTCACCGGAGAAACAGTCTGGATTGCTTCGTCGCAAGGGCTCCTCGCAATGACGACGGAGAGAGCGAACCGTCCCCCTACTGCTTCTTGATCAAACTCCACTTCGTGATCACGGCCTCGCTCATCTGGCCGGGATCGCTGGCGCAGGCGACCTCGTCGACCTTGACCGAGATCTCCTTGCCGACGAAGGATTTCAGCTGCGTGGCCTGCGCGTCGCTGGAGGTGACCAGTTGGAACGTCTCGGGGCCGGTCTCAAGATTGCATAGCCCGCTCGGCGGCGGCAGACGGCGCGGCTCCGAAGTGATCTGATAGGTCGCGATCCGCTTCCCGGCGTTCTTGACGTCGCGCACCTTCATTGCGTTCAGTTCACCCGAGAGCACCTCGCCGGTGTTGATCGGCTTGCCGGGCTTGGACGGCGGCGGCGCCGCATCGTCCTGCTGCGCGGAGATGGCCGGCGTCACCAGCAGCATCATCGTCGCGGCCAAAGCCAAGCGTGTGGCGAAAAGTTTCGTCATGTCGTCCGTTCCGTAAGTTCTGGATAGCTAGAACAGGGTCCGCTGCCGCATGGCGGCCGATAGCGTACCTTCGTCGAGATAATCAAGCTCGCCGCCGACCGGCACACCATGGGCTAACCGGGTTACTTTTACGTTGGCGTCCTGAAGCAGGTCGGTGATGTAGTGCGCCGTGGTCTGGCCATCGACGGTGGCATTCAGTGCCAGGATGATTTCGTGCACTTCCGGTGCGTGGGCACGCGCCACCAGCGCGTCGATGGTGAGGTCCTGCGGGCCGACGCCGTCGAGCGGGGACAATGTCGCACCGAGCACATGATAGCGCCCCTGGGTCGCATTGGCGCGCTCCAGCGCCCAGAGGTCAGCGACGTCGGCGACGACGACGATAATCGCGGGATCACGCTTGGGGTCGGTGCAGACGGTGCAGGGATTTTGCGTGTCGATGTTGCCGCAGGTCTTGCAGACCTGGACCTTGTCCAGCGCGACCTGCATGGCGGACGACAGCGGCATCATCAGCGCTTCGCGCTTCTTGATCAGATGCAGCGCTGCGCGCCGCGCGGAGCGCGGACCGAGGCCCGGCAGCCGCGCGAGAAGCTGGACCAGCCGCTCGATCTCGGGACCCGCAACCGCGCCCATGTTACTGGCCGAACAGCCCCGGCGGCAGACCGAGCCCGCCAGTGAGCGACTGCATCTTGTCCTGCACCGCCGTTTCCGCCTTGCGGCGGGCATCGCCAAGCGCCGTGACGAGCAGGTCTTCCAGCACCTCACGCTCCTCCGGCTTCATCAGCGAGGGGTCGATCTTGATGCCTTTGACGTCCATCTTGGCGGTCATGCGCACGGCGACGAGACCGCCTCCGGAGGTGCCTTCAACCTCCACATTGGCGAGCTGCTCCTGCATCTCCTGCATCTTGGATTGCAGTTGCGCCGCCTGCTTCATCATGCCGAGAAAATCAGCCATGGGTCGGGTGTCCTTGAAAAGAATCCTAAGGCGCAATGTATCATCATCGCGCCCTAGCATGGTTGTTTGCGCATGATCTTGTCGGAAAACCGCTTCGCACTTTTCCGGATCATGCTCAGAGATCGTCGCCGTCGGAACCGTCGGGCGGATCGTCACTGCCATAGTCCGCGTTAATATTGGATTCCGGCGCCTCGGGGGCAAGCCTGCGGACCTCGACGACCTTCGCCCCGGGGAAGCGCGACAGCACCTCCTGCACGCGCGGGTCGGCTTCGGCGGTACGCGCATGCTCCTGCTTGGCGGCCTGGTTCACCGAGCGCAGTGTCGGCTGGCCCTGCTCGTTCGAGACGATCACCGTCCAGCGCCGGCCGGTCCACAGCTCGAACTTCTTCGCAAGCTCCGAGATCATGGTCTTGGAGGCGTTGGGCTCGAGCGCGACCTCGAGCCGGCCCTCCTCGAAACGGACGAGGCGCATGTCGCCCTCGAGCGCGCCCTTGGTCATGAGGTCGCGCTTCTGGCCGGCGAGCGCCACGAGCTGGGCGAAGCTGGTGATGCGCAGCTGGGGCGCGGCGCCTTGCGGATCGGGCGCGGGCGCCGCCATCTGCGGACGGGCCGCGCCACCGAACGCTGATGGCGACGATGTCGGCATACGAACGGGCGTAGCAGACGCAACCGGCGCTGCAGAAGCAACCGGTGCGGCCGGCGCGCTGCCGCGCGCAGCACCGCCGCCGTTCACGACCGGCGAGCCGCCGCCGTTCTGCTCCAGCATCCTGATCGCTTCGTCCGGCGTCGGCAGGTCGGCGACATAGGCGATGCGCACCAGCACCATCTCGGCGGCCGCGGCCGGACGCGTCGCGGCCTGCACCTCGGTGATGCCCTTGAGCAGCATCTGCCACATCCGCGACAGCACGCGCATCGAGATCTTCGAGGCGAAATCCCTCGCGCGCACGCGCTCGGTCTCGCCATAGGCGACGTTGTCGGCGGTTGCCGGCACGATCTTCACGCGGGTGACGAAATTGACGAATTCGGCAAGGTCGGAGAGCACCACGATCGGGTCGGCGCCGACGTCGTATTGATCGCGGAACTCCTTGAAGGCGGCGGCGATGTCGCCGCGCACCAGCGAATCGAAGAGGTCGATGACGCGGGTGCGGTCGGCAAGGCCCAGCATCTGCCTGACGGCGTCGGCCTTCACCTGGCCCGCGGCATGCGCGATCGCCTGGTCGAGCAGCGACAGCGAATCACGCACCGAGCCTTCCGCGGCGCGCGCGATGATGCCGAGCGCTTCGGGCTCGATCTCGACGCTTTCCTTGGCGGCGATGTTGGCGAGGTGCTTCATCAGCACGTCGGCCTCGACGCGGCGGAGATCAAAACGCTGGCAGCGCGACAGCACCGTGACCGGAACCTTGCGGATCTCCGTCGTCGCAAACACGAACTTGGCGTGCTCCGGCGGTTCCTCAAGCGTCTTCAGGAAGGCGTTGAACGCCGCCGTCGACAGCATGTGGACTTCGTCGATGATGTAGACCTTGTAGCGGGCGCTGGCCGGCGCATAGCGCACACTGTCATTGATCTGGCGGACGTCGTCGACGCCGGTGTGCGAGGCCGCGTCCATCTCCAGCACGTCCATGTGCCGGCTTTCCATGATCGCCTGGCAATGCACGCCCAGCGTCGGCATGTGGATGGTCGGCCCCTGGATCGAGCCGTCCGGCATCTCGTAGTTGAGCGCGCGGGCCAGGATGCGCGCAGTGGTGGTCTTGCCGACGCCGCGGACGCCGGTGAGGATCCAGGCCTGCGGAATGCGCCCGGTCTCGAACGCATTGGAGACAGTGCGGACCACGGCCTCCTGGCCGATCAGGTCGTCAAAGCTGGAAGGACGGTACTTGCGCGCCAGGACCCGGTAAGGCGCATTGCCGGCCGGGCCGGCGCTATCAGGATTGGGAGGGGCGCCAGCGTCGGTCATCGGTCGATCCGCAATGAAATCTCTCTCGGCCGGCTTTTGCGGAAAGGAGCGCGCTGGCGGGGAGCCCGCCGGCGCAATTCGCTCGAAAAACAGGTAGGAGACTGACGAGCGACCCGATCCGGACCTCGTTAGGGCTGCTTCCTTCCGGACCTGACCCGGTTGGCGAGTGGCTCGTCCACCGCCAATCTCCCGGTCCCTATTTGGGGCCAAAGGGAGCGGAAAGCAAGCGGGTATCGGTTTGAACAGGTTGAGTTTGCCCAGCATCCGGGCAATTTTCGGCCTGCCCAGCCGATAGGCTGTGCTTTCACTGACGGGACCACCTTGCTAAGAACGCCGCCGGAACTCCACCCAACCAGAAAAGCGATTGATCCCAATGGTTACACGTCGTGATGTTGCATCGATTGTCGGACTTAGTGTCGGACTTGGCGCCGCGACGGCGGCCTCGCTGGCCGTGGCCCAGAGCGCCGATCCGAACGAATCGACCTTCGCCCGCATCCGCCGGACCAAGAAGATGCGGATCGGCGCGGTCGGCGGCGGCGCCCCCTATTACATGAAGGATCTCGCCACCGGCCAGTGGAAAGGCTTCTACATCGACATTGCCAAAGGCCTCGCCGACGACATGGAGGCCGAGCTCGAGATCACCGAGACCACCTGGGGCAATTCGGTGCTCGACCTGCAGTCCAACAAGATCGACATCTTCTTCGGCCTCAACCCGACTCCGAAGCGCGCGCTGGTGGTCGACTTCTCGGTGCCGGTGTTCAACAACGCCTTCGGCATCCTCTGCAAGAAGGACTTCAAGCCGAAGAGCTGGGCCGAATTGAACTCGCCCGACATCAAGATCGCGGTCGACCAGGGCTCCTCGCACGACCAGGTCGTCAGCCGCCTGACGCCGAAGGCACAGATCACACGGCTCAAGACCGCCGACGATGCCACCGCCGCGCTGCAGACCGGCCGCGTCGATGCGCAGTGCCTGATCACCATGCTGTCGCTCACCGTGCTGAAGAAGAACCCCTCGCTCGGCCAGTTCGTGCTGCCGACCCCGGTGTTCGCCACCACGTCCAACGCCGGCTTCCGCCGCGAGACCGACAAGACCTGGCGCGACTACGTCAACACCTGGATCGACTTCAACAAGGGCCTCGGCTTCATCCGCAACGCGATCATCACGAATATGGAGCTCGTGGGCGTGACCGAGGCGGACATTCCGCCGGGGGTTTCGCTGTAAGAGCAGCGCCGTCATTCCGGGGCTCGCGAAGCGAGAACTATGGTGCGCAATTGCGCACCTGAGAATCTCGAGATTCCGGGCTCGCCCTTCGGGCGCCCCGGAATGACAGTACCAGGCGCACGACGAGTTAACACACGCATGTATCAGTGGGACTTCGGCATCCTCTGGAGCTATCGCTGGCTCTTTCTCAACGGGCTCGGCGTCACCGTCGGCTTCACCGTGGTCATCGTCGTCTGCGGGTTGCTGTTCGGCCTGCTTGGCGCGTTCGGCAGCCTGTCGCGCATCAGGGCGCTGCGGCTGACTGCGCTGGCCTTCATCGAGGCGTTTCGCTGCACGCCGATCCTGGTGCAGCTGATCTGGTTCTACTACGCGCTGCCGATTCTCGCCGGTGTCGAGATGACGCCGATCACGGCCTCGGCGCTGGCGCTGTCGCTCTATGGCGGCTCGTTCTATTCGGAGATCATCCGCGGCGGCATCGTCTCGATCGACAGCGGCCAGTCGGAGGCCGGTGCCGCGCTCGGCATGACGCCGATCCAGGCCATGCGTCGCATCGTGCTGCCGCAGGCGATCAAGCGGATGATCCCGGCACTGATGAACCAGTCGATCATCCAGTTCAAGAACACGTCACTGGTCTCGGTGCTGGCGGTGCCCGATCTGGTCTACCAGAGCCAGGTCGCCGCCCATGACAGCTACCGGCCGCTGGAAACCTACACCGCGGTCGCGGTCGCCTATGCGGCGATCCTGATTCCGCTCACCATCATCGTCCGCCGCGGCGAGAAGCGACTGGCGGTGAGCGAATGAGCGAGGCATCCAAGACCACTTCGAAAATCGAAATCCGCAGCCTTCGCAAGAGCTTTGGCAGCAACGAGGTCCTGAAGAACATCAATCTCGACGTCGCCAAGGGCGGTGTCGTCGCGCTGATCGGGCCGTCGGGCTCGGGCAAGTCGACGCTGCTCCGTTGCATCAATTTGCTGGTCGTACCCGACGGCGGCAGCGTCCGCGTCGGCGACACCCGCTTTGCATTCGGTGAAGGTGCAAAGCTCCCCGATGTGAAGACTCTCGCAAAGTTCCGCGCCACCACCGGCATGGTGTTCCAGCACTTCAACCTGTTCCCGCACATGACGACCCTTCAGAACGTGATGGAGGGCCCGGTCACGGTGCGCCGCATGGCCAAGGCCGAGGCCGAGAAGCTCGCGCGGGCACAGCTGGCAAAAGTGGGCCTTGCCGAGAAAGCCGACCAATATCCGGCAACGCTCTCCGGCGGACAGAAGCAGCGCGTCGCGATCGCACGCGCGCTCGCGATGGAACCTGACGTCATGCTGTTCGACGAGGCCACCTCCGCGCTCGATCCCGAGCTCGTCGGCGAGGTGCTGAACGTGATGCAGCGCCTGGCGTCCGAAGGCATGACCATGGTGATCGTGACGCACGAGATCGCGTTTGCCCGCGAGGTTGCCGACCGCCTGATCTTCATGCGCGACGGTGTCGTGGTCGAGGAAGGCCCGGCGCGGCAGGTGATCGACAATCCGCAGGAGGCCACCACGCGGGCCTTCCTCAGCCATTTCCACCGCACCGGTGCACTCCCGCCGGCCAATACAGCATCGTGATGCCAAACATCGATCGCGCCTATCTCGTCACCGGTGCCGCCAGCGGCATCGGCCGCGCCACCGCAAAGCTGCTCGCGGCCCCCGGCACCGCATTGCTGCTGCACACACGTTCCAACGCAGAAGGCCTCGACGCCGCGGCCGCGGAGGCCGAAGCGAAAGGCGCCGTTGTTGCAAAATGCCTCGGCGATCTCGCGGAGGAGGCGGCCGTCACCGACACGATCGCCGCCGTGCAATCCGCCTTCGGCCGGCTCGATGGACTGGTTCTCGTCGGCGGCCATGCCCGCCGCGGCAGTGCGATCGGCACGCCGGCGGATGAGTTCCGCAAGGCCATGGACGAATCGGCGCTGGCGTTCACGCGTCTCGTCGACGCGGCACTGCCGCTGTTGCGTGCAGGGCGCGATGCGCGGATCGTCGCAGTGTCCTCCTTCGTCGCGCACGCGATTCGCCCGGAATTCGCGCCCTTCGCCGCGACGGCGGCAAGCCGCTCCGCGCTGGAAGCCCTGGTGCGACTGACCGCAATGGAGCTCGCGAAAGACGGCATCACCGTCAACGCGGTTGCGCCCGGCCTCATCGTCAAGGACAAGCCAAGCGAGAGCCGGCTGTCGCCCGAGCAGATCGCCGCGACCGAGGCGCTGATCCCGATGCACCGCCGCGGGCGGCCGGAGGAAGTCGCCGAAATCATCGCCTTCCTGGCGTCCCCGAAGGCGTCCTACGTCACCGGCCAGGTCTGGCACGTCAATGGAGGCCTGACATGACCGAAGCAACCGTCGAACGCATCAGGCTGTTCCTGATCGAGAGCCCGATCAAGATGGCGCGCCTGCAGGGCGTCGGCAACGTCAAGGGCACCGTGAAGCGTGTGCTGATCGAGCTCACCTCCAGTGACGGCATCATCGGCTGGGGCGAGGCGGCGCCGTGGGAGGTGTTTACCGGCACGCCGGAAGCAGCGTTCTCGGCACTCGACATCTATCTGCGGCCGATCGTGCTCGGCAAGCCGGTGCGCCGCATCCGCGCGCTGATGGCCGAGATCGACCGCGCGCTGGTCGGACATGCCGAGGCCAAGGTCGCCATCGAGATGGCGTTGCTCGACATCGTCGGCAAATCGTCGGGACTTTCGGTCGCCGACCTGCTCGGCGGCCGCGTGCGCGACACGATTCCGCTCTCGTTCTCGATCGCCGATCCGGATTTCGTCGCCGATCTCGAACGCATGCGGAAAATGGTTCCGGACGGCAACGTCATCTACAAGGTCAAGACCGGGGTAAAACCGCATCGCGAGGATCTCGATCATCTCGAGGCGATCCGGAAAGAATTCGGCGACAAGGTCGATCTGCGCGTCGACTACAACCAGGCGCTGGCGCCGTTCGGCGCCATCAAGATTTTGCGCGATGTCGAACAGTTCGCGCCGACCTTCATCGAGCAGCCGGTGCCGCGCAAATATCTCGACGTGATGGCGCAGCTCACCGCGGCGCTGGAAACGCCGGTGCTCGCCGACGAAAGCTGCTTCGACCGCCGCGACATGATGGAGGTGGTGCGCCGTGAGGCGGCGGACGCCGTCTCGATCAAGCTGATGAAGGCGGGCGGCCTGTTCGAGGCGCAAGCGATCATGGCGATCGCCGATATTGCCGGCCTGCCCGGCTATGGCGGCACGCTGTGGGAGGGTGGCATTGGCCTTGCCGCCGGCACGCAGCTGATCGCGGCAACACCGGGCATTTCGCTCGGCTGCGAATTCTACATGCCGCACCACGTGCTGACCGAGGACGTGCTGGAAGAGCGCGTCGCCAACCGCGCCGGCCATGTCGTGGTGCCCGACGGCCCCGGCCTCGGCATCCGTGTCAGCGAAGCCTCGATCCGCGCCAATGCGCGGGTGCTGGCGGAGGGGTAGGGAGACGCGCGCTCGCCTTCACCTCGCCCCGCCTGCGGGGAGAGGTCGGAATTCAAACGAAGTTTGAATTCCGGGTGAGGGGGTACAGATCTCTCCGATATCTCGCGTGCGGAGAGAGGCCCCTCACCCCAACCCTCTCCCCGTAAGAACGGGGAGAGGGAGAAGAAAGTGACGATCGAGTATGCAGAGGCCGCGGGGCCCAATCCTTCCCCTGGCTAAATCCCTATCGTATGGTCGCACCAAACAAGCCCGACCCCCATCGGGCCATCCGGAAACGCATATGCCCGAACCCGCCTGGTCGCTGCACTCCCGCCTGAAAGAGGACACCATCGACATCGGCGATCTGCCGCTGTCGAAAGTGCTGGTCATCAAGGACGCGCATTATCCCTGGCTGCTGCTGGTGCCGCGGCGGGTCGATGCGATCGAGATCATCGATCTCGACGAGGTGCAGCAGGCGCAGCTGATGACAGAGATCTCCCGCGTCTCGCGCGCGCTGAAGGAGATCACCAAATGCGACAAGCTCAACATCGCCGCGCTCGGCAATCTCGTGCCGCAGCTTCACGTCCACATCATAGCGCGGCGGACCAGTGACGCGGCGTGGCCGCGACCGGTCTGGGGCGTGATGCCACCCCTCGCGCATGACGCCGCGGAGGTGCAGAATTTCATCAGCGCGCTTCGCCGAAAAATCTGGTTGGGTTGAAAGAACAACAATGTCAGCATTCGACGCATTTCCGCTGGGACAGCCGGCCTTCGTCACCAACGTCCTCGATCGCGCCGCGCATTTGCGCCGCGACGACGAAAAGCTGTTCGCGCTGGAACAGAAGCCGTCCTCACGCGCTTACGTCGTCTACCGCGATTCGCTGCTGGTGAAGCGCGAGGGCGACAAGGTGCGCGCGCTGCTGGGAATCGACGAGGCGCTGAAATGCGGCGCCAATCCCGGAACGATCTTCCTGGGCCTGCGTGACGGCGCGGCCGTGTTCGGCATGGGCTTGTCGCAGGCCGCGGCCGAAAAGCTGATCGGCCGCGAGGACTACACCATCACCGAGCTGCGCGGCATGGCGATGCAGGGCGCGATTCCGCCCGACGAGCTCGCGGCGATCGCGATGGCGAAGTCGATGGTCGGCTGGCATCAGCGCCATGGCTATTGCGCCAATTGCGGCACCCGCAGCGCGATGAAGGAAGGCGGCTGGAAACGGGATTGCCCGAGCTGCAAGGCCGAGCATTTTCCGCGCACGGACCCTGTGGTGATCATGCACGTCGCCTCCGGAGAGAAGTGCCTGCTCGGCCGTCAGAAGCACTTCCCGCCCGGCATGTATTCCTGCCTCGCCGGCTTCGTCGAGGCGGCTGAGACGATCGAGGACGCGGTACGCCGCGAGATCCTCGAGGAATCGGGCATAAGCTGCACCGACGTGCAATATTACATGACGCAGCCCTGGCCTTATCCGTCGTCGCTGATGATCGGCTGCAGCGCGCGGGCCGTGAGCGAGGATATCGTTGTCGATCACGCCGAGCTGGAAGACGCGCGCTGGTTCACGCGCGAGGAGGCGGCAAAGATGCTGACGCGGACGCATCCCGACGGACTCGCCGGACCGCACCCGTTCGCGATCGCCCATCATCTGCTCGGGCGCTGGGTACACGACAAGAGCTGACCGCCGATGGCGCCATCTGGGATCGCGCCGCGCGTCCTCTGCATCGGCATTCCCGTGCGCGATCTCACCTTTCGGGTCGAGGCCGTGCCCGCGCGCGGCAGCAAGGCTAATGCCAGCCATCTCGCGGAGATCTGTGGCGGCAATGCGCTCAACGCCGCGATCGCGATGGCGCGACTTGGCGGCCGCGTCGCGTTCGCGGGTCCCATGGGCGATGCGCGGGAGACGTCGAGCGATTTCATTCTCGCGCAAATGGCGCAGGAGGGCATCGACACCACGCACATTGTGCGCATGCCGGGCCTGACCACGCCGGTCTCGGCGATCATGATCGAGCCCTCCGGCGAGCGGACGCTCACGATCTATCGCGATCCCGGCCTGTGGCACGTGAAACTGCCCGACGCTGACGACCTGCTCGCCGATTGCCAGGCGGTCCTGATCGAGAGTCGCTGCGGCGCCTTTTGTATCGATCTCTGCGTCGAGGCACGCCGGCGCGGCATTCCCGTCATCGTCGGCGTCGACCGCGCGATGTCGTTGCAGGACGAATTCCTCACCGCCGCCTCGCACCTGCTGTTCGCCAGCGAGCAGGTGCAGGAGACCGCCGGCATCGCCGACGATGGCGAGGCGTTGAAGCGTCTCTCCGCCCTGACGCCGGCCTTCCTCGCCGCCACCCGCGGCCCGCAAGGCACGATCTGGCTGGACGAGGCGGGCGCGCTTGAGGAGACGCCAGCCTTCCCGGTCGAGGCAGTCGATACGCTTGGCGCCGGCGACGTCTTCCATGGTGCATTCGCGCTTTGCCTCGCCGAGGGTAAGGGGGTGCGGGAGGCGCTGCGATTCGCCGCGGCCACCGCAGCGCTGAAATGCACCCGCCATGGCGGGGGCCTGGCCGCCCCGCAACGCATTGAAGTTGAAGAGTTTTTACGCAGCCAACCCTAGAGCGATTCCACCGGTGCGCCGAGATTATGGGCTTGCTGTGGAAAGATTTTCTCTATATCAGGGAAATCGACCCATGAAATGGAACAAAGTTCTTCAAATGACTGATGTCGCCGTCCAGATCCCCGAGACCAGCCGCCGCCTCGACGCCATCGACCGCAAGATCCTGATGGTACTCCAGGAAGATGCCTCCCTGTCCGTTGCCGAGATCGGTGACCGTGTCGGGCTGTCCTCGACCCCGTGCTGGAAGCGTATCCAGCGCCTGGAGGCCGATGGCGTGATCCTGAAGCGGGTCGCCCTCGTCGACCAGAACAAGATCGGGCTCGGCATCTCCGTGTTCGTGTCGGTCGAGAGCGCCGATCACTCCGACGCCTGGCTGAAGCGATTCGCCGAGGCCGTGAGCGCCATGCCGGAGGTGATGGAATTCTACCGCATGGCCGGCGATGTCGACTACATGCTGCGCGTCGTGGTCGCGGACATGCAGGCCTATGACATCTTCTACAAGAAGCTGATCAGCGCAGTGCCGCTGAAGAACGTCACCTCGCGCTTCGCGATGGAGAAGATCAAGTCGGTGACCGCGCTGCCGATCCCGGCGGTGGTGGCGGCTTAAGTCTCACCACACGAAAACTGTCATCGCCCGGCTTGACCGGGCGATCCAGTACGCCGTGACGCCAGTGATAGAATCGAGAGGCCGCGGCGTACTGGATCACCCGCTTTCGCGGGTGATGACAGCAGTGAATGCGGCAGGCGCGAGCGCGACGGCCTCATCTCAAATCTTCTGGTTGTATTCGCCGACCTCGGGATGCGTGCGCAGCACGCTGTTCACCATCTCGAACATGTCGTGCATGCGCTGCTCGGAGACCGGGCTCTCGACCACGACGACGAGCTCGGGCTTGTTCGAAGAGGCGCGCACCAGGCCCCAGCTGCCGTCCTCGACCGTGACGCGCACGCCGTTGACGGTGACGAGATCGCGGATCGACTGATCGCCGATCTTGGCGCCCTTGGTCTGCAAGCCCTCGAAATGCTTCACCACCTTGTCGATGACGCCGTATTTGACTTCGTCGGCGCAATGCGGCGACATGGTCGGCGACGACCAGGTCTTTGGCAGCGCGGTCTTCAAATCGGCCATCGACTTGCCGGGGGCGCGGTCGAGCATGTCGCAGATCGCAATCGCCGAGACGAGGCCGTCGTCATAGCCGCGGCCATAGGGCTTGTTGAAGAAGAAGTGCCCGGACTTCTCGAAGCCGGCGAGCGCGCCGGTCTCGTTGGTGCGGCGCTTCATGTAGGAATGGCCGGTCTTCCAATAGGCGGTCCTGGCGCCCTGCTTCTGCAGCACCGGATCGGTGATGAAGAGGCCGGTCGATTTCACGTCGACGATGAACTGCGCGTCCTTGTGGATCGCCGACATGTCGCGCGCCAGCATCACGCCGACCTTGTCGGCAAAGATCTCCTCGCCGGTGTTGTCGACGACGCCGCAGCGGTCGCCGTCGCCGTCGAAGCCGAGGCCGACATCGGCCTTGTGATGCAGCACAGCATCGCGGATCGCGTGCAGCATCTCCATGTCTTCCGGATTCGGATTGTATTTCGGGAAGGTGTGATCGAGCTCGGTGTCGAGCGGGATCACCTCGCAGCCGATCGCCTCCAGCACCTGCGGCGCGAACGCGCCGGCGGTGCCGTTGCCGCAGGCCGCGACGACCTTCAGCTTGCGCGTCAGCTTCGGACGATTGGTGAGATCGGCAATGTAGCGCGCGGGATAATTCTCGTGGAACTGGTAGGCCCCGCCCGCCTTGTTCTTGAACTCGGCATTGAGCACGATCTCCTTCAGCCGCGTCATCTCGTCGGGGCCGAAGGTCAGCGGGCGGTTGGCACCCATCTTGACGCCGGTCCAGCCATTGTCGTTGTGCGAGGCCGTGACCATGGCAACGCAGGGCACGTCGAGATCGAACTGCGCGAAATAGGCCATCGGCGTCACCGCAAGGCCGATGTCATGCACCTTGCAGCCCGCCGCCATCAGGCCGGAGATCAGCGCGTATTTGATCGAGGCCGAATAGCCGCGGAAGTCATGACCGGTGACGATCTCCTGCTTGACGCCGAGTTCGGCGATCAGCGCGCCCAGGCCCATGCCGAGCGCCTGCACGCCCATCAGATTGATTTCCTTCTGGAACAACCAGCGCGCGTCGTATTCGCGAAAACCGGTGGGCTTCACCATCGGCTCGGATTCGAAGGCGTAGGTGTTGGGCAGCAGGACGGGTTTCGGCTTGGGAAACATTGAGCAGGTCTCATGGAAAGGGCAGGATTTGACGCAGCCTTAGCGAATGCCGGGCCGCAGCGGAAGGCGGGAATGAAGGCTTATGGCCGATAATTGCGGCAGTTTGGTAACGGCGACACGCGATCTTGCGCGGGACTTCCGCCCGTTCCGTCCAAAAAATTCGTGCGAATGGCCGTTCGTCAGCTCGCTACGGAGCGCGTCACGCGCTTACTGCTCCAGCACCATCTGCCCGTTGGCGTATTCGAAGCGCTTGAGGCGGGACAGGAAGGACAGGCCGAGCAGGTTTTCCGACAGCGCCTCGTCGGGCAGCACCATTGCATCGACGTCGCGCACGATGAGGCCGCCGACATCGAGCATGGCGATGCGGGTGCGGGCGGCCTTGATGGTGCCGTTGGCGGTGGAGACGGTGGCGTTATATTCGCTGCGCGAGGGGCGCAGGCCGAAGCGGGCGGCCGAGGTCTGGTTCAGCGCGACGACGGAGGCGCCGGTGTCGACCATGAAGCCGATGCGCTGGCCGTCGATGCGGCCCTCGGTCTGGAAGTGCCCGCGGCCGTCGCGGGAAATGGCGAGGCTGCGGCTCCCGGCCGGCACCGTGTTTGCGACCGCGACCGTCGTGCGCGGCGCTGAGGTGGCGGACGCCGAGCTCATCCTGTCCGCCATCTGCGCCATGAAGGTGCCGAGGCCGATCATGATGGCCGCGAGGATCATAATGTTACGCATCACACCACTTCCGAGCCGGAAAGCCCGATTTCACCACGCGACCTCTCAATCCGCGAGCACCGCGGCGGCCAGAATCCGGCCATTTTGGCGAAAAGGATGAGCGGACGGTTAATGCGCTAGTTTAAACCTCTCCCCGCTTGCGGGGGGCGAGGGAGAAGACACATCACGTCCCGCGCGGCTTCGCCCGCCGGGTCGGCAGTGCGCTCGCGGGATCGTCCGGCCAGGGATGGCGCGGATAGCGGCCACGCAGGTCGGAACGCACGGCGGCGTAGCTGCCGCGCCAGAAACCTGGGAGGTCGCGCGTCACCTGCACAGGGCGCTGTGCCGGCGACAGCAATTCCAGCACCAGCGGCACTTTGCCAGCCGCGATCGACGGATGGGTGTTGAGGCCGAACAATTCCTGCAGCCGCACCGCGATGGTCGGCCCCTGCTCGGCCTCGTAGTCGATCGCGAGCACGCTTCCCGTCGGGGCCTCGAAATGGGTCGGCGCCTCGCGGTCGAGCCGCGCGCGCATCTCCCATGGCAACAGCGCCATCAGCGCATCAGAGAGATCGCCGGCGGAAATGTCCTTCAGCGCGATCTTGTCGTAGAGCGCCGGCACCAGCCAGTCGTCGCGCCGCGCGATCAGGCCGTCGTCCGACAGATCGGGCCAGCTGTCGCCCTCGGCCTTGCGCAGGAACATGACGCGGTCGCGCCACTGTTTTGCGGCTTTCGACCAGGGCAGCCGTTCGAGGCCCGCGGCGATCAACCCGTCTGCGAAGATGCGCGCGGTGTCTTCCGAAGGCGATACGGCAAGCGTGGCCTCGGAGAGCGTGATTGCATGCAGCGCGCGCTTGCGCCGTGCACGCAGCGCCATCGCGCCGCGATCGAAGGAGATCTCGTCGATGGTCTCGATATGCTCGGCGAAATGATTCTCGATCTCGTCCTGGGTGATTTGCGCGGCGAGCAGGATGCGGCCGCTCGCCGCCGTGCCCGTCATCTCGCCGATCGCGACATAGGGCGCACGAGCGAGCGAGGATGTCTGCTCCACGGCCGCGCCGCGGCCGTTGGCGAGCACGAAGCTGCCATTGCCGCGATTGCGCGCGACGCGGTCCGGGAAGGCATAGGCGAGCATCAGGCCGGTGGAGAGATCCTCCTGCGGCCCCGCCTCCTCCGACGCTGCCACCTGCGATGCCCAGCGCCGCGCCAGATCGCGCGCACTCGCGGCGCGCGGCGAGCGGTCGCGGCGGAACTGGTCGCGCCGGTGCTCGAGATCGACGCTGTCGCCGCCGAGCCCGCGCTCGGTGATGATGGCCGCGATCTCGGCGGCGGCTTCGCCGCTGCCGGCGCGATGCGAATCCACGATCATACGCGCCAACCGCGGCGGCAGCGCCAGCGCGCGCAGGCTCTTGCCCTCCGCGGTGATGCGGCCATCGCCATCGAGCGCGTTGAGCTCGGAGAGCAGGCTCTTGGCTTCCTTCCAGGCCGGCTGCGGCGGCGGATCGAGGAACGACAGCGCGGCGGGATCAGTGACGCCCCATTGCGCGAGATCGAGCACCAGCGAGGACAGGTCGGCGCTCAGAATTTCCGGCTGGGTGTAGGGCGCCAGCGAGGCCGTCTGCGGCTCGTCCCACAGCCGGTAGCAGACGCCGGGCTCGGTACGCCCGGCGCGGCCGCGGCGCTGGTCCACCGCCGCGCGCGCGGCGCGCACGGTCTCGAGCCGCGTCAGGCCGATGTCCGGCTCGTACCGCGGCACGCGGGCGAGACCGGAATCGACCACGATGCGCACGCCCTCGATGGTGAGCGAGGTCTCCGCGATCGAGGTGGCCAGCACCACTTTGCGCGTGCCCTTCGGCGCCGGCGCAATGGCGCGGTCCTGCACGGCGGCGTCGAGCGCGCCGAACAGCGGCACGATCTCGATGCTGGCGTCCTGCACGCGCTCGGAAAGGAAATTCTGGGTGCGGCGGATTTCGGCGGCGCCCGGCAGGAATGCCAGCACCGAGCCGCTGTCGGCGCGGAGCGCGGACGCAATGGCATCGGCCATTTGCCGCTCAATCGGCGCGTCAGCCTTGCGGCCGAGATAGCGCGTGTCGACGGGAAAAGCGCGGCCCTCGCTCTCGACGACGGGGGCATCGCCGAGCAGCTTTGCGACGCGGGCGCCATCGAGTGTTGCCGACATCACGAGGATGCGCAGGTCCTCCCGCAGTCCGGTTTGCGCGTCGCGTGCCAGCGCAAGGCCCATGTCGGCATCGAGCGAACGCTCGTGGAATTCATCGAACAGGACGGCGGCAACGCCGGAGAGTTCGGGATCGTCGAGGATCTGGCGCGTAAAAATGCCTTCGGTCACCACCTCGATGCGCGTCGCGCGCGAGATTTTTGAGCCGAAGCGGACGCGATAGCCGACGGTCTCCCCGGCGCGCTCGCCAAGCGATTTGGCCATGCGATCGGCGCTGGCACGCGCGGCGATACGGCGCGGCTCCAGCACGATGATCTTCTTGTCCTTCGCCCAGGGCGCATCCAGCAGCGCCAGCGGCACACGCGTGGTCTTGCCGGCGCCCGGAGGCGCCACCAGCACGGCCGCGTTATGCGCCTCCAGCGTGCGCGAGAGGTCGTCGAGCACGGCATCGATGGGGAGGGACGTGTCGAAGCTACGGGGCAAAGTCTCGATCCAGTCATCACCCGCCTTGTGCGCGATTGCGCACTGGGGCGGGTGCTCCAGTAAACTCAGATCTCAATCATCACGAAGATTGAGGGTACTGGATACCCCGCCTTCGCGGGGTATGACAACAGCATGCCGCTATCAGCCCTGCGCCGATGGGCGGCCGACGCTCTCATAGGTGAAGCCGGTCGCGCGCATGTCTTCGGGGCTGTAGATGTTGCGGAGATCGACGACGACGGGCTGCGCCATCACGCTCTTCAGCCGGTCGAGATCGAGACCGCGGAACTGCACCCACTCGGTGACGACCACCAGCGCGTCGGCGCCCTGCGCGCAGGAATAGGCGTCCTCGCAATAGGTGATGCTGGGCAGCTCGCTCTTGGCCTGCTCCATGCCGACGGGATCGAAGGCCTTCACCTTCGCACCCATATCGATCAGGCCCGTGACCAGCGGGATCGACGGCGCATCACGCATGTCGTCGGTGTCGGGCTTGAAGGTGAGGCCGAGCACGGCGATGGTCTTGCCGCGCAAGGAGCCGCCAAGCGCATGGCTCACTTTCCGCGCCATCGCGCGCTTGCGGTTCTCGTTGACCGCCAGCACGGATTCGACGATGCGCAAGGAGACGTCGTAATCCTGCGCGATCTTGATCAGCGCCTTGGTGTCCTTCGGGAAGCACGAGCCGCCGAAGCCGGGACCGGCATGCAGGAATTTGGTGCCGATGCGGTTGTCGAGGCCAATGCCGCGCGCGACCTCCTGGACATTGGCGCCGACCTTTTCGGAGAGATCGGCGATCTCGTTAATGAAGGTGATCTTGGTCGCCAGGAACGCGTTCGCGGCGTATTTGATCATCTCCGCGGTGCGGCGCGCCGTGAACATCAGCGGCGCCTGGTTCAGCGACAGCGGGCGATAGATGTCGCCCATCACCTTGCGGCCGCGCTCGTCCGAGGTGCCGACGACGACGCGGTCGGGGAACTTGAAGTCGCGGATCGCCGCGCCCTCACGCAGGAATTCGGGATTGGAGGCAACGACGACGTCGGCCTTCGGGTTGGTCTCGCGGATGATGCGCTCGACCTCGTCGCCAGTGCCGACCGGCACGGTCGACTTGGTCACCACGACGGTGAAGCCGGTCAGCGACTGCGCGATCTCCTTCGCGGCGGCGTAGACATAGGACAGATCGGCGTGACCGTCGCCGCGGCGCGAGGGCGTGCCGACCGCGATGAACACGGCGTCGGCATCCGCGACCGGCTTCGACAGGTCAGTGGTGAAGTCGAGCCGCTTGGCCTTGACGTTGGCTGCGACCAGCTCATCGAGCCCGGGCTCGTAGATCGGGATCTCGCCGCGGTGCAGGGCCGCGATCTTCTTGTCGTCCTTGTCGACGCAGGTGACGTCGTGACCGAAATCCGCAAAGCAGGCTCCGGACACCAGTCCCACATAGCCCGTTCCGATCATCGCGATTCGCATGAAAAACCCTGTTTTGGCTTGGTTAACGAAACCCCAATGCGGGGCGGTTTAGCATTTTCCGGTCGTGAGGGAACAGTCCGGGCGCAAAAACCGGCACGCGAATTGAACCGGTAAAGAAGTCGGAAACCGCAAGGCCCCAAACTGCCCCGCGGCCGCACAAGCCGGGCGGAACACGCCTCGAAAAGGAACACCATGGCTTCATCAGGCACAATCGCTGCTGGCGGAGGCATCAAGGCCCCGGCCGCCGCGCGTGTCGACTGGGTCGACTATGCCAAGGGCATCTGCATCATCATGGTCGTGATGATGCATTCGGTGCTGGGGGTCGAGCACGCCGCTGGCGAGACCGGTTTCATGCATGTCGCCGTGGCCTTCGCAAAGCCGTTCCGGATGCCGGATTTCTTCCTGATTTCGGGCCTGTTTCTGCCGCTCGTGATCGACCGCGACTGGCGCACCTATCTCGACCGCAAGGTGATGCATTTCGCCTATTTTTATGTCGTCTGGGTGACAATCCAGTTCGGCTTCAAGGCGCCCGCCTTTGCAGCCGAGACGAGCTGGCGCGACGTGGGCCTGCTGTATCTCGAATCCTTCATCGAGCCGTTCGGCACGCTTTGGTTCATCTATCTGCTGCCGGTCTTCTTCGTCGTCACAAAACTGACACGCAAGATCCCGCCGCTCGCGATCTGGCTGATCGCCGCAGCGCTGGAAACGGCGCGCATCTCGACCGGCTGGACCGCGATCGACGAATTCTGCGCGCGCTTCGTCTATTTCTACTCGGGCTATCTGTTCGCACCTTTCGTGTTCACCTTGTCGGATCGCGCGCGCAGTCATCCCGCGCTGGCGCTCGCAGCGCTCGCGGCGTGGGCGTTGGTCAATGCCGGCCTCGTCGCAACTGGCGCCAGCGAATGGAAGATCGTCTCGCTCCTGCTCGGCTTCGCCGGCGCCTGCGCCATCATCACCACCGGCACGCTGCTCGCGCGCGCGCATTGGCTGAACTTCTTCCGCTTCTGCGGCGAGCATTCGATCGTGATCTATCTCGCCTTCTTCCTGCCGATGGCGGCGACACGAACCCTGCTGCTCCGCACCGGCATCATCCCTGACATCGGCACGGTGTCGCTGATCGTCACCATCGCTGGCGTGATCGGCGCGCTCGCGATCTGGCAGGTTGCGCTGCGGCTGAATGCGCATTTCCTGTTCGAGCGGCCCGATGCATTCTGGATCGCACCAAAGAAGTCGCGGCCGGTGCTGCAGGCGGCGGAATGACTGTCATGCCCCGCGAAGGCGGGGGCATCCAGTATTCCAGAGGCAGCAGTCTTATACCGATAAGCCGCGGCGTACTGGATTCCCCGCCTTCGCGGGGAATGACAGCGGGGATGTGGGGAATGACAGTGGGGATAGCGGCACCAGCAAGCCAAAAATCCCCCTCCCAAGGCTGTCAAACCCCGCAAAAATTCATACATTGCGGCCATGCCCAAGACATCGCCCAAATCCTCCCCGAAGACCTCCGCCAAAGCTGACACCAGGGCCGCGCCAAAGGCTGCAGCCGACACCAAGCCCGCTGCTGCGACAGCTGCTGCCAAACCGGTCGCGGCGAAGGCGGCCGGCAAGGGCGATCACGTGTTCCTGGTCGACGGTTCCTCCTACATCTTCCGCGCCTATCACGCGCTGCCGCCGCTGAACCGCAAATCCGACGGCTTGCAGGTCAACGCCGTGCTCGGCTTCTGCAACATGTTGTGGAAGCTGCTGCGCGACATGCCCGAGGACGACCGGCCGACGCATCTGGCGATCGTCTTCGACAAGTCGGAGATCACCTTCCGCAACAAGATCTATCCCGACTACAAGGCGCACCGGCCGCCGGCCCCGGATGATCTGATCCCGCAATTCGCGCTGATCCGCGAGGCGGTGCGCGCCTTCGACCTGCCCTGCCTGGAACAGGTGGGCTTCGAGGCCGACGATCTCATTGCGACCTACGCGCGACAGGCTTCCGCACGCGGCGCCACCACGACCATCGTGTCCTCCGACAAGGATTTGATGCAGCTCGTGAACGACAGGATCATGATGTACGACACCATGAAGGATCGCCGCATCGGCATCCCCGAGGTGATCGAGAAATTCGGCGTACCGCCGGAGAAAGTGGTGGAAGTGCAGGCGCTCGCCGGCGACTCCACCGATAACGTGCCCGGCGTGCCAGGCATCGGTATCAAGACTGCGGCGCAGCTGATCACCGAATATGGCGACCTCGAACAGCTTCTGTTCCGCGCCACCGAGATCAAGCAGCCGAAGCGGCGCGAGGCACTGCTCGAGAATGCCGAGAAGGCGCGCATCTCGCGGCAGCTCGTGCTGCTCGACGACAAGGTCGATCTGGAGGTGCCGCTTGACGACCTCGCGGTCCATGAGCCGGATGCGCGCAAGCTGATCGCCTTCCTGAAGGCGATGGAGTTCACCACGCTGACGCGCCGCGTCGCCGAGTATTCGCAGATCGATCCTGCCAACGTGGATGCCGATCCCGGCTATGCCACCGGCGCCAGCGTCTTCTCGCCGCTGCCGCCCTCGGGCGTCGTGCCCGCACCAGGCTCCGGCACGTCGCCGCAGGTCCGGCCGAGCGAGCCCAACAAATCGGCGAGCAAGGAGGACAAGGCCGCGAGCCCCAAGGGCGCGCCGATCTCGCTCGCCGCGGCGCGCGAAGAGGCGCTGCGCAAGCTGCCGGTCGAGCGAGCCAAGTACCAGGCGATCAAGTCGCTGAAGGAGCTCAACGCCTTCATTGCGCGCATCCATGACACCGGTCATGTCGCGATCGAACTTCGAGGAAACTCGATCGATCCGATGCAGGCCGATCTTTGCGGTATCGCGCTGGCGCTGGCGCCGAACGAGGCCTGCTACGTGCCGCTGGCGCACAAGCAGTCCGGCGGCGGCGCCGGCCTGTTCGACGCCGGTCTTGCACCCGACCAGGTCAAGCATACTGATGCGATCGAGGCGCTGCGGCCGGTGCTGGAATCATTGGGCATCCTCAAGATCGGCTTCGACGTCAAGTTCACCGCCGTGATGCTGGCGCAGCATGGCATCACCCTGCGCAACGTCGACGATGCGCTGCTGATCTCCTACGTGCTCGACGCCGGCCGCGGCTCGCACGCGCTTGAATCGTTGTCCGAGCGCTGGTTCGGCCACGCCATGCTGAAGGAGAGCGAACTGCTCGGCAGCGGCAAGGGCAAGATCACCTTCGACCAGGTGCCGATCGACAAGGCCGCGCCGCTGTCGGCGGAAGGCGCCGACATCGCCCTGCGGGTCTGGCGCGTGCTGAAGCCGCGCCTCGTCGCCGAGCACATGGCCACGGTGTACGAGACGCTGGAGCGGCCGTTGGTGTCGGTGCTCGCGCGGATGGAACGGCGCGGCATCTCGATCGATCGCCAGGTGCTGTCACGCCTCTCCGGCGACTTCGCGCAGACTGCCGCCCGTGTCGAAGCCGAGATCCAGGAGATCGCGGGCGAGCCTGTCAATGTCGGCAGCCCCAAGCAGATCGGCGACATCCTGTTCGGCAAGATGGGACTATCAGGCGGCACCAAGACCAAGACCGGCGCGTGGTCGACCACCGCACAGGTGCTGGATGATCTCGCCGAGCAAGGCCACGACTTCCCGAAGAAGATTTTGGAGTGGCGGCAGGTCTCCAAGCTGAAATCGACTTACACCGACGCGCTGCCGACCTATGTCAATCCGCAGACCCACCGCGTGCACACGACCTACGCGCTGGCCGCAACCACGACGGGACGGTTGTCGTCGAACGAGCCTAACCTGCAGAACATTCCGGTGCGCACCGAGGACGGCCGAAAAATCCGCCGCGCCTTCATCGCCACGCCCGGGCACAAGCTGGTCTCCGCCGACTATTCGCAGATCGAGCTGCGGCTGCTCGCCGAGATCGCCGACATTCCGGTGCTGAAGCAGGCATTTCGCGACGGGCTCGACATTCACGCGATGACCGCCTCCGAAATGTTCGGCGTGCCGATCAAGGGCATGCCGAGCGAGATCCGCCGCCGCGCCAAGGCGATCAATTTCGGCATCATCTACGGCATCTCGGCGTTCGGCCTCGCCAACCAGCTCGGCATCGCGCGCGAAGAGTCCTCCGCCTACATCAAGAAGTATTTCGAGCGCTTCCCCGGCATCCGTGCCTACATGGACGAGACGCGCGATTTCTGCCGGAGCCATGGCTACGTCACCACGCTGTTCGGCCGCAAGTGCCACTATCCCGACATCAAGGCCTCGAACGCCTCGGTGCGCGCCTTCAACGAGCGCGCCGCGATCAACGCGCGGCTCCAGGGCACCGCCGCCGATATCATCCGCCGCGCGATGACGCGGGTGGAGGACGCGCTGGCCGAGAAGAAGCTCTCGGCGCAGATGCTGCTCCAGGTGCATGACGAGCTGATCTTCGAGGTGCCGGACGCCGAGGTCGAAGCGACGCTCCCCGTCGTGCAGAAGGTCATGCAGGACGCGCCGTTCCCGGCCGTGCTGCTCTCGGTACCGCTGCATGTCGACGCGCGCGCGGCAAACAATTGGGACGAGGCGCATTGATTTCGCTCTTCACCTCTCCCCGCCTGCGGGGAGAGGTCGGATCGCCCTTGCGATCCGGGCGAGGGGGTACAGGTCTCACAGTCATCTCACGTGTGGAGAAAGCCCCTCACCCCAACCCTCTCAGCGCGAGCGAAGCTCGTCGCGGCCCCGTAAGAACGGGGCGAGGGAGCGCACCGAGCTCGACGCACCACACCGAATTGTCCTCCGAGCAATTGCGCGATGGCCCCGCCGCCCCACGCATATTAGAACCTCTGCATCTCCCGCACCGGTCCATCCATGCCCCACACTTCCGCCCTGCTCGGCTTCGCCCTCGTCTGCCTCGGCCTCGTGCTCACGCCCGGACCGAACATGATCTATCTGATCTCGCGCTCGATCACGCAGGGACCGGCTGCCGGCATCGTCTCGCTCGGCGGCGTGGCGCTGGGCTTCGTGTTCTACATGCTGTGCGCGGCGTTCGGCATCACGGCGCTGCTGCTCGCCATTCCCTTCGCCTATGACGCGCTGCGCTTCGCCGGTGCCGGTTATCTGCTGTGGCTCGCCTGGCAGGCGGTGAAGCCGGGCGGTCGCTCGCCGTTCCAGGTGAAGAAGCTCGCCATCGACAGCCCGCGCAAATTGTTCGCGATGGGCTTCGTCACAAATCTGCTCAACCCGAAGATTGCGATGCTGTATCTGGCGCTGCTGCCGCAGTTCATCGATCCCACCGCCGGCAGTGTGCTGACGCAGTCGGTGGTGCTGGGCGCGATCCAGATCGCGATCAGCGTCAGCGTCAATGCGCTGATCGCGCTCGCCGCCGGATCGATCGCGCTGTTCCTGGCGAGCCGGCCGAGCTGGATGCTGGTGCAGCGCTGGCTGATGGGCACGGTGCTGGCCGGGCTTGCGGTGCGGATGGCGGTGGAAGCGAAGAAGGTGTGAGGCACACTGTCATGCCCCGGCTTGACCGGGGCATCCAGTACTCCGAGGCAGCGCCGCTAGAGTCGAGCCGCCGCGGCGTACTGGATCGCCCGCCTTTGCGGGCGATGACACCGTCCAATCAATCCAGCTTCGCCTCCATCCCCCGCTTTACTCCCGGCCGGGCCATCAGGGCCTCGTACCAGCGCTTGACGTTGGGGAAGTCGGCCAGATCAACCTTGTGGCGAGGGTGGCGCCAGGCCCAGCCCAGAATGGCAAAATCGGCAACCGAGAGGTCGCCGGCGACGAAGTCGCGCCCCTCAAGCCGGCGGTCGAGCACACCATAGAGCCGGCGCGTCTCGGCCATGAAGCGCTTCAGACCATAGGCGCGGTCCTGCTCGTTCTCGAGCGCGATGAAATGGTGCACCTGGCCGGGCATCGGGCCGAAGCCGCCCATCTGCCACATCAGCCATTCATAGACCGGGATGCGCGCGGAAAGCGATTTCGGCAGGAATTTGCCGGTCTTTTCACCGAGATAGAGCAGGATCGCGCCGGACTCGAAGATGCTGACGGGCTTGCCGTCGGGACCCTCGGGGTCGACGATGGCGGGAATCTTGTTGTTGGGCGAGAGCTTGAGGAACTCCGGCGCCATCTGCTCGCCCTTGCTGATGTTCACCGGGATGACCTTGTAGGGCAGCCCCATTTCCTCCAGCGCGACCGAGATTTTCCGGCCGTTCGGCGTATTCCAGGTGTGGAGCTCGATGGTCATGTGGCAGTTCCTTCCCGCATTGCTGGCATCCCACTAGCCCAGGACATTGACGTCTTTCAACCAGCGGTCGGGCATGGTGGCTGTCCGGTCGCCGGGGGCGATGCCCTGTTGACGGTGGTCTTGCGGGCCCTGCCCCCACTGGAATGTCGCCGCCGTCGCGGATAAATTCCGCCTCCTCCAAAAACGCTGTTCGAGGGACCGCCGTGTCGAAATCCGCTTCCCGCGCCCGCCTGTTCGAGATCATCCGCCGGCGCTCATTCGGCCGTGGCGAGGTGACGCTCGCGTCGGGCCGCAAGAGCGATTTCTACTTCAACCTGAAGCCAACCATGCTCGACCCCGAGGGCGCGACGCTGCTGGCCGAGCTGACCTATGAGGCGCTGAAGGACGACCGGCTCGATTTCATCGGCGGGCTCGAGATGGGCGCCGTGCCGCTCGCCGGCGCGCTGGCGCAGATCTCATGGATCAAGGGCCATCCGATCGCGGCCTTCTTCGTGCGCAAGAAGCCGAAGGAGCATGGCGCCAAGCTCGCGATCGAAGGCCTGCCCAAGGGCGAGACGCTGGCGGGCAAGCGCGTCGTGATCGTCGAGGACGTCACCACGACAGGCGGCTCGGCGATGAAGGCGGTGGAATCCGTGCGCGAGACCGGCGCCGAAGTGGTGCTGGTGCTGACCATGGTCGACCGCGAGGAAGGCGCCACCGACACGTTCGGTGCGGCCGGCCTGCCGTTCCGCTCGCTGTACAAGGCGTCGGAGTTTTTGAAGGCTTGACGCGGCGAAACATCTTCGCCGTCATGCCTCAGTGTGCCCCGGAAGCAACCATCCGTCCAAAGCTGCGCCCGGCCTCAAAGAGGCCACCGCCTCGTCTTGAAACCGCCCCCGCTCAACTGCTCATTTACCATCGCGCCTTATGGTGAATCATGTGCTGAGACCTGATGGTCCCAGCCGGTTCAGTAGCGTCGGGTGGAGTAGGCATTGCGTACAGTCATGTCCCATGCGCGCCGGCGGCGTCGCGCGATGCTTGTGGCCGCCATGCTTGCAGCTCCGCTGCTCGCGGCTCCCGCCCCGGCTTCGGCCGAGGGCCTGTTCGACTTCTTCTTCGGCGGGATGCAACAGCAGCAGCGACCGCAGCGCGAGGTGCCGCAGCAGAACTCCTACGCCGACCCCTTCACCGGCCAGCAGAATGCCGCAACCCCGCAATATGTGCCGCCGACACGGTCGGCCGCGGCCGGCGGCTCGGGACCTGCCTTCTGCGTGCGCAGTTGTGACGGCAAATATTTCCCGCTGATGCGCGGCCTCGTCTCGCCCGCGCAGATGTGTCAGGCATTCTGTCCCGCCAGCGCAACCAAGGTCTATTTCGGCTCCTCCATCGACGGCGCCTATTCCCAGACCGGCGAGCGTTACGCCGACAGCGAGAATGCGTTCGCCTATCGCAAGGCGCTGCGTTCGGATTGCACCTGCAACGGCCGCGAGCCGGTCGGCCTTGCCCCGGTCGATCTCGCGCTCGATTCCTCGCTGAAGGCCGGCGACGTGATTGCGACCAGTGACGGCCTTGTCGCCTACACCGGCATCCGCGTCGGCAACGACCAGACCGCCGACTTCACCCCGGTCGCCTCTTATCCCGGTCTCACCGCGCAGGTTCGCGCCCGCCTCGGCGAGATGAAGGTGGCGCCGGTGCGCGCGGAGACGGTGGCGACGGATGCGCCAGCCCCGGCCGAGATCGTGCGCGAGGCGTTGCCTGATGTAGCGGCGCCGAAGACGCAGAAGCCGGCGAAGCGGGCGGGGTTGGAATAGCCCCAACTCTCTCCAAGCCGTCATTGCGAGGAGCCCTTGCGACGAAGCGATCCAGAATCCCTTCCGCGGAAAGATTCTGGATTGCTTCGCTACGCTCGCAATGACCGAGGTTGCGGCCCTATCGCCCGATGATCACTCCGATCACGTTCGGCGCCGCCAGATATTTCTCCTCGATCGCAGCGCGCGCGGCAGCGCGGTTCTCCGACGTCAAGAGGCCGCGCTTCTCGGCCAGGATCATCCAGCAGAATCCCCACCAGTCGGTGAGCATGCCCGCCTCGTCAACGAGGTCATAACCCTGCTCGGCTGCGAAGATGCGCGCATGCGCTTCGTCCAGCGTGTCGAGAAACAGATGATCCTCGGTCGAGAACAGATCGTCGCTGATGTCGTCAATGGTGTAGCCCCAGATCGACTGGCACACCGCGTTGAACTCGCGGTCGAACTGGTCGTCATCGATCCTCTGCCGCCGCGCCGCCTGATGCAGCCGCGACAGCGAGCGCGCGAAATCGGCGATCCGGGTAAGGGCAAACTGATCGAAGGCAATGGTGGTCATCTAGTCCTCGCGAAGTCTGGCTGACGCTAGATATTGTGTCGGCAACGCGCCGAATCACAATGATATATCAAAGGCTTGCTAAAGTGTTCTTAATTTGTTCTCGACCATTGACCGTAACGATCGCGCCTCTTCGCCTTGAGTAGAGACTTTTTTGGAGGCCCCACGTGAACCGGCAAGATGCGATCCGAATGGCACTCGAACTAGGTCGCCCAACGGGCGTCATCACATTCGATCAGCTCAACGATTTGTTGCCATCAGCGACCATCACCCCTGAAGACATCGAAGCGGTCATGCAGGCGTTGAGCGACGCCGGAATAAATCTCGTCGAAAGTGACCCACCATAAGTTTCGCCTGAACGACGATGCGCAAGCAGCTACGCTTCGCGTTAACAGGTTCAATTCGCCGCCGACATCAACTTGTCCCCGCACGCGCTCGCGTAGAACTTGCCGCCGCATTGGCGCTTGATGGCCGCGCAGCGGGTGGCGGGTGAGGCATTTTGCGGGACAGCAAAGCCGCAGCTGAGACCGTCGGCGCTGCGGCCGATCTTGCCGGCGGCGGATGCCGCGCTGGAGGCGGTGATGCAGACGACGAGGAAGGTGGCGGCGGCGATTTCGATCAACAGTCGCATGGCGTCTCCTCCACACTGCTGGCTGAATTGGCCACCATTCTAGCAGGAAATCCGCGTCTTTCCGTGCTCGTCCGGGTTCCCAAACGGCCCGTTCCTTGCATAAATTTGCGCCAGCGCAGTGCACGCCCGCGCCAGCGATGGTTCCGGTGCAGGGGCAGGACGCGTAGGGTTTAGTGGTGTTGTCTCGACCAGGAAGTGACGGCCTTGCAAGATCAATCGTTCCAGCCAAATTTTCCCGCTCCGGGCCAGCCCATCGACGAGCTCGCGCTGGCCGAGATCAAGGGCGCGATCCTGGCGAAGCTGCGCCTTGCCATCGGCAAGGACGCAGGCATGGCGACAAAGCACGACTGGTACCAGGCCGCCGCGCTCGCGCTGCGCGACCGCATCGTGCATCGCTGGCTCAGCGCCGAGAAGCGCAGCTACGATGCCGGGCGCAAGCGCGTCTATTATCTCTCGCTCGAATTCTTGATCGGCCGCCTGTTCACGGACGCGCTGAACAACATGGGCCTCTTGAAGATCTTCGAGGTCGCGCTCGGCGATCTCGGCGTCTCGCTGCCGGAGCTGCGCAAATGCGAGCCGGATGCCGCGCTCGGCAATGGCGGTCTCGGACGGCTCGCCGCCTGCTTCATGGAGAGCATGGCGACGCTGTCGATTCCCGCGATCGGCTACGGCATCCGCTACGATTACGGCCTGTTCCGCCAGATCATCAATCAGGGCTGGCAGCAGGAATATCCCGACGAATGGCTGAGCTTCGGCAACCCCTGGGAATTGCAGCGGCCCGAGGTGATCTACGACATCAATTTCGGCGGCGGCGTCGAGCATGTCGACGACAAGGGCCGCGACCGCGCGATCTGGCACGCGAGCGAGACCGTGCAGGCGATCGCCTATGACACGCCGATCGTCGGCTGGCGCGGCCAGCACGTCAACGCGCTGCGGCTGTGGTCGGCGCGCTCGCCCGATCCGCTCAAGCTCGATGCCTTCAACAAGGGCGACTATGTCAGCGCCAGCGCCGAGCAGGCCCGCGCGGAAGCGATCTGCAAATTCCTCTATCCGAACGACGAGAGCCCGGCGGGCCGCGAGCTGCGCCTGCGCCAGGAATATTTCTTCGTCTCCGCCTCGCTGCAGGATCTGGTCAAGCGCCATCTGTCGTCCGACGGCCAGTTGCGCGGCCTGTCGAACAAGGTCGCGGTCCAGCTCAACGACACCCATCCGAGCCTTGCCGTCACCGAACTGATGCGCATCCTCGTCGACCTGCACAATTTCCGCTGGGACGAGGCCTGGAAGATCACGGTCGCCACCCTCTCCTACACCAACCACACACTGCTGCCCGAGGCGCTGGAGACCTGGCCGGTCGAGCTGTTCGAGCGACTGTTGCCGCGGCATCTCGAGATCATCTACCGCATCAACGTGCAGCATCTGGCGCTCGCCGAAGCGCGCGCGCCCGGCGACATCGATTTCCGCGCCTCGGTCTCGCTGATCGACGAGAAGAGCGGCCGCCGCGTCCGCATGGGCCAGCTCGCCTTCGTCGGCTCGCATCGCATCAACGGCGTCTCGGCGATGCATTCGGACCTGATGCGAGAGACCGTGTTCCACGACCTCAACCATCTCTATCCCGGCCGCATCACCAACAAGACCAACGGCATCACCTTCCGCCGCTGGCTGATGCTGGCGAACCCGAAGCTGACCGACCTGTTGCGCGAGACCTGCGGCGAGGCCGTGCTCGACGATCCGACGCAGCTTTCACTGATCGAAGCCCGCGCCAGCGACGTCGAGTTCCAGAAGAAATTCCGCGCCGTCAAGCACGCCAACAAGGCGGCGCTGGCGCGCTTGATCGGCGAACGGCTCGGCATCAAGGTCGATCCGAGCGCGCTGTTCGACGTGCAGATCAAGCGCATCCACGAGTACAAGCGCCAGCTCCTCAACGTCATCGAGACAGTCGCGCTGTATCAGTCGATCAAGGACGATCCCAACGGCAACTGGGTGCCGCGGGTGAAGATCTTCGCCGGCAAGGCGGCGGCGAGCTATCGCTACGCCAAACTGATCATCAAGCTGATCAATGACGTCGCGGAGGTCGTCAACAACGACCCCGCGATCGGCGGCAAGCTCAAGGTCGTCTTCCTGCCCGACTACAATGTCAGCCTCGCCGAAGTCATCATTCCCGCCGCCGACCTCTCCGAGCAGATCTCCACCGCCGGCATGGAAGCCTCCGGCACCGGCAACATGAAGCTGGCGCTGAACGGCGCCATCACCATCGGCACACTCGACGGCGCCAATATCGAGATCCGCGACCATGTCGGCGCGGAGAACATTGCGATCTTCGGCATGGAAGCCGGCGACGTGATGATCCGGCGCAAGCAGGGGCTGGATGCCTCCGACGTAATCCGCAGGTCGCCAAAACTGCAGCGCGCCATCAATGCGATCGGCGCCGGCGAGTTCTCGCCCGGCGATCCCGGCCGCTTCGAATCGATCGCGCACGCGCTACGCTATCTCGACCATTACATGGTCAGCGCCGATTTCGATTCCTATTACGAGGCGCAGCGCGCGGTCGACGCGCGCTGGCAGGTGGCGCCGGCCTGGGCGCGCGCCTCCATCCTCAACGTCGCGCGCATGGCGTGGTTCTCCTCCGACCGGACCATCCGCGAGTACGCCGAGGAGATCTGGAACGTGCCGGTCAACCCGACCACGCCGCTGCTGCCGAACCTGCGCGACGTCGCGGGCTGATTTTCCGCGGCGTGAAATCGGCGTTACCTGCGAGGTTATTGCATCTCGGGAAGCGGATGATGATATGATCGTCATCATCCCCAGGAACGGCGCCTGTGAAAGCGGTCGCCGTGCCCTCAGACACCGTCATTGCGAGCGCAGCGAAGCAATCCAGATTCTTTCCGCGGAGACAGTCTGGATTGCTTCGCTGCGCTCGCAATGACGGTCGGGGAGACATCGAGGACCGACAATGCACGCCAAGCTCCCGCATCCGTTCGACGACGCCACGCGCATCAGTGCCGGTGACTCCAGCTGGCAGGGCCACACCAGCGACGATTACTGGGCCTTTGTCGGCCCGTTCGGCGGCGCCACGGCCGCGACGATCTTGCGTGCGCTGATCGACCATCCGGAACGCGCCGGCGATCCGCTGGCGCTGACCGTCAACTACTGCGCACCGATCGCGAAAGGCCCGTTCGATCTCGACGTGCGGATGGTGAAGGCCAACCGCTCCAGCCAGCACTGGAGCGTCGAACTGTCGCAAGGCGGCGGCGAGGTCGCAACGCTCGCCACCGCCGTGTTCGCCGAGCGCCGGCCGTCCTGGGAGCACAGGGTGGCGAAGGCCCCGGACGCAAAGCCGTTCGAACAGACACTGCCGTTCCCGAAGATTTCGGCGTCCTGGGCCAATCAGTATGAATTCCGCTTCGTCGAGGGCGAGATGCGCATCGGCCCGCCGCAGGCCGAGCTTGCCAGCACCTACTCGAAGATCTGGATCAGCGACCGCACCCCGCGCAGGCTCGACATGCTGTCGCTGATGTCGATGTCGGACGCCTTCTTCGGCCGCATCTTCCACGCGCGGCGCGAACTGGTGCCGTTCGGGACGGTATCGCTGACGACCTATTTCCACACCGACAGCGAAGAGCTCGCGACTGAAGACATCACGCGCGTGCTGGCGACCGCCGATTCCAAGATCATGCACAAGAGCTACGCCGACCAGAACGCCGAGCTGTGGTCGCCGAACGGCCGGTTGCTCGCGACGACGACGCAGATCGCGTATTTCAAGGCGTGACTCTCTCCTCCCCCTCTCCCCGTTCTTACGGGGAGAGGGTTGGGGTGAGGGGCTGCTTCCGCGAACTCGCTGAGAGACGGACTCGCGGAGAGTCCCCCTCACCCGCCGCGCTACGCGCGTCGGCCTCTCCCCGCACGCGGGGAGAGGCGAAGTCCGCAAGCAAAAAGGGCGGCCTTGCGGCCGCCCCTTTGCATTCCAAGCTGCGACCTTATTCCGCCGCCAGCTTCACGTCCGGAGCAGCGGCGCGCACCTCGGCGTCGACCTGGGCTTCGAACTTGGCAAAGTTCTTCTGGAACATGCCAACCAGCGCGCGGGCGGTCTTGTCGAACTCGTCCTTGTCCTTCCAGGTGTTGACCGGGTTGAGGATCTCGGCCGGCACGCCCGGCAGCGCGGTCGGGACCGCGAAGCCGAAATATTTGTCGGTGCGGAATTCGACGTTGCGAAGCGAGCCGTCGAGCGCGGCGGTGAGCAGCGCACGGGTCACCTTGATCGGCATGCGGGAACCTGTGCCGTACTTGCCGCCGGTCCACCCCGTGTTGACCAGCCAGCAATCGACATTGTGCTGGGCGATGAGGTCGCGCAGCATGTTGCCGTAGACGCTGGGGTCGAGCGGCAGGAAGGGCGAGCCGAAGCAGGTCGAGAACTCCGGCTGCGGCTCGTTGCCGAGACCGCGCTCGGTGCCGGCGACCTTGGCGGTGTAGCCGGACAGGAAGTGGTACATCGCCTGCGCCGGCGAGAGCTTTGCGATCGGCGGCAACACACCGAAGGCGTCGGCGGCGAGCATCACCACGTTCTTCGGCTGCGGCGCGCGGCCGGTGCGCGAAGCGTTCGGGATGAAGTCGAGCGGGTAGGCCGAGCGCGTGTTCTCGGTCTTGGAGCCGTCGTCGAAGTCCACCACGCGGGTGTCCTCGTTGAGCACGCAATTCTCGAGCACCGCGCCGAAACGCGTCGAGGCGGCATAGATCTGCGGCTCGGCTTCCTTCGACAGCTTGATGCACTTGGCGTAGCAGCCGCCCTCGAAATTGAAGACGCCGTTCGGGCCCCAGCCGTGCTCGTCGTCACCGATCAGCGTGCGGTTCGGATCGGCCGACAGCGTGGTCTTGCCGGTGCCGGAGAGGCCGAAGAAGATCGCGGTGTCGCCGCCTGCGCCGACATTGGCCGAGCAGTGCATCGGCATCACGCCGCGCTCGGGCAGGTAATAGTTCAGCGTGGTGAAGACCGACTTCTTCATCTCGCCGGCATAATAAGACCCGCCGATCAGGACGATCTTGCGGGCGAAGTCGATCGCGACGACGTTCTCCGAGCGCACGCCGTGACGTTTCGGATCGGCGCGGAAGCTCGGCATGTCGATGATGGTGAGCTCCGGCGCGAAGGTCGACAGCTCGATCGCCTCGGGGCGGATCAAGAGCGTGCGGATGAACAGCGAGTGCCAGGCGAGCTCGGTGAAGACGCGCGTCTTGATCCGGTAGGCCGGATCGGCGCCGCCGTAGAGATCCTGCGCGAACAGGGTCTTGCCTTCGGCGTGCTTGAGGAAGTCCTGATAGAGCGCCTCGAACTGCTCAGCGGTGATCGACTGGTTGCCGGCCCACCACATCTTCGTGTCGGTGCTGGCGTCGCGCACCGTGAACTTGTCCTTGGGGCTGCGGCCGGTGAACTCGCCGGTGTCGGCGCAGAGCGCGCCGTCAGCAGACAGCACCGCCTCGCCCGCGGAGAGCGAGTATTGATAGAGTTGCGGCGCACCCAGATTCCAGTGAACCTGCTTGAGTTTCTTTAAGCCGAATTTGTCGGCGCCGAAGGCACCGTTGCGCACGCCTGTCTCTTGCACGAAAAAATCCTCCTAGAACCCGCGACACTCAGCGCGGCCAAGCTTTGGCACCATCGCGGTCACCGTGAATAGCAGGCCATCCGGCCTCGGCTGGACGACCTAATACTGATGAACGCTGGCGTTGCCAAGCTGATCCCGCAGGATTTGGTTTATTCAAGGACCGCGCCAAACGTCGCGCATGTCAGCTCTGAGCAGGCGCATCAAAAAAATCGCAGATGATCGCGCAACCAAATAGGCGTTTCGCCGTTACATCGGGTTATTGCGACGCACAATCGCCGATGCGGCCTATCGTATCTCGCCTTCGCCGATGAGCGCGAACGGCCCCCACAGCGCGGGATATGCATTGCGCGGTGAAGATGCGTCATCAACGTACGTTAACATGGCGCGGCGCAAAGCTTCGGCACGACCGATTTTTGGTTCGTTTTTGAGCAGGGCGAAAGTCGACGTGGTCAAGCGGGTGGCAGCTTCTGAATCCACTGCCCAATGCGAGACCAGCAGCGCACGAGCTCCCGCATAGAAGAACGAGCGTGCCAGCCCGGACAACGCCTCCGCACCCGGCTTGTCGCCGGCGATGGTGTTGCAGGCCGACAGCACAACCCAATCCGCATTGAGCTTGAGCTGGGCGACTTCGCTCGCGGTGAGCAGGCCGTCGTCGATCTCGGAGGGCTGATCGGGAATGGAGAGTGCAAGCGAGGGCTCGCCCAATCCCTTGACGTCGCCCGCAACGAGACCGTGGGTGGCGAAGTAGATGATGCTGTATTGAGCAAGCGCTGCACGCTTGAGCGTCGTTTCGCTGGCGTCGCGGCCGAGATGGATGTCGACCTCGCCGGCGCCGACATCCTTCGCCACCGCGTTCAACTCGTCGGCGGTGTCAGGCAGTTGCGGCAGCGCCTGCGCAAGCCGCGCGCGATCGACGCCGGCACCGCGCCAAAAATCGGTATAGGCAATCGTCGCGATGCTGCGCGCGGCGACCTTGCCGCCCGCGGCGCGACGATCGGCCGGCCCTTCGGCTGCGGGGTTGAACACGGGATCGCCAAAGCCGGTCATCGGCTTGACGCCTTGATCCCGGCGCGCGAAGGCGCGCAGCGACTTCAGGCTGATCACCGACGGCAGCACCGAGACGGCCTGACGCCGCAACAGCCAGGCGGCGTTGCGATAGCCTTCAAGCTTGTCCGGGACCGCAGCTTGCGGCGTCTCCGTGACGAGCAGATGAAACGGCAATGCGGTCAGCGCCGCCGACGGCACCACCAGAAGGCTGCGCTTGTCTTTCGTCAGCGCCTCGACCGGGCCGAGCAGCGCGACATAGAGCTCATGGGCGAGCGCGAGGTCGAACAGGCCCGACTTGGCGGAGGCATCGCGCGCCTTGCCGACGTCGAGCCCCTTGCGGAATGCGGACACCTTCTGCGTCAGCGCGTCCGCGCCGAGCGGAACCTGCTTCCAGTCGACGCCCTCGCGCGTGATCGCGATGACGTAGCTCTGCTTGTCGACGACCGAATAGATTGTCATCGCTTCATCGGCTGACAATAACGGCTGGATGTCCTTCACCGCGAGCGGCAGCGGGTTGGAGAGCGAGGCATAGTCGGGAAACTCGACGGCGAGCGTCTTCTGCAGGCCGGCACGCTCGCTCTTGATTGCCGCGATCCGCGCGCGGCTGCGCTGCTCGGCCGCGGCGTCGCGTTGGCCGGCCTGCTTGGACACCGCCGCGATGATCGCCTTGTCGAGCGCCTCGGCTTCGGCGCCGAGATCCTGGTCCTTGCGCGCGAGCTCGGCGAGCCTGTCGCTGCCGGCGGCAAGCCGCACCGCGAGCTTGTTCACGGCCGATGCCGCGGAGGATTGCGTGCCGCGCTGGATCGCGCCGAGCGCCTCGTCCAGCGCCTTGTCGTCGGGCAGGAGATGCTGTTGCCGCGCAGAGAACAGGATCGGCAGAACAATACGCAACTGCGCGCGACCGCCGGCAAGCGTCCTTTCCGCCGGCGGCAGCGCATCGGCGGTGCGCCCGGAGACGTAGAGGAAATAAGCGAGATTGCCAGTCGAGGTCAGGGTGTCCGGATGGTCAGGCCCAAGCGCGCGCTCGCGGATCGCCAGCGCACGACGGTACAGCGGCTCGGCATCGGCATAGCGCTGCTGGTGCTCGTAGAGCCCGGCGAGATTGTTCAGCGAACGCGCGACATCGGGATGATCCGGCCCCAGCACTTTTTCGCGGATGGCGAGCGAGCGCTTGATCGGCGCCTCGGCATCGGCATCGCGATTGAGGTCGCGGTCGACCTGGCCGATGTTGTTGAGGACGGTGGCGACCGCGGGATGCTCGGGACCTGCAGCCTTCTGATAGATCGCGAGCGCCCGCTGGAACAGCGGCTCGGCGTCGGCAAAATGCTCCTGCTTCACGTAGAGCGTGGCGAGATTGTTGAGGGCCCGGCCGACATCGGGATGTTCGCGCGACAGGCTCTTCTCGCTGACGGCAAGCGCGCGCTTGAACAGCGGCTCGGCTTCAGTGAAGCGGCCCTGCCGCTGATATAGGGCGGCGAGGTTGCTGAGCTCCGGCGCGATCAAGACGGTGTCGAGACCGAGCGCCTTCTCCATCAGCGCGATGGCGCGCTTGTAGACCGGCTCGGCCAGATCGTCGCGGCCCTGGCCGGCATAGACCTGGCCGAGATTGTTCAGCGCGGCGGAAAGCTCGCGGCCGTTATCACTCTCCAGGCGCGCGACCATCGCCTGCGCGAGCGGCAGAGCTTCCGGATACTTGCCGGCACTGATGAGCGCGTTGATCCGCGCGCCCTCTGCTGCAAGACCTTTCTGGGCAAGGCTGGTCTGGGCAAGGCTGGGCGTGGAAAGCGATGTGGCGATCGCGAGCGCCAACCCCGCAACCAGCGTCAAACGACGGCGTGTCATGGACCCTCTCGCGGCCGACTTCGAACCATTACGGTGTTGGGTCGCCGCGATGGGGGACAGCGTTCAAATGGTTGCGCGCTAGTCCACCTTCGTGCGTGCGTGGCCAGCGAGGCGAACCAGCATCTTGCGCAGTTCCGTACCGTTCGTGACGCGCTCCGGAAACTCCAGCCGCAGCGCGGTCTGGCCGTCCTGCATATCGAGGCCTTCGGGGTCGCAGCCGGTGCAGCGCCAGTCGCCGGCGGGAGCGTCGAGCAGCCTGGTCGCATAGAGGTTCATGGTATCGCGATGATCGGCATTCATGTGTTCCACGGCGCCTTCCTCGGCGGCCAGTAGATCCTCGGCGCCGCTGAGGTCGGTGAGGAACTGCTCGGGCTTGAGATCGACGATGCGGCCGAAGCCGGCGACCAGATGAGTGCCCGTGGGGCGGATCCGGAAGAACGAAAAGTCCTTAAACGAAACAAAGGCTTCCGCCGACGGATGGGCACCCAAATACCGCCGCTGGAGCAGATCCCTCTCCTCCCCGGCCTGTTCCGCCCGCCCGGACAGCATGATCCGGGCCCCTTCCAGGGGATCGCCGGAAGAGCGTTCGTCCAGCATCAGGGAGACCCTGGGGTCGGCGAGGATGTTCCTGGTGTGCACGGCCAGCCCCGAGATCAGCAGGATGGGCGAGCCATCCGGGTGGCTCGCCAGATTGACCAGGGAACAATAGGGATCGCCGGAGCCCACCATCAACGTTGCGAGAGCGCCCTGCCGCGACCGCCTCAGCAGCGATCTGGCGAGCTTTGCGGGGTCGAAATCGGGGGTCGGTTGCATCGGCTTTCTCGGGTCAGGTGGTTGCATGGGGGGCCTTTTTTCGGGTAAACGGGGGCCCGGTTATGGGACGAGATGCGGCGAATCTGCCGTGTTTCGTGGAACTTGGTCACACTTCAGCCCAGCTTGCATTGCTCGGTGACAAGGTTCGAATGCCAAACTCGGCACCCATGTATGCGGCGCATCACTGGATTGCTCGCCGTTTCAAGCCACGACCCAAACGGAAAGCAGAAAGCAGAGGCTCATGCCCACAATCGCTTTGGTCGACGACGACCGCAACATTCTCACATCCGTCTCGATCGCGCTGGAAGCCGAAGGCTACCGCATCATGACCTACACCGACGGCGCTTCCGCGCTTGACGGTTTCCGCACCACCCAGCCCGATCTCGCCATCCTCGACATCAAGATGCCGCGCATGGACGGCATGGAGACGCTGCGTCGCCTCAGGCAAAAATCCGACCTGCCGGTGATCTTCCTGACCTCCAAGGATGAAGAGATCGACGAGCTGTTCGGCCTCAAGATGGGCGCCGACGACTTCATCCGCAAACCGTTCTCGCAGCGCCTGCTGGTCGAGCGCGTCAAGGCCGTGCTGCGCCGCTCGGCGCCGAAGGACCCGACCGTCGCGCCGAAGGAGAACGACGCCAAGGCGCTCGACCGCGGCCTGCTGCGCATGGATCCAGAACGCCATACCTGCACCTGGAAGAACGAGCCGGTGACGCTGACCGTGACCGAATTCCTGATCCTGCAGGCGCTCGCGACCCGGCCCGGCGTGGTGAAGAGCCGCAACGCGCTGATGGACGCCGCCTATGACGATCAGGTCTATGTCGACGACCGCACCATCGACAGCCACATCAAGCGGCTGCGCAAGAAGTTCAAGGTGGTCGACAACGAGTTCGAGATGATCGAGACGCTCTACGGCGTCGGCTACCGTTTCAAGGAAGCCTGAGGGCGGCAGGCGCCTTTACGAATACTGAGGGCATCGCCGGTTCTCGTTTCATCGGAACCGGGATCGCTCCAAAGCGCGATCGGCATTGCGCTCTGGATTATTGTTTGAGCATGATCCTTTCGGAAAACCGCTGCACACTTTTCCGGATCATGCTCTAGGATGCGGGGACCCTTCGCACGAGATGTCCTAACGCGGGCGTGAGCATTGCTTGACCGAACGCAGCCTGACGAGAACCAGAACGCCGCGGACATCACGTCCGACGGCGTTCCGGAACACGTTGCCGAGGACAAGCCTGCCCCGCAGGGCTGGCGGCCGCTAAACTGGCTCAAGCGCGCCGGGCAGTTCTTCTTCGCGCTGTCCTTCTCGAGCCTGACCCGCCGCATCGTCTCGCTCAATCTCGCCGGCCTCGTCGCGCTGGTCGCCAGTATCCTCTATCTGTCGCAATTCCGCGCCGGCCTGATCGACGCGCGCGCGCAGAGCCTCCTGGTGCAGGCCGAGATCATCGCCGGGGCCATTGCGGCCTCCGCGACCGTGCAGACCAACGCCATCACCATCGACCCCGACCGCCTGCTCGACCTCAAGCCGGGCGAGACCTATGGCGGCTCGGACGACTATTCGCCGCTGGATTTCCCGATCAATCCGGAGCGCGTCGCGCCGGTGCTGCGCACGCTGATCTCGCCGACCAAGACGCGCGCCCGCATCTACGATCCGAACGGCAGCCTGCTGCTCGACAGCCGCAACCTCGAAAACGTGCTGCGCTTCCCCCTGCCGCCGCTGTCCGCCGAGAAGCCCGGAATGGTCGAGCGCGGCATGGTCGCGGTGCGCACCTGGCTGAACCGCGGCGACCTGCCGCTCTATCGCGAGCTCGGCCCCGAGAACGGCAATGGCTATGCGGAAGTGGGCGATGCGCTGCAGGGCCAGAAGCGCTCGATGGTGCGGGTCAACGCGCGCGGCGAGGTGATCGTCTCGGTGGCCGTGCCCGTGCTGCGCTCGCGCGCCATCCACGGCGCGCTGATGCTGTCGACGCAAGGCGACGACATCGACCAGATGGTGACCGCCGAGCGCCTCGCCATCCTGAAGGTCGGCGGCGTCGCCGCCGCGGTCATGATCATGCTGTCGCTGCTGCTCGCCAGCACGATCGCCGGTCCCGTGCGCCGGCTCGCCGACAGCGCCGAGCGCGTCCGCCGCCGCATCAAGACCCGCGTCGAGATCCCCGACTTCACCCGCCGCCGCGACGAGATCGGGCATCTGTCCGGCGCGCTGCGCGATATGACCAACGCGCTCTACAGCCGCATCGAGGCGATCGAGATGTTCGCCGCCGACGTCGCCCATGAATTGAAGAACCCGCTGACCTCGCTGCGCTCCGCGGTCGAGACGCTGCCGCTGGCGCGCAACGAGAACAGCCGCGCGCGCCTGCTCGAGGTGATCGAGCACGACGTCAAGCGGCTCGACCGCCTGATCTCCGACATCTCCGACGCCAGCCGCCTCGATGCCGAGTTGCAGCGGCAGGATGCGATCCCTGTCAACCTCAGGCGCCTGCTCGGCACGCTGGTCTCCGTCGCAAACGAAACCAAGCTCGGCCACGACGTCGCGGTCGAGGCACGCTTCGAGGGCCGCGGGCCGACCGACACGTTCGCGGTGACCGGCCACGACTCACGGCTGGGACAGGTGGTCTCCAACCTGCTCTCCAACGCGCAGTCGTTCTCGGAAGCCGGCAGCAAGGTGCGCCTCACCTGCCGCCGCGTTCGCGGTGAGATCGAGATCGTGGTCGATGATGACGGCCCCGGCATTCGCGATGACGCGCTCGAGCGCATCTTCGAGCGCTTCTACACCGATCGTCCGCATCAGGGCTTCGGCCAGAACTCCGGCCTCGGACTCTCGATCTCCAAGCAGATCATCGACGCTCATGGCGGGCGCATCTGGGCGGAGAACCGCGCAGGCCCGCCGGACGACGAGGGCGTCCCGACAATTGCCGGTGCGCGCTTCGTGGTGAGGCTGCCGGCGCTATGAGCGAGGGCGCGCCCAGCGTGCACGCCACCGCCGTGAAGGTCGGACAGATCGCGGTGCTGATCCGCGGTCCCTCGGGCTCCGGCAAATCGCGCCTTGCCTTCGATTTGATCATGGCGGGGCAATCAGGCGTGCTCGAAAGGGCCGTTCTGGTCGGTGATGACCGTGTCCATCTGGCGACAGTCGGCCACGAAATTGAGGTCCGCCCCGCGCCAGTTCTGGCCGGCCTGATCGAGATCCGGGGCCTCGGAATCCGCCGCTGCGACTTCGTGGAGCATGCGACCGTCGGCCTCGTGGTCGATCTGGACGCTCAGGACGCGAAACGGCTCCCTCCGGCCGAATCCCTGAAAACAAGCATTTTCGGTGTCGAAATACCGAGAATCCCGGTTAGCCGCGACTATTCGCCCCTCCCCTTGGTTGTCGCGGCCTTGACCACTACCAAGAGTTAACCTTCTGCTAAGCCCTCGGGCAATTGTTTGAAGGGAAATGGTAACCATATGAACCCCACTATCGCGACCGAGTAGACCGGCGCAGCTCCCCTCATCCATCCGTATAGATTCAGGGAGATACGCAACATCCCCTCTTGCGCAGGGGCTCTGGATGGTCAAAGTGGCGCGTTCGTGCGGTGCACCAAAAGCGCCCGCGAGGAGTTTTCCGATGATTGGTCTAGTACTTGTGACCCACGGGCGCCTTGCCGACGAATTCAAGGCGGCGCTTGAACACGTCATGGGCCCACAAAAGCAAATCGAAGCGATCACGATCGGCGCCGAAGATGATTCCGATCTCTGCCGAAGCGACATCATCGAGGCGGTTAACCGCGTCGATTCCGGTGACGGCGTTGCGATCCTCACCGACATGTTCGGCGGCACGCCGTCGAACCTCGCAATTTCCTGCATGAGCCGGCCGAAGGTCGAAGTGCTCGCGGGCATCAACCTTCCCATGCTGGTGAAGCTCGCCAAGGTGCGCGAGGAGCGTCCGCTGCCGGATGCGATCGCGATGGCGCAGGAAGCGGGCCGCAAATACGTCACCATCGCCAGCCGCGTGCTCGCCGGCAAATGAGCGACGACGCGCCACAAGCGGCGGCAGGCGTGCCCGCGGGCGCGATCTCCAAGGAACTCCTGATCATCAACAAGCGTGGCCTGCATGCGCGCGCCTCGGCGAAATTCGTCCAGGCGGTCGAGCGCTTCAACGCGCAAGTGTGGGTGACGCGCGGCGGCGAGACCGTCGGCGGCACGTCGATCATGGGCCTGATGATGCTGGCCGCGGGGCCGGGCACGACGATCACGGTAGCAGCGGCAGGCGATGATGCGGAAGCTGCGCTTGCGGCGATCACGGAGCTCGTTGAAAGCAAGTTCAACGAGGAAGGGGTCTGAGCCACGCGCTCGGCTGCGCTCCCTCGCCCCGTTCTTACGGGGAGAGGGTTGGGGTGAGGGGCTCTCTCCACACCGGTGGTCGTCGATAGACCTGTACCCCCTCACCCGGATCGCAAGAGCGATCCGACCTCTCCCCGCAAGCGGGGAGAGGTGAAGAGAAGCCTCACTTCCCCGGCGGCGCGATGTAGATGTTCCAGCTCATCGACGGACCGGCCTTGCCGTGAGTGAAGCGGCGCGTCGTCATCACGATGCGCTCGGCGTTGGGCGCAACTTCCGACACCCATTTCTCGAACGCCGGCAGGCGGCCGTCGGTCGGATCGAACACGCCGATGAAGCCGTACTTCTTGGCGTCGTCGCGCGAGGTCAGCCCGGAATCCCAGGCCTCTAACGGCAGCAATGCGGACGGATGATCTGGGCTGTAGAACACCAGCGGCTGGATCTGCTCCATCGTGCCGGCAACGACGGCCCAGCGCGAGCCGAAGCGGGTGTGCCAGGCCCGCGTCAATTCGCGCGCGAGCTCCGAGCGTGCACCATAGATCTGTGCGTTGCCGGCATTGGCCGCCATCTCGCGCGCGGCGATCCAGGGCGAGGCGGCGAGCGTGGCGACGCTGAGCACGAGCCAGATCGCGGCGATGTTGAACAGCACAGCGCTCTGCACCCGCAGCACGGGGATCGCGACCAGCGCCAAGGGCACCAGGAAGAACAGCGAGATGCCCCAATCGGTCTTCATGTAGATGCTGAAGGCAAGCGCGCCGAGCGGCGGGCCGACCGCGACGATGATCTGGACGATCCAGACATTCAACGCCTGCGCAACATTGACGCCCGGATTGGCGCCGCGCGCCCAGGCGCGCGTGACGATGCGCGAGGGCGCACGCAACAGCAGCTTGAGCCACGGCGGCACCAGCGCCATCGCGAGCGCGGCCAGCGCCACCGGCAAAGCCAGCAGCGCGACATTATGCAAGGCATAGCCGGCCACGAGCTGATGCACGAGACGCGCATCATCGAGGCTGTAGGTGTCGCCGGCATAGGTCAGCGGCACGAAATGCGCCTCCGCCAGCCAGACGATGTGCGGGATCATCGCCGCCACCATCGTCGCGATCGCCACCCACGGCGCCGGCGACATCAGGAACCTTGCGCGATCCGGATGGATCAGCGCGGCAAGGCCGATGGCGCCGATCATGGTCAGCACCCAATATTTGGTCATCAGCGCCAGCGCGCCGGCAAGGCCGAGCCAGATGCCGGATCGCCATGTCCGCTTCTCGAAGGCGTTGAGATAGGCGAGCACCAGCAGCGGCAGCGTGACGAGCTGGAGCAGGTCGGGGTTGTATTTGAAACCCTTGAAATTGAAGATCGGGTAGAGCGCGACCATCACCACGACCAGGAACGCGCGCCGCGCGTCCACAACGCGCAAGCTCAGCAGCCAGCAGATCACCATGCCGACGCCGACGGTCGTCATCGCCAGCGCATAGGTCGCCCAGTCCGTCGCCGGGAACACCTTGAACCAGAGGCCGGCGATCCAGCCCGACAGCGGCGGGTGCTTGCCATAGCCCCAGAGGAATTTCTGGCCCCAGCCCCAGGCTTCTGCGACGTCCATGTGAACGTCCTGCGCCGCCTTCAGATTGATCAGGATGAAGGTCCAGAGCACGCCATGCAGGATGGCGAGCTGGATCACCAGCCAGAGCCGCGCCTCGGGCCGGATCGCGCAGGCGACCAGCCAGGCCCGGAAACGGTTGTAGCTCACCCGGGCTTTTACGCGTGTTCGGGCGGAGGGGATCGAGGTGGTGGACATGGGCGCTTGCGTAGCGCGTTTTGCGCCTGAGTGAAATCAGCTTGGCGTGAATGAATGACCGCCTGGCGCACGAAACGATGCAGGATCACCGGGCCAGCAGTTCCGGGCGATATTCAAAATGCATCGTGTCGTAGTGATACCATTTCCCACCCCAGATGAAGCCGTGGCGCTCGAAGATGTCGACGATCTCCTGCGGCATCCTGTTCTTGTAGGGGATGGATTTTCCGCGGCCCGCCCACAGCCAATAGTCGGAATATTTCAGGTTCAGATCGATCGCGATGGCATAGCCGTGCATGCTCATCTTGCCGGTATCGGCGACGGGCCGGCACGACAGCACGCCGGCGATCGGAAAGGCCGCGGCCCTCAGCGCCGGATCGAGCTTGTCGATCTCTGCGGACACCTCCTTGAGCCGGTCGGCCACACCATTGATCCGCGTCACCTGGACTGCCTTCCCCCATGATCGCGGCAGCCAGGTGATGGTCACGAGATTGCGCTGTACCGCTCCATTGCGGCAGTCGCCATACATCTTCTTGAAGAACGCTTCGTTCCGGAATCGTCCGGGATCGGCGTTCACCGCGGGCGGCGCGGAGGCGCCGACGGGATAGGGCAAGCGGAGCTGGTCGATGACCGAAGCATTACGCAGGCGCTGATCGAACGATTTGTCGTCGATGCCATCGTCCACCGGCATCGCGGTGCCATCGCGCCAAAATATCTGCGTGCCGTCGTGACTGGAGAGAAAGTCCGGATAGGCACGCACCAGCCGATCAAGAAGCTCCGTCCTGGATTGGGCGCCCGCCGGGACGGACGCAGCCACTAGAACGACGATAACTTGTGCCGCACGCGAGGCAATCGTCATCGACGCTTGCCGGCCTGATCGAGCAGCGCGACGTTCGCCTCCTCGATAGAATTGAGCTTTGGATTCCATGTGCTCGGCGAATACCACGGGAAACGCTCGAAACGGGCCTTGAGATCCGCCGCCTCGAAATACCGTCCCCGCCGCGCGAAGATCTCGTTCCGCGCTATACGAAGATCGTCGTTGGAAAGCCCGCGCAGGTCTGCGACCGTCAGCAGCCGCCGATCCGAATCGGGAAAGATGAAGCCGCTTTGCGCCGGCCCTCCGGCTTCATAGCGATCGATCAAGGCGACATTCGCCTTCTCGACGGCGTTCAACTGGGGGTCCCAGGTGTGGGGCGCGTACCAGGCGAACTTGCTGAACCTCGCGGTCAGATCGGGCGAGTTGAAGTAGCGCCCTCGCCGCGCAAAGATCTCGTTGCGCGCGAGGCGCAGATCGTCCTTGCTCAGCATCCTCAGATCACCATCGGCAAGCAGCCGGCTATCCGAATCCGGAAACAGGAAATCCGATTGGGTTCTCGCAACCGGAGCTGTGGACGGCGACAGGTTCGCAGGAGGCGTCGTGACCGGTGCCGGCACGTTGACTGCCGCGACCTGCCCTGCTGGCGCGCCTGAAAAGTAGAACGATCCATCGATCGGCGAGCTGGAGACCCAGGGCTGCTGGTTGCTGCCGGTCGCGCGCTTGACGAGGAGTCCCACCTGATTGAACGTCTGGAGCACGTCCAGGCCGGGGCGCTGCATCGTCTCGACCAGCGCTCGCGTGTAGGGACTATGTCCGTCGGACCCGTCGAGCGCGACGTTGCCGGGTTGCGTGGCATAGGAGAGCAGCGTTCCTTCCGGTGCCCGGATCTGCGCTAGGCCGCCGTCGGAGGCGCGCAGGCCGCGTCCGCCGAATGGGTTATTCCGGCACGCATCGAGAATGACGATATTCAGCTTGGTTCCTGCACCGTCCATCTGCCGAAGCACCAAAGCGGCATCGACCATCTGGAAATCGACGTCGGTCTCGCGCGTCGGGTTCGCGCTGATCGGCACGAGGTAATTGGTGCCGCGGACCTGGATGCCGTGGCCGGCGTAATAGAACAGGGCCACGTCGGCACCGATCAACTGGTTGCCGAAGCGCTGGACCGCCGCGTCGAAGCTCGCCTTGTCCAGCTCGACCTGGGCGCCGCCGCCGACAAGCGTGAAGCCAAGCTTCTGCAACGTGTCGGCCACCAGCAGCGCGTCGTTCCGGGGATTTTCCAGCCGCGACACGCTCTGGTAGGCGGAATTGCCGATGACGAGGGCGACACGCTTTTCAGCGGCGGCCGGGAAGGCGAAACACGCTGCAAACAACAAGGCAAAAAGCCGCTTCCAACACATTGCCTATTTCCGTGACAGAAAACCGGAAAGCTAGCAGAGCCGGCCCCTGAAATCGATGGCGGGGAGGCCGAGATGGCGGCGGCATGACGGATCGATGTCGCCCCCTCCCGGACCGCCTGAGCGGGCTGGCTGCCCCGTCCCGGACGCCCCCCGTGCGGTCGCGGGAAGACCAAGTGAATGGTTGCCGCACGGGGATGTGAGTGGTATCCCGCGCCCATGACGACCGTCCCCATTTCCAACATCCGCAATTTCTCCATCGTCGCCCATATCGACCATGGCAAATCGACGCTGGCCGACCGCCTGATCCAGATGACCGGCGGCCTCTCCGACCGCGAGATGGCGGGCAAGGAGCAGGTGCTCGATTCCATGGACATCGAGCGCGAGCGCGGCATCACCATCAAGGCGCAGACGGTGCGCCTGCAGTACCGCGCCAAGGACGGCAAGGATTACATCTTCAACCTGATGGACACGCCCGGCCATGTCGACTTCGCCTACGAGGTCTCGCGGTCGCTGGCGGCGTGCGAGGGTTCCCTCCTGGTGGTCGACGCCAGCCAGGGCGTCGAAGCGCAGACGCTCGCCAACGTCTACCAGGCGCTCGACAACAATCACGAGATCGTTCCGGTCCTGAACAAGGTCGACCTGCCCGCGGCCGAGCCCGAGAAGGTCAAGCAGCAGATCGAGGACGTCATCGGCATCGACGCCTCAGACGCGGTGATGATCTCGGCCAAGACCGGCCTCGGCATTCCCGATGTGCTGGAAGCCATCGTCACCCGCCTGCCGCCGCCGAAGGGCGATCGCGATGCGACGCTGAAGGCGCTCTTGGTCGACAGCTGGTACGACGTCTATCTCGGCGTCGTCGTGCTGGTGCGCATCGTCGACGGCACGATGAAGAAGGGCCAGCGCGTGCGCATGATGGGCACGGGCGCGGCCTACGACGTCGAGCGCGTCGGCTTCTTCACGCCGAAGATGCAGCAGGTCGACGAGCTCGGCCCCGGCGAGATCGGCTTCATCACCGCCGCGATCAAGGAAGTCGCCGACACCCGCGTCGGCGACACCATCACCGACGACAGGAAGCCGGTCACCGAAATGCTGCCGGGCTTCAAGCCCGCAATTCCGGTGGTGTTCTGCGGCCTGTTCCCGGTCGACGCCGACGACTTCGAAACGCTGCGCGCCGCGATGGGCAAGCTGCGCCTCAACGACGCCAGCTTCTCCTTCGAGATGGAAACCTCCGCCGCACTCGGCTTCGGCTTCCGCTGCGGCTTCCTCGGCCTGTTGCATCTGGAGATCATCCAGGAGCGGCTGTCGCGCGAGTTCGACCTCAACCTGATCGCGACTGCGCCGAGCGTCATCTACAAGATGAAGCTGACCGACGGCACCGAGCTCGAGATCCACAATCCCGTCGACATGCCTGACGTGGTCAAGATCGAGGAGATCCAGGAGCCCTGGATCGAAGCGACGATCCTGACCCCCGACGAATATCTCGGCAGCGTGCTGAAGCTCTGCCAGGACCGCCGCGGCTCGCAGAAGGAGCTCACCTACGTCGGCGCCCGTGCGATGGTGAAATACGACCTGCCGCTCAACGAGGTCGTGTTCGACTTCTACGACCGCCTGAAGTCGGTCTCCAAGGGCTACGCCTCGTTCGACTATCATCTCACCGACTACAAGCCGGCCGACCTCGTCAAGATGCAGATCCTGGTCAATGCCGAGCCGGTCGACGCGCTCTCGATGCTGGTCCACCGCACCCGCGCCGAAGGCCGCGGCCGCGCCATGGTCGAGAAGATGAAGGAGCTGATCCCGCCGCACATGTTCCAGATCCCGATCCAGGCGGCGATCGGCGGCAAGGTGATCGCCCGCGAGACGGTGCGCGCGCTGCGCAAGGACGTCACCGCAAAGTGCTATGGCGGCGACATCACGCGTAAGCGGAAACTTCTGGAGAAGCAGAAGGAAGGCAAGAAGAAGATGCGGCAGTTCGGCAAGGTCGACATTCCGCAGGAAGCTTTTATTGCCGCGCTGAAGGTGGATAGCTGAGGCGACGCTTGGGACGGGTCGGCGCGGTTTCCGTGGCCGGCAAACAGCCGGTCTCCGGCTGGCAAACCAAAAGTGCGAAAACAACCCCATGCACAGTAGCCGCCCCCTTGGCGGCATTGCTCTTTTTCGATTTACCGAAATTCGTTTGACCCGTCGGGCAAAACAGGGGTATGGTGGCATCATCGCAGCCGGTGTGATTGGCAGCCCGAGCTCGTAGGATGGGTTGAGCTCTTGCGAAACCCATCGCCCTGACGGGCGGACGCGGTCTCTAGTGACTCTTGCTAGCTCGATCCGATCGCGAGGATAAAGTTTGATGGGTTTCGCAAGAGCTCAACCCATCCTACGAGTTCTGACGAAGCGCCCGGCGCGATGGCGAGGGCGGACGGCATCTCAGGCCGCTCCCGTCATCAGTGGGATCGCCGCGAGGATCATCAGCGCCGCAGTGAGCCCATGGATGCCCAGCGCCCTGACGGTCGAGCCCTTCGCTGCGAGAATCAGCGACATGTCGCCCACAGGAATGATCGCTTCGATCAGCAGAACCAAACCCAGCATTCGCGGGCCACCCCACGCCATCAGAGCGATCAAGACCAGTCCTGAAACCACGTCGCGCACGCCCTTGAGGCGAAGCCACCAGGCGATGTTCGGTCCCTCTTCCGGGAGCGGCAGGCCGAAACTCAGCGTCGCAGCCCGCGGGCTGCTCAGATACATGACCCCGATGGCGATGATCCCCAGCGCCGCCAGCAGCGCCACGGAAACTGAAAACCAGTACATGGATGCCTCCGTCCTTTTTCTTTACTTCGCTACGTAATCTAGCATTGCTAGATTATCAAGTGCTGATAGGCTTGGGGCCATCACGGTTTGGAGATCAGGTCTTGGGGAGCGCGGAGAGGAAGGGCAGGGAACGGGCCGAGCGGGAGCGGCGCATCACCGCGGCGGCGCGGGCGATTGCCGAACGGGAGGGATGGAGTGCCGTCACTATCCGCCGCCTCGCCGACGAGATCGAGTACAGCCAGCCTGTTCTCTATTCTCACTTCGAGAACAGGGACGCAATCGTGACGGCGGTCGCCATCGAAGGGTTCGGTGAACTCGCAAAAGCGCTTCACAAAGCCGCGCATCGATCGGCCGATCGTCGCAAGGCGATCGAGAGCGTCGCAACGTCCTATCTCGCCTTTGCCCGGCAGCACCCGGCACTCTACCAAGCGATGTTCACGCTGCCGACTGGGCTCCACTTCGCGGAAGCAGACACCAAACCGGAGCTGAAAGAAGGATTTGCGGCATTGGCCGCGGTTGTCTCGCCGTCCAGGAGCGACGTCGAGGCCGCGACCGAGACATTCTGGGCCGCTCTTCATGGACTGGCGGAGCTCGAGCGTTCCGGCCGGATCAGGCGGAGCGCGCGTGACGAGCGGATCGCGCTGCTCGTCCGCGGATTTCTCGATTCCTGAGCGGGGCAAACCGAACGCTCAACCAAGCTGCAGCCGCATGCTGGCCGAGACTTCGATCCGCTGGGCGTTGGCCAGCGTCCGACAGCAGGGACGCGATCATCTGCCCGGCCTTCCGGGACAGCTGGGTCGGCCGAGCGCAATTTGCGAGCAGAAGCCGATCGGTTTCGCTTCGCTCCAGCCATCGTGCGCGCTAGGATGCGCCTGCACGATCATTCAGGTGCATTATTTCAAGCATCAATCATTCAATCCAACGGGGTTATTTCATGATCCGTTCAAGCATCACGCGTCGCAGACTCCTTGGTGCTGCGGCAGGCTCAGCCTCTGCATTGGCGTCAGGCACCTTCATCAGTCCGGCCCGCGCGCAATCGCCCCAGAGAACCTATGTGCTCGTTCCCGGCGCGTATTACGGCGCCTGGTCCTGGCATCGCGTCACCGAACGCCTGCAGAGACAGGGGCATCGCGTCTATCCGCTGACGCTGACCGGACTAGCAGAGCGTTCCCACCTTCTGAACAAGGACATCACGCTCGACACGCACATTGCCGACATCGCCAATCTCGTCGAATGGGAAGACCTGACGGATATCTGCCTTGTTGCCCATTCCTATGGCGGCTGTCCGGCGTCGGGCGCGCTGGAACGCATCGGAAGCCGGGTGTCGTCCATCGTCTGGGTTGATGCCATCAAGCCCGCGGACGGCCAGTCGTTTCGAGACCTGGTCCCCTTCCCGATCGAAGAGGGCGCAATCAGCCGTCCGGCTCCCAAAGCGCTTCCTCCGACTGCATTCAGCGACCCGAAGGATGTTGCCTGGGTGTTGTCGAAGGTGACCCCACACCCCATCGGCACATTCCTGCAGCCGGTCAAGCTCTCGGGAGCGCGCGAAAAGGTGGCCAAGAAGACCTACATCCGCCTGCCGAAATTCCAGTTGGCTGCGATGGACAAGGCGGCGGCGGAGTGCAGGGCGGACAGTTCCTGGACGGTCCTCGAAAACACGACGTCCGGCCACTCGGTCATGATTGCCGAGCCGGATTGGTTGACCGACGTGTTGACCAAAGCAGCGTGAGATCGGTCTGATCAAACTCGATGGGTGGAGCATCCGCCTTCACTCTTCGAGCTACGGCGGACCGGTCGCTCTACCCATCCTGCGCTCTCTTCAGATCGGCCTTGTCTTCCCCCGGATGGCCATCGACCGTTTCAGGACCTGTTGGGCATCGGCATAGCGGCCCTGATCCTTGTAGAGACCGGCGAGATTATCCAGGACACCGGCGAGATCCGGATGGTTGGGACCGAGAGTTTGCTCGAAAATGGCCGCCGACCGCTTGAACAGCCGCTCGGCCTCGGCGTTACGCCCCTGACGCGCATAGAGCGCAGCCAGATTGTTCAGCGCCTGCGCGATGTCGGGATGATCAGGCCCGAACGCCTTTTTGGTCACCACCATCGACCGCTTCAGCAGCCGCTCGGCATCGGCATAGCGATGCCGATTGATGTAGGCATCGGCCAGGTTGTTCATCAGCACCGTGGCTTCGGGATCGTCGGGGCCGAGCGCTTTCTGGAGCACGGCCAGTCCCCGCTTGAACAGCGGCTCGGCCTGATCGTATCGGCCCTGGCTGCTGTAGACGGCGCCGAGGTTGCTCAGCGGCAGGACGATCGACGGATCGTCGGCGCCGAGCACTTTCTCGTCGATGGCGATCGATCGCTTCAGCAGCGGCTCTGCTTCCGCGTAGCGCCCTTCCGCGCGATAGAGATCGCCCAGATTGTTCAGCACCATTGCGACTTCCGCATGATCCGGACCGAGCGTCTTCTCCCGGATGGCCAGCGCGCGCTTGTACAGCGGCTCGGCAACGGCGTATTGGCCGAGATTGTAATGGATCGTGCCGAGGTCGTTGAGCGGCATGGCGACGCCCGCGTCATCAGGGCCGAACTCCTTCTCGCGAAGGGCCAGGGACTTCTGGGCCAGTGGCAGCGCTTCCATGTACTTCCCGGCCCGATAAAGCTCCTTCATTTGCCGCGTGAGCGTGCCCGCCTCGCCCTCTTCGGCATGGGACGGCGCGGCGAACGACAGGCTCAAAGCAAGCGCCGTGACCGCAACACAGATCGATGCTTTCAGGGTCTTCATCGCGCGTTCCTTCGTCCGCGGTGAGCTGGGACCTACGCGCCGTTGGTGCTCCCGGAAGCCGGATAGGTTCAATGCAGCCGCGGCTTACGGACCAATCACCGGCCGGTCGCCAAATACCGGCCAGGAGGACGAGCGCGATCGACCGCATGACAGCGTGGCTGATGCAGCCGGCGGGCGTCGTCACATCATCATTGCCCGAGCTGTTGAAGCATGGCGAACCACAACGCCAGCGGCTCCCTGAGGGCTCCCGGCTCGGACGGCTTTTGACGAACGGCCCGTACTCACAGCTTTCGTTGCCGCGCGTTCCAGTGCCTTTCGAGATTGACGATCAGCTGATCGCTAAGATGCAGGAAAGCCTGCTCGAAGGTGTAGGTGGTCAGATACTTACGTAACGCTTCCAGCGGCTCGGTCTGCTGCCGGATGGCCTTCCGATTTGCGCCAGGGCTCACCATTCCCGATCCAATGGCACGCTCGATGCAGCGCGAGACAGCCAAATCCATCTCCTCGGACGGCACGACTTCGTTGGCGATCAGCCGGCCCTCCGGCGTATCGGCGTAGAACATACGATCGAACAAGATCGCCTCCCGCGCCAACCGTTCACCGACAAAGCGCGGCAGCCGCATGTTCGCGGCGCCGGGCAGGAAACCTTCCTTGCGCGCGGGCAGATTGAAATAGGAGCCTGCCTCGGCAATCACGTAGTCGACGACGAGCAGGAGCTGGCAGCCGCCGCCGATCGCGAATTTGTCGACCGCGGCAATCCACAATTTCTCCCAGGTGCGCTCAGGCTCCTCGATCGGCGCATCGAGGCGATCGGGTTCATTCTCGATCAACACGCCGCGGTAGAGCTTGTTGTGCAGCCCCATGCTTCGGAACAGGAAAGACAGATAGCTCTGCTTGCCCTGATAGATGCGCGTCAGGTTGATTCCCGATGAAAACACGCGCTGGCCCTGGTACTTCGGATGATCGACTGGGCTGCCCCGCAACACTCCGATCTTGACTTCCGGATGCAGCAACGCCAGGTCCGTCGCGATCTCGAGCGGACCAACCACCGTGTCATCCTCGGAATTGAGGTATCGTCCGTTGTGAATGGTCACATGGCCCGCTTCGCCTTGCACCCTTACACGTGCGGTGCCCAAATCGACGTAGCCGGTGGCGACAAATTCGGGCAGAAGCGCCAGCGATTCAGCTCGAGGGCGCAACATCGAACGCATCAAGTGATGCCCTGTCTGGATATTGGCCATGATCTGGCTGACGAACAGACCCTGATGAATCTCGAGGCCATCCTTGTCAGCCTGCATGCGATCGCTCTCGGCAGCCAACTCGGCCTGAGTGGGCAAAATATCCGGCCAGCGTGCTGCAGCTTCCCAAAGGAGCGCATCCACACGAAGGGATCGCGCGCCTTCGCGCGTGAGGTCACGGTACATCGACACGGCGTGACACCGGAAAAATCGCCACGTAGCGTCGGCAGTCAGATGAACGATGGCCTCGCCGGCCTTCTTTTGCGCGGGCGTTCGCTGCGATCGCAGCGGCAATCGCGCGAGCAACGAACGGCCGGCCAGGATCGCAGCACGCAAATCTGCCTCTGCGGCGGTTGCGACTGCGCGGTCGCGAATTGCCAGAAACGAGTCAACCTCGGCGCCCGGCAGCGCGGCGGTGAGCACCGGTGAATGCTGTTCACGAGGGATTGAAAGCATTGGGCACCCCGAAAGCAGGCGGAGGTAGAGCGAAGGACACGTTACGGAAATGAAAATGCTATTGACGCGCAGTCGGTGCGTCTTTGCAAGAGTAACATACTGGCCAATTTCCGCTGGCCCATAGCCAACATACCGCGTCCATGAGCGGGCGACCGCTCTCCGATCCAAAGCAGAGGTCGGCCGAAATGGAGCATCCCACTTCTGCTTTGACTTTTTTCGACGGAAAAGCTCGTAGTAATCGGACGTGGCGCGATGGCCGGGAGTACGACGTCATGACCATCATTTCCCTTGAGCGAACCGCCGATACTCTTCCCGCAGATTTTCCTGAGCTGGAGGCCGATGCCAAGGCATATGGACACGCGCACATGACCCGTCTGGTCGCGGAATTCGCACACGATCGAGCCATGTTTCACGCGATATTCACGTGCCACCTGGATGGCAGATTGGTGGGCATCGGAGCGATTACCACTGAGCCTGCACCGACGCCGGTACCCGTGTGGCGGATGCGGCGGCTTTACGTGCACCACAACTATAGAAGACGCAAAATTGCCAAGGCCATCGCGAACGCCTTACTGCAAGAAGCAGCCGGGAAGGTCTCCACTGTAACTGTCCATGCAGGAAATGATGGCGCTGCGCGGTTTTGGGAAACGATTGGATTTAGCCGGATAGACGGTCAACCCTGGTCTCACGAAGCACATCTGCCGAGCCTTGAGCCTGCTGTTGGCCAGTAAACCGCCTCGGCGCGGGCGAAATCAACCAGCCCGCTCGCGGGGTCAAGGCGCCCGCAGCCCCGGCGGCGGCTTGCGCATGCAGGATGCCTGCTCAAAGGCGTAGGCGAGACGCAGCAGCTTGTGCTCGCTCCAGGCACGGCCGGCGAAGCTGACGCCGAGCGGATAGTCGGGCGTGTCCTTGCCGTCGGCGCCCGAGACGAAGCCGCCGGGCACCATGACGCTGGGATAGCCGGCCCTGGCGGCGATCGCCGCGCCGGTCGCGCCGGGGAACAGGACGGCGTCCAGCCTGTGCTGGTTCATGTAGGCGTCCATGCCGCGGGTCCTGGCGGCGAGGAGGTCCATGGCGCGCGCCGATTTGTACTCGCGCTCGCTCAAATCGCCCCTAGTGTTGTTGGCGGCGAGAAACAGGTCCTGGCCGAAGCGCAGCGCTTTGTCGGCATGAGCTTCGTTGAAGGCCACGATGTCCGCGATGGTCTTGATGTCGGTGTGGGTCGCCCAATCCTTCAGGTAGAGGTTGAGATCGTGCTTCAGCTCGTAGAGGAAAACGATCCGCTGCGCGACCGGATTGCCCTTGTTGCCGCTCAGCGGATTGCGATTGAGCACCGCCATGGTCGTACCCGGCCCGCTCATCCAGCCAGCCGCCGGCATGCTGGCGCGCACGATGATGGCGCCCAGATCCTCGAGCACCTTGATCACGTCGGCCATCAGCCTGGTCCGGTCGGGCGGCAACTTGCCGTAATAGGGATCGTTCATCGGGTCGGCGGGATCGCTCGGCACGCCAATGCGCGCGCCCTTCATGGCATCGTGCGTGAGGTCGGCGCTGTAATCGGCCGGCCGCTTCTGCCCTTCCGTCGCAGGATCGCGCGGATCCTTGGCGGCCAGCACGTTCAGCAGCAGCGCCGCGTCGCGCACGGTGCGCGTCATCGGCCCCGCGGTGTCCTGGCTGTGCGCGATCGGCACGATTCCGGCACGGCTGATCAAACCGACGGTCGGCTTTACGGTGACGATGCCATTCCGGCTGGCAGGGTGCAGCAGCGAGCCCGAGGTCTCGGTGCCGATCGAAGCGGCGCACAGGCCTGCGGCCACAGCGACCGCCGAACCCGAACTCGAGCCACCGGGGTCGACGACCGGGATGCCCCGATCGTCCAGCAGCGTCGGCACGTAGGGATTCTTCACCTGACCGCCCAGCGACGAATAGCCCGACGGCATGTCGGTCGCGAGAATGTTGGCAAACTCCGTCAGGTTGGCCTTGCCGAGGATCACGGCGCCGGCCTTCCGCAACAGCTTGACGAGTGTGGCATCGCCTTTCGCGCGCGCCCCCTCCAGCGCCAGCGAGCCGGCGGTGGTCGGCTGCCCGTCGCCGGTCGCGATGTTGTCCTTCAGCAGGATGGGGACGCCGGCCAGCGGCCGTTTGGCGGACGGCCTGGTGCCGTCGAGCTTGCCTGCGATCGCGAGTGCGTCGGGATTGAGCGCGCGGACGGCGTTGAGCATGGGCCCGGCGCGGTCAAAGGCTTCGATGCGCGCGAGACAGGCTTTGGTCAGCGCCGTCGCGTTGACCCGCCCGGCCGTCAAGGCGTCGATGATGTCGCTCATGGGCGCATTCGCGAGCTGTGGCTCGACCCGCACCTCGGCCGCAGCGAGGCTCGCGTTGCGGCGGGCTGGCTTCTTCATGCTGTGCTTCTTGGCTGGCCCCGGATATGCTACTTACGGTAGCATCAAGCCTGGTCGGGTGACAAGCTGAGGCCGCAGCTATGGCGCAGGCTCAACGTCCAGTCATTTGCGAACACTTCGGTGGAGCAATCCATGGAATGCGCGATCCGGCCAGCGCTCGACGATGACGCCGACGCTATCAGCGCGGTCATCTTGCGTGCACTGCGCGAAACGAACGCGAAGGACTATACGGAGGAGATCATCGAAAGGGTCGAGCGCAGCTTCGGCCCGGACGCCGTGCGCCAACTGATCGGGCAGCGCACCGTTTTCGTTGCCACCATTGGCATCCGCGTCGTTGCAACGGCAAGCCTCGACGGAAGCGTCGTCCGCACCGTCTTCGTGGCTCCCGAAGTGCAGGGCCGCGGTATCGGCAAGCTGCTGATGACCGAGATCGAGCGCACCGCGCGCGAGCGAAATATTCCCTCGTTGACGGTCCCTTCGTCGGTCACCGCCGAGATTTTCTATGCGCGGCTCGGGTTCAGCGCCGTGCGCGACAGCTATTATGGTGCCGAACGCACCATCATCATGGAGCGATTGCTCGCTGCGCGATCCTGATCCCGTGGCTGATGCGGTCGCTCGGGTGCAGCACGACGCGGTCGCCTGCGGCCAGGCCCGCGAGAACTTCGGCGGTGCGGCTGTTGCGGTGCCCGATCTGGACCGGAACTGTTTTGGCGCGGCCGTTCTCGTCGACAAAGACGGCCCACTGGCCGCCGCGCCGGAACAAGGCGCTGACCGGCACGGTCAGCGCGCCGGGAGCGCTCCAGATGGTGACGTGGACGATGACGCGATAGTCGTGTCCGAGCGTGACCCAGCTCTCAGGCGGGTCGGTGAAATCGATGGTCACGCGGACGCGCTGCTCCTCGATGCCGAGCGCGGAGACTTTCAGGAAGCCGGCCGGGTCGACCCGGACCACCTTTCCCGCGATCGGCTGTCCACCCCAGCCGTCGATCCGCACCGGCGCGCCGACCTTGATCTGGACCGCGTCGGTCGAGAGCAGGTCGGCCACGACCTCGAGATCGAGCGGGTTGCCGATATCGACCAGCGGCGTCCCGGGCAGAACCGTCGTCTCGCTGTCCTGGACGATCTTCAGCACCCGACCGCCTGCCGGCGCCAGCACCCGGATGCAGCAGGTCGGCTCCGCCGACGGGACGGCGCTCGCCGGATCCATCAGCCGCGCCGCCAGGCTGGTCCGCACCGCGCGGCGCATCTCGAGCTGGGCCTTGGCACTCTTCAGGGCGGCCTCACTGGTGGCCACCTCGAATTTCGCCTTGTCGTGGGCCTGGGCCGAGGTGGATTGCGTCCGCAACAGCGTCTGCGCCCGCTGGAACTCGGTCCGCGAAAAGTCCAGCGCAGCCTCGATCCGCTGCACTTCCGCCTCCTGCTGCTGGATGGCGGCATCTGCGGCCAAAACCTCGGCCTGCAGCTGGTCGTGCGAGCGCGCGTCGATGAAGCCGGGCAGCGCGGGCTGCATCAGGGCGACGGTCTGGTTCGCGGCAACCTCGTCGCCGACGTGGAGCGAAGGCCCCTGCTCGCCGAGCGGATGCGAAATCCTCAGCACCTTCCCCGCAATCGGCGCCGACACGGTATAGACGTGGCGCACGCGGGTCTTGCCGTCGTCGTCCGCCGTGACCTCGATGGGGCCTTTCGCAACCGTCGCGAGATCGACCAGAACCGGCCGCGGCCAGGCGAACCAGGCCAGCCCTGCCACGAGCGCGGCCAGGAGCACGGCGCCGATGATGCGTTTGGTCCAGTTGGCGGGCATGGCTAATCTCGCGTCTTGAGGACCGCGACGAGGTCCAGCTTGTCGATGCGTTCACGGATGATGAAGGCGGAGGCGACCGCGGCCAGAACGACAATCGCGCTGGCGGCAACGTAGGTGGAGTTCTCGATGACGCCGCGCACACGCATGATTTCACCGGCCAGATTGGTTTTCATGATCCAGCCGAGGCCGTAGCCCATGACCCATCCCGGCGGCTGGGCGATCAACGTGAGTATCGCGAGTTCCAGCAGGAGAATGCGCAATACTTCGCCGCGTGTAAAACCGAGCACCCTGAGGCTTGCGAGCTCACGCGCCCGTTCTGAAAGTGAAATCCGGGCGTTGTTGTAGACAACCCCGAAGGCAATGACGGCCGCGAGACCCGTGTAAATGCTGGCCATCGTCGTAACAATCAGCGCCACTGCGTTGCGGAAGTTCGCAAGCGAGGAGCTCTGCAGCGCCACACCGCTGACGGTCGGCATTGCCTTGACGGCTGCGTAGAACTCTTCCCTCTTGTTGTCGTCGAGGCTGAGGTTGACGCTGCTGACGACAGGAGCGTCGCGCATCAGGCGCGTCAGCGCTTCAAGGTTCATCATGCCCCTGATGCCGAAATAATCCTCCACCAGCGCAAGAACCGGGAGAGTTACCGTTCGCCGCGCGCCCTCCAGCAGGTCGACCTCAACCCAATCCCCCGCCTGAACCCCCAGGATTTTTCCCAGCCATCCGGAGATCGCAAGCCCTGTCGAAGGAAGCTCGACTGACCGCAGATCGACGTCAATGACGCGCCGAAGGTCCGCATCGGGCGGGCGGCCGCTGATCATGATGCGGCGTTCAACGTTGCCGTGCCGGATCCGGACCGGCACCTCGCGAAACGGCTCGGTGGCCAGAACGCCCGGAAGTCGCGCCATCTGTGTAGCCACGTTCTCGGTCCGCTTTTCGATGAAGCTTACCGTCGCGTCCTGCCGATCGGCGAGGAAATAGGTCACATCGATCAATTGCTCCATCGTGTCGCGGAGAAATAGCGAGACCACCAGGATCGCGGTCGCCAGCGCCATTCCAAGCGCCGTGAGTGTTGCGCGAATTGGGTGCCGCGAGATGTTGCGCAGCATCATCAGTGTCGGCTGAGAGACAAATCCCTCAAGGGAGACTGACGCGGGTACGAGACGGTGAAAGCTCGGCGGTGCGGGCGGCTGCATCGCGACGGCCGGAGGCAAGCGCACCACGTCATGCAGGGCACGGATTGCGCCGATGACGGCGGCCGCCGCGCTGAGAGTACCCGCAATCAGGTACACATCTGGCGCTCCGGTAAAAACATGGAATGGAAAATGGAAGAAATCCCCAAACAGCGCGGTGACGCGGAATCCCAGCCAGGTCCCGACGGCGCTCCCGATCGAGATCCCGATCAGCACGATGACGGCGACGAATTTCAGATAGTGCAACACGATACTGCCGTCGCGATAGCCTAGGGCCTTCATAAGCCCGATCTGCTCGCGCTCGAGCGCGACCAGCCGGGTCAGGGTGAGATTGACCAGGAAGGCGGCGACCAGAAAGAAGATCGGCGGCAGCGTGCGGCTCATGTGGTTGAGCATGTCGAGCTCATGGTCGAGCCAGGCGTGCGAGATCTGATCTTTCCGACCATAGGCCGCCTGCCCGCCATAGGGATCGAGCAAAGCGTCGAGCCGCGAGATCACCTCGCGTTCGGAGGCGCCGGGCTGCAGCTTGACCGCGACCGCCGAGAAGGCGCCGTCGAGATCGTAGACGCCGGCGAGCGCCTTCTCCGACATCCAGACGATGGCGTAGCGGCGATCGTCCGGCATCAGGTCGCCCGGCCCGACCGTGTAGACGAACTCCGGCGACAGCGCGGTGCCGACGATGACGAGCTCGCGCTTCCTGCCGTTGAGGATGGCGGAGAACCGCGCTCCCTCGGCGAAGCCGTGCGCCCGGGCGAACGGCTCGTTGACGACGACCTCTTCCGTCCGTCCCGGCTCCGGCTGCCGCCCGGAGCGCATGTAGAGCCGATTGAGATGCTGCTCGCCGTTGTCGGGCAGCGACACGAACTGCGCGCTGGCAGGCGCGGAGAAGCCGGGAATGTCCAGCAGCGCCAGCTTGGCGATGCGGGTGTCGACGGCAGCGACGCCGGGGATCTCGCCGATCCTGTCGGCGAGCGCCTTCGGTGCCCGCTTCGCCTGCGCGAACACGTCGGCAAAGCCGTAGCGCTCGTAGTAAGCAATCCGGGTCTCCTCCAGCGATCGATGCGAGCCCACCGCGAGCACCAGCGTCGCAACCCCGCCGCCGACGACCAGCGCGACGGCGAGCACCTGCGCCCAGAGCCGCCTGACGTCGCGAAACAGCTTGATGTCGAGCACCTTCATGTTGTCACCAGGTGAGCTCGGCGGCTTCCCGCCGGGCCTCGTTGGTCCGGATGCGGGAGATGCGACCGTCGGCGAAGAACAGCACCCGGTCGGCGACCTCCTGGATGCTGGCATTGTGGGTGATGATGACCGTGGTGGTCCCGAGCTGCCGGTTGACGCCGAGCAGCGCCTCGATGACGCGGATGCCGGTCTTCGAATCCAGCGCCCCGGTCGGCTCGTCGCAGAGCAGCACCGCGGGACGCTTCGCGATCGCGCGGGCGATGGCGACGCGCTGCTGCTCGCCGCCGGAGAGCTGGGCGGGAAAGTGATGCATGCGCTCCTCGAGCCCCACCAGGGCGAGCGCTTCGGCGGGCCGCATCGGGTTCCTCGCGACCTCGGTGACCAGCGCGACGTTTTCGAAAGCCGTGAGGCTCGGCACCAGATTGTAGAACTGGAAGACGAAGCCGACATGGTCGCGGCGATACTTCGTCAGATCGCGGTCCTCGAGATCGGTCAGATCCAGATCGCGGAAGAACAGCCGGCCGCTGGTCGGTCGGTCGAGGCCGCCCATGATGTTGAGCAACGTCGTCTTGCCGCTGCCGGAGGGGCCGAGCAGCACGACCACTTCCTTCTCGGCGATGTCGAGGTCGACCTCGTTGAGGGCATGCACCATCACCTCGCCGGAGACGTAGATTTTGGTCAGGCCCTTGGCGGTGAAGACAGGCCGGCTCATTGGACTCTCCTCTTGAGGACAGTCTGCAACGCTTGCGGCGGTGCCGTATTGATTTACCTCAGAGTCCAGGCACCTATGGCCTCGGTCATACAGCCCCGGCCGGAAATCGGCCGAGCGCGTCGGGTTCAGAAGACTCCGATCGTTCCGGTAACGAGCTCGTTGATGAGCTCGGAAATTTGGTCAAACTGAGCGGCGGCCACTTCTTCGGTCCGTGTCTTGACCTGCTCCAGCGGGACGCCCTGCCGCATCGCCAAATGGAGATGGACGAGAGCCGGGTTGTCGACCGGCGCGCCGATCTTGCTGACGATCAGACACCGCGCTTCCTTGACCTCCGGAATCAGGGAGACCAGCTTTTCGGCCGTCCGTGCCGCCAGGACGTTGTAGATCTTGCCGACATGGCTGACGGGGTTCTTGCCTGCAGCAGCCTCCAGGCTCATCGGCCGGCACGGCGTGATCAATCCGTTGACGCGATTGCCGCGTCCGACCTGGCCATCGTCTCCACCTTCTGCCGACGTGCCGGTGACCGTCAGGTAGACGCTTCCGGATTCAATGTCGTCGGCCGCGTTGACGACGACCTCGCACTCTGCAAAGCCGTGGTCGCCAGCACATCCACAGACCCAGGCCGCGAGGGCGGCCTTCTGTTCGAGATAGTCGTCGACACCGGCGAGATATCGACCGATCATCGCGCAGGCGACCGTGAGCCTGAGCCGCGTGCCTTTTCGCACTGCCATGACCTTGATGTCCTCGCCCCAGGCTGGATGGTCGTGCGTACGGGCGCGGCCGTGCAGTTGCTGGTCGACGGCCAATACGAGCCGTTCGACCGCGCTCAATGGAGCGTGCCCGACCCCGAACGACGTATCATTGGCCAGCAGGAGGCCTTCCGGATCCCGGCGCGAAAACAGTGCCTGCAGATCCTCTGACCCCTGCCGAACCAGCGCCTCGAACCGGACATCACGATCCGGATCCAGCGCGTGAAGATTTGTCTTCAACCACGACCTGGAGCCTTCGACCGCGATCTCCGCGATCGGGATCGTCTCAGTGGCGATCGCGCGCCCGGCCAGCAGGATCCTTATCGGCTCGATCACGCGGCCGCCGCCGAAGGCCGGAGCGGCTTTGCCCGCACACAACAACGCCTTATCGACGTTGTGATGCAGCACGCGGCCGAACCGGCTGCGGTATTCCCGACAGAGGTTACGGGACAACGTCTCGGCAAGAGCATCGCAGATGGTGTCCGGATGGCCGAGGCCCTTGCGCTCGACGACTTCAACATCGTCAGCAGACTCCAGCCGCGAAACAACAAGCTCAAACATGAGAGTGGACCACAGCGTTCATCAAGCCGCTTCACGGCGATTACCGCTCGCTACGGCGCTGAACCATTCCAACCTTCCCGTTGGAAGTTCACAGCATGCGGCGTCGAAACCTTTGCGTGTCCAGCCGCTACCGGCGATGGTCGTACTTGAATTCCATGACGGCCGGACTTGCACCGCTCCGCTCAACGGTCAATTTCACGGTGTAAAGGTCAAAGCCGGGCAGATCGACGAAACCGCCATAGGTGGTCGTACCGGAAATCTGCATCGGCTCAAGCTTCACCTTGCTGCCAGACAATCCGAGACCGGACACCTGCGCCGTCACGATGGCGTCCGATAGCCGCTTGCCACCCGTCGCATCGAAGACGGCAGCTAGAAGGTGATACTCATGTCGCCCCTTGGGAATTCCGCTGTGCATTGGCCGCTCAGTGGAACTGCCCGCAGGAAGGCCCTTGACCATTTCGGCCGGAACGACACCGAGATAGACGGTCACGCCGCCGACCGTTTTCGAAAGCTCGGATTCCGCGGCAACAGCAGCGGTGTTGCCACGGCCCATCGCTGAAACGGCGAGCACAAACGCTGCAAAAAGGGCGACCACAGCGTGTCTATTGGCCATGGCGATAACCTCCGCTGGATTCCTGGCTGAGCAGCCGGCTCAGCTTCGGAATGAACCCGGGAACGTCGGCCACATATTTGTCATAGGCGACGCCAAATTCGGCTCGCGCGTCCTTCTCCTCGCCTTTCGCCAGTCGGACATACATGACGGTCAGCACCGGAAACATCGCCAGCGTCAGGATCGTCGGCCACTGCAACAGGAAGCCGAACATCACCAGGATGAAGCCGACATATTGTGGATGCCGGACGTAGCTGTAGGGGCCGGTGACGGCCAGGCTACGGGTCTGCTGCGCGTCGAACAGCACCCTCCAGGCGGCCGCGATCAGAATGAAACCGGCCGCGATGAAGATGAAGCTCAGGATGTGGAACGGTCCGGCGTGCGGATTGGCCTTCCAGCCAAACATCATCTCGAGCAGGTGGCCGGCGTCGTGCGAGAACCAGTCGACATTCGGATAGTGCGACTGCAGCCAGCCCGAAAGGAAATAGATGGTGAGCGGAAAGCCGTACATCTCCACGAACAGCGCCACCAGGAAGGCGCTGAAGGCGCCGAAGGAGCGCCAGTCGCGGGAGGTCTGCGGCTTGAAGAAGCTGTAGGCAAACAGGATGAACACCGCCGAGTTGACGATGACGAGACTCCACAGGCCATAGGCAGGCGCGGCGTCGTGCATCACGCGCTCCCTTGATCGTTCGGCTGGCCGCCGCCGTGATGATGACCATGTCCGCCATGCATGAAGAGATGCATCAGCGGACAGGCGAGGAGCGGGAGCCAGACCAGGACCCCGAGCACGTGCGCCCGGTGCTCGGTGAACAGCAGCGCACCGGCGATGACCATGAATCCGATCAGGACCAGGCCGGCCTTGGTTTTGGTGGAGATGCCCCCTTGCGGGCGCTCTCGAAACCCGGAATGGTCTTGCACCGTCATGACACGCTCCTGCGGCTATCGAGAGCCTAGCGGCGCGGTCGTCGTCATAGTTGATTCACGTCAAGGTCCCGGCAAGAGTCCTCACTTGCCTTGCATCGGCATGGCGCCCATTCGGCCAGCTTGCATCATCGGCATCATGCCCATCTGCGGCGCGAGCAATTCGTCGGCGGTCTTTTTCTGCTCGTCGGAGAGGACGCCGACGAGGCTTGTGAGTGCGGACCTCATCGCGCGGGTGGTCTCCAGCCGGGCCGACAGCCATTTCTCCTGCCAGGTCAGCCGATCCACCAAGGTCTCGGATCCGGAGCCGGCCATCGACCCGCGGAGCTCTCCGAGGGCCTTGGCATTCGCGCGCAACGCGTCGGCGAAAGCATTCCAGGCCGGCACCTGAGCGTCCGTGATCTTGAGTTCAGCCCGCAGAAACGCGACCCGGCCTTCGACATGGTCGATCGTTTCCATTCCGCTCATGCAGTCACCGCCGGACTGACGCATCATGCCCATCATCCGCATCATGTCGGGCATCGGCATGTTGCCGCCCATCATGTTCATCATGCCGCCGCCCATCTTGCCCTGAGATGGGGCTTTGCTGCGCGGCGCGTCTGGCGGCGTGGCCGGACTGGTTGCAGGAGCGTCCTTCTGATCCGGATGATGGCCCTGATGCTCGGCAGGCGATTGCGCGAGCGAGGGGTTACCGAGGACCGTGAGCAGCAGGGCTGCCGCAAGCGCCGGGCGTCGCATCTTGGTTCTCCTGAGATTCCGCATCCAGGCGCATAATGGCGACCGCCCTCCACAAGCGAGTTGACCGAGGTCAAAGAAAACCGCGGGATACGGGAGCGTCGCGAAAGTTTGAGATTCCTCAAAACGGAACCTCCACTGCCTCTTATGATGCCGTTCTCACAATCCTGGAGAACCGAACATGATCACCAAGAAGCTTTTCGTCGCCCTCGGCGTCGTTTCCCTGCTGGCCGTTCCCGCGATGGCTCAATCCACTGACAAGGAAAAGAACGGCCATCACTACAGTGGCGGGCCGAAGACCGAGGTCCCTCACCACATGGGCAAGAAAGAGAAGACCGGCACCTCGGCCAACGCCGAATCGGGCGGTCATCACTACACCGGCGGCCCCGGCACGTCGTCGCCTCACCACATGGGCGAAAAGAAGTAATGGGCGACAAGAAGTAGTCCCGACCTCGGCCGGCCGAAGGCAAGGAGGAGGTGCGGCAGTTCGGCAAGGCCGACACCCGCAGGACGCCTTCATGGCCGCACTGAGTGGACGGCGAGAATGGAACGGTCATTCCGGGGCGTACCATCTGGTGCGAGCCGGAAAGACCCTGTCTTGATCCTCCCGGCCAAATAGACCACCATCCGCGCCTCTACCGCTCACGGCAGAAGGGGCGAGGAAACGCGCATGAACGCAACTCCCGGCGTTGGCCTGATCGAACGAGCCCGCGCGCTCGCGTCACTGATCGCGGGCGAAGCCGACGAGATCGAACGGACGCGGCGGCTGACGCCTGCCGTGGTCTCCGCCCTTATCGAGAACGGGCTCTACCGCGCGCTGCTGCCGCAGAGCCTCGGCGGTGCGGAAGCGCCGCCTGACATCTTCATGCAGATGCTGGAAGAGATTGCGAAGGCGGATGCGTCCACCGCCTGGTGCCTCGGCCAATGCAGCGTCTGCGCGATGATCGCGGCCTGGCTCGATCACGACACCGCGCATGAGATCTTCAACACCGCGCCCGGCATCCTCGCCTGGGGCGCGATTGCGCATGAGGCGCGCGCGGTCGAGGGTGGCTATCGCGTCACGGCGCGCTGGGACTTTGCGTCCGGCTCGCGGCAGGCGAGCTGGCTGGGGGCGCATGTGCGCATCGTCGGCACTGACGGAGTGCCGCGCAAAAATGCCGACGGCTCGCCGGAGGTGCGGACCCTCCTGTTTCCGGTCGCTCACGCGACGTTGCATGACGTCTGGCAGGCGATCGGGCTCGCCGGCACCGGCACGGACTCATACGAAGTGACTGACCTCTTCATCCCCGAGCGCTTCACGGCGTTCCGCGACGTATCGTCCGCGCTGCGCGGGACGGGGCCGCTCTACAGGATCGGCACCGGCTCGACGTTCAGTCTCGGCTTTGCCGCGGTCTCGCTCGGCGTCGCGCGTGCCACGCTGGATGCGGCCATCGCGCTGGCGCGCGCAAAGCATCAGTCGCTGGCGGCCGGCGCCATGCGCGACAACGGGGCGGTCCAGGGACTGATCGGCCGCACCGAGGGCGATTTGCGCGCCGCGCGCGCCTATCTCTATGCCACGGCGAATGCGATGTGGCGCGAGCTGGTCGCGACCGGCGAATTCAGCGCGGCGCATCGCAGCGCGGTCCGGCTGGCGGCGACCTGGACCATCCACCAGGCGGCAAAGGTGGTCGACACCGCCTATCACATGGCCGGCGCCACCGCGGTGTTCCGCAACCAGCCGTTCGAGCGGCGCTTCCGCGACATGCATGCGATCGCCCAGCAGATCCAGGCGCGGGATACGCATTACGAGGATGTGGGGAAGGCGATTTTGGCGGGAGACTGAAGGGCGGCCGTGCTGACGGTGCGCTCCCTCGCCCCGTTCTTACGGGGCCGCGACGAGCTTCGCTCGCGCTGAGAGGGTTGGGGTGAGGGGCCTCTCTCCACACGGGAGGTCGCCGAGAGACCTGTACCCCCCTCACCCGGATCGCAAGAGCGATCCGACCTCTCCCCGCTAGCGGCAGGGCTATCGCATATGAAGAAGCGTGGCGGATAGCTCGCCCGCAGCCGATCCTTCGAGACGCCCGCCAATGGCGGGCCCTCAGGATGAGGGCGGAGTGCGCGGCGGCAATTTCAACGGGGCAAATGCTGCTTAGCCTCATCCTGAGGAGCGCGCTCTTGCGCGCGTCTCGAAGGACGAGGCGCTTGCTCTGATCGTCACCAAGAAGCCATCTGCGATAGCCCTGCCGCTAGCGGGGAGAGGTAAAGCGCGGCAGCATTCACGCCACCAGCGCGGCGTCCTCGTCTGCGGCGTCGATGCCGCGTTGTGCCTGCAGCAGGCTGATGATCTCGATATTGGGCCGGGCCTTGCTGAACAGGAAGCCCTGGCCCTCGTCGCAGCCCTCGGCGCGGAGGCAGCTCAGCTCGGCTTCGGTCTCGACGCCTTCGGCGGTGATGGTGACGCCGAGACCTTTGCCGAGGCTGACGATGGAGCGGATGATCGCCTGCGCCTCGCGGTTGGCTCCCAGATCGCGCACGAAGGACTGGTCGATCTTGATCTTGTCGAAGGGGAAGCTGCGCAAATAGCTGAGGCTGGAATAGCCGGTGCCGAAATCGTCCATCGAGATGCGCACGCCGAGGGCGCGCAGCGCATGCAGCGTCGCCAGCACCTGCGCGCTCTTCTCGAGCAGCAGCGTCTCGGTGATCTCGAGCTCAAGCCGGCGCGGCGGCAGGCCGGAATGCTTCAGCGCGTCCGTCACCATCGAGAGCAGGTTGCCGCTGCGGAACTGCAGCGGCGACAGATTGACGGCGACGCGGACGTCGTCCGGCCAGGTCGCGGCATCCTGGCACGCCCGGCGCAGCATCAGGCCGCCGAGCGGATTGATCAGGCCGGTGTCTTCCGCGACCGGAATGAACTCGGCCGGCGAGACCATGCCGCGCTCGGCATGGGGCCAGCGCACCAGCGCCTCGAAGCCGGTGATGCGGCCGCTCTGGAGATCGATCAGCGGCTGATAGTACGGCCGCAGCACGTCGTTCTGGATGGCGTCGCGCAGCTCGACCTCGATCTTGCGTCGGCTCTGCGCCTTGGCGTCGAGCGCGGCCTCGAAGAAGGCGAAGCTGCCACGCGCATCCAGCTTGGCGCGCGACAGCGCCATGTCGGCGCTCTTGAGCAGTTTCTCGGAATCATCGCCGTCGCCCGGCGCCATCGCGATGCCGACGGAGGCGCCGATCACCACGGAATGGCCGTCGAGCAGATAAGGATCGGAGATGGCTTCGAGCAGGCGTTTTGCGAGTCCCACCGCATCTTCCGGGCGGGCCAACCCGCTCTGCACGATCGCAAACTCGTCGGAGTTGAGGCGCGCCAGCGCGTCTTCCTCGCGCAAGGTGGAGCGCAGGCGCTTGGCGACGCCGCGCAGCAGCTTGTCGCCGATGGCGTGTCCCAGCGTGTCGTTGACCGCCTTGAAATTGTCCAGCCCCAGCATCAGCACCGCGACCTTCTCGGCGCTGCGGCGCGTATGCAGCAGCATCTCGTCGACCTGCTGGCGCAGGAGGTTGCGGTTCGGCAGGCCGGTGAGCCCGTCATGCTGGGCCATGAAGGCGAGCCGCGCCTCGGCGCGCTTGCGCTCGGTGATGTCCATCAGCGCGAGCAGCACCGCCGGCCGCTCGGCGTAGCTCAATTCGCGGGAATAGATCGCAAGGTCGATCAGCGCGCCGTCCGCCTTGACGTGTTTCCAGGTGCGGCCGGCCTGTTCCTCGCCGGTCACATCAATGGTCCAGGGCGGCTCGCTGTCGAAGGCCTGCAAGGAGCGGATCGTCAGCTTCTCGAATTCGCCGCGGCTATGGCCGTAATGGGCGATCGCGGCATCGTTGACGCCGAGGATGCGCTCGTCGTCAAGCGCGCAGATGATCATGGGAACGGGATTGCCGTCGAACAGCAGGCGGAACGATGCCTCGCGCTGCTTCAGCTCGGTGATGTCGACCCGCAGGCCGACCACGCCGCCGTCATCGGTCAGCCGCTCGTCGATCAGGATGACGCGACCATCCGCCAGCTTCTGCTCGTGGCGTGCGCCGGGCCGATAGAGCTTTTGCAGCCGCTCGGCGATCCACTCGTCCTCGTGGCCTTCAGCTTCCGGATAGTCGCCGCGCGCGACGCCGACGCGCAGCGTGTCTTCGAGGCGTGCGCCTTCGGCGAAGAGGTCGGCGGTCTTGCTGTAGATCTCGGCGTATTTCTTGTTCCAGAGGACGTAACGGCCCTCGGCATCGAGAAACACGATGCCCTGCGGCAGGATGTCGATGGCTTGGCGCAGCCGCTCATGGGCCTTGCGCGCCTCCGCGATCGCGGCCTCCGCCTCGGCGCGGCTTTGCAGAAGTTCATCCTGTGCAACGGCCGAATGCGGCGCGCGCGCGAATCGCGGCTTGTGCGGCCGGCTGCCGGCCGTACCAAGCACGTTGCGCTTTCGTCTTTTTTGTTTTCGAGACCCCAAACTCAACGTCACATGTCCCAGTCGCGCCCTGTGGCCGCAAGTTGTGGGGCAAGTGTCTGAAAAAAAAGTAATCTTGGCCCCGGAACCGCCGACCCCTCGCCGACACCGTGCCTGTTTGCGAGGCGCAAAATGCGCTAGCCGACGCGTCAAACCCATTCCGCCGTCGCGATCAGATGGGCGCGCTGGCGCAAAATTACGCGCGCGCTTGAATCATTTCCGAAATTGCGCGCGATTGCATGCGGGCCGTGGCGTTCCCTCACTCCGCGCACGAATTTTGGTCAACGCAGGATACGGTTATCGCGCCGTTAAAAATGCGGCCGGGCGGCGCAAAAAAGCTGCGACGCCGTGAGGTTGCACGCGGCTGGCACGCCTAATTCTTAACCCCGACGCGGCGTTGGGTTATAACGACCGGGCATGAGTCGCCGCCGCCTCGCCTCTCTCCTGCTTGTCATGACGCTCCTGGCCGCCGGCGGTGCGCCGGCCCAGGACAAGGGCAGCGTCAACCCGAAGCCGCTGCCGCCGCTTGCCAACCCAAACGATCCCAAGCTCGGCGCCAAGGAACTGTTCGCGCGAAAACTGCTGCCCTCGAAAGGGCCGGCACATGTCATCGGCTCCTACACCAAGGGCTGCATCGGCGGCGCCGCGCAGATGCCGCTCAACGGCGACAATTGGCAGGTGATGCGGCTGTCGCGTAACCGCAACTTTGGTCATCCCGACACGATCGCGCTGATCAAGCGCCTTGCGGCCAGGGCGCACAAGGATGCGGGCTGGCCGGGCATCCTGGTCGGTGACATCGCCCAGCCGCGCGGCGGGCCGGCGCTGTCGGGCCACGCCAGCCACCAGATCGGCCTCGACGCCGACATCTGGCTGACGCCGATGCCGGACCGCCGCCTCTCGCGCGAGGAGCGCGAGGAGATGTCGGCGGTGATGATGGTGCGTCAGGACCGGCTCGACATCGATCCGAAGGTATTCACCCCTGGCCATGTGCTGGTGCTGCGCGATGCGGCGCAGGAGCCGGCGGTGCAACGCATCTTCGTCAACGCCGCGATCAAGAAGGCGCTGTGCCGCGAGGCCAAAGGCGACCGCTCCTGGCTCTCGAAGATCCGCCCCTGGTGGGGCCACGACTATCACTTTCACATCCGCATGCGCTGCCCGGCGGGCGCCGGCGACTGCGAGGGCCAGCCGTCGCAGTCCGATGACGAAGGCTGCAAGGACGCCGATCTCGCCTACTGGTTCTCGGACGCCGTGCTGCATCCCAAGCCCCCGCCGGAGCCGCCGAAGCCAAAACCGCCAATGACGCTGGCGCAGATGCCGGCGGCCTGCAAGGTGGTGCTGCATGCGGGCGATGCGAAGCCGTAGCGTGTTTTAGGTGGACGCGCCGCCGCCCCCCCATCCACCGCTGTCGTCCCGGGCTCGCGTTGCGCGCGCCCCGGGATGACGAACGAGTTGATTGGTTTGCGCCGCGACAATGCGCTAGCATCGCCCTGCCGCCGTGCCGTAAGCCCGCGGCCTCGCGGGACGCGCATCCCGTCGTTCAACAAGCCTGACCGCACGCCTCGCGCCGTTCGCGTGGCCAACGATGGGATTTCACATGCGCGTCCTCTCCTTCCTCGCTGCGCTCCTGCTCGGCGCGACCTCTGCTCTGGCTGCCGAGGAGCCGAGCGGCTGCGACAAGTTCAAATGGCCGATCGAGCGCGAGCGCGCTGCGCTGACCGCGCCGGATCGCGCAAAACTCGCCTCGGGGAGCGAGCAGGCGGCCCTGCCCGGGTCAGCCATCACGCTGGGGCTGGTCGCCCCGAGCGAAGCGAAACTGCCTTCGCCGCCGGAGCGGGCGCCGAAGGATGGCACCTTCGCCGGCTTCACCGGCATCAAGGCGCCGACGGCCGGCCTGTACACGATCAGCCTGTCCTCAGGCGCCTGGGTCGACGTGGTCCAGGGCGGCCATTTCCTCAAGCCCGTTGCATTCAGCGGCGCGACCGATTGCGACGGCATCCGCAAGACCATGAAATACGAGCTGTGGGCGCAGCCGCTTGTCCTCCAGGTCAGCGGCGCCAGGGACAATGCGCTGTCGATCGCGATCCTGCCGGTGCAATAGCGCTGTTTGGCCAGTCAAACGGGCGCCTTTGACCTGAGGCCCCGGCCTGCTATGTTTGCACTGCGATATCCCTGCCGGCCGTAAGCCGTCGCAAGGACCCGTGGAACAGCGCGTCCGCCCGTCGCGACCAGACTTAACCCAACGCCAGATCTGCGCGTACATTTTGCGCGCGCGAGCTCGCACGGAGCGCACCCCATGTTTCGTATCACCGGACTTTTCACCGCCTTCGTCATCCTCGCGGGTGCGGCCCTCTCGCCCGCCAGCGCCGAAGACAAGACCATCACCGTGTTCGCCGCGGCCTCGATGAAGAACGCGCTGGACGAGATCGACGCCGCCTACACCGCCAAGACCGGCGTCAAGTTCAGCGTCAGCTATGCCGCAAGCTCGGTGCTGGCCAAGCAGATCGAGCAGGGCGCGCCGGCCGACGTCTTCGTCTCCGCCGACACCGACTGGATGGACTACGCGGTCTCCAAGAAGACCATCAACGAGCCTTCCAGAGTCAACCTGCTCGGCAACAGCATCGTGCTGATCGCGCCGAAGGATGCCAAGGTCGACAACGTCACCATCGCGCAGGGCTTTGACCTCGCCAAGCTCGCCGGTGACGGCAGGATCGCGACCGGCGACGTCAAGTCGGTGCCAGCAGGCAAATATGCCAAGGCGGCGCTGGAGAAGCTCGGGGCCTGGCAGGCCGCCGAGCCGAAATTCGCGATGGCCGAGAGCGTGCGCGCCGCACTGACGCTGGTGGCACGCGGCGAAGCCGCGCTCGGCATCGTCTATTCCACCGACGCCAAGGTCGAGCCCGGCGTCAAGATCGTCGGCACCTTCCCGGCCGACTCGCACCCCGCGATCATCTATCCGGTCGCGGCGACCGCGACCGCGAAGGGCGAGACCAATGACTATCTCGCCTTCCTGCGCTCGACGGCTGCCAAGACCATTCTGGAAAAGTACGGATTCAAGTTCCTGATCAGTCCGACCACCTGATTTCTGCGATCTGATTTTTACGCTTGATGTTCGACATCTCTCCCGCCGAATGGACGGCGATCCTGCTCTCGCTCAGGGTCGCCGTCATCGCCACGTTGGTCGCGACGCCGTTCGGCATCGCGCTGGCATGGCTGCTTGCCCGCCATGATTTTTGGGGCAAGTCATTTCTCGACGCGGTGGTGCATCTGCCGCTGGTGCTGCCGCCTGTCGTCACCGGCTATCTGCTGCTGCTCACTTTCGGCCGCCGCGGCGTCGTCGGCGGCTTTCTCGCCGACCATCTCGGCATCGTCTTCGCGTTCCGCTGGACCGGCGCGGCGCTTGCCTGCGGCGTGATGTCGTTTCCGCTGCTGGTGCGCCCGATGCGGCTGTCGATCGAGGCGATCGACCGCCGGCTCGAGCAGGCCGCCGAGACGCTTGGCGCGGCCCCATGGAAAGTGTTCTTCACGGTGACGCTGCCGCTGGCGCTGCCCGGCGTGCTCGCCGGCATGGTGCTGGGCTTTGCCAAGGCGATCGGCGAGTTCGGCGCCACCATCACCTTCGTCTCCAACATTCCCGGCGAGACCCAGACGATCTCATCCGCGATCTATTCGCTGATCCAGACGCCCGACGGCGATGCCGCGGCGGGCCGGCTCGTCATCGTCTCGATCGTACTCGCGATCGGCGCGCTGATCGCGGCCGAATGGTTCGCCCGCCGCGCCACGCAGCGCCTGCACGGGAATTGACCATGCTGCGGGTCGATGTCGAAAAGAAGCTCGGCGAGTTCTCGCTCCAGGCAAACTTCACCAGCGAGGGCCGCGTCATCGGCCTGTTCGGCGCCTCCGGCGCCGGCAAGAGCTCGCTGGTCAACATGATCGCCGGCCTGTTGCGGCCCGACCGTGGCACCATCGTGATCGACGGCGAGACCGTCGACGACACCGCGGCCGGCATTCACGTGCCCACTTACCGCCGCCGCATCGGCTATGTGTTCCAGGATGCGCGGCTGTTTCCGCATCTGAGCGTCGCACAGAATCTCGACTATGGCCGGCGGATGAACGGACTTGCGCCAGATCCGGCGCAGCACAAGCGCATCATCGACCTGCTCGACATCGGCGCGCTGCAGGACCGCCGTCCCGGAAAGCTCTCCGGCGGCGAGCGCCAGCGCGTCGCGCTCGGCCGCGCGCTGCTGTCAAAGCCGCGCCTGCTGCTGCTCGACGAGCCGCTCGGCGCGCTCGACGAGGAGCGCAAGCTCGAGATCCTGCCCTATCTGGTGCGCCTGCGCGACGAGGCCAATGTGCCCATGGTCTATGTCAGCCACGACGTCGCGGAGCTGCGCCAGCTCGCGACACAAATCGTGATGCTGAAGCAGGGCCGCGTGACGTCGTTCGGCGGGGTGAAGGTGTTGACGTAGACACTTGTAGCCTGGATGAAGAGCGACGATCCCGCCCCACCGTCATTGCGAGCGCAGCGAAGCAATCCAGAATCTTTCCGCGGAGGCAGTCTGGATTGCTTCGCTGCACTCGCAACGACGGCGGAGAGGCCGGCGCCGGATAGCAGCGCTTCCGTCGCTTCGGCCTTACCAGCCGCGGTCGACGTTGCGGACCTCGCCGGTGCGGGCATCGACATCGACTTCCATCCAGCGCCCGGCGCGATCGCGGCCTTCGATCTGCCATTCGTCGCCGAGGAAGTTCGTGTGCGAGACCGTCACGACCCCGATGTCGGCCGCGACATCGAGCGCGACCTGCATCGAGATCTGGTCGCCGGTGTCATAGGCCATCGCCGGCGCGGCCGATCCGAGACCGATCGCGACGATGGCAGGCAGGATGAAACTTCGCATGGAACTGCTCCTGTCAAAGACGTTGACCGTCACGCGAAGAACGAGCGGCGCCGCGGAGCGTTCCGGATGCGGAGGTCACGAAGCCGCGCAAATCTTCGGCGGTTGCGGCGATTTGGTGGCGGATTTCATATTCTGTCATTCCGGGGCGCCCGAAGGGCGAGCCCGGGATCCATCTCGCCGCTCGTCCAGAGGATAAATGGATTCCGGGTTCGCGCTGACGCGCGCCCCGGAATGACGAGAAGAGACTAGACTCCCGCAACCGATGTCCACAAATCCGCGAGCCTCTTCCGCAGCGCCTGCCGGCGTGTCAGCGGCGGCGGCGTCTCGTCCTCTTCCGGCAGACGCAGGCCGACGACATTGACGCGGCCGCCGGAGATGCTGCGCGCGACGAGGACGATCTCGTCCAGCACGAGCTCGGCGCCCTCTTTCGGGGCCCGGTCGAGATGGACGTCGAAATAGTCGGCGAGCGTCAGCTTGCCCTCGTCGTCGCTCACCTTGACGCCGTAGATCCCGGCAAGCTCCGCCAGCGTGTGCTCGCCGGAGACCATGAAATCGCCGAGCAGATGCGGATCGGGCGCGGTGCTCGGCTGCATGTCGACAAAGAAGCGGTCGAGCGACTCGGCCTTTTCCGGCGGCGCCAGCAGGTAGATGTAGTCGCCGGGCGCGATCGGATCGGCTTCCGTGGGCGTCAGGATATTCTCGTTGCGGATCACCAGCGTCGGCTTCGACCAGGACGGGATCAGGCCGCGGCGGAAATACAGGCTCTTGGGGCGCACCGGATAGCCGACCAGCTGCTGCTCGAGCTGGCCGGGCAAATCGAGCTCGACGCGACGCGGGCCGCGCTCGGCGCGGGGCAGCGCGACGTGCAGCTTCCGCGCGGCGGGTGCCAGCGTCCAGCCTTGCAGCAACAGCGAGATGATGACGACGACGAAGGCGACGTCGAAATAGAGATAGGCCTTGGACAGCCCGACCAGCATCGGGATCGACGCCAGGAAGATCGCGACCGCACCGCGCAGGCCGGTCCAGGCGATGAAGATCTTTTCGCGCCAGTTGAAGCGGAACGGCGCCAGGCACACGAACACCGCGAGCGGCCGCGCCACCAGCATCAGGACGAGCGCGACGGCGACCGCCGGCAGCACGCTGGAGCCGAGCCGGCCCGGCGAGACCAGCAGGCCAAGCAGCACGAACATCACGATCTGCGCCAGCCAGGTCGCCGCATCCAGGAAGGTCACCACCGAATTATGCGCACGCGTCGGCCGGTTGCCGATGATGATGCCGGCGAGATAGACCGCGAGGAAGCCCGAGGCGTGCATGATCTGCGAGCCGCCGAAGATCACGAGCGCCGCCGTCGTGACGAACGGCGCATGCAGGCCCTGCGGCAACGCGACTTTGTTGAGCGCGATGACGACGAGGCGTCCGCCGAAGAAGCCGACGACGGCGCCCAGCACCGCCTCCTGCAAGAACTCCATCAGCACGTGACCCGCCGTGCCCGTTCCCAGCGAGATGTACTCGACCAGCATCAAGGTGAGGAAGATCGCGAAGGGATCGTTGGTGCCGGACTCCGCCTCCAGCGTCGCGCCGACGCGCGGGCGCAGGCGCAGGCCCTGGGTGTGGACCAGCAGGAACACGGCCGCCGCATCGGTCGAGGCCACCACGGCGCCGACCAGCAGCGACTCCGTCCAGTTGAGGTCCAGCGCATATCTGGCGAACGGCGCCGTAACCACCGCAGTCAGGAGCACGCCGACGGTGGCCAGCACCACCGACGGCGCCAGCACGGTGCGGATGCTGGCAAAGCGCGTCCGCAAGCCGCCGTCGAACAGGATCAGGGCCAGCGCCACCGAGCCGACCAGATAGGTGGTGCGGACATCGTCGAACTGGAGCTGCCCGGGGCCGGAATCGCCGGCGAGCATGCCGATGACAAGGAAGACGAGCAGCAGGGGCGCGCCGAAGCGCAGCGCAAGCAGGCTCGACAGGATGCCGGCCATGACGAGGACGGCGCCGAGCAATATGGCGAGGCTGACGGAGTCGAGGGAAGCCATGCGGTGCTGCGGGTTACTCCGGGGAACGAATGAAATACGGGTTAGGGAGGCGCCGGCGGCGCGCTCCCTCGCCCCGCTTGCGGGGTCGGGATGAGCATAGCTCACCCTGAGAGGGGTGGGGTGAGGGGGGCTCTCCACGGGGGTGGTGACAGATGGACTCGCGGAGAGTCCCCCTCACCCGGATCGCATCTGACGATGCGATCCGGCCTCTCCCCGCAAGCGGGGAGAGGCGAAGCACGCGCCTGCCGACAGACCTGTTCAACCAACAATCATCCTGCTCCAGCATCCATATCGTCGCTGCCCCGGCACGCCAACCCATTTTCTTCCGCTTTCTCCCGCTCGCGGCAATCTGCCCGTATTTTGCGGCCCTTAACGCGCTTCACTTACCGGTGTATCGATGGCCGGGCCGCATCCTTTGTGGGATTCTGCGGTGCCTTCGAATCAATTCCTCCCCGCTTCCCGACGAGACCGATGGACATGGACCTCAAAGACTTCATGGAGTTCGTGCAGACGACCGCACGCAGCGTCGGAGCGGAGATCTCCTCACCCTGGTTCTACCTGCAATTTGGTCTCATTCTCGCGGCAGCCGGCATCGCCTATGCCGCGGAAGCCGGCATTCGCAACCGCGTCGACATGACATCGCTGGCCATGGGCTGGCCGCTGCCGCTCCGGCACTTCTCGCGAGTGATGGTGTCGAGCGCCTCGACGGCGGTGTTCACCCTGCTCGTGATCATCTCCCGCGTGGTGATGTCCCACGCGACCTGGCCGAGCCGCAGCTATCTCCTGATGGTCGCCGCCAAGATGGGGCTGGCCTGGCTCGTGATCCGGCTGGTGACCTCGGTGCTGCGCAACGCCTTCATCGTCAAGCTGGTGTCGATCACGGCCTGGTTCGTCGCGGCTCTCTCCATCATCGGCCAGCTCGACACGACCATCGATCTGCTCGACTCCTTCGCGATCGTGCTCGGCGGCCTCAGGCTGACGCCGCTGCTGGTGATCAAGGCCGGCGCGCTGCTGCTGATCGCGCTGTGGGCCACCAACATCGCCAGCAATTTCGCCGAGAGCCGGATCAATTCGACCACCGACCTGACGCCGTCGGTGCAGGTGCTGCTGGTCAAGATCATCCGCATCGGACTGCTTGCCGTCGCAATCGTCATTGCGCTCGGCGCGGTCGGCATCGACCTGTCGGCGCTCGCGGTGTTCTCCGGCGCGGTCGGCGTCGGCATCGGTATCGGCCTGCAGAAGATCGTGGCCAATTTCATCTCGGGGATCATCCTGCTCGCCGACAAATCGGTGAAGCCCGGCGACCTCGTCACCATCGGCGACAACACCGGGCGGATCAGCGCGATGAAGACGCGCTACATCTCCGTCGCGGCCGGCGACGGGCGCGAATTCCTGGTGCCGAACGAGGATTTGGTGACCCAGAAGGTCATCAACTGGACCTATACCGACAAGAACACGCTGGTGAAGATCGCCTTCGGCACCAATTACGACGCCGACCCGAAATTGGTCTGCAAGCTTGCGGCCGAGACCGCGGAAGCCCATCCGCGCGCGCAGAAGGGCAAGCCGCCGAGCTGCCTCCTGACCGAGTTCGCCGAAGCCGGGATGAAGTTCTCGCTGACCTTCTGGATCGCCGATCCCGACGGCATGGATAAGGTCAAGAGCGACGTGATGCTGTCGCTGTGGGACGCCTTCAAGCGCGAAGGCATCCGGGTTCCCTACCCCGTCCGCGAAATCCGTATCCGGGGTGGCGCCCTGCCGGTGGAAACCACCGTAGAAGTCCCGAATTAGGCCCGCTTTCGGGCGCAAGGACCGGTAAGATTGTTGTTTTGACGCGTTTTCTTCACGCGAACCGGTAGCCACTTCGCTCGAAAACGCTGTGCCTTAGCTTGCATGAAGGCGGGCAATCATTAAATTAGGGCCTGAAATCAAGCCTTTCCACCGACATCGAGATCAGCCCGGAAGACCGCACAAGCATGAGCTACGTCGAAGCCACCGATACCTCCCTGCGCAAGACCGGACAGATCAAGCTGCATGGGCCCGCCGCCTTTGCCGGCATGCGCAAGGCGGGCGCGCTGGTGGCCAAGTGCCTCGACGAGCTCACCGACATCGTCGCGCCTGGCGTGCCGACCTCGAAGATCGACGAATTCGTCCGCGACTTCGCCTTCAGCCACGGCGCCTATCCGGCGACGCTGATGTATCGCGGCTACCGCTACTCGACCTGCACCTCGCTCAACCACGTGGTCTGCCACGGCATGCCCGGCGACCGTCCGCTGAAGGAAGGCGACATCGTCAACATCGATGTCACCTTCATCGTCGACGGCTGGTACGGCGATTCCAGCCGGATGTATGCGGTCGGCCCGATCGCGCGCAAGGCCGAGCGACTGATCGAGGTGACGTATGAAGCGATGATGCGCGGCATCGCCGCCGTAAAACCCGGCGCCACCACCGGCGACATCGGCCACGCCATCCAGAGTTTTGTCGAGCCGCAGGGCATGAGCGTGGTGCGCGATTTCTGCGGCCACGGTTTGGGGCGCATGTTCCACGACGAGCCGAACATCATCCATATCGGCCGGCCCGGCGAGGGCGTGCAGCTCAAGCCCGGCATGTTCTTCACCATCGAGCCGATGATCAATCTCGGCAAGCCGCACGTAAAAATCCTCTCCGACGGCTGGACCGCGGTGACCCGCGACCGCTCGCTGTCGGCGCAGTTCGAGCACTCCGTCGGCGTGACGGCGACGGGCGTCGAGATCTTCACCCTGTCGGAGCGGCACGGCGAGAAGCAGATCGGGTGAGCCTCTAAGGGGGCGCGACCCGCGAACCGGATTTGCCGCCGCAATTGACGGTTGCAAAAACAGAGTTCCGCGGCAATGCTGGCGGTCGATGCCCGCCAAGCCAGACCACGACAAGAGCAAGCCGGAGGACGCGCCGCACTATCACGGCCATCGCGAGCGGCTGCGCGAGCGCTTCTACAGCGCCGGCGCGGACGCGCTCAGCGACTACGAACTCCTGGAGATGGCGCTGTTTCCGGCGCTGCCGCGGCGCGACACCAAGCCGCTGGCGAAGACGCTGATCAAGACCTTCGGCTCGTTCGCCGAGGTCGTGCATGCCCCGGTGGCGCGCTTGCGCGAGGTCGACGGCATAGGCGAAGCCGCCATCAACCAGCTCAAGCTGATCGCCGCCGCGGCGCACCGCGTCGCCAAGGGCGAGGTCAACAGCCGCAACGCGCTGTCGTCCTGGAACGAGGTGATCGACTATTGCCGCACCAGCATGGCCTTCGCCGACAGGGAGCAGTTTCGCCTGCTCTTCCTCGACAAGCGCAACCAGCTGATCGCCGACGAGGTGCAGCAGACCGGCACCGTCGACCACACCCCGGTCTATCCGCGCGAAGTGATCAAGCGCGCGCTGGAATTATCGGCGACCGCGCTGATCCTGGTGCACAACCACCCCTCCGGCGATCCCTCGCCGTCGCAGGCCGACATCCAGATGACGAAAGCGATCATCGACATCGCCAAGCCGCTCGGGATCGCCGTGCATGATCACATCATCGTCGGCAGGAACGGGCATACGAGCCTGCGCGGGATGCGGTTGATCTAGGGTTGCAAATCGGGCGACAAAAGCAGCATGAGCGACTGGCTGCACAATCTGCCGGTGCCCTGGATGGCGCTGGTGTGCCGGAGGCAATGAACAGCTAGAGCGCTCGCGCCTAGTAGCAATATCGCGGATCGACCCGGACATAGTAGCCGTCGGGCCGCTGCATGTAGCAGCCGCGCTGATAGGCGTAATAGCCGGAGCGGCGGCGCTCGCCCTCGGAGGCGATCGCGGCACCCGTGCCGGCACCGACGACGGCGCCAATGGCCGCGCCGCGGCCTCCGCCGAGCGCACCGCCGACGATCGCACCGCCGACACCGCCGATGATCGCACCGCCGATGGCATCCTGGGCCACAGCTTCATGAACCGGCACGGCAGTCGCAACCGTCAGACACGCTGCAATTCCAAGACCTCGAAGCATTTCCGGCCCTCCTGTGCTGGCGCCAGTCATAGCGCCCGGTGCGGATGCGGGCCAGAACAATCGTCGGCATTCAAGGACTGACGAGCCACGCGACGACGCTAAAAGCTTACCTCGCCAGTGCAAAGAACAGCACGATCTCCTCCCGCGTTCCTTCGTTTCCCCCGGGTCACCGCGGTACGCACGTGCCCAGCGGGATCGGCCAACGGCATTCCCTCCTGGAGACGAGAAATTCGACGCAGGCACCGTCGGCCGTGCGGCCGAACGGCTGAACGAGATGCGACCGCGACTTAGAATCCATCAAAATTAGAATCCTTTCAAACAAGGAGCGCGAAAAGCGATGCAGCGCGCAAGCAGTTCATATTGCTCGCTTCCTATTTTTCCCGGCGCCTCGTGAAGCGACGCCAACGGTCTCAGGATTCAGAGCGCCGCGCCCGTTTAGATCGATTCCGAACTGGGACCTATTGTCACATCTCCGTGTCTCACTGTAGGCGGGCCCTGCAGCCTTTCTCAGATGGGGACAACAGTGAAACGATTAGTGGGACCGATGTGCGCCGCGGTTGCGATGCTGGCCGCGTGCGAAGCCAATGCAGGGGAATCACCGTTCGGCTGGATCTACACAGCCGATCTGCATCCGCAGGGCACGTATGAATACGAGCACAAATCGTTCATGCAGGCGGGCCAGTCGCAGGGGCAGTATTTCCTGATGCGGAACAAGGAGGAGATCGAATACGGCCTCACTAACCAGCTGCAGATTTCCGGCTATTTCAACTGGAGTTACGCCAACGCCTACCGCAACGGATTCGATGGGACAACGGGCGGACCCGGCGTGACGCAATTTCTCGACGCCTCCTTCGATCCATACTCGCGTTACGAGAAGACACGTTTCGACTCGGTTGCCTTCGAGGCGATCTATCAGGTCCTGAACCCCGTGACCGATCCGATCGGCCTTGCGCTTTACATCGAACCGGAGATCGGTCCGAAGTCGAAGGAGCTGGAATGGCGGGTGATCCTGCAGAAGAATTTTCTCGATGATCGTCTGATCCTCGCCCTCAACATCATGGGCCAGCATGAGCGCGAGGTCTATGCTGATGGCTCGATCGAAAGAGCCTCGCCGATCGACGTGACGTTCGGTGCGTCCTACCTCGTCGCGCCGAACTGGATGATCGGCTTCGAGACGCGCATTCACAACGAATTCACCGGCTACTGGTTCAACAACCCCGAACATTCCGCGTTCTTTGCCGGACCTGTCATCCATTACGGCCAGAAGGAATTCTGGTGGACGCTGGCCTGGCGTCATCAGCTGCCGATGGTCATCACCTACAACGAGGATCAAGCCTCCGTGGTAAAGCACGGGCGCATCTACGGCGACGAACACGCGCGCGACGAAGTGATGTTCCGCCTCGGTGTACCCTTTGCCGCAAAATGACCTTTCAAGGCAGATAGCATGAAGTGGACACCAATCCTCACGGCGCCGGCTGCGATCGTCTTGATCGCGCCGGCTAGCGCAAACGTCTACATGAGCGAGCAACAGGCGATGCAGGCGATCTTTCCCGGCGCCTCGTTCTCTGCAGGCAGCAGGGCGGGCGTGTTCCGTGCCTCCTCGGGCGGGATCGTCGTGATCGACCGCGTGCTCGGCAAGCACGAATACATCAAATACGCCGTCGGCATCACCGCCGGCGGCACGGTCAAGGGAATCGAGATCCTCGAATACAACGAGTCCTATGGCTACGAGGTTCGCGAGGCCTCATGGCGTTCGCAATTCGTCGGCAAGAGCGCGAGCTCGCAGCTGCAGCTCAATGTCGATATCAAGAACATCAGCGGCGCGACGCTCTCGGCCAAGCACATCACCGATGGCGTGCGGCGCCTGGTCGGGCAGTTCCAGAGCCTGAAGGGGCAGTAGGCCATGAGGCGCGCGCGACCGCTGCTGGGCACGATCGTGGAGATCGAGGTCGACGGCGTGGCGCAAGCCGCCGGCGAGCAGGCGATTGCCGGCGCCTTCGAGGCCGTGTCGCTGGTTCAGCGTCTGATGAGTTTCCACGATGCCAATAGCGACATCGGGCGCATCAACCGCGAGGCGTTCCGGATGCCTGTGACGATCCACCCCTGGACGGCACGAGTTCTGCGTCACGCTCAGACGTTTCATGCCGCGAGCAATGGCCTGTTCGACTGTGCGGTCGGCTTCGAGTTGATGCGCCACGACTTGCTGCCATCGGACGACCTCGACCACGTCGCCGCGGGCGACTTCAACGCGGTGCGCCTGTCGGCCGATCGATCCGTGCGCCTGACGGCACCGGTCGCAATCGATCTTGGTGGAATCGCCAAGGGCTATGCGGTGGATCGTGCCATCGCCTCGCTTCGGGCGGCAGGCATCCGAACTGCGACCGTCAATGCCGGCGGCGATCTGCGCGTGATGGGCGAGATCGACCAGCCGATCCACGTGCACGTTCCGAACGGAGGCCTGGTCCCAGCGGGACATCTGCGCAACGGCGCCATTGCAACCTCCTCCGCCGTCGCCACCGTCGACCGAATCGGGGCGTGTCGGCCGCCGAGCTCCGGAACAGACGGCCGCGCCTATTCGGTCGTCGCGCCAAGCTGCATCGCCGCCGATGCGCTGACCAAGATTCTGGTCCAGACCGGGGAGCCGCAGCACCCCTGCTTCGCGCGCTTCGGCGCGACTGCTTTCATCACCGGCGGCAACCTGCCATCGATGGCGGCCTGAACCCATGCGCCTCGGCTTTGTTCAAAAGAGCGTTGTCTGGAGTGCAACCAGCGTGGTCGCGCTAACCGGCCTCGCCTGGTTCGTCCTGCACGACGTTGTTGAGGCGGAGCCCGGCGAAACCGAACGGCTGCTGCTGATGCTGCACGGCATCTCGGCCTATGCGACGTTGATCGTGATCGGCTCGCTGCTGCCGCTGCACGTGCGGTCGGGCTGGCATCGGCGGCGCAAGCGGTGGACGGGTGGCACCACGCTCGCCACGTTCGTCCTGCTCGCTACGACAGGGCTCGTTCTCTACTACGGCGGCGAGCAGACGCGCGAGCCGGCCCGTTGGATCCACATTGCCTTCGGGCTTGGCTGCATCGCGCTGTTTCCAATCCATGCGATGGTTGCTGCAGCCGTCAAACGCAGCGTGGAGATATCGGGCTCACCCGAGACCGGCGCGACGGAGACAGCTAGCGAGCTTGCATCCGTCCCAGCCAGCTCGCAACGATAAGCATTGCAACGCCGCATCATCTCTGCGGCCGCCGTTCACGGCGCGATCCAGCGCTGCACCGCCTCACTGGTGTCGGCCGGCGTGGTGTTGAAGCAGATCGCGGCCTCGGGCGCGAGGCGGTGGACGAGGTTGAGCACCTTCTCGAACAGCACGAGGCGCTCCCTCGGCTCGCGCAGGCCCGCGCCGATCACGATGCAGTCGAACCGCTCCTCGCGCAGCGCCGCCGCGACGCCGGCTTCGGCGGCCGCCTCGAGATCGATCAGGCAGCTCGTGACCTCGAAGCCGAGACCGCGCAGGCGCAACAGCTGCGCCTCGATGTAGTTGCGCACGAGATCCGGCGTGAGCTGCGGGAATGCGCTGTAATCCGCAACGCCGGGTTCGATGCCGATCGCGAGGACACGCTTGGCCATGCAGGCCTCCTTGCCGAACCGCGTCCATTGCTAACGGGCGGACGGCCCTGCGGGTTCCCCGTGGGGCGATCCGCACTGTGCGCCAATTTTCCCGCAAAAGCTGTAACCCAGTTCACATGCGCAGCGCCGGCAAGCTGCCAGATTTGCAGAGATAACGCTGAAGTCACGCGCCGATCACGGCGCCCGGTTCACTTTGATTGCCTGGAGATTCGATCATTCATTCATTTGCGGGAGCGGAAAATGGTGTCCTTCGAGAGTTTGAAGAATGAATACGAGCGCAATTGGACGAGTCTCGAGATCCGACCCGGACGCCACGCCGACGCGACTGCGGTCGCACGCAAGGCGATCAACGGCAAGGCGACCTATCAGCAGATCGAGCGGCTGACCGGCGTTCCCTGGTATTTTACGGCGCTCTGCCACTACCGCGAATCCAATTTCGATTTCGACACCTATCTCGGCAACGGCGAAACGCTTCATCGCACGACCACCATCGTGCCGAAGGGGCGCGGCCCGTTTGCCACCTTCGTGGACGGCGCCGTGGACGCATTCAGGATCGAGAATTTCATCGGCGCGCAGGACTGGAGCATCGCACGGATGCTGTTCCGGCTCGAGGCGTTCAACGGCTTCGGCTACCACGCCAAGGGCGTGAATTCGCCCTACCTCTACGGCGGCTCGAACCTGTACGGCCCACCCGAGGCAAGGCCCGGCAAATTCGTCCGCGATCACGTGTTCGACCCGAGCCACGTCGATTCCCAGCTCGGCACCGCCGTGATCCTGCATGCGATGCTGTCACTGGATTCCTCGATCACGCTCGACGGCAGCCCGCAATTCGCAGGCCGCATCGAGCCGGAAGACGATGCGGCCTCGACGGTCGTGCTGATGCAGCAGGCGCTCAACAGGCTCGGCGCCAATCCGCCGCTCGCCGAGGACGGCATCAGCGGTCCGAAGACCAGGGCCGCGGTCTCGCAGTTTCAGCAGCAGAACGGCCTCCGGGATACCGGCCTCCTCGACGGGGCCACGGTCGCCGCCATCACGCGGGCGACGCAGCCGGGAGGGGTCATGCAGAGCGGTGACCTGTCCCAGGTCCTGAAGCGGCTTGAAGACCTCGCGCAGGTGCTGCGACCGTCCGCCGGCGGAACGCTTCCGGCACCGACGACACCTGGCAATACGCTGCCCGCCACCAACGATCCGATCACCCTGTTCGAGCGGCTGTTCTCCCTCATCAACAACAAGACGACGCCCATGCCAGGACCGGTGACCCCGACCAACCCCGCCCCCGTCGATCAATTGAAGCAGGTCGTCGACCTGCTCAGCACGCTGCTCAACAAGAACGGCAAGCCCGTGCTCGGCCAGGTCAACGGCGCGCTGGGCGAGACCATCGGCAAGCTGCTCGACGGCAAGAAGACCGCCCTCGGCATCGGCGGCTCGCTCATCACTGCGCTGCTCTCCTCGGTGACGGCGAGCCCCAGTGCAGGAGGTCTTGCCGGGCTGCTCGGCACGATCGTCTCGGCGGTGCCGGGCCTCGGTCAGTTCGCGATGCCGATCTCGCTCGCGCTCACCGCCTGGGGCGTGCTCGGCAAGCTGGAGAAATGGGCGCAAGGCACCGCGCCGCCGCCGAAGGTGACGACGTAATCTGCGGCTCCTTCGAGACGCCCGCCTACGGCGGGCCCTCAGGATGAGGCCACGTTTCGCGGCGGAATATCAGACCCTCATGGTGAGGAGCCCGCCAAAGCGGGCATCTCGAACCATGCAGGCCGAGCACGTCGGCGGCGCCTACTGGCGCAGCATGATCAGGGGATCGGCGGTGTCGGGGACGCGCCGCCACTGCGCGTTGTCGTCGGCCTCGAACTGCCAGACATCGCCTGATTTCGACATCAGGATGATCTGGCCGCGCTCGAGCCGCCATTGCGTCGGGTTGAACTGCGCGATGGCCGCATCGCATTTCGGCTTGAGGAAGACCTGGAAATTGTCCTGGCCTGCTTCCGTGTTGGTCAGCGTCAGCCCGCAGATCGGCTGGCCGTTGCCGCGCACCATCGACCAGTCGCCGATCATCTGGTCCATCGACTTGGCCATCGAGCGGGCGGCAGCGAGGTCCTGCAGGATGTAGACGCCCTCGCCCTGGCGCAGGCCCTCGAAGATGCCGGCCTCGACCTCGGTGAAGTCGATCACGGCTTCACCGGTCGCATCCTGCAGGCGAACGATGTCGAGGCCCTTCACGCTCCAGGCGACGATGGCCTTGGTGAAAGGCAGCGCGGTCTTGCAGGCCGGCTCGAGCTCCAGCTTGAAACCCTGGCCCGCGGCATCGGCCTTGAGCGTGACGACGCAGGTCTTGCTGCGCTCGGTGGTCGAGAGCTCCCACTGCCCGGGCATCGATTTCTTCAGGCTCGTCGCATCCTGCGCAGGCGCAGGGCCCATCGCGGCAAGACATGCCGCGATGGCGAATGCGAGAACCCGAAGAACTCCCATCAGCGCCCCCTAAACGGCGTTTCCGCAACCGGCGTCAGCGGCGCCTTGCCGGCAAACCAGGACTTGAGATTGTCGACGACGAGCTGATCCATGGCGTTGCGCGTCACCACCGAGGCCGAGCCGATATGCGGCAGCAGCACGACATTCTGCATGGTCTTGAGCTCGTCAGGCACGTTCGGCTCGGCCGCAAACACGTCGAGGCCGGCGGCGAGGATGGTGCCGGATTTCAGCGCCTGGACCAGGGCGGGCTCGTCGACCACGGAGCCGCGCGCCACGTTGATCAGCACGCCGCGCGGACCGAGCGCCTTCAGCACCTCGGCATTGATCATCTTGTTGGTCGAAGCGCCGCCCGGCACGATCACCATCAATGTGTCCACGGCCTTCGCCATCTCGATCAGATCAGGATAGTGCTTGTAGGAGACGTCCTTGGACGGATTGCGCGAGTGATAGACCACAGGCACCAGCGAGGCATCGAGCCGGCGCGCGATGGCCTGACCGATCCGGCCCATGCCGACGATGCCGACCTTGCGGTCGCGCAGCGAGCCGACGCTGAGCGGATAGTTTTGCGTCTGCCAGAGCCCGGAGCGCACATAGCGGTCGGCCTTGATGAACTCGCGCAAGGTCGAGATCAGAAGGCCCATCGCGACGTCGGCGACCTCCTCGGTCAGCACGTCGGGCGTGTTGGTGACGATGATATTGTGCTCGGCCGCGTATTTGGCGTCGACATGGTCGTAGCCGACGCCGAAGCTCGCTACCATCTCGATCTTGGGCAGCTGCGACAGCGAATCCCTGTCGGCGCGGACGGTGTGATAGGTCACCGCCACGCCGCGGATTTTTTCGCGGATCGCCGGCGTCAGCCGCTCGAGGTCGCCGCGCGTCTCGGCCTTGTGCACGACGAAATGATCGGAAAACCCGTTCTCGAGGATCGGCCGCACCGGTCCATAAATCAGAAGATCGATCTTTTCGGACGAAATCGAACCGGTAGACATCAGCTTTCCTTTCCAAGCGCGCTTTCGTGCCAGCGCCGTAAAACGAGGTGGGAAACTAGCGCCAGCACCCCATAGATGACAATCCCGGCCAGCGACAACAAAAGCAGCGCGGCGAACATGCGGGGTATGTTCAACCGGTAGCCTGACTCGGCGATCCTGTAGGCGAGCCCGGAGCCGGCGCCCGCGGTGCCCGCCGCGATCTCGGCCACGACCGCGCCGATCAGCGACAGGCCGCCGGCAATGCGCAATCCGCCGAGGATATAGGGCAGCGCCGCGGGCAGCTTCAGGAAGCGCAGGGTCTGAGGAGGCGAGGCGCCGTAAAGCTGGAACAGGCCGGCGAGATTACGGTCGACCGAATTCAATCCCAGCGTGGTGTTCGACAGCACCGGGAAAAAGGCGACGATGAAGGCGCAGACGACGACCGCGGTCTGCTGCTCCAGATAGATCAGGAGCAGCGGCGCAATCGCGATCACCGGCGTGACCTGCAGCACGACGGCGTAAGGGAACAGCGAATATTCCACCCATTTCGACTGGTTGAACAGCAGCGCCAGCGCAATACCGCCGATGCTGGCGGCGACAAAACCTTCAAGTGTCGTCAGCAGCGTGGTTGCGAGCGATTGTGACAGCACCGCCCAGTCCTTGATCAGTGTCAGGACGATGACGGACGGCGCCGGCAGCACGTAAGGCGGGATGTCCTTGATGCGGACCATGAGTTCCCAGGCGAGCAGGCCTGCCGCGAACACGACGACGGGCAGCACGAAACGCACCGCGCGTTGCGCGCCGGACGGTTTCGCGATGACGGCCGTTTGCGCGTTCATAGCGTCGACTGCCCCGAATAAGATGGCGCCAGCGCGGCCGACACGCGCCGGCAATAATCGGAATAGGCCGCCGAGGTGCGAAACTCCTCGCCGCGCGGCTCGACCGTCTCGATGCGGATGTCGGCCTGGATGCGGCCCGGCCGCGCCGTCATGACCACGATGCGCTGCGACAGATAGACGGACTCGAACACCGAATGGGTGACGAAGATGACGGTCTTGCCCAGGGCACGCCATAGCGCGAGCAGGTCGTTGTTGAGGCGGAAGCGCGTGATCTCGTCGAGCGCTGCGAACGGCTCGTCCATCAGGAGGATGTCCGGGTCGGTGACGAGCGCGCGCGCCAGCGAAACCCGCATCTTCATGCCGCCGGAGAGCTCACGCGGGTAGGCGTCGGCGAAATCGGCAAGCCCGACGCTGGCCAGCGCCTCGTCGGCACGCACGCGCCCCTCCGCCTTTGAGACGCCGCCCAACTTCAGCGGCAACCGCACGTTCTCGCGTACGCTGGCCCAGGGCATCAGGGTCGGCTCCTGGAACACGAAGCCGATGCCATGGCCCGGCTGCACCTCGCCCTCGTGACGCGCCACCCGCACGGTGCCTGACGACGGCGCGCTGAGCCCGGCGATGATCCGTAGCGCCGTCGACTTGCCGCAGCCTGACGGGCCGAGCAGCGAGATGAACTCGCCCTTGCGCACCGCGAGGTCGAGCGGGCCGAGCGCCATGACGCCGTTGTCATACATCTTCGTCACGCCGCGCAGGCTGACGGCGAGAGCCGTCAGGCTGGCCTCGACGGCGGACGAGGTTGGGGCAGCGGACATCGACCGCGCGTTACGGCTTGTTCGGGCGCAGCTCGACGCCGACGCCCTTGTTGACGAAGCGCAGCGTGTAGGACTTGCGGAAATCGAGATCCGCCTTCACGACACCCGCCTTCACCATCTTGTTGAAGAAGGAGGTATAGCGCTCGTCGCTCATAGCGCCGATGCCGTTCTTCAGGCTGTCGCCGGAATCGACGATGCCGTATTCCTTCATCTTGGCCACGGAATAGGCGAGCAGATCATCGGTCATCTCCGGGTTGAGCTGCTTGATCAGGGCGTTTCCGGCGGAATTGTCGCGGTAGATGTAATTGTACCAGCCGATCATGGAGGCATCGACAAAGCGCTGCACGAGATCGGGCTTCTTCTCGACGATGTCGCGGCGGGTCTCGATCAGGGTCGAATAGGTGTTGAAGCCGGAATCGGCGAGCAGGATCACGTTCGGTTTGAAGCCGGCGGCCTTCTCGACCGCGAAGGGCTCGGAGGTGACGTAGCCCTGCATCGCGCTCTTGGGATTGGCGATGAAGGGCTGCGGATTGAAATTATAGGGACGGACGTTCTTCTCGTTGAAACCATATTCGGATTTCAGCCACTGGAAGTAGCTGGTCATGCCCTCCTTGGAGACGAACAGCGTCAGCGGCTTGAGGTCCTCGATCTTGCCGACCTTAGCGTCGGGCTGCGTCAGCATCACCTGCGGATCCTTCTGGAACACCGCGGCGATGGTGACGACGGGAACGTTGTTGGCGACCGCATCGAACGACATCAGCGTGTTCGCGGCCATGAAGAAATCGATCTTGCCGGCGATCAGCAGCATCCGGTTGTTCTCGTTGGGACCGCCGGGGACGATGGTGACGTCGAGGCCGTACTTCTTGTAGGTGCCGTCGGCCACCGCCTGGAAGAAGCCGCCATGCTCGGCCTCGGCGACCCAGTTGGTGCCGAAGGTGACCTTGTCGAGCGTCTCGGCGCGCGCCGGTAGGACCGAGACGAAAGCGGCCGTCAGGCCTGCCGTTAACGCTCGCCGCAGATGAGAGGGGCTCATGATGGGACTCCGTCGATCGTGTCTGGCCGATACCAAGCCAACGCGATAAAACCGCATGACATTGGGGACGCGAGCCGGTCGGGCCCGCGTCCCCTCATAACCCAAATTACGTGACAAATTCGGGCAAAGAAACCTTGATGACGCCGCCCCGTGACTGGATCGACATTAACTGGGCCCATGCGGGCCCTGCGGATGTGTCGCGCTGGATCGCGGTGCTGCCGCTGGCGGCGACCGAGCAGCATGGCCCGCATTTGCCGCTCGAGACGGACGTGTTGATCGCGGACGCCTATCTCGCGCGCGTGCGCGAGGTGCTGCCCGAGAACATTCCGGCCAGCTTTCTCCCCGTCGAACCGGTCGGCATTTCCACCGAGCATATCGACTATCCGGGCACGCAGACGCTGCCGACTGACATTGCGCTGAAGAAATGGACCGGGATCGGCGCGGAGGTCGCGCGGCGCGGCGTGAAGAAGCTCGTCATCATCACCAGCCATGGCGGCAACAGCGCGGCCATGATGCTGGTCGCGCAGGACCTTCGCGCACACCAAAAACTGTTCGTGGTGACGACGTCGTGGTCGCGGCTGTCAGGGGCGGACAAGCTGTTCCCCGCCGAAGAAGTGCGCCACGGCATCCACGGCGGCGCGGTCGAGACCTCGATCATGCTGGCGCGCTATCCGGCTCAGGTCCGCAAGGACGCGATCGCGGATTTTCCCGCGAGCAGCGTGGCGTTGGAGAAGCAGTATCGCTGGCTATCGACGCAGCGCCCGGCGCCGTTCGCCTGGCAGGCGCAGGATCTCAACGCCAGCGGCGCGGTCGGCGATGCGAGGTTGGCCGTCGCGGAGAAGGGCGAGCAGCTGATCGATCAGGGCGCGCGCGCCTTTTGCGAGCTGCTGGCCGAGGTCGATAACTTCGACGTGAACAGGCTCGCCAAGGGCCCCCTCGGCTAGCCCGCATCCAACTGAAACCATTCGGGAAATAACCGGATTGCGAGGGCGCCAAATGCGCTTTCGAACCTGACACGACATGCCTCCGTCCAACTGGGCACGCGGGCCACAACGGACCGCCTCAACCCCGGATGGAGTTTCACATGTCGATCAAGACCAAGATTGCCGCCGCAGCTCTCGGTGCCCTTGCCGTCACCGGCAGCATCGCGTCCACCACCACCTCGGCCGAAGCCAAGCAGCCCGGCTGGGTCTGGGGTGTCGGCGCCGGCATCGCCACCGCCGCCGTCGTCGGCTCCGCAATCGCTGCCAGCAACGATCCCTATTACTACGGCTATCACCGCTGCGGCTGGGTCGCCCAGTACAACGCCTTCGGCCAATACGTCGGCCGCGTTCGTACCTGCTACTGATTTGAGTACCTGAGGCCGATCTCCCACGTGGATCCTGCGTCCGACACGGGCGCCTCATCCACCCCGTGTCGTGCCCCCGACCCGCCCGGCTGTCCCCCCCGGGCGGGTCATCTTTTTTGGGGCCGCTAGACGGCCCGGCAGCGGCTTAGCTCACAGCCCTTCCGGTTGCACGTTTCGCGTGTCAGGATGCGAACGGGTAGCTGGAGGGCGAGCGTGAATTGGCGGAATGTCATTGGATCGATCCTGATTGCGATCCTGACATCGACACAGGCATTTGCCGAGCCGGCCCCACCGCCGAAAACAGTGACCGGGGACAACAGCCGCCCCGCCGTGGACCTCGAACTCGTGATCGCGGTCGACATTTCCTACTCGATGAAGCCGGATGACCTGGCAGCCCAACGCGAGGGCTATGCCAAGGCCATTGTCTCGGAGGAGTTTCTCCGAGCGGTGCGAGCCGGTCCTGCCGGCAAGATCGCGCTGACCTATTTCGAATGGTCATCGACCAGCGACCAGAAAATAATCGTCCCCTGGCGACAGATCGACGGGCCGGGAACGGCTGAGGCCGTCGCAACTGAAATCACCAAAGCACCGGTCCGCCGCGGTTCGCGCACCTCGATTTCAAGTGCGATTAAATTCGCCGCGTCGCTGTTCGAGCAGAACCCCTACAGTGGTCCGCGCCGTATCATCGACATTTCGGGCGACGGTCCCAACAGCAACGGCGATCCGGTCACCTCAGCGCGTGACACAGCGTTGCAGCAGGGCATCGTCATCGCCGGCCTGCCGGTCATGACCAATGCGACACCCGCTGATCCCGCAGACTTTCAGAATATTGACCATATCGATTGGTACTATGAGGATTGCGTGATCGGCGGCCCAGGTTCCTTTGTTGTGCCGATCACCGATCGCGAAAACTTCAAGGCGGCGATCCGGACCAAGCTGGCTCTCGAGGTCGCGGGCCGCACGCCGGATCAATCGCCTACCCCCTCTGTGGACAAGCAGCCGCGGGTTCTCTGCACGATCGGCGAGAAGCTCTGGCAGCAGCGATGGAATGCGAACAGTCCGGCGATGAGCAAACCGGCGACGAACAGCCCGTCGAGCAAGGAGGACGCGCTGCTCGACAAGAAGATCAAGGGCATCTGCCGCGGCTGCTAGGTGCTTCCGCCGGCCGGGCGACCCACCGCCGGCCTTCGCGATCCCCGACCCCTCCCGTTTGCTTGGCCTCCGATAGGTCTCCAACAGAGGCTGGGCTCCGCTCGGGCCGTCCGGTTTGCTGGGGCCGTCAGTGGATGTTGCAGCCGCGTCACACAGCGATGCGAACCATCCTCTGCGGCAATCCGCACTAGTTGCTATTGCGAATTAATCGCAATAAGGTTTGTCGCAGGTTCAGGAACTTGGGAAGAAGCCGCATCGAATCGAGATCATCTCGGCCGATCGCGTCGGCAACCGAGGCCTGATGACAGAGTGGCCGCGAATCTGCAGGGATATCACGGCGACTGGGATACATTCGCGTTTGGGGGCGTGCGTTTTGACGTTAAGAGGTCACCGTTACCGGTACTTGCGGACGGCCGCGGCAATTGCTTCGGGCGTGATGGTTTTTCCCGCGATCAGCCGCGCGGCCGATCTGCCGCTGAAGGCCCCGGCCCTGAGAGCGGTCTATGACTGGACCGGCCTCTATATCGGCGCGCATGCCGGCTACAGCCGCGGCTCGTCGCACTTCGCGCTGAACGACGGCACTGCGATCGGCGACAGCGGCGTCTTCAGCGGCATGATCGGCGGCGTGCAGGCGGGCTACAATTACCGGCTCAACTCCGGCTGGCTGGTCGGCGTCGAAGGCGATTTCTCGTTTCCCAACTACATCACCTCGAATTCGATCGTCTCGTTCCTGGCGACACCGGCCATCACCGTCACGCAACAATGGGACTACACCGCCAGCCTGCGCGGGCGGGTCGGCTACACCAGCGGTCCGTGGCTCGTCTATGCCACCGGCGGATTCGCGTGGATGGGCGAACGCTATTTCGACACGCCGGCCTCCGGCGCCGAAATCCCGAAGATCCTGAACACGCGGCCCGGCTGGATCGCGGGCGCCGGCATCGAATACGGCTTCGCGCCGCATTGGAGCGCGCGGCTCGAATATCTCTACAGCCGCTTCGATAGCGCCAACGTCGCCTTCTCCACGGGCGCCCAATACACCTCTTCGGCGCTCGACTTCCAGACGATCAGGCTCGGCCTCAACCGCAAGGTCGATTGGCCGGGCGTGCCGGGCTACAACCCCAACAGCTCGCTGATCGACACGGAATCGGATCGCTGGGAGATTCACGGGCAGAGCACCTATCTGCCGCAAGGCTATCCGTCGTTCCCCGCCCTCTACACCGGACCGAACTCGCTCTCGCCGTCGCGGCAAGCCAAGGCGACCTGGAGCAACAGCCTGTTCCTGAACGCGCGGCTGTGGGACGGCGGCGAGGTCTATTACAATCCCGAGCTGCTCCAGGGTTTTGGATTCAACGACACGGTCGGCGCGGCCGGCTTCCCCAACGGCGAGGCGCAGAAGTCGAACTTCCCCTACCCGCACTACAACACCTCGCGCCTGTTCGTGCGCCAGACCTTCGGCTTCGGCGGCGAGCAGGAAGAGCTCGCGAGCGGCCAGTTGCAGCTCGGCCAGAAGGTCGACGTGTCCCGCCTCACCGTGCAGGCCGGCAAGTTCGCCGTGGTCGATGTGTTCGACGGCAACGCCTATGCCAAGGACACCCGCAAGGACTTCATGAACTGGTCGATCTGGGCGCCGGGCGCCTTCGACTATTCCGCCGACAAGGTCGGCCTCACCTACGGCGTGACGGCCGAGCTCAACCAGAAGCAATGGGCGCTGCGCGGCGGCTATTTCCTGATGGTCGCGGAGCCCAATTCAAATCATTTCGACACCCGGGTCGGCGAGCGCGGCCAGTACGTGCTCGAGCTCGAGACGCGCTACTCGCTGTTCGGCCAGCCCGGCAAGCTCAGGACCATGGGCTGGGTCGACAGCGCCAATATGGGCAGCTTCCGCGAGACGCTGGACAATCCCGCGCTCAATCTCGACATCGCGCAGACCCGGCGCGGCCGTCTCAAGGTCGGCTATGTCGTCAACCTCGAGCAGGCCATCACGGAGGATGTCGGACTGTTCGGCCGCTGGAGCTGGAACGACGGCAAGAGCGAAACGCTGGCCTTCACCGACATCAACCGCAGCCTGTCCGGCGGCCTGTCGATCAAGGGCACGAAATGGGGCCGGCCCGACGACGTCGTCGGCGTCGGCGGCGCCATCAATGCGATCTCGCAGGATTATCGCGACTTCCTCGCGGCCGGCGGCCTCGGCGTTCTCGTCGGCGACGGCGCGCTCAACTACCGCAAGGAACGCATCCTCGAAACCTATTACGCCTACGCGCTGAACAAGAACATCACCCTCACCGCCGACTACCAGCTCATCGTCAACCCCGCCTACAACGCGGATCGAGGCCCGGTGTCGGTATTCTCCGGGCGACTGCACGGCGAGTTCTGAGCCACGACTCAATCGCGATGAATGCGCGCGCCTCGTCCTTCGAGACGACCGCTTCGCGGGCTCCTCAGGATGAGGCTAAGCAGCATCGGTCACCGTCGCAATTGTTGCCACGCACTCCGCCCTCATCCTGAGGGCCCGCCGTAGGCGGGCGTCTCGAAGGATGCGCCGCAGGGACGACGCTGTTCAAAAGCGATCGCGCCTCCGGCGGGAGCGGCGTTCGAGTTCTACGCCGCCCGGATCGCATCCAGGAATTTTCCGACCTCGGTCTTGAGACGCGTGCTCTCGCCCGACAGCGATCTGGCGGCGGCAAGGACGTTGGAGGAGGCCGATCCGGTCTGGCTCGCGCCGTGCTGCACGTCGACGATGCTGGCGGAGACCTGCTGGGTGCCGCGCGCCGCCTGCTGCACGTTGCGGGAAATCTCGCGCGTCGCCGCGCCCTGCTCCTCGACCGCCGAGGCGATCGCCGAAGCGATCTCCGACATCCTTGTGATGGTGTCGCCGATCGCCTTGATGGCGCCGACGGAATCCTCGGTCGCCGCCTGGATCCCTGCGATCTGCTGGCTGATCTCGCCGGTGGCCTTGGCGGTCTGCTCGGCCAGTGCCTTGACCTCGGAAGCGACGACTGCGAAGCCGCGTCCGGCCTCGCCGGCGCGTGCCGCCTCGATGGTGGCGTTCAGCGCCAGAAGATTGGTCTGACCCGCGATCTGGCTGATGAGCTCGACGACATCGCCGATCCGCCCGGCGGCCTTGGCGAGCTCGCCGACATGGTCGTTGGTCCGCTCGGCCTGCTGCACGGCTTCACCGGCAACGCGCGCGGAGTCCTGGACCTGCCGGCTGATCTCGTCGACCGACGAGGCCATTTCCTCCGCCGCAGCGGCAACAGTCTGCACGTTGGTGGAGGCCTGTTCGGACGCAGCTGCGACGGTGGCAGTGACCTGCTCGGACTGTTCGGCCGTGCTCGTCAGCGTTCCCGCCGATACTTCCAGCGCCGAGGACGCCGACGCGACGGTGTTGATGACATCCCCGATCATGACTTCGAAGTCGCGCGCGATCTGGTCCATGCGCTGGCTGCGCTTGAGCTTGGCCTCGGCCTCGATCGCGGCCGCTTCGTCGGCGGCCTTCTTGGCGAGAAGCGAATCCTTGAAGTGCTGGAGCGAGCCCGCGACCTGGCCGATCTCGTCATTGCGGCCCGTCGCCGGAATCTCGACGTCGTGCTGTCCGGCGGCGAGCGCTCCGATCACGTCGGCGAGCCTTGCCAGCGGCGTCACCACGCGGCTGCGCAGCATCATGGTCACGCCGCCGAGCGTGCCGAGCAGCGCCAGCACCGCAACGCCCGCAAGCGCCAGCATCGCCAGGGCGCCGTCGCGCGAGGCCGAGGCGCGCTCGCCCGCTTCCGCGAGCGCAGCATCACGCACGCCGTAGAACATCTGGATGGCCGGCACGATGACGCTGGCGAGCTCTTCGGCACTGATCGCGTATTTGCCGTCCGCTCTCGCCGCGGGCATCTCCTTGTCGACGACGGGCGCTGCCTTTCCGAAATAGGATTCCGTCGCTGCCTTGAACGCGGCGGCGATACGAGGCGGACTTCCCAGCTGGTCGATGCCGGCCTCGATGCGCTCGCGGTCGGCCTCGACGCGGCCCTGCATGCGATCCATCAGCGAGAATTCGGCCGCCGTGAGCGGCCGGCGTGCGCTCAGCGCCGGTGACAGCGAGGCGGCACGGCTGCCGGCCGAAACACGCAGATCCTGCGCCGTTCGCGCCAGGTTCAATAGCGCAGCAAGCGAGGAATCGGCATTGATGACCTTGGCTTCGAGGCGGTTCATGACCGGTTCGATACCGGCGAGGATCTCGGCGACGCCGGGCAGGAAGCCCTTGATCGCAGAACTGTCGCGCGCAGCCAGAGGAACGCTCATCGCGCGATCCGCGGCCGCGCCGATCTCCTTCAGCCGCCGCGCGGCACGATCGAGAGTTTCGGCCATCGCGGCGCCGTCATCCAGCACTATGATAGCGCGCCTGGCGGCCTCGAATGCGGTTTCGGCGGCTTTGGCCGCCTTCGCGGCAGCGTCGATCTGCGCCTGCGTGGCGGCACCTTCCTGGAAGATCGGTCCAATGTAGGGGGCGCGGAGGCCGGCGACCTGCTGGCTGACCATCAGGGTCGCACCAAAAGCGTCGACCGTCTTGATCGCGTCGGAGCGGTTCGTGAAGATCCGCGCTTGGGGTATCAGCACCTCGGCGCCAAGAATGACTGCAAAAACCGTCACCGTCAGCATCGACAGTGCGAAAAGCTTCCCGATCCGCATCCCCGGTCCCCCAAATGCATTTACAAATGCGGAGAACCTAGCCAGCGGCCACTAAGGGCCCGTTAAGCACATGCCCGTAGTTCCGCGGATGTCATGTCGTCGCAGACCGCTCGGAAACACAGTCCGGTTCCCTTGCGGTGACGGATGCGACAGAATTGCCAGCATTTCCGCACTGAATACCTATATCAATGCGTGTGTCGGCAGCCGCCTGCTGTACTTACTTACCTCGGAACGTCAATGCTCTCCGTCGAACTCGTCATCGTCGTCGTCCTGATCGTCATCAACGGCCTGTTGTCCATGTCGGAGCTGGCCGTGGTCTCGTCTCGCCCGGCCCGCTTGTCGCTGCTCGCCGCCAAGGGCGTGCGCGGCGCCGAGCGGGCGCTGACGCTGGCGGCCGATCCTGGAAAATTCCTCTCGACGGTGCAGATCGGTATCACGCTGGTCGGCGTGCTCTCGGGCGCATTCTCCGGCGCGACGCTCGGGCAGCGGCTGACGCAATGGCTGATCGAGCTCGGCCTGTCCTCAGGCATTGCCGACATCGTCGGCGTCGGTCTCGTGGTCACCATCATCACCTATGCAACGCTGATCGTCGGCGAGCTGGTGCCGAAGCAGGTGGCGCTGCGCGACCCTGAAAGCATCGCGGTCAGGGTCGCGCCCGCGATGCACCTGCTTGCGAAGATATCGCTGCCGCTCGTGTTCCTGCTCGATCTCTCCGGCAAGCTGATCCTCACGCTGCTCGGACGCGGCGGCAAGGCCGAGGAGAAGGTTTCGGAGGACGAGATCCATCACCTCGTCAGCGAAGCCGAAAGCGCGGGCGTGCTCGAACCCGGCGAGAAGGAGATGATCGCCGGCGTGATGCGGCTCGGCGACCGGCCGGTCGGCGCCGTCATGACGCCGCGCACGGAGGTCGACGAGATCGATTTGAACGATGCGCCTGAGGCCATTCAGGAGATCATCGCGAAGAGCCCGCATTCGCGCTTTCCGGCGTCCGACGGCGATCGCGACAAGCCGATCGGCGTGCTCCAGGCCAAGGACCTGCTGGTCGCGTACATGAGCGAACGTACGCCCGACTTGCGGGCGCTGGTCCGCGAGGCGCCGAGCATTCCGGCGTCAGCGGATGCACGCGACGTGCTCACGATCCTGAAGGCCGCGCCGGTTCACGTCGGCTTCGTCTATGACGAGTACGGCGCCTTCGAAGGCGTGGTCACTGCGGCCGACATTCTGGAGTCGATCGTCGGCGCGTTCCATTCCGAGGAGGGCCCGCCGGAGCCGGCTTACGTCAAGCGCGCGGATGAATCGCTGCTGGTCGCCGGCTGGATGCCGGTCGACGAATTCGGCGAGCTGCTCGGCATCGAGCTGCCGCCGCATCGCTTCAACACGGTGGCGGGCCTCGTGCTGCAACAATTCAGCGTGCTGCCTGACGTCGGCGACGCCTTCGACCTCGGCGACTGGCATATCGAGGTGGTCGATCTCGACGGCAGGCGGATCGACAAGATTTTGGCGAGCCGGCGCGGCGAGCAGGCGGCGGCGTGAGGTGTGGGCGTGTTGAAGTAGCGCATGCCGCCGCGCCAATCTGCACGCGTCGTCCCGGACAAGCGCGCCTCAAGCGCGCGCCGATCCGGGACCCATACTCCCAGGAAGCGGTTTGGCGAAGACTGGGCGTTCGGTACAGCTGCCAACCGCAATCGATAGATCACGCGGTATGGGTCCTGGATCTGCGCTGACGCTTGTCCAGGACGACGGCGGAGATTGGAGCGCCCGCTCAGGCCGAACGCACGACCCCTACCCGAACCTCACCCCGATCCGCTTTTCCTTGCGCCAGACCACGGTGCAGGGCAGATGCGTTCCGTCGGCCTGGATGAACAGGGTGAAATGTTCGGGGATGCCGACCGGGCTGGTGACGTCGAGCGCCGCGCCGGTGTCCGAGAAATTGCGAACGGTGCAGTCGATCGCGCCGCCGCCGAATTCGATCGTTCCGGCCTTCAGCACCCGATGTCTGGCTTTGTCGCGTCGCTCGTCCATGGGGTGAATTTACACCCAAAGTTGAACCAAATACTAATTGCCAGCCCCGCTCGCGGTGAATTTTCACGGACTGTGTAGCCGCGGGCGGAGCGATCTGCCTACAGCACCGGCTGGAACGTCTCCGCCCGCGCCATGTTCCAGGCGTCGCGGAATCGCGGGTCTTCCGTGCCTTCGAGCAGCTCGCCCGGGAGCAGCGCCGGATAGAGCTGCGCGAAGGACCTCACCTGGGTCGTCGACGTCCGCTGGTTGAAATGGATCGGGCGCAGCTGCTGCGGATGCTCGAGGCCGGCCGCGGCGATCAGCTCGGTCAGCGAGTGCAGCGTGGCGTGGTGATAATTGTGCACGCGGTCGATCTTGAGCGGCACGTAGAGTGCGCGCGCCCGGGTCGGGTCCTGCGTCGCGACGCCGGTCGGGCAGCGGTCAGTGTGGCAGCTCAGCGACTGGATGCAGCCGAGCGAGAACATGAAGCCGCGCGCCGAATTGCACCAGTCGGCGCCGATCGCCATGGCGCGCGCCATGTCGAAGGCGGTGGCGATCTTGCCGGAAGCGCCGATCTTGATGCGGTCGCGCGCATTGATGCCGACCAGCGCGTTGTGGACGAAATTGACGCCCTCGCGCATCGGCATGCCCAAATGGTCCATGAACTCCAGCGGCGCCGCGCCGGTGCCGCCCTCATTGCCGTCGACGACGACGAAATCAGGATAGATGCCGGTCTCCAGCATCGCCTTGCAGATCGCCAGGAACTCCCAGGGATGGCCGATGCACAGCTTGAAGCCGGCCGGCTTGCCACCGGATAGGCGGCGCATCTCCGCGATGAACTGCATCATGCCAACAGGCGTGGAAAAGGCGCGGTGCGAGGCCGGCGAGATGCAGTCCTCCCCCATGGCGACGCCGCGGATCTTGGAAATCTCCTCCGAGACCTTCGCCGCCGGCAGCACGCCGCCATGACCGGGCTTGGCGCCCTGGCTGATCTTGAGCTCGACCATCCTGATCTGGTCCTGGCCGGCGATGCGCGCGAACGCTTCAGGGTCGAACGAGCCGTCGAGATGACGGCAGCCGAAATAGCCGGAGCCGATCTCCCAGATGATGTCGCCGCCCATCTCGCGGTGATAGGGGCTGAAGCCGCCCTCGCCGGTGTCGTGCGCGAAGCCGCCCTTCCTGGCGCCGGCATTCAGCGCCCGCACCGCGTTCGGGCTCAGCGCGCCGAAGCTCATCGCCGAGATGTTGAACACCGAGGCCGAATAGGGCTTCTTGCAATCGGGCCCGCCGATGGTGATGCGGAATTTCTCCTCGGCATGCGCCTTCGGCGAGACCGAGTGATGCATCCACTCATAGCCCTCGCGGTAGACGTCCTCCTGGGTGCCGAACGGACGCTTGTCGAGCTCCATCTTGGCGCGCTGATAGACCACCGCGCGGGTGTCGCGCGAGAACGGCATGCCGTCCTTTTCGCTCTCGAAGAAATACTGCCGCATCTCGGGGCGTATCTCTTCGAGCAGGAAGCGGATATGCGCCGAGATCGGATAGTTGCGCAGCACCGCGTGGCTCTTCTGCAAGAGGTCGCGGACGCCGAGCAGCGTCAGGGCGCCGAAGATCAGGATCGGGATCAGCAGGATGTCCGAGATCTTGTGGTCGGCGATGCCGATGCCGATCAGAAGCGCAGTGACGACCGCACAGATCGTCAGCACGATGAAGCGCGGCGAGAATGGCAGCAGCAGGGTCTCCATGACCCCCTCCTCCGCCAGTGCCAGAGGTTTCGGCGATTCCTGCTGTTTATTGTCGTCGGCCACGATCCCATCCTCTCGCCGGCATGAGGCAGTACGATACGCCCGCGCCTGTCATACGGATATGACGCGGCCCTTGTTTCAGGCTAGCGAATTCGGCCGCCGCAGATCAATCCGCCGAGAGCATGGGTTGTTGCAGTGCAGCGGGGAGGTTGGGAATGGAGGGGCCGCAGTGGCCACAAACCGGTTGTCATCCCGGGCAAGCGTAAGCGCAGACCCGGGATCCATAACCACAGGATTTCGTGGCTGGGAAAACTGTCACTCCGAGTCGTCGCCAAACCACGGCCTGTGGTTATGGGTCCCGGATCGACGCGCGCTTTGGGCGCGCTTGTCCGGGACGACGGCTGAGTTGAGGGCTAGCAGCTCGGGACGATGGGGAAGAAGCGCCGCTTAGCGCTCGACGAAGGCCTTCTCGATCACGAAATGACCGGGCTTGTTGCCGCTGCCTTCGATGAAGTCGCGGCCTTCGAACATCACCTTGAGCTCTTCGAGCATCGCCGGGCTGCCGCACATCATGACGCGGTCGGTCTCGATGTCGAGCGGGCCCTGACCAATGTCGTTGAAGATCTGCTCGGAGTTGATGAGGTCGGTGATGCGGCCGCGATTCCTGAACGGCTCGCGGGTCACGGTCGGATAGTAGACCAGCTTGTCGGCGAGCAGCTCGCCGAACAGCTCGTCCTCGCGCAGGGTCGCGACGAGCTTCTCGCCATAGGCGAGCTCGGAGACCTGGCGGCAGCCATGCACCAGCACGATGGACTCGAACTGGTCGTAGACGTCGGGGTCCTTGATCAGGCTGGCGAAGGGCGCAAGGCCGGTGCCGGTCGACAGCAGCATCAGCCGCTTGCCGGGAAGCAGGTTATCGGTGATCAGCGTGCCGGTCGCCTTGCGGCCGACCAGGATGGTGTCGCCTTCCTTGATCTTCTGCAGGCGCGAGGTCAGCGGGCCGTCCTGCACCTTGATCGAGAAGAACTCGAGCTCTTCCTCATGGTTGGCGCTCGCCATGCTGTAGGCGCGCAGCAGCGGACGGCCGTCGATCTCGAGGCCGATCATGGCGAACTGGCCATTCTGGAACCGGAAGCCGGTATCGCGCGTGGCGCGGAAGCTGAACAGCGTGTCGGTCCAGTGGTGGACGGAAAGAACCTTCTCTCGGTAAAACGCGCTCATGATTTTCGATATTCCGAATATTTGCGGTTTTAGGGCAAAAGCGTTGCCCGGCCCTGAAATCGGGGCGGTCACCATTTGCCATGGCGGAGGATTTCGCGTGTGTGATCTACGCCATTGGGACCAATAATCAACCTCGTTTCGGATGCAATTGATGCCGATCAAACCGGCATTTGCGGCAGAACTGGCCGCATCATTAATGAATCAGCTGCCGGGCGCGCGAAGAGGGCAATTTCTTTTCCCTCCAGACCTCGATTGCAGCACTTAATTTCCGTCGCGCTCGCGAGAATTTCATTAAGAATAGCTCTGATTTTCACCCCGGCATGGCGCCGATCCCCGCATTTTTGCGGCTTTTGGCGCCAGGGACGACCGAAACAGGCGACTAGAACGGATGGCTGGCAGCGAGCGGATCTTCGTCCAGGCGATCAGGCGCTATTGCGCCCGCCACGGCATTGCGGTCGACAGTCGCGCCGGCGGCTGGCTGATCGCAATGCGCCGTGGCGATACGCGCCGCTTCGCCTTCGGCTACGACATCGGCCTCAACAGCGCGATCGCGCATCGCATCGCCAACGACAAATCGGCGACTGCCGAGGCGCTGACGCTTCAGGATGTGCCGTGCATTCCGCATCAGCTCTTCCTCAATCCGAGGCTGGGCGTGCACGTCGCCGGCCCGGACTGGCGTGAAGCGGTGCTGGCGATGCTCGCGCAAAATCCGCAAGGCATCGTGGTGAAGCCGAACGAGGGAACATCGGGGCGCTCGGTGTTCAAGGTGACGAGGGAGGCGGAACTCGACCACGCGGTTGGTCAGGTCTTTTCGATGAGCACGGGGCTCGTGATCTCGCCCTATGTCGCAATCGAGGAGGAGGTCCGTGTGGTGCTGCTCGATGATGTGCCCCTCGTCGTCTACAGCAAGCAGCGTGGCCCGGATTGGCGGCACAATCTCGATGCCGGTGCAAAGCCGGTGCTGCTGGAGGACGCCGAGGTTCGCGCGGCTTGCGTGAAGCTCGCGATCGATGCCGCGCGCGCCATCGGCATCGCCTTCGCCTCAATCGACGTGGTCCGAGTCGATGGCACCTGGCGCGTGCTCGAGATCAACTCCGGCGTGATGATGGAAGCGCTGGCGAAACTGCATCCGGAGCTGGTGCAGGCGGCGTATGACGCGGCGCTGGACCGGGTGTTTGCGAACGGCGCCATGAGCGCACACCTATCGCCGTCATCCTGAGGTGGCCGCTTCTTCAGCGGCCCTCGAAGGACGACGGCCCGACTGCCAGCTCGGCCGTTCATCCTTCGAGGCTTGCTCGGCGGTGCGCTTGCACCGCCGAGCAAGCACCTCAGGATGACGGAGAGAGAGAGCCATGCGAGCGCTAATTATTCGCGCTGGCGGAATCGTCCATCGCCTTGAAGGCTTCCTCCAGCTGCAGCGAGATCGGCACGTTCAGCCGTTCGCCGGTGGGTAGCCGTGCGGTGAACCATTTGTTGTAGAGCGGGACGAGGTCGCGGTTGGAGCCGAGCTTGCGGAAGGCGCGCTCGACCACGGCGGACAGCTGCGGCTCGCCCTTCCTGAACATGATGCCGTAGGGATCGTAGGACAGATAGTCCCCGACCACGCGAAAATATTCCTGCGCCTTGTGGCGCGCGATCAGGCCGTAGAGCAAGATGTCGTCGGTCGCGAACGCATCCGCCTTGCCGTCGGCTACCATCCGGAACGATTGCTCGTGATCCGGCGCGGTCACGATGTTGAGGCCAAGCGAGAGCTTCTTGTCGACGGCGTGCATCGCCTGCTCGTTGGTGGTGCCCTTGGTCACCACCACGGTCTTGCCCTTCAGATCGGTGACACCGGTAACAGCCGCTCCCTTCGGTACCATCAGCTTGGTGCCGGCAACGAACATCAAGGGCGAGAAGGCGACGCGCTTGCCGCGCTCGGCATTGGCCGTGGTCGAGCCGCATTCCAGGTCGATCTTGTTCTGGAGCACCGCGTCGATGCGGTCGTCCGAGGTGACCTTGACGTAGTCGATTTTAAGATTGGGATCGTCGACCTCGACGCCGATCTCCTCGACGATGGCCTCGCACAGTTCGAGGCTGTAGCCGATCGGACGATTCGCCTGGTCGAGGAAGGAGAACGGCGGCGAGCTCTCGCGATAGCCGAGCCGCACGGCATGCGCCTTCTTGATGGCCGACAGCGTCGGGCTAAGCCCTTCGCTGCTGCCGGTCTGCGCTGAGGCACCAGTTGCCAGCAGACACGCTGCCAGCAACAGGCAGCCCGATATCGCCAATGAGCGGCGCATGATGCATCTCCGTCAATGGCCGGCCATCGCGGGCAATTCGCCAGGCACCATGTCCGGCGTCGACACCTCGCCCGGCCCGAGCTCGTGCTCCGGCCCGAGCTCGCCTTCCCACTTCGCGACCACGGCGGTCGCGAGCGAGTTGCCGATCACGTTGGTGGCGCTGCGCCCCATGTCGAGGAAGGTATCGATGCCCATGATCATCAAGAGGCCCGCCTCGGGGATGCCGAATTGCGACAGCGTCGAGGCGATCACGACGAGCGAGGCGCGCGGCACGCCGGCGACGCCCTTCGAGGTGATCATCAGGGTCGCGAGCATCGCCAGCTGCGTCGCAAGCGACATCTCGATGTGGTAGGTCTGCGCGATGAAGATGCTGGCGAAAGTGCAGTACATCATCGTGCCGTCGAGATTGAAGGAATAACCGAGCGGCAGCACGAAGCTCGAGATCCGCGACGAGGCACCGAACTTGGTCAACCCCTCCAGCGTCTTCGGGTAGGCCGCTTCCGAGCTCGCGGTCGAGAACGCGATCATCAAGGGCTCGCGGATCAGCTTCAACAGATGGCTGTAGCGCGGCCCGATCACGAGGAAGCCGACGATCATCAGGATGACCCACAGGATCGCCAGCGCAAGATAGAAACCGCCCATGAAGACGACGAGCTTCCACAGCACGCCGAGGCCGTTCTTGGCGACGGTGGCGGTGATGGCGGCCCACACCGCGAGCGGCGCGAACAGCATCACATAGCTCGTCACCTTGAGCATGATGTGGGCGACGTCGTCGATCATCGCCAGGATCGGCTTCGATCGCTCGGGCATCGAGCCCATTGCCACCGAGAAGAACACGGCGAAGATCACGATCTGGAGGATCTCGTTCTGCGCCATCGCATCCGCGATCGAGGTCGGGATCAGATGGGTCAGGAATTTCTCGATCGAGAAGGCCGAGACCGGCAGCCCCGTCGATTGTCCCGCCGTGGGCAGCGTGCCGGGGAAGTTCGCCCCGGGCTGGAGCAGATTGACCATGACGAGACCGAGCAGCAACGACACGAAGGAGGCGCTGACGAACCAGCCCATGGTCTTGGCGAAGATGCGCCCGAGCCGCGAACCGCTTCCCATGTGCGCGATGCCGCCGACCAGGGTCGCGAACACCAAAGGCGCAATGATCATCTTGATCAGGCGCAGGAACATCATGGCGATCAGGTTGATGGAGGAGGCCCAGTCGGCGCGCGTGTCGGGCAGGAAGTTGAAGATCGCCGTGCCCATGATGATGCCCAGCACCATCGCGCCGAGGATGTATTGCGTAAACCTGTTCGACATTGAACGACCCCCACTAACACCGGCCGCTTCATGATGTCGCAGATATGACGATGACGCAACACGCTTTGCGTGCACTCGCGATGGCGAGATGTTCCCATTGCGAAACGGGGACGCGCGATCTAGCCTTCATGCAACGCACAACGAATGCGGCCTGCACGTTTTCTTTGCGGCGGCTGCATCAATAATCGTCAAACAAATGAAGGGGGGAACGCCATGAGCGGCAACACCAATCGCCAGATTCTGCTGGTGGAAAAGCCCAGCGGCAAGCTTGGTCCCGAGCACTTCAAGATGATCGAGGGCGCGATGCCGGAGGCGAAGGACGGCGAGGCCCTGCTGCGCGTGCGATACATCTCGCTTGACGCCGCGAACCGTGCCTGGATGCACGGCGCGACCTATCGTTCGGCCGTCGAAGCCAACAGCGTGATGGCCGGCGGCGCCATCGCCGAGGTCGTGAGCTCAAAGGCAACGGGGCTCGCGCCGGGCGACATCGTGTTCGGCGACACCGGCTGGCAGGAGTTTGCCGCGGTGCCGGCGAAGCATCTGACGAAGATGCCGAAGCTCGAGCCGATGACGCATCTGCTCAGCGTGTTCGGCATCGCCGGCCTCACCGCTTATTTCGGCCTGCTGGAGGTCGGCAAGCCCAAGGAGGGCGAGACGGTCGTGGTCTCGGCGGCTGCGGGATCGGTCGGCTCGATCGTCGGACAGATCGCCAAGATCAAGGGATGCCGTGTCATCGGCATCGCCGGCGGCGCCGACAAGTGCCACTGGCTGACCTCCGAGCTCGGCTTCGATGCCGCCGTCGACTACAAGGACGGCGCGGTGTTCAAGGCGTTGCGCGCGGCTGCGCCCAAAGGCATTGACGTCTATTTCGACAATGTCGGTGGCGAGATTCTGGAAGCCTGCCTGCCGCAAATGAACAATTACGGCCGCATCGCCTGCTGCGGCGCGATCTCGCAATATGACGGCGCGCCCTCCGCGCACGGGCCGCGCGGCGTGCCCGGGCTGATCGTGGTGAAGCGGCTCGTGATGCAGGGCTTCATCGTGATGGATTACATGAAGGACAGCCAGCGCGCGCTCGCCGATCTCCAGGCCTGGGTGAAATCCGGCAAGCTCAAGGTGCAGGAAGACATCATCGACGGCCTCGAGAACACGCCGAAGGCGCTGATTGGTTTGCTCGCCGGAGAGAATCGCGGCAAGCGCATGGTGAAGTTGACGACGTAGTGACGTCGCAATCGCGCTGACATTATCTACTTGCGGTAGAGGCCAAAGCGGCCAAAGATGCCGCGCGCGAGGCATCACTCGCGACGATTGCGCGTGCATATCTTTTGAAAATTGTTGGCGTGACCGACAGGGCAGGAATTCATTCAGATGTTCAACACGTTGAAACATGCATCGACACGCACCGCGTTGCTGGCGGCGACACTCTTCGCAACTGCAACAGGAGCCTTCGCGCAGGCGCCGACCGAGGCCCAGAAGAGCGCCATCCGCTCCGCATGCCGCTCGGACTTCATGACGCATTGCTCGAGCGTGACGCCCGGCGGAGTGGAAGCGTATCAATGCCTCGCGAAGAACATGTCCAGCCTGTCACCGGGATGCCAGACCGCGGTTCGCGAGGTCGAGCCCGCGGCTGCGCCGAAGACCGAAGCGGCGCCGGCCAAATCCGAACCCACCAAATCCGAGCCTGCCAAATCCGATCCTGCCAAATCTGAACCTGCAAAGACGGAAGCGGCGCCCGCCGCGGAGCCGGCGGCCAAACCGGCGGCGGCAGCCGCCCCGAAAGCGGCAGCACCTAAGCAGCCGAGCCCTGCGCAGGTTTCCGCGATCAAGAGCGCCTGCCGCGGCGACTATCCCAAGGTCTGCGCCGGCGTGCCGCCGGGCGGCGCGCCCGCGCTCGAATGTCTGGAGAAGAACAAGGCGAAGGTGTCGGCGGGCTGCGCCAGGGCTGTGAATGCGGCGTTCGGCGGCGGTGCGCCGGCGGCCGCGCCTGCTGCTGCTGCTGGTGCTGCGCCGGCGGCTGCGCCAGCGCCTGCCGCGGCACCCGCCGTCATCGTGCTCCGCCCATTGCTGCCGCGCGAAGAACTGTTCATCGTCCGGTCGGCCTGCGGCGCCGACATCCGCACCCTCTGCGCCGGCGTCGCGCCCGGCGGCGGCCGCATCATCCAGTGCATCTCCAACAACGCCGCCTCGCTGTCGCCGGCGTGCAAGGATGTGCTCGCCCCGTTCGCCGCACGTTGAGGCAGGGCATGATCACGCGCCGAGGCGCGTGATCATGACGAAGCCTCGCGAGAAAGACATGCGTTCGTTGCTGCTGATCGCTTCCGCACTCCTCGCCTTCGCCGCAACCATGACGTTCGAGGCCAAAGATGCCAACGCGGTGGTGTGCGCCCGCGGCGTCTATCGCGCCGGTTGCGCCGAGCCGAACGCGGCCGTCGTGGTCCGCAAGCCTGTTCCGGTGGTCCGCTGTACCAGGGTGCTGTTGAACGGCGTCTACGTGAAGCGCTGCGTCTGACCCCCGGGTGGTCAATCCGGCCCGGTTTGGCTATGGTTGGTGCCTGAGGATCTCGGACACGCGCAAGACGTGTGTCCGAAAGCGAGCTTTGGCGTGCCGGCCTTGCCGATAATTCCGCTGGCGCCGGACGTCGGGGCACATTAGTCTACCCCTAGATAGTAAGTATACTGTCAATTAGGGAGGCAGACGTTGCGGATCGCCGTGATTGGCGGGGGGCCCGGCGGGCTCTACTTCGCCTATCTCTGGAAGAAGCGTCACCCCGACGATCAAGTCGACCTGTTCGAACAGAACCCGGCCGACGCGACCTGGGGCTTCGGCGTCGTGTTCTCCGACCAGGCCCTGGAGTTCCTGCGCGCCGACGACCCCGAGACGGTCGATGCGATCGCCCCGCATATGGAGAGCTGGGAGAACATCACGCTAAACCTGCATGGCGACAGCGTCGCCATCGACGGCGTCGGCTTCTCCTCGATCGGCCGGCTCGAGCTCCTGAGATTCCTGCAGCAGCGCGCGCTCGATGTCGGCGTCACCCCGCGCTTCGACACGCCGATTCACGCGATCGACCAGCTCAACGGCCATGATCTGATCGTTGCCGCCGACGGACTGAACTCGCTGGTGCGCCGCGCCTATGAGGGCGATTTCGGCACCTCGCTGTCCTACTCCTCCAACAAATTCGTCTGGTACGGCACGTCGAAACGCTTCGACACGCTGTCGCAGACCTTCGTGAAGACCGATCGCGGCGTCTTCAACGCGCATCACTACCGCTATTCGCCGACCATGAGCACCTTCCTGGTCGAATGCGATCACGCAACCTGGCAGGCCTATGGTTTCGCCTACAAGGACCTCGAGCAGTCCAAGGGCGCCTGCGAGGAGGTGTTTGCCGACACGCTCGGCGGCCATTGTCTCGTCTCCAACAAATCGGTCTGGCGCAATTTCCCCTGGGTCTGGAACGAGCACTGGTCGTTCAAGAACATGGTGCTGATCGGCGACGCCCTGCACTCGGCGCATTTCTCGATCGGCTCGGGCACGCGGCTCGCGATCGAGGACGCGATCGCGCTGGTCAAGGCGCTGGAATCCGATGCGCATCTGGCCACCGCGCTGCAGCGCTACCAGGCTGCGCGAAAGCCGGTGGTGCAGAAATTCATCAATGCGGCGCGCACCAGCGCCTTCTGGTACGAGCACTTCGCCCAGCACATGCAGCTTGACCTCCTGGATTTCGCCTACAGCTACATCACCCGCTCCGGGCGCATCGACGATGCGCGCCTGCGCCACATGTCGCCGGCCTTCATGGCGCGTTACGAGGCCGCCAAGAATGGTGCAGGCGACGGTGGGGATGCGGCCGGCGAGGTTACGGCATGAGCAACGAGATTCGCGACCAGGTGCCTGCCGACAGCCCGGGCACTTGCGAGATCGGCTTTGCCGTTCCGCAGACCTATAACGCCAGCCGCGTGCTGTTCGACAATCTGGCCCAGGGCCGTGGCGACAAGCTCGCGCTGATCGGGCCGGCGGGCACGCGCACCTATGCCGAGCTCTGCGCGGAGGCCTGCCAATGGGGCAACGGCTTTGCTTCGCTCGGCCTGAGGCGCGGCGACCGCGTACTGCTGTTTCTCGACGATACGCCGGCTTATCCCGCCGCCTTCTTCGGCGCGGTGCGGGCCGGCTTCGTGCCGCTGCTGATCAACACGCTGACGCCGCCGGACCTCCTGCAATTCTATCTCGCCGATTCCGGCGCTGCTGTCGCGGTCGCCGAGTCCGAGTTCTGCGCACGCTTCAATGCGGAGGCCTGCAAGGACACCGCCCTGCGCACGCTGATCGTCGTCAACGGCGCGGTCGGCGAGCATGCTGCGCCTTCGGCGCTGGCGGCGGCGAGCTGGCTTGCGCAATTCCCGACTGAGCTCGCCGAAGCGGACACCGATCGCAACGAGATGGCGTTCTGGATGTACTCCTCGGGCTCGACCGGGCGGCCCAAGGGCATCGTGCATCTCCAGCATGACATGGCCTATAGCGATGTCGCCTTTGCACGGAATGTGCTGAAGCTGACGCCTGACGACATCTGCTTCTCGGTGCCAAAGATCTTCTTCGCCTACGGCTTCGGCAATTCCGTCACCTTCCCGTTCTCGGCGGGAGCGGCGACGCTGCTGTTGCCGGGCCAGCCGAAGCCGGCGGCGATCTTCGCGGCGATCGGGCAGTACAAGCCGACGGTCTTCTTCGGCCTGCCGACGCTCTATACCTCGCTGACCAAGGCCGAGGGCGCAGAGAAGACGAATTTCTCGTCGTTGCGCATGGCGCTCTCCGCCGCCGAAGTGCTCTCGGCAGAGGTCTTCAACGGCTGGAAGGCGCTCACGGGGCTCGAGATCGTCGAAGGCCTCGGCTCGACCGAGGTGCTGCACATCTATCTCTCCAACCGTCCCGAGCAGAAAAAGCTCGGTGCCGCGGGCTTGCGCGTACCCGGCTACGAGGTCGCGCTGCGCGACAAGGACGGACGCGAGGTCGGCGACGACGAGGAAGGGATTCTGTGGGTGCGCGGCGATTCCAACACGCCGCTGTACTGGAACCGCCCGGACAAATCCGCCGAGACTATCCGCGAAGGCGGCTGGATCTACACCGGCGACCGCTTCGTGCGCGATGCCGACGGTTTTCACTTCTTCCGCGGCCGCGCCGACGATCTCATCAAGATCTCCGGCCAGTGGGTCTATCCGCTCGAGGTCGAGCTGTGCCTCGCCGACCACCCGGACATCCGCGAATGCGCGGTGTTCGCAGCCGAGCTGCCGGACCGGCGCATGACACTGAAGGCGGTGGTGGTGATGAACAACCGCGCGGCCGATCAGGTCGAGGCGACACGGAAGCTGCAGGATTACGTGAAGAGCAAGCTGCTGCCCTACAAATATCCGCGAGAGGTGATCTTCATCGACGAGTTGCCGAAGACGGGGACGGGGAAGATCGATCGGCAGGCGTTGTTGCGGATGTGAGGCCGGCTGTCATCGCCCGCGAAGGCGGGCGATCCAGTACTCCGAGACGGCGCGGCTGGAACCGATGAGCCGCGGCGTACTGGATTCCCCGCCTTCGCGGGGAATGACAGCGGAAATGGAGGCGACAGTGTCGCCACACACTTGGTGTCGTCCCGGCGAAGGCGGTGGATAGGGCGCGAGCGGAGATCCACTCACACCCTCACCCACCCTTCCCCAAATGCTCCAGCGCATCCTCCGCCCGCAGCGGCACCCGCGAGGCCTCGTTGTTGAGGTCGACGAGTTGCACCAGGAGCCCCATCAGCGCCTTGCGATCGGCGGGCTTGAGCGGCTCCAGCATGCGGGCCTGGGCGCGCTCGACGGCGGGGATGATCTCGCGCAGGATCGCCGCGCCTGATTTCGTCAGATAGAGCAGCTTGATCCGCTTGTCCTCGGGTGCCGGCTTGCGCTCGATATAGTCCTTGGCCTGCAGACGCTCGATTACGCTGCCGAGCGTGGAGCGGTCGAAGGCGATCACCGCCGACAACCGCGTCGCGTCGATGCCGGGGTGGGTGTGGATCGCGATCAGCGCGGCATATTGCACCGGCGTGAGGTCGAACGCCTTGCACTCCTCCATGAAGATCGAGACCGCGATCTGCTGCATGCGCCGGAACAAATAGCCCGGCGCGGCATAGACCGCATCGATCGTGATCGGAGGGGCTGGCTTACTCGGCATCGGGCTGCTTCTCCGGCGCGGCATTGGCGAACGCAGGCAGCGCCTTGGCCGCGGCCTCGGCCTGAAGCAGGCGCGGATAAGCGGAGACGTCGACACCGAAGCGGCGCGCGTTGGCAAGCTGCGGCACCAGGCAGAGATCGGCCAGCGTCGGCGCATCGCCGAAGCAGAACGGCCCGGCCTCGTTCTTGATCAGTGTCTCGCAGGCCGACAGGCCCTCGCGGTTGACCCAGGCGGCCCAGTCCTGGACCTTCTCCTCGGCAAGGCCGAGCTCGCGCAGCCGCGCCAGCACTTTCAGATTCTGCACCGGATGGGTGTCGCAGGCGATCGCCAACGCGAACGCGCGCACCTTGGCGCGGAGCAGCGGATCCTTCGGCAGCAGCGGCGGATTGGGGTGGGTCTCATCGAGCCATTCGATGATGGCGACTGATTGGGTCAGCACTGCGCCTGCATCGTTCTCCAGCGCCGGCACCAGACCCTGCGGATTGATGGCGAGATAGCTAGGGGCGCATTGCTCGCCCTTGCGTAAGTGATGCGGCAGATGCTCGGCGCCGAGGCCCTTGAGGTTCAGCGCGATCCGCACGCGGTAGGCAGCGCTGGAGCGGAAATAGCCGTGCAGCTTCATCGAGACCTCCCTTGGTTTCTTGTCGTTCCGGGGCTCGCGAAGCGAGAACCCGGAACCTCGAGATTCGATGCTTCCATCGCCCCGGAATGACGACCATTGCTACCGTTACCCTCACATTGACGCTACCTAGATCGTCAGTATACTGTCAATCAACAAAACGATCGGGAGCAGCAACCATGGAAGCCGTGACCAAGACGCCGGAACGCGAGGCGTTCTACAAGAAGATCGACGGCGAAAACCTCACCGCGCTGTGGACGGTGATGGGCGACCTGATCACGCCGGAGCCGAAGAGCGCCTGCCGGCCTCACTTATGGAAGTTCGACGTCATCCGCGACTACATGACGGAAGCCGGCAAGCTGATCACGGCCAAGGAGGCCGAGCGGCGCGTGCTGGTGCTGGAGAACCCCGGCCTGCGCGGGCAGTCCAAGATCACCACCTCGCTCTATGCCGGCGTGCAGATGGTAGTGCCCGGCGACGTCGCGCCCGCACACCGCCACAGCCAGTCGGCGCTGCGCTTCGTGCTCGAAGGCAAGGGCGCGCATACCGCTGTCGACGGCGAGCGCACCGCGATGGAGCGAGGGGACTTCATCATCACGCCGTCGATGACCTGGCACGATCATTCCAACGAGACCGATCAGCCGATGTTCTGGCTCGACGGCCTCGACATCCCGCTGGTGCAGTTCTTCGACTGCTCCTTCGCCGAAGGCTCGAAAGAGGACCAGCAGAAAATTACAAAACCCGCCGGCGACAGTTTTGCGCGCTACGGCCATAACCTGCTGCCGGTCGACGTGAAGCGGAGCTCGAAGACCTCGCCGATCTTCAGCTATCCCTATGCCTATACCCGTGAGGCGCTGGAGAAGGCCAGGACGAGCCAGGAGTGGGACGCCTGCCACGGGCTGAAGCTGAAGTTCAGCAACCCCGAGACCGGCGATTTCGCGATGCCGACCATCGGCACCTTCATCCAGCTGTTGCCGAAGGGTTTTAACACCGCGCGCTATCGTTCGACCGATGCCACGGTGTTCTGTCCGATCGAAGGCCGCGGCCGCAGCCGCATCGGCGATGCCGTGTTCGAGTGGGGCCCGCGTGATCTGTTCGTCGTGCCGAGCTGGCACTGGGTGACGCACGAGGCAGATGAGGATGCCGTGCTGTTCAGCTTCTCGGATCGGCCGGTACAGCAGAAGCTGGATCTGTTCCGGGAAGACCGCGGGAACGCGTGACGGTCTCGTAGCAACCATTAGATTCGCCCGATCGCTGAGGGTAGCATGACGCCGTGCTTGCGGCCGTCAAGGCGTGGCCTGGCGGCAGCGGAGATGGA
>NZ_JACIHE010000016.1 GCF_014198245.1 Bradyrhizobium sp. cir1
CGCATCGACAGGCCGGACATATGGATGCAAGCGATCCGATCAAACCTCAAAATGCTCTTGTGCCACGGGGGCCGTCCACATATGGGTCCCGGATCAGCGCTCCGCTCCTGACAACGCTACGCGTTGCCAGAAGCTACGCTTGTCGGGGACGACAGCGGTGATTTGAGGCCCGCTTCTCGCGCCTCAAAGCTCACACCGCAATGACGTGATCGTCGATCTCGTCGATCCGGTTGACGCCGCACAGGCCCATCGTCGTGAGCAGCTCCTTCTGGATGATGTCGATCGCCTTGGCGACGCCGGCCTGGCCGCCGGCACCGAGGCCGTAGGCATAGGCGCGGCCGATCATGCAGGACTTTGCGCCGAGCGCGAGCGCGCGCATCACGTCCTGGCCGGAGCGGATGCCGCCGTCGAACATGATCTCCATCCTGTCGCCGACCGTGTCCGCGATCTCCGGCAACACCTCGATCGAGGACGGCGCGCCGTCGAGCTGCCGGCCGCCATGGTTGGAGACGACGAGCGCCTGCGCGCCGGTCTTGGCGGCTTCCTCGGCGTCCTCGACGTCCAGAATGCCCTTGATGACGAGCTTGCCCGGCCAGATGCTGCGGACCCACTCGACGTCCTTCCAGTTCAGGGACGTGTCGAACTGCGATGCGGTCCACTCGGCGAGGCGGTTGAGATCCTCGGTGTTCTTCACGTGGCCGGCGATGTTGCCGAAGGTGCGGCGCTTGCCCTGCAGCACGCCGGCGACCCAGGCCGGCTTGCTGGCGAAATCCAGGAGCTTCGACAGCGACCACTCGGGGGGCACCGTCATACCGTTCTTGATGTCGGCGTGGCGCTGTCCGATCACCTGCAGGTCGACGGTCAGCACCAGCGCGCTGCACTTGGCCGCCATGGCGCGCTGGATCAGGTCCTTGATGAAGCCGCGGTCCTTCATCACGTAGAGCTGGAACCAGAACGGCTTCTCGACATTGGCGGCGATGTCCTCGATCGAGCAGATCGACATCGTCGATTGCGTGAACGGGATACCGGCGGCCTGCGCCGCGCGGCAGGCGTAGATTTCGCCGTCGCCATGCTGCATGCCGAGCAGGCCGACGGGCGCCAGGATCAGCGGCATGGTCGAGGGCTCGCCGAGGATCGTGGTCGCGGTGTCGCGCTTGGAGACGTCGACCAGGATGCGCTGGCGGAACTTGATCGCCTGCATATCCTCGCGGTTGGCGCGCAGCGTTTCCTCGGCATAGGAGCCGCGGTCGCAATAGTCGAAAAACGCCTTCGGCACGCGGCGCTTATGCAGCGCGCGAAGATCGTCGATACAGGTGATGTGCTTCATGAACGTTTCCCCGGCCCGTCTTTACCCAAGAGTCTTGCATCGGAAGATCGAGGGGTCATCTAGCATGGTTGGATGCACAGCCAAATCGTTTGAGAGGAGGGTGCCATGACGAGGCCACACGCGAGACCTTCGCCGGAAGAGATCAAGGAGAAGAAGGATCTCGAGGACGCGCTGGAAGAGGGGCTGGAAGAGACCTTTCCGGGCTCCGATCCCGTCAACGTCACCCAGCCGGCGCCGAGCCGCGACGACGGCCATGTGAAGCGCTCGGGCTAGGGCAGGTTCCGCCCGCTTTCCGCTGGTCACGCCGGAACTATAATGTTAACAATGTGTTACTGGGACGGCGGCGAGCCTGGTTCCGTAATGATTCATCATATTTTTTGAAGCCAAGTTAGCCGCGATGGCTTTATAAGGCCTCAGCAAATCAGGGATGCGGGGCCTGTTCGGGCAGCCCGTGGTTGTAGAGGGGAGTCCCTGGTTGTTGCTTGGGGGACGATATGAGTCGCAAATATTTCGGGACGGACGGGATCCGGGGCCGCGCCAACGGACTGATCACGCCGGAGCTCGCGCTCAAGGTCGGCCAGGCCGCAGGCCTCGCATTTCAGCGCGGTGACCACCGCCACCGGGTCGTGATCGGCAAGGACACCCGCCTGTCCGGCTACATGATCGAATACGCGATGGTCGCAGGCTTCACCTCGGTCGGCATGGACGTGCTGCTGGTCGGCCCGATGCCGACGCCGGCGGTCGCGATGCTGACCAAGTCGATGCGCGCCGATCTCGGCGTGATGATCTCGGCCTCGCACAATCTGTTCGAGGACAACGGCATCAAGCTGTTCGGGCCGCAGGGCTTCAAGCTCTCCGACGACGTCGAGCGGCAGATCGAGCAGCTGCTCGACGAATGCCTCGACAAGAGGCTCGCGCAGAGCGCGAGCCTGGGCCGCGCCCGCCGTATCGACGGCGTGCATGACCGCTACATCGAATTCGCCAAGCGCACGCTGCCGCGCGACCTCTCGCTCGACGGGCTGCGCGTCGTGATCGATTGCGCCAACGGCGCCGCCTACAAGGTGGTGCCAGAAGCGCTGTGGGAGCTGGGCGCCGACGTCGTGCCGATCGGCGTCGAGCCCGACGGTTTCAACATCAACAAGGATTGCGGCTCGACCTCGCCGGAGGCGCTGTCGAAGAAGGTGCGCGAGATGCGCGCCGACATCGGCATTGCGCTGGACGGTGACGCCGATCGCGTCATCCTGGTCGACGAGCGTGGTCATGTCGTCGACGGCGACCAGCTGCTCGCGGTGATCGCGCAGAGCTGGAAGGAAGACGGACGCCTCTCGCGTCCCGGCATCGTCGCCACCGTGATGTCCAATCTCGGCCTCGAGCGCTTCCTCAAAGGGCAGGGGATCGATCTCGTGCGCACGCCGGTCGGCGACCGCTACGTGCTCGAGCAGATGCTGAACGGCGGTTACAATCTCGGCGGCGAGCAGTCAGGCCACATCATCCTGTCCGACTACGCCACCACCGGCGACGGCTTCGTGGCCGCCTTGCAGGTGCTGGCCGTGGTGCAGAAGCTGCGCCGCCCGGTGTCGGAAGTCTGCCACCGCTTCGATCCGCTGCCGCAGATCCTCAAGAACGTCCGCCACAAGGGCGGCAAGCCGCTCGATGATTCCGACGTCAAGTCGGCGATCTCCGACGGCGAGAAGCGCCTCAACGGCCACGGCCGTCTCCTGATCCGCTCCTCCGGCACCGAGCCGGTGATCCGCGTCATGGGCGAAGGCGAGGACCGCATCCTGGTCGAGGACATCGTCGACACCATCGTCTCCGCGCTCGGCCAGGCCGCGGCGTAAGCGCGCCGGATGAGGGGTATCTCTCCGCGAACGCAGATATCGTAGGGTGGGCAAAGCGACAGCGTGCCCACCCTTCTGGCGCCGTATCGGAAAGATGGTGGGCACGGCGCAAGCGCGCCTTTGCCCACCCTTGTATTAGCGCACTGGGTTAGGATGGCCACGTTCCGTGAGGAATGGCCCAGCTCGGGTGGCCGCCTGAGCTGGGCCGCCGATCGATCGGATCGATGCCCACCGAAGCCTTGAGGGCTGCGTTTCGTAGCAGGATCGCGGTCGGCACTTCATCGGGACCCGCATGGTTGAACGAACTCTAGGTTCGCATAACAAGGGAGGGTCGAGGAAGATGGCCAAGCGTATCACGATCTGTGCCGGGATCGATACCGGCAAAGATAAGCTCGACGTGGCGATCGATGGCAGCTCGGAGCAGCTGCGCGTCGACAACACGGCGGAAGGCCACCAGGCGTTGGTGGAGTGGTTGAAGGGCCACAAAGTCAAGCGGATAGGGATCGAGGCAAGCGGAGGCTATGAGCAGGCCGTCGTCGCCGAGCTGCGGCGCAGGCGGTTCGTCGTCATCCTGTTTCAGCCGAAGCAGGTTCGCGCCTATGGCACGTTCCATCGGTTGCTCGCCAAGAACGACAGGATCGACGCAGCGCTGATCGCAATGTGTACTGCCGCAGTCAAGACGATCCATCCCGCCCCGGACCCGCGGCTGCAGCCTCTTGCCGAGCATTTGACGATGGTCGAACAGCTCACCGAGGACATTGCAAGACTGAAGAACCGGCTCGAGAGCTGCCGCGACAAGCGTATTCAAGGGCTCTGGAAGGAGCAGATTGCTCTCTTGGCGAAGTCAAAACGAGCCGAGTTCAAGGCCCTGGTGGCGGCGATCCGCAAGCATCCTGATTTCGCCGCACGGCTCGATCTGATCCACAGCGTCGCCGGCTGCGGCCGCCCGACCGCGGTGGCCGTGCTGGTCAGGATGCCCGAGATCGGCAACGTCACGCGCGAGCAGGCCGCAGCGCTCAGCGGGCTTGCGCCCTACGACGACGACAGCGGCAATCGCGTCGGCGCCCGTCACATCACAGGCGGACGCGAACGCCTGCGCCGGGCGCTCTACACCGCGGCTTTTCCGGCATCCTTCCGCTGGAATCCGCAACTCATGGGCCTGTACAGCCGGCTGATCGCCGCCGGCAAGTGCCACAAATCCGCGCTCGTCGCCTGCGCCAGGAAGTTGCTCGTCATTATCAACGCCGTCGTCGCCCGCGGAACGCCGTGGGGCGCCCAGGCGCCACAAAATGCCAAACTGTCCGTCGCCTGACCCGCGTTTCTTTGTTCGATCAGGCGACCGTTTCTTCGTCCCGACCTGCCATCACAACGACGCCGCGTGCCGCGGCCGTCAAGGCTGGCCGTCGCTCAGTTCCCGCCTCACACAAGATGCCGCCAGGCCACGCCTTGACGGCCGCAAGCGCGGCGTCATGCTCCAGGCAATCGGGGCGTCGCTTTAATGGTTGCTACGATATCGGACTCGCGGAGAGGGCTAAGACACCCGCATTCCAGCCATTTGCGATTGGCGCTGGTTCCATCACCGCTTGCATCGTAATCAGCAGGTCGAGGCAATCTGCCGTGCCGGGATGCTGCATTGAGCAAGTCTGTCGTCGTCTCAGAGGAAACGCTGACCAAGCCCGTCGTCGTCGCCGACGTAGCAGCGCCCGGTGCCAAGGCCGCTGCCGGGCCGGCCTATGTCGTGCTTGCCGGCATCAGCTTCTCGCACTTCCTCAACGACACCATGCAGTCGCTGATCGCCTCGGTGTATCCGATCCTGAAGGACACCTACGCGCTCGACTTCGCGCAGATCGGCATGATCACGCTGGCCTTCCAGTTCACGGCCTCGCTGCTGCAGCCGGTGGTCGGCCACTACACCGACAAGAAGGCGCAGCCCTATTCGCTGTCGATCGGCATGGCCTCGACCTTCTTCGGCCTGCTGCTGCTCAGCGTCGCGCAGCAATATCTCGTCATCCTCGTCGCCGCCGCGCTGGTCGGCCTCGGCTCGGCGGTGTTCCATCCCGAATCCGCGCGAATCGCGCGGCTCGCCTCCGGTGGCCGCTACGGCTTTGCGCAATCGGTGTTTCAGCTCGGCGGCAGCTTCGGCACCTCGATGGGGCCGGTGCTCGCTGCGCTGATCGTGGTGCCGTTCGGGCAGGGCAGCATCGCCTGGTTCTCCTCGATCGCGTTCCTCGCGATTCTCATCCTCTGGCGCATCGGGCGCTGGTACGCGCCGCAGATCACGACGAAGAAGGCCGCGCCCGTCCACACCCGGCCCGGCGGGCCGAGCGCGCGCCGTGTTGCCGTTGCACTTCTTGTGCTGGTGGCGCTGCTGTTCTCAAAACAGCTCTACGTCTCGAGCCTGTCGAGCTATTACATCTTCTACCTGATCGACCGTTTCGGCGTGTCGACGCAGGCAGCGCAAATCTATCTCTTCATCTTCCTCGCGGCGAATGCGGTCGGCGCGTTCTTCGGCGGTCCTCTGGGTGATCGCTTCGGCCGCAAGATCGTGATCTGGATCTCGATCCTGGGCGCGCTGCCGTTCACGCTGGCGCTGCCCTATGCCGGGCTCTACGCCAGCGCGGTGCTGTCAGTGATCATCGGGCTGATCATCTCCTCGACGACGTCGTCGATCATCGTGTTCGCGCAGGAACTGGTGCCGCATCGCTTCGGCATGATCTCCGGCGTGTTCTTCGGCGTCGCCTTCGGCATCGGCGGCCTCGGGGCTGCCGTGCTCGGCAAGCTCGCCGACCACACCTCGATCGAGTTCGTCTATCAGGTCTGCGCCTATCTGCCGGCGATCGGGCTGCTCGCAATATTCCTGCCCAAGCTGCCGCGCCACGCGCGTTAACAGTTTCTGTTTTGCTGCGTTGCGGCTTCATACATCGTTAGCAATTGTGCTCCGCCCAACGCTTGCATTTTTGCACCGCTCCTGCCGCATCCGCGTGTACAGTGAGAAAAAATCAACCTTAAAAATTAGGGTTAAGTGGCGCTTAAACATTTAGTGCCATCGTCCGGGTCGTGAGTTTCCAGAACGTGAGGCGTCTGCATTTTGCCTCACCGGCCATAAGGACGAAGCCAATGCGTAGCGTTAAGTCTCTTCTTGCCGCGGGTGCGGCAACCCTGATCTCGTCGATGGCGTTTGCCGCCGACATGCCGATCGCCGCGCCCCCTCCGATGTACGCGCCGCCGGCTCCGCCCGCCGACTTCGGCGGCTGGTATCTCCGCGGCGACATCGGCTTCAGCAATCAGAAGACCAGTGATCTCCACTACGGCCGCGAGTCGGCGTATTCGCAGCTCACTTCGTTCGACCAGAAGACTTCGTTCGACACCGCCGGCATCTACGGCCTCGGCGTCGGCTACCGGTTCAACAACTGGTTCCGCGCCGACGTGACCGGACAGTACCGTGGCAACTCGAACTTCAAGGGCACGGATCGCTTCACGGGCACCGCCGGTGGCGTGGCCTACAACGGCATCGACAATTACAGCGCTAGCAAGTCCGAATGGCTGGTCCTGGCCAACGCGTATGTCGATCTCGGTACGTGGTGGTGCATCACGCCGTTCATTGGCGCCGGCGTCGGCGGCGCGCAGGTCTCGATCGCGAACTTCTCCGATACCGGCACCAACAGCCTGCCGTTCTCCACCACGAGCTTTGCCACCGCCCCGACGAGCTCGAAGTGGAATTTCGCCTGGGCCGCTCATGCGGGCCTTGCCTATAAGGTCAATCCGAACCTCGTCCTCGAACTCGCCTACAGCTATGTCGATCTAGGCCCGGGGCAGACCGGAATTCTGTCGGATTACACTGGCGCGACGACCAACAACGTCTTCAAGTTCAAGGACATCACTTCGCATGACCTGAAGTTCGGCGTGCGCTGGAATCTCGACAGCCCGCCGGCCTACGTGCCGCCGCCGCTCGTCACCAAGGGCTGATCGGCAGCCTCATCGCTTAAGACGTCTTAACGGCGCGGGATCATCCCGCGCCGTTTTGCTTTGCGGATTTTTCATGGCTCGATGGCGGCGAAATCGCCGGACGCAACCATTGGTTAAGGTTAACGAGCCATGATCATCGGCGAAGTTTCGGGTCCGATTTGGAGCGTTGCAATGCGTAGGCTTTGGCTGGTGGCGGCGATGTTGGGGATGGTGTCGGCTGCGCACGCGGCGGACATGCCGGACCTGCCCATCCTGCGCGGCAGCTTCACCGATGGCTTGTCGAAGGCGAGCCACAATTGGGACGGCTTCTATGTCGGCGGCCAGTTCGGCTTTGCCACCACCGACATCGACTTCAGTCACGCCCCGAAGTCGATGACCGATTTCATGCTTCGCAACAGCATTCTCCAGGCTCCGGTCGGCGGTTGGTCGCTGCTGCCGAAGAACCACGTACAGTCGACCGGCTTCGGCGCCTATATCGGCAAGAATTGGCAAATCTACGATGCCGTGATGGGCGTCGAAGCCAATTACAGCTACATGAACAACATCTCGAGTTCGGCCAGCGATTCCATGACTCGGATTCTCGATGGCGAGACGGCGCCGGCCGGCCATACCTATACCTATGTCACCACGCTCGGCGGTGGTGCTGCGCTGAAGCTGAAGGATTACGCCACCTTCCGTGGCCGGATCGGCTGGGACGGCGGCGATTTCATGCCGTATGGCTTCGCCGGATTGGCGATCGGGCGCGCTGAAGTCTCGCGCTTCGCGACCGTGCATTGGCAGAAATACGACGACTTCGACGACAGCGTGGTCAGCGGCGGTGTGACCACGACGGTTCATCGCCATCTGCCAGCCGGTTCAGACACGCTGTCCAAGGTCGAGGAACGAACCAACAGCTTCATGTACGGGTGGACGGCCGGTATCGGCATCGAATACGCGATCTGCGGTAATTTCCTGGTTCGCGGCGAATGGGAGCATGTCGGCTTCTCGAACGTGAAGGACATCACCGTTGGCCTGAACAACTTCCGTGTCGGCGCCGGCTACAAGTTCTGAGCGGTCCGCTTCCTGTTGACAGCTTCGCTTCGTCCTGATGCTCTGTCGCTCCGACAGCGGGGCGGCAGCGATGAAGATCTTCGGCGACAGCAATTCGGGCAATTGCCTCAAGGTGAAGTGGGTCTGCGACAAGCTCGCGCTGCCCTATCGCTGGATCGAGATCGACACAAGCAAGGGCGAGACGCGCACGCCGCAATTCCTCAAGATGAACGGCGCCGGCCAGGTGCCGACCGTCGAATTCGACGACGGCCGCACGCTGGCGCAGTCCAACGCCATCATCCGCTATCTCGCCCGCGACAGCGGCCTCATTCCGCGCGATGCTTTCGCTGCGGCGAAGATGGACGAATGGCTGTTCTGGGAGCAGTACAGCCACGAGCCCTATATCGCGGTGTGCCGCTTCCTCATCGTCTATCTCGGCAAGGACGTATCCGAGCTCGATCCTGAAAAGGTCAAGCGCGGCTATGCGGCGCTCGACCGCATGGAGCAGCATCTTGCCACCAGCCGCTTCTTCGCCGGCGATGCCGTCTCGCTCGCCGACGTCTCGCTGCTCGCCTATACGCGCCTCGCGCATGAAGGCGGTTTCGATCTCGGTCGCCATGCGGCCATCCGCCGCTGGATCGGTGCGGCCGAGGCCTTTCTCGGCCTGCCGCCGGCGCGCTGATTCTTGGGCCGATTCTCGCGCTGATTCCTGGAGTTTCCCGTATGAACGATAAGTCCGTGTCGATCCGTCCCGCGCGCCGCGAGGACGTCCCGGCGATCGTGGCGATGCTGGCCGATGATCATCTCGGGCGCGCGCGCGAGCGCGTGGAGGATCCGCTGCCTGCGCCCTACTACGCGGCATTCGAGCGGGTCGAGCGCGATCCAAATCTGTCGCTCGTGGTTGCCGAAAGCGAGGGCAAAGTGGTCGGCTGCCTGCAACTCGCTGTTCTCTCTGGCATCAGCTCGCAAGGCGGCATCCGCGGTCTGCTCGAGGATGTGCGCGTTGCTTCCGATTGTCGCAGCCGCGGCATCGGCGAGCAGTTGGTACAATGGGCCGTGACGGAAGCAAAGGCGCGCGGCTGCAATCTGGTCGAACTGCTGACGCACCAGACGCGCGTGGATGCGCAGCGCTTCTACAAGCGGCTCGGCTTCACAGCGAGTCATGTCGGCATGACTGTCCGCTTTTGAGGCAGCAAGAGCGTTTTCGAGCGAAGTGGATACCGGTTCGCGTAACGAAAACGCGTCAATACAAAAATCCAGAGTCTCGTTCCGGTTGTATCGGAATGGGGCTCTGGCCGCGTGCGGTTGCTGGATCAGCGAAATCGGATCGCGCATTCGTTCATCTTAAGAGCCGGTAAACTACCCGTCCGTCGTTCACGTGGACGCGGCAACGAACGGTGCTACGCAGCGTCAGACACCGGGCTCGGTCGGTTCGGGGATTTCGATGACAAGCTATTCAATCATCAAGGTCGGCAACGACTACGTTGTGCAGGCCAACGACAAGTGCATTCTGAAAGTCGGCAGCCGCCGCCGTGCCGCGCAATTGATCAGCGAGGCCACGGACTTGCTGAATGCGCTCACTGCTGTCGAATCCCCGGAAATCGCCCCCGAGGCGCCTTCACTCCAGCGTGAGACGCCCAAACTTCCTTGACGTCTCTTCCCGATTCCCGTATCAGCCGCGGCGGGACACCTCCCCCCAACGGGAGGCTTACTATCTGGAAGGGTAGATTATGACTGTAGCGAAGCCCGCTTCGCGGCCGACCGTGCCGCATTTCTCCTCCGGCCCCTGCGCCAAGCGCCCCGGCTGGAACGCCCAAAATCTCAAGGACGCAGCGCTCGGCCGCTCGCATCGTGCGAAGGTCGGCAAGACCAAGCTCAAGCTCGCGATCGATCTGACGCGCGAAGTGCTTGAAGTGCCCGCCGATTATCGCATCGGCATCGTGCCGGCCTCCGATACCGGCGCGGTCGAGATGGCGCTGTGGTCGCTGCTCGGCGCACGGCCCGTCACCACGCTCGCCTGGGAATCCTTCGGCGAGGGCTGGGTCAGCGACATCGTCAAGGAATTGAAGCTCAAGGACGTCACCAAGCTCAACGCTGCTTACGGTGAGATTCCCGACCTCTCCAAGGTCGATCCCAAGAGCGACGTCGTCTTCACCTGGAACGGCACCACCTCGGGCGTGCGCGTGCCGAACGCCGACTGGATCAGCGCGACCCGCGAAGGCCTGACCATCTGCGACGCGACGTCCGCCGCGTTTGCGCAAGCGCTCGACTGGGCCAAGCTCGACGTCGTCACCTTCTCCTGGCAGAAGGCGCTCGGCGGCGAAGCCGCGCACGGCATGCTGATCCTGTCGCCGCGCGCGGTGGAGCGGCTCGAGACCTACAAGCCGGCCTGGCCGCTGCCGAAGATCTTCCGCATGACCAAGGGCGGCAAGCTCAACGAAGGCATCTTCGTCGGCGAAACCATCAACACGCCCTCGATGCTCTGCGTCGAGGACTATCTCGATGCGCTGAACTGGGCCAAGTCGATCGGCGGCCTCAAGGCGCTGATCGCGCGCGCCGACGCCAACACCAAGGTGCTGGCCGACTGGAAGGCGAAGACGCCCTGGATTGACTTCCTGGCCAAGGACGCCTCGATCCGCTCCAACACCTCGGTGTGCCTGAAGTTCACCGATCCCGCGATCACCTCGCTCTCGGACGACGCACAGGCGGAGTTCAGCAAGAAGCTGGTCGCGCTGGTCGAGAAGGAAGGCGCCGGCTACGACTTCGCCTATTACCGCGATGCGCCGGCCGGCCTGCGCATCTGGTGCGGCGCCACGGTGGAAGCAAAGGACGTCGAACTGCTGACGCAGTGGATCGACTGGGCCTTCGCCGAGACCAAGGCCACGCTGGCCAAGGCGGCGTAGTTCGCTCCAACTTATTCTCGTCATGGCCGGGCTTGACCCGGCCATCCATCGATCAAGAGAGATGGATCCGCGGGGCTCTGGCGTGAAGACGCGCTTCGCGCTTAAGCCCGCAGATGACATTCCGTAAATGCAGCACGCACCACGGATCATCCCCATGACCAAACCCAAAGTTCTCATTTCCGACGCACTCTCTCCCGCCGCCGTGCAGATCTTCAAAGACCGCGGCGTCGAGGTCGACTTCCAGCCCAACCTCGGCAAGGACAAGGACAAGCTGGCCGAGATCATCGGCAATTACGACGGCCTTGCGATCCGCTCCGCGACGAAGGCGACCGCCAAGATCCTCGAGAAGGCGGCGAAGCTGAAGGTGATCGGCCGCGCCGGCATCGGCGTCGACAATGTCGAGATCCCGGCCGCGACGGCCAAGGGCATCATCGTGATGAACACGCCGTTCGGCAATTCGATCACGACCGCCGAGCACGCCATCACCCTGATGCTGGCGCTCGCCCGGGAGATCCCGCAGGCCGACATATCGACCCAGGCCGGCAAGTGGGAGAAGAACCGCTTCATGGGCGTCGAGATCACCGGCAAGGTGCTGGGCGTGGTCGGTTGCGGCAATATCGGCTCGATCGTCGCCGACCGCGCGCTCGGTCTGCGCATGAAGGTGATCGCGTTCGATCCGTTCCTGTCGCCGGAGCGCGCCAAGGACATCGGCGTCGAGAAGGTCGATCTCGACGACCTCCTCAAGCGCGCCGATTTCATCACGCTGCATACGCCGCTGACCGAGAAGACCAGGAACATCATCGACGCGGCCGCGATCGCCAAGATGAAGAAGGGCGTGCGCCTGATCAACTGCGCCCGCGGCGGCCTCGTCGACGAACAGGCGGTGGTCGATGCGCTCAATTCCAAGCACATCGCGGGTGCCGCCTTCGACGTCTTCGTCGAGGAGCCCGCGACCTCCAACGTGCTGTTCGGCCATCCCAACGTGATCTGCACCCCGCATCTCGGCGCCTCCACCACGGAAGCGCAGGAGAACGTCGCGCTCCAGGTCGCCGAGCAGATGTCGGATTACCTCTTGACCGGCGCGATCTCGAACGCGGTCAACTTCCCCTCGATCACGGCGGAAGAAGCGCCGAAGCTGAAGCCGTTCATCGCGCTCGCCGAGAAGCTCGGCTCGTTCGCCGGCCAGCTCACCGAGACCGGAATCCTCAAGGTCGAGATCACTTATGAGGGCCACGTCGCCGAGATGAAGATCAAGGCGATCACCTCCGCCGTGCTGTCGGGCCTGCTGCGACCGATGCTGGGCGAGGTCAACGTGGTGTCCGCCCCGGTCGTCGCCAAGGAGCGCGGCATGGTGGTGGACGAGATCGTGCGCGCCGCCCAGAGCGACTATGAAAGCCTGATCACCGTGACGGTCGCGACCGAACGCCAGGAGCGCTCGGTCTCCGGCACCGTCTATCACGACGGCAAGCCGCGCCTGGTCGACATCAAGGGCATCCGCGTCGACGCCGAGTTCGGCAAGTCGATGATCTACGTCACCAACGAGGACAAGCCGGGCTTCATCGGCAGTTTCGCCGGCCTCCTGGGCGACGCCAAGATCAATATCGCGACCTTCCATCTCGGCCGCGTCGAGCAGGGCGGCGACGCTATCGCGCTGGTCGAGGTCGACGGCGCGGTGCCGGCGGACGTGCTCGCCAAGGTGCAGGCCCTGCCGCAGGTCAAGCAGGCCAAGGCGCTGACTTTCTGAGGCGCGGTCATTCCGTGGCGCGCGCCACGGAATGACGGGCATCATATATTCCGACCTGCGGAACAACGCCGCCTCCCTCACCGGAGGCGGCGTTTTATTTTCCCGCACTCCCCCAACTTTGTGTACCAATGGCTGCAGGACGCTTCGTACCAATCGTTCGACAAGGGAGAAAACAATGCGTGAAGCCGTCATCGTTTCCTATGCGCGCACGGGCCTCGCAAAATCCGGCCGCGGCGGGTTCAACATCACGCCGCCGATGTCGCTCGCAGCCCACGCCATCCAGCACGCTGTGAGCCGCGCCGGCGTCGAGAAGGACTATGTCGAGGACTGCTATCTCGGCAATTGCGCCCACGGCGCGCCGAACATCGGCCGCCAGGCCGCGCTGCTCGCCGGTTTGCCGAAGACCACGGCCGGCGTCTCGGTGAACCGCTTCTGCTCATCGGGGCTGCAGACCATCGCGATGGCCGCCAACTCGATCCGCTCCGACGGCGCCGACTGCATCGTCGCCGGCGGCGTCGAGAGCATCTCGATCCCCGGCGGCGGCTCGCCGAAGGAATGGGTCGATCCTGATCTGCTCAAGGTCGCCCCCGACATCTTCATGGCGATGATCGACACCGCCGACATCGTCGCCGAGCGCTACAAGCTCAGCCGCGAATACCAGGACGAGTTCTCGCTGGAATCGCAGCGCCGCATGGCCGCGGCGCAGCAGGCGAACAAGTTCAAGGACGAGATCGTCCCGATGAAGACCAAGATGAAGGTGGTGGACAAGCAGACCAAGGCCGAGAGCATCGTCGACTACGTCGTCGATCGCGACGAGTGCAACCGGCCCGAGACCACGATGGATGGATTGGCAAAACTCGAGCCGGTGAAGGGCCCCGGCAAGTTCGTCACCGCCGGCAATGCCAGCCAGCTCTCCGACGGCGCCGCCGCCGTCGTGCTGATGGAGGCCAAGGACGCCGAGAAGCGCGGCCTCAAGCCGCTCGGCCGCTTCGTCGCCTGGGCGACCGCGGGCTGCGAGCCCGACGAGATGGGCATCGGCCCTGTGTTCGCGATCCCGAAGCTGCTCAAGCGCACCGGCCTCAAGATCGACGACATCGATCTGTGGGAGCTCAACGAGGCCTTCGCCAGCCAGTGCCTGTATTGCCGCGACCAGCTCGGCATCGATCCCGCCAAGTACAACGTCAACGGCGGCTCGATCGCGATCGGCCATCCGTTCGGCATGACCGGCGCCCGTCTCACCGGCCATCTGCTGCAGGAAGGCGCGCGGCGCAAGGCCAAGTGGGGCGTGGTGACGATGTGCATCGGCGGCGGCCAGGGCGGCGCCGGCCTGTTCGAGATCTACAGCTGAGACCAGGCACGATGAGAGCGAAAGGGCACGGCGCAAGCCGTGCCCTTTTTGTTCGGGCTGTATCCACATCGTCATTGCGAGCGAAGCGAAGCAATCCAGAGTCTCACCGCGGAGGCAGTCTGGATTGCTTCGCTTCGCTCGCAATGACGGAGGACGAATGCGATAGCCGTCGCCTCACGCCCCCGCCGTCACCGGAGCGAACGCCACTTCGATCAGCGTGCCGTGGCCGGCGCTCTTGATGTTGAACTGGGCGCGGTTGGCTTCGACCAGCGCTTTCGTCAGCGACAAATTGAGCGCGGAACTGTCTGCGGCGTCCCCGGGCGGCGGGGTGCGGAAGGGCTCCATGGCGGCAGCGACCTCGCGTTCTGAGAGGCCATGGCCGGTGTCGCGGATGCGAAGCGCGATCTCGCCGCGGTCGGTCATCGCCGTCGAGACGATGACCTGGCCGCCGGCGCTGGCCAGCCGGATCGAGTTCGAGATCAAATTCATGGTGATCTGCCGCATCGCGCGCGCGTCCACGCTCACCAGCGGCAGCGCATGCGCCAGCGAGGTGCGGATGATGATGCGCTCGCGGTTGGCCTGCGGCTGCATCACCACGACGCAGGCCTCGACGAGGTCGTTGAGGTTGAGGTTGGCGAAGGTGAGGTCGAGCTTGCCGGTCTCGATCCGCGACAGCTCCAGCAAATCGTCGATGATGGCGATGACGCGCTCGCCGGAGGCGCGGATGTCCTTCATGTATTCGCCGTAGCGCTCGTTGCCGAGGGTGCCGAAGCGCTCCGAGATCATCACCTCGGCAAAGCCGATGATGGCGTTGAGCGGGGTACGGATCTCGTGGCTGATGCGCGCCAGCATGTCGGCCTTGGCATTCGCCGCGCCGTCGACGAGGCGGCGGGCCTGCGTCAGCTCGCTCTCGCCCTTCTTGCTCTGCGACAGATCGCGGAACACGGCGAAGAAGTTCGGGCCGTCGGGCCGGGTGCGGCCCATGATCATCGCGAGCGGAATGGCGCCGCCCTTCTTCTCGCGCCCCAGCACCTCGCGGCCATGGTCGAGCAGGCTCGCGATGTCCTGGCTCTTCACGCTGTCGAGATAGTCGGCGACGACCTGCTGGCTCTCGGGCGCGAACAGCGCCACCAGGTTCTGCTCGAGCAGCGCATCGCCGTCATAGCCGAACAGCGCCTCGGCGCTGCGGTTGCAGGCGTGGATGTTGCCTTCGGCATCGAACATGACGATGCCCTCGGCCGTGGTGTCGAGGATCGCGGCGAGATCTTCGGCGTCGGCATCGCCGGCCGCAGGCTCGAGATCGGGCGCGTAGGGGAAGGACTCGGGAACGATGGGCTCGGCCACAACCGGCGGCGCAGCGACGGCGGCAGGGGCCGCCACCACAAGTGCAGGACTGGGCAGCGCGCAGATCAGCGCATGCGCGCTGTCGCCGTCCCAGTCGATGCTGTGCAGATGCGCTTCAGTCGTCGGCAGCGGCGCTTCACCATTGGGAAGCGTCGCGCTGATCGTCACCGGCGTGCCGCCTTGCGAGGTGCTGCTGGCCGACGACACGCCCGGCTCGACATAGAGCGCATCCAGCCCGCCGGCATGCTCCAGCGCGCTCAGGCTGGCATAGCCCATGCGCGCGAGGAACGCCGGGTTGGCGTAGAGCAGGCGGTCGAGGCGATAAATCAAAATGCCCGTCGGCAACAGATCGAGCAGCGTGCGGTCGCGCAGGCTGGTGCCGCGCGCCGGCGGCGCCGGCTCGGTCAGCCATTCGGCCGGCGCGGGCGGCGGCAGAGGTTCGGGCTCAAGCTCGGGCTCGGACAGCGGCGGCTCGGCTGTGATCTCCACGGCCGGCGGCTCGACGCTGGCGGCTGCGATGCTCTCGCGCTCGCGTTCGAGCCGCTCGGACAATTGCCGCGCGAGCTCGTTGAACGCGCTGTTCTCGACCGGCGTCAGCGTCGGCGATCTGGTATCGCCGGGGCTGCGGAACGGCACGACGTTGGGAGGCGTTTCCACGGATGTTTCCAAATCGGCTGGGTGTGAATTCGCTTCGGTGAGAGGTTCGGGCAGTTCGGCGACAGGCTCAGGTGTTGGCTCAGGCTCTGGCGGCTCGATCGGCGGCGGCGCCGCCGCTGCCTCAGCCTCAGGCTCGACGCTGTCGGCGGGCGGGCCTTGCGGCGCGACGAACAGCTCATAGCGGCGCAGCGCATCGAGCCGGTTGAGGCCGTCGAGATCGCGGCAGACGCCAAAACCTCTGAAGCCCGCAAAATTGCGATCGCAGTCGTAGACCGGCAGGCCGGCGAGCTCGACCGGCAGATGCTCGCCGCCGTCGGCCGGCCAGTTCACGGTGATCCCGGCCCAGGTGTCGTGGCTTTCGAGCGCCTGTGCGACGCGTCCCTCCGGATCGAGTGCAAACTGGTCGGCGATCTCGCGCCAGGGGCGGCCGAAGCCGGCCGCGGTGTGTGCACCCATCAGGCGGATGAATTCGTCCGAGCCGAGCACGAAGCGGCCCTCCGCATCCATCTGCCAGAGGAAGCGCAACGGATGCTGGCGCGGTGGCCCTGCGGGAGCGGGCGGCGGCTCGACCATGCCGCCAGTGATGGGCGCGGGCTGCGGCGGCACAATGGCTGCGTGCGGGTTTTCAACCGGAGTCTTTGGTGCGATGGCGATCGCTTCAAAGGTCGTTGCCGCGACAGGCTCTTCGGTAGCGACGGCGTCCTGGATCGACACGATCTCCGCCGCCGGCTCCCTCTCGGCCGGCTCGGCAAAGGCATCGAACAGCGGGATTGCGGATGCAGTCTCGTTCGACGGCGCGGGCTGCACATCGTCCGGCACCGCGGCCGCAGGGACAGGCGCCTCGGACGCGGCCGCTTCGCGCGCAATCTCCTGCACAGCTTCAGGCGCAGCATCCGCAGCCGCCGGCTCGATCAGCGCGACCAGGCCGACATCGGCGCCCGTGCCGACCCGTTGCAGCACCATCTGCCCGATGCCGATCGGCGTCTCGACGCGGCCTGTAGCGAGCGCATCGCTGCACGCCTGCTCGAGACCGGCCTCGGTCAGATCGCGGAAGCCGAGCAGGGGACGGGCGGCCTCGCTGGCGCCGACGAACAGTCCGTCGGGCGCGAACGCCGCCATCGGCACCTTCGCGGCCTCGACCAGGCGATGCAGCCGCTCGACCAGCGGCATGGCTTGCCCGGTCGGGTCCAGCGCGGTGACGAGCACGCCGTTCTTGCCGTCGGCAAAGTCGAGCCGCGCGCAGGCGCAGGTCATGAGCGTGCCGAGCCGGGCGCCGAAGCCGCGCAGCCGCTCCAGCCGCACGGCGCCGCTCGCCGGCAGCTGGCGAGCCAGCCGCGCCACCTGGCGGCGATGGCTGTCGGCGGGGCCGAAGATCTTCTCTGCTAGAGCGGCGGCATGGGCCGCGCCGAACAATCTTGCGCCGACCGGATTGGCCCACAGTACGCGGCTGCCGTCGACCGCAAAGAGCCAGGTGGCGAGCTGCGAGGTCGCATGCACGGCCAGCCGCGGATCGCCCACGCCTCGCAACTGGAAATCCGAACTACTCATCCAACCGGCTTCACGTCTCGCTGTCGGCGTCTTCTGGGGGCGGCTGCCGGAATGGCAGCCTTAAGAAAGGGTTAGTATTGCCCGCGGGCGCGGGCAGGTCCACGGCCCCGGAAGGCGGAGCGCGGCCGAAAGCCGCGATAACCTTAATGGTGCCACCCAAGCAAGCCGCACCCCGGCCGCATCCGCAGGATTCGCGGGGGAGGCAATCGTCAGGCCGTTGCCGAGGCCCACGCGGCACTCTCGGTGCCACCCTCCCCTGGAGGGGGAGGGTCGATCGCGCGCAGCGCGAGCGGGGTGGGGTGACGGTCTCTCCGCGACGGACAGTGCCCAAGTGGAGAGATCACCCCACCCCGTCACGCAATCTCGCTTCGCTCGATCGCGTGCCGACCCTCCCCCTCCAGGGGAGGGTAAGCAAGAGTCCCCCAGCCGTCGCCGGACTCTCCGCACCCCGCTACCTCAACCTCGGGTTCCCACCCCTAGGAACCTCATCCTGTCCGGGATTAAATTTCGCGATGCACTCCCGGATCGCGTTGCGTTGCACAATGTTGACATGATAGGAAGCAATATTACTCGGGCGCCGGCAAACCATCTCGTTTGTTTCGCGTTTCCAGTCTTCGTACCCGCTAATTCAGGTCCGGAAATCGGGGGCCGGCGGGCGCGCCGGACTCACTACACTTTTCCAAATTGTGAGGGACAACCATGACAGGTGCGACTGATCCGTTCTCTGCCTCGATCATTCCGTTCGAGGTTCCCGAGCAGATGCGTGCGTTCGCCGAGAAGGGCGTATCGCAGGCCCGCGAGAGCTACGCCAAGTTCAAGGACGCGGCCGAGACCCACAACGGCACCGTCGAGGCCGTATTCACCTGCGCCAGCAAGGGCGCGAGCGAGTACACCGCCAAGCTGGTCGAGTTCATGAAGGCCAACACCAGCGCCCATCTGGACTTCGCCCAGGAGCTGTTTGGCGCCAAATCGCCGTCCGAAGCGATGGAGCTGTGGACCGGCCATACCCGCAAGCAGCTCGAGACCCTGCAGTCCCAGGCCAAGGAGCTGGTCGAGATCGGCCAGCGCGTCGCCGCCGAGACCGCCGAGCCGATCAAGGCCTCCGCCTCGAAGTTCTACAAGCCCGCCGCCTGATAGGACCGGCTTGTTTTGATTAAGAAACCCGGGCCGCGAGGCCCGGGTTTTTTCACCTCTCCCTTCTTGTCCGCCGAAGCCTTGGCGAAGGCGGATGCGGGAGACGTCGGCGCGTTCCGGGCGATGCGAAGCATCGTCCCGCGCGCCGGGTGAGGGTTCTCTCCCCGCGGGGAGTCTCGTTGGAGGCGGGAGAGACAGCGCAGCACGCTTGTCGCCGCTATCAAGCCCGATTTCATTGCGCCGAGGGTGATTTCTGCTGGTTTTTCGTCCGTTTGCGGCCTTGCCAAAAACCCCCGTTGCACCTAGTTTCCGCCCCGTCCAGCCCCCTCGGTGATCGGCCCTCAAGGGCGCCCCAAGGCGCGGCTCGCAAGGATGCAGTTGTAGCTCAGTTGGTTAGAGCGCCTGTCTGTGGAACAGGAGGTCGGTGGTTCGAGCCCACCCAACTGTACCAATCTAGTCAGACGTTTAGGGAAAACGTCGAGAGCTGGCGCCCTCGTTTGTCTCCCTCATACGCGACTTGCCATCGACCGGGTTATTAACTCCAACTGAAGTAGTCGATCTTCGCCTTGCCAGACGCCTGAGGCTTGAGCAAGCTTCCACATTCTGCGGCCCGATCAGTCGGGCGATCCAGTCGAACTGTTGCTCACGTACTTGCATTCTTGCCAGGCGAAGCGCCTGAAAAGCCGCGTCGGCCAGCCGCTCGCCACCCAACCCGACCCGAACGCTATCATGCGCAAGAATATCGACGGTCGTGACAAGCCTTGTCGAAGCGAAGCGTTCTGCCGCCAGCCGGGTCGCCTTTTTTTCATCGATTGCCGCCGAACAGCCCCTGGCATGAGCGAGAGCAAGCGTCGCGGCCTCTCCATCGCCAAGTGACTCGGATGCCGGGCCCGATACGAGGGCAAAGAAGCTCTCCAATGCCCCTCCTTCAAGCTCGCGGACCAGCAGGACTTGGTCAGCAATCATTTCCTGTAAGAGGCCGATTTCCTGGCGACCGTTAGAAGAACCAAACTCTACCTCGCGCACAACGTTGGCGGTCAAAAAAACCGGCATCGCCAGCGCTTTCAAGATTGATGCGGCATGACCCGTCGCCAGAAGGTTGATCGCGACGCTCGAGTCGAGAACGAGCTCGCAATCCTCTTCAGTGAGGCAGCTTGAAAAGATCATCCGCCTCATCCTCTTCGGCAGCCGCTTCGTCGAGCAGCTCGCGGACTTGCGTTCGTTCGAGCTTCAGCATGTCTGACATCTGACCTTCACTGATCAGGCCTTTCTTCCACGCATTAATCGCCAGCAAAAACAGCCGCGATGATTGCGCGCCATCAATGAGGGAAGCTTCGTATGCGGCCGGCCCCAGGATTTGACGAACCTGCTCGTCAGTAATGCCTCCATTGTCCTTGAACCAATCCCAGGTGCCCTTTTTGGTTAGGCCGAGCTCTTCGAGGCGCATGACCATGGCCTGACGAGACACGCCGAAGAAGTCCGACAGCAAAATGATGTGTCGCCGCGTGAGATGGCTTGCCCCGGTCGTCAGTTCCTTGAACTTTTCCATGACGGCACGAGCCGGCGTCAAAAAGGCTCGCCCGAAAGCATTTGCGTAACGCTCCTCCCGTGAGTTCTCGTACTTTCCGTCCTGATAGACCTCAGGCTGCCGGCGGGTGGCGGTGAAATGCCCAAGCTCGTGACCGCCGGTCTGGTTTCGGCGATCCTTCCGGTGACTTGAGTTGATCAGAATGCAGGCGCCGACCGCCTCATCATATGCAAACAGTCCCGAGACTTTTGGATCAAGCTTGCGGCTATATACGCGCACCCCCAGCTGCAGCTCCATCAGCGCAAACAGATTCTGGACCGGACCCTCGCCAAGCCCGAGCCAGTTCCTCAAGTTTTGCGCATCGTGTGCCGCTTGGGTACGAACGTCACCCGGCAGGATTGGCTTCTCCGCCGGGTAATTCTGGGTTCGCCGCACGCCCAGAATACTTTCAAGTTCGACCTCCGCCCGGACGAGATCGTTCAACGTTCGCGCGGCCTGGTCGATACCGTCGTCGCCGGTTTCTGGAAGCGAGCGAAACCGGGGCACAAGGTCCACATGGACTGCCTCGCGTCGGAGCAGCGAATTGACCGAGACGCCATAAAAGCGACTGAGCGCTTGCAACTCGTCGATACGAGCACTGCGCTGTCCCTTCTCGATCGCGACGAGCGTGGTGCGTGCGATGTTAGCGGCCTTCGCACCCGCATCCTGGGTGACGTTCGCGGTTTCGCGCGCGACCTTCAATCTCTCGCCCAGTTCTATCGGGCTCAGCTCTCGGCTTGCGTCCGTCATTGTACCGTATCTATCCATTTCCTCACGAACGATCCTTCTCCGAGGTATCTCGTGAATGCGGACCATTCTGCTTCATGCCGCTGCAGAAGCCGTTCTAGCCCGCTCGCGACCAATTCTGGCGATTCTGCCAATGAGCGCGTCAATTCGCTCAACGTGCGACGTTTGAGAAGGGCATATTGGGCGGACGTTCGAATCCCGGCGAAGTGCTCGAGATGAAGCACTCCAGCCAGCGCATACTCGCGTAATGCTGGCGTCATATTGTTGAATTCGCGGGCCGCGCCTTCCGCGAAGGTGGGAGATTTCAGCGTCTCCCATACATAGGTCTCCTTCGGCTCGTTCAAGCCAGCGGCATGGACGCTCATCCGCCGCAACATGCACGCCGCGCAGATCCCGCACTGCCGCCACGTGCCCGATACCGACGCATGCCGCGACTGCTGCCAACACGAGCGCGTCTTGGCCCACTTCGCCGCTCCCTCGCCGCAGTTGTCGACGTATTCGCGCAGCGTCTCGCCCTTGGTCTTCCAGAGCTGCGGAAAGCGATAGCGCAGCTGATGTCCGAGCAGAACGCGGACAAACTTCTCCATCAGCACGGCAAACACCGGATGGTTTCGGTAGTCTGAATATCCCTGTCCAACCGGAAGGATCGCTGGGGCGAGAGCGCCTTGTCCGCTTTCGGGGACGATTACCGATGGCGCATCGATCAGATAGGCGGCAAGAGCGGACACAAGGCTGAATTTGAACCCACGGCTGCGCGCGCTCGTCTCGGCGTTGTTGCAGTCCAACTTAACCTTGTAGGGCAGCGCCGCAAACGGAGCATGAGACGAAGCCTTCCTCGGTATGTCCTGTCGTTTGGTGCCCACTCTTACACGTACAAGCCGGTGCCCGAGACGGTTACGAACGAGACCATCGACCGCCCGCGAATCCATGCCCTCGCTGTAGGCAATTACGGCCTCGGCATCGTTCGGAAACTCCATCCGGTTCTGCGCCGGCGTCGCGACGCTCGTCCTGCGAGCGCGAAACTCGAAATTCCAGTTGTCGCCGGTAAGAAGGTTGAGTGCATCGACCAACGCCCGCATCACCGAGCGATCCGACCATCTAGCGGGATCATGGACAGGAATACGGGCGGCGAAGCGCCTACCCCAGTTCATCGCACTGCGAGGTAGGCTGCGGTCGCAGAACTCGACCGTTGCTGCCACGACAAGCGCGTCGTAGACCACCGCCTGCCAATTGGTGGATGAAAAGGACTCCAATATCTCGGTATCGAAGCTGACGTTATAGTCTAGCTCGCAGGCCACCGCGCCCTTGCGCGGGCGGGCGCCACGCTCAACGACGTCGACGGTCAGTTCGTTCAGTTCGAGAAAGCGTACTACCGTGTTCTTCACAGCGGCACCCCGTCATTCACATCCCTCTTCCTGCGCGGTACGCGTTGCGTAGCCGGTTGCGGGTTCACCAGCATCAAACCAAGCTTGCTCTCCGACAACCCGGAGATGGCGCTCTGCAATCGCGCAGCCACGCCGTCCGCACGTCGCTGGCTCGACTTGCGCAGGTAATGCTCCTCCACCGATCGCGTGTTGGCGAACCCGCGCTCCTTGGCGGCGAGTCCCACGGCCTCATAAAGCGCTTCCTTGCCCTGGCGGCCCTCGTGAACAAGCTCGATACTCCAGGTGATCGCGTTCATTCCAAAAACGGAGCCGGCCGCGAGTGCTTTGGCGTCCTCTAACTGCTGAAGCGCGATTTCGCGAAGCCCCAATGAATTATCGCGGCCGCTGAAAACGTCCTTCAAGGCGCTGAGCAGCGGTGCGGAGACCTCATTCCTGAAGTCGCTCGCGAGCGCATGTGATGCGGCTTCCCCGACCTGCTCGGCGTCGTAGGTAAGCTGATCACCGCGCTTGGCCAGTTCCTTCCGAGCCTTACGCATTCGCAAGCTTCTGTGGGGTCCGTCGCTCATGGCGCATCCTCTTGTCAGAAACTATATAGAAAAATCTGACAATGTCAAATCCGTTTCTTGTCGGCTTAGTGGTGAGGGCGGTTAGCCGGGCGATCGACCCCCAATGTGCCGCCGCTTGGCGGAGCCTGGATCGGTGGACCTGGCGGTTATCGAGATGATGGGATTACGGTGACCGTGCACCAACTCCTGCTGCTCAACTCGCGCTATCCGAGTGCCATTCTACTTTTCGTTGTACAATTCTGAATGGGTATCCCATAAGCGGAATTGCGCGGAACGTAATTCACTGTCACCGCAGTTTTGCATCTCTCGCGTTGGGGCATTTAGGTGAAGCGACCAATTATTCTTTTTCAGCAGATCGCGAAGGGCGGCGGTCGGTTCTTTGACTTCCTGGGTCGCGTGCACCCTATCGCCTATCTTTTTTTCTATCTCGCCTTGGTGCCGCTGTTCGCCGTAATCTACACGCGGTTAGATGGCAGCTTTTACGCCCCTTATGCTCAGTATGAGGGCGCTGGAAGTGAGGATAGGCGCGCAGTCATAGAGATGTTGAGCACGAAGCTATGGCATCATCTATGGTGCATTGATGAGCAGGTGAACAAAGCTGGCGGGTTGTGGCGCTTTCATACGAAAGAGCTCTACATACTTCCTAAGCTTAAGATTGAAGGAAGCTTCGTTGAGTTCGAAGCGGAGATCATGCTTCTGAAGCCAGAAAGGCCGAACGAGCCGCTGACGATACCAATCAATCGTCCGGTCGTAGTTTCTAGAGTCCCGATGCAGTTTGGGCCAATCGGAAGGTATCCAGCAGATTGGATGCAGATAAAGTATAATCGAAAGGAGCTGGAGCCGACCTTGCAAGGTTTTGTCTCATCGGCGGTGCCTGAGTGCGAGACAAAACTTGTTGGCTCGGAGACCGATCGGGCGCGGGTCGAGGCCTTTGTGGGTGGTCTCAACAACGATCCTCTCAAGGTGAGCGGCAAGTTCGACCGCATGTTGTATTTCAGTGTCGTGGTGCTAACGACACTCGGGTTTGGCGATATCGTTCCGATGACGCCTTGGTCGCGCCGATTGGTTGCCGGCGAGGCGATATTGGGGATGATCATCATGGGCCTCATGTTGAACGCCGTGGCGACGCGGGCGCGGTCAAAGCCATGACCGACGTTAGTTACGGTGACAGTGCACTAAACTCCAGATTTCGCGGAGGGCGTGCCATCAGAATACTAGCGAATGCTAATTTTGTGCACACTAGATTCCCCTTTCGTGCAGGGCGCGGTATCCGCGACGCTTGTCACCGACAATTTCGTGCACTGCACCGTAACTCATTCCTATGCGCAGGAAACTTCTCGGCACCTGTAGGTTTTTTCGTGCATGAGCGCATCGAGCACTGGCGATCGGCGTGCCATGAACATCCTGCGGGAATTGCACGCTGCAGAGAAGGAACTAGTCGGCAGGGCCGTCGTCTTGACCGACGGCAAGGCCGGCACAATTGACGGCGTCTATCTCGATGATGAGCACGGGCTTCGCATCTCGGTCGCGGGACATGAAGGTCGATGGCCGATCTCGACGGTGAAGCACATCGAAAACTGATCATCTCGGTTTCGCGACTTACCAGCACCCACGAGGCGCAGTACCGAAGCAGCTACCTCACCGCAGTGCATAACGCGAATCGCGACAACCCGTCCTCAGCCATAGAAAAAGACCAGCGGCAGAAACACGTACGTCCACCACGCGAGGCCGGCCAATCCGGACAGGATGAGCATATCCTGGTCGCTCATGGGGGATCTCCGAGAACAGTTTCTATTGTTCTCCAACCAACGAGCGGGGTACGCGGTTTCAATTCGCGCACCAAATTCTCATGGAACCTGCTCGCCGTCGGCTAGCCGCTGCGGCCGGGATTACGGTGACAGTGCATAAAACTCTCGACCTGGGGGAGTGCTCCATCGGTAACGCTGCTCAAAGCCAGTTTTGTGCACTGTCACCGTAGCTCCTCGGTTCGCAATGCGCTATCGGTAGCGAGCCAAGGACGTTCATGGGAAAAACAAGCCGGGCGAAAAACATCGTGAGTTTCTTCGAGCGTCTCAAGACAGAAGCATCCGTTGAGTGGCGGGCCTACACCGAGCATCCCTTCACGAACGGATTGGCGGACGGCTCGCTCCCCGAAGCGGCGTTTCGCCACTACCTCGTTCAGGACTATTTGTTCCTCATCGAGTTTGCTCGCGCCTACGCGCTCTCGGTTTACAAGTCGCCCACGCTTGCCGACATGCGTGAAGCAGCGGCCGGCCTGTCTGCCATCCTCGATGTCGAGATGAACCTGCATGTGAAGCTCTGCGCCGGTTGGGGTCTGTCCCCGACCGATCTTGAACAAGCCCCTCCGGCAGTCGAGATGCTGGCTTATACACGTTACGTGCTCGATGCAGGGATGCGCGGCGATCTGCTGGCACTCAAGGTGGCGCTTGCCCCCTGCGTGATCGGGTACGCGGAGATCGCAACGCGGCTTGCCTCGCGCCCCGATGCTGACGCTGCGACGAACGCCTATCGCGTTTGGATCGCCGAGTACTCCGGCGCGCCATACCAGGAGGTGGCTGCCAAAGCGCGGGCGCATTTGGAGCATCTCGCCGATCTCTATGCCACGTCGGCCCGCGAGGCCGAGCTGATTGCGATCTTCAAGGAAGCCACCCGGCTCGAGGCGGACTTCTGGGAGATGGGCTGGCGCGCGGGCCAGCGTGTTGAATAGCGGCCTTCGCAGTCGTCAGGCTCGTAACCCGAAGGTCATGCGTTACGACGAGAGTGCACCTCGATCTGTGCCAAGCTTCCGTTGGAATCCGGCAGCATCCAATTAGTGCACAAAGTACCTTGCCACCCCCTACCATCACCACCACCGGCAAGGTCAGCGCCGCCAGCAGCGTCCCCAGCGCCACCGCGCCTGACACCGGGTTCACCAGCCGATATTACGGTGACAGTGCACGAAACTCCACACCATCGGGCGAGGTCGATTTTGTCACCGCAACCCCTGTCACCGTCACCCCGCGCAGTACTATGCGAGCCGCTTGAGTTTTCCGGAAAGTCTTCATGCGCTCTCCTGAACGCTTATATCCAAGCCGCGCGAGCGAATTGTGGGCCTGCGTTCGGCTGGACAAATTCGCCATTTGGAGTAGCCTTTTCGGACACAGCAACATGTTAGCGGAGGTTCTCCGTGGAACATCGCGGCGTAAGCTTCTCGATCGTTGAAATGAGCTACCCGGCTGGTTGGAAGTGGACTGTCGGAAAGGGCCGAACAGTGTCGGTCGGTGTCTGTGCGACGAAGCTCGACGCGATCCGCCAGGCTCAGACCTTCATCGACGCGATCATGGACTGGGCTGCCTAGGCTGAGTCAAAATGCTCGCCTTCGATTGGTCATGCCGAGCACCGTAAACCCAGCAGCTGAGTTTCTGTCGGCGCGGCGCTACACCACCACCATCACCACCACCGGCAACGTCGCCGCCGCCAGCAGCGTGCCCGGCGCAACCGCGCCGGACACCGGGTTCACCAGACGCTGATACTGAACCGCAAAGATGTGCGCGTTCGCGCCGGTCGGCATGGACATCAGCATCTTTCGAGCGGCGAGCTTCCGCGACGCAGCCTCTGCAGACGGCGCCTGCCGATCGCGCGCACCCGGCCACGCCGTGAGGCAAAGCCGCAACGTGGCCCCTATCGCCGCGATGACACCAGCAGCATCATCGGCCGTTCCAGCTCCTCCTCCAGCGCCGGGTTCTCCCTGATTTGTTGGACCGAGGGCGCGAACTCATCGACGGCTTCGATGATGAAGCCGGCCCGGATCAGCACGCTCAGTGTCGTTGCGATCTTGCGGTGATACTTCACGACGCCTTTCGCGAACCAATCGGTGCGGCGCTCTCCCTCGATCGCATAGCGGTTGACCGGCCATGTCTTGACCGGCCATGTCTTTCGCCCGTCCTCGTCCTCGATCCAGCGGGGATGAGTGGCGGCCATGAAAATCGGATGCTCGATCGAGAAGACGAAATGGCTCCCCGCCGCGAGAGAGCGATGGATCGTGCGTGCGAGCCGGTCGAAGTCGCTGATGTAATGGAACGTCAGCGAGCTGAAGGCGAAATCGAAGGCAGCTTCGGGAAGCTCGATCGTCTCGAGGTCCGCAATGCGATAGTCGATTGCGGGATCGGCCGTGGTCTGCCGTGCCCGCGCGATCATGCTCTCGGAGAGGTCGACGCCCAGCACCGTCCTGGCACCGTTTTCACGCAGCCAGCGTGAAACCCAGCCGAAGCCGCAGCCGAGATCGATGGCTCGCTTGCCGGCCATGTCGGGAAACATGGCGCGCAGCGCCGGCCATTCGGGCGCGCCGGCAAGCCCGTGCACCTGCCGAGGGAGTCGGCTGTAACCTGAGAAGAAATCCGGGTTGTCGTAGACGTTCTGTGCCATCGCCTGTTCCGCTCAAGGTGAGTAACAGCCGAAATCCGCTCGGCAGCCAGCGTGCGTCGATGCTCGATCCAGCGATCATTTGAGCCAGCGCTGATTGTCACCGATCGCCAGGGATCCGGACAAGCTCCACTTCGAGCTTGATGCCGGGCGATTGTTTCGCGAAGCCCGTGCAGGATGTGGATGAGCCATCGGCCGAGCGGCCTGACACGACGATGTCGATCGCATCCATTCCAAAGACGCCGGGCGGCCCCGGCTCCGTGCGTCGGGCAGACAGACTGGCCTTGAAGTGCTCGCCCTCCTGCGTCCAGCTTCCTGCATAGGCAAAGGTGGAATCGCCGCCGATGAGCTTCCCGTCGGCACTGAACTCGACCATACCGGCGCCTTCGCCGATCGGCGTCTTGAACCAGACGGAGTATTTGCCCGGGGTGATCACCAAAGCCCACCACATCGAGGGGTATCCAGGCCGAGTTGAGCCAGACCAAAATGGCAGCCGCATGGCGGCGCGTGTTCTGCTGCGTCTACAACCCAAGGCCAAACGGACATCCGCTACGGGGGGGTCTCCGAGTTATCTCACCACCACCACCGGCAGCGTCACATTTTTCGATGATGGCATTATGCCCCTGTTTTGCCCGACGTGTCAAAGCGACTTCGTAAAATCCGCAAATCTATCGAGCCTCGGCTACTGTGCATGGGGTTGTTTTCGCAGTTTTTGTTTTGAGGGCGCTGGGGTCGGCGGCGGGAACCGATCTCGTTAGTCCGAGCAAGGGGTTAGGCACAGTCTTCCCACACCCACCACTGTCATCCCCCGCGCAGGCGGGGGATCCAGTATTCCACTGCCGCCCGACGTTCCCCGAGAGGCCGCGGCGTACTGGATTCCCCGCCTGCGCGGGGAATGACAGCGTGCGAATGCGCAGGACCGCCCCAATCTCTCGCCAGCCGCGGCGCCCCTCCGCCCTGTTGCCGAGACCGCACAGCTCCCGCCTTTCGCATCCCCCCTCGTTGCCAACCAACCGCGGTTCACCCACACTCCGCCCCGGTCACACATTGGGGGGGATCGATGCCGGCGTTTCGCTCTGGGAAATCCGTTCTTGCTGCCATCGCCGGGGTCGCCCTGGCCGTGCTGGTCCAGCCGGGTGCAGGCTTTGCCTACACGCCGGAGCAGCAGCAGGCCTGCACGCCGGATGCGATGCGGCTGTGCGGCGAGTTCGTTCCGAACGTCGATGCCATCACCGCCTGCATGATCCAGAAGAAGGCGCAGCTGTCGCCGCAATGCAAGGTGTTCTTCCGCCAGGGCCCCGAGCCCGGCGAGGCCCGCGCCGGCCGGCCGACCAACATCGCGCCCAAGGCCGCGTCAAAGAGCTCGACGAAGAAGAGCTCCAAGCCGGCGGCGAAGGCGAGCAAGAAGAAAACCGAAGAGGGCTGAGCGCCCCGCGCGCGTTCCTTGCTTGAAACTTCCTGATGCCCGGGCCAAAGCGCAAAGCGCGTCAATGCCCGGGCATTTGCATGTCCGGGGCTATGTCCTCCGTTGGCGGCAAGCGTGAAGCGGTTTCTTCGATCCTCGAACCAGATGATTGCGGCGTCAGCCTTGCGACAGGTCCGGACTCGTTTTGTTCGAGGTTGTCGCGCGCCGGCCTGCGGCGATTACCGCTACACCCGATTGAAAAGAGCCGCGATACGGTTTGCGCGGCAAGGTTGCATTCGGTTTTGCCGCCGTACTGCTCAAAAACCGCACATATGCTCGCTTCAAGCGCGATTCATGCAGTTTGTGTCCCGTCGCGCCCAGCAGTGTGACTCAAAAGCCAACACGACTTGTTATTTCGTGGCGGCGACGCAACTCCCGGTAAATTTTTCTTTCACGAATCAGCGCGGTGATTCATTTTCGCGGCCTGGGGTCAATCTGGAGGCCAAGGGTATGAACGTTATTGTTTTTGCATCGCGTAAAGGCGGCTCGGGCAAGAGTACCCTGGCTGCACATCTCGCCGCGCAGATCAAGGCGAGCAAGCAGGTGATGCTCGTGGACGCGGATCCACAGGGCTCGCTGACGCTGTGGCACAAGCTGCGCGGCACCAACGAGCCGCCGATCAAGGCCGCCGTGAACTCGGTCAGCGGCATCGTCTCCGCTGCCAAGCGCGACGGTTATGAATGGGTCTTGATCGACACGCCGCCGAACCTCTCGGCCGTCGTCGACGATGCGATCAAGAATGCCACCATGGTGGTCATCCCCGCACGTCCCGGCGTGTTCGACGTCAACGCGGTGCAGGAAACCATTCAGATGTGCCGCGCGGCGCGCAAGCCCTACGCGGTCGTGCTCAACGGTGCGCCAGCCAAGCGCGACGAAGCCGAGAGCCCGATCGTCACCATCGCCCGCGAGGCGCTGGCGAAATTCCGTGCTCCGGTGTGGGGCGGTCAGATCACCAATCGTTCGGATTTGTTGATGGCGCTCAGCCACGGCGAAGGCGCGCGCGAGTATCAGGCCGAGAGCCGTGCGGCTCAGGAAATCGCAAGGCTGTGGGCGGCGATCGAGCGTTCGGTCAAGGCCATTCGCGGCACGGCGTCGGCGTCCGGCGCAATGCACAAGCAGGCGGCGTAATTTTCATAAATCATTCCCCGGACGGAAAACGCGCGGGAAGGTCCGCGCGTTTTGCGTTTCTGGGTTCACGCGTCATTCCGGGATGGCGCGCAAGCGCCAGACCCGGAATCTCGAGATGAGGCTTACGCCACCATCAGCATGTAGAACACGATGACCGGCGACAGCGTCAGGATCACCGACCAGATGCCGACGGCCCAGAGAATGTCCTCGGTGGTGAAGCTTTCTTCGGTGGACAGGCTCTGCTGTCCGGCGCCGAAATGCGACGCCATTTCATTATGACTATTCACAAAACGCCCCTGCGATTTCTTCGCTTATGGGCGTCAACATTACGCCAGATGTTTTAAGATTCCGGATCGCGGCCGCGCGCGCATTTGAACACGGCTGCTACCACGGATTAACCATCCGCGCCGGCGTCGCCTCAGGCGAGCCAGGCCCGAAACAGCAGCGCCGGCATCAGGCCGAGCACCACCGCCCAGAATCCGAACGACGATACGACGAGAATTCCCCGCAAGAGATCGACGGGCGCGAATTGCTGCGCGGCCGTAGGCCGGGTGCGATACCCCATGGTCATTCCCCCTCTTGGTAGATGTTTGAGCGAACGATAGGCGCGGTCACGTAAACGAGACGTGGATGCACCATGCGGCAGCTGCGAAGGGTGTTGGGAAGCGGTTAACCACGCGGGCGCTCTGTCACTCCCTCTCCCCGTTCTTTCGGGGAGAGGGTGGGGTGAGGGGCTGTCTCCGCAAATGTTTTGGCAGCTGGACCCGCGGAGGCTCCCCTCACCCGGAATTTGCGTGCGCAAATTCCGGCCTCTCCCCGCAAGCGGGGAGAGGCGAAGTGCGCGCTACGCCGCGACCTTCATCCGTCGCTCGATCTCGCGATCGATTGTCGCCGCGAGCTCGCTGCTCACTTCCACCATCGGCAGGCGCACTTCGGGGCTGTCGATCAGGCCGCTGCGCCACAGCCAATACTTTGCCGGCGCGGGGCTTGGCTCGGTGAACAACAGCCGCGTCAGCTCGGCCACCTCATTCCAGCGCGCTTGCGCCGCATCGTGGTTGCCGCACTTCGCTTCAGCGTACACAGCCGCGAACGTCGCGGTCTCGACGTGGGCCGACAGCACGATGCCGCCGTCGGCGCCGTCGGTGAGCGCCTCGAGATAGTTCGCATCCTCGCCGGTGAGCACGCGAAAATTCTTCGGCCGGTCGCGCAGCAGCGCGATCGACTGCTCGCGGCTGGCGCCGCAATCCTTGAGGCCGACGATGTTGGGATGCTCGGCGAGCCGCAGCATGGTCTGGTTGGTGATGTTGACCGCGCAGCGATAGGGAATGTTGTAGAGCGCGATCGGCCACGCCGCGTGGTCGGCGAGCGCCTCGAAATGCGCCAGCAACCCGCGCTGCGACGGCCGCACGTAATAGGGGCATGCGATCAGATAGCCCTCGATCGGCCAGTCCGCAGTTTCATCGAGGCGATCCTTCAGCCGCGCGGTGTCGGCGCCCGATAGCCCGAGGCAGATCGGCAAGGTGCGGCGGCCCGCCGCCATCTCGTCGCGCACGACGGCGACGAGGCGGTCGAACTCGCCCTGTCGCAGCGTCATGCCTTCCCCGGAGGTCGCCCCCAGGATGAAGCCGTCGACGGCCTGTCCGCTATAATGCCGCGTCAGCCGTCGCAGCGAGGTCTCATCGAGCTTGCCGTCACGGAACGGCGTCACCAGCGGCAGCCAGAGTCCGTGCAAATGTTCGCGTAGTCCGGTCATGTTCCATCTCCTTCTCGGGAAAAACCTGAGACGGAGGGCACATGAAAAAACCCCGTCCAGGTGGCGGGGTTTTCGGTGTTTGCTGCGATGACGAAGTCTAGCTAGTGCGCGCAAAAATCCGAGGCCCCGGGATGGGGGCCTTTTTTCGAGACGAGTGCGCACGACTTCGTGATCATTTGAAAATGATGCGGGGGATAGGTGGAACTGTCAATACACGCGGAGGGTGAACACCGGATTCGGCAGAAAAAAAGCCGGACCCGAGGGCCCGGCTTAGGTATTGGCCACGTGAGGCCGACACAATCACCTTCCAAGAGGGATTACTGAACTCCCGCGCCACTGGAGGAGGGGGACAAATGCGCAACGCGAAGGCTCAGCGTGCAAACAGTATGGGCTTGACGAGCGCCCTGCAGCAACAGCCGAGGCCGCATGTCAGACATGCGGAAATCAGGACGGCCAGCGCTGCGCCTTGCTCACCACGAAGTCGCGGAACACCTGCACGCGTGCGACCGTCTTCAGCTCCTCGGGATAGACGAAATAGGTGTCGAGCTGGATCGAATCCGATTCGCCGAACAGTTGCACGAGCTTGCTCTGCTCCTCGACCAGATAGTCGGGCAGCGCCGCGATGCCGAGGCCCTGCTGACAGGCGCGCACGAGACCGAGGATGTTGTTGACCTTGAAATAGGCCTCGCGCGGACCCGAGCCGTTGCGCCCGGCTTCGACCAGCCAGTTACGGTTCTGCAGATGCGGCGCGAAGTTGCCGTCGGCGAGCGTGATGATGCGGTGGGAGTCGAGTTCCTCCAGCGTGCGCGGCGTGCCGAAGCGCTTGATGTATTCCGGCGAGCAATAGGCGTGGAAGCCCATCGCGAACAGCTTGCGCTGGATCAGGTCCGGCTGCGTCGGCTTGCGGGTGCGGATCGCGACGTCAGCCTCGCGCATCGACAGGTCGAGTTCCTCGTCGGTGACGATCAGCGAGATCCGGATCTCCGGATAGAGCGCGGTGAATTCGCCGAGCCGCGGGATCAGCCAGTTGATGCCGACGCCGGGCGTGGTGGTGATCTTGAGATCGCCGCTCGGCCGCTCGCGGCTGTCGGTGAGCTTGGCGCGCGCCGCCTGCAGCTGCATGAACACGTCATGCGCGGTGCGGAACAACAGGTCGCCCTGCTCGGTGAGGATCAGGCCGCGGGCATGGCGGTGGAACAGCGAGACCGAGAGCTCCTGCTCCAGCGCCGAGACCTGGCGGGAGACCGCCGATTGCGACAGGCCGAGCTGCTCGCCCGCGTGCGTGAAGCTGCCCGCTTCCGCTGCCGCGTGAAACACCTTCAGCTTGTCCCAGTCCATATCCGTAAATCCGTCGCGTGTTCGAGGCATGATCTTCATTCCGCTGCCGCGCGCTCGCTGGCGCGCAGGGCCAAGAAACGTTCGGCTTCGAGAGCGGCCATGCAGCCGAGGCCGGCGGCCGTCACGGCCTGGCGATAGGTCTCATCGGCGACGTCGCCGGCGGCGAACAGGCCGGGCACCGACGTGGCGGTCGAGTTCGGGGCGACCTCGACATAGCCCGACGGTTTCAGCTTGACCTGACCCTTGACCAGCTCGGTTGCCGGGGCATGGCCGATGGCGACGAAGATGCCGTCGGTCTTCACGTCCGTGAGCGCGCCGGTCCTGACGTTCTTCAGGCGGACATGGGTGACCTTGTTCGGGTTCTCGGTGCCGCAGATCTCGTCGACGGCGGAGTCCCAGATCACCTTGATCTTCGGGTGCTTGAACAGGCGTTCCTGCAGGATGCGCTCGGCGCGGAAGTGATCGCGACGATGCACGATGGTGACCTGCGAGGCATGGTTGGTGAGGTACAGGGCCTCCTCGACCGCGGAATTGCCGCCGCCGACCACCACGACCTCCTTGTTGCGGTAGAAGAAGCCGTCGCAAGTGGCGCAGGCCGAGACGCCACCGCCCTGGAATTTCGCTTCCGACGGCAGCCCGAGCCAGCGCGCCTGTGCGCCGGTGGCGAGGATGACGGAGTCGGCGAGATAGACGTCGCCGCTGTCGCAGGTGAGGCGGAACGGCCGCTGCGTCGTGTCAAGCTTGATGACCAGGTCAGTGACGATCCTGGTGCCGACATGGACCGCCTGCTTCTCCATCTGCTCCATCAGCCAAGGGCCCTGGATCACGTCGGCAAAGCCCGGATAGTTCTCGACGTCGGTGGTGATGGTGAGCTGGCCGCCCGGCTGGATGCCCTGGATCAGGATCGGCTCGAGCATCGCGCGCGCGGCGTAGATCGCGGCGGTGTAGCCGGCGGGGCCGGAGCCAATAATGACGACCTTTGCATGAACAGGAGCGGACATTTCGATGGACGCCTTTCACGGGGGATCTGCAGCGCGGGCGCGGAATGTGCCGGGAGGCCTCGCGGAGGCGCTGAAATATCAGAGCTAATCTAAGCCTTCTGGTGAGCTATGCAAGAATTGCATTCCCTCTCGGCGGATTTTTCCAACAGGGAACAAAAGTCGATTGCGCTGCACGCGCAATAAAATTGCGCTAGCCGTGCGGACTAGGCTATGAGGATTGCGACAAACCCACCCAATACCGCCGCAAAGGCCAGGAGTTCCAATCACGTGTCGCGGAGCCTAGACGAGATCGACCTGAAAATTCTCACCGAGATTCAGGCCGATGGTCGAATCACCAATGTCGAGCTCGCCAAGCGCGTCGGCATTTCGCCGCCGCCCTGCCTGCGCCGGGTCCGGGCGCTGGAGGAGGAGGGCTATATCCACGGCTATCGCGGGCTGCTGGACGCGCGAAAGCTCGGTTTCGACGTCACAGTGTTTGCCGCCGTGCATCTGTCCAGCCAGGCCGAGGCGGATTTGCGTGCCTTCGAGGAATTCGTCCGCGCCGAGCCCCTGGTGCGGGAATGCTGGATGCTGTCGGGCGAGGTCGACTTCATCCTGAAATGCGTCGCGCCCGACATGGCGACCTTCCAGGATTTCGTGACGCATCTCACCGCCGCGCCGCACGTCCGCAACGTGCGAACGTCACTGGTGCTGCATAATTCGAAATACGAGGCGGCGGTGCCGCTGGATGTGAAGGGGCGGAGGTAGGTCTTCTCCCTCTCAGTCCCGTCATCCTGAGGTGCAAGGCATCGGGCGCAAAGCGCCCGATGGGGAGCCTCGAAGGAATGCACGGCCCGCATCCCTCAGCGCGCGGCACCAGCGGGGCCGTCGCCCTTCGAGGGCCGCTGAAGAAGCGGCCACCTCAGGGTGACGGCGAAAGAGCTGGACGCGCTGCTGCCACACCGTCATTGCGAGCGGAGCGAAGCAATCCAGACTGTCTCCGCGGAAAGATTCTGGATTGCTTCGCCGCGCTCGCAATGACGCGTGGTGAGAGTGTGCTTCGCCATGTTCAGGCAAAACGCGGAAACAAAAAAGGCCGCGCATCGCGCGGCCTTTTCAAACGTCATCTCAGCGCAGCGGCAAACGCTTACCGCCACTCCACCTTGGTGATCTCATACGCCTTGGCGCCGCCGGGTGCATTGACCTCGACGGTCGAGCCCTTCTTCTTGCCGATCAGCGCGCGCGCGAGCGGCGAGGTGATGGAGATGCGGCCCTTCTTGGCATCGGCCTCGACCTCGCCGACGATCTGCCACACCGTCTTCTTCTCGGTGTCCTCGTCGACCAGCGTCACGGTGGCGCCGAACTTGATGGTGTCGCCGGACAGTTTCGAGATGTCGATGATGTCGGCGCGCGCGAGCTTGTCCTCGAGCTCGGCGATGCGGCCCTCATTGTGGGACTGCTCTTCCTTCGCGGCATGGTATTCCGCGTTTTCCGACAGGTCTCCGTGCGAGCGCGCCTCGGCGATGTGCTCGATGATCCGCGGGCGGTCCTCCGACTGGCGCTTCTTCAATTCTTCCCCGAGCGCGACAAAGCCGGCCTGGGTCATCGGAACCTTTTCCATCTCTTCTCTCGTCCTTCGGCCAGCGCGCCCCCAAAACCAGAGGGCGCGGCAACCTTGATTCGTCGGTATCTCCGGGGCTGAACACGCCAGCGCCGGAACGCTATGTGGGTCTGGCGCCGGAACAGAACAACCACATGGCCGGACAGTTCCTCCGGCCATTGTAGCTTCATTGCCAATCACTTAGCGGCGGAGACACCGCCGCTCGCGATCAGGTTTCCGAAAAGTAGCTCTGCAGGGTACGAACCTCAAGGTCCCCGCCCAGATAGGCGCGGATGCCCTGCGCGGCCGCCACGGCCCCGGAAAGAGTGGTGTAATACGGCACTTTATGCAAGAGGGCCGCGCGCCGCAGCGAACGGCTGTCGGCGAGCGCCTGCGGGCCTTCGGTGGTGTTGAGGACGAGCTGGACGTCGCCATTGGTGATGGCGTCGACGATGTGCGGCCGTCCCTCCAGCACCTTGTTCACCTTCTCGGCCGGGATGCCCTGGTCGGTCAGGAAGCGCGCCGTGCCCGAGGTCGCCAGCACCTTGAAGCCAAGCGAATGCAGCTGGCGCACGGCATCCGCAATGCGGACCTTGTCGCTCTCGCGCACCGACACGAACACCGTGCCCTTGCGCGGCACCCTGGTGCCGCCGCCGAGCTGGCTCTTGGCGAAAGCGACCTCGAAATTGCGGTCGATGCCCATGACCTCGCCGGTCGAGCGCATCTCAGGGCCGAGCACCGTATCGACGCCGGGGAAGCGCGCGAACGGGAAGACCGATTCCTTGACGCCGACGTGCTTGAGCTCCGCCTTCTTCAATTTGAAGTCGGCGAGCTTCTCGCCGGCCATGATGCGCGCGGCAATCTTCGCCACCGGCGTGCCGACCACCTTGGCGACGAAGGGCACCGTGCGCGAGGCGCGCGGGTTGACTTCGAGCACGTAGATCTCGCCGTCCTTGATGGCGTATTGCACATTCATGAGGCCGACGACATCGAGGCCGAGCGCGAGCTCGCGCGTCTGCCGCTCCAGCTCCGCGATCATCTTCGCATCGAGCGAGTGCGGCGGCAGCGAGCAGGCGGAATCGCCGGAATGGATGCCGGCTTCCTCGATGTGCTCCATGATGCCGACGATGAAGGTGTCCTTGCCGTCGCAAAGGCAGTCGACGTCGATCTCGGTCGCGTCCGACAGATAGCGGTCGAACAGCAGCGGGTTCTTGCCGAGCACGGTGTTGATCTGGCCGGTCTTGTCGTTCGGATAGCGCGCCTTGACGTCGGCGGGCACCAGCTCCGGCAGCGTGCCGAGCAGGTAGTCGTTGAGCTGGTTCTCCTCGCGGATGATCTGCATGGCGCGGCCGCCGAGCACGTAGGACGGGCGCACCACCAGCGGCAGGCCGAGATCAGCGGAGACGAGCCTTGCCTGCTCGACCGAATAGGCGATGCCGTTCTTCGGCTGCTTCAGCCGCAGCTTGTCGAGCACGCGCTTGAAACGATCGCGGTCCTCGGCGAGGTCGATGGCGTCTGGCGAGGTGCCGAGGATCGGCACTTCGGCGGCTTCGAGCGCACGCGCGAGCTTCAGCGGGGTCTGGCCGCCGAACTGCACGATCACGCCATGCAGCGTGCCGTTGCTGCGTTCCTTCGCGATGATCTCCAGCACGTCCTCGGCGGTGAGCGGCTCGAAATAGAGCCGGTCGGCGGTGTCGTAGTCGGTCGACACGGTCTCCGGGTTGCAGTTGACCATGATGGATTCGTAGCCGGCGTCATGCAGCGCGAAGCAGGCGTGACAGCAGCAATAGTCGAACTCGATGCCCTGGCCGATGCGGTTGGGGCCGCCGCCGAGGATGATGACCTTCTTCTTGTCCGACGGCATGCTTTCGTCCGCCGGTACGCCCGCGAACAGCGCCTCATAGGTCGAATACATGTAGGCGGTCGGCGAAGCGAACTCGGCCGCGCAGGTGTCGATGCGCTTGTAGACCGGGCGAACATCGAGCGCGTGGCGCTTGGCGGTGACCTCGGCCTCCGTCGTCTCGGCGAGCACCGCGAGCCGTGCGTCGGAGAAGCCCATGGCCTTGAGCGTGCGCATGCCGAAGGCATTGGTCGGCAGGCCGTTCTTCCTGACCTTCTCTTCCATGTCGACGATGCCGCGCATCTCGCTGAGGAACCACGGATCGATCTTGCAGGAGTTGAAGATGTCCTCGTTCGACCAGCCGAGCCGCATCGCCTGCGCGACCTGAAGGATGCGGTTCGGCGTCGGCGTGCCCAGCGCCGCTCGGATCGCGTTCTTGTCGTCGTGCTGGCCAAGCCCCTCGATCTCGATCTCGTCGAGGCCGGTCAAGCCGGTCTCGAGGCCGCGCAGCGCCTTCTGCAGGCTCTCCTGGAAGGTACGGCCGATCGCCATGACTTCGCCGACCGACTTCATCGACGTGGTCAGCGTGGTGGAGGCGCCGGGGAATTTCTCGAAGGCGAAGCGCGGCACCTTCGTGACGACATAGTCGATGGTCGGCTCGAACGAGGCCGGCGTGGCGCCGCCGGTGATGTCGTTGGCGATCTCGTCGAGCGTGTAGCCGACGGCGAGCTTGGCGGCGACCTTCGCGATCGGAAAGCCGGTGGCCTTGGAAGCCAGCGCGGAAGAGCGCGACACGCGCGGATTCATCTCGATGACGACCATGCGGCCGTCTTCGGGGTTGACGCCGAACTGCACGTTGGAGCCGCCGGTCTCGACGCCGATCTCGCGCAGCACCGCCAGCGAGGCGTCGCGCATGATCTGGTATTCCTTGTCCGTCAGCGTCAGCGCCGGCGCCACCGTGATGGAATCGCCGGTGTGCACGCCCATCGGATCGAGGTTCTCGATCGAGCAGACGATGATGCAATTGTCCTTCTTGTCGCGCACCACCTCCATCTCGTACTCTTTCCAGCCGAGCACGGATTCCTCGATCAGGACTTCGTTGGTGGGGGACGCATCGAGGCCGCGCTCGATGATGTCGAGGAACTCTTCCTTGTTGTAGGCAATGCCGCCGCCGGTGCCGCCCATCGTGAAGGAGGGGCGGATGATCGCGGGCAGGCCGATCTCGGACAATGCCATCATCGCCTGTCCGAGCGCATATTCCTGATAGCGCTTGCGGCGGTCGCCTTCGCCGAGTGTCCACTGCCGCTCGAGCTCTTCGAGCGCCGCGCCGGACGCCTTCTCGCGTTCGGCCTGGTATTTGTCGCGGAACGACTTCTTCAACTCGGACGCGTTGGCAAGCCGCGACTTCGGCGTCTGCAGCCCGATCTTGGTCATGGCATTGCGGAAGAGCTGGCGGTCCTCCGCCTTGTCGATTGCGTCCGCGGTCGCGCCGATCATCTCGACGTCGAACTTTTCCAGCGTGCCCTGCCGGCGCAGCGACAGCGCGCAGTTCAGCGCGGTCTGGCCGCCCATGGTCGGCAGCAGCGCGAAGCCGCCGGGAATGACGTGACGTTCCTTCTCGATGATCTTGGCGACGATCTCGGGCGTGATCGGCTCGATATAGGTCGCATCGGCCAATTCCGGGTCGGTCATGATCGTGGCCGGGTTGGAATTGACGAGGACGATGCGATAGCCCTCTTCCCTCAGCGTCTTGCAGGCCTGGGTGCCGGAATAGTCGAACTCGCAGGCCTGGCCGATCACGATGGGGCCGGCGCCGATGATCAGGATGGTCGAGATGTCGGTTCGTTTAGGCATCACCGCTCGCGGGCTGGAATTTGGGCACAAAAAAAGGGCGCGCTTGCCGCGCGTCCCTTTGAGCGAGAGCGCGGGGGTCTCCCTCGCGCGCGGGTGGGTCTTAGACCAGTTTTCGGGGCGGCGAAACCCCGAAAAATGCCCATCAACCGGCAATTTTGACGGGTTTTGGGCGGGCCTGCCAGCCACGGGCGAGATGCACCAGAAGCGAGGCCGCAACGCTCGATCCGCCGATCCAGCCGAGGTCGGCTGGCGACAGGGTGGCCAGCACCGCCCCGCCTAAGGCCCCACCGATGGCGAAGCCGAGATACATCGAGGAGGCGTTGAGCGAGAGCGCGATCATCGAGGCCTGCGGCTCGATCCGGATGATGCTGGCGATCTGGGCCGGATAGAACGCCCAGCCCGAGATGCCCCACAAGAAGATCGTGCCCAGCACGGCGTAGTGCGCCTGTCCCGGCATCAATTTGAGCACCAGCGAATGCAGGATCAGGGCACTCGCCATGCCGGCGAGCCCGAGCGCTGCGGTGGTCAGCGTGCCGAGCCGGTCGGCCAGGGCACCGCCGAGCATGTTCCCGATCGCGGCCGCGCCGCCGAACACCAGCAGCGCCAGGCTGATCTGCGAGGCATCGAAGCCGAGGCCGCGCAAGGGAATCGCGAAATAGGTGAACACGGTGAAGCCGCCGAGCGCCCAGAGAATGGTGATCAGAAGCGCGATCAGGACGTTGCTGTGACGCGCCACCGCCAGCCGGTCGCTCAGCGAAGCCGTGTTGCGCGGCAGGCCGCGTGGCAGGCCGAGCAGCAGGCCGGCGAGCGCAACAGCGCCGATCAGCGCGACCATGGCAAAGGTCGCGCGCCAGCCGAACAGGCTGCCGACGAGATTGCCGAGGGGAACGCCGATCACGGTCGCAACCGTGAGGCCCGAGGTCACCAGCGCCACCGCGCGGCCGCGCCTTTCAGGCGAGTCGACGGCGACCGACACCGCGAGCGCGGTCGGCATGCACAGGCCGGAGCCCAGCGCCATCAGCATCCGCGAGGCCAGTAGCAGGGCGTAGTTGGAGGCCACCATGGCCGCGAGATTTCCGGCGATGAAGGTCGTCAATGCCAGGGCCAGCACGGTGCGGCGGTCGACGTTGTTAAGCGCCACCGCCAGCACCGGCGAGCCCACGGCATAGGTGAGGGCGTAGGCGGTGACCAATTGCCCGGCGGCCGCGACCGAAATCGACAGGTCGTTGGCAATCGCAGGCAAAAGCCCAGCAATCACAAACCCTTCGGTGCCGATCGCAAAGGCCCCCAGGGCCAGCCAGAAGACGCTCATTGCAGACAATCCCTATGTTCAATGTTTATTGAACTATCAAACGAAGTGGCTGTCAATTGGTTCAAGAACTATTGAACATTGCGGTTGCATCGCTATGATTCCCGGACCATGAGCCGCACGCCGCACCATCCCACCCGCGAGCAGATCGAGCTGCCGATGGTCCTGGATTGCCTGAGCGATCCGATCCGTCTGGCCATCGTCTATCAGCTCGCCCAGCAGGAACGTGTCAGCAGCGAACTCCGCTGCAGCGACTTCAGCGCGCTGAGCGGCAAGTCGAACCTCGCCTATCACTTCGCCAAGCTGCGCGACTGCGGCCTGATGCGGACGCGCGTGGCGGGCACCAACCGCTTCATGCGGCTGCGACGTGAGGATCTGGAGGCGCGCTTCCCGGGCCTGCTCGATGTCGTGCTCAGCTCCGCAGCCAAGGATGCCGACCGGCTTCCGCTCGTGTCCGGCTGCGAATTGGTCGAGGTTGACCGAAAATGAGACGGTTGCGCGTGAGGTCCTGATTTGCCCGGCGCGTGTCGCGATATCCAGCGTGTTTGGTGGCAGTCCGTCTTCGCTTTCGCTTCGCTCCAGCTACGCCGGACGCGCTTCGCCCCTGCTGGTCTGGCGTGCCCGTCTTCGCCCTTTGGGCTTCGCCGAGGCAGCCTTCGCTACGACAGGGCTCGCCTAGCCGAAGCTGGCGAAGCCAGCGAAGGCTGGAGACCCGGCCTGGATTTGAACCAGGATAAAGAGCGTTGCACCGCCCTCGCGTAGACGCTTCCGCCACCGGGCCGGGGCGGACATTACCGATTGCAGTGCGACAAGCTACAACGGCTAATTGTTATGCTTAACGAACCAGTGGCGGCCGTGCAATGAAGGTCATGCGCCAGCGATTGTGGCCGATATTGGTGTGGGCGCGCTGGACGGCGAAGCCGGCCGTCTTCAGCTTCGCAATGATCTCGTCCTCGCTGTAGCGCTGCAGCCCGATCTTCGAGCGCAGCTGACGGTAATCCGACAGCGCGGTGCTGATCAGCCCGATCAGCGCGTCCTTCAGGAAGCCGTGACGCAGACCGAAGCCGAGCAGCGCCACCACGTCCCTGAACATGCCGACATGGGGCTGAAGGATGTCGCCGAGCACCAGCTTTCCGGAGGGAGTCAGCAATCGCCGGATATTGAGCAGCGCGGCATCGAGCTCCTCGCTCGTCATGTATTGCGCGACCGAGTTCATCACCACGAGGTCGATGGATTGGTCCTGCATGTTGCGGACGTCGTCGAGCGAGCGGACGCGGATCTTGGTGTTGGGGGCAAACCGCGCGATCAGCCGGCCGCGCACGCCCGGCGCCGGTTCGGCCAGGATCAGCTTGCCGCAGGCGGCCGCCACCTGGTCCGCCGACAGCGCCTCGCCGCAGGCGTAGTCGAGCACAGTCGCCTCGGGCGAGGTGATGTAGCCGATGATGTCCCGCGCAATGATCTGGAAGTGCAAGTCGCGATGCAGCTTGCTGACATAGATCGTATGCGTCGAGTCGTAATAATCGATCCAATCGTCCATGGTGTCCGCGGGTCCCGGCCAAAAGGGTTCCTGCCAAGGAACTGGCGCTGCCCGCCTTGCGTTAGGGGTGCGACGGCGCGCCGTCAATGTCCGCGTCCTAACAGGAAGGTTTCCCGTGAGCAAAACCAACAACAAGGTCTCGCCCGATCTCGATACCCCCACCGATCTGTCGTCCGACGGGGTCAGGAAGGTCTCGGAGCAACTGAACGTGCTTCTGGCCGACGCGTTCGCACTGTATCTGAAGACCAAGAATTTCCACTGGCACATCAGCGGCCGGCACTTCCGGGACTACCATCTGCTGCTCGACGAGCAGTCGGACCAGATCTTCGCCACCACCGACCAGCTCGCCGAGCGCGTCCGCAAGATCGGCGGCACCACGCTGAAGTCGATCGGCCAGGTCGCAAAGCTCCAGACCATCAAGGACAACAACGAGGACTACGTCCCGCCGCGCGAGATGCTGCGCGAGCTGATGCAGGACAACAAGCACGTCGCAGCTGCGATGCGCAAGGCGCACGACGTTTGCGACGAGGCCGGCGACGTCGCCAGCGCCAGCATCCTCGAGATCTTCATCGACGAGACCGAGCGCCGCACCTGGTTCCTGTTCGAGGCGACCCGGCAGGAAGGTGCGAACGCGGCGTAGGGCAGGGGAGCATCAACATTGTCGTCCCGGTGCAGGCCAGGCGCAGGCCGGGACCCATAACCACGAAAGCCAGTTTGGCGAAGATAGGTCATGACCATCTCGCGCCATAACCCTGTCTGAGGCGTATGGGTCCGGCCTGCGCCGGGACGACAACGGAGTACTTGGCGCGTTCTTAGGCCTACCCCCACAACCGCATCAACGCCCCGTCCTTCCCCGTCACGGGATCGGCGGACGGCAGCGCGACTTCTGGAATCGTCTTCAGCGCTTTCGCGTGGTTCTCCGGTGTTGCCCGCGTGATCTCCATCTTCGCACCGGGCGGGTAGGCGCCGATGATGCAGAAATCATCGCTCGCCTTGATGCACTGATGCCCGGTGCCGGCCGGCAGGATCGCGACATCGCCGGCCTTGATCTCCAGCTCCTGGCCATGATCGCCGCCGAAACGGACGCGCGCACTGCCGCGCGCGACGCCGAGCACCTCATGCACCGTGGCGTGATAGTGCAGATAGTCGTAGACGCCGTTGCGCCACATCCCGCCCCATCCGTTCTGTTCGAACAGGTTTTCGATGGTAACTTCCGGCTGCTTCGGATCGAGCTTCACCGCGCCCTGGTAGACCAGGAACGGAAGGATGTTGTTCGGCACGAGCCCGTCATCCTCGAACACGATGGCGAGCGGCTCGGCCTTGTCGCGAACGACGGACATGGCTGTGCTCCGAGTGGCGATAGACTGGGAATCAAGACCGCGGAGATCGCTTGGTTCCTGACGCCAGTCAATCCTCCGGCTTGACGGAGATCAAGGCGCAGGCGGCCATTGGCGGGCACGCAAATCGAAGCGAAAGGGAGGGAGTGCCATGTACGCATCCGAGATTGCGCAGCGTCATTTCTCGGCGGCCGTCGATGAGGCGGAGACGGCCGGCCTCGAGCACGAGGCCGTCTGTCGCGCCTTGCTCAGTCTCGTGATCTCGAAATATCTGGAGACGAGACCGGTCGCCGACATCCAGGCGGAGCTGCGCTTTATCGCCGAGAACTGCGATCCCGACACGGACTTCATGTTCATGCGTCCGTGACGGAGCCGGGCCCCGGCGGGCTCATCCGCCGGGTGGTGTTGTCGCGCTACGCGCTCTTCTTCTGCCGCATCAGGTCGGCGAAGCGCTGGAACAGATAATGCGAGTCGCGTGGACCCGGTGAGGCCTCGGGGTGATACTGCACCGAGAACACCGGCTTGCCGTCGAGCTGGATGCCGCAATTGGAGCCGTCGAACAGCGAGATGTGGGTCTGCGTCGCGCCCTTCGGCAACGTCTTCTCGTCCACGGCGAAACCGTGGTTCATCGAGGTGATCTCGACCTTGCCGGTGGTCTCGTCCTTCACCGGGTGATTGGCGCCGTGATGGCCCTGATGCATCTTCTTGGTTTTCGCGCCGACGGCGAGGCCGAGCATCTGGTGGCCGAGGCAAATCCCGAAGGTCGGCGTGCCCGACTTGACGACGTCCTGGATGACAGGCACCGCGTACTTGCCGGTCGCGGCCGGATCGCCCGGACCGTTGGACAGGAACACACCGTCCGGCTTCATCGCCAGGATGTCTTCGGACGAGGTCGTCGCCGGCACCACCGTCACCTTGCAGCCGACGCCAGCGAGCAGGCGCAAGATGTTGCGCTTGATGCCGTAGTCGATGGCGACGACGTTGAACTCAGGCTTGTCCTGACGGCCAAAGCCCTTGTCCCACAGCCACGGCGTCTCGTCCCAGGTGAAGCGCTGGCCGCTCGTGACCATCGGCACGAGGTCCATGCCCTCGAGGCCGGGCCATTCGCGCGCTTCTTCCTTCAGGCCGTGCACGTCGAACTCGCCGGTCCTGGAATGAGCGATCACGGCATTGGGCATGCCCTTGCTGCGGATCAGCGCGGTCAGGGCGCGGGTGTCGATGCCGGAAAGGCCGATAATGCCGCGGGCCTTCAGCCAGGCGTCGAGATGCTTGGTGGCGCGGTAGTTCGAGGGATCGGTGATCGCGGTGCGCAGGATCACGCCGCGCGCGCCGGGCGTCGCGGCCATGTTCACCGTCTCGATGTCTTCCTCGTTGGTACCGACATTGCCGATATGCGGAAAGGTGAAGGTGATGAGCTGGCCGGCATAGGAGGGATCGGTGAGGATCTCCTCATAGCCGGTCATCGCGGTGTTGAAGCAGACCTCGCCGACGGCGTGGCCTTCGGCGCCGAGACCAAAGCCCTCGAGCACCGTGCCATCGGCAAGCACGAGGAGCGCGGTCGGTTTGTGGTCCGGCCAAGCGGGATCGTTGTCATGTTGTGTCATGAGCCCGCTTCATAAGCCCCCTGCACGCGCCCGTCAAAGCGGGAGGGGGCCGATTCACATGCGTTTTTGCATATTTGACAGCCCGTCCCGGCCACCTAAGCTCGGCCGCACAATTTCCGACAATTTGAGGGGCTTGCGAGGCAATAATGGACCAGACCACCCCGCTTCTGCTGGTTCCGGGGCTGGCCTCCTCGGCCCGGATCTACGCCCCGGTTCTCCCCGCCTTGTGGCGGCTCGGCCCGGTGATGATTGCTAACCATATCCGCGACGACAGCATGGCGGCGATCGCCGCCCGGGTGCTGAGCGAGGCGCCGCCGCGCTTCGCGCTCGCCGGCCATTCCATGGGCGGCTACATCGCCCTCGAGATCATGCGCCAGGCGCCGGAGCGGGTGGCAAGGCTCGCGCTGATCAACACCCAGGCGCGCCCTGACACGCCGGAGGCGACCGCGCGCCGGCGCGGCCTGATGGAGCGCGCCAGGCGCGGCGAGCTCCGCGCCGTTCGCGAGGAGAGCTTTCCGGAGCTCGTGCATCCGTCGCGGCGCAATGATGCCGATATCCTGAAGCTCGTCCATGCGCAGGATGAGGATGTCGGCGTCGAAGGCTATCTGCGGCAGCAGACCGCGATCATCGCGCGGGTGGATTCGCGCCCGACGCTTTCAGCCATCAAGTGCCCGACATTGGTGCTGACGGGGGACGCAGACAACACGATCCCGAATGCGTTCTCGAAGGAAATGGCGGAGGGCATTGCCGGCGCCAGGCTCGTGATCCTCGAGCGCTGCGGGCATCTGCCGCAACCGGAACAGCCGGAAGCGACAGTGCGGGCGCTCACCGAATGGCTTGCGAGCTAGGTTGTGTGGAGGCCGCAAACGGCCTAGATCAGGCGTCATATATTCGAAGGGATCACGATCATGCTGCGCGACGACATCAACAATGCGGTCAAGGAGGCCATGAAGGCCAAGGACGAGCGCAAGCTGTCCACGCTGCGCATGGTCAACTCGACCATCAAGAACGCCGACATCGACGCCCGCGGGCAGGGCAAGCCGCCGCTGTCGGACGCCGATTTGCTCGCCGTGCTGCAGAAGATGATCAAGCAGCGCCAGGAAGCGGTCGAGCTCTACGACAAGGGCGGCCGCGCCGAGCTCGCCAAGCAGGAGCGCGAGGAGATCGCCGTGATCTCGGCGTACCTGCCGAAGCAGATGTCCGAGGACGAGGTGAAGAAGGCGATCGCGGACGCGATCGCTGAAACCGGCGCTGCCGGCATGAAGGATATGGGCAAGGTGATCGCCGTGCTGCGCGCGAAGTACGCCGGCCAGATGGATTTCGGCAAGGCCAGCGGCCTGGTGAAGGCGGCGCTGTCGGGCTAGCCGTCATTCCGGGGCGCGCGAAGCGCGAGCCCGGAATCCATCGCGCTGCTGTGTCCGTTGCTTAATGGATTCCGGGCTCGCGCTTCGCGCGCCCCGGAATGACAAGAAAAATGGGGAGGCACGATGACCGGCGCCTTCAAACCGTTCCGCATCGCCATCAGCGACGACGTCCTCACTGATCTCAAATCGCGCCTCGCGCGCACGCGCTGGCCGGAGGCGGAGCTGGTCGACGACTGGAGCCAGGGCGCGCCGTTAAAGTGGATCCAGGAGATTTGTACCTACTGGGCCAACGCGTACGACTGGCGTGCCCGCGAAGCAAAACTCAATCGCTTCGCGCAGTTCACCACCGAGATCGACGGGCTCGACATCCACTTCATCCATGTGCGTTCGAGCGAAGCAAACGCGCTGCCGCTGATCATCACCCATGGCTGGCCCGGCTCGATCGTCGAATTCCACAAGGTGATCGCGCCGCTCACCGATCCTGCCGCGCATGGCGGCAATCCTGCCGATGCCTTTCACGTGATCTGTCCATCGCTACCGGGCTTCGGCTTCTCCGCCAAGCCGAAGACCACCGGCTGGGGCGTCGACCGCATCGCGGCGACCTGGGCGAAGCTGATGGACCAGCTGGGCTATGCGCGTTACGGCGCGCAAGGCGGCGACTGGGGTTCGGCGGTGACGACCTCGCTCGGCGCGCAGGATGTGGAGCATTGCGCCGGCATCCACATCACGCTCGCCTTCAACGCGGCGCCGAAGGTCGAGGGCGAGCCGACGGCGGAGGAGAAGCGCGCGCTCGCCGGCCTCAAGCATTACGTCGATCTCGACTCCGGCTATTCAAAACAGCAGTCGACGCGGCCGCAGACACTCGGCTATGGCCTGACGGATTCGCCGAGCGGGCAGGCGGCCTGGATCCTCGAAAAATTCTGGGCCTGGACCGATTGCAACGGCCATCCCGAAAACATCTTCAGCAAGGACGAGCTGCTTGACAACGTCATGCTGTACTGGGCAACGGAGACGGCGACCTCGTCGGCGCGGCTCTATTGGGAGAGCTTTGGCAGGCGGCGCACGACGCCGGTGGTGAAGGTGCCGACGGGCGTCGCGGTGTTCCCCAAGGAGATCATCACGCCGGTGCGGCGCTGGATGGAACCGAACTTCTACAACATCACCCATTGGAGCGAGATGGAGAAGGGCGGTCATTTCGCCGCATTCGAGCAGCCGGAGCTGTTCGTGCGCGATGTCAGGAAGTTCTTTGCGACGGTGCGATGAACCCCGCTGTCATTCCGGGGCGCCCGAAGGGCGAACCCGGAATCCATCGGGCCGCAGCAAACGCTGCGCAATGGATTCCGGGCTCGACGCTGGCGCGTCGCCCCGGAATGACGCCGCGGGGCTCTTGTTCCGAGCACCCACAGCTCTAGACTGGGCCATAACAACAAGACACCGGGAAGACGACCAAGCCGATGCTCACCGAAGCCAAGACCTACGACGAGCTCTATCGCAACTTCCGCTGGGACATCCCGGCGCGCTTCAACATGGCGGAAGCGTGCTGCGATCGCCATGCCGACGGCACCGGCCGCTTGGCGTTGGTCTATGTCGACGAGAACGGCGCCACCACGCGCACCACCTTCGACGAGGTTGCCGACATGTCGCGCCGCTTCGCCAATGTGCTGAAGGCGGATGGGCTTGTCCGCGGCGACCGCGTCGCGGTGTTCCTGTCGCAATCCCTGGAATTGCCGATCGCGCATATGGCCGCGTTCCGCTCCGGGCTGATCTCGATCCCGCTGTTTGCCCTGTTTGGCGAGGACGCACTGGAATTCCGCCTGTCGAATTCGCAGGCAAGAGCCATCATCACCGATGAGGCGGGCTGGGACAAGCTCACGAAGATCCGCGATCGGCTGCCCTATCTGCAGGACATCTATGTCACGAGCGGCGCCGTCCACGCCGGCGCAAAGCCGTTCTGGTCAGCGATCGAAACCGCGTCCGAGGATTTTGCCAACGTCGACACCTCGGCCGATGATCCCGCGCTGATCATCTACACCTCGGGCACCACGGGCAATCCGAAGGGCGCGCTGCATGCGCATCGCGTCGTGCTCGGCCATCTGCCGAATGTGGAGATGTGTCACAACTTCCTGCCGCGGCCCGGCGATCTCATGTGGACGCCGGCGGACTGGGCCTGGATCGGCGGCCTCGTCAACGGCCTGCTGGCATTCTGGTATCACGGCATCCCGCTGGTCGGCCATCGCGCGCGAAAATTCGAGCCGCAGGCGGCAATGCAGATGATGGCCGATCTTTCCGTCCGCAATGTGTTCCTGCCGCCGACCGCGCTGAAGCTGATGCGGCAGGCCGGCGTGAAGCATCCCGGCGTCAGGCTGCGCAGCATCTTTACGGGCGGTGAATCCCTCGGCGGCGAATTGCTGGGATGGGTGCGCGAGACTTTTGGCATCGACGCGCATGAGGTGTTCGGCCAGACCGAGTGCAATCTCGTGATCGGCAGCAACTCGAATCTGTTTCCGATCCGGCCGGGTTCGATGGGCAAGGCGACGCCGGGCTTCGATGTCCGCATCGTCAACGACAAGGGCGAGGAATTGCCGCGCGGTCAGCGCGGCATCATCGGCGTGCGCCAGCCGTGCCCGGTCACCATGCTCGAATACTGGCGCAATCCGGAGGCGACGGCAAAGAAATATGCCGGCGAATTCCTGCTCACCGGCGATCTCGGCTTGCAGGACCAGGACGGCTATTTCTGGTACGTCAGCCGCGAGGACGACGTCATCACCACGGCCGGCTACCGCGTCGGCCCGTCCGAGATCGAGCACACGCTGATGAAGCATCCGTCGGTGGCGATGGCCGCCGTGGTCGGCATCCCCGATCCGATCCGTACCGAATCGATCAAGGCGTGGATCGTGCTGCGTCCGGGCTTTACCGGCAGCGATGCGCTCGCGCGCGAGATCCAGGAGTTCGTGAAGGTGCAGCTCGCCGCCCACGAATATCCGCGCTACGTGGAGTTCGCCGAAACGCTGCCGATGACGGCGACGGGCAAGGTGCTGCGGCGCGAGCTGCGGGCGAGGGGTTAGGTTTTTCCATGCCGAAGACGTCTCAAGCCGCAGGGCTTCACCGCGCCTCGCTGGCGAAGCTGCACGATCTCGATGCGTCCCTCGAGCTCATGTATTACGGCTGGCGCGGGATGACGCTGGAGGCCGACGACTATCTCGCCAGGCAGGGGCTGTCGCGCCCGCATCACCGTATCCTTTACGTCGTGGCGCGCCGGCCGGATATCGCGATCGGCGCGCTGATCGAGATCCTCGGCATTTCCAAGCAGGCGCTGAACCGGCCGCTCAATTTGCTCCTGGAGCGCAAGCTCCTGACGTCGACGCGCGCGCCCGAGCAGCATCGCTCGAAACTGCTGCGCCTGACGGCCGCAGGGCAGCGCATCGAGCAGAAGGCGTCGGACCACGAGCGCAAGGTCATGCGCCGGGCGTTCGAGCGCGCCGGACCGTCAGGTGCGGCGGCCTGGATGGCTGTCATGGAGGCGATCGCAGACAACAATTGACCCGCTTCTAAAGTCAACATAGTTGACATGAAGGCGCGGTTTTGCCACTTTCCCGGCCAATAGGCCAGGGAGGGCTCTGCCATGAGCGCAGGGAAGATGGATCGCGCCGCGGCCGAAGGTTTCGTCGCGGCATGGTGCGCGAGCTGGTGCAAGGTCGACATCGATGCGGTCGTCGCACATTTCGCCGACGATGCGCAGATGCGCAGTCCGCTGGCGCTCGAACTGACAGGCTCGCCCATCGTCACGGGCGCGGAGAACATCCGCGCTTATTGGCGGCAAGCCTATGGCCATATCGAAAGCGCCGACCTGAAGATCCTCAGCTGGAGCTGGGATGAGGTGATCGCGCGGCTGACGGTGTGGTGGCAATTGGGCGGCACGCGCGCCAGCGAATTCATGGACTTCGACGCTGCGGGCCGCGTGGTCCGCAGCGAAGCCTTTTACGGAAAATAACCATGCGCCCTTCGGATATCGTTCTGCTTCTCAACACGCTCTGGTTCGTCGGCGCGTTCATCCAGTTCAGCATCGCGCAAGCCAACACGCTGAAGATATTGCTGCCGCGGGAAGAGCGCAGCAATCCGATCGCGCCGACGCTGGCGGCGAGCGTCGCGTTCCTCGGCGGGATGAACCTGCCGATCGGGCTGTTGTCGTTCTATCTGCTGGCCGCGCGCCCGGTCTTCTTCCAGCCGGTGCAGGCGCAGCTCGTGCTGTTCCTGTTCTTCTCTGCCTGCCACTTCAGCCAGTTCGCCTATAACCTTCCGGTCCTGATGCGCGGCGGACGCGTCGGGGTGGCCTACTGGCCGGTGTTGAAGGGACCGATGCTCCGGATCTTCGTCATCGACGCGGCGCTGTTCGCGGCCAATCTCGGCGTGGCGCTCCAGCTCGCGTTCTCGTCCTGATCTATCGCGGCGGTGCCGAGAGGGCGGCGCGCAGCATGGCGGCGAGATCCTTGCGTCGGAACGGTTTTGGCAGGATGCGGGCGTCACCGACTCCGTCGGGCGTCTTGACCGGATCCTGGGTGTAGCCGGAGGTGAAGAGCACCTTGAGCCCGGGCCGCAGCGCCATTGCTTGCCTTGCAAGCTCCTGCCCGAACATGCCGCCGGGCATCACGACGTCGGTGAACAGCAAATCGATGTCCCCGCGCTGGCGCAACAGGTCCAGCGCCGCGGGACCGTTCGACCTTGTGATGACGCGGTAGCCGAGCGCCTTCAGCTCGTTTTCGACATAAGCCCGCACCATGTCGTCGTCCTCGACGACGAGAATGGTCTCGCTTCCATCGGGTGTTGCGATCCGCTCTGCCGGTAATGAATCCTCGGCCGGCGGCGTTGCAAGACGAGGAAAGAACAGCCTGACGACGCTGCCGTGTCCCGGCTCGGACTGCATCTGCACCAGCCCGCCGGACTGTCGCACGAAACCGTAGACCATGCTGAGGCCGAGCCCGGTTCCCTTGCCGACCTCCTTGGTGGTGAAGAACGGCTCGAAGGCGCGGCCCGCGACCTCGGCGGTCATGCCGGTGCCGGTGTCGGTCACGGCCACCATGACGTAGTCACCCGGCCGCGGCTCGCCGTTGACGTCGAGGTCGGATTCGCCGAGCGAGGTATTGCGCGCCTCGACCGTCAGCTTGCCGCCATCGGGCAAGGCGTCGCGCGCGTTGAGCACGAGGTTGAGCAGCGCGGTCGCCAGCTGGCCGGGATCGACGCTGGTCATCCACAGATCCGCATCGAGCGCAAAGGTGCACTCGATATGCTCGCCCAGCGATCTGCGCAGCAATGGCTCCATGTCGAGCAGCTTGCCGGCGATGTCGATGTCGCGCGGCCTTAAGGGTTGCTTGCGCGCGAAGGCGAGCAGGCTCCGCGTCAGGTCGGAGCCGCGCTCGGCGGCGGTCGCGATGTCGCCGGCGATCCGGTGCAATTCCTTGTCGCCTGCCAGGCGGTCGGCCAGATGCTCCGAATTGCCGAGAATGACGGTCAGGAGATTGTTGAAATCGTGCGCCACGCCGCCGGTGAGCTGGCCCATGGCTTCCATCTTCTGCGACTGGCTGAGCTTCTGGTTGAGATCGGCGATGGCGGCGCGTTGCTGCTGCAGCGACTCGGCGGTGTCGTTGAGCAGGGTCATCAGCCCGCCGAGCTCGCCGCCCGGATGGGGCGGCGGAATGCGCGCGCTGAGATCGCCGCGCCCGAGCTTCTTCGCCATCGCGGCGAGCTGTCCGACCTGGCGCCCGACGCTCACGGTCGCAAGGATCCAGACCGCCGCCAGCAGCAGCAGCGAGGCCACCGCCAGGATCGCCATGTCCTCGTAGAGCCGGCGGTTCGCTGCCGCGACCAGCCCGTCCTCGGACCGTCCGACCAGGATGTAGAGACCGGCATCCCGGGTCGACGGCGAGCGGGCGGCGACACTCCAGACATGGGTACGGCCCTCGCGATCGGTCACCTCCTGAAAGGACTTCCGGTCAGGCGTTGCCGCGAAGCGGAACAGTTCGGATCCCGCGATCGACCCGCCGACGGGCACGGTCCAGCCTGCGCCCGAGGGAGCCACCAGAACGGTGCCCTTGCCGTCGACGAGCAGGATGTCCTTTTCGCCGAGCAGGCGCTTGTGGTGAAACTCCGCGAATTTGCGCAGGTTGAACGAAGCCAGCAGGATCAGTTTCAATGCGCCCGCGTCCGTCCGCACCGGATAGGCGATCTGGAGCACCGACATTCCGGTCAGTCGTCCGAACACCGGCTCGAGCACGACGCGGTTCGAGACCAGGGCCTGTTTGAAATAAGCGCGGTCCCGGAGATCGAGGCTGCGGTTGGTCCGCAGCGAGTCGCAGAACAGGCTGCCGTCGGGATCGATGGTCAATATTCCGGTGAACTGCGGGTATTCCTCACGCACCTCCGATAGAAACGCCGAGCACGCCGCCTTGTCGCGTGTGTCGAGGTCGCGGGCACGGGCGAGACCATAGTGAAGCTGCGCGGTGCCCTGGATCTTCTCGTCCAGGTCGCTTGCAATCTCGTCGGCGGCCGCCGCCAGATTGGTCAGGGCGGCGTTGATGTCGCTGCTGCGGTTCTGCATGAAGCGCAAGCCGACGAGGCCCGCAGGCACCAGCATGGCCGCGATGACGAGGATCAGTAGCCGGGTATGCAAGCTCATCGGTCGAACGGTCCGCTCTGGTCATCGCGCATGGGGGCGGAGGTACAATTTGCGGCACCGCCCTCCGCTCCGTCCATAGGCATGGTGCCGAAAAGCGAGGAAAGATTTTGACATACACGCGTGGCGGGTGGGCCTGGGCGTCGAGGCGCTGCAGGCTTCCTCCAATACCGTCAACCCGTGATCAACTCGCGCGTGCGCGCGGCGCCGAAGGGCAGTAACATTGAGGTCGCGTGCGACGAAGATCGCACCGGCAAATGAGGAGGAAGCTATGTCCATCTCGGGCAAGGTCGATCCGGTCGTGCGTCCCGTGGTGGCCACGGATATCGCCGAGGCGCTGGTCGAGGGCCTCCGTGATTTCCAGGCGCTGCCGCTCTACGGGCTTTGCTTCGGCGCGCTCTACGCCGCCGGCGGCATTGTCATCATGCTCTGCCTCACCGCCTTCGGCATGGTCTATCTGGTCTATCCCCTGGCTGCCGGTTTCGCGTTGATCGGCCCGTTCGTGGCGATCGGCCTCTACGAAGTCAGCCGCCGCCGCGAGCGCGGCGAGCCTGTCTCGTTCGGCGCGATCTGGTCGGCGATCCGTTCGCGCAGCGAGATCGGCTGGATGGCGTTCGTCACGCTGTTCGTGTTCGTGATCTGGATGTACCAGGTGCGGCTCCTGATCGCGCTGCTGCTCGGCCTGCATGCGTCGTTCTCGAGCCTCCAGGAATTCATCACGGTGGTGCTGACGACCAACGAGGGCCTGGTGTTTCTCGCCATCGGCAACGCGGTCGGTGCCGTGCTGTCACTGATCCTGTTCTCGCTCACCGTGGTGGCGTTTCCGCTGCTGCTCGATCGCGAGGTCGATTTCGTCACGGCCATGGTGACCAGCGTGCGCGCGGTGGTGACCAGCCCGCTGCCGATGATCGGCTGGGCGGCCGTGATCGTGATGCTGCTGATCGTCTCGGCGCTGCCGTACTTTCTCGGCCTGATCGTGACGCTGCCCGTGCTCGGGCACGCGACATGGCATCTGTATCGGCGTCTGGTGGCGCCGGTGCCTTAATCTCGGCGTCGTCCCGGACAAGCGAGCGAAGCGGAGCGCTGATCCGGGACCCATAATCCCAGGGAGAAGTTGTGGGCGCGAAGTCGTAACCACGAGTCTTCGCCAAACTTCATCCTGTGGCTATGGATCCCGGATCGGCGCGCGCTTGGGGCGCGCTTGTCCGGGATGACGGCGGAGATTGCCACGGTTACGGCGTCTTGATCCCCATCGCCTTCAGCGCATCGAGCATCCGCTGCGGCGGGCCCATTTTCACCACCAGCGGCTTGCCGGTCTCGAGCACGCTCTTGAGGCTGGAGAGGATCGCCGGCCAGCCCTGCCGTCCACCTTCGAGGATATCGTCGCTGAGCCGGCGGTCATGGCCCTCGCTCATGGTGAGACGCACCGCATCGCCGACCTGTTCGATCTCGTAAGTCACCAGCGTCGGGCCGAGCTTCTCGATCAGGTCCGGCCAGTTGACGTTGAAGGTGACGGAGAGCTTTCGGGGCGGGTCGTATGCGAGCACCTCGCCGCTGATGTGCAGCGCGCCGTCAGGCGTGCGCACGATGAACGCGCCGCCGAGCCGCGGCTCGACCTCCACGGCGTTGCCGAAGAAATACTGCTTGCTGAATTCGGCCGTGGTCAGGGCCTCCCACACCTTCTGCGGCGTGGAGGCAATGTAGATGGTGTAGACTGTCAACGGTTTGAACTGATCGAGGTTCATTTTGCGTCGAATCCCCTGTTGAGGGCTGCGCGTGGGATGCCGAGCAGCTTGCCGGTTTCCAGCAGGCTCTTGAGCTGAGACAGGATCGCAGGCCAGCCGTTGGAGACGGCGCCGAGATATTTGCCGCCCTCGACGAAGCCGTCATGCAGCACGGTCAAACGCACGAGCGAGCCAAAGGGTTCGATGGTGAAGACGACGCGCGAGATCGGCTCGCCGCGCAGTTCCTCGAACTTGTGGTGCTTGAAGCTGTAGGACAGCCGCCGCAGCGGATCGGCCTCCAAAATCTCGCCGGAATCGGTGACCTCGCCGTCGAGCAGGAGCGCGAAGGGCGAGCCGACCTTCCAGTCCGATCTGACCTCGGCACCGAACCAATATTGCTTCGTGAACGCGCTCGACGTCAGCGCCTCCCACAGTTTTTCCGGCGTGGTCTCGATATAGCTCACATAGACGAATTGCGGCTTACTCATCGCGCTTCTCCAACTGGCGTTTCAACTCGCCGAGCGCGACGAGCTTGTCGCGTTCGAACTTCCTGATCCAGCGTTCGCCGATCTGATGGATCGGCACCGGGTTGAGGTAGTGCAGCTTCTCGCGGCCATGCCTGATGGTCGTGACCAGATTGGCCTCTTCGAGAATGACAAGGTGTTTTGTGACGGCCTGGCGCGTCATCGCGAGATCCTCGCAGAGCTCATTCAGGGTCTGGCCGTTCCTGGCGTGAAGCCTGTCCAAAAGCGAGCGTCGTGATGCGTCGGCGAGCGCTTTGAAGACCTCATCCATGGCGGTGATAATAGGCAACCAAATGGTTGCATGTCAAGATGGTGTCTTTAGGCGGTAGGATCGACCGTGTTAGCCTTTCATCTCAGCCAACGCAGATTGGTTCCGGGAGGACATTGATGTTCCGTCGCGTCTTGACTGCCGCAGGCCTCGTCCTTTTCGCCTGCAGCACCGCCGCCTACGCCCAGAAGCAGACCATCGGCGCGCCGCCCGAAGCTTCCAACATGAAGCTGGTCGGCACCAACGACCTCCAGGCGCGCAGCGCCTATCAGCCGACCATCCATCATCAGGGCGATCGCTGGATCGCCTATATCGGCCATCACGGCGGCACCGACGATGCGCCCGCGCCGGTCAATCCGATGACGGGGCAGGCGGAGCCCAACGGAACCTCGATCGTCGACGTCACCGATCCCGCGCGTCCAAAGTATCTGCGGCACCTGCCGGGGCAGGAGGGCAAGTACGAATCCGGCGGCGCGCAGATGGTGCGGATCTGTGACGGCAAGACCTTGCCGAAGGGCGATCCGAACGCGGTCTACATGCTGCGCACCTTCGGCAGCGAGGCGCATGAGATCTGGAACGTCACCGACCCTGCCAGCCCCGTGCTTATCGCGCGCATCGCCGGCCTGAAGGACACGCACAAGAGCTGGTGGGAATGCGACACCGGCATCGCCTTTCTGGTCTCGGGTGCGCCGGACTGGCGCACGCGCCGCATGACGCAGGTCTATGACCTCTCCGATCCCGCGCATCCGCAGAAGATCCGCGACTTCGGCCTGCCGGGCCAGGAGCCGGGTTCGACCGGCGCGGTTCCGACCGAGCTGCATGGACCGATCTCGACCGGACCTAACGGCAACCGCGTCTATTTCGGCTACGGCACCAACAAGGGCGGCATTTTGCAGATCGTCGATCGCGAGAAGCTCCTGACCGGGCCGATGGAGCCGACGCCGGACAATCTCCGCTTTCCCGAGATTGCGCGCATGCCGATGTCCGCCTTCAACGGCGCGCATACGACGTTCCCGATGCTCGACATGCCTGTTGCGGAATTCGCCGAGGACAAGGACGGCAAGACGCGCGACATCGTCATGATCGTGGACGAGGCGATCCTCAACGAATGCGGCGAGGCGCGGCAGATGGTGTGGTTCGCCGATGTCACCACCGAGACGCGGCCGATGATGATCTCGAGCTACACCGTGCCGGAGGCGAGCGGGCAGTTCTGCCAGCGCGGCGGCCGGTTCGGCTCGCATTCGTCGAACGAGAGCATGGCGCCGGTCTATTACAAGAAGATGGCCTTCATCGCCTTCTTCAATGCCGGCGTACGCGCGCTCGATATCCGCGATCCCTACCATCCGAAGGAAGTCGGCTATTTCGTTCCGGCGATCACGAGCGCGACTGACAAGCGCTGCATTCCGGTCGAAGGCGGCGAGCGCTGCAAGGTCGCGATCCAGACCAACAATGTCGAGACGGATGATCGCGGCTACATCTACATCGTCGACCGCGCCAATACCGGCCTGCACATTCTCGAACTGACGGGTCCCGCGCGCGCTGTGGCCGGGCTGCCGAGGAACTGACGATGCGGCGCGCGATGGTTGTCGCGGCCGTGATCGCGCTTGGCGCGCTGTCCGGAGCGCGAGCGGATGAGACGGAGCGCGCAGGACGTTGGCAGGAGATCGCCTGGCCGTTTCCCCGCGATGGCTGGCCCGCAGGCCGCGCGTTCCGCTGTATCGCTGATGGATGCGATGGTGCCGAGCTCTACATCCGCGCCAAGCGCGGCTTCTGCAATTGCGACACCGGTGTCGCCGACGACGACGAGGTCGACCGCGTCACCGACCTCGACCTGATCAGTCCGCGCTTTGTCCCCGCAGCGCCGGGTCACCTCATCGGCGTCGCCGCCATGCAGGGCCGTATCAGGCACTACGGCCTCGACATGCCCGACGGCGCCCGCCACGCCGCCACCGGCCTCGCGCTGTCGCGCCGCTGCGATTTGCTCGTCGCAGTGGCGCAAGGCCCGGGCGAGGCGAACGCCGTGCAGAGCGCGGCACTGGCGTTCCTGGAAACGGAGGAGATGAAGCAATGGATGGCGGCTGCGCTCGATGGAAGGTGATGTTGGTGCGCCCGCTTCCGCATTCTCCGCCGCCATCCCCCGCGAAGGCGGGGGATCCAGTATTCCAGAGACGCTCGCGGGGTATGACAGCGCTGGTTGGCGCGCGCCCCGCGTTCATCTTACTTCCGTTCCCGCCTCCGTCATGCATTAATACCCCCAATCCGTCCTCAGCCGAGTCTTCCTCATGATGTCCATGCAAGCCTATCTCGCCTTCGTCGCCGCCTGCATTGCGCTGGCGTTGCTGCCGGGTCCGATCGTCACCCTGGTCATCGCCAATGGCCTGCGCCATGGCACGCGTGCGGCGCTGACCAACGTTGCCGGCGCGCAAGCGGGCCTCGCCATCGTCATCGGCATCGTCGCGATCGGCCTGACCTCGCTGATGGCGACCATGGGCTACTGGTTCGACTGGGTGCGCTTTGCCGGCGCGGCCTATCTGGTCTGGCTCGGCATCAGGCTGATCTGGGCGCCGGTCGAGGGCGTCGATCTCGATGCACCGCCTCCGCCGCCGCGCGGCGGGTTTTTCCTGCAAGGCTTCCTGGTGCTGCTGTCGAATCCGAAAGTGCTGGTGTTCTTCGGCGCCTTCATCCCGCAGTTCATGGACATGAGCCAGCCGCACTTTCCGCAAGTCGCGCTGCTGGGCGCCACCTTCATGGTCACCGCCGTGATGACGGATGCGCTCTACGCCATCGCAGCGGGCCGCGCCCGAAAATTCTTCTCGGCCCGCCGCACGCGGCTGATGTCGCGCATCTCCGGCGGCTTCATGATCGGCGGCGGTATCTGGCTGGCGCTGACAAGGGCCAAATGAGCTGACACCGGTTGAACCTCTGGCGGTGGCGGTGCGTCCAAGGAAGCATTGCCGCTGACCAGGGATTTTGACCGTGCCGAATTTGCCTCCGCTCGTTTACGCGATGCTGATTGCGCCGCTCGCGCTCATCCTGATTGCCGCCATCGTCAAGACCTGGCAGGCGCGCGAGGCGCGGAGCTGGCCGCAAGCCGCGGGCAAGGTCGTCACCTCGGTCGCCGAGGTGCGCGACGTCAAGGTGTCCGATGACGAGCGCGAGGATGGCTATCGCACCGAGAGCCGCAACTTCGCCAACGTCACCTACGAATATTCGGTCGGCGGTCGCAAGCTGCGCGGTAACCGCATCTCGATCGGCGAGGACCTCGGCAATTTCCAGGTCGCCGAGAAGCTGGCGAAATATCCGGCCGGCAGCATCGTCACTGTCTACTACAATCCGCGCCATCCGGATCAGGCCGTGCTGGAGCGCGATCTGCCCAAGGGGCTATGGGGCTGCCTCGGCATCGGCTCGGCGATCGTGATCGCCATCATCTTCGGCTCGGTGTTCGGCCTCAACCAGAGCTACCAATATCTCGCCCATCACATTGGCCGGCCCGATCTTGCGGGCCTCGTCGTCGCCTTCGGTGCGTTCGGCCTCGTCATTGCGCTGATGGCGTGGGCCGTGCAGCGGCAGGCGTCGATGGCGACGCGCTGGCCGGTCGTGCCGGGCTCGATCAAGCTGTCGGGCATCGAGGAGTATCACGAGGCCAGCGAGCCCGGCGAGGCGCGTGGCCTCGAGATGTTCGGCAAGCGCGTGACCTACACCTATCGCTATCAGAACATCAGCTACACCAATGAATGCGCGCGCGTCGCGGCGGAAACGCCTGCTGCCTCCGACGAGATGCTGAAGAAGCTGATTTCGCGCTACCAGGACGGCGCGACCGTCGAGGTCCGCGTCAATCCCGACAACCCGGCCGAAGCCACGTTAGATGCCCGCGGCGATGGCCGCATGGCCTACGTGCTGTGGGGCATCGCCGCGATCTTCGCCGCGCTGGCGCTGTTCGTCGCAACGCGCGGCGGTTGACCTTCACCTCGCCCCGCTTGCGGGGAGAGGTCGAATTCGAGCGTAGCTCGAATTCGGGTGAGGGGGACTCTCCACGAATCCAACTGTCACCGTCTCCGCGGAGACTCCCCCTCACCCCAACCCTCTCAGCGCGAGCGAGGCTCGTCGCGGCCCCGCAAGCGGGGCGAGGGAGCGCACCGTCGGCCTGGCTGGCTACACCAACAGCGCCGCCCGCAGCTCCACCTCGATCTCCGCAAAGACCCTTGCCAGCCGCTCGGCCCATTGCTGCTGGCCGGACTGGTCCGCGATCAGGTCCTGGCGGATCTCGATGCCGGTGTTGACGAGGCCACGGGCTTCGCCGTGGACGGGGATGGTGTAGTCGGTGAGGTCGCTCACGGCATAGGGCTCGTTGTTGCCGACGACGAGATCCCCCTGGCTGCGAAGATGTTTCACCAAGAGCTGCGGCAGCACGGTGTCGCGATTGTACAGCGCGCCGATGTGCCAGGGCCGCGCGACGCCGGCATAAACCGGCGTGAAGCTGTGCAGCGACACCAGCACCGTCGGCCGCTTGTCGTGCAGGCGCCGGCCGATCGTGGCGTCGATACGATGATGATAGGGCTCGAAGATCTCGCGCCGGCGCGCGGCGCGCTCGGCGTCGGAGATTGCCTCGTTGCGTGGGATCGTGGTCGCCTCTGATATCACGGGGATCGAGCTTGCCGCGCCGGGAGGACGGTTGCAGTCGATCACGAGCCGCGAATAGCGCTGCGCGATCAGGTGCGCATCGAGCATCTCGGCGAGGCGCTCGGCGACGCCGGCAATGCCGATGTCCCAGCCGATGTGCCTGACAAGCTCGCTCTCGGGGATGCCGAGATCGCCGAGCGCGCGCGGCAATACGCGTCCGTGGTGATCCGAGGTGAGCAGGAAGGGCGATGTGCCTTCTGCATTCACCTCATGCACTGGCGGAATGTCACCCTCGCTGAGCAGTTGATCGGCCGCGCCGGCTGTGTCTAAAGCCATCCAGATTGCCTATGGAAAAAGCAGTCACCCCGAAAATTGGGCAGGAATCGGTATAGATTGGTCCGCCCAAAATCACCATGATTGCCGGACGATGCCGCTGCTCACGATTCATCACAAGACCGAATATCGCTACAACCGCCCCGTGGCGTTCGGCGAACACCGCATCATGCTGCGTCCGCGCGACGGGCATGATCTGCGCGTGCTCGATTCCAGGCTCGAGATCTCGCCCGAGCCGATGTCGCTGCGCTGGATCCACGATGTGTTCGGCAACTCGGTCGCGATCGCGAGTTTCGACGAGCGCGCGGACCATCTGACCTTCGACTGGCATGTCACGGTCGAGCACAATCCGGTCGACGAGTTCGCGCTGACCGCGGACGATGCCGCCTATTTCTATCCGTTCGTCTATGACGACGAAGAGTTCGCCGATCTCGTCCAGTACATCACGCCGCAATATGCCGATCCCGACGGCGAGATCGCGGAATGGGCGCGCGGCTTCCTCGACGAGGAGGCGCCGACGCCGACCTTCAAGATCCTGAGCGGCATCACGCATGCGATCCGCAAGCAGTTCAACTATCGCAAGCGTCACGAGCCCGGCACCCAGCATCCGCTCGACACCTTGCAGTCGGGTACCGGAACCTGCCGGGACTATGCGCTGTTCATGATCGAGGCGCTGCGCCAGCTCGGCATCGCCGCGCGCTTCGTCTCCGGCTATATCTTCGTCCCCGAGGACATCGCGCAGCGCCACGTCGGCGGCGGCTCGACCCATGCCTGGGTGCAGGTCTATCTGCCGAGCGCCGGATGGATCGAGTTCGATCCGACCAACGGCATTGTCGGGACTCGCGATCTCATCCGCGTCGCGGTCGCCCGCGACCCGCGCCAGGCGATCCCGCTGCACGGCGTCTATATCGGCTCCGAAGAGGCCTTCGATGTCATGGAAGTGAACATCAAGGTGGTCTCGGACGACCAGGACAGCGACGCAGAGATGGAGACAGAGGTTTCGTAGATGGAGATCAGGGTCGGCTTCGAGATCACCTACGCGGCGGTGCAGCCGACACCGATGGTGATCATGCTGAACATCCACCTGTCGCGACAGGCCGACATCATCGGCCGGGAGACGGTGGTCGCCGAGCCCGACGTTCCGATCCGCTTCTATCACGACGTCTTCGGCAATGTGTGCGGCCGCCTCATGGCACCGGCCGGTGGCGTGACGCTGAAGGGCAGCGCGCTGGTGCGCGACAGCGGCCTGCCCGACGAGGTGATGCCGGCCGCGCAGCAGATCCCGATCGAGCAATTGCCGAACGAGCTGCTGCTCTATCTGATGCCGAGCCGCTATTGCGAGACCGACAAGCTCACCGACATCGCCTGGTCGCTGTTCGGCAAGACCGAGCCGGGCTGGCAGCGCGTCTCTGCCATCACCGCGTTCGTGCATCAGCATGTCACCTTCGGCTATGAGCACGCCCATCACATGAAGTCGGCGCACGACGTCTACGAGCAGAAGACCGGCGTCTGCCGCGACTTCGCGCATCTGGCCGTCGCGCTCTGCCGCTGCATGGGCATCCCCGCGCGCTACTGCACCGGCTACATGGGCGACATCGGCATCCCGCCCGAGCCGTTCCCGATGGATTTCTCCGGCTGGTTTCAGGTCTGGCTCTCGGGCCGATGGTTCACCTTCGACGCCCGCCACAACACCCCGCGCATCGGCCGCATCCTGATGGCAACGGGGCGCGACGCTGCCGACGTCGCGCTGTCGACGAGCTTTGGCCGGATGGAGCTGAAGAAGTTCGAGGTGGTGAGCGAGGAGGTGGTCGGCGCGGCTGTGGTGAAGGCGGGGTCAGGCGGCGCAACGCGTTTGTGATGAAGTTGGGCGCAATACCTCCTCATCGTCGTCCTGGCGAAAGCCAGGACCCATTACCCCGACTGTTAGTGTGGCGCGACGCTGTCGCCATCAGGTTGCCCATTCCCGCATTCGGTGGTTATGGGTCCTGGCTTTCGCCAGGACGACGGCGTGCTTGTAGCGCTGTCGCTCCGTATCAATCGCAGCTATAGACCCCCCATGACCTCCAACCGTCTCTTCGTCTACGGCACCCTGATGCGCGGCTTCGATCATCCGATGGCGCGGCTGCTTTCGCAGCACGCGGACTTCGTCGGTGAAGCGACCTGCCGCGGCCGGCTGTTCCTCATCAAGCATTATCCGGGATTGCTGCTGTCGGACGCTGCGTCCGACCTCGTCCATGGCGAGCTCTTCCAGCTGCGCGTCGCCGACGAGCTGCTGCGCGAGCTCGACATGTATGAAGCCTGCGGCGAAGGCTTTCCCGAGCCGACCGAATATCTGCGCGAGCTGATCGACGTGACGCTGCCGGACGGCACATCCGGAAAGGCCTGGACCTATGTCTACAACTGGCCCGTCACCGATCTGCCCCGCATCGAGTCGGGGCGCTTCCTCGACCACTGATCGCGGATGCTTCACCTCTTCCCGCTTGCGGGGAGAGGTCGGATTGCATCGCAGATGCAATCCGGGTGAGGGGGTACAGGTCTCTCGATGATCTCGCGCATGGAGAGAAGCCCCTCACCCCACCCTCTCCCCGTAAGAACGGGGCGAGGGAGCGGACCGTCATTGTGGCCCGCGATTCGTCCCACTAAGCCGACAGCACTTCCTTCACCACGCGCACGTCGACCTCGCGCTCGACATAGCTCCATTCCTCGGTCTGCCTGAGCATTGCCACCAGCTCCTCGAATAGCGAGGCATCGGCGGGGGCGAATTCGAACCAGGTCAGGAAGTCGAAGGGCTCGCCGAGGTCGCGGCAGTGATAGAGCTGGCGCGCGATCGCCGGCAGGAAACGAAGACTGCTGGCGATGTGGTGCGACCGGTCCTCGAAGATCTTGCGACGCTCTTCCTGCGCCAGGTCCCACCAGGCCTGCGACTTGCGGATCGGGATCAGCGCGGCGCTGGTGGCCTCCACCCGGCCGAGTACGGCCTGCACCGCGCCGAGCTGCTCCTTCTCGGGCCGCTCGGTGTAGCGCAAGCTGCTGGCAACGCCGACCAGCCGCCAGGCATTGCGCGAGGGCACCAGCGGCAACGAGACCGCGTCGCTGTCAGTCACCGACAGCGCCGGCATGAACGGCAGGGGCTCGCCCGTCACCGCTGAAATCGAGGTGACGCGCCAGCCCCCGCTGTGGCCGCCTCGAAAGGTCCTGAACATGGGGGTATGGAAGCGTGGAACCGGGCGCGGTTCAAGCCTTTCCGCTGTCATTTCGGGATGTTGGTGCCGTCATCCTGAGGCGCTCCCATACGGCGCGCCGCGCCGCATGGGAGCCTCGAAGGATGAATCGGCCCGGATGCAGCCGGGCCGTCGCTCTTCGAGGGCCGCTGAAGAAGCGGCCACCTCAGGGTTACGGTGAGAGGCCCTGTGCATAGGTCGAATAACCCGGATAAGCCCGACAAACCTGGCCTTTGGCGACCCCGCACCTATATCCCTGATCCTTCGCCCGACTCACCCCGGTTCGCGCTACACAGATCCCATGCGCTTCACGCCCCAATTCCTCGACGAGCTTCGTGCCCGGCTTTCGGTCTCCGAGGTCGTGGGCAAGCGCGTCAAGCTGAAGAAGGCGGGGCGGGAGTGGAAGGGGCTGTCGCCGTTCCAGCAGGAGAAGACGCCGTCCTTCTACGTCAACGACCAGAAGGGTTTTTACCACGACTTCTCCTCCGGCAAGCACGGCGACATCATCACCTTCGTGATGGAGACCGACGGCCTGCCGTTCGCAGAGGCCGTCGAGCGATTGGCGGGCATGGCGGGCCTGCCGCTGCCGGCGGTGACGCCGGATGCGGCGCGGCAGGAGCAGCGGCGGCGCTCGCTGCATGACGTCATGGATCTCGCCGCCAAGTTTTTCGCGGAGACGCTGGCCTCGCGCCTGGGCGCGAAAGCGCGCGGCTATCTCGCCGACCGCGCCATCTCGCCGGCGACGCAATTGCAGTTCCGCCTCGGCTACGCCCCGCCCGATCGCTTCGCGCTGAAGGAGCATCTCGGCAAGCTCGGAATCTCCGTCGACGACATGGTCGAGACCGGGCTGCTCGTCGCCGGCAACGACATTCCCGTTCCTTACGACCGCTTCCGCGACCGCGTGATGTTTCCGATCACGGACTTGCGCGGCCGCGTCATCGCCTTCGGCGGGCGCGCGCTGGAGAAGGACGTTCCGGCAAAATATCTGAACTCGCCGGAGACGCCGCTCTTCCACAAGGGCGACAATCTCTACAACCACCAGACCGCGCGTAAAGCCACCCATGACGGCGCATCGCTGATCGTGGTCGAAGGCTATGTCGACGTCATCGCCATGGTCACCGCGGGCTTTGCCGGCAGCGTCGCGCCGCTCGGCACGGCGCTGACCGAAAGCCAGCTCGCGCTGCTCTGGAAGATGGCGGACGAACCGATCCTCTGCTTCGACGGCGACCGCGCCGGACAGAAGGCGGCGTATCGCGCCGCCGATCTCGCGCTGCCTTTCCTCGCGCCCGGAAAGAGTCTTCGTTTTGCGCTGCTGCCGGAAGGGCAGGACCCCGACGATCTCGTGCGCTCCGGTGGCCGCGGCGCGATCGAGGAGGTGATCGCGGCGGCGCGTCCGCTCGCCGACATGATCTGGTCGCGCGAGCTCGAAGGCGGCAACTTCGCCACGCCCGAGCGCCGCGCCGCGCTGGAGGCGCGCATCAAGGAGCTCACGAACGGCATCCGCGACGAGGTGGTGCGGCGCTATTACCGCGACGAATTCGTCGAGCGGCTGCAGCGCACCTTCGCTCCCGAAGGCGGGCGCGGCGGCTTTGGCGGCCGCGGCAATTTTCGCCCCGGCGGCGGCCGGCCGTTCCAGCCCCGCGGGGGGCAGGCGAATCGATTCGGGGCCCAAGGATTCGGTGGAGGATTTGGCGGCGGCCGCCGCGGCCCGCCGGGACCGACCCTGCTGCCCTCCGGCCCCTACCAGGCGGCGAGTCCCCAGCTCGCGGCCAGCCCGATCATGAAGGGCCAGCGCAGCGCCATTTCCCGCCGGGAGGCCCTGATCCTGCAAATCCTGATCAACCACCCCTGGCTGCTGCACGACCACCTCGAGGAGGTCGCGGCCCTGGAGCTGGCGCATTCCGAGGCCCACAAGCTCCGGGCCGGCGTTATCGCCGCCTTCGCCAACGATCATCATCATTCTCCGGACCCCGAGGAGCAGGCCGAGAAGATGCGCTCCGACCTCGAGAAAAGCGGATTTACCCCGTTACTTCAAAGGGTTGAGCGGGCGATCACCACCGCAGCGGTGTGGGGCGCCCGCGAGGGGGCGGCGCGGGACGACGTTCTTGCCACCTGGCATCAGCTGGTTGCCTTGCATCGGCAATGGCATTCACTACTTAGAGAGCTGAAAGACGCCGAGCTGGCCTTGGGGGAGGACCCCAGCGAGGCCAATTTGGCATGGCTGCGTGACGTCAAGGCTCGGATAGGAGAAGTCGACGGTACCGAGGCCCTGATCGAGGGTTTTGGCGAGCTGTCGGGTCGGTTCCAGAAGAGCGTGTGATGAAAGAATCATGCGGACGGCCGGGGCCGCAACCGCTAAAAGACTCGCCAAATCCAAGGTTTGGCGGCAAAAACAGGGTTAATCGAGGCTTAACGGTCTTGTAGCACTTTGGCCCAGAGGCGGCCGCAGGCAGAACAGACGCGTCAGGAATGAATCCGCGCATTAGCTGTTGGCACTGCACCTGCATCCGCCGCGACAAAGAGGCTCACGAAGCGTTAGGCAAATCCGGCGAGAGAGAGTTGGGGGTGGCGAGAGACATGCGCGCCGCCCTTTCCGTGTCGAGAGCTGCCGAAGCGAGAGCGTCGAGCAAACAGGTTCAAGTGAATTCACGCGGGCGCGGCGATCGTCTCGCATGAAGCGCGTTTAGGAGCAATGGATGGCCACCAAGGCAAAGACGCTGCAGGCGAAGGACAAGGAAAAAGACGACAAGGCAGCGGATGCTCCCGAGAAAGATTCCCAGGACGCGCCCTCTCCCTTGCTCGACCTGTCCGATGCGGCAGTGAAGAAGATGATCAAGCAGGCCAAGAAGCGCGGCTTCGTGACCTTCGATCAGCTCAACGAAGTCTTGCCGTCCGACCAGACCTCGCCCGAACAGATCGAGGACATCATGTCGATGCTCTCGGACATGGGCATCAACGTCACCGAGGCCGACGACAGCGAAGGCGAGGAGGACAAGGACGAGGGCGGCGAGGACGAGACCGACAACGAGCTCGTCGAGGTCACCCAGAAGGCCGTCACCGAGGTCAAGAAGAGCGAGCCGGGCGAGCGCACCGACGATCCCGTGCGCATGTATCTGCGCGAGATGGGCACGGTCGAGCTGCTCTCCCGCGAAGGCGAAATCGCGATTGCCAAGCGTATCGAGGCCGGCCGCGAGGCGATGATCGCAGGCCTCTGCGAAAGCCCGCTGACCTTCCAGGCCATCATCATCTGGCGCGACGAGCTCAACGAAGGCAAGATCTTCCTCCGCGACATCATCGATCTCGAAGCGACCTATGCCGGTCCCGAGGCCAAGGGCGGCATGAACACCGCGATGATCGGCGGCCCCGCCGGCGAGAACGGCGAAGCCTCGGCCGAGGGCGGCGAGGCCGCAGCCGCGACCGGCGCTGCACCCGCGCATGTCGCCCCGCCCGCAGCTCCCCCGTCGCCGACCCCGTTCCGCGCCGCGCCCGCCGCCGGCAATGGCGAAGCCGAGAAGGATCCGGGCGAGGCCGCCGCCGAAGCCGACATGGACGAGGACGACGAGTTCGAGAACCAGATGTCGCTCGCGGCGATCGAGGCCGAGCTCAAGCCCAAGGTCGTCGAGATCTTCGACAAGATCGCCGAGAGCTACAAGAAGCTGCGCAAGCTCCAGGAGCAGGACATCCAGAACCAGCTCGAGAGCACCTCGCACGGGCCCTCGCTGTCGCCGCACCAGGAGCGCAAGTACCGCAAGCTCAAGGACGAGATCATCGTCGAGGTGAAGTCGCTGCGCCTCAACCAGGCGCGTATCGATTCACTCGTCGAGCAGCTCTACGACATCAACAAGCGCCTCGTCTCGCACGAGGGCCGCCTGATGCGCCTTGCCGACAGCCATGGCGTCGCGCGCGAAGACTTTTTGCGCAACTACACCGGTTCTGAATTGGACCCGCGCTGGCTCAATCGTGTTTCGAAGCTGTCGGCCAAGGGCTGGAAGAACTTCGTCCATCACGAGAAGGACCGTATCAAGGACCTTCGCCACGAGGTGCATCAGCTGGCTGCCCTCACCGGCCTCGAGATCGTCGAGTTCCGCAAGATCGTGCACTCCGTGCAGAAGGGCGAGCGCGAGGCACGCCAGGCCAAGAAGGAGATGGTGGAAGCCAACCTCCGTCTCGTGATCTCGATTGCGAAAAAGTACACCAACCGCGGCCTGCAGTTCCTCGACCTGATCCAGGAAGGCAACATCGGCCTGATGAAGGCGGTCGACAAGTTCGAGTACCGCCGCGGCTACAAGTTCTCGACCTACGCCACGTGGTGGATCCGGCAGGCGATCACCCGCTCGATCGCCGACCAGGCGCGCACCATCCGCATCCCCGTGCACATGATTGAGACGATCAACAAGATCGTGCGCACCTCCCGCCAGATGCTCAACGAGATCGGCCGAGAGCCGACCCCGGAAGAGCTCGCCGAGAAGCTCGGCATGCCGCTGGAGAAGGTGCGAAAAGTCCTCAAGATCGCCAAGGAGCCGCTCTCGCTCGAGACGCCCGTCGGTGACGAAGAGGATTCACACCTCGGCGATTTCATCGAGGACAAGAACGCGATCCTGCCGATCGACGCCGCGATCCAGTCGAACCTGCGCGAGACCACTACGCGCGTGCTGGCGTCACTGACGCCGCGCGAAGAGCGCGTCCTGCGCATGCGCTTCGGCATCGGCATGAACACCGACCACACGCTGGAAGAAGTCGGCCAGCAGTTCTCGGTGACGCGCGAGCGCATCCGCCAGATCGAAGCCAAGGCGCTGCGCAAGCTGAAGCATCCGAGCCGGTCGAGGAAGCTGCGGTCGTTCCTGGATAATTGATCGTAGACCGCGATCCAAAGCAAAACGGCGGGCGTTGGCCCGCCGTTTTTTGTTTTGCTCGTCATTGCGAGCGCAGCGAAGCAATCCAGAGTCTTTCCGCGGAGGGATTTCTGGATTGCTTCGCTGCGCTCGCAATGACGTGGAGAAGCTGGAGGTCTACTTCTTCTTCGCCCCCACCCGCTCGATCTGCTTGATCTCCAGCGCCGGCCGGCCCGACTTCTCCGCGATCTCGCGGTCCTGCTCCATGATGAAGCTGCGCGCGGGTTCGTCGCCGTCGAGGCCGCCGAGCAGCTCGGCGGGCACGCGGCGGTTGGAGCGCTGGGAGCCGTCCTCGTAGACGACGTTGAAGAAGGCGAACTCGCCTTTGGGATTGGTTCCGGGTTTCTTGGCCATGGCGGCTTGTCGTCGATCAGGACGCCGCAGTCAAATGGCTTTCGCTGTTATCAGCATGCAGCCGTGGTCTTGCGGAGGGCTCCGCGCCATCGATCGGCGCCATCTTTTTGCAGGAGGGAAGCTGTTTGCAGGAGGAAAGCGCCATGCGCTTTTCGAAGGTCCGGTGCGAACCCTCAATAAACGGCGGGCCGCAAAGCCCGCCGTCTATTTTTAGTCTTCAGCGTCGCCCGGGGCTGGCAGGGCAACAACCTAGAATAGAAGATTATAGATTGCGTCATGCCGTGGCAAGGCAAATCGTGAGAGCGTCGGTGTCGCAGCGAGCGCAGCAGATATGCGGTGATCGTGACGTCGAATTCCCATGCACATCGAAGCAAATGTTTGGATCATCGAAGCACTTTGTTCATATTGCTGCTCTCGCAATGCAGCGAGCGTTGCGCACGTTGTAGAGAAATGCGTCCGGCTGCAACGTCTTCCCGTTGGCGTGCAGAACAGTTCCCCTGCGCAAAGACGAGTTCCATCGCTGCGGTGGGTATCTCAACGCGTGCGCGGACGTTGCGTCACTTCCTGAACGGCGAGCCGCGATCCATTTCCGCCGCCGCGCTTGCCGTCATCCTCTTTACGTCCCTGCGCCATGATCGCGCTGCCCATCGCCGCGGAACCGAAGGTGATGAGGAAGGAGGCGAGCAGCAGAACGAGCGCGATGCCGGGTGTGCGGTCGGCGAAGATCAGCTCGCGCAGATGGCCGGGGTTGAGCCAGAGCAGCCCGCCGACGAGCAGCACTGCTGCGCAGGCGCCGATCGCGAGGTTGATGGCGAGCAGGCGGAACAGCGGGATGCGAAGAAGGCGGGTTGCTTGAGGTTGATGATTGTCAGGCATGGCTTATTGCCTCCTACACCAGCGCCCGCATCATAAAGGCAGTTCTCTCATCCGTCATTCCGGAGTGCGACGAAGTTGCGAGCCATGATGCGCATCATGTCTCTTGCACCACGATGTTGTCCCTCTCACGCCGCCGGTGCCACCCGGCTGCCGGTCTCGCGTGCCTGCGCCGCCTGCTGGCGCTCCATCATGGTCTGCCACAGCGTGGCGATGCTCACCTGCGTCTGCGGCGCGATCAGGCAGTGGCCCTCATTGTCGAAGCCGCAGAACCGCACCGAGGGGTCTTTCCTCACTTCGGTCAGCGCCTGGTTGAGCATCTCCAGGCACGTCATGACCTGGCCGATGTCCTGCAGGCGGGCGTGATGCAGGATGTCCATCAGTCGGAACGTCATCACCGCGGGCTGGCCGAAACTGATGCCGGGACGCCCGAGCTCGAACAGCACGTTCACGGCGGGAAACACGCCGCGGATGTGCTCGAGCACGCCGGCCATGTCCTCCACGCTGCAGGCGACAAGATGGGCGGCCTGCGGCGGCGCGGCCGCTTGCGTCCGCGGCGCAAGGCCGAGCGAACTGATCACCTCCTGCTCGATCCATTGCCGCACCGGGGAGGGTGCATTGCGGATCTGCTCGGCGGTCAAGGTAATTCCGGTCATTGGCATTTCTCCTGGGCACTTCTCTCGGGCGGCTCTCCTTGCCAGTCTAGAAAGCAGGGCATCAGACACGTTGATACGGATCAAGCGGGCCGCTTTGACGATGGCGGCTTTCCCGGGCATGATCGCGCTGCTTCGCACTAAAGCGCGATGAGATTTGGATGAATCGTCATCGCGCTTTAGGTCGTTGTTTACGCATGATCTTTCCGGAAAACCGCTTCGCACTTTTCCGGATCATGCTTTAGGAATTTCTGGGGGATCGCTCGACATGTTGAGATACGCTCTGGCCGTTGCCTGCTTCATTGGTCTGGCTGGCGGCTCGGCGCAGGCCGCGCGCTGCGGCGGCGACTTCAACAGCTTCATCGCCACCATGGCCTCGGAAGCGCAGTCAGCCGGTGTCTCGGGAAACGTGACCAGTGCGGCGTTCAGCGGCATCACCCAGGACGGCGCCGTGCTCGCCTTCGACCGGCGCCAGCGCTACACCTTCAACAAGAGTTTTGAGCAGTATGTCTCCACCCGCGTCGGCCCGGGCCGCATCAATGGCGGCAGGGCGCTGCTGCAGCGCCACGCCGCGCTGCTCTCGCGCATCGAGCAGCAGTTCGGCGTGCCGCGCTATATCCTGGTCGCGATCTGGGGGCTGGAGAGCGATTTCGGCAAGGGCGACATCGGCAAGCTGCCGGTGATCCGCACGCTGGCAACCCTCGCGCATGACTGCCGCCGCACCGACCTGTTCCAGGGCGAACTTCTCGCAGCGCTCAAGATCGTGCAGCGCGGCGACCTGCCGCTGCGCGACCTGATCGGCGCCTATGCCGGCGAGATCGGCCAGACCCAGTTTCTGCCGTCGTCCTACATCAAGTACGGCGTCGATTTCGACGGCGACGGCCATGTCGACCTCCGCCACAGCGTGCCCGACGTGCTCGCCTCGACCGCGAACCTCCTGCACACCAACGGCTTCAAGATGGGCCAGCCCTACGGCGAAGGCACCGCCAATTTCGAGGCGATGCGCGAGTGGAACAGGGCGGTGGTCTACCGCAAGACCATCGGGTATTTCGCCGATCGGCTGGCGGGGCAGTGAGGGGGGATCCGCTGTAGAGAAGCGGAGTGCTCGCGCACCACACGTGGTGTCATCGCCCGGCTCGACCGGGCGATCCAGTATTCCAGAGACGGCAGTGATTGAGCCGAGAGGCTGCTGCGTACTGGATTCCCCGCCGGAGCCTGTCATCGGGCTCGCCGGAGGCGAGACCCGGTGGCGGGGAATGACAGCGGAGGGGTGCCGCGCGATTTCCCTCCACCATCGCCCTGGCGAAAGCCAGGACCGCATTACCCCAGGGAGTAATTGCTACGACGGCTCTCAGTCACCTGCATTGGCTGAGCAAACTGCCGGTCTTCGCCAAACTGAATTCGGTGGTTATGGGTCCTGGCTTTCGCCATGACGACGACTGAGGGGGTGGTGGCCGCGTCAAGTCTCCGGTCATGGAACCGCGGTTTACATTTTTTTGAAATGAAACCGAACCGTACCCGCACTTGGTTTTTAACATAGGTTAGGCAATCGATCACTGGGAGCGGCCGATGGGACAGGCACAGCCATTCCGCGCAACGGCGCTGATCGTTGAAGACGACGTCATGCAGCGGGAGATGTTGTGCCTTCTGCTGGAAGAGAGCGGCTATCAGGTCATTCAGTGCGAAAGCGCCGAGGCGGCCGAACGCGTGCTGGAGAAGAGCGCCGGCGCGCTATGCCTGATGCTGACCGATGTGCAGCTTGCGGGCCGGATGAACGGCGTCGAGCTTGCTTACGTCGCCAAGGAGCGCAATCCGAAGCTCGACGTCGTCGTCACCTCCGGTCGCCCCTTGAAGCAGCCCTTGCCCGAAGGCGCGAAATTCTGGGCCAAGCCGTGGGCGCCGCTCGATGTGCTGCGCGAGGCCGAGATCGCGCAAATGTCCTGACGGCCGATCGCGCCGCCTGACTTTCCTGCCGCGAGGCGGGGTGATAGCGTTGGTCCATGTCCTGGTCCTTCCTGCTCACCTCGCTGATCGTGGTCGCCTCGCCCGGTACCGGCGTGCTTTACACGCTGGCGGCGGCACTGACGCGCGGCTCGCGTGCCAGCCTCGCTGCCGCCTTCGGCTGCACGCTCGGGATCGTGCCGCACATGTGTGCTGCGATGCTCGGGCTTGCCGCCGTGCTCCACACCAGCGCGCTCGCCTTTGCCGCGCTGAAATGGGGCGGCGTGCTCTATCTGCTCTACATGTCCTGGCAGGCGCTGCGCGAAACCGGCGCGCTCGCGGTCGACGGCGAGATCCGCGAGCGGTCGAGCGGCCGGGTCGTCGTCACCGGCTTCCTGATCAACATCCTCAATCCAAAACTGTCGATCTTCTTCCTCGCCTTCCTGCCGCAGTTCGTCGCGGCGGACGAGGCTCATGTGCTGGCGCGGATGCTCGAGTTGAGCGGTGCCTTCATGGCGATGACCTTTGTGGTGTTCGCCGTCTATGGCCTGTGTGCGGCCTCGGTGCGCGAGCGCGTCATCTCCCGCCCCGCCGTGATGGCCTGGCTGCGCCGCAGCTTCGCGGCGGGCTTCGCCGCCCTCGGCGCCAAGCTGGCGTTCGCGGAGCGGTAGGCTTCTCCTTCACCTCTCCCCGCTTCCTTCCTTCACCTCTCCCCGCTTGCGGGGAGAGGTCGGATCGCTCTTGCGATCCGGGTGAGGGGGTACAGATCCATCGACAATCGCGCGTATGGAGAGAGGCCCCTCACCCCGCCCTCTCAGCGCGAGCGAAGCTCGTCGCGGCCCCGTAAGAACGGGGAGAGGGAGACGCGCTAGCTGAGTGCGGAGCAAGGCAATAAAAAAGCGGGCCTTGCGCCCGCCACCTTCAAACTCTTCCACCCGATGCCCGGGCGGAGCGAGGCTCCACCCGGGCAAAGAAAAAGAAGCCGCGTTACTTCTTCTTCGCCTTCTTGGCCTTTTTCGCCTTCTTCTTCGCCGCCTTCTTCGCTTTCTTAGCCATAGTATCCTCTTAGGGTTTAATGGTGGAACGCGACACGAGGGATGCTCGGCGGAGGGCCAGCCTCGCAATATCCTCGACCATAAACTCAGCAGATTCGCAGGGCTCTGCCCTGTGCTGTCACATCCGTGTCATCGCGTTATCCACAGCTCAGATGCATTTTCGGGTGATTTTTGCCCGCGAATCCGCATCGAGCGCGTCGCGACAAGGCCGCGCGGGACGGCGGCGACATGCCTAACGATCCGACAACGCGGCCGCGCCGTTCATGAATCCAAAACCAAAGGCGCGCTTTGAAGGATCGCAGTGAGACTCCGTTAAGCGCAGCCCACGCATCATTCCCCGCAAGAAGACGGGGATGGGTCATGGACGGACGGCTGCCAGGAATGGGGGACGGGGCGCTGCGCGTGCCGCACGCGCCATGCTGAACGTACCGACACTCTGGACGGTCTTCGTCGTCAACTTCCTCGCGCTCGGCCTGATCTGGGCCTATGTGACGCGCTCCTATCCGAAATTCGCGGCTGCGCGGTTCTGGATGGCATCAGCCTTTGTCGGCGCGGCTGGCGCAATGACGGCGCTGGCGCGTCTGTTTGTATCTTCTCCCGTGCCGCTTCTGCTTGGCGCGGCCGGCATCATTGCGGCGAGCTGCTTTGCCGCCATGGGTATTCAGCGCTTCTATGATCGGCCGGTGTCATGGCGCCTCATGGGCGGGACAGGCGCCCTGAGCCTCGCCGGCGTCGTGCTCTTCAAGGTCGGTTTCGACCACATGCAGCTGCGCATGCTCAGCTACACGATCGGCCAGGCTCTGCCGCTGGTATTGGCGCTGCATCTGCTGTTGTCGCCGCCCGTGGGGCGTGTCAGCCCGGGCGCCAAGCTGTCAGGTATCGTCATCGTGATCATTATCGCGATCTTCCTGGTGCGTACGGTCGGCAACCTGCTCGGCTATGATTTCTCGGCCGTCGCGGCCGGTCAGAACCATGCCGTCATGGTGCTGGGGCTGCTGTTCCTGTCGATGACGCTCAATTTCGGCTTCCTGCTGATGGCGATGGACCGGCTGCGGGGCGAGGTCGCCGACCTCGCGCTGCTCGACGATCTCACCGGCGTCGCCAACCGGCGCCATCTGCTGCAGCGTCTGTCCGAGGAATGCGCCCGTTCGGAACGCAGCGGCGAGCCGTTCTCGCTGCTGGTGATCGACCTCGACGGCTTCAAGACCATCAACGACACCTACGGCCACGCCGCGGGCGACGATTGCCTGCGGCACTTCACCTTGATGGCGCAGACACGGTTGCGGCCCGGCGACATGCTCGCCCGCACCGGCGGCGACGAGTTCTGCATCGTGCTGCCGTCATCGTCCCTGCGCGAGGCGGCCGCGATCGCCCGCCGTGTGCTCGAGGTCTGCCGCCAGGATGCCGCAGCCTGCACGGCCAAGGAGATCCCGATCGCGATCCCGATCGCGATCTCGATCGGCGTCGCCGAGTGGGATCGCGGCATCGGCCAATTCCCGGACCGCCTCATCGCGCACGCCGACCACGCCCTCTATGCCGCCAAGAAGAACGGCAAGAACGATTTTGCGGTCTACGATCCGGCCCCGCCGCTCTCGCCGGAGGCGATCGCGCCCGCCGAGACCAAGCGCACATTCGCGTAAAGCCTGCTAAAGCGCGAGGAGATTTGGATGAATCGTCATCGCGCTTTAGGTTGTTGTTTGCGCATGATCTTTTCGGAAAACCGCTTCGCACTTTTCCGGATCATGCACTAGGATTTGGGTCCGTTGTTGGATCCGCATGATGATGTCTCGCCTGCTCGCGGCCATTCTCGCCGCACTTCTGATCACGCCAGCCGCCGCAACCGATGCCGAGCTCGCGAGGATCGCGCGCCTCTCCGGCACGCCCGACATTCCCGGCCTGAAGCTGGTCTGGCTCGCGCCGTGGGGCGAAGTCCGCAGCGCCCATCCGTGGCGCAACATCATCGTGCACCAGACCGAGGGGCCGGCGGGTTCGGCGCGCGGCGGCGCCGCGGAGCAATCGAGGAATCCGACGCGCCGCGGCGTCACGGTATGGGTGGAGACCGACGGCACGGTCTACTGGGCCGTCGCCGAGAACCTGGTGCCGACCCACGGCGACGGCGCCAACCGCAACGACAACAAGTACATCGACAACAGGCCGACCTATCGCCAGGTCGTTCGCGACAATTCGATCGGCGTTGAGTTCGCCGGCAACTATCCGGATGTCGCGACCGGACCAACAGAGGCGCAGGTCGCGGCGTGGAGGATCCTCGTGAAGGTGCTGCGTGCGCGCTACGACATCCCGCTCGAGCGCGTCTATGCGCACAACTGGATCGACTACAAGGACGCGCGCTATTGCGAAGGCTGCTGGCTCGCGACGCTGGCGAGGATTTGGGGGGAGTAGGCCCCAGTCGTCATTCCGGGGCGCGACGTAGTCGCGAGCCCGGAATCCATCCTGCGTCAGAGTTGGTCGATGAATGGATTCCGGGCTCGTGCTTCGCGCGCCCCGGAATGACACCGGGAGATCACACCGGCTGCGCCATCCAACCGAACAGCCGCCGGATCAGACCCGGCCGCCGTGGCAGCTCCGGCGGTTCGTCCACGGCCAGCACGCGTTTGAAGAAGTAGTCCAGGAACACCATGTCGTTCGGCTCGGTGACGGTGAATTTGTCGTCGCCGAAGAACACGCTGTAATCGTAGAAGAACGGCCCGACGAACGGTACTGTCGCGGTCGACGCATAATCCTTGGAGATCACGAACTCGGACGGCTCGAGCCCGTGCTCGCGCATCGCCTGCTCGACCTGCGGCAGCTTGCGCATGAACTGGGCTTCGAAGCCGCCGACGGTGGATTGCAGGATGATCGACACGGGGTGTGTCCGTTCGCTCGGTGGTTGCGGTTCGATGTTTTTTGGTCGGTCGACCCGCAGGCGCGGTTCAAGGGTGCAACGACTGCTGCGCGACGAGACGCCGGCGGTATTCACTGCTGTCATCGCCCGGCTTGACCGGGCGATCCAGTATTCCAGAGTCTTGCGTTGGAGAGCTTGCTCTCACAATTGACGCCGCGGTGTACTGGATGCCCCGGTCAAGCCGGGGCATGACACCGAGGGTGTTGCCGCTTTCAAACACCCAAACAAAAAAGCCGGCGTTGCCGCCGGCTTTCTGTCTTTCGATCCGCCAATCTCTTGCCGCGCAAGCCTCGCGCTTAGTGCGCGGCTTCCAGCGCGGCCTGTTCCTGCCTTGCGATCGTGCCCTTGACCGCGGACTGCACCTTCTCGAAGGCGCGGACCTCGATCTGGCGGACGCGCTCGCGCGACACGCCGAACTCGGCGGCAAGGTCTTCCAGCGTCATCGGCTCATCGGCGAGGCGGCGAGCCTCGAAGATGCGGCGTTCGCGCGGGTTGAGCACACCCATGGCGCCGTTCAGCGCGTCACGGCGGTGATCATACTCCTCGTGCTCCGCCATCATGGCTTCCTGGTTGGGCGTGTTGTCGACCAGCCAGTCCTGCCATTCGCCGGCTTCGCCGTCGTCACGGATCGGCGCGTTGAGCGACGCGTCGCCACCGAGGCGGCGGTTCATGTCGATCACGTCCTGATCGGTGACGCCGAGGCGCTTGGCAATGATCTTCACCTGGTCGGGGCGGAGATCGCCCTCGTCCAGCGCGTTGATCTTGCTCTTCGCCTTGCGCAGGTTGAAGAACAGCTTCTTCTGGTTCGCGGTGGTGCCCATCTTCACGAGCGACCAGGAACGCAGGATGTACTCTTGAATCGACGCCTTGATCCACCACATGGCATAGGTGGCGAGACGGAACCCCTTCTCGGGTTCGAAACGCTTCACCGCCTGCATCAGGCCGACATTGCCTTCCGAGACGACCTCGGAGATCGGCAGGCCGTAGCCGCGATAGCCCATGGCGATCTTGGCCACGAGGCGGAGATGGCTGGTGACGAGTTGATGTGCCGCGTCGCGATCATCATGCTCCCGCCAACGCTTGGCGAGCATGTATTCCTGCTGGGGTTCCAGCATCGGGAACTTGCGGATCTCGGCGAGGTAACGGGATAAGCCGGATTCTCCATTGAGGACCGGCAGAGCAGCGGTACGGGCCATAGGGAAGCCCTCCAAAGGTTCAGGCCCCCGATAGCGGCGGGCCAGGCAGACGACCGCTGTGTTAAAGCCGGCCGTAGCTGCGATGTTCCGTTGGTCATTTCCAACGCAAGCGCAATATACCCCATAGGGGGTCAAAAAGGGAAGGATTGCTGACGTCACGTCCCCGTGTGGCAGCTATAACTTTTTGTAATGTAACACTTTTCCAAAAAGGCCTGCGTCATAGCGCCGCTTTCAGGACACCCTGAAGGAGAAGCAAATCCTCCGGCAGGGGCGCCTCCCAGTGGAGTAATTCTCCGGTCCTCGGATGCTCTAATACCAGCAAATAGGCATGCAGGGCCTGCCGTCCGAGCGCGGTCAAGGCGGCCTGCGATTTCGGCCCGAGCTGGTTCGCCTTGGTCTTGAAATGCGGGCCATAGACAGCATCGCCCATCAGGGGATGGCCGATATGGGCGAGGTGGACGCGGATCTGGTGGGTGCGCCCGGTCTCGAGCTCGCAGGCGAGCAGGGCGGCGACCGGCTTGCCGTCGCGCCCCGCAAAGCTCTCCAGGATCTCCCAATGCGTCACTGCATCGCGGCCGCCCTGGCGCACCGCCATCTTCTCGCGCGCATGCGGGTGGCGATCGATCGGCGCATCGACGGTGCCGCGATGCCGGTTCGGCACCCCCCAGGCAAAGGCCATGTAGCCGCGCCGCATCTCGCCGGTGCGGCCGTGATCGGCGAACTGCGCGGACAGCGAGGCATGGGCGAGGTCGTTCTTGGCGACCACCATCAGCCCTGTGGTGTCCTTGTCCAGCCGGTGCACGATGCCGGGCCGGCGCACCCCGCCGATGCCGGACAGCGAAGCGCCGCAATGAGCGATCAGCGCGTTCACGAGCGTGCCGGTTTCGTGGCCGGCCGCGGGGTGGACGACCAGGCCCTTGGGCTTGTTGATGACGATGATGTCGTCGTCCTCGAACACGATATCGAGGGCGATCTCCTCGCCCTTCGGCTCGGCCGGCGCGGCCTCCGGCACGTCGATTGTGATCGTATCGCCGGATGCGACGTGATAAGCGGGGTCGCGGACCGCGGCGGCCTTCAGGCTCACCGCGCCCGCCAAAATCAGGGCTTTCAGCCGCGATCGCGACAGGTCGGTGAGGTGCGCCGCCAGCACGCGGTCGAGCCGGGGCGAGCCCTCGTCGCCGGCGACGACAACCTCCAACCTTTGCGCTGACCCAGAGTTTTCCATGACGACGTCTGATACCGCTGTTCCCGAACCGACCCCCGAGCAGGCCGCGCTGTTCGCGCGGGTGCGGCGGATGATGCTGATCGCGGGGTTGACCACGGCGCTGGCGATCTGCGCCGTTCTGATCGCGGTGGGCTACCGCCTTTTCAAGTCGGAGGGAAGGGCGGTCGAAGCGGCCGGCGACGTCATCGCCACCCTGCCCAAGGGGGCCAAAATCGTCTCGACCGGGGTCGCCGGCGACCGCCTCGTGGTCACGCTCGATGTGGGCGGGGTCATCGAGATTCGCACTTTTGATGTCCACACGTTGAAGCCGGCCGGGAAGTTGAAATTCGCCAACGAGCCGTGAGGGGGGCCCGGATATTCGCTAAAACCCCGGCGTCGTCCTGGCGAAGGCCAGGACCCATAGCCACCGAATCCGGTTGCGTGAACGAGATCGTGACTCCGAAGTGCCTTAACCATCACCATTCGGGGCAATGGGTCCTGGCTCCCGTGCGCAATTGCGCACCAGGCCAGGACGGCGGTTGAAAAGGCCATCTGAAACCCGTGAATCCCACCTTGCCGTCGGCAAAATTCGCGGCTATGTCCTGTCCCTCACGCTCCCTTCGTCTAGCGGTTAGGACGCGGCCCTCTCAAGGCTGAAACAGGGGTTCGATTCCCCTAGGGAGCGCCAAATCTGCGCTCTACCACCACATTGTACGATACGGCTCCGCAGCCGCAGCACTATCTCGGGCGATGGCTGACTGATTGAGTCGGCAGCATCGCCGAGCTTTCCGCTATGCACTGTTCCGCGCGCGCCGGGGCTTCGCCCATGTGCGTCCCTCGCCGTGGGTGCAATGCCGGCCCGAATCAAGCGGCGGACGCCCGTCATTTCCGCTATGATCAGGCGCATGACGATCCGGATTGCCGGACCCCAACGCAAGGCACCACGGCTAAGTGGCGTGGTCGGGCTGACCGTTGCGGCTGTCGTCACTACGATTTGCCTGATCCTGCTCGGGCTCGCGAGCGATTTCCTGGTCGACTGGCTATGGTTTTCGTCGGTCGGCTATCTGCAGGTCTTCTGGATGACGATCGGCGCCAAAGCCGCCGTCTTTGTCGCGATCTGGACAGCAACTGCTCTCGTACTTTGGGTGAACGGGTGGCTCGCGCTGCGTGTCGCCGGCAAGCGGTCGACACAGCTTGCGGCGGCTGCGGTGTGGCAGGCCGCGGGCAGCGCGCCGCCGGATCCGCTTGCACAGTGGCGCGATCGCTTGCCGTGGCGCTCGATTATCGCAGGCGGGGCTGTTCTGCTCGCCCTTCTCGTCGCAGCGGCCGAAGTGGGCAACTGGGGCACCTTCCTGCAGTTTCTCTATCAGGTGCCATATGGCGCTGACGAGCCGCTCTACAGCAAGGATATCGGCTTCTATCTGTTCTCGTTGCCCGCCTATATCCTGATCAAGAACTGGATGATGCTCACGCTCGCTCTGAGTGTGCTTGTCGCCGGAACGATCTACTGGGCTCACGGCGATATCGAATACGACTCTCGACACCGTTCAATGTCGCCGACAGCGATTGGCCACGGCTCGGCGCTGCTCGGTCTTTTCTTCGCGGTGAAGGCCTGGTCCTATAGTCTCGATCGCTATCTGCTGCTCTACGGCGACAACGGCGTGGTCGTCGGCGCAAGCTACACCGATGTCCATGTGGGGCTGCCGGCCCTGTGGCTGATGATCGGACTTTCGATCGTCGCGGCTCTCGCCACGTGGGCGAACTTGCGGACGCGCAGCTACCGGCTTCCTGTCGCCGCGTTCCTGCTCGTCGCCATCGGCACTTTCGTGCTGTCCGGCGTAGTCCCCATTCTGGTCTGGCAATTCTTCGTCAAACCAAGCGAGTTGGATCTGGAGAAGCCCTACATCGAGCGCAACATTGCGCTCACCCGGCAGGCCTACAATCTGGACAAGATCGCAGCCAGGCCCTTTGCGGCCGAACAGAAGCTTACCTCCAAGACGCTCGACGCCAACAAGGCGACAATCGATAATATCAGGCTGTGGGACTGGCTGCCTCTGTCGGACACCTACGCGCAGCTGCAAGAGATCCGCACTTACTACAAATTCCATGATCTTGACGTAGATCGCTACTGGCTCGACGGCTCCTACCAAAGTGTGATGCTCTCGGCACGCGAACTGCGGCCCTCCCTGCTGCCGCCGAACGCCCAGACATGGGTCAACCGCCACGTGCTGTTTACTCATGGCAATGGTGCGGTGATGAGCCCGGTCACGCGCAAGAGCACTGAAGGACTGCCGCTCCTCTATTTGCGGGATATCCCGCCCGTTGCGGATGGAGGCCCCAAAATCCACGAGCCGCGCATCTACTACAGCGAACAGAGCAACAACTACGTCATCGTCAAGGGGAGCACAGCTGAGTTCGACTATCCGAAGGGAAAAGACAATGTCTACGCGGCTTATGACGGCACGGGTGGCATTCCGATAGGAGCGGCGGTGTGGAGAGGCCTGTTTGCCTACTATTTCAATGACCCGAACCTGCTGCTGTCAAGCTACATCACCGCCGACAGTCGGATCATGATCCGCCGCAATATCGGGGAAAGGGTACAAACGATCGCTCCGTTCCTCAGGCTCGATCACGATCCTTATCTGGTCATCAGCAATGGGCGGATGTTCTGGATGCAGGACGCCTACACGGTGAGTTCCTATTTCCCCTCTTCGCAGCCAGCGCAGGATTTCGATCTCAACTACATTCGCAATTCAGTGAAGGTCATCATCGATGCCTATAATGGGACCGTCGATTTTTACCTCATTGACACCGGCGACCCGGTCGCGGCGACTTATCAGCGTATCTTTCCGAGCTTGTTCAAGTCGTTCGAGGCGATGCCTCCGGACTTGCAGAAGCACATTCGATATCCGGAGGACCTGTTCCTGATCCAGGCGCGGCTCTATCAGACCTACCATATGGAGGCCGCCGACGTTTTCTATAACCGCGAGGATCTGTGGCAATTCCCGCGCCAGCCAGGCGGCGGCGGCATTGCAACGATGGCCCCGTACTACATCGTCATGCGGCTGCCCGGAGAGCCGCAGGCGGAGTTCTTCCTCATGCTTCCCATGGTGCCCAGCCGCCGCGACAATATGATCGCGTGGCTCGCGGCGCGCTGTGACGCGCCCGACTACGGCAAGCTGATCGTCTACGAATTTCCCAAGGAGAAGCTCGTCTACGGGCCGTTCCAGATCGAGGCGCGGATCAACCAGAGTACCGAGATATCGCAGCAAATCACGCTGTGGAATCAGATGGGTTCGCGGGTGATACGCGGCGCGAACTTGCTTGTGATCCCGATCGAGAACTCGATCCTATATGTATCGCCGCTCTATTTGCGAGCGGAGCACGGACACCTGCCAGAACTAAAGCGTGTGATCGCAGCCTATGGTGAACATGTGGTGATGAAGGAGACGCTCGGCGAGGCCTTGTCCGCGTTGTTCATCGAGCCTGGCGGGGCGCGGCCGGTCTCGAGCACAAATGGGGAAATGCCTGTTACAGGCCCGTCGACAAGTCAGGCAAGGGAGGCGCTCGATCGCTACAATCAGGCCGTTGAACGATTGCGCTCCGGCGATTGGAAAGGCTTTGGCACGCAGTTCGACGCAATGCGCGAGCTCTTGGAGGAAATGAACCGACGTCCCGTCGGCCAATAGTGCCCACCCCATCACGAACGCGGCGCCACGATTGGGCTCTGCTCAAGATCATATCGCGATTTCAATGACATAAGAGTTCGCGATTTTATTCTGAGCGGAGCGCCATGCTGCGATGTTCCGCGGTCTTGTACGATCTGCACTAAGGCGCGGGCCGCTCCCTTTCAGTCGTCCATTCGCTGCGCTGAGAAGGCATCCTCCTCAGCGCAATACTTGATCGCTCGCCCTTTGGCGTTGGGTGCTCACCGGTTCGCGGATCCGCCGATCCGAGGTCAGAGCCGATCGGGGATATCAAGATAGGCCATGCGATCCATGACGCTACCCGCGAGCGCCACCTTGTAGACGGCTTCGGCCAAGCGCCTGTCGTCGGCTATCCGGCTCAGCTTGCTGTTGCCCAGGTGCTGCGGCAGCAGCCTGCAAACCGGATCGAGCATTTCAATTTCAAACGGGACCATGACGCCGGCAGTCATCGAGAACGTCCCAGGAGTAAGGAGCCTCGTGGCGATCAGTTCTCCATCGTCCATCGAACTTTCGAGCCCGACGTCGACCAGCCATACTTTCGAGTTGCGAATAACGTCGGTGGCGATCAGGCCCACCTCGTCGTGACGCTGCTCGATCAAGAGTATCGCGAACTGCGACCGACGCATTGCGTCCAGCATCACCCCTTCGTCGGACTGCGCCTCGAACCTGGCTGACTTCGCGTAGCGATCGATCGCCCGCGAACGATCCGCCGGTGCGGTATAAACAGCAAGATCGTAGACGTAGTACATCTCGTCCATGTCTTCGAGGAGCAACGTCTTTCCTTGTGCCAATCCGAGCCTGCGTGCGTGATTCAGTAAGGCATCGGTGGATATACACTTGAGGACTTCCTCGTGCACCTTCTTGGAGATTTCCCGAAGGTGTAGGTAGCGGGCAAGGATGTCCTCGCGCGTCGAAGGCATGTCGGCGCCCAAGGCAAAGATCGACTGCTGTTGGGCGAGGGGAAGTGCCATGAAACTCTCCCGAGTTGGGTCGCCAGCTTTCGCCACCGTTAGCGATGCGCATTGATTCGCGAAACAGCAGTGTCCATTATCGACAGTGCCGGCTGCGATCCGAGGAATTTGTTCAACTGACGGGCCGCATCTGGACCGGAAAGGGTTGAAATCTTGCGAAACTGATCCGCCCCCTCGAGACTAGCGGGTCGGTCCGGCGTCGATTGGAAGGTGTACCGAGAGTTACAATGAGCCGGAAGAAGCGGGTTCCACTTGGCGATCGCGTCGCCATAGCAGCCGAAAGGGCGCTGGCCGCCCGGCAATTTGTGAGCGCCACCGACATCCTCATCGGGATCGGGTGGCTTGATCCCGGAGCGGTCGAGCGCTGGCAGCGCGGGCAGGTCGCCTGCCTGGAGGAAGTTGTCCAAATCGATCCGCCGCGTATCCCGGAAGCCATGCAGCTATTCCAGTCCTGGGCGACCGCGACAGGACTGATCGCAAGCCCCACAGCCTATGTTGATCGTACGCCGCAACGCCGGGAGCTGCGCTTCAGTCGAAGCGGAGATCCTGGGATCGAGGCGTCATATCGGACACATTGGGTGTCGCCGCAACTCTCCGAGGCGAAGCGCGAACGCTTGGTGGAGAAGGCAAGCCGCGGCCCGGAACTGGTGGTCATCCAGCCGCTGAACATGGAGTGGACATGCCATCGCTGCGGCGGCACCGGTAATCTCCTGATGATGGAGCCTCCCGGCCCGGCGTGTCTGCATTGCGTTGGCCTCGATGATCTCGAATTTCTGCCGGCAGGCGATGCCCTGCTCACGCGGCGCGTGAAGGCGAACAGTACCCGATATGCCGTGGTCGTACGCTTCAGCAGAACTCGCTGCCGTTACGAACGACAGGGCCTGCTCGTCGAGCCGCGGGCCCTTGCGGACGCGCGGTGATCGAATCTCGATCGATGCGTCTTGTCGAATACCACTGGAACGTCAATCACATAAGAGTTCGCAGTTTTGTTCCGAGTGGCGCGCCAAATCCGCGATATTCCTCGCTATTCTGCGACATAGCCCACGTGACCCGGGCTTCAGCGTCGCGCGATGACTGATCGCTCGCGTCGGCCTAACGCTCTTCTGCACGAGATTCCCGCACCGGCCGGACTTCGCAAAGGTTGGATCGATGGGATGGCGTGCCGCTGACGGGGTCGCGAACGCTGGCGTCGACGGTCAGGTTGAAGTTTGTGCCGTTCGGACCGAACGGATCGCAATCGCCAACTCCCAGTTCCTCGCAACCTTGCCACCAGCCATGCTCGCCCACGACGACGCGCGGATCGAGCTTTTCACTGAAGCGCGCGCGGGCGCGCATTCTGCCGGCGGGAGTGCGCACATCAACCCAATCTCCATTCCTGATGCCGCGTGCCGAGGCCGTCGCGGGATTCAGCTCGATCTCCGGATCCAATGCGCGCTTGCGCAGGCCCGGCAGCGCACGATGCTGCGTCTGGCAAAAAAGACTGGGTTTCGCGCATGTCAGGATCAAAGGGAAGGACGTAGCCAGGTCGGGGCGGGCGACCGGGCTCATGGGTGGTTCGACAAAATCCGGCATGGCCGGATAGCCGTGATCAAGGAAGGTTTCCGACCAGAATTCGACCTTCCGCGACGGCGTCGGGAATCCGCGCGGGTTTCCCTTGTCATCGCGCGCGGCGTACTTGGTGTGCTGCGTCGTCAGCGGTTTCCGTAATCCGGCAGGCTGCGCTCGAAGCTGCTCCAGGGGGATGCCGCTCGGACCAAGCTGCTGACGGTAAGCGGCGTCGACATCGCCGTTCCAGAAATGCTCGCCAAGACCGAGACGCGCGGCAAGGCCGAGGACGATATCGGTATCGGACCGTGCCTCGCCGGGCGGCGCGACGATGGCCTGTCTGAGCTGAACGTGCGATTGCGCCTCCGCGCTGATTTCGAAGCCGATCTTGAGAGCTTCGCGTTCGAAGCAGGACGCGACAGGCAGCACGACATCCGCAAGCGCTGCCGTCGGCGTCATGAACAGATCGGCATGGGCATAGAAATCGAGCGCGGCCAGCGCAGCGCGTCCACTAGCGGGATCGCCGTGAGCGAGCAGCAGATTTGCGCCGAACCCGATGAGTCCGCGGACTGGATATGGCGTGTCTTCCAGAACGGCTCGGTAAAAGTCCCGCGGGGAGACATAGTTCCAGCGCGCAGGTCCGAGCGGTCGCTCGGCGACCCCGATTGCGGGAGCAAGCCGCTTTGCCGCCGGCAAGTTCTCTCCACTGATCGACCCGGCCGGCACTGAGGGGAGCAGCACATTGCCCCCGGCCACATCGAAACTGCCGGTCAGAGCATAGAGCATGGCCATCGCCCGCGCCGTGTCCGTGCTGTTGGCATGATGCTCGTGCCCGCTCCAGGCATAATATGAGACGGGCCGGGAGTGCCAGATGATGCGGGCAGCTTCCTCCAACTGGCCAGGAGGAATCCAGCATGTCGCTTCAATCATTTCGGGCGAATACTTGCTGCATAGCGCTGCGTAGCGGTCGAAGACGGGCCGGCAGGAGATCGGACCGTCTCCGGTTGCGACAGTGTATTCGCCGCGCAAGGCAAGATGGTCAGCGGATGCCTCGTAGCAGCCGGTCGCCGGATCATAGCTGACGGCGCGGCTGGATTCGGAATCCCAGGCGACAAATTGTCCCGAGCCGCTGCCGGAAAGGAGGTCTTCCGTTCTGAGCAACCTGTCGGTATCGGAGCGCACCAGAAGGGGGCCGTTGCTCCACGTGCGGACGAATGCCTCGTCGTACCATCCGCGCTCGATCATGATGTTGGCCAGACCCAGCGCGAGCGCGCCGTCGGATCCCGGGCGCACCCGCAGCCAGACATCGGCTTTGTTGGCAAGCCCGGCGTTGCGCGGATCGATCACGATCAACCTCATTCCGCGTTTCAGGCCGGCGACCGTCGCGGTCGCATGTGTAATGCGCGTAAACGATGGATTGTAGCCCCACAGGATAAGGCAGCCGGATTCGGCAATGTCGGCCATCGCGCCGCCAGCACTTCCGGTCGCAACACTGCCGACGCCGAAGACGTAGCGTGTCGCATAGCTGCGTCCCCAGCCGCACAGCTCCAGCGCCGACACCTGGTTCGGCGTGCCGAACGCATTCATCAGCCTGACGACGAAAGCAGCGGAATCCGCGATTGCGGTTGTCGAAGGCGATGATTGACTGAAGGCTACCGCTTCAGGTCCATGCTGCTCGGCGATGCGCCGCATGGCCGCGGCGATCTGATCGAGCGCCGCATCCCATGATATTTCCTGCCAGCCCGGATCGGCGTCGCCTTTCGGCCGTGTTCGACGCAGCGGTCGCTTCAGCCTGTCCTTGTGATAGACCAGTTCGGGAGCCGCTCGGCCCTTGGCACAAATTGCCGCGCCGGTGGGGTGGCTCGGATCGGGGTCCAGACGCGTGAATCTGCCATTCGTTACCGTCGCGACGGTACCGCAGCGGGCTATGCACAGACTGCAATAAGCTTGCACATGCCGTACGTTCGGCATCTCTGCTGACATGCACAAACTCCCTCGCGGCACTGCGTAAGGCCTATGGACGCGTGTGTCTGAGACAAGCTGCCGCCACCAGACTATCTGCGCAAGCTGTCTTTTGACACCGCGGATTTACATTACAAAGCGATCTCAACAACATAAGAGTTCGCAGTTTTGTTCTGGGTGGCGCGCCAAATCCGCGATATTCCTCGATCTTCGACACCATACGACGGCGTCCCCGTCCGGCCGCGCGTCGCAGCGGCGCCGCTGATGAAGTGATTGAGTGAACCCGCCTTGCATTCACTCCGGCGCAAAATACACCATCTCGCGCCGTCGCTTCTGCGCCGCGCGATGGTTGCATGACGAGCGCGTGGCTCGGGCTCCCCTCAACGCTGCTCGAGCGGCCATCGCGAGAGGAGCCCTGGCCATATGCCCTGGCCGTATCTCAGTGATGCGCCGAAACGCTCCTGACGGTCTCGGTGAGCATATCACCCGACGTGGAATGGCCGACGTCACCCAGGCTGATGATGCCGACCATCCGCTTGCTCTTGTTGATCACCGGCAGCCTGCGGACCTGCAGCTTCTCCATATGATGCATCGCCTTGGCGAGGTCATCGTCCTCGCGGCAGCAATGGATGCCCTCGGTCATCACGTCGCGCGCCGTCGCGCGGCCGGCATCGAAGCTGCGGCTCGCGAGCCCTTTGCAGACGATATCGCGGTCGGTCACCATTCCGACCAGCTTGTCATCCTCGCCAATCGGAATGCAGCCGATATCATGCGCCCGCATCAGTTTGGCAAGCTCGGTAATTGGGGTGTCGGGGCTGACCCAGTCGACACCCTTGTGCATCACGTCTTTGACTTTCATGGCGAGCCTCCGTTCGTGGGTTTCAAGTGCGTTGATGCAATGCAGCGGCACCTCCATCTTCCGAACTCCGACCAGACAAGCGAAGACACTCTCGCCGCCACCTTGCTGAACAGTATGACGGCGACCTCGTGGCCAGAGTTCCCGCCCAGGATCGCAAGGACAATGGGCGGTGTCCAAAATCATCAGTCATGCGCGCTGAAGCGCCCGTGCGGTGCACTGGCCGTCAGGCGTGCGAACTGCGCGCGACCCATATGAAGCAGCGTCTCATGATCGCCGGCTTCCATATAGATGTCCGGCTGTGCCTCGATGCTGTCGTCGACGATGATATCCAGTCCGTAGCATTTGCCGACGGCAGGAACTGCACCGTGTGCACAGTCGCTGAACAGCCGATTGATCTCGGTTTCATCGGCCATGTGGACATTGTCGCCGAGGCTTGTCCTCAGGTCCGACAGGCGGAGGTGATGCGATGCGGGCAAGATGGCCAGCATGTATCCGCCGTCGCGCCGCAACACGATGCCCTTGGCGAGGCGGTCGCCCGAGATATGGCATGCCTCGGCGGTTCGAGCGGACGTCATGCTGAGTTCGTGCGGGATCACCTCGTACTGGATGTTCTCAGCGGCTAGGTATTTCTGGAGCGTGGGAGCAATGGTCATGGCATCACCTCCGATGCTGAACGGAAACCATCCATCGTGAGGTCGACCCTGCAGACTCTCGCCATACGATGGGCGGCTGCCTGACTATAGACTCAACATAGGGCTTCCATCCGCAAGCTGCAATTCATCGTCGTTGACCAACTTGTGGCGAGATCGTCGAGTCATCGTACTGTCCGGCGGTGGAGAGTATGCGGATGCCGCCATGCGCCTCCTCTTTGACCCGGCTCTGGCTGCGCTCCGTTCGGGCACATCAGGCCTCGTCGAAGTTATATAGCAATCTCAATAACATAGGGCTCGCGATCTTGTTCCGAGTGGTGCGCCAGACAAATCCTAAGCCATTGAAAACCTGCGCGCTCTAGGCAACCATGTGAGCCTGGAGAGACCGCTCTGCTACGCACGTAGCCTCACAGGTGGTCCGCAACGGCGCTCGCGGTCGTAACATGGCAATCCTGGTCCCCAGCCTGGGCTTCGCGCGCTTCGACACTCGTGGGGAGTTGCGACTCGCGGAACGACTCAAGGACTTCCTCGAAGAGAACGCCGTCGTTTGGCACAATCTCCCTGTTGGCCCTCTCAACCGGCATCCGGATTTCATTATCGTTCACCCCGCGAACGGCCTGCTGGTGCTCGAGGTGAAAGACTGGCGCCTGGAGACGATTGTTTCGGCGGACAAGACAAAGGTCGAGTTGCTGACAAGTCGCGGTGTCGTACGGGAGAGCAATCCCCTCGAGCAGGCTCGCAGGTATACGTTCGAGGTCGTGCGCACGCTGGAGCGCGATGGGCAGCTGTTGTTTCCGCCTGGTCATCGCCTCGTGGGCCGGCCCATCGTTCCCTTCGGCTTCGGGGCCGTATTCACGAACATCACGCGCAAGCAGTTCGATCAGACCAATCTCAAGGAGGTGCTGGCCGAGCACCTATGTCTTTTCAAGGATGAAATGACGGAGGGCGCGGATCCCGAAGAATTCCGGACCAGATTGTGGCACATGGTTCATCCGCGTCCCGGAGAGCCGCTGTCCATGCCGCAGTTCGACCGCCTGCGGGCGCTGCTCTTTCCGGAAATCCGCATACGACAGATCGCCCTGCCTCTGGACGACGCGCCCGGGGCCGATCCTTCGGACCGGACACTTGCGGTCATGGACCTGCATCAGGAGCAGTTCGCGCGCAGTCTGGGAGAGGGGCATCGAATCATTCGCGGCGTCGCCGGATCGGGCAAGACCCTGATCCTTGCCTTTCGAGCCGAGTATCTGGCACGAGCGGCGGCAAAGCCGGTGCTCATCCTGTGTTACGCCAATGGCATCGCCGGGCGACTTGAGGATGCCATGCAGAGCAGGGGCGTGGAGGACCGCGTTCAGGTCCTCACCTTTCATTCCTGGTGTTACCGGATGCTGCGGACTTATGGGATCTCCGCCCCATCCGAGCGAGACTATCCGGACTACGCACAGCGACTGGCTGCGAGCGTTTCAGAAGTCATGAAGGCGGTGGATCAAGGCCATATCCCAACGGAGCAGTACGACGCTGTCCTGATCGACGAGGCACACGACTTCGAGCCGCAATGGCTCGCGCTCGCGGCCAAGATGGTGAACCCGCGCACGAAGGCGCTCATGGTCGTCTACGACGACATCCAGGCCATCTACAAGGGGCGTGAACGCCCGGTATGGAGCCAGCTCGGAATTGAGGCCAAGGGCAGAACGACCGTCTTGAAAGTCAACTACCGCAACACTGCGCAAATCGTTGCCTTCGCGCGGCGCTTCGCTGCAGACGTCATTGGCGCTCCGGGCATCACGGCAGACGATGAGCACGCCGTCCTGTTGCCCGAAGATGCGGGCCGGCAGGGCGTGGAGCCGGCCGTGCGGCGGTGCGTGAGCATCGACGCGGAAGCTCACTGCGTCGCCGAGTGGTTTCTCGACCGGAAAAAGGCCGGATACGAGTGGTCGCAGATGGCGTGTCTCTACCCCGAGCACTGGATCGGCGGGCGGGTCGCGCAGATACTCGCCAGGCATGATGTGCCGATCGATATGGCCAGGGACAATCGCAACAGAGTTTCGATCAAGCGGGTGGCCGTGCGGTTTTTGAGCATGCACACCGCGAAAGGGCTGGAGTTTCCCTGCGTCGCTATTGCCGGCTTGGGCTTGCTAGGCCGCCACGGCGAGACCGTCGAGGAATGTGTCCGGCTGACCTATGTTGGGATTACCCGGGCGACTCACGAGGCGCTCCTGACGTACTCGAGCGAGTCGGCACTGGTGCAGCGTTTGATCGCGTAGAGCATGATCCGGAAAAGTGTGCAGCGGTTTTCCGAAAAGATCATGCTCAAACAACAACCCCGCGGGCGCTCTCTTACGCCGTCGTGCCGTCGATCGAGCGGCGGATCACCCGCTGCACTTCCGCATTCGACAGAAACAGATCGTGGTTGATGATGCCCCAGCCTTCCTGGGAAGCATCGACCACACGCACGCCGAGCCGCGCGATGGCGGCCTTCTCTGCGGCGCCGACCCTGGTCATGCCACCTGCGATCTGGCCCGACAGCGCTAGTGCACGATCATTCGTCGCGGCGATCACGGTGATCTTGCCGGCCAGCGGACCGATACGCTGGATCGCCGATGAGAACACGTCCATGTCGATATCGGGCGCGGCAAACACCACCGCGCCGATCCTGCTCGTAACCGTGTCGCCGTATCGCGCATAGAGCTGACGCAGGCTTTCGAGGGTCAGCATGGTTCCCATGCTGTGCGCAACGATGTGCACGCGGCCGCCGCCCGGCGCCGACACGAGCGCAGAGAGCACGCGCTCGAAATCGTCGCGAGACCACATCGCGCTGTCGCGGTCATAGGCATAGTCGAAGAATCCTGCCTTGGAGGGCCAGGAGAATGCCATGGTGCGGCCGCGGAACTTGATCCCGTCGGAGAGATGGGCGGCATCCAGTACCGCCGTCTCGAATGTCTGCTTGAAGCCGTGCACATAGATCAGCACGTCGCCTCCGCCGGCCTGCGCGGCGAGATCGCCGGCGTCGGCCGACACCGGTTCGATCCGATCAAGACGCCAATCGCCGAGCCCAACCGAGGCGAGAGAAAGACGGCTCTCGTCCGGGGCCACCAGCCTGGCCCGCGCGACCGTCATGCTCGTCGCGCGCTCCGGCCCAAACCAGGGTTTGGTGCGGCCGCCGTTGACAGGCTTGCGCGTGGTGGTGACCAGCAACGTGGGGTCAACGGAGAGGGACGACGCGTCGAAGCGCGCGCCGGTCGCACCGAGGCCTGCGCATCCGCCGAGCGCGAGGGCACTGCCTGCCGACACAAGCCCGCCGAGGAGAGCGCGGCGCGAAACAGAATGACGGCAGTCGCGCTGCAGAAGACGTCGGACGATCACACGGAACCCCAGGGAACTTGGCCACCGTAACGCCGCCCCGCCTAGTTCACTGAATGACAATGGGGGCGAGAAGACGGCAGAGCCGCTTCGCGGTGGTTCAAAGTCGTGGCGTCCGAAAGAGCGCCAGATCAGTCGACGATGTCGATCTCATGCAGCGCGCACCACTCGCGCAACGCGCACTCTGTCGCCTCATTCTCGTAGGCATGCCAGCGATCGATCGCGCCTCGTCTGGCGAGCAGCGCTCTGAATTTCGGATAAGCGCCCCTTTTGCTGAAGAAATAACGGACGTCGTCGTAATCGTCCGGCAGGAACTCGCGGGCGAAAGCGAGCACCAGGGGCTTGCCGAGATCGAGGTCGCGCTTGTCCGGGAGCGGGATGTATTTGGTTCCATCCTCTATGTCATCCGGCAGCTCGTCTTCGGAATCTTCCGAGTCGAGGTCGCCAGTCTGGTAGTAGATCTTTCCGGTCTGTCTGCACACGAAGGCACGAAACTCCGACACGCCGCCGTTGGTGTTGGCGAACTCGAAGGCTGTGCAAACGTCGTCGAACTTCACGGGCATTGGGGGGCAACACGACTTTCCATTGAAGTCTAAGACAGTAGACGACTATCATAGCTCGGCGGGTTACGCTGACAATGCGCTTACTCTTCGGCTATCGATGTCGGTTTCGTGATTGCGGTGCACTATAACCCACACAGGGGATGGCCTGAGAAAAGTTTCTAATGAAGCGATGCCGCAATGTCGGCGATCGACCTGAAGAGAACGAGCGGATCGTCCTTTGAGGCAAGGAATCCTCGCCGCTTCCAGAACGCAGCTGCTCCGGCATCGACCGCATTCACGATCAGCGCGCGTCCTCCGATCAGGCCTGCGGCCGTGACGCAGCGCTGGAGCGCATGCTTGACCAGGCCGGTGCCGATTCCCTGGCCGATCCAGTTCTCATCGGTCGCGAGCTGTCCCAGCAGCAGACAGGGCACAGGGTCGGGCGGCTGCCCGGTCCGTATGGACCGCGGCAGAGACGAGGGGATGATTGGCGTTGGCGCGAGACCATAATAGCCGACCACCCGGTTCATCTCGTGAACCACCATGACGGCGGTAAAGCCCTTCTCCTGGTTGGACAGCGCTCGCGTCTTCAGCCATCGGTCGAGCGATGGCTTGCCGCAAGAGAACTCGTCGAGATGGTGCTCTGACGTCAGCGGTTCAGGGGTGGAGATTGCCAAGTCTCAGCGCCTCTTGCGCGGGCGGCTTTCTCGATTTGATACGTCTTGTTTACGCGAGCCGGCGTCCACTTCGCTTGAAGACGCCTTGCTCGCCCATGGCGCCGCGCGCTGGAAGAGTTCGACTATTTCCGGCACCGGGGCAGCCGGTCCTAGTTGCCATGAACGCCTTGAAGCCGGACGGGCTCATGCGAATGGGCGCCGTCTCCATCAGCACGTCCTCAGCCGCACGCACTGCCGCGTCACGCACGAAGTCCGTGCGTGAGCGCCCGCGCAGCGCCGCCGCCCGGTCGATGATGGCAATGTCGGTTTCCGGCAGCCGCATCGAGAGCGGATGCTCCTTGCGTTCAACGCTTCGCGCCATGGTGAACCTCCACAGCAACCAATAGGCTTGTAGTGCATTTTGCAATACAGTTTGATCTGGAGATAATCGAGCCGTCGGGCAAAACAACCCAACCCGCTGTCAACCCCCCTTCAAAAATATTCCATTTTACCGAAATTCGGATTTGTCGTATGTGTCGCGCATCCCAGCCCACCAAAGGGGCGGTCGTACGTCGTTTCGAGCGCGGGCTGGGGTGCGGTGGTCGCGGGCGGCGTTAAAGGCGGGTATTGCGCGTGCAGGGCGAGATGAACCTCGTGAGCATGGTGCGGACCGCGAAGACGGACGGCGCTCAAGTCCCGTGATGCCTCGGGCGAAGCAGGCGCGTCCTGCGAAGCCGCTTGGCGAAGCGGGAGTGTCCGCGTACGGCGAAACCGTGTGGTCCTGGCCGTCGTTGCTACGGTCAAGCCTTGGCGAAGGCGTCATCGCGTCAACCGGCGCGCTGCCGTGACTTTCGCAGAGGCGAGGGAGGCCAGAAGGAACTCGGCTCCCGGGAGAGCGCGGCATAGGCCGTCAGACCATCGCGCAGGGAAGGCCTGGTTTCGGCTGCCCTGTGTCTCCCCTGTGCATTGCGTGTGCATTCGTTCGGCGCAGGGGTCTTATGGGTGCCAGCTGGCGCCCGGTCTTCCCTGCGCCCTTTCTTCTGTGAGGGTGTGAAGCGAAGCATAGCTCGGGCAAATCAAGCCGCGAGAACGCGCGCCCATGCCGATTGGACCGGCGAATTTGACGCCGCGGCGTCGTTGCGCTCCGGTCCCGATACACGTCCTGCGTTCATCGGCCTCACGTGCAAGCATGCAGCATCGGCATCAGTGGTGGTGGTCGTTCTCCCCAGAATCTGCACTATGCGCGCCGACGTGCCTCCGGAGCTGCTGCCGGGCCTTTGGAGGTTTTTGCAATAGCTTTTCGGAGTGACGAGATGGGCGGTTTGGTGATCAGCGGCGGCCGGGTGGTGGATCCCGCGAGCAGGATGGATGCCATCGGTGATGTGGCGGTGGTGGACGGCAAGATCGCCGCTGTCGGCACGGGACTCGGCGGCGCTGAGCGGGTGATCGACGCCACTGGCCTGGTGGTCGCGCCCGGCTTCATCGATCTGCACGCGCATGGCCAGTCGCTCCCGGCTGACCGCATGCAGGCCTTCGACGGCGTGACGACGACGCTCGATCTGGAGGCCGGCGTGCTGCCGGTCGGGTCCTGGTATGAGCGCCAGGCCCGGAAGGGCCGCGTGCTGAATTACGGCGCTGCCACCAACTGGGCCTTCGCGCGCATCGGCGCGATGACGGGCTCCAATGCGGAGAGCTCGCTGGAGGCGTTCGGCAATGCCATGCGCGATCGCCGCTGGATGGACAACGTCGCAACCGATGCGGAGGTATCAGGCATCCTCGAGCGCCTCACCCGCGGCCTGAACGAAGGCGGCATCGGCATCGGCATCCTCAACGCCTATGCGCCGGGCGCCGGCGTGCAGGAGCTGACCGCAGTCTGCCAGCTTGCCGCGAAGCAGGACGTGCCGACCTTCACGCATGTCGCCTTCATGTCGCGCATCGACCCCGAAAGCGCGGTGGAAGCCTATATCCGCCTGATCGGCTACGCCGGCGCCACCGGCGCGCACATGCACATCTGCCATTTCAATTCGTCGAGCAAGACCGACATCGAGCGCTGCCGCGTGCTGGTCGAGAAGGCGCAAGGACAGGGCCTGCCGATCACGGTCGAGGCCTATCCTTACGGCACCGGCTCGACCGTGCTGGCCGCCGCGTTCTTCAGCGATCCCCAATTCGTCGAGCGCAACGGCACCGGCTACGATTCCGTGCAGCGCGTGACCGACGGCTACCGCTTCCACGACCGCGAGGAGCTGCTCAAGGCGCAGGCCGAGGAGCCGTCCTCGCTGGTGCTCTGGCACATCCTCGACACCGAGAACAATGCGCATCACCGCGATCTGCTCGACATGTCGGTGCTCTATCCCGGCGGCGCGATTGCCTCCGACGCGATGCCCTGGACGCTGTCCGACGGCACTACCTACACCGGCGATGCCTGGCCGCTGCCTGATGATGCGACCTCGCATCCGCGCTCGGCCGGCTGCTTCACGAAATTCATCCGCGAATGGGTGCGCGAGCGCAAAGCCGTGTCGCTGCTCGAAGGCGTGCGCAAATGCGCGCTGATTCCCGCGGAAATCCTGTCGCAGAGCACGCCCGCGATGCGCGCCAAGGGCAGGCTCACTGAGGATGCCGATGCCGACATCGTCGTGTTCGACTACGAGAAGCTCTCGGACCGTGCGACCTTCACCGCGATGAACCGTCCGTCGGAAGGCGTGCGGCATCTGATTGTCAGCGGTCAGCCGCTGATCAGCGACGGCATTCTCGATGTGACTGCGCGGCCCGGAAAGCCCGTGCGGCGCCCCGTCGTGGCGAGCTGAGCCATGCCGGTCCCGGTTCTCCTGGTGACGGGTTTCCTCGGGGCCGGCAAGACCACGGTCGTCAATCATCTGCTGGCCCATGCGGGCGGGCGACGCATCGCCGCCGTGGTCAACGATTTCGGCGCCATCAACATCGATGCGGAGCTGATCGCGGGCGCGAGCGACGGCGTGGTCAGCCTTGCCAATGGCTGCATCTGCTGCTCGCTCGAAGGCGATCTCCTGCGCACGCTCTCGACGCTGTTGCGGCGTGATCCCAAGCCTGAGTACATCGTCATCGAGACCAGCGGCGTCGCCGATCCCGCCGACATCGTACGCAATCTGATGGACCCGGTGATCCTGCGCGAGGCGCCGCTGGAAACGGTGCTCTGCGTGATCGACGCGGGGACACCGCCATCGGCCCTGGATGACGCGCTGCTGCGGTCGCAGTTGCGCGTCGCCGATATCGTGGCGCTGAGCAAGCTGGATCTGGCGGATGAGGGCGCGGCTGCGCGGATGCGCGAAGCCATCCGCGCGCTGCGCGTCCCTGCGGTCGTGGTCGAGGCGAACCACGGCGAGATTCCGTCCGCGCTGCTATTCCCCGCAGCCGCCGACCGCGCGCCCGCGCCACGCGAGCCGGGACCGAAGCGGCCGGCAGAGGAACGCTTCGAGACGCTGAGCTGGACCTCCGATCACCCGATCTCGCTGCCGCGCTTGCAGCAGGCCATCAGCCGCCTCGCGCCAAGGCTCGCCCGCGCAAAAGGCCTGTTCGAGACCGCCGAGCAGCCCGGACGCCAGATGGTGTTCCAGTTCGCCGGCGGCCGCGCCACGCTGGCGCCGGGCGAGGCGCCGCCGCCAGGCGTGCCGCGGACACGGATCGTCTTCATCGCCGAGCTCGGCGTGCTCTCGCAGGCCGAGCTCGACGGGATCTTGGAGGGGTGTGTTGCCGTCGGCTGAGGCGAGGCGATAGGGTCAACCGCTTCCGCCGTCAGTCACCGCCCCTTCTCTTGCTGCGTCGATCCGAGACTGAACAATGCCCCCAACTATCCCACCCGCCCCCGCTGATGCCGCCTCGCGCCGCGCCGCCAAGCCGGCCATCGTCTATCCGGCCGGGACGATGCCCGGGCCGGATATGGCCACGCTCGAAGCAGCCCGCCGTGCGGCGGTCAAGACGCACGAGCTCATCGTGCCGCCACGCGATGCCCGTGCCTTTCGCGTGGCGCGCGGCCAGTTCTTCCGCATCATTAGCGTCGAAGGCCCTCAGGTCGGCGACCTCAATCTCTGGAACGCGGACGATCTCTCCGAGCGCTTCTTCAGCGGCAAGACGCGGGCGCTCCATGGCACGCATGTCGGCATCGGTGACCGGCTCTGGAGCAATATGCCCTATCTTCGGCCGATGGCGACCATCAGTCACGATACCCTCGGCTGGTACGGCTTCGACGCGGACGGCGCCGGCATTCACGATGTGATCGGTACGCGCTGCGATCCCTATACAAATCTCCTGTTGAACGGCACGGTTTACGATTTCTGTTGCCACTCCAACCCTGTCGCGGGCGCTGGCGACCGAACTGAAGATGGAGCCGCATGCGGTGGAGCATCATGTCCACGACGTGCTCAACGTCTTCATGTGCACCGGCTTCACCAAGGACACCCATCAATATTTCATGAAGGCAAGCCCGGTCCGCCCCGGCGACTTTATCGAGTTTTTCGCGGAGATCGATCTGCTCGGCGCATTGTCAGCCTGTCCTGGTGGAGACTGCAGCGCAACCCATTCCAGCGATGCCGCGGCGTGCCATCCGCTCAAGATCGAAATCTTCGAGCCGGATCGAACGGCACTGAAGGGCTGGATCTGGCCCTCGCCGAGTGCCTATCACCGTCACCACGGGGCGCATGCGGGAAGCTGAATCTCAGTCCTCCACCGGCAATCCGTCGCCGTGCACATACCACGCTGCGCGTGAGGCCCACTGCACATGCCGGTCGGGTGTCGTCTCAAGCGGCTCGTCGAACGCGCCGGCATGGACAATCGCCTCGCGCCCGCTGCGGGTCAAATGCGGCATCGGGCTGCCGCACATCCTGCAGAACGCGGTCGCAAAGCTCCGCGCGTTGGGCAGATCGAAACGCGTGACGGACGTTTCCCCGCGCAGCCAGCGCAGCGCCTCTGCTTTCACGATCACCTCGCAGGCATGCGCGGTCCCGGTCGCCTTCCGGCAGCGCGAGCAATGGCAGTTGAGGAAACGATCGAACGGTCCCTCCACCTCGAACGCGACCTCGCCGCACAGGCAGCTTCCGCGGAAGGTGGCCATTTCACTCTCCCTCCGGCTCGGCCGGTTTCTCGGCCGCCTCCTCGGTGTGAACCGGAGGCCCGCCGTGCGCGCCGCGCAGCCGGATCATGGTGTCGATCACGTCCACGTCGATCTTCAGCATGTCGAGATCGCGCGTCATCTCGCGCACCTCCTGGCCCTTGCGCGCCAGCTCCTCGGAGACGTCGACCGCCATCTTGCGCTCGGTCACGTTGCCCTGCGTGTTGACGAACAGCTTGGCCCGCATCCATTCCAGCCGCGCCCGCTGGGTGTCGCGCTCGAACTTCTTCTCGGCATAGCGGCGCCGCGCCTCGGCATAGGCGCCGATCAGCGCGGTTTCCGGCAGGCTCCACAATTGCTCGACCGACATGGTCATGCCGTTCAGGTCCCGGGTTCGGCTCGGCGGAGGCTTGCTCCCCAGCCTATCAGACCCTTCCGGCCGGCAATTCTCAAGAGGGCGCCGGCGATTCCGCGCCCGGCCGCTTCAGGCGAATTGCGCGATGCCGTGCCCCACCGACCAGTTTTCCCTGGGGGCGTCGAGCACGTTGACGAACACGTCCTCGGGCCGGATGCCCGGGCTCTCGCCGAGCAGCTCGGCGATCCGCCGGTACAGCGCCTTCTTCTGCTCGGGGGTGCGCGAGGCGAACACGGTGATCTGGATCAGCACGGCGTCCTCGCTGCGCGTGACGCCGTAGGCATTGCCGCAGCGGAAGTTTGCGGGCGAAAGCTCGCTGATGGTCATGAACTCGTCGCCCTCTGGCACGTTCAGCGCCTCGCGCATGGCGCGGTAGAGACTGTCGAGGATGGCCTGGCGGTAGGCTTCCGGCTTTCCGGCGCGCATCGAGATGTGGAGGAGAGGCATCGTACGTCCCTCTGCATGCGGGCCTGATCGGTCGGGCGCATCATCCGCGCCGGCCGTCGGCTTATTGACGAAACGGGATATCAATCCCAATTTGTTTTTGACGCGGTGTCCAGAAAGCATGTTCTTGACGTTGTGTCAAATACCTTTGGAGGAGCAACATTTGAGGCCGCGCGAGTTCGACCATGACGATGTCCTGCGCATCGCGTTCGACCAGTTCTGGCGCAAGGGTGTGCGCGGCACCTCGCTGTCGGACATCGCGCGCGACGCCGGCGTGCAGCGCGGCAGCCTCTACAACGCCTTCGGCAGCAAGGAAGCGTTGTTCCTGCAGGCCTATGAGCGCTACGCGGGCGACTATCTGCTCGCCCTGCAAAAGGCGCTCGGCACGGGGTCTTTGCGCAAGCGCCTCACCGCGTTCTTCGACCTCACCATCACCAATTTCCGTTCCGGCTCGCCGCCGCGGGGATGTCCGACCACGCGCGGCCTGATGGAGCTCGGCGCGGCGGAAGGCGAAGGGCTGGATGAACAGGCGCGCCAGGCCTTTGCTGGTCTCGTCTCCCGCATCACCGCGCTGGTTCAGGACACGTTGTCGGCGGGCGCCAGGCGTGGCGAGTTCAACGGCAATCCCACAGTCGCAGCGTTGCACATTATCACGGTGACGCGCGGCCTTGCCGTGCTCGAGCGCGCCTACGGCGACGAAGCCCAGCTGCGCAAGATCGCAAGCCACACCATCGATCTCGTGCTCGACAAGAGAGGTTAGGTGTCAGCAGCAGGCTAGCGCGTTGACCGCCCGCGTCGTCGCAATCTCGTTCTCGTTGCCGACGAACTGGCAGACGACCGATCCGAGTTCAGGCTGCTTGCTGCGCGCGATCGCCAGCAATCGCATCAACTCCGTCTCGTCCTTCGACAGGCGCCGGCAGGACGGCGGCATGAAGCAGAGTTCGCATGGCCGGCCGCTGCGCACGATCCTGACCAGCGCGGCCGCGCGCGCCACCAGCAGCGGACTGTCGGCAATGCCAGGTGCCTCGTCGGCATAGCGATAGGCCGCTTCCCAGCAATCCGATGCGCCGGTCGCATAGGCCGCTCCAATGAAGCGGAGCAGCGACAGCGCGACGCGGCAGAAATCATCGTAGCTTTCGACGCAGGGACGCGCCGCAAGCGCGGCCTGGGGCGGACAGAGCCGCGGCTGGCCGGCGTCCGGATCCGGTGCAGAATCGCAAATGGCCTGCATCATGAACGATCTCGTCAATGCAATGTGGGGCTGCCCACGAACCAGCTCTTCATCGCCATCATCCGGTCATGGGCGCGTGACGAGACGTGCCGGTCAGGCAGGATGAGGCCGGCCATGCGGAAGATCGTCGCCAGTCCCCGCACCGGCGCCAGCGCCCAATCCGCGCCGACTGGCGGCAGCCAGCACTCGAACTGCTCGCGTGCGACATCGTCGCGCTCCTTCTGCGCGGCGGCGATCGCCCGCAAGATCCCGCACTCGCTCTCCGACATGCGCGGACATGTGGGGCAGTGCACCTCGATCGCCGTATGCGCGGTGCAGGCGAAGATCTCGATGATGGATTCCAGCGACGGCACGGCGTCGCCGACGCGAAAGTGGTCGTACACCTGCTGGATGTCGGCCGCCGTCGGAACGGCGCTGCCGCTGCGCGCCTTGGCACGAAATCCCCAGACGAAGAGCCGCTCCGCTGCGGTCAGTGCGGGCAGCTCGAGGGGCTTGGCGTATGTCGATTGATGCATGGAGCCTCTGGCCTTTGGCTGCGCTCACGCCAGAGCTGGCGCGGATGATCTGCGCCGATCGTTCTGCCAGAGACCTCTCCAAGTCAATGCTCGGAGAGGCGATGTCGAGGCGTTCTAGATTGGAAGAATTCGTATCTCGGAAGAGCATGTTGGCAGCTCTCCCGCGGAATTTCGGGGCAGAATATCTCCGGCGTCACCGGCGCGACCGCGGAGACCGGCCAGGCCGCCGGCTTCGTGCTGCAATCGAGCGGCCGCCTGACCCAGAAGCTGCAATCGCTCCAGGACGAGGTCAGCGCCTTCGTTGCGGGCGTGCGCGCGGCCTAGCGCGACTGTCCTTCTGCGACATCGCGAAAGTGCGCCGCGATGTCGGCGCGCGCTGCGACCCAGACCCGGCCATCCAGCCGCGCCAGCTCCGCGAGAATGCTTTTCACCGCGCGGAAGCGCGCGGGTCGGCCGCAAATGCGCAGGTGAAAGCCGATCGACAGCATCGCCGAACGGCCGCGCTCGGCCTCCTCGACCAGCGTCGCGAGCGCAGTGCTGACATAGTTCGAAAAATCCTCCGGCTGTACGAAACCGTTCGGATGGAAGAACTTCATGTCGTTGGTGTCGAAGCCGTAGGGCAGGACCAGCATCGATCCCCGCGGCGACCGGCTGCAATAGGGCAGATCGTCGTCGAGTGCGTTGGAATCGTAGGCGAAGCCGAGCTCGGTCAGGAGATCGCGCGTCCAGGCGCTCTGGCTGCCGCGTGACATGAAGCCGACCGGCGTGACGCCGGTCGCGCGGACGATGACGTCGCGCGTCCTCTCGATGTCGCGACGTTCGGTCTCGGCATCGCCATAGAGCGTGTGCGGCAGCCAGCGCCAGCCATGCACCGCCGGCTCGTGCCCGACCTCGACCACGGCGCGGGCAAGGTCCGGCACGCGCTCGACCGCGCGGCCGCACATCATGAAGGTGGAACGGACTTTGGCGTCAGTGAAGGCATCGAGGAAGCGCCACAGGCCGGCGCGCATGCCATAGTCGAACACCTGCTCCTGCACGAGATCGCGCACGCCCGGCGGCGATGTCGAGGCGACCTCGCCATAGCGCTCGGTCTCGGCATCGCCCTGCTCGACCGCGAGCTCGGCACCCTCCTCGAAATTTACCACCAGCGACACCGCAACGCGGGCGCCGTTGGGCCAGACGATGTCGGGTCGGGCCCTTCCATATCCGCGAAGATCGCGTTCGATCGGCATGGTCAGCGGCTCCCGATCTGGCGGCTGACGCCGCCGAAGATTTCGGCGCAGACGAGACCGGCCAGCGTCAGCAGCACGATGACGCCGGAGACGGCAGCGACGCGCACGTCGAGGCTGCCTTCGAGGATCGCCCAGAGCTTGATCGGCAGCACCTCGGTACGCGCATCGGCGAGAAACAGCGACACCGGAACATTGTCGAATGAGGTCAGGAACGCGACAAAACAGCTCGCGACAATGCCGCGGCGGATCAGCGGCAGCGTGACGCGCCGGAAAGTGTACCAGCGGCTGGCGCCAAGGCTGAGCGAGCAGGTGATCAGCACCGGATTGAGCTGCTGCACCGACGCACCGACCATCCGGATCACGAACGGCACGCAAATGATGGTGTGACCGAGCACCAGCGTCGCCGCCGACAGGCGGATGCCGAGCAGGTTGAAGACCAGCAGCAGCGACAGGCCGAAGGCCATCGCGGGCAGCACCATCGGCGACATGAACAGCGCATCCAGCACGCGCGCGATCTTCAACCGGCTGCGCGCCAGCCCGAGCGCCGCCGCGCCGCCCAGCACCGCGGAAAGGATCGTCGCCGCCGCTGCGACTTTCAGGCTCGTCAATGCAGGCTCGATGATCTCCTGCGATTGCAGTAGCTCGACATACCAGCGCAGCGACCAGTTCGGTGGCGGAAACTTTAGCGTGATGCCGCCGGTGAAGGAAATGACCAGAACCACCAGCGTCGGCGCCAGCAGCAACAGCATGCCGAAGCCGGTGATTGCGCCGACGACGGTGGAGTAGATCCGGTCGACGAGACTACGCTGCATCGACGCCTCGCACGTAGCGGCGGGAGAGTGCGCCGATGGCAAAGACGATGCCGGTCACGGCGAGCGTGAAGATCAGCGACAGCGCTGCCGAGAACGGCCAGTCTTGCACACCGACCGCCTGCTGGTAGATGTAGGACGGCATCAGGATGATGCGGCCGCCGCCGACCAGGGTCTGGGTGATGAAAGCGGTCGCAGCGGCGGCGAAGACGAGCAGCCAGCCGGCGATGGCGCCCGGCAGCGTCAGCGGCAGGATGACGGTGATGAAGATGCGGGCGCGGCTCGCGCCGAGCCCTTCCGCCGCGCGCGTCAGGTTGCCGTCGAGCCGCAGCAGGCTGTTGATGACAGGCAGCGCCATCAGGGGGAGCTGGATCTGCGTCAGGGCCAGTACCATGCCCTCCCAGGTGTAGAGCAGCCGAGCCGGGGCCTGCCAGAGCCCCAGCGACAGCATCGCCGAATTGACGATGCCGTCGCGGCCGAGGATGACGATCCAGGCAAAGGTTCGCACCACCGTACTGGTCAAGAGCGGCAGCATGATCAGGAAGGTGATCAGGGTTCGCATGAACGGACCGCTCGCGACGTAAACCAGCGCGAGCGGGTAGGCGAGGATCAGCGTCGCCAGTGCAACCTCCGCCCCCAGCCAAAGCGTATCCGTCAGCACCTTGATGCTGAAGGGATCGGAAAGGAAACGCAGATATTGCGCCAGCGACAATTCTGCGAATTGGGGTGTGCGAAACAGGCTGATCGCGACGAGCGCGACCAGCGGCAGCACGAAGGCTGCGAAGAACAGCGCCGCCAGTGGGACCACTGGCAGCAACTGTCTCGATGCGCTCGTGCTTGCCGGCGTCATTCAGATCTTCACTTCCTTGCTGAAGCGCGTGATCCATTCGCCGCGCAGCGGCTGGAACTTGGTCCAGTCGAGCAGCACGTTGTTGGCGACGAGGTCGTCGACGCTCTTGGCGACGGTAAGGTTGGCGCCGGTCAGCGCCACCTTGCCGTTGGTCGGCATCATCATCCAGGGCGCCGCCTCCAGGCCCTTCTGCGTCTCGACCGACATCACCGTATCGAGATAGTCGAGCACCGCCTTCGGATCCTGGTTGTTCTTCACGATCTGCGCACTGGTGCGGATCACGACCGCGCCGGATTTCGGCTTGGCGAAGGCGATGTCGACGCCCTTGGCGGCGAGCAGCGCGACGTTATTCCAGAAGTTGAAGGCGATATCGATCTCGCCCTGCTGGAACAGTGCCGCCAGCGCGCCCGGCGAGGCCGCGATCGCGCCGACGTTGGGCAGCAGCTTCTTCATGGCCTCGAAGGCCGGCTCGATATTGGTCTCGGAGCCGCCGTTCAGCTTTGCGATCTCGACCATGAAGGCGGTGCCGAGGCTGGAGCCGAGCCCGGTGATGCCGACGCGGCCCTTGTATTCCGGCTTCCAGAGATCCTCCCACGAGGTCGGCGGCGTCGTGATCTTCTTCGGATTGTAGGCAATGCCGATCAACTGACAGGTGATGACAGGCGCGTAACCGTCAGGATGGCGGAATGCGCTTGGAATGTCGGCAAACGACTTCGATTGCTCGACCGGAAATCTCTCCAGCACGCCACTCGCTATCGCCGGGATCAGCGGTCCCTCGTCGAACAGCACCACGTCGAACGGCGGGGCGTTGCGCGAAGCCTGGATCTTGCCGATCTGGTCGACGCCGAGCAGCGGCGTGAAGGTGACACCGCCGTCGCTGGACTTCTTGAAGGCCGGCCCGACCACCGAGCGGAAGGCTTCGTCGAAGCTGCCGGGATAGGTCGTCGCCACGATCGAGGTGGCAGCGCGCGATGATGTCGGCCATCCGAGGCTAGCCGCCGCAAGCGCGGCCGAACCCGAGGCGAGCAGCGATCTCCTGGATAGGCTCATGTCAAACACTCCTTTGCTGATGTTTTGAGACGTCGTCGATCGGCGTGCTGAAAATGCTGACGCGCGAGACATCGGAGATCGCGAGCCACGCCGTTTCTCCGGCTTGTGCCTTCGCGATACCCGCGGCACGCGCCTGGCTGATCTTCACGGGCTCGCCGCTCGCGGTGACGCCCTCGGTGACGCTGACCGCGCCGAGAGGCACGGTGGCGCGGATCGTGACGGGAATGGCGCCGGGCCGTTCGGCGCCGAACGCGATGTTTTCAGGCCGGACCGAGATCGTCACCGGCGTGCCGCGCCGGCGCAGCGCCGAGCGCCCGAGGTCGATCTCCGGTCCGGCGTCTAGCAGCACGCGATCGGTCTCGGTAACGGTGCCGCGCAGCAGATTGGTGTGGCCGATGAAGCTCGAGATGAAGAGGCTCGCCGGACGGTCGTACAGCGCATCCGGGCTGTCGATCTGCTCGATGCGCCCCTTGTTGAGGACGACGATGCGGTCGGCCATCGACAGCGCCTCTTCCTGATCGTGCGTGACGATGATGGAGGTGACGCCAAACGTCTTCAGAAGGGTCTTGATCTCGATCTGCATGTCGAGGCGCAGATTCTTGTCGAGCGCCGAGAACGGCTCGTCGAGCAGGACGAGGCCCGGATCGATCGCCAGGGCACGCGCCAGCGCGACGCGCTGCTGTTGTCCGCCCGAGAGCTCTCCCGGAAGCCTCCGCGCAAACGCCGCCATCTGGGCGAGGCTGAGCATCTGCTCGACCTTGGCCGCGACCTCCGCGTTCGGCCTCTTGCGTGCGCGCAGTCCGTAGGCGACGTTCTCGAATACGGTCAGATGCGGAAATAGCGCATAGTTCTGGAACACCATGCCGATGCGGCGGCGATTGGCGGGGATGTGCTCGACCCGCGCGCCGTCGAAGCGCACCTCGCCCCGGGACGGACGCAGGAAGCCCGCGATGATCTGGAGCATCGTGGTCTTGCCGCAGCCGGACGGACCGAGGAGGGCGATTAACTCACCGGCTGCAACAGTGAGATCGATCTCGTCCAGCGCAACGGTCGCGCCGAAGGTGTGGCCGATGCCCTTCAGATCGAGCGAATGTCCGCGCACGTCACTCAACGCCAGCTCCATCCTTCACGTTGTTCTGCGTGAGGGGAGTTAGCAATCGTCGTGCCAGCGCGGTTCGCCTGCTAATGCCTTGGGAGCGTTGCGACAATCTTTTGGCGCCAAAGATTGGCGCCAATTTATCGCCTATATTGTGAACATTAGAGGGGATGGTTTGTAGAAAAAATGGGCTGCGGCAGCCGTTCAGAATCCTGTAAACACGACGCATGAAGCGAACCCGTCCCCTCAAGCGCAGGCCGAAGCGCTCCGAGCCGAAACACAGGGAGCCGGAGGCCGTCGATCCGCGCAGCATCGACGACGATCCAGTGGTCCAGGGTATCCTGACCGCGATCAGCCAGAAGCGGCTCAAGCCGGGCGCCAAGCTCGGCGAGGACAAGCTCGCCTCGGCGTTCGGCACCACGCGGATTCACATCCGCCAGGCGCTGTCCCATCTCGCCTCGCGCAAGGTGGTGATGCAGATCCCCAACCGCGGCGCCTTCGTGTACCGGCCGAGCTGGGAGGAGGCGCAGGATATCTTTGCGGCGCGCCGCATCATCGAGACCGCGACTGTGAGCGCCGCGATCGACCGGCTGGACAAAGCCGGCAAGGCCGAGCTGAAGGCGCATATGGAGCGCGAGGCGCGCCACGATCGCAACGACCGCTGGGCCTCGCTGTCGCTGACGGCGGAATTCCACATTCTGGTCGCCAAGCTCGCGGGCAACCGTGTGCTGCTGGAGATGTCGCGCGAGCTGATGCTGCGGACGTCGCTGGCGATCGCGACCTTCGAGCAACCGGGCGAGCCTGATTGCTCGCCCGATGCCCATCCCGACATCGGCGCGTTGATCCTCGCCCGCGACAGGGCCGGCGCGATTCACGCCATGCGCCATCACATCGAGGAGATGGAGCAGCGGATCCGGCCGAAGGAAGGCGAGGACGAGGTCGACGAGCTCACCGCGATCTTCCAGGAGATCGGCGCGCGAGTGCGGGCGGGCGGATAGCATGGCCGGCCGGCGCATCCTCCTGATCAATCCGAACAGCAATGAGGCAACCACCGCGATGATGGTGGCGATTGCCAGGTCCGCTGCCGGCGACGGTTTCGACATTGTCGGCGCCACGGCAACGCGTGCGCCGACGATGATCGTCTCGGCGGATGCGCTGGCGGCGGCTGCGCCGGAGGTCGAGGAGATCGCGCGGGCCAACAGCTGTGAGTGCGACGGCATTATCGTCGCAGCATTCGGCGATCCCGGTCTCGCCGGGATCAAGGCCGCGATGAAGCCGCTTGCCGTGGGCATCGGCGAATCCGCGATGCTGGAAGCTGGAGAGAACGGTCGCAGGTTCGGTGTGGCGACCACGACGCCGCTGCTGAAAGCGAAGATCGATGCATTGCCTGATACGCTGGGGTTGCGATCGCTCTACACCGGCACGCGCTTTGCTGACGGCGATCCTCAGGATCTCATGCGTGATCCATTGCTGTTGCGCGCGGCTCTTGCCGCCGCGGTCGAGGCCTGCATTGCCCAGGATGGAGCGGAGGCGGTCGTCATCGGCGGCGGGCCGCTCGGTGAAGCGGCGCGGGCGCTTCAGCCGATGTTCACCGTGCCCGTCGTCGCGCCGATCCCGGCTGCCGTGCGGCGGATCATTCGTCTCGTCACGGCGTAGCGTGATTTTTCCGCGTCGCGGCATCGGCCGTGCCACGGAAAACTGTTTTCCTTGACATGAACTCTGTCGTGCTCGACCTGTAACGAGGTCGAGCGACGGCACGTTGCATGCCGTCGCGAAAAGAAAAGCAGCACGGGAAAGACGCCATGAGTGCAGGCCTCGACGAGAAGGACTACCTCGCCACCTTGCGGGGCCTGTGGGACAAGGCCTGGCCGAAGGGCATGCCGCGCTCGCCGAACTATCTGCACGGCGAAGTCCCCCTGACGGAATATCTGCGCGCCTGGGCGAAGCGCAGTCCCGATCGCCCCGCAGTCATCTTCTACGGGCACGTCACGACCTATGCCGATCTCGATCGGCAGAGCGATCGCTTTGCGGCGCTGTTGCAGGCGAAGGGCGTGCGCAAGGGCGATCGCGTCGCCGTCTTTCTGCCGAACTGCCCGCAATTCCACATCGTGTTCTTCGGCATCCTGAAGCTCGGCGCGGTCCACGTCCCCGTCAGCCCGCTGTCGCGCGCGTTCGAATTGTCCTACGAACTCAACGATACTCAGGCCGAAGTGATCGTGGCGCTGGACCAGCTCATCCCCGTGGTCGAGCAGGTGAAGGGCGAGGTGCGGCTGCGCGAGATCATCGTCACCAGCTTTGCCGATGTGGTGCCGGCTGCGCCCGCGTTCCCAACGCCGGATTCGATCCGCGCGCCGCGTATCGCGATCGCGGGCGCGACCGATCTATTGCCCGCGCTCGCCGCGATGTCGGCGCCCACGCCGCTACCGCCTCCCGGCCTCGATGATATCGCCGCGCTCAACTACACCGGCGGCACCACCGGCATGCCCAAGGGCTGCGTTCATACCCATCGCGACATGGTCTATACGGCCGCCGCCAATTACGGCATCTCGGTGCAGTCGGACGAGAACAGCGTGTTCCTGTCGTTCTTCCCCGAATTCTGGATTGCAGGCGAGAACTTTGGCCTGATCTTCCCGCTGTTCTCCGGCGGGACACTGGTCCTGCTCGCGCGCTGGGATGCCGTCGGCGCCATGGCCGCGATCGACAAGTACAAGGTCTCGATCACGGCGATGCCGGTGGACGGCGCAGTCGAGTTGATGGACCACCCGCGCTGGAGCGAGTTCGACCTGTCGTCCCTGAAGCAGGTGCGCGTCGTCTCCTTCGTCAAGAAGCTCAACGCCGACTACCGCAGGCGCTGGAAGGACCTCACCGGCACGATCCTGATGGAGGCGGCCTGGGGCATGACCGAGACCCACACCTCCAACACCTTCACATCAGGATTCCAGGACGACGATTTCGATCTCAACAACCAGCCGATCTTCGTCGGCCTGCCGGTCCCCGGCGCCGAGTTCAAGATCACCGATTTCGAAACCGGCGCGCTGTTGCCGCTCGGCGCCGAAGGCGAGATCCGCGTGCGGACACCGTCGCTGCTCAAGAGCTACTGGAACAAGCCCGAGGCGACCGCGGAGTCGCTGATCGACGGCTGGCTGCGCACCGGCGACATCGGCACCATCGACAGGGATGGTTTTCTGCACTTCCTCGGCCGCCGCAAGGAAATGCTCAAGGTCAAGGGCATGAGCGTATTCCCGCCGGAGATCGAGGCGCTGCTCGGCCAGCATCCGAAGGTGCTGGGCTCGGGCGTGGTCGGACGCGACGATCCGGACAAGGGCCAGGTGCCGGTCGCCTATATCCAGCTCAAGCCGGAGGCGGTCGGCACCATCTCCGCGGAAGATCTGCGCGCCTGGTGCGCCGAGCGCATGGCCGTCTACAAGGTCCCGGAAGTGCGTATTATCGAAGCCCTGCCGCTGACGGCGACGGGCAAGGTGAAGAAGCAGGACCTCAATCCAAATCTTCCTGCTGCTGTCTGAATGAGAGAGACGATGTCGTTAAAAAAGCTTCTGATCGCCAACCGCGGCGAGATCGCCATCCGCATCGCGCGCGCAGCGGCTGACGCCGGCATCGCGACGGTCGCGATCCACTCGGCCGACGACGCGCTGTCGTTGCATGTCCGTGTTGCCGACGAGGCGGTCGAAATTCCCGGCCGCGGCGCGCGGGCCTATCTCGACATCGAAGCCGTGGTGAAGGCGGCGAGGGCGGCCGGCTGCGATGCCGTGCATCCCGGCTATGGGTTCCTGAGCGAGAATGCGGCATTCGCAAAGGCCTGCGCTGACACCGGCATTGTCTTCGTCGGGCCGAAGGCGACGGCGCTCGAACTGTTCGGCGACAAGGTCGCGGCCCGGCAACTGGCAAAGCGTTGCGGCGTGCCGATCATCGCCGGCACCAGCGGGCCGTCGAGCCTCGAGGAGATCACGGCGTTCTTCGCTTCGCTCGGCAGCAATGCGGCGATCGTGATCAAGGCCATGGCCGGCGGCGGTGGCCGCGGCATGCGCGTCGTGGAGAACGCGTCCGATCTCGCGGAAGCCTATGCGCGCTGCCAGTCCGAGGCCAAGGCCGCGTTCGGCTTCGACGGCGTCTATGCCGAGCGGCTGATCCGGCAGGCGCGCCACATCGAGGTTCAGATCATCGGCGACCGCCATGGCGCGATCTCCCATCTCTGGGAACGCGAATGCACCATCCAGCGCCGGCACCAGAAGCTGGTCGAGGTCGCGCCCAGCCCGTCGCTGAGTGATCCCCTGCGCGGCCGCATCATCGAGGCGGCGAAGCAACTGGCGACGGCCGCGTCTTACGACAATCTCGGCACATTCGAATTCCTGGTCGACGGCACGGCCGAGGACAGCTTTGCCTTCATCGAGGCCAACCCGCGGCTCCAGGTCGAGCACACCGTCACGGAAGAGGTGCTCGGCCTCGACCTCGTCCGCGCCCAGCTCGCGGTCGCCGCAGGAGCGTCGCTGGCTTCCCTCGACCTCGCGCAAGCATCGATCCCGAGGCCGCGCGGCTATGCCATGCAGCTCCGGGTCAACATGGAAACGCTGGACGAGACGGGCGCGACCCATCCGACCGGCGGCGTGCTCGCCGTGTTCGAGCCGCCGTCGGGGCCGGGCGTGCGCGTCGATAGCTTTGGCTATGCCGGCTACAAGACCAGCGCCGCCTTCGACTCGCTGCTCGCAAAGGTCATCGTCCATACACCGGGTGAGGCCTGGCACGATGTTGTCGCCAAAGCCTCGCGCGCCCTGCGCGAGTTCCGCATCGACGGCGTCGTCACCAACGTCGCATTCCTGCAGGCCGTGCTGGCGCATCCCGATTTCAGGACGAACCGTATTGCGACCGACTTCATCGATCGCAATATCGCAAAGCTCGTCGAGGCCGCCGACGGCGCGGCCAGGCCGCTCAACTTTGCGGCGACCGAGCACTCCGGTCACGGCGTGGAAGCGCATGTCGCGCAGATCGTGCCCGAAGGTGCGGTGATGGTGGCGGCGCCCCTGCAGGGGACGATCGTCACGATCCAGGTGAAGCAAGGCGAGATCGTCCGCCCCGGCCAGCAGCTCGCCGTGATCGAATCCATGAAGATGGAGCATCTGGTGATGGCCGAGCAGGGCGGCCGCGTCATGAAGCTCGTTGCCGGCGACGGCGTCACGCTGATGCATGGCGAGCCGATCATGTATCTGGAGCCGCTCGACGTCGCGGCCGACAGCACGGCGGCGGAGGCCGATGTCGATCTCGACCACATCCGTCCCGATCTTGCCGAGCTGATCGCGCGCCAGGCCAACACGCTCGACGAAAATCGCCCTGCCTCGGTCGAACGCCGCCGCAACACCAACCAGCGCACCGCCCGCGAGAATGTCGCCCAGCTCGTCGACGACGGCTCGTTCATGGAATACGGCAGCCTCGCGATCGCGGCGCAGCGGCGCCGGCGCAAGCTCGACGATCTCATCAAGAATACGCCGGCCGACGGCCTCGTCATGGGCGTCGCCACCGTCAATGCCGAGAAATTCGGACCCGAAGGCGCGCGCTGCATTGTCGTGGCCTATGACTACACCGTGCTCGCGGGCACGCAGGGCCACATGAACCACAAGAAGATCGACCGCATGCTGACGCTGGCGGAAGACTGGCGCGTGCCGCTGGTGTTTTACGCCGAGGGCGGCGGCGGCCGGCCCGGCGATACCGACCGGCTCGGCATGACCGGCCTCGACGGCCCGTCCTTCGTGCAATTCGCAAGGCTCTCCGGCCTCGTGCCTGTGATCGGTGTCGTCTCCGGCTATTGCTTTGCTGGCAACGCGGCGATGCTCGGTTGTTGTGACGTCATCATCGCCACCAAGAATGCCTCGATCGGCATGGGCGGCCCCGCCATGATCGAGGGCGGCGGGCTCGGTGTCTATCACCCGGCCGAGGTCGGCCCTGTCTCGTTCCAGTCGCCGAACGGCGTCATCGACATCCTGGTCGAGGACGAGGAGGAAGCGACGCGCGTCGCGCAGAAGTACCTGTCCTACTTCCAGGGCGCGGTCACGGAGTGGGAAGCCGCCGACCAGCGCCTGCTCCGTCGCGCCATTCCCGAGAATCGCCTGCGCGTCTACGACATCCGCAGCGTGATCGATCTCGTCGCAGACAAGGACAGCGTGCTGGAGCTGCGCCGCGACTACGGCGTCGGCATGATCACGGCGCTGATCCGCATCGAAGGAAAACCGTTCGGCCTGATTGCCAACAACCCGCGCCATCTCGGCGGCGCCATCGATGCCGATGCCGGCGACAAGGCCGCGCGCTTCCTCCAGCTCTGCGATGCTTTCGACTTACCCGTCGTCTCGCTCTGCGACACGCCCGGCTTCATGGTCGGTCCGGAGGCCGAGAAGACCGCGATCGTGCGCCACGTCTCGCGGATGTTCGTGACCGGCGCGAGCCTCACCGTGCCGCTGTTCGGCATCGTGCTGCGCAAGGGCTATGGCCTGGGCGCGCAGTCGATGATCGGCGGCGGTTTCCACGCCTCGTTCTTCACCGCGGCCTGGCCGACCGGCGAGTTCGGCGGCATGGGCCTGGAGGGCTATGTCCGGCTCGGCTTCCGCAAGGAGATGGAGGCGATTGCCGACCCCGAGGAGCGCGAGACCTATTATCGCAACAAGGTCGCCGAGCTCTATGCCAACGGCAAGGCGGTCTCGATCGCCTCGGTGTTCGAGATCGATAACGTCATCGATCCCGCCGAGACGCGGCGCTGGATCATGGCGGGCCTGCGGTCCGTGCCGAAGCCGCCTGCGCGGACGGCGAAGAAGCGGCCCTGTATCGACACGTGGTGAGGGCGGTGCAGCAATAGCTGCGTTCCGGTTCCCGATTGACATCCCCGCCTGTGGTGCCAGACTTTGCACAATAATACAGGGTGGAGACGTCCGCGATGGCCAGCCTTTCGGCCTCGAACCATGTCGCCCGTGTCTTGTCCGTCGCCAATCAGGTTACTGACCGCTTGGCCGACGTCGACGCCTCTTCGCGGATTGCCAATTCCTGGCGGCGCTGCCTGATCAGCCACAAGCTCGATCCCGCCCGCCAGGGCCCGCCGCAGACGCTGACCGAGGTCGAGATCCGCCACGTCGCCGAGCCCATGGAGGAGACGATCAGGCTCGCCACGCCCGAGCTCGACGATCTCGCTCGCGTGCTGCGCGACGCCGGCTATTGCGTCAATCTCGCGGATGCGAACGCGACCATGCTGTTCAGCCGCCTGCCGGGCGAAGCCGACGCGAAGATGTTTCTGGACTGGAAGATCTACACCGGCTCGAACTTCGCCGAGACCTTTGAGGGCACCAATGGGCTCGGCACTGCCCTTGCCGAGGAGAAGCCGATCCTGGTGCATCGCGACGAGCATTTCCGTGCGCAGTGGCACATGTTCTCCTGTGCGGTAGCGCCGTTGTTCGACCAGGCCGGGCGGCTCGCCGGTGCCGTCAACATCACCTCCTGCCGCGAGGATATCGAGCGCACCGCGCATCAGCTTGCGCTGGCGGTGACGATGGAGGCGACGCGACGGATGGAGGGCGCGATCTTCCGCGGCCATTTCCGTAATGCCTGGATTGCGACCGTGCCCGGTGACGGCGGCCGCGGCCTCATCGCCTATGACGACGATCGCCGCATCGTCGGCGCCTGCCGCTCGGCGCGTGCGCTGCTCGGCCTCACCGATGGCCTGATCGCCTCCGGCATCGATCTGTCGCGCTACATCAAGTTCGATCATCATGCCGCGCGCGGTGCGGATGAGATGGTCGAGCTGCGCCGCGCCGACGGCAGTCCGCTGGGCCAGGGCCATGTCGCGCCGCCGCTGCGCGTAAAGTCGCATGCGCCGCGCCGCGATGTACCCGCCGACCGTTTCGATGCGCTGCATCGGCTCGCCGGCCGCGATCCCGGCCTGATCAGAAGCGTAAAGCGGCTCCGAAGCATCGGCGATCACAATCTGCCGGTGCTGCTGCACGGCGAGACCGGTGTCGGCAAGGACGTGTTCGCGCGGGCCATCCACGCCGCCAGCAGCCGCGCGCGCAACAATTATGTCGCGCTGAACTGCGCAGCGATGCCGGAAAGCCTGATCGATGCCGAGCTGTTCGGCTACGAGGCCGGCGCCTTCACCGGCGCGCGGCGCGACGGCTCCAGGGGCCTGATCGTGCAGGCCGACGGCGGCACGCTGTTCCTCGACGAGATCGGCGACATGCCGATCGCGCTGCAGACGCGCCTGCTGCGCGTTCTGGAAAACCGCGAGGTCTGGCCGCTCGGCGCGCTCAAGCCTGTCGCCGTCGACATTCGCCTGATCAGCGCCACCCACCGCGATCTCGGCCGCATGGCGGAAGAGGGCGCCTTCCGCGCCGACCTCTATTTCCGCCTGCGCGGCATGGAGGTGCACCTGCCTGCGTTGCGCGAGCGTGCCGACCGCGACGACATCATCCGCCAGATCGCGCGCGAGGAGGCGCCGAACTGCCGGCTCTCGGACCAAGCCTGGTCGCAGCTCGCGGCCTATCCCTATCCCGGCAACATGCGCCAGCTCCGCCATGTGCTGAGGCTCGCGGGGTGCACGGCGGAGAGCGGCGTGATCACCGATGCCGATCTCGATCTGCCACCGTTTGGTGGGCGGGCCGCGGAGCCAGATATCGAAGCGGCCGAGCGCGCGGCCATTGTCGAGGCCCTGCGCAAGCACAGTGGCCGCGTCACCGAGGCAGCGCGCGCGCTGAAACTCAGTCGCGCCACGCTCTATCGCAAGATCAAGCAATTGAAGATCTCGCTCTAGCGAGCTCGCGGGTCTCTGCTGGAACCCGGACGCTGCCCGACTCTTGATCGACTCTCGCGGATCGATGCCAGGGCGGCAACTGCGCCATCGCGAACATACATTTCCGGCGGAGCAAGAGGAGCACACGCGATGGAGGAGATCGAAGTCTTCCTGGCTGTCGTCGAGGCCGGCAGCCAGACCGCCGCCGCGCGGCAATTGGGCCGGTCGCTGCAATCGGTGAACCGCGCGCTGGCCGCGCTGGAACAGAGCGTCGGCGTGGAACTGGTGCGGCGGACCACGCGGCAATCGGTGGCGACCGAAGCGGGACTGGCGTTCTATCGCCGCGTCAAGCCGGCCTTTGCGGAAATCACCGAAGCGCGGCTCGAGGCTGCAAACCGGCGCGTCGAGCCGTCGGGACTGCTCAAGGTCGCAGCACCGGTCCTGTTCGGATCGACCCATGTGGTGCCCGCGATCGCCGAGTTCATGGCGCGCTTCCCGCAGATCGAAGTCGACGTCAACATGTCCGACCGGCCGGTCGATGTCGTCGGCGATGGCTTTGATCTCGCCGTGCGGATCAGGGAATTGCCGGACTCGTCGCTGAAGACCCGGCGGCTCGGCGAGCTGCGCACGGTTGTCTACGGCGCGCCCGACTATTTCGCGCGTCATGGCCACCCGCATCATCCGAACGATCTCGCCAGGCATCAATGCATCCTGCGCAGGACCGGTCGCGGCGAAGTGGACACATGGCGCTTTCAGATCGACGGCAGCGCGGTGACCATGCAGGTGAACGGCCGCTTTCACACCGACAATATGACGGCTGCGCATGCCGCCGCTCGTCATGGCCTCGGTGTCGGATATGGCCCGTTCTGGCAGATACGCGATCTCGTCGATCAGGGCGCGCTCGAAATTGTGTTGGAGGCGTTCGAGGCACCGCGAACGCCCGTGCGCGCTGTGTTTCCGCCGAGCGCGATACCGCCGGCCAAGACGCACCTCTTCGTTGACCTGCTGGCAGAGAGATTGAAGCACGAACGGCTTTGAGCCGACACGCGGGAACGCATTCTCTCGATTGGCGGAAATGTCTATCCCGCGATGCGCCGGTTGTCCCGGCGAGCAGTCGATCGCAGCTTGAAGCGCAGGGGCCCATCCGCCCGGCGAGGGCGCAGAGGACTGCACCATGACACCCAATCGACGGACACTCTTGCACGCAGGCGTCAGCGTGACCGCGACGCTGGCATCCGCCTCCCTTGCCGGACAGTCGGGCGCGCGTGATCCACGGCCGCCGAAGCTATTGCTCGCGGATGACGCGGAGTCTTGCGCTGCGGCCGCGCAGGATTTTGGCCACATCATTCAGAGGCCGCCGCGGGCCGTCTGCAAACCCAGCTCGAGTGCCGAGATCGCCGACATCCTGCGCTGGGCGCGCGAACAGGGGCTCAAGGTTGCCGCGCGCGGGCAGGGGCATGCCACCTACGGCCGGGCCATGGCCGGAGACGGCATCGTGATGGACCTCAGCGCACTCACGGTGATCCATCGGATCGAGCCCGACCGTGTTGTGGTCGATGCCGGCGCGATCTGGCACGCGCTGCTGGAGGCAACGCTGGCCAAAGGGCTCGCGCCACCGGTGCTGACCAACTACCTCGGCCTGTCCGTTGGCGGCACGCTTGCCGTCGGCGGAATTGGCGGGTCGTCGTCCCGGCACGGGCTCCAGACCGACCAGGTTCTGGAACTCGATATCGTCACCGGCGAAGGCGTGGAGCTGACCTGCTCGCGAAGCGCGCATGCCGAACTGTTCGACGCCGTTCGCGCCGGGCTGGCGCAATGTGCGATCATCACCCGGGCAACGCTGCGATTGATGCGCGCGCCCGAACGTGTCCGGCGTTATCTGCTGTCCTATCCCGATCTTGCGTCACTGACCGCGGATCAGCGGCGCGCGCTCGACGAGGCGCGCTTCGACCAGTTGCAGGGCGCTGTCGTGCCCGACGGCGCCGGCGGCTGGCGCTACCAGCTGGAGGCTGGTGTCTTCTACGACAGCAGCAGTGCCCCTGACGACAAGACCCTGCTTGCAGGTCTGGCTGACAAGCACGAGACCGTCTCGGACCTTGCCTTCGGTGACGACGCCAACGCATTCGCCAAGCTCGAGAAGCTGTTGCGATCGAACGGCCAGTGGTTCAATCCGCATCCCTGGCTGCTGAGCTATTTGCGCGGCAGCAACGCGCTCGAGATCGCGAGCGAGGTCATTGCCGGGTTGAACAGCGATGATCTCGGTCCGTTCGGGCGGATCACTTACTATCCGATGTTCACGGACAGCTGCCGCACGCCCCTGCTTCGGCTACCCGACGAACGCATCGTGTTTCCGTTCAATCTCATCCGCATCCCATCCTCTGCGGACAAGGAGAACGCTGACCGGCAGGTCGCGCGCAATCGCTGTGTTTACGATCACATTCGCAGCGCCGGCGGCATGCTGTACCCGGTAAGCGCGCTTGGCATGTCGTCACAGGATTGGGCGGATCATTTCGGCCCGCGATGGCCACTGCTGCGCGAAGCCAGGCGCCGTCACGATCCGGCCGGCATCCTCACGCCAGGATATGATCTATTCTAGATCAGGAAAAATCCGTCCAGCTCAGATGCCGCGCATCAAGGTCGCCGAGCGCAACCGTCTCGCGAATCTCGTGAGGCGTGTGAAAATTGCCGCGCAGATAGACCAGCGGCTTGGCCGCATCCGCATGCGAGACGCCACGGACCTCGCCGACGAAGATCGAATGCGTCTTGGTCTCGAACTCCTGCGCCAGCACGCAGTCGAATGCCGCCACCGCATCCGTCAGCACCGGCGAGCCGGTCACGCCGCGCGTCCATTGCCCGAACGCAAACCGATCATCGCCATTGACGCCCTTCTGGCCGCTGAAGGTGAGCGCCAGCATCGCGTGGTCCTCGTGCAGGAAGTTGATTGCGAACGCGCCTTCCTCGCGGATGCGCGCATGGGCGCTGGCATTGCGGTTGACGCAGACGATCAGCGAGGGCGGTGAGTCCGATAGCGAGCAGGCCGACGTGACAGTGAGCCCTGTGCGCTTGCCGTGCTCGGCGCCGACCGTGACCAGCGCCACAGCGCCGGCGCATTGGCGCATCGCCTGCTTGAAATCCTTTGCGTCCACCGACACGCGGAAAATCTCCCAAATGAATGCGGGTGCGGCACGATCGCGCCGCACCCGGCGCTAGGAGTATAGCATGATCTCCTCGGAAAACCGCTGCGCACTTTTCCGGATCAAGCTCGGGTCAAGCCGCCTTGCGCGCGGAGCCGAGATGCGTCAGGCGCGGCATCACCTCGTTCTTGAGCAGCGAGAGCGAGTGATGCCAGGCCTCGGCCTTGTGCTTGTAGTCGAAGCCGAACACCAGCAGCACGCCGAAGCCGCCGACCTCGTCGTAGATCTTCTCGATCTTCTCGGCGACGGTCGCGGGCGAGCCGACGATCCAGTTCCGCCTGGCGCAATATTCGACCGTGACGTCGCTGTCGGGCACATCAGGGGCGTGCTTCAGATAATCCTTGAAACCGAAATGACCGAGCAGCGGCAGGAAGTACTCATGCATCATGCGGCCCATCATGTCGCCGGTCGAGAGCTTCCAGGCCTCCTCATCAGTGTCGGCGACGAACACCTCGCGCACCAGCCGCCAGTCCTGCCGGTTCGGCTTGCGCCCGGTCTTGGCCGCACCGATCTCGACAGAATCCCAATGGCTGGAGACATAGGCCGGGTTGAGGTTGAGGCTCATCGGGATGAAGCCGCGCTCGCCGGCAAGCTTCAAGGTGTCCGAGTTCTTCGACAGCCCCGCAACGCCGATCGGCGGATGCGGCGCCTGCAGCGGCTTGATGTGGGGCTTGAGGAAGTCGAACATCGTGTCCGGCTTGGTCACCGTCCAGAACTTGCCCTTGTAGGTGAAGGGCGCGGGATCGGACCACAGCTTCAGGATGATCTCCAGCGCCTCGCGCGTCATGTCGCGGTTCTGTCCGCTCATGCCATCGACGTTGAACATCGCCCAGTCGCTCGGCAAGCCGCTAGCCGCGACACCGAAATTGAGCCGGCCTTCGGAGAGATGGTCGAGCATCGCGACGCGGTTGGCGAGCTCGGCCGGGTGATGATAGGGCAAGAGGAAGCCGCCCGGCCCGATGCGAAGCTTCTTGGTCTGCATCAACGCCTGCGCGATCAGGAGGTCCGGGGTGGGATTGGGTTCCCAGGGGGCGGTGTGGTGCTCGCCGACCCAGGCCTCCTGATAGCCGAGCTCGTCGAGCCAGCGCATGACCTGCAGGTCCCAGTCGTTCCCTTCCTTCAGGCCGCACTCCGGCGGATGCGAAGGCATCGTGAAATAGCCGATCTCCATGGGTTTCCTCTCCTGAGGTTGACGCGTCTTGCTGCGCGGTTCACGGATGTGAGTGGAGATGCTTCAGCAAGCGGTGTGCCAGCGCGCATCGCACCTCAGACCTGCGAGAAAAGGCTGGTTTGGCGCGGCAATAGCCGATATCCCGGGGCAGATTTGCTGGACATCGTCTCATTGTCGCGAGACGGCGTCTTGCCGGTGAGACGAGGATACGATGATCGAACCCGCCTATGTCGCGGTGGACTGGGGCACCAGCAGCTTCCGGCTCTGGCTGGTCGATCGTGCCGGCCAGGTGCTGGCGGAGCGCCGCAGCGGCGAGGGCATGCTGGCCGCGGCGAAGACCGGCTTTGCCGCCGTGCTGCAAGCGCATCTTGCCGCCGTCGAGGCGCCCGCGCATCTGCCGGTTCTCGTCTGCGGCATGGCCGGCGCCAAGACCGGCTGGATCGAAGCCGGCTATGTCGACACCCCCGCCCCGCTCGCCGCCATCCTCAAGCAGGCCGCGCGCGTGCCGGGCGAAGCGCGGGACATCCGCATCCTGCCTGGCATCGCCCAGCGCGACGCAAACGCGCCGGACGTGATGCGCGGCGAGGAAACGCAGTTGCTCGGCGCGCTCGGCCTCGATGCGGCCGGCGAAGCGCTGGTCTGCATGCCCGGAACGCATTCGAAATGGGTGCGCGTGAAGGACGGCACGGTCGAGCGCTTCTCCACCTTCATGACCGGCGAGCTCTTCAGCGTGGTCTCGCGCGAGACGATCTTGTCGCTCGCGATTGCCAATGCCGACGACGCTGAGGACGTCGTGAGCTTCAAGACGGCTGTGAAAGCCGCGTATGAAGCACCGGCCTTCGCCGCCAATCTCCTCTTCGGTGTGCGCGCGCGGCAGCTGCTGTTCGGCGGCACGCCGGCCGCTGCGCGCGAGACGCTATCGGGGACGTTGATCGGCACCGAGCTCGCGGCTGGTCTCTCCGGCGCGTTGCCGGCAGCGGGTGTCACACTGATTGCGTCGGGCCGGCTCGCAACGCTGTACCGGCACGCCTTCGATGCGCTGTCGGTCACCGTGCAGCCGATCGATGCGGATGAAGCGGCCCGCTGTGGCCTGTCGATGGCGGCCGCCGCGATCTGGACGAAATAGAAGGACTTTTGAGATGAGCGTTGCCTTTCCGCCGATGCAGCGTCCGCTGGTCGCGATCCTCCGCGGCGTCAAGCCCGAGGAGACTGAGGCGATCGTCGGCGTGCTGATCGAGGCCGGCATGACCGCGATCGAGATCCCCCTGAATTCACCCGATCCGTTCCGCTCGATCGGGCTTGCCGTGAAGCTCGCGCCCGCGGGCGTGCTGATCGGCGCCGGGACGGTGCTGACCGCCGCAGACGTGGATCGTCTCAACGATGTCGGCGGCAAGCTGATGGTCTCGCCGAATGTCGACACCGAGGTGCTGGCACGCGCGCACCAGCACGGCATGGTGACGTTGCCGGGCGTGTTCTCGCCGACCGAGGCGCTGCTCGCGGCGCGCTCCGGCGCATCAGGCCTGAAATTCTTTCCGGCGAGTGTGCTCGGCGCCTCCGGCATCGCCGCGATCCGCGCCGTGCTGCCGGCCGGCGTGATGATCGCCGCCGTCGGCGGCGTGTCCGACCAGAACTTTGCCGAGTACATCAAGGGTGGTGTAACGGCGTTCGGGCTCGGCTCCAGCCTCTACAAGCCCGGCATGAGTGCAGCCGATGTCGCAGCGCGCGCAAAGGCGACGATCACCGCCTACGATCGGGCGATTGCGAAAGACTGATGCCGCAATGAACTAGCCGTGATCCTGCCGTCGCTTATTGTGCCGCATTGTGTCGCGATGCTGATGCTTTGGCATCGTAGACATGCGACCGGCGCAGCAGGAGACCGACATGGCGATCAACAACGTGGCCGATCTGTTCGTGGCAACGCTCGAACAGGCCGGCGTCAAGCGCATCTATGGCATCGTCGGCGACAGCCTGAACGCTCTGACCGAGGCGCTGCGTCGCCGCGGCAGCATCGAATGGATCCATGTTCGTCACGAGGAGGTCGCAGCTTTCGCGGCCGCCGGTGAAGCCGAGATGACCGGAAGCCTTGCGGTGTGCGCGGGATCCTGTGGTCCCGGCAATCTACATCTGATCAACGGCCTGTTCGACGCGCATCGCAGCCGCGTTCCCGTGCTGGCGATCGCGGCACAAATTCCGACCGCCGAGATCGGCGGCGGCTATTTCCAGGAAACCCACCCGCAGAACCTGTTCCTCGAATGCAGCCATTATTGCGAGCTGGTCTCGGACGCGAGCCAGCTTCCCTACGTGCTTGAGAATGCCATCCGCGCCGCGGTGGGCCTGCGCGGCGTCGCGGTAGTCGCCATGCCCGGCGATGTCGCATTCCGCAGTCCGCCGAAGCGTGCGCTCTCGACGGCGCGCGGGCTTGCGCTGGCGGCACCGAAAGTCGTGCCACCGGCAGATGAGCTGAAGGCGCTGGCCGATCTCCTGAACGGCGCCGAGCGCATCACGCTGTTCTGCGGTCGCGGCTGCGCCGGCGCGCACGCGCCGCTGATGCAGCTGGCCGAAGCGCTGAAGAGTCCGATCGTGCACGCGCTCGGCGGCAAGGAGCACGTCGAATACGACAATCCTTACGACGTCGGCATGACCGGCTTCATCGGTTTCTCCTCGGGCTACGCCGCCATGCATGCCTGCGACGCGCTGGTGATGCTCGGCACCGATTTTCCCTACAAGCAATTCTTCCCGACCGATGCGCAGATCGCACAGATCGACATCCGGCCGGAAAATCTCGGGCGGCGCTGCAAGATCGACCTCGGCCTAGTCGGCGACGTCAAGCTGACGATCGAGGCGCTGCTGCCGCTGCTGAAAGCGAAGACGCAGCGCCGGCATCTCGACGATGCCATCGCCCACTACAAGAAGGCGCGCGAAGGCCTCGACTCCCTCGCCAAGGGTACGCCGGGCAGCAAGCCGATCCATCCGCAATATCTGGCGAAGGTCATCAGCGACCACGCTTCCGACGATGCCGTGTTCACCGCCGATGTCGGCACGCCGACGGTGTGGGCCGCGCGCTATCTCGACATGAACGGCCGGCGCCGGCTGATCGGCTCCTTCGTGCACGGCTCGATGGCCAATGCCATGCCGCAGGCGATCGGCGCGCAGGCCGCCCAGCCGGGCCGCCAGGTGATCTCGCTGTCGGGCGACGGCGGCTTCACCATGCTGATGGGCGATCTGATCACGCTGACGCAGATGAAGCTGCCGGTGAAAGTCGTGGTCTTCAACAATGGCGTGCTCGGCTTCGTCGCGCTCGAGATGAAGGCGGCCGGCTTCGTCGACACCAATGTCGATCTGGAGAATCCTGATTTCGCGGCGATGGCCCGCGCGATGGGCATCTTTGCGAAGCGCGTCGAGGATCCCGGCGAGCTGCCGGGCGCGATGAAGGAGATGCTGGCACACAACGGGCCGGCACTGCTCGACGTCGTCACCGCCAAGCAGGAGCTGTCGATGCCGCCGACCATCACGCCCGAGCAGATCAAGGGTTTTAGCCTCTGGGTGCTGCGCGCCGTGATGAACGGCCGCGGCGACGAGGTGCTCGATCTCGCGAAGACGAATCTCCTGTCGCGCTAGCCCCGCTTCGCCGACGGCACCGGCAGCCGTTCATGACGTCGCTGGAAGCGCTGCCATTGCAGCACGATGCCGATGAGCAGGGCCGGGACGAAGCCGATCGCGATCAGGAAATGCGGCAGCTCCTTTGGCGAGATGAAGGCGATGGCAATGTCCGAGATTAGCCAGAGTGCCGCGAAGATCACCGCGAAATCCGTGCGCGGGCAGCGCAGATAGTAAAACACGGCGGTGATGACGATGGCTGGCCCGATGGCGATGGCGATCATGATCGCCGTCAGCTCTTTCGGCGTCACCGCGTCGAGCACCATCGCGGCGAGCAGCCAGATCGCAGCGAACATGGCGACGATGTCGATCGGATGCCGCAACCCAATACCTCTCGCGGGAAACGCGCTATCGTTGTGGCCGGGGGCCCCGGTCGTCAAGCAAAATGCGCCTATTCCTCATCACTTCCCGGCGTCGGCCGCAGCATGAAATGGCCGAAGGCGGTGGCGATCGGCTTGTCCGCATCGTCCTGCCAGGCGCGCGCCTCGAACGCGACGATGCGGCGGCCCTGCTTCACGATCGAGACGTTGGCAAAGGTATCGAGCGCGCGGCCGGAGCGTAGGTAGTTGACAGTGAGTCCGATCGGCTTGGGCGGCGCGGCGGCGCCGAGCTCGCGCGCGACCCCGATGATCGCCGTGGTTTCGAGGAAGGCGCCGGTCATGCCGCCATGGATCGCGGGCAGGATCGGATTGCCGATGATCTTTGGCGAGAACGGCATGGTCAGCGTGCCGTCGTCGTTGACGCGGATGCCGAGAGCGCGGGCGAACGGGCTGTGCGCAAATGGACCATCCAGATCCTCCGGCGCCTCCAGCGTCGGAATGCTGCGTGCATCCATCCGGCGGTCGGCGAGCATGTTGGTGCGGTTGGCGCCGATCATGAAGCAGGCCGTCGCGGTCGCGACCGGATCGTCCTCGGATTCCTGATAGGCGGTGGAGCGCACGAAGGCGATCGAGCGCGTGGTGCGATAACAGACCGAATGCGCCTTGATATCGAGGCCGGGCGTCGCCGGCTTCTGGTAGTCGATGCGCAGATCGAGGGTTGCGATCGCGCGCGTGCCGTCGAGCGCAAGTTGCACCGCCATGCCGCAGCTCTCGTCCAGCATCGCAGTGACGACGCCGCCATGCAGAACGCCGGTCTCGGTGTCGCCGACGAAGACGGGACGGTAGGGCAGGCTCGACCAGGCCTCGGCGGGCGCGAAGCGGTCGAGCTGGAGCCCGCTGATATGGCCGTAGTCGGAACGTCGCCCCTTGATCGCCTCGGCGAGTTCCTCGAAGGCAAGCGTGGTCGGTGTGGTGCTCATGGGCACGTTCTAGACCAGTGTCGGGCCTCGCGCAAAACCCCGAATGGGCCCCGCACGGGGCGGATTGGCCTCGACAGGGCGCGCCGAAGCGCCGATGGTGGGCGCTTCGTTCGTCGACGAACTGCAAGGAGCGCCCATGGCCGACCCCGAAACGCCCGCCACCAATCAGGGGCCCGTCACAATTTCGAGCTCCAGCTCGGAGCGGGCGCCGATCATCTATTTCGACGGCGCCTCCTGCTTCGGCCATCACAACGGCGCGATCCAGATCGAGCTCGCCGCGAACCTGTTGATGCCGGTCGGTGCCGCCGTCAGGGTCGACGTGGTCCAGACCGCGCACTTACGCTGCAGCGTCGCCGCGGCGCTGGCGCTGCGCGAAGCGCTCGACAAGGCGCTGGCGATGTACAAGCAGGGCCAGCAGCAGCCGGCGGAGGATATTCCGGCGGTGAAGAACTGAGATCGACATTTTGGAGGTCTCGCCACGAAACGAGACCTCATCCTGAGGGCCCGCCAACGGCGGGCATCTGGAAGGATGGCTGCACGGACGTGGATGCTTGTCGAAGGCGAGTAGCTTCGCCTCAGCTCACATGCACCTTCGGCTTCTTGCCGCCGTTCCACTTGCCGTCGAGCGCACGCTCGATCTGGGCGGCGAGCTGCAGCAACAGGCCGTCATTGGCCTGCTTGGCGATCGCCTGGATGCCGAGCGGCAGGCCGTGATCCTGCGTTGCCATCGGCATCGAGATTGCGGGCATGCCGCAGAGATTGGCGAGCGGCGTGAAGGCGAAGAAGCGCCAGAGGTTGCCGAACCAGTCGAGCACGTCGGGATTGTCGGAGATGGTGAGATATTCCCTGGTGCCGACCTTCGGCGTCGGCAGTGCCGTGATCGGCGTCAGGATCACGTCCCATTGTTCGAAGAACGCGCCGAAGCCGCGTGACGTCGTGTTGAACACGGCTTGCATCTTCGCTCGCTCGGCGAAGCTGGTGTGGCGCCCGGCCTCCCAGATCCGGATGTTCATGGGCTCGATCAGATCTTCCGGCGGCTTTTCCAACCCGCGCGCAGCGAGCATGTTGGAGATCACCACGGCGAAATTCGAGATGTAGCAGGTGGTCTGCGCTGCGAACGCGGCGCGGAAGTCGAGCTCGGGCAGCGCGTAGTCGACGTGATGGCCGAGGGCTTCGAGGAAACGGCCGGTCTTCTCCAGTTCAGTGGCGATCTCGGGCGTCGCGATGTAATCGCCCCATGTGTGCGACAGCGCGATGCGCAGCTTGCCGGGATCGCGCTTGATCATTTCCGAATACGGCTGCGCCGTGGTCCAGAACGGCATGAACTCGCCGGGCGCGGGCCCGCGCGCATGATCGACGAAAGCGGCGGTATCGCGCACCGAGCGCGACTGGCAGCCCTGGATCGAGACGAGGCCGGTGAGGTCCGACATATGCGGCGCCAGCGAGAATACGCCGCGCGAGACCTTCAGTCCGATATTACCGTTGACGCCGGCGGGAATGCGGATCGAGCCGCCGCCGTCGGTCGCATGCGCGATCGGCACCACGCCCGCGGCGACCATCGCGGCGCTGCCTGCTGATGAGCCGCAGGTGGTGTAATCGGTATTCCAGGGATTGCGGGTGACGTAGACGGCGGGATTGTCGGCCGAAGAGCACACGCCGAATTCCGGCGTCGTGGTGCGGCCGATCAGGTTGAGCCCCGCCTGGCGGAATTTACCGGTGAGGAACGTGTCGGCCGCGGCGCGATTGCCGCGCATCAGCAGCGAGCCCATCTCCTGGAGCCGGCCCTTCATGGTCGGTCCCAGATCCTTCATCAGGAAGGGCAGGCCGGCGAACGGACCTGCGAGATTGGCGCCGTCCTTGGCGGGATCGGCGATCACGTCCTCGAACAGCTCGACCACGCCCGACAGTGCCGGATTGACCTTGGCGACGCCGGCGGCGGCCTGGCGGGCCAATTCCTTCGCCGTCAGCTCGCCCTTGCGGACGCGGGCCGCCAGCGCCACGCCATCGTGCTGCGTCCATTCATTCCAGCTCATCGGCAAAGTCATGAAGTCAAAATCCCCTTTGGGTAGCGGCGCCACCTTTTTCGCAATGGCCCGCGTGAATCAACTGAGCCGGCGCGAGGGGCAGGGTTGCGCCGGGCGGAGAGGTCGGGATGCCGGCTCTATCAATCCGACAGTCGCGCGATCGCCGCAACCGGGCCGCCGCCGGCCGGCCCCTGATGCTCGGCGCCGCCGGACACGTAGACCGCGCCGGTGCCGGCAAGGCCCGCGATCAGGCCGCCGACCGCGGCGCGGGCGTGGCGTGTCGAGCTGATGTCCGTATCCTCGAGCATGGTGTGGCGAAAGCCGCGCACGCTGCCGTCAGGCGAGGCTTCCGCCTTGGCGAAGATGTTGACGAGCGCGCGGCCCGCGGTTGTTTGCGGCGCGACGGCAAGTCCGACGCTCGTCAGCGCCGACATCACCGCGGCAAAATCGATCGCGTCGTTCATCACGGCATGTCCGATCTCGAACTCGCTCGCTGACGACTCCGAGTTGCCGAGCACGATGACGACATTATGCATCAGCTCGATCCCGGACGAGGTGGATGCGACGTTCGAGAACAGATCGTAGCGCCGCAGCACGTCCTCGTCGCGGACGTCGGGGCCGATCTCGCCGAGTGCGACTGCAACCCCCAGCGCGGAGGCACCGCGCGAATAGGCCATCGAGCTGTAGGCGCTGGTCGTCGCCGTCTTGCTGCCGCGCGCGTTGGCCGCCGCGACACGCTCACTGGTCAGCAGCGGGCACTTGATCTGCACGAAATGCACGTCAGCGGGCTCAAGGATGCCGGCATCCGCCATCGCGGCCTTCACGGCCTTGGCCGTCTCCGTGATTTGCGCGGAGCGGCCGAGCTCTTCGGGCAGGAAGTCGCGCGTGTGCGCCATGCCGATGCTCAGGCGCTTACCGGTCAGGCCCGCCGGGCGTTCGACCTCGCGGCGCGTGAATACCGTGATATGTGGGCTCAGCACGCCTTCGGTGCCGCCCGACATCACAAAGGCGATGCGCTGCTCAACCTCATGCGGGGTGAGACCCAGCTGCGGCGCCAGCGCGGTGCACAGCGCGGCGACGGCGTACTCCCTGGTAAAATCGTTGACGCCGCCGTTGCCCTCGGTCTTGCCGAGGATCGCCAGGATCTCACTCGGATCGATCGCGCCGGAGCCGATCATGGCCATGAGGCCGGAGACGTCGCCGGGGCCGGTGGTGGCGACCTTGAAGACGCCGACCGATGTGGTGCGCATGAGTAGTCCTTGGTTCGGTGGCCCGGCGGGCCCACCAGCCGTGGAACGAGGCCACGTGTCAAGGTGCAAGTGGTCTGTAGCCCGGATGAGCGAAGCGACATCCGGGAGCGGCGCGAATGTTAGCCCCGGGTATCGCTCCGCTCACCCGGGCAACAAGATCTTGCGTTTCCCCACGGGCAAAACACCCGATTGGCGGGTCAATCCGCATGCGTGAAAATATTCGTCTTTACAGAATTTCTGATTTATCGCATTCTCCCGCCACCTCATCCCGGTCAGAGGGGCGTATCGCGATCGTCACGAACGTGGGGTGAGCCGTGGTGGACGCCAGTTACACCGGCGCGAAGGGTTTTGCAGGGCGGGCAACCGTGAGCGAAATACCCTCGCGCATACGACCGGTGTGATCGGCGTACGATAAAACCGTGTCGTCCTGACGCCCGGGGTCTGTGCGTCAAGTCTTGCTGTGATGTGGCGGCCCAACCGGGTGCGCGCGTCAGTTATCGGCAAGGCGACGGGGGCAATAGTGCATCGCTCCCCGGGGAGAGCTCGGCATAAGCCGTAAAACCACTGCGCAGGGAAGGCCGGTTGTTTGGCTTCACCTGTATGCCGCTGTGCACATTCTTTGTACCACCCTTCGCACAGTGGACCGTGGGTGCCCGGCCGGCACCCGGTCTTCCCTGCGCCCTCTGACAGAGGAGGGTGTCGTGACCAGCGCAAAGCTCGGGCCTATTCCGCCGCGAGGATGCGAAGGCGTGTCTGCGCGTTGAATGCCAGCTGAAAGAGCGACGCGATTGCCTCATACTCCGTCATTGCGAGCGCAGCGAAGCAATCCAGAGTCTTTCCAGAGAGGGATTCTGGATTGCTTCGCTGCGCTCGCAATGACGGCGTGGAGGCAGCGCGAGCCAATCCATCACCGTCACCCTGAGGTGCGCGCGCTGCGGCGCGATAGCGACGCAGCGCAAGCCTCGAAGGGCGACGGCCCGGCCGCATCCGGGCCGTTCATCCTTCGAGGCTCCCCATGGGACGCGTTGCGTCCCATGCCTCGCGCCTCCAGCGATAACGGCTTCGCCGTTACGCAGGGACGACGGAGTGAATATCGTGCTCGAAGCAAGAGGAGGGACCCTTGCATCCCCACGATTGTGGCGAGATCGCATCGATCCAGCAAAAAAATCCTCTGTCGACGGTTGCGCGCCGCACCTTGATGAATCAACCTTGGTTGGTCCATAAGCGGCGTCCCGCGGCCGGTGGTTCGCCCCTGCGTCGCGTGCTTGGATAGAGGAATTCTCGCGTGGCAAATATCAACCAGAAAATTGCGCAGGAGCTTGGCGTTCGGGCCGAGCAGGTCGAGGCGGCGGTGACGCTGCTCGATGGCGGCGCCACGGTTCCCTTCATCGCCCGCTACCGCAAGGAAGCGACCGGTGCGCTCGACGACGCGCAATTGCGCACCCTGGAGGAGCGCCTGGTCTACCTGCGCGAGCTCGAAGACCGCCGCAAGGCCATCCTCGAATCGGTCCGCGAGCAGGGCAAGCTCGATGCCGCGCTGGAAGCCACCATCATGGCCGCCGACAGCAAGGCGCGCCTCGAAGACATCTATCTGCCGTTCAAGCCCAAGCGCCGCACCAAGGCCGAGATCGCCAAGGAAGCCGGCCTCGAGCCGCTCGCCAATCAGCTCATCGCCGAGCCCGGCAACGATCCGAAGGTCGTGGCGGAAGGCTTCATCAACGCCGAGAAGGGCGTTGCCGATGCTGCTGCCGCGCTCGACGGCGCCCGCGCCATCCTGGTCGAACGCTTCGACGAGGATGCCGACCTGATCGGCGCGCTGCGCGAGGAGATGTGGACCAACGCGCGCATGGCCTCCAAGGTGCGCGACGGCAAGAAGACCGAGGGCGAAAAGTTCGCCGACTATTTCGATTTCTCGGAGCCGCTGACCAGGCTGCCCTCGCACCGCATCCTCGCGATGTTCCGCGGCGAGAAGGAGGAGATCCTCGATCTCCAGATCCAGCCCGAGGCCGAAGCGCCGCCGCCGGGCGTGCCGAGCGCCTATGAATTGAAGATCATGAAGCGCTTCGGCATCGCCGATCTCAAGCGTGCCGGCGACCGCTGGCTGATCGACACCGTGCGCTGGGCCTGGCGCACCAAGATCCAGGTGCATCTCAATATCGACCTGCGCATGCGGCTGTGGAATGCGGCCGAGACCGAGGCCGTGCGCGTGTTCGCCTCGAACCTGCGCGACCTGCTGCTGGCCGCGCCGGCCGGCACCCGCGCCACCATGGGGCTCGATCCCGGCTACCGCACCGGCGTCAAGGTCGCGGTGACCGACGCCACCGGCAAGGTGGTCGATACTGCCGTGATCTATCCGCATGAGCCGCAGCGGCAGTGGAACGAGTCGCTGGCGACGCTGGGCCGGCTCGCGATGAAGCATCGCGTCGAGCTGATCGCGATCGGTAACGGTACCGCCTCGCGCGAGACCGACAAGCTCGCCGGCGATCTCGTCAAGGGCCTAGCCGAGCTGAAGATGAACAAGATCGTGGTGTCGGAAGCCGGCGCGTCGGTCTATTCGGCCTCGGCCTTTGCGTCGGAGGAGTTGCCCGGCCTCGACGTCACCCTGCGCGGCGCGGTCTCGATTGCGCGGCGCCTGCAGGATCCGCTCGCCGAGCTCGTCAAGATCGAGCCGAAGGCGATCGGCGTCGGCCAGTATCAGCACGACCTCGGCCAGGCCAAGCTCGCCAAATCGCTCGATGCCGTGGTCGAGGATTGCGTGAACGCCGTCGGCGTCGACGTCAACACCGCTTCGGCACCGCTGCTGGCGCGCGTGTCGGGCGTCGGCTCGGGCCTTGCCCAGAGCATCGTCGCGCATCGCGACGCCAACGGCCCGTTCAAGTCGCGCAAGGCGCTCAAGGAGGTGCCGCGACTCGGGCCGAAGGCGTTCGAGCAGTGCGCGGGCTTTTTGCGCATCCTCGGCGGCGAGGATCCGCTCGATGCCTCCGGCGTGCATCCGGAAGCCTATCCGGTGGTGCGCCGGATTCTCGAAGCGACCAAGAGCGACATCAAGACGCTGATCGGCAGCAGCGAGATCGTCCGCACGCTGAAGCCGAAGGATTTTGTCGACGAGACCTTCGGTCTGCCGACCGTGACCGACATCCTGCGCGAGCTGGAAAAGCCCGGCCGCGACCCGCGACCGGCGTTCAAGGCCGCCGTGTTCAAGGAGGGCGTCGAGGAGATCAAGGATCTCAAAAAGGGCATGATCCTCGAGGGCACCGTGACCAACGTCGCCGCTTTCGGCGCCTTCGTCGACATCGGCGTGCACCAGGATGGCCTCGTCCACATCTCGGCGATGTCGAAGAATTTCATCAAGGATCCGCGCGAGGTGGTGAAGCCCGGTGACATCGTCAAGGTGAAGGTGCTGGACTTCGAGGTTGCCCGCAAGCGCATCTCGCTGACGCTGCGGCTCGACGACGAGGTCGGCGCCAAGAAGGACGCCCCCGGCATGCAGCGCGACACGGGCTCGCGCAACGCGAGCCGCATGACCTCGTCCGCGCCGCGCAAGCAGGAGTCCTCCGGCGGCGGCGCCCTCGCCGAAGCCATGCGCCGCGCGGCCGAGAAGAACAACGGCAAGCGGGCGTGACCTCTTAACCTCTCCCCGCTCTTCTGCGGGGAGAGGTAAGCTGCTCGACGCAGGGAGAGCTATCTCCACGTCGTCATTGCGAGCGCAGCGAAGCAATCCAGACTGCCGCCGCGGAAACAGTCTGGATTGCTTCGTCGCAAGGGCTCCTCGCAATGACGAGAAGAGAGCGGAGCTCCGCCTCCCTAACACCCGCGTCAGAATCTGGCGCATTTGTAAGTTGAAGGCGCCTGCCTGTTCTCCTCATCTGATCGTCCTCGTGCGGCACGCTGACCGCCGCACTGCAAGGAGGACGTTTCGATGAACAGCAGGCTTCTCAAAGGCCTCACCGCGGCGACGGTCGCCGCGATGATGGCGCTCGCTTCACCTGTGCTCGCGCGTGGCGGCATGGGTGGCGGAGGTCACGGCGGCTTCGGCGGCGGTGGCCACTTCGGCGGTGGCGGCATGCACGTCGGCGGAATGGGCGGCGGTATGCATGTCGGCGGCATGGGCGGCGCGCGAGTGGGCGGGATGGGCGGCGCCCATTTCGGCGGTGCCCGCTTCGCCGGTTCGCCGATGGCCGCCCGCGCTGCCATCGGACCCCGCTTTGCCGCTGCTCCGCTGGCGACCCGCGCCGCCTTTGGACCGCGGTTTGCCGGCACGGGCTGGCACGGCAGGCACTTCATCGGCCGCCATGCCTTCTTCCACCGTCATCACTTCCACCGGTTCGCCTTCGTCGGCGCGCCGTTCATCTATGCCAACTACTACGACGACGGCTGCTGGCGCAGGAGCTGGACGCCCTATGGGTGGCAATGGGTCAATGTGTGCGGAGACTATTGGTAGTCGCATCGCCGTACCGCACCATTGTCGCGATCGCCATCGGGCAGTTCCGCTCAGCCCCGGAACGGGATAGTCTGGTGGCGATCGTCGCGCGGAGTTTTGCATGACCGGAGGTCACCGCCGCATCCTGGTCGTCGAGGACGATCCGGAAACCGCAGGGCAGCTCGTCGAGGAGCTGACGACCTCGGGCTATGACGTCGACCTCGCCGCCACCGGGCGCGAAGCTCTCAGCCACGGCGCCGCGCGCGACTATGCCGTGATCACCATCGATCGCATGCTCCCTGACATCGACGGCATCACCGTGATGCGCCAATTGCGCGACGACGGCATCGCCGCACCCTTCCTCATCATCTCCGCGCTCGGCGAGGTCGACGACCGCGTCCGGGGCTTGCGCGCCGGCGGCGACGACTATCTGGTCAAGCCGTTCTCCTTCGTCGAGCTTCTGGCGCGGCTGGAGGCCCTCGGCCGGCGCAGCGACACCATCGCCAAGGAGACGCTGCTGCGCGTCGGCGACCTCGCCATCGACCTGATCGCACGCAGCGCGAGCCGCCGCGGCCGCAAGATTCCGCTGCTGCCGCGGGAATTCCAGCTGCTTGAATATCTGGTCCGCAACGAGGGCCGCGTCGTCTCCCGCGCGATGCTGCTCCAGCATGTCTGGGACCTGCATTTCGATCCCTCCACCAACATCATCGACGTCTATGTCGGGCGCGTCCGCCGCAAGGTCGACGATGCCCAGGCCTATCCGCTGATCCATACCATCCGCGGCATCGGATATTGCCTCCGTGCTCCTGGCTAAGACGCTCCGCTCCTCGACCTTCCGCCTGGCGCTGATCGCGATCGCGGCATTCGGGCTGATCGTCGCCGCGATCATGGTCTACGTCTATGTCGGAACGCTCGCCTATGTGGAGCGCCGGCTCGGCGCTGCCGTCGATCACGACGGCTTCACCGGGATGATCGAGCTCGCGATGATCGCGGTCGCCGTGCTGCTCCTCGTCCTCGCCGGACTTGCGGCGGTGCTGGTGACGCGGCGCACGGTCGGCCGGATCGAGGAGATCAACGCGACCAGCCGTGCCATCATGCTGTCGGGCCTCGACCGGCGCATTCCGCTGCGCGGCAGTCACGACGAGTGGGACCGCGTCGCCGAAAATCTCAACCAGATGCTCGACCGCATCGAGACGCTGATGGGCGAGGTCAAGCAGGTCAGCGACAATGTCGCCCACGATTTGCGCACGCCGCTGACGCGCATGCGCGGCCGGCTGGAGAAAGCCTATCATGCCCCGCGCAACGGCGAGGCCGACGCGGCGCTGATCGGCGATACCATCGCCGATCTCGATGCCGTACTCGGCATGTTCGCCTCCATCACGCGGATCTCGGAGATCGAGACCCGCGCGCGCCGGAGCGCCTTTCGCGCGCTGAACCTGACTGAAATCGCCGGCGAGGTCGTCGAGCTCTACGACGCCGCCGCCGAGCAGGTCGCGACCCGCCTCAGTCTCAACGGCGACCGCGAGGTGGCGATCACCGGCGACCGCGACCTCCTGTTCGATGCCGTCGCCAATCTCGTCGATAACGCGATCAAGCACGGCCGCAAAGGCGGGCAGGTAACGGTGACCTGCCGCAGTGCCGATGGCGGCCCGGTGATCGCGATCGCCGACGACGGACCCGGCATTCCCACCGAGGCGCGCGATCACGTCTTCAAGCGCTTTTACCGGCTCGAGCAGAGCCGCTACACGCCGGGCAACGGCCTCGGTCTCAGCCTCGTCGCCGCGGTCGCGCGCCTTCATGGCGCCGAGATTGCGCTGCATGACAATGCGCCGGGCCTGACCATCCAGCTCCGGTTTCCGCATACCGGCACCCAACTTGCATGATCCGCACTGGTATCGAGTGGAAGTCCTGCAATGTCTCGCCTGCCAGATCTCGTCATCACCAACGCCCGCACGCGCAGCCGTGAGATCGTCGACATCGCCATCACCGATGGCGTGATCACCGCGATCGGCAGCCGGCTGCAGACCGGCGCCCAATCCTTCGTCGATGCCAAAGGCGGTCTGGTCACGCCCGCTTTCGTCAATCCGCACCTGCATCTCTGCAAGGTCTGGACCCTGCCGATGATGTCGGAGGCGGCACTGGAGGCCTATCAGGGCGGCGGCATGAGCGAGGCGGCAAAGGCGGTCGAGCTCGCCGCGGTGGTGAAGAACAATTACGACGCGTCCTGGATCGTCCCGAACGCGCGGCGCGCGGTCGCGCTCGCCGCGCTCCACGGCAATCTCCACATTCGCGCCTTCGCCGATGTCGATACCAAGGCCCGGCTCGAAGGCATCAAGGCACTGCTCGCCGTCCGCGAGGAGTTTCGCGGCATCGTCGAGATCCAGGTCGTTGCCTTCCCGCAGGACGGCCTGCTTCGCGAGCCCGGCGCAGACGACCTGATGCGCAAGGCGATGGCGCTCGGCGCCGACGTCGTCGGCGGTATTCCCTGGATCGAGACCAACGAGGAGGACATGCGCCGCCATGTCGCGTTCTGCTTCGACCTTGCGGCCGAGCACGGGGCCGAGGTCTCGATGTTGCTGGACGATGTCGGCGATGCCGATATGCGTACGCTGGATATGATGGCGCGCGCGGTGATCGCCCGCGGCGTCGAGGGGCGGGCGCTTGCCCATCACTGCCGGGCGATGGCGCTCTATCCTGACAACTATTTCCGTGAATTGATGGCGCTGCTCGGGAGCGCCCGCGTCAGCGTCGTCAGCAATCCCCACACCGGCCCGCTGCATGCGCGCGTGAAGGAGCTGCTGGCAACCGACATCAATGTCTGCCTCGGCCAGGACGATATCTCCGACGCTTACTATCCGCTCGGCCGCAACAACATGCTGGAGGTGGCGTTTCTCGCCTCGCATCTGCTCTGGATGACCGGGCAGAGCGGGTTCGAGACGCTCTACGACATGATCACCACGCGCGCCGCCACGGCGATCAACCTCGAGCGCTACGGTCTCGGGCTCGGCTGCGCTGCCAATCTGGTCGTGCTCGAGCAGGGCGACGTCGCCGAGGCGCTGCGTTTCCACACCCCGCCCCGGATCGTCATCAGCCACGGCCGCGTCGTCGACACCGATCGCATGCGCGAGCTGGCGCAGATTGCCGCCCGCGATTGATCCACGCCGCTCAGAGCTCGATCACGCCGCGGCGCGCCGCATGCGCCACTGCATCGGTGCGGCCGGTGGCATCCAGCTTGTCGAGCAGCGAGCCGACATGGAATTTCACGGTGTGCACGGAGATGCCGAGCTGACGCGCGATCATCTTGTTGGACGCGCCTTCGGCCATCAGCGCCAGCACGTCGAGCTCGCGCTGCGTCAGCGCGATGTCCTCGGGCATGCTGCGCGGATCGCGGGCGACGACCGTCGCGGCGGCCTGCTCGCCGGGCGCGGCGAGGCGAATCCCGCTGACATTGCCGAGCAGCGCCGTCAGGCGATCGGCCAGCGCAGGGTCGTCGATGTCCAGCGACAGGACGATCTCGGCCGTGTTGTCTCCGCTCACGCTTCCGGCCTCTCGCCAACGGTGACTTTGAAGCTGACCGGCTCGCCGCCGCGGCGCACCGCGATATCGACCACGGTGCCGACGCTGGCAGGTCCCAGCGTCCGCGACAGCGCGCGCACGCCTGACAGTTTCTGGTCGTTGACCGCCACGATCACATCGCCCTGGCGGATGCCGGCCGCGGCCGAAGGTCCGGCCTTGTCAACATTCATCACCATCGCGCCGATGCCGCCGTCGAGCCGCACCGGCTGGAGCCCGAGGCCGAGATATCCGCGGGCGATGCGGCCGCGCGCCTCGAGCTGCGGCGCAACGCGCTCGATCGTGGCGGTCGGAATGACGAGCACCCGCCGTGGTCCCAGCACGGCCATGCCGAAGGCGTCGCCCGATGCGTCGAGCGCGAGACCACCCTGCTGGCCGCCGCTGAGGCGGGCGTTGAGCTCGATCCGGGCATCGATGTCGCCGCCGCGCAGGGAGCGCCAGCCCTTGCCGGATGCCGATACCATTCCGAGCGCGGCGCTCGGCGTCTCGCGATGGGTGGCGACCACGATCGACAACGCGCCGAGCGGCGGGACCGTGGCGGCGAGCTTGATCGGCGCGACAGCAGCCTCGGTGCGCAGCAGCGCAATGTCGGTGGTGTGGTCGCGGCCGGCGATCGTGGCGGCGACCCGGCTGCCGTCGGCGAGGCCGATCTCGACCTCGCCCTCGTCGGCCAGTGCCTCGTCGGCGGTGACGATCAGGCCGCTCTTCCAGACAAAACCGGTGGCGCGGGAGCGATGCGAATGCACAGAGACGACGGACGGCGCGGTGCGCGCCACCAATTCCGCGAGCGCGGACGACAGTGAGGACAGGGGACTAAGATCAGTCATGGCGGGCTCCTGTAAGTTGTCCTCAATCTGGGATGCCGCGGGCGATTGCGAAACTGGCCGGGTGGCCAGGACCAGGACAGGCCTCCGTAGGACCACGGCCGACGAACATGTGATTGGGAGCGCCTCACGGGAACGTGTAGCAATCCGGCAATTGCGCCCTGTGGCCTCACGGATTTCAGCGAGCCCTGACTGATGACCATCGATCTCACCCGCCGCACCCTGCTTCAACTCGCCGGCGCCACCTCGCTCGCGATGGCGGCCGCAGCCGCGGCGCGTGCCGAGGGCAACCCGCAGGGCGGCGGCCCGACCTATGCGAGCCGCACGCCGATGCGGGTCGGCATGGTCACGCTCCGGGTGAAGAATCTCGACAAGGTTGCCGACTACTACCGCGACGTGATCGGGCTCACCGTGATGGAGCGCTCGGCGACCGGTGCGAAGCTCGGCACGGCCGGCATCACGCTGCTGGTGCTGGAAGCCCGTCCCGATGCAGCGATCGAGCCGCGCACTGCCGCCGGCCTCTACCACACCGCCTTCCTGATGCCGACCCGCAAGGACCTCGCGCGCTGGCTGGTAGCTGCCGCTTCGCACCGCGTGCCGCTGTCGGGCTTTGCCGATCACCTCGTCAGCGAATCCGTCTATCTCGACGACCCCGAAGGCAACGGCATCGAGGTCTATGCCGACCGCGATCCCTCGCAATGGCAGTGGAGCGAGGGCAGCGTGAAGATGGCGACGGACGAGCTCAACATTCCCGATTTGCTGTCGCTGACCAATACGCGCGTTCCTGACTATGCCAAGGCGCCGGACGGGATGCGTGTCGGCCACATGCATCTGCGTGTCGGCGATCTCGCCGAGGCCGAGAGCTTCTATCACGGCACGGTCGGCCTCGACCCGACCCGCAAGCGCAACGGCGCGGCGTTCCTGTCGTCAGGCCGCTATCACCATCACCTCGGCATGAATGTCTGGCAGAGCCAGGGCGCCGGCCAGCGCGACAATTCGACGACCGGTCTCGCCTGGTTCTCGCTGGTGATGGCGAAGCAGGAGCTGCTCGCCGCCCAGGAAGAGCGCCTGCGCAAGAGCGGTGTGAAGGTCACGGCGCTTGCCGACGGCGTGGAGGCGATCGATCCCTGGGGCACGCGGCTACGCTTGCTCAAGGTTTGATCGCCGGGGCGGGTGTTGCTAATACCTCTGGGGTGCCAGCTTCCGGAGCCCCCGACATGTCCGAATTCCACGGCGTCTTTCCCTACCTCGTCTCGCCCGTTGATGCCGACGGCACGGTGCGGACGAACGTGCTCGCGAAGCTCTGCGATGACCTAGTCGGCGCCGGCGTGCATGGACTGACGCCGCTGGGCTCGACCGGCGAGTTCGCCTATCTCAATGCCGCGCAGCGCAGCGCGGTCGTGCAGACCACGATCGAGGCCGCGAAGGGCCGCGTGCCGGTCGTGGCCGGCGTCGCCTCCACCTCGACGGCGGATGCGGTGGCGCAGGCGAAAGCCTATCAGGCACTCGGCGCCGACGGCATCCTGGCGATCCTGGAGGCGTATTTCCCGCTGGCCGACGCCCAGGTCGAATCCTACTTCCGCGCCATCGCGGATGCCGTGGACATTCCCGTCGTTATCTACACCAATCCGCAATTCCAGCGCTCCGATCTCACGCTGGATGTCATCGCGCGTCTCGCGGAGCATCCGCGCATCGGCTACATCAAAGACGCTTCGACCAATACCGGCCGGCTGCTCTCGATCATGAACCGCTGCGGCGATGGCTTGCGCGTGTTCTCGGCCTCCGCCCATATCCCGGCCGCGGTGATGCTGATCGGCGGCCTCGGCTGGATGGCGGGCCCGGCCTGCATCGTCCCGCGCCAGAGCGTGGCTCTCTATGACCTCTGCAAGGCCGGCCGCTGGGACGAGGCCATGGCGCTCCAGCGCCGGCTGTGGCGCATCAACGAGGCCTTCGCCCGCTTCAACCTCGCCGCCTGCATCAAGGCCGGCCTTTCGATCCAGGGCTACGACGTCGGCGATCCCGTCCCGCCGCAGGCCGCGCTGACGGCCGATGCGCGCAGGGTGGTGGAGGCAGCGCTCCGGGAGCTGAACTGATCGTCATTCCGGGTTCGATGCTACGCATCGCCCGGAATGACGATGGCCTTGGGGGCATGCCGAATCCGTGGATATCCCGCCCAAAACCGCGGCTGGCATGCCCCTGATCGATCCGCTAAAAGGCTGCCCGCAGTTTCGAAAAGACCTTGAGGACCCCACGGAATGAACATTCTTCCCGGCAATTTGCGTTTCGGAGCGGGGCAGCCCGTCAAGCGTTTGGAAGACCAGCGGCTGCTGACCGGGAAGGGGCAATTCATCGACGACAAGCCGGAAGACGGCGCGCTGTGGTTGCACGTGCTGCGCTCGCCGCACGCGCACGCCAAGATCGTTTCGATCGACACCAGCGCCGCGGCCGCGATGTCCGGCGTCACCGCGGTGTACACCGGTGCCGACCTCGTCAAGGACGACATCGGCGCCATTCCGACTTTGAGCATCTTCAAGCGCCCCGACGGCAAGCCGATGACGGTGCCGCCGCGCCGCCTGCTCGCCCATGAGATCGTGCGCTACGGCGGCGAGGCCGTGGCCGCCGTGGTGGCGGCCTCGCGCACCGAGGCCCAGAGCGCGGCTGAGGCGATCGCGGTCGAATACGACGTGCAGCCCGCGGTGGTCGATCCCGTCGAGGCGGTGAAGCGCGGTGCGCCTGTGGTGTGGCCGGAGGCGCCCGACAATATAGTCGGCGCGATGGCTTACGGCGATGCCGCCAAGGTTGACGAGGCCTTTGCCAGGGCCGCGCACACCGTCGAGCTCGATCTCGTCAGCCAGCGCCTTGTGCCCTCCGCGATGGAGCCGCGCTCCACCATTGCCGAGATCGACAAGAAGACCGGCCGTCTCCTCCTGCACGTGCAGTCGCAGACGCCGGCCTCGACCCGTGACGTGCTGGCCGAAGCCGTGCTCAAGCGTCCCAAGGACAGCGTGCGCGTGCTGGTCGGCGACATCGGCGGCGGCTTTGGCCAGAAGACCAACCTCTATCCCGAGGACGGCATCGTCGCCTACGCCGCGACCAAGCTGAACAAGAAGATCCGCTGGCGCGGCGAACGCACCGACGAGTTCGTCGGCGGCACCCACGGCCGCGATCTCACCTCGACCGCGTCGTTCGCGCTGGACGAGAAGGGCAAGGTGCTGGCCTATCGCGTCAAGTCGATCGGCTGCACCGGCGCGTACTCCTCAGGCGCTGCCAACATCATTCCGCTGGTGCTCGGACCCTTCGTGCAGACCGGTGTCTACGACCTGCCGCTGGTGCATTTCGAGGTGCAGTCGGTGATGACCCACACCGCGCCCGTCGGCGCCTATCGCGGCGCGGGCCGTCCCGAGGCGGTCTTCATCGTCGAGCGCCTGTTCGACGCCGCCGCGCGAAAGATCGGCATGGACCCGCGCGCGATCCGGAAAGCCAACTACATCAAGCCGGCGCAGCTGCCTTACACGAACGCGGCGGGCCAGGTTTACGACTCCGGCGCCTTCGCCCACATGCTCGATCGGGCCGTCAAGCTCGCCGACTGGGACGGCTTTGCCGCGCGCAAGAAGGCGGCGAAGAAGAAGGGCCTGCTCTACGGCCGCGGGCTCACCTCCTATATCGAATGGACCGGCGGCCGCGCTCACACCGAGAAGGTCAGCCTGCACGCGACCTCGCAAGGCCGCGTCGTGCTGCACTCCGGCACCATGGCGATGGGGCAGGGCTTGCAGACCACCTACACCCAGATGATCTCCGACTCGCTCGGCATTCCCCTCGACAAGATCGACGTCGTCCAGGGCGACACTGATCTGGCCATGGGTTTTGGCAGCGTCGGCTCGCGCTCGCTGTTCGTCGGCGGCACCGCGGTCGCGGTCTCCTCGAACGATCTGATCCAGAAGGCGCGCGAGAAGGCGGCGAATGTGCTGGAGACCTCGGTCGAGGACATCGAGTACCAGGGTGGCATGCTCACCGTGGTCGGCACCGACCGCCGCATCAGCCTGTTCGATCTCGCCGAGAAGGAGAGCGGTGCCAAGCTGAGCGTCGATTCCGAAGGCGAGGTCGATGGTCCGAGCTGGCCGAACGGCACGCATATCTGCGAGGTCGAGATCGACCCCGAGACCGGGGTGTCCAAGGTCGTGCGCTACACCACCGTCGACGACGTCGGCGTCGCCGTCAATCCGATGCTGGTCACCGGCCAGATTCATGGCGGCGTCGCGCAAGGAATCGGCCAGGCGCTCTATGAGGGCGTCTCCTACGATGCCGACGGGCAGCTCCTCACCGCCAGCTACCAGGATTACTGCATCCCGCGCGCCGACGACGTGCCGCCGATCGTGGTGACGCTCGACGACACCGCACCCTGCCGCACCAATCCGCTCGGCGCCAAGGGCTGCGGCGAATCCGGCGCCATCGGCGGTCCTCCCTGCGTCACCAACGGCGTGATGGACGCGCTCGCCGAGCTCGGCATCACCCAGCTGAATACGCCGCTCACGCCGCAGAAGATCTGGCAGGCGATCCGGGACGCGAAGGCGGCGGGTTAGAGGAGGGACGGTGCGTAGCCCGGATGGAGCGACTTGTCCGCCGTAGCTCGAAGAGCGTAGGCGGAAGCGAATTCGGGCCCGCACTATTGCCACGACGTCATTGCGAGCGCAGCGAAGCAATCCAGACTACCTCCGCGGAAGGATTCTGGATTGCTTCGTCGCAAGGGCTCCTCGCAATGACGGCGGAGAGAGTCGTAGCCCGGATTGCGCTGCGCTCCATCCGGGCTACGAAGCCAGCCTCAAATCCCCAGCATCATCTTCGCGATGATGTCGCGCTGGATCTCCGAGGTGCCGCCGAAGATCGTGTAGGCGCGGCCGTTGAGATATTCCGGCACCACCGTCAGCATGTCCTCCGGGATCGCCGGCTCGTGGTTGAGCTTGTAGAGCGGACGCATCGGCTCGACCGCGAGGGCGTCGTGGCCGATCACGTCGGCACCCAGCCGGGTCACGGCCTGGCGGATCTCGCTGTTGCGCAGCTTCAGGATCGACGACACCGCACCGGGATTCTGCCCGGTCTGCAGCGCCGAGAGCACCCGCAGCTCAGTCATCTCCAGCGCGTCGATGTCGACCTCGACCTCCGAGATGCGCGCTGCGATGTCAGGGGTGTCGATGGCGCGGCCGGTCAAATCCGACTCGGCAAGGTCCGCGATTGCCTTCAGTCCCTCGCGCAGTTTCGCCGAGGCGATGCCGGAGCCGCGCTCGAACTCCAGCAGATATTTGCCGTAGGTCCAGCCCTTGCCCTCCTCGCCGACGCGATTGGCGACGGGCACGCGGACGTCGTCGAAGAACACCTGGTTGACCTCATGGTCGCCGCCGATGGTGAGGATGGGGCGGGTCGTGATGCCGGGCGTCTTCATGTCGATCAGGATGAAGCTGATGCCGTCCTGCTGCCGCTCGCCGTCGCTGGTGCGCACCAGCGCGAACATGCGGTTGGCGTGATGGGCATGCGTGGTCCAGATCTTGGTGCCGTTGATGATGTAATCGTCGCCGTCGCGCACCGCGCGCGTCTTCAGCGAGGAGAGGTCGGAGCCTGAGCCCGGCTCGGAATAGCCCTGGCACCAATAGTCCTCGCCGGAGAGAATGCGCGGCAGGTAGAAGTTCTTCTGCTCGGGGTTGCCGAAGCCGATGATGACGGGCCCGACCATCTTCACGCCCATCACGTTGACGTTGGGCACACCGGCGCGCGCGCTCTCGGTCTCGAAGATCCAGCGCTGTGCCGGCGTCCAGTCTGGCCCGCCATATTCGACCGGCCAGCCCGGCGCGCCCCAGCCCTGCCTGTGCAGCGCGCGCTGCCAGGCCATGCCGATGTCGGGGTCGGAGAACACCGACGGCGTCAGCGCGGTCGCGCGCTTCATTTCCTCGGTGAGATTTTTTGCGATGAAGCCGCGCACCTCGCTCTGGAAGGCGCGCTCCTCGGCATTGAACGTGAGGTCCATGAGGCTCTCCCAGTGTCAGGCCGTGCGGCCGAGCCGAGCGTGGCGGCTATAGTGGTGCGCGCTGCCGCCGAACAGCGTGTCGAAGGCGACCAGCCGCTTGAAATAGGCGCCGACCTCGAGCTCCTCGGTGACGCCCATGCCGCCGTGAAGCTGGATCGACTGCTCGCCGACGAAGCGCGCGCATTTGCCGATCTTCGCCTTCGCGCCTGAAGCGGCGCGCGCCCGTTCGACCGGCGCAGCATCCGCTTTCAATGCAGCCCGCAGCGCCATTGAACGCGCTTCGTCGACCTGCATCGCCATGTCGGCGAGGCGGTGGCGGATCACCTGGTTGGCCGAGAGCGGCCGGCCGAACTGTTTGCGGATCTTGGTGTATTCCAGCGTGGTGTCCAGCAGCGTCTGCATGATACCGACGGCTTCCGCACCCAACGCGGCCATGGCGCGATCGACGGCCCATTCGATCGCAGGCAGCGCACCGTGTCCATCGCCGAGCAGGGCGTCTTCAGGCACATGCACGTCCGATAGTTCGATGTTGCAGGCGTGCCCGCCGCCAAGGCGGGGATAGTCGCTGATGATAAGGCCAGGTGCCGTCGCGGGCACCAGGAACAGGCCGATCCGCCCCGAAGGGCCGTGATGATCATGGATCAGCGCGGAGACGATGATCTCATCGGCGGCGTGCCCGTCGAGCACGGCAATCTTGTTCCCGGCAAGGCGCCAGCCTTGCCCCGTCTTGTTGGCGGTGGTCGTGACCTTGGCGAGATCAAACCGTGCCGCGCGTTCGGAATGCGCAAACGCGAGCTTCAATGATCCGTCGGCGACCTTGGGCAGGCTCGCCTGTTTCTGCGCTGGGCTGCCGCATCTGTCGATCAGGGCGGCTCCGAGGACGACGGTCGCAACGTATGGCTCGGACACCAGCCCGCGACCAAAGGCTTCCATCAGGATGCCGATCTCGACGGCGCCGCCGCCGAGCCCGCCGAACTCTTCCGCGACCGGCAGCGCCAGCCAGCCGAGCTCGGCAAACTGCTTCCAGACTGCCGGGCTGTAGCCGAGCGGATCGTTCGCCATCTTGCGGCGGTGATCGGCATCGTAGCTTTCGGCCACGAAGCGTTCCGCGCTCTCCCGCAGCAGCCGCTGTTCGTCACTGAGGTTCAGGTCCATCGCATCTACTCCGCGGCCGCCGGCGGCTTGCGCACGGAGGGATGCAGGCCGGATGGATCGACGATCATGCCGAACTCCTGGAGATTGTGGGCGTGACAGAGCTGATGCAGCGCAAAAGCCTGGTCGATCGCGGCGGGCTGGCCCATCACGTCGACCGAGCGGTTCACCGCCTCCTTGGTCAGTTTCAATGCGAAGGACGGTTTTGCTGCGATCCGGCGCGCCAGCTCCAGCACGCGCGCCGACAGCTCCGCGCGCGGCACGACCTGGTTGACCATGCCGAGCTGATGGGCTTCCTCGGCGCTCCAGCTGTCGGCCGTGAACAAGAACTCCTTGGCCTTGCGCGGTCCGAGCTCCCAGGGATGCACGAACCATTCGACGCCGCAGACGCCCATGGTGACGACGGGATCGCAGAACTGCGCATCGTCGCTGGCGACGATGAGATCGCAGGCCCAGGCCAGCATCAAGCCCCCCGCGATGCACTTGCCGTGCACTTCGGCAATGGTCGGTTTTGCCAGATTGCGCCAGCGCCGGGTGATCTGGAGATAGATTTCCTGCTCGCGGGCGAAGCGGCCATGCGCGTTGGGCTCCGCAAAACCGCCCCAATTTCCGATCGGCGGAAAGTCGGTGCCTGCGGCGTTCTTGCCGCCCGGACGCAGATCGTGGCCGGAGGAGAAATGCGGGCCGCTGCCGGCGAGGATGATCACCCTGACCGCGTCGTCTTGGACCGCCGCATCGAACGCGGCGTTGAGGTCGTAGGTCATTTGCAGGTTCTGTGCGTTGCGTGCCTCGGGCCGGTTCATCACGACCCGCGTTATCGCCGGCTCCGGTCTCTCCACGAGGATGGTCTCGAACGAGCTCATGGCGTTCTCCTTGACGTTCCCCTGGCATTGACGTTCTTGGTTTGCCCGAGTTGACAATGTCGGCCGGTGATAGGCAAGGGGCTTGCGTCAGTCGGCTGGTGTGTGGTCATCCACCGCCGTCATTCCGGGATGGTCCGAAGGACCAGACCCGGAATCTCGAGATTCTCAGGTGCGCAATTGCGCACCATAGTTCGCTTCGCGCCCCGGAATGACATCGACAAGCTGGCGCCCCGCACGCTCGATCTGGTAGTTTGCGCCAGATTCCACCGGGAGAAATTTAATGCGCAAGATCCTGACCGTGCTGGCGGCGCTGGCCTCGCTGAGCCTGTCCAATTGCGGCTACAACGCGATCCAGACCGAGGACGAGCAGATCAAGGCCAACTGGTCCGAGGTCGTGAACCAGTATCAGCGCCGCGCCGATCTCGTCCCCAATCTTGTCAACTCGGTGAAGGGATTTGCGCAGCAGGAGAAGGATGTATTGCTCGGGGTCACCAACGCCCGCGCCAAGGTCGGCAGCATCCAGGCGACGCCCGAGGTGCTGAACGACCCCGCAGCCTTCCAGAAATTCCAGGCCGCCCAGGGCGAGCTCTCCAGCGCGCTGTCGCGCCTCCTGGTCGTCACCGAGAACTACCCGCAGCTGAAATCGGATGCCCTGTTCAAGGACCTGATGTCCCAGTTGGAGGGCACCGAGAACCGCATCACGGTGGCGCGCAACCGCTACATCAAGGCGGTGCAGGAGTATAACGTCACCATCCGCTCGTTCCCGACCAACCTCACCGCGATGACGTTCGGCTACAAGGAGAAGCCGAACTTCTCGGTCGAGAACGAAAAGGAGATATCGACCGCGCCGAAGGTCGATTTCAACCCGGCGCCGTCGAAGTAGCTGCGTTCGGCCCCGATGCGCGTCCCACCCACCGCCGTCATTCCCCGCGAAAGCGGGGAATCCAGTACGCCGCGGCCCCTCTGCAGCTCGCCGGCGTCTCTGGAATACTGGATCGCCCGGTCCCGGCTCCGCCTAGGGCTTCGCCGGGCACCACGGTATTGGGCCGGCGAAGCGTCAGCGAAGACGGCAAGCCGGGCGATGACACTGAGTGTGTGGTGGCGTGCAGCCATTCTCGTAGCGCTACTGCTGTCGCTCGCATTCCCCGCCGTCGCCGACGTCGCTGTTCCCCAGCTCACCGGCCGCGTGGTCGACCAGACCGGCACGCTCTCCAGCGGCGACATCGCCACGCTGTCGCAAAAGCTGCGCGACTTTGAAACGCGCAAGGGCAGCCAGATCGCCGTGCTGATCGTGCCGACCACGCAGCCGGAGACGATCGAGCAGTTCTCGATCCGCGTCGCCGAGGCCTGGAAGATCGGCCGCAGGAAGATCGACGACGGTGCGATCCTCATCGTTGCCAAGAACGACCGGCATCTGCGCATCGAGGTCGGCTACGGCCTCGAAGGCGCGCTGACCGACGTCACCTCGCGGCGCATCATCGACGAGATCATCACGCCCAAGTTCAGGAGCGGCGATTTTGCCGGCGGCATCGCTGACGGCGTCGAACGCATGATGCGGGTGATCGACGGCGAGCCATTGCCGGTTCCTTCTCCCACCGTGAACTTCGGCAGCCTGGACGACCTCGCGCCGCTCTTCATCGTCACGCTGTTCGCCTCTGTGGGCGTGGGAGGGTTCTTCCGCGCCATGCTGGGGCGATTGCTCGGATCGTTCGTGACCGGAGGCATCATCGCAGCGCTGACCTGGTTCATCCTCGGGTCGTTCGCGCTCGCCCTCGCGCTCGGTGCTCTCGGCTTCATCATCGGATTTGTCGCTGATCTGTTTTCGGCGATCACGCCGGGCACAGGCCGCTCGCGCGGCGGCTCCTGGTCGAGCGGTTCCTCGTCCGGCGGCTGGAGCAGCGGATCATCGTCAGGCGACAGCGGTGGTTTCAGCGGCGGGGGTGGCAGTTTCGGCGGCGGCGGCGCCTCGGGGAGCTGGTAGCGGTCATGAGCATCAAGCGCATTGTCAGACATCTCGTGGAGCACCATTGGCGGGCAAGGCAGATCTTCCCGCAAGCCGCGCTCGACCGCATCGAGCGGGCCATCCGGCAGGGCGAGACCACCCATTCCGGCCAGGTCCGCTTCGTCGTCGAAGGCGCGCTCGACGGCCGTCCCCTGTTCCGCAACCAGCCGGCACGCGAGCGCGCGCTCGACCTGTTTTCGCATTTGCGCATCTGGGACACCGCGCACAACAACGGTGTCCTGATCTATCTCCTGCTCGCCGACCGCGACGTCGAGATCATCGCCGACCGCGGCATCGACGCGAAGGTCGGCGCGGCGGGCTGGGAGGCCATCTGCCGTGCCATGGAGTCCGAGTTCAGGTCCGGCCAGTTCGAGCGCGGCGTGATCGCCGGCATCGCGGCGGTGTCGCGCGAGCTGGCAAGGCACTTCCCGCCGCAAGGCCCGAATGCCAACGAGCTGCCGGATGCGCCGGTGGTGATGTGAACGGCGCGGGTGCCACGCACTCCGCTCTCTGACCGTCATCCTGAGGTGCGAGCGCAGCGAGCCTCGAAGGACGGCCCGGCTGCTGCAGCTCGGCCGTTCATCCTTCGAGGCTCCTCTTGCGATGCATCGCATCGCAAGCCTCGCGCCTCAGGATGACGGAAGTGACAAGGACGCCTAGCGTCGTTGCGCGGCCGTTCATCTTGCCCCGGTTACAAATTGTTTCACGCCCGCCACACCGGTTCCACGTTCCCGGCCCAATTCAGCCCCGGATAAGTTCCTAAAATTTCGGTAAGCGGGTCCGAAGGTAAGGATTTCGCAAACAATGAAAGTTACCAAAAGGTCAATCCAGACTGGAGTATTTGAGCCGTGAGCGAACCAATGGCTGAGCAGGCTGCCCAGGATTCCGGTGCTGTCGACGCCGCAGCGCCGCAGGCCGTCGAGGCTGCCGCCGGTATCGACGCCCCCTCGATCGCCCCCGACCACGAAGCGCCGCCGAAGCCTGATCCGGTGAAGGCAGACGCCCCGAAGGTTGAGCCGCCGCGGATCGAGGTGCCGAAATTCGAGGCCAAGGTTGAGAAGGCCGAGACCAAGCCCGAGCCGAAGCTCGGCAAGCTCATCGTCATGCCGCCTGCCGACCGCGCCTGGGAGCGCGATGAATTCGCCCCGCATGTGAAGGCGGACGAGCCGCGCGAGACCGGCAGCAAGCGTCGCCTCTCGGCGATGGCCGCCGTGGTGGTGATCGCGGCCGGCGTCGGTGCGATCAGCGGCGCGCTGGCAACGGCCGGCATGATGCATTTCGCCGCCCCGGCCGCCGCGCCGGTGCAGGTCGCCGACACCAGCGCGCTGGATGCGTCCGTCGCGCGGATCGACGCCGACCTCGTCGCGCTCAAGGCGAATGTCGAGCACAGCTCCAAGACCGGTCTCAGCCAGTTCAACCGGGCCAATGATCGTCTCGACAAGCTCGAGAAGGCGCAGGCCGAGCCGATGGCGAAGCTGGCAAAACTGTCCGAGACCGTCGACAAGCTCCGCGCCACATCGCCTGCCGCTCCCGCGCAGGCTGCGGCGTCCAAGGAGACCACCGGCTCAATTGTGCCGGCCCAGGTTGCGACCGCGGCCGCCGCTCCGGCTCCCGTGCCTGCCGCGCCCAAGACCGAGGTCGGCCGCCTGCCGACGCTCGAAGGCTGGCGGCTGCGCGACGTCGCCAATGGCGGCGCGCTGATCGAGGGCCGCGACGGCCTCTACGAGGTCTATGCCGGCGATCCCATCCCCGGCGTCGGCCGCGTCGATGCGATCCGCCGCCAGGACGGCCGCTGGGTGGTCGTCACCAGCAAGGGCCTGATCGTCGCGCGCTGAGCGTTCGATATTCGACTTTCGAAGAGGCGCTTCACCACCCTGTGAAGCGCCTTTTTGCTTGAATAGGCGCGCTTGCGCGGTGTTACCTTAGGTATGAGCCGCGCCTTGCGAATTCTCGTTGCTGTCGTCGTGTTGCTCGGCGGCGTCATGTCGCTCTCGGCGGCTGAGAACGCACAGCTGGCGCGCGGCACCGCGATCACCGACCCTGGTGTCCTGCGCAAGCTCGACGAGCACGACGTGCTGACGATCTCGCGGTTGCTCTGGCCGGAGCGCAGCGCGAATTTTCTGCTGACGACCGATCTGCTGTTCTCCTGGCTGCCCCAGCTCAAGGAGATTCCGCCTGCGATCGATGCGGAGTTCGACCGCTACGTCGCGCAGCAGAAAGCGGCCTGGCCGACCGAGACCATCGGCGTCGGCGAAGGCGTTGACGTGCAGCTGTTCGACCGGGCCGTGCTGAAATCCCCCAACACGCGCTTCGTGCTGGCCGGCATCGTCAACCGCATGGACCGCGCCTATGTGTCGGAGGAGTCTTGCGGCGAGATCCGCTTGATCTATCGGCTGACGCGTTTCGATGCAGGGCCGGACGGGACTAAGACGGCGGTGCGCCTGCCGATGACGTTCAATCTCGTGCTGAAGGCGCGCGACGAGCGCCAGATCGCGCCGAACGGCATGCCTGTGACCTGCGCCGAGGTCGCGCGGCGCTGGCTCGACAATGGCGACTGGCAGGGGCTGATCGGCACCGGCTTCTATCCTCACGATGCGATGCTCGACCGCATCGAAACCAACATCCAGATCTCGATCGCACCGAAATCGGCGCTGCACGATTTTCGCTCGGACTATCTCTTGAAGGTCTTCAAGTACAACGCCACGACGAAGACGTTCGAGGAATCGACGCTGGAGAACCAGATCGACCGCGACCGGATCCTTGCGGACAATGATCTCCGGCGCGACTTCAAGGAATGGCTGCTCGCGCCGGAAAATCTTCGCGAGTTCGATCGCGGCACGGTGCTGATCCCCGAGAAGTTTCTGGCGAGGGCTGCGGTGGTGCCGACGCCGGCGGGTCTCGATGCGTCGGCGCTGCAGCCGGAGTTCGGCATGATGCAAGGGGAAGGAAAAGGGGAGGGCAAGGACAATCCGGTCTTCACCGACAACGATGTGGTCGGTGCATTGAAGCGGGCTGCCGCGCGCGGGGACTTGCAGAACGTCCGCTCGGTCGCGGGCTTCCAGCGTCGCCTCAACGACGTCACCTGCGCCGGCTGCCACCAGACCCGCGGCATCGGCGGTTTCCATTTCCCCGGCGTCGACTGGCTCGCCGACAGGCCGTCCAACTCGACCATTGTGCCGGCCTCGCCGCATTTTGTCGGCGACCAGCTGCGCCGACGCGACATCCTGGCCGCGTTCGCCGCGGGAAAAAACCCTGATTTCTCGCGCGGATTTGCCAGCCGGCCGCAGACCCGCGGTAGCGGCGAGCTCGCCGGCACCGAATATCAGGACGGCTGGGGCGCGCATTGTTCCCTGCAAAATGCGGGATCGGGAACGCGGGATGAGAGTTTTACGTCATGGAGCTGTGCTACGGGCTTGACCTGTCAGGCTGCTGCGGCCTCGCGCCACATCGGCATGTGCTTCATCAAGACGCGTTAGCACATGATAGCGATTTGGATGACCCATGACGGACACCAGCGAAGCCAACAAGATGCGCAATCGTGAGATTCTTCGAGCACGGGAATCTCACCCATCTCGTTGACGGCCTTGCGCCATTCCGCGGTGCGCGTGACGCTGCCGCCAAAGTTGGTCCACACCGGCTCGAACGTCTCGCCGCAAAGCGTCAGCATCAGCGCCAGCTTGTAGCTGTTGCCGGATTCGGGGAAGTAGTGCAGGCGGTAGAGGGGCATGGGACCTCGCGGCGCTAGTGTTTGCCGATCGTTGATCGTCCCACGTCGTCATTGCGAGCGCAGCGAAGCAATCCAGCAATGCATCCGCGCGTGCGAGCTACCTCCTCATCGTCGTCCCGGGCAAGCGCAGCGAAGCGGAGCGCAGATCCGGGACCCCATAACCACAGGGAGGCGTTTGGCGAAGACTCGGAGTGACCAGTCGCGCGCGATAACCGCTCCCTGTGGTTATGGATCCCGGGTTCGCGCTATGCGCGCCCCGGGACGACAGTGGAGTGCGAGGCGCCGCCTCAGCCCACCGCCCCCGAGCCCCGCAGCGCCTTGATCGTCGCCTCGTCGTATCCCGCCCCGCGCAAAATCTCGTCACTGTGCTCGCCGACCGCGGGCGGCTTGCGCGGCTGGACCTTCTTGGCGCCGTCGATCCAGATCGGGCTGTTGATGGTGAGCATGGTGTCGTTCTCGAACGGCACCAGCACCTCGTTGTCGAGCATCTGCTTGTCGTTCGGGATGTCGTCGAGAATGGCGACGACGCCGAAGACGAGGCCGTTGCCGTCAAGGATCTTGCGCCATTCGGCGAGATCCCTGGTGGCGAAGGTCTCGTCCAAAATCTTGATCAGCTCGACCGAGCGGGCGTGGCGGTCGGCCTTGGTGGCGAAGCGGGAATCATTGATCAGGTCTTCGCGCCCGAGGCATTTGGCCAGCGTCGGAAACTGCTTCTCCTCGTTCAGCAGCGACAGGATCAGCCAGCGACCGTCCCTGCACTGGTAGTGGTTGGCGACCGCGTTCAGCGCGCGCTCGCGCGGCCGCCGCTCGCCGAACTTGGCGCCGCAGAGTTTTGCCTGCGCCAGCACGCTCGCCGCCCATACCCCGTTCGCCATCAAATTGGAGGCGACATGGGAACCCTTGCCGGTCTTCTCGCGCTGATACAGCGCCGTGACGATCGCGCTGTACAGCGACATGGCGCAGGGGTGGTCGCCCATGCCGGCGACCGAGCGCGCCGGCGTGGTGTCGATGTCGGCGCGGACGAGGTCCATCAGGCCGGAGCGCGCCCAATAGGCGTTGCTGTCGAAGCCGGGCTTGTTGGCTTCCTCGCCCTTCTCGCCGTAGCCGGTGAAGGAGGCGTAGATCAGCCGGTCGTTGAGATGGGCGAGATGATCATAGGTGATGCCGAGCTTGGCGCGCACCGGCGGCGGCATGTTGGTGATGAAGACGTCGGCCTCTTCCACCAGCTTGTAGAGCACGGCCTGCGCCTCGGGCTTGGCGAGGTCGAGCGCGATGCTCTTCTTGTTGCGGGCCTCCAGCAGCCAGGCAAAATTGTGCTCGCCGGTCGGGTAGCCCGGCAGATTGGGCAGATTGCGGTAGGGGTCCCCGGCGCCGGGCGGCTCGATCTTGATGACGTCGGCGCCGAAATCCGACAGCACGGTCGCGGCCGCGGGCGCTGCGATGAAGCTCGCGCAGTCCAGAACCTTCAGCCCCGCAAAAATGCCCTTGTCCATCGCGGCGTTGCTCCCTCGCTCTTGTTGTTTCCCGCGCGCTGGAATTGGTGCGGGCCAAGTCTGGAAGCATTAGACCGATGTTTCGCCGGGATGCAACGGCGCCGGGCGCAGGGCTCATTGCGCCATTCAATGCGCATCCGCCACGGACCCGAAACCATGTCCCGTCACCCTGAGGTGCTCGTCCTGCGGTGTACCGCAGGACGAGCCTCGAAGGGCGAGGGCCCGGCTGCAGCCTGGCCGTTCATCCTTCGAGGCTCCCGGCGCGATGCATGGCATCGCGCCACTCGCACCTCTGGATGACGGAACTGTTATTGCGCGTGTTATGAGGGCGGCTCCAGAAGCGGCCTCACTCCTCCCCTGCAAACAACGCAGCATTGCCGCCGGCTGCCGCGGTGTTGATTGTCACCGTCTGCTCGGTCGCAAAGCGTGCGAGGTAGTGCGGGCCGCCGGCCTTGGGGCCGGTTCCGGACAGGCCGTTGCCGCCGAACGGCTGCACGCCGACCACGGCGCCGATCATGTTGCGGTTGACATAGATGTTGCCGACCTGGACGCGGTCGATGATGGCTTCGATGGTGTCGTCGATGCGGGAGTGGACGCCGAGTGTGAGGCCGTAGCCGGTGCGCGCGATCGCGTGCAGCACGCGTTCGAGGTTCTCGGCGCGATAACGCACCACATGCAGGATCGGACCGAACACCTCTTCGGTGAGCTGGCCGGCATCCCTGAGCTCAAAAATGTGCGGGGCGACGAAGCAGCCCTCCGGCGCGGAGCCTGCGAAGTGCAGCCGCGCCTCGCTCTTCATCCGCGCGATATGCGCATCGAGCCGCTGCTTGGCCTCGCGATCGATCACCGGACCGACATGGGTCGCGACATCTGTGGGATCGCCGATCTTCAATTCGCGCGCCGCGCCTGCGATCATCTCGATCATGCGATCGGCGACGTCCTCCTGCACGAACAGCAGGCGCAGCGCCGAGCAGCGCTGGCCGGCGGAGCGGAATGCGGAGGTCACGACATCATCGGCGACCTGCTCGGGCAGCGCGGTCGCATCGGCGATCATGGCGTTGATGCCGCCGGTCTCCGCGATCAGCGGCACGATCGGCCCGTCCTTGGCGGCCAGCGTCCGGTTGATGCTGCGGGCAACCTCGGTCGAGCCGGTGAAGACGACACCGGCGATATCCTGGTGCGCGGTCAGCGCAGCGCCGATGCGGCCGTCGCCGGTGACGAGATGCAGCGCGCTTCCGGGGATGCCGGCCTCGTGCAGCAGGGCGATGGCCTCGCGTGCGATGCGCGGCGTCTGCTCGGCGGGTTTTGCCACCACGCTGTTGCCGGCCATCAGCGCCGCCGTGACCTGGCCGAGGAAGATCGCCAGCGGAAAATTCCACGGCGAGATCGCGACGAAGACGCCGCGGCCGCGCATGCCAAGCGCATTGCTCTCGCCGGTCGGGCCCGGCATGGCGGCGTCAACGCCGAACAGTTTTCGGCCCTGTGCGGCATAATAGCGGCAGAAGTCGGCGGCCTCGCGCAGCTCCGACAGCGCGTCGTCGAGGGTCTTGCCGCCTTCGGCTTGCAGCAGCGCGATGAAATGAGCGCCGCGGCTTTCCAGGAGATGCGCGGCCTGCTCCAGCGCCGCCGCGCGTGTGCCCGCAGGCGTCCGGCTCCAGGCGGCAAAGCCGGCGCGTGCCGCTGCCACCGCCGCATTGGCCTGATCCAGTGTTGCATCAGCGATAGGCTTGAGATCGATCGCCCCAGCCTTGACGTCCGTCAGCAGCTGATCGAGCGCGGCACGCGCGCCGAACTCGACGCCGCGGGAATTGCGCCGCTCCGGCGCGAACAGCTCACCCGGCAGCGGAATCCTGGGATGCGCGGCCGCTTGCGGCCGGACGATGGCATCCGCCGGCCGCTGCAGCAGCGCGGGGACCGGCACGCGATAGTCGGCGGCCTGCGCCACGAAGGACGAGTTGGCGCCGTTCTCCAAAAGTCGCCGCACCAGATAGGCGAGCAGGTCGCGATGGCTGCCGACCGGCGCATAGGTGCGGTAGGCGATATCAGGGTGGTCCTTGGCAAGCTGCTCGTAGAGCGCTTCGCCCATGCCGTGCAGGCGCTGAAATTCAAAGCCGCCGCCATCAGCGGCGAGCTCCAGCACCGTCGCGACCGTCAGCGCGTTGTGGGTGGCGAATTGCGGAAAGATGCGCGGCCGCAAGGCCAGAAGCTTCGCGGAGCAGGCGACGTAATTCAGATCCGTCATCGACTTGCGGGTGAACACGGGATAGCCGTCGAGCCCGCGCTCCTGCGCGCGCTTGATCTCGGTGTCCCAATAGGCGCCCTTGACCAGCCGCACCATCAGCTTGCGGTCATGCGCGCGGGCCAGCGCATCGACATAGTCGATCACCGCGCTCGCGCGCTTCTGATAGGCCTGGATCGCGAGGCCAAACCCGTCCCAGCCGGCCAGCGAGGGATCGGCGAGCGTTGCCGCGATCACGTCGAGCGACAACTCCAGCCGGTCGGCCTCCTCGGCATCGACGGTGAAGTTCAGGTCGTGCGCCTTGGCGCGCTGCGCGAGGTCCAGCAGTTGCGGCACCAATTCGCGCATCACGCGGTCGCGGCTGATCGCCTCGAAGCGCGGATGCAGCGCCGAGAGCTTGACCGAGATGCCGGGCCGGTCGGGCAGGGGATGGTTGCCCGCAGCCTTGCCGATCGTCTCGATCGCGCTGGCATAGGCGTCGAAATAGCGCTTCGCGTCGGCCGCCGTGCGTGCGCCTTCGCCGAGCATGTCGAAGGAATAGCGCGGCTTCTGGCCGGCGCGCGGCTGACCCCGCTCCAGCGCCTGCTCGATGGTCTCGCCCAGCACGAAATGATTGCCCATCAGCCGCATCGCCTGGCGCGTGGCGGTGCGCACCGCCGGCGCGCCGAGCCGCTTCACCAGACGGCCGATGGTGCCGTCGGGCGTCTCGCCGGGCTGGATCACCCGCGCGGAGAGACCGAGCGCCCAGGCCGAGGCGTTGACCAGGAACGCCGTGGACTTGGTCTCGTGATGGATGAAGTCGCCCTCGCCGAGCTTGTCCTCGATGAACTGGTCGGCGGTGCGCGCATCAGGCACGCGCAGCAGCGCCTCGGCCAGCACCATCAGCGCGAGGCCCTCCTTGGTCGAGAGCGCGAACTCCCGCAGCATGTCCTCGACGCCGCCGAGCCGATCGTCGCGCTTGCGGATCGCCTCGATCAGCCGCGTCGCGGTGCGGTCGATCCGCGCCTCCTGCGGCGGGGCCAGATGCGAGGCCGGCAGGAGGCGCGCGGCGATCTCGGCATCGTCAGGGGCGTAGGGGGCGGTGAAGGGCGGCGGGATGTTCGGCATAGCGTGTCCTGTGGCTGAAACTCAGGATAAAGCCCGTGTAACCGCAGTTCGATAGACAAATTAGCCGTTTTGCCTTAGGAAATGAAGGTCAACACCAGAATTGCCAGACGAAATATGGAACTCGATCGAATCGACCGGAAAATCCTCTCGATTTTGCAGGAAGACGGGCGAATCGCCAATGTCGAGCTCGCCGAGCGCATCGGCCTGTCGCCGACCTCGATCGGCGAGCGGCTGAAGCGCCTGCAGCGCGAGGGCTTTGTCGAAGGCTACGGTGCGCGCCTCAATCCGCACCGGCTCGGCCTCGGCTTGCTCGTGTTCGTCGAGGTGCTGCTCGACAAGACCACGCCCGACAATTTCGAGCGCTTTGCGCGCGCGGTGAAACTCGCGCCTGAAGTGCTGGAGTGTCACATGGTTGCCGGCGGCTTCGACTATCTGGTGAAGGCGCGACTAGCCGACATGACCGCCTATCGACGCTTCCTCGGCGAGACCCTGCTGTCGATGCCGGGTGTGCGCGAAACGCGGACCTATGCGGTGATGGAGGAGATCAAGCGCGACGCACCGTTGCCGGTGGGTTAGCGAAGTGCCGTCGCGATTGTCATTGCCGTGGCGTTGAATAGCGGTCTTCGCTGGAAAAAATAGCTATCCTTGCGCAATCGCAACGCTTGTCGTCGAATGCACTGACCGTCTTCTGAAATTTTCTTGGCCTCGCTCCCGGAGGTGATCCGGGAGGCAGCGAAACGCTGGCGGGCTTATACTTTGAGGTTCTCTGCGGAGGTCTTGCCCCGGTTTGCGATCTCTTCGTATTCAACCGTCTGTCCCTCGTTCAGGGTCGACAGACCGGCTTTCTGCACTGCCGAGATATGCACGAACACATCCTTGCCTCCCGACGCAGGCTGGATAAATCCATAACCCTTCGTCGGGTTGAACCACTTGACCGTACCTTTAGCCATCACGACTTCTCCGCGGGTCTTCCTCCAAGATCTCGAACCGCCAGTCCCCGCCAACCGGCCGGTTCGGTCCTAACAGGATACGCGGATTGTGGCGGGCTTGGTAGCTCAAACCACATCAGCTTTTCGCCGAATTCCGCTCAACTTCGCGGCGTTTTTGCCGGTTTTGCCCGTTTCGCGGTCAATCGGCAGGAACGCGACGGATCTGCTGCGGAAGGAAAGGATCAAGTGGCCGTTCTTCCTTACCCTCCCCTGGAGGGCCCTCCAGGGGAGGGTAAGTGCGTGATGCGGTCCGTCAGTAAGTCGCGGCCAGATAATCGACGATCTTGCCGACATCGGCGTCGTCGATCGGTGCGCCATAGACCTTGATCATCTTGGTCACTTCAGCTTGCCAGAAGTCCTTCTTGTCCTTCATCGGCGGTTGGGTGGCGATGTAGTCGGATGAGTGGCAGGCGGAGCAATTGCCCTGCACCACCTCGAGATTGGGCCCGGGCTTGAACGCGGCGACCTCATCGGGGGTCTTGTAGTTGAGCGGCGCCGCGGTCACGGCACTGATGCCGGCGGCGAGGGCGAGGGTGACGGCGAGGAGAACGGTGCGCTGCATGATCATCCTCCCTCAGGCCACGCTGACGCGGACGGTTTCGACGACGTTGCGCAAATAGCCCGCCGGGTTCCAGCGCGGCGTATCCGGCTGGGTCTCCCCGCCATTGCCGGTGGCGCGCACCTTGAGCTCAACGGCGCCGGCCGCGAGCTTCACCGGCAGCTTCCATTCGCGGAACGCGTACTTGCCGAGATCCTTACCGAGCTTCGCGCTCGTCCAGGTCTTGCCGCCGTCGGTGGAGACCTCGACGTCCTTGATGCCCTTGCCGCCGTCGAAGGCGATGCCGCGCAGCGTCACAGCTCCCGCCTTCAGCCTAGCGCCATCGGGGATGCTGGTGATGAAGGAGCGGATGGTGAAGCGGTTGATCGGGATCGTCGCCTTCGGCGCGGTGCCGGGCTCGATCGCGTTGTTCGGCGTATCGGGAATGCGATAGGCCGACTTCATCCAGAAGCCGTCATAGACGCTGTCGATGACGGTGATCTCGTTGAGGTGCTTGACCCAGTAGGTGCCGTAATAGCCGGGCACGACCAGGCGCAGCGGAAAGCCGTTGAGGAACGGCAGGTCCTCGCCGTTCATGCCATAGGCGAGCATCACCTCGCCGTCGGTAGCGTGATCGAGATCGAGCGCCTTGATGAAGTCGGGCGTCTTGTCGCTGACCGGGCCGTCCATGCCGTTGAACGTGACCTGCTTGGCGCCGCTCTGCACGCCCGCCATCTCCAGCACGGCCTTGAGCGGGACGCCGCGCCAGCGTGCGCAGCCCATCGCGCCATTGGCGAGCTGGCCGCCGGCGACGCGTGGCTCGAAGAAGCCGCGGCTGTTGCCGGAGCACTGGTTGACGGCGACGATCTCCGTCGCCTTCATCTTCCTGATGTCCTTCAGCGACAGCTTGAGCGGCTTGTCGATCTTGCCCTTGACCTCCAGCGTGAACTTGTCGGGATCGAGATTGTAGGGCAGGTCGGAGAGGTGATAGCGCACGAAGAAGGCGTTGTTCGGCGTGAGCGGCCCATCGTTGAACACCGCGAACGGCGTCTCGAGCTGCGGCGGGCGGCTGGTCAGCCCGATCATCGGTCGCTTCTGCGGATATTTTACCAGCGGCCGTTCGCCATTGACGAAGGGCAGGGTGACGGTGTCGAGGGCCAGCGCTTTGGTGGAATTCAGTGTGGCCGCAATGGCGGTAAGCCCCGCTCCTTTGAGCAGGTCGCGTCGATCGAACATGTGGTCTCCTCCCGGAGCTTTTTCGTTGGGCCGCGGTCATCACCGCGAAACCCGCGCTCATCTGTCGCAACGAACAGGACGAAGTCAATTCGTGCTTTCGCAGCAGGTCCATGCCGCTGCGTTGCAGCAAGCCGATGTTACGTTTGCAGTGAGATGGAGGTGAGCTGTAACCGCCGTGGCGGTGTGCTCCCTCGCCCCGTTCTTACGGGGAGAGGGTTGGGGTGAGGGGCCTCTCTCCACACGTGAGGTCCATCGAGAGACCTGTACCCCCTCATCCGGATCGCGCCGGACGATGCTTCGCATCGCCGGGGGGCGATCCGACCTCTCCCCGCAAGCGGGGAGAGGTGAAGAAAGATCACGCCGCCACCCGCGCGCCGCGATCAACCAGCACCGCCAGCTCCCTCGCATCCGCAACCACGCGCACCGCCATCGGCTCGTCGCGGCCGCGGATCGCGACCTCCTGCTGCGGCAGGGCGTCGTCGGCAAGGTCGGCGGTGCGGCGCACTTCCTCGGAGACGATCGCCTCGCAGGCGAGCGCCTTGGTCATGTCCTGCAGGCGGGCGGCGACGTTGACGGCATCGCCGAGGGCCGTGAACACGATGTGATCGCGATAGCCGATGTCGCCGATGATGACCTCGCCGCCGTGAATGCCGATGCCGAAGCGGATCGGCTGGCGCAGGTCGTGGCTGAGGAGCTGATTCAACTCGTCGATATTGGCGGCGATGCTGCCAGCGGCTTTCAGCGCCTGCCGGCAGGCATCTCGCGGATCCGCCGACAGTCCGAACAGCGCCAGCATGCCGTCGCCGACGAACTGGTTGGGCTGGCCGCCGTTCTCGATCACGGCCTGCGAAACCGCGCCGAGGAAGCGGTTGACGATGAAGACGGTATCGAACGGCAACCGCTTCTCGGCGAGCTGCGTCGAGCCGCGCATGTCCACGAACAGGCTGACGAGATAGCGCTCCTGGCCGATGCGCGCCGGCGCCGAGGCCTGCCCGTCCGCCGCATGCGTGTGGGGCGTGAAGAGCTGGAAGAAGGAGAGGTCGCAGTCCGGACGCAGCTGGCACGCAAGGCGGATCGAGGGATCGGCGGTGCCGACGCGGGCCAGCACGAAGGCCTCGCGCTGCGACGGCTGGGGCAGGGCGCCATGGTCGCCGATGACGCGGATGCGGCAGGTCGAGCAACGGGCGCGGCCGCCGCAGACGCTGGCATGCGGCACGTTGTGGCGCAGGCTTGCCTCGAGCACGGAGAGGCCCTTCGGCACGCGCACCGTCTTGCCGTTGCCGTAGGACAGCGCAATCATGCCGCCGCGCCGCTCGCGCCAGGCCCGTACGCCGCGCGCCGCCAGCGCCAGTCCCAGCAACCCGAAATATCCGGCGGTGAGGCCGCCGGTGATGCGGTCGAGCGTATTGGCTTCGGCGACCGAGCCGAGCTGGCGGCGTGTGAGATTGTGCGTGCGCCATTCCCCGTCGTCGGCCTCGAGCTCGATGCTGCGGCCGCCCTGGTAGATTCCGAGCAGCGACAGAGTCGGGATCAGCACGGCGGCTGCGAGCAGATAGGGCGCGGCGCGCGCGAAGAACGGCTTCAGGCGAAGCCAGAAATAGATGCCGATGCAGCCGTGCACCCAGGCGATCAGGAGCAGGATCGTCATTTGCCAGAGCCGGCCGGGCGCGCCGATGAAGAACAGATGGAGCTCCTGCGGATAGTGCTTCTGGTGTCCGTACAGCGTCTGGCCGAGCCGCACGCCGATCACATGCGCCATGACGAGGGCGGGGATGCTCAGTCCCAGCACGAGCTGCAGCGGCTCGATCGTCTTCCAGCGGAACTGCCGGCGCTGATACAGCGCGTAGATGCCGAGCCCCATATGGGTCAGCGCCGCGGTGTAGAACACGATCGCGACAGGCAGGAACTGCCAGAACAGCATGTGATAGTAGACCCCGGCCTCCATGGCATCGACCGAGATGTTGCCGAGTGCGTGGTTCAGGAAATGGCTGACCACATAAGAGAACAGGATGATTCCGCAGATGAGCCGCACCTGCCGCACGCTGGTGGCGCGGACAAGTTCGGGCATGTGGACGGGAGCGGTGGCCATGATTCGATTGTATCAGTTCATGGAGGAGAACAGCCAGCCTAGCGTTTAATTCCGCCCGCGGACAGCTTGCCCGATCACATGCGCGGCAAGGTTACAGAACCGTAGGGTGGGCAAAGGCGCGCACTGGCGCGCCGTGCCCACCATTTCGCGGTCACCCTCCGCTGTCGTCCCGGACAAGCGCGCCCAAAGCGCGCGCAGATCCGGGACCCATAACCACAGGGAGTAATTGCGGGCAGGCTGGCAACTCCGAGTCTTCGCCAAACTTCTCCCTGGGGTTATGGGTCCCGGCCCCCCGCGCGCAATTGCGCGCTAGGCCGGGACGACTCGGGGCGAGAGCTTGCCCTACATTGACTCCCCCTCCCAAGTCGGGGAAAAGCGCGGCCGTGACGATCGCGCCCGACATTTCTGTGAAGCCAGACGGCGCCGAACGCCGGCTCATCCTTGTTGCCGTGCTGATCATCGCGGCGATGACCGTGCTCCGCATCGTCTATGCCTCCGCGATCGAGCTGCGCACGGATGAGGCCTACTACTGGACCTGGTCGAAGGAGGCCGCGCTCAGCTTCCTCGATCATCCCCCCGGCATCGCCTGGCTGATCCGTTTCGGAACTGCAATCTTCGGCGACACCCCGCTCGGGGTGCGCTTCGGCGGCATCGTCGCGATGCTGGTGACGCAGCTGCTGCTCGCCGACATCGTCCGCCGCCTCACGCATGACGCACGTGCGGTCGTGGTCGCCGTGCTGATGCCGGAGGCCGCGCTTTACTACGGGCTGCTGATGGCCAAGATTGCGCCTGATGTCGCCATGATCCCGTTCGCGGTTGCGATGGTCTGGGCCCTGGTGCGGCTTTCGCAAAGCGGCGACGGCCGCTGGTGGCTGGTGGCCGGCCTGTTCGCTGGGCTCGCGATGCTGTCGAAATTCACCGTGATCATGTTCGCGCCGGCCGTTGCCGCTTTTCTGCTGGTGCCGGACTGGCGCGGGCGCTGGCTGCGCAGCCCTTACCCTTATCTCGCCGTGCTGGTCGCGCTCGCGGTGTTCTCGCCGGTGCTGATCTGGAACGTGCAGCACGATTGGGCCTCGATCCGCTTCCAGGGCGTCCGCGCCACAACCAGTTACGGTATCTCGCTGCGGACGGTCGGCGACTACATCGGCTTGCAATTCGGCCTCGTCGGCTTCGTCATGCTGCCGGTGGTGATGTCGGCGCTGCTGATGACGGCGTGGCGCGGCTATCGCACGCGCGAGCCGGTCGCGATCCTGCTGTCGACCGCGGTGCTGGTGCCGTTTCTCTATTTCCTGGTGAAATCGCTGACGCTGCGGGTCGGCGACACCTGGCCGATGTTCATGTGGCCGGTGGGCTTTGCGGCTGCGGCCGTGAACCTCGTGATGCTGCCGCGTGAAAAATGGTCAGCGCGGATGATCCGGTCGACCCTGTTCTGGGTGAAGACGGCGATCGTCTCTGGCATCGCCTTCGTCGTCATCGTGTTCCTCTACTATGTCGCTGCGCCCTGGAATCTGCTCGGCAAGATCGATCCGATCGGCGCCGAGGCCGGCTACGAGCAGGTCGTGGCGCGCGCGCAGGCCGCCCTCGACGAAACAGGCGCGACCTGGATCGCGACCACGGACTACCGCACCTACGCCATGATGCGCTGGCTGTTCCGGGGCCGCGTGCCCGTCATCGAGATCAACGAGCGCAGCCGCTTCCAGGATTTCCGCGATCCCGGCATGGACAAGATCAGAGGCCGCGCGGGCATCTATGTCGGACGTGAGCCGGATCACCGCGCGTCACTGTGGCAGAACATCCCCGCCAAGCGCGAGCAACTCGGCGAAGTCGAACGCCGCTGGCGCGGCGTCGTGACGGACACCTATGTGATCGAAAAGCTCACCGGCTGGATGCCGGAGCTCTCGCCGCCAAAAGACTCGCCGCTCTTCCAGTGGCGCGTGCTGGCGGGCGAGTTCGAAAAGCGATCGCCCGCCTAGCGCGCCTTCTCTTACCCTCCCCTGGAGGGGGAGGGTCGATCGCGCGTAGCGCGAGCGGGGTGGGGTGATCTCTCCAAGCAGGCAGTGTTCGAGGTGGAGAGACCGTCACCCCACCCCGTCTCATATTTCGCTGCGCTCAATATGAGCCGACCCTCCCCCTCCAGGGGAGGGTAAGCGAGAGCCGCTACTCTTCTCCATCCTTCTTCCGCAGCAGATCCGTCGCTAGATCCGACAGCTTCGGCTGCGGCAGCGCCGCGAACGGCAGCGGCCTCGTCACGTCGATTGCGGCCAATCCCAGCCGCGCCGTCAGCAGTCCGTTCAGCACGCCTTCGCCCAGCCGCTGCGACAGTTTTGCCGCGATGCCGTGGCCGAGCATCTGCTGCACCAGGCTGTCGCTGGCGGCCATGCCGCCGGTGATGGCGAGATGGGCGATGACGTGGCGGAGCAGGCGGATCATGCCGAGTGCGCCGGGGCGGCCGCCATAGAGATAGGCGAGCTGGCGGATCAGGCGCAGTGCGGCCACGAACACGAACAGCACGTCGATCGCGGCGCGCGGCGAGACCGCGGTGACGATCGAGACCTTTTGCGCCGCTGACGACACCAGCCGGCGCGCCTCGGCATCCAGCGGCGACATCAGCTCGCGCTCGGCGAGGCGGATCATGTCGGCGCCGTCGATGATCTCGCCGGCATGGCTCTCCAGCGTCGCGCGGGCACGCGCAAGCTGCGGGTTCTGGTGCGCGATCTTCAGGAGGTCCTGCACGATGACGCGGCTTTCCTTGCGGTCGTCGCTCGCCAGCACCGCGGCGGCGCGCGCATGCAGCTTCTCGATCGTCGCGAGGCGCGCCAGCCCGAACGCCTCGCGCCCGATCACCACCGCGAGCGCCAGCGCGGTGACGAGCGCCAACCCGAGCCCGACGAAGCCGAGGCTTTCGCTGCGCGCAAACAGATCCTCGATCAGACGGACCACGCCGAGCCCTGTGCCGAGCAGCGTCAATCCCGCGAGGCCCGACCAGAACAGCGTGCCCCAGGGAAAGCCGCGCCGCGCCGGCATAGCGGCTTGAACCGGCACCGGCAGCGCCATTGGATCGGGCTCCGGCGTGATCTGGATGGTGGCGCGGCTGAGCCGGCTGGTCTCGTCGGCCTCGGTGACGACGACACCGGGATCGTCGAGCCGGAACGTCGCCGGCCGCCGTGGCTTCGATCGGTCGTTCATGACAGCTTGTCTCCGATCAGGAACTGCAAGGCACGGTCGAGGCGGATATGTGGCAGCACGGGCTCGTCAGCACCCTCGCGTTCGAGCTTGGGCGGGCGGAAGCGCAGAAAACGGAAATCGCTCTTTTCGGCGGCTTGCGTGGACAATCCGCGGAACGCATCCGCGCCGTTGAAGAGCGGCTCGGGATCCAGCGGCAGGTCGCCGGGAAAGGTCGCAACCTCCGTGTTGCCGTCGAAGAACTCGCCGCCGGCGCTTTCGCCCGCGGTCGGCGTGCCCAGGATCGACGGCAATTTGTCGTGGCCATGCGCCACCTGCGCTTCGCGCGTAGCGCGGACGGCGGCGAGCGCGACGACGTCGATCGCAGCGCCGGTATCTTCCGCACGCGCGACAGCACGCGAGACGGCGCGGCGCAGCACGGCCTCTAACCGGTCGTGGCTGGAATGATGCAGATGGTCCGCCTTGGTCGCCGCGAACAGGATGCGGTCGATGCGCGGCCGGAACAGGCTGGAGAGCAGGGTGCTGCGGCCGATGTTGAAGCAATCCAGAATGCCGGCGAGCGCGGCTTCGAGATCGTGCAGCGCCTCGGGGCCCGAGTTGAACGCGGCGAGCGCATCGGCCAGCACGATCTGACGATCGAGCCGCGCGAAATGATCGCGAAAGAAGGGCCGCACCACGACGTCCTTGTAGGCCTCGAAGCGGCGCACCATCATTGCCCACAGCGATCCCTCCGGCGCCTGTCCGCCCACGGGCACGTCGAGCGGTGCAAAGGTCAGCGCCGGCGTATCCGCGAGACTGCCCGGCATCAGGAAGCGCCCCGGCGGCAGCAGGCTCATGGCAAAGCGCTCGTCGCGGCAGGCGCGCAAATAATTGGTGAAGAGCTTGGCGGCCGTGAGCGTCGCCTGCTCGTCCTCGCGGGCCTCAGGCTTGAGCGTTGCGAGATGCGCATGCCATTCGGTCGCAAGATGCGCGCGCGGCGCCTCGCGCGACAGCGCCAGGCTTTCCGCGGACCATTGCTCATAGCTCTTCTGCAGCAGCGGCAGGTCGAGCAGCCATTCGCCGGGATAGTCGACGATGTCGAGCGTCAAGGTGCGGTCGGCGCCGTTCGGGCGCTGGTAGTCGATGACGAGCCTGAGCTCGCTGATGTCGACGGTGGAGTTCGGCCAGCGCCGTTCCTCGACCAGTGCGCGCAGATGGTTCTCATAGGCAAAGCGTGGCACGGCATCGTCGGGCTGCGGCGCCAGATGCGCCCGCGCGATCCGGCCCGAGGCATAGGCCTCGAACACCGGGAAACGGCCGCCACGCGTCAGCCCATGAATCAGCGCGGTGATGAATACGGTCTTACCGGCGCGCGACAGGCCGGTGACACCAAGCCGCACCGTCGGATTGAAAAAATGCTCGCCATAGTCGATCAGCGCCCGGGCTGACAGCCGTGCCTCCTCGACCATATCCTGGAAACTGAATGCCATATGAACGTGAGAGGGCTCGGGCGGGGATACGCAAATTGAACTAGTCACAAAAGTGGCAACTGCCTGAGGAAATTCAAGCTTTCATACTTCCACCGCCTTTGTCGGCAAATCAGCCGTTTGAACGACGCGCCGGGTCCGAAACACCCATACAAGAGGGCATTGCCTTAGCCTTTGCGGATTGCCATGACCGTCTTCCAGCTGAAACAGTTTGCATCCTCCTCCGTCCACGCCGCGGCCGACGTGATCGGCTGGAACTACGACCGCGCCGAGCTGATCGCCGACGGTGTCATCCACGCAATCGGCGTCCTCGCCGGCATCGTCGCCGCGACCGTGCTGGTGGTGCTGACGGCGGTCTATGCCAGCGCGACCGACATCGTCGGCGTCTCGATCTATGTCGCCGGCCTGCTGTCGATGCTGGTGCTGTCGGCGACTTATAATCTCTGGCCGGTGTCGCCGGCGAAATGGTTGCTGCGGCGGTTCGATCATTCGGCGATCTATCTCTTGATCGCGGCGACCTACACGCCGTTCATCCTGGAGGTGAAGGACAGCGTGTTCGCGCTGGTGCTGCTCGCCGGCGTGTGGTTCGTCGCCATCCTCGGCATCGTGCTCAAGCTCTTCTACCCCGGCCGGTTCGACCGCGTTTCGGTCGGCATCTATCTGGCGATGGGCTGGAGCGGCGTGATGCTGTACGACGCCGTGGTCAGGGCGCTGCCCGCGCTGGTGCTGGGCTTCATCCTTGCGGGCGGCCTGCTCTACAGCTTTGGCGTGATCTTCCATGCCTGGCGGCGGCTGCGCTTCCAGAATGCGATCTGGCACGGCTTTGTCTTGGCCGGTGCGGCGTGCCATTATACCGCGGTGCTCGACCTCGTGTTGAGCTGAGCAGGCCCCGCGACGCGGAATAAGCGGCGCGGTATAAAGCGGTACAAGACAATACAAGACAGAGGAGACGTCGCATGCAGGTGACCGGCAAGGTCGTGGTCGTCACGGGCGGCGCAAACGGTATCGGCAAGGCGCTGTGCGAGGCCTTTCACAAAGCGGGCGCCGCCAAGGTCGTCGTCGCGGACATGGACGCCGCCAACGCGCGGGCTGTCGCCGCCATGGTCGATGGCGCGGCGTTCAAATGCGATGTCGCGCAGGAAAAGGACATCGCCCACGTCATCGAGGAGACCGAGCGGCAGTTCGGCCCGATCGAATTGTTCTGCTCCAATGCCGGCATCGGCGGCGGCTTCGATCCGATGTCGGTCAATGCCGGCGGCGCCTCCGACGAGCCCTGGCAGCGCAGCTGGGCGATCCATGTCATGGCGCATGTTTATGCGGCGCGGCATCTCATCCCCCGCATGAAGGCGCGTGGCGGCGGCTATTTCCTCAACACGATCTCGGCCGCAGGCCTCTTGTCGCAGGTCGGCAGCCCCGCTTATTCGACGACGAAGCACGCCGCCGTGGGCTTTGCCGAGAACCTCGCGATCTCGCACAAGGCTGACAACATCAAGGTCTCGATCCTCTGTCCGCAGGGCGTCGACACCAACATGCTGCGTTCGATCCCGAAGGGCCCGCAATCCGGCGACGGCGACCTGACGCCCGAGCAGGTCGCCATTGACGTGCTCGCCGGCCTCGAGCAGGAAACCTTCCTGATCCTGCCGCACCCCCAGGTGCTCGGCTACATGCGCAAGAAGACCGAGAATTACGACCGCTGGATCGGCGGCATGGCCAAGATCCAGGCGAAGATGCGGGAGGAGTTCGGGAAATAGGGGAGGCTCGTGCCGCGCCCACCGCTGTCATTCCCCGCGAAAGCGGGGAATCCAGTACGCCGCGGCCTATCGATTGAACCACTGATGTCTCGGAGTACTGGATCGCCCGGTCAAGCCGGGCGATGACACCGAGAGTATAGAAGCAGCTTCAACAATCCAGCGGGTCACGCCGCCGACCGCGCCACTTCCTCCACCCGGCTCTCCCTCAGCGCCCGCGCGTAGAGCATCATTCCCTCGCGCACCTTGCGCTGCTCGGCCGCCGTCAGCGCGGCCAGCGCGCCGCTCACCTGCTGTCGGCCGAACGCATGCAGCGCCTCCAGCGTGCGCCGGCCCTTTGCGGTCAGCGACAGCAGCTTGCTGCGTGCATCAAGCTCGTCAGGTGTCTCACGCAACTCGCCGCAATCGATCAGCTTGCGCACCAGGCGGCTGACGCTGGATTTCTCCAGGCGCAGGAAATCGCCGAGCTCGCCCGATGCCATGGGACCGCGGATGCCGATCTCCAGGATCGTGTGCACCGCCGAGGGCGGATAGTCCGAGGCCGCCACCGTCGCATCCATGAAGCCGAGCTCGCGCACCATCAGCCGCGAGGCGGCGCGGATGTCGTCGATCAGCGAAAGCTCGGCCATCTTGACTCCCGGCATATAGTTGTACCATACAACTATATGCGCGCAGCGCCGCGCGCAAGCATTTTGGAGTGGGCCATGACCGGAACTTTGCCAGCAGGTCAGCGGATGAGAGGCAAGGTCTGCCTGGTCACCGGCGGCGGCAGCGGCATCGGCCGCGCCACGGCCCTGAGGATGGCCTCTGAAGGGGCGGAAGCGGTCATCATTGCCGGCCGGCGCGAAGCCGAGATCGAGGCGACTGCCGTGGCGTGCCGCGCGCTCGACACGGAGGCGATCGCGCTCAAGACCGACATCACGCGCGAGGACGAGGTCGCGCACCTCATCGGCACGGCGGTCGAGCGTTGCGGCCGGCTCGACGTCGCCTTCAACAATGCGGGTTTCCAGGAGCGCCGCGCGCCGCTGGAAGAGCAGGGCACTGACATCTACGACAGCGTGTTCGATACCAATGTCCGTGCGTTGTTTCTCTGCCTGCGCCATCAATTGCCGGCGATGCTGGCGCAGGGCCGCGGCAGCATCGTCGTCAACGCCTCCGTCAGCGGCATGCGCAACCCCAATCCCGGCTTCTCGCTTTATTCGGCCTCGAAAGCCGCCGCGATCTCGCTGACGCGCTCGGCGGCGATGGAGAACGCCCCGCGCGGCATCCGCATCAACGCCGTCGCGCCCGGCCGCGTCGTCACCGACATGATGCTGCGCGCCGGCGTCGGCGATGTCGCAACGGTCGGCGCCGGCCTGCCGCTGCGCCGGATGGGCAGCCCGGAGGAAGTCGCGGAAGCCGTGGTGTGGCTTTCGTCGGATGCGTCGTCCTATGTCGTCGGCCACGTGCTCGCGGCGGATGGCGGATTTTTGGCGTCGTAGTTGCGGGTGGTGGTGCGGCAAACTCGATGTCGTCCCGGCCTAGTGCGCAATTGCGCACGGGGGCCGGGACCCATAACCCCAGGGAGTAGTTGTAGCGCGAAGCCGCCCACCACGAGTCATCGCCAAACTCCTGCCGGTGGGCATGGGTCCCGGCCTGCGCCGGGACGACAACTCAATGCTTCTGCCCGTACAGCACCGGCACCGCCGAATCCACGACCACCTCGACGAGGCTCGTGCCCTCGAACGCCATCCCGCGTTTCAGCGCCTCGCCGAGTTCCGTCGCCTTGCTCACCCGCACCGCATCGCAGCCCATGCCTTCGGCGATCTTCACGAAATCGATCCCTGGCAGCTCCAGCCCCGGCACGTTCCTGACCTGCATCACCTGGCTGAACGAGCGCATCGCGCCATAGCCGGAATTGTTGATGACGACCACGGTCAGCGGCAGCTTGCGCTGCGCGGCGGTCCACAGCGCCTGGATCGAATACATCGCCGAGCCGTCGCCGATCAGGCAGACGGTGCGCTGTTTCGGCTTGCCCAGCGCCATGCCGACGGCGGCGGGCAGACTATAGCCGAGACCGCCGCTCGCCATGGTGTAGAAGGAATCCTGGCCCCGCATCGGCAGGAACTTTTGCATCGCCGGCCGGTGTGAGGGCACTTCCTCGACCAGCGATGCGCCGTCAGGCATCGCCTGCGACAGCGAGTGCAGCAGGAATTCGACCGGCAGCGGATCGGCGGCCTGCGGCGCCGGCGGCAGCATGCGGCCCTTTGGCGTGGCGCGCTTGCTCTCGGGCAACAGATCCAGCAGCAGGCTCAGTGCCGGCTTCATCGTCGCGACAATGCTGGTGCCGACCGGCGTCACCGCCGCCGCATCGGGATCGTCGGTGATCTGAAAAATCGTCGCGCCGCCATCGAAGATCGCGGCATGGCCCTCGACATGGAAGGTGAACACCGGCGCGCCGATGACGACGACGAGATCGTGCTCGCGCAGCGCATCGGACAGCTGCGCCGGCGATGCGTGCAGGAAGCCCGCAAATTGCGGATGCCGCTCGGGGAACGAGCAGCGTGCCGAGAACGGGCTGACCCAGACGCTGGCCTTGGCCTTCTCGGCCACGCGCACCATCAGATCGACCGCGCCGGCGCGGTCGACGCCGGGGCCGGCGACGAGGGCAGGGTGTTTTGCACAGCCGAGCGCTGCGACCAGCGCCTTCATCGCGTCAAGCTCGGGCCCGATCTCGCGGCTGACCTTGCGCGCCTCGACCGGCGCGCATGCGTGCGCCCAGTCGTCGATCGGGATCGACACGAAGGTCGGCCCGCACGGCGGCTGCATCGCGGTGTAATAGGCGCGCGCGATCGCGGCCGGCACATCCTCGGGCCGCGCCGGCTCGACGCTGTATTTGACGTAAGGCCGCGGAAACTCGGAGGCGCGCTCGGCATAGAGAAACGCCTGCAAGGGGAGGATCGAGCGCGCCTGCTGGCCCGCGGTGATCACCAGCGGCGTCTGGTTGCGATGCGCGGTGTAGATGTTGCCGAGCGCGTTGCCGACGCCGGCCGCCGAATGCAGGTTGACGAAGCCGGCATTGCGCGTCGCCTGCGCATACCCGTCGGCCATGCCGACCGCACTCGCCTCCTGCAGCGCAAGCACGTAGTCGATGTCATCAGGCCAGTCGCTCAGGAACGGCAGCTCGGTTGAACCAGGGTTGCCGAACACCCTGTCGATCCCGAAGGCGCGCAGCAGGTCGAGCGTCGCCTGCTTCACGGTGACGGACTTGCTGCCGGTCTTGCCGTTCTTGGCCATGGTTTCCGTCCCCTGTTGTTTATTGAAGGTAGCAGCCTCTTCCCGTCATTGCGAGGAGCCCTTGCGACGAAGCAATCCAGACTGTCTCCGTGGAGGGATTCTGGATTGCTTCGCTGCGCTCGCAATGACGACGGGGAGACAGCAGTGGCTCACCACGCCGCCGTCCCCTTCATCGTCGGCTGCCCTTCCGCATTCGCGGTCCACAGCTCCATGCCCGCCTCGGTCTCATTGGCATTGACGGAGAACTCCGTCCCCTCAAACAGCGGCTGAAGCCCGCGATAGGTGAACTTCTTCGGCGCCTTGCCGCCGTGCAGCTTTGCCGCCATCTCGATGATCAGCGCCGCCTGCAACGGGCCGTGGAAGATCAGGCCCGGATAGCCTTCGACCTTGGTGACGTAGTCGCGGTCGTAGTGGATGCGGTGGCCGTTGAAGGTCAGCGCGGAATAGCGGAACAGCAGCACGGGATCGGACACGTGCGTCTCGCGGTGCTGAGCCTTCGGCGGCGGAGGCGGCGTCTTGCCGGCGGCGGGTGCACTGCTCGTCATCTCGCGATAGACGATGTCCTGCCGCTCGCGGATGGCGATGCCGCGTGGGCAAGAGATGCTGTGCTCGACTGAGACGAAGCACAGCGTGCCGGTCGAGCCGGTCTTGACCTGCACGTCGGCGATGCGCGAGGTCCGCGTCGATTCATCGCCGACGCAGAGCGGCTGTAAAAATTCGATCTCGCCGCCGGCCCACATCCGGCGCGGCAGCGGCACCGGCGGCAGGAAGCCGCCGCGCGCGGGATGGCCGTCGGGCCCGAGCATCGACATCGGAAACACCGGCTGTGCCAGGCACCAGTGTACCGTGAACGGCGCAGCGTCGCCCTTTTTGGGCTCGCCGACCTCCTGGAACAGCGTCGCGCGCAGGCCCATCACGAGCTGCGCGGTGACGATGTCGGTGGCCTCCGTGCTGCGGCCGATCCATTGCCGCAAGTGATCGATGTCGAGCTTCTCGGTCATGACGCTTCGCTCTGTTATTTCTTGGATTGGCGACGTTCGCCGATCGCGGGCACGGCACCATAGCTGCGCGCCTCGCCGACGATGATCGGCGCCGGCGCGGGATAGCTGACGCGGCCGTTCGGCGTATCGACCTCGATGCGGCGCAGATGCGGGTGGTTGGTGAGGTCGGCCATGGTGTTGACCTCGGCAAAGGCGATGTCGGCATCCGACAGCCGCTTCAAGAGCTCGTCGCGCGTCATCCTGCCGAAGATGTCGGCGACGGTCTTGTCGGTGAAGTCGCGGTTGCGCACGCGCTCGACCATGTTGGCGACACGGGGATCGGCGGGCAGGTCCGGCTGATCCAGCACCTTTGCGCACAGCGTCTTCCACTCCCGCTCGCTCTGGATCGAGATCAGGATGTCCTTGCCGTCCTTCGAGGTGAATACGCCGTAGGGCGCGATCGAGGGATGGCGCAGGCCCATGCGCTTGGGCGGATTGCCGGCCTCGGCGTTGAGCAGCGGCACGGTACACCAGTCCGCCATCACGTCGAACATGGAGATGCGGATGTCACAGCCTTTGCCGGTGCGGCCGCGCGCGATCAGCGCTTCCAGGATGGCCGCATGCGCGGTGGCGCCGGTCGCAACGTCCACGATCGACATGCCGACGCGCGAGGCGCCGTCGGGATTGCCGGTGATCGAGGCCAGCCCGCTCTCGGCCTGGATCAGCAAATCGTAAGCCTTGCGGTGCGCATAGGGGCCTTCGTCGCCATAACCGGTGATCGTGCACGAGATCAGCTTGGGATAGTCCTTCAAGAGCCGCTCGCGCGAGAAGCCGAGCTTGTCCATCGAGCCGGGCTTGAGGTTCTGGATCAGCACGTCGGCGCTGGCGATCAGCTTCTCCAGTTCGGCGCAGCCTTCTTTGGTGGCGAGATCGACCACCGCCGATTGCTTGCCGCGGTTGAGCCACACAAAGTAGCTGCTCTGGCCCTTGGCCGCCGCGTCATAGCCGCGGGCGAAATCGCCTTCCGGCCGCTCGATCTTGATCACCTCCGCGCCGGCATCGGCCAGGCGCGAGGAGCAGAACGGTGCCGCCACCGCCTGCTCGACCGCAATCACCCTGATCCCGTCAAGTGCGCCCATGATTGTTGCCTCAGTACGAGCGCGGCATGCCGAGCACATGCTCGGCAACGTAGGACAGCACGAGGTTGGTCGAGATCGGCGCCACCTGATAGAGCCGCGTCTCGCGGAATTTGCGCTCGACGTCGTATTCCTCGGCGAAGCCGAAGCCGCCATGGGTCTGGATGCAGGCATTCGCCGCTTCCCAGGACGCGTCCGCCGCCAGCATCTTGGCCATGTTAGCCTCCGCGCCGCAGTCGAGCCCGGCCTCGTATTTGCGCGTGGCCTCCTTCACCATCAATTCGGCCGCGCGCATTGAAGCGTAGGCCTTGGCGATCGGGAACTGGATGCCCTGGTTCTGGCCGATCGGACGGCCGAAAACGCTGCGCTCCTTGGCATAGTTCGTCGCCTTGGCGATGAACCATTTGGCGTCGCCGACGCATTCGGCCGCGATCAGGATGCGCTCGGCATTCATGCCGGAGAGGATGTAGCGAAAGCCCTTGCCTTCCTCGCCGATCAGATTCTCCGCCGGCACCTTCATGTCGGTGAAGAACACTTCGGTGGTGGCGTGGTTCATCATGGTGCGGATCGGGCGGATCTCGAGGCCATTGTTCTTGGCCTCACGCATGTCGACGATGAAGACCGACAGACCATCGGTACGCTTCTTGGCCTGCTCCTTCGGCGTGGTGCGCGCCAGCAGCACCATCAGGTCCGAATGCTCGGCGCGGCTGGTCCAGATCTTCTGGCCGTTGACGATATAGCTGTCGTTGCCTTCCTTGCGCGCAAAGGTCTTCAGCGAGGAGGTGTCGGTGCCGCTGGTCGGCTCGGTGACGCCGAAGGCCTGCAGGCGCAATTCGCCGCTCGCAATCTTCGGCAGATACTTTGCCTTCTGCTCGGCATTGCCGTGCCGCAGCACCGTGCCCATCGTGTACATCTGCGCGTGGCAGCCGCCGCCGTTGCACCCCGCGCGCTGGATCTCTTCCAGGATCGCCGCCGCGGCCGAGAGCTTCAGCCCCGCGCCGCCATACTCTTCCGGGATTAGCACCGAGAGGTAACCGGCCTCGGTCAGCGCATCGACGAAAGCCTTCGGGTAAGCCATCTCGCGATCGAGCTTGCGCCAGTATTCGCCGGGAAACTGCGCGCAGAGCTTTGCGACGGCTTCGCGGATGTCGGCGTGATCTTCGGTGTGGTGGTCTTCACTCATGGCGTTTCCCGTATCTAGCGGCAGTTAAGATAACGCCGGCCGATCCTCAGGCGTTGTGAAAACAACGCCCGCCCCCTATGCTCATTTGTTATAGCGTATGGAGTAGCCTTCCAGGATTGGCAAGCATGGATTTCCGGCAGCTCAGGACCTTCAGTTGCGTGGCGGAGCTCGGGAGCCTGTCCAAGGCCTCCGACACGTTGCGCGTGGCGCAGCCGGCGCTCTCCAGGCAGATCAAGCTGCTGGAACACGAGCTGCGCACCGAGCTGTTCACCCGCAATGGCCGCGGCATGGTGCTGACCGATGCCGGCCGGCTCCTGCTCGCGCGCACCTCCGGCATCGTGCGGCAGATCGACCAGATCCGCGACGACATCCAGTCGGCCAAGGGGCCGCCGTCGGGCCAGGTCGTGCTTGGCCTGGTTCCAACGGTGAGCTGTGTATTGTCGGCGCGCTTTGCGCGGCGCTGCGTCGAAAAGTTTCCCGGCATCTCGCTGCGCATCGTCGAGAGCTACAGCGGCCATCTGGTCGAATGGCTGCATCGCGGCGAGATGGATCTCGCCATCCTCTACGGCCGCTCGGCGGATCTGCATCTCAACGTGCAGAGTCTCGGTCGCGACAACATCGTCGCGGTCGGCCCGGACGGCTGCGGCCTTGCGCGCAAGAAGAGCGTCGACATCGGCTGGCTGCTCCGGCAACGCCTGGTGCTGCCCAGTCATTCCCATGGCCTCCGCGCGCTGATCGAGCACGCCGCCGCCCAGCGCAAGATCAAGCTCGACGTCCAGCTGGAAGCGGATTCGTTCCGGGTGCTAACGAGCCTCGTCGAGGAAGGGCTCGGCTTTGCGCTGCTGCCGCCCTCGTCGGTCCATGGCGAGGTCGCGGAGGGGCGGCTGGAAACCACCGCCGTGTCGAAGCCGATGACGCGCGAGCTCATTTTCGCCTCTCCAATCGACCGCCCGGCCTCGACGGCGTCGCTGGCCGTCACCGCGCTCCTGCGCGAGGAAGTCGCCGCCTGCCGCAAGGAAGGCGTGTGGGACATCAGGCTGAGTTAAATGCCCTTGTGTGGTAGAACAGCTGCGCGCCGCGTTGCCTTCGCATCTGGCGCGACCTGTCATGCCAGAATTTTATAGCTGGGAAGGTGTGATAGCGGAGCGTTAGGGGCGTGCTCCCAGCCCCACCCTCGGTGTCATTGCCCGCGAAGGCGGGCAATCCAGTATTCCAGAGGCCGCACGGCTAGAACCGAGAAGCCGCGGCGTACTGGATGCCCCGCCTTCGCGGGGCATGACAGCGGAGTTTGGAGAGGCGCCTTGGCTCAGGGCACTCCACAGAACGAGCTTACCCCGGAATCCTCACCGGCAGCGACTCATACCCCTTGATGAAGCTCGAATAGATCCGCTTGGGGTCGCCGACCACCTCGATGCGGTCGAACCGCTTCAGCATCTCCTCCCAGACGATGCGCAGCTGCAGTTCGGCGAGGCGCATGCCGACGCAGCGGTGGATGCCGAAGCCGAAGGAGAGATGCGTGCGCGGGCGCGGGCGGTCGATGATGAAATCGTTCGGCTGCTCGAACATCTCCTCGTCGCGGTTGCCGGAGACATACCACATAACGACGCGGTCGCCCTTCTTGATCTGCCTGCCGCCGATCTCGGTATCCTCTAGCGCGGTGCGCCGCATATGCGCCAGCGGCGTCTGCCAGCGGATCACCTCCGGCACCATGGAGTCGATCATTTCAGGATTGGCGCGGAGCTTGTCGTACTGGTCCGGGTTCTCGTTCAGCGCCAGCACCGAGCCGGTCATGGTGTTGCGCGTGGTGTCGTTGCCGCCCACGATGAGCAGGATGATGTTGCCCATGAGGTTGTCGGGGTCCATGTGGCGCGTGGCGTCGTTATGGGCCATCAGCGACAACAGGTCGTTGCGCGGCGCGGAGTTGACCCGCTCGTTCCACAGCTTGGACATGTAGGCGTAGCATTGGTCCATCTCGCGGCGGCGCTCCTCGGCCGAGGCGACGATGCCGCTCTTGGGCAACGCGGTGGAGACGTCGGACCAGCGCGTCAGCTTGCGCCGCTCCTCCCAGGGGAAGTCGAACAGGGTCGCCAGCATCTGCGTCGTCAGCTCGATCGAGACGCGCTCAACGAAATTGAAGGTCTCGTTGCGCGGCAGATTGTCCAGCACGGTCTGCGAACGCTGGCGGATCAGCTTTGCCAGCTCGTCCAGGTGTGTCGGCGTGAACATCGGCGACACCGTCTTGCGCTGCGCGGAGTGCCGCGGCTGGTCCATCGCGATGAAGCTCGGATAGTCGTAGCCTTCCGGCACGTCCCGGATCGAGATGCCGCCGAGCGTGGAGTCCGACGAGAAGATGCCGTGATTGGTGTCGACATGCATGATGTCATTGTATTTCACCACCGACCAATAGGGCTCGATCGGTGCATTGGTGCAGTAGTGCACCGGTTCTTCGTTGCGCAGCCGCTCGAACCACGGCCACAGCGTGTCGTCCTGGAACAGCCGTGGCGCGCCGGGATGGAATTGCGACAGCGGCGTCGCATAGGCCTCCTCGCGCGCCCTGCGCATGCGTTCGGCCTTGTCCACTTTAGCCGGCGCTTGGATGTTCATGGTTGTGGCTCCAGTTGGTTCTTCCTTTGCCTCTCCCCGCTTGCGGGGAGAGGCCGGATCGCATCGTTAGATGCGATCCGGGTGAGGGGGACTCTCCACGATTCGGCTGTCACCGTCCCCGTGGAGACTCCCCCTCACCCCGACCCTCTCCCCGCAGGCGGGGAGAGGGGGGGTCTTCTACGCCGCAATCTTCACCGGCAACGTCTCAAGTCCCTTCACGAAACTCGAATAGACCCGCTTCGGTTCGCCGACCACGTCAATATGGTCGAAGCGCTTCAGAATCTCCTCCCAAATAATCTTGAGCTGGAGTTCAGCAAGCCTGAGGCCGACGCAGCGGTGGATGCCGAAGCCGAAGGAGAGATGCGTGCGCGGCCGGGCGCGGTCGATGATGAAATCGTAAGGTTTCTCGATCGCCTCTTCGTCCCGGTTGCCCGAGACGTACCACATCACGACCTTGTCACCTTTCTTGATCTGCTTGCCGCGGAACTCGAAGTCAGCGAGCGCGGTGCGCCGCATATGCGCCAGCGGCGTCTGCCAGCGGATCACTTCGGGGACGAAACTGTCGAGCAAGGCGGGGTTCTCGCGCAGCTTGCGATATTGCTCCGGATGTTGGCTCAGCGCGAGAAGCGAGCCCGACATGGTGTTGCGCGTGGTGTCGTTGCCGCCGACGATCAAAAGGACGAGATTGCCGAGGAAGTTCTTCGCGTCCATGTCGCGCGTGGCGGCGCCATGCGCCATCATGGAGAGCAGGTCGCTCTTCGGCGGCTGCTCGCTGCGCTCCTTCCACAGCCGCGCAAAATAGGCCGCGCATTCCGTCAGCTCGGCCTGCCGCTCGTCCTCGGTGGCGACGAGGCCATCGGGGCCGGGGATGGTGGTGGCGATATCCGACCAGCGCGTCAGCTTGCGGCGGTCCTCCCACGGGAAGTCGAACAGCACCGCGAGCATCTGCGTGGTGAGCTCGATCGAGACGCTGTCGACCCAGTCGAACACCTCGCCGCGGGGAAGATTGTCCAGGCACTCCGCCGAGCGCTTGCGGATGTTGAGCGCGAGATTGTCCAGGTGCGTCGGCGTGAACATCGGCGCCACGGTCTTGCGCTGCGCCGCATGGCGCGGTGGGTCCATCGAGATGAAGCTCTCGCGGCGCAGATCCGGGTCGATGTCGCGGATGGTGATGCCGCCGAGCGCGGAGGCCGAGGAGAACACCGAATGGTTGGTCTCGATCTCCATGATGTCGTTGTAACGCGTCACCGACCAGTACGGCCCGAACATCGAGTCCTTGCAGTAGTGCACGGGATCTTCCCGGCGCAGGCGATCGAAATAGGGCCAGAACGTATCGGTCCTGAACAGTTCCGGATCGCCCGGATCGAACTGCTCCAGCGGCAATGACGACGCGCGCTCGCGAAGTGCGTCGAGCTTGGACGCGTTCTCGATGGTCCCATGCATGACCGTTCTCCCTGGCGTTCTTCCGCGCGTCTTTTTCTGAATTCTGCGCTGCGGTATTTGATTTGCAATTACAGCCCGTTGTCCGCGCCGGAGCAAGGGAGAGTTTTGCCACATCCAACCTTTGCGAGAGGGGCGACGGGATCGCACCAGCGTGACCTGCCGCACGCCGTCCGATCTGAAATCATGCAAGAAATCGACCGAAATCGGGGCAAATCGAACCCGCCCATCTTGGGGATCGACCAATCTCTGATCTATAGTTTGACCGCAGCAGATGCGCACCCCGAGGTTGCCGCCGTGAACGATATGCAATGGACGCCCATCGGCTCCGAACCCGTCCCGCCGCCATTGCCACCGACGTGGGTCGATTTCAGTGGCAATCGGTCCGGGTTCCTCAACATGGTCACCAAGGGTGCCATGCTCGAGCTCGTCACCTTCGGTTTCTACCGGTTCTGGCTCGTCACCGACATCCGCCGTCATCTCTGGTCGAACACCGCGATCGACGGCGACGCCGCCGAATATACCGGCCGCGGCAAGGAGCTCCTGGTCGGTTTCCTGTTCGCGCTCGCGATCCTGGTGCCGATCTATCTGGCCTACTTCCTCATCGGCATCGAGTTCGAGCGCTGGCAGGGGTTTGCCTCGACGCCGCTGTTCATCAGCTTCTACGCTTTCGGCCAGTTCGCGATCTTTCGCGCGCGGCGCTATCGCCTGACGCGAACGGTCTGGCGCGGCGTGCGGTTCTGGATGGACGGATCGGGCTGGGCCTATGCGTTCCGCGCCATGGCGTGGGGCCTCCTGGTGTTCCTGACCCTCGGCCTGGCGCTGCCCTGGCGGGAGGCTTCACTCGAACGTTACAAGATGCAGCACACCCATTACGGCGATTTGCGCGGCGATTTCGCGGCCGACGGCTGGACCTTCTTCAAGCGCGGCTGGTGGCTGTGGCTGCTCAGCCCGATCGCGCTGATCATCTTTCCGCTCGCGCCGTTCTTCTATGCCGAGTTCAAGGCGCGCGAGTGGCGGTGGTGGCTGGACGGCATCCGCATCGGCGGAGTCCGCCTGTCCTCGGAATTGCCCCACAACGCGTTCTACGGCCTGTACTGGAAGGTGATCGGCTGGTGGACGCTGCTCTCGATGATTTTCGGAGCCTATCTCGGCGGCGCCACCGCGCTCGTCGTCCAGCTGAGCGGCCTCTCGGCCGAGCAGCTGTTCGGGCCCGACAATACCGCCAAGAGCATCCCGATGCTGGTGATCATGGTCATCGGTTACTTCGCGCTCGCCCTTGCCCTCAACATCGTGATGCGCGTCTATCTTCAGCGCGATCTCTGGGCCAAGGTGCTGGAGACCGTCGCGGTGCACAACATCGGGGCTGCCGCGGACGTGCGCGGCAGCGGCGAGCTTGCCAGCGCGCTTGGCGAAGGTTTTGCCGACGGGCTCGATGTCGCGGGATTCTGAGCTGTGAGTGAGTTGTCTACCGAGGCCCCGGCGCAGCCGGCCAAGCCGACCATCTTCTTCGACGGCGTGTCGAGCCGCAGGCGACAGGTGACGCTGGCGCTCGGCGATGCGCTCGAGATCATTGAGGACGACGGAACGCCCGTGCGCTGGACCTATGCCGACATCCGTCGCGCCGACAGTCCGGCTGGCGTCCTGCGTCTCGCCTCGACCTCCGCGCCGCCCCTGGCGCGGCTCGAGATCCGCGACGCTGCGCTCGCGGCCGAATTGATTGCCCGCTGCACCCGTCTCGACGAGCATCAGACCTCGCGCCGCGGTATCGCCAAGATCGTCGGCTGGTCGATGGCGGCTGCCGTCTCCATCGTCTGCGTCGTTCTGTTCGGCGTGCCGCTCGCCGCCGACCGTCTCGCGCCGCTGGTGCCGAAGCCAATCGAGCGACGCATTGGCGATGCGTCGGAAGTTCAGGTGAAAACCATCTTCGGTCGCAATGTGTGCGAAGACCCCGCCGGCAAGGCCGCCTTCACAAAACTAGTCAACCGCCTGCGCGATGCCGCGGGCCTCGACGACGATTCCATGACGGCCGGCGTGCTGCCGACCGCGGTGCCGAATGCGTTCGCGCTGCCCGGCGGCAAGGTCTATTTGCTGAAGGGCCTGCTCGACAAGGCGGAGAACCCCGACGAGATCGCCGGAATCCTCGCCCACGAGCTCGGCCATCTCAAGCATTACGACAACATGCGCGGCCTGATCTACAACGGCGGCACTTCGTTCCTGATCGGGCTGCTGTTCGGCGACGTCACCGGCTCGAGCGCCGTGATCTTCGCCTCGCGCAGCGTGGTCGAAGCTTCCTATTCGCGCGAGGCCGAGACCGCTGCGGATACGTTCGCGATCGAGATCATGCACAAGCTCGGCCGTTCGCCGAAGCCTGCGGCCGAGCTGATGTTCCGCATCACCGGCAAGGAAGGCGGCTCCGGCCTGACGAATATCCTCGCCAGCCATCCGCTGACCGAGGACCGCCTCGCGCGCATGACCAGGGAAGATCGCCCCGCCAGCGGCCCGCCGCTGCTGACCGCCAAGGAGTGGCAGTCGCTGAAGCTGATCTGCGGCAGCGGGAAAGTTTAGCTATCGCGTCCCGTAGGCGCGATCGCCGGCGTCGCCGAGGCCGGGCAGGATGAAGCCGTTCTCGTCGAGGCCTTCGTCCACCGCCGCTGTCCAGATCGGCACATCAGGATGCAGCCCGCGCAGCCGCTCTAGTCCTTCCGGCGCTGCGATCAGGCAGGCAAGGCGGATGTCCCTGGCGCCGCGTTCCTTCAGCCGGTCGATGGCGGCGACGGCCGTGTTGGCGGTCGCGACGACAGGCGTCACCACGATGGCGAGGCGCTCGCCGAGATCTGACGGCGATTTGAAGAAATATTCGACCGCGGCAAAGCTGAGCGGCTCGCGGTAGAGGCCGATATGCGCGACGCGCGCGGTCGGCACCAGGTCCATCATCCCGTCGACGAAGGTGGTGCCGGCGCGCAGCATCGGCACGAACACCAGCTTCTTGCCGGCGATCTTGGCCGAGTGCATCGTCGCCAGCGGCGTCTCGATGACGGTGTCAGCGAGCGGCAGGTCGCGCGTCACCTCGTAGCACAAGAGCATGCCGATCTCCTTGATCAGCTCGCGGAACGACTTGGTCGAGATGGATTTGTCCCGCACCAGCGTCAGCTTGTGCTGCACCAGCGGATGATCGACGATCGTGACGCCTTCCATGTAACGCTCCTAACGAAATGCGCGTTTGGTTGAAATGCAACGAGCCGGCGCTTCTTCCTTCTCCCCTTGTGGGAGAAGGTGGCGCGAAGCGCCGGATGAGGGGTATCTCTCCGCGAACTCCAGTGAGAGACGTGCCTGCGGAGACATACCCCTCACCCGGCTTCGCTTCGCGAAGCCACCCTCTCCCGCAAGGGGAGAGGGTTAGAAAACCGTGCCGTCGCTGATCACCTTGAGCGGCGGCGAACCATCGGGGCGGCGCGCGAAGGCGATGGTGCGGCCGGCGGCCCAGGTGCCGCCTTCCAGAATGCTGGCGAGAGGCAATGTCTCGGGCGTGCGGCCGAGCTTGGCGCGAACCAGGTCGGCGAGCCGGTCGAGCAGCGCAACCGTCAGCGCGCGCCACTCCACGACGAGCAGGGAATCCACCGCATGCGCACGCTCGGCGTCGGCCGCATCGCGCAGGCGCAGCACCTCGTGATCGACGAACAGGCCGCCATTGCGGTACTCGGCAAGCCCCGTGAGGCCATCGATGTCGTTGACTTCAAATCCGGCGCGCTGCAGCGGCTCGATCAGCGAGTAGCTCAGCCATTGCGACAGCTTGTGCAGGGGAACGAGACCGGCCGTTCCGTCGTCCGCCTTGATCGCCGGATGCCGCCAGCAATCGCCGAGCGGGACGCCCGCGAGTTCGAGCCGCGATGGCCAGATCGGGCCGAGCTGGTTCAGCACCGCCGACAGGATCGCGGGCGCGGCGACAGTACCGCCGACGGCTTGCGCTGTGATGTGATCGAACAACCCGCCCGGCCGCGGCGTGTCCTGCATGCCGAATACATCCGCACGCTCCGAGACCTGCTTGCCCAGACGCCGCAGCAGGTCGGTGCGTCCTTCGAGGCCGAGCAGCGGATTGGCATCGCTGACCTGAAAGGCGGAGGTGAGGGAGGCGAGGGGCAGCTTTGCCAGCAGGTCCGCATCGGCCCTGAACGGCGCACGGGCGTCGTGCGAGAACAGCCCGCTCGCGAACATGTCGAGGCTCGCAATGGCAAGCCCTTCGGACCGGCCGATGGCTTCGCCCGTCACCGCGTCGCGATATCGCCACGCAGCGCCGGCGCCGGCGTCGAGCAGCACGCTGACGATTGCAAGGTCGAACTCCGCGCGCGCTCGCGCCGCGCGATCGGGCCACGATGCAGCATTCGCAAGCCGCGCCCAGCGGTCGACGCCGCCGAGTACGAAGTGCCGCCACCGCGCGTGGAAGGGGACATCCAGCGTCGGATAGGCCTTTCGCGTGACCGCGAGCACGGCATCGGCAACGCCATCCATGCGGCCGAGATCGATCGTGAAATGTGTGAGCCCGCCGGCGAGGCCAAGCTCGAGCATCTGCCCGGCGCGCGCGCGCACCGCCTTTGCGGTGAGCAGCGCGCGTGCCTGCAATTCCGAAGCCTCCGCCATCGCGATCAGTATTTTTCCAGCGAGCGACCGACCACGCCGTTGACGTCCTTCTCCGGCGCGATGTCGGTCGTGTAATAGCCGGCGGCCTTCTTCGCGGCGATCTCGACATGGGCGTCGGCCGGGATCAGCTCCAGCGGGATCGGCACGCGCTCGACGATGTCGATGCCTTGCGAGGTCAGCGCGTCGTATTTCATGTCGCTCATCGACAGGAAACGGTCGATGCGCTTGAGGCCGAGCCAGTGGATGGTATCCGGCATCAATTGCTGGAAGCGCGCGTCCTGGACGCCGGCGACGCATTCGGTGCGCTCGAAATAGGCCGCGGCGGCGTCGCCGTCCTCCTGGCGCTTGCGCGCATTGTAGACCAGAAATTTCGTGACCTCGCCGAGCGCGCGGCCCTCCTTGCGATTGTAGACCACGAGCCCGAGCCCGCCCTCCTGCGCGCCGCGCGCGGATTCCTCGATGCCGTGGATCAGGTACGGCCGGCAGGTGCAGATGTCGGAGCCGAACACGTCGGAGCCGTTGCACTCGTCATGCACGCGGCAGGTGATCTTGGTGCGATGGTCCGGTAGTTTTGTCACATCGCCGAACAGATAGACGGTGGTGCCGCCGATCGGCGGCAAAAACACCTTCATGTCCGGCCGGGTCACGAGCTCCGGGAACATGCCGGCGGTCTGCTCGAACAGCGTGCGCCGCAGCTCGGTCTCGCCGGTGCCGAAGCGTGCCGCAAGACCGGGCAGGTACCAGACCGGATCGATCGCGATCTTCACCACGGAGACGCTGCCATTGGCGTGCACGACCTCGCCGTCGGCGCGCAGCCGCTTGGCCGCCAGCGCTTCGCGGATCTCCGGCAGGTCCAGCCGCGCCCGCGTCACCGCGATGCTGGGGCGGATGTCGGCGCCCTCGGCGATCTCCTGGCGGAAGTTTTCGGCGACGAGATGCCCCCAGGGATCGAGCGCGACGATCTTGGTGGGATCGCTCCATTGCGGGAATGGCCCGATGGTCGCGGCGGGGAAGGTGTTGGTGAGGTCGGGGCGGCGAATCGGATCGAGTGCGCCAGCGGAGACGGCGAGCGCCCGGTACATCGCATAGGAGCCGCCATGGCTGCCGATCACGTTGCGATCTCCAGTGCGCGACACCGTGCCGATGATCGGCCCGCGGGCGCGCGCATCGGCTGCGCCCCAATGGATCGGAAAGGCGGCCTTCCTGCCCGGCTCCGGATGGGAGGTCAGGCGGATGTGGTCGGTACGGTTCGCGCGGCTCATGTCCAGGCTCCCAAAAAGCCAACGGCCCGCCGCTCGGACGGGCCTGGCTCGCTGGCGTTGCCGGTGCGGACCACCGGCGACGCAAGCTCAATCCAACATATTGTAGCGGCCGGCGACGACAGACAAGTTAATCGTGCCGCACCAAGCAGGCGATCATTGCCAAATTCCTGTCATCGGCTGGCCGGCCCGGCTCGCCTGAATGCCATGCCTTACTTGCCGGCCGGACCTTGCCGTTCAACCGTTGCGACAAATCTAAGATTTTGAAATAGTTATGCTTTTCTTGTTTTCAAGAGGGCGCCATGTCAGCTGCGCCACCGGCGGCCGTGGGCTGGACCAAATCTGCATAATCGGACAAAGCGTACGGATCGCTCTGCCCCCGGAGACTGCCATGCCTGCCGCCAGCTACATCGATCCCCGTAACGGAAAGCTCTATCCCCTCGACCAGCCGCGCTGGTGCTCGGACGAGCGGACGCCGCTGCTGGTGACGCCGGGGGCGGGGATCTCGCGCGAGGACATCGATAGACGCGCGCGGTCGCTGTGGCGCTACCGGGCGGCGCTGCCGGTCGAGATCGCAAAGCCGATCTCACTCGGCGAAGGCTGCACGCCGCTGGTCCAGCAGAATTGGGGCGAGCTGCGCCCGTTGTTCAAGCTCGAATGGTTCAACCCGACCGGCAGCTTCAAGGACCGCGGCTCCTCCGTGATGCTGTCCTTCCTGCGGCAGATCGGCATCTCAGCCATTCTGGAGGACTCGTCCGGCAATGGCGGCTCGTCGATGGCCGGGCTCGGTGCCGCCGGCGGCTTGCGCGTGAAGATCCTGGCGCCCGCCTCGACCTCGCCGGCCAAGATCGCGCAGGTGCGCGCTTACGGCGCGACGGTGCAACTGGTCGAAGGCCCGCGCGAGGAATCGGAAGCCGAGGCCATCCGCCAGTCGAGCCAGACTTTTTATGCCAGCCACAATTGGCAGCCCTTCTTCCTCGAAGGCACCAAATCGCTCGCCTATGAAATCTGGGAGAATCTCGGCTTCCGCGCCCCCGACAACGTCATCGTCCCCGTCGGCGCCGGCAGCAGCCTCTTGGGATGCGCCTTCGGCTTCCGCGAGCTCCTGAAAGCCGGGCAGATCTCGAAGCTGCCGCGCCTGTTCGCAGCGCAGCCGCAGAACTGCTCGCCGATCGATGCGAGCTTCAAGGCCGGCGTCGACACGCCCGTCGCGCGCGAGGTGCACAAGACCATTGCCGAAGGCACCGCGATCAAGAACCCCCTGCGCCTGCGCGAGATCATCGCCGCCTTGCGCGAGAGCGGCGGCGGCACCGTCGCGCTCACCGAGGACGAGATCGTCGCGGCGCTGCGCCGTCTTGCCCGGCAGGGCCTGTTCGCCGAGCCCACCAGCGCCAGCGCGGCGGCCGCGCTGGACAAACTGTCCGCGGCTGGATCGATCAAGGCAAACGAGACCACGGTCGCGGTCCTCACCGGCACCGGGCTGAAGGCTGCGACCACTGTCGCCGATCTCGTGCAGTAGGGCCCTTGTGCCGCGGAGCCACGCGAACGCGTTGAACCTTCGGTGTCCGTCGCCAGCCTCATGAAGATCGAGCTCGCGCAAAGGGAGAGTTCCATGACCGCGCAGGATCCGTTTGCAGGTTTCAAGGCCATCCAGAAGGAAGCCTGGTCGCTGTTCACGCCGATGGAGGTTTTCACGACTCCGGCCGCGGCCAAGCTGGTCGGTTTTGCCGGCGTCGCCGCCGGCCAAAAGCTGCTCGACGTCGGATGCGGCACCGGCGTTGTCGCGATCACGGCGGCACGGCGCGGTGCAAAGGTCAGGGGTCTCGACCTCTCGCCGGTTCTGATCGAGCGCGCCCGCGAGCACGCGCAACTGGCAAAGCTCAATGTTGACTTCGCCGACGGCGACGCCGAAAGCCTGCCCTATGGCGACAACGAGTTCGACGTGGTGCTCAGCCAGTTCGGCCACATGTTCGCGCCGCGCCCGGACGTTGTCATCGGCGAGATGCTGCGCGTGCTGAAGCCCGGCGGCACCATCGCCTTCTCCACCTGGCCGCCGCATCTCTATGTCGGCCGGATGTTCGCGCTGGTCGGCCGCCATCTGCCGCCGCCCGAGGGCGTCGTATCACCGGTGTTGTGGGGCGATCCGAAGATCGTGGCCGAGCGTCTCGCGGGGAAGACGAACGATCTCTCTTTCGAGATGGACATGATGACGCCGTCCACACTCAGCCCGCAGCATTTCCGCCGCACCATGGAAGCGACGATCGGGCCTTTGATCAAGCTCGTCGCCCAGTACAAGGACGAGCCTGACAAGCTCGAAAGCTTCCGCGCCGAGTTCGAGGCGCTGATCTCGGAATATTTCGACCCCAGCCAGAACGTGATGCGCCAGCAGTTCCTGATGTCGAAGGCCAGGAAGGCGTGAGGCGCGATCGAGGGTGAACGCGAGGTCTTGCCTACCCTCCTTGATCCTCATCCTGAGGGCCCGCCTACGGCGGGCGTCTCGAAGGATGGCCACAGGGAAATCGCTCCCATATGCGATTGCCCTCCTCCGCAAGGGGAGGGCAGTGCACCTCACTCCTTCAGATCATTCACCCGCTTCACCCAGCTGCGCACATCCGCGAGCACTTGCGGCAGCACGGCCTTGACCTCCTGAACCGTCATGCCCGCCTTGATGCGGGGGTCGTAGAGCAGGTTGAGGATGTACTGGTCGTAGACGTCGAAATAGCCCATCGAGACGTTGTCGTTGAACATGGTCCAGGGCACGCTGGTGGTGTCGTTGATGGGCCCGAGCGATTGCAACAGCTCCTCATAGGCGCAGTCGAGGAAGGTGAAGTCGCCGTTGTCGACGGTGAGGATGACGTCGGAATGCTCGATCTCGAAATTGTCGTTCTTGCGGAAGCCGGACAGGCATTGCGGGTCGAGCGAGGTGCGGATCTCGCGCGCTTTCTCCAGGCCGTAGAAGCTGGTGAGGGTGCGGAACAGATCGCGGTCCCTTACCAGCTTGACCCGCACATTCGCCGCCTCGCTGCTGTCGATCATGGTGATGTCGAGATGCTGCACGCGCTTGCCGATGTCGGCGACGACTTTTGCGAGCTGGCCCTTGCGGTCGGCCCGGTCGCCGTCGGCGAACACGCGCACCGGCCCGTCGAACTTGCGGATGCGGTCGACGCGGCCGGCGAGGTGATATTCGGCGCCGAACGCGGTCTTGAGAAAACCCTCGACGATCTCGTTGTCGGAAAAGCTTTTCCTCTCGGCGCGCTGGCGCGAGGCGATCGCGGGCAGCTCGCCCGCGGCGGCCATGGTAGCGGTGTCAGGCACGCAGGTGAGGGTTGCGAGCGCCAGCAGGGCGATGCGAAGGGCAGCCGAGGGCAGGTCCAATGCGCTCATCGTTGTGCAACGCTGCCGTATTCGCGTCGCGCACACAAGAGCGCAAATTCACGCGCCCTGCGGGTTCCTGCTGTGGCCGGTCAGTTGTTCAGCACCACCACGGTGGTGCCGACCGAGACGCGGCTGTAGAGGTCGGTAACGTCGTCATTGGTCATGCGGAAGCAGCCCGAGGAGACCGCCTGGCCGATCGTCTCCGGCTCGTTGGAGCCGTGGATGCGGTAGAGCGTCGAGCCGAGATACATGGCGCGGGCGCCGAGCGGATTCTCGATGCCGCCCTTCATGTGGCGCGGCAGGTCGTGCCGGCGGGCCAGCATCTGCGACGGCGGCGTCCAGTCCGGCCATTCCTTCTTGGCGGTGATCCTGTGCACCCCGCCCCAGCGGAAGCCGTCACGGCCGACGCCGATACCGTAGCGCAGCGCCTGGCCGTTCTGCAGCACCAGGTAGAGCCGCCGCTCGGACGTGTTCACCACGACCGTGCCGGGGGCGTAACTGCCGTTGTACATGACGGTGGTGCGGGGGATCGGGCTCGAGCCGCCGCGGAAGAAGTTCGGGCCACCGCCCATGATGTCGCGCGAGTCGAACTCCTCGGCGAGCGCGCCGCCGGCCGTGGCGGTCAAGAGTGCGATGGCGGCAATCGGCGCGGCAAAAAACCGGATCATTGTTTCCCCCGGAAAAAAATTCGATTCAACTGAGGTCACAGGCCATATTTGCGGGCTTTCCGCAAGCCACGCCCCCGTGAGGCAGGCCATGCTTAACGAATGGCGTTACCAAATCGGCAACGCCGCCAGTTTGCCGGAAAACGTTAGCCAAACAAGCGCGGGGCAGGGCCGCGATGCCCCCTATTGCTTTGACGCGGCCTGCGAACAATGATTGATCGGACGGATCAATCGAAATCGCCGGTTGCGGGAGCAAAAAGAATGAACGGTGCGGAAAGCCTGGTGCGGACGATGGTCAAGGGTGGGGTCGACGTCTGCTTCACCAACCCCGGCACCTCCGAGATGCATTTTGTCGCAGCGCTCGACCGCGTGCCCGGCATGCGCTGCGTGCTCGGCCTGTTCGAAGGCGTGGTGACGGGCGCGGCCGACGGCTATTTCCGCATGAAGGGCACGCCGGCCTCGACCCTGCTGCATCTCGGCCCCGGCCTCGCCAACGGCCTTGCCAATCTGCACAACGCCAAGAAGGCCAATTCCGGCATCGTCAACATCGTCGGCCAGCACGCCGTCTACCACATCGACTACAACGCGCCGCTGACCTCCGACATCGAGGGGCTGGCCCGGCCGATGTCGTCCTGGGTCCGGACCTCGCCGAACTCCAGATCGGTCGCCGCCGACGGCGCCGCGGCAATTGCCGCTGCCAAAAGCGCGCCGCCGCAGATCGCGACCCTGATCCTGCCCGCCGACACCGCCTGGAACGAGGCCGACGGCATCGCCGAGGTGCCGGCCGAGCAGCAGCGCGCCAGCTATTCGCCGCAGGCGGTCGAGAAGGCCGCCAAGATCCTGCATGGTGACGGCGAGGGCACGCTGCTGTTGATGACTGGCAGCGCCCTCAGCGAGCAGGGCCTGGCGCTGGCCGAGCGCATCGCGGGCAAGACCGGCTGCACCGTGATGGGCCCGACCTTCCGTCCGAAGATGGCGCGCGGCCGCGGCCGCTTCTCGATCGACCGCATCCACTACGTGATCGAGAACGCGCTGCCGATGCTGGCAAAATTCCGTCACATCGTGCTGGTTGAGTCCGACGATCCGGTGGCGTTCTTCGCCTATCCGAACAAGCCGAGCATGCTCAAGCCCGAGGGCTGCGAGGTGCATCGCATGACCTCCTGGGGCGAGAATTCCGTCGCAGCGCTCGAGGCGCTGGCCGGTGCCGTGAAGGCCAGCGCCAAGGACGTCAAGCCGCAGGCCTTGGCTGAGCTGGTCAAGCCGACCGGCGCGCTCACCTTCGCCTCGATCGCGCAGGCGATTGCCTGTGCTATCCCCGAGAACGCGATCATGGTCGACGAATCCCTCACCACCGGCCGCGGCTTCTTCCCGCCGACCGCGGCGGCGGCTCCGCACGACTGGCTGCAGAACATGGGCGGCTCGATCGGCTTCTCGACGCCGCTCTCGATCGGCGCGGCGATCGCCTGCCCGGACCGCAAGGTCATCACCATGGTCGGTGACGGCAGCGCGATGTACACGATCCAGTCGCTGTGGACCCAGGCGCGCGAGAACCTCGACATCGTCACCATCGTGTTCGCCAACCGCATCTACCAGATTCTGCGCGGCGAGTTCGACAATGTCGGCGCCGGCGAGCCCGGCCAGCGCGCCAACGACATGCTGCGCCTGGATCGACCGACGCTCGATTTCGTGGCGCTGGCCAAGGGCATGGGCGTGCCCGGCCGCGCCGTCACCAATGCCGACGAGCTCAACAAGGCGCTGGCGGAGGCCGTCGCCGAGCCCGGCCCGCGGCTGATCGAAGTCCAGATGTAGGGCGAAGCATCCAGGGCGCCGAAGGTCGGGAGGCACGATGCAGACCGAGCTGAACAAGGTGATCGCAGCGCTCCGGGACTTCTACGCCCACGAAGGATTCCTGTTCGAGAAGGACATCGGAGAGCGCGCGATCACGCACCGCTTCGCCGTCTATCTGGAGCGCCAGTTTTCAGGCTGGGCCGTCGACTGCAATTACGACCGGCTCGGCGAGCGCACGCTGCATCTGCCGCACGGCACCATCATCTCGACGGACGATCATCTGGGAAAGTCGATCTACCCCGACGTCGCCGTGCATCAGCGCGAGATTCCGAACAACCTGCTCACGGTGGAGATCCGCAAGGCGAGCAATCACACGCCGCTGGAGCACGACCAGCACAAGCTGAGGGCGCTCACCGACGTGCATGTCTGGTTTCCCTACTGGATCGGCGTGCTGCTGGTGCTGGACAAGCAGCATGTGACGATGTCGGAAGTCTATGTCAGCGGCCTCGTCGACGAGCCCCTGTCGCTCTGGTTCGCGGCGCGCCTTGCGGAGAGTGGTCTCGGGTGACGGGGGTCACCACGACGGATATCGTTCGTCGAGCCGGCATGTCCGACCTGGACGCTATGCGACTCCAATTGGAGAAAGCGCGATGATCCGTCGTGCCCACGTGTCAGATATCTCTCGGGTGGCTGCTCTATATTACGCGGTTTGGCACGAGACCCACGCTCCCTTCATGCCCCACGCAGAAATTGTCCGTCGGTCCATGGAATTCTTCATAGAAAGGATGACGGCACTTTTGCATTCAACTTTGCTAATAGAACTGAACGAAGAGATCGTGGCGTTTTCGGCGTGGAGAGGCCAGCTTTTGGGTCAACTTTTTGTAGCGATGCCACATCGAGGGACGCGCGTCGCGTCAAGTCTGCTGACAGCCACTGAAATTGAGATGGCCAAGGAAGGCATTGCCGAAGCAGAACTGCACTGTGTCGTTGGCAATGAACGTGCGCGCCGCTTCTACGAGAGAATGGGCTGGCATCACAAAGCGAACATGATGGAGCAGGTTGCCGGTGAGCACGGGCAAGTCGATGTCCCGTTCTGGTGCATGACCAAGGTTCTCACCATCTAGCACACGTCCATTGACCTCTGTCCAGCGGATGGATGGGTAACACAATAGACCGGATCGATAGGTGACAGTCGTTCATGGTTCGGTCCGCTGCGGCGCTGCGCTAGCGCAGCGCC
>NZ_JACIHE010000017.1 GCF_014198245.1 Bradyrhizobium sp. cir1
TGGCATTTGCCATCGTTCCACCTCCACCGATCAGCTCATCCCAGGCTGTATCGCGCGCAAGCCGAGGCGTGGCGAGGTGTGGGCCTCATGCCGGTCACCATCGCGGCAGGATGCAGAAGATCTGGCGTGCTTCCGGGATGCGACAATACGTGGGCGACTGGTTTGCTGCGCAGGCCCCTAAGCCTGAGCGTGGATATCGCGGCCGAGGCCTTTACGAAATATGCAGGCGGTCGCTCCGACCTACTTCTCTATGCGATCATTCTTGATGATGTTGAGCCGCATGCGCGTTTTCGGAGGCGCTACCATTGCCGCTGGATTCAGCGAGTATGGCCGCGTTCCTTGTTCGATCCAGCAAGCGCGAAGTCGTCGGCCCACAACGGATCCGGTGCAGGAGCTTGAAGTCTTTACCGTAACTGGGTGTGTGGGAACTCAATTTAATTAGCTTTGTGGGACAAGCCTGCCTCGCTACAACCCTGACGTAGGCGTCTCAACTGTCGGATTTGGCAGCAGTCAGTTTGAGCTGGCTACGCCCAATTCTTGCCGTAACGCCCTGAGACTGGGCTGCTCGGATGAGCGTGCACAAACGAAGAAAACGAATGATCTCGAGCGGAGTGGGCTAATGAACGTTGCAGAAGATTGCCAGCGAGCGGCCGAGGAGATCGAAAGGGCTTCGGAAATGTCGACATTGATTGGGCCAATTGTCTGGATCTTCGGACTACTGGCCTTGCTGCTGTTCGTAGCGCTGTACCTTCCATGGTAGACGTTTGGAGCTCTGCAAGGGCGGCCTCGGGGGCGTCGAGGCAGATGCTATTGGCGCATTTTAAAAGCTCGCTTGCTGTGCGGTGGGGGCGCCCGTCAGGCCGGCGCTGTCCGCCTTTTCGATGAGCGCCTGGACGCGCGGTTGCCCTTTCGTCACGACCGTGCTCGCGAAGAACCTGTTCACCGACGCTATCACCGAAGCGATCAATAGGGAGGGCTGGACGCCTCGGATACTCGCTAAGCCGGTGCACCGATCATTTATGGCGCGACCCGCCATCCCTCATCGAGCAAAATCCGCAACAGCCGTACGATACAAGCAAGATCAATGGTGAGGATTCTTTCGAGCAACTTGCTGCTGCGGATCACCCGGGCCGGCTCGCGACTAGCGCCCTCACTGCAACCTTTCTTTAACGGTACTTTCGCGGCCTATTGAGGTAAGCTCTTTTCCAGTGCGGACAGCGGCACGCCAACTGCCGCCAGCGCCAATAGTATCAGCGTCGGTCAAACGTTGCAACATAGCGATGTTTGGTGATTCTGGCCGTGGGCGACGCCGCGTTGTCGTGACCCCGCTACTGAAAGGTCCTGTTCATCAGCGGACGTGATCCGCCCGCATGAACCGCCTCAACGCGAAAGTCGCGGATTGCTCTTTTCTTGCTAAGGGCCCGCCACCCGCCGTGTCATGCGCGTCAATCCTGATCGGCGTCGAGACCTTGCTCGCGAGCACCACCGCGTGAAGCTGTCGGCGCCGGCAAATCCCAGAGTCTGTCCTGAGTGTGCGTCAGCGGGACCGCTAAAGCCTCAAAAGCCGACTTCACGCCTGCGTAGGCAGCCTCCTTCAAGGCGACAGCCGCGGGCTCGATCTCATTGTAGGCGGTCAGCGCCGCTGCATAATCACGATAGAGCGGAATTTGTGCCTCGTTGGTCCAGCCGAGACCGAGATGGTGGAACTGATCGGCCGGAACGGTGGTGCGGCGTTTATCCAGCTCGCGGAGGTAGTCCGCCGACCAGTCGTGGATGGTATAGGATTCAATCTTATCCATCATCGACCGCCAGCGCCTGACACGCTCCTCCAGCGGCATGTTGGTCGCTTTCGAAATGGCGTCTGCAATCTCTTCGGGATCGTTTGGGTCAACCAGCAGTGCCTCGTCTTCGCTGAAATCTTCAGCCGCCCCGGCAAACTTCGATAGTACAAGAACACCGGGATCATCTGGATCTTGGGCCGCGACGTACTCTTTCGCCACGAGATTCATGCCATCGCGTAGCGGCGTGACGAGACCTACATTTGCGGCGCGGTAAAGACGGGCGAGTGCGGCCTGGCTGAACGAGTCATTCGTGTAGTGGATCGCGCTCCGCTCGTCCGTGCCGTGCTCAGCATTGACTTGGCTGATCGCATTCTCCACGTCTTCCTTGTATTTCTGATATTCGCCAACGTCCGCACGCGAGGACGGCGCGATCTGCAACAACGAGATGCTGCCAGGGTTCGCAGCTAAAACGTGGTTGAACGCTTCGACCCTTTTATCGATACCCTTCGTGTAGTCGAGCCGGTCGACGCCTATCGCAAACTTGGAGCCCTCGAATTTCTGCAGTAATGAAGAGAGTTTTTCTTCTTCTGCGGGCGAAAGCTCTGCCCCAAGATGCTCTGCGAACTGCCTGGGATCGATGCCGATCGGGAATTTCTGGAGCCGCGTCTGGCCACGGTCCGTTGTCACGATGCCATCCTTGCTCTCCAGCCCGAAATAGACCTGCAGGCAGGCCAGAAAATTGTTGAGATCCCGGTTTGTCTGAAAGCCGAGCAGATCGTACTCCAGCATAAACTTCATAAGTTCGCGATGGTGGGGTACGCGCTTGATCATGTCGGGTGCCGGCCATGGCGTGTGCAGAAAAAAGCCGGTCGGCCGATCGATGCCGAGCCTATGCAGTTCAGCCGCGAGCGGAAGTAAATGATAATCATGGACCCAGAATGCGTCCCGATCCCGTACGTCGAAGGCCGCTCGCGCTATAAACGCGTTGACGTTTCGATAGCTCTCATAATCGCCTTCGGAGCCCGACATCCGCTCGAGCAGGGAGTGCAATCCCGGCCACAGGGTCGAATTCGAAAAACCTCGATAATAGCCGGGATAGTCTGCCTCTGGCAGCTCTAGCCTCGCCACGTCGCCTGCACCGGTCTTCACCAGCGGCAAGGGCCGGTCGGTCCCATCTCCGCGCGTATCCGAGGAACCTACCCAGAGTGCACCGGAACGCTCAACGACCGGTTCGAGGCCCGCCGCAAGCCCGCCGGTCTGGGGCTTATTAGGATCGAAGGGAGCAACTCGGTTCGAGATGACGACCAGCTTCATGTCGGGCTGGTGGTTTACGGTGTTGAGGCGGCCCTCCGGGTCGCTTGAGACAACAGCAGCGGAAGGTCCTGCTCCTTCGTGTTGCCCTTGCTCCAGCGGCACGCCGTCCAGGTGCATGTCGAAGGCAGTCTGTCCTCCACTTTCATCTTGCTCAGTAGCGCCTGACGTTGCGGTGTCGAGCGCGGCATGGATTCGAACCATCTCGTAACTCCGTTTGACGATGTTCGCGCTTGATGCATTCGTGGATCGACCGAGATATCTCGACGATGCCATACTGGCAGGTCCAGCTTTCTGGAAGCTGACCGTTCGCCGGGTTAGATAGCCGCACAGACGCCGGAGGCGCATCCCTGCGAGTGTCTTCGTGCTTGAGAAAACATGTCAGATATCTTCATGCAGGCATGCGCGCATTGATAATCCTGCTCCAGGCTGCGCAATGGAGTCACGACCGCGCTCTTGTTCAACGTCGATGAAAACCTTCCGCCGGCTCTGCATAAGCGCGGCATGTTCGAGGCTCCGCAACTCTTCTGTAAGCCGGTGGCGCGCGACGAGTGAAGCGAATATCAAAACGTCATCTGGGCTGAAGCCTTGAGGCGAAGTGTCGTCGACGTCAGGATTTTTGTCGCTTGCACGATGCGGCCGCAGCTAGACGCGAAAAAAACGAGCACGTGACCAGCACAGCGACGCTGGGCATCTCTTGCCGACCGTCTTGATGGCGGGGAGACTCTTCGCCAGATCACTATGGAGATGCCCGCGGTGGCAATGGGTATTGTGAAGTGGTTCAACCCTACCAAAGGTCATGGGTTCATCGGGCCCGCGGACGGAGGTCCCGACGTCATCGTGCACATCAGTGCCGTCGAAAGAGCCGCCTACACCACCGTCGAAGAGGGGGCCGCGGGTAAGTTATCAGCTCAAGGCCTGGCGTTCGGGTAAGACGTCAGCTGAGGATCTCCGGGTTGGCTGATCTGACTTGCCTCCGGAAAGTGCTCTCTGCAAAGCTTGCTCTCGCACCTGTCCGGCGATGCCTCGTCACGGCGCGCCGGGCGTTCGGTCTTTCGACCATCTCTTCTTGGCATGGGGGGCTCGCAAACGGCTTGAGAGCCTCGATCTTCTGAAGCCGTTGACCAATCGCTGCAGCCAGAGTTACGGCTCTACCAGCCAGGTCGCAGTGCCGCTGTGGCACCATATTTCGGCCAGCTGGCCACGTCGAGCCGTACGCTCGTGAACAGCCGGGAAGTGCGCGTCGCGCACGCCTCGAGCTCATGAAGTGGTTGGCGGAACACGGGCCGATCCCGGCGGGGCTTCCGTCTTGCACCTGCGCGCAGTAGCGGGCGCGCACGAAGGGGAAGAGGGGGAATGGCCGAGTAGGTGAAGAAGAACGCGATCGCGGCGCGGCAAGCTGTAGAACTCAAGATGCTTCAAGGTCGCATGATGGTGACAGCTTCTCGCTGGACCGAGCGTGTAGATGCGGACCCTCAGGAGACCAGCCTTCTCGTCTATGATCATCGCTTCGAGCTCGAAGGCTTCGCCTATGATTAGCGCACAGAGATCTTCGCTGAATTCCTCGCGCAAGCGATGTTCCGGCCCAATCTCGGCGCAACGTACCTTTCCCTCTGCAACGCGGTCGGGTGGCATCAAGGCGATTCCGTGTTCCTTCTTGTCGCGGGCAACTCAGCGCAGACGGAGAGTCTCTGGGTGAGGATCTCACCAGTTCGTTGTCCAGCTTGTTGATGAGGTCCCGAAATGGAGGTCCATGCCTATCCGGCTGAACACAACAGGCTGTTCGAACCCGTCGCGACCGCGGTGCTGCTACCCCAAATGCCGGAGGGTTCTGTGCGCATCGATCGCGGCTGGCGCAGCCGTGCATGCGAAATCGTCAACGACGGGCCGGTCCAGCCAGGGACACCGCTGATTCGGAAAGTTCATGCTGAACCCTCGGTCAACCAAAGCTTGGAGGTGTCGGAAAGCGAAGGTCGTCAAAATCTTTCTCAAACATTAATGGAGATCATTTCGAACGATAGAACAGCACGCGTCCGGCTGGTATCAGCTGGAGTAGCATACCATAGTCGCCGACATTCGCAGTCAGGACGACCAGGCCGAGCTTTTGCCCCTGCAGGAACAGCACGCAATTCTGAAGCGCGCGCAACTTGCCGTCCTTTTCATATCCCTGTAGACGGCAGAGGATCCCTGATAGCAGCGCGGCTCGTCCCAACACGTCTATGTCCGGCGCAAAGATCCGATGCGGCGGCATCGCTTTGATCTGCTTCCCGATCACATCGACGACAGAAGCGGTTCGCGCGTCGGAAGGATTGAGCGCGCCGACCGTGTGCATCAACTCCTGGATCGCGACAGTCGAATGATTGACTTGTCGCTGCGTGATCAGGTCGTCCAGGATCGGAGGGAACGATTTTGCATTTGATCAATATAGACGCAGGTATCGAGCAGTAGCCCCCGTCCGGCGGTCAGGCCGGCGCTGACGAACGGAAGTTCATCGTCGCTGCGCCGTGCCAGCGTGTTTTCCGGATCGAACCTCGCCCAACGTCGTGCCGCGTCAAAGTCGAATTCCGCCACGTTAGAAACCGAGCTTTAGCGCTGGGTCGACCTTGCCCCGAGACTTCTTGAACGCTTCTGCGAAGTTGTCCTCGAGTGCGACCGTCGCCAACGCAAACTCGATCAACTCCGTATCCGTCTCGATGCCCGTCTGGTGCTTGGCCTGCCGGACCAAGGCGGGACTCACCCGGCCACCGATGCGGCTGCCTTTTTCACTCAAAAGGCCAGCTCATTCCGCCGCCAGCATGACCGCTTCAAATCGTGCCTTGCTCGCGACAAGCCCGCTGGTCGCCAGCTCACGCTTAAAGGTCTGTATCAGTACCGAGCCATCCTTGGATGCAGTTCTCCGTTTCGCCCGGAGGGGCGTGGGCTTGCTAGCCGATCTTTTTGCCATAGAACTTTAACCGTTTGTTGAACAAAAAAATGAATTTGTCCAACATAGTCTTTCTGCTGCTTCGACTTCAAGCCGTCTGATTGCCATGCCGGCCTCGAGGACCAAGTGGACGATCATTGGAAGGAGTTGTTGGCCGCAGCTGCGCTGTCGATGCTGCTCGTCGTCAGTGCAGAGTCGAACCCGCGAGCGGACAAGGAGGAAGGCTCCGCGATGTGGTTTCAGCTGGGGCGCTCATGTTTTGACGCGGTTTCGCCGCAGCGAGATCGTCCCCTATATCGCCCATCCGCTGCCGGTTCGCGAGCCGCACAGGCCGACGAAGCGTCAGGCTTCACCTATGCCGAATCCTGGCGCGGGCTGACCGGCGCCTTCCCTGTGTCGCTCACCATGCCGCTCTCGCGGGCGTCGCATGATGCCTCGGCAATTCTGGTATGGGCGGCAAATCTGCTGCCGGAGAACGCAACTCTCGGGACCGTAGGTCATATGCTCGGCAAGTCGCCGGCCGATGTCATCGGTGTTCTTGCCGAGATGGGCCGCGACACCACCGGCGCGCTCTCCGTCGGACAACCTGACACGGGGCTGATTGCCGGCAAATGGCGAGAGATCCCCGACAAGGCCTCGCTCGAGCGCATCCTCAATGAGCTACCCCACAAGCCCTTCCTCGTCGGCGAAGATGGCGTGTCGATGTCGCTTGCCGGTACGCAGACGAGGCTCGCCGTCGCTCTGGATGGCGACACCCTGCACATACCGATCGACGGCGCGCCATCGACCCACATCATCAAGCCCGATGGCGAGCGCTTGCCTGGCCCCGTCCAGAACGAGGCATTCTGCCTAACGCTCGCGCGCATGATCGGAAGCCCGACGCCGAAGGTGACGACCGGGACGGCAGGCGAACGTAGCTACCTGCTGGTTGAGCGCTATCACCGACGTCATGACGGCAAGAGGTGGCGGCGGCTGCATCAGGAGGACTCCTGCCAAGCCCTGGGCCGACCGCCAGCTGCCAAGTACCAGAACAACGATAGAGGCCTAAAAGGACCATCATTGGCCGACATGGTCGGCGTGGTCCAGCGCCACATCACAGCACAGGAGACCGCCCGCTTCCTCGATCTTGCCATCTTCAATCCCATGGTGTGGAACACGGATTCCCACGCTAGAAAATTATTCGCTGATGCTATCGGCGCGCGGTGCCGCCGGCGCCAGGCTAGGACCTCGTCTGTGCGGCGCCATATCCGAAGATCACCCGCAACATGGCGCAGAACATCGGCGGGCAGAAACAGGCTGACCAGCTCGGACGCAACCACTGGGAGCGCTTCGCCATCGACTGCAGCCCTCTCCAGCGCAGACGATCCGGCGTGTCTCCGAGATTGCTCACGCCGTGACGCACCATGCAATGGCGGCCAAGGCCGAGGTCGAAGCCATGCCTGCCGGCGGCGATCCCGTCATGGACACGGTGGTCGAGGCGGTTATTTCGCGCGCACGCGGCTACCTAGAGCGCCTGAAGCAAGCGGAGCCATCGCCGGAAAGGCGCAGCAGCCCATCGCCCTAGGCGAGGAATAGACGCATGACGCGAGAAAGCCGAGCCCGCCTGCCTCACCGCCGGAAAACGTGGCTGCACATCTGCGCTCAAGGCTTCCGGGTGATGTGCCCGACGATCTTCCGCACAAGGTTACGATCATCGCACTCAAGGCGCTGCTCGAAGACGACGACAAGGATTTCAGCCAGTAGCGCCCGATCTTCCGCATCGCTTATGTAGCTCGACGGCCCGCCGGATAGCAGGATGTCTGCTCCCGGCACGATATCCGCGACGTGGCGTGTGAAACCACAAACGGCGGTTAATCGCAAGGCCATGATGCGCGCCGATCGAGTGGCAGAGCGCCCAGGTTACGGCGAGCTTTGTGCTGATGTCGTAGCCTTCTTCGCCATCAAGGAGACGAACTCGGCAAGCCCCCGCGCCTCATGTGGATCGTTGTCTCCAACTCTTGCCTCCAAATCCTTGTCTCCAAACGCTTGGCCCGCTCGCGTTGCGAATCGCGGAGTGGTCATTCGATGCGTACCAGCCCCGGCAGGGTCAATGTGCGAGTCTCTGGATTTCTATCTTCGTCAAAGATGCCGCTTAGGTCATGGCTTTCGCTTCGGAGCAATTGGCCGCTCTCTGACAAAGTCGCGCCGGACCGGAGAAGGTCGCTAGCACGGCGGTGTCGGAAGATATGGAACATACAGCGGCGGACATATGACCTTACGTTCAGTGGACAACAGGGGTACCGACATTGCGATGTGTCCCAGCATGAATTTTCCGGCGCCCACAAGCGCGGACGTTCTTGAGAGGCTCAGAAGTCGGCTTCTCGAAACCCCGAGATGATCCGGGCTCGGCATGTCGAACTGCGATGCGGGCGTTCAAGCGCTAAGCCTCCCACGGAGACCTAACAGGGCAGTTACAATCATTCAGATTCCTCGTCAGCTTCTCGAAAGCTAAGCCTCGTAGCGAGAACGTGTTTATCCAGGTTCGACGTTAGCTTCTCAGATTTGTCAGGAGAATCGGATGGATGCGTTCAACCACCTCCACCCCGTCGAGGCCCCAGATGTCGAGCGGGCGTACGACGACGAGCTGGGACAGCAGCAGGAGTACCAAGCGGGGTTTCAGCAGCACCTGAACGAGTTGCATCCGCACGAGCGCCCGCCCCAGAATTCAAATAACCTCAGCGACCGCGACGTTGTGTCGAACAGAGATGCGGATTTTTTGAGAATGCCGCACGGGGATCGCGTCGGACAAGGCATCTCGGGGTTGCCCTCGGATTCGCCCGCCTTCTCTGGACAAGGCGTCAATCAAGATCTGCTTTTTCCGGGCGCGGATCGGAGTGGCCAGTTGCCAGCCGGCAGTTTCAGTCTGACGGATAGTTGCCACGGCGTGGATGCAGCTGCCGATTGGCCGACGCAAAGTTTCGATCAGGAGGAGCATTGGTGGGCGGAGCCCGGTGATGTGGTGCCTGAGTGGCCAACGACCGCGGCAATTCCTTGGCAGCAAGATCTCGGAGTATCAATCCTCGGCCGACAGCCCCGGCCGGGCGATGGCAGTACGACGGACCTTGAAGACCCCGTCCTCAGGCAATCGCGGCTCGACCACATCTTGGACACCTGGGCCGGCGAGGAGGGGCAGACGCAAGACGAAGACCGCCAAGAGGCCGTAAGACGAATAAGAGCCTGGGCAGAGGCCGGCGACGTCTATGCAGGGCTGGAGCTGCATGATCTGGGCCTGACGACACTGCCTGCCGCCCTTCCGCCCGGGCTCCAGTCGCTCAACGTCAGCGACAACGAGCTGGTGCGCCTGCCTGACACCCTTCCGTCCGGCCTCCGGACGCTTGGCGCCAGCAACAACCGGTTAACCGACCTGCCCGACACTCTCCCGACCGGACTCCAGTCTCTGGTCATCGGCAGCAACCAGCTGACCGGGCTGCCTGAAACGCTTCCGGAGAGCCTTTCGACACTCGCCGTCTGCAGCAATCGGTTGACCAGCCTGCCAGACAACCTGCCGGCCGGGCTCCAGGACCTCGATGTCCGCGGCAACCTGTTGACCCGCCTACCCGACATCTTACCGACCGGACTTCAGTCGCTTGCCCTCGGTAGCAACCGGTTGACCAGTCTACCCGACACTCTCCCGCCCGAACTCAAAGAGCTCGAAGCCGACGGCAACCGGCTGACCAGCCTGCCCGACACTCTCCCGGCCGAGCTCCTGTTGCTCTTCGCCCGCGATAACCGGCTGAACAGCCTGCCCGAGACCCTCCCGACTGAGCTCCAGAGACTCCACGTCAGCGGCAACAGCCTGTCGAGCTTGCCCGAGAACCTCCCGACCGAGCTCCAGATGCTCGAGGCACGCAACAATCGGCTCACCAGCCTGCCAGAGACCCTGCTGACCCGGCTAGGTTCTGGGTGCATGGTTTATGTGGAGGATCATGCGCTGCCCGAGCAGGTGCGGACGAATTTGGCGGCAGCCCTGAATGCGCCGAGCTATGCCGGCCCGCGGGTCTTCTTTTCAATGGGTGGAGGAACGATGGTGGACCAGGAACGGCCGCTGGCCAATGCGGTCGCGGACTGGTTGAAGGGCGAGCCGGAGGCGATCGCCGTCTGGCAGAACTTCGCCCACGAGGAGGGTGCCCCGGAATACGCGCTCTTCCTCGACAAGCTGCAGAAGACTGTGAATTATGACAATCCCGAATTCCGAGAGGCGGTGGCCGAGGATCTACGGCAGGCGGCGATCAGGCCGGAATTGCGGCGGCAGTTTTTTGAGCTGGCCTACGGGGCGAGCGAGACCTGCCAGGATCGCGTCACCTTGACCTGGAACGGCATGCAGACCGCACGTCTGAACGCTGATGTCGAGGACGGAGCCTATGACGATCGGCTCGGCGAACTCATCCAGCAGGCGCGGGTCCTGTTCCGCCTGAACGCGCTCGAGCCGATCGCCCGTCAGAAGGTCGACTCGCTCGGGTTCGTCGACGAGGTCGAGGTCTATCTCGCCTATCAGGTCAAGCTACGTGAGCGGCTGGACCTGCAGCTCATCGCTCCGGATATGCGATTCTTTGATGTCGCCCACGTCACTGAAGACGACCTCACCGCAGCCGAGATCCAGGTGCGCAACGAGGAGGCGACGGGGTTCGCCCACTATCTGGCAACTCGCTGGCAACCCTGGGAGATGGTGGTGAGTCGGATTGCGCCACAAGCTCATGCACAGATGGAGGGCCGGCTCAGGGAGGCGATGGACGAGGAGTTTCCGAGCCGCCTTGAGCAACGGCTCGCCGACCATCAGCTAACCGGAGATAGCGATGCCGAGTTGCAATTCGGAGCCCAGATTAGCGAGGAGATCGCCCGCGAGATCAAGGGTCCTCTGATGCGCCAGGTGCTTGGGGACCGCGGGCTTGAGCTGTGAAATGGCCATCCTTGCGAGGAGCGTCAACGTCATGTTGTTTTCGGATGCCGGCGCGCTGAATGGGTCGTTTGTTGAAAACGCTCGGCCGGCGGATCTACGCGCATGGGCGCTCGATCTCCCCGAAAGATGGCCGCAGGGGCGCGCGGCAGCGACAAAGATGCAATTCATCAGCTTCGCAGCTGACCGACACTATTGCTTGTTGCGCAATTGCTGCTTGGCATCAGGGCATCCATCCGGGGGTGAAGCGGACTGATTGACTGGCACATCGCCTATCCTAGGAGTCCGATGCCTCGCAACCGGAACGATGAACGATGCGCCGCTCGGTACGATTCCAACTCTAGAGCATCCGCCGATCATGTTGCAGCGTATCCTGCGGCGATGAAGTAGTTGCGGCATTCGGTTCCTGTGATGCGACCAATCGCGCTCCAGAGGCCGTGAACGGTTCGTTTTGCGGCCTCTACGCAAGAGTGGCTTGAGCTTGGCGAAGGCGTTCTCGATGGGATTGAAGCCGGGGCTGTAGGGAGGCAGGTACAGCAGGCGTGCACCCGCAGCCTCGATCATCTGGCGCACCCTTGGTCCCTTATGGCTGGAGAGGTTGTCCATGACGACGATGGCGTCTTGCGTAAGGTCGGCGATGAGAACCTTCGCGACATAGACTTGGCGTATCTGCAGTACCGCATGGGTACATCGATGCGGTTGATTTCTTCGATGAACTCCAGCGCGAAATGAGAAAATTCGCTTGATATCTGCGGTGCCCGGCAGAAATTGGCGAATTTTCCTCTTCACGACGAGGTAAGTTTTCAATTGTGGACGGTGTCCGGTCGAAGGGCCCGGGTCCGGATGAAGGCTCAAGCCGATTGAGCTCACGCCGCAGCAGCTTTTTTCTATCGATGCCGAGCAGCTAGGCTGCTTCGGGTGCTGCACACCAGGGTTTCTGACTCCGGAGTTGCAGAAGATGAAGGCGTGGGATCGTCGCGAAGGTTTTAAGTCTCTCCCAGGAGCGACAACTGGAAGTGATCGGGCATCTCGGCATTTCGGCTCGCTTCGATCGGGGTCCGTGAGAGTGACCAAAGTTGGTCCTCTCCAAAGCGTCAGCGCGGCACGGTGTGTGTTCCCAGCCGATCGCCGCATTTGCCAGAATTTCGACGCAAGGTCGCGAGGAAAGCGGCTCGCAGGACTGAGGAGCTGGCTCAGATTCGACCTTGTACGAACCTTACCCAAAGTCACACGGTCCGCAACATGGATGACGCGATACTCATGTTAAACGTGCCGCCGAATCTTCGCGTCGCCCTCAAATTCGGCGGCCCCCTCGACCCCTCATCGACAATCCCTTTCAGCGTTTGCCGATACTTGGTGACAACACTCCGCCCAAGATTGCGATAAGAGGATTTTACTAGTTTGTTCTGATTGGAATTAAGCGAGTCCTGTTGTGAGCACTTTCCAATTTATCCATACCGGCGACATACATCTGGACAGCCCCCTGAGAGGCCTGAGCGGACAGGAGGGGCCAGCGGCCGAGCGTATTCGAACGGCGACCCGAACTGCCTTTGAGGACCTCATTACTCAGGCAATCGATAGACAGGCGGCTTTCGTGGTCATCGCCGGAGACCTCTACGACGGCGATTGGCGCGATTTTCACACCGGCCTGTTTTTCGTTCGGCAGATGGGTCGTTTGCGGGGGGCGAAAATCCCCGCCTTCGTGTTGCACGGCAATCATGACGCCGAAAGCCAAATCACGAAGCGGCTGACGCTTCCCGACAATGTTGAGGTGTTTAGCTATCGAAAGCCTCAAACTTTCAAGCTCGATGATTGCCGCGTCGCCCTTCACGGTCAAAGCTTCCGCCTGCAGGCGACGACGGAAAATCTGGCGGCAGCCTATCCCGCGCCGATCAAAGGCTATTTCAACATCGGCGTGCTGCATACTGCACTCGGCGGAATGGGCGGTTCTCACGAGAACTACGCCCCTTGCACGCTCGAAGAGTTGGTCAACAAGGGGTACGACTATTGGGCGCTCGCGCACGTGCATCAGGGCGGCGTACTGCATCGAAATCCGCACGTGGTGTTCTGCGGCAATCTACAGGGGCGCCATATCCGCGAAGCCGGCCCGAAATCGGCGCAGCTCGTTACGGTCCAAGACGGAGCGATCGAAGGCGCTGAGCTGCTCCAAACGGATGTCGTGCGGTGGATGCATGTCGATGTACCGGTCAGTGGTAGCGCGCGGTTCGGGGATGTTGTAGATCAAATCAAACGCTCGATCGACGAGGCGGCCAAGAACGCAGAAGGCCGACTGCTGGCTTGTCGCATCAAACTAACTGGCCCGACGGCTCTTCACGCCGAATTGATGGCGTCTGCGCCACAATTGTTGGCTGAAGCGAGGGCCGCAGCACTGGCTCTTGGCGAAGAGGTTGCATGGATCGAACGTGTGATCAATGCGACCGTGCCTGCGACGGCAGTTTCTAACCAGTCAGAGGGCAGCGCGATCAACGATCTCAAAGTCCTACTAGCTCAGGCTGCGGGGGATTCCGATCTCCAGGCAGAAATCGCGAACGATCTGGGCGACCTTGTCCGCAGGCTTCCTCACGACGCGGTACTTGATATTGACGATTTTCTTCTCGAAGCGGTGATCGCGAAACAATACTCGGTTGTGATTGAGCAGGCTGGCGAATATCTGAGCGCACGTCTGACTGCGGAAAGGCGTTGATCCGTGCGTATTCGTTCTCTTGACCTGATCCGTTACGGACATTTCACCGGCACGACGCTTCATTTTCCGTCAGGCGAACCTGACTTTCATGTCGTGTACGGCGAGAATGAGGCTGGAAAGTCGACGACGATGTCGGCGATTGAAGATCTACTCTTCGGTATTCCCGGGCAATCATCCCGTAATTTCCTGCATGAGAATGCGGCGCTGCGCATCGGCGCCGCCCTAGAACGCGACGGCGCGCTGCTTTCGGTCCGGCGTCGCAAGGGCAACAAGGACACGCTTCTCGGTCCGGACGATCTGCCGCTTGCGGCTGGCGATGGCATGCTTGCTCCTTTGCTCGGCGGGATGGACCGCGCGTTTTTCTGCCGGATGTTCTGTCTTGACCATGAGCGCCTGCGGGCTGGCGGGCGGGATATCACCCAGGCCAAGGATGATATCGGCGCGGCATTGTTCGCCGCCGGGGCCGGCGTGTCAGGTCTCCGCGATCGGCTGGGTGCGATGCAGGCAGAGGCGGATGGGCTCTGGGCCAGCCGCAAGGCGGGACACCGAAAATACTACCAAGCGGAAGACCGCCTTAAAGAGGCTGATGCGGCGTTGCGTCAACACACGGTGAGCGTAAACAAATGGCAGGAATTGAAATCCGCATTTGATGAGGCGCGCGGCCTTTGCAATCAGATCGAGAAGGAAATCGAAGAGCACGTTTCCGAACTTGCGAAGATTTCTCGAGTCCGGCGCGTATATCGCGGTGTGCGTCGGCTTCAAGAGATTGAAACCGAGATAGTGGACCTCGGCGCGGTGGTCGAATTACCTCCCGACGCGGCTAGCCAATTTGAGGAGGCCTCGGGCGATAACGCTGCTGCAGAAGTGCGTATAAGCGCATTCCGCGAACAGATCGCAACAATCGGCACGGAAATTTCCGGACTTGTGGTTGACGATGGCGTTCTGCTCCACCAAACCGAGATTGAACGACTTTCGAAGCGCAGCATACAACTCTCTTCGGGCCGGGCGGACTTACCGAAGCGGCGGGTCGAACTCGCCGCAGCGGAAGAAGTCCTGAAGCGCGCGGCGATTGAACTGGGGTGGACAGGGTCCGTCGCCGACCTGGTCGAGAGAATTCCGCCGCGGGCCAAGGTTGCAGCAGTCCGCGGACTGTTGACATCGCGTGGCAGCCGATTTGCCGCCGTTGATAGCGCTGAAGCGGCGCTAGAGGATGCCAGCGAAAAACTCGCCGATATCCAGGCACGGATTGAAGCGCTCGGAGCGCAGAAAGACCTTTCGGTGCTGGCTGGGGTCGTTGAGTCCATTCGTGCTTTTGGCGATCTCGATGCGCGTCTCCTGAGTATCCATCAAGAGCATCAGGATGCCGATAGATCATGTCAGCGGCAAATGGCTGATATGAATCCGCCTATCGTGAGTGAAACGAGTTTGCAGGCCTTGAAAAGCCCGGCGGAAGACGCGGTAAGGGCGCATCGCGATGCCGCCCGCGAGCTTCAGGCGCGTATTCAGCGCCAGCAAGCTGTGACGCGTGAGCTGACGCGTACAGTCGAAAACAATCGGAAGTCTTATGCTCGTCTTGTGTCGGATGAAAGAATTGTCGGCGTTGAGGAGTTGAAGAAACTGCGCGAACGGCGAGATGCCGGATGGTCTATCATCAGGCGCAGACATGTCGACAAGATCATGGTGCCAGAATCGGAGGAGCTCGCTTTTACAAGCGGCGAGCCGCTGCTCAATGCCTATGTGAAGGCCATCGAAGACGCCGACACCGCGGCGGACCGTCGCTTTCAGAATGCGCAGTCGACGGCTGCGGCCATGGTGCTGGCGCGGCAAATCGCTGACGAGCAAGACGTCCTTGAATCCGCCAAGCAGGAGCTTTTTTCGTTCGCCGAAGAGCAGAAAGCGTTGGCCGAGGCTTGGGCGATCCTGTGGAAACAGGTTACCGATGACCCGCGTTCTCCGGATACGAAATGCTGGATTGGCTCGATGCGAGGGCTGGCGTGCTCGATCAAATCGCAAAGCGTGACGCCGCGCTTCATGCAGGGTCCTCGCTCCAGCAGCAAATTGCAAAGGCCAAGCAACATCTCGCCAGCTTGATGGCGGACACGGCAATCGCAGCCTCGGCAGATATACTGCCGCTGAACGGAATTCTTGGTGCTGCCGAAGCGCGCCTCCGCACGGAGGAGGGCAACACACAAAAGAGGAATGAACTCGCGCTCGAGGAACGGAAGGTCGCAACAGAAGTCGAACGCAGGCGCGTGGCTGTTGAAAACGCTGCGAAAGAGCGTGATGTCTGGAACGCGCAATGGAAGGAGGCCCTGAGGGGTCTCAATCTGTTACCCGAAGCCCCGCTTGAGACCGTTCAAGAGCAAATCGAAGCAATCGATCAGATGCGGGAGACGTCTGCCAAGATCGCGGATTTGAACCACGAGCGCATTGGAAAGATCGAGCGGGACATCACGGCGTTTACGGAGGATGTCGAAAAGCTCGTAAATGCGATCGCGCCACGGTTTTCCGGGCAGAATGCAGATGAAGCAATCCTCCAACTCCATGCGCAATTGAATGCGGCGAGGCAGACTGTCGTCTCCCGCGACGAAAAAGCTGAGGCGATGCGGGGCCTCAAGAAGAAATTGGAAGAATGCGACAAGTCCAGGACGGACGCCGCGGCCGCAATAGATGGCCTCAAAAGGGCCGCAGCCGTCGATTCGATCGACAGATTGCGAGCGGCTATTCTTCAGTCCGATCTACAACGCGCGCTTCGCGATGAGCGATCGCGCTTGCGGACCACGCTTGAGGCTGATGGCGATGGGCTTGCTGTCGAACAACTCGCCGAGGAATGTCGCAGCGCCGATCCCGATCAAACAACGGCTCGGGAGCAAACGCTAAAGGCAATACTCAAAGATGTCAGGGAACGCCAGCTGATCGCAATTCAGAGCCGCAATGATACTGCGTTTGTTCGAAGCCGTCGGCGGCGACGCCGCTGCGGCCAAAGCTGCTGGTGATCGTCAGCTGGCTTTGGCCGAGATGAAGGAGGTGGCGGCGCAGTATGCGCGCGTTCGCTCCGCAACCATCATCCTGAGGTGGGCGATCGAGCGGTTTAGGCGCGAAAAGCAGGCACCATTGCTCAAACGGGCAGGGGAGCTGTTCTCTATTCTGACCGGCGGCTCGTTCCAACGCCTTACGCTCGAATACGACGAAAAAGATCTGCCACATCTGGCGGGCGTGCGTGGGGACGGTGGAGCGGTGCCCGTATCAGGTCTCAGCGAAGGCGCCGCCGATCAGCTCTTTTTCGCGCTGCGCATTGCTGCTGTTGAAGAGTATCTGATGCATGCTGCGCCGGTGCCATTTATCGCCGATGATCTTTTCATCAATTATGACGATGCGCGCGCCTCGGCCGGTTTCAGGGTGTTGCAACTGCTTGCGGAGAAAACGCAGGTGCTTTTCTTCACCCATCACCAGCACCTGCTTGATGTGGCGTCTACTGCGTTTGGCAGGAGTGTTTCGACGGCAACGCTTGAGCCTCGCCCACATCAAATGAAGAATGTTGCTTAGATGGATTACAGAATGCATGTCTCGACATCATAATCGCTAAGTTCAAACGCAGTCCGCGACGCGGAGTTTGCGTCGATATGCTTCTCGGACTTCCTTTGGGGAAGATCAATCCCGGAAAGTTCACGGTGCTGCAGGCCCTTCGTCGCCGCGACACCAAACGTAACCTGATCGGCTAAGGGCTAATTTCAGATTTAGCGAGGACGCAATCCTCGCCGAAATTGTTCCATTCACTAAATCTCATGGGGATGACGACGGCTGTAGTGGATACAGTCCGCGTTGGCCGGGAAGGGACTGTATGGCGGCCAAGAGCGCGCCGGAGATGGCGCAGGAATTCGCGCAGGCGGCGCTTAGCGCCACACCGGTGATCATTCTGGGCAGCGGCGCCTCGGCTGCACACGGTGTGCCCGGCATGGGCGGCTTGGCGTTGCAGCTTTCCGCTATCAAGCCTCCAACGAGCTGGACAGCAGACGAGAGGAGCGAATGGGATAAGTTCGTCGCGCAGCTTGCAGCCGGCAAAGATCTCGAAAGCGCCCTCCAGGCCGTGCGACCGACGGAACGCCAGACCCAGTTCATCGCCACCGAGACCCGCGCTGTCCTGCTGCCGCACGATCTTCGCGTCCTCCAGACGCTTGTGGCGGATCGGCGCGCGCTACCCCTTTCGCGGCTGTACCGCCATCTCTTCGACAGCACACACAAGACCGTCCATGTCGTCACGCCTAACTATGACCGGCTTGCCGAATATGCCGCGGATGCCGTCGATGTAAGCACGTTCATCGGCTTCAACTACGGTTATCTGCAATCGCGCGCCCGCGATTCGAACACGCGCGTTTTCGTTAATCGGCAGGTGACCCGTACCGTTGCCGTCTGGAAAGTGCATGGCTCTCTCGACTGGTTCCAGGATTCCGCTGGCCAGATCATCGGCGTTCGCGGAATGCCCGAAGTGCCGGCCGGATACTCGCCGCTGATGATCACGCCGGGCATCGATAAATACCGGCTGACACATGTCGAGCCGTTCCGAACGATCTTGGGCTGCAGCGACGCCGCGCTGGAGAACGCCCGCGCCTATTTCTGCGTTGGTTATGGCTTTAACGACGAACACCTTCAGACCAAGCTGATCGAGCGTTGCGACCGCGATTCCGTCCCGCTTGTCGTGATTACCAAAGAGCTGACCACGTCCGCCCGGACCTTCCTGGGCGGCGGACGCTGCCGGCGATACCTCGCGATCGAGGAGGGGACGATGGGCGCGCGCGCCTACATGCACGACGTGCCCAACGGGTTCGACGTAGATCAACCGATCTGGCGGCTCGACCGCTTCCTCAATGAGATGACAGGAGTTTCCGCGTGAGCATTCTGAATTTTGCGGACGGAGAAGCGCTGGGCCGCGTCCAATCGGTCGACACGACCACGGTGATCGTCCACGTCGATGATGTCGAGGCGCTGCGGGCGCTGCAGGTGAACCGGCTGGTTGCGCTCCAGAGCAGCCTTGCCGGCCATAAGTTAATTGGTGTGATCCAAAAGATCATCCGTACCGCGCTCGGTGAAGCGAAGATCGCCGATGTCGAGCTAGGCGAGGCCGCGCATCCCGAAGTCAATCTGGTTCGGATTATGTTGATCGGCACGCTGCTCGATCGGGACGGACCGCGCGCCAATGTCTTCCGCCGGACGCTTGAGACCGTCCCGGAGATCGATGCCTGCTGCTTCGCTCTCGAAGGCGAGCGCCTTACGCGCTTCATGGGGGTGATTTCGGAGGTGACCGGCGGCGCGCAGCGCCTGTCGCTTGGCGCCCATACGCTCGATCCCAACGCTCAGGCGTTCGTCAATGGCAATCGGTTGTTCCAGCGTCATGCGCTCATCGTGGGCAGCACCGGCTCGGGCAAGTCGTGGACGACCGCGCGCCTGCTCGAGCAAATCGCCGAGCTCGACAGCGCCAATGCCATCGTGTTCGACATGCACGGAGAATATGCGTCGATGGCTGGCGACGGTTTCGTCCATCTTCGCGTCGCGGGCCCAAGCGATATCGAAGCGGGGAAGGGGCTGAACGATGGTGTGCTGCATTTGCCCTATTGGCTCATGAGCTACGAGGCGCTTGTCTCGATGTTTGTTGACCGCTCCGATCAGAACGCCCCAAACCAGGCCATGATCATGTCGCGTACCGTCGTCGACGCCAAGACGGGCTTCCTGAAAGCCGGCGGTCATGTCGAGGTGCTCGCCAACTTCACGATCGACAGTCCGGTGCCTTTCAGGATGGAAACCGTGCTAGGCGAGCTCAACCGGCTCAACGCCGAGATGGTACCGGGAGCCAAGGCGGGCACTGAGAAGCAGGGCGATTTCCACGGCAAGCTCAGCCGTCTAATCCAGCGCCTCGAGGGCAAACGCACCGATCGACGCCTCGGCTTCCTATTCCCTGCGTCCGGCGTGGCGGACAGCTATGATTGGCTCGATCGCGCAGTTGAGCTGCTGCTCGGTGGCAGGGCGGCCAAAGGCGGCCACGGTGGCGTCAAGATCATCGACTTCTCTGAAGTTCCATCCGACATTTTGCCGCTGATCGTCGGCATGGTCGCGCGCATGGCCTTCCACGTGCAGCAGTGGAGCACGCAGGGGCTTCGCCATCCGGTGGCCCTGTTCTGTGACGAGGCGCATCTTTATATTCCACAGGATCCGACTTCGGGCGCCGCGGAGAATGCGATCGCTACCTTCGAGCGCATCGCCAAGGAGGGGCGGAAATATGGCGTCGGGCTGGTGGTGATCAGCCAGCGCCCCGCCGAAGTGAACCGCACGGTCGCCAGCCAGTGCAACAATCTCATCGCGATGCGGCTAACCAACGGTGACGACCAAGCTGTCGTGCGACGGCTGCTGCCCGACAGCCTCGGCGGCTTCGGCGACCTGCTTCCGGTCCTCGACACGGGCGAAGCACTCGTCGTTGGCGATGCGATTCTACTGCCCACGCGTATCCGCATTGCCAAACCGATAAACGAACCGCTTAGCGGCACGATCCAGTTCTGGGATCGTTGGGCCGACCCAGCGGCTGCGGCGACGCTCGACAAGGCTGTCGAGAGCTGGCGCCGTCAGACGCTTGTCAAATAGTTGCCTTCCGGCAAGCCTCTCGCGCATCACGATGCTGGGCGCGACCCTGCAGAAACTGATCCGGAGGGTGATCCTGCCTGCTTCCCACCATCTTTATGCACTCGTCTTGGCAGTGCGTCCGCTACGTGGTGCTGATGCCGTCCGAGATGGTTGGGGCGAAGGCAAATCTTGGCTGTCTCATCATCAACAGTCAGTACACGTTCCTGATGCCTCAGATGTAGGGCATCATCAGCATCACGATGATCGGACTTGCTTTCAACGCCGTTCTAGAGGCGTTGGAGCGGCGCCTCATGCGGTGAAGGCGCCGGGCACGAATTGAGTGCGGCGGTGGCTGATTGGGCTCCTTCGATGAAGGCCGCCTTGGAAGATGGGACGCGGAGAGCAACTTCTTTCATCAAGGCGACACATAGCAAATTTATGATCCCGAGATCTTGGCCGCAACGCCGGCTCGGTCAGAAAAGCCTACCTACGCGCCGCGCCGACTGGCCGCGGATCATTCACTACTCTTGAGACCAGCCAGCGAATTCACACGGCGCTTCGCGCCATCAGCAATCGATATGGCCATCTTCTCCGGAAATCCTTTTGGAAGCGCATTCAGCACCTGATCTATGGCTTTTGCGGCTGTATCGCCGAGCTGCTGGATGACAGCCTTGACTGTTTTGTCGGATAGACCGCAGCTTTTCGCAGTCTGCACGAAATGTCGGCCGAGAACCGTGTGGACGACGTAATGCCGGTTGCTACCGATCGCCATGGCCAGCTTCATTTGGTTTTGGCTGATCTGTCCAGCGTCCAGGCTCGGTTGGGTCGAAATGATGTCGTAAAGCGGGGCAAGATGAAAACGTCCGCCCGGCGCCAAATGAATGCTAAAATTCTTCGCATGGCCATCGGTGGCGGCAAGCAGCCAGAACACGATCTGCGCCTTGAAGAAAATGGCCCGGTCGTCCTCAGGCGTATCGCTGCCCTTGAGGAAATCCGAGATTTTGCGGATGCCAGGTCCGCCGTCGGATTCATACTTGCGCGCGGGCGGAACCGATAGTGCTTGGCAGCAGTCTTCCTGCGGCAGCCGCAACAGGCGGCCGTCGCGCGTCCAGGTGCGATCGAACCGCTCAACTGCGAGCACGCGGCGCCCGGCGAAATCGATGATGCTTGATTTGGCGACCGGCAAGCCGAGTGCGGCAACCAGCTCGAGGCACAGATGCTCGTTTTCAACGCTGCTGGTCAGGTCGATTCCGTTCGGCAACTTCCCGATCTGCGGCTTGATGATGTGCGTAGTTGCGGTCGTGCCATGAGGAACGTACCACTTGTCTTTCCAGTAAAGCAGCGCTGTCTTTTCCTGCGCACCGGCCAGAGAAATACGGAAATCCTGGTCGGGGCCGATGCCGAGTGGATTGCTGGCAAGATTGCCGAGAATGGCTGCAATCTCCTGATCGCTGGCGGCACGGCCATCAATAGCGCCGGCGGCTCCGGGCGCGCCACCATCGGGCAGGAACTGCAGCGCACCAATGCAGTCGCGGCCGATGGCGGAGAGCAGGCTGTAAGCGTCGGGGCCGTCAGCATGCGCACGTTCAGCGACGCGTTGGCGAATGTCGTCATTGTCGGGCAGAAGATTGTCAAAGACAGCGACGACTGGATCGCCAATATAACGATCCTCGCGCAGAGGCAGCGACACCGAAACAGGGATGGCATTTTCCCACGCGAGCCACTGCCTGTCATACTGGAAATCGATTGCGCCGCTGCTCTCGCGTCGCAGCCGGCCGACCAGCCGCGTGTTGAGGTAAACATTGAGCGGCGCCCGGGCAGGACGACGCGCCATCAAAAGAGATCCTCAATCGCTTCAGCCGTTAATTTGGTGCGCGGCCGGATGACGAGCTCGAGGTCGAGCCCGGCCAGCGCATCCAGCAGGATGCGCAGCTGCGTTGCAGGTTCGCCGGCCTCGAGCTTCGAGACTGTCGCTTGACGCGCATGCATCTTCTCACCCAGGTCACGCTGGGTAAGCTTCTTCTGCCGCCGGAAGCGTCTGATTCCAGCGCCAACTTGTTGCGGGGTGCGGGCGATCGTATCCATCAAATCACGATACGCGAGTGCGTATATGACGTCAATATGCGCGTTCGCGAATATCTATTGATTATGCGGCTCCGCGTATATTTACGTTTAATACGCAATTGCGTATGAATGGAGAGCGAGGACTCGGTCGATGAGGGAATGCTTCATAGATGTTTGTTAACGTTTTGGCGAAGTGGTAACAAAGTGGTTGTATCTCTCGCGCCAGCAACTCCTTGTATCGGAAGAGTTACACAAATAGATTCAATGACTTGAGGCCGGATTGTTCCGTATCTAAAGACCGGACACAAAATCCGATCCGACTTTTGGAGCCTCGACAGCGATTGAGCTGGAAAGCTATATTAGAACATACTAAGAACGAATCGATCTTCCGGTTGTATTTTCAAGACCCACTCTCAATAACAATGATGTCCGGCACATCATGCGTTTAGCGTCGCCATCTCAGCATGAAGTCGGGCCCAGGAGCCGCGTCATTGACCTTGTTCCGCCATTTGCATGACGACGCGTTTTTGGCCTTCTCGCGCGATCACAAGCACCTGTACGCGGCCTGTCTGCTCGACCTCCATGAACGCTTCTTTTCAGGCGCACCGTCGTTTCCGACCCCCCAGCAGGTCGTCCATGCCATCTACGACGTCATGCGTGCCAACCCCGCCCTCTGGAACGAGGGCGATGATTTCGGCGGCCTGCCGGAAATGATCTCCGCGGGACGCCGCCGGATCCGGAAGGCCGACGTCGCGCTCGCTTCCGAAAAGGGCGACAAGGCGCTCGGTCTTGCCCGACAACTGTACGCCCGGCTGCTCGCCTGGGGATGGCTTGAAGAGGAGGAATACGGGCTTCGCGTTACCGTGGACATGGCTATGGGACCGCTGCTCGTGATCCAGCGGCTCGCGAGCCTCAACAAGGATCTCTCGCAGCGATTCGGCGGCTTGATCGTGCAAATCCGCCTCAACCTGGAGGCCGTCGAAAAACTGAGGCCCGAGATCACCGACCGCAAGCAGCGCGAAGCCGCGCTCGCCGTCCGCGAGGCGCGCAATCAGGCCGACCAGTTCACGAAGAGCCTGCGGGCCATTCTGGCCGACCTCAAGCGCGTCCGACGGACAGTCATGGAGTCGAAAACCGTCGCTACCCGGCTGGAAGCCTTTTTCGAGGAGTTCGTCGACCAGCTCCTGCTGAAGGATTTCGAGTCCATCCTCACCGTCAACCATCCGTACCGCTTCCGCGACGCCATCGTCGATCTCGCGCGGAGGATCTCCTACACCCCGCAAACCATGCAGGTCCTCGCCGAGGAGTACACAGCTTCCAGCATGGCAGCCGACATCGAGGACGGTCGGCTGGCCGCCGCCGACGACCTGCTGGCCATCGAAAGCATCTTCGATCAGATCGGGGAGATGTTCGATAGGATCGAGGCCTTCCGGAGGCAGCTCGAAGCCCGGGTCCGCAACACCATTAAGTACGCCGAGCGGGGCGGGCAGGGACTCGTCGGCCGGGCCGGCGACCTGGTGCGGCGACTGGATGCCATCCTGCGGGACGGCAGACACCACAAGGCAACAATCGAATGGAGCATCGAGCCACTGCGGTCCCCCTGGTCGGAGCACCATCAGGCGCCGGCCAGGCAGCCGCGCCGTCCCGTGGAAGCAAGGGAGCTCGCCGAGCCGCCGTCGGACCCGCTCTACGAACTGCGGAAGAAGCTCCGCCTCGAGTACATCGCTCGCATCGCGCCCCGCCCCGAGGATGTCAGACGATTCCTCGAGGGCCAGGTGCCGCCATTCGCGACTAGGGAAGCCCGCTTCATGGAAATCGATACCGTGGACGACTTTCTCGCCTTCGATTGCGCCCGCCGATATGCGCTGACGGGCGAGATTCCGGCGCAGGTCGCGGCCGGGTTCGATCTGGAGCCGCGCCCAGACACGCCGCCCCACGACAGCGAATGGCTTCGCTGTGCGAACTTCGTGGTCAGGCGATCCGGCCACTTCCGGAAAGCAGAGGCAGCCCGTGCTCAGTGAGTTCGAAAACGTCGAGCGTTCCTTCGGTGCGGAAAAGGCAGCCGACCTCCGCAAAGCGCTGCACTTCCTGCTACGGCGGCAGTTCGTGTTCGCGGGAGATCCCCGGACTGGGACAGTCTACAACACGATCATGGATGGCCGCTTCCGCGACGTGGTCGACGGCTTCTTGGATAGTTGCGGATACCGCGTCCATCGCGATCCGGAGGCGCAGTGGGCCGGCATCGTCGCCATGGACGAGGACGTGCCGCTGCCTCGAATGAAGCTCGACGAAACCATTGTTGCGCTGGTGCTGGCGGCATACTGGCAACAGGAGGTGAACGTCGGAGCGGTCGAGGACCGGGCCGTCGTAGTGGCCACTTTGAACGACCTGTTCGATCGCTACCGTGAGATGGCGCAACACGGCGGCGGAGGCGCGATCTCGGCCGCCCGCTTCCGGGACATCCTGCGCGAGGCCGCCCAACGCAGTTTGGTCGAGATCGGTGATTTTGACGACGAGCAGCAGGACTGCGAGATCAGGATCCGCCCGATGATCAAGCTGATCAGTGGCGGCGATGCCCTCCAACGGCTCGAGCGCTACGTGCGTAGCGAGGAGGCGCGGTTTCCGCAGCCCGCAGGAGACGAGGCATGATGGAGCTACGCCACCTGGCGATGGTGAACTGGCACCTATTCGACATCGCCGACATCCACGTGACAGGACACGTCGGGGTCCTGGGCGAGAACCGGTCCGGCAAATCGACAATCCTCGACATGGCACAGGTCGTTCTCACCGGCGGGAGCCGGCGGTTCTTGCGCCTGAACGCGGTCGCCGGCGACAGCGGAAAATCGCGCAGCGGCTCGAAGCGCAGCGTCGTCGATTACTGCCTTGGGACGCTCGGCGAAGACCAGCGCCGGCGCGACGAGGCGCGCACCTACGTGGCGCTAGGCTTCGAAGACAAGGAAGGCGATCGACCGCCGGTCACGATCGGCATGGCGCTTGAGGCGCGCAAGTCCGACAGCAGGGAGACCGTGCTGGCACTGTTCGTCGCCGTCGGGACCGTTCTGAGCTCCAAGGACTTCATCGAGCAGCGAGGAAAGTCGCAATTCCCGGCGCCGTGGGAGGACGTGCGGGCCCGGATCGTCACGGCGGTCGGCGAGGGCAACTTCGTCAATCATCGCGACCGGGCGAGCGACTACGTCCGCGAGTATATGCGCCATCTTCTGCCGCATTCGCCCTATGGCGAGCACAACGCCAGCGCCCTGCAGAAGTCAATCGTCAACGCGATGACGCTCGACCACAACCAGACGGCCACCCAGTTCGTGCGGAACTACATCCTTGAGGACAGTCCGATCGGCATCAAGGAGCTGCGCGAGTCGATCCAGACATACCGCAACATCAGCGAAACCATCCGAAAGATGCGCCTCAGGCTCGAAGCCCTGAGGGCGCTTCGGGTCGTCCTCGGCACCCTTGAAGAAGCGCTCGAGACCAAGTTCAGGGAGGAGTGGATCGCAAAACGCGCGACTTGGCTCGCGGCGCGCGCGACAAACCTGGACTTCAAGACCAAGCGGCGTACCGAGATGGCGCGCCGGGACGGCGCAGCAAAAGAACTCGAATTCATCGACGACGACGTCAAGGCCATCGATAACGAGATCGAACGCCTCACGGCCGCGATCGCCGAACACGATGCCAAGACCGGCAGAAAGTCCCTGCAGCAGACCGCCGATGTGGCCGGGCAGGCAGCGCACCGCGCCTCGGCGGACTTCAAGGCTCGTATGGAGAACATCCGTCGCCTGCAGCCGCTCCGCGCGATGTGCGCGCACGGTTTCGAGGACTTCGTTCCTGCGCTTGAGCGCCTTCTGACCGCCACCGCCGGGGCTGACATCGGGCGCGTCTCCGACGAGCTCTCCGCGGCCGAGAAGTCCTTCGCGGCAAGCGGCGCGAAATGGCTGCCGAAGATCGACGAAGCGCGTCAAACGATCATCGCGGAGCTTTCCGGGCTCCGAGGCCGCCGCGACGAGGTGCTCGAACGGATCCGACAGCACGCCGCCGGAGGGGCGCGGGCCTATCTCGGCGATGACACTGAACTCCTCTGCCGCAGGCTGCGGCAGAGGGGAATGGACCCGCGCGTGCTCTGCGACATCATCGAAGTCGCCGAACCCGAATGGGTCGGAGCCGCCGAGGCGCTCCTCGGCCGCGACCGGGAAGCCGTGTTCGTGGACAGAGCGGATATCAGCGCCGCCACGTCAATCTTCAAGGAAGGTCGCCGCGAGTTTCGCCATGCATCGCTAGTGAGCCTAAACAAACTCGAGCAGTTCAGGGCCAAGCCGGAGCGCGGTACTTTCCCCTCGATCTTCCGGAGCCAGGATCCGGACGCGATGGCCTTCATCATGCGCCGCTACGGCACGGTCCGCCTCGCGGATACGCTCGACCAGTTCAACAGGCCCGGCCGGGCTATCATGAAGGACAGCCTCTACGACGACGGACTCGTAAGGACCCATCGCTGGATCGAAGCCTCGCAGCACAAGATTGGAAAGGCGGCCCAGGCGAACGCCCTGCGCTCCCTGCAGGATCAGGCCGAGGAACTGGATCGGCGCCAAACGCAAAAGAGCAAGGAGGCCCAGGCGGCAGAGCAGGCTTTTGCCGCTCTGAAGAACATCTGCGAGGAAGGTGACGATCTCAAGGCTTGCGCCGCTGCCTTCGCAGCCGCGCAGACCGAGATCGCCGAAGCCCAGGCGAGGCTCGAAGCGCTCGAGGGGGCGGGCGACGGCGGACTTCGCGACAAGAAACGAGCGCAGCAGAAGCTGAAGGAGAAGAGGCTCGACGAGCGAAAGATCCAGCAGAAGGCGTTCGGCGAGCATGACGGTGAGGTCAGATCGGCAGAGAGGAGACTGGGAGAGGGCGAAAACGTACCCGGCTCCGAGCTTAACCTGCGGGTCGCCCGGTCGATCTATCGCAAGACCTTCCCGCTCTACTCCGCCGCGAAGGGCAGGATCGTGTACCGCGAGCGCCTCAATGCCGCAGCCCAGAAGGGCTTCGCGGAGAAACATCGCGCCATCGCCGACAGGGCGCTCAAAGATGCGGACGCCTCGGACGCCGAACGCCTCCGGATCGAGCGACGGGTCCGCGAACTCCTTTACGATTACTTCGACCAGTTCGGGATGAGCTCGCAAGTCGGCGCTGAGAGCGAGCCGCTGCGGGAGGTGAAGCCCTGGATGGAGCAGCTCATCTCGGATATCGAATCCAATGAGCTGCGCCATTACGAACGGCAGGCGCGGGAAGCGGCGGAAAAGGCCTCCACCCTGCTGCGCGGCGAGTTCATCAATGCGCTCACGGCCCGGATCGGCAAGATGGAGCGGGAGCTGCAGTCGTTGAACCGCAGTCTCTACGCACATCCCTTCCATAACGAGCGCTATTCATTCCACCGCACTCAGATGGTGGAATTCCAGCCCATCCTGAAGATCATCGAGATCGCCAAAACCTCTCCGGAGGCCCTCGATATGCTGTTCCGGGGCGACGTGCCCGATGACTTCCCGCACAAGGATACGATCCTTGCGCTCGAGGCATTGCTCGAAGATCCCGATAAGGACTTCACCCAGTTCGAGGACTACCGCAACTTTTACACCTTCGAGATCCACATGGAGGATGTCGCCACCGGCCGCTCGACCCGCTGGGAGCAGCGGCGCGGGACTGGGTCTGGCGCCGAACAGCAGGTGCCTATCTACGTTGCCATCGGCGCTTCGCTAGCCGCCGTCTACGGCAGCGCAGAGCGTCGTGCCGGCAAGCCCGCCGGTTTCGCCCTGGCCATGTTCGATGAGGCCTTCTCCAAGATGGACGGCAAGAACCAGCGGCAGATGATGAGCTTTTACAAAAACCTCGGTCTGCAGTTCGTGATCGCGGCGCCGTTCGAGAAGCGGGTCGCCGTGCTCGAGCACATGGACACCATCGTAGAGGTGGACCGGATCGGCGAGCAGTCCAGGGCCACCGTGGTGCAACTGAAAGAGAAGGCCAAGCGCGAGCTGATGGCCATCGATCCGGACCTGATGTCCGAAGATGAGCTCGCCACCCGTCTGGCCGCCGAGTAGCCATGGTGCGGCGTTTCACGGACGCGATCGGCCTGCTTAACGACCTGCTCGATCGCTTCGAGGCCGGGGCCGCAAATCCGATCGCCCACCCGGACTATGCCGCTTTCTCGTCGGTAGTCGCGGCGGACGCTTTCCTGAAGCAGATCAGGAAAGCCGAAAGTGCCGGCGCGGTGTCCATTGGCTGGGGGCGCGGCGCCAAGCGAGACCAAGTGGCACACGTGCGGTTGGCCTCGGCGGAGATCTTATACCAATATCTCGGCCGCACCCCGGCGTCACGCATCGCGGAGGACGCCGCCGCGCGGCTATTAGCCGGAGTGGCGCTGCACGACTCCCTGAAGAACAGCGGCTCACAAATCGCAGAGGTGTGGGCGCGCGGCAAGACGTGGCACGGATTCGGTTCGTCCGACGTCGACACGCTGCGCCACGCATTCGTTCTCGCCCAAGCGATCCTCGATAACAAGCATCTGGACGTCGACTACAAAACTTTCTCGCGACGTACGGTGGGGCACAGCAAGATACTCGAGCGCATCGAGGGTGCCGTGGTCCGGCTTTTGAGCGGCATAATGGACTTTCCGCCTGGCGCCCGTCCCCGCGAGGCACTGCGAGCGATCGGACTGGAGCGCTTCGCGCCGCCGCTGCTGATCGCGGGCAAGATCGACCTCGACGGAGCCGATCTTTCCAGGATATCTCCGCATTATCTCGGAATCGCTCCCAAGGAAGCAGATCGCGTCCGCTTCCGGGAGCCGCCGGCCTACGTTCTGACGATCGAAAACTTCGCAAGCTTCAACCGGCACATCGCCGAGGCGGACCCCGGCCGATTAGGAACGACCATGTATGTCGGCGGGTACCCCTCGCTTGCCACCCAGCAGGCGCTGCGGACGATCGCAGGATTGGTATCCGAACAGACGCCGATCTTTCATTGGTCGGACATCGATCCGGACGGCACCTGGATCTTCCACACCATCGAGCGCGCCGTCGATCGACCGATCCGTCCCCACCTCATGAGCGTCGAAGTTGCCGAGCGTTTCGGACAAGTGCCGTTCAAAAAATCGGCACCCGCTCGATGTCCACCGGACTCCGGTATCGCGGCTCTGGCAGCGTACCTGGCGGAAGATGGAGCCAAGACGCTCGAGCAGGAAGAACTCGATCCAGTCCTGCCAGAGCTTCATTAGAAAATGCGCGCGGATGAACGCGGTGTCGATCCGGATGAGCTTCCTCACTCGACGATCTCCGTCGACTTTTGTTGAACAACACCTGTGTTCCGCAGAGCGAACGCCATGAGTAGGGCGGCCCCTTGCCGTGCTTCGACAATCCCATTGGCACCATGGCGACAACGCTCCGAAGCACCGCCTCTCGCCTCCAGAAGTGAAGAATGGGAATCGCTTATAACGGGGTGTTAGTCCGTTGTTTCGACTACGAAAGCCCCAGTCGGTCAACGGTTTGTCGACAATTACCGAAATAAGACCACTCATGTTGTTGCCGTCTCGATGATCGCCTGGCCGATCGACACTTGATGTCGTCCTCGGTGGTGATGCCGACCTCGGCCTTAGCCGGGTGCCAACGCCGCTGTACCTGACCTGTCGGGCAGCGCGGTAGCGCAGGAAGAGCAATTGTCAACTTGTCGCAAGATCAAGAGATTGGTCGATCGTGCTCGGCCTTCAAGCATCCGTCGCCGAGCAGTAAACTTAAAGTTCGTAGGAGCGAGATTCGGCGCCGCCTCGACGTGCTTAGCCGAAGGCGCGATCGAGGGCTGAAGGCTCAGGCTGAAGCATCGCTCGTGCTTGCAATGGCAGGTCTGTCCGCCAAAAGCTGCAAGCGCAGTACGAGGAGGGCCGCGTAGACGGCCTTGCCGATCGATAGGCCAATCCAGATGCCAACTGCGCCGAGGTCAGTTTTCAGGGCGAGCACGTAACTGAGCGAAAGCCCAATCAGCCAGTAAGCGATGCCAGCAAAGAGGAGCGGCACGCGTGTGTCCTTTAAGCCACGAAGGCTGCCAGCCGCGATGCTTTGGACGGCATCAGCCATGAAGAAGCTCCCGCCAACAAGGATGAGAGTTGCAGTCAGCTTGATCGTGGCGTCGGCGTTCCTCGCCGATTGGCCGACGAACAGCTCGGCGATTTAAAACCGAGTTCCGACCACCGCAATCGTAGCAATCGCCGCGATCACGATTCCGAGCAGCATGGCGGCAGCGCCTGCTCGCCTGATGCCGGACAGATCGTTGCGGCCGAGTGCGTGTCCGACGCGTACGCTCACCGCCATCCCGATGCAGAATGGAATCATGAACAGGGCCGTTGCGACCTGGAAGGCAATCTGACGGGCGGCAACGGCCGTGGTGCTGATCAGACCCATCAGAAGCGCCATCGCAGAAAAAAGGCCCGATTCCATGAAAATGGCAACCGAAACCGGCATCCCGATCACGATGAGCTGCCGCATCAATGGCCAATCGAACCGCCACAGATATCGGAGCACCTGGTAGTCGCGAAACGGGCGACACTGTGTGACGAACCAAATCCCGGCAAGGAAAGTCACACTGTTCACGAGGCTGGTCGCAAGGCCGGCTCCGAATAAGTCAAGTTGCGGCAAGCCGAATTGGCCGGTGATCAACAGATAGGCCAGCAGTGCGTTGGTCGGGATGGCGGCGAGCGTGATCCACAAGGCTGGCGTTGGACAGTTGACCGCCGCCATGAAACTGCGGATCGCCAGGAACCACAATGCCGGCAATATGCCCCAGGCCAGCCCGAACAGATATTGTTGAGCTAGCCGCGCGATGGCTGGTTCGTAGCCGAGCGCAAGCACAATTTGGTCGCCCTGCAGCGGCAAAACCATGATCGGCGCCCACAGAACGATTGCAACCCATAGCCCCATGCGCACCGAGCGCCGTACCAGAGCTCCGTCCGCCGCACCACATGCTTGGGCCGCGAGCGGACCCACCGCCGAGATCACACCGGCTGCGAAGGTCAGGCCGACCGACAAGATCATGCCGGCAAGCGCGGCTGCCGCCATTGCCTCAGTGCCGATATGGCCGATCCAGGCTAGATCCGTCGCCATCATCCCGATCTGTCCGAGCTGCGTGAGCGCGATCGGGGTGGCGAGTGTTGCAGTTGCGGCGAGTTCGTCGGTGAGTTGACGGCCAGCTACCCATTTCGCCAGCCGACGAGGCCGCGATGCGGGCGTTTTTTCTGCTGTCTTCCTCGTGAACACGCTGCCCCGGATTGCGCGCTTCAGCTATCCTTCTGCCCTCGCTGACACGATCTTATCGCTGCGGTCGCGTTCGCATCATCGGCGCCATGGCCAGCGATAGCATGTTCTCACAGAACAACGCACCGCTCAAAAATGGTGAGAGCATTCTGGTCCACGTCCGCAAAATCTTCTCTCTATATTGACCGCTGCCATAGTGAGCGCTGCTATCACCTCATGGTTGCGACTTTAGCTGTCTCGTTCAAGACGTCGTTTGTTTCAAGCCAGACAACAGCACCGCCTCCCACGAGGTGCTGCGGGAAACCGACGTCGTTTCTTCATAAAAACGCTCGAGCGGCATTGGCATGCCGGTTGCTTGAATATGTGACGAAACCACTTGTGATCATGATGCTCGTTCAGCATCCGGTTGAGGTATTCAGATGAACTTGCCCGCTTGATCGATGGCAGAGGTCTCCTGATGCACTTTCCAAATCGTGCGCCTGCGTCGCGAACTCTGCCATCTCGGATCGCGCTCCGGTTTCCCGGGCCGAATCCGATCGCCTTGTAAAGGGCTCGGGACGAATGGCGGTCCTCAACAAGATGGTGCACACCGCTGTAAAGGCGTTGTACCTCAGGACGCTTGTTTGCGTCAGTTTTGGCCGCTGGCTCAAGCGGCGGGCAGCTGCGAGATACCGAGCCTGGGTTCGTGAAGCTAAGCGGCGGCCTTAAATCGGTGCTTTGCAGATGGTCAATGAGCTGATGCAGGACGATTGGGATCCTGAGAAAATACTCAGGCAACAGGACGAGCTCAAGGTCAAGCTGCTTCGCGCCCAATCGGTTGTCGCCGAATGTAAGGCAGGATTGGCGGATCTGGAGCGAAGGCTCGAGCGTCGAGCGGTCTCATCGTCGATCGATGAAGGCCAGCGCGACTCTGCGGCAAACAATTCAATACGTAACGCACGACCGCCCAAATCGCGAAGCGTCGATGATCCTGTTGACCAGGATGCTGCCGTGGCGTTTTCGAGTCGATCATGGGACCGCTGAAAGCTGCCGCCGCGCACGTTAGCGGCGAAAGGTTTTGTCACGGACTTGGCGAAGATCTCGAGACGCATGGTGTTGCGAGCCCGGCGGGCGAACTGGACAACTGGATGCGGCACTGCCGATAGGCTCGGCTTTTGGTTGATCGCGGTGCAGGGGATGCGCGAAGAGTAGCACTGACGTATCGCCGCATCTTTGGCTAGAGTTGCCCTGTTTCGGGGGCTGCTCACGTAGATGTCCTGAATCGAATGTCGAAGAGCTCTCCACCTTGAGCCAGGCAGTTCGCTCGTTTTGTTCGTCTTCAAGGCGCTCAAATTGCCGGTAGACCTGTCTGGAGGGGGACGCGAGGGCGCGTTCAATGACGCGATGGTTTGCTATGGCCGTGGGCAAGGCATGCGAGTTACTGGTGGTGCTGACCGCGGAAGCCGACCATGCCTCGTCCGGCACTGCATGGAGGATGACGAGGACTGGCTGACTCTGTCCGCAAATGATCACAATGCACCCGAAAGAGGGCAGGTAACGGCAGTCACCTAAGTTCGTGAGAACCCAGGAAGAAAGTTTCCCGGCGCGAATGCGCTCCAGTGCCGGCCGTAGCCTCGTCAGCTTCTCGAAAGCTTCTCCGAATACGGACTAACCCAGTGATCCTGGACGGGAGACTGGCATGGACTCGGGGCTCAATCGAAGCGAAGCGGATCGCCTTGGACAAAGTTTAGCGGCAGCGGCGATGAACAGTCCATGTCCCTAACCCCGCGGGCGCTCGATCTCGATCTTGCCGCCGTGAAAGCCGATCCGGCTCCGCGTTTGTCCAACGACGTGTCGCTACACATCTTGCGGCGCGCCTTCCAGGCTGAACGGTAGCTTCGGTGTCGGGTGACCCTGGGCGCTGCTGTCAGTTCTTGCAGTGCGGGTCTTTGATCGAACCTCGATGGGACGGAGCGTACGGATTGACGCGCAGTTGAGATGCCGCCAATCGGGACCGGTCGGCGCTTAAACACTGTGAGAACGCTGAGAAGCTGTTTGGATTCTGGGCGATCGCACAACGCTTCGTCGTTTTCGCGCATAGGCAAGGTGCTACGGCGCGATCGCACGGTCGAGGCCTCTGCTGCGTCTTATAAATGTCATCTTGCGCGGGCCAGTGACGCGCGCGACGGCTCGATGGAGCCAGCGCTCAATACCAGACAAGGCACGCGGCAGGATGCGCGTGACAAAGCATGAGCAGGTCTATGATAAAGCGTTTTCGCAACTGGGTCCTATTGTCCATACTCACCTCCATGGTTGTCTGCCCCGCCGCAAAGGCGCAAGACCGCCGGACTATCACCGAACCTGTTGCACCTCATACGGTCTGCGATCGCCCTGTGCCTTCGGGCAAGAACGATACAGTTAGCCTGCAGGACGCCATTGAACATTGTCCCGCTGGGGCTGCAGTCTATCTCGGGCGCGGCGAGTTTCACTCAGGTCCACTCGAGATGAAATCGGGCGTGACCTTATGGGTCGGACGCGGTGCGACGCTGATCGCCATTCCCGAACCTGCTGCTTACGACAAGGGCCTCGGACAATGTGGTCGCATCGCGGACAAGGGCGACGGTTGCCGGCCATTCATCAGCTTTTCTAAAACGCGTGGCGGCGGCATCTACGGAGAGGGCATCATCGATGGTCAGGGCGGGGCAATTATTGGCGGCGGCGCGGAAAGCTGGTGGCAGTTAGCCCGTCGCGCCCAAGCCCAGGGAGGCAACCAGAACGCCCCGCGATTGATCCAGATCGACCATGCGCAGGACATCACGTTCTCTGGTGTCACGTTGCGCAACGCTCCCAATTTTCATGTCGCGATGAGCCGGGTCGAAGGTGCCACGTTTTGGGGCCTCACGATCGATTCACCGGCGGATGCCCGCAACACCGACGGCATCGATCTTGGCGCAAGTCAGGATGTGACCGTCACCCACAGCTTGATCCGTACGGGTGACGACAACGTCGCAATCAAGGCCGGCGATAATGGTTCAAGCAGCCATATCTCGATCATTGATAACTATTTTGGCTGGGGGCATGGCATGTCGATCGGCAGTGAGGTGAATTCCGGGGCCAGAGACATATTGGTGCGTAATCTGACGCTGGATGGTACGACGTCTGGCCTGCGCATCAAGAGCGATGTCAGTCGGGGCGGTCTGGTCGAGAGCGTGACTTATGAGTACGTGTGCCTGAGGGGCAACAAGTGGCCGGTGGCTTTCGATACAAAGTATGATCCGCGCGCACAAGGCACGAGGGTTCCGGTCTATCGGCAAATCGTTCTCCGTCATGTGCATGGCGACACCGGTGTGTTGCTGATGCGCGGCCTGGACGAGAGGCATGCACTTGACGTGACACTCGAAGATGTCCGATTTGCCAATTCCGCGACTTGGCAAGTTGAACATGCGAACGTCACCGCAAAACATTCTGACGTATCACCGCCGCTGCCCGGACGAGCTGCAGAACCGCTGCTGCGCGGATCGGAGGTATGTTCCAGGGCATTCCGCGACGGCAATCGGTAAGCACGACACTCGGTGCCGAACTCGGGTGCTGAGCTCCGCATCTGGGGCAAAGATGACCGGCGTTGACGAAGGTCAGCCTCATGCCCCGAGGTGTTTGCAATTGTCCGACGGTTTGCAGGGCCGCGAGCGAAGGTGACGTGCAGGTTTCTGATTCGGCGCGAAAAATGTGTTGACCATGCGCGGCGGCTGTCCCGCGGCGGTACCTTACATCGGCTGCGTCGACCGTGCCGCGAACTCAACGAAGAGTGAGATCACATGCGAATTTTGGTGCCGTCTGCGCTTCTGGCCGGATGTTTCTTCATCTCGGCAGCGTACGCTCAGCCACTATTGGTGTCGTATGCCGGAAATGCAGACTATCACTCCGTGCAGCAAGCCGTCGACGTGTTGCCGGCGGAAGGGGGCAATGTCCGGATCGCGCCGGGCATCTATCGCGAGAAGGTCAAAATCTCCAAATCCGGTATTCATATCGAAGGGACTGGCAGGAAGCCGGAGGATACGGTCATCGTGTATGGCGACGGCGCGATCAATGTAGGAGGAACCGCCCGTTCGGCGACGCTGGATGCCGCTGGCGATGACTTCCGGCTCGAGAATCTGACCATCCAGAACGACTACGCCCTCAATCCGGCCAATCCACCCTCGCAGGCAGTAGCGCTGTCCATTACCGGAGACAGGGACGTCGTTACGCGGGTCCGCCTGCTCGGTGCCCAGGACACGCTGTTTGCCGGTAAGGGACCAAACGGCAGAATGTCACGACAATACTTCTCGAACTGCTACATCGAAGGGCATGTCGATTTCATATTTGGCAACGCCAAGGCCTGGTTCCGGCAATGTGAGTTGCACGGCATTGCCAATCAAGCGGTCATCTATACCGCTCAGAGCAAGGCAGCACCGGATGAGGACAGTGGCTATGTTTTTGATCATTGCAGGCTAACTGCCGACCCTGCTGCGCGCTATATCGCACTTGGCCGCCCCTGGCGCCCCTACGCCACAGTGGTCTTCCTGGCGGCGAAGATAGATGCCCCCGTGATCGCGGAAGGGTGGCGCGAATGGACGCCCGGCAAGACCAATACGTTGAGGACAAGCTATTATGCTGAACACAGATCCTTCGGCGTCGGGGCCAACCCCTCAGCCCGCGAGCCTCACTCCCATCAACTGACAGATGGCGAAGCTGCGAGATGGTCGCTGAGCGTGTTCTTCGGAGGCGCCACAGATTGGCTGCCAAAAGAACCGTATCGATGGAAGACAAAGCAATGGTGACGAGACGACGGCGATCGTCGGATGAATGACGGGGGAGTGCGGATATGACGGCGGCGTGGGCTGTCACCGACATCGCGCTGGGCACCAGGTTTGTCGGTAATCGAAAACCTCACCAGACGGTTACTCACGAACAGGGAAACGCGCAACTGCGTGCGATAGCCCAGTGCTGGATGAACGCGATGCACGGTGTGGAAGGCGATCAAGTTCACGATGCCTGCCTTGCCTCGCGGCGATCGGCAGAGCCCTTGAGATAGGTGGGTGGCGCGGGGCGCTACAGCCCCTGGCTATGTCAGAACCGGCCGTGAACCCCGCGATCCATCGGGCTCTCGTGATCGATCGTTGATCCCGCGCTACCGAGCGAATAGGCCTGGACGGGTCGCTTCTTCGCCGAAACCCTTTCCATACAGCCAACGAGTGTCCCCAGAAACGTTTGTACTTTCGTGTTGCCTCTCAAACAACGGAGGGATCGATCGTGCGCACCTCCTGTTGGAGCCTCCAACCGGCGGTAGTAGCGACTCAGCCGTCAGGAGTGCGAGGAGCCGTTTGGCATTTCCACGAACTCACCGCTGGGCCGATGCAGCCGCCACGTGCGCAGGATCTTGCCGCATCCCTTTTTCCCGCCCTTCTTCCTGACCGCTGCGCGGAACGAAACGAGCCGGTCATCGTGTCGATTGTCCGCCATGGTCGCCCGAAAGCGTTAGCCAGGGAAGTCAAATTGCCCGCGTAGCCAGAGCAAAGCTCTGAATGGTTCCGTCCTCCACTTCCGATGCGCCGTTGAGGCCCGCTGAGATGTTCGGGCTAGCGCTAGCGCACCACGGTCTTGAGGTACTGGTAGGCCTTGATGATCTCGACCAGGCGATCCTCCGTGGAGCGGTCGCCGCCATTGGCATCGGGATGGTGCTGCTTGACCAACACCTTGTACTTCGCCTTGATCTCGCCGAGCGTCGCATTGGCATTCAGGCCCATCACCTGCAACGCGTTGCCCTCGACATTGAAAATCTTGCGCGCCTCAGGCTTGGCCTTCGCGCGGTGGCGGGTACTGGCGCGTCCGTTCAGCTCGACGATCGTGCAGAGGGCATACCAGTCGTCCTCGAAATTGGCAGTGCTGCCGGTCATTTTGTGTGCGCTGATGCTCTCGCCCATCTTCCAAGTCGGACGATGGCCGGTCAGCGCGTCCCTCTCGTAGCGCGCGACCGCTTCCGCGTCCATTCCAGAGAAGAAATTGTAGGACTGATTGTATTGGCGAACATGGTCGATGCAGAAGTGCCAATAGGCGCGCGCATTGTCGCGGCCCTTGGGCGCGGGATGGGTAGCCTTGTTCTGGCAGCCAGGCCATTCGCATAGCGCCGCGTGCTTGCGCTCCTGCGCTTCCTGCTTATTGATGCGAATGGAGTCGAAGATTTCGGATGTGTCGATCAACATGACTGCTCCGTTGGCGGAGCGGCAGTTAACAGAGCCGCTTCTATGCTAGAGACTTGGTTTGGACGGCAAGTCGGGTCTGACTCGGCCTTTGCGTCTAATGATGTAGCGGGCACTTCCCAGCAATTGACATGCCAGGACTCGCGAAGTTGATTCAGACCATCATCTCTTTGAGATTTCAGATCGACTCAATCGAAATTTGCTGTCGGGTTCTGCACATGGAGGTCTTGAATGGCACGGGGTGAGTACTCTCAAAAGCCAAGCGAAGGCACTGCTCGGCGGTAATCTGCGCAACGACGAAGGCGAGCGACCTCTTCTGAATCTTCTTTCGAAGCTTGGAAAGTCTTCCGTCTTGCGTAGCGAAACAGAAGGCGCATTGTCTCGATTTGAAAGGCATTCGGAGCCGCTCGTTCACGAATCAACGCAAGTCACAGCGTCTGCGCGCCGCCGACAAAGCGCCCTGCTCACCAGCCTACCCAGCAAAGTCTCGACGATTCGCTGTTGGAGCGGGTGGATGGTAGCGCTGGCAGGGCAGCCGGGATCGTAGGAGGTGCTTGGCAAGGCGCTGCAAGCCAGGAGATTGCTCGGAATGTGCAGCAGGCGGCAATTGGTGCGATCCAGGTCGCTACAGATACGGGCAAAGCCAATCGAAGTGCGGACCAGACCGGCACCACGTCAACGCGGGTGCTTGCCGCTGCCACGTCCCTGGCTGAGGATAGTAACGTCTGAAGCTGGAAGAGCAGAGATTCCTGGCCACCGTAGCGGCGGCTTGACAAAGCTTGGACGCTCCTGAAGAAGATCTGCTCGAGTGCGTTATGTCGCTTTACCTTGATCGGATGTATTTTCCACGCCGACGTCTTGGGCGGCGCGACTGACGCACAAGAGCCCAATAGGGGCCTGAGATCAGCAGCTGCCGACAATAGGTACTCCATCTCGTGCAAAGCGCCACTTTGCTTGAAAAAGGCGCACTTGCGAATGGGATGATTGCCGCTTTTCGTCAGGACGAAGTCAAAGCTAAACGGGGCGGCAAAACGTTCGCGGCAGCTCCGAACGTTAGTGAGGCGACATCTGTTACTGTGCGTCTGATGGCTCCAGCGGCTTCGATCGAAAGAAAGCGTACCTGCCGGAATGCGTTCAGCTCGCCATCAGCTCGGCTGGCCTACCACCTACAAGGGTGAGCGAAAGCCTTCAGGTGATGAACGCAGCGCCTTGCTGAAGCGCGCTCACAATGCCGATCAAGCCATTGGTCTGGAGCGGCAGCTTCGCCAGCACCGCTAGGAAGCGTCCGGAGCCGAGCGACGGATCGCGCGCATGACAAACTTTCCCAGATTCTCCATCCGGATTGGCAATCCTTCCGGTCCAGCCTCGGTTACGGATTTCGTAGTCCAGAGTCTCGTCGGCCCAGAAGAGAGAAGGGCTTCCTTCACTGAAGGTTGGTCTCGACAACATCCGAGACGATCAGAGCTGCCCGCCTGGCATACACCGGCGAGCTGAGACAACGATCCGGGTTGAGGACGACCTAGGAGTGACCGGGCCGGAAGCTGCTCTAAACGGCAAGGGCCGCTTCATAGGGTGAGGCCGTGCTCGTTGAGCACCTTATCTCTGAGAGCCCCCTTGATCTCACGGGCGATCTCTTTGCGAACTGCAGCACCCAACTCTCGCTTGGCATCCTCGACAAGGTCAGCTTCGACCCCGATCAAACCTTTGTCGGTGAGCTGCTGCTGCAGCCGGCTGTCGAACTCCGTCCCCATTGCAGCAAGGAGCTGATCGTGCGCCGTGGCGTGGTCTTCGGGTGCGATGTGACGCACGACGTCGTCCCAAGGTTGCCACTCCACCGCCAAATAGTCGGCGAATTCCGCCGCCTCCCTGTTCCGCACGGATGTCTCTGCGCTATCGACGTCAGCGTCGGTGACGCCGGAGACCTCAAAGAAGCGCATGTCCGGGGCGACGTGTTGCAGTCCCAGCCGCTCGCGGAGCTTATTTTGGTAAGCAAGAAAGACCTCAATGGCATCGACATCTTCGACGTTGTTGCCCGCGCCTAGCGAGTCAACCTTCTCGCGCGCAATTCTCTCCAGCGCGTCCAGGCGGAACATGACCCGCCCCATCTCGATGAGATCGGGAAGCCGGGCCTTGTTGTTATAGGCGCCGTTCTCGACGTCTGCGATGAGGCGTGCGGTCTGCATGCCGTTCCAGGTCAAAGTTCTGCGATCCTCGCAGCTCTGGTTGGCGTCCAGGGCCAGTTGGAAGTAGCGCTTGCACAATTGCGGGTTTTTCGCGGCCTGCCGCAGATCATTGGCCACCGACTGCCGGAATTCTTCATTCCCAGAGTTCACGGAGTCGAACAGTTTGCCAAGGAAGAGCGCGTATTCCCGGGCGCCCGGCTCTTCGGCAACGCTCTGCCAAGCTGCCAGCACCTCTCGATCGCCCTCCTGTGGATCGCCCCGGAGCCAGTCTGCGACCCTTTCAATGAGAGCATCGGCCTGTCCATCGTCTGTCCCGGACAATTCACCGGACAATTCACTTTCGTCATCGCGCGAAAGGTGGACGGTCGGACCGACATAGCTCTCGGCGCTTAGGACTGTATCCAGATTCGTCAGCACCTGCTCCGGCAGCGGATTCTCAGTCAGAACTATGCGGCCACCAACGCCCAACTGCGTCAGCAGGTCCTCGGGCAGACTCGTCAACTGGTTTTGGCTGGCGTCGAGAAATTCCAGTCGACCAGGGAGGGCCTCCGGCAAACGCGTTAGTTGGTTTTCGCTGACGTCGAGAAACTGGAGCGTGGCAGGAAGGACCTCCGGCAGATCCGTCAACCGATTGTGGTTGGCGTAGAGATACTGGAGCGCAGCAGGGAGGACGTTGGGCAGATCTAGCAACTGATTGTGGCTGAGGTCGAGAAACTCCAGCGCAGCAGGTAGGACCTCGGGCAAGCTCCTCAGCCGGTTGGAGCTGGCGTCGAGACCTCTGAGCTCGGTCGGAAGCGCGGGCAGGCTGGTCAGCTGATTGCCCCTAACGTCAAGACGCTGGAGCGAAGCAGGGAGGCTATCGGGCAGAGTGGTCAGCCGATTGAAGGGCACATCGAGCACGACGATACCGGTCGGAAGTCTAGGCAGGCTAGTAAGGGACAGCGATTCGAGATCCAGCCTAGTGGCCTCGCCGCGAGCATTCACTCGCCTTACTGCTTCTTCCCGATCCTCGAGCGGGCCCACCTCCGTTTCAGCAGCCCAATTCTCAAGTACCTCGTCCTCATTATCCTCTGCATGGGCTGAGTCCCCGGAGTTTTCTGCGTAGCCTGTCATGACTGCGTTCCACCGCGCCGCCGCTCCGTTTTCCCCGCCCTCTTGTCCGGAAGATGCAGAAGGGATGCGACCGCCGCGCTGAATCTGTCCTGCCTCAAAAGGATCCATCTCACCCTCCCTTCGAAACTGAGTAGACTCAGCCCATGGTGACATGCTCTAGGACCTAAGACACTTAGCTTTCGATAAGCTGACAGACTATCACCGTAAGGTGGCAACGATGGCATCGAAGCCGGCATGACTGTCGGTACGACGATTTTGGAACAGTGACTTGATCTCGGCCGAGGATAGTTATCTCCAGCCTACACGTTTCTGCGGATACCAAGGCGGCAGCGGCTTCAGTATAGGGCCCCAGAGCCGCGATGGTGCTTTATCCCAACGGCGGCCAGCGGAGTCTTTTCGGCCGAGGAGCTGGAAACGACAGGCGGCAGGCGGTCCGAACGGCCAAGTTCACGACGCCCCTCTCAGATGCCCTAGGCAGTCGGTGTCGAGCTGGTCTTTGCGAAGCTTGACCGGTTCACTCGCAAGCCGGCTTGCCTCACTCATCAGTGGCAAACAGAGCAACTCGGAGGTTCTGCAGCGACACTCGTCAGCTGATCGACAGGTAGGCCTGCTAACGGCAGAACGTTACGCCCGTTGACTGTCCTGCCGGACTTATCTGGTCAACGAAAGGCAGCAAGCTCACAGCAGTATCGATCGATTTGCCGGGTCGGGCTCGTGTGAAGCTGTACCCACTTAAGTCGGCGAGAGCCGCAGAGCACGTGCACCGGCGGTCGAACGATCATTGTGCGGCGCAACCACCTGCTTCGCGAGCTTGAGAAGCGGGATATTCTTGCTTCTGACGATGGAGAAATTGATGAACACGGGACAGGCACAGTGGAGTGCAGGTTCTTCCTCGGCGCCTTCTGAAGACGCGGACCAGGAAAGCTACCTCGGCGGCTTCAATCGTGCCGTCGCGAATTTGGTCGAAGCCTTGACTGGGTATCGGACCCCAGCCTCCGCGCGCGCGCAGATCCTGGACAATTGGGTTGCCGAAGAGGGGCAGGGCGAAGCCGAGAATAGGCGACAGGGGCGCAGACGAATCAGGAATTCGGATAACACAGGCTCGCGCTCGCTGGATTTGTCCTCGCTCTCGCTGACCGCTCTGCCCGCCGCCCTGCCGCCAAGGTTGCTGGAACTGCGCGCCAGGCACAACGAGCTAAGCAGCCTGCCTGCTATGTTCCCACCCGGTCTCCAGCATCTTCTCATTAGCCATAATCGCTTGACCAGTTTGCCGGACGATCTTCCGGCGACCCTCTCTGAGCTGGAGGTCGCTGACAACAGCTTGACCAGTCTGCCGGCAAACCTTCCGGCCGGGCTCGAGATCCTGAACGCAAACGACAACCGGCTGACCAGCCTGCCGGACGCTCTCCCGAGCGGGCTCACCTCGCTTGCGGTTAGTGGCAATCAGCTGACCGACCTCCCGGAGTCCCTCCCCTCGTGGCTCATTGAACTCAATGTCAGCGGCAATCAATTGGCCAACCTCCCCGACCCTCTTCCGAGCACGCTCCAATCACTCAATGTCAGCGGTAACCGGCTGACCAGCCTGCCTGAAGGTCTTTTAGATGCTCTTGTGCCGAATAATAGCCTCTACTACCCGCATCTGGAGAGCCTCGAATTGGGGGATAACGCGCTGCCGGACGATGTCCTCGCTCATCTGGCGGCGGCTGAAGCGCCACCGCAGCTTGCGCAGCAATCCCTGCATGAGGCTGCCGCACACTGGCTCGCAGACCACCCGGCCGTGCTGGCCGAATGGCAGCACTTTGCGGATGAGCCCGGCGCCCAAGACTACGCACAGTTCCTGGAGAGGCTACGAGGCACCGTGAATTATCGCAATGGCGAGTTTCGGCAGGCAGTGGCTGATGATCTGCGGCATGCGGCCGCCAATCCGACGTTGCGCGAGCAGTTCTTTGCGCAGGCTTCCGAAGCCAACACGAGCTGCGAGGATCGCGTCACCTTGCACTGGAATGGTATGCAGACCGCGCGCCTCAACGCTGACGTCAAGGACGGGGTATATGACGATCGGCTTGGCGATCTGATCCAGCGCGGCCGTATGGCCTTCCGCTTGGAGGCGTTGGACGAGATCGCGCGCGACAGGATCAACTCGCTCGCGAGCGGCAACCCGAACGTAGACGACATCGAAGTCTACCTGGCCTATCAACATCGGCTGCGCGAGCCGCTGGAGCTCAGTCACCTCGCCCCTGACATGCACTTCCTGGCGGTCTCTCACGTAAGCGAGGATGATGCGACGGAGGCGCTCGACCTGGTCCGGGAGCGGGAAGCAAGCCAGTTCACCGACTACATGGCCAGCCGCTGGCAACCCTGGGAGACGGTGCTGAGGCGCATCGCTCCGGACGAACATGCAGCGATGCGAGACCGGGTGGTCGAAGCCATGGACGAGGAGTTTCAAACCCGCTTGGGTCAGCGACTGGCCGAGCATGGTCTTCTAGGCGATCCAGATGCCGAGCGGGTGCTCGGAGCCCAAGTCCGAAACGAGATCGCTGGCGAGATCAAAGGCGAGGTCATGCACCGTGTGCTCGCAGAGCATGGCCTCGAACTATGAGGCTCCCAAGCCGCCGCAGAGATATTTATCATTGCTCTGCGGCGGTACGTAAAGATCGATCGTGAAGCCTCGCCCATCGCTGCCAAGGTGCTTTTGCGCCTTGGCAATGCGCTGCCGTCAATGAGGGTCTTTCGGTCTTGCCGAGTGACGAAAATTCCCGCGTGCCAGACGAGGGCGTATCTACGTCCAGTCGAAGGCGCTTCGGGACGAGAGGTCCTCGGTCGAAAAGTTGTCGAGGAGACCAAGGCGCGCAGCGTGAAATCATCGGTTGCGGAGGCGCTGCCGCAGCCAGCCAGCTCGGTTTGACGAGGCAGCTAACTTTTCGGGCGGTGATGCTTGAATTCGGCGCACGATCGACAGGCGATCCATTTTTATATCGGTGGACGAATTTCGTCAGTTCGAACAGGGGGCCGGCGAAGAGGTGCGGTAAAACTGGAGCGACCCCTCGTCAGGCGGGTGCCGATGCGAGGCCGGTCTTGCGCGCAGCAACATCCTGATCTCGTCAGCTTTTCGAAAGGTTGCGGCTACAACAATCGAGAATCTGCTTCTTGCTGAACGAGCTGCTATCTGGCCGTAATCCAGGCCCTACGGATTGCTGCAGGGTCTATATAAACATGAGGAGAGCAGGATGGATCCGGTTGACCCATTCTTCGATTCAGGAGCCTGGATGCGGGAGTACGCCGCCCTGCAGGGGCGAACTGGGCAGCGAGCGGCCAGCCCAAGCGAGCAGGGTGACTTTGAAGGGCGGCTGCAGGACTTGAATCTCGATCCGTCTGATGAAAGGAACTCAACTTCGCCTGATCGGCCAGCCGCAGGAGGTGGTCGAGCAGTCCGGCGGGAGGATTTCGGCGGTTCGATGCGGGCGCCGCCGCACTCCGCGTTTAGGGAGAGTGCGCTGGGCGGCACGCGCCGGAGCGTAGACATTCCCACCTTTCAGCTTCCCGGTTCGGGGCAAGTGCCGCAGTCTAGTTTGCGAGATGATCTGTTCAGCAGCGCACGTTACAGCTTTCCGGACGCAGAGTCTGCCGCCTCGGCCAAGGGCGGAAAAAGCCGCGGTTTATGGTCACGCTTCAAGTCGGGAATCGGCAAGGCTCTTGGCGGGAGCGGCAGTGAAAAGTCGCCGCGCGAGGTGGGCCAATCTGACGTCTTTTCGACGAATTTGCGAATTGATTACGCCAGGCAGCCAGGCCGGACGCGCGGGGTCCCTCCGGCCGATGAGGCGCTCATTAACGATTTCAGAAGGAAGGCGACGGGTAACCTCAGCGACGGCACGATCAAGAATGCGGCAACCGATTTGCGCCATTTGAGCGCGCGCCTGAGCACGGCTGGCAGGCCCTCAATTGCGGATCGGATTCGCCGGGAATTGGAAAACGCGCAGCTGGAAAATCCCGATGTGGAAAACCACCAGCTGGAAGCTGAGCTCGATGAGGATGTCGATACCTACGCAAAGGACCGGGGCAGGCGCATCAAGGCCGCCTTGAAGAAGCTTCGTGAGGTCGGTGCCGGAAACGCCCTGGCGGCCGATTTCCGCCGACTGGCTCCTCACGGCGCGGACGTAACCCTGATCGGCATGTGGGCGGCGGCGGAAAAGGCGACAGGCAGGATCGACCCGAAGACGATCGACAGGCAAGCTCGCCGCATGTCGAGGCTGAGTGAGTGGCTGCAGACGCATGACCGGCCACCGATCGCCGGCCGACTGTCCACCCCTGGGCTCGCTCAGGATGTCGAGGAGTACAGGCACGATACCGACGACAGCAAGATCAACGCTGATCTGGTCAAGCTTGGCCAATACGAGCAAATCCTGGAGGCGAACAGGGCGCTCGGATTGCTGCCTCCTCAGGACTATGGTCATCCGTCTGCGGAAGGTGCTCGGCAGGTTCACTCGCCGCAGGAACTTCCCGCAATGCCGGCAACGCCGAGCGCGGGAGCCTGGGAATGGCTTGGCGAGCAAATGCACGGGCCCGCCTCATCGATGCCAGCGCCGTACCGGGGGGCAGACGCTGCCTCTTTACAGCAGCTTCCTGCAACGCCAGCGACGCCGAGCACCGGAGCCTGGGACTGGCTCGGGGAGCAGATCCACGGTCCTGCGTCACCGGTTCCAGCGCCGCACTGGGCCGCCCAGGCTGATCTGCCAGTCGAACTTCCTGCGACTCCAGCTACCCCAAGCCAGGGCGCATGGGCCTGGCTTGGGCAACAGATGCAAGAGCCCGCATCCTCGTCGTCAGTTCGGCCCCAATCGTCAAACATTTATGCCGGCCTCGATTCCTTCGTCGATCTGGACCCGTCAACGCCGTACCACTTGTGTGACGATGCGCACTCTGCGCCAGCACCTGAGCTTGCAGCCGCATCGTCGTTCGCAGGACTGCCGACGGCGGCTCCGGAGCTACGGGATATTGGCACACTTGTTGGCGCCGGCTGGCGCCACGGCTCGCAGGCGGCTTCAGACGTGTTGATCGATGTCTTGGGCAATATCAATCTGCTGCCGAACCAGTTTGGACCAAGTCAGTTTGCGATCAACGGTGAGCTCTATTCGGCTACGTTTGGACCAGGCGGTCGCAGGGATGTTCGCCTGGTTCATCACCCGCGCGCCGGTGGGACGAACGAGGCCGGGCCATCCCAGCCGCTGCATCGCCCACCGCCAATCGTAAGCGCAAGGCAGACCGAGGAAAGTGCAGTCGATCTTGGCTATCTTATCCGGGGCGGCTGGGAGCATAGGGAGCGATTCCTGCCGTCTTACCTCGTGCGCGTTTTGGAAGGCGAGCGCATCATGCCCCAGCCTGGGCGGCCGACCTATTTCGAGATCCGCGGAGTGCCTTACAGGGGCGAGTTGGTGGAAAGCGAGGGACGCCAGCGCGTTCGCATTCTTCCTGAACGTGGCTGAAGAGGCAGCAGGGCAGCAATCCCCGTCTTTCGGCGGGGCAGCTCGCGTGAGGCGTTCTATACGCGGCTTTTGGCAGGCGAGATCGGCTGCTAGGTCACGGACTGAACCGTGCAGCTTCCTCTTTGTAGAACCAGGCAGGCTCATTGGATTCTACGAATTTGGTGCATGCCCTAAGCTGCCGTCTGCATCCCTGATCCTTTCACAACGCCAATTCTTGTCTTGAAAACCTTCGCTCAGCGAGCCCTGCAGGTCGAGCGCATTTGTCATCGACGGAGCACAGCGCGGAGCGCAGCCGACGGAACAAGCACCAAGAACATGGCTACCAGACAAAGGTTTGCTGACGAATGCTTTTCCTAACGATGGGCCAAAATCCTCGGCGGGCGTGTTACTTCGCAGCGTGCATACGCTTAAGCCTTCATGCGCGGTTCAGTTATTACGCAATGGAATGACTCCTCGCGATGACTTTCAAACAGCTCTTCCGCTTAGTGCTTGGTGGGAAAGAAATCGATAAACCATCGTATAGCTCGTTTCCCCGTTCCCTTGGGTCTTTATCCCACAGTCAGCTATTGGAGTGCAGACTCGAGCGGCGATTGTCTCCGCCGTCATCGGACAGGTCGATTTGTCGCGAGCTATGTATTCGGCTAATTGGAAAAGCGTGGCGGGATGTTGATACATCATGTAACAGGAAAGGTCATGCCTGAGACAGCGCACGATCGCGATCTCGCTTTGGACTTCACCAAAGGAGTGCTCATTATTCTAGTGATCGTCGGCCACCTGATCCAATATATCCTCTACCGAAATGAAGGGTTTTGGGATTCGGCAAGTTTCAAATGGATCTACATGTTCCACATGCCTCTCTTCATGGCGATAAGCGGTTATCTTTCCTGCCGAGCCCTAACGGGAAAGCCCTTCACGAAAGCCGTCTGCGATCGTGCGATGCAGCTCCTGTTGCCTATGCTGTTTTGGTGCTCTCTCCTGGAGACATTAAAGTTGACCGTGTTTCCCCGACCGGCGGGCGGAGCAGACAACGTTTTGCAGTTCCTGAATGATTTCGCCGGCGCATACTGGTTCGTCTGGGCCGCGTTCATTTGCTTTCTTCTCGCCAAAACTATTTCGATCTTCAATCATTCCTCGTCCTGGGTCTTCTTGGTATCGGTCATTCTGGTCGTCCTCGCACCTCTGACGTTTTCCATATTCCCTCTCATAAAGTATACGTACCCGTTTTTCTGCTTGGGATTCGCATTTGCGCAGTCGAGAGAGCGGTGGACGAGCATAGTGCGCTCTCAGGGGCCGTTCTTGATTATGTCTGCCTCAATGGTGGCGATGATGTGCTTTCTGGTCTGGCGCAACGACACTTATGTCTACAACAATCTCGCTTTGGTCCAGGATTTGCAGTCCGCAAAGAATGTGCTTCTGATGTTTCTTGGCTCCGCAGCTGCCTCAGCGGTGATGATTGCGGTCCTACTTCGATCATGGAATATTGGCCGATCAAATCGGGTGGTCCGCTTTATCGCCGCGAAACTGGGACAGAGCACGCTGGTGCTGTACTTGATCCAGGGTACGGTATTCCGTCTAATGGATTCGATACAGTATGGAGAATTGTGGAGCCCCACAACGAGGGGGGCCGCGGCTGCATTTCTCGGGACAATGATTGTTGCCGTCGCGCTTGCGGTTCGCTGGATCGTGCGCGACATTCCTTATCTGTCTCAGCTCATGCTCGGAGTGCCACCCCGCTCCTTCGTTTGTCGAACCAGCCCTGCCGATAAGTAGCTGTAACCGAAGTCTGGTCAGAAGGCTCTCGCAGACCATCGTAGATTTGACCTGCGACTGAGTATTTGCTCCGGAAGGAGTTAGAGGACGGCCCGAAGAAGGACGGACAAATGAAGCGCGCCAGGTTCACGGAAGAGCAGATTATCGCGTATTGAAGGAGCATGAGGCTGGGGCGAAGTCAGCCGACCTGCTCGCAAGCAAGGTGTCATCTTGATGTGCTTGTGCCGATCTTCTGCGGCCAAACCTCACTTTATCGCGCTCCTTCATGAAGTGAAGGCCAGCCGCCAATCCTGGTAGGCATCCCACGAGCGCTCTTGGCGCTACAATTCGCAGCCCGTGGAGCTTTGACGACACTCCTGGGAAGGCGAGGTGGTAGCTTTGTTATGGCAAGGCAGCCCCCCAAGTTAGTGGCGCGTGGTAGGGACAGCGCTTTTCGGGGCCGACAGAGCGCCGAATCACGTTGCCGCTAACTTCCGCTTTGGTCGAAGTGGACGGTGATCATAAACGGGACAAGCGTTCGCCCGCCGAGCTGAGGCACCTGGGGCGGATATTACGCGCTGACCAGATGACACCTGGGGCCATCATCAAATGCCGACGCAATCGCCTTTTGCGGTTGCCCGACGATGCGTTCGGGGGGGCATCCCGCGCATTCAGCCTTCACGCTCGCAAGGCGCTGACTGGTATCTGGGAGGGTCGTCCGGCCTACCTATCGGGCAGACCCCCTTGAGAAGTGGGGCTCAAGGTGCGGACCGGCGATCATCAGCGACACTCGACGAGCAGCGAAAGGACATTGTCGGGTTGGATGCCGTCCACTGTCGTCTTGATGTACTTGTGCCCGTCGCGAGTGGCTCACACCACATCAACCGTGCGGCCGTATTCTTCGACATAGAACTCCCATTCGCCGCTCTCGATGTCTTTGATTGCCTGATCGATGGATCGCTTCCGCTGCGTTCCGTCGGGGTTTAGTCCGCCGACGTGTGTGATCCTTTCGTGAGGGTTCTTTCGGTCCTTCTTGTTGGTGCAACGAATGCGTGCGCGTTTGGCCATTCGAGTCTCTCCTAGATCGGCAACCAGCTTAGACGAAGGTAGTCGATCAAGGCTGCCATCAATCATGGTAGGCTCGCTGGAGTCCTACGCGATACAAATTGGCGGTACCCCGAGAACCTCGCACCACCCGCGGCTGCGCGGGCGATCGCGATGTGCCCTTTGCACGAAAGCGGACGGGGCGGGTTGATCATCCGGCTTTCCGAAAGCTCCTCTGCTTATTCATCATCAAGCATGCGCCGAAGCTCACTTGGAGGGAATTGCTCCAGATCCAAAGCAAAGTCTTCTGGATCAATAGACGCTGGAGCGGCAAGGTGATTATCCTGTCGTCAGTGAAGCTCGTCATGTAAGTCCTTTGCCAGTTGCTGGAGCTCCTCGGAAGGCACGGAGACTGGGACGTGTTGATTATCGACAAGATCCAGTACTCGCCGAAGCTCCCCCTGAAGAAGCTGCTCTGAATCGAATGCGACTTGCTCCTGGATAAGAGACGGCGAGGCGAATTGATTATCGTTCCTTTCCTGTAGCTGCTCTGCGGACTCATCATCAAGCAGTTGCCAAAGCTCCTCTGGAGGGGGCCGCTCTGGATCGAAAGTAAATTCTTCTGAATCAATGGCAACAGGAGGAGCGAAGTGATCATCCCGTAGTCCGTGAAGCGCGTCGTGCAAGTCCTTTTCCAGTTGCCGCAGCTCCTCTGGAGGGACGGAGACTGGCGAGTCGCTGGGTTGATCATCGAGATGATCCAGTACTCGTCGAAGATCTGCCTGAGGGAGCTGCTCCGAATCGGATGCGACTTGCTCTTGGACGAAAGCCGAGGTGGCGGGTTGATCATCTCGCCCCTCGGTAACCTCCTGTGCGTCTTCATCCTCGAGCAGTCGCCGAAACTCCGCTGGAGAGAACTGGTCTGGATCGAAAGTAAAGTCTTCCGGATCAATGAAGAACGAAGGAGCTGCATGATCCTCCAATCGTCCCTGAAGTTCGTCGTGCAAGTTTGTTTCCAGTCGTTGAAGCTCCTCCTCTGAACGGACGGGAACTGGCAAAGGGATGGCTTCGTCATCAAGATGATCCAGTCCGCGCCGAAGCTGCTCCTGAGGAAGCTGCTCTGGATCGACCGCGACCTGTCCTTGGAGGAGAGCCGACGCCAATGGGACGGGTAGATTTTCCTGCACCTCCTCATGCTCCTCTTGCCGCTTAGCTTCCTGCAACGCGCCGTGCTGCGCAGCGGCGCCGTCGATGCGTATCGGGTCCGTCAGTGACGCGGTTTCGGGATTGATTGGAGGCACGTTGGGAGGATTGAGCTTGGCGCGAGTGCGCCCCGGACGCACGATGGGCACGACTACGCCCGTCGACCGAAAGGTCCGCAGATGCTCTAATGCCTTAACGAGTCTGTTGCTATTAGAGGAACCGCTGAACTCGCGCACGTCACTGCCATCGCTCAGCGATTTGCCGTCTAGCCGAGCAACAATGCTTGGCTTGTTGTTTGCGAAGAGCCAACGGCTATAGCCAATAAGAGAACCTGCATGCTGCTTCGCCGTAACGGCGGCCGTCCCGCCCTCAATAAGCGCCTCCTCAAGCCTGAAGATATCGGCAGCATCCTCGGGATAAAGAGGCCGCCTGTCCCACTGCCCCCGGATTATGACGCCCGTTGAGGCGACCGGCATTGCTCCGCCACTTCCTCCTGAAGCGGCGCTTGCGCTCGGTTTCCGATATACCAGAACTTCTTCCAGATCGTTCAGCGTCCTCTGTCTTTTCGCTGCTCTCGATTGAGCTGCGTCTTGTTCATGATTGATGGGGGCCTCCTCGCTTGCCAGAAGATTGCTCCGGGCACGTGCATCCATCGCTTCGTCCGGGGATTGCTGGCCATCGCTAGATGCGTCTTTCGCTGAGGGGAGCGCGCGCGGTCGCCCGCGACAAACCAAATGACCGGAATCATGATACGCACGAAGGACGCTTACGCCTGTCTTCATGAGGGCGTCTTTCGGAAAGTAAGTATCTAAGTGATTAACCAGGGACTGGTGGTCCTTTAGATCAGTCGTTTGGCCACGGGCGCGAAGATCATTCGCCAGTCGGCGAAGTGCCTGAGTATAAAGCTTGACCGTATTCGGTTGTGGGTTCTTCTGATCCACATATTGAGCAATTGCCTTATCGATAAGGTCCCGGTCTTCTGTAGATAGATGGGGATAGGAGCCTCCACCTCCGACGGGAGCGGGTTCGGCCTGCCTCGCCTCAGCCAAGTGCTGCTCAAAGCCATCTTGTCCGGCCTGGCTCGTCTGCTGCTCTTGCGAGACGGCGTGCTGCACTTGCGACCAAGCTGGCACGTTAAACGGGTCAAAATCTTGCGGGTCCACGCTAACCTCACCTCCAGGATCACCTGAACAGGTCTGCCTAGTCGGGCAAGCTTTCGAGAACCTGACCTGGCCATGGTTCCGCGCGGAGAGTTATTCGGGGTGCCCAACCTCGGAAATGACCGCGCTCGGGACCAGGCTCTCTTGAACAATCCGCCTCACCCTCCCTGGGATCCAACGACATCTTTTGTCCATAAGCTCTTACAGCTGGCGCACCCTTGGATCCCAACGGGCTCGTCTGGCGCCGGTCCCTCCAACAAGATCGCGAAGCTCAAGTCCCATGCGGCTCGAGAAAGTGGAACCAAAATGGCACTTGCGATGATCAGAAGAATATCAACGTAGATACCAACAGATTGAGTGCGTGTTCAGTTTGGGGCGTGTGCGTGATGCTTGTGGGGTTATGAATGTATGATAATCCCACGCCTGCATATATTCCCGGAGCAAGATGCGCGGTATATGTTCCGGTGATTGCCGTGGTATCACGATGCGCAAGCTGGCCTTTAGCCAGGGCAGCATCCACCGCAAATTTGCTCCAGACCGTGTTGGTAGCAACAAGTGCAATCAGATCACTGGGCCGGCTATCAAAGGGCCCTTTCGCATACAGACGAAGCTCGTAATATTGGCTGATCCTGTTGAGGACAGGCGGAGCTCCCATGATGGAGAAGCCGCCATAGATGCCGCGAGACGGCGATCCAAGGGCGTCGCTCTGCCAGAGCTGCCTGTCCGCAGCGATGTAGTGAAAATTATTCCCACTCTCCCTTTGTTGCTTGGGGGCCGCCAAATTCGTGTAGCGGCTACTGTTGAAACCAACGCCCGCTCGCAGCCACGTGTCGGCTACGCCGGGAGCAGCCTTGCTCTTGTAGCCGGCTTCGTCAACGAGAAGGATGCCCGCATTGGCCGTGCTCCAGTTCAAGCCGGTAGGATTCTCGGTTATGTGGGCATAGGCACCATCTGGACTGATTGAGCGCTGGACCGAGACCTTGTTGTACAAGCGATCGTCAAAATTGTACTTCAAGTTGACCGCCGGCGTCGGCGCAGCATTGGTGCTCATCCCTGCCTGGAATAAGGCAGACATGTTCGATCCTGTAATCCCTCCGAACAATGTGCCGGTGAACTCATTTTGGTTTCTGAGGTAGCCAAGTTTGAGTTCTAGCGTCCTGTCGAAGAAAGTCTGGTAGTAGGCGAGCGTATTGATTCCCGCTCGATCTGGTCCCGGGCGATCCCACGTCCAGTATTGGTGCTCGGCTCCTACGACAATCTGTCCGTCGGCAATGCCAAACCGGCTGAGATCGTAGGTAACGATCATGAAGTTTGCCGACGCGAAGGTCGGATTCTGGCCCATATAGAGCTGGTTTGCGATAGTGCTTCTGGCCGCATTCGGCAGCTGGTTGTCTACAAAGTTGTTGTGTATCCAGCCGATGTAGCCGATGCCGACATCTGCCAGCGCCGATCTAACGCCGTACATGTCCTGATCAATCGTGTCCGCAGGGCCAGGTATGTTGAGCCACCCCCCTTTTTCACGCAGACTGTCGTACCTTGCGAAGGGATCGATCGTCTTTTGCGGTCTCGTCTGAGCAGCGTTGTCCGCATTGCCGCGCTTCTCGAAAGGCACTCCGGGACCTGCTGCTGGCGCCGGGGCACGGGGGCGGACTGCCTGACGGATCAGGTCGATCGGGAGCTTTGCGGCCTGATCGGAAGTCTTTTCTCTTTTGCTGGCCTGATCCCCAGGGTTACCAGGATCAAGTCCGCTCGCGGTTTGCGCCAGTACGGAATTGCCGAACAGACAAGCCGCTAGCGAAAATGCGATGACAAGCCCAGATTGCTTTCCCCTTGGTCTGAAAATGAAAGAAAGTGCTGCCGCAGCCGAGTATGTCCGAGGCGATGTCGTCGCAAGAATGCAATCACGCATGGCGTACTTCGGGTCCATGTCTGCCGGCCATGAATAGATTGAACTGCGGCCTGCGCCGACAGTGAGCTCCCGGCGTTTTCGCGTCCGAGGGCGAGGGGGACGAGCCGGAACTCGATCTATCCGAAGCGAACCACTCAGGCTTCCTGAACCTGTCAGCTCGCGGCGCGATGATGATCTGGTCCGAAACTTTGCTTGTGCACGACGCGGGTGCCCGAGAGCCAGCAGAGAGCGCCGGCTCGGCAAATGCTCACGACGAGCGCGCGGGGTGCTGTCCTGGCCGCCAAAACATCCACCTTGCTCACTGTGAGTCAGGCGGGTCTGGATATCGTTGTCAGCGAAACAGGAGACAATCGCCAAGCCTGAAGGCCGAAGAGCCTTTGAATGTGCGCGCGCGGCAACCACACCACAACATCCAACGTGATGGCGCAGCAGACCGAAGGGATCAGCCGTCGAGCAGCTTTGGCGGGTATCGGCGAGCAGTTGCTGGCTGCCGTCAGCGCCGCAAAACCTGTCTTGCATCCGAATCCTTGACGTGCGCGGCTTTCTTTGGTCACGCTTGCCACGTGCCCGCCACCTAGAACAATCTGCCGGAATTGGTAGTTGACCAGCTGCAGTTTTTGCCGGTCCAATCGGCCATTGCCGCTCGGCCGATCAGCCGTGGCGCTTACGTGGCGCGTCCCGGAGGAAGTTGCTGGTCTCGCCAAGCCGTGAGGGGGCTCCATCGAACACACTGCAGGAATGAGTGAACGGTTTGCATTCGTGCCGTGGGAAAGAAAATCTCCAGGGTTCTTCTGAATGGTGAAAAAATGCTGCGCCATCGCCGGCGAAGATGAGCAGTTTGCTTGCTGGTGACGCTATCATGGAGAACGCGCGCAAATTGTCGCGTTGCGTTGCTCAAGAAGTAGCGTTTCATAGGAGCAGGGCAGCCGATCGGGAAGCTCGGCAAGATTGATTATTGTCGACGCTGGCAGCTCCTGGAGCGCGTGAGCATCGCAGCCTATCGCGTCGACAAAACAAGCCTGCTGGAATGGGACTTGGGCGAGGAACAATGGACTTGATTGATCAAGCGGCCGCTTCAGACTTGCGGCCGCTCTTGCGCGGTCCGTCAAGACGGATTCTCCCGGTTTTGGTGCTCCCGCTTGTCCTCGTCAGCTCGTGTGCTGCTGGCGTCTGGCTTTGGGCTAACCTTGAAGCGTTTGTCGAGAAGCCGGAAGCCCGGGACGTCGCTTCAACGATGAGCCTGTCACTGGAAGACAGGGCAGCCTTGTTTGAGATAAACTGGGCACAGCAGAAAACTGGCGATGAGATCGCAGTACTCAACAGCCGGATCAATGCCCAGCGGGATCACCTCAAAGAGATCCTGGATCAGATCACCATGCTGACTTCGCGGATCGATTCGCTGCAGAGTTTAACACCTGACCCTTCTGCTGCGTCCGAGCCTCCTTTGTCGTCAGCCCGGGCTGCTTCGAGCGTCGCCAGGAAACGCTTCGGGCGGTCCAAACCACAGGGACCTGTTTCCGTCGGAGGCGCGCCAGTGATCGCCGGACCGAAGACAGCCGAGCCTTGAGGTCTGAGACGCTGCAGGCGTGGTCAACTGTGCTCGATGAGGTGGACCGTAGCTTCGCAAAGCTGCCTCCGGCCGTAAAATACACGACGCTTGTGCGGGCGCCGTCGTCTCCAGCGGCATGTCGCTGAGGCCGTCACTATCATCGAGCGCACTCCAGGACAGGTGGCGCAGAGCACTTTCCGCATGATCGAGCCGTGGCCCTGAACGGCGGAATCCGCTGCGCCTTTCCTTTAAATCAGCTCTCTTCTATTCAGCCCCCGCCAGTTTTGAGATCATATCTGAAAGGTCGTGTCATCACACCGCCGCTGCATCTTCGAAATCTGGCCTGTCTGCCCGAGGCGCTTCTTCGGATCGCTTCCTCGCGAAGAGCTTAGAGGTTGGGATCTGCTCACATGCGTGGCTTAGTTAATAGGGATGCGGTCGAGATAAGTGTCGAACGCGGCAGCAACAGCGCGAATGACAAACCGGTGCTCCTGCTTGACCCGAATGAATCCGTGTTCAATCTCCACTATCCCGTCTTCTGCAAGCATTCCCAGGCGGTCGGCCGAATCGAGAAGAGGCATCGGATCAAATCCGTGAGCAGCACAGATTGCTGGTACGTCGGCCTCAAAATCGCACATCAGACGCTCGATGATTGCGGCGCGGAGGCGATCTTCGGCGGCGAGACAGTAGCCTTTTGAGGTTGCCAGACGGCCAGCCTGAATGTGTTGGTGATAGGAAGCGGTTGCCATCTCGTTCTGGACGTAACCGTCATGCAGACGGCCGATGGCTGACGGACCTAAGCCGATCACGGCTTTGCAGGTATCAGCCGAATAACCCAGGGAGTTGCGGCGCAGCCGACCAGCTTTCTGCGCCTGCGCGAGCTCGTCATTGGGCAGGGCGAAATGGTCGAGCCCGATCTGGCAGTAGCCGGCCGAGACCAGCGTATCTGCAATAGCCGCGGCTTGCTCAGCGCGGGCGACATTATCTGGCAGCGCCGTCTCGTCGATCTGGCGCTGACGTTTCATATAGGAGGGGACGTGAGCATAGCCGAAAACCGCAAGCCGGTCTGGCCGCATGGCCAGAGCCGTCCGCGCGGAGTCCACGCAGGACCGCACCGTCTGATGCGGCAGTCCGAAGAGAAGGTCGAAATTGATGCGGCTTATGCCATGCTGGCGTAGACTTTCGACGACCGAAGCTGTGAGCTCCTCGCTCTGCACGCGGTTGACCGACCTTTGAACCACCGGATCGAAGCTTTGCACGCCGATGCTCGCGCGGCTGATCCCGGCCTCTTGTAACGTTTCGACCATCTCGGCCGTGACTCCGCGCGGATCGATTTCTATCGCGATGGTAGCTGATTTGCTGAATGCAAAGCAGTGGCGCAGGAGTTCCATCAAAGTGAGAAAATCGCGCGGTGCAATGGTGGTCGGCGTCCCGCCGCCGAAATGCACGTCGCTCACCGGCAGAGCGCACGGCACTTGCTCTGCGACCAAGCCTATCTCGTCCCGCACTGCCGCCAAGTATTTGCGGACCGGTCGCTCGCCGCGAGTGAGGCTTGTAGGGAAGCCGCAATACCAACATATAGAGCGACAGAACGGAACGTGGATGTAGAGCGATACGGGCTCCTGGGGCGGCAGCCGCCTCAGCCATGTCTCACAAGTCTTGGCACTGACCATCGCGGAGAAATCCGGTACGGTTGGATAGATGGTGTACCAAGGTAGGTGAGCATCGCAATACTTGTTAAGGAGGGAGGTCTGCAAGGCTTAACTTTCCCATACTCAAACAGCATGAAGCTGACCGATGCCCTCTCTTGTGTCTTTGCGTTATGTCAAACCCGGCTAGTGGTTTCTGAGATCTGGTCCGGTTTTCGATGTTACTGCCAACGCGGCTTAGGGGCAGAGCAGGGAGTGAGAGCCGCTCGTTGCCGATTATCTTTAAGTATGAATCATTTTCTCGGGCGAGCACGGTTGAAGCGGCTAGTCGTGCCCGACGAGCCGGCGCGAACGATCAATCGCCCTTCCGAGGACACTTCGGTTCGCATTTGCTGGTCGCCATTTATTTTTGCGACGAAAACATGGGCTTGTAGGTCTCACCAGGAGGAGCTGAGCTTCCGCTGGGTCTTCAAACCGGCTTTTTCAAGAAAAAGCCGATTTGGTTGCTCACAGAGTGCAACGGATGCCTCCCGTCCAAGGCCGGCGTGCCACGTAAGATAAGTTGGTTGCCAGATGAGAGCGCGAGGATCGCAATCGCACAACGTGACGCGACGTGCGATTCAAGTCCTTTGGCGCAGTCGACGAAAACGGGTGTTGATCCCTGGTATCGAACGCATAAGCCTCAATTCCGCCACGCTGGTTGTCTCATTGCCACAAGCATCATCACGGATGTACTGATGATGTTGGGGCGACCCCAGCGCACTTTCAGCCCCCCGGCCAAGTGCGTCGGGGCGCCTTGGTTCGGCGGCGTCTCGTCGCTGTCTAATGTAGCTCACCAACTCACAATGGAGCTATCGATCCTTGCCAGATCCCGCATATCTATTCCGTTAGCCTTCCTTGGCGTCGCATTGATGCGATCGCAGTCAGTTTCACATAGACTGCCTGGTCAGGCGTCGACCATCCCGTCACTATGTTCTCGATGCTCCGAGCTGGAGCCGTCTATGCAGGAGCCGCTGGGAGATCTTGCGCCTGTTCATTGCATGAAATTTGCCTTCGCATCCTGCCATTTCAGTCCATTCACAACGGATCGAGGAAGTTTGGTAGGCCCCAATCAAATCTGGAGCTCGTCTCCCGGAAATGAGAGCTGAGCGTAGCCAGGCAACAAGGAGATTGCCGCCAAACAGCGTGATCAGTCAAAGTGGGCGCCCCACCAGCTTCTGTTGTACAACGCCGAAGGCATCGAACTCATCGGGGACCGGTAAAAGGATAACGATTGTGGCGCGGATGATTTCAAAGGCTGCACGCGCGACATTTTGACGGCTTCGTGGCCGAGGCGGCTGATTGCCGCGCCTTCGCATCCATGCCATCTCGAATTTGCCTGCGAATTTTTTGGCGCTCAGCACATCATCTTCCCTGACATTCTCCATGAGAACGTAACCGACACACGCGCGGGAAACGAGATTGCGCGGCGTTGCAGTTCTACATTGAAGTAGATCTTCCAGGCTCCCCGCCGCTCTTGAGAAAGTCGAAGACGCCCCCCTGGCGCGATCCGCGGGTTAGCCAGGTCGTGCCCGATCGTCGCCATCAGATGCTCTTCTTCCTCCGTTACTGCGCCCTAGATTAGAGGGCCGCGCAAGCCATAGACGAGATCGAGGTAGGCCTCATCCCGCTCGCGCGCCCCGCCAACATTGAGCCTCCCGCCAAACGGAAAGCGCGAACGGGATGTGACTAGGTACGGACCGCTCGGCTCATAAGAATCAGCTGGGATGCACGAGATGAGCCGCCCCATCGCCGCTCGCCCGACAGATTTTCGTTGGTCGCGTTGGCGGCTTTCAGAGTTAGGCAAGGCGCGCGGACCAGACTTAAGCTGCGGCCTCCATCACGTTCTGACCGTGCTGGATCTCCTGCCGATCCCACGAAAGATGGGAGTTGAGACTTTCAAGTGAGAACCAATTGGATGCCGGCAACGACCAGAACCGCCACGAGGGCAAATCTGATTCCTGCCGGGTTCAGGCAGTTCAGGCTGACTACCGTTCCAGCGACCGCACCCGCCAGCGCAGAGATAGCGTAAAGAGCCAAATCCGGAGAGGGAAATTGGCCGCTGAAAAGAGCTCCGACGAAGCCAACTGTGGAATTGGCCAGAATAAAAGGGGGTGATAATGCGACGGCCTGCTTCGGTGATGCCCAATTCAGTGTGATGAGCGTCGGCGCGAGGAACACTCCGCCGCCCACGCCGGTCAGGCCGGAAACCAGGCCAAGGGTTGCGCCAATGCTCACGCTTGCCCTGAGTGGAGTTTCGCAAAGACGATCGGCGGCTGGTCCCCGCTGCATGATCATCACTGCGCTCGCCAGAAGAAGAACGAGCCCCGTCAGCGTCTTGTACATGTGGTCCTCGAGCACAATCAAGCCACCGGCAAGCGACGCTGGCACCGACGAGAAGAGAAGCGGGCGCAGGATTGGCCAGTCAACGACCTTGTTGCGGTTGAAGAGCCACGTAGAATAGGTCGCGACGACAATGTTGAGAGCAAGCGCCGTCGGGCGCATCTCTGTCGATGACATACCAAAAAATGCCATTAGCGAGACGAATGCAGTCCCACCAGCCTGGCCAACGCTCGCATAGAGCAGTGAGATGATCGCGAAGAGCAGAGAAGCCATGCTTCACCGACCGTGGCGACGATCTTCGCCGTTTTCCACCGAGCCCATCATGATTCGTGCATCAGGTGCGATCTAACTGTGTTTCTGCTTGGGGACGGATCTAAGCGCTTCGCCGGAATCGCTGGCCGGAGGTGCAGTCAGTTCAATTTCCTTAACGGGTGCCATGTTTGGACCGTCCCATCAATTGCCGGAGTTGGTACTTGACTGGGCTGGAATAGGGCTGCGTTTGGGCCCTAAGGGAGCGGCACTCCGAGGGGGCCGCCGAGGTGAGCTGCATTTCTTGCTGTAGCTCACCTCGTGCCGCGCCTCGCAATGGTGTTGTCGCCTTTCCTCCGCATGTCATAAATGCTTCGAGATTCCTACGTCGCAACCAACCGTGTGCGTTCGAAGCCCTTTCTGCGACGTTTGATTTTGTTGAAATCAACAGTTGGTATGACACTTGCTGGTTTGGCGCGGGTCCTCTCCCTGCTGGAGAAGCGCATGCAAAGTGTCCTTCGCATCAAGCAGATCTCACCGTTACGAGTATCTCTCGTTGCGCCTCTAAGGTGGCCCCTTTCTGCACGTTCGGTACCTCTGCGCCAAGCCTGCCGGACGGATTCGATGAGACGCCGCACAATGATGCGAGGCGTATGGCTTCTGCCCCGCCTGTTCCGTGTTGCTCATCGATCGCGTCGCCGGCGCCGTCGCACGGCGGAGAACCGGCGAACGGTTAGCGATGGCAACTCGCAAGATTGGGAAAAGACATGACTCTCCTGTTGTCTTCGTCTCTAAGCAGAGAATGGATGCTGGGACGCTCGTCGAGTCCCGCGCGCCCTAGCCGCTCGAGCTTAGTGGTATCGCGCAGATCAGAGCCCAGGATCTCGTCATGCTCGGCCTCGAGACAAACCAAAACGTCGTTCGGCTTCGTTTTCTCGCCATGCAAGCTCAACAGAGCCAAGGCTCTAGCCGGCGGAGCTGTTTGGAAGCTCAGTCCAGGACCCGCGGACCTTCTATCGGTGCCGGCATCATCAAACAGGACACCGTTGGCTTCGTATCGATGGCACAATCCTTCAACACTGATGAGGGCGATGATCTCCGATCTAACCAGTGCGCTATCGGCGAACCGGACCGATCGCTTCCGCTCAGCCTCAGAGGCAGGGATGATGGCGCTATCTCCGGTTTTTGCTGCGATCATGCCGGCGCATTCGGCGGCAGGGCAACGAATTCGCCGAATGGCGCCCGGCACAGCGCGAGCGCTCAGACTGCACGAATAACTAACCCTCGAGTTCAGCTCATGGACTGGAATTTGGCTCCGTCTGAAACAAGCGCAATCGAACACGATGACGGGGAGCTCGATCGTCGAGCTGAAGCGCCCATCATGGACCTCTTTAGCTTCACCGAATGCGCTAACCAGACTCATTCACTCAGAGCGCTATTCGAGCTTCTTGTAGGCTGTGCCACAAAGGAAGGCTTCAGTGAAGTCGCATACGGCGCTCTCAACTTCGATGAGCCACTTCGGCTGGCGGAGTATCCACCCCCGAGTGTGGCTGTGAAGTGGCCGCCAGACTGGTGCGACCGATACTTCAAGCGCAAGTACCATACTATCGACCCGGTGGTCCGGCGGACGCCGATGCTTTCGCGGCCGTTTTTGTGGGATCAACTCGCCGACTACTATCAGCTTCAACCGGACGAAAGACGCGTACTGGACGAGGCGAGAGAGGCGGGGCTGAAGCATGGCATGAGCGTGCCGTTGTTTGGCCCGTTGGGTCGGATATCTGTGGTGTCGTTTGCTTCTGCGTTCGACGATGCTGATCCTCAGGACCGGATCGGTCATCTCAACGCGCTGGCCTGGCAGTTTCACACCGCCTATGGCGACATCGCTCGTCCCTGCGATCATGGTTGCGAAAGAAAAGTGGCACTATCGCAGCGGGAGATCAGTTGCATGCGTTGGGTGGCAGAGGGGAAATCGTCATGGGAAATTGGGAAGATCCTGGGAATCAGCGACAATACAGTCAACTTTCATGTCAAGAATGCGATGCGCAAGCTGGGTGCGACCAGCCGAATTCAAGCGGTCGCTATAGCTATTCGCCTCAATGTTCTTTGAATTTGACAACGGGGCACTAACAGCCAAATCGTGGGCTTCCAGCTTCTAGCATGTTGAGCATGGCACCTTCGGCGAGCTCGCAGATACGACGCTCCTTGGAGCAAGTCCGCTATCTCACGCTGCGTGAGGTTGTAGGACTTCACGAGATCGATGAATTGTCGAATCGACTGACCTGTTCCTCTGGTGTGTTGGCGGCATCTCGGCTAACTCTAGCCAGGCTCTGGATCCATTACTCAGACGAGCCCGCCCCTGGTGCTTCGGAACTGGATTGGGGCCGGCAGGGAGAGGAGCAGCTGAGGAAAGAACCCCGACCTGCGGTCGGGGTTCCGATTCACGCAACGGCGTGGAGATCTCTATTTGGCAAAGGGCGAGCCAAACTTGTAATTGAGACGTGCCGTGATGAGATCGATGTCCTGGTGGGCGCGGTCCGTGCCGAGCAACCCTGGGAAGCTTATGTTGCTGCGCTGCATGAATAAGTGGTTATACTCGACGCCAGCTGACCAGGTCGGCGTGAGGCTGACTTCGGCACCGGCCCCCAGCACGCCACCCCAACGCACATCATTGCTGTTGGCAAGCTCGGTGCCAGAAGCTACCGAATTGAGGAGATAGTTGTTGCTGGTCACCGCAGCACCACCCTTTCCGTAAAGTAGGACGGCATTGAACGCGTAGCCGATATGTCCCGTGAGTAGACCGAATGCGTCTGTCGTGGTGCCAACGGTGTTTGCCGGAAAGGCGGTGCTGACATTGGAGCCGCTGAAGTCGGCCCAGTTGCCCTGACCTTCGATGCCGTAGACCATGTTGAAGATCTGCCAACGATAGCCAATCTGGCCGCCAATGGTCCCGCCAGTCGAATTATGGCAGCCCTCGGGAGTGACGCCATTGAAGTCCCAGCAATTGTGGCTCGTTCCCCAACCGCCATTGACACCGATATAGTAGCCGGACCAGTCGATAATCGGGGCTGCGACCGGCAGCAGTGGCGCCTTGACCTTGACGGGCTGCCCGGCCAAGTCCGTGCCGAATGAGGGAGCGGCGGCACCGAGTGCGCCGATGCTTGCAGTCAGAATCAGAATCTTTTTCATTCGAGTGTCGTTTCCTTTCGGTGCCCCCGGCGTCGTGCCTTTAACAATATGAACGCGAATTGCTGTAACTGCCGCACAACATGTCTTCGAAAGAAATGGGTCCAATCGCACGCCGCGTCAGATTGTGGAGCGCGCAACTTGCCATGCACTGCCTCGACCGAAATGCTGGGCCTGACACTGGTCGCTTCGCGCAGATGCTTCTTTGAATACGGTCCGTTCGTGATGACCTGTGACGGGACGCCGCGCTGCGACCTGTTTGGCTCCCTCTGTCACTGACTAGCGACAGAGCCAGGCTGCGCCAACACGTCCCGTGCATGCTCGCTATTCAGAGAGTGCGGCAAATGAAGACCGCTGATCGGGGACGCCTCTCGTGCGCTCAAGCTCATTCTCCCGGCAGGACGGTCGCTGCCGCTTGCAATCGTGAGCGATGCGGCGATGATCGATCACAGGCCTGGATCGCTTTTGGCTCAGGACCTATCGCAAGTGCAGCACGATGATCCTCAACCTCGACCTCGATCGACGGGTGTCAAGGAGCCGATGCGGCTGTGCTTGTGAGGCTCTTGCTTGAACTTGCGCAAGCTCGTGCCGAGCCAAAAGTCAGGAGAGGAAACGGTATGGCTTTTCCTGGCGACGGCGACTATTAGCTCAGTCCCGTCTCGTCGCCGACTTGCTCTTGGTTCCAGGTGACTGGTCTGGGGTCACCAGAAGAGCTGCATAGGCGACAGTCGTCGTGAACGTGCTCGTCTTCAGCGGGGCTGAACATGAGTGGATTAAGGCCAGCTCCACCACGCTCTGCCCCGGTTGTTTTGCCGCCGCATAAGGTTCCTCCCAAGGACTTAACAAGCTAAACTCATGTGACAGTAGAGGTTCAAGCGCCCTATTGCGCGGTCGACGGCGCGAGTTCAGCCCGCAAGCTGCGTATCGCCTCGTTAGCCAGATTCAAAGTATTCTGTTCGCCCTTCTTTATCGAAGACTCAAGGAAAGTGCACAACCGGCTGTAGAGGACCGTCTTGCGATTATGCGCCAGCAACGGATCCTTCTCAACAAAGCGCCAGGCCTTATCAAAGGCTGCGCTCACGATAGCATCTTGCATCTGCACTTGCTCGGATAACAACTGATCCATCTCAACACTCCACCACGTCTTGATACAAGGAAGTACCTTCGCAAAAGCAAACCGAGAGTCTATGGCTTGTCCCAGCAAGTAAGACATCAGAGCCGCAGTACGCTCGGACATCGAGCTGCTCTCGATGCTTCAATATATTTATAGATGTTTGTTGAAGTTCAGATGACCCCGAATGTCGTATTGCCAGGCGCAATTCGAATAATTCTGAAGCGGTTGAGACGAGCTCGCGTTGTTCGCGCGGATTCGTTGCCGAAGTGCTCTTGTTGCTCGGTGTCGGTCAATAATTGTGGCTCTTCTTCCTGCAATCGGAAGTTCGCCGCCATGCCAGTCACGACTAAAGCCGAACATCCATGAAAATAGATCGTTCCGCTTCTTTCGCAGTCTCTAGTTTCTGAAGCGTGTGGCGTTTTCCCGCCACCGCTTGTTTGCTTTTTGACATGTGTCCGCGTGACGTCGTCCTTTGCTCGACCCTGCGCGGCCTCCTGCTCTCGGTGCGGGCTCCAGCTTTCGAGCATCGTGGCGAACAGCGGTGCCATGGAAAAGCCAGCGGAACCGGCGCGCTTACGGGACGGTGAGCCCATAAACGCCAACTCGTCGATCCCTGGTGCGTACGGCCGTAGCAGTCAGCCCAGCGATAAACGTTCGATAAGCCGCCATCAACCGGAGAATAAGCCAAATTAAATCTCAGTCCGCTGCCGCACGTGACAGAATTAGTTTCGCGATCTTCATTCGGTTGGCGGGGGTTCGGAGCACTGCCGGTAATGCCGCCACGGCCTGATCGAGAAGGCGTCCCAAAACCTGAAGGTCCTCTGGGTAGTAAACGCCACGGTCGCGCGACAGTCGCGTCGTTTGCTGATCGCCGGCGCGGGTTCTCGTATCGCCGAGCTGGCCGAGCTCCAGTTCCGCCGTGATCATCTGATTTGTGAGTGCGTTTAGCAGTCGGACCGCTTCGAGCTCGTTGCCTTCTTCGCGTATGAGGGTGGCCACGATGTCGAGTTGCAGGTCGATGCGATCCTCGAGGTCTTCTGAGCGTGAATTAGAAGGGTCAAGTTCCACGGTGTTGCTCCAAAGTAGTCGAATGCAGGCAGCAGACTGAGTAACGGTTGTGTGGTGCTTTCCCGTTCGCGAGACGGCAGAGGCGGCGATAGAACGAATGGCTGCTGCACAAGGCAAGCTGCGCACGCACGGTCGCCGAACGGAGAGGGTGGCAGGCATGTGCCGCGAAAGGACCGCAAAGGCGAAATCGACTATAGAACGCAGCGAACTGCGTTGTAGATGGCGCGTCATTTGATTCGACCGTCGAGCCGGTCCAGCGCGTCGGACAGTGGCAGTGACTCCAGCCAGCGGGGACACCGCTGATGACGGCAGGTCGAGAAGTGCGGCCCGAACTGCTGCGGGATTGCTTGCCGCCGGTCATAGCGATCCAGACGTAACTGGAGGCCTCGCCAGGCAGAGTGCCATAAAGAGCGCTTGGCGCTGGACGAAGCTGTTGCTGAAGGCGCGCCGTCAACTGGTCCAGACCGGTTTCCTCATCATGCCAGAAAATTACGTCCCAGCCCATGCCAGGCAACCCAGAAATGACATCCGCTACATACGTCTGCGGTTTCTCTCTGCATTCGTTGACAGGCGTTGCCTGGCCCGGCGAGGATGCGGATGGGCTCCTGGTAGGTGGGCGCGCTAACAGACAAGACCGGCAGATCGCGCACCTCCACCCCTCGTTCCCTTGGTGATGTAAGGATTGCTGAGAAGGGATAACCGCGCCGAGATATGGTCGAACAGCGCCGGCGCATAGAATGAGATAGGGTAGCGTCAGTCTGTAGGAAATGGGTGTGGAAGCCGCCTGCCGACGAAGACTGAGGACGCGAGCAGAGTGAGACTCCACGATCACACGACGTACAGGGGTTGTCAGTAAGATCGCGAGGCTGGTCTCATCACACCGATCGACATCATTGCCTCGTCCTGGGCGGAGGATATGCGGCTTGCACTTAGCGTGGTCAGATAGCTGACCGCACTGCTTTCTTTGGAGGCCGCGACAGCGTCGGATTGTCGGCGGCGCCCGCCTGGTCAGGGCAAATAGTCCAGCCCGCACCGGCGTAGAGGGCAGTTCGCCTGCCCCAATTCTATGCAGCGCACGCATTTACCTTGGCCAAGCGATGTGCGTGAGAGTCGATCTTCTTGGAGGCCTTAGTATGATTGCAAAGGGGGAGGCGCCAGCACGATAGATTGCGCGCCAGGCGCTGCGATTGACGATCCGACCGCATTTGCGCTGCACGTGCGTCGATTCCAAAGATTGATGGGTGTCGTTGGCGATGCAGCCACGAGAACCTTGAATCGGCCTGCGACGATGCTGAAAGCAAAAAAGGGTCCATTGCTCACACGACATTCGTTAAATGTGCTTTCCGGAAACCGGCGATCGACTTATGGGTATTTGGCTGAAATTGGTAAAATCGAAAGTGTTGATGGGAAGCATCCAGTTCGTGGATCGCGCACGCGCGTAATCTTTCTCTTACATCGAAAGCGGGTTAGTTTTTTCCTGCCGTCTTGCTGCAGTGAGCTTATGGGCCCTTTAGGTGAGCCTGCTGATTCGTTGATGACCGGCGGCCATGATTGAGAAGACAGAAAGGTCGCAGCAGTGACCGCTGGCGAATACCTCTAAATTGGACTCCAGATGTTACGAAGATGCCACAAAAATTCCTCGATCCCCATAAGCTGATGAGCAGGTCATGGAGTCTCGTCGGCGACTATCCGACCAGCTCCGGCCTCCCGCACATGCAGGATGAGCCCTGAGCAATCACGACCTTCATTGAAAAGGCCCGCGAGATCGAAGCGGACGAAGAGCGTTCGGCCGCGGATGAGTTGATAAAGCGGTTCGCAAACACTCCCTAAGCCAAAGCTCGCCCCCATAGGGGCGCCAGGCGTTCAGATATCGCGGCCATTGAGGCTGACGGTCGCCTCCCCAGGGCAAACGACAACCAAAATCGCGACCAGCTTCGGTTAACCTCAGTGCGTCGGTCTACTTGCCACGCATACGATCCCCCAATGTAGACATTATCCGCCAAAGCTATCGAGAATTTCAGCTTTGATTGCGGTTGCGGTGTACAGGGAAATCTCCAGCGGAAGGTCTCCGAATGCAAGCTGGCAAAGCAAGTAGTTGGCACCTGCCACTTCCATCTGCTGAAGAAGAAGCTGTCGGACGGAAGCCGGCGTTCCAACGACGCACAATTCGCTCTCAAGTGCTGCATCGAAGGTCAGCGGAAGGGCGGGCGGTGTCGGAATGGCGTTAAGCTCGTAAAGGAACTTAAAGCTCTCCAGCCATCGCCGATACGCAGTTTCGGCCGCCGTTTGAGCGTCCTGATCAGACTTCGCAATCACGACCATGCGGGCCAGCCCGAGAAATGGCTCGCGGCCGTGTGCGGCTGTATTGTGGGCTCGATGGGAGCGGTAGGCGTCCGTAACGTTCCGGACAACACAGGCGGGGCCTATGCACGCCAGATTGGCGCCATTTGCCGCGGCCCACTGCGCCGTCTCAGCCCGATTGCTCGCGATCCAGATAGGCGGATATGGACGTTGATGAGGCCTCAACGTTAAGGGTACTTCGCTGAACTCGAAGTGGTGTCCCTGATAAGATAGCGTATGTCCCTTCAGCGCAATATTCAGGATTTCACTGGCCTCCGTATAACGGCTTGGTGCAGCGTCGGCAGTGATGCCGAAATAACCCCATTCAATCGGCTGGGAGCCGCGGCCTATCCCGACCTCGAGCCTGCCGCCACTCAATTGGTCAAGCATGCAGATCTCTTCGAATGCGCGCAATGGATGATAAAGGTTGAGCAACAGGACGAGCGGACCGAAGCGTAATCGCCGGGTGCGCTGCGCGACGCTCGATAGAAACAGGTTCGGCGAAGGCCCTCTGCCATGAGGTGTGCAGTGGTGCTCGGCCAGGTGATAAGCGTAGAAGCCGAGCGAGTCGCAGACCTCGGTCAGCTTCAGACGATCTTCATATTGTCGTGCGGCATCTCGGCCGTCGTCATCCAAATGGTCGAAAATACCGCACCTTAGTCTTGGAAGGCCACTCTTCACTCGATCAATCTCCGATGATGGGGCAGATGGCGAGGCCTGATTGCTTCATACCGTCGCGCTCAAAGAGGTCTCGTTCGTCATTTGACCGCTTAGGCCGTTTCTCTTTAGGGCGTGGATCTGAGCTTGCACCATGTGAGCGGATCACGAGAATGCGCAAATGGCGGTCCGGTCGCACCGTTGACAGACGTTCCCGAAGCGCCTCCACAGCGTGCATGTGCTCGACCAGAAGCATCGTTAGCCGCTTCAGAGGTCCTGTGCCTTGCGAGCCAGATCAGCTCGGAACGGCTACTATTTGTCTATCATCGGACGTAGCGTCTCCGTCAGGTCGACATCGGCTAGCTCTGCGAGCGCTGCAACGAACGCGAAAAACGCTCCGAAAGCTGCAAGTATAAGAGAGCTTGCGAGTATCGCTGCTCCAACGACCTGAGTGCGTCTCATCATCCGTTTCACTTTGGGTCTGGGGGGCGGCGATGCCGCCAATCAGTTCTGCTCGACAGTTTCAACACGGCCGTCTCGCCAGCGGTAAACCAGAAAGCCAGGAGCCGCATTGTCTCCCTTTCTATCGAACCGGACTGGGCCAATCACGGTATCGGTCGGCCGTGAACGAAGTGCGCTAGCTACGCGCACAGCATTGAAAGAACCGGTCCGGTTCACCGCCTCTGCCCATGCCTGCACGGCCGCATAGGCGTAAAGCGTGTAGCCTTCAGCGGACAGGTTGGAAGCTTTGAGTTCGGCCGCCACGCCGGCCGCATTGGCATTCCTGGCGGGGTCCGGCATGAAGGTAAACAACGTGCCATTTCCGGCGCTGCCTGTAATGGCCCAGAATTCAGAGGTCATCAAAGGATCGTTCGCCATGACCATAAGTTCCGCTCTTGCTTCTGACGCCTGGCGTACAAACAATCCGATTTCGGTATGATAACCGCCGATATAGGCGACACGCACCCGTTCCTTCTTCATCCTTGAGACCAGCGCCCTGTAATCCTTTTCACCGGCTACATAGCTTTGGCGAATGACTTGTTCACCGAATCTCCGAAGCTGTGCTTCAACGACGTCGGCGATACCCTTGCCTGCGGTGCTCTTGTCGTCGAGCACTGCGATCTTGTCGTTAGGGAAGGTCCGGTGAATATACTCTGCGGCAACGATGCCCTGTTGGTCGTCGCGGCCGCAGATCCGAAACACGGTGTCAAGGCCCCGTTCTGTTAGCTGAGGATTTGACGAGCCTGGTGACACCTGAATGATGCCTGCTTCGGCGTAGATCTCGGAGGCCGGGATCGACGCAGAAGAACAAAAATGGCCAACGACCAACCGGACCCGCTCTGTTGTGAGCTTATTCGCGACTGCGACAGCTTGCTTCGGGTCGCACGCGTCGTCGGCGACAGTCAATATCACCTTGGTATCGAGAAGTAGGCCAGAAGCGTTCAACGCCTCGACTGCCGCAGCTGCACCATCGCGCATTTGTGCGCCGAACGCAGCGCTGCTTCCGCTCATTGGGCCAGCCACGGCAATATTGACGTCGGAGCCGCGCGCAACAGAGGCGAGGGCGCAGATGAGAAGCGCTGCACTCGCAGCAGACGCGCAACAATTTAACATTGTAGAGCTCCGAATGTTTACCTGAAGTGTAACCGCCAGCAGCTGTGATCAGACGTGTCTACACGTTGAGATTGTCTGTCAAAGCGAAGCTTGCGTTGGTCGGCCAGATTGCGACCACGGTAGAACTTACAATTTGACGTTAGGTGCGTTTCAAGGCCGTTTTGAAGGAGCCTCGACGGTGCAACAGGGAGCGCGGATTGACGAGGTCACGACGACTGTCCGGTTTAGTCCATAAAACTGTTGGCCCGCATCAGAGCCGACGACCGCCTATTGGCAATGCCGTGCGGAGCCGGCCAGGAGGACGTCAGTACGGCTGATCCTCCAACCCGCCAAGGGCCAGATCGAGATATTGCATGAGGCAGGGATCCCAACCAGCCAGACTACGGGGGGCGCTTAATCGTGCAAGTACCTTCAGGATCATCGAAACGCGTGAATCGGCGCCAGCGATTTCGCCGATCAGCAAGCGTGCTGCAACTGCGACAGCCTTTGCCCGCTCGCCGCAAGGATGCTCGCCTCGATCCATACAATCACGCAGGTCGTCGCGGATCCGCCGCCACCGCTCCTCGCGATCTGCAGCTAACTTGCAGGTGCATCGGGACGTCTGATTATGCGTCTCGACCCGCGACATGGCATTGAGGGTGGCAGGCAGCTCATCCACACTTACCTGCATATCACTGTCGATGGTCATGTTGCGCAAGCGATCTCGCAGCAGAGTTGCTCGAGCGACTTGAAGTTCTATCCGTTCTAAATGTTTGCGCAGAAGATCGGTAAGTGAGGTCGTGCCCTCCATAGCTTTACGGATCTCGAGAAGGGAGAAGCCAAGCTCACGTAGCGCTCGAATTTGGTGAACCCGTTGCACACTTTCGCGGTCGTACATCCGGTGGCCGCCGTCAGTACGCTCTGAAGCTGCTAGGAGCCCGGTGTGTTCATAATGATGCAGCGTGCGTACCGTTACTCCGGTCGCCTCTGCAAGTTCGCCAATGCGCCATCGACGCCTTCGTGGTGTAGCTTTGCTCATGTTGTTCATTTCAAAGCCTACAACCTGACGTCACGTGTGATTCAAGCTATTTCAAAGCTCTAGCTGGATCGTCTTCCATTCCAGCGCGAGACTGGTGACTATCCTCAGAATGGCGGGGGATCAACCCTGAGGGGAAATGGTGATCAACAAGTTCGTCAGGCATGCCAGTTGAGCCTCGCCAGCCGCTGTACGCTCCAGGATGAGTTTGGCGATTGCTGTGCGATTTTCCGGACTTCGCATCGAGGGGGGTAGCGCGGTGATCGCACTATCATAAAGGCGTCCCAGGACGGAAAGCTCTTCCGGATCGAACACGCCGCTGCATTGCTCCAAGTTCAGCTCCTTGTTTGTCATTGCGTCATGGCAGCGCACGTCGTCAAGACGTTTGGCTGCGATAGGGCCAAAAGAAGTCAGACCCGCGGCGCGGAGCGACGAAGATGCGATGTACTCCCATGTGATGCGACAGGGCAACATGCGTGCGCGATGCTTGCCTCGACGGCGCAAGAGATCGTGGTGATGTGCATGATCGATGACCATCACGCTCACGGTGCGTGATGGTACGGCTTCCGAAGAAGCTGAAGCGTCTCCGCTCTTCGGGAGCCGCTACTGATTCGGAGAGTTGACGAGGGCAGCCCAGCGCCGATTCTGCCGTACCGACGCAGGTGCGCCCGGCGCCCGGGTGCAACGTACGTCCCTGTCTCTGAAACCAGGCCAACAGTCTGACCCGCCGCTCGCACGTCGAGCCTATTGCCAACGTCCGTAAGACCTACACAACGTCGTCATGATAGCCGTCTGTTGCGACGATCTTTATAGAGCGACCACGAATTCGAGCGAGGCGAGCCAAAACTGTATGCGTTGAGACATTCGTTGGGATATGAGGTTCGCAGATCTTGCGAACGTCCTTACGACAACGGCGAGACAGATCGTGCGAAATCTCCGGCAGTATCCGCTCGTTCCGAAGTGCAGATGATGGAGGCCTCTTGCCCAGTTGCCATGCGGGTAGCTTCCTGCAACAATATCTCGCGCATCCACAGGCTTTCCGGGTCGCTGTTGTGAAGCACGGGCCATTGAACCGCCTCAGTGAAGGCGGGGAATGGCTGCGGGAGCTCCGCAATGCGAAGGGGCATTGTTCTTTGGAAATGCTTTACGAGCCCTAATGGCATCGTCCCTATGCGGTTGGTGCCTACCAGCAGGGGCGGGATCATGCTGAAGCTCTGCACGAGAATGTCGATGCGCCGATTGAGACCGAGATCGAGTAAAAGGGATTCTTCGACCGGCGTCTTGCGCGCGCCTTTGACCTTAACCGCAACGTGGCCCATCGACATATACCGATCAAATGTAAGCCCCCGTAGTAGTTGGCTGTTCGTGCAGCAACCTACGCAGACGAGCCTCTCCTCGAATAGGGCCGCCTTGGGGTGCGCGCCGGACATGAATAATTCCGGCAAGATAACAAAATCGACTTCGCCGCGGCGGAGAAGCTCATCGTGCTCATCGGTGAGCGCGACCAGTTCGAAGCTGACGGCCGGTGCTTCTCGCGCGACGCGCTCCACGACATTTCGGAAGAATACGACTGTTATAAAATCAGAAAGGCCGATCCTGAATCGCCGGTTCGATCGAGCTGGGTCGAACACGTCCCGCGCGATGATTGAGTGATCGATGTGCGTTAGAGCCTCGCGCACAGGAGCTGCAAGGCGTTCCGCGCGAGAGGTCGGGACAAGTTCCCGCCCCCTCATCCCAAACAGCTCATCACGGAAATAGGAGCGCAGCCGGGCAACGGCTGCGCTCATGGCCGGCTGACTAAGATTAATCTTGCGGGCCGCTGCGCTGAGGTTTCGCTCAGTCATTAGAGCATCCAGCGCGACGAGAAGATTTAAATCCAGACCTTTGAAACGCATGTCTTCTTATCCGGCATGAACGTAGTTGCGGCGCATACAACGAGCTGTGACGGCTGCGTCTGGAGAGGTCCTATTGGCTCGCCCGACTGGACTCCGTTTTCATCCTTCGATCGCGAAAAGACGCTCATGAAATGACCGCAACAACGGAGAGCAAGGCGGTAGGCCGACCAGCAGCGGCCGGAAACCGTCAGGAGTCCCGAAGTTGATCGGTCTCGCCGCTTCCGGCGAGCCACGCGACAGGACCCGGTCGGTTGGTTAATGGCAGATCAACCCAGTGTCCGGCCAGTGCCGTGAGTTCGCCAAAGCGCCCAGTCGAGGGCCGCGTAGCGCAGCGTTAGTCACGGCGGCCAACCTACAACCTGACGCAGTGTGCGGTTCAAGCGATTTTATGGGGCAAGCCAAACATTATTGTACTGGAGGAGGCGTGTTGTGCCGCGATAGTGCTGGGCGCTGCCTGTTCGCGGTGCAAGCGCACCAAACCTCACCTGCGAGGTCACCACGCTCACGACTCGGCAAGTCTTCGCAGCCGATCGCCCGTCGCTGGCAGCTTGGCCACAGAGACGTTGAAGTGACGAAAGTGGCCGAGCAGGTCGAAGGATTGTTAGCGTGTTTGGAACGTGCCGAGAGTGGCTTACGGTGAGCCTAGCAGCGCCTGCGAGTTGGAGGCTCCTGATGCCCAGATGCCATGTTGGATGCTTCCTCCAGCAATATCCGCCGCATCCAAATGCTCGCCGGATCGGTATTGTGGAACGCAGGCCACTGCACAGCCTCGGTGAATGTGGGCAGCGGGAGCGGCGGTTCGACGATCCGCAGTGGCATCCGCTTTTCGAAGTGTTTGGCGAGTCGTAAGGGCATTGTGCCGATACGGCCTGTGTCTAACAATATGGGCGGAATCAGGCTAAAGCCCTGCACAACGATCTCAATGCGTCTCTTGACGCCGTGCTCAAGCAAGAACCATTCTTCGATGTTTGGTCTGAGCGCCCGTCCGAACTTCGCCGTAACGTGCCCCATCGAAATGTATTTCTCGAATGTCAGCTGCCGCGATAGCTGCTTGTTCTCGCGGCATCCCACGCATACGAGGGTCTCGTCGAACAGCGTCGCCTTAGGATGCGCGCTCGACATGAACAGCTCCGGCAGAATGAGAAAGTCCACCTCGCCCCGGCGGAGCAGCTCATCGGGTTCATCGGAAAATGGCAGCAATTCGAAGCGCACCGCGGGAGCTTCCACTGCAATACGGTCCACAATTTTGCGAAGAAAGACGATCGTCATGAAATCGGAGAGGATGAACCTGAAGCGTCGGCTCGACTGAGTAGGGTCGAACGCGTCCCGCGATATGATCGAGAGTTGGATGTGCAGTAGGGCCTCGCGCACCGGACCTGCAAGCGCCTCCGCGCCAGGTGTAGGGACGAGCTCGCGACCTCTCATGGTGAATAGTTCATCGCGGAAATAGGTGCGCAGCCGCGCGATCGCGGCGCTCATAGCGGGCTGGCTCAGGTGAATCTTGCGCGCCGCCGCTGTGAGGTTGCGCTCCGTCATCAGAGCATCGAGCGCAACGAGAAGGTTTAGATCAAGTCCCTTGAACCGCATGTTGTAAGTCTATCCATCGTGTGGATGTGTTCCATCGGAACAATCGATTTTACCAAATTGCGGGACGTTGGATAGCAAACATCAGTTTGCAAAAGTAATCAGGCATACCACGATGGCTGCTGCTCGCTCACGCTGGCTCAGAGAAAAGCTCCTGGACGTGCGAGCAGCCGACGCATCCGCTTCGAGGGCGGCTATGGGCGCGCCGTGCGAGCCGCGTCGCTTCGTCTCGGTGCGAAAGTCGCTCGATCGAGACGCCAGGCAGATCTCCATAAACCTTGGTATGCGTGTTTCATCCGTTTCCATATTGCAGGTTTACCCGCGTACACTTGAGAGCGCGTTCAGCCGCATTCTAGTGTCGGGAAATAGCGGCAGGCGCAGATTGCGGATGCCCAGTAATTCAGGCGACTCTCCAAATGGCTTGCCTGTCCACCGCATTCAGGGCGTGTCGAATATGTATAAGAACCAGTGTGATCTGATGCCACTCGGTTGCGCCATCGATGAGGCGCCGCGCATCGAAGGCCTTCCCGCAGACGTCAAAACGTCGACAGAGATGCTAGACGAGGCGGAAAAGCTCCGTGGTGCAGACAGGTTCTGGCTAGTCCAATCGCCTCGCCGGCATCTTCCGGGATATCTCGCGCAGGGCATTGGCCGGATGACGAGTGCGAACCATGAGATCGCTTCGTCGCGAGCGAAGGCGCACGGCGCGGTGCAGGCGAGAAGTGCCGCGCTCCGACGGATCATGGCAGCTCATTTCAGTATTGATCAGCGGTTCGGCGACTAGCGAATTCTCGTGACCATCTCCGCTCATAATTCCACTGGCGCAAGGAAGCCCGCCATGAACATTGCCGCATCCCGGACTGCGGAAGCCCCTACTGCGCGCGCTCAAGTGCAGTGGAGCCTTCGCTGGGAAAACGAACTGCGGCTCGCTGATCATGCCGAGCTCGCCGAGTTCTTCCGCAAGAGTTACGGGCCGACCGGTGCGTTCAATGCGCAGCCATTTGAGGGCAACCGAAGTTGGGCCGGTGCAAGACCTGAGGTCCGCGTAATCGGTTACGACGCGCGCGGGATAGCTGCTCACGTCGGGCTACTACGCCGCTTCATCAATGTTGGTGGGGTCGATCTTCTCGTGGGCGAACTGGGGTTATACGCGGTGCGTCCGGATCTTGAGGGCCTGGGAATCAGCCATGCAATGCGCGTGATGTATCCCATGCTGCAGGAGCTTGGGATTCCATTCGGCTTTGGCACGGTTCGGCCTGCGCTTGCGAAACATATGACCCGACTGGTCGAAAGGCAGGGGCTCGCAACCCTCATGTCTGGCATTCGCGTCCGCTCCACGCATCCGGATGTCTATCCCAATTTGCCGCCGATCCGGATCGAAGACGTGATCGTAGTGGTTTTTCCGGTTGGACGCTCGATAAGCGAGTGGCCGGCCGGGACGATCATCGATCGGAACGGGCCCGAGTTGTGAAAGAGCTTTTCCCCCTATCTGCTGTCCGTTGCGACTACGCTGACGTGAGTGGAAGTTGCCCCGTCTATTTGACCTTTGATGATGGGCCAAATCCATTTTGCACGCCAGAGGTGCTCGATGTGCTGGCGCAACATCGGATTCCGGCGACGTTCTTCGTGATCGGCACGTACGCGGCCGAACAACCTGAACTCATTCGACGAATGATCGCGGAAGGGCACGAGGTTGCGAACCACACGATGACGCATCCGGATCTATCCAGATGCGGACCAGCGGAGGTACGCGATGAAGTTCTGGCGGCGAGCGAGGCGATCCGTTCGGCGTGCCCGCAGGCCTCACCCAGGCACATGCGAGCACCTTACGGCATGTGGACACAAGAGGTGCTCGCTGTGTCAGCGAGCGCTGGTCTCACAGCTGTGCACTGGTCGGTCGATCCGAGAGATTGGTCCCGCCCCGGGGTTGATAGAATTGTGAATTCAGTACTGGCGAGCGTTCGCCCGGGTGCAATTGTGCTCCTGCACGACGGATATCCTCCTGATGAGGAGCGACCGTGCACTGATGCCACGCTGCGCGATCAGACCACCATCGCGCTGTCACAACTGATCCCGGCGCTACAACGGCGCGGGTTTGTAATCCGTCCATTCCCTCAACTTCACTGAAAAAAACTGACACCCTATGGACCTGCTCGCTACAACAAGTGCTGTCGCTGTTTCGTCTTATGCGCTGCTCTCGACGATCTACAAGAGCGCGCAAGCGCTATATGCCCAACCGGCGACGAACCCATCGCTGCAGGACAACCTGGGACGATCAGAAGCGGTCCTTCCCAGTGTAGACGTCATCGTACCGTGCTTCAACGAGGATCCAATCACGCTCGCCCAATGTCTGGAGTCGCTTGCGAGTCAAGACTACACCGGAAAGCTACAGGTGTATGTGGTCGACGACGGATCTGCAAATCGCGACGTTGTCGCGCCTGTACACAAAATCTATGCGAACGATCCGAGGTTCAGCGTCATCTTGCTGGCAAACAACGTTGGAAAGCGCAAGGCGCAGATCGCCGCAATACGCAGCTCATCCGGTGACTTGGTCCTCAACGTCGACTCGGATACGATACTTGCCGCTGACGTTGTCACGAAGCTTGTATTGAAGATGCACGACCCGGAAGTCGGTGCGGCCATGGGTCAGTTGATAGCGAGCAACCGCAGCCAAACCTGGCTGACCAGGTTGATCGATATGGAATACTGGTTGGCATGCAACGAGGAGCGCGCGGCGCAGGCGCGTTTCGGTGCCGTCATGTGCTGCTGCGGTCCATGTGCCATGTATCGTCGCTCCGCGCTCGCCTTGCTTCTCGATCAATACGAAGCCCAATTCTTTCGTGGGAAGCCGAGCGATTTCGGCGAGGATCGCCATCTAACGATCCTCATGCTCAAGGCGGGATTTCGAACGGAATACGTCTCGGACGCGATCGCAGCAACAGTCGTCCCGGACAGCCTTGGGCCATATCTACGTCAGCAACTCCGCTGGGCGCGCAGTACCTTCCGGGACACGTTCCTTGCATTACGCCTGCTGCCAGAGCTCGACGGCTATCTGACGCTAGACGTTATCGGGCAAAATCTCGGCCCGTTGCTTCTCGCCCTGTCATCACTGGCTGCGCTCGCACAGCTCCTAATCGCCGGCTCTGTACCCTGGTGGACGGGATTGACGATTGCAGCAATGACAATGGTCCGCTGCAGTGTGGCAGCCCTTCGTGCTCGCGAACTGCGGTTTCTCGGCTTCGCGCTCCACACACCGATCAATATCTTTCTCTTACTTCCTTTGAAGGCCTATGCGCTTTGTACCTTGAGCAACAGCGATTGGCTATCGCGCAAGGTCGCCAATGTGCCGGCCGAAGGGGAAAAGCAGTCTGTCATCCTGCACCCGAACGCTGGACGAAGTGCTGCAGGTAAATGGGGAATGTCTGGAACAATTCATAAGGCGGGGCTTTCGAGCCCTGAATCGAGCCTGACGGCAACGAAGAGTGTTTGCGGTTGCGATCGTTCGACCGCCTGCAAGTAGGTGATAGGCTCATGATCCCGGACGCAAACCATCAGCTATTAGAGCGAGAGTTGTCTGCCGACGATCCATGGCGCCTCGACAGTAGTTCCTTCGAGCAGGAGCGATACGCGCAAATGCTCCGGATGTCGCGTTGCAATGGAGACGTTGCGTGTGCCCTCGAAGTGGGATGTGCAGCCGGTGCATTCACCGGCATGCTGGCGCCGCTATGCGGACGACTCACCGTGGTCGATGTCATGCCGCAGGCCATCGAGCGAGCGCGACGACGGACCAGGAAGTGGTCGCATATCACGTGGGTGACCTCCGACATCCAGCGGTTCTCGACCACCGAGCGGTTCGATTTGATTGTCGTGGCCGAAGTTCTTTACTACCTCAAGGACATTGTCGAGATGCATGCGGCTATCCGCAACCTAGTGAGTATGCTTGCGCCAAATGGAGCTCTGATTTTCGGGTCGGCACGTGATGCCACATGTCAACGATGGGGCCATGCTGCTGGTGCCGAAACGGTGATCGCTCTCTTCAACGAGACCCTATCGGAGGTCGAGCGTCTGCATTGCCACACCGAGTCGGTCAACGAAGACTGCTTGATCGTCCGGTTCCGGAAGCCGGGTCATTCGTCAGAACAATCAAACGTCGGCCACTAGACCAGGGGATCATATGCGCATCTGCGGCATCAAGTTAACACATGACGGGGCAATCGCTGTCGTCGAGGACGGGCGGCTTGTCTTTTGCACCGAGCAAGAGAAGCGCGGCAACAGTCCACGCTATCAATCCGTCGAGAATCTCGATGCAGTCGTGCTCGCCTTGGCGGAGCATGGCCTGGATCCGCAGGATATCGATCAGTTCGTCATCGACGGCTGGGATGGGGAGATTGAGTCGCAGTTCCAGGTCCTAAGTGGCGCTGTGCCGATCGCGCTGAAAGGGGCGCCGTATGTCGAGCGCCATGCTGAGGGCCTTCTTGATTCCGTCGACGGCTTTGGCCTGATCCTCGGAGGCAAGGTGTTTCCATATAAGAGCTACCCGCACGTCACGGGCCACGTCGCGTCAGCATATAGCACCAGTCCCTTTGCCAGCGCGGGAAAACCCGCGTTCTGCCTGGTATGGGACGGCTGCATCTTTCCACGTCTTTACTATGTGGAAACCCGGGGGGCACGGCTCATTGCATCCCTGTTTCCGATGATCGGCCATGCCTATGCTGCCGCGGGCCTTCACTTCGGCCGTTACAAGCAGCCGAACCGCTCCAGTTGGGATTTGGGCATCGCCGGCAAGCTGATGGCTTACATCGCGCTTGGCTCTGTCGACGAAAGCATTGTGGCAGTGTTTCAGGAGCTCTATGAAAAGCGCTTCGCCGCTGACACGGAGCAGGCTCGTCGCTACCGCGCTGACATCAACAATGCGGAATCGTCGCTTGCAGCTATGCACGACTTCTTCGAGGTAAGCGCATTGCGCCTGACGGCCAAGCGAGCGGAGGACGTCCTTGCGTCGTTTCATGTGTTCGTGGAACGTCTTCTTGTCAAGGAAATGGCGATGGTTCTGCTGCGACACTCGTCGCTTCCAGGAGCGCGAAATCTATGTATCGCCGGAGGTTGCGGTCTCAATATCAAGTGGAACAGCGCGCTTCGTGCGGCGGGATTGTTCGATGACGTTTGGGTGCCGCCGTTTCCGAATGACAGCGGCTCGGCAATCGGCGCTGCTTGCGGCGCGATGGCGGCGCAAAATGGCTTCGGGCCGTTGGAATGGTCAGTCTACAGTGGTCCGGACCTGCAGGACAGCGAGCTTCCGCCGGATTGGCAGGCGGCGCCATGCAGTCTGCGTGAACTTGCGGCGATTCTGGCCGACAACAAGCCGGTCATCTTCCTTTCCGGGCGCGCCGAGCTTGGGCCGCGGGCGTTGGGCGGCAGAAGCATTCTTGCAGCGCCGACCTCCCCAGCAATGAAGGATCATCTCAACGACATCAAGCGTCGCGAGCACTTCCGGCCAGTGGCGCCGATCTGTCTGGAGGACCGGGCGCCAGAAATTTTCAGCCCAGGTACGCCAGATCCTTACATGCTTTTCGATCACCAGACCCGGGCGGAATGGCGCGACAAGGTCCCCGCTGTGGTCCATCTTGACGGCTCCGCCCGGCTGCAGACAATCTCCCGCAACTCTCCGCACAAAATCGCCGCGCTTCTCGTCGAATTTGAGCAACTCACGGGGATACCGCTGCTCTGCAACACGAGCGCCAACCTCCACGGACGGGGATTCTTCCCGGATGCTGCCGCGGCCTGCCAATGGGGGCGTGTCGAGCATGTGTGGTGCGACGGCCAGCTCTGGACCAACACGGTGGTAAGGAAGCCATTGTCGGCCGAGCGACTTCTGTCAGCCTAAGAGTGACCATGTCCACCGTAGCAATCGACCTTGCCGGCGTGAAAAAGTCATTTGGCGACAAGGTCATCGTCAATGAACTATCGTTCTCGGTTGCGCGCGGAGAATGCTTCGGCCTGCTCGGCCCAAATGGAGCTGGCAAGAGCACGATCGCGCGTATGCTCCTTGGCATGATTTCGCCGGACGCAGGCAAGATTACAGTCCTCAACGAGCCTGTGCCTTCCCGCGCTCGTGTGGCGCGTGTGCGCATCGGCGTGGTGCCGCAGTTCGATAACCTTGAACTCGAGTTCACCGTTCGAGAGAACCTGCTCGTGTTTGGTCGCTATTTCGGCATGAGCGCTCGCAAGATCGAGGCGGTCGCGCCATCGCTGCTCGAGTTTGCGCGCCTCGAAAGCAAGGCGGACGTGCGCGTCTCCGAGTTGTCCGGTGGCATGAAACGGCGGCTGACGCTGGCGCGTGCGCTAATCAATGACCCGCATCTGCTCGTGATGGACGAGCCGACGACTGGTTTGGATCCGCACGCCCGCCACCTGATTTGGGAACGTCTGCGAGTTCTGCTTGCGCGGGGCAAGACGATTCTCTTGACCACTCACTTCATGGAAGAGGCCGAACGCCTGTGCGATCGGCTGTGTGTCCTCGAGGGTGGACGCAAGATCGCCGAAGGCAAGCCGGACGGCCTGATCGATGAGCATATTGGCTGCAACGTGGTCGAAATCTATGGCGGTGATCCACATCAGCTCTGCGAGTTGATCAGGCCGCATGCACGGCACATCGAAGTGAGTGGAGAGACGCTCTTTTGTTATGCGCCATATCCGGACCAGGTACGCGTGAAACTGCGCGGGCGAGCGGGCCTTCGTATTCTGCAGCGCCCCCCGAATCTCGAGGACGTGTTTTTGCGGCTGACCGGGCGCGAGATGGAGAAGTGAGCGATGGGTGAAAATTATGCGGCGGTGATGCCCGCTAACGCGTACAATTGGATTGCGGTATGGCGTCGGAACTTCCTAGCATGGAAGAAAGTCGCACTTGCATCGATTCTCGGCAACCTCGCAGATCCTATAGCCAATCTGTTTGGCCTCGGCTTTGGCCTTGGACTGATCGTGGGGCGCGTTGAGGGGACGTCGTACATCGCGTTCCTGGCGGCAGGCATGGTCGCGACCAGCGCCATGACGTCCGCGACCTTTGAAACCATGTATGCAGCCTTTGCACGCATGGACGCCAAGCGCACCTGGGAAGCAATCCTCTCCACTCAGCTCACGCTTGGCGACATCGTTCTGGGTGAACTGGTGTGGGCGGCCAGTAAGTCCGTTCTGGCCGGAACAGCGATCGGGATCGTCGCTGCCACGCTGGGTTATGCGTCATGGCCATCCATTCTGTATGCGATGCCAACAATCGCCCTTACTGGCCTTGTCTTCGCCAGCCTTGCGATGGTCGTCATATCTCTTGCTCCAAGTTACGATTACTTCGTATTTTACCAGACACTTGTCCTCACTCCTATGGTGTTTTTGTGTGGGGTGGTCTTTCCGACGAGCCAACTGCCCGGCTCATTTCAGCATTTCGCCGGCTTGTTGCCTCTCGCACATTCGGTCGACCTTATTCGCCCAGCGATGCTTGAGCGTGGCGCCGACAGCGCTGCCCTGCACGTAGGTGCGCTCTGCGTTTACGCGGTCTTGCCCTTCTTCGCGTCGACAGCACTATTTCGTCGCCGGCTGATGCGTTGACGTGAGTTCAGCGAAAATGGAGAAAGTCACATCGATGCAATGTCACGATGCGTATTGCGGTAGCTCGGGATGACCTGGTCTGTCACAGCAACTGCTGCAATGGCCTTAAGAGGCCCAGATCGAGCAAGGTCTACGGCCGCCTGTTCGGTCGATCGGTGCGGACGCCAGCACCGTACTTTCTGAGCGCCAGTCGCTAGGCGCCGAGATGGACTTTGCAAAGTTGTGTTGTGCTGTCTGACCCGCGCAACCGACGGAGCGTGACTGTAAAGATTTGATAGGTGGGACGCAGTTGGCGTTCTCGGCATGATCATATGGAGAACGGGATGTTGTGCCTGGGAGTGAGTGGCGGACTTGACAGAATCTATGAAAGCTCGCCGGAGCTGCCGAATACATTTCTGCACGATGGCGCTGCGGTTCTTGTGCAGGATGGCCGCGTGATTGCTGCTGTCGAAGAGGAGCGCCTCAACCGCGTCAAGCACTCCAACAAGTTCCCGAGCAATTCGATCCGGTACTGCCTCTCTACCGCAGGGGTTGAGCTCGGCGAGATCGACCGTATCGCGTTCTACGCGACTGAAGCCTACTGCAATACCATGCTCGAGCGTCTTTCTGTTTCTCAGCCCGTTCCGTTGGACGCCAAACTGTTGCTGCGCCAGCTGCTGGCACGGGAGTTCGGCGCTGAGATCGATCCGTCGCGGCTTTCCTTCGTGAATCACCACGAAGCGCATGCCGTGAGCGCGTTTGCCATGTCCGGCTTCGAGCAAAGTCTCGTTTTTGCGATCGACGGCGGTGGCGATTTTCTCTCCGGCTTATTGGCGGTGGGGTCTGGCACCGAAATTGCGCAACTTGCAAGCTTCCCGGAACATAACTCCTTGGGGCTGTTCTATCTCGAGACGATCCGATATCTCGGCTACGGGTTGTTCGACGAGTACAAAGTGATGGGGCTTGCCCCGTATGGTGATCCCGCTCCCTATCGCGAGCTCTTCGCGCAGTTCTACGAGTTGCTGGAAAACGGTGGCTATCGCGTTCACCTGGATCGGATCGGTCCGGCCCTGGTCCGCAAGATCGAGGTTCGGCGAAAAGGAATGCCATTCACCCAACAGCATCGAGATGTCAGCGCTTCGCTGCAGGAGGCGCTGGAGCGGATCGTGTTTCACATCCTGCGGCATCATCGTGAAGCGACGGGCATGACACGCTTGTGCTTGGCTGGGGGAGTAGCCCATAATTGCACGCTGAACGGTAAGCTGCTTTATTCCGGGCTATTTGACGACATCTTTGTTCAACCCGCGGCGCACGACGCCGGTTGCGCGCTCGGCGCTGCGTTGATGGTGTCAAACGAGCTGGGCAGGCCGGCGCCGCGGGAGCGACTGCCGGACGTTTATTGGGGGCCCGATCTCGGCAGCGAGCAAGCCGTAGAGCATGAGCTCAACGCATGGTCAGGCCACCTCGACATTGAACGAAGTGATGACATAGCATCCAGTGCGGCAGACTGGATGGCAAATGGCGCTGTAATCGGCTGGGTTCAGGGCCGCTCTGAGTTCGGCCCACGTGCGCTTGGTAACCGCAGCATTCTTGCGGACCCGCGGCCTGCGGAAAACAAGGACCGCATCAACGCGATGGTCAAGAAGCGCGAGGGCTATCGCCCCTTTGCGCCATCTGTTCTGGAGGAGGATGCGAGCGAGTTCTTTGAGCTCCCGGACGGCACGCGGCAGCTCCCCTTCATGAACTTCGTGGTTCGTGTGCGTGAAGCCAAGCGTAACGTGCTCGGTGCGATCACACACGTTGATGGGACCGCTCGGCTGCAGACAGTATCGCGCAAGGCAAACCCCACCTATTGGGATGTAATTGATGCGTTCAAGAGGCGAACGGGCATCCCAGTTCTTCTGAATACCTCATTTAACAACAATGCCGAGCCGATCGTGGAGTCCGTGTCAGATGCGATCACCACGTTCTTGACGACTGACCTGGACGGACTTGTCGTTGGGCCGTTCCTCGTCAGAAAGCGGCCAGCATCACTGCAGGATTGGAGTGCACTGGGCGTTTCATTGCCGCCGTATGCATCCCTTCATCGTGTTCGCTCCCACACAGCGCCAGATCGTCAGGAAACGGTCTGCGAGATCCGCACGGGACGTTCCGCCCACGATAGTATGCGTATCTCACACGAGCTTTTCGAGATCTTGATGCGGATCGAGGGCGAGGCGTCGCTCGGCTGGCTTCTCGAGGCAACCATGCAGGACCAGGCCAAGCGTGAAGATCTCGTAAAGGAACTGCGGCTCGTGTGGGAGCTGCGGGGCGTTCGGCTGCATCCGCCGCGCGCGGCTGCGGCTGCAATAAAGTGCAAAGCGAAACAGAGCCGGAACTCATGAGCATGGCCATGCCTATGCCTGCATGTGAGGAGGCCAGGCCATCCGACGCATGGCGGCATCCGACTGAAATCGGGCACGTCGACGCAACACCGATCAAGAAAAGACGGAAAGGGTTGCGAGAACGCGGCCCATCACGGATAGCGCTGCTATGAAGTTCTACCGACGCAGCTCGCCGGCACCGCGATTTCAGACCGTGACGTCGGACAAGATGATACGTGAGACGTCTGCAATGACGTCTGTTGTCCAACCAGGAGCCCGGGAAGAGGCAATGCAGAGCGGTTCGAAGAATGATAGGTTCGTAGTTTCCCGGCGACGCACGGGGTTCGGCGACTGCCTGTGGTCACTGGCGGCAGCTTGGCGTTTTGCAAAGCAGACAGGACGGACGCTAGCCATCGATTGGAGGGGATCTTGCTATCTCGATGAGCCATCCACCAACGCCTTTCCAATCTTCTTCGAACCGGTTCAAGACATTGCTGGCGTGCGGGTGATTTGCGACGACAAGATCAATCAGTGTTCATTTCCGGGACCATTCTTCCCGACTTGGTGGAACAAGCCATCCATCGATTGCGTCTATCGCCCGGACGAGCAGATTTTCCGGGAGCGCGACGAACTCGATCAACTGTTCCAAAGTCACAAAGATAGTGACGCTAACACAGTTGTGTGTGATGCGTGCCTGATGTGGCGCTGCGATCAGGAGGCCGAACGAGAAATCTTCCGGAGCATCAAGCCACGACCTGAAATTCAGGCTCGGATTGATGCTATCTACCGCGAGCACTTTGAGCCGTACAGCGTAATCGGCATCCATGTCCGGCATGGCAACGGCGAGGACATTATGGGGCATGCTCCCTACTGGGCTGACCCGGAGCGCGCCTTGCGACAGGTCTGTAATGCCATTGATAAGGCTAGGGGGTTACCCCACGCAAAACCCGTGAAGGCTTTCCTGTGCACGGACAGCGCGATCGTCCTTGAGAAGGTTTCGACTATATTTCCTGATGTGTTCACGATTCCAAAACAGTTCCAGGCACCTCAGGCCGGCCCATTGCACAACGCCGCGCTCGGAGCCGAGGGCGGCTTTTCCGCCCTCATCGATATGTATCTCCTTGCGCGCTGCGATACCGTGATCCGCTTTCCCCCGACGAGCGCGTTCACGCGCTATGCGCGTCTCTTTGCCCCACGCGTTATAGAATTCGATTTGGACGATCCGAGCCGATTGATCCTGATTGAAGAATCCTCGCAAGAGCTCGTGGCTTCATGAAAGTCGTAGCCCGCCTGATCGATCTGATTGCCGCTTTTTGCATCCAGCAGTATTGGCAGATCTTTTCGGGGCGGCAATTGTCTGTCCAATGTGAAGCTCTGTCGCGGACTTCCACCGAAGAACAGCGCGACGCGGGGTCCGAATGTCTTCCGCTGAAGATCGACGTTGACAACAATGACCTTAACGTGCTGCCGCCCCGCTAAACAGGTGTAACACGTCTTCGTCTTCGGCTCGGGGAGGCCGCAAGTCGGAGCTAATCGGTGGTCGGTCGCGGCTGGACATTTCGAAAGCGTCTCCGTTCAGCCGGCGAGTTCCGTCTTACGGTCGGTACTCGCTGGTGTGAACCGGCGCTCTCGAGATTCACTATTTTGAAGAAACATTCAGTACGCCAGGTCGTGGTCCGGGATCAATCCGCCCCGCGATGTGCCAGTGCTGGACACAGCAGAGCAGGGCGCGATGAAGTCGGCCGCAGTTGCGGACAAATCTAACGTACGAAGTGGGTAACGTCAGCTTTCGAGTTGAAGCGGCTACTGGCGGCGGCCGCTATCCTGGTCGATCGTTGCCCGACGAGAGCGCTGGCCATTTCTTGGCTCTTCCAGTTGTGCGATCAGGAAAGAGAGCGCGGCTCGTTGCCTTATCTTTACGAAGGCGAGTGTGCTCGCGACATTACGTAGCTGATGCACCATCGCTGTCACAAAGCACACGCAGCGTGCCTTGAACCCGCCAAGCATTCCGCGTGCGCGACATTAGGACGCAAAACGGAAGCGGATTTACATGCATCGCAGTGGCCCAAATCCTGCTACGCGTGCGGCGCGCAACTGGAGAGGAGGCGGGCGTGGGTCTGGATCTGCCAAATGACGATCTAATCAGAGGCCCGCTGCCCGAGACACATTTGGCTTGCCCCTTTCAGGTCGATAAAGCCCGTGTTCATGGCGGAGAACAGAAGGCGATGTTGCTCACCGGAGCATCGCGCGGAATTGGTCATGCCACTGCCAAGCTGTTCTCGGAGGCGGGCTGGCGCATCATTTCTTGCGCGCGTCAACCGTTCGACGGCGAGCGATGCCCCTGGGAGGCAGGGAACGAAGATCATGTCCAGATCGACCTCAGCAATCATCGAATGCTGCCGCGCGCGATCACTGAGGTCAAGAAACGCTTGGCCGGTGCACCTTTGCACGCGCTAGTGAACAATGCCGGTGTTTCGCCGAAAACACCCGCTGGCGATCGAATGACGTCGTTGACGACGTCAATCGAGACTTGGATGAAGGTGTTCCATCTCAATCTGGTGGCCCCGATCCTGTTGGCGCAGGGCCTGTTTGACGAGCTAAGAGCCGCGTCAGGATCGATCGTGAATGTGACTTCGATTGCGGGCTCGCGGGTGCACCCGTTTGCCGGCAGTGCCTATGCGACGTCGAAAGCTGCGCTTGCGAGCCTCACACGCGAAATGGCCCACGATTATGCGCCGCATGGCATTCGCGTGAATGCGATCGCGCCCGGCGAAATCAGGACGGACATGTTATCGCCCGATACAGAAGCGCGTCTCGTGCCAAGTATCCCGCTGCGCAGAGTGGGAACCCCGGATGAAGTGGCCAAGGTCATCTTTTTCCTGTGCTCAGATGCGGCGAGCTATGTCACGGGGGCCGAGGTGCCGATCAATGGTGGGCAACATCTGTGAATCGGCCGGCCTTGGCGACGCAGCTGACTTGAGCTGCAGCAGCGGTGCTTATGTTCTCCGCTGACGACGCGCACGCAATCCGCAAAAATGAAATGAAAGCACACCGTAAGTTTACCGTCGTGCCATGAAAAGGTGTCACGGTTCTATGTCATCTCGTCAACACTTGGCGTTAGATCGAGAGTGACATGCAAAACGAAGCTCGCCAACCGGGACAAAGTACCAGGGAGGATGATCAAGAGAACGGAGCCCGCCTCATGCTGGATATACCTTCCTCACGTGAAAGGCCTGCCTCGCAACCTGAGCCGGAGGGTAAGCTCTCGGGGGAGCCGTTGCGTGAGAGCACGCTAACCGGCATCTTCGAAATATCGAAAATACTCGCCGCTCCCTCGCGGCTCGAAGTCACGTTGGCCAACGTTGTTGGTCTTCTGCAGTCGTTTGTGCAGATGCGACACGGCATCGTCTCACTGCTCGATGACGACGGCATGCCGGACATTACAGTGGGCGCCGGCTGGAGCGAAGGCAGCGACGAAGGTTATCGGATGCGATTGCCGCGGACGGCAATCGACCAGATCATCGCGACGGACAGGCCTCTTGTCGTCGAGAACGTGGCCGCCGAGCCGTTATTCAGCGCTGCCGACCGGGAAGTGCTCGGCGCCTCGGATGATATGCCAGTGTCGTTCATCGGGGTTCCGATTCGCATTGATCCGAAGGTCGTGGGTACGCTGACGGTTGACCGCATCCGCGACGATAGCTCGAGTCTCGGGCTCGAGTACGATGCGCGACTGCTCGCCATGATCGCTAACCTGGTGGGACAAACAGTGAAGTTACATCGCTTGTTCGCCTGCGATCGCGAACGACTGATGGCGGAGAAAGACCGGCTACAAAAGCAAGTACTAGAGCTCAGGCAACCCGCTCGGGAGCGCAAGAAGCTACCCGCCCATGGGATCATTGGCGACAGTCCAGCCCTGCGCGGGCTGCTCGAGAAGATTGCGGTTGTAGCCAGATCTAACAGCACGGTTCTGCTGCGTGGCGAATCCGGTACCGGAAAGGAACTAGTAGCCAAGGCCATTCACGAATCATCGTCCCGCGCCAGGCGCCCGTTCGTTAAGCTGAATTGCGCGGCGCTTCCTGAGACCGTCCTGGAATCCGAATTATTTGGACATGAAAAAGGCGCCTTTACCGGTGCGTTCAGCTCGCGCAAGGGGCGCTTCGAACTTGCCGACAAAGGAACGCTGTTTCTTGATGAGATCGGCGAGATCTCAGCTCCGTTCCAGGCGAAGTTGCTGCGCGTTCTGCAAGAGCAGGAGTTCGAGCGGGTCGGCAGCAACCAGACTGTTAAGGTCGATGTTCGAGTAATAGCTGCGACCAACAGGAACCTTGAAGAGGCCGTCGCAACGAGCGAGTTTCGCGCGGACCTTTACTATCGCATCAGTGTCGTTCCATTATTGTTGCCACCGCTGCGCGAAAGACGCAGTGATATTCCGCTGCTTGCGAGGGAGTTCCTCAGAAAGTTCAATAGCGAGAACGGCCGTACGCTGACCCTGGAGGCGAGTGCGATCGATGTACTGATGAACTGCGGCTTTCCGGGAAATGTCCGCGAACTCGAGAACTGCATCGAGCGTACAGCGACGCTGTGCGCCGGATCATCGATCGTGAGAAGTGACTTTGCATGCTGCCACGGCCAGTGCCTATCTGCGATGCTGTGGAAAAGCACGCAGGACGAGAGACCAGACCAGGCCGCACCCATGCCATCGGTGCCCGCAAAGTCCACCATTTCGCTAGCTCAGCCGACCCAGCCGGTCCAGTCTGTCGGCGGCGAACTGGCCTCACTGGGGCCTCCCGGCACGGTTCTCGTTAGTGGCGCGAAGATGGCCGACCGCGAACGGGTCATTGCGGCCATGGAAAGATCTGGCTGGGTGCAGGCGAAAGCAGCACGCCTGCTCGGACTAACGCCGCGCCAGATTGGCTACGCGCTGAGGAAATATGGAATCGAGATAAAGCGGTTCTGAACGACGACATCGGTCGGAACTGCTACTGCCAAATAGCTATACGAAGACGATCTCCGATAGGTAATCTCATCGCAATCTGAAGGAAATGGGTCCGCCCACGGGGGCGACTTGGCCCCGAGCGTCACCGTGCGCGCTTGCGGGACTGCTGTCGAAAGGCGGGCTCACCTGGCTCGATGACAGAGGACTTGCTCGCAATGACATACTTAGCGTCACCTGCGGGCCATGCAATCGCGAACAGTCGGTTGCTGAACATCTAACAAGCGTCAGGCCTATCCGTCGACAAGCTCGGACTAAGTCAACCGGTCCGCCGGCCGCTGGTGATTGGCGGCGGTGGTCTGCCGCAAGCCATCCTGGCCTCGCTCAGCTGGCGCGCCTTGCGGAAAAGCGCTGTCGCAGTCCTGACTATGTTAGCATTCGTTCGTCGGGAAGCGGGCTAGAGGGACGCATTACCCGGTCTAAGCCTCTGTGATGGCAAGCCGATCCCAAAAGGGCGGGCGATGGTACAACACTTGCTGTGCTCTCCGCACTGTCGCAGCTTTTGGAGCAACACCGTGCACAATGTCGTCTGCATCAAACAGGTTCCGGACTCGGCGCAGATCCGCGTGCACCCCGTGACCAATACAATCATGCGTCAGGGAGTGCCGACCATCATTAACCCATATGACCTCTTCGCCCTCGAGGCCGCGCTTGAGCTGCGCGATCGGTTCGGCGGCGAAATTACGGTGCTTACAATGGGACCGCCATCGGCGGAAGATTCTTTGCGAAAGGCGCTGACTTACGGCGCTGATCGCGCCGTCCTACTCACCGATCGCTGCTTTGCGGGCTCCGACACCCTGGCCACAACGTACGCACTTGCAACAGCCATCCGAAAAATCGGTAAGGAATATGGCCCGACAAACCTCATCTTCACGGGAAAGCAGACCATCGACGGCGATACGGCGCAGGTTGGGCCCGGCATCGCAAAGCGACTGGGCGTATTGCAGCTAACCTACGTTGCGAAAGTCAGATCCTTAGATCTCGCCGCCCATACAATTGAAGCGGAACGACGCTCCGAAGGTGGTGTTCAGGTGCTGCACACGAGGCTGCCGTGTCTGATCACAATGCTGGAGGCAACGAATCAGATTCGGCGCGGCGCGATGCCGGATGCCTTGCGTGCCGCACGTGCCCAAATCGTTAAATGGAGCGCAAACGATGCCGGAATCGAAGAGGTCTCCAAATGTGGCCTCAAGGGATCGCCGACCGTCGTCAAGCGAGTGTTCGCTCCCTCCGCGCGGGCTGAGAAGGCAGCGCTGGTCGACGCCGGCGAGCAACCGGCGCAGGCGTTGATTGACGCTATTTTCAAGCATCAGCCGAAGCTCGAAGCCGATCTTGCTGCACTTGTCCGTGACGCTTGATCCGAGCGAAACGGCCCAAGATGTACCAGCACCATGAGGCACCCGCGTCCAGTGAGCGCGCAAGATGTAGCTAGGCATCTCAGAACGCGACCATTCTGGTCCAGGGCGTTTCTTCGATTGCTCGCGATCACCTGGGACCGCATGTTCCGTAGGCCACGTGATGGCTCGATCGATGCCCCGAGTTGACCGCGATTGTCAGGCGCATCGACAAAGGGCCGCGCATGCGTCCCGATCCCACTATATGGCCGTGTTCGACGGCGTTGAGGCGACTGCTTCGCGCGTAGTTGTCACGAGCGAAGACGGATTACGTCAGCGGCCGGGATCACCATGCTAGCGCCCGAACCCCGAAAGGCTTGTCGCGCTGTTCAGGGCGTGAAGCCCACCTGTGTGGCACTCTGGACCAATCTCCGCGATTCAACATCCCTAAACCCATTGTGAGTGGCGGCTGGCTCTTCCGTCTGGTGTCCGACGGCCGTGCAAGCGCTGTCAGGTTCAATACACTTGCAATGAGGAATCGGTCGCGATTTTGTCGATGTATTCAGAATCTGTGGAGTGAGTGCACGAGTTGGCACGGTGATTGCTGTAAGCGTGCAAGAAGACAGCGTGGTGGCACTCGCGAACGTGAAACATAGGGGCGGTCTCTTTGAGAAGCTCGCGCCGGCCAGCAGCCCGCATTACGCGCAGCTTGCGGCCGAAGGCCCCAAGAGCCAGGTAGATGCGGATAGTCCTTGCAATGCTGTACGAAGCTCATAGCGGTTCGATCAACTGGCAGGAGCAGCAACCGCGAGTGCCTGCGCGGCGCAATATCTCACCATACGCTGCAAGCGAATGCTGTGGAATTCGCGGCATCGGACTTTTCGTGCACCGGAATCCGTCTGGATCGCCGCCGCTCAGTTGATCTACGCTTTCCCTTCGATGCGGGTGAGCGGCACTGAGCATGCCGCTGTCTGCTACCTTCGAAGGTGGCCACCAAGAATTCGCCTGGATGGCGAACGCGAACACAAGCCCATCGAAACCAACGAACTCGCGGTAGCCAATAGTTGGCCGGGATACGAAGCTGCTCCCTCAAGGACCATTCTCTCCTCATCTCCAGGGTCAAATGACATCTCAAGCGTCTCGATTTACACCCGACCAGCCTCCGCAAATATGCTGCGAGTATTTGACTGAGCACGCGCGAGCCCTGTTCGGCCCGCACCCGTTCGCTGTGGAGATGTCCGAGGACCAGGTCGCTAGCCTGCTGCCTGAATATCTGGCGATGTCACAGGCCTTTCCATACCTGCAGGCGGGGTCGCAACGGGATCTCATATTCGATGCAATGAATCACAATCGAGATCTTGCGAGGGACATTGAACTGACCAGCGTGGTCGGAAATTTCATCTGTTGGGATGAGACGGGCGGTTATGGCCAAATTCTCCAGGGCGGCAAGGCGGCGCTACCCGATATTCTGGTGACTGAGAACTTCCACTCCAACTTGTTTAGAAAGGATGCGTCTCAACTACTCGGCAGAGCAATACGGCCCAACTACAGCGCCACGACGAAGCAATACCTGCATTCGCTCTATGCCGGATTGTCATCGAAAGATCCCTTAGTGCGTTGCGCCTACATGGTCGCTTTTGAGCTACATGCTGCGGACATGATCCAGTCGCTATGGACCACTCTGGTCAAAACCTTTAAGGCGCGGCCTGACGATCTTGAGTACTTCCGCAGCCATGTCGGCGGAGAAGATCCCGCGGAGAAGTATCACGGAGAAATGACAGGCCGGCTGATTGGCGAACTTATCCCGGCTGACCGTAATAACCGCTTTTTAGATGAATTCGATCGAGCCTATCGGCTCAGCCTACAGTGGTGCCGCGATCTGCTCCGAATTGTCTCACTTAAGGGAGATGATCACTCAGAGATCGAACACCATGGCCGTTGTCATTGTGGTTCTGTCAAGTTCTACGTCAAAGCACCGCGAGAGCTCTCTGCGGTTCGATGCAATTGCTCAATCTGCCAAATGTCTGGATTTCTGCACTTGCTCGTAGCTGGCAATAAGCTTGGCATTGAGTGCGGCGAAGAATTCCTCACGGCGTATCAGTTCAACAAGAACATCGCTCGGCACACGTTTTGCCGGGTTTGCGGCATAAAGCCATTCTATAGGCCGCGGTCGAACCCCGCCGGATTCAGCGTAAATATTCGATGCCTCGATAAAAGGACCATCGAACGCATAACAGTAAGAGAGTTCGATGGCGAGCATTGGGACCAAGCATTCCGCTCGATGCAGCAGGACCTTCAGCCCTGCGTTGAAGACAGACCCCGGAGTGAACTCGAATGGCGCGCGTAATGAATCATAAATCCCGTCTGCTTTCAGAAGAAGCTTTGACAAAATACCGCATAGAGCTGTTGGTAAAGGGGACGGTCGTGATCGGCCCCCAGATATTGTTCACCCAAGAGGACTTGGCTAAGATCGATCAGCTGCAGGCTGAGATTTCCGAAGAAGAAGTGAGGGTGGGAGATGCCGGCGACTCGCACAATGTTTTCGTCAAGCGCGTGAGGGTCGACCCGCCCGGCCGCGCTCCTAGCGACGCGAGCGGTGCAGCTCCAGGGCAGATCATGGAACTACTTGAAAGGAAAGACCGCAGCTTCGCGCTAAGAAAAATTTTGGGAGCCACGTCGGATTACATGATTCGCCGATGCCAAATGCATCGGATGCCGCCTGGTTCCTTTGTTGGCATTCATCTGGATGCTGCGAGCGACCCTGATTTCGAGTACGCGGTGATTGTGCAGCTGGCGAGGGACTTCGAGGGGGGTGAGTTCGTGGTATATCCAAACGGGTACGAACACCAGGTATTCCGACCGCCATTTGGCGCCGTGCTTATCACCACATGTAAGCTCCGGCACGAGGTGAAGCCTGTGCTGTCCGGCGAGCGCCGATCGCTGGTCTACTTCTGTTCAAAACGCAGCGGCGCGAACCGCCGGATCATCGAAAGTTCTACCGCTGGCGTATGAGGCGGGGTGGCCGAAATTCGCTTTCGAGTGAACTTGGTAAGGGGGAGCTCTCAGGAGAGGGGGGAGCTTGGCCATCTTGTGTCACTGTCCCCCCGCAAAGGCAGCCAGGGCGATGAGCATGTGGAAGAAGAGTTGCAACGGAGAGCCGGATCTCGCCGCCAAGACCCGATTCGTTCAACCTGCGCGTGCCCAGCTGCTGCGCTTGATCCGAGCCGGAGCGACCGCGTACAAACCTTCCAGCAGATCGTCAATGATCAGGATTGCAACGATGCCGCCTGTTCGTGCCCGGGAACGATGCTGGCGTTACTGGCGGCGGCGCCCACTTGTCGCTTCTGTTGGTTGTTCGGCGCGTGCCACCGCGCCGGTTGCCTATCACTTTGACTCCGCCTGGTCTTCCAACAGTACCGTTGCAGAACAGCTCGCAGCACGTCTGGGCTTCCGCCTGCAAGCGGCCCGCTGGCCCGGCAGCAGAACGGCCATGATTGCGGGGTCTACGTGGTAGAGGCGACGCGAGCGCTGATTGGACGATTGGCGCGGGGCGAGCGGCCAGACAATGAGCCGCTGCACCTCGAGCACCTCATCGCCGATCGGCCAGCCCTTCAGGAGCGACTTAAGGGCGGTCGCGATTGGAGCGGACAGAGCTTGAGCTAGACGAGGCAAACATTCACGTCGCGTCGTCAGGTACCGCGCGCGATCGAAAGCAGGGACAAGTTCCGATGAATTGAGCGGTTGAAGATATGGTCGCTGTGATCTCTATCAAACCATTCGCAGTAGGTGGTGCTGTAGATCGCGGGCCGCGGCCCTATCGCGCGCAATCACAAGGCACTCCACCGTGCCAGCCTCTTGGTCGGCGGCAAGCGGGATCACGCCCTCCTTGCGTGTGCGGTCGAACAGAAATCCTTCCCTGACCAAACGATCATGCGCTATTTGGAGGGATCCTGATCGAACATTTCTTACGGATAAAATAACGTTGCAACCGGAATAGTCGAAGCCCAGCAGCCGGACGGCAATGCTATGTAACACCGAGCCGCCACCCCAACGGCCGTTCGCTTCATTAAACAGCAACCGTCCGTCAGTAGCGAAAATGGCGTCAATGTTGATCATTCCGCGATATCCCAGGTTTCGCGCAAGCGCCACAAATCGGTATGCATGCGCCTGGGCAGTCAACCATTGCTCGTTCCCGAGGTCGCTTGGAAGCTCAAGTCCTGTCCAGATCAGAGCTCTTTCAGATCGATCCGCGCTTTTACGCAGTCGTATGTTTCCACTGTTCCTGAAAACGATTGAACCATCATCCTCAATTTCATACTCGAGATAGAACAAAGACTTCGCCAGGTGGTACGACTCCACGACCAGCGTCTTACAGGATGCCGTTGTCATCTCAGACCAAAGCGCGTCAGGATCAAACGACGGCCATGGAATCCGCCGGGTATCTCTTGCCCCAGGTAGTGGATCGCTTTCATTGCCGGTCAGAATGACATTTCCGACCCCACCGGCTCCATTGTCCAGCTTTACAATGACGCTGCCGGTCTGGGTTCTGAGCGAAGCGACCGCTCTGAATAGTTCGTTTGAGTCCGTCGTGACAGATCCATTGGGCAGCGGAAGTGCGACGCTTGTCGCCAATTGACGGAAGTGGCTCTTGCGATTCAACAGATCAGGCCCTCGCTGCAGAGCGAAGTCGTCGCCGGTCTGCGGTATGCCCAGCATGGCCGCCAGGCGTGCGACGCCTTCAGTAGAGTAGCAGGGATACAATCGCCAGGTTGAGTTCTGACGAATATGTCTGGCGATTCGCTCAACAACAGTCTTGGACAGGAGTGTGCAATCATCAAGGACCGGCGATTGGCTGCCGCCTTGAGGTACAAGCAGACAGAGACTCGATGCGTCGAAATCGAGCGTCGCGCCAATGAAGGATAGCAGATCCGCCGGGATGACTACCGGGGAGACTATCAGGTCACCCTCATGAGCAAACCACGCTGAACGGTATGCCGAGTTGGCGGCCAGCGAAAGTTGAGCTGGTGTCAGATCGGCGCCCGACATTTGAGCCGTACCGGCATTCATGATCAGGATCCGCGGCATCCGCGACCTCCGGACATTTGGACGCGATCAGAAAGGGATCGTGATGCAACAATGCTGAACTTGCTGCGCCGTGGTGAGGCACTGAGCGAAGCTTGATTTCGCCCGGTCCTGCTCCGAGAGAGGATAGGTCGGTGCTTGCTCATCGACCATTGCAGCCTCAGAAAATTCGGCCTGCTGAAGCTGAGGATCGCTATCCGCTCTCCCTGCTGCACGCCGAGCTGATTGAAGGCGCGAGCGATACGCTCAGTCTGTCGGTTGAGGCTGACGTAGCTGAGAGGCTGCTCTTCGAAATGGATCGCAGTCTTGTCGCGAGCATACGTAGCGTTTCGGTCGATCAGGCTGCAGAGATCCAACGACCTATTCATGCGCCTCACGCCCGCATATTACGTTTCCGCCGCAACCCTGAATTGCTTGGCGAGGCCCCGATCACGTGATTCGGTTGGCCCTTGTACAGGCTATGATCACACGGCCTTGGAAGGATGATGGTTCTCATGGGTTGCGAACAATGGATATTGCTTGAGGCATCTCGGCCGATTGATCACTCTCTCTGTTCTGCTGGGCAGCGGTCGTGTGCATCTGTCCGTAGTGATAAAAACACCACGAAGACAGTTTCTTGCCGCGTCTTTGATATACAGGCTCGCCGCACATATAGGCCTCTCTGGCATCTCCATCTTTGAAGCCGATGATGCAACGGCATTGGCCTTCAATATGGTCGATCAACAGGACCTTCTTGAGGCCGTCGGGCTCTTTCAACTTGCTGCTCCATAATGCCAAGCAGTATCTTCCAATGTCGCGCTGGTCACGCGGAGCGACAATTGCAGCTCGGAGTCTTTGAGAACCTGCGCGGGGCCGCCGTCTGTCGCACCTTTGCGCGATGAGAATGCCTTGCCACCATGGCAAAGCAGTAACAGAGCGGAAAGCCGGTTCGGCGAACTGATTTTGGCGCGGTGTCGAGCCAGAGGAGGGGATTGATTGAGATTCGGGAAGCAGCGTCCCCCACTTAGGGGTTTCGGATGGGGTCTACGTCGCTCAATTCTGACCTCGTCGGCTCTCTGGTGCCCCGGGCCAGAACAGCCACGTAGTCTCGCTTCCGGAATGGCGAGCCTTTCAAAGCTACGCTCGAGCCATAGCGCCGCAATTGGGACTCGCTGCAGAACCCTTCCGACCGACCCGCCACGGGGGATGAGGATCCTGACTGACCATGGGGACGAGGATCTGACCAGTTGAGACATTCGCAATCCTTCACAATCCCGGCGGCAGACCGAGATAGCTGCCCACCTCAAAATCGTACAACTTAACGTTACGTCCGATTCAAGCCCTTTTATGCAGCCTGTGTACGTGGCCAAGCTCTCAAATCGGGCCGCCGTCCGGTCTCGTGTCGCACGCATTCGGCGCGGCGATTTGCGTCAAGAAAGTTCGTCTCCCTTTGATCAGGGCCGCTGCCGATAAGCCTATTCCCGGAAACCGCCCTTTTGCGACCAAGTGCTCACTACCTTTGCAGCCGATTGCCCCCCTGACCTCGCTGCCGTCATCGGATAGCTCGGTCACTTCTATCCGACGCTGATTTGCAATGCGAAATCCGGCATGCGGCCGATAGTTTTCGATGAGGTCGTCCTGACGGGGGCGCAGCCTGTAGTCCTTTGGGAGGGCGAAGAACGGTCCTGCGAATGTGCCGGCGGCCGTCAATCAAACGCACGTCGCGGTCACTGACTTCGTCTGGCGCCGAGATTATTGCAGCGTCTGATAGAGGCGGTACAGCAGCCGCGCGCGAGGTTCAATCGACGAGATGTAGAGTTGCTCATAACGCGTATGCGCGCCCTTGCCGTCAACGCCAAGGCCATCAAGGGTCGCGGTATACGGCGCGGTGAAATTGCTGTCGGAGCCGCCGCCGCTGAACGCGTCGAGCAGCTCGAAGCCAAGTTCGGCGGCGAGCGTTTTGGCGTGCGCGTAAAGTGCGACACCGGCGCTGGTCTTCTCATATGGCGGACGGTTCAATTCGCCTGATACCTTCACGCTGACGCCCTCAGTGCGCGAGGTGATGCCGAGAATCTGCGGCACCAGCTCGTCGGCATGGGCCATGGTCGGGACGCGCATGTCGACTTGCGCATAGGCCAGTTCCGCGACGACGTTGGGCCTGGTGCCGCCGCGGACGACCCCGACATTGACGGTGATACCGCGCGTGAGATCGTTCATCGCCTCCAGCGTCTGGATCACATGGGCGAGTTCCCGGATCGCGCTGCGGCCGTCCTCGGGCCGCGTACCTGCATGCGCGGGAGCGCCCTTGATGAATACGTCAAAGCGCGCAACGCCCTTGCGCCCCGTGACGACCTTGCCCCCGTCGCGCGCCGGCTCGGTCACCAGTACGTATTTGGCCTTGCGGCCCTCGGCCTCGATCAGCTCGCGCGAGGTTCGGCTGCCGATCTCTTCGTCCGAGACGTAGAGGTGCGTGATGCCGAGCGGCGGGCGTGCATCATCGGCGCAGATTTGCCGGAATGCGTGATAGGCGAGGTAGGCACCGCCTTTCATGTCGTAGATGCCGGGGCCGAACGCACGGTCGCCCTCGATCTTGAATGGTAGCCGTTCGATGGATCCCATCGGATGAACTGTATCGAGATGGCTCAACACCAGAATGCCCGGTACGCCCTGCCCCCAAGAAGAGCGGGTGACCAAATGATCGCCGCAGCCGTCACGCCCCGCAACGCGCTCGACGCTGGCCGGCAGGTCGCGATAACCTGCTGCGACAACATCAGCCAGTTTGTTGATCTGATCTGGTCGCTCCGTCGGAGATTCGATCAGGACCCAGCGGCGAATGCCCTCGAGAATCGGTGCGATTTCGAACGCGTTGCTGGACATAGTTGTCTGACGCCTTTGAATTCGACTTCTCATCGCTTCTGCAAGATCATGACATCACCATGTACTCACATCGGAATCGAGCCCCAAGATCTAGAGAAGCGCCAACCGTTGTGACCCGGGGCGTGCCTCTGGACTCGATCCTGCTGCGGCAACGAAACTACTCGCCTGTCGATCACAACTGATCTACCAAAGCTGGTAGTTTTCGACGAGATTATGCAGCCGAGGCCGTACTGGAGTGGACGGTCTGGTGAGCTGTGGTTGGTTATGGTCAGGACTTTACTGCGATATCGGCACAAACGCATTGTCCTGACCAGGTAACCCGCACGCCTCTCGACGCGGAAGGTCGCAGACCGGCGCAAGCATAGCAGGACAGGCGAAGCGCCGAAATCGCCGGAGCTGATAAGACCTTTCAATACGAGCTCTAATCTGTGAAACCAGTCGCAGCCCGGGCAATTGTTCGATCCGACCGGATCTGCGCAAAAAGCGCAATCACTCAAGCAGTAAAGTACGAAGCGCGCCCCGGAAGTTGATCAATGGATTTCCATCGCTTTGTCGGGTCGCGATAATTCGTCCGATAAAGACGGTGTGTGTGCCAAGCACCTTGTGGTCATACAAAACGCATTCGAGCGCGCAAAATGCGTTCGGTAATAGCGGTACATCGAGGGCGCCCTGATCCCAGGGCGCGGTATCGAAGCGGTGAACGCCTTTCGCCCCCTCCCCACCGCCAAAACGCAGGGCAAGGTGCTCCTGGTCACTGCGGAGAACACTGACTCCAAAGCTGCCGTTGGCAAGGATGTCATCATGCGCCTCGGAGTGGGCATTGATGCCAACGACCAGGCACGGCGGCTCCTTGCAGACGGACGTCACAGAACTCACCGTCAGTCCTCGTCGTCCGGCTGCCTTCCCGGTCGTCACGATGGCGACACCGCTCGCCAGGCTTTGCATGGCATGGCGGAACTCTGCCGGTTGGATGGACGGCATATCCCGAATCGCAGGAGAGAACTGGTGGCTCATGATCAGCCTCTGCAGTTGAACCCCACTTCTAGTGTCTCCGCACCCAGAGAAGACTTTGATCCCTATTGGGCCTGTGTCGAAATTGCGTGACGAGTAGGCTCAGATTGAGACCGAGTATGCCTGCGATGTCCGCTGGATCAGCTACAGTCATGACCGGACGGACGTGCAATATCTCGGCGCGTTACGCTGGATGGCGATCGCGGCGGCGGAACTGAGAATTGCCGCCGCCACTGTTTCAACAGGCCCCCCATCAAACAGCGAACCGTGCTGAGCAGCCCGGCGACGCGCCAGTGCACATGGAGCGATGGTCGCGATCCGACCAGCTGGGCTGGAACCTCGCCGGGCCTCGTGCGGACGGGATGATGCCGATTGCGGTATCGGCCCGCGCCTGCCAAAGTTTCCCCGCATGTAGACGGCATCGGCGGACCTAATGTACTTTTAGGAGAACACGTTTTTTTGCCTCGAGAAGATGCTGATCGAGCGTCGCGTGCAGCGTACCCCGCAGCTCCGGCGGGATTGAGCTATCTGTATCAATCAATTCCCGAAACTTGCGAATGATGTGTTCTATCACTGCAATAGATCCGAGTGTCTCAATCCTCTGCCAGGACATCATCGATTATCTCCTTCGCGCAGCGCTTCGTCGCGGGTACTCACCTCGGCAACCCGGGCTGCAACAGGCTATCGTCGATAAGAAAGTTGGCTCTCGCGTCCCGTGCTCAATGCGAATTGGCGTCAGGCCGAGCTCAGGCGGTGCACGCTCCTTGAAATTCCGCAGTGACGTGCATTCCTGGCTGCAATATTTTCGCGCTCGTGAGCTGCAGACTTGGTCGCAATACTGGAACATCGGCCAACTCGGCTGTCAGGCGTTCGAAACTGCGATGAGGCGTTTCAGTCGAGCGGCTGCGGCGCCGCGATCAAGTGATTCTTGTCCAAGTGCTACGCCTTCCTGCAGTGTCGAGGCCCGCCCGGCCACGATCAACGCCGCCGCCGCGTTCAAAAGCGCGGCGTCGCGAAATGGACCTGATGCGCCATCAAGCGCATTTTGCAGCGCAACGGCATTAGCCTCCGCATCGCTGCGCTCCAGCGCGTCGTTGCGGCAGCGGCGGAGCCCGGCTTGTTCCGGCGTCACTTCGAAGGTGCGGACCATACCTGCCTCAAGCGCAGCAACAAATGATGGGCCGGTGAGGGTTAGTTCGTCGAGCCCGTCCGAGCCATGAACAACCCAAACCGACTCGGCACCAAGGTTCTTCAAGACGCACGCCAGAGGCTGCACCCATTCGGGAGACAATGCCCCAACGATCTGCCGCTTGACCCCGGCCGGATTGCACAGAGCCTCGATCAGATTAAAGATCGTATGGGTTCCAACTGCGTTCCGGATCTGCCCAATGCGCTGCATCGCCGGATAGTGCGCTGACGCAAACATGAAGCCGATGTCGGCTTCCTGCACACAACGTGCGATGGCCTCAGGCTTGAGATCGACCTTCACACCGAGGCGCGCCAACACGTCTGCGGTGCTTGAACCAAAAGACGCAGCGCGGTTGACATGCTTGGCCACAGGAATGCCGGCCCCGGCAACGATGAAGGAAGCGCACGTCGACACGTTGACCGAATACATAAGGGTCTCGCTCGTGCCAGCGAGACCGACGGGCTCGCATGCCACCTCGACCCGCGGCAACCTATTCCGCATCGCCGAGGCGGCGCCGGTGACTTCTTCGACCGTCTCGCCCCGGACCCGCATCCCCATCAACAAGGCACCGATTTGCGAGGGAGTTGCGTAACCCGACATCATGCTGTCGAAGGCTGACGCAGTTTCGTCACGCGTCAGAGCGGCGCCTGTGGCAACTTTGCCGATGATCGATCTAAGCACTTCCATCGAACTTTACACGTTCCTGTCCAAACCTCGAGCTCTTCCGTTCAGCGAGACATTGTTGAAGAGACCCGGCACCGATTGCCTTGATGCAGCGGCCCGCCCCACGCGGCATGGCCTCATTGACGCTTGAGGCGGCAGTCGGTTGTGTGTGGGCACACTTGGCGAGGCTACAACCTGACGCTACGTGAGGGTCAAGCTCTCCATTTCGGTGGTGCCGTCGAGGGGAGATCCTCGACCAGCTAGAACACTGCAGTTTCTTGTCGTAGGACCGATGACACTGTCTGGCGCCCGGTGGCCGCGTCCGCAGCGGCCTCTTTACCGCGGTGTTCCGACCGGATCACCGCATCCTAGAAAGCCTTTTAGCCTTCGGGCGCCGCCGTGGTGAAGCGTTGAAACGGCAAACGAACAGGCCGCCACATCGTCACTTCGATTCGCTGCTCTTCTTGCCAGTGTCTCGCACGGAGATCACGTAGCGACATTGCTGACTGAGGCTCGCTTGCTTGGATCTGAGGCAGGCAGTGATAGCGGCGCGATCTGGTATGTGGCTGCTACAAAGGCGGAATACGTCCTCCATGCAGGCCTCTTTCTCTTCTGCGGTCGGCGTTTGATCGCGCGCGTTGACCGGCCCGGGGATTACAGCTGTCATTGCGACGACAAGAGCGATGGCGCAGTGGTAGATTGTGAGGCGCGAAGTTAACTGACTTCGTTGAGTGTGAGTCATGATATCCCTTCAAGTCCGTGTGGCTACGTTATTGTTCTTCCTGCGCGGAGCGCAACATGACCTGTCAACCGGTAAACAGGCCGGAACTGCTTAAGGACGGTGCCGGCATGCTCGTGCTTCCGCTTTTGCGGTCCGTACGGTGCTGGTCATCTGTCCGGCACGACAGAAACGACACGTGCCGTAGTGGCGCAGCACCACGAACCGTGGAAGCACTGGCGGCTGAGCTGGCCCAGCAAGTGATCATTCTGGAACTTCCAGTTGTTCGGTGCATGCCTGGACGTCGCGAGGCATTGCTAGGGCCTGACATGTGCTTAGGTACCCTGGCTCACCCTACCGCGAACCGACTAATGACGCCGTAGCAGGCGCGACGCCGGGTTGATGGGAGCAGGCAAAAGGGGCAGGTGCGCCCAAGCCACCGTTGATGATGCATTCGATCGTTCAGAGCGAACCATGATGGCGAGCGCCGAGACTATGTTTGGTGTAATCGCGCCTGTGTTCCGCGATATGTGAAGACCTAGGGTGGGGTATCTGGGATGGAGCCTCCATCGTCCGTTCCGCCGAGGCGACGGTCCCTGGGAGCGCCTGCCGTGCAGAGCTCGAAACGCGCGATTTCGTCCAGCCGCGACAGGAACAACTCAGACGCAGCGCGAGAGATACACCTGGAGGATCTTATAGTTCTGATCGAGTCGCGCCAGGTGAGTGTAGATGTCTGAAACATTCGCAATTCTCATGACGTGTCCGGAACGGTATGGATTGTCGGACGTAGTTCCCGCTTGTCGAGGATCGTACAATCTAACGCTACGTGCGGTTCAAGCCCCTTCGTGCGTCTGATCGTCTGAGGATGTCGGGGGCTGTGCATTCTTCGTACGAGCCTCGGCTGCAACGCGCACTGTGGTGTTTCAGAATAGCGGCTGTGCATGGTGACTGTCCGTTTCGCAACCGTGGCTCCGAGCGTCGCTGTTACGTGATTATACGGAGCGCCGGTGTCGCATTTCTTTGATCTGCGAATTGCATGCTCGCGGCATGAATCCGAAAAGTAAACTCTACCAACCCGAGCACTGGCGAGGCCGTGCGGAAGCAACGCGAAAGAAAGCGGAAGCGCTCGCTGACGGAAAAGCCAAAGACAGGCTGCTCAAAATTGCCGTGGAATACGACAAGCTGGCTCGGCGCGCCCACGCGTGGCAGATGCACAAAGAGGAGGACGAGACCTGGCATGAGGAAGAGCTGTAAAGCGCCCCTGCGGATCATCAAAAGGCGCCAGCCTGTTGATCGCTAGCCGACCCAATGGCCACGCAAATGTCGCTCAGCGAGCAAGTCAGTGCCTGGAGGAACGTTGAGGGGCATCGTAGGGCGGCGCATCCTGACGGTCCTGTGCCGCGCTCCAGATCGCAAAATATATGTGAAGGCGGAGCAGTCCGCCTGCCCAACGCTCCTTCAGGCCTACTTGTTTAGTCAGCTTCTCGAAAGCTAATTCTCATATAAAAAAATGCGCAACCTACATCTCAATTTGCAGTCAATGCGTCGCAGTTAACGCGGAAGCCCGTATGCCATCTGCGCCGGAACGTTCAGCTGTTACAGGTCAAGTGTTTGGAGCTTCGTCGCGGCTGCAATCGCATATCAGTTTCGCCAATTCGAGGCATCTGCGTCATGCCTCAACATTTCCTTTGCGTTCGTCCGAGGGGCAGATTTCCAGGTAGTCGGGCGAAGTGTGCGCTGGAACCAAGTCTGTGAAGAGGTCTTCACGTCCGGTTTGATGGTCCGCAGACGGTGCGGCCGCGGTATGCGAGAGGCGTAGGAAAGCCCCCGCGCCTCTGCCGTCCGCAAAATAATTCAGAAGAACGTTGCGATGATCCAGTAGAGTCCCGCCCAAAGCAGCGCATTTACGAGGAGTGCGGCCAGCGGCCAAAGGTTCCACCTCTTTTGCGCCCGCCGGGAGCGACAATCGGCGCGGTAATGCTTGATCGGTGGGTGCTTTGGTGCGCGCCAATGCGTCATTTCACCAGACGTCGCGCTGGTCCACCGAAAAATGCCGGGCTTTGCATGCCTCGTACCACCCATAAGTTCGCAGTCCTCTTTCATAAGGAGAGTATCAGAATTGTTATCTGTTGCGCGGCGACTCTCCGGTCGATGATATGCTCGTGTATCGTCGGTACAGTTAAGGTCGCTTTCCATTACCGCAGCAATCTACATGCCACGACGCAGAAGTGTCGGTACCCCTTTGATGCCAACAAAAGCGTGTCTGCCGCGCGTTGTCGACACAGAGTCGCTGTCAGAGGTCGGATTCGCAACGTCCATGTCTGAAAGACGACACCCGCATGGGCAGCAAAAGGCTCAGCGCTTCGCGAGCGCCATACCATGAACAATGAGTTGGGACTTGCATCGAAGTGACGCGGGAAGATCGATCGACGGTCGCCCAGATTGAGATCGACTAATCATTGTTTCTGACCGTTAGCTTACGAGGAGGCACCGAGATGGCAGGCGACCCGCTGGATGCTATCAGCTCGAGACGGTTCATGCACCAGAGCCGCGGACGCCGGACATGGGCATTGAGCACCATTCGAACTCGACGAGAAAGCTGTGAATGATCAAGTACGATCTCACCAAGCAGTTGTTCGCTGGGCAGCATCAACTGGTGCCATCACTGGCTTTGCAAGTCATTATGGAGTGTGGATGTCGAAGGTCACTACGGGAGCATGCCATGATGACGACCAATTCGTTGAAGAGGAGGAGCCGCCAGTGTCTTGTGCTCAAGCAGGTAGCCATGAAACATGAATGGCCACTAACGCTTGATTGAAGCGCGGGCGAGCGATGGCGGGCATCAGTGTTGCTGATGGGCGCTCTATTCGGCGATGTGCGACCAATACTGGCTGGCATCGGTGAGTGAGATGCGTCGCATGAGAGGGGTTCGATGACAGAGTTGCATCATGAGCGGGAAGTTGCGATCGGCGGACTGATTCGCCATCGCCCAGATCGTGCTACCGCTGTACTCACGCAATCTGTGGGCCCTGAGAGCGTTCCGCCCACAACGCGATCGAAGACTATAGCAGGAGAACGAGTGATGATGGATATCTGCGGCTTGCTCAGATGGTGCTCTGAAGAGCGGTATAGGAGCGCTGGGCCGAGGATCGAACCGGTTGACGAGTTGCGAGACAACGTCATCTGCATCGATTTCAAGGCCCTCCGAAAGGCAAAGGAGCGGGCGTGCGAGCGCGGCTAATAGAGAAGCTGGAGGCCGGCCGTGTGCAACACGGCCGGTTCGCAACGGTTCCGGGATCAGGTCCTTGCGGCGTGTTCTTTGTACAGGGGCCTTGCGGGTGTGAACTAAAGATAACTGGATTTGTCCGTCCTGGCTGGGAGCATGTCGCTGTCTCGACGCCGCGGCGCTGTCCGAACTGGGAAGAGATGTGCTTTGCCAAAGACCTGTTCTGGGATGAAGAGGAGTGCGTCATGCAACTGCATCCGCCACATTCGCAGTATGTGAATAACAGCCGATATTGCCTTCACTTGTGGAGACCCACTCATCGTGACATCCCGATGCCGCCGCCGAGCTTTGTAGGCATCGTTGGACTAGGGCCCTCAGACGCGGCAATGTTGTTCGCGCGGATGAGCGCGACACCATGATGAGTTGAGTTATTGACATCCAAGCGGAGGCGACGCCGAGCGGCTGCAGAAACACCGATTCGGCGTGGCCGAACTGAGGCGTCAAAAGTGGGTATATGTCGGGATCGATCGCCTGTTGCCGTATGCGGGGGGCTGAGCCTGAATTAGCTGCTCTCATGTGGGAGCAGCAAACAGTGCACCGATCCCGGCAAAGATCGCGGAGCCGGGCTGAACGCGGTTCGCCAGTAACAACAGCATCTCGCCGGGTCGACGACCGGTCACAAGGCAATCACTGAGCGATCCGAGGACGCGAATTGCGCACTCTTTGGCGCGAGAAGTGTGTGCCGACGAGCGAAATAACGCGATGATGGTGAGAGCGAGGTCAACGCGACAGTCGAATTCAGTTTGACGAAGGCGCTGGCGCCCTATCACCCTGACTCCATCCGGAATTGCGCAGGGTCGGCTTGCCGTCGCTGTGCGACAGTCATGAGCTCGTTGGCCGCTACCCCGCCTCGGGAGCGGGGCTCGTAAGCAGAGACGGTCGAGACACCATCTAGGCGCGGGGGCGGTAGCTTCGCCAACTTATCTGGTCGTCAGCTCGTCGTCAGCTTGCCGCAAGATCATTCGCAAGCAGAGCGTAAGCAGCCTGCGCTCGCTCTGAGGAAAGTACGCTGAAGAAGCAGGCGAACCGGCATGCATAATCGAGTTAGTGACCGATCCACACGCCCTGATCAAGCTGACGAACCGAGTCGGTCGGCGGACAGTTACGAATTTGCTCAAATATTGAGAGATCTCACTCAACGGGAGAGCCCGCCATCTGGGGAATTGGCCGACAAAATGGGGCTCTGCTGCAGCAAGCCGCAGACCTCAGATGCAATCATTTATAGTCCAAGCACCTCGGACCGCAGCACATCCTCTCAGTCCTCCAGCTCAAATCCATCCTCGCCAGCGAGGCCTATCCGTCCTCTGTTCGAATGCAGGACTGCTGAATTGTCCGAGGCCAATGTCAACGGGATCTGCGTTGGATTGGCAGCGGAGTGGCTCCTCAATCTCCCGAGCAGCCCATCATCCCGGATGAGGGCGCTGCGCCCCGGGAGTCAAAATCACAACTCAGCGGCAATGCTGCAGCAGCGGTATGAAGACCTCAAGAGTCTGTTGCGAAGTGATAGGGCGGAAGGTTCTCACAACCTTCAGGCAAAAAGTACGATGTTACGCGAAGCCGACCTAGAGCCGTTCGCCGGACAGACGCGATATAGGTTTGGTACATCTTCGCGCATTGACCAAATCGTGAATGAGGTCACCGACGATGGGTCGATCTATTTGATCAGCTTGCGTTTCGCCGCAGGTGGCGCCCACACAATCCCACGTCGACATCGAATGGAATGACGACCCTCTTTGATCCAAATTATGGGGAATTTACTGTTCGGTCAGATCAGATGGGTGAGTTGTTAAAAAGTCTCGCCGATCGCTACAGGGACCCGAATCGACATGATATATCGACTGTCGTCACACAAAGGATGACGTGAGTGTTTCGGAGGTTGCTACACAGACCCGAGGCCCGCGAGTGGATCTTTCGCGATCAATGCCGGACAGCCGCAGCGCCTCTGACAGCGCACCCACGGCAGGGAACATGGATGTGGCGCCCTGAACGCGCGCCCGACGTGGTAGCGGAGCTCACCGCGGCCCTTCGGACGTTGGAGGGGCACGCTCAAGGGAAACTGTCTGGAAGTAGTGCGGCGAGGGGAGAATGTTCAGAGAGAGGCTGGCCGGTCACTCAGGTTGATGAGCTTGTGCCCTGGCGCGTCAAAGCCTGAATGGGCTGCGCTTGCACACAAGCAGGGCCGTTGGCCCGTTAGACTTACCTGATAGCTGGCTAATCTCCTCGTTGGGAGTTTCGACGCCTTTAGCCCTTGCGCTTAGGGCTAAGGGCGGGCATCACGCATCCAACACAGGCGGCACAAGCTGTATTTTCGGTTTCCTTCGGAATCGTCGCAGGCCCGCTTCTCTGACCTCAGCCAAACAGCTGCTGTCAACGACAATGCGTGCCGTCCCAGCGGCGCACGACCGGGTCGACGCTCGCCACGAGCTCCGCAACAATCCGTACCTTGTCCTCGTCACTGCGCTTTTCGCTGAGGTCCGGCTCTGGTTGAAGATCTCAAAACCGGAACCGAATGTGATAACGCTATGCACTGTGTTCGTTCCAAGCCTAGCGGTCAAACTTTGCGCCGAGCCGAAAATGGCCTGCAGCCCCTGTCCGCGGAGCGGGCGCAAGCTGGCTATCAGTTTGACCTGGAAGACGTCGTCCGATGGTTTTGATGTGATCCCAGTCTCACACCGGGAGCAGCGCGGGCGCGACTCGGCGCTGGTCAGGCTGGCGGATCAGACGCTGTCGCTGCCACGCCCGCACTGGTTGAAGTTAGCAGAAACGTGACTCGGCGCCCAAAAGCCCCACGCATACACAGGGCAAGCGCTGTCCCTACCACGCGCCGCTAACTTCGGCGTCACCGTACAGGGACTAGCTTTCCGAAAGCTGACGAACCCGATGCGATTCACAAAGCGAAAACGGCCGGTGTGGGTCGATGCCCCTCTGCCTGGAACCCAGCCATCTGTCTAGCGGACATCCGATTTACGGGTATGGTCAAGCATAGACATAAGCCGATCTGTTCAAAGAGATCGTGAAACTCACATATGCCATGTGCCGTGAGAAGGTGTCAGCAGAAGTCCATCGATATTTGAAGGCGCGGCTCTGCGACATCGCACGAAAGACGATCCATTATCTCTGCGACTTCGACGACAGCTGGGCCCGTCCGATCAAGCTCGAAAGTGATCGGACAATAGCCAACGAACGGCCTTTCATTGTTACTCGATGCCGTCGGTCGCATCCTCAGGAAGATGTCGGCGGTGTGTCGGACGATGTCGAATACCTCGATATTGGGTGATCCGTCTTTTCCCGAGCACGAACATATGCGCCCGCGCGGCCCAGATGGATTTGATCGCCACTTCATCGGCGGACAGTGATGCCGGTGTCTTCGCATTGTCCGGCGGGCACAACGAGCTCTATGATCGGTTGTGTGAAGGTCAGGCGGCCTGCTGACCGGCAGGCTTATCGGCCTGGCGCAGGAGCTTCCATTCCCAGGGCAGCAGTTCGTGCAGGCGCGTCGCGGGAAGGTTGGCGATCCGGGCCAGGACCTCGGCGAGACAGGCCTTGGGCTCGACGTCCTTGAGGCGACCGGTCCTGAACATCGTCAGCATGATGGCGGCACGGTCGGCCCCACGCACGCTGGCTACCGGCGAAGGTCCGGTTGCGCTCCAAAGGCGATGCCTCTTAATGCGCGCTCAGCGCAATTGTTGGTTAAGCAGATCCTGCCATCGTCGAGGAAGCGGGCGAAGTCGTCCCAGCGCCAAGAGGGTTTCGCGCCCCGCAACAACCAGGCGTGCATGTGCTCAAGAAGCGGCCTGCTCCTTTCATGGCGCACGGCGGGTCGCTCGTCGGCGTCCCGCCCGTTGATGGTGCGCTCGACCTCGAACAACGCATCGAGGTGTCTGACCGGAGCGAGATTAGGTTAGGCCCTCATAGCAGCCGGCCGGAATTAGACGTGGCAGTGCATCAGGGATGCTTCGCCTTTCCGCAGTTGCATCGTCGCTCGCGGGACCACCAGGTGGAAGATGTCCGGCATCCTCCAGATGTCAGACATACTGCACCAATCTAAGGTAATCGTCCGTGAGGACAGGTGAGCGAATAGAACAAGCCGCGTCTTCAAGGAAGGTGGTCAGAGTCCGACTAGCCCGATTACGGACTTCGACAGATTGCCGGGCCGGCGCGCGAGTACGGAGAGTTGCAAGTTCGGAACTGACCAGGTCAGCCGCCGCTGCGGCGCAATCTGAGGCAGAGAAGCAACCAGCAGACATGACAGCTTTTGCTAGTCCCAATGTGGTGAGCCAACCCGCATAGATCAGCACGGCACCGTCTGTCTCATTGAGCCCAGAGAGCTCCTCAATTGCAGCAGCATGGACTGATGCCGCTCCAACTGACCGAAAGAGATCAGCTATTTCGTCACGCGTGGCTTTAGAGAGGAGGCAGCGGCCGAGATGTGATAGGAGCGCCTCAGTCGGACCTTCGAAGATGCGAAGGATGCGAGCGTCTCGATAGATTTTGGCTAAAGGCGCTCCCTCATCGTAACCACGGCCACCTAGCAGCTGGACGCATTGATCAGCGACAAGGCCGCACCACTCCGAGGACAAAACCTTCGTTGCCGACGCAAGGTGGACGTTTGGCGCGCCCTGCGCCGAAACAAGTCGGCAGGATGCGGCCAGCATCGTCTTCACGACTTCCCGCCGCAGCACCATCTGTCCAAATAACTGCTCGATGTAGCTGTTCTCGATCATACGCAGTTTACCGAGCCGGCGATGGCTTGCATAAGAGGCTGCGACCTGGATAGCGCGCTCAAGGGCTCCAAGACCCATAGCAGCCACACCGACACGGCCGCGGTTCATACTAGATGCCGCCGCGCCCCAGCCGTCTTGATCGCGAGAGAGCATGTAAGAACGCGGCACCTCGACATCGTGGAACTCCAGGGTATTCTGAATGATGCCACGTAGACCGAGTGTGCGATGCTCGTGCGTGACCTTTAGGCCCGGGGCTTGCCTGTCAACGAGTACACCAACGAGCCGACCTTTCGCATCGGGTCCAGACGCGCGCGCAAAGCACACGATCCAGCGAGCCCAGTCAGCGAGGCCGATCCAGATCTTGCGGCCGGAGATACGAACTTTATCTTCGCGCATGAGAGCCGAAGCCTCTATGTGCCTCGGGGCCGAGCCAGCTCCGGGCTCCGTCAAAGCGAATGCGCAGAGATCGCCGCGTGTTGCACCCCAAATGATATGCTTTTGTTCGGGGATGTGCGGTGCCGCTTGGATGCAGGGCAAGGCCAGGAAGTTATGGATGACGAGGGTAGAGGCAGCGGAGACATCGAAGGATGCAGTGGCGGAGATGAGGTTGATGGCCTCCTGCAATGGAAGAGCTAATCCGCCGTGCTCTCCTGGTGTGGTGAGCCCGAACAGTCCATGCCTTGCCAATATGCTGTGTAGGGTCGGAGGGAATGCTCGGCGGTCATCCGCGTCTGCGAAATTCAGCTGACTGAGGTCAGCGATCAAACTGGAGTATAGTGCAGCTGCACGGCCTTCGGCCGTGCGTTCCTGCGCCTCCCGGAATTGGGCGTAAACCTGAGTATACATAGTCATAAGGCCCACAATGAACCCGGTCGCGCTCCGCGCCAATTCATCCCCGTGGCTATCTCGGTTACACATTGGTATAGTGTGGATGTAAGCGCTGTATACGCACGTTCTCCGGGACTTGGATTTATTGCGGCCGCTGCGCGGGCTCTCATCAAGATAAGTCTTGTCGATATGACCTGTCGGAGGCGAACGCTCGTTTCAGTGACCTCCCATGCACCTCAAGACTCACTCAGCGTTGTCGATTGGTGTTTCGTCCCAAAGAGAGCCGACCGGAGAGAGATCCGTCATGCACCAATCGGCAGCATCGCAAGGCGAAAGTGAAATATGGCATTAAAATCATGTCCTCCGTGGCTGTTCGACATAGCGCGGACATACGCGCAGCACCAACGAACCGAATGATCTTGCGCTCGCGTCTGCAAGCGGATCGCTCGCATCGCGTTCACAGCCGCCTACCTTGATCTCTCGCGACGGGAACCCGGGAGATCGAACGGTGATGTCGGACACATGACTTCATTGGTGCCGAAGCTGTTCGGCTCGGTGCTGAACCAGGCCAAGTCGAGGCGCGCCGGCCTCCTCTCCAGTGGCCCAACGCCGTCCTCCCAATTGTAACCGGAGACGGAATTGTCGCCAGGATATCGAACGAGGGTCGGGCCGAGCTCCTTCACCAGCGCCAGCACGTCCTTCCGAAAACCTGTTTCGTCTGCGCTCCGATGGCCGGGCTCGTAGATACCACCATAGATGCATCGGCCCAGATGTTCGAGGAAAGCACCAAACAAACGAGGGTCCGTGTGACCAATGGTGAAGTCGCGATCGATCAGAACATTGGCTTTCCTCATGTTCTTCTCGGGTAGCCTGCGGCTGATGACAGTTACGACCCGGCTGCTGCTCTGCGAAGGGCACGAATAAAATTTGTGCCGACAATGGAGAGAACTCCATGAAGCCGATCCGCATCTATTGTGGGATTTGCGGATGCGAGCTTCGACAGCGACGTCGTGAAGATACCGGAAAGGGCCTAAAAAGAAGTGGGATGTCGACGATCCGCATCGAGCAGGGCAGCGAGTTAGCCTGGCGCAATCTTGACTGAGGGCTACAGCGCGGCGTCACGCTGGGTTTGGCTGCCCGGCAAGCCAAACGATAATGCATTCATCCAGGCCCTTCAACGATCGTTCCGGGCGGGATATCAACACCGATCGGTGCCTCAGCCTTGCAGACGCACAGAAAAAGGGGGAGATTTGGCGCAAATACTACAACAAAAGCAATCCGCAACAGATCGCCGATTTTGCCGCAAACTCACGTGGCGCAACCAGCCCGCTAACGTGTTCAGAGTCGTAAAACTCTAGTTCTGGGATTCCAAAGTTCTGTCCCGCTGCATCTTCGAAAGGGTCATTCCCGTGATCTGCCCCACCGTACTTTCAACAGCATCGATTGCGCAACCTGCTGACACACACTCGCTGTAAGACAGATATCATGACAGAACGCTGCGGCGGAGTTGGCGGCGCGTCGGCGAAGCGGAGCCCATCCGCGAGGACGAAATAAAGCGTACAGTAATCATGGCACTTCCGCAGGATATCTTGTGGTTTTTGACGATGCGCGTTTACTGAGGGGTTTCAAATAAGCCTCTGGCCATCAGATGTAAGTGCGAACCAGGAAAGGGCATTTGGCCGCTTGACCACGCGTCTGGACAGGAAAGTAGGCAAGAGGGTCGAAAGCGGGTAGGCGGCACCGGATATACCAGACGAAGGGTTCAAACACTCGGCAGCGAAAGCCCCCTTCCATCGCAGTGCTGGACCCGTTTTACCTTGGCTGAGGTCCTGTCGTCGAAGGAAAAGTCACAAGCAAATTAGGTCTGGGCCCTACCGCCGTTCATACGGATAGGCCGATGAGTTGGGCCTTTGGCGCGGCTTGCTAGGGCTACGTTGCAAGCTCCCCGAAGCAAAACCCTGGCATTCGTGCCAGGGTTTGGCATGGTCATCGACACTTCGACAGAGTGGATCAGAAGTCCATACCGCCCATGCCGGCGCCTGGAGGCATTGCTGGACCAGCCGCGGCCTTCTTCGGCAGCTCGGCGACCATCGCTTCCGTCGTGATCAGCAGCGCCGCCACGGAGGAGGCATTCTGGATAGCGGTGCGCACGACCTTGGTCGGGTCGATGATGCCTTTGGAGACGAGGTTGCTATACTCGCCTGTCTGCGCATCGAAGCCATAAGAGTACTGCTCGTTGTCCAGGACTTTGCCGACGACGATCGAACCGTCTTCACCGGCGTTGATCGCGATCTGGCGGGCCGGCCAGGACAGCGCCTTGCGCACGATCTCGACGCCAGTCTTCTGGTCGTCGTTCTTGGTGCGCAGGCCTTTGAGCTGCTCGGAGGCCCGGAGCAGGGCGACGCCGCCGCCCGGGACGATGCCTTCCTCGACCGCGGCGCGGGTCGCATGCATCGCGTCATCAACGCGATCCTTGCGCTCCTTCACCTCGACCTCGGTCGCGCCGCCGACGCGGATCACCGCGACGCCGCCCGCGAGCTTGGCGAGACGCTCCTGGAGCTTCTCGCGGTCGTAGTCCGAGGTGGTCTCCTCGATCTGCGCCTTGATCTGGGCCACGCGCGCCTCGATGTCGGCCTTCTTGCCGGCGCCGTTGACGATCGTGGTGTTCTCCTTGTCGATCATCACCTTCTTGGCGCGACCGAGCATGTTGAGCGTGACGTTCTCGAGCTTGATGCCGAGATCTTCCGAGATCGCCTGGCCGCCGGTCAGGATCGCGACATCCTGCAGCATGGCCTTGCGGCGATCGCCGAAGCCCGGAGCCTTGACGGCCGCGACCTTCAGGCCGCCGCGCAGGCGGTTCACGACCAGGGTCGCGAGGGCTTCGCCTTCGACGTCCTCGGCGACGATGACCAGCGGCTTACCACTCTGCACCACGGCCTCGAGCAGCGGCAGCAGCTCGTTCAGCGAGGAGAGCTTCTTCTCGTTGATGAGGATGTAGGCGTCGTCCATCTCAACGCGCATCTTGTCGGCGTTGGTGACGAAGTAGGGCGAGATGTAGCCGCGGTCGAACTGCATGCCCTCAACGACGTCGAGCTCGGTCTCGAGCGACTTGGCTTCCTCGACGGTGATGACACCCTCGTTGCCAACCTTCTTCATGGCGTCGGAGAGGAACTTGCCGATCTCGGCATCGCCGTTGGCGGAAATGGTGCCGACTTGGGCGATCTCCTCGTTCGAGGTGACCTTCTTCGAGTTCTTCTGGAGATCCGCAACGACGGCCTCGACCGCGAGGTCGATACCGCGCTTCAGGTCCATCGGGTTCATGCCGGCGGCGACCGACTTGGCGCCTTCGCGCACGATGGCAGCGGCGAGCACGGTCGCGGTAGTGGTGCCGTCGCCGGCCGCGTCAGCGGACTTGGAGGCGACTTCGCGCACCATCTGCGCGCCCATGTTCTCGAACTTGTCGTCGAGCTCGATGTCCTTGGCGACGGCAACGCCGTCCTTGGTGATGCGCGGCGCGCCGAACGACTTGTCGAGCACGACGTTGCGGCCCTTCGGGCCGAGTGTGACCTGCACGGCATTGGCGAGAATGTCGACGCCGCGCAGCATGCGATCCCGCGCTTCCACTCCGAATTTGACTTCTTTGGCTGACATAAGGAATTCCCTCAGTTCTTATCTTCTCATCCTTCAGCGCGCCCAAGCGGGCGCTCGTCAGGGTGGAGCTGTGCGAGCGCTGGGTTAGGCGGCTTTCTTGTTGGAAAACACATCGGTGAGAACGCCCATGATGTCGCTCTCCTTCATGATCAACAGCTCCTCGCTGTCGATCTTGACTTCGGTGCCCGACCATTTGCCGAACAGCACGCGGTCCCCGACCTCGATGTCGATTGGAATCAGCTTGCCAGTCTCATCGCGGCCGCCCGGGCCAATTGCAATGACTTCGCCCTGCGAGGGCTTTTCCTTGGCTGTGTCGGGAATGATAATGCCACCAGCGGTCTTCTCATCGGCGTCGATGCGCTTGACCACGACGCGGTCGTGAAGCGGACGGAAATTCATACAAGACTCCTGAGCGTTTTAAACAAGTTGGAGATAGTCACGGTGTGACAAGCCCAATTATAGCAAGGGTCAGGCCAATAATGAGCTGAACGATCCATGCCTGCAGCTTTTGCGTGGCTGCGTCGGGAATGATAACGCCGCAAGATGTCTTCTCATCGGCGTCGATGCGCTTGACCACGAAGCGGTCGTGAAGCGGACGAAAATTCATAAAAGTCTCCTGAGCCCAAGTTGGAGATAGTCATTGTGACAAGACAAATTATAGCAAGAGTCAGGCCAAAATGAGCTGAACGATCGATAGCTTCAGTTCTGCTGAATCGTTGCCTGGCCTGCGCGTGTCTTTGTCCGGAAGCAAACGCCATCAGATACACGGCGCGCCAAGCTGTTGTGAAGATGACATTGCGTTTCACCGAAACACCCGGTTGAGCCCCGGGGTTCCTCAACATTAACGGCCCTTACACCGTTCGAAGCACCGCGTATTTCGAAGGCGGTAGCCGAGCTGCACATGATTGCTGTCGTCTGACAGCGAGCATTTAGGAGCCGGCGCCGGTAAAACGTGCGGCGCACAAGGCTCATCGAAGAGCGGGCTCGAACAATATGAGATCCTCGCGCATAATAGCAATTATGCCGACATCTCGAGCGTGGGGCGTTCAAGAACTTATCTGCACCGACCTCGATCAGGCCACTGGATGCTGCGGTATGAACACAGCAGAGGCAGGCCGTGACAAAGGCGCACGGAGTCAGGCGTCATCGGCACGGCAATCCGCCGCGGTCGCCGACCACACGTTCGAGCGAGTCGCGCTCCTGCACGCTTGGACAGGACGACAGCCAAACCGCGTTCGTCACATTCTCTCGTCGACGTTGGATCTTGCTTCCGCTTCCGCACGTCCGAGCCTTGGAGCGTCAGCCATGATGGTACAGCGGTGCTGATGGGAATTCGCTTCCGCAGTTCTAGCAGCCCGGGTCGCCCAATTCGGGTGCTCACCGTCTTCTTCACATTTATTGTGTTCGCGACTGACTAGGCCATGTACTCATTAAGCGACTGGCCGCCTGATGTCCGCTCACCCCCAACAGCGGCGGAAAAGCGAACATCTCCGAGGTCGCTGAGGGCCCAAAGCCAGCCGTACCCGTTGGGGCGGCTTCCGCTTGAAGCAGAACGCAGCTTGGGTATTGGGGACCCGCATCAAACTGCTATGGTCGCGCGCATGATGGCTACATCGACCGTTGCCCGCATCGGCTGCGGTACACCATACATGCACGAGCGCCAGAGCCACTCGACAGGACCGAACCGATAGCGGCGCAGCCACCGCGCGCTGAACACCACCTGCGCGACATACACGAAAATGCCGATCGTCAGTGTCGCGGCTACGCCGAGGCGGCCAAATTGGCCTAGACCATAGCCGTAGAAGATCCAGCCGCAGATCACAGATTGCGCCAGATAATTGGTGAACGCCATCCGGCCAAGCGGCGCGGCCCAACCCAGCATCCTCCGCCCGCCCGAGAGGTTCACAGCGGCGATGACTGCGGCCGCATAACCCAGGGCCAACACGACCGCCCCCAGCTGTTCCACCGGAAAATGCGCGCGCCCGAGCGACGGCCCATCGAAGAGCTCTTGTCCTGCTGCCGCGAGACTCAATCCGCCCCCGAGAAGAATGCCAAAGGTTGCGACCACGAACAGCAGGCGCCGGTTCGCCGAAGCCCGACGCACAACCCCGCTGCGCCACGCGAAGGCGCCGACCAGGAACAGCGCGACAGTGCGCGGAAAGACCAAGACGTGCAGCGGAAAAATCACCGGCACCTCGCGGATCCGGAACGCGAGCACGTCGAAAAATCCGCCCGTGCCGTAGGCACGCGTCGCGTCTGCGGCAAGAGCGGCCATCTCGGCTGTACCCGGCAGCGGCACGATCGGCGGTAGCACCAGCATGGTCACGTAGAGCCCCAGGAGCAGCAGGGCTGCACCCGCCATGAGCCACCGCGCGGCGCCGAGGAAGGGCAGCACCACGAAGCCCGCCAGTGCATATTCGACGAGAATGTCGCCGTTCCAGATCAAATAGAGATGCACCAGGCCAATCGCCAGCAACACCACGAGCCTGCGCACGAGCAAGATCATGCGCCGTGCATTGCCGGCAAGCCGCTCGAATTGGATGGCGAGGCCGACGCCGAACAGCAGCGAGAACAGCGCAAGCGCCTTGAAGTCGACGGCGACCGTCAGCACAGCCGCCACCGCCCGGTCGAGCGGCCCCGCCGGCTCCGCGTTCGGCAAGAACGCCGCGAAGAAGGAGACCCGAAATATGGTCACGATGTTCATGGCGAGCACGCCGAACAGGGCCAAGCCCCGCAGCACGTCAATCGAGTCGAGCCGCTCCGACGGGCTCATAGGCTTTGGAGGCGCGTCACTCCCCGGCGGGGTTCGCGAGCCGATGCTTCCGCCGGTCATTGCAGGACTCCCCCATTTCCGATGGAGAGAGTTAGAATGCCTCCTCGTGCTGCGTCAAACTACCTAAATTGGGGGCCGAATCGAACCATGACAAATTGGTCCACTGCCAATGCGAGGAAATAGACATGCCGGCGCGTGGCAATGCGCCATGACAAACTCGCCGCAAACTACCTCGCATTCGTCCAACTTGCATCAATCAGGCTGTGGCTCTCCACGTCCTAGGCTAGTCGTGTTGCGACGTAATGTCCTAGCGGGTCTTCCGCCTACTTCACTCAGGCCTTTGAACAACACACACTTTGCCGCTGTCCTGAGCGGCTGGCGCGAAATTTGAAGCGTGGAGCAGCACACCCTCGACGATCATATGCGCAATAGCGGGCTTGGGTATCCTGTAACATCGCACTTGGTGAATTCGAGCCCGAGATCGATAGGATTATGAAAATTTGCGATCAAACTGGGCTGCGGGAGGTAATCGAGCATTCGCCCGGTGGTTTCCAAACCTAGCCGGGCGAAAATGGCGTAAAGGTGTCTGGTGGCGAGAAGCAGCGCCTTTCGTTAGCACGAGCTCTATATCGGAATCCGGAAATCCTAATCTTGGACGAGCCGACCTCCTCGCTCGACTCGGTTGCCGAAGCCACTGTGCACCGGCTCCTTGAGAATTCGCGTCGGGCCGGCAAGACTATCGTGGTGATCTCTCACCGACTCAGCACCATCTGTGGTGCCGACAAGATCGTCGTCTTAGACAGGGGCCGGACCGTTGCGGAGGGCAGACATACAGATCTGCTGGCTGAAAGCGCTTATGCGCGCTTGTGGCAGACGTAAACCGACCGGCCCTAAAGTTGCAGATGATGGCTTATCGCAAAATTGGGCGGAATCGCGGAGAGCTTATCCTCTCAAACTGACCCTGCTGATCGACGTTCGAAAAGTGTATACCACGGTCGTGTGATGGAGCGAGATCGGCAGCTCAACAACGACCACGCCTGATGACCGACGATGGCAAGCATCGGGAGAGCGTGCGCGAAATCAACCATAAGCCATGTGAAATCTCAAGGTGAACTTCGCCAGCGGCGAGCTGAGATCGTCAGACGACGTGGTCCCATGGCATAAGCGCGTCGATTTCGTTCCAGGGTAAGCCGTTGGCAATACGCTGAAGTATCTGAATATAGGCGAATGGATGGACATTGTCATTTCCGTTGTGCGGCAGCGTTGCGATGGCTGACAAGGTTTGTGGCCGCCGTCGCTGCCCGCGAAGAGCGTTTTTGAATTGTTGTAGCTGATGGGGCGTTCGACGATGTGGAGTCGAGCTCGACGCGGCCTTCGGTGTGAAGCGTTCGAAGATGGCGCGCCGAGAGACGGCATAGCGGATCGCCTCGGCCAGCGTTGATTTCCGGAGATCCGCCGCAATGTCTGCTGCCAGAAGTCGAAGAGGTCCGCGACGACCGCCGTGCAGTTTTTTGCTTACGCCCGGCAACGCGTGCGTCGATGCTTGACCGCGTACGGTCTTCCGAAGAGCAGGTGATTCCGAGGACTGGAGTTCACACATTGCGCCAGCAAATCTGGGATGGCAGCGGTCAGTCGGCAGAGCACATCTCGCCTGTCGCAACTGTGATCGAGGTGATTGGCTATTGGTGCGCACGAGAGATCAGTCTGTCTGGCACGCTTTAGAGAGAATAGGTGACGACTGACATTCGCACTAAGCCGATCTTTCCGCCGCTCCTAAAGGCGAACCTGAGACGATGATTCTGGCTCACAGTTGGCGCGTCTCCCGACACCGAGCGGCAATTTGCGTTGCAGGGTAGTTGCTGCGCCCCCCTTCCGACAGGCTTCCCTTTTGATGTTGATGGAATCCAAATAGCTGTCATGGATCAAGGGGACCGACGGGTATATGAATCATATACATTGATATACGTTGTGCCGGCGCGTCTGGCGTGTGATTGCGGCGTCAAAGACGAAATTCATCCGATCTTCGCGCCAAATGGAAAAAGCACCTGTGTCCTCTATCGAAGTACACCAGCACATTGTTTCACTTCTTCAAAAGCCCAATCCCGTCATCCTGGATATCGGCTGCAATGATGGGACCGATACGCAACAGTTTCTCAACCTCTGCCCGCAAGCTAATCTCTACTGCTTTGAGCCGGACCCCAGAGCGATTGCCCGCTTCAAGAAGAAGCTGGGCCCATCCCTTTCTAAGGTGAAGCTGCTTGAAATCGCGATCAGTGATCGAAACGGGATGATCGACTTCCATCCAAGCAATGCAGATGGTGATGCGAAGGAATGGGACCTCTCCGGCTCAATACGCCGCCCGAAGAATCATCTTACTGAGTATGATTGGGTTCGGTTCGATAGCCCTGTCTCGGTTGAAACGCGGCGGCTGGACGACTGGTGCAGCGAAGCCAATCTGAATACGGTGGATTTCATCTGGATGGATGTCCAGGGAGCTGAAGCCGATGTTATCGCTGGAGGCATGCAGACCTTGAGCAACACGCGCTTCGTCTACACGGAATATAGCGACCGCGAGCTCTACGAAGGGCAGCTGTCCCTGCAAGCCATTCTTGACCTATTGCCATCATTCGAAGTGGAGGCTCACTTTCCCCGCGCAGTGGAGGGTGATGTATTGCTCAAAAATACGCGCTTCTAGTGGCTAATCATATAGGCCGCCTCTTACATCGCTGCAAAACCTGATCAGCGCGCTTACGCCGCCCAAAGCTGCAGAACGGGTGATCATTCGAGCGGATATCGGTGGGCCGGACGGGCGCTCCGGTTTCCGGTTGCCATTGCAGGCCCCGCGCACGACGTCGGCCGTCGGGCGGGGTGGTGGGTTTCTCGCAATCATTTATTTAGCGAGCCGGCACGAGCGACGACTTCGCGGTCAGCAGCCCGAGCCGTTTCAGACGGTTGAATCAACATTGCCAGCCGATGCTCGAAGCGTTGAATCGTCTTGAACCGCTTTTGTATGGGCTGGCCCTCTAGGAAGCCGGTGCACTGCTTCGATCAAATGCGAAAGAACTTGCATCAGTTCTCGTAGTTCCTCAAGATGGGCGGATTTCAGCACGCGCTTGGCGTGAGCTAAAGTATGTGTTCATTCCAGATTAGGTCGCCGTGTGGCGGCCGGCATAACTCCAGCAGCCGATTGTCCGGCAAGGCGTCCGGGACGAAGCGCAGGAGGAGGCGGCGGCCGATCTCGCGCCGGATCGGATCAAGATCGTCATCGCAATCAGGGTTACTTGCCTGCTCATTTGCCGCAGGCGGAGCTGATCATCGAATCTGCGAGGAGGGTTCTGCCCGTGCGGCTGCGGCGCGATGGCGAAGATCGGCGAGGACGTCATTAAACGCCTCGACGTAATCCCGGCGCGATGGCGCGAGGTTTCTCCTAGCCGCGTCGCCCGATCACCCGCAATTCCAGATCGGCCCGATCGGCGTCCGCGTCCAGCACGGCCCGAAACTGCCGCCATTGTAGCGGCCGCCACGGAAGCCGGGGTGGCCGAAATAGTGCCACTCGCCATCCCAACCGTAATACTGAGGAACCGGGTCAATATACCAGTGGCGCCGGTCGGCACGCGAGAGCCGGCGCATCGCGTCCTTCTGTTTGTAGAGCGGAATGCTGTTGCTCAGCGGCTGGCGATAGCCGGGCAGGAAGCCGTAACCTTGCCAGACCGGCTTGGGCCGCTTTTGAATTGGCGCAGCGTTCGCGACGACCGGCAGCAGCGACAGCATGATAGTAGCAGCTAGATACACAAGGCGAGACATGGATCGACAATAGTCGGTCGGTTGCGCGGAGGCCATTCAAATGTGGGTGCAGAGTTCTGCGCAATCTTGCGCAGAAGTCTCTCTTTTTGCTGATCACGCCCTTCTTGATCAGAAAGCATGCATATCCCCGGCTGTCACCCACCTGCGCGACGCCGAAGCTGCAGCGAGAGAAAATCCGGACGGGAGAGCTTGCCGGACTGAAGACACACACCGAGCGCGTGTGTGGGACGGCCGACCGAGCGTTCAATCGCGACCAGCACGGTGCGCTTGCGTCCGGGCACACGGTCGGGATCGTCGAGGGGCATCGTCACGCGCGCGGATCGACGAGATCGTCGAGCGGATAGAGCGTTAGTATGGCGCGGACGGTCCTCTCGATAACTCATGCCCGGCAGCTGAATTCAAGCGCTCCGAGCAGAGCCGCGGCGGGGATGCGGTTGGCCGGGTGGTTGGCGTCGACGGCCACGAGGCCGCCGCCATGGCCATGGAGGCAAGTAGACAGAGCGGCTCGGGCGTTAGGATCGGATCGATCGATTTCAGCATGTGACGAACTATCCTCCCGATCAATCGCTTACTAACCGTTCGCAATCATCAGATATCGCGGGCCAGAACACTCCAAACTGTCGCTCATCAGTGCCAAAAAAAGCCCGGCCTCGTTTCGATGGCCGGGCCGAAGTCAGTCGTCGACAGAGGGAGAGCTGCCGACGGTTCTTGCGGCAAAACGTTCACCGCAAATTCCAATTACGGAAGGATCAATGAAGGCAGAGATCTGGGCGTCGTTTCCTATCTATCAGACGATATTGATGGAATGCGGCTCAACACTGGCTCGCACAAACCTTGAAGGGCGTATTGTCCCTTGTTTGCGTATCGTCAAAGCCATTGTGATTAAATGAGCGGCGCCCAACAGAGACGATCTCGGCTGTTCGTCGCCGACGTGCCGGCCGCCAAGGGCAGCAACCCAGTACTCCCTGGGCTTGGACGAAGTACGTTGTTGTTCGCATGCGAGGACTCGGACCCCGTCCGCCAGACCCCGCAGATGGGGATTGGGCCGTATCGCCCTTTGCTGTACACACATCGACCGCATTGGTATCATCGTCTCACCGATGGCAGCAAACAGCGGGCCGGTCCGATTTGCCGGGCATCCTCGTCAGCGACTTCGCAATGGTACAACGTGACGCCACGTGCGATTCAAGGCCTTTTAGCTCATCCGCATAAAATTCAAGCCGCCGATCTCTCACAGGCAGCTGAGGAAACCGCCAGCGGTCGACGTGCGTGTCGCATTCTATTTTTGAATGGGCCTGTACGCGTGAGCGCTCAAGGCACATTGCACGTCATATTTTGTGTGATGCAAGATAGTTGCGTTCTTCGCGGCGGAGACAGCCTCCTACTGGCGGAGTCGGCCGTGAGCAGTTTTAGGTCGTTGTCCCGATCGCGCTCGTACGGGATCACGAAGGCCTGACTGGCGTTCTCCATCAGATGCCACCGATCCGCGACCTGTATTGCCTGCGGCAGGGCCTTTGCCGCAGCTTCGCTATATCCCCCACCTCGGTCAAGAGTAATGATCGTCGAATGAGCAGCCAGCCAGGCTTGGACGGTCGCGGGCTCACGATCCGGCAGCAGCGTGACGATCTGGCGCCTTTCCAGATTGCAGATGCTGGCGTATCGGTGATTGCGTCGCCAGGCGCAATCGATGCCTATACCCTGAGCGGGTCGGCCGACCGGCGGCTGTGGTGTCGGGGCCACGCCCAGGACCGTGTCTTTGCTCACGGTGGCATCAGCCGCTTTGCGAAGCCTGCTGCTGGCTGACCGCCAAGCGCCAGGCCGAGGTGGTGGACGATAGAGCCCAGCCTCGCCGTGCGTCGCACCGCTGAAGCCTGTACGCATTCGGCGATGCGCTCAGTGAAGATTCGCCCGCACAGGACAGCGTCGCAGCGGAAGCGGCAAGCGATCACCAGGAGCGACCCGAGAGCGGAAGATCGATCGCGCGCCGTCGATAGGAGCTCTGGACGCGTCGGGAAACCGTTCCGCGCGATGGACACAGGCCAAGACTTCCGGACGCTCGGATCACAACAACAGCCTTATCGCGTTCGTAGTGTGCTCTCTCTACACCAAACCCACGCGGCACCAGTGGAGCGCTGGAGTGGCTGCTGCATGACGCTAATTCTCGCCCAATCAAAACGCCAGACATCCCCTAAACTGTATCAAAAGTAAGTCAGAGCCAATATTGCAGACAGAATCACACTCCACCTTGCGCTCGCCTTGGCAGGTGGAGGATCCTTGCTCGCTGCGGGGTGGCGGTGACGGCCCCCTCGAGGTCCACCGCTTTCCGCAAAGAGCACCTCCTGCTTCTTGACGGCACCGAAGGGCATGTGGAGGCTTTCCGGCCACCAAGCGACAAACCTCAAGCGATTCTCCGCGCGTCAGTACTTCGCTACAATGTCGGGGCCGATGCGACTAGGGATGCGTTGTCGCGAATACGACAGTGCGATCGAAAAAGCGCAGGGAATGCGCCTTGCGGCCGCTGGCATAACTCCTGCACCCCCGCCGTGACGCGGCGCCAGCGAAGTCGGATCATTCGTCTTTGCAAGATGGCGCGCGACGTGAGGTGATATGCGATTCAAAATTCCTTGTTGTGTAGCCGGAACAGCCGCGCTCGTTGCAAGCGCCGTCGCTCATTCGGCCGATCTCGGAGTCACAGTAAAGGCGCCGGCCGTAATATGGAGTTGGACCGGCGGATACGTTGGGGGCCACTTCGGCGGAGGCTACGGCCGGACATCGTTCACTGACCCCTATGGCCCTTCGATCTATGGTGACGTGGTCGACACCCCAGTGTTCGTGGCTGGAGGTCAGATCGGCTACAATTGGCAGAGGGAGCGTTGGGTTTTTGGCTTCGAACTAGATGGTAGTGGCGCAATCTCCAACGGTACAAACACCTGTCTTGCCGCCTCCGGCATGATCGTGAGCGCAAACTGCAAAGCAGGTCCAGATGTCTTTGCGACCGGCACCGGTCGGCTGGGTTATATTTTTGGCCCGCAGGGCCGCACGCTGGCCTATCTCAAGTTAGGTGTCGCGTGGCAGCACAATCGCGGCGATATCGTCAATAACCACGAACCTGACGAGGCGCCAAAGAATGCCACACCTTTCGATGACAGTCGTCTCGGTGGCATGGTCGGCGGAGGCATCGAACAAGCGCTCACGCCGGAATGGTCGGTCAAATTCGAGTATGACTATCTGAGGTTTGGCGGACCAAGTCTGGCGACCCCTCCAACCACACAACATCCGCTCCCCTCGGTGGTCCCAGCCAATGTCAGTAGCCTATCCAGCAGCTATCACATCGGTAAGATTGGTCTGAACTACCATTTCGATGCCGGCTCGGGGACGCCGGAATGGTCCGGTCAAGCGCTCTACGCGACAAAGCCGACCGTTAGCGCCCCGCCGATTACTCTGGCGCAAGATTGGTCGGTGGAAAGCGGTACAAGGGTTTGGCTGAGCCGAGGAAGATTTCAATGGGATCACCCCTATGAGCCCTATAACGATCCGAGCAGCCTTGTGTCGAGGCTCACCTATCACAAGCTGGACGGGATTTCTGGTGAGTTATTTGAACGAATCGACAGCCCCTGGGGGATCTTTCTGAAAGGAAATATCGGATTCGGACGTTTCGGCGATGGGAGCATGAACGACGAAGATTGGGCGATTGACCCAGATGGAGTTCCCACAGCTTATTATCTGACTGGGTCTCGCCAGGCAAACGGGCGGTTCACATACTACACGGCCGATGCTGGATACGACTTTTTGCGCGGCAGCACCTACAAGGCCGGCGCGTTTGTGGGCTGGACCTACTACGGCCAGAAATCTGACTCCATAGGCTGCATTCAGTTAGCATTGCCCTACTATCCATGCTCCGGAGGCAGCGAGAACGATAACAGGACGGTGCATAAAAGAACCGTGGGTAGCGAAGACGCGAATTGGAATGCGCTGCGTATCGGCCTCACCGCTGAGACTATGCTACTCGAGCGTTGGCACCTAAGCGCGGAGGTTGCTTACCTCCCTTGGACGGATTTCCACGGGCGCGACAACCACCTTTACCGCGAGACGACGACCTTCATTGATCAGCGCGGGAGCGGTGGTGGTGGTGTGCAGTTAGAAGGCGTTTTGTCCTATTTTGTCACCGACAAGTTCAGCGTCGGCGTGGGTGCCCGATATTGGGCGATGTGGACTTCAAGAGGGAGCGAGGACTTCGGCAGCGGCCGCAATGGATTGGGTACCCTTCATTCAGCTAATGATGCGAAGTATAGCATGGAACGATGGGGCACGTTCCTGCAGGCCTCCTACAAGTTTGACTGAACGTGCTGAGCGTCCAGCCGAGAGGAATCTATATAGAGGGGCCTGCACTTCCTCGTCGGCATTGAGGAAGATGGGGCCGACGCCGTCAGAGGCACATGGAGGCGGCACGCGCAATTCGCGCGTGCCGCTTTCTGCCGGCCTCCAAGCGCATACGGACGCAACCCCGCAGAAGTGGCGTGAACGCTTCGTGAGAGGCTGAAACAATGAGAGCAATCGAGCAATCGCGGGAAATATAGGCGCGTCCGCCAGCGCAATCTGCTTGATGCTCCGCGCTGGTTGAACCTCCTCCGAATGAGTGGACACCTGTAGTAGGCTCGTTGAGCCCGGAGGTGTCAAATGAAACGTCAACGTCGGTCGTTTACCGAAGAGTACAAGCGCCACGCCATCGAGCTGGTGGTGTCGAGCCGTCGCTCGGTCACGTCGGTTGCCAAGGAGCTCGGTCTGCGCGACTCGGTGCTGCGACGCTGGGCGGATAAGCTCCGGCAGGAGCCGGCATCGGCGGAGTGGCGCCCCACCATGCAACCGACGCCGATGTCGGCGGACCAGGCTTCGGAGATCGCCCGGCGGCGCCAGGAGAACGAACGGCTGCGCATGGAGCGCGACATTAAAAAAAGAAGTCGGGCTTGGAAGCTTCGTGAGTTGAACCGCCAGCCGTCGTGCCGAAATGCAAGTGGATCGTGCCCGACATGACAATGATCGAGGCGGGGGCGTAGAGACCTATGAGAGCGCGTTTGCGATGGGGAGGGATGCTCCACGGATATGAAGTGGTGTTTTTGAGAAGCGCCTGACTGCAAGGGTCTCTCTCTCTCTCTCTCTCTCTCTCTCTTGTCCTTTAAAACAAGGCCGGCAGGCGGCTAGGTCCTGTAGCTGCGAACAGCACCATATCGCGCGTCCGGCAATCCGTTGCCGCGGGGTGTACGGAACGTGAAGAACCAGTTCATGGAAATCCCGGCTGTGCTGCACTTCCGAGCAGGAGACGGCCGGCGCTCTGGAGCGTTCCCTCGTTTAAAGCTGCGTGCTGGGCAACCACGAAGCTGTCGCACATGGCGCGCGCCAGATTGCTGGTGGTATAGAGCGACGCACTTCCAGCGAGACCGCTCGCAATGTTGCAGACCTCAGCGCTCTGCCGCGCGGCGTTCGTCGCGGCGAGTCGCATCAGCGTCGCCGTGTTCGGGGTTACGGCACCTTTGAGCGCTTCCTTCCACAGCTCCTCGGTGGCCTCATAGAAGAAGGCACGGGCGGAACGTAGCATGGCTTCGGCTCTGGCCATCTCCAGTTGGACATAGCCGCGCTCTACCATCACGGGCGCTCCAGTGATTGAGGCGCGGGTTCCGGCCATGGCGATCACCTCGTCCAGCGCGGAGCGCGCAATACCGACGCCGACAATCGCATGCGCCTGCGCAGCGAAAGTCACGGACGGATAGCGATAGACCGGCGCGTCGAGCGTCGGCGGACCGCCGCGGATCAAGGTCCATTCCTCCGGCACAATGACATCGTTGACAACGACGTCGTGGCTGCCGGTGCCTTGCAGGCCAATGACGTCCCAATTCGGCCGGATTGTCACCTTCTCGGCCGGCATCACGGCTACACGCGCAAGGCCACCGGTCGGATCGTCTTCCACAGTGATGCCAACGCCTATCAGATCCGCGCCCGGTGAGCCGCTGGCGAATGGCCACACGCCGTTCACGACAAACCCGTCAGTGCTTCGCCTGGCGGGCTGAAGGGGGAAAAGCGCACCTGCCAATACCACGTCAGGTCCGTTCGCGTATACCTCACGAAGCGTGTCGTCCGGCAGAGCAGCGAGGTAGCGAGCCCCATCGCCGAAGCTAGCGACCCAACCGGCGGAGCCGTCGGCTTCGGAAATTTGCTCGATCAGGCGACAAAAATCGGCCGGCGTTCGCTCCTCGCCGCCGAACCGCCTGGCGGCTAAAGCCCGATAGACGCCAACGCGCTTGAAGCCTTCGATGATGTCGTCTGGAATCTTTTGCGCGCGGGCGAACTCGTTTCGACGCGCGCGGATATCGACCAGCAGCGGCGACAGATTATCCCAGGTCGCAGCCGTACCTTCGGTTTCTGCAGTGATCTTCTCTGGTGGAGCGTTCATAAGCTGTCCTCGGTGCCTTGAGCCGATCGACGCCGCGCTTCATTGATTTGGATTGCGCGCGCATGGCGAAGCCGGACGGATTGAAACCCAGTCGGAAGGGATCGTCGAAACTGTCGCAGTTGATTTGGACTGTGATTGCGATTGCAGCGGTTGCCCCCAAAAGGCTGGCTCAAAGAAAGGTCTTGAGGGCTGGGAAGGCTGACCGAGATATCGCTGTCGATGCTGTCTTTGAGGCTGAAACGGCAAAGCAGCCGATATGCGGCGGCGAGATCGATCCGCCTCTGCTGCACTATGTCTCCGACGGTTGTGGGCAGCGCTCGTTTTGTCATGTCGTCTCCAACGGACGATTTGTCACAGTTGGTGCCGGGCCGGCTCGAAGCACGTTGTGAATTCCTGACTTGGCGACCGCGAGGTCGCCCAAGCCTGCGGCTCGTTTACATGTCCCCAGCAATCGATGTGCCATCAATCTTGGTCTGCCGGCCGTGTCTGAATCGAGCGAGACCCCGTGCCGCGCCAGCAGGATGCTCGCGCCTCCCGTGTCTGATCCCAGGCACAAGACGTCATCAACCGAACACGGCAGAAGGAGAACGACTGAAGTGGACCTCGACCGCGAACCAGTCGGGCTCGGCTTGCCTCCTACAGTTTCAGGCCCGCTCCGACCTCCGACAACCTTCTGTTGATGCTGATCCAAGGTACAGGCCCGAGACAGATGCAACGAGGCTGCTTTTGCTACACTGGCGGTCTTCCAAATGGCTGAGCAGGAGAGGCCGTCCGATGCCGACGCGAGTAGAACTTTTCTTTACATCGGTCGGCTGGGCAGTCGTCGTGGTTGTAATTCTGCACTACTTGATCTTCGGACCTGGCTGAGCCTGCTGATCATGAGCAGGGGCCATAGGTGGCTTCCCGGATCGCGGGTGAGAATCTGCCGGAATTTGGTCGCATGCTCCGAAGGCCGAGGAGCTCAGACCCTGCATGCCTCGCACCCGATCTGCCGCTTGAACCACCTCCGTCGGTCTAGCGCATCAACGTCCAGACATGAATACTGTTGCGCTGCGGTATGAGTGTCTCTTGGTGCTGGCCTCGCGTTGCCCACATGAGGACGTAGAATACGAGGAGAATTGAGAGGCCACGCATACCAAGGGTCTTCCCGAAGCTATGACAAATTGTGGAGCGGGTTGTATTCGGTGCATTTGATGGAGCCGATGCGCGAGCGAATTGCGCGGAACTCGACCGAAGCCCTGTATCAGGCGGCAAACGACTGTCCGGCAGCGCGAAGGTGCCAGCGTCAGCTCAGCAAATCGACCCTGCCGGTGTCGAGCCGATACAGACCCCCGACGACCTTCAGTCTGTTCTGCTCAACTGCCGCGTTCAGAATCGGCCCCGTCGATTTGAGTTTGTTGACATTGTCGATTACATTTTGTCGGGTTGCTTCAGCGGACGTGTCACCGGTTTGCTGGCGAGATACTTCTACCGCTGGCGCAAGCGCAGCGACGAGGGATGAAATGTGCCCCGGCGGCGGCTTATTGTCGTGGAGCGACTTGATCGTGGCGTCTATCGCACCGCAATGATCGTGGCCAAGTACCAGGATCAGCGGCGTGTTCAGCACGGCGACCGCATATTCCATACTGGCGAGCGTGTCATCGTTGGCGAAGTTGCCGGCGAGGCGGCAGACAAACAGATCACCAAGTCCGCTGCCGAAGACAAGTTCAGGCGCCACGCGAGAATCGGCGCAGCTCAGAACCGCGGCATATGGATTTTGCCCATCCACCAAAACCGGGCGTTCGCGCTTGAAATCGTCGCGTCGTGATACGCCCTGGACATAGCGATCGTTCCCTTCCATCAGCCGCTGCAGGGCAGCCTCCGGCGAGATCAGGTTATTTGGCTTGGGCGGCGCTTCTGCTTCCTTCGCATCGACAATGTTGTCGCCAAGCCGTATGCAGACCGACGAAATAGCGAACAGCAACAGCGAGCGGCGCGAAGGCGCGATCTTGGTCAGATAGGTCGGAGAATGGCCTGCCTTCATGCATCTCACCTCATCGCGCGGCTTTACGCCACCCGGTGGCTTCGGCTTCCGCTTCGCTGCAGAGCCAGCGTTCACCGGGCTTCTTCGTCATGTCGAGTTGTTCGTAACTGAGTTGCCCGGGCACATGATAAATGCGCTCGCCGTTGCGGTCTACGGTGCCTTTTATCAGACACTCGGACGAGGGCGGGCCCGATAGCAGCGCGGATCCGAGCAGGAGTTCCTGAGCGTCGATCGGAACCGAGCTCGCGCCGATGATGATCGTCCCCTTGTTGCGGCGACGCCAGTCCCAGGGCGCGATGAACGCCCCCGACCACAGCCCCGCATAGGCTTTGCTCGCCACAACCTCATAGATAACGTAGGTATGGGTAGAAGGATCCGACGATAGTGCCCAGCCGGAGCGTACCATCCAGGCGCTCACGTCCTCGCCTTCTATGAAGCAACTGCCGCCTGACCTGCCGTATTCATCACCTCCTGTGGTATGACAATCCCACGTTCGTCCGTTTGAATGCTTGATCAGCTCGTCGCGAGCAGCTATGCCGCAAGCCCATTTCCGACCGTGGGCGTCGAGGCAAATCTGGTCAGTTTCAGGAGCTTCGATGCCTGAGAGCCGAAGCTTGGATTGCTCGATCTCGATCGTATTACCGTCGAGGATGCGCGCAGGGCCGCTGAGCTTCGCCGCGCAGACCGGAGATGTGATGACAGCGAACAATGCGACCATCATTACGCGGTGTTTCATCCCCACAATAACCTCCCGCTCTTGATCCATGTTCACGCACGATCCGGCGCCGCCACATTCGACTGTTTAAACACTATGTACGTTATTCGGCCGGCATCTTTCGACGTTTGCTCTATGAAGGCGTGGCCGTCATTTCCAAGCTACGACCTGACGCCGCGTGAGGTTCAAGCGATTTCTTCCGGTGTGCGTGTCGCGGCATCCTTCGAGGCTCGCCGGTCTCTCTCTCTCGGCGCGCACTGCACCCTCTCGACCTGAGGAGGAGATCCCCATCGCTCAGCCGCGAACTCGTTATGCGGGAGAAAGCCGAGCCCTCTTTCGGAGAGTCAGCCGGGATGATCGTTGATGCCAATTGCATTGAGGGCTTTTCGCACGTCTGCGCTGGACCGGATTGTCATGACCAGGCGGCGCGACTAGCGGGCGCTCTCTCGTAGTGTGCTTCACCGCGATCACATGCGGAGAGTTATCCAGCAAGCCCGGCGTGAGGCGTGCGTTTTGCGCCAGGGAAATTTGGAGCGGCAACCTCCGCGGCTTCGTCGTATACGCACCGGGCGAGGGGTAAGCCGCCCCCGTGTTCGGACGATCGCGAGTGCCATCCTGTGCGAAGCCTCAATCCACAACATGGTTGCCCCCGTCGCGGCACACGGGCAGCTAGCTCTGGTGCGGTTTAGCCGACTCAAGCTACAAATCATTCTCAATGACCTCACTACACAATGGGAATGAAATGGCTGCCCCCCGGGAATTGCCGGTCTCTTCTTACGCGCTATGGCCGACTCAGAGCCGAATTCGCAACCAGAGACGGCGCCAGGGCAGGCTGAGCAGAACTAAAGCAGCGTTTTCCCACGCTTCAAATCCGGATCTATGACGTGCAGACGAATGCGCGCGAGGAAATCTAGCACCGACCCAGTTCGGTCCTCGATGCCTCGCGCACGGCGCCGGGTTCCTCGCCGGGGTCACTCGCAGGTGCCCAGGGGGCGTGCCGGCCCGCTAACGCTGCCCCATTACGGTCTTAACGCGTTTCGTCGCAGCACTCGATCTCGCGTGCCGCCTCGGCGTCGGCACGCTCACGCTCTTGCGGGTGCCAGTCAGTCGCGCGATGCGCGGCGCGCACGCCGGATCGGGCTTGGGCCCGAGGCATCTCCAGGCCCGGTCCCTTGAAGACTGAGCATGGAGAGCTGGTTCCCTCGCGGATTGGTGTCCTCCCACTGCCTCGGGTGCCCCGGAGGCCAAATCTCGCCAACTGGCACGCGCTGCTGAACTCGACTACTCGCAGAAGGAGTCGGAGGTAATCGTGCTGCCCGATTTTTTCCTGACGGGCTGAAAGCTGCGGGAAAAATCTCGAGACTGTTGAGGGCGCAAACACCGACATTTTAGAGCTGATATGTCTTGCAGTTGCTCAGAGGCGTTCGGCGGTAAAAGGAGCTACGGCGCGATCTTGCTCTGCGCGACCATTTTACCGAGGCTTTCGTCCCCTTACTCTTCCCGATCCTTTGGCTCTATGCGAGCGAACCACGAGCCAGGAGGAAAGGCCGCGATACGCTTGGCAAAGGAGGATTGCGGCTTCCAATCTTGCCCTTCGCTCTTCTCGAAAGCGATGACCCCGTTGTGTGTAAAAAAACGGGGTCCTGCGATATCGCAGTTCACTAAAAGTAAAACGCGCCACAGATCACCTTTCTCGGTCGGTTTGTCATTCTGCTTCGGCAAGTAGTCCACTCCAACAGGTTCAACGATAGTGCAGCGGCCCTGCCGCAGAAGATCGCCGAGCCGGCCTTGCGTGGTCGTCACAAAGTTGAAGTTGCTCGGATCATGCAGAAAGCGAAGATTTGCGTCCCTTTCGCCATCCTTGACTTCACTGGCGATCAACGAGAGCGCCAGGGCGCGCCAGCCCAATTCCATCGGCTTTGCATAGGTCGACGCAAGTTGAAACGTTCCGTCGTGCGCGATCTTCCAGGTGATAACGTTCTGTTCGCCTGATGTATCCTCCCGGTGCCTGGTCCACGAAACGAACACATGGTCATCTTGATCAAGTTCAGCGACGCCCCACATTCGAGGGACAAACTGTGCCACCTTCGAGACGTTGGAGATAATTTGTTCTATTGTCTCGCCGTCTTGCGCTCGCCACGTTGACTTGAATCTTTCGATAAGGGGGCTCTCGTTGGCGCGAACACTGTTGCTCGTCGGAGCCAGCCCGGCCAGGCAGATCAGGCATTGACCAAGACAAAACCATAACGCGCGTCTTCCAGAGAGTTTTCTCATAACTGTCGGCCTATCTGGTTTCATCCACACGTCATTCTAAGGCGGGCAACCTTCAACCAGTTATGCGCGAGCGCAAGAAGTTAGCGGCGACGCGACGGGGAGACCGATGGTGTCCCGTGCGAGCAGGCGCTCCCCTCTATGTCACGCGCCGCTAACTTCGCTGCCGGCGACAGCCTCAATTTGCTGTGCTGGACATGCCCAGCAGGAGAAGACTGGGTATGCCGAAGCCTTGCATCCTTCGTGCCAGGTAATGGACTGCAATTCACACCGCTTTTGTGTTCTCTTTGTCGACTTTCCGACTGGCCGATGTCTCGATGTTTCCGTTCAGCGCTATCCAGCGCGGCTTATGCATCCTCGTCACGGGACCGTTTGGTTCGGTATCGTTGTCATCGGAAGCCGGGACTCGCAACAGATGCGTTCGGCTCGAGGCAGCAGTCCCGACTGCGCAAGCCGCATTTGTTCCTGCCACCGATCTGCCATGCGGCCCGCGGGCAGCTGCGATGGTCATTCCGATATGGCCGATTGAGAGCGCCTCTACATCATCTGAACGATAGAGATGCATGGTCATTCGCGTCGCAGATGTCGCAGCTCAGCTTGAGACATAATCTGAGAGGTTGACGGAAGACTTCTCTTGCCGATATTCCAAGCCGTCGAGGTTCTCCGGTTTCCATTTGCCGGAGCTAAGAGGGAAGCCGGTGACAATGCCGGCGCTGCCCCCGCAACTGTGAGCGGCAAGCCGCTGTCCAACGATGTCACTGAAGCCTGCGCGGCTTCGGGAAGGCCGGACAGAAGCGATGACCCGCGAGCCAGGAGACCTGCCCCGACAATATATTCGTCCACGGGCGGGGTGTCCCGGTGGTGCGCCAAGCAGCCGTCGCACCGCGCGACTTCCCCTGCCTGCGTCCGCCATGGCCTTTGCCCCCAACATGGGGTTAACGCTATGTCTCTTCTCTCCCTTCCGGTTGCTACGCTCGGAACCCCACGCATCGGTCCAAGGCGCGAGCTCAAGCTCGCTCTAGAAAGCTACTGGGCCGGAAAAAGCAGCGAACAGCAGTTGCTCGAGGACGCAGCTGGCCTGCGTGCCGCGAACTGGGCTCGACAGAAATCTATCGGCGTCACAGTCATTCCATCGAACGATTTCTCGCTGTATGATCAGGTGCTCGACACAAGTGTCATGGTTGGCGCTATCCCGGAGATCTACGCCTCGAAAGCCGAATCCGTTTCGCTCAAGACGTACTTCGCCATGGCCCGAGGATCACAATGCGACGATCGGGATGCGAATTGCGGTCACGGACCGCGCGGATTTGGCGCACCCGCGCAGGAGATGACCAAGTGGTTCGACACCAACTACCACTACATGGTCCCGGAGTTTCACAGGGGACAGACTTTCAGGCTATGCTCTCGCAAGCCGATCGAGGAGTATGAGGAAGCCAAGGCCCTTGGCTTTCAAACCCGCCCTGTCCTGATCGGGCCGGTCACATTCCTAAAGCTCGGCAAGAGTCCCAATCCTGCGTTCCAGCCACTTTCACTACTGGATGAACTGATACCGGCCTATATCGAGGTTCTGCAGGAATTGGCCAAACGTGGGGCAAATTGGGTTCAGTTCGACGAGCCCTGCCTGGTTCTTGATCTGGATGAGAGGGCGCGGCAATCTTTGCGACATGCCTATGATCGGCTCGCCAAGGAGGTGCCGGCCATCAAGATCTTGGTTGCCAGCTATTTCGGCGACCTCGGGGACAATCTGAACACCGCGTTGAGCCTGCCAGTTGCCGGACTACACCTCGACCTAGTTCGAGCGCCACAGTTGTTGGACCAGATCATCGCTGGCGGCCGAAGTGATCTCGTCATATCGCTCGGTGTCGTCGACGGCCGGAATGTATGGCGGTCGAATTTGTCGTTGCTGCGCCAGCGGCTCGAACCCGCGATTGCGAAGCTCGGCAAGGACCGTGTACAGATTGCCCCATCCTGCTCGCTCCTTCATGTGCCGGTCGATGTTGAACTCGAAACCAGGCTCGCTTCCGACGTCAAGAGCTGGCTTGCTTTCGCGGTCCAGAAGATGCGGGAGCTTGCGATCCTGGCGCGGGCACTCGCAGGCGACCAGAATGTTGCGCCAGCTCTTGCCGAGTCGGAATGTGCCGCGACTGTTCGCCGGAATTCGCCGAAAATCCGTGATGCCAATGTCGCTGTCCGGATGAAAGCGATCGATCAGACCATGCGTCGGCGCGCGAGCCCATTTGCCCGTCGTGCCGAGATCCAAAGCAATCGTTTCGGACTACCGGCTTTTCCTACCACGACCATCGGATCGTTTCCGCAGACCACAGAGGTCCGGAATGCCCGTGCGGCGCATGCGCGAGGCGCGATAAGTGACGAGCAATACGACAGGTTCCTCAAGGAGGAGACTGCGCGCGCCGTACGTTGGCAGGAGGACATCGGTCTCGACGTCCTCGTGCACGGCGAGTTCGAGCGCAATGACATGGTGCAGTACTTCGGCGAGCACCTCGCCGGCTTCGCATTTACCAGGAACGGATGGGTGCAGTCGTACGGCTCGCGCTGCGTCAGGCCACCAATCCTGTTTGGCGATGTAGTGCGGCCGAAGCCTATCACCGTGGACTGGTGGCGCTACGCGCAATCACTAACGAGGAGGCCGATGAAGGCTATGTTGACCGGACCGGTGACGATCTTGAACTGGTCCTTTGTTCGCGATGATATTCCCAGAAGCGAGGTCTGCCGCCAGATTGCGCTCGCGATCCGAGACGAAGTCCGCGATCTCGAGAATGCTGGTGCGACAATGATCCAGATCGACGAAGCCGCACTGCGCGAAGGAATGCCGTTGCGTCGATCGGAGTGGACGGCCTATCTCGACTGGGCCGTGGATTGCTTCAGCATCTGCTCATCGGGCGTCGCCGATGAAACGCAAATTCATACACATATGTGCTACTCGGAGTTCAACGACATCATCGGTGCGATCGCTGCAATGGACGCCGATGTCATCTCGATCGAGACGTCGCGCTCGAAAATGGAACTACTCGACGCGTTCAGGAACTACGAATATCCAAATCAGATCGGGCCGGGCGTGTACGACATCCACTCCCCACGCGTTCCCGAGGCGGGCGAAATGAAGGAACTGATGGCGTTGGCTCGGACCCGGCTTCAGGATTCGCAGCTCTGGGTCAATCCGGACTGCGGCCTGAAGACGCGCAAATGGGAGGAAGTGCGGCCGGCGCTAGCGAACATGGTCGCTGCCGCCCGCCAACTGCGCGCTGCATTCGATCCGCGAGGCGGTTGATCCGGGCTTGGGTCTCTTCTCGACAAAGCGGATCCTCTTGCGGTTATTTGCGCTGGCGATGATCGATGGAGCCTTGGGAATACAAAAAAAGCCCGGCCCTGCTTAGCGGGCCGGGCGAAAGTCTGGGAGGAGCGACGCTGACGCATCGCGCGGACTTCCATCGGCGGAGAGAGGACAACCGCCGGTTCGATCACGGCAAGGACATTCGCCGAAAATCTGAGCTCAGTTGAAGCACAAGCTCAGAATAGCTCAATTATGCCGTGGTATGCGACCGTTAGCCTGAGGTTTATAAAGTTACACCAAGGTTCGTCGCTCAAGAGCACGTCGGCAACGATTACGACGGAGACGAGGGACGGTGATGCCGGGCGGTCACCGCGGGGCACGAGCCGCAAACTCGGTGCGTTTTCCTGCCTGGAAACCTTATGCTCGATCAGCGCGACGATACGAAAAACCCGGCTCAAGGATCTTGCAAGCGTAGACAATGCATGAGCGGTTGCTATTGATTTGAACCCTGCTTAAGGCAGTCCTTGGTCGACCGGTTCCACCCGATACTCGGGTTTCGTCTTGGGCCTCTGTTTGAGAGTCTATGAACGTGCCGGAACCAGGGCTCAGGAAGGCTCGGCCATGCCGTTGGCACCGGAAGCGATCATCGTGCGCAGAAAGCCATTTTGGCGGTGCGGCAGCCTACATGCCCGCGAACCCCCCCATTTTCATTTCGACAGGATGAGCATGAGGTCTAATTCCTGCTGTAAGACGGCGCCGATCAATACGGCCCCTACGTCTCGGCGCCGTGTCACGGGTTGCCGGCCTTGGCGGACGAAAACGCGGCCGAGCTCCGTTCGGCCTCAGCTTCTTGCTCCAATTGCAGAATATGCGCTCTTAGCGCATCGGAAGTGGCTGCCGCTGTCTCGCTGAACAGGGGATCTCCATCATCGATGACGGCGGAAGCGATTTCGGTCCATTCCTGTGCCGAGAAAGCCTTCAGTGCGGCCGGAAAGAAATCTCGTTCTTCCCACATCATGTGGCGCCGCTCGCGTACTATAAAGTCGCCTATGATATCGCCGACGTCTTGCCGAAAGAGTTCACGATCCGCGAGGATGGCGTCAATAGCTCGCGCGAAGTGGTGCAAACGGTCGACCACTTCCTGGTGTTCAAGCGCGAGATCGCCGACGATTGCAGCTGCATCCGGATCGCGAGCCTTGAGCTTGGAAAAAATCAAGTCTTCCTGTGGATGATGGTACAGCTCGGGGTAAACCTCGAAATAGCTGATAATCGCGCGAATGACCTCATAATCGGGACGGATCCCTCTCTCAAAAATCTCCAATTCGCGTTGAAGAGCGGCCAGAAGCAGATCAATGTTGCGATGCTCTCGAAGCAAAAGGTCGATGATCATTCCGGTGCTCCTGGAGGCACAATGTAGGCCGGAAGCGTTTCTGCCACTTGCAAGATCGCCCAAGCCGAATTCGGTGTCCTTCGCTACGCCGCGATTTTTTGCGCTGTTCGACGCAAAAACGCGGCGCGCTTTGAATTTGAGCTGGCGTAAATCAACTTAGCCGAAGTGTTGAGGTTGCCCGCGCAAGACGCTGGTCGGATAACGGCTGGTCTCGGTAAATTTGGTGGGCTGGGCGTGCATGGCGGACCCTATCTTGCGGACATCGATGGGACGCAGATTGGCTGCTCCTGACGAACTCTAAAATTTGGATGTTTTCCCTAGGTAGAAGTCCCTAAGTATTTACCCGTAAGTGCCATGAGCAGGGCGTCTTGAATGGGGGCGCCGTGGTCCCTTGTTTGCTCAAACATGTCAAAACCGGATTGGAAAGCTGCATGCTGGCTTCCTCGGCCGCGTCCATGGAAGCAGTCGGAAGCGCACTGCCGCACCCGTGAAGAGCTCCAGCCAGCCGAAAAGTTGTCGTCCACCGCCACTTTCGGCTTGCCGCAGGAAGTCTTGTTCGGGCGCCTTGGCTCTGATCCCCGTCAGCATCGGTCGGCCGCGGAGGTGACCAGGCAGATATTGACGGCATCCCGATCGATGTACGCTGACCGACGTGGTCGACGCGCTCGATGATCATGCGATACGCTGTCGTAGCCCCCGTTCTCCGGGGTGAAAGACCTGCTGTCCATCGGAGCACAAATGTGGGCCGACGTAATTGATCTGCTTCATGTGCCGTCGTGATTCAAGAAACCAGCAGCGTGTGTTGCATCGGTAGCCGTCATCGAAAACATGACCCGCTCGGTGCGGTGCGCCTGAAAACCGTCCGTCCGTCGTCTGGACTGCGCAGCTTGAATGCATGAATAAGCCATTCGCGCCAATTGCGCTGGTGCTAGAGTCCCGCGGTAATGGCGATCCGCATCAACTCGGACATGCTGCGGACATTGGTCTTGGCCATGAGGTTTGCACGGTAAACCTCGACTGTCCTGGGACTGATGCCGAGATCATGGGCGATCACCTTGTTAATCTTTCCGGCTAATAGTCCCTGCAGGACGTCACGCTCGCGCGACGAGAGGCCCGCGAGGCGGGCTTCCGCCTGGAGTTTTGCTGCGTCATCGGCTGGTTTTGTTGGCCGCGCTTCCAAAGCACTATTGATCGCACGCAATAGCACCTCCTCCACGAACGGCTTCTCGAGGAAGTCGACCGCACCCGCTTTCATCGCTTCGACTGCGAGCGATACGTCGCTATGACCAGTTATTAAGACGACGGGGCAGTTGACGCGATTGGCCTTCACTTTACCGACTAGCTCGAGACCGCTCATACCCGGCATGCGGATGTCCGACACAATGCAATCAACTGGACCGCTCGCGACGTCATTAAGAAACGCGCTCGCCGTCTCATAGGTTGCTACGTAGAAACCGTTAACATCAAGAAGAAACGCGAGCGAGTCCCGCATTGCGGCGTCATCGTCGATCACAAGAATGCGCCGCCCAATCATGCTGTCTCTTCGCTAAGCTCCACAAAGGGCGCGGTGAACTGAAGGATCGCGCCACCCGGATTTTCTTGCGCGACGATATGGCCGCCATGTGACTCGATGATAGTCCGGCAGATTGATAGCCCCACACCCATGCCATGCCTTTTAGTCGTGACAAAGGGCTGGAACAGTCGGTCGGCGACATCAGCGCTGATGCCGGGGTCCTTATGAGCAACTGTAAACCTGTCGACAGCAACTTCGCCGCGCGGGCAGGAAGCCATGGCCTCGATTGCATTGCGTATGAGGTCCAGCGCGACCTTCTGCATCTGGATCTTGTCGACGACAGCACGAGAGGCAGCGCGGCGGCTGCCGCGGCAGTGCCATAGCCTTACCAGATGTGGTCCGACATGCTTCCTGGTAGACCCTCTCATTCGATCGACTCTACATTGTTTCCCACGAGGGCCACCGTAGAAGAACGCGCCTCAGCTCACACCAATCTATTGTGAAAGACGGCCGCCGCCATCTGGCCATATGCGCCAGTGCGTCGGCTGCACGGCTACGTGTTCTCCGGACTTGGCCTTGATCCAGCCGCCGAAGGCCCGGCGGCAAGGAAAGACCACCCGGTGAATGGCATTCCCCTCGATCACGGCAATCTCCAGATCCTGATCAAAGGGCGGCCCCGTTTCGACCCGCTCCCAGGTCAGGTCGCCAGTAGATCTTGGACGGTGTTCATCGCTGCTGGCTGACAAATTCAGGCAACCTTCTGAACTACACAGGAGATGGCTTCGCCGCCGCGCGAGCAGGCTCAGCCCAATATTGCCCAGGCGGCGTGGTCCCGATTGCGCCAGCCGCGGCCGGGGTTTTATCGGCCGTGGCGCCGTTGAACCTATCGTGCCGGGACATGATCGGCTCGCCACCCGAAATATTAGGATTGGCGCTGCGAAACAACTCCGGGGCCTCGGTCGAATCGATCTGGATCAGCTCAGGTCCTCGGCGCTTGGTATTAACCGCTGTTCTGCAGAAGTTGAACTGGACTGCCGCTCCCGCGATCTGGCCGGCGGCGGGACGAATGTCCCCGTGGTCTATCATGTTGAACATCCTTCGTTGGTGGGAAATCTCTTTGTCCCACGGCGTCAACGTGGGGCATTGGGTTTTGATGACGTCAGCCGCGCTCTTGTGAGCGGGGCGGCATCCCCGAGAACCCGAAGACGCCGGAACTCGCTTGACACGATTCGGATGAGCCTAGCAGCGCTCGGCGCCGATCTCGGCGCCGATCATCGCGCCCGTCCGTGGGTCGATGAAGTGGGCGCCTTCGCACGCGGCGCAGGTTATTGCGTGTAGGTCATCGGCACGCGGCTCGGGGACGTCCGGCAGCAGTCCTTGAACTCGGTCGCCGGTATCTGGACATGAAAAGATGATGGGGCGCCAAGTCTTTCTTTCTGCCATGTGTGTGACCTTGGACGGGAGCTCACTTCTATCAGTAGGCAGTCGCCGCAGTATTTGATACAGGTCAAAAAGAGCTGCTGCGCATCCAGAATGGCCGAGCTCGAGCGGCTGCTGCGAGCCCCACACGCCCGCGTTGGCTGGCGACATGTCCCAAGTCGGGCGATCCGCGAGGGCCTCGCGTTGGTCCGCAACACGCCGGTGTGTGGCGGGGTTGATTTGAGGCGCACCGCTCGCGAATGGGCCACGACGGCATTTGTCCTCAATGTTGCGATAGCCGGCAAGCGGATGGTCAATTGATCGCTCGCCTCGCAATATCGGTGGCCTTGCCGGGCAGATCCCAGCCAAAGGCTTTGGCGCTGAAGTCGTGAGCCCTGGGCTATCGAAAGGTTGGCTGCGACAAGCGTGATCATCGGCTGTGCTGTCGCGGCCGCAGGGGCAGTTTGCCTCATCTTGGCCCACGATCACGTGCGCATAGGTCTCGCCATCGATTGCCTCGGCCGCAGGCGCGCCTCAGAAATGGCTCTGCTCGGCGATTGGCGCGACGACCTGGTGTTTGCGGCAATGCCTCGTGAGACCACCAAGTATCGCGTGTAAAGTTAGCGGCCTCTCCTTGCCAGCGGTTGAGTATGGATCGACAGAGATCAATAGCCGGCATCTCGGGCGTGACGGCGCATGCGTCGTCTCTTCAGACGTTCCTCGAGTCATCGGTCGTTCAATTTTGTCAGTCGAGGGCATGAGCAGACCAGAAGGCGTTATCCCTCGGCGCAAAACAGAGAGCGATCCGCCAAGCTGGAAAAGTAGAGGCCGCGTGGTCTGCGCGACAACAGGAGCGCTCGAGTCGCGCTGCCAAAGTTTCGACCTTATCTCGATGGAGGAGCGGACAACCGGTTGGGGATGCCGCTTGAGGCAGATCAAATACTCTTGTGGAGCGAATGGCAGAATGGTGGATAAGCAAACCCACAAGAAGAGGATGCCATGCCTTCATTTAATGTTCGGTTCATCAAGACCGTTTGTGACGATACCGGGCACGAACATCGTGCCTGTCAGGCGACGTTCAAGGTCGATGCCGCCTCGCTGTGCGCTGCTGCACAGCAGGCGGAGAGCGATTTCTGCAAGCAAAAGAGTGTCCGCGATTGGACCGTCTTCGCCGATGTGATAGAGCTCCGAACCCCGCCTGCATTGCCGCCGGCATGGGCTGGTTAGCTTGACTTTGGCGGAGGGAGTCTGCGAATTGGATTGTGGGTCAATCTGTAATCTAAGCGTGATCCCGGACAGGGTCGCGTCGACCGTCGATTCGAGAACAACTGGTGATGCTGGCGTCAAATCGGCGAGCGCCCTATTGTCTCACGACACCTAGCGGACCTCGCTGGAGGGTTTGCCGCCTGCCGCTCAACTGGCTCTGCCGCGCTCCGTAAAGCGTCGTACCGGCAGGGCCATCCGGATCGAAGGATCCGCTCCCACAAATCGGTCTTGTTTGATTCGTGACAAGAACAAGTCTGCCTCTGCCAGCCATGGCTGTCTCAAAGGGTATGCGTGGTTGGCCAATCTGCACACATCAATGCCCTTGCGGTTAAGGCATTTACTCAGCCGGTTGCGCGCGAGCCTGTCCCGGACATCCGAACCAGCCTTGCTTGAGCCCGCAGCACATCGATGCGATCGCACGTGACCTTAATCTGTCCGCGTCTGCCTTTCAAACCATGGCGCAAAGAGCGCGCTCTCCTGAACAGCTCAGCAAGCGCCTCGCGCTTGCCGGGTGTTCCGAGAACGCGCTTGCTGCGGCTATGGAGACGTATTGCGCGATCTGTAGCGGGTGAGCGGCCTATGTCAGACCAAAGACCAAAGTCCTCCGCGCCGCCAACCTCGAGAGGCAAAACCATGCAAGTCCGCTCAAAGACTGCCCGAATGAACAGACCCTGCGCGCTCGATCGTGAGATATCCTCCCGCTGCGCTTTCGTGATTGACTGCGCTCAACAGTTCCTCGCCGAAGAGCTTTGACTCCTGAGCATGCCCACATTCAAAGAAGGCCGACACAGGACAAGCCTCATTGCCGCCTCGAAATCCACGACAGCCCTTATGTCTGTACTCGCTGTTTCTGGCGGCGATGGGAATACGATCCGGCGTTTACCTTCTGCGTGTTGCTCACTTTCGCCGCCAGCCTGCCAGCGCCGCCGTCACGCTCAATCGCCGCTATGAACGGGCGGTAAGTTGGGACGTGAACACGTTCGCGTCCGTCGGCACCATCGCGCCCGCGACGGTCCTCACGTACATTGTAACATCAGCATCCGTGTACGAGTCGATCGCGCGGTCAGGGATACACTCAGAACAAAAGAGAATTGCCACGGCAGACAAATGCTCAATCAAATCCGTCCGAGCGGCAAAAGTCCGTCGCATCACAGATCAGGCCTCTGTCTAAAGGACAATTCAGTTCACCGGCTCGTTATCGATCCGACGGTCGCCTGCAAGGCTTATTGCCTTGAACGACGCCCGGACAAGGGGAATCTGTTAGCGACAATAAGGCGCGCGCGAAGGCTCCTGTATTCTCGGCAATGCGGAGCACGTGAAGGAGAAGCGAGATTGCGCCGTGCACTCTCAAGTGCGGGCGAAATCCGGAGACAACTCGCGTAGTCTTTCAGCGCAACTGTTGCTTCGATGTCACCAAATGTATGAACCGGCAATCTACGCTGGTGTCAACCGAGGGACGACATGTTCGATATTTATGTGAACGGAAGACGCGATCTTTTGGTCGTTCCGCGAGGGTTTGCGATCCCTGCGGGGTTGGCCGGCAGTTGGAAGCGAAAGAAGCGGGCGGTGCGTTCAGTGAGCGATGTTATTCGCCAAGATGTGCAACAGCGCGGTTACCACCGACGTAGTTTGATCTCGAATCGGTCGAAGACGGCAGTCGAGACCTCGTCACACGCGTAGCCAACGCGGCTATCTCCGCTGACCCATTCTTCAAAACACTCTGGGCAGGATGTCGCCGATGCCGTCGAGAACCTTGCTTACCGCGTCGACGGCAGGCGGGTATTCTGCTTCATTCGGCTTATGGCGCAAGGTTTCTTTTGAAAAGCCGCGCACGGCGCTGCGGCTTCCCTCAGGATAAGTATTATGGAGCTTTTCCTCGACTCAATGGCGTGCGCGCGTGAGTTTTCAGCTGTCCATACTGAAGATACTTGCCGGCCAGCCGCACGGACGGGCGAGCATCGAAGTCGTTAAACAGCATTTGGCCCTTTATTACAGCAGCGGCCCAGAGTGGCCGGCGCGTATGAAGCGCATCGCGAGCCGAGCGCCCCAACTCGATATTTTTGGCCAAAGGCTGATCGAGCGAGAGGCCGGGTGCTGGATTATCACGGACGAGGGAAGGAAGACTCTTGAGAGGCTCGAATTGGTAGATGTGGGTACTATGCGGGGTCAGGTTAAGCGGGAGATCGCGCAAGAGCGCGAAGATGAGTAGCCGCCCCTGGTGTCTTCGCAGCTACGAACGAGCGCGCGCAGAAAGCGCTCCCCGGCAAGCGATTGAGCACGCGCAAGGGCGGCGTGACGGCTTGCCGCTCAATCCCTTGCTGATGGCCACGTACGCCGACTAGATTGCGCAAGTTCAGTTTGGATATAAATGCAGTGGCTATTCGTACTGTGAAGTGGTTCAACGCGACCAAGGGATGATATGGCTTCATCCAACCTAAGGAATGGAGGAGCTGATGTCTTCGTGCACTCCGACGCGTTGAGCCGAGCCCGAACGACCGACACGAAGACCTGACCGATCTAGTATTCGCGCACGCCCCAAGGGAGCTCCGGCGTTTAGATAACGAGCGCGCTAATCGTCATAAGGTGACCATAGCAAGAGATCGCCCCGATGTCTCTCAGGGCCTCGATGTTTATCACTCTAGGCTTAATACAAATCACGAACCTCCCCGAGATGCAGCTGTTCAGGTTCATCGCGATTGGCTTGCTCATTCCAGAACATGTTAGTCTACGTGCTTAGCTTCGAATAGAAAGGCGTCGATTGAGCATTCAATTGTAACGAAGCCTCTCTACACAGAGTCTGTACGAAGTTTACAATTCCACAGCTGCACTAGTCCAGACGCCTTGTCTTCCGAAAGCATGACCGAGCTAATAGCTGGCGCGAGTTCCGATGACTGTCCTTTTTTTACGGTCGTCGCTGCGAAAAAACTATGTTACAAGCGCTCTTCTCAGAAGGAGCATTCATCGTGAAAAAAGCAACAAAGAAACGCGTCAAGCGGCGCGAGTGGACGAAGGCAGATATCAAAGAGCTCAAAGTCCATTCGAAGGCTCGGACCCCGGTCATAAAAATAGCAAAAATGACCAGACGCAGCGCCGGCGCGCTGCGCCAGAAGGCCTTAAATCTCGGAATTGGACTCGGACATCAGCGGTAATTTTGAGCAACGCTGGCTAATGGCGCGGTAGGGCGGCTTGCGGGCCGCCCTCTTTGGTCATAGAAACTTTGTCGCAAATTAGCTTTGCCGATCCGCGCTGAGAGAGTTTTTCACGCACGTGCTGGATGGCCTTCAACGTCGCGGAGCGGGCCCCAACGCGTCCTCATCTTTGATCAAGTTTTTTGGAAGGCGCTTTCGACGGCCGCTAGCGATGTATGATCGCGGGTGAAGACATACTCTTAGCCCATAGGCCTGTCTCGAAGATAAAACCCCGAAACGCTCGGTCCCCGGACGCATGCGATGGGGCCAAAACGCCCAGTCCTAGGCGCGTTAGCTTCCGAGAAGCTAACCAGTCTTAAACGAACTCCCATAGGGCCGAATCTAGCATCCGTTCGGCCAGCAGCTTCTTCAGCTTCGGCGAGACAGTCTTGGCCGCGCTGGGCCGAACTCATCGGCTGATCGCTTTAGCCAAATGGAAACAAACTCGCGAATGGGGCATCCTCGAAGCTCATGCCCGGCTAAAGTTTGGGCGTAAGCCGACCTCGCCGAGCCTGTCGGATAGCTCGAGCTCCGAGGCGATATGGCGCGCTCAGCAGCAATTGAAAAAGCGCTCTGTTAGCTTGGTAGATGGCGGCGGAGCGGTTACGTCCTGAACCCGTCATCACCTGCGCGCCGTCGGCGTTGTGAACGGACCACAACCACCTTCGACCGCGCTGCTTCAAGACATATTCGAAGAATGGGAGACTCATGGTTAGCGAGCTCCATTTCTGACAGTCGTGCGTTTGGTCTTCTGAATGCCAGAGCGGGCCCATTCCAGGCGATGCCTCACTGTAGCAGCCTTGGCAACGAACTCGCTTGATCGGTCAATGCCGCTTTCATCAAAAGTGAGCTCATCCTGCGCTGTCTGTCGTGGCGCCAAAGTCGCGAGATGCTTGCGCGTTTTGGCCGTCAGCGACATCTGCAGGATCCGGTCATCGTTTGCGGAGGACTTATGCCGCAGCAACCGTTTTTCTCTAGCAACTTTGAGTGGGTCGTCACGAAGTCGACGTGCATCAATCGTGACACCAGATTGACCGGTACAACCCTTTTTTCTCTGCCCAAATAGGTCACCGCCATCAGGATCGTCCACCGTGGCCCAGTGATGCCCAGCACAATGGCTCTCCCACGTGATCGGCCGGACAATCTCGTTTCCGTCAGTATAGATGCGGCCAAGCGCGCTTGCTGGATCAGCCATCTTAAGCCAGGTTCCGTCCTTTACAACCGTCCTTAGCGCCGATTAGGGGGGCGGCAGTGCTGCAAGAGCAGGTAAATCAAACAGTTGGTATAGTTCGGACGGATGGGCTTGCGAACAACAGGCTGGCCGGAGCTATGGCTCAGTGTCTTGGACCAACGGCAGTATGCACGGCAAAGTTGCGTTAGGATCGATACGCGCTGACAAGATAGCTGCGCGTCGCCAAGTGAGATGTCCGCGATGTGGGCTGCTTCTTTGCCGCGCTCGCCGAGCTGTCCGCTCTTGTATGCCGAATATTCAGCGAGGTGCATGTCGCATTTACGGCTTCAATGCCCCAGCAACGGGCAACTTATGACTACACGTAATAGCCTTCCTGTACCGCGGGCGGTCTTCGGCAAACGTCCGTATAGTTCTTTCCAACCTTCCCATATCCGCAATCGATCTTCGTGTAATTGAGCTGCCGCTTGACGTCGTTTTAACTGTCGAGCAATCGAGGGGGCGATTGCAGTTATCTTTCGGTGATCCCGCCGATCGATCGAACTGAACGGATCTAAACTCATGAGTGCTAGACAAAATTCTTGTCTCGTTTTGATGCTTTGCACGGCAGCGGCTGCCCATGTGATCCCGCGGCTGGCTTTGTTTCGCTCAATCGAGCGAGCGCCGGCAGGGTTTGCGTTTCAGGCACGAGGGTCTGAACGATGAGCGGACGTTTTGGCGGTTCGCCTGCGGTGTGCTTTCTTCTTGGTCTTCCACGATCCGGGACGACACTCCTGGCGCATTTGCTCCAGCACCATCCAGACATTGTGGCTCCGCCTGAACCCTGGTTGATGCTGGCGCTTGAAGCATTTGGCAGGGTGGACCAGCGCCATCCGGCGGGCAGCTCACTGATCAAGGCCGCGACCTCGGAGTTCCTGGGGCGGATAGATCGCACGATCGCCAGCCGCGCTTATGCCGATGCAGCATATGATCAGTATCTGGCGGACGCGGGCAAGCGCATCATCATAGACAAGACACCACGGTATTGGACCGTGCTTGAGTTCCTTGAATCTGTCTATCCAGAAGCGCCACACATCCTTCTGATGCGCAATCCCTATGCCATCGCCGCTTCACTGAAATCGACGTGGGGCATCCCACTGCGGACAGAAAGCCCGCATTCGGTTAGCGTATCCAGTCTCGCCGATCTCATGCTCCGTCTGCCCGACGTCATCATAACTTCACTCGCCGATTTGGTTCTGGGCCTTCCCAAGCTCGCCGCGCACCGCTCTCGCCCGCAGACACAGTTCGTGCAATACGAACTGCTCGTGGCGCATCCGGACGAGGAAATCCGGCGTCTGTTGAAGGGGCTCGGCTGTGACCCAGCGGCCGTCGCATCGGCTGGGATGAGACAAGCAGATTATCTTCGATCCAGCAGCTTTGGGGATCGAAAAATCCTGGAACGAAACGCCGTCGACGAAAGCTCTGTCAAATCATGGCAATCTCAATTGAGCGTCGAAGAGATGCAAACCGTGACTGATTTGGTTGGCGCTGAGCTTTTGCGAGAACTCGGATATGAGCAGGAACTGCTGCGTGCACAGAAAGCCGGAGTGCTGGATAGGGGAGGTGAGGTAACCGAACTCTATCGTCGTATATTCCGAACCTGGTGGGATTTGCGAAGTACCAAGGCCGGAGCATTATCCGGCCCCTCTCACGCTGGAGAGCCGGTCCATACTGCTTGGAACGTTTCGGAGAACCGCGACGCGGCTATCGAGATGTTGCGAGGCGAGGTCGCGCGGCTTGAGCAGATCCTCAATAACTCCTAGGGCGATCTGAATGCTTGCGATCAAAACACGCTGGTTGATTTAGCCAAGATCCTTAACCCGCACGAGCTGATCTCCCGATCAGGTGTGAGGCCGGCGCCGGCCGCACCAGTGGAGGAATAGGATATGCTGCCGCGTCTGCAAGTCTGCTGTCCACCTTGACCTCATGGACGAGCCTGCCGCTTGGCCGGCCGTTTCCGCCGCGGATATTCCACACTCTGGGCTGGAGCCACAGAACGGCGAAGAACAGCGATCCTGCATCGAAAAGAAGATATATGCTGCCGAAACATCTGCGCCGTCTCGAAGCTGAATCGATTGAAATCATGCGTGATGTGGTCGCCGAGTTCAAAAGGCCGGTCATGCTTTACTCGATCGGAAAAGACTCGAGCGTGATGCTGCACATTGCGATCAAGGCGTTCTATCCGGCAAAATTGCCTTTCCCCCTGCTTCACGTCGACACGACCTGGAAGTTCCGTGAGATGATCAGCTTTCGAGACGCGACAGCCAAGCGGCTCGGCCTCGACTTGATTGTCCATATCAACAAGGAGGGCATCGCGCGCGGGATCAATCCGATCGATTCCGGCTCCGCGCTCCATACCCAGGTGATGAAGACAGACGCGCTGAAGCAGGCCCTCGACCTCCACGGATTTGATGCCGCCTTTGGCGGCGCCCGGCGCGATGAGGAAAAGAGTCGCGCAAAAGAACGGATACTCTCCTTCCGTTCGGCCGGACACGTATGGGACCCCCGTAACCAGCGGCCGGAGCTTTGGAGCCTGTTCAACACACGGATACGCCAGGGTGAAACCATGCGCGTCTTTGCGATGTCAAACTGGACCGAACTCGATGTCTGGGAATACATCATGCTCGAGAAGATTCCGGTCGTTCCGCTCTACTTCGCAAAACAAAGACCCACAGTGCGTCGAAATGGTGCGACGATCATGATCGACGACAAGCGATTGCCGCTTAACTGCGGCGAGACGCCGGAAATGCGGATGATCCGCTTTCGCACGCTTGGATGTTATCCTTTGAGCGGGGCTATTGAATCCGATGCGATGGCGATTGAAGACATCGTCGCAGAAATGCAGACTGCGACTGTGTCGGAGCGCCAGGGACGCCTAATTGATGTCGATGAAGCCGCTTCAATGGAGAAGAAGAAGAGGGAAGGCTACTTTTGATGTTTGTAAAGCCGGCAACGGAAGCGGTCGCGGCCAGGACAAAGGATCAGCTGCGATTCATCACGTGTGGCTCGGTGGACGACGGCAAATCGACGCTGATCGGCCGGTTACTGCACGACAGCAAGATGATCTACCACGATCAGCTCACGGTGCTGGAACGCGACAGCATCAAGCACGGTAGCGCCGGAAATGACATCGATTTCGCGTTGCTCATGGACGGGCTCGAGGCCGAACGGGAGCAGGGCATCACGATCGACGTCGCCTACCGCTTCTTCACGACGCCGCGGCGCTCCTTCATGGTGGCCGACACTCCCGGCCACGAGCAGTACACCCGCAATATGGCTACCGGCGCCTCGCATGCCCAGCTCGCCATCATCCTGATCGATGCCCGCAAAGGCGTGATGGTTCAGACTCGCCGCCACTCCTTTATCTGTTCGCTGCTTGGTATTCGTCATGTCGTGCTGGCAGTGAACAAGATCGATCTTGTCGCATACAACAAAGAGTGCTTCGATCGGATCGCCCGTGACTATCTGGCCTTTGCCGCCGGTCTCGGCTTCACCTCGATCGTTCCGATCCCGATCTCGGCCCGCTACGGCGACAACGTTGTGGATCGCTCCGCTCATGCCAACTGGTATGATGGTCCCTGCCTGCTCGAGCATTTGGAGAGCATTGACATCCCGTCCGGCACCGCAGGCCAGGCTTTCCGCTTGCCGGTCCAATGGGTGAACCGCCCAAACCCGGATTTTCGGGGCTATGCCGGGACGGTGGCTTCCGGGAGGATCGCGGCAGGAGACGAGATCGTTGTCGCCGCGTCGGGACGGACCACGCGCATCAAGCGGATCGTGACCCACGATGGCGACCTTGTCGGCGCCGAAGCCGGCGATGCGGTTACCATTACACTGGAAGATGAAATCGATATCGGCCGTGGCGACATTCTGTCGCGGCCGGACGACCGACCGAAGGTCGCCGACCAGTTCGCCGCTTATGTGATATGGATGGACAAGGAGCCGCTCGCTCCAGGACGCAATTACGTCCTGCGGATTGGATCGCAGACGATTATCGGCAGCATTACCGTAATTAGACATCGGATCGACGTCAACACTTGTGAGCATCTGGCCGCCGGGATGCTTTCCCTCAACGAGATCGCCTTCTGCGATGTTGCGACCGCAATGCCCGCAGTATTCGATCCTTACGACCTCAATCGAAAGACCGGATCATTTATCTTCATCGATCGTTACACAAATCGTACGGTCGGGGCCGGCATGATCGCCTTTCCGCTACGGCGGGACAACAATATTGTTAGGCAAGCGCTATCCGTGGACAGGAGGGAGCGCGCCGCGCTCAAGAATCAGAAGCCTTGCGTCATCTGGTTCACTGGCCTGTCTGGCGCGGGAAAGACGACGATTGCCAACCTGGTTGATCAAAAGCTGTGTGGCATGTCGCGGCATACTATGCTGCTGGATGGCGACAACCTCCGGCACGGATTAAACGCGGACCTCGGCTTCTCGGAGACGGACCGCGTGGAGAACATTCGGCGCGTCGGTGAAGTTGCCAAGTTGATGGCGGACAGCGGCTTGATCGTGATCTGCTCCTTCATCTCGCCCTCTAGGGCCGAACGGGACAGGGTGCGCGGCCTGGTTGGCAAGGAAGAGTTCATAGAAGTCTTTGTCGATACGCCGATCGAGGAATGCGCTCGGCGGGACCCAAAAGGCCTGTATTCAAAAGTGAAATCCGGCCAGATCAAGAACTTCACCGGGATCGATTCGTGCTACGAAGCACCAACAACACCGGAGATTCATCTGAGGACCATGGAGCAGACCCTAGAGCATTCAGCGGAAGCGGTAGTGGATGTCTTGATGGCGCGCTCAATTCTTGATGGTTAGATGTCCCTCGCATCGCACCATCGAATATCCTGCTGGCCCGGCCAAAGGTGATTCGGCTCGGGCGGGCCTGCGATCGGACTTTTCGCTCTAAAGGAACAAAATTGTCGCACCCACTCCTCGAGTGCCCGCTTCCAGTTACGTGCTCGAAGTGATGGTCAATTCGAGACCGAGGACGCGAGCAGAGATTGAGCATGGGCGGGAGCGGAGGAGATCAAGAAGCGCCTTCCATGCTCCAGATGAGAATCTAAGACGATAACAAAGGCCAGAGAGGAAGTCCGACTCCCAGTAGGTTGAGTTTCGGAGCGCTTTTTGCTGCGCGTGCGGCCAGCGACGCCGAGCTCCCATTAAGCCAAGCCAGGCAGCGTCGGCCGGCTTAGATCTTTCGCGCAGCAGTATGAGGGTGGGGCCTCGGTTTTCCGAGCGCCGCATCCAGCGAGCGGGCGCTTGCTTCAGTATATTGACCAATCCGAACTTAGCAGTCGACCCCGACTCCCTCCTGTCGCGACCCTGACAGCTTTCGGAAGCTTGCTTCCTTTTGGCCCGCCGCTCGTCGACCGATGCGGCCCGCGTACGCGCCGCGCCTTCGCATCGCAAGACAAAGCAGCCGCGATCCTTAGCCATCTTGCAGAAAGCCGGCGATGGGCGCGGCCGAAAAGGCAAGGGAGTTCATCCATGGCAAGCGACAAGGACGATGTCTTGATGAACCGCTCTGGTCCACCGTCAACCTGTTCGACCGCGCGGTAGACCGCGTCGAACGCGAGCTCGCCATCAACGAGCAGGCGCTGCGGAGGAGTCAACGCGAGCAGGACGGCTCGGAGGTGCGATCCGTCCAACCAGATCGCCTTGCGACCAAGGTACTTGCGCTCATTGAGTGCCGCGACGGGATGGAACTCCGGCTTACCTTGGGCCTCACGTGTTGGACCAACCTCAACCACGGCACCCTCACAATGCCGATGATTGCTCCGTGAGACGCTCTCGCCGCGAAGCGGCGTGCAGAACCGAGAGATGCTGCCAGCCTAGCGATTGCTCGCAGAGAGGGACACGTGCCATCACCTGCAGTCGGCTCGACGTAGTCCCAAGCAGGACGACATGTTCTGCTTCACGGCGACTCGCCGAAAGATGCGAGCGCGTACACTTTCCAGGCACCAGCATCCAGGAGGATCTCGCCTGCACGGCGGAGAAGCTCGGTACCTCCATCTTGTGGGTATGGCGAGGATCGTACGTGAACGGAAGTTTGGGCCATCACTTACCTGCAGGTATCGCGCTTGCAGGCGGAATGCCGACGGTCCTGATGTCGAACTCTTACTCTAGCTCGCTGTGAATCTCCGCTCCCTGCTGCCTACGTCGGCTTGTCGCCGTCAGATGGGAGTACGTCAGGAAAAATTCACGCGAGAAAATCCCGCGAGAGGGTTGAAACGCCCCTAACGTCAAGTTGTACGATCTCGAAATGGACAACGACGGTCATCGGCGTCACAAAGCCTTCAACGAGCGACGGAGTGCGAATGCACCAAGTCTTGAGCCCACGCATCAGACTCCCGCTGCGAACGACGATCATCAAGTGTGCCATGCCTTGATCTGCATCCGGGCGCGATCCGACTGCATCGTTTTCCAACGTCAAGTTTGCCTGAATGGCGCAGGTTCACACGTAAGTCGGTCGGCCAACCTGCCGCTTCGTGACGCAAGAAGGCAGCCGCGCTCAAACCTGCGCATGCGTGACGGCGGGATAAGAGCGCGCGTCGGCGCCAATTGCGTTCGAGGGCGCGGTCGCAGAGCCAATTTCTGGGAGGTTTGAATGGTATCGGTGAGGAGCTTTGCAAAGATCGCTGTGCATCTGCGATGAGATATAGAGGTTTGTCATCCGGGAGGCTTTTCGGGGGCCGACCCGAAATGCGGCCGCGATCTATGGCCTTTGACCGAAGAAGTCGACGCTCGCCACAGGGGCTCCCTGGTGGGGTGGGCATACTCCAGATCCATTGACCAATACAACTTGAGGAGGAATGGTTTGACAAGACAGCGCTCTTTGCTGACGCCTGGTCCATTGTCGTTATCGCTGGCAGTCAGAAGCCAGATGCAGCTTGATCTCGCGTCGCGCGATTGCGAGTTCAAGGAAGTGACCGCCTGCATGAGGCGGCTGATGCTCAGCTTGCTGGGAAACGTTGAAGACTATTCGGTGGTGCCTATTCAGGGAGGCGGCTCTTTTGCAATGGAAGCCGCTCTCTCTTCATTTGTGTCCCGAGCGGACAGGCCGCTCGTTTGCATAAACGGCATCTATGGCGAGCGCATTTTACAGATTTTGCGGCTGTGGGGCGTCGAAGCACTGAGGCTTGTCAAGCGAGCGACCGATCCTTTGGATCCTCAAGAAATTGGCGAGCATCTGAGCCGAAATCCTGGCGTTACGCACCTATGTTTCGTGCATTGTGAGACGACAACCGGAATCGTCAATCCGCTGGACGCGATCGTGGAGGAGGCGAGGCGACGTGGCGTAAAGACCATCATCGATGGGATGAGTTCTTTCGGCGCCCTTAATATTGATCTGAGCCAGCGTGGACCTGACGTCCTGGTCACCTCGAGCAACAAGTGCATAGAGGGGCCGCCGGGAGTAGCGTTTGTCATCGCGTCTCGCGAGCTGCTGGAGAATGCGGTTCAAGAACCGAGGTCGTTTGTGCTCGACGTGAGAGATCAATGGCTCTCGCTCGAGCGCACGGGTGAGTGGCGATCGACCCCTCCCACACACATCGTTCAGGCAACGACAAAGGCCCTGGAGATTCTACACGAGGAGGGCATTGATGCCAGGCGCTGCAGGTATGAGAAGGTCAGGGACGATCTCGTCAAAGAACTCGAAGGTGTGGTGTCTCCCCTGCTGTCCACGGAGTTGCAGTCGCCGGTCTGCGTCGCGTTCAGTGCGCCATCCGGAATCGTGGACCAAGCAGGATTCGATGAGCTGTATCGCCACTTGGCGGCCCACAACCTTTACGTCTACTCGAAGCTGCATCTTGCGACGCGGAGCTTCCGCGTCGGTTGTATTGGGGAAATCCAATCCAGCTGGATCGAGCAGTTAGGCTGCGCTTTTCGTACATATTTCCGGTCCGGTCAGGCTCGGTCAGCGGCGCCGATGTCGGCCCAAGAGTCATGCGGGGCTCGCGTAACGATGCCGGCGCGAGCGGCTGGGGACCGGCAGCTGCCGTTTTCGGCCGAGACTGCTGTTCTGCATGCGGGCTATCGACGTGACGTAGCAACGAAAGCCGTCGCAGTGCCGATTTACCAGAATACGGCTTATGAACTCGATGGCGATCTAAACCACATTGCCGACGTCTACAACGTCAAGGCCGATGGGTTCACCTACACAAGGATCATCAATCCAACGACGCGCGCGCTGGAAAGGCGCTACGCCGCCGTCGATATGGGAAGGGACGCGCTCGCCGTTGCGTCAGGTCAAGCAGCGACGTTCCTTGCTATCGTCAACCTGTCAAGTGGCGAAGTGGGGGACAATGTCGTCGCCTCTCCGTATCTATATGGCAATACCTGGAACCTGCTCCACAACACCTTAAAGCGTCTTGGGATCAGCGTGAGGGCGGCCGATCCTCAAAGGCCAGAGACGTTTGAACGTGCCATTGATGATCGCACGATATGCCTGTTCGGAGAGGTGATTTCGAATCCGTGTCTGATTCCGCTCCCCGTCAAACAGCTGGCCGAGATCGGCCGAAAGTACGGCGTGCCTTTGGTCGTGGACAATACGACGACGCCACTGGTATGCCGGCCGTCAGATCTCGGCGCTGCCATTACGACGTACTCCGCAACGAAATATATATGCGGACATGGCACGACGCTCGGTGGACTGATCGTTGACAACGGCGGGTTTAGCTACCGGGGAGCCTCTCGCTTTCCCTTGTTCAACCGTCCCGACGATGCGCATGGCGGAATTGTTTGGCATAACGCGGTGCGCGATGTCGACGATCTAGGAAAGAGCGAGTTTCTTCTGAAGGCTCGCATGACCTGGTTGCGCGATACCGGCGCGGCCATCGCTCCGTTTGCGAGCTTTCAACTGATCCAAGGGCTTGAAACGCTGCCACTTCGCATGAAGCAGCACTGCGCGAATGCCAGGATCGTGGCCGACGTTCTCAAGGAGCATCCAAAAGTACGCCGTGTCTTCTACCCGGGGCTCTTTGAAGGCGCCGATCGGGAAATCGTCGAACAGACACTCAGTGCTGCATACGGCCACGGGGCGATGGTCATGTTCGAAGTGGAGGACGAACAAGCCGGGCGCAAGTTCATCCAGAACGTCGACTTGATGTATCACGTTTCGAATGTAGGCGATGCCCGCACGCTCGTGACCCATCCTGTCTCGACGACCCACACCACCGTCCCGCGGGAAAAGCGCGAAGCTGCCGGCATATTTGGCGGCTCGATCCGGCTTTGCGTCGGCATCGAAGATGTCAACGATATCCTGCGCGATCTGGACAAGGCGCTTTCCGCAATCTGACAACCTGCAAGGCGATCAGGAGGAGGTTCTCATGAATCAGGCAGACGCTTGGAAATTGAGGTCATCACGCTATGAGGCCGTTCAATTCAGCCGAGAAATCAATAGGCAGCTCTCCGAGCTGAGGCCCGACAACATAACGGGAGCGGCATATATTGCCAAAGATTACGCTGTCATCACAGCGTGCACGCTCGCGACTGTGTCGGTCTCATGGTGGCTCTACCCGCTGGCGGTCCTCCTGATTGGTGCCTATCAGCGCGGATTGACAACCATCGCTCATGATGCGGCTCACCGCACGCTCGCGAAGAACACGACCTGGAACTACGTCCTGGGCATTCTGTTCGCTTCCTATCCCTTGTTCCAGCGCCACTGGGCCTACCGGATCTCGCACGTCTATTTGCATCATCCCTATCTCGGAGACCCGGACAAGGATCCCGACCTGAAGTTCTTCCTGGCCAGCGGTGTTTACGACGTGCAGCCTCCGGAGCGGTACGCTTTCAACATGATCTGGAAGCCGATCTTCGGCGGCGCGACAGTAGCGTATCTGAAGTATCTTTGGACCAATCGATTTTCGATCACAGATGCCGAGGATCAGAGCCGCTCAGGCATACTTATCGACAAGTATGGCTTCTATCTCTTCTGGATCAGCATCCTGGCCGGGTCATATGCTGTTGGGCTGCTCCATATCATCGTCCTGTTTTGGATCGTGCCCTATCTCACCACGTTTCAGGTCCTCGGCTGGTTTATCGAGCTAGCCGAGCACTCACCTATGTGCGAAACCGAGACGCAGAACGTCTATCTCACCAGGAATCGGAAAGGAAATTTCCTCGAGCGGGCCATCCTTGGGCAGAATCTGGATGAGTACCATCTTGAGCATCACCTTTCGCCGGGTATCCCATTTTGGCTGTTGCGCAAAGCTCAGAAAATCCGAATGCAGGATCCGAACTATGCGAAGGTTGCCGCGACCTGGGGCGGACTCTTTGGCAAGGGACCTCAAGGTCAACCTAGCGTCATAGGTCAGTTAAAAGAGCGAAATCGACGCTTGTATGAGCAGGCCGTTGCCGAGATTCGCGCGCGAGGGCAGGTCGCGTGACGTTGCTAGGGCCAGAGAGCACCCGAGCCGTGGTCGGCGTCACTTCGAACCGTCTTCTGATCGATGGTGTGCATCGCGACTGGTTGCGGCTTAAGTACTTGCAGGCACTTCATCGTCATGCGGGAGTGGCTTGCGTCATATTGCCGACGGTGGACGCCGAAGATGCGAGAGAGGAGGTCGCCCCGGCGATCATGCGCCGGCTCGACGGCTTGGTGTTGACAGGTGATGAATCGAACATCGACCCCGCCGTCCTGAGAGCGCCTGCGTCCTTGGCGGAGGATGACCGGCAAGACGTTGAGGTTGGGTTCCTTGACCGTCCGCGGGACAGGCTCTCTGCCGCAACTATAGAGAGCGCCATCGCGCTCGGAATGCCAATTCTGGGCATCTGCCGTGGGCTTCAGGAACTCAACGTCTATTTCGGCGGCACGCTCCGCTCATCGCTTGCGGAGTGGAGGCCGGAAAGTGGCGCGATGCATGCCGAGAAGCCAGATCGTTCAAGAGACCGTCAGTACGACGCCGCGCACAGCGTCAGCATATGTTCCGATGGCGCGCTCTTTCCAATCGCGCGGACGATCGAAGCGCAAGTCAACTCGCTGCACAATCAAGGCATCGAGGCGCTTGCGCCGGCGCTGAGGCGGGAGGCGTGGGCGCCTGATGGTTTGGTCGAGGCGGCTTCGGTCATTGGCGCCCCGACCCTGCAAATCGGTGTGCAATGGCACCCCGAATGGCACGTCTCAAGCGATCTCCTCAGCAAGCAACTGTTCAAGGCATTTGGAGAGGCGTGTGTTGGATACTACCGAACGAAGAAGAACTAGAGGCGGATTGTGACATTTCGAACCAAACGTGGTCCGTGCACGTCGAAAGGACAGTTTCTCGGAGCCGACGCACGCGTCCGGTCCTGCGAGGGCGGTGCGCCGCCTCGCGGGCACAGGAAGACTGGACGATTGGTGAATCGCTTCGCTCTGGGAGTGTTCTTTGTGGCGCTTTACGTCGTCGTGAGCGCGGCAGGCGAGGTTTATGCGGCGTCGTATTTTCAGCAAGCGGATGTGTTCGTCGCGCTCCTGCTGTCCTTCGCTGCGGTTTGTCTGATGTTCAATCTCCTGGCTCGCCACCGGGGAGGCGGGGCAACGGTGACGAAATGGTCGCTCCTGGTCTTTGTCGCGCTCAATGTCGTGACAGCAATCAGCTGGATCGGCTTATTTATCGGACTGAAATACGCAGAACCCGCGATCGTCGTCGCCTTCATGGTGGCGCTGGGACCCACCGCAACAGCGTGGTTGGACGCACTGATCAGGCGCCAGGGTGCCCCTCCAGCATCCGATATTGTCGTGAGCGTTACGATCGCAACGATCGGAACTTACATGATTTGGATCTCGGCCAGCGGCAATGCAGGCGTGGAGTGGGGGGCTCGATCGTCCTTTGGCATCGTCTTGGCAATCGTGGCCGGCCTATCGCTGGCCCTTACAAATATACTTGTCAAACTGCTCTTCGACCGTGGGTTTTCTGGCCGACAAGTCCTGGCGCATCGCTTTTATGGAACAATTCTCTTGCTGCTGGGAGTGGTCGATCATTCATCTATCTTGCCTGAGATCTCGCAGCATTGGTTTGCGATCGCGGCAATTGGGCTGTCGACGATCCTTATTCCTTTGCTCTTGATCCAGCAGGGCATTCGGCACGTAGAGCCGTTCACCGTCAACACGGTCCTGTCCACCGCCCCTATCATCACCTTCCTGTTCCAGTACTTCGATTCTCGTATCGTACCTTCGTCACATACGTTCATTGGAAATGTTTTCATTACGGCTGTTGCTGTCGGCAACATCTACTTGCAGTATCGGAGATCCGCATGAAAGAACGGAATTGTGTAATCGTAGACGCATACTCTACCGGACGATACCTACCGGAAGAGTTCAAGCGCTATGGAATTGGAACGGTGCATGTGATGTCGGCTGCACAGATTCCGCCCATATTCCAATCGCATTTCAATGCGGATCTGTATGGTGAAGTCATTCGCCCTAGAGAGCGCATGGGGTATGACGACATCGTTGAATATCATCTTCAGGCTCTCCATGGCCGAGAATTGGAGTTCGTTATCGCGGGCTGCGAGACCGGAGTTGAACTCGCCGATTCTTTGTCGGAGCGGCTGGGCTTACCATCAAATGGGACCGCGCTATCCGCTGCTCGGCGTGACAAAGCGCGATTGTCTTGCGCGCTCACCTCTGCAGGCGTGCGATCGATCAGGCAAGTCGTGTCCGACAGTCCTGTAGAGATCGCGAGCTGGAAGCGCGAAGCGAAGTTCGATCAGATCGTGATCAAGCCTCTGAACAGTACGGGTACCGAAGATGTATTCTTCTGCTCGACAGATGCTGATATTCAGCGGGCTCTTAGCGCAATTGTCGGGAAGACGAACCGTGTCGGAGCGTTGAATCGTTTTGCCCTTGGGCAAGAAAAAATAAACGGCCAGCAATATACCGTAAATGCTATCTCGATCGACGGGGAAGCCTTCGTTACGGAGGGCTGGACCTATGACACGGTTCCTATTGAGAGGGCATCGTCGGTCTGCTCACTTGAGAGATTGTTGGATGGCAGCGAACCAATCGTTCAGGAACTGTCCGACTACTTGGTGCGTGCGTTGCAAGCACTACAGATCGTCGACGGACCGGCTCATGCTGAGATCATCGTCGATCATCGGGGACCGGTCCTGGTGGACTTCGGAGCGAGGCTTCAAGGGACCATGTCGGCAAAAGCACGAACGATGGCGTTGGGGCACAACCATATGACCCTGACGGCCTGGCGCTACGCAGATCCCAAGGGCTTTGGCGAATATATGAGGCTGCGCGGGCCCTACAAGCGGCAGGCTCACGCACTTTGCGTCTCGCTGATCTCAGATATGGGCGGTGTCGTTGCCGGTTATCCGGGACTCGAAGCAATCCGCAAGCTCCCGAGCTTCGCGGATGCCATTGCATTCGTTCCGATTGGTCAAGAGCTAGTTCCCACGATCGACTTGGCGTCAACACCAGGCATCGTTTATCTCGTGAATAGCGACTTGACTGAGCTTGAGAGTGACTATCGCAAGTTGCGAGCAATGCGGATGGACCAGGTGTTCGAGTTAGTGATGCAGGACCGCGACTAATGCCAACTGATCCCAGGTTGACCGGAGCGAATCCACCCCGCGTGGCGATGGTCGGCGCAAGCGACTTCGATGGCGTTCTGCGAGGCAAACACGTCTTGGGTGAAAATCTCTCCGATGGAGATAAAGTTATCAAGTTCTCTGAAGCGGTGCTGGCGTGGGATTGTACGGACCGGGTCATTCCGGCCAGTTTCACGCAAAAGCCGCTATCAGCGTTCGGAGATGCTGACCTGCGTATTCTGTCAGGCACCGGCCGTTCGGTGTCTCATCTCGGCGATCTATATCTCTACCTCGCGGAGTTCGCGGGTGCACATGAGAACATCTGCCCGCGCGGTGTTCTGCGTAAGGTTCTGCGAAGGGCTGCTGAACACGGATACGACTGCACTGCCGGGTTCGAGTTTGAATTCATGCTGTTTAAGGAGAACGCAGACACGATTGAAGAAAAGCCGTTCGGCGAATGGGCTCCTTTAACTCGCGGCCCGTTCGGCTACTCGATTGCGCGCTCTGTCGCGCAACATGAGCTGTTCGATGAGATCTTGGCGCTTTGTGACAAGGCTAGAATACCTCTCAGCGGACTGCACTTTGAAACGGGACCTGGCGTGGTCGAAGCGTCACTTCGCCATTGTGATGCGCTGGAAGCTGCCGATCGAGCAATCATATTCAAGTCGATGATAAAGGCCTGGGCGCAAACGCGAGGCATGATGGCTACATTTATGGCCAAGGTTTCCGAGGAATGGCCCGGCCAGTCCGGGCATATTCACATCTCGATGTCCTCGGATAGTCAGAATGCGTTTTACGACAGTGATGCGTTCGGCAACGTCTCGAAGCTTATGAGGCAATTCATCGCCGGACAACTAGAATACATGAATGAGTTCTGTGTGCTCGCTGCGCCGAACTTCAACAGCTACAAGAGATTGGTACCTGGCTGCTGGGCACCAATCTGTCCAAGCTGGGGAGTTGACAACCGCTCCTGCGCGGTTCGCGCCATTCCGGGAGAGCCATCTGCCCATCGCCTGGAGTATAGGCTGCCTGGCGCAGACCTGAACCCATATCTCGCGCTCGCATGTGCGATTGGTTCAGGAATATTGGGTGTCGAGACAGGTCCGGCACTACCGGCTTCGATCGTCGGTGATGCAAGCGCGGAAATGTGTCGTCCGTCCGCGAGACTGCCTCAAAGCCTATCAGAGGCAACTTCTCGGTTTGCAGAGTCTGCAGCGGCAAGTGATGTCTTCGGAGAAAGGTTTGTTGAAGCGTTTTCTTGCTCGCGCCGTTGGGAGTGGGAAGCCGTTCAACATCGGGTCACCGACTTTGAACGTCGGAGATACTTCGAGATCATTTAGCTTGAGCTCTTCGACAGTTCTGAACTTCATTCCTCTGGCCGGTGCCGGCCGCACTATTGCGGCTGCCGGTTCCGCTGATGTTGGACTTCATACAGAGCAAATGTGCGTTAATCGTTAAGTGAGGACCTCGGGAACGCTGAGGAGGTCTGCTGTTATCTGCTCTGTGGCAGCAACCGCGATTGCTCCGTTGGGATGCTAGGTTATGTCTAACGTCCGGTCCTTCTCGTGAGCTTTACATCGGCAAGCAGATGGTGGAGCTCAAGATGCGCCCGGTTGGTAGCTATCCCTCGCAAGCGGTCGAGCAGGTGCCGTGGTGCGCGCGCTTGCCTGGGTTGTTCCCACAGCGCCAAGACAAGCGCTGCGGTCCGTCAGCCAGAAACTCACTCCGGCTGAAGTGAGCGAGCTGAAGTCCGCCGCCTCTTCATTGCCGAGTTGGCTTGCGAGACCGGTAAGCGGACTGTAAGCGTAGCTCTGCGGCCCTTTCGATGATTGACGCTTGACATCTATTTGAGCCGCGTGCCGCGCCGCCGCGGCTTCCAAATTTTGGACAATGTGTTGACGGCGGCCTCGAGCATCTTGCCGGTCGACGACGTTGGGAACTGTGCAGGCCCCAAAGGCGCATACTTTCATGTTCGAGTTGAGTAGGGTCGCCGCTGGCATCGAGGTATTCGGCATAGCCGGGCGCACCGCCGACGTCCTCGAGCAGGAGGGAAGTCCCTCTATCGTCGCGGTGTCGAACCATTTTTCGAGTTTGATCACTTAGTCTCAGCTGTCACCGAAGTCATAGAGATAATGGATCGTCTTCGCGCCGGTCTCCTGAACGATATTGGCGAGCCGCGTCTGGCGATGCATCAATGGGCCGAGGGCCAAAATCTCCATCGGGATCAGGGATACCCCGACGTCCTTCGCCGGCCAGGAACTCGAAGAGATGGTTGGTCGTCCAGCCAAACGCCGCCAGCGTCAGATGCAGTCGATCAAGGCGCAGCGTGAGCGGCACGAAGGCATCGCGTCACCTCCGGTTTCACATCCTTGAGGGTCACCTTGATCCGGATCGCGGTCGTGTTCAGGCTCATGCCGCCAGCCTCGGATCATGTGCATGCATCGTGTAGATCGACGCCCAAGCTGTCCAAGGCTGCCAGGAGATGCAGTCCATTGATTGGAAACCACCTTGACAGCGCTTCCGATACGTCAGGCGATGAGTTCAGCATTGAAGATTGAAGCGGTGGGAGCCATTTTCTTTGGGTAGCGCTTTCGAAAATCGCAGCGTTGATTGCCTCAAAGCAGTTGGAAAGGCCGGCGGGGACCTGACAACGCTCTTGCCGATGTTTCTGCTGATACCCTTCGGCGGTATCCTTCTCGTCTTCGGATATGCACCTGGGATACAAGCATCTCGAGAATATCTGCATAATCATCTCGATATCGGTGGGAGCAATTTTGGTGGTGGAACCGATTCTCACGCTTCTGCTGTTTCGAGACGGGCCAACGGTAGGTTCGCCGATATCGGATTGGCGCTCGGTGTGTTTGGCACGCTCACTGCGCTATTTATGAGCGCATTCTAAGTGCGTTTAACTGGGCAGCATCCTCGGCGAGGTGTCCTATTCTGAAAAGGACTTGCGCAACGTAGGATCTGCTCACTCCAACGCGAGAAGAAGAGGTTGTTTTGACGGAACGTTCCACATCGAGCCAGATCTACGCATTGTTGGATCCGAAACTCTTTGGTCGAACAATAGCATCTCCTCCCGGTTAGTAAGAGCTTTGCTGCTGCCGAAAGTCTGAGAATCGACATCCTGCGGTTCGCCATGCTCGACGGCTTTCGGTATTCGGGAGTGACTTTGGCAGGGGTATTCTGGCAGCGCCCATTTCCATACTGGTCACGGCGAGGCAACGGGATGCGGACAGGCGCTACAATCGACTATCCCGCACCTTATGGGTCATCCCCTATTGCTGCCTCAGCACCACTACAGCTTCCGTGAAATTGGAACTCGGACGGCGGGGTTGTGCATCAGCAAAGCATCCTTCGTCAGCCAACCGTCAGCCAGACGGCCTATCCAGGGGCGCTGCGCATTGTTGACCGTATGGGAGATGGAACATGACGGGCATTGGCCGACCTGGCGAACCGCACGTTGGGGCTGCAGGAGTCGACAGCACGTCGGGATCGAGCAGTGCGCATTCGGAGCCAAATTTTGTCCCTGCGGAAGGCCACCGAGTTTTCAACTCCGTCGTGGAGCGGATGCGCTTAGCGCCTGAAGATACGCTCGCGAGCCTGCCCTCAGGTTCGGGTGTGGCAGTCCCCATCTCCTCAAGCGGTGAGGGGATCAACGCAGCGAAACAAAATATGGACGGCCTGCTTGAGGAACTTGATGCTTGCCACAGTGCTGCCATGGGCGCTCAGACCTCGTCTGAGGCGCAAGAGCTGATCGATCAGGTTGTCAAAGCAAGCGCAGCAGTTCTGGACTACTACGCGAGCCTGTCTCCAGATGTGGCCCGCAGCATTCTGTCCGACGATCAGGCTTGCCGAGTTCGTGACCGGGCTCTGGATGCGGGGAACGAATGCAACGCGCTGGCCGCACCGACTATCTACGCCTTGGAGCAGAGTAGGGAGAATGCGGGAAAGATACTCGAGCGGATGCGCCAATCCAATGCTCCGCCCGACCAACTGATCCGAGTGGCTTCCAGTGCGGCGAAACACTATTTGGCTTGCACGGAGTGGTGGGAAAAGAAGGCATTGCGCTCTGAACGGATGCAGTTCGTCTGCGCAGCCACTGCCAACTTGCCAAGTGCAACGGCCGAAATGCGACAGGCCGAACAGGCGACACTACGGCTGCATACCGGCTGGGCATTGAATACGAGGTGCGTGCATCTGCAATCGCAAATCCTTCTCGCGCGGGTCATGATTGAGTCGCACGCGAGCACGCTCGACCCGGCCGTCAGGCAAATCCTCTTGGGTGAGAACGGTCGGGCACGTCTACTCGGAACCTTCATGGGCGATGTTGTTCCGGCATTCCTCTCAACGGGCGACGCTGTTCTGAACAGGAAAGGACAAGCCCTCGACGCAGACCACTGCGCCGTTCTGGAAGGGGTCATGGAGCGGCTATCGGAATTTGCGTCGGCGTTGCCCAACATGGTTGCCGAGCTAAGGAATAAGGGAGCAGGTCCCGAGCTTCCGTTGGATCTGTTGGATCAGATCGTGGAAGGATCGTGGGTCACTGCCCATGAGGTCATGCGCCTGCTAGCAGTGCAGCCGAAGACACCAGCCATCATTGCACCGCCAACGGAGGCTGGCCTTGCGTTACCGGCCGACGCTGCCGGCAACGACCCGGCGGCCGAAGGCAGTCCAGCGCGAAGGAAAGGGAAGGGCAAGCGCAGGCAGGCCGGAGGTGCGGGGAGTTCGGCAGCCGGGCAGCCCGAGCCGCAGCTCGCTAGGCCCGACGCCGACACGACGCGAACCACCAAGGTTATTGTGCTCTCGGATCTGGGCACGAAGAAACTCGCGAGCGCGGAGGAAGCGCATACGAGGATGTCATCGTCGGCGAGGGAACACTTGGCGATATGGCAGGCTCCGCCATCGAAGGAGACAGTGAAGCGCCTGCTCGCGCGATTGGACGAACTCTTGCAATTCGATCTGCGCAGTGAGCAAAGAGCCATTTCGCAAGCGCGCCACATGAAGCCCGAAGATGCCGACCACGTCGTGGACACCGTGGTTGAGCGGCTGCAGAGCCAATCTGCGGAGATTGAGGCCTGTGTAGCCGCGCTGGACGAACCTCGCCGACGCGGCCTACTCACGCCTATGCAAGTGCCCGAAGTGCACGACAAAATAGTCCGCCTCAAGGCGATGTTGTCGGAGGTTCAGGGGCAGGCACATGCTTTGAAGGCGCGAAAGGCTTCGATCGAGATCGATTGCATGAAGACCTACGCGTTTCCCTCGCAGAAGTACCTCGAGCGGTTGCAGGCGGCCGAGGAGTTTGCTCCCTTGGAGTCACCGCGCGCGTTGAAGGGTGAGCCAGGAACGCTGTTCGAGATCAAGCTGCAGCCTACGCCACTGCGCAATGGTACGGTGAATCCGATGTGGGTGCACATCCATACGAAGCGGCCGGTCTATGCGTGGCAGTTAACGACATTGGATGACGCCGAGTTCGCCGCTTGCCACGTGAAATCCAACGAACAGCGCGGCTACAATCGCCTCTGGCAGAACGCTCGAGCTGCAACGGGTCACGAAGACGTCGTGATCCATCGCGGCAAGCTCACGCCTGCGTTCTGCAAGTCCTTGTTAGGTTCCGCTTTTAGCGGCTATCCAGGGTATCCTGTTGCCGGAACGGAGCGCGCGGCGCGCAGGTGACTCAATACGAGACTAGCTAAGCGACTCGATAGAGCGCCGCTTGTGGTACGGCATCGGTCTTCTTCGCATCCGGATCCTGTGGCCGAATGAACCGCACCTTGGGGCTCCGCAGGCTCCAACTCCTGAGTTAAGAAGCCGGATTGAGCTGTGTTGGAGAGGCGAGCGTTCGCCATTAGCAACTCCAGGAAGAGGCCCAAGAGTTCTCTGAGCCAGGCGAGGATGCGGCGGAAGATACTATGGGGCGACCGGCAAAGGCGTGAGAGTATTAAGGCTGGTCATGAGCAATGGAGCACCCCATGCAAAAGGCAAACGATCTCGGCCGGTCTTCCACGGTCCTGGAACAAGATAGCACGCTGATCGCAGTCATTGAGATGAGCCTCTCAAGCTGGCTCGTCGCTGGAATCGTTCCCGGGTTGGATCGTCATCCGTTGAAGAAGCTTGGCGCCGACGAAGACGCGCTGATCCTGTTGCTACACCGCTGGCGCGAGGAGGCGACGAAGTGTGGGCACGCGATCACACGCATAGCGGTCGCCTTTGAGGCGGGGCGCGATGGTTTTTGGCTGGCTCGCTGGCTGCGAGCGCGTGGCGTTGAGGCCTTCGTTATCCACGCAACAAGCGTCGCCGTCCCCCGCGAGCACCGGCGGGCTAAAACCGATCGTCTCGACACCGAGCATTTGAAGCGCGCTCTTCTCGGTTGGCTACGCGGAGAGCCGAACCATTGCCAAATGGCGGCAATCCCAAGTCTCGATGAAGAGGACGCCCGACGTCCGAACCGCGAGCGTGAGAACCTTGTCAGCCAGCAGACCAGCATTGTCAATCGAATGAAGGCATGTCTCGCTCGCCTGGGTATTCGCAAGTTTAAGCCGACGCTGCGTCATGCGTCAAAGCAGCTCGAGACGCTGCGCACGCCGGAAGGGGTACTTCTGCCGCCCAACACTGTCGCCGAGATGCGCCGGGACATGGTCCGCCTTCGCCTCGTCAGGGAGCAGATCAGGGAGATCGAGGCGGCTCGATTACAGCGTTTGCAGGTTTCCGAGAGCGGTGCGAACGCGATGGTCAAATTGCTGGCGCGGATTATTGGCGTTGGAGTCGAAACAGCGGACATGCTCGTGCATGAGATCCTCTCTCGGCAATTGAGAGATCGCAGAGCGGTCGCGCGTTACGCGGGCCTCACGGGCGCTCCCGATGAGAGCGGCAAGCGAAGACGGGAGAAAGGCCTTGCACGCGCTGGCAATGCTCGGGTACGGCGTGGGATGATCCAACTGGCCTGGCGTTTTCTCCTCTTCCAAAAGGACAGCGCATTAGCCCAATGGTTCCGCACTCGCGCGGCCGACGCGCGCGGCGGTACGCGCAAGACCATGATCGTGGCGCTGGCGCGCAAATTGCTCATTGCGTTCTGGCGCCTGACGACGACAGGCGAAATACCTGTCGGGATCAAGTTACGCCCGGTAGCATGAACGCGAGACAAGACACCTCGATTGGGGCTTGGCGAAGCAATCGCTGAACCCTGATACTCCGAGGTGGCGGTGACCCGCGCCACAACTTGGTCCATATGACCTCGCGGAAGAATGGGCCCGCTGCCCGAGCTTCGCTTGAGATGCGCATTGCTGCATCATGGTCGAAGATTGCGTTCGACCGCATACAAGTATGCGGCGCGATGGCCGCCGGATATTGCAAGCTCCCTCGGAATGTCTCTCAATCGCCATGCCATGGAGAGTTTGTGGTTACGCCCTGCCGCCCGACCATGCTCAGGCCCACCAAGGGGATGGGCCCCCCCTCTCCGCCGCCGTCGCTCGCCAGCGCTGCGCTTTGGGGCAAGCGAGCGACGGCGGCTCCGAGGGGATGGCTTCGTCGGGACCCCAACGATCAATTTGCTGAACTTGACGTCACACGACTGCCCCACCCAAAGGAAAAGAATTGCCTAAGAGCTCTTGACAGGAAACACCCCATACAAGTTGTGGCCGACGGCTGAGAGGACGACGTTGGCGGCGTCGCCGGCGCGGCCTAGAGGTAGCAGCGGCCGAGGTCGCCTTCGGCCTTCATGTGCCCGATGATGGGCTCGATGGCAGAGCGACGGCGCAGCTCGAGCTTGATGACACCGAAGACGCCGCGCTTCTGGCCGGAGATGAAGCGCGACGGGGATTTTGCGCATTGTGGCCGCGGTACCCCTTGTCGACATAGGCCCGCTCGATCGGACAGCCGGTGAGCGTCTCGGTGGCTCGATGACGTCCCGCAGGGGGGGGCCCATCATACGGATTGTCGGGCATTGCGCTCGCGTGCAGCACGAACAGGCCGCCGGGAGCGCGGCGATTGTTGGTGACGACGGAAGCATTCACGCCGAACTCGTAAGGCGCGGCGGCCTTGGCTTTGCCGATGCACTCCACCTCCGGAGCATGGAAGGAATAAAGCTTCCAGCCGCGCTGGCGCTGCTGCTGCGAACGAATCTGCGCGGCCCGGCCGAGTGGAAGGGCGAAGGCCTCCTCCAGTGCCGCTGGCCCTCGATGTTGCGGCGAATGTCGCGAATGATCCGGCCGAGCCTGCTACGCAGGATGCGCAACTATCGCTGATGCCGCCTGAACTGTTTGGCGTGAGGCCGGGGGCATGGATGCCGTCGGGCGTGGCACGAAGTCATTTTGGTGCCGGTCACGTGCCGCCAACATGATCGTAAAAGCCGCGAGGAGGATTAGGAGAACCCGCATGCAACAAGCATTACTCGAGACGATATATCGCAATTATGAAACGGCTCACATCCCGTGCCTTGGAGGAGGGGAGCTCTTACGGGGCATCCCACCCACACAGCCTATTGGCCAGCAAACACCTCACAAATTTTGATACTCGTTCGTTCTCGCCGGTAGCCGCCGAACAGCGGGACGATCGCGCGCAAAAAATGCATTTTCCCCTGCAGACCGCAGGAATAGTGCAGCGAATTTGAGTAGTAATCCGTTGATTGGCTATTCAACGCGAAAGGCAGCCGCCCCCTCGTGCTGCTTCCGGGCGCCATGAAGGACGGCTCATGCGCAATCATGACATTGTGTCCGGCAGCCTGTTGGCGCTGACCGCCGCGGGCCTTGCGCTGCTTTGCTCTAGCCTGCTCGCATTTGCGTTCATTTAGATCCCGCTGTCGACCTTTGTGGCGCTGGGATCCCTGCGAGACCTCACGCAAGACGGTACGCAGCCGGACAGGGGCGCTGGGATGGTTTTCCGGCGGTTGCAGATGATCTGCTCAGGCATCCGTAGGGATCCGCTTCCTCGAATCGCCTCGTTTTCGCATGTAGTGCCCGTCTTTCTGAGCGGCCGACCTGATCTCCTGGCCGGGCTTCGTGCAGTTGCCCATAACAACGTAAGTCCCCCTCCATCGAACGATATAGTTAGCCTTATGGTTGCGCTCGCATCAGGCGTTTTTGCTTGGATTGCGCAGCATTTTTGCGCCAGATCAATCTTCGGCGCGACAACTATCGATCCTCGAACAATCAGGCACAGGAGCGCTGGAACCTAGCAAATCCCCGACGCGCACAGCCTTCGGTGAGGCGGCCCCTCAAGAGCAAGCAGATATGAATGTGCTTCACGGGTAATCCCCTCTACCGGCCCTCATTATTTACCTCACTACCTGCAGCGCAATGCGGAGCTCGTAAAAACCCTGGTGCGATCAAGCCCCGGCTTTGGGGACAACATTGCTGAAAACGATGCAGCGGGGTTGCGGCCCGCGGCAGCTCTTGACCATCTTCTGCGATCGCGGCAACGAGAACACCCAAAGCAGATCGAGAGGATGAGAGCGGGGTGTGGCTGTGACGGATCAATCCCAAGCATCGGAGTTGCCGCCGGTCCTGCAGAGACCGTCGAAAGGCTTTCGGTGGATCTTTGCTCTTCTAGCCGTATTGCTCGTTCTTTGCGCCGGAGGAGCCTATTTTTTGACGAATATCGAAACGTTCGCCGAGGCGCTGCCGGCGCGTGAAGTCGTGCCTCCCACGCTTGGCTTGTCGCCTGAGGATAGAGACGTCCTTTTAGGGATCCAATCAGGGCAGCAGAAGACAGCCGCTGAAATTGCCGAGCTCAATCGCAACGTCGATGCGCAGCAAGCCGAGCTAAAGCGGATCTCGGATCAGATCGCAGCCCTGACCCAGAGAATCGAGGAGCTGCAGAATCCGGCGCTTGTTGCTTCTCCTCCTGCTGCTTCTCCTCCTGCTGCTTCTCCTCCTGCTGCTTCCCCGCCGCCCGTGCGCACCACATCCAAGCCGGCCAAGAGAGACGTCCGGCCCTCGAAACCGCAAGGTCCGGTTTCTGTCGGAGGCGCGCAGCTGACTGCGGAGCCGAGCACGGAACAGCGCTAATTACCACAAAAGGCCTGCCATATGAAGCTGCGCCTTCCGACCACGCCGGAAACCAACGGTCCACCCTCTTGATCGGCAGGCCGAGCCTCTCATTGCTCCGCGTGGTTTCGGAAATCCTCTGTGAGTCGCAAGAAGTTCGTAAGCAGGACATGCCCCTGTGAGGTAAGTATCGACTCGGGATGGAACTGGACCCCATAGGTGGGATAATAGCCGTGCGTGAGGGCCATGATCTCGCCTTCCTCCGAACGCGCTGTCACTATGAGGTTCTGCGCACATGACTGATCAAGCTCGACGATAAGAGAATGGTAGCGTCCGACGTCAAGCGGGGTTGGTAGCCCCTCGAATAACCCTCGGCCGTCATGCGCAACGTATGAGCGCCGACCGTGCATGGGCCGATGCGCACGCGCCACCCGTCCTCCGAAAACGCTCGCAATACACTGATGTCCAAGGCAGATGCCGAGAATTGGTACGCGTCCTGAAAGTTCGCGAACCACTGCTGTCGATATTCCTGCCTCAGTTGGGGTGCAGGGGCCGGGCGATATGACCACCGCGCGCGGCTTGAGACCAACGAGCTCGCCGATGCTGATAGCGTCGTTTCGGATCACTTCCGTTGCTTCGCTGAGCTTGTGGAAATAGCGGGCAATGTTGAACACGAAGGAATCGTAATTATCGATGATGACAATCAAAATGCACCAGCTGGTTCAGAACCAAATGCATCAAAAATTCGCTCTGCCTTGGCGAGCGTTTCCTCGTATTCGGCCTCGGGCTCCGACAGGGCCGTTATACCGCCGCCCGCATGAAACAGTGCCAAGTCGCCATCGATTGTGACAGTGCGGATCGCAATATTTGTGTCCATGTGCCCGTTGAAGCCGATGAAGCCGATCGCCCCGCAATAGACCTCTCGCGCTACGCGTTCGATTTCTGTAATAATTTGCATCGACCGCAGCTTTGGTGCTCCCGTAATGGAGCCGCCGGGAAAGCAAGCACGGAGCAGGCTAACGGCGTCTTCGTCTCCGGCAAGTTTCCCCGTAACGATCGACACGAGATGGTGCACCGAGGCATAGGACTCGAGATTGCACAGGGCCGGAACCTCGACCGAATGCGCAGTGCAAACGCGTGACAGATCGTTACGCAAAAGGTCGACAATCATCGTGTTCTCGGCATGATCCTTCTCGGAAGTGAGGAGAACAGCCGCACGGCGGTGGTCTTCCTTGGAATCAGGCGAACGCGAGATCGTGCCCTTGATCGGTCGTGTCTCGACTTGTCGCCCCTCAAGCTTCAGGAATCGTTCCGGCGAGCTTGATGCGATGGTCAACTTTCCCCATCGCAGCAGGGCCGCAAAAGGCGCCGGATTCAATGATCGTAGCTGGCAATAGAAGGCGAGCGGATCAAACGAGGTCGACAGGCGGGCACTGAAACGCTGCGCAATATTCGTCTGGAACACGTCACCCGCGAGGATCAAGTCGATCACGCGTTGTACCGCCGCAATGTAGCCCTCGCGGCTGAAGTTCGAGCGCCATGCGCCCGCTTTGCTGGGACAACCCTTCTGTGGCGCCTTTGGACCGGCAAGCAATGCTGCAAACTCGTCGCCTCGACGACGCGCTCGTTCGCTCCGTCGCACGCGATCCTGCTCCGGCCATCCGGTCGAGACGATCCAGCATTTGTTATCCCGGTGGTCGAAGCTGATGACCACGTCATAGAAATGCAGGATGGACTGGGGCAAACCCAGACCGGCAATTGCCGGCGCCGACAATCGCTCCAATGTCCTGTTCATGTCGTAGGCAAAGTAGCCGGCCGCTCCTCCCTGGAACGGCGGGAGATCGGGGCGATTCTCTTGCGGGTACTTCGCGAGTAGCATGCGAAGGACCTTCCATGGATCGGCCTCGAGAGTCAGTCCATTCCAACTGGCTTGGCCGTTCGCGACCCTGTAGGTGCTGAACGGGTCGCACGTTAGATATGAGTAGCGCCCAAGCAGCTCGTGCCTTGCTGCGCTATCGAGAAACGTGAGATGCGATCGATGCCCAAGACGTCGCATCGCTGTGACAGGTTCAACCCAATGCAACTGGCGAACGTACATCTGACTATCGGTCACCGGCGGCTGACGTCGTAAAAGTGCCGTACCATTTGTTGCCCGCCCGATGAGAATGCCGCTCGTCTGCGATGGCCCGAAACTTGAGGTCCATTGCCAAGTTAACCCGGCGCTGGACTTTTTGCTGCGGCAGCACCTGGATCATCCTGCCGCGGAGGCGAAAGGGGTATCTATTGATACATTGTAGTCGGCCGCGAACCGCAGCTCGCGGAGCGGTCGGACCCGTTTAATCGATTCCTGGTAGAGATCGTGCGCTTTGTACGCTGCGAGCTCCGCCTCGCTGTCGAACTCACCATAGACCACGATGTCGATATCGTTGCCGAGTAGATCGGTCTTGCGGTTGCGGGCAACCTCAAGCCGGCGCGCATGTGGTATCGTGGTGAGAAGCGCAAGACCTTCGATGATCTGGTCGATATGCGCCTCGTCCTTGGCGCTGAAGAAGACGATGTGACGAATCATGGCCGTCCGTGGAAATGTCGCTAGCGGGATGGCATAACTATCTGGGAATAGAGCCCGTTGCAATGAGGCTCGTCGCTTGCCGCATGATCGTCGCTTGCGATCGTCGGCTATCCGCAATGAAGCTTGCCAGATTTGCTCAGGACGCCGGAAGCGCAAGGCGCTCAACGGATTGAATGTGCCGCGTAAGCAGGTTACAGGCTTGATCGATGTTGCGCGTTCGCAAGGCTTGCAGAATCAGGCGGTGATCTTGATTGGAGCGCGGTCGCCAGCCCACCGACCGCGCCATCGCGAACACCACTCGAGAATTGGCAAGCTGCAGTCCATCGAGGCTCGCGAGCAGACGCGGCATTCCGCACGGCGCGACCAAGGCTTGGTGAAAGGCGCGGTTGGCTATCTCAAACTCCTCGATCGTCCTTGCATTGTCTCCTTCGATCAAGGCGAGCTCGATCCGAGCCAAATGAGCTGTTGTGAGCCTTGGCCCCGAATGGCGCAATGCCACCACTTCGAGTGCGGCGCGCATTTCGGCGATTTCCTTCACTGAACGGGTATCGAGCGGGGCAACCCGAACACCGCGGCGCGGCACAGCGACAACAAGATGTTGTGCCTGCAACTGCCGAAAGGCCTCGCGCACGGGGACGTGGCTGGAATTGAATTCTCGAGCAACGTGATCCTGACGGAGTGGCGCGCCTGGCGCTAAGGCGCCGCTGATAATGCGCTCAGCGATTGAGCCCGCGATGCGCGCCACCGTCGTAACGTTGTCAGCAGTGATCATAGATTATCTACCGTAATAACCGATGCATTTGCGAGGCAGCTCGATTAGCATCTCTTCGAGAGCAATGACCATAGATAATTCACTAGATTATCTACAATTGGGCGGGGTTGGGTTATGGATGCTGCGGCGCAAGTCCAGCGGAAGGGAGCAAGCAACGGGGCGCAGGTTCGTAACAATTGGAACGTCGAAGAGGCTAAGGCGCTCTACGACCTTCCTTTTGCCGACCTGATGCTTCAGGCGCAGCGCGCTCATCGCTGGAACTTCGATCCAAACCACGTCGAAACCGCGAGCCTGCTCAGCATCAAGACCGGCGGCTGTCCAGAAAACTGCGGCTACTGCTCGCAAAGCGCGCATTACGAGACCGGTCTGAAAGCCACCCGCCTGATGCGTTGCGCAGATGTGATTGCGACCGCGCAGCGCGCAAAGGATGCCGGCGCCACGCGCTTCTGCATGGCCGCCGCCTGGCGTACGCCAAAAGATCGCGATCTTGATTCCGTCTGCGACATGGTCAACGCGGTCAAAGGACTCGGCATGGAAACGTGCGTCACGCTCGGCATGCTGACGCCGAAGCAGGCCGCGCGCCTCGCCGAGGCCGGCCTTGACTTCTACAATCACAACGTCGACACATCGCCCGAGTTTTACAGCAAGATCATCACCACCCGCAGCCTGCAGGACCGCATCGATACGCTGGCGCATGTGCGCGATGCCGGCATCAAGATCTGCTGCGGCGGGATTATCGGCATGGGCGAGCGCGTCGAGGACCGCCTAGGTATGCTCGTGCTGCTCGCCAATCTACCCAACCATCCCGAAAGCGTGCCGATCAACCTGTGGAACAAGATCGAGGGCGTGCCGGTAGAAGACACCGCGGAGCCTCCCGATCCGATCGCGCTGGTCCGGCTGCTGGCGACCGCGCGGATCATGATGCCGAGGAGTGTGGTTCGCTTGTCCGCCGGGCGGCAATACATGACCGATGAATTGCAGGCGCTTTGCTTCTTGGCCGGCGCAAATTCAATCTTCATCGGCGACGTGCTATTGACCACCAAAAACCCGAAAGTTGATCGCGACGCGGATCTGCTGGCCCGGCTCGGCATCACGTCCGGGCTCGCCCGACGAAAGCCGTGCGCGCAATATGTTGCCCCTACATCCAGCCTAGGTGAGAAATGCAGATAACTTTGATGAAGGGCAAAATCCATCGCGCCTCAGTGACCGAAGCTGATCTGCACTATGAAGGCTCGATCTCGATAGATCGTACGCTCCTGGAGGCAGCAGGAATGGTGATCAACGAGCGCGTCGAAATCTACAATGTCGAAACAGGAATGCGCTTTGCCACCTACGTGATCGAGGCGCCGCCGAGGTCTGGCACGATAAGCCTGAACGGTGCGGCCGCTCGACTGGCTATGCCCGGAGACAAGATCATTATCGTTGCATATGCCTCATTCGACGAGGCCGAAGCAAAGATATTCAAGCCACGCATTGTGCGTGTGGACGGAGACAATCGTATCCTCGCAAGTTGAACCTAACGGGTCATCCTTCCTTCTTAAACGGCCAAACCATTTTTTCGTGATTTGATGCGATCGATGGGAGTGGTGAATGCGGTCAATCCAAACAGCTAGACTTAGTCCCTACGTCGCAGCGTTGAATGCTTTGAACGAAGATAAACGGCTGCGCTGCCTCAAGCCGCGCGTGGGGATCGATTTCGCATCCAACGACTATCTGGCGCTCGGGAGCGACCCGCGCATCAAAAAGGCGATGGTCGCCGCGCTCGAGGCGGGCACTCCGGTTGGAGCCGGCGGGTCGCGGCTTCTGCGCGGCAATTGCGAGGAGCATGAACGGCTTGAAACGGAAGCGGCTCAGTTCTTTGGCGCGGAGGCCGCGCTTTTCTTTGGAGGCGGCTACATCGCAAATTTTGCCCTCCTGACAACGCTGCCGCAGCGCGGCGATCTGCTCGTTCTCGATTCGCTCGTACACGCCAGTATTCACGAGGGGGCGCGGGCCGGCCGCGCAGAGTGTCGAATTCACGCGCACAATGATCCCCAGTCGGTCGAAGACGCAATTCGCGACTGGCGAACCAAAGGTGGAGCGGGCCGCGTCTGGATTGTGGCCGAAAGTCTCTACAGTATGGATGGCGACTTCGCTCCACTCGAAGAGCTGGTGGCAATCGCCGATCGCCAAGACGCGTTTCTGATCGTGGATGAGGCTCATGCCACAGGCGCTTACGGGCATCAGGGACGAGGGCTCACGGCCCCTTATGACAGGTGCGAAAATCTCATCGTCGTTCATACCTGCGGCAAAGCTCTCGGTGCGGCGGGTGCACTTGTTACGGCGTCCGGCATCTTGCGCGATTTCATGGTCAACCGCTGCCGTCCGTTTATTTTTGCCACCGCCCCATCACCATTGATGGCCGTTGCCGTTCGAGAGGCACTCCTCATCCTGCAGCAAGAGCCGGAGCGGCAGCGACGGCTGGCCAAACTCGTTGCGTTTGCGCATCGGCAGATCACCTCGCTCGGTTTGCGCACACCATCGACCTCTCAGATCGTGCCGTACATCGTAGGTGACAATGCTCATGCAATGCGACTTGCCTCTGCTCTGCAGGCGCGCGGCTTCGATATCCGCGGAATTCGGCCGCCAACCGTCCCTGCAGGCACCGCCCGCTTGCGAATTTCGTTGACACTCAATGTCGGGGAAGCGGACGTGCGCGCAATGCTCGATGCGCTGGTTGAGGTGACGGGGGCTCGTTTTGATGAATAAGCGGATCGTTGTGACTGGTACGGACACCGGGGTCGGCAAAACGGTATTTTCCGCAGGGCTCGCCGGCCTTCTCGGGGCGAATTACTGGAAGCCGGTCCAGGCCGGACTCGAACAAGAGACCGACTCCGAGTGCGTCCGCCGCCTCGGCGGCCTCTCGTCCGATCGTATTGTCCCCGAGCTCTATCGACTTCGGACGCCTGCGTCGCCCCATTACTCTGCGGAGATCGACGGCATTCGCGTAGATACAGAGACGCTTCGACTGCCGGACAGCGGCGAGCGGCAACTCGTGATCGAGGGCGCCGGCGGACCCATGGTGCCGCTGACAGCGCGCACTCTTTACATCGACATTTTCGAGCGCTGGCAGCTTCCCGTCGTGCTTTGCGCAAGGACGGGACTGGGCACAATCAATCACTCCCTGCTCTCCATAGAGGCTCTGCGGAAGCGTCAGATTCGAATCCTTGGAATTGCGTTCATTGGCGAAAGAAACGCCGAAACTGAAAGCGCGATTTGCGAGATCGGGAGAGTGCGTTGGTTGGGACGGCTCCCGTGGCTTGTTCCCCTCACGGACGAAACGCTGCAGGCGGCTTTCAAAGACTCCTTTGTCAGCAGTGATTTCCTGAACCTATGAAGATAGCCAAGAGGTCGCCGATCTGGCACCCGTTCACGCAGCATGCTCTACAGCGGGACATGATGAAGGTGCTGCGGGGAGAGGGGACTTATCTCTACACCGAAGATGGCCGACGCCTTATCGATGCAATCTCCTCCTGGTGGGTCGTGACCCACGGCCATTGCCATCCATGCATCGTGAAGGCGATCCGAGAACAGGCAGGCAAGCTCAACCAGGTCATCTTCGCCGGATACACTCACGACCCGGCTGAGCAAGTTGCGATGGAACTATTGAAGGTCACCTCCCCGGCGCTCGAGTATGTGTTCTTCTCCGATAGCGGGTCGACCAGCGTCGAAGTCGCGCTGAAAATGGCGCTCGGCTACTGGCACAATACCGGAAGACAGCGAACCCAAATTGTGGTGATGCAGCACTCGTACCATGGCGACACGATCGGGGCGATGTCGGTAGGTAGCCGAGGCGTCTTCAGCGCGGCCTATGGGCCGCTGATGTTCGAGGTGACCTCGATTCCGTTCCCAGCAAGAGATCGTGAGCAAATAGCGCTCGATGCGCTTGAAAACGCGTGTCGAAACGAACATCCCGCAGCCTTTATCGTGGAGCCCCTGATATTGGGCGCCGGTGGAATGCTGATGTATTCTCCCTCGGTGCTAAGAGAGATGAAGCGGATCTGCGAAGCCTTCGACGTCCTGTTCATTGCGGACGAGGTCATGACCGGCTGGGGCCGGACGGGTACCTTGTTCGCGTGTGAGCAGGCCGATGTCACGCCCGATATTGCCTGCTATTCGAAAGGCCTCACGGCTGGGGCGCTGCCGCTCGCCGTCACACTCTGTCGCGCCGATATTTTCGATGCGCATTATTCTGAAGATCGCACGCGCACGTTTTTTCATTCGAGCTCATATACGGCCAATCCACTGGCCTGTGCCGCTGCCAAGGCTAATTTGGAGCTATGGCAGGATCTGGAATATCGCCGGCGGCTAGCATCCTTAGCCAGCATGCAAGAACAGGCACTCGCGCCATTCCGCGCCGATTCACGGTTCGCAAACGTCCGACGCACAGGAACAGTCACAGCGCTTGAACTCAACACGAGCGATGCCGGCTATCTGGCGGACATCGGGCTGAAGCTTTTGGCTTTCTTCCAAGCGCGGAATCTGCTGTTGCGCCCACTCGGTAACACGATCTACGTGATGCCGCCTTACTGCGTTACGGCGGCCGACCTTGATGAAATCTATGCTGCTATCCGTGACGCTGCTGACTTGCTGATGTGAGATGCATGAGACTGTGCAATCGTCTGCAGTGACAGGATCTTGCAAGGCGAAAGTGTCCGTATTGCTGCCGTTTGATAGTGCAACGAGGATGCAGCAATCACGGCTCGCAGGCTGATCGTGCTTTAAGCACTTGCTTTATGCGCTCCCGATCCAACTGCCGCAGCAATCCTGCGGGCTAGCCAAGAAAGGCGCAGAATTTGGCCGAAATGTCGAGCGAATTGCGTTAATTGCGATTAGAGAAATCCATTATCTTGAGCAAGTTCTCGGTGAGGCATTCTGCGGAAAGTACTGCTTCGCGAGGCAGCCGGACATCAGAGTCAAGCTCTTGATGGCTGCAAGAACCAGGGAGACGGACCGCCGGGCGACCGCACCTTTGGTGCGCACGTGGTGCTGTGCTCAGAGGGCAGCGTTGCTTCCCAAGTAAATGTCTGACAGGAGGCGAGAATGCACATCCGTAATTCCCTCGACCATTCAGCCACATGCTGCGCGATATGCGGTGGAAAGTTTGGGCTGATTCGCCATTACAGCTGGCGAACGGCCCTTTGCTCCAAGAAGTGCGTCAACCGCTTCAAGGCGCGGCGGGAGGCCGATCAGAAATGGCTTCGATGGCGGCGAGCGGCTTAGGAATGGACTGAGTTGTGCCGGTACGGCCCTGGTCAATTCGAGTGGCCCTCTAGAGCGCGTGGAAATCAAGTGACAGAAACATCGGCAAAAATAATCGACTTCAGGGCCTACAGGGCCAGCAGGCTGGCTCGGTCTGAGCGCCTTCGCGACGACATCTACTCGACCGCGCCTCTCGCTGCGCTTACAGCGGCCTGTCACCTTTGGACGTTCCTGGCCTGCCATCCGTTCGCTTTGCTCGGCACGCCAGCGCCGAAGCGGGAGCCCCACGAGTATCCCTAGGGGCAGGCACGGAGGTGTGTGCCCTAAAGACGGAGTCCCGACTGCCCGCAGCTCCAGCTCGGCCCGGTCGAGCCGTCACCGTTTGGAGAGACTGCAATCAGCCCAGAAACGCGTGCAGATGGTGGCTCGTCGCGAGCGCCGCTCCTCGATCGAGTCTTTGGCCGGCATAGTCGCTCAAACTGTAGGGGAAGACGAGCCACCGGGTGGTGAAATCGCGATGAGGAAGGTCTTGTCTCATGGTTGCGCGACCATTGGACTGCTTTTGCGCAGTTCTCCAGTTCTAGAGAACTGGGATCTCCATTCTCCATGCCATTGACAGGTTTCTCCCACCTTCTCTAGGAAACGCCGACAGTGTGCGGGGAACGGATTCAATATGAGCCAGAGTTCAGAGCAGCCTCTAGAGCGTGTCACCATTCCGGCACTACAGCAGTGGAAGGATAAAGGACGGCGTGTCGTGATGACGACCGCCTACGATGCGGTCGCGGCGCGCATCGCGGATCCCATTGTCGACATCATCCTGGTCGGCGATAGCGTTGGAAACGTCTGCCTGGGATTCGACAACACGTTGCCCGTCAGCGTGGCCATGATGAATCATCACCTGGAGGCTGTTGCGCGCACGAGGCCTCATGCCCTGCTTGTGGCCGACATGCCCTTTCTGAGCTTTCATGTCGGTTCTGAGGATACGATTCGCAATGCAGGAGGTTTTCTGCAGCGCGGCGCCGATGCTGTGAAACTCGAGGGTGGTGCCAAACGCATCGAGATGGTACGCGCCTTGGTCGATTGCGAAATTCCTGTGATGGGACATCTCGGGCTGACCCCGCAGAGCGTCAACGTCATGGGTGGATTCAAGGTGCAAGGAAGGACAACGGATACCGCCTTGCGGCTGCTCGATGACGCGCACCGCCTGCAGGAAGCCGGCTGCTTCGCGCTGGTCCTGGAGGGCATTCCTGCCGAGCTCGCAGCGCGAGCAACCGAATTTCTCACGATACCCACCATCGGGATCGGAGCAGGACCCGATTGCTCGGGCCAAGTGCTCGTGTTTCATGATGTCTTGGGGCTTACCGAAGGCCATCGCCCCAAATTCGTTCGTGCCTATACAAACGGTTTCCAGCTGTTCCAGGAGGCGCTGTCGCGCTGGGCTGCCGATATCCGCAAAGGTGCATTCCCGGGCTCAGAGGAGTGCTATCGGCTTCCTGATCAGCTTCGGCATGCCATCGCCGACTGGGTGCCCTCCAATTCAACCTGAATCAAGGTAAGAAATGCAAGTAATCACGAAGGTCGCTGAGCTGCGCCGCGCCCTTGCAGATGTTCGCAATGCCGATAAGCGCATCGGATTCGTTCCGACGATGGGATACCTGCACGACGGCCACCTAGCCCTGATGTCGGCGAGCCGGGGACACTGCGACGTCACTGTCGTTAGCATCTTCGTCAACCCAACTCAGTTCGGCCCAAATGAGGATCTCAGCAGGTACCCTCGCGACTTCGCGCGGGATGAAGCGTTGTGCCGCAGTGCCGGGGTCTCCATCATCTTCGCGCCAAGTGCAGAGGAGATCTATCCGGCTCAATTTGAGAGCTTTGTCGAGCCGGGCGAACTCGCAAAACCGCTCTGCGGAGCTTTCAGGCCTGGACATTTTCGTGGTGTAGCGACTGTCGTCTGCAAGCTATTCAACATGGTGCAGCCGGACGTCGCGTACTTTGGACAGAAGGATTTTCAGCAATGCGCTGTGATACGCCGCATGACGGTTGATCTGAATCTTCCGATCGAGATTGTCACCGTGCCAACCGTGCGGGAGCCAGATGGGCTGGCAATGAGCAGTCGCAACCGTTATCTCAGCCCGGAAGAACGTGGTCGGAGCCTTGCGATCAGCCGTGGCTTGTTGGCCGCAGCGCAGGAGTTTGCCTCAGGGGAGCGCGACGCGGCAACGCTGATTGCGCTTGCAAGAAAGCATTTGGAAAGGGTCGATCGACTGCAGTACCTTGAGCTTGTCGACACGGGGACCCTAAGGATTGCCGAGAGCCCTCTGCGCTCTGCCGCGGTGCTCTGTGTCGCAGCGTACGTCGGCTCGACTCGGTTGATCGACAACGTAGTCCTGTCCTGGTCGCCATCGTAGCCAGATCCGCAAGGGATTCGCTGAGAACCAGTCGAACCGGATGGGCTGGCCCTGAAATCCTCAACATCCTGGAAGAACTCTCGAAGGTGATCCGGAACTGCCCTTTGCGTGCTGAACAACCGCCCCCCGCTAGAGCTCATGATGTCGGCTGGAGATTGGCTCTGCCGCTGACGGGGTGGAGCGAGGCGGGGCCGCTCCCACGCCGCCGAGACAGCCAAGCGCGAGTTCGCTTTCCGTTTTATGACTTCGGCGGCTCGCTCAAGCGCTCCGGGACATTCCGACCGCTTTGCGCTCTTTACGACGTAGCGCAAAACAATTTCAGAAAGTCGTACAACCAGCTGTTTGAGGCGCGCAATCTCCTGCTTGCAGCGCTCCAGCTCGTGCTGTTCGTCTGTCATCAAAGATGTTGTGCGACGATGGCTTCTGCCGAGATGATTCATGTGGCTCCCTTTCCGATTCGACAAACGCAGCACATAATCTGAACAGCCCAGTCGCTTCTCTCCCCGAACGAGGCGAGCCTCGGCGTCAGATCGGAGCGTTTCACACGCAGCCAGCGGTGCGCTGGTTGCTAGCTCCCTCCCTACAAAGGGCTTGCGCCCAGCTCACAGATGCGACGGCAGTTTCGGCGACGCCATCTCGCTCGTCGCTCATGCTCAGTTGCAGTAATGTCCCCCAACAATGTGGCCGCTGAATATGACGCCCTCCGGCTGCATGTGATTTCTCTGGGCGGAGACTGTAACAAAATGGCAATATCGATTAATGCAACGAGCCGCGCTCTCGCGCTCAAATCCTGCATTACGGCGGCGCCCCGATGAATTTTCACGCGACGTTCGCGTCCGTGCTGGGTCCTTCAGCTAACCAAGCCTATATGTCCAAAACGCAAGTCGCTATCTAGATCATCCGCGTGCAAGCGGGTCTTGCCAAAGGAGGTTCGCTCAAAATCGTGTGCTGCCAATACGCGCGATTATGGATTAATAACCACACGTCCATGACCATGAAATTACTTCACGATCGTGCAGACGACCTCGGTAAGCCGCATAAAGCCGAAGTTCCCTCAGAGCGGCCAGGGGCGAGTCAAGGGGGCACTGAGCGCGGGCACCGGTGGCCCGATTTCGTCGCCAGACAAGACGCACCTATCGGCTCCAAACCCGAGCGCGCCGGACTGACTGGGCGGAAGCGGCAGGCCAATGCACGGACGGTTCTAGTTCGTTGCCGAGCCTCATCAGGTTCAATTTAAGCCGAGACGGCCGACGAGAAAACAAAAGTAGGCCGATCAAGCGAGCTGGCGCAATGGATCAGCGGTCGCAGAGGTGCTGGACATTGCACCGCGCTGGAAATCGGCTGACCCGCACTCGCGGAGAGGCTCGTACGATCTGATGCACTTGCGTTGCGGTCCAGCAAATTGCCCATTATCTTCCTCGATGGTATGAGGGAGCTCTCCCAATGCTGGACGGTGCCACGACTGCGCTTCTGCGCACGATCCTGGATGAGGTTTGCGAGAGCGTCTCACCGTATGACGCCGGCGTCCGCGCCTACGTTGCCTCCAAAATTCTGGAGGCCGCCACCAGAGGTGAGACGCGCCCCGATCTGCTTAAACAGATCGGTCAGGAAGCTCTTTCCAGAGCACCAACGATGTGGCGATAGATCTAGGACATAGTTTGTCATTGAGGTGAATCTCCAGGTCACAGTGCTGAAGATCCTGGCGCCTGCGGCTGAGCGTTCCGGCAGCTCGCAGAGGTGTATCGTGGTCGCAAATCGATGGCGGCCTAACGTCATCCAAGACGCGGCGTTATCCGATGTGAATCGGCTGGCGCGTTGCTCGCTGCGAGCCCGATCGTTGAAATGTAAAAGAAGGGACTTGAGCTGACAGCGGGTGCTTTGTCGCGGCAGGTGTCCGACACAAGCACCCTTGCGCGCCACGATACCGGTGAGGCATCCGCTAATAACCTTCGTCCGGAAACGAGGGCGAACTCAATGTACGGCGCCGGAAGGCCGTCAACTCACGCGAGCCGGTACGCCGTTGCTGTTTACTCCTGGGCGAGCGCCGCAAGTGCCATTTCGATCACTGTGATGTCTTGCCTGACCTGAGCAATCGCTGGCTTCGGATCAACTCCAGTAACGCAGTTCAACTGCTGCAGTAGCTCCCGCCGATGCGCCAGAAGGTTCTCCAGCGCGCTGCGGTCTTTTAGTTTCACATAGCCGTCGACAATCAATCCAATCGAAAGAGACATCGAAACTCTCAAACAAAGCTGTTCTCAACGAAGATGCGTATAGCACATCGGCAAACGATGTTCAGCTCGTCGGGCGAGAATACTGTCGGGTGAGCTAGCGACAAGCGGCCCGCGCGGGGGGTAGCCGACTATTCCTTGCGCCTTACAAGCGCCCAGCTCGGTATGAGCGACTAGCCGAGCAGAAAGACGGCGTATGGCGTGCCAAAAACGCTCCAGATCGTCGCGATGAAAATGCTAGGCTAGGCGAACGAATGATATCACGGACTGCCATGGTCCTTATCCGCCTGCCGAACGGCTTCCGAGTTGCGATGACAGGCCGCGCGTTGATCGGCGACATGCTCGCCCGAATATCTCTTCGTAGAGATTGCGACGACCTCAGGAGCGTCCAGGATGCTCGATGAATATCTGGCCCGCATTCGTGCTCGCCGCAACAACATCCACCGCTATCGTCGCCTGCTGAAGTCGAACCTGTCGGATGTCGACCGTCAGTTCATTGAAAGACGCCTCACCGAAGAGCAGACCGCGCTCTTGTCTCTTTCGGCCGAGACCTTCCCGCTCGCGTTTAGCCTTCCGAAGGGGGCGGACATGTCGGCAAGCTAGGCTCGGAGCCGCGAGCGACGCGCGCATTCGGGACCACGCGATTTCTCGCCGACGGCGTCATCATGAGCTCGCGACCCGGCAAATAGTCGATGATGTCCGCCCGCTGTTGGCCTAGCCCGAGGACCTGATCTGCTGACCTGCACGTGAGTTCATTCGGGTCGGGTATTAGGAGCTTAATCTGTATCGGCATTTGCCTATAGCGGATCAGAAAGCCGCACTGGTCGACCGGTTCTCGCTCGCGGACCTGTTTGTATTCGGCCATATCTCGGCAGTTTGTTAGATTAGCTACACGCCCAGCCAAATCGTTCTCACTCGCTAGCCAGCTGAGATCGCCACAACTTCATCCTTCATCGGTCTGCGACCACGGCATGAGATTTGCTCTACTAGCTGAGACGCTACGGAACCGTGTTCGCGGCGAGAGGCACAGCAAGGAAGGAAACGACTTGCCAAATCTGCGACTGGAGAGAGTTTATGGCGCCGGCAATATCTCCAGCAGCATTCTGGGGAATATAAAGGTGAGCGGCGGCGCCACGCGAAAGGTAGAACATCAAGTTTGTAAGCGCCGATCGGGCTCGCCTGCGAAATACCCTCGCGCCGATATTTTCACTAGTCGCCGTCGGGCAAATGGCAGGCCTTTTGCGTGTAGCCGATCCCGTAGAGCTACTGCACAGGTTCTCCGCGGCCGACGGTCGGTTGTTTCGACGCAGACCGCAGTCGGCCGCGCGACAGGGAAGTCGCAGTTACCTGGCAGAACAAAGGCCTCCAGCTTTTGGATCAATCACTTCAACCTGCACCGGGCGATCGAAGACTATGATTGTGCGTAGCCTGCACGACGTCGAAGCAACCGATCACTTCGTCGATTGGGGCAATGGTACTAGCCACCGCCTTCTGACGGATAAGGACGGCATGGGTTTTAGCATCTGCCACACCGTCGTGCGCGCTAACACCGTTTCTCTTCTACAATACCGGAATCATCTCGAGGCCTGCTACTGCATCGGCGGAGAGGGCGAGGTCGAGGACATGGACGGCAATGTCTTTCCCATTCGCAAGGGTGACATGTATGTGCTTGACAAGCATGACAAGCATTTCCTGCGAGGGGGACGAAACAACGACATGATCCTCGTTAGCATCTTCAACCCGCCCCTCGCCGGAACCGAGCGCCACAAGCTCGACGACCCGGCAGGATCCACATATTGAGAGATGCGAAGAAACGCCAATCCAACATGACTGCCGCTAATTGCGAGAAACATTTACTCGAGCGATCCAGCACTGCCTCGTATCGCACGCTCGGACTTAGAAAAAGTGTTTGTGCAGGTTTTACTAAGGCGCACGCGATGCGCTTCGGCTGAGCTGACAAATTACTTTGGTATTCCAGGTCCCTTTTTCCTTGTCCGGAAGACCGCGCGGGCGAAGGCTTGTGCCGATTGATAGCGCGCTCAGTTGTACGATGTCTGGCGACGCTGTTGGATAGCTGACATAGCACCGCTGTGGCTATCGCATTGATTGCACCCGATTTCACCTTTGGCACGATAAATGCGTAATCCTCTAAAGAGTGCCATAGAGGAGCAGTCGGTCGATGCGAACGCTTACCAGAACTCTGACGCGGTCGAGTGGCAGCTGCGATACCGCCCGCATCATATTTGGTGATGCGGAAGGTTGGCAGGAAAATTGAGTGATCTGCTTCGGCGGGTCTCGCCACATCAATGCAGACCAGCCTAAGCCCCAAAATAGATTCGAACGTGTGAGCGATTTGCGTGAATCAAGGAAGTCGCCTTCCGAACTTGAGCGATGAACAGGTGCACAGCATATCTGCCGCACATGAACTCCTTGCGCGAGGGGAGGAGTTTTGGCGACGGCGGCTCGAGCAGTTTAGAAGATTGCATCCTCCTTTCGTGTCATCGTCCGTGGCTGCGGCGCCTTCTCGATGGCAGTCGAGTTCGTGGTTTAGCCCAAGCGCTCTGGCTAAATTGTCCCCACAAGATCGGTCGGAATATCTGGTAACGGCTTGGCTGATCTATCTCGCTCGGATGACGGGGGAAGCCGAATTTCAACTGGGATGGAAACCTGCATGGGATGGATTGCAAGCTGGCTGTAAACTCGTCGAGGCGTTAATCGCCTCCGTCGTGCCGATGGATGTTTGCATTGAGCTTGCTCTCGATTTTGAAGAAGTGCGCAAAATCGTAGCGGCCGAAGTCGCGCAGCTGAGGACGCACGCTAGCTATACTCGGGATCTTATCGCGCGCTGCCCGACATTGCGAGGAGTGGAGGCACTACGGGCACGCCAGCCTTGGCCGATCGGCATTGCAATCACGAAAGAGAGCTGTTCCGGCGCCGACGATCTGTCGACGAGCCACAAGGCTGGCCAAGCCTTATGCGGCGATTTGCTGACCTTTGAGGTTCGCGCTCTGGATGGGAGCTTCCGCTGGCATTTTGATGCCGCTCGATTAGCGCCCGAGCAGATCGACCGCATGACGCAGCATTTGCAAGCTTTGTTACGCGGCGTGATGGACGATGCGGGGCAGCCTGTCGGCCGAATCGGCATTCTGCCGACTGACGAGCGCGCGTATCTACTGGAGGAGTTGAATCGGACGGCGGCGCCTTGTTCGTATGAGCGATGTATCCATGAGCTGTTCGAGGCGCAAGTGCAAAAGGCCCCGGAAGCGGTGGCGGTGGTCCATGAGAAGGAGAGACTGAGCTATGGCGAACTCAATGCGCGGGCCAACCGGCTGGCGCATCATCTGATCGAGCTTGGGGTCAAGCCGGACCCGCCGGTGGCGATCTGCCTGGAACGCAGCCTTGCGATGGTGGTTGGTGTCTTGGCGATCATGAAGGCTGGCGGCGCCTATCTGCCGCTAGATCCGGCTTATCCGTCAGCGCGACTGCGGCAGATCGTCGACGACGCAAAACCGAAACTGCTGCTTTGTGATGTCGCCGGTCGAACCGCATTGGGCGCCGAAGCCGTGGCCGATGTGACGGTGGTCGATCTGGAGACGGCGATCCCGCCTTGGGCCGAGCGTCCGGCTTCGAACCCGGACCCGGGCACGCTTGGCCTCACCTCGCGCTATCTTGCCTATGTTATCTATACCTCCGGCTCAACCGGAATCCCCAAGGGCGTTGAAATGTCCCATGGCGCGCTTGTGAATTCGCTTGCGGGGATTAGCACGTCAAAACTGCGCACACTTCAATTCGCGACCCTGAACTTCGATGTGTCCTGCCAGGAATTGTTCATCTGTTGGAAGGACGGCGGAGCGCTTGTGCTCGTGCGGGAAGAGACCCGGAGGCGATTCTCCGACCTATTGGAATTTGTAGAGCGGGAGGCGATCGAGCGGCTGTTCCTCCCGTTCGTGGCATTGAATCATTTTGTGGAAGTCTGGAGCACGCAGCGCGTGCAGCTGCCCTCTTTAAGAGAGCTTTATACAGCCGGCGAGAGATTGCAGGCAACTCCACTGCTTAGGGCGTTCTTCGAAGCACACCCGAACGCGAGATTGATCAATCAATATGGGTCCACGGAAATCAGCGTCATTTCTGAGCACCACCTTGCAGCCGATCCGTCATGTTGGCCCCAGATGCCTCACGTCGGGCGTCCAATCGCCAACACGCGGGTATACCTGCTGGATGGCCATGGCGCGCCCGTGCCGTTCGGCGCGGTGGGCGAGCTTTACATTGGCGGGGCGGGGGTGGCACGGGGCTACATGAACCGCCCTGAACTGACAGCCGAG
>NZ_JACIHE010000018.1:0-90000 GCF_014198245.1 Bradyrhizobium sp. cir1
GGCTCACGGACGGCTCCTGTGAATGGGTGTGTGACAACCTCATTCTGGCACACCTGATGCCGTAGGGGGCCGTCCACACCATCAACCACAGGGAGTAGTTTGGCGAAGACTCCTGGTTATCAGTCTTGCGTCACAACTTCTCCCTGGGAGTATGGGTCCCGGCCTGCGCCGGGACGACACCGTCTTCTGAACTGCGAATGTGCGCCACGGTGAAAGCATGTCCCCCATCTACCGCGTCGACGGTAACAACGTCGTCACCAGCCCGGATGCTGCTGGACCCTGGGACCGGCGCATGCAGCACGGCTCGGCGCCGGCATCGCTGGTGACATGGGCGGCCGAGCGCATTCCGACGCCTGTTGCGATGGACATCGCGCGCGTCACGATCGATTTGATGCGGCCGGTCCCAGTGGCGCCGCTCACGATTGCGACCGAAGTACTGCGCGAGGGCCGCAAGATCCAGCTCTGCGAGATCAAGCTGCTCGCCGACGGCGTGCAGGTGGTCGGCGCCACCGTGCTCAAGGTCAGGCGCCAGGCGCAGGCGCTGCCGGATGAGGTCAAGGAGTTGCCGGTCACGCTGCGGTCTCCGGAGGACTCGCTTGTTGAGGACGGTCACGCCGCCACCAGCCCGTTCGTGCGATCGGTCTCGATGCGCGCCGCGCGCGGCCGCTTCGGCCAGGCCGGTGCCGGCGCGATCTGGTTTCGCGTCGACCATCCTCTGATCGAGGGCGAAGCGATCTCGCAGGCGATGCGCGCCGTGGTCGCCGCCGACTTCTCCAACGGCACCGCCTCGACGCTCGACTTCCGCGCCTGGACCTACATCAACGCCGATCTCACCGTGAGCTTTGCGCGCCAGCCGGTCGGCGAGTGGATCCTGCTCGACGGCGACTCATGGATCGGCCCTGATGGCGCGGGCCTTGCGATGTCGCGGCTTGCCGACCGGCAGGGCTATTTCGGCCGCGCGGTGCAGAGCCTGGTGATCGAGAAGCGGTGACGGCAGGGCCGCGATCGTTCCTTCCGAATGAACGGCAGGCTTCCGCCGCCGCGGAAGGGACACCTGGTTACGAGCTCTTGCTCGACGCTGGCATCCTGCCATTTCACAAACCGTAGAAGATCTTGATCTCCCACAGCACCACGATGATAGCCGTGATCAACGTGACCGCGGCGACTGCACTTTCCAGGGAAGCGACTCTCATGGCTTACTCCGCTTCCCAGCCCCGTCAGCGGTCTAGGTGATTCCCTGATTCGCGGGCAATCGGGTGGGCATCGCTGGCGCGCACTCCGTTGCGCGCTGTGGTGCCGGGGCCACAACAACACCGTAAAATCCCGGGGTATTTACCCCACCATCCGGTCCCGCCCGGTCCAGAAGCCCGCACGCAGTACCTTCTTGTCGACCTTGCCGACGCCAGTCATCGGCAGCTGCTTGACGAACTGGATCTGCTTCGGCGCATGCGCCGAGCCCTTTCGCGTCTTCACGAGATTGATCAGCTCATCGGCATCAGGCCTGGCACCCTCGCGCGGTACGATAACGGCGGTGACGGCCTCGCCCCATTTCTCATCGGGAACGCCGACGACCGCGACCATCGCCACATCGGCATGCTGCGACAGCACGTCCTCGACCTCGCGCGGGAAGATGTTGAAACCGCCGGAGACGATCATGTCCTTCTTGCGGTCGAGGATGAACATGTAGCCGCGCTCGTCCTTGCGTGCGATGTCGCCGGTGTGGACCCAGCCGTTCTTCAGCGTCTCGGCGGTGATGTCCGGCCGCTTCCAGTACTCCGCCATCGCATGCGGGGCACGCACGCAGATCTCGCCGGCCTCGCCCGTCGCCACCTCCTGGTCGTTGTCGTCGAGGAGCTTGACCTCGCAGGCGGCGATCGGGAAGCCGCAGGACAGGAATAGCTCCGGCGTCCTGGGATCATGATCTTTCTTGCGCAACACCGAGATCGGATAGCATTCGGTCTGTCCGTAGAGCTGCGAGAACACCGGGCCGATGCGTTCGATGCCTTCGAGCAACCGGCTCGGTGACATCGCGGAGGCGCCGTAGAGCACGAGCTCGAGCGAGGACAGGTCGGTCCTGCCCAGCGCGGGATGGTCGAGCAGCACATAGATCATGGTCGGCACGAACAGCGTGAAGTTGATGCGCTCGCGAGCGATCGTCGCCAGCACGGCCTCGGGATCGAAGCCTTTCAGCATGTGTACGGTGCCGCCACGCATCAGGGTCGGCAGCACCTTCGTGCCGGCGACATGGCTGATCGGCGCGACCGCGAGATAGCGCGCTCCCTCCGGGATTTCGAAGTCGGCGAGGATCGCGGCGGCTCCCCCGGCATTTTCGCGGTGGTAGCGCAACGCCCCCTTGGATTTGCCGGTCGTGCCGCCGGTGTAGTTCAGCGTGGAGAGGTCGTCCGGGCCGGCAAGGCACTGTGCGCTGGTGTGGCCTTCGACTTCGATCGCCTGCAGCAGATCGACGCCATAGTCGGCCGGTCCCATGGTGAAGACCGCCTTGAGCCGGCCTGCGCTCGCGGCGAGCTCGCCGCCGCGATCGCGGAAGGCGGCCGCATCGACCACGAGGACCTCGGCCTCGGAATCCTCGAGCTGGAACAGCTGGTCCCCTTGCGATCCCAGCGGATGCAGCCAGGTCACGCAGAGCCGCGACAATTGCGCGGCGACACCGGCGCACCAGGTGTCGGCGCGGTTTGCGGTGAGGAAAGCGACGCGCGCGCCGGGCTGCAATCCAAGCCGCATGAACACGCCCTGGATGCGTCCGATCAGGTCGATCGTGCTCTGGTAGCTCAGCGATCCGCCGGGCCAGGCGAAAGCGGTGCGGCCGGGATAGCGCGACAGTGCCCGTAGCGTCTGCGCGCAAGTCGGCGACGATGCGTGGAGCGGATCGGACATATGTTTCCTCGTTGCTTTGTCATCGGCCTCTAACGTGCCAATGTTGCTGTAACGCTAGCACAGGGAATGCGGGAGGAAACGACAAAGCCCGCGCGAGGGAGGCATGCGTGAGGTCAGAGCGTCTGCAACGTTTCGGCGATCGTCTCGCCCTGCCGCTGATCGCCGCGCCGATGTTTCTGGTGTCGGGCGTGGAGCTCGTGGTCGCGGCCTGCCAGAGCGGCGTGATCGGCAGCTTCCCCACTGCGAATTGCCGCAGTACGGAACAACTCGATGCGTGGCTCACTGAGATCGAAACACGGCTGGGACAGCACGAAGATCAGACCGGCCGCAAGGCAGCGCCGCTGTGCCCGAACCTGATCGTGCACCGCTCCAATGCGCGGCTCGAGCAGGATCTCTCCGTGCTGCTGCGGCACAAGCCGGAGATCGTCATCACCTCGGTCGGCTCGCCGGCGCCGGTCTTGAAGCCGCTGCATGACGCGGGTGCGCTGGTACTGGCGGACGTCGCCTCGATCCGCCATGCCGAACGCGCGGCGGAAGCGGGGGCAGACGGGCTCGTCCTGCTCACCGCAGGCGCGGGCGGACAGACCGGCTGGCTCAATCCGTTCGCCTTCGTCCGCGCGGTGCGTGCGTTCTATGACGGCATCATCGTGCTCGCGGGCGGTATCAGCGACGGGCGCGCGCTGCATGCGGCCGAGGTGCTCGGCTGCGATCTCGGCTATATGGGCACGAAGTTCATCGCCACGCGCGAGAGCATGGCGGATGACCGTTACAAGCGAATGCTGGTCGAGAGCAGCGCCGACGACATCCTGCTCACCACCGCGTTCACGGGCCTCCAGACCAACATGCTGAAGCCGTCGATCATCGCTGCCGGTCTCGATCCCGACGACCTGCCGGCGCGCGGCGCGATCGACATCGCGGAGGATATCGACGTCACCGCGCGCGAGAACAGACCCAAGCGCTGGCGCGACATCTGGAGCGGCGGGCACGCGACGTCGGGCGTCACCGATGTGCTCGCGGTCGATGATCTCGTTGCGCGGACGATCGCGGAATACCGCGAGGCAGGTGGGCGCGATCGCATCGGTCACAGTTAATCCCGCATAGCTCCGGCCCGGCCCACTTAACGGCAGATTAACCATCGCCCGCCAAGAATCCCTCTCGAGGCCGCCAATCAGGACCGAGAGGGACAGGCGATGGACTACGAGTTTCTCAACACCAAGACGGCGGCATCGCTGGACGAGATCCGCGTCCGCGTCGCCCATGCGCTGGCCCGCCATCCGCTGTGCCGCAATGTGCGCTTCGACATCGTCAGCGTCCCCCGCACCCGCCGGGGCGGCAACTGGACGGTGACGCTGCAATCGGTCGAGCCGCGCGCGGTCTGGGAGGCCTCCGAGATCGTCGCCGACATCCAGGACGCCTATGATCTGGCGGCAGCTGCCTGATTTCCTTGGGGTTTCGGCGATGTCGCCGCAGTCCGCGCGATTGCCGCCGCAATGGCACGGTTAGGCCTTAATTATCGCCCAGTTTCCGGGCAGTGATCACGTGGACTTGAAGTTGTGGGCGCGGAGGGACGTTTGTCCAAAGCCATCACCATCGTTGTGCTGACCTGTTTCCTCGTCCTCGGCGCCGCCACCGCTGCCATCCTCGGCCGTGACAGCGTGCCCAGCGTCAGCGCTGAGATGATCACCGAAGCCCTGCCCGCGAAGCCGCTCACGACCAACCGTGCCGCCAAGGCCGATCGCCTGGTTCCGACGCTCGCGCTGGCCTCGGCCGCGATCGAGCCGGTCCAGGTGCCCGCCGACAGGCTCGCGCAGGCGCCGGTCCTGACCGAGCCGCTGCGCCAGGCCTTTGCCGCTGCGACGCCGTCCGATTTCCCGATGCCGAAAGCAAACGCGCATGAGGCGCCCGCGGCAGCGGAAGTTCCCGCCGTCGACGTCCCGGCCAAGCCGAAAGTCGTCGCCAAGCCGCAGCCGCAAAAGTCCTATTCGCTGCTCTCCGACGTTCAGATTTCGGGCATCAAGGATCGTCTGAAGCTGTCGTCGTCGCAGGAATATTACTGGCCTTCGGTCGAGACTGCGCTGCGCAACGTCGCGCGCAGGATGCAGGCGAACAAGCTGTCGAATCCGAACGCGCCGCCCAGCGCGCAGATCGATCCGAATTGCGACGAGGTGCAGCAGTTGAAGTCGGCCGCGATGCCGCTGCTGTTCCAGCTGCGCGACGACCAGAAGGAAGAAGTGCGCAAGCTCGCCCGCCTCATCGGGCTCGAGAAGGTCGCGCAACAGATCTGACGCGCGCGGTTTCCCTTATCGGAACCCGCCGGCATCAGGAACATCCGGTAATCCCAACGCGTTGCCCGCCCCAAAAGAGGGAGTGGATCAATGCGCGCCACGACAGCTTATTTCGTCGGTGCCGGAACGATCATCGCGGCCATTGCCATTGGTCTCGGCGGCGGCATCGTCGCCGGCAATATCATGAATCCGAGCCCGCCCAAGCAGGGCGCGGACACCAACAAGGTGTCGCAGCGCACGACCAATGCGCCGGAGCGCGTGCAATATCTCACCGGCTCGCAAGCCTTCGGCATGATTATTGCAGCGCCAGCCCAGGCCGAAGCAAAGCCCGAAGCCGCAAGGTCCGACACGCAGACCGCTCAGGCGAACGCAGAACCACCAGCGCCGCAGCCTTCGCAAGCGGCCGCGGTTGAGCCGCCGAAGCCTGCCGAGCAGCAGCCTTCGACGAACCAATCCTCCTCACCTGAAAATGCCTATGCCAAGGCCAGGGATTCCGACCTGAAGCGTGCCGCGTCCGAACGGCGCCGAGCCGAACGCCGCGAGCGCTGGGCGGAACGTCACCGCTACGACTCTCGCGAGCCGCGCGGCATGCGCGATCGCACCGATTGGGACGACGTGGCACGGAGCGTTCGCGAGGATTCCGATGCGCGCGATTACGCGAGCCGGCCGCGTGGCGGCTTCCCGCAGATCAGGCTGTTCGGGCCTGACGACGATTAGCGCCTAGCCCAGGATCGCGGCCGCCGCGCATTCGGCAATCAGGATCGTCGGCGTCTGGATGTTGCCTGAGATCATGATCGGGATCACCGAGGCGTCGGCGACATGCAGGCCGTCGATGCCGCGCACCTGCAACCGCTGCGGATCGACGACGGCCAGACCGTCCGTACCCATGCGGCAGGTCGAGGCGGCATGATAGAGTGTCGTGCAATGGCCACGGATATAGTCGGCGATCTCGGCGTCGCTCACCGCTTCCGCGCTGGGCGTGATCTCACCCTCGATCATCTCTTTCAGCGGCGCTTGCGCGGCGATGCGGCGGTTGATGCGCACGCCTTCGATCATGGTCGCGATGTCGTCGCCGCTCGCATCCGAGGCGAAATAGCCGGGGTCGATCGCGGGATGTTCGATCGGATCGGCCGAGCGCAGCGTGATCCGGCCGCGGCTGTTCGGCCGCTGCAACGTCGCATGCAGGGTGATGCCCGGCTTCGACGACAGGAAGCGGACATAGTCGCGGTGCGGGCTGATCGCGCCATAGAGCTGCAGGTCGGGCTCGACGTCGGGGCGGCTCTTCACATGCGCGCCGGCAGCGACCCAGGGAGAGGTGCGCGGACCGCTGCGGCTGGTTTCCCACTCGGCAAGGCTTGCGGCCAGGCTCTCCTCCGTCCAGGCGCCGACGCCGATCTTCTCCTTCGTGTAGAAGGTGATGGGAATGTTGATGTGATCCTGGAGATCCCTGCCGACGCCCGGCAGATCGTGCACGACGTCGACGCCGGCCGCCTTCAATTCGTCGGCCGGGCCGACGCCTGACAGCAGCAGTTGCTGCGCCGAGCCGATGGCGCCGGAGGCGACCACCACCTCGGTGGTGGCGAAGACGCTCTTCGGCTGCCCGTTCTCGAGATATTCGACGCCGATCGCGCGGGAGCGCTCGATGATGATGCGGATGACGCGCACGCCCGTCTTCAGCGTGAGATTGGCCCGCGCCAGTGCCGGGCGCAAATAGGCCTTGCCGGTGCCGAAGCGTTCGCCGTCCTTGATGACGAACTGGAAGAAGCCTGCCCCTTCCTGGGTGGCGCCGTTGAAGTCGGGATTGTGCGGCAGCCCCGCGGCCTGCGCCGCCTCCAGCCATTTCAGTTCATTCGGATCGACATGGGGAACGTCGGCGACGTGCAGGGGACCGCGCGTGCCATGGAAGGGATTGTCGGTGAAGCGCGCATTGCTCTCGAAGGCAATGAATTTCGGCAGCACGTCGCGCCAGGCCCAGCCTGCGCAGCCCGCCTGCGCCCAGCCGTCGTAGTCGGACGGCAGGCCGCGGATGTAGATCATCGCATTCATCGCGCCGGAGCCGCCGACCATTTTTCCGCGCGGCCAGAAGATGCGCCGTCCGCGGCAGCCCGCCTGCGGTTCGGTGTAATAGCCCCAGTCGACCGATGTGTTGAACATCGTCGGCCAGTCCGACGGAATGTCGGAAGCGAGCGGCGCAGTCCGGCCGGCTTCCAGCATCAGAACCTTGCGGTGCGGATCGGCCGACAGCCGGTTGGCCAGCACGCAGCCGGCCGAGCCGGCGCCCACGATGATGGTGTCGTACATTGAAGAGCACTCCGAAGACATTCACCTCGCGGAGTGCTTGCAAGATCTGTGCTTTGGAACTGGTTGCGTCATTCCGGGATGCGTGCGCAGCACGCAGGCCCGGAATCCATCTATCCGCAGCGAACGCAGCACGATGGATTCCGGGTTCGCTCCGTTGGAGCGCCCCGGAATGACAGCCGTAGTCAGCCCCCGTGCGACTCGACGACCTTGCGGCAGCCGTCAGAAAGCTTCGACTTGTTCTCACGCAGGCAGGCGTTCATCTGGGGCGGCTTGCCGACATGTTCGGCGCAGAATTTGCTGGCGTCACTGCGGCAGGCCATCTGTTCCTGCAATGTCGGGCCGGATTGCGCTGCGGCGGGCAGGGCGGTAGCGGCAAGCAGCAGCGCGGCAAGAACCGAAATCTTCATAAAGCACCTCTTTGGGATTGTCGGTGGTCCCGTTCGGGATCAAGCGGGCGGGACCATCTCGCGAAGGGCGGGTGCCGGTCCATGCCATGTTCATGGCATCGGCTCGTCGCCCCGGCTGCCGCACCCCCATCTTCATGGCATGTATCCGCGCGCCGTCTTTTGCCATTCAGGCTGCACGTCGGCTGCGAGACCCGGTGAATTGCATCGGGCGCCGAACGGGAAGCAGGAGAGCAAGATGTCGAAACGAGCGGGAGCGCTGAGCGCCGGGCTGACGGTCATGGTGCTGGCGGGTGCGGCGATGGTGTCGCTGGGCACGAGCCCGGCGCAGGCCGTGGTCTATTGCAAGACCGTCGGCGTGCCCAAGGGCTGTGTGGTGCGACCGACGGCGGCGGTGGTGGTCGCACCGGGAGCCCCGGTCGCGGCGGCTGCAGTCGCGACACCCGGTGTCGGTGCGCCCGGCGTTGGCGTGCGTGCGGGCACGCCGATGAATCGCGGCGGTCCGGTCAACCGCGTCGGAGTTCGCTGACGATCTCGTTCCATTGAGTTGATTGCATCGTTTCGGGCAAAGGAGCCTTGCGGACGAACCCCCCGTCCTCCGCAGGCAAAACAATCCGGCCCGTCCCCTCTCTCCGCGCGTCCCACACGTTCGGGGAGGGGGGCTTTTCAGCCGCCGGCGGCGTCGCTGTCGGGAAAGACTTGCGGCAATTGCAGCCGCACGCGCGTGCCCGAGGCGTCTGAGCTGAGATCGAGCACCGCGCCACAGCGCGCGGCGCGGCTTCTCATATTGCGCAAGCCCCGTGCGGTCTGGCTCGCGCCGTTGCCCGAAGGCACAAAACCGCGGCCGTCGTCGGTCACGCTGATCACGCCATACGGTCCCTGGCCTCCGTCGAGCGTCTCGATGGTGACCGCGACGTTGCGGGCCTGCGCATGCTTGACGGCATTGGTCACGGCCTCGTCGAGGATGCGCACGATCTGGATCACATGCCATGGCCTGAGCTCGGGATGCAGCGGCAGGCCCTGCGGCGTCGCCACGCGCCAGTCGAGCGCGATGTCATGCGGCCGCAACTGTGCCGTCGCGCGCTCGCGCCAGGAGCCGAGCGCGAGCATGAGGTCGCCGCCGATGTCGTCCATGGAGTCGATGACGAGGCGCAGATCCTTCAGCGCCGCGCGGGCGGCATCCGTGATGGTCGCCCCCTCATGGCCGCGCTCGGAGAGCGCGACGATGCTGACGAGCTGGCCGCCGAGGCCGTCATGGAGGTCGCGCATCAGCCGCGTGCGCTCATTGGCGAGCGCGGCCGCGCGGGCGCGCTCCTCCTCGCGGGCAAAGCTCGCCTTCAGCCGTTCCTCGGCCTCGCGCACGCGCGCCACGAGCTGTCCGGCGAAGCTGTCGACCTGGTTCAGCGCGCGGGCGAAGCGCCAGGTCAGCCCGGCACCGATCGCGACCAGCATCGCCGAATAGGACAGGCGCGAGACGAAGATGCGTTCATTGGTCACGATCTCGAACACCGACAGCATGTCATGGACCCAGCAGGTCAGTACGATGGTCACCGCGCAGCCGATCGTGAAGCTCGCCGCATCCTGCCGCCGCACCACTGCGGTCGCGGTCACGCAGGCCATCAGGAACAGGGAGATCCCGACGGTGGGGATGCCGAGCACCAGAAAGAGAATGCGCGGCAGCGGCGGGCCGGCGATCAGCCCGACCACGAACACGATGAGGCCCGGAGCGAACAGCAACGTGCCGTAGCGCGGCCAGCGCCAGCCGAAGAACAGCACGCCGAACATGACGATCAGCGCGCTCTCGGTCGGCGCTGACGCCAGCAGGACCGCGGCAAGCCGCGACGTTGGGGCCGGCGGCACCGGTGGCGGCACGAACGCCTGCACGACACCGAGCACCATCGCTACCGCCAGCACGCCGTAAACCGGCTCGCGCCGCCGCATCAGCCACATGATCGCGAGGATGACGGCGAGGATCGATTGCCACGCGGAGAACACGACGGGCAGCGTCACGAACAGCAGCGTGCGCGTCTCGAAGGCCGGGCGGAGGGCAGCGTCGGGTCCGACATAGACGGTGTCGAGGAAGCCCTTCAAGGGGCCCCATACGAACAGCCGCACCATGATCTCATTGCTGCCGTCGCGCAGCAAGGACGCCGGGATCATCGCGATCTGCGGCGTGTTGCGGTCCGGCCGGTTGGCGTTGGCGTCGCGACGGGAGTCGAGCACGACGACGCCGTTGACGGCGACCTCCACCGCGTTACTGAAGCGCGGCAGGAACACCGACCATCCCGATGCGGCTTGGTCGCGCCGGAACGTGAAGGCACCGGTATAGAGCGGCGGATCGCCCAGCGAATAGCGCGACGACGTGAAGTGCGGCAAGGTGACCGGGCGCGTCGCGCCGTCCTCGCGCAGCGAAAATCCGCTGACCGCGAAATCGTCGGGGTCGCTGGGCTGGAGCAGCCGCAGCCCGAGGATGGTGGCGATCACGATCAGCACCTGGAGCAGCAGATAGGGCACGAGGCGCGACACGATCAGCCGGCGCCGCGGGCGTGTCGGTGCCTTCGCCGCAATCTCGCTCACAGCTTGATCAGGCCCTGCTGCACCGCCTCGAACACCGCTTCGCTGCGCGTGTGCACCTCGAGCTTGCGATAGATGTTCTTGATGTGCCCGGGCACGGTCTGCCTGGACAGGCCGAGATGGCTCGCGATCTCGGCGTAGCTGAAGCCTTTTGCGATGCCCCAGAGGATGTCGATCTCGCGCGGCGTGAGCTTGGCCGTGTTGAGCGCGGGACCCGGCGACGGCTCGGCCGAACCCTGCGCGGCACCTTGCGTCCGGCGCACGATGAAGCGGGCGATCGAGGCCGAGATCGGCGAATGGCCGGCGACCAGATCGCGCACGGTGGTGGCGATATCGGTGGGGAAGGCGTCCTTGAGCAGGTAGCCGGTGGCGCCGACCGTGATCGCCGAGATCACGCTCTCCTCGTCGCCGAGCGCCGAGATCACCATGATCTCGGTGTCGGGAAAGCGCTGCCGGATTTCGCGGATCAGTTCGACGCCATGGCCGTCGGGAAGCCTGAGATCGGTGAGCAGCACGCGCGGTGCCGCCTCGGCCAGCGCGGAGCGGGCCTCTGCCAGCGTGCCGGCGCTGCGCACCTCGTAGCCGGCCTTGACCAGCGCGTCCTGGAGCCGCCAGCAGGTCGGCGCATCGTCCTCGACGAGGAGGATGGTGATGGCTTCACCCGTCTCGCCCTGTTCGCTCATGTTCATGGTCCCGCGACCCGCGTGTCCCCCGCGGCGCGAGGCCAAGCTTAGCCGCAGCGTGGAGGTCGCGACACCCATAATCATGGGGGCGGTTTGGCTGCGGCGTCCGCCTTATCTGTGGCCGCCGAACCGGCGCTCTCTATAAAACATCCACCCGCGGTGGCGGATAGCGCCGCGCCAGGGTCGACAGTGGCAGGTGCCGTTCGCCTTCCGGCAACTCCAGATACGCGAGCACCAGCGATCGCTTCCAGTCGCCGATGCCGAAATCCATCGCCATCCATTTCTGTGGCTCGGGACCTTCAAGGCCCCGGACCCAGACGAAATAGCGGGGGAGGTCGTCGGCGTCCGCTTCCGTCGTGCGTCGTCTGGCCATCAAAGCTGCTCGCTGCATCACCATCCGTTGCGGTAGGATATAGGTATCGGTTCGCTGAAGTCGAACTCCCGGTTGCGGCTCCTGCAAGTCTGGACCGGTTGGTTAACGCGCGGGCCTGAAGATATGAACGAAGCCACGATCGATCGCTGGGGTGAAGCCTCTAAAGTCACGAAAAAGCTGATCGGCTCGTGGTCCTTCTACCGGGTCATCGAAGGCCAGGCCACGATGCAGGGTATAGCGACCTTTACGCCACTCGACAGGGAGCGGTTGGCTTATCGCGAGCAGGGACATCTGAAGCTCGCGAACGGCACCACGGTGCAGGCCGAACGCGAATACGTCTTCAGCAACAGCGACGGAGGATTCCAGGTCTTCTTCAAGGAAGATCCACCGCGGCTGTTTCACGAGATTTCACTGTCCGCATCTTCCGGAGGAGAGCTGAGCGGACATGCGCGCCATCTCTGCAGGCGCGACGAATACCGGTCGGCCTACATGTTCCTGCCGGGTGGAACGTTTGTCGTCCGTCATGTGGCGTCGGGCCCAAGCAAGGACTACACGATGAACACGACCTACACGCCTCTGTCGTGATCAAGCCGGCGCGGTGGCCAGGCCGCCTATCATTGCCAGAGCCGGCTCTCTGCCACGCGGTTGATGTCGGCGAGCCTGCGGTCGGCATCGGCGTTCAGATCGATGCTCGCGACCAGCGCCAGCAGGCGGTGATAGGCGCTGTCGGCAACCTCGACCGGCAGCGGGGCCTCGTCATAGGCCTCGACATAGCTGGCGACGAGGCTGCTCAACAGGCGGCAGAGGCCGCGCTGGGCGGGATCGTCCCGGCCGAGCGTATCGAGCTTCTGCTGAAATGTCCGGAAGGTTCGCAGGCCGTGGTGCTGTTCGGAAAGCCACGCGTGCAGGTCGTTCATGTGAGCCTCTTCGAATTACGGAAGAAGCTACCGGTTTATACAGTGGAGATGGGAGGATGGCTAGTGGAGGGAAGGGATTGAGCTATGTTGAGCCAGTCCGTCTTCGCCAAGAGGCTTCGCCGGACACGCTTCGCCCTTCGCTCCTGCATCGCCGTGCCACGCGAAGCCCGAAGGGCGAAGCGTGGTGCCCCTGGCCGGAATCGAACCAGCACTCCTTGCGGAACTCGATTTTGAGTCGAGCGCGTCTACCAGTTCCGCCACAGGGGCCCTCGGTCGGCCCCTCCAAGGAGGGCGTCGCGAAGCCGGCGGACTATAGCCATGGACAAGGCGGGGTCAACCCGCGCCAAAGTGATCCCGGCCGTTCTCGACAGCCGGATGGGCTGGAGCTAGAGGCTTGAGCAGCGCGAGACATGCTACGAGGCCGCCGTGACGACCCAGAGTGCCGCAATACCTGCGTTCAAACCGGCGGCGAGCCCTGCGCTCGCCGCCTCGCTTGCGGTCACCCTGATCGCGGCAGCCACGATCGCGGGCGCGTGGTTTTTCCAACTCGTGCTGGAAATCCTGCCCTGTCCGCTGTGCCTGGAGCAGCGCTACGCCTATTACCTCGCGATCCCGCTCGGCGCGCTGACGGCGCTCGCGGCGCGAGCCGGTGCACCGCGGCCGCTGCTGCTCGCAGGGCTTGCGATCCTCGCGCTGGCGACCCTCGCCAATGCCGGCCTCGGCACCTACCACTCTGGCGTCGAATGGGGTTTCTGGAAGGGCCCGACCGATTGCTCCGGCCCCGTCGTCAATCTCGGCAGCGCCGCTGATCTGCTGTCGAAGCTCGACACGGTGAAGGTGGTCCGCTGCGACGAGGTGCAGTGGCGCTTCCTCGGCCTCTCGCTCGCCGGCTATAACGTGCTGATCTCGCTCCTGATGGCCGCGATCGCCGCGTGGGGATTTGTGCGGACGGCGAAGCGCTAGGCGAGATGCCGTAGGGTGGGCAAAGGCGCGCGCTTCGCGCGCCGTGCCCACCATCTCCTAGTGATATTGCCGCAAGAATGGTGGGCACGGCGCTGCGCGCCTTTGCCCGCGGAGCTCCGTTACCGGAGCTGCGCCCCGTCAATCATCCACATCGTCCTGCGTGCGCCCGAACAGGTGCACGATGCCCGGCGTTGCGATCGTCACGAACACGAAACGCGACAGATGATGGGCGCCGACGAAGATCGGGTCGATATGCAGCGTCAGCGCCAGGGCCAGCATCGCGTCCATGGCGCCCGGCGCGAAGGCGACGACGACGTCGGAGAACTTCACCTGCGTGGTGAGCGCGACGATGCCGACGAAGATCGCGGAGACGGCAATGGCCACGGCGAACGAGCCCAGCGCCGCATTGATATGGCCGGCGAGCGTCTTGATCCGCATCCGTGCGAAACGGCTGCCGATCAGGGCGCCGATGCCGACCAGCGCCACGCCGCGCACCCAGTCCGGCAATCCACCCTCGACCCAGCCCGCGCCATGCAGCACGCTGGAGGCGATCATCGCGCCGAACATCCAGCTTGCCGGAAACTTGACCAGCCGCAGCAGGAGCGCCGCAGCCAGGGAGGCGGCGACCAGCTCCAGGAGGCCGAGCGGCGAGGCGATGGTCGTCGTCAGCGACGGCGCGGCCGAAGGCGCCACGCCCGCGAGCGCCAGCACCAGCGGCAGCGCCGCGGTGAGGATGATGACGCGCATGGTCTGCACCACCGCGATGCCCGGTAGGTCGGCGCCGCGCTCGACCGCCAGAATCGTGATCTGCGACAGCGCACCGGGGCTGCCGGCGAGGAAGGCCGAGGTGCGGTCCCAGCCATGGATGCGCTGGAGGTAATAGCTCGAGCCGAAGGTCGAGCAGAAGGTCGCGAGCGCGAGCAGCCCGATCGTGAGGGGATAGGCGCTGACCTGCTGGATCAGATGGCGCGAGACCACCGAGCCCAGCGAAATGCCGAGCAGCACCAGCACGGTCTGGGTCAGGATCGGCGGCAACGTCAGCTGGCGACCGGCGATCGCGGCGATCCCGACCGCGATCATCGAGCCCGAGATTAACCCGCCGGGAAGGTTGGCGAAGAGAAATACGAGACCGCCGGCGGTGCCGATGACGAGCGTCTCCACCGTGCTCAGGATCTTGGCACGGCTCGGCCATTCGAACGGCAGGGAGGCGGTGATTTGCTTCACGCCACCTTATCGCAAATCAGCGAGAGGCGCACAATTGCGGCTACGTCATGCCGCAATGCGCGACGCCTCTCCTTGATGATCGAACCGTATTGTGACGGATTTACTTCTTGTCGGCGGCAGGGGCGGCGGTGCCGGCCTTCGCTTCCTTCATGCACTCGCGGCGAAACTTCTTGCGCTCCTTGCCCTTCAGTCCCTTGGCGTCCGCCTGCTTGGAGCATTCGAGCGACTCGGCCGAACGCTCCTTCGGCGCCGCCTTCTTGTCGGCGGTGGCAGCGGCATCGGTCTTGGCGGCCGGCGCTGTGGCCTGCGCGAAGGCGGTGCCGGAGGCGAGCAGGGAGACGAGGGCGACGGCGGCGAGGCGAGAGGCGAGGGTCATGATGTTGCACTCTTCTTGGGGGAATTGCGAAGAGCTGGGAACGTCGGCTTGCGATGCTGAACGCGACATGAATGATTTGAACGGCGCGATCACTATATTTTTGCGGCGAAAGCCATCGCTTCCTTGTCGCGGGCCGGCGGCACGCTAGGATAGCAATCCTCGTTTCACTTCCCCAAGGGAAGACAAGGGAAGACAAGGGAAGACCAAGGAGGAGATCAGGGATGACCAATCAGACAAAACTGCTGTGTGCGATCGTGGCTTCGGGCGTCGTGGCATTGATGGCCGCCGCACCGGCGCAGGCGCTGACCTCGCAGGAGTGCAGCGCGAAATATCAAGCCGCCAAGAAGGACGGCTCGCTCGGCACCATGAAGTGGAACGACTTCCGCAAGGCCCAGTGCGGTGCCGATGCGACGCCTGCCGCCGCGCCGACCGCGGCTGCTCCGGCCGCGCCGGCCGCTCCGGCCGAACCGAAGCAGGCCAAGAAGGAGGCGGCACCTGCGGCCGCGCCAGCCCTGCCGGCTGGCCCCGCGATCTATCCGAACGCGGTCGACCCGAAATACGCCAAGGAGACCGCCGGCAAGGCGCGCCTGCACACTTGCGTCGACCAGTACAATGCCAACAAGACCACCAATGGCAATGGCGGCCTGAAGTGGATCCAGAAGGGCGGCGGCTATTACAGCGAATGCACCAAGAAGCTGAAGGGCGCTGCCTGAGCTTCGAATTGATGCGGAGGCCGGAGCAATGCTCCGGCCACTTCGCCTAGTCCAAGAGCTTCTCGGCCGACTTTGCCACCAACTGCGAACGCTTGCGCGGGCCGCGCTCGACGAACAGCAGGCTCTGGCCGAAGATGAAGCAGTAGAACAGGAAGGCCTGCGCCTCGGCTTCCTCGGCCTCTAAGCCGGTCGCGCGGTAGAGCTCGGCAACGTGCTTGAGTCGCGCTGCATCGACGCTCGCCACCGCCGCCGCGGCGTTCTCGTCCGAGCGGGCCCATTGCCGGATCGCAAGCTCGATCGCCATGCCTTCCGGATTGACCCGCTCGGAATAGAGCTGGATCACCGCCTTCAGCCGCTCGCGGGGGGCCTCGCCATCGAGGCTCGTCTGCTGCGCAATCGACGCCGCGCGCCCCTCGCGCCAGCGTTCCAGCATGGCCTCGAGCAGCGCGGCGCGGTCGGCGAAACGGCGATAGAACCCCCCCTTGGTGACGCCGAGATTCTTGGCGAGCACCTCGACCCTGACACCCTCGACCCCCGAGCGGGCGAGCTCGGCAAATCCCGCCTCGACCCAGACATCGCCCTTGCCGTCGCTCATGAAGGAAGCCTCGCCGATTCCTGATACGGTGCCGTATTGCTAACGCGCCGCAGCCCTGATACGCTACCGTATCAATAGCTAAAGAGCAGAATGGGCGGGGAGAAATTGCGATGGAGCGGGAGGCGACCTATCGCGGCACGGTTTATCCGTGGCAATGCGACCATGTCGGCCACATGAACATCATGTGGTATGTCGGCAAATTCGACGAGGCCAACCGGAATCTGTTCGCCCGCCTCGGGCTGACGCCGAGTTATCTGCGCAGCTCGGGCCGCGGCATGGTCGCAGTCCAGCAGAACATCGCCTACAAGCGCGAGTTGCTCGCAGGCGACATCGTCGAGATCCACAGCCACCTGCTCGAGGTCGGCGACAAGTCGATCCGCTTCCGGCACGACATGCGGAATGCCGAGACCGGGGAGATCGCCGCGACGTGCGAGATCACGGGCGTGCATATGGACCGTCAGCTCCGCAAGTCCGCGCCGTTCACTGACGCCATCCGCGAAGCTGCCTCGAGGCATCTCGCTGAGCCGGCAGGGGCCTGAGCCATGACTGCGTTCGAGCCGAAGAACCCGGGCTATCGCGCGGCGGCCATCGCCATGTTCGACGGCCAGCCGGCAATGCGCACGCTCGGCATCGTAATCGTCCGTCTCGCGCCGGGCGAGGTCGAGCTGGCGATGCTGCATGCGCCGGCCCTCACGCAGCAGAACGGTTTCATCCATGCCGGCATCGTCACGGCCGGGCTCGACAACGCCTGCGGCGTTGCCGCCTTCACCCTGATGCCGCCGGAGGCCGATATCCTCACCGTCGAATTCAAGACGACGCTGCTCGCGCCCGCCCGCGGCGAGCGCTTCGTCTTCAAGGCCGAGGTGGTCAAGCCCGGCCGTACGCTCACCTTCTGCGAGGCAAAGGCCTTCGCCGAGCATGACGGCAAGACCACGCTGATCGCCACGATGACCGGGACGCTGATGACGATGCTGCCGCGCCTTGCGACTTCGCATGAACCGCGCGCGTCCCACGCATAGCGGCGATTGACAAGCCTGGCGGCACATCCCTTGATGTGAACGCCATGCTTGCAAGTCTCGGTCTCATCCTGCTCTGCCAGTTGATCGGCGAAGCCGTCGTGCGCGGCCTCGGCCTGCCATTGCCGGGACCCGTGCTCGGACTGCTGCTGCTCCTGATCCTGCTGCTTGCCCGCGACCGCTTTGCGCTGCTTGCGCACGGGCCGCTGCGCGACAATGGCATCGAGACGGCGAGCAAGGGCCTTCTGGCCCATCTCTCGCTGCTCTTCGTGCCGGCCGGCGTCGGCGTCGTGCAGAAGCTCGACCTGCTCGCGTCTCACGGCATCGCCATCGTCCTCGTGCTCGCACTGTCCGTGGTCGTCACGCTGCTCGCGACCGTGCTGACCTTCCGCCTCGTCAGCCGGTTGTTGAGGCAACAGGACGCGCGATGACGGACAACCCATTCTCGCTCTGGGTCTATCTCTCGCAGTCCCCGCTGCTGTGGCTGACCGTGACCCTGCTGGTCTATGCGAGCACGGATGCGGTGTCGCTGGCGACGCGGCGCCATCCGCTCGCCAATCCCGTGCTGCATGCGATGTGGATCATCGGTGCGTTCCTGCTTGTCACCGGCACCTCCTACACGACCTATTTCGCCGGTGCGCAGTTCGTGCACTTCCTGCTGGGACCCGCGACCGTCGCGCTCGCCGTGCCACTCTACGAGAACCGCAAGCGCGTGGTCGTATCGATCGTGCCGATGCTGGTGGCGCTGATTGCAGGCTCGGTCACGGCGGTGGTGTCGGTGGTGCTGCTGGCGGAGCTCGCCGGGCTGCCGCGCGATGTCGTGCTGTCGCTGGCGCCGAAATCCGTCACCGCCGGCGTCGCCATGGGCATCGCCGAATCCCTGCACGCCGATCCTTCGCTGGCGGCGGTCGCCGTGATCCTCACCGGCATCATGGGCGCAATCATCGTGACGCCGCTGATGAACCGCACCGGCATCACCGACTACCGGGCTCGCGGCTTTGCCGCGGGCCTCGCCGCGCACGGCATCGGCACTGCGCGAGCGTTCCAGGTCGACGAGATCGCCGGCGTCTTCTCCGGCATCGCCATGAGCCTGAACGCTTTGGTGACCTCGTTCCTGGTCCCCCTGGCGGTCACGCTGCTGGTGCGATGACATCGCGACCGCAACATTCTATATGGTCGGTAACAATTCCCGGTTCTGAGCCGTATTTGTCGACGATGGGACCGAAACGGGACGAGATATGACTGGATCTGGGAATAAGAGCCGCCTGATGCCGACCCGGCGTGCGGCGCTGACGCTGATCGGGGCGGGCGCGCTCGCGGCGGGCGGCATCACCTCGGCGCGGGCAGCCGCCGGCGATGACGAGGTGCTGACCGAGACCAAGGTGCTGCGCGATCCCGACACGCCGGTCGCCGGCAATCCCGACGGCAACATCACGATCGTCGAATGGTCCGACTACAATTGCCCCTATTGCCGCAAGCTCGAGCCCGAGCTGCGCCAGGTCGTTCAGGACGACGGCAAGGTGAGGCTGGTGATGAAGGACTGGCCGATCCTCGGGCCGGTCTCGGTCACGGCAGCGCGAATCGCGCTCGCGGCCAAATTCCAGGGCAAGTACCTCCAGGCCCATGATGCCATGATGGGCGTCAGCTCGCGCCTGACCGAGCCGCGCATCAACGAGCTGCTCGCGGCCGCCGGCGTCGACATGGACCGGTTGAAGCGCGATCTCACCGGTCATGCCAAGGACATCGACGCCATCCTCAAGCGCAACAACGAGCAGGCCGAAGCCTTCGGCTTCCGCGGCACCCCGTCCTTCATCGTCGGCAAGTACCGCGTGCCCGGCGTGCTCAGCATGACCGAATTCGAGCAGGTCATCGCCGACGCCCGCAAGGCCAGGATGAACTGACGCGCGCATCGTTGATCACAGCCAACATGAAGGCGCCGCCGCGGAGCTGCGACGGCGCCTTGTTCATGTCGGTCGGACGAAATGATTTGGACGAGACTACTTGGACGAGATCCGGACCCAGTCCTTGTGGGCGCGATCGCGCAGCGCATCCCAATCGGCCTTGGCGACATCCCAGTTCACGATCGTGCGATTGCTGGTCGCGACCTCGCCATTGGCGACCGACGACGTCCGCATGGAGTCATAGACATAGACGCTGCCGGCAAGCAGCAGCGCGCCCAAGATCATTCCGAAAAAAGTCTGCATGTCGAACCTCCGGTGACGGCCGATAACGTCGGCCCGGAGAGAAAGGTTCCGCGGCCATGCGGCGCATGTAAGGAGAGATCGTTCATCCCGCATTCAGCCACTGCAACAGCTCCGCGTTGATCTCGCGCGGATAGGTGTGGCTGAGGTCGTCGATCTCGCGATAGGTGATGTTCGCGCCGGCGGCTGCGAGCGCCGCCTGCGTCTGGCGCGCGGTCTGCACGGGAAACATCCAGTCGAGCTTGCCGTGGGTGATGAAGATCGGCAGCTGCCGCAGGCGCGTGATGTCGGCCATTTCTGCCATTAGCGGATGGAAGGTTGCGGACACCGGCGCCAGATGGGTGAAGGGCGAGGCGCCGTCGAGCCCGCTCACATAACAGAAGGTGCCGCCGTCGCTCATGCCGGTCAGCAGCATGCGGGAAGCATCGACGGTCCAGCGGCTGCGCACCGTTTCGAGTATGCGCATCAGGTTCGGCGTGTCGGCGTCATCGCCCATCAGCGCCCAGGTCGGGCCGGTTGCAGTCGGTGCCACCAGGATCGCGCCGAGACTGCGGGCATCGCGCAGCCAGCTCCACAGGAAGCCGCGGCCGTTGCCGCTGCCGCCATGCAGCGCCATCACCAGCGGCATGGCGCGATCGTGCCTGTAGTACTCGGGCACATAGACCGAGAAGCCGCCGCGGCTGCCGGGCTCGTTGTGGTTGTGCAAGATGCCGGTGTGCTCGCTCGTGCTGACCTGCAGTCGCGAGAGCAGATCCTCATTCTCGCGATTTGCGGCGTTGAGGAAGAAGCTGCTGACCGGCGGAAATTGCCCCGCCAGGGGATAAAGCGCCTCCAGCGCGCGCGGTACATGGCGCAGCGCGCGAAAGACGGCGACGAGATCGCCATTGCCGCGCTCGACCTCGCGGATGCCGGCAAAGGCGGCGAGCGTCTCGTTGCAGGCGAGATCGAGTCGTTCGCGCAGTCCGGCAAACTGCTCCGGCCATTCGCCGATCGCGGCGTGCGATGTCTGCAGCGCCGCGTCCGGCGTGCCGATCGCGTTCATGACGGAGGCGAAGGCAGGCGGGTGAAAATGCCGCTGGAAGAAGCCGAGCGCTTCAAGCGCATTCAGCAGCCGCGGCAGAACGGCCACGATGTCGTCGATCACGGCCTCGCTCATCGCGGCATTCCTGGCTTGGGGTCAATGCAGCTTCGGTGCCTTCAAAAGCCTGAAGCGGTCGGTCGAGGTCACCGTGACATCGAAGGTGACGCCCTCATGGTGCACGGTCAGCGGCACGTCGACGCCGGCGGCGCCGAGAGCCCACATCTTCCTGTAGAAGGCGGTCTGGCTCGTGATCTTCTCGCCGTCCACGGCGAGGATGACGTCGCCGGTCTTGAGCTCGGCGCGTGCGGCCGGGCCGTTGGCGGAGATGCCGATCACCACCACGCGGTTGTCGATCTCGGTCGAGTAGAGCCCGAGCCAGGGCCGCGCCGGCTTGTTGACCCGACCGAACTTGCGCAAGTCCTCCAGGATTGGCTTCAGCAGGTCGATCGGCACGATCATGTTGACGTGCTCGGCCTTTCCGTCGCGTTCACGCTCGAGCTGGAGCGAGCCGATGCCGATCAACTCGCCGCGCTCGTTGAGCAAGCCGGTGCCGCCCCAGTTCGGGTGCGCGGGATAGGTGAAAACGGCCTCGTCCAGGAGATATTCCCAGTAGCCGGCGAATTCCTGCTTGGCCACGATCTGGCTTGCAACCGATCGCGTGCGGCCGCCGGCGCCGCCGACCACGACGCGGTCGCCGATGCGGGTATCTGCTGAGTTGCCGAGCGGCAAGGGCTCGACGCCGAGCTCACCGAGTGCCTGCACGAGGCCGAAGCCGGTGACGGAATCGAAACCAAGCGCATGCCCCTCGACGACGCGACCGTCTGCGAGGTGCAACCACACCGATTCCGCTTCGGTGATGAGGTAGCCGATGGTCAGCACCAGCCCGTCGTCGATCACGACGCCGTTGCCGGCGCGTTCGGTGCCCAGCGTCTCGGCGCTGAATGCGTCCGGCGGGACGATGGCGTGCAGGCCGACGACGGAAGCGAGCGCGCGGTCGAGATCGAAACCGTAATCGCTCGCACGCGGCTGATTGGCCGGCGGCACTCTCCATTCGGTCAGGGCGGGCATGGAGTTCTCCTGCTGAGTGCATCGCGCCGCCATTGATGCGGGACGACGCGCGAAGCACGCATAATTTAGGCCGGAGAAGGCCGTCTTGAAAGCCTCGTTCCGGAGAACGCCGCATGAAATCTTCGAAACGCACGGTAACGCCGCGTGCACAGGGGACGGGCAACCGCGCGATCCGGCACCGGCCGCATGGCTGCTGTCCGGCGAGGTGCTAGGCGGGCTGCAATGAAGCTGCTAACCATTGCCGCTTCGTTTGACCAAGGGATCACGGACCGAAGCATGGATAACCGCAGCGACATCTGGCGTGGCGTCGACACGATCAAGGCGCGTTTCATCGACCTCAGCGATAAGGTGTGGGGCACGCCCGAGGTGTGCTACACCGAGGCGCGGTCCGCCGCCGAACATCTCGCCGAGTTGCGTCATCAGGGCTTCCGCATCACCGAGAACGTCGCCGGCATCCCGACCGCGCTGATGGGCGAGTGGGGCGAGGGCGGACCGGTCATCGCCTTCATGGGTGAGTATGACGCGCTGCCGGGCCTCAGCCAGGAGGCGGGCGTTGCGGAACACCGTCCGATCGAGACCGGCGGCCATGGCCATGGCTGCGGCCACAATCTGCTCGGCTCGGCCGCGCTGCTCGCCGCGACCGCGGTGAAGGACTGGCTCGCCGAGAACAAGGTGCCCGGCCGTGTGCGCTATTACGGATGCCCGGCCGAAGAAGGTGGTGCGGCAAAGGCCTTCATGGTGCGCTCCGGCGCGTTCGAGGACGCCGACATCGCCATCACCTGGCATCCGCACAGCTTCTGGGAGGTGGCGGTGACGCCGTCGCTCGCGAATACGCGTGCCGACTTCATCTTCACCGGCCGCACCTCGCATGCGGCGGCTTCGCCGCATCTCGGCCGTTCCGCGCTCGATGCCGTGGAACTGATGAATGTCGGCGTGAACTACATGCGCGAGCACATGCCGAGCGATGCGCGCGTGCATTACGCGCTGCTCGACACCGGCGGCATCGCGCCCAACGTGGTGCAGGCGCATGCGCGCGTGCGCTACTCGATCCGCGCCCGCGATCTTCCCGGCATGAACGAGCTGGTCGAGCGCGTGTCCAAGATCGCGCAGGGGGCCGCGCTGATGACCGAGACCAAGGTCGAGATGAAGATCATTTCCGCGGTCTCCAACATCCTGCCGAACACGCCGCTGGAGCAGGCGCTGCACCGGGTCATGGAAGAGCTCGGACCGCCGCATTTCGACGATGGGGACAAGAGCTTTGCCACCCAGATCCGTGCGACGCTGAGCGACAAGGACATCTCCTCGGTCTACTACGCGATCGGCATGGAGCCGACCGATCGGCCGCTGGCCGACTTCCTGGTGCCGCTCGATGCCAAGCGCAACCCGCTTGTCGGCTCGACAGACGTCGGCGACGTCAGCTGGGTGGTGCCGACCGTGCAGGTTCACGCACCCACGGTTGCAATCGGCACGCCCTTCCACACCTGGCAGGTGGTGGCGCAGGGCAAGAGCGCGCACGCGCACAAGGCCATGGTGCAGGCGGCCAAGGCGATGGCCGGGCTCGGCATCAAGGCGCTGACGGAACCGGAGCTGATCAAGGCCGCGAAGGCGGACCTGAAGAAGCGCACGGCCAAGACACCTTATGTGTGTCCGCTGCCGGACCACGTCTCGCCGCCGCTGACTATGTCCGTGGCGTAGAATTCGGCCTCGATACTTCGTCTGATCCGACGAACAAATTTTCCGCAGTGCAGCGCGGTTTCCGGCGCGTTTTGGCGCCGGATTGCCAAACGCTTGGGCTGCGGAACACGGTTTTGCTCAACGGACAGCCAGAAGACCGTTTGCATACACACGGTCCCAGTTGACGTGCCCCCTAATCGGTGTGCCATCTACCGCCAGCCAAACCCGGCGGTCGCCTCTTGCGGCCGCCTGCATCCATACGGGAACCAGACGGGGGACAACCATGCTGGATAAAGAACTGCGTTCGATGATCGGTCAGGTGAAGGGCGGGCGGATGGATCGCCGCGCCTTCATCAAGCGCCTCGCCGCGGTCGGTCTCACCGCCCCTCTGGCCAACCAGATCCTGGCGCTTGGCGGTGTCGCCATGGCGCAGAGCCCCAATCCCTATCCTCCGACCAAGCGCGGCGGTGGCGGCGCGCTGAAGCTGTTGTGGTGGCAGGGGCCGACGCTGCTCAATCCACATTTTGCCAACGGCACCAAGGACCAGGACGGCTCGCGTCTGTTCTATGAGCCGCTCGCGAGCTGGGACGCCGAGGGCAATCTCAATCCGATTCTGGCCGCCGAAATTCCCTCACTCGCAAATGGCGGCCTTGCCGCCGATGCCAAGTCGGTGACCTGGAAGATCAAGCCCGGCGTCAAATGGCACGACGGCAAACCCCTGACTGCCGACGATTTCGTGTTCACCTGGGCCTATGCCAGCGATCCGGCTACGGCCGCCGTCTCCGTCAGCACCTACGCGGACATGACGGTCGAAAAGGTGGATGACCTCACCATCCGCATCCTGTTCAAGAATCCGACGCCGTTCTGGGCCAACGCGTTCGTCGGCGCTTATGGATGTGTCATCCCGAAGCATCTGTTTGCCGACTACAAGGGCTCGAAGTCCCGCGAGGCGCCGAACAATCTGTCCCCGGTGGGCACCGGTCCCTACAAGTTCGTCGAGTTCAAGCCGGGCGATGTGGTCCGCGGCCAGCTCAATCCCGACTATCACATGCCCAACCGTCCGCATTTCGACACCATCGAGATGAAGGGCGGCGGCGATGCCGTCTCGGCGGCGCGCGCGGTGATCCAGACCGGTGAATTCGATTTCGCCTGGAACATGCAGGTCGAAGACGACGTGCTGCTCCGCCTGGAGAAGGGGGGCAAGGGCAAGACCGTCTATGCCACCGGTGGTGACATCGAGTTCATCGCCATCAATTTCACCGACCCCAACGTCGAGATCGACGGCGAGCGCTCTTCGATCAAGACCAAGCACCCGATCCTGTCGGATCCGAACGTGCGCAAGGCGCTCGCCCTGCTCGTGGATCGCGAGTCCGTCAAGAAAGCGATCTACGGCCGGGCCGGACGCACCACGGCCAACTATCTCAACGGGCCCGAGAAATTCGTCTCAAAGAACACGTCGTGGGAGTTCAACATCGAGAAGGCATCGAAGATGCTCGATGACGCCGGCTGGAAGGTCGGAGCGGACGGCATCCGCGAGAAGGACGGCAAGAAATTCAAACTTCTGTACCAGACCTCGACCAACGGTCCGCGCCAGAAGACCCAGGCCATCGTCAAGCAGGCCTGTCAGAAGGCCGGCATCGACGTGGAGCTGAAATCGGTCGTCGCCTCGGTGTTCTTCTCGTCCGACGTCGCCAATCCGGACACGTTCCCGAAGTTCTATGCCGACATCGAGGAATTCCAGATCCCGATGACCCAGCCGGATCCGGCTCTGCACATGAAGCGTTACATCTCCGCCAATGTCGCCAGCAAGGAGAACAAGTGGCAGGGGCAGAACTTCCCGCGCTACGTGAACAAGGACTATGATGACGCCATTGCTGCCGCCGAGACCGAGACCGATCCGGTCAAGCGCGCCGCGCTCTACATCAAGTGCAACGACCTGTTGTGGCAGGACACCGTGTTCATTCCGGTGATGCACCGCCTCAAGGTCGAGGCCGCCGCCAACAACTTGCGGCCAGCGCTGAGTGGCTGGGCTAACGAGACCGACAACATCCAGGACTGGTACCGGGAGGCATGAGCGCAGCCTAAACGGGATTCTTCCCTATGAGTCAGTATGTCCTGCGTCGCCTCCTGATTGCCGTTCCGAGCCTGCTGGCGATTTCGCTGGTGCTGTTCGTCGTGCTCGCGCTCGCCCCCGGCGACCCGTTCTCCGAACTGGCGACGAACCCGAACGTGCCGCCCGAAGTGCAGGCCGCACTCCGGGCCAAGTTCGGTCTCGACGATCCGATCCACCTTCGTTACCTGCACTGGCTCAACGCGATGCTGCACGGGGACTGGGGCTTTTCCTTCGTCAGCCGGATGGACGTCGACACGCTGATCCTCCAGCGCCTGCCGGCCACGCTCTACGTGATCGGGTCGGCGCAGATCCTGGCGCTGCTGATCGCGATTCCGGTCGGGGTCTATGCCGCGACCAAGCCCTATTCGCTGTTCGACCAGATCGCCAACACGCTCGCCTTCGTCGGCTTCTCGCTGCCGACCTTCTTCACCGGCATCCTGTTCATCCTGATCTTCTCGGTCACGCTGGACTGGCTGCCCTTCGTCTACACCACCGACATCAAGGCCACCGGCATCCGCTGGGTGCTCGAAATGATCCGTCAGGCCATCATGCCGGTGGCTGTGCTCGGCCTGTTCCAGGCAGCGTCGATGACGCGCTTCGTGCGCTCGGCGATGCTCGACGTCATCAGGCTCGACTACGTCACCACGGCGCGGGCCAAGGGCCTCGGCCAGGCCACGGTGATCGTCAAGCACGTGATGCGCAACGCGATGATCCCTGTGGTCACGCTGATTGCGTTGCAGATGCCCGCGGTGTTCGGCGGCGCCATCGTCACCGAGCAGATCTTCCGCATTCCCGGTATCGGCTCGCTGCTGATCTCCTCCATCCTCTCCAACGACACGCCGGTGGTGATGGCCGTCACCTTCGTCTTCGCGTGCCTCGTGGTGCTGTTCAACCTCATCGCGGACGTCCTTTATGGCTGGCTTGACCCTCGCATCTCCCTCCGCTGAGCGGGGCGTCTACTCGCCCTGGCGCGAGACGTGGCGGCGCTACAGCCGCCACCGGCTCGCCGTCGTCAGCGCCTTCCTGCTCCTCATTCTGGTGCTCGCCGTCGTGCTTGGGCCCTTCGTGTGGCGTGTGAAGATCAACGACATCGACATTGTCGCGGGCATGCAGGGACCCTCGCTCGCCCATCCCTTCGGGACCGACGATCTCGGCCAGGACATTCTGGCGCGCATGATCTATGGCGGCCGCATCTCGCTTGCGGTGGGGCTCGCCGCGATGCTGGTCTCGGTCTTCATCGGCACGCTGATCGGCGCGCTCGCCGGTATGTCGCGCGGTGCGCTCGGGCACGGGTTGATGTGGCTCACCGACCTTTTCCTGTCGCTACCGCAACTGCCGCTGCTGCTCCTGCTCATCTATCTCTTCCGCGACGGGCTGAAGCAGGTGTTCGGTCCCGAAGGCGGCATCTTCATCCTGATCGTGCTGGTGATCGGGGGCTTGCGCTGGATGCCGGTGGCGCGGCTCGTGCGCGCGCAGTTCCTGTCGATCCGCGAGAAGGAGTTCGTCGAAGCGGCGCGCGCGCTCGGCGCCAGCCCGGTGCGGCAGGTGGTGCGCCATATCCTGCCCAATGCGGTCGGTCCGGTGATCATTGCCGGCACCATCGACGTCGCCGCCGCCATCATCGCGGAATCGACCCTGTCCTTCCTCGGTCTCGGCTTTCCGCCCGACACTCCGACCTGGGGACGGCTGCTGTATGACGCCAAGGACTTTCTCGACATCGGTCCGCACTGGGCGCTGTTTCCGGGCGGCGCGATCTTCATTGCGGTGGTCGCCATCAACTTCATCGGTGATGGCCTGCGTGACGCGCTCGATGCGCGACGGGTGATCTGATGGCGCCGCTGCTCGAGATCAAGGGCCTGAAAACCCACTTCTCCACCGACGACGGCATCCTCCAGGCCGTCGACGGCGTCGACATCTCCATCAACAAGGGCGAGACGCTCTGCGTCGTCGGCGAATCCGGCTGCGGCAAGACCGTGACCGCGATGTCGATCCTGAAGCTGATCGCGATGCCGCCCGGCCGCATCGCGGCCGGCCAGATCATCTTCGAGGGCCGCGATCTCGTGCCGCTGACCAGCAATCAGCTCGACGAGATCAGGGCCAAGGAGATCGGCTTCATCTTTCAGGAGCCGATGACCTCGCTCAATCCGGTGCTCACGATCGGCGAGCAGATCGCCGAGAGCCTGCGCCGGCACGAAGCGGTGACCAGGAAGCAGGCGCTCGAGCGCACCATCGAGATGTTGAAGCTGGTGCAGATACCCAACGCCGAAGGCCGCGTGCACAATTATCCGCACCAGTTCTCCGGCGGCATGCGCCAGCGCGTGATGATCGCGATGGCGCTCGCCTGCAAGCCGAAGCTGATCATCGCCGACGAGCCCACCACGGCGCTCGACGTCACGATCCAGGCGCAGATCCTCGATCTCTTGCAGGACATGAAGGAGCGCTTCGGCATGGCGGTGATGCTGATCACCCATGCCATGGGCGTCGTCGCCGAGACCGCGCAGCGCGTCGTCGTGATGTATGCCGGCAAGGTGGTGGAGGAAGCGCCCGTCGACGATCTCTTCGGCGATCCCCGTCATCCCTATACGCAAGGCCTGATCCGCTCGATCCCGCGCATCGATCTCGACAGCGAGCACAAGACCCGGCTGGAGGCGATCGGCGGCTCGGTGCCGATCCTGATCAATCCGCCGGTCGGCTGCCGCTTCGCGCCGCGCTGCAAGTTTGCCATGAACGTCTGCACCGAGAAGGAGCCGCTGCTGCGCGAGGTCTCGCCCGGCCATCGGATGGCCTGTCACCTGGGAGATACGTCGTTGGGAGCCGCGTCATGAGCGAACCCTTGCTCCGCGTCAGCGGCCTGAAGAAACATTTCCCTGTGCTCGGCGGCCTGCTGTCGCGCCAGGTCGGCAGCGTCTATGCGGTCGACGGCGTATCGTTCTCGGTCGATCGCGGCGAGACGCTCGGCCTCGTCGGCGAATCCGGCTGCGGCAAGTCCACCACGGGCCGCTGCGTGCTGCGCCTGATCGAGCCGACCGACGGCGAGGTCATCTTCGACGGCCAGGACGTACGCAAGCTCGGCGGCAACGATCTGCGTGCGATGCGGCGCAACATGCAGCTGGTGTTCCAGGATCCGTTCGCCTCGCTCAATCCGCGCATGACGGTCGGCGCCATCCTCGGCGAAGCCTTCACCATCCACAATCTGGCCTCGTCCGCCAAGGAGCGCGAGGAGCGCGTCGCAGGCCTGTTGGTCAAGGTCGGGCTGAAGGCCGAGCACATGCGGCGCTACCCGCACGAATTCTCCGGCGGCCAGCGCCAGCGCATCGTGATCGCACGCGCGCTGGCGGTCGAGCCGAAGCTGATCGTCTGCGACGAGCCGGTCTCCGCGCTCGACGTGTCGATCCAGGCCCAGGTCATCAACCTCCTGGAAGACCTCCAGGCCGAGCTGAACCTCACCTATCTCTTCGTCGCCCACGACCTCTCGGTGGTCGAGCACATCTCCGACCGCGTGGCCGTGATGTATCTCGGCCGAATTGTCGAGCTGGCCAAGGCCAGCGACCTCTACCGCAATCCGCAGCATCCCTACACCAAGGCGCTGCTGTCGGCGGTGCCGGTGCCAGATCCAAAACTCAAGCGCGACCGCATCCGCCTCAAGGGCGACGTACCGAGCCCGATGAAGCCGCCGTCGGGTTGCCACTTCCACACCCGCTGCCCGATCGCCCAGCCGCGCTGCTCGGAAAGCGCGCCCGAGCTGAAGGAGGGGGCGGGAGGGCACTTCGTAGCGTGTCATCTGGCGTAATGGTGCAGCGCGTCATTCTCAGCAGGCGCCTTTACGCTGCCGTTTAATTTGACCCGATGGGCGGGGAATAATTCGAACAGGCGAGTTGGCGGCCTCCTGCACGCCCTCCGCGTCGTAGCGTCGCATCGTCAGGAACTTTCGGCGCAAGCCCTTGTCTTCTCCTTACAAAAAAAGGGGCGATCCGTCACGGATCGCGCTGAGGGAGGACATCATGACGAAGACGAGCAAGGACGGCGCGTCGACGCGCCGCCGTTTCCTCAAAACTGCCGCAGCCGGAGCGGCGGCAACGGTCGCAGCGCCGACCATCGTGAGCGCGCAGGGCCCGATCAGCATGCGCTGGCAGAGCACTTGGCCTTCCAAGGACATTTTCCACGAATACGCGCTCGACTATGCCAAGAAGGTCAACGACATGACTGGCGGCGAGCTCAAGATCGAGGTGCTTCCCGCAGGCGCCGTGGTGCCGGCCTTCGGCCTGCTGGATGCGGTGTCCAAGGGTGTGCTCGACGGCGGCCACGGCGTGCTCGTCTATCACTACGGCAAGCAGACGGCGCTCGCATTGTGGGGCTCGGGACCCGCTTTCGGCATGGATGCCAACATGCTGCTGGCCTGGCACAAGTTCGGCGGCGGCAAGGAACTGCTCGCCAAGCTGTATGAGTCGATCGGCGCCAATGTCGTCTCCTTCCCTTACGGACCGATGCCGACGCAACCGTTCGGCTGGTTCAAGAAGCCGATCACCAAGCCCGATGACATCAAGGGCATCAAATTCCGGACCGTCGGCATCTCCATCGACCTGTACTCGGCGCAGGGCGCCGCGGTGAACGCATTGCCCGGCGGCGAGATCGTCTCGGCAATGGACCGCGGCCTCCTCGATGCGGCCGAGTTCAACAACGCCACGTCCGATCGCGTGCTCGGCTTCCCCGACGTCTCCAAGGTCTGCATGCTGCAGAGCTTTCACCAGAATGCCGAACAGCTTGAGATCACATTCAACAAGACGAAATATGACGCTCTACCTGACAAGATGAAGGCGATCATATCGAACGCTGTCGAAGCAGCTTCGGCCGAAATGTCCTGGAAGGCCATCGACCGCTACTCGAAGGACTACGTCGAGCTGCAGACCAAGGACAACGTCAAGTTCTACAAGACGCCCGATGCCATCCTGAAGCAGCAGCTTGAACTCTACGACGACATCGTGAGGAAAAAGGCGACGGAAAATCCGATTTTCAAGGAGGTCCTGCTATCGCAGATCGCCTTCGCGAAAAGAGCATTGCAGTGGGAGATGGATACAGTCGTCAACCGCCGCATGGCGTTTGAGCACTATTTTGGCGTCAACGCCGCGGCCAAGAAGATCTGATCGTCCCTGCCTCATGCCGCAACGCACCATCCAGGGCACGACCCGGATGGTGCTTTGTGCTACGATATTGCCTCGCGCTGAGCGGTCGCACACATGAGCGTCCAGAATTTACTGTACACGATCGATCGCCTGAGTACCTGGGTCGGCAAGGCGGCAGCGTGGCTGATCATCCTGTTGATGAGCGTTGTCTGCGTCGAAGTGTTCAAGCGCTACATCATGAACATGCCGACGGCGTGGATATTCGATCTGGACAACATGCTGTACGGCACACTGTTCATGCTCTGCGGCGGATACACGCTGGCACAGAACGCCCATGTCCGCGGCGATTTTCTCTATTCCTCAATGCGTCCGCGCACCCAGGCCTCGCTGGACCTCGTGCTCTACATCGTGTTCTTTCTGCCCGGCATCGCAGCGCTGATCTATGCCGGCTACTTCTACGCCGCGGATTCCTGGCGGATCGCCGAGCATTCCAACGTCACGGCGGAAGGCCCGCCGATCTACCACTTCAAATCGGTGATCCCGATCGCCGGCGGGCTGATCATGCTGCAGGGCCTGGCCGAGATCGTGCGCTGCGTCGTGTGCCTGAAGACGGGAGAGTGGCCGAGCCGGCTCGCCGACGTCGCCGAGATCGATGTGGTCGAAGAGCAGCTCGCAAAAAGCGAATATGTCGATGAGGAATCGCGCCGGCTCGCCATCGAGAGCGCACAGCGGATCGACGAAATGGCGCGGCAGCGCGGCATGGGTGGGGAAATCAACACATGAGCGATCCGGCACTCGGCCTGTTGATGCTGGCGCTTATCGTCGTCGTTATCATGATGGGCTTTGCCACGGCCTTCACGCTGATGGGCCTCGGCATGTTCTTCGGTTTCATCGCCTTCTACGACCCCGCGCAGCACTGGACGCAGAACCGCGTCTTCGAGCTGATGGTTCAGCGCACCTATGGCGCGATGACCAACGACGTGCTGATTTCCATCCCGCTGTTCGTCCTGATGGGCTATGTGATGGAGCGCGGCGCGCTGGTCGACAAGATGTTCTATTCGATCCAGCTTGCGTTTCGCCGCGTGCCGGCGTCGCTCGCGGTCACGACCCTGATCGTCTGCACGTTCTGGGGGATCGCCAGCGGACTGGTCGGCGCGGTGGTCGTGTTGATGGGCGTGATCGCCTTCAACCCGATGCTGCGGGCCGGCTATGACGTCAAGCTCGCCTCCGGCGTCATCACCGCCGGCGGCACGCTTGGAATCCTGATCCCGCCATCCGTGATGATCATCGTCTATGCGGCAGTCGCCGGACAGTCCATCGTCAAGCTCTACGCGGCCGCGATGTTTCCGGGCTTCTTCCTGGCGTTCCTGTACCTTGTCTACATCGTCGCTTGGGCGCTGATAAATCCAAAGATCGCCCCGCCTTTATCGGAGGAGCACACCCGGGTCGAGGTGCCGGCCTGGATCACGAGATTTGAGACCCTGTATTCGCCCAACCTGTTCATCGCCCTGTTGAAGGCTGTGATTTCGCCCGGCCAGGCCGGGCGCGTCGAGCTCGATGGCAAGCCGATGAGCTATCGGGCGATAATGCAGAATTTCCTGATTGCGCTGGTGCCGTTCCTCTTGACCGCCGGCACGTTATCCATCGTCTGGTGGTATGTCGTCATCCACCAGCAAGCCGCCGCCGCTTCGGGCGCGGTCGAGGGGCTCGAGCAATTGGGCGGTACCGTATCGGCGGTGGAACCGACGTCCGCCGAAAAGGGACCAGACCTCCAGTTCTATCTCTGGTTCGCGATCAGCGCGGCTATCCTGGCCCTGTGGACCGCGCGTTCCTATTGGCGCATGAACGGAGAGCGCTTCGAGGTGCTCAAGCTCCTCACCTCGTCCGTGATGCCGCTCGGAATCCTCACCGTGGTCGTACTGGCCGTGATCCTGTTCGGCATCACCACAGCGACAGAGTCGGCCGCCGTCGGTGCCGCCGGCGCCTTCCTCCTGGCGGTGCAAGCCCGGACGCTCGACTGGAAGCGCACCAAGGAAGCCGTGTTCCTGACCGCCAAGACCACGGCGATGGTGTGCTGGCTGTTCGTCGGCTCGGCGCTGTTCTCGGCGGTGTTTGCCATCCTCGGCGGTCAGGCGTTGCTGGAGAACTGGGTGCTGTCGCTGAACATGTCGGCGATCCAGTTCATGATCCTGTCGCAGGCGATCATCTTCGTGCTCGGCTGGCCGCTGGAATGGACCGAGATCATCATTATCTTCGTGCCGATTTTCCTGCCGATGCTGAAGCACTTCAACATCGACCCCATCCTGTGGGGGACGCTGGTATTTGTGAATTTGCAGGCCGCGTTCCTGTCTCCGCCGGTCGCCATGTCGGCCTTCTATCTGAAAGGCGTGTCGCCGAAACACGTCACGCTCAACCAGATCTTCGCGGGCATGATGCCCTACATGCTGATTGTCATTCTTTGCATGGTCATCATGTATTTTTGGCCCGGCATGACGCTGTGGCTGCCGAACTATCTGTACGGAAGTTGAGCGTCGAACGTCTCAGTGCTTCGCCGGCCTGGAATCCGGCCTCTCGAAACGAAGGCCGGCGCGCCCGCGTTCGACGCTTCCATGGGCGGCGTGGAGCCGCCGGCCGCTCCGTGGGCGAAGGAGTAGGCGGAAAAAACATCTCGGACTGTGAAGCATCTTACACCACGTGCCTCCGATGGTGCTAGGATGGCCACGCTTCTTGCTTGAAGGAGGCCCCGATGCTTACGCCCTTCAACAGGCCGTACTGGGAACAGAGCGCCCGTGACTGGACGATGAGGCTTGGCGCGCTCATGCCCCAACCGTGGAAAAAGCCCGCCGAGCCCAAGCCGCAGCGGCCCCCGTGGCGGCACTTCGACGATACCCATCATTGGGACTCGACCGCGGAGGAATGGGTCCCCAATCACGACAGGTGATCGCGCCGGGGCCGAGCCTGCCTGGACGCCTTCACCGACGTTACGATGTTACGCATATTCATCCAAGAAGCAGGCCATATTCCGAGAGGGCCTGCCCGAACGCCTCCAGCGACGTGTGGTGATGCGCGAACAGCCCCGCCTCGCGCGCGCCGGCAACATTGGTCATGAGGTCGTCGACGAACAGGACGGCCTGCGGCATCACGTTGAGCTCAGACAGGCAGCGACGATAGCAGCGCGGGTCCGGTTTCGCCGTCTTGAACTGGGCCGAGGCGTAGATTCTCGAGCCGAACAGCGGACGCAGCTCGGGCAGCAGCGTATCGATATGGTCGGCGACCAGCGTGGTGTTGTTGGTGAGGATGGCAACATCGACGGTCTTGCGCAGGCGACGGGCAATCTCCAGCATCGCGCGATCGGCCTGCATCGAACGGCGCCGCGCTTCCACCCATTCGTCGAGCGACAGCGGATAGCCCATGCGTTCGCCGAAGCCTCGCAGATAATCCGCAGCATCGAGCGCGCCGGAGTCGCCGAGCGACTCGAAGCCGCTGTCCCAGATCGCCTCGTGGACGAACGCGCTGGTCGTCCCCGCCAGCTCCGCCAGGCAGGCAACACGCTTTGCCCTGTCGTAGTCGCAGAGCACGTTGTCCATGTCGAACAGGAATAGCTTGATTGCGTCAGTCACGGCAACACTCTCGGATTGGCCGAACATCCGGCCGTGACCGCAGTCATATCCTGCCCGAGTACTGAGGACAAACCCGGGACTGTCTCGACGGTTGTGGTGCGCGGCGCAGCGTCCGCCACGTCTTGTGAGAGGTCGATCCCGTCACGCGGTCTTCGCGGGCCAGGGGACGACCTGTCCCGACATCACCAACCGGTCACGGCCGCTGTCCTTGGCAGCGTAGAGCGCGCGATCAGCTGCCGCGACCAGCGTGCTGGAGTCCGCCGTGGTTTCCGATGGGAGGCTCGCCGCGGCGCCCACGCTGACGGTTACCAGGCGAGAGGGCGGGTTTTGCGCATGCAGCATGGCGTGATCGTGCAGAGCCTGGCGAATCGCTTCGCCGACCTCGGCGCAGCCATCCGGGCCGGTGTTCGGCAACAGCACGGCGAATTCCTCGCCGCCGTAGCGTGCCGCGAGGTCGGCCGGGCGCCTGGTGTGGGCGGACAGAATCCGGCCTAGCGCGCGCAGGCACCCGTCGCCCGCCAGATGTCCGTAATGGTCGTTGAACTTCTTGAAATGATCGACATCGATCAGCAGGAGTGAGAGCTGCGTGCCGTCACGCCGGGCGCGCGCCCATTCGTCGGCGAGGCGTTCGTCGAATGCGCGCCGGTTGGCGAGACCGGTGAGCCCGTCGCTCGTTGCAAGCGCGGCGAGCTTGTCCTGAAGGTCCTTCTGCTCGGTCATGTCGCGCACGACGGCGACGACGCCGTCGATCTCGCCGCTGTCGGAGGCCCGCGTCACGTGCAGAGCCGCTTCGACCCAGATATCGCCCTTCTCGCGATGGCGTTGGCGGTAGACGAACCTCGCCTCCTCGGCCTCGCCGTTCTTCAACGCGGTGATGGCCTGCTCGACCCGTTCCATGTCCTCCTCGTGGATGCCGGCCACGGCCGACGTGCCGAGAAGCTCGTCGGGAGACCAGCCGATCATGCGCTGACATGACGGAGAGACGTAGAGCAGGCGGTTATCCAGCCCGATCCGGGTCACCATATCGCTGGATTGCTCGGCGAGCAGGCGGAAATGGGCCTCATTGGCGACCAGCGCCTGCGCCATGCGCTGCCGCTGCGACAGCTGTCGGACCAGATAGTAGCCGATCACCGCGATCAACAGGACAAGGCCGAGGACGAAGGTCACGCGCGTGACCGCCGCACGTCGCCAGGGCATCAGCACATCGTCTTGCGACTTGCTCGCCAGCGCCATCAGCGGATAACGGCTGCTGCGCTGGTAGTAGCTCAGCCGCTGCACGCCATCGAGCGGCGACTTGAAATAGTAGACGGCCGCGGTCGGCCGGTTTTTCCACTCCCTGAACAATGGCGCATTGGACAGGTCGCGGCCGACGAAGGCGCCCGCCTCGTCGCGGCTGCGCGCCAGCATGATGCCGCCGTTGTTGAGCAGCGATGCCGAGCCATTCGGCCCGAAGTCGAACCGCTCGTAGAATTTCACGAAATAGGCGACGTCGATCGTGAGCAGCACGACGCCGGCGAAGCTGCCGTCAGGATGGTCGATCCGGCGCGACGCGGTGATGATCCACTGGCCGCCGGAGCGGCTCTTGACGGGTCGCCCGATCAGCGTGCCCTTGTCCGGGGAGTCGCGGTGCTGCCGGAAATATTCGCGGTCGCTGTTGTTGAGCCCGGAGAAATCGATGTGCTCGGTCGTGGCGAGCCAGCGGCCGGTCTCGTCATAGACGAAGATGCCGCGGATGCGATCCGATGATTTGCGGATCGGTAGATAGGTCTGGAGCTTTGCGATCGTATCGGGACCGGTGCCGTCGAGCTCCAGTCGGTGGACCAGCCCGACCAGGATCGTGTCGGCGAGCTCGAAAGTGTCGTCCGCGTGCTGGATCAGCGATTGCGCCAGGTTGGTGACGTCGATCTCGGCGTTCCTGAGATCGGCATTGCGCGCTTCCCATTCGCGCCAGGCGCTCAAGCCGAGGATCGCCACGCAAATCAGCACGACGAAGCCTGCCGCCCAGAGTGGAAGGCGCGTCTTGCCGAGTTCGCGGCTCGTGACCATCAGGCTTGCTCCAAATCGGCGCAAACCTCTCACTTTGGACTTAACGGCTTGTTGCAATATCCGCGATGATTGTGTGCGGTCCGTATTCAACCGGTGGGGGTCGATATATCTTGATCGACTTTCGTCGGCGGATGTTAACCATGCTGCCGCGGCGCAACGGTTGGTATCCGCCGCGTCATCCTTCCAGTGTGAATCCAACGCGCAGCGTCACCTGGTAGTGGCGCACGGCGTTGTTCTCGATGTGGCCGCGCGTCTGCACCACCTCGAACCATTTCATCTCGCGCACGGTCTTGGCAGCGCGGCCGATCGCGTTCTTGATCGCATCCTCGATCGAGGTCTCGGATGATCCGACCAGATCCAGGATCTTGTAGACGTGATCCTTCTCGGTTGTGGGCATGAGACGTCTCCCCTTGGGCTGTGGCGGGCCCGGCTACCGCTCCCGCGGTGTAAACCGAAAGCGTCGGGCCTCCCAGTGAACGGGCGGACCTGCTTTGGGTTCCCTGCTCCGCGATGGCCCGTATGCACCAGCGCGGCCAGCGTTCGCCAGCTAAGCGCTGTCCATGGATTCGGTTCGGCACGACAGGACGAGCGGCCATCTCTGCCGGCTCCACAGCAGTTTTAGCAGGAGAAGCAACAGCGCCATCAGCGCAAAGCCGCCTATCGCCGGTGCGAAATGCTGATCGAGATCCACCTTTTGCCCGAACTGCACGGCCAGTCGCGCCGATTGCAACAGCCCATACGCGCCCGCGAGCAGGATCAGGCCGTACGTCACGTCGCGCTCGCGCGGGCTCGCCATCCGGACGAGATCGGGCAGTGCCAGCGCAAGGCCGATCCCGAGGATCGGCAGGTCGTAGTCATAGGCATAGGGGCTGATCATCACCGACACCATCACGGTGACGCCGAGCGTGAATTTGGACGACAGGCCGCGGGCCGCGCCGACGAGGGCGGCGAGCAAGGCGAGGCCGGCAACGGCGACCTGGCCCCAGAAGGCGGCGCTCGCCGGAAAGCCGGCCATGTAGAGCGCCGCATAGGCCGAGATCATGCGGAAGAGCGGGTAGAACCCCTGCTCGAGATAGCTCGCCGATTCCCTGATCGACCCCAGCCATGCGAACCAGATCTGCCAGCCGAACAATAGCGTGCAGAGCAGGGAGCTCGTCAGCACGACGAGCGCCGCGGTCGCGAGCGCGATCCAGCGTCGCGTCGCCAGCAAGTAGAGGCCGACGGCAATGGCAAGGTGCGGCTTGATGACCATGGCGCCGAGCGCGAGGCCGGCGAGCCATTGCCGCCGTTCGACATTGAGGCAAATCAGCCCGATCAGCGCACCGGTGAGAAAGCCGTTCTGCCCGCAGCCGATGGTAATCGCCAGTGCCGGAAACAGCACCACCAGCACCTGTGCGAAATTCGCGCTTGAGATCGCGCGCAGGGTCACGAGATAGAGCGCGAGTGTCGCGGCCGTGAACAGGAGATAGCCGATACCGACCGGCAGGAATGCGAACGGCGCGAGCAGGAGAGCGTATTGCGGCGGATAGGTCCAGGGCATGAAGCTGGTCATGCCGCCAGCCGCCTCCATTTGCATCTTGAGCAGCGCCTCGAAGTGATAGACTTGGTCGAGGTCGCCGCGCCAGACGCGCTGCGCGACGATGTGGAAGGCGTCGAAATCGGCGAGCTCGCGAGTTGCCCAGCTACCCCAGCGGGCGAACCAGAATGTCTTGAAAGCCACGATCACCGCCAGCGTGGCCAGCGCGAAGCGCACATAGGTCGTTCGCTTCGGCGGCGAGAGGCGAACCTGTTCCAGTGTTTCGGCGAGCATGGCGGCGGCGACCTCGAACTGACGGATGGGCGGCCGGGCGGGCGGGTCCGCAGATCGCTGCCAAACTGCCATCGGAGGCTTAAGGGACGGTAACGAATAGGGACGGATTCTGGCGGGTGGCGCCTGCCTGACGGACTGGGAGCGCGAGAATCCGGGCCGGTTCAGGCCGCGATGCCTTTTCGAAATCGCCCGCGGGCTCGGACGCGCGTGCTTGTCCGTTCAGGGACGGGCGAGCTAACCTTTGTGGGTTTCCCGGCAGTTTCGATGTGCGGTCATGTTCCATCGTTGGACGAAGGGCGCTCTGATTGCGATCGGTTTGTCAGCCGTGCCTGCGCCCATTGCGGCGCAGGACGAACTTCATGACGCGCCGCGCAGCCTGTCGCTGCAAGTCACCACCGATCCCTCCACGATCGAATGCCGCAGGCTGGAGACGGTCAATCCCACGTCGCTCGCGTTCCTGATGCTGCGCCGGACGTTCAACGACGATTTCAACGAGCATCCACTCGCGACGGGTCGCTGGGTGCCGCATTATGCCGGCGGTGCGGCCTGGCCGGAGGCGCGCTACTGGGGCGGCGACGGCTCCGACTTCAAGCGCAAGACCAGCGCCAATGGCGAGCAGCAGATCTATGTCGATCCGCGTTACGCCGGCCGTGCGGCGGCACCGCTCGGGCTTGATCCGTTCAAGGTAAAGGATGGCGTACTGTCGATCGTTGCCAGCCGCACGCCGCCGGAATTGAAGCCGGTGCTGTTCAACAACGAGTACATCTCCGGGATCCTGACGACCCAGGGCACATTCGCGCAGAAGCACGGCTATTTCGAAATCCGTGCAAAAATCCCGGTTGGCCATGCGGTGTGGCCGGCGTTCTGGATGCTGGCGGACGACGGCGGCTGGCCGCCGGAGGTCGACGTGTTGGAAGGCCGCGGCGAGAAGCCGGGTGACATGGTCATGACCACGCATTGGCGGATACCGTCGACCCAGAAGATCCAGTCCTGCGGCTTCGATTTCGCAGTCGGCGATGCATCACGCGCTTTCCACAATTACGGTGTGCTGTGGGAGGAGGACCGGCTGGTCTATTTCATCGACCGCAGGCCGGTGTCCGACATCAAGGTGCCGATCGGCTTCGACGATCCCATGTACATGATCGTCAACCTGGCGATCGGATCGAAATTCTTCCTTGGCGTGGGACCGGTCGATGCGGAATCGCCGCCGAGCGTGGCCTTCGAGATCGACCGGATATCCGTCTATCAGATCGATATGGAGCAGGCGCGGAGATAGCAATGTCAGTTGATGTCTCGCGGCGCGAATTTGCAGGGTTTGCGGGTCTCGCCGCGCTTGGCGCGGCAATGGGCGCCAGAGCCGCGGAGACCACTCAGGCTGACCGACACGCGCCCGCGCCCTTCCCGAAGGATTTCCTGTGGGGCACGGCGACCTCGTCCTACCAGATCGAAGGCGCCGTCAACGAGGACGGGCGCGGCAAGTCGATCTGGGATATTTTCAGCCACACCCCCGGCAAGATCGAGGATGGCTCGACCGGCGACCGCGCCAACGAGCATTATCATCGCTACAAGGAGGACGTCGCGCTGATCAAGGCGCTCGGCGTCAAGGCCTACCGTTTCTCCATCGCATGGCCGCGCGTGTTCCCGGATGGATCGGGCCAGCCCAATCCGAAAGGGCTCGATTTCTACAACCGCCTTGTCGACGAGCTGCTCGCGAACGGCATCGAGCCCTACGCCACGCTCTATCACTGGGACCTGCCGCAGGCGCTGCAGGACCGCGTCGGCGGCTGGCAGTCGAGCGACACGTCAAAAGCCTTTGCCGACTACGCCGCCTACGTGGCGGCGCGCCTCACCGATCGCGTCAGGACCGTCTTCACCGTGAACGAGGTCGGGCGCTTCCTGAATTTCGGCTATGGCTGGGGCATCGATGCGCCGGGCCTGAAGCTGCCGGCCGCGCAGCTCAACCAGGCCCGCCATCACGTCGCGCTGGCGCACGGGCTCGCTGTGCAGGCGATCCGCGCCTCAGGGCGGGCTGGCACCCGCGTCGGTGCAGCCGAAAACATCGCCGCGTGCGTGCCGGCGATCGCAACGCCTGAGAATATCCGCGCCGCCGAGATCGCAACGCGCGAGCTCAATGCCGGCTTCCTCGGCGTGGTGCTGGAGGGCAAGTACACCGACGGCTTCCTCGCCTATGCCGGCGCCAACGCGCCAAAGTTCACGCCCGAGGAGTTGAAGATCATCGGCGCGCCGAACGATTTCGTCGGCCTCAACATCTACGCGCCGCAGTTCTACGTCACCGCTTCCGATCGCGCGCCGGGCTTCCACGTGCTGCCGTTCCCGACTTCGTTCCCGCACATGAATTCGGAATGGCTGCGGGTCGGCCCCGAGGTGATCTACTGGGCCCCGCGCCTTGCCGCGAAAATCTGGAACATCGAGACCATCTACATCAGCGAGAACGGCACCTCGTCCGAGGACAGGATCGCCGCCGACGGCCAGGTCTACGACCTCGACCGCATCATGTTCCTGCGCAACTACCTGACCCAGATGCAGCGCGCGATCAGCGAGGGTGTGCCGATCCGCGGCTATTTCCTCTGGAGCCTGATGGACAATTTTGAATGGATTTTTGGCTACGGCAAACGGTTCGGCCTCTACCGGGTCGACTTCGAGACGCAGGCAAGGGTGCCGAAACTGAGCGCGGCATTCTATCGCGACGTGGTGGCGCGGAATGCGATTGGCGTGTGAGGGCGTTGTCTATTGATGACTGCGGGGCGGGTAGTCCCGCTTGAGCCGCACGATCTCCTCAGCTGGCGCAGTAAGCAGCATCAACTTGAGCGGTGACAATGGGCCTCCACGGCAAGGACCGAACTGGCCATCGACCCGCCCTCGATACAGTGTCTTGCCGTCGCCGCTGACCTTGTCAGGGCTGGGCGAAACTCCGATTGTGAGCAACGCACCGGGCGCCCACTCCAGCGGGCGGTGAGCACAGCCACCGTCGCACCATCGATCGTACGCGACCATCGCGATCCGATCGACCCTGCTGCGAGGAAGCGCGCCCCTCAGGACTTTGACGTCCCTGAATCCAAGCAGCTCGATGCCGGTGTCCGGTTCGGAAAGGTGGCGGATGCTGACGAGACGGCCGCTGAAGACGATCGGGCTCAGAGTTTCGAGAGCGGCACGCGCCTCGAGATCAACGGCTCTCTTGGTCGGATCGACCTTCTCGTTGATCGCTTCGAAAAAGGCCGGAAACGGAAGCCCACAATCCAATCCATGGACAGTGACAGGCCATCCAATTCCCAATGCTGCCAGCAAAATGGCCGGTCGAATGCCGCGAGGAAAGCCGAACCGCACAGGGGGCTCCGGATCCTACGGATCCAGCTCCGTATCCCAGTACAGGTAATCCAGCCAGCTGTCGTGCAGGTAGTTCGGCGGGAACAGCCGGCCGTTGCGGTGGAGCTGGTGCACGGTCGGCGCGAACGCGGTCTGGCGCGGAAACATTTTTGCCTGCGCCGGGGTGAGGTTGCCCTTGCGCAAATTACATGGCGAGCACGCCGCGACCACGTTCTCCCAGGTGGTCTGGCCGCCTTTGCTGCGCGGGATGATGTGATCGAAGGTGAGGTCTTCGGGCGAGCCGCAATATTGGCAGTTGAAGCGATCGCGCAGGAAGACGTTGAACCGGGTAAAGGCAGGATGGGTGGTCGGCTTGACGAAGGATTTGAGCGAAACCACGCTCGGTAATTGCATCTCTAACGTCGGACTTCGAACCGCCTGATCGTAATGGGCGACGATGTTGACGCGATCGAGGAACACCGCCTTGATCGCGTCCTGCCACGACCACAGAGACAGTGGGTAGTAACTCAGCGGCCGGAAGTCCGCATTCAGCACCAACACCGGCCAACTGCCTTGCGAGACATGTGCGTTCAAGTAACGCTCCCGGCCTCCAATATACGCTGCGAAGCAGCATGTACTGACATACTACATGCAGCGTGACGGGATTGTGAAGCCCGTTGAGCGACTTATTCAGCCGTGGCCAATGCGGCTGCGGGGTGGCGAAGCGCCCAAAAACGCCGTGATTCGGGGAGGGGCGGGCGAGGCCGGCCCGGAACCGCCGGACGGTCGCCGATACCTCATTCCGGTACCCGCTCCAGCTTCTGCAGGCACCGTGTCGCCCGCACCACGGCCGGCATCTCCTCGTCCGGAAAGCTCGCCTTCCAGTTGGTGACGCCGACCTCGCCGACATAGATGTCGCCCTTCGAATCCAGCGCGAGGCCGTGCGGCGCCAGGAATTTGCCGCTGGCGACGCCTGGCCCCGCTTCGCCGCCAAGCCGCGCGATGCGTTTGCCCTGGGCATCGACGATCGACAGCCGCGGGCCGAGATTGGGCACATTACGGTTGATGTCGAAGCCGGGACCGAGCTCGCCGATGACGAAGGTCGGGCGCTTGGCCCCACCGCAGCAGCACAGCGCGCAGGGCCGGTGCAAATTGTTCCACTGCGTCTCGTACTTGCCCTCGCCGTCGAACACCTGCACGCGATGGTTCTCGCGGTCGGCGACATAGACCCAGCCGTCGGCATCGGTCGCGATATTGTGTACGATGTTGAACTGGCCGGGATCGGTGCCCGGCTCGCCCCAGCTCTTGATCAGCCTGCCGTCGGGCGTGAACTTGTGCACGCGCGCATTGCCATAGCCGTCGGAGACGTAGATATCGCCCTTCGGCGACAGCGCGGTGTGGGTGCAGCGATGGAACGGCTCGCCGCTCATGAACGGCGCCGGCTTTGCGGGGATGCCGATCGTCAGCAGCACCTTGCCGTCGGTGGTGCATTTGCGCACGGTATGGTCGCCGTCGTCGGTGCAATAGAGATTGTCGTCGGCGTCGATGTGAAGTCCGTGCGCGCGGGAGAACAGACCCTCGCCCCAGCTGCGGAGGAAGTTGCCCTCGCGGTCCAGCACGACCATCGGATGGGCGCCGCGGTTGAAGACATAGATGCGGTCGCGGCTGTCGACCGCGACGGAGGCGACGTCGGTCAGCATCCAGCCGTCGGGAAGCTTCGCAAAATTTTCGACGACGCGCTAGCGGTGCTCGCCGGTGCCGAGAATGGCTGGCATTGATCTCTCCTCTTGTCATTCCGGGGCACGCGAAGCGTGAACCCGGAATCCATTGTGCGGCATATTTCATGGATGGATAGATTCTCAGATGCGCAATTGCGCATCATAGCTCGCGCTGCGCGCGCCCCGGAATGACGGGCGTAGTTAAACCCGCCCCAAGATCCCTTCCTCGATCGCCTTGATCTGCAGCGCGAGATATTTCGAGTTGATCCGGCACTGCGCGAGGCTGCCGGCGATGAACCAGAGACCGGGCTGCAGGGTGCGCGCATACATGTTGCGCAGCTCGAAGCCGTCGCCAAAACCCCAGACCGGGCCGACGCGGTCGGCGATGCCATCGCCGAACAGCTTTCGCACCAGGTATTCCTGCGGCTTGTAGCCGGTGGAGAGCACGATCAGGTCGGCCGGAATGGTCGAGCCGTCCTTCATCCGCGCGCCCTCGGGGACAAAGCGTTCGATGTCGGAAAACTGCCTGAGCTTGATCGCACCCTCGACGATCAGGTTGGAGCATCCGACGTTGAAATAATAGCCGCCGCCACGGGTGAGGTATTTGAACTGCCAGCCGGTGCCAGCCTCGCCGAAATCGAGCTTGAAGCCGACACCGGCAAGGCCGTCGAGCAGTTCCTTGTCGAGCTGCTTCGACTGCTCGGTCAGCATCACATGCGTCTTTTTCGCGAGCGGCGTCGGCATCGAGGCCGCGATCAGATCGTTGTCCTCGAGCGTGCCCTCATTGTAGGTCGCATAGGCCAGTTGCGCCGACGGCTCGATATTGGTGACCAGCGTCGGCGAGCGCTGCAGCAGCGTCACCTCGGCGCCGCTGGAATAAAGATCCTGCGCGATGTCGTGACCGCTGTTGCCGGTGCCGATGACGATGGCGCGCTTGCCTGTCCAGTTCTCGCCATCCTCGTAGCGGCTGGAGTGCACCAGCGTCCCCTTGAAATTGTCGAGGGTCGGAATGGCAGGAATATTGGCGATGCCGCTGACGCCGGTCGCCATGATCACGTGGCGCGGATGCATGGTGCGGCTGCTGCCGTCGGCGCGGCGCAAGGTGACGGTCCAGCGGCCCTTGGCCTCGTCATAAGAGCCGCCCTCGAATTCGGTGCCGGTCCAGAAGTTCAGCTCCATGGCATCGACGTAGGCTTCGAACCAATTGGCGAGCTTGTCCTTGGGAATATAGACCGGCCAGTTTGGCGGGAACGGCATGTAGGGCATGTGATTGACCTGCACCTGGTTGTGCAGGGTGAGCGCGTGATAGCGCTTGCGCCAATTGTCGCCGATCCGCATCCCGCGATCGACAATCAGCGTGTCGACCTTCAATTGCTTCAGCCGCGCTGCAATCGCGAGCCCGGCCTGTCCGCCGCCGACCACCAGCACCGCCGGGTCGCGATCGGAATAGTCGCGTGAGGCGTTGCGGAGGTCGAGCCAGTTAGGCCCACGGAAATCGCGCGAATAGGCCTGGCCGCGCGGGCGCGAGGTGCCGAGCTGCTCCTCGAAGCCCTTCAATTCGTCGAGCGCGGTCAGCAGCGTCCATGCCTTCAGGCGGTCGCTGTCGGCAGTGTCAGGGATGAGCCGCACGATGCCGCTGCCGCGGCCGATCGCGGTCTCGAAACTGAAAATGGCCTCGATGTTGTTCGTGCCGGCGCGGGTCACCCAGCGCGGCGGCGCGCGGTTCGGAGCGATCTTGAAATTGGCCGGCGCCGCCTTGGGCGCGCGCGCCGCCAGCTCCTGCGTGATGGTATCGCGGCCCGCGAGCGTCTGCAGGTTCCAGCTCAGCGCCAGCACATCGCGCCAAAAGCCGTCGGTGAGGAAGAGGCTCTCCAGCGTGGCGGGATCAGGCCTGCCCAGCGCGTGCTCGAACGCGTCGAGCCAAGCCTGTGCGGCGACGGAAATATCCTTCGTCCTGTCCAGCATGCGCGACCTCATGGCCGTTTTCGCGGCGTTTCCTCTGAGATCGAACGCTATACTGGTTCAACGATGGTCGAAAGCGCTTTACCCGAGCAGCGAGAGCATATGGCCCTGCTCCGGCGGAATGCGGCCCTGCAGCGTGTCGAGATAGACCTGCCGCACCGCCTCGGGCCCGCGGCTCTCGATCACGGTCAGACATCGCTCCAACATCGGCGCGAAGCCGGCCCAAGCCGCGCCAAGGCGCTGCTCGATGCCGCCCGGCCCCCATTCCTTGGCGCGCTTGCGGATGTGGTCGGGCGCGAAGAACCAGCGCGGCTTTGCGCCGGGCAGGACGCCTTCGTCGGGATCGGTCGCACGATGCGTCAATCCGACGCGTACCGAGCATTTCATCTGGTCGCCGAAATGCCGGTGCAGCGTGGCTCGCAGCGCGCTGTTGCCGGCCATGTCGACGAAGGCGGCGGGGGCGTCCGGCGGCAGCGACGTCACGCGGTCATAGGTGATGACCTCATCATAGCAGCCGAGCGACGAGACAAACCCGGTATTGCCTGATGAGGTCAGGCCGATCACCTTGCGGCCGCGCGTGTGCAGCAGATGCGCAAGACCGAATGCGGTCTTGCTCGATGCGCTCGAGAGCAGCACGGCGTGCGCGCCGAAATCGCCGTTCTCGGCGAGAAAGTCGTCGACCAGGAACGACAGCATGAACAGCGGCCGCAGCAGCGCCTGGTAGTCGCCCTGCCGCCCGGCGTAAGCAGGGTCGCCGCCGACGCGCGCATAGACATTGTAGACGGGCGCCACACCCTGCCGGTGCGCGGCGCCGTCGCGCAGGCCGCGCTTGCTGACGTCGGTCGCCTCGATCACGAGATGCGTCGCCATCGGGAAATAGCCGAACAGGCGCTCACCGACCGGCACGTTCGGATGGTTCGAGGCGATCACCTCGCCAAAGCCCCACACCGGGATGTTGCCGAATCCCTCAGGCGCGGGAAAGATCTGCCAGTATTTCAGCTCGTCGCCTATCACCGCATAGGTGATGTTGTTGGCGGTGAGCGCGAAGCGCTCGACCCTGACGAGTAGTGCATCCTCCAACAGCGCATCTGCCGCGGGAAGCGCGGTCGCGATCGTCTTGCAGGTCTCGAAATTGTCGCGCGCAACGATGAAGTCGGTAGCTGTCATGATGTCGATCCCGGCTTTGATCCGCACCGGCATCTCATCGACTATGCGCGCCCCTTTTGCAACCTCAACATAGTTTTAAACGCTGTTCGCTAGGTACGACCGGCCCAATAGGGATCGCGTAGCTTGCGCTTGAAGATTTTTCCAGTCGCCTCGCGGGGCAGGGTGTCCAGAAACTGGACTTCCTTCGGCACCTTGAAGTTAGCCAATCGCTCGCGCAGAAAAGTCTGCACGGCGCCGGCGGAAAGCTGCGCGCCCGCCTCCGGCTCGATGCAGGCGCACAGCCGCTCGCCGAATTCCGCATCGGGGATGCCGAACACCGCGCAATCGCGCACCCCTCGCATCGCGATCAGCACGTTCTCGATCTCGGCCGGATAGATGTTGACGCCGCCTGATATCACCATGTCGCGCTTGCGGTCGCACAGGAACAGATAGCCGTCTTCGTCGAGATAGCCGACGTCGCCGACGCTGACGAGACCATCGCGCCCGGCTTCGGCGCGGGCCTGCGCCTTGCCGTGATAGTCGAAGTCGGGCACGGCCGTCTGGCGCATGTAGATCTCACCGACCTCATTGACGCCGCAGAAGCTGCCGTCATCGCGAAAAATCTTGACGATGCCGCCTTCGATGGCGCGGCCGACCGTGCCGGGCTTCTTCAACGCCTCCTCGGCCGAGTGCCACACCGGGATGCCAGTCTCCGTCGAGCCGAAATATTCGTTGATGACCGGTCCCCACCAATCGATCATGGCGCGCTTGATCTCGGGCGGGCAGGGCGCGGCACCGTGAACCACGAAACGCAACGAGGAGAGGTTGTAGCGCTGCCTGACCTCCTCGGGCAGCCGCAGCAGCCGGACGAACATGGTCGGCACCATGTGAATATGCGTGACGCGGTGGCGCTCGATCAGTGCCAGCAGCTCCTCGGCGTCGAACCGCGCCTGGAGGACGATGGTGCAGCCGCTGCGGAACGCCAGCATGCCGTAGGAGTGCGGCGCCGAGTGGTACATCGGCCCGTTGATCAGCACGACCTGGTTGTCCCGCGGCTTGATGCCATAGGCGATCGCGCCGACGCGCTCGGAGGCGGCCGCCTGTTCCGGCTGCATCGGCATGCGCCGCACGCCCTTCGGCATGCCCGTGGTCCCCGATGTGTAGATCATCGCCGCGGCACGGCGCGGCGGATCCTGTCTTTCCGGATGGCCGTCGCGCCAGCGGTCCCAATCGGTGAGGCCCGCCGGGACTTGGGTCAGCTCGGGGGGAATGGCGAAGGTTGCGGCGAGCTCGGGCGGCGTCGCAACGACGAGCAGGCGCACGTCCTCGGGCAGACCCGCGCGGATCTGCGGCAGCAGGTCGGCGTGGCAGACCAGGATCTTCGCGCCGCTATCCGTCAGGATGTAGCGGACCTCCTCGGCCTTGAGATGCCAGTTGATGGGCACCATCGGACTGCCGAGCGCGGCGGAGGCCGCGACCACCTCGAACAGCGCAAAATCGTTGCGCAGCATCATGGCGACCGGAGCGCCTTCGGCCAGGCCAAGGGCGCGGAGCCCGCTCGCCGCGCGTCTGATGCGCGCCTGGATCTCGTCGTAACCGATCCGGCGTTCGCCGCTGATGATCATGGCGTGTCCTTACCCTGTTCCAGTTTAGCGATCATCCAGCACGTCGCCGAATCCGACCCAGCTCTTGCCGTTGAAGCGGCGCAGCTGCAGCTGCTGGAACGGCAGATAGTCATCGGGGCCGGTTGTGACAGACATGCCCGGCAGCAGCAGCGGCAGCTTTACGTCCTTTAGCGAGGCGGCCTGGCGCATGATGTTGTCGCGGCTGAAATCATCCTTGCATGCCTTCAGCACCGTCATCAGCAGCGTCGCGTAGTGGTAGCCGGCCGCGTAGTTGGAATTGGAGAGGTCCGCATTCGGCATGTACTGCTTCATGAAGGCAAAATAGTCCTTCACACCGGGATCGCTGGCCCATTGCGGGTCCATCGTGTCCTTCTGGTTGCTCGACGAGATCAGGCCGACCGCGTTGTCGAGCCCGGCCGGCTCGAGGAACGAGATCGACGAGGCCGAGGTCGGCACGAAGAACAGCTCGGGCTTCCAGCCGATCTCGGCCACGCCCTTGATCATCTGCGAGGTGAACTTGCCGAGCACGACGCCGAACAGCACGTCGGCGCCCGATGCCTTCAGGGTCGAGAGCTGCGAGCTGATCGTCGGCGCGCTGGTCTCGTAGGTCTGCTCCGCCACGATCATGCTGGCGGCCTTCTCGCCGAGCGCGCGCTTGAAGCCGGCGACATAGTCGCGGCCGAAATCGTCGTTCTGGGACAGGATGGCGATCCTGGCGCCGGGCTTGGTGCGCAGCACGTGCTTGGCATAGACCACGCCCTCGGATTCGTAGGCGGCCATGCCGGGCATGGTCCACGGATATTTCAGCGGGTCGGCCCATTTCGTCGCGCCCGAGAGCACGAACAGCTGCGGCACCTTCTTGCCGTTGAGGTAGCGCTGCACGGCGCTGTTGGTGGCGGTGCCGAGCGAGCCGAACATCATCAGCACCTCGTCCTGCTCGACCAGCTTGCGGGTCTGCTCGACGGTCTTCGGCGGCGAATAGGCATCATCCAGCGTGATGAACTTGACCTTGCGGCCGTTGATGCCGCCTTCGGCGTTGACCTTATCGAAGAACGCCTCCTGCGTCCGTCCGATCGCGCCGAAGCCGGAGGCCGGGCCGCTGTAGGGCAGGGTCTGGCCGATGCGGATCTCGTCGCTGCCTTCGGCATGGGCGCCGCCGGCGGCGAGCGTCAGCAGGGACAGGCCGATCAATGTGGCTGCCAGCTTCATGATGTCCTCCCGATTTTCTTGTCCGTCCGAGCCGTCAGGCGCTGGCGCGCATCAGGAAATCCTGCCGGGCCTGATCGAATTCGCCCTTCATCCGGTCGACGAGCTCGGCGACCGGAGGGGCGTCGGTGATCTGGCCGATGCCCTGGCCCGATCCCCAGATGTCGCGCCATGCTTTCGATTTCATGTTGCCGCCGGAGCCGAAATTCATCTTCGATTTATCTGCGGCCGGAAGATTGTCCGGATCGAGGCCGGCGGCGGCGATCGAGGGCCCAAGATAGTTGCCGTGCACGCCGGTGAACAGGTTGGTGTAGACGATGTCGTGCGCGGCGTGCTGCGTCAGCGCCGACTTGTAGGCTTCGTCGGCATTGGCTTCCTGCGTGGCGATGAAGCGCGTGCCCATATAGGCGAGGTCGGCGCCCAGCGTCAGCGCGGAGGCGATGCCAAAGCCGTCGCTGATCGCCCCCGACAGCAGGATCGCGCCATCGAACCATTGCTTGACCTCGCGCACCAGTGCGAAGGGCGACAGCGTGCCGGCATGGCCGCCCGCGCCGGCGCAGACCAGGATCAGGCCGTCGACGCCCTGCTCGGCGGCCTTGCGGGCATGTTTGACGTTGATGACGTCGTGGAACACCAGCCCGCCGTAGGAATGCGCGGCCTCGACGATCTCCGCCGGCGGCCGTAGCGAGGTGATGATGATGGGCGCCTTGTGCTTCACGCAGGTCTCCATGTCCTTCATCAACCGGTCGTTGGAGGCATGGCAGATCTGGTTGACGGCGTAGGGCGCGACCTTCCTGCCGGGATTGCGCGACTTGTATTCGCCGAGCTCGTCCTCGATGCGGCTCAGCCACTCGTCGAGTTTCTCGACGGGACGGGCATTGAGCGCGGGAAACGAGCCGACGACACCGGCCTTGCACTGGGCGATCACCAGCTCCGGTCCGGAGACGATGAAGAGCGGCGAGCCGACGACGGGCAACTCCAGATTGTTCTTGAGCAGAGCGGGCAGTGCCATCGGACCCTCCTGATAACGCGCATCGCCGGTCCTTTCGGCCGATGGTGAGCGCTTCCATGTCGATTTGTCGCGCCGGCGGAGTGTGCTCGCTTGGCGCTTTGACCCCACTATAGGGTTGGATAACGGGCGGGGATCGTTCAATATTGAACAAGCGCATATACAAATTTGAACGGAGGCGGCGATGGATTGGGATCTCTGCAAGACCTTCGTCGCGGTCGCCGATACCGGCAGCTTCACGGCCGCGGCGAAGCGGCTGCACGCCAGCCATCCGACCGTCAGCCGCAAGATCGCGGCGCTGGAGGCGCAGCTCGGCACAAAACTGCTGGCGCGTGCCGCCGACGGCTTCGTGCTCACCGCCGATGGCCGCACCTTGCGCGAACATGCCGAGGCGATGGCGGCTGCCGCGCTCCGGGCTGAAGCCGCGGTCGGGGCCGGCGGGCGCAAGGCGCGCGGCACGGTCAAGCTGTCGATCGGCGCGACGCTGGCCTCGCACTGGCTGATGCCGCGGCTGCGGTCCTTTTTCGGCGCCCATGATCACATCCGGCTCGAGATCATCACCCATCCGTTTCCGGCCAGCGTGCGCCGCCGGGAGGCTGACGTGGTATTGCGGCCGGTCGACAGCGGCGAGGAAAACCTGGTCGGCCGCAAGATCGGCCGCCTCGGCACCGGCTTCTACGCCTCGCGCGACTATGCGGCCGGCCGGTTCCTGCCGGAGCGAAGCGGCGAATGGAAGGGGCACAATATCATCGGCTTTGCCGACCAGGATTCCAACGCGCAGCTGGCGCGCTGGAGCGATGCGATCACGCGTCAGGGCACCGTCGTGATGCGCTGCTCGTCGCAGGGCGATATGCTGGCGGCGGTGCGTGCGGGGATCGGAATCTCCGCGCTGTCCTGCTTCGTCGCGGAGAGCTATCCGGACCTCGTGCGCGTCGCGCCGCAGAAGCTCGTCAGCGTCGCCGACCTCTGGCTGCTCGCCCATCCCGATCTGGTCGAGCTGTCCGCGGTGCGTGCCGTCGTCGACTTCGTGGCCGAGTGTGCCCGCGCCGATCGCGAGCGGCTGCGGGGCTAAAGCATGATCCGGAAAAGTGCGAAGCGGTTTTCCGGAAAGATCATGCGCAAAAAATTCAGTTTCCGGCGAGCACGCCTTCGCGCTTCTTCACGGCGCGATAATAGCTCCACCACAGATGCGCGGCCGCGCCGCGCAGCGGGCGCCAGGGCTCGGCGAGCGGCGCCATCTGCTTCTCCGTCGGCCGTGCCTTGAGGCCGAGCCCGATCTTGATGCCCTCCTGCACGGCGAGATCGCCGGCCGGCCAGGCATCGCCATGGCCGAGGCAGAACAGCAGATAGACGTCCGCCGTCCACGGCCCGATGCCGGGAAGCGAGATCAGCGTGTGATGCGCAGCGTCGGCGTCTTCCTCCGCGAGCACGTCGAGGTTAAGCCGCTGCGCATTGATCTCGCGCGCCAGATGCTTCAGCGTCTTGATCTTGGCGGCGGACAGGCCGAGCCGCCCCAGCCGGTCGGTGCGGGCGCGGCGCACGGCGTTATGGTCGAACGGATCGAAGGTGGCCGACAGTCGCCCCCAGATCGCCGCCGCACTCGCGGTCGAGAGCTGCTGCCCGCAGACGATGTGCGCGAGCCCCGTAAAGCCCGGCTCGCGCCGCCGCAACGCCGGCATGCCGGCGGTCGCGAGCACGGGCTTGAGCCGCGGATCGCGCTTGATCAGCGCGTGGACGGCTTCTTCGAGGTCGGACTGGGTTTCGAGGTGGATGGTCATTGTTATGGGACTCGTGATGCGCGGGCTTGACCCCGTATCTATTATCCTACTCCGTCATTCCGGGGCGAGGCGACGGGATCGCGCGAAGCGCGACGCCGGCGCATCGAACTATGGTGCGCAATTGCGCACCAGGGAATCTCGAGATTCCGGGTTCGGTCCTGCGGACCGCCCCGGAATGACAATCGTGGCAGTCAAGCCCGGCAATGACGGATACACCGAGAACTCATGCCACCCGTTTTCCGATTTGCCCCCAGCCCGAACGGCCTGCTGCATCTCGGCCATGCCTATTCGGCGCTGCTGAACTTCGATCGCGCCCGAGAGACCGGCGGGCGGCTGCTGCTGCGGATCGAGGACATCGACGCGACGCGCTGCCGGCCGGACTACGAGGCGGCGATCTATGAGGACCTCGCCTGGCTCGGCATTACCTGGGAGACGCCGGTGCGGCGGCAGTCGGAGCATCTTTCCGACTATCGTGCCGCGCTCGAAAGACTCTCCGCGCTGGACCTCGTCTATCCCGCCTTCGAAAGCCGCGCCGAGATCGCAAGGCTGGTGGCCGTGCGCGAGGCCGACGGGCCGTGGCCGCGCGATCCCGACGGCGCACCGCTTTATCCTGGTGATGCGAAGTCGCTTCCTGCCGCCGAGCGCACGCGGCTGATCGCCGCGGGCGCGCCCTACGCGCTCCGGCTCGACATGGCGGCCGCCTGCCGCTGCGCCACCGGCCTGAGCTGGAACGAGCTCGGCGAGGGACCGGATGGCGAGCGCGGCACCGTCCCGGCGCGACCGGAGGCCTGGGGCGACGTGATCATGGCCCGCAAGGAGACGCCGACCAGCTACCATCTGTCGGTGGTCGTCGACGACGCGCTCCAGGGCGTTAGCGAGATCGTGCGGGGGCAGGACCTGTTTCACGCAACCGCGGTGCACCGCCTGCTCCAGGTCCTGCTCGGCCTGCCGGAACCCGCTTACCGCCACCATGCTCTGATTCGTGACGGCGAGGGGCGGAAGCTGTCGAAATCCAGCCGGTCGACCGGGCTGCGGGAGTTGCGCGCCGCCGGCGCCACACCAGCCAGTGTCCGCCAGCTGGTGGGATTAGGTTAAGTTTCTCTGGGGGTTAGCGAAACGCCGCCGTGACTCCGGGGGTTCCGTCGTGCCATGCTCGGCCGACAGCCCGGGTTCGAAGCGGATACTTCGAAGGGGAATTATGGCGGCGAAAACGCGCGCAGTGCGCACTACGCGGACGTCCCCGCCTCGGAAACGGTCCGGGGCGGCCGGGCGGTCGCGCAAGCGCGGCCCCAAGGCTGACGCGCCTGATGTGGTCCAGGCGGCGCTCGCCGCCTTTGCCCACGAGGTCCGCACCCCCCTGACCGGCATTCTCGCGATCAGCGACCTGCTTGCGACCTCCGATCTCGGAGAGCGGGAGAGGCGCTGGGCCGACACCATCAAGGCCGGCGCCGAGCATCTGGCGAGCCTTGCCACGCTGTTCGTGGACGCAGCCAGAACGGGCAAGGGCGCCGGGAAGGGCGGCAGCGCGCTGCGGCAGGATCTGTTCGACTTGCGGGCGCTCGCGCGCAGCACCGGCGATTCGCTCGCCGGGCGCGCGGCGGCCAAGGGGCTCCAGGCCCAGGTCGAGATCTCCGAAAAGCTGCCGGGGCTGGTGGTCGGCGATCCCGTCCGCCTGCGCGCCGCGCTTGAGAACCTGATCGACAATGCCGTGAAGTTCACCGAGCAGGGCGGCGTGGCGCTCGCGGTGGCGCCCTGGCGTCCTGCGAAGGAAGAGGCCAAGGGCAAGGCAAAGGGCAAAGGCAGGGTCGGTGTTGCCTTCGCGGTGTCCGACAGCGGCATCGGCCTGACCATGGCCGAGATCAAGCGGCTGTTTCGCCCTTTCACCCAGGCCAATGTCACCATCGCCTCGCGTTTCGGCGGCGCCGGGCTCGGGCTGTCCTCGGTGAAGCAACTGGCGCGCGCGATGGGCGGCGACATCTCGGTCGCGCCGCGCGGTGGCGGCGGCGCCACCTTCACGCTGACGGTGTCGCTGGATGCGGCGGGGCCGGCCAGGTCCAGCAAATCGAAGGGCGAAGCCGGGGTGGATGCGGTCGCTGCGCTGCGCGTGCTCAGTGTCGAGGACAACCCGTTCGGCCGCGTCGTGCTCAACACCATCCTCACCGAGCTTGGCCATCATGCCGAGTTCATCGGGCGCGGCGAGGATGCCGTGAACCGGCTGGAGCAGGGCGCCTTCGATGCCGTGCTGATGGACATGGTGTTGCCGGGGATCGACGGCGTCGAGGCGATCAGGCGGATCCGCACCATGCCGGCGCCGCTGGCTCAGATCCCCATCATCGGGGTCTCCGGGCGCGGCGAGGACGAGGCGGCCTCGCGCGAAGCCGGCGCCGACGCCTTCCTGGTCAAGCCTGTGTCTCCGCGGGCTTTAGCGACTGCGCTGCTTGAAGCGACACGCCGTGAGGTAGCTGCGACTTGATGATCGCGGCATTGAGCTCGCCGCCGTAAACGAAGATCGCGGCGATGAAATACAGAAACACCAGTGCGATGATCACCGAGGCGAGCCCCGCATACATCGTCACGTAATTGTTGGCGAAGCGCGCCAGATATTGTCCGAAGACGATGCCCGAGATCAGCGACGCCACGATGGTGAAGACGATGCCGGGCAGGATCTGGAGAAAGCCGCGCCGGCCCGCCGGCAGCCAGGCGTGCAGGATCAGCAGCGCGACCACCAGCGCAGCCACGGTGATGCCGTAGCGCAGCCAGGTGAGGATGCTTTCATTGGATTCGACGAACAGCGGGATATGGCGCCGCGCCGCCTCGATGAAGAGCGGACCAAGCACGATCAGGAAAGCCATGGCGAGCGCGGTGAAGGCCGCGACCAGCGTGTAGCCGATCGATTCCAGCCGCAGCCAGTACCAGCGCCGCATCTCCACCACCGCGTAGGCGCGGTTGAGCGCGACGCGGAGCGCCTCGACTCCGTTCGAGGCGAAGTAGACCGACAGCGCCGCGCCGATCGTCAGCACGCCGGTGCGGGTGGTGGTCAGCACGTCGTGGATTTCGCCCGAGATCGAATCGGCGACCTGCTTGGGCCAGACCTGGAGCATCAGGCTGGCGGCCTGATCGGCGAGTTCCTTGGAGCCGAAGAAGCCGGCGAGCGAGGTCAGCACGATCAGGAACGGGAACAGCGCCATCAGCGTCGACAGCGCAATATGGCTTGCGATCGCCCAACCGTCGTCGGCCAGGAACGTGTAGAACGCATCCTCCACCACGACGTAGATGTAGCGGATCGCTTTCACGTGGCACCTGTGTTGGCGGCCGATGCTTTCGTACCCCTCTTGCGGCGTGGTTCGCCTCGCCCCGCTTGCGGGGAGAGGCCGACGCGCTCGGCAGCGCACTTGCGCGCCTGAGCGCGGCGGGTGAGGGGGAGTCTCCGCGGGGACGGTGAGAGCCGGATTCGCGGAGAGTCCCCCTCACCCGAATTCGATCTGCGATCGAATTCGACCTCTCCCCGCAGGCGGGGAGAGGCGAAGAGAACGGGCCGCTCGCGCAAATCGGAAATCATCCAGCTAGCTTCTGATATTATTGGCCTAAAAGCCAGATCGGGAACGCCATGGCGAACCGCCGCACACGGTGTTATCTACCCTCAGATGGCATCTATCCTGAGTACTTTCATCCTGCCGATTGCGGTCGGCGCCGTGGCGCTGGTGCTGCTGCTCGGTCTCGTCAACATGATGCGCGGCGGCTCGCCAGACACCTCGCAGAAGCTGATGCGCTGGCGGGTGCTGCTTCAGTTCGTGGCGATCGTCATCGCCATGGCCGCAGTCTGGGCGATGGGGCGCTAGGGCATGATCCGGACCCGTAGGGCCGCGTTCGCGCAACGTGCGAAGCGGTTTTCCGAAAAGATCATGACCTAAGATCAAGGAATCTATCATGGTCGTGCTGAACCGCATTTATACCAAGACCGGTGACGACGGCACGACAGCGCTCGGCTCGGGCGAACGCCGGCCGAAATATGATCTGCGCATCGAGGCCTATGGCACCGTCGACGAGACCAATGCCGCAATCGGCGTTGTCAGGCTCCATACCCATGACATGCCCGAGTTCGACGCGATGCTCGGCCGCATCCAGAATGATCTGTTCGACCTCGGCGCCGATCTCGCCGTGCCCGAGCGTGAAGGCAAAGACGAGCGGCTGCGGGTGGTCGCGAGCCAGGTGGAGCGGCTCGAGCGCGACATCGACGCACTCAACGACAAGCTTTCGCCGCTCACCTCCTTCGTGCTCCCCGGCGGCACGCCGGCCGCGGCCTACCTGCATGTTGCGCGCACGATATGCCGCAGGGCGGAACGCGTCATCGTGGAACTGGCGGCTCAGCCCAACGAACCGGTCAGCGCGGCTGGCATCCAGTATATGAACCGCCTGTCGGACTTGCTGTTCGTGGCGAGCCGTGCCGCTAACCATAACGGCGCCGGGGACGTGCTCTGGGTTCCGGGCCAGAACCGCTGACCCATTTGAGCGGCGCATTTCTAAGGTCTAAAAATTGGCCGCTTCGCGCGTTGACCGGGCCGGATCAGGCCTTTAGGTTCCGCGCCAGTTGATAACTCCCCTCCCAAATTGAGTGAAAGAGGATCGATGAAGGTCTTAGTGCCGGTAAAGCGGGTGGTCGATTACAACGTCAAGGTCCGCGTCAAGGGCGATGGATCGGGCGTTGAACTCGCCAACGTCAAGATGTCGATGAACCCGTTCGACGAAATCGCGGTCGAGGAAGCGCTGCGTCTGAAGGAAGCCGGCAAGGCGACCGAGGCCGTGGTGGTCTCCATTGGACCTGCGCAGGCGTCGGAGACGATCCGCACCGGTCTTGCCATGGGCGCCGATCGCGGCATCCTGGTGAAGGCCGAGGGCACCGTCGAGCCGCTCGCCGTCGCCAAGATCCTGAAGAAGGTTGCCGAAGAAGAGCAGCCCGGCCTCATCATCCTCGGCAAGCAGGCGATCGACGATGACAGCAACCAGACCGGCCAGATGCTGGCCGCGCTGCTCGGCTGGTCGCAGGCGACGTTCGCCTCCAAGCTCGAGGTCGAAGGCTCTGACTTCAAGGTCACGCGCGAAGTCGACGGCGGCCTGCAGACCGTCAAGCTGAAGGGACCGGCGATCGTCACCACCGACCTTCGTCTCAACGAGCCGCGCTACGCCTCGCTGCCGAACATCATGAAGGCGAAGAAGAAGCCGATCGCGGAGAAGACCGTCGCCGATTACGGCGTCGATGTCGCCGCGCGTCTCGAGGTTCTCAAGACCACTGAACCGGCAGGCCGCAAGGCGGGCGTCAAGGTCAAGGACGTCGCCGAGCTGGTGTCGAAACTCAAGAACGAAGCCGGGGTGCTCTGATGACGACGCTTCTGATTGCCGAACACGACAATGCGTCGCTCAAGGATGCGACCAACAAGACCCTGACCGCGGCTGCCGCGCTCGGCGGGGATGTCGAGGTGCTGGTCGCTGGCCAGAACGCCAAGGCCGCGGCGGATGCTGCTGCCAAGCTTGCCGGCGTGAAGAAGGTGCTGCTCGCCGACGGCGAGCTCTACGCGCACGATCTCGCCGAGCCGCTGGCCGCGCTGATCGTCTCGCTGGCCCCGTCCTATGACGCGATCGTCGCGCCCGCGACCTCGCGCTTCAAGAACGTGATGCCGCGTGTCGCCGCCCTGCTCGACGTCATGCAGGTCTCGGAGATCATCAAGGTGGTCGCTCCCGATACCTATGAGCGTCCGATCTATGCCGGCAACGCCATCCAGACGGTGAAGTCGAAGGACGCCAAGAAGGTCATCACGGTCCGCACCTCCACCTTCGCTGCAGCAGGTGAAGGCGGCAGCGCGCCGGTCGAGACCGTGGCGGCGGCGGCCGATCCCGGCCTGTCGTCCTTTGTCGGCGAGGAAGTCGCCAAGAGCGATCGTCCCGAGCTGACCTCGGCCAAGATCATCGTTTCCGGTGGCCGGGCCATGCAGAGCCGCGAGAACTTCGCCAAGTACATCGAGCCGCTGGCCGACAAGCTCGGCGCCGGCGTCGGTGCCTCGCGCGCGGCGGTGGACGCCGGCTATGCCCCCAACGACTGGCAGGTCGGCCAGACCGGCAAGGTCGTGGCCCCCGAACTCTATGTCGCGGTGGGCATTTCCGGTGCGATCCAGCATCTGGCCGGCATGAAGGACTCCAAGGTGATCGTCGCGATCAACAAGGACGAGGACGCGCCGATCTTCCAGGTCGCCGATTACGGCCTGGTCGCCGACCTCTACCAGGCGGTTCCGGAGCTGACGGCCGAACTCGCCAAGCTCGGCAAGTAAAACGCGTTCAAAACACCGGCCGGAGGTATAAACTCCGGCCGGTGTTTCATTTTTGAGGCGTTTTCTTTGGCGTGGGGCACGCCTTCGAAGCGATCCAATCTAGGTTTCGAGCCAAGGTTCTGATTAAATCAGGCTTCTGGTCAAATCAGACCTCCCGGCTCAGGGGATAGGCAGGCGCGATATGCGCGCCGTTCCGGTGGATGACATTATGGCGGCAGTGATCAAGAAGGTCGGCGTGATCGGCGCGGGTCAGATGGGCAATGGCATCGCCCATGTTGCGGCGCTCGCCGGCTTCGACGTGGTGCTCAACGATGTTTCGGCCGACCGCCTCAAGTCGGGCATGGCCACCATCAACGGCAATCTGGCGCGCCAGGTCTCCAAGAAGGTCGTCACCGAGGAGGCCAAGACCCAGGCGCTGGCGCGCATCGTGGCCGCCGAGAAGCTCGACGACCTCGCCGACTGCGATCTCGTGATCGAGACCGCGGTCGAGAAGGAAGAGGTCAAGCGCAAGATCTTCCACGAGCTCTGCGCGCTGTTGAAGCCGGAGGCGATCGTCGCCTCCGATACGTCCTCGATCTCGATCACGCGCCTCGCCGCTGCCACCGACCGGCCCGAGCGCTTCATCGGCATTCACTTCATGAATCCGGTGCCGCTGATGGAGCTGGTCGAGCTGATCCGCGGCATCGCCACCGACGATGCGACCTTCGAGGCGTCCAAGGAATTCGTCGCCAAGCTCGGCAAGCAGGTCGCGGTCTCCGAGGATTTCCCGGCCTTCATCGTCAACCGCATCCTGCTGCCGATGATCAACGAGGCGATCTACACGCTGTATGAAGGCGTCGGCAACGTCGAGGCGATCGACGCGGCGATGAAGCTCGGCGCCCATCATCCGATGGGCCCGCTCGAGCTTGCCGACTTCATCGGTCTCGATACCTGTCTGTCGATCATGCAGGTGCTGCACGAGGGCCTCGCCGACTCTAAGTACCGCCCGTGCCCGCTGCTGGTGAAATACGTCGAGGCCGGCTGGCTCGGTCGCAAGACCCAGCGCGGCTTCTACGACTACCGCGGCGCCAAGCCGGTTCCGACGCGCTGATCCATTCCCCGGTGCCGTAAGGTGGGCAAAGCGACTTGTCCGCCGTAGCTCGGCGAGCGAAGGCGGAAGCGTGCCCACGCATTTTTTGCGACCATGGTGAGGTGGTGGGCGCAGCGCGAGTGCGCCTTTGCCTACCCAACGGCACCTCGGCCGTGGGTCGACCGTGTGACAATTCATGTCCCATTAACTGCTCGCCTCTAGGTTACGCCCGGTATAAGGGTTCGCGTAATGGACATGATGGCAATGGTCAGCACCATGCTGGCCGCTCAGCAAGGCGCTCTGCAGTCGAATATTGCGGCGACGCTGACCAAGCAGAACATGGATATGGAGAAGTCTACCGTCCTGACCCTGCTCGGTGCCGCTCAGCCTTCCCTTGCCAATGTCGGCCCCGGCGTCGGCGGCAACCTGAACGTGACGGCCTAAGTCCTAGAGCGACGCGGCCGCCTTGCCCGTCGCCGCCCGGATCAGCTTGAGCGCATCCTCGCTCGCCCATTCCGCCGGCCCCGCGATCGTCGCGATCTCGCAGCCATGCGGGTCGACCAGCACCGAGGTTGGCATGCCCAGCGCCCGGCCTATCGCCTTAAGATCCTGAAAAACCTTGGCTTTCTGGTCGGTGAAATAACCGAGCCGGGTCAGATTGGCTTCTTTCAGGAAGGTCCTGGGTTTTTCGGGGTCGCGGGTGTCGATGTTGATCGCCACCACCTCGAAATTCGGGCCCGACAGCTTGCCCTGGAGCTCGTCCAGCGCGGGCATCTCCTTCCGGCACGGCACGCACCAGGTGGCCCAGAGGTTCACCAGCAGCGTCTTGCCGCGGAAATCGGACAGTTTCTTCGGCTTGCCATCGGCATCCTCGAAAGCGAGGTCCGGCAGCTTCAAGGGGGCGGTCGCCATGGTCAGCGCTGCCACCTCGCCATGGGCGAACGGAGCGATTTTTTGCGCCGTCGCCACCGCCGGCTTGCAGCTCGGATCGCCGCCAGGCGCCCGACTCAGGCCCAGCCCGTACAGCGCGGCGAAGCCGGCTAGCCCGCCGATCGCCACGGTGGCGATGACGAGGGGGATCCGGCGCGTGGCGGAGGGTTTCGGGTCGAGCATATCGTTTGTCATCCGGTCGCAGATATGGCTATCAGGGGCCTCTTAATACGGCTGGCCGCGGCCAGCAAACGTGGCTAGCGACAGGCAAGGCGTGAGCAGGGGATCATGAGCAACAAGATGTGGGGCGGCCGGTTCTCGGAGCGTCCCGATGAGATCATGGAAGAGATCAACGTCTCCATCGACGTCGATCGTCACCTTTTTGCCCAGGACATTGCCGCGTCCAAGGCCCACGCCGCGATGCTCGCCAGCCAGGGCATCATCACGGCCTCTGATGCGAAAAATATCGGCAAGGGTCTAGACACGATTTTGTCAGAGATCGGCAAGGGCGGCTTCGAATTCAAGCGCGCGCTCGAGGACATTCATATGAATGTCGAGAGCCGCCTGTCGGAGCTGATCGGCCCCGCGGCCGGCCGCCTGCACACCGCGCGCTCGCGCAACGATCAGGTTGCGACCGACTTCCGTCTCTATGTCCGCGACGTCCTCGACGAGACCGATGCCGCGCTCGCCGCGTTCCAGCAGGCGCTGGTCGGGCGTGCGCTGGAGCATGCAGCGACCGTGATGCCCGGCTTCACCCATCTGCAGACCGCGCAGCCCGTCACCTTCGGCCACCATCTGCTCGCCTATGTCGAGATGGCCGCGCGCGACCGCGGCCGCTTCCAGGACGCGCGCAAGCGGCTCAACGAGTCCCCGCTGGGCGCAGCCGCGCTCGCCGGCACCTCGTTCCCGATCGACCGCCACGCCACCGCGAAGGCGCTTGGATTCGACCGCCCGATGGCGAACTCGCTCGACGCCGTCTCCGACCGCGACTTCGTGCTGGAGACGTTGTCGGCAGCCTCGATCTGCGCCGTGCACATGTCGCGCTTTGCCGAGGAGATCGTGATCTGGACCTCGCCGCTGGTCGGTCTGATCCGGCTGAGCGACAAGTTCACCACCGGCTCCTCGATCATGCCGCAGAAGCGCAATCCGGATGCCGCCGAGCTCGTGCGTGCCAAGACCGGCCGCGTCATCGGTGCTCTGAACGGGCTGCTCATCGTGATGAAAGGCCTGCCGCTCGCCTATCAAAAGGACATGCAGGAGGACAAGCAGGGCGCCATGGAGGGCTTTGCCGCGCTGTCGCTCGCGATCCGCGCCATGACCGGTATGGTCCACGACCTCGTCCCTGACGAAGCCAAGATGAAGGCGGCCGCCGGCGAGGGTTACGCCACGGCGACCGATCTTGCCGACTGGCTGGTGCGGACGCTGAAGATGCCGTTCCGCGAGGCCCATCACGTCACCGGCCGCATCGTGGCCAAGGCGGCCGAAGGCGGCGTGGCGCTGCACGAACTGCCGCTGAAGGACATGCAGGCGATCGAGCCGAAGATCACCAAGGACGTACTCGGCGTGCTCTCGGTCGAATCGTCGGTGAAGAGCCGCACCAGCTTTGGCGGCACCGCGCCGAAGAACGTGGCCTCGCAGGCAAAGAGCTGGGCGAAGCGGCTGGAAAAAGAGCGAAAATTGGGCTGAGGGCAAAATTTCGCTTATGTTTCATGGTCATCCGGCTCTCGCCAGAGCGCGCCAATCTCTGTATGGTGCGCCCCGCGTAGTGGGGATTTCGTCGTGACGTCAAAGTTTCGCCCGGCCGGCTCGGGGTGGGCCATCATTGTCTTGAGCCTGACGGCGCTCGCGCTTGCCGCCTGTGGCCGCAAGGGCCCGCTCGATTTGCCGCCGACCGCCTCCGGCGCGTCCACGGCCAACGTCGCAGCTCCAACCGACACCGAGACCGCAGCCCAGAAGACGCCGAGCCTGTTCAACCCCACCTCCGGCGCGGACGCCGCGCCGGCGGCGCCCAAGGGCAGCAAAAAATCGTTTATCCTCGACCCGCTCCTGGACGAAAAGCCCAGCCGCTAGGCTGGGACAACTGAGCCAACGCCATGAACCATTTTGACTACCGCAACGGCGTGCTGAACGCCGAGGCGGTGAACCTGTCCGAGCTGGCCGCAACAATCGGCACGCCGTTCTACTGCTATTCGACCGCGACGCTGGAGCGGCACTACCGGGTCTTCACCGAGGCTTTCGCCGGCGAGAAGGTGCTGGTCTGCTACGCCATGAAGGCGAACTCCAACCAGTCGGTGCTGCGCACGCTGGCCAAGCTCGGCGCCGGCGCCGACGTGGTCTCGGGCGGCGAGCTGAAGCGCGCGCTGGCCGCCGGCATTCCCGCCGGCAAGATCGTGTTCTCCGGCGTCGGCAAGACGGAAGATGAGCTGCGCGCTGCGCTCGCCGCCGACATCCTCTGTCTCAACGTCGAATCCGAGCCGGAGCTCGAGCTGCTGTCGCGCCTTGCGACCGAGATGGGCAAGACCGCGCGGATCTCGTTGCGCGTCAATCCCGACGTCGATGCCGGCACGCATGCAAAGATCTCCACCGGCAAGTCCGAGAACAAGTTCGGCATCCCGATCGTGCATGCCCGCGAGGTCTATGCGCGCGCTGCAAAGCTGCCAGGCATCGAAGTGACCGGCACCGATGTGCATATCGGCAGCCAGATCACTGACCTCTCCGGCATGGAGACGGCGTTCCGCATCCTCTCCGAATTCGTGCAGACGCTGCGCGCGGACGGCCACGAGATCAGCCACGTCGATTTCGGCGGCGGTCTCGGCATTCCCTACTACATGGACCGCGAGGCGCCGCCGGCGCCCGCCGCCTATGCCGCCATGGTCAAGCGCGTCAGCCACAATCTCGGCTGCACACTGATGTTCGAGCCGGGCCGCATGATCGTCGGCAATGCCGGCATCCTGGTCGCCAAGGTGATCTACGTGAAGCACGGCGACGGCAAGAACTTCGTCATCATCGACGCCGCCATGAACGATCTGATCCGCCCGACGCTGTATGAAGCCCATCACGACATCCTGCCGGTGACGCAGCCGGCGAGGGATGCCGCCACGATCACGGCCGACGTGGTCGGCCCGGTCTGCGAGACCGGCGACTATCTCGCGCTCGACCGCACGCTGCCGATGCCGAAGGCGGGCGATCTCCTCGCCATCATGACCGCCGGTGCCTATGGCGCCGTGCAGGCCGGCACCTACAACACGCGGCCCTTGGTGCCCGAGGTGCTGGTGAAGGGCGAGCAGTACGCCGTGGTGCGCCCGCGCATCGAGGTCGAGCAGCTGATCGCGATGGATACGCCCGCGCCGTGGCTGTGAGTGTGAGGCGGTAAGGTCGCGCCTCAAGCTTGCTGTCGTCCCCGCGAAGGCGCGGACCCATAACCACAGGGAGTGGTTGTCGTGCGAAGCTGATAACTCCGAGTCTTCGCAAAACTCCTTCCTGTGGCTATGGGTCCCGGATCTGCGCTTCGCTTGTCCGGGACGACGAGTAGAATTTGAGGCGCTACTTCCCCGCCAATCCACCCGTTGCTCCGCCAACCACAACTCCCGCCTTCTTCTCGATCGGCTTGATCGCCGCGGTGAAATCCGACTCCGCGCCTTCCGCGCTGATCACGGTCTCCCACAGCCGCCCTACCGCATCGGCGACTTCCATCGACAGGCCGAGCTGCTTCATCTCTTCCAGCGCCAGCCGCACGTCCTTCACCATCAGCCCCGTGGCGAAGCCGAAGTCGAAGGTGCGCGGCAGCACCGAGCGCGGAAACTTGTCGCGGCTGGCGGTGTTCATGCCGGAGCCGGCATTGATGACGTCGATCATCACGGCGGGATCGAGCCCGGCCTTCACCCCCATCACCACCGCTTCCGACGTCGCCACGATCGCCGTGGCCGAGAGGAAATTGTTGGCGAGCTTCATGGTCTGCGCCGCGCCCGGCTTCTCGCCGATGAAGAACACTTTTCCGATCACCTCGAGCGCGGGCTTGAGCAGCTCGAACTCCGCCTTCGGTCCCGACACCATCACCGCCAGCGTGCCCTTCTCGGCGCCGCCGACGCCACCGGAGACGGGACAGTCGATCTGCACGATATCGCGCTTGGCGAGCAGGCCGTGAATCTTCGCAGCCATCGCCGAGCCGACGGTGGAGAGATCGATGAAGCGTTTGGCGCGCCTGCCTTCGATCACGCCGTTCGCGCCGGTGGCAACCTCGAGCGAAGCCTGCAGCGAGGGTAGGCTCGCCATCACGGTCTCGACCTGGTCGGCGACGTCCTTCGGCGATGACGCGGCAGTGGCACCGCGCGCCACCAGCTTTTCGACGACCTCCTTGCGCGTGTCGAACACGATGAGCCGGTTGCCGGCCTCGATCAGCCGCCGCGCCATCGGGAAACCCATGTTTCCGAGCCCGATGAATCCGATGTCCATGGTGTTTCCTTGTGCTTGTTATTCGTTGTTGTCGATGTGCGTTCGACCCAGCTGTCGTCCCGGACAAGCGCGCCCAAAGCGCGCGCTGATCCGGGACCCGTAACCCCAGGGAGAAGTTGTGGCGCGAGAGTGTAACTCCGAGTCCCCGTAACCACATCGTCCTGTGGTTGGGTCCCGGATCAGCGCTACGCTGCGCTTGGTCCGGGACGACGATGAGGAGGGACGGCGCGCCCCTCACTCACGCGCCCCTCTCACGCCTTGCCATCGATCTCCGCGAACACCTCGCGCGCGATGCGGAAGCTGTCGACGGCGGCCGGCATGCCGCCGTAGATGGCGACCTGCATCAGGATCTCGCGGATCTCGTCGCGGGTGACGCCGTTGGTGAGTGCGCCCTTGAGATGCGCGCGAAACTCGTGCTGGCGGTTGAGGATCGCGATCATCGCGATGTTGAGCATGCTGCGGGTCTTGCGCGGCAGCTCCTCGCGGCCCCACACCGTGCCCCAGCAATATTCGTTGAGCATCTCCTGGAACGGACGGTTGAAATCATCGACGTTCTTCAGGGCGTTGTTGACATAGGCTTCTCCGAGTACCGCTTTGCGGACCTCGAGGCCCTTGTCGTGCATCTTCTTGTCCATGGCGTTTCCTTCGTTTCCCTCAGGTGGCGGCGCGGAAATTACGGGGTTGCGGCGGGCCAGTCACGTCCTCGTGTTATGCGGGAAAAGGGGTCTCTCCCGTACAGGAACGGATGCCTCAGTGCTGCCGTTGTGGTACGCTTCACTCTACCGGGCAACCTGGAGAGCTGATTGAACGGCGTCACCCCCGACCCGTCAGACCCGATCCGCGATGGCGACGCTCTGTCGCGGCTGAAGCTGGCGCAGGCCCTCGACAGGGCCATCTATGCCATCGCGTGGGAGCGTGCCTGGCCAAGTTTCGCGCGGCTGCTGACCGTCATCGGCCTGTTCCTGGTGGTGTCCTGGGCCGGTCTCTGGCTGGCGCTGCCGTTCCTGGCCCGTGCGGTCGGTCTCGTCATCTTTGCCGGCATTGCGATCGCCGCGCTGTTCCCCCTGCTTCGGTTCCGGTGGCCGAGCCGCGAGGAAGCGCTGAGCCGGCTCGACCGCGGCTCCGGTATCCGTCACCGCCCGGCCACCACGCTCACGGATACCCTGACCTCGCAGGACCCGATCGCGAAGGCGCTGTGGCAGGCGCAGCGTGAGCGCACGCTGGCTTCGCTCAAGCGCATCCGTGCCGGTCTGCCGCACCCGCGGCTCGCGCTCCACGATCCCTGGGCGCTGCGGGCGCTGGTCATGGTGATGCTGGTCGCGACCTTCTTCGCCGCCGGCGACGAGCGCGCGATGCGGCTGGGCGCCGCCTTCGACTGGAACGGCGTGCTGGCGCCGACCAATGTTCGCGTCGACGCCTGGGTCACGCCGCCGCTCTACACCGGCAAGCCGCCCATCATCCTGTCGGCGGCCAACAAGGAGGCCGCAGCGCTGCCGGCCAGCGGCCCGCTCGCCGTGCCCGCCGGCTCGACTCTGATCGTGCGCTCTTCCGGCGGCAACCTCGATGTCGTCGTCTCCGGCGGCCTCAAGGAGGTTGCCCCCACTGAAGCCACGCCCAAGGGCACCAACGAGAAGCATTTCGCCATCACCGCCGACGGCACCGCGCATGTCCGTGCGCCCTCCGGCCAGCCGCAATGGGCGTTTGCGGCGACGCCTGACCGTCCGCCGACGATCGCGCTCGCCAAGGATCCCGAGCGCCAGGCGCGCGGCGGACTCCAGCTGTCCTACAAGATCGAGGACGATTACGGCGTCACCGGCGCCGAGGCGCAAATCGGCCTGCGCTCCGCCGATTCCGGCAAGGACGGCAGCAAGGACGACACCAAAGCCGCGGCGCGGCCGCTGTTCCAGCCGCCGCAATTCCCGCTGGTGCTGCCGAATGCGCGCACCCGCAGCGGCGTCGGCCAGACCGTGAAGGACCTCAGCGAGGATCCCTATGCGGGTGCCGACGTCACGCTGACGCTCACCGCCAAGGACGAGGCCGGCAACGAGGCTAGAAGCGAGCCGTTCAACATGCGCCTGCCCGAGCGTCTCTTCACCAACTCGCTCTCGCGCGCGCTGATCGAGCAGCGCCGGATCCTCGCGCTCGACGCCAACAAGAATTCCGACGTCTACGCCGCACTCGATGCGCTGATGATCGCGCCTGAATTGTTCACCCCGGATGCCGGCTGCTATCTCGGCCTTCGGAGCCTCGCTGCCCAGCTCGAGGCCGCCCGCACCGACGATGCGTTGCGCGACGTGGTGGCGAGCATGTGGGCGTTCGCGGTCACCATCGAGGACGACGGTGTCGCCGGCAGCGTCAATGCCGCGCTGCGTTCGGCGCAGGACGCGCTGAAGCGGGCGCTTGAACGCGGCGCCAGCGAGGACGAGATCAAGGTGCTGACGCAGAAGCTCCGCGAGGCGATGGCCGGCAAGGTGCGCGATCTCGCCCGGCGCGCCGAGCAGAATCCGCTCGGCCCCCGGCAGCCATTCCCGGCGGAGGTCCAGCTCATCCTCGACAAGGCCATCGAGCTGCGACAGAAGACCCAGCATGCGACGGCGGAACAGCTCGAGGAGCTGGCGCAGCAGCAGGACGCACTTCGCCAGCAGCTTCAGGCCTATCGAAAGTCGGCGAGCAACCGGGCGAAGGCGGGCAACGACGGGGCCAACCAGTTTACGCGGGACCGGAAATGCGGAAGCTAGCACGCGTGCCAGTCTTCAAGGCGATCTCGATCGCCTTTCTCGCCTTGCTGTTGGGAGGCGTCTCGCCGGCCGCTGCCCAGCTGGATCAGGATCCCGATGCGCTGCTCGACAGCGCGGAAAAGGCGATGCAGGATTCCGGCGACAGCCTCAGGCAGAAGGAATCCGGCAAGAGCCTGAGCAATCAGTCCGACGCGATCCAGAAGCTCGAGGAATACAAGCGGGCGACGGAACGGAGCCAATCCTCCAGCCGTGATCGCAACGTCATCACGCAGCGCGATCTCGACGAGCTGCTGAAGCAGATCGAGAAGGCGGCGCGCGAGGGCAATCGCGAGGCGGCCCAGCGCATGCTCGAGCAGCTTGCGCAGATCATGGAAAATCTCCAGATGGCGCAGCCCGGGCAATCCGGCGACAGCGACATGGAGCAGGCGCTGAACGAGCTCAGCGACATGATCCGCAAGCAGCAGCAATTGCGCGACAAGACCTTCAAGCAGGGCCAGGATTCCCGGCGTGACCGCTCGCGCGGCAAGCAGGGCGACCAGTCGATGTCGGACCTCCAGCAGGACCAGCAGGCGCTACGCGATCGCCTGAAGAAGCTGCAGGACGAGCTCGCCAAGCGCGGCCTCACGCAGAAGGGGCAAAAGGGCCAGAAAGGTCAGCAGGGGCAGAAGGGCCAGCAGGGCGATCCGGGACAGTCCGGCCAGGATGGCGATCAGGACGGCGACCAGGGCGACGATGACGGCAGCCTGGATACCGCCGACGGCGCCATGGGTGATGCCGGCTCGAAGCTCGGCGAGGGCAATGCGGATGGTGCCGTGGACTCGCAGGGCAAGGCGCTCGACGCCCTGCGCAAGGGTGCGCAGAAGATGGCCGAGGCGATGCAGCAGGGCGACGGCGACGGGCAGGGCGATGGTCCCGGCAACCGGGCCGGCCGCCAGCAGAGCGGCGGCAATCAGACCGACCCGCTCGGTCGTCCGCTTCACGGCCGTGAGTTCGGCGACGATTATACGGTCAAGATCCCCGGCGAGATCGACGCCCAGCGTGTCCGCCGCATCCTCGAAGAGCTCCGCCGCCGCCTGGGGGATCCCTCCCGCCCGCAGATCGAGCTCGACTACATCGAGCGGCTGCTGAAGGATTTTTAGAGGGCGGTTAAACCGGACCTTCCATCGTCATTTGCGAGCGCAGCGTGTTTCCGCGGCGGCAGTCTGGATTGTTTCGCTGCGCTCGCAATGACGATGTTGCGAGACCGGACTCCAATCCATCACCGTCACCCTGAGGTGCTCGCCTCTTCGGCGAGCCTCGAAGGGCGACGGCCCGGCTGCAGCGGGGCCGTTCATCCTTCGAGGCTCTCCATGCAGCGCCTGTTGCGCTGCATGTTTCGCACCTCAGGATGACGGATTCGGGACAGTCGCTGTGTTGTAGCCGCTACCCCTTCTTCGCCGCCAACGCATCCGCTACCGCGGTGCGGATGTCGGCGACCGAGAAAGGTTTTGTTACGACATCATGCACCAGCGCGTTCAAGTTCGACGCGCGCTCGCGCTGGTCGGCAAAGCCGGTCATCAGCAAAATCGTCAGATCGGGGAAATCGCGCGCAGCGGACAGCGCCAGCGCGATGCCGTCCATGACGGGCATCTGGATGTCGGTGAGCAAGAGATCGAACGCGCCGTCCTCGCGGGTCAGGATCTCCAGCGCCTCGGCGCCGTCTTGTGCGGTGACGGTCTCGTGGCCGTCCATGGCGATCGCGCGCGCCACCAGCGTGCGCATCGAATCCTCGTCGTCGGCGATCAGGATTTTCGGCATCAGGCAAACCTTGGTATCAGCTCCCGCTTGCGAGGCTGACTATACGCTGCCGCCGGCGATGTCGCGCCGGTTGAAGAAGCGAACGTCGATATTGCGGCCCTCCGGCGGCGGCGAGGCCAGGCGCGAGCGGAAGAAAGCGCGCTCGCCGGGCCGCAGCACGGTCTGTTCCAGCACCGTATTCCAAGCATAGATCTCCGCGCCTTGCGCGTCGCGCACGGCAAAACGCAGCCGCGGAATGTCGAGCGCCTTCTTGCCCTCGCCAACGATGACCCCCTCGATCACCAGCACCTGCTTACCGTCGACGGTCTCGCTGGAGAGCTTGACGTCCTTGAAGGTCAGCCCGCGCAGGTTCACATCAAAGCCGACCAGTTTGTAGAAGGCAGCCGTCTGCGGCAGCAGCCGCACCATATCCCCGCGCCAGATCACCAGCGCCAGCACCAGGGCGCCCATGGCGGCGCAGGCGGTCGGCAGGCCGAGATAGGATTTTCGCGGCGCCGGGGCTGCGGCGGGGCGGCTGACCCGCGCGCCGGGGCGGCGGAACAGGCTACGGAACCAGGACTGGTGCTGCGCCCCAGTGGCCTCCTCTTCGGCCTCCCGGGCGGCCGCCGACCATTCGTCCTCGGTCGTCTTGACCTCGTCCGGCCAGTCGCTGGCAATCGATGGGCTGTCGACCACGGGCGCGTCGGCGGCGTTATCGTCCTTGGCGTAGGAGTTCCACTGCTCGGCGAGGTCGGACTGGTCGTCGGCCTGGCTGGCCGCGGCCATGGCCGGGACGGACGCCCCCTCGATGGCATCCTCGGCATAGGCGACCCAGGTCTCCTTGCAGCGGGAGCAGCGGACCGTCCGTCCGTTCGCCCCCAGGCTCGCGGGCTTGATGGCGTAGGATGTCGTACAATGGGGGCAGACGATATGCATGGACGAGCCTTGATGCATGGACTGGTCTTGATGACCCGGAGAGCCGGTTGCCCTGGATGCTACAAGGCGACCGTTAACGAACCGGAAACCATAACGGTCGCAAAAACCGTTGATCGCGCATGGCAGCGCGCCGAGTCGCTTCCATCGTCCCCTCTCGAACGGAGCTGAGCTTGGTTCGGTTCGAAAATGTCGGATTGCGTTACGGCCTGGGGCCGGAGATCCTGTGCGACCTCAGCTTCCAGATCCCCGCGCATTCCTTCCAGTTTCTCACCGGCCCGTCCGGCGCCGGCAAGACCTCGCTGCTGCGCCTGCTGTTCCTGTCGCATCGGCCGACGCGCGGTCTCGTCAATCTGTTCGGTCACGATATCTCGCAGCTCGGCAAGGACGAGATCGCCGATTTGCGCAAGCGCATCGGCATCGTGCTGCAGGACTTCCGCCTGCTCGACCACATGACGACCTATGAGAATGTCGCGCTGCCGTTCCGCGTCATGGGCCGCAGTGAGTCGAGCTATCGCAAGGAGGTCATCGACCTCCTGCGCTGGGTCGGCCTTGGCGATCGCATGGATGCGCTGCCGCCGATCCTGTCGGGCGGCGAGAAGCAGCGTGCCGCGATCGCGCGCGCCGTGATCTCGCGGCCGCAGCTGCTGCTCGCGGACGAGCCCACCGGCAGCGTCGATCCGACGCTCGGCCGCCGCCTGCTGCGGCTTTTCATCGAGCTCAACAAATCCGGCACCGCCGTCATCATCGCGACCCATGACATCGGCCTGATGGACCAGTACGAGGCGCGGCGGCTGGTGCTGCACCAGGGACGGCTGCACGTCTATGAATAGGACCGACGAGCGCGGCGTGCTGGTCGATCTCGGACAGGAGCGTCCGCAGCTTCCGGCCAAGGCGCGCAACATGTCGCCGATCGTGCCGCGTGCCTCGATCCACGGCCGCGCGCTGGTCGCCGTCGTCGCCATCATGACCTTCCTGGCGTCGATGACCACGGGCACGGTGCTCCTGGTCAGCGCCTCCGCAGCGGAATGGCAGTCGGAGGTCGCAAGCGAGATCACTATCCAGGTCCGTCCGCAAGCGGGGCGCGATCTCGACCGCGACACCGCGGCCGTGACCGAGGCGATGCGCGCGCAGGCCGGCATCGTCGAGGTCAAGCCGTTCAGCAAGGACGAGAGCGGCAAGCTGCTCGAGCCCTGGCTCGGCACCGGCCTGTCGATGGACGATCTGCCGGTGCCGCGCATGATCATCGCGCGCGTGCAGCCCGGCACGCCGCTCGATCTCGGTGCCCTGCGCGCCCGCGTGACGCAAGTGGCGCCGAGCGCCAGCGTCGACGATCACCGCGCCTGGATCGAGCGCATGCGCTCGATGACCAATGCCACCGTGCTCGCCGGCCTCGGCATCCTCGCGCTCGTCATCATCGCGACCATCATCTCGGTGTCGTTCGCCACCCGTGGCGCCATGGCGGCGAACCGCCCGATCGTCGAGGTGCTGCATTTCGTCGGCGCCGGCGATCGCTACATCGCCAACCGTTTCCTGCGCCATTTCCTCAGGCTCGGCCTCGAAGGCGGCGTGATTGGCGGCGGTGCCGCCATGCTGGTGTTCGGCTTCTCCGAGTCGGTCGCCGGCTGGTTCTCGGGGACCCCGGTCGGCGATCAGTTCGCCGCGCTGCTCGGCACCTTCTCGTTGCGGCCGTCCGGCTATGTCGTGCTCGCGGTGCAGGCGGTCCTGATCGGCGCCATCACGGCGGTTGCTTCGCGCCAGACGCTGTTCGCGACGCTGAATGACGTTGATTGAAGTTTCTTCGCCTCTCCCCGCCTGCGGGGAGAGGCCGGAATGCGCGCTGCAAGCGCGGATTCCGGGTGAGGGGGACTCTCCGCGAGTCCAACTGCCGCCGTCCCCGCGGAGAGTCCCCCTCACCCCAACCCTCTCCCCGCAAGCGGGGCGAGGGAGCGCACCATCGACGAGGATGGAGTTGCGGCCCGTTGCATTCATCGAGCCTGACAAACCGGACTCCACTTCGCCTCAAAACGTCCTAAAATCATTCAGGGAAGGGATCACCGACATCGCATGACCTCGCCGACCGACGATCGATCGCCGAAACTGCCGCGCGGCTGGCTGCGCGCGACAATCGTGTCGACGATTGCGTTCGCTTTCGTCGGCGCGGCGGCGGGTTTCGTCGCGTTCCTGTCGCAGATGCGCGGCGCCGAGATCACGCCGGACCGTAAGGCCGACGGCATCGTGGTCCTGACCGGCGGTTCCTCGCGGGTGTCGGACGCGATGGAGCTTCTAGCCGCCGGCTATGGCAAGCGGTTGCTGATCTCCGGCGTGCATCCGACCTCGACCGCAAGTGACATCTCGCGGACCTTGCCGGAGAACCAGTCCTTCATGACCTGCTGCGTCGATCTCGACCGCACCGCGCTCACGACCCGCGGCAACGCCGCGGAGGCGCGGCGCTGGGCCGAGGGACGACGTTTCAAGTCGCTGATCGTGGTCACCTCGAACTACCACATGCCGCGCGCGCTGGTGGAGTTCTCGCATGCGATGCCGGAGACCACGCTGATCCCGTTCGCGGTGGTCGGCGATAAATGGCGCGAGGAGCCGTGGTGGACCTCGGCGTCCACCCTGCGGCTGCTGTTGTCCGAATATGTCAAGTACATCGCGGCCGAGCTCAGGGTGCGGCTGGAGGATTTCGGGATTGACCTTTCGCCCGAGATGTCGGAGCAGCCTGCAGGTCAGCAGCCGAAGCGACCCGCCACCGCCCAGGCCAATTGACCGGCCATTGATCGGCAAATTGATCGGATCGTCGATGTTTCTGATTTTCCTGCGTTCGCTCTTGTTTAACGTGCTGTTCTACACTGTGCTGGTGTGCCTTGCGATCGTGGCGCTGCCGACCTTCGCATTGCCGCCGCGGGCCATGCTCACGGTCGCCGAATGGTGGGCGAAGGCGACGCTGGTCCTGATGCGCGTGATCTGCAACATCAAGGTGGAATTCCGGGGTGTCGAGAAGATTCCGCAGGGACCGCTGGTGATCGCAGCGAAGCACCAGTCGTTCTGGGAAACCTTCGTATTGCCGGGCTTCTTCAACCGCCCGATCTTCATCCTCAAGCGCCAGCTCATGCAGATTCCGGTGTTTGGCCAGTTCCTGGTCAAGACCGGGATGATCGCGATCGATCGCAATGCCGGCGTGAAGGCGCTGCTGGACATGACGCGGCGCGCGCGCGAAGCGGTGCGCAGCGGCAGGCAGCTCGTGATCTTTCCGGAAGGCACGCGTCGCGCGCCGGGCGCTCCGCCCGACTACAAGACCGGCTTTGCGCAGATCTATTCGTCCTGCGGCGTGCCGTGCCTGCCGATCGCGCTCAATTCCGGCCTGTTCTGGCCGCGCCGCACTTTCATGCGCTATCCCGGCACGCTCGTCGTCGAATTCCTCGATCCGCTGCCATCAGGCCTGCCGAAGGACGAGTTTCTTTCCCGCGTGCAAACGGCCATCGAAGACGCGACCGGTCGCCTCGTCGAAGCGGGCCGGAAAGAGCAGGAGCAGTTGATCGGCAGCGCGCCGAGCTACGCGCCGTCGGAGAGCTAAAGCATGATCCGGAAAAGTGCGAAGCGGTTTTCCGAAAAGATCATGCGTAAACAACAACCCAAAGCGCGATGACGATTCATCCAGATCTCATCGCGCTTTAGCGGCTCTCTCGATCTTCCGGAGTCGCCGCGTGCAGGGGATGCGCATCACCATGCAGCATGACCGCGAGCTGATGCAATTGCGTGTCGCGAAAACCTTCGGCCTCGATCGCCTTCACTGTTGCCGTGACGTAGTCGCGGTTGGCGCCGGACTGGCCGTGGCCCTGGACGACATGGCGGTGCTGCTCGGCGAGCGACAGCCGGCCGGCATACTGCACATGGCCGCGGTCGACGACATAGGCGAGCGCGGAGACACGTTGGCGCGCATCGTTCTCCAGCCAGACCGAGCGCATCACCTCGCGATAGACCGACGTGACCTGCTCGCGTTCGCGCAAATAGGCGACGACGTCAGTGCGGTTCTTCTCGGCGACGCGGAAGGCGATGCCGCGGCAGGCGCCGCCGCGATCGAGCCCGAGCACCAGGCCCGGCTTTTCCGGCGTGCCGCGGTGCACGAAGGAATAGACGCAGAGCGCGCGATGCTCGCCGACCAGCCGCGCCGGGACGCGCTCCTCGAATTCGAAGCCCGGCCGCCACATCAGCGAGCCGTAGCCGAACACCCAGAGGTCGTCCTTGGCTGTGGTGACGGAGGGGAGGGTGATTTCCGACATTTCGGGCACGGCTACCAGAACCGCGCCCCCAAGCGAAGCGAATTCTCCGTCTTTCGTCGGGGGCCGGCCCCGCTTACATTTGCCTGAATCTGGGGCCAAAGGGTCGCCGCATGTCCGATATGACCGTTGCCACAGGCCGCCGCTCCCGTTGGGGCCTTTTCATCGCACCCGTTCTCCTGCTGATCCTCGCCGTCGCGTGGACCTGTTTCTGGTTCTATGCCGCTTCGCAGGCCGAGACCGCCGCAGACGCCTGGCGCGCGCAGGAGGCCAAGTCCGGCCGCATCTATGATTGCGCCAAGCGCTCGATCGCGGGCTTCCCGTTCCGCTTCGAGGTTCAGTGCTCCGGCGCCAGCGTCGCCCTGGTCTCGCAGAACGCCAGCAAGACGCCGTTCACGGCGAACCTCGACAACATCCTGGTCGTCGCCCAGGTCTACGATCCCAAGCGCGTGATTGCCGAATTCTCGGCGCCGGCGACGCTGACCGACGGGGTCACGCAGAACACCTTCGTGGTGAACTGGAGCAAGGGCCGCAGCAGCGTCGTTGGCCTGCCGGCCGTGCCGGACCGCGCCTCCCTCGTGTTCGACGATCCCAGCATCAATCGCCTTGATGGCTCGGTGCAGGTGCCGCTCGCGCGCGCCAAGCAGGTCGAGCTGCATGGCCGCCTCGCGGACGGCTCTCCGGCCGATCATCCCGTGATCGAGACCGTGCTCCACGTCGCGCAGGGCAGTATCCAGGGCGTTCATCCCTTGCTCGCCGAGCCGTTCGAAGCCGATACGCGCGCCAAGATCACCGGCCTTTCCGACCTCACGCCAAAGCCCTGGCCGCAGCGCTTCCGCGAGATCCAGGCCGCCGGCGGTCATATCGAGATCGTGCAGTCGCGGATCCAGCAGGGCGAGATGATTGCGGTCGCGGCCGGCACGCTTGGCCTGTCGGCCAATGGCCGACTGGACGGCGAGCTGCAGATGACGGTGACCGGCCTCGAGCGCGTGATCCCCGCGCTCGGGATCGAGAAGATGCTGGAAGAGGGCGTGCCGCAGGCAACGCTGGATCGCGTCGCGCCCGGTGTGAAGTCGCAGGATCTCAACAATTTGTTCGGCGCGCTCGACCGCGCCGTTCCCGGCCTCGGCAAGGTCATCAAGCAGAACGCCAACGCCGGCGTTGCCGCCGGCATCAACTCGATCGGCACCGAGAGCACGCTCGAGGGCAAGAAGGCGCGCAGCTTTCCGCTGAAGTTCGTCGACGGCGCCGTGCTGCTCGGCCCGGTCAAGGTCGGCCAGATCCCGCCGCTGTATTGAAACCTCTCTCGTCATTCCGGGGCGATGCGTAGCATCGAACCCGGAATCCATTTCTCCGCGAGCGCTGTGGCCCGATGGATTCCGGGCTCGCCCTTCGGGCGCTCCGGAATGACAGGAGCTACGGCTTCTTCAGCGCCGCATGCGGTCGGCCGAAATCCGCTGCCGCCGAATCCTGGCCAATCTCGACGATGCCGCGGCGGATGGCGCGGGTGCGGGTGAAGTGATCGAACAGTGCTTCGCCGTCGCCGCGGCGGATCGCGCGGGTCAGCTTGGCGAGATCCTCTGTGAAGGTGCCGAGCATCTCCAGCACCGCTTCCTTGTTGGCAAGGAAGACGTCGCGCCACATCGTCGGGTCGGAGGCGGCGATGCGGGTGAAGTCGCGAAAGCCGCCGGCGGAGAATTTTATCACTTCCGATTCCGTCACCTGCTGCAGTTCGTCGGCGGTGCCGACGATGGTGTAGGCGATCAGATGCGGCAGATGGCTGGTGATCGCGAGCACGAGATCATGGTGATCCGGAGTCATCACCTCGACCTTGGCGCCCATCGCCGCCCAGAAGGCGCGCAAATGCGCGACGGCCTCGGCGTCGGTGCCATCAGGCGGCGTGAGAATGCACCAGCGGTTGATGAACAGCTCGGCGAAGCCGGAATCCGGACCCGAATGCTCGGTGCCCGCGACGGGATGTGCCGGCACGAAATGGACGCCCTGTGGCAGATGCGGCGCCACGTCCCTGACGACCGCGCCCTTGACCGAGCCGACGTCGGAGATGATTGCGCCGGGCTTGAGGTGCGCGGCGATTTCCTGCGCGACCGGCCCGCAGGCGCCGACGGGAATGCAGAGGATGACGAGATCGGCATCCTTCACGGCCTCCGCATTGGTCGCCACCACCTGGTCGACAATGCCGAGCTCGATCACCCGCGCACGCGTCTTCTCCGAGCGCGCGGTGGTGACGATTTCGCCAGCCAGGCCCTGGAGCTTCGCGGCGCGCGCAATCGAACCGCCGATCAGGCCGAAGCCGATCAGGGCAACGCGCTGGAAATGCGGGTTCGCGCTCATTTGCCGGCCATGAAGTCGCGCAAGGCATCGACGACGAGGCGGTTGGCCTCCTCGGTGCCGATGGTCATGCGCAGGGAATGCGGCAGGCCGTAGTTCTTCAGCGCGCGCAGCACGAGGCCGCGCTTCGTGAGGAAGGCGTCGGCGTCGTCCGAGGTCCTGCCCTTGTCGGTCGGGAAGTGGATCAGCACGAAATTGGCAACGCTCGGCGTCACCTTCAGGCCGAGCTTGGTGATCTCCTCGGTCAGCCAGTTGCGCCAGGTCTCGGTGAACTGCTTCGACATGGCCTGATGCGCGGTGTCCTCGATCGCAGCGACCGCGGCATACATCGCCGGCGTCGACACGTTGAAGGGACCGCGAATGCGGTTGACGGCGTCGATGATGTGCTCGGGGCCGAACATCCAGCCGATGCGCAGCGCGGCAAGGCCGTGGATCTTGGAGAAGGTGTGCGTCACCACCGTATTCTCGGTGGTGGCGACGAGCTCGATGCCCATCTCATAATCGTTGCGCGAGACGTAGTCGCAATAGGCGGCGTCCAGCACCAGCAGCACGTGCGAGGGCAGGCCGGCGCGCAGCCGCTTGACCTCGTCGAACGGAATATAGGTGCCGGTCGGGTTGTTGGGATTGGCGAGCCAGACCAGCTTGGTCTTCGGCGTCACGGCCTTGAGGATGGCGTCGACGTTGCAGGTGAGGTTGGTCTCCTCCGCGATCACGTTCTTTGCGCCGACCGCCATGGTCGCGATCGGATAGACCAGGAAGCCGTGGGTGGTGGAGATCGCCTCGTCGCCTTGGCCGAGATAGGTGTGGGCGAGCAGGTTCAGGATCTCGTCCGAGCCGGCGCCGCAGATGATGCGGTTGGGATCGAGACCAAAGCTGCGCCCGATCGCTTCGCGCAGCACGCGCGAGGTGCCCTCCGGATAGTCTTCCAGATGATCCGCCACGCGCTTGAAGGCCTCGATCGCCTTTGGCGAGGGCCCGAACGGCGTCTCGTTGGCCGATAGCTTGAACACCTTGCGGCCCGGCTCCGGCACCGGGGTCTTGCCGGGCGTGTAGGGCGCAATATCGAGAATGCCGGGGTTCGGCACGGGGCGGGACATCTTCAACTCCGGATAGGCTTTAGGCGGTACGCGATTTACGATTTCGACCCGGTCGGGGCCACCGTATAGCGCGTTGCGTGGCTGCCGACGAGGGCCGTAGAGCGCACCGAGGCCCCCGCCTCGATCAGGGCAGCCTTGATTTTGTCGATGCTGCTCGCAGCCGTGACCGAAACCAGCAGCGCCGCGCCGTCGAAGGCGGTATCGGGCACCGCGACAATGTCGGCGAGCGGCGACAGCGCCCGCGCGATCTCGGCATTCCAGCCCGAAACGCGCACGCTGAAGGTCTCGACTTCCGTCACCAGGGCGCTGTCGGCGACGCGCGAGATCGCGAACACCGGCAGCGCGGCCGGATGGTCGGCGCGCTCGACGAAGGGCAGCCGCGCGATGATCTTCGGTGCGCCTTCCGCTTCCAATTCCAGCCACCACGGCGTGCGGCTGGAGGTCGCCGAGACCAGCGCCAGATCGCCCTTGGATTTCGCCACAGCCTCGACCGCAGCCTGCGCGCTGAAATGCGCGACGTAAGGCACCGTAAAACCAAAATGGAAGCGCACGGAATCGCGCATAGCGGGCTCGCTCACCGAGATGTCGGCATGCACGGAGAACGGCGCCTGCACATAGGTGAAGGTCGCGATGATGACGCGCCAGATGCTCTCGACGGTGTCGAGCGGCAGGATGCCGCGATGACGCTGCACGATCTCGCGCATCATGGAGGCCTCGCGCGCCGGGCGGAAGGCCGAGCCAACCTCCTGGGTCTGCTTCACCTGGATCAGGCGGTCGATGATGTCGCCGCGCTGCATCAGCAGGCGATGCATTGCCTCGTCGATCGCATCGATCTCCTTGCGCAATTCCTGCAATGATGGTGGCGCGGGTGGACGTTGGGACATATCTGACAGGACTGTTGAGAGGCGTTCCAATGCGGATCGGCCAACTGCTTGGCAAAGGCGGTCCGCTGCGGTTGATGTCCTGATTAGGCAGTCGGAGCGGCGAAAGCAAAGAGAAATAACAGTCTTTTCGGCTGACGTGCCAGGGACGAATTTGGCTCATCGGGACCCGCGACTTGACGAAAACCGCCCAAGCCGGTAGGTTTTTGCCTGTTCCGTGGTCATTTGAGCCGGCCGGCTTGCAGCCACGTTAAAAAACTCGCTAAACAGGCCGGGGACGCTTCCGATCCCGGCCGAACCTAATCGTTCAGGCCGGGTTTTTTATGGCCTGATGTCAATGCGGTCTGCAGTCCGATCGCAAACGAGGTCGATGGTCAGATGGTTGGCGTCAAGTCGATTCCGAGTCCCGCGATCAGCGCCGACGATCGGTCGCATGAGGTGGATCATCCAAGCTCGCTGGTCGCGCATTTCGGCATCGAGCAGCCGTTGTCGCTCGATTGCGGCGTCGACCTCACCCCGTTCCAGATCGCGTACCAGACCTATGGCGAGCTCAACGCCGATCGCTCCAACGCAGTCCTGATCTGTCATGCGCTGACCGGCGATCAGCATGTCGCCAATGTGCACCCCGTCACCGGCAAGCCCGGCTGGTGGGAGACCCTGGTCGGCCAAGGCCGGCCGCTCGATCCTGACAGGTACTTCATCATCTGCTCCAACGTGATCGGCGGCTGCATGGGCTCGACCGGGCCGGCGTCGATCAATCCCGCCACCGGCAAGGTGTGGGGGCTGGAATTCCCCGTCATCACCATTCCGGACATGGTGCGCGCGCAGGCGATGCTGATCGACCGGCTCGGCATCGACACGCTGTTCGCCGTGGTGGGCGGCTCGATGGGCGGCATGCAGGTGCTGCAATGGACCGCGGCCTATCCCGAGCGCGTGTTCTCCGCGCTGGCGATCGCCTGCTCGACGCGGCACTCGGCGCAGAACATCGCGTTTCACGAGCTCGGCCGCCAGGCCGTGATGGCCGATCCCGACTGGCACAATGGCGGCTATGCCGATCGCGGCATTCATCCGCATCGCGGCCTCGCGGTGGCGCGGATGGCCGCGCACATCACCTATCTCTCCGACGCCGCGCTGCATCGCAAGTTCGGTCGGCGCATGCAGGATCGCGACCTGCCGACTTTCTCGTTCGACGCCGACTTCCAGGTCGAGTCCTATCTGCGCTACCAGGGGTCGTCCTTCGTCGAGCGCTTCGACGCCAACGCCTATCTCTACTTGACGCGCGCGATGGACTATTTCGACATCGCCGCCGACCATGGCGGCGTGCTGGCGAAGGCGTTCGCAGACATCCAGACCCGCTTCTGCGTCGTCTCCTTCACCAGCGACTGGCTGTTTCCGACCTCGGAATCGCGCGCGCTGGTGCATGCGCTGAACGCCTCGGGCGCGCGGGTGTCGTTTGCCGAGATCGAGACCGATCGCGGCCATGATGCCTTCCTGCTCGACGTGCCCGAGTTCTTCGACATCTCCCGCGCCTTCCTGCAATCGGCCGGCAAGGCGCGCGGACTGAACGGCGGGGGTGGCTAGGATGTCGGTGCAGGAAGTGCTGCCGCTGGGCGGCGTAGCGACCGGGCAGTCCGGCCAGGTTCGCGCCGACCATCTGCTGGTGGCCGAGATGGTCAAGCCGGGCTCGAAAGTGCTCGACGTCGGCTGCGGCGAGGGCGACCTGCTTCAGTTGCTCGAGGCCCGCGGCATCGACGGCCGCGGCATCGAGCTGTCGCGCGAGGGCGTCAACCGCTGCGTCGCCAAGGGCCTCGCGGTGGTGCAGGGCGACGCCGACACCGACCTCGTCAATTATCCCGACGACGCTTTCGACTACGTGATCCTGTCGCAGACGCTGCAGGCGACGCGGCAGCCGAAGGTCGTGCTGGAGAATCTGCTGCGCATCGGCCGCCGCGCCATCGTCTCGTTCCCGAATTTCGGCTTCTGGAAGATGCGGCTGCAGCTCCTGATCGGCGGCCACATGCCGCGCACGGAGAATCTGCCTGCGACCTGGTACGACACCGCCAACATCCACTTCTGCACCATCAAGGATTTCGTCGAACTGTGCGACGCGATCAACGTCAAGATGGAGCGCTCGGTGGCGCTCGATCTCTACGGCCGCCCGGTGCCACTGAACCTGCCCTGGTGGGTGTGGAACATGTTCGGCGAGCAGGGCGTGTTTCTGCTGAGCAGGGGCGGGGGGAAATAGCTTTCCGTCCGCGCTCCTCAATATGAGGAGCTGAGGTCTATCCTTCGTCGTTGCGAGCGCAGCGAAGCAATCCAGAGTCTTTCCGCGGAGGGATTCTGGATTGCTTCGCTGCGCTCGCAATGACGTAGCACTCGGCTCGGCCCGCGCCTAGTGCGCCGCCAGCGACCTGGGATCGCGCGCCGACCATCGTCCCGCTTCCACCAGCGCCACGAACCTCTCCACCGTCGCATTGAACAGCGCGGGCTCCTCGAGATTGAGCACGTGGCCCGACTTCGGAAACATCGCGAGCCCCGCGGCCGGCAGATGCTTCTTCAGGAACAGGCTCGCTCCGACGCAAGGATCGTCCTCGTCGCCGCAGATGATCAGCGCGGGCGTGGACGCCTTCTTGATCGCATCCACCATCGTGTAGATCGAGGGACGGCGACCCTGGAAGCCGCGCATCGTGTTGGCCGAACCCTTCGCGTCGTGCCGCGCCAGCGCGGCGTAGAAATCGGCGTGGCCGCGCGGATCTTTCACCAGGAAGGGAATCCGGCTCGGCGCCTCGCGCGTGACCTTGGCGACCTCGGCTGAGCCCAGCGTCTCGAACTGCTCGGCATTGGCGCGGCACTGCTTGCGCCAGGCGTCGAGATTTTCGAGCTCCGAGCCCGAGCCAACGCCGGCCAGCGTCATCGACAGCGCGCGGTGCGGCGCGTTCAGGCCGATCTGGAGCGAGGAGTAGGCGCCCATCGAGAGCCCGACGAGATGCGCGCGCTCGATCTTGAGATGGTCGAGCACGGCGAGCGCGTCGGTGTAGAAATGCGTGTAGGTGTAGACCTCGCCATCAGGCACGTCCGACGGCGCGTAGCCGCGCGCCGAATAGGTGATGCAACGGTGGCCGCGCGAGAAGTAGCGCATCTGCGGCTCCCAATTGGTGTAGTCGGCCGCGAACTCGTGCAGAAAAATAACCGGCGTTCCCTGACCCGCCTCTTCGAAATAGATGCGGACGTCATCCCAGGTCGTGGCGTGGGGCATTAACTGTTTCCCTCTCTTCAGAGCCGCCTTTGCAGGATCGCAGTTAATGCTGATGTCCGCAATGCGGCGGCATCAGGCGAGCATCGGCACAAAATCATCGCAGCTATTCGCGGGCGTGGCGTCTTTTTCTCGCCACATCCGGAAGCTTTACGCCCCGGCGGATGTCGGCCACCGCACGGGCCGACAGGAAGTGGGGTGTCAACGAAGGATGAAGAATGTTTGAGTTGTTTGCGTTCCGCCTGTCGCGTTGTGTTGTCGCGCTGGCGGTCTTCTTCGCGGCGGTCGCCGCATTCGTTTCTCCGGCCTCGGCGCGGCCGCATCATCGTCATAGCGCAGAGCGGCACGTTTACGTGCACCACGCCAGACATCATCACTCCCGCCATCATGCACGCAGCTCGCGCTTCGAGCGCAGCGCGGCGCAGTTGCGGGCGGGCGGCTTCGCCGACACCCAGGCCAGCTATGATCCGAACGCCAACAGCGGCGGCATGGGCAATAGCAGCATGGCTGCGAGCGGCGGCTTCGGTGGCGGATCGGGCCTCGTGTCCGAGGCGCGCCGCTATCTCGGCGGCAATCCGACCGGGCGCGGCAGCCTGTGGTGCGCGCGCTTCATGAACATGGTGCTTGAGCATACCGGCCATCGTGGCACCGGCTCGGACATGGCGAATTCGTTCGCACGGTACGGCACGCGTGTGTCCGGCCCGCAGGTCGGCGCCATCGCGGTGATGTCGCGCGGCGGCCGCGGCGGCCATGTCGGCATCATCACCGGCGTCGACGCCCAGGGCAATCCGATCATGATCTCCGGCAACAACGGCAACCGCGTCCGCGAGGCGCCGATCGCGCGCGGCCGGATCTATGCGTATGTGATGCCGAATTGAGGTAACGGTGCGTGGGGTGGGCGGACCCTCGCGTCATGTGAGGTTGTCGTCCCGGACAAGCGTCAGCGCAGATCCGGGACCCATAACCACAGGCGTGTGTCGTCGCGCGAGCCGGTGACCACGGGTCTTCGCCAAACCACTCCCTGTGGCTATGGGTCCCGGATCGGCGCGCGCTTAGGGCGCGCTTGTCCGGGACGACGAGAGAGGGCTCACACCAATCTCGGCTCTTCCACCGCAACCGCATCGCCCACGCCGATCTCGCCACCTTCGATCACCTCGGCATAGATGCCGCAGTCCATGTGGCCGAGATGGCGCGAGAGCGTCGGTGGTATCTCGAGATCGCGCTTGGCGGTCACGGGATCGACATTGGTCGCCGGACAGCGGACGATGCGCTTGACCACTTTCAGTCGGGCCTCGCCGATCGCGAGCGTCTGGCCGACGAGGTCGAGCTCCGACCAGGCCGGCCAGCCCTTCACGTAGAGATTGGCGCGGAAGCGCAGCGGATGCACGGCTGTGCCGCCGAGCATGGCCTCGATGGCGCGGACGCTGTCGAGATTGATGATGGACACGACCTTGCGGGCGACGTCGGAAAAGCTGTGGTCGCGGCCGGACAGGACTTTTGGCGGGCCCTTCAACTCCGGCTGGAAGTTCTCGGTGAAATAGCTCTCGATCGCGGCGCGCCCGGCGGCGGTCTCGAGATCGCCGCTGGCGACGATCTGGCCGTCCTTGCGGATGGTCAGGCGGTTGGTCGCATCCTCGAAGCGGCTGTCGAGGGAGGCCAGCCGCTCATTGCGCGCCAGCATCAGGAACAGGATTTTCGGCTTCCATTCGGGCGCCTCCGGATCGAAGCCGCTCGGGCCGTTCTCGATGGCATAGCGGCGGTCGGCGGGCAGCGTCTCCCCTCGCCGCAAGGGGGCGCGGGAGAGGGGCTCCGGTGTCAGGCCCTTGATCGGGTAGCGGAAGAGGCCGGTGATCTCGGCGGTCTGGCTGGCTGTCATGCTGCTACTTAGGGGATTCGAGCTGCTGGCGCCAAGCTGGCGGATCAGCGCACGAAATTGTGAACTGGCCTCTTTCGCATCCGCAGCCCGCTTCCCACATCTGCCCCAGGCCGGCGGCAGCGTCGGCAAGCCACGACCGTTACCGGTTGAGAAACGTCAATGCGGTAATTGGAAACCCAATGAAGATGCCGTTTGGGGTGCCTTAGAGGGCCCCAAGGGCAGGCCGAGGGAAAGACAACGACATGAATATCGACAAATATACTGAACGCTCCAGGGGCTTCATCCAGTCCGCGCAGTCGCTCGCGGTGCGCGAGGGGCACCAGCAGTTTTCCACCCTGCACGTGCTGAAGGTCCTCCTGGACGACAATGAGGGGCTCGCGGCCGGCCTGATCGACCGCGCCGGCGGCAATTCCCGCGCGATCCTGAAGGCGACCGAGGAGGCCCTTAACAAGGTGCCGAAGGTCTCCGGCGGCGGTGCCGGCCAGATCTATCTCGCGCCCGAGCTTGCCCGCACCTTCGACGTGGCCGAGAAGGCCGGCGAGAAGGCCGGTGACAGCTTTGTCACCGTCGAGCGGCTGCTGCTCGGCCTCACGCTGGAGAAGACCAGCGAGGCGGGTGCGATCCTCGCCAAGGGCGGCGTCACTCCGCAAAACCTCAATGCGGCGATCGAGGCGCTGCGCAAGGGCCGCACCGCGGATTCCGCGACCGCCGAGAACGCCTATGACGCGCTGAAGAAATATGCCCGCGACCTCACCCAGGCTGCGCGCGACGGCAAGCTCGATCCGGTCATCGGCCGCGACGAAGAGATCCGCCGCACCATCCAGGTGCTCTCGCGCCGGACCAAGAACAACCCCGTCCTGATCGGCGAGCCTGGCGTCGGCAAGACCGCCATCGCGGAAGGGCTCGCGCTACGCATCGTCAACGGCGACGTGCCGGAGAGCCTGAAGGACAAGAAGCTGCTGTCGCTCGACCTCGGCGCACTGATTGCCGGCGCGAAATACCGCGGCGAGTTCGAGGAGCGGCTGAAGGCCGTGCTCCAGGAGGTGACCGGCAGCGAGGGCACCTTCATCCTGTTCATCGACGAGATGCACACGCTGATCGGCGCGGGCAAGGGCGATGGCGCGATGGACGCCTCCAACCTGCTCAAGCCGGCGCTCGCCCGCGGCGATCTGCACTGCATCGGCGCGACCACGCTCGACGAGTACCAGAAGCACGTCGAGAAGGACGCGGCGCTGGCGCGGCGCTTCCAGCCGATCTTCGTCAGCGAGCCCTCGGTCGAGGACACCATCTCGATCCTGCGCGGCCTGAAGGACAAGTACGAGCAGCACCACGGCGTGCGGATCACCGATTCCGCGCTGGTGGCGTCCGCGACGCTGTCCAACCGCTACATCACCGACCGCTTCCTGCCCGACAAGGCGATCGACCTCATGGACGAGGCGGCGGCGCGGCTGAAGATGCAGGTCGATTCCAAGCCGGAAGAGCTGGATTCGCTCGACCGAGAGATCATCCGGCTCAAGATCGAGCAGGAGGCTCTCAAGAAGGAGAGCGATGTGGGCTCCAAGACCCGTCTCGAATCGCTCGAGAAGGAGCTGGCCGAGCTGGAAGAGAAGTCGGCGGCACTGACGTCGCGCTGGAGCGCCGAGAAGAACAAGCTCTCCAACGCCCAGAAGCTGAAGTCCGAACTCGACGCACTTCGTGTCGAGCTCGCCAATGCGCAGCGGCGCGGCGAATTCCAGAAGGCCGGCGAACTGGCCTATGGGCGCATCCCGGAGCTGGAGAAGAAGCTCGCGGACATCGAGGCGCGTGAAGGCTCCGGCGAGATGATGGAGGAGGCGGTCACCGCCAACCACATCGCGCAGGTGGTCTCGCGCTGGACCGGCGTGCCGGTCGACAAGATGCTGGAGGGCGAGAAGGAGAAGCTCCTGAAGATGGAGGAGCAGCTCGGCACCCGCGTCGTCGGCCAGGCCGAGGCCGTGCGTGCGGTCGCAACCGCCGTGCGCCGCTCGCGTGCGGGCCTGCAGGACCCGAACCGCCCCACCGGCTCGTTCATGTTCTTAGGGCCCACCGGCGTCGGCAAGACCGAGCTGACCAAGGCCTTGGCCGAGTACCTGTTCAACGACGAGACCGCGATGGTCCGCCTCGACATGTCCGAATACATGGAGAAGCACTCGGTCTCGCGACTGATCGGCGCGCCTCCGGGCTATGTCGGCTATGACGAGGGCGGCGCGCTCACCGAAGCGGTGCGGCGCCGGCCTTACCAGGTCGTGCTGTTCGACGAGATCGAGAAGGCGCATCCTGACGTCTTCAACGTCCTGCTGCAGGTGCTCGACGACGGCCGCCTGACCGATGGCCAGGGCCGCACCGTCGATTTCCGCAACACGCTGATCATCATGACCTCGAACCTCGGTTCGGAATTCCTGGTGAACCAGCCGGAGGGCGAGGACACCTCGGCCGTGCGCGAGCAGGTGATGGGGATGGTGCGCGGGCACTTCCGCCCCGAATTCCTCAACCGCGTCGACGAGATCATCCTGTTCCACCGCTTGCAGAAGAGCGAGATGGGCCGGATCGTCGAGATCCAGTTCGCCCGGCTGCAGAAGCTGCTGACCGATCGCAAGATCGTGCTGGCGCTCGATGCCGCCGGCCGCGACTGGCTCGCCGCCAAGGGCTGGGACCCCGCCTACGGCGCACGGCCGCTGAAGCGCGTGATCCAGCGCTACCTCCAGGATCCGCTCGCCGAGATGATCCTGGCCGGCGACGTCAGGGACGGTGACAAGGTCGCGATCTCCTCCGAAGGCAACGTGCTGACCTTCAACGGCAAGGCCCCGCAGACCGCGGAGATCGCCCAGTTCGAGGCGCCGGTGGCGAAGCGGAAGCTGAACTGAGGGGCACGGCCGCCTGAAATAACAATTCGCCCCGGAGAGGTTCGCTTCTCCGGGGCGAAGCGTTTTGGTCAGACCCTAGCCGACGGCGGACGTGGAGCCGGGCTCGGCCGGTCCGACCTCCTCCTGTTCCTCTTCCAGCTCCGACAAAATATCCACCAGCTCGCGCACCCGTCCCTGCGCGAGCGGCCGCAAATCGTTGATCATCGGCTCGTCATTGGCGAGCCAGGCCACGGCCTCAGTGAGTTCCTCGACGGTCGCGCCGGTCCCGATGATCTGGGCAATGGTGACGTCATCGGCCCGGTCCACGATCTTGATGACATCGTCGCGTGAGAGGCGCGTCATGGGGCGATCCTCCTGCTGGTCGGTCCCGTTAGCCACTAACCGGGAACCGGCGCACCGGTTCCCCCGCAGCCGGATTCCGCTGGCAGGCGCTACTTCCTCACCGCCTTGTAGATCGCATTCTCGATGTCGGAGGAGAAGTAGATGACGCCCGTCGCGCCGACCGCCACGCCTGTCGGAATGTGGGTCGGCAGGCCGCCGGGCGCGCCCGTCAGGCCGATCGGAAGGTCGGCGGCGATCTCGGTGACCTCACCGGTTTCCGGCACGATCTCGATCAGTCGCTTGGCGCCGACCTCAGCCACGATCAGCTTGCCGTCGCTGCCGCGTGCGAGGCCTTCGGGCATTTTCAGCTCCCTGGCGAGCACGGTCTTCTCGCCGTTGCTGTCGACCCTGGCGACGGTGCCCGCAAAGGCCTCGGTGATGTAGACTTCGTCGGCTTTCCCACGAACGAGCCCGATCGGTCCCTCGAGGTCGCCAATCAGCGTGGTGCGATCCTTGCCATGCTCGCCGCCGACACGGACCAGCGACTTGGTGCCGAGCTCGGCCACCAGGATGCTGCCGTCCGCGAGCACGATGGCGTCATGCGGCACCTTGAAGCCGTGCAGCATGTCGCGCGTTGCGCCGGTCTTGCCATCGATCACCTGCACCGTGCCGGTGAACCAGCTCGACAGGACCACGTCGTTACCCTTCGCCGTCGCGCTCATCGGATATTCGAGCGTGACGCCGGCGGCATGCATGCGCGCCTTCTCGATGACCTCGCCGGTCGCACCGTCCACCGTGCGATAGGCAAACACGTCGGCAACGTGGATCGTGTCCCTGCCATCCTCCGAGGTGACGCCGATGCCGCCGGGCAAAGCGAGCTTGCCGATGATGATCTGCTTGGCCTCGCCGGTCGCCGGATCGACCTCCTGGATGCCGTTGTCGGCCATGTTGGAGACGTAGATGCGATCCCTGTCGTCGATCGCGAGGTTATCGAGCGACGGCTTCAGCTGCGCGACCATGGCCTTCGCGCCCGACTTGGGATCGACCCGCACGAGCTGGCCGAGGGCGGTGTCGACCACAAAGAGGTTGCCCTTGGAATCGAAATTCACCGCGGCCGGCACCTTGAAGCCGTCGGCGACGACGGTCAGCTCGGCCTTGTCGACGTCGACCTTGGCGATCTGTCCCTTGAACCAGAGCGGACCGTAGAGCTTGTCGTCGGGACCGAACTCGAAGCCGTTGAGGCCGCCCATCTTCTCCATGATCTGGCGGGGCGGTTTGACGCCCTCGACGTCGATCTCATAGAGCGTGTCGCCGAGAAAGACGGTGGTGGCATAGAGCCTGCCGTCCTTGCGGAAGGCGAGGGAATTGATACCGGGAAGGCCCGAGGCGAGCTTCTTGATCGGGCCGTCGCCTTTGCGCGCGTAGAGATCGCCGGCCAGGAAGCCGGTCCAGGCCATGGTGCCGTCGGGCGCGAACGCGATGTCGTCGGCCATTCCGACCGGGGCTGGGATTGCAACCTTGGCGGTAGCGCCGGCGATGTCGACCTCATAGAGCGCGGCGCCCGCGACGCTGCCGGCGAACAAATGGCCTTCCTGGTCGATCCCGAGCCCATGCACGCCATGGAACGCCGAGCTCGGAACGAGCCTGGTCACCTCCCAGTTTTCTGCGGATGCGCTCGGGTTGGAGAAAGCCGCAGCAATCAGGGCCGCGCAGGCGAGCCTGTTCTTCATGGGCGAGACCTCCCGTTTTTTGGAAAGTATTCGCCCGTCACGCGGCTTTGGCAAACGAAACTTGACGTTGTGCCGGCAAGGCGGCGTGCCTTGCGGCACCTCGTCGATATGATGGCCTACCCGCGGTGCGGGCGGGCTTTGCCCGTTACCGGCTCGTCGTCAGCCGCGGCGGATTCTGGGACATCATCCAGATCTCGACCGCAGCAAGCACAGCGACCAGAATGCCGACCACGACGTGAATGGTCATTGCCGTCTTGGCGCCCTGGAACCCGAGCACCCAAGGCGCAATGAGCGTCCACAGGCCAACGATCAGGTTGAGCCACTCTTCCCACACCGCGAAGGCTGCAAGCGCCGCGACCGCCAGCACCGCGATCACGATGCCTGCGATATACGCATTCTGGGAGGCTGCTCCGGCGTCAAAACCGAATATCCAGGGCGACAGGAACAGGAACGCGCCGAGGATCAGGTTTGCGACGTCGCAGAATTTTGCGTTCGTCCAATTTTCCATGACATCCTCCGTCAGGCCTCCTGCCTCGTGACAAAACAACCGGGCCGCAGCCCGGTAGGTTCCCTGCGGTTCCAGGAAAATTGATTGAAAAAGCGGGAGATTCGCCGGGGAGGTGCGCGGCAACCGCTACCGGTTCGTCACCTGCAACGGTCCGCCCGTTGCATCCGACATGCGCGCGATGGCGGCACCCCGACCGCTCATCATGCCATCGAGTCGGTCGCGCTCTTTCTCGAAGCCGGCGAGCACCGCACCTTCCAGTGAACGGCCGCGCGGCAGCTTGACGCGCATCGGGTCGACGAAACGGCCGTTGACCAGGATCTCGTAATGGACGTGCGGGCCGGTCGACATGCCGCTCGAGCCGACGAAGCCGATCACCTGGCCCTGTCGCACCTTCTTGCCGAGCTCCATGCCCTTGGCGAAGGCCGACATGTGGCCGTAGGCGGTCTCGTAGCCGTTGGAATGCTTGATGCGGATGTACTTGCCGTAACCGCCTTCGGGGCCGGCCTTTTCGATCACGCCGTTGCCGGAGGCGAAGATCGGCGTGCCGTAAGCGGTGGCCCAGTCGACGCCGGTGTGCATCTTCACGAAGCCGAGGATCGGATGGCGGCGGCCGCCGAAGCCGGAGCGCATGATGGCGTTGTTGACGGGCTTCCTGACCAGGAATTTCTTCGCGCTCTTGCCGGTCTCGTCATAATAGTCGACGACGCCGTCGTCGGGGCTCTGGTAGCGGTAGTATTTCTTGGTCTCGCCGCCGACCGTGAGCGAGGCGAACAGCACGTCGT
>NZ_JACIHE010000018.1:100000-183057 GCF_014198245.1 Bradyrhizobium sp. cir1
CGCCTCCGATGCATCGAGCTTCATGACCGGCCAGACCATCGTCATCGACGGCGGCGTGACCACTGCGGCGGTGTAGCTCGACAGCCTTTAGTTGCGTTAACGTGGCCCCTCGCTTACCATCCCCTGGAGGGAGGGTCGCTCGCGCAAAGCGCGAGCGGCGTGGGTGAAGCCGCAGCAATGGTCTCAACATCAATCCGACGCGCCGCCGCGAAGAGGCTCCGGGCTAACACGACGCCTCATGAACGGATGCTGTGGCGGGCCCTCAAAGACCTCCCGATGGACGGCTCGCATTTCCGCCGGCAAGCACCAATCGGACCCGACGTCGTCGACTTCTTCTGCCCGGCCAAGCGGCTCATCATCGAGCTCGATGGCGGACACCACAACGAAGACGATGTGGCAGCACGTGACTTCGATCGCCAACGGTGGCTCGAGAACGAAGGCTATCGCGTCATCCGATTCTGGGATTCTGAGGTCGCGAGCGACCTGACCGCCGTTCTCGAACGCATCTATGTCGAGCTGTACGGATCGCGCGAAGCCGAGACGACACCCCTGAAACATCGCCGAACTTAGCAGTCCAGGCGGCACTTTCTCTTACCCTCCCCTGGAGGGGGAGGGTCGCTGCGCATACAATGCGCAGCAGGGTGGGGTGGCAGACTATCCGCGGATCCCGTGCTTCTGAATGAACGGAAAAGCCCTCACGTAACAAGCGACGGACCGCTTTTGTGGCTTCACTCCACCCCGCCCGCGCTGCGCGCGGTCGACCCACGGGCGAGCTACGCTCGTCCCGGACCCCTCCAGGGGAGGGTAAGCGAGACCAATCTTGACCTTGCCGTCCTAATCCGCTCCCTTTGGCGCGACACAACGACCTCTCCAGGGAAACGCCAAGGTAAGCCGCCATGTCTTTCGTCCTCGCCATCGACCAGGGCACCACCTCCTCGCGCGCGATCGTGTTTCGCGGTGACATTTCCATCGCGGCGAAGGCGCAGGCCGAGTTTCCGCAGCATTTTCCGGCCTCGGGTTGGGTCGAGCACGAGCCGGAGGACATCTGGACCTCGACCGTGATGGTCTGCCGCGAGGCGATCGAGCACGCCGGCATCAGCGCAAAGGACATCGCCGCGATCGGCATCACCAACCAGCGCGAGACCACCGTGGTGTGGGATCGCGCCACGGGCCAGGCCGTGCACCGCGCCATCGTCTGGCAGGACCGCCGCACCGCCGACATCTGTGCGAAACTGAAAGCGGATGGCCGCGAGCCCGTGATCTCGCAGAAGACCGGCCTGATCATCGATCCCTATTTCTCCGGCACCAAGGTCGCCTGGATCCTCGATCACGTCCCCGGGGCTCGCGCACGCGCCGCGCGGGGCGAATTGATGTTCGGCACCATCGATTGCTATCTGCTCTGGCGCCTCACCGGCGGCAAGGTGCACGCCACCGACGCCACCAATGCCTCGCGCACGCTGCTGTTCAACATCCACACCGGCCAGTGGGACGACGAGCTGCTGGAGATCATCGGCGTGCCGCGCTCGATGTTGCCCGAGGTGAAGGACTCCTCCGCCCGCTTCGGCGAGAGCACACCCGACCTGTTCGGCGGCGCGATCGCGATCTCAGGCATCGCCGGCGACCAGCAGGCCGCGACCATCGGCCAGGCTTGCTTCCGCCCGGGCATGATGAAGTCGACCTACGGCACCGGCTGTTTTGCCCTGCTCAACACCGGCACGACTCCCGTTGTCTCCAGAAACAAGCTGCTCACCACCGTCGCCTACCAGCTCGATGGCAAGCGCACCTACGCGCTCGAGGGCTCGATCTTCGTCGCCGGCAGCGCGGTGCAGTGGCTGCGCGACGGCCTCGGCATCATCAAGCACGCTGCCGAGACCGGACCGCTCGCCGATCAGTCCGACTCCATGCAGAGCGTCTATCTCGTCCCCGCCTTCGTCGGCATGGGCGCGCCCTACTGGAATCCGCGCGTGCGCGGCGCGCTGTTCGGCCTCACCCGCAACACCGGTCCCGCCGAGCTGGCCCATGCCGCGCTGGAGAGTGTTTGTTACCAGACATTCGACCTCTGGGCCGCGATGCGCGCGGACTGGCCGAGTTCGGAAACCGCCAGCGTCGTGCTCCGCGTCGACGGCGGCATGACCGCCTCCGACTGGACCATGCAGCGCCTCGCCGATCTCCTCGACGCCCCGGTCGACCGCCCCGTGATCCAGGAGACCACGGCGCTGGGCGCCGCCTATCTCGCCGGCCTCAATGCCGGCGTCTATCCCGAGCCGACCAAGTTCGCCGACAACTGGCGCCTCGAGCACCGCTTCAAGCCGAACATGAGCGAAGCAACGCGCGAACGAAAGCTCGCCGGCTGGGCAAGGGCGGTAAAGGGCGTGCTGGCGAGCGACGAGGGGGAGGGGTAGGCGTAGGCACAGCCCACGTTGATGCCGCGAGGCGCGCTCAACTGCCTCCACGTCGTCATTGCGAGGAGCTCTTGCGACGAAGCAATCCAGACTGCCTCCTCAGAAAGATCCTGGATTGCTTCGCTGCGCTCGCAATGACGGAGTGTGTGGCGCCGGCTTGGAGCCACCCACGATGAAATGGACCAACCAAGCATGATCCTCCCCGACGGCTATTCCGACGTCCCCGCCGGCAAGATCGCCGCCGTCGTCACGCATCTGGAGATGACCGCGCCTCCCGCACGCCGCGCCGATCCGTCCGGCAATTGGTCCCTGCGCAAGATCGATACGCCCGCGCTTGATTGGTATCGCGATCTCTTCCGCCGCGTCGGCGAAGAGTGGCTGTGGTTCTCGCGCGCCCGCACGACCGATTCCGAGCTTGCCGCCATCATCCACGCGCCGGGGATCGAAGTCTATGCACTGGCGGTGAACGGCCGCGACGAAGGCCTGCTCGAATTGGACTTCCGCGAGCCCGGCCAATGCGAGCTGGTCTATTTCGGCGTCACCGCCGCTTTGATCGGCACCGGCGCCGCCCGCTTCCTGATGAACCGCGCGCTGGAGATTGCCTGGTCACGCGACCTCCGCCGCGTCTGGGTCCACACCTGCACCTTCGATCATCCCTCCGCCGTCGCATTCTACCAGCGCTCCGGCTTCCGCCCCTTCCGCCGCCAGATCGAGATCGCCGACGACCCGCGCCTCGATGGTGCGGCACCGCGCGATGCGGCCAAGCATGTGCCGATCATCGGGTAGCGTGCGGCTGTCTCCCCACCGTCATTGCGAGGAGCCCTTGCGACGAAGCAATCCAGACTGTCTCCGTGGAAAGACTCTGGATTGCTTCGCTGCGCTCGCAATGACGGAGCGTGGTGCTGCTGCTCCCCCTCCACATCGATACATCAACACGTAACGTATCGTAGCCCGGATGAGCGAAGCGACATCCGGGAAGTGTTCAGGAGAAGTCCCCGCATATCGCTGCGCTCATGCGGGCTACGACCTCAAAACACCTTCTGCTCCCCCGCGCCAGCGAAAACCCGTGCTGCATGGCGTTGAAGCACGTCAGCCCCGCCTGCTCCGACCGGCACGTAAACCCCGCGCGCTGCCACACCTCACCATAGGCCAGCATCGGCAGCGAGGCGTCCATCACGGTGTCGCTGCGCAGATGCGGCCCGCGGCTCCTTTCGCGCTCATCTCGAAGGCGTGGCCATAGTCGAGCTCGCAATCGGAGGGCCGGCGCGGGCGGCTCTCCATGTTCATGATGTCGCAGCGGAGCACGCCTTTGCTATCGGCTTGGCCGTTGTCGGTGAAGAACTGGCAGACGATGTTCTTCGATGGCGTCAGAAATCCGATCGGGCGGTCCTGGGCATGGGCGACGCTCGCGGCGGCGAGCAGGGCAAGCGTGGTGAAAGATCGCAGATGCATGACGAGACCCCGGCTGGTCGAGCGTGCATTGATTCCGCTTTGTTGCGGGATACGCAATGCTCTTCTTCGAAGATATCTGTTGCGGTAGGTCCGCATTGGCGATGAACTGGACGGCCCTGCCATCTCCCACGACTGACAAGAGCAAGAAACCATGTTCCTGATCGGCCAATACGACTCCCCCTTCGTCCGCCGCGTCGCGATTGCGCTGCGGCTCTACGGGCTCGCCTTCGAGCACAAGCCGTGGTCGACCTTCGGCGATGCCGACAAGATCGCGCCATACAATCCGTTGCGCCGCGTGCCGACGCTGGTGCTCGACGATGGCGAGGCGCTGATCGAGAGCACTGTCATCCTCGACTATCTCGATGAGCTAGTCGGCGAAGCAAAGGCGATGCTGCCGCGCGTCGGCGCCGAGCGGCGCAGGCATCTCCGCATCTGCGCGCTCGCCTCCGGCCTCGGCGACAAGGCGGTCAGCCTGCTCTATGAGCGCGTGCTGCGGAAGGAGCAGCTCACGTTGTGGGTCGAGCGCTGCCAGGCGCAGATCGCTGACGTCCTTAAGGTGCTGGAAGCCGAGCGCGCCAGGGTGACGACGCCGTACTGGCTGGGTGATCGCATCGGCCACGCCGACATTGCGGTCGCCTGCGTCGTCCGCTTCACGCGCGAAGCGCATCCGCAGCTTTTCGATGCCGCAGGCTATCCGGCGCTCAGCGCGCATGCCGAGCGCTGTGAGGCGCTGGCGCCGTTCCGGGAGATCGTGCAGCCGCTGGCCCCGCCAAAGGGGTGACGCGTCTCCTCCGTCATTCCGGGGCGCGCGAAGCGCGAGCCCGGAATCCATTGGGCTACAGCGTATGGTGATGAATGGATTCCGGGCTCGCGCCACGAGGCGCGCCCCGGAATGGCTGCGGTGGGCGAGGCCAGAGAGCCAGGCGCGCGGTCGGCGATAATGAAATATTACCGCTGTTTTGCCCGACGCCGCAAGCAATTTCGGCAAGACCGAAATTCTGCAACCCTTTCAACCCCATTCTACTGTGCATGGGGTTGTTTTCGCATTTTTGTTTTGGAAGGGCGCGGCTAGCCCGCGCCCGCACGCTTCTTTTGCCAGACCAGATGCACCGCGCAGGTGCAGCCGGGTGGATGCGAGGCGAGGTCTTTCGACGTCTCGTCGTTCGCCGGCGTTGCCGCGAAGGCCTTGTCCTGCTGCGAGGGGATGTAGTTGAGCACTGGCGCAAGCCAGCGCTCGGCTTCCGCCACACTCATGCCCTTGCGCGCCGCGTAGTCCTCGACCTGGTCGCGCTCGATCTTGCCGACGCCGAAATAATAGCTCTCGGGGTTCGCAAAATAGAGCCCGGATACGGATGAGCCCGGCCACATCGCAAAGCTCTCGGTCAGCTTCACGCCGGCCGTGTTCTCGGCATCGAGCAGCTCGAACAGCGTCGCCTTCTCGGTGTGATCGGGCTGCGCGGGATAGCCGGGCGCGGGGCGGATGCCCTGGTACTTTTCGAGGATCAGGTCCTCGTTGGAGAGCGCCTCATCCGGCGCATAGGCCCAAAACTCGCGGCGCACGCGGGCATGCATGCGCTCGGCGAAAGCTTCCGCAAGACGGTCGGCCAGCGCCTTGCACAGGATCGAGGAGTAATCGTCATTGGCGCTTCTGAAGCGGTCGGCGACCGCGTCCTCGCCGATCCCTGCGGTGACGACGAAGCCGCCGACATAGTCGGGCACGCCGGCCGGCGCGATGAAGTCGGACAGCGCCGCATTGAAGCGGCCCTCGCGCTTCTCCAGCTGCTGGCGCAGCGTGTGCAGCGTCGCGATGCTCCTGGTCCGGCTCTCGTCGGCATAGAGCACGATGTCGTCGCCTTGCGCATTCGCCGGCCAGAAGCCGATCGTCGCGCGGGCCCGGAACCATTTCTCCTTGACGATGGTGTCGAGCATCTTGCGCGCATCGTCATAGAGCGAGCGCGCGACCTCGCCGACCTTGGCGTCGTCGAGAATGGCGGGGAAGCGCCCCGCGAGCTCCCAGGTCTGGAAGAACGGCGTCCAGTCGATATACGGCACCAGCTCGGCGAGGTCGTATGCGTCGAAGCTTCGGATGCCGAGGAAGGTCGGCTTCAACGGCTTGTTCGCGGCAAAGTCCACCGGCACGCGGTTGGCACGGGCGGCCGCCAGCTTCAGGCGCTTCTTGTCGGCCTGCGCGCGCAGATGCGCCTCCGATATCTTGGCGTATTCGGCGCGCACCTCGGCGGCATAGGCCTCGCGCTTCTCGGGCGAGAGCAGCGAGGAGGCAACGCCGACGGCGCGGCTGGCATCGTTGACGTGCACGACCGGGCCGGCGCGATAGCTCGGGTCGATCTTCACCGCCGTATGCACGCGGCTCGTGGTGGCGCCGCCGATCAAGAGCGGCAGCTTCAAACCTTCGCGCTGCAATTCACCGGCGAAGAACGCCATCTCGTCGAGCGATGGCGTGATCAGGCCAGAGAGACCGACGATGTCGGCCTTCTCCGCCTTTACGGTCTCGACGATCTTGGCGGCCGGCACCATCACGCCGAGGTCGATAACCTCGTAATTGTTGCACTGGAGCACGATGCCGACGATGTTCTTGCCGATGTCGTGGACGTCGCCCTTCACCGTCGCGAGCACGATCTTGCCGGCGGACGAGGAGCTCTCGGTGCCGATACCGCTGGCGAGGTTGCGCGCCTTCTCCTCCTCCATGAACGGCATGAGGTAAGCAACGGCCTGCTTCATGACGCGCGCGGATTTCACCACCTGCGGCAGGAACATCTTGCCGTCGCCGAAGAGGTCGCCGACCACGTTCATGCCGGCCATCAGCGGACCTTCGATGACGTCGAGCGGGCGCGAGGAATTCTTGCGGGCTTCCTCGGTGTCCTGCTCGATGAATTCGGTGATGCCGTGCACCAGCGAATGCGACAGCCGCTTCTCCACCGGCCATTCGCGCCAGGCCAGATCGGCTTCCTTGCTCTCGGTCTTCTTGCCGCGGAATTTTTCCGCGAGCGCCAGCAGGCGCTCGGAGGCGCCGGGGTCGCGGTTGAGGACGACGTCCTCGCAGGTCTGGCGCAGCTCCGGATCGATGTCGTCATAGACGATCATCTGCCCGGCATTGACGATGCCCATGTCCATGCCGGCCTTGATGGCGTGATACAGGAACACCGAGTGCATGGCCTCGCGCACCGGCTCGTTGCCGCGGAACGAGAACGACAGATTGGAGACGCCGCCGGAGATGTGCGCGCCCGGCAGGTTCTGGCGGATCCATCGCGTCGCCTCGATGAAGTCGACGCCGTAATTGTTGTGCTCCTCGATGCCGGTCGCGATCGCGAAGATGTTGGGATCGAAGATGACGTCCTCAGGCGGGAAGCCGACCTTGTTCACCAGGATGTCGTAGGCGCGCTTGCAGATATCGGTCTTGCGCGCGAACGTGTCGGCCTGGCCGACCTCGTCGAACGCCATGACGACGACAGCCGCGCCATGGCGGCGGGCGATCTTCGCCTCGTGAATGAACTTTTCCTCGCCTTCCTTCATCGAGATCGAGTTGACGACCGGCTTGCCCTGCACGCATTTCAGGCCGGCCTCGATCACCGAGAATTTCGAGGAGTCGACCATGACGGGGACGCGGGCGATGTCGGGCTCGGCGGCGACGAGGTTGAGGAACGTCACCATCGCGGCTTCGGAATCGAGCAGGCCTTCGTCCATGTTGACGTCGATGATCTGGGCCCCGTTCTCGACCTGGTCGCGCGCGACCTGCAGCGCCGCGGTGTAGTCGCCGGCGGTGATCAGCTTGCGGAAGCGGGCAGAGCCCGTGACGTTGGTGCGCTCGCCGACGTTGACGAAGGGAATCGCATCCGTCAGCACGAACGGCTCGAGGCCGGAGAGCCGCAGGTGCGGTTCGATCTCCGGCACGATGCGCGGTTTGTGCGGAGCGACGGCAGCGGCGATCGCCGCGATATGATCCGGCGTGGTGCCGCAGCAGCCGCCGACGATGTTGACGAGGCCGTCGCGGGCGAACTCGCCGACCAGGCGCGCCATGTATTCCGGCGTCTCGTCATACTGGCCGAACTCGTTGGGCAGGCCGGCGTTCGGATAGGCACACACCAGCGTGTCGGCGACGCGGCCGATATCGGCGATATGGGCACGCAGGTCTTCGGCGCCGAGCGCGCAGTTGAAGCCGATGGTGATGGGTTTTGCGTGCCGCACCGAATTCCAGAACGCTTCCGGCATCTGACCCGACAGCAGGCGGCCGGACTTGTCGGTGATGGTGCCCGACACCATCACCGGCATGTCGATGCCGAGCTCTTCGATGATCTCGGCGATGGCATAGAGCGCCGCCTTGGCGTTGAGCGTGTCGAAGATGGTCTCGACCAGCAAGAGGTCGACGCCGCCGTCGATCAGGCCGCGGATCTGCTCGCCGTAGGATTTGCGCAGATCATCGAAGGTGACGGCGCGATAACCCGGATTGGAAACGTCGGGGGAGATCGAGGCGGTGCGGTTGGTGGGACCGATGGCACCCGCAACGAAACGCGGCTTGCCGTCTTCGGCTGCGACGCGGCGGGCGGCATTGCCGGCGAGGCGGGCGCCTTCGCGCGCCATCTCGTAGACGATGCCGGTGAGGTCGTAGTCGGCCTGCGCGATCGACGTCGTCGAGAACGTGTTGGTCGCGACGATGTCGGCGCCGGCGCGCAAATACGCCGCGTGGATGTCCTCGATCGCCTGCGGCTGGGTCAGGATCAACAGGTCGTTGTTGCCGCGCAGGTCGCGATGGAAATTCTTGAAGCGCTCGCCGCGGAAGGCCTTCTCGTCGAACTGCAGGTTCTGGATCATCGTGCCCATGGCGCCGTCGAGCACGAGGATGCGCTCGCGCGCGGCGTTCAGCAGGGCAGTTCGCTTGGCGGAAACGGATACGGTCATTTTCTCTTACGCAGCCTTCTGGGCGCTCTTGGCGCGAATGCCGAGCAAATGGCTGATCGCGAACACGAGATCGGCGCGGTTCATGGTGTAGAAATGGAAAGTGTCGACGCCGTGCTTGGCCAGCTTCTGCACCTGGCCGGCCGCCACGGTTGCGGCCACCAGCTTGCGGGTTTCGGGGTCGTCATCGAGGCCCTCGAACTTCGCGGCGAACCAGTCCGGGACGGTCGTGCCGGCGCGGGTGACGAAATTGCGCGCCTGCTTGAAATTGTGCATGGGCATGATGCCCGGCACGATCGGGATGTTGATCCCGCGAGCGCGAACGCGATCGAGATAGCGGAAGTAGAGATCGTTATCGAAGAACACCTGCGTGATCGCCCGCGTCGCGCCGGCATCGACTTTTGCTTGAAGCGTGTCGATATCGGCATCGAAGTCGCGCGCTTCGGGGTGCTTCTCGGGATAGGCCGAAACGGAGACCTCGATATCGCCGTGCCGCTTCTTGATCCCCGCGACGAGCTCGGCCGAACTCTGATAGCCCTCGGGATGGCTCGAATAGGGCGTGCCGATGCCGCCGGCGGGATCGCCGCGCAGGCCTACGATGTGGCGGACGCCGACCTCGTGATAGCGGTCGACGATCTCGTCGATCTCGCCGCGCGAGGCGCCGACGCAGGTCAGGTGCGCGGCCGGCAGCAGCGTCGTTTCCCTCAGGATACGTGCGATGGTGGAATGGGTTCGCTCGCGGGTCGAGCCGCCGGCGCCGTAGGTCACCGAGACGAATTTCGGGTCGAGCGGGGCCAGCCGGTTGATGGTCTCCCAGAGATTGCGCTCCATCTCCTCGGTCTTGGGCGGAAAGAACTCGAAGGAGATCGCAGGCCGCTTCAGCTGCCCGTCTTGCCGGTCGGCTGTCGCAGGCGTCGTCAGATCAGTCATTGCACCATTCGCTCCAAGGATCCCGCCGGGGCCGCCGGGTCTAGATTGGGAAAGCCTAAGATAGGGCAAAGGCCGTAATGTCGACAGCCCATTGGGAGTGGGAAATAGCCCACTTGCGTCAGGTGGTGTGATATTTTACGCCATTTTCAATCTTGTGTGGGACATCTTGCGGATATATGGATTATCTAGTATTATTAGATATTTGATGAAGTTAGGCAGGAGTCTGGTGCCGCTCAAACTGGGGTGGGCAGTGCGATAATTGTGTTTCTCGGGCTGCCTCCGTCCCAACGCTGCAGCTCGGGGGCACAGGCGCGGCCCGCACACGCCAGACCTGCGCAGCCAACCCATTGCCGCGGCGGCGCCCTTCACTACGTTAACGCGCCATGATCCCGCTTTCAGTCCTCGACCTCTCCGTCGTCACCACAGGCACCAAACCAGCCGCGGCGCTGCGCAACAGCATCGACCTGGCGCGGCATGTCGATGGCCTCGGCTATGTCCGCTACTGGCTCGCCGAGCATCACAACCTCGCCTCAGTCGCGAGCCCCGCGCCCGACGTGATGATCGGTCAGATCGCGGCGGTGACGAAACACATCCGCGTCGGCTCAGGCGGTGTGATGCTGCCCAACCACGCACCGCTGGTGGTGGCCGAGCGCTTCAAGATGCTGGAGGCGCTGTTTCCCGGCCGCATCGACCTTGGCCTCGGCCGTGCACCCGGCACCGATGGTGCCACGGCCTACGCGCTGCGCAGCCGGCTCGACCGCCGCGAGGGCGACGATTTTCTGGAGCGGCTGCACGAACTGATCCTGTGGGAGACGCGGGAATTTCCCGCAGGTCATCCCTACAACAACGTCGTGGCGATGCCTGACGACACCGTCCTGCCGCCGATCTGGCTGCTCGGCTCCAGCGATTATTCTTCGGAGCTCGCGGCGCAAGTTGGCATGGGCTTCGCCTTCGCCCATCATTTCGCATCCCACGACGCGATCGATGCGATGGTGCATTACCGCAATCGCTTCCAGCCGTCGGCCTGGCGCGCGAGCCCGCATGCGATCCTCGCCGTCGCGGTCATTGCTGCAGAGACTGACGAGGAGGCCGAAAAGCTCGCGACGTCGTTCGACCTCAATCGCCTGCGCCGCGATCGCGGCCAATATCTGCCGCTGCCGAGCGTCGAGGAGGCGCTGGCCTATCCCTATACGGATTCCGAACGCATCTCGATTGCCCGCAACCGCTCGCGCCTGTTCGTCGGCAATCCGGCGACGGTGCAGCAAAAGCTTCAGCCGCTGATCGATGCCAGCAAGCCGGACGAGTTGATGGTGATCACCGCCGTGTACGATCACGAGGCGCGGAAGAGGTCGTATTCGCTGCTGGCGAAGGCGTTCGGGCGGGCGGAATAGTTGCCGTCATTCCGGGGCGATGCGTAGCATCGAACCCGGAATCTCGAGGTTCCGGGTTCACGCTACGCGTGCCCCGGAACGACAGCTCTCAATCCTGCGCCTCGCTGAACGTCGCGCGGAACGGGTGCCCCGGATAGACGCCGACGATGCGGAATTCGCGCGAGAAGAATTTCAGTTCCTCGATGGCGAAGGCGAGGCCCTTGTCTTCGGGGTGGCCCTCAACGTCGGCGTAGAACTGCGTGGCGAAGAAATTGCCGTCGACCATGTAGCTCTCGAGCTTGGTCATGTTGACGCCGTTGGTGGCGAAGCCGCCGAGCGCCTTGTAGAGCGCGGCCGGCAAGTTGCGCACTCGGAAGACAAAAGTGGTGACCAGCGGCCCCGAGCCTTGGGGCGCCCATTTCGGCTCGCGGGCCAGCACCACGAAGCGCGTGGTGTTGTGCGCCTCGTCCTCGATGTCCTCTGCGAGAATGTCGAGGCCGTAGATATTCGCGGCGAGGCGCGAGGCGATCGCGGCGACTGTCTTGTCCTTGCGCTCGGAGATGTCGCGGGCGCTGCCCGCGGTGTCGGCGTGCACGATCGGCTTGATGCCGAGCTTGCGGATGATGCGCCGGCACTGACCGAGCGCGTGCACGTGGCTCTCGACGCTCTTGATGTCTTCGAGCTTGGTCCCCTTCACCGCCATCAGCTGGTGCCGGACCGGCAGAAACCATTCGCCGATGATGAACAGACCGGAGGCCGGCAAGAGGTGATGGATGTCGGCGACGCGGCCCGCGACCGAATTCTCGATCGGGATCATGCCGAGATCGGCCTCACCCGACGAGATCGCCGACAGCGCGTCTTCAAACGTGGCGCAGGGCATCGGCTCGGCGTCGGGATAGGCCTCGACGATGGCGATGTGGGAATTGGCTCCGGGTTCGCCCTGGAATGCGATCTTCATCTTGCTCATGTCTTGAAGTGCTCCTGGTCGGCCTTGTAACAGCGCCTCAGGATTTGGAAAGGATGCTGCGTGCGGTTTCGAGATCGGGCGGTGTGTCGACGCCGCGGGGCACGCTGTCGACGATCATGATGTCGATGCGCATGCCGGCTTCCACCGCCCGGAGCTGCTCCAGGCTTTCCTGTTTTTCGAGGGGGGAGGGCGGCAGCGACACGAACCGCTCCAGCGCGGCGCGGCGATAGGCATAAAGGCCGATGTGGTGGTATCGCGGTCCGTCGCCATAAGGGGCTGTGGCGCGGGTGAAATATAGTGCCCGCAGCCGCTTCGGCCCGATCGGGGAGCCGATGGCCTTCACCACGCTCGGCGCGAGGTCCTCCTCCTCGGTGTGGATCTGCGAGGCCAGCGTGACGATGTCGACCGCGGGATCGTCGAAGGGCGGCAGCACCTCGCGGATGGTTGCCGGCGTGATGGTCGGGAAATCGCCCTGGAGATTGATCACGATCTCGGCCTTGCCCGCGGGATCGAGCTTCTGCATGGCCTCGTGGATGCGGTCCGAGCCGGAGGGGTGGTCGGGGCTGGTCATCACCGCCTCGCCGCCATGGGCCGTCACGACCGAGGCGATCTCGTCGGTGTCGGTGGCGACCGCGACCCGGCCGATGCCGGCGGCTTCGGCACGGCGCAGCACATGCACGATCATCGGCAGGCCTGCGATATCGGCGAGCGGCTTGCCAGGCAGGCGGGTGGCGGCCATGCGGGCCGGGATCAGCACCAGGATGCGGGGATCGATCATCGGGTCAAGGGCCTGGGTTCAAGGGCCTGGAAACGGAGCGTTTTCCGCGCCGAGAAATGGGGTGGGGACGGGTTCGAAGCCGGGTCGCTTATACGGGTTGCCAGACCCCGGGCAAACCGATATCTCAATGGCAAAACTCGGGGAAACAATAAGGAACGTTCTGATTCTCCCGAGGCTCGTCCTGGCGGCCGCCCGGCCGCTCAATCCTTCTCAGCGGTGTGGGGCCTGGCCGGAAATGGACTCTTTCGAACTGAACAAGATTATCGGTGCTGTGCTCGGCACCTGTCTGATCCTGCTGGTGACGAGCTTCACCGCCCAGGCTCTGTTCTCGCCCAAGATGCCGGAAAAGCCGGGTTTCGAGATCGCAGTGAAGGAAGACGCCGGCCACGGCAAGGAAGGCGGCGCCGCCGCGGCCTCCTCCGAGCCGATCGAAAAGCTGCTCCAGACCGCTTCCGTCGAGAAGGGCGCGGCCGCCGCCAAGAAGTGCGGCGCCTGCCACACCTTCGAAAAGGGCGGCCCGAACCGCGTCGGTCCGAACCTCTATGGCGTCGTCGGCGAGAAAAGGGGCGAGGGCCGTAACGGCTTCAACTTCTCGGCTGCAATGAAGGGCAAGGGCGGCACCTGGACCTTCGATGACCTCAACAAGTTCATCGCCAATCCGAAGGGCTTCATCCCGGGCACCGCGATGGGCTTCGCCGGTATCCCCAAGGATTCCGAGCGCGCCGACGTCATCGCCTACCTGAACTCGCTATCGGAGCATCCGCAGCCACTGCCGACGGCCTCGAAGTAAGGCTTCAAGAATCGATCTTGGAAGATGCGGCCAGGCTGAAAAGCCTGGCCGTTTCCTTATCCGGACCTCGCGGGCTCGTTATCGGGGCGTTTGGCCGCATCTGGGAGGCGGTCCGGCCTTCCAACATGAGGAAAAAGCAACATATTCCGTCGAAACCTCGCCTATATTGGGAACTTAAAGGAGTAGCCTCCTTCAAGACAGGAATGTTGATTTGGCCATTACCCGACGCGATCTCCTGCTCACCGGCACTGCGGCCGCAGCGCTTCCCGCCCTCGGTTCCGTGGCGGGCGTTCCCGTCATCGGCGCGGCGCAGGCGCAATCGGCGAGCGAGCCGCCCTGGCGGCACGCGCTTTCGCTGTTTGGAAAGGTCAAGTACCCCGCCGACTTCAAGCGCTTCGACTACGTCAATCCGGAAGCGCCGAAGGGCGGCGTCGCGCGCCAGATCGCCGTCGGCACATTCGACAATTTCAACATCGTCGTGTCGGGGGTGAAGGGCCAGGTTTCCGGAGCGGTCGCGTTCATCTACGAATCTCTGCTGACGCCTGCGCTCGACGAAGTCTCGACCGAATATGGCGCGCTGGCCGAAGCGGTGAGCCATCCGGACGATTTCTCCTTCGTCACATATCGTTTGCGACCGCAGGCCAAATGGCACGACGGCAAGCCCGTCACCGTCGAGGACGTGATCTTCTCGCTCGATTCCTTCAAGAAGCACCATCCGATGTACTCGGCCTATTACAGCCACGTGTTGAAGGCGGAGAAGGTCGGCGAGCGCGACGTGAAATTCGTGTTCGATGCGCCGGGCAATCGCGAACTGCCGCAGATCGTGGGCCAACTCACGGTCCTGCCGAAGCATTGGTGGGAGGGCACCGACGCGCAGGGCCGCAAGCGCGATGTCTCCGCGACCACGCTGGAAGTGCCGCTCGGCTCCGGGCCCTACAAGGTCAAGGAATTCGTTGCCGGTCGCTCGATCGTGCTGGAGCGCGTCAAGGATTATTGGGGGCGCGATCTGCCAGCCAATGTCGGCCGCAACAATTTCGACGAGCTGCGCTACGAGTATTTCCGCGATGCCACCGTCGCGATCGAGGCCTTCAAGGCCGATCAGGTCGATTGGCGCACCGAGAACAGTGCGAAGAACTGGGCGACGGCCTACGATTTCCCGGCCGTGGCCGAAAAGCGCGTGATCCTCGAGGAGTTCGCCAATCGCAGCTCCGGCGTGATGCAGGCTTTCGTGCCGAACCTGCGCCGGGCCAAGTTCAGCGATCCGCGCGTCCGTCGTGCGCTCAACTACGCCTTCGACTTCGAGGAGATGAACAAGCAGATCTTCTACGGTCAGTACAAGCGCATCAGCAGCTATTTCGACGGCATCGACGAGCTCATGGCGACCGGATTGCCTCAGGGCAAGGAGCTCGAAATCCTCGAGACTGTTCGCGCCCAGGTGCCGCCCGAAGTCTTCACGATGGCCTACACCAATCCGGTCGGCGGCAGTCCCGAAGCCGTGCGCGACAATCTCCGCGAGGCGCTGCGCCTGTTCAAGGAGGCCGGCTACGAGGTGCGCGACCGCAAGCTGATCGACGTCAAGACCGGCGCCCAGTTCTCCCTCGAATTGCTGAACCAGGATCCGAGCTTCGAACGGGTCACGCTGTTCTACAAGCCGTCATTGGAGCGGCTCGGTATCGCCGTCAGCGTGCGAACGGTCGACCCGACCCAATACGAGAACAGGACGCGCGACTGGGATTTCGACGTCGTCACCAATTCGTGGGGCGAGTCGCAGTCTCCGGGCAACGAGCAGCGCGAGTTCTGGTCATCCAAGTCGGCCGACATTGCCGGCTCGCGCAATATCACGGGCATCAAGAATCCGGCGGTCGACAAGCTGATTGAGCGGTTGATCTACGCCAGAGATCGCGACGATCTCGTCGCTGCCACCAAGGCACTCGACCGCGTGCTGCTGTGGAATCACTACGTCGTGCCGCAATGGACCTACACCAAGGTGCGCACCGCGCGTTGGGATCGCTTCGGCCGGCCCTCGGAATTGCCCAAATACGGACAGTCCGGATTCCCGTTCATCTGGTGGTACGACGCAGATAAGGCCGCGCGGATCGCGAAGAAATCGTGAAGGATATCCCCCGCATGGCGCAGCTTTCACGCCGGCATGTGCTGGTCCTGGGTGCCGGCGGTGCGTTCAGCGCCGCCCTGTCGCGCGGCGCGGCGGCGTCGGAAGGGCCGGCCGAAGCCCACGGCATTTCGGCGTTCGGCGATCTCAAATATCCCGCCGACTTCCACCATTTCGATTACGTCAGTCTCGACGCGCCGAAGGGCGGCACGTTCTCCCTCATTCCGTCGGTGCGCGCCTACAATCAGTCCTACCAGACCTTCAACTCGCTCAACGCCTTCATCCTGAAGGGTGACGGCGCGCAAGGCATGGACATGACGTTTTCGCCGCTGATGGTTCGGGCAAACGACGAGCCTGACGCGATGTACGGGCTTGCCGCCAAATCCGTGCAGATATCGCCCGACAAGCTCGTCTATCGCTTCACCATCCGGCCCGAGGCGAAATTCCATGACGGGACCAGGCTCACCGCCCACGATGCGGCGTTTTCGCTGACGGCGCTGAAGACCAAGGGACATCCGCTGATCATCGTGCAGATGCGCGACATGGTCAGTGCGGAAGCTCTCGACGATGCGACGCTCGTCGTCACCTTCGCCAAGGGGCGCGCGCGCGACGTGCCGCTCTATGTCGCGGGCCTGCCGATCTTCTCGAAGGCGTATTATGCCTCCCGTCCGTTCGACGAGTCGTCGCTGGAGATCCCGCTGGGCTCCGGTCCGTACAAGGTCGGCAGGTTCGAGGTCAATCGTTACATCGAATACGAGCGCGTGAAGGACTGGTGGGCCGCCGATCTGCCGGTTTGCCGCGGCAGCTACAATTTCGATGTCGTGCGCTATGAATTCTATCGCGACCGCGATGTCGCCTTCGAGGGCTTCACCGGCAAGAACTATCTCTACCGCGAGGAGTTCACCTCGCGCATCTGGGCGACGCGCTACGACTTTCCCGCCGTCAAGGATGGTCGCGTCAAGATGGAGGTCGTCCCGGACGACACACCGTCCGGCGCGCAGGGCTGGTTCATCAACACCCGGCGCGACAAGTTCAAAGACCCTCGCGTGCGCGAGGCCCTGATCAACGCCTTCGATTTCGAATGGACCAATAAGACCATCATGTACGGCGCGTACGCCCGTACCGTGTCGCCGTTCCAGAATTCCGACCTGATGGCCAGCAACGGGCCTCCGTCGCCGGAAGAGCTGAAGCTGCTGGAGCCGTTTCGCGGCCAGGTTCCCGACGAGGTGTTCGCCGCGCCGTTCACGCCGCCGGTCTCCGACGGCTCCGGACAGGATCGCAGCCTGTTGCGCAAGGCGCAGCAATTGCTGACCGAGGCCGGCGTGCCGATCAAGGACGGCAAGCGGGTGCTGCCGAACGGCGAGGTGTTCAGGATCGAGTTCCTGCTGGACGAGCCTTCGTTCCAGCCGCACCATGCGCCGTACATCAAGAATCTGGGCACGCTCGGCATCGAGGCGAGCGTGCGCGTCGTCGATGCCGTGCAGCACAAGGCCCGCCAGGAAGATTTCGACTTCGACATGACGATCCAGCGTTTCAGCATGTCGGCGACGCCGGGCGATGCCATGCGAGCGTTCTTCTCGTCGCAGGTCGCGAACACCAAGGGCTCGTACAATCTCGCGGGCGTCGCCAGCCCGGCCATCGACGCCATGATCGAGAAGATCATGGCAGCCGACAGCCGCGAGGAATTGACCGTCGCCTGCCGTGCCTTCGATCGTCTGTTCCGCGCCGGCCGCTATTGGGTGCCGCAATGGTATAACAAGACCCATCGGCTCGCTTATTGGGATCAGTTCGGCCACCCCCAGAAGCTGCCGCGTTACGCCAACGGCGTGGGTGCTCCCGACATCTGGTGGTATGAACCCGCCAAGGCGGCCAAGCTCGAGCAGGCGAAATAATCATGAGCGCCTATATTGCCCGCCGTCTCCTGCTGATGATCCCGACGCTGCTCGGGATCCTCTTCGTCTCCTTCATCGTGGTGCAGTTCGCGCCGGGCGGGCCGGTCGAGCGTGTGATCGCGCAGCTCTCGGGCGCCGACACCGGCGGCACCTCGCGCATCTCGGGCGGCGGCGACTTTGCGCAGCGCGCGCCAGGGCAGGTTGGCGCCGGTGGAGATGCCATCAACTCGAAATATCGCGGTGCGCAGGGTCTCGACCCTGATTTCATCAAGAAGCTGGAGGCGCAGTTCGGCTTCGACAAACCGGCACCGGAACGCTTCGCGCTGATGGTGTGGAATTTCGCCCGCTTCGATTTCGGCAAGAGCTATTTTCGCGATGTCAGCGTGCTCCAGCTCATCAAGGAGAAGCTGCCGGTCTCGATCTCGCTCGGGATCTGGCTGACGCTTCTGACCTACCTGATCTCGATCCCGCTCGGCATTCGCAAGGCCGTGAACGACGGCGCGCGGTTCGACACCTGGACCTCGACCGTGCTCGTGCTCGGCTATGCCATTCCAGGCTTCCTGTTCGCGATCCTCCTGATCATCCTGTTTGCCGGCGGCTCGTTCTTCAACTGGTTCCCGTTGCGCGGACTGACCTCGGACGGCTGGTCGCAGTTTCCCTGGTACTGGAAGATCATCGATTACTTCTGGCATCTGACGCTGCCGCTGATCGCCATGGGGCTTGGCGCGTTCACCACCATGACGTTCCTGACCAAGAACTCGTTCCTGGACGAGATTCGCAAGCAATACGTCATGACTGCGCGCGCCAAGGGCTGCAGTGAAAACCGGGTGCTCTACGGTCACGTCTTCCGCAACGCCATGCTGATCGTGATCGCCGGCTTCCCCGGGACCTTCATCCACGCCTTCTTTTCCGGCTCGCTCCTGATCGAGACCATCTTCTCGCTGGACGGGCTCGGGCTGCTCAGCTTCGAGAGCGTGCTCAACCGCGACTATCCCGTGGTGTTCGGCACGCTCTACATCTTCTCGCTGGTCGGACTCGTCATCAACCTGATCTCCGACCTGACCTATATGTGGATCGACCCCCGGATCGATTTCGAGGCGCGGGAGGTCTGATGACGATCACCGCACCGACGCCGATCGAAACCACAGCGAAGTCGCCGCTCGGCGATGCCGTTCCGATCACGCGCAAGCCGTTCGCCCCATCGCCGCTCAACAAGCGGCGATGGCAGAACTTCAAGGCCAACCGCCGCGGCTACTGGTCGTTCTGGATCTTCATCGCCCTGTTCGTGGTCTCGCTGTTCGCCGAGCTGATCGCCAACGATCGGCCCTTCCTGATCAAGTTCGACGGCCGCCTTTATTGGCCGGCCTTCGTCACCTATTCGGAGACCACCTTCGGCGGCGATTTCGAGACGGCGGCTGACTACCGCGACCCCTATCTGCAGAAGCTCATCAAGGACAAGGGCGGCACCATCGTCTGGCCGCTGATCCGCTACTCCTACGACACGCACAACCTCGACCTGCCGACGCCGGCGCCGTCGCCGCCGACCTGGATGCTGACGGAAGCGCAATGCAAGCCGGTGGTGGAGAAGAAGGGGCTGAAGAGCTGCCGTGACCTCGAATACAACTGGCTCGGCACCGACGATCAAGGCCGTGACGTGGTGGCGCGGCTGATCTACGGCTTCCGCATCTCGGTGCTGTTCGGCCTTTGCCTCACCATCGTCTCGTCCGTCATCGGCATCGCGGCGGGCGCGGTGCAGGGCTATTTCGGCGGCCGGGTCGACCTCATCTTCCAGCGCTTCATCGAGATCTGGACGGCGATTCCCTCGCTCTATCTTCTCCTGATCCTGTCCTCGGTTCTCGTGCCCGGCTTCTTCGTGCTGCTCGGAATTCTCCTGCTGTTCTCCTGGGTCTCGCTGGTCGGTCTCGTGCGGGCGGAATTCCTGCGCGGGCGCAACTTCGAATACATCCAGGCGGCGCGGGCGCTCGGCGTCTCCAACCCGGTCATCATGTTTCGCCACCTGCTGCCGAACGCGATGGTCGCGACCATGACCTTCCTGCCCTTCATCGTGTCGAGTTCGGTGATGACACTGACTGCGCTCGATTTCCTCGGCTTCGGCCTGCCGCCGGGATCGCCTTCGCTCGGCGAGCTGCTGTCGCAGGCCAAGGCCAATGTGCAGGCGCCGTGGCTCGGCTTCTCCGGCTTCTTCTCGGTCGCGATCATGCTCTCGCTCTTGATCTTCATCGGCGAAGCCGTGCGCGACGCCTTCGATCCGCGCAGAACGTTCAGGTAGCCCGATGGACGCGATCAATCAGCCCCTGCTCAGCGTGCGCGACCTCTCGGTGGCCTTTCACCAGGGCGGCGCCACCACGCTCGCGGTCGACAAGGTCTCGTTCCAGATCAAGCGCGGCGAATGCGTCGCGCTGGTTGGCGAATCCGGTTCCGGCAAGTCGGTCAGCGCGCTCTCGATCCTCAAGCTCCTGCCGTATCCGAACGCCTCCCATCCCTCGGGCAGCATCCGCTTCAAGGGGCAGGAGCTGATCGATCAGTCCGAGCAGCAAATGCGGGAGATCAGAGGCAGCGACATCTCCATCATCTTCCAGGAGCCGATGACATCGCTCAACCCGCTGCACACGATCGAGGCGCAGATCGGCGAGATCATCCAGCTGCACAATCCGACCAGCAACGCCGAGGCGCGCAAGCGGACGCTGGAACTGCTGACGCAGGTCGGTATCCCCGAGCCCGAAACGCGGCTGAAGAGCTATCCGCACCAGCTCTCCGGCGGCCAGCGCCAGCGCGTGATGATCGCGATGGCACTCGCCAACGAGCCGGACCTCCTGATCGCGGACGAGCCGACCACGGCGCTCGACGTCACCGTGCAGGCGCAGATCCTGGCGCTGCTCGCCGAGATCCGTTCGCGGCTCGGCATGAGCTTGCTGTTCATCACCCACGATCTCGGCATCGTGCGCCGCATCGCCGATACTGTCTGCGTCATGAAGGGCGGCGTGATCGTCGAACAGGGGCCGGTCGAGCAGGTTTTCAAGGCCCCGAAACATCCCTATACGCGCGACCTGCTCGCGGCCGAGCCCAAGCCCGATCCGGCGCCGCCGCAGCCGAACGCACAGGTGGTGATGTCGGCCGATGATTTGAAAGTGTGGTTTCCGATCAAGCGCGGCTTGATGCGCAAGACGGTCGGTCACATCAAGGCGGTCGACGGCGTCAGCGTCGCCGTGCGCAAGGGCGAGACGCTCGGCGTCGTCGGTGAATCCGGCTCGGGCAAGACCACGCTGGGGCTGGCGCTCTTGCGGCTGATCTCCTCGAACGGCCGCATCGTGTTCTTAGGGAGCGACATCCAGGGCCTGCGCTTCAAGGAGATGCGGCCGTTCCGGCGCGACATGCAGATCGTGTTCCAGGATCCGTTCGGCTCGCTCAGCCCGCGCATGTCGGTCGCCGACATCATCGCCGAAGGCCTCTCCGTGCATCAGCCGAAGCTATCGAACGGGGAGCGCGAGGCGCGCGTCGTCAAGGCGCTCGAGGATGTCGGGCTCAATCCGGATACGCGTTTCCGCTATCCGCACGAATTCTCCGGCGGCCAGCGCCAGCGCATCAGCATCGCGCGCGCGGTGGTGCTGGAGCCGGATTTCGTCGTGCTCGACGAGCCGACCAGCGCACTCGACATGCTGTTCCAGGCGCAGATGGTGGATCTGTTGCGCGAGCTCCAGCGCAAGCGCGAGCTCACCTACATGTTCATCTCGCACGACTTACGCGTCGTCGCCTCGCTCGCCAGTCATCTCATCGTGATGCGTGGCGGCAAGGTGGTCGAGGAGGGGCAGGCCGCCGAGCTGTTCAAGAGCCCGAAGACGGATTACACGCGCGCGCTGTTTGCGGCCGCGTTCCGGCTGGAGACGGCGGGGAACGGGGCGGTGGCGACGTAGTGTTTGGTAGGGTGGGTTAGGCGAAGCCGTAACCCACCACTTCTCTATCCGCGGAAGCTGAAGAGGTGGGTTACGCCAGCGGACTGCGCTACGCGCAGCCGCGAGCTAACCCACCCTACGACGTCTCGCTACAGCCGCTTGATCGCGACGACCTCGCTGCCAGCTGCCTTGATCCGCGCAATCGCCGGCTCGATCGGCTCGATCACCGTCGCCATGTGATGTGCGTTGGCGTGAACCATCGAGTTGGCGTCGCGGACGATGGCGATGTGGCCTTTCCAGAAGATCAGATCGCCGCGCCGCAAGCTGCTCCGCTCGTGCGGCTCCAGCGCGCGGCCGAGTCCAGCGAGCTGCATGTCGCTGTCGCGCGGGCAGCCGATGCCCGCGGCTGTCAGCGACACCTGCACCAGGCCCGAACAATCGATGCCGAGGCTGCTCTTGCCGCCCCACAGATAGGGCGTGCCGACGAAGCGCTCGGCGACGGCAACGAAATCCGACTCGCGATGATCGAGCGGGGCGAGGTGCGTCTTCGGCACGAAGGTCCCTTCGTTCGTCACGGCGAAGCTGCTATCCTCGCGTGCAACCGCGATTCTCGAGCCCAGCACGAGCGTGGCGGCCGGCGGCAGCTTGATCGAGGGACCGGGGAAGGCCAGCGTCCGCAGCGCGCTGACCTGGTGCGTCGGGGCGGCCGCCGACTTCATCAACGCTGCATCGGGCAGCCAGCCGACATAGCCATCGCCATTGAGCTGGCCCCAGGCCCAGCCCTCGCCGTTGCGATCGTAGACCGTGACGCGCTCGCCGCGCAGCGCCTCCGTCATCAGCATCGCGCCTGAGGACGGCTGCTCGCGCACGGACGCGATCGGCTCGACCACCTCGAACTCTTCACCCTCGACGAAGCGCTGCGCCTCCACCTTGCCTTCGAGATATTTGGCGGCGAGGTCGCCCCGCGCGGGCGTCAGCCTTGGGTCGAGTCCTGAATCGTGTCCTGGATCACGCATAGCGCTCGCTCAGCAATGCGTAGATAGCGCGCGCGGCCTGGCACTCGCCGCCCTCGGGCCGCGCCGGCTTCGCCGAGGGCGTCCAGCCATAGATGTCGACATGCAGCCAGCTGCCGGCGTGCTCGACAAAGCGCTGCAGGAACAGCGCGCAGGTGATCGAGCCGGCAAAGCCGCCCGATGGTGCGTTGGTGATGGTGGCGGTCTTGGAGTCCAGCCACGCATCGTAAGGCGGCCACAGCGGCATGCGCCACAACGGATCGTTCTCCTTCACCGCGCAGCGCGCGACGTCGGCGGCCAGCGTCTCATCATTGGTGTAAAAGGGCGGTAAATCCGGCCCCAGAGCGACACGCGCCGCACCCGTCAGCGTGCCCAGATCGATCAGAAGTTCGGGCTTCTCCTCGTCCGCGAGTGCCAGCGCATCGGCGAGCACCAGGCGCCCCTCCGCATCGGTATTGCCGATCTCGACCGTGATGCCCTTGCGCGACGTAAAAATGTCGAGCGGGCGGAAGGCATTCCCCGCGACCGCATTCTCGACCGCCGGGATCAGCACGCGCAGCCGCACCTTCAGCCTGGCGTCCATCACCATGCGCGCCAGTGCCAGCACGTTGGCGGCGCCGCCCATGTCCTTCTTCATAATCAGCATGCCGCTCGACGGCTTGAGGTCGAGCCCGCCGGTGTCGAAGCACACGCCCTTGCCGACCAGCGTCACCTTGGGATGATCAGGATCGCCCCAGCCGATGTCGATCAGCCGCGGTGCGCGGCTGGATGCCATGCCGACGGCGTGGATCAGCGGGAAATTGGTCTTCAGGTCCTCGCCGATGGTGCAGGCAAAGCTCGCGCCGAACTCGGCGGCGAGCGCTTGCGCGGCTGCGGCGAGCTGCTCCGGGCCCATGTCGTTGGAGGGTGTGTTGATGAGGTCGCGCGCCAGTATCGCGGCATCCGCGATGCGATCGATCTCGGCAGCGTCGACGCCGTCGGGCGGCACCAGGCGGACCTCGGGCCTGTCGGCCTTGCGGTAGCGGGAAAAGCGGTAGCACCCCAGTGCAAAAGCGAGCGCGGCCAGCCGCGCATCGTGCGGCGCATTGGCGAAGCGATAGGTCCCCGGCGGCAACAGTCCGGGCAGGGCGCCCGGCCGGAACAGGTCGCGCGATCTTGCCGCTTCGTCCTCGAGGCCGAACAGCACTTGCGCGATCGTACCGTCGGGTGCGGGCAGCGCGAGATAACCGCCGGGCTTGGCGGAATAGGCGCTGGCGGTCGCGAACTGGCGTTGCGCCGGCAGCAAGCTTTCGCGCAACCCATCCCAGCTCGACTTGGTGACGAAGGTGATCGGGATGGCGGTTGAGGACGTCTCGAAGACAGAGGGCATTAGCGGGTCCGGATCGTCAGGTCAGGCGGGTCATGCGAACTCCAGAAGACTTCGCAGAGTTTTGCCGTGGCCGCAATCGGCTTTGCTGTCACCGCTCAGTGAGCCGCTACTCGCAGCAAGTGGGCCATGCTAGGTTCCGGCAATGGCTGCCAGGTGTACGGAGATCGCCGGCAGCCGAAGGCGAGGCCTGCCGGGAGGAAATGCAATGGAATTTGTGTGGAGCGTGGTCACATTCATCGGCCAGGCCGTCGAGGCGATCTTTGGCTATGTCGAGCATCATCATTGGATCTTCGCCTTCCTTGCCGGCGGCTACGTCTTCTATCTTCACGACCGCTCCGTCCACGCGCGCTTCGATGCGCTCGACAAGCGGGTCGACGAAATCCGCAAGCGGCTTGCCATCGAATATTGATCGGACGAAACGAAACCGCTGGGCGGCAGCCCTCGTATCCACCTTGAGAACTGCCGTTCACGAGAGCGCGGCCACAGGGCTTTACTAGCGCTGCGGTTGTGGCATTATTGGCGAACATTTTAGATTGTGCCGTGCGTTTCTGCGCGCACCTCGGGCTATTCGTCGCAGGCATTTCTCTCATCGCTTGGGCGGCGCAGCATTCGCAATGAGCGGCGCAAAATGGATAGATCGTTCGTTATTGCGCAGATCTCCGACCTGCATCTGGACGGGTCAGGCCGGCTGCTCGCGACGATCGAGGCGCTCGGCGCTGCTCTGCGCGAGAGGATGGCGGACTTCGCCGACGTTCCCGACCGCATCCTGCTGATCACGGGCGATCTCGTGGACGACCCGACGCCGCGCGCGCTCGACGAAGCGCTCGCGGTCATCGCGTCTTTCCGTCAAACCGGGCTGTTCACCGACATCCAGGCGGTCGCCGGCAATCACGACGTCAAGCGGGCGAGCCAGCGTGCCGGCCGTCACGACGTCTATGATTACCTGCATCTGCCGCGGACCTCGAAGAGCGTCTACTACCGCCAGGCCGGCCTCGATCTGGTGCTGCTGGATTCCAACCGCGCAAGCCTCACGGCACTGGCGAGCGGCAAGATCGACCAGGGATCCTACGGCGCCATGGTTGCCGATTCCGCCCGGCTCAGTGTCGAGCTCGCAGGCAGCCTTGGATCGGCGGGACGCGCCGATTATTCCGAGCCGGCGGAAAACCTGGTGCGGGTGCTGGCGCTACACCATCATCCGCTGCCGCAGGCGACCGGCGAAGGAAAGCGGTTTCTCGGCGCGCCGGATGAGCCGCTGATGTATCTCGCCGCGCCCGCCACCTTTCTCGAAGCGGCGACCTCGCTCAACATCGATCTGGTTCTGCACGGTCACCGGCATGTCGAGGGACTGACCCGCTATTCGATTCCTGATCCGCGCGCGACGCGGAGCAAGGGCAGTGAAGCGTTCTGGCGCACGATCTACGTGCTGTCCTGCCCATCCTCGACCGGGCAAAGCGGCGACGATGCCGGCTTCAACATCATCCATTTCGGCCCGATGTCCGATGCCGGCAATTCCGAATATGGATTTGCGATCGCGCGCCATTCGCGGCCGCGCAATGGTGGCGGCTTCCGCCTGCTCGACTCGAACCTGCCGGACGGCATCATCCGCCTGCCGGCAGGGCGGGATTATTCCCGCGATCCGGCCGTCCAGTCGGCGATCGAGATCGCTTCAATCGCGACGCTGAGCCGGGATCAGGTGGCGGCGCTGGCGCGCCGGCTGCTGATGCGTCGCGCCTTTTACGCCGACGGCGAGCCGGCTTCGGCGAATGCGCTCCACACCTATCTCGTCACCTCTCGGGCCTGGGCCGATCTCGACTGCAAGTTTTCGAGGTCGGCGGCCAGGCATGATGCCGACGCGGTTGCCGCGGCAGCGGCGCTGCTGCGCCGGTTGATCGAGCAATCGGCCGGCGTGCTTGGCATCGATCAGCTTCAGCTCGACGAGCTCTTGGCGCGGCGTCTGGTCAGCCGTGAGGATCTCCGGCGCGAATGCCCGGGAATACCGCACACGGGGACCGACGTCGAGGCGCAGGTGCTGCAACTGCTGCGGGACCTGAACGAGCAAATGAAGATGCTCGGCCTCGATCTGGGGCTCGGCGGTGAGGCGCCGCCGCAGACGCCGCCGTGAGAGGCCGGCGGCGTTAACCGGCCATTAGGGTTAACAGTCTATTGCTGGCGCGTTCGGCTCGATCCATCCGCTCGAGAGTCAAAACGTCATGCGTCAACGGTTCAGTCCTGCCCGGCTTCTTGCGTCTGCCTCGCTCGTCGCGATGGTGGCGATCAGCCTCGGCGGCTGCACGGCAATGTCAAAGCTCTCCGACATCACCGGCTCGACCGGGTCGAAGGCGGAGGCAGCTCCCAGCGATCCCGCCCGTGCCGTCGAAGTCTATGGCGAGCGCTATCGCGCCAATCCCAAGGATGCCGAAGCCGCGCTCGGCTATGGCGAGGCCCTGCGCGCCAACGGCCAACGCGCCCAGGCGGCCGCCGTGCTCGAGCAGGCCACCATCGCCAATCCCGGCAACAAGCTGCTGCTCGCCCAGTACGGCCGCGCGCTCTCCGACAACGGCAATTTCCAGCAGGCCTTCGACGTGCTGTCGAAGGCGCATTCGCCCGACAATCCGGACTGGCGGCTGCTCTCTGTGCAGGGCACGGCGCTCGATCAGTTGGGCCGTCACGAGGAGGCGCGCTCCTATTACGCGAGCGCGCTGAAGATCGCACCGGGCGATCCCGGCGTGCTCTCCAATCTTGGCCTGTCCTATATGCTGTCGAGGGATTTGCCGAAGGCCGAAGAGGCGCTGCGGCAGGCCTACGCATCGCCGCGCGCCAGCAGCCGGGTGCGGCAGAATCTCGGACTGGTCGTCGGTCTCCAGGGCCGCTTCGCCGAAGCCGAGACCATCGTGAAGGCCGACCTGCCGCCGGACCAGGCCGCAGCCAATGTGGCCTATCTCAAGGACATGCTGAACCGCAGCGAGGGCCCGCGCGGTGCACCGAAGCGGACGCCGGTCGCCTCGCTCAGCCAGTCCGACTGATCCGCCTCCAGAGGCTTTACCCTGACGTCGTCGATGCGGACCGCTCGCGGTCCGCATTCCCGCATCACTGCAGCTCGGAGATCTTGATGCCGGTCGGCCCGAGAATGACGACGAACAGCACCGGCAGGAAGAACAGGATCATCGGCACCGTCAGCTTCGGCGGCAGCGCGGCGGCCTTCTTCTCGGCCTCATTCATGCGCATGTCGCGGTTTTCCTGCGCCATGACGCGCAGCGAGTGCCCGAGCGGCGTGCCGTAACGTTCCGCCTGCTGAAGCGCGAGACACACCGATTTGACACCCTCGAGCCCGGTGCGCCGCGCCAGGTTCTCGTAGGCCACCTTGCGGTCCTGCAAATAGGACAGCTCGGCGGTGGTCAGCGCGAACTCTTCCGACAGCGCGATCGACTGGCCCACGATCTCGGTGGCAACCTTCCGGAACGCCATTTCGACCGACATGCCGGATTCGATACAGATCAGCAGCAGGTCGAGCGCGTCGGGAAAGGCACGCCTGATCGAGAGCTGGCGCTTGGAGATCGCGTTCTTGAGGAACAGCATCGGCGCCTGCAGGCCGGCATAGGCGGCGCCGATGCAGATACCGATCTTGATCGGCAGCGGCTTGTCCATGTGCGCGATCAGGAACACGTACAGGATCGAGCCCACGAACAGCACGATCGGAGCGACCATGCGCGCAAACAGGAAGGTGATGTAGGGCGCCTGGCCGCGGTAGCCCGCCATGATGAGCTTGTCGCGGGCGGCTTCCTGCGCGAGCCATTTGGTGAGATTGAAGTCCTCGACGACCTTGGAGACGATCTGCTTCGGCGTCTGGCGCAGCGAGACCTTTTCGTTCTTGTTGAGGCGGTCACGCTCGCGCTGCCGGATGCGTTCGCGTTCGCTTGCCACCGCCTTCATGCGCTTGGAGAGGCCTTCGCCGGCGAACAGCGGCATCACCAGCGTATAGACGGTGGCGCTGGCGGCGATGGCCGCCAGCAGCATGGTCATGAAGCGGACGTCATGAAGTTTCGAAACGAGAAATTCGACCATACGCCACCGTCAGAAATCGAAGTTGATCATCTTCTTCATCACCATGATGCCGATCGACATCCAGATGACGCAGCCGACCAGCATGAGCTGGCCGGTAGGATGGGTCCACAGCAGCGAGATGTAGTGCGGCGTCGTGAGATAAACGAGGAACATCACGATCGGCGGCAGCGAGCCGATGATGCCGGCCGAGGCCTTGGCTTCCATCGACATCGCCTGGATCTTTTCCTTCATCTTCTTGCGGTCACGCAGCACCTTGGAGAGGTTGCCCAGCGCTTCGGAGAGATTGCCGCCCGACTTCTGCTGGATCGAGATGACGATCCCGAAGAAATTGGCTTCCGGCAGCGGCATGCGATCGTAGAGGCGCGAGCAGGCTTCGCCGAGCGGCATGCCGATCGCCTGCGTCTCGATGATCGCCAGGAACTCGCTGCGCAGCGGCTCGGGCGAATCGGCGGCGACGACCTTGATCGATTCGAACAGCGGCAGGCCCGCCTTGATGCCGCGGACGATCACGTCGACGGCGTCGGGCAGCGCCTTCAGGAATTTGGCTTCGCGACGCTTCTTCAGGAAGCCGAGTGCCCAGCGCGGCAGGCCGAGGCCGCCGGCAAAGGCAAGGCCGGCGGCACCGAGCAGGCCGCCGCCGACGAACATGGCGGCCGCGAACAGCACGCCCGCCACGACGGCGGACGCGATCCAGAATTTCTGCGGTGTCCAGTCCAGCCCTGCCTGCGACAGGCGGACGCTGAGCGGAACGCTCTTCTCCTGCTGACGCCGTGCCTCGAGATCCTTCAGCGAGCTCTCGACCTGCTCCCGGCGCGTTCGCTGGCTCTTTTCGGTCTGCTTGGCCGCCGGCGCGTCGGCACGCGCGATCGAGGCGCGGCGGTTCTCCGCCTGCCGTTCTCCTGACAGCAACGGATAGAGGAAGACCCAGGCGATGCCGCCGACAGCGGCGGTGGCGAGGAAGGCGAGGGCGAGGACCTGCATGTTCATGGCGCTGACCCGCTCATTTCGTCGGCGCCACTTCCGCAGCGTCCAGCGCGGCGGCAAGGCGCTTCTCGTCGCCGTAATAGCGGGCGCGTTCCCAGAACTTCGGACGGCCGATGCCGGTCGAGCGGTGGCGGCCGATGATCTTGCCGTTGGCGTCCTCGCCGATCAGGTCGTAGACGAAGATGTCCTGGGTGATGATGGTGTCCCCTTCCATGCCCATCACCTCGGTGATGTGGGTGATGCGGCGCGAACCGTCGCGCAGCCGCGCCGCCTGGACGATGACGTCGATCGAGGCGCAGATCATCTCGCGAATTGTTCGCGACGGAAGGGAAAAGCCGCCCATCGTGATCATGGATTCACAGCGCGAGAGCGCCTCGCGCGGATTGTTGGCGTGCAGCGTGCCCATCGAGCCGTCATGGCCGGTGTTCATGGCCTGCAGCAGGTCGAACGCCTCGGGTCCGCGGACTTCGCCGACGATGATGCGTTCGGGGCGCATACGCAGGCAGTTGCGTACCAGCTCGCGCATGGTGACCTGGCCCTCGCCCTCGATGTTGGGCGGACGGGTCTCGAGCCGCACCACATGGGGCTGCTGGAGCTGGAGCTCGGCGGCGTCCTCGCAGGTGATGACGCGCTCGTCGTGCTCGATGTAGTTGGTGAGGCAGTTGAGCAGCGTGGTCTTGCCTGAACCGGTACCGCCGGAGATCAGCACGTTGCAGCGGACGCGGCCGATGATCTGGAGGATCTCGGCGCCCTCCGGCGAGATCGCACCGAACTTGACGAGCTGATCCAGCGTCAGCTTGTCCTTCTTGAACTTGCGGATGGTGAGCGTGGGCCCGTCGATCGACAGCGGCGGCACGATGGCGTTGACGCGGGAGCCGTCGGCGAGGCGTGCGTCGCAGATCGGCGAGGATTCGTCGACGCGCCGGCCGACCTGGCTGACGATGCGCTGGCAGATGTTGAGGAGCTGCTGGTTGTCGCGGAAGCGGATGCCGGTGCGCTGGATCTTGCCGGCGACCTCGATGTAGACGGTGTTGGCGCCGTTGACCATGATGTCCGCGATGTCGTCGCGCGACAGCAGCGGCTCCAGCGGACCGTAGCCGAGCACGTCGTTGCAGATGTCGTCGAGCAGCTCCTCCTGCTCGGCGATCGACATCACGATGTTCTTGATCGCGATGATCTCGTTGACGATGTCGCGGATTTCCTCGCGGGCCGATTCCGAATCGAGCTTGGCGAGCTGGGCGAGGTCGATCGCCTCGATCAGCGCGCCGAAGATGGTCGCCTTGACCTCGTAATAATTGTCCGAGCGGCGGTTCTCCATCGGAGGAGGCGGCGGGGCTTTGATCGGGGCAAGCGGCGGCGAGGCGACGGCCGGCGGGGGCGGCGCGCGCGACATCGTCGGCGCCGGAGCCTGGACAGGCTCTGGCGACACGGCGCCGGGCTTGGGGGCCCGAAGGTCGGTGTCTGTTCCGCTACGCTTACCGAACACTTAACGACTCCATGCGGCGGCCTATTTTCCCCGCAACTTCTCAATCAGGGGTGAAAGCAAGGACGACTTTTGTTTCTTCGTCTCGCTGCGGCCGGTCAGGCGCTGGGCGATCTGGAGGAACATCTCGATCGACTTGTGGTTGGCAGAGATCTCCGCGATCATCTGGCCGTTGTTGGCTGCCGAGCCGAAGATCTGCGGCTCGAACGGGATCGAGACGACCGGTTGGCTCTCGATCGCCTTGGCGAACTCGGTGGCGGCGATTTCCGGACGTTTCGGGACGCCGACCTGGTTCAGGCAGTAGAGCGGCGGCCGGTCGTTCGGGCGCGAGGCCTTCAGCAGATCGAACAGGTTCTTGGTGTTGCGCAGATTGGCAAGGTCCGGTGCCGCCACGATCAGGATGTCGTCCGCGCCGATCAGGGCGCGCTTGGTCCAGCCCGACCATTGGTGCGGGATGTCGAGCACGATGCAAGGCATGGTGGAGCGCAGCGTGTCGAACACGGAATCGAAGGCGTCGGTGCCGAAATCATAGACCCGGTCGAGCGTGGCGGGCGCCGCCAGCAGGCTGAGGTGGTCGGTGCATTTCGACAGCAGACGGTCGATGAAGGCGGTATCGACGCGATCGGGCGAGAACACTGCGTCGGCAATGCCCTGCGGCGGGTCCTGATTGTAGTCGAGCCCGGCGGTGCCGAAGGCGAGGTCGAGATCGGCGACCACCGCGTCCATCGCGAGATCACGCGCGATCGCCCAGGCGACGTTGTGGGAGATCGTGGACGCGCCGACGCCGCCCTTGGCGCCGACCACCGCGATGATGCGGCCGACCGCCTTGGCTTCCGGTGCGGAAAACAGGTTGCAGATCGAGCGCACGACGTCGATGGGGCCGACCGGCGCGAGCACGTAGTCGCTGACGCCGCGACGCACCAGCTCGCGATAGAGCGTGACGTCATTGATGCGGCCGATCACCACCACGCGGGTGCCGGCGTCGCAGACGGTGGCGAGCTGGTCGAGGCCGCCCAAGAGGTCGCTGCGGCCGTCGCTCTCGAGCACGATCACGTTCGGCGTGGGCGCCGAGCGGTAGGCTTCGATCGCGGCCGCCATGCCGCCCATCTGAATCTTCAGGTGGGCCTTGCCGAGGCGGCGATCTTCGCCGGCCGACTGCACCGCGGCAGCGGTCTCCACGGTCTCGCAGAAAGCCTGGACCGAAACGCGCGGCGCCGGCGCAATATGCTCCTCGACCGGCGGGAGCGATGCTTCCGGCTGCTCTTGTTGGGACTGGCGAGCGTAGCTGATCATTTGCCGGTGTCGCTGAGTTTGGCCTTTTCGGCTTCAGGATAGACGACTGCCGTCGGAGTGCCCTTGCGGTACTTCTCGAACGCGGCGGTGCGCCGCGTGGTGTAGGACGGCGTTTCGGAACGCGGCTGCTCGAGGTCCGCCGGGTTGTCGACCATGGCGGCGAGGTTGCGCTGATAGGCGCAGCCGTAATTGTAATAGTCCTTGTTCTCGAACCAGCTCTTGTTCTTCATCGAGGGGCCGATGTCCTCCGGCCACAGGCCGCAGGGACCGGCGACCGCGGCGATCCTGGAATAGGTCAGCCGGATCGGCGGCAGGAAGCGCTTGTCTTGCGGCTGATAGGGGCGGGTGATGATGCCGCGCGGCGGAACGCCCGCAGCCGCCAGCATGGCCTGGATCTCACGCATCGATTCCGCCGCCGGGCGCGCATTCGGCGTGCCGGACGGCACGTCGATGTGGATGGCGCCGGTGCCTTCGTGCAGCCAGGCCGATGCCAGGCCCATCACGTCGGCGCGCTGGGCGGCGGTCAATCCGCCGCGGGCATGGCCGACGAAGACGACGATCGAGCGGTTCTGCTCCTCGACCGCGATCGGGTGACGCTGCTTGTAGTCGTCCGGGATGGAGGCGGTCGTCACCTCGTCGTGCTGGCAGCCGCCGAGCGCAAGCGCGATGCCGACGAGCGCGCCACCGAAGCCGATGGCGCGTTTGCGAAGCTGGGGTGGTCTTGTGATCATCTTGGAGTCCCCGTTCCGCCTCAGTCGGTGATGAAGCCGTAGGTGCCGCGGTAGTTCCGGCCCGGTTCGGTCCGGCCAGGCACGCCATAGATGCGGTTGATGTTGCCGATCAACTCGGCCTGCGGGTCGGCAGGCGCGGCGAAGCCGTCGTCCGGACGCGACAGGTCCTTCGGCGCTGCTGCGCGAACGACATAAGGCGTCACGATCACGACCAGCTCGGTCGCGTTGTTGACGAAGTCGCGGCTGCGGAACAGCGTGCCGAGGACCGGAAGCTGCATCAGGCCCGGCAGTCCGCTCACCGCCTGCTTGGTCTGCTGCTGGATCAGGCCGGCCATCGCCATCGCGCCGCCGGAGGGAATTTCCAGCGAGGTTTCGGCGCGGCGGGTCCGGATCGAGGGCACCGTCACCGAGTTCACCGACGTCGAGGTCACGGCCTGCGACAGCGTGATCGAATTCTCGTTCGAAAGCTCCGAGACCTCGGTCATCACCCGCAGGCTGATCTTGCCCTCGGTCAGAACGACGGGGGTGAAGTTGAGCGAGATGCCGAACTTCTTGAAGCTGATCTGGGTGGTACAGACATGCGTGGTGGGATCGCACGCATAGCCCGCCGGCACCGGGAATTCGCCGCCGGCGATGAAGGTCGCCGACTCCCCGGAGATCGCGGTCAGGTTCGGCTCGGCCAGCGTCCGGATCACGCCGGCGGTCTCCATCGCGCGCAGGGTGGCCTGCACCGAGGGCGTCGCGCCGAACTTGGTGGTCAGACTGTTGCCGTCCACGAGATTGTGGCCAAGGGCGGTGAACGGGTTGGAATTGGTGAAGCTCACCACCGAGGTGCCGTAATTCAGGTTCGCGGAGAGGTCGATGCCGAGCTGCTTGACGATGGTGCGCTGGACCTCGGCCACCGTCACCTTCAGCATGACCTGATCGCGGCCGCGGACCACGATCGAGTTCACCACCTTGTCGGCGCCGCCGGCGAGCCGCGCGGCGAGTTCGTTGGCCTGCTGCGCCTCCATCGGACTCGCCACGCTGCCGGTCAGCACGACACCCTCGCCGAGCCCGTCGATCTGGATGTCGGAACTGGGCAGGACCTGCTTCAATGCGGCGCGCACGCCGTTGAGGTCGCGCTTGACCGCGATGTCGTAGGCGGCAATCTGCTGGCCGGCGGAATCGAAGAACACGATGTTGGTCTGGCCGACCGAGGCGCCGATGATGTAGGCGCGCTGCGCCGAGCGCACCACCGCATTGGCGATCTTGGGATCGGCGACCAGCACGTCCTTGATGTCGCGCGGCAGGTCGATCACGATCGACTTGCCGACGCCGAGCGAGAGGAAGCGCGCGTTCATCTGGCCGTCGGCGGCGGCCGGCGCCACGGGGCGGTAGTCGGCGGCGACCACGGGGGTCAGCGCCGGGTTGAGCACCAGCGCGAGGGCGGCCGAAAACGACAGGGCGCGGACCACGGATGTCCGCATCGTCGTCAAATCTGCCCTGCATTTCATATCGACTGCCCTCATCGTGCCTTTGCCGTCGTGCTCGGGATACCGTAGCGAATGATCGAAACGCCATCGCGCTTCTGTGCGGAATCATCGAGCGTGATTTCGCTCATCTTGACGTCGACGATGCTGCGCAGCGCCAGCGACAGCGTGCCGCTCTGGCGCGCGGCGGACAGCGTCGCCGTCTGTGCGGGATTGAGCTCGAGAGTGACGGTCTTGCCGACCACCGCGTTCTGGCCGTCCTTTTCCTTCGGCGCCTGGTCGATGGCCAGGACGCGGATGTTGGCCAGGATGATCTCGGAGGTGATGAGATCGGGAGCGCCGCTGCTCTGATCCGGGTTCTTGAGGCGGCGGGTCAGAAGCACGTCGACGCGATCGTTGGGCAGGATGAAGCCGCCTGCGCCGGTCTCCGGCGAGATCTCGGTCGAGATCGCGCGCATGCCGGTCGGCAGGATCGCCGCCATGAAGCCGGAGCCCTCGGCCTTGACCAGCTTCTGGTCGCGGATCGGCTCACCCTGGATGAAGGGGGCGCGCGCGATCGAGCCTGTCACCTGGGTCGCGCCCTCCGGGCGTTCGTTGCGGCGGATGAAGGTGGAGCTGGCGGTCGCAGCCGGCCAGGTCTGCCATTGCACGTCTTCAGGTTTGACGGTTTGGCCGAGACCGATGTCGTTCTTGGCCACCAGCACGTCGACGGTCGGAAGCTGCGCGACCGGAGCCGCTGGAGGCGGCGCAGAATTGTCCGAGCCGCTCGCCAGGTACGCGGCGACGCCGCCGGCGGCGATGGCGACCGTCAGGACGACAATGCGTGCCCTATTCATACGCTTCACTTTCCAACAAAACGCCGCGACGCTGCCGCCGCCGTAATCGGCAGTTGACCAGCTATTCGTCAAAGCATGGTTAATGAGGCGTATCTAAATCGCCTTAACGCCGGGTTTACCCGGGGTGTTCAGCGCAGTGCGAGGTGAGCGAGGTCGATCGCCTTCACCCATTCGGTCTCCGGATAGACCATCAGCGCGCTCAGCGCGAGCGCGATGCCGTAGGGAATACCGGTCTCCTTGGCGTGCAGTCGTGCAAGCCAGGCCTGGCCCGCGAGGCCGTAGGGCAGCGGCCATTGCCGGAACTGGAGCAGGAGCAGCGTCAGCGCTCCGCCGAACAGCGAGGCGTAGAGCAGGAAGTTCATCAGGTGCGCGAAGCCGAACCAGAGCGCGACGGAGGCTGCGACCTTGGCGTCGCCGCCGCCGACCCAGCCCATCGCAAAGCATGTGAAGGCCACGACCAGCAGAAGCGCGCCGGCGCCGACATGAATGAGCATCTCGTAAGGTGCCATGCCACCGGCAAAAGCGAGCACGAAGAAGCCCGCGACCAGCGCCAGCGACACACGGTTCGAGATGGTCATCGTGAAGAGATCGCTCGCGGCGGCGAACGCCATCAGGGCCGGGAAGAGCAGGAGGCGCGCAAGGTCGAGGATCATGGGCGTCTTGAGGCCTGGGTTTGTCGCGGGATCTGGCGTCGCGCGATGCTAGCCGGCAGTGCTAAACAAACCGACAACGGCAGCGGCCGGATGGGCGCAGCCCGCCAGAGGCAGGCTCACCAGAGGCTGGCGATGCGCGCGGCGAGTGCGACCGTTGCCAGCAACAGTGCAAGGCACACCCAATAGGCCGGCGAGCCGGTCGGCGCCGCCTGCGCCTCGCTCGCCGCAACCGCGGCATCGGTTCTGTACTTTCGCAACGCCACTGGAACTCGCCGTACTCAGAAAAACAAAGGCCCCGGAGGTCCGGGGCTTTTGCCGTCGTTTGTCGGTCGCTTACTTCAGCGAGGAGCTGATCGAGCCGAACTTGGTGTTCAGCGTGCTGCCGAGATTGTTGACGACGGTGATGATGGCCAGCGCGATGCCGGCGGCGATCAGGCCGTATTCGATGGCGGTGGCGCCGGATTCATCCTTCGCGAAACGTGCAATCAAGTTCTTCATGAACAAACTCCATCTGGGGGTGAGATCGCCTCGTTCGGCGCTATCGTTGACGCGATGACCATGAGAGCCGAGCTCTTTCGGTAGAGTTAATTCGATCGCGTAAACCCAATTCCTGCGCGATGCTTTTGCCCAGAGTGAATTTCACCTTAAGGCGCCGGTTGGAATTCGCTCCGGTTCCGGACGCACTGCAACTGCCTGCCGGCTTCACCCTCCCTTAAATTTCGCGGAGTAGGCGTAGGAGGACAAGCAATTCGGAAGAGAGGCGACGATGTCGAGCCTGCCCATGCAAGTCGCGCTGATGCTCGGCGAGACCATCGCGAAGGTGGTCCCCGTCACTTTCGTGCTCGCGCTGGTCTTCACGGTGCTCGAGCATTTCTGGGCCTGCAATCCCGGCGTGCCGTGGTGGCGCAAGCGGGAGATCGTCACCGACATCTGCTACTGGTTCTTCGTGCCGGTATTTGCCCGCACCATGCGGATCGGGCTCTTGATCGTCGGCGCGAGCGTCTTCTTCAACATCCACGACGCCGACGATCTCATCGCCTTCTACGACAACGGCCACGGCCCGCTGGCGCAATTGCCGCTCTGGGTTCAGGCCGCGCTGTTCCTGGTGCTGTCGGACTTCATGCTGTACTGGCTGCACCGGCTCTTCCATGGCGGCGAGTTCTGGAAGTACCACGCGATCCATCACTCCTCCGAGGAGATCAGCTGGATTTCGGCAGCCCGCTTCCATCCCGTCAATCTCATGCTCGGCACCATCGGGGTCGACGTCGTGCTGCTGATGGCCGGCATCTCGCCGAACGTCATGATCTGGGTGTCCCCGTTCACGACCTTCCATTCAGCCTTCGTGCACGCCAACATGAACTGGACCTTCGGGCCGTTCAAATACGTCTTGGCGACGCCGGTATTCCACCGCTGGCACCACACCCCGCTCGAAGACGGCGGCGACACCAATTTCGCCGGGACATTCCCGATCTGGGACGTGCTGTTCGGCACCTTCCGCATGCCGGAGGGGCAACTGCCGCAGGACTACGGCAAGGATGAAGCGACCATGCCCAAGGAGATCGGCGGGCAGCTTGCCTATCCGTTCCGACGTTAAGCTCCTTGAGAGCGGGAAATCGTCAGTCCGTTCAAACAATAGAAGGCGAATTTGCGGAACGTTCACGAATTGAGGGCAGGTTAGCGGCGTCGGGCACCGGCTCCGCTGTTATCTCATCGCTTCTGCCGGTTTGTGACGTCCCGGGGGTAAGAGTATGCGTAAACAACTGCTGCGCCGCCATGCGCGCGTCTGTCTTCTGGTTGCGGCCGCGGTGCTGGCATCGCCGGCTGCCGGTTTTGCCGAATCCACCGCCGACACCATCGCCGTCAATGTCGACCAGGCCAAGCTGGTCCGGCTGCCCGGCAAGGTGGCGACCATCGTGGTCGGCAATCCCCTGATCGCCGACGTCACGCTCCAGCCCGGCGGCATGATCGTCGTGACCGGAAAGGGCTACGGCGCCACCAATTTCATCGCGCTGGACCGGGCCGGCGAGATCCTGGTCGACCGCCAGATCCAGGTCGAAGGTCCGAGCGATCGGCTCGTCACCGTCTATCGTGGGGTCGAGCGCGAGTCCTACAGCTGCGTGCCGCTTTGCCAGCGTCGCGTGACCCTCGGCGACAGCGACAACTACTTCAATACCACGATGAGCCAGGCCGGTTCGCTGAGCAACAATGCCAGCGGCAATGCCGGCGCGGGTGCCAAGACCAACTGACAAAACCAACAAGCAAGTCCGATTGACGGGGATCCGGATCGTGCGGTCCGGGCCGTTGTGAAAATCTGGCGGGCGATGCGTCTTTCCGCGCAGGAATTCGTTGCAGATGGCAGAGGTCCTGCAGGTGGATTACAGCCCGGCTACCGCCGGCATGACTTACTGAGCGCACGCGGTGCTTCAAACATGAAAAAGGCCGTGCATCGCGCACGGCCTTTTCTATTTGTTGCTTTGCTCGGTTGAGCTGATCCGGACCGAAGGTCCGTGGGCTCAGCCGGCGGAGCGAAGATTGTCGGCGGCCGACTTGCCGGATCGGCGATCGGCGACGATCTCGTAGGAGATCTTCTGGCCTTCGCGCAACGTGCCGAGGCCGGCGCGCTCGACGGCGCTGATGTGCACGAAGACGTCCTGGCCGCCATCGTCGGGCTGGATGAAGCCGAAGCCCTTGGTCGCGTTAAACCACTTCACGGTTCCCATGCTCACGGGGGTAGTTCCTTCTCAGATATGCAGAGTCGAAGCCCACTTTCGCGGGCGGATTAGATCGAGTTTCTGGAAGGGTCGTCAGCGTGTCTGAACCGGCTGTACCGGTGGATGCCAATGTCGTCCGGCCGAAAATCGATAGTGGGATTTTATTGGAAATAGGGCACCAAAACAATCCGGACGTGCACGATTTTTTGATCCGCCGTGGGGGCACGGCGGATCAGCATACAGGTCAGAATTTTACTTCCGCTCGCGCGTCCTTGAAGCGGATCAACGCCGGCGGAACTGGCCGCCGCGCTGGCCGGGGCGCGGAGGCCCACCCACGCCGCTGGGGCGCTCGTCCTTGTGGCGGAAAATCAGCCGGCCCTTCTCGAGGTCGTAGGGCGACATCTCCACCGTCACGCGGTCGCCCGCCAGCGTCTTGATGCGGTTCTTCTTCATCTTGCCGGCGGTGTAGGCGACGATCTCGTGTCCGGCGTCGAGCTGCACGCGGTAGCGGGCGTCGGGGAGGATTTCGGTGACCAGTCCTTCGAACTGGATCAGCTCTTCCTTAGCCATGTGGTTGTCTCCAGTCGTGGACGGCTAGTGCGAATGAGGATTGCGGTTCGGTCGGCCGTTGGGGCGACTCTCGCGACGCAAAAAGGCAACGCCTTGTATTCCATCAGGCTTGCCGGCGCTATGCGCGGGACGCTGTTCCGACCGATCGGCTGGTGAGGAATTCATCTTACCACCGGAACCGCGGCGGCGGCGAGACCCCTTGGAGGCCTTGTGGCCTTCACCGGGCCTGCCATCAACAGGTCTGCCCTCGACATGGCGTCCTTCGCCGGGCCGTCCGTCGCCGTGCCTGCCGGCGCTGTGGTGGCGCCCGTCGGCATGCCTGTCGTCACGCCGTCCGTCACCATGCCGTGCGCCCTGCGGACGCTGGCCTGGGCGGCCCTGCCGCTGCTGCTGCGGGGGCGGACCCGCATCGCGGCGACCGGCGTCGGTGCGAAGATCCTCACGCGGCAGTGCCACCTTGATCAGCCGCTCGATGTCGCGGAGATAGGCCAGCTCCTCACCGCCCGCGACCAGCGAGATCGCGGTGCCGTCGGCGCCGGCGCGCGCGGTGCGACCGATACGGTGCACATAGGTCTCGGGCACGTTGGGCAGGTCGAAATTGATCACGTGGCTGATGCCGTCGACGTCAATGCCACGGGCGGCGATGTCGGTGGCGACCAGGGTGCGGATCTCGCCCGAACGGAACTGGGCGAGCGTGCGCTCGCGGTGGTTCTGCGACTTGTTGCCGTGGATGGCGTTGGCGGCAATGCCGGCCCGCTCAAGCGTCTTCACCACTTTGTCGGCACCGTGCTTGGTGCGGGTGAAGACCAACGCGCGGTTGATCTGCTCGTCCTTCAGCAGCTTGGTCAGGAAGGCGGGCTTGGCCGAGAAGTCGACCTGCAGGATGCGCTGGTTGATCCGCTCGGCGGTCGAGGACACCGGGGTCACCGCGACGCGGGCGGGATCGCGCAGCATGGAGTCCGCGAGCTCGGCGATGTCCTTCGGCATGGTGGCCGAGAAGAACAGCGTCTGCCGCTTGATCGGGAGTTTCGCGACGATTTTGCGGATGTCGTTGATGAAGCCCATGTCGAGCATGCGGTCAGCCTCGTCGAGTACGAGGAATTCAACGCTCGAGAGCTTCAATCCGTTGCTCTGCACGAGGTCGAGCAGGCGGCCGGGGGTGGCGACGAGCACGTCGACGCCCTGCATCAGGGCGCGGACCTGGCGGCCCATCGGAACGCCGCCGATGGCCAGTGTCGAGGACAGGCGGATGTGGCGGCCATAGGCGTTGAAGCTGTCGAGGATCTGGCCGGACAGCTCGCGGGTCGGCGACAGCACCAGGACACGCGCCGTCTTGGGCTGCGGCTTGATGCGGTTCTCGAGCAGGCGGTGCAGGATCGGCAGCGCGAAGGACGCGGTCTTGCCGGTGCCGGTCTGGGCGATACCGACGACGTCGCGGCCGGTTAGCGCCAGCGGGATGGTCTGGGCCTGGATCGGGGTTGGGGTGACGTAGTTCTCTTCACGAAGAGCGCGTGCGATGGGTTCGGCGAGGCCGAAATCCTGAAACGAAGTCAAAAGATGGGTTCTTTCCATGTCAAAAGCGGGCGCCCGGCGCATTCAGCGCGGCGCGCGCAAAAGGGTGTCAAGAAGACACCTGCGTGTTTGGGGTGTCGGATGGCTTGGGAGATATGGGGCAAGCCAGAGGCCCGTAGAGGGCTTAAGAACACGCGGCTCGCTACGACCCCTTGATTCGCAAGAGGTCTCGCCCGTTCATATGGAACATCGAGGGGGCGCTTTCAAGGCAAGTCGGCCTCAAACAGCGGTTGCGGTGCAGAAATAGTTATGCCGGAAATTTAGACAGAAGTGCCATTTTGCCCAATAAATATACTGTCTGCCATATTAGCATACATTTTCTTCGCCTAAGTTTTGAGCAATTTGACTACGGCGAAACTTTGATTTCAGTCGAATTATCTAGTAAAATCAAATAATTAGTGCGTGTTCAGTCCATGGCATGGTTCTTGCGATTCCGTTAATCGCAGGCGGCCGTGGGGCCGTTCGCAGCGTCTTTTTCACGTCTGCGTCAGGGAGATGATACACAAATGCTTACCAAATCCACTCGCGATAGAGCGGCGTCATTTAGCCGCCGCGGCGTGCTCGCCGCGACCGCCGGACTGATGCTCGGTCTGGCCTCATTGACCGGCGCCAAGGCCGCCGACGACACCATCAAGGTCGGTGTACTTCACTCCCTTTCCGGCACCATGGCCATCAGCGAAACCACGCTGAAGGACACCATCCTCTTCCTGATCGACGAGCAGAACAAGAAGGGCGGCGTGCTCGGCAAGAAGCTCGAGGCCGTCGTCGTCGATCCCGCCTCGAACTGGCCGCTGTTCGCCGAAAAGGCGCGTGAGCTGATCACCAAGGACAAGGTCTCGGTCGTGTTCGGCTGCTGGACCTCGGTGTCGCGCAAGTCGGTGCTCCCGGTGTTCAAGGAGCTCAACAACATTCTGTTCTACCCCGTGCAGTACGAGGGTGAGGAGAGCGAGCGCAACGTGTTCTACACGGGTGCTGCGCCGAACCAGCAGGCGATCCCCGCCGTCGACTATCTGATGAAGGAAGAGAAGGTGAAGCGCTGGGTGCTCGCGGGCACCGACTACGTCTATCCGCGCACCACCAACAAGATCCTGGAAGCCTATCTGAAGTCCAAGGGTGTCGCCCAGGAAGACATCATGATCAACTACACGCCGTTCGGTCACTCGGACTGGCAGACGATCGTGGCCGACATCAAGAAGTTCGGCTCGGCCGGCAAGAAAACCGCGGTGGTCTCGACCATCAACGGCGACGCCAACGTTCCCTTCTACAAGGAGCTCGGCAACCAGGGCATCAAGGCCAAGGACATCCCGGTGGTCGCGTTCTCGGTGGGTGAGGAAGAGCTCGCCGGCATCGACACCAAGCCGCTGGTCGGCCATCTCGCCGCCTGGAACTACTTCCAGTCGATCAAGACCAAGGACGGGTCGAACGAGAAGTTCATCAAGGACTGGCAGGCCTACACCAAGAATCCGAAGCGCGTCACCAACGATCCGATGGAAGCGCACGTGATCGGCTTCGCCATGTGGGTGAAGGCGGTCGAGAAGGTGAAGTCAACCGATCCGGACAAGGTGATCGATGCGCTTCCCGGCATCGAGGCGCCGAACCTGACCGGCGGCGTGTCGAAGATGCTGCCGAACCACCACATCACCAAGCCGGTGTTCATCGGCGAGATCAAGGGCAACGGCCAGTTCGACGTGGTCTGGAAGACCCCGGGCCTCGTCGCGGGCGACGCATGGTCGAAGGAGCTCGACGGCTCCAAGGACCTGATCGGCGACTGGGTCGGGAAGAAGTGCGGCAACTTCAACACCAAGACCAACAAGTGCCTCGGCTCCGGCTCCTGATCCGGGTCTGACGCTCCATTGCACGATCGGGGAAGGCGGCGATCCCGCCGCCTTCTCCACCCATTTCTGCCGGGGTCATTCACAGTGCCAGCCAATTTGTCCGCCCGTCTCTGTTCGCTCCTGCTCTCGTTGCTTCTGATCGCGTTCGCACTGCCGGCCTTTGCGGGTCCGTTCGAGGATGCGGTCGCCAAATTCGCCAACGATGATTTTTCGGACACCGAGGAAGCGGTCGGCGTGATCGCCAGCAGCGGCAACAAGCTGGCCTTTCCCATCATCAGCGCGCTCCAGGACGGCCGCCTCATGGCCGATCCGGACAGCAAGAAGGTTTACGTCACCGGCACCGACGGCAAGTCGATCGATGCCGCGACCGGCGAGGCCGTCGCCAGCGTTCCCGACAGTGCGAGCGCGGTCCGCCTCAACAACCGCCTGCGCCGCAGCGTCGATGCCGCGCTCGGCAGCCTGACGCTGCAATCGCCGGATGTTGGAACGCGCCTGCAGGCCGCGCAGTCCGTCTTCAAGTCGCACGAAGAAACCGCGCTCGAGGCGGTCGATGCCGCGCTCGCCAAGGAAAGCAACAGATCGGTCAAGACGGCGCTCGGTGAAGCCCGTGCGGGGATCCTGCTGTTCAAGTCCGATGCCACGGAGGTCGAGAAGCTCGAGGCCGTCGCCACCCTGAAGGCGCGCGGCGACCAGGAGGCGATGGCGCTGCTCACCGGCATGGGTGACCAGCCGGCCTCGGTGACCAAGGCTGCAGCCAGTGCAATCAGCTCGATCCAGTCTTCGCTCGCGGTCTGGTCCACGGTGCAGAACGCCTGGTACGGCCTTTCGCTCGGCTCGGTGCTGCTGCTCGCCGCGATTGGGCTTGCCATCACTTTCGGCGTGATGGGCGTCATCAACATGGCCCATGGCGAGATGGTGATGTTGGGGGCCTACACCACCTTCGTGGTGCAGGAGGTGATCCGCACCCGCTATCCCGGCCTGTTCGACTATTCGCTGCTGATCGCCGTGCCGCTCGCCTTCCTCGTCGCCGGCGCCATCGGCGTGCTGATCGAGCGCAGCATCATCCGCTTCCTCTACGGCCGGCCGCTGGAGACGCTGCTGGCGACCTGGGGCCTGTCGCTGGTGCTGCAGCAAGCGGTGCGCACCATGTTCGGTCCGACCAATCGCGAGGTCGGCAATCCCTCCTGGATGAGCGGCGCGTTCGAGCTCGGCCAGATCACCATCACCTATAACCGGCTCTGGATCCTCTGCTTCACGCTGGCCGTGTTCGCGATCCTGCTTGCGATGCTGCGCTACACCGCGCTCGGCCTCGAAATGCGCGCGGTGACGCAGAACCGCCGCATGGCGGCCTCGATGGGCATCGCCACATCGCGCGTCGACGCGCTGACCTTCGGTCTCGGCTCGGGCATTGCCGGCATCGCCGGTGTGGCGCTGTCGCAGATCGACAATGTCAGCCCCAATCTCGGCCAGAGCTACATCATCGACAGCTTCATGGTCGTGGTGTTCGGCGGTGTGGGTAATCTCTGGGGGACACTCGTGGGCGCCTTCACGCTCGGCATCGCCAACAAGTTCCTGGAGCCGGTCGCCGGCGCCGTGCTCGGCAAGATCGCGATCCTGGTTCTCATCATCCTGTTCATTCAAAAGCGGCCGCGCGGCCTGTTCGCGCTCAAGGGCCGTGCGGTGGAAGCATGACCCCTCACATGCTGACGCGATCGCTGGACCGCGGCGCGACGATCTTCCTGCTGGTTGTCGCCGCGCTGGGCGTGCTGATCCCGCTGTCCAACCTGCTGCTGCCCGTCGGCTCGTTCCTGCAGGTGCCGACCTATCTCGTCGCGCTGTGGGGCAAATATGTCTGCTACGCCATCCTGGCACTCGCGATCGACCTGATCTGGGGCTATTGCGGCATCCTCTCGCTGGGCCACGGCGCCTTCTTCGCGCTCGGCGGCTACGCCATGGGCATGTACCTGATGCGGCAGATCGGCACCCGCGGCGTCTACGGCAATCCGATCCTGCCCGACTTCATGGTGTTCCTGAACTGGCAGAAGCTGCCCTGGTACTGGTACGGTTTCGACATGTTCTGGTTCGCAGCCCTGATGGTGCTGGTCGTGCCCGGCCTGCTCGCCTTCTGCTTCGGCTGGCTCGCCTTCCGCTCCCGCGTTACCGGCGTCTATCTGTCGATCATCACGCAGGCGATGACCTACGCGTTGCTGCTCGCCTTCTTCCGCAACGATTTCGGCTTCGGCGGCAACAACGGCCTGACCGACTTCAAGGACATCCTGGGCTTCAACGTGCAGGCCGAAGGCACCCGCGCGGCGCTGTTCGCGCTGAGCTGCCTGGCGCTGATCATCGGTTTCCTGATCTGCCGCGCCATCGTCTCCTCCAAGCTCGGCAAGGTGCTGATCGCTGTGCGTGACGCGGAATCGCGCACGCGCTTCCTCGGCTACCGCGTCGAATCCTACAAGCTGTTCGTGTTCACGGTGTCGGCCTGCATGGCCGGCGTCGCCGGTGCGCTCTACGTGCCGCAGGTCGGCATCATCAACCCTAGCGAATTCGCGCCGGGCAATTCGATCGAGGCGGTGATCTGGGTCGCGGTCGGCGGCCGCGGCACGCTCGTCGGCGCCGCGCTCGGCGCCGTCGTCGTCAACTACGCCAAGACGTTCTTCACCTCGGGCGTGCTGGCGCCGTACTGGCTGTTCATGCTGGGCGCGCTGTTCATCCTGGTGACGCTGCTGCTGCCCAAGGGCATCGTCGGCACCTTCAACGCCTGGTGGGCCTCGTCGAGGGAGAAGAGCACCGCGGCGTCCGTTGCGAGCGCCGCGGCCGAAGATGGCGTCACCGAACCCAAGATGGCGGAGTAAGCGGTCATGAATGTCATGGACACCCGCGCGACTTCCGCGATGCTTTACCTGGACGGCGTGCACGTCTCGTTCGATGGTTTCCACGCCATCAACAATCTGTCGCTGACGCTTGCCCCCGGCGAGATGCGCGCCATCATCGGCCCGAACGGTGCCGGCAAGACCACGATGATGGACATCATCACCGGCAAGACCAAGCCGGACGAAGGCACCGTGCTGTTCGACGGCGTCACTGACCTGACGCGCCTCGACGAGACCCGCATCGCCGAGCTCGGCATCGGCCGCAAGTTCCAGAAGCCGACCGTGTTCGAGAGCCAGACCGTGCAGGACAACCTCCTGCTGGCGCTCAATGTCGACCACTCGGTCCGCGGCACGCTGTTCTGGCGCGGCAGCAGGGCGGAGTCCGAGCGCATCGACAAGGTGCTGGAGACGATCCGCCTCACCGAGGCCCGCAACCGCCTCGCCGGCAGCCTCAGCCACGGCCAGAAGCAATGGCTCGAGATCGGCATGCTGCTGGCGCAGGATCCGAAGCTGCTGCTGGTCGACGAGCCCGTTGCGGGGATGACCGACGTCGAGACACACCTCACCGCCGAACTGCTGAAGGAGATCAATAAGACCCACACCGTCATGGTGGTCGAGCACGACATGACGTTCGTGCGCGAGCTCGGCGTCAAGGTCACCTGCCTGCATGAAGGCACGGTGCTGGCGGAAGGTACCATCGACCAGGTCTCGTCCAACGAGCGGGTCATCGAAGTCTATCTGGGACGCTGAGCGATGCTTGAGGTCAAGGACATCAACCTGTTCTACGGCGCGGCGCAGGCGCTGCGCGGCGTCTCGATCTCGGCCGAGCCGGGCAAGGTGACCTGCGTGCTCGGGCGCAACGGCGTCGGCAAGACCTCGCTGCTGCGCGCCATGGTCGGGCAATATCCGATCTCGTCGGGCGCGATCGTGTTCGACGGTAACGACATCACCGGCCTCAAGCCCTACGAGCGGGCGCGCAAGGGCATCGGTTTCGTGCCGCAGGGCCGCGAGATCTTTCCGCTGCTGACGGTCGAGGAGAACCTCAAGACCGGCTTCGGTCCGCTGAAGCGCGAGGACAAGCACATTCCGGACGACGTCTTCTCGCTGTTTCCGGTGCTGCAATCCATGCTCGGCCGGCGCGGCGGCGACCTCTCCGGCGGCCAGCAGCAGCAGCTCGCGATCGGCCGCGCGCTGGTGATGCGGCCAAAACTGCTTCTGCTCGACGAGCCGACCGAAGGCATCCAGCCCTCGATCATCAAGGACATCGGCCGCGCCATCTCCTACTTGCGCAACCTCGGCAACATCGCCATCGTGCTGGTCGAACAATATCTCGACTTTGCCTGCGAACTCGGCGACAGTTTCGCGGTGATGGATCGCGGCGCGGTGAAATTCACCTGCGACCGCTCCAACCTCGACGCGAGCGAGATCAGCCGCCAGATGGCGCTGTAAGCCAAGATCCTGCCGCGACCGGCTGGGGAGACGGATGCGCAGCGAACTGTCAGCCACGTCCACGATATTCGAAGCCAACCGCGCCCGTGGCGCGGTGCGCTTCGACGTGCATGCGCGCGACGGCGTGACGCGGCGCGGCGCCTTGCATGAATCCGGTTCGCTCCGCGTCCGCTTTCCCTCGCCGGAGGATCAGGGCCTGTCCGGCGTGTTCGTCAACACGGCCGGCGGCGTTGCCGGCGGCGATCGCTTCGACATCGAGATATCGGCGGCGGATCGCGCGCGGCTGACGCTGACCACGGCGGCCGCCGAAAAGGTCTATCGCGCGCCGGGGCCCGCGGCGCAGCTCAATATCTCGCTGAAGGCCGGCGCAGGCGCGCATTTGTCCTGGCTGCCGCAGGAGACGATCCTGTTCGATCGCACCCGCGTGCAGCGCCGCTTCGACATCGAGCTCGACGAGGCCGCCTCGCTCCTGCTTTGCGAGATTGTCGTATTCGGCCGCACCGCTATGGGCGAGCGGATGGAGCAGGGCGAATTCGTCGACCGCTGGCGGCTGCGCCGCGGCGGCAAGCTGGTGTTCGCAGAAACCGTCCGGCTCGACGGTGATATCGGCGCAAAGCTCGCGCGATCGGCCGTGGCCAAGGGTGGCGCGGCGATCGGCATGGCCCTGATCGTGCCCGGTGACGAGGCCCTGGTTGAGCGCATCCGGGAAGCGTCGGAGTCTTTCTCCGGCGAGGTTGGAATCTCGGCATGGAATGGCTTTGCAATGGCGCGGTTCTGTGCCCAAGATGCGGCGCGTTTGCGCGCCGACATGATGGCCGTGCTGGCGCGCACCGGCGCGGCGCTGCCGCGGCTCTGGCTGAACTGACTGGCTGAATTGACGTGCTGAACGGAAGAGATTCTTCATGAACCTGTCTCCCCGCGAAAAGGACAAGCTTCTGATCTCGATGGCGGCGATCGTGGCGCGCCGCAGGCTGGACCGCGGCGTCAAGCTCAACCATCCCGAGGCGATCGCGATCATCTCCGATTTCATCCTCGAAGGCGCCCGCGACGGCCGCACCGTCGCCGAGCTGATGCAGTCGGGCGCGCAGGTCCTGACCCGCGAGCAGGTGATGCCGGGCATTCCCGAGATGATCCACGACATCCAGGTCGAGGCGACCTTTCCGGACGGCACCAAGCTCGTCACCGTGCACGAGCCGATCAGGTAGCTGTTAATTCGTCATTCCGGGGCGCCCGAAGGGCGAACCCGGAATCCAGAGATTGTTGATCGAGAATTCCGGCCTTCTCGCTCCGCGAGCCCCGGAATGACAGAGGAAGGCAAACATGATCCCCGGCGAACTCTTCATCCAGGACGGCGAGATCGAGCTCAATGCCGGCCGCAAGACCGTGACGCTGACGGTCGCCAACGCCGGCGACCGCCCGATCCAGGTCGGCTCGCACTATCATTTCTTCGAGACAAACCCCGCGCTGAAATTCGACCGCAAGAAGGCCCGCGGCATGCGCCTCGACATCGCCGCCGGCACCGCCGTCCGCTTCGAGCCCGGCCAGACCCGCGACGTCCAGCTCGTCGCCCTGGCGGGGAAGAAGACGATCTACGGCTTCCGCGGCGACGTCATGGGGAAGCTGTGAACTCCGCAGGAACGAGCACGGCGCGGCGCGGTTGAGGCGGAAACGGAGGGATTTCCCATGCTCGCGCCAATCCGCCTCGTCACCGAAGCTGCCGAGCTCGCCGCGCACCGCCACAACGGCATGGCGCGCAAGGGTCGCGGCAGTGAGCCCTATATCAATCACCTCGCCGAGGTTGCGAACCTGCTTGCGACCGCGACCGACGGCGCCGATGCCGAGCTGGTCGCGGCCGGCTGGCTGCACGACACAATCGAAGACACTGACACCACACGCGAGGAGCTCGCGCGGAGATTTTCCGACCGCATCGCCTCGCTCGTCGCCGAGTGCACCGACGACATGAGCTTGCGCAAGGCAGAGCGGCGGCAGAAGCAGATCGAGGACGCTCCGCACAAATCCCCCGGCGCCAAGCTGATCAAGATCGCCGACAAGATCAGCAATATCGGCGCGCGCATTCAAATCGATCCGAGTGCTGAGGAGCGCGACGATCTCGCCGACTACAGCGGCTGGGCCACGCAGGTCGTGGCGGGTTGCCGCGGCGGCAATGCGTGGCTCGACGAGAAATTCGATGATGCCGTGAAAGCAGCAAGGGCCTTGCTGTGATCCACCAAACATTCAATCGCAAACGGGGCTTGTGATGTCCGTCAAAATAAAGCGTTCCGTCTATGCCGACATGTTCGGCCCGACCACCGGCGACAGGGTGCGGCTGGCCGACACCGATCTCATCATCGAGGTCGAGAAGGATTTCACCACCTATGGCGAGGAGGTGAAGTTCGGCGGCGGCAAGGTGATCCGCGACGGCATGGGGCAGTCGCAGGTCACCAACAAGCAGGGCGCGGCCGACACGGTCATCACCAACGCGCTGATCGTCGATCACTGGGGCATCGTGAAGGCCGACGTCGCCATCAAGGACGGCATGATTTCGGCGATCGGCAAGGCCGGCAATCCCGACATCCAGCCCGGCGTCACCATCATCATCGGGCCCGGCACCGACGTGATCGCGGGCGAAGGCAAGATCCTCACCGCCGGCGGCTTCGACAGCCACATCCATTTCATCTGCCCGCAGCAGATCGAGCACGCGCTGATGTCTGGCGTGACCTCGATGCTGGGTGGCGGCACTGGTCCCTCGCACGGCACCTTCGCCACCACCTGCACGCCGGGGCCGTGGCACATGGGGCGGATGATCCAGTCGTTCGATGCCTTCCCGGTCAATCTCGGCATTTCCGGCAAGGGCAACGCCTCGCGCCCCGCCGCGCTGGTCGAGATGATCAAGGCCGGCGCCTGTGCGCTGAAGCTGCACGAGGATTGGGGCACGACGCCGGCCGCGATCGACAATTGCCTGTCGGTCGCCGACGATTACGACATCCAAGTGATGCTTCACTCCGACACGTTGAACGAATCCGGCTTCGTCGAGGACACCATCAAGGCGTTCAAGGGCCGCACCATCCACGCCTTCCACACCGAAGGCGCCGGCGGCGGCCACGCCCCTGATATCATCAAGGTCGCCGGCCTGAAGAACGTGCTGCCGTCCTCGACCAACCCGACGCGGCCTTTCACCCGCAACACCATCGACGAGCATCTGGACATGCTGATGGTGTGCCACCACCTCGATCCCTCGATCGCGGAAGATCTGGCGTTCGCCGAAAGCCGTATCCGCAAGGAGACGATCGCGGCCGAAGACATCCTGCACGATCTCGGCGCGCTCTCGATGATGTCCTCGGACTCGCAGGCGATGGGCCGTCTCGGCGAGGTCATCATCCGCACCTGGCAGACCGCCGACAAGATGAAGAAGCAGCGCGGGTCCCTGCCGCAGGACAAGGGCAAGGACAACGATAATTTTCGCGTCAAGCGCTACATCGCCAAATACACGATCAATCCCGCGATCGCGCACGGCGTGTCCAAGTTGATCGGCTCGGTCGAGAAGGGCAAGCTCGCCGATCTCGTGCTGTGGTCGCCGGCCTTCTTCGGCGTCAAGCCGGACTGCGTCGTCAAGGGCGGCACCATCGTCGCGGCACCCATGGGGGATCCCAACGCCTCGATCCCGACGCCGCAGCCGGTGCATTACCAGCCGATGTTCGGCGCCTTCGGCAAGGCGAGGACTGCGTCCTCCGTCGTCTTCACCTCGAAGGCCGCGGTCACCGGGGGCTTGGCGCGAAAGCTCGGCATCGAGAAGAAGCTCTATGCGGTCCAGAACACCCGCGGCAAGATCTCGAAGAAAAGCATGATCCATAACGACGCCACGCCTAACATCGAGGTCGATCCGGAGACCTATGAGGTCCGCGCCGACGGCGAGCTGCTGACTTGCGCGCCGGCGGAGGTGCTGCCGATGGCGCAGCGGTATTTCATGTACTGAAATAGCGCCTCAACGCATATCCCCGGCGAATGTCCGGGGACGGCTTTTCGGTTTTGCGTTCGGTCCCGCCTGGTCTAATGTCCCGCCCGGTATCTAACCCAGAGAAGAAAAGCCGGGAGGATTTCTCGTGATTTACGTCGTAGCCACCCTGACCATCAAGCCCGAGACGCGCGCCGAATTCATCGCAGCCGCCACCGCCTGCATCAAGGAGACGCGGAAAGAGCCCGGCAACATCGCCTATGATTTGCACGAAAGCGTCACCGATCCCGCCAAGATGGTGTTCGTCGAGCAGTGGGAGAATGCCGAGGCGCTGGTGCCGCATCGTGCCATGGAGCACATGAAGACGTTCGGCCGCGTGGCGGTGAAATGCTTCACGGCGCCGCCGAAGATCGAAATCATCACGCCCGAGAAGGTCGAGACACGGTAACAGGATAAGAGCACATGATCCGGGCGACGCAGGTCAGGGGACAACACCGCTTCACGGAAGCACCCGCGGACACGGTCGTGCTCGATTTCGACGATCGGCACCGCCGCCGCATGGCGATGACGGGCACGCGGGGGCTCGAATTCCTGCTCGACCTGGAGAACGCCGTCGCGCTGCGCGGCGGCGATGCCCTGGTGCTGGAGGATGGCCGGCTGGTCGAGGTGGTTGCGGCGCCCGAGCCGCTGCTCGAGATCCGGGGCCGCGATCCGCATCACCTCATCCGCGTCGGCTGGCATCTCGGCAATCGCCACCTGCCGACGCAGATCATGGCCAAGAGCCTGCGTATCCGCCGCGACCACGTCATCGAGGCCATGGTCAAGGGGCTCGGCGCGCGCGTGATCGAGATCGAGGCGCCGTTCGATCCCGAAGGCGGCGCTTATGCCGAGGCCGGTCACGCGCAGGGCCACGACGACCATGCGCACCACGATCACGGCCACCACGATCATGATCACGATCACCATGATCATCACGGCCATGACCACAATCATCATGATCATGCCGCGCATGACCATGGCCACGAGCACCACCATCACCACGACGAGCATTGCGACCATCCCGACCATCACCACGGCCACAAGCATGCTCATGACCACAAATGAGCCAGTCGGTGCCGGCGACCTCGCCGAACGCGAGGCGGCGGCGCTGTACCGGCTGATGACCTGGCTGTCGCCGGCGTTTCCGGTCGGCGGCTTCTCCTATTCCAGCGGCATCGAATGGGCGGTCGAGGCGGGCGACATCGTGGACACCGCGACGCTCGCGGACTGGCTCGATGCGATGCTCGGCGACGGCTCCGGCTTTTGCGATGCGATCTTCTTGGTCCAGGCCTATCGCGCTGCTGAGGCGGGCGAGGAGACCTCCTTGCGCGACATCGCGGAACTCGCGAGCGCCTTCGTGCCGTCGCGCGAGCGGCAGCTGGAAACGGCCTCGCAGGGCCGCGCCTTCATCGATATCTCCCGCGCCGCGTGGGATGCGGACGGCCTGGATGCCATGGTTGCGGCATGCCGCACGCCACTGGTCTATCCCGTCGCCGTCGGTGTGGTCGCAGCTAAGCACGGCGTGCCGCTGGCGCCGACGCCGCACGCCTTCCTGCATGCGCTGGTCTCGAACTGGATCTCGGCGGCCAGCCGTCTCATTCCGCTCGGCCAGACCGACAGCCAGCGCGTGCTGGTGCGGCTGGAAGCGGCGGTGGCCGCCACCGCCAATCGTGCGCTGAATGCAACATTGGACGATCTCGGCAGCGCCACGTTCCGCGCCGATCTCGCCAGCCTGCGGCACGAGACGCAATATACGCGGCTGTTCCGCTCGTAAGCGGTGCAGCGTTCAACTGAAAAGAGAGCGAGCTACATGTCGAATTCTCACGGCCCCTTGCGTGTCGGCGTCGGCGGCCCGGTCGGGTCAGGCAAGACCGCGCTGATGGACCTGCTCTGCAAGACCATGCGCGAGCGCTACGACATCGCCGCGATCACCAACGACATCTACACCAAATGGGATGCGGAATTCCTGGTGCGTTCGGGTTCGCTGACGCCGGACCGCATCGCCGGCGTCGAGACCGGCGGCTGTCCGCACACGGCGATCCGCGAGGACGCCTCGATGAACCTCGCGGCGGTCGCGGACATGCGCGCGAAATTCCCGGGCCTCGACCTCGTGCTGATCGAGTCTGGCGGCGACAATCTCGCTGCCACTTTTTCCCCCGAGCTTGCCGACCTCACCATCTACGTCATCGACGTCGCCGCCGGCGACAAGATCCCGTCCAAGGGTGGCCCCGGCATCACCCGGTCCGATCTTCTGGTCATCAACAAGATCGATCTTGCGCCCCATGTCGGCGCCTCGCTGGAGAAGATGGAGACGGACGCCAGGCGCATGCGCGGTGAGCGCCCCTTCGTCATGACCAACCTGAAGAAGTGCGAGGGGCTCGACCGCATCGTCGGCTTCATCGAGGCCAAAGGTGGGCTGAAACGGGCCGGCTGACCGACGCGACGACTTGGCGCAGGCGTTTTTCGCCGTTAACGCCTGGGGCAGGGCCGCGCCTTGCGGAACAAATTTCGGACATGGCGATTGAATACCTCCGGTGCCCGGGGCAACTCCACCCCGGCCGGACCTTCGGCCGGGCGGATTAAGCTTTTCAGGCGACCCAAGTTGCGTACTGATGCCTCCTCCTCCATTATCTCCGCCATTGGGGTTCACCCTGTTTCGGCACATGGCCGTTCGAGCGGCGTTCATATGCTCCGTGTTTATTGCCGACCTCCCGCTTCCGTCTGAGTAGTCGCGTGGTCCGGCTGGGTTTCATCATCGGCTTCATCGCTCTGCTCGGAGCCCTGCTTTCCGGGCTTGCGGCCTATCGCGTCCACGACCAGGAGCTGGCACTGGACCGGATCGCGCTCGCGCGTGCGATCGACGTCCATGCAAGCCTGGTTCAGGACCGGCTCACCGAGCGCGAACTGCTTGCGCGTGTCGCCTCAGGCCTGTTCCGCGCGCCGTCGGTGCTCAAGCCCAACATGCTGGAGCCGCTGCGCTCGGCGATCTACGCGTTCAAGACCGATTTCGTGGTGGCCGGCTGGGTTGCCCGGCTTCAGCCGAACGAGCTCGCCGCGGCGCAGGCGGCGATCGCGGCGGCCGGCTTCCCGAAGCCGCAGATCCGTGACTACAGTGACAAGCCCATCGCCGCCGCGAGCCTCACCCATCCGATCGACGTGCTGATGGACCTCGAGCCGCGCAGTGACGAGACCAAGGCACTGCCCGGCCGCAGCTATGACAAGGATCCGGTGCTCAGTGCGATGCTCGCCCGGGCGAGGATCGAGAAGCGATCGGTTGCTTCCGACCCGGTGCCGCTGCTGCGCGGGAACGGCCCGATCGGCGTCATCGTGGCTGCGCCCGTCATTCCCGAGGGGGCAACGGAGCCGGCCGGTTTCGTCACATTCTCCTATGAGCTCGCCACACTGATGCTGACCAACGACGACATGTCGTTGTTCTCGGTCGCGCTCAGGGATCCGCGCAGGGAAGGCGGCGAGCTCGTCGCCAACGATCAGGGCATTGTTTCCACGCGCATGGGCGCGGACGGCCCGCCGCCGTCGGCGACACGCACGGTGAGCTTCGGCGGCCGTGACTGGCAGCTCGGCTATTACGCGAAGAGCAATTCGGCGCGCCGCGCCGAGCAGACCGCGATCATCGTGGCGGCGATCGGTTTTGCCATCACCGCGATGGTGTGCGGCCTGTTCGGTTATGTCGCCTACAACAATCTGCGGCTCAGCCGGGAGATCCAGGTGCGGATCGGCTTCGAGCGCCGCCTGACCGCCGTCATCGACGAGCTGAATCACCGCGTGAAGAACATCTTGGCCGTGATCCAGTCGATCGTGACGCGCACGCTGCGCCATGGATCGGACATCGACATCGCGCGCGAACTCCTGATCGGCCGCATCCACGCCATGTCCAACGTGGTCTCGCTGCTCAGCGAGAGCCAGTGGCAGGGCGTCAAGCTGAAGGGCCTGTTCGAGGCGCGCGCGATTCCGCATGCCGATCGCATCGCCGTCACCGGTCCCGACATCGCGGTCAGCGCGCGCGCCGCGCAGAGCCTGTCGCTGCTGTTCTTTGAGCTCGCCTCGCATTCCGACGAGGGCCTGTCGCTGGTCGGCAAGCATCCGCACATCACCGCCAACTGGACGGTGACGGGCGATGCGTCCGAGGAGGTCTTCCATTTCCGCTGGGAGGAGTTCAACACCAGCGAGGCGACGCGCCGGCCCGATTCCGATTTCGGCCTGATCCTGCTCGATCGCGTCGCGCCCGAGGCGCTCGGGGGCACCGCCAAGCGCTTCTTCACCGACGTCTCCTACGTCTATGAATTGACCGCGCCGATGGAGACCGTGGTCGACATGACCGAGCGCGACCGCACGGACAAGCTCTCGGCCCCGGTCAGGCCTGTGCGATAGGCGCTTAATTTTCAGAGCATGATCTTCGGGCCCGGATCATGCTCTAACTAGTCCTTCGGCCGTAACACCAGATCGACCAGATTGCGCGCGTAGCTGGGTGTGATTGGCGCGATGCCGAAGATGTAGCGGTAGAACAGGCTGCCATAGATCGCGTCGTAGAGATTCTCAGGGGGCCCCTCGGCCAGAATGCTGCCGTCCTTCTGGCCCGCGGCGATCATGTCCACCAGCGCGTCGCGGCGGAATTGTAAGTACCGGGCGTAGAACAGCTCCGCCGAGCCGGTCTTGGAGATGCATTCGGAGATGACGGCGAGCTGGACCTTGCCGAACTCGCCCTGGAGCGCCTCGGCATAGGCGGTGGCGTGGCGCCGCGCGCGCGCCGCGGGCGTGCCGGCGCTCGCAGGCGGCAGCGGCAGCATCTGCGCGGCATGGTGGAGGAAGGCGTCGATCAGCAGCGCTTCCCGCGACGGCCACCATTTGTAGATCGTCATCTTGGACACGCTGGAGTGGCGTGCGATCGCATCGATGGTTGTGGCGGCAAGGCCGGTGGCCGCCATCAGCGCATAGGCGCTTTCGAGGATGGCGTTGGTGGTCTCGATCGACCTTGGCCGGCCGCGCCGGGGCGCGCTCTCCGCTTCTTCACCCCCGCCTTTCTCCATCGCCACGCCGGTCTCCTCACGCAGAGTCCCCGGCATAGCGCAGCGGCCGCTTTCGGCCTAGCAGAATCGCACGATTTTGTTGCCGGAGCGATTTGGCTCTAGAGCACGATCCGGAAAAGTGTGCAGCGGTTTTCCGAAAAGATCATGCTCAAACAATAACCTAAAGCGCGATGGCGATTCGTCCTGATCCCATCGCGCGTTAGGCCTGCTGCCGCAGGGCTGCTGGCAGATCCTGCCGTTTCGACCAGGCGATGTAGTAGGCAAGCCCGGTCATCGCGGCGAAGCCAGTGATGCTTACCGCGACCTGCATCAGCACCAGGTTCGGCCCGGTGATCAGGATGAGGTGGCCGGCGAAGGACAGGAACACGGCGACGCAGAACACTGCGAGCCATTCCTCGCCGCATGCGATCACCGCCTGCAGCGGTCTCCATTTCAGGCCGGGATGATCGGCCGGGATGAGATGGGTCGCAATGAACGCGAGGGCGAGGAAATGGACCACGCGGTAGGGCGCGAGGTTTTCCTTGTCGGTCGGCGCGATGCTGTTGAGGAGCAGATCGGGCAGGTAGGCGGACAGCGCCGGCGAATGGCGCATCAACGTGACGGCCATCGCGAAGATCAGGTAGGCGCCGGCGAGGATGCGCAGCCAGGACACGCCACGCAGCGCACGCCCCGGCGCGCCTGTCACGGCGAACCAGCCGCCCAGCACCATCAGCATCTGCCAGCACAGCGGGTTGAAGGTCCATTCCTCGTCCGGATAGACCCGGAAATTCCAGTCGAACCAGCGCGCGGCGACGTACAGCGCGACCGATGCCGCCAGCGTCACGTTCGGCCGTCGCAGCAGCCCCCACAGCACGAACGGAAAGAACGCCATCAGCGGGATCATCAGTTGCAGCAGGTCGAGGTTCAGCGGCTGTTCCTGGAGCACGAGGCCGCGGACCAGGATGCGCAGCGGGTGCTCGAGAATCCCGGAGATGTTGTATTCGTGGATGATCTCCGGCGCCATCGACTGCGAGGCGACATAGGCGATGGTGTCGATATAGATCACGAACAGCACGACATAGGCGGCATAGAGCCGCCAGACGCGGCGAAAGACGCGCGTCGCCGCGACCACGTAGCCGCGCTCCAGCGCCATCCTGCCATGGATGATGGCGACGCCGTAGCCCACCACGAACACGAACAGGTCCGCCGCGCCGCTGAAGCCGAAATTCCGCAGCGTCAGCAGGTTGACGACGTTGTTCGGGATATGGTCGACGAACACGGACCAATTGGCGATGCCGAGCGTCAGATAGAGTCTGGCGTCGTGCTGAAATGCGGCGAGGTTCGCCTTGACGGACGGTTTCATTGAGTAAAATAGCTTTGGGAATCAGGATGATGCTTTTACCGGCAACCGCCTGCCTATCCGAGTAGCGTTTGCGTGAGCAGGCCGGTTTGTCCCAGCTGGCGTAAAATTGCGCGAGGGCGTGCCGCCGCCTTTGCTTGCCCCCGCTTAACCCGCCCGGGACGCAACTTCTGCAAAGGCAGACGATCTGTCTTGCGCTCGCCGCCGGCGCCTTTGCGATCAGCGACCTCGGGTCGGAGAATCGCGGTCTGGTATCCTCCGAGACCGCGTTGCGCCATCGGTCACGGTCGCTGCTGCACCGATCTGGACCAAGGGTAGGAGCCGCTGACCGCGCGCCTGTTCGGCCCGGTGCTGGTCGATGCCAGAAGCGGCGTGCTGGACTGAGATATTGGCCGTTACTCGGCGGGCTCTGCCGATGCCTCGTCGGCGATGCTCGCCCGGCTCGCCATGATTCCGAGCGCGACGCCGCCGATGGCCAGGATCGGCAGCAGCCGCTTGACCCCGATGGCGCGGACGATCTGCAGCCCGGTGGCGAGCAGCATGGGATCGGTGAGCATGCTCTGCGCCATCGACTTCGCGGCGCGCTCGGCCGCGATCTGAGCCTCCCTGCGCAATTGCCGCTTGTACGCCCAGTAGCTCACCGCGGCGGTCAAGGTCAGCAGAAAGAAGACGCCGGCACCCGCGAGGCAGGCCTGCACCGGACCGTATTTCTCGAGGACTGCGATGAAGGCTGCGGCGCAGAGGAAGCATGTCGTGATGAAAAGCGCGAATGCAGCGCCTGCGGCAAGCGACGTCAGCCGGACCGTCGTGCCGGTCGATGCACTGATGCCGTCGATGATGCGCTGAAACATGGCCTTGCTCCTCGGATCCCCACAAGCCTGGTCGTCACAAGCCGACATCGGCGGTGCCGCCCCAACCTTCGCCGGGCATCCTTACCGGCGCCAGGCGATTCCGATCAGGAAGCCGATGCCGAGCGCGAGCCCGACGGTCGCCAGCGGCCGCTGCGTGATCGCCTCTTCCAGCGTCTCCTCGATCGATCCATAAGCATCCTGCGCCGCGCCCATCATGGCGCTGCCGCGCTCCGACATGTCGTCGATCGCGGAATCCATGTTCTCGCGCGCCTGGCGATAGCCGCGCCTGGCCTGCTTGCTGGTGGAATTGGCAAAGGTGTTGAGCGCGTCGGTGATCTGATCGGTGAGGGCGGCGATATCGCTTTTCACGGCTGCTACATCCTTCTCGAGGCGTTCTCTGGTGGCTTTGTCGGTCCAGTCTCTCATCCCGGCTTCGGCATTGCTCGTTGACATCTGGGGCTCCGAACTGTTTGCGGCTGAGATAGCCGGAAAACGTTTCGTCGTCGGGTAAGTTCCGATTGCGGAAACCGGTTACTCCTGCGGCAGCTGCGGCGCATCCACTGGCAACAGATGTTCCTTCAGGATCAGAGCAACGATCAGGAGCGGCGACGACAGGAACGCGCCCATCGGGCCCCACATCCAGGTCCAGAATGCCAGCGCAAGCAGGACCGCAAGTGCGTTCAGCGCCAGCCGCCGGCCGATGATGGTCGGGGTGATGAAGTGCCCTTCCAGGAAGGTGAGACCGCCGAAGGCGAGCGCCGCCATCAGGGCGCCGCCGATGGTCGGGAAGGCGATCAGCCCAACCACGACCAGCACGGCGAACATCGCGATCGGTCCGATGATCGGGATGAAGTTGAGCGTTGCCGCCAGCGCGCCGAGCCCGGCCGGATTGGGCATGCCGGTGAGCGCGCAGATGAGACCGGTGGCCACGCCGACCCCGACATTGATGACAGTGACGGTCAGGAGGTAGTTGCCGAGATGGACCTCGATCTCGTTGAGAATACGCAGCGTGCGCAGCCGCGCGTCGCGATCGCTGAAGGTCATGATCATGGCCCGCCGCAGGTCGCGCCAGCTTGCGATGAACAGAATGAGAGTGACGAAGAACAGCACAAATTCAGTAAAGGTCGGCGACAGGAATTCCAGTGTCGGCTGCACCCACTCGACCTTCGGCATCTGGATGGTAGGGAATTCCTCCGAGCCGCCGATCATGGCTTGCAACTCGCGCCATAGCGCCACTAGCCGGTCGAACACGTGCAGCTTGTCCTTCAGTTGCGCACCGAGCTCTGGCAGGCGCGTGCTCCACTCCATTACGGGCGAGGCGATCAGCGCAACCGCGAAGGCGACCACCGCCGTGCCCGCGATCACGATCAGGACGGCACCGAGCGCGCGGGGCACCTTGCATCGCTCGAGCAAGGTTGCAGCCGGAGACAGCATGGTGCCGGTGACAAAGGCCATGACCACGGGGAGGAAGAACGCCTTGGCGATATAGAGCACCGCGACCACTGCGATCAGCAGCAGGCCGGCGAGCGCGAAGGCGACGAACTCAGTGCGGCGGATGACGGGTGGTAGGTCGGCGTGGCTGCCGGGAAGCGGGTCACCTTCGCCATTGCCGGGAATCAGACGTTCACTGGGAAGGACGCGCACAACACCTCTCCCGCACGGAAGCTCCTCCGCGCGCCCCATTGATGACCTCACAACGTCCGAGGCGGCATCCAGGTTCCATCGCGGCTTCGTGAAGTTGCGCTCGCTTGACTGTGACGTCGCCGCCGCAGCGAGTGGCGGAACCTGAGTCGGCCCGGCGGCGTTTGGAAAGCGGCATCACCCTGATGCACACATCCAACGGGGCAGCACATGACAATGGTCTCTCCAGCCCGCCGCCGCGTCTCGCCGCGCGCCGTCACCGCTTTTGTTTTCACGACCGCTCTGCTCGCTGTGCCCTTCAGTTGCGCAAATGCGCAGATGCTGGGTTACACACCGGTGCAGCCGCAGGCGTATCAACAAGATCCGGGCTATTTGCGCGGAGCATACGTGAGCGAGGCGCCGCAGGCGGCCGACGAAGATGCCCAATTGCCCGACCGGCTGCGCAAGCAGATCGTCGCTTTCGACCGCAGCGAGCCAGCCGGCACGATCGTGATCGATACCGGCAATACATACCTCTACTACGTGCTCGGCAATGGCCGGGCGATCCGCTACGGCGTTGGCGTCGGCCGCGAGGGTTTTACCTGGGCGGGCGTCCAGAGCATCAGCCGCAAGGCGGAATGGCCGGACTGGCACCCGCCCGCCGAGATGATCGCGCGCCAGCCCTACCTGCCGCGCTTCGTCGCCGGCGGCCCCGGCAATCCGCTCGGCGCGCGCGCGATGTATCTGGGATCGAGTGAGTATCGTATCCACGGCACCAACGATCCCAGCACCATCGGCAAGTTCGTCTCCTCCGGCTGCATCCGCCTGACCAACGAGGACGTCACCGACCTGTTCAGCCGCGTCAATGTCGGTGCCAAGGTCGTCGTGCTGCCGAAGAACGCCCCGCTGATGGCGAAAGGCGGCGACAAGGGGGGTGATTCTTGGCGCAAGCGCCCCGCGGCGACGACGCTGCCGTCGGGCCGGCAGGCCCTGAACATCCCGACGTCGGCCGTGAACTAGGAGTGAGTGAGGTCGTATGACTGGACGTTCGATTGCCAAACTGGTTGGCGCTGCCGCAGCCCTGTTCGCCGTCGCCTCTGTCGGTCTTGCGCTGACGCCGCCGGCGCATGCGGAAGATTTTTTCTCGGCGCTGTTCGGCGCGTTCGGTGCGCGGCCTCCACAGATTCGGGTACCGTTCCCGAATGACGACATGCCGCGCTACGACGCGCCCCGGCTGCGGGCCGCCTATGGCGGCGGCGCGGCCTATTGCGTGCGCGGCTGCGACGGCCGGTATTTTCCGGCGCAGGGAGCGGACGCCGAAAGCAAGGCGCAATCCTGCAAGAGCTTCTGCCCGGCGTCCGAAACCTCGCTGGTCTATGGCAGCAACATCGACGAGGCCGCGACCGAGAGCGGGAAATCATACTCCGAGCTGCCGAACGCGTTCCGCTACCGCAACGAGATCGTTGCGGGTTGCACCTGCAACGGCAAGGATCCGGTCGGGCTTGCCCAGGTCAAGGTCGAGGACGACCCCACCTTGCGCAAGGGTGACATCGTCGCCGGTAGCGACGGTCTGGTGGTCGCGACCCGCAACGCCAACGACCGCCGCGGCGTCGCGATGAATTTTTCGCCGCTGCCGGAATCGGTGCGCGCCAAATTCCGCCAGGTGCCGGTGGTGGCGAAGGAGTAGCGTTTCCCGGTCGTCCTGGCGAAAGCCAGGACCCATTACCCCGAATGCGGGATTGGTGGCACGCTGATAACCACCAGCCTGCCCATTGCAGAAGTCGGTGGTTATGGGTCCCGGCCTGCGCCGGACGACACTGAAGGTGTGGCTACAGCTTCCGCTCAAACCCGCAGCCCTTACGCCGCGCGGATCTTGCCCAGGAAGTCGCTGACCTGCTGGCCGAGCTGGCGGCTCTGCGTCTCCAGCGTCTCCGAGGCCTGCTTGACGTTCTCCGCGGCGCTGGCCGCGGTGTCGGCGTCGGCCTTCACGCCGGTAATGTTGTCCGAGACGTTCTTGGTGCCCTGCGCGGCATATTGCGTGCTGCGGGTGATCTCCTGCGTCGCTGCGCCCTGTTCCTGCACGGCGGCGGCGATCGCGGTGGCGACCTCGTTGACCTCGCCGATGATGCCGCCGATCGCCTGGATCGCGTTGATGGCATCGCCCGCGACCTTCTGGATGTCGGCGATCTGCTCGGAGATCTCGTCGGTCGCCTTCGCGGTCTGGCTTGCCAGCGACTTCACCTCCGAGGCGACCACGGCAAAGCCGCGGCCGGCTTCGCCGGCGCGCGCCGCCTCGATCGTGGCATTGAGCGCGAGCAGGTTGGTCTGCGCCGCGATGGTGTTGATGAGGCCGACGACCTCGCCGATCCGCCCGGCGGACTGCGCCAGCCCCTGAACGGTGCTGTCGGTCTCGCGGGCCTGGTTGACGGCGCGGCTGGCAATGCCGGCGGCATGCGCGGCCTGCTGGCTGATGTCGTTGATGGAGGCCGACAGCTCCTCGGCGGCGGCGGCCACGCTGTCGACGCTCATGGAGGCGTCGTTGGACGCCTTGCCGGCGATCTCGACGCGCTCATTGGTCTGGCGCGAGACCGCGGAGAGATCGCCCGAGGTCTTGCGCATCTCGCCGGACGCCTCGCTCAATTCGCCCAGCGACTTGCGCACCACGCCCTCGAACTCGCCGACATAGGCCTCCATCGCGCGCTGGCGCGCGGCGGCGCCGGCGTTGCGCTCGCGCTCCTGTTCCTCGATCTTGAGCTTGTCGATCGCCTGCTGCTTGAACGTCTCCAGCGCGCCCGCAAGCGAGCCGATCTCGTCGTGACGGTCCAGATATCCGCTGTCGACCGTGAGATCGCCACCGGCCACCTTGAGCATGGCGTCGCGGATCCGGTGCAGCGGCGTGATCACGCGGCGGCTGACCGCCAGCATGGCGGCACCGGTCAGGACGATCGCGGCGAGGAGCAGGGCGGTGTTGACGATCAGCAGTTGCACCGCGGCCGCACGCTGGGCGGCGGAGTGGTCCTTGGCCGCCTCGAGCGCGGCGTCGGCGAGCTTGATCGCGCTCGCCATGCGGCCCACCGAGTAGGGGCTCCACTGGTTCGCAGTCATCGACGGTTTTTCGCCCTTGGCGACCGCGGCAATGATGCCGTCGCGCGTGGCGGCGTATTGCGGGTCGAAATAAACCGCCTTGGCGTTCGCCATTGCCGCGGCGAGCGCCGGCGGTAGTTGCATGCCAACCGTGGCGAGCTCGATCGCATTCCAGGCGGTATCGGTACCGCCGACGAATTTGGTATAGGCGAGTTGAAGCTCGGGCGTGATCTTGCCAGTGCCGAGCGCGTTGCCGACGATCAGCGAGGACTCGCCGGCACTCAGGCGCAAGAGCCAGGCCATCTGCTTGATCATCAGGAGTTGGTCGATGATCGCGTCCTGATGATTGACGCTCGCGCCGAGCATTGGCGCGAGCTTTTCGAGGATCGCCATCAGCCCATCTTCGGCGTCGGTATATTCCTTGGCGAGTGCTGCGCGGCGTGAAGCCTTGGGCTTGGCGACCTCGGTCCAGAATTCTGCCTGCTTCTCAAGCAGCAGCTTGTTCAGCCGACCGAGGTCGGTCACCATGGCCTCGCCCTGCGGCAAGTCGATGGAGGGAAGAATCTCGATGGCGCGCGCCAGCGCGGGCATCAGGATGTCGCGGATTCCGCGGATGTATTTTTCAATGTCCTGGTCCAACTGGACGTCGGAGTTGAGCTGACGGCTGCTGGTGGAGCGGTCGGCGCGGATGTTCGCCATCGCCTTGAACACTTCGGCCGAAGCGCCGGAAACCGCAACGATCCGGTTCGCCTGCTGCAGCTGGGTCCATGAGCTCCATGCGCTGATCGAGAATCCGACGACCACAACGAGCGCGGTCGAGAGAATCACCGCTTTCAGCAGTGCGGATACGGTCAGGCGGTTGAGCATCGGACACCCCGGTACGCATTTCGAAGTTCGTGGCCCCGAACGGCAGCCCCCCAACGAACTTCGAAAGACCAAAGGGTTGCACGTGATTGCAACGCCGGCCTATGGCCGGCGCTTGGAGCGCATTTGGCCCGAAAAGGGTAAAAACTTAGACAGTGCCTCTGCCGTAAAATTACGGGCGCCCCCATCGTCGTCCTGGCGAAAGCCAGGACCCATTACCCCGAATGTCAGCGTGGCGGCACACGCCAACCACCAGCATGCCTGTTACGACGGCCGGTGGCTATGGGTCCTGGCTTTCGCCAGGACGACGAAGGCGGTGTGTGCGTGTAAAGCCTAGCCCTAAGCCGCGCGGATCTTGCCGAGGAAGTCGCTGACCTCGTGGCCGAGCTGGCGGCTCTGGCTCTCCAGCATCTCGGATGCGTGCTTCACATCGTCCTCTCCTCGGCCGCTGCGGCGACGCTGTCGACGCTCATCGAGGCGTCGTTGGAGGCCTTGCCGACGACCTGGACGCGGTCGTTGGTGGCCAGACGGTTTCTGCATGTGAGAGGAAAAGGGTAAAGTTTTGGGCAGTCGGCCTGCCGGTAGAAATACGCATTTACCAGAATTTGCAATGGGTTGCGGTAATGGAACCGGCGCGCGAGACGGGCGTTGGGACACCGTTAGCAATTTGCCAGAAGGGGGGTCCCTGCAATGCTGATCGGCGTCCTCGTCACCTTTCTCGTCGTCATCCTCGTGCTCTATCTCATCAACATGCTACCGATGGACGGCCGTGCCAAGCAGATCGCGCGCGTCATCGTCATCATCATTGGCGTGGTGTCGCTGTTGAAATATTTGACGGTGTTCTAGCGGGGGTTACTGCTCCCAAACAAAAAGCCCCGGCCTGAGCCGGGGCTTCGTTCATGCTGCGCTAAAGCATGATCCGGAAAAGTGCGAAGCGGTTTTCCGAAAAGATCATGCGTAAACACCAACCTAAAGCGCGATGACGATTCATCCAAATCTCATCGCGCTTTAGTGCAGCGACTTCAGCCAGTCGTCGACGTCCTGGCGAACCTGGTCCTTGGCCTTGCCGTAACGTTCCTGGAGCCGGCCCTCGAGCTGCTCGCGGCGGCCTTCGATCAATTTGAGATCGTCGTCAGTGAGCTTGCCCCATTTCTCCTTGGCCGATCCCTTGAACTGCTTCCAGTTTCCTTCGATCCGATTCCAGTCCATGACCATCTCCCATGGGTTGATGGCCGGACAACGCGAGGCGCGTGCAGCCGTTCCGTGGAGCGCCGCGACGTTTCGCCCAACAAAAAAAGCCCCGGCGCAGGCCGGGGCTTGTGACAGTTCAGTGACTCAGCTCAACCCAGCGCCTTGGCCTCGCGGCGGCGCGCAGTGAGGATGTATTCGGTGTAGCCGTTCGGCTGCTCGCGTCCCCTAAAGATGAGGTCGCAGGCGGCCTTGAAGGCGACGCCGTCGAAGGCTGGCGCCATCGGCTTGTAGATTGCATCGCCCGCGTTCTGCTTGTCGACGACCACGGCCATGCGCTTCAGCGACTCCATCACCTGCGCCTCGGTGATCACGCCCTGGTGCAGCCAGTTGGCGAGATGCTGGCTGGAGATGCGCAAGGTGGCACGGTCTTCCATCAGGCCGACATCGTGGATGTCGGGCACCTTGGAGCAGCCGACGCCCTGGTCGATCCAGCGCACGACATAGCCCAGAATGCCTTGGCAGTTGTTGTCGATCTCCTGCTTGACGTCGTCGGGCGCCCAGTTCGACTTCGACACCGGAATGGTGAGGATGTCGGAGAGCTTTGCGCGCGGCCCGCCCTTGGTCAGCTCCTGCTGGCGCGCGATCACGTTGACCTGGTGATAGTGCAGCGCATGCAGCGTCGCGGCGGTCGGCGAGGGCACCCAGGCGGTGGTGGCGCCGGCCTGCGGATGGCCAAGCTTCTGCGCCAGCATGTCCGCCATCTTGTCGGGGGCGGCCCACATGCCCTTGCCGATCTGGGCATGGCCGGGCAGGCCACAGGTCAGGCCCATGTCGACGTTCCAGTCCTCATAGGCCTTGATCCAGGCCTGCGCCTTCATCTCGTTCTTGCGGATCATCGGACCCGCTTCCATCGAGGTGTGGATCTCGTCGCCGGTGCGATCGAGGAAACCGGTGTTGATGAACATGATGCGCTTGGAGGCGCGCTGGATGCAGGCCTTGAGGTTGACGGTGGTGCGCCGTTCCTCGTCCATGATGCCGACCTTGAGCGTGTTCTCGGGCAGCGAGAGCATCTTCTCGACGCGGTCGAAGATCTCGCAGGTCAGCGACACCTCGTCGGGGCCGTGCATCTTCGGCTTGACGATATAGGCAGATCCGGTGCGGCTGTTCTTGACCTTGGAGTTGCCCTTGAGGTCGTGAATGGCAAGCAGGCCCGAGACGGCGGCGTCCAGCAGGCCTTCCGGCACTTCCTCGCCTTTTTCGTCCAGCACCGCGTCGGTGAACATGTGGTGACCGCAATTGCGCATCAACAGCAGGCTGCGGCCATGCAGCTTGAGCTCACCCTTGCCGTCAGGCGTCTTGTAGCTGCGGTCGGAATTGAGCGAACGCGTCAGCGTCTTGCCGCCCTTCTCGAAATCGGCCGACAGCGTGCCGTTCATCAGGCCGAGCGTGTTGCGGTAGACCAGCACCTTGTCCTCGGCATCGACCGCGGCAACGGAGTCCTCCATGTCGAGGATGGTCGAGACCGCAGCTTCCATGATCATGTCGGCGACGCCGACCGGATCATCCTTGCCGATCGTGCTGCCACGATCGATCTTCACCTCGACATGCAGGCCGTTGTTGACGAGTAGGACTGCGCTTGGTGCGGCCGCATCGCCCTGGAAGCCCGCGAACTGCGCGCCGTTCTTCAGCGCGGTCGCGTTGCCGCTTTTCAGCTTCACCGCAAGCTGGCCCGCGACGACGCTATAAGCAGTGACGTCGGTGTGGCTGCCGGTCGCGAGCGGCACAGCGGCGTCGAGGAAGGCCTTGGCCTTGGCGATCACCTTGTCGCCGCGCGCCTTGTTATAGCCCTTGCCGCTCTCGGACGGATCGTGCGGGATCGCGTCGGTGCCGTAGAAGGCGTCATAGAGCGAGCCCCAGCGCGCATTCGCCGCGTTCAGCGCGTAGCGCGCATTGGTGAGGGGGACGACGAGCTGCGGACCGCAGATCTTGCCGATCTCCTCGTCGACATTGGCGGTCTCGACCTTCTGCGTCGCCGGCTCCGGGACGAGATAGCCGATCTCCTTCAGGAAGGCGGTGTACGCGTCGAGGTCGAACGCCTTGCCCTTGCTCGCGCGGTGCCAGTCGTCGATCTTGGCCTGCAGCGTGTCGCGCACCGCCAGCAGCGCGCGGTTCTTCGGCCCAAGGTCCTTGATGATGGCGGCAACCCCGGCCCAGAACGCATCCGGCGCGATCCCGGTTTTCGGGGCCGCTTCCTTGGCGATGAAGTCAAACAGAACAGGGGCAATCTTCAATCCGTGGGCGTCGACGCGTTTCATGATGGGCTTTCTTGTTGGAAATGGCTGTTTTTGGCTGCTTTTGACCCGACAGCAGCAAAATGCGCCCACGAGGAGCAGCTTTCGGGACCTATTAGCCCCAAAATCGGGGCGGTGAGAAGACCCCCAGGAGTTTGTCAAAATGTCAAGGCGAGGTGGGAGCGGCCCCACGCACAGCTGTCATTCCCCGCGAAAGCGGGGAATCCAGTACGCCGCGGCTTCTCCGTACTCCAACGCTGTCTCTGGAATACTGGGTCGCCCGGTCAAGCCGGGCGACGACAGCGGGGGGCTAGGAGAGCCTCAAATATTGGCGGCGAGGTCCACGGCTTCGTCGAACAGCACGCCGGTCGTCTTCAGCATCTGCTCGATCTCGTCGGCCGCCTCGGCGACCGTCCGCTTCGACGTGTCGATCACGAGCTCGGCGGCCTGCGGCGCCTCGTAGTCGTTGCCGATGCCGGTGAACGAGGCCAGCGCGCCGGCGCGCGCCTTCTTGTAATGGCCCTTGGGATCGCGCTCCTCGCAGACGCCGGCCGGCGTTGCGACGTGGATCTCGCGGAATGCGGTGTCGGCGATGCGGCGCGCGGTGGCGCGGTCTTCGCGGGCGGGCGAGACCGCGGCGACGATCGCGATGTGGCCGTTGCGGGCGAGATGCGTCGCGACCTCGGCGAGGCGGCGGATGTTCTCGCTGCGATCGGCGGCAGAGAAGCCGAGATCGCTATTGAGCCCGGCGCGCAGCGTGTCGCCGTCGAGCAGGATCGGCGAGCCGCCATTGGTGAAGAGACGCCGCTCCAGTGCCTTGGCCAGCGTCGACTTGCCCGAGGCGGGCAGGCCGGTGAGCCAGACCACGGCGCCGTTGTGCTGATAGCGCGCAGAGCGCTCGTCGGGACGGAGTGCGGATTCCACCGGCACGATGTCAACAGGCACGGCACGCTGGCCGGCATCGACCGACAGCACCAGCCCGCCACCGGCGATGCGCCCGGAGACCTCGATCACGAGACGGCCGGTGCGCGGATTCTCGGTGTAGGGATCGGTGGCAATCGGATTCGAAAGAGAAATATCGATCTCGCCGACATGGTTGCGGCCGATCGCCTTGTTCTCGCTGCTCGAGAGCTCGCCGGGATCGACCGCCTTCTCGATCGCCACCACGGTGGCGCGGCTTTCCTTCGGCCCGCAGCGGACCAGCAGCTGGTCGCCCTTGGCGAGCGGCTTGTCGTGCAGCCAGAAAATGCGCGCGCGCAGGCGGCGCGTCTCGCGCGGCGCGGTGCCGGCGTGGGCGACGATGTCGCCGCGCTCGATGAACAATTCGCGGTCGAGCGTGATGCCGACCGAGCGGCCGGCGCCTTGCCGTCCCGCCACCGGCGTCACCGGCCAGCTCTCGACCGTCTTGATCTTCGCGATCTTGCCGGCCGGCATGATCACGATCTCGTCGCCGGCAACCAGGCTGCCGGATTCGATGCGGCCCGCGACGATGCGGCGGTCGTCGAACTTGTAGATCGCCTGCACAGGCAGCCGCAGCGCCAGCGCTTCCAGCGGCCGCGCCGGCTCGAGCCTGTCGAGCGCCTCGACCACGGTCGGGCCCTTGTACCAGCCGATGCGGTCGGTGCGCTCGGCAACGCCGTCGCCATCGCGCGCGGAGATCGGGATCACCGCGGTCGGCGTCACGCCGAGGCCGTTGAGATGCGCGGAAATCTCGTCGCTGATGTCCTTGAAACGCTCGGCGGAGAAATCGACGCGGTCCATCTTGTTGACGACGACAGCGACCTGCTTCACGCCGAGCAGGTGCAGGAGATAGCCGTGCCGCCGTGTCTGGTCGCGCACGCCTTCGAGCGCGTCGATGATCAGCACCGCGCCGTCGGCCTGCGAGGCGCCGGTGATCATGTTGCGCAGGAATTCGGCGTGGCCCGGCGCGTCGATGAGGACGATGTCGCGCGAATTGGTGCGGAAGCGGATCTGCGTGGTGTCGATGGTGATGCCCTGGTCGCGCTCGGTCTGCAGCGCGTCGAGCAGGAACGACCATTCGAACGGCATGCCGCGCCGCGCGCTGACGGCTTTCAGCATTTCGAGCTTGCCGTCGGGCAGGCTGCCGGTCTCGTGCAGGAGGCGCCCGACCAGCGTCGACTTGCCGTGGTCGACATGGCCGACGATGACGATGCGGACTTGCGGACGCGTGGTGCCGTTCGGGGTCGCAGGCGAAGTAGGGGTGACGATCATGTTCATATCGCGCTCGCGTCCTTGATCAGAGATAGCCGGCGACGCGAAGGCGCTCGAAGGCGTCCTCGGTCTCGTGGTCGAGCGCGCGTCCGGAGCGCTCCGGCACCTTGGTCTGTTCGAGCTCAACCAGGATCTCGTCGATGCTGGATGCTGTCGAATTCACGGGGTTGGTGATGTCCTGATCGCCCAGCGAGCGATAGCGCTTGCCCTCCTTGGCGAGATACAGCGGGATGATCGGGATATTCTCGCGCTTGGTATAGGCCCAGATGTCGGCCTCGGTCCAATGCAGGATCGGATGGATACGCAAATGTGCACCCTGCGGCGGCGAGGCGTTGAAATGGTCCCAGAACTCCGGCGGTTGATCGCGCACGTCCCAATTGCCTTCGAGCCCGCGCGGCGAGAACACGCGCTCCTTGGCGCGGGTCGCTTCCTCGTCGCGGCGGATGCCGGCGATCAGACCGTCGAAGCCGTACTTTGCGAGCGCCATCTTGAGGCCCTCGGTCTTGCGCGCGGCGGAACGGGCGGCCGGCGGCAGCGTCGGGTCGACGGCATCGATGGGCGGGCAGGGCTCGACACGCAGGTCGAGATCCCATTCCTTCCCGTAGTGATCGCGGAAGCGATACATCTCCGGAAACTTCTTGCCGGTGTCGACATGAAGGGCCGGGAACGGCATGCGGCCGAAGAACGCCTTGCGCGCCAGCCAGATCATGACGTTGGAGTCCTTGCCGAGCGACCACAGCAGGGCGATCTTCTTCAGGCGGGCGAAGGCCTCGCGAAAGATGTAGATGCTCTGCGCCTCGAGTTGGTCCAAATGGTCCATGCTCGGCGCAACATCAGCAGAAAATTCTTGCGAGCCTGAGCGGCTGACGGGGGCTGGGCGGCTCACTCCGACAACAGCGGAATCGTCCTTGAGAAGATGCATCTCTGCCACTTTGCGTTTGGAGGCGAAAATTCTATAGTTGCGGTGCAGAAGAGAAGAAAAAATTTTCTCTTTGCGCGCTCGAAACGACACATATATAGAAAATAATTCCAGTCAACCCCGGATGTGGGGGAAGCGAGTATCGCATGCGGTTCTTGCCGGTATTTCTCGATCTGAAGGCGGGTCCGGTGGTCCTCATCGGCGCGGGTGAGCTTTTGCGCGCCAAGCTGCGCGTGCTCGCCGCTGCCGGCGCGCGCGTCCGCGTGCATGCGATCGACGGCAATCAGGAATTTGGCCTCGGCTCCGAGGACGCGGCGCGTATCGAGATCGCGGCGGGCGATCCGCTGACCGCTGATCTCGCAGGCGTCATCGCCGTGGTTTGTGCCGGCGCAGGCGACGTCGGCGTCGCGATGTCGGTGCGGGCGAAGGCGCTCGGCCTGCCCGTCAACGTCATGGACGATCTCGAGCACTCCAGCTTCATCTTCCCGGCGATCGTCGATCGCGGCGATGTCGTGGTCGCGGTCGGCACCGGCGGCACCTCGCCGGTGGTGGCGCGCCGCGTGCGCGAGAAGATCGAGGCGCTGCTGCCGGCGCGCATCGGCGAGCTCGCCGAGTTCATCGGCAGCTTCCGCAAATCCGTCAACGAGCGCATTGCCGAGTTTCCGCTGCGCCGCCGCTTCTGGGAGCGCGTGATCGACGGCCCCATCGGCGCCGCCGTGCTCGCCGGCCGCAAGGGCGAAGCGGACGCATCGCTCAAGGCGATCTCCGATCCCTCCGAATTCGCGCGCGCCGACAAGCCGGAAGGCTCGGTCGCGCTCGTGGGCGCGGGTCCCGGCGATCCCGATCTGCTCACCATCAAGGCGCTGCGCGCACTTCAGGACGCCGACATTGTCTTCCACGACGAATTGGTCTCGCCCGAGATTCTCGACCGCATCCGCCGCGACACCACGCGCGTGCCGGTCGGCCGCCGCGTCGGCAAGCCCGGGATCGGCCAGGACGCCATCAACAAGCGCATGATCGACGCCGCGCAATCCGGCCAGCGCGTGGTGCGGCTCAAGGGTGGCGATCCCTTCGTGTTCGGCCGCGGCGGCGAAGAGGTCGAGGCGCTGCGCGCGGCGGGTGTCGCCTATTCGATCATTCCCGGCATCACTGCAGGCCTCGGCGCCGCCGCCGATTTCGAGGTGCCGCTCACCTATCGTCACGAGGCGACCCGCATCACCTTCCTCACCGCCCACAAGGCGCGCGATGCCGAGAACGTGGATTGGTCGACGCTGACCGATAGGAAAATGACGGTCGTGGTCTACATGGGCATGACCGCAGCGCCCGCCGTGCGCGCAGGCTTGTTCGCGGCTGGCCGCTCGCCGGAGACGCCGGTCGGCGTGTTCGCCCGTGTCACGCGGCCCGATGCGCAAGGCGCGATCGGTACGCTGCGCGATCTGCCCGAGCTCGTGCGGCGGATCCAGGGCGGTCCCGCCATCCTCATCATCGGTGACGTGGTCCGGCATGCCGGCTCGCTACGCCGCCAGACACCCAAGCAAATCATCTCTGACCTATTGGATGCAGCCGAATGACCTCTCCGCTCGAACAGAAGAAGATCAAGATCGCCGGCCCCTCGGTCGTGACTGCCAACCGCACCTGGGACGGCATCGTGGTCTACCGCACCGCTGCCAAGGGCTGGTCTGCGGAACTCTCGGAAGCCGCGATCGTGCGCAACTCCGACGAGGCCAGGGCGTTGCTTGCGGAGTCGGTTGCCGATGACGTCGGTGCCATCGGCCCCTATATCGCTCCGGTGCAGATCGGCGAGGACGGCAAGATCCTGCCCGGCAATCTGCGCGAACAGATCCGCCGCACCGGTGTGACCATCGGACAGCCGGCCCAGGCTTAAGGCATTCGCTTATGTACGCTTACGACGAAATCGACCGCACGCTCGTCAACGAGCGCGTCTCGGAGTTCCGCGACCAGGTGAAGCGGCGCCTCTCCGGCGAGCTCACCGAGGACGAGTTCAAGATCCTGCGGCTTCAGAACGGCGTCTATCTGCAACTGCACGCCTATATGTTCCGCGTCGCGATCCCCTATGGGACGCTGGCGACGAACCAGCTGCGGGCGCTGGCCCATGTCGCGCGCAAATACGACCGCGGCTACGGCCACTTCACCACGCGGCAGAACATCCAGTTCAACTGGATCAAGCTCGCCGAGCTGCCGGATGCGCTGGCTGACCTCGCCGAGGTCGGCATCCACGCGATGCAGACCTCCGGCAACAACATGCGCAACGTCACCTCGGACCAGTGGGCCGGCGTCGCGCCGGGCGAGATCGAGGATCCCCGCATCTGGTCGGAGCTGATCCGCCAGCACACCACGCTGCATCCGGAATTCTCGTTCCTGCCGCGCAAGTTCAAGATCGCGATCACCGCCTCGGACCATGACCGCGCCGCGATCAAGATCCACGACATCGGCCTCCGCCTGATCAAGAACGAGAAGAACGAAACCGGCTTCGAGGTGCTGGTTGGTGGCGGTCTCGGCCGCACGCCGTTCATCGCCAAGACCATCAAGCACTTCGTGCACGGCCGCGACATCCTCAGCTACATCGAGGCGATCCTTCGCGTCTACAACCAGTATGGTCGCCGCGACAACATCTACAAGGCGCGCATCAAGATCCTGGTGCACGAGCTCGGCATCGAGAAATTCTCGCGCGAGGTCGAGGATGAGTGGCAGCAGATCCGCAACTCCTCGCTCCAGATCGATGGCGAGGTGATCGAGGACATCCGTTCGCGCTTCAGCTATCCGGCCTACGAGAAGCTGCCGCACATGCCGGACCAGCTGCGCCAGGCCGCGGCCGACCCTGATTTCGAGGCGTGGCGCAAGAACTCGGTGGCTCCGCACAAGGTGCAGGGCTATTCGATCGTCACGATCTCGCTGAAGCCGACCGGCGGGCCTCCGGGCGATGCCACGGCCGAGCAGATGGATGCGCTGGCCGATCTCGCCGACAAATACTCCTTCGGCGAGATTCGCGTCGGCCACGAGCAGAACCTGGCGCTGCCGCACGTCGCCAAGCGCGATTTGCCGGCGCTGTGGAAGGCGCTCGACAAGCTTGGCCTTGCGACGCCCAACGTCAACCTGATCACCGACATCATCGCCTGCCCCGGGCTCGACTATTGCTCGCTGGCGAATGCGCGCTCGATCCCGATCGCGCAGGAGCTGACGCGGCGCTTTGCCAATCACGAGCTCGCCAACCTGATCGGCCGCCTGCACATCAACATCTCCGGCTGCATCAATGCCTGCGGCCATCATCATGTCGGCCATATCGGCATTCTCGGCGTCGAGAAGAACGGCGAGGAGGTCTACCAGATCACCATCGGCGGCCGTGCCGACGAGAACGCCGCGCTCGGCACCCTGATAGGTCCCGGCGTCAAGTTCGACGAGGTCGCCGACGTCGTCGAGGACATCGTGGAAGCCTATCTGGCGCTGCGCGAGCGGCCCGAAGAGCTGTTCATGGACACGGTGAAGCGCCTCGGCGTCGAACCCTTCAAGGAGCGCGTCTATGCCACTCGTTAACGGCGGAAAGATCGTCGACGACAGCTTCGTCAAGCTCGCCGTCGACACCCCGCTGCCCGAGGGCGGCGACATCCTGGTGCCGGCCGAGCGTTTCCTCGGCGAGGCCGATGCGCTGCTCAAGCGATCGGGCAAGGTCGGCGTGATCTGGCCGAACAATCGCGACATCGCCGAGCTCGTGCCGTATCTCGGCAAGATCGCCGCCGTCGCGCTGGTGTTCCCGACCTTCCGCGACGGGCGCGCCTACAGCCAGGCGCGGCTGCTGCGCGAGCGCTACAATTATCGCGGCGAGCTGCGCGCGACGGGACAGGTGCTGCGCGACCAGTTCGTCTTCATGCTGCGTGCCGGCTTCGATTCCTTCGAGGTCAAGAAGCAGGCCGACGCGGAAGCCTTCATGCAGACCGCCAAGCGCTACTCGGTGTTCTACCAGCCGACCGGCGATGGTCGCATCACGGCGCTGCACCGACGCATGCAGCTACGCCATTCGGAAGGTGTCGGCACGTGAACGCGATCGCGCCTCAGGTTTCGTCCGTGTCTGCGTTGCCTTCGGCGGAGGAGCTCGATCGCGCCTTGCGCGATGCCTCACCCGCGGAGGTCATTGCCGCGGCGCTGAAGACGGTCGGGCGCGAGAAGCTTGCGCTCGTGTCCTCCTTCGGCACGGAATCGGCGACGCTCTTGAAGGTGATGGCGGACGTCGATCCTGCGATCCCCGTGATCTTTCTCGATACCGGATGGCTGTTCGAGGAGACTCTGGCGTATCGTGACACGCTGATCGCAGCGCTGGGTCTCAAGGACGTTCGCTCGATCAAGCCGGCCGAGGAGGCGCTGTCGCGCGAAGATCCCGATCGCGACCTCTGGTTCTCCGATCCCGACGCCTGCTGCCGCATCCGCAAGGTCGAGCCGCTGGCGCGCGCGCTAAAACCGTTCGACGCCTGGCTCAACGGCCGCAAGCGCTTTCAGGGCAATGCACGCGCTGATATTCCCGTCGTCGAGGACGACGGCGCGCGGCTGAAGTTCAATCCTTTCGCCAACGTCTCGCGCGAGGAGCTCGAGGCGATCTTCGTCCGCGCCAAATTGCCGCGTCATCCACTGGCTGCCTCCGGTTTCCTGTCGGTTGGGTGTATGCCTTGCACCAGCAGAACGGCCGAGGGAGAGGATGCGCGCGCCGGTCGCTGGCGCGGCCGGGCGAAGACAGAATGCGGCATCCACACGATGAAGATTTCGTAGCACAGCTGAGCTGCCAGGCTGCGAACAAGAAAATCCGGTTCCGTTGACTTAAGAGCGTTTCGCCCCGAGTTATGCCTGCCATCGATGACGCCGATGTCGTCGAGGTGAATGGAGATGGACATGATGCGCCGTATCGTTGCGCTTGCGGCAGGACTGCTTTGGGCAAGCTCGGCTCTCGCCGCCGACATCAATCTTCTGAACGTGTCGTACGATCCGACGCGTGAACTCTATGGCGAGTTCAACAAGGCGTTCGCGACCGCCTATCAGAAGGAGACCGGCAAGAGCATCGAGATCAAGCAATCGCATGGCGGTAGCGGTTCGCAGGCGCGTAGCGTTATCGACGGCTTGCAGGCCGACGTGGTGACGCTGGCGCTCGCCTATGACATCGACGCCATCGCGAACAAGGGCCTCACCGCGGCGGACTGGCAGAAGCGACTGCCGCAGAATTCATCGCCCTACACCTCGACCATCGTGTTCCTGGTGCGCAAGGGCAATCCCAAGGGCATCAAGGACTGGGACGACCTGCTCAAGCCGGGCGTTGCCGTGATCACGCCGAATCCGAAGACCTCGGGCGGGGCGCGCTGGAATTATCTCGCGGCCTGGGGCTTTGCGCAGAAGAAGTACGGCTCGGCCGACAAGGCCAAGGACTTCATCGGAAAACTCTACCAGCAGGTTCCGGTACTGGATACCGGCGCACGGGGCGCCACCGTGACCTTCGTCGAGCGCGGCGTCGGCGACGTGCTGCTCGCCTGGGAGAACGAGGCCTATCTCGCGCTCAAGGAGTTCGGTCCCGAAAAATTCCAGATCGTAGCGCCGCCGCAGTCGATCCTCGCCGAGCCGCCGGTCGCGATCGTGGACAAGGTTGCCGACAAGAAGGGCACGCGCAACGCAGCTGACGCCTACCTTCAGTACTGGTACACCAAGGAGGGCCAGGAGATCGCCGCACGCAACTTCTACCGTCCGCGCGATGCCGAGATTGCCAAGAAGTACGAAAACTCCTTTGCGAAGGTCGAGCTGTTCACGATCGACGATGTCTTCGGCGGCTGGACCAAGGCGCAGAAGGAACATTTTGCCGACGGCGGCGTTTTCGATCAGATTTACAAGAACTGATCGGGCGCTGTCGTAGGAGGCATTAGCAGGGGGCCTGGTGAGCGCACTCGCAGCACGACGCCGGACATTGCCGGGCTTCGGTCTCACGATGGGGCTGACGCTTACCTGGCTGTCCGTCATCATCCTGATTCCACTCGCCGGCCTCTTCCTGCGCACGCTCGAGCTGAGCCCGGAACAGTTCTGGGCCATCCTCTCCAGCCGCCGCACCCTGAACGCGCTTCGGGTCTCCTTCGGGCTCGCCTTTGCGGCGGCCTGCGTCAATCTGGTGATGGGCAGCATCATCGTCTGGGCGCTGGTGCGCTACCGCTTTCCCGGCCGGCGGATATTCGATGCCATCGTCGACGTGCCGTTCGCGCTGCCGACGGCCGTGGCCGGCGTCGCGCTGACCGCGCTGTTCGCCGAGAAGGGCTGGTTAGGGGCGCCGCTCGCCGCGCTCGGCATCAAGGTGGCGTTCACGCCGGTCGGCATCTTCGTCGCCATGATCTTCATCGGCATCCCCTTCGTGGTGCGCACGGTGCAGCCGGTGCTCCAGGATCTCGACCCCGAGATCGAGGAGGCCGCGGGCAGCCTGGGTGCCAGCCGCTGGCAGACCATCATTCGCGTGATCCTGCCTTCGCTCGCACCGGCGCTACTCACCGGGCTCGCGCTCGCCTTTGCCCGCGCCGTCGGCGAATACGGCTCGGTGATCTTCATCGCCGGCAATCTGCCCAACGTCTCCGAGATCGCGCCGCTCCTGATCGTGATCCGGCTCTCCGAATTCCGTTATGCCGATGCGACCGCCATCGCGGTGGTCATGCTTGTCGTGTCCTTCGTCGTCATCTTCGCCGTCAACCGGCTCCAGCGCTGGGCGCAGAGCCGGATCCCGGCGCGCTGAGGAGGATGCGATGACGATGCAGATCGCAGATACCGTGTCGCTCTCGGCCTCCGATGCCAAGGCACGTGCAGAGGCGCGCGCGCATGCGGCGGCAGCGCGCGACAACCTCCGCACCGAGCCGCGCGCGGTGCGCATCGCCATCATCACGCTGGCGATCATGTTCCTCACCGTCTTCGTCGTGCTGCCGCTGGTCGTCGTGTTCGCGCAGGCGTTTTCGCGCGGCGTCCTCGCCTATCTCGCCGCGCTCGCCGAGCCGGAGGCGATGGCGGCGATCAAGCTGACGTTGATCGTCGCCGCGATCTCGGTCGGCCTCAATCTCGTGTTCGGCCTCGTCGCCGCCTGGGCGATCGCCAAGTTCGAATTCAAGGGCAAGACTTTCCTGATCACGCTGATCGACCTGCCGTTCTCCGTGAGCCCGGTGATCTCGGGCCTCGTCTTCGTGCTGCTGTTCGGCGCCCAAGGCTATTTCGGCAGCTGGCTGCGCGACCACGACATCCAGATCCTGTTCGCGGTGCCCGGCATTGCGCTCGCGACCACCTTCGTGACCTTTCCCTTCGTGGCGCGCGCCCTGATCCCGCTGATGCAGGAGCAGGGCACGCAGGAGGAAGAGGCCGCGATCTCGCTCGGCGCCTCCGGCCTGCAGACCTTCTTCCGTGTCACGCTGCCCAACATCAAATGGGGCGTGCTCTACGGCGTCCTGCTCTGCAACGCCCGTGCAATGGGCGAGTTCGGTGCAGTCTCCGTCGTCTCCGGCCACATCCGCGGCGAGACCAACACCATGCCGCTGCTGGTCGAGATCCTCTACAACGAATACCAGTTCGTCGCCGCCTTCGCGATCGCCTCGCTGCTGGCGATGCTGGCGCTGATCACGCTGATCGCAAAAACCGTCCTCGAACGTCATCTCGACGAAGGAGAAGACGCAAGTGACCATTGAAGTCAGGAATCTCGTCAAGAAGTTCGGCAGCTTTGCCGCCCTCGACGGCGTCGACCTCAAGGTCGACAATGGCGAATTGCTGGCGCTGCTCGGGCCCTCCGGCTCCGGCAAGACCACCTTGCTGCGGATCATCGCCGGTCTCGACTGGCCTGATGCTGGCGAAGTTTCCTTCAACGGCGAAGACGCGCTGGCGCAGGGCGCGCGCGAACGCCATGTCGGCTTCGTGTTCCAGCACTACGCGCTGTTCCGCCACATGACGGTGTTCGAGAACGTCGCCTTCGGCCTGCGCGTGCAGCCGCGCGCGGTCCGCAAGGACGAAGCCGCCATCCGTGCGCGCGTCAAGGAGCTGCTCGACCTCGTGCAGCTCGACTGGCTCGCCGACCGCTACCCCAGCCAGCTCTCCGGCGGCCAGCGCCAGCGCATTGCGCTGGCCCGCGCGCTGGCGATCGAGCCGCGCATCCTGCTGCTCGACGAGCCCTTCGGTGCGCTCGATGCCAAGGTGCGCAAGGAGCTGCGGAAGTGGCTGCGCTCGCTGCATCACGAGATCAACGTCACCTCGATCTTCGTTACCCACGACCAGGAGGAGGCGCTGGAAGTCGCCAACCGCGTCGTGGTGATGGACAAGGGCCGGATCGAGCAGATCGGCTCGCCCGACGACGTCTATGAGACCCCGGCGACGGCCTTCGTCCACGGCTTCATCGGCGAGTCCATCGAGCTGCCGATCCACGTCGATGGCGGCGTGATCAGGCTCGGCGAACGGCCGCTTCAGCTCGCGGCGGAGGGCCTGGCGCCTGGCGCGTCAAGGCTGTTCGTACGGCGACATGACATGCTGGTCGGCCCGCCCGGCACCGGCGCCTTCGAGGGCGCGGTTCAACATGTCCGCAATTTCGGCCCGGTGCAGCGGGCGGAGGTCGCCTTGGCAGGCGGTGAGACCATCGAGATCGACGCCCCCCGCGACAAGGAACTGCGGGCCGGCGACACCATCGGCCTCAATCCCCGCCGCTACCGGATTTTTGCGGGCTGAGGCACTGTCATTCCGGGGTGGTCCGAAGGACCAGACCTCAGGTGCGCAATTGCGCACCATGGTTCGCGCTGGCGCGCGCCCCGGAATGACCCGTACGTTTTTCCTCAAAATTCACCTTTCAGCCACGGTTGGTATGCAACAACGGCCCCTCATTTGGGGGCCTCGATTCATGCGCGCTGCGGCCGCAATTCTCATCACTTTGCTGCTCGCCGGCTGCGCCGGCAACGAAGCACCGGTCCAGCAGCCGTCGATGTATACGGACATGGCGGTCCCGGGCGCCAAGCTCGATGCCCAGGCGGCCGCGATCATGATTTCGCAATACCGCCAGAACAACATGCTCGGCACGGTCGTGATCGACCCTGATCTGATGCGGCTCGCCGAATCCCAGTCCCAGGCCATGGCTGCCGCCAACAAGATGGACCATGATGTCCGCGCGCCGCTGGCCAAGCGCCTTGGCGCCGGCGGCTATCCGGCCACGGTTGCGGTCGAGAACGTCTCGGCCGGCTATCATACGCTGGCGGAAGCTTTTTCCGGCTGGCGCGACTCGCCTCCGCACCGCGCCAACATGCTCAAGAGCGGTGTCACAAAATTGGGCATTGCGGCGAGCTATGCTCCGGGCACCAAGTACAAGGTGTTCTGGACCATGATCCTGGCCTCGACCGAGCCCCGATAAGCCAGACTTGATCCCGGATGCATTGACGCGGCGGCGGACTGTCGCCACGGTGGCTTGCCTTTTGCTATTGTTCCCGCATGACCGATCATAGCCCGGAATCCACCAGCGTCCCCGCGAATGCGCAACGCGTCCTGGTCCTGCAGGGCGGCGGCGCGCTCGGCTCCTACCAGGCCGGCGCCTTTCAGGCGCTGTGCGGCTACGGCTTCGAGCCGGAATGGGTCGCCGGCATCTCCATTGGCGCGATCAACGCCGCCATCATCGCCGGCAACGAGGGCCACACCCGCGTCGAGCGGCTGAAGGAATTCTGGGAAATGGTGTCGGCGCCGGTGCCGTGGAAGCCGGTCGGCAAGAGCGATCACAGCCGCGAGCTGTTCAACTCGACGAGTGCTGCGCTGATCGCCACCTTCGGTGTGCCCGGCTTCTTCGTGCCGCGCGTCCCGCCCGCGCCGATGTGGCCGCCGGGCCATCCCGAGGCGGAAAGCTATTACGACACCTCCCCGCTCAGGAAGACGCTGGAGCGGCTGGTCGATTTCGACCGCATCAACGACCTCAAGACGCGCTTCTCGGTCGGCGCGGTCGGCGTCACCTCGGGTAACTTCAAATATTTCGACAATTACGAGTTCAAGAAGCTCGGCAAGAAGATCGGCCCCGAGCACATCATGGCCTCCGGCGCGTTGCCGCCAGGCTTCCCGTCCGTGATCATCGAAGGCGAGCATTATTGGGACGGCGGCATCGCCTCCAACACCCCGCTCGATTACGTGCTCGACGCAGAGCTCGCGCGCGACATGCTGATCTTCCAGGTCGATCTGTTTTCCGCCCGCGGCGATTTGCCGAATTCGCTGCTGGAGGCCGCCGAGCGCGAGAAGGACATCCGCTATTCCAGCCGCACGCGCATGAATACGGACAAGAACAAGCAGATCCACAATGCCCGCAGGGCCGTGCGCGACCTGATTTCCAAATTGCCCGATTATCTCAAGAACGACCCTTCCGTCGAATTCCTTGCCAAGGCATCACGTGAGAGCACCGTCACGGTGGTGCATTTGATCTATCGCAGCAAGAACTACGAATCCTCGTCCAAGGACTATGACTTCTCGCATGTCGCCATGGTCGAGCATTGGGAAGCCGGCGTGCGCGACGTGCACCTGTCGATGCGCCACAAGGACTGGCTCGACCAGCCGCAGTCCGGCGAGACCATGGTGACCTACGATCTCACGGGGGACGTCACCGCGCCCCCGGCAAAAAGGAGCGAATAGCATGGGTACTCTGTCAGGCAAGAACGCCGTCGTGACCGGTTCGACCAGCGGCATCGGGCTCGCCTACGCGCGCGCCTTTGCCGCCGCCGGTGCCAACGTCGTCATCAACGGCTTCGGCTCGCCGGAGGACATCGAGAAGGAGCGCGCCAAGATCGAGTCCGACTTCGGCGTCAAGGCGGTCTACTCGCCCGCCGACATGACCAAGCCGGCCGAGATTGCCGGCATGATCGCGCTCGGCGAGAAGTCGTTCGGCTCGGTCGACATCCTCGTCAACAACGCCGGCATCCAGTTCGTCTCCCCGGTCGAGGAATTCCCGCCGGAGAAGTGGGACCAGATCATCGCGATCAACCTGTCCTCGGCCTTCCACGCCATCCGCGCCGCGGTGCCCGGCATGAAGAAGAAGGGCTGGGGCCGCATCATCAACACCGCCTCGGCGCACTCGCTGGTCGCCTCGCCCTTCAAGTCGGCCTACGTGTCGGCCAAGCACGGCATCGCCGGCCTGACCAAGACCGTGGCGCTCGAGGTCGCGACCCACAAGATCACCTGCAACTGCATCAGCCCCGGCTATGTCTGGACCCCGCTGGTGGAGAAGCAGATCCCAGACACCATGAAGGCGCGCGGCCTGACGCGCGAGCAGGTCATCAACGACGTGCTGCTCGACGCGCAGCCGACCAAGGAGTTCGTCACCTCCGAGCAGGTCGCCGCGCTGGCGCTGTTCCTGTGCAGCGATGACGCCGCGCAGATCACCGGCACCAACCTCTCGATCGACGGCGGCTGGACCGCGGAATAGGTCGCGCCGGTTCAGCTCGCGCGCTGTCATGCCCCGGCTTGACCGGGGCATCCAGTACGACGCGGCTTATCGATTCAATCACGGCTTTCTCGGAGTACTGGATCGCCCGGTCAAGCCGGGCGATGACAGTGAGAGTGAAGCGGCGTTCTCGATCGTCGCCTATTTCCCGAACGCCAGCACGTGCAGTCCCAGCCGCTGCCGCACGATCCAGAACAGCAGCACCGTCTCGAAGGTGAGCGAGATCGAGGTTGCGGCGGCAGCGCCATGGCCGCCGAAGCGCGGCACCAGGATCACGCAGAGCACGACGTTCATCACGAAGGCCAGCGCATAGGCCAGCGCGCAGATCTTCTGCTGGCCGAGCATGTTGAGCAGGCGCTCGACCGGGCCGATCGCGGCGCGCACCACGAGGCCGATCGCGGCGACGAACATGATGTCGTAGCCGACCACGAATTGCGGCCCGAACAGCCAGAGCAGCGGCTTGCCGAGCGCGAGGAGCACGATGGTCGCCGCCAGCGACGGCCAGAACGTCCAGTTGATGGCGTGCGCGACATAAGCCGACAGGCGCGCCTTGTCGCCGCTGGCGTTGTATTCCGCGAAGCGATGCGCCGTCGTCGCCGACATCGCGTAGTGGATGAACGAGACCAGCGCCAGCGTCTTCACAACGGCGAAATAGACGCCGACCTCGTCGGACGGGCGGAACTGCTGCAGCACCAGCACGTCAGTGTAGGACAACAGCAGGTAGAAGCTCTCCACCAGCAGGATCGGCAGCGAGATTGCGAGCCAGCCGGCGACATCGTAGGCCTTCGGGCCCGGCTCGATGTGATCGGTGAGCTTGCGGTTCAAGACCACCATCTGCCCGGTCATCGCGATCCACACCGCACCCAGGCTCGCGACCATCGCGGCGACCGCGCCGAGATGATAGCCGAGCAGGAAGGCGCCAGCCGTGATGCCGATGATCAGCGCCTGACGGATGATGAATTGCGGCATCAGGCCGAGCTGCATCCAGTCGTGCGAGCGTGCGATGCCGTCCTGGGTGTTGGCGACGACGAAGGCGGGCAGCGTCATGCAGCCGATATAGAGCGGCAGCACCTCGGCCGGATCGATCCAGGGTGACAGCAGTTTGACGATGCTGGCAAGGCCGAGCGACACCAGCGTGGAGACGGCAAAAGTCAGCCAGCGGCTGCCGGAGAGGAAGCCGCGCAGCAGCGCATGCTCGCCGCTCGTGCGGTACTCCGGAATGATCTTCTGCGCGGAGGCCGAGATGCCGAAATCCATCATGCTGCCGAGCAGCAGCACCCAGGTCCACACATAGACATAGATGCCGTAGTCGGACGTGCCCATCCAGCGCGCGAGCAGCACCTGCGAGACGTAGGCAAGACCTGCGCTGATCACGCGGATGATGAAGATGGTGCCCGCCAACCGCCGCGTCAGCGACGCCTCGCTCGATCCGCCCGCGAGCTTGGCCCGCAGCCGCGCGATCAGCCCGGCCGGTCCGGTCGTTGCGGGTTGTGCGTCCATCACGGCCAATTCGAAAATCCCCAGCACGTTCCGCCTGCCGCGGCACGTTTGATGCGGTGGCTCCGGGAATTAGCAACCATTCGTTAAGATTCGGTTGGGTGGGGGCGCTATGGCCCCAATCTCCGCTGTCGTCCCGGACAAGCGCGCCCCAAGCGCGCGCCGATCCGGGACCCATATGTGGACGGCCCCCGTGGCACAAGAGCATTTTGAGGTTTGATCGGATCGCTTGCATCCATATGTCCGGCCTGTCGATGCG
>NZ_JACIHE010000019.1 GCF_014198245.1 Bradyrhizobium sp. cir1
CGTCAGCCATCGTCAGCCCCTGCTTCGCGCGCAACTCCAGCGAATCACAGCATCGCCGCCGTGGCAAATACTGATCCCTACCAAAAGAATCTCACACTCTGAGGAGCCCGCCGAGCGGTCGTCTCGAAGGACGAGGCGCTTGCTCTGGTCGTCATCAAGAAGCCATCTGCGATAGCCCTCCCGACCAACTGCGGACCGGTGTTCAGCCGGTCCGCTTTTTTGTGGCCGCTAGCTCGCGCTCCCAGCCGAACACGGAGCGACCGTCGAGATCGGGCGAGGCAGCACGTTCGCCGGCGATGAACGACTCCACCGACGGTCCTTGCGCGGTCCGCTCCAGCCGCCGCGCCTGGTCGTCGAGGCGCCTGATCGCCTGCATCTCCTCCTCGCGACCGAGCTTGGCGTTCTGGATTGCACCTTTCAGCACACGGATGGTCTCGTCATAGACCTTGATCGGGACGGGATAGGGATGCCGGTCCTTGCCGCCATGGGCGAGCGAGAAGCGCGCAGGGTCCGTGAACCGATAGGGCGCGCCATGCACGACCTCGGCCACCATCGCCAGCGAACGCACGGTGCGCGCGCCGACGCCGGGCGTCAGCAGCAGTTCCGGGAAATCGACCGGGCCGCGTTCGGCCGCCGCGGCCAGCGTGCCGTGCAGGCGGCGCGCGAACACGTCCTTGGGCCTGACGTCGTGATGATCAGGCATGATCAGGTGCGGCAGCGTGGCTTGCGCCGGCTCGGTCCCGGTGAGCCGCTCGAATTCGGAGACGATGCGATCGGGGCCGAGATCGGAAAGCAGCTCAAGTTGCGCGTTGCGCGAGACGTCGGCGCGGTGATCGGTGAGATTGACGATCTCGCCTTGCTGCGGACCGTCGATCGCGCTGTGCGGCGTATCGACAAAGCTCTTCAGCGCCTCGGAATGCCAGTGATAGCGCCGGGCCTGGCGCTTGTCGCCGTTCATGCCCTGCTGCACCACCGTCCACTTGCCGTCGGCGGTGACGAAGAAGCCGTGCAGATAAAGATCGAAACCGTCTTGCACCGCGGCGCTGTCGACCTTGGCCACCAGACGGCTGGCGCGCGTGAGCTTGGCGCCATCGAAGCCGACGCGATCGCCGAGCTGCAACAGCTCGTCCGGCGTCTTGCGCGAATGCTGGCCGCGGCCGCCGCAGACATAGATGCCGAGCTCGTCCTGGAGCGGGCCAAGTCCGCGCTTCAGCGCGCCGATCACCGAGGTGGTGATGCCCGAGGAGTGCCAGTCCATCCCCATCACGGCGCCGAACGACTGGAACCAGAACGGATGCGACAGACGCTGAAGGAATGCATCGCGCCCATAATGATGCACGACCGCCTGTGTGACGATCGCGCCGAGCGTTGCCATGCGGCTCGCGAGCCACGGCGGAACCCGTCCGGTGTGGAGAGGAAGATCGGCGCTGCCGGTTCGTCTGGTCATGTGCGTGCAAGACTAGCGCGGTTCGGCGGCGGTTGCACCAGGCGAATGCTGCTAGGCGGCCCCGACAACGGCCGGGTCGCCTTGCTCGCTCGATCGCGGGCGCCGCTTGCGCAGCTTCCGACGTGCCCAGATCAGGAGTCCCGTCGATAGCAGCGTCAGGAGTGCGATCGAGGTAATGATATTGAGCGGCGAAGCAATCAGAGCCGACCAGTTTCCCTCGTGGATCAGCCGCGGCCAGTTGCGCGGCAGCGCCGTGACGCCGCTCGCATTGACGGTGTAGGCGCGGAGTTCGCCGCCCTCGTAGAGTCGCGCCATCACGCGGCCGCCGCGCGTGCCGATCGAGATCACGTGGGTGAGGTCGTGCTGGCCTGCGACCACGCGAACAGCTTCCAGCAGGGCAATTGGGCGTCCTCCGTCGGCTGACGCGGCTGCGTTCTGGAACGTCAGGCCGAGCGCCAAGCACAGGCCGGTCAGCGGGCTGAGCAGGATCAGCGGCAGCGCGAACCACGCGGTGCCCTTGTGCCATCCGGACAGCGTGTTGCGCAGCCGCGGCAATCCCATGAGGAGGCCGAGCACCATCAGCGCGACCATGGCGATCGTCGAGCCCGTCACCAGCCATGCCTGGCCGAGCAACCGTTCATGGGTGATGCGGGCCCACAGCAGGAGATTGGAGAGGCTGGAGCCTGCGGCGGCGGGCTCGCCGGTTGCGAGATCGATCGCCGGGGTGCCGGCGCCCTGCAGCGTCATGCGCTGGCTCGCGGCATTGATCGAAACGCCGCGCGCCTTGCCATCCGGATCGTATCGCTTCGCCAACTCGACGACGCGCCCTGCGTCAATGGCAGGACCGCTGATGCTACTCACTTGCACCAGCGGCTCGAAGGACAGGATCAGTCCGGTGACGATGATCGCGAGCAAGGGCAGGGCGAAGACCAGCGTGATCCAGCGATGCAGTGTCAACAGCAGGGGCTTGCTCATGTCAGGTCTCCGACGATCCACCGCTTTGGTTGCCCAATGCGGCGCCGAAGACAAATGACGCTTTGTCCATGTTGTTGCGTTGATTTGCAGCAAGCTGAGTTGACGACGCTAGCGAATGCCAACCGTTTGCACCTGGGCGGAAATCGTCTGGCAGTTCTCGGTGCTTGCGGCGAATTGAGATCTACTCGCGCTTGGCCTTCGTCGCGCCGCGCAGGCCCGCTTGCTGCTGGATCGTGTCCAGTACGCGTTGGACTGTTCCTCCGTCACGAAGCGGTTGAGCAGGGGAAGCGCGTCCTCGCGCCCTTTGGGAATCGCGATCGCCATGTGCTCCAGCCCCCAATTGCCGTCGAGGATTTTGGCGCCCGGCATCTGGTCGGACATGTCGAACAGTGTTGGCTTGTTGGTGGCGTAGAGGTCGATCTCGCTCCTGCCGAACATGGCGATCGCGGCCTTGACGCTTTCGGCGGGAACGATGGTCGCATTCTTGAATTTCGCCGGCAGTCGGCGCGCACGGGCGCGCTGACGGGGCCGATGATTGCGACCGCGAGTAGGGCGGTGCGCGCAATGTGCCCAGAGGTCCTCATGTGAAGCGCCTCACTGTGCGCGGATGTTGGCGGCCTTCAGCACCGGCTCCCATTTGGTCGCCTCGGCATGCATGTAGGCGTCAAAGTCCTTGGCGGAGGAGCCGACGGGGGCTGCGCCGATCTTGCCGAGCGTCGACAGCACGCTGGGGTCCTGCAGCGCCGCCTTGAGGTCGGCCTCGAGCTTGGCGACGATCTCCGGCGGCATCTTGGCCGGACCAAGCACGCCCCACCAGACTGAGACGTCGTAGCCGGGTACGCCGGCCTCGGCGATGGTCGGAACATCCGGCAGCGCCTTGGAGCGCTCGGCTGAGGTCACCGCGAGCGCGCGCACGGGGCCGCCTTCGAGCTGGCCGATGGCCTCCGCGAGTGGATTGATGCTGAGCGGGATCTCGCCGGCGATCACGGCGGTCAGCGCCGGTGCGCCGCCCTTGTAGGGAATCGCGACGATCTTGGTGCCGGACATGTATTTGAGCAGCTCGCCGGCAAGATGCGCCGAGGTGCCGTTGCCGGACATGCCGTAGGAGAGCTTGTCTGGCTCTTTCTTCGCGGCGGCGAGGAGATCGCCGAGCGTCTTGTAGGGGCTGTCCTTGGCTACCACGATGGCGAGCGGTGAGGAGGCGACTTCGGTGATCGCGGTGAAATCCCTGAACGTGTCGTAGGGCACGCTCGGATAGATGAACTGATTCAGCGGATGGCCGCTCGCGACCAGAATCAGCGTGTAGCCGTCGGGCGCGGCCTGGGCCAGCGCCTGCGAGGCGACGATGCCGCCGGCGCCGGGACGATTGTCGATCACCGGCTGCTGGCCCCAGGTTTTGGCCAGTGCCTGGCCCAGCGTACGCGCGAGCACGTCGACCGCGCCGCCGGCCGCGTAGGGCACCAGAATGTGGACGGGCTTGCTCGGGTAGTTGTCGGCTTGCGCGGTGCTCGCGGCCAGCAGCAGGCCTGCGCCGACGGCGAACCGGCCGATTGTCGTGTTCAAACCCAGCATTCCCAGCACTCCTTGCGGGCATTCCGTCCCTGACGGCGGTCTCCAGGCCGCTCCGGACGTTGCCCATGGTTTTTGTTGACGAGACCTGATCTTTTGTACGATAGTACAAATCGCATGGTACGCAAGCCCACCAGCAAGGAAACGGCCCGCAAGCCGAACATGCGCGAGGCGATTCTCGCCGCGGCCGAGGAGCTGTTCGCCACCAACGGCTTCAATGCCGTGTCGGTGCGCGACATCGCGCAGGCGGCCGGGGCCAATCCCGGCAGCGTGACCTATCATTTCAAGACCAAGGACGGCCTGCTGCTGGAGATCTACCGGCGCCATTGCGGGCCGATGAATTTGCGACGTTCCGAGCTGCTCGCCGCCGCAAAACGCGTGCGCGATCTCCAGGATCGGCTGGAGGCGATCGTGCGCGCCTATGTGGTGCCGGCCTTCACCTCGGGCAGCGATCTCGCCGGCGGCGGGGCGCGCTTCACGCGGCTGCGTGCGGTGATGTCGGCCGAAGGCAACGAGGTCGCGCGAAAAATCATCGCGCAGACCTTCGATGATACCAGCCATGCCTTCATCGACGCGATCCACGAGAGCCTGCCGCACATTCCGCGCACCGACATCGTCTGGCGCAGCCATTTCCTGCTCGGCGCGCTCTACTACTCGCTGGTGACGCCGGATCGCGTCTCGCGCCTGTCGCGCGGCGAGGCCGACGGCAGCGATGCCGCGGGCGCCATCGAGCAGTTGGTGCAGGCCACCGTCGCCGCGTTCCAGGCGCCGGCGCTGGACCAGGCTGCGCCGGCGCGGCGGCGACCGGTGGTCAGCAGCAAGACTTGATACAGTCTCGCTCGGCGATTCAAAGATGACGATGATGTACACGCCGACCATTCCGCCGCCAGATCCCAACACGCGCACGCCGAAGTTCAGGCTGCCGAAGCTGTCCTGCGACGCGCATTGCCACATCTTCGGACCCGGCGCGAAATATCCTTACGCGCCGGGTCGTTCCTACACGCCGCCCGATGCGCCGCTGGAGGATTTTCGGGCGCTGCATGCCAAGCTCGGCGTGGAGCGCGCGGTCATCGTCAATGCCAGCGTGCACGGCACCGACAACACGGTGGCGCTCGATGCGATCACTCAGAGCAACGGCGCCTACCGTGCGGTTGCCAATATCGACGACAGCATCACCGAGCGTGACCTCCGCGTGCTGCACGAGGGCGGTTTTCGCGGCTGCCGCTTCAATTTCGTCCGCCATCTCGGCGGCGTCCCCGACAAGCGCGTGTTCGACCGCATCATCGCCATGGTCACACCGCTCGGCTGGCACATCGATCTGCATTTCGATGCGATCGATCTGCCCGAATATGCCGACATGCTGACCAGGCTGCCGCTGAGCTACACCATCGACCATATGGGCCGGGTGAAGGCGTCCGAGGGGCTCGATCAGCTTCCGTTCAAGATCCTGATCGAGCTGATGCAGCGCGACGAGAAGTGCTGGGTGAAGATCTGCGGCTCCGAGCGGGTGTCCTCGGCCGGCCCGCCGTTCACGGATGCGGTGCCGTTCGCCCGAAAGATCGTCGAGACCGCGCCCGACCGCGTCATCTGGGGGACCGATTGGCCGCATCCCAACGTCAAGGTGATGCCGAACGACGGTGACCTCGTCGATCTGATCCCGCTGTTTGCGCCGGAGCCGGAGTTCCAGGCGAAGATTCTGGTCGACAATCCCGCGCGCCTGTTCGAGTTCGAGGCGTGACGACGATTGCGCGATCGACACGCTGTGCGGACATGCGTTGTGGACGCATGCATACGAACGAAAGGAGTAGCCCATGAAAACAGGTCTCGTCGTCACAGCCCATCCTGGCGATTTCGTCTGGCGCGCCGGCGGCGCCATCGCGCTGCATGCGAAGAAGGGCTATCGCATGAAGATCGTGTGCATGTCCTTCGGCGAGCGCGGCGAGAGCCAGTTCGCGTGGAAGGAAAAGGGCGCGACGCTCGAGTCGGTCAAGGCCGGCCGCAAGGACGAGGCGGAGCGGGCCGCCAAGCTGTTAGGTGCCGAGATCGAGTTCTTCGACTGCGGCGACTATCCGCTGAAGCTGACCGAAGCGCATTTCGACCGCATGGTCGACATCTACCGCGAGCTCAATCCGGCCTTCGTGCTGACGCATGCGCTGGAAGACCCCTATAATTTCGACCATCCCAATGCCGCGCATTTCGCCCAGGAGACGCGCGTGGTCGCGCAGGCCATGGGCCACAAGCCCGGCGCGCAGTACAAATATTCCGCGCCGCCGGTGTTCCTGTTCGAGCCGCATCAGCCGGAGCAGTGCAATTACAAGCCGGACACGATCCTCAAGATCGACGAGGTCTGGAAGGAGAAATACGAGGCGTTCCAGATCCTCGCCGCGCAGAAGCACCTCTGGGGCTATTACGAGCGTGTCGCGCTCAACCGCGGCATCCAGGGCAGCCGCAACACCGGCGTGCCCATGACCTATGGCGAGGCCTATCAGCGCCTGTTCCCGACCGTTGCGGAGGAACTGGCATGAAGCCCGTCGTCGTTCGCAACATCAAGCGGGCCGATCCCGCCGGGATGGCGGAATACGGCGTCTCGACCGTGCACGAGGCCTATGGCCGCATCGGCCTGATGAAGCCCTATCTGCGCCCCGTCTGGGCCGGTGCGTCGATCGCCGGCCCCGCCGTCACCGTGCTGGCGCAGCCCGGCGACAACTGGATGATCCATGTCGCCGTCGAGCAGTGCAGGAAGGGCGACATTCTCGTCGTCGGCTGCACCACCGACAATACCGACGGCATGTTCGGCGAGCTGCTCGCCACCTCGCTGCAGGCGCGCGGCGTGCAGGGGCTGATCATCGATGCCGGCTGCCGCGACGTCAAAGCGCTGCACGAGATGAATTTTCCGGTGTGGTCGCGCGCGGTCTCGGCCAAGGGCACGGTCAAGGCCACGCTCGGTTCGGTCAACGTGCCCGTGGTCTGCGCCGGCGTGAATGTCGATCCCGGTGACATCATCGTCGCCGATGACGACGGTGTTGTGGTGGTGCCGAAGCGCTATGCGGCCGAGGTCGCCGAGAAGGGCAAGAAGCGCAACGCGGATGAAGGCGGCAAGCGCAAGCGGCTGGCGTCGGGCGAGCTCGGCCTCGACATGTACAGCATGCGCGAGGCGCTGGCGAAGGCGGGCCTCGTCTATGTCGACAATCCTGAGGACGTCTGAAGAGAAAAGAAGCGGAGCGGGCGGATGGATCGTCTCAAGCTGAAGGCCGTGCTCGGCAGTCATCCCCATGTGCAGGCGGTGAAGAGCGGCGCGCTCCGCTCCGATCTCTTTGATTTGGACTTCATCGAGTACACGCCGACAAACACTGCGTTCAAGCCGATGGTGCGCGAGCAGGCCTTCGATGTCTGCGAGATGGCGATCGTCACCTATCTGATGGCAAAGGCGCACGGCAAGCCGCTTGTGCTGCTGCCGGCGACCATGATGGGCCGCTTCCAGCATTCCTATGCGTTGTACAATCCCGCCAAGGGAACGCTCGGGCCATCCGATCTCGAAGGCAAGCGCGTCGGCATCCGCTCCTTCACGACCACGACCGGGGCCTGGATCAGGGGCATCCTCGCCAACGATTACGGCGTCAATCTCGACAAGATCCGCTGGGTGACGTTCGAGGATCCGCATGTCGCCGAATATGTCGACACCACAGAGCGGGCGCCGAAAGACAAGAAGGTCCTGCAGATGCTGCTCGACGGCGAGCTCGACGCCGTGCTCGGCGAGGTCTCCAACGATCCCAAGCTGAAGCCGCTGTTCCCCGATCCGGCTGCAGAGGCCGCCAGATGGTATGCGCGGCGCGGCGTCGTGCCGGTCAATCATCTCGTGGTCGTGACCGAGAGCCTCGCGAAATCGCGCCCTGACGTGGTCGCCGGCGTCTATGATCTGCTCAAGCGGAACAAGGCGCAGGTGGGACCAGCGGCGACGCCCGACCTCGTCCCATTCGGGATCGAAGCCAACAGGAAACCGCTCGAGCTGATCATCGATTATGCATTCCAGCAGGCGCTGATCCCGCGCCGCTATGCGGTCGAAGAGCTGTTCGACGAGACGACGCGAGGATTGAATTGATGGCAGGTGACCCCAGACGCTGGCAGATCGGGCTGGTCGGCTATGGCGAGGTCGGCCGTATCCTGGCCGAGGATTTGCGCCAGCAGGACATCAAGGTCTCAGCGTATGACATCAAGCTCGGCGGCGAGCAGGGCGCGCCGCTGCAGGAGCATGCGGCGAAATTCGGCGTGACGCTCGCGGCGACCCACGCCGAGCTGACCACGAAATCCGACTTCATCATCTCCGCGGTCACGGCGAGCCAGGCCGTTCCGGTGGCAAAGGCCTGTGCGGCCGCGATCAACCAGGGCACCTGGTTCCTCGATTTCAACTCGGCCTCTCCCGGCGCCAAGCAGCGCGCCGCGGCGCTGATCGACGGCGCGGCCGGCCGCTACGTCGAGGGCGCGGTGATGACCTCGGTGCCGCCGTATCGCATCAAGGTGCCGCTGCTGCTCGGCGGGCCCGGTGCGAGGGAGCTGGAGCCGCTGCTGAACGCGATCGGCTTTGCGGCGAAGGTTGCCAGCGACAAGTTAGGTGTGTCCTCGGCGGTGAAGATGTGCCGCAGCATCATGATCAAGGGCCTCGAGGCCATGGTCATCGAGAGTTTTACGACTGCGCGCGCCTATGGCGTCGAGGATGCCGTGCTGGCGTCACTCACCGAGACATTCCCCGCCATCAATTGGGAGAAGCAGGGCGCCTATTTCTTCCAGCGCGTGATCGAGCACGGCCGCCGCCGTGCCGAGGAGGTGCGCGAGGTCGCCGAGACCGTGCGCGAGGCGGGGCTGACGCCGTGGTCGGCGCAGGGCACGGCCGAGCGGCAGGCCTGGGTGGCAGATCTTGCCGATGAAGGGCTGTTCGGACCCAAGGGGACCAAAGAATTTGCCCGCAGCGCGGACTGGCGCACCGAAGCGGATCGGATCCTGGCGAAAAGCAATCGCGCGAAATAGCGCGGCTCCGCTTCAGCAATTTGCAGTGCAACAGCCCGTGAGTTCGTCGCGGACGCGTTCGATCAAATCGATCAGGCTCCTGGTCTCGCGGACGACCTGGTCCTTGCCGCGCTCGGTGCGAAACTCGGCGAGGATCATGCGCATGCACTTGTCGGCGGTCTCGAGCGTCCACAGCATGCGGGCCATGTCGTCCTCGGTGCGGATCGCCGAGATATCGAGGCCTGACAGGACTTCGCCGATCCCATTCAGTCGCTTGACGGCAGTCTCGGCGGGCGTCCCGGCCCGAATGGAATGTGAGTTGATGCTGCTGAATGCGCTGAACACGTCGATGCTTCCCCGTTGAATGCGGACATCAGTGCGGTCTCGCCCTGACCGGCACCGCGGGACTTGCAATGCGTGCACCTATCGGGGAATCGGAGAGAATCTACTATCCGGGATAGTACCGGATTCGGAATTTTGGAACCGTGAGCGGTAACATCGGACGGTAATCCGGCGCGCTGCAATGCAGATATGCGTGGGGGCGTTCACGGACCGGGGCGGAACAGCGTGGCTCGCTGCCGTGCAAAAGTCTGCCGGCCACCCCTAAAGCCCATCGTCACGTCGGGGAGCTCGGCGATGGCGAATCGGCTGTCCCTGATGTCGAGCACGATCAGATCGGCGGGATTGCCGACCTTGATGCCGTAGTCACCGAGGTTCATCAGCCGCGCCGGCAGTTCGGTCACGAGGTCGAGACAGGTTTCGAAGTCGCTGACCGAGGCGTGCGCGACGTTGGCGTAGAAGTTCGCCATCCGCAGCAGCGAGGCGTCGCCAAAGGGCGTGAAGGGATTGAGCACGTTGTTGGTCGCGACCGAGCACAGCACGCCGTCGGCCGCGAGCTTGTGGGCGAGCGTCAGCCCGCGCGGCGCATTGTGGGTGGCCTCGCGCCCCATCAGGTAGAGATCGGTCGCGGGCAGCACGGTGACGGCAACGCCGGCCTTTGCCAGTTGCGCGGTGGCGGCTTTCATCCGGTCCGGCGGCAAGGCCGAAAGCTTGGTGGCATGGCCGATCGCCACGCGTCCCCCATAGTTGCGCCGCTCGGTCTGGCGGCAGACCTCGTCGAGATGCCACCAGGAGGGGTCGAGATCGAAGTCGAGATGGAGGTCGACATCGACGTCGAACTCCACAGCGAGATCAAAGATGCGCGCGAGATGGGCGGTTGGATCGGTGTCCATGTAGGGACAGCCGCCGATGACCTCGCCGCCATCGCGCAGCGCCTGGATCAGCAGCTCCTCAGATCCGGGATCGTTGGTCAGGCCTTCCTGCGGGAAGACGCAGAGTTCGAGGTCGATCGCCCAGGCATAGTCGCGCTTCAGCGACTTCACCGCCTCGAAGCCGCGCAAGCCGATGCGCGGATCGATCTCGACATGCGTGCGCATGCGCGTCGTGCCGTTGACGATGGCGCGTTCGAGCACCTTTGCGCCGCGGGCGTAGACGTCCTCGATCGTGAAATCCTTCTTCATCCCGGCAACGGCGCGGATCGCGTCCGAGACGCTGCCGTGATCGTGCCCGCAGCGGCCGAGCAGGCAAGCCTTGTCGAGATGGATGTGGGTATCGACGAAGCCGGGCAGGGCAAGGTGGCCACCGACATCGACCTCGGCGGCCTCGCAGGCGAGCTTTGGCTCGATGGCGGCGATATGCCCGTCCCTCACGCCGATATCGACGGGTGTGGCGGATGAGCGCAACAGCGCGTTGCGGAAGATCAGGTCGAAGGCGGCTTGGGCGGTCATGGCGTCGGATTCAGCTGTGGTAGCCTAGCGGAAGCTGTGGGAGCAGGCAGCTCCAGATTGTGTGCAGTCGAGGCGTCGAATTGTTCAAAAAATGTGCATGCACTTTGAGGCCTGAATTGTAGAATGCCGGCGCTCCCGGAGAACCCCGCCATGTCCGCCCCCGCAAAAGCCGAACGCCCCATGACCGACGCCGAGATCGTGGAGGCCTATCTGACTGCCTCGATGATACCCGATCCCGACGCTGCAGCAGCCTACATGAAGCCGGGCACGGTGATCACGTTCACCGGCGGGCGCGAATTCGATCATCCGCGCGGGCCGACCGGCTTCAATGCGAAGCGCTATCGCTGGGTCAAGAAGAAGATGGACCGGTTCGACGTGTGTCCGGGCGCGGACGAGACGGTCGTCTACAGCGTCGGCACGCTCTATGGCGAGTGGATGGACGGCAAACCGTTCGAGGGCAATCGCTATGTCGATCGGTTCGTGGTCAAGGGCGGGCAGATCGTCAAGATGGACGTCTGGAACGACAGTGCCGAGCGCATCCTCGTTCAGCGCGGGATCGAGGCCTAACCTCTTCGCGCGACTTTCGGCAGCTTGACGACGCGGTCGCTTGTCACTTCATCTGCATAGGGCGCAAGAATATCAAGCAGGTCGCGGCCGCGCTGCGGAGTGGGAGCGACCAGCGCGCGATTGGCCACGGAATCCAGGTGATGATGCATCAGGTCCATCACCTTGGCCTCGTCGCCCTTGGCGAGCGCCGAGATGATGGCGCGATGTTCGTTGATGGCGCATTCGGTCGAATGCGGCCGGCTATAGAGCGACAGCGTCAGGCAGCAGCGATAGGCGACCTCGCTGACATAGCGCACCAGGATCGGGCTGTTCGTCATGTGCGCGAGCAGGATGTGGAATTCGGTCGCGAGCCGGATCGAGACCGCATCCGTGCCGCCGCGGGCGCGATCCTCGGCATCGACATGGGCATTCAGCTCGGCGATCTGCGCCTTGGTCAGCTTGCCCGCGAGCCGGCGGACAACGAGCCGTTCGAGCTCGATGCGGATATCGAAGGCATCACGCGCCTCCTTCCAGCTCGGCGTCGCCACCACCGCAATGCGGTTGCGGCGGAGCTCGACGAGGCCTTCGGCGGCGAGTTGCCCCAGCGCGTGGCGGGCAATGGTGCGGCTGACGCCGAAGCGTTCGCCGAGCGCATCCTCCGGCAGCTTGGCTCCAGGCTCGAGCGCCTGCTCGATGATGGCGCGCCGGAGCGCGCGGCAGATTACGCTGACCTTGTCAGACGATTCAGAAGTCTTGCTGCTCGCGCGCGCCGTCATCGGCGAATCCTGTGGGAGGTGAAACCACTTCTTAGCACAGGCTCGCGCCAATTCAGCGCTCCAATTGCATGCAGTTTGAGGTCCGGACTGCCTAAATCGAATCCGGCCTATTGGCGCAGGATTTTGCCAGGTCATTGATTTTGCGGGCGGCACGGGCTGGCATTCAGCTTGCATGCACTTTTGGTGTGATGCGCATGCAACCCAAGACCCAGTTTGACGGCCAGCCCGTTCCGGAAGGCGCCGCCGCGACGGCCATCGAGCTGTCCGAGGCATCCGTGACCTTCGGGCGCGGCGACCGCGCCGTGCCCGCGCTGTCGAAGACCAGCCTCCGGATCGCCGACGGCGAGTTTGTCGCACTGGTCGGCCCGTCCGGATGCGGCAAATCGACCATTTTGCGTCTCGTCAGCGGCCTGGTGCAGCCGACCAGCGGTGTCGTCATTGTCGGCGGCCGCGAGGTGGCGGCGCGGGCGATGCGGGTCGGCATGGCCTTTCAGAACCCGACCATGTTGCCGTGGATGACGATCGAGCGGAACATCATGTTGCCGCTGAAGATCGTCGAGCCGTTCCGCTCGAACTTCCGCAGGCTGCGCAAGACCGAGTTTCGCGACAAGGCCAACGCGCTGCTCGAGCAGGTCGGTCTCAAGGGATTTGGCAACCGTTATCCCTGGCAGCTCTCCGGCGGCATGCTCCAGCGCGCCAATCTTTGCCGCGCGCTGATCCACGAGCCGCGCATGCTGCTGCTGGACGAGCCCTTCGGCGCGCTCGACCAGTTCACCCGCGAGGAGCTGTGGGCGATCCTCCAGAACCTCTGGATGACGCACAAGCCGACCGTGCTGCTGGTGACGCACGATCTGCGCGAGGCGGGTTTTCTCGCCAGCCGCATCTGCGTGATGAGCGCGCGTCCCGGCCGCATCCTCGATGACAGCCGCGTCGAGTTCGCTCGGCCGCGCACCGTCGCGATGACTTTCGAACCGGATTTCGTCGCGCTGAACCAGAAGCTGCGCGCTTTCATCGAGGACGCGCGCAGCGCGGCTGAGCAGGGGGCAGGCTGATGTTCGGGATCGATATCAGGCAGAAGGCGTGGTCGGCGGGACTGATCGTGCTGTTCTTCGTCGCCTGGGAGCTGTTCTGCCTGATGACGGGCATGTCGGACCTGGTGCTGCCGCGGCCCTCGCAGGTGTTCGTGACGTTGTTCCAGCGTTTCCCGGTGCTGTGGCCGCACATCGTGCAGACACTCGCCACCACCATGTTCGGCTTCGTCCTTGGCGTTGCGCTCGGCGTCGCCCTTGGCGCGATCATCGGCGTGTCGAAGACGGCCTACGACACCTGCTACCCGCTGCTGATCGGCTTCTCCTCGATCCCCAAGGTCGCGGTGGTGCCGATCTTCGTGCTGTGGTTCGGCTCCGGCACGGTGCCGGCGGTGCTGACAGCGCTGTCGATCTGCTTCTTCCCGATCGTGGTCAACATCGCGACGGGCCTTGCCACCACCGAGCCCGAGCTCGAGGACGTGCTGAAAGCGCTCGGCGCCAGCAAGCTCGATATCCTCTGGAATGTCGGTCTGCCCAGAACCATGCCGTTCTTTTTTGCCTCGCTGAAGGTGGCGATCTCATACGCTTTCGTTGGCGCGGTGCTGTCGGAGACAGTCGCCTCCAACCGCGGCATCGGCAACGTTATGATGACCGCGTCCTCCAATTTCAACGTGCCGCTGGTGTTCGCCGGTCTGTTCGTGCTCGCCGGCCTCGGCGTCGCGCTCTACGTCGTGTTCTCGCTGATCGAAGGACAGGTCACCGGCTGGGCGACGCGCAAGAACGATGTGATCGCCACCTGAATCTCAAACCGTCACGCAACGAAGCTGAGGAGGTCTCGATGTTGAGAAAAGTAACTGCCGCGCTGCTGGGATTGGCCCTGTCCGCGGGCGCCGCCACGGCCGAGGAAACCACGATCAAGTTCACGCTGGGCTGGAAGACGCAGGGCAGCGATGCCGCGTTCTTCTATGCCAAGGACAACGGCTACTTCAAAGAAGAAGGCCTCAACGTCGTCATCGACCAGGGCGAAGGCTCCGGCGCCACCGTCACGCGCGTGATGTCCGGTGCCTATGACGCCGGCTTCGGCGACGTCAACGCCATCATCCAGAACGCCTCGACCAAGCCGCAGGAGGCACCCGTCATGGTTTACATGATGTGGAACCAGCCGCCGTTCGCGATCGTCGCCAAGAAGACCACCGGCATCAACACGATCAAGGATTTCGAAGGGCACACCCTCGGCGGTGCGCAGGGCACGCCGACGACGCGCCTATTGCCGGTGTTCACGCGCAAGAACGGTCTCGACGGCGAGAAGATCAAGATCTCCAACATGGCGCCGAACCTGCAGGAGCCGATGCTGATCAAGGGCGACATCGATGCCGCGCTGGTCTTCAACATCACCAGCTATTTCAACCTGGTGCTCAACCGCCAGGATCCGGACAAGGATTTCAAATGGTTCTCGTTCGGTGAGTACGGTCTCGATCTCTATTCCAACGGCGTGATGGTCTCCCGCAAGCTGCTGGCGTCGAACCCGAAGGCCGTCGCAGGCCTGGTGCGTGCCATCAACAAGGGCGCAATCGCGGTTGCCAAGGACCAGAATGCCGGTATGAAGGCGGCGCTGAACTACGACAACCTCATCAACGCCGATGTCGAGAAACGCCGGCTGCAATATTCCTTCGAGAAGCTGATCGTCTCGCCGGAGATGAAGGAGATCGGCATCGGCGACATCAAGGACGAGCGCATGACGCGCGCCATCGGCATCGTGGTCGAGGGCTATCAGCTCGCCCGTGCGCCGACGCCGGCAGAGGTGTTCTCGCGCGAATTCCTGCCGCCGCGCGCGGAGCGGGAGCTGGTGTATACTGCCAACTGACTTCGGAGGGACAGCCATGGCCACGGAGATTTCGGCAACCAGCCTGTTCCGTGGCCCTGACCGCGGCCTCTGCGACAACGTCGTGCTGCGGCACGATGGCGGTGTCATCACCGACATCGCGGAAGGCGCGGGGCAGGGGCCGCGCTCTTTCGTCATCCCGGCCTTTGTCAACGCCCACGACCACGCCCGCGCCACCGCATCGTCCTTCGGCGCGGTCGGCATGCCCCTGGAAAGCTGGATCCTGCGCACCGCGCTGGGCACGCCGGTCAATCCCTACCTGACCGCGGCCTCAGCCTTGGCCCGTTCGGCCAAGGCCGGCTGCGCCGCGATGATGGTGCATTACACCCGACCGAGTGGAACGATGCCCTTGCTCGACGAAGCCAAGGCCATCGCGAAAGCTGCGTCCGACGTCGGCATCCGCATCGCGTTTGCGATGGCCGTGCGCGACCAGAATCCGATTGTCTACGGTGATGCCGAGCCGGTGCTCTCGACTCTCACCAAAGATGACCGCAAGACCATCGAGGATCTCTTCGTTCGCGCGCCAATGCCGCCGAAGGCCTATATCGAGCTTACCGATGCGATTGCCGCTGCCATTGCCGGCCCGATGATCGATGTGCAGCTCGGGCCCGCCGGCGTGCAATGGTGCTCGAAGCCGCTGCTGGAGGCGGTGGCGGAGAATTCGGCGCGGACCGGCCGCCGCATCCACATGCATCTCCTGGAAACGGTGTACCAGCGCGCCTGGGCCGACCAGCACTTCCCGGACATGGTGCGCTGGCTAGGCGACGTTGGCTTCCTCTCCGAGCGGCTGACGCTGGCGCATTGCATCCACGCCCGCCCGGATGAGCTCGAGATGATCGCGGCCTCCGGCGCGCGCATCGTCACCAATTTCAGCTCGAACATGCACCTGCGCTCGGGCCTCGCGCCGATCGCCGCCGCGCACAAATGTGGCTGCGCCATCACTGTCGGCGTCGACGGGCTGGCGCTGGACGAGGACGACGACATCCTGCGCGAGATGCGGCTGGTGCAGATGGTCCATGGCGGTCTCGGCTTCAAGGCGACGTGGACACCGGCCGAAATGTTTTCGCTGGCCATCCGTAACGGGCGCCGTGCGACCGGGGCGCCCGGGAGCGGGGAGCTCGCTGCCGGCAATCCGGCCGACTACGTCGTGATCGATCTCGACCGGCTCGATCGCGACCAGATCATGCCGGTCGATCCCATGACGCTGCTGTTTGCGCGCGGCAACGCCTCGCTGGTGAAGGAGGTCGTCGTTGCCGGCAAGACGATCGTCGGCGATGGCGTGTGTGCGGGCGTCGACCTGCCGGTCATCGAACGGGAGTTGCTGGACATGTACCGCGCCAATGTCGGCAAGCTCGAAAGCTTCCAGCGATTGTGGCCGCCGCTGTCGGAACGGCTGGGCGGCTGGTTCGAGCAGCGGCTGACCTGTCAATGAGACGCCGGTCCTCGGCCGCGATGTATATAAAAAGCCGATAGCTGGTAAACCCTGCCTCGTCTGGCGCCCGATGCATCGATGCGCTATCAGCTCCGCGATTGCGTCTCGACACCAGTCGATGACCCCCTCAAGGAGCCCTCCGATGCGTCTTCCCACCATTCTTCTGGCCGTGACATGTCTTGCCGGCGCAGCTTCAGCCGAAGACCTCACCGGCACGCTCCAGAAGGTGAAGGAGACCAGGAAGATCACGTTGGGCTATCAGGAGGCCTCGGTCCCGTTCAGCTATCTCGACGGCAACCAGAAGCCGGTCGGCTTCGCCATGGACATCTGCCTCAGGATCGTCGATGCCGTGAAGAAGCAGCTCGGCATGCCCGACATTTCCGTCGAGACCCTCGCGGTGACATCGTCGAACCGCATCCCGCTGATGGTCAACGGCACGCTCGACTTGCATTGCTCGGCGACCACCAACAATGCCGACCGCCAGAAGCAGGTCGCCTTCACCAACACGCATTTCCTCAGCGCGACGCGGTTCGCGGCCAGGAAGGCGGCGAAGATCGCCACCATCGACGATCTCAAGGGCAAGGCGGTCACGGCGGTAGCCGGCTCGGTCAACCTGACGCAGCTCGCCAAGGTCAACACCGAGCGCAATCTCGGCATCAACATCATGCCGGCCAAGGACCAGGCCGAGGCCTTCCTGCTGCTGGAGACCGACCGCGCCCAGGCCTACGCGCTCGACGACGTCCAGCTCGCCGTCGCGATCGCGCGCTCGAAGGAGCCGCAGGCGTTCATGATCAGCGAGGAGACGTTCTCCAAGCCCGAGCCCTACGGCATCATGTTGCGGCGGGAGGATGCGCCGTTCAAGGCGCTGGCCGATCGCGCCACCGCAGAGCTCTATGCGAGCCCGGAGATCGAGGTGCTCTACAGGAAGTGGCTGGAATCGCCGACGCCGCCGAACGGCATCAACTACAACGTCCCAATGTCGCCGGCCCTGCGCAACGCCTTCAAGAAGCCGAGCTCGAGCGCAGATGCTGATGTCTACTCCACGAAATAGCGATATCGCGGCAGCGATCATCGCGCGCCGTCGTTGTCGATGCCCGGTCTATTTCGCGGGTTGAGCCTGCGTTGCCGCCGCGATCGGCGATGGTTTGATCGTGTAAATCTCTTTGACGAAGAGATAAAAAAGAACCACCGCGGCGATCACGCAGACGCGATCAATGACGCCAATATCGGCGCACCACTGCTGCGCCGCGGCCTGTTTCCGGACGCGACGGTGGAGGTATTGGACTAACGCAGCGAGCAGATGATCGCGCTTGGCCTGGGGAAAACCGGCAACAAGCATTTCAATGCCAAATCGTAAGGCTAATCCTGACTCGCCTGTGTTGAGTCGGGGGACTGTATGGGCGTTTGGTTTTTAGTCCTAGCAGCCTGTGTCGTCGGCGCGTTGCTCCTGTTGGCGTTCTGCCGATAGCGCCGATAGCAGATGCAATTGTTGCTGCAAAGCATCAGCGAGCCGCGGAATAGCGGTTCCAGGCCGATGGTTTTTGACTGTGCATGGATGAACGCGTTCACTTCCGGGACCGGAGGCGGACGTGAGCTGGTTGTTTGTGTTTCTCCTTGCCGCAAGCGCAGTCGTTCTGATCGTCCATGCGATTGACGCGATGCGCTCTTGATACGGCCTGCGATTCGGTTTCGTCGGTAGCTTGGTAAGCGCCGAAAATGTTCCGAGGCGGGCGAGCGTCAATTTGAGGAACCTGGCCTGCGGGCCAAGGTTGTCACAGCAGGAGGAATACGATCATGCTTGCGTTCTATCTGCCGTTCATCATTTTCGGAGCAATGCTCGAAGCGATTTCGAATCAGAATGTATCCGCGCCCATCGAGGAGCCGCCGAGCTTCGACTAACGCCGATCCTGTTGCGCAGTCTCTAGTACCGACGCGCCAGCGTTGGCTTAGACGTTCGAGTATTTCCTCAGCTCGAACCTCGCGATCTGGTTCCGGTGCACCTCGTCCGGTCCGTCGGCAAGGCGCAGAAGCCGTGCCGTCGCATAAGCCTGCGTCAAGCCGAAATCATTCGATGTGCCGCCACCACCGTGCGCCTGGATCGCCCAGTCGATGATCTGGCAGGCCATGTTGGGCACGGCGACCTTGATCATCGCGATCTCGGCTTTCGCCACCTTGTTGCCGACCGTGTCCATGGCATAGGCGGCGTTCAGCGTCAGCAGCCGGGCCTGCTCGATCATGATGCGGGCTTCCGCGATGCGCTCCTGCGTCACCGTCTGCTCGGAGACGGGCTTGCCGAAGGCGATGCGGCTGCGGACGCGGCGGCACATCTTTTCCAGCGTGCGCTCGGCAAGGCCAATCAGGCGCATGCAGTGGTGGATGCGGCCCGGGCCGAGGCGGCCCTGTGCGATCTCGAAACCGCGACCTTCGCCGAGCAGCATGTTTTCCCTGGGCACGCGCACATTGGTGAATACCACTTCTGAAGCGCGGTCAGGCACGCCGTAGAAGCCGAACACGGGCAGGGGCCGCTTGACCTCGATGCCGGGCGTGTCCATCGGCACCAGGATCATGGATTGCTGCTTGTGGCGATCCGGATTGTTAGGATCGGTCTTGCCCATGAAGATGCAGATCTTGCAGCGCGGATCGGTCGCGTTGGTCGTGTACCATTTGCGCCCGTTGATGACGTAATGATCGCTGTCGCGCACGATCGAGCTTTCGATGTTGGTCGCATCCGACGACGCCACGGCCGGCTCGGTCATGGCGAAGCAGGAGCGGATTTCGCCCGCGAGCAGCGGCTTCAGCCAGCGCTCCTTGTCCTTCTCGGAGCCGTAGCGCTCCAGCACCTCCATGTTGCCGGTGTCAGGCGCGGAGCAGTTGAACACTTCGGGCGCCAGATGCGATCGGCCCATCACCTCGCAGAGCGGGGCATATTCCAGATTGGTGAGCCCGGCGCCGTGGCTGGACTCCGGCAGGAACAGATTCCAGAGGCCTTCAGCGCGGGCCAGCGGCTTCAGCTCCTCGACGACGGGATAGACCTTCCATGGACCGAGCTCCTCCGCCTCGCGATAGATGCGCTCCTCGTTCGGATAGATGTGGCGGTCCATGAAGCTCTCGAGCTTGCGCTTGAGCTCGACGACTTTGGGCGACATCGGATAGAGCATCTCTGGTCTCCTTGATCGAACCGCAGCCGCGCCTAGAGCATGATCCGGAAAAGTGCGCAGCGGTTTTCCGAAAAGATCATGCTCAAACAACAACCTAAGGCGCGATGACAATTCGTCCTAATCTCATCGCGCTTTAGGCGATTTCCAAATAGTCCGGCCCGGGCAGCGCCGGGAAGGGCGCCGTCGGCAGTGTCTGGTACCAGAACGCGACCGAGGCGATGTCGTCCTGCAATGGAAGATATTTTCCGTCGCTCGCGCCGGGCAGCCAGCCCAGCGCCTGGATCGTCACGCGAAGATCGCTTCGGAAGCGCACGGGATCGGGGATGTGCCAGCGGTAGAGACCAAAGCGCTGCTGCGATCGGTAGACGCTGTCGGGCCGGATCACCTGCGGCAGGCCGGCATAGGGCGTGGTGAATTCCTGATAGCGCGATTGCTGGAAGGGAGCCTGGCCGGAATGGGCGACATAGGGATCGAAATTATAGGCGCCGCAAAAATAGTCCTCGGTGCCGGTGCCGCAGATGGTCGGGAATGCGCCGTCACCGTCGATGAAGAATTTGATCTCGCCTTCGCCCCACCAGCCGTTGTTGTGGACACCCCAGGCCATGTAGGTCCCGACGTAGTGGCCTGCGCCCCTGACGTCATCGAGGATGGTGTAGACGTCCTTGTAGGGCAGCGGATTGGTGCGCCGGAACTGCGCATGGAAATAGGCGCAGTCCTCGGGCACGTCGGTCAGCGTGTAGTTGATCTGGTAGTAGATCGTGATCTGCTCCTCGCTGCGGTTCTCCAGCGTGAAGCGCGCGCGTTTGCGGAACGGCATCTCCCAGTAGCAGTTGAAGGCGCGGCCGGGATTGACGCAGACTGCGAGCGAGGAGACCTGCGCGAACTCCTCCCACCCGCAGGCGAAGAAATCGCCGGCCGGACATTCCACGCTGGGCTGCTGCTGGTCGTCCCAGTACACGCGCAGGATCGAATGGCGCAGGCGTCCGCGCGCCAGCGTCATCCAGATCTGCTGGATCGCGCCCTGGCCCTCGATGTCGGCGAGCGTGAACGTCGCGCCCGGTTCGATGACCACGTAAGGAGAGACCTTCCAGCCCTGGCCGAGATCGCGGGCCTGACGCGCGGCGGGGCCGTCGACGGACATGCCGCCCTTGCCCTTCTCGCCGGTGAAGTTCTCCGGGCTGATCGAGCGCGTCAGCGCGTTCGACAAGCGCGACAGATTGCCGAGATGCATGCCCAATCCGGAAAACGTCATGATGTCCTCGATCCAAGGTGAGCGAGGCCTCGGTATATCGCTCCCGAATTGACCAAAAGATGAAGACCGCGCACGGAATTGTCCGCACGCGATCGTTCCGTCATGCGACGCGATATTCCCTAAATTTCTCGCGCAGCGCCGATTTCAACACCTTGCCGGTGCCGGTCATCGGGAATTCGTCGAGGAATTCGACGGCGTCGGGCAGCCACCAGCTCGCGATCTTCGGCCGCATGTGCTCGAGCAGCGTCTTGCTGTCGACGGTCGCGCCCTTCTTGCGGACGACAAGGAGCAGGGGACGCTCCTGCCATTTCTCATGCGCGATGGCGACGACGGCAGCCTGCAGCACGTCGGGATGCGACAAGGCGATATCCTCGAGCTGGATCGAGGAGATCCATTCGCCGCCGGACTTGATCACGTCCTTGGAGCGATCGGTGAGCGTGACGTGGCCTTGGCTGTCGATCACGGCCATGTCGCCGGTGATCAGCCAGCCGTCGCGATCGAGGCCTTCCTCCAACTTCATGTAGCCGGAGGCGACCCAGGGGCCGCGGGCACGCAAATGGCCGACCGTCTTGCCGTCGCGCGGCAGCTCAGCGCCGGCGTCGTCGACGATGCGCAAATGCGTGCCGAAACAGGCGCGGCCGGAGACCTGACGTCGGTCGAACTTCTCCTTGTCGCTGAGATGCTCCGAGCCCGGCCGCAGGCCCGGCATCGAGCAGCTCAGCGCCTCGGTCATGCCCCAGGCCTGGATATAGTCGACATTGTACTCGCGCTTGAGCTTCTCGACCATGGCGCGCGGTGGAGCCGAGCCCGACGACAACGTCGCGCGCAAGGTCGAGAACTTGTTGCCGGTGCGTCCGAGCCAGTCGAGCAGGATCAGCCAGAAGCTCGGCACGCCCGCCGACAGCGTCACCTTCTCGCCTTCGAGCAGTTCGTAGAGCTTGTCGGGCTCGTAGTTGCGGCCGGGCAGCACCAGCTTGGAGCCGGTGTAGGGCGCGCTGAACGGCATGTTCCAGCCATTGCCGTGGAATAGCGGCGCCATCGGCATCATCACTTCGCGCACGCCTTCGACATGGCCCGGCAGGAAGTCGAAATTGCAGCAGGTCATGGTCTGCAGGATCGCGGCGCGGTGCGAATAGATCACGCCCTTGGGATTGCCCGTCGTGCCCGAGGTGTAGCAGATCGTGGAGGCGGATTTCTCGTCGAACTCCGGCCAGGCGAAGCCGGCGTCGTTCTCGCGTCCGAGCAGATCTTCGTAGCAATGCACGTTGGCAAGCCTCGTCTCCGGCATCCGCTCGCGCGAGGACATCACGACATAAGCTTCGACCGTCTTCAGCTGCGGCGCGATCGCTTCGACGATCGGCAGCGTGGCGCGGTCGATGAACAGCAGGCGGTCCTCGGCGTGGTTGATGATGTAGGCGAGCTGCTCGGGAAACAGCCTGGGATTGACGGTGTGCAGCACGTAGCCCATCCCCGGTGCCGCATAGAACATCTCGAAATGCCGGTGCGTATTCCAGGCCAGCGTGCCGACGCGGTCGCCTTGATTCATGCCGAGCCGCTTTAAGGCCAGCGCCATGCGCTTGATGCGGGGATGGGCGTCGGCATAGGTATAGCGATGGATGTCGCCCTCGATCTCGCGCGCGACGATCTCCGCTTCGCCGTGATAATCGGCGGCATACTGGATCAGGCCGCCGATCAGCAGCGGCATGTCCATCATCAATCCCTGCATGGTCTCCTCCGGATTGCCACGTCGTTGCGTGGCGTAGGCTTGTGATTTGCGCTTGAACGTAGCGGAACGTCACGCGGCGTTCACGCAAAAAACAGCGGACGTGATTGCGTGCGTCACTTTTTCGGGGCTAATTTGCGGTGAGCTGCCGGCGAAGCAGCATCCCGTGGAGGAAATGAATGTCAGCGGAAAGACACAAGACCGGTACAGCCGGCGCAGCTACGGTTGACGTTTCCGCACTCCGTGCGCGCTATCGCGACGAGCGCGACCGCCGTCTGCGCGCCGAGGGCAAGGCGCAGTATGTCGAGGTCGCAGGCGAATTCGGCCGCTACCTCGACGATCCCTGGGCCGATCCCGGCTTTGCGCGCGAGGCGGTCAGCGAACAGACTGAAGTCCTGATCGTCGGCGGCGGCTTTGGCGGGCTGCTCTGTGGTGCCCGTCTGCGCGAAGCAGGCATCGCGGATTTTCGTATCGTGGAAAAGGCCGCCGATTTCGGCGGTACCTGGTACTGGAATCGCTATCCGGGAGCTGCCTGCGATACCGAGAGCTATATCTATCTGCCGCTGCTGGAAGAGACCGGCTACATGCCGGTGCGAAAGTATGCGCGGGCGCCGGAGATCTACGAGCACTCGCGCCGCATCGGCCGCCACTTCTCGCTCTATGAGCGCGCGCTGTTTCAGACCGTCATCTCGCGCATGGAATGGCAGGAGCAGGAGGCGCGCTGGCTGGTCGAGACCGATCGCGGCGACCGCATCCGCGCGCGCTTCGTCATCCTGGCCGGCGGTCCGCTGAGCCGCCCGAAGCTGCCGGGCATTCCCGGCATCGAGACGTTTAGAGGCCACAGCTTCCACACCAGCCGCTGGGATTACGCCTACACCGGCGGCACGGCCGAAGGCGGCCTCACCGGCCTTGCTGACAAGCGCGTCGGCATCATCGGCACCGGCGCCACCGCCGTGCAATGCGTGCCGCATCTCGGCCGCTCGGCGAAGGAGCTCTATGTCTTCCAGCGCACGCCCTCGGCGATCGGTGTGCGCGACGACCGGCCGACGGATCAAGCCTGGGTGCAGGGCCTCAAGCCCGGCTGGCAGCGCGAGCGCATGGACAATTTCACCGCCGTGATCTCGGGTGAGCCGTTCGAACAGGACTTGGTGCAGGACGGCTGGACTGGCCTTCTCGGCGAGATCCTGCTGGCGCCGCGCCGGCAACCGCAGCCGGTGAGCTCGATGGAGGAGGCGCTGAAGGTCATCGAGCAGGCCGACTACCGCAAGATGGAGGAGATCCGTGCCCGCGTGGACGCCGTGGTGAAGGATGAAGCAGCCGCGGCCGCGCTAAAACCCTGGTACAAGGCGTTCTGCAAGCGGCCGTGCTTCCACGACGAATATCTCGACACTTTTAATCAACCCAACGTGCATCTCGTCGACACCAGAGGGCAAGGCGTCGAATGCATCACGGAGAATGCCGTTGTCGTCGACGGCAAGACTTATGGGCTCGACTGCCTGATCTATGCCAGCGGCTTCGAGGTCGGCACCGACTATGCGCGGCGGATGGGCTTCGAGGTCTATGGCCGCGACGGCATTAGCCTGTCCGAGCGTTGGCGCGATGGCGTCAAGACCATGCACGGTTTCTACAGCCGCGGCTTTCCGAACTGCTTCCTGATCGTGACAGTGCAGGCCGGCCAGAGCGCCAACTTCCCCCACATCATCGACGAGCAGTCGCAGCACATCGCCTATGTCATCGATCAGGCGCGCAAGCGCGGCGCGAGGACGTTGGAGCCGACCCTCCAGGCCGAGGACGCCTGGGTGGACGAGGTCGTGAAGGCCGCGATCGGCCGCCAGACCTATCTCGCCGAATGCACGCCCGGCTATTACAACAATGAAGGCGTGTTCGATCCGATTGCGGCGCGAAACAGCCAGTACTGGCGCGGGCCGGTGGCGTTCCTGCGGCTGCTCGACAGATGGCGCAAGGAGGGCAATCTGGACGGCCTGGAATTGACTTACCTGACCGCCGCGGAGGCCCGGGCTTGAGCGACATGATTCCGGCGCCAACAGGTGCCACGCGGCTCTACGTCATCGTCGGCGATCCCATCGCACAGGTGCGCTCACCGGCGGGCGTAAGCGCCGCCTTTGCCGCGCGCGGGCATGACGGCATGCTCGTGCCGGTTCAGGTGGCGTCAGGGGATTTGGCCGATTTTCTCTCCGTAGCAACGCGGCTGAAGAACCTCGATGGCATCGTCGTGACCATCCCGCATAAATTCGCCTGCTACCAGGCTTGTGCGAGCGCGACGGAGCGCGCGCATTTCCTGCGCACCGTCAACCTGATGCGCCGGCGCCCCGACGGCGCATGGCATGGCGACATGGTGGACGGCCTGGGCTTCGTCGGCGCGGCGCGGGCGAAGGGGATCGATCCGCAGGGGACGCGGGCGCTGCTCGTCGGTGCGGGCGGTGCGGGCTCGGCGATCGCGCTTGAGCTGGTCGAGGCCGGCGTCCGCGAGCTTGCGATCCACGACAGTCTGGCCGAGCGCCGCGACGCACTGGTCGACCAGCTCAACAGGCTGGGCAAAGCGTCGGTGCGGACCGGCTCAGCGGACCCGGCCGGATTCGACTTCGTCGCCAATGCCACCCCCGCCGGAATGAAGGATGGCGACCCGCTGCCGGTCGACGTCGCGCGGCTTGCGCCCTCGACCTATTGCGGCTGCGTCATCACCAAGCCCGAAGTGTCACCGTTCATCGCAGCCGCCCGCAGGATCGGCTGCGTGACCGGGACCGGCACGGACATGTACCAGCAGCATCAGAGCATCATGGTGGATTTTCTGCTGGGAGCGGAGGGGGTGTAAGGCGCCGGTGTCAAGGGTCTTGCCTGGATTGATTGTATCTGTCGGGACTTGAGCGATTGCAGCGGGCGTAGGATCATGCGCTCGCACGAGCCGGTCGTGCATCCAGGGAGAGGAACGAGCAATGGTCATGGGCAGGACAGTCGCGACGGCAGTGATTGGCGCGACCGCGCTGCTTCTCTCCGTGCCCATGGCCGAGGCTGCGCAATGCGGCAGCTCGCCGGCCGGCTTTGAGGCCTGGAAGCGCGAGTTTAGTGCGGAGGCGCAGGGAAAAGGCATCGGCCCGACCGCGATCAGTGCCCTGATGCAGGCCAATTACGCCAGCGCCACCATTGCCGCCGACCGCGGCCAGCGCAGCTTCTCGCTGACGCTGGACCAGTTCCTCGCCAAGCGCGGCGCCACCACCATCGTTGCCAAGGGGCGGCAGCTCAAGCAGTCGCAGGCCGCCTTGTTCGCCTCGATCCAGCAGCGTTACGGTGTCCCGCCGGGACCGCTGATCGCGATCTGGGGCATGGAGACCGGCTTCGGCAGCCAGCGCGGCAACCAGAACATGCTCTCCTCGATCGCAACGCTTGCCTATGACTGCCGCCGTCCCGAATTCTTCACCGACCAGCTCTATGCCGCGCTGAAGCTGATCGACCGCGGCACCCTGTCGGGATCAACCCGCGGCTCCATGCATGGCGAGGTCGGCCAGACCCAGTTCATGCCCAAGAACATCCTGGCCTATGGCACCGGCAATCTCGAGGTCGCCGCCAATGCGCTGAACTCGACCGCCAATTTCCTCAAGGCCCATGGCTGGCGTACGGGAGCCGGTTACCAGCCGGGCGAGCCGAATTTCGCCGCGATCGAGGCATGGAATGCCGCCGGCGTCTATCAGAAGGCAATCGCGCTGATGGGCCGGCAGATCGACGAGGGGGGAGGGGCGGCGGCCTCGCGCTGACGAGAACCTCGTTTTCGAACGGGGCTCTACGCGAACCGGCGTCCACTCCGCTCGAAAACGCTCTTGCTCAGCAAGGCGTGATGCGTCGGCGCGAGAAAGTTGTTGCCTTCCGGAACCGACGGCACGAGGTTTGCTTTGATCCGTTTCAGGGCTGGGAATGAGGAGACTCAACTATGGCAACCCAGATCGTGATGGACCAGACTGGCGACACCCGCCACGAGTTTGATCCTGGCAATGCCGAAGCGCTGGCGCGAGCCGAACAGCGCTTTCGGGAGCTGACCGGAGCCGGCTTCACCGCCGCCCTCCGAACCGGACCCGGCGAAGTCACCCGTATCAAGTCGTTCGATCCGACCGCGCAGGAAACGCTGTTCTATCCCCGCTTGGTCGGCGGCTGATCTGAGCTGCTCATGTTCGCGGCATTGTGGTTCCGCGCGCCCGCGCGTGCCCGCTTGCACGCGCTGCGCGAACTCTACCGGCGCTTCTTCGGCGAGAACACGCCCGACGCGCGGGGCCGCCGGCTTCTGGCCGATTGGTTGACGCCGGAGCAGCGGGCGCAGTTCGAGCAGCACCGGTATTTCGACGTCATCGGCTGCGATACCGGCAAGAAGTATCGCATTCACTACGGCACGGCCGCCAACGTCCATGAAGTCGACGAGGCCGGTCACGCGACAATGGGCTGGTGCTTCGTCCCCTCAGGCTTCCTCGTGCCGGGCGACGTGATGCTCGCGCAGAAGATCGCGCTCGAGACGGATGAAAGGGCAGCGCTCGCGCTCGCCAATAGATTTCCACCGGCGACGCATTCAGAGCATTTTTACCGGCGGCCGTTCTAGAGCATGATCCGGACCCGAAGGGCCGCGTTAGCGCAAAGTGTGCAGCGGTTTTCCGAAAAGATCATGCTCAAGCGAAGAGCAAGCGCTCAGTGATGCGTGGTGCGATAGGCATCCAGCGCATGCGCTGCAAAGACACCGATGCTGCAAAGGGCGAGCAGGGCGGAGATCAGCTCGATCATAGCTCATCCTCCCGTAGCGACTGCGCGACGAGGTTCTGGCAGCAGGCATAGTCGTAAATCAGGTCGAGGAGGAATTGCATGGTGGCCGTCCCTGTATTTATTTTGACAACGACTTAACCGGCCATCTGTTTCAGGCGTGTTTCGTCGCATCGGGAAAGAGGTTTCGCGGGGGACCCCCGGGCTGGTTTGTGCGCCGCGGACCCGTTACATCGCAATTTCGCGAAATCCTTTTAGCCGCGCGCTTTCGGCAGCGGTCCATCATACTGCGAGGCAAAATCATGGCGCAGGTCGAGTGGTTCGACGATCTCACCATCGGAATGCGGTTCAAATCCCCGGAAATTCAGGTCACCGAGGCCGACATCAAGCGTTTCGCCGCCGAGTATGATCCGCAGCCGATGCACCTCGACCATGAGGCGGCCAAGACGACCCTGTTCAAGGGGCTTGCTGCCTCGGGATGGCACACCGCTGCGATGGCCATGAACCTCGCGATCCAGACCCGCCCCTTCGGCCCGCATCCGCTGATCGGCGCCGGTGTCGACGGGCTGCGCTGGACCGTTCCGGTGCGGCCCAACGACCGCCTGCATCTGGTCGGGGAGGTCATGAGCCTGACGCCTTCGAAGTCGAAGCCGCAGGGCATCGCGCTGGTGAAATGGACGATGTTCAACCAGAACGGCGAGGAGGTTTACACTTTCACCCCGATAGCGATCGTGCCGCGACGGGGCTAGGACGGCCGCTGGCCGCTCGCCTCGACCGCTGCCCGAAACCCTTGCGAGCCGTCGGCAGAGGTGGTCATCTCGGCGTGGGGAACGCGCTGGAGGCCGACATGAAACAATTTCTTCTCGCCGCCGGAATTCTCGCGGGCGCAGCCGCCTTGAGCTCAAGGCCCGCGCTTGCGCAACAGTCCAAGGTCGGCGACTGGACCATCGAGAAGCGCACCCAGGACACGCATTGCAATGCGAGCCGCGGCTACAAGGACAAGCAGGACGAGAACCGCGACTACGTCATCGTCATCACCTATTCCGACAAGGCGATCGTGATCGTGATGATCTATGACGGCTGGGAATGGGACAAGGTCGGCGAGATACTCCGGGCCGATGTCGGCACTGATGACGCCGACATCATGAGGAAGGCGAAATGGGAGGTCATGGACAAGACCACCGTGCGCGGCATCTTCGAATACGACCAGTCGATCATGGACCGGCTCTCGAAAGCCAAGCGCCTCACGCTCGATTTCGAGGACGATGACGAGGACAGCATCGAGATGCAGATACCGCGCGCCGGCGAGGCGCTCGCCGCGCTGAAATTCTGCGAGGAGAACCGGAAATAACCGATGCGATACGATTTTCTTGGTCCCGCAGGGCGCGTGCCGCGGCGGGACCCTGTTCACTCGGCAAGCCCCTGCACCGGGGCTGCGCTGATGTCGCTGCTGTGATGCACCAGCGGCTTGTTGCCGGTGATGGTTCTGAGCAGCACATAGAACACCGGCGTCAGGAACAGGCCGAACACGGTGACGCCGATCATGCCGGAGAACACGGCAACGCCCATCGCACGCCGCATCTCCGAACCGGCACCGGTCGAGAGTACGAGCGGCAGCACGCCCATGATGAACGCCATCGACGTCATCAGGATCGGACGAAGCCTTAAGCGGCTCGCCTCGATCGCCGCGCGGATCGGCGTGCGGCCTGCGAATTCGAGCTCGCGCGCGAATTCGACGATCAGGATCGCGTTCTTGGCGGACAAGCCCACGAGAACGATGAGTCCGATCTGGGTGAAGACGTTGTTGTCGCCCTTCGAGATCCAGACGCCGAACATCGCCGCGAGCAGGCCCATCGGCACGATCATGATGATCGAGAGCGGCAGGGTCAGGCTCTCATAGAGCGCGGCCAGCACCAGGAACACCAGCAGGATCGCCAGCGGGAACACCCAGATGCCGGAATTGCCGGCGATGAACTCCTGATAGGTCAGGTCGGTCCATTCGAAGGCGAAGCCGGGCGGCAACGTCTCCGCCGCGATCCGCGTCGCCGCCTCCTGTGCCTGGCCCGAGGAGAAGCCGGGCGCAGCCGCCGCGTTGATGTCGGACGACAGGAAGCCGTTGTAGCGGATCGCGCGCTCGGGCCCCGCGCTCTGGCGGATCTTCAGCAGCGCCGACAACGGCACCATGTCGCCGGAGGATGAGCGCACCTTCAGCTGCCTGATGTCGTCGGCGCGCGCGCGGAACGGCGCGTCGGCCTGGACGCGGACGGAATAGGTGCGGCCGAACTTGTTGAAGTCGTTGACGTAGTACGATCCCAGGTAGATCTGGAGCGTGTTGAACACCTCGGTCACGGGCACGCCAAGCTGGAGCGCCTTGGTACGGTCGATGTCGGCGAACAGCTGGGGCACGTTGACCTGGAAGCTCGAGAACACGCCAGCGATCTCCGGCGCCTTCTGCATCGCCGCCATGAATGCCTTCGTTGCCTCGTTCAGAGCGTCATAGCCGAGGCCCGCGCGGTCCTCGATCTGCAGCTTGAAGCCGCCGATGGTGCCGAGGCCGTTGACCGGCGGCGGCGGGAACATGGCGATGAAGGCCTCCTGGATGCCGGCGTATTTCTTGTTCAGCTCGGCCGCCAGCGTGGGACCGCTGAGTGACGGATCCTTGCGCTCGTCGAACGGTTTCAGCGTCGAGAACACGATGCCGGCGTTGGACGAATTGGTGAAGCCGGAGATCGACAGGCCCGGGAAGGCCACGGAGCTCTCGACACCTGGCTGGGTCAGCGCGATGTCGCTCATCTTGCGGATCACCTCTTCCGTGCGGTCGAGCGTGGCGCCATCGGGCAGGCGGGCGAAGCCGACGAGGTACTGCTTGTCCTGGCCCGGCACGAAGCCGCTCGGCACCTGCTGGAACAGGAAGGCGGTCAGGCCGACCAGCACCACATAGAGGCCCATCACTGCGGCCTTGCCCGAGATCACCTTGGTCACGGTGCCGCTGTAACTCTCCGAGGAGTAGGTGAACGCCCGATTGAAGCGGCGAAAGAACCAGCCAAGGCTCTTTTCCATGATGATCGTCAGCTTGTCCTTCGGCTCGTTGTGCCCCTTGAGCAGCAAGGCAGACAGTGCGGGCGACAGCGTCAGCGAGTTGACCGCCGAGATCACGGTCGAGATCGCGATCGTCAGCGCGAACTGCTTGTAGAACTGTCCGGTGAGGCCGGAGATGAAGGCGAGGGGGACGAACACGGCGATCAGCACCATCGCGATCGCGATGATCGGCCCCGACACCTCGCGCATGGCCTGATAGGTGGCATCGCGCGGCGACAGCCCGGCCTCGATGTTGCGCTCGACGTTCTCGACCACGACGATGGCGTCGTCGACGACGATGCCGATCGCAAGCACGAGGCCGAACAGGCTGAGCGCGTTGATGGAGAAGCCGAACACGTGCATCACCGCAAACGTGCCGACGATCGATACCGGCACGGCCAGCAGCGGAATGATCGAAGCCCGCCAGGTCTGCAGGAACAGGATCACCACCAGCACCACCAGCGCGATCGCCTCCAGCAGCGTGTGGATGACAGCCTCGATCGAGGACCGCACGAACTGGGTGGGGTCATAAACGATCTGGTAGGACACGCCTTCCGGCATGTTCTTCTTGATCTCGGCCATGGTGGCGCGGACGTTATCGGAAATCTGCAGCGCGTTGGAGCCGGGCGCCTGGAAGATCGGGATCGCCACCGCCTGCTTGTTGTCGAGCAGCGAGCGCAGGCCGTATTCGGACGCACCCAGCTCGATACGCGCGACGTCGCGCAGGCGAACGACCTCGCCGCGCGCGCCGGTCTTCACCACGATGTCGCCGAACTGCTCCTCGTTCGCGAGCCGGCCTTCGGCGTTGACGGAGAGCTGGAGATCGATGTCCTTGACGTTCGGGGAGGAGCCGACCACGCCGGCGGCGGCCTCGACGTTCTGCGCCTGGATCGCCTTGACGATGTCGCTGGCGGTCAGGCCGTGCTCGGCCGCCTTCTGCGGATCGACCCAGACCCGCATCGAATAGTCGCCGGCGCCGTAGAGCTGGACATCGCCGACGCCGTCGATCCGCGCCAGCCGGTCCTTGACGTTGAGCACCGCATAGTTGCGCAAATACGTCATGTCGTAACGGCCGTTCGGCGACAACAGATGCACGACCATGGTGAGGTCGGGCGACGACTTCTTGGTGATGATGCCGAGCTGACGCACCACGGCCGGCAGGCGCGGCTCGGCCTGCTGCACACGGTTCTGCACCAGTTGCGTCGCCTTGTCGGGATCAGTGCCGAGACGGAACGTCACCGTCAGCGTCATGGCGCCGTCGGTGGTCGCCTGGCTCGACATGTACAGCATGTTCTCGACGCCGTTGATCTGCTCCTCGATTGGAGTAGCCACCGTTTCCGCGATCACCTTGGGATTGGCGCCGGGATAGGTCGCGCGCACCACGACGGAGGGCGGCACGACATCGGGATATTCCGAGATCGGCATCGCGAACAGCGAGATCAGGCCCGCAAGAAAAATCAGGACCGACAGCACGCCGGCAAAGATCGGACGGTCGATGAAGAACTTTGAGAGATTCATGGCTTTGCCCCTGGGCAATATCCTGTGGTTCTCCGACCGCTCCCCGTCATTCCGGGGCGTGGGCGAAGCCCGCGAACCCGGAATCCAGAGGTGAAGTGTGGTAGGAGTTTCCAAACTGCTGGATTCTCAGGTGCGCAATTGCGCACCATAGTTCGCGCTACGCGCGCCCCGGAATGACAGAGAAGACTAACGTTGCACCACGTCCTGGTTGCTGTGGTTGGAGGCCTGCTGCGGCCCCCGCGCGCCCATCTGTGCGATCTCCGTCTTGAGGAGAGCGCCGGGGCGCACGCGCTGCAAGCCGTTGACCACGATGCGGTCGCCGGGCTTCAGGCCCGTGGTGACGATGCGAAGACCATCGACGGCGCCGCCAAGCGTAATCGGCCGGTAGACCGCGCGGCTGTCGTCACCCACCGCCATCACGAACTTCTTGTCCTGGTCCGTGCCGATCGCACGCTCGTCGACCATCACCAAGGTCTGCTGCTTCGGCTGGCCCATGCGCACGCGGGCGAACTGGCCGGGGATAAGACGCCCGTCCTCGTTCTTGAATACCGCGCGGACGCGGATCGTGCCGCTCTGGCCGTTGACCTGGTTGTCGATGAGCTGGATGTGGCCCTTGGCCGAGAGGCCGCCTGACGTCGTCATCTCCACCGGGATCTGGTCGAGATTGCCGCGCTTGCCGGAGCCGTCCGCGATCGAGTTCAGCGCGTGCAGCACGATCTCTTCGTCCGCGTCGAACGAGGCGTAGATTGGATTGACCGAGACCAGCGAGGTCAGCACCGGGGAGGCGGTGCCGGCGGCGACGAGATTGCCGACGGTAACCTCGATCTTGCCGACGCGGCCGTCGACCGGTGCACGCACCTCAGTGTAGTCGAGATTGAGCTTGGCGGTCTGGAGCGTCGCTTCAGCGGCCTTCACATTGGCGATCGCTTCGCGATTGGCGTTGTCGCGCTGGTCGTAGTCACGCCGGGTGACCACGGCGTTGCCGACGAGCTGCGCACCGCGCTCGAGCTCACTCTGGGTGAAGACGACGCGCGCCTTGGCGGCTTCGAGCTGGGCGGCGGCCTTGTCGACCTCGGCCGCATAGGGCGCCGGGTCGATCTTGAACAGCACGTCGCCGGCTTTGACCAGCGCGCCCTCGGTGAAGTTCGTCGACAGGATCGCACCGGCCACGCGCGGGCGAAGCTCGACGCGTTGGATCGCCTCGAGCCGGCCGGAGAAATCGTCCCACAGCACGGTCTGCTTGGGCTCGATCAGCGCGACCGTGACAGGGACGGCCTGTTCAGCCGCGGCCGCCGTTGCGGTCGCCTGCGCGGCACGGAAGTAGTGGCCGGTCGCGATCGAGCCGGCGACAGCGAGGGCGCCCACGATGGCGACGCCGCCGAGAAGGCGGCGGATAAGGCCGGCGCGGGAGGTAATTTGGGACGGGGGCATTTGCGCGCTCCAGATATGTAGTGTTCACTACAGATGTGGAGCTAGATATCGCAGCGCAAGATACTTATGTACCGTTCGCTAAGAAAATTGTAGCCGCTTACCGCAAGAATGGGAAGGCGAAAGAGAAAATAAAGTGAGAACAACTAGATAGCATCGGGCGTTGATTGGGGCGAAGCGCCGATTGTGAGGAGACCAAGGACATGGGCATGGGACGCCCCCGCGAATTCGACGCCGATGTGGCGTTGGACCAGGCGATGGAAGTGTTTTGGCGCCATGGCTATGAGGGCGCCACGATTGCCCAGCTCACCGAGGCCATGGGCATCAACCCGCCCAGTCTCTATGCCTGCTTCGGCAACAAGGAAGGCCTGCTGAAGGCCGCGCTCGACCGCTACACCAAGCTGCGCGGCGCCTGGATGGACGAAGTGGTCGCAGCCCCCACCGCCCGCGAGGTCGCCGCGCGGATGCTGATGGGCATCGCCGAAAAGCAGACCGATCCCGCCAACCCGCCCGGCTGCCTGCTCGTGCAGGGCGGCATCGCCTGCGGCACCGGCTCCGAGAACGTCCCCTTCGAGCTCGCCGCCCGCCGCGCCCAGAACGAGGACCAGCTTCGCGACCGTTTCATCCGCGCCAAGGCCGAAGGTGACCTCAAGCCGACGTCAGATCCCGCCGCACTCGCGCGTTATGTCTCTGCGGTGTCGGTCGGCATGGGCGTGATGGCGTCGTCTGGCGCGGATCGTGAAGCGCTGCGGCAGGTGGCTGATGTCGCCGTGCAGGCGGTCGAGGCGCAGTCGACTGACAGAGCGTCGTAGCGCCGTCGATCTCCGTTATCGCGCGGATTACATTGCAGGAAGCGCCGGCGGCGGGACGAAGCCGCCGAACTCGCGTTCGATCAGCCCGGCCAGCGCGATCGTCGTACGGTCCTCAAGGTAAGGCCCGATGATCTGGACGCCGATCGGCAGGCCCGAAGGCGTGCGCTCGATTGGAGCGGCGGTCGCGGGCAATCCGCAGGTTGAAGCCGGATCTGCCCAGATGAAGCACGCATCGGAATAGTTGTAGAGCTTGCCGTCGATGTCGAGCTGTCGCGCATCGAAGGGCTCGGAATGGTCGTGCGGAAAGGCCGGCACGGCGGCGGCCGGATAGACCACCGCGTCGAACTCGCGGAAGAACTGCTGCCAACTTTGCTGCAGTTGCAGGCGGGCCGCGTTGGCCGCCAGCCATTCCCGATGGAGCATGCCCCAACCGCGCGCACGCTCGGCGTGCAGGCTGCGGTCGTCGGGCGACAGTGCCGCGGCAACGCCTTGCGCCTCTGCGAGGGCGGCCGCTGTTAGGCGCGGACTTCTCGCTGCATTCACCAGCTTCATGTAGAGCCGTGCGGACTCGGCAAGATCGGGCAGCGATGTGCTCGAGCGCGCGACTTGCGCGCCGGATCGTTCAAGCCGTTCCGCCAACCGTCCGATGGCCGAACGCACGGCGTCACCCGTCGGCATCAGCGGATGGGTGTCGATCACGAGGATCCTGAAATCCCCGAGCTGCTCATGGCGCGGCGCGGGCAGCAAAAGGCGATAGCCGATGCCGTCGCGCGTCTCGTCGGGGCCGGCAATCACGTCGAGCGACAAGGCGAGGTCCGAGGCGGTGCGCGTCATCGGGCCAACGACAGCGAGATCGCCCTGGCCTGGGACGGGCGGCGCCGGCGGCAAACCATATCCGCGCAGCGGGACCAGGCCGAGGCTCGGCTTGTGTCCGAACACGCCACAGAAATGCGAGGGTACCCGGATCGAGCCGCCGATATCCGAGCCGATCGAGAGCGGACCGAACCCTGCGGCCAGCGCCGCCCCTGATCCGCCCGAGGAGCCGCCGGGCGACCGGCCGAGGTCCCACGGGTTGTTCGTGGTCCCATGGATCTCGTTGTAGCTCTGGAAATCCCTGAGGCCGATCGGGATATTGGTCTTGCCGATGATGACGGCGCCCGCCGCCTTCAGCCGCGAGACGACGAGAGCATCTTCGGCCGGTTGAAAATCCCTGAAATGCGGAAAGCCCCACGTCGTCTTCAGGCCGGCGACGTTGAACGGTTCCTTCAAGGTCACGGGAATGCCGAGCAACGGCAACCGCTCGCCGCGGCCAAGCGCGGCATCGGCGCCGCGGGCGGCGTCTCGGGCGCGATCGAAATCGCGAACGATGATCGCGTTGATCGGCCCGTCCAGGGCCTCGATGCGGGCGATGGTGTGCTCGAGCAATTCTGTCGCAGATATCTTGCGCGCGTACAGGGCGCTCAGAAGCGCGCTGATTGAGCCGTAGTTCCAGTCAACAGCACCTGTGGCCAAGCCTCGTTGCATCGCGATGTCCCTCGTATGTTACGGCCGGGATTCGAAACAGCGATGCCTTCCGAACGGTTAATGGCGGCGGCTCGACGGCGAATTCACAACTGGCGATGGTGCAATCCTGCGCCTGTTTTGCCCGACGTGTCAAACGTGCTTGCTGGCGGCGCGCGGGCCATGCCTGACGAAATTCCTCAATGATTTGTACTGTGCATGGGGTTGTTTTCGCGTTTTTTGTCGGAGCATCTCAAGGTAGCGCCGACCACGCCATCAACCGCCGCGTTGAACGGCCACCCCTAAGAGTTTCTACACACAGTTCTGGCACGTTCCGCGCGTCAATAACCGCAACCTGCATCGTCGCCTCTCATTGCGCGCACGAAAAGACGGGACCGGCGGGCATCGAGGGGGCGTAAGCCATGACTGCACTTGCTTCGGACGCCGGTCGCGCCAGGGGTGGGATCGTGCCGATCCTGTTGTGCGTCGTGCCGTTCAGCCAGATTCCGCTCGATGCCTATACGCCCGGCCTGCCGCAGATGGTGGTGGATCTCGCCGCTGATGCGGCGTCGATGCAGAACACCGTCACCGCCTACATGCTCGGCATGAGTCTGGCGCTGGTGCCGGTCGGCATCGCCTCCGACACGCTCGGCCGCCGCAACGTTTTGCTCGCGGGGCTGTCGGTGCTGATCGCGATGAGCATCGCCTGCGCGCTCGCCACCAGCGCCTCGCTGCTGCTGGGCTTGCGCTTCCTGCAAGGCATCGGCGGCTGCACCTGCCTCGTCGTCGCTTATGCTGTGGCGGCCGATTGCTTCCGCGGCCGCGAGCTCACGGCGATCTCCGGCCTGCTAGGCGCTGCCTGGGGGCTTGCACCCGTGCTGGCGCCGGCGGCTGGTGGCTTCATCGTCGAGCTGACCTCGTGGCGCGGCGTCTTCGTCGTCATTGCCATCGCCGCGGCAATCGTTGTCACCATCGTCGTATTTCTTCTGCCTGAAACGTTGCCGGCGGAGCGGCGCGCACCGTTCGATCCGCGCCGCACTGCCGGGATCCTTCGCGATGCGCTCGTGCGTCCGGGCTTCCTGGCCTTCGTGCTCGTCTTTGCCGCAGCGGCCAGCGCGCAACTGGCGTTCGGCGTCGTCGCGCCGTTCTTCTACCAGACCGGTCTCGGCTATTCCGCTGCCATCTACGGCCTCGTTGCGCTCGGCCTTGGCGGCGTCAATCTCGCCGGGGAGCTCGGCTGCGCGCATTTCGCGCGCTTCATGCCGGCCCGCATGCTGGGCTTCGGCGCCTTCGCGCTGTTCCTTGCCGGTGCGGTGGTCCTGACCGCAACAGGCATGACCCTCGGTCTCGATTTCATGTCGATCACGATCGGCGGCGCGCTGGTGCTCGGTGGCTGCGGCGTGCTCTGCCCGATGATGTACGGCATGGCCCTCGGCCTGTTCGAGCGCGACCACGGCTTGATCGGCGGCCTCATCAGCGCGCTCTGCTATCTCGCCGTCAGCGGCGCCATGGCCATCGCGGCGGTGCTGCCCGAGGCGACGCAGGCGCCGATCGGATGGCTCTATCTCGGCCTCTGCGCCGTCGCCGGCGCGTTGCTTGCGATCTCGCTGCCGTCAGTGCGGCAGGCCACACAGCCTTAAGGAAGGAACCAGATCATGACCACCGTCGGTATTCGCGGCACGTTCTTCGATTTCGTCGACGATCCCTGGAAGCACCTCGGCAACGAGCAGGCGGCAGCGCGCTTTCACCAGGACGGCCTCATGGTCGTCACGGAGGGCGTCATCAAGGCGTTCGGTCCTTACGACAAGATCGCCGCCGCGCATCCGGGCGTTGAGATTACCCATATCAAGGATCGCATCATCCTGCCCGGCTTCATCGACGGCCATATCCATCTGCCGCAGACCCGCGTGCTCGGTGCCTATGGCGAGCAGCTGCTGCCTTGGCTGCAGAAGTCGATCTACCCCGAGGAAATCAAGTACAAGGATCGCAACTACGCGCGCGAGGGCGTGAAGCGTTTTCTCGACGCACTGCTCGCCGCCGGCACCACCACCTGCCAGGCCTTCACCAGCTCCTCGCCGGTTTCGACCGAAGAGCTGTTCGAGGAAGCGAGCAGGCGCAACATGCGCGTGATCGCGGGCCTCACCGGCATCGATCGCAACGCGCCGGCCGATTTCATCGATACCCCTGAGAATTTCTACCGCGACAGCAAGCGGCTGATCGCGCAGTACCACAACAAGGGCCGCAACCTCTACGCCATCACGCCGCGCTTCGCCTTCGGCGCCTCGCCGGAACTGCTGAAAGCGTGCCAGCGCCTCAAGCACGAGCATCCGGACTGCTGGGTCAATACCCACATCTCCGAGAACCCGGCCGAATGCAGCGGTGTGCTGGTCGAGCATCCCGATTGCCAGGACTATCTCGGCGTCTACGAGAAGTTCGACCTGGTCGGGCCGAAATTCTCCGGCGGCCACGGTGTCTATCTCTCCAACAACGAGTTCCGCCGCATGTCGAAGAAGGGCGCGGCGGTGGTGTTCTGCCCGTGCTCGAACCTGTTCCTCGGCAGCGGCCTGTTCCGCCTTGGCCGCGCCACCGATCCGGAGCACCGCGTCAAGATGTCGTTCGGCACCGACGTCGGTGGCGGCAACCGCTTCTCGATGATCGCCGTGCTGGACGACGCCTATAAGGTCGGCATGTGCAACAACACGATGCTCGACGGCAGCATCGATCCCGCGCGCAAGGACCTCGCCGAGGCCGAGCGCAACAAGCTCTCGCCCTATCGCGGCTTCTGGTCGGTCACGCTCGGCGGTGCCGAGGGTCTCTACATCGACGACAAGCTCGGCAATTTCGAGCCCGGCAAGGAAGCTGATTTCGTCGCACTCGATCCGAATGCCGGCCAGCTGGCGCAGCCCTGGCACCAGTCGCTGGTCGCCGACGGTGCTGGTCCGCGCACGGTCGACGAAGCCGCGAACATGCTGTTCGCCGTCATGATGGTCGGCGACGACCGCTGCATCGACGAGACCTGGGTGATGGGCAAGCGTCTCTATAAAAAGAGCTGAGACGGCAGCTCATGAGCACATCTCCTGATCCAGCCAGCCAACCGGTCGCCCTCGTCATCCAGCGCCGCATCGCCGACGATGGCTTTGCCGCGTTCGCACGGTGGAACGGTGAGGTCGGCGAGGAGCTCAAGACGTGGCCCGGCTTCCTCAGCCAGGAGGTGGTGCCGCCGCAGCCGCCGGCGCATGTGGACTGGGTGACCATCCTGCGCTTCGCGAGCCCGGCCGCCGCGCGCGCCTGGCTCCAGAGCGAGGTGCGGGCGAAGCTGATCGCGGAGATACAACGTTTCTTCGTCGGCTCGGAGGACGTCCATATCCTGCCCGACACCGGCGTCCAGCGCGACAGCGCGGTCTCCGCCGTCATCTCGTTCAAGGTACCTGCTGGGTTAGAGGATGCCTTCCTCACATGGCAGCAGCGCATCCAGGCCGCGGAGGCCGAGTTCAAAGGCTTCCTGCGCCACAAGATCGAGCGGCCGATTCCGGGCCTGCATGATGAATGGATCATCATCCTGTCGTTCGACAGCGATGCCAATCTCAATGCCTGGCTCGAATCGCCGCTGCGGCAGACGCTGCTGAAGGAGGGCGCGCGCTTCAACGCCAGCATGAACGTGAAGCGGGCGAGCTACGGCTTCAATTTCTGGTTCCCGGCCGGCAAGACGCAGGCTCCCGAGCAGGGGCCAGGCTTCATCTGGAAGAGCAACCTGATCGTCCTCCTGGTGCTCTATCCCGTGGTCTACCTCTGGGGCTATTTCATCAGCAGGCCGCTGATCGACAGCCACGGCGTGCCGGTCTGGCTGTCGCTGTTCGTCGGCAATCTCGTCAGCACCCAGCTGCTCGGCTGGTGGCTCGTGCCGGCCGCCTTCAGGGCGCTCGACTGGTGGGTGACCCCGAAGGCTGCAATCAGTCGCCAGATCGCCGGCTACGCGCTGCTTGCCGTGCTCTATGCCGCGTCGATGGGCCTGTACGCGCTGCTGCTCGCGTGGCATTGGGGACGGTGAGACCGTCCACCGTAGTGTTGCGGAGAAGGGCGGTCGCTGGACATCGACGACCATGTTCGCCCTGACATTTCTCGGGACCTCGGCAAGCGTTCCCTCCGCGGAGCGCAACCATCCGGCTCTCCTGGTGGAGGCCGCGGGCCGGCGCATCCTGGTCGATTGCGGTGAGGGCACGCAGCGCCAGCTGCTGCGCAGCGGCGCCGGCTTTCGGCGGCTCGACCGCATCCTGCTGACGCACGCGCATCTCGATCACGTGCTCGGCATCCCCGGCCTGTTCTCGACGCTGGGCTTGCGGCAAACCTCCGACGTGATGACCATTCACGGCGGAGAAGGCACGCTCGAGATCGTCATCCGCATGCTCGCAGGCCTGTGGGGCGCGGGCAGGGCGCCGATCGCGGTGGAGTTCGCAGCCGTGACCGAAGGGCAGGTCATCGACGCCGGCGACTTCACCATCGACTGCTTTCCGGTCCGCCACCGCGACACCGACAGTTTTGGCTTCGTCTTCAGGAGTCCCGCTCGTCGCCACCTTCAGTCCGATCGCCTCGCGGCGCTCGGTGTCCCCGACGGTCCCTTGCGCGGCGAGCTGGCCGCCGGCCGGCCAATCGTCATCGATGGCCGCACGATCGATCCGGAAGATGTTTTGGGGCTGCCGAGCGGCGGCAAAAAGCTGGTCGTGATCGGCGACACCGAGACGACGGATGGGCTCTCCAAAGATGTCGCTGACGCCGACATGCTGGTGATCGAGGCAACGTTCCTCGATCGCGACGCGCCGACCGCGCGCAACTACGGCCATCTCACCGCGGCAGAGGCGGCGTCCTTTGCCGCCGTGAACGGCGTGAACCAGCTCGTGCTGACCCATATGTCAGGGCGCTACGAAGACGAGGAGATCCTGGCTGAAGCGGCAAGGATCTTTCCGAACAGCCGGATCGCCGCCGACTTCGACCATGTGGTCATCTAGTCGCCGCGACCGTGTTCAGCTCGTCAGCCCCGACTTGATCGCGAGATCCTGCGCCTGGCTCGTCACTTGCACCAGCCGCGGCAGCGCCTGGTCGCGAAAGGCCTGCATGTCCATCCGCATCGCATCGACGGTGACGCTCAATCCGGCAATCACCAGACCTTGCGCGTCGAAGATCGGCGTTGCCAACGTCCGCAAGCCGTAGGCGTTCTCGCCGTCGGAGACGGCATGGCCCTTCTTCTTGACCTGATCGAGCCGGGCGAGCAGGGCATCGAGATCGGTGAGCGTTCGTTCCGACAACTTTACGCGCGGACGCGAGTCCAGCCGCGCGATCTGCTCGTCCCGCGCCAGATGCGCCAGCATCACGTGGCCGAGCGCAGCACTGTAGGCGGGGATGCGCGTGCCCGGCCGGCGATCCATCTTGTGGCGATCAAGGCCGGCACCGACGCGGGCAAGATAGACCACGTCGCCGCCGTCGAGGATGCCGAGCGAGGCCGCATCGCCGACCGCAGGCACGAGCTCGCGCAGCAGCGGCTCGACGATGGTCCGGAGCGATCCGTGCGAGAGCACGGCGTAGCCGAGATCGAGGCAGGCGACGCCGAGGCGGAATCGGCGGCTCTGTGGAATCGCCTGGAGGTACCCGAGCTCGCTCAGGGTCTGGATCAGCCGGAACGCGGTGCCGCGATCGAGATCGGCCCGTGCGGCAATCTCACTCAGGGTGAGCTCGAAGGTCTCGCTGGTGAAACTCCTGAGCACGGCAAACGCCTTGCCGACGGAGGCGACATAATTCTTGGGATTCTTCGGGCCAGCTTCGGATCTGCGTTTTGCGACCTTCTTTTCGACCTTGGCCATGCTTGAATGTCTCGCCATGACATGTCGCCCTTGACGTGGCGGCAAGCTGATTTTACGACAGGCCAAGCCAATAACAAATGTTCGCATTCCGAACAATATCGAACTGACGATCGGAGGAAGTTTGTCGACATCATCGCTGCACCCTCATGGCGTGTTCTCCGCCGCGTTGACGCCCCTCGACGCCGAGCTCGCCCCCGATCATGCGCGCTTCGTCGCGCATTGCCGTTACTTGCTGGACGAAGGCTGCGACGGCATCGCGCTGCTGGGGACCACCGGCGAGGCGAACTCCTTCTCCGCGGTTGAGCGCATGGCGCTGCTCGAGGCGGCGGTGGCCGCGGGCATCGCGCCGCAGCGGCTCCTTCCCGGAACGGGCGTCGCCGCGTTCACCGAGACCATTGCGTTGACGCGTCACGCGCTCTCGGTCGGTGTCGACACCGTGGTGATGCTGCCGCCGTTCTACTACAAGGGCGTCAGCGACGACGGCATCTACGCGTCCTACAGTGAAGTCGTGCAGCGCATCGGCGATGCCAGGCTCAAGGTCGTGCTCTATCACATCCCGCAGATGTCGGCGCAGCCGATCTCGCACGCGCTGATCGAGCGGCTGCATAAGGCCTATCCGGCGACTTTCACCGCCATCAAGGATTCTTCCGGCGACTTCGCCAACATGACCGCGATGGTCGAGCGCTTCCCCGGCTTTTCGGTTCTCGTCGGGGCCGATCCACTGCTCCTGCCGCTGCTGCGCAAGGGCGGGGCGGGCTGCATCACCGCGACCTCGAACCTCATCGCGCGTGACCTTGCCTATGTTTACAAGCACTTTCGCGACAGCGACGATGATGCGGCGCTCAAGGCGGCGCAGGCGCGCATCGTGAAAGCGCGCGAGCTGGTCTCGCGCTTCCCGCAGATGCCCTCGCTGAAGGCGATCGTTGCCGAGCGCACCGGACATTCCGGATGGCAGCGCCTGCGGCCGCCGCTGGAGTCGCTGCCGCCGGCCCAAGCGAAAGAGCTGCTTGCGGATGCTGCGGCATTCGCCGCCGCCACCGTCTAGACTAGGCCCGGGCGACGAGGCGAACCGATGTCCGATTCTTTCCAGGATGCGTTGGCCGGGCTCGCCGCGATCGTCGGCGACAAGCACGTCATCGCGTCCGGGCCCGACCAGGAACCTTACGTGGTGGACTGGCGCGGGCGCTATCACGGCCGTGCGGTCGTGGTGGTGAAGCCGGGCTCGACCGCCGAGGTCGCCGCAGTCGTGAAATTCTGCGCCGCAAGGCGGCTCGCGATCGTGCCGCAGGGCGGCAACACCGGCATGTGCGGGGCGGCGACGCCCGACGATCGCACGGGCAATGTCGTGATCCGGCTCGACCGCATGCGGGCCATGCGCGATGTCAGCCCGCTCGCCAACACCATCACGGTGGAGGCCGGCTGCATCCTCGCGGAGGTGCAGAACGCGGCGAAGGACGTCGATCGCTATTTTCCCTTGAGCCTCGGCGCGGAGGGGTCCTGCCAGATTGGCGGCAACATCTCGACCAATGCCGGCGGCACCGCCGTGCTGCGCTACGGTCCGACGCGCGATCTCGTCCTCGGCCTGGAGGTCGTGCTGCCTGATGGCCGCGTCTTCAACGGGCTGCGCGCACTGCGCAAGGACAATACGGGTTATGCGCTGAAGCAGCTCTTTATCGGCGCGGAGGGCACGCTCGGCATCGTCACCGCGGCGGTGCTGAAGCTGTTCGCGCCGCCGAGGAGTTCGGCTTTGGCGCTGTTGAAGCTGCAAGGCGTCGAGCAGCCGCTCGAGATCATGCAGCGCCTGCGCGGCGCAGTCGGCGACCGGCTCGGTAGCCTCGAGATCATGTCGCGCTCGCAGATCGAGGCAATCGCCGCGACGGTGCCGCATGTCACCATTCCCTTCGAGCTGACGACGCCTTGGTATCTGATCGTCGAGCTGACCGACACGCTTCCAAACGTCGACCTCAACGAGCCGCTGGCTGCCGTCCTCGCGGATGCGATGGAAGCCGGGCTGGCCGAAGACGCCATATTGGCCTCCAATCTGGCGCAGGCGAAGGCGATCTGGGCTGTCAGGCACAGCGTGTCCGAAGGCAACAAGCGCAGCGGCTATGTGGTGTCGCATGACAGCGTGGTGCCGCTGGAGCGCCAGGCGGCTTTCGTCAACAATGTCGAAGCGCGGATCAAGGCGGCCGTTCCGCATGCGAACGTCGTGATGCACGGCCATATCGGCGACGGCAACATCCACGTCGTGGCCCTGATCGATCGTGTGCATTGCCAGGACCCGGATGCGATGGCGAGGCTGGTGACGCAAATCAACGAGATCGTCGATGACGAGACGGCGGCGCAGGGCGGGGCGATCAGTGCCGAGCACGGCATCGGCATTACCAATCGCAGCAGGCTTGCGCGGGTTGCCGATCCGCTCGATATCAAGCTGATGCGCGACATCAAGCAACTGCTCGACCCGCAAGGCCTGATGAATCCCGGCAAAATCTTCAGCACGGGAGCCGCCTGACGATGACAACCGTCCGCCTGCTTGCCGACGACCTCACCGGTGCGCTCGACGCCGCGGCGGAGTTCGTTGGCCTGTGCGGACCGTTCGACGTTACCTGGCCGGACGCACCCGCGACGCCCGGCTCCGGCAGCCTCGCGGTCGACAGCGGCACCCGCGAGCGGTCGAAGGAAGAGAGCATCGAGATCGTCGGCCGGCTGGCGCCGCAGCTGTGTGGAGCGACGATCGCCTACAAGAAGGTCGACAGCCTCCTGCGCGGAGCCTGGGCGGCCGAGCTCGGCGCCTGCCTGCGCAGCGGCCATTGGGAATCCTGCGTGGTCGCGCCCGCGTTCGACTATCAGGGGCGCCGCACCGCGGGCGGCCAGCAATTCGCGCGCACGGTGCAAGGCGAGTGGCACCGGGTCGGCGACAATTTGCTCGATCAGTTGAGGCAAGACGGCATCAAGGCACGGCAGGGCAGCTCCGATACGCTGTCGCAGGGCGGCGTTCAGGTGTTCGATGCCGAGAGCGACATCGACCTCGACCGCGTCGTCGAAATGGGACGGCGCATGCCGGGGCCCGTGCTGTGGTGCGGAAGCGGCGGATTGGCCGGCGCGCTCGCGCGCAGCCACCGTGCCGATGCGCCGAGCCAATTGAAGTTGCCCGTGCTGGGGCTGTTCGGCTCTGACCAGCCCGCCACCGCCTCTCAGCTGGCTGCGTGCGGCGGGGCGACGATCGAGCTTGCGGAAGGTGAGGGCGCGACGCGCGTCCAGCGCAAGCTGGGCGACGATCGCGTGGCGATGGTCAAATTCTCTCTCGCCGAAGGCCTGACGCGCACGGAAGCGGCGCGGCGGATCGCGCGCGAAATGACGGCATTGATTGCGGCGCTCGAACCGCCCGGCACGCTGATCGTCGCCGGCGGCGAGACCCTGAAGGCCGCATGCGTTGCCCTTGGCGCGCATGCGCTCCAGGTGACAGGGCGTGTCGTTCCGGGATTGCCGCGCTCGATCCTGCAAGGCGGGCGCTGGTCCGGCGTCGATGTCATCTCGAAATCCGGCGCATTCGGTCCAAGCGAGTTATGGCGTGACCTGCTTCGGGATAATCATCTGCTCAGAATGGAGAGTCCGATATGACCTCTCGTCATCTTGCCATCACCATGGGCGATCCGGCCGGGATCGGGCCGGAGATCATCGTCAAGGCCTGCGTCGGGCTGAAGGACCGGATCGCGAAAGGCGATCTGCGCCTGCTCATCATCGGCAGCGGCGCGGCGCTGGACGGCGCCAGGGCCGCGCTCGGCGCCGAAATTGCGATCCCTGAGGTGACGGCCGACGATCGCGAATGGCCCAATCTCTGCTACCTGCAGGCCGACGCCGAGGGCGATCCGATCAAGCCCGGCGTGCTCAGCGCCGATGGCGGCCGCTTTGCCTACAAGGCGATCGAGCAGGGCGTGCGCCTGACGCAGGCCGGCCGCACCGCGGCGATCGTCACCGCGCCGCTCAACAAGGAAGCGCTCAACAAGGCCGGCTATCATTTCCCCGGCCATACCGAGATGCTGGCGCATCTCACCGGCGTGCGCGGCTCGGTGATGCTGCTCGCCCATGGCAACATGCGCGTCAGCCATGTCTCGACCCATGTTGCGCTGGAGGACGTGCCGAAGCGCCTGACGCCGGAGCGCCTGCGCATGGTGATCGATCTCACCAACGATGCGCTGCGCCGGCTCGGCATTGCCAGGCCGAAGATCGCGATCGCCGCGCTCAATCCGCATGCGGGCGAGGGCGGCCTGTTCGGCCGGCAGGACATCGACGTGTCGGCGCCGACGATCGCCAAAGCGGTCGCCGACGGCCTCGATGTCGTCGGCCCCGTGCCGGGCGACACCATCTTCGTCAAGCTGCGTGCCGGCCAGTACGATGCCGCGGTCGCAATGTATCACGATCAGGGGCACATTCCCGTCAAGCTGCTCGGCTTCCAGGTCGATCCGGCGACCGGCCGCTGGCAGGAGCTCTCCGGCGTCAACATCACGCTCGGCCTGCCGATCATCCGCACCTCGGTCGATCACGGCACCGCCTTCGACATTGCCGGCAAGGGCATCGCCAACGAGCACAGCCTGATCGAGGCCATCGATTATGCCGAGCGGCTGGCCGCCGGCACTTCCGCAGCCAAATCATGAGATCGAACGCACGATGACCAACGCTTTCACGCCCATCGAAATCCAACGTCCGACCATCCTGGAGTTCGGCAACGGCACGATCACCGCCGCGGCACGCTTTGCCGAGCGGATCGGCGCCAGGCGGCCGCTGGTGATCTCTGATGCGTTCAATGCGCGCCGCGTCGACACGCTGGCGCTGCCGGGAGCCGTAAAAGTGTTCGGTGACGTCAAGCCCGAGCCGGACCTGCCCAATCTCGAGAAGGCGGTGGCGATGGCGAAGGACGCCAAGCCCGATCTCGTCGTCGGCTTCGGCGGCGGCAGCGCGATGGACCTCGCCAAGCTGGTTGCGGTGCTCTGCACCAGTGACGTGGCCTTTGCCGACATTGTCGGGCCGGAGAAGGTCGCCGGCCGCAGCGTGGCGCTGATGCAGATCCCGACCACTTCGGGCACCGGCAGCGAGGCCGGCACGCGCGCGCTGGTCACCGATCCCATCAGCCAGAACAAGCAGGCGGTGCAGAGCCGCTTCATGCTCGCCGATATCGCCATCGTCGATCCGGACTTGACGATGACCGTGCCGAAGGAGGTGACTGCGGCAACCGGTGTCGATGCGCTGGCACATTGCGTCGAGGCCTACACCAGCCGCAAGGCGCATCCGGCGATCGATCTCTACGCGCTCGAAGGTGCGCGGCTGGTCGGACGTTACCTCAAGCGCGCGGTGGCTGATGGCGGCGACCGCGAGGCGCGTGCCGGCCTGTCCCTGGCCTCGCTCTATGGCGGCTATTGCCTCGGGCCGGTGAATACGACCGCGGGTCATGCGGTGGCCTATCCACTCGGCACGCGCCACCATGTTGCGCACGGCCTCGCCTGCGCGGTGATCTTCCCGCACACGCTCGCCTTCAACATGCCGGCGGTGGAAGAGAAGACCGTCGCCGTGCTCGGTGCGCTGGGGCTGCCCGAGCGACGCGATCCGCAGTTCGCGTTCGACGCGACCTACAGGTTCTGCAAGGATCTGGGCATCGAGATGCGGCTGTCCGAGCTCGGCGTGCCCAGGAACGATCTCGGCGTGATGGCCGATGAGGCGCACGCCATCCGCCGCCTGCTCGACAACAATCCGCGCGATTTGAGCCGGGATGCGATCCTGAACATGTACGAAGTCGCGTTCTGACACTTCTGCCGCGCGCGGCAGCCAATCAACAACAAAGTGAAAGCAGAGGAAACTTCGATGAGATCGATGTGGCTTGGTCTTGTGTCGGCAGTGTTGCTGGCGACGTCGCCGGTGCAGGCGCAGGATGGCTATCCGTCCAAGCAGGTGACGGTGATCGTCCCCTTCGCAGCCGGCGGCACGGCCGACATCTTCGCGCGCATGGTCTCGAACCATTTGCAGGTGAAGCTCGGCAAGCCGTTCGTGGTCGAGAATGTCGGCGGCGCCGGCTCGATCCTCGGCGTGACGCGGCTGGCGAAATCGGCGCCCGACGGCATCACGCTCGGCCTTGCCAGCACCTCCGCGCTTGCGATCAATCCGTCGCTCTACGGTCCAAAGCTCAGCTACCAGCCGGACAAGGATCTGATCCCGGTCGCCCAGATCAGCGTCGTGCCCAATGTGCTCGTGGTGAACCCCAACAAGATCAAGGCGCGCACCGTGCCGGAGCTGATCGCGTACCTCAAGGCGAACCCGGACAAGGTCTCGTTCGGCTCGGCCGGCGTCGGCACCTCGCAACATCTGGCCGGCGAGCTGTTTCAGCAGATGACCGGCACCAAGATGGTGCACGTGCCCTACAAGGGCTCGAGCCAGATGCTGACGGACCTGCTCAGCGGCCAGATCGATCTCGCCTTCGACAACGTGCCGCTGCTGCTGCCGCAGGTGAAGACCGGCCAGCTCGCGATGCTGGCGACGGCAACGCCGAAGCGTGCCGACTTCGATCCGCAGGTCCCCGCGGTTGCCGAATTCCTGCCGGGCTTCGAGGCCGTGGCCTGGCACGGCTTCTTCGTGCCTGCGGGCACGCCGAAGCCGATCGTCGAAAAGCTCTCGGCGGAGATCCGCGCCTTCATGCAGCAGCCGGAGACGGTGCAGAAGATGGCCGAGCTCGGTGCCGCCGCGGTGGCGGTGGATTCGGAGCCGTTCGCAGCCTACATCGCCGCGGAAACGGCGCGCTGGAAGAAGGTGATCGAGGCGGCGAACATCAAGCTGGAATAGGTGGAGAGTCTCAAGGAGCTTGGAATGGGACCGGGGCGGATCGCGGCTCGGCGTGGCTGCGATCCCGTTAGCGTGTAACAACCATAGCGTGCGCATTAAGTGTGCATCGATTGATGCAACCGTAAATTGACTAGTCCTTGAGCGCCCCCTATAACTCGGAAGTCGCCACTTTTGCGCGACGTTCTCAGACAGGAGCACGCAATGGGAAAACGTTCTGAACGGAAGCCCTCAAATCCGATGAGAGCTGCGGTCGGTATGGGCTACGGCGGAAATATGCCCGTCAAGATCGCCAAGCACCTGAAGAAGGGCGCGACAACGAACCGGCAGAAACCGGCGTCGAGTGTGGTGGCCAAGTAGGTAAAGCGCCGTGGGACGCAGCCTGGGTCATCCCAACATGTCTTAGCTGGGCTGCGTCGCCCTCGTGAGCGAGAGCGAAGAAGATGGAAACCGAAGCGGCGACCAGAACGCCTGTCGTGGTCTTCCGGAAGGCACTGCTGAGTTCACCCGGACCACTTCGCGCCGACGCGTCTGCTCTGGGAACGTTGCCCACAGCCGCATTCCAGTACTGCGAGGCAATTCGGACGGCATCCTCCTTCGGCTGGTACATCTTTCCTCCCTGCGATATCCGGGCGCTTTGGGACGGGACCCAGATCTTGCTGGCCAGGAACGGAGAATGGTGTCCGCTGGATGCGGTCCCCTATGATGTCGTGAGCGATGTTGACCCGACATTCATCGATTACTGGGGCAAGTTCGCGCCTCCCGATATGAAGAAGAATTGGCCCCCGCTCGTCACGGGGTTGTTTCATCCGGGCGTTTTGCAAATATGGTCGGGATTGCTGGTTACGACGGCAAAGGGTTGGGGGCTGAGTGTGGGCCCGACTTGCAATTTGCGCAGCTCCAGTGACTACGTCCCATATGAAGCAATCGTCGAGGCGAATAATTGTCGGCCTCTTTTCATCAACGTGCAGCTGATCGCGACCGGCAGAGAGATCTTCATTTCCAGGAGCCGGCCGTTGTTTCAGGTCAAGCCGGTGCATGAGAGCTGCTTCTCGGACGAGACAATGCGCTGCGAAGAGCTGGACGGTATCGCACCGGTTGGGGATGCCGAAACGGGGATGAAGGAAGCGGACTGGAACGGATATCGTGCGTCAGTCAGCTTGTTGTATGAGCCCGAGGCATTTTCGCCGGGGCGCTACGCGGTCGAACGACGGAAAAGCCGGAAACGAGATCACCCCAAGGTTGTTCGCTAACCGATGGCTGACGGTCAACTCGACCATGCGGCCGCGGGCTCACAACCCGCGGATCGATCAACTCGGGCTGCCAGGCCTGGAAGCCGCCGCTGCGAGGGTTGAAGGGCGACACCGTCAACAGGGATGTCTGCCTGATCGGGAATAACCTCCGGGTGCGGGCGGCGGCGCGCCGCTCAGCTGATGAACTCGCCGACCCAGTTGTGCCTGACAGCCTCGACGTGCCAGCCCAATGCGCGTCGCGCGTTCGGCGCGGGATCCGGCTCATCGCTTCGGATATCGCAATCGGGGCGTCGCGCACAATGTGCATGGCGTCCTTCGCTCCGCAGTCGGAACGTCCCCTGTGACTCGAATATCCGGCTGTAGCCGTCGGTCGGGAAAAATGTTCCTGCAATTGGAAAATGGGTCGGCTGCTGCCGAACCATCAGGAAGGTGATGTCCTCCGCGCTTGCCGACAGGAGAATGCCGACCGCCGTATTGACCGGCGCGAGGCCGATCGGAGCATCGGCCTCCGGCTCGACCTTGCCTGCTGCGCTCGCGATCGTGAGGAATTCCGAGTTCGGACCGCAGCGGGATACGATGATCCAGCGCCGAACCTTGCGCCTGATCGAGATCGGTCGGTGATAGGCCGCAAAGGAAAATTCCGCAGCCATCGCAACGACAAAACCATTTTTCCACATGCCGGCCATCTAACCCGTTACGCTCGTGGGCCGATCATCGTGTGAGGGGCGTGAAGCCAGCGTGAATTCGCCCGGCCGCGGCGAAATCGCACGAATTTCTTGACCTTGCGCCGGGCCTTGATGGCATGCTGGCGATCGAACCTTGACCCTGCCGGGACGCGGAACTCGATCGATGGAAGCATCCAGGGCATCCAACCAGTTCGAGCGGCTGGCCGCATACCTCGCGGGCTCGCGGATGCGTGGCCGGGACAGCGAGCTGGCCACCATTCTCGAAAAGTTCGAATATCTCCCGCTGGACGGGACGGAGCCGTCGCAAACACGGAGCCGCGTCGCGCTGCTCCAGGCGGCGGCCAGATTTTCCGACGTCTTCCAGCTGGCGTCCCGCGATGCGCCCGGGGTCACGTTCTTTGGCGCGACCATCAGCGCAGCCGGCATCGATTCCACCTTCGCACATCAGGCGCGGTCGAGCGCGTCGGGCGCCGGTCTGTCGCTTCGTCAGGCCTTCGAATCCTGCATCGGGGAAGGGGTCGAGTATCTCTCGCAGTTCGAGACCTCGTTGGATCGGCTCCGGCAGGGCCCGATCGAGGACGGGCTTGCCGCCTTTGATCCCGCATCCCGGGCGGTCCTCTCCGAATTCATGCGACTGTCGGCGCGCGACAATGTCGACTGGATCGAGGCAACGCAGCTGTCGAGCGGCCGGTCGGTGCCGTTTCCGGCGGATCTGTGCCTGCGGCGCACGGCTGATCGGAGCGCGCTCACGCCGCCATTCAGCCTGAGCTCGGGTTGCGCGGCCGGCACTTCGTTCGAGACGGCCGCGTTGCACGGGATGCTGGAGCTGGTCGAGCGGGATGCGGCCAGCCTCTGGTGGCGCGGCGGCATTCGCGGGCGGCTGGTTGCGCTCGAAGGGCCGGCCATGGCGGCGGCCGCAGCCTGGATTTCCCGGGCGCGGCGCGGCGTGACGACCAGGCGGACTTGGCTGCTCGACATAACCACCGATATCGACGTGCCCTGCATCGTCGCGATGTCCTGTCATGACGATGGCCGTGGCTTCGCCTGCGGGCTGGCAGCCCGTCTCAGCGTCGAAGCTGCGATCCGCTCGGCGCTGACGGAGATGTGCCAGATGGAGCTCGCCTATGCCGTCGTGGAACGGAAGCGCCGGGAAGGCGGCGAAGAAGCGTTGAACGAATATGATCATCGTCATATCGCCCGCAGCACGCTGATCGATGCGGCAAGTTGCGAGCTGCTGCATCCGGTTGCACCAAGCCGTGCCACTGGCGGGTTCGCTCCGGGCACGCCGACGCAACAGCTTGCCGCACTCGTTGAACGATTGTCGGCCAGAGGTATCGAGACGTTTGCAATCGATCTGTCCCGTCCCATGTTCGGGATTGCCGTCGTGCGGATCGCCGCGCCTGCGCTCCAGATGGAGCCGTCCGACGTTGCCACCGAACGTCTGGTCTCCGCACAGCGCCAGACCGGAGGAGCCGATCTCTATACACGCGGGATTAGTTTGTTATAGTTGCTGCTATTCTTAAGTGCGTTTTATCAGGGCGGATCAGACGTGAGCGCTCGGGCACAACTTTCGAAGTCCCTTGCAAGGGATGGTGGACTTCCCAAGCCGCGCGAAAGCCTGACGATTTCCGTTTTGGGCGGTCTGTCCGTTGCATTTGCGGGGCGGGAAATCCGCGTCAAGAGCCGAAAGTCGCGGGCGGTTCTCGGCTATCTGGCGTTGACCGACCGTCATCAGGAAACACGCGAGCGTCTGGTCGGGCTGCTGTGGAGCGAATCCGACGAGTACAAGGCGCGTGCATCGCTTCGCCAGGTCCTCCATGAGTTGCGGGAGACGTTCCTGAACGCGGGATACGACGGGTTGCAGATCGAGAAAATGCTCGTCGAATTGGAGCGCGAAGGGCTCCGTGTCGATCTCCTGGACGCCTTGCGCGAGGCCGAATCCCAACATGCGCATCCGCTGTTGATGACTGCGCCCGGTCTCATGGAGACGCTGCTCGCGGGGCTCGACGATATCGACCCATCGTTCCGTGTCTGGCTGCTTGCCAAGCGGCAAACCTTTCACGACCGTATCCTGCGTGCTCTCGAGGCCGGTCTGAGGAACGCCGAGCTTCCCGTGGCGAACAGGCGCGCGCTGGCCGAGGCAATCCTCAGTCTCGACCCGACCCACGAGGAGGCATGCCGCTACGCGATGCAGACGCGCGCGGAAGAGGGCGACATGTCCGGAGCGCTGCGTGTCTACAAGACCTTGTGGAATATCCTCGACGAAGAATACGGCATGGAGCCCTCGGCGAAGACCCAGCAATTGATCGCCGAGATCAAGAACGGTCAGTTCGAGAGCGAGGCCCCGTCCATTGCGAGCGATCCGGTGCTGAGGGACGGCGTGCAGGCGGCTGCGCATGAGGCTCCACCATCGTCGGCACAATCCCGGACGGCTGCCAAGATCGCGATCCTGGTCGATCCGTTCAGCATGAACGGCGTGAGCGCGGATCGCGTCCATCTGGTGACGGGCTTTCGCCATCACTTCATCGCGTGCCTGACCAAGTTTCGCGAGTGGTATGTCGGAGACGGCACCGCGCAGCAGCCGCTCGCATCGGGAGAGCGGGCGGCTGCATCCCGCTACAGCATCGCGGCAACGGCCTATCAGGCGGGCGACACGATCAGCATGGTCCTGACCCTGCGCGAGACCAACACCGGTGTCTATATCTGGAGCGACACGTTCGAGCTGAATCTCGAGAACTGGTTTCTGGCGCAGCAGCGGATCGTGCAGCGCACGGCACTGTCGGTGAACGTCTATCTGTCGACCGAGCGTCTGACCCGCGTGGCCGCTGCGCCAGACGTGTCGCTGGATATCTATGACCGATGGCTGCGTGCGCAGGCGATTATCGGAAGCTTCAGCGCCGAACACTGGCGCAATTCGATTGCGGTCCTGACCGAGGCGATCAACGTCGCGCCGAGCTTCTCTCCCTGCTACAGCGCGTTGGTTCAACTGAACAACACCGAGCATCTGGTCTTTCCCGGCCTGTTCCGCGATTTGAAGAAGGCGCGGTCCACGCTTGAGCTTGCCAGAAGGGCGGTGCAGCTCGATCCCGTCGATTCCCGGGCCCAGCTCTGTCTCGGCTGGTCGCAGGCGATGCTGATGCAATATTCGGAAGCCAGCGCCCACATCGATCTCGCATGCGAGCTCAACGGCAACGATCCCTGGACGCTGCTGTCGGCGGCCTCCTGTCAGGGGTTTTGCGGCAATTTCGAACGCGGCAGCGAGCTCGTCGCCGAAGCCCTCAAAGTGTCATGGACGCCGCCGCCGCTACATTGGCCGTATCGCGCCGTGCTTCAATTCATGCGGGGCAATTACCTCGACGCGATCGAGGGGATCGACCGGGCCCAGAACGTGGCGAAAACGCTTCCGGGCTGGAAGGCCGCCGCGCTGTTTCATCTCGGACGAAAGGACGAGGCGCGCCTCGAGGCCAGCAAGTTCCTCGACGGCCTCCGCGCGATATGGTTCGGCAAGGAGCCGACCGACCGCGAGATCGCACTCTGGTTCCTTCATGCGCATCCGATTGCGCGAAGTGAGGATTGGGAACGCCTGCGCGACGGCATAGGCGGTGCAGGCGTTCCGGTTGACGACCTCAGGCATCACGCGTGGTGAACGATCCGTCGCTCAGGCACAGAACTTGATCGTGTACTCGCCGACGCGCTTGGAATGGAATAGCATCCTGCCCGAGGGGGTATCGTTCTCCAGATTGCTGTCCTTCATGTCGTCCGTGTAGAACATCGGAAGCGGGTAGTTGGCCGCGCCCATCAATGCTTTTTCGGTCTCGGCGAGCACCTCGGCGTCGGGCAGCTTGATGAGCAGCGTGCCGTCCTTGTAGCTCGGCTGGATGAACGCGATCTCGGTGAACGGGCGGGGGAATTTCGCCATCACGCCGGCATCCTCGAGCTGTTTCTGGAATTCGGCGATGGTGGTCGGGCGCGACTTGGCGTCGCGCGCCCACTTCTTCACGAGGTCACCCCAGACATCATAGTTCACGATGTCGAACATCTCGGTCTGCATGGCTATCTCCCTTGGTATCGACCGGCGGAATTGCCGGCTGTTAGAGGAACGTCGGATCGGCATGTTGCAGATTTGCGATATCGGCGATGAACGGGACGAGGTCGCCCATGCTCTCGAGCTCCGGCACGAAGTCGAGGCGGTTCGTGGTGTAGATGCGCGACGACAGGCGGGAGAGCGAGTCCTTGAGGCTGCTCGCTGAAGTCTCGTCCGGCATCCTGCCCTCGAGCATCGCCCCGAAAATGACCTCGGCGACGATGATCGAGCCCAGCACGCCGAGCGTCTTGCCCTGCTTCACCGGATCATCCGGACCCATGGCTGCTTCGAACAGGATGTAGAAGGACAGCGGCGGCTCGTCTGCGAGGGTCTGAATGTCGGCATCGGTCAGCTCGTCGCGGTTCTGCTCGAGCCAGGCCCGCAGCTGCGCCACGCGATAGCCGCGATCTTCGAGCAGCCGATCGCTGCCGACCAGGGCGGGCTGGCGCGATCGGATCTCGTCGACGAGGCTGTTCACCGACCACAGGCCGGCGAAAGCGGCACTCATCAGATCCTTGTATGCGAGGCCCCATGCCCCGTTGGCGGCAATCGGGGGAAACAGCGATCGATCATAGAGCTGTCCGCTGAAGTGCGGGCTGATGCGCATGCTCGATTGCGGCCGAGGCCTGCCCGGCACGTCGAAGAACTGCGACCAGCTTGCAATCCATTTCCGGTGCAATGGCATGCTGCCGGGCGCGGAATAGGATGTTGCTCGCAGCACCGCGCCGAGCGGAAAGGCGTTGTCGGGATTGATCTGGTAGCTGTCGCGAACCATCGCATGCCCGAAGCGAAATGCGGCATGCGTGAATTCCAGCGGTATCAGCGACCCGCGAGAAAGCGGGTGCGCGGACGAAGCACTCAGCAAGTGAGGCTGATCGACATTATACCTGCTGTAGATCCTGCGGTTGAGGACCCTGCGCATCACGTCGCGGCGTATGATGTTGCGGTAGATCAGCGTGGCCGCGCCGCGCGCGCAGAGAAACGCCTTGTCGGTCGCCGCGGTATCGGAATCGGTCGTGCCCGCCATCGGCTGGGCGAGCTTTGCCAGGAGACCATTGTGGAGATGGTGGAACAGGGTCGTGAGCTGGGACAGGATCGCGTGATCGTCATTGCGTTGGTCGGCAATCAAGACGTCGGTCAGCCGCTGCGGCTGGCTGTTCGGATCCCAGGGGCAGGCAACACGCGCAATGTCGCGGCCTTTCGGATTCATCTCGACGGGGTCTTCGCTGTTGACCCCGCCGCCGCCCAGACGCAGCCTCGAGCGCGCCGCCTTCGGCCTCGCTTCGTAGGCAAGCGGGCATACTTCCGGCCCCCCGCCGTAGATCGTATCGAGCTTCAACCGGTAGGCCCGGTCATTGCGTACGCCGGTCGCGGTATTTTCGAGCTCCGATATCGGGAATGACGTTTGCACGAGGTCGTGTGCCACGAGCTGCAGGAGGTAGGTATATCCGGCCGGAATGTCGGAATTTTCCAGCGGGCCCCGGCCGTTCTCCCACACCGGCGCGACGCGCATGCGCCGGGCAAGGCGCTCCATCAAGCCGCGTAGCCGCGTCCTGCTCTCGTCCGATTTGAGCGGATCGTCGCCGTCGACCTTGAACCGCTGCTCCAGCGGCAACGTATCCAGGTCGGACAGGAAATGCCGGAAGCCCGAAATGCCCTGGCCGGGTGGTTCGGGGGCGCCGGACGCCGTCGGTCCCGCGTCTCGGATCGTGTCGCCGAGTTGCTCTCGCGCAAGGGAGAAGCCGCCACCATGTCTGCCCATCGTTGACCTCCCAAAGTCACGAGCGACCCTATTTGCGGCAACGTGATTTGAACGTGAATCGACCCTGCACAAGCGACGAGCTCCGATCCGTCGTCGGATCGTCGGTGGCGAATGGTGCAAGCATGAGGGCAGGGCGGCCAGCCCCCGTAGCGTCAAATCCTATCGGATTCACGCACTGTTCACGATTCGCTTCGCTACGCCCGCCTATGGTTCGCCCGCGATCGCAGGATCGCGCAACTTGGCGAGGGAGAGGTGCATCATGACTGTCCTGCTGAGAAACACCTTCAGGGCCTGGATCGACCGTGCGCCGGGGGCGCCGCCCAGGCTGATCATGATTGGCGACGTGCGGGTCCCGAGCAATGGCTGGCAGGCCCGCCTGACCAAGCGCTCACCACAGGGGATCAATCCGAAGATCCTGATCCTCGATGTGAACGCGGAGCAGCCGGCCGGCGCGGCGCAGGAGGAGATCACCACGATCCCGCTTCGCTACGAGGAGAGCCCGCCGCAGGACGAATATGGTCAGGTGATGATCGCACATGGCCGGGGCGAAATCGTCGTCAGCATAGGCCGCACGCATTAGCTGACGTTCGCTCCGGTCGTATCCAGATCCCGCAATTGGGCTGACAAGCCATCCACCGGAGCGCTTGCCAGCCCAGATGCGAGCGGGTAGAACGCTGCCACGCCTGAGCCGTGATTTGCGCCAAACGCGCTTCCGGCCACAGTCGGACAAATCAGTAAGACATTGAATTTGTTCGACTATTCCGTTGGGGAATGGTGTAACGGTAGCACAACAGACTCTGACTCTGTTTGTCTTGGTTCGAATCCAGGTTCCCCAGCCATATCGGCGTTTATTCTGTAAAATCAGTTAGTTACGACGCCTTGGCCACCTCGAAAACGATGCCACTCGTAACCGCTTTTCGTGCTCGCGGAACGTAACCGCGACTCAATTTTGCCACAAAGCTCATCCATCATAATGTGACGTTTCGAGGCCGTTTCTCGAAATAAAATTGCACAGCACACAGAGAATCGTTCCTCGCTCGCCTCACCCGCGGGCCAACTCTGACGTGCTGATTTGTCTTTTGCGACCCGCCTGAAGTCACTTCTCGGTATCGAGACCAAAGCCGTGTCTGGCGTCGCCTCGCCGGAGGCTTGGCTGTTCGATCTGTTGGGTGCGACCCCGACCCTGGCCGGTGTAGTGGTCAACCCCTGGAGCGCCATGACATGCGCGCCCGTGGCGTGCGCTGTGCGGTCGATCTCCGAGCCGGCCGGCTCTCTTCCCCTTCACATCTACAAAAAGCTTCCGGACGGCGGCAAAGAGAAGGCCACCGACCATTCGGCCTACAAGCTTCTTCATGACGCGCCGAACAGCTTCACGCCGGCCGCGCTGTTTCGCACCCAGGTCATGGCTGACGCGCTGTTGCAGCCACATGGCGGCTTCGCGCTCATCAATCGCGTCGACGGCAAGCCCTATGAGTTGATCCGGCTCGACCCGATCAGCCAATCCATTGCCGTCGACTATTCCGAGCTTGAACCGACCTACAAGCTGAACGGCCGCGATATCGATGGCGCGGACCTGATCCATATCCCGACCCCAGCTTACGATCCCCGCAATGGCCTGGTTGGTGAAGGCCGCGAAGCGATCGGACTTGCTCTCACGCTTGAACGTCACGCCGCGCGCCTATTCGGCAAAGGCGGCCGCCCCAGCGGCATGCTTTCGACGAAGGGCGCGCAAACCATCGACTCGCTGACAAAGATTGGTGCGGCGTGGAAAGCAGCGCACGGCGGCGACAATTCCGGTGGCACTGCAATCCTGCCGTCCGATGTTTCCTGGCAGTCGATCACCCTCAGTTCTGTAGACGCTCAGTTCCTCGAAATGAGGAACTACGCCGTCCGCGAGATCGGCCGGCTGTTTCGTGTTCCGCCGCATATGCTGATGGACCCAGATCGCTCAACGCCCCGCAGCCTGGAATCGATCGGCCAAGAATTCGTTGAATTGGCGTTGCTGCCCCGCCTGAAAGCGTTCGAGCAAGAGCTTGAGTTGAAGCTTCTGACGCCGGAAGAGCGCGATCAGTATTGCATCGAATTCAACGTTGACGGTTTCGCGCGCGCCGATCTCCTCACGCGAGCACAAGCCATGAGCACCGCTGTTTCCTCGCGCGTCCTCAATCCCAACGAAGCTCGACAGATGGGCTTTGGCTTGCCCGCCTATGAGGGCGGCGACGTGTTCGAAAACTTCAACACTTCATCTGCTCATGCCGGCGGCAAGCTCAACGGCAACGACAACAACAAACAAGAGGAAGCGGCCTGATGCTTCGGACGGTTCATCTCCATGGCAAGCTCGGCAAGGACTTCGGCAAGTCCCACCGCTTTGACGTAGCGACGGCGGCCGAAGCGATGCGCGCGCTTAACTGTGCGTTTCCCGGTCGCTTCGTGAAGGCCATTAAACAGGGCTATTACAAGATCGTGCGTGGCGACAAGCGCAACGGTATGCAGCTCGACCTGGACCTCGTGAACCAGCTCAAGCTTGGCACTGCCGACCTGCACATCATTCCGGTCGCGAAAGGCGCCGCGTCCAATACAGCGAAGGGCACCACCAAGCTTGTCCTGGGCGCGGCCCTGGTGGGTGGCGCAATCTTCCTGAGCGGCGGCATGCTCGCGACGCCTATCAGTGCGCTTAGCGGCGTTCCGCTCCTGGGCGGCACGACCTACGGCAGCGTTGCGGCGATCGGCCTTGGCCTTGCGCTCTCTGGCGCCTCAACGCTGCTCACCAAACCTGCCGGCCAGCAAACCCAGGCCTCCAACGGTCTCAGCATCAACGGCGGCAACATCGGCAATTCAGGCAAGCAAGGCGACGCCATTCCGCTGATCTATGGCGAATGCTTGGTCGGATCGACCCCGATCTCTGTCTGGTCCGACATTGAAGACATCAGCGTCTATGCAGACAGCACCGGTTCGATCGAAACCGCATTTGACGAGGTCGGCTGATGGCGCTCACTGCATTCTTCGGTGACCAGGAATACAAATTCGACCTCGCGCCGTCGCAAATCCGCGAGCTGGAAGCTAAGTGCGGCCCGATCGGCGCGATCAGCAATCGCGTGTTCTCGCGCAACTTCGCCCAAGCCGACGTCAACGAAACCATCCGGCTCGCCTTGATCGGCGGCGGCACCGCGCCCAAGCGCGCGACTGAATTGATCGCCGCATATGCGGAAGGCCGCCCTCTGATCGAAACCTACGAACTCGCCGCTCGAATTCTCGAGCGCGTGATGTTCGGCAATCCCAACGAAAAGGAACCGTCTCAGTGAGCTTTGCTATCGGCACGCCAATCAGTGATTCTAATCCGCTTCCAACGCGTGTTGCAGGCCAGCGGCTGGACAACACGGGCCAAGCAATTAGCCCCGACGACTACACGCAGAACCTCACATACAACGCCGATGGCACGCTCGCCACCGTCTGGTTCACCGATGGCGTCAATACCTGGACGCAAACCAATACCTGGACGAACGGCCAACTGACGAAAGTCAGCAACTGGGTCCGCACCTAATGGAGCGCCTGGAAGTCAAGGCTACGCTCAGCGTCAGCGATGAAGGTGAGATCACCGGCATCGCTTGGCCGTTCAATGCTGGCCCGGATAGCTATGGCGACCTCATTCAAAAGGGCGCCTTCAACATCGCTGTCAGCGATATGCCGATCCTCTTCAACCACGACCCCAGCGACCTGATCGGCACCTGGACGGAAGTGAAAGAGACGGACGAAGGCCTGATGGTGAAAGGCAAGCTGCACATGGACCGGCCGCGCGCCCGTTCGGTGCTCGCCATGATCCGAGGCCAACTCGCCAGCGGTCTTAGCATTGGCTACCGCACCAAAGCCGCGATTAAGCAAGGCGCCCGGCGCCTCATCACTGCGCTCGACGTGTTCGAAACATCGATCGTGCGCAACCCCGCCCATCCTCGCGCCCGGGTCACCGGCGCGAAATCCGACGACGCGGCGCGTGCCGTGGCCGATCTCATCAAGCGTTTCACGGCAACGCTGAACTAGGAGTTAGACGACCCAATGAAGACTACGAACGCACTGGAATTCAAAGATAGCGGCGAGGCCGACGATCCGATCGCCGACGTTGCCAAGCAACTCGCCGACCTGAAGACGGCTTTCGAAACGAAGGCGGCCAACGACAATACCAAGCTGACCGAGCGTCTGGACCGTATCGAGGCCAAGGTCAATCGCCCTGGCGCCAAGTCGGCTGCCAACGACAATGAGCCGGGCCTCGAAACCAAGGCGCTGAACAAGTTCCTGCGCAACGGGCTTGGTGCGCTCGACGACCTGGAGCGCAAGACGCTCAATCTCGGCACCAATACGGCCGGCGGCTACGTCGTTACCCCCGAATACGGCAAGACCGTTCTTGAGAAGCTGCGCCGGTATTCGCCGCTTCGCGGTCTCGCCAGCGCCATGACCATCGGCAAGACCGAAATCTACATCCCGACCCTGGAGACGGATGCTGACGGCGAAGGCTGGGTCACCGAGACCGGCAACCGGACCTCGACCGAGCCGGTGTTCGGCCAGCTCAACATCAAGACGTTCGAGAACGCGAAGTATGTGCCGATCAGCAACCAGTTGCTGGAAGACGCGGACATCGATCTCCTTTCCTTCATTGCCGGTCATATCGCCAAGATCACCGGCAAGACGGAAGCCAAAGCGTTCATGATCGGCGACGGCAACGGCAAGCCGACTGGCCTGCTCAACACGCCGACGAATTACGCCTCGATCACCGCGGCGGCGGACGGCTCCGACATCGTCACGGCGCTGATCGATGCCTATTACAAGCTGCCCGGCGAGTATGCGGCGAACGGCTCCTGGATCATGCGCCGCGAGACCATGGGTCTCATTCGCAAAATGGCGGACGTCGTCATCGGCTCCAAGGGGCCTCTCTGGTCGGATGGTCTCGCCAACGGCACGCCGCCGACCATCCTGGGCCGCCCGGTCTATGAGTCGGTGGACATGAACCTTCTGCCGACCGCGACGGGCACGACCTACCCGGTGGTGTTCGGCGACATGGAGAGCGCCTATCAGATCGTCGATCGCGTTGGCCTCGCTATGCGTGTCGACGACCTCACCGGCGCCGACAACGGCGTCGTGAAGGTCCGCTGGCGCCGTCGCGTGGGTGGCGCACCGCTGCTCAATGAGGCCGCCATCCTCATCAAGTCCACCAAGGCGTAAGCAGCTATGCGGCTCGCAGCGAACACTTTCAGCCTCCAGCTTGGTGACAGGTCGTTTGACCTGAAGCCATCGCTGCGGGCCGCATTCCAGCTTCATCAGAAGTATGGCCTCCCGACACTGTATCAAGCGATCTTAGACGGAAGCTTCACCGCGATGATGGACCTGATCACAGCCACGAGCGCCAACGTGCCGGTTGTGTCGGTTCGTAGCATCCTGGATGCACGCGAACAGCTCCTCGAATTCGTGCTGCTCTTGCGCGGTGCGGACAGCGCCACCGATCAGCCGAAGTCCGGCGAATTCATCTCGTTCGATGAATACATTGCCGACCTATTCAAGATCGGCACGGGCCATTTGGGCTGGAGTCCGGACGTCGTTTGGAGCGCCACGTCGGCTGAAATTCTCGCCGCGCGCGAGGGCCGTATGGACCTGCTCAAGGATATCATCATGGCGGTTTTCGGCAGCAAAGAGCAGCCGACTGATACTTCCGACGTTCGCAGCATGAAGGACGACCTCAACGCAATCGGTGACCTGACCGTTCATTCATTGGGGGCGCGCTGATGCCCTACAAGTGTGGTCGTGTCTGTGCATGCGGACGGATAGTTACCGGCGAAGTTCGCTGCGTTTGTCAAAGCCATCGCCGCAAGGAAGTCGACAAGCGTAGGCCCAACGCGAACGATCGCGGCTATGACAGCAAATGGAAGCAAGCGCGCCGCGCCTTCCTCGACAAGCATCCTCACTGTGCCATGTGCGGTAAGCCTGCCGTCGTGGTCGATCACAAGACGCCCCATCGCGGCGACAAGGCCAAGTTCTGGGACAAGGGAAACTGGCAGCCCCTTTGCGCCCATCACCACAACAGCACCAAGCAGTCCATCGAAAGGTCAAAGTAGTTCCATGCGCCTGATCGAATTTAGAGGTGTATCCCGCTCGCTCGCTGATTGGGCACGGCTGTCCGGCATGCGGTCGGAAACGCTCGCCAAGCGGCTGAATGCGGGCTGGTCCGTTGAGGAGGCTCTGGCTACTCCAGTCGGCAAACAAGGCCGTAAGCCAAAGCCCTTGGCTGCAAGATCAGTCGTTCAATCATTGCCTGCTCTTCGCGACTGGCAGCGCGACATGCATGCAGCGCACCGTGAGATGACGCGCTCGGTGCGGTCGTTTGTTCGGCAGATGGAAGAGCAGATGGCAGAGCTTCGTCATGGCCTCGACCAGCACCTAGCCGCACAGCTCGCGGAAGCCGATCGCAACATGATCGCTTCACACACCCGGGGGGTGGGTCAGAGCATCTCAAAGAACGCGAACGACCGGTGCCCCCGGGTCACGCAAGAGAGCGTCTAATTGGAGTTTTTTCGACCGTGCCTGCTATCACTCTCGACCAAGCCAAGGCCCACCTAAACGTCACGTTCGACGCCGACGACGCGCTGCTTACCGATAAGCTCGCGGCAGCAAAGGCCTGGGTTGGCGCCTATACGGCCTCAAATCCCGATACCGACGGGACCCCCGCTCCGGTGAATGAGGCGGTGCTGCAATTGACGGCGCACCTCTACGCGAACCGAGAGGCTAGCCTGGTTGGCGTCACCGCGAGCGAATTGCCGTTCGGCTTCCTCGATTTGCTGGCCCCTTACCGCGCGTTTGCCTTCTGAAATGGCCCATTCTGACCCCTCATTGGCCCTCCAGAAGGCCATCCGATCGCGCCTGATCGCCAGTCCGGAGCTGATGGCGCTGGTCCAGGCGGATCACGTCCTGGACGTCAATGGCCGGCCGGAGATCATGCCGGCGGTCTACATCGGCGAAGGCCAGACTATCTTCCGGCGCTGGGATGCGACCAGCTACGCGACCCTGCACGTCTGGTTCCAGGAGCCCGGCTTGGTCCAGTGCAAGAAAGCCGTTTCGGCCATCGTCGCTGCGATGCGGATCGACGCCCAGGCCGATGGTGTCCTGCAAATCGACGGCTTCATCGTGCATGACATGCAGGCTACCCAAACCCGCTATATGCGCGACCCGCACGGCTCATTCAGCCATGGCGCCGTCTCGGTCGCAGCCATCGTCAAAGCGAGGGCGGCATGAGGGCCGGCAACCTCGACCGCATCGTTGAAATCCAACGCCGCACTACCGGCTTGGACCTCTACGGCACGCCCGTGGAGACCTGGACCACGTTCGCTACCATGCGGGCGCAACTGCTCAAGAACGCCACCGACGGCCGCGAGGGGGCGCGCGGGCACACCACCGACGCGGTGCTGACCTTCCGCACGCGCTACCTGGACGGGGTGACGCTTGAAAATCGCCTTACCTACCAGGGCCAGCAATTCGAGATTATTGGCGTCAGCGAGATCGGCCGCCGCGTCGGCTTGGACATCACGTGCCGGAGAGCCGGGCCATGACCGATCGACTAGTCCCGAACGTGTTCGTTAACAAATGGGCGAATGTGAAACGCTGCATTCTCATGAACTACGGCGGATTTCTGTCGGGCGGCGAATATGCGAGCCAGCTCGGGGTTGAAGCTCTGCAAGTATTTTTCGAGGTGAGAAAGCTGAATCCAGGCTATCGTGATCAATCGGCCTGCGTTCGCTTCATGCCCATTACCTTTCGCGATCTCTTGGACTACATCGCCAACGGCCCGAAGTTGTGCAAGCACGTTCGAGAACGATCTCCGTCGAAGCGGTGTGAGGTCCTTCCCAAGAAGTTCGAGACCGTCAAAGAGCATTGCGTTCAGCGAAGAGCATGCAACTCCAGCAATGACGCGACGATCAAGAACTTCGGCCTCAGGTCCGGTGCGAGCGAAGTCAATTGTCCGCCATATTTCGTTGAGATTCTCCATCAAGTCGCGGAGATCGGCGCTGATCGCCTCAAACGTTTCTTGCTGAAGCAAGCCCTGCATCCTAGCCGAAGATACAATCTGTCTTTCGACCGCCAGCCAAGCGATCCAACCAGCGAAAATTGTGCCCGCCGCGCCGAACAAACCGCCGGCCAAATTCTCATGGTTAGCAACGACGCAGCCGAGCCATCTCGGGAATTTCAGCGCGCACCGTTGTGGCAGCGCGCCATCGGCTCCGACAAACATCGCAAAGTCGGCCGCCGACAATGTCGCATAGATAAAAATGACCAGGCTAGCGATCAAAATAAGCGCTTGGAAGATTCGGGGATGGCTCATGGCCTCAGCCTGCCGGGCCGCCCGGCGTTTGTCGAGAGGGTTGCGGCATGAAGGGTCGAAAACCACAGCTTGCCGCCGACGCCAATGCGCTCGACGCCTCGACTAAGCCGCCGTCCTGGCTGAGCAAGCACGCCAAGGCCGAATGGCGCCGCGTGGCACCAATCCTCGTTGATCGGCGCATCCTGACGGACACCGATCTAACGAGTTTGGAGCATTACTGCACCGCGGCCGGTCAAGTCCGCGAGATGCAGAAGATCATTGCTCATGAGGGCAGCGTGGTCATGACTGATCGCGGCCCCCGCGCGCATCCTGCCGTCCGCATTCAAGCCGACGCCATGACCCGCGCCCGTCTTATCGGGAATGAGCTAGGCCTCAGCCCCACAAGCCGCAACCGTCCCGCTATTCGAACCGATCAGGAAGACGATGACAGTGCATCCGACCTGGGTGTTTGACGAAACACCCATCCCGGATCCGCACGGGCGCGGCGAGCGCGCTGTGAAGTTCTTCCGGGCTTTGAAGCATCCCAAATCGACCGCGCACAGGCGGGCTTTTGAGCTTGCACCGTTCTGGGAACGCATTCTGCGTCGCATCTACGGCCCTTCGGACGCCAATGGCGATCGTGAGGTGCGGACGGTCTTTATTCAGATCCCTCGCGGTGCCCGTAAGACCACCTTTGGCGCCGCTCTGAGCCTCTTGCACTCTTGCGGTCATGAGAAGGTGCCCGGCGGCGCTTGTATCCTGGCTGCCAGTGCGGAAGATCAGGCAGAGCTTGCCTTTGACGAAGCGCGGGCTTTCGTGAGGGCAACGGCGCCGCTCGCCAAGGCCACCTACGTGGTCGAGTCCGAGTTGGAGCTTGAGCATGTTGCCTCAGGTTCAACCCTGAAAGCGATTCCAGCCGAAGGCGACGTTCAGCAGGGCAAGACCCCGTATTTCGTCCTGATCGACGAACTGCATGTCTGGAAAAACCGCCGGCTGTGGCGGGCGCTGAAGAGCGGCTTGCTCAAGGTGCCGAACACGCTGCTCGTGATTATTACGACGGCGGGAAGAGGCACCGAAAACCTGGGTTTCGAGGAATACAGCTACGCCAAGAAGGTCGCGACGGGCGAGATCGTCAATTCGGCCTATCTGCCGATCATCTTTGAGCCGCCGGCTAAATTCGACTGGCGCGACGAGAAGGTTTGGCACCGTGTCAATCCGGGCCTTAAATACGGTTTCCCCGACATCAAAGGCATGCGGCAAGCGGCATCCGAAGCCGCCGACAAGCCGGCCGATCGCGAAGACTTCTGTTGTTACAATCTCAACCAATGGATTGACGCCGCGTCCAGTCCGTTTGTGTCGATGGAAGTTTACGATGAAGGATGCGCTCCCGTTGACCTAGACGCGCTCGCCTCTCGACCGTGCTGGCTCGCGGTCGATCTGTCGTCAAACACGGACCTATCAGTCATCAAGGCGGCATGGCCGGATGGCGAAGGCGGCTATGACGTTTGGCCCTGGTTCTTCTGCCCGCGCGCGAATCTTCGCGAGCGCGAGAACAAGACCGGTGCGCCTTACTCGCAATGGGTTGCGGACGGGCTGATCACGGCTACTGAGGGTAACGTGATCGACTTTGAGCAGGTCCAAGCGACGATCGAACAGCTTTGCGAACGGTTCGACGTCCAGGAGATCGCGTTCGATCCCTACATGGCTCGCATGATGCAGGCGCGATTGCTTGAGAAGGGCCTTCCGGTGATCGACTTCCGGCAAGTCCCGAGCCTCATGATGCCGGCGCTATCCGAGCTTGAACGGGCGATCATCGCGCGTCGCTTCCGGCACGGCGGGCATCCGGTGCTCCGGTTCTGCTTCGCCAATGCGGAGGTTGAGCGAAACAAGCAACAGCATGCGGTCCGCTTCCACAAATCCAAGCGCTGGCTGAGCATTGACGGTGCGGTTGCGACCGCCATGGCAGTTAGCCGCGCCGCCGCCGGCGAAAGCCACGGCTCTTTCCTCGATAACCCGGAAATTACCGCAGACATGTTGGTGGTGTGATGGCCGACGACGACCTCGATACTGACGCCTTGTCAGACAAGCTTAAGCAGCGACTAAACGACGTGATCCGCGAGCAGGCCGAACGCTTGTCGCAGGCACAGCGACAAGCGCTGCAAGCCCTTGAACAAAGCCCCGATGAAACTGGACATCTTGAGGAATCCTGCCGCGTTGAGCCGGGCGAGAACGAATTGGAATGGGTGGTGCTCGCGGGTGGACCGCTGACCACTACCACCGTTCGCGAGGGCAGCGGCAAACCTTACGACTATGCAGACGCGTTCGAATTCGGGACCAGCCACCAGCCCGCGCGCCCCTTCTTTTATTCCACCTACAACGCCATGCGCGACGACATGCAAAAGGCGATCGAAGACGCAATTAGTGAGGTTCTAAATGACGACTGAAGCCACCCAGGAAATCTCTTGGGCTACACCCCTTACGTTTGACCTACAACATCCGTGGGTTCGGCGCGTGATCGCATGGCGCGGCATTAATGGGCATCCGCCAGCGGCCGTGCTCACGCGCTTTGTGGACAACACCTATAGCCCGGAGAATGTAGAGCGCGTTATTGAGTTGGGGCTGATCGGCGGCGGGATGCCGGAACTTGACGTGGAAGCGCTGCTCGACGGTCACGTTCGCGGTAAGCCGATAATTCCAAATCTCACCATCGCGACCGCAGTCCTAGCCTCGCTCTTTGCGGAAGCCGCCTAATGCGCATTCTTCTCTCAGTAAACCTCGACCAGTTGAAGGACCAACTGCGGCAAACGACATCGCTAACTCAGACTGCGACGCGCCAGATCGCGAAGCAGTTCCTGGACATGAACAAGGATCTCGCCAAGGACGCGATCTTTGCGACCATGGCGCGGGGCGCCGTTGAGCTCGCCGGTAAGGTCGCGCTGGCGGTCGGGGCCTATAAGCTCATGACTGCCGCGATTAGCGGCGCCCGGGAGCAGATGGCCCAAATGGTCGAGATCGCCGATAAGGCCCAGAACCTTGGCGTCTCGCCCGCATTCCTCCAGGCCTTCACGTCGGAGGCCCGCAAGCTCAAGGTTGAGGCCGGCGAGCTCGAGACCGCCCTGGACCACGCCTTCCAGGCAACCAAGGACCGCTCCCCGATCGACATCGGTGAATGGTCCGTCGGCGAGGAGAAGATCACCGACGTAGAGAAGGCCTTGCGCGTCTACAATGAGACCCTTGCCAAGGCTGCCGGCCAGCGGTTGCAAGGCTTGGTCCTGTTCCGGGACGCCCAAACCCAGGAGGAGAAGATCAAGGCCGTTCTCGCCGCCATGATCCAGCTCGACCAGATCGGGCAGCATGCCGCGAGCCTGGATCTGGGCGAGAAGATGTTTGGCGCCCAGATTGTCGATCGCATGCGGCAGGGCAAAACGTCCGCCGAAAGCATGCTGGCGACAATCAAAGAGGCCAGCACCCACTCGGACGGCATTTTCAGCAACGTCCTGGTGGAGCGGGCCAAGGAAGTCGACGACCAGCTCAAGCTTGCACATCAGCGGCTCTCGACCGCCTTGAAGCCGTCCTGGGATGACCTCGCTAGCGTCATGATGGACATCAAGGGCGCCTGGGCGGAGGTGGTCAACCTGATCGCGAGGGCCGCAGAACTCACCAACAAGATGCCTCGTATCCCCGGGATGCCGGCCAGCTCGACCGACCTCGCCGCGAAGCAAGATGCTCTGGCCCAGGTCAACGCGCGTTTGAACGGGACCGGCGGCGGCCTGTTCGGCAGCATCGATCTGCCGGCTATCGAGATCGGTGGAGTCAAGCTGACCAACTCGACCAAGGAAAACCTTCTCGCCCACCGCGACCGGCTGCAAAAGGAGATCGCAGCGCTGACGGCGAATGGCGAGCAGTATGGCCCGCCGGCGCCCAGCCAGACGCGGGGCACCGGGCCGGCGCCGACGAAGATCAGCACCGGCAGCAGCGTGGACAAGCTCGGCACGGCGGCGGACAGCATTGAGAAGCGCACCGCCGCACTGCGCGAGGAGGCGGCCGGCCTCGATCTGAGCACCGCCGCACGGGAGCGAAACAAGATCGCGGCCCAGCTCCAGGTCGTGGCCATGCAGGCCAATGCCGCCGCCGGCAAGGGCGAAGGCGTCGTTACGGCTGAGCAGCGCCAGCGCATTCAGGAAGTCACCGAGGCCTATGGAAAGGCCACCGAGGCCATCGAAAAGGCCACCATTGCGCAATCGATCCGGCGCGGCCGGCAGACCTCGCTCCTGGATCCCCAGGACGTGCAGATTGCCGAGCAGCTTAAGGGTCTCTATCCGGACGTTGGGGATGCGCTGAACTCGGTTGAGGCATCGGCCATGAGGACCAATGAGGCCATGCGCTCGATCGGCAGCACCATGAGCAGCAGCCTTACCAGCGGCCTCGCGGACATCCTCGACGGCACGAAAAGTGTGTCGGCCGGGTTTGCCGACATGTCCAGAGCCGTTGTCCGCGCCCTGGAGGAGGCCATGATCAAAATGCTGATCGTGCAGCCGCTGATGCGATCCATGAGCGGCGCGTTCGGCTTCAGCGACGGCGGCATGGTTGGCGGCACTGCGCCCGTAGCCAAGGCGGACGGCGGCTACATCACCGGACCAGGAGGGCCGCGCGACGACAGGATTCCGGCACGGCTCAGCAATGGCGAGTTTGTCGTTAATGCGGAGGCGACCTCCAAGCACCGCGCCGTCTTGGAGGCGATCAACCGCGGCGTTCCCAGGTTCGCCGATGGTGGGTTGGTCGGCGGCAGCTCGCCGGTCGCGCCTATGATTGCCAGCCACCAGAACGTCATCGCGCCCCAGATCGCTGTCACTGTCCAGGGCTCGCCTGGACAATCGCCCCAGGATCATCAGCGCATGGGCGAGACCATCGCCCAAGCGGCGCAGCACAGCATCCGGAGCTTGATTGCCGCGGAGTTCCGAACGGCAATGCGACCGGGAGGCATCTTGCGGCGATAGAAAAACCAAGCACGCCAGTGCTTGGGCGCTATATCTGAAGCTGAACCCCGTTGAAATGCGAAAGCCACCCGCCGGCGGGCAGGTGGCTTTCTGGAGGACCCGAACGTGCCGTTGCTGAAGAGAACGCCCGAGCGAGATAGATATAGCGCCGACAGCGCGACCGTGCAGGATAACTGCCCCCAAAACCGGTCGAAAAAAGTCCCTCAGAGGGTCCGGCAGTCCGCCCTCAAAGATCGCAAAATCCTCGAAAAAATAGCTGCTTTTCGCGTTCCGGCTCACATGCTGCACGAAGAGACTTCAGTTGCACATCAGACACCCTCTGATCTCTCTATCGACAGCTCTGTAACACCCTCTAACGACAACATACCCGTGTGGGCTCTTACCGGTGACGTGGTCAAAGCCGTGGCCGCGACGGCGGCCCTACAGATCGCAGCCAAGCCCGCCTATGCGTTCACCTTCAATTTGACTCAGAAGGCCCGGGACAAGGCCCTGACTCATCCACGCGGCTTCCTAGAGTCGCTGAAGAGGTCCTTTGACAAGCAGCTCGCCCGCGCCGGTGTCCGCCTCCATTACTGGTTCTGCATTGATCGCGATTGGGATGGTCGACTGCACATTCACGGGGCCTTCGGCGCGGTGACCGAGAACGAGGTCCTGAAAGAGATCATGCGCCGGGCCTGGGGCGTGTCACCGGATAAGGGCAGACAGTTCCAGATCAAGATCATCCCCTTACGCGATGACGGTTGGGCAACCTACGCAACGCGCAATCTGCGCAGGGTGTCCGGCACGATCGGCCCAGCCTTCACCATGACCCGGCCGCTGCAACAGGACGCGCAATGGACCTACTGCGAGATACGTCGAATCATGCGAGGGAAGCGCAATGGGAATGGGAGTCATAGCGAATGAGATGGGTGTTTCTACTTGCCGGTTTGTTGCTTGGATTTGTGGGCGGTGCCGGGACGATCATATACCTCCAAACGCGAACGGCCGGAGGGGCAGAGTCGGGTGAAATGGCGATCCACTTTGACCAGAAGATGTATTACGATTCCGACGCGTTCGTTGTCGTCTCGGGGACCTTAACGGGTCCGGACATGGCCTACCCAAACAACACATACAACGTTTCCTGCTATCAGGAACTTAAGCAGTGCTGGTCCTCCAATGTCGAAGCAATTGGCGAAAGACAGATCGGAAGGTTAGGACCGCCATCCGAATTTGACATTCGGTCGTGGACCAAGAATGAAATCGTCGCCGGATATGACTCGCCGTTTGGCTGCTACAAAACAACGATTACGATCTCGCGCACCTCTCAGGTCTTGCTTTGGGTGGAGGAACCGGTCAACCAGACAAAGCCCTTCTGCAAGGACGCAAAGAAAGTCATCAGGAAGATGACGATCGAGGACTCTCCCAGCTGGAAGAGGCTCCATCAACGTTGAGGTCACGGGTAAGCGTTCGCTTACACGCAAATTTATTTTCGGTTGCGGCATCAATTCGGCCAGAGTCAGCAACGACTTACATGGCTGAATGGTGCTCTTGTCCGCGAGTCTCAAATCACGCATCTCGATTCCCGTGCATCACCATTTTGGTTGATGATCATTTCACGGGGTAATTGATGACGACCTTTTCTTCGGAGTTCTCTTTCGCGTTGAAGCGCCAGCACCTCGCGGGGCGCCTGCTTTTAACCGTGCGGGAATTCGCCCGGGACCACGGCCTCCAGGATCTCGATGAGGCCGCACTGCGCCAGATGGCCGTCAAGGTCGACGACGTTGCCGGCGAGCTGCTGATGTTCGGCTGCGACCATTGGCCGGAATCGGCTCGCGGGGAGGACAAAGCGGCTGCCTAAAATTTGAGCGGTATCGCGAAGGTTCGATCGCTATAGCTTCAGTGAACGGACCTCGCAGTCGGGCCGTTCACTCCTCCATGTCGTTTCCAGCTCGGTGCACCACACCGAGCTGGTTTCGTCTGAGGGGACCCTTCCGACTGATGACAGGAGAAGTGAATGAACACCCGCGAATACGCAGAAGCGGAGGAAGCCGCCGACCAGCGCGCACGCAACAGGAAGCGCGCATGGATCGCAGCCAAACGCGGCGCCGCCCAGATCATTAAGGAAGCGCTCGCGGTCGCCGCGCAAGAGAAGGAGACGAGGCATGGGTAAGGCTGTTTCCTTCACATACGACGAAGATCGCCGCACCGGCACCTACGAAGTTCGGTCGGGCATGGTGCGCGTCACCACGGAATTCGGGACCAAGACGACCCAAGTCGGCGGATCACCCCCATTGGTTATTGCCCGGATGTTGGCCCATGAGCTGATGCAACAGGCCAAGTAGATCAGAAGGGCGCGGGCAACCGCGCTTTTTTTGTTGCCGCTAACAGTTGAATTCGCGAGACTACCCAACCGAATCGCTTTTAGATTGCCTCGCTTTTCAATTTTTCAAGAGCCACAATGACACCGGATATCGACTTTGCCAAAATGGCAGCCACCGTGATTGAGGGGCAAATCAAAAATGCTCTTTCAGCAGTCTCGGCAGGCCTACGAGGAGGCGTCACCAAAATACTTTCGTTCATTTCGAAAGATCTTACAAAATACACGGAAGCAAAAATCAAGAGATGCTCGCATGTTCGAACGCCAATTATAAACCGCGACCATCCTACCTACATTTACGACATCTATGTTCAGACGCGCCTACGCGTGCGCGGCTCCGTCATGTCGGACGAGACGTTCGTCGAGAGCTTGGCGAAAAATGCGAGTATAGTAGTCGCAGGCAATGCAGGCAGCGGCAAATCGATGTTCATGCGGCATCTGTTCCTCGCGCTTTGTAATGCCAATCGTTCTCAAATACCGCTCTTCTTCGAGCTCCGCGACATAAATGCCTCAGAGAAAAAAGACGTCAAAGAATTTCTCTACTATAACCTGATTGGTTCGAATGCGACGATCACCGAAGCGCAGTTTCTCGAGAGCCTAAAGGCCGGCGTCTTTTCGCTCGTTCTTGATGGCTTCGACGAAATCAACCACAATGATCGTAAATCGGTCGAAACCCAAATCATCAAGCTGCGAGAGCAGTGTCCGGAGCTGCAAATCATCCTGTCCAGCCGGCCCGACCCCGATCGTCGTGTCGAAAGTTGGGAGGCATTCAGCACCATTTATGTTGAGCCGATGGAGGAAGCGCAAGCAACCGAACTAATCGAGAAACTCGACTACGACGCCAAGATCAAAGAGAAGTTTCTAAAAGAGACTCGATCCCGACTTTTTCAAACTCACAGGACTTTTTTATCGAACCCTCTCCTCTGCATCATGATGCTCGTCACCTTTGAGCAAACTGGTCACATTCCGACGAAGCGTCACGTGTTTTATGAAAAAGCGTTTGATGCACTATTTTCGATACACGACACACAAAAGGAAGGTGTTTACAAACGGAAAACATACTCCAATCTGTCGGTCGACGAGTTTCGAAATTGCATGTCGGCCTTCTGCATGGTCACATACCTGCAAGAGCGATTTTCTTTTACACGAACTGAATTCCGTGAGGCGTTAGGTAAGGCGCTTGAACTAGAGCGCCTCGAAATTGATATCGACGATCTCACTAGCGATATGATTGAGTCTACATGCTTGATTCAAATCGAAGGGACAGACTTTTCATTCACGCACCGTTCGTTTCAGGAATACTTTGCTGCGGTTTTTATATGTCGTAGCCCGACTATTGGCCCGCAAGCGTTGCTCGATGCTGTTGCAATCCGCTCGAATACAGATGATGTAATCAGAATGGCATTCGCCATCAATCGCAGCTTAGTTGAGCGAGAGTGGATAGTTCCGACGCTTGAACAGATGCTACGATCGAGAGAAGCAGGATCTGTTCGTGAGCAGCCCTTCGACTTCTTACGCAACCACATTGGTGGCCTGAGCATACGTGTCCCGGCGAATGGCAAGCCTTCACTTCAGTTTTTTTGGATCACCAAGAGCGTAGCCCTGCTCACCATAGGGAACCTCTACTCAGAGGCATTTGTCGGAATCGATCTCGCGACGACTCGCTTTGGCCGAAGCGCGCAGGAAGAGGCCAATTCCTATTACGTCCAGTTGGTGCGGAGATCAGACGACCGGGTCACCCGTCGCGTGCGTTCTGATGGCAGGATGATCGAACTCGATGAAAGAGATGCCGAGTTGCTAAAGAGGGTGAAGGCATTCGATGCCGTAGTCCAATTCGTCGATGCGGCGAGAGATGTAGTCGTTTCGTGCAAGCAAGCTGCTGAAAAGCAGGGTAACATTCTGGACCGGCTAACCAACAAACTGACAAGGTAACGCTTCAGCGTAACCGATCGCCTCAATCATCGTTGCGCGGTCGCGAAGTGGGCCTTCCGGCAGCACGCCATATCGGCCGGTGGTGCTGGCCTTGGTATGGCCTAGCAACACGCCGTGTTGTTCGTCCAAAAAGCCGGCCGCGCGGAAGGCGTCAGCAACGTTGTGGCGGAACGAATGGAAGTTAACACGTCTGTCCACCTTCACACCGACGGCCTTGAAGTAGGCATTGAAGAATTTCGAGGCCCCGCCGAAGTAGCCGCGCTTGTCGCGTTCCGCCTCTGGAAACAATCGCTGCTCGCCACGGGCTACCATGCCGGCATGATAATCGATGAAGCCCAGCTCGATCAGCCTGGAATGCACCGGCACCACGCGCATTGAGCCGCCTGTCTTGGTGGATTTGGCGGAGCCGTCCTCGTCCCCGACCTCGGTGATATGGAAAATCCACACTCCATGAAGCTGCCGCACATCGGCCGTCAGCAGCTGGCACAGCTCGCCTAGTCGCGCACCAGAGTAGATTGCAATCAAGGGTATCCAGTAGCGCCAATCCCTGACCGCAACGTTGCCCGGCTTGTGCTCAGCATCGTCGCCAAGGCATGAACCGAACAGCGGCGAATTGAAGATCGCCTTGAGCTGATCGCCGGTGAACGGGAAACGATTCTTCCGCCGCTTGTCGATCGACAGATACATTCCGCTCATCACGTCGTCGTCGATATACTCGTTTTGCAGCAGCCATCGCGCGAAGCTGCCGAGCGCTGCTAGATATTTGTTGATCGACTTCTGGCTGATCGTCGGCTTTTTGACCGTCTCGTTAGCTTCAATCACCTTGCGGAACGACATGCCCTCGAATGCCTTGCTGTCGGCCGCTTTCACCGGCCATCGTGCCAGCTCTTGCTTCCAGTTGCGAACCGCTTTGCGCGTGATCACCGAGACGTGCGACACCTCACCGACGAACTCGGCAAAGAGCTTCACAATCTTGCGGTTCTGATCCCAGGTGTCAGGCCGCGCGTCCCCAATCCGCTCAGCTTTGAATTTGTCGTAAAGCTCCATCAGGGTTTCCCCCGGCGCGGCAACCCGTTTGCCCAGTGTGAGATCGGCCGGCACGACGATCGGGTCAGAGGGGGCACCGGTCCAGTTGCCGGCATCGCGTTCGGCCGCGCGCTCCAGGACCTGGACCTGTGCTCGCTGCAATCGCTGGCAAAGGTCGCGATATGCCGGCGAGCCCTTAACGATCAGAAGCCGCTCGCTCTGGATCACCTCATCGGCCTTCCATTCGATCAGGGCCGTCTCGCCGGCTGCCAGATGCTTCCTGAGGTGGGCAAGCTGGATGGTGCGGCGCTCGCGATCCATCTTCGCGGCGTCCCTCATGACGATCAGGTCAATAGTCGCGTTGAGCTGCACCAACGGGTCGCTGGACCAGGGCACGTGGCCCGCCTCGATATCGGCTGCGAGATTGTCGGTTGCCCCACGCAACGCCACGTCTGTTGGCAGCGCCGCGCGTGCCTGGGCGTCGCGGTTCAGCTCGGTCTCATAGTGCGACCACACCGAGGCCTGGAGATCGGCGGGGGACGGCTCCCGGCGCTGCTCTAGGTCAGCGAACCGCGCACGGAACGATGCGATGACAGGCGCCGCTCGATCACGCGCTTGCCTGGGATCGCTGGTCTTGAGGGACTGCCAAATCTCTTTGCGCTTGAGGACCGGCTGAAGCCTCAGGGGCACGCCAACGCGGACGTAGTAGGACGTGCGACCTGGACGTTTTTGGATGTTCGTGGCGATCGACATTCGAGTCCTCGTAAACCGTGACTCGTAACCACTACTCGTAACCGCTCGGTGTGAAAAGCTGTTTTGAATCATGCCTTTGTTGAAATCATTGAAATTTTGCTGGGGGTCCTCAGGGTCCAGGTTCCCCAGCCAGTTCCGGGCTTTCCCAGATCCTGATTTCGTCAGCTCCGGCGCCGTACCATTCTGGGAAACCGCCGTGTCGCATGGTTGCTCGCGACGGATTGCCTCAGTGGAAATGGCGTCTTCGACGTCGGCCCGCCGCGCGCCCCGTCGTCCTTGGGAGACAGACAACCCAAGGAGATCAGGAATGCCCTATGTCGATGGTTTCGTGCTGGCTGTCCCGGCGGACAAGATCGAGGCCTACAAGGCCCTGGCGCGAACGGCCTGCGCGGTCTGGATGGAGCATGGCGCGCTCGACTATGTCGAGTGCATCGGCGATGACGTCCCCTATGGCGAGCTGACGTCGTTTCCGCGTGCGGTGATGGCGAAGGAAGGTGAGGTCGTCGTGTTCTCCTGGATCGTCTATCGCGATCGAGAGACGCGCGACGCCGTCAACAAGAAGGTGATGGCGGACCCGCGGCTCAAGTGCGGCGACATGCCGTTCGACGGCAAGCGCATGATCTATGGCGGCTTCACGACGCTGCTGCGGGCGAGCGACGTAATGAGTTGAGCGAAGTGGAGCCGGAAGACCCGTAGCCCGGATGAGCGAAGCGACATCCGGTGATGCGGCCGCTGTTGTCCCAGGTGTCGCTTCGCTCACCCGGGCTACACGTTCTTGTACCGGCGGTCCTCGTCGGAGTTGTCACGCTCACGCAAAGCGACTTCAGATTGAATGCGCAATGCCTTATGCAGCATCGTCGCAGGCCGTTTCACCTTGCCGGTCGCCGGTCGGCACACCATCCTCCCGCAGCCAGGCATAATCAAACGGAGGCAGGCGTTTCGCCCAAGCTCTCCAGAAAACTTGGTTGGGGAAACCCTTTGGGAGGTCTGATTTCATGACATTGAAGCAGGTCACGGGGCTGCTTTGCGCGGCCGCGATGTCGCTTGCGCTCGTCTCGGGCGCAAAGGCGCAGGACAAGGTCGTCAAGATCGGCGCGATCCTGCCGATGTCCGGCGGCACGGCCTCGATCGGCGCGCACGCCAAGGCGGCGCTCGAGGTCGCCATGGACATCATCAACAACGCGCATCCGGAGCTCGGCAGTCTTCCGCTGGCGAAGAATGCCGGCCTTGCCGGCCTCGGCGGCGCCAAGGTCGAGGTGGTGTTCGCCGACAACCAGGGCAGCCCGGCGACAGGGCAGAACCAGGCGCTGCGCCTGATCACCGAAGAGAAGGTCGCCGCCATCCTCGGCGCCTATCAGTCCGGCATCACGCTGACCTCGAGCGCGATTGCCGAGAAATACGGCATCCCGTTCCTCACGCCGGAATCGATTGCCGCCAATCTCACCGAGCGCGGCTTCAAATGGTTCTTCCGCACCACGCCGATCGCGCCGGACTTCGTCCGCATCTATGACGAATTCCTCACCGACATGAAGGCAGCCGGCGCCAAGACAGACAGCATCGCGCTGGTCCATGACAACACCGAGTACGGCACATCGGTCGCCAACACGATCGCCTCCGGATTCAAGGAGAAGGGGCGCGGCGGCGTCATCGACATCGCCTATGCCGTCAACGCCACCGACGTGCAGGCCCAGGTGCTTCAGCTCAAGGAGAAGAAGCCCGACGTCGTGCTGATGATCAGCTACACCTCGGACGCGATCCTGTTCGCCAAGACGATGCAGTCGCTCGACTACAAGCCGCCGCTGCTGCTCGCGGACGACGCCGGCTATTCCGATCCGTCCTTCATGAAGGCGGTCGGCAAGCTCTCACAAGGCGTCTTCAACCGCTCGTCCTGGGCGGTGGGTCCGTCCGGATCGCCGTCTGCCATCATCGCCGACATGTACAAGAAGAAGAGCGGCGAGGAGATGGACGACACCGTCGGCCGCCAGATGCAGGGCTTCTTCGTGCTGGTCGACGCCATCGACCGCGCCGGCTCGACCGATCCGGCCAAGATCCAGGCCGCGCTGAAGGCGACCGACCTCAAGCCCGAGCAGCTCATCCTGGGCTACAAAGGTGTGAAGTTCGACGACAAGGGCCAGAACATCCTGGCCTCGGCCTATATCATCCAGCTTCAGGACGGCGAAAACTACGTCTCGGTGTGGCCCAAGGCCAATGCCCAGAAGTCGCCGATGCTGCCCTACAAGGGCTGGTGATCACGCGAAGGCGGGACCTGCAGTCCCGCCTTTTTCACAAGGCGGAGCGTCGAGCACAATCTGATGTTAGGCGCGACGCCGCTGCACGACAAGTCGCGCCAGGCGACGCTGCTCGAACGCGTCTACGAGATCTTCCCGCGCCTGAAGGAACGCCGCAACCAGCGCGCCGGCACCATGGCCGGCGGCGAGCGGCAGATGCTCGCGGTCGGCCGCGCGCTGATGAGCGATCCGAAGCTCCTGATGCTGGACGTGCCCTCGCTTGGCCTTGCGCCGGCCGTCGTGGAGTCCATGTACGAGACCTTCGGCCGCCTGCATCGCGAGGGCCTGACCATCCTGCTCGCCGAGCAGTCGATCGAGCTCACACTGGAAGTCTCGGACTTCGCGACGGTGCTCCAGGTCGGCAAGAGCGTGCTGTCAGGCACGGCGGCCGCGCTCGCGCTGCGGCAGTCGGCGATCAAGATGGCCCTTACTTGATCTTGTCGTAGGCGGCCGCAAAATCGCCGAGCGGCATCGGGATCGCGATCGTCTCCTTGGCCATGTTCTGGAAGGAGACCTTCAGCTGCTTGCCCGACCGCAACGCTGCGAGCAGGTCCGCTGCGATCGGCGTCGAGGCGTAGCAGCCGCGGTTCTCGCAGGTCTGGATCTGGAGATCGGTCGTCTTGCCCTCGTCGACCTGGAGCTTGGCGCCGACGGGAAGGTTGAGGCCGAGCGGCAATTGCAGCAGCGCGATCGGCGTGCGGGTGTCGGGCGCGATACGGATGTTGATCAGGATGACGGTCTGGCCGGTCTTGGTCAGCACCGCGTTCTGCTCCATCGCGCATTCGAGCGGCGCGTCGCGGCTGGCGCTGGTGCAGCGGACGATCCAGCCGGGCTGTCCGGGAGCACCGTCAGTCTGCGGCTGCGTTGGCGCGGGTGCCGGTTGCGCGGCCGGGGCGGGCGCTGCGTTCTTCTTGGCGGCCTGCTGGGCATGCGCGGCGCCCGCCGACAACAGGAGGGCAGCGGCGAGAGCGACAAGTCTGGATTGCATGGGCATGGCGAGACCGCGTTGGCGTGAACCGGGGTCTCGCTGTAGCGTCGCGGGAGCCGCGGCGCAAGCTTACTCGGCGGCTTCCTTGACGGTGCCGTGCTCGTGCGTCTCGTGGCCTTCGCCGTCACCCGTACGGCCCCAGCCCGAGAACCAGTTGTTGAGCTCGTCGAGATAGAGATAGACGACCGGCGTCGTGAACAGCGTCAGCGCCTGGCTGACGATCAGGCCGCCGACCATGGCATAGCCGAGCGGCTGGCGGATCTCGGCGCCGGTGCCGTGGCCGAGCATCAGCGGCACGCCGCCGAGCAGGGCCGCCATCGTCGTCATCATGATCGGGCGGAAGCGCAGCAGCGCGGCCTGGCGGATCGATTCGGCCGGCGTCTTGTGCTCGTCGCGTTCGGCGGCAATCGCGAAGTCGACCATCATGATGCCGTTCTTCTTCACGATGCCGATCAGGAGAATGATGCCGATCAATGCGATCAGGCTGAAGTCGAAGCCGGCCGCCATCAGGATCGCGAGCGCGCCGACGCCGGCCGAGGGCAGGGTCGACAGAATCGTGATCGGGTGGATGTAGCTCTCGTAGAGAATGCCGAGGATCAAATAGACCACGACGAGGGCGGCGAGGATCAGGAGCGGCACGGTGCCGAGCGATTGCTGGAACGCCTGCGCGGTGCCCTGGAAGCTCGAATTCAGCGTCGGCGGTGCGCCGAGCTCGGCCATCGCCTTCTGCACGGCCTCGGTGGCCTGGCCGAGCGCGGTGCCTTGCGCGAGATTGAAGCTGATCGTGATCGCCGGGAACTGGCCCTGGTGGCTGATCGAGAGCGGGCGGACCGGATCGGTGGTCCAGGTCGCAAAGGTCGACAGCGGCACCTGGTCGCCGGTCAGCGGCGATTTCAGATAGAGCTTGTTCAGGCTGTCGAGATTGCCCTGCAGCTCCGGCAGGATCTCGAGGATCACCTTGTAGGTGTTGAGCTGGGTGAAATACTGCGTGACCTGCCGCTGTCCGAACGCGTCATACAGCGTGTCGTCGATCAGCTGCGGCTGGATGCCGTAGCGCGATGCGGTGTCTCGGTTGATCTTGAGCTGGACCGTGGTGCCCTGGGTCTGCTGGTCGGTGGCGACGTCGCGCAGCTCCGGCAGCGTCTGCATCTTGGCCAGGATCTTCGGTGCCCAGTCGTTGAGCTCGGCGAGATCGGCATCCTGCAAGGTGAACTCGAACTGCGTACGCGTCGGCCGGCCGCCGAGGCGGACGTCCTGGGCCGCCTGCATGTAGAGGCGGGCGCCGGACACCTTCTCGAGCTTGGGACGCAGCCGCGCGATGATCTGCTGCGCCGAGGCCTCGCGCTCGTTGCGCGGCTTCAGCGTGATGAACATGTTGCCGTTGTTGCCGGCGCGGCCGCTGCCGCCGATGTTCATCGCGATCGTGGCGACGTCGGGGTCTTCCATCACGATCTTGCCGAGCTCGACCTGGCGGCGCTGCATCTCCTTGAACGAAATGTCCTGCGAGGCTTCCGAGGTCGCGGTGATCAGGCCGACGTCCTGCTGCGGGAAGAAGCCCTTCGGGATCAGGACGAACAGGTAGATCGACAGGCCGAGCGTGGCGAAGAAGATCGCGAGCGTGGTGCGTCGCCAGGCCAGGGCATGGTCGAGGGCATATTCGTAGCCGCGCAGCATCGAATCGAAGGCGCGCTCGCTCCATTGATAGAAGCGGCCGTGCTGCACCTCGCCATGGGCGCGCAGGAAGCGCGAGGCCATCATCGGCGTCAGGGTCAGCGACACGAACATCGAGACGAAGATGGTCATCGCCAGCACGACGGCGAATTCGCGGAACAGGCGGCCGATGATGCCGCCCATCAGCAGCAGCGGGATCAGCACCGCGACCAGCGAGATGCTGATCGACACGATGGTGAAGCCGATTTCCTTGGAGCCACGGAAGGCCGCCGCCATCGGCGATTCGCCTTCCTCGATGTAGCGCGTGATGTTCTCCAGCATCACGATGGCGTCGTCGACGACGAAGCCGACCGCGATGGTGAGCGCCATCAGCGACAGATTGTCGAGCGAATAGCCGGCGACCCACATCAGCGCGCACGCGCCCAATAGCGCCAGCGGAACCGTGATGGTGGGGATGACAGTGGCCCAGAAGCTGCGCAAGAAGATGAAGATGACCATGACCACGAGGGCGATGGTCAGCAGCAGCGTGAACTGGACGTCCTCGACTGCGGCGCGGATGGTCGTGGTGCGGTCGCTGATGAGCTCGATCTTGATCGCGGGCGGGATCGCGGCCACGAGGCGGGGCAGGGTCGCCTTGATCCTGTCGACGGTCTCGATGACGTTGGCGCCCGGCTGCTTGAAGATCACCAGGAACACGCCGCGCTTGCCGTTGGCCCAGGCCGCCTGCTTGGCGTCTTCGGCGCCGCTGACCGCCTGGCCGATGTCGCGGATCCGCAACGGGGCGCCGTTACGATAGGCGATGATGACGTCGTTCCAGTCCTTGGACTGGGTGAGCTGGTCGTTGGCGTAGATCGTGTAGGCGCGCTTCTCGCCGTCGATATTGCCCTTCGGACTGTCGACCGTGGTGATTGCGATCTGGCTGCGCACGTCCTCCATCGACAGGCCCTTGGCGACCAGCTTCGCCGGGTCGACCTGAATCCGGATGGAAGGCTTCTGCTGGCCGCCGATGAAGACCTGGGCCACGCCGGACAGTTGGCTGATCTGCTGGGCGAGCTGGGCGTCGACCGCGTCGCTGACGCTGGTCAGAGGCAGTGTCTCCGACGTCGCCGACAGCAGCAGGATCGGCGCATCGGCCGGGTTGACCTTGCGGTAGGTCGGCGGCGAGGGCAGGTTCTTCGGCAGCTGGCCGCTGGCGGCGTTGATCGCGCCCTGCACATCGTTGGCGGCGCCGTCGATGCTGCGGTTGAGGTCGAACTGGATGGTGATCGACGCCGTGCCGAGATAACTCGTCGAGGTCATCTGGGCGATGCCCGGGATCTGGGCGAACTGGCGCTCCAGCGGCTGGGCCACCGACGAAGCCATCGTCTCGGGGCTGCCGCCCGGCAGATTGGCGGTGATCTGGATGGTCGGGAAGTCCACCTGCGGCAGCGGCGCAACCGGCAGCAGGGGATAGGCGACGAGACCGACGAAGAGGATGCCGGCCATCAGCAACGAGGTGCCGATGGGATAACGGATGAAAGGTGCCGAAATCCCGCCCTCGGTCATTCCCGTCGTACCTTGTTCTGGGCCGGATCCGAACTTGCCACCGCCGTCGAGACGAGGCTTCCCGGCTGCACCTTGAATTGACCGCCAGTGATCACCTGCTGCCCGGGCGAGAGCCCTTCGTCGACGACCGAACGGCCGTCGATGGCGTAGCTGACCTTGATCTTGTGCACTTCGGCCTTGTTGTCCTGATTGACGGTGTAGGCGTAGAGGCCATTGGTCGAATGCTGGACCGCGTCATCCGGAACTACGGTCGCATCCTTCAGCGTCCGCACCAGCAGGCGCGTCGACACCGACTGTCCCGGCCATAACGTGTGGTCCTTGTTGTCGAACACAGCCTTGAGCCGAATAGTCCCGCTGGTGGTGTCGACCTGGTTGTTGATGACCGCGAGCTTGCCCTCGGCCAGCGTCTTCTTGCCGTCGGTGGTGAACGCGATCACCTTGAGCGCGCCGGCCTTCTGTCCTTCGCTGATGTAGGGAAGCTGGTCTTCCGGCGCGGTGAAGATCACCGAGATCGGCTCGACCTGCGAGATCGTGACGATCCCGGTCTGTGTCGAGGCGTTGACGATGTTGCCGACGTCGACCTGGCGCAGGCCGGCGACGCCGGTGATCGGCGCCTTGACCTGGGTGTAGTCCAGCTGGGTCTGGGCGTTGGCGATTGCGGCTTCGTCGGCGGCGATCTGGGCAGTGAGCTGGGCGACGGTGGAACGCTGGGTGTCGACCCGCTGTGCGGTGGCGAATTCGCCGAGCTTCATGGCACGTTGCAGCTCGAGATTGGCATTGGCCAGGCTAGCCTCGTCCTGCGCCTTCTTGGCTTTGGCCTGGTCGAGCGTGGCTTGATAGGGGCGGGGATCGATCGAGGCCAGGAGCTCGCCCTCCTTGGCGATCTGGCCTTCGGTGAAGGCGATCTTGTCGATCTGGCCGTCCACGCGGGTGCGGACCTGGACGGTGTTGAAGCCCTGAACCGTGCCGAGACCGGTCAGATAGACCGGGAAGTCGACCTTCTGGACCGGCGCCACGCTCACGGGAACGGCCGGCGCGCGAGGCGGACCTTTCTGCGCTGTCTGGGATTTTCCGGCGTCCGGCGAGCCGTATTTCTGCCAACCATAATAACCCGCGGAGGCCACGACCGCGAGGATCAGAATCCAGAGGATCGGCCGTGTTTTTTTCATATCGGCTCGTGTCGGCTCTTGTGCCCTAGCTTACGAATTTTGGGGCAATCGTAGGGTTCCAGGGCGTTTGTATAATACACGCCAAGTTCCAGTGTAAACAGCACTATCGGGTGAGAAATCTAAACAATTGGAAAGCTTTGCACCGCCTAGGCAACTCTCTGGCGCGCCGGTGTGCAGTGCTGCATTTTCCCATCGCAAGCGACCGGCGAGTAAAAATAAGGCAATGCTCGCGGGGGATGTGGCGAGGCTGGCGAAGCACCTTCGTCTGCGCAGTTTGCAAGAACGGTTCTAAATCGCGCAGGTCCCGTTTCGGTTGTCAGGAAAATCCGCATCGTCCATATCGGCGCCGCCACAAAGGGAGCGCAGGATGGACGAATTGAACGGCAAGCTGATCGCCTGCCAGATTCTGATCACGGGATTGATTGCACGCGTTGCCAACGAGCAGCGCGATCCCTTGCGCTTCCTCACTGACTTCCGCGACGAGATCAAAGCCGTGGTCAATGGCGTCAACATCGCCGGCATGGACAGCACAGATCGTGTGCGTGCCGTCGCGCAGAAGACCGTCGACGAATTGTTCTCGCTGATGAAGCCGCCGAGCAGCGATTGATGGTGTGAGCATCGCCGCCATTCCGGCGGCATTTTTCGCGAACGCTTTAGAACGAGTCCAATCTATTTTTAGAACCGTTTCAAACTTCGGTTTAGAATCGTTTTGATCTGGACTTATTCAAAGGCTCTCGCGGCTTGCCCGCATTGACCCACTATTTTGCCGCCGATACCAACAGTCTCGATTGCTCATCGAAGTGAATGAGCGAGCATGAAGATGGGGCGTGTTGTAATGGGGCAGGTGGTCGCACCGAAGTCGTTGCGTTCGGTCGCAGCATTCGATCCGGTGGATGAAAAGTTCTCGGGGATTTCTGGCAAGAAGGTTTCGGCGGTCGCGAGCCTGATCGCGGCGGCGTCGGTCTCGAGCGGCGCAGAGGCGCAGCAGTCGAACCTGCCGCCGGTGACGGTCGATGCTCCGGTGCAGCGGCCGCGTCCGACGGCCTCGAAGCCGACACCCGATCAGGTCCGCGCGCGCAACGCGCTTCGCCGCGCCGCGCAGCGGCAGCAGGCGGCGCAGCAGGCTGCTCCCGCGGCGCCGGCCGGCGAAGTGGACCGCAATCCCTATTCTGATCCGGCCGAGCCCTACAAGGTCGACCACGTCCAGGCTTCGGGCAAGTTTCCCGAGAAGATGCTGAACACGCCCAAGTCCATCACGGTGCTCAGCAAGGAAGTGCTCGAGGACAAGAACGCCACGACGCTGAAGGAGATCGGGCGCTCGACCGCCGGCGTGACGCTCGGCTCGGGCGAGGGCGGCAACGCGTTCGGTGACCGCTTCTTCATCCGCGGCTTCGACGCGCGCAACGACGTCTTCATCGACGGCATTCGCGATCCCGCGGTCTCCATCCGCGAGAACTTCTTCACCGAGCAGATCGAGATCCTGCGCGGTCCGGCCTCGTCCTATGCCGGCCGCGGCACCGCCGGCGGCGCCATCAACATCGTCACCAAGCAGGCAGGCGACGTCAACTTCAAGCGCATGGATACCGAGTTCGGCACCGACCGGACCAAGCGCGTCACGCTCGACGTCAACCAGGTCATCGACCCGACCTTCTCGGTGCGCACCGGCGGTCTGTTCCAGGACGCCAACGTCGCCGGACGCGACTACGTGACCGACAATCGCTGGGGCACCTTCATCTCGACCAAGTACACCCCGACCAACGACATCAAGATCACGACGAACTACGTTCACACCGACCTCAGCGGCTATCCCGATTTCGGCGTGCCTTATTACAAGCAGGGCAACGTGCCGGTGACGTCGGCGGGCATTCCGCGTGGCAACTGGTACGGCTTCCTCAACCGCGACTTCCAGACCGCGCGGCAGGATTTCGGCACCGGCACGATCGAGTACAAGGTCAACGAGGCCATCACGCTGACCAGCAAGGTGCGCGGCGAGCACTCGCTGCTCAACTACATCGGCACGCTGCCGCAGAACCCGAACACGACCAGCCCCAATCCGCTGCTCTGGACCACGACGGCGAGCGCGCAGAGCCGTTACCAGAACGTCGATGTATGGGCCAACCAGAACGAGGCCACGTTCAAGCTCGACACCGGCGGGGTCAAGCACACTGCGGTGTTCGGCGTCGAATATTCGAACGAGAACATCTCGATCGACCGTTATGCCGGCCTCGCGTCCGAACTGTCCGGCTCCGCCTTCACGAGCTCCGGCGCCGTGACGGGGGTCAATCTCTATGCCCCGCAATACACCAACATTCCGTTCGGCATTCCCTCGCTGCTCGGAAACCCGACGCGCTACGGCGTCAACACCAGCAGCGTGTATGTCATGGACACCGCGAACTGGCAGGACACGATCATCGTGAACGGCGGCGTGCGCTACGACGGCTACAGCCAGAGTGCGTCGAACAATTCGAGCTTCGTGAAGCAGAACGCCGATCTCGTGAACTACAATGTCGGCCTGGTCTACAAGCCGATGTCGATCGGCAGCGTCTATGCAGCCTATGCGACCTCGGCCAATCCGTTCGGTTCGGAGCTTGACGCGACCGGCACCGATTACGGCGGCGTTCCCCCCAACTCGACCCTCTTGCTCGGGCCCGAGCGCAACAAGGCGATCGAGCTCGGCACCAAATGGGAGCTCGCCGACCGCCACCTGCTGGTGACCGGCGCGCTGTTCCAGACCACCAAGGACAACGCGCGCGAGACCGTCAACGGCCTGCTGACCTCGGGCGCTGCCTACAGGATTCAGGGCATCGACATCGAAGCCGAGGGTAAGATCACCGATCGCTGGAGCATCTTCGGCGGCCTGGTGCTGATGCAGTCCAAGGTCACGCAGAGCGGCGTTGCCTCGAATCTCGGCCTCCAGCTTGCCAACATCGCCCACCAGTCGTTCAGCATGCTGACCAAGTACAAGTTCGACGACGGCTGGGAGCTTGGCGGCCAGGCGGTCTATCGCTCCAAGGTCTATGGCGGCACCTTCGCGGCCAATACCAACGAGCTGCCGAGCTATTGGCGTTTCGATGCGTTCGTCGAAAAGAAGATCGACCAGAACTGGACCATGAAGTTCTACGCGCAGAACCTGACCAACAAGCTCTATTACGACTCGTTCTACCGCAGCAACGTACCGTTCGTGGCGGTCGCACCGGGCCGGGCCTTCTACCTCGTGACCACGGCGAAGTTCTGATCATGTTGACGTGCCTGCCCGGCATTCTGAGCAAAGATGATGTGGCGGATTTCCGCCGCATCATGGACGCCAGCGCGTGGGAAGACGGCCGCTCCACCGCGGGCGCACAGTCGGCCATGGTCAAGCGCAACGAGCAATTGCCGCCGGACAGCGAGGTCGCGCGCAAGCTCGGCAACCGCATCATCTCGGCGCTGACGTCGAACCCGCGCTTCATCGCGGCGGCAGTTCCGCTCCAGATCTTCCCGCCGTTGTTCAACCGCTATGCGGCCGATAGCGGCCACCATTTCGGCCTGCATGTCGACAATGCGATCCGCGGCGACCGTCTGACCGGCCTTCGCATCCGCACAGACCTGTCGGTGACGCTGTTCCTCGCCGAGCCGGAGGACTACGACGGTGGCGAACTTGTGATCGAGGACACCTACGGTTCGCACGAAGTCAAGTTGCCAGCCGGCGACTGCGTGCTCTATCCCTCGACCAGCCTCCACCTGGTCACGCCGGTGACGAGGGGGGTGCGGGTTGCGTCTTTCTTCTGGCTTCAGAGCATGGTACGGGACGATCAAGCCCGGAGCATGATCTTTGACCTCGACACCGCGATACAGGCGCTGGTGGAACGGCTCGGGCGTGACGATCCCGAAACGGTCAAATTGACGGGTATCTATCACAACCTCATTCGCTACTGGGCCGAAGTATGAAGACCACAACGTTCCAAGCCAGCCTTGCGGCAGCCGTCCTTCTGGCGGCCGCCTGGCTCGTATCGCCTGTTTCTGCCCAGACACAAACCCAGCCGGCCGCGCCGGCGCCGGCCCAGTCGAAGGCTCAGCCGGCCGCGCCCGCTCCGGCGGCGGCGCCATCGGCAACCGCGCCTGCGCCCGTTACCGCTCCCGTGGCGGCGCCTGCGGCTCCCTCGGCCGCCGCGGCTCCCACGGCTTCCGCACCGACGGCTGCGAAGTCCGAGGCTGTATCCGTGGCCCCGGCCATGAAGGAATTGTCGCCCTGGGTGATGTTCATGTCGGCGGACGTCATCGTGAAGGCGGTGATGATCGGGCTCGCCTTTGCATCGCTCATGACCTGGACGGTCCTGATCGCGAAGTCGATCGAGCTGTCGGTCGCCTCGGCGAAGCTTCGTTCGGCGCTGAAGAAGATCGCGGAGGCGCGCTCGCTCGCCGAAGCCCAGATGGCGCTCGGCGCCAAGGAGGGCATCCTGCCGTCGTTCCTGGCGGCGGCGCTGCGCGAGGCGCGGATGTCGGCCGGCCTGTCCAGCGATGCCGGCATCAAGGAGCGCGCAGCCTCGAGCTTCCAGGAGATCGTGCGCGCGGAGGCGCGGCGCATCCGCATCGGCATGGGCGTGCTCGCGACGGTCGGCTCCACATCCCCCTTCGTCGGCCTGTTCGGCACGGTCTGGGGCATCATGAACAGCTTCATCGGCATCTCGAAGTCGCAGACCACGAACCTCGCCGTGGTCGCGCCCGGCATCGCCGAGGCGCTGCTCGCCACTGCGATCGGCCTCGTCGCCGCCATTCCCGCCGTCATCATCTATAATCACTTCTCGCGCGTGACGAAGAGCTATCTCGAGCTGGTCAGCCGTGCCTCGGGCGCGGCGGCCCGGCTGCTCTCGCGCGATCTCGACCGCAGCCACGGCAGCGTGCATTCGCGCGCAGCGGAGTGAACCATGGCCGTCTCGCTCGCAGACAATGATGACGACGACGATTTCTCGGAAACGCATGACATCAACGTCACGCCGTTCATCGACGTCATCCTGGTGCTGCTGATCATCTTCATGGTCGCAGCGCCGCTCTCGACGGTCGATCTGCCGATCGACCTGCCGACCTCGAGCGCGACGCCGCAGAAGAAGCCGGACAAGCCGACCTATCTCAGCATCAAGCGCGATCTGACGCTGGCGATCGGAGAGGACTCCGTGCACCGCGCCGATTTGATCGCCACGCTCGATTCAATGTCCGACATGAGCAAGGACAAATACGTCTTCCTGCGCGCGGATCGCTCCGTGCCCTATGGTGAGCTGATGGGCGTCATGGAGCTGTTGCGCTCCGGCGGCTACTCACGGGTCAAGCTGGTTGCGCTGGAAGGTCCGGCCGGGCAGGCGGGACCGGCCGCCGCGGGCACGGCGCAGCCATAGGGATCGCCATGTCCAGCGCCGAGCACGAACCCAGACCATCCCGGAGGCTGTGGATCCTGGCCGCCATCGCGGCGGTCGCGCTCCATGTCGGTGGGGCCGCGCTCGCGCTCGCAAACCTGCAGGCCGATGACGGTGACGAAGGGCTGGGGGCTGCGGGAGCGGAGTTCGCAGTCGAGATGACGTCGCCGCCGGCGCGCGAGACCGATATGCCGCCTGGGCCGACGGACTCCGACGAGCAGGAAGAGCGCCCGGCGTTGCCCGAGCAAAAGGCCGAGGTCAAGGAGACGGATCTTCCCCAGGACCGGCCGCAACAGGTCGAGGAGGCCGACCGGATCGTCACCGAGAACAAGCCGAAGAAGGAGCAGGACGACGATCCGAAGCTGGCCGCGGTCGAAACGCCGGCCATGGAAGCATCGCAGAAGTCGGTCGCCATGGAGCGGCAAACCTTCGAGGACGCCACGCGCGAGGCCGAGAAGGCCATGGCGCCGGTGCTCGGGATCGGCAAGGACCTCCTGAAGCTGACGGCCGACTGGAACCGGAAGATCAGCGCGCACCTTTCGGCGCACAAGGTCAATCCGGAGGGCAAGGAGCCCAATAATCAGACTGTAAAGGTGAGCTTCGCGCTCAATCGAAGAGGGAACGTGATCTCGGTTGACGTGGTGGAGTCGTCTGGAGATGCGGCTTACGATGCCGCCGCGATCTCCATGGTCCACAAATCAGATCCGTTCCCGACGCCGCCTGCCGCGCTGATCGAGGATCGGATCGAACGCATCGTTCCCATCATCTTCAAGCCGGCGGACGAAAAGAAAAAGAAGAAGTCGGCTCAGGCTCAGCGCCAGTAATACCGGATCCCGACATAGACCACCACCAGGCAGGCGAAGATCAGCGCCACCGGGAGGGGCCGTTTCTGGGTTCCCGCGGCCGTGCCAGCCCCGAAAAAGTTGGTCGTCTTCGGTTTCGGTGCCGGGCGTCGGAAGGCGGTAACATTGTCCGCCGCCGGCTCGGCATGGCGGGGGCGGACATCGGGCGGAGTTCCGCCGCCGCCCATCTCGGCATAATAGGCCCTGTAGATCGCACCGATGGTGGCCTCGGTGGCCTCGCCCTCGCTCATCTGGGCCAGCAGGTTCTTGTAGCTGCTGAGGAACTCCTGGGCTTCCGGTGGCAGCGCGGACGCCCCGTTGAGCTTGGCCATCATCTTCCAGGTGGCGAAATCGGCGCGGGCACGGGTGTCGGCGCGTCGCGCGATCAGCATATCGGCAGCTTTGACCAAGTCGGCCTCTGGCCCTTCGGCGTGTCTTCGGGTGTTCTGTTCAACTACGCATTGCCGGTCAGGAAGAGAACAGCCTGAATCACATAACCGGTCAACGTTCCCAGTATTGCTGAAATAACATCAAGATTTAGACCGAACTGCGAGCCCGCCAGCGGCAGCAGGATCAAGAGGCCGATCAGGATCAGCATACCGAATGGCTCGAGCCGGGCCAGCGGCAACGCGAGGGGGCGGGGCAGCAGCCCGACCGCGACGCGGCCGCCGTCGAGCGGCGGAATCGGCATCATGTTGAAGACGGCCAGGATCGCGTTGATGACCAGCGCATTGTTGAGGTTGTCGAGGATCCATTGCTCCGCCCCCGCCGGTGCGAAGGGCACCGCACGCCGGGCAAGGGCCGCCGCCAGCGCCAGCAGGATGTTGGTCGCGGGCCCGGCCAGCGCCACCCAGACCATGTCGAGCCTGGGGTTGTTGAGCTTGCGGAAATTCACCGGCACCGGCTTGGCATAGCCGAACAGAAACGGCGAATGCGCAAACAGCAGCATCGCCGGCAGGATCACGGTGCCGAAGGGATCGATGTGCTTGATAGGATTGAAGCTGACGCGACCCAGCTGCCAGGCCGTGTTGTCGCCGAGACGGTGCGCGACGAAGGCGTGCGCGGCTTCGTGGAAGGTGATGGCGAGCACCAGTGGTAGCACCCATACCGAAAGGTCATAGAAGGAAATGTTCACAAGCTCATCCGTTCCGGTTCGGTCCGCGCGTTTCGCAAAGCAGGCCGTATAGGGCCACAACCTTTCGCGATCTACCGTTATATGGCGCCCAATTCCGAAATTGCCCGTTGCAAATGATCCGCCAGACGAGAGCCTGCGGACGACAGGTCGCGCGCGCGGTGGAGGCGGATCTCCGCCGCCGGCAACGGCGGCATGCCGTCACGATCGGACAGCGCGCGAAGGCTCGATGGCAAGGTCCCGGCCTTCACCACTGTCACTGCAAGACCTTGAGCCGCGATCGTCTCGACCGCTGCGAGCGTCCAGCTGACATAGGCGAGGCGCCAGGGCAGGCCCGCGGTGTCGAGCGCCTCCGCAGCCCATTGGCGAAACAGACAGCCCCGCGGATAGAGCGCCATGGGGAGGGGACGCCGCGCCGCGGCCCGATAGGACGAGGCGGCCGCCCAGACCGCCTGCTCGCGCCTCAATAGCTCGCCGTCGCCGCATCCTTGCGGATGCATGGCGATGACGAGATCGTAGGCATCGCCGAGCCGCGCCGGCATCGTCGCGGTCAGTCCCGTCTCGATCTCGACCCGGACCAGTGGATAGTGCTTGGCGAAGCTCGCCAGCAGGGGCGGAATGATGATGGTGCCGTAGTCGTCCATCACGCCGAGGCGCACCACGGCGTCAGCCTTGCGTGCGCGGACCGCCCCGACCGCCTCCGCATTGAGCGCGAGAAGGCGCCGCGCATAGGCGCGCAACTCTTCGCCCGTCGCGGTCGGCACGACGCCAGCCCTGGTGCGCTGAAACAGCTTGGTGCCGAGCCGCTCCTCCAGCTGCCTGATCTGGACGCTCACCGCCGACTGCGTGCGATTGAGCGCATGGGCCGCGCGCGTGAACGAACGATGCTCGTCGACCGCGAGAAAGGCCTTCAGCAGGTCGGGATCGAGAACAGGTGCGCTCATGACGAAAGCTTATCCTGGCATGACGGAAATTCCATTCCCTGTTTCGGCGCGCCTCCTATGCTGCTTTCAAGGCATCAACGGGAGCAAGCATGGGCGAGATCTCCGGCGTTCTGGCGGCCGTGTTGTCGAGCGGCCTCGGCGGGACTTCGATCGGCGCCACGCGCTACCTCGTGAACAGCATCGATCCGCTGGCGATCGGCTCGTTCCGGTTCGGCATCGGCTTTCTCCTGCTGCTGCCGCTGACTCTGCTGCGCGGCGATCGCTGGCCGGGGCGAGGCGACTGGGCCGCCGCAATCGGACTCGGCATCCTGTTCTTTGCGCTGTTCCCGATCCTGTTCAACGCGTCACTGATCTTCACGACCGCCGCGCGCGGCGCGCTCGCTCTGTCGACGCTTCCTCTGTTGTCGCTGGTGATCGGGGCCGCCCTCGGCGCCGAAGCCCTGACCTGGCGCAAGTCGATCGGTGTCGTGATCGCGACGTCTGGCGTTGCGGTCGCGCTGCTCTCCGACCTCGCCTCGGCGCCGTCAGGCGCCTGGCGCGGCGATCTCCTGATGATGGCGGCGGCGCTGTGCATGGCGCTCTACGGCATCTGGTCGAAGCCGCTGATCCGGCGCTCCGGTCCGATCGCGTTCACGACCATGAGCATGGCGGCGGGAGCGGCGTGCCTCATCCTGCTCTCCTATGCCCGCGGCAGCTTTGCGCCGGTCGCCGGCTTCGGCACGCCGCAATGGCTGGCGGGCTCTTACCTCGGCGCGTTCGGCGCGGCGCTGACCTTCTATCTCTGGGCCTTCGCGCTGGAGCGCACGACACCGACGCGGGTCGCGATCTCGGTGACGGTCAATCCGATCACGGCCTCGCTGGTTGGCGCCTGGCTGCTGCACGAACCGCTACGCTGGAATCTCGCAGCCGGCATCGTCGCGGTGTTCGCCGGGATCTGGATCGCGACGACGAGCGGGCGCACTCAGCCGGCAAGTGCGCCTGCGTCAGGTCAGGCCTGATGTCAGGCCGGGATCGTCCCCTGATATTGCACCAGACCGTCATCGAGCTTCACCCAGGCGAGCTTCTCGCTCACCCAGATGTGCTCGGTCGGCGCAAAGGCGTTGCGGTCGTCGAAGGTCGTGAGCGAAACACCCGCCAGCGTGCCGTTGCGTCGCCAGGCGAACAGCCGCGTGCCGCAGCGCTTGCAGAACACACGGTCGATGTTTTCGGACGACGCGTAGCGAGCGGTCTCGCCCTCGACGGTGAGCGCGCGTTGATCGAATTGCGCGCGGGCAAAATAGGGCGATCCCATCGCCTTCTGGCAGATGCGGCAATGGCAGATGCGGACGTTGAGCGGCTCGCCCTCCGCCTTGAACCGCACCGCGCCGCACAGGCATCCACCTTCTCGGATCATGACCGCCTCAATAGGTTGCACGTCCGCCAGAGATGTCGAACACGGCGCCGGTGGAGAAGCCGCAGTCCGCCGAGGCAAGCCAGGCCACCATCGCGGCGAGCTCTTCGACCAGCACGAAGCGGCCCTTCGGGATTTTCGACAGCATGAAGTCGATATGCTGCTGCGTCATCTGGTCGAAGATCGCGGTCTTGGCCGCGGCCGGCGTCACTGCGTTGACGAGGATGTCGTGCGCGGCGAGCTCTTTGCCGAGCGACTTTGTCAGCGCGATCAGGCCGGCCTTGGACGCCGAATAGTGCGCCGCGTTCGGATTGCCTTCCTTGCCGGCGATCGAGGCGATGTTCACGATGCGACCGTATTTCTGCTTGAGCATTGCGGGCACGATCGCCTTGCTCACGATGAAGGGGCCGTCGAGGTTGATGCGCAGAACCTTGCGCCATTCCTCCAGATCAGTCTCCCAGACCGGCTTGTTGACGCCGGCGATGCCGGCATTGTTGACGAGGATGTCGATCTTGCCGAAGGCGGCCAGCGTCGCGTCGCGCGCCTGCTCGACGGCCGCGGTGTCGGTGACGTCGACCTTGAAGACCTTCGTCTCGCCGCCGATCTCCTTTGCGGCTTTCTCAGCCAGCGCGGCATCGAAATCCCAGATCGCGACCTTCGCGCCTGATGCAACGAAGCGCTCGGTGATCGCGCGGCCAAAGCCCTGCGCGCCGCCGGTGACGACAGCGACGCGGCCGTTGAGGTCGATCTTGTTCATCGAGAAATCCCCTTATCTATCCCTCATGGTGAGGAGCGCGCACTTGGCGCGCGTCTCGAACCATAGAGCCCGTGGCCCATCCCTCGAGACGGCGCTGTCGCGCCTCCTCGGGATGAGGAGTTGATCAGAGCATGTAGCCGCCGTCGACGACGAGGTCGACGCCGGTGGTGAAGGCGCTCTCGTCGCTGCCGAGATAGACCGCCATGGATGCGATCTCCTCGGCGGTGCCGAGCCGGCCCATCTTCTGGCGGGAGATGAACATCTCCTTGCCCTGCGGCCCTTGCGCGGCTGCGCGGTCGAGCATCGAGGGCGTCTCGACCGTGCCGGGGCAGATCGAGTTGCAGCGGATGCCCTTGGTGATGAAGTCGAGCGCGACCGCGCGCGACAGCAGCGACACCGCCGCCTTCGACGAGCTGTAGACGTAGCGGTTGGCCGGCGGCCTCAAGGCCGCGCAAGACGAGATATTGACGATGCTGCCGCCGCCGCCCGCAATCATGTCGGGCAGGAAGGCCCTGATGGTCCGGTGCATCGACTTGACGTTGAGGTCGAACGAAAAATCAAAGTCCTCTTCCGAGCACTCCAGGATGGTGCCGTGGTGCACGAAGCCGGCCGCATTGAGCAGGATGTCGATCTTGCCGACGCGCTTGGCAAAGGCGTTGACGTCGGCGGTGTTGCGAACGTCGAGCTTGGCGACCTCGGCGATGCCTTCCTTGGTCAGGCCCGCGATGCCGGCCTCGTTGATGTCGGTGGCGATCACTGTTGCGCCTTCGCGCGCGAACGCGATGGCGCAAGCGCGCCCGATGCCTGCTGCCGCAGCCGTGACGACGGCGCGCTTGCCCTTGAGGCGGTCTGCCATTTTTCTCTCCTCTGAATTTTCTGTCGTCATTCCGGGGCGCGCCTCTTGGCGCGAACTACGGTGCGCAATTGCGCACCTGAGAATCCATCGGGCCACAGCGGCGGTGGATCAATGGATTCCGGGCTCGCGACTGCGTCGCGCCCCGGAATGACAGTTGTCAGTGATTATCCCGCGCCACACCAAAAGTGCCGGCGACGTTCTGGTAGCGCGTGGCGAGCTCCATGCAGGCGCCGGTCGATTGCTGGCCGACGGTGTTGCGGTAGATCTCCTGCCACGGCGTCTGGTTCGGCGGATGCTTGAAGCCGCCACTGGCCTTGAGCTCGGCATGGCGCTTCTTCAGCTCCTCGTCCGAGATCAGGATGTTGGCGCTGCCCTTGTTGAGGTCGATACGCACCTTGTCGCCGGTCTTGAGGACCGCAAGGCCCCCATTGGCGGCGGCTTCCGGCGAGGCGTTCAGGATCGACGGCGAGCCCGAGGTGCCGGACTGGCGGCCGTCGCCGATGCAGGGCAGGGACAGGATGCCGCGTTTGATCAGCGCCGCCGGCGGCTGCATGTTCACGACCTCGGCGCCGCCGGGATAGCCGATCGGCCCGGTGCCGCGGATGAACAGCACGCAGCGCTCGTCGATGTCGAGCGCGGGATCGTCGATCCGCTCGTGATAATCCTCCGGGCCCTCGAACACGATGGCGCGGCCCTCGAAGGCGTTGAGGTCCTTCGGGTTGCTCAGATAGCGATCGCGGAACTCCTTGGAGATCACGGAGGTCTTCATGATCGCGGAATCGAACAGATTGCCCTTCAGCACCAGGAAGCCGGCATCCTTCACCAGCGGCTTGTCGTAGGCCCAGATCACGTCGTTGTCGGGCTTGGGCGCATCCTTGCAGTTCTCGCCGATGCCGCGGCCGTTGACGGTGACGGCGTCCTCATGGATGCGCTTGTGCTTCATCAGCTCGCGCACGACCGCCGGCACGCCGCCGGCGCGGTGGAATTCCTCGCCGAGATAGAAGCCGGCCGGCTGCATGTTGACCAGCAGCGGCACGTCGTGACCGACCTTCTGCCAGTCGTCGATCGACAGCTCGACGCCGATGTGGCGGGCCAGCGCGTTGATGTGGATCGGCGCGTTGGTCGAGCCGCCGATCGCCGAGTTGATCACGATGCAGTTCTCGAACGCCTTGCGGGTCAGGATGTCCGAGGGCTTCAGGTCTTCCCAGACCATCTCGACGATGCGCTTGCCGGTCTCATAGGCGATCTGGCCGCGCTCGCGATAGGGGGCGGGGATCGCCGCGCAGCCCGGCAGCGAGAAGCCGAGCGCTTCGGCCAGCCCGTTCATGGTCGAGGCCGTGCCCATGGTGTTGCAATGGCCGACCGAAGGCGCCGAGGAGGCCACGATCTCCATGAACTCTTCATAGTCGATCTCGCCGGCGGCGAGCCGCTCGCGCGACTTCCAGACGATGGTGCCCGAGCCGGTGCGCTCGCCGTCGTGCCAGCCGTTCAGCATCGGGCCGCCCGACAGCACGATCGCGGGCAGGTTCACGGTCGCCGCCGCCATCATGCAGGCGGGCGTCGTCTTGTCGCAACCGGTGGTCAGCACCACCCCGTCGAGCGGATAGCCGTAGAGGATCTCGACCAGGCCGAGATAAGCGAGGTTGCGGTCGAGCGCGGCGGTCGGGCGCTTGCCGGTCTCCTGAATGGGGTGGGTCGGGAATTCCATCGCAATGCCGCCGGCCTCGCGGATGCCTTCGCGGACGCGGTGGGCGAGCTCGATATGGTGGCGGTTGCAGGGGGAGAGGTCGTTGCCGGTCTGGGCGATGCCGATGATCGGCTTGCCGGACTGCAACTCGGCCCGGGTGAGGCCGTAGTTCAAATAGCGCTCCATATAGAGCGCGGTCATGCCCGGATTATGCGGGTTGTTGAACCATTCCTGCGAGCGAAGGTGGCGGCGGGTGCCGTTGCCGGGCGCGTGCCCATTGGTTGGCTTTTTTGTCATTGTTGTTTTCTCCTGCAATGCAAACGCACTGGCGTCAGTCACCGGCGTAGATTTTGGGCTGTCGGCTTGTGCGATGCCCAACGGCGTGAGCAATGGTCTGCCTGCCCGTTGGCGGGTCGTTTCCTCACAAGTTCGATACTAGTCATGGCTGCTTGGTAACGCTACCATTTTGTTCGCTGCACCGCCGCCCGATACGGCTGGCCTGTTGTCCGAGTGCCGCGACGACGAGCTTTGCCGCTCGATCACCTTGAAGCCGAGGTCGAGCACCGGCTGCTCAGGGCGGCGTCCCTCGATCGCCTCGATCAGCATGGTGGCGGCCGTCTTGCCCATCTCGTAGCGGTTGGTGCGGATGCTGGTAAGGGTGGGGACGGCCGAGGCCATGAATTCGAGGTCATTGAAGCCGACGATCGCGATCTGCTCGGGGACGCCGATCTCGCGGCGGCGGCATTCGAACAACACGCCGAGCGCAAGGTCGTCATTGGCGCAGAACACCGCGTCGAGGTCGGGCTCGCGCGCCAACAGATCGGTGAACAGGGCGCCGCCGAGCGTCACCGAGGTCGGCGTCGCCGTCGTGACGACGAAGCGCTGCTCGAACAGGCCGGCGTCCTTCATGGCGGAGACATATCCGTCCAGCCGCCGCTGCACCCTGGGATCCATGCGCGCGCCGACGAAGCCGATCTTGCGGTGACCTTGCGCGAACAGGTGCGCGATCGCTGCGCGTGCTGCATCATAGTGGGAAAAGCCGATCATCATGTCGACCGGATTGGGCCCGATCTCCATGATCTGCACGATCGGGCAGTCGGCCGCCTCCAGCATCGCGCGCGATTCCGCGGTCTGGTCGATGCCGGTGACGATCAGTCCGGCCGGCTTCTGTGCCAGAAACAGGCGCAGCAGCTTCTCCTCCTGGAGAATACTGTAGCGTGTATTGGACAATTGGATCGAGTAACGGCTGCCTTCGGAGGCGTCATAGATGCCGCGCAGCACGTCGGAAAACACGTTGTTGGTGAGTGACGGAATCAAGACACCGATCACCTCGGTGCGCTGCGAGGCCAGTGCGCGTGCCGCAAGGTTCGGCACGTAGCCGAGCTCCTTGGCGGCGCTTTCGACCCGCGTCCGCTTGGCGACCGACAGCGCTTCGGGATTGCGGAAGAAACGGGACGCCGTAATCGGGCTCACGCCGGCAAGCTCGGCGACTTCCGCCAGCCGGATTTTGCCTGACTTGGTGCGTTTTCGACCCATTTGCTGCTCTTAACACAGTCACTGCCGCAAACAAAGGAACGTTGACAGCGCTACCAGCAACGACTAACCAAAGACAAATTGCCAAAGCCGCGCAAACTGCCGACAATGTCGCCTGCTAAGGGTGGGCTTCGTTCGGCGAAGTTCAGAAAAACAAGACGGTGGCGGCGCGAGGATTGCGCTGCCTGAGTCGGAGGAGGGAGCTAGATGTCGTCTGTGCAAATCCGCGACGTGCGGAAATCGTTCGGCCATTTTGAAGTCCTGCACGGCGTCACGATTCCGATCGAGGACGGCCAGTTCGTCGTTCTGGTTGGCCCCTCCGGCTGCGGCAAGTCGACGCTTCTGCGCATGCTCGCAGGCCTCGAGAACATCACCTCCGGCACGATCTCGATCGGCGACCGCGTCGTCAACAATGTCCAGCCCAAGGAGCGGGACATTGCGATGGTATTCCAGAACTACGCGCTCTATCCGCACATGACGGTCGCCGACAACATGGGCTTTTCGCTGAAGCTGCGGAATGCCGGCTCCGACGAGATCAACAAGCGCGTCAAGCGCGCCGCCGAGATCCTCGCGCTGTCGCCGCTGCTCGATCGCTATCCGCGCCAGCTCTCCGGCGGTCAGCGCCAGCGCGTCGCCATGGGCCGCGCCATCGTGCGCGATCCCCAGGTCTTCCTGTTCGACGAGCCCTTGTCGAACCTCGATGCCAAGCTGCGCGTCGCCATGCGCACCGAGATCAAGGAGCTGCACCAGCGGCTGAAGACGACCACCGTCTACGTCACCCACGACCAGATCGAGGCCATGACCATGGCCGACAAGATCGTCGTCATGCATGACGGCATCGTCGAGCAGATGGGCACGCCGCTCGAGCTCTACGACAAGCCGGAGAACCAGTTCGTCGCCGGCTTCATCGGCTCGCCCGCCATGAACTTCCTCAAGGGTCATGTGCGCGTCAACGGCGCTGCGACCTTCGAGGGACCGAACGGCGTCAAGCTGCCGCTCAAGACTGCGCCGACGGCCTCCGACGGCCGTCCCGCCGTCTACGGCGTGCGGCCCGAGCATTTCACCATCGCCGATGACGGCGCCGAGGCCGAGATCATCGTGGTCGAGCCGACCGGCTCGGAGACCCAGGTATTCGCCAAGCTCGGCGGCGAGCAGGTCGTGGCCGTCTTCCGCGAGCGTCACCAGTTCAATCCGGGCGACAAGGTGCGGCTGAAGCCCGACCCGTCGCTGGTCCATCTGTTCGACGATGCGACGGGCAAGCGCATGAACGCCTAGCGCATAAGACGACAAGGCATAAGACAACAAAAAGCATCACAGGGAGGACAACATGCAAGACTTTACCCGCCGGGCTCTGCTTCAAGGCGGAACGGCTCTGGCTGCGACCGGCATGCTGACCGGGCCGGCACTGTTCGACTTCGCCAGGGCCTGGGCACAGAGCGCGCCCTGGAAGGCGGAGCCGGGCGCCAAGCTGACCGTGATGCGGTGGAAGCGCTTCGTGCCGGCGGAAGACGATGCGTTCAACGCGATGGTGGCGGCATTCAAGGCGGCGACCGGCGTCGAAATGAACGTGTTCAGCGAGTCCTTCGAGGACGTGCAGCCGAAAGCATCCGTTGCGGCCAACACCGGCTCCGGCCTCGACGTCGCCTGGGGCCTGCACACGCTGCCGCAGCTGTTCCCCACCAAAGTCCTGAAAATGAACGACGTCGCCGACTACCTCGGCAAGAAATATGGCGGCTGGACGGACGCTGCAGCAAAGACTTGCAAGCTTGGCGATGACTGGTTGGGCATCCCTGTTGCGACCAACGGTGGTTACATGACCTACCGGAAGTCGGCGACCGACAAGGCGGGCTTCAAGGAGTTTCCGAAGGATTTCCCGAGCTTCCTGGAGATGTGCAAGGCGCTCAAGGCGAACAATACGCCGGCTGGCTACGCGCTCGGACACGCCAGCGGCGACGCCAACGCCTGGCTGCATTGGATCCTCTGGGGGCACGGCGCCTACACGGTCGACCAGAACGACAAGATCATCATCAATTCGCCTGAGACCGCGAAGGCACTGGAGTATTCCAAGGCGCTGTACGACACCTTCATCCCGGGCACGCCGTCCTGGAACGACTCCTCCAACAACAAGGCGTACCTGGCCGGTGAGCTCTATTGCACCCTCAACGGCATTTCGATCTATGTCGCCGCCAAGACCGACCCCACCAAGAAAGAACTGGCCGAGGACACCTATCACGCGCTGCATCCGGTCGGTCCGGTCGGCAAGCCGAGTGAGTTGCAGCTGGCATTTCCGATTCTCGCCTTCAACTTCACGAAATATCCGAATGCGGCAAAGGCCTTCATCGCCTTCATGCTGGAGAAAGAGAATTACGAGAAGTGGCTCGACGGCGCGCAGGGCTATCTGACCCAGACGCTCAATGCCTATGAATCGGCGCCGGTCTGGACCGCGGATCCCAAGAACACCGTGTTCTCGCTGGCTTCCAAGCGCACGCTGCCGGCCTCCGGCATCGGTACAGTCGGTGAGAAGGCGGCGACCGCGATCGCCGACTTCATCGTCGTCGACATGTTCGCCAACTACTGCACCGGTTCGAAGGACGCCAAGGGCGCGATGGTGGAAGCCGAACGGCAACTGAAGCGCATCTATCGCTGACGGTCACGGAGCGGGCGGCCATCCGGCCGCCCGCTCGTCAACATTTCGATCAAGGATATCGGGCATGGCTGATGTCGCAATTCCCCGGGCCAAGCCTCAGATGAGCGAGGCTAGCGCCTGGACCCAGCTCAAACACAATCGCAACTGGCTCGGCTTCTGGTTCATGGTGCCGGCCATGGCGTTCCTGATCTTCTTCCTGGCCTATCCGCTGGGGCTCGGCATCTGGCTGTCCTTCACGGACACCCGTATCGGCAGGGTCGGGCACTTCGTCGCCACCGAGAACTATGAGTGGTTGTGGGACGATTCGATCTTCTGGCTGTCGGTATTCAACACGCTGCTCTACACCTTTGTCGCCAGCGCCCTCAAATTCGCGATCGGACTCTATCTCGCGCTGCTGCTGAACGAGAACATGCCGTTCAAGGCGATGCTGCGCGCGATGGTCCTGATCCCCTTCATCGTGCCGACGGTGCTCTCTGCGCTGGCGTTCTGGTGGATCTTCGACTCGCAGTTCTCCATCATCTCCTGGTCGTTGAAGCATCTCGGCCTGATCAACCAGAACATCAACTTCCTCGGCGACACGACCTGGGCCCGCATTTGCGTGATCTTCGCCAATATCTGGCGCGGCGTGCCGTTCGTGGCGATCACGCTGCTGGCAGGCCTGCAGACGGTGTCGCCGTCGCTCTACGAGGCCGCAACGCTCGACGGCGCCACGCGCTGGCAGAATTTCCGGTACATCACCTATCCGCTGCTGACGCCGATCATCGCTGTCGTGATGACCTTCTCGGTGCTGTTCACCTTCACCGACTTCCAGCTGATCTGGGCCATGACCCGCGGCGGCCCGGTCAACGCCACCCATCTGATGGCGACCCTGTCGTATCAGCGCGCGATCATCGCCGGGCAGCTCGGCGAGGGGGCCGCGATCTCCAGTGCCATGATTCCGTTCCTGCTCGCTGCGATCATGGTGTCCTGGTTCGGCCTGCAGCGCCGCAAGTGGCAGCAGGGAGAGAGCAATGACTGACCTGCCCACCAGATCCATCGATCTCAAGAATGTGCTGTCGGGCTCGTCGCCTACGGCCGATCACAGCGAGGGCATGAGCTATCTGCAGTCGGTGCCACGCCGGATCGTGACGCTCTATCTGCCGCTCGCGATCATCGTCATCGTCCTGCTGTTCCCGTTCTACTGGATGGCGCTGACGTCGGTGAAGCCCGACGAGCAACTGCTCGATCTCGACAGGTACAATCCGTTCTGGACCTGGAGCCCGACGTTCAAGCACTTCCACAAGCTGCTGTTCGAGAGCTACTATCCGCACTGGCTCTGGAACACGATGTACGTGGCCGTCTGCGCGACGGTGCTCTCGATCTTCGCGAGCGTGCTGGCCGCCTATGCCATCGTGCGGTTGCGCTACAAGGGGGCCCATCTGGTCGGCGGGCTGATCTTCCTCGCCTATCTGGTGCCGCCGTCGATCCTGTTCATTCCGCTCGCCACCGTCGTGTTCCAGTACGGCCTGTTCGATTCGCCGCTGGCGCTGATCCTGACCTATCCGACCATCCTGATCCCGTTCTCGACCTGGCTGTTGATGGGCTATTTCAAGACCATCCCGTTCGAGCTCGAGGAATGCGCCCTGATCGACGGGGCGAGCCGCTGGCAGATTCTGATCAAGATCGTGCTGCCGCTCGCGATCCCCGGCCTGATCTCGGCCTTCATCTTTTGCTTCACGCTGTGCTGGAACGAGTTCATCTATGCGTTGACCTTCCTGCAATCGACCAGCAACAAGACGGTGCCGGTTGCGATCGTCAACGAGTTCGTGGATGGCGACATCTACCGCTGGGGTTCGCTGATGGCGGGTGCGCTGGCCGGCTCGCTGCCGCTCGTCATCCTTTACGCCTTCTTCGTGGAGCATTATGTGTCGGCGATGACCGGCGCCGTGAAGGAATGATCGCGGGGCTTGCCGAGGGTGCGCCAGGAGCGGCGCGTTCCGGCCAATAAGAAGGAGTTGAGCTCTTGCACATTCTGGTTCTCGGCGCCGCCGGCATGGTCGGCCGCAAATTCTGTGAACGGCTGTTGCGCGACGGCCGGCTCGGCAAGAGCGACATCACGAAACTCACCATGCACGACGTGGTTGAGCCGAAGAAGCCGGAGAAGGCCGGCTTCCCGGTCGAGACCGTCTCGGGTGATTTCGCAGTCCCGGGCGCGGCCGAGAAGCTGATCGCAGGTCGTCCGGATGCGATCTTCCATCTCGCCGCGATCGTCTCGGGCGAGGCCGAGCTCGATTTCGACAAGGGCTACCGCATCAATCTCGACGGCACGCGGATGCTGCTCGACGCCATCAGGCTCGTCGGCGGCGGCTACAAGCCGCGCGTGGTGTTCACGTCCTCGATCGCGGTGTTCGGCGCGCCGTTCCCGGATGCGATCGGCGACGAGTTCTTCCACACCCCGCTGCTCAGCTACGGCACCCAGAAGGCGATCGGCGAATTGCTGCTCGCCGACTATTCGCGCCGCGGCTTCCTCGACGGCATCGGCATCCGCCTGCCGACCATCTGCATCCGGCCCGGCCTGCCCAACAAGGCGGCGTCGGGCTTCTTCTCCAACATCCTGCGTGAGCCGCTGGCCGGCAAGGAAGCGGTGCTCCCGGTCTCCGAGGACGTCCGCCACTGGCACGCCACGCCGCGCTCCGCGGTCGGCTTCCTGCTCCACGCCGGCACCATGGACCTCGCCGCCGTCGGCCCGCGCCGCAACCTGACCATGCCGGGCCTGTCCGCCACCGTCGGCGAGCAGATCGCGGCGTTGAAGCGGGTTGCCGGCGAAAAGGTCGCCGCCCGCATCAAGCGCGAGCCCGATCCCTTCATCGTCGGCATCGTCGGCGGCTGGCCGCGCAATTTCGATGCAAAGCGCTCGCGCGAGCTCGGATTCACCACCGCCGAGAAGAATTTCGACGATATCATCCGCATTCACATCGAAGACGAGCTCGGCGGCAACTTCGTCGCCTGACCTAACCGATGAACAGCGTGGAAATGACGATGGCGAGCGTTGCTTGCATCGGCGAATGCATGGTCGAGCTCCGGCAGGCGCAAGGGGGCGCCTCTGCCGGACACGGGCATGGGCATGGCGGTGGCCTGTACTCGCGCGGCTTCGGTGGCGACACCCTCAACACGGCCGTGTATCTGGCGCGGCTCGACGTCAAGGTCGATTATCTCACCGCGCTCGGCGACGATGCCCTAAGCGATGAGATGATCGCGGCCTGGCATGCGGAGAGCGTCGGCACACGGCGCGTCGTTCGCTTGCCGGGCAAGCTGCCCGGCCTCTACATGATCCAGACCGATGCCAAGGGCGAGCGCCAGTTCTTCCACTGGCGCGACAGCGCGGCGGCGCGCCAGCTCATGAGCCTGCCGGAGACCGACGAGCTGCTCAACTCGCTGATGAGCTACGACGTCGTCTATCTCTCTGCGATCACACTCTCGATCTACGATGGGGCCGGGCGCGATCGTCTGTTCGCGGCGATTAAGCGCGCGCGCCTGCTCGGCACCCGCTTCGTGTTTGACACCAATTTTCGCGCACGCGGCTGGCCGGATCGCGACGTCGCCCGCGAGGTGTTCGTCGCGGCGTTTGCGGCCGCCGACATCGTGCTGACCTCGACCGAGGATTTGCTCGCGCTCTATCCCGGCGAAAGCCACGAGCAGCTGATGGCGCGCATCCCGAGCCCGGAGCTGGTGTTCCGCCTGGCCGAGCCGGTCAGCCTCTTGCGCTTCCCCGGCGGAACCCACGAGGTTCGCGCCGAGCCCATGACCAAGCCCGTGGTCGACACCACCGCCGCCGGCGACAGCTTCGCCGCCGCCTATATCGCCGCCCGGCTCGCCGGCTCGGAACCGGTCGAGGCCGCCCTGGCCGGACATCGCCTCGCCAGCCTCGTGATCTGCTATCCCGGCGCCATCATTCCGGGCTATGCCATGCCGCCGAAGAAGCGGCACCGGCCGGCGGCCTCTCGCCAGGCGACCAAGTAACAAGCGACCAAATGAATCGAGACCCATGACCACGTCTGCCCAACAGAACCACCTCGTCGCGCTGTTCAAGGCCGCGACCGTCATTCCCGTCCTCACCATCGAGCGTATCCAGGATGCCGTGCCGCTGGCGCGTGCGCTGGTGGCCGGCGGTGTCCGCACGCTGGAGGTGACCCTGCGCACCCCCGTTGCGATCGAGGCGGCGAGGGCGATGATGGCCGAAGTCCCCGAGGCGATCGTGGGCATCGGCACGATCCTCAATCCGGCCGACTTCACCCGTGTCGAGAAGCTCGGTGTCGCGTTCGGCATCAGCCCGGGCCTGACCCCCGATCTCCTCGAGGCCGCAGCCCACAGCTCCTTGCCGTTCGCGCCGGGCATTGCCACGGCATCCGAGCTGATGATGGCGCTGTCCTATGGCTTCGACGTCGCAAAGTTCTTCCCGGCCGAGCAGGCCGGCGGCATCAAGGGTCTGCGGGCGCTGGGCGGTCCGTTCCCGAACGTGCGGTTCTGCCCGACCGGCGGGGTCGGCGAGGCCAATGCGGCGACCTGGCTCGCCGAGCCGAACGTCGTGGCGGTCGGCGGCTCCTGGCTGTGCCCGACGGCGGAGATCAGGGCCGGGAACTGGGCCGGCATAACTGCCATCTGCCAGCGCACCCTCCAGGCCCTGAAAGCCGCGTGAAGTCTTGCCATCCCTGCGCTAAGACTTAGCTCAGGTGAAAGACCTCAGGGAGAAGAGACCATGACCGCCAGCATCGTCGGATGGGCGCATACGCCGTTCGGCAAGTTCGACACCGAAACCGTCGAAAGCCTCGTCACCCGCGTCGCCAATGAGGCGATGGCCGATGCCGGCATTTCGGCCTCCGACGTCGACGAGATTGTGCTCGGCCATTTCAATGCGGGCTTCTCGCCGCAGGATTTTACCGCCTCGCTGGTGCTCCAGGCCGACCCGAAGCTGCGTTTCAAGCCGGCGACCCGCGTCGAGAACGCCTGCGCCACGGGCTCCGCCGCGGTGCACCAGGGCCTGCGCGCGATTGCCGCAGGTGCGGCCAAAATCGTGCTGGTCGTCGGCGTCGAGCAGATGACGCGGACGCCGGGGCCGGAGATCGGCAAGAACCTGCTCAAGGCGTCCTATCTGCCTGAGGACGGCGACACCGTCGGCGGCTTCGCCGGCGTGTTCGGCAAGATCGCCAGCTCTTATTTCCAGAAATACGGCGACCAGTCCGATGCGCTGGCGCTGATCGCGGCCAAGAACCACAAGAACGGCGTCGCCAACCCCTTCGCACAGATGCGCAAGGATTTTGGCTTCGACTTCTGCCGCGCCGAGAGCGAGAAGAATCCTTACGTCGCCGGCCCCCTGAAGCGCACCGATTGCTCGCTGGTCTCCGACGGCGCCGCCGCCCTGGTGCTGGCCGATGCCGAGACCGCCAAGGGCATGAGCAAGTCGATCGGCTTCCGCGCCACCGCGCATGCCCAGGACTTCCTGCCGATGTCCAAGCGCGACATCCTGCAGTTCGAGGGCTGCACGGTCGCCTGGCAGCGCGCGCTGGAGCAGGCGGGCGTGACCCTGTCCGATCTCTCCTTCGTCGAGACCCATGACTGCTTCACCGTCGCCGAGCTGATCGAATACGAGGCGATGGGCCTGACGCCGAAGGGGCAGGGCGCCCGTGCCATCAAGGAAGGCTGGACCCTCAAGGACGGCAAGCTGCCGGTCAATCCGTCCGGCGGCCTCAAGGCAAAGGGCCATCCGATCGGCGCCACCGGCGTCTCCATGCATGTGATGACCGCAATGCAGCTGGCAGGGCAGGCGCCCGAGGGCATGCAGCTCAAGAATGCGAAACTCGGCGGCATCTTCAACATGGGCGGCGCGGCCGTCGCCAACTACGTCTCCGTCCTGGAGCCGCTGAAGTAGGGTCACGTCGGGTGGGTTAGCTGGCGGCTGCACGAAGTGCAGTCCGCGGCGTAACCCACCTCTTTTGTCTCCGCGGAGGCAGACAGTGGTGGGTTACGCCTTCGGCTAACCCACCCTACGCATTAGGTTCTTTGCGTTAGATCATGGTGGGCCCGCGCGGCCCCCTTAATGCTCTAATTGATTTTGCAGGGAATGCATCATGAGCACTGAATACGAAGATTCACTCTCGATGGACGCACTCAACGATCGCATCGCGATCCTCGAGGACAATATCCGCCAGCTCATCGAGCAGGCCGCCGCCGCTTCGGGCGAGCAGAATGAGTCGCGCATCGCCGACCGCATCAACCAGCAGAACGATGAGCTCGACCGTCTGATCAAGATCCGGGAATCCCGCCAGAAGAAATAGCAGCCGATATCGCCGCGCGGCGCATGCGGCCATACCCCGGCCGCCCTTGCGCGCGCGGCGCCACTGTCTTTAGCTGGACCGAAATCGCTGGGCCGCTTCCAGAGCCCGCGCAATCGGGAGCGAACGATGGGGCCGCTGAAGGGCATCAAGGTCATCGACATGACCACCGTGCTGATGGGACCCTATGCGACCCAGATGCTCGGCGACTACGGTGCTGACGTCATCAAGGTGGAATCGCTCGACGGTGACGTCACCCGCCTGATCGGCCCGATGCGCCATGCCGGTATGGGCCCGGTGTTCCTCAACACCAACCGCAGCAAGCGCTCGATTTGCCTCGATCTGAAGAAGTCCTCGGGCCGCGAGGCCGTGCTGCGGCTTCTGAAGGACGCCGACGTACTGGTCTACAACGTCCGCCCGCAGGCGATGGCGCGGCTGCAACTCGGCTATGACGTCGTCTCAAAAATCAATCCGCGCCTCGTCTATGCCGGCGTATTCGGCTTCGGCCAGGACGGGCCCTATGCCGCAAAACCCGCCTATGACGATCTGATCCAGGGCGCGACCGCGTTGCCGGCGCTGATGGCGCAGACCGGCGACGGCGTGCCGCGTTATGTGCCGAACGCGCTGGTCGACCGCATCGTCGGCCTCACCGCGGTCGGCGCGATCTGCGCTAGCCTCGTGCATCGCGACCGCACCGGGCGCGGCCAGCGTCTGGACATCCCGATGTTCGAGACCATGGCCGGCTTCGTCATGGGCGACCACATGGGCGGGCTCACTTACGAGCCGCCGCTCGACAAGGGCGGCTATGCCCGCCACCTCTCGCGCGACCGCAGGCCGTACAAGACCTCGGACGGCTATCTCAGCGTCATCGTCTACAACGACAAGCAGTGGGAGAATTTCTTCAAGGCGACAGGCCGCGACGACCTCCGCGCCGATGCGAGGTTCGCGACCTTCGCCGGTCGCGCCGCCAATATCGACGTCGTCTATGCCGAGCTCGCGCGCATTTTCGAGACGCGTACCACGGCGGACTGGATCGAGCTGCTCACCAGGGCCGATGTGCCGGTGATGCCGATGCATGACCTCGCCTCGATCCTGCACGACGAGCATCTGGAGGCGACCGGCTTCTTTCCGGTCGTGACGCATCCGACCGAAGGTCCGATCCGCAGCATGAAGGTGACCGCGACCTGGTCGGAGACCGAAGCCGAGCCGGTGCGGCTGGCGCCGCGGCTCAACGAGCACGGCGCGGAGATTTTGCGCGAGATCGGATACTCGGCCGATGAAATCGACGCCATGGTCCGCGACGGCGCCACGCGGTCGGCGCCGGAATAGGGAATGACGATGGCTCTCTCATCCGTCATTCCGGGGCGCGCCCGCCTGGGCGCGAGCCCGGAATCCATTCATCCTCCAGTGATGCCGCTCGATGGATTCCGGGTTCGGTCCTTCGGACCGCCCCGGAATGACGAGGAGGAGATGGCACCATGAGCTTCATCACCGGCGTCGGCCTCACGCCTTTCGGCAAGCACGAAGGCTCGGCCTCACTCGACCTGATGAGCAAGGCCGCGCAAGCCGCGCTCGACGATGCCGGGCTGAAGCGCCCCGAGATCGACGGCATCCTTTGCGGCTATTCCACGGTGTCGCCGCACATCATGCTCGCCACCGTGTTCGCCGAGCATTTTGGCATCCGCCCGTCCTACGCCCATGCCGTGCAGGTCGGCGGCGCCACGGGCCTGGCGATGACGATGCTCGCGCATCATCTCGTGGACGCCGGCGTCGCGCGTAACGTCCTCGTCGTTGCCGGCGAGAATCGCCTCACCGGGCAGAGCCGCGACGCCTCGATCCAGGCGCTGGCGCAGGTCGGCCATCCCGACTACGAGGTGCCGCTGGGCCCGACCATCCCGGCCTATTACGGCCTCGTCGCCAACAGGTACATGCACGAATACGGCGTGAGCGAAGAAGACCTCGCCGAATTCGCGGTGCTGATGCGCAGCCATGCCTGTACCCATCCCGGCGCGCAATTCCACGATCCCATCGAGGTCGCCGACGTCATGGCCTCGAAGCCGGTCGCCATGCCGCTCAAGCTGCTCGACTGCTGCCCGGTCTCCGATGGCGGGGCGGCCTTCGTCATCAGCCGCGAGCGAACCGGGGAGACGGGCGTCCGCATCCGCGGCTGTGCCCAGGCGCATACCCATCAGCATGTCACCGCCGCGCCCGCCCTCAGCGAGCTCGGCGCCGAGATCTCCATCGCGCGCGCCAGGGAAGCCACGGGCCTTGCGATCTCCGACGTGCGCTATGCCGCGATCTACGACAGTTTCACGATCACGCTCGCCATGCTGTTGGAAGACCTTGGCCTCGCCGGCCGCGGCGAGGCGGCCGCCCGCGTCCGCGCGGGCCATTTTGGCCGCGACGGCGCGATGCCGCTGAACACCCATGGCGGCCTGCTCAGCTACGGTCATTGCGGTGTCGGCGGCGCCATGGCGCATCTGGTCGAGGCGCATTTGCAGATGACGGGGCGGGCGGCTCACCGCCAGGTGCGCGACGCTTCGATTGCGCTGCTGCACGGCGACGGCGGCGTGCTGTCGTCCCATGTCAGCATGTTTCTGGAGCGGGTGCGATGAGCAAGCGTCTAGCGGACTGGACCAAGGGCGAAGAGGCCATCACCTACCAGACCTGCACCTCATGCGGCCATGTCCAGTATTTCCACCGCGCCTTCTGCGCGGCCTGCGGGGCGTCCGATCCGCGCGAGGCGCGCGCCAGCGGCAAGGGCAGCGTGTATTCGACTTCGCTGGTCTGCCGCGCCGCCACGCCCGAGACGCGCGCCCACGTGCCCTACAACATTCTGCTGGTCGATTGCGCCGAGGGTTTTCGCATGATGGCGCATGGTGACAACGGACTCGCCATCGGCGATTCGGTCGTCGCGAGCTTCAAGCCGTTCGCCGGAAAGCTCGTGCCGTACTTTGCCAGGAGCAAATAGTGGGATCCGTCATTCGGGGGCGGTCTGAGCGACCGAACCTGGAACGGGAATTCTGGGTCTGGCCTGCTAGGGCCGCGCTATGCGCGGTCCCGGGAGAGCCACCCCGGAATGACGAAAACTCCTAAAACGCTTAACTCAACGCCCGTAGAACAAGATGCTGGCGATGACGAGCATCGCCGTCACCGCCAGCATATGCGCGAGCGCTCCCGAGGCCGCCCCCTTGGTGGCTTCCTTCATGCCGTTTTCTCCCTAGACTTGGGCGTGACTCATCATTGCGCGGCTAGCGCGCACAATGGCCAATTGTTTTTACTCGGAACACCCCTTGCGAGTATCCGCCGCGATTTGTCCCCACGCGGCGAATATCGACCATCTCAGGGTCGTTCAGCAATGCGGCGGCAATTTGACTCGATGATGTTGCTCCTGCGTCCATGCGCGAATAGAGTCTTTGGGAACTTTCGCCGATGGCGACAAGAAGCATCAAAAGATCAGGGAAAACTTCAGGAAAATCATGGCCCGCATCACCTACAGCGACCCGTCCAAGGCATCCGATCGCACCCGCGAAATCCTCGACAAGAACCGTCATGCCAACATCTTCCGCATGATGGCGCACTCGCCGAGCTACTTCGAACAGTACTGCCGCCTGGGTGGCGCGATCAGGCACAAGGGCGAGCTCGATCCGGTCGTGCGCGAGCTTGCGATCACGCGCACCGGCATCCTGTGCGAGGCGCCGTACGAGATCGTCGCGCACAAGCGCATCGGCAAGAATGTCGGCGTCACCGACCAGCAGAACGAGGCGCTCGAGAACTGGCAGAGCGCAGGCTGCTTCAACGAGGTGCAGCGCGCCGCGCTCGCCTTCACCGACGAGATCGTGAAACTGAACAAGCCGACCGACGCGACCTTCAAGGCGATCGCGTCGAAGCTGACACCGGCCGCGCTGGTCGAGCTCCAGCTCTCGGTTGGTTTCTACATCATGACGTCAAAGTTCTTGGAGACCTTCGAGATCGATCTCCAGCCCGTCACCGAAGTGGTGGGCTGATCCGAAATCCGCGGCGAGGGATGCTCATGACGATCGATGAATATGCGGCCTGGGCCGCGAGCATTGCAAAAGTTGATGAGCATCCGTCCAACGAGCGGCTGTCCTATCTCGGCCTCGGTCTCGCCGGCGAATCCGGCGAGGTCGCAGAGCACATCAAGAAGTTGCTGCGCGACGACTGGCTCGACAAGGCGGGTCTGGTCGAAGAGCTCGGCGATGTCATCTACTACTGGGCCTGTCTGTGCGCCGCGACCGGCCAACAGCCATCGGAATTGTTGAAGGCCAGCGCCGCCAAGATCAAGCGGCGGATCAGCGAGGCCGCGAGCCGCTAGGCGGCTCACGTCGACGTCAAGATATCCACCTTGGCGTTGGCGACGATCAGGCGGTCGGCCAGCAGCCGGGCGAGGTTGCGCATGATGCACTCGCTGGCGCGCGGGTGCTGCTCGCGGAGGCGTTCGAACTCCTTCAGCGGCACTTCGAACGCCGTCGCCGCCATGTCGGCGAAGACGTCGGCCGAGCGGGTTTGCTCCAGCAGCGCCATCTCGCCGAACGCCATGCCGGCGGTGAGCGTCGCCAGCCTGACGCCGTCGGGCAGCGTGACATGCACGGCGCCGCTGCGCAGGAAAAACAGGGCGTCGGCGGGATCGCCGGTGGTGAGGATTTTCGCGCTGGACTGATAGGTTCTGATGATGCAGAGCGAGGCGAGATCGGTCAGCTCTTGCTGGCTCAGCCCTGCCAGCAGCGGCTGTTCGGCGAGCTCGGTGGTCTCATGAAAGTCGATCGAGCCGCCATAGCGGTAGACGATCTGGTCTTCGGCCCATTCGATCGCGGTGTCGAGCAGGTAGAAGTCGCGCACGTTCTTCAGCTCCGCGGTCCATTCCCGCAAGCTGTTCCATTCCTTGGACGCGCGCCTGACGCCGGATAGCACCACGGTCACATTCAACGCCGCAAGCTCCTCGAACGCCTCGGCGACCAGCCGCGCGCCGGCGCGCGTGGTGGAGGTCACACGGTGCAGATCGAAGATCACGAATTGCGGCCGCGGCCGCCCCGCGAGCCGCCGCGAGACATAGTCGACCGCCGACAGCGACAGCGTGCCGACCAGCTCAATGACCCGCACCTCCTGCTCGTGCGCGGCGAGGATCTCGCGCTCCTGCGGGCGGCGCACGCGGCGGGACGGGCTCCTGCCGATGTCGTAATCGGCGATGACCGCGTTGCGCGCGTCGTCGCTGCGATTGAGCATATGCAGGTCGTAATGCGAGGACAGCGCCTCGCAGACCTTGATGCCGCGCACGCTGTTGCCGTGCTTGTCGAGCTTCGGCGAATAGCTGCCGAGGCCGAGGCGGGCAGGGAGCGCGGCCAGAATGCCGCCGCCGACGCCGCTCTTGGCGGGAATGCCGATCCGGTAGATCCATTCGCCGGCATAGTCATACATGCCCGACGACGTCATCACCGACAGCGTGCGCGAGATCGCGTAGGGCGTCATCACCTGCTCGCCGGTGACGGGATTGACGCCGCGATTGGCGAGCGTCGCCGCCATTACCGCGATGTCGCGCGCGGTGACCAGCACGGCGCATTGCCGGAAATAGACGTCCAGCACGGCGGCGACGTTGTCGGAGATCACCGCGTTGGTCTTGAGCAGATAGCCGATGGCGCGGTTACGATCGCCGGTCTGGCTTTCAGACGTGTAGACCGCCTCATCCATCGCGAGGTCGCGTCCGGCGAAGCGGCTGAGCGCCCGGCGAATCTGCTCGAAAGCGTCGAGGCCTTTGCTGTCGTAGATCAGCCCGGTGCAGGCGATCGCGCCGGCATTGACCATCGGGTTGAACGGATGGTTGTCGGAATTGAGCCGGATCGAGTTGAAGGGATCGCCGGAGGGCTCGACGCCGATCGCGCTCTCGACCTTGCTCGCGCCCAGCAGGTCCAGCGCCAGCGCGAACACGAACGGCTTTGACATCGACTGGATGGTGAAGGGCACCCGGCTGTCGCCGACCTCATAGACATGGCCGTCGAGCGTCGCCAGGCTGATGCCGAAATAGGCAGGGTCGGCCTTGCCGAGTTCGGGAATGTAGTCGGCCACATGGCCGGACGTTTCGGCCGAGAATTCGCTGAGACAATTGTCCAGAAACCGCAGCAAGGGCGGCTTCGAACGGGTCCACGCGGTGGCGAGAGGCGAGAGCGGTTTCATCGCCTCCCTTGTGCAACGCAATCAGGGCACGCGCAACCCGTTCGGCAAGGGCGACTGCCGCCGCACCAGCAGCAGGGCGATCAAGACGGTGGGTGCGAGGATCGCGAGGCCGAGCAGCGTCACCTGCATCTGCGACAGCGGCATGATGCCGCCGCCGGGCGTGGCCACCACGAAGCCGCCGATCACCAGCAGCACGCGGAGCGGCCATTCCAGCGCGCCGGCGCCGCGCAAGTCCCCGACGAAGGGCTGGTAGCCCTGGATGCCGCCGCAGATGAACAGCGTGCCGAAGGCGGCGAGCGCCATCAGGCCGAGGCCGGCGAGGTACGGGCTCGAGCCCTGCAGCACCAGCGCCGGATTGAGCACGAAGAAGAACGGGATGAAGTAGATGATGCTGCCGACCCACATCGATTCCCAGCCCGTCTTCATCGCCGGCGAGCCGGCGATGCCTGCGGCCGCGAAGGAGGCGATCGCGACCGGCGGGGTAATCGACGACAGCATGCCCCAGTAGAAGATGAACATGTGCACGGCCATGCGGTTGAGCCCGAGCTTCTCCAGCGCGGGCGCAACCAGGATGGCGAGGAAGATGTAGCAGGCCGTCGTCGTCAACCCGAGGCCGAGGATGAGGCTGGTGAGGGCGCACATGCCGAGCAACAGGAAGGCATTGTCGCCGGCGATGTGCAGCAGGTCGTTGGCAAGGCTCGACACCACGCCGGTCATCGAGAACGCGCCGATCAGGAGGCCGCAGCCGGCGAGGATGCCGACCAGCTCGACGAAGGTGCGCCCGTTGACCTCCAGGAACTTGCCGATCGTGCCGAGCGTCCAGCGCGTATCCTTGGAGAAGAACTGGTTGAGCACCAGCAGCAGCGCGGTGGCGTAGAACGGCGCGTGGCTCTCGCGCTTGAAGTAGAGCAGCATCACGATCAGGAGCGCGATGACGAAGACGTAGTACCAGCCGTCCTTGATCGTATCCATGATCCGCGGCAGCTCGGCGCGCGGAATCCCCTTCAGCTTGTGGCGCGCGGCATAGGCGTCGACCTGCATGAACAGGCCGACATAATAGAGCGCGGCCGGAATGATCGCGGCGATCGCGACGTCGGCGTAGCTGACATTGAGGAATTGCGCGATGACGAAGGCGGTCGCGCCCATCACGGGCGGTGCCAGCACCGCGCCGGTCGAGGCGCAGGCCTCGATCGCGCCGGCATAGGAAGCGCGAAAGCCGCTCTTCTTCATGACCGGGATGGTCATGGTGCCGGCAGTGAGCACGTTGGAGATGATCGAGCCCGACATCATGCCGAGCAGGCCGCTGGCAAAGATGCAGACCTTGGCCGCGCCGCCGCGGAAGGTGCCGCACAGTGCGAAGGCGAGGTTGATGAAGAATTTTCCGGCGCCCGTCATCATCAGCGCGGTGCCGAACACCAGGAATCCGATCACGGTGTCGGCAAAGGCCTGGATGGGAATGCCGAGCAGGCTTTCGCCGGAGAGCACGTGATAGGCGGTCGCCTGCTCCAGCGTCGACTGCGTGCCTCGGAACGGCCCGAGCCAGCCGGCCTCGGCGAACAGCGGATAGACGGTGAAGGGGAGAACGCTCAGCAGCAGGCTCCAGCCGCCGGTGCGGCGCAGCGCCTCCATCAGCATCACCCACATCACGAGGCCTGCCGCGATCACGGTGTTGGGCGCGCCGCCGAATTCCCAGCCGGCCTCGGCCGCCTTGCGCACGTTCGACATCAGCAGCAGCGCGGCTGCGAAGGTCACGACGAAGAAGACGAGGTCATACCAGGGAATGCGGTCGAGCGGCGCGCGCCCGGTGCCGGGAAAGATCAGGAATGTGAACGGCAGCATCAGGGCGATCAGGAGATAGAAATACTCCGTGTTGAGCTGGGTGTAGCCGATGAAGAAGCGCAGCGAGAATTGCTGGTTGATGCAGAGCAGGATCGTCGCTGCGGTCGCGACGATCAGCGTCCCGCGCCAGGCGCCGCGAAGCGTGCGCACGCGCGTCACCTCCGCCTCCTGCATGTTGCCGGCCGCGCCGTGCGGATCGTCGAACACGACCCGCTTGGCTTCGTCCTTCGGGCCGGTGGAGGTGGAAACAGAAGACATCATCGACCCCGCGCGTGGGCTGCTAACAGCTGGTGGACTAGTCCTCGAACCCGTTCGGCATGTCGGCCTTCGCAAGTGCTGCGGCGCGGGCCTTCATCCAGCCGTCGAGGAATGCCTTGTCGTCCGACGGGGGATTGGACTTGCCGTACTCCGTCCAGGCTGCGCCAAGCACTTCCTGACGCTTGATCAGCTTGTTGTTGTGCGTCTCCTGCGCGTCGCTCCATTGCCCGGCTTCTTTAAGCGCCTTCACCGCGCCGGGATGCACCGGCACCACCCAGTTCTTGGTCTGGCGGTCGGCGGCAAGCCCGCCGGCGCCGGGCGCGGAGTCCTTGTAGGCGTCGTAATTGACGATCATCGCCTTGGTGATGGCGTAGATTTGATCGGCCGGTTGCGACGCATAGGCGACGAAGATCGGGTAGGGGTAATTGCCGAGCTCGACCGGTTTCTCCGGCGAGATGCCGGCGCCGCACGTTGCGACTTGCGGGAAGAAGAACGAGCCGACCTTCTGCATCCGCGCCCAGCCCTCCTTGTCCTTGGCCGGCAGCGGCGGCCAGATCAGCCCGCGCGGCGAGGTCTCGGCTTCCTTGGCGGGGCCGGTGATGGTGGTGCCGAAGGCGGCATCGACATCGTTGTTGATCAGCCCTTTCCACATCGCGCCATAGCTTGCGAACTCGACGGCCTTGACGTCCTTCTGCGTCAGGCCGGCGAAGGCGAGCACGGCGAGCGAATTCTGGTTCAGCGCTGGCGATCCGACAACGAAGCCGACGCGCTTGCCCTTGAGGTCCTTCAGCTCCTTCACACCGGTATCCGCCGCGACGGCGAGCGAGCCGCAATTGCAGTCGACGGTCGAGAGCAGGATCTGAAGCGGCTGCGGCCCCCATTCCTTCGCGCCGAATTCGAACACGCCTTCCTGCGCGAAATAGGTGCCCGATCCCATCGCTGCGGAGGCCGCGCGCTTGGCGCGCAGCGGCGCAAGCCGCGCTACGTCGTTGCCCGCGGGCAGCACGCGCACGTCGGTGCTGTATTTGTCCTTCATCATCTTGCCGACGCCGACCGCGATGTTGAATCCGGCGGTGCCGGTGTCATAGGCGGTGAACGTCAATGTCGCCGGCAGCTTGATGTCTTCGGCGAATGCATAGCGTGTAGACGCAAAAGAAATGCCCGCCACCAAGGCAGGCGCGAGCATGAGCAGCCCACGAAGCATGTTTTCCCTCCACTGATCCTCGCTTTACCGCGAAGATTTTCGTTCTTTGTTTGAAACAACGTTTTGCTTGAAACCGATCATGTCATCGCGATCAAGCGATGGCAACGCCGTACCGCGCTTGAAGGAATGCGGCTGACAGATTGTCGCGGAAACCTGGGATAATGCAGTCAGTTCGCGACGATCGCGATCGCTTGTCCCTCGGCAACGACATCATCGAGCTTCACCAGCAGCGATGTGATCGTCCCGTTGGCGGCCGAGGGCACCGGGATCTCCATCTTCATCGCTTCGACGATCACAACGTCATCACCATCCGCGACGGTTCCTCCAACCTGCACGGGAGTCGCGCAAATGCGCCCCGCGATTTCAGTGACGATCTTTATTTGTGGCATGCCAATCGCCTTTTTGTTGTCGTCGCAAAATGCCTGAGGTAGCTTCGTCTGCAAGCGGAATTTAATTCCGCAGAGCGGAACATAGCGGTAGGGATCATGGGACGACGTTCGGAGCGGTTGAGTAGGCAAGGTGCGCTCGCTGGCGAAGCCGGCGAGGGTGATGTCATCCAGGTGGTGTCGCGCGCGTTCGATGTGTTGCGATGCTTCGAGGGCCACGAGGCAAGGCTCGGCAATCTCGAGATTTCAAATCGCTGCGGCCTGCCGCGCTCGACGGTGTCGCGGCTCACGCACACGCTGACGCGCATGGGCCAGCTGGTCTATCTGCCGCGCGATCAGAAATATCGCATCGGCCCGAGCGCGGTGGCGATGAGCGCCTCGATGATGAAAGGCGCGCAGCTGCGCAGCATGATTCGCCAGCGGCTTCAGGAAGTCGCCGAGCAACTGCCGGGCACGGTCGGCTTCGTGGTGCCCGATCGCTTCCATCTGGTCTATCTCCAGTTTGCGCGCTCGGCCTCTGCGCTCGGCCTGCACGAGGGCACCGGCAGCCGCATCTCGATGGCTTCGACCGCGGCAGGCGCGGCCTACACCGCGGCGCTGGCTCCGGAAGTCGGCGACGCCTTCATCGCGGAGATGGAGCGCGAAGCGCCCGAGGCTGCGAAGATCCTCAAGCCTCGCATCGAGGCCAACCGGCAGTCGCTGCGCGAGCGCGGCTATGTCGTGGCCTGCGGGCTGTGGAGCCCGCACATCAACGGGCTCGCGGTGCCGATCTGGTCGCCGCAGTATCAGACCTTCGTCGTCATCACGATCGGTCTTCTGTCGGCGATGTATGACGAGCAGCGTCTGCATGACGAGGTCGCTCCGCTCATGCTCGCGCTCGGCCGTTCGCTCGGCAGCCTGATGGAGGGCGCGGAAGGCGACGTCTTCAGCAACCGTATCTCGCGCAAACCGGTCGCAATGGCCGTGCACAACAATAACAAGCCGATCAATTCGGAGGGAGTGAATGAACTGGAAGCCGGAACTCGACGAGCTCGCCCGGCGCGAAGCCTTCGCGCGGGAGATGGGCGGCGTTGACAAGGTCAAGCGACAGCATGACCAGGGCCGGCTGACTGTTCGGGAGCGTATCGACAAGCTGATCGACAAAGGCAGCTTTCACGAGATCGGTGCCGTCGCCGGCATCGGCGAGTACGATTCCAGCGGCGATCTGAAGAAACTGACGCCGGCGAACTGCGTGTTCGGCCGCGCGCGTGTCGACGGCCGCACAATCGTCGTGGTCGGCGACGACTTTACGGTGCGTGGCGGCTCGGCGGATGCATCGATCTCGGCAAAACCGCTGATGGCGGAGGAGATGGCGCACGACTTCCGCCTGCCCATCGTCCGCATCATCGAAGGCTCCGGCGGCGGCGGCTCGGTCAAGACCATCGAGACCAAGGGGGCGGCGAACCTGCCGGGCGGCATCGGCGGCACGCGCTGGTACCGCTTCACGACGGAAAATATGTCGCGCGTACCCGTGGTCGCGCTCGGCCTCGGCTCGGTCGCAGGCCTCGGTGCCGCGCGGCTTGCCGCCAGCCACTATTCGATCATGACCCGAAAGTCCGCGATGTTCGTTGCGGGACCGCCGGTGGTGAAGGCGCTGGGGCAGGACCTCTCGAAGGAGGAGCTCGGCGGCGCCGACATCCAGACCCGCGCCGGCGCGGTCGATCATGCCGTCGACACAGAAGAGGAGGCGTTCGCCTGCGCGCGCCGTTTCCTCTCTTACCTGCCGTCGTCGGTCTACGAGCTGCCGCCGACCTTGCCTTGCACGGACAGTCCCGAGCGCAGCGAAGACGCGCTGATGAATGCGGTGCCGCGCAACCGCAAACAGGTCTACAAGATACGCCCCATCATCGATGCCGTCGTCGACAAGGGCTCCTTCTTTGAGGTCTCAAAGAATTTCGGCAAGCCAATCATCGTTGGTCTGGCGCGGCTCGAAGGCCGGGCGGTGCTGCTGCTCGCCAGCGACAGCTTTCACTATGGCGGCTCCTGGACGGCCGATGCGTGCCAGAAGGTGGTGCGCTGGGTCGACTTCGCCGAAACTTTTCACCTGCCGGTCGTCTATCTCATGGACTGCCCGGGCTTCATGATCGGCCTCGACGCCGAGAAGGCGGCCACCATCCGCCACGGCGTCCGCGTCATGGCCGCGGTGAACCAGACCACCGTGCCCTGGTGCACCGTGATCCTGCGCAACGCCTTCGGCGTCGCCGGTGTCGTGCATCAGCCCGCAGACCGCTTCTCGATCCGCTACGCCTGGCCGTCGGCCTATTGGGGCTCGCTGCCGCTCGAGGGCGGCATCGAGGCCGCCTACCGCGCCGATATCGACGCGGCCGAGGACAAGGTCGCCAAACTGAAGGAGATCGAGGAGCGGCTGAACAAGCTGCGCTCGCCGTTCCGCTCGGCCGAAAAATTCTGGGTCGAGGAGATCATCGACCCCCGGAAGACGCGGTCGTTGCTGTGCGAGTTCGCGCGTCTCGCCGAGCCGCTGCGCAAGGTCGGGCCGCCGGAGAACATGACGATCAGGCCGTAGGCGCCCGCAGACCGGCGCCCGGAAGCGGGGCAGGTAGGATGGACCTCCCGGCCCTGCGCCGGGGTGCCGCCCCTTGCAGCCCATCGCTGCAATCTCCGGGAACCTGTTTAAGTGGCGTTAATGATGCCCGCTCAATAAGACACATCCCAATTTGTTGCAGTGCATGTTTCCGGGTTCCCCGTAAGCGTTGATTAAGAGCCCATCCTCATATTCCGCCCTGTGACGAGGCGAGGATTGGGCTGAAAAGCCCTTCAATCCGCCCCGATCACACCAGTTCAGGGATGTGTCGCTGCCGCGACGACGGCAATCAGGGTTAAGGGCAATGCTCCGCCGCGCAGTGCTTCGGTTCGCGAGAGACCGGAAGGCCAACGTCGCCATCATCTTCGCCCTGATGATGGTGCCCATCATCTTTCTGCTGGGCATGACGCTGGATTACACGCTGGCCTTGCGCAAGCGCGAGCAATTGAACGCGGCCGCCGACGCGGCCGCGATCGCAGCCGTGCGGCCGGCGATGCTGGCGCAAAGCGACGCCACGGCCGTCAAGGCGACCGCAGCAGCCGTGTTCGCGGCAAAGGCTAATCTTTCCGGTCTGGCGGCGGTGCCGACGCCGACGATCACGGTCACCGATTCCGGGCTCTCGCGGAGCATCACGGTGTCCTACACGGCGGACTCGGTCAACAATTTCCCCGGCGTGCTCGGCAAGCAGACCTGGCAGATCGGCGGTTCGGCGACGGCAAAGGCGTCCAGCGCACCCAACATGAATTTCTATCTGCTGATGGATGACTCGCCGTCTATGGGCATCGGCGCGACCGCGCCCGACATCAAAACGCTCATCCAGTACACCGCCCCCGCGTACCAGAGCGCAACATCCTCGCAGAATTGCGGCTTCGCGTGCCATGAAACCAACATCGCTCACGACGGCGGGAGCAAGGACAACCTCGCGATCGCGCGGCAAAGAAACATCACCTTGCGGATTGATCTGGTGACGAGCGCCGTCAACCAGTTGCTCAACAGCTGGTCGAACTGCCCGCAGTCGGGCATTTCGGGCGGTGTCATGCAGTGCATGGCCGCGTTGAACAACACCACCTACAAGGCGGCGCTCTATACGTTCGACGTGGCTTTGAACACCCTGGCGACGCTGACCACCCCGACCAGCGCCGGAACCCAGGTTTCCAACATCGCGCTGATGCCGGTCTACTACCAGAACTGCGTCGTTTCGGGCTGCTCCTCCAGCAGTGCGACCAATCCTCCGACCGACTACGGCACGGATATCGCCGGCGCGCTCAAAAGCATCAACGACATCATGCCCACCCCCGGGCTTGGCAGCAACGTGGCCGGAGATACGCCGCAGGAAGTGGTCTTCCTCGTCACCGACGGCGTCGAAGACAAGATCTCCACGACTTGCCCCAACGGGAGCTTTGCCTCCTACAAGCGATGCCAGCAGCCGCTCGACACGTCGATTTGCACGACCATCAAGAACCGGGGCATCAAGATCGCCGTCCTTTACACGGAGTATCTGCAGCTCATCGCCGATCCCAATACCGGTATCCAGAAAACGGATAACTGGTACATGAGCTGGATCGACAAGTACGACCAGCCTAGTTCCTCAACCGGCACCATCGCGCAAAACCTCCAGGCGTGCGCCTCGCCTGGTTTCTATGCGCACGTTCAAACCGGCGGCAACATCAACGATGCGCTGAAGGACCTCTTCATCAAGGTCGCGTCGAGCACGGCCAGCCTCGTGCAGTAGAGAAACGCCATGACCGGTCCAGACATTGCAACAACCAAGAGGCGCCGCAATCGGTGCAAGGCGTTCGCTGCAGACCGCGGCGGGGCCACGGCCGTCGAGTTCGCGCTCGTCGCCGCACCGTTCCTCGCCCTCATCATCGCGCTCCTTCAGACGTTCATCGTCTTCTTTGCCCAGCAGCTGCTCGAAAACATTGCGCGTCAGTCCGCGCGCCTGGTCATGACCGGGCAGGTGCAGTCTGCGCAGCTGACCCAGGCCGCCTTCAAGCAGAAGGTTTGCGATCAGATCTCGATCCTGTTCACCTGCAGTGGTCTGATGGTCGATCTGCAGGTGGCCAATTCGTGGTCCGGCGCCAACACGGGCATGCCGACCTTGACTTTCGACAGTTCGGGAGCCGTCACGAACACCTGGCAATACAATCCGGGAGATGCCGGCGATATCGTCGTTCTCCGGGTGATGTACGTATGGCCCGTCATGCTCGGGCCGCTCGGTTTCAACCTCTCGAACCTTTCGACCGGCAACCGGCTGCTGATGTCGTCGGCCGCGTTCCAGAACGAGCCAGGAGCTTCCTGATGATCGCCGCCTTGTCGTCTCGCGCTCGGCGCCTGCTGACCGATGTCCGCGCTGTTGCAGCGACCGAGTTCGCCATCGTGGCGCCGTTCATGCTGGTGCTCTACGTCGGCGGCGTCGAGCTCGGCAACGGGCTGGCGATGAACGTCAAGGTCACCGCCACCGCGCACAGCGTTGCCGACATGGTCTCGCAGAATACGGCAATCAGCACGGCCCGCATGCAAGCCATTCTCGGTTCTGCGCAGGCCATCATGGCGCCTTATGCCGTCAAGGATTCCAGCGGCGCTTCGCTCATTACGATCACGGTGTCTGAAGTCTCCACCGACGGCAGTGGAAACGCGACCGTGCAATGGAGCGAGTCGACCGCCGGTTCGACGGCGGCGAGAAAGAAGGGCGATCCGATGACCTTGTCATCGTTCACCGCACCTGACCCGAACAATCCCAGTAATAAGAATATCTCGCTCATTCTGAGCGAGGTGACCTATAATTACACGACGAACCTCGGCTACACCATCGCCGGCACCGTGAAGCTGAGCGACAGCCATTACCTGTTCCCGCGCTGCTCGACGAACAGCCCGGCCTCGTCGAGCTTTCCGTACTACGACGTGAAGTATTCCTCGACGTCGACGACCTGCACCTGCATCCAGCACTTGCAGCAGAAGAGCTGCTAAGGCGTCATTCGCAGGGCTACCGCATATAACGTGGCGGGCAGCTTGCCTGCGGCCATCCTTCGAGACGCCCGCTTCAGGCGGGCCCTCAGGATGAGGACGGAGTGCGCGGCAGCAATTTCAACGGGCACTGACGCTGATTAGCCTCATCCTGAGGAGGCGCGTAAGCGCCGTCTCGAAGGACGAGGCGTGGGCGCAGGCCGCCGCAACGAGTCATATGCGATAGCCCTGGGGTGAGGCGTGAGGCACGTGCGACGATGCCATCATGCCAGTGTTTTGCCCGACGGGTCAAATGACTTCTGGCGAGGCGCGGGTCCCGGCAATGTTCAGGCAAGTTCAGCAATGTCCATAAACATCTTCGTCAACATCTCGCGGCTGTTCGGGCATAGGAAGCACCCGGACCTTACGGATCAGGATTGACAGATGCTATTGAAGTCTTTGGCGGCGCGCATGGGCATTGGCGCCGCCTGCCTCGTGCTCGCCGGCATCAGCCCGGTGCGCGCCGAGCCGGTGTTCGACAGTCTGGGCGGCACATGGTCGGGCATCGGCACGATGAAGCCGTCGGACGGCCCGCGCGAGAAGGTCCGTTGCAAGGTGGCGTACAACATCACGAGGCCCGGACGTTCCGTGAGCCTCGACCTGCGCTGTGCCAGCGACGCGTACAAGATGGTCTTGTCTGCGAATATCGAGCAGAGCGGCACCGATCTCTCGGGCAACTGGTTCGAGAGCGAATACCGTCAGGGCGGCAAGGTCTACGGCACCAACAAGGACGGCTTGATCGAGGCGCGCATTGAAGGAAACACCGTCGCGGCGCTGGTGACGATCCAGACCAAAGCCAATCATCAATCGTTCCTGATGGAAGCGCCGGGCTCCTGGATGTCGGAGGTCGCGATCGAACTGAACAAGGAGACGAAGTGACCGCGAGCGCATTGCGAGCCTTCAGAGGCTTGCTCGTCGCCGCAAATGCCTCCGGAGGGCGCGATCCCGCGCCCCGCGCGTTAAGTCATTGATCCGCCACGTCCCCGCTACTGTGCATGGGGTTGTTTTCGAACTTTTGTTTGCGGGGTCCCATTACGCACTTTCCGTCTCCCGGTGGACGTCGTGCACGACCAGCCCCATGCCTTCGTCCGGCATCTTGATCCAGTCGCGGCGCTTCAGGGTGCGCTTGGTGTCCTCGTAGCCGCTCGTCCAGTGCTCGCGCATCGAGGTCCCTGAGAATTCGTGATCCTTGGCGTCGCCCTCATAGGCCTTCTGCTGGTAGATCAAGTGCAGGATCGCGATCTCCGGCATGTTGCGCAGGCTCGCTTTCAGCTTGCGCTCCTCCTCGGAGAGCTGCTCGTCCGGCAGCTTCGCCAGCGCCTTGTAGAGCAGGACCTTGAGGTTGTGCGTGCGGCGGTAGACGTCGGTGTTGTGGCGCGTGCGCGAGGAGTACATGATGTCCTTGTGGCGCGCCATCACGTCCTGGATCGAGCGCGGCAGCACGCCGCGGGCGCTGAACAGGTCGACCTGGAACACCAGCGAGTTCAAATCGTCCTCCTGGTCGAGCAGATGCTGCAGCGGGGTGTTGGAGACGATGCCGCCGTCCCAGAAATGATCGGTGCCGATCCGCACCATCGGCAGCGCCGGGGGCAGGGCGCCGGATGCCATGATGTGTTCCGGCCCGATCTCGTCATGGGCGTTGTCAAAATAGATGAAGTTGCCCGAGAGCACGTTGACCGCGCCGACCGCGAAGCGAACCTTCTTCTCGTTGATGAGATCGAAGTCGACGAGCTCCAGCAGGCTGTCGCGGAGCGGCGCCGTGTCGTAGTAGCTCGTCGCGGTGCGGGCGCCGACCGGGCTGAACCACGGGTTGACCTGATTGGGCGTGAAGAAGCCGGGCTGGCCGAGGGTGGAGGTCACCCACGCGCTGGTGAGGTTGCGCCACTGGCGGAAGACGTCGCCATCGGGCGTGTAGTGCCAGATCTTGCGGTTGGTGATGCGCTCCCAGAAGACGCGCAGCGCATCGAGCCGTTGCTCCGGCCGGTTGCCGGCGATGATCGCGGAGTTGATGGCGCCGATCGAGACGCCGCAGACCCAGTCGGGCTCAATGCCGGCCTCGTGCAGCGCCTGGTAGACGCCGGCCTGGTAGGCGCCGAGCGCACCGCCGCCCTGCAACACCAGCGCGACGCGATCGCAGCGCTCGGGGCGCCAGCCCCGCGAGGGCGGCTGATGGGTCGAGTAAGTCGGCTCGGATGTGCGGGCGTCCATGGTGATGTCTCCCTGCCGAGCATGATCCGGAAAAGTGCGCAGCGGTTTTCCGAAAAGATCATGCTCCAAAAATAGAGAGCCAGACGATTGCGTCCGGCGGTGACGGCGTGATGACAATTTCGGCGCCGATGCAGCGCCTGCATGCGCGTCAACCGGAACGGGAATGCCGGCGGTCGCGGGCCTGACGGAAATCCTTCACAGCGCAGTCAACGAGCGCGGCTAGCAATTGGCATCGCCGCCTGACGCTGCCGGGCAGGCATCATAGACATCAGGAGACCAGCGATGCGCAGGGAAGATGTGCTGAGGCTTCCGTCCATGCCGGCCGCCGGGCCGAGCTATCCGGCCGGGCCCTATCGCTTCGTCAACCGCGAATTCCTCGTCATCACCTACGAGACCGATCCGGAGCTGATCCGCGCCGGCCTGCCCGAGCCGCTGGAGCCGATCGAGCAGCCGATCGTGCACTACGAATGGATCAAGATGCCGGACTCCTCCGGCTTCGGCAGCTACACAGAATCCGGCCTCGTCATCCCCGCGCGCCTCAATGGCGAGGAGGTCAACTTCGTCTCGCAGATGTACCTGGACGACGATCCGCCGATCGCTGCCGGCCGCGAGATCTGGGGCTTCCCCAAGAAGTACGCCCATCCCAAGCTCGAGATCGTCAAGGATACGCTGACGGGCACGCTGGAATATGCCGGCCAGCTCGTCGCGATGGGCACGATGGGCTACAAGCACGAGAGCATGGCCGGCAACGGCGATCTCACCCGCGCCACGCTGTCGAAGACGCAGGTGAATCTGAAGATGATCCCGGGCGTCGACGGCCGGCTCGAGGTCTGCCAGCTCGTCGCGATCAACCTCACCGACATCGTGCCGAAGGGCTCCTGGATGGGACCTGGCCGGCTACACCTGGTGCCGCATGTCAATGCGCCGGTTGCGGACTTCCCGGTCCGCCGCTGCCTCGGTGCGCACCACTACATCGCCGACCTGACGCTGCCGTTCGGTCGCGTCGTGCACGACTATGTCAAGGAAGCGGAAGCTGTGGCTGCGACGGGGCTCGCCGCAGAATAGGGCGCCATCATCAAACTGTAACACTGGCGTAATTGAGTACCCGCGAGAGATCCGGAACTGGCCGCCAGCGGCCTTCCGGAGATGGGCTGCATGGACGTGGGGGTCCGCATGGCTGAGCCGGCGAAGCTTGTCAGCGCGATGTCGAACACTGACCCCGCCATTCCCGGCCTGGTCTGGGCGTTCCGCCTGCACAGCGACGGCAGCGCCGAGGCGCTGCCGATCGGCCAGCCGATCGAGTCCAGCCATGACGGCCGGCTCTGGCTGCATTTCAACCTGACGGACGCGCGCGTGCGTCCATGGATTGCGGCGTCCAGCCTGCCGCCGCTCGCGCGCGATCTGCTGCTCTCGCACGACACCTTCCAGCAGCTCCACGTGATCGATCATTGCGTCTACGGCGTGTTCTCCGATCTGGTCCGCGAGATCGACAGCGCGACCGAGGAGACCGCTTTCCTGCGCTTCGCCATGACCGAGCGGCTCCTGGTCAGCGGCCGCCATCAGGCGCTGTGCTCGGCGGACGCGACGCGCCGGGTGCTCGAAGGCGGCTACCGCGTCGACAATGTCGCCCATCTCCTGGAAAAGATCGTCGACGAGGTCGCCGACACGCTTGACCGGATGGTCGACAAGCTCGGGCAGGAGATCGACGACATCGAGGAACGCATTCTCGCCGATGACGCCAAACCCGAGATGCGCCGCAACCTCGGCCGTCTCCGCCGCACCTGCGTCAGGCTGCATCGCCAGCTCACCGGCCTGCGCGTGTTGTTTCATCGCCTCGACCAGAAGAACACCGACCACCTCTCGCCCGCGCTTCGCATCCACGCCGGCAAGCTCGCGCAGCGGCTCGACGGCCTCGATCACGACATCGTCGAGCTGCGCGAGCGCAGCCGCCTGCTCGAGGAGGAGCTGCGTTTCAAGAACGAGGAGGAGAGCAACCGCCACCTCCACACGCTCTCCATCGTCACCTCGCTGCTGCTGCCGCCAACGCTGATCACCGGCATCTTCGGCATGAACACCAAGGGCCTGCCGCTGACCGATGTCGAGACCGGATTTCTCTGGGCGGCGGTGCTGATGGCCTCGTCCGTCGGTGCGGCCTATCTCTTCATGCGGCGGACGGGCATATTCAAGTAGAGTATGCCACCGGATATCGGCCGTGATCGGGACTGCCCATAGCTTTCTGTTGCGCCGCGCGGCTGCCATTGCGCTGGCCTGCGCGGTTGCCAGCAGCAGCGCGTTCGCTGGCGCCAAGGACGAGAGCGCGGCCGGATGGCTGGCGCCGAAATGGTTCAACGAATGGCATGACGGGCTCGCCAACAAGGGCCTGAATTTCGGCGCCACCTATATAGCAGACAACATCGCCAACGTCTCCGGCGGTGTGAAGCGCGGCGCGATCCATTTCGGCCGGCTCGATCTGTCGGTCGACGCCGATCTCGACAAGCTGGTCGGCTGGACCGGCGGCCGCATCTACGCCAATGCCTTCGTGATCTACGGGCAGGGGCTGTCCCGCAACTACGTAATGAATCTCGCTACGATCAGCGAGATCGAGGCGCTGCCGGACCAGCGGCTCTACAACGCCTATTTCGAGCAGAGCTTCTTCAATGACCGCCTGAACATCAGGGCCGGCCAGCAGGCCGCCGACGTCGAGTTCTTCGACAGCCAGACCGACGACCTCTTCATCAACGGCACGTTTGGCTGGCCCGCGATCAAGGCGAGCAACCTTCCGGCCGGCGGCCCGGCGCCGCCGATCGCGGTGCCCGGCGTTCGCATCAAGGCGGTGCTGTCAGACAAGGTCACCGCCTATGGCGCGGTGTTCAACGGCGATCCCTCGGGCCCGGGCGATATCGATCCGCAGCTTCGCGACCATCACGGTCTTGCCTTCCGCGTCAACGATCCGCCCTGGGTGATCGGTCAGGTCCGCTTCAACTACGACATCGACATCGGCGGCCGTCCGCTCGCCGGCAATGTCACGCCGGGCGCCTGGAAGCATTATGGCCCGTTCGATAGCCAGCGCTTCACCGCGGCGGGGCAGTCGATCGCCGATCCCTCGGGAAGCGGCATCCCCGCAAAGCTTCGCGGCAACTACGGCGTCTTCGCGGTCATCGAGCAGGTGCTCTATCGCCCGCCGGAGGTGAGGGACAACACGACCTCAGCCTCGCTCCCGGGCATCACGGCGTTCGGCCGCGTCGCCTACAGCCCGCCGGACCGCAACCTGATCGATCTTTATCTCGACGGCGGCATCGGCTTCGTCGGCTTCACGCCCGGCCGTCCGCTCGATCGCTTCGGCGTGGCGATGGCCTATATGCGGATCTCGAACACCGCGCGCAATCTCGACATCGACACGAACGTCTACACCGGCGTCCAGGGGCCGGTGCGCAGCAACGAGACCCTGGTCGAGATGATCTACGAGGCGCATATCAAGCCGGGCTGGCTGGTCGCGCCTTACTTCCAATATGTGTTCCGTCCCTCGGGCGGGATCCCGAATCCGAACGATCCGACCGGGGTCTCGCGGATCGGTGACGCCGCAGTGTTCGGCGTCACCACCACGATCAGGTACTAAGCATGATCCGGAAAAGTGCGCAGCGGTTTTCCGAAAAGATCATGCCTAAAAGAACAACCTAGGCCATCGCTGGCTTCGGCGCGGCCTTCGGCTGCCGCGACAGCGCCAGCACGATCAGCGCGGCGAACACGCAGAGCGCCCCCGCGATGAAGAAGGCGGGCAGATAGCTCTGGTAGACCGTGCGCGAGAAGCCTGCCCCGAAGGCGGCAGTGCCGGCGCCGAGCTGATGGCCGGCAAAGATCCAGCCGAACACCAGATTGGCGCGCTCGGGCCCGAACTTCTGCGCGGTCAGCCGCACTGTCGGCGGGACCGTCGCGATCCAGTCGAGCCCGTAGAACATCGCGAAGATCGAGAGGCCATAGAACGAGAAATCGCTGAAGGGCAGGAAGATCAACGAGAGCCCGCGCAGGCCGTAGTACCAGAATAGCAGATGGCGATTGTCGTAGCGGTCCGACAGCCAGCCCGACATGATGGTGCCGAAGAAGTCGAAGATGCCCATCGCGGCGAGCAGGCTCGCGGCCTGCACCTGCGGAATGCCGAAATCGAGGCACATCGGAATTAGATGCACCTGCACGAGGCCGTTGGTGGAGGCACCGCAGACGAAGAAGGTTGCAAACAGGATCCAGAACGCGGTCGACTTCGAGGCGTCGCGCAGCGTGCCGAGCGCCACCGCGGTGATCGAGCCGTGGCTCACGGGTGGTGCGGGCAGGGGCTCGGTGCCCTCGTCGCCGAAGGGGCGCAAGCCCACATCGCTCGGCCGGTCGCGCATCGCGAGCAGGACGGCCAGTGCGGAGACGCCGAGCATGATGCAGACGAAGCCGAGCGCCAGCCGCCAGCCGAAGCGTTCGGTGAGGCTTGCGAGCAGCGGCAGGAACACGAGCTGGCCGGTGGCGACGCTCGCGGTCATGATGCCAACCACGAGGCCGCGCCGTGCGGCGAACCAGCGCGTGGCGATGGTCGCGCCCAGCACCAGCGCAGTCATGCCGGTGCCGATTCCGATCACGACGCCCCACAAAGCGATGAGCTGCCAGATCTCGGTCATGCCGAGCGAGAGCACAAGTGCCGTGACGACGATGAGCTGCGCGGTCAGCGTGACGTTGCGCAGGCCGTAGCGGTTGAGCAGGGCGGCGGCGAACGGCGCCATCAGCCCGAACAGGATGAAGCGGATGGAGAGGGCGGAGGAAATCTGCGCCGTGCTCCAGCCGAACTCCTTCTGCAGGGGAACGATGAACACGCCGGGTGCGCCGACCGTGCCGGCGCTGATCAGCGCGGCGAGGAAGGTCACGCCGACCATCACCCAGCCATAGTGGATATTGCGGCGGGACAGTGCTGCCGCGAGCCAGTTCGAAATCATTGGGCCTCAGTGTTGTTGGCGAGCCTCAAGGGACCCGCGTCATCGTTGCAATCTGGCACAGCTGGAGGAAGTCTTAAATGCCAGACTTCCCTCAATTTCGGACATTGGCGCTAGTGCGCCAAGCGCTCCACCGCGATCGCCGTGGCTTCGCCGCCGCCGATGCAGAGCGCCGCGACGCCGCGCTTGAGGTTGTTGGCCTCCAATGCGTGCAGCAGCGTCACGATCAGCCGTGCGCCGGTGGCGCCGATGGGATGGCCGAGCGCGCAGGCACCGCCATTGACGTTGAGCTTCTCGCGGGGAATGCCGAGATCGCGCTGCGCCGCCATCGCCACCACGGCGAAGGCCTCGTTGATCTCGAACAGGTCGACATCGCCGGCGCTCCAGCCGACCTTGTCCAGCAGCTTGCGGATCGCCGGGATTGGCGCCGTCGTGAACCATTGCGGCTCCTGGCTGTGGGTGGCGTGGCCCTTGATCTCGGCGAGAACAGGCAGGCCGTTCCGATCGGCGAGCGAGCGCTTCGTCAGCACCAGCGCGGCGGCGCCGTCGGCATTGGCGGAGGAGGCCGCCGGCGTGATCGTGCCGTTGGCGCGGAACGCCGGCTTCAGCCCGGGGATCTTTGCGGGGTCAACCTTCAGCGGATGCTCGTCGTTGGCGATGATGCGGGGACCTGCCTTCTCGGTCAGCGTGATCGGCGCGATCTCCGCCTTGAACGCACCGCCCTCGACCGCCTTGCGGGCGCGGCTCAGCGTCTCCATCGCATAGGCGTCCTGATCCTTGCGGGTGAACTGATAGGCCTCTGCGGTCGCCTCGCCGAAATCGCCCATCGAGCGGCCGGTCTCGTAGGCGTCTTCCAGGCCGTCCATCATCATGTGGTCGATGATGCGGTCGTGGCCGACGCGATAGCCGCCGCGCGCCTTGGCCAACAGATAGGGCGCGTTGCTCATGCTCTCCATGCCGCCGGAAACCACGATGTCGGCCGAGCCGGCACGGATGATGTCGTGTGCCAGCATGGTCGCCTTCATGCCGGAGCCGCAGACCTTGTTGACCGTGGTCGCGCCGGTGGCATCAGGCAAACCGGCACTACGTGCCGCCTGGCGCGCCGGCGCCTGGCCTTGTCCGGCCGGCAGCACGCAGCCCATGAAGACCTCGTCGACCTTCTCTGGCGCGAGTTTTGCGCGTTCCAGCGCCGCCCCGATCACATGCGATCCGAGCTTGTGCGCGGCAAGCGGCGACAACTCGCCCATGAATCGGCCGAGCGGGGTGCGGGCGGCGGAGACGATGACGACGGGATCGGCGGCTTCGGCCATGACAGGGCTCCCTGGCGATGATGGGTAAGATTACGGTCATCATATGATGCGGCGCAAAAAATGCAACCGCGGCAGGGATGAGAAAATCTTGTGGTTCGCATGAGATTTGGTCGTGCGAGGGATGTTGGGTGGGCGGTAGGAACGACGGCGCTCCTCCAAAGATGGTGTCATGCCCCGGCTTGACCGGGGCATCCAGTACGCCGCAGCCTATCGATGAATCACAGACGCCTCGGAGTACTGGATCGCCCGGTCAAGCCGGGCGATGACAGCGTCGCGCGGAGCGATCACTGTGCCTCCGCCCAGAACCTACCGCTTCCGGTTCACAAACGCTTGCATCAGGCGCGTCGGCTCGTCCGTCAAAAACGACTCGCCGAACACCTTGACGCTCACATTCACCGACTCCGTCAGCGGCAGTTCCTCCCATTGGCGCAGCAGGGCCTTTTGCGAGCGCAGCGCCTCGGGGCCGCATTCGAGCAATGCCTTCACCAGGTGCTCGATCTCCGCATCGAGGCCACCCTCGGGGGCGACCTTGTCGATCAGCCCCCAGGCCAGTGCGGTGGCTGCGTCGATGTTCTCCGCCGTCATCACCAGCCAGCGCGCGCGGGCCCAGCCGATCAGGCGCGGCAGCAGTGCGGCATGGATCACCGAGGGGATGCCGACGCGGACCTCCGGCATGCCGAAATGGGCATCGTGCGCGGCGATGCGGAAATCGCAGGCGGCTGCGACCTCGAGCCCGCCGCCGAGGCACCAGCCGGGCATGCGCGCGATCACCGGAGCAGGGAACTGGCGCACGGCCTCGCAGAGATCGCGCAGGCGGCTGATGAAGGCCTCGGCGGATTTCTGGTCGAGCCTGGCCATCTCCTTGATGTCGGCGCCGCCGATCATGCTCTTCTCGCTCTGGCCGCGCAGCACCACAATGCGGATGCTGCGGTCGGAGCTGAGCTTCTGCAAGCCTTCGCGAACCGCGTCGGTCACGGGCGAGCCCAGGATATTCAGCGGGCCCGCGTTGCAGATCGCGACATGAACGACGCCGCGCGCATCGCGCGTCACGCCGCAGTGATTATTGAGCATTTCCATCTTGGGGCTCTCGGTGGTTTCGTGGACACTTGCGCGAAGCGCGACGGTCGGGATCACTTCCGGGCCGAAACGCGCTGCTTGTCAAGCGGCGGGAGGGGAGTTGCCAGCCCGAAGTCCGCAGCATAGTATGATTGATATCATACAAAAGAGGCGGCCATGACCGACATCAATCAACTCGACCTGTTTTCGCCCGCGCAACGGCGCGAACGCGTGGTGGATTGGCAGGTCCCTGCGCCGGTTGCGAAAGTGGCGATGGGCCTATCGGGCATGGACGCCATGCTGGGCATTCGCGACGGCCGGCTGCCGCCGCCACCCTTCGCCAAGCTGATCGGCTTCACCATGGCCGTGGTCGAGCCAGGCCGGATCGTGATGGAACTGGAGCCGCGCGAGGACCTCGAAAATACCGTCGGCCTTCTGCACGGTGCGACCGCCGCGGCGCTGATCGACACCGCCATGGGCTGCGCAATCTCGACCCGGCTCGAGGCCGGGCAGTCGTCCGTGACCCTGGACCTGAAAATGACTTTCCTGCGCCCGCTGTCGGTGCGTTCCGGGCTGATCTCGGCCGAAGGCAAGATCATCAAGCTGGGGCGCCAGACCAGCTACACCGAGGGCTTCGTTCGCGACGGCAAGGGGGCGCTGGCGGTCCATGCAACTGCAACCTTTTCCATGATCGGCAATGTCTGAACACGAATTAATTCATCGCCTGGTCCATTTCTGTGTTATGAGATGATCTTCGACATTCAATGAGACCTCCATGCGCTATTCCCGGGAACACAAGCAGGAAACCCACGACCGCATCGTGAAGAAGGCCTCGGTTCGGTTGCGTGAAAAGGGCGCCCACGGCATCGGCGTCGCCGACCTCATGAAGGAGGCGGGTCTGACCCATGGCGGTTTCTACGCGCATTTCGATTCCCGCGAGGCGCTGGTGATCGAGGCCTTTGCCCATGCCATGGACCGCTCGATGGAGCATTGGCGCAAGATCACCGGTGAGGCCTCGCCCGAGAAGCGGCTGGCGCTGATCGCGGAGGCCTATCTCTCGACGCTGCACCGCGACAATCCCGGCCATGGGTGCTCGATTCCTGCACTGGGCGCGGAGATCGCCCGCGAGAGCCCGAAGACGCGAAAAGCCTTCGCCGGCAAGCTCGATGAGATGGTCGAGATGATTACCGATTTCATCCCGAACGTTCCACGAAAGGCCGCGCGCAAGCAGGCGATCGCGACGCTGGCGACGATGGCCGGCACGATGCTGCTGGCGCGGATCGCCGGCTCCAGCGAATTGTCCGACGAGGTGCTGAAGGCGGGCCGCGACAGCGCGCTGGGCGGCGTGAAGCGCGAGCCGGTGAAGGCCGCACCGGCCAGGAAAAAGCAGAACTAGGCGAGTGCCGTAGGGTGGGCAAAGCGAAGCGTGCCCACCATAATGCCATAAGTGAGAGATGGTGGGCACGGCGCGAAGAGCGCGCCTTTGCCCACCCTATGAGACCGTCGTCGTTCACCGCCCCGCAAACAACGCCCGCTCGCGCTCCACGATCTCGCCGATGTAATCCGCCACCGCGCGGATCCGTGCGAGATCCTTGCTGTCGGCGTGCATCAGCATCCAGAACGTTCGCGTGATCGAAATCTCCTCCGGCAGCACTGGCACGAGTTGCGGATAGTCGCTCGCCATGAAATGCGGCAGCACGGCGATGCCGAAGCCGGAGAGGGTGGCGTTCAGCTGCGCGATCAGATTGGCGCTGCGAAAGCGCGCGGAGATCCGCGGCGAGACCTGCGGCAGATAGTCGAGCTCCGGCGTGAACAAGAGCTCCTCGATGTAGCCGACGAAACGGTGCTGCGGCAGATCCTGCCGCGAGGCGATTTTGGGGAAGCGGTCGAGATAGGCCGGGGCGGCATAGAGCCCGAGGCGATAGTCGAGCAGCTTGCGGCCGACGATGCGGCCTTCCTTCGGCATGGTCAGGCTGATCGCGATATCGGCCTCGCGCTTGGAGAGGCTGAACAGCCGCGCGGTAGCCACAAGTTGTAGATCGAGATCGGGATACCGGTCCGCGAACGGCGCCAGCCGCGGTGCCAGGAAGGCGGTGCCGAATCCATCGGGCGCGCCGATCCGCACCGTCCCGGTCAGCCGCGCCACCGAGCCGCCGACCTGTTCCTGGTTGGCGACGATGGTCGATTCCATGGCTTCGGCGCTGTCGGCGACGCGCTGGCCAGCCTCGGTGAGCAGGTAGCCGGTCTTGCGCCGGTCAAACAGCTTGGCCGAGAGGTGCTTTTCCAGCCGGTCGACGCGGCGGATCACCGTGGCATGGTCGACGCCGAGCTGTTTCGCCGCAGCCGACACCGAGCCGCCCCGCACGATGGCCAGCACGAAGCGAAAGTCGTCCCAATCGATAGCGCCTTGATCCAGCATTTTCGCACATCTATGGTGCATTATCTCAGACTTGAATCCTATAAAATGCAGGTCAATAGGATTTGTCAAAGCGTTCAGACTCGACTTTCCAAGGAGATCATTCCATGCGTTCAATCGGACATTTCATCGGTGGCAAGGAGGTCAAGGGTACCTCGGGTCGCACCGCCGACGTTTTCGAGCCGATGACCGGTGACGTTCAGGCCAAGGTAGCGCTGGCGTCCAAGGCCGAGGTCCGCGCTGCCGTCGAGAACGCCCGCGCCGCCCAGCCTGAGTGGGCTGCGACCAATCCGCAGCGCCGCGCCCGCGTGATGATGAAATTCGTCGAGCTGGTTCAGCGCGACTACGACAAGCTCGCCGAGCTGCTCGCGCGCGAGCATGGCAAGACCGTGCCGGACGCCAAGGGCGACATCCAGCGCGGCCTCGAGGTCGCGGAATTCGCCTGCGGCATTCCGCACCTGATGAAGGGCGAGTACACCGAAGGCGCCGGCCCCGGCATCGACATCTATTCCATGCGCCAGCCGCTCGGCGTCGTTGCCGGCATCACGCCCTTCAACTTCCCGGCTATGATCCCGATGTGGAAGTTTGCCCCGGCGATCGCCTGCGGCAACGCCTTCATCCTCAAGCCGTCGGAGCGCGATCCCGGCGTGCCGATGCTGCTCGCCGAACTCATGATCGAGGCGGGCCTGCCGGCCGGCATCCTCAATGTCGTCAACGGCGACAAGGAGGCGGTCGACGCCATCCTCGACGATCCCGATATCAAGGCCATCGGCTTCGTCGGCTCGACGCCGATCGCGCAGTACATCTACGAGCGCGCAGCCCAGACCGGCAAGCGCTGCCAGTGCTTCGGCGGCGCCAAGAACCACGCCATCATCATGCCGGATGCCGACATGGACCAGGCCGTGGACGCGCTGATCGGCGCCGGCTACGGCTCGGCCGGCGAGCGCTGCATGGCCGTCTCGGTCGCGGTCCCCGTCGGCAAGCCCACCGCCGACCGTCTCATGGAAAAGCTGATCCCGCGCGTTGAGAGCCTCAAGATCGGCACCTCGATCGATCCGTCGGCCGATTACGGTCCGCTGGTCACGCGTGAGGCGGTCGAGAAGGTCAAAGGCTACATCGACATCGGCATCAAGGAAGGCGCAACGCTCGCCGTCGACGGCCGCGGCTTCAAGATGCAGGGCTACGAGAAGGGTTTTTACCTCGGCGGTTCGCTGTTCGACAACGTCACCAAGGACATGCGGATCTACAAGGAAGAGATCTTTGGCCCGGTGCTCTCGGTCGTGCGTGCGCATGACTACAAGGAAGCGCTGGCGCTGCCGTCGGACCACGACTACGGCAACGGCGTTGCCATCTTCACCCGCGACGGCGACGCCGCGCGCGACTTCGCAGCCAAGGTGAACGTCGGCATGGTCGGCATCAACGTGCCGATCCCGGTGCCGATCGCCTATTACACCTTCGGCGGCTGGAAGAAGTCCGGCTTCGGCGATCTCAACCAGCACGGTCCGGATTCGGTCCGCTTCTATACCAAGACCAAGACGGTGACCTCGCGCTGGCCGTCCGGCGTCAAGGAAGGTGCGGAGTTCTCGATCCCGCTGATGAAGTAAACCTCTTAAGGAGCGAGGCCGGGATGCAATTCGCTCTGAACGAGGATCAGATCGCGGTTCGCGACATGGCGTTGGCGTTTGCGGCCGAGAAGATCGCGCCGCACGCGCTGCGCTGGGACGAGGAGAAGCATTTCCCCGTCGACGTCATGCGCGAGGCGGCAACGCTCGGCATGGGCGGCATCTACATCCGCGAGGATGTCGGCGGTTCCGCCATGACGCGGTTCGACGCGGCGCTGATCTTCGAGGCGCTGGCGACGGGCTGTCCGACCACCTCGGCCTTCATCTCCATCCACAACATGGCGAGCTGGATGATCGACGCCTTCGGCAGCGACACCCAGCGCCACACATGGCTGCCGAAGCTCTGCACCATGGAGCTGATCGCGAGCTACTGCCTGACCGAGCCGGGCGCCGGCTCCGACGCGGCAGCACTGCGCACCCGCGCCGTGCGCGATGGCGATCATTACGTCCTCAACGGCCAGAAGCAGTTCATCTCCGGCGCCGGCGGCACCGATCTGCTGGTGGCGATGGTGCGGACCGGCGGCGATGGCCCCGGCGGCATCTCGACCCTTGTCATCGATGGCAAGACGCCGGGCGTCTCCTTCGGCGCCAATGAGCGCAAGATGGGCTGGAATGCGCAGCCCACCCGCGCGGTGACGTTCGAGAACGCCCGCGTGCCTGTGGCCAATCGCCTGAGCGAGGAGGGCACCGGCTTCAAGATCGCGATGGCCGGCCTCGACGGTGGCCGCCTCAACATCACGGCGTGCTCGCTCGGCGGCGCGCAGGCCGCGCTCGACAAGGCGCGCAGTTACATGAAGGAACGCAAGGCGTTCGGAAAGCGGCTCGACGAATTCCAGGCGCTGCAATTCCGCCTCGCCGACATGGCAATCGAGCTCGAGGCCGCACGCACCTTCCTGTGGCGCGCTGCCGCCGCGCTCGACCGCAAGGACCCTGATGCCACCATGCTGTGCGCGATGGCAAAGCGCTTCGGCACCGATGTCGGCTTCGAGGTCGCCAACCATGCGCTGCAGCTTCACGGCGGTTACGGCTACCTCAGCGAATACGGCATCGAGAAGATCGTGCGCGATCTGCGCGTGCACCAGATACTCGAAGGCACCAATGAAATCATGCGGCTCATCGTGGCGCGCAAACTGATCGAGGGCGCGCGATGAGTGCAGTGGAAGAGGGCGATCTGGTCGCCCGCGTCGAGGGTACGGCCGGCATCCTCCGGCTGAACCGTCCCAAGGCGATCAATGCGGTGACACTGGAGATGTTTCGCGACATCGAGAAGGCACTCGACCGCTTCGAGGTCGATCCGGCGGTCGCCGTGATCGTGCTGGAGGGCGCCGGCGAGCGCGGCCTCTGCGCCGGCGGCGACATCCGCACGCTCTGGGAGAGCTCGAAGGTCAATGGCGACCTCGGCAAGATCCTGTGGCGCGAGGAATACATCCTCAATGCCCGGATCAAGAAGTTTCCAAAACCCTATGTCGCCTTCATGGACGGTATCGTGATGGGTGGCGGCGTCGGGCTGTCGGCCCATGCCAGCCATCGTGTCGTCACGGATCGCACGAAGCTGGCGATGCCCGAGGTCGGGCTGGGATTCTTCCCGGATGTCGGCGGCACCTATCTGTTGTCGCATTCGCCGGGCGAAATCGGCACCTATTTCGGGCTGACCGGCCAGACCATGAACGGGCCGGATGCGATCTACGCGAAGTTCGCGGACTGGGTGGTGCCGGCCGCGAAACTCCCGGAGCTGCGCGAGGCGCTGACGAAAGTCCGTGCCGGTGCGACCGCTGCCGAGGTCGGCAAGCTCATCGACGGTTTTGCGACCGGCGAAACCGCGGGGCCGGTCGCGGCGAAGGAGCCGGCGATCGACGCGCTGTTCGGCTTCGACCGCATGGAGGACATCGTCGCCGCGCTGAAGCGCGACGGCTCCGACTTCGCACAGGCCACGCTGAAGACGCTCAACGAAAAATCGCCGCGCGGCATGGTGGTGACGCTGAAGCTGCTGCGGCTCGCGCGCAAGACCTCGACCCTGGAAGAGTGCCTGGTGCGCGAATATCGCGCGGCGCTGGAGGTCTTCCGCAGCGACGATTTTCGCGAGGGCGTGCGCGCCGCCGTGATCGACAAGGACCGCAATCCGACCTGGTCGCCGCCGCGGATCGAAGATGTCACGCCGCAAATGCTTGCACCGTATCTCGCCGAGATCGGCGATGATGAGCTGAAGTTCAACTAACGTCATTCAAGCGGAGGAAACGACAATGGCCACGATCGCATTCATCGGCCTCGGCAACATGGGCGGCCCGATGGCCGCCAACCTCGTCAAAGCCGGCCACAAGGTGGTGGCGTTCGATCTCGTCGAGGCCTCGCGCAATCAGGCCAAGGCCGATGGCGCCGCCATCGCCGACAGCGCCGCTACTGCGGTCAAGGGCGCCGATGTCGTCGTCACCATGCTCCCCGCAGGCAAGCACGTGCTCAGCGTCTGGAACGAGGTGGTTCCTGCCATGACCAAGGGCGCGCTGATCATCGATAGCTCCACCATCGACGTCGAGAGCGCGCGCCAGGCGCATGCGCTGGCCGCCAAGCATGGCGTGCTCTCGGTTGACGCGCCGGTCTCCGGCGGTACCGGCGGCGCCAAGGGGGCGACGCTCACCTTCATGTGCGGCGGTGAGGACAAGGCATTTGCGGCGGCAAAGCCCGTGCTCGAAAACATGGGCAAGCAGATCGTGCATTGCGGCGGCGCCGGTGTCGGCCAGGCCGCAAAGATCTGCAACAACATGATCCTCGGTATTTCCATGATCGCGGTGAGCGAGGCCTTTGCGCTTGGCGAAAAGCTTGGCCTCTCGCACCAGGCGCTGTTCGACGTCGCCTCGATCTCGTCGGGCCAGTGCTGGTCGCTGACCACCTATTGCCCGGTTCCGGGTCCCGTGCCGACCTCGCCCGCCAACAACGACTACAAGCCGGGCTTCGCCTCGGCGCTGATGGTGAAGGACCTGACCTTGGCGCAGGACGCCGCCAAGGCCGCAGGCGCGGCGACGCCGCTCGGCAAGCATGCGCAGGAGATCTATCAGTCTTTCGACGCAGCCGGGCAGGGCGGGGTGGATTTTTCCGGAATTTTCAAGCACGTTAGAGGACTGGCCGGAAAATAGCCTTCGCTTGGTGCCCGGATGAAGCGAAGCGAAATCCGGGACAGCTCTTTCAATGGCGCGACCGGCCCCGGATTGCGCTTCGCTCCATCCGGGCTACGCTCGAACGTCAATTCGACGGGCCCGGACCATGACCACATTTCAGGAAGCGCGCGCGTTTCTGCTGGCTCACCGCACGGATTACGAGACCGCGGTCAAAGCCTTCCGCTGGCCCGATCCGGTTCCCTTCAACTGGGCGCTCGACTGGTTCGACGCTGAGCTCGCGATCAATGCGGACAGCAAGGATCGGCCCGCGCTCTGGATCGTCGATGCCGCGCAGGACAAGCAGACAAAACTGTCCTTCGCGGCGCTCTCGAAGCGCTCGAATCAGGTCGCGAACTTCCTCCGCGCGCAGGGCTTGAGGCGCGGCGATCATCTTTTGCTGCTGCTCGGCAATGTGGTGCCGCTGTGGGAGACGATGCTCGCCGCGATGAAGCTCGGCGTGGTCGTCATTCCCGCCACGACGTTGCTCACCGCCGACGAGCTGCGTGACCGGCTCGATCGCGGCAAGGCGAGGGCAGTCGTCGCAGCGCAGGATCAGGTGGCAAAATTCGCAAGTCTCGGCGCCGAGAATGTCGTCCGCATCGTCGTCGGCGCGCCCTCCGATGGTTGGCTTGCGTATGATGAAGCGGCAAAGGCTTCCGAAAGCTTCACGCCCGACGGTCCAACCAATGCCGACGACCCGATGCTGCTCTATTTCACCTCGGGTACCACAGCCAAACCAAAGCTGGTCCGGCACAGCCAGCGCAGCTATCCCGTCGGCCATCTCTCGACGATGTACTGGATCGGGCTGAAGCCCGGCGACGTCCATCTCAACATCTCGTCCCCCGGCTGGGCCAAGCATGCCTGGAGCTGCTTCTTCGCGCCGTGGAATGCGGGCGCGACCGTGTTCGTGGTCAACCAGCCGCGCTTCGATGCCAAGGCGCTGCTCGCCACCATCGGCCGCTGCGGCGTCACCACGCTGTGCGCGCCGCCAACCGTGTGGCGGCTGTTCATCCAGGAGAACCTGGCCTCGTTCAAGGTCGCGCTTCGCGAGGTCTGCGGCGCCGGTGAGCCGCTCAATCCTGAAGTAATCGACCAGGTGCGGGCGGCCTGGGGTCTCACCATCCGTGACGGCTATGGCCAGACCGAAACCACTGCGCTCGCCGGCAATTCGCCGGGGCAGCCCATCAAGATCGGCTCGATGGGCCGGCCGCTGCCGGGCTATCGCGTGCAGATCAGCGATGCCGATGGCAATCCTGCAAAGGAAGGCGAGGTGACGCTGGTGCTGGGCGATGACCGTCCCGCCGGCCTGATGCAGGGCTATCAGGGCGACGACGGCAAATTGTCCGGCGCCGAAGGCGCGCTCTATCGCAGCGGCGACGTCGTGTTCGAAGATGCGGACGGCTATCTTACCTTCGTCGGCCGTTCCGACGACGTGTTCAAATCCTCCGACTACCGCATCAGCCCGTTCGAGCTGGAGAGCGTGCTGCTCGAGCACGAGCTCGTCGCGGAAGCCGCGGTGGTGCCGAGCCCGGACCCGATCCGGCTCGCGATTCCCAAGGCATTCGTGCTGCTGACGTCGGGCGCTGAACGCTCGCCGGAAACCGCGCTGTCGATCTTCAAGCACCTGCACACCCGCCTGGCGCCGTTCAAGCGCATCCGCCGCCTCGAAATCGTCACCGAGCTGCCGAAGACGATCTCTGGCAAAATCCGCCGCGTGCAGCTACGACGGCTTGAGCGCGACGACGATCGCAATGATCCGCTGCGCGGCCGGGAATTCCGTGAGGAGGATTTTCCGGAGCTGCCGAAAACACGGAGTGAGACCTAAGTGAACCAAATCTGGAAGTCGCCGCCGATTACGCTTGAGGCCTATCAGGCCATGGTCGGCAAGGAGATCGGCGTGTCCTCATGGCACCTGATCGACCAGTCCCGCATCGACACCTATGCCGACGTGACCGAGGATCACCAGTTCATCCATGTCGATCCCGAGAAGGCCAAGGCGACCGCGTTCGGCACCACCATCGCGCACGGCTTCCTGACGATGTCGATGTTGTCGGTGATGTCCTATGAGGTAATGCCGGCGATTGCGGGCACCACGATGGGCGTCAATTACGGCTTTGACAAGCTGCGCTTCATCTCGCCCGTGCGATCGGGCAAGCGCGTCCGCGGCCGTTTCGTGCTGGCCGAAGCCAAGCTCCGCAAGCCGAACGAGCTGCAGTCCCGCACCAACGTCACCGTGGAGATCGAGGGCGAGGACAAGCCGGCGTTGGTCGCCGACTGGCTCGGCCTGATCTATTTCGCCTGACCTGAGGCGTCGTTGCCGGGCTTGACCCGGCAACCCATCGCTGCTCAAAAGCTGACGAATTTTCGTGGATCTCACCCTCTCCCCTTGCGGGAGAGGGTGGCTTCGCGGAACGCGAAGCCGGGTGAGGGGTATCTCTCCGCGAGCTCCGCTGTCGGGAGATACCCCTCATCCGGCGCTTGCGCGCCACCTTCTCCCGCAAGGGGAGAAGGAAGAAAGGAAACGCACTCATGGCAATCAGGTTCGACGGACGCGTCGCCATCGTCACCGGCGCAGGCAATGGTCTCGGACGCGCGCATGCGCTGGGGCTGGCGAGCCGCGGCGCGAAAGTCGTGGTCAACGATTTCGGCGGCGCGCGCGACGGCACCGGTGGTTCGCTGTCGCCGGCCGAGGCCGTGGTCGAGGAGATCCGCAAAGCCGGCGGCACCGCGATGGCCGACGGCGCCGACGTCTCCAATTTCGAGCAGGTCACCGCCATGGTCGAGCGCGCCACCAAGGAGTGGGGCAGCGTCGACCTGATGTGCGCCAATGCCGGCATCCTGCGCGACAAGTCGTTCGGCAAGATGGAGGCCGCCGATTTCCAGAAGGTGCTGGACGTGCATCTCGTCGGCACCTTCTATTGCTGCAAGGCGGCCTGGGCCGGCATGCGCGACCGCAACTATGGCCGCATCGTGCTGACGACGTCGTCCTCCGGCCTCTACGGCAATTTCGGCCAGGCCAATTACGGCGCAGCGAAATCGGGCATGGTCGGCCTGATGAACGTGCTCGCCGAAGAAGGCCGCAAGACCAACATCCGCGTCAACATCATCTCGCCGACGGCGGCAACCCGCATGACCGAAGAGTTGCTGCCGCCGCAGGCGCTGCAGCTGATGAAGCCGAACGCGATCACGCCCGCGGTCGAGTACATGCTCAGCGAGGACGCACCGACCCGCACCATCATGGGCGCGGGTGCGGGCTCCTTCGCAGTGATCAAGATCCTGGAAAGCGAGGGCATCAACCTGCCGGAGTCCGAATGGACGCCCGATGCGGTTGCCGCCCACTTCGCCGAGATCAGCGACATGTCGAAGGCCAAGGCCCTGCAGGGCGCGTTCGAGCAGACGCAGAAGTACGTGACGCAGGCCGCGGCGCGGGCGGGGATCAAGCTCTGACCGACATCGCCGTCATCGGTGCCGGTCCCGCCGGGCTGATGGCGGCGGAGGTGCTGGCGCAGGGCGGCGCCCGTGTCACCGTGTACGACGCCATGCCGTCCGCGGGCCGCAAATTCCTGATGGCGGGCCGGGGTGGGCTCAACCTCACCCACAGCGAGCCGCTGCCGGAATTCCTCGCCCGCTACCGTGAGGCGATGCCGCATTTGCGCGCCGCGGTCGAAGCGTTTCCGCCCGATGCGCTGCGCGACTGGAGTGCGGCGCTTGGGCAGTTGACGTTCGTCGGCAGCAGCGGGCGGGTGTTTCCAAAAACGTTCAAGGCCTCGCCATTGCTCCGCGCCTGGTTGCGGCGGCTGGATGCGGCCGGCGTGCAGTTCGCATTTCGGCATCGCTGGACCGGATGGGACGAGCAGGGGCGGCTGCAATTTCAAACCCCCAATGGCACGCTTTCCTTCGCCGCGGACGCCACCGTGCTCGCGCTCGGCGGAGCAAGCTGGCCACGCCTGGGCTCGGATGGGAGTTGGGTCGCTCTGCTCGCTGCCAAAGGCATTGCCGTGTCAAGACTCCGCCCGGCCAATTCCGGCTTCACGGTCGCATGGTCCGACGTCTTTCGCGACCGCTTCGAAGGCCAGCCGCTCAAGGGCGTGGCGCTGACGATCGGCGCGCACACGGTGCGCGGCGAGGCGATGATCACCCGCAGCGGCATCGAAGGCGGCGCGATCTATGCGCTGTCGGCGGAGCTGCGTGAGGCGGTGCTGGGCCTCGGGCAGGCGACGCTGATGATCGCACTCCGCCCCGACCTCGACGCTGCCGCACTGACCACGCGCCTGTCAGGGACGCGCGGCAAGCAATCGCTCGCAAACTTCCTGCGCAAGGCGGCACAGCTGTCGCCGGTCGGCATCGGCCTGATGCAGGAAGCCGCCATCGCCTCCGGCCGGCCGCTGGCGGCGTTTTCGCCGGCGGAGCTTGCGCATCTGGTGAACGCCATTCCGGTCCAGCTCACTGGGGTAGCCCCGATCGCTCGCGCGATCTCGACCGCGGGCGGGATCACCTTCGACGAGCTCGACGGTCGCTTCATGCTGCGCAAGCTGCCCGGTGTGTTCGCCGCCGGCGAAATGCTGGACTGGGAAGCGCCGACAGGCGGCTATCTGCTGCAGGCCTCGTTTGCGACGGGAGCAGCCGCGGGCAGGGGCGTGTTGGAGTGGCTGCAGCGTTCTTAGAACGCCGCTGCCCTTCGAGGGCCGCTGAAGAAGCGGCCACCTCAGGGTGACGGCTACGAGAGAGCGTTAGCCAGACGACGGCCTGGAGAGAGCGTCATCCTGAGGCGCGAGCGGCGCGATGCCAAGCATCGCGCCGGGAGCCTCGAAGGATGCGCGGGCGCTCCAGCGCCTACCGCAGCTTCCCCCGAGCCGCGACCGGCAGCGTGCCGATGATCTCCTCGCCGCGCACCATCACGACCTCGTCCATCATGTTGACGACGACGCAGACGTGGTTCGGCACGATGCGGACGACGTCGCCGACATTCGGGCGCGTGTTGCTGCGGGAGAGGTCGAGGAAGCCGTGCTCCTCGGCGAATTTTGCGATCTTGGCCTCGGGGTGCTCCAGGATCAGGCCGTGGCCGTCGAGCCCGCCGGTGTCCGTCGTCAGCGTCTTCGAGCCGGCATCGAGAATACCGCGCTCGGGCGCGGCGCGGCTCACCACCGTCGAATAGATGTGCAGCGCGCAGTCGTCCCAGGTCGCCGAGCCCGCGGCCACCTGCATGCGGTCGTTGTAGATGTAGGTGCCGAAACGGTGCTCGGTGCCGCCCTTGAGCTTGCCGATATTGACGAGGTTCGGCGTGCCGCCGGTCGAGACGATCTTTGCATCCAGCCCGTGCGCGCGCACGCCGGCCAGCGCTTCGTCGTAGAATTTTTGCGCGTCACCCCAACCGGTCTCCGTCGGATACAGCATGAAGCCGGCGAACTCGAGGCCCTTGGATGCTGCGATCTCGCGCGCCAGCGCAATCGCCTCGGCCGGCGTCTCGACGCCCGCGCGCTTGCGGCCGGTATCGCACTCGACCACGACCGACAACGTGTGGCCCGAGGCCGCAGCGGCCTTTGGCAGGCCGGCGACGACGGTCGAATTGTCGGCAGCCACCGTCATGTTCGCCTTCGCCTGCAACGCGCCGAGGCGGGCCATCTTCTCCTCGCCCAGGAGATTGTAGCTGATCAGGATGTCGTCGATGCCGGCATTGGCCATGATCTCGGCCTCGCCGAGCTTCTGGCAGGTGATGCCCTTCGCTCCAGCCGCGACCTGCATCTTGGCGATGGTCGGGTTCTTGTGCGTCTTGATGTGGGGGCGGTTGGCGATGCCGGCGTCATCGCAGGCCTTCTGGATGCGCGCGATGTTGCGCTCGACCCTATCCATGTCGATGACGGCGCAGGGCGTGCCATATTCACGGGCGATTTTTGCGGCGAGGGGAGTGGTCATATGATCTCTCTGTTTTCGGCCCTGTAGGATGGGTAGAGCGAAGCGAAACCCATCAGAAGCAATTCCCGTTAAGCGATGGGTTTCGCTGCGCTCTACCCATCCTACGACTTATGCCTGCTCGATCTCTTCGCGAAGCATTTCCAATTCGAGCCAGCGCTCTTCGGCGGCGGACAGTTCGTCATGCGCCTTGGCGATCGCGGCCGAGGTATCGTCGAATGTCTTGCGATCTTTCGCATAGAGATTGGGATCGTCCAGCACGCGCTGCAATTTTGCAATATCGGCGTGAAGCGTCTCCATCTTCTTCGGCAACGTTTTCAGTGCGTGCTTCTCGTTGAAGCTCAGCTTCCGTTTCGGCGCCGATGACGGAGCAGCGGCGCGCTCCTCTTTCTTCTCCGCAGCCGGTTGCGGCTTCGCCGTCTCGCGCTTGAGATCCGCACCGCGCTGCGCCAGCATGTCGCTGTAGCCGCCGGCATATTCGATCCACTTGCCGTTGCCCTCAGGCGCGATCACGGAGGTGACGACGCGGTCGAGGAAGTCGCGGTCGTGGCTGATCAGGATGACGGTGCCCTCGTAATCGCCGAGCATCTCCTCGAGCACGTCCAGGGTTTCGAGATCGAGATCGTTGGTCGGCTCGTCCAGCACCAAAAGGTTCGAGGGCTTTGCCAGTGCGCGCGCCAGCATCAGGCGGCCGCGCTCGCCGCCCGAGAGCACTTCCACCGGCGTGCCGCGCTGCTCCTGCGCGAACAGGAAGTCCTTCATGTAGCCGACGACGTGCTTCGGCTTGCCGCCGACCATGATCTGATCGCCACGGCCGCCGGTCAGCGCTTCAGCCAGCGTCGATTTGGGATCGAGGCTTTCGCGGTGCTGGTCGAGCGTGGCCGTCTCCAGATTGGCCCCTAAACGCACGGTGCCGGAATCCGGCTGCATGCCGCCGGTGAGCAGATTGACCAGCGTGGTCTTGCCGGCGCCGTTCGGGCCGATGATGCCAAGGCGGTCGCCGCGCTGGATGCGGGTCGAAAAATTCTCGACGATCTTGCGCTCGCCATAGGCCTTGGTGATGCCCTTGGCCTCGATCACCAGCTTGCCGGATTGTTCGGCTTCCGCCGCAGCGAGACTGGCGGTGCCGGCCGTGCCGCGATAGTTGCGGCGCTGGTCGCGCAGGGCATGGAGATTAGCGAGCCGCTTGACGTTGCGCTTGCGCCGGCCGGAGACGCCGTGGCGCAGCCAGTGCTCCTCGTCGACGATCTTGCGGTCGAGCTTGTGCTGGTCGCGCTCTTCCTCGGCGAGCACCTCGTCGCGCCAGCTCTCGAACGAGGCGAAGCCGCGGTCGATCTGCTTGATCCTGCCGCGGTCGAGCCATGCCGTGGAGCGCGAGAGATTGGTGAGGAAGCGGCGGTCGTGACTGATGATCACCAGCGCGCTGCGGCGGCTGTCGAGCTCCGTTTCCAGCCATTCGATGGTGGAGAGATCGAGATGGTTGGTGGGCTCGTCCAGCAGCAGGATGTCGGGCGAGGGCGCCAGCACGAACGCAAGCGCGGCGCGGCGGGCTTCACCGCCGGAGAGGTTTGCGGGGTTCTCCTCGCCGGTCAGCCCGAGCTGCTCGAGAAGGTAGCGCGCCTGGTGATGATCGTCGCCCGGCGCGAGCCCGGACTCGACATAGGCGAGCGTGGTCTTGTGGTCGCCGAAGTCAGGCTCCTGCGGCAAATAGCGGACGGTCGCGCCGGGCTGCACGAAGCGCGTGCCGCTGTCGGGCTCGACAAGGCCCGCCGCGATTCTGAGCAGGGTCGACTTGCCCGAGCCGTTGCGGCCGATCAGGCAGACGCGCTCGCCTGGCGCGACATTGAGCTCGACGCCCGACAGCAGCGGCGTGCCGCCAAAGGTCAGCCTGATGTCTTTCAGTTGGATCAGCGGCGGCGCCATGATCAGCCTTGACTCAAATTCTGGCTCGTTGCGGCCTGATCGGCGCGGCGGCGCTCGATCCGGCGCAGCGTCTGGTCCAGCGCCGAAAGGAACGCGGAGCGGTCGCGCGGCGCGAACGAGCGCGGACCGCCCGTGACTTCGCCCGCGGAGCGCAGATCCGTCATCAGGTTGCGCACCGCCAGCGTCATGCCGATCGACTCCTCGGTGAACGGCTTGCCGTTCGGGGCGATCACATCGGCGCCCGCCTTCACGCAGCGGCTCGCCAGCGGAATGTCCGATGTCACGACGACGTCGCCGGGCTTGGCCCGCTCCGCGATCCAGTCGTCGGCCGCGTCCATGCCGGCACCCGCGGCGATGCGCTCGATCAGCGGATCCTGCGGCACGCGGATGAAATTGCCGGCGACCACGCTCACGGGCACGCCGTGCCGGATGGCGACGCGGTAGATCTCATCCTTCACCGGACAGGCGTCGGCGTCGACATAGATGCGGGTGGGAGTGTCGGTCATTCCGCCGCGTGGTACCCCATTCGGGCCGCAAAGGCGAGGGGATTGACCGCTGTTCCCCGGGGCCTACGATCGGGTGCGGAAACAACAAGAAATTGGAGAAGGCCAGCCATGCCGAACCGGCTCGAAACCTGGCGCGTCGAGGCCTACAACACCGCAAAACAGTCCGAAAACAAGATGCATGACGACACGGTGGCCCGCCGCTTCGGCTTTTCCGGTGGGCTGGTCCCCGGCGTCGACGTCTTCGCCTACATGATGCATGTGCCGATCGCACGCTGGGGCCGCGATTTCCTGTCCCGCGGTCTGGTCGAGGCGCGCTTTATCAAGCCGGTTTATGACGGCGAGACCGCCGATATCGATGCCACCGAGCACAATGGCCTGCTGACGATCGAGGTCTTCAGCCGCACCGAACTGTGCGCCACGGGGACGGCCGTGTTGCCGGCGACAGCGCCAGCGGTATCGCTGAGTGACTATATCGAAGTCCCCGCTGTCGCCGAACGCAAGCCGGTCAGCCCCGCCACCTTCGAGACCGGCAAGTGGCTCGGAACGGCGCCGCGCCGCTGGGCCGGGCAGGCGGCGAGCGAGTATCTCGCCGACATCAGGGAGACCGATCCGATTTTCGCGCGCGAGGGGCTCGGCCATCCCGGCCTGATCCAGCGGGTCATGAACCGCGTCCTTGTCGACAACACCATCCTGGGTCCGTGGATCCACGTCGGCAGCCGCATGCAGCTGCTGTCGCTGGCACGCGCCGGCGACGAGATCACCGCGCGCGCAAAGGTCACTTCGAACTACGAGAAAAAGGGCCACCGCTTCGTCGAGCTCGACGCGCTGGTCGTCGCCAACGGCACGACGCCGATTGCGCTCTGCCAGCACACCGCAATCTACCAGCCGCGCGAGCAGGCGGCGGCGTAGCGCCGAACCGTTCACGCCTCAAAAACCGGTGTCATGCCCCGCGAAGGCGGGGCATCCAGTACGCCGCAGCCCCTCGATTCATCACAACCGTCTCGGAGTACTGGATCGCCCGCCCCAGTGCGCAAGTGCGCACAAGGCGGGCGATGACAGTTGTGGGTGTGAAAGAGCGAGCGACCGTCTGCGAAAGAGTCCCTTACGCCGCCTGGCCCTTCGCATCCTGGATCGCGCGCCACACGCGCTCCGGGGTCAGCGGCATGTCGATGTGCTTGATGCCGTAGTCGGAGAGCGCATCGAGCACGGCGTTCACCACCGTCGACAGGCTGCCGGCGCAGCCGGCTTCGCCGCAGCCCTTGCTGCCGAGCGGGTTGGTTGTGGCCGGCACCGGGTGGTCGCCGACCGTCATGAACGGCACGTCCTCGGCGCGGGGCAGGGCGTAGTCCATCAGCGAGCCCGTGATCGGCTGGCCGCTCTCGTCGTAGCGGATGTGCTCCATCAGCGCCTGGCCGATGCCCTGGACCACGCCGCCATGGAGCTGGCCCGCGACCAGCAGCGGATTGATCACCGTGCCGAAATCGTTGACCGCGCTGTAGCGCACGATCTGCACCACGCCGGTGTCCGGATCGATCTCGACCTCGGCGACGTGGCAGCCGTTCGGGAACGCGGAGGCGACCGGATCGCTGGTGTGGTCGACATCGAGCGAGTCGGGCACGCCGTCCGGCACCTTGCCCTCATGCAGCTTCTTGGCGAGCTCCATGATGTCGATGCTACGATCGGTGCCGGCGATCGTAAAGCTGCCGTCGGCGAACTCGATATCGGCCTCGGACGCTTCCAGCATGTGCGCGGCGGCGCGCTTGCCCTTTTCGATCACGAGCTTCGAGGCCCCGACGATGGCCTGGCCGCTCGCGGTGATCGAGCGCGAGCCGCCGGTGCCGTTGCCGGTGTGGACGATGTCGCTGTCGCCCTGCACGAGCTTGACGCTCTCGAAAGGCACCCCGAGCTGCTCGCAGAGCACCTGCGCGAACGGCGTGGCATGGCCCTGGCCGTAATCGAGCGTGCCGGTGATGAGCTGCACGGTGCCATCAGCATCGAACACGATCTTGCCGAGCTCGGGGCTCGGCGGCGCGGTGACTTCGAGGTAGGAGCCGACCGCGATGCCGCGCAGCTTGCCGGCCTTCCTGCTCTCCTTCTTGCGCTTGGCGAAATTCTCGTGGTCGGAGATGTCGAGCGCCTTGCTGAAGACGGCCTGGAAGTCGCCGCTGTCATAGGTGACGCCGGAGGAGGCGGCGAAGGGCATCTGGTTCTGCTTGATGAAGTTGCGCTTGCGCAGCGTCAGGCGGTTGATGCCCATCTCGTCGGCGGCGCGATCGATCAGCCGCTCCATGTAGTAGTTCGCTTCGGGCCGGCCGGCGCCGCGATACGCGCCCATCAGCGTGGTGTTGGTCAGCACCGTCTTGATGTCGACGCCCATCAGCGGCGTGCGGTAGACGCTGGAAAAATTCTTGCCGGTGTTGAGCGAGAGCGGCCCCGGCGCAACGCCGGTGATATAGGCGCCGAGATTGCCGTAGCCGGACAGCTTCGCCGCGAGAAAGTGCCCTTCCGCGTCGAGCGCGAGCTCCGCATGGATCTTCTGCGCGCGGCCGTGGCTGTCGGAGAGGAAGCTGGTGGAGCGCTCGTCGAGCCACTTCACCGGGCGTCCCAGTGCCTTCGCCGCGTACAGGATGCACATGTACTCGGGGTAGTTGATGTTCTTCATGCCGAAGGAGCCGCCGACATTGGCGGTGAGGATGCGCACCTTCTCGTTCGACACTTTCAGGTTCTTGGCGAGATTGGCGCGGTTGCCAGCAACGCCCTGCGTCGGCACCTGAAGCGTGTAGCGCTCGGTCTTCTTGTCGTAGGAGGCGAGCCCAACGCGCGGCTCCATCGAGACCACGGCGACGCGGGTGTTTTCGATGTCGATCCTGGTGACGTGGGCGGCGCTGGCAAAGGCCGCATTGACCTTGTCCATGTCGCCATAGTGGTAGTCGAGCGCGACATTGTTCGGGATGTGGTCGTAGAGCTGCGGCGCGCCGGGCTTGGCGGCTTCCTCGGGATCCGTCACCGCGGGCAACGGTTCGATGTCGAGCTCGACCGCCTCGGCTGCGTCGCGCGCCTGGGCCAGCGTCTCCGCCACCACGAAGGCGACGGGATCGCCGACGAAGCGGACCTTGCCGGTCGCCAGCGGCTGGCGGTTGGTCTGGAGCAAAGGCGAGCCGTCACGGCTCTTCAGCGGCAGGCCGCAGGTGAAGGGGCCATAGCCGGCGGCATCGAGGTCCTTGCCGGTCCACACTCCCAGCACGCCCGGCATCGCCTTGGCGGCGTCAAGGCCGATGCCGCGGATGACGCCATGGGCATGGGTCGAGCGGACCACCACGGCATAGGCCTGGCCGGGCAGATTGAAATCGTCGGTGTAGCGGCCCTTGCCGCGCACCAGGGTGTCGTCCTCCTTGCGGCGGACGGGCTGACCAACGCCATATTTTTGCAGTGCAATAGCGTTTTCGAGCGTGGACGATTTGGTGTGTTCTTGCATGGAATCGACCTGAAAAAGCCGGCAATTGCGCGATTTCGCGGGCGCCTGGAGGGGGCCGGACCCCCCTCAGATAACCCACCACCCCGTTCACGACAACGCACGAATGGGCATGGTCCCATGTGATGCGTTGTTGCGCATACCTGCCGCGCTGCTAATGTTTCAGGCGAAAAATCAATTCCAGACCGGCCCGACCGGCCGCGGAAAGACAGTTTGTATGAATGACCACACGCGGCTCCGCGACGGCCATGTGCCGCACGGTGAGCTGGAGGGGTCGATGGCAGCGGTGGCGTTGGCCACCGACCCGGCCGTCCCCGCACAGGCGCTGGGAACCGGCGTCTACGCGGCACTGGACCTCGGCACCAATAATTGCAGGCTGCTGATCGCCTGTCCGACCCACGACGGCTTTCGCGTGGTCGATTCCTTCTCGCGCATCATCCGGCTCGGCGAGGGGGTCTCGGCGACCGGCTCGATCAGCGAGGCCGCGATCGAGCGCGCCATTGCGGCGCTCAGCATCTGCCGCGACAAGATCAATCTGCGGAAGGCGCGGCGGTTGCGGCTGATCGCCACCGAAGCCTGCCGCGCGGCCTCGAACGCGGAAGGGTTTCGCAGCCGCGTCGCGGCCGAGACCGGCATCGAGCTCGAGGTGATCGACCGCGAGACCGAGGCCGCGCTTGCCGTGCTCGGCTGCTCGCCGCTGGTTGACCCCAGGGGCAGGGGCGCGATCCTGTTCGACATCGGCGGCGGCTCGACCGAGCTGGTGCGGATTGAGCGCGACCCGGAGAATCCGGAGCCGCGTATCAAGGCCTGGATGTCGATCCCGTATGGCGTGGTCACGCTCGCCGAGCAGTTCGGCGGCCGCGACGTGACGCCGGAGATCTACGCCGCGATGGAGCGCGAGGTCGCAAGCCATGTCGCGCCGTTCGCCGAGGAACACGGCCGCGACCTCACTGAGATGCACCTGCTCGGCACGTCGGGCACGGTGACGACGCTCGCCGGCATCCATCTCAATCTGCCGCGCTACGACCGCCGCCGCATCGACAGCATCTGGATGAACGATTCCGACATCACCGCGACCATCAACAAGCTGCTCGGCATGAGCTACGAGGAGCGCGCGAACAACAACTGCATCAGCGTCGAGCGCGCCGATCTCGTGCTCGCCGGCTGCGCCATCCTCGATGCTATCAGGCGCGCCTTTCCGCTGCCGCGCCTGCGCGTCGCCGACCGCGGCCTGCGCGAGGGCATGCTGGTCGAGATGATGCGCGAGGATGGCGCGCTCAGGAGCTGGTGAGAATGGCCAAGGACACCACCGGCCGCTTGCACGTCCAGGTCAAGACCGGCGGCAAGCGCAAGCTGTCGTCGAAGCTGTGGCTGGAGCGGCAGCTCAACGATCCCTATGTCGCGAAAGCCAAGGCGGCGGGCTATCGCTCGCGCGCCGCGTTCAAGCTGCTGGAGATGGACGACAAGTTTCGGCTCTTGAAGCCCGGCATGGCCGTGGTCGACCTTGGCGCAGCGCCCGGCGGCTGGAGCCAGATCGCTGCCAAACGCGTCGGATCGGTGGAAGGCAAGGGCAAGGTCGTCGCCATCGACCTCCTGGAGATGCCCGAGATTCCCGGCGTCGATTTCGCGCAGCTCGACTTCATGGACAATGACGCCCCTAGCAAGCTCACCGCGATGCTGGGCGGCGGCGCCGATGTCGTGATGTCCGACATGGCCGCCAACACCACGGGACATCGCAAGACCGACCAGCTTCGCATCGTCGGCCTGGTCGAGACCGCGGCCGCGTTCGCCTGCGACGTGCTCAAGCCCGGCGGCACGTTCCTGGCCAAGACGTTTCAGAGCGGCGCCGATGCCGATCTGCTCGCTCAGCTCAAGCGCGACTTTGCCACGGTGCGGCATGTGAAGCCGGCCGCGAGCCGGCAGGATTCCTCCGAGCGCTACGTGCTCGCGACGGGATTTCGCGGCGAGGCGAAGGCGTAGCCATCGTCATTGCGAGGAGCGAAGCGACGAAGCAATCCAGAATCCCTCCGCGGAAAGACTCTGGATTGCTTCGCTGCGCTCGCAATGACGGGGAGCGAGACTACCCCAGCCGCTGATCCCGCACGTTCTGCGTATCTTCCGTTGCCGCCTTCACGGCGGCCTTTTCCGCACCCTTGCCGGCGCCCTTGCGGCTCGCGATCTCCACCGCCTTGCGGCCGGAGATCTCGTGGCCGGCGTCGGCGGGCATCTGCCAGAAGAACCAGCTCGAGGCCGCCGAGGTCAGCGCCACCACGACGAAGGCGGGCGCGAACACGGTGGCGTTGAGCTCGCTGACATGGCTGAGCCACATCGTCGTCTCCACGGAGGCCGCGCCGACCGCGACGCCGGCGGAGACCGCGAGCTGCTGGTTGACGCTGACGAGCGTGGTAGCACGGCTCATCTGCGGGCTCTCCACGTCGGCATAGGCGACCGTGTTGATCGCGGTGAACTCGAGCGAGCGGAAAAAGCCGCCGACCACCAGGATCACCATGATGATCAGCAGCGGGGTCGTCACTGTGAACAGTGCGCAGACGCCGAGGAAGAACGCGCTGACGATCGCGTTCACCGTCATCAGGTTGCGGAAGCCGAAGGTGCGGATGATGCGCGCCGCCAGCGTTTTCATGCCCATGGCCCCCAGCGAGGAGGCGAAGGTCACGAGGCCAGAATGGAACGGCGACAGGCCGAAGCCGATCTGCATCAGGAGCGGCAGCAGGAACGGGAGCGCGCCGATGCCGAGACGGAACAGGAAGCCGCCGAAGATTGCCGCGCGCAGCGTCGGCAGCCTGAGAAGCGAAAAGTCCAGCACCGGCGATCCCGTCCGCCGCGCGTGCAGGACATAGAGCGTCATCGAGATCGCGCCGCCCACGACCAGCGCGGCCACCGTGCTCCAGGGCAGCAGATTGAGCCCGGCCACCGAGAGACCGAACGCGATGCCGGCAAGGCCGATGCCGGCGAGCACCATGCCGTAGAGATCGAACGGCTCCTGATCCTCGCTCGTGATGGGATCGATGAAGCGCAGCGCCATGAAGATGCCGAGCAGCCCGATCGGGATGTTGATCAGGAAGATCCAGTGCCAGGACGCATAGGTCGTGATGAAACCGCCGAGTGGTGGTCCGATCACCGGGCCGATCAGGGCAGGAACCGTCACCCAGGCCATGGCATTGACCAGCGCGCTCTTGTCGACGGAACGCAGCAGCACGAGGCGCCCGACCGGCGTCATCATCGCCCCGCCCATGCCCTGCAGGATGCGCGCGAACACGAAATCGGTGACCGAGGTCGACAGCGCGCAGCCGACCGAGCCGACCATGAACACCCCGACGGCGATCGCGAACACCATCCGCGCGCCAAAACGGTCGGCGGTCCAGCCGCTCGCCGGGATGAACACCGCGAGCGACAGCAGGTAGGAGGTGATGGCAAGCTTCAGCGTCAGCGGGCTGGTGCCGATATCGGCCGCAATCGCCGGCAGCGAGGTGGCGATGACAGTCGAATCCATGTTCTCCATGAAGAGAGCAGTGGCCACGATCAGCGGAATGATGCGTTGCTTGTCGACCATGACGGATTGGTAATGAAAATCGGAAGGAACGGCGAGAATTGCGGCTTATCACCGCCGCCCGGCCGCGACCATTGCGGATCGACGCATAGCACCTAAATCCCGCGTAACAACGGTGTGACCCCCTCCGTCATTCCGGGGCGCGCCCCTTGGCGCGAGCTATGGTGCGCAATTGCGCACCTGAGAATCCATTGGGCCGCAGGATTCGCTGTGGGATGGATTCCGGGCTCGCGACTTCGTCGCGCCCCGGAATGACGGCGGGTGGGTCGTGCACGGGCCATCTACGCCGAATTTACCCTAAAAAAGCCTGTGCATGGCTGGCCAGCGGCTCGAATTGCTTTGATTCGTCACGCGGGCGTGCTATCGACCCGCGTCAACCCCACCGATGGGCTCCGATTCGACGGCGATGCCGCAAGGTACGCCGAGGGCGGCGCTCATCCATTGCTATTTGCGGCAGGGCCGCAGGAAGGAGTTGGCAGATGGCCACGGTGCAACTTCAAGGCATCCGCGAAGCCTTTACGTTCGACGACGTGCTGTTGAAGCCGGGCCTTTCCGATGTCATGCCGGGCGAGGTCGACATCCGCTCGCGCGTCACCCGCGCCATTCCGCTCAACATTCCGATCATGGCCTCGGCCATGGACACCGTCACCGAAGCCCGCATGGCGATCGCCATGGCGCAGGCCGGCGGCCTCGGCGTCATCCATCGCAATTTCGATCCCGAAGGGCAGGCCGCCCAGGTCCGGCAGGTCAAGCGCTACGAGTCGGGCATGGTGGTGAACCCGCTCACCATCAGCCCCGAGGCGACGCTGGACGACGCGCTCAAGCTGATGAGCGATCACGGCATCTCCGGCATTCCCGTCGTCACCGGCGCCGGCAAGAATACGCCCGGCAAGCTGGTCGGCATCCTCACCAATCGCGACGTGCGCTTTGCCACCGACCGCCGGCAAAAAGTCTCCGAGCTGATGACGCATGAAGGTCTCGTCACCGTGCGCGAGAACGTCAGCCAGGACGAGGCGCGGCGGATGCTGCACCAGCATCGCATCGAGAAGCTGCTCGTCGTCGACGAGCAGTATCGCTGCGTCGGCCTGATCACCGTGAAGGACATGGAGAAGGCGGTCGCCCATCCGCTCGCCTGCAAGGATGCGCAGGGGCGCCTGCGCGTCGCCGCCGCCACCACGGTCGGCGACACCGGCTTCGAGCGCACCGAGCGGCTGATCGATGCCGGCGTCGACCTCGTCGTCGTCGACACCGCACACGGCCATTCCCGTCACGTGCTGCACGCGGTGAACCGCATCAAGCGTCTGTCCAATTCGGTGCAGGTCGTCGCCGGCAACGTCGCGACTACCGAGGGTGCGCAAGCGCTGATCGACGCAGGCGCGGATTGCATCAAGGTCGGCATCGGCCCGGGCTCGATCTGCACCACGCGCATCGTCGCCGGCGTCGGCGTGCCGCAGCTCACCGCGATCATGGATGCGGTGGAGGCGGCGAAGAAGTCGGACATTCCCGTCATCGCCGACGGTGGCATCAAGTTCTCCGGCGACCTCGCCAAGGCGCTCGCCGCCGGCGCTGACATCGCCATGGTGGGCTCTCTGCTCGCCGGCACCGATGAGACGCCGGGCGAAGTGTTTTTGTGGCAGGGCCGTTCCTACAAGGCCTATCGCGGCATGGGCTCGGTCGGCGCGATGGCGCGCGGATCCGCCGACCGCTACTTCCAGCAGGACATCAAGGACACGCTCAAGCTCGTGCCCGAAGGCATCGAGGGGCAGGTGCCCTACAAGGGTGCGGTCGGCCACGTCATGCACCAGCTCGCCGGGGGCTTGCGCGCCGCCATGGGCTATGTCGGCGCAAAGGACATGAAGGAGCTGCACGACAAGGCGCAGTTCATCCGTATCACCGGCGCGGGCCTGCGCGAAAGCCATGTCCACGACGTGACCATCACGCGCGAGAGCCCGAACTATCCGGGCGGGGGTTAGTCGCTCCGCGCTCGTGCCAAAATGACGGTGTCATGCCCCGCGAAGGCGGGGCATCCAGTACGCCGCGGCTTCCCGGCTCAATCGTAACCGCCTCGGAGTACTGGATCGTCCGCCTTCGCGGACGATGACAGTGAGTGTGTGGCCCGCGCGTGCCACAAGCTCGTCATTGCGAGGAGCTCGCGACAAAATTGCGTAGCAATTTTGCGCTGATGCGACGAAGCAATCCAGTCCTTTTGTGTTGACGCGGCTGGATTGCTTCGCTTCGCTCGCAATGACAGAAAATTGGAGGAAGCCATGTCCCAAGATCAACATAGCGCCAAGCGCATCGTTCTCGCCGCGCGTCCCGTCGGCGAACCCAAGCCATCCGATTTCCGCATCGAGGAATTCGCAGTCCCGACACCGGGGCAGGGCGAAGTCCTGCTGCGCACGATCTGGCTGTCGCTCGATCCCTATATGCGCGGCCGTATGAGTGAAGGCCCGTCCTACGCCGCACCCGTGCCGATCGGGGGCGTGATGGAGGGCGAGGCGGTCAGCGAGGTCGCGGCCTCCAACAATCCCGACTTTGCGGTAGGCGACATCGTGCGCATCCGCTCCGGCTGGCAGACGCATGCGATCTCGAACGGCAAGGGCCTGATCAAGGTCGATCCGAAGCTCGGTCCGATCTCGACATCCATCGGCGTGCTCGGTATGCCCGGCATGACCGCCTATACGGGCCTGCTCGACATCGGCAAGCCTCAGGCCGGCGAGACCGTCGTCGTTGCCGGTGCCTCCGGCGCAGTCGGCTCCGCCGTGGGGCAGATCGCCAAGATCAAGGGCGCCCGCGCGGTCGGCATCGCCGGTGGCAAGGACAAGTGCGACTACGTGGTGAAGGAACTCGGCTTCGACGCGTGCCTCGATCATCGCGAAACCGATTTTCCGGCCAAGCTGAAGCTCGCCTGCCCGAAGGGGATCGACGTCTATTTCGAGAATGTCGGGGGCGCCGTGTTCGAGGCGGTGTTCCCGCTGCTCAACCCGTTCGCGCGGGTGCCGGTCTGCGGCTTGATCGCGCACTACAACGACACCGAGGCCAAGCCGCCGAAATGGGCCGCCAGCATGATGCGTGCGACCCTGACCAAGCGGCTGACTTTCCGCGGCTTCATCGTCTCCGACTTCGCCGCCCGCCATGGCGATTTCCTGCGCGACATGTCCGCCTGGGTCCGCGACGGCAAGGTCAAGTACAAGGAGTTCGTCACCGAGGGCCTGGAAAGTGCCCCCGGCGCCTTCATGGGCCTGCTGAAGGGTGCCAATTTCGGCAAGCAGCTGGTCCGGGTCGGGCCGGACAAGGCGTAATTTGCCGACACCAGCCCCTCGGGGCGGTGGATGGTTAAGAAAGAGTCACTAATCGGTCACACCTGCCCGCAAAAGCCGCAGGTGTGACCGCCTGTTCATTGACCGGCCGACGAAGGCATTGAATCATCGCGCATATTTTGGGTGTTGCGATGTTAAGAGATTGTTCTTTTCTGCGTAATCCTCCTGGCCGCCGGCTATTGGGCGACGATGTTCGTCATGGGCCGCCGCGACGACGTCATTCATGGCAAGTTCGTTCATGCCGAGGACGAGGGCGATTTCACCCCAGCCGCGATGCCTGCGCCGCCGCCGTTCCCGAAGCGTCCGGTCAAGGCTGCGCAGCCCGCCAGTGTCCAGCCCGCGCTCCCGGAGGCCAAGCCCGTGAACAGTGAGGCGCTGCAATCCCTGCTGGCTGCGATCCAGCAGGATCTCAAGAGCGTCGCTTAAACCGCAACGCTCAGACGCTGCCGCGCTCGATCAGGGACAATTCGACCGCGAGCCGTTGGTCGGCTGCCGGTCCGCCGGCGAGCCGTGCCAATAGCAATTCCCCCGCAATCCGCCCCAGGGCCGCCGCATCGAACGAGATGGTGGTGAGGCCGGGCGTGATCTGATCGGCAACGTCGTTATCGCCGAAGCCGAGCACGGCGAGATCGCGCGGCACCGACAGGCCGCGGGCGCGGGCCTCGATCAGCGCGCCGGTCGCCAGCAGATCGTTGGCGCAGAACACGGCATCGACGTCGCCGCCGCGCTCGAGCAGGGCGGTGAAGGCGGCGCGGCCGTCGACGAGGCCCGTGATCTCGCCGACGCCGATCTCGTGGACGATATCGAGGCCGAGTTGTGCGGCGGCGGCGCGAAAACCGTCGCGGCGGAGCGCGCCACGGCCGCTGCTGCGGCCGATGAAGGCGAGGCGGCGATGCCCGGCCTCCGCCAGCCGGCGCGCTGCCATGGCGCCGGCATCCGCATTGGGCAGGCCGACCAGCATGTCGATGGGATCGCGCGGGAACGCCCAGGTCTCGATCACGGGAATGCCGAGCTCGGCAAGCGCCGTGCGGTTCTCCTCGAGCTCGATGACGCCGGTGAACATCACCGCCGCGGGGCGGATGCCGCGCAGCGACTGGATCATCGCGACCTCCTTGGCATAGGAGTAGGAGGTCTGGCCGACCAGCACCTCGAAGCCTTCCGGCTCCAGCGTTGCGGCGAAGCTGCGCACCGCGAGGCCAAACTGCTGGCTGAGGATGTTGGAGACGAAGGCGACGACGACGTTCGACCGGCCCGAGCGCAGCGCGCGCGCATGCGGGTTCGACGCATAGCCGGTCGCCTCGATCACCTCGAGGATGCGCTCGCGGGTCTGTCGATTGACCTTCTCTGGGTGGCGCAGCACCCGCGACACCGTGATCGGCGCGACGCCGGCGCGCTCCGCCACTTCCTCGATGCGCGGCGGCCGTCCGGTCGCATTGCTGCGGCCGGGCGGCGCCGGAATGCGCACGACGTCGTCATAGCCTGGCTTTGCCGGATCGGTCATCGAATCCTGGGGTTAGTCCAAGTCGGTATCGTCTCCGAAGTTCACCGCGCCATCAACTCCTCACGCGACAGCGCGCGGCCGACCTGGACCAGGCAGTCGCCGCTCTGGCTGTCGGTGTGCAGCCGCTGCGAGATCACGATGCCGTCGGCGGGGAAGCGCAGCACCTCTTCGGGCAGCTCAGGTCGCTCGAAGTCGTGATACCAGCCGGCGATGTCGCCGGCCTTGACCCGCGCACCGACGGTGACAGCGGGCTCGAACCAGCCGCGGCGCGTCGCGAACACGGCCTGGGCATGGCTCTGCAGGGCCAGCAGTTCAGTGGCGCGCTCGACCGGCGCATGCGGCCCCAGCACGGGCGCCTGGACGAGGCCAAGCGCGAGCAGCAACCGGTCGACCGCGCGCGCGGTGAACGCCATCGTCTGCGGCGTGACGGTGCCGCCGCCGCCGAATTCACCTGACAAGCCGATCGCGCCGGCACGTGCGGCCGCGGCCATCGAGGTTGGCGCCGTGGCGCCGTTCTCGGCCACGAAGGCAAAGGGCATGCCGAGGCCTTCCATCAGGCGTAGCGCGTGGCCGAACATCTCGGGTGGTCCCTGCCGCTCGATCAGCGCGCAAGGCACATGCGCCATCGAGGTGCCGCCGGAGTGGATGTCGAAGACGACGTCGTGGCGCGGAAACAGCTCGTGCTCGAGGAAGTGCGCCAGGCGGAAGGTCGGCGTGCCCGCGGCATCGCCCGGGAAGGCGCGGTTGAGATTACCCTCGTCGAGCGGTGAGCGGCGGCGCGCCGCCATCACCGCGGGCAAATTGGCGAAGGGGAGGATGGTGATCTCGCCCTTGATGTCCTTCGCATCTAACCGGCGATACAGCCGCGTCAGCGTGATCTCGCCCTCATATTCGTCGCCGTGATTGCCGGCCATCAACAGCAGTTTTGGCCCGGCGCCGTTCTTGATCCGGAAGATCGGGATCTTGAGCTGGTAGTAGGGCGAGCGGTCGACCGAGAAGGGAATGCCGAGATGGCCGGACCATTTCTGGTCCTTCTCGAAGTCGATCTCGTGAAACAGTCCGGTATGCATGGCTTGCCTCGGGGCCGCGCCGTCGCCGGCGCCGGCCGAAGGTTGAAGGAAGTGCGGTGCCCTTACAGCAGGGCGACCGCGGTCATCTCGACGCGCAAATCGGGATCGGCGAGGCGGGCTTCGACGCAGGCGCGCGCCGGCGGATTGGCCGGATCGATCCAGGCGTCGTAGACCGAGTTCATGGTGTCGAAGTCGGTGATGTGCGGCAGGAAGACGTTGACCGCGATCAGCTTGGAGCGGTCCGAGCCGGCTTCCTTCAGCAGCGCGTCGATCTTGGCGAGCACCTGCTCCGTCTGCGACACGATGCCGGCCTTGCGGTCATCGGCGACCTGGCCTGCGATGTGCACCATGCCGCCGGCGGCGACGGCCTGGCTCATGCGCGATCCCACGACGTAACGTTTGATCATCTCAATTCTCCTCAAGAAGGTCGGCTCCCGCTGATGCGGGAGCCGTGTGCGAGTTCACAGCGTCGGCAGCGACTGCTCTTCCTTGAACCATTTCAGCTGCAGTGCGCCGAGCTTGCCGTTGAGCTTGTTGAAGAAGATGTCGGTGTTGATCCAGTTGAGCAGGTTCTGCTCGCCCTGGCGCACGCCGACATGGGCCGGCGACTGGCGGATCAGGAACTTCAGCTCGACCTCCTTGGTCGGGTTCTGGTCCTGCACCTTCAGCGCAATGGCGCTGTTCTCCGCGAACGTGTCGGCCTGTCCGGCGAGATAGGCCGCGATCGCGGCAGGGGTGTCCTCGAAGCGCACCAGCTTCACCTTCGGCGCGTTGTCGGTGAGCCAGACGTCGAGCGTCGAGCCCTTGGCCACCGCAACGCTGCGGCCGTCGAGATTGTCGGGCTTCTTGCCGGTGGCGGAGGGGAGCGACTTCGCGCCGTAGACGCCGAGATTCACCACCGCGTAGGGCTGCGAGAACATCACCTGCTGGGCGCGCTCGGGCGTCGCGCCGAGACCGGCGATCAGCATGTCGATCTTGTCCGACAACAGGCTCGGGATGCGCGCGGCGCCTGTCACCGGCACGAGCTCGAGCTTCACGCCCATGTCGGCGGCGATCAATTTTGCAAGATCGGCGTCGAGGCCGGCGATCTCGCCCTTGTCGTCCTTGAAGCCCCACGGTGCTGCGTCGGTGAGAATGCCAACGCGAATCTTGCCCGCGCCGAGCACGTCCTGGAGCTTGTCGGCGTTGGCGACGTTCGGTGCGGCGAGAACGGCAAGCGCCGCAGCTGCGATGGTGAAGAGGGACTTCAACTTTCTCATGACTCTCTCCTTGAAGGGGAAGGTTCTCACTTGGAAGGTTTCACTTGGCGGATGCGATGAAGCTTGCGAGCTCGGGGGTCTCGGGGTTGGCGAACAGTTTTGCCGGCGGGCCCTGTTCCCAGACGCGGCCCTGGTGCATGAAGACGATGCGGTTGGCGACGTTGCGGGCAAAGCCCATCTCGTGGGTGACCAGGATCATGGTCATGCCCTGTTTCGCCATCGCCTCCATCACCTTCAGGACTTCGCCGACGAGCTCGGGATCGAGTGCCGAGGTCACCTCGTCGAACAGCATCAGGTGAGGCGCCATGGCGAGGCAGCGCGCGATCGCCACGCGCTGCTGCTGGCCGCCGGAGAGCTGCTCAGGCCAGGCGTCGATCTTGTCGGCGAGGCCGACGCGGGTGAGCACATCCGCCGCCAGCGCACGTGCTTTCGCCTTGTCGATGCGGCCGGTGAGCAGCGGGGCCAGCGTGATGTTGCGCTCGACCTTCAGATGCGGAAACAGGTTGAAGGCCTGGAACACGATGCCGACGCGCTGACGGAATTTCTTCAGGTCAGGCATCCTGGCATGGACCTTCAGGCCCTCGACCCGGATCTCGCCGGCATCGACGCTCTCCAGCGCGTTGATGCAGCGGAGCAGCGTCGACTTGCCCGAGCCGGAGCGGCCGATGATGGTGACGATCTCGCCTTCCTGGACATCGAGCGAGACGCCCTTGAGCACCTCGACCTTGCCGAATGTCTTGTGCACGTCGCGGATTTCAACGAGAGCCATCGAGGCGGGCCTCCAGGGAGCGGGACCAGAGCGTGAGCGGCAGGCACAGCGCGAAATAGATCGCAGCGACCAGCGCGTAGGTGAGGAGCGGCTGGAACGTCGCCGCGCTCACCACTTGTCCGGCGCGGGCGAGCTCGACGAAGCCGAGGATAGAGGCGAGCGAGGTGCCCTTGATGAGCTGCACCAGGAAGCCGACGGTCGGCGGCAGCGACAGCCGCAGCGCCTGCGGCGCGATGATGTGGCGGAACTGCTGCCAGGCGGAGAGGCCGAGGCAGGCGCCGGCCTCCCACTGCGCCTGCTTCACGGCCTCCAGCCCGCCGCGCCAGATCTCGCCGAGGAAAGCCGCAGTGTAGAGCGTGTAGGCGACGGTCACGGCGATGAGCGCCGGCACCTGGATGCCGAGGAAAACCGGCATGCCGAAATAGAAGAAGAACAACAGCCCGAGCAGCGGCACGCTCTGGATCACCTGGATACACGCGGCCATCGCCCAGCGCAGGCCCGCGAACCGGCTGATGCGGCCCAGTGCGAGCCCGAGCGCAAGCGGCGCACCGAAGGCGAGCGCGAGTGCGACGAGCGCGACGGTCCAGCGCAGCGCCGCGAACAGCGAGACGAAATCGATGAGGGAGAAGGATCGCATCGCTTGTCCCTCAGCGCCGCCGCGGCCAGCGGAAGGCCGCCAGACCGATGATTGCGAACAGCGCCTTGAACGACATCGCCATCGCGAAATAGACCGCGCAGATCACCGCATAGACCTCGAAGCTGCGATAGGTGCGGCTCTCGATGAAGCCGGCGACATGAAACAGCTCGTCGGCGGCGACCTGCGAGGCGAGCGAGGTGCCGAGCAGCAAAAGGACGAACTGGCTGGTCACGGCGGGATAGGCGTTGCGCAGCGCCGGCGGCAGGATGATGTGACGGAACACCTGCCAGCCGGACAGTCCGAGGCACTGCCCCGCCTCGACCTGGCTGCGCGGAATGGAATCGAGGCCGGCGCGAATGATCTCGACCGAATAGGCGCCGAAATAGAGCGACAGCGCGACGGCGGCGGCCTCGAAGGCCGGCAGTTTCAGGCCGAAGTTCGGCAGCACGAAGAACACGATGAAGATCTGGATCAGCGAGGGCGTGTTGCGGAACAGCTCGATGTAACCGCGCACAAGCCAGCGCACCGGCGTGATGCGCCCCTTCAGCGCGACCGCACCGGCGATACCGATCACGAGCCCGGCCAGCGCCGAGATAACCGTCAACTCCAGCGTGACGATGGCGCCGTCGATGAGCTGGTTCTGATAGCGCCACAGCGGCAGGAAGTTCATCGCGCCGCTCTCAGCCGAACTGCGTGGGAAGGGCGCGCGTCACGACGCCGTCGGCATCGAGGACAAGGATCACGCGCCAGCTGTCGAGGCAGGTGCAGGGATGCGAGATGCCGAAGGCGATGATGTCGCCGACCGCAAGCGCGGCGTCGGGTGCGACGGACAGGAACGCGTGCTGGTCGTTGAGCCGGGTCACGGTGAGCGTAGCGGCGAGCCCTTGCTGCTCGGCGCAGTCGCGGAAGACGCGCAAGGGAACGGGCAGTCCCTGATCGAAAGAGGCATCGCGCATGCCGAAGCCTGCGATCGCAAGCCCGTCCTCGGGGCGCGACAGCACCTCGGCCCAGAGCGTCAATGCGGGCCGGAAGCCTTCGATGGCAGAATGGCGCAAACCGTCAACGAGCAGGCCGCCGCGCCGGTCGATCTCCGCGAAGGCGCGGGCATAGATGCCGTGATCGGCAAAGAACAGCGCGCCGGAGCGCAGGATCACGCTGGCATTGCCGTCGGCCTGCGCCACCGGCGCGAGCGCCTGCGCGACGAGATCGAAATAGGCGGAGCCGCCGGCACTCATGATCAGTGGCCGCTTTGGCGCGGCGGCGCGCACCAGCGCGAAGGCGTCGATGGTGCGCTCCAGCAGCGCCGCGATGGCGCGCATCGTCTCGGCCGCGTCCGACGTTGCGGCTGCCCCCTCATAGGTGGCGACACCACCGAGCAGAAGCCGGTCGGCGGCAAGCACGGCCGCGATCGTCGCCTCGACCGCGGCGCGATCGCGCGCGCCGGCGCGGCCCGCACCGAGCTCGACGAGCACCGACAGTTCGCTGCGGCCTGCGATCCGCGCCGCCTCAGCAAGCGCTGCGGCCGCGGCCGGTGAATCCGCGAAGGCGTGAAATTCGACGTCGGGATAGGCGCTCAAGAGCGCGCCGAGCCGTCGGCCGGCCGCGAGCCCGCCGATCTCGTTGGCCAGCAGCAGGCGCCGCTCGCCGCTCGCGAGCAGCACGGCGGCCTGCTGGATGTTCGCAACCGTCGTCCCCCACGCGCCGGCTGCACGCAGCGAGCGGGCGAGCTCCGGCGACATGGGCGTCTTGGCGTGCGGGGCGACGGCAACGCCGGCGCTCGCGCACCATCTCAGGAACAGGTCGCGATTGGCCGCGAAGGCGGCTTCATCAAGGGTGAGGGCGGGCAGGGCGAGATCGCCGCGCGAAGGTGACCAGCTCAGGCTGCCTATGTCCTCAGTGGCGACGCCATCGACCAGGGGAATGCCCCGAATCGTCGTCGAAAGACGTTGGCTATCCCACCGGGACAAGAACTGCATCGTCGCTCCCTCAGCGGCCCTCGACCGCCGGAATGAACGATATGTTCGAATGACAACGTTGTCATCAGTCAAATCTAACCATTTTGGGGACAAGTTCGAGGCAATAAGGTATTTGGATAAGGATTTTTGCCCGCAAATTGAGCTAGTGCTCGCCGCCCATCTGGACGAGGACTTCCTCGATGTCGATATCGACCTGGCCCGCTGCTCTGACGTGACGGACCTCGAAACTGTCCGGCTGGAAGCGGTACTCGACGAGCCCCGTCTCCTTGATTGCGATGCGGTCCTGGCGCGCGTCGTTGATCCTGAAGCCGACCGACGGCGCCCAGACGTGGCGCGTATGGCGAAAGGTGAAGTCGCGGCGCTGATGCACGTGACCGCTGGCGATCAGGCGCAGATCGACACGTGCGAACATCTCGATCAGCCGCGCGCGTGCCGGCTGCGGCACGTAACGTATCGAAGTTTCAGGTGTCTCGGGGTCGTCCGGCAGGTTGAGAAACAGCGGCTTGTGCAGGAACAGCGCGACCGGCCCGCCGTTCACGCGCGCGATCTCGGAGGCGAGCCAGTCGAACTGCTCGGCCTCGAAGGCGAGCCCTGAATTCATCACCAGCGTGTTGAGGCCGATGAAGCGCCAGCCCGCGGCTTCGAACGACCAATGATCCTCGCCGATGATCTCGCAGAATTGCCGGCGGTGCGCCTCCGTGACCGGCGGCTTCGGCGCAGGCCCGATCGCGGTCGGATTGTCGCCGATGTCGTGATTGCCTGGGATGTAGCGACAGGGAACGGGCAGGGCCTCGTGCAGGCTTTTGGCGAATTCGACATCGTCGCGGCTGGTCGGCCCGTCGAAGGAGACGTCGCCGGTGTTGATGACGAGGTCGGGCCTGTTGGCGTCGATGTGCTCGTAGACGCGATGGAAGTTTTCGATCAGGCCGGGAAAGCGCCGGCCGAGATGGGTGTCGGAAATCTGCGTGAGGCGAAATTCGGACATGAGCCGATCATAGGCCGGGCCACGCGTCGGAACGATGACGGCACGCCGCGTTTCGCGACCGAACAAAGTTTAAAGCACGCGATAGCGGATTGTGTAGGCATCCTGCGGGGCGACGCTGCCCGCCAGCGGCGATGCGATGCGGTCGGCGAGGTGCCAGGGGCCGAACTGCTCGGTGCGATGCGGCTCGGCGGGCAGGCGCAGGCGGAATTCGAACGTGCCCTTGCCGGGCAGGTTCACGACCAGCACGCGGTCGGCGGTGCGATGGTTGAGCGCGACCGCGCCGCGCAGCAGCGCGCGGCCGTCGGCGAGATCGCGCACGCCGTCGACGAGGGCCAGAGTCTGGTTGCGGTCGGTGTGCAGCTCGATCTGGCTGTCGGTCACCGCCACCAGCATCTCGCAGGGCATGCGGATCTCGAACTCGACGGCCGGCTTGGACGGGTTGAGGCCGAGATAGGCGAGCGCGGCGTGGCGCATGTCGTAGGCGGCGAAGGCGAGCAGGGCGATGGCGGCGAGCGTGGCGAGCCCGTGCCTGATGACATCGCGCCCGCTCCGGTAGCCGAGGCGGAAATACACCGTCATTGCCAGCGCCACCGCGAGCGCCGTGGCGATACCTGCCAGCGCCGACATCACGATGCCGAGCTGGCCGTCAGCGGATTCGGCAAGGGAGCCGATCAGGCTGGCGATCTGGCTGGAGAGGGTATTCATGGCGGTCTCTCGCCCTGCGCCCCGAAAGGGGGCGAAATTGCTTTAACAATCGCTGGTTGGTCGCAAGAGCGGGAACACCGGTTCAACTCGCTGATTGTCAGCGTCAGAAGTCGCGGCTAATGACGGTGCGCGGCAATCCGCCTTACGGGAAAGTTCCGATGTCCGTCCAAATGGTCCTGCTGCCTGTCTTCGTGCAGGTCGGTCTCACCTTCGCGCTCCTGATCGGGATGGTCTTCGCGCGCCGCCGCTCGCTGGTGTCGGGCGAGACCAAGATCCGCGACATTGCGCTCGGCGAGCCGAATTGGCCCAAGGACGCCACCCAGATCGGCAATTGCTACCGCAACCAGTTCGAGCTGCCGGTGCTGTTCTACGCCCTGATCGCGCTGGCGCTGCCCTTGCGCCATGCCGATCTCTTCATCGTGCTGATGTCCTGGGTGTTCGTGGTGACGCGCTTAGCCCATGCCGGCGTGTTCGTCTCCTCCAACGATCTCGGCCGCCGTTCCACGATCTGGCTCGCCGGCGTGCTGGTGCTGCTGGTGATGTGGATCTACTTCGCGCTGAGAATGCTCCTGGTGATCTGACGTTTAGCTGTCGGACCTAATCTGAAAGATTTGAAATGACCCCCGCTGCCCGGCTGTCCGCAGCCATCGAACTGATCGACACCATCGAGAAGGACCGCGTGCCCGCGGCCAAGGCGCTGAAGGAGTGGGGCACCGCGCACCGCTTCGCCGGCTCGGGCGACCGCGCCGCCATTGCCGGCCTCGTCTGGGACGTGCTGCGCCGCTACGCCTCGAGCGCCTGGCTCATGGATGCAGACACCGCGCGTGCCAGGCTGATCGGCATGCTCCGCCTCGAGCGCGACATGGACACGGCCACCATGGCCGCGCTGTTCGACGGCAGCCGCTTCGCGCCGGCGCCGCTGACGGACGCCGAGCAGGCGGCGCTCAGCCAGCGCTCCCTGAAGGAGGCTCCTGCGGCCGTCGCCGGCGACTACCCGGAATGGCTCGATCCGCACTTTGCAAAAGTGTTCGGCGAGGACCGCACGGCGGAAGCCGCCGCGATGGCGAGCCGGGCGCCACTCGATCTGCGCGTCAACACGCTAAAATCCAATCGCGACAAGGTGCTGCGCGCGCTTGCTCATCTTCATGCGAAACCGACGCCGTGGTCGGCAACCGGCTTGCGCATCGAGCTTTCGGCCGATGCGCGCAACCCCGGCATCCAGGCGGAAGAGGATTTCATCAAGGGCGCAATTGAAGTGCAGGATGAGGGATCGCAGCTTGCGGCCCAGTTCACTGCGGCAAAGCCCGGCGAGCAGGTGATCGATCTCTGCGCGGGCGCCGGCGGCAAGACGCTGGCGCTCGCGGCCCTGATGCAGGGCAAGGGCCGGCTGATCGCGACCGACCGCGACAAGCGCCAGCTTGCGCCGATCCACGAGCGCCTGTCGCGCGCCGGCGTCCATAATGCCGATGTCCGCACTCCCAAGGGCGAGGCCGATCCGCTGGCCGACATCCGCAGCTCCGCCGACCTCGTCGTGATCGACGCGCCCTGCACGGGAACCGGAACCTGGCGCCGCAACCCCGACGCCAAATGGCGCATGCGCCCTGGCGCGCTGGAGATCCGCCTGCGCGACCAGGCCGAGGTGCTGGAGCGGGCGGTTCCGCTGGTGAAGGCCGGCGGCCGCATCGCCTACATCACCTGCTCGGTGCTGGCGGAAGAGAACGGCGAGCAGGTGAGGGCGTTCGTCGGTCGCCATCCCGAGTTCGCGGTGGTACCGCCCGAGCAGACCGCCAGCGTGCTCTGGGACAAGGCGGAGGCCTTCGCCGATGCCGCGCTGCAGTCGCCCGAGGGCTGGCTGATGACGCCGCAGCGGACCGGAACCGACGGGTTTTTCGTCTCGGTGCTGAAGAAGACAGGATGATCAACGTTGTCATTCGGGGGCGCGCATAGCGCGAGCCCGGAATCCATCGTGCGGCGGTCTCCGCGGGGGCATGGATTCCGGGCTCTCGCTTCGCGAGCCCCGGAATGACGGGCCCCCGAAACAAAAGCCCCGCAGACCGGTCCCGGTCGCGGGGCTTTCGAGTTCTGGCGTTCTGCCGGTACGTCCGCGGTCAGAACGTTGCGCGGGCGATTAGCCGACGCGGAGATTGTCAGCCGACGACTTGCCGCTGCGGCGGTCGGCGACGATGTCGAACGAGACCTTCTGACCCTCGTTGAGGGAGGAGAGGCCAGCGCGCTCGACGGCGCTGATGTGCACGAACACGTCCTTCTGGCCGTCGTCCGGCTGGATGAAACCATAACCCTTTTGGGTGTTGAACCACTTCACGGTGCCCATAGCCATGGGAATTTCCTTCAATTAGTTAGAGACAGTACGCACGTGGACCGGTACGCGTCGCTGCGCCCATAGCCCTGATGAGTCGATGTTTTGGAGAAGTCATCTGAAGCGTGCGCGCCCGTCTTAGACGAGGCGAAGCGGCCCAGTCGTTCGGCCAAGTATCGATGATCACAATATAGCGAGATAATTGGACTTCTTCAAGGCACCACCCGTGGTCCGGCACGTCGCGCTGGTTTTCTATTTTGCGGTGCAAATACACCGCGCCGATGGCCCTCAATCGACGATAAAGAGCGTCGCGCCGGTGGCCGTCGAGGACCGGTGCGCGGCGTCGCCGAAGTCCGAGACCTGGTAGCTCATGCCCGCCGTCAGCTTGAACTTGCGGCCGTCGCGCAGTTCCGAATCGAGCTCGCCCTTGACCACGAAGATCACGTGGCCGCGGTCGCACCAATGGTCGGCGAGATAGCCCGGCGAATACTCGACCATCCGGACCCGGAGATCGCCGATATTGAGCGTGCGCCATGTGGCCTGCCCGGTCTCGCCGGCATGCGCCGTCGGCGCAACCTTGCTCCAGTCGGTGACGGTGAAGGGGGAGGTGGGGAGCTTCATGATGGTCGTCCTGTCTCAGAGCCGGCGGTGCTGTTGTTAGCGCACACACGTGCCACAGTCTCCGTCATTGCGAGCGCAGCGAAGCAATCCAGAAATGCATCCGCGGCGGCAGCCTGGATTGCTTCGCTGCGCTCGCAATGACGATTGCGGAAGCAGCGCGCCCCCTCTCTGCCCGTCACCCTGAGGCGCTCGTCCTGCGAAGCAGGACGAGCCTCGAAGGGCGACAGCCCGGCTGCCAGCTCGGCCGTGCATCCTTCGAGGCTCGCCCTGCGTCGCTACGCGCCGCAGAACTCGCACCTCCAGCGACGAGCGCTATGCGCTCGCGCGGGGATGACGGGCAGAGAGCGGAATCGCTGTGCCACAAGCGGCACTCAATGCGGCAGATGGTTCGCCGACCCCTGCACGATCAGCCCGGCATCATTCACCCGCAGATATTCGCAGATCTTCTTCCCCCGCTCGTTCGCGTAGAACACCACGACACTGTCAGGGCTGACGAAGACATCGATCAGCGAAAAGTGCAGCTCCGGCAGCAGCCCCAGCGCCTTGCCCCAATACGCCCGAAGCGCGTCCTTGCCGCGCACGGTGCCGCTGGCGTCGAACCCCATCACGGGGATGCGGTCCGAGGTCATCACGGCGGCCTCGTCATAGAGCGCGAGCACGCGCTCGAGGTCGTGCGCATTCCAGGCCTCGACCCAGGCCCGGCCAAGCGCGGCAAGCGTTGATGGCTGATGGTGCTGTGACATGACGTTCTCCCTGATCGGCCCCTGTCGGATAGCGGGGCAAATTAGGTCAATAATACTTACCTATATCCATTTGTCCATGCCCAAAGAAGAATGTGGGCGCGCGAGCGAGCGCGGTTGCGGGCGGGGCCGCGCCAGCGTATCTGCTGGCCATGACAGCAGCACAGAACGACCGCTCCGCGTCGACGCCCTCCGTGGCCTCGGCGCATGACAAGATTCTCATCGTCGACTTCGGCAGCCAGGTGACGCAGCTGATCGCGCGTCGCGTGCGCGAGGACGGCGTCTATTGCGAGATCGTCCCGTTCAACAAGGCCGAAGCGGCCTTCGAGGAGATGAAGCCGAAGGCGGTGATCCTCTCCGGCGGCCCGGAGTCGGTGCACGAGGCCGGCTCGCCCCGCGCTCCGCAATTGATCTTCGCATCCGGAGTGCCCGTGATGGGCATCTGCTACGGCCAGATGACCATGGCGGCCCAGCTCGGCGGCGAAGTCGAGGGCGGCCATCACCGCGAATTCGGGCGCGCCGATGTCGAGGTGAAGGCGCAGAGCAAGCTGTTCGAGGACGTCTGGACGTCAGGCAGCAAGAACCAGGTCTGGATGAGCCATGGCGACCGCATCACCAAGATGCCGCCGGGCTTCTCGGTCGCCGGCACCTCGCCGAACGCGCCCTTCGCGATCATCCAGGACGAGAAGCGCAAATATTACGGCCTGATGTTCCACCCCGAAGTGGTGCACACGCCCGATGGCGCAAAGCTCATCCGCAACTTCGTGCGCAAGATCGCCGGCCTCACCGGCGACTGGACCATGCGCGCCTTCCGCGAGGAGGAGATCGCAAAGATCCGCCAGCAGGTCGGCAGTCGCAGGGTGATCTGCGGCCTCTCCGGCGGTGTCGATTCAGCCGTCGCGGCCGTCTTGATCCACGAAGCCATCGGCGACCAGCTCACCTGCGTCTTCGTCGACCACGGCCTGTTGCGTCTCGACGAAGCCAAGACCGTCGTCGACCTGTTCCGCCACCACTACAACATCCCGCTCGTGCACGTGGACGCCTCAAAACAGTTTCTGGGCGAGCTCGAAGGCGTCACCGACCCCGAAACCAAGCGCAAGACCATCGGCCGCCTCTTCATCGAGGTGTTCGAGCAAGAGGCCAAGAAGATCGGCGGCGCCGATTTCCTCGCGCAAGGCACGCTCTATCCCGACGTGATCGAGAGCGTATCCTTCACTGGCGGCCCCTCGGTCACCATCAAGTCGCACCACAATGTCGGCGGCCTGCCTGAGCGCATGAACATGAAGCTCGTCGAGCCCCTGCGCGAGCTGTTCAAGGACGAGGTGCGCAAGCTCGGCCGCGAACTGGGCCTCCCCGAAATCTTCGTCGGCCGCCACCCGTTCCCGGGCCCGGGCCTCGCCATCCGCTGCCCCGGCGACATCACCAGGGACAAGCTCGACATCCTGCGCAAGGCCGACGCCGTCTACATCGACCAGATCCGCAAGCACGGCCTCTACGACGACATCTGGCAGGCCTTTGCCGTGCTGCTCCCGGTGAAGACCGTCGGCGTCATGGGCGACGGCCGCACCTACGACTACGTCGTGGGCCTGCGCGCCGTCACCTCCACCGACGGCATGACCGCGGACTTCTACCAGTTCGACATGAAGTTCTTAGGGGAGACCGCCACGCGCATCATCAACGAGGTGAAGGGCGTGAACCGGGTGGTGTATGATGTGACGAGCAAGCCGCCCGGGACGATTGAGTGGGAGTAGGGGGAACGCGATTGGGCGAGGCGGTCCTACGCGCAAATTGATCTGAGCGCGGCCAAGGTCTTCCGCAGCCCGAGGTCGAGACGCTTGTCTCGACGAATCACCAGCGCAAGCCGACGATAGAGCCTGGGCGAGAGCGAGCGGACAACCAGATCCCGTGGCTTTGCGGCCGCGGAAACGGCCATGCCGGGCAGGATGGCGCAGCCAAGACCGGCGCGCACCATCTCCTTGATCGCCTCGACGCTGCCGAGCGACATCAGGGGTTTTAGCGGGACGCCGCCGCGGATCAGCCACTGATCTGCGACGCGCCGCGTATTTCCGCCGGGTTCGAACAGAATGACCGGTTTGCTCGCCAGCACAGCGGGCGTGATCCGCGCTGGAAGCGGCATGTCGCGGGGCGAGATCAAGACGAACTCGTCCTGCATCACCGGGGTGATCTCGAAGCTGCGTCCGGTCACCGGCATCGTGACGAGGCCGATGTCGATCACATTGTCCTCCACCGCCTTGGCAATTTCCGCGGTGTTCCCCGTTGTAACCGTGATCTCCAGCGCTGGAAGCGACGACCTCAATTGCTTGAGAACGGGCGGAAGCAGGAAGATGCACGCGGTCGCGCCCGTTCCCAGCCTAACCCGCCCCGCAGTCCCGCCCGTCTGGCGCGCGACCGCGTCGAGGGCCAGGTCGACAGCCGCGTTGATCTGATGGGCATGCGCGAGCAACGCGACACCGGCGGCGGTCGGCTTTGCCGTCCTTCCGACGCGCTCGATCAGGGACGCCTTCAGGCTCTTCTCCAGTTGACGTACCTGCAGGCTCACCGCCGGCTGACTGAGGTGGAGCCTTTCAGCGGCGGCCGAGAAGCCGCCGCACTCGATGACGACGAGGAAACTCTGCAGGTAGTCCAGATTGAGCTTCTTCATCAAAGAATCTCTTATGCTATTCATAAGTTACAAAAGCTTCATTTATATATGGCCAAGCGGCATGCTTGCGCAATGTTTGGGATTCGACGAGGCGGAGCGCGAGCGTTGTGCGGCTTGAAAGCCCTCGGCGACGACGTTGTAGAGCTGTCGCGCTATCTCGCGGCCTGGCCGTCATCGCGCATTCGCCAATGGCAGGCGCTATGCGACCTGGATGATCATCTGCTCGCCGATATCGGGCTGACGCGGAGCGAGGTCGAGCTGGGTCCTGCTTCGCACACCACGTGCAAGTGAAATCAATCGAGAGGATTGGAATGACGGAAGTGATCAAGACAATCGCGATACGGGACGCGTCGGAGACCGACATGACCGAGGTCCAGCACATCTACGAGCATCACGTGCGCTACGGCCTGGCGACGTTTGAGGAAGTTCCGCCGACCGTCGACGAGATGTTGAGGCGACGCGATGCCGTCGTGTCGGCGCGGTTGCCCTATCTCGTTGCCGTGGTCGACGGGCACGTTGCGGGCTACTGCTATGCAACGTCATATAGGCCGCGCCCTGCCTACCGGCATACGATCGAGGATTCGGTCTATGTATCGGAAGCGATGCGCGGACGCCGCATCGGGGCTGCCCTGCTCGGCGAGTTGATCGCGCGCTGTGAGGCCGGGCCGTGGCGGCAGATGCTCGCCGTGATCGGCAATAGCAGGAATGCAGGGTCCATCGCGCTGCATCGTAGCCTCGGTTTCCAGCCGGCCGGAAGCCTCACCTCCGTCGGCTTCAAGCTCGGCCAATGGGTCGATACTGTCTTGATGCAGAGGGCGCTTGGCCCGGGAGCCGAGACGCTTCCATCCGACGCAGTCAGCCCGTAGGATGGGTAGAGCGTAGCGAAACCCATCGCGCTTGCAAGACGGACTTGATGGGTATCGCTTCCACCCATCCTACGATCTACTGGGCGAGACCGCCACGCGCATCATCAACGAGGTGAAGGGCGTGAACCGGGTGGTGTATGATGTGACCAGCAAGCCGCCGGGGACGATTGAGTGGGAGTAGTGCGTCGCCGCCCCACTGTGGTCTGATGTCAGGACCACCTATGCCGGCAGAAGACCCGCGGCGCGATAGTTGTCGATCGTTGAGTCGTAGAGCGAAATATCGCAGCGGCTTCTGGCGATGAGCTGCGCGCCGGCGATGGCGGCGAAAATGGCGCGGGCCCGCTGTTCGCTCTTTCTCGAACTGACCAGGCCCGCAGCCACCAACAGCTTGCTCAGCCAGGCCACGTTGACGTCGGCAAATGTCTGGACCTCCTTCTTTACTGCGCCCGGCAGGTCCTCGACTTCCGCGGACATGAAGCTGCAGAGGCACATGCGATTGTCGCTCTCGAGCGCTTTGCGAAACACATCGGGATATCGACGCAGGCAGCGGACAGGATCGGCGGTTTCTGCCAGCATCGCCTCGAGTTGGGCGGCGGTGTCCTCCCAGTAGCGCCGTGCGACGGCCACGCCGAGATCGGCCTTGCTTGGGAAATGGTGGTAGATGCTGGCGGCCTTGATCCCGACTTCGTCTGCGAGATCGCGGAAATTCAGGCCGCCATAGCCGTGCGCCTGCGCGGTCCGCTTTGCTGCCGCCAAGATGGCCTCCCGAGCGCTTGAACTCACTTCGTCGCCTCACTGCTTCGTTATCTACCAAGTGACAGGTAGGGCTTGACCCATCGAATTGGAAGTCTTCATATCGGGCCTACCAAGTGACAGGTAGACAAAATAGGAGTCGTGATGAAGATTTACGATTGGCCAACTGGACCATATCCGGCCCGCGTGCGCATCGCCTTGGCCGAAAAGAACCTGCCGTCGCACGTGCAGTTCGTATTGGTCGATCTCTACAAGGGCGAGCACAAGAAGCCCGAATTCCTCGCCAAGAACTACTCCGGCACCTTGCCGGTGCTCGAACTCGACGACGGGACCTTCATTGGCGAGTGCACGGCAATTACCGAGTACCTTGATGCGCTCGATGGCGCGCCGACACTGACCGGCAGGACCCCGCGCGAAAAGGGCGTGATTCACATGATGAGCAAGCGGGCCGAACTGGAACTGCTCGATGCTATCAGTGTCTATTTCCACCACGCCACGCCGGGTCTTGGGCCTCATGTCGAGATCTATCAGAACCCCGAATGGGGATTCCGCCAGCGCGACAAGGCACTCAGGGGGATGCACTACTTTGACGGCATTCTGAAAGAACAGCCGTTCGTCGCCGGCGAGGCGTTCACGATGGCCGATATCACCCTCATAGGCGGCTTGATCTTCGCGGGACTCGTGAGCGTGCCGGTGCCGGTGGAGTGCGGGGCTCTTTTGGCATGGTATGCAAGGATGCAGGAGCGTCCTAGCGTCAAAAACCGGATAACAATGTCCGAGCCGACCAAGGCATCTTGATTGAGATCGTCTTGCGCAAGTTCGTAGGATGGGTAGAGCGCAGCGAAACCCATCGTGGTCGGATTGATGGGATCGCTTTGATCCACCCATCCTACGAGCTATGGCAAGCAGGCAATGTCGATGATGGCGGAGGGATTGCATGGGTGAGGACGACAAAAAGAAGGAATTCGTCGAACGGGTACGACGGCACTTTCAGGAGATCACGCCTCAACTGAATATGGAAATGGCGATGATCGCAGGCCAGTCATGGGGCGACGCGACGAGATTCCTGCTGATCGAATACGACTCGCAACTCTTTAGCGACGAATTTGCTGTGTCATTGTGGGCGATGGATGCAGATGGCGAACCTGTTGACCGGGAGGGGCACTGGTTTCTGAAGGGCCGGACGGTCGTCGTTTCCTCCGAAATTTATGACGATGAGGAATACGAGGCGATTGAACCGGGGGAAACGGCTTCAGAGCTTCTGGAGCAGTGGTTGGCCCAAGCGTGGCGTGCCCATGGGCATGAGGCGCTTCCAGCGTACATCGGTCACCACGACAGCTATTTCAAGACCGATCTGGCCACCAGCGAAGGGGTGAATTGGGACAGCATCGTTGCGCGAGCAAAGGCTGGGCTCGCTTCATAGTCTCGCAATTCTTGAGCGCGCAGGATAGGTAGAGCCAAGCCCACTGTCGTCCTGACTTGTCGCGCAGGTGCCCAGCGCTTGCGTCGGATGTCCACAGCTCGTGCCCATGCTAGGACCTCAGCCTTGCCTCTCTGGAGCCAGTGTTGATGTCCGTCTCGCCCGCCCAAATCACCTCCGCCGAATCCGACCCCGAAACCCTCGGCTGGATGAAGGGCTTTCCGCCGTCCCCTGATCGCACCATCACCTTCCAGGACGGCTCGTTCCGCAGCTTTCCCGAGCTGCGCTGGGCCTGGAGCAATGTGCGCCAGCTGGTGCCGACCGTGAATGTCTGGCGCGGGGCAGGGCCCGCCTCGGTGTTGCCGCGTGAGGTTCATGACATCGGCGGCTCGGTCTCGACCACGATGGACGGCCGTCTGATGACGTTCGCAAAAATGCTGGAGGAGACCTACACCGACGGCATCGCGGTGCTGCACCGGGGCAAGCTGATCTATGAGCGCTATTTCGGCGCGCTCAAGCCGCACAAGCCGCATATCGCGATGTCGGTGACGAAGTCGTTCACCGGCGTGCTCGCGGCCATTCTGGTCACCGAGGGCAGGATCGATCCGCAGGCGCCGGTCACGGACTATGTGCCGGAGCTGAAAGCCAGCGCGTTCGGGGACGCGCGCGTGCACGAGGTCATGGATATGACCACGGGGCTCGAATACACCGAGGTCTACACCGACAAGAACTCGCATGTGTGGGGCCTCAGGCGCGCCAACGGCATGGCGCCGATCCCGCCCGGCTATGACGGCCCGACCAGTATTTTCGATTTCCTCATCGCGCAGAAGAAGCAGGGCGAGCACGGCAAGGCCTTCGCTTACAAGACCGTCAACACCGACGTGCTCGCCTGGATCATCAGGCGCGCCAGCGGCATGACGCTGGCCGATCTGTTGTCGGAGCGCATCTGGGCGCCGATGGGCGCCGAGGAGGACGCACATTATCACGTCGACCGCATCGGCACCGAAAGCGGCGGCGGTGGCCTCTCCACGACACTGCGCGATCTCGCCCGCTTCGGCGAGACCATGCGCAATCACGGCCGCTTCAACGGCCGCCAGATCGTGCCGTCGTCCGTGGTCGAGGACATCGCGCGCGGCGGCGACCCCGAAAAATTCAAGCCGGCCGGCTACACCACGCTTCCCGGCGCCTCCTATCGCAATCAATGGTGGGTCACGCACAATGCGCACGGCGCCTACATGGCGCGCGGCGTCTACGGCCAGGGCATCTATGTCGATCCCAAAGCCGAGATGGTGATCGCGCGCTACGCCTCGCACCCCATGGCAGGCAACGCCGCCAACGACCCCGTGACGCTGCCGGCCTACATGGCGCTGGCGAATCAGCTGATGGCGGGCGGGTGAGGCAATCGTAGCAACCATTAGATTCGCCCGATCGCTGAGGGTAGCATGACGCCGTGCTTGCGGCCGTCAAGGCGTGGCCTGGCGGCAGCGGAGATGGAGG
>NZ_JACIHE010000020.1 GCF_014198245.1 Bradyrhizobium sp. cir1
CACCGCAAAGCCGCCCGCCCGCTACGGCGCCATGGGAGGGCGCGCGTGCGGACGGCTTTGCTCTACCGAGCTACACCATCACCGGGGACACGACCATGGCGGCCTGGGGAACGTCCACAAAGATGTTGACCGGTAGACGAAATTCTCTGAGTCCAGAGAATGAACAAGATTGGGGTCCCTGAAACGCGCCGTCTGCGCTGATCCAGGGATAAAGATCGCTATAAAGACGCCTGAACGGCGTCACCGCGATCGCGATCGGCTGCGCCAGCTCATTTCATCGGAGCTGCAACTCCATTTCGATGAATGGAGGAGCATCGCCTCGCTTAGCCAGGATCTTTGTTTGCCTCGAGGCCGTTCGTGCGAATTGGCCGCCGAATCGAACCGCTGCCTAGGCAGCAGTTCGGGTGAGCTTCGGCCAGTGCCGGGAAAACCTGCGCCGCCGCGAATTGAAAGACGGTCGACATACCGGCGCATGTGCGGGCCGCCCCGGTAGCGTCCGGGAAAGGCGATACGGTGGCTCGCATGCCTCCCAATCCGGTGATCTTTTTATGTAGGTTATAGCCAGTGGTTTGATGACCGTCGAAATGGCTGCTTTTGCGCATGAGAGCTCGTGCGCTTGTGGCTTACAATGTGCGCCGGATCCGCGTCCAGCGCGGTATGCCGCAGGAGCAATTGGCTTACGATGCGGGAGTTGATCGCTCCTACATGAGCGGACTTGAGCGCCAACAAGCGAACCCGACAGTCGATCTTCTTGATCGCCTTGCCGAGACGCTCGGCGTAGCTGTCTCCGAACTGTTTGTTCGGCCATCCAAGGGCGCCCCGCCACCCGCGACCTTACCTAAAGGCCGCAAGCCGAAGCCCAAACGCGGCAAAAGGACCTAAGCCCGGCAAACACCAGCTGAGACACTGATGTCCTGCGCTCCCGGCGTAGGCATCGCGCCCCCACGAGGATTTTATGCGCGGCTGACGCGGATACGCAGCGATCCGGCCATGGACATCGAATATTGTGATGGACTTTGATTCTGGCGCCGGAGCAGACAATGGCGGCTCGAGACGATGAAGTTCCTCTAAATGCCATCCGTGCGTTTGTGACCGTCGCCCGCGAAGGCAGCGTCACGCGCGCGGCCACCAGTTTGGGGACAACGCAAAGTTCGGTCAGCCGTTATTTGGCTGTACTGCGGGATTATCTGGGGGCTGACCTCATCGAGCGGCGTGGACGATTGACCGAGTTCGGAAGGCTCTTCGCAAACGCAGTGTCTGAACCGCTCGAAACCGTCAGCTTCACGGCGAAGAGAATGCGACGCCGCGCAGGCGCAGGAACGAATCGGATCGTGGTCCGCACCTCACTATCGACCTTTGCTTTCTCTCTCCTTATTCCAAATCTGCAGACTTTCTCTTCTGAAGCGGGTGGCGTTATCGTGGACATTATCAGCTCGCTGGCGCACCCGACATCTTCGGATGATTTCGATATTTTGATTACGCGGGATCTTTCCGTCATCGAACCCGCCGACAGTTGGGAGATTTACAAAGAGGAACTGGTGTGCGTCGGCCCGCCAAATCTGGTCGGGGGCCGAGAGCTCTCGATTGTTCGCTCAACCCCGATACTGAACGTCACATCCCGCCCCGACATCCTGCCGACATGGCTGAGAGCCATGAATCTGTCTTCGAGCGACATACGAGTGGGCGCCCGGTATGATCACAACTATCTTGCTTTACCGGCAGTCATGACGGGAAAATGCCTTCTTGTCGCGCCAGAAATCATCGTCGGAGATCTGGTCAGAGGGGGCGCTTTGCAAATCATCCCTGGCACCCGCACTCCGAGTGGCATGCAATATCGCGCTTATGCCGTAGATCGCAGCGCGCACCCCGAGATCGCACGTTCTTTTTGCCGATGGCTGGCTCGTCTTTGCAAGAAGGTTGTACTTGCGCAGGCTGCCTGAGGTTAGCGGTCCCTCAATCGGTGCAGCGAGAGATCAATGTTCGGGTCGAGGGGCGCTAAAATTAAAAAATCTATTCAAGCATAATCCGCAACGCCTACGGAGATGGCGCCCCTCCGTTGCAGCAATCAAGACGGCAACAATGAGATATCGGAGCGCAAAGACTTTTTCCTATCCACCATCGTGCCAGGCAGCGGAAGAATTGGCTGGCAGCACGGAATGTAGGCCATTTGTCGCGCAGCAACCCACTACTTGTCACCCCTGCCCCTGCGTTTGCCGAGCAATGCTCGCCAGCGCAGGCGCATGAGGCGCTGCCCCAGCTTAACAAGTCGAATCGTTCGGCTGCGCAAATCGTCTGTTTTCCAGGCGCGCTCGGCAATACGATGACTTCCAAACAGGCCTTGCGCGATTTGGCGATAGCTATTTCCTTCCTGCCATCCATCGATTGCGCGCAACGCCAGGATCAGCCGACGCCGCTTCAAAGCAGGCAAAGCAAGTGGCGGCTCTACGAGCGCCCGACGCTCAAGGGCAAGCCAAAATCGACGTGCGGCCCCCAGGCGAAGCTCGAAATCGGCATCGAGCGGCAGATCAACGACGACAGCATATCCGCTCGCCGGAAGCTCTCTTAGCCAAAGACGATGCTCCGTACCCCCGAGCGGCACGATCGCATGCCATCCATCCGGCGCACGGCGAAGCTCGCCGCCCGGCAGATTGTCGAAATCGAGCTGATCGTTTTTGGGCGCAATGCGGCCAGCCGTCCGCACAGCCAGTACGGTCGGCAGCACCTCAGGTGCCCAAAAGACTGCTTGTTTGTCGAAAGTCCTTTGCGGATCAGCAGGAAAACGAGAGCCCCCACTTGCGTCGGAACTCGCCCGCCGCTGCGCTTGAACGTTGGCGGCGAGATAACCGCTTATAATCCTCTTGGTAGTCGCGATCCCGGCGCAGCCACTCCCAGGCCAGGTCGGCAGCATCTGCCGTTTTCAGGCCGCTGTACGCTTCCTCAGATCTCCAGTCAGTATCCGCCATTGCACCTTTCCCGCACAATCTTCAGACGCGGCGAAATGCAGCCGATGATTGTGGCGCTTTCCGGTGCTTCCTTACCGTGTGCGCGTCTTCCACGCAACTAATCGATGGAACAATCAACTTTTGCGATTGCGACGATTGCGACGACCTCGACATCCGCGCTGATCATTGTTTTGGCCAACCGCTACGTAGCAGATCACGATAGCCCTTGCCCGCTAGCCACTTGGCCCGCGTCAAATGACTTTCGAACGTGCGTCGCGCTCGATCCGGGTCAACGGTCGGGTCAAGCCCAAGCACGATGCGCGCAACTTCACGCCAATCTGCCTTGGCAGCGTCGGCATCAAGAAGTCGCATGTAGGCAACAGCGTGCTCCCTGTCATAGGACGTGAGCTCGTCGACGCTGGGCGCCAATTCTGCGATCTTCGGCTCTGCTGGCACTGCTTGAAACTCCTACCCAGCTGAAAAATCTACCAAAATCAGAGCAACGCTAGCTAATTTCAGATCGCCTTGGTACCTACACAATAGCCGCACGCCAATCTCCTTTTTGCGCCAAGACGGCAATCGCATATCGGCTCACATTGGCCTGTTGGCTCCATGCTGCGCCTTCTTGTTCATCGCGGTCGATACTGGAGGCGATTGCACATGCCCCCCGCAACCAGAGTCCTTGCCGTTCTGGCGGAAGGACACCATGGTTCGTGGTGACCGCCCCGATCGCACGCGTGAAAGGCGATAGCCAGAACCAGCCAACCGGAGAATATTCGTTTCCCTTTCGAGCCCTAGTTGAACATTCGTCCTATTCGCGGTGCGCGGAAAACAGCGCTGAGCGCGGTTCGTTATCTGGTATGAGTCGCAAGCTATTTCCCCGCCGGAATGGCTTGCGATGGTCAACAAGAAGACGGCACGCTACCGGCGTCAGCACCTCACCATTGCCTGATTTCTCGAAGCAATTGGAGAGGACAGCCATCGCTGGGTGCGAGCTTATTGTAATAGTCTGGCTATAACCAGTGGTTTCATAATCATCGGAATGGCTGCCTCTGCGCATGAACGCTCGTGCGCTTGTGGCCTGGAATGTGCGCCGGATCCGCGTAGAGCGCGGCATTCCGCAAGACCAATTGGCCTATGATGCCGGGATCGACCGCTCTTACATGGGGCGCATTGAGCAGAAGAAAGAGAACCCGACTATTGATCTCTTGGAACGCATCGCCAGGACCTTAGGTATTCACTTGTCCGAATTATTCACACAGCCGGCTAAAGGTGCAATGCCTCCCAAGCCGATGTCCAGAGGGCGCAAGCCAGCACGGCTTGGCCGAAACAAGACGTAATTATGCGAGCCACTTTTCGGCTAACGCTTGGGCGGAATCGAGCCGGAGCGGCCCACGTGCTTCATCGATTGACAGCCGACGCCGCCGATCTCCTGCTCCAGCCGATGTACTCTCAGCAGAGTTCCGCTTAGCGCTCCCTCGGAGCGGCCTGTTATAAGGCCGAGCATCTTCGAACTGAGGGCTTGCGCCGCTCGCGTAATCCTACCGAGGGTCGCTTGAAACCGAGGTTTGCGAAGAGTCCGTTTAGAGCTTTGGTCGGTTTGTCATTCTTGGGCTCGGGTGATCGCAATGGCCCCAACTGAAAGACTTCCGCAAGGCCATGGAGGGACTTGCTAATGTGGTGCGCAAGAGCATGGGAGCAAATCCGTCCTCCAGAGCTGTCGGGCGAAGGATCAAGCTGGTGTACGACTCGAGGATGAGCCTTGCCGCCGGCCGAAGATCGGGAGTTGCGATGCGCTTGCAGGGCCGCAATTTAGGGGCTTCTGGAAGGCTCGATTGATGCTTCTCCGTGGGCACTTAAGACGCCCGCACGATCACCAGCGGGATTGTTTCTGTCGGCGGCGCGATGTGAATCAGGGCCATCTGACGCCTCGCACTTGACGAATATGTCTGAATTTTCGTGTGAGCACGTCGGGCCTGACTATCCCGAGTCGATAAGCGAGCTGCTCGCGTAGCGACAGCCAACGGATGCATCAGATCTTCAAAAATGCAGCGTCATCGGTTTGACCGGGGCGCAGAGACGATGCCTAAAGATTGAAGCTATTGGGCGCGCTAGAAGCCTAGCAAGTGGCAGCTGCGCCCGTGAGCCGGTTCCTCGCGCACAAGACGGGCGGCGCCGCGACATTGCAGGGCCGCACCTTGGAGCCGGGTCTCCAGGCGTCTGACGTGATCCGGCAGATGTGGACAATGTCAGGCAGCCTTTGCCGCCCTTGTTTTCGACGACTTCACGTGCGGTACGCGGGTGTCAATCGCAAACTGGTCCACCATCCAGTGCGGGCTGCTGGATTTGCTAACGGGGTACGGCTCAGTCGCGCGGTTGTCCCAGATGACGACGTCGCCTGATTTCCAGTTCCAGCACAGGGTATTCCGGGGCGCGATGAGATAGGATTGCAGCCGTTCAAACAGTCTTTGGCTGGGATAGCGCTGCATGCCGACGAAGTTCTTTACGGAACGACCGAGCGAGAGCATACGATCGCCGGTCTCGGGATGAACACGAACAATCGGATGTGCCGTTTCGTATATCGTTCCGGTGGATACGCCGCACCAAGGCCGCTCGTTGGGTTCTGTGGTCTTCTCTGGCGCAGTGAGATCAGATAGGCCGAAGCTCACAGCCCAGAGATTATCTGCTAGCATCCGCAGGGAATCGGGAAGATCAAGGTAAGCGGCCGCCCTACTCGACCAAGCAATGTCACCGCCAAAAGTCGGGACCGCTGCGAGCCGCAGCACCGAGATCGCTGTGCGGACGGGCTCATCGTGCATCTGATTGAGATCAGTCCAGGGGCGATCAGGCAGCTCCGGCCGGATCGCTAAACCGTCCATTGTGTCCGCCATTGTCAAATTCGGTGTCAGCGAGCCGAGCCGGAGCACGAAACGCTGTTGTTGGGCATCGTCGAGATGGTCCTGATCACGGAAGAAAATGACCTTATGCTCCAGCAGCAGCTGGCGGAACGCTACGATGACATCGTCAGGCAAATCGTCAGACAGCGTGATGTTCTTGATTTCGGCACCAAGCCGGTCCGCGTATTTGACGACGTTTGCTCGCAGAATGATGTTATCAACAGCCATAGTTCCACTCATGACGGTGCCTCTCTCTGGATGTCTAAACACGCTCCGTGGTGGTCGCGCCTGGCGACAACCCGGCAAGACAGTCTCGATGATACGCAGCCGAATTGCCTGAGCGTGGTCACTACTGCTCAATCAGGCGGCTGCACTCTGATACACACCAACAGCATTTTAGAATCCAACTTCCTCTGCGCGTCGACACGGCTAGTGCAGTTCTCAAAGGACACGTGCATGCCACCACATCGATTTTTAGCCTGATCGAACAGTGCAGATCATAGACGCTATCCATGTCCAGTCCATGAAACGAAACCAGCTTTCTTTTCGAGCTCGCGTAAGGTTCGCCTCGTCTCAGAACTGATGCTTGGAAAATCCTCGAACAACGACTGCGTCGTCCTCATTACCCGTGCGACCTCATGCGCAGACGAAGATTAGAACTGGTTCGCGGCATGCGCTCGCGAAGCGGACAGGACCCACCGTCTCGAGAGCATTAACTACCTAACGATGTATCTCACGTAACTAACTACTTCAACGGGTTGTCGATCATTTTTTTGCGATTTGGAGTTGTTCAATGCGCGACATGTTTCTTCAGCTGATCACTTGCTGCCGTGCCTTGGACTAGCGGGAGAAGCGCAAAACAAGAACGCTGCAACTTCCGAGGCAGTTTAACAACGGACTTAATCCCTCAATTTTCGAAACTTGCATGCGGCACCAATTCAGGCTGTTGCGGCGATGACCTGCGTTTGGTCCACCTCGAGACGTAAATGCCTCTTACGAACTGCATGCTGTTTGGTTTCGTGGCAGTTGAGCACACACAACGGAAACAGCGCGCAGAGGAGACGGTAACGCGTCTCGGCGCTTTCAGACTGCAAGCAGCAAATTCCGGACGGCTATTTTTGCCTCGCCGTGAGCGCACGGCACTGAATGCCACGCCGAACTACAGATCATAAGCCGGAATCTATTTCCTTATAGGTCTGGCTGTCGCAACGGATCAAAGCCGCCGATTTCAGCATACTCGCCCGAGATCGCCTTTGGCTTGTGGCCACCGATCTTGCTGGGCTCAACGTTGCTGTCTCGTCGACCCGCTTCTAGCAGCCAATCGCCGTGCTGCTGCCCCCCAAACTGCTCGGCGGCACGATTGCGGGACAAACCGCCCTCAATCGCGGCTACCACACTCTTTCGAAAATCCAGAGAAGAAAATCCAGAGAATATGGCTTGCCCATCCATGCCGGACTCCTATCCAGCCACCTTGGTGAATCAGAAACGCGTTGATTGGAGATTCCCAAAATCGATTCAGACTGGCTCCATCCCGGCTTAGGTAATCACCGGCTCCAGACTGGAAGCCGTAGCACCAACAGAAGCTTTTCCACGAGCGCGCCGCCCAATTCCCTATGGACGCGTGATCTCAGTGCCCGAGAGCTACACGACATGACGTATCCTCAATACGTAGATGAAAATACGTGGATACTCGTTCAATTGCGGCAATAGACTAGACCTGATGTTTACATGCCTTTGTCGCTAATGCGTGCGAGCATCAGACTAATCGCGTGGCTTATGAACACAGCGGACGGCACGGACCGATTGCCTGGAGCTAGTCGCCGCGGCAGCGCTGTTGGTCGTTTGCGCGTTCTTCACGCGGTAAGTGTTCACGCCCTCACTCCTGCTTTATCACGGTCGGTGTCAATGCGCTTTTAGCAAACTTCTTCAGCGGCATCGGCTTGCCAAACAGATAGCCCTGGACGAGGTCGAACCCGAGCTCGCTCACCGCCGCCAGATCAGCCCCGCTCTCGATGCCTTCAGCGATGGCGCGCGCGCCGTAGCCCTGCGCGAGCTCGACGATGTGACGGCACACCGTGCGTTTTAGCCGGTCATTGCCGCAGCCGGCCACGAATTGCCGGTCGGCTTTCAGCTTGGTGAAAGGAATTCTGTCCAGTCCCATCAGCTCCGGCCAGTTGGCGCCCAGATTGTCGATCGACAGAGCGATATTGTGGAAGCTCATTTCGCGAGCGATCTCGGCCAAAAACTCGAGGTCGCGGATCGCCTCATCGCTGGCGATCTCAATCGTCAGCCCGCCAAAGGCCGGATGCATCGGCATCCGGCGGCAGAGGTCGCGGACGGCCTGCGGCTTTCTCAGATACGGCGCCGGCAGGTTGACCGATAGATCGACCGCTCTCTGCCGTTCCAAGAGATAATGCCAGTCCTGCAGGGCGCGCTCGATCACGAACTCGGATAAGGCGCTGAAATAAGGATCATGTCCCTCCGGGATGAAGTAGGCTGGCGGGACCACGCCCCAGGTCGGGTGCCGCATGCGCACCTTCGCCTCGGCGCCACGGCGAACCAGCGAGCGCGCGTCGATTTTCGACTGGTACCAGAGCTCGAGCCAGCCCCCATGCAGCGCCTCGCCGACATGCACCGCCGGGCTCGGGGCCGGCTCCTCGGGCAGCAGCATCGCCACGCGCTCGCGGAGTGTGCCGGCAGCAAAGGGCGTTGTGAGCGGTGGCAGCATCCCAAGCCCATATTCCTCGCCGACCTGCTGTACCGCCTTTACGATAATCGAATCTGGGGCGCCGACAGCCAGAACCTTGCCCTCGAATCCCGTGCGTACGAGAACTTCCAGAAACTGGCCAGGTTCGACGCGATCGGCGGCAATGCCAAGCAGGACAAGGTCCGGCAGATCGGCGGCGAGTATAGCTTCCAGCTCGTTCGCACTGCTGCATTCGCTGGTGACGAAGCCGAGATCCTCGAGCACCTCGCTCATGAAAGCGCGCAGATGACCCCGGGAGGTGTCCGCCGCGCTCTCTTCCTTCGAATCCTTCGAAGGGCGGAGACGACGCGTGATCTATTCCGTCGGGCGCGTTGATGAAAATGCGCTCAGAGCGGGCATGGGTCCTCTCGAACTCGCCGCCTACCGACGCCTGTGGCGGGCTTCGGTGCGTTTTCTCAATCCCTCAGACAAGTCGACAGCACGTCGCTCGCAAAAAGTCGAGCTCGAAACGTTCCGGCTACGGCTTCGCCGCTCTTCGGCATCAGGCCATCGATCTGCCCGATTACGACGAAGAGACGGACGTACGTCCCACGCGTCGCAAGCGGGATGTGCCGGCCGATGCCGGCCGCGTCGCGACCGATCTTTTGATGGCCCGCATGTTCGACGAACGGCCGGAGCTGCTCGCGCAGATCCGCAACGGGGCCCCTACCGTTCTGATCGACGTCGCCGATGCCCGGACGCTGGATCGGGTCTGGCACGCCTGGCGTGAAGTTCTGTTCGACGACGGGCAGAGGATCGACGTCGCCCACGAAGGATTCAAGCGGAGCGGAACAGCGACGTCCTTCACATGACGGTCCGCGAACCACCCAAAGGCAATGCCCTTGTAGAGAACGAGAAGGCCACCCTTCACGCGCTCTCGCTCGCCCTGCCCTTCTTCGGCGTGTCGCCGCACGCGCGTTCGCACCTGCCGGACTGCCTGAAGGCCGCGACTGCCCACATCGAATTCCCGTGCTTCGACGCCGCCACGATCGGCCCGAACCATCCGGATCATTACCGGCAAGCGATGCGTCGAAACCCTCAAGGCTGCGGATATCGTCGTCGCCATCCGCTTCGACCGCACACCGAAGCAATGCGTCGACGAACTTCGCCGCCTCGCCGTCATGAAGAAAGCGAAGGCGGGTTCGCGCGACCTCACCCTCGCCGACCTCCACGGGCTCGGCGAAGCGCGCGCATGGGCGAAGGACACGATCGCGGATATCCAAGCATGGAAGGAGGGGCGCCCCCCTGGAGCGCAGTCTCGTCCGGCGTCGCCCTCGAAGGGCCCGCCGGATGTGGGAAGATGACCTTCGCCTCCGTATTCTGTGCCGAGGCGGGACTGTACATGGTCGGCGACGCGAACCTGGCCGCTTGGCAGAGCTCGGGAGAGGGCCACTTGGGTCATCTGCTCCGCGCCATGAAAAAGAGCTTCGATGAGGCACGCGCCAATGCGCCAGCCTGCATATTCATCGATGAATGTGACAGCATCGGTCGCCGCGATGCGATGGCGCATTCCCACCGGGATGATTCCATTCAGGTCGTGAACGCCGTATTGGCCGAGATCGACGGCGTTAAGGGACGCGAAGGCGTCCTGATCGTTGGCTGCAGCAACGACCTATCGCGCTGCGACCCCGCACTTTTGCGAGCTGGGCGCTTGGACAAGATCATCAGGATCGGCTTTCCCGACGTCACCGAGCTTGAACGAATGTTCCGGGTGCGATTGCAGAGCGACCTATTGAACGAGGATTTGACGCCGCTCGCCGAGCTCTCGTTGGGCATGGTCGGCGCCGACGTCGAGCGCATCGTCAAGGATGCGCGTCGGGTCGCCCGCGGCGGGCAAAGACCTCTCTCGATGCGGGACCTGCTCGGTGCGGTCGGCGACGGCGAGGAACTGGACGACCGGACGCGCCGGCGGGCCGCGATCCACGAGGCGGCGCACATCGTGGCCGACGTCGTGCTTTTCGGTCCCGACGGAGTTCACGCCGTACTGACGAACATGCGTGATCGTACCGGCGCCGTCGTCAGGCACCTCGGTCCCGAGCTAGAAGGCACCTATGCGGACTACCATCGCCGGCTTCAGGTGCTGCTTGCCGGGCGCGTCGGTGAGCACATGCTTTGCGGATCCATATCGCACGGCGCCGGCGGCCGCCGTGGTTCCGATCTGGAAAAGGCGGCCGCTCTCGCCGCATCGATGGTCGGGTCTCTAGGCTTGGCCGGATGGGCGCCTCTGCTCTACCTCGGCGGCACCGATGAGACCGACGATCTCCTGTCCTTCCGCGGGGTCAGGACCGCGGCCAATGCCGAACTCGAAAAAGCCGACCGCGCCGTTCGGTCGCTGCTGGCCAGACACCGGGCCGCACTCGAAACCGTGGCGATCACGCTCTTCGATCGCGGGCGGATCAACGGCACTGCGGTGGCGTCCATCCTCGCGTCGACACGAACCAACGTCGCTGGCTTCGACCCGGCGGCGAGAACGATGCCTCCATGATCCAAGGATTCATCTTTCGAGCCGAGACCAGCGTGTCGGTCGGGATCGCGACCGGTCGGCGCTGCCGGAACGTCGGCATCCTCGCCGAAGCGGTGCCGTCATGAAGATCATCAACCCGACGCCGCCCGAAGAGTCTACGCCGGCTCAGACCATCGTCCGAATCCTTGCGCGCATGTGCGCCAAACAGCGACTTCGCAGGGGGATCGCCAGACGGCAGGCGATCGTCGAAGCAGCCGAGAAATCTAAGGGAAAGGACGCTGACCACGAAGATTGAACAGCGCGCGGCGCGAGCTGATCGTCCTCTGGCGCGGGGTTCACCGCCTCGCCTTCTTAGGCGCGGGATCCGCCGGTGGCAGACGGCTGGGAAAATACCAGCCCCCGCGGTTGCTTATCGGCGCGCCCTTACCCGTCGTACGCCGGCGGTACGCGTCCCAGATCTGCCACTCCGGATCTTCTGTTCGCACGAAGACCTGCTGTCCTTTGGGCCGCAGGTCGACGATCGGGTGCCCCATGGTAATCCGGAACTCAATCCGATCGATGCCCATCGCTGCAAAGCAGTTCTCGAGCGTGGTGTTGTCATCGACCGCATGGTGCATTGCCGATTCTGAAACCCCCGCGCGCATTGCGCGCCTTAGCAGCATTAGGACTTCGTCGTCGCTTTCCGAGCAGTAGAATTTCACGCGCATCCTTCCGCGGACGAGATAGCAACCCTTCATCCCGGGCTCCCCATCCTCGGCGTGCTCTACTGCGGCGTATCTCGGAATGTCCCGAATGTCTGGAGGCAAGCGCTCGCCGTCCTCCGAGAAACGAGGAGCCGATGCCATCTGCATAGCGTCCGCGACGCGCCCGAAACCGAACTTCTCGATCCAATCGGAGAATGCAGTGGTCCAACCCGGACCGAGCGGCTGGTCGGGCCAAGCCTTGTGCTCCCAAATTTCGCGCAAGTGGCGCGCCGCAGCGTGCCATTCCGAGTTGGATGCCATCGTCGTTCGCCTGTGGATGGACGGTTCGAATCGTGTGGAATCCTACGCCCCGGCGGCTCCCACGAACCAGCTATGTTCATGCAGATACTGACAGAAAAATATTTGTTGGGATGGACGAGCGACTCTTGAACCGGATCGGTGAGTTGCGGGGAAACCGATTCGACAAACCGACCGGACGAAACGTAACGGACCGACAGACGCCGCCCTATCCACCCCAACCACGTCTATCTTTCAGGAAGATCATGCCGTCGAACGCGGCCAGCTTGGCCTTCGCTTCGGATTCATATCGCCGTCTCGCCGTAACGAAGCGTCCTGTCGCTTTTTCAGTGAGCCTGCCGCCCCATGAACCATCCCCGTTCTGGAAGATAGTGATGTTGAATCCATCGGTATTGACGAAGCTGTTGCCAAGCGACGAGATCCTCCAGCGGCGGTCGAGCCAGCGGCTCTTGCGTCGAGCGGCCCCTCTCAGTGCGCGTTCGCGGCGTCGCGGCCCGACATAGTCGTCCTCCATGCGTTCGGCGCAGACGCACCCGACGTCGAGGACGCCCTCGTAGTCGGGATGCGACATCGAATGGACGTAGCGGATGTCCTGCGACTCGCACATCTCGCAGACGGCATCCGGAGCGCCAAGGTCTTCGACGCCATCGCAAACCCAGCCCTTGTGCGGCACGCCTGGCGTCGACCACTTGCCCGTCATGTGACGATGCCCTTTTGGGCCTGGCGGCGGTCGCTGCCATCCCCGTGAGCGAAGGTTTCTCCGCCGCCGGCCGCACTGCCGTGGAGCAAAAGCTTTTGACCGTGGGCGCCCGGGTCGAGGATTTCGTACCGGAAGAGCGAGGCAAGCTCTCCAAGCCCGTCATCGGCGGCTTGCTGGCGGGCGCGCGCTGCTTCGACCGTCGGCAAGCGGGTTGCGGGCGCGTTCGTCGACGCTTCCTGGCCCGTCGCGCAGGCTTGGTTCGATCGAAAGACCCACAAGACGGATCAGATGATCTGGGCCGGCCCGCTGCACGTCGTCGACGGAAAGCCCGATGGCCGTGACGACTCGGTGACGACATTGAAGTTCGACGGCGACGGCAACCTGGCTCTCGCGTACCGCCTCGCCCGATTCTTCGCGACGATGGGCTTCGACGTCGGCAAGTTCAGGATGTCCGCGACGGCCACGATGACGGATCCCGAATGCTCTTGCACCTACCGCTCGTACGGCCCGGAGATCGAAGTCTGGACCACGGGTGTCGTCCAGCAGACGTGGCTCTCCGAGAAAAACAAGCGAACCTACTTTGTCGCCGCCGCAATGGACCCGAGCGGACAACTGGCATCGGGCCAAGTCACGGCGAGCTTCGGAGGAGTTACGATGACGCGCCCTGCCGTCTTCGGGTCGTCCCATAACAAGCTGAATGCGGACAAGCGGCTCGACAACTATTGATATGACCCCTGCGCTTTCCGGGGGAACGTGTCTAGTTAGGCGGTTGCGCCCTTACGCGATCAATCGGACTGTAGTTGGTTTTTTTCGTACGCCGCCCCTCGGGTTTTCGGTCACTCCTCAGGCGCCGGACCGCTTCGGAGGGCCCATTCGTGCCCGGTCTTCTGCTGCATTCGCGCGAGTAGCTTGTCGATCCGCTCGGAATATATGGACTCGACGGCGCTCACGAGATCCGGCCACTCCTTGGCGCCTGCGATATGGTATCCGAGCGACAGTCCATATTTGAGTTCAAAGCGATTGTCCTCGAACGACACTTCGAGCGCGTTGAAAACCGAATCGTGTTCGTCGTTGTGCGCGAAACGTTTGTTTCTCAAGTCGACTACGCTACCGATCCGGAGGCGGACAAGGTGGCGTTCGCTGACATGATCGCCTTCAGCTTCCTGGTGCTCGGTACCGACGCGCACGCGAAGAACTTCTCAGTCATCCACCTCCCGGGCCGGCGGATGTTTCTTGCGCCACTCTACGACGTCCTGAGCTTCGTGCCCTACGACGACGACGAACATGAGCGGCGGCGGCTGCGCATGGCGATGAAGATCGGCGGCTACTATAAGTTCTCAGAAGTCCTGCCGCGGCATTGGCGACGCCAGGCGGAACTGATGAAAATGGATCCCGACGAGATGATCGCGCGATTGGTGGCGCTCGGCGAGAAAATTCCCGACGCGCTCAGCGACGTCGTGAAGGAGGTGAGGGTCGAGGGCCTGAAAGAACCGGTGCTTGACAGGATGCTGGACGGAATCTCGGCGCGAGGCAAAGCGATCGTGCAGCAATACTCGGCATGAAGGCGCCGCGCTCGGGATCGTCGGCGAGGTAGGCGTGACGCCGTCGACGCCCGTTCCGGACGCTGAAATCCGATGACCCAGTAACTGTTATGAATCCCGCGGGGCTACCGGGCCCCTAGTCGATCAACGACGGATCGATTGGAGCGCGCATCCGCACCTGAAGCGGTTGTTCGACCTGGTCGAGGCCGGCCGCGCGTGATCCGGGCGCAGCGGGCGTTCATTGAACCGTGATGGCCGTTCCGGCGGAGCCCGAATATTCCGCTGCTCGGGTAGATGCGACATTCGGGTCCCGCGAATGGGGTTCGAAAATGGACTCAGAGCGAATATTCTGCCTCCTTTATCCACCACCTTCGAGCCTCGAAAGACGCCCCTGTGAGGTCAGGCCGCGGCATCAGGATTGCCCAGTTGAATTGGGGTAGCTCCTCGCAACAATCGTACTAAGGAAAATAGCAACAAGCAGAAAATCCAATACAACTTGGAGCGCTGCCACCCCTATTGCTTTGTCAGGATACCCAGCCGTACCGAGTACAAGACAAGCCCAACTTATTGTGCGAGCCACACAAGCAATATGCGTTGCGTTAGCTTCGCAGACGCCAGGTGTCAGACGATAGAAGACGGTGAAGGTAAGGATCACTTCGCCTATGTTGAAGATGAAATATAGAAGAGATTCTTCGACCGACTCAGCGCGTGGATGATTTGGCAACCGGAAGAGCGTTCCAAATCGATAGACAAACATTTCGATCAGCAAGTAGGCAGCAACAATCGCCGCCACCCATAACCACTCATGTGGCAACCAGATGAATGCCAACAAAAGTACGAACTTGATAACGATGTAAAGGTCGAAGCTCACCCAACGCTCTAAACTGGGGCAACGCTCAAGAAATTGCTGTAGCGAAGAATATCTAAGCAAGAACGAGCATACGGCGGTTGCGCGCTTGAGAATGACTTGCTTCGTTTCTGGTCTATTCATCGCGAAGCTCCGATCGTTAACGATGATAAACTCTCCTAAATGGATCACTTCGGGTGAGAATACCAAATCGCTTCGATTTCACCAGAACAATGGCGCATTGTCCTACCGCGGACCGTGCCGCCGCCCACTGTGCCTGACGCGGCCGTTTAGACCTAAGCGCTAAGGTCAGCTGTCCGAGCTACGGCAGACCTAACGCGCACGATGGTCGAATGCGGGAAGGGTTTCAGGGGCGGCGCAGCGCGTTCGGCAGCCGGCCGTCCGTTGTGCCCTTTTCCGCAGCCGGGCAGTTTCACGTCAGAGTCCGGCAAGCGTCAGATAGCGGACATCGCTCAACCCGCCCAATGGCTCTCCAAAGCGTAAGCGCTCTTAGCGAATAGCTCGCGCGCTACCCATGATCAGCGCGCGGATAAGCGGACCTTGCAGCGGCCCGCAACTGAATGTGACATTCAAAGTAACCACCCTTGCTCAATATGTTCTGGGGCCAGCCCGTGAAATCCAACCGATTACGTCGCATGCTATCGCGTCAGCACACAGCGCCAAGGTCGATCCGGGCTCGGGCTAGAGGCCCAACTGTCATTCGGCCTGCAATATTGACCCCCTAAGCCGGGGGATCGGCGTCCAAAATTGACCCCCTACAGATTGGTCTGTTGCGCTGCCTGCTTTGGAACGAAGCAGGTGGTGGGGGATGCTGATCGTGGAGACGATTGCCCGGATTCGGCGCGAGCACTTCATCAAGGGCAAGACGATCAAGGAGATCGCCCGTGACCTGAAGGTGTCGCGGAACACGGTTCGGAAGGTGTTGAGGTCGGGAGAGACCTCCTTCGAGTACGAGCGGCAGGTGCAGCCGCGGCCAAAGCTGGGACGATGGGCAGTAGAGCTTGACGGTTTGCTGGCGGCGAACGCGGCTAAATCGGCTCGTGAACAGCTGACGTTGATCCGGATCTTCGAAGAGCTGCGCGGCCGCGGCTAAGACGGCGGTTACGATGCGGTGCGGCGTTACGCCAGGCGGTGGAGCAAAGAACGCGGGCAATCGACCGCGGCCGCTTATGTCCCGCTGAGCTTTGCCCCAGGCGAAGCCTACCAGTTCGACTGGAGCCACGAGGTGGTCTTGCTGAGCGGCACCACGGTGATGGTGAAGGCCGCCCATGTCCGGCTCTGTCACAGCCGCATGCTGTTCGTGCGGGCCTATCCGCGGGAGACGCAGGAGATGGTGTTCGACGCCCACGACCGGGCGTTCGCCCTGTTCAAAGGCACCTGCAGCCGCGGCATCTACGACAACATGAAGACCGCCGTAGAGACGATCTTCGTCGGTAAAGGCCGTCTCTACAATCGCCGCTTCCTGCAGATGTGCAGCCACTATCTGGTCGATCCGGTCGCCTGTACGCCAGCATCGGGCTGGGAGAAGGGGCAGGTCGAGAACCAGGTCGGGCTGGTCCGGGAACGCTTCTTCACGCCGCGGCTGCGGTTCAAAAACCTCGACGAGTTAAATGCCTGGCTGCTCGACAAATGCATCGCCTACGCCAAGGCTCATCGCCATCCGGAGCTGGTCGATCAGACGATCTGGGAAGTGTTCGAAGCCGAACGCCCCAAACTCGTTCCCTATGCCGGCCGCTTCGACGGCTTCCATGCGGTGCCTGCGTCGGTCTCGAAGACCTGCCTGGTGCGCTTCGACAACAACAAGTACTCGGTCGCAGCCAGCGCAGTCGGACGACCGGTCGAGGTTCAAGCCTATGCCGATCGCATCGTGATCCGTCAGGATGGACGCATCGTTGCCGAGCACCCGCGATCCTTTGGCCGCGGCGATACCGTCTACGACCCTTGGCATTATGTGCCGGTGCTCGCCCGCAAACCCGGCGCCTTGCGCAACGGTGCTCCCTTCAAAGACTGGGTGCTGCCGGCCGCGATCGAGCGGATCCGGCGCAAGCTTGCCGGCACCGACGATGGCAATCGGCAGATGGTCGACATCCTCAACGCGGTGCTGACTGACGGTCTGCCCGCGGTGGAAGCGGCCTGTGCCGAAGCGCTCAGTCACAGCGTCCATTCCGCCGATGTCGTGCTCAATATCCTGGCCCGTCAACGTGAACCCGCCCCACCGGCCAACATCATGACGCCGGCCGCACTGACGCTCCGTCATGCACCGATCGCCGATTGTGCCCGCTACGACAACCTCCGGAGGACCGTCTGATGGAACGAACCCAAATCTTCGATCTCATGGGCGAACTCAAGCTCTACGGCATGAAGGCTGCCTTCGACGAGATCATGGCAACTGCCGTCAAGCGCCAGCACGAACCTCAGCGCATTGTCGGCGACCTGCTCAACGCCGAGATCAACGAGAAGCAAGCCAGGTCGATCAAATACCAGCTCACCATTGCCAAGCTGCCGCTTGCCAAGGACATCGCCGACTTCCAGTTCGACGGCACGCCGATCAATCAGACCCTCGTCAATGATCTCGCTGGCGGCGGCTTCATCGCCCAACAACGCAACGTCGTGCTGGTTGGCGGCACCGGCACAGGCAAAACCCACCTGGCCATTGCCATCGCCAGAAGCTGCATCCGATCCGGTGCCCGCGGCCGCTTCTTCAACGTAGTCGACCTCGTCAATCGCCTCGAGACCGAGACGCGCAACGGACGGCAGGGAAGGCTCGCCGAGCATCTGACCCGGATGGACTTCATCGTGCTGGATGAACTCGGCTATTTGCCCTTCGCCCAGTCCGGTGGCCAGCTCCTCTTCCACCTCGTCAGCCGGCTCTATGAGCGCGCCTCCGTCATCGTGACCACCAATCTCGCATTCGGCGAATGGCCGAGCGTGTTCGGCGACGCCAAGATGACCACCGCGCTGCTCGACCGGTTGACCCATCACTGCGACATTGTCGAGACCGGCAACGATAGCTGGCGGTTCAAAAGCCGCGACGACGATCACGCCATCCGCGCTCGTCTCGCCTCCGCTATCCCGGCCAGCTCCGACGAGACGAGCGCTACCAGCAAACCCCGCCGCGCAAAGGGGTCAGAATTGGACGCCGATGAGGGGTCAAATTTGCAAGCCGATTGACAGCCCAACGGCTGGCCCAAATTGAGCGCCTATGCGACCGGGGCGAACTGGTCTCGGAATTCACCGAGGTCGAAAGCGGACGACGTATCGACCGCCCAAGGCTTGCGGAAGCTCTTGCGGCGTGCCGGCTGCATCGGGTCACTCTAATCATTGCGAAGCTTGACCGATTGGCTCGAAACGTCGCCTTCGTTCTAACCTGATGGAAAGCGGGACCGAAATTGAGGCGGTCGATTTCCCCCGGGCGAACCGGTAACAATCCATATTCTGGCCGCCGTCGCGGAAAACGAAGCTCAAGCGATATCCCAGCGGACCCGGGCGGCACTGGCGGCCGCTAAGGCGCGAGGAATTCGTCTCGGCGGCTTTCGTGGCCGCGCAGAAACCTGCAATGATCTTACAAGGGCGCGCGCCGTCCGAACTGCCAAAGCGAACCGTCGAGCCACCGATCTGGCTCTCCATTGATCCAAGCCATTCAAAGCGAAGGCATGACCTCTGCACACGGGATCGCTGCGGCGCTCAACAAGCGAGGCATCACAGCACCTCGCGGGAGCGCGTGGAACATCGCCCAGGTGAGCCGCGTTCTTTCACGGCCCGCCTTCGTTGTCTGACCTGGGGCGCGGTCTGCTCGTGGCGGGCGACGCAGAACTCAACATGCTTGCTTCATCTATCCATTGTGAGTTGCACTCTGTAACACCCTCATCATGGTTTCGGCGTCCTCGCGGGCGAGCTCGTTGAAAAACTGCTCTTGGTGGCCTCTTGCGCGCAGCAGCGCATTAGCAACTTTCAGGGCTATCTCTGTCAGCTCGCGCATCTGGGCCGGGGTGATTGCTGCGGCCTTGAAGATGTCGTCATACGAGATGCGGGCGCTTCGGTGCGCGAAGGCGTTGTGGCGCAGAATAGTAACCTTGCCGGCCAGCGGTTCGGCATGACTGATCAGCGCCTCCACTTCGGAATAAGCTTGTGGCGAAAGCATCCCTGCCCGAGCCATCTCTCGGCTGAGTGCAGGAAGCGTTATCGTGTCGCGTCGCTTTTCAAAGAGCGCAGCGACCGAGACGACGAACGCCACGAAATGGGCATGTGGAGCGAAGCGGAAGAACTCGCTGAACTCATTCATGGTATCGAGCAGGTGCGGCCGGGTGTCGGCACCCTCAAAATAAAACCAGATGTCGAAGAAGATGCGCGAGCGAAGCACGAGCTGGGCCGCACGTTCGATCCGGTCTTCAATTGGGAGGGGCGATGGCACTACTTGCGACCCCAGCCAGGTGCAGGAATTCGTCGAACAACCCAGATAGCTTCACGCCGGCCTTAACTGGTCCAGCAATCTGGTTAGCGCCAACAATCACACCCATGAGGGCTTGGCACGACCACTCGATTGTGTCGAGAATGTCTTTTTCGGTCACCTCGGCTTCAACGGTGAGAAGCAGCGAACCGTCGCCCTGTCTGGTGATGTATCTGGTCAGCGCTTCGAGGGACGGATGAGCTGAGTCGGACGAAAGCTGCTTGTACCAAAGGTAGGCGTCCTTGATGCTGCACCCCTTTGTAGCGTCGGCGTAGTTGATCGCGCGGGCCTTTGGATACCGAGCCCGAAGCAGGCCCATGGTTTGACGAAGGCCGTCCTCGTGAGGGGACTTCGAATTCTGGACTTCGAGCCACGAGAGGACCCAGTTGCCGCGTGACTGCCGGCTCCTCGCAGCGTCTTCAACCATCTGTTTGACAAACGCATCACCGCCTTCAGCAAGGCCGCCTTGCATGAACAGGTTCTCGAAGATGCAGCGCGTTAGTGTTCTGGCCTCGACAATGAGCCCGAGGTCCAGTAGCCGCGGGACCCCTCGAAAGTGGCCTAGACTTCTAGACAGCAAGGCAAGAGCGATCACCTTCGGATCTTGGCTCCCCTTTTCCGTATCGAATTTGTCGCACTGGCCAACGATCTCAAGCGCTACGTCCATAAGTCGCTGAGCGTGCCCAAGCCATTGGCTTTTTCGCTGCTCGAAAGTCAGCTCGCTGCTCATTGCCTATGCATCCGGATAGGTTTGCTCGCTGTCCCCGTGAGATCGCCATCCGCATCGGGGGCAATCGGTTTCACTATCGCCAGCGTCAGCCTTGATCGGCTGCCACTGATGGCATTTCGGACAGCGCCGCTGCGGTACATGCTCTGGATTGGCGTGGGGTGTACTCATGACCGACCTCCAAGTCCGCCCAGCTTATCCGATTCGTCGCGTGTCCAGCCCGGACACATAGGTAACGGATCGTACCTAAGACATGGGTGACAACCTCGTGCCAAACGGGTTGTCGAGAAGCTGCAGGGTTTTCTGCTCCAGGTCGAACTATCCAAGATCATAGTGCATGAAGCTGACGAGCCAAATGCCATCGTCGACTTACCTTGATGCCGAGTTTCTGGCCGGCCAGCACGAGGGAGATATTGATTCTCTTGCGGTGCAGAGGCGACCGCAGGAGGTGACGACGACGTCGCGGTCATGGAAGGGATAAGCCAGTTCCGGCAAGCCGCCGTAGCGGCGGGTTGAGGCTGAGTAGACCTGGGCTTGCGACGAACAGGTCGAGCCTCGTCAGCTCTCCGCTTCCATCGGAAGATCTGACGAAAAAGGTATGACCAGCCAACGATCGCTGAAGAAGGACATGGTGTACGCGGAGAGCGCTTCTAATGAACTCGGAATCTGTGTGGGCATCGGTCATGGTCTTTGGCCATTCGAATGCGTCCGCGGTTTTCTCTGACAAGGTGATGCTAAATCGCCGACGCTCATGCTCAGCCTGTTCCTGAGTTGACGTTCTTGTGCGCTCAACTTTGTGAGCGAGTAGCCGAACGGCACGTTGCCAAAGGAGAGCGGCACCATTGCCGAGTAGGAGGCGCGGATTGCCTCTTTGTACAGTCTTTCCGTGAGACGTCCCTTCGCATTTAGTTTCTTTATGCGCTTGTGGTCGATCTCCACCATCCATCGATTTCCATATTCGCGGGCGTGCCTGGCACCAGTCGCCGTGGCTTCGCCAGGCCGCTTTCGGAATAATAGCTGTGCCGACGCGCATGCGGCACCCTATCGACGCCCGCTAGACACAACTATCGCCCCCCTCTTGCCGTGTCGGTACTTATGTTCGGGGGATGAGGGTCGGATTTTCCAAGGCGGCCAATGCTTTCGTCACTTCGCGACCAGCCCATCGGCGGAGCCCTCCGATTGTGCAAGAGCCCTCGATGCGACGTTCGCTTCGGGCGTTCTTTCGTCCCGGCAGTGACACACCCATGGAGACATCCCCTGACACCGCGTCAGTACCTCTGGGAGGATGAAGCGGGGAATAGCAGCGCGGTCAAGGATTTCGCCACTTGCGGTCGGCACCATTCCCAGTCTGACTTTCTGGGTTCTAACTGGGTTCTAACGAACCCCAGAAATCCGTCCCGTCGTCCGGCGCCGTCCGACAGGCTGAGCCGGCGGGCGCACATCCGGTTCAACTTGATGAAGATGAAGATGGGCCCGTCTAGTTTTGGGCGAGAAACTTGCGAGCCTCTTGAGAAGATTTCATGAGCTCGCCAATCAATCTCCCTTGGAGATCTTCTGCGTTACGTCGCACCTCGTATGCGGCATTTTTCAAGTTGTTGAAATCGGTGCTAATCGAACCCCACAGCGCTCGAAATGCCTGCAGATTGCCCGCGGGGATTCCTGAAACTGTTCTGTCGATATTTGTGACGTGACCGCGAAAGATATCAATCAGCCGTCTCATGTCGGGCAGATCGTCGAAGTCCGTCCGGAAGAATGTGCCGGAGAACTGGTCCCGAATAGAAGAATCAACCAGCTGTCGCAACGACACGTGTATCTGCTGCGCCTCCGCTTCGGGAATTGTGGTAACGTCCTTCCATACTGGGATCTGATTTGCGTAAGCTTCCCATGCGGGAATCATTCGAGTCAACCGCTCGGTTTGTTCGAGCTGGATTGCAATGCCTTCCAAACGAGCTTGGAACTGATCTACTGGTCGTGTCCCCATTGGTGGTGTAGCTCGGTAGAGCAAAGCCGTCCGCACGCGCGCTCTCACATAGCGCCGTAGCGGGCGGGCGGCTTTGCGGTGGTCACCGGCGATTCGCCGGTAGGGTCGGGTTGCTGACACCAACCTGATTCGAGGAACCACCGATGACCGATGAGATGATGAACCTCCGCACGCTCGTGGAGAAGACCCCTGATGCCGATCTGTTGCGTGAGATGATCGGCTTTGCTGCCCAGCGCCTGATGGAGCTGGAAGTCGAAGGCCAGACCGGGGCCGCCTACGGCGAGAAGACCCCCGAGCGTCTGGCCCAGCGCAACGGCTACCGCGACCGGACCTGGGAGACCCGCGCCGGCACGGTCGAACTGCGCATTCCCAAGCTGCGCAAGGGCTCCTACTTCCCGGGCTTTCTGGAGCCGCGCCGGATGGCCGAGAAGGCGCTCACCGCCGTGGTGCAGGAAGCCTATGTGCAGGGCGTCTCGACCCGCTCGGTCGACGATCTGGTGCAGGCGATGGGGATGAGCGGCATCTCCAAGAGCCAGGTCTCGCGGCTGTGCGCGGAGATCGACGACAAGGTGAAGGCCTTCCTCGCCCGTCCGATCGAGGGCGACTGGCCGTATCTGTGGATCGATGCCACCTACGTGAAGGTGCGTCAGCAGGGGCGCATCGTCTCGGTTGCGGTGATCGTCGCGGTCGGCGTCAACAGCGATGGCCGGCGCGAAGTTCTCGGCATGGATATCGGCCCGTCGGAGGCCGAGACGTTCTGGACCGCGTTCCTGCGCAAGCTCGCCCGCCGCGGCCTGCGCGGCGTCAAGCTGGTTGTCTCCGACGCCCATGAGGGCATCAAGGCCACCGTTCGCAAGGTGCTCAACGCCACCTGGCAGCGGTGCCGCGTGCACGTCATGCGCAACGCACTGGCCCATGCCGGCAAGAGCGGGCGGCGCGTCGTCTCCGCCTTCATCGCCACCGCGTTTGCCCAGGATGATGCCGAGGCCGCACGCGCGCAATGGCGGAAGGTCGCCGATCAGCTCCGTCCCAAGCTGCCGAAGCTTGCCGGCTTCCTCGACGAGGCCGAGACCGATGTGCTCGCCTATATGACGTTCCCGCCGCAGCACCGCACCAAGCTGCACTCGACCAATCCGATCGAGCGCCTCAATGGCGAGATCAAGCGGCGGACCGAGGTCGTTGGCATCTTCCCCAATGAGGACGCCATCGTCCGCCTCATCGGCGCGATCCTGCTCGAACAGAACGATGAATGGGCCGTCCAGCGCGCCCGCTACATGACGCTGGAAACCATCGCGCCGTTGAGCGATGATCCCACCGTCAGCCTCCCGGCTATCGCCAGCTGACCAGTCCGGCTCTCGCCGGCGAACGCGGTGTCCCACCGCCAGTTACACCACGCTCAGGGACACGATCGATCTACTTTATCGCGCAGATCGGTCAGTACCTTGGCGCTCGACGAATCACGCGTGCCGCCAATCAACGTTTTCAGCAGAGAGAACGTCTCAAGAAAAGTCTTGCTGATACCAATGAGTGAGCCAATTTCGAGCATGGCACACCTCCATCCCTGACTTTGAACTCGGGAAGCAAGCCAATCCAACTCGCAACTAATGTTGACTGCTGCCGATAATAACGCGCTTCGCGCGAATAACCAGCGCTTTGTTGGATCGTGAGCTTCGATGCGACGGTATCTTTCCCCCGCACAGCTCAGTGACTGTTGCGATGCACCGGCCGCACTGCTTCATTGAAGATTGAGGCGTTGCACAAGCAGCAGGCCGCTTGCGCAGCGGCGCTCAAGGATGGCCGCTCTTCGCGGCCACCGCGCGAGCGGCGCATCGCGTCCTTGAAGGCTGCGATCACAGTGGCATGCTAGAGCGTGTCGGGGTACTCAACTCCTCAGCTGTCCTGCGATAATCCAACGACGCAGTCACCATTTGCTTGCGGCGACTTTTCTCTTCTCTTTCTCGCATTCACTTTGTCTGAAAGTCGCCCTTCGGCTACAATGCCAGCGCGTCGTGCGGTCCGATTTGAGGACGGCATATCTGTCCCTGACCCCCAGAGCACATTTCGCGTTTGGAACTGAACCGGTCCCCCTATGTGACTGCGTCCTCGGACCCCGGCGCTAACCGCCGGGTCATTGCGACCATCCTTTTCACGCTGTATCGAAGCGATAGAGCATGCCCAGTCTTGCGCACCGAGCGGGACGTGTTGCAGACGCGAAGTAAAGCGCCCGGTTGAACGCGGACCCTGGCTATATTAGGCTATCGACTTATACACCCGATTTTTGCGCTTTGCAGCGGGCAAAACATTGACCGACCACTCTGCAGATCAGGGGGCGGCGACGTCCCCAGGCTCCCCGAACACCGATCATCTGGTTGTGCTTGTGCATGGTATCAACAACCGTGCGCTCTGGATGGACGATGTAAAGCCTGCTCTCGAGAACTCGGGCTTTGCAGTCGCGGCGACCAGTTACGGTCGATTTAGTATTGCGCGTTTCCTCGCGCCATTCACCGGCTTTCGAAATAAGGCGATCGAGCGTGTCGCAAAGGACATCAGAACAGCGATACGGGCCTACAAACAAGATACGGGAAGTGATCCGAAGCGAATGTCCGTCATCTCGCATAGCTTCGGAACGTACGTTGTTGGCAAGTTACTGACCGACTATCCCGAGTTTAAATGGTACCGCGTTATTTTTTGCGGGAGCGTTGTCCGCGAGGACTTCCCTCTGGACCAAGTTCTTGGTCGCTTTGCCGATCCCCTGCTCAACGAGATCGGTACGAAAGACTTCTGGCCTGCTTTGGCCGAGAGCGCAGGCTGGGACTACGGCTCGGTCGGCTCAACCGGCTTTAATAGCCCGCCCGTCGAAACGAGGTGGCACCACGGATACCGACATAGCGACTTCCTTACAGAAGAGTTTTGCAACAACTTCTGGATCCCTTTCCTAGAAGGAGCCAAAGCTAAACGGGCCGATAAATCAGAGCAGTTGCCGCTGGCTATCCGCATACTCGCAATGCTGCCGTTGCGCTGGATAATCCTCGTTGTCGTACCGATCTTCCTCGCCTCAATCGGCTATTTTTTTCAAGCTGAGGCGCGACGCGCCTTCCTTATAGTCCAGAACGCACAAGTCGAAGGATCATGGAAGCGGACCGAAATGACTTGCCCGCTTACGCCACCGGCATCGTCACTGGTTGTACGAGAAGGAAGCGCGGAGGAAATACTCAACTTGTTGGCGGCGCTAGAGCCTTGGAGGCGGGACGACAAGTTCCAGGAACTCTACCTGAATAGATTTATAGGTCGCGATGGATGGACTGGCACGGTACGTGAACCTCCAGACTTAAAGGACGGCCTTTGCAGGTTTATGGTTTCAGAAGACGGCACTTCGGCCCGCATTTTGGTAAACACCTGCGAACATACCTGCAACTACAGAAGAGGAGATAGAATACAGCTCTCAGGCTGGCTAATGCATCGCGATGATAACTACGTCGAAATCGGTACCGGTCGTCATACCATCGTCACTGGAGTTGGGCCGCGCCTGCCGAAAACATCCGTACCAACGAAAGCCGCTATCGTGTGCCACGGCGAAGACGAGAATGCGTGCAAAGAGCATAAGTACGACGTGTTCGAACTTTGTAGCGAGGCAAACGGGGTGGGCGGCGCCGACCCTAACGTAAGCGGTCGTGCTATCTGTGGCGATAGCAACTTCGACGTCTCTCCCGCAGAAGGTGGCAGCATTCGTGGCAATCATTGCGGATATTCTTGGTACCGCATAACTTGCAAATAGCTTCGGTTCGATTGCGTTTCGCGCCACCTTGCAGCCTGATACACCGCGCCCAACTCGGCTCAAATGAGCAACCGTAGATAAATTGGTCTACTCGATGGCTGCAGCACCTGTCTCCGAATCCCATACATTTTTGGACAACTTCTTTGTAGCTCTCGTCGTGGTCGCCGGTCTCCTGTCAGGTCTCGATTTCCTAATTGGACCAGCGGGTCGAGACCGATTACGAAAGAAGATGGGCGATTGGTGGGTATTTGTAGAGGAGACATCGTTCGGCGAACATCTGTCACAAGATGCGCGGTGGCTTCTCGAAATCTATCAGGAGCTATTCGAAGGCGACGAAGCGTTCGAGCGGTGGGGGAGAGGCTTCATTTTCGTCGTTTTTCCAGGAATCCTACTCATGGCAGGCACCGAGCTCGTTTGGGTGCTCAAATATGGACTTGGTGGACGCCTCGCCCCGGGGCAGGTCGGCGCAAGCACTCAGTGCTGCTGCTTCCTATGATCTTTTCTACTGTGGTCGGCGTTGCTGGGATTTGGCTCATCGGTTGGGTCCTCCGGGTCTTGAGTAACACGGCGACTGCTGGATCTGTAACCATCAGCTTCGGAGCAACAACGATCTACGTTGCGGCAGCAGCGGCGCTCATTTTCCTTTCCATCGTGCTAGCGAACGTTTGGGAATTTTTCGTTCGGCCGCTGTATCAATCCAACATTGTTCATGGACGTGATGTATTTTTAGTGTCTAACGTTTTGGGACACGCGCTCAACTTCAAACTTGATCCTCATATTTCTACTTTGGCTGCCGCCTTTTCCGCCGGTGCGAATGCACTAGTCGCGCTGATGTTGGTGAGCTTGGAACTATTCATCGCGATAGCGAAGGTGTTTAGCTTCGTGCTTAAGCCATTTTCCTCGCTGTTACTGCGGCGATTTTACGAATCCAATCAAGGCGTTCTAACAATTGTCGCGGTCGGTGGTGGAGCACTGGCTAAACTAGGCCAGGAATTGGTGAAAGCCGCATACCAATAAGCCAGCGGCGCGGGTCCAAATTTCAACGATCATGGCGTTTCTCAAGTCAACGTCGGCGGCATACTAGGCGAAAGCGTCATCGCATTGAATGACCTCGAAGGGACACGATCGATCAGGAGCTTCAGATACCCAAGGCCTGGACCCAACCATAAAGGTTAGTTATCTTTTGCACCCGCAGACGAACTTCTCGAAAGCACTATTCGTTCAGGAAGGAAACGTCGTGACCGTTCACATTCCTTGTGGGGCGCGCACCCCCAACGAAGCTGATGCCATTCGAACACTGAGCGATGGATTGTTCGAAGACGAGTGGGCACTCTTGACCAGCATTCCTCGATTTCTTGTCCCCCGGAGATCGACGCGTGCCTGCTCGGGCGGAAGGAATGATTGTTCTCGAGCTGAAGAACCATCGAGGAGCAATTAGCTGCGATGCTATCGGTTCCTGGGAAGGGATCGATGAGGAGAAGAACCCGCTGCAACAGGCGGAGGATTGCGCCCAAAGGGTAAAGGGCTGGCTCACCAATCGTGATCCTTCCTTGCGCGGGAAGGTCACATCGACGGCATCGTTGTGATGACCCATCCGGAGTGTCAGTTAAACATCGACAAGGACATTGCGGATCGAGTCGGACACTTGCGGAACACCCACAGCCTTGTGAAAGTCCGCTTCCGAAAGGAATTAGAGGATGGAATTCCGGAGCGTATCTTTAAGCTGATAACACAAAAGGATCCGCCGCGCGAACTGATTACAATTTGGCAAATAGGTTGCCGCTCCGTTGGAGATGAAATTCCACGTGATACCGACAAAGTGCCTTCAAAAGTTCTGTTCGAATCGCGGAGCCGCTCTACTCCTGTAAGTCGGCATCCTTGTTTCTTTCTCGCATCAACCGCGGGCGGCCCTGCGCATTCCGCCGCTATTCTCACCGAATTTCGATGGTGTTCGGGACGCAACCTACATACTACGATACCTGCTGGTCGCAATCTCATAATTGTTTGTCAACCGGTTTGGCGTAAGTTCTTGAATATTCTTAGGGCGGGTCGGTGGCCATGGTTGTCGTGGCGAGGCTTAGTTCGAGTTGGCCTGTCGTTGTACTCGCGCATAGCTGTATTTTTCATCGCGTCTTGGATTACTTTCGGCAACGCCGCCGAGCCAAATAGAGATTTGCGACAATGTCGTCGGTTCTTAAATTTCGACAGCTGCACCACGCGAAGTCTAAGACATATTCCTCGCCCCAGAAACCGCCTGAGATTTTGGGAACGTCGCCGCTCTGTTGTCGCAAGTTCAAGCTCTCGACATCCAAACAACAGATGACATCCATCAGGCCATCTTCACTCTCGAACGCGGGAATGGCTGCATCCGATTGCTCATCGGACAGACCACACTGAATGAAACGACCAGAAGAAGTTCGCTGGCTCAGTCGGCTAGGATTCATTTGCTTATTGCAGAGGCGCGCAGGGAGGCGACGCATTCTTTGGAGAAACGGTTTGAAATCGGGGATTGCGGATCATGGAGAACAATCGAAAGGCGCACCGCGTTCGGTTTGAACACAAGCACATTGTGAGCATCATGGGCGTCGATGGGACGTGGCGGCGAAGCTGCATTCTTGTCGACGCCTCTGCGAGTGGCGCCAAGCTTGAGGTCGAGGGCTCAACAGACCCCTTGAAAGCACAGGAATTCTTCCTGGTTCTGTCCTCCACCGGTCTGGCATTTCGACGCTGCGAGTTGGTTTGGGTGGATGGATCTCACGTCGGAGTTCAATTCGTCACCGCAAAGACAAACGAGACAAGGCGAACGCAGGGAAGCGTCTCGTCGACTCACTATGAGTGTGGTCGAGCGCCCGGCATGAAAACACCAAAGCCAAAGCAGTGGGCCGAGCAGGAGGTTCGTCGCTTAGCCGCGCTCGCTCGGCAAGGAGCCGGTGTATCGAAGATCGCTGCGGAGTTGGGCCGCCACGCCGGCTCGGTGAGGCGGATGGCGCGCACGATCGGAATACTGCTGAAGAAGTAGTACGCTTCGCGACCCCTTATCCACTTTCCGTAACTTTACGCACATTGCTCATGCAAGATGTTTGGCATCTACTTGCGATCGATTTTGTGACGAGCTCATTTTGGACAATGGCGTATGAGCGTTAACGCTCTGATGGTGACGATCCCTCAGGTCGAACTGGCATCGCGCGGCGTGCATTCATTGACCCCATCTGACTGATGAAGGGATCGTCGACCAACTAGTCAAGCAGCTCAATGAGGCTCGACGAGGCGCTCGCTTCGGCACGCGATCAGATTACGCTCCTGAGGCGCACTACACCGGACAGGTATTACCGTACGCGCCGTCGGGATCGAAGAGTCCGGACCGCCGGTGTAGCCGAATTGCCACACGTATAAACGTTCCTCGCGCCAGCCCTTACGTTAACGCTGCCTTAAACGAACCTTCGACTACGATGGTGGTCCCCCCTAGAGGATGGGACTTCCATCATGCGGTACAAAGTGTTCGTGGTGGACGGCAACCGGCAAGTGATTTGCGCTGCGAAGCTCGACTGCGCGAAGCTCGACTGCATCGACGAGCAGGCGGCGAGACGTCGAGCCGAATGGCGAGCACGACGTTGAGCTTTGGGACGGCGATCGGCTCGTCGCCGTGTTTTGAGGTGCAGCGTCGAACGAAAATCCAGGCTACGGGGAAACGCCGTCAGAGTAGCCTCCCACAGGTCAGCGTCAGCCACTCGCAACCGCGGTCAATGGTCGTCTCGGTCTAACTCGCGCAACAGTCGATGAAGGAAGTCGCTGGCGTGGCTGTATTGTGCGCTGCCGTCCAGGATCTGATGAGCGAGTGGTGACATTATGTTGCCAACAGCCTCAGAGCCAATCAGCTCAGTCCGTGATGACCATAACTCCAACAGCCCATCCGGGATGTGTTCGCTCGATCCAAATAGTTTGAGGAGCCGGCCTTCGGCGACATCGTTATGATCGAGGTGGGCCTTGGCCGCATAAAAGGCGAACAACCCACGAAAGGCCTCACGGGAAACCGAAGGCTTTGCCATCGCAATGTCCCCTACAGAATGTTTCAAATGAATTTGCGAAATCTGGAACTGAAGGGAGGCTATTCCTCGAACTCCTCACACAAAGAAGATTCTACAGCAGACCGGGAAAAAGTGGCAAGCGCTTAATCCACGTCTCCGATAGGCGCAGCATCCACCTGTCCACGCGGGAGATTGTGTCAGCGCTATCGACGGCTCTCCGCCGTGTCGCAGTTCTTTCGCGGTGCACTCGTGAGCAGGCCCGACGACCTTGCTGTCGCCTTAGATCGGTCGGCACGAGCGCAAGGCATCCTTGCACGAGAAATAGACCATGACGGGGTTCGCTGGCTTGCAGCGGGGGATGGGCGTGGTGCCGCCGGTACGAACATGGAGCCGCATTTGCGCGGCTCTCCTTATTATCCAGCTTCCGTGTCGGCGTCTGCTTCCGTTTCCTCTGTATCTTCAGCCTCCTCCTCCTCCTGTTCCTCTTCCGGTTCGTAGCCGATGTCGATCTCCTTGAAATCGACCTCGGCGCCTATGTCTTCTAAGAGCGCTTCAGTGACTTATAGAAGCCGTAGCGTTTGTCTTTGATGTATTTGCTTACAGCCTTCTTGTAGCAGTCCACTGAGCAAAACCAGTAGAGAGCCCAAAGAAGTCCCGTCTGCATCAAGAGCTCGCAAAACGAAACAGTCGTGTCGAGATTGCCTCGTCGATGACGAGTGCCGCAGGTCAAACATCTATCTTCGGCGATAGGCATGGCTATTTCTTTCGATTCAACGCATCAAGGAATCGCTGTTTCATTTCGGCTCTTTCGGAAGCCTTCAAGGCCGGTATGGCCTGGAGCCACATAAGAACGCGGCAGTTATGACGTAGCCGGTCGCTCGAGTGCTTGCAAACCACCAGGGCATCACGATGTGCATGGTCCCAACAAAACCGACGAGCAGACCGGCCATGCCGATAGGCACGCGGACCAGCTGTAAATTGGTCGACATTGGTCCCTCCCTAGAGAAGGCGGTCAGCGTGGGGGCAGCGCTGGAATGCTGGCCTTATCTGACCGCCCGCTCCTCTTACTTTGGAGCGTCGGACTTGGCCTTCACGCTTCTCAGGTAGGTAATCATGCCTGTCGTAAGTCGTGTCACGATCGAATGCGCCTAGCCCGTCTGGAGTTCGCGAGATTTTTCGCGAATGTGAACCAGGCCACAAGGGGCGGACCCGAAAACCATAAAGATACGAAACTACGAGTTGCAACGCGCGGTTCTTGAACCGAGTCGCGCTTGAACCGAGTCGCGGACGACCATTCCACCAAGGTCTTTTAGCGAGAATTTTTATGAGCGATCGCAAGGTCTTTACAGACAGCGTCACCGAATTGCCCGCCCAACCCGGAATGACCAAAGCTGGCCTGATGGTGGCTCAAGCAAAGAGCGACACCCGTAACGAAACGATGGAATTGCTCTTTTCACTGGAAATGCCTGACAATGACGATCTGGAGAAGCGTGTTGCTGAGGGCGAAGTATTGTCTGCAGACCAGATAGGTCAGAGGTACAGCCCCAAAAGAGCCGACGTCGACGCGCTCAAAACATGGCTGACCGAACAAGGCTTCACAGTCGTCGGGGAAAGTCCCCGGCGAAACCGGAGTATACGCCAAGGCCACGGTCGGTCAGATCGAACAAAGCCTCGGCGTTCAAATGGTGAGGGTCACAAAGCAAGGAATCACCTACACTGCCGCGCAGAACGCGCCAAGCCTCCCCGTATCTGTCGGCGCGCCGGTTCATGCCATCATTGGTTTGCAACCATTCCGTCACGCTCACAAGCACATGGCGCGCAAGCTTGTGCACACCAATCGCGTCACTCTGGATCGGCACGGGCTGCCCTCGCCAAATATTGCGAATTCTCCGCCATATCTCGTCGCCGAGATTCTCCAAGCGTATAATGCGAACGCATTGGGCGTCACCGGCGCGGGCCAGACGATTGCGATATTGATCGACACCTTTCCGAACGATCATGACATTACGGAGTTTTGGAAAGCAAACGGGATCGCCGTCGATCTGACAAGGATCGGCAAGATCAAAGTGGGCGCTGGCCATCTGCCCGCCCCCGAGGGAGAGGAGACGTTGGATGTATCCTGGACCAGCGGGATCGCTCCTGGAGCGAAAATCAAAATCTACGCGACCGGTTCACTTCAGTTTGTAGCGCTCGACCGAGCGCTCGATCGAATCATCGCGGACGCTTCGAATGATCCGAGCTTGCGACAACTGTCGATTAGCCTGGGATTGGGCGAACTTTCATGGGAGGCCCAAACGGCGAAGTGGCAACCCAGCATCAGAAATTCCTCATGCTCGCGGCGATGGGAGTAAATGTCTTCGTGTCGAGCGGCGATGCCGTATCCAATCCGAACAGCGACGGACAGACCCCCAACGGCCCACTTCAGGCAGAGTATGCAGCTTCCGATACAGCAGTCATCGGCGTCGGTGGGACAAGCTTGAAGCTTGCACCGGGGAACGGCGCCGTTGCACACGAGGACGGCTGGCCCGGCAGTGGTGGCGGTGACAGCATTTTCTTCAGCCGCCCTGCCTGGCAGACAGGCAAAGGCGTACCGACCGGGAGCAAATGGTCGGTCCCAGACGTGAGTGCCGCCGCTGATCCAAATGAAGGAGCATTCTTGGTCCTGCACGGACAGCCTACTGGAATTGGCGGTACCAGCTGGGCCGCGCCGGTTTGGGCAGGTTTCTGCGCTCTCATCAACGAGGCACGACAAGAAGCCGGATTGCCTCCGCTTTCATATTTGAACCCGTTGATTTACCCACTCAACGGCACTGGATGCTTCCGGGACATCACGGCTGGCAGCAATGGCGAGTTTACAGCAACTGGCGGCTATGACCGCGTGACCGGATTGGGAGCGCCCGACATCAAGCAGTTGATAGCTGCGTTGACGCGAGCCCCGGCGCAGGCCTCCGTCGCAGCGTAGACGCGCACGAAGAACTTGGCTATCGCTCACGCCTGTAAATTCGCAAGTCCCGATGCAGAGCTGGCTGAAAGGCATCAGCTCTGCGTCGCGGCTTAAACCGATTTTGCAACTTCGCGCTATGATCGAGAAACAATTCAAGGCGTTATGGAGGGAGAATAAATGGAGCCGGACTCGGCGATCTCACCCCAGTGGCACAGTTTACCGAAATGGGAAGGGCCAGCCTTCGCAAGTATCGTGGCAGTCCTACTAGGGCTGGGAAGCCGGAGACCATAGCCCCGAACTCTTGGCGGCTAAGGATCTCTAATTAGTTCGCCGATTCAACAATCCTCGATATCCACAAAACGGCGCGTAGCGAATCGGAGTCTAATGGCCGTCCTGATCACTGACGGGGATTTACCATGGCACTAGTTATTCAGCAGGTCATTCAACTCTTGAACTCGATCGCTGTACGCGCGTCGCCGATGAACTAAGTCTTGGCGCGTCTCTGCTCGATCAACAGATGGGGCTTGGCAGAGATTTCGTACTTCGTTCATAGTACCGACAGCAGTGGCGACCTTCATCCGTTTCATCACCTTGTCTGGACTAAGGTAGCGTACGCTCTCGGCTTCGTTCATCTGAACCAGACAGGATTTGACGCGGATACAGAACTGGCGATCCAGAAGGCATTCTTTGACAAGATGTGGGACATGCGGCTTGAAGATGTTATGAAAACGCTCGGAGGCCAGACGTCGCCAGATGGCTTGGACTTCAACGTTTCAGGATTAAACGAAGGGGTGATACAAAACGCGGATCAGCTTAGGAGCTTTGCGCAGGCTTACGAAGCGGAGCTTCGCGGCTCAGTCGAACCAGGGGCCAACGTGGCAATGGATGTAATAGGCGACCTGTTTCGAAAGCGGACGGGCCAGTTGCCGCCTGACAAGACAACGGACCTATGGCAGAAGCTCTGGAAACAATGGGCCAACTTGTTTTTCTTGGCGCGCCGCAAGCGACCTCTTATTAGAGAGCAGCTCCGCACATTGCACATCAACGCCGCGTTGCATGCCGCCTTCCGTTGGGACAAGGCTCGACGGTTTACGAGCAATGACTTGTACGACTTTGAACACGCATCAGCAGCACTGGCCTATTGTCGTGCCTTCTTTGCTGAAGACGGGCTGCACGCGCGCCATCTTGCTCTCGATCGACTATTTCAATGCCACGTTGCGTCAGACATTCCTGGCGCGATCGCCCTTCTGGACGCCATAGAGAGAACGGACGCGGCGACCGAGCTTGCCACAGCCAGCGCTTAGCCGGTCAACGTCGCATAGCGACGTACTCCGCTTTGCTACGTCCTGCGGGTGACAGTCGCTCTGGCCGTGGCACATAAACAGCTGTCGGGACGAAGGGCGTAGTTAGACACGCGCCGCGGGCGCGGTTCGACTTCCCTGCGGGGCATCGAACAAAGGGCTGGCAGTCCAGCCTGGACAGGACGACCGAAGACGGCCCAAGATCCAGCCTTCAGTCGGGAATGTCCGGCTCATCGGCCCATATGCCAGATCCCGCACGATTTGCGCTCGCAGAACCCGCTCGGTTCGCCGCCGAAAAAGGCGAACTGATGCTGGCGCTATCAGTTGAGCGATAAACCAACCGGTCGCCAAGAGATAGTGCCAACATATCGGCCGTCGCTGCCGTAGACTTTGCTACCCTTTATGCGACCGACCACAGTTCCCGATCGGCTATAGACCTTGTCGCCCGATACCTGAAGTGGCCGGCCATCCTTTGTATATAAACTCATCCGTGCTTCTCCCAGATGGCTTGGTGGACGCAATCGGCTTCAACCAAGCAACAAATGAACTTCGGACATTTTCGGAAGCGCGGACCTGTTTTGGACGAAATTAACGACCGAGGGTGGGGCCGCACGAGAGGCGAATCCGCCCGTGTGCTGAAGGAAGAGAGACGCTGCTTCAATGAAGTCGCACTGTAGATCAGACGCCTTGCAGCAATCGACGTAACGCCGCGTTTCCGACCCGCAACCGCAAAGCTCGTCGTCCCGGCATTCTCGTTGACGGTAATAAGCTTCCGCCCTCGGGTCCGCACCTAGGATTCCGTATTGCTTTCCCGGCCAACGGCCAAGAACCTCTAGATGCAAATGACGGAGCGCCCACACACTGTAGAGATCAAGCAAGGTCGCGAGATCGCCGCCTTCGGACCATGCACCCTCATTCGGTGCAAAGGCGCAAATCGAACCATCCCGAAAATTCGTGTGGCGTGGACCAATCCAGCGCGAGAATTCCGCGTCGCCAGTCCAGAAGCCCCACGCGCGCGGGCCGGGACCGGGTTTAAACGGTAGCGCTATGAGAAACGTGGCCTTCCGCGGCAAGCCCGCAATAATCGAGCTCTTCGCAAAAAGCCACATTCCATCTTCGTCTGAGAAAGTCTGTAGCGTCGGGTAGGCCTCGGCAAGACGCTTCACCTGACCTTCATAGGATGCACGCAGGACGTCGCCGCCGAGCCGTGGTGAGGTACCGGACGCCCGTGGTCCACTGGCCGCCCCTTGCCTTCGGGCGGTCCTTTCCCGTGATCGGGCTGGGGGTCTTCTCGCACTTTGTCGTTCATTACCGTTCTCCTGGGTTGCGGCTGTCACCGGGAACTGCTCGTCCACGGTGATCAAGCCATGCACATGGACTCGTAGCGGTCGGTGCTGGTCCAATGCAGCCCCGACCTCATGCAACAAAGCCCGGACGTCCGTCCCCAGGGAGGCTTCACCCCGAATCGGAAATGTGCGAGTCTGTGTCACCCGCACAGCCTGCGCCCGAACCGATGGGCGTGTCAAGCCGTGCCATTCGCACAGAGAGAGCATGCCCTCATTCGAAGAAAAGCTGATTCGAGCGATCCGAACGAAGCGGGAGGCTGAAGGGCTGAGCATCCGAGCACTGTCAGCAGCCATAGGTGTCAGCTTCTCGACGCTGGCGAGAATCGAACGCGGGGAAGGGCTGCCAGATAACAACTCCAAAATTCGACTTATGGAATGGCTAGGTCCCGAGGCAGAGGATGCGGGACTTGGCTTTGATAAAGTCGCATTCGTGCACTTCCGAGCAGGCAAGAATGTTCGGTCGTCAACTGTCCGCACATTATTAAAGGCAGCTGAGTGCTTACGCCACACTCTAGCGACTGGCGCTCATTGGACTGGTCAGCAGGATGTTGACGACAACGCGTCTCCTCCCAGTGCGTCGCTGTCGAAAGAAGAGCTGGAGCAAGCCGCTGAGAAGTTCAGAGCAGATCTAGGGCTCTCTCAGAATGAGCCAATCGATAGCCTGCGCATCGAAGTGGACGGCGTAAAGGTTGTTCCTATTGGAAAGACGAACTGCCTCGACGCCCAAACGGTGAAACAGCTACGGGGAATTGCCGGCGGCGAATGGTCTGCAATGACTATTCCGCTGGATGCCGACAATGAGAATTGGGTCGTGCTTTTGAATGACGGCCACACTATCGAGCGTCAGCGCGTAACTCTACTGGAGGAGTATTGGCACATCCTACTTGGCCATAAGCTCACAAAGATCGCCCGCATCGCTGAAGCCTACGGCCGAACGTATGATAGGACCGAAGAGCACGACGCATACTATCTTGCCTCGGCAGTACTACTGCCGAGAGCAGCCATGGCCGATGCTGTTAGAAAGAATCGACCATCGGACGAAATAGCACGCTCGTTTGGCACATCGTCCGAGTTGGTCGATTATCGAATCAAGCGCCTCGGTCTTTGGCGAGAACACATCGGGAAGCAGATTAAGCTGGCGCGCGACTAACCACTGTCATCAAACGCTCGCGACTCATCCCCTGGGCGAATGCACGCGCGCCAAAGTAACGCCTCGTGTGTATCAGCAATGTCAGGCGACCACTTCCCTGCCCCGAGCGCCATATCAAAATGAGATTATCCTCGGCTTCGAAAGGACCAGATCAACTCCTGGTAGAGGCCCCACCCGAGCTCCAGCGTCCGGGTAAGCTTCCGCAGACTAATGATCCGGTGGTGAGGACATGGTTGATCGGACTCCGCCTCCTTGCTGACCACTTGGGGTAGAGAACCTTAGTCTTATTCAGGCCGAAGCATCTCGAACGCGTAAAGGTAGCTCGTAGTTTGATTTGAGCTTTGCTTGCTGCTCCAGCGTCCCGGGCCTCCGTCCATAACAAAAGAGAGCTGCTCTGTCGGCACCAGCTTATCCGCTGGGTGGGCATCGTTGGCGGGGAAGTTTCTAATGGTTACCTGCAGCTCATTCGTCTTCTCTTGCCAATCGACGAGACGGATTGAGCGAACGCCATACTCACAGGCATTCTCCCCTTTGTCTTCGGCATACCCAACGTACGAACTCCTCGACGAGCTATAAGCCAAGATGATCTTCCCATCCCAGACACAACTGCGATTTTGGGTATTTGGATCCACGCGCCGCAACCGGATCTCCCATGTTCCTTCGCGAGGATGCGGGCTCGCCGAAAGTTGAGTCGCGACAGCCGCCGTACACGTTCCCAATATCGCTACAATTGCGGCACCGAAGATTGATTTGCTCATCCAGGGGTCGCGAAATGGAACGATTGATGTGGCGTGCAACGTCCAGAGATAGACGATCGCTGAAAACAAACAGATACTGCTTGCAACCAATACGTCGGCAGGGTTGCTCGGTCGTAGCACTACCGCATACACGATAGAGGGAAGCAGTATGCCCGCTGCAAGTGACAATGCTAAGATGAGAGCGGCAACAGGTCGATCCGTTACCTTTGCTCCGTCGTGGTGATGCTCATCAATGCTCATGGCGCGCCATCTTGTGGTGAGTTCGCATCTACTGATTTGTCACGATCTGACCTCGGACTCCGGGCTGGCCGGGATCGCCGGCTGTCCCGAAATCCCCGGCCGGACCATCGGGACCGCCAGGCCCACCTCTACAGTACGTGGTGCCGGCGCCACCGGGCCCTCCCGGCCCTCCCGGCCCGCCCGGTCCTCCTAGGCCACCAGGCCCGGGGGCTCCAGGGTTAGCCGAGAAGGCGATCATATCGACCTGAAGAAATATCTTCCCTTTGAGAACGAGCACGCCCCCATCGCCGCCCTTTCCTCCAGGGGCCCCCTTCTCTCCTGCCTGTCCCTTGGCGCCACGGCCTCCGGCGCCTCCGCCACGCGCGCAATCGAAAAGATGATCGGCTCCTCGCTCGCCCGGGTCGCCTGGCGCCCCTCTCTGCCCCGTTCGACCAGGACCTCCCTGTCCGCCATCACTTCCATTGAGCGCGATCGTCAACTGGCTTCCGTTTGCCAGCGCTCCGGCGAGCATTACTTTGCCGCCGGCGAAACCAGCGGCTCCGGGGACGCCAGCCCGTGTTTCGGGTGGAGGCGCCATTTGTTCACCTTCAAAAGACTTTATTGCCCCGCCTTCTGAAACGATAATGGGCGCTGAGATCTCTAGCGTACCGCCATTGGTAATTATCTGAGCACTATTGCGGAGCTCGAAGCGGCTCGCCCGAATTGACAAGGAAATCGCGGTCCCGGGTCGACCAATTCTGAGGGTCGTTCCGTCCAAAACCAATACGGGCTGGGCCTTCAGCCATTCCGCGTATTGAGCCTCATCAAAATCCGGCGGCGGCCGCTTTAAGACATCCGTTGGAAACTCTGACAGAGAAGTCTCTGGACCACGTAAAACGAATTCTTTGTCCTCCGCTAGCGCAGCGTCACTAAGCACCCAGCAAAAAAAGACAACGACAATTCCCTTCGAAATGGCTTCTCGACGCCTCATATGAGTTGAAAGGGTGGTCAGAAGCCAACCCGCGCAAGCAGCCAAGCGTCGCTCAAGTGAGCGACACATCCCGGATCGACCTTCATTGCTCGGTGATCCAACCGTCGGAGCTTTGCAATTACCCATCTTCCACCCTCAGCTCGAAGTACATAGATGCAAGGCAGAGCCGACCCACGATCGCTCTCTACGCCGTTATTTGTTGTAGGCGCGCTCGGCTGCCCACTTTCTAATGCGCTCCTCAGAGACCTCGAAGTGCATAGTGTCGCGAAAACCAACGCCGGAGTACCAACCACTTTGTTGAATAACGGAATGAGGATCGCAATAAATCCTAGTACGGTTTGTGCGGCTGCCGGCAGGAGCCACCCAATACGACGGTCGCTCATGATCGTGCCTCGGTCGCGCGTTCGCTATTGAGGGCTAGGAATCTTGGCTTGCCGGTGCGCTGGTCAGCTTTATAACTCCGATCTTTCGGCGGGAGGCGATGAGAGCATCGGCAATCTGCTCGATCGTTGCGCGATCCATGTCGGTAGCTCGCAATCTGTAGCCAAACGAATGGATGTGCGGCAGGAACGAGATGGTATCAGCCAGGAAACGCCAACCCGCGAGATTGGTATCATATCCGCAGGAACGCCTGACGTTTGAGTTCTGGTCCTTAATTAAGGACGCAATTGTGCTCCTGCTCCTGAAAAACGCCAGCAGGTCCTGAACAACACAGCGCCTGTTCGAAATTGGCACGTGGCTCCCCCAAGCCGATAAAAACAACCAATCTGAGCAGAAGTCTATTTTGGTCGCAACTGCATTCTTCACAACTTTGCAATATTCTATCGAAGGGTCGACCGTAATCTCAGCGCTGAACGCAGTGTAATGGTAATCACGTGTTTCTTGCCAGGTTGAAAGGTTGATCGATTGAGGATCGGCGGCGAGAACAATGGTCAGCGGGATGGAGAAGGGAGGCTGCATGACAAGCTCTTTTGAAAGAATGCCGCGCCTGGGAGGCGCTTAAGCTAGGCCTGCTGCATCAATATATAACCTACAATACTGTTAGCCTCTCCTTCTTCACACAACCAACCCCAACGCGTTTCGGAGGAAGGGCTGAGCTAGCTAGCACTACTTTGGCAGATTGTGTTTTCGCCGCTGTTTTTCACGGATTTGCTTTCGGCAATATGGGCACTGCTGAGACGGCGGCCGAAGGATGAGATCGACGATGGCGTGACGTACGGCTGGCATGGTTGGCTGAGGCGGAGACCCGTTGATTCTTTTTTCCGCCCCGCGTATGCGAGGCGACGATGTTGCAGGAACGCGTAGGCAATCATTGTCATCAAGGCGTGGCGATGAAGATCTTGCCATGATCGCGCTTCGAAGTGATCAAGTCCAAGTTCCTCCTTTAACTGCTGATGCGCCTGCTCACAAATCCACCGTGCCTTGATGGTGGCGGCCAGCGTGCGCAGATCCGTCGCCGCCGGAAGGTTGACCAGATAGTATTTCTTCTCCCCGGACGCACGTTGCTCGCCAATGAGCCAGGCTTCGTCGCCTGGGAGATGCTGCTGACCTTTATCCCGGACGCGGACAGCAGCAAATTGGGCTTTAAGCCGACCTTTCGTCCCGCTACGCCAACTCACGGTTTTCCATTTGGCGCTGGCGAGCATTTGTTCTGCGGCAATCGATAAGATATCGGGCACGTGGTGCTTTCGTGGTTTTCCGCGGAACTTGGTAATCGGCCAAATGAGATTCACATCGACCGGATACCGAGACCTCCATCCCACCGAACTTGGCTTTCCATTTGTAGATGCTGGTGTCGCTGACGCCATGCTTGCGGCACAGATCGACAACCGACACGCCATCATGCTCCTTCAAAATTTCGATGATCTGTTCTTCCGAAAAGCGGCTGCGCTTCATGCTCTGGTCCTTGTCGTGGGCCAGAGCGAACTTCAAACTGGATTAGGCCCGTGGGGCAAAGTCAACGGCTATTTCAAGCGCACTGCGGCGGGACCAGGAGAGTCGAAGATCGAGTGTCACTAGAGCAAGGCCGACATCTTCGCCGACCAAGCTCTATGATTTGGCACTGGAAGGCATCGCCTTAAACACAATAGACAGGAGCGCGAACACTATAGCTCCGACAATGGATATGCAGATCGTTGCGAATTTTAGCAACGTAAGAGCAGTCGCTCTCTTGGCATCGTCATCGCGGATAGCGCGTCCGGGCTGGAGAAGCATACGAAGGATAATATCCTCACCCAGGTCGGACAGACCGTAAATGGCACCCGCCATTCCGCAGAACATCGCGAGGAACGACACGAGCGACGAGCCAGCTTGCTGCGTAGCCACGACCCAAGACAGCAGGCTGAAAAAACCCAAAGCAACGGCGAAACCCATGTCAACTAGCAACACACGGTCGCGGTACAGATCGAGCGCAGACTTCCCGAACGCTGTCGGCTGTTTGAGCGCGGCTATCCTGAACTCGTTGAGATCCTGGGCGCTATATCCGCACCATCGCCGCTCAGGGACCTTCATCGGGGCGACTGCCCGGTCGACCGCCGCCCTGAAGTTATCGTTTGCACCGAAGAAGCCGAGCGTCGCTACGCCAGTCACAACCAGGCCAACGATACAGACCCCGCTGAAATCCATCAGACCCCCAGCATAAGGTTGCTAGCCCGCGATATGATTAGCCTGCAACCGGCGCAGAACTTCAGCGATTCTTCCCGGTCTCGCGCAGTATTTCAACGAACGAAGCCGCCGACATCAACGTTGGCCATACGCGAGCATCCCACGGCACGTTGACTTGGACAGATTCTCGCAGCAGGTTAACAACCGTCTGCGGGATCTGCGTTTAGATTGATGGTGGCTTGAGTAATGATCGTTGATTGCGTCGGACCAGAGAGGCCTATAGGCCCTGACCGAATGCCACGGCTGGGCGCATGAAAACTCGTGCGCTTGTGGCTAGGAATGTACGTCGGATCCGCTTAGAACGCGGTCTTTCGCAGGAGAAGTTGGCTTATCAGACCGGGTGGACAGTCTTGAGCGAGAAGCGAAAACTCCAACAATTGACCTTCTCGACCGCATCGCCGGAACGCTGGGCGTCCCTTTATTGGAGCTCTTTGCTCGGCCGCCCAAGCGTACGAGAACTCCCAAGCCGTTGCGTCGCAGGAAGAGCGTATTACGCGGCCGATGAATTTGGCGCCGGCTCGGCTCGGCATACGTCTGGACGACGGTGCCGCTAGTGAGCTTTAACGCCGACCGCGGCCCCACGCTTCTAAAATCGCTGGAGGTAGCCAGCCCGGCGAGAAACTAGAAGTACCATCGCAATCGGTACCGTGCGCGGCAGCACCGTTTGCACTTACGATTTGAGAAATTCACTGCCCTGTTGCGCGAATACGACATACAACACAACCATATTGCGCCTACAATCAGAGGATTAGACGTTGGCAGGGGAAATCCGATGTTTATTCGAATATTTGCCGCGAGCGCGGCCGCATTTCTGTTGGTGAGTTGCTCCATTCATCCGCTTCCAGAAGACGTCACAGGTGTAAATACGTATCATATTGCTCGCCAAATCCGCTGTGAAACGCGGGATGCCGCGTTGCAGTTTCTTATCCGACAACTTACACGACTTGCCTCCGATCATGATGATCAACTCGGCGATCCGATCGCCCGACAAGTACTAGCGGATTATGAAACGGACCCCGACTCGATTAGCAACTTCAATCCCGATCGATTTCCGGGTCCGAAATATGAACAGGTGCGAAATTTTTATCGCGTAATCTACTCGACGGCGATCGCCTACAATTTTGACCTCACCATGAGTGAACAAAATGATCTTGGCACCACCGTGAATCTATTAGGTCCTTGGGCGCGAAAATTGACGCTTGCTGTGTCAGGCGATTTCAATAGGAACCGAACTAACGAGCGTTCGTTCACGGTGACCGACACCTTCAGCGAACTCTTGGTAAGAGTAAATGTGCCTGTTCGAGGTCATCGATACTGCGACGGGCAAATCAAGCAGGCCAACTACGTCTATCCTATCGCCGGTCATATCGGTGTGGACGAACTTGTGAAGACCTTCTTCGAACTGGTTTATCTCGGGCAGTTGTCTGATAAGGACGCCGCAGCCGGCGCGATCGGCGCTCCAACCATTGCAGACAAACTTACCTTCACGACGACAATCGACGGGTCATCAACGCCCAAAGTCATCTTTACTCCCGTCGGCACTGGTTTCCAACTGGCCGATGCTTCGCTTACTGGTTCGCTAAACCGGACGGACACTCATAAAGTCACTGTGGGCCTTGCTGTAGATAAGGATGTCCTAGCTTATCTCACTGCGCTGCGTAGCTACCTCTTCTCCCGAGAACGAAGCGGCGGTGCCTCCGTCGTCTCCCCTTCCGTGCGCATGGCAAGGGTGCCGCCCCGCGCCCCTGTGCACACGCCACGCCTACCGGCGGATGACATATATGTAGGAACCACTCTTACTGCCCAGGCTCGTAATTGGGCTGAAGAACTTGCCGCCAGGGCGGTTGACCAACTGAAAAGTCGCGAGCTCCAGCTCATCCGCGCTCCATAAGGGATCACCTCCAAATGGCAAAATCAGTCTCGAAAGCCCAGAAGCGCTCGCCACCTCGCCCCTCCAGGCGCACAAAGAAGGCAAAAACACTGGTCATCAAGCCAAAACCGAAGACCCGAACGCCTAGGGCGGTGGACCCAATTCCGCGTGACAAAGACGAAGATCCATTTGATGATTTGTGATTTCCCCCGCGCATGCAGACCTAACCCTTTTAACCGCTACTCGAAGGAGCTTCGCGATGATTAGAGCAGCCGCATTCAATCAAGGGAAATTTCCGACCATAACTTTTGTGAATCTGGCGAAGGCGTCCCTTGAGGTCGACCTCAAGAAACTGGTAGCAGCATTAGAAAAGCAATTGGAGCGAGATTTCGTACCCATATGGGGTTATCCTGCGAAGCTTCAGGTTGCCGACAAGCCGAAGCCCGATGAATGGCAAATTGTCTTTCTGGATGATTCTGATGCGGCCGATGCCCTCGGCTATCATGATCTGACCAAGGACGGACAACCCGTGTCGAAGGTCTTCGTCAAGAGTACCGTCGCGGCCGGGGAGAAGGTGAGCGTCACCGCGTCCCATGAGTTGCTCGAAATGTTGATCGATCCCGGCGCGCAGATGTGGGCTCAAGGCAGCAACAGCCTGTTTTACGCTTACGAAATGTGTGATGCGGTGGAGGACGGGGAGTATGAAATCGATGGCATCGCTGTAAGCAACTTCGTCTACCCTTCTTTCTTCGAATCCTGGCATAAGCCGCGGTCGGTCCGATTTGATCATCTAAACAAGGTCAGCAGACCGTTCCAGACTTTGAAAAACGGTTATCAAATCGTCAGCAACGGTTCAGCAGCGCGAGAAATCTTCGGCTCGCGCCACAAGGAGCGCCATTTCCATGAGGTCGAAGATCGCACTATGCATCGCAGCGAATATCGCAAACGAATAGCGAATGTACGCGCTGCCAGAGTCAATCCGCCGGTAGCACTCGTTACGGAAACCGGGTTAGCAGGCGACACGAGAACGCCTCGCGCGGCTGTATTGCATCACGCCGGGCGACTCTTAACGGAGTTGGCCGCCGTGGTCGACCCACTTCCAGGTGGCGATCCATTTGAATTGGCAAGACGCCGCCCTCAAAGCAGAGTGGTCGATCCGCTACCTGGTGGCGACCCATTCGAATTGTGACGCGGAGCTACCGGCGGCACCGATCTTTCCTGTAAGTACACGAAAATCGTCTGCCTACCACGCAGAAGTCAATCAGTATCTTGCCGCCGCTTGATAGAAGCATTCTGCCCGCTGGACGCGATTGTGCTAGACCCGTTCTGCGGGTTTGGTTCGACACTGGTGGCAGCGCAACGTGCTGGCCGATCAGGTGTCGGCATCGAACTCGAAGCATAGACATGAAACGGCGTCCGTACGCCTCAACCCATCGGACTTATCACTTACGACAAGAAACTCTTTCTGGAGCGGTCCTATCGCGTCTCAAGCCCATCTCCCGTTGCGCGTCTGCCCCAATACACGGCAGCAGGACGGAGAAACTGGCGCCGAGGCGCGTCGGAGCAGGCATCCAACCGTATCCCTGAAGGGAGCCCTCGGCCGGCCCCTTCGTTGCGCCGCCGCTGTCTCCTCGTCTCCCGAAGATTTCCCCGTCCGGCCGCGATCGGCGCATCCGGGAGAACCAAATAGGAGATAAATAGATGAAACGTAACGAAAAGAACTAGCGCCCCCACGGAGTTTTCGTGGTCGAGGGCGAAGGCGACAAAGCCTTCTGGACCAGGATCGGCGACGCTGGGCGCATGATGACGTCAAGGGCTTCAACCTTCAGCTCAGCTGCATGCCGCTGGATGGCTGCCTACTCGTCCGCGAACCGAAGCCCGATAAGGAGACGGGCGATGAGCTCCGTTTCCACTTCCCGCTTGCCTGGGCCAGCCAGCAGAACAAAGCCCTGCGGGGAAGGGGCCACAAGGCGCGGGCCGATCACCGGAGCCTCTCCGCGCGGAAGGTCTCCGCCCTCGCTCGTGGCGACGGCGTCAAGTTCGCTTCACTTGCATGTCGGCCGCGACCAGTGCGCTCGAACCGGGTCCCACCAGCCCTCGGCCGACCAGAGATACGTAAAGTCGGCGATCCACTTCTGGTTCGCCCGCTGCGGCGAACTGCCGGTCAAGGAGGTTCGCTGGCACAGTCTCGAGCTGTCGATCGTCGCTATCCTTCGGCAAGCGCCGGCGCCGCGTCCGCGCCCGCAAGCCCTGCAGGCGCATCCGCCGTTCGATTTGGTGCAGACCACAGTCCGCCCCATCGGCGAGCAGATCACGCCACACCCGGCGCGCACAGTAGGTGCGGTCGCTCGCCATGAAGCTGGCCTTCACCTTGCCGCCGAGCTCTTCGTCGCTGCGGGATCTAGCGCTGGGCGAGCGATTCAGCCAGGCATGGAAGCCCCACCGCGACACCCCAGCATATCGCATAGCCTTGCCACCGAAGACGAACTTCATGTCGCTTCCTTCGCGAAGAAGGCTGCGGCCTTTTTCAAGATATCCCGCTCGGCCTTCAACTTGGCGACCTCACGGCGCAACCGCTCGATCTCCTGCTGCTCCGGCTTCATCTGCTCGTGCCGGGAAAGGCCTGCACCTGATCGGAGCCGAACTCCTTCACCCATTTGCGCAGAACGTTCTCATGAACATCCAGGTCGCGCCCGGCCTGCGCCACCGACACTCCACGCTCCCTAACCAGCTTGACCGCCTCGATCTTGAATTTTCTACTGAACCTCCGTCTCTTCATCGCCCACCTCCGGCTTCATGAAATACCTAATCTCGGTGTCCATCAAACCGGCAGCAGCTCACCTATACCGATGGTAGCTCAGAAGAATTGATGAATGCGATCCGCGCCTTGCGCTCAAGAATAGCTATCGGGCCTGGCGTTCAGATCGCCCTGACGCTGGTCCGCGGCCTAAGGCGAACGAATGAACCACCCAGGGGCCTTGGGCAGAAGAACGGCTAATTGGCCGTTAACGGCGACATTGCGAGCGCTCGCGCGTTTCCAAAAGCTAGAACAGGGCTGCGGCTAGCAAGGGATGCACTCTCACCTTCGTGTCCTTACCAATCTCCTGATTGTGGTGATAGTCCTTCCCGAAGGGCTCGATAACGTTGCCCTTCGTCGTTAGTTGGAGCGTTCCCGCCTCCAAGAAAAACTTGGCATAGTCTGAGGATAGGTCGAGCCTGTTCTTCTCGCTGAGTTCGATGAACTCCTTGCTGTTGGTGCGCAGTTCTGCCACCTCGGCAATTAACGCCTCCCAGCTATATTCTTTGTTCCTTGGAAACACCAAACGCAGCAGCCTCGGGATGTTAGGAACCTCATTTGTGTAGGCTGTAGCGATCTGCTGCATGGAGAACTCGCCGATCGATTTCTTGGTCGCCGAGAAGTTATCCAACTTCAATTTTTCCCCACCTGAAGCTTGTGCGGCCATCGATATCCAAACAAACAAGTCGCGCGGCCCGTTTCTTAACAAAGAAATAACGTGCTTCTTCAAATCGCCCTTCTTGAATGCGAAGGCATCTGCGTAGATGAGGCCGGCGAAGGCTAATCTGCTCTCCACGGCCGCGAGCAATTCGTCTTCCTTCCAAGACAGCGCGCCCCGTTGCGCAGGGATCATGTTCGCCAATTCCTCGTTGCCGGACACCTTCTGGTAGACGTGAGTCTTGAGCAAGACGGTCACACCTACGACACCCCTAAAATTGACGTTTATTTCGTTTGCCGCGAGTATCAACCCTACGAGGGCGTTGCTACCCTGCTCTCCGGGCGGCAAAGACTGCTCAGGGTCGTCTACAAAGAATCTAACCGCGACACCTTTTCCGGCTAGCGCCTGAAGCTTCGCTCGGGCGGCAGCCCGATCAAACTGATCAAGCTTCTTCTCCTGATCCTCACTGAGATCGAACGAGAGACCAAAACCAAACGCGGATCCCCCCTTGAGGCGAGATCGACCTTCTTTGACAGCGCTATCCAACGTCTTCAAAATCGACTTAAGAGGTACAGGGAGAATGGACAGACTACTTTTGTCCTTGGCATCTAAGAGCTCGCTTTCATCAAGCAACGCTAACGCCGCAACCAAAAATAAAGCGAGAAAACGTTCTCTAAAAAGGCCCGGCTGAACATTCGAGAGACGCTTGAAACGCTCGGAGCCGGGTGCAAACCCTACAACCAAAAAACCCGATGGTGGTTCGGCAGTCATCCTTTTGAAAGCTGTCGACTTGCCGACACCCTTCATGCCCAGCAAGACTGTAAGGGGCATCTTTGGCGTCAAGCAGCCAGAAATGCTCTCGGTCGGGATCGTATAGCTCAAGACATCTTGGTCTTCGCGACCGTCCGCTCGGCCGCATAGTTCGAAAAAGTACTGACGGGCTGCGGAGCCGTCCTTCTCTTTTGCGTCAGGCATCGATGCGCTTCCCGGCCAAATCAGATCGCCCCCCAGAACACGTCCTTGTGGAGCAGAGTCCGCACTGATCTGACCCTAAATCGATCGTTGAAGAGTTCGTCGAGCATGTACAAGCACTGCACGAACGTAAACTCGGAGATATTAGGCGATTGACCAGTGTACAGAAGGCGTGGGGTTATGGGTGCCACAGGGCTAGCCCCCTTCAATCTGCTAGAAATGAAATCTCGAATTTGATCGAGGGCAAACCCATGCTTCTTGGCATAGGGTAACAATCGGTCTTTCAGATGATTTGAGAAACCAGAAAGGGGAGTAGTGGCGGTTACCTTCCCCGTTGGCTTCAATGAATCATCGAGAATCCCAACGTTCTGCGCGACGCTGATGTACGAGACTATCGTACGGGCGCGCAGCGCACTTCGCCGATCATTATAGTATCGCTGGAAGGCAGAGTCGCGATTATCGCGTATGATCCGCTTCGTGTAATTTTCCAATTCAGTTGCGAGCTGGATCTTTGTCTCGAAATTGCCCCGAGCCGCTATGCGAACAATCTCAAATTGACGAGGCACAGCCGTAGCCATCCAGGCTCTCCAAACAATTCCAAGATGATAGCTTATGAAATACAGCTTAAGCGTATAATTTCACAAGCAGAACTTCAAAGTCAAGAACGGCAGCCTCTTATTCGCGCCACGGATAGACCACACGCGGTGCAATGCAGCGGAGAGATTGTCTCGGAATCTCCAGAAGCACGCTTTTGGTTGTCATTAGAGCCCGGACTGTCGGCGGCAGCGGCATCTTGTTGTTGGTTGCTCCCTCACCTCATTGCAGCAACGCGTAGAAACTCCAATCGTCACATCCGCGGGGATAGCTTGAGTACTTGAGGCTGACGGCAAGTCGCGGCAGCCCGCCCTCGATCCTAATGAGCGTCGCTCCTGAAATGACTGTGATCCTTCAGCCATGCCGTCGGCAGGGCGCGCAACACCGCACGCTCCCAAACTTCGTAACTCCACAGCATAGAGCAGCAACGTCGCCGCTTTTTTGCGTTTCCGACCCTATTCACGCTGAACAAGAGCGCGAGGCCTCGTTTTCGAGCCGCAAGACGCCGCCTCTCGAAGGTCCATTCGATCCCGGCTTAGTCGCGGGCCATCTCGGATCCTGCTGGCAAGCGCGCATTCTTCCTACTGGCAACGGTGCGGTTCGTACTGAGCGTTTGCGATAGGCTTTGCAATCCGCCTCAACGGGAGTCATACGTCAGCAATCGATTGCGCGACGATGAGGAAGTCGCGGCCATTCGGAGGAAAACTCTGCGATCGCTGCGTAGAAGACATCGACAAACCTGGAACACTCCTGTAGGGACGTGCACAATATTGCACGCGCCACCTAAGAGCGTGACCGTAATTCAATCTTTTTCAAGTCGCCCTGATGCTTGGGATGTTTTCAATGTGAGCTGGCGCGAAGGCCTGGTACGCGAGCCTGTTTTAGTAGCTTGCCAGCAACCTCCATAAATGTGTGAGGAGATCACGCGATGACTGTGCGCGAGCAGCTGTTTACTTTGTTGCGCAACCTCCGATGGATCGTTGTCCTGTCGGTAGCTATCTCAGCATTGCTCTACCTGCCAGATCAGATTCAGGAGCTCTACCGGATAGCCGCCGACGACCTTGGCTGGGTGACGTTCAAGGAGTTCGCTGCCTTGGGCGTAATTGCGACGGCGATTTGGGCAAGCGCGTTTCAGCTCACAACTGCATCCCTGCCGCAAATCCCCAAGGCTTCGGGGCGCATGGCCTTCTATATAAGACTTGCTCCCGTCCTGCTTGGGGCTCTGCCGATCATCGCCGCCATAGCAGGCCAATTCGCCTCGCGGCCGGCGCAAAAGATTGGCGAGGTCGAGGAAGTCGGAAGTATCTTCCGCATTCAGGACCAGGCGCTTGCGTTTGAGCGGAACATGCTGCTCATCCTCGCAATTGCCATGCTGATCATGCTCGTCTGTTTCGTGGCATTTACTTGGCGAATAGGATCAAGAGATCGCTCGATTGATCTCGCGAGCCGCGCCAACAACGCTTACTTCATCCGTTACAGGTTTCTCGCGCTCTCGATCGGTGGTACCGTGCTTTTGACAGCAGCATTCCTTATGCTGCCTGATAGGCTTGCACAATTTGTCGGATCGTTTGGCGTGATCGCCCTCTTTGCGGTTTGCGTCCTTGGTCTCACGGTCCATTTTGCTCTCTTAACGATCAGATTTACGTTTCCATTTATTCCGCTTGTCTTTGGCGGCTCGTTTCTACTTGCCTCTTTGTTGGGAGGCGACGACCACGAACTGCGTACTGTCTCTGAAGCAAACAGCCAGCCGGAAAAGGCGCGCATGTCCGCAGCCGCCGCATTCCGCGAGTGGCTTTTACAAAAGCCGCGGGTGGAGGAAGCCAAAAAGCTCGGCGAATATCCCGTCTTCATTGTGGCGGCTCAAGGCGGAGGGATCTATGCCGCCAATAATGCGGCGCGGTTTCTTGCGCGGATGCAGGATCTTTGTCCGGCATTTCGCCAACATCTGTTTGCGATAAGCGGTGTGTCCGGGGGCAGCGTCGGTTCAGCAATCTTCGCCGCTGCGCTCCACGCCGAAAATGCGTCCCTTGATACGAATGCCGTCGACGAAAAGACATGCCCCAAAATCGCGGATTTCCTGGCTGGGGTTGGACGGGTCCAAGATATTGATGCTCCTGGGCCCGTCGAGCAGCGCGTTGCAAGCGTTCTGGCTACCGATTTTCTGTCGCCTTTGGTCGCCGGCTTCCTGTTTACTGACTTCACTCAGATGTTTTCACCGTTCGCGATCCCGGCCTTTGATCGCGCGCGCTTTTTGGAATACACCTTGGAGAACGCCGGTGACAGAATCCTTGGCAACAACAAGGGCAGCGGCAACCCATCCAATCTGTTAAGGGCTGACTTTCAGTCCCATTGGGCGCCCGGCAACAACATGCCGGCCCTGTTGTTCAACACGACGGATGCCGGCAGCGGCAAACGGGCCGTCATCTCTCCCTTTGATTTCGATCCGCTGCACCCCAAAGACACGGACCTGTGTGTTCTTGCAGCGCTTGAACGTGCGGGCACTGGGACGGACCAAACGGTCAAGAGCCACTCGCTGCGTATTCCGCTCAGCACAGCCGCTTTCACGAGCGCACGTTTCCCGTGGGTGACGCCGGCGGCGACCGCCTCAGTCAAAAATGACTGCATAACCTCTCATCCGCACGCCCGCCTGGTGGACGGCGGATATGTGGAGAATTCCGGGATTGAGACCGCACTCGACCTGATTGAGAAGCTTAACGCCATCAAGGGCACCTCCGATGCGCCGAAATTCAGGATCTACCTGCTGTCCCTCGTCAACGGGCAGTTCGGCGATCATGGTTCATTCATGTTCGGTGAGCTCATGGAGCCGGTACGCGCGCTTCTGAGCACGCGAACGTCCCGAACCTATGTCGCCCTCAATCATGCAACCAGCATCGACCGTCGGCCCGACGCCGAAGTGACGCCAAGTGTTCAGCGCTTTCCAACATTCGGCCGGACGGACATAACAGGCTTGTTTTATAGCCTTCCGCTCGGCTGGACGTTGTCCCAGAAGACGGAGGATATCATCTCGTTGAGCAGCGGCCGCTTCTGGGACTGCGTGCCGAAGGACGACTTCGATCAGTCCCGCGAAAGGCAGAGCAATGCAGATTGCCTGCAGGTGAAGTTGTTCCATCTTCTGAATGGATCAGTCGCGACCGCATTTGAAACGCTGAAGGATGCCAAACTTGCACGAACTGCCTACGCCGACGAGCTAGCACAGGAATATCGACCAACTCCAAAGATCAAGCCGCAGCCATTACTTGCTTGTTATGAAAGCAATTGGTTGCAACAGCGCGGCTATGAGGAATATCAGGAAAAAGTCGCCGCCTACGAGCACCAGCTGAGTGAATCGAGCAAAGATCATTCGCCGGCCCCTCCACCCGTTCCGCCATATCGCAAGAGCTATATGGCCTACTATCAGGCTGAGCAGGTCAAAGCCTTGTTGCAGGAATGGGATCGCGTCGAGGAAACGGATCCCCGTATCCTCGCCTATATTTTGGGATCCGTCTCTTACGACAGCGCCGATTTTACTCGCAGCAGCGAGAACTTTTCTTATAGCGCGGTTTCTCAACTCCCGCAGAAATGGCGCGATCGCATTGACAAGAATAACTCAAAGCTCCTGGCCGCAAACAAGCCCCAGGTCGACGTGAATTCTTTGCTTAATCATCCCAAGGAACTGGCCAATTTCGTGCTCGCTTACGATGACAACGACTTTGGCAACCAGCCCGGAACGGACGACGGCTGGCTGTTTCGCCCGCGAGGAATGTATCAATTGGTCGGCCGTGAGCAGTATCAGGAAGCGCAGAATCAAATGCAGCAGCTGCGCCAGCTGCAAGGACTTGATCTGCTAACGCTACCCGACGCGCTATGGGATGCGAAGATTTCGGCTAAGGTTACTTTCGCTCACTTCCGATTGCACCGGTATAAGGACGACCGGTTATCTTCGCCGAACAACCGCCGGACGCTGTTCGAATTGCTCAAGGATCGTGCGAACGACTGGACAACCGTGCGCGCGTTGCAAACGGATATGGCGCATCCAGCCGACAACGCGCGGTTCAATGCGCGCAGCGAGATGTTCCTCGCCTGTATCGAGGAAGCGCTGCATCCGACGAAACTCAAGACCCTGCAAAGCCAATTCTACGGTGAGGAATGAAGGGTTTGATCCGGTCGCGCGCATTGCCTTGGCAAGGCGCGCAGCGGCGAGATTGTTCGACAGCTGATGTTTAAACTTTTGGTCTTACAGGGGGATTTCCAATGATCGCGAGGGATCAAATCAATAGATCACTGTTTCGGCGACGGCTTGCAAGCTTGTTAGCGGCGGGGGTGATGTTCGCGGCAGCTTTGGAGGTAGGAAGGGCTCCGGCGGACGCGGCGTCGAAGCCTCTTGCGCCCAATGATGTGTCCATTCTCTTTCCTCCGCCGAAGTCAGCGGCCGACCTCGCCAATCTGATTGCCGTGTCCGATCTTGCGGGCCCTTCGGGGTCGCCGCAGCGGCTGTTTTCCGACGCGGATTTCGCGCACTTTATCGCCAACGCCGAAAATCCGGAGCATCCGGGCGTGCCGGATTCGGGTGCACGGCACATTCAGTTTCCCGATGCCGTGAAAAAGATCGACGCCTGGTTTGTGGCTGGCGTCCGGATCGATCCGGGCGCGCCGGGATTGTCGCCGGAGATCATCGCTCAGTTTGGCCGGCAACCCCAAATCCGGCTCATTATTCAGCCGGTGACCAATGGGCCGGACGGCTTCAAGGTTCATGACACTGCCGGCCACCTGATCTTCAGCTTCACCCTCGACCCGGACCCGGCTCTGGACGGTTGTGCGCCGTTCCCTCGATTCAAACCGGACGACGAAGCGTTCAAGGCGATCGTTCGTGACGTTGCGACCTTGCGCGATCAGCTTGCGGCCGGACAGTTTGGCAATGTCAAAGTCGCAACTGCCGGTGATCTGAACGTGCATCCGGGTCTTGTAGGGGCATCGGCAAAGGCGTTTCGCGATGCACTCAAGGCATTGATTGAGAAGCATCTCTCGCCGCAGCGCCTCAACACCATGGCCGTGATGGGCATCTCACCGCCAGAACCCTGGATTTTCGTGTCGATGTTAAGGGTCCCGCAAGCAGGCCTAATCCCGGTCCCCGGCCCGACGCTTGATGGCATGCACGTGGCACAGATGTTCAGCGCCATCGGCGGGAAGCACGTAGTCCCGCAACCAGGCACGAACAATCAAAATCCGGTCACCTGTCGACACGCGGCGTTGCAAAATCCGCCCCTGCCCCAAGCTGATCGTAAGGGTGTTTCGACCTCCGAGTTTATCGATGGTAACGTGCCCAATAGCCGCATCGTTGAGATCGTCAATACCATTGCCGATCCGAAGAAGAGCCACTTCTTCAATACCGATTGCGTGAGCTGTCACACCGAGACGGCACAGCCACTCGCCAGGAAAATTCCAAACTTCGCCGCGCTTGGCGTGAACCGCGCCGTCTGGCCGAAAGAAGATTGGAATGTCCGCAACTTCGGTTGGTTTCCATCCTTTTTGCACGGCGGCCCGGCCGCAGCGACGATAACCAGACGCGCAGCTGCAGAGACGGCCGACGTGGTCACCTTCATCAATAGTCAATTGCTGAACAAGTAACGGACGGTCGCCGTTTCCGGTAGCCTGCCGGGCCGGCCGCATGAAAAGATGGATGGAGTCCTTGCTATGGGGAGACCTTCTTTTGGCTCTCGTCTTTATTTCCGGGTGATGCGCTGGCCTCATATCACCAGCCTGTTATTGGCAAGCGTCGTTGTCGTGATCGTGGCGGCTAGCCTGGTATATTTCGCCCCGGAGAAGGTTCGCGACGCAGCCCTTAAGATCAAGAGCGATGCCAATCTGGTCGCTCAATTACTGCCTGCGACCCTGCCCGAGCCATCAAAAATCGAAAGCGCTTATTGGCTGCCGCAAAATTGGAGCTCCCGCCAGCGTTACTGGTTTCACCACACCTCGCAGGGGACAGCGACCATCCCTGTCCCTTATCAGTGGTTTTTGGCCCTGGAACGCCCCGAGCTGTCCGTCTCCTACACGAGCTTGACAGACGAGAACTACCTGCGCCGCCTCGGCTTCATTCCGAGTCCTAGCTCAAAGGACTTCGCCGGTAATGCCCCCGCATACGGATATCACGACAATGCGTCGCATGGGAACACAGCCAACCCCGGTTGGACTCCAAGCGCGCCCGAGAACCCAAATGCTTTGCCGGTCGGCTTTGCCATCCTCAAGGGCGATGTCGATCCGACGACTGGCGCCCCGTATGAAGATCAGATCGGGCTAACCTGCGCGGCCTGTCATACGGGTCATCTCGAATACAAAAATGTCAGCATACGGTTCGACGGCGGGCCGGCGATGGTCAATCTGGGCGAAGTTGAAAGGGCTGTCGGGCTGTCGATCGGCTACACGCTGATCTTGCCATGGCGTTTCGAGCGTTTCGCCAGCAAGCTGGAGCAGATCAAAGGGCAGAGCGTCGATCGAAAACAGCTGCGAAGCGATCTTGAGCGAGCACTTCAGAAGATTAAGAACCAAAAGGCAGAGACCGACAGACTTTTGACGGGACTGGGAGTGTCGCATCTCGATGAAGGGTTCGGTCGACTTGATGCGCTGAACCGGATCGGGAACCAGGTTTTCTATAGCAACCTTCTTGATCCCGTGACCGGCGAACTCTCCGAGCCAAGCCTCAAAGGCAACTTTGCGCGCCATGATGCGCCCGTGAGCTTTCCGCCGATCTGGGACACGCCGTATTTCCTTTGGGCACAGTATGACGCTTCTGTTCTTAACGAACTCGTTCGCAATGCAGGCGAAGCGCTGGGTGTCAACGCGAAAATCAATATGACCGCGGCTGCGCCCGGACGGCCGCTTTTTACCTCATCCATACATCTATCCGACATCGCACGGTTCGAAGAGCTTCTGCGCGGCACCGATCCCTTTTCGTCCGAAGATGCAGGAGGCAGGCAATTCACCGGGCTCGTAGCACCGCGATGGAAAGACGCGCAGGAGAAATTCCGCGGTGACGCGGCCTGGGCGATCGATGAAAAGCTCGTTGAGCAGGGGCGCGATCTTTATCGTGCTCACTGCTTTGAATGCCACCGAGGTCCGGTGAACGATGCCGCCTTCGACAAAAAGTGGCCGGAAGACTCGTTCTGGCGCGCAGAGAACCCCGATCGCTCCGCCAAGAACGAGAAGAATTGGGTAGAGATCGGCGGACGTCATTATTTTAACGTCGTCCAGATGCCGGTCTCGGCGATCGGCACCGACCGCCAACAATCTAACGTCCTCACGACGCGACGCGTTCACCTACCCGAGCAACTCGGATTGAATCCTGCAGATGACCTCAACAAAGCCGGAGGTTGCGGCCTTCTGGCCGATAAAGGCGCAGATCCTCTGTTTGTACTCGCGCTCATGGACATGGTGGGCAAAACGATCGACCAATGGGTCATTGCGGACGGAACTTCTGAAGAGACCAAGCGGCAAATGTGGGGGCCGAGGAAGAACTGCCAAAACCAGCGAGTTTATGTCGGGGCGCGTGCGAGCCGCAACGGCAAGGACGAAATAGTTCTCGCCCTCGAGCCTCAGTACCGGGCGCGCCCGTTGGACGGTGTTTGGGCGACGGCTCCTTATCTGCACAATGGGTCCGTTCCGACACTGAGAGACATGTTGGTGCCGCAAGCCAAACGGCCGACCTCGTTTTGCGTCGGCAGTCGTGCGTTCGACCCGATCAAGGTCGGGCTTGTTACGAAGGCAAAGGCGACCCAGAGCTGTGCGGCCGGCCTTACGAACTTTGATGTGTCGCTGCTTGGCAACAGCAATCGCGGACATTCGTTCGAGGGCAAGGAAACCGACTTAACGAAGCTGCCGCCTGGCGTCATCGGACCAGAATTGACTGAAGCCGAGCGCCGAGCGCTTGTTGAGTATCTCAAGACTTTATGAGCGATGCGTTGCCCGTCGACCTGTGTGTCGGCGCCGCTACTTTCGACCTTCCGCCGACGTCGCGCGCGCCTCGTCAACGCGCGTGCCATTCGGGATGCGATCGACACCTTGGTCCCGAGGGGATCGAGGGCAATCTGGCTGACCCGAGGGGCAGGCTCTCTGAGGAGGCCGCTGCCCCTCGTCGAAGAGATTGGCGAAGATCGGAGCGGTGAAGCTTGGATCGTCGAGCTTGAGGCTCAGATTTTCGCGGCCCTCGTTGGAGCGCTTAGACCAGCACGGCCCCGATCTCGACGCGGCCGACAGAGACCCGGTGGCTCGGTGCATTCTCGCCGGAGCGGTCGGCTTCGGAGACGATGCGGACGCTCCTGGCTTGGCGCGCGCGCGAGAGGGAGAGAGGGAGAGAGAGAGAGAGAGAGAGAGAGAGAGAGACGAATTCGGGGAATCTGGAACAACCGGGGGGACCAGTCGACTGACTGGCATCTTTTGTTTAGCAAGTGGATACGACCGGTCCGGCTACCGGCGCTCCCTGAGCGCCGTCAGGTTTTCGGAAAGAACGCAGTCACGCAGAAGGCCTTTCCGGGCGCCATGGTGCAGGCCCAGTTTTTCGACGCCCAGCTTCCCGGGCATGATCAGATGACAACGCGGCTAGCTCCTCCATTCGACGCATTCCTGATCAGGTTTCCAAAGGTCCACCGTGTCGAAAGTCCCCTGCCCGTTCTGACCTGCGCCGATCCTGACGACTACAAGGAATCGGCGGAGTCGCTTGAATTCTCTGGGACCGGCTTGGGGACCTGGCTAACTGGGTCGACAGCCCCGAGAAGGTGCTGGAGTCCTGGAGAAACCGTTTTGTCTTTGCCGTCGAGGATCCCGACGGTGGTCATCCCGGCCTGCGCATGCCGCAAATCGGCGTCCTTCATGCCATCGCCGCCCATTTCTCGGTGGGTAACCTCGTAAATCGACAGGAGCCTGCCGTAGCACCGGTTGCAAAGGCGCCTGGACCAGTCATCCCCGTAGACGGTTATGAGTTTTGATTTCTGGACTGCCCACATCGGAAACGGCTGAATGCCGCACTTTGGACGAGCCTGTACTGCTGCAGGGGGCCGCGCGGCGGATAGACCTTTCAATCTCAAGTGGTACTCGCTTCATGGCAAGTCCTGGCCCATGCTCGGTGCATCAATACGACCGGCGTCGGAGATATCCGCCCAAATCGACCGATCTCCACCTGCTTCACGCTCGGAAGTATGGGCACTAATGCGCTCGACCCCTTTTGGTGAACGAAGAAGTCTTTACTCGACTAGCGTCGATTTTTCGCACCATGGAGAATACCGCGCGTCCTATTCGTGACGCTCTCTCATCCTTCAATAGCCGCAATAGGAGACAGCTTGCACCGCGCCGCGATCTAACCGGAGACCTGGTATTATGGCAAACGAGCGCGGTAGTTGTTACCGTCTGGGGTGTTCGTCGGCTATCCCGGTTGATGGAGGACCTTCAGTCAAACAAACCGCTTAGGCCTGATGATGAACGAAACATCGACATGAACTGCGAGCCATACAGCGACACGTATCGGGAATAATCAAATGGGTAAAAGACTCTCCCACACGGAATATTGACTAGAAGTTAGCGGCAGACTGCCTGCATCGCCGTATCCAGCTTGTAGTAAGCGCGTAGCGCCCGCGAGCCGTAGCCGCAGATCGGATAAGGTCCTATCGCCATCGCCGCATGCGCTCCCAGACCTTGGTTTCTAATAGATCGGTCCGTAAGCGGAACGCGATCTCCGGTAATGAACTCAAGGCCTGACGTTGGTCCCCTCGCGCCATCGGATGGGGCGACGCAATTCATGCCGCAATCAGTCCAACGTTGAGCCGCATGAAGACCTCGTCGATGGCATGCGCAAGCGCATAGTCGTTCAAAGGACTGACATCGTCCTCGCCCGCAAAGTGCAAGCCCACAGCCCTCCCTGTAGTGCGTTCGACCCACAGCGAACCGGAGTCGCCCTCTAAGCTGAGCGCAGCGGCTGGCGCGGCGTTGTCCGGCACTAACCTGAATCCCTGCATCCATTCCGGTCCATCTCCGAAGCCGGTGTAGTCGATCCTATAGGTACCCGATACACCATCAACTAGCGCCCGCGAGACGCCAGACACCGCGCCGCTTTTAACGACGGACATCCCCAGAGCGGGGGCGACCGTGGCGGTCGAAACGAGCGCCGTACCGAACAACTGCTCGCTCAAATCGATGCCTTCGGAAACTCGTCCGAGAGCTGCATCAAACTGCTCCGATAAGCGGAGCCACCTCTCCAACCTTGCAACTTCGTTTGGGGATTTGCTGCCCAGATCCATTGGCCCAGGCTGGCTGATAATGTCCCCGACTGAAGCTTCAGGACCGCCGCAGAGGACGTGCCAATTGCTCAACAGATAGCGCTCTTGAGTCGCGAGATCGCGAACGATAGCTCCTAGTGTACCTGTGGTCCGCTGCTTGAGATTGCCCACGCTGAGCCCCGGCTGCACGAGTCGCTGGGGCGCGCGCGGACTTGCGGCGTGAGGGCTATAGCCGATTTCCAGCACATCGACGTCGATGCCGTCGATGGTGTTCGGCAGTCTCTGGTCGATGGGCAGCCGCGACAGACGCTGCTTCCGATTCATATGAAATCGGACCGACAGCTTGTCGGTGCGTTTGCCGTCCTTGAAGGCGAACCCGTAGTCGACACCGCACACCCCTTCCAGCGACCGAGCCAGCCTTTTGGCTTTACTCAATGCGGTTACAGCGTTGGAAGATGGGGAACGCGCCATTTCCGCACGATTACTGCGAGCTGAACGGCACTGACCAAAGAAAATCCGTTCGCAATCTTCCAGTGGAGTAGGCGGGATCGCTCTGTAGATCAGGCTTGCCGCGGAAGATCGGAAGGAAGACACGTCCCGCCTGGCCCTGCCAATCGGGCCGCCAAGCGGACCGGTTGTGGCAATTCATACAGTTGCTGACCGTGCCGTTGCCCGACCCACCGTCCGGAAATCCGGCCTCCAGCCACGGATTGAAGGCGACATGCGGCTTTCCATCCGATTCGAGCGGTAGATCCAGGTCATAGCTCGCGCTCATCAGAAAATTGCGCCAGACCCCGCCGACCTTGGCAGGCCGATCGGCAGCGAAACGCCCATCGTCGGGCCGATCGTGCCACCAGAAGGTCGCCCAAACCCAGTCGTCGATTTCCTTGGTGGTCAGATGGGTAGCCACTAGGACCACGTAGTCACCCTCCTGCAGCGGCCGCCCCAGCGCTATTTGCGCAGCTTGGGCGAGGCGACCATTCTGCATCGCGTTCTGGGCCGTCTGTGCATCGAGCTTGACCGCATGAAACGCATCGATTCCAACCAGATGTGCATCAGAAAACTGCTTGCCGAGAAAGAACACCGTCTTGGTCGCGTTCGAAGGAACGTTGGTCTGATTTGGGTCGACCGCGACGACGCGCGCCCAACTCGTGAATGGATTGCCGGTCGGACGGGACGGATTGCTCTCAGGATCCCACACGGGCAATGCCGTGACTTGGTCCTTCGCAATAGGCCACCACACTGTCTTCAGTGAGACCGTTTCTGCAGGGAACGCCGGAATCATGCGGTTGCCCGGGACGACCGGATCCGTCGCACCGTTTGCCCGCAGCGCGTCAAGTTCGACTGTGAGATAGAGCCGATTGGTGCGCACGTGCTTGTAGCCGGCGTAGTTATAGAGCACCTCTGACAAAAGAGCAGTCCCCGCAGCTTGCGGCACGAGTTCACCGGGCATAGCGGACAATTGGGCCGGCTGCCGGAAGCGCCGCACCACACGGCGAGGTCCCAATGCCTGCGGCTCCGGCCCGACCTGGAAAACCTCCTCCTCAGAGAACCAGGTCTCGAAGATTGAGTATTTCCCATCGGGCGTCGTCTGCGTCATGCCCGCAAAGACGTTCCAGACGTGAAGACGCTGAGCGGAAAGATTTGCCGACGTCCGATATTGCTCCAGGGTCTGCTTGCTTGCGGGAAAATCGAAGCCAGGCGGAATATCGAAGTATCCGGCTGGTGGCTGCTGCGCGAACGCCGCCATCGAACCGGAGAAAAACCAACCTGCGAGGAAGTAGAGAATGGATTTCGATGTATGCATGAAACCCCCCAAAAAAGAACTAGGCGCGCTGCTCAGGGTTGGTATCCGCCGTCAATCCACGATTGAAATAGCGCAATCTTCTCCGCAGACCAGGGACCGTCCCCGCCCTTCGCGGGCGGCGGCGGCATCACCGGTCCGCCCTGCGCCTTCAATCTGCGAAGAATCCCAGCTGCATTCGTCTTCACGTCGTCGTACTTTGAAAGATCGCAGAACCACCTCATGTGATCGATGTCCGTTTGTGTAAACAGTGGCTCTATATCCGCAGCAAATCCGACTTGCGGCTTCCCAGTTTCTGCATCCGACATTGACCCTGCTCCACTGCCGTCCCGGTAAATACCAGATAGAAGATGTGTCCCTCGGAGTTACCCCCACAACCTGTGGAAATGTATGTCTCGAGCTCGTTTGAACAATACGCACTTCTGCCGGTGAACGATGTTCGCTCTTGCGGTCCTATCAATGCGCATGCGTGGCCGCTCGTGTGACGGCGACGCTCGATGCGGCGTTCGGCACGACTTCGACGTTAAGCATCATGCCCTGATCCTCATGATCGAGAATATGACAGTGTAGAACATACTCCCCAATATAACGCGCATAGGTCGTGCGAAGCAGGATATGATAGTTCTGTTTGACGAATATTGTGTCGCGAAATACGTTCTTGAGATCGCAGTACTGGGGGTCTGGGGCGGGATTACCCTGTTTGTCCTTTAAGTCCAGCTCCGTACAACGGCCGTCAGCGGTAAAAATCGAGGCGCCCTTCGCATCCTTGATATCCATGATCTGAAACGGATTGACGTGGATATGAAAAATGTGGGCAGCGAGCGTCGAGGTCACGTTCCAGTCTTCCGTCGTTCCCAGAACCGGCTTGAAATCTACTCTTGACGGGTCATACAGCGCTCCGTTGACTTCAAAGCGCAGCGGCGCGCCCACCGGAAAAGAAATGTTGAAGCTGACGTCGCGCGTGCGGGCGATCGGCTGCTGGGAGAGATCCGTGTTCGGCGCGAAGGCCGTCAGATCGTCGTCGCGCAGCTGCTGCGCAATCGTGCCCGGCATAGTGGGGTCGGCTGCAATCAGGCTGTTGACTATGTAGGTCTTAAGATCGCCCTGCACTGGCGTTCCGCCGGTCACCCTGACCAGCGCAAGCAGCCGAGTGTCTTTCTGGCCTGGTCCCGGATTGACTACGCTAGACTGCTGAACGGATTGATCCAGGACGCAGAAGACGCCTTCGCTCGGAAATGCAATCAGCACGTCGCTACGGTACGCCGGCTGCAGGATATTGATCATCTTAGCAGTGGCGCGCTTGCGGGTCAGACCATCAAGGGCGAACTCCCACGTCTGGACTACCTCACCTGATTTGCAGTGCTGGTCCACCCAGTTCGACTGTTCAAGTGCGCCAACCGGAACGGCGGCCAGCGCCGGATCGACGTCGGTGGCCTTGATGATCTGCAGAGCAACAGTGTCGCGCACGCCAGCGTGAATGATCCGCCAGCGCTGGATCTCGCCAGCACGAATAGCCTCGCCCTCGCCGGGCTTCCACTCGCCGAATTGGGGCTGCATCTTGCCAGTAATCATCGTGTAATGCCCCGAGCTGCGCCAGGACCCGGGGCCGAACTGGGTCGAGTAATACTTCACTTCTCCTGACTTTCCGGGGGGACAATACCAGACAGACTTGCCGCCGCTTGCAAGCTTGGTCGTGATGGTGTCCGAGTTAGGGTCGTCGAAGCAGGCGTAAGCAATCTGCTGCAACAGGAGGACATTCTCTTTGAGATCGCCGCCGCCGCTGTTCTTGAGGATCGTGTCGATATCCGCGATACCACCGTTTTGCGGACGATCATCGAGGGTTCGCTTGCCCTTCACAATCAGGGCTCCAACCATGCCGCTTGATACTTGGGCGGCCGTGGAGCCGTGCCGGTGCGAATGATACCAGAAGGTTCCTGCAGGATGATCGACCGGAACGTTGACCTCGTATTCGAAGTTCTGGCCTGGTGGGTGTTCGAGCAGCACATTATCGCTGTTTCCGGTAGGCGAGACATGCAGCCCATGGAAGTGTAGATTGGTCGTGCTCAGGCAATTGGGCACTGAGTGAACGCGTCCCTCCGGGCTCGGACAATCCGTCGTATCCTCCACCGGCAGCTGATTGTGCAGCCGGATCCGCACGCTCTGCGATGGGTATAGCGAAATACTCGGAGCGATCAGCGACCCGTTGTATGACCGCAGGTGCACCAAATCCTCGCCGCCAAAGTAAGGATTGGCTATCTTCGTGTCGGTGTAATTGACGTTAAGGTCATAGGTCACGTCCTGCTGTGGCGCTAAAGCCGAGGGTGCCCTAAGGACCAGCAAGGATTGTCCGGGCGCCTTCTGTGGCGTGACTGGCTGAAGCTCCGCGGGGTTTCGGAACAATCGCGAGGTCATATCTTGCTGCTGCGCCAATGCTGACGCGACGCCACAGATGGAGAGTAGGCCAAGGGCAAGGCAAGAACGTACGCTCATAAGGTTGATGAACACTGGCTTGGCGCACACTTACGTCTCCTCCGCAATCGGATAGCCGGGCAATCAATGTTCTACAGCAGCCCTGCCAAGCCGACTATTCGCGCTTGATCGCAATAAATGACGCAACGACACCTGCAGCCCCGCCATCATGCGGCCTGGCCCTAATGACAGTACCAACCAGCGTTGGAATCTGATTCACCCCGTTCGGCCATTTCGGGGTCGTCGTAGCTCGATAATCGTATTCCCAGTTTGCGGTCGGCGTGCCAGCGCGGCCGGTGCCGAACAGCTCGACGGTGATGTCACCAGAGCTTGACGTCTGCATCGTGCCCTTCAAATCGAGCACATAGCCGCCGCCCATATCGAAGGTTCCGGTGACGTTTTTGCCGGACGGCTGATCGAACGCCATGATCCCCTCGCCGAAGATCAGACTCAGTGCCTTCGCGGCGCTATTGGCTGTCGATCCCTGCCCAAAAATAGCGGCCAGATTTCTGACCGCCGGCTCCGGATCATCGTTGACCGCTACATCAGCGCGATTGAGATAGCTGCGATACGTCCACTTTCCCGGCAGTGATGTATCCCAACTTGAGGATGGAGTAGCCGCCATGGGCGCAAGCATCAGTTGAGATTTGGTTTGCGCGGACGCAACGCTCGACGAAAGCAGCAGGTAAGCAAAAAACAGTAACGGGACTTTGCGCATGGCCGCTTTCCGCGTCACACAATGAATTCACGCCGCAATGGTCGTAAGGTACCGGAGAGTGTATATTTTGTCCATACCTATTTGTGATAGTCGTCGCTACCTGTGCGCCGCTGGTTTGAAATCTGTTCTGGCGATGATTAACTCTTCCTCGGCCTCGTGCCGGCGCCGCTTCTGATCGCTCGGTTTGCTTGCGACGCGTATCCTATAATGCAGCCGCCGCACGAATCCGGTTGAACTTCTCATATCCGCGCCGAACTTCATCGCAAGGATTGTTACAGATGCGGATATTCGGACCGTGCCAGGTTAGACTTCCATCTGTGAAGCTCTGTCCGGATCGTGGTCGACTACACGGCGATCGGCTCGGCTAGGACAGTTTCCCGCTCGATATCGCAAGACACTTCCCGCCCGACACTTGGCCGTCATTAATTCAGGCTAGGTATGTCACCGCGCAGGATGTAGCGCCGGCCGACCTCTGTCATCCATCGCGCGCGGGCGAGATGACTCTCATAGGTATGCCTGGCGCGAGCCGGCTCGATATTCGGATCGATGTGCGGTATGATCTCGGTGACCTCTCGCCAGTCGGCGTCCGCGTCCAGTAGGCGCTAATAGGTGACCAAACGCGCCCAGTCGTAGGACGTCCGTGGCGCGACCGTCTCATGGAACATGTAAAGCTTCGATTCGGCAAAAAGCTAACGGCTGCTATCGCAGACCTATTACGCAGAGAGAGCCTGTCTGAGGCAGCATGGCTTGCAGCACTACGCATCTCTGTGAGTATTGCTGACCCCATTCTTGCTGAGGCCATTGAAGCAAGCTGGGCCAACGACGCGGACCAATTGAACCATATCCTAAAGTTGATTGGCCCCACCGAGCTTCTCTCCGATCGGGCACTCTTTGCACGACTTGAACGCGGTGACCACACAGCAATTCCGGCACTCGAAGATAAGCTTCGCGGCAAGAACGACGCCTATTGGTGGCAAGCTGGTCGATACCTATGGTCGGATCGCCTCGACCGTAGATTTCGGCGCGACCGATTAGCTCGGCGTTTCCTCTTTGGTCGGCGGCAATGAAGTCCAAGGAGGCTTACGCAACAAGAAGCTCGCGCCTCCAATACTGATCTTCCGCTTGAACGACTGTACGACGCTGCTCACGAACGTCAGGCCTGTTTTGTAGGCCGCGAAAACCTCGTGCACGGTCGGCGCATCACCCAACCCGTAGCGATTGTCGATGACCTCGGACTCCCGACGAAATCTCTTAAGCGAATTTCGATCGGCTGCGATTCCATGGGCCGCAACGTCATCAAACAACCTAAAGAGATTATGCGTTTCCCGGAATTTACCGGTCTTGTGTTGCGCGAACGCTTTCAACGCGCGCTCGATCGCCAAGTGTATGCTCCAAAGGGCAGCGGGCCTTCCTGCGGCTTCATTGCGAATGGCCTTCTGCGCAGCGGCTTCAAATTCTCCTGCGATACCATCCATCAAGCCATGGACCGTCTCATCCGATGGCTCGATACCCATGCTGTTCACCCGGATCGACCGCAGGGCCGCAGCAATCTCCGCCGCGTCCTGAGACAGTGACTCTCGATCGTCTTTGTCGAGGGCAGCGATGTTGGGAGATTTCACGAGCCACTCGAGCGGATTCTCATCACTTTCCACTTCTTTAGGAAAAGATAGCCAAGCCGACTCTCCGGGCGTTTCGACGCGGCTGCGAGTTAGTGGAACAATCATTTCGACAGGAAGCCAGCGGACCAGAACATAACCATGCGCACTGCCGCTCGGGTTGTCACGGAGCGCGTCGCCATAGTGTTCCCGATACCAGTTCTCGACGTGGTGATAGATGATGGCGAACCAGGGTGTCACAACATAGTCCGTGTGGCTCGGTATCTCCTGCACTTTATCACCAACTCGAATTGCAGTGGTGAATTCATCGACGAACATGGTTGCCGCCACGAGCAACCGCTGCGCTAGCGGTGAATCGCTGTGCGCCAACCGGGTATCGATATACGGCATCACGTTGCCGATATATTCCGCCAGCTTGTCAGCTTGCTTGACGGGTTCTGCGATTTGTTCGGCCATGACCGTCTCTGATTCGAAAATAGGATTTTACCAAAAAGAAGGCCATCAGATTAGGGCGCGACCTGCGGCACGGCTCGCGTAAACCGAGCGCTGAAGGTCTCGGCCTTCCGGCTTCGATCCTCGCGCATATATATTAGGGGTCGCTCGCCGGAGGCACCTGCGAAGGGCTGCCGTTCCGGCACCGCTATCCCTGCCCGTTGCCCGGATACCTTCTTAACCCGGTCTCGCAACTGCACTCGCTTTCGGGTCCCGCCGTTCCGGCGTCGCTATCACTGTGCCCCTCATCGGGTGCCTTCTTTCCCTGAACAGCATCACGGACAACGGCCCCAAACAACCTAGCCGTTCTTTTCCCAATCCTTCCAATTCGGCGGATGCCCGTCATAGGTTCCTGTCCGCGTCAGTATGACCGGTTTACTTGAACCCTTCTCTTGCCAGGAGAGATTGACGAGCTGAGTTGCCGATGGGGCTCTAAAAATGATTTGGCCAGGCCTCCATTACCCCGAACGATACCGGGTTATCAGGCTCGCCCATGATAAGCGTGAATGGCATCCCCTGAATCAGAAAGTCAGCGGCCAATATCAGTGAGCGAGCTTCATCAATTCGCGTCTGAATCAGAAGACTATCCGTGTGATAGATCGGGGTCGATGCGTTCGTTGAAACATGCAAACCCCATCTGTCGGGCCAGCAGGCCTTTTGAAACAGAAGATCAACGCATTCGGGTTTTAGCTGCGATGAAATGTTCTTGGAAACGCTTAGCCCAAGGAGACATTTCAGCATCCAGCGCTCAATATCGGTGCCGCTGAACTTGACGTGCCTGCTTTTGGGGGCGCGGTCGAACGAGCGAATGGCCGTAGCAAAGTTATCAATGAGGCTATCGAGACCGCTTAGCGCGCTATTGTGCCGCTCGCATAGGACGTTCGAAGCAAGACCCTTCACGGGCACGAGGTTGAATGTCTCCGGCTCTTGCCAGGCCAAGCCCGCAATCTTTGCCGTGTTATTCAGTTCGAGCCTGCGCAGCAGCGACGCCGAGATGAAGTGTTCTTTCGATATTTTCGTCGAGCAGTTCGCATCCGCGTTTGCATAACAGCGGGGATGACAATAATTCGTGGGCTGCGCTGTTTGCTTGTTCACAATACCTTCGGCTTTTGAGTTCTTCGCGAAGAGAAACCAAGTACGGGCCTGCGGCCCCCGGCTGTCAAGGCCAAGGCGAGCGCCGCAAGCGGCGGCCTGTGACAGCCTATCCCCGGCCCATTGGCGCGGGCCTAGTTCGGTTGCGATGGCTCGCAACCGAGAGGATCAAGGTCGCCGACCTGATCCAGAGATGCCCACCAATTTAGCAAAGCCCCCCTCACGAGGTGCTCGAAGGTATTCAAGAGCATTGGCGTCTTTTCGATCTTCCAACTCGCATTGCGCGATGTCGTGGCTAGCCCGAATGGCCTCTCATGGACCGTGACCGATTCATCCCCTTGCCGACCGAAGCGCGGTGCCTCGCACATGGGGAGGGGAAAGACTGTTCCGCGATGCAGGCTCATCGAGCGATGGCCGTATATCAAGCTGAACACTTTCTTCATGTTCGAAGGATCGTAAGAAAACTGCATCCACTCCTCGGGTCGCGTGCCTGGAGGCGGCGGAGGAAAGCTTTGCATGAAATCCACAAATCGCTTCGTCGATCGCGTTAGCTGCTTCAGAATATCCGCCATCGGCTCAAGCAGCTCGGGGCTACTGCTTTCCTGAATCAGCTTAACAAGCTCCGGAAAGGCAAGTTCAAGCTGCTCAACCGGCGTTGCCTTGCCCGACCATTCTTGCACCGCCGTTTCAATCGCAGAAACCAGCATAAGCCAGGCAAGCGACGGATCGGAGTCCGCGATCCAGACGGCTTGCTGATATTGCCGAGCCGCCTTGATAAGCGCGTTTGTTTGTTCAACGGTGCGATCCGGGAAGGTGCTAAGTGCCGGCAAACCCGCATTCAGGTTTACAGGAAGTGCCAGCCTCGGAATTTGTGTCCGTCCTTCAAGCATGAGGTGCGGATCGGGTTTGCCGCTAAATTGGCTGGGGCGGCCAAACCGGTCTTCTCCCCGAAACTCGCGATTTACGCCTCCGGCTTTCAATCGCCTGCCGAGAAAGAGCGACGCCAGCGCAGCCATTTCGTCTAGGTAATCGCCACCGTGGTAGTGCTCGAAATCGTTCTCCATCGGCGTCCGATACGCAGGATCGGCGGACGGCTGGTAATGATGAGACATACGCATCACCACGGCAGGCCGAAGGACACGGCCCGGTTGGTCAGAAGCGTGGGCGATCGTGTTGATAAACGAGTACGGGCCAAGGTCAGGAATCTCGCCCGTCACCCATGTATCCGTGAACAGCGTGGCCTCGACGATTTCCTGAGCAGGAACGTCGTCTTTGGCTCTTCGCCAGTTTGTAAAGGTGTAACTAGCGGTTTTGGAAACGGGTTCGGTCATGAGAGGAGTTTGGTGTCCGCCCGCTGCGAAAGCAATCTTCAGCCCGCCGAGGCCGCGACAGTTTCACACGAGCCCGCCGGAGGCGTGAAAGTTTCACGCATTCTTACACACTCCTTTGCAAATTTGATTTCTATTATTTAGAGTCAGATAGTTACGTTATCCCCTAAGGGACTCAAAATCGCGTCACGCGATGCAATCGGGGCAACACCAAGTGTATCGCGGCTAGCACATTCTTTTCAGAGAAGCGATCCGATTTGGAAAACGATTCTGTTTTGCCGATGAGCGGGCCATTTGAGTTCTTAGATTCGGTTCGAGGCGGCTCGCCCGTCGTTTTCGGCCTCTCGGAGCATGCTTCCCTGGTGACAGTAGTGTCGAAGCGCACACAGCCGAAAGTGAGCAGCACGTGCGCGATTAAGTGCGTCTGGCCGCCTTGCTCCGCCGCCGTGTGCGCTCAAGCCCCAGCCGAGGCTGGCGCGCCTGGGGCTTCGGATGCGTGGTGCCCGTGTTGAGGCGGACACCGCCGATGCCTAGCCGTCCTCAAGCGGGGCTTTCCGGCGAAACGATCCGTAACTAAAACGGAAAACGGCACGCTTTCTATGTGATGCTTCACCTCGATCCCCTCCGGGATCAGCGGCGGCGAGGTCCGGCTGGGTTCGCCTCAGTTGCCGGGCCTCGCTTCCGGTCCCGACACGTTTTGGTCCTTAGCCATGTGCCCTGGCTGTTGTCGCTTTGCACTAGCGGCGGATATGGCAGGGCGCAGCTTCCGATAATCGGACGTTACTAACAGCGAAGTCAGCTTCGCGAAGTGCCAGACCCATGCGAGGTAACGACCGTCCGGGCTATCAATCGCGAGCTAAGGAGCCGAGCGTCAAACGACGCGGCTCATCGCCCGAGTTGCGGAGAGCACGTACTACGGGTACTATTGGATCGAGCAACTGTTTCAGTGAGCGCCAGTTCAATTAGACGGTGGCAGTAATGGCAACTCAGAATCCGCCAATCGGCAGTGCTCTCGATCACTTCAAGCTTCTCTGTGACTACATCAAATTTCATCTCGGACTTTACCTGGCGACACCACCGGTATTTGCTGTAATTGCGAAAGCGCTTGGGCAGAAGGTGATCGCATCGCCCTATTTTCTGAGCGGATTCGCGGTGCTGGTTGGACTGTGCTTTGTTTCCGGTGTCTGCGCAAGCTGGTTCATGGGAAGGCATCTGAACCGTTCGTGGGAAACCGGGGAATCCGTCGATTGGGATGCCGACGCGAGCAATCTACGCCGAAGGTTTTTGCACCACTATCTTTATTGGTTCGGGCTAGTCGCTGCGCTTGCAGGACTAATCGCGGCAGCGATAACAGCGCCGGCACCGACTTGAACCATCGTGCGATGCGAGCGAGATAACGATCCGAACCTCGAGGTGGATGAGCCGAGGCGTTCTTCCCATGACAGCCGCGATGCAGTAAGACCTCGCCTTTGAAGCGAACTCTCTCGCGCTGCATTTCGCCTTTTGGTCCATAATCGGACTTACAGTTGGCGAAGTCCGTTTCGCACCGCAAGTGAACTGATGAAGCTCCCTCTGATTCTAAAAGCTAAGGTGCGGACGAACAGCGAAATGAACCGCTCAGTCTGGCAAATGGCGCCATTGTCCCTGGACAGACGACGGATCAGACCCGAGTGACGATGAACTTCAGAAGCAGAAAATAGCCTATGAAGACGAAGCTCATCGCAACCGCTTGCCAGCCGTTCAGATTATCCAGTGGCCATGCCGGCCCCACTTGCGTCGCGTACCGGAATAGCGGCATAGCCAGCAGCACCGGGATCACAATCCCGAAGACGAGAACAAGTAGGGGCAATCCGAGATGGGAGTTCGCGAGCGGCACCAGCCAGGCGGCCCGTGACTTGACGAAATCGGTTGGCGGTAATGCGGGTGGCACCGTGCCGTTGGTAATGAACGCAGCAATATGCGGCCACTGGGTTTCCGTAATCGCTGCACTGTGCTTACCGTTGGCAAAGCCGATTGACTGCGTGATGTTGGGGTCCTTTCCCGCCTGATCGAAGCCGTCGAAACCGGCGCCACCGAGATCGATCTTCTTCCAGCGTTCGACGCTCTTAGGTAACAGCGCGACAACCCAATCGGCGGCAGCTGGTACGTTGTGGATTTTGCCGACGCGTCCGTTCCTCACTAGGCTGAGCCAGTCATAGTCCCGTCTGACCACGCTGCCGGCGAAGAACACGTGCTTGAAACGTGCGTCCGCATAGTCCTTCAACCCGCGCGCGGCAAGATAGGTTCCGTTGGAATGGCCGACATAGTTGAACTCGGCGTTAGGGAATTGTGCCCTGCTACCAACATACTGGTCCATTAGCCATTCAACCTTCTGCCGTCTAATCCAGGGCAATATGAACGGCAGCATCGCGAAATAACCGTAACTCGGCGTGCGCGCCCGAATACTGGGCGCACTGCTCGCCGCGTGTTCGCGAATGACCTTGGCGATGTGATGCGTCCAGAAGCCGTCGTCCCGGATGCCGTGCATGATGAACACCACGTCCGTTACGCTTGAATCGATCTGCGGAATGTCATCGGCCAGCAATGACGGGTCGCTTGCGATTTTTTCGAGACCTGGTGAGGACTGTGTCAGGGCGTTGATGAATAGCGTTCGTCGCGCGTTGCCGTCGGCCGTACCGGTAAAGACGGTTGCGTGGTCGTGATCGGTGTTGAGCATTTCGACATAGAAGTAGCGCCGGCCGTGCTGCGGTGCCGATGGGTCATAGCCATCGACCGCGACATCAACCAGATCCAGCGGCGAGGTGAAACTGTCCTGCCTGCCGACCAACTGAACCACGATCGGATCCTTGATGCCATGCACGGGCAGCTGGCTCTCGGCAATCACCTTGCTCCTGACGCCCGCATGCAATCGGCGGTAGGCCATCCAGTGCAGGCGGGTCTGCACGATGAACGGCGCGCCAAGGCGCGCGTCGAAAAGGGTCGGGCGCCAATCGCCAGGTGATAGGTGACCGATCAATCCGAATAGGTTGAGGATGAACGACGAGTACCAGTCGCTGCGTCCTGTGACCTGCCAACCGCGGTTGAACGCACTGATGGTGACCAGACGCTCGACCCGCGACGCCCACGGCCGCGAGTGCGCCCCCTCCAACGTCGCCTCGGCCTGAAAACCCGCCGGGTTGCCCGCGGCTGTCAGGAATAGCCGCCGCGCGAACACTCCGCCGAGACTGAAGCCGACAATGACGATACGCTCGAACGTGCCGCCGAACGCTTCACGCTCAGCAATGACGAGGTCAATTTCCTTCAGGAGATTGGTGATTATTTTTTCCGCACGAACGGACCTCAAGCGGTAGGCGTATGGCAATTGCGGCGCGTAGACGTCGACGCCCACCGTCGCGAAGGCGGATTGCGTCGCCGCGATTACATCTTCCATGCTTTTGGGGCTACCGCCCCAGCCATGCAGGACGATGGCCAATACTTTGGCCGGGCTATCTTCCCACCTCCGCAATCCCTCGACCATCGCAATACTCCTGGAGGATGAGCCGTTCACCGCTCGCTCCTCGCCATTTCGCACAACGCGTATCGCGAGCAGCCCAAGAAATGGATTGTTCAGCGGCAGCGGGTCTTGCTCGGTTTTCGCAGATTTTATCATCAGCCGACGCTTCGCGCGGGCCTTGGTCCGCACGACGAATTGGCTCGATAAATTACGACAATTTCTGATTGACGCAAGAGGACATGCACCGGTGGAATTGGTATGGCCAAATAGGATCGGCGCCGTCATCCAAAGGCGTGCGGACGTCTATACCGCGAGAGGAGATACTCGGTCACAATTGCGAGCCGGGCTGATGTTTTCCACGGCAAGCCGTCGGGAGCTTCCTACACGATCCCGAAGGGTCGTCCGTGCGTATATCAACCAATGAGCTTGCGGCCGGGGCTTGGTTTGCGAAGGCCTCGGGCATCTCGCGGACGCCGAACGTGCCTGTTTTTCCCGCAGGAGCAACCTATACGCTGAGCGCGGGGCTCGCGCCATCAGTACCGGGCGCGGCCCTTGGACGGTGTTTGGGCGACGGCTCCTTATCTGCACAATGGGTCCGTTCCGACACTGAGAGACATGTTGGTGCCGCAAGCCAAACGGCCGACCTCGTTTTGCGTCGGCAGTCGTGCGTTCGACCCGATCAAGGTCGGGCTTGTTACGAAGGCAAAGGCGACCCAGAGCTGTGCGGCCGGCCTTACGAACTTTGATGTGTCGCTGCTTGGCAACAGCAATCGCGGACATTCGTTCGAGGGCAAGGAAACCGACTTCACGAAGCTGCCGCCTGGCGTCATCGGACCAGAATTGACCGAACGCGAGCGCCGAGCGCTTGTTGAGTATCTCAAGACCTTATAAGCGATGCGTTGCCCGTCGACCTGTGTGTGTCGGCGCCGCTACCTTCGACATTCCGCCCGGGTCGCCCGCGCGCCGTTAGTGCGCGTGCCATTTGCCAGCCTCATTCAGGCCGCGCAGAGGGTAATGGGCGTCGCGCCCGGGGCCGCGATTTTCAGCTGACCTTAAAGGCCTCTTCATTTTGCATTGGTGTCGGCCGGCCGGAGCGAAAACGTCGCCGCTCGGTGGCGACGACGCGAAAGAGCCGCGTCCAGAGGACGGCTAGAGCCATAGCGGATCATCTTCCGATCCGCCTCTATGAACAAGCAGTCCCGCCGTTCCCACAGGCTCATCGGCTCCTGCAGATGCGCGACCTTAGCGCGGTTGGGACGGGCCTCCTGCTCCCTTGTCGCGGCTCATGATCCAGCTTACGCGGCCGCCCATGTGCGCCCCCTCATCGGCAGCATATCGTCGAGTGCCTGGTCGATATCATTGCAGATGACCGTTCTGCAGCCATCGCGCGCGATGGACGATTGCGCGATGCGCCGCATGAACTCCTTGATGAAGGCGGCGCTGAGGCCCTCGCTCTGTCGCACGGCTTCATTGACAACAGCCTCAGTGAGTGGCAGGCGTTTGCCATAGAGCCGCACCAGCTTGTCGCGGCCATTAGCATCAGGTAAAGGCACCTCGATGACCTGGTCGATCCGGCCAGGCCGCGCCGCGATCGCGTCCTCGAGCTCTTCCAATCGGTTGGTGGTAAGTAAGAACAGGATCTCGGCGTCCTCCTTCAGCCCATCCATCTCGTTGAGCAGCTTGTTGAGCAGCAATTCTTCGCGCGCGTCTCGCATCTCATTGCGGTCGCGCGCGATCAGATCGACGTCCTCGATCACCACCAATACCGGCTGCAACAGTCGCGCGAGGTTCATATATTCACCGAGCGCACCGACTTCCCCGGCTGCCATTATTAGAGTGGTCTGATCAGCCAGGTTAGTTGCGAGGTATCGGATCGTGTGGGTCTTGCCGGTGCCGGGCGGGCCATAAAGCAAGATGCCCTTGCGTGTCGATTGGCCGAGCCGGCGCAGCGCATCGCGCATTCCGACAAAGCTCAATACATTTCCATCGAGCAGTTTGAGCGCCTTTTCGGGCAGAATCACGTCCGCGCGGTTTACCCGGGGCCAACGATGCACCGTAACGCCGCGCGAACGGCCGCTGTAATTCGAACCGCTCTCGAGGGACAGGATCTTGCCACGGTACGATCTGGCAGATTGTACCGCTCTCTCCAGTTCAACGAAGCAGTGCTGCGCGAAAGACTCGCCGGCCGCGCCGGCGGGCACCGCGACCTCAATGTGCATCATCTCCTCTGGGTCGGTCCCGCATTGTTGCACTGGCTCGCGGTAATAGTACAGCACGACAGCGTAACGAAGCTCGTTCGCCTCGGATAGCCACAGCCCATTGTGCAGGCATTTGACTGGCGTAGCCTCACCGATGTCGATCTCCTGGTATTGTGGCGAGGCCAGCAAGACGGCATCGTTTCCGGCGCGCCGGAGCTCCGCGAATGACAGCTTCTCCAAAACCCATCGCTGATGCAGGCCAAAGAAGCGGACCGGCGCAGCGAACAACTTGTCGATTGCGATCTGGATGTCCGCGCGCATGTGGCCGGGAAATTGCCGCAGCATAGTCACGAGGCTGTTCGGCGGGATATCAGCGAAATGCCAGGCAACCGCGTCACGGGCCAATTCCAAGTGGATTTCGGACGGATCTGGCACCTCGGTTTCGCCAGCAGGCTCGGAGGTGATTTGCAACGTATGTCCTTCAGCTCGGATTCGTTCCTGCGCCGCATCGAAGAGCGCCTTTGCAACTGACGGCGGGAAGGGGCCGCACGCGGCCTTGTCCTGCCGTTCGATCAACATGGAAAGGGCGTAGGCATCGCGCTGATGTCTGCCGAACACCTCCCGGAATAGATCCACCACGAAACCGCGCGGCGTCTCACCGGCATCTTGAAAAACCAGCTGTACTGACTCGGGCACAGTGCAAACTTGATGACCCATTTGAAGCTCCTAGTATGAGTGAAGCGGATTGGCCTTACTTCGCCTGATGCGCTCCATTCGTTGCTCGGTTGTTAGAGGAACTTGCGCTTTGCCGTCCAGGCCATTCAGCTGCATCGACTGCCGGAGAACTCATTGGCCGCTCACGGTGCACCCCATCAAGGCCGGCGTCGATTGGGCCGAATGGCGCAATCGACTGCGATAGCCGAGTAAGGACACGCAGGCCGGAGCGGACCAAACGCACAATCACGTCGTGGACCTGGGCGACGGCATGTTTGGGCTTTGTCAGTATCCTCACAGTTGTGCTCTCTCCTACAGTCCTTACGCGCCCGTGTTGGTGTAAAGGCGAATGATGTCACTGCTCGTCATCCAGCCGCTCTCGTTTCCGGATCTTTCAGCAAATTGCATGCCGGCCGCGGCAACGATTTTCAAATGCGCCTTGCAGGAACAACGGCATGAGCCTCTCTTCTTCAAGCTCGCGAGTGGCCAGATTAGCGAGCTGAAATTCACACCGTCGCGGTTCTGCCGACGGCACTAGCCACACTCCGGTCGGACTTTTCTCAACCGATATTCCCCCTTTTGGATAAGCTAGCGATTGGCCACCCCGCCAGGATACGATCGAACTGGGGCTAACAACCTCGCCCCCAATCACCGCAATGTCCGATGACTTGTGCTGCGTCTCATCACTTCTGATGCGGCGGAGGGCCTCGGCAATTAAGAAGAGCTAGCAGTACCGGGCGGCGCTCAGTCGCCGCCGCCTGTTTTCGTCCACAGCATGCCATCGCACCACACGTGGTCAACGCGGTCCCATTGACACGCAGATGCCGCATTGGGGAAAAAACCGCGCCCATTGTGATTGGCGCTGGTGTTGCATAGTAGCGGAATGCCCGTTAGACCTTCGTATTCCACGAGAAGCTCGGCGACTTTGTGCTGAGAGGTCCTGCAAATAGTCTGCAATCGTGCAGATCCGTCCAGATGCACAACAGCGGGGATCTTATCCCGCCATTCTGCTCGTGTTAGGTGCTCGAACAGCATGTAAGGGTCTGGCGTTCCAGGGCTAAAAATATCCGGCGCCCGATCCTCCAGGCATATTGGCGCTACAGGCCGAAAGTGCTCACGAAGTTTGATGTCGTTGAGACGGTCCTTCATTTGCGGCGATGTTGCCGACGCCAGTATGCTTCTGCTACCCAGAGCCCGAGGTCCAAGCTCCGCGCGGCCTGCAAGGAAAATGACGGGCTTGTTGCTGGCGAGAATGGTTGCAAGTTGACGCATGCTGCATGATGCGCCGCTCCATCCGGACGGCACGTCGCCTCTTTCCACGGCTGGACCACTATAGACGGACCACTCCAATGGTACAAAACCGTGCTCCGCCGCCAACGCGGAGCAAGCAGCACCTATTGCCGAACCACTGTCATTCGGAAAGGGCGGCACCCAGATATCATCGAACAAGCCTGCAGCCCGTAATGCGCTATTCCATTTTATGTTGAGACCGCAGCCGCCGGTTATGCACAGATTGCGCGCGGGAAGGCTCGAATGTCTCTGTATAGCACTCGCGAGCTTGCCAACGAGCAGTCGCTCTTGGAAGCAATGGAAGGATGCAAGCACATTTGCGGCGGGTTTGGCCCTGAACCGTAGCGCGCAGGCATCGAAGAACGCATGGACAGGCTCAAGCGCGGCTTCTTCGCTGCAACGACCGACTGGCTCTGTAAACGTGCTGAAGTGTTCTTCGTAGAGCTTCTGAAACACCTCGACGATGCTCTCATCGACTGAACCGAGCGCGATGTAGGCCATCAACTTGCCCGCAACACCGAGGTCCCACTTGGTCCGGTTCGCCTGCTTGTAAGGCCCGAAGTGATAGCCTGCGGCGGCATAAGCATGCCCGATCAGCGGGAAGAGACACTCGAGGAACCTGGCTGCGCGCCATTCTACATGATAGAGCCGTGGAAAGGAGGCGCCGTCCCAAACCAGGCAGAACGCGGGCTGCCCGGCCTTGGCGAAAGGACTGGTACAAAAAGCGGAAGCCACGTGGGCTGTGACATGCGGATAGCTTTTATAGGGGAAGGCGCTCTCCTTGAGCATCAGCCCAGCGCCGTCGTGCGCTACGAGAAGGCCTTCGGCATCGCCCTCAACATACGGTGCCCCTTTGAGGGCAATCGGTGCAGTCCCGCTGAGAACCTGAAATTGTGACTCAACCTCGCCCCACCATCCATCGATAACGAACCGGTCAACGTCCCGCGGATTCAAACCGTGCTGTGCCAAGGCGTGAACAACCGCATCGAGATTGTGGAGTTTTTGATATCGCGGGTTATTGTCCCGCTTCTCCTGCTCGACACAAAAGACCAACCGTCCGTTCTCGACAAGGGCGACTGCTCCGTCATGGGTCAGTTTGATACCGCAGATTCGCATACAGTCTCCGAACCTAATGTCAGATACATCGATTTGAAGGCGCCCCCACTGCTGCTCATGTCGCGACAGTCAGATGGGCTCCCACAGTCACGATGCACGCTCTGGGCCAGTTCCAATCCGAGGAATCGCTGGCAACTGTCTGATCAAAGTCGAGGTTGGCGGCGGCTTGATCGATTCGTGACACCGAGCGCGTTCGGTTTCAGACCAACCACTCGGGCATGCTGCAACAATTTCAATGCGCACGACCTGCGGCGCCTTGTGCCTTCTCCGAGCGAGCTGGGATCTCGCTCAACGTCGCGAACAGCCGCTGATCGTTGCACCGTCGCCCGTGTTGCGTGAAGACAAAGAGACGTGGATGCCCTCGACGCCTAAGGGTCGCGCTCTCTTTTCCGGCGCCCTTACAAAGTCACGGCGAAGACGAGCGTCAGTTGTTCTCTCGTTTGGCTCGCGCCGCGGCGTAGAGCACGCGCCCCGCCGCCCGAATACTGCCGGTCCGCCGCGCGGCTTCGACCCGGACCGAGATCGGAACCATGCCCTCCAAAGAGAAGATTGCGCTCGATTCCCATGCCGAGCGGCGGACGGACGGCCATCATCTCTGCCAGACTGAACGACCCCCGTTCGGGTTCACACAGATCAGCCAGGCCGAACAGTGTGTCGCCGTCGGCATCGAGCTCGGACGCAAGCCAGACTCCCGCACCGAGTGGATTGAGAATTTGACTACGGACACGTGGTCGGTGTCAGGCTCACCGCCGTTGGCGAGTAAGCGTTCGCGCATCTCGGGGTCAGGAGGATCATGTCGCCCTCCTGTCCATGCCGCGCTGGGTCTGGTCGTCAGCTGGCAGGAAGCCGAGAATCCAGGCCGCCTTACTCGCCTGGGAGGCGGCGCGGACAACGGCGCGATTGTCCTCGCGCAGCACCTCGAGGTAGGAGCAAGGAACGTCGTGATCGCCGGGCCAAGCGCGCGGTTGGTGCTGAGTGCGGAGGAGCGGGCGTACTTGGAGGAACAAGTTCGTTGTCGCTCAGCTAACGAGCAGCAATAGGATAACTTAGCGAAATCTTAGTGCGACGAAACGCAACCCTCGATAGGAGCTTGCCGTGGGGCGGGCCGCCGTTATCACTTCAGGGTGCGAACTGGGGACTATGTGGACTTGCAGGATTGAGACGACCATCAACGATTGGTTAGCCTGTCAGAGGGAGGGGTCTCAACTGGAACAGCAAAGCCAGCTTTTACCCGATCTAATACGACCATCGTCTTGAAGCATTTGATGTCCGGGTTCTTATAAAAGAGGCGCCTAGTGAACTGCTCATGGTCCTCCATGGTACGTGCGGTAACGTAAAGGACAAAGTCAGCATCGCCCGTAACGTAGAAGCCGTTGACGACTTCAGCTGAAGATTTGATGTCCTTCTTAAATCTATCAATTATATCCGAGCGCTCCCGCTCCATTGTAACCAGTACAAGCATTTGGATTGATCTTCCAACGGCCTTCGGCGAAACGATTGAGACATCCGCCTCGATGAGGCCTTCCGAACGGAGCCTCTTTATTCGTCGTTGACATGCCGTGGCAGAAAGCCCCGCCAGTTCACCGATTACCTCGGAAGTTAGGCGGTTGTTCGTTTGCATGATCTCGAGGATACGCGCGTCTATCCGATCGTAGTGCATGACAGTTCCAGCCTTGGAGGTGAATTTCACCGCAGCTTCGATACGCCGAGTGCAGGAAACGATCCGAGAGGGTCAGATCCGCCCCACGGTCACGAGGCCGGTGAGGATCGCAAGAGACTCAAACAGGAAGTAGCTACCGAATATCAGTTCCGCGTCATGCGCCGTGTCGATATCCCGCGCAACTGCTTTTCGGGTGAAGCATCCCCCTGTGAGCATTCCACGCGGACGCTTGTCGGAAGGGCCAACGGGCGTCAGGTACTCCGAGGCCAGCTGAGTCACGGTACGTTCTGCGAAGTCTCGATACTTTGCGCCCCCGGTGGACCCGAGCGCGGACGCAAGCCGCAAGGATGCTGCCGCAGCGATAGCAGTGGCCGCCGTATCCCTACTCGTCGTCGGGATCGCTGGATCATCAAAGTCCCAATACGCAACCAGATCGGAGGGGACGTGGTCGATCCACCAGTCCAGCACACGCACCGCATATTCGCGCCACAAAGGCTCTTTGGGGCGAACCATGGCCGCATGAGCGGTATAGAGCATCGCCCAACCCTGCGCACGCCCCCAGGTGCTCACATCGCTATATCCCTTGTGCGTGTGCGTTCTCAGCACCTTACCGTTTTGCGGGTCGAGCGTGGACGATTGGATTACCGAATTGTCAGGTCGCACATGGATTTCCAATACCCTCCGCATGTGGGCATTGGCGACCTCTTCCATGTGCGGGTCACTCAATTGGTCCGCGGCCCAGTAAAGCAGGCCGGTGGCCTGGAGAGAGTCGATACTGCTTTCAGCGCGCCCCACGGCGTTCGCTTCCTCAGCATCCTGGCCTAGTGGTATCAAACCTAGCTTCGGGTCAAACATCTGTTCCAGCGACCTAGCCGCCGTAAGCGCTGCATCGCGTGCCATCTCATCCCCGAACAAAATGCTTCCGAGGGCAGCACCGTGGTAGAATCCAAACCCCTTGAATGCCGTTCGGCGCGGGGCGCGAGGTAGCATCCGGGCCAAGGCGGCGTGCGCGTCAGACATCGGGAAGCGCTGGGGATCGGCAAGATGGGCGAGCCAGAGTTCGCCCACAAAGGCCCCGCCAGTCCAATCACCATCGGATGTGAACGTCCATTTTCCATCTTCGAGGCGGGCCCAATGTGGCAGGCCAGTCGTGGAGGCATCTCGCGTTTGCGCGATACGCGTCAGCATGCGCTCACGCGCAGCTAAGAAGTCGTTGCTCGACATGTTTTCTCCTGAGAAAGCGCTTTTGGGTCCAAGCAAAGCCAGAATTGTCTACAGCGGCTCTAACGTCAGTCGCCGATGTAGAGGTGACCTCGGTTCTTTGCGGCGTGATAAACGACCACGCTGAGCACCGCGATTACAGATCCGTAGACGGGAAACATCCAGGCCATCTGCGCATGCTGCAACCACACCAGCAAATAAGGCGACGTTCCGCCAAACAGTGACACCCCGAGCGCATACCCGACTGCGATGCCGGTCGTACGTACCGCGCGAGGCATCAGGGTGGCTGCGATGAAGTTGTAAAGAGCCATGTTGAAACCGACAACCGCACCTCCGAACACCATCACGAAGAAGAACGTGGAAATGCTCTTCTCGGAATAGAGCAAAGTGATGAAGAAGCACGCGACGAGCAGCAGCCGGAGTAGCGTGAATGCGCGCGAGGGTCGAACCTTGTCCGCGAAGGCGCCTACGAAGGGCGCAGTCACGATCCAGATCACGCCCATAAGAGTCGTAATCCCGTACACCCAGGTGCTGTTCTCCTTGAACACGCCGTTGGCCAGGTTGGGCAAACCGGCGTTCCAGGCGTAGTTCGCGATCTGCACCGCTCCAACAACCAGGATGACGGCGAGCAGCGAAAGCCGTACGCTCCAGAGCGTCTTCCAAACGCCGCCTGTGGTCTCCTGAGTGCGCGACAACTCGTCGCGCTGCATGGCGTGCTTGATCAAGGTCTCCGGCAGTTTGCTGCGTAGATAAATGATGAGCAGGCCGAGCGCTCCGCCGACGGCAAAGGGCAGTCGCCACGCCCATTCGTGCATTGTCTCGGGAGCAACCGAGGCACTTACCAAAAAGGCAACCAAACTGGACGCGAAGACACCGAGCTGGATAAATGTCCCACTGATCAGACCAAGGTATCGCCCCTCCTTACCCGGGGGTGCAAGTTCGATCGCAATGGCATTGGCAACACCCGCTTCAGCGCCGGTGGCAAGCCCCTGGATGAGCCGGACGAGCAGCAATATCACCGCGGCGGCAACACCAAGTTCCTTGTAACCCGGCAAAACGGAAATCAGGAGCGAGCACAAGGCCATCGCCGTGACCGAGATCATCATCACCCGTTTGTGGCTGACCCGATCGGCGATGGGTCCGAGTATCGCTGCCCCTACCGGTCGCGCGAAGAAACCCGCACCGTACACGGCAAGTGCGGCGAGCAGCGACGTCGTCGGGTCACTGGACGGAAAGAAGAGTGGCGACAGAAAAGCAGCCATCATTCCGTAGACGGTCCAGTCGTACCATTCCAGGGCTACACCGCCGCCTAAGGCTATGGTCATGCTCCTCGTGGCGACCTGTTTCTCATTCGGTGCGGCCGGCGCCATGGTTTGCGGCGTGGCTGCAGCGATGGCTTCAACAATAGTGGTCATTCATTCCCTCCGTTTTGTTTATGATGAAAACGTTTACATTTCGACGCGACAGCACCACTTTGGGTGTTGTCGCGTTGCGTCGCTAATCCCCGGGCCGATCCGAGGTCAGTCCCCCGTCAATTTCCGGAGAATAACGGCTGCCGCTTTTCGATGAAGGCAGCCATGCCCTCCTTTGGATCGTTGGTGGTGAGTGCATACCGGATCGCGCGCCGCTCAATCGCCAAACCCGCCGACAATGGCGTCTCGTAAGCTGCCTGACTCGATTCTTTGGCTGATTGGGCAGCGATCGGCGCGCGATTCGAGATGAGGCGTGCTATTGCGAGCGCGCGCCCGAGGACCTGGGACGCCGGCAGCATTTCGGATACGATTCCCGCAGCGACTGCCCGCTCCGCGCTGATTGGCTCATCTGTCAACACCATCTGCATGGCCAAGGGGTTGCCAACAATGCGTGGTGTTAACCGCTGTGTGCCGCCATCTCCCGGCATGATCCCGATCGTGATTTCCGGCTGAGCAAGGACGCTGTCTTCCGCCAGCAGCAAGATGTCAGCGAGCATCACGAGTTCGAGACCGCCGCCCAGACACACGCCTCGCACGGCCGCAATGAGCGGCTTGGGGAAGCCGGCGATGATATCCCATGCATCCTGCCGTGTGGGATCGCTCAGCGCCTCGAAGCCGTGCTGCCGCATCTCCTTGATCTCAGCACCAGCGGAGAAGGCGTGTTCATCGACACTGAGGACGACGCATCGCACACAATCGTCCGAACGAGCCGCACGAAGCGCGTCGGCAAGCTCGCCCAGCAGGGCTGCGCTCAGCGCATTTCGTTGTCTTGGACGGTTGAGCCGTAGCAGGAGTATGGCTGGGTCAGGCCGCTCAAGGACGACGAGGGATTGGCTGAGGTGGTTCATCTCATACCTTGAAAACAACCCGCGTGAAGCGCCTTTGCTGCAGCCGGAGGCTACGCGCCGGCGGCCTTCTTCGGAAGGAAGCGTTGCATATTTGCTCGGGCCGTTTCGTGAGAAATATCCTGAGCAAAGTATCGATTTGCCAGGTCATCCATGACTTCTGCCCTGGCGGTTATTGAAGTGGAGAAGAATTGTTTCGTGGTCCGCACGGCATGTGGCGGCATTTTCGCCAGACCTTTGGCGTAGCGGAGCGCGGTGTCGCGAGCGGCTTCAGTTGGCGACGACAGAATGTCAGCCAGCCCCAACCGATGAGCTTCCACCCCATCGATCGCGGTCGGGCTCCAGCTCAAGGCGCGAGCTACGAACGGCCCGACGCGTGCCGCTAGAGACTCCAATCCAAAGCCCGGCAACCAGCCTAGAGACACTTCGGGCAAATGCCAGCGCGCTCCTCGAGCCGTGATGACAACGTCGCATGAGGCTGCGAGCATAAAGCCGCCGCCCAAGGCAAATCCGTCGACAGCGCAGACGACGGGCTTTCTGACAAGAGCGAGCGAACGGACAAAGGCACCGAGTCGGCGATTCAGGTCGAACGTGTCGTTGATATCGCCGGCTGAAAAGTCTTTGAGGTCTGCACCGGCTGAAAAGCCAGGGCCGTTTCCAGCGAGCAATATTACATTGACATCCTTGTCGTTGGCCGCGCGGCCCACCGATTCAATCAGATCTTTCAGCATGTCCTCGCCCAGAGCGTTGCGTCGCTCTGGCCGATTCATCGCCAGGATCTCGACCTTGTCCTCGTATTCTCTTGAAACAAACTTCACGTCAGCCGCCCCCCCCCTACGCCTGCGCGAGGCCATCGTGGAATCGCGCCGACAAGTTCATCGGCTCATTCTTGAATATCCTCGCGTCCATCAAGTTCAGGTCGGGCGAGACGACGACGTCGAACTCAATATTCGGCAGCACTTGTTTTTCGACTGATATACCCGGCGCGACTTCTGTCAGCATCAGGCCTTTCGGTGTAAGCTTGAACACGGCACGTTCGGTGATGAAGACAACCTGTTGCTGGCGCTCCTTTGCAAAAGCTCCGCTGAAGGTAATCTGAAGGACGTCCTTCACCCATTTTTTGACCGTTCCCTCCTCTGCAATAACGAGAGAGCCATCATCCGCGATCGCCCTCAATCCCGACGCCGTGAGAGTGCCGGAGAAAACAACCTTTCGGGCGCCCTGGCTAATGTTTATGAAGCCGCCAGGTCCTATGATCTTGTCGCCGAAGCGGCTAACATTGACGTTGCCGTGTCGATCGACTTCTGCTGAAGATAAGAATGCGATGTCCAACCCGCCGCCATCGTAGAAATCGAACTGATCCGGTTGCGGCGCGATCATGTCGTAGTTCGTGCCGGCGCCGGCGTCCTGTCCTGGCGCAGGAATACCGCCAATCACCCCCTGCTCGGCCGTCAGTGTAACAGAGCGATATATTCCTTCTTCGGCTGCGACGACCGCAATTCCGTTCGAGATGCCATAGCCGATGTTGACGGTAGCTCCGGGGGTCAACTCAAGCGCCGCGCGTCGCGCAATTATTTTTCTTACATCGAACGGTAGCGAGGCGATTTTGCCATCCGGCACGCGCATTTTTCCGGCATACGCGGGGCTATACTCCGTTGCATAGGTCTGCCGCTGATTGGGATCGACGACGAGATAATCAACCAAAACCCCAGGTATTCTCACTTCTCGTTGGTTTAGGGTATTGTTTGCAGCGATCCGTTTGACCTGGACAATGACTGTTCCGCCACAGCGGCGCGTGGCAGCGGCAATCGACATGCTCTCCCCGACATAGGCCTCGTCTTCGAGGGAGATGTTTCCCTTCTCGTCCGCAATACTACCCCGCAGAATCGCAACCTGAATTGGGAAGGTCTTGTAGAGCAGGTGCTCTTCTCCTTCGATATCAACAACAGCAACCATATCCTCTTTGCTGCACTCGCTTTGCTTGCAGCCGCCAATCCGGGGGTCGGCGAAAGTCCTGAGGCCCACTTTCGTGATTACGCCGGGTCGCCCCGCCGCGTTTTCACGAGTGAGCTGCGCCAAGACTCCCTGAGGGAGGGTGTAAGCTTCAATTTCATTGGCCAGCGCACGGCGCCCAAGCGCAGGACAATTGTTTAAGCCACTCGCCACCACTCGGCGCACCAGGCCTGGGGCTGCCAACTTGTTGAATCCTGTCGTAGCCCAGTCGCCGATGGCCACCGTCCCTACTAGCATCAAGTTCCTGGGAGCCCCGCTCTCGGAATGAACGTCGCGAAGCGCGTCGATGATTAGCTCAGGGATCGCAACTCCGGCTGAACCGCCAAAGTAGACACAGTCGCCATCTGAAATCAGCGACACGGCTTGCCGAGCCGTAATGATCGGCACCTCGCCCGTTCGCATTTTCTTTTTCGCTTGCATAGTTTCTCCACTGGCCGAATGCCGGCTCACCGTTTCCAACCCCCGCCCGCCTCGCGATCGAGGCTGACCGCATCGACTGCGATGTTTTGAAAACGTTTACATCCAATGGCGCGATCGCGCAAGCGAAATGATGTCACGCGAACGATCGAAAGGGCAAGCCATTGTTTTTAAGTAGCTATTTGACGAGTTGCCCAACGATCCGTTTCGATATAGAATGACAACGATTTCAAATTCTGGTCGACGACGGTCTGCCTCTGGCAGGCGAGAAGGACTAAAACTTATGGCGTTGGAAAAAATGGCCCGCGTTGATCAAGGCAGGCAATCGCCGACCGTTGTCGAGATCGCCAAGCGCGCCGGATGTTCTATCGCCACAGTCTCGCGTGTGCTCAACCGACCTGAAACCGTCGCGATCGATTTGAGGGAGCGCATTCTCCGGCTCGTTGACGAACTTGGCTACGTTCCCAACGGATCAGCACGCGCACTGCGATCGTCGCGCTCCCGACTGATTGGCTTGATAGTTCCGACGTTAGATGCCGCGATCTTCACTCGAATGCTTGAAGGGCTGGAGAGCCGGCTAGCGCCAGCCGGCGCGTCGCTGGTCTACTCTGCAACAGGTTACGACCTGGATCGGGAAATTCGCGTCGTCCGTAACCTCATCGAAAAGGGGGTCGATGGCGTCATTCTCGTAGGCTCCTATCACCGGAAGGAAACTCTCAAACTGCTGCGTGAACATAACGTCAAGTTTGCTGTGACCTACGCCCTCTCGGAAGACGTTTCGATTCCCAGCATGGGCTTTGACAATCGCAGCGGAGGGGCGTTGGCGGCAAACTACCTCGCCGACCTCGGCCACAAGAATCTTGCAGTCATTGCTGGCGTAACGCGCGAGAACGATCGTGCATCTGGTCGCCTTGAGGGCTTCCTCGCCACGGCCGAACGTCGCGGAATAGACCGTTCCAGCATCGCGGTGGTGGAATCGCCCTATGAGTTCAGCCGCGGCCGAGCCGCAGCTAAATTCATTCTTAATCAAAATAAGAATGTGACGGCGATATTTTGCGGAAGCGACGTGCTTGCTGTCGGAGCATTGCGCGCCTGCAAGGATACTGGATTGAGCGTCCCCCAAGACATATCGATGATCGGTTTCGACAACCTCGACATTGCCGATTATCTCGCTCCCAGCCTTACGACGATCGACGTCCCGGCTCGCCTGATGGGAGAAGAGGCCGCCAACTACTTTTTAGCCGATCAAAATTCGATGGACATACACTCCAGGGTCGAACTGGAAACGCGGCTGATCGTTCGAGAGTCAACTGCGCCCGCGAGAGATCGGCAATGACAGAGAGCGAATCCGCGTGTTGTTGCCTGGGTGATCTCCTCGTCTATCGATGTTCGCCCTCCTCAGGCCAATTCAAATCGTGGACGGCGGGCAGAGGCGCTTCCAACTACCGACCGAATCGATTCTTCGCAGCCGCTCGAACACGGAGGCCAGTTCTCAAAGACAAGCCGTAGCACACTTGCGCTCATCCATCGGCGGGGCCCCACATCGGCTGCTCCCCCCCATGCTTCTGAATTCATCCCGAAAAGAGATCTTGGCTCATGCAAGCCCAAAAAAGCCCTCTCTATAGTGGCCTGTTTCCGGTCGCTCCAACGCCATTCACGGACTCTGGAGATCTCGACCTAGAGGGACAAAGGCGCATTTTGGATTGCATGATCGACCAGAAGGTCGACGGAATTTGCATCCTGGCCAACTATTCAGAGCAATTCTTGTTGTCAGATGACGAGCGCAGATTGCTGGTCGACCTCTGCCTGTCACATGTTGCTGGCCGCAAGCCGGTCATGGTGACATGCAGCCATTTCAGCACCCGCATCGCGGTGGAACGCGCACGGTATGCAGCCGAACGGGGCGCAAGCCTTCTCATGCTGATGCCGCCTTACCACGGCTCGGGTCTCAAGGCGGACGAAGCCCATATGATCGAGCATTTCGCTCGTGTGGCCGATGCGGCAAGAATCTCAATCATGGTTCAGGACGCGCCGCTCAGCGGCGTAACGCTCTCGGTACCCTTTCTTGTACGGCTGGCAAAAGAGGTGCCGTCCGTTAACTATTTCAAGATCGAAGTCCCGTTCGCTGCAGCGAAGCTGCGCAACCTGATCGAGGCGGGAGAAGCCGCCATAGCGGGCCCGTTCGACGGAGAAGAAGCCATTACCATGATGGCCGATCTGGAAGCTGGCGCGACCGGAACGATGTCGAGCGCGCTATGTCCCGACTTGTTGCGCCCTGTTTTCGATCATCATATGGCGGGACGGAACACGGAAGCGGCCGCTGCTTATGCAAAAGTGCTGCCGCTGATCAATTACGAGAACCGCCAATGTGGCCTGCGCGCCGCCAAGAGCGTTATGAGGGAGGGCAACGTCATCAGGTGTGACGCTGTGCGGCATCCGCTGGAGCAAATTCATCCCAAGACGAAAGCTGGGCTGATTGAGCTTGCGCGTGGCGTCAACCCGTTGGCCCTCCGCTGGGGACGCTGACGCCTTCTGCACGAAGTGACTTACTTGGCGAGCTAACCAGCGAGGCCGAGAGTTTCTGCACCTGCAAGTCCATTCGAGTTCAAAAGCTTATCGATGACAAACAACTATATTGCTGGCGAATGGCTTCCCGCCGCGGAGGCGTCGCCGAATATCAACCCGTCCAATACCAACGATGTTGTGGGCGATTATGCCCGCGCCTCGGCTGCTGAGACTGAGCGCGCGATAGCCGCCGCTTGCGATGCGTTTCCGGCTTGGTCGCGCTCCACCATCCAGACGCGGCATGACATTCTGAAGGCGATTGGCGACGAGATCCTCGCTCGCAAGGACGAACTCGGCCGCCTGCTCTCGCGCGAGGAGGGCAAGACCTTGCCAGAAGGCATCAGTGAGGTCGCGCGCGCCGGACAGATCTTCCAATTCTTTGCTGGCGAGTGCCTCCGGATGGCGGGCGAGAAGCTGCCATCCGTACGGCCGTCCATCGATGTAGAGATCACCCGCGAGCCCGTTGGCGTCATCGGGTTGATCACGCCCTGGAACTTTCCGATTGCAATTCCAGCCTGGAAGATCGCGCCAGCACTTGCTTACGGCAACACGGTCGTGTTCAAGCCTGCCGAGCTCGTCCCGGGTTCGGCTCATGCGCTCGCCGAGATCATCGTCCGTGCCGGAGTGCCGGCAGGTGTATTCAACCTCGTCATGGGCCTGGGCTCAGTGGTTGGTGAGGCCATGCTCAACAGCTCAAAGGTGTCGGCCATCTCCTTTACCGGCTCAGTGCCGACGGGGCGCAAGATCGCCCTGGCCTGCATCACCTCTGAACCGATGAAGAAGCTTCAACTCGAGATGGGCGGCAAGAACCCCATGGTGGTCCTTGATGATGCCGATCTCTCGCTCGCAGTGGAATGCGCAGTGAACAGCGCCTTCTTCTCGACCGGCCAACGCTGCACGGCTTCGTCGCGGCTGATCGTCACAGATGGCGTTCACGATCGCTTCGTAGGCGCCCTGCAAGAGCGGATGCAGGGGCTTGTCATTGACGATGCCTTGAAAGCCGGGACGCTTATCGGCCCGGTCGTCGACGAGAGCCAACTCGAACAGGACCTGGGGTATATTAGCATAGGCAAAGCGGAAGGCGCAAAGCTGGTTGCCGGGGGCGAGCGCCTGAAACGCGAGGTACCCGGCTTCTATCTAGCGCCCGCGCTGCTCACGGAAGTGAGCAATGAGATGCGTGTGGCGCGCGAGGAGATTTTCGGGCCAGTCGCTACCGTGATCCGGGCGAGGGACTACGACGAGGCGCTTGCACTGGCCAACGATACGCCGTTCGGCCTGTCTTCGGGCATCTGCACCACCAGCCTGAAATACGCTACCCACTTCAAACGCAATGCAGAGGCCGGCATGGTGATGGTGAATCTGCCGACGGCCGGCGTGGACTACCACGTGCCATTCGGCGGCCGCAAAGGCTCCAGCTATGGCCCGCGCGAGCAGGGCCGCTACGCACAGGAGTTCTATACCACGGTGAAAACCGCATACACTTTCGACGGCAACGGTCCTTACGTGCCCAAGACTAAGTTGGCGTCGTGAGTGCCGTAAGCCGCAGATTCCCGTTTCGCGCTGATCAAATCACGTCGGAGGCAGGCATTTGAGTGGCCGGCTGGCTCGAACCTCTTTCAACAGTTACCCTTCGCGAGGAAGATTTCGCGCAACTCTGCAGTGCTTGGAATCCTCCGATGCGCCGGTTCATCCCTCTCCCTCCTCGAGCTGTGAAGCTCATTATGGTGGCCGGTCAAGGCGCTGGGGAGATCTTGCGCCTGCATGTCCACAAGTGGGGAGCGCCGGAGAGAACTACACAACGAACCACCTTAAGAGGCTACATCAGCTCAATCTCTCAAAGATGACGTTCAGATCGGTGATGGCAGCAAGACGGTACGCTCTGCTCTCCATCAGATCTATCATGCGAGCCGTGTTGCCCCCGAGAAAATGCTCACTTGGCTCGCATTGGATCACAGCAGGTTTGATGCGCTCGTGGTCGATGGCCTTGACGAGATCGTAGTCTAATCCTTCGCAATCGATCGACAAGAAATCGATCTTGTTTGCATACGGAGTCAGTAGCTCGTTGATGCCGACAGCGCTCACCTCGATATGCTCTCGGACTCCTCCTAGGCCGTCGAAGTCTCCGAAGCTCTTGATATGTGCTTCATTCAGAGAAGACAACTCATGCGCGTTTCCGATGAAAAGGGTGGCAGACGCCCGCGGAGTCGGCAGGACAACGGACGGCACGAGAACGTCCCTCGGACGCACTGTCCGGATCAGCGCTCCCAATTCGGGATTTGGTTCGACCAGAACACCTCGCGCCCCTCTCTGATACATAAGATAGGTATTCGAGGTGGAGATGGGGTGATGGGGTGATTGGCGCCGATCTCGACATAGAACACGCTCTCCCAAGATCTTTGGTTCTTGCAAAGATTCGCAGCCAAGATTCCTTCCAAAATAACGTCTTCTCCGGCTTGGGCGTAGCTAACTGGAGCGAAGTGCTTGATCCGAGAATTGGGAAGATTGAACCTGGCGACTTCCCGGTTTATGCACTCGTTTTCAAACTCGGAAAACATGAACTTGACCTCCAAATGTAAGCCGTTAAAGATAGCTGTCGCATCGTAGTCGTCCGGCGGCAACTGACGTTGCTGGCAGTTGACATCCTTGACGGAGCCGCCTGCCGTTTATCAAAACTTTTCTTGTGTCTGGGCAGCCGTCGATAGAACATGCCGCGGCTCTTTGTATGGGCCACTCGCCGGCTTCATGGCCAGGTTAAAGCTGAGCCGCAGCTCATGCCCGCCGGGCGTCGCTAACTATGAGCCAACTGATGTCGACCGTGATTCCAAGGCCGAAACTAAGGGAGATCGGCTATCAGTTCACGGAAGTTCCTATCCGCGCGCTTCTGTCCCGCAGGGGTTGGCATCTCGAATGTAAACGGTGACAGATCGAAGCCGTCGTGGCTGGGCAGCATGGCTTCTAGAACCGGAAACGGCAGATATGTTATGGTGGCTGCGTTGATGAATGCGGCAATATTAGACTCGATAATTTTGAGAATTTTCGGCTCCATCTTGTGAAAGCGAAGGCTTTGCTTGCGCTCTTCGGGCGGCAATCGCTTCCATATCCGCCAGAATGCCAACTCTTCTAAAGTGTCGATGCCCACGCCGTAGTAGTTCGGCGCCACTATTGGTGGCGAACCGATCGCCCAATGTACGGCCTTTGCCCCAGCGGCAAGCAACAATTTCGTGACAGCCTGACTGGTATCACCACGAATGAGAGCCTCGTCGACAATTACTATCGTGCTTTCCGCAAGGCTGGTTTGCTGCACCAGGTACTTTTGGGCAATGCGGGATTCTCGCTCGCTGGGTGCTCCAATGAGAGTTCGCTGGAGAAATTGTGTCGCGACGACTTCCTGACGGCGGGCTAACACGCCGTGCTCGGCGAGTGATGCAAATAGCCCATCGGCGTACGGCCCCCCCGTATGAGGCATGGAGGACACGATTGCTGGCGTGGAGTCTGGTGCTCCTTGCAGCCGCTTCGCAACCAGGCCGCCGAGAGCGACTCCGATCTTGTAACGAGTTTCTCGATGTGTTTGGCCTTCGATAGATGTGTTCGGATTTCCCAAGTAAAGAGTTTCGTAGGCGCAGAGTTTGGCCTTGTGTCGTCCAGTTCTCAGGGGATGATCAACGCAGTGCCCCTTTTTCCCGTCTACAAACTTGATGTGGCCCGGTAAGAGCTGCTGCCCCTTACCCTCTAGTCGGACAAAGGCACAATTTTCTGAAGCAAATAGCAAGAAGCCGTCATCTGTTTGCATAAATTCCAATGGCCGCAAACCAAATCGATTACGGTATGCGACCAGATTTCCTTCTCTGTCTAGGAGAAGCACGCTGATAGCGCCATCGATTCGATCATCAATGTCGCGAAAGAGCTTTTCATAGCTGACTGGCAGATTTTTTCGCCAATATTCTCTTTCGCAAGAGACTTCAATCCAATTGAGCAAGAGTTCAGCATCTGTGCTGCCGTCCAGTCTATAGCCGTCACCCAGCAATTCTCTCCTAAGTTCACTGGAATTGATCACAGCTCCATCTAAAGAAATCGCGAAATTGCGGCTAGCGCTCTCAGTAGTGCAGATCGGCCAAACGTCGCCGGTGCCGCTGCCTCGGCTATGAATCTGTGCGATTGCAACATGGGGCCTAAACCTCAAATTCTGTTCAACGTGTTCAATCCGAACTGAGCCGCATGAAAGGCCGACCGCTTTTGCATATCGAATACCTTCCTTGTGCATGAAAGCTGCAACGCTCACTCCCGCCTGCCCACGAAGCGCAAGTTTCGGAAGCATGTACTGCAGCTGATCATAAACCGTCGCCGGTGGCTTGCTCGAAGAGCATAGAAACGCTGCAGCAACACCGGACACGCTCTTAGTTCCCCTCGCTTTAAATTTCCGACGCCCCCCGGTCCGCCCCAGGTGGACGCATCAAACCGCGAACATGCGAGGAGTCCGGTTCGTCGCTCTTTAAGCAAGCGCCGTACCAGCCATAAATCGCTGCGATTCAAGTGACTAAAATCGAAAGATTTAGGCGGTTCGTTTGGAAAGGAGGATTTCGTCTAGTTCAATCCTGGACAGGTTGTCGGAAACCTGACGCGTTGGGTACAAAAAAGAGCCAAGCTTGAATGATGGTTCTCTTGTCTTATGCTAGCCCGTGATCCAGCTGAAGTCGTAACCGCGATCGTAGGCAGCGCTACGATATTTGGAGTCTGCGCGCCGCACCCCATCGGTCATGCCCAGTCTCACTGTTTCTACCCACGGCGAGTTTTTCCCTTCCATTGTTCGGCAAAGCGCACAGCCTCGAATCAGGCCAGAAAGGACTCTTGCACGCTCATTAAAGTTGAGCGGGAAACTGACCGGGCAACAAAGCGTCGCTTTCTTCAAGACAGTTGATGAGGACCTGAAATGCCGCAACCATTGCGGCTCCGTAAGCCGCAGTCACCTCGCCTTCGAGTGAAAGCTTCTTTGGCCGCGCGCGCAGCGACGAGCCGTTGAAGGTGACATATTGCAGTTGCTGACCACACTGAAGGTGCATCGTCATGCGCTGGTCCGCGCAAGCGACACGGTGCGTCATGGCCAAGATGCATGGTCCTGATCAATCACCAGCGTTAGTAGTTGATCAGGCGAGCGTCGAACGCCACGCTCTGGCCTGCTTAGCGCCCTTTTTCCTAGTCTGGTCATCCTTAAGCCCCGCTTTGGTGGCTGGGCTGGACGCAAAGTGGAAGACATGAGTGAAAAAATCAGAAGGCTTTCGCCGACTTTAAGCCCAGGTACCTGCTCGCTGCCGTGTGACGCTTTTCGCACATGGTCGTAGCATCCTGAACATCGCGGGGGCTTAAACGACGCACAATACCCACCCGATGGTTAGAATGGCCTGCCTCCCAACTCTCCTCGCTCCGGAAATGCCAGCCGGCATATGCAAAGGGCTGGTACGACGCTTGCTTAAGAATGAAGCGAAGTGCCAACGAGGCGCCCTGCCAGAGCGACTCCTTAACAAGTGGGTGACTGTATGTGCGCTCTCGCCGGTGCGTTTCTATGCGCTTCAAGCGAACCATCGCCGCGTATCGTTGACCTGCTGAACAAAATGACTCCGACACTTGCACTTTGTGGGCAAGCGGGTGTCGTCGCCGGCGTTGACCATGCCCTGCACTGCGGAGGACGTAAGGCGAAGCTCTGCGCCTACCAAGCTCTCTATTTGGGACGTCCAAACACGTCGGTCGAGGGTCATTCACACCGCCAAAGCCGTTACAACATCGGGCTCTCTTTGGGGAGAGTCGTTGCGGAGCGGCTTCAAGCAGAGCCACTCTTGATGCCGCCAATCGTGTCCTCCATGCCAAATACTTGGGGGCCGTACGCCGATGGCCTGTTTGACATCTCTCGCCGAACAGGGCGTGCTTGCCGTGCGTATTGACGTAGTAGCAACGCAATTTCTTGAGCGAACGCTCCTCGGCAGAACCGGCGCCCGGCAATTTCGCATTGCCCGGAAGTATCGAGTGTCGGAACCCGCCGCAGCTGAACGGACCGTAAGAGTTGTCGACGAAGCCCTCGTTCGAGGCGATACCAGCCAAGCCGTCACAACGATGCTCCTTGCCGCTGGAGCCGAAGCCGTACATTGGGCGATTGGTTCTCCCCCCATAGTTGCGCCAAACTACTACGGCGCGGATATTGATACGCTAGATCAGCTCGCATTCTGGCAGGCATTGAAGCGGCTGCCGTCCAAACTGCGCGCCCAATGCGTTCGCTTCCACAAGATGGAGCCGCCAGCGCCCAGACTCCTTGAGGGCAACATTGCCACGGCGATCCAAGCAGCATCGATAATTCATGTGCCCTTCCGCGCCGTTGTATCCGTATTAGCCAACAGGCCAGAGGACATCGATCTCTCACCTTTCACGTTCGACATGCCGCCCCCGCTGGACGGCAGCGCGCCGGTAGACACTTGGAAGCGTTGCTGGCCGCTCTTCCTGTCAATGCCCGTTTGAGGTCAAGATCATGAAACCCGCTCTCGTATTCGACTGGAACGGAACACTGCTCGATGACACCTATGCGCTTCTCGAAACGACCAATGTCATTTTGGACCGCTTCGGTCGTCCGAGCATCGATATAAAGACCTTTCGAGATCGTTGTGATGTTCCCCTCTCTCGTCTCTATCATAGCCTTGGAATGTCGCAGGAGGAGGTCGAGGCAGTGGAGCGTGACGAGGGCGCACTGTTCCACGACACATACGAGCCTCTTGCGGATAAGGCCGATTTGCGTGAGGGGGCGCGCAGAGTGATCGAGTTAGCGCGACGAGAATCCGCGCTACTCATCATCCTCAGCAACCACATAGTCGCGCCTCTGAAGTCCCAGCTGAGGAGACTTGGGGTGCATGACTACATTACCGACGTGCTCGCGTTTGAAAGCCGCGCCACGCAGTACAAATCCATGAGCAAAGGCGAGCGACTTCGGCTCTATATGCACAGCCACAACCTGAAGCCGTCGTCCACCTTCATCATCGGCGACATGCCCGTCGAGACCGATATTGCACGTGATCTCGGGCTGACAAGCATATCTATTACCGGAGGATTTGTTTCGACCTCCCGCCTGCAAGCTGCGCGTCCAGACTACACGATCAACAACCATCACGAGCTGTTGCCCATCCTGCAAAGGCATGGCTTCTTTGCGGGGTGTTGAATCATGAGCAAGGGATCATCATTGAACGCTGCTCCCAAAACGATCAAGCAGAGCATAGGGCTTATCGGAGCGGGCCGCATGGGGACGGGTATAGGCATCAGCCTGCTGCGCCAGCAAAGCGAGCTCCACATCAAGGTCAACAAGAACCGGCTCGGTGCTGACCGCCTGACAAGTGCTGGGGCCCGAGAGCATAAGTCGATCGCTGAGTTGGCGCAGCATGTGAGAGTGGTGGTGTTGTCGTTGCCGTCCAGTCGCGAAGTTGAGACGGTGTGCCTCGATCACGATGGGCTCTTTGCGCATATGTGCCAAGGAGGTTTGATCATTGATTGCACGACCTCGTATCCTGCCTCGACCGTTGCATTGGCTAAAAAGGCGCAAGGACGAGGTCTAAGCCTTATTGATGCTCCAGTGACACGAAGCCCTGAGCAAGCAGAGCTCGGCCTTCTCAATGCGATGGTTGGATCAGATGCAACACTCTTTCCCGTCGCCGAACGCATTCTTGCGGCGTTTTGCGAGACCGTGTTGCATGCTGGAGATGTCGGACAAGGCCACAAGCTCAAGCTTGTTTACAACAGCATGACGATGGGTATAGCGGCGGTTGCCGCTGAGGTTTGCCAATTGGCAGATAGTCTTCAGATTGATCTTGTAACGCTGCGCTCTTTGGTCAGTCGGGGTTCTACTAACAGTGGAATATTTCAAGCCTTCGCTGCCTTTTTGTTGGGAGAGAGACCAGACGCACTGGCAATCTCAATTGCGAATGCTTCAAAGGATATCGATTGTGCTGTGCGCCTAGCGCGCGAGAGTGCGGTGTGCGTGCCGGTCCTGGATGCGGCAGCGCAGGAATTCAACCTCTCGGTGACCGCAGGCAAAGGTGAACTGACCCTACCACATTTAGCCCGGTCATAAACGCTTGGATCGAGCGACACGGCCCTCGATGGCTGAAATCGATTTCACACCTAGCTGTGCACGAACCGGCGTCAAGCGAATCAACCAACTTTCGAATGAGACTCGCCTCATCGCGTTTGATCTGCGCATGAGAGGGGCCATAAATAGCGCGGATGGCCCGCATCCAGGGCTTGAGAACCTGGCGCTCCCGATGGTTTAACCCTTTTGAGGGGAGCCTCTCTGCTTCTCCTGGTTGACCAGAGCAAATGGACAAGAAACCTGTAATCGCGCCAAAAGGCCGCCAGCAGCCGCGGGTGAAAATCGAGGACGTAGCCCGGAAGGCGAATGTGTCGCCGGCGACGGTGTCGCGGGTGCTCAATCACCCCGATATCGTACGGCCGGAGCTTCGTGACAAGGTCATGCGGCATATCAATGACCTCGCCTATACGCGCGATAGCGCAGCGCGAGCATTGAAATCGGGACGCATGCGGACCGTTGGCGTCATCGTTCCGACGCTGGCACTTGGGATCTTTGCAGAAGGCGTGGAAGCGCTCCAGAACCGCCTCAGCGAAAGCGGCTACACACTGTTCATTGCGAATTCGCAATATGACCAGCGGCGCGAATTTCAGGAACTGCAAAGTCTCATCGAACGTGGCATCGATGGAATCGTGCTGGTCGGAGCTTCCCACGGACGGGAGCTGAGGAGCCTGATCGAACAGGCAGGCGTACCCGTCATCACCACCTATGTTGCCAAGGCCGCCGGCGGCATCCCCGCGATCGGAATTGACAACGAAAGCGCCACCCGCGAGATGACGGAGTATCTGCTAAGGCTTGGACACGCCCATTTCGGCGCGATTGCCAACGTTGTTGCCGCATCCAACGACAGATCCCGCGCCAGGCTCGAGGGAATTCAGCGCGCGCTCTCGGACGCCGGCCTCCCGCTCAAGCCAACCCAGATCGTCAAGGCCGATTATTCGCTTGCCCAGGGCCGTAGCGCCCTTCGTCAACTCCTCACCGATCACCCGGACACGACAGCAGTTATCTGCACCACCGACACGCTTGCCATCGGTGCAATGGCAGAGGCTCGCAAGATGGGGCTGGCCGTACCGGCTACGCTTTCCATCACAGGATTTGACGATGTGGAGCTGGCGGCGCAAATGGACCCGCCGCTCACAACGGTCAGTGTTCCAGCAGCAGAAATCGGCCGGGGAGCCGCCGATTATCTCATCAATGCCATCGCCGGAAGTCCTGTCCCGAGAAGTGTCGTACTGCCGTACCGGCTGGTCATGCGCTCATCAAGCGCCCCGCCGCGGTCCAGCTTCCGTCCCGCCCGTCGCGGGCGCAGTCGAGATCATTGACCGGACCACATTTCCTGAAATCAGTTTTCAGAACCGTGGCCTGTCCTTCGCGCCCCAGGGGCCCCGATAGCGTGGATTTCACCAATGCCCGGTCAGCAAGTTTGCTGAGCATGCAACGCGCGCCTTCGAGACCATCGATGGCACTAGAGGCTTCTCAATGCTCGCGCTCAACGTGAACGGAGTGAACGGGCGCGTGGTAATGGCTGGCGCCCAGTTCGTGTAGTCTATGATGCAGACGATGATGCGCAAGTTCAAGGGCAGCTCGCAGCCGCGAGTGTCGCGCTTCATCGGACTTGGGAGCAAGCGTGTCCATATAGGCGATCGATCCCTCGATTTGTGCAAGGACCGAGACTGCATCCGCGGTGGCAAAGATGGGCATCTCGCCTACTTTGACATAAACCGCACTGGTGTGCGCCGCAATGTCGGCCTCGCGCCCGGCGACACTGCCCCGAACGCGCAGCGCGATCCAGCATGACTCGCTGATGGCCAGCGAGAGCTGTCCCTTGCACGACAAGCCGCCACATCTGACCTCCTCGACGACGCTGCCGTTACGGATCAGCTCCAGGCGCGCTGGCGGAACGCTGACCGATTCGATTCGCCAGTCGATCGTGAGGGTGCCGCCTGAACGGGGAAGCGCCACCGTTCCTCCGGGGCGCCGTCCTTCAACGGTCATCTCAACCAGAGGTCCGACAGTAATGAACGTGTCCCCCCTACGTACGGCATCCATCCAGTTGCGATACGTGAAGTCGCGTTCGCCAAGCCATACATAGGTCCGCGAGCCCCCGAGGAGCGCGGCCGCGTCCATCTTGTCGGAGCCGGCTACCAGCGGCAGATGGTATCCGATGTTGAGATAACGATACCAGTCGGCGAGTCCAAATGCGCTGATCTGCGCGGTCCGCGGGTTGAACGACATCATTTCGATGGCGTCGACAAGGCCGAGCACAATGTCAGCCGCCCGCTCCGCCTGCGGATTCGGCGCGTGCGGCATGACCACCAGTCCACCTTGCTGGCGGCAGCGCTCCGCCCAGTCGGCCATGGTCGCTTCCAGAACATCGCCGATCGCAGCTTCGTTGGGCCCGCCGCAAGAGAGCGGATTGATCATCTCACCTTCGTAGCCAAGCAAAGATATGTGCCCCAGAACCTGCATCCGGTTCTCCGTGCCGACCCGCACAAGAAATTCTCCGTCCCCGCCGAAATCCTTTGCCCCCATCGTCGTGCGTCCGTCGAAATCGGCAACGTTTGTGAATAGCTCGCCCCATTGTGCGGCGAGCAAGTTGACCACGTTGACGCCTTCCGCCTTACCCTCAAGCAGCGCTGTCTGCGGGCTCAGGAAATGGACGTGCGTATCAGAGCTAACCCATCCCTGTTCGCGCCAGCGCAGCACACGATCGAGCTCAAAGGTGAGATTCTCCGTCGTTGCAGTGATTTCGACGATGGTGCGCAGCGGGCGCACCTCAAACCCCCTGCGGATCTCTACGAACACGGGCCCGAGCGGCAGGTTTGCGTCGCAACTGCCATCCACGTAGGCGTACTGATTCAGCCCATTGGCAAATTCGCCCGAGAAGTCCTCGAACCTGCCGGTATTGACCTTGCGGTGATGTCCCTTGGGTGGCAGATACTCTCCTTGCGCACCATGGACATGCAGCCGCGCGGCAACACGCGCGCCGCTGCCCTTCTCCACGATGCGGATCTTGACCGGCCTTGTGGCCGGTTCGACCGTCGCCACATTGAGCGAGGCGCCGCCTGCGTTACCGCCACCTTCCAACGATGGAAGATCGAACATGTGCAAGCGGCCATCGTCGGAGCGCAGATAGAGCCTTGCGTCCGGATGCGCGGAGTACTCGACGATGACTTCGTTGTCGGAGCGCACGGGCTGCACATCAACTTTGGCGCCCAGCCAATCCGCTCTGGAGTACTCGAGCACTGCGCGGGCCGAGATAACCGTGCCGAGGTCCATGCCGATCTGCTCGCCTCGATCGTCGACATCGAGCTCGCCAAGCTTGTTGAGATGGACCCCGGGCGGCAGCCTCACTTTCAGCTTGCGACGGCCCTGGAGGCGCAGCGGGTGCTGGGTGAGCGCTGTCGTGGTCACCGCAAAGACAAGCGAGATTTCCTGTTCCGCGCGCAAGCTTAGCGCCGATAGCTCCTTGTCCGGGTAGGGATTCGGGAGCGCGTAAAGCCACAGGTTCTCACCTTGTCGATCCATGCGTCCCGATTGGGTGCGGGCCTCGCCCTGGAAGAAGCTCCCCCCCGGCGCTCTGCCAAGTACAAAGTCCTCGCCGGTGCTTGCATGCACGATGGGCGCGCGTAGCGGCAGGGCGGCGAACGCACTCGCGCTCCAGGAGATGTGGTTCTGCTGGATCGCGAAGCGGCGCAGCACCGGCACTTCGGTCTCGGTCCCGTCGGCGTAGCGGAGCCCGTATGTCGCGACCCGGTCGCCGAGTAGATTGCCTTCCACAGGCAGCGTAGCCGGGCCGATCTCTCCAAAACCCTCTGGGCTTGTACTGGGGCGGTCTGCCGCCACTTGCACGAACAGCACATAGCTCGCCATTGTCGGCGGCAACGCGATTACGGCAGGACGGCCCCCGGGGCGCAGCTCCAGCACATCCGGTCCTGTTTCGCTGCCGAACAGAAAGGGCATGCCGCGATGGGTCTGCAGCCCGCGAAGCGAATCGATCCAGCCAGTGTCGCCCGGACGGCTGGCGAAACCTTCAGGCGCATTTGCACGCCTGGCGTTGAAATATTGCTTCAAATCCAGAGGCGTGAAGTGCGGCGATGAAGGCGTTTTCATTCGTTGGACCCCAGTTCAGGAATTCGTCGGCCCGCAAGCGAGCCTTGCCCGATCAATTTCCTCGGACAAGAAACGCTTGCATCTGCCCTGGCTAGCCGGAAAGCAGCAGGCAGGCCGCCTTCAATCACCGATGTAGACGCGGCCGCGCTTCTTAGCGATGTGGTAGACTACGACGCTGAGCAGCGCGATGAACGAGCCGTACACGGGAAACATCCAGGCAATTTTCTCGCGCTGCAGCCAGACCATCAAATAGGGTGACGTTCCGCCGAACAGCGAGACACCGAGTGCATAACCAAGAGCTACGCCCGTTGTCCGTACCGCACGCGGCATCAGAGTGGTCGCGATGAAGTTGTAGAGACCCATGTTGAAGCCAACAATGGCGCCGCCGAACACCGTGACAAAGAAGAACGTGGAGATGCTCTTTTCCGAGTAGAGCAGCGTCAGGAAGAAGCACGGGATGAGCAGCAGCCGCAGCAACGTGAACGCGCGCGAGGGCCGTACCTTGTCCGCGAAGGCGCCGACAAGGGGCGCGGACAGCATCCAAGTCAGAACCATCAGTGTCATGATTCCGTACACAGATGTGCTGTTCTCCTTGAACACAGTATTGGCCATGTTGGGCAGACCGGCGTTCCAGGCATAATTGGCAATCTGCATCGACCCGATGACGAGGATGACAGTCAGCAGGGATAGCCGCACGCCCCACAGCGTCCTCCATACCCCACCGATCGTTTCCTGAATGCGCGAAGCCTCATCCTGCCGATGCATGGCCCGACGGATCAACGTCTCCGGCACCGCGGTGCGCAGATAGATGATCAACAGACCCAGCACGCCACCGACCGCGAAGGGTATGCGCCAGGCCCATTCGCGCATCACATCGGGAGCCACCGAGGCACTCACCAGGAAGGCGACCAGACTAGATCCGAGGTTTCCCAGCTGGATGAACGTGCCGCCGATCAGACCAAGAAAACGTCCCTCCTTCCCGGGCGGCGCCAGTTCAATTGCGATGGCATTGGCAACGCCAGCTTCAGCACCCGTGGCAAGCCCCTGAATCAGTCGCATGATGAGCAGCGCCACGGCCGCCATGACGCCAATGTCCTTGTAGGTCGGCAATAAGGATATCAATAGCGAGCAAACCGCCATGGCCGTGACCGAAATCAGCATGACGCGCTTGTGGCTGATGCGATCGGCGACCGGCCCCAGCAGCGCCGCGCCGAGGGGCCGCGCGAAGAAACCGGCCCCATACACGGCCAGTCCCGCAAGCAGCGAGGTCGTCGGATCCTCAGAAGGAAAGAAGTGGGGCGAAAGAAACGCCGCCATCGCGCCATAGATGTTCCAGTCGTACCACTCCAGAGCTACGCCTCCTCCGAGGCCGGCGGTCATCCGTCTGTTCGCAACTGCATTGTCAAGCTGGATGGATACAGCGCTGGGCTGAGCAACAATGTTCATGGGTCCTCGGGTTCTATTGATGACATTGATGGTGTTGCGGGTCGGGACAGCCGCTCGTCGGCTCAACTGCTCCCGCCACGGCGTGGTCTACGAGAGCGGCGGCCTTGAGCGGGCCGGCCCGAGAAAGCGCAGGCGCAAAAGCTGGCCGGCATGCTGACCGTAAGCCCGCCTCGCTTCACCTAATTGCGGGCTCTGCCTCACGAGCGACCATTGCACGACCTCAGCCGCGCGGGACGCCTCGGTCGCTGTTAGCGACTTGCGCGGCGGCTCGCATGAAGCGCGCCCCGGATTCCATGCCATCCCCATGGCTAGCCTTCCTCCTGTTGCTCTAAGCGCGCTTCTGAAGAAGCTGATATTCTTGCTGGCAGCGCGGCGTCACAATAGGCGTCGCAGCGTCAATGAAATCCCTCAGATGCGGCCCACTCTCGCCGGCCGCACGCTTCCGGTTTCCCGCAGCACTGGGTTATCTTCTTGTCGATTTCTGAAATCGATTTCACACCAAAGTAGGCCATTTGAACTGCAAGTCAAGCCGCATTAAGGAGCATGCCGCCTTCTCTTCTCACTGTCAGCGGGTTGAGCCAGCTCCGCAAAAAGCTAAACCGGCCAAAACGAAGCTTCAAAAGGGCCTCGTTGCCAAGAAATCGATTTCAGTCTAAGCCCGCGACTCTCATATTCCTTCCGGAGAACCGCTCCATGACCGAGACGTCGTCCGATCTCATTCTCTCAACATCTGTCGCGCCCCACGTGCGTCTCTTCACGCTGAATAGGACATCGAAACGAAACGCCTTGAGCAACGATCTGATCCTGGAGCTTGCCGCCACTTTGCGCCGTGCCGCAGTCGATGAGGATGTCCGCTGTGTCGTGCTTTGTGGCAGCGATGCGTTCTTCTCCGCTGGAGCCGACATCAAGGAGATGCGAGAACGCGGTTTTGAGGCAATCGACAATTCCGCGCGACGTTCTGCCTGGCGGGACATCGCCAATTTCCCCAAGCCCCTCATTGCCGCGGTCGAGGGCATTTGCTTCGGCGGCGGCCACGAATTGGCGCTGCTCGCGGATATCGTGATAGCAGGCGAAGAAGCGGTATTTGGGCAGCCTGAGATTAACATCGGGATATTGCCGGGTGACGGCGCAACGCAAAGGCTGACCCGTGTGGCTGGCAAATCTCTGGCCATGTTGGTGATCTTGAGCGGCCAATCCATCACGGCGCGGATTGCGATGCAGGCCGGTCTTGTGGCGGAAGTTGTCGAAAGCGGTAGGGCGAAGATTCGTGCGCTCGAACTAGCCGATCTGATTGCGCAAAAGCCCCCCCGTTCGGCTGAACTTGCCAAAGCGGCCGTTCTCGCAGCGTTTCAAACCACGCTCGACGCCGGGCTCGAGTTCGAGCGGCAAGCGATACGTCACGCTTTCAGCACAGCTGACCAGCAGGAGGGAATGAACGCCTTCTTTGAGAAGAGGCCGCCGAACTATCGCGGGAAATAGCCAGCGCGATTTGCTGCACGCGGTGTCGCCGACGAAGCTCGCCCGCGCAACATGCGGTGTTCAACACTCCTTCGGCTCGACCGGGCCGGCGCTACGGGCCACGATCTCGTATTGGCCGGCCTTTGCCACGCCAATGTACATGTTCATCCTGCAGTGGCGCTTGCCCGGCACCATCTCCGCCGGCCCACCGGGCCCTTGCGCAATCTTGGCGTGGTCGAGCGCGGCAGCGACGGCCTCGCGGTCAATTGTACCGGCCTCCCTCACTGCGGCTTCCCACAGCTTCAGTCCTCGATAAGTGCCGGTCGCGGCGCTGCCTGCTGAGAACCGGAATTTGCCAGGAAACTGCTTTTCGTAGGCCCACTGAATTTTGGCGCTCACCGGATCTTCGACCGCCAGTGCCTTGTAATAGTCGAGGCTGCTGGCGAGGCCCTCGATCTCGTGAGCCTGATTCATTTCGAGCGTGTTCTCGTCGTAGTAGACGCAGCCCAGCTGTCCCCCATTCCTGGAAAAGCCCGCTTCATAAAGCTGCTTGAAGAAGGAGCCGACGCCAGGGGGGATGACGCAATTGAAGACCACGTCTACTTTGTTGGACGTGATGCGGCTCACGGTCGATGAAAAATCGATCTGGTCGAGCGGGTAGTACTCCTCGAACACCACCTCCCCGCCGCTGCTCTCGATCACCTTGCGCGCATAGGCGTTGATTGTTTGTGGCCAGACATAGTTGGAGCCAGGAAGCGCGAAGCGTCTGCCACCGTTTTTGAGATGAACCGGTCGCAATTCTGCGCCGGTACCGGGCCGGTGCAGAACAGATAGGGCGTGCACTCCCTGCCTTCGTAAGCCTGCGGATAGATGTAGAGCGTCTTGCCACGAGAGATGATGATGTCCTTGATGGCGTTGCGCATCGAGCTCGCAATGCCGCCGAGCACCAGGTCGACTTTGTCTCGCTGAATCAGCTTGCGGACATTGCCAACGGCGACAGACTCGTTGGACGCGGTGTCCTCGATCAGGAGCTCGATGGGGCGCCCCAGCAAACCACCAGTCTCGTTGATCTCGTTGACCACCATGCGAGCGACATTGGCGTCGGTATTCCCGGCAAAGCCGAGTGCCCCCGTAAGGTCGGTAGCAATGCCTATCCTGATCGGGCCTTCGGCGGCGTTGGCCCAGTCAGGACGGATCACCCAGCTGCCCGGCCCGGCCGCGATGGCCGCAGACGCAAAGGCGAAATTGCCGAGAAAGCGGCGGCGGCTGAGTTGTCGGTGATCATTCAACATGGAACTGACCTCCCCTTGGCTCATGGCCTTAAATCCACGTGCCCTGCTCTTTCCGGGGGCGCGGCAGCCTGAAAGCTATCCCTCATTTTTGGTTTCAAGCAGCCTCTTCCGCTCGCGTTTGGGTAAAATCGCGTAACGAAGGCAGCATTCAGGACAGTCTGAAAAACTCCCTCGCGTTCTCGCCAAGGATTCTGACTGCCAAGCGCTCTGCGTCTCGCGACCGAAAGTAACCGTTCGCGACTTTTTCGTTCAGAACCTCGCCGATCAACCGGCGCGCGCCCTGTATCGCGGCAAACGTCTCCTCAACGTGAAGACAATCTCCTCCAATCATCATTCGCGATTCATCTGGCAAAACTTCAATGGCTTCGTGCAGGGCGAGCTTGAAATGGGACGGGCTCAACAGAAAAGACCAGCACAAATCGAGCCAGACATTTCGATAAACAAAGGCCATTCCCAACAGGTCCCGGCTCCATGGATAGGCCAAATGCATCAGCAGAAAGCGGGTCCGAGGATGACGCTCAATCAACCCGGTCATACGTAGCGGGTGGGAGCCGCTTATGATTGCCGTTCCAAGATGAGTTTGGACTGGCAGGTCGGCCTCGCCTGCGAGTTGGCAAAACAAGTCGACGACAAAGTCGCAGAACGCCTTGCGCGCCGCAGGGGATGGAGACCTTTGTCCCCAAGCCTGCCGAGCCAGTTCCTCATTCGGTTCGTCAAAGCTTAGATCCCGGTCATAGGCGAGTGCGTTTTTGAGCGCAACGTGATTGCGCCGGGCGCAGCCGGCTACGAGCTCACGGATTGCGTCGCAATAATCATCGAAGGTTTTCACCTCCATGCCGAGGCGCCGCAGCAACGTATGCCCGCAATTTCCATTATGATCGCAAGATTCGGGGTGCCAGCCGAGGGCGAATGCGTTAATGCGCAGGACCGCATCGTAACTTTGTCCAAGGACCGGCCGCGGATCCATCAACGGATCGAGAAACGGGTCCGTTACGATCCTTCCGATGGCGGCCCGCCCAATCACTTCACTTGGCCATGCCGCCTCCTTGTGACGCAAGCGCACTGACGCGTCTACCGCCTCCCAGTTGTCGCGCGTGATTCCAGTGTCGGCGACGCCGTAAAGCTCGGCGACTCCGCGGACGAGGTTACGGACGAATGCGTTCGATCCGCTCCTCTCGAGGAACGGAGCAAGGGCCTCCCAGGTGGTCGGCTCGGTGGGGCTAGATATCATATTGCTCGTTGCCTTGGGCTCGGATGGCAGCACGTGGCTCGTCCAAGCCGCATAGCTCTGTTGGAACAGTTTCAACAGATTTATGTCCGGGCCGTGTGCGACCTCGGGCATGTGATGTTCATGGACATCGACGACTTGGCACGCATTCACAAAATCGCGTATGGTTTCGGACATAGCCCCTCTCTGTTCAGCCATCGCAAGGAACTCGAATGCGCCACCTGCGACCAGGAGGTGGCCGCCGGCAAACGCCTCTACGGCGCCAGATACGTCAACAGTCGCGGGTCGTTGCGCAGCTGTTGCGCCGGGCCCGAAAGCGCGACACGGCCGCGATCGAGCACATAAGCCTGCTCCGCTACACGCATTGCGAGGTCGAGATGTTGCTCGACGATGATGATGGCGATCTCTCTCGCCAGCTCGACCAAGCGCTCGGTGATCTCCTCGATGACGCCGATCCAGACACCCTCGGTCGGCTCATCCAGCAGCAGGAGTTTAGGGTTTCCGAGGATAGCGCGCCCGATTGCGAGCATCTTGCGCTCGCCACCGGAGAGCGTTCCGGCCGGCTGATCGAGACGCTGGCCGAGTTTCGGAAACATCCTCATCACCCGGTCCACCGCCGATCCATCGCGTTGCAAAAGCGATCCGACGGCGAGATTGTCACGCACAGAGAGGCGCGCGAACACTGAATGCTCTTGCGGCACATATCCAATGCCGGCCCGCACCCGCACTTCGGTCCGCCGACGATCGATGTCTTGGCCGTTGAACTGCAGGCCGCCCTTCCATGCCGGCAGTTCGCCCACAATCGTTTTCATGAGCGTGCTCTTTCCGGCGCCGTTGCGGCCGAGGACGGCCACCCCGCCACGCGGCGGGATGGCCATATTGACGCCGAACAAGACTTGGCTGCGTCCATAGCCGGCATCGAGATGCTTGATATTCAGGAATTCAGGCACGGCGCAGATAAATCTCCTGGACGCTTCTGTTGGCCTGGATCTCGGCAACCGTTCCTGACGCCAGCACCCTGCCCTGATCGAGCACGGTCAGGCGGTCGCAGATGTCGCGGATGAAATCCAGGTCGTGCTCCACGATGACGATCGAGCAATGCTGTTTGATCGGCTGCAGCAATTCGCCGGTGAGGCGTCGCTCCTCCAGGCTCATGCCGCCGGTGGGCTCGTCCAACAGCAGCAGGCGCGGTCGGCATGCGAGCGCCATCGCGATCTCCAACCACTGCTGCTGCCCGTGAGATAGGGTCGCCGCAGCATCAAAGGCGCGATCGGCGAGCCGGAACTGGAGGAGCATCGTCATGACCTCCTCGTGCAGTCGTCCTCGAGTGCGCGAGAACGCCAGGTCAAGCAGTGACGACCGGGCCTGCAGCGCGAGCAGAATGTTGTCGTAAAGCGTGAGGGTCGGTAGCACGGCGGTGATCTGGAATTTCAGGCTCATGCCGGCTCGCGCACGCTCTGGCGGCGTAAACGAGGTGACGTCAGTATTGATGAACGTCACCTTGCCTCGGGTCGGCACGAGCGCACCTGCAAGACACTTCATCAGCGTGCTCTTGCCCGAGCCGTTCGGCCCGATGAGGCCATGAAACTCTCTCTCGCCGACCGTGAGCGCCGCTCCGTCCAGCGCGGTGAGCTTGCCAAAGACCTTGGAGATGCCGGCGGCTTCAAGGAGCGGCATTGCGCTTCTCCTTGAGGCTCGGGCCGAAATGACCTACACGTTCCCGCTCGCCCAGCACGAGGCTGATCAAACCGAGGGGCCTGAACAGAATGACGAGCAACAGCAGAACGCCGAGAATGATCGGCCAGATATCGCGATAGTTGTCGGAGAGCCAGAAGCTGAGTCCCTCGACAATCGCGGTGCCGATGACCGCACCGATCAATGTCCCGGAGCCGCCGAACAGGACGTAAAGCACGACCTGGGTCGACATGACCACGCCCAGCATGTTTGTCCAGACGAACCCCTCGTGAAACGCATAAAGGCTACCGGCAGTACCTGCAATCGCGCCGCTGATTGCAAATATGATCGCCTTCAAATGCTGCACTTTGTACCCGAAGAAGGCGATCCGCTGTTCGTTCTCTCGCAATCCCGCCAGCGCCAGTCCGAACTGGGATCGCAACAGAAAGCGCGACAGGAGGTAGATCAAAACAAGAATGGTGAGCACCAAGTAGTAGAAACCTGGTCCCTCGCTCAATTCGTGCGAGCCGATTGTCATCGGTTGGATTGAAGGGATACCGTTCTGACCGCCGAGATAGTGTGAACCTCTCGCCAGCCGGTCAGCTGCGTAAGCTCCGGTCATAGTCCCAAGCGAAACGAAGACTACACTGGAGGGGTGACGGCCGAGCAGCAGGAAGCCTGCCAGCAACAATGCCGCCACAAAGCCTATCAGGGTTCCGGCCGGGAGAACGGCAAAGATCGATCCAACCCCGAAATCGCGTGAAAGCAGCGCCACACCGTAGCCGGCCATGCCGAAGAACAACGACTGACCCAAGCTCAAGATACCCGCATAGCCCCACACCAGGTCGAACGACAACGCGAAGAGGCACAGAATGAGCACTCGTGTCGCATAGACAGTGATGTAATCCCGCAGGACGAGAGGTGCGATCGAAGCGGCAATCAGTAATGCTAGTTCGAGAATTGGAAGCACCTTCGTTCGCCCTGCGAAGGCAAATGCCGTGACGGGGGAACGAGCAGCTTCAATGACGGGTGGCGGGGGCTGTATGCCAGTGCCGGTCGATGACATCAGCACTCCTTCGGATCGACCAGGCCGGCGCTACGCGCGACGATCTCGTACTGGCCGCCCTTCGCCACTCCAATGTACATCTTCATCCTGCAGTGGCGCTTGCCGGGCGCCATCTCGGCAGGCCCGCCCGGCCCTTCCGCAATCTTCGCATGGTCAAGAGCGGCGGCTACCGCGTCGCGGTCAATTGTACCGGCCTCCTTCACTGCAGCTTCCCACAGCTTCAGTCCTCGATAGGTGCCGGTAGCGGCGCTGCCTGCCGAGAACCGGAACTTGGCAGGGAATTGTTTGTCGTAAGCAGATTGAATCCTGGCGCTCACTGGATCCTCCGCCGCGAGCACCTTGTAGTAGTCGAGGCTGCTCGCAAGCCCTTCAATCTCGTGGGCCTGGTTCATTTCCAGAAAGTTTTCATCGTAATAGACGCAGCCCAGCCGCCCGCCGTTTTTGGAGAATCCGGCTTGGTAGAGCTGTTTGAAGAACGGGCTAACGCCGGGCGGGACAATGGCGTTGAAAACCACGTCTACTTTGTTGGATATGATGCGGTTAACCGTAGAGGAAAAGTCGATCTGATCGAGCGGGTAGTATTCTTCAAAGACGACTTCGCCACCACTGCTCTCGATCACCTTGCGCGCATAGGCGTTAATTGTTTGCGGCCAAACATAATTGGAGCCAGGTAGGGCAAAGCGTTTGCCACCATTTTTGATCAACCAGGGAATGAACTGGTCGCAATTTTGAGCCGGTACCGGCCCCGTGCAGAACAGAGAGGGCGTGCACTCTTTGCCTTCGTAACCTTCCGGATAGATATAGAGCGTTTTGCCGCGAGAGATAATGACGTCCTTGATCGCATTGCGCATCGAACTCGAGATACCGCCGATCACCAAGTCGACCTTATCTCGCTGAATCAGCTTGCGCACATTTCCCACGGCGACGGATTCGTCGGAGGCAGTATCCTCAATCAGGAGTTCGATCGGGCGTCCCAACAGGCCGCCGGAGTCGTTGATCTCCTTGACCAGCATGCGAGCGACATTGGCGTCGGTGTTGCCGGCAAAGCCGAGTGACCCCGTAAGATCGGTCGCAATGCCGAGCCTAATCGGACCTTCCGCAGCATTTGCCCAGTCCGGGCGAATCACCCAGCTCCCCGGGCCCGCGGCGATGGCCGCGGAAGCGAAGGCAAAATTGGCGAGAAAGCGGCGGCGGCTCAGTTGACGGTTGGCGTTGATCATCGGTTGACCCCTCTTCCCGAAATTAGGCCTTGCGGCCGGAACTTGATGAAAATGATGGCGAGCACGAACACCAGAACGTCGGCGATGACCGGCGACATCAGCCAAGGCAACCAGGCACTGAACGTGCCGATGACGCTGGCGCCAGCGACCGGGCCCGCGAAGGACCCGACGCCGCCGACCATCACGGCAACAAAACCCTGGATAAGAAATCGGATGCCGAGATCGGCGAACAGCGAAAAGACCGGCACGATCAGCGCGCCGGCGAGGCCCGCGAGCGCCGCGCCAAACGCAAAGGTGACGCTGTAGATCATTCCCGTGGAGATGCCCGAGGCCCGCGCAAGGGACGGGTTCTCCAGCGAGGCGCGGACTCGCAGGCCGAACGAGGTGTAGGCGAGGAGTGCATGGCTCGCGGCCATCACCAGCAAAGTGATAATGACGATGACGCCGCGCCAGGCAGCGAAGTGCAGACTTCCGATCGTGATAGAGCCACTGATTGGCTCCGGGACCGATAGATAGAGTCCGCCGGTCAGACCGCGCACGGCTTCCCGAATTATCAGCCCTAGCGCATAGGTGCCAAGCATGGCCACGATTGGAGCGGCGTAGAACCGTCGCACCACGAGTTTTTCCACCACAAAACCAAGCGAGCCGACCACGACGGGCGCGGCAAGCATGCCGAGCGGGACCGGCAAACCGACGCTGTGCACGAGATAAGTGACGTAGGCGCCGAGCAGGACGAACTCGCCCTGGGCGAAGTTGAAGATGCCCATCATGCTGGCAATGATCCCGAGGCCGAGCACGACCAGGACAACGATCGCGCCGAAGCTCAAGATTTCGAACATGGCAATAACTAGCGTGTCCATGCCGCTGCGTCACATTCCCTGGGATTGCGAGCACATCCTCTTCACGCCGACCGCTTGAAGGCGCGAGCTACTCGTTGGAATGCGAAGGGCTGCTGTCACGAGAGCGCTCCTGGAAGGTCATCCCGGCAATGGGAGTTGCAGGCGATGGTGGGCTTCTTGGGCGGCCCGCCTCTCGGCGCTTTATTCACGACATGCGGCGCGAGATTGCCTAGAGAAACGTATGGAGATCTGAGTAATGTTGGGTAATGTTCGCCGGGCAACCGACATTGCGCCCGCGTAAAGAGAGCCGCCGGCGGGCCGCGAACGTTCTCGCCAGGCCAATTTCAATTCAGCCAAACGATAGGAGAGCTACCCGCATGTCCTAACCGAGTCGCAGGGGGCGCAAACGCGTTCCGCGGCGAACGATGTCGAACCATTGGAAGAAATCAGGTGAAATGACGCATCACTTGACTATGCCGCAGGCTGTTTGTTCAGTACTGAAAAGCTCATTGCGGCCGAACACCTGCCTTGCCAACAAGCGGAAATGTAGATTCAATTCGCCCCGCAAACGTGTTTTACAAGGTTTGAAGCAACTTGTCGGACGCCGGAGGCGTGTAATTATACTCTTCTAGCCGCCTGATGACGGCGCATGACAACGCGCTTCGGTCGGCGAACTTCTTCACCGACCAGTTCAGCATCACCGGGGGCTCGCAACTGCCTCCCGGTGAGCGTTGATGCGGGCCGACGCTTGCGACGATCTTGGCGTGGCGTGAGCGGCGCATCGTGCCCCTCCAGATCATGAGATCATAGTTGCATGAAGCCCGGCAGGGCTCATAACGTGTTTATAGCGGTGCTGGTTGGCCATGCGCACTCCTGCTTTACTCCTGGTCCGTCGTCGCGGGGAACAGGAGAGAACATTCGGCTTACGCTCCCGATGCCGCCGCGGGCTGCTCCTGTCGCGCGGACCGCACGATGCTGTGGACCGCGCGGTAGGCGAACACGATCGCCGGGCCGATTGTAATGCCTGCCCCAGGATAGATCCCACGCATCGGCGAGGTCATGTCATTGCCGCAGGCATAAAGACCTGCGATCGGCGCCCCATTTCCATTCAGGACCTGTCCCTCTGCATCGGTTGAGAGGCCGGTGGCCGTTCCAAGGGTTGCCGGGACAATTGGGAGTGCGATAAATGGGCCGCTTTTGATAGCCCCAAGGTTCGGGTTCTTCTTTCCGACCGCCGGATCTCCCAGCGTGCGGTTGAAAGCCGATTCACCGCGGTTGAAGAGCGGATCGCGTCCTTCAGCTGCGTGGGCATTGTGTTCTTCAACGGTCTTTTGGAGCTCGTTGGGGTCGAGGCCTAATTCCGCCGCCAGCTCCGCAATAGTCCGCCCAATCTCGATGTAGCCCAACCGGGCATACTTCTTGATGCTCAATGTCCATGGCCAGGGGAGCAGGTGTCCCATGCCCCTGAGGCGGACGAATTTCTTGTCGCAGATGAAATAGAACCGCTTGTCCGCCGGATAACCGTTGTTGAACATGGCAAGGCAGATATCATGATACGAATTGGATTCATTGACGAAGCGCTTGGCATTTGGCCCCACGGCGATGACGCCTGGACGGCCACGATCGAGCCAGCCGTACGGGACCACTTGCGAGGAGCGGCCGTTTCTGAGGATCGAGATGGGCGTCCAGAAGCCGCTCGATGCCACGTCATTGTCGATCGCAGCTCCGAGCTTGCCTGCGAGCGCAATACCATCGCCGGTGACATCGCTGTGGGCGAGCGTGTCATTGTGCTGGTGGGCTCCGCTGAGCTGGGCTCGCAATTTTCCGTTCCTCGCAAAGCCACCGGTTGCCAGGATCACTCCGTGCGAGGCGCGGACGCGGAGATCGGTGCCATCCCGCTTGAGGAGTGCTCCAGTAACTCTCCCTCCCTCCCTCGTCAGATCTACTGCCGGGCAGCGTGGCCAGATTTCAACGCCATATCTACGCAGGCTTATCAATAACCGCGCGATCAGCGCATTGCCGCCACTGAGTTCAGTGCCCCTCCTGTAGCGCAGCCGGTCGCCCGCGTAGCGGCTGACCCGGCGCAGGACGTGTTTGAGCGAGGCAGCCGACTGGAAGGGGTTGAGGAAGCTTCTGACCTCGCCGGACGAAATCATCATGCCGCCGAGCACGACGCGAATCGGATCACCTATCAGGTCGAAATCCTTGCCGAGAAGCCGTCCGTCGTAAGGTGCGGGGCTCAGCGCCCGGCCCTTGTCGACCCCGCCGATTTGGCTCGAATGATAATCCGGAGCGGAGGCCAGTGTGAACTTCACTTCACTCCCATTCTCCAAGCTGGCGAGCGCCGTTGGGCCGTCTTCAAGATAGGCGTCCACGAACTCGGGGCGATAGTAGTTGCCAAGTTCGTGTTGCAGATAGATCTTCGCATTCGCAATCGAATCATCGATTTTCGCGGCTCGGGCCTGCATTGAGCATGGAACCCAGATCATGCCGTTCGACAGGGCGGTCGTGCCACCGAGCCGGTCAGACTTCTCGCACACCGTCACGCGAAGTCCGGCCTTTGCCGCATAGAGCGCTGCGGACAGTCCAGCCGCGCCGCTGCCGATCACGAGCACGTCCGTCTCCATATCGTGCGTTGGCTTGCTCGCCTTGGAGAAGGAAGCGGCATTGGGTTTCAATTCGGTGATTGGGCTATTCATTCATGCCTCGGTGCAGATTCTGCAGTGAATGCTGACGCTCTCGCGGGAGCGGAACGGCTTTGAATTCTTCGGCAGCAGCCTTCACCGCCCGCTCGATCGGGATTCGTTCGATCGAGGAGGCGCCAACGAAGCCGACACATCCGGTCGATCGGTAGACTTCCGAGGTATCCTGGGGCTCAGCGATTGCCCCCCCATGGCAGAGAAGGGCGACGTCCGGGCGGACGGCTTGAGCTGCAGCATTGATGTCGTTGATGCGCCTGATGGCCTCTTCAATCGACTGTCCCTCCTCATGCCCCACAAGCCCGCCGCGCGTTGCGCCGACATGTGGGACGATGCAGTCGGCTCCCGCCGTGGCCATCGCTTTGGCGTCGTGCGGGCTTGCGACATAGGCGAGAGAGAAGATGTTCTTCTTGCGGGCCGCCGCGATCATCTCAACTTCACGCTCAAAGCCGAGCCCGACGCGGCCTCGACGTTCACGCCATTTCTGACCCATCGTTGAAATGGTCGGATAGTTGATCACGCCGGAGAAGCCGGCAGCCCAGAACTTGTCCAGAAGATCATCGAGGTCGAGCCGGAGGGGATCCCAGGCCTCGACACCGCCTATAACAGGCACGGAGGAGACGACGTTGCGGATCTCCGCCGCCAGCTCGAGCGTGCGCGCATTGGAATCGCCGATCCGGCTCGTCGGCAGCCCCATCAACCGCGATAACCCAGTACTGTAGACCACGAGCATGTCAGCCCCGCCCAGAGCTGCGCATTTTGCGACGAGCCCGCAACTGCTCGCCGCGGCAAGCACTGCCTTTCCCGCCGCAACTTGAGCCGTGATATTTGCGAGTATTTCGGGCCGATCAAACATCCGCACGGGATGACCCTCCTGGTGTCAGTCGTTCGACGATCCACGATGCGGCCGCGTCTGCAAATTCCGGATCGTTGATGTGACAATCCAGCTCGCGGACGATGATCGAGGGCGGTAGATTTTGCCTGACAGCGTCGAACCAGGCTCTATCGGCTTCAGGATTTCGAAAGATTCCACCGTCCCGGTCATAGTCAGACACCCCCTTGGCCGGCCACAAAACGAGGGCGGGCGCCTTTGCTTGCGAAAGGCGCTCTGCTGTGAGCCTGCCTATGCGCTCGTTCTCCGAGACGGTCGTGCGCATGAGCGTCGTGAAGGGGGTATGCGAATAGAATTGGCGCCCCTTGAACTCGGCAGGCACGCTCGAGGGAGGGCCAAAGTTCACCATGTCGATAGCTCCCGGCGCGATAAGCTGAGGAATCGTGCGGTGAGAAGCTGCTTTGAGCCGATCCGGACCTGCACTGGCCGTGCCGCCGACCAGCTCGTCAGCGAGCTCGGTTGTGGTCAAATCGATCACCGCATCGAACTCACCGGCGGACACGAGCTGCTCCATCTTGCGGCCCCCAGCGCCATTGGCCGGAAAGACAATCGCGTCGACGCCTGCCTCTGCCAGCCGCGCTACACAGCGATTTGCCGCCGGCGTCGTGACCCCAAAGGCAGTGATCGCAACAGTCTTTCTCTTCCGCCGCTCTCGAGCAGGCACATAGCGCATCGCCGCAATGGCGCGCCCTGCATTGTCCAGAACGCGTTCGGTGAACGCGTTGATTCCGAACAGATCGATCAGGGTCGGATAGAGGATGATGTCATGGTGGAGGGCGAGTTCGGCCAGGAGGGCTGGCCTCGCGCTGCTCACCAGCAGCTTTGGGAATCCATACGGCAAATCCGATACAACTTCACCGAAGACTGCGCTACCTTTGCCGCCCGCCACTCCGACGGCGGCGTCGATCGCACCTGATCGCAGGAGCTCCTTGACTTCTTCACGCGCGCCCGCGGCTATTTCCCGTAAGAGCTCAGCGGGTGCAGCCACCCGTTCATCGCTGCTATCCGCCTCGCTTCTGCACCTCCTGTTTGATGTGCCTACATCAATCGTAAGAGTCTTGCGGCCCCACTGTTCGATGACGCGCGCGAGATAAGCGCTTTCGCGGCCCTTTGTGTCCAAGGTTGCGATAATCGCGACCTTGCCCGCATGATCGGAGGCGTGACCATCCCGGACCGACCTCAGGTCGCCCGCGCAATGGTGAGACACGATCTTCCTCCTAGACGTTTCTGGACATTTGGAGGTCTAGATCGAAGTAAAATGGCCCATAAGCCCGGATACGACCGCAACTGGGTAAAGTTGGGTAGGTGCCAAGCAGCCATATGAGCAGCAGCCGCTTCGCGGAGAACTCGAAATCCCAAACAATTAGATTCTGAGACTGTCAGGGCTCGTCCAAGGCGATCCATGTAACCCATTGAAACGGTCCCTTAATTGACGCCGCCTCCAGGCTCGTCTTAAACAGAACAGGAACGATCAAGCCAATCTTGGTGCAAAAATTTCCCGGGGGAGACCGCGCGCCGAACCCCGGAGCCGGAATCCCATGTCCCGCTTCACCGCACGATTTGTCGCCCCCAAGGGACTGAACGCTTCGAGGTCAAGGCCGACGCCTGCAAGGGGCTAGCGATCCGAGTAACGGCTTCGGCAGGAAGAGCAGGCCGCGCGCAACCGCTTCGAGGAAGTGAAGGCCCGTGCCGATGCGACGGCGCCTTGGCGGCTCGGGCTTTCAAACATCATGGGCGGGCCGTGCTGCCCTTTAGCAACAGGAAGAAGGGATGCGAGCGGCGTGGCCGCTCTCCTTATGCGCGCAAGCGTGATCGAAGCCGAATGGCCGAGACGCCCTATGCGGCTCGGTTCATATGTGGACGGTCCCCGACTTACAAGGATTGGCTCGGGCAGCATGCTCGGATCGCTCGCGCTCATATGTCCGGCCTATTTTCGGGTCTTACGACCACTGGCCAAGATGGGCTTCGCGGACAGTGAGATCCAAACACGAGAGCGGCATTTCCTGCCGGTAAACCGAGCGGAGTGTCTCACATGACCGGCTCGCGCCGAACGTACCACCTCTTCCTATCCTGCAAGTTCCGGCGCCAGCGTCAAACCTGCCGGCCTGGCGCCAAGCTCTGTATTTCGTTCACGTCTAGGTCGGCGTCGGCATCGGTACGGCACTGCTAACGGGCCTGTACCGCTCGCCGCTAACCATCAGCTTCCACGCGATCCGCGCCAGCTTGTTCGCCAACGCTATGGCCACCAGCTTCGGCGGCTTGCGCGTGATCAAGTCTTCCAGCCAGGGCCAAGAGCGACCGCGTCGTCGCACATCCGCGATCACAGCCGTCGCACCAGCCACCAAGACGGTTCGCAACATGCCGTCACCAGCGCGTGTGATGACACCGAGACGGTTCTTGCCCGCCGTCGAGTGATTCTTTGGCGTCAGGCCAAGCCAGGCGGCAAAGTTTCTTGCCGACCTGAACCCGCGGGCATCCACGACCTTGATTGACAGCAGCGTCGCGCCGATCGGGCCAACTCCTGGAATAGTCGCCAGTCGTCGGCTCATCTCGTTACTCCTGTGAAGTTGCATGAGCTTCTTGTCGAGCTTGGCGATCAGATCATCGACGCGTGCCAATTCTGTCGCCAGCGCCTCCACCAACTCCATCGCCAAATCGGGGACGGTCGCGTCGGCCCGAATGTCGATCAGCAGTTGCGGAAGCCGCGAAAGCCCCTTGGGCGCTGTAAAGCCGAACTCTGCGGCGTAGCCGCGGATCGAATTGGCGAGCTGGGTGCGCCTGCCGATAAACTGGTTGCGCACACGTGTCAGCATCTGTGCGCCCTGCTGCTCGGCACTTTTGATCGGAACGAAGTTCTTCCGCAGTTTCGGTCGACTGGCCGCTTCACAAATCGCCTCCGCATCAGCCGCATCGGATTTCCCGCGCTGCACGTAGGGTTTGACATATTGCGGCGGGATCATTGCCACCTCATGCCCCAGCGACCGCAGCTCCCGCGCCCAATAGTGCGATGCTCCGCAGGCCTCCATCGCGACGAGCGCCGGCGGCAAACGGCCGAAGAACGCCAGAACCTGGCCGCGCCTCAACTTACGCCGAAGGACCGGCTGCTCCATCCCGTCAACGCCATGCAACTGAAATACGCTCTTTGACGTGTCCAAACCGATGCGAACAATCGTTTCCACGGGCGGCTCCCTCGTTTCAGGTCATCGATGACCCATCTTGCCACGCAAACCGGCGGAAGGGGGCCGTCCACCCCAACACGAGAGCACCGGTGCCGCAGAGCCGCATACGCCCAGGCCATCTTTGGTCATGGCTGTTTCTGGCATAGGCGAATCACTTAGCCAGAGGTACTGCCGCCACCGCGGCTTTGCGGGTCGTCGATCTCTTTATGTTAAGGCCGCCTTGAAGGGCGTTTCAAAAGCCTTTCAAAGACATCCGTGACAAGAAATCCGCGCATGGTTGACGGCCGTCTGAACAACGGCGACAAAAAGAAATCCCCCACAAGGTAATTCTCGGAATTCTTAATGGAGAATTGCGCGATGCGTGAGCCAAGACTCGAAGTCAGTCTGTGGGGTTTCAGGATTAGTGCAGTCGGCGCGCTGGCGGTTTTGCGCGGCTGTGTTGATCTTTTTTGCGCTTTAGCGGCATGCGTTTCTAGCCATAGCCAAGGACCAAATAGGTAAAACACCCGAAGGTGCTGCATGCCGCAGAGCGAAAGCACAAGACCGCTGCACTGCGTCGAGCTCGTCACGGGGAAGAACCTCACAGGAACGGTTCTGATCTTGGAGAATGAGCTCCGCGCCGATATCTGTAGCTACACCGATCACTTCTATATCGAAAGCGAAGAGCCGGTGTTCCCGCAAACCGTGACGAACGAAATCGTCTCACTGCATTCGAACGTCACGACTGTCCCCGGAACCTCCACGCGCAGCATGCCGTCCGAGCGGCGATCGAAGCTGCGTCCTGCAATGCGGACCTTACGACCTTGGTCGGGTCGATGATGCCTTTCCCAAACAGATTACCGTATTCTGCTGTCTGCGCATCGAAACCCCAGGCGTAGTCCTTGGTCTCAAGCACCTTTCCGACCACGATCGATCCATCTTCTCCCGCATTTTCCGCGATGTGCCGTGCTGGCCAGGTTAGCGCCCGCTTGACGCTTTCCAGGCCGTGTCGCTGATCGTCGTTTGCGGGCTTGAGTTTCGCCAGCGCCGCCGTAACCCGTAGCAACGCTACTCCGCCGCCCGGAAGAATGCCTTCTTCGACGGCTGCGCGCGTCGCATGCATGGCATCATCGACACGGTCCTTCCGCTCCTTGACCTCTACTTCTGTCGCGCCACCGACCCGGATGACGGCAACTCCGCCAGCAAGCTTTGCCAGCCGCTCCTGCAGCTTTTCCCGATCATAATCCGAAGTGGTCTCTTCGATTTCGGTCCTGATCTGTTTAATGCGCGCCTCGATCTCCGACTTCTTACCGGCGCCGCTGAGGATCGTCCAGCTCAACCCGCATCTTCTCCGCATTGGTGACAAAATAGGGCGAGATGTAGCCGCGGTCGAACTGCATGCCTTCGACGACTTCGAGCTCGGTATTCAGGCTCTTGGCTTCCTCGACCGTGATCACTCCCTCGTTGCCAACCTTTTTCATTGCATCAGCCTCCCGACTCTTTGCGGTCCACAAGATCGCCAACGTCGATGGAGCGCGAGTTATGCAACGTAGCGCACGCCACCCGGGCCTAGCGCCGCTTCAGTTGACCTGAATCGCTCGCGGCTTGGCTTTCTCGGCCAAAGGCAGCATGAGCGACAGCACGCCGTCCTTGAGTTCAGCTGCGATCTTGCCCTGGTCGATCTTGCTCGAGAGACGAAAGCTTCGCGAGAAGTGCCCGACATTGTATTCGGTGTAGAGGGGCTGGAGACCGCGGTATTTGGAAAAGTCGAGCTTTCCGTCGACCTTCAGCACGTCGTCCTCAACTCGAATGTCGACACTATTTTTGTCGACCCCCGGCATCTCGAGTACCACATTGAGCCCGTCCTTGGTCTCATAGATGTCCGCGCTCGGCATAAATATCCGGGCAGGGATGGTAGTCTCCTCCTTCTTTTCCAACTCGCGCTTCTGCGCGACCTGCAGTTCCTTCTTAGAAGCCATGATAGTTACTCCTCAAAGCTGCCACGCCACGCGGTCCTCGGCCGTTCGGTCGAACTGGTGGCGACAGAGGGTTCAGGTGATCTTGATGCTGCGCGGTTTGTCGCTTTCTGCAAGCGGCAGGAATAGCGCCAAGATACCGTCCCGATATTCGGCCTTGATGCCATCCGGGTCGATCTGCACCGGCAATGACAACGTTCGGTCGAAATCACCAGACACGCGCTCGCGCCGATGCAGGCTCGTCTCATCGGGATAGCCGACCGCCTTCTTTCCGAAGATGCGGATCGAGTTCTCCTTGGCCTGGATCTGCAGGTCGCTTCTGCTAACACCCGGCAATTCGATAATCGCCAGGATGTCGTCGCCCTGCTGGAAAACGTTGATCGGTGGGAATGGCCCGCGAGTGGTGGTGAGATCTTGCAGCCAGTCGCTGGCCAAAGTCGATTCAAGGGAGCGTTGTAGGTCGAGCAGTGTGTCGAACGGATCAGCAAATCCCATGATCATGTTTGCAACCCCTATTTTGTTGACGGGGCGAGGAAGGATCATGGTCGCCCCTCGAGGCTTTGATTTGGGACGATCACTGGCACTTTCAAGAGGTGAGTGCTAGTCAGTGGCTCGTCAGCCGGCGCGGGTGTAAGTTATTGAGCTATCGTAATAATTCATTGCGCCTCACGGGCGGCAAGCAGGACCGCTTGCTTCTCGTACTGGCTAAATTCTGAAAATGTCAGCGAGGGCTCGGGCCGAATGGGGACACCCATCTTATTGGCCTGCCAATCCTGGCAATTCGCTCCTGATGCCCGTCGTGATGAAATTCACGCCGATCGCTGCGACGATGAGGGCCCTGACGCGGGTCATGACATTAATGCCGGTCCTGCCCAAGAAGCGCTCGATTGGCATCCATGGCGGCCGCCTGATGAGCGCGCGATCATCGCGCTTCGGCAGATTTCCCGTTCGCTTTAACGCGGACGGGTCGTTGGCAGCTCTTCGGCGTCGTCGGTTGCGATCGTCGGATCCGCCAAATCGTAACCGAAGCCTTCGTAAACGAACGCGCTACGGATCAATTCGCAGTCACGCTCGCTGACGCCAACCTGTCGGCAGACCCTATACCACGACTCCCCAATGGTCGCTTTCATGCCGTCGACGATTGCCGTTGCCTCTTCTTTTGATAAGAGGAAACGTTCGCTTTGCGAGAGCAAATTGAGCCGGTTGGCGTAACGCCCCCAGTTGCCAAACGCCATCGCCAGGTCCCGGCGCTCCAAGGCAATCATCGGGTTCGGGGTGAGGTCGTATGCCGGTGACAGAGACCACGCTTGGTCCTTTGCCAAGATGGCATGGTTCCGTGGATGATCGTCGGTATTGGAGATGAGAGCGTTAAAGCACACCCGCCGAAACAGCTCTGGCAGATCTTTCGACTGACTTCCGGATGCGGCTCGCCGAATTTCATCAGCCAGCAGGAGATATGACCATTTTTGACGCTTATCGACAGTATCAGGCGTGTCATCGGCATCGAGCAGCGTCAAGGCGCTCACCATCCTGCTGCGGTGGTAACCCTTCTCCGCCTTATTCCGATCGAACCGTTTAATCAGGACGACATCTTTATCGCCGATCGTGGTCATCTGGCTCTCTGCGCACGAGATCCCGCACCCGCGAGCAAGGGTCAGCATGGCGTGCTCGACCCGAGGGTTATTCCATCGATCGTCGCGGTGGGGGAATTTCGCGAGCCAAAGCGCACCCTCGTCCTCGACAGTAGCCTTCGGCCGCGCGCCCCCCATCGAAGTGCCCGCGCGCATCAACGCCTCTGCCTGTTCAGCGTCAGCACCTGCTGGTGCTGCTGCTGCTGGATCCTTCTCGGCGGCAACGATCTGGTCGGCTACTTCGATTAAACGCGCCAAGTCCAGCGTCTTGTTGAACGTACGAACAGGTGCCGGCGGTTGCACGTTGAGACCAAAGCCCAAGGCGCCGGCGCGATCGTCGGGTGAATTGAGCAGATATTGAATTTCGCTCGGCGACGGATTGCCCAGACGAGTTTCGATCAGCTTGCGTCCCCAGGCGTCCGGAGAGCTGTCGCGCAACGCGCCAAAATTGCCCCGCAGCTTCGTTGTCCGGAATGGCGGAACTTGAATCTTGAGCTCGACCGGATCGAACTCGACGCGGTCCTTTCGCTCGAGGTAGCTGCGGCCATAGACGAATTGTCCAACGGCGGCACCTTGGCGTGTCGTGTCGAGCTGATACCGCCCGGCCGTAACCGGTTCTGTCTGGCCTGGCAGCGTGATATAGACGAAACATTCCTCAGAAGGCATTGCTTGGTCCCCCCCCCTGTCGCGCACGCTCGCGCTCATCGAGGCCGCTTAGAGCGAGCCCCTCCTCATCGTTCTTCGGGTTGGCAACGTCGGCAAGAGACGGGAGAAGATTCATTGCCCACAGCATGCCGAGATACACGCCGGCACTGGTGCTCAATTTCCCGTTCTCAGCATCGGCGATGACGTGCCGATCTACGCCCAGCTTAGTTGCCAGCTCTGTATGGCTCAGGTTGCGGCGCAGGCGCGCGGTCCGGAGGTTGTTGCCCAAGCGCTTGATCGCCTCCTGAACGGCAGAGGGTGGTGCGCTGATAAACTGACTGCGAGGAGGCATGGCGTCTTAAGGCTCCCTTAAAAGGCTTATTGGCGCCTTATGGCACCGAGAAATATAGCAACCCCCTCCCTGCGATGTCAACTACTTGGCGCCTTAAGCTACCGCAAAGCCACATATTGGCGCCTTAACACGCCAAGACTTCCCAGGCTGAGAATTAACCGTGTGCACCTTGCGCCTCAACATGGGCCCGCTGATCCGATCCCGACATGCATCAGATGGGAAACCAATTGACGGCGGCCTCGCGAGTACATAACAGGAACATCGAGGACTGCCCTTTCAACCTCGCTCAATGCGGCAAAGCCAGTTCTTTGCCAAAGAGCGGGCGACTTCTGCCCGGTTCAAAAGTGCGGATTGCGTGGAAAAGGGCGGCGACCGGCGAACAGCATGTAGACATCGCCGCCGCAGACGGCCCAATCGCACTTGGATTGATTTACAATCCGGACCGGTCGGAATGGGGAAGTTCATGAACTTTAAAGCAATCGCAGCCGGCGCTTCAACTGAACCGACCCTGCAATGCCCCAACTGCAATCACGAGATCCACCTGACGGAATCATTGGCTGCTCCGCTGCTCGCGGAAACGCGTCAGCGCTTTCAGGAACAGCTGGCGAGCAAGGACGCCGAGTTGGCTCGAAAAGTCGAGGCGCTGCGGCTGGAACGAGAGCAACTTACGAGGGAACGCGAGCAACTTGAAGACCGGGTCGCACAACGATTGGCGATAGAGAGGGCGCAACTTGCCGCTAGCGAGGGAAGGAAGGCGCGCGAGGCGGCTGCCGCTGAGCTACAAGCGAAGGAAGCGGAGGCTGCAGAGCTAAGGGCCAGCTTGGCCAACAACAACCTCAAGCTGGCCGAGGCCCAGAAGCAACAAGCCGAGTTGATGCGACAGCAACGAGCGCTCGAAGAGGAAAAGCGGGAGCTCGACTTAACCATAGAAAAACGCGTGCACGCATCCATCGGGGAAATCCAGACTAAGGCAAGGCAGGATGCCGACGAAGCCGCGCGCTTGCGCGTTGCGGAAAAGGACCAAACAATCGAATCCATGGCCCGCACGATCGAAGAGTTGAAGCGCAAGGCCGAGCAAGGTTCGCAACAGTCGCAAGGTGAGGTTCTCGAACTTGAGCTGGAGGAGTTGCTCCGGGGAAGGTTTCCCACAGATCTGATTGAGCCTGTCGGCAAAGGTGAGCTCGGTGCCGACGTGATGCAGCAGGTGAACGGCTCGATCAGTCAGCCCGCCGGCATCATCCTATGGGAGTCGAAGCGGACTAAGGCCTGGAGCGACGGCTGGCTTGCAAAACTTCGCGATGATCAACGCCGCTGTGGCGCGGACGTGGCGCTTATCGTCTCACTGGCTCTACCGAAGCATGTAGAGCATTTCGATCTCATCGACGGCATCTGGGTTGCTCATCCGCGATGTGCGCTCCCGGTTGCAGTGGCTCTCCGCCAGGGTCTTATCGACGTCAATAGTTCGCGCATGGTTCAACAGGGACAGCAGACCAAGATGGAGCAGGTCTACCAATACCTGACCGGCACAAAATTCCGCCAACGGGTGGATGCCGTGGTCGAGAAGTTTAACGATATGCGCGAGGATTTGGATAAGGAGCGCAGATTCTTGGGAAGGCAGTGGGCCAAGCGCGAAACGCAAATATTGGCCGTGATCGAATCGACCGTCGGCATGGTTGGTGACCTGCAAGCGATTGCCGGCAAGGCGATGCCGGAGATTCCCAGTCTAGAGGTCCCAATGTTGGAAGCCGCAGGCGAACCTGACTGGAAAGTAGGATAAGCCCATATCGATCCCCGCCATTCGCCTTAGTCGAACGGAGAGTTGGGCGTGCCCCAAAACAACCGCATGAACAGGTACCACATTGCTTTAACACCCGAAGAACAAGAGCTTCTGAGTAAGATTGATCTTCGGGATGACTTGCCCGTTGCGATCGATCCACACGCAGTCTACCAAAGCAATCGCGCACCGATTTTGGCGGTGATGAAATCTCTCATCGATCGTGGGGCGATACCTCAGCATCGCGTCAGTTTTTTCACGGATCCCAAGTACAAGCCAGGTCGCCTGAAGGGGTCTCGGCAAAGCCTTTTCGAAAGAAACGGCACCAGAGGTGAAGAGATCTTCGAGCACCCTCACTTCAAGCCGTATCTTAGATATTTTCTGCACGGATGCGAATTACCGACCGGGGCAATTTCCGAATTCGAACGGGAAGTCGACAACCCCGAGTGGGTCAGCGGGAGCGATGGGATCGATCTTGCGAAGAAGGCGATCGCAATTTGCCGACGGCACCGCATTCCCAAGCACGAAGCCGTCGAAGAATTTTTCAAGCTCGCGCTGGATATGGGAATAAGTTTCTCTCAGGCGAACACGATACAGGGCATAATCAGCCGATCCGGCTTGAAATGAAGCGGCTATTCGGATTTTCGTGTTGAAATTGCTTTTCGGCCTCAGAGGCCGATCGGCGCGGGCGTGGTGTTGAAACGAATTCGACCGTGAGCAGAAATCTACGTACGGCATAGCCGCCGGTCCAGGCCTCCGAAATCGAGAGGATGATCCACTTCAGACTGGCGAGGGGTGCCTCTTTGCGTGTTCGGCGAGATTCGGAAACATCTCTTGGAACGTCTCTTCAGAGCCGCCGGATCCAATCCGAGCATCCGCCTCAGCCCAAACTGGGCCGCTGGCACCGACCTCCAGGTGCGGATCTTAGGCGAACACCCCCAGGCTATGGCAAGGATATCTGGTCTTGCCAGAAACAAGTTTGCTCATAGCCCCAGCCTACCTGCTCTTGCGTTAGCTTTCCACGATGTTCATGGCTTCGGCGTTCTTAAGGTCAAGAGAACCGGTCCAATCGGGAGCAGCCTCCAGGAAGAAAGCTTTTCCGAACGGCATGAGTTCCGCTTCAAGCCGCGACAGAATGTGCTCGCTAGGGACCTCAATCTCAATTGAGGCCAGTACGCGGACCATCTCCGGTCCGCCCATGAATATTCGGGTCATCAACTCCCATGTTAATGGTCGGCTCCAGGCGGGACTGATGTTAAACGCCATTCCAGGGCGTCTTCCGATTCGCATCGTCGTTTGGATCAGACGCTCCGAGCGATATGCGGAATCGCATCAATATCCGCGACGTTCTGACGAACCCACAGGCTTTTCGCCAATTCGCCCGACACCTGATCTTTGAATTTCCCCGCGGAGATGTTTTGGACTGCCCCGGCTAAGCGGGCCGCATCCAGCGAGCGCCCGATCGGCAACTGCGGGAAGCAATTAGAATCAGAAGCATAGCCGCAATTTTGGGGAAAGTAGCTCCCATTGATTTCTAATGCGTTTCAGCCTCACGCCCCAAACCGCGTGGCGGGATCGCCCCTCACATCCTAAGAATTTACATCGGCCGCGTATATCGTCGTACCCTCTCGTATTCCATCAACGGCGGCGATAGCAACGACAACAGTGACCGTAATCTTCCCGGCACCTGCTTTCGTTCGACGTATGCTTTGAGCCACAAGCTGAGCCGTTTCTCTCAGATACTCAGTTGGTGTTTTCGGTGGATTCGCTATGGAGTACAATTCTCGGCCAAGCGACGTTAAAATTTGGCAAGGAAAATGAGAACTTCAGTGTTTCATCGCTGTTGTTACGAATTAGTATCGCGTACCCGGAGGCTATGAAGCAAAGTGTGTTGTGCGGCAACACTTGAGGATTGATTTCAAGCCCTCCAATGGGATTGGATGTTGAGGCAATGCCAAGCTCCTCCATCAGCTTTCTCGGGCGAAACCCCGGCAGCTTTTCATTATTTAGATCACGAGGCGTTGGCACGAGTTCGTCGGATAGCACAAACGCAAAGAACTCAGAGATCTTGTGCGCCTCATCCCGTGAAAGGGCCGACACGAATTGCATGGTTCTCAATGAGAAGGAACCGGGTTTGCGGATTTCACCAGCAAGGATTTTGCCGAATAGACTTCTCAGCTCTTCAGATGATTTGTCCTCAGCGAGCTTGGCATAAAGGTTCAACCAGTCGTCGTCGATCTCTTGCGCTGCGTCAGCCTTCTGATTGGGGTTTGCGTTAAGTTCATCAACAGCAACCTTTACGGTCGCCGCGCGATTCTCTATTTTACGCCGATCCTCTTCAGTACGATACATTCCCTCAATTTCGATCTCGCCTTTTGCTTCCTGCTTGCCCGTGTTTGCCTTAATGCGAGCTTCGACATTCTCGCCAGCTGCCAACAGGATTTTGCCAACAGCCTTGTCGAGATTTTTGGCCGTTTGCGGCATGGGGATGGACGGCAGTTGGAAGCCAAGCCAATTAGCAAGCCAATCGCCAAGTGTCGGTAGGCCGCCCTGCCCCTGATTTTGTAAGTCACCTGCCATTGTCGACCTATGATTGCAAAAGATAGTCGGCATTCACTTGCCGGGCACTCTACACGCTAAACTCTGCGTGGCGAATCGGACTTCATTGTCCGCGCCCGAGATCGAAATCACAGCCTGTATGGTTGAGGTGGGAGTTCAAACACCCTGGGCTTCTGGGATAACGGATGTCCGTCGGGAGGTGGATAGACACACGGCTGCCTCAATGTTTGAAGCCATGAGTCAGAGCACGCTATCTTGAGTGCAAGTGCAGCAGCTTTGTGAGAGTCTGTCATGACAAAGACTCGTGATGAGATGGGAGACACCAAGCGCCTTATGGGCGCCCTCGTGAGGATGAAGCCAAAGCCGCACGAGGAAATGATGGTCGGAATGAAAGTGAGCCACAAACGCGCTCAAAAAAATCAGCTGCAAAAAACCAACAGCCTAGTTCAGGCGCTGAACCGGTACCGACTGCAGGAGCTCAACAAGTGCCGGTATCTGCGTTTGATGAATGGCCACCCCAAGATATGTTTGTCCAAAGCGGGCCACCAGGGTCTTACACTCTGGAACATGACTCTGGATAACGGTCGTGGAGGTTGCTGGCACGGCGCTGAAACTCCCTTCTATGCTCGGAGCATTCAGCCGGTCCGGCGTGTGTCCGATTTGCCGGGCCGTTTCTAGAATCCCCACAGCAATCGCGCTTGCTGCCCATGCATCTATCTCCGTAGATGCTAACTCGTCTCTACCGTCCGTTATGGCAATTCGCAGTTTGCCTTCGGTTGGCGACGGCTCGACACGCAAGACAGGCTTAATATCTGCGGCACTCATTTTCCGCGCTCCTTTACTTTTCGCCAAGCCAAGAAACGTTTAGTAGCTTGCTTCTAGGCGCTTGTCCTCGATACCACGCAGAGCATTTGCCGTCCGTTAGCTGACGCACTATCCTTTGAAAACTCAATAATTTAGGGTGACCGGGGGGCTTCGCTCTGTATTGTTTTCAAACGCTTTGAGAAGCCATCCCCAATTAACTCAGAGAGGACCTTGTTATCGGCTACGTGCTATCTATCCTAAAGTTGCACCTATTTTCAATGGCAAGCAACGGCTGCTGAGCTGTAGTATCGCACACATTCCCACGATTCGAGTAGCGTCACCTTGGCCCGAATTCGCGTCATCGACATCCGAAATTTTCGCAGCCTAAAGACATTTACGTGGCGACCTACGGAAGGTTTGAACTGCCTCATCGGCCCTGGCGATGCGGGCAAGTCCTCCGTGCTCAATGCGATTGATCTTTGTCTTGGTGCGCGGCGCCACCTTTCTTTCTCGGATGCCGATTTCTACGGCCTAGATGTGAGCGCGCCAATTTCCATCTCGATCACCATCGGTGAGCTGGATGATGGTCTCAAGAGTATAGAGACCTATGGCCAGTACTTGCGATCATTTAATGCCGAAACGGGCGTGATCGATGACGAACCGGAGTATGGCTCGGAAACGGTTCTTACCCTGAACCTGACCGTCAAAAGCGATCTTGAACCTATATGGACGCTCGCGTCCGAGCGCGCCGCGGCCCAGGGCCAAACCCGCTTTCTCACTTGGGGCGACCGCATCAGGCTTTGCGCAACCCGGATCGGCGCCTACGCCGAGAATGATTTGGCGTGGCGGCGCGGCTCAGTGCTAACCAAGCTTTCCGACGAAAAAGCTGAGACCTCTGGTGCGATGGCCGAGGCTGCACGACAGGCACGAATCACCTTCGGCGATATAGCTGAAAAGCAACTTTCAGTAACTCTCGGCATCGTTGGCGATACCGCCCGCGATCTCGGAATCGATATTGGCACACATCCTAAGGCATTGCTTGATGCGCATTCCGTATCGTTTAGTGGCGGCACAATTTCCCTTCACAACGAAGACGGCATTCCGCTTCGCGGGCTGGGCACCGGCTCGGCACGATTGCTGGTCGCCGGTCTCCAACGCAAAGCGGCCATGGATGCGACCGTAATCCTAATCGACGAGGTCGAACATGGATTGGAGCCACACCGGCTGATCCGGCTCCTTCATTCGATCGGCTCAAAGGAAGAGCGACCACCGTTGCAAGGGTTCCTGACGACACATTCGCCTGTAGCAGTCCGCGAATTATCGGCGAACCAATTGACGGTTCTTCGGCGGGGTGAAGAAGGGCCTAAAGCCGTACTCGTCGGGTCAAAGCCCACCATTCAAGGTACAGTTCGGATGTATCCGGAAGCATTCTTGAGCTCATCGGTTTTGATATGCGAAGGCGCCAGCGAGGTTGGCCTCGTGCGTGGCATCGATCAATTCCGAGCGTCGCAAGGCAAGGTCACCATGGAGGCGCTTGGCCTCGCGCTTGTCGACGCCCGGGGTTGCGACAACATTTACCCGCGCGCTAAAGCGTTCCGTAGCCTAGGTTACCGCACAAACGTCTTGCGTGACGATGACGTGCAACCCGATAAAACAGCAGAAGCCGCCTTCGTTAAAGCCGTTGGAGCGATATTCAAATGGCGCGCTGGACGCGCGCTCGAAGACGAATTATTCGACGCCCTGCCCTCCGATGCCGTTACGAAGCTGCTGGAATATGCCGTTGCGCTGCACGGCGCGGATATCATCGGCGAACACATCAAATCAATTTCAGCCGGGAAATTGACCCTTAAAGATTGCCGGGCAAACGTCACCAAGGATATCCGCAACTGCCTGATGAAGGCATGCGCGACAAAAAGCGCTGCATGGTTCAAGAACGTGACGGCTATGGAGCATTGCGGCCGCGAGATTGTCGGGCCAGCTTTGGCGACGTGCGATGCCGAGTTTCGCGCGATCATCGAGGGCATGTTCGCGTGGATCGAAGATGGCCGATCCTGAAATCGATCTGCTCAGCATCGAGAAGGGCGCAATCACCGCTCCGGCTGGATGCGGCAAGACACAGTTAATCGCAAGCGCTTTGTCGCGGCATACAGGGCCCAAGCCTATTCTCGTCCTGACACATACGAATGCTGGTGTGGCCGCGCTGCGAGGCAGGCTTGACCGTGCGGGGGTCGCGACATCGAAGTATCGCCTCTCCACGCTCGATGGCTTCGCGATGAGGTTGATAGCGATGTTTCCGAAGCGTAGTGGTCACGCCCCCGCGATACTAAACCTAACCCATCCCGCAACCGATTATCCGACCATCCGCGCTGCTGCAGTAAACTTGCTCAACGAAGAGCACCTCGATGAAATTCTCTCAGCGACATATGACCGGCTATTTGTTGACGAATATCAGGACTGTTCGCAAATCCAGCATAAGATGACAGCTTTCCTTGCGGACCCACTGCGCTGCTGTGTACTGGGCGATCCTATGCAGGCAATCTTCGGTTTCAAGGGCAACGCACTCGTTGATTGGGATACTGACGTCCTTGCTTGCTTTGGGGATGCGGGCGAGTTGAAGACTCCTTGGCGTTGGATCAATGCCGGTGAAAAAGCCTTTGGACAATGGCTGCTCGACATTCGTAAAGCGCTTTTGGCCGGCGGCGGCGTTGATCTTACTTCTGCGCCAAAAAATGTAATTCACATCGCCCTAGATGGCTCGGAGGATCACGCGCTTCGCCTCAAGGCATGCTTGACGAAAGCTCCGACCGCCGATGGGTCGGTTCTCATTATCGCCGATTCTACCAAGCCTACGGAACAACGACGGTATGCCAGGCAAACTCCCGGCGCTGTCGCTGCAGAAAGCGTGGACTTGCGTGACCTCGTTGATTTTGCGCGCGGATTCGATCTGAACGCAAGCAACGCTCTCTTTCGACTTGTCCAATTCGCGTCCCAAGTAATGGTAAATGTAGGACCTGACGACTTGCTCACGCGCGTTCAAAATCTTCAGTCTGGCAAAGCTAGGAAGGCTCCTACTGAGACCGAACAGGCCGCCTTGGCGTTCGCAGCCAAGCCCAGCTATGCTGGCGCATCTGCATTGCTAACCGCCATCAATAAAGAAGCGGGCGTACGTGCTCATCGCCCGCCGGTCCTACGGGGATGTCATAAGATGTTTCAGCTGTGCGAGTCATCTGCTGCGCCATCGATTTTCGACGCCGCAGTTCAGGTCCGAGAGGAATCACGGCTTATTGGTCGACCGCTTGCAAAACGCACCGTAGGCAGCACGCTGCTGCTAAAGGGTCTGGAGGCGGACGTAGCGGTTATCTTGAATCCCGAAATCATGAACCGTAACCACCTGTACGTCGCGATGACTCGGGGCAGCCGAACGCTTGTTGTCTGTTCTGACACCGACGTTCTTGATCCGTAAGGTCCGCAAAATGCGGCAATGAACGCCTGAAGCGAAGAGGCCGCCAGAAGGCGGCCTCTCTTGTTACTGCCACAATCGGCCAAATCGGAACGAGAACAGAAATCTCCAAGGGCCGATCCGACCCGCCGCAACGATATTCATTCTACCTCTCCTGTTTGGACGCCCTGGTTGTCAGAGCTAAAACAGGGATCGGATTTCGGGCGGTTTGGACCCTACCCAATTGGTCTCGTGAATGCTCACGGGCTCTGGCTCCCGTCCGGTGACAACCTAATCCGGCCAGGGAAAACCCGCTCGCTTACGCCTAGTGAGTATTTGCGCTTACGCGCTAGTAAAGAGAGGCACCACAATAAGTGGGGGCGGGGGGAGCCCTTGCAAGGGCCGTTTTGCTAAAAATGGTTCTTGTTTCGAAACGGAGAGAACAGGTGAAATGCCAAGACCTTGCCCCCTCATCTATCTCGCCTGCTCTTGAGCCACGCGCTGGCGGTAGTGAACTTCTGCATCGAATAGGCTAACTAAGCGCGCCTGCATCTCGCGAACGTCGTTGGACAGCCTGAATGCCGCGCAATAGCCCAAGAATTTGTGCCGCACCATTTTCAGCTCGGCCATGCTTTCAGCAGTAAGTATATCGCCGCAGAAAACTGCTTCTCGTCCGTCTACGTTCGGCGCGTCTGCTCTCGCATTTTGCCCCATTGGCTTTACGAAGTCGTATCCAAGAAATCTCGATGGTTGCGACAACAATCTCGATCCAGATGTTGTAAGGATAAACGGACCAGCCGGATGCGCTGTGAACGCATCCGACAGGCTTTGTTCGAGGACGGTCGTGTCGATGTGCCGTGGCACAAGGACCCCCACGTTGTCGGAGTGGCCATAAACCTTCAGGCCGCGCAGTACACTGGCTGCACTGCGAAGCACTTCAATCATGACCATAGCGTCCGAGGTCCTTAGCCAGCCAAGAGTGTGCCGGGCCTGCCGCATCATCGAAAGGATCGCTCGCGATGGAGCGACCAGACGGGGCCCTCTGCGTTTCGATGAAGGCGCCCGATAAGGTACAGCAGTTCCGAAACGAGGTGATTGAGCGCCACCGTGTGGATTGGAAGCCGCCTCCCATGAACCGACGGGGGCAAGCGTGGCTGGCGGATCTTTGATGAATTTAGGCTCCGGCATGGTCGCGAGCCGTCCAATTCCGCGACACCAGTTTTCTCGCGCGGCGAGGCGCGGTCCGAGTCAAAAAGATGCCGCTGCCGGAGTTTCCAGCAGCGGCGCCAGTCAGGGAGGAAGCAGACGAGCCGGTCTGCTAGCGGATCCGTAGGGCGCAGATAGCTCGCCCGAAATTTTTTACCCGAGACGCTTCACGCCCTCTTTCACCGCGAGCCGAGCTCGCTCAGTACCCTGCAGCAAATCGCATCCGGCACTCAGGACGGCGCGGAGAGCCCAGTTAAGCAGCCAGGAGGAACGGCGCCAACGACCATTCCTTCCGATAACGATCGACGTCGTGGTCTAGACCTGGATGAAGTGGCGTGTAAGATCGGCGGAAGCATCAATTGGGTAGGGTTGGGTAGAAACCGTGAGAGCCAATGTCTTAGGTCGCCTTGCCGTAAGTCTCTCCTCGTCTCGCGGTGATCAGATGACGATCTATGCGCCGTCACTGCGGACCCTTCCACAAAACGCCATGCTGGTCATGGCAACGCTTCCCGTCATCGACTGGAACGACTGTCTCCTGCGGGACTTGCAAGCGGGGCCCAAAGTGCCCCCTTCCTGCTATGCAGCGATCGTCATGATCGACCCGTTTGCCTGCTGGGAAGATCTTGGTGATTTGTTGGAAGGCGCAAGGATGACCGGAGTGACGAACTTTCCGCCTGCCTCCATGATTGAACGGACACCGGCAGGAGTGCCGCTCGATCGCGGTCAGGAGCTCGAGCTTCGCCGTATGGAGTGGTTTGCAAGCCGAGGGTTCAAAGTCCTGTTTGTTGCGGCGGACGAGGCAAAGATGACAGTAGCGGAGCAACGCCTAGGCTCGCAGCTGGATGGGTCCGTCTATCTGCGACCCGAGGCGCTTGCGCTGCCGATTGGATCTGACATCGGGCTCGTGAGCCTTGGCTCTCATGGATCGTCGTCGGTACCGAAGTTATCCCTGGAGCTTGCCGCCACAGCCAAGCAGCCGCTCCGACGGGCATGAGGCCTTATTCGAGGATCCGCAGTTTCTTGATTTTGTTGTAGAGGGTTTTGCGCGAAAGCCCGAGAGAGCGAGCAGTCTTGCCGCGGTGAAGCCGGTTTCTCTTCAGGCCCTCGATAATCCAGTCTCGCTCGGACAGCGTGGCCGCGGGCCGTGCGCCTGAAGGTGGCTCCAACAACGGCTTTAGCACCTCTCCCGTGATGTGACTTGATGGCAGGGTCACGAGCTGGTTCACGATCTGCCGCAACTCGCGCAAATTGCCTGGCCAATCGTGCCCGGCGAGCGCAAGGAATGCAGAGTTTTCTATCGTGAGCGTCTGGGCGCTGGAATCTCCTTTGGCTTCGACGGTGAAGTGTTGAACGAGTTGCGGCAGATCTTCAAGCCTGTCGGCTAGCGAAGGTAACTGGACATCCAGCCCGGTAAAAAGGTCGAGAAGCCGCGCGCCCAGAACCGTTTCAAGCCCAGCGCCTCGGGCCACCGTCGCGGTCGCAATGATCCGGGCGCGGGAACGCATGACAGTTACCCCGTTCAGAGGGGTAAACCCGCCTGTCTCCAGGTAATCGGCGAGGCGCTCCTGGCCTTCGCGGGAAAGCTGGTCAACATGCAGCAGCAAGACGGCGCCGTCGCTCGACGCCTCCAGGAGCGACAATTGGCGTCTGCCACTCTCAAGGCGCTCGGCGCCGAACAACGGGCCGAGTGCATCCATCGCCGGACCTGGTCGGCAATGAAACAGCGTCGCCTTGGCGTGCCTGCGGTCGCTGAACGCGTGAACGAGGTTTGCTATTCTACGCTTGCCGGAGCCGGCCTCTCCCCAGATGAGGACTGGGCTTGGGGTTGCGGCAACGCGTTTGGTCATCTCCAGGACGCGCTTCATTGCCGAGGATTGCGCGATCACGCCGTGCCTGAAGCCACTCAACTGCAGCTTCCTTTCGAGCAGATCCACCTTCTCGCGCAACAGGTGGATGGTCTTGAAGCCCGACGTCACTTCGAGGACCGACATCTCCAGAGGCACGCGGTCCAGCGAAGAGCCTCCGATGAACCCCTGGATTCCGGTTTCGCGGCAGATGTCCAGGAGCTCGTCCGGCTTTGTGATCGGGCCGCCCCCAAGCAAGCAGATGGTGCTCTTGTTGACGGATTGAGCAACGCGCGCAACGGCATTCGTACGCGCTGCAAGTTCAGACAGGCTGATCGACGGATCGGACCCGCTTTCAACCGCGCGGTTAAGATTGAAGTTGATGCAAATGGCTTCGGCGCCAGCTTCGACCATTCGACGCGCTTCAGATTGACTGCGAGTATAGCCAATCGTCATCAGGCCGCGTTTTGCAGCCTTCACAAGGAGCTCGATCTCCCGGGAATAGCCAAGGCCGGACTTCTCGAGCAACGACCTGCGGTCATCATCAATGTGTATGACCGAAGGGAAGTTGGTCACGCCAGCAAATCCCCATTTGATGATCCGGTCGATCCATCGATCCAGATCAAGCTCGGGGTCGAATGTACAGGTGCCGAAGAAGACCGGCAGTTTCGTATTTGGCAGGATCTCGGTCCGTCCGAACCCCGCTACGAACTCGTTACTATTGCGGATTGGAAGAATGGAGGCGGGCGAGGCTCCGCCCATGGCACGAAAACGACCAGCATTGAGTGCGAGCACAAAATCGGCGCCCGCCCGCTCCGCGGCCCTGGCCGTCATGCCCGATCCGATCCCCGCACCAAGGACAAACGAACGGGAATTCCGGAAGAACTGCCTGATGCCTGCTCCCTTCACCTCAGTGGTCCGCGTTCGATCCTGAGCCGGCATCATCGCACGGCTCGACGTCAAGACTAGCTCCAAGTCGCAGGTGCTTGCAACCGCCGTACCGCCTTTCCATTGCTCATGAACAAGTGGCAATCGGCTGGAGCGGCGGTCAGGGTGAGCTTTCCGGCGCCTTTGCGCGAGCCGGATTTTGGCGCCCTGGCGACGACCGTTTCGTCTCCAGCGTTACCGTAGATGTACGTGACGCTACCGAGATGCTCAACGAAATCCACGTCGAGTCCAATGCAGATCTCCTGCTGGTTGGGTGCCGGCGAGGAGAAGTCATCCGGGCGGATTCCGACAGTGACCGGCTTGCCAACTAGCATTTGGTCCGGCTGGACCGGAACGGAGATCGTAGAACCGGCCTCCAGTCGGACGTCAAGGCCATGCTCGTGAGCTGCCTCGACCTTGCCGCCAAGGAAGTTCATCTTCGGCGAGCCGATGAATCCTGCCACAAAGCGCGAGGCGGGATTGTGATATAGATCGTGGGGGCTACCGACCTGTTCGATGTTGCCGTCCTTGAGGACGACAATCTTGTCGGCCATGGTCATCGCCTCGACCTGGTCGTGCGTCACATAGATCATGGTATTTCCGAGCTGCTTGTGGAGCTTGGCGATCTGAACCCGCATTTGCACGCGCAACTCGGTGTCCAGGTTGGACAGGGGCTCATCGAACAGGAACACTTTTGGTTCTCGCATGATGGCGCGCCCGATTGCGACGCGCTGGCGTTGCCCGCCTGAAAGCTGTCGAGGCTTGCGCTCCAACAGATGGTCGATCTGCAATAGCGACACTGTTTTGGCTATCTTGGCGGCGATCTCGGCTTTCGAGGCTTTGGCCATGCGCAGGGGAAAGGCCAGGTTCTCTCTCACCGTCATATGCGGATAGAGAGCGTAACTCTGAAAGACCATGCCGAGGTTGCGATCGGCCGCATCGATGTCGTTGACGAGCTCATTGTCGATGAGGAGCCGCCCACCGCTGATGGGCTCGAGCCCGCCAATCATGCGCAGAAGCGTGGATTTGCCTGACCCGGACGGACCAACGAAGACGACAAATTCGCCGTGATCGATGGTCAGGTCGATATTACGCAGGATCTCGATAGTCCCGTAGGCCTTCTTCAGGCCCTCCAGGCGAACATCGGCCATTATGCCCTCCTCTGTCGCGCCTGAGCCGCGCGAGCAGCACTTACCTCAATTTCGCGCAAGCTCGATACGATGAAGTCGGGGGCCATCAAGAACGGATCCTGACGCATCGGCACGCCGGTTGTGACAAGCACCGTGGCAAGACCCGCCCTCTTTCCGGCTTGAATATCCGTAGGAACTTGGTCTCCGATCATAATGGTCGAAGCGCGGTTCGTGCCGAGGCGTGAGAGCGCTGTCTCGATCATCGGCACTTGCGGCTTTCCGGCGATCGAAGGCTGCACTTGCGTGGCGGCAGCCACAGCTGCAATCGTCGCGCCAGCCCCAGGTTCAAACCCGCTGGCCGTCGGCAGCAGAAGATCGGGATTGGTTCCGATGAAGACAGCGCCATTGAGGATCGCCTCAACGGCAATTCGCATCTTCTCGTGCGTGATATCCCGGTCAAGCCCCATCACAACGGCTTCGGGCGTTCGGTCAGTGACCTCCAGCCCAACATCGCGCATGGCCGTGACAAGCGAGGGAGCCCCGATGACATAGATTCGCGTCAACTGCGGATAATTCGCTCGAATGAGTTCTGCGGCGGTGATGGCGCTTGTAACCACCTTTGACGGTGCGATGGAAAGACCAAATCCTCTCAGCTTGCGGACGACGTCCTCCGGCGTATGCGTGGAATTGTTCGTCACAAAACAGAACGGCACGCCGGCTTCCTGCCATCGCGTAAATGCTTCTATGGCATCCGCGATTGCGGTGCTGCCACGATAGACGACGCCATCCAGATCGGAGATAATCCCTTCTATCGGCGGCCAATTGACGTTTGAGCCGGTGCTAACCATTCATCAGCATCCCGCCATTCACATGGACAATCTGCCCAGTCATGTAGGAAGCAGCGGGGCTCGCCAGGAACACCGCGAGCCCTGCGATATCTTCCGGCAATCCGACCCGGCCCAGCGGAATTCGGCCACTGTGCCGGGCTTCGGTTTCCTCGCGCGGACGCCCGTGCATGGGTGTATCGATAATCCCGGGTGCAATCGCGTTGACGTTGATCTTGAGCGGAGCACATTCATAAGCGAGCAGCTTTGTCACGTCGTGTACGATTGCCTTTGACAAGCAATAATCAGCGCCGCCAGCCTGGTAGTTGAAAACCGCGCCTTGAGATGACAAGGAGGACCCGACATTGACGATGCGGCCGCCCTTGCTCTTCATGAAGCGCTCGATCGTTTGCTTGGCACAGCGAAGCACCGCGACGGAGTTGATCTGTATGGTTTTTTCGATCCTATCGGCATCGCCGGTTAGAAGCGGCTGAGCCGATTTTATTCCGGCGTTGTTGATCAGGACATCGAGCCTGCCGAAGCGCTTGGCGATCTCATCAAGCACCCTGCCGACGTCGTCTTCTTGAGACACGTCCATGCTCATGGGCAGGATGCCATTGCCGTGCGGCAAGCGCGTCAGAATATCCCGGAGATTTTCCACATTTAGGTCGGTTGCCAGGACGTTCGCACCGCCTTGACGGAAAGCATTGGCAATCGCTGAGCCAATGCCCCCACTCGCACCGGTTACGAGCACGGTCCTGTCTGCAACTGAGAACTGTTCGGTCATTCCAACTCCAAGATCGTTTGAGAATTCAGAAATTCGTCGACGGCCCAACTGCTGGGCATCGAGCTTTGGGCGCCGCGTCGCGTCACACATAAGGCGGCAACCGCGAGCGCCTTTTTGATCGCTTCTCGTATCGGCAACCGGTGGGCAAGAGAGGCTGCGAAGGCTCCATTAAAGGCGTCGCCCGCCGCGGTCGTATCAACGACCTTCACAGGAAATGCCCGGAGCGCAAAAGACGCGCTGGCATCAGCGTAGTAGGCCCCCTGCGCACCAAGGGTGATCAGGGCGGCTCTTGGCCCAAGATCGAGAAGCTTTCCGGCCGCATGAGCGGCGCTGTCGAAGTCGTGCACCTCGACACCGGTGAGCTCGAAAGCTTCCGTCTGGTTTGGAGTGACGAAATCAACACTCCTCCACGCCGCCGCGGACAGGCCCGCCCTCACGGGGGCCGGATTGAAAATGAGATCGAACCCTTTGACGCTCTTCATTGCAAAGAGATGATTGAGCGCGGGGACGGGCATCCCCATCTCGGCGACGACGATTGCGTCCCGCTCAATGAATTCGGCCGCCTTTTCGACCATGCTTGGTGTGACATTTGCATTGGCGCCCGGGTCTATGACGATCATGTTGGAGCCGTCGTCACCGACAAGGACGAGAGCAGAACCCGATATCTCCCCTGGGCACACCGCTATGGCATCGAGACGGACGCCTGCCTCACGCAGCGCTTGCAGCAACGATCGACCGGCGTCGTCATCGCCAAGTCGGGTGTAGAAGCTCGGCCGAAGGCCCAATCGAGCGGCGGCGACCGCCTGATTGGCGCCCTTGCCTCCCGCATTCCGCTTTAAGCTTCCCATCAGGCTTTCACCCGGCGTTGGAATCCGCTCGACGTTGAAGCAGAGGTCGAGATTGGTCGTTCCGAAGAACATCAATGGTCTGGGGCTCATTTCACTGCCCCGAAGGTAAGACCACGTTCGAGATGACGCTGGCCAAGGATGATCAGGACGACCGGCACAATCATGGTCACCACCAGACCCGCAGCCATCACCGGATAGAACTGAACGCCCGGATTGAGCAGCTTGAGCAGGGCGACGGTGACCGGTGCTTTCGTCGAACTGAGGATCAGGCCGAGCGCGAAGTTGTGCCACGCGAGCAGGAAGATAAGCAAAGAAGCGCCTATCAAGCCGGGCTTTAGAAGCGGAAGAACGATGTGCCAGACAATCCGGATTGGCTTTGCGCCATCCATGGCGGCCGCCTCCTCAATGTCCTTTGGGATGTCCTCGATATACGAACGGCTCAACCAAATGATCATTGGCAGCGTGACGACTTGATAGACCCAGATCATACCGAAATAGGTGTCGTAAAGGCCGATTGTCTGAAACACGCTGAACAGCGGTATGACGACAAGGAGAGCCGGCGCGAAGCGGAAGCCCAGAATGAAGAATGCGATGTCCTCCTTCATAGGGATATCACGCCTCGCCAGGACGTAGCCTGCCGGTACCCCGGCAACGAGCGATACGAGCACCGCACCAAGCGAGATCACGACGCTATTGGCGACCGGGGTCAGGAAATCAACCTTGATGGTGCCGTAGCTTGTTGCCCCGGCCTGGGCGGCATCGAACAAAACGCGGAAGTTTTCAAATGTTGGAGTGAAGATAAAGCGCGGCGGCCAGGTCATGACCTCGGCCTGCTGCTTCAGCGACATCATCACGATCCAGACCAGCGGAAATGTCAGGATCAGCGTACAAGCAAGAACCAGCAGATTAAGGAACAAGCTTGCAGGCGTTGAGCGATTGAAACGCATGTCAGCCTCCTCTAGCTTACGCGGTGCCGGACCAACCGCCACAATCTCACCATGGCAAAGGTCCCGAGAAGCACGATCATCCAATTGACAACCATGAGCGCGGCACCACGCCCGAAGGCGAGATTTTGAAAGGCGGTGATGTAGGCGCGAACCGAGAGCACGGAAGTACTGTCACCCGGCCCCCCCTGGGTTGTTCCGAAGATGATATCAAACTGATTGAGCGATTCGATCAGCCGAAATACCGCGGCGATCAGGATGTACGGTGCAATGAGCGGAAGCTCGATATGGAGGAACGTTGCCCAACCCCGCGCGCCATTGACCCGCGCGGCTTCTCTGACCTCATCGTTGATGCCCTGCAAGCCGGCGAAGATGATTAGCGCAAAAAATGGTGTGTAAGTCCATATGTCGATGAGAACCAGCGAGCACATCGCCGTGCTGGCATCCGAAATCCATGCGAACCGACCAATCCCAATGAGCGAAAGAAAATAGTTCAGGATCCCATTCTGCGGATCCATCATTGTGGTCCACATCAAGGCGACGCTCATTGGCGGCAGAACCAGGGGAAGGAGAATGACGGGCCGCATCAGCCGGGCAAGGAACACCCCACTTGCGAACAATTTGGCGAGCGCAAGGCCAAAGAACGCTTCGGCGAGCACGGCGGAGCAGGCATACGCCATAGTCGCCCGCACGCTATTCCAGAAATCTTGGGTCTTGATTGCCACTTCATAGTTGGTGAATCCAATGAACCGAACCACGGGACGGCCAAACTTGAGATCGGTCAGTGATTGAAAGACCCCATAGAAAAACAGAAATAGAAATCCAAGCAGGATGATGATTGCGGGGGCAATCGCAGCAAGGCTCCACCAGTCAAGAGCATTCTGCTCGGCCTTTTGCACCTGCTCGTTTTTGGACGAGGCCAGCTGGTCTGCCGATGATTGTAGCGTCACGATTGCGTCGATGCCTTGAAGGTCCATCGCTCACTTCTCAAAAGATACTCGGGCGCGGTGGGGGCGGCAAACCCTTATGCCGCCGCCCCGACCGCCTTACATGGAGGAGCGGATCTCGGAGGCGAGGTCGGTCAACGTCGCCTTCACGTTCGCGCCGTTGACCATTTTCTGCATGGCGACTGCCCAGGCGTTCATTGCCTCGGCAAATCCTGCGCGCGGCGTAAAGGCCAATGCAGCCCTGTCTTGCACGATTTTGAAGGTATCCACGAAGTTCGAGAATTCCGGTTTAGCCGCGTAGTCGAGCCAAACCTTGTCGCTCCAGGTCGAGGCGCGCGGAGAGTTGACGAGCTTTCCGGCGACGGCACCGTTGAGCTCGACCTGCTTTGACGTCGCCCACTGGATGAACAGCCAGGCTGCTCCCTTTTTCTGAGAGGCCGCATTCATGGCCAGGGACCAGATCCAGATGTTCGATTCGAAATTCTTGCCGTTCGGAGCTCGCAGAGGGGGAGCGAATGCAATCTTGCCCGAAGCGGGCTTGCCGGCGACATCGTTCCAGAACCCGAACATGTTGGAATCGATCGCCATCGCTGTCCGACCAGAATTGATGCCATCGACCACCTGATACCAGTTGTCGTTGGCAAAGGATGGAGCAGCGCACTTCTTGATCATCTCCACATAGTCCTTGTGGAAGGCGACGGACTCGGGCGAATCGAGACCAGTTTCTAATTTGCCGTCCTTGACGACGAAGTCGTGCACACCGTAAGACTTGGCAATCGAGATTGCGGCCGTGTGGATGCTGCTCCAAAAGCGGACTCCCCGAACGCCCAGAGGTGTGATCGCCGGATCCGCAGATTTCAGCTTCTCGCAAGCCGCGGACATTTCCGGCGGGGTTGTCGGAACCTTGATACCGTGCTTGTCCAGAATGTCCTTACGGTAGAATAATTGGATATTTTCGAACCCGTGCGGGATAGCCCACACCTGACCCCGGCCCGCTTCGATTTGCCCGCCATTGACTTGCCACGTCAGCGCGTCACGCAACGCGGGGAAGAAGTCCTTGTAGTCATAGCTTGCCGAGGTGAGCTTGGGGTTGTTCAGATAGCGGTCGAGCGGCTCGAGTAGTTGACCGGGCGCGAGATCCCAAGCCGGCTGAATCCCCGTGCCGACGACGTCCCACGAGGGCGACTTCGTGCTCAGCTGGATTGTCAGCTTATTCCAGTAGGCATCGTCCGGATAAAGCTCGGGCGTCACTTTGATGCCTGTCAACTTCTCGAACTCAGGCAGCTGTGCTGCAACGGCGTCAGCATATGGATGGATGTCGTAAGCCCACACGATCAAAGAGCCCTCGAACTGGCGCCAGTTGATATCCTCCGCTTTGGCCTGGACGAAAGATGCGGCCGCACCGGCCAAGAGCGTTGAGCAAATCAGAGCGGTTTTGACAAAATGAGCCGAATGGCCGCGCAAAGCGGCTGGCGTCCTTGGCATTGGTCCCTCCTCTGGGCTCATTGGCCCGCAATTCACGTGCCCCTCCTCTTCCAGGGCCGCGAGTGTTGGGAACGCTAACCGCCATTTTCCGCCCATATGCACCCATTCAGATCGAAGTTGGGTAACATTGGGTAAGTCAAGAAAGCAGCATCACAGGACGCCATATTGGGAGATGATCAATGCAGGCGCATGTTCAAGCCCCGCGAAGCCAGCCCCAAAAGGGGGCGATCCTGGCCAACTGCTCGCGCTTTTGCGTCAGTAGGTGGTTCAAATGCTCTATCGACCCGCCGCTCATCACACACGCGGCGATCTTGTTCTTGCGCTGCTGCCTCAAGACAGACGGCAACTCGCTGCGGAATAAAGACACATTGTCGCAACCTTTCGCAATCTCCCATCGCACCGACGATCTGGTCGCTCGACTGGCCGAACGGCGGTGCGATAAGCGCTGCGCCCGCAGCGTGGGGAAGTGTCTGATCTGCTTTCCTCGGAGCAACAGCTGGTGCAGGACGGTGAGGTTTTCTGCCCAATCAGCGACAGCACCTTCTTCGAATTTCTAACGGGGCGCGCGCACGCCCTGCACATTCATGCTGCGCTGCATGCGGCGTTCCGATGGGACAAGGCGCGGCGTTTCACCAGCGATGACTTGTATGACAACAGACACAGGATCAAGAGGTTTCTCACCGCTATCTAGCCAGTTTTCCGTTCGCATCCTTGCGTGCTGCCAAGCAGCTGAATGACCATGCCGTACACGCGAACATGACACCGTTCACCGCCCAGGAAATCAAGGCAATGACCGCACGGTGCGATGCGCTCGAAGGGCGCTTCGGAAAAGAAATGCACAACGACTATGGCTGGGCCTCGGTAGCTCTCAAAAATCCTAAGCCCAACTTCGCGCAGATTGAAAAAGCCGCATCCCTTGACCATTGGCGGCCACGGTAGCATATCAAAAGACAACTATGCGCCTGGCGCGGCGCCGCGCAACACGAGCATGGCTGACGCGCGCGACCATCCGGATAGCGATAAGGGTGGCCGCGTTCTCCATGCTCGAGATTGGATGAGCGTTGTTTTCACTATAAACGGCCAAGTCCACCTCGACGCCAAACCCAGGGACAGCAACCGTCTGACGCAACTTTCTGATGCCAGTCACAGTTCGAGAGCAGATGAAGGACTCGCCGTCATATAAAATTCGGAATGGGATTCGTTGCTCGCGCATCATCACCGGCCTTGATGACTCAAGGGAACTTTGGACGCCCGCGCTGCGTTCGCGCCTCGATATCATCGCTACGCGCCGGACGAAAACATCATCGCTCTCACGATATTAGAGCGATTCGCGCGCTATGATCGCTTGGTCAGCAGCCTCACATTGCAGGATTTCAGCAGATTAGCCTGTAGTTTTGTCCAATTCCGCCCCGTCCGGAGGCTTTGTCATTGACGAAGCTTCTCTCATACCATGCGGCTCTCCTGTCGTCGGAGCAACCGGTCCTCCCACGAGTCTTACCAAGCCACGGCCAACGTCGCAGCCGCTGAAGGCCACTGCCCCAACAGCAATTGTAGTAAATTGCTCTGAGCTGCTGATGCTGCTTCGGCGCGATATAGACCTCGTGCCGGTGATCACAGTGTCGGCCACCAGTTCTTTCCGACCCGTTCGTCTGGCCTGCGGCTACATGGGACCATCGTGCAGTTAAAGCCGGCGAAGGATCTCCTCTCGCGAACTGGCGCACCGCTGAGTGCCGTCTATCCGCGCGCGAGATCGCGCGCAACCACAAGCTGATCTAGCAGAAATACGACCGATCATGCCCCTCAAACGCTGCAGAACGTCCTGGTTGCAATGTTAGCATCCCTCGCCGATCGGCTGGGGGAACAAGCATGATTAAAGCATTTCGCAATACTGTCATGGCACTCACTTTTGTCGTCGTCGCCGGCAGTAACATAATTTGGAGTTTGCTGGATGACTACGTCGCCTGTGGCCTAGCGGTAGCCGCTTCAGTCACCGCCGGCTTTTGCGCCGAGCGCGCCTTCGTCAAACGGTCCCATCGCGAAATGATCCGTCAACACGGCGCAGACTGGCAGCCTGGTAGCGAGCGCATAGAGTCTGGCGGACCAACTAGGACGGCGAAGGCAGAGAAATGACAATCGACCGGAACATCGAGAGCGGCAGGAAGCGGGAGGCGCCCAAGCTGGAGGTGCTCGATTGCCAAACCCCGTCGCGACAGTTGCTAGCCCATGCATCGGCGATCGAGGCATTGCGCGCCTGGTACGCCATGCAGTCAACCGTCAATACCGTCGCGCTCTACGACGCCGCAGCAGCGCTGTTCGGCTCGGATTTCGACCGGGCCGAATACCACGAGGTCGAGTGAATATATCTGATCTCGACGCGCTTGCAGTTGGGAAAGCGCGGCCCGAAGTCCAGATTATCTTACGCCGACGGAACGGGTGAAAGCTTCTAATTCGATTCCTTCCGTTACGTCGCGAGGCGGCCACCATAAGTCCCTGCCTCACAATAGAAGAGGCAGGCGATCAGCCTGAGATTATTTTATGGCGCCCTTAAGGGGAGGCCGCTCGATCGAGACAACACTCTGTCCGCTCGACCGGCGGTTCGACAAAGATTCACGACGTCGTAGAGATCGCGCGGGCGCGTTCGCTCGGCCAAAGCGCTGAGGTTTACGCGAACGCCTCAAGTAGTCGTAGGCCAGGGCTTCGATGCCGTCTTCAAGCATGTCAGAACAAGGGTGAAAGATATCGACGGGCACCGGCGGCAAGAGGATGCGTTCGTCAGCCGTCAGACCAAGTTTATTTCGCGGAAGTGGACGGATCGTGAAACGGGCCCCTTGTAGCTGATCTTGCTTTGACATGAGAGCTTGCGGCGGAAGAGTTCGAATTCTTGCTGATCCACCGGGACCACGATGCCGCTTTTGTCATAGACCCAGGCGCCACCTCGGCAAACACCCGCTTTAAGAATGCTTCGCCGAGGTGCGCTTCATTGCGCAACCTAAAATCCAGATCCTCGGAAAAGCGATAGGTTCCGACTCAGCATGTTTTCAGACAGGTACCGCCCTTGAAGACCTAGCCTTCGGCGAGTTCCTCATGCGCGCGGACGCCGGCGACAAATCAGCCGAGAACGCAGTCTTTTCGACAACATGCGGAACGAGCGAGGTCTGTCCTGCGACAGCAAGAATTGCGCGCTTGCCGATCAATGTCTGCCTCCGCGAACCCAGGTCGACGGAATGAAGAGCCGCCATCTTGAGACGAGGCGCGAATAATCCAGCGTGGGATCAAGCTTCGCATTTCCTGCCGTGCGCCGTGTGCGGCACAGTTCGGCAAGTGATACGCCGTCCGAACGTCGCTCCGCAAGAAAGCCAAGTTGCTTGAACACGACGCCGTTGCCGAGCCGCTCACCATGTTCATGAGCGTTTGATCATTGCGATCGATCCGCTTGAGATAGGTACTCATGCGGATCAGACACCCGCTGAATGCCGCCGCCCAGTGCGGCATATCGATGAGCGATCCGAAGACCCCTTATGCCTTTGACTCAAATGGACTTTTCGCGAGCATGTCCAGCGAGTATTGTGGTCGTCCGATTTGAACAGATGGCCGTAGCGGCCCTTGACGTAAAGTCTGCTATGGCCGGCAAAGTTTTGAACTGCTTTTAGTTCAGGCCGACCTCGATCCAGCAGGATACCGCGAAATGCGGCAAGGCGTGCCACATAAAGCGCAATCCGGCATCTTGCGCGTTTTTCGACCGAAGTGTGGCGATCGGGCAGGCCTATTTTGCTCACCGAATTCACTGAGTGCGTCAGCTTGTCGACAGCTGGTCCTAATAGAGCGAGAGCGACACACTCAAACCGGGGGCGGTCATGGACCCATTTAACACCATCAAGCCATTCGACCCAGAGTTCGCTGCTTACAGCACCGCGGTGCCGCAAGCGCAACAGCCGCAAGCGGATTTTGAGCCGTACTTGTATGAAGTGCCGCAAGTTGGCACCTCTGCGATCGCAGAGAATCCTGTTTCGGCTGATCCCTACTATCCTCATCTGTCGGAAGAAGGCCTTAGACTCGCCGAGACCTTCGGACTTGAGTACCAGAGGGCCGACGGTTTTCATCCCGAACATGCCGTCACCGGACGCGAGGACGCCGCTACCCTGATGGGTGAGGACTACACCGGCCAGTTGAGGCCTGCGAAGAGGCAGAGGACACTAAGCCAGACGCAACCCGATGCCATTGAGCACCAGCCCAGCGAGCCTAGCAATTCAGCCGCTCGCGAGCTGATTGAAGAGGCCGGCACACCGTTTCGGGCCAGCGGTCCGTTGATCATTCCTGAGGAAGACTGCGTTCAGGATCTGCTGTGGGCGATGCTGGAAAACGCCGGCTCATCGTCGTCTCTCGAGCCAACCGAGCGTCATGACCACGCCGTGGATTCAGGAGCGGCCGTTCGTTCCTTTAACTCGTGGCAGGACGACCAGCGCACGTCAGGCGCGCATGAGGGTAGCAGCGTCCCGCCGAGCCAGGACACCCCGCCCGCTCCTTTCATAGTTCATAACGACCGCTTCACGGCGCTGTTCGTGCCCGCGGCGGCGATGAGGGGCGGGTCTCCACTCAATCTGTCAGGCGCACCCATTCATTTCGGATCTCCACTGGATAGCGTTTCGCAGCCGAGCGCACAGCCGGCGAATCGGCCCTCGCCAGCCCTGCTTGCACAGACGATGGAGCAAGCCGCCCCGGCGTCCGTCAGAGCTGAGACGACGTCGCCCGCGGCCCGCGAGATTTACGCCGCATCATTCGCCGTTCCTGAGGGCTTTTCGCACGGCACACAACCCGCCCCAATGACGATGATCTCCAGGCTCGGCCGCTGGGGCCTCTTGCCGGACGCAGCGCAGCCGATGAAGCAATACGACATTCGCGGCGAGCGTTACACGGCCCTCTTGGGGCCGGGAGGACCGAACGACGTTCGGCTCATCCACCATCCACAGATGTAGACACCAGGGACAATCCCTACGTGAGAGGCCGCTCCAGATAGCTCAGGTAGCGGACTTGTTGATGGACGATAGCTTGCTTCAGCAACTCTTGCGAGCTTAGTGGGATTCAGGGCGGTGCGGATAAGCGCTGCCGGCCACCAACGAACTTGCGGGCGCCATCGCTTAGCGGCTCCTTGTTGAGCCGAACAGCCATGGCCCCTTCTTGTTTGTGACGAGCGTGATCACGTTGCGGGCTGGTTGCGGCGAGGTGATAGTGCAGAAAACTCGGAGGTGACTGCCGACCCCTCAGGGGCGGCTCGTCGCTATAATGTCTGCCGATGTCTCCGCTTCCTTTCTGGCAAGGCACAGGAGCGAATGGGCATTGACGCATTCGGCCCCTGCTCTTGAAGGTCTTGATGAAGGCCTTGTCGGCGGCTTGCAGGGTCGCGAGAAAGTCCGGCGTGCCGCCGCGCTGAGAGTCCCCAGGTCACGATCACTCGCCTTCTTGATCGGCGCGGATCTTTGCCGGAATCCCACCGACCTGCAGCCCCTTCCAGCATCACCACGATGGCGGTGCGCGGAAGGCGATCCGGACCAAGCAGCCGAAAGCAATCCAGAGGAACTCCAAATTGTGATGAAGGCGCGGATAGATGACCCTACCAATTCGTGCAGCAGATTTTGCAGCTCACGTCAGTTAGCTTGCTCGGTGATAGTGACTTTGGGAGATTTCCTCGATGTTGATTGTTGAAACTATTTTGAAGCCAGACCAGTTTGGCGGTATTGGACTTTTCTCTGCGACTCGTTTGCCTAAAGGCGCGCTACTTTGGATTCACAACCCGATCGTTGACATTGCGGTGACGCGCGAACAATACGAAGCTCTAGCTCCAACATTTCAAGCTCTACTTGATAAGCATGCCTATCCGAGGGACCACAAGGTTAATGACGGCGTCGTAGAGTATAATGCTGACAACGCTCGCTTCATGAATCACAGCAGTCATCCAAACACATATCAAGACGATCATTGCAGAATTTTCACAGCCCGCGACGTACAACCTGGTGAAGAACTGACTTGCGATTACTTGTCTTTCGATCCAGGGTGTGACTTATCGTGGAATAAGGAGCTATTGCCGATCTCCAGCTCCTGCTTTCGAAGCCTGGAGCCGGCTCCGACAGGTTGATCCTGCGCCGTAAGCGTTGTTCTAGTGAGTGAGCAGCTCTCGACAACCTAAAAATTCTCGCCGTCCAATCGCGCGGCGGAGCAGTCTCGCTTTTGGAGCGGACTCGCGACGTTCAGGACGTTAGACGCTGCATGGCGCGCTAATGCAGTTCGTGAAGCAGGAATTCTGCATATGAGAGTTGTATTTTGAGTGAATTCACCAGGGTGAGTGTGTGAAGCTGCTTTGCACCTTGGCAGCTTCGGCACCGGACGTGTCTGCAAAGAGGGTTGGCACGGAAGCGAGTTGGTGGGATTGCTTATTGACCCGAGATTCGACGCTTCGAAGTAGGCGCATATGTAGTCCCCGCCAACTGCGCTCTGCTCGCCCGGAATAGTTTTAGGATGGAGGCTCCCTGAAATCTGATGCCGTCCAAGCTGCCAGGATTGAAAAGACGGCTCGGGAAGGGCCCTGCCGCGAGTCAGGATGTGCTCAGGCGATTCACGTGGGAGATCAGAGCCATTAATGTGTGTCTGGACGACCTTCGTTATTTCCAGGCGCATGCGCTGGGCATTGCTGCACCACAAATGATGATCTTGATGGCGTTGATCGACTTGGAACAGGACGGCGGAGTTCCGGTCAACGTGGTTGCAAAGTTGATGAAGGTTGAGTCCGCCTTCATTACGAGGCATTCGAAACAGCTTGAGGATAAGCGATTCGTGCGACGTAAGCGCTGCGCGAACGATGCACGAATCGTCAACCTGTCGCTAACCGATAGCGCTCGCAGACAACTTGCGAGCATCGCGGCGCAGCAGGAAGAACTCGATGAGTTTGTTTCTGGTTATCTCGATATTACGGACTTTGCAAAGCTGGCTAGTTGCCTTAGCGGAGTCAGGCAACGGCTGGAAAAGGCTCGCCTGCACGCCGCGTTAAAGATGCAAGAACCTTCAAGAGAGCAGCAGCTCCGGGACGCCTAGCCGGTCAACAACTTGAGCCCACGAACCTGCTCGCCGCGGCGATCACAACGAGCACAACCCAAATCCTGGATCGGGAGCTTGGATTTACTATGCCGCTCTGCAACACAGCTCGAGCCGGAGCCGAGCGATCAAATTCAGTGCTCCAAGCTATGGCTGTGCGCATGCTGAAGGAGCCATGCGCCGACAGAAGCTCCAACGCAGCGATTTACGTCGTTCCGTGAGACGATGATAAGCGATAACTCTGCGGCATTTGGCCAATCCTTTGCTCGGAGGCGCGGTATTCTACGAGCGATGCCCCAGAGCGCTATGGGCTATCCTCGACAGCTCGTCGCGTCGTTCTCGGTTGCGCAATTTGGACTAATCGTAAGAATGATTTCACCGTCTAATGTGAGGACAACTGACCGAGATGCGTTCATTTTGCACGAGGCAGCACCCTACACCGTTGCTTGATACTTCCCTTCTGTTAAGAACGCATTATTTTGCAGCCAACCACGACGTGCCATCGAATTGCGGCGAGCACCATCGTCGATGTCTTACAGCAGAGAAGCAGGGGTTCCTGGACAACTGCCCCTGCCGGCAGTCGGCTGGTTGAGAGCCATGGCGCTACATGATCAAGCGCGCCTGAGCGGGGGCGCATCCTGTATTCTCGCGTTTTCATAGCAATTGTCACATGACTCCTATTGAAGCAATCAAACATTGGTACGTGTCCCTGGACGACGAACTTCAATCAGACATCGCGTATATGTTCGTATCTCTCACGCTCGGAGACTGCCAGTTCTCGCCTGCTGCAGCCGTTCGAAGGCTGTTGCAATGGTTCGACCTGCGCAGCGCAGGCACGGAATATGAGGATGCGCTAGCCGCGGTCGTGTTTCGCGCCTCGTTCGAATACATGTTTGCCGATCGCTTCACAGCCGCCGGGTGGACCTTTCCCGAACAATTGTTCAAAGACGTGATCCGCGAGGCTGCTGAAGGGAAAGAGGCAAGCAAGTTCGCAACGAGGGCATTTCGGTTGCTGCGTAACCTTCCGGACCGAAAAACGAAATGGAGAGAGGCAGGTGAGAATTGGAATGCCTTGGTCAACTCGGTACTCAACGACGATGCGCTGAAGCAATGGACCACGAGCAATTCCTGGCGAGCGACTTCGGGCCGACGCAGGACTGAAAATACCCGGAAATATTGCGAGAGCGCCGATTCGGAATGAAATTGGGTGAGACCAGGCAGCGCGACGATTAGAACGGCAACTTCCAAAGAGAGTAGAAAAGCCACTAGAGAGCGCCCCAAAAGAGCACCGCCGCGACGGCGAAATAGTCGTCCGTGAACAAGGGTCTAAGCGATTGAGCGAGAGTCTATTTTATTTTTTCGGATTCGAGACGGCTTGAGATTGCAGGGATTGGGGGATAGCTGGGCGTTTCGTCGTCAAGCACGTCGGTCGTCTCTTCCTTGATCGCCATTTTTTCAGAAGCGGAGGGTCGAGATGCTTATGCTTGAGTCTGAAGCGCTCTCAAAAGCAGCATGGCAATGGTTTGGCGCAGGCCTGGGATTAGCTTTCCTGATCACCATCGGAATCATTATAATGTTCTTTTGGTACAGCGCTTTCCACGCAGAGACAGAGGAGGATGCAATAGATGCAGGCTTCCTGGGTCTGATGCTACTTCTCGTAACGATCTTCTCTCGTGGCGTTTTCTTTCCTCGTAGCAGCTTCAACCAAGGGCCTCGACATTAAGTTACTGGTTGCTACCGTAGATGCATTCGTCTTGATTGGCAGTAAATTGCTCGCCCCGGTTTTTCTGCGATATCTGAGCAATGAAAAGATAGGAAATGGATGATAGGGTCACCCTTCCAGAAGCAGGCAGAGAGATCGCGAAGGAGATCGCCCGTAGCGAGCGGGCCCGAACAGGCGCTCCAGTCTGGAAGCGATGACAAGCAGGTTCATTCGCACTTGCGTTGGCTGCGCTTGGTTGTTGTCGATCAGTATCAACCATTATGCATGGTAGGTGGAGGTGCCGCAGCGGCAATATCAAATTTATCGGCTGATCGATGAAGTGATCGGCTCAGGGCGGATGTTCGACTATTTCAATCGTGCCGGCCTTAAGACTGTCGCGCTGCATTGGCCAACTTCGCAGGACTGAGTGCGAGCAAGCCGCCACAGACACCATTTTGCTTCGGAGCTTTCAGATGACGCGCGCGATCGTAGTGGTTCGGGAGGTGGGCAAGCTGAACCCGGAGTACTCTTTGGAATTTGACCTTCCGGAAGTTCCGAGAGTTGGCTCGTACATTTCGATCAACCGGCCCGACAATCCCGAGCCTTACAGCGAGGACATGATCGTCGAAAAGGTTTGGTGGCGCCTCCACCATCCAGAGACGCGGGCAGGTTTTTCAGCCAGCGAACCAGCAAAGATTGGCAAGCTCACCGAAATATCCAGGCTACGGGGCCATGGTCCAGCGATCGATGGAGAGACATGCTGGACGTTAGGCGAGAACGAGGGGCAGAAATCCCGCAATTCGACTGTCGCCCGAGTCCAGGTTCGACAGGACGCGTTTAAGGGCAAATAGTGGTGCCTCCCGGCCATAGCGTCCCGCTCATCGACCGCGTGCCAGTTGATAACGACGCGATGGCTTCCTTTGCAAAAGAAAGCCAATTCACATCCCTCGCGGTATCTCTGATGGTCGAGACCGCCAGCTATGCCTGCATAGCTGCTGGCACGTTGGGCCCTCAGGCGAGCTGGGATCGCAATATGGCGGCCGTCGGAGGCACGGTGGTTCGGCAATACAAACTGCTTGACGCCTTCCTCGATCAAATATGCAAAGATCGCGATGAAACGGCAGTCCTGATCGCGCGACCGCTGTTCGAAACGACCGTAAACATCAGGTTCTTCATTAAAAACTTCTCCGCCGATCTGATCGACTCCTACGTTCAGAAGTCTCTGCAGCACGAACGCAAACTTCGAGACAAGCTCAAGGCCAATATTCTCGCGCGGAGCGGAGTTGTGTTGCCGATTGAAGATCGAATGCTCAATTCAATTGAAAGAGCAGAAAGAGTGGCCGGCATACCGCTCGACCATGTGAACCCTAGCGACAAGCGACCTTGGGGTAACAAAAACCTTTTTGAGAAGGCGAAAGATGTCGGGCTAGCAGACGCATACTCTGGATTCTTCGGTGGTCCCTCGCACAACATTCACGGTAACTGGCATGAGATCTATAGCAATCATCTAGACTGGAACGAAGCCACCAACTCTTTCACTCCGAAGACGGCCTGGAAGCGACCAAGACCCCAAACGGTAACATCCCTCGCATTGGTTGTGGCCGACACCCTGAAGATCTACTTCGAGTTCATTGGGGGAGATGAGCTTTCAAGCCACTTCGAGCCGAAACTTGATGATCTGCGGAATCGAGTATTTTCGCTTGTTGATGCGCATGAGGCTTATCTTGCGCGTAAAAAATGGCCAGCAATTTAGAGCAGCCGTCGAAGACCGAGACCACGAACAAAGGGCGGCCGTGACTGATCAAGGCCAAGAACAATTCAAAGAGACTGCGAGGGCGCGCCGCGTCAGAAGGCAATCGTGTTGGGTATCGGCCTCGGGCACCAGCGGTGACAGATTGCTGGCTAGGCAAACCGACGCGCTGACCAACAAGCCTCACTTCTTACGCTCATCGCGCAAGCTGGCGCCTTCGGCCAGCTTCATCCAATCAGCTGCAAGCCTTAACCATGCTTCCCGGTCTGGCTGTTTAATTGCCCTTTCGGCCAAGCGGCGGCATTCCTCGGCTTCGAACCGATAGCGATCCGCCTCTTCCCCGCTCAACATTCGACTCACCCAGCGAACCAACGCAGGATGGCCGACGAGGAAATCAGAGGATATTCGACGATAGGCCCAAGCGGGGGATTGGAACCGTGGCGTCGTAGTTCGAAAGGCTCACCCGATTCTTAGGTTTTCCGCCGAGTCTTTTCCGCGATTGTTCACGACGTCGAAGCTAACCTTGGCTCCCTCTGCGAGTGAGGTGAACCCGGCCCTCTCGACGGCGGAGATGTGAACAAACACGTCCTTGCCGCCGTTGTCAGGTTGAATGAACCCGTATCCCTTTGTCGGATTGAACCACTTCACTGTCCCCATAGCCACTTTAAGTTCTCCATTTTTTGAAAACAAAGACTAGTGCGCGAATTCCGACTAAAGAAAGGCCGCGCCGACGCACCCGACACGTTCGCTACTAACTCAAATATTCTTAAATCAGGACGTAACCCTTAGGGCCATTGCGCCGTCAGCATCCCGTTGCCGTGCCGCCGCCTTCGCCACCACCGCCGCTAGTCGCCATGACTGCGAATTGCTTGGACGTTTGAATCACGTCCAACCCGATGCCCCCTCCACCCGTCGGGCACGGAAACCCGATCCTCATCAGTCGTTTTCCACCTTCCGTCTTGTTGGACCAGCGGATAGGGGCTGCCTTCCGAGCCTTCCTTTGGCTGAATACACAAAAGACCGACCTTGAAGATCAGACCCGGCCCTTTCTCGCGGAGAAGCAGCCGATGACTCCCCATGTGGCAGATAGAGCCCAGCGCCTCGAGATTCGCGCGTTCTTCAACGAAATTACCCGCATACGCTATATTCTGCGAGACGGCTACCCAGTCACCGCTGAGTGCGGCTTGGGATCCAGCGGAGGACTTCATGTCCGCGCTACCGAAGTTCAAACTCGGCGATTAAGGCTGGGCGCGCCGCCAAGAGCATCTCTAGATGACTCTCCGGCCACATTTCGATCCTGAGCGCCCGGTCCGATTGTCCCTGCTTTTCGATGGCCACCACCGCGTCCGTCGTAAAGCGTCCGCTTGTTGCGATGATGAGTACATCGACGCGTGGCGGCTCCCATAGGGCCATCTGCTCCTTGAGGAGAGCAACATCAGTTGGCGAGATGCTGCGCTCCAGCCAGTGCTTGCATTGGATAATGACCCGCGCCCGCAAATGGCCGGAAAGTCCATCCTTGGCCACGCGGGTGACAGACAGATCTCGCCCCTTGTCGGCGGCGCGGGTCTGCGTTAGCCATTCCGGGTTCTCGTACCCCGGCTCGCCTGCAATCAACGAGAAAATTAGCCGTTCGGACTCTTCTTCGGTCAGCTTCGCCCAGTTGAGCTTCGTCGGTATCGGCCCAGACGGCTTGCTAGCTATCAGTTCCCCAAGATCGCCGACATTTACGGGTATCGGGTCATCCGTAACCGGCATGAGGCCCACACCTCGCCACGCCTCGGCTTGCGCGCGATACAGCCTGGGATGAGCTGATCGGTGGAGGTGGAACGATGGCAAATGCCA
>NZ_JACIHE010000021.1 GCF_014198245.1 Bradyrhizobium sp. cir1
CGCTTTCCACGGCATCCACACCTCCCGCAGAACAAAAGCGGAAAGTGTAACCCATGTGTTCGGTACGTTCTGTCACCTATGTCTCGGGCCGCTCACTCGCTTCGCGAGCTACGGCTAGGCAAGCCAGCACAGCAGGTCATGAGCGCGAAGCGAGCGAAGGCTGCCGCGCCGAAGCCCATCGGGCGAAGGCGGGCCTCAGATGCGAGCTACGGAGAGGCAAGCCCCACCTCAATCCCCCGGCCTCCCCGGCAGCAGCGGCACCGCGTCGATCCACACCGCCGCCGACTGGCACCAGATCTGCCTGGAGGGCCGCAACTTGTCGCGCTGGCGGATGCTGCCCCAGCGGATGCCCCAATCGTCGGCCTGGTCGCCCTCGCCGCTGGTGAACAGCGGGGAACCGCAGTCGGCACAGAAATGCTGGAAGCGCATCCGGCCGTTGTCGCCACGCTTGCCGTAGACCTTGGGCGTGCCGCCGGTCAGCCTGACGTCGGCGCTGGTGCAGATCGCCGTCACCCGGAACGGCGAGCCGGTCAGCGTCTGGCAGTCGGTGCAGTGGCACACCGAGAGCGCCTCAGGGTCGATCTCGGCCTCAAAGGTGATCTTGCCGCAATGGCATTGCCCGTCGACCTGCATGACCAACCTCAAACAAGAACGGCGCCCGAAGGCGCCGTTTTATCATCTTTCGCTCGATCTCAGTGAGCGGTCAGGCCGCCGGCGGCTTCATCGCCGTCCGGCTTCACCGTCACTTTGGTGTCCTCTTCCCAGACGATCGGCACCGGCTTCTTCACCAGCGCCTTGGCGACGACGTCGTCGAGGCGCGAGACCGGGATGATCTCCATGCCGCCCTTGATCGCATCGGAAATCTCCGTGAGATCCTTGGCGTTGTCCTCGGGGATCAGCACCGTCTTGATGCCGCCGCGGGCCGCAGCCAGCAGCTTCTCCTTGAGGCCGCCGATCGGCAGCACACGGCCGCGCAGCGTGATCTCGCCGGTCATCGCGACATCGTGGCGGACCGGGATGCCGGTCATGACCGAGATGATCGCGGTGGCCATCGCGACGCCCGCCGACGGACCATCCTTGGGCGTCGCGCCTTCCGGCACGTGCACGTGGATGTCGCGCCGGTCGAACATCGGCGGCTCGATGCCGTAATTGATCGCCCGCGAGCGGACGTAGGACGCCGCCGCCGAGATCGATTCCTTCATCACGTCACGCAGATTGCCCGTGACCGTCATCTTGCCCTTGCCGGGCATCATGACGCCTTCGATCGTCAGCAGCTCGCCGCCGACATCGGTCCAGGCAAGGCCGGTGACGATGCCGACCTGCGGCTCGCTCTCGATCTCGCCGAAGCGGTACTTCGGCACGCCGAGCAGCTCTTCCAGAGTCTTCTCGGTGACCTTGACCGCCTTCTTCTTGGAGATCATCAGCTCCTTCACCGCCTTGCGGGCGAGTGTGGAGAGCTCACGCTCCAAATTACGCACGCCCGCTTCGCGGGTGTAGCGGCGGATCAACAGCAGCAGCGCGTCGTCGTCGATCGAGAACTCCTTGGAGTCCAGGCCGTGCTTGGACACCGCGTTCGGGATCAGGTGCTTGCGCGCGATCTCGACCTTCTCGTTCTCGGTGTAGCCCGCGATCCGGATGATCTCCATGCGGTCCATCAGCGGCCCGGGAATATTGAGCGTATTCGCGGTGGTGATGAACATCACGTTGGACAGATCGTAGTCGACCTCGAGATAGTGGTCGTTGAACGTCCCGTTCTGCTCGGGGTCGAGGACCTCGAGCAACGCCGAGGACGGATCGCCGCGGAAATCGGCGCCCATCTTGTCGATCTCGTCGAGCAGGAACAGCGGATTGGACGACTTCGCCTTTCGCATCGACTGGATGATCTTGCCGGGCATCGAGCCGATATAGGTGCGGCGGTGACCGCGGATCTCGGCCTCGTCGCGCACGCCGCCGAGCGAGACGCGCACGAATTCGCGCCCCGTCGCCTTCGCGATCGACTTGCCGAGCGAGGTCTTGCCGACGCCGGGAGGCCCGACGAGGCACAGGATCGGTCCGGTCAGCTTGTTGGCACGCGACTGCACCGCGAGATACTCGACGATGCGCTCCTTGACCTTCTCGAGTCCGTAGTGATCGGAGTCCAGGATGGCCTGCGCGGCCTCCAGGTCCTTCTTCACCTTGGACTTCTTGTTCCACGGAATCGACAGCAGCCAATCCAGATAGTTGCGCACGACGGTCGCTTCCGCGGACATCGGCGACATCTGGCGCAGCTTCTTCAATTCATGCTGCGCCTTCTCGCGCGCTTCCTTGGAGAGCTTGGTCTTGGCGATCTTCTCTTCGAGATCGGCGAGCTCGTCGCGACCGTCGTCGTCGCCGAGTTCCTTCTGGATCGCCTTCATCTGCTCGTTGAGATAGTACTCGCGCTGGGTCTTCTCCATCTGGCGCTTGACCCGCGAGCGGATGCGCTTCTCGACCTGCAGCACCGAGATCTCGCTCTCCATCAGGCCCAGCACCTTCTCCAGGCGCGTGGTGACGGACAGCGTCTCCAGGATGCCCTGGCGGTCGGCGATCTTGACCGCGAGATGCGAGGCAACGGTGTCGGCGAGCTTGGCGAAATCGGTGATCGCCTGCACGACGCCGACGACCTCGGCCGAGATCTTCTTGTTGAGCTTCACGTAGCTCTCGAAGTCGGACACGACCGAGCGCGCCAGCGCTTCCGCCTCGACCGATTTCGCATCGGTGTCGGCGAGCGCCACGGCGGTGGCTTCATAGTAGTCGGCGCGATCGGTGTACTTCTGCACGCGCGCACGCTCGAGCCCTTCGACCAGCACCTTCACGGTGCCGTCGGGAAGCTTCAAGAGCTGGAGCAGGCTGGCGAGCGTACCGGTCTCGTAAATGGCGTCGGCCGCCGGATCGTCGTCGGACGCGTTCTTCTGCGTCGCGAGCATGATCAGCGCGTCGTTCTTCATCACCTCTTCAAGCGCGCGGATCGACTTCTCGCGGCCGACGAAGAGCGGAACGATCATGTGCGGGAAGACGACGATGTCGCGCAGCGGCAGCACGGGATAAGCGTGCGCTTCGCCGTGGACGATGGTTGGCCGGGGTTTTGGATTAGTCATGGCCTTTTCCTTTTGCTTTGCCCCCTTGCACGCAGCCCGCCATGCTCATGCGCAACCGCCACAAGGTGCCGAGGTGATCCACAAGACCGGTCGGTCCTCTTGAAAAGTTGGACCGGCTCGCCGGATCGGAACTGAGGCGAATCTTGAAGAGAATTCTCGCCCACCGACATTAGGTGGCTATCGACCCGGGGGGTGTCAAGTCATTGAAAAACGCGCGCCATCAGGCGCTTACGCACGCGGATAAGCGACGCAACACCGGCTGCGGAAATACATTTCCGCAGCCCAACTCGATGAGACGATTGGAGCGTTCCAGCGCCGGGAAATCAGGCGCTGGCGTTCTCGACGGCACGATCGGTCCGATCGGCGTAGATGTAGAGCGGACGCGCCGTGCCTTCCACGACTTCGCGGGAAATCACGACTTCTTCCACACCTTCCAGGCCCGGCAGGTCGAACATGGTCTCGAGCAGGATCGCTTCGAGGATCGAACGCAGCCCGCGCGCGCCGGTCTTGCGCTCGATCGCCTTGCGGGCAACCGCGCCAAGCGCCTCGTCGGCGAAGGTCAGCTCGATGTTCTCCATCTCGAACAGCCGCTGGTACTGTTTCACCAGCGCGTTCTTCGGCTCGGTGAGGATCTTCTTCAGCGAGGTCTCGTCGAGGTCCTCGAGCGTCGCCACGACCGGCAGACGGCCGACGAATTCGGGGATGAGGCCGTACTTCAGGAGGTCCTCAGGCTCTACGTGACGGAAGATCTCGCCGGTCCGGCGGTCTTCCGGCGCCATCACCTGGGCCGCGAAACCGATCGACGTCGACCGGCCGCGCGCCGAGATGATCTTCTCGAGGCCGGCGAACGCACCGCCGCAGATGAACAGGATGTTGGTGGTATCCACCTGCAGGAACTCCTGCTGCGGATGCTTGCGGCCGCCCTGCGGCGGGACCGAAGCCACCGTGCCTTCCATGATCTTCAGCAGAGCCTGCTGCACGCCCTCACCCGACACGTCGCGCGTGATCGAGGGATTGTCGGACTTGCGGCTGATCTTGTCGATTTCGTCGATGTAGACGATGCCGCGCTGGGCGCGCTCGACATTGTAGTCGGCGGCCTGGAGCAGCTTCAGGATGATGTTCTCGACGTCCTCGCCGACATAGCCGGCTTCGGTCAGCGTCGTCGCATCGGCCATCGTGAAGGGCACGTCCAGGATGCGGGCGAGCGTCTGCGCGAGCAGCGTCTTGCCCGAGCCGGTCGGACCGATCAGCAGGATGTTCGACTTCGCGAGCTCGACGTCGTTGTGCTTGGTCTGGTGATTGAGGCGCTTGTAGTGGTTATGCACCGCGACCGACAGGACCTTCTTCGCATGGCTCTGGCCGATCACGTAATCGTCCAGCACCTTGCAGATTTCCTTCGGCGTCGGAATACCGTCGCGCGACTTGACCAGCGAGGATTTGTTCTCCTCGCGGATGATGTCCATGCAGAGCTCGACGCACTCGTCGCAGATGAAGACCGTGGGACCCGCGATCAGTTTGCGGACTTCGTGCTGGCTCTTGCCGCAGAACGAGCAATATAGCGTGTTCTTGGAGTCGCTCGTGCCGACCTTACTCATTCATGTCTCCGTCCGCGGTTCGATCCCGTTCCGCTCGATCGCTCCATTCCGACACGATGGTCGGGATGAAGTTCAAATAGAGCAAATTCCGTACCAAAAAAGACCTACGCGTTACTACATCCCGTGCGAATCACGGTCACTCGATTCTCCCGCGATCATAGCCGATCAATCGTAGCCAACCATGCTGTCACCCGACTATCAAGAATTCGCTAATCGGGGGTCGCCGGCTACCCGTGACAATACCGTGATTTCCGGTCTTGGCACGGGCGAAGTGACCGAAATCACCCCGGCGTTGCTGGATTACCACGAAAAACAAGCACGAAAGCGGAACTTTCTGCCTGTCGCAGGGCGCAAAACCGATGTTTTGCAATGCGCACGCATCTAGCGTGAACGCCGCCCTGATGGGACCCCGGCGATCCCGGGGATCGTCGTTACGGTCCAGTAGTGCTACGGGGCCTTCGCCGGCGCCGGTTCCTCGGCGCGCTTGTCGATGACCTTGTCGACCAGGCCGAACTCCTTGGCGTCGTTGGCGGTCAGGAACTTGTCGCGTTCCAACGCATCCTCGATCGACTTGTAGGTCTGGCCGGTGTGCTTCACGTAGATCTCGTTGAGCCGCTTCTTCAGGTTCAGGATTTCCTGGGCGTGCAGCATGATATCGGTGGCCTGGCCCTGGAAGCCGCCGGAGGGCTGGTGCACCATGATGCGCGCGTTCGGCAGCGAGAAGCGCATGTCCTTCTCGCCGGCGGCGAGCAGCAGCGAGCCCATCGAGGCGGCCTGGCCGGTGCAGAGGGTCGAGACCGGCGGGCGGATGAACTGCATGGTGTCGTAGATCGCAAGGCCCGACGTCACCACGCCGCCCGGCGAGTTGATGTACATCGAGATTTCCTTCTTCGGATTTTCCGCCTCGAGGAACAACAGCTGCGCGACGATCAGCGTCGACATGCCGTCCTCGACCGGACCGGTCACGAAGATGATGCGCTCCTTCAACAGGCGCGAGAAAATGTCGTAGGCGCGCTCGCCACGGTTGGTCTGCTCGACCACCATGGGCACGAGGTTCATGTAGGTTTCAACCGGATCGCGCATGAGTCACCTAGGGTTTTAAGAGGCGCACATCGCCAGTCTTGGCTGCCAGTTGGGGCTGGATGCGCCGGAAGGCCGATGGACGTCCCGTGATGCAGGACTTGTAGGATGTAGCGACAGATATAGCCCAATTCGCGCCTGACAAGTGCGGAGCGCATTAAGGCTTAATCCGCCGGGCAGTTGAAGCTGATTCGTACAAAGAGGCCCAGCCGGCCATCTGGCTAGCTGGGCCCCTTCGCTGATCATCCTTAATAGAAAACTGTCCTGGAGCCCCGTTCCGACGGAATCGGAAATGGGCTCCAGCTTCTATTTTTGACGCGATTTCTTCACGCGAACCGGATCCACTTCGCTCGAAAACGCTCTAGAGCCTTCAGGCGGCGGTCTTTTCCGCCTCGTCGTCCTTGTAGAGATCCTCGCGCGAGACCTTCTTCTCGGTCACGTTGGCGAGTTCGAGGATGAAGTCGACGACCTTGTCCTCATAGATCGGTGCACGAAGCTGGGCCAGCGCCTGGGCGTTGCTGCGGTAATAGTCCCAGACCTCCTTCTCGCGGCCGGGCATCTGCCGGGCGCGCTCGATCACGGCGCGGCCGACCTCGTCATCGGTCACGGTGATCTTGTTCTTCTCGCCGATCTCGGAGAGCACGAGGCCGAGCCGCACGCGGCGATCGGCGATCTTGCGGTACTCTTCCTTCGCCTTGTCCTCAGTGGTGTCCTCGTCGGCAAAGGTCTTGCCGGCAGAGTCCATCTCGGCCTTGACCGAGTTCCACATCAGATTGAACTCCTCGTCGACCAGCGACGGCGGCGCCTCGAAGCGATGCGCTTCGTCGAGACGGTCCAGCAGCGCGCGCTTGACGCGCTGGCGCGTCGCGGTCGCGAACTCGGCAACCAGGCGCTCGCGCGCGGCTTCCTTCAGCTTGTCCAGCGATTCCAGGCCGAGCGTCTTGGCGAACTCATCGTCGATCGCAACGTCCTGCGGCGCCTCGATCGTCGTCGCGGTGGTTTCGAACTCGGCCGGCTGGCCGGCGAGCTTCTCGCTCATGTAGTTCTTGGGGAACGTCACCTTCAGCGTGCGCGTCTCGTTCGCGCCAATGCCGATGAGCTGCTCCTCGAAGCCCGGGATGAAGGTGTTGGAGCCGATCACGACCTGGATGCCCTCGCCGGCACCGCCCTCGAAGGCTTCGCCGTTGATGGTGCCCTTGAAGTTGATGGTGACGCGGTCGCCGGAGGCGGCCTTTTCGCCCTCGCCCTTGGCGGCATAACCACGGTTGCTGTCCGCGATGCGCTTGATCGCCTCGTCAACGTCGGCGTCGGAGACCTCGGCGACGGGCTTCTCGACCTGGAAGGTCTTGAAGTCGGCGAGCGCGATCGCCGGCACCACCTCGATCGCGACCGTATAGGTCAGATCGGTCTTGCCATTCAGCAGCTCCTCGACCTCGGCCTGCTCGGTCGGCATCGTGATCTTCGGCTCGGTCGCGAGACGGAAGCCGCGCTCGGAGAACAACTGCGTGTTGGTGTCGCGGATGGTCTGGTCGATGGTCTCGGCCATCACCGAGCGGCCATAGACCTTCTTCAGGTGCGTCACCGGCACCTTGCCGGGACGGAAGCCGTTGATGCGGACCTTGTCCTTGAGATCGACGAGCTTGGCACCGGCCTTGGCGTCGAGATCAGACGCGGGAACGCTGATCTTGAACTCGTGCTTCAAACCTTCCGAGAGGGTCTCTGTGACCTGCATGGCGTCCAATCTTCTTTTCGTTCGGCCCCGGCGCGCATGCGTCGGAACGCTGTCATTAATCGATCCGGCGCGAGGCGGACGCCTCAACGCCGGTGGTTCATCGGACCGGCTTCAGGCGGACAACATCCGCGAGGAGCAGGCCCTCGTAATCCGTGCAAACGCTGAAAGCGCTTGGTGCGGGCGGAGGGACTCGAACCCCCACAACTTTCGTCACTGGAACCTAAATCCAGCGCGTCTACCAGTTCCGCCACGCCCGCGTGAATTTGCATCAAGACCGGCCGCGATGCCGCGGGCGGCCGGGCTTATAACATGTGCCTGACTGTTCGCAGCAAAAAAATGGCCCGATGCAGACAGGCTTCAAGTAGGCACGACGGCTGGACTTATCCAGCGCGGCGTGGTCCGGATCGCGCCATGACAACGCGGATATTTGCCCCTGATCGGCGCGAGGTTCTGGCTGGCCTCGGAGCCTCGGCAGCCGGGCTGATCGCCGGCGGCGCCGGCCCATCCGTGACGGCCCAGCTCGCGCTCCAGGCAAGGCCGGCAACGCTGGCTCTGAGATCGGGCCAGCCGGCTACACCGGTCTGGGAGCTGGCCGCCGTAAGCCATCTCAGGGACGTCCGTCTCAAGCGTTTTGACCGCTGCGAGGTGGTCTTCCGCAACGACCTGCCTGTGCCACTTGCACCAGTCTGGTACGGCCTCAATGCGTCGGCCACGGCTGATCCGCTCCGGGGACGCGCGCCGGCAGCGCCGGATACGACCGAAACATCAATTATTTCAATACCTAACGCAGGGACCCTGCTGGCCGACTTCCGGCTCTTCGAGGACGGCGAGAAGCAACCCGCCCGTCCGCTTGCGATCATCGCGCAGGAGACAAGCCGGGTCGCCGTCGATCGCGACGAGATCCTGCTGATCGAGGAATGGCGCCTGCGGCCGGACGGAACCGCGCTTCCCCCGGGCCAGGACCCGAAGGACACGACGCCGCTCTATACGATCAACGGGCAGCCTTCATTCGAACTCTCAGCCGCGGCCAATGAGCGGCTGCGGCTGCGCTTTATCAATGGCTCGCAACGTACTGTTCTGGCGATCAAATTGGAAAGCCATGAGGTCCGTGTGATGGCCCTGGATGGACAGCCCGCCGAGCCGTTCCCGGCCCGCAACGGCGCCTTGGTGCTGGCCCCGGGCGGACGCGCCGACGCCTTTGTGGATACGGCCACATCGGCCGCATTCCTGCTGCATGACGGCAAGGAGGCGCGCCAGGTGGGCAGCCTCAAGGTATCGGGCCAACTGGAGCTGCGCGCGCCGCTGTTGCCGGCGCAGCCACTGCCGTCGAACGATCTCCCCGAGAAGCTCGATCTGAAAGGCGCCCTGCGGTTCGATGTCGCGCTCGGCACGGCCGATTCCAGCTGGGCACGGCCCGCAAACTTTTCCACGGCCTCCGCCCCCGCCTTCCGCGCCAAGGCCGGCCGCACCGTCGTGCTGGCCCTCAAGAACCCCGCCCCCATCACCACCGTCTTCCATCTGCACGGTCACCCCTTCCGCCTGCTCGACAAGCTCGACGACGGCTGGAAGCCCTACTGGCTCGACACGCTCGCGATCGAGCCCGGCCAGACCCAGCGCATCGCCTTCGCGGCGACCTCCCCCGGACGATGGCTACTCGAGTCGGTTGTAACGGACTGGGCCGCCCCGCGGCTGGTGCGCTGGTATGGGGTGGAGTGAGGGCCTACTGGCGCGTCCAGAGGTAGCGGACGTCGGGCTCCTTCTCCTCATTCCTCGCCCCGTCGGTCTGCTCGACCAGCGCGAACCCGCGCGTCTCATAGAAGCGTCGCGCCAGCGCGTTGCGCTGGAAGGTCCAGAGCTCCAGCCGATCGCAAGCGCGTTTGGCGATGTCGAGGAGTTCGGTGCCGACGCCGCGGCCCTGCGCGACCGGAAGCACATAGAGCTGTTCGACCCAGCCGTCGCGGAAGGCGATGATCCCGCTCAGGACATCATCAGCGAATCATCCCCATACGCGGCACGTCGGAAAGATATGTTCGCGATAGAACCAGCGGTCCTCCTCCGGCGTGTGCAGCCCGATCAGCCACGGCATCGCCTGGTCAAACGCCGTCCGATGGACCTGCGCGGCTGCGCCCATGTTGCTGAGCGCAAGCTGCCTCAGCACTAGTACTCCACTCCCAGCGCATCATAGATGCGCCGGTGCACGGCGGGCAGCGTCTCGGTCAGATCCTCCGCGATCAGGCCCGGCCCCGCTTCACTTGCCGCCTCGCCATGCATCCAGACGCCGATGCTGGCGGCTTCGAAGGCGGGCACGCCCTGCGCGAGGAGACCGGCGATGATGCCGGAGAGCACGTCGCCGGCGCCGGCGGTGGCGAGCCAGGGCGGCGCGTTCGCGGCGATGGTGGCGCGGCCGTCGGGCGCGGCGATGGTGGTATCGGGCCCTTTCAGCAGCACCACCGCGCCGGAGCGCTCGGCGGCGGCGCGCACGCGCTCGAGCTTGGAGCGGCCCGGATGCTTGTTGCTGAGATCGGAGAACAGGCGCGGAAACTCGCCCTCGTGCGGCGTCAGCACCACCGCATTGTCCTGCGAGGACCTGATCGATTCAAACAGGTGCTCGGGGGTTGCGGCAAAGCTCGTCAGCGCGTCCGCGTCCAGCACCAGATGTCGTTGTGCGGCAAGCGCGGTGTGGACCATGTCGCAGGTGCGTTCGCCGATTCCGGCGCCGGGACCGATGATGCAGGTGTTGTAGCGCTTGTCGCCGAGCAGCTCGCCGAACTCGACCGCGGTATCGACGGGGCGCACCATCACCGCGGTGAGCGCGGCAGCATTGATCGCGAGCGCATCACGCGGTGTCGCGAGCGTCACCAGCCCGGCGCCGGCGCGTAACGCCCCGCGCGCGGCGAGCCGCGCTGCGCCGGTCGCAGCTGCGTCGCCCGATACCGCGAGCACGTGCCCTCGCGCATATTTGTGGCCGTCTATGCGCGGCACCGGAAACGCCGCGCCCCAGAAATCCGGATCGTTCTCGAAAATCTGCGGCCCGATCTCGTCCAGCACCTGTGCGTCGATACCGATGTCGGCAACCCGCACCCGGCCGCAATGCATCCGTCCCGGCAGCAGCAGGTGCGCCGGTTTCTTGCGGAAGAAGGTGACGGTCTCGGTGGCATTGACCGCTGTGCCCAGCACGGCGGCGCTGGTGCCGTTGATACCGCTCGGCAGGTCGACCGCCAGCACTGGCGCGCCGTTGGCGTTGATCGCCTCGATCATCTCCCGCGCCTCGCCCTCGACGGATCGGCTGAGGCCCGCGCCGAACAGCGCGTCGATGATCAGTGCGGGCTTTCCGATCGCCTGCGGATTGAACGGCAGCACGGGATGCTTCCAGCCGCGCGCGGCGGAGGCCGCATCGCCCTGGAGCTGATCGCGCTCGCACATCAGGATCACCGAGACCTCGCGCCCTTGCGCGGCGAGCTCGGCGGCTGCGACGAAACCGTCACCGCCATTGTTGCCAGGGCCGGCCACGATCAGGATCGGCCCCGCCTCCACCAGCGCATTGGCGGCCTCGGCGACCGCCTGGCCCGCGCTCAGCATCAGCTTGAAGCCGGGTGTGCCGGCCGCGATCGCGAGCTGGTCGGCGCGCTGCATTTCGGCGTTGGTCAGAACTTCCATGCCACTTCCCTGGTACAAACGCCTCTTCAACAGGCACTTTTTGTGCCGATCCGTCGCCGGGAACACCGATCTGCACACATACTGTACTGATTGCCTATTTCGTAGTCTTAGGTATTTTGGCCCGGTCGGCTCCACCTATCAGAGATGCTCGTTAAAAGGCTGATAACGCTCCAATAATCAGGGTATTTGCAACTTGGCATAGACCCTGCTTTCGAGGAAGCCGCTTCGGTTCGTCGTGCTCACTGACATCTCACAGAGTGTGGCCGGCCGTTGTTGCCGGACTGGTCAGGGATCCCGGCATAGCGAAGACAAGATCGTGCGTGAATAAAAGCGCATCCTGACGAAGACGTTGCTATTTGATCGAAAGGCCGGGAGGCGCGCAGTGAAGAAAATCGAAGCCATCATCAAGCCGTTCAAGCTCGACGAGGTGAAGGAAGCGCTTCAGGAAGTCGGCCTTCAGGGCATCACCGTCACCGAAGCCAAGGGCTTTGGCCGGCAGAAGGGTCACGCCGAGCTTTACCGCGGCGCAGAATACATCGTCGACTTCCTGCCCAAGGTGAAGATCGAGATCGTGATCGGCGACGACCTGGTCGAGCGCGCCATCGACGCGATCCGCCGTGCTGCGCAAACCGGGCGCATCGGCGACGGCAAAATCTTCGTCTCCAACATCGAAGAGGCGATCCGCATCCGGACCGGCGAATCCGGGCTGGACGCTATCTGAGCCGGGTGCTATCCCGCATTTTGCGACACTCTGACAAGAAATAAGGCTGCTTCGGCGGCCTGATTTCGTTTGTGCGGTCGCGCAAAACTCGCCCAAAGCGAGAATAATTTTGCTCATCTGGAAACCGACCCGCAGAGCCAAAAGGGGTATGCATGAAGACCGCCAAAGACGTCCTGAAATCGATCAAGGACAACGACGTCAAATACGTCGACCTGCGCTTCACCGATCCGCGCGGCAAGTGGCAGCACGTGACGTTCGACGTCAGCATGATCGATGAGGACATTTTCGCCGAAGGAACGATGTTCGACGGCTCCTCGATCGCCGGCTGGAAGGCGATCAACGAGTCCGACATGTGCCTGATGCCAGATCCGGTGACCGCGACGATCGATCCGTTCTTCGCCGAGACCACGATGGTCATCACCTGCGACGTGCTCGAGCCGACCACCGGCGAGCCCTACAACCGCGACCCCCGCGGCATCGCCAAGAAGGCGGAAGCCATGGTGAAGTCGATGGGCGTGGGCGACAGCGTGTTCGTCGGCCCCGAGGCCGAGTTCTTCGTGTTCGACGACGTACGCTTCTCCTCCACCCCCTACAACACCGGTTTCCGGCTCGACTCCTCAGAGCTGCCGACCAACACCGACACGGAATATGAGGGCGGCAACCTCGGCCACCGCATCCGCACCAAGGCAGGCTACTTCCCCGTCCCGCCGCAGGACTCCGTGCAGGACATGCGCTCCGAGATGCTCGGTGCCATGGCCAAGATGGGCGTCAAGGTCGAGAAGCATCACCACGAGGTCGCTTCCGCCCAGCACGAGCTGGGCATGAAGTTCGACACGCTGACGCTGATGGCCGACCACCTGCAGATCTACAAATACTGCATCCATCAGGTCGCGCATATCTACGGCAAGACCGCCACCTTCATGCCGAAGCCGGTCTACGGCGACAACGGCTCGGGCATGCACGTGCACCAGTCGATCTGGAAGGAGGGCAAGCCGGTGTTCGCCGGCAACAAGTATGCCGACCTCTCGGAGACCTGCCTCCACTACATCGGCGGCATCATCAGGCACGCCAAGGCGATCAACGCCTTCACCAACCCGTCGACCAACTCCTACAAGCGTCTGGTCCCGGGCTACGAGGCCCCCGTGCTGCTCGCCTACTCCGCCCGCAACCGCTCGGCCTCATGCCGCATCCCCTACACCGCTTCGCCGAAGGCCAAGCGTGTCGAGGTGCGCTTCCCCGATCCGCTTGCCAATCCCTATCTCGGCTTCGCCGCGATGCTGATGGCCGGCCTCGACGGCATCAAGAACAAGATCGATCCGGGTCCGGCGATGGACAAGGACCTCTACGACCTGCCGAAGGAAGAGCTGAAGCAGATCCCGACCGTCTGCGGCTCGCTCCGCGAGGCGCTGGAAAACCTCGACAAGGACCGCGGCTTCCTCAAGAACGGCGGCGTGTTCGACGACGACTTCATCGACGCTTACATCGAGCTGAAGATGACCGAAGTCGAGCGCTTCGAAATGACCCCGCACCCGATCGAGTTCGACATGTACTATTCGGGCTAAACGGCCCGAACTCTGTGCGACAAGCAAAAGGCGCTCCGAAAGGAGCGCCTTTTCGTTTTGGAAGTCGCAGGTCCGTAGGGTCTGTAGGGTCTGTAGAGTGGGTAGCTTGCGGATGCGCGAAGCGCAGTCCGCCGGCGTAACCCACCACGCTTCTGCAAATGCGGAACGAAGTTGGTGGGTTATGCTTGGCGGCTTGCGCTTTTGCGCAATCCGCTACGCCAACCCACCCTGCAAGATGCGAGCCGGCCGATCACCACCGGCTTGTCGCCGCGCACCACGTTGTCGAGGAAGAACGCGGTCTCCTCCAGCGTAACCGTTTAAGTAGGGATCGACATTCGATACGCCCATTGAGGCCGAAGATGGGTCAGCCTGTTGCTTGTCGCTATGGGTTGTCCCGCCGCGGCATAAAGTGGTCGAGCAGACCCGTCGGGAGCGGAAAGACGACGGTCGACGACCGTTCGCCCGCGATGTCGTGCAGGGCCGCGAAATAACGCAGCTGCATCGCCTGAGGCTCCTGCGCGAGAATCCGGCCGGCTTCGACCAGCTTTTCCGCGGCCTGCTGCTCGCCCATCGCATTGATCACCTTGGCCCGCCGCAAGCGCTCCGCCTCCGCCTGTTTGGCAATCGCGCGAACCATGGTTTCGTTGAGATCGACATCCTTGATCTCTATGCCGGTGACCTTGATGCCCCAGACGTCGGTCTGCTTGTCGAGGATCTCCTGAATGTCGGCGTTCAACCTGTCGCGCTCGGCAAGCATCTCGTCGAGCTCGTGCTTGCCGAGGACCGAGCGCAGCGTGGTCTGGGCGAGCTGGCTGGTGGCGGCCATGTAGTCGCCGACCTTGATAATCGCCCGTTCGGGGTCGACGATGCGGAAGTACAGAACGGCGTTGACCTTGACGGACACGTTGTCCCGCGAAATCACGTCCTGCGGCGGCACGACCTGCACCATCACCCGCAGATCGACCTTGACCAGTTGCTGCACGACCGGAATGAGGAGGATGAGGCCCGGGCCCTTCACGCCGGTGAAGCGGCCGAGCGTAAAGACGACGCCACGCTCGTATTCTCGCAGGATTCGAATAGCCTGGGATAGAAACATGACGACAAGCAGCGCAAGCGCCGCATAAGTCAGATATTCCAGCATCATGATGGACCTCCCTCGCCGGTTCGGGCTGGTGCGCGCCGTATCAGCAGCGTCAGGTCGACGACGTTGGCGACTTCGGCCATCTCTCCGGGCTTGAACGTTTCGGCACCGCGCGCCCGCCAGCGCTCACCGTGGGCGAACACATGACCTTCGTTCCCGTCCCAGTCGAGAACCTCCGCGGGCAAGCCTCGCATGGCCTTCGCGCCGACCAGTGCAGGGGCCATGCGGACGCGCCGAAGTGAACCAAGCACGACGAGCGCAAAGCCGGCGAACACCGCCGTAGTGATGCCGATCACCCACCACGACAATTGGTAGCCAGGCGCCTCGCCCCTGAAAAGCATCAAGGCTCCCAGCACGAAAGCGATGATCCCCCCGAGACCGATCACCACGGTCGGGTTGAAGGCCTCGATTGTCAGAAGCACGAGTCCAACCAGCATCAGGGCGAAGCCGGCATAATTGACCGGCAGCAAATTGAGTGCATAGAGGCCGATCAGCAGGCAGATCGCGCCGACGACCCCTGGGGCGACGGCACCGGGAGACATGAATTCGAAGATCAGGCCGTAGATGCCGACCATCAGGAGAATGAATGCCACGTTCGGATCGGTGATGACCGCCAGGAAGCGGGATATCCGTCCGGGGTCGACGGCCTCAACGGCGGCATCCCTTGTCACGAGGCGTTGCGTCTTGCCGCCTGCAACCTCCACCACACGACCGTCGAGCTGCCGCAGCAACTCAGCCTGATCGCGCGCGACGAGATCGATGGCATGGGCTTCCAGCGCGGCGTTGGCAGAGAGTGTGGCAGCCTCCCGGACCGCCTTCTCCGCCCAGTCCACATTGCGGCCGCGCAGCTCCGCAAGGCTGCGGATGAAAGCGACCGCATCATTGGTCGCCTTTGCCGTCATGGCATCTTTCGGCTCGCTCTCCCGGTCACCGTCCTTCTTGTCCTTGCCGCCCTTGTCCGGCGTACCGCCCGGCAGACCCGGCAGCGGCCCGCCAATCTGCACCGGCGTCGCGGCACCGATATTGGTGCCTGGCGCCATCGCCGCGATGTGGGTCGCATAAAGGATATAGGTGCCCGCGCTCGCCGCATGGGCGCCGGAAGGAGCGACGTAACCAACGACAGGAATGGGCGAGGCGAGCACATCCGCGATGATCTCGCGCATGCTGGAATTCAGACCGCCGGGCGTGTTCATCCTCAGAAGCACGACCTCGGCGCGCCGTTCGCTCGCCTTGGCCAAAGCTTCCTTCACGTAGCTGGCCGACGCAGGGCCAATCGCCCCGTCGATCGAAACAATCAGTGCAACACGGCCGCTCTCCTCCGCTGAACTGGGAAGGAGGTAGCAGGTCAAAGCCGCGACGGTGATCGCCGCAACGAGGGCCGCCTTCATGGTCTGCACGGCAAGGGCTCCCTTGCAGAGCATATGGTGTTGCTCTCGAGAACCTCAATGCTGCGCGTGGAGACCAACGTTGCGATTGTGCAACGCAATGGGAAATGGCCATGCAGGATGGCGCTGTGATCGGTTGAGCAGAGGCAGTGGCGGACCATGCCTGCGGCTGATCCGCCTTGCGCCAGGCACCGCTACCGTGCCACCCTCACGCCATCGGCTCCGATCGCACCGAAGGTGCTCGCGATCATCTCGCTCGTCGGCTGCATGCCGCCGAGCGACCAGTGCGATGGCTCCTGCTCCTCGATCCTGACCCAGACGTTGCGGCGGAAATCCGCACTGCCCTGCCCTTCGACCTCGACCATCAGGTCGGTGATCCGTTCGAGCAGCGTCTTCTTCTGCGCAGCATCGAGGATGCCGCGGACGGTCGAAATGGTGATGTAAGGCATGTCTCTCTCCAATCATGTCGTGTGGCGACGCGGCGAATTTGGACCCGGCATCTCCGGCAAGGCAGTGGCGGATAAGCCAGAGTTCGGGCAATTTCCGCCACTCGCCCGCGCGACAATCGGCTAGGATCGCCGCATCCTGCCTGGAGGTCCCATGAAGCTCGCAATTCTGGCACTGGAAGGTTGCATGCACTCGGCGATCGCCGGAATCGCCGACGTCCTGTCGCTCGCCAATCACGTGATGCAGCAGAGCGGCACAGCGCCCCGCTTCAGCTGGCAGACGCTGTCGCTCGACGGCCGGGACGTGCGCGCGGGCGGCGGCCGGATGGTCGCGGTCGACGGCGGCATCGGCAAACGCGCCCGCTTCGACGCGATCCTCGTCCCCGGCAATCTCGTCGATCACGTCACCGCCGAGCGTCTAAAGCCACAATATGCCCGTGCCGGCGCCTGGCTGCGGCAGCAGCACGCGAACGGCCGGCTGATCGGCGCCTTTTGCAGCGGCGTGTTCCTGCTGGCAGGCAGCGGCCTGCTCGACAACCGCCGCGCCACCATCACGTGGTGGCTGCAAGGCGAGCTGCGGCAGCGTCATCCCACGATCGACCTCGCGGCCGACGCCGTCATCACGGTTGCGGACCGCGTCGTCTGCGCGGCCGGACCGATGTCGTGGGTCGACCTGCTGCTCAGGCTGATCGAGATCGTCGACGGCAAGGAGGTCGCAAAACTATGCGCGGACTACGTCGTCATCGACACCGCGCAGCGCACCCAGTCGATCTTCATGCCGGTCGGCTATCTGCTCTCGCAGGACCCGCTGCTGACCAAAGCCGATCTCCTGGTTCGCCGCACCGGCAAGCACCCGATGACGGTCAAGCGCCTCGCGGGCGCGCTCGGCCTCAGCGAGCGCACGCTGAACCGAAAGTTTCAGGAGCTCACGCACGAGCCGCCGCAAGCCTTCATCATGCGCCGCCGCGTCGAGCATGCGCGCACGCTCCTGGAGACAACGACGCAGCCGGTCAAGACCATCGCCCGCGCCGCCGGCTATGAGGACGAAAGCAGTTTTCGCAAGGCGTTCCGCAAGCTGACCTTGATGTCGCCGCAGGCGTATCGCGCGCGGCGGATGGAGCGGACGGCTTGACAGCACCTCACCGCCGTCCGCAGCTCATTTGCGGACGCGGATCTCCGATGGGGACGCGCCGTAGACACGGCGAAACGTTCGATTGAAGTACGAGATGTCGTTGAAGCCGGACTGGTGCGCGATTTCGCTGATCGAGCGGCCTGCGAGGCTCACTTCGGTCAGCATCTTGTAGGCCAAGGCCAACCGCTGATTGAGGACGAACTCGGTAAAGCTCATGCCTTCGAGCTCGAACAGCCTGCGGACATAGGATTTTGAAATGCCCTGCTTGGCAGCCACAGAGTCCAGGCTCAGCCCGGGATTGCCGGACTGCGCGCGAATGTGGGCCTTGATGCTCCGCATTCTGGCGGCTGCAACACCGCGCATGTTCGCCATCTCGGCGGCATCCGGAGTGGCGCCCAGCAACAGGGCGCCGAGATCGAGCATGTGGTTCACGACGGCCCGCCGCATTGCCGCGTTCGCGAGCGTCTGTCTCTCGTTGACGATGCCGAGATAATCCAGAAAGAGCGAAAGCGCCGGGTTCTGCCTGTCGAGCGGTTTGCCGATGGCGTCGTCGAAATTGCTGACCAGGGGCCCAATCAGCGCGCGGCTGATCCGCCAGGTGACCACGCGCCTCGTCGTGTAATTGGTCGCGGTCCCCGGCAAACCATTCGTGGTCAGGATCGCGTCGCCGGGACCCAGATGCGTCTCGTGACCATTTTGATTGTGTGTCGCCGCGCCATCGCGGTTGAGCACGATCACCGGATCGTCGTTGTCGATCATCGCTTCGGTGTGGCGACAGAAAATCGGAGAAACGGTCGCGGCCGCCACGGACATTCCGGGCAGCGCACGCAACTTCATATCGATCTGAAGCGCCGTGTCGGGCAACGGCTCGATCTCCAGCTTGAGGATTTCGCGGCCGTAGATCTGGTGAAAGGCTTCCGTCCTGTCGCGCTCGGCAAATGCGGAGCTGGACAGCTCCAATGCGATCAATTCGTCGCCAGTATCCAACGCACCGCTCCATCAGAGTGAGATTGCCCGGCGTTCATTTTGTCGCAGGAAATCTCGCGGCGTTCAAAGGTCTTTCATTGCCAGGTCCAGTCCGGAGCGCGCGTCGCATCAAGCGCGGCCTGATGCGACGTCGGCGCCGGACCGACGCGCCCGCCGATGTGGCAACGCGATCACACTGTAGGGCAATCGTCAGATTTGTGGTGATCAGTCCAAGTCGGTGTAGCGCGTGCCCCAAGCCGAAGCAGCCGCGCTCCCGGTATAGCTCCCTGACGTCGCTCGACATTGCGCGCGCCGGTTGCAGAGGGCTCAATGGCAATCACGGGAAAAATCGTTTCGGCCGCTACACTCGGCCTGGCATTGACGCAGGCGGCGTCCGCCGCAGACCTTCCCGTCAAGGCACCTGCGCTTCCGGCTGCCGCTGTCGACTGGAGCGGCGTCTATGTCGGCGTGCATGCCGGCTACGGCGGCGGCATGAAGGATTGGACCAACCAGCAACTCAACTTTCCCGCGCAGGGCTTTTTGGGCGGCGCGCAAATCGGCATCAACAAGCAGATCGCGAGCCTCGTGTTCGGCGTCGAGTTGGAAGGAGCCTGGGCCGACATCAGCGGCTCGCAAACGCTTACGACCGGCAGCATGGGACCGTTCTTCCTGGGCACGCTCACGGCTTCCGGGAATTCCAGGATCGAGGGGATGGCCAGCGTCACCGGGCGGGCCGGCCTCGCCGCTGACCGCTGGTTTGTCTTTGCCAAGGGAGGGCTGACCGGGGCCTGGGAGAAGCATTCGTACAACCTGGCGCTCAACGATGCCTTCGGCGGAACGATTGTCGAGCATCTGGAGGCTCGCGAATTTCGCTGGGCCCCCACGATCGGCTTTGGCGCCGAATACGCCCTTGATGGCCGTTGGTCGGTCAAGGCGGAGTATGACTACGTGGCCTTCGGCACGCGGACTGCGCCCCTCACCGGTCCGGCCACGTTCAACGGCGTAACCCTGCCCTCCTTCAGGGTCAATGAGCCGATCACGCAGGATGCGATCCATCTGCTCAAGATCGGAGCGAACTACCGGCTCGGCACAGTGGCCGTCGATCCGACCTATCCACGCGTCAAACCGGCGCCGGGCACCGACTGGACCGGCGCTTTTCTGGGTGTGCAGGGAGGTTATGGATTCGGCGACATGCAACGTTCGACGCTGGTTGATCCGGCCAATCCCGGAAGCGGCGCTTACGACATGAAGGGCTGGCTTGGCGGCGTCAACGGAGGCGTCAACGCACAGTCCGGTGTGTTCGTCTTCGGCATCGAAGGCGAGTGGATGTGGACGGGCATGCGGGGCGGCCAGACTCTTACTGGTCCCGATCCGTTCTTCGGCGGCACCGCAGTCACCAAGCTTGACAGCTCGATTGACTGGCTCGCCATCGCGAGCGCCAGGGCAGGTTTTGTCGCCGGCGACCGGCTGATGATCTATGGCAAGGGCGGCATCGCGATTGCCAGCGAGAGACACTCGGCCAGTACCGTCGAGCCCCTTCCTGCTGTCGGCGGCCTCTTCACATCATCCATCAGCGGAAGGGCCACACATTCCGGCATCGCCGTTGGCGTCGGCGCCGAGTATGCGCTGGGCGGCAACTGGTCGATCAAGGGCGAGTACGATTACATCAAGATGATCGCGCAGCAGCATACCGACACCGGCATTATGACGCTCAATGCAGGCCCTGGAACGGACCAGGGCACTATCGCCCCGGGAGTCGACAAGGTCGGACAGACCCTGAACCTGTTCAAGCTCGGCGTGAACTATCACTTCAATCCGATGCCCGGAGCCGTCACCGCACGCTACTGATCGCCATCGCGTATCAGAGACTGCAGCGGTCCCGAATACGAGCGTGAGCTACGCCGCCGCCTTCTGCCGCGTCACCAGCGCCTCGCCGAAAGCCTCGAACAGCCTGCGGTTGATGGGATTATGCTGCGGGTCGTATTCGGCATGCCATTGCACGCCGAGCGCAAAAGTCGGGGCTTCCGCGATGCGGATCGCCTCGATGGTGCCGTCCTCGGCGATGCCCTCGATCAGCACCCGCTTGCCGGGATCGAGGATGCCCTGGCCGTGCAGCGAATTGACCCTGATCTTCTCGCAGCCGAGAATTTTTGCGAAGGCGCCTCCCGGCGTCAGGTCGACGTCGTGACGATCGGCAAAGACGACGGTCGGATCGGGGTGGATCTCGCCGTTCTCGAGTCGCGGCATGCGGTGGTTCATGCGGCCGGGGATCTCGCGGATCTCCGGATGCAGCGAGCCGCCGAAGGCCACGTTCATCTCCTGGAGACCGCGGCAGATGCCGAACAGCGGCACGCCGCGCGCGACGCACGCGACTGACAGCGCCAGCGCCACCTCGTCGCGATGGATGTCGTAGGGCTCGTGCTTCTCGCAAGGATCGACGTTGAAACGGGTCGGATGCACGTTGGCCCGGGCACCAGTGAGGATGATGCCGTCGACGGTATCGAGCAGCGCCCCGATGTCGGTGATGTCAGGGGAGCCCGCGAACATCAACGGCAAGCCGCCGGACACCTCGGCCACGGCGCGTAAGTTGCGCTCGCCGACCATCTGGACCTGAAATCGATTCTCGACGCGATGGGAATTCCCGATCACGCCGACGACCGGCTTTCTCATCTGTCGTTCCGACCTCCCGCGCTAAGAAGATTCTTCAAACATGCCCCTGGGATGGAACAAATTCAACAGAAGGGATCGCGGGACGGCAATGCTATTTTCGCGCAAATGGCGGGCCAGCGCGCGGAATGGCCCCTTTTGCGCCCGCCGCGTTAGGCCTTTTCAGGCCGGACGCGTCAAATCGGCACCAACCCGGGCACTTGGGCCCCGGCTTGATCCCCGCTGGAATTTCGCGAAAGAGTGGCCGCCTGCAGCGTTCCGAAAGGACCCGATTTGACCATTTCCAGAGATGAACGGCCCCAGACCCGCACCGACCTGGCCCGGGATCAGGCCTGGGCCATCTCGGTCGGCGGCATTGGCGTCGTGCTGTTCACGGCAATGCTCGCCTTCACCTGGCATTTTGCGGCCACCCTGCTCCTGATCTTCACCGGCATGCTGCTCGGCGTCGGCCTCAACGCGCTGACCAATGCGCTCGGACGGCGCGTTCACCTGCCACACACAGTGCGGCTCGCGATCGTCTGCCTCGTCCTTGCGGTGCTGCTCGCAGGCGTTGCCTATCTCGGCGGCGCCACCATCGCCGAGCAGGCCTCGCTGCTCAGCAAGACCATCAAGTCGCAGATCACCAACGTCCGCTCGTTCCTGGAGAACCACGGCATCGACACCAGCGTGTTCGATCTCGGCAATGCCGCGGCCTCGACCGACGCGGCGCCGGCGCCCGCCCCCAGCCCGGGCGCGCACGGCGGCCTGCCGGGCGCAGGCGCGCTCGCCTCCAGCGGCGGGGCGATCGTGAGCCAGACCTTCAAGCTGCTGTTCGGCGCGATCAGCGCCGTCGGCAACATCTTCATCGTGCTGTTTCTGGGGCTCGCCTTCGCCGCCCAGCCCGCCGTCTATCACGACGGCCTGCTGTTCCTCGCGCCTGCGAAGCATCGCACCCGCGTCACGCTCATCATCGACCGCATCAGCGAGACGCTGGAGCGTTGGCTGGTCGCACAGATCGTCGTGATGATTGCGGTGGGCGTCGTGACCTGGATCGGGCTCGCCATCATCGGCATTCCCGGCTCGTTCATCCTGGGGATTCAGGCCGGCCTGCTCGCCTTCATCCCGACCGTCGGCGCCATCATCGCCGGCGTCGTCGTGGTGCTGGCGAGCCTCGCCTCGGGCTGGATCCCGGCGCTGTCGGCCCTTCTGCTCTTCATGGGCGTCCACGCCATGGAGAGTTACGTGCTGACACCGCTCCTGCAGCGGCAGGCGCTCAACATCCCGCCGGCCACGCTGTTCGCGTTCCAGATCCTGCTCGGCGTCGTGTTCGGAATCTGGGGCCTCGCGCTGGCGCTCCCGCTGGTCGCCATCACCAAGGTCATGATCGACCATTTCAAGACGTATGAAGCGCCACCCCTCGCTGAGGCGGCCTGACAACAGCTCAGGTCGTCAGCACGGTCTCGGTGTGCTCGACCTCCGGGGGCGCAGCAAAATACTGGCCGACGAGGCCACGCCATTCGGTGAAATTCTCGGAGCCGCGGAAATCGACGGTGTGGTTCTCCAGCGTCGCCCACTTCACCATCAGCCGGTAGCGCTGCGGCTTCTCGATCGACTTGTGCAGCTCGAAGCCGTGAAAGCCCTTGGAGCGGCCGAAAGCGGCCTTGGCCTTGGCGACAGCGGCCTCGAAGTCCTTCTCGCTGCCCGGCTTGACGTCGATTTGCGCGATCTCGGTGATCATCGGTTTCCACCCTTTTTGTTCGATGGGCGTGTCTACCGCACCCCGCCGAAAAGAAAAAGGCGCCGAAACGGCGCCCTGGTGGAGCAAAAATGCGGGCGCCCTCAGGCGAACAGCAGAACCGTGCCCGCCACGATCAGCGCACAACCGACGAACAGCGCGAGCGGCCAATAGCTGCGGCCCTGCGCGTAGCGTCCCTGCGCACGGCGCTCGGTGATCAGCGCCGTCTCGAATTCGTCCGCGGTCGAGAACAGGCAGGCGAAGCCGCCGCGTGCCGAGGCTGCGTGAGCTTCGAGCGACATCAGGGCGGCCTGCGGGTTCTGTCGGCGGATCGATTCCATGACCACGATGGTAGGGATCGAATGGTAAACAGCGAATTACCGCAGGGCCGCCCCTCGAGTTCACGCCGTGACCGGACTCGCCTGCGGCGCACCGGCCCGCGCCGCGCTCTGGCGGCGCCAGTTCTCCAGCGACAGCGGCAGTTCCTCCGCCGCCTCGACACGGTTACGGCCGCCACGCTTGGCCTGATAGAGCGCGGTGTCGGCGGAGGCCAAGAGCACCTCGAGCTCGGTGCCGGCCGGACCGCCGGCGACGCCGATGCTGACGGTGGTGTCGACCGGACCTTCGTCGACGACGACGCCGGAGGTCTCGAACGCCTCGCGCACGCGCTCGGCCACCAGCACGCCCTCCTCCAGCGCACACGGCAGGAGCGCTGCGAACTCCTCGCCGCCGATGCGGCCCGAGAGGTCGGAGATGCGCAGATTACTGACGACGACGGTCGAGAACAGTCTCAGCATCTCGTCGCCGGCGGGATGGCCGAAGCGGTCGTTGATCGACTTGAAGTGGTCGATGTCGAAGATCATCACGGTCACGGGCCGCCCGGCCTTGGCCTCGCGATCGATCACGCGGCCGCAGGCTTCCGAGAAGCCGCGGCGGTTGAGCATGCCGGTGAGCGGATCGGTCGACGCCGCGGTCCGGTGCGCGGTGACGGTGCGCTCGGACACCAGCATGAAGATCACGAAGACAGTGCCAACGGCGTAGAGCACCAGCTCGACAGCGAACACGGTGACCCAGATGCTCGAGGAGAAGCCGGCATCGTGCGGCCGCAGGAAGCTGCCGATCAGGATCGGCAGCATCAAGACGCAGCCGTGCATCACCGGCACGACGAAGGCCGGCCAGCGCCGCTGCACGCTCTTGCGCCGCTCGACCCAGAGCTCGCTCGCCGTCACCGCCGCGTACACCGAGACGATGCCGGCGCCGATGATCATGCGCAGCATGGACGCAGTGGGATCGAGCAGCGTCACGGCGGCGACCCAGGCGAGCGCGCCGAGCACGAGGCCGGGCCAGTTCGGCTTGCGGCCGTGGAAGACGCGCGCCGCATTCCACACCATGCCGCAGGCAACGAAGCCGACGGCATTTAACGCCAGATAGAGATGCGGCCCCAGCCTCTCGCCGGCGGCCGTCCACAGTGCGACGGAGGCGGCACCGAGCAGATAGGCGGTGCCCCACCATTTCAGCGCAGGACTGTTCTCCTGCCTGCCAAAGAACACCATCATGGCGCCGAGCAGTGCGGCAACCATGGTGGCAACCAAATAGAGCGTGATGCTATCGAGCGACATCATGTCGGCCCCCTTGAAAACATAGCAGTTACGCGATCGGCACATCCGATTTGCGCGCCCTTCCGAAGGCGACGCTAGGTTCCCGCGGGTTCCATTCAGGTTTTCACGCGTCGGCAAGTTTTCCGGAAACTCGTCGTCAATTTGCATACAAACGAACAATAAAAAGGGCGCTGAAAATCAGCGCCCTTTTGCATCTCATTGAAGCCGCTTTCGCGGCGAATGCGACCGAAGCGATTAACGCTTCGAGAACTGGAAGGACCGGCGGGCCTTGGCCTTGCCGTACTTCTTGCGCTCGACCACGCGCGAGTCGCGGGTGAGGAAGCCGCCCTTCTTGAGCACGCTGCGCAGCTCCGGCTCGAAATAAGTGAGCGCCTTGGAGATGCCGTGACGGACAGCGCCGGCCTGGCCGGACAGACCGCCGCCGGCGACGGTGCAGATCACGTCGTACTGGCCCGAACGCTGGGCCACCGAGAACGGCTGCTCGATCATCATGCGCAGCACGGGACGGGCGAAATAGACCTCGACCTCGCGCGAGTTGACGGTGACCTTGCCGGCGCCCGGCTTGATCCACACGCGGGCGACCGCGTCCTTGCGCTTGCCGGTGGCATAGGCGCGGTTGAACTTGTCGACCTTCTTCTCGTGCTTGGGCGCCTCGGGCGCCGCCGCCGTCTTGAGCTGCGAGAGCTGGTCGAGCGACTGGATGGATTCGGCCATGTTATGCGGCCCTCGTGTTCTTGCGGTTCAACTTGGCGATGTCGATCTTCTCGGGCTGCTGCGCCTCGTGCGGATGATCGGCGCCGCCGTAGACACGGAGGTTGCCCATCTGCACGCGACCGAGCGGACCACGCGGGATCATGCGCTCGACGGCCTTCTCGAGCACGCGCTCGGGATGCTTGCCCTCGAGGATCTGGCGCGCGGTGCGCTCCTTGACGTGGCCGACATAGCCGGTGTGCTTGTAGTAGGTCTTCTGCTCGCGCTTGCGACCGGTGAGGACCGCATGCTGCGCGTTGATGATGATGACGTTGTCGCCGCAATCAACGTGCGGGGTGTAGGTCGGGAGGTGCTTGCCGCGCAGGCGCATGGCGACGATGGTGGCGAGACGGCCGACGACCAGACCCTTGGCGTCGATCAGCACCCACTTCTTCGTCACCTCAGCCGGCTTTGCCGAAAAGGTTTTCATGTCAGAGTTTCCGTGGACGGGGAGCATCGGCGCGAACACCGCGCCGGACTGCGCGGGTTTCTAGAGAAGAGACGCGCAACGGTCAATGCCCTAAGGCGGAAATTAGGGACACAAAATCAATGGCTTAGAAATATGGTGCTATATTACCTGCAAAAAGCTCAAACATTTGGAATGGAATAGGTCGAGGTGACATGGGCGATCGGGTCGGGTGAGGTGCCGGACAAGAGGTTCACCTCTCCGACCGCCAGGCGCTTGCCGAGCTTGAGCAGCCGCGCCTCGGCCAGCACATCCTGCCCGGGCTGGCCCTTGCGCAGGAAGTTGATGTTGAGATTGGTGGTGACGGCGAGCCCAATCGGCCCGATCGCGGACAGCAGCACCACGTACATCGCGAAATCGGCAAGCGCCATCAGCGTCGGGCCTGACACGGTTCCGCCCGGCCGCAGCATCCTTTCGCTATAGCGCTGGCGCAAAAGGCTGGTCTGGCCGTCCGCGCTCTCGATCGTGATGTCGTCGCCGCTGAAGGCCTGGGGAAACTCGTCGCGGAGAAACTGCTCGAGCTCCGCCACGCTCATTTTCGCTAACGCCATGCCGTTCCCCACCCTCGCTTCGCTTGCCCTGGTATATTAAGTTAATGGTGTCATCCAATTGCAATCATTCCACGGAAGTCGCGTCAATGTCCGTCCAGGCCGCCCGTGTCCCCTCCCCGCAACCGCCGATCCTGCTGCGGGAGATTGTCGGCAGCGTCGCGGTGCTCACGCTGAACCGCCCTGCCGCACGCAACAGCCTGTCGGAGGCGATGATTGGCCAGCTGCATGCGAGCTTCAACGCGATCGCAGAGGACAAGCGCATCCGCGCTGCCGTCATCGCCGCCAACGGCCCGGCCTTTTCCGCCGGCCACGACTTGAAGGAATTGACCGCGCGCCGCACCGACCCGGACCGTGGCCGCGCCTATTTCGCCGGGATCATGAACGCCTGTAGCGCGATGATGCAGGCGATCGTGCATCTGCCGAAGCCCGTGGTCGCGGCCGTCCAGGGCATCGCGACGGCCGCCGGATGCCAGCTCGTCGCGAGCTGCGACCTCGCAATCGCCTCGGAAGGCGCAAGCTTTGCGACGCCCGGCGTCGACATCGGCCTGTTCTGCTCGACGCCCATGGTGGCGCTGTCGCGCAACGTGCCGCGCAAGCAGGCGATGGAGATGCTGCTGACGGGCGAGCCTGTCACAGCCGACCGCGCCCGCGAGATCGGCCTCATCAATCGCGTCGTGCCTGCCGGCACCGAACTCGGCGCAGCGATCGAGCTCGCACAACAGGTCGCGCTGAAATCCGCCTACACAGTCAAGCTCGGCAAGGAGGCCTTCTATCGCCAGGCCGAGATGAGCCTTGCGGATGCCTATCGCTATGCCGCAGAGGTGATGACCGAAAACATGATGGCGCGCGACGCCGAGGAAGGCATCGGCGCGTTCATCGAGAAGCGCACGCCGACATGGCGGGATGAATGACCCCGTCATTGCGAGCGCAGCGAAGCAATCCAGAATCTTTCCGCGGTGACAGTCTGGATTGCTTCGCTGCGCTCGCAATGACGACAAGAAAAGATAAGTGATGAACCACGACGCCTATCCCGACAATTACATCCGCGGCATCCTCAACAGCGTGAAGTCGATCGCGATGGTCGGCGCCTCGCCGGTCAATGTACGGCCGAGCTATTTCGCGTTCAAATATCTGGCACAGCGCGGCTATGACATGATCCCGGTCAATCCCGGCCATGTCGGCAAGGAGCTGCTCGGAAAGCCCTTCGTCGCCTCGCTGTCGGACATCGGCCGTCCGATCGACATGATCGACATCTTTCGCAACTCCAGCCACATCATGCCTGTCGTCGAAGAGGCGCTCAGGCTCGATCCGCTGCCGAAGGTGATCTGGATGCAGCTTGGCGCGCGCGACGATGCCGCGGCGGCGAAAGCGGAATCGGTCGGGATCAAGGTGGTCATGAACCGCTGCCCGAAGATCGAATATGGCCGCCTGTCGTCCGAAATATCCTGGATGGGCGTGAATTCGCGCACGCTCAGTTCCAAGCGCGCGCCGGTACCGACACAGGGCATGCGGCTATCCCTCAATCGGATGAGCGTCGGCGGCGGCGATACCGCAGCGTCGGATCGCGCAGCAAAAAACAAGACCGAGCAAAGCTGACGCAATTGCGAAGGGTTCGCGAACGCGACAATGCGTAGCAGGATCATTCCCAAATCATTCTTGTGAAGCATCGCCTTGACGGCGGGCGCCCTGCCCATCAGCATGCCGCGCGATTTCAGACCAAGAGAACAGGACGCCTTACTATGAGCGATCGCCTTCCGGGATTTTCAACCCTCGCCGTGCATGCCGGTGCACAGCCCGACCCCACCACCGGCGCGCGCGCGACTCCGATTTATCAAACGACGTCTTTCGTCTTCAATGACGCCGACCACGCCGCCTCGCTGTTCGGCCTGCAGGCGTTCGGCAACATCTACACCCGCATCGGCAATCCGACCAATGCCGTGCTGGAAGAGCGCGTCGCCGCGCTCGAAGGCGGCACCGCTGCGCTCGCGGTGGCCTCGGGCCACGCCGCGCAGGTCGTGGTGCTGCAGCAATTGCTACAGCCCGGCGACGAATTCATCGCTGCGCGAAAGCTCTATGGCGGCTCGATCAACCAGTTCACGCATGCGTTCAAGAGTTTTGGCTGGAACGTGGTGTGGGCCGATCCCGATGACATCTCGAGCTTCGAGCGCGCGGTGACGCCGCGCACGAAGGCGATCTTCATCGAGTCCATCGCCAACCCTGCCGGCAGCATCACCGACATCGAGGCGATCTCGACGGTGGCGCGCAAGGCGGGCGTGCCGCTGATCGTCGACAACACACTGGCCTCGCCCTACCTGATCCGCCCAATCGATCACGGCGCCGACATCGTCGTGCACTCGCTGACGAAATTTTTGGGCGGGCACGGCAATTCGCTCGGCGGCATCATCGTCGATGCCGGCACCTTCGACTGGTCCACGGAGGGCAAATACCCGATGCTGTCGGAGCCACGGCCGGAATATCACGGCATCCGCCTCCAGGAGACCTTTGGCAATTTCGCCTTCGCGATCGCCTGCCGCGTGCTGGGCTTGCGCGATCTCGGCCCGGCGCTGTCGCCGTTCAACGCCTTCATGATCCTCACCGGCATCGAGACGCTACCGCTGCGCATGCAGAAGCACTGCGACAACGCCAAGGCTGTCGCCGAATTCCTCGCCGGCCATCCGGCGGTGGCTTCAGTGAGCTATGCGGGCCTGCCGAGCGACAAGTACAACCAGCTCGCGCGCAAATACGCGCCGAAGGGCGCCGGCGCGGTGTTCACCTTCAGCCTGAAGGGCGGCTATGACGCCGGCGTCAGCCTGGTGTCGAAGCTGCAGCTGTTCTCGCACCTCGCCAATGTCGGCGATACCCGCTCGCTGGTGATCCACCCGGCCTCGACCACGCACAGCCAGCTCGACGACGCCGCCAAGGTGAAGTCCGGCGCCGGCCCCGACGTGGTGCGACTCTCGGTCGGCATCGAAGACAAGGAAGATCTGATCGCGGATCTGGAGCAGGCGCTGGGGGCTTAACCGCCACCGTCGTTCCGGGGCGGTGCGAAGCACCGACCTCGGAACCTCGACGTCATTTGCTCATCTCTGGATTCCGGGTTCGGTCCTGGCGGACCGCCCCGGAATGGCGGCGGCCGTTTTGGCCGCCGTCAGTTAACAGTCATTAACCATATCTGCCGCATACATCGTCCTTGGATCGCCCCTTTGATTCGGAGCCGACGATGCTACGCTGGATGGTGCCTGCCCTTGCGGCGATGCTGACGGTTTCAGGCGCGCTGGCCGCTGATCTGCCGGCGACGGCGAAGCGGCGCGCTGCCGTGCCGCCGCAGGACCCGCCACAAGTCTATGTCGAGACCGATCCGGATGCGCTGATCTCGCCGGCCTATGGCATCGGCAGCTATGTCCGCAACCTGCCGGGCACGCCGCTCCTGCCCGGCTCCAGCACCTTGCCGGGCTATTACGGCCGGCCCTGGAGCTACGATTATCAGGGCCCGTATTACGGCGGGAAGCACGTCGATTACTTCTGGCGCCTGCCCTACGCGTGCGGCGTCTATGGCTATTGCTGACCTGATCAGCCGGCCTGACTGACCGGAACCGCGCGCGGCTGCGCTTGCGCGGATTGTCGCGAGGCCAGTCGTTCCACCTGCATCACCGCCAGCGTCAGTACCAAGATCGCGACCGCCTGGTGCGCGAGCGCGAGTCCGATCGGCACCTGGTTGAGCAGCGTGAGAATGCCCAGTACCGCCTGCAGGCTGACCGCAGCGAACAGCCAAAGCGCGCCGCCGACCGCGGCACCCGCGCGTGAACGCACCGCGTCGAACGCATGCAGCGCCGCCAGCACGAACAGCGCATAGGCGGTCATGCGGTGCTCGAACTGCACGGTCAGCACATTGTCGAACATGTTGCGCCACCATGGCGTCTCGAACCACAGCCGCTCGGGCGACGGAATGAACGCGCCGTCGATCTCAGGCCAGGTGTTGTAAGCCCGCCCGGCGCGCAGGCCCGCGACCAGCGCACCGAAATAGATCTGCACGAAGGTCATGACGAGCAGCAGCGCGCTGGTGAGCCGCAGCCGCGCGGGCGCGGCGATCTGCGGCCGCTCCTTGAGCCGCCGCACCGTCCAGACGATGCCGGCGAAGATCATCAGCGCCAGCACCAGATGCGTCGCCAGCCGATATTGCGACACCTCGACCCGCTCCGACAGGCCCGAGGCCACCATCCACCAGCCGACCGCGCCCTGGAGACCGCCGAGCGCGAACAGCAGCCACAACCTGCGCTTCAACTCACTCGACAGGCCGCCGCGCCAGAGGAAGAACAGGAACGGCAGCAGATAGGCAACGCCGATGAAGCGGCCGAGCAGCCGGTGGCTCCACTCCCACCAGAAGATCTCCTTGAACTCGGACAGGCTCATGCCTGAATTGAGCTCGCGATATTGCGGGATCTTCTTGTAGGCCTCGAACGCCTCGGTCCATTGCGTCTCCGACAGCGGCGGAATGCTGCCCGTGACCGGCTTCCATTCGACGATCGACAGGCCGGATTCCGTCAGCCGCGTCGCCCCGCCGACCAGCACCATCAGCGCGATCAGCGCGGCCACGGAGACCAGCCACCAGCGCACGGCGCGGTGCGGCTCGGACGGGGTGGAAATCATCGTCATTTCAAGGACAAAACCAAGCCTGTGCCTAAGAGACTTGAACCGGACTGCGTGCCCCTTATAGTCCCCCGCTCCCGCAGCGCAAGTTACGCGAAAGCCGCAACAATCCGCCATGACGATCCGCACCCGCAAGTTCCTCGGCGCCATCCTGCTCCTGGTGCTGGCCACCGTCTGGTCCCTGCTCGGCATGGCGGCGGCGCAGATGCCGTGGATCGCCGAGTCCGGCTGGCGGCAGGCGATCTACTACGTCGTCGTCGGCATGGGCTGGGTGCTGCCGGCGATGCCGATCGTCAGCTGGATGCAGCGGCCTGATCGCGTCAAGTCTGGCCCGTAGCGCTGCCTGTCGGTCTCACCGGCGCAAAGGCGACACCTGACACCAGCACGCGCAGCATCCGCAGCGAGCGCACGCGCCCGTCCCATGAAATCCGCGGCAGCGCGCGCAGATTGGTGCGCCCCTCCGCCTCCACGATGCCCGGGATCGTCGACACCGCGCTGGCAAAGCCGGCCTCCTCCGCCATCACAACGTGGCTGCGCCGGAACGAGGTGCGGTCGCCAAAGGGAAAGGCGAGATGCCGGATCTCGCGGCGAAAGGCGGCTTCCGCGACCGCCTTGCCCATCGTCATCTCGCGCAGCGCGGCGGCGTCCTTCATGTTGGCGAGCACGGGATAGTTCACGGTCGCGCTGCCGATCGTGACCAGCGGATCGTCAGCCAGCCTCGCCAGATCCTCCCAGTCCATCGACGCTTCGCGCGAGAGCGCGGCGAGGTCGATCCGGTAGCGCGTGCAGAGATCGGCGATCGCAGCCGACCGCTCCGCCGGCGACAGCGAGCGCAACCAGCTCTCGAGATACGAGAACAGCGCCTGCTTCTCGGCGTTGCCTGTGACGGTGAAACGCTGCTCCTTGTCGCCCATCATCAGGCTGATGCGGCTCTGGCGCGCGATCACCTGCTCGAGCCCGAGCCACCAGGCTTCACCGACGCCATCGGGAAACGCGGTGGGCACATAGATCGTGAAAGGCACGGCGTGGCGCGCCAGCACCGGATAGGCGAAGGTGATGAGATCCTTGGGCGCGCCGTCGAAGGTGAGCGCCACGAAGCGCCGCCTCTCCGGCAGCGTCACGGCGCGCCGGCAGACCCCGTCCATGCCGAGAAAATCATACTTCCACCGCTTCAGCGCGCGAATGGCGCGATCGAGGAATTGCGGCGTGATCTCGTGCTCCCGCAGCGGCTGAAACCCGCCACGCCGCTGTGGCCGCACATGCGCAAAGCGCAGGATGGCGCCGGCCCCACGACTGCGTAGCAGCGCCCGGCCGGTGAGCCAGGTCAGCTCAAGGCGCAGCCGTTGCAGCCATCTGTCGTCGGATGCCAATATCCCACCTTCGCGCTCGCCGGCGGCCCGTCCGCTTGCTCAGGTCCTTGCCCATTGTCATTACCCTTTGTTGACCTTTCTTTGCAAAGGTCGGCCACAGGCCGAACTACGCATTTTTTCGTTTTCTCGACAGGTTTCGCGAATGACCATGGCTGCGGCGATGCAAAGCCGGACGGCAGAAGCGCCAGCGCGGTCGAAAGCGAACCGTATCGCGCATGTCGATATCCTCAGTGATCTCGGCGAGGCCGAGGCGGTCTGGCGTGCCTTCGAGGAGCCCGGTCACCTCTTCACGCCCTATCAGCGCTTTGACCTGCTCGGCCCCTGGCAGCGACTGGTCGGCGCTCAAGAAGGCGCCCGCCCCTTCATCGTCATTGCCCGCGACGCCGATCGCCAGCCGCTTCTGCTGCTGCCGCTCTCGCTGCGCCAGGGCCACGGCGTGCGCACGGCCTGCTTCATGGGCGGCAAGCACACGAGCTTCAACATGGGCCTGTGGAATGCCGAATTCGCGGCAGAGGCCAGCGCCGCCGATCTCGACGCGCTGCTTGCGCCGCTCGGCGCGCATGTCGACGTGCTCGCGCTGACACAGCAGCCGCTGCGCTGGAACGACCAGCAGAACCCGTTTGCAGCCCTGCCACGACAGAGCGCGATCAACGGCTGTCCGCTGCTGACGATGGAGCCGGGCGGCCCGCCCGCATCGCGGATCAGCAATTCTTTCCGCCGCCGTCTCAAGAGCAAGGAGAAGAAGCTCCAGTCGCTTGCCGGCTACCGCTATCACCTCGCCACGACGGACGCGGACGTCACCCGCCTGCTCGACTGGTTCTTTCGCATCAAACCGGCGCGGATGGCCGAGCAGAAGCTGCCGAACGTCTTCGCCGAGCCGGGCGTCGAGCAGTTCGTCCGCAGCGCGTGCCTCGCGCCGCGCGGCGAAGGACGCGTCATCGACATCCACGCGCTCGAATGCAACGACGAGGTGATCGCGATCTTCGCCGGCGTCGCCGACGGCCAGCGCTTCTCGATGATGTTCAACACCTACACGATGTCGGAGCACGCCCGCTACAGCCCGGGCCTGATCCTGATGCGCTACATCATCGACCGCTACGGCGAACGCGGCTACCGCGCGCTCGACCTCGGCATCGGTTCGGACGAGTACAAGCGGATGTTCTGCAAGGACGACGAGGACATCTTCGACAGTTTTATTCCGCTGACCTCGCGCGGAAAACTCGCGGCGATGGCGATGTCATCGCTGAGCCACGGCAAGCGGCTGGTGAAGCAGAACCAGGTGCTGTTCGATCTGGCCAGACGCTTGCGGCAGGCGTTCGGGTAGTTCTCGTCCCTTCTCCCCTTGCGGGAGAAGGTGGCGCGAAGCGCCGGATGAGGGGTTCTCTCCATTCGCTCGACTATTCGTGAGGATAGAGACCCCTCACCCGGCTTCGCTTTCGCGAAGCCACCCTCTCCCACAAGGGGAGAGGGTCAGAGCGATCACGCCGCCACCACGCGCAGCGTCTCTGCCGCATCCGACGGCTGCACGGGCTTGCTCAGCATCGTTACCTCGCTGAAGCCGACGGCCTTCAGCTGCTCGCACATCTGCGTGCGCGCATCCGACGTCATCGAGGCATCGGGCACCACGACGGCGCGGGCGCTGGCCGTCAGCAGCTCCGCCGGAAGGTCGGAAGCACCGCCGGCATCGAGCAGCACATGGTCGTAGGCGCGCAGCAGCGCGTCGATCGCAAGGCTCACGCGCGGCGATTGCAGCAGGCTGCGGTCGAAGCCGGGACGGCCGGCCATGACCAGATGCAGCCGCGAGAGCTTGTCGCGGGTGATGACCTCTGCGAACGAAGCCTCGCCCTGCATCAGCTCGGCAAGGCCCGCCGCGGAGGCGTCGACCGACACGGCGGCAATAGTCGGCGAGGATGCGGCGAGATCGACCACGACGACGCGCGCCGCGCGCGCCAGATGGCGGGCTAGCGTCAAGGCCGACAGCGTGACGGCTTCACCCGGCGCGGTGCCGAGCACCGTGACCTTCTTCGCCGCCGGGCCGGCGGCACGTAGACTGTCGGCGAGCTGCTCGATCTCGGCGAACTCGGCAACACCGGCACCGGCGGTCATCTCCGGCTGAAGCGGCGCCGGCTCTTCAATGACCGGCTCGACGAAGGGCTCGACCACCGGTTCGACCAATGGTTCCTGGCGGACCGCCGCCTGCGGTTGCACCGGCGCCGGCGCAAACACAGCCGCCGCGCGCGGCGCGGTCTGACGCAGCAGCTCGCCGGTGACGACGACGCCCGACGAGAGCAGCAGCGTCGCGATCGTCGCGATCAGCACGATCGGCAGCTTCTTCGGATAGGCCGGCGTGTTGGAGACGATGGCGCGCGAGATGATGCGGCCTTCGGTCGGCGCCGTGTCGATGGTCTCGCGGGTGTTGGCCTCGCGATATTTGGCGAGATATGTCTCGAGCAGATCGCGCTGCGCTTTGGCCTCGCGCTCGAGCGCGCGAAGCTGGACGTCCTGGCCGTTGGTCGAGGTCGCCTGCTTCTTAAGTTGCTCGAGGCTCGCGGTCAGGCCGTCGACCCGGCCACTGGCAATGCGCGCATCGTTTTCGAGCGAGCGGGAGATCTTGGCCGCCTCGTCCCGGATCTGGTTGTCGAGGTCGCCGAGCTGCGCCTTCAGCTCCTTGATGCGCGGGTGATTGCCGAGCAGCGTGGACGACTGTTCGGCGAGCTGCGCCCGCAATGTGACCCGCTGCTCCGACAATCGCCGCATCAGCTCGGAGTTCACCACTTCGGATGCCTCGATCGGCTTGCCGCTCTGGAGCATCTCCTTGATCAGCCGCGCCTTGGATTCCGCATCCGCCTTCATCGAGCGCGCGTTGTTGAGCTGGGTGTTGACCTCGCCCATCTGCTGGTTCGACAGGGTGGTGTTGTTGGTGCCGACGAACAGGCTCGACTTGGAGCGGAAATCCTCGACCCTGGCCTCGGCGTCGGAAACCTTCTTGCGCAGATTCTCGATCTCGCCCGCAAGCCATTGGCTCGCATTGCGCGCCTGGTCCTGCCGCGCATTCTGCTGGAGCACGAGATAGCCGTCGGCGATCGAGTTGGCGACGCGTACGGCGAGATCCGGATCGGCGGACTGGAATTCGACCACGATGACGCGCGACTTGTCGACGGCGTAGGCCTGGAGCCGCTCGTAATAGGCATCGAGCACGCGCTCTTCCGGCGTCATCGAGAACGGATCGCGGCCGATGCCGACGAGGGCCGCGAGCGACTTCAGCGGCGAAATGCCTTGCAGCACCGGATCGAATTCGGGTCGCTCGGCCAGCTTGTTCTTCTTGATGATCTCGCGCGCGAGATCGCGCGACAGCACGAGCTGCACCTGGCTGGTGACGGCCTCGGCGTCGAGCGCCTGCCGCTCCTCGGCGCGGTCGCTGTTCGGGCGCAGGAACACGTTCTCGCGGCCGTCGATCAGGATGCGGGATTCCGACTTGTAGCGCGGCGTGACCAGATTGACGGCGGCGATGGATGCGACGAGCGCCAGCACCGTGGGCACGATGATCCAGCCGCGCTTGCGCGCCAACGCCGCGCCGAGCGCGTGCAGATCGATGTCACCGGATTCGACTGCTGCCTGCTTCGCGATGACCGGCGCCGGCTTTGCTTCAACCTTGGCGGCTTCGACCTTGGCAGATTCGGCTTTGTGCGCGGCTTCGGCCTTGGATTTCGAAACAGCCCGCTCGACCACCGCCCTGTCCTTGCCGGCACGCCAGAACGCTAAACGCATCGAACACTCCCGCAGGGGCAACGCCACCAAGCTACCTCAACCAGGGCGATTACACTCCATTAAGGTTGCCGCTGGGTTAATCGCGACGTCCCGCGCCTCGCGCCCACGCACCCGTCACCGTTTGTTAACCACGAAGGCTCTTAATCCATCTCGATATTTCCTGGAATTGTTCGGTATTCGCCGTCGAGCGCTGGTTTTGATCATGCCCCCCTCACCCGACCAGCCGCTTCGCATCCTGCACGCCGTGCGCGCTCCGGTCGGCGGCATCTTCCGCCACATCCTCGACGTCGCCAACGGCCAGGTCGACCGCGGCCATTATGTCGGGATCCTCGCCGACAGCCTCACCGGCGGCGAACGTGCCGACAAGGCGCTGGCCGAGCTCGCGCCGCGGCTGAAGCTCGGCGTGCACCGCATGGCGATCCGCCGCGAGCCGTCGCCCGATGATGTCATGGTGTGGCTGCGGATGCGGCGCCTGATCGCGAAGCTCAAGCCTGACGTCATGCACGGCCACGGCGCCAAGGCCGGCGCCTTCATTCGCATGCGGCGGCGCACCGACGACACCATCCGCATCTACACCCCGCATGGCGGCTCGCTGCACTATCCTCTCAACACCTTCAAGGGCGAGTTCTACGCCCGGCTCGAACGCTCGCTGATGGGCGCGACCGACCTGTTCCTGTTCGAGAGCGCGTTTGCCCGCGACACCTATCAGCGCATCGTCGGCACGCCCAAGGGCGTGGTGCATTGCGTCTTCAACGGCGTGACGCCGGAAGAATTCGAACCTGTCGTCACCGCCGAGGATGCGACCGACCTCTGCTATGTCGGCGAGTTCAGGCACATCAAGGGCGCGGACCTGCTGGTCGATGCCGTGGCGCGCCTGCGCGAAGGCGGCAAGAACGTCACGCTCACCCTCGGCGGCGACGGCGAGGAGACGGCGGCGCTGAAGGCGCAGGTCGAGCAGCTCGGCCTCGCGAGCGCCATCCGCTTCATCGGCCACGTCAAGGCGCGCTACGGCTTCTCCAAGGGGCGGCTGCTGGTCGTCCCCTCGCGCGGCGATTCCATGCCCTATGTGGTGATCGAGGCGGGCGCGGCCGGCATTCCGATGATCGCCTCGAAGATCGGCGGCATCCCCGAAATCTTCGGCACCGGCAGCCCCGCCTTGTTCGCGCCGAGCAATCCCGAGGCCATGGCCGAGGCGATCGCTGCCGCGCTGGACGATCCGCAAGCGACCGCGCAACGCGCGACGTCCTTACGCGAGCGGATCTCCGCGCATTTCTCCCAGCAGGCCATGGTCGACGGCGTGCTCGCGGGCTATCGCGACGCATTTGCCAATCATTAACCATCCTTAAGCCCGCTTTAGAAAATCTTCCGATTTGTTCGATAATCGAGGTGCCAGGGGATGCTTGCCCGGGGCCGCAACGTCGCGACCCGCGGGGTCTTGGAATGGACGTGGACGCCCGTGGAACCGCTCAACGCACGCTCGATGTTCGATGCCGCGACCAGCGCCGCGGCAAGGCCCGCTGACCAGCCCTTTGTGGAGCGCCGCCGCCGGCTCTCGCCCGCCGCGCTCGAGGTCGTCAACCAGAAGGTCGCCCGCGCCTATTCGCCGATCGTGATCGCCGGCTTCGTCCGCCTCATTGATTTCGCGCTGCTGAGCCTCGTCGGCCTCGCAGTCTATGTCGGCTACGTCATGCCGCTCGCCGGCGGCTTCAGCTGGATCTATCCTGCGGAGATCGTCGCCGTCGCGATCGCCGCCGTGGTCTGTTTCCAGGCCGCCGACATCTACCAGGTGCAGCTGTTCCGCGGTCAGCTCCGGCAGATGACGCGGATGATCTCGTCCTGGTCGTTCGTCTTCCTGCTGTTCATCGGTGTCTCCTTCTTTGCCAAGTTCGGCAGCGAAATGTCGCGGCTGTGGCTCGCCGCCTTCTACTTCCTCGGACTCGCCGCGCTGATCGCCGAGCGTCTGGTGCTGCGCTCGCTGGTGCGCGCCTGGGCGCGGCAGGGCCGGCTCGACCGCCGCACCATCATCGTCGGCTCCGACCGCAACGGCGAGGAGCTGATCGAGGCCCTGAATGCGCAGGAGGATTCCGACATCCACGTGCTCGGCGTGTTCGACGACCGCAACGACAGCCGCGCGCTCGACACCTGCGCCGGCGCGCGCAAGCTCGGCAAGGTCGACGACATCGTCGAGTTTGCCCGCCGCACCCGCGTCGATCTCGTGCTGTTCGCGCTGCCGATCTCCGCGGAGACGCGCATCCTGGAGATGCTGAAGAAGCTCTGGGTGCTGCCGGTCGACATTCGCCTCTCCGCGCACACCAACAAGCTGCGCTTCCGTCCCCGCTCCTATTCCTATCTCGGCGAGGTGCCGACGCTCGACGTGTTCGAGGCGCCGATCACCGACTGGGATCTGGTGATGAAATGGCTGTTCGATCGCATCGTCGGCAGCCTCGCCCTGCTTGTGGCGCTGCCGGTGATGGGACTGGTGGCATTGGCCGTGAAGCTCGACAGCCCGGGTCCGGTGCTGTTCCGCCAGAAGCGCTTCGGCTTCAACAATGAGCGCATCGACGTCTACAAGTTTCGCTCGATGTACCACCACCAGGCCGACCCGACGGCCTCGAAGGTGGTGACCAAGAACGATCCGCGCGTCACCCGCGTCGGCCGCTTCATCCGCAAGACCAGCCTCGACGAGCTGCCGCAGCTCTTCAACGTGGTGTTCTCCGGCAACCTCTCGCTGGTCGGCCCGCGCCCGCATGCGGTGCAGGGCAAGCTCCAGAGCCGCCTGTTCGACGAAGCCGTCGACGGCTATTTCGCCCGCCATCGCGTCAAGCCCGGCATCAGCGGCTGGGCCCAGATCAACGGCTGGCGCGGCGAGATCGACAATGAAGAGAAGATCCAGAAGCGCGTCGAGTTCGACCTCTACTACATCGAGAACTGGTCGGTGCTGTTCGACCTCGTCATTCTCCTGAAGACGCCGGTCTCGCTGCTGACCAAGAACGAGAACGCATATTGAGTTGATTGTGTCATGCCCCGCCTTGTGCGCACTTGCGCACTGGGGCGGGGCATCCAGTACTCCGCAGCGCCAGCCATTTTCCACGATAGGCGCCGCAGAGTACTGGATCGCCCGGTCAAGCCGGGCGATGACAGCCGTGTTTGTGGCGTACGAGTAGCGTGAGCGTGTGATGGCGTATGCGGCGACAGCCGGTGGAGTGAAGTTGGCCGCACCGGCTGCGCCCGGCGTGCTGGCACTCCAGCGCGCGCTGGTGTGGCTGGTCGGCGCCTCCGGCGCGATCGTCTTCATCGAGCCCAGCCCCTATGAGATCGCGACGCTGCTCGCGACCGTCGCCTTCTTTGCCACCGGCCTGCGCCTGCGGCTCGTGCTGATGCCGCTGGTGCTGATGCTGGTCCTGCTCAATGTCGGCTACACCATCAGCGCGATCCCGCTGTTCGAGCAGCCCGAGGTGGTGAGCTGGATCGCGACCTCCTGGTACATGGCGGTGACGGTGGTGTTCTTCGCGATTGTCACCTCCGAGGATACGGCTGCCCGGCTCGACATGCTCCGCCGAGGGCTCGTGGTCGGTGCGATGGTCGCTTCGCTGCTGGCGGTCGCCGGCTACTTCCACCTGATTCCAGGCGGCGACGACCTCCTCACGCTCTACGGCCGCGCGCGCGGCACGTTCAAGGACCCGAACGTGCTCGGCGCCTTCCTGATCCTGCCGGCGCTGTTCGCGCTCCAGAGCGTGGTCTCGGACAAGCTGGCCAAGGCCTTCCGCAACGTCATCGCCTTCGGCATCATGTCGCTGGCGATCCTGCTCGCGTTCTCGCGCGCCGCCTGGGGCGGCCTCGTTCTGACCTCCGCCTTCATGCTGGCGCTGACGGTGCTGACCAGCCGCACCAACGCGCAGCGCTCGCGCATCATCGTCATGGCGATCGTCGCCGCGGTGCTGGGCATCGCGCTGATTGCGGTGCTGCTGTCGTTCGATTCCACCGCCGAGATGTTCAAGCAGCGCGCGAGCTTCGACCAGAGCTATGACGAGGGCCGCTTCGGCCGGTTCGGCCGGCACATCCTGGGTGCGGAGATGGCGCTCGAGCTGCCGTTCGGCATCGGCCCGCTGCAATTCCACCGCTACTTCCCCGAGGACACCCACAACTCCTACCTCAACGCCTTCATGTCCGGCGGCTGGCTCTCCGGCGTCTGCTATCCCGCGCTGGTCTTCACCACGGTCATCATGGGCTTCAGGCACATCTTCGTGCGCGTGCCCTGGCAGCGCGCTTATCTTGCGATCTTCTCCGCCTTCGTCGGCACCGTCGGCGAAAGCTTCGTGATCGACACCGACCACTGGCGCCACTTCTGGATGATGCTGGGCGCGATGTGGGGCATGATCGCCGCCGCGCAGATCTACAAGGTCAAGATTTCGGACGAAGCTTCTTCAGCTTGAGCTCGGGACGCTTCTCCGGCGGCGTGTCGAGCAGGCCCTTCAGCGCCTCCGTCGCCGCAAGCACGCCCTTGTAGCCCTCGTTGGCGAAGCGCAGCAGCAGCCGCAGCTCCTCGTCCGAATAGGCGCCGAACACCTTCTCCATCGCCTGCTGCATCGGCACGTAGAGCTGGCCGATCTTCATGGCCGTCTCCGGCACGACGGAAATGAAGACCTTGCGGCGGTCCTTCTCGTCCCGCTCGCGGCGCACGAGGCCAGCCTTCTCGAGCCGGTCGATCACGCCGGTGATTGCGCCCGTCGTCAGGCCCGTGACCTCGGCGAGCCGGCCCGCGGTGACGCGGCCCTCGAGATAGAGGATGTCCATGCATTCGAGGTCGGAGTTGGCGATTCCGGCAACGTTCGCAACGGTCTGGCCATAGAGCACGCCCTGCGCGGAGGACCTGCGCATCGCTGCCTCGAGCTCCTGCAACAGCGCAGTGCGCGCCTTCGTCCTTGACAAGGTCGGCCTCTTATCTTACTCGATATATATCTTAGCCACTAAGAGATTTAGCGACCGTAATTTCTCCTAGCACCACGGAAACGTCGGGAGCAAGCCATGTCCAGCCGTCCCCGCAAGGCCCTCATCATCGGCGCCGGCATCGCCGGGCCCGTCGCCGCGATCCTGCTGCGCCGCGCCGGCATCGCGTCCGCCATCTACGAGGCCTGGCCCTATTCGAAGGGCATCGGCGGCGGCCTGCAGATCGCACCCAACGGCATGCATGTGATGGACGAGATCGGCCTTTCGAACGAGCTGATCAGCCGCGGTTCGGTCGCGGAAGCGTTCGACTTCTATTCGCAGGGCGGCGAGAGGCTCGGCTCGATCAACCGCGACATGGCGCGGCGCTTCGGCCAGCCGGCCGTCAACATTTCCCGCGCCGCGCTGAACGAGATCCTGATCGACAAGGCCTGGTGCGCCTGCGTCTCGCTCTATTTCGAGAAGCGCCTGATCAAGGTCGAGGATCGCGGCGACCAGCCGGTCATCGCCTACTTCTCCGACGGCACCACCGCCGAAGGCGACTTCCTGATCGGCGCCGACGGCGTGCACTCGGTCGTACGCCGCCAGGTCGTGCCCGACGGACCGCAGCCGTTCGACACCGGCCTGATCGGCTTCGGCGGCTTCGTGCCGCACGCCGTGCTCGACGGTAGATCAATCGGCCGGCATGTCGAGACCACGTTCGGCCAGAGCGGATTCTTCGGCTACGGCTATTGCAGCCCGGACCCGAACGACGGCGTGATGTGGTGGAGCACCCAGCCCGCGCGCGGCTTGGACGCGGCGATGTTCCGCGCGCTCGACCACGCGACCCTGAAGCAGCATCTGCGCGGCTTCCACCGCGGCTGGCACGATCCGATCCCTGATATCATCGAAGCGGCCGAGAACATCGTGGTCACCGACACGCTCGACGTCGCGACCCTGCCGACCTGGTCGCGCAAGCGCTCGCTGCTGATCGGCGATGCCGCGCATGCGACCAGTCCCCACGCGGGCCAGGGGGCCTCGCTGGCGCTTGAGGACGCGATGCGGCTCGCGCGCTTGATGCAGGAGGGTCAGGATCTCGGCGCCACCTTCCAGGCCTTCGAGGCCGAGCGCCGCCCGCGCACCGAGAAGATCGTCGCGATGGCCCGCCGCAACGGCAACAGCAAGCGCGAGTTCAGCGCCACCGGCGCATGGGTGCGCAATCAGATGCTGAAATGGCTATTGCCGCTGGGCTCGAAGAGCATGGAGTTCATGTACGCGTACGACGCGCGAGCGGTGTAGATTTCTTCTCTCCCTCTCCCCGTTCTTACGGGGAGAGGGTTGGGGTGAGGGGCTCTCTCCGCGAAAACGGTGAGTGCGGGACTCGCGGTGAGCCCCCTCACCCGCCGCGCGTTCCGCGCGTCGGCCTCTCCCCGCAAGCGGGGCGAGGCGAAGGAAGCGCCTAGCCCTCCACCCTGAACGTCAGCCCAGCGTTCTCGACCAGCCGCTTGATCAGCTTGTGCTGCATCGCTGCGCCCGGCGTCCAGAAGCCGCCCGGAACATCGCTCGCGTCACGCAGCAGGCAGATCGCGCATTCGGAGATCATCTTCGAGGTCGAGCCGTAGCCGGGATCGCGGTCACCGGTGACGCCGGCGCGGACCATGCGGCCGTCGGGCGCGATGGCGACATAGAGCAGGTTGAAGAGACCGTTCTCGCGCTCCTCCTTCGACGGCCCCTCGCCCGGCTTTGGCGCGTTCGGGCCGGTCTTCTCGGCGTTGGCCGCCATCACGCGCTTGGCGTTGGCCTCACCCTTCTCGCCGGGGCCGGTCAGGACCATCTCGTCGTAGACGAAGTCCTGGCCGTAGGGAAAGCCCATCAGCATGTTGGAGCGATGGACGTTGCGCGTGTTGATCAGCGCCATCATGAACGGCGCGGCCCAGGATTGCAGGTCCTCTTCGTAAGCGGCCCTGTTGCCCTTCGGCTGCTTCGGACCGGTGAAGCCGGGCGTGAGCGCGAAGTGATCGTTGAGGATGGCGACGAGGCTGAGATCCTTGGCGACGGCGTCGAAGGTCGCTTTCGCACTCGCCGCGGTGCCGCCTGACAGCGTGCCGCGCATGTCGCGCACGCGGCCCTTCACGCGGGCAACCGGCGCGCCGAACACGCGCTTTGCTTCCTCCTGCACGAAGAACGTCCCGAGCTCGAACGGCACGGAATCATAACCGCAGGAGAACACGATGCGCGCGCCGCTTGCCTTGGCCGCCGCACCGTACTTGTCGATCATCTGCCGCATCCAGACCGGCTCGCCGCAGAGATCGAAATAATCCGCACCCGCAGCAACGCAGGCCGCGAGCAGGTCCTCGCCATAGAATTGATACGGACCGACCGTCGTGATCACCGACTTGGTCTGCGCCACCATCGCCTTCAGCGAGGCAGCGTCCGACGCGTCCGCCACGATCAGCGGCGTGTCGGCGGGCGCGCCGATGGCGTCACGCACCGATTTCAGCTTGTCGAGGCTGCGGCCCGCCATCGCCCATTTGAGCGCCTTGTCGTCCTTGTAATGCGCCGCCAGATATTCGGCGACGAGCTGGCCGGTGAAACCGGTCGCGCCGTAAACGACGATGTCGAATTTCGCAGAGCTCATGATTGGCCTTTACTTCTTCGCGTAGCTCACGCCCATGCCGGCACGGACGTCGCTTTGAATACCATAGGGCGGGATCGGATAGCGCAGGCCGTTCTTCGCCAGCGCCTTCATGCCCTCGATTGCCTTGGCGAGATGCGCTGGCTTCAGCGCCATCAGCATCTCCTCGTCCGGCACGCCGCCATAGCGCCGTTCGGCATAGCATGGCAAGGACAGGCTGGGCTCCCCGGTCTTGAGCGCCCGGCCCCAGGAATCCGCGCAGGCGGTCTCGCCGACCACGCCCCACTCGAATTTCCTGTAGCCGGTATATTGCAGCCCGTTGATCAGGATGATCATTTGCCCCGGTGTCGCGTAGACGAGGCAGATGTCGGGCGGATCGAGCCGTCCGCTTGCGAGCGGGCTGACCGCGAGCGCCTGATAGTGCCCGAACGGAACCACGTCGAGCGCCTCCTGGCGCTTGCGTGCGTCCTCCGCGGTGCCGTGCCAGACCCCGACATAGTTTTCGCCGGCGAGCCATTTGTCGTCCTGCGGCGCAAGCCCGATCACCGCGCGGCACTGCGCGCCGACAAGGTCGTCGGCGGTGATGCCGACGGTCCAGCCGAGCCGCGAGGCCATGCTGACGATCTGGTCGGTGGTATGGATCGCATTCGGCCGCCGTATTTTCGGGATCGCTTCCATGTCGGCGGCGTGCGCGAACAGCTTCATGCCGATCACATTGGTCTTCAGCCGCAACAGGCTGTTGAGGTCGGCGACGAGCCCGGCAAGGTCGATGGTCTCTGCACTCTGCTGCTGCATCGCATCCTCCCGACCGGCGGTGGCGCCGGTGCTGTGTTCTTGTTTTGCGACCCTCGTTCTAGTCCCTGGCCGGCCCCGGTAGCAACTCGCCGGTCCGGCCCATGATCCGGTACGCCAGAAGACCGATCCATTCGCGCATGGCGACGTCGGTCCTGCCGAGACCTTCCTTGCCGATATGCGTGAACGCGAAGAGATCGTCGCGCCCGCCCATTCGCCAGTCGACCGGATAGGCCTCGACGCCAAATCCGGCCTTGTGGAAGATCCCCATCGCGCGCGGCATGTGGAAGGCCGACGTTACCAGCAGCCAGCGCTCGCCCGGCTTCGGCGACACCAATTGCCTGGTGAAGACCGCATTCTCCCAGGTGTTGCGCGAGTCCCGTTCGATGATCAGGCGTTCCTTCGGGATACCGAGGCTTTCCAGGATCGGCGCGGAATAGTCGGCTTCCCTCGCATCGGTGGAGACCAGGTTCGCCGAGCCCCCGGTGAAGACGATGCGCGCATTCGGATAACGGCGCGCGAGCTCGGCCGGTGCCAGCATGCGATCGGCTGCGGCCGAGACCACCGGCGTGCGATGCGCCGCCGACAGATCGGTGTCGACGGAGCCGCCGAGCACGATGATGCCGTCGGGCGCGCCCCGCGACGGGTCCCACTTCGGAAAGCGCGACTCCAGCGGATAAAGCAGGACATTGCCGAGCGGCGAGAACGCAGCCAGCGCCAGCAGGACCAGCGTGGTCACCGCAAGCTTGCGACCGAGCGCGGCAAAGCGCGTCAGCATCAGCACCAGCGACAGGATGCCGAGCTCGACCAGGAGATTGATCGGCAGCAGCGCCGTGCCGAGGGTCTTGGACAGGACGAAATACAGGGGAGCCTCACTCGAATGACCGTGCCACGCGCGGGCTTGACCGACCCGTCCATGATCGGAAATCTTCATGAAAGAGGATCGCTCGCCGGGTCAAGCCCGGGCATGACAAGCAGAACCGATCGGACGGCCGCAAATGACCCATCACCACCTGCATTCCAGCCCCGAGACCTGTCATTGGGGCTTCTTCGAAGCCGCGCTCAAGCCGGTGCTGACGATCAAAAGCGGCGACGAGGTGACGGTCGACACCATCAGCGGCGGCCCCGACATGCTGCCCGACCGCAACAAGTTTCACATCCCCCCGGAGCTGCTCGAGGTTCATGCCAGGAGTGAGCGCATGCTACCCGGCCACATCCTCACCGGACCGATCGCGGTCGAGGGCGCGGAGCCCGGCGACGTGCTCGCGGTCGAGATTCTCGACGTCCAGCTCCGGCAGGACTGGGGCTACAACCTCATCAGGCCGCTGGCCGGCACCCTGCCCGACGATTTTCACGAGACGCGAGTCCTCAATATCCCGCTGGACCGGACGCGGATGGTCGGCCGCCTGCCCTGGGGCCTCGATCTGCCGCTGAAACCGTTCTTCGGCGTGATGGGCGTTTCGCCGCCACCTAGCTGGGGCCGCATCTCCTCGCTGGTCCCGCGCGCCATGGGCGGCAATCTCGACAACAAGGAGCTCGGTCCCGGCGCGACGCTCTATCTGCCGGTGTTCGTTCCGGGCGCGCTGTTCTCCTGCGGCGACGGCCATGGCGTGCAGGGCGACGGCGAGGTCTGCGTCACCGCGATCGAGACCGCGCTGCAGGGCCGCTTCCGCCTGACGCTGCGCAAGGATCTCAAGCTCGACTATCCCCGCGCCGAGACGGCGACGCACTACATGACCATGGCGATGGACCCCGACCTCGACCAGTGCGTGGTGCGCGCGCTGCGCGACATGATCGCCCTGCTCGGAGAGAGGCGAAACCTGTCGCGCGAGGACGCCTACACCTTGTGCAGCCTGGCGGCCGATCTGCGGGTGACCCAGACCGTCAACGGCTCCAAGGGCATCCATTGCATGATCGAAAAGACCATCGTGCACGGCTGAGCCGGCCCGCATCTGCTGACCTGTCAACGCAACGCCGCCGCGCAGGCTTCCGCGCGGCGCGCCGGCGCGTGCCCGATTTCTCAAGTGATTCCAATGCGCTGAGCCGCGGCCTGTGACCACATTTGACTTCCACCCCCGAACCTAAATAGAGTCTTAATCGTTACTTTTATGTACCCGAGTAAGAGGCTAGCGTTCGGGCCATGGCCACCGAAAAAGCCGAGACTGACCGCATCCCCGTAACCTTGGCGCTCTCGACCATCACCTATCTGGAGAAACTGGTGAGACAGGGCACCCACGGCACCAGCGTTCCCGGCGTCGCACGAACCTTGATCGAGGAAGGCATCCGTCTCGCCATCAAGGACGGGCTTCTGTCGATTCGCGACAACGGCAGGACGTGAGCGCGCGCCGGACGTGAGGCGGACGGATCTCGACAAGGCGGATGGCCGGCATCTGCAACCTGGGACCGTTACCAATGCCTGTTCTCTCACCGACTTCTTCACCGACTTGGACCGACGAACGAATTGAACTTCTGAAGCAGCACTTCGAGGCCGGCCTCTCCTGCCGCGAGATCGCCGCCGACATCGGCGTCAGCCGCAACGCGGTCATCGGCAAGCTGTCCCGGCTCAATCTGACGCGCAGCCGCGCGGTCGAGGACCGCCGGCTCGAGCGAAGCCTCGCGCCGCCGGCGCGCGCGACACGTGCCGTACCGCGGCTGCAATACGAGATGCTCGCGACAATCTATGGCGAGACCGACGCGCCGGTCGTCGCAGGTCCCATCGACGACGCCAATCGCTGCTCGCTGCTGGAATTGTCCGAGAACCGCTGCCGCTGGCCGATCTCGAGCCCGGGCGAAGACGATTTCTGTTTCTGCGGCAATAGCGCGCCCGACGGCCAGCCCTATTGCACCGGTCACAGCCGCCTCGCCTACCGGCCGAACTCGCGCGCCCGCGTGATGCGCGGTTGAGCCCTGTTCTCCAAAAAAGAAAAACCTCCGGCGGGGCATCACCGGAGGTTCCTGGAGGCTTAGCGTGAAGCTAAGAGCCGCAACTTTCGTATTTGGCTGAGAGCTATATAGCTGATTAACTCAGGTAAGTAAATAAGTTTGAAGCGATCGAATCGCATAGCTCGTCTTCGTCCCCGGCAAAGGATATACGGACTTTCCGAATGCCCCTCCTGCGAAAAAAAGCCCCGGCGGTTTCCCGCCGGGGCTTCATCAAGTCCGATAGAACGGCCTTACCAGTTGCGCTGGGCGCGCAGCAGCAGGCTGTAGGTGTCCTGGTCCTTCAGCTCGTAGGTGGCCGCCGGCTTGGCGACGCCCGTCAGTGCACCGGTCGTGATCACGCCCGAATACTTCTGGTCGAGGTGGCTGTAGGTGAAGTCAGCCGAGAAGGTCAGGTTCTTCACCGGCGTCCAGCGGGTGATGACACCCACCTGGCCGATGTTGAAGTCCGGGTTGCAGGTGCCGGTCAGGGTGGCGAACGCGGCGCTGCCGCAGATCAGGCTCTTCGCCGTGCCGCTGTAGTTGACCGCGGCCCACGCGCCATAGAGCGCCGTGTTCCAGTACGGGCTCCAGTTGTGGGTGTAGGCACCACGGAAGCCGTAGGTCTTGGTCAGCTCGAGGCCGCCGCCGGGGGCGAACACCGCGTCAGACACGCCGGCGAAGCCGATGCTCTGATAGGCGCCGCTGGAGCTGCCGAACATCGAGTAGCTGGTCGCGGCCAGCTCCTGGAAGTTGTAGCGGCTCGCGCCCTCGGTGTAGACGCCCGAGATGTTGATCACGTCGCCGGCGCCGGTCGGAATGTTCTTGATCGACAGAGCGAGCTGGACGGCCCAGCCCCACTTGTCTTCCGGATGACCAGTGACTTCGGTCGCGCCGTAGTAGCCGACATGGTTGTCGTGCGCGGCGACCGACGCCTGGAACAGACCCCACGCCTGGTCGACGCGGACGTTGCCGATGATGTCGGGCGCCCGCGTGCCGCCGAAATTGTTCGAGCCGTAGGCGCCGCCGAGCACGCCCGTGGTCGACATGCCCGCCGTGTTCCAGAGGTTGGTCTGGGAGACCTGCGTCTGGTCCTGCGCCGAGATGGTCGCCGTCACGCCCTGACCGAAATCGGCGGTGTAGGTGACCTGCGGAACGCCGTTGGTGGTGCCGCTGCCGCCGACCAGCTGGTCGAAGTTGTTGCCGGGATAGTTGATCCAGGGCGCGTCGAACTGCGACACCGACTTACCCAGGGTGAAGCCGGCGAACTGGATGAACGCGTAGTAGACGCCGAGCGAGCCGCCCGAGAGATTGCCGTCGGTGCCGTTGACGTTGCCGCCGCCCGAGCCCGTAAGGCCGGTACCCGCGGCATTGAGGCCGATCGTGCCGCTGTACTGGGTGCCGCCAGTGGCCGAACCGGTGCCGCCATAGTTGCCGGTCGTCCAGGTGAAAACCGCATCGAAATAGGTGCGGACCACGCCGTACTCGGTCGCGGTGCGCGTGTCGATGTTGAGATCTTCACGAGCGCGCATCGAGTAGTAGTTGGTCAGGCGGTTGTTGGCTGCGAACACGCCGTTGTACTGGGCGCTGTAGTGGCCGCCGGCATTGAGCGCCACTTCGGCACGCAGATAGCCGCCGAGCTTGATGCAGGTGTCGCTGCCCGGGATGTAGTAGAAACCCGCGCCGTACAGCGTGCAGATCTTCACGTATTCGACCGCCTTGGCCTTGACCGGAAGATCGGCCGCCTGAGCTCCGCCGACGGCGATCAGACCCGCCGCAGTGCCGAGCAAAAGGCTCTTCACCATTTTCATTTAAAACCTCCAAGTTGCTCATTTTACGGAGACTGGACCGTGAGGCCCCCCAGATCCCCGTCTCTTCAAATCCGCTCGGCCGCTTCGCGCTTTCGGACACACCCGCTTTCGACGCGAGGGACGTGAGCGAACCACCTGCAACGGGACGATCGAGTACCCCCCACCGTCACCGACCAATATGCCTGCGCCGTTCCGCTAATCAAAATAGTTTATTTGGTCAGCTTTCTGGTTTCGCTAAACCTGTGCCCCGCGCGCAACACCCGGGCCGGGCCAATAGGCTGAGCGGCTCATCTTTGTAGTTTTAGTGACAAAATTACCCTGCTCTGCACTTGCGTCAGGGCAGGCTTGCGTGGACTATGCCCACCGCACGAACACCGGCCTGAAGAATCATTTCACGGGAGTGATGCTGTGTCCGCGACGAGGAAAGAAGGAGCGCGTCTGCGCTCCATCGGCAATCTGGATATCATCAGGCGCTTCACCTGGGAGATATCCTCGATCAACATGTATCTGGAGGAGCTGCGTCAGTTCTGGGCGAGGACGCTCGGCATCAGCGGCCCGCAATGGTTGATCCTGATGGCGATCTCCGACCTCGACAAGGACGACGGCGTGCCGGTCAACGTGGTCTCCAAGCTGCTCCACGTCGATCCTTCGTTCGTCACCACCCAATCCAAGCTGCTTGAAAAGAAGGGCCTGCTGCGCCGGCGGCCCTCGCCGACCGACGCCAGGGTCGTGCGGCTGTCCCTGGTCGACAAGACCCAGAAGCACATTGCGAGCCTCAACGAGCAGTACAAGACGATTCGTGAATTCGTCTTCCAGGAGTTCGACGAGAACGAGCTGACGGAATTCACCACCAAGCTCGCCACGCTGAAGACTCGCCTCGAAAAGGCCTGCGTCAGGATCTCGCTCGATTTCTGAGCGAGCCCGCGCTCAGGCGTCGCGCCCGGCGCCGAGGCGGGTTTCCAGCCAGTCGAAGATGTATTCGTTGGCAAGGCTCGGATTGTCCGCATGGGCTTGCGCTGCGCCGGTCTCCGCCGCGGTGAACACCTTCAGCGCGATGTCGGAGCTGCCGAGCCGGGATTTCTGGACGATCTGACGCGCCCGGTCGGCCTTGAGCCAGCCATCCTCGCCGAGCGTGATCAGCACCGGACAATCGGCACTGGAGGCCATCAGCGGCGCATGCGGCACCGGGACGATGCTGAGGTCGCTCATCGCAAAGCGGCTGGCGAAGAAGGATCGTTCGTGCAGATCCCACAGGCCGCCGTCGCAGACCGCCGCAGCCAGCCGCGGCTCCTGCAACACCGCGCGCGCCACGAACGAAGAGCCCCACCCGTCCGCCACGATGGCGACGCGGTCGAAATCGACGTCGCCGCGCGTTTCCAGATAATCCATGACGCTCGCAATCGCGCTCTCGAGGTCCCGGCGCTGCAGAAGCGCATCGGTGTAGTCGTCGCGCTGGTCGCCGAGCAGGTCCAGCGCCAGCATCGACAATCCGCGCTCGCGCGCATGCGGCGCGAGCTTGAACAGGAATTCCTCCTTGCGGTGTCCGGGCTCGCCGATGCAGATCACGGTCGGCGCCCGGCCTCGTGCCGACGGCGCGGGCAGGAAGTAGCCCTGCAACGCGTGATCCTCGACCCAGGGTATAGTCACGACCTCGCCGGCCGGCGCACGCGCCGTGAGATAGCGGCGGGCACATTCCTGCATCGCCAGCACCGCAACCCAGCGGCGCTCGTCGGCCGGATCGAGCGGCATCGCCGCTGCACCGTAGTAATTGAGCGCCCGCAGCCAGTTGCGCTGCGCGGTCGCCATGTGGCCTTCGGCGAATGCAGCTTCGGCACGGTGGCGATTGGTCCGCGCGAGCTTCTTCCACTCGCGATGCCAGGATTGCTCGTCGCCCCGCTTGAGCTGCCGCGCGATCATCAGGCATTCCGCGATCGTGGCGCCGCCCTCCTGGGCCGCGGTGAGGAGCCGCGTGAATTCAGCGGAGATGTCCTCTCTCTCCGGGCAAAGGGTCCAGTCGTCGGAGAGGCATGCGGGCATCATCGGGAGCTACGCTCTGTCATCGCGTTACCCCTGATTGACTAGACTATTTTGGGTCACCAACCAAGCTGCCGCGCGCGCCATTACAGGTGTTTGAGATCACCATCGCTTGAACAATGCTTGAACGATCGGCCGCGCCGCATGCGTGACATTCCAATTCGTCATAAGGCTGTGAACAATGGCAGGAGGTGGCACGTCAAATTGACTGCGCACCTCTTGCCATGACGATCATCATACCCATATGCGCGCGTCGCCGGTCGCAACCGCGAAGCAGACTCAACCGAGTCGCCAGCCGACCTCCTGCGTGAAGCTTTCGTAGAAGGCGCGGTCGTAGGCCTGCTCCGGCGTCGCGCGCACGCGTTCGTCGAGGCGCTTGGCGTCCTCGCCCACGAGGATGCGCCAGCGCTCCGCCTTGACCCCGTCGAGGATGATCTTCGCGGCCTGCGCTGCCGTCGTCGGCGCGTCCTCCAGGAAGCTGCGGGCCCGCTCGGCAAACGCCGCCTGGATGTCCTCGTCCGACATCTTGTCGGCATCGGGCACGCCGGCGGCGACCAGGCGCTTGCGGGTCAGCGCGACCTCGTCGGCATTGAGCCGCTCCGAGCCGTCCGCGCTCTGCACCTTGCGCGAATTGGAGACGATCGAGGTGCCGATATGGCCGGGCATCACCACCGAGCATTTGACGTGCGGGGCGTGCAGGCGCAGGTCGTTGATCAGCGCTTCGGTAAATCCCTTCACCGCGAACTTGGCCGAGCTGTAGGCGGTGTGCGCCTGGTTCATGCCGATCGAGGCCCAGAAGCCGTTGACGCTGGCGGTGTTGACGATGTGGGCCTCGTCGGCCGCGACCAGCATCGGCAGGAAGGTGCGCACGCCGAGATAGACCCCGCCCCAGCAGATGTTGAAGGTGCGCTCCCATTGCTCGCGCGTGTTGGTGAACAGGCTGCCGCCGCCACCGATGCCGGCATTGTTGAACAGCAGATGGACTCTGTCGGTCTTCTGCTGCTCGGCGAGCTCGTCGCGAAAGCGCTTGAGATGATCCTCGATCGCGACATCGGCGACATGCGTCGTGACGCGCAGGCCCTGCGGCAGCTTCTCGACCTCGCACAGCCGCCTGGTCTCGGCCATCGCGGCCTCGGAGACGTCGCACATCGCGACATTGCAGCCCTCGGCAACGAGCTGCCGCGCGAGTTCGCGCCCCATTCCCGTGCCGCCGCCGGTGATGACCGCGATCTTTCCAGCAAAATCCTTCATGGGACTTTCGGCCCCTCCCTTGTCGGTATGTTTCTTCATCGCTGCGCGCTGACGCGCGCGCAAAATGTAGCAGCGCCGCATCCGCAGGTAAAAGCGGATCGGCACTGCAATGATCGACTTGTAATTTCGGCGCGCGGACTATTCTGCCGCGCGAGCTGCGGCGCGCTCAACGGCGAGCGCCAGCAGCGGAGCAAGCTCTGCGCGCCCACCGGCTGCGGCAGCGCTACCGCATACGACATTTTTGCGCGATCTGAACGCACGCCTCGTCCTTCGAGACGGCCGCTCCGCGGCCCCTCAGGATGAGGCTAGGCCGCATCGGTGCTCGCTCAAATGACGGCCGCGCCCTCAGTCCTCATCCTGAGGGCCCGCCCACGGCGGGCGTCTCGAAGGATGGCAACCGAGAAATCGCTTCCTTGTGGGACTGCCCTCCGGGCTGCGGTGCCCACCCCGGTTCCCCGTATTTGTCCGGCTTCGGGTTAATGGCAATTTTTTTACAATCCGAATCACCAAATGGGGATGGACGCTGGGTCGAGTCGTCCAGGCCAGCGTGTTGTTTGGGTCACAGGCTCTGGCACTCCGCTTGCATCCTCTTCGTGGTCTGAAACTTTCGATGAGGTGACAGGAATGTTCGTGACCGTCGTTGCCGTGCTCTGCCGGCTAGGTGCATCTGCCTCGGGCGCTTGCGTCGAGGAAATTGTGACCGACAGCAACATGACGCCCGAAATGTCGATGATGCAGTGTGCGATCGGTGCACAGGCACCGCTGGCGAAATGGATGGGCGAGCATCCGATCTATCACGCCAACTGGCGCCTCGAGCGCTACAAATGCGTGCCGGGTCACTACGAGATCAAGGGCCACGCCTGAAGGCCCCGCAAAATTACTGGTACCGGGTCGACGGATACCAGGACGACTGATCCAGGAGGAAACGCCCCGGGGGCCGCCTTGTCCCCTCCATGCGGGCACCGCCAGCGCCGGACCGTTCGCGGCAGCGCGCTCTGTGACGATGATCACGTCACACCCTTAAGCCACCTCACGCAGGATGATCGCACGTGCCCGCCGTCCCTCCGGTGTCGGCATCAGCGCATAATTGTGCGGCTGGTCACGCAACAGATGCAGCTCGACCGACACGCCCACCGCCCTCGCCCGCTCCGCGAGATCGACGCTGTCGGGGTAGAGCAGATCGCGCGTCCCTGCGAAGATCGTCATCGGCGCCAGCGCGCGAAACGCACCGTTGAGCGGACTGACGAAGGGATGGCCGACATCGAGCTCGCCGGCATAAAGCCGTCCCGCCTCGATGATCCCCGGAATGTCCTGGATCGGATCGCGTGCCGCGAGCGCAACCTGCTCCGGACGGCTGACCGACGCATCGGCCGCTGGCGAGATCAGCACCAGCCGGCTCGGCTGCCGATGGCCGCGATCGCGCAGCCACTGGCAGGCCGCGAGCGCGAGCCCCGCGCCGGCCGAATTGCCGACCACCGTGACCTTTGCGGACCCTGCGTCTTCCAGCAGCATGCGCAGCAGCTCGGCCGTCGCCGGCACGACATCCTTCGCGGTCGCGCGCGGCGCCAGCGGATAGATCGGCACGACGCAAACGACACGCGCCTTGCGCGTCATCTCGCCGACGAAGCGCCAATGCGCCGGCACGATCTCGTTGATGAAGCCGCCGCCATGCAGGAACATGACGTAGTTGCAGCCCTCATGGCCCGATGACGGCGCGGTGTAGTAGACCGGCCATCCGCCCATCTTCGTCAGCGTGGCCTCGACGCCGCGGCCAAGTCCCGTCGGCTCGAACGTTACAGGCTCCAATGCGAGCTTCTGCACGTGCGCCTGCACGACTTCGGCTGACGCCAGTTGCTTCTTGAACGGAAGAAGACGCAGCAGCAGGTTGAAGGCGCGGCTTTGCAGGCTTGGCGCGGGATCGCGCCGGGCCGGTGGACTGAACACGCAACCGCCCGGGCACCACTGCAAGGCCGACACGATTCTTGCAACGCTCATGGCCACATCCCCCTCTGGCTCTTTCGACACGGCGACAAAGAGGCTTGCCGACCCGCCGCCACTTGCCGCTATAATGCGAGCATTCACTCGCTTTTCCTACTCGCATTCAGATCACAAGGCCGTGGCCCGCAAATCGCCCACAAAACCCCGGAAAAACGCCTCGCAGGAGCGATCCCGCGCCACCGTCGACGCGCTGGTCGAGGCAACTGCTCGCATTCTGGTCAAGGAAGGCTTTGAGAAAGCCAGCACCAACCGCATCGCCGAAGTGGCCGGCGTCAGCGTCGGCTCGCTCTATCAATACTTCCCGAGCAAGGAAGCGCTCGTCGCCGCCGTGATCGAGCGTCACAACGAGGAGATCATGGCCATCGTCCGCACGGCGCTCCTTGAAGTCGCCGACCTGCCGATCGACAAGGCCGTGCGAAAACTCGTCACCGTCGCGATCGAAGCCCACCGCATCAACCCGAAACTCCACCGCGTCCTCGCCGAGCAGATCCCCCGCACCGGCCAGCTCAGGGATGTCGAGGCCTTCAACCGCGAAGTCCACACCTTAGTGCGCACCTATCTCGAAAGCCGCCGCAAGGAGATGCGCAAGATGGACGTTGATGTCGCAACCTTCATCTGCGTCAGCGCGATCGAATCCGTCGCGCACAACACGGTGCTGAACCACGCCGAGATGCTGACGGAGAAGACGGTGCGGACGCTGGTGGACGAGACGACGCGGATGGTGGTGGGGTATTTGAGGTAGGCGCAATGGCCGAAGGATTGCTGGCCGGCGGCCACACCATCATTGCCTCAGCATCGCAATCGGATAATCGAGTGCGATATCCAGCGAATTGCTCACCCCTCTCGTCAGCACATCCTGAATGCGTTGCCGGCCGAGATCGGCGTGCGAACGCCCCAGGGCATCCGCCTTGTCGGCGTCCCGGTCCCTGATGGCAGCGACCATGGCGATGTGCTCCGTCAGGATTGTATCCATGTGCTTCTGATACGCAGCCTTCGACGCGAAATGCTCAACGTTGTAGGCCAGATAGGCGATACGCAGCGCGAGCGTGAGGAGGTGGAGGTAGTTGCGCTCGATCAGCTTGTTGCCGCAGGCAGCAGCGATCAGCGCATGAAACCGCCAATTGCTCTCATTCATCTCCTCCGCGCGACCCGCCACCTCATGCTGTTCGAACGCAACCCGCTCGGCATCGATCTCGGCAAGCTGGGCATCGGTTCGGCGTAGCGCCGCCCATCTGGTGACGAGCCGTTGGGTGATATCGAGTGCCTCGAACATCTCGCGAAGGTCATCCCAGTTGAGACTTGCAACGCTGGCGCCGCGGTTCGGCAGCAGCACCACCAGCGATTCCGAGGCGAGCCTGACGAGCGCTTCGTGCACAGGGGTTCGCGACAGCCCCAGCCTTGCAGCGAGGGCCGCCTCATCAAGCGGCGAGCCCGGTCGCAGGGTGAGCGAAACGATCTCGCGCCGGAGCACTGTATAGGCGAACTCGACGCCCTTCCCTTTGCCCGGCGGCGGAGGTGGTCTGCTGGCCATCATGAAATATCTTGCCTTGCTTTATTCGTCGTGCATAAACTGTGCATGCACGGCCGATCCTATCACGGGCGCCGTGCGATGCGAGGGCGACTGCCGGGCCGTTTTCGCGCAAGCAAAGGATCTCGTCCATGAGCATCACTGCCCAAGGGCTCGTTGCCCGAATCGACCGGCTACCTCCCTCCGGCTTCCATATCCAAGTTCTTATCATTGCTGGTCTTTCGCTGTTCTTCGACACGCTGGACACAGCCGTCACCGGCTTTGCCTTCGCAGCTTTTCGGACCGAATGGAACCTCGGCCCGCTCGCTCTCGGCGTCAGCTCGGCGATCGGGCTGAGCGGCTACCTCCTCGGCTCCGTCCTCGTCGGCTTCGTCGCCGACCGGTTCGGGCGCAAGGCCGTCATGACCTGGAGCCTGGGCCTCTACTCGCTGTTCTCGGCGTCCCGCGCGCTCGCGCCCGGCATCGAGGTGTTCTGCCTGCTGAATTTCTTCACGTGGATCTTCGTCGGCATGGAGAGCTGCGTGGTGCCGCCTTATCTGGCGGAGCTGTGGCCCTCGCGGCTGCGCGGCCGCTTCAACGGCTGGATGATGGCCTTCTTCGCGATCGGCATCGCCCTGTCCCCGGTTTGGGCGCTCCTGCTGATCCCGACAGTCGGCTGGCGCTGGACCCTCGCGCTCACCTTCCCGTTCGCACTGCTGATCGGCCTGATGCGGTCCTTCCTCCCCGAGAGCCCGCGATGGCTGGTGAGCCAGGGCCGCGCCGAGGAAGCCGAACGGATCGTCGCATCAATCGAAGCGCAGGTGGCCCGCTCGAACGGCGGCACTCTTCCACCTGTCGTTCCGATCCCGGCGCCCGTCACCCGTCCGGTCAGCCGGCGCGAGATCGTCGCGCCCGCCATCCTGCCGGTGACGATCATGCTCTGGATGGTGTGGTTCACCGAGTACGGCGTTCTCTACACCTTCCAATCCGTGCTTCCGACGTTGCTCGCCATGGACGGTTTCTCCATCGTGCGATCGACCGAGTTCACGGTCGTGATCTTTTCCGGCTTCATTCCCGGCTATATCGGCGCGGGCTACTTCCTCGATCTCGTCGGCCGAAAATACTGGCTGATGATCTGCTTTGCAGGGGTCGGGATCTCCAGCACGCTGTTCGGCCTCGCGAATACGCCCGTGACGATCATGGCCTGTGCATGGTTCACCGCCTTCTTCCTCGGCAACGGTTCGACCTGCATCTACACCTACACGCCCGAACTTTATCCGACCGAGATTCGGACGACCGCGATGGGAATGGCTTCGGCCTGGGGCCGCGTCGGCGGCATCCTCCTGCTGCTGGCGTTCGGCATCTTCGCGGTGCTGCACGGACGGCTCGCGCTGTTCCTGGTGAGCGACGGCCTGCTGATCGCCAGCATCATCGTGGTGGCGCTGGTCGGCCCCAACACGAAAGGCAAGACGCTCGAGGCGGCGTCGTCGGCACGCGACGTTGCAGCGCGGGCAAACGCCGTTGAGGCACCGGCCGAATGACGCGGACAGCTCTGATTGCCGGGGCCGGCTACGCCGGCCTCGCAGCGGCGGCCGTGCTCGCGCGTGCGGGATGGCGCGTCTCCGTGTACGAGGCCGATCCCGAGCCAAGAAGCGTCGGCGCCGGACTCTATGTGCACGGTTTCGTCCATGACGCCCTTCGCAAGACCGGCGCCTACGACGATTTCATGCGTGGGGCATTCAAACCTGCCGCGCATTGCGTCTACATCGACGGCGCGCGGCAATCGAATGCGTCCACGGAAGGAAACATCGTCACCACGACCCGCGCGCTGCTTCATGTCGCACTGATCGATGCGGCAAGGCGCGCCGGCGTCGGCATCGTCGGCGGATCGCGGGCTGTGGCAGCTGATCCGAGCGGCATGCTGGTTCTCGCGGACGGCGCGCGGCTTCAAGCCGATCTGGTCATCGCCGCCGACGGCGTGCGATCGACCATCGCGAAAGCGCTGGACATTCCGATCACGCGCGTCGCGCACCAGGACGGCATCACGCGGATCCTCCTCGATCGCGACGGCCTGCGCGACGACAAATGGAACAGCATCCACGACTACTATGATTACCGGGGGCGTCCCCTGCGGGTGCTCTACACGCCGTGCGGCCCGGATGCCTTCTATTTCTGCCTGATGGCCCCCATCACCGATGCCGAAGCGACGTCCGTTCCGATTGCCGGTGTGCTCTGGACCGCGCGATTTCCGGATCTCGCACCGACCTTGCGGCGGGTCGGCAATGCAGGCCGGCACGACCGCTACGCAACGACGACGCTCTCGACCTGGTCGAAGGGACGCGCGGCGATCGTCGGCGATGCCGCCCACGCGATGCCCTCGAGCCTCGGGCAAGGCGCCGGCGTCAGCATCGTCAACGCCGTCGCGCTCGCGGAGGCCGTTGCCCACGCCGGCGACATCGATGCCGCGCTCGGCAACTGGGAAGCTGCCATGCGCCCGATGGTCGAGGGATGGCAACGCCGGGTCGAAGATGTCGCAAGCCAACGCAGCCTCAGCCGTGCCGTTCGCCCGAGCGAGCAGCGGCTCGTCGAGCTCTCGTCCGAGGATTCGGATCGCAAACACGCAAGACAAGAAGGGACCACCGCATGACGCTCGTTCCAAGCACATCCTGGTACACGGAGATCATCGCAGCTGTCGACCAGCAGCAGGCCGGCATCAGGGATCATCTCGGTCGCCCCTGGGCGCAGCATTTCGAGCGCGTGGCGCTCCGCCTCATCTTCCGCAAGCCCGACGCGACCCGCGCCCATATCGAAGCTGCCCTCCTGCACGACGCGATGATGGAGCGTGGCGGCGGACGCGAGATGCTCGATGCTCTCGGGGTCAGCCGGGAAGCCCGCGAGATCATCGAGATCCAGACTCCGCCTCCGAACGCGGATTACTACCGCAGCTTCCAGGATGTCGGCCCCGCCGAATGCGCGATCTATCTCGACTACATCCGCAAACTCTGCGCCTCCGGCAATCAGGCCGCGATCCAGATGAAGCTCGCCGACATCACCGATACCATCGAAGCCTGCCGTACTGGGCGAACGCCCCTGCTGATCGATCAGTTCGTCAATCGCTACGAGCCGAGCCGGAAGCTGCTCGAGCAGGCGTTGGGATCGGAGCTGGGCTGAGGGAGAGCACCGCCGGTGGCCGGGTGCGATGGTTGCCGCAAGGAGACGCGTAAGACCTTTATGACCGGCAGCCTTCATGTGCGTCAGCGCGGTCGAGGCGGTGGCGTACTGACCCACGCTGCATGATGACATCATGCGCCCGTTTTGCCCGATGGGTCAAGCCGATTTCGGAAAAACATCACTCAGCATCGGAAAAGCATTATCCAGCAACGGCATCGCTACTGTGCATGGGGTTGTTTTCGGCATTTTGATCTGCTGGCCACCACGGCAGCCACCCGCCACGCTTTTCGCTGCCTTCGTGGGCAGTTCCAGGGCTGTGGGCGGGGACGCCAAAATGCTGCGACCTCGCCTTGCGCATCGCGCCGATCCTAGCTAATGGAACGACGTTCGGAGCGTGGCGCAGCCCGGTTAGCGCACTAGTCTGGGAGACTAGGGGTCGGAGGTTCAAATCCTCTCGCTCCGACCATTTTTCTCAAAGCATCGGTCGGGTGAATGGACGGTCGGGATAGGCCCATATGCGCAGCCCGCCCCTACCCGTCCTTCAGCGCCTGGTCCAGCATCTCCCGGCAGGCGACGAGGTCGGCGAGGGCCCGGCCCAATCGCTCCCGGTCCAGCGCGCTGGGGCCGGCCGGTGCGGCGGGGGCGCCGCCCTTGCGGAAGGTGGTGAGGATCTCCTCGTCGTCGACCTCCGTGAAGCGGAAGTCGATGCCTTCCTCCTCATTGCCCTGGTAATCGTCATCGTCGGCGTCAGTGGTGCCCTTGATGGGGGCCTCGTCGTCGGGCTCGATCAGGCTCGCGCCGATGGCGTCCTCGATGGCCCCGAACGAGACCGCGGCCGCGCCGTCGGCGAGGCCCTGCACCGACTTGACGCCGTGCTCCTTCAGGATCCGCTGCACCCCGCGGATGGTGTAGCCCTCCCCGTAGAGCAGCCGGCGGATACCCTTGAGCAGGTCGACGTCGTCGGGGCGGTAATAGCGACGGCCGCCGCTGCGCTTCATCGGCTTGATCTGGGAGAAGCGGGTCTCCCAGAACCGCAGCACGTGCTGCGGAATGTCGAGTTCCTGCGCTACTTCGCTGATGGTGCGGAACGCATCCGGCGCCTTGTCCAAATGCCTGATCCCCTTGGAGCGCGCTTACGCCTCCGGTTGAACCTTGCTGCCGTCGCCGTTGGTGCGGTGCTGCGCGTTGATCCGCTGCTTCAGGATGGCCGACGGCTTGAACACCATGACGCGGCGCGGCGAGATCGGCACCTCGGTGCCGGTCTTCGGATTGCGGCCGATACGCTGGCCCTTCTTGCGCACCATGAAGGAACCGAACGAGGACAGCTTCACCGTCTCGCCCTTCTCCAGGCAGTCGGTGATCTCCTTCAGCACGAGTTCCACGAACGCAGACGACTCCGTCCGCGACAGCCCCACCTTCTGGTAGACGGCTTCGCAGAGATCGACACGCGTTACGGTTTTACTTTGATCGGTCATCGCCCTGCCCCACATCACGGCGAACAATTGTTGTCTGAAATTATGAGGTTACGATACGGCGGTCAACAGCGCTCATCAATGCAGACGCATCGATAATCCGCGCTGATTCCGGCAAAATTTTATCGACTGTGGCGCTACCAGCGCACCAGCGCGGAACCCCAGGTGAAACCGCCGCCCATCGCTTCCAGGAGGACCAGGTCGCCCTTCTTGATGCGGCCGTCCTTGCGCGCCACCGCCAGCGCCAGCGGGATCGAAGCGGCAGAGGTGTTGCCGTGACGGTCCACCGTCAGCACCACTTTCTCCGGCGCGATATGCAGCTTGTGGGCGGACGCGTCGATGATTCGCTTGTTGGCCTGGTGCGGCACGAACCAGTCGATAGCATCGGCATTGAGCCCGGTCGCCTCGAAGGCATCGACGATCACATCGGTGATCATGCCGACCGCGTGCTTGAAGACTTCGCGGCCTTCCATGCGCAGATGGCCGACGGTCTGGGTCGAGGACGGTCCGCCGTCGACGAACAGTTTGGCCTTGTGGCGGCCGTCGGAGCGCAGATGCGTGGTGACGACGCCGCGGTCGGTCGCGGCATTGCCCGGCTGCTCCTGCGCCTCCAGCACCAATGCGCCGGCGCCGTCGCCGAACAGCACGCAGGTGCCGCGGTCATTCCAGTCGAGGATGCGCGAGAAGGTCTCGGCGCCGATCACCAGCGCGCGCTTGTAGGCGCCGGTGCGCAGGAAATTGTCGGCAGTGGCGAGCGCGAACACGAAGCCCGAGCACACCGCCTGAAGGTCGAAGGCCGCGCCATGGTTGATACCGAGGGCGTGCTGCACGGCGACCGCCGTTGCAGGGAACGTGTTGTCCGGCGTCGAGGTCGCCAGCACGATCAGCTCGATCGACTGTGCGTCCACACCGGCGTCGCTGAGCGCCGCCTGCGCCGCCTTGATGGCGAGGTGCGAGGTGAACTCGCCCTCGGCCGCGATGTGACGTTCGCGAATGCCGGTGCGCTGGACGATCCACTCGTCGGAGGTGTCGATACGCGCCGCCAATTGGGCGTTGGTCACCACCTGCTCCGGCAGGTAGGAGCCGCAGCCGAGCACGACCGAACGAATCTGAGTCACGAAACATCCTCCGGCGCAGGCTGCACGGAACTGAGTGCACCACCCTCGCGGTTGAGCATCTGATTGATCTTGTTCAGGAGATCGAATTTGACCATGTCATAGCCAACATCGATCGCGTAGGCAAAGCCTTCGGCATTGATTCCGCCATGGCTCTTGACCACGACACCCTTCAGCCCCAGGAACACGCCGCCATTGGACTTGTTGGGGTCCATCTTGTCGCGCAGGGCCTGGAAGGCATTGCGGGCGAAGAGATAGCCGAGCTTGGACAACCAGCTCCGCTGCAGCTCGTTCCTGAGCAGTTCCGCCATCTGCCGTGCGGTTCCCTCGGCGGTCTTGAGCGCGATATTCCCGCTGAACCCCTCGGTCACGATCACGTCGGCCAGCCCCTTGCCGATGCCGTCGCCCTCGACGAAGCCGATATAATCGAGCTCCGGCAGGTTCCGCGCGCGCAGGATCTCGCTGGCCTCGCGGATCTCCTCATGCCCCTTGATCTCCTCGGCCCCGATGTTGAGGAGGCCGACCGTGGGCCGTTTCTTGTTGAACAGCACGCTCGCCATCGCTGCGCCCATGACGGCCAGCGACACCAGATGGTGCGCATCGCCGCCCAGGGTGGCGCCGAGGTCGAGCACGACGGACTGTCCGCGCTTGGTCGGCCATATCGCGGAGATGGCCGGGCGGTCGATGCCGGGCAGCGTGCGCAGATGGAAGCGCGACATCGCCATCAGCGCGCCGGTATTGCCGGCGGAGACCGCGACATCGGCCTCGCCCTTCTTCACCGCGTCGATGGCCAGCCACATCGAGGAGGTCTTGCGGCCGCGCCGCAGCGCCTGGCTCGGCTTGTCGTGCATGCTGACCGCGACGTCGGTATGGATGATCTTCGAGGCGGCCTTGAGCTGGGGATGCCGCTCGAGCTCGGGCTCGATCTTGGCCCGGTCCCCGACCAGCAGGAACTCGGTGTCGCGATGCCTGCCAAGCGAGATGGCGGCGCCCGGAATGACCACGGCGGCGCCGTCGTCGCCCCCCATGGCGTCAAGCGCGATGCGAACCTTGCTGGGCATGAAAGTCCTGGAAACCTGGTCTGGTGCGGTCTTGAACAAGCGGGGCCGCAAATGGGTTCGCCATGCTTGGACATGGCGACCGGCCAAGCGCCACGCCGCACCCGGACCGGGGCGCGACAATAGCGTTTTGTTATCCCGAAACAACCTCTTGCCCCCAGCCTTTTGCTTTCCGGGCGATCCGGTGGCGGGCCGGCGAATTGGCTGGAAACATATAGAAATCAAACAGATAAATCAAACTTTCAAACCACTGCCACAGACGCCTCCAGCGCCGTAACAAGCGGTCTTACGGGGAATCGGCAGCTACTGGTCCTTTTTGTTGTCCTGAAGCGCCTTCAGGGCGGCGAACGGGTGATCCTCCGGATCGGGGGCGGTGACCTCCGCCTCGAACACGGCGCCCTCCTTGCGCGGATAGGGATCGATCGCCAGGAACAGGGCATCGGTGGCGAGCCGGCCGAGGTCGATGACGCCATTCATAATGGCCTCTGGCGGATCGACGACCTCCGGCGGTCCCTCGTTGTCCTGCCCCTCCTCGATCAGGTCGGCCAGCCGGCGCGCCTCGGCCTCGGGGGCGAACGTCAGGTCCACCTCCTCGTCGATCTCGCTCTCGATCGGATCGAGCGTGACCACGCAGGTCTGGCCGACCCGGGCGCGGATCTGCCCCGTGACCTGGATCCGGCCGCCGCTCTTCGGCACGACGTCGAAGCTGGCGTGAGCGGACAGAATCTCCCGGAGGCCTGCGAGCTCCGCCATGGCCTGCCGCTCGGCAGCCGATGCCTCGAGCTCGCGATGCAGGCCGGTGTCGGGGATCTGCGCCACGATGACGGGCGCGCGCCAGGGATCGGGCGAGGATGTGCTGCTGGGTCGACTCATGGCGTGACACCCTCCCTGAACGCCGGGGGAAAATTGAAGGACGCACCAAGCAGTGCGGCCTCGCCGGTCCGGCCGAGATCGGCCTCGGTGGCCCTGGCATAGGCCGCGAGCTGCCGAGCCTGGTCCGGACCTGCGCCATTCAAGATATTCTTGCAGATCGCCGCCGCCAGCGCCTCGTCGCCGCCGTCCATGGCCTGGTCATAAGCCTGGACGCGGCCGTAGAAGGCCTCGCCGAAGGCCCGCATCCGCTTCGGCACGGTCTGGTCGCCCACGCCCATCTCACGCAGATTGTCGTCCATGTCCTCGCAGAAGCGATCGAACAGCGCCTGCGACAGCTCCGTGGCGCGCTGGACCGTGCGCAGGCGGCGCAGCAACAGCCACAGATGCAGCAGCAACAGGTCGAAACGCCCGTTAACCGTATCCGGCACGCCCAAGTCGCGGTAAAATATGGGTTCTCGCGCCTGCGTCACGATCATGCCATAGATGGCTTCAATGGTGCCCGGCGGGGCTAGCCGGGGTTTCCTGAAGTGATTGAACGGCCAAAGCATTGTGGTTTCCGCAAGCGGGCGCGCGCGTGTTGCATTCAGAGCCTCTGCCCGGTACTTCAGCGCCTCACGCGACGCAAGGGGACGGAATCAGTTCCGCTATGACGATAACGAACCAGACTGGCCTGCGCGCGGACAAGCGGCGCGGCCTTCATGCACGCTGGCGCGGGTTGCGCCTGGCGGCTGCTGCGGCCTTGGTCGGCGTGGCGCTTGCGGGCTGCACCGGCGAGCAATTCCAGAAGGGCTACATCCTGCCGCCCGGTGCGCTGGAGCAGATTCCGATCGGCGCGAGCCAGGACCAGGTGCTGATCGTGATGGGTACGCCCTCTACCGTCGCGACGCTCGATGGTGAGGTTTTCTACTACATCTCGCAGCGCTCGGAGCGCATGGTCGCCTTCATGAACCAGAAGGTGGTCGATCAGCGCGTCATCGCGATCTATTTCGACAAGAACCGGCGCGTGCGCCGGCTGGCGAATTACGGCCTTCAGGACGGCAAGATCTTCGACTTCATCAGCCGCACCACGCCGACCTCGGGCCAGGAGATGAGCTACCTCGCGCCGATCTTCAAGCTGCTCAGTTTTAACTGAGCCTTCAGCCTGCGGCGTCGTGCCGCTGGTCGCGACTTGCCGTTGCGCAACGGGTTCCCTACGCTCCCAGCAAAACAAGAAGCTGGGAGTGGATTCGTGTCCGAGAAACTTCAGAAAACTTTGTTGTCCCGCCGTCGCGTGCTTGCCGGCGCTGCCGGCCTGTCAGCCGCAGCGATCCTGCCGCGATCGAGCCTGGCGGACTGGAAGCCCACCGAGAACGTCCGCCTCGTCGTACCGGCTGCGGCCGGCGGCTCGACCGATGTCATGGGCCGGCTGCTGGCCGCCCATCTGCAAACTGCCTGGGGCCAGTCGGCCGTCGTGGAGAACCGCTCCGGCGGCGGCGGCACGATCGGCACCGCCGAGGTGGTCCGCGCCAAGCCCGATGGTCACACCATCCTGGTCGGCAACCCCGGTCCGAACGCGATCGCCTACAGCATCTTCAAGAACCTGACCTACAAGCCGGACCAGCTCCAGCCGGTCTCCAACATGATCCGGATCCCGAATATCGTGTCGGCCCATCCGAAGACCGGCATCAAGTCGGTCGCCGAGCTGATCGCGTACCTGAAGGCCAATCCGGACAAGCTCAGCTACGCCTCCTCCGGCGTCGGCCAGAGCCCTCACCTCACCGGCGCCTGGTTTCTCCAGCTGACCGGGCTGAAGATGACGCACATCCCGTTCCGCGGCGCAGGGCCCGCGCTCCAGGCCGCGCTCGCCGGCGACATCCAGATCCTGTTCGACAATCTCTATCCGAGCCTGCCGCAGGTGCAGAACGGCACGCTCAACGGTCTCTGCGTCACCACGACCGAGCGCAGCGACCTCGCGCCGAACCTGCCGACCATGCGCGAGAGCGCGCCGGAGCTGGCTAATTTCGACATATCGTCATGGTTCGCGGTGTTCCTGCCGAAGGGGGTGCCTGCCCCCGTCCTCGAGGCGCTCAATCTCCAGGTGAAGGCGATGCTGGAGCGCGACGACATCAAGAAGCAGATCGCCGCCATGGGCGCCCGCGCCGATTACGGCACCCCGCAGCAGTTCGCCGCCTTCGTGGACGCCGAGACGAAAAAGTTCGCCGGCATCATCCAGAAGGAAGGGCTGCAGATGGATGTGCAGTAGGCGTTCAACTGAACACTACTGCCTCCTTCGTCATTGCGAGCGCAGCGAAGCAATCCAGACTGCCTCCACGGAAAGACACTGGATTGCTTCGTCGCAAGAGCTCCTCGCAATGACGAGTGAGAACATACAACCCATCAAACAAAAACCCCGCGGCTCGCGCCGCGGGGTTTTGTCTTGTCTCGTCGTCGCCGCTCAGTGCGCCAGGATCGCCAGCAGCAGCAGGGCCACGATGTTGGTGATCTTGATCATCGGGTTCACCGCGGGGCCCGCCGTGTCCTTGTAGGGATCGCCGACAGTGTCACCGGTGACGGCGGACTTGTGGGCATCACTGCCCTTGCCGCCGAAATGGCCGTCCTCGATGTACTTCTTGGCGTTGTCCCAGGCGCCGCCACCCGACGTCATGGAGATCGCGACGAACAGGCCCGTCACGATGACGCCGAGCAGCATCGCGCCGACGGCAGAGAATGCCGCCGACTTGCCGGCCGCGCCGCCGCCCGCGATCGCGTAGATCAGAAAGTACACGACGATCGGCGACAGCACCGGCAGCAGCGAGGGGATGATCATCTCCTTGATCGCCGCCTTTGTGAGCAGGTCCACCGCCTTGCCGTAATCAGGCTTGTCGGTGCCCTGCATGATGCCCGGCTTCTCGCGGAACTGGCGCCGGACCTCCTCGACGATCGCGCCGGCCGCACGGCCCACCGCGGTCATGCCCATCGCGCCGAACAGATACGGCAGCAGGCCGCCGAACAGCAGGCCGACGACGACGTAAGGGTTGTTGAGCGAGAAGTCCGGAGCGACGCCGACGAAGTACGGGGTCTTGTTCGCGACGAAGAACTTAAGGTCTTCGTTGTAGGCGGCGAACAGCACGAGGGCGCCGAGACCGGCAGAGCCGATCGCGTAGCCCTTGGTCACCGCCTTGGTGGTGTTGCCGACCGCGTCCAGCGCGTCGGTCGACTTGCGCACCTCCTTCGGCAGGCCCGCCATTTCGGCAATGCCGCCGGCGTTGTCCGTTACCGGACCGAAAGCGTCGAGCGCGACGACCATGCCGGCCAGCGCCAGCATGGTGGCGGTCGCGATCGCGATGCCGAACAGGCCGGCCAGGCTGTAGGTGATCAGGATGCCGGCGATGATCACGATCGCGGGCAGCGCGGTCGCCTCCATCGAGACGGCAAGGCCCTGGATCACATTGGTGCCGTGACCGGTCACCGAGGCCTGGGCGATCGACTTCACCGGACGATAGTCGGTTCCGGTGTAGTATTCGGTGATCCAGATGATCAGCGCGGTGACGACGAGACCGACCACGCCGCACTCGAACAGCGCCATGCCGGTGTAGTTGACGCCGTCGAGCTTGCCGAAGCCGATCAGGGCGTAGATCACGCCGGCGATGCCGATCAGTGACAGGATGCCGGTTGCGATCAGGCCCTTGTAGAGCGCCCCCATGATCGACTGGCTCGGCCCGAGCTTGACGAAGAAGGTGCCGATGATCGAGGTGATGATGCAGATGCCGCCGATCGCGAGCGGCAGCGTCATCATGTTGGCGAGGATCGGCGTCTTGGCGAAGAAGATCGCCGCCAGCACCATGGTGGCGACCGCGGTCACCGCATAGGTCTCGAACAGGTCCGCGGCCATGCCGGCGCAGTCACCGACATTGTCGCCGACATTATCGGCGATGGTCGCGGGGTTGCGCGGATCGTCCTCGGGGATGCCGGCCTCGACCTTGCCGACGAGGTCACCGCCGACGTCCGCACCCTTGGTGAAGATGCCGCCGCCAAGACGGGCGAAGATCGAGATCAGCGAGGCGCCGAAGCCGAGCGCCACCATGGCGTCGACCACGGTGCGGCTATCGGGCGCGAGCTTCAGCGAGTGGACCAGGAAGCCGAAATAGAGGGTCACGCCGAGCAGCGCGAGACCCGCCACCAGAAGCCCGGTGATGGCGCCCGCCTTGAAGGCGAGCTCGAGGCCGCCAGCCAGCGACGTCGTCGCAGCCTGGGCGGTGCGCACATTGGCACGGACCGAGACGTTCATGCCGATGAAGCCTGCGGCGCCGGACAGGACGGCGCCGATGGCAAAACCGATCGCAACATAGAGGCCGAGGAAATAGGCAAGCAGCACGAAGATGACGATGCCGACGATACCGATCGTGGTGTATTGGCGCCGGAGATAGGCCTGTGCGCCTTCGCGCACCGCAGCTGCGATCTCCTGCATGCGCGGCGACCCCGCATCCGCGCCCAACACCGAAGACGTCGCCCAAATCGCGTAGACGACGGAAAGCACTCCGCAGAGCACTATCAACCATAATGCTGTCATGTGATTTTTGCCTCAGATCCTTGATGTACCCCCGGCGCCTTTTGTTGTCCGTCGTGCGGTGCGGCGCCTTGATTTTGAACAAAGCCGCCCCTTTCCCGAAGGGGCGGCTCCAGTCGGTCACAAGCTTGCCAAAATCAAATTGAGGGTGCAACGCCGGATGAGGCCGAAAAGACCGATCTCGGCAGGTATTTAGGCCGGTCCCGAGAACTAAGATGCCGGTTTGGAGCGATTCCTAAAGCATGATTCGGAAAAGTGCGAAGCGGTTTTCCGGAAAGATCATGCGCAAACAACAACCTAAAGCGCGATGACGATTCATCGAAATCTCATCGCGCTTTAGAAGTGGCTGTAGGACAGCCGCTTCAAGGTCAGCTCTCGCCCCTGCCCGTCCAGGAAGCGTGGGCGCTCCCGGCCCGCGACGATCGTGCCGATCGCGGCGACGGAAACGCCCGCCGCCCGACCGGCTGCGATCAGCGCATCGCTTTGCGCCGGCGGAACAGTGCACAGGACCTCGTAATCGTCGCCTCCGGCCAGCAGCGTCTCAACGCAAACAACGTTGCGGGCGACGAGGCTTGCTGCAGTCGCCGAAAGCGGCACGCTCACCACATCGATCGTGGCCGAGACGCCAGACGCCGCACAGAGTTTGGTCAGATCGCCAGCAAGGCCATCGGAGACGTCCATCGCGGCCGACGCATGGTCGCGCACGGCCCGGGCCAGCACATTGCGCGGCTGCGGCACGCGATAACGTGAGACCAGGGCATCCCTTGCAGCAGCATCCGACGCCAGCGCCGCAGCCGCGGCGCCACCAGTGAGCACGTCGAGACCGAGCGCGGCATCGCCGATCGTGCCCGTCACCAGGATGCGGTCGCCGGCCCTAGCGCCGGTGCGGCCGACCATCCGTCCCTTCGGCACGCGGCCGAAGGCGGTGATCGAGATCATCTGCGGTCCCGGGGTCGAGACCGTGTCGCCGCCAAGCAGCGGACAGGCGAACGTTTTCGCATCCTCGCCGAGCGCGTCCGCAAACGGCCGGAGCCAGGAGTCTTCCTTGCTGCGCAACGCCAGCGTCAGCACGAAGCCGGCCGGCACGGCGCCCTTGGCGGCGAGATCGGACAGATTCACCCGCAGCGCCTTGCGTGCGATGGTGTCCGGAGGATCCGTGGCAAGATAATGCACGCCCTCGACCACGGCATCGGTGGTCACGACGATATCGTCGCCGGATGAGGACAGGATCGCGGCGTCGTCGACCAGCCCGAGCGCACCGGGATCGGTCGCCAGCGGCTTGAAATAGCGCGCGATGAGAGCGTCTTCGGCGGAGGGATTGTACGGGTCTGCCATCAGAGTCAGCCCCACCATCCACTGTCATCGCCCGGCTCGACCGGGCGATCCAGTATTCCAGCGACGTTCGTGACATATCGATGGGCCGCGGCGTACTGGATGCCCCGCCTTCGCGGGGCATGACACCGGAGTATGGGGCAGCAGCATCGCATCAATTCACCGCCCTGCGTCCCGTCCTACCCTCGCCCGAACTCGTCGCCACGAAACTGGCGGCCGATCTGGTCGAGCACGGCGTTGACCATGCCGGTCTCCTCGCGATCGACGAAGGCATTGGCGACGTCGACATATTCGGAGACGACGACGCGGCCCGGCACGTCCTTGCGGTGCTGGAGCTCATAGGCGCCTGCCCGCAGCACCGCGCGCAGGATCGCCTCGATCCGCTTCAACGGCCAGCCCTTCGACAGCGCCTCGTCGATCAGAGGATCGAGCTTCTTCTGGTCGCGCACGACGCCGGAGACGACGTCGCGGAAGAAGGCGGCTTCCGCCGGCAGATAGGTGTCGCCCTCGACCTCGTTGCCGAGCCAGTGGCTCTCGAACTCGGCGAAGATGTCGTTGATGCCGGCGCCGGCAATGTCCATCTGGTACAGCGCCTGGACGGCCGCGAGCCGCGCCGCACCGCGCCGGTTCGCCTTCTTCTCGTTAAGCCCCGCCGGCTTCTTGGTGTTGTCGGCCATGGCTTCAGGCCCGCGCCAGGCGGCGTTTGATACGCAGCATCGCAAGCGCCGCGCGCGCGGCGTCGCCGCCCTTGTTGAGCTCGCTGGCGCGCGCCCTCGCCCAGGCCTGCGCCTCGGTGTTGACGGTGAGGATACCATTGCCGAGCGGCAGCTTTCGCGCCACGGCGAGATCCATCAGCGCGCGCGAGGATTCCTGCGAGACGATCTCGAAATGGATGGTGTCGCCGCGGATCACGCAGCCAAGCGCGATCACCGCGTCATAGGGTTTGCCGTTCGCCGCTGCGGCATCGACCGCGATGGCCACCGCCGCCGGGATTTCCAGCGCACCGGGAACCGTGATGACGTCATGCGTCAGACCGGCCGCCTTCAGTTCAGTCACCGCGCCGTCGAGAAGCGCGTCCTGGAGATCGTCATAGAACCGCGCCTCGACAATCAGCGCCCGTGCGCCGGAAATGTCGGTCTGGTCCTTCAGGGGTGCGCGCCGCGCGTCTGCCATCGTTCAATCCGTTTCGAAAGGGGTCGGCGCTATGTAGTCGCCGCAGGTCCGTAAGCCAAGTTAGAAACTGTCATTCCGGGGCGATGCGCAGCATCGAACCCGGAATCTCGAGATTCCCCGGTGCGCAATTGCGCACCTGTGGTCTGGTCCTGCGGACCATCCCGGAATGACGGCATCGCCGGTCACTTCATTTCCGTCAGCCGCGCCGCGTAGCGGGCCATCAGATCGACCTCGATATTGACCTCGGCGCCCGCCTTCCAGCCGCCGATCGTCGTGACCGTCAGCGTGTGCGGGATGATCAGCACCGAAAAGGTCACGTCTGCAACCGTATTGATCGTCAGCGAGACGCCGTCGAGCGTGATCGAGCCCTTGGTGGCGATGAACCGCGCCAGCTCCCGCGTCGTCGAGAGCACGAACCGCGCCATGTCGGGCAAATCTTCGCGGCTGACAATGGTTGCAATGCCATCGGCATGGCCGGCAACAATATGCCCGCCGAGCTCGTCGCCGATCTTCAGCGCGCGCTCGAGGTTGAGCTTCGTCCCCACCTTCCAGTGCTTTGCCGTCGTCAGCGCCAGCGTCTCGGCCGCGGTATCGACATCGAACCAGGTTTTGCCGCCTGCGACGCCGGAAGCAACCACCGTCAGGCAAACGCCGTTGCAGGCGATCGAGGCGCCGTCGGCGATGGTGGTCTGGTCGTAGCTGCAGGCGATGCGCAGCCGATGCAGCTGGCCCTGCGCCGTCGGCGTGAAGCTGACGATCTCGCCGATATCGGTGACAATGCCGGTGAACATGTTAGGCGCGCTCGTAGATGGTGAGAGTATCGTGGTCGAATGTCTCGCTAGCATGAACCTTGTAGGCCTGCGACTGCGTGATTTTCGACAGGGGCAATGCATCGAGCGCATCGACGCCGCCCTCGCCGACCGCTTCCGCCCCGCGGAACAGCCAGATCTCGTCGACGAGATCGGCCGCGACGAACGAAGCGGCAACGCGGCTGCCGCCCTCGACCATCAGCCGCGTGATACCTTTCTCCGCCAGCGCATGCAGCACGGCCGGCAGATCGAGCCCGGATGCACTGCCCGGCGGCATGCGCATGATTTGCGCACCAGCCGCGCCAAGGCGCGTCGCGGCGGCCGCTTCCGCGAGCTCGGAGGCGATCACCCAGAGCGGCGTCTCGCGCGCGGAGCGAACGAGCTGGCTCGAGGTCGGAACACGCAGGCTCCGATCGAGCACCACGCGCACCGGCGAGCGCGCCGCCATGCCCGGCAGACGGCAGGTCAGCATCGGATCGTCCGCCAGCACCGTGCCGATGCCAACGAGGATGGCGTCGCTCTGTGCGCGGAGCAGATGCACGCGATTGCGTGCCGCCTCCCCCGTGATCGCGACTGGCTTGCCGCCGGCTCCGCCGATCTTGCCGTCGGGCGAGACTGCGAGCTTCAGGATTGCATGCGGCCGCTTGTCACGGATGCGGCGAAAATGGCCGGCGTGGTCGAACGCGGCCTCTGCCGCGCAAAGACCGACATCCACATTGATGCCGGCGGCGCGCAAGCGCGCATGGCCCTGGCCCGCCACTTCCGGATTGGGATCCTCGATCGCCGCCACCACGCGCTTGATGCCGGCGGCAATCACCGCATCGGCGCAGGGCGGCGACTTGCCGAAATGCGAGCACGGCTCGAGCGTGACGTAGAGCGTGGCGCCCCGCGCCGCATCGCCCGCGCGCCGCAGCGCTTCGGGCTCGCCATGCGGGCGCCCGCCCGCTTGCGTCCAGCCGCGGCCAACGATGAGGCCATCCTTGACGATCACGGCGCCCACGGCCGGGTTGGGCCAGGTGCGCCCCTGCCCGCGCCTACCCAGCGAAAGCGCAAGCTCCATGAAGCGGCGGTCGGCGTCCTTGGCCTCGCGGGCCTTCTGCGCGAACTGATCCTCCAGGATGCGGAAGATCATTTGCGGATCGCGGCGAGCCGCGCTTCCTCCTCACCGGAGAGCTCGCCGAGCACGTCGGCGAAATCCTTGGCCTCGCGGAAATTGCGGTAGACCGAGGCGAAGCGCACATAGGCGACGTCGTCGAGCGTGCGCAGATGCTCCATCACGGTCTCGCCGATCACCTCGGACGAGATTTCGGCCTCGCCGCCGGTCTCGAGCTCGCGCACGATGGTGGAGACCATCTTTTCGACCCGCTCCGGCTCGACCTGCCGCTTGCGAAGTGAGATCTGCACCGAGCGCATCAGCTTGTCGCGATCGAACGGCACGCGGCGGCCGTTGCGCTTGATGACGGTGAGCTCGCGCAACTGGACGCGCTCGAAGGTGGTGAAGCGGAAATTGCAGGCGACGCACACGCGCCGCCTGCGGATCACGGAAGAGTCCTCGGTCGGACGCGAGTCCTTTACCTGCGTATCGAGACTGTTGCAGTTCGGGCAGCGCATCCGTTTGCCTTGGCCTTACTGATAGATCGGGAACCGGTCGGTGAGCGCCTTGACCCGTTCCTTGATCGCGGCTTCCACCAGCGGCGCCTTGCCGTCGTCGGACTGCGCGATCGCGTTGAGAACCTCGGCGATCATGCCGCCGACCTGCTGGAATTCGGCAACGCCAAAGCCGCGGGTGGTCGCGGCGGGAGTGCCGAGACGCAGGCCCGAGGTGACGAAGGGTTTTTCGGGGTCGAACGGAATGCCGTTCTTGTTGCAGGTGATGGCCGCACGGACCAGCGCCTTCTCCGAGACGTTGCCCTTCAGGCCCTTCGGCCGGAGATCGACCAGCATCAGATGGTTATCGGTGCCGCCGGAGACAATATCGAAGCCGTGGCTCTTCATCGCCTCGGCCAGCGCCTTGGCGTTCTCAACGACGTTCTTGGCATAGACCTTGAAGTCCGGCCGCAGCGCCTCGCCGAAGGCAACGGCCTTCGCCGCGATCACGTGCATCAACGGGCCGCCCTGCAGACCCGGGAAGATCGCCGAGTTGAGCTTCTTGGCAAGCGTCTCGTCATTGGTGAGGATCAGGCCGCCGCGCGGACCGCGCAGCGATTTGTGCGTCGTGGTCGTGGTGACATGCGCATACGGCACCGGCGAAGCATGCACGCCACCGGCGACCAGACCGGCGAAATGCGCCATGTCGACCAGGAGGTACGCGCCGACGCTGTCGGCGATCTCGCGGAAACGCTTGAAGTCCCAGGCGCGCGAATAGGCCGAGCCGCCGGCCACGATCAGCTTCGGCTTGACCTCTTCAGCCTGCTTCTGGACCGCGTCCATGTCGATGATCTGGTCCTCGCGGCGCACGGTGTAGTGCGCGGCCTTGAACCACTTGCCGCTCATGTTGACGGGCGAGCCGTGGGTGAGATGGCCACCGGCCGCAAGGTCCAGGCCCATGAAGGTGTCGCCGGGCTGGAGCAGCGCCAGAAACACCGCCTGGTTCATCTGGCTGCCGGAGTTCGGCTGCACGTTGGCGAAATTGGCGCCGAACAGCTTCTTGGCGCGATCGATCGCGAGATTCTCGGCGACGTCGACCCACTCACAACCGCCGTAATAGCGCGCGCCCGGATAACCCTCGGCGTACTTGTTGGTCATCACCGAACCCTGCGCTTCCAGCACGGCCCGGCTGACGATGTTCTCGGAGGCGATCAGCTCGACCTCATGGCGCTGCCGGCCGAGCTCGCCCCTGATGGCGGCGGCGATGTCCGGGTCGGCCTGCTCGAGCGAGGCGGTGAAAAACGAATCGGGCGCGGAGGCGGTTTTTGCGAGGGTCATCTTGCGAATATCTCCACCGCCGCAGCCTTTTGGCGGGCTACGGGCGGGTCTGGTGTGGCGATCGGAAGCACGCGCGATCTACCACATCGCCCGCCCCCGGCCAAGCATTTGCGGGTCGGGCCTGATATTTATGCAAGATATGGTGGGGATCGGGGGTTTGAGCGGCGGGGCGGTTCTCTGGAACCGCTCCCGCTCCAATTCTCCCGGAAGAGGCCGTTTTGGACCTTAAAGAGCCAGGGGCCCCTGGGGCGAGAGTGGTCGGCTCCCTCTCACAGCCCGGTATAGCCGGCCTTCACGGGGTCCACGCTGCCGTCGAGCTGGCGCAAATAGGTCAGGCCGCAGACCGTCAACCTGTGCGGGTCCCTCTCGCCCGCCTCCATCAACGTATTGATGTAGGTCGTCACCTTCTCCCGTGCCTCCTCGCTGGCCGCCGCGGTGCGGTTGGCGAGCAGGTCATAGGTCTGCATGATTCGGTCGATGGCAGCTTCCATTGCACCCTCTAGTTCTTCCGAATTGCGGGAATTTTGATCAGGCAACCGCGCGGACCTCGGATTGCGTCTCGAACCACGTGATCGCCTTGTTGGCGAGCCTGATCTTGTTGAATTCGCCGTGCTGGAGCAGCTTGATGATGATCTCGAGCAGGCGTTCGTCGGTGACGAGCGTGTCGGGGATTGCGCCGGAGCGGCGGAGATAGTTCGCGGCGATGGCATAGGCATCGCTCACGAGTTCGACGTTCATAGCCTGCAATCCGCGCCCGCCCGCCATTGCATCCTCCGATCCAGAGGATTAACGGCGACGCCGGGACCTGGTTCCGCCCCGATCGGACATTTTTTCGCACTGCAAAATGGCAAAACGCACCGGTCCGGGGGCAACTCCGGGCCGATGCGTTTGGGGGAAGTCAGGCACGTTCGGGAGGCTTGCCGGTCTTGTTGTCGGGCCGGCTTGGCCTTGATCCCTTGGAACTCAGAGGCGGTACAGGATCTGGTCGGTCCAGAACCGCTCGAGACGGTGCAGCGACTTGTTGAGCGTGGAGAACTCCTCGCCCGAGATGCCGCCGACCTGCTCGACCGTCTTGACGTGCTTCTGGTAGAGCGCGTCGACGATGCGGCGGACTTCCTGGCCCTGCGGGGTCAGGCGGATGCGCACCGAGCGGCGATCAACGCGCGAGCGCTGATGATCGAGGAAGCCGAGCTCGACGAGCTTCTTCAGATTGTAGGAGACGTTGGAGCCGAGATAGTAGCCGCGCGTGCGCAGCTCGCCGGCGGTCAGCTCCTTGTCGCCAATGTTGTAGAGCAGCAGCGCCTGCACCGAGTTGATGTCGGCGCGACCGCGGCGATCGAACTCGTCCTTGATGACGTCGAGGAGCCGGCGATGCAGCCGCTCCACCAGAGTCAGAGCTTCCAGATAGAGCGACTGCACCGAACCCTGCTGGCCGGAGACGCGCTCTGCGGTATCTGCCGCAGTTGCGACGGCTTTCATCATGACACTTCCCCTGTTGTCGTTTTTATCGACACTTATTCGACGAAACTTGTGTCCCGTCCGATAGGTGCAACTTAAGGGGCTCGTTTGAAGATCGGCTTAAATAAGAGAATAAAGAGATCATGAATTTAAGACAGTGAATTGCGGATTAAGCCTGTCCCACAAGGACTTTTCGCAACCGTCTGTTGACCTTCGCAAGGTCCTGTTCACCCTCCGTCCGCCGCAACTGTCGCATTCCAGAACAGCCCCGCCCCGTTTCGAAACGGGCGCGTAACAGCTGTGGCGGAACAGACTGGTCAATGAAAACTTACCGCAAATTTGAGGCAACCAACGGTCAACCAATCGCAACACTCTCGTGTCCCGGACAAGATGCAGCGCGCAGCGATGCATCGCAGAGCCGGGACCCAAGAAAGCCGCAAACGAGATCGCGGAGAGCGGAGAGATGGGCCCCGGCTCTGCAACGCATCACGCCTGACTGGACGATGCTTCGCATCGCCAGGGGCGTGCTGCATTGCGTCCGGGGCACGAAAGTATCTTCGATATCGGCGAAGACGTCGCGCTACGGCGGCCGTTCGCGCGCGGCCATCCAGGCGAGCGCCAGATAGGCGGCGAGCATGAAGACCTCGACGCCGACCACGACCAGGCTGCCGCCGTAGATTCCCGGGAACATCAGCTCGATCACCGCCATCGACACCACGGTGGTCAGCCACACCACCGCGCCCCAGGGCGTGGCCAGCCAGAGGCCGACGGCGGCGACGAGTTCGATCACGGCGAAGTAGACGGTCGCGGCCTGCCAGGCCATCGCCTGGTTCTCGAACGCCTCGTCCTCGCCGCCGACGAAGCCGGTCACCTGCGCCCAGTGATAGAGGCCCTTGAGGATCGAGAGCAGCGCCATCACCCGCAGGAACAGCACGAGCCGCCGCGTCCAGACATTGTCGTCGGACTCAGGCCGCTCCGACGAGATCGCCGCCACCGAGAGTGCGCTCTCTCTGGCATTGTCTCGGGCAGCGTCCCTGGCACCGGCGCCGTCACGGGCCGCATCGCGGGTGGAGATCTCGGACATAGGCCCCTTCTGGCTGCTTCGGCCCACAAAATCAATCGGCTGCCATCCCTTGCGGCAGGTCAAGCCGCGGTGACGGGAACCATGCGAGCTGGTATAAGAATAATTCCAGCCGGAGGAAGAATGATGGCGATCAAATACGGACGTCCGATCGAATTGCGCGAGGTGTCGCGCCGGGATGGCGGAGCAGCCTCCCCTGCCCTCGATCTGACCGTCCGCCCGCGCCGCAACCGCAAGGCCGAATGGGCCCGGCGGATGGTGCGCGAGAACGTCCTCACCACCGACGATCTGATCTGGCCGCTGTTCCTGATCGACGGCAACAACAAGCGTGAGCAGGTCGCCTCGATGCCGGGCGTCGACCGGCTCAGCGTCGACCAGGCGGTGCGCGAGGCCGAGCGCGCGATGAAGCTGACCATCCCCTGTCTCGCGCTGTTTCCCTACACCGATCCCTCCTTGCGCGACGAAGAGGGCTCGGAAGCCACCAATCCGAACAACCTGGTCTGCCAGGCGGTGCGCGCGATCAAGAAGGAGTTTCCGGACATAGGCATCCTCTGCGACGTCGCGCTCGATCCCTTCACCAGCCACGGCCATGACGGCCTGATCTCCGACGGCAAGATCCTCAACGACGAGACGGTTGCGGTGCTGGTGCGCCAGGCCTTGGTGCAGGCCGAAGCCGGCTGCGACATCATCGCCCCCTCTGACATGATGGACGGCCGCGTCGCCGCGATCCGCGAGGGACTGGACCGCGCCGGTCTGCTCGACGTGCAGATCATGGCCTATGCGGCCAAATACGCCTCCGCCTTCTACGGCCCGTTCCGCGACGCGATCGGCTCGGCCAAGACGCTCACCGGCGACAAGCGCACCTACCAGATGGACAGCGCCAACACCGATGAAGCGCTGCGCGAGGTCGAGCTCGACATCGCCGAGGGCGCCGACATGGTGATGGTGAAGCCCGGCATGCCCTATCTCGACGTCGTCCGCCGCGTGAAGGACACCTTTGCGATGCCGACCTTCGCCTACCAGGTCTCCGGCGAATACGCGATGATCGCGGCGGCGGCCAACAATGGCTGGCTCGACGGCGAACGTGCGATGATGGAAAGCCTGCTCGCCTTCAAGCGCGCCGGCGCCGACGGCGTGCTGAGCTATTTTGCGCCGAGGGCGGCGGAGAAGCTGCGCAGCCAAGGGTAGGCGCACACTGCCTCTCCAACGTCGTCCCGGCGCAGGCCGGGATCCATACCGCGTGATCTATCGATAGCGCGCGGTGTGAGTCCCGCCGAGGGATCAACTGGCCAAACTCCTCCCTGTGGTTATGGGTCCCGGCCTGCGTCGGGACGACAGTGATGTTTGTTGCGCCAATGCGGCCCTCGCCACCAACCCTCCGCCCCCGAATCGCCGGAATATTTCGGCTTGCTACCGCCCGCGCGCCCTTGGCACGGGGATGGCCTGTTCCCATGTCCTGCGATGGGGCTTCGCTGGGAGAACGGACCATGTCGTACGACTCGGGTAATTCAGGCGCCTGGCGCAACGACGGCGCCGTGCAACCGCACGCGTATGATCCCTATCTCCACCCGGAACTGTTCCGGGGCGTCGCGACGCGGCGGGTGTTCGCCTTCCTGATCGACATGGTCGTAATCTCGGTGCCGGTGATCCTCGGCTACATCTTCATCGCGCTGTTCGGCGTGGTCACGCTCGGCATCGGCTGGGCGCTGTTCTGGCTGGCCTGGCCGGCCTCCGTGATCTGGGCCATCGTCTATTACGGCGCCTGCATCGGCGGTCCGTCCTCGGCGACGATCGGCATGCGGGTCATGGATCTGGAGCTGCGCACCTGGTACGGCGCGCCCGGCTATTTCGTGCTCGGCGCCACCCATGCCGTGCTGTTCTGGGTGACGGTGTCGTTCCTGTCGCCCTTCGTGGTGCTGGTCGGCCTGTTCAACGGCCGCCGGCGCCTGCTGCACGATTTCGTGCTGGGAACGGTCGTGATCAACAATTCCGTCCGGGCGCCCGTGCCGCAAGGCGCAAGGACCTACTGAGAACCGGGTGATCAAGAACCTATCAACCAGGACCGACTAAGCTGACGCATCTGACCTGCCGAGCAGACCAATTGACCGAGAGCTTCCGTAGCGCGATGCTGATACACACTTCGGAGGCCCACGACGTCCCTTGACCCAGCATTCGCGCGACACCCCCCAGTTTTACCTCACGGCGCCCTCGCCCTGCCCCTATCTGCCGGGCCGGCACGAGCGCAAGGTGTTTACGCACCTCGTGGGTGACCGCGCCGGCGACCTCAACGACCTTCTGACCCATGGCGGCTTCCGCCGCAGCCAGTCGATCGCCTACCGGCCGGCCTGCGACCAGTGCCGCGCCTGCGTCTCGGTCCGGGTCATCGCCAACGAGTTCCGCCCCTCGCGCAACTTCCGCAAGGTGATGGCGCGAAACTCCGACATCATCGGCGAGCAGCGCAGCGCGGTGCCGACCTCCGAGCAATATTCGGTGTTCCGCGCCTATCTCGACGCCCGCCACCGCCATGGCGGCATGGCCGACATGACCGTGCTCGACTACGCCATGATGGTCGAGGACAGCCATGTCGAGACCCGCATCATCGAGTACCGCAAGCGCGGCCCCGACAGCGACATCACCGGCCGCGGCGAGGAGCTGATCGCGGTCGCCCTCACCGATGTCCTCAGCGACGGCCTGTCGATGGTCTATTCGTTCTTCGAGCCGAGTCAGGTCAGCCGCTCGATGGGCACCTTCATGATCCTCGACCACATCGCCCGCGCGCGACGTCAGGGCCTGCCTTACGTCTATCTCGGCTACTGGATCGAAGGCTCCAAGAAGATGGACTACAAGGCCCGCTTCCTGCCGCAGCAGCGCCTCGCCCCGTCAGGATGGCTGCGCATCGACGCGCAGGGCGATACGGCGTCCGAGCCGCAGGATTAGCTTTCTGTCATGCCCCGGCTTGACCGGGGCATCCAGTACGCCGCGGCTTCTCGGCTTAATCATAACCGTCTCTGGAATACTGGATCGCCCGGCTAAACCGGGCGATGACAGCAACATCACCCGAACAGCGTATCCGCCAGCAGCTTCAGATTCAAAATCACGATCACCCCCGCGACGATCCACGCGATCGCCGCGACGGACACCGGGATCGCAAACTGGCCCATCTTGCGGCGGTCGGAGACGAAGCGGACCAGCGGGATGACCGCAAAAGGCAGCTGCATCGACAGCACGACCTGGCTGAACACCAGCAGATCGGCCGTGCCGCGCTCGCCATAGATCGCGGTGACGATGATCACCGGAACGATCGCGATGCCGCGCGTCAAGAGGCGGCGCGCCCAGCTCGGCAGGCGCAGATCGAGAAAGCCCTCCATCACGATCTGGCCGGCGAGCGTCGCAGTGACGGTCGAGTTGAGGCCCGAGGCGAGCAGCGCCACCGCAAACAGCGTCGAGGCAATGCCGAGGCCGAGCAGCGGCGACAGCAACTCGAAGGCCTGGCCGATCTCGGCGACGTCGGAATGGCCGCTTCTGTGGAAGGTCGCGGCCGCCACGACGAGGATCGCGGCGTTGATGAACAGCGCCAGCATCAGGGCGATGGTGGAGTCCGTCGTCGCCCATTTGATCGCCTCGCGGCGGCCCTCGTCGTTACGCTCATAGGCGCGCGTCTGCACGATCGAGGAGTGCAGATAGAGATTATGCGGCATCACCGTGGCGCCGATGATGCCGATCGCGATGTAGAGCATCTCCGGATTGGTGAAGATCTCGGTCTTCGGCACAAAACCGTGCAGGACCTCCGCGACCGGCGGAGCCGCCGCTACGATCTGGACCGCGAAGCAGACTGCGATCACCGCCAGCAGCGCGATGACAAAGGCCTCCAGGAAACGGAAGCCGCGGTTCATCAGGAGCAGCAACAGGAACGCATCCAGCGCTGCGAGCAACGCGCCGCCGATCAGGGGAATGCCGAACAGGAGTTTCAGCGCGATCGCGGTGCCGATCACCTCGGCGAGATCGCAGGCGATGATCGCGGCCTCGCAGGCGAGCCAGAGCAGGAAGTTCACCGCCGGCGAATAGGTGGCGCGGCAGGCCTGCGCGAGATCGCGGTCGGTGACGATGCCGAGCCGCGCCGCCAGCGACTGCAGCAGGATCGCCATCAGGTTCGAGAGCAGGATGACGGACAGCAGCGTGTAGCCGAACTTCGAGCCGCCGGCGAGGTCGGTCGCCCAGTTGCCGGGGTCCATGTAGCCGACCGAGACGAGATAGCCCGGACCGACAAAGGCGAGCAGCCGCCGCCACCAGCGGCCCGCGGCCGGAATGGCGACCGTGGCGTTCACTTCGGCGAGGCTCTTAGTGGTTGGCGCATCAGTGCGCCAGCCGGCGGCATCGGGGGTCAAATCAGGCGATCGGGCATCCATGCGGTCAGAATACCGAAGTCGGGGCTTATTGCAACTCATTTGCAACTGCATCTAGCCACATCAGGTCCCAGTGCGGCCGCGTCTTGCCCCGCCCTGTCGGAAACCGGGTGGGTTTGGCCGCGCCCGGAAGCGGATAGTGGCGCCAATCCGACGTTGCAGGAAATGAGCCATGTCAAATTCACCGCGCCTCCCCGAGACCTTCAGCCGCCTCGCCTGGTCCAATCTGGCGGCGCAGTCCGCCGAGCAGATCGCGCTGGCTGCCGCCCCGATCGTCGCCGTGCTGACGCTCGGGGTCGCCGAAGGCCAGACCGGCGTGCTGCAGACCGCGCTGACCCTGCCCTTCGTGCTGTTCGCCATTCCGGCCGGCCTGCTCGCCGACCGCATCTCCCGCCGGGCGCTGATGGCGGGCGCAGAGGCGCTGCGGGCCGCGGCGCTCGCGGCCATCGTGCTACTGCTCGCGCTCGGCGCGCTCAACCTGCCGCTGCTGGCGCTGCTCGGCTTCACTGCGGTGTGCGGCACCGTCGTCTACAGCGTCGCTGCGCCGGCCCTGGTGCCCTCGCTGGTCAGCGCTGATCTCCTGCCCGCAGCGAATGCGCGGATCGAGCTTGCACGCACCATTGCCTTTGCAAGTGGGCCGGCGCTCGGCGGCGCCCTGGTCGGCTGGTGGGGAGCGAGCCTGGCGTTCGGCTTTGCGGCGGCGCTCTCGGCCGTCGCCGTCGTGCTGCTCTCCGGCATCTACGAGCCCGCGCGGGCCCCCTCGCCGCGCCGTCATCCGTTCCAGGAGATCCGCGAGGGCGCGGCCTTCGTGTTCCAGCATCCGCTGCTGCGGCCGGTGTTCATCACCCAGTTCATCTTCAACACCGGCTGGTTTCTGCAGATCGCGGTATTCGTGCCCTATGCAGTGCGTCACCTCGGCCTGACCGCCGCCGGTGTCGGCACGGTGCTGACGATGTACGGCGTCGGCATGGTGATCGGCGCGCTCCTCGCCACGCGCGTGATGCAGCGCATCGCCTTCGGCACGGTCGTCGGCCTCGGTCCGGTCACGGGCTTCGTCGCCTCGGTGGTGATGGCGCTGACGGTGCTGGTCCCCTCGCCCTGGCTTGCGGCCTTGAGCTTCTTCCTGCTCGGCGTCGGGCCGATCCTGTGGGTGATCTCGACCACGACGCTGCGCCAGTCGGTGACGCCGCCGCGCCTGCTCGGCCGCGTCTCCGCCATCAACATCATGAGCTACGGCGCCCGTCCGCTCGGCTCCGCGCTGGGTGCGATCGTCGGCGGCCTCTGGAGCGCGGAAGCCTGCCTTTATCTCGCCGCAGCCGTGTTCGGCGCGCAGGCGCTGGTGATCCTGCTGTCGCCGGCAGCGGCACTCGACCGGCAGCCGGACATGGTGGGGGATGAGGTGGCGGTGCGGTGTTAGCCACACCGTCATTGCGAGCGAAGCGAAGCAATCCAGTATCTCTCCGCGGGGACAGTCTGGATTGCTTCGTCGCAAGGGCTCCTCGCAATGACGGAGTATGCGGAAGCAGCCCGCCTAACCCGCCAGATACCGCTCATAGCTCCCCGTCACCGGCTCGCTGGCGTCGACCTCGGGATCGAGCGTGTAGAGGTCCTGCGCGCGGCCGATGCCGCGTAGCGCGTAGCGGCCGGTGGAGACGAGATAGCGGCGGCCGGCCGCATCCAGGCCCTTGTAGAACTCCGCTGATGCCAAGAGCTCGCGATCGACCGAGCGGCTCATCGAGGCAATGCGGCTGACCTCGTTCACCGTCGGGCCCACCACCGTGAAATCGAGCCGATCCTCGCTGCCGATATTGCCGTAAAAGACCTCGCCAACATGCAGGCCGATATAGGCCGACGTGATGGGACGGCCGTCGGCCGCCCGGCGCGCGTTCAGCGCCGCGACGTTCTGGCGGGACAGATGCTCGGCGCGCAATGCGGCGCGGCGCGCCGCTGCCATGTCCTCGCCGGTGAACATCGCGAGCACGCCGTCGCCGATCAGCTTCAGGACGTCGCCGCCGGCGTCGTGGATCGCGTCGATCACCGCCTGCGCATAGTCGTTGAGGAACGGGATGATCTCGTCCGGGCCGATGCTCTCGCTGATCCCGGTCGAGCCGCGCAAATCCGAATACCAGAGCACGGCGTTGATGCGCTCGGTGACGCCGCGCGAGATGCGTCCGCGCAGCACCTGCTCGGAGGCATCGCGGCCGAGATAGACCCGGCCGAGCGTGCGCGCGATATCGACCTGCTGCGCCGACTTGATCGCAAGTCCCAGCACCGGCACCAGATCGCGCAGCGCCTCGAGCCCGTCCTCGCCAAAGCCTTCGGGGCGGCGTGTGGTCCAGCAGGAATACAGGCAATCCATCAGGCCGAGCGCGCCGTTCTCGCCGAAGCGATGCACGAAGGCGAGATAGTGCTTGTGGCCCTTCTCGGCGAGCTCGCCGATCTGCGAGAAATCCAGCGACGGCGCGTCGGCGAGATCGATCACCATCTCGTCGTGGCCGTGCTCGAGCATGTGGAAGAACACCGAGCGGCGCCAGCTCTTGGCGGCATCGCCCTCGGCGGTCGAGCCGTATTCGAACACGTCGCTCTCGTTGCTGGCCCGGTCGCTCCAGCGGAAGCCGCGGCCTTCATAGATCGGATGCAGCGTGTCGATGACGACCAGCCCCCGCGACAGCTCCAGGCCCTCGGCGCGGCAGCGCTCGCAGAACCCGCGGAGCAGCTCGTTTTCGGGCAGGCCCGTCAGCCCCTGGCCGGTCAGCCAGTTCATCAGCGCAAGGCGCGAGGTCAATTGCATGCGCCATTATGGCGTGCATTCGTGACGAACGAAAGGCGCAAGCCTCTCTCGGCCCGTGCGCAAGGTTCCCCATCCCGCGCAGGTCGAATATGCCGCAGCCGCGGTTGACGCGCTCGCAGCACGGACGGCAAATGCTTGCGATGATGACTTTGCCGGCCAGAATCGAAAGCACGCGCAGATGAGCCAGCGCCAGCTTCCGATCATCCTGGCGCTCGGCACCACGCAGACCCTGGCCTGGGCTTCCAGCTATTATCTGCCGGCCCTGCTCGCCGACCCCATGGCGCACGACCTCGGCGTCTCCTCCAACTGGATCTTCGGCGCATTCTCCGCCTCGCTGGTGATCTCGGCGATGCTCGGCCCGCGCATCGGGCGGCAGATCGATCTCGTCGGCGGGCGGCAGGTGCTGTCGGCCTCCAACCTGACCATCGCCGCCGGCCTCGTACTCCTTGGGTTGTCGCAATCCGTTCTGGTGATGGCGATCGCCTGGCTCGTGCTCGGCATCGGCATGGCGATGGGACTCTATGATGCCGCCTTCGCCGCGCTGGGGCGCATCTACGGCACCGAGGCGCGCCGGCCCATCACCGGGATCACGCTGATGGCGGGCTTTGCCTCCACGGTCGGCTGGCCGCTCACCGCCTGGGGCCTCGCCCATATCGGCTGGCGCGAGACCTGTTTTGCCTGGGCCGCCGCCAACATCGTGATCGGCCTGCCGCTCAACTTCTTCATGCTGCCCGCGATCAAGGGCGCCAAACAGGCGGCGGCGACGGCCGAGAAGCCGCATTTGCCGCTCGACCGCACCATGCTCCTGCTCGCCTTCGTCTTCGCCGCGGTCTGGACCGTCACCGGCGCGATGGCGGTGCATTTCCCGCGCATCGTCGAGGCCACGGGCGCGACACATGTCGAGGCGATCGCGGCCGGCGCGCTGATCGGCCCGGCGCAAGTGGCGGCGCGCATCCTCGAAGCCGGAGTTCTCAGCCGCTTTCATCCCTTGTGGTCGACGCGGCTCGCCTCTCTCACCCACCCGATCGGCGCTGCCGTCGTCGCCATCTTCGGCGGTGCGGCCGCCAGCGCCTTTGCGCTGTTCCACGGCTCGGGCAACGGCATCCTGACGATCGCCCGCGGCACGCTGCCGCTGTCGATCTTCGGCCCGAAGGATTTCGGCTATCGCCTCGGCATCATCGGCGCGCCGGCGCGGATGGCGCAGGCGGTGGCCCCGCTGGTGTTCGGCCTGCTCATCGACGTCATGGGCGCCAAGGTGCTGATCGTCTCATCCGCGCTCAGCCTCTCGGCGCTGGCGGCGCTGTTCCTGATCCGCGCCGAGCGGCGGCCGGATTGACCGCATCGCCGCTTTCGCGCACAAGCGGGCCATGACCGACGACAACAGTCCGCCCCGCACCTTCAAGGGCCTTTTGCGCTGGGCGACCACACCGCCGCAGGCCTGGGGCGTCTATCTCCTCGCCGTCCTGCTGGTGTGGCTGCTCTCGTTCTATGCCGGCACGCTGAAACCGAAGAAGTCGCCGGAGGCGAACCCGCCCGCGGCGACGGTGCCGAAGAGCTGATCCGAGCTTCAGTCGTAAAACTCCGGCGCCATCTTCTGGCTGTCGCGCTGGGCCTTGTCGTGGTTGATCCAGAGCTGCGCCTTCTCCCTGGTGAGGATTTCGGCGATTTTCTGCATCGAGGCCGCGGTCTGGTCCTTGTTGACGTTCATGCTGGGCACGCGGCGGTTGTCCCAATTATCCCTGAAGTGCACCGCGTCGCCGGAGAGGACCACCGCGCCGGTCTTGGGCAGCTTCACCAGCAGCGACTGGTGCCCCGGCGTGTGGCCGGGCGTCGACAGGATGGTCAGGCTGCCGTCGCCGAACACATCCTTGTCGCCTGCGAGTTGCTCGACCGGATGCGAGGGCTTGAAGCGCGGCTCGTTGTTGGCGCCGGGCCAGTCATATTCTGCCTTCTGCACGTAGAGCGTGGCCTGCGGGAACAGCTCGACATTGCCGGAATGGTCCGGATGCGTATGCGAGACGGCCATGGCCTTGATGTCGTCGGGCTTGACACTGAGCTGTTCGAGCTGGACGGCAAGTGTCTTCGGCCGGCGCCAGGTCACGGCCTTGGGATCGGCCGGTGCCAGGCCATTGGGCATGGCGGCGACGGCATCGGCGATGCCGGTGTCCCACAGGAACCAGCCCTTGGCGTGCTTGACGAGATAGCAGCTGTCGACGAAATCCATCGGCTTGCCCTCGTTGATGCCGGGCGTCCAGCGCGAGATGTCGCCGGCGGTGCCCTCGCCGCAGTTGAGGACGTAGAGCCTTTCGACGCCGGTCCTCTCCGACTGGGCCATCGCTGCATGACCGAACAAGGCGAGTGCGGCGGCGGCGAGCTTGAGCCTGGACATCATCCCTGGTCCTCCTTGGCAAGTGCTTGGGAAGCTGCGACCGAGGGATCAACCCCGGCCGCGCCGCAGAATTCCGCTCGCGCCGATCACATCAGTGCGGGCAGGTCTCGACTTCGACCGTGACGTGGCTGAGGCCCTTCAGCCCGGCGAGCCGCTTCTTGTAGACCGCCGGCTGCTTCGGCTTGTCCGACACCACCGACACCAGCACGGCGCAATGGCCGGGGCCGACCTGCCACAGATGCAGATCGGTGACGCGGTCCTCGCCGACCTCCATGCGCGCCCGGATCACCCGCTCCAGCTTCTCGTCGGCGCGGACGTCGAGCAGCACCGCGCCTGACGACTTGATCAGGCCGAACGCCCAGCTTGCGATCACGGCGCTGCCGATCAGTCCGACCGCCGGGTCGGCCCAGACCCAGCCCGAAGACATCGCAACCACAAGGGCGCCGATCGCCAGCACCGAGGTTGCTGCGTCCGCCATGACGTGAACGTAGGCCGCACGAAGGTTGTTGTCGTGATGATGATGGTGGTGATCATGGTCGTGGTCATGATCATCGTGATCATGATGCGCATGGCTGTCGCCATGATCATGGCCGTGATGGTGATGGTCGTGGCTGTCGCGCAGCAGCCACGCGCTGGCGAGATTGACGCACAGCCCCAGCGCGGCCACCGCGATCGCCTCGCCATAGACGATCGGCACCGGCGTGATCAGCCGCAGCACGCTCTCATAGGCGATCTCGACCGCGATCAGTCCCAGGATGATCGCGCTGGAGAAGGCGGCGAGATCGCCGAACTTGCCGGTGCCGAAGGTGAAGTGCGCATTGCCCAGGTGCCGGCGCGCGAAGCGGTAGGCGAAGGCGGCAATGCCGAGCGCCGCCGCATGCGTTCCCATGTGCCAGCCGTCGGCCAGAAGCGCCATCGAGCCGAACAGCGAGCCGGCGACGATCTCGCCGACCATCATGACCAGCGTCAGCACAACGACGAGCCAGGTGCGCCGCTCGTTCTCGTCGTGCTTCTCACCCAGGAAGGCGTGGTCATGGGTCCACTGCTCGATGGAATGGGAGTGCATCGGCCAAATCTCCGGAAAACAGAATCCGAAGGCCAATATAGGCCCCGGCGGAACATCTTTCTAACGGCAAATGCCGATGAAACCGGCGATTGACAGGCCCCCCCGGTTTCGCTGTAATTGGCGCCATGGGGATTTGAGCGATCTCCCCACGAGGCGACATGCCCAAGTATCGCGTCCCGTTCGGTTTATGCGAGGACGCATCATGTCTACATTCACGACCATATCACCTGACAAATTGGCCCGGCTGATCGGAACTGCGAACGCGCCGGTCCTGATCGACGTGCGGACGGAGGAGGATTTTGCCGCCGACCGGCGGCTGATCCCCGGCTCCATCAAGCGCAGCCACGAGACCGTTGCGGAATGGGGCTGCGAATTTGCCGGCCGCTCGGTCATCGTCTCCTGCCTGCGCGGCGGCAAGCTCGCGCAGGGCACGGCCGCCTGGCTGAGGCAACTCGGCGTACAGGCAGAGACGCTCGATGGCGGCTTCGAGGGCTGGAAAGCGGCAAACCTGCCGTTGCTCGACACCAGCAAGCTGCCGCCGCGCGACGCCAAGGGGCGCACCGTCTGGGTCACGCGGGCGCGGCCGAAGGTCGACCGCATCGCCTGCCCCTGGCTGATCCGCCGCTTCGTCGATCCCGATGCGGTGTTCCTGTATGTGGCGCCGTCCGAGGTCGTCGCGGTCGGCGAGCACTTCAACGCCGCCCCCTTCGACATCGAGAACGTGTTCTGGAGCCACCGCGGCGAGCTCTGCACCTTCGACGTCATGATCGAGGAGTTCGGCATTGCGACGCCGGCCCTGCTCCGCCTCGCGACGCTGGTCCGCGGCGCCGACACCGCGCGGCCGGATCTGGCGCCGGAGGCAGCGGGCCTGCTTGCGGCCTCGCTCGGGCTATCGCGGATGTATGACGACGATCTCGAGCAGCTCGAGGCCGGCGTGACACTCTACGATGCCTTCTACCGCTGGTGCCGCGACGCCACCACCGAGACGCACAACTGGCCGACCAACAAGGTGAAGGCGTAATGGACACCCGCGCCAATGCAACGGGAGCTGATGCCGGTCACGGCATCAGCTTCAACGAGGCTTTCCGCGTCTGGCTCCGCGTCGCCTGCCTGAGTTTTGGCGGGCCCGCGGGCCAGATCGCGGTGATGCACCGCATCCTGGTCGAGGAGAAGAAGTGGATCTCCGAGGGCCGCTTCCTGCATGCGCTCAACTATTGCATGCTGCTGCCGGGACCGGAGGCGCAGCAGCTTGCGACCTATGTCGGCTGGCTGATGCATCGCACCGCCGGCGGGCTGATGGCGGGCGGGTTGTTCGTCCTGCCCGGCATCATCGCCATCATGGCCTTGAGCTACATCTACGCGGCTTTCGGCAATGTCAGCTTCGTCGAGGCGCTGTTCTTCGGCCTCAAGGCCGCCGTGCTCGCCATCGTGGTCGAGGCCGTGGTGCGCGTCGGCAAGCGCGCGCTGAAGAACCGCATCATGATCGCGCTCGCCGCAATCGCCTTCGTCGCGATCTTCTTCTTCGCCGTCCCCTTCCCGATCATCATCATCGCCGCCGGCGTGATCGGATATATCGGCGCAAGGCAAGGCCGGCCGGAATTCGCCCCGGCCGGTCACGGTCATGGCGGCAGCGGCGCGGCGATCGACAGCATGCTCGGTGAGGCCGTGCCGGATCACGTCCGCCCCGACACGGCGCGCGCGATCCGCGTCGGTGCGCTGTGGCTCGCCCTCTGGCTGGTGCCGGTGATCGCGCTGCTCGCCGCGTTCGGACAGGCCAACGTCTTCAGCCAGATCGCGCTATTCTTCTCGAAGATGGCGCTCGTCACCTTCGGCGGCGCATACGCCGTGCTGGCCTATGTCGCCCAGCAGGCGGTCGAGCATTATCATTGGCTGAAGCCGCACGAGATGCTCGACGGCCTCGGCATGGCCGAGACCACGCCGGGCCCACTGATCATGGTGCTGCAGTTCGTGGGCTTCATGGCGGCCTATCGCGACCCGGGCGGCCTGTCGCCGATGGTCGCTGCAACCTTCGGCGGATTGCTCGCGACCTGGGTCACCTTCACGCCCTGCTTCCTCTGGATCTTCGTCGGCGCCCCCTATATCGAGCGCCTGCGCGGCAACACGGGACTTGCCGGCGCGCTGAGCGCGATCACCGCCGCGGTCGTCGGCGTGATCCTCAACCTCTCGATCTGGTTCGCGCTGCACACGCTGTTCCGCGAGACCGTGCCGGTGCATGCGTTTCCGCTGAATTTCGATATGCCGGTGCTGACAAGCGTCGATGTGCCGGCGCTGGTGCTGGCGATCGCGGCGGCAACGGCGATCTTCCGGCTGAAGCTGGGCATGCTGACGGTGCTGGCGGGAAGCTGCGCGGCGGGGGTGGCGCTAAGGCTGGCGGGGGTGATTTGAGGCACGTACTCGTCGGTTCGTTGGTCCGGTTTGCTGTTGGAAGGCGACATCGAAGCCGACGGGGCTGCATGGCGGCTTTGGGCCAATTTCGGACTCATGCAGTGCAGAAAAATAGCGTGACTATTCGATCACCTCGTCGGCGCTGGTGAGTAACGAAGGCGGCACTGTGAGGCCGAGCGCTTTGGCAGTTTTGATGTTGATGACCAACTCGAATTTGGTCGGCTGCTCCACCGGCAGATCGGCAGGCTTGGCGCCCTTGAGGACCTTTCCCGCGTAAACACCGACCATGCGAAAGGCAGATGCAAGGTTCGATCCGTAGCTGATCAGGCCGCCGACAGCGACGTTCTCGCGCCACGCATAGATCGCCGGAACGGCATGGCGCGCTGCCAGCGCCGCGAGCCGCTCGCGCTGGCTGCTCAGGAACGGATCCGCAGCGACGACGAGCGCGTCAGCATGCAGTTGGATCAGGGAGGCGAAGGCTGCGTCGATCTCGCTTTCGCTGCCGGCTTTCAGCACATGCAGCTGCAACCCCTTCGCTCGTGCCGCTTGCTGTACCTCTCGAATGACATGCTCGGCCGTCGAGGTGTTCGGGTTCACCAGCAGGGCGAACACCCCAGCCCGCGGAACCAGCTCGGACAGCAGCTCAAGGCGCTTGGCAATCAGCTCGTTGGCCACGGTGATGACACCCGTGAGGTTGCCGCCCGGCCGGGCGAGGCTGGCGATCAGTTCGTCTGCGACCGGGTCGGCGCCACCCCTGAAGACGATCGGGATCGTCGAGGTCGCGCTTTTCGCGGCTAATGCCGAAGGCGGGCTGCTCGCCATGATCAAATCGACGTTGCGGCCGACGAGATCGGCGGCCAATGCAGGCAGCCGGTCGTAATGACCCTCCGCGTAGCGGTATTCAATCGCCACATTCCGTCCCTCGACGTAGCCGGCTTCGCCCAGGCCCTGGCGGAACGCGCGCAAAAACGGTGAAGCCGAGTCGGGCGCCCCGGTGGCAAGGACGCCGATCACCGGCATCGCCTTCTGCTGCGCGCGTGCAGCGAACGGCCGTGCGGCCACCGCGCCGCCGAGAAGTGCGACGAATGTCCGCCGCCTCATGGGGCTTCCCCTCCTGCACAGACTCCAAGCGAGCTTAGGCTATCACATTCGGGCGTGATGCCGGTTGTTGTGCATCATAGCAAAATTTGTGGGCCAATGTCTCAGATGGGTCAAAGGCTGCCCTCGGTAGCCAGCATCACCTTAGTCTGTTCACCTCTCGGAAGCGGCCATTGCGGCGCTCCCGGTAGAGGTCAGCCACGGGCCAGCACCAGACATCTTGGCATTGCAGTGAATTCGCGTCGCCTGTCGCAAAGGGTCCAATTCGCGGCCTTGCAAGTCAGTACAAGACTGACGGGAAGTAGCTTCCCTGCGGCTCGCGGTACTCGCCGATCGTCATCAGCGTCATCGGCCTGATCGCACGGTAGCCTTGCGTCAGACACCAGCGAAACAACGCCGCGCGTCGGGCCGGCAAGAGGAAAGAGATTGGCTGTTTCACGATTCGGGGCGCCCCGAGGAGCAGCGCCTGCATATCCTCCTCTGTTTCGGCGACCCCGTGATTGGCCAGCCAGATCGTCGGCGTCGCCATGTAGGCCCGCACACGTGTGTCCCGCAGCGCCACGATTGGTGCCCCCGTCGCGAGCGCGTCGCGCAACTCGTTCGTGCGCGTGTAGCCGTGGACGCTCTCGTGCAAGCGCTCGCAGCCTGCCATGTCCGACGCCGTTAAAGGTCGTATCTCCCAGTGCGACGGCGGCGCGGTCTGCGGCGCGCCCGAGAGCACCACAAGAATTTCCCGCGCGTCGAAGCCAAGGGCCGCATAGAGTGAGAGCGACTGGACGTTGAAAGTATCCTGAAGAAGACGGACGCCCCGCGCGCCGCGCGCCCGCTCAAGGACCGCTTCCATCAGTTGCCGCCCGGTCCCGTGCCCCTGCGCGGCCGGATCGACGACGATCGGACCAACCGCCCGGATCGGGTCTCGCTCGCTGAGAAAATTGAATCCGACGATGCGGCCGTGGGCCTCGGCCACCACTGCGAAGACCGAGGGGTGTCGAATGAAGCCGCCGACGCGCTGCGTGGCGACGTCCACTGACGGAAAGATCAGCGGAAAACCATAGCGCTCATTGACGGCTCGAAATCCCTCGTAGCAGATGCGACCGCACGCGTTTGCATCTTTATCCGTTGCAGGTCGGATGGCGATGTCCATTGGAGCCACCTTTCGAATATGCCCATCTTGGCCGATCGAGCGTGGCCATACTCTACGATGTTTTGCCGTCGGTGGCACGCTGGCCTCCCAACGCTGGATGGATGGCGGTCCCATGTCGCCTTCGGGTCATAAGCCGTCGATGATGACCAAGCGGGGCGACTTCCGCATTGCCCTTGGAAGCTGCCATTCACGAGCACCCGTCCTCAAAGAAAAGCTCGTAGCAGCGCGCCCGTCGGGCAAAACAGCCCGATCAGTTTGACCAAGCCGCCTGTCAAGCCCCACCTCACAAAATATTCCACTTTACCGAAATTCGGATTTGTCGTAAACACGAAACACCCTGGCCCGAGACAAGGGGCGGATCGCGATCGTCACGAACCGCGGGCCGGGCAGCGATGGACGCGACGGCGTCGGGCACGATCGGCATTGCAGGGCGGCTTCGGCCGTGAGCAATGGCCGTCGCGCGAACGACACGACGCCGACAGCGTCTTCGCATGGCTTCGGGGGCGAGCACACGCCATCCCTCGGATTCCCAGCGAAGACGTGCGCGGACGGAGAAGTCGTGTGGTCCTGACGCCCGGGGTCTGTGCGTCAAGGCTTGCGGTGATGTGGCGGCCGACCGGCACGCGCATCAGCCATCCGCAAGGCGACGGGGGCAATAGTGCATCGCTCCCCGGGGAGAGCACGAAGGACACCGTTAAAACCATTCGCGCAGGGAAGGCCGGGCGACCGGCGACACCTGTGGTCCACCCCGTGTGCATTTTTTGTGGCGCACGGACTTGCGGGTGCCAGCAGGCGCCCGGCCTTCCCTGCGCCCTTGTCTCTGCGAGGGCACGTCGAGAGGTCAAACTCGGGCGAGATGCGCCGCGAGAAGGCGATGGCGTGTCTGCTGTTTGACATGGGAATTGGACGCGACGGCTTCGGGCCTTGCTCCGTCATTGCGAGGAGCCCTTGCGACGAAGCAATCCAGAATCCCTCCGCGGAAAGATCCTGGATTGCTTCGCTGCGCTCGCAATGACGGTGTTGATATAGCTTGCGCCACACTATTGGTGTCATCGCCCGGCTTGACCGGGCGATCCAGTACTCCGAGACGGTCGTGATTGAGACGAGAAGCCGCGGAGTACTGGATGCCCCGGACAAGCCGGGGCATGACACCGTCGTTGTCGTGCTACCGCATCATCATCCGCGCAATCGCCTCGCCGATCACCACCGTCGTGAAATGGGTGTTGGCGCGGCAGTCGGACGGCATGATCGAGGCGTCGGCGACGCGCAGGCCGGAGATGCCTTTCACCGTGCCATCGGGGTTGACCACGCCGTCGGGGTCGCCAACGCCGCTCATGCGGCAGCTGCCGGCGGCGTGCTGGATGTCGCCGGTCTCTCGCCGCAGCAGCGCATCGAGCTCGTGATCGGGCAGGTGAGCGGCCTGCGGCAGCGTCAGGTCGGTGTCGGTCAGCCTGATCCAGTCGGCGATGCCGGACAGCGCCGGCTGCGAGGTGATCACGGCAAGGCGTTTCACCGCATCCATCATCCGCAGCATGTCGCGGAGATCGGCCAGCATGTTCTCCTCGACGACAGGATCGATCGCGGGATCGGTCGAGGCCAGCTTGAGCGTGCCACGCGAATAGGCGTTGAACAGCCCAGCCCCGATCGCTCCGGGCACGCCGATGCCGCGGTGGTTGAAGGCGATCAGGATCATGTCGCGCTTGCCGCCATTGGCGAGGCCCGAAGAATAGGTCACGCAGCAATTGGTGTGGCGGGTGTCGGGATCGGTGGGACGAAGCTCCTCCCGCAGCTGGATCGTCGCGCGAAACAGCGGGTGGTCGAAGAAGTGGCGGCCGACCGGCAGATCGCGCTCGACCGCGATCCCCATCGCCTTCAACTCTTCCGCAGGTCCAATGCCCGAGCGCAGCAGGATCGCCGGGCTGTGGATCGCGCCGGCGCACAGCACGATCTGGCGCGCGCTGATGTCGTAGGTGCCCTGCCCCTCGATGTGGACGCGGAGGCCGGTCGCCCTTCCGTCGCTGATCAACACGCGGTCGACCAGTGCGTGGCCGCGGATATCCAGATTGGCGCGGCCGCGCGCTGGCTCGAGATAGCCCTCGTTGGTGGTGATGCGGCGCAAGTTGCGGCTGTTGATGGGATAGCAGGCAACGCCCTCGCCGTCAGGACCGTTGAGATCGGCGCACCAGGGATAGCCGCTGGCCAGCGCGGCATCGTGCAAGCCGCGATCGATCGGGCCCCATGTCTCTGATGGAGCGCGGTAGACCGGCAGCGGTCCGCCGCGTCCGTGGCCCGCGGCGTCGCCGAACTCCAGATCGTCCTCGATCACGGAGAATAGCGGCATCACCTCTTTCGCCGACCAGCCGGCGCAGCCGTTGGCCGCCCATTCGTCGAAGGCATCGGCGACACCGCGAATGGCGATCTGGCCGTTCATCATCGATGAGCCGCCGAGACCCTTGCCGCGCCAGTAGAAGCGCGGCTCCTGCCCCGCCACGCGGCGCGTCAGGAGATCAGGCCACTGCCATTTCTCCTGATACTCACGCTTGTGGATGATCGGGATCGGGTTCGGCGTCCTCACTTCCCAGGGTGCCTCGTCGGCGCGCCAGTCGAGACCGGCCTCTAACAGCAGCACGCGACGCGCGGGATCTTCGGAGAGCCTTGCGGCAACAGCCGCGCCGGCGGAGCCGCCGCCGACAACAATGACATCGTACATCGCGTTACTTCTCAACGTTCCAGAACACCGGGATGGCAGACGGGATCAGATTGCGCCACTCGGCGCGATAGGCGGCCGGCTGGGCGAACTGGCCCCACGGAATCGCCGGCGCCTGATCGTACATGACGGCCTGGATCTCGGAAGCGATCTTCTTGCGATCCTCCTCGGCGGGCGCCTTGGCAAAGGCTTCCATCAGCGGCGTGATGCGCGCATCGCATTGCCAGCCGGTGAAATCGGCGCAATTGAAGGCGACCATGACGTTGGTCAGCGGCGAGCCCAGATCGTAGCCGCCGGCATGAACGCCATAGACGCTCCAGCCCTCCTTCTTGGCGCGCCGCGCCAGCACGCTCGCCCAGTCCATCACCTGCAGATCGACGTTGAAGCCGGCCTGCTTCAGCCGCTCCGCCAGCACCTGCGCCGAGACGCGCGGGGCTTCGAGATCGTTGGCCTCCATGACGACGACGGGCTCGCCGGCATATTTGGTCGCCTTCAGCGCAGCCTTCGCTGCTTCGATCGACGGCTTTGCCGCAGCCTCAGTGCCGGCCTTGCTCTCATAGGTGGTGCCGCAGGTGAAGTAAGTCGCGCAAGGAGCGGCGTATTTGGCGTCCAGACCGAGCGCATCCAGCACCTCGCGCTGGTCGACCAGCTTCCACAGCACGCGCCGGATGGCGGGATCGTCGAACGGTTTCGATGCGGCGTTGAGGCGGTAGGCGCCCGCGAACATGTTGCCGCCGGCGAAGTTGACGAGCTTGACGCGGGAGTTCTTCTCCAGTTGCGGCAACAGATCGAACGGCGCGTATTGCATGAAGTCGACTTCGCCGGCTTGCAGCGCGGACGCCGCGGTCGCGCCATCAGGAATGACGCGGATCTCGAGCGTGTCGACATTGACGCGCTTGCCGCCGGCCAGGAAGTCGGCGGGCTCTGGACGCGGCACATAGTCGGCGAACTTCTTCAGGATCATGCGGTCGCCGGTGCGATGATCGGCCTTGCTGTAGACGAACGGACCGGAGCCGATGATCTCGGTGATGCGCTGGTCGCCTGGCGTTTTCGCAATGCGCTCGGGCATCATGAAGGCGACGGGGCTGACGGGATTGCCGAGTGCGTCGATGACGAGGCCGGACGGCTCCTTCAGCGTCAGCACGAAGGTCTTCGCATCGGTCGGCTCGAGCGACGTCGTGATCGCGAAGATGCGGCGGCCGAGCGCGCTGCGGGTGCCCCAGCGGCGCAGCGAGGCCACGCAATCCGCTGCCGTCACCGGCTGGCCGTCGTGCCACTTCAGGCCGTCGCGCAGCGTGAAGCTGTAGGTCAATCCGTCCGCGGAGACCTTCCAGTCCTGCACCATTTGCGGCTTGATGTCGCCCTTGGAGTCCTTCGCAAACAGCGTGTCGAACACCATGTAGCCGAACGTGCGCGAGATGTAGGCCGTGGAGAAATGCGGATCGAGCGTGACGATCTCCGCCTCGAGCACCGCGACGAGATTGCCCGCCGCATGCACGGGAGCCGCCACCAGCGCGAGGCCGAACAGCGCCGGAATGAAAGCCTTCAGTTTAAACATTGCGGGTTATTTGCCTTTTGACCAGCCGTTTGCAGTCACCAGGAAAAAGCAATGTTCGTGCCCATGCGCCTCGATCACGTATGCGCTCGGGACTATCTGCTACGCGTTTGCGCGCCACACCCTCACTGTCATCGCCCGGCTTGACCGGGCGATCCAGTACTCCAGAGACAGCTGAGGAATGCGGAGAAGCCGCGGCGTACTGGATGCCCCGCCCCCGTGCGCAATTGCGCACTAGGCGGGGCATGACACCGGTGGTGTGGCGACAGTCGCGGCCCGCGCCCCTACCCGATCACCCGGCCGAACTTGTTCGACTTCGGGAAACCCTTCGGCGGCAGGCGGCCGGCGTCGGCGCGGGTGCCCTGCCACTCCGCGAGCTCCTTCATGGTCGCGCTGAACTCGCGACCGGCGGAGTCCTTCCAGGTCAGGCCGGCCTTGGCGTCGAACACGGCGACGTCCGAGAGGCCGCCGTCCTTGTACTTCTGCAGGCGCACGCCGCGGCCGCGGGCCATCTCCGGCACCTGGTCGAGCGGGAAGACCAGCATCTTGCGGTTCTCGCCGATGACGGCGACGGTGTCGCCGAGCACCTCGGTGACCGTGCGCGCCTCGTTCGGCATCTCGACGTTGAGGACCTGCTTGCCCTTCTTGGTGGTGCCGACGCAATCGTCCTCGTTGACGACGAAGCCCTGGCCCTCGTGGCTCGCGACCAGGAACTTGCGTCCGCCCTTGTTGACGAACAGCGCGACGGGCGCCGCCTCCTGCTCGAGGTCGATGAACAGGCGGATCGGCTCGCCGTGACCGCGGCCGCCCGGCAGCTTCGCGACGTCGAGCGAGTAGAACTTGCCGTTGGTGGCGAACAGCAGCAGCTTCGAGGTCGTCTCGGCGAAGAAGGCGAAGCCGAGCTTGTCGTCCTGCTTGAAGGCGAGCCCCGAGAGATCCTCGACGTGACCCTTCATGGTGCGGATCCAGCCCTTGTCGGACACGACGACGGTCACCGGCTCGCGCTCGACGAAAGCCTCCTCGATCGCGGCGAGGTCGTGCTCGGGCGCATCCGCAAAAGTGGTGCGGCGCTTGCCGAGCGGCGTCTTCGGTCCGAACATGTCGCGGACCTTGCCGACCTGCTCGCCGACCTTCTTCCACTGCTCGGCTTCGGAGGCGAGCACCGCGTTGATGCCCTTGAGCTCGGCGCGGAGGTTCTTGTCCTCGGTGCGGATCTCCATTTCCTCGAGCTTGCGCAAGGAGCGCAGGCGCATGTTGAGGATGGCTTCGGCCTGCACCTCGGTGAGCTTGAACGCCTTCATCAGCTCGGGCTTCGGCTCATCCTCGGTGCGGATGATCTTGATCACCTTGTCGATGTTCAGATAGGCGATCAGGAAGCCGCCGAGGACTTCCAGCCGGTGCTCGATCTGCGCCTTGCGGAAGTTGCTGCGGCGGATCAGCACGTCGCGCAGATGGTCCAGCCATTCGCGCAAGCACTCCGCGAGCCCCACGACCTTGGGGATGCGGCCCTTGATCAGCACGTTCAGGTTCAGCGGAATCTTGTTTTCGAGCTCGGTCAGCCGGAACAGCGATTCCATCATCAGCGCCGGATCGACGTTCTTCGACTTCGGCTCGATCACGATGCGGACGTCTTCGGCCGACTCGTCCCTGACGTCGCCGACCAGCGGCAGCTTCTTCTGGTCCTGCAGCTCGGCGATCTTCTCGATCAGGCGCGACTTCTGCACCAGGAAGGGAATCTCGGTAACGACGACGACCCAGGTGCCGCGCGCGCCCTCTTCCTGCTCCCACCTGGCGCGGACACGGAACGAGCCGCGGCCGGTGGTGTAGGCTTCAGCGATGGCCTGCTTGGAATCGACGCAGATGCCGCCGGTCGGGAAATCGGGGCCCTTGACCCACTTCAGCAGCGCCTTGGATTTCGCGTCAGGCTTCTCGATCAGATGCAGCGCGGCATCGCAAAGCTCGGCGGCATTGTGCGGCGGGATCGAGGTCGCCATGCCGACCGCGATGCCTTGCGCGCCGTTGGCGAGCAGGTTCGGGAAGCCTCCGGGCAGCACGACCGGCTCTTTCGACTGGCCGTCGTAATTGGCGCGGAATTCGACGCCGTCCTCGTCGATGCCCTCGAGCAGAAGCCGCGCGACGTCGGTCATGCGCGCTTCGGTGTAGCGGTAGGCGGCCGGATTATCGCCGTCGATATTGCCGAAATTGCCCTGGCCGTCGACCAGCGGGTAGCGCGAGGAGAAATCCTGCGCGAGGCGGACCATGGCGTCGTAGATCGCCTGGTCGCCGTGCGGATGGAACGAGCCCATCACGTCGCCGACGATCTTGGCGGACTTCTTGAACGCCGTGCCGGGATCGAGCCGGAGCAGGCGCATGCCGTAGAGGATGCGCCGGTGCACCGGCTTCAGGCCGTCGCGCGCGTCCGGCAGCGCGCGGTGCATGATGGTGGACAGCGCATAGGCGAGATAGCGCTCTTCCAGCGCGTCCCGCAGCGGCACCTCATGGATTTCGGCCGGCTCTTCCGGCGGAACTATTCGTTTGCCCATTAGGCCTTTACTTTCAAAGACTTCCGGCTGGGTCTCGGACACCTTTCCAAAAACCCGGCCAATTCTCCCCCGCTGGGGCGCGATTCGGGCGGATATATAGCAGGCTGGGCAGCGACATGCGCCCCCTGCCCTGCGTCAGGGCCGCAGGCAGAGTTATCCACAGGGCTTGTTGCCGTTTGGGCCTGTCCTGCGACAGTTACCTGGCGCGCGCAAGTTGCGCGTCCCGAACGCCAAGCGGCGATCGCAGCACGCACCTGAATCCGACATGGCTGGTCGAGGTGTCGATCGGCTCGGCGTGCCGCGCGGCGGGGCGATACCGGCGGCAATAATTCGGCGCGCAGAGATGTGAGCCGCCCTTCAGCACCTTTCGCGGAATCCTGATATCCGGCAGGCGCGGGTCGTAACTTGCATCCTCCCGGCCACCGCGGGGATTGTTGGGAATGCAGCAGGGTTTTGCCGCTTCCGCCTGATGCCGCGACGACCACCAGTCCGAGGTCCACTCCCAGACATTGCCGATCATGTCGTAGAGTCCGTAGCCGTTCGGCGGAAAGGCCATGACCGGCGAGGTACGCTCGAACCCATCCTCGCCGAGGTTCTGGACAGGAAAGTTTCCCTGCCAGATGTTGGCCATGTGCCTGCCGCCCGGCATCAGCGCATCACCCCAGGCGAACTCCTCACCGTCGAGGCCGCCGCGCGCAGCGAACTCCCACTCCGCTTCCGTCGGCAGGTCCTTGCCCGCCCAGCGCGCATAGGCGGCCGCGTCATTGTAGGAGACGTGGACGACCGGGTGGTCGTCGAGCCCCTTGATATTGCTGCCGGGGCCGTAGGGATGGCGCCAATTGGCGCCGCGCATGAAGGACCACCACTGGCTCCAGTCGGCAAGATCCGTGATCCGCGGCAGCGGCGAGAACACCAGCGAGCCTGCGTAGAGCATCTCCTTCATCGCACCGGGATAGTCCTTGGCGTCCGGAACGATCTGCGCCTCCGTGACATGGCCGGTGGCGTTGACGAACTCCTTGAACTGCCAATTGGTCACCGGCGTGCGGTCGATCCAGAAACCGTCGACTGAGACACGATGGCTCGGCGCTTCCTCGGGATAGTGGTGATCGGATCCCATCCGGAAGGTGCCGCCGGGAACGAAGACCATCTCGCCGGTCTTCACATCATCCGGCAACCACTCGCAGTGATCGAGGTCGGCCCGCAGCATGGTGGAAACTCCGATACGCGTAGTCCACAGGTGCTATGATGCCGACTTCGGCAGTCGCCGATGACGGCAGATTGGCCGGCGCATTGGACGCATCGTCTGGTCCCCCTCTTCCTGGCGCTGAAGGCCGGAGATGCAGATCGCGAGTTGCGTCAACATCTCTCCCATTCTTTCGCGCACCCGTTCCGAGCATGCAGCAGCACGCTGCCCCTTCCGCGCCGCGATCCGCAACGCGCTTTCGATTCATATCGCTTAGGTTGCAAACGGTATCCGAAGATATGGCGACTGTGATGTGCAGATTGTGCCAGCACGTCGCAGGGATCGAGCGATGCTACGTCTCATATCGCTCAATTCGCGGCCCCAATGCCGGATTCATCGCGTCGAATTCGACGATCATTCGCCTTGAAACGCGAACTCAATTCACAGCCCCCTTCGCGTTGTAGTGGTATTTCATTCGTCGTCTGCCGCACAAATGTCGCGCTTCAATACAAGTGTACGACCATGGTGCAGTCTCTTCTGGTTGATTCGCGGAGGCTCGACGGTTTCGAGGGTCTACACCAGGCCGTGCACGGCTCTCACGTCGACGTCATGCAGCTCGGACGCGGGCGGCTACGCGGGACACTGTCCCATGTCGGCATCGGTGACTTCTCGCTCAGCATCGGCGCCTTCAACATCGGAATGCGCACGCAGCGCGTTTCCAGCGACGACAAGCCGATCATCGGGATGCTGCTGGCGGCCGAGCGGCGCGTTGCCCATTGGTCCTTCGATATGCAGTTGAACGACGTGCTCGTGATCCCGCCGCTGCTCGAGCATGACGGTGTCTTTCACGGCGCCTCGGCCTATGCGGCAATGCGCTTCGACCTTGATGAGGTGGCGTCGCTGTTCGGCGGAGAGGCGCGCCTGAGCGATCCCGACACATGGCGCAAGCGCGGTCATTTCCGGGCGGATCCCGCAACCGGCGCAGTGGCCTCCCGTGGCCTGGTCCGGATCATGTCCCATCTGGGTGCCTACAAGGACAGCCTGACGCCGTCGACAGCCGATTTCTGGAAACGATCGATCGTCGAATGCATGGCTGCCAACGTGATGTCGTCGCTGCCGCCCGACGATTCCGGCAGACTTCCCTCGGCAAGGCGGCTCATCCGCAGGGTCGAGGAGTATCTCGACCAGGCCGGCACACGTCCGGTGCATGTTTCGGAAATATGCGCCGCGTTCACGGTGTCGCGGCGGACTCTGCATCGCGCCTTTCAAGAGGTGTTCGGGCTCGGCCCCGTCACCTTCCTGCGCCACAAGCGCCTGTGCACCATCCACTCCATCTTGCGGGAGAGCAGGCCGGGTTCGACCACCGTGGCGGCGGTCGCGATGCAGCAGGGCTTCTACGAACTCGGGCGCTTCTCGCAGTATTATTCGATGATGTTCGGGGAGCGTCCTTCGCAAACTCTGGGAGTCACATCATTCCCTCTCTCGGACGATGGGCACGCCCAAGCAGGCTCCATCCTCTCCGAGAGATGAAACGACGAGCGGATCTCGCGCAACGTTGTCCCGTGCAGCCCGGTTCGGGATCGATTCGTTCCTTGTGGGCAGCCTACTGCCCGGCCCAGCCGGCGGTCACGGTCTGGGTCTTTGCCTGTGCCGGCATGTTGGTCAGGCAGCGGCGGGCCGTCTCGATCTCGGCCTCCGTCGCGCCGTGGGCGCGCGCCCATGTCTCGGCGGCCGCCGCGGAATATTTCGCCACATAGTACCGCACGACCGTGCAGGAGGCGCGGCGAAACAGGCCGGGTTGCGGCTCGCCAGCCATCGCGTCCGGCGCAAAGGCAAGCAGCGCCGCCGACAGCGCAAATCCTCTGATCAACATTTTAGGCTGTCCCCGTTGTGGAACCCTCGCCGCCAACTTCATCAGGCCGATTTCGTTCCGGGGAACTCCATGCCCTGAGGCAGGGCAGAGGCGCGGCTCCCTCATGGGTTCGAAATCGCCGCCCTCGCCTGCTGCCGCATCAGCGCATTGATGAAGCCGGCCCGCGCGTCGGAATGGCCCTGGCCGCGCGGCTCCAGCACGTGGCGCAGCAGGAACAGGCCGGTCAGCCGGAACCCATCCTGGAGATCCTGCTCGGTGAGTTCGCTCGCGGTTTCGCCGTGCCGCAGGAACGGCGGCAGCCTCAACAGCCGGTCCCGCCACGGCTCGCCCGCGCCGCGTGACACCGCCCCGCCGGATTTGGGTGAGACGTAGATCAGGTCCGTGGTCTCGCCGGTCACCGCGCAATTCTGCAGCGCGAGCCCGAAGCCGAGCTCGGCGAGCATCGCCAGCTCGAAGTGAATGAGGTGCACCGCCGCGCTGCCGATGTCGTCGAAATCATCGAGCGAATGTTCGAGCAGCGCGAAGATCTCTTCGTGCGGATCGCGCTCGGGAAGCAGCCGCGCGATCGAGGCCAGATGCGTGACGCCGTAGACCCCGTGGGACGATCCCAGCAGCGTGGCCGCGCGCAGCTTCAACCCTTCGATCGCATAGGTGCCGAGATGCTCGTCGAGCCGCGCCCGCCACACCGCGCTGACGCTGTTGCCGGGCTGCAGCAGCGGCCGCAGCCGCGAGCTGGCGCCACCGCGCACGAGGCCGAGATGCCGGCCGTGCCCGCGCGTCAAGAGCTCGACAATGGCGCTGCTTTCGCCATGCCGCCGCACGCCCAGCACGATGCCTTCGTCGGTCCATTCCATGGGAGGAAGTCTAGCGCAATTCGAGCTATCGTAGGGTGGGCAAAGCGAAGCGTGCCCACCAATTTTCTACGACCGAACATTGGTGATCACGGTGGGCACGGCGCGCAAGGGCGCGCCTTTGCCCACCCTACGGCATCGCGCAAGACGTTACGCGTTGAACCAGCCCTGGGCATCGCCGGTGAAGGAGAAATACAGACCCATCGTCGTCAGCACGCAGGACACGATTTCGATGGCGCTGTCGAGCTCCATGCCCTTTTCGCCGATGATCTGGCCGAGCGAAATCACCGACAGCACGAGCGCTGCGGCCAGCACCCAGCGCGGCCAGTTCTTGCGCCAACGCGCGGCCAGCCAGACGAAATAGACCAGCAGCAGGATCATGCCGCCGGCGAGCAGGGTCGCCGTCATGATCATCTGCTCGGTCATCTCGGCATTGGGCGTGCGGTCCTGCACGGCAACCGAGACGGCATCCAGCATCAATGATGCATAGAGCAGCGCTTCGAAGCGCTGGACGTTGGCGGGTACGCTCATCGAATGCCGATCTTTTCCTGGTTATTCTTTGGGGAAGTCCAGGCCCATCTCGCGGTAGCGGTCGGGATCGTCGCCCCAGTTCTCGCGCACCTTGACGAACAGGAACAGATGCACCGGCACGTCCAGGATCTGCATCAGCTCCTTGCGCGAGTCGGCGCCGATCGACTTGATGGTGGCGCCGCCCTTGCCGAGCACGATCTTGCGCTGGCTTTCGCGCTCGACGTAGATCGTCTGCTCGATCCGCACCGAATGATCCTTGCGCTCCTCCCATTTGTCGGTCTCGACCGTGGACTGGTAGGGCAATTCCTGGTGCAGCTTCTGATAGATCTTCTCGCGGGTGATCTCGGCCGCCAGCTGCCGCATCGGCGCGTCCGACATCTGGTCCTCGGGATAGAGGAACGGGCCCGGCGGCACCATCTGGGCGAGCGTCGTGCGGATGTCGTCAACGCCGTCCCCCGTGATCGCCGAGATCATGAAGGTCCTCGCGAACTTCATGCGCTCGTTGGCGGCCTGCGCCAGCGCCAGCAGCTTCTCGCGCTGGACCAGGTCGACCTTGTTGATGACGAGGATCTTCTCGTGGTTGACGCTGGCTGCCTTGGCGAGGATCGCTTCGGCCTCCTCGTCGATCCCCGTCTTGGCATCCAGCAGCACGCAGACGAGGTCGGCATCATGCGCTCCGCTCCAGGCGGTCGAGACCATGGCGCGGTCGAGCCGGCGCTTTGGCGAGAAGATGCCGGGTGTGTCGACCAGGACAATTTGCGCGTTGTTCTCGATGACGATGCCGCGGATCAGCGCACGCGTGGTCTGCACCTTGCGCGAGACGATCGTGACCTTGGCCCCGACCAGCGCGTTGACCAGCGTGGACTTGCCGACATTGGGCGCGCCGATCAGCGCGACGAAGCCGCAGCGCGTTGCGGCAGGCGCCTCGCCGCTTGCTTCAGCCGTCATTGCCGCCGCCAACGCCTTCACGTTCGATCATCACCGAGGCCGCCACCTTCTCTGCCGCGCGCTTGCTGCCGCCGACGCCTTCGGCCGGCGCGAGGCCCGGCAGGTCGACGGCGACGCGGAATTGTGGATCGTGATGCGGGCCGGTGCGCTCGACCTCGCGGTAAACCGGCGTCGGCAGCCCCTTGCCCTGCGCCCATTCCTGCAGCACGGTCTTGGGATCGCGCAACGGACGCCGCGGCTTGTGCATGCGCTCGGTCCAGTTGCGCCTGACGAACTCGGCCGCCGCGGCATGGCCGCCGTCCAGGAAGATGGCGCCGATCACGGCTTCGCAGATGTCACCGAGGATCGATTTGCGTAAGCGGGCATCGGCGCTGGAGCCGACTGAACCCAGCTTGATGTCGTCGAGCAGGCCGAGCAACTTGGCCACGTCCGCGCAGCTTTCCTTGCGTACGAGCTCGGCAAGCCGCTTGGACAGCTCGCCTTCATCGGCATTGGGGAAGGCGTGATAGAGCATGTCGGAGACGACGAGCCCGAGCACGTGGTCGCCGAGAAATTCCAGCCGCTGATAGCTGTCGCCGCGCTTGCGACCGGATTTCAGCGCCGAGACATGCGTGATCGCCTGCATCAAGAGGTTCGGGTCAGTGAAGCCGTGGCCGATGCGCGCCTCGAGCGCGGCGTTCGCGTCCGCCGCCTTGGCCTTGCTGCTCCGCGCCCGCTTCTTCTTCGCAGGCGTCTTGGTTTCAGGAGACTTGGTTTCAGGAGTCTTGGTTTCAGAAGACTTGGTCGCAAGCGTCTTGGCGGCAGCTTCGCCGTCAGGGACGGCTTGCGCGTCGATCGGTTGGGTCGTGATGTCCTTGGCGTCGTCTTTCATCGGACGATTTTGAAGAAGCGATTCCAGCGCACCGCCCACGGCCAGCGCCAGAACATCCAGGCATGCTCGCCTTCGGCGATCGAGAAAAAGATCATCTGGGCGCGGCCGATCAAATTCTCCTGCGGCACGTAGCCGACCTGGCCGAGGAAGCGGCTGTCGGTCGAGTTGTCGCGGTTGTCGCCCATCATGAAGAAGTGCCCGGCCGGCACGGTGTAGACGTTGGTGTTGTCCATGTAGCCGTTGTCGGCGCAGTCCAGCGTCTCATAGGTCACGCCGTTCGGCAGCGTCTCCTTCCAGCGCTTCACCCGGGAGATGCCGCCGCCCTCGGAGCCGCACGGATCCTCGCCGACATATTCGCTCATGCGCTGCCGCTCGACCGGGGTGTCGTTGATGTAGAGCAGCCCGTCCCGCATCTGGACGCGGTCGCCGGGAAGGCCGATCACGCGCTTGATGTAGTCGGTGGAGTCGTCCTTGGGCAGGCGGAACACAACGATGTCGCCGCGGTTCGGGTCCGAGCCCCAGACCCGCCCCGAGAACAGCGGCGGCGAGAACGGGATCGAGTAGTGGCTATAGCCGTAGGAATATTTCGAGACGAACAGATAGTCGCCGACCAGCAGCGTCGCCTTCATCGACCCCGAGGGAATGTTGAACGGCTGGAACAGGAAGGTGCGGATCACGAGCGCGATCAGGAGAGCATGGATCACGACCCGGATCGTTTCGCCGACGCCGCTCTCAGTTTTCGTTCCCGAAGTCACGCTCATTGCTCTCTCAATTCCGGCCGGCGATCACAGAGCGCCCTCCTCCCGCGAACGGCCCATCGCATCGCGGCGCAAGGAGATTGTCCTGATTCTGATAATGAGGGCCAATTCCGGCGTAAAGCCGAATTCGCCCAGCCTGATTTGCGTCGGCGGACTTTTAGACGGTTGTCGGGGGCCACGCAATCAAGGATCGCATCAAAACTGAATAAGATATTGATTTCTAATACGAATTATAAAATGACCACTGAACGGTCAGGGCTTGGCCGGCGGGACGGCGGAAATGATGACGAAGGCCTGCGCGAGCGGCCAGTCGTCGGTGATCGACAGATCGATCCGCGGCTCGAACCCCTCCGGCGTCAGGGCCTGGAGCCGGGCCAGGGCGCCGCCGGTGAGCTGCATGGTCGGCCGCCCCCCCGGCAGGTTGACCACCCCCATGTCGCGCCACCAGACGCCGCGCCTGATGCCAGTGCCGAGCGCCTTGGAGCAGGCCTCCTTGGCGGCGAAGCGCTTGGCATAGGTCGCCACCACCATCTTCTCGTTCTTGGCCCGCCGCTCCGCCTTGGCCCGCTCGGCCTCGGTGAAGATGCGATCGAGGAAGCGTTCGCCGTGGCGCTCGATGACCTTGGCGACGCGGGTGATATCGATCAGGTCGGAGCCGATGCCGATGATCATGCCCGGCTCCGGCCGCGGTCCATCGCCGCGCGCATGGTGCGCACCGTCTCGGCAAGGCCCACGAACAGCGCTTCGCCGATCATGTAGTAGCCGATGTTCAGCTCCATGATCTCCGGCAGCGCTGCGATCGTCTCCGCCGTCGCATAGTCGAGCCCGTGGCCGGCATGAACCTCCAGCCCCGCCTCCTTCGCCAGCTTCACCCCTGCCACGATCCGCTGCCATTCGGCCGCGGCCTTGTCGGCGAGGCCGTCGACGACGGCATCGCACCAGGCGCCGGTATGGATCTCGATCACGGGCGCGCGCAGCCGCGCCGCCATCTCGATCTGCGCAGGATCCGCCGCGATGAACAGCGAGACGCGGATGCCGGCATCGCTCAGCCGTGCGATGTAGGGCGCGAGCGCGTTGTGCTGCCCGACCACATCCAACCCGCCTTCGGTCGTCACCTCCTGGCGCCGCTCCGGCACCAGGCACACCGCATGCGGCTTGGTGGCGAGCGAGATGCGCATCATGTCGTCGGTCGCCGCCATCTCGAAATTCAGCGGCCTGGAGATTTCCGCCTTCAGCCGCGCCATGTCCTCGTCGCGGATGTGCCGGCGATCCTCGCGCAAGTGAGCCGTGATGCCGTCGGCACCGGCCTCGATGGCCAGCAGCGCGGCGCGCACCGGATCGGGATGGCGGCCTCCGCGCGCGTTACGCACGGTTGCAACGTGATCGATATTGACGCCGAGGCGGAGCGGAGAAGCGGGCATTTCAGGACTCACGAAATCGGAGAGACGGACGCATGCGAGATGCGTCTATCCATTAACACGTTCAACGCGGGCGACGACCGCCTTCGCGCGCAACTGGGCGAGGATCGCGCTCAGGTGCTTGAGATCGTAGACTTCGAGGTCGATCGTCGTCTCGGTGAAATCGGGTGAGCGGCGCTGCATGCTGATGTTGTCGATGTTGCCGTCGTGCTCGGCGATCACGGTCGCGATCTGCGCCAGCGCGCCGGGCTCGTTGACGTTCTCGACCTTGATGCGGGCCGGGAAGCGTTGCGGCGCGGTATCCTCGATGTCCCAACGCACGTCCAGCCAGCGCTCCGGCTCCTCCTCGAAATCCTTCAGGGCCGGCGCCTGGATCGGATAGATCGTGATGCCCTCGCCCGGGGTAACGATGCCGACGATGCGGTCGCCGGGCACCGCGCCGCCGTTCGGCGCGAACTTCACCGGCAGGTCGGAATTGATGCCGCGGATCGGGATCGCGACCGGGCTGCGCGGCGGCTCGGACGACTTTTCCTTGAGCTTGGCGGCCAGGCCCTTCTTGATGCCGTAGCGGGCGACGCGCTCCTCCTTGTAGTCGGGATACATTGCGCGCGCGACGTGGGACGCCTTGATCTCGCCGCGCCCAACCGCCGCCATGACGTCCTCGATCGAGGTGCGCGCCAGCCGCGGCAGCGCGCCCTTGAGCTTGTCGTCGGCGTATTCGATCTTGGCGCGCTCGAACAGGCGCTCGACGATGCGCCGGCCGAGACCGGCATATTGATCGCGCACCGCAGTCCGGGTGGCGCGGCGGATCGCGGCGCGCGCCTTGCCGGTGACCGCGAGCGTTTCCCAGGCCGAGGGCGGTGCCGATTGCGCTTCCGAGGTCAGCACCTCGACCTCGTCGCCGTTCTGGAGCTCCGAGGACAGCGGCGCGAACTGACCGTTGATCTTGCAGCCCACCGCGCTGTTGCCGACATCGGTGTGCACAGCGTAGGCGAAGTCGATCACGTTGGCATGGCGCGGCAGCGCGATCAGCTTGCCCTTCGGGGTGAAGCAGAACACCTGGTCGTGGAACAGCTCGAGCTTGGTGTGCTCGAGGAATTCCTCGGGATTGGCGCTCTCCGACAGGATGCCGACGGTGTGGCGCAGCCAGGCAAACGCGTTGGATTCCCGCTTGAGGTATTCGGTCGGCGAGCCCGCGTCTTCCTTGTAGAACACGTGCGCGGCGATGCCGCGCTCGGCGATCTGATCCATCTCCTCGGTGCGGATCTGGAGCTCGGCGCGCTGGTTGCCCGGACCGATCACGGTGGTATGGATCGAGCGGTAGTCGTTCTGCTTCGGCGTCGAGATGTAGTCCTTGAAACGGCCCGGCACGACCGGCCAGGTAGTATGAACGATGCCGAGCGCGCGGTAGCATGCCTCGACATCGTTCACGACGACGCGAAAGCCGAAGATGTCCGACAATTGCTCGAAGCCGACCGACTTGCGCTCCATCTTGGTCCAGATCGAGAATGGCTTCTTGCGGCGGCCGTAGACTCGCGCCCCCAGGCCCCGGTGGCGCAGATTGTTGGAGAGCTGGTCCTCGATCTCGCCGATCAGGTTACGGTTGCGCTCGGCGAGTGCATCGAGCCGCTGCATCACCACCGAATAGGCCTCGGGGTCGAGGGTGCGGAAGGACAGATCCTCCAGCTCTTCGCGCATTTGCTGCATGCCCATGCGCCCCGCCAGCGGCGCATAGATGTCGAGCGTCTCCTCGGCGATGCGCCGACGCGACTCCGTCGGCACGAATTCCAGCGTGCGCATGTTGTGCAGGCGGTCGGCGAGCTTGACCAGCAATACGCGGACATCGTCGGCAATCGCCAGCAACAATTTGCGCAGGTTCTCGGCCTGCTTGGCCTCGCGCGACACCAGTTCCAGCCGCTTCAGCTTGGTCAGGCCCTCGACCAGCGCGCCGATCTCGGGCCCGAAGATCTGGTCGATCTCGGCCCGCGTCGCTTCGGTGTCCTCGATCGTGTCGTGCAGCAGCGCGGCCACGATGGTGGCATCGTCGAGCTTGAGGTCGGTGAGAATCGCCGCCACTTCGAGCGGGTGCGAAAAATACGGATCGCCCGAGGCACGCGTCTGCGAGCCGTGCGCCTTCATGGCGTAGACATAGGCGCGGTTCAGCAGATCTTCGTTGGTGTTGGGATTGTAGGACCTGACGCGCTCGACGAGGTCATATTGACGCATCATGCGCGCGCGCGGCTTTGCCGGGCGCACCACCGGCGCAGTCGGGGCCATGGCAACCGATTCGGTTGCGGCCTGCATCTGCGTTGATCTCCGGCGCCGATATACCATGCCGTCCTGCCTTCAAACGGGCCATGAGCTGCCCGTTGTATACACCTTAGCGCCGATCGCGCGCGCGTCCGATCAATTCGGTGACAGGTGCGCGGCGCCAACCGACAACGCTATGGTAACCACGAAAACGCCAACAAAAGCAAAGGCCCGAACAACGGTTCGGGCCTTTGATATGATCACAAGAAGTCGACGATTGCGACGGGACGATTACTCGTCCTCCTCGGGCTGCTCTTCCGGCGGCGCGAGGCCTTCGAGGCCCTTCAGGAGCTCCTCTTCGGTCATGCGCTCAACGGCAACTTCGGTATCGTCCGCATCGACGCTGGCACCAGCGGAACCGATCAGCGGCACCGTGTCCGGCTCGGGCTCGTCGACCTCGACGAACTTCTGGAGCGAGTGCACCAGCTCCTCGCGCAGGTCCTCCGGCGAGATGGTCGTGTCGGCAATTTCACGCAAAGACACAACAGGGTTCTTGTCGTTATCGCGGTCAACCGTTAGTTGTGAACCTGACGAAATCATGCGGGCGCGGTGGGCGGCCAGCAGGACCAGGTCAAACCGGTTGTCGACCTTGTCGATACAATCTTCTACGGTGACGCGAGCCATGGACTGTCGCTCCGTTGTGGGTGAGACGAAATATGTGGATGATTGGGGCTAGTTATAGGGGCCAAGGCGATTTCGCAAGGCCAATTTGTGATTTGGCCTCGCCAAATGGCTCTGGTACCCCCACATTAGGGCTGGGATGGGTGATTTCCCGGGCTGCCATCGTGGGCGGCACCGGGTGTATGAGAGTCCGCCATAACTATACCTTGATTGCCCCGACTTCTCCGGATTTGCGGATTCGACGGGTTTAGGCGCCACCTTGGGACTGCGCGACTGGCTGCCGCCGCGCCAACAATAAACGATCAATCACGACACACTACGCGAGCAAACTGAATGTCACCTTCACCTACCAACAAGATCGCGCTCTTCATCGACGGGGCCAATCTCTACGCGACGGCGAAAACCCTGGGCTTCGACATCGACTACAAGCGCCTGCTGAAGGAGTTTCAGAGCCGCGGGACGCTGCTGCGGGCCTTCTACTACACCGCCATCATCGAGGATCAGGAATACTCCTCGATCCGCCCGCTGATCGACTGGCTGGACTACAACGGCTACACCGTCGTCACCAAGGCAACCAAGGAATTCATCGACGCCTCCGGCCGCCGCAAGGTCAAGGGCAACATGGACATCGAGCTTGCCGTGGACGCCATGGAGCTCGCCGAGCACATCGACCAGATGGTGCTGTTCTCCGGTGACGGCGACTTCCGCTCCCTGGTCGAGGCCGTCCAGCGCCGCGGCGTACGGGTCACCGTAGTCTCCACCATCGCCAGCCAGCCGCCGATGATCGCCGACGAACTGCGCCGCCAGGCCGACGTCTTCACTGACCTCGTCGAGCTGCAATCCAAGCTCGGCCGCGATCCGTCCGAACGCCCCGCCCCGCGCGACCGCGGCGAGCGTGGCGAGGGACGCCACCACGCCCCGCAGTTCCTCCAGCGCGCGACCACCATGGCGCCGAGGGGTGATGACGACTTCGAGGAGTGAGGCGGCACGGTCAAGCCGCCAGCCCCCCACCCTCGTCCCTGATCGTGACTGTCCGCTCTGCCCGCGCCTGGTCGCCTTTCGCCAGGCGAACCGCGCGCGCGAGCCGTCGTGGCACAATGCCCCGGTTCCGCCCTTCGGCGACGTCACGGCACGCCTCCTGATCGTCGGCCTGGCGCCGGGCATGCAGGGCGCCAACCGAACCGGCCGTCCCTTCACCGGCGACTATGCCGGCGACCTGCTCTACGCCACGCTGCTCGAATACGGCTTTGCCAAGGGGGTCTATCAGGCGCGTCCCGACGACGGGCTGAAGCTGGTCGACTGCCGCATCGCCAATGCCGTGCATTGCGTGCCGCCGCAAAACAAGCCGCTGCCGGTCGAGATCAACACCTGCCGCCAGTTCCTCGTCGCGAATCTCGAGACGATGCCGAAGCTGCGCGCCATCGTCGCGCTCGGGCGCATTGCGCACGACAGCGTGCTCAAGCCGCTGAAGCTGAAGGCCTCGCAGGCCCCCTTCGGCCATGGCGCGGTGCATCAGGCCGGCGCGTTCAAGCTGTACGACAGCTATCATTGCTCGCGCTACAACACGAACACCGGCGTGCTGACGGCCGACATGTTCCGGTCGGTGTTCGCGAGGATCAAGGCCGACCTCGACTAGGCCTCGCGATCAGGCCTTGGCAGGATTGGCCTTCAGCCAGTCGAGGACATCGCCGGCGTTCCGGTCGGGCGGAAACACCGGATAGAACACGTGCGTGATCTTGGCATCGTCGATGACCAAGGCGAGGCGCTTGATCAGCGTCAGGCCCGCAACCTCCATGGTCGGCAAGTTCAGCGCGCGCGTCAGCGCCAGCTTCTCGTCCGAGAGCACCGGAAACGGCAGATGCAGGCGCGAGGCCATCTCGGTCTGGTAGGCGTTGCTTTGGGTGGAGAGACCGAACACCTGGGCAGCGCCGGCAGCCTTCAGCTCGGCAAACAGATCGCGGAACGCGCAAGTCTGCGGCGTGCAGCCGCGCGCCCCCGGGATCATGTCCCAATCATCCACCAGCGCGATCTTGCCGGGCTCGCCGGTCCGCGGATAGGCGAACACCACGGTCCGGCCGCGCAGTGCCGACAGTGTCACCGACGTGTCGTCGGTCGCGAGCAGGCCGATCGGCGGCAGTGTCGAGCCTTTGAGATGCGCGGCACCGCCGTCGTCCTCAGGCGCGGGAATCTGACTCCAATCGACCTCGAGCAGGTTCCGCTGGTTCATCGCACTACCCCCTCGCCCGCATCAGCCGGCCCTTCTCCCGGCTCCAGTCGCGCTTCTTCTCGCTCTCGCGCTTGTCGTGCAACTTCTTGCCCTTGGCAACCGCGAGCTGCAATTTGGCGCGCCCGCGCTCGTTGAAGTAAAGCTTGAGCGGGATCAGTGTCATGCCCTCGCGGTCGACCGCGCCCATCAGCTTGTTGATCTGCCGGCGATGCAGCAGCAGCTTGCGCGGCCGCTTCGGCTCGTGATTGAAGCGGTTGCCCTGGAGATATTCGGGAATGGTGGCGTTGATCAGCCAGATCTCGCCGTTCTTGGAATCGGCGTAGGATTCCGCGATCGTGCTCTTGCCGTTGCGGATCGACTTGACCTCGGTGCCGGTCAGCGCAATGCCCGCCTCGATCGTATCCTCGATCGCATAGTTGAAGCGGGCCTTGCGATTTTCCGCCATGACCTTGATCGGACGTTCGTTCTTATCGGCCATGACAGTGAAACCTGGAAGTCAAACCTGATCGAGATGCGCGCCTAAGCTAACAGTTCGGATGAAGCGCGCGCGTCACTTCTTGAGGAGATCGCGGATCTCGGTGAGCAGCTCGACCTCGGCCGACGGCTTCGGTGGAGCGGCGGGTGTGGCCTCCTCCTTGCGCTTCAGCGTGTTCATGGCGCGGATCACCAGGAACAGCACGAAGGCGATGATGATGAAGTTGATCGTCAGCGTGAGGAAGCTACCGTAAGCAAGCACGGCGCCTTGTTTTTTCGCATCCGCTAAGTTGGTGGCGGTGACCGCCTTCGACAAGGGGATGAAGTGGTTGGAGAAGTCGAGACCGCCAGTCGCAGCGCCGATGATCGGCATGATGACGTCACCGACCAGCGAAGTTACGATGGCGCCGAAGGCCGCACCGATGATGACGCCGACCGCGAGGTCGACGACGTTGCCCTTCATGGCGAACTCGCGGAACTCCTTGAGCATCCGCATGCCCTTTTCGTCGACCCCGCCCATGACAAGCTCCCCGAAAGCCTACCGCCTCAGTTGATCAGGCCGGCATGCACCATGGCGCTGCGCACCGCAACGCGCGTCGGCTCGGAGACCGGCACCATCGGCAGCCGCAGCGTCTCGTCGAGCTTGCCGAGCAGCGACATCGCATACTTGATCGGCGATGGGTTGCTCTCGATGAAGAGGTTGTTGTGCAGCGGCATCAGCTTGTCATGGATCGCAAGCGCAGCCTTGGTGTCACCCTTCTGCCAGGCGGCGTGGAACTCGGAGCACAGGCGCGGCGCGACGTTCGAGGTCACCGAGATGCAGCCATGGCCGCCATGCGCCATGTAGCCGATGATGGTGGCGTCCTCGCCCGAGAGCTGGTTGAAATCCTCGCCCATCGCGGCGCGCTGCTGCGACACGCGCACCATGCTGGCGGTGGCATCCTTGACGCCGGCGATGTTGTTCAGCTCCCACAGCCGCTTCATGGTGTCGACCGACATGTCGATCACCGAGCGCGGCGGGATGTTGTAGATGATGATTGGAATCCCGATCGCATCATTGATCGCCTTGAAGTGCTGGTACATCCCTTCCTGCGTCGGCTTGTTGTAATAGGGCGTCACGATCAGCACGGCGTCCGCGCCCGCCTTCTCGGCGTGCTGCGATAGCTCGATCGCCTCCTTGGTCGAGTTGGAGCCGGCACCCGCGATGACGGGCACACGGCCCTTCGCTTCAGCGATGCACCATTCGACGACCTTCTTGTGCTCGTCATGGCTCAGCGTCGGGCTCTCGCCGGTGGTGCCGACCGGGACCAGGCCATTGGTGCCCTCCGAGATCTGCCAGTTGACCAGGGAGCGGAACGCCGCCTCGTCCAGCGAGCCGTTCTTGAACGGCGTGACCAAGGCGGTGAACGACCCCCGGAATTTCGTCTTGGCTGCCATGGACTTCCTCCGTACGCGGCAATCTTGAGAGCAAGCCCATACATATCGGGTCTATCCCGCTGGTAAAAGGGCCGCTGCCGCGGGACGCACCGTTTAGGCCGCGATTTTGCCGCGGTGGTGGTGCAAACCCGCCCGAAGTAAGCGGCTGTTGGTATTTTGTCCGCATATTCAATCAGATTTAGCTAGATCTTGAGCCACTTCACTGATTCGGGGCGACCAAACGCCGTGACCTCCTTTCCTCGTGCCGCCTGGCGATCCCTGGGTCTGGTCGTGAGCCTGATGGCAGGGCTGTCGGTCGGCTGCGTCGCCCTCGCCAAGTCCAATGAGACGCCCGCGGACGGGACCAAGGACCCCGCGAAGCAAGCTGCCAAGGATCCCGCAAGAGGATCAGCGAAGGACGCAGCCAAGGACACGGCGAAGGGAACCGGCAAGGACGCAACGAAGGGCGCGAGCAAGGGGGCGGCTGGCGCTCCGACCAGGGACGCAGCGAAGAAGCCGGCCAAGGATGCTGGGAAGGATGCTGGGAAGGATGCCGGCAAGAACGCGGGCAAGGACGCCGCGAAGGACAAGCCGAAGCCAGCGGCCGCAGCCCCCGCGCCGAAATCACAGCCGACCGCCAGCGGCTCGTCCGCCAAATCCGCGCCCGCCCCGGCCGTGACGGCGACCGTCAGGCCGACCGCCCCGCCCCCCGCAAAACCCATCGCAGCTCCTGTGCTGGCGCCGGCAACCCGCCAGCACGCCGCACCGCGCAAGCCGGTCACGCCGGCCGCGGTCGCGGCGACCTCGTCGACGTCGCAAGCCGACAAGGACACGCTGGAGAACGTCATCGAGCTCGTGCACAAGCGCAAGCCGGGCGACGCCACCAACTATGCGGCCTCGATCTCGGATCCCGTCGCACGCAAGCTTGCGGAATGGATCATCCTGCGCAGCGAGGACAATGGCGCGACCGTCGAACGCTACCGCGCCTTCCTCTCCGCCAATCCGAGCTGGCCGTCGCAGACCTTCCTGCGCCGCCGCCTCGAGGCCGCGATGTGGGACGACAGGCGCGACGATTCCGTCGCGTGGTCCTGGTTCGAGAACGAATCTCCGGTGTCCGCCAAGGGCCGCTTCACGCTCGCCAAGGCGATGCTGGCGCGCGGCGACCGCGCCAATGCAGAGCGGCTGGTGCGCGAGGCATGGCGCAGCGATCCGATGTCGGAGGACACCGAGAACAACGCGCTCGACCAGTTCGGTGCGCTGCTGACGCCGGGCGACCAGAAGGCGCGGATGGACACCCTGCTCTACGGCAGCGAGAACGAAGCCGCGCTGCGCGCCGCAAAACGCCTCGGTGCCGGCTATGTCGCGCTCGCCAAGGCCCGCATCGCCTCCGTCAAGAAGGCGCCGAACGCGCGCGCCTTGCTCGAGGCGGTACCGCGCGAGCTGCACAATGATCCCGGCTTCCTCTTCAGCAAGATTCAGCTGCTGCGCCGCGAGGAGAAGTTCACCGAGGCCGCCCAGCTGATGCTATCGGCGCCGAAGGATCCGAACCGGCTCTACAATCTCGACGAATGGTGGATCGAGCGGCGCCTCCTGGCGCGCAAGATGATCGACACCGAGGAATTCCGCAGCGCCTATCTGATCGCGCGCGATGCGGCCCTGCCCTCGCGCGACATCTACAAGACCGAGCAGGAATTCACCGCGGGCTGGATCGCGCTGCGCTTCCTCAACGACCCCACGACCGCCGCGCAGCACTTTGCCCGCATCGGCGTCGGCAGCGTCAATCCGACCACGCTGGCGCGCGCCGGCTATTGGCAGGGCCGCGCCGCGGAAGCCGCCGGCCGCCAGCAGGAGGCGCGCAATGCCTATGCCCGCGCTGCCGAGCAATCGACCAGCTATTACGGCCAGCTCGCGCGCGCAAAACTCGGCCTGCCGCAGATCGAGCTCAACAGCCAGCCGCGCGGCCGCGGCGCCGAACGGCTGGAGATCGTGCGTGCGGCGCAGCTGCTCTACGAGCTCGACGAACGCGAGATGGCGGTGCCGATGCTTGCCGACATGGGCGAGAACGGCGATCCCGAGGCGCTTGCCGGCCTCGGCGAGCTGACCCAGCGCCACAACGACGCGCGCGGCATGTTGCTGGTCGGCAAGGCCGCGCTCAACCGCGGCCTGCCGTTCGACTTCTACGCCTACCCCGTCAACGGCATTCCGCAATTCACGCCGATCGGCCCCGAGGTCGAGCGCAGCATCGTCTACGCCATCGCGCGGCAGGAGAGCGCATTCAACCCATCGGTGGTCTCGCCGGCACAGGCCTATGGGCTGATGCAGGTGACACCGGATGCCGCCCGCTATGTCTGCAAGCGGCACGGCGCGACCTACGATCTGGGGCGGCTCAGGAACGATTCGGTCTACAACGCCACGCTCGGTTCGGCCGAGCTCGGCGGGCTGCTCGAGGATTATCGCGGCTCCTACATCATGACCTTCGCCGCCTACAATGCCGGCCGCGGCAGCGTGAAGAAGTGGATCGACCGCTACGGCGATCCGCGCAACCCCAAGGTCGATGCCGTCGACTGGGTCGAGCTGATCCCCTTCTCCGAGACGCGCAACTACGTGCAGCGGATCATGGAGAACCTTCAGGTCTACCGCGCCCGGTTCGGCGGCGGTACGCGGCTGCAGATCGAGGCCGATTTGCGCCGCGGCGTCGGCAGCGTGGAATAGAATCACCTCCCCGACATTCGCTTCCGAATTGCGATAGCGGCCGCACGGATTTGGTCCGGCACCGAGCCGTTGGGGCATGCCCTGACAGGAACGAACTTGGGTGAGCCGTTTTTCCCGGGGCCCGCGAGCCGCGGCGTTGCGGGTAGATCGGCGGTCGCGCCGCCGTTGATCTGCTCGAAGGCCATTGTCTCGGTCTCTCAGTCCCATCTCAACGAAAGGCCTGAACATCGTCGAGTGGCCTTGCGGCGCAGTGGCCCCAGCCCGGCAGCGGATTTGGCAGCCTCTGGGAAGACAGCTTGCGCGAAAGCGGACGTCCCCCGCTCCCCTTCTCACTCCGGTCGCGAACGACCTCACCCGCCAAATCGGCATAGGGGGCGACCTTGTGGGTCGCTCCCCTGCCACACCACCCGGCATGCGGGTCCGCACCGGGCGGTTCGAGAGGTTGAGGTCATGAGAGACGAGGCAGTCCCAGCTGGTCCGACCACTTCAGGGTCAATACGGCGTTGAGGAGCATGCCGCTGTTGCGCCACCAGCGGCGGCTGTTGGCCGCCACCTGTCGCGCAACGTCGAGCTTGGCTCCGAGCACTCGCAGTTCCCTGTACATGGTCGTACCGCGCTTCCACTGCTTGAGCTGGATGGCGCGCAGCCGATGACGCAGCCACTGGTCGAGCTCTCGCAAGACCTTCGGCGTTTGCGCCAGCCGGAAGTACGCCTTCCAACCCAGAACATAGGGCCGCAGATGATCCACCACCTCCTGCAGACTGCGCCCGCCATTGCGGCTGGTCAGTTGCCGGATGCGTTGCTTGAACGTCCTCAGCGGCTTGTCGGCGACCTTGCGTTTGATCACGCCACCCGGACCCGGCCAGAAGCCGTAGCCCAAGAACTTGCGACCGAACACACTGGTCACCGCGCTTTTGGTCTCGTTGACCGTCAGGCGCAGCTTGCCGTAGAGCCGCCGAAGCAGCACCATCACCCGTTCACCCGCCCGGCGGCTGCGAACGTAAACATTCGCATCGTCGGCGTAGCGCACGAAGCAATGGCCCCGGCGTTCCAGCGCCTTGTCCACTTCATCGAGCAGGACATTGGCCAGCAGCGGCGACAGCGGGCCGCCCTGCGGCGTCCCCATCGTGCGCTTCTGGACCACGCCATCGTCCATGATCCCGCTGTTCAGATACATCCGGATCAGCCGGATGACACCGGCGTCTGCGATGCGTTTCTGAAGGCGGTCGATGAGGATGTCGTGATCGACCCGGTCAAAGAACTTTTCCAGGTCCACATCCACCACGATCCGGCGGCCCGATTGCACGTACGACTGCGCCGCAAGGACGGCGTCGTGCGCACCTCGGCCCGGCCGGAAGCCGTAGCTGTGCTCGCTGAAGGTCGGATCAAGAATGGGCTGCAGCACCTGCAGCAGCGCCTGCTGGATCAAACGATCCGTCACCGTCGGGATGCCGAGCTCGCGCTCACCACCGTCAGGCTTGGGAATCGTCACCCGTCGCACCGGACTGGGCCGGTACATCCCCGACAACAGTTGCTCGCGGATCGCGGGCCACGCCGTGCGCAGGTGCACGACGGTCTGGTCAATGTCCAGACCATCTATGCCGGCTACGCCTTTGTTGGCCCGAACCCGTTTGAGCGCCCGTTGCAGGTTCTCTCTCGTCAGCGCCGCCATCAGCAGCTCTGACCCCGTGCTCCCCGCTTCCTGCCGCGGGCGGCGCGCTTCGTCGCTGCCCGAGGCCCACGCGGCTTCACCGCGTCCTTCCTCGAGCCGCCCTGCTCGCGCAGGCGTCTGACGCGATGCTTGCCACCTCGGCATGGTGTTGGAACACTGCCTCTCGTTCGGCCCTTCGCCTCCGGGGCGGCCTTGCAGCCTTCCCACCCACTACTACGGCCTCGGCTGACTTCTCGCTCCGGCTCGACACCGTCGCCCTTTCAGGCGCAAGGCGAGATCTCCCCAGGTAAGAACGCACTCCTTCACTGCACGACCGCCAGATTTACGCCGCTTCCCTTTGATCACAGGAGCTTCGCGGTTCATTGCCCGCTCGCCCCGGTCGGCAGCGCCTTCTATCCGGTTCTTGTTCATCGGCCCGCAGCTTCGATCCACGCTTCCTCTCCACATTCGGTCGCCCTCATGCAGTTGCGCTTCACTTCGCTCGCCGTGATCAGCTTACGATGGGACTTGCACCCATAAGAGTGCGCCCATGCTGGGCGCACAAAGAAAAGCCCCGGCGGTTTCCCGCCGGGGCTCTCTGTCAGGTCGTTAGACCGAACTTACCAGTTGCGCTGAGCGCGGAGGAGCAGGGTGAACGAGTCCTGGTCCTTCAGCTCGTAGCTCGCGATCGGCTTGGCAGACCCCGAGTTGATTGCAGTGGTGGTCACGACGCCAGAATACTTCTGGTCGAGGTGGGTCCAGTTGAAGTCAGCCGAGAAGGTCAGGTTCTTCACCGGAGTCCAGCGCGTGATCAAACCAACCTGGCCGATGTTGAAGTCGGGGTTACAACCCGTCACGCCCGCAATTGACGAGATGAGACCACCGGCTCCGCAAAGGAAGGTCTTGGCCCCGCCACCCCACTGAACCGCACCGTAAGCACCGTAAATCGCGGTGTTCCAGTAGGGATCCCAGTTGTGGGTGTAAGCGCCACGGAAGCCCCAGGTCTTGATGCTCTCCTGCGAGCCGCCGGTGACAAACACGGTGTCCGGAGCAAAGCCGCCTCCGAAGCTCTGGTAGGCAACACCCGAGCTGCCGTAGATGCCGAACGAGCTGCCGACCAGGTTCTGGAAGTTGTAGCGGGTCGCGCCGTCCGTGTAGACGCCCTGGACGTTGATCGTGTCACCCGCACCGGTCGGGATGTTCTTGATCGACAGAGCGAGCTGAACCGCCCAACCCCACTTGTCGTCGGGGTGGCCAGTCGGCTCGGTCGCGCCATAATAGGCAACGTGGTTGTCGTGCGCAGCGACCGACGCCTGGAAGAGACCCCAAGCCTGGTCGACGCGGACCATAGCGACGAGGTTCGGCGAACGCGAGCCACCGATGGCGTTGGAGCCATACGCAGCACCGGTGATCGCACCGAGGCCCGTCGCACCGCTCAGGTTCACGTTGCCGGCCTGGTAGTACGCGGTCGCGTCTTCCGCCGAGAACGCCGCCGTCACACCCTGGCCGAAGTCAGCGGTGTAGGTGAACTGGTTGACACCAGTGACCGTGCCGCTGCCGCCGACGAGACCGTCGAAGTTGTTGCCGGGATAGTTGGTCCAGGGCGCGTCGAACTGCGACACGGCCTTACCCATCGTGAAGCCGGCGAACTGGATGAAGGCGTAGTAGACGCCGAGCGAACCGCCCGAGGTACCGCCGTCGGTGGGGTTGACGGCGCTTGCACCAGCGAGACCACCAGCCGAGTTGATGCCGAGCCCGGCGGTATACTGGGTCAGACCCGTGGCGTTGCCCAGGCCGACATAGCCACCCGAGGTCCATGAGAACGTCGCATCGAAGAACGTGCGGACCACGCCATATTCGGTCGCGGTGCGCGTGTCGATGTTGAGGTCTTCACGAGCGCGCCAAGTGTAGTAGTTGCTCAGGCGGTTGTGCGCCCCGGCCGGGGTGCCGGTCGCCATGCCGTAGACACTGTTCGTGCCGAGCGCGACTTCAGCACGCAGATAACCACCCAGCTTGATGCAGGTGTCAGTGCCCGGGATGTAGTAGAATCCGGCACCGTACAGGGAGCAGATCTTCACGTACTCGACCGCCTTGGCCTTCACGGGGAGATCGGCTGCCTGCGCTCCGCCAACGGCGATCAGACCCGCCGCTGAACCGAGCAAAAGGCTCTTAACCAACTTCATGTTAAACCTCCAAGTTTGCTCTATAGGGAAGGTTCCGGATCCGCTGGGTGAAACACCCTAAGGTTGGTTCCCTTGTCCCTTAACTCACCGCTTAGTCGCTTCGCGCCTTCGGACACACCCGCTGAACGCGAGGGACTTAAGCGAACCACCTAAAACGGGACGACCTCGGGATGCCCCCCTCCGTCGCTCAGTCACAATTACCGAACGTCCTTGCACACACAACAACAGAACGCTCCGCGACGGGCCCAAGAAGCGCGTTTTCCGACGGGTGTTGCACAAATAACACGCAGATGTGATCGGATCGTCTTTGTAACGCATTGTTTACATTGACATTTTTTGTACGGTTCCATTTGCCTTCAAAGTTCCCCACATGAGGCGCTGCAGCCGGGAGCTCGTCTCAAGAGAGCTCCGGCGCCCTCGAATCGTGGAATCAGAAGGAGACTCAGAGGGAAGCTCGACCCTTCCCTCAGCGGCTTTTGACCTGCCTAGAGCAAAGTCCAGAGCGGGCGCGGCGGACACTCTTTATGGATAGCGGGGATTGTTGGGGCCGAGGCCGGTAGCCCGGCAGGCGGAGACGACGGATTCGCCTCTCGGCCGGGCTTCCCGTGACGCAGGAGCGATATCTCTAACAGGTCCAGCCACTTACGGCAGAGACCGCGATTTCATGCGCAGAGCCATATTTGCAACATGCGCCGGGCGCTCCAGGTCTGCGCCCCCTCTCACGGCTTTATGGTCTCGCCGTGAGAGCAAACCCGTTTTGTTTCGAAGATCGCTGGGAATATTCGAACGAAAACACGCGCTTCCAAATTGACCGGCCCAAGTAATTAGATGCATAAGGCTCGCACCGGAGAGGTGGCCGAGTGGCTGAAGGCAACGCTTTGCTAAAGCGTCATACGGTCTCAAGCTGTATCGAGGGTTCGAATCCCTCCCTCTCCGCCACCCAACAGCTGTGTCCGGCCCGGAGACATGGGTAACGAAACGTACCTAAGAGATGGGTGACAACCTCGTGCCGATCGGGTTGTCGCGGGGTTTCAAAGTCGTCTGC
>NZ_JACIHE010000022.1 GCF_014198245.1 Bradyrhizobium sp. cir1
CGCGGATCTGGGCCGAGCTCCTGGGTGTCGAGCGCATCGGGCGCAACGACCACTTCTTCGAACTGGGCGGCCACTCGCTCTTGGCCGTGCAGATGCTCAGTCGCGCATTAAAGCTTGGGCTGAGTTTTAGCGCTATCGACCTCTTCCGAGCCCCAGTTCTGAAGGAGCTTGCATCGAAGATTCGTTTGCAGGTGCAGCCCAGTAACACGGCGGTGATTCCCGTTCGACCGACCGGATCGCAGCCACCTCTGTTCTTTGTCCCGACAGGTTTTGGGGATTGTTCGTATGTCCTCGGTTTGGCAGCGGAAATGGATGCAGACTGCTCGGTCTACGCTCTGCCATGGCCCCCTTTCGATGACGTTCGTCCACCGACTATTGAGGCAATAGCCGCAAAGGTGATTCTTGCAATTAAACAGATCCAGCCATGTGGCCCATACCGCTTTGCTGGATACTCATCAGGTGCAATCCTGGCTTATGCAATTGCCGAGCAGTTACTGAGTGTTGATGAAGTTGTATCATTCATGGCGTTCATCGATGTTAGTCTAGCTGCGGCTTCTTCAAAGGGATCACTGAAGAATTTGGCACGAGAATTTGTCTTGGATCGTTGTGGAATCTTGCGCGATGAGTATCACGAGGTTTTGGAACGCGACACCGAACAATGTTCCATCTCTGAGTTGTTCGAAAAGGCGCAGCAAATAGGAGCGTTAGCTCCAGATCACGATCTTCACAGTGACGTTTCGATGTATCAAAGGGCCGCGACATTTCACCGCGCGCTACAAGCGTATCGCGTTCCGCCGCTCGCGATTGAAATACATCAGTTCTATGCGAGTGAGCCTCTCATCACTCGTTGGGTACCACCTGACAAACAACCCAGTAGCGGCTTGCCAAACCAGGGGTGGGACCGGGTCGTGAATGCTGGGGCTATTCGTGCCGTACCGATTCCAGGCGACCACGCGACAATGGTGAGCAATCCAGAAAACCGCCGAGTTCTGGCTCGAGCCATTTCAACAGCCTTGATCGGCACTGTTGAATAGACCGAGAGAACTTTCTCCGAAAGCTGAGGGTTCGAAGGTTCTCGCGCGCGACGCCGAGGCGGTGTGCCGCCATTACCTGTCGAACGGGCCGCGCCAGGGCCGCTACTGGACAGTGGGCGACGCCCGCAATACGCCCGGCCGCTCGATGTTCGTCCGGCTCAGCGGACCGGAATCCGGTCCTGGCGCCGCCGGGCAAGGCATCGGCTTTTTCTGCGGGCTGCTGTTCACGCTCGCCGTTTTCGCACTGCCCTTCTTCGTTGGCCTGACGATCGGCGCCTGGGCCTTCCACACCGGCGCCGGCGCGCTCGGCGGAATCGCAGCAGGGCTCGTGGCGGGCGGTGCAACCATTGGCATTGGCCAACTCGCGCTCGCCTTCGTGCCATGGACTTGGCTTCGGCTCCTGATCAACCTCCTCTATGTCGCGCCCGCTACGGCCGCCGGTTACAGCGCCATGCACGGAATTGCCCAGATGGCGATGTCTTCACCCGCGTGGCAGACGGATTTCGCGGTCGTCGGGCTGTTGCCGTTAGCATCACGGCCTTGATTAGCTTCACCGGGATGACCTTAGACGAACCAGCAAAACAACGCGTGTGCGGATGGCGACGCGTCGGAAGACCTTGAGCCTGCAGAAGCTGGGCTCGATGATATTTCGGCCTTTGTAGGCCCGTTTGTTGAAGCGATGGATGACGATGCGGATAGAACTGTTGGGATTACGGGTTTGGCGCCGCGACTAACGATCTCGGCGCGAAAGCCGTCCCCATCATAGCCCTTGTCGGCGATGAGTGCGCGCATGGGTGGGGCGAGGGCCAGAACATCGGGTGCAGCAGTGATATCGGCATCCTGGCTCGGGGGCAGATGAAGGACGACCGGCCGGCAGCGTGGATCGCTCAGTGCATGGATTCTTGTCGTGCACCACTGCGCGAGCGGGCCGATCCCCTAATTGTGCTCCCTCCGTTTCCGCCGGAAGCACAACGATGAGCTTTGATCGAGGTCGAGTCGAGCGACGCACCATCGTCTGCGCTCGCCCAACGATTGAAGCGATTGTAGACGGTCGTGTAGGGCCATATTCACGCGGACAATCGCGTCCTCGATTGCAGCGTGTGAACGATGCCGCTGATGATGCGCCGATCGTCGTCCCGCTCCAACCCCGTCAGTAGATGAGGTTCGATGCGCGCCCATTGCTTGTCATTCAGCCAAGAACAGACCCTCACGCATTCTCTCGCCCCGAATCAACCACACAGGCCAGAGAATCACGTGATGCTAATCAGGTACAGACCCTAGTATGTTCATGAACAACTACTAAATGGCGGCGGGCAACATGGTAAGTTCATCCTGCCCTACAGCCACGATCTTATCAACCGAAAACCCGTTGAATCGCGCCATATCCGTATAGGCGCCCACATTCTGGAATTCAATCCAATCGCCTTCGCTCAAATCGCGTGGCAGTGAATACGAGAATCCAAGCCTGTCCATGCTGTCGCAAGTTGGGCCAAAGATGATGAAGTCTTGCCACTCCTCAGTCTGGATCGGCTGTCCCCCACGCCAAGCGCGGGCGGGGAGCAGAAAACATTGTCGGGCAGGTGAGAGCCCGCTGTAGATGCCCGCGCCGCAGTAGAGCGCCTCGCCTTTTCTTAAGATCACGCGGCAAAACAAAGAGATGCTATCGTGAACTAGTGCTCGTCCGGGCTCACACAACAGTTCAACACGCTTTAGTGCATCCGTTCCGCGCACCAGTTTCGTGATCTCGGAGAGCATGCGCAAGGGAGAGTGATAGGGGAAGTTCAGATAATGGCCGGGAAAGCCGCCACCAATATCGAGCGCTGTGGGGGTCGGAGAAACAGCTTCCATAATGTCGACGGCCGCGCGAATGCCATGCAGATAGGGATCGACAACGATCGTTTGGGAACCTGGGTGAAAGGACAACCCTGTGGTCCAGCGCGATTGCGCGTTGACGAGATCCAGCAGACGGCTCGCTTCGGCGGGCGAGGCACCAAACTTGCCGTTTAAGTCTATGATGGCGCACGTCGCGCTACACTTGAACCGGACGTAGATTCGTATTTCCGGATCATGCAACGGCAAGGCTTCGAGGAGTTTCCGTAGCTCGGCTTCGCAATCAATGACATAGTCGCGAACTCCCAGATCGCGGAACGTCCGTTCGATATCGCGACGAGATTTTACGGGATTCATGAACCATGAACGGGCCCCTGGAATAGTGGAATGGACAAGGTGGGCTTCGGCCAGCGACGCCACGTCGAACCCGGCCACTCCGGCGCGAGAGACCGCGTGAAGAATTTTGGGCAACGGATTTGCCTTCACCGCATACAGCACGCGTCCCGAGAAATGCTCAGCAAATTCGCGCGTGACGGATGCAAGACGCCTCTCATTGAGCGTATAGAAGGCGTCAACTTCCGCACTTTCCAATGACCTCACCAAGCTCATATTGGACCATTCCTATGGCGGCAGACGCGGAGTAGCCGACGCCGTTGTTCCCTGCTGCGAGAGCAATGACCATGCCAGCGTTCCTCGCGCATTAAACCGCCTGGTTACGCTTTGAAACAGTTCGCCATGCCCCACGGCGCGCGATGTCTTAGATCTTACAGCTTTTGTACACGGCTGTGAAAAACCAGACAAAGATCGCAGGGCCGACGCATCCGGATCGTGCACGGCCTTAATCTCTGTGAAATTTCGCGAGCAGATCCAGCAGGTTCCGCAATGGCTGTAGAATTGGAGTGTCCCACGATGCTCCAAGCAGAATTGTCGCAGTCTACGACGCGTCATGATCCTACTCAAAGCGGCTGCACAAGAGGCTCTTGAATCGGCGTGCTTCTCGCGCCAAAAACGAAAAACGCGGCATGAAGGCCGGGGCTCCCGTGATGCCACGGCGTACATCCGGCCGCGACGCGACAACCAGGCGACAGTTAGCACGTGGTTTCCGAAGAAAATGTGACCTTCGCGTCGTCGTTCTTGAATGTCGGCCCATTTCAATGCTTGTACGACCATCCCGTCGGGCATTTTATTTCCTCTGTCCATGACCTGCGACCGCGCGAGACAACGGATCCCTTCAAGCTACTATTCGCGTGGAGACTTGCGACTGGATCGTTGATTGATTTAGATATGAAATTGTTTTTTCTTTTTGGAGCAAATGACGTGACGTTAGGGACTGTTAAGTGGTTCAACCCGACGAAAGGCTATGGATTCATCGCGCCAGATGACAGTGGCAAAGATGTTTTCGTGCACATCTCTGCGGTAGAGAAGGCCGGCTATACCTCGCTTGTTGAAGGCGCGAAGGTCAGCTACGAGCTGGTGACGAACCGCAGCGGCAAACAAGCCGCAGAAAATCTCCGCCTAGGATGAGGCGGAGCTCGAGGTCCTGGCTGTCTTCGAGCTAGTCCGAATCTCGTGCTTTTAAGACATTTGGAAGATATCCAGTTGGCGCTCGAGGGGCGGCCAAAGTCGAGCGGGCTGAATCCAAACGTGCGGTCGCCTCGGTTAGGTTGGCCCACGCTTGCTCCTGCCGCGAGACAGCTGCCAAGCCGAATGCTATTCTTAAGACACCGCGGGTCTTGGCTGCGCAAGGCGCGTCCCAATTCAGGCAGTATCGATGGTCAGCGCTCGATGCGCGGAACGTTCTTTTCCGCTCCAGGCCGTCGACCACGGCGAGAGCCCGAATGCCAAGCGAGGACCGTCGCCGAGATTAAGTTACCGGACGCGTACGGTGCCGCACGACTTGGTAGTGGCGCGCCACCAGCCTGCGCTTGCGTTCGGTCTCCGCGTCAGGCGTCCAGATCTGCGGTAGGTATCCCGCCGCCTGCAGACTGGCGAGCGTGCCAGCATCGATGTTATCGGTCTTGACGTGAGCCTGGGCGATCGCCTTCACCTGCAACGGATTGGCGATAATGACCCGCGCACGAATGGCGTCAGCACTCGCGAGACTGCCATGCTGTTGCCGGTTGCTTCGAGCACCACCTCATCAACGGCCAGCAGGGTCTTGCCAAATCCCTCCAGCGCAGTCCGCGTCATATCAATGCGACCCGCATGTCGAAGCCTGCCGTTCTCCAAAAACCACCTCCCCGAAGATTCGGTGGACATCAATGCCAATTAACCGTCGCATTCGCCTCTCCTCTGCCAGACACATGACGGGAGCTGCGGGCGACACGACAACTACGGATTTGCGCTCGCGGCGGCGGCCAGCTACTAACTCGAGCTCTCGGCTCATCGTGTGCATCGGCCTGCCCGCACTTCGTGCTCCCGGTGCCTTTGTCGCGATGGTCGCACCATACGCCACGATGTAGAACACCGCAGCGGAACGTTGGCACCAAGACATCTCATACCGGTTACCAATCCCATTGAAAGCACCTTCGCTACCGTGCGCCACCGCACGATCCGATCGAAGGGTTGCCTGTCCAACAGGACGGCGCTCGCGATGGTCTTCAAACTGCTTGAGGCCGCGCAGAAAAGCTGGCGTCGTCTCGATGGCCACAACCAGTTGCCAAAACTCGTTATCGGTGTGACATTCAACGATGGGATCGAGATCATCCCCAAACCGACTGACCGTCAGCCCACAACCGCCGCCGCCTGACGGGCCTGGCCGTCACCAAAATTTGGCGATAGCTCGGAACGAAGGAATGCCGAAAGCCGGGTGAGTGCGACCGGCAGGTCCCGTTCGAGCACGACATCCTCAAGACACAGCACGGCGGACCGGAGACCAGGTACGCGCTTGGCGCCGAGCAACGCATCGGCCAGATCCTCGCGGGTGCAGGGCATACACAAGGAGGCGCCAAGGGAGGGCGGAAACCCGGCTCATGCGTCGTCGCCCAGGCTACGAATAATTGCGACCGCGCGATACTGCGATTCCCCGCCCAGCGTGTCGACCGGAATGGCATGCGCGGCGGCGAGATGGAGCAAGTGCCCCACATCGGCGTCCTCGAAATCGCGAACCAGCAGCCGTTCCGGCACCCGCCGCAGCAGGGCGCGCGTCGCTTCGGCTATGCCGGGCTTGATCCGGTTGCGGTCACGCGTTCCGCTTTCCGCCAGCAACTGCTGCATCATCGCCTCGCATTCCTGTTTCAGCGCTGCTCGGCGGGCGTCGTGCCCGTCTACTGGTTGCGGTATCGCCGCAGCGGCCAACGGCGCGATCGTGTCCACGAAGGCACGTGAGAGATCAGCACCGGCATATTGCGGGTAGGTGACACAGGCGTGGAAATCGCCCGGCCCCACCAACGCGGCGTTGAGGATCGAGCGACTGACCAGGCCCGAAACGATGCCGTTCAGCAAGCCCGAGGCGATCAGATAATCATCCGCCGTCGCGGCGATGTCTGCCTGTCCTGCAGGGTCAGCAATCACGGCTAAGTCCGGTGTGAAGCCGAATGGCGCCTTGGCCAGGGCCGCGCGAAGTTCGCCGGCAATCGCGCCCTTGCCGGTCCAGCCATCGACAAACACCGCGTCGCGCGGATCGTGCCGGCCGGCGATATGCGCGAGCGCGGCGCGGTCGACACCCCGATCGCGGATAATGCTGATTGAATAATGGGCTGCGCGATGTCCGTGCGCCCGCAAGGTCCGCGCGAGCAAGACGCCGATCGGCGTCCCCGCACGCGCCAGCGAGACGATTACCAGCTCGCGCCCCGGCCTGCGTGCGGCGAGCTGCGCAGCGAGGGTGGCGACATCCTGCGCCAGGCGGGCACTGTTCCGCGCAAGCGCGGCGTGATAGAGGGATAGATAGCTGTCGTCCGGCACCCTCTCCGGCGCGATCATCTCCGAATAGTGGTGGCGGCCGGACTGGATCGCCGCTTCCTTTTCGGCGACGGAAGTCGGGGCCATTACCACTGGCTTGAGCAGGAAGGTGACGTCGGCTGGGTCGTAGCTGCCCGAGAACGGGGGCGAGACCTCAGTCCGCATGGAACATGCCGCCGGCCAGCTGCGAACGGGTGGGCATCATGGCGAAATCGCAAAGGCCCATGAAGGGCGCATCGGTGCGGCTGTCGCCGATGCCGATCACCGGCGCATCAGGGAAGCGTGCGCGGAGGCCCGGTAGGATATATGCCACCGCATGGGCCTTGCCGAGATAGGGTGGCGTCAGCGCCACGTTGTTGCCGTTGCGGTGGTCCGTCCAGCCCTTGGGCAAGGACGGCACGGCAGCGTCGACCACCGCAAAAAGTGCCGCGGCATTTGCATCTTCATGCTTGGCCACGGTGTAGAGCGGCAGCGCGTCCTCGACCAGCACACGGGCGTTGACCGCGATGCCGCGGTCGCGCGCCCTGCGCCTGATCGCCTCCGCCAGGCCAGCAAGCTGCGACGCGAAGGGCGCGGCGCGGTCGGCGATCGTCGCAGCCCAGTCCATGTCGACCTGACCGCTGTCATCCAGCACGACGCCGCCATGCGCGCACACCGCTGCGCGGAATGGAATGCGCGCCCGCCGCAATGCGTCCAGGCTGCGGGCGGTGACGGGGACGAAATGCGTCGTATCGGCCAGCCATTCCAGGAACTGCATCTGCCGCGGGGTCGCATAGCTCAGCGGCGATCCGTCGCGCGCGAAGCCCAGCGGCGTCAACCGGTCGGCCGGCAAATCGGGCGGGCATTTGCGCAGCGTCTGGAACAGCGTGTCGTCCAGATCGACCAGGGCGATGGCACGCGTCATGCCGTCCAGCCGATCAGTTCGGCACGGAGAGCGGCAATCAGCCCGGGGTCGATTGTCGCCGCGCCGGTCTCATGCGCGATCCAGTTCGCGCGTCCATCGGCCCGGTCCGCATTGTAGAGGTAATTGGGCACGCCCGTTCCATAATTGTCGGCAAAGCGGAGCTTGGTCGCCATCGCGGCACCGCGGAGTGCGGGGCTTCGGCTGGTCGCCTGCACGACGACATCATGCCCTTCTTCTACGAGGCGTTCCGCCAGCAGGAAGGGGGGATAGGTGAACTCGCCGGTTCCGATGATCCGCAGTGGGCCGAGGATCTCGGGCACAGCGGTATCTGGTTCGCACACGATGGGCCGGTCGAGTCCCAGCCGACCGAAATTGCGATGCGTCGCCATGCGCCCGAGTGAAGCGGCAGCGGTATCGAACGAGCTGTTGAGCACCGTCGTCGTCTCCTGCGTCCACTCCATGCGTCCGCGCAGCAGCGCCGCGATGCACGTGGGACGCGGCATGCGTGCTTGCCACGCCTTGCCGGTCGACCAGTCGGTCAGCGTCGCTACCGCCATCGCTTCGATCCGCGGCCAGGCAGTGGCGAGCGCCTGGGCGAGGTTGCAAAGGGTCGTTCCTGTCGAGATCTCGTCGTCGACCAATACCAGTGAGCGCGGCTCCGGAAGCGCCGGCCTGTAGATCAGATGTGCGGAGGCATGGCTGTGCGGTTCTTCGAAGCGGCACAGCAACGGATGATCCAGTTGCTGTCGCGTCGAATGCAGGAAGTGGATGTCGACCCGGCCCGTTGCGAGGCGAAATTCCTCGTGCACCGTCTGGGCAAGGCACACGGCGGTCTCGGCCAGGCCGACGACGAGCACCGGCCCCGGCAGATCGTCAGGAAGCCGCGCCGCGAGATCGCGGGCGCTCTGCCGCATCATCTGCGGCGTGGCGGGCAAATAGCGCCCTAGGACGCGGGATACGACCAGGAACCCCCGCCGCGGATTTTCGCGCGCCGCAAACGCGCAAAGGCTGTCCAGCGGCCAGGCCGCCTTGTCCACGGCGATATCGAGCCGGCCCGTAGCCAACTGGATCGACTGGGTCTTGTCGGCGGCGGTCAACATTCGCAAGTGACGCGAGCGATCATGTCGCGGGCTTGGCGGACCGCGTCTGCGCGGCCAAGCAGCCGCGCTTCGTGCGCCATCTGCGGCTCAATGCCAAACGAATCGAGGAAGCTGAGCATCAAGTACGCTCCACGGTGCTTGAGCGATAGCTCGCGATCCCCACAACGGCGATTGCAGGGTTTGCTACTATGCGCGTTCTCCCCGGCAGGGATCTGGGACCTAACTAGCAATGAGTGTGCCGCCAGAGAATTTGCGCAGTGAACGCTTCAATAGAGATAGAAAGGTGTGCCTCGCCGGTGCGGGTCTGTTCTCGCCCAGCCGGCGACGCACGGTCTCGCCCGACAGGCTGTCATGATCGGTGAGCTTGATGATTGTGTCGGCCAGCAGCGTCAGCGTCCAACGTTTGCGGCCGGCGGGCGGCTTGGCGCATGCCGTCGCCAACGGCAGGGCCTCCTCCTTTCCGGTCAGCTTGCGCTCTGCGCCCGGACGCGGCTCCTCGCTCAAGGCCCGCTCCAGATTGCCTTCCACGAAGCGGCGCTTGGTCCGATAAACGGTGGAGAGGCTGACACTCACGGTCCTGGCAATCTCCTTGTCGCGGCAGCCTCCATCGGCCGCCAGGGACATGTGGTGTATCCCCCATGTCGATGGCGAATACGTCGCCCGCATGGAGGACGTGCTCGACTCTCGACCAAAAGCCGACGTCAACGCTCTTGACGGTCTTCACGCAGCGCGGATGAATGCCATGTGTCTGTCTGCTTGATCAATTGATAGGATTGGTAGGTGACTGGAAAGATTGTGCCCGCCTCTGGGAATGAATGGCTCGTCTTCTTCTGTGCGGATCATATGAGTTTGTCGCGCCGAGCCGTTTTGCCATCGTAGTCCGCCCCGCATGATCAGATTCCCTGGTGGCGGATCAAGACACTCGTATTCGAGGGACTCAGCGCTGATCGTCTCGGCCAAGAGATCAACGCTGCGCTAAAGGCGGTAGTCTATCTTCTCGTCTCTCAATTTAACCTCAGCATGCTCCCTTGTGGTCCGGATGGCTGGGCTCACGATAAACGGTTCATTACAGCGGTGCTGGACTCGAAGGACGAGCCGCCTGTAACAGAGATTTTGAACTGGGTCTGGCAGCTATGGGTTTCCGGGAGAATTCCGGATACGATTGGTGAGCACCTGTTTTGCCTTGCCCCAAGGAGCCAGAATGCGACGTGGATCGGGGTTGGTGCGGTCACCGTAACAGGCTGGATGGCGTCGTCCCCGGGTGTCGTGAAACATGGCCTCCTAAGAGATGCCCATATCGCCGCAACGTTCGACGAGATTAAGGGACCGCTCACGCTTGAACCTGTGAACTCCGAGACGGCGCTGGCGGACATCATCAAGAAGCAGCGGAACTCCCTGGTGATGCGCGTTCGCGTGCCCCGAATTGTGTCCGCCGTGGGTTATTGGCCGCCGACCGTCGAAGCCATGAACAAGGCCAAGGCGCTCGTCGATGCCGGCAAACCTGTGAGGTTTGAGGACATGGAAGGCACTAACATTATGGATGCATGGCGCTTCAAGACCGGCTGACACGGAACGAACCTGCTGTGGTTTATGCGACTTGCCGATAGCGAGTGCAATGGAGCTCGACGAATTGGGCAGAGAGCCCGTAAGGTCTCCCTCGCCGGAGGCACTCGTGCAGCGAGCTCGCTTTCATTGCATTCCAGCGTCGCTATCACTACCCCTCAGCGGGGGCCTTCTCTCCTGTCTCCGCTTCGGCCGGGCGTTTCGCGCGCTCGGTAACGATGAAGGAAAAGGTCCTGAATCATCATGTTTCCCCATCACCGGGGTCAAGTCCACCCAGGTTTCGAAGTTCCTCCAGAAATACTGTGCCGACATCGACGGCTTGCTCCGCGGCCGTCGGGTCGACATCCAGACCGGGCGCGGCCTCGTTCATGACTCTCAGTGCGTCCAGAAGCTGCGCGGCGCTGGCGGGGGCGAGGCTGCGACGATGCAGTTCGCGCAGCATGTTGCTGAGGCCGGTCGGCGGAGCAAAGCTGTGGTTGCCCATGAAGTCGCGCAGCGCCCTCTCGATCTCTATGCGCATCTTGACGACAGACGTGAGCGGAAATTCACGAGCGAACTCCTCTACAGTAGGTAGGTCTTGCTGAAGCTGGGGCGGCAGAGCAGGTGAGAGCTGATATTTCGCTACACCCATCGGCTTGCTCGCGTCGCAGAGCATATTCGACCTTCACCTCATTGCGGTCCTTACAGAGAATGATGCCGATCGTCGGCTGATCGTCCCGGTGCTGGAGTTGGTCGTCAACGGCCGAGAGATAAAAGTTCATCTTCCCTGCGAATTCGGGCTTGAAGTCTTCGATCTTCAATTCGATCACCACGAAGCAGCGTAACCGGAGATGATAAAAGAGCAGATCAAGATAGTAGTCCTGGCCGGCGACCTCGAGATGATACTGGCTGCCGACGGAGGCGAAGCCCTTACCGAGTTCGAGGATGAGCAACCGGAGGTGCTCGATCAGCCCACGTTCGAGATCGCGCTCGAGCATCTCGGGACCCAGCGATAGAAAGTCGAAAGTGTAGGGGTCTTTCAGGATCTGCTGGGCCAGCTCCGATTGCTTGGCTGGCAGGGTCCGCGAGAAATTTGTGAGCGCGCTGCCCTGGCGCGCGAACAGGTTGCTATCGATCTGATGGATGAGGACGTTGCGGCTCCATCCGTGTTCAATCGCTTGGCGGGCGTACCAAGCGCGCTCCTCGGGCGCCTTGACTGCATCAAGCAGGCGGACGTTATGGCCCCAAGGCAAAAGTGCAACAACCTGTTGCACAAATCCGCCATCCGGCCACGCCTCCGCTCAGATAAGCTCGACGATCTCCTCAGATTCGATCTCGCGCGCGAGCCGGTTGCGTCCGATCACGGGTTCGGAACAGCAGACCCGCCGCCTGCTGCTCTTCGCTCTTCATGGCCACGAACCGCATGTTTTGCGGCTTCACGAACGGTTTTACGTAGGCGGGCGGGATCAGCCGAACTTCATGGCCAAGCTGGGTCAGCTGACGAGCCCAGTGATGTGCTCCACCACATGCCTCCAGCGCCACCGTGCAACTCGGCTGCGCCCCGAAGAAATCCAGCAGCTTTCCTCGGCTGATCCGCTTGCTGAACACTCGGATTCATGCGATGGCTCCGGCTGTCGGATTGAACAGCTCGCCAGTCTTAAGCATTGTATGCATTATCACTGCCAGCTTGCTCGCCACAGCCACGGCAGCTCTGATAGCGGCGCGTCGTCAGGCCGATCCACGCACCAACAGATCGTGATTTCTTAAAGTTGTCCGGCTCCTCACGATGCAGATCCCCGGCAATCCTTCAGCGCGCAGGGAATGATAGAACCATACCGACAGCGGTCCAGTCTCGTTTGAAGCCGATTCTTTCCCGGAGCTGCAAACCCCACGTGCGCAACGTGCTTTCGCTTGAGCTGCGCGTGAGAATGACCGTCGCTGCTTCGTACAGAAGCCCTCGCAAATGACGGTCGCCGTCGGGATATATGGCCGTAATCGACTTCTCCGGATTGAGCGTTCTGAAGCTGAACGCTTGAGGTGTCCCTTGCCGGGACGTGAGCCGAGCCATGCCGCTGATGGGGTTGCACCGCTGACTCAGCAAAGTGCGTCGTCCACATTGAAGGGCTCGTCCCGCGAAGCTCCATCATGCGGCGGCTACTGTCGACCGCGAAGACAACCGTGCACCCGGCAAGCACTTCAACAAGATTATATGCTTGACCTTTCAGCAGCGATTAGACAACTCCGTCATAAACGGGATGGTGCGGGTCAGAGCGCGTTTAGGGATCAAGAGCGTCATCCTGCATCGGCGCTCGAAGTCGAGCGATAATTTCGCCTGCTCGCTTACCGTCGTTAGCGATAGTACTAAGTGCTCGCCGGGCTTCTTCCAGATCTGGCGGTTGAGTGCCCAACCAGTTTAAGGCGGCCTCTGCATTGAGAATCGCGGCTGTGAGCGCGTCGACGACAGCACTATAAGTGCGCACAACCTCTGCTGAGGTCTGCAATGGCGCTTCGCCCTTCGTCTTGCGCGGATTTCCTTTTGGTTCGCTGAACCGGCTGCGATGGACCTTGCGCCGCCTTAGGTGCAGAAGGGCGTTTGCAGCCTTGCGGATCAGATCGAGTACCAGGTCGGGCTGGGCCCGCTTGGGGGCGCGGGGGCCGTCGATCTTAAAGACAGTCGAGCGTTTTGTGACAAGACATTGAAGGGCCGGTTGCACGATGCTGGCCTTGCCGCCCAAGATGTACCAACTCGGCTTCCACTTCCAGGACATAGCGCACTCCTCTAGTGGGTCATGAGAACGCCTCGGCGCTGTCGGCCGGGGGAACCATTTCAACGGCGATGCAACGAACCAACGCCTTCCGGCTAGCTCATTGTGAGTTTGTGAATATATGCTCATATGCCACAATACCGGGCGTCAGGTCAGTTGTCCGCGCAGTTCCGGTTCAGGTGATCAAGCGGGGTTGGCGGCGCAACCATCCCTTCATTTTGAGACCGTCCCGCATGTTGAGAGCAAGAAGTGTAATATTTGTTGCGCCCGCGACGAGCTCGATCGCCTGCACAGCATAGAACGTGGCATCGAATTCTGCCGCCTGAGCCTTGGACGCAAGGAAGAGCGCAGACGGAATAAGAATCAGGATGCCGTTTCCTGCAATGAATGGCATGCGCTTGAATTTGGCCCCGATCAGTCCGGCCCGGCGCCCCTTTGCCAATATGACACCTATACCACCGGTCGCAGCGAGCGCCGGAATCAGCAACAAGAAACCCCACGGTATGGTGCTCTTAACCGTTGCAACTGTGGCATGGGACGCGAACAGCTCGCTGAGTACCGTCGAAAGCCAAAATGTGCCGATCGTTGCGATAGCCAAGGCGCCAGCGACAGGATGGATCAACTTGATCATGAGTATCTTCCCTTCCTAAAAACAGCAGGGCTAGGCAACGCAGATGCCGGGCACGGCAACTTTCTGGAACAGATGAGGGGAAGCTATCGCCGAGTCCGGATAGGTGGCGATTTTTGCTAGAAAGTCAGGATGGGTGAAGGCCGCGCGGAAGTGTGCGGTGGATTCCCAGACGGCGTAGTTCAGATAGGTCGAGCTGTCGCCGAGAGCTCTGTGCAGCTGAGTGGAAATGAAGCCCGGCTGTCGCTTCATGAACGCTGCGTCGTCCTGCCAGGCTTTGAGAAAAGCCGCCTCATCGGCTTTGTCGAGAGTGAATAAGTTCACCAGGACGACCGAATTTGCCTCGATAGCAATCTGGCGGTCGATCGGGAAGGGGTCCAGTGGGCGTAGCAACGACATGAGTGCCTCCATCGCTATTTAATATGTGATGCCTAATTGGTATTATGATTACATAACAGATTGACATCATGGTGTCAATATAAGACAATGGTGACAAATGAAAAAAGCCGAGCGAACGCCCGAGGGTGACGCCCTGACCGACCTTGTTCTCGATCTATTCAGGCTCGACAGCCTACTTCTGACGGCCGGCGACCGTCTGGTCGCCCCGCTTGGCCTAACAAGCGCACGCTGGCAGGTGCTTGGCGCCATTGTGTCCGCCGAACGTCCCCAACCGGTCGCTTGGCTCGCACGCGACCTCGGCGGCAATCGTCAAAACGTGCAGCGGATTATCAATGATCTGCACAGGGAGGGCCTCGTATCTTTTGAGGTCAACCCGCATCACCGACGGGCGCAGCTCGTCGTGCTCACTGAGAATGGACAACGCGCCTTCGAAGCCGCAATGGAATTGCAGGCTCCCTGGATCAACGATCTTTCAGAAGGGCTGTCGGTCAAGGATATACGGATTGTCCATCGCGTGATCACGGCCTTGCGAGATAAGCTTGAGGGCGCGGGCGGCTGTGCCACCAGTTTCTCGAAATAGAACGCTGCCGGGCTCGAAATACATGTCCCGGCAGCGTTTCATTCTCAAACTGAGCCCTGAAATCCCAGTTAGCGTTACCTTAGCAATGACCGTGCCAAGGTTCGTGACAGGAAACAACAAAACGGCCTCAAGCATTTTCCGGGGCTGGCTCGGACGCTTAGGCCGTATGGCCAGCGAGGAACGAGCAAGCAAAAAGACGACGACCGGCACCAATTTCTGAAGATCACTAGCCAGAACAAGGCTCGCCAGCGCGGAGACCGGCAGCCAATTGAGGCGACCTTACCGGCTCGCCCGGTCTGCTGCCTCCGGACCCCAGCTCGTCCCACGCGAGCTGGGGCATTCATTTGCGTCGATTCACAAATGTGAATCCCGAGGGGGTGATTTTTTGGGATTAAGGTGCGTTTGCCGCGACCAGATAGCGGCAGACCTCTCGGTCCCAGCTCGTTTTTCGATCCGGAAAAACCTCCAGGCGGGGGCCGGTTGGCCTACGTTGTCAGCGCCTTTCCCGGCTCCAGCAAACGCACGAAAGTCCCGCTCTCGTGTAGCTCGAACCAGCCCTTCTCAACTGCGTGCCTGATGCCGGCTCCGAACTCCGGTCCGCTGGCCTTGAGCATGTGGAGAAATGGCGCGTTGACCAGCTCGATGTAGATGCGGCCATCCTGGACCGGCTCAATGCTGGCTGCCAATTCGACAAGCTTGCGCGCGGCGCTCCAGGGCTGGCGTAAGGTCGTTCAGCAGACAGCTTCAGTTCTCAGCGATCCCCGGCCACCAAACAGAAGGTGGATTACTGGAATCTTCGTGGTCCGCAAGGCGCTTAAACGGGAGCCCCTGACTGAGCATTGCTCGCATCGCATATAGCGCTCGAGCTCGTGGATGGGCGTGATCTTGGGCGCCGAACGATATCGAGCGCTAAAGTCTGGTGGGTGTCGCAGCCGGGACACTTCACCTCAAGATAGCGATAGCCGGCATTGAGGGCGTCCCCGAGCACCGGGGAGGCTGCACAGGGAAACCAAACATGCGGGCATTCCTGACAGGCTAGGGCGTCAGCGTCCTCGCGCGCTCTTCTTCAGGATGCCGATTCCGATGATCTCGCCCGGGTATTCCGATTTGATCTCGCCCAGGATTGAACGAACCCGCTGCGCGGGAGTGGGGGCAAGCCTGCTGAACTGAGGTGTCCTGTCTGAGAGGATGTTGGTCTTCGCACCAGCCCTCTCAAGACAGGAGACCCAGATGGCTACGATGAGCCCTCTTCGGCAGCGCATGATCGAGGACATGACGGTCCGCAATCTGTCGCCGTCGACTCAGCAATCCTATATCTATGCGATCGCAAAGTTTAGCCGCCATTTCGCCTGCGCCCCGGACCGGTTGAGTTTCGAGCAGGTCCGCGCCTACCAACTGCATCTCATTGGCCAAAAGCGTTCGTGGTCCCACATTAACCAGGTAGCCTGCGCGCTGCGGTTCTTCTACGGCGTCACACTCGGGCAGACGGAGGCATTTGAGCGGATCATCGGTGGCCAGAAGCCCGACAAGCTCCCGCTCGTCCTTAGTGCCGAAGAGATCGAGCGCTTCCTGGACGCGGTTACAGGGGTGCGCAACCGCGTCGTGCTGCCGACGGCTTATGCGGCCGGCTTACGGGTTAGTGAAGTCGTCCGCCTGAAGGTGAGCTCGATCGACAGCAAGCGAATGTTGATCCACATCGAGAACGGCAAGGGTGGCAGGGATCGTTACGCGATGCTTTCTCCACGACTGCTGGAGATTTTGCGTACGTCAGGAATTTCAGCAATCTTCATTGCTGCGCGATGGACGGGTCTGGCGTCACCGCTACTCTCCCCCGAAAATTGAAGGTCTATCGCAACTTCCGCAGCCAAGGCAGGGAGCCCGGAACCACCGGTTTCGGGCTGCGCGTAGGCTTAGATGGCGCCAATCTTCACGCAGATCGCGTGAGCTACGATGAATATCGGGAGCGCTATCAGGAACCACACAATGGCGTCCGCGTCGCGATCCGGCGCAAACTCTCGATTCGGGTCCGTCTCCCGCCCGTAGGCCACTACTGAAACGGACTCGCTGGGCCGGCTACGCTTGACTGCGCGCCGCAATAGCTGTTTGACCGTTGCTTCGCGCTTTAACGTCGCATCTGTGCGTGTTTCTCGGTCGGACATCCCAAAAAGCTCCATCGCAGCGATATCTCGACTGCCTACTGTTTGTCAGGTGGCTCGGGAGTTGTTTCCGGCGCGGCGGGTTCGGCGGCGGGTGTAGTACCCCTGAGCTCCGACGGTGTGACACAATCGCCTGCCCAAAGCTTGGTCCCTCTCACCGTTCCCACGAGCTTACAACCCATCGGGGCCAGCGGCTGTTTTTGCGGCTTGGCCGCGCGGGCTTTGGGGGGCGCGGTCGCCTTCGGCGCGGCAGTTTGAGCGTAGGCAGATGCCGAAAAGCCGAGAATGGCGGTGGCGAGAATCAGCGCAGGCCTCATCATCTTCCTTCTCCCCAGATTACTATTTGGCGTCGGAGGTAACTTCGTCCTCGACTTCAGAGCTTACTCGGCGAGTCCGTCCGATCAGGCCCAAGGCGCCGAGAACAATGAAGAGGCCGCCCGCGATTATGAGCCAATGCCCAAGCCTCACCGGCTGGAGTAGCTCGGCGAGCGCGTCCATCCCTATCTCTTTTTGGGGCGGGGTTGATCGAGACGGTCTTCCCGGAATTCCGAGGGCCCTTTCACCAGCCTGCGCCTGCGAACCACCTTCTCTTCGGATGAAGTCTCCGGATCGGCCAAGCGATCGATGGTTTTTTCGGCAAGTTCTTTGGCTCGATCAGCGCTGGCGCCACCGGCCCTTGTCGCAGGCCTTGCAAATGAGAGGGCTCTGCCGAGCCCCAGCTCGACCAGGCGGCGGATGGCTTCGGAGCGGCCGGGGAGGTCTTCTTGCTTGGCCGCCCAGGCATCGACGCTTTTCCGTAATTCCGAGGACAGGCGGATAGCCGTAACCGGGTCCTGACCGGTGGCCGGCCGGCCCGGACGTTTCCGTACTACGTTTTTCATTGAGGGCTTCATAATAAGTGTAGTACGCTAATCGAGCTTTGAAAACAAGCGGCCTGCCGTCGTATTGCAGAGCGAGACATGGACACAGCCGGAGCGAGGAGACCATGGTGGAGCGTGGGCCTTGGTGAATGTCCCCCTCGACGAAGCACGGAACGCTGGAGCTGCTCCAGTACGTCACCACCAGACGCGGCTGGCACGGCGATACCTGGCACACCGGCCTGCTCGAGAAACTTGCCTCGGCCATCAACCGGTTCTTTGGAGCGTCTCGTGAAGGTAACAAGCACGAACAAGTCGGTATCAGCTCAGAGATCTGGTGGGGGACCGCGACAGAGGGCGGTGATAAGTTGGAAGGTTTTATGAACTGGGCTCCCGTCTTGAGTTGCGAAGGGAGCAGCACCCGGGGACGTGATATCCAATCTGGGATGATCCGCCCCAGACCGCTTTGTAGGCCGTCCTTTCCGCCATCAAAGCGAACTGAGCCTTCACGAGGCTAAAAACCCGTCGGTCAGCTGGCGGGTTTTCACGGGACGCAGAGTTTTGCCCGGACGTTGCCGGAGGGCAACGTCACCTCATTAAAAGGGCGCAACACTAGATGGCGCGCTGGGTGACTTTGATGACCGGCGGCGCTGGTGAAACAAATCGGCGGCGGAGCATCGACGTACAGGCGCGCACCATGTGGCGCATGCGAGCATCAGGAAGCCTCATCTTCATCGCGCTGGTCGCGGCGATCGTCTCGTCGCGCTGCTGGCGCTGGCGCGAGCGTCGGCTTGAAAGCGGTGCCGCGGCGTACTTTTGCATTTCGATGGTTGCAGGTGTCGATTGAGACGCGCAGCCCATCTGACCGCCGCGACGGGCGAGCGCGAGCAATATCGGAAATGCAAAAGCCGATCATCGGGATAGAGTTGTCGCTGACGTCAGCGACAATGTGGTCGAGCTGCTGGCGCATTGTTCGGCGGCGGCGCCGGTGGAAGAACTCGCGACTTCACGAACCGAAGGGAGGACGGCGATGACGGATCGGGAGAACTCATCGGCCTTTCAGATGCTGCCCCTGCGCGCGCGGCGCGTGTTCGCTGCGATCGAGCGGGCGATCGGCGACCGCTCGGGAAGCCGGATGTTGCGCTCGATCCATTTGGAAAGCTCTGTTCGTTTTGCCGGGATAGTACCCGTAGAGCGCGAGCGCGGACTTCCGTAATCGCTGTCATTGAGTTAAATCCCGCCGGAACAGTGGATCGGACTGGCTAAGGTCGTCGTAGGGATACAACTTTCATGAGTGACGAAACACAAGCCAATCCAAGTGCGGTTAGCGACAAGCCGCCCCGAATTTCGTTCGCGGAATTCGCCAGCGGGTCGAGAGCCTGAAGATCTTGATGAGGCGCGGACCCGGCTCGATGTCGATCAGTCCGAGATGGTCGAGCAGCTTCACCGATGGCGAGATGGACTGCCGCCCGATGTGATGATCGAAGCGGCCGGAACGTCAGCAAGCTCCCTCATCGCCTTCGCCATGCCATCGGCATTCTGTTCGGCGGTCTCCCACTCAACAGGGCGGCCCCGCTTGGCGCGACGCCGACGGCAGGGGTCGAACCTGCAACTTGCGGATTAGAGCTGGTGCAAACCAATCAAGCGGCCACCCTGCATCGTATAGCTGCCACCCGGACCTGAGCGCTCGTCAAAAAGGCTTACTCTCCCAGAGGCCTGGGATGCCCTTAACAGATTGGAACGTTGTGTCCACTTTTGTACTTAGCAGGCAGCCACAACGGAGTGGGCTGGAGGGCGGGCCGTGCAAAGTCCATTGCGGATATTGGTTGTCGAGGACGATTACCTCATTGCGGAAATGGTCCGGGAAGCGCTGGCAGAGGGAGGCTTCGAGACTGAGATAGTCGCATCCGGCCAGGAGGCGCTCGCGCTGATTGATGACGACCGAAAATACCGCGCGCTTGTTACAGATATCAATTTGCAGGACGAACTCACGGGCTGGCAGGTGGCAAAACGCGCCAGAGAATTGTTCGCCGACCTCCCTGTGGTTTACATGACCGGCGCAGCTGCAGACGAGTGGGCATCGAGTGGCGTTCCCAACAGCGTTCTTCTGACCAAGCCATTCGCGCCCGCGCAGGTCGTTACCGCTGTGTCTCAATTGCTAAACGATACGCCCCCGCCGAATGAGTAATGCCGCATGAGTTGGCGCCCTCTTTTTTAGAGCCGACGCTCACTTCCGATGTTGTGCCCTCAGCTGCCTAAGAATGATGTGCGCAGCACGTCGACTGTGCCCATCTAGTTCAGACATCGGCCTGCTCTACTATTTTTATCCGCTGAGACCCCTAACCCGTCAGGCTTCGGCGAGGTAGGGAAACCTTCCCGCGAAATCAGTATCAAGTTGGAAGCGGCTCTCACTCCCCGAAGCCCCGGCCTGCCTTGTGCGAAACTGGCTGCAGCCTGGCCCGGCAGCACGAGCGCAGTTTGGCCGGATCTGAAATGCGTCCGAAGTGGGTAGGTTTAAGCGCGAAAGCTGCCAAGGCAGGCCCGTCACCTGGAGTGTTAAGGCAGCTTCGGTCCAAACCGCTTGGTGCATAGCCGACGGCCAACCGGTCCAATCGCCGACCGCCAAAGCCAGAGGACGATTCAACCGCACGTAGCCTCGCACTGTCTGCGGCGTCGGCTCGTCGCTATTTCTTCTTCGCAGGCCCGAAATCCGGCTGCCAGGCGGCTTCCTTGCGGCTTGGCGCCGCGGCGATCACCTTGGTCTTTTCCTTCTTCGGCTTCTTGGCTTCGCGATTACCACGTTGCTGGCCCTTTGCCATGTCGACCTCCTTTAGTGGCTTAAGTTCGTCGAATTCGTCCGACTGCAGTACCCGTCCACGCGGGGTGCAGACCCTGACGTCCATGTAGCCTTCGCGCAGCAGTTTCCGTGCTAGGCGCAGTGCGACTGTCGCAGTACCGCGGCCGAGATTGGAGCTGCCGTATTCGTTGGTCCCGCTGACCAGATACGGCACCCGTGTTGCCCTAGCCATTGAGGATGGCGGCTCCGCACACGAGAAGTAAAAGAAACAAGGGAGCGATCACCGGCGGCGCGATCCATTCCGAAAGGCGAAAACGCTGCATCGAACGCTCCTGCGTAGCCTTTGGCGGGAGCACACGTGACCCTCAGTCACCGGTCGAAGCCGTTGAGAACTGCGGTGATGGCAGCGACCCTACGCCCCCGCTAAGTCTTTAGCGAGCGCTAAATGCTTCGCAGGCGACGATCGCGCCGCGACGAAGAGCTGGCTATTGTCGGGCCATGGGAGCATGGTCGACCCGGCCTCGGCCGGGCTTCACTCGCGAAGGGCAGGCGTGCATGAACTTCCGATCGCGGCGAAAACCAGTTCGGGCATTCCTTCCTCATCCGCGGCATCGAACGGCTTGCGCCCGCAGGACCGAACAGGGATGCAGGTGTCACCGGTGACTGATCACACTGTCGATCTCGACAAGCATCGCGGCATGGCCGCGCAGAAAGCGACCGATTTGCGCCGAGCGCTGGCGGAGGTCGAGAACAATCTGCGCGAGCTGCGTGAGCGCGAGGCCGACCTGGAGAACCACCTGCTGACAGTGGCTGCGGCGTCATGGCCGGAGGCCGCAGCCAAAGCGCGGTATCTTCTCAACCTCTATGCTGCAAGCCTGCCCGCCGAGGACACGCGCCACCGCGCCCTAGTGGCAGCACTGTTCGACGATTTCGTCAGGTTGTCGGGAGAGGACTGAGGTGAACGAGCGGCCGCCTTCTCCGCGACCCATGCCATGCGCGCGACTGGGAAGCGCGCCGCCGCGGGCGGTGATTTCACGCGCGATATCGCCGCACGCGATCAGCCTAACGGAGTGAGCCATGACACTAACCAGCGGCCGTTTCATCGGCCACGAATATGACCGGATGATTGTTCGGTTCTCGATGCACGATGGAGCCAAAGAGGTTCCCTGCGCGATCTCAACCTCGGCGATGGACCATCTCGAGGGCGGCCCACAAGTCAGACCCGAGCAGCGCGAAGCCCAGTTCACGCGCCTGCGGGATCGTATCGAAGCATGTGCCGCAAGCAAATATAACGCGACGGAGTTCGAAGGCACGCCACCGGGAATCGTGCTGCGAGGCATCGATTTCAGGTCGTAGAAGCGCGGGCTTTGACCTCCGGCAAGGGCGGCTTGCGCTCGAAAGGCTTCTTCTTTGGCGGCGCCGGCAGCAGTCCTTCTCTGATCGCCTGCTTGCGGGCGAGCTTGCGGGCTCGTCGAATAGCTTCAGATTTCTCGCGGGTCTTTCTCTCCGACGGCTGTTCGTAGGAGCGCCGCTGCTTCATTTCGCGGAACACGCCCTCGCGTTGCATCTTCTTTTTGAGAACACGAAGGGCCTGCTCAACATTGTTGTCTCTGACAAGTACCTGCAATTGATAGTCCTCGCTTTTGGCTGCAAATGGGGCACCTCCTGCAGGCAGCCAAATGCGCAGGAGCTTCATTGGGAGTTTGAGGATAGCGGCGGCGATATTCGTCGCGCACTCGACGTGCTGATCTGCTTGCAGCAGCGATGCAGCCTGGTGACATCAACGTGCCCACTCTCCTTGACGACTGTCAATCAAGAAAGCCCTTCATAAAGACCTGCGGACTCAATCAAATCCTCCCTGGTCGGAGAACCAGAAAGGGCCGGAGACGAAACAAAATGGCTTCCCACCTTGCAAAATCCGAAAAGTGATGTATATTAAGAGTTGTTCGATTAGCCGCTGTGCCTTGTTGAATGCGCCCGCGGGCTCCTTTTCCAAAGACATCGACGAAGTTGAAGGTCACCGTGTGATTGTCACGCGGCACGCGCTTGCGCGCTTTGGAGAAGAAAATGACGACAGGTACTGTTAAGTGGTTCAATGGCCAAAAGGGCTTCGGTTTCATTCAGCCGAACGACGGCGGTAACGATGTGTTCGTTCATATCAGCGCTGTTGAACGAGCTGGCCTTTCCGGACTCGGAGAGGGTCAGAAAGTCGCTTTCGAGATCAAGACCGATAAGATGCGAGGCAAAGTCAGCGCTGAGAATCTCTCGCTGGCTTGATATCTTAGCGCCGTTTCACGGATGTACTGAAGCGGCAGTGCGGCCCGCTCGATCGCAGGGTTGAGCGGGCATTGCGCGTTCCAATTTGGATGAGACATGACTGGCAAGAGGACGGCCGAACCTTCGCCTGATAGCATCGCGCGCGTCAACCGGCAGCGTGTGGCCAGGGAGGAGGGCGCCCTAGCTCTGGCGGATGCGAACCGCCGGGCCGTTGAAGTCCGTCTGAACATGCAGCGGCTTCGCGCGTTGCGGGAAGCCAAGCTGTTGGAGCAAGCGAGTGCGCGGACGGCCCTGCCGCCCGCAAAGAAGAAGCGCACCAAAGGGATTGCTGGATGAGGCTGCCAGCCCTATCGGCAGCGCGACGTAAGTTGCGATCTTCATCACAAGGTGGGAGGAAGGCATATGCTGAACGATTTGCGGATCGCTCCCGAACCCGACTCGCGTAACGGACATTCCGTCGCCTTTGTGCTGGCCATCGGCACAGTCCGGCAAATGTGCCGCCTTCAGACCACCTTCGTGACGCAGAATCAGGCTTTCAGCTATTTGCACAAACATCGCGAGCAATTCGAGCGCCTCGCCCGCGAGCGGTTCGCGGTGGGCCAGATCGAAGACGGCTTGATCAAGCTGACGATGTTGTAGGCGAATAGCCGGGCAACCCGGCTGGGCGCGTTGAGAGCGCGTGCGAGGCTCGCGGTTATTCATTGCGCCAGTGGTCCCCTTTACGATGAGGAACCGATGCAGGCGTCGCCTGTTGTCCCTGGTACGGAAGCGACGCGACCACCCCCACAAACCTGCAGTGCAGATGAACGCGAAATCGAAGAGCCGTAACCATCATGGTGCGCCAATGGATTTTCGGCCGACACCTTTGCTGCGGGCGGCGATCGTCAAGTGGGCGGAGCGCCAAGGAGAGAGGCTCACCTTGTCGCAGGCCATCTGTGAGCTGGTCGAAAGTGGCCTCAAGGTAAAAGGAGCGCACCCATCCGGAGACAGGCAAGAGCGGCGCGCCCGCAAGATGGCCGGCGAGACGATAGACGACATGATCAGTGCCAACATGACCGCCGACGTTAAAGCTGCGAGCAAGCGACACCTGCTTGACGGGCCTGAAGAGTTTAGCCGCGTTCGCGTTGATCGCCGAAAGGCAAGTCGATCTGCTGACCGCGGCGAGCGATAACCGAACGTGAATGGCGCCTAATGCGCCGCCGTTCAATTTGGAGTTTTGAGAGATGATGAGAGCAAGTGAGTTTGCCCGTGATCGGGTCATTCGCGAAGCCAACCAAGCATTCAAGGCCCCCGAGCCGCAGACCCCGACGACCGACTACGCAAAGGCGCAGCGGTCCTTCCAGGAAAATCGCGAGCGCTTAAAGGCGCAGCGGCTGGCGCGCGAGGCCAATGCAGGGATGAACCGACCGTAACGAGCTGTTCGGGGGCGTTTGAACCGCAGACAACGGTCTGCTTATGGTGAGCGCACTTCTCAAGCGCGCTTGCAGCACTGCAGGCGGTGAAACCGGCGAGCCGGCTTACTTTGATGTGGTTAGGCGGGGGGCCCGACCGCGACGGGTCCAAGTTCAACATATTCAGCACCGCGACCACATACGTCGAGAGCTGGCAGAGCCGATCCCCGCCCGGTGCGACGCGCACGGGGAAACTCCGCCGGATGGCCCGCGAGGATATGGAGGAGCAGCGAAAGTTGCTCAACGAGCTAAGGCCGCCTCAGTGTCGCGTTGAACCTTTCAGCGCCCTGCGCAGACACATAAGATCGGGATTTTACAGTCTCCCTCCCGGGGCTGGAAACGCCGCCGCCTGCGCTGGATTTAAGCAGGCGGCGTTTTTGCTTCTGCGATCCCCGCAAACTTCCAGTGTCCTAATCCGATTGCCGGGTGTCCTAGTTAGGACAGCACCTCAACGGTACTTCCGTATTTGCCCCCAAGTCCTAACCTTGTTCTGCGGAGTCCTAATTTGGGGTAAGGTAGCTGATGGACCGCGAAATGCTCCAGAGGCACCTAGAGCAAGCCCAGCGCCATGTTGCGCAACGCGAACGGCATATTGCGGAGCAAGAACTAAGGATCAATGACCTTGCCCGCCTAGGGCAGGACACAACCGAGGCCCACAAGCTCCTCGACAACTTTTATGCGAGCCAAGTTCAACATATCCAGCACCGGGACCGCATACTTCGAGAGTTGGCTGGGCCAGTCCCGCCGCCCGATCCAGATCGCACAGATCAAATTCGCCAGATGGTCCGCAAGGACATCGAGGAGCAGCACTAGGTCAAGCAACGCGGGCCTCTACGTCACACAATCGGGCCTCTTTCATTTCAGCCCACGTTGACTTCCGCTGCTGCCGCACGGAGTCTGTCACTATGGGAGCAATGCAGACATTGCTTTATTCGCATCGCGCCGGGTTTGTGGGTACACGGCCTAGCGTTAGCCGATGGCTAATCTGGCTGGCAGGGCCAAAGGGGAATTGAATGAAGGCATTGTCGATAGTTTTCGTGTTGCTCACCACCATTGGGGTTGCCAAGGCCGAAGAAGCCGCGCCGAGCCGGATCGACAGCATCACCAAATCTGCGCGCGACATGATGCCTGCGATGCCATCCTTGCCTTCCGTGTCCCTGCCGTCGATGCCGGACCTTTCGCTCCGGGACTTCTTGGACACTACGGGCAGGCTGATGACCGAGTTCAACACCTTCACCCAGCAAGTCGGCGATGCGCTGCCGATCCTCGAACAGATGGGCTATGAGGTCACGACCTTCAAAGTGACGTGGGGCCTACCGCCGAAAGCCCGGCTTCGCTTGAAATCAAACGGCAACGCCGACATCCAGAAAGTAAATGCCATCGCTGCCAAGGCGACGAGTGGCGGCGTGCTGGTCTCGGCCCTGATCACCAGCGCAGCTACAGCGAAGCGCATTCAGAACACAATGAAGCTCGGCACCGCTTACCTCGACGTGGACTTCGCTGTCCCGCCTCGGGTCAACATGAAGTTCGTCAACCTCCGGGCCAGTGAGAAGGAAGAGTTGCCGCGCGACACGGATGACTTGGAAATTTCGTGCAAATAGAACCGCCACTATCCCTTCGTCTCGCCTGTGGAGCAGCCGTGTTCGTCAATGTAACCAACGGAATTAAGACGTGGCTTGTGGGCCTCTTCGCCTCAACCATCACCCACACGACGCGCCCCGAAGACCGGGTCCTCGCGATACGCTGGCTCAGCCAATCACGCGAGGTCGTTGCAAGCCAAGCCAGCTCCCTCGAAAAGCTGAGGCAGTTGAACGCGCTGATCAATTCGCGGACGACCATCAAAGCGATGGCCAAGAGCATATCTGCAACCGCCTCGAATTACCGGAAGTCGAACCTGCCGTTGTCGATGAAGATCGCGCTACCGGCCACGCTCGCCGCGATCCCGTTCGTCGGCGGTCATGCCGCTGGCATAGCGGCGTTTGGTGGCGCTCTCGGCGTCCCGGTGCTGCTGCTGGTCTTTCTCGGTACTGCAGGCATCACCTCGATCATCGAAGCGGTCGTGACAAACCCCGAGGCACGGACCCATATTGCTGAAATCATCGACATCATCATTGAGGACGAGTGGCTACGTCAGACTAGCGTGCAGATGAAGGCCGCGATGAAAGAGCAGCCGATGGACCCCACCCGTTTCGCAATGCCGGTGGAAGAGATGGCGCTCCGACAATACCTGCTCAGCATGGACCCTTTTAATTTTGAGCAGCACAGCATGAGCTTCTTTCATAGGGCTGGCCTTGAAGCTTGGGCTACTCGAAAATCGAACGACTTTGGTGTCGATGGCTTTGCCGTCCATCCTGACGGCCTGATGATCGTCCAGTGCAAGCGAAACTCGACGGAGAACAAAGTAGGGCGACCGACCATCCAGCAATTCAAGGGAGTTGTGGAAGAGCAAAATGCCCATCGCGGCTACATCATCACTACGTCAACGTTTACAGAGGAAGCCATTGCATCGACAGCCCTGACTGACAAGATCATGCTCGTTGCGATGGATGATCTGGTGCGCTGGCATGCAGAGCCACCGGCATTTTAGCCTCCGGCCATGGTCCGGAGAGCGCGGCGGTTCGGCGGGAGAGCGAGGAGGAGTGGCGCTAGACCCCACCCCGACAAACCGACACCAAGAGGGCCCCGGGTCACCATTCACTCGGCGGTGACATTGGTGCGCCCGGCGCGGACCCCGGTGTCCGCTATGTCGGGTAGCGGACAGCAACTGATCCGGGACGACTTCGTTATCGATCAGCAGTCAAGGAGTGATCGATCATGGAGTACCGTAACCTGGAGTATCAGGTGGTTCAGATATCCAGCCCAACAGGCTGGAAGTGGACCGTGCAGGTTCCCGGGAGGCGCATTCTCATGTCGGAAACGAACACGATCGCCCTGTCCCCGCTATCCAATGATGGGCCGTCGTCGGTGGAGGGTACGTGAGGATATCCATACCCAGTCGCGGTTTAGAACGAAGAAACCGGCCATAGATGCCTTCTTAGATGGCCTTCTGACGAAGCTGTTATCACCACCCGCCGATGAGGTTGTAGCCAGCACGCTCCGGCGACGATGGTCCGTCGGGTGCGCGCGGTACGGTGATCAACCGCACCTGCAAAAGCGCGAGCGGGCTGATGTCGCTGCGATGCTCGCAAGCAAGACCCTGTTCCCACGCGGCGAACACCAGCGCCGCCTCCTGTTGTTCGATGTCGAGCAGATCGCCCATCACCTCGGCCTCGGCCTGCTGCCGCGCTTCATGCGACAATCTGTCGCCGCCGAGAATGCGGCTAAGTTCGATGCATGAACCGATGCCCTAACCGCCGCAACTGCTAGGTTGCCGTCTGCGCCACGGCGGCGACGGAGAGTGTATGCGAACCGAGCAAAGGCTTGGCGTCGGAAGGGGGATGGTCGCGCAACTCGGCCGATCCAACGTCGCGCCGTGCGCGGCCCGCCCAACAAAAGCGACGCGGCGTTCGGTCATTGGTCCCTGCGACCGCGTCGATCGCGGTGCCAACTCGGTGGAAAGCAGCTGCCGGTAGCGCGCCCAAGTGAAGAGCTCATGGCTCATGAAGTAGGCCTCGACTTTCCCCTCGATGACGAGGCTATCGGTGTGCCGGACGTATTCTGTTAATCCTTCGGCTTGGACAGCCTAACACCGGTCCCACCCCCGTGGCGGAACTTCACGGAATATCATCATCCAGGTCACGGCTGCGTTTCCATTCGAGGTATCGGTCGGGGGAATTTCGGAACAGCATGGCCCCTCCGGTTTTCGGATTACGTCACTGGAAGCCAGTAGCGAGCACCTGGAGCCATGGCGAGTAATCCGCGCAGCTTTAATCCGTGCCCGTGCAAGACCGAAGCAGACGTACCAGAAATCCGGGCGGCGTTGACAACTGCACCGGCAACTGTTGGGGGACACGCCATCGCGGCGTTGAAAGCACAGCGCGAGATTGCCAGCCGAGATTACAAGGACGGCCGGACTCCGTGTTGGGTGGGGGCTTTGCGCAACTGACGACAACTTCCAATGGCGGCATCTTCTACGCGGATCATTCATCGTTGGTCTGATGATGTCGTCGGGCAGAAGGTGGCTGCGCGTTGATGACTCGCGAGCCAACTATGAAAATCAATCTCGGCAACTTGCCGTCCGGGCGTCTTCGTTTTCGTTGACATCGACGACAACACGCGAGCGATGCACCGCCAGGCGCTGAGAATGCTCATACGCGAGGGCTCGGATTCAATCCCTTGCTGGCGCACATCTCGGTAATCACTTGGCGCGTGCCTACGAAGGCGAGGCGCGCAGGCCACCTATAGCGGGGCGTCCTATTCTTGCACAGGAACGATTCAAGCGACGCGAGTAAGCTGGAGTCGGCGAATGATAACTCATTCTTCAAGCTCGTCGAGCAAGGCGATGCGCTTGTCCTGACGCTCGCGAAGGTATTCAGCAGCCGAACGCTGCGTCTTCTGCCACTCGATGCGATCTTCCGCGGTCCAAAGGAAGCACTCACGTTCGAAGCGAGTTTTCTCGCGGTCGTCGAATTCCTCGTAGAGTTTGATATCACGCTCCACTTCATCAAGTTGTTCGCGAATAGTATTAGGCATGGCCGTCCCTTGGGGCGTTGCCTCCAGCCGTGCCGGTCATCGGCTCAATACCAGCGGTTAGCAACAGTGGTTTGACCGATCCATGGTTTGTTCACAAAACATATTACGTGGGATTCTAAGCAGGCCCGCAGCGTGACGGCGATCTATAGCCGCCCCGTCTTGTCAGCTTTCGGAAAGGTAGTCCGCGTAAAACGCCTTTGAAGTTAGTGGCGAGTGGCAGGGACAGCGCAATGGCAACAGAACGGTCAGCGCCGAGTTATGTTCCCGCTAACTTCAAATGGTAGCGCGGGCGGGGCAGGGACAGCCTCTGATCCAACGCAACCGAACAGCGCCGAGTCTCGCCCGCACTGCCTGCGACCTGAAACTGATCGCCAAGTCACCGCCCTGTCTTGGTAGTTGCTCTAGGGCAGTCGTCCGGAGAATACACCCCTGTCAGCTTCTTGCCCCCGCTTGAAGCCGATAAGTTAGCGGCACGTGGCAGGGACAGCGCTTTATCGGTCCACTTCAAAGCGCCGAGTCACGTGGCCGCTAACGTTCCCGCTGTTTAGGTCGCGCGGCTGCCACCGTGAGCCCGGTGTGATCCTTGAGGCCATCGATTACCTTGAGCGCGGCTTCGAGTTCATCTCGAAGACGCTTCGTAATCCGCAGAATGCCGCTCGCGAGCTCCTCGCGGCTGATTTCTGCACCGTGAGCAACTTTTTCTTCGAGGTCGCGTATAGCTTCGCCGACTTGTGCAGCGAGAATGTGCTAGGCATCATCCGGCTCCGTCCTGATTAAGGGTCCGGCATCCGCCGAACCACGGCGTAAAAATGTCCCCTACACGGTTGAGTAGAGCGGGTGGCGTTGCGGGAAAATCTTGTCCCACATCTCGCGTCTGAGCGCCTCGAATTCGTATAAGGTCGAAAGAGGGCAATCCGCCACCGCGTCCATTTCTGAGCCGACAACTTCAAGCCGGGATCGCCAATCGGCCAGCTGTTCTTCAGTTCGCTGTGGCCCCTACGTGTCTTCTGCCGGTGTATGGCTTGGCCTACGGACGTAGTCCTTGAATGCTTGGATTGCCGCTACCACTTCCGTCCTAGGCACGGCGGTTACTCCTATGAGCGGAGCCAGCTCGAACAGTTGCTGGCCAAGGGTTTTAATATGACAGCACGCGGGGAGGCGGCAACCCACTGGTGCGGGTAGGTGCCCTCCGGTACTTTTCGACGATTTTGCTTTGGTTGCCCCCTTGGGAATTTAAGCCTCTCGGGAGCGAGCGCGGTCAGCTTTGCTAGCAGACGGTGTTGAAATTAAAGGTGCGTGGCAGCGACAGCGCGCATCGGTCCACTTTCAAGCGCCGAGTCACGTTGCCGCTAACTTCACTGGCAGCGCGGGCGTGGTGGGGACAGCGTCCGATCCCTCCCAGCTGACCGGCGCCGAGTCGCGCCCGCGCTGGCTACGGTCACTGAGATTGAGATCATTCGGGGCACTCGGCTAGGAGCGGGAGAACATTGTCTGGTTGAATGTCGTCGGCCGTTGTCTTGATGTACTTGTGCCCGTTGTGCGTGGCCCCAACCACACCAACCCTGCGTCCATTTTCTTCGACATAGAACTCCCATTCGGCGCTCTCGATATCTTTGACAACCTGATCGATGGACCGCTTCCACGGCTTTCCATCGGGGTTTACTCCGCCGACATGTGTTATTCTTTCGTGAGGATTCTTTCTGTCCGTCTTGTTGGCGTAACGAATGCGTGCGCGTTTGGTCATTTGAGTCTCTCCCAAATCTGCAAGCCTGAGGCACTAGCTTAGACCGGAGCAGTCAATTCGACCGGCTGCCAATTCAGGTAGGTGCTTCCAGTCCTTCTCAGCGATACTCCTTGATCGCACCCCTTGGGAATTTGAGCCTCTCGGGAGCAAAGGTGGCCAGCCTCAGTCTTCGGGGACGGGCTGGCCTGCGCGTTCCAGACGATGGTGATCACCAATTCCAGGCCATCGTGATCACTCATTCCAGGGCATCGTGATCACCGTTTCCAGGGGATCGTGATCACCAATTCCACGGGATCGTGATCGGTATCTCCAGCGGATCGTGATCGGGGACAGCGAGCCGGACACCACTGACAGTCTGCAACCCAGGTAGCTTGGTCTTTTGCCCGATAGCAGAGGATCGAGATGCCGACAGAGAGACTGTCCATGCGCCAAATTCGCGAAGTTTTACGCCTGCACTACAGCGTCGGCATGTCGCAGCGCGTTGTTGCCCGCAGCCTCGGCCTGGCCCAGGGCACGGTCAACAAGTACCTCAACCTGGCACGCCGGGCCGGCCTGACGTGGCCGTTGCCGCCGGAGCTCGATGACGATGCCCGGCTCGAGACCCGCCTGTTTCCGCCACCGTCCGATCTACCCAGCGATGAGCGTCCGCAGCCGGATTGGGCGCTCGTTCATCGCGAGTTGCGGCGGAGGAACGTCACGTTGATGCTGTTGTGGGAGGAGTATTGCGACCCCAAGTCCGACAGTTTCAGCTATTCGTGGTTCTGCGAACGTTACAGGGAATGGGCTGGCCGCCTCAAGCCGACCTTGCGTCAAGTTCATGTCGCCGGCGAGAAGCTGTTCGTTGACTATTCCGGCCACACGCTCGAGGTGGTCGATGGGCTCACCGGCGAGATGCGCACGGCGCAGATCTTCGTCGCCGTGCTCGGTGCTTCCAACTACACATACGCCGAAGCCAGCCTCAGCCAGAGCCTGCCGGACTGGATCGGCTCCCATATCCGGGCCTTTGGCTTTTTCGGCGGTGTGGCCCGGCAGACGGTGAGCGACAATCTCAAGGCCGGCATCACCCGGGCCTGCTTTCACGAGCCGATGGTCAACCGGACCTATGCCGATCTTGCCTGCCATTACCTCACTGCCATCGTTCCGGCACGGCCGTATCGGCCACGCGACAAGGCCAAGGTCGAAGTCGGCGTCCAAATCGTCGGGCGATGGATTCTGGCGCGCCTGCGCAACCGCCGTTTCTTCTCACTCGCCGCTCTCAACGAGGCGATTCACGCACTGCTCATCGACCTCAACAACCGACCGCTACGGAGTTGGGGACGAAGCCGGCGCGAGCTGTTCGAGGAGCTCGACCGACCAGCGCTGACCCCGTTGCCCGACGAACCCTACGAGTACGCTGAGTGGAAGCGCTGTCGGGTGAACCTCGATTATCATGTCGAGATTGCCAAGCATTACTACAGCGTGCCTCACAACCTGGTGCATGAGGAGGTCGAGGCACGGATCACCCTAAAAACCGTCGAGATTTTCCTGCGCGGCAAGCGCGTCGCCTCCCATCTGCGCAGCTCTCTGCCGCATCGACCAACGACGATTGCCGAGCATATGCCAAGCTCACATCGCCGCTACCGCGACTGGACCCATGAGCGCATCCGCTCCGAAGCCGCCAAGGTCGGGCCCGACGCCGAGACCCTGATCGAGGTCATCCTCCGGTCGCGGCCGCATCCGGAACAAGGCTTCCGCTCGGCCATCGGCATTCTCGGACTGGTCAAGCGCTATGGTCAGGAACGCGTCGACGCCGCCTGCGCCCGTGCGCTGCTGCTCAATGCCCGTTCCTATAAGTCGGTCGCTGCCATCCTCAAGAACGCCACCGACAAAAACGCTTCTCCCGCCCAGGAGGCGCCCGTCCTTTTCCACGCGAACATCCGCGGCCGCAGCTACTACAACTAATCAGGAGATCATTGTGCTCATTCATCCGACCGTCGAACGCCTGCGCGCGCTCGGCCTCACTGCCATGGCCGATACCCTCATCGAACTGCAGAACAATCCCGAGGCCGCCGACATGCCACACCCCGATTGGCTCGGTCTCCTCGTCGATCGCGAGGTCACCGCTCGCGACAACCGACGTCTCGTGCGGCGCTTGCGTAGTGCCAAGCTCCGCCAGGCTGCCGCCATCGAGAATGTCGACTATCGCACCGCTCGTGGTCTCGACCGTTCGCTCTTTCAGAGCCTCGCCACCTGTCAATGGATCCGCGAGCACAACCATCTCGTCATCGTCGGTCCGACCGGCACCGGCAAGTCTTGGCTGGCTTGCGCGCTCGGCAACAGAGCCTGCCGCGACGGCTTCTCGGTCCTCTACAAGCGCGTGCCCCGCTTGTTCGCCGATCTCGCCCAGGCACGTGGCGAAGGCCGTCTCGCCCGCCTGATCGCGGCGCTGGAGCGCGTCAACCTGCTCATCCTAGACGACTGGGGACCCGAAGCGCTCTCCGCCGACCAGCGCCGTGATCTACTCGAGATCGTCGATGATCGCTACGACAAGGGATCATTGTTGATCACAAGTCAGGTCCCCGTGTCGCAATGGCATGACGTGATTGCCGATCCCACCCTCGGCGACGCCATATTGGACCGCATCATTCACAACGCCCACCGCATCGAGCTTAAGGGCGACAGCCTGCGTCGTCGGGCCGACGATAGGACAGCAGCGTGACCACCGCGCGCCCGATCGCCCCACCGGCCCACAGGTCCCTCCCGCGCGCGCCGCTGCGCCGCTCGTGGGGGCACTCCGCGCCGCGCGCGGGGCCCTCCCATGGACCGCTGGACCGATCTCCGAACCCTCCCGCCCGTCTTGACCAGGAAGACCATTTCCAGCAGACATAAACACGTCAGTCGTGTTCGCCTCTGCAAGTGATCACCATCGTCTGGAATGAGTGATCGCGATCGCCTGGAACGACTGATCACCATCCGTGGAATACGCACTGGCCACCGAAGTTAGCGGCTCAAATCCATGGGCGCAGTACGGGCCAACGGATGCACGTATTCGAGCGGCACATCACGTCCCTACTGTTCTTACCGACACCGATTGCAGTATCATGCGCGAGGCATTCGGGCGCTGTTCGGCGCTGCTCCATAGCCAACCAGGAGAGATCAATCCGAGGCTGGCTGCGCCTTCCGCTATCAAGGCCGAGCTAGATGCGCTGGAGAAATGGATCGCCGAAATCCGCGCCCGCCAAGAGAAAGCTGCTTGATCAAACTCAAACACGGCCAGGTCAAAAAAACGACACCAACGGCGGCGCCGCGTTATCTTGCGATTCCAGCCACTACATCGAAAGGCTAGCTCGGTTGACAAGCTACGAATAGCGGCATCTGAAAACCTATGGCAGGGAGAATCTGTCAATCTCCCTCTCATTTGGCAAACGTGCAAGTCCTGTGGCGATGCTCGTGAGCGCGGTCGCTGATGAACATCGCTCAAAAATCAACAAGAAGCGCGTACTCAACAAGCCGGGCATCAATGTCGAGATCCCCGATACGCTTGCGGACAGCGGTAAGCTCTCCGAAGTAGCTTACCTTCCAGCGCGTCCGGCTTGGATCGATGTTGCGCATCATTTCTTGGAAATAGGGATAGTCGACCTCCGAGACGGAGTGCCCCATGACAAGAAGTTTCTCGACGGGGCGATCTTGCGGAAGAACGCTTGGTCTCTGAATGATCTCCTCAGTCGGCTTGAACGTTTCTTTGAAATAGGAATCAAAGGCTTGGCCTTCCACGACTGTGTCGGCATCCTCCGGATCGGTGCTAATCCGATAGGGATCAAGATTGTCGTCCGGCTCCTGGCCGTGTCCAGGCACGAGCTGCGCCTCCGGGTCGCTCGCCGCTCCGTGGATGTGCAGGATGTTTTGATATACCAGATCCCTGCAACGCCTCTACAACCTGCCTTGAAGTTCAAGAAGGAGGCTGATGGATCAATCGGAAGCCGCAGGTTCTCAACTGGCGGAGCGTGTGGGATGCGCAGCTGCCGGATCCAATCTCCAAAGCGCGCTCTCTTCGAAATCGCATCGACGACTTGCTCGATCTCATACTGGTGGTCGTGGTGATATGCGTCGCTCCATTCCTCAGCACCGTAAGATAAAGGAATCGGATGCATCCTCGATCAGCGTATCACTATCGAAGTGCGCGAGCCGGGCCTCGAACTCGCGCCAAAACGCCGCGTTGACATGGAAATAGCGTTCCGCGACCTGATACGTCGCATGGTCGACCGCCTTCAGGTATTCACCGAACGCCCTGTATGACGATTGAATTCCGTGATGCAGATCGAACCCGTTGCCAATGATGTAGAGTGTTTCACTCAAAGATCATCCTTCTCAACAGCGTGCGGTGCCTATCCGAGACTTCGATCGATTCCGCTCCCCGAGCCGAACAGAGCGGATTTGCCAATCCACGACGAGGCAGGAAAATGCCTCCATACCGCGCTCGAGGGCCTGCCGCCCGGCAAAGGTCCGATTCGCGCGCTGCACGTCGGTGATCCCAGATCCGACTAAGCAGAGAAGGTGTAGTTTCAAGCGGCTGGATTTGGGCTGGAACGCGAGCCCGTCGAAGCCCATGCGATTGCTCTGAAATGAACAGGAAGTATTCAATCAGCACTCTCACGCTGGGCATTCCTCAGTCAAAACGCTTTGCAATCGGTTCGCCGCCGCTACTGTGAAAGAGAGGGCGCCAGTCTTTACGGGCCGCGTCGCATGCTGAACGAGACAATTCTACACTTAACCGATCTTTTCACGAGCAAGATCATGATGCCGGATCACTTCTGTTATGATGAATGCCAGGAACTTCTCAGCAAAGTCTGGGTCAAAGTTGGCGGCCTGTGCGAGCGCACGCAGTCTTTTTGTCTGTCTCTCCTCCCGGCCTGGATCGGCAGCAGGCATTTGCAGTCGCGCCTTTAGTTTTCCCACCTCTCGAGTGCACCTAAAACGTTCGGCGAGAATGTGAATCAGGGCAGCGTCCAGATTGTCGATGCTGCTCCGAAGAGCATTCAATTCGGGTGGAGCTTCCAACGTCTCAGGTCCCTTCGATGCGCACGATGTTTTTCGGCTTATAACGAGTCTCTGTACTAGTAAGCCAGTTCTTGAGCCAGACCTCGAGTGCAAGCTAACGTTGACGTCTTATGAGCCAGCTCGAGAGTTTGATGCAAGCACCTTAGCCAGCGGACGTGATTTCTGGGAGCCGACTAATCTTACTGCGTCACAAAATTCGATAGCTACTTTGACTTGAGACTGCCCTGATGCAACAAGGGCATCGAGATAGTGTGGACGCGAGAGCGACGCTCAATCCTCGCCGAACGGTCGCTATCGAATTTGGAACGTGCCGTTCAGGCCGCAATGGCGGACCCCCTCGGGCGATAAGTTTCGGGAATTGTAATTTCTTTGAAAAGCCCGGCGGAACCCGTTGCTGAGGGGGGAAGCGTCTCCCGCTCGGAGACCAGGAATCCGTAAGCCGCGATGCACAGCGTTGCGTGATGGTGGAAGCCGCGCCAGCCTCGCCCCTCGAAGTGGCCAAGGCCAATCTCCTGTTTGAGTTCGTGGTAGTCGCGCTCAATGCGCCAGCGCAGCTTGGCCGTGTCGACCAACTGACGGAATCCAATGTTCGCCGGAAGCGTCGAGAACCAATATTTGGTGGGTGATTCCTCGCCCTCCGGCCATTCGATCAGCAGCCATTCCTCCGGCCGGCTTTCGGCGAGCCAGTAATCTCGATGTGCCGCACGGATGCGCACACGGGCAAAGCGCGAGGATAAGCGTTCTGCCGTCCCCTCACGCCACGTGATCTTGCGCCAAGCATCCATTGGCAGACCAATCGCAAGCTTCTTAACTGAGATAGGTTGATACTTGCCATCACGTCGCAGCAACTTCGGAGGTCGTCCGCTCCCCGACCACTTCTTCGGCGCCCGCGGCCCAGTGCCAGGGCGCCATACGGACGTTTGTGGCTGGATGCCGGCCACATAGTTCAAGCCGAGATCTGTGATGCTCGTACGCAGATCGGTATCAGCACCATAGCCGGCGTCCATCAGCACTACGCCACGCGGCAAGCCCCCTGCACAGGCCCAGCGCAATTGCTCAAGCGCGATAGCCGGCTTGGTTTTGAAGGTGATCTCCTTGGGCACACCGGCTTTGAGCCGACGCGGACGGTCGGTCGCCCACTCCTTTGGTAGATAAAGGCGATACGCCACCGGCAGGCTCGCGTGATGGTTGGCAATCGAAAGGGTCACGGCGACCTGACAATTGTCTTGCTTGCCCAGTTGGCCGCAATATTGCCGTGCAACCCCGACCGAATGCCGTCCCTTCTTAGGAAAGCCCGTATCATCGATGATCCAAGCTTCGATCTCTCCGTGGCGTTCGATGCTCGGCAGCACTAATTCACGGACCTTGGCCAACACTTGTTGGTCCGACCAGTCACCTTGACCGACAAAATGCAACAACGACTGGTGTTGCGCTGCTGTCCGCTCAGGAGCCGTGATGGCCGCCATCGGCTCGACACTCTTGCGATCGCAAGGCATCATCAGACCGGTGCAGTAGTCGCGAAGCGGTTTGGCTCGGCCTGAGTGCCCGATCACGCTCGTAAGACCCTCAACATACGCCGAAAACCGCGACGCGACGTCCCCCGATTTTGCCAGACCCATCTCAGCCTCTCCGCATGCTGAAAAGATGAGTCTTCTCAAATATATGATTCTTCTCGGTAAAAGCCGCGACACTCTGACTCAGTAAGACTAACCGGTTCTGAAAAAGTGCCATTCCCTACGTCTTCTATTTGCGGTTAGCTTCTAGACATGCGGCAGGACCGGTCGAAGTTCGTCCGCCCTCTGCAAAGGCTTCGTCCAGGTCGTTGGTGGGCGCCGAACCAGCCGGCGTAATATCTCTCGTCGTGGCGTTGCTCTCCACCGCGAGCCTACCGGTTGAGGACAACGCCGACCTCTTCAGAATTTCAACGGAATCAGGGACATTCCTCAGGGTCATGTCTATTGGGCCGTCAGCCCATGCTGGTTTCCAACAGTTGCTGCGAAGGTGATGAATTGCAGGCTGCAGCGCGCCTCGTGCCTGCCACGTGCCTAATCCTGCCGGCATAACGTCTTCAACAAACAGCCCGTTCGGCGCGCCGGGATCCGCACCGAGTGGACTGCCGCTTCACAGCTCAAGCGCATGATCCGCGAGCACCTGCCGCATCAGTGCGCCCTTGATCTCGCGGGCGATCTCGTCGCGGATCTGGGCTCCGAACTGCAACTCGGCATCGCTGTTTCCGGTCAGGTCATGGTCGGCGAGTCGCTGCTCGAGCCGGCTCGGAAACTCCCCGTCCATCGCCTCGGCGAGCCGGTTCTGCATCTCTGCATGGGCTTCGGGGGCAATCCGGCTCACCACCGTTTCCCAGGGCTGCCAGAGAGTTGCCAAAAAGTCGGCGAACCCCGCCGCTTCCTCATTCCGCACCTGCGTCTCGGCTGCGGTGAGGTCGTGCTCAGTCACGTACGAGACGTCGTAGAACCGCATGTCCGGAGCGATGAGCTGCAGGTCCAGCCGGTCACGCAGCTTGACCTGATAGGCCAGATAGACCTCTATCTCATCGACGAACTGGAGTGAGTTGACCTTTTGACGGGCAATCGGCTCGAGTGCGCCCAGGCGAAACAAGACCCGGGCCTTCTGGATGAGTTCGCCGAGCCGATCGTCATAAGCCCCGTCCTCGACATCAGCGTTCAGGCGTGCGGTCTGCATGCCGTTCCAGGTCAGAGTGATGCGATCCTGGCAGGTCTCGCTCGCCCCGAAAGCCAACTGAAAATACTGCTCGCGCAATTGCGGCCTGATCGCAGCCTGCTGCAGATCCTCGGCGACGGCCTCCTGGAAATGAGGATTATCATAGTTTACGGTGTTCCGTAGCCCATTGAGGAAGAGCGCGTATTCCGGCGCCCCAGCCTCGCCGGCGAAGTTTTGCCAGGCGGCGATCACCTCCGGCTCCTCCATCCAGTCCGCTACTACCTCGGTCAGTGACCGTTCCTGATCCACAGCCGTTCCCTCGCCCATCGAGAAGAAGACACGCGGGCCGTCATAGCCCGGGGAATGCAGGGCTTCCGCCAAATTCGTACGCACCTGCTCGGGCAGCGGATTATTCTCCATATAAACCATGCACCCAAAAGCTAGCCGGGTTAGCAGCGCCTGCGGCAAGCTGCTCAGCCGATTATTGCGTGCCTCAAGCACCTGCAGTTCGACGGGGAGATTGTCGGGTAAGCTGGTCAGCCGGTTGCCGCTGACGTGAAGTCTCTGGAGCTCAGGGGGGAGGGTCTCGGGCAAACTGTCCAGCTGGTTGTCGCACGCAAAGAGCACCTGCAGTTCGACGGGAAGATTGTCGGGAAGGCTGGTCAGCCGGTTGCCATTGGCTTCGAGCTCTTGGATTTCAGGCGGGAGAGTGTTGGGAAGGCTGGTCAACCGATTGCCGCCGACGGCAAGTGACTGAAGTCCGATGGGGAGGGCGTGGGGCAGTCTGGTCAACCGGTTGCCGCGGACGTCGAGGTCCTGCAGCCCATCCGGCAGGGTATCCGGCAGGCTGGTCAAGCGACTACTGCCGACCGCGAGTGTCAAAAGGCCCTCTGGAAGGTTTTCAGGCAGACTGGTCAGCCGGTTGCCCCCGATGGCAAGTGACTGAAGCCCGTTAGGGAGTGTGTCCGGCAGGCGGGTCAACCGGTTGCCGCTGGCGCGGAGCGCCCGCAGTCCAGACGGGAGGGCGTCAGGCAGGTGCACCAGCTCGTTGTCGCTCACGTTGAGCGACTGAAGCCCAGGCGGAAGGGCGGCCGGCAGTGTCGTCAGGGATAGATTTAACAGCTCCAGCCCTGCATAGACGTCGCCTGCCTCACTCCAGGCTTTTATTCGTCTTACAGCCTCTTCGCGCTTCTCGTCTTGCGACTGCCCTTCCTCCTCGGCCCAACCATCCAGGATCTGGTTAAGCCGCGACTCGCTGAAGACGGGGTCTTCATGCGTCGGACCGCTTGCGCGCCCCGGAGCCCCCGTTTGCAAGGCTATGGTCCACTGCGCTGCGGCCGGGGTCAGTCGGCGGCCTCCTCTAGAGGTATTGCCATCGCCCGGCCGGGGCTGTCGGCCCAGAATCGATGCCCCCAAATTTTGCTCGGAACGATTTGCGGCGGATGTTGACGGCTCCGGCGCTACATCACCGGCCTCGGCCCACGAATGCTCCTCCTGATCGACACTATACGGCGGCCAATCGGCAGCTGAATCCATGGCGTGCCAATCATCTGTCAGACTGAAATTGCCATCCGGCAACTGGCCGTCGCGATCCGCGACCGGAAAAAGCACATGCTGATCGTCTCGTTCAGAGCAGGCGAACGAATCCGACGGCGACCGCGAGGTGGCTTGTCGGACTACATCCTCGTGCGGCATTCCCAAACGATCCGCACCTCTGTTCGAAGCAACACAGGGCGGCTCGCCGAGGCTAATTGAATCGGGAGGCTGGCGACCGTGAAGACGCAACTCATTCACGTGCTGCTGAAACCCGGCTTGGTCTGCCTGCTGCTGTTGCCCCCGATCGTAGTACGTCTGATCGACACGGGTCTCGAATGGGCTGAGATTATTGAACGCATCCATCCCACTCTCCTTGTCAGATCTGAGCAGCTAACGCAGGTCTGGATAAGTACGTTCACGCTAAGAGGCTTAGCTTTCTAGAAGCTGACGAGGAATCAGAATGATCGTAACTGTCCCGTAAGGCCTTCGTGGAACACTTATTGCTGGATGGATCATTGCAGTGACAGCTTGCGTATGTCTGCTACGCAGACTTGAGCCTTGCCGGCGTGATCCTCGAGGGAAGACGTGCTCATACGCCGCGAGAGCAAGTCAGCAAATTGCATCTCCCGCCCTGCATCCGGCAATCCGATCACTGCGCAGCTAGGTCGGACAGCAAAGATCACCTTGGCTTGACGCCATGCTGCGCACCTTCTTTAGGTAACTGGTGGACCGATTGCTGCGCCAGTATGTTCATCGGAGGCGGGCTGAGGCCGAAGTCCATCGTCTCACTTCGAAAATCACCAGATGCGCTCTGGCAACCACCGGCTGGAGAAGATCAGGTAACAGGATGTTAATCCGCCAATCGTGCCACGCCCGCGGGGTGACGGTTAGGGAGGTGCAAGGTGGCTATACCGGTCGCTCTCACGACAGCACCAGGGAAGTAGACACTGCGTAAAAACGGCAATTTGTCACGCGCATGCGGTGGCCACCGCCGGCGAGGCTGGGATTGGAAGTTGGCATACGAAGCCTGTGAGGCCGCCACTGCCCTGCTCTTGCGCAAATACGGAAAGGCGCTCTTCCGCAAAGCCGCTTCTCCGGCTTCACGTCTTTCCGCCTTGGGCAAGATCGCGTCGCTTCTGCCGACTTGCACGCTCCGCTCTGCCGAGAGCGAGATTTTCCAGCAATTCTCGACGCCGATCCCGCTCGGCGCTGGCAGCGCTGAGCTCAGCCGCCATTACGGCGGCCGATCGCGCGCGCTACTCGAGCCGTCCGCAGGCACCGGGCCATCCTCGCCGAGAACGCCAGCAGCACCCCTCGTGCTCAACGAGCTGGCCGAGTGCCGGGCCATGTTGCTCTCTTCCATCTTTCCGGCCAACTTCGTCACGCGCTTCGACGCGGCCCAAGTCGACGATCACCTCCATCCCGTCGCCCCGAGTGTCGTGCTGATGAACCCGCCTTTCTCGGCGATGGCGAACATTTCCGGCCGCATGGCTGACACAACGTATCGTCATATCGCCTCAGGCGTGGCGCGTCTTGCTGATGGCGGCCGCCTGGTCACGATATCACGCGCAAACTTCTCACCCGAGGCCTCAGCTGCTTGGCCCGACGCCTTCGTCCGGTTGCAGCAACGTGGCCGCGTGGTGTTCACCGCCGCGATCACTGGCGCGATCTATGCCAAGCATGGCACCACGACCGAGACGCGCCTCACCGTCATCGACAAGGTGGCCGGCCGATGACCCGCTTCCCGCAGTCGCCGGGAATCGCGCCCGACGTCGCGACGTTGCTCCGTTGGCTCGGCGAACACGTTCCATCTCATTCGCCAGTCACCTCGACTGGCAAGCTTCCCGTATCCGAGCAGAGTTTTTGCGGTGGGCGGCGGCACGTCATGAGCCTACTCAAATCGAGCTGCACAAAGGCATCTTGAACAATGCAGTGATCCCGTCGGCACGAATCACGGACTGATTTGAGAGGTTTTATTGCCAGCCATTGCTGTGCGGAAGGGGAGCCAAGCCATGCGCGTTCTCGCGTATTGTTTTCGTCCTCATGGGGCTGGCCAGTCCGGCTTACGCCTGGTGGGATATGGGCGACATGGAAGTTGCCGCAATCGCTTACAGGCGGCTCGATGATGCCTTACGGCCGAAGATCGAAGCCTCATCAAATAGCATCCGGCGCATCTGCCTCAGGCCTGATCGACGTTGAGAAGTCGTTCTACGGCGATGTCTGGGCGGACCTTAGACCTTTGCCTGTCAGCGGCGGCCCCCAACCGTCAACCGACATCATGAACGCTGGTGGGGGAGTTCTTCATGATGCAAAGGGAGCAATTTCGGGTGGCGTTTGGCAGCTAAACGGGGAAGGGTTCAAAAAATGTCGGACGTCGGTAACACCCTTTCTCTGAATTGTCAGCTTCTGGAAAGGCGCCCTCTACGAAAATGAAGCCTTCGGCAATTGGTACGACCCAGGTTGCGTCGAATATCGCCGAAGTAAACCGCGGTTCGGTCGAGACTGGCGCGGCATCTACGCAGGTACTTGCCGCCGCCGAGTCCTTATCTGAGGATAGCAATCGTCTGAAGCTGGAGGTGCAGAGATTTCTGGCCACGGTAGGCGCAGCTTAGGACAGCTTTGGCGCGCTAAAGAAGCAGCGCTTCCTCCGGAGGCGTAGATCTAAGCCGACGGACCTGCGCGGCGGGCGGAACGTCATTAGATCGTCTGATTGTACTCGCCGACTTCCGGATGCGTGCGCAGCACGCCATCCACCATCTCGAACATGTCGTGCATACGCTGCTCGGAGACCGGGCTCTCGACCACGCCGACGAGCTCGGGCTTGTTGGAGGAGGCGCGCACCAGGCCCCAGCTGCGGTCCTCGACCGTGACGCGCACCCCGTTGACGGTGACGAGATCGCGGATCGACTGGCCGCCGGACTTGGCGCCCTTCGCCTGCAAGCCTTCAAAGTGCTTCACCACCTGGTCGACGACGCCGTACTTGGCTTCATCGGCGCAATGCGGCGACATGGTCGGCGACGACCAGGTCGTCCGTGAGGTCCGCCATCCATTTGCCTGGGGCGCGGTCAAGCATGTCGCAGATCGCGATCGCCGAGACCAGGCCGATAGAGGAGCCCGGTAGCTCGTCAGGCTCATAACCTTGAGGTCGCTGGTTCAAATCCGGCTCCCGCAACCAACATCATTACTGACGGCGATGGCGCAATGGCCCTGGCTGCCTATGCTTTGATCCGACACAGAGGATTGCGCTTTCATTTTTCCTTCGAGCCCACACCTCAGCTTCACGTTCAAACTCGCTCGACGGTCGATTGCCGAATCTCTAGAGTCGCTCAAGTCCAAACGCGCCGCTTGACCGCGACCGTCCGTCCACTGAATCACTTGTTCTATGGCACCTGATCGGCAATCACCTACAGAAGACGATCTTCTCGCCACAGGTGGCGGCAACGCCACCGCAGCCGGCGTGAGCTTTCAGGCTGCGGTAGGCGCCGCTTTCGCGTGCCGCCTTCTTGCGGACCGCAGTCTCGATGAGCGGCTTCGGCTTGGCAATGCCAACCTGCGCTCGATCCGTTTCGAGACCGAAGCTCCGCTCGATGACGTTCTTGTCGAGACCAGCGCCGGCGGCTGGGTCTTCGTTCAGGCAAAGACAAGCCTTTCCCTTTCGACGAAACCGGATAGCGAACTCGGAAAAACGGCCGAGCAAATCATCCGCCAGTTTCAAGCCTGCGCTTGCGGAACAGGCGAACGCGGCTGGGACCGACCGCTCGTTACCGAACGGGACCGGATGCTCATCGCGGTCGGCCCTGACGCGCCGGGCACGATCAAGCGTGACCTGGCCATTGCGCTGGCCTCGACGCAGGCACCCGCCGCCGCTCCTCTGCCTCAAGCTCAGCAGCAAGCCCTCGACAAAATGCGGGCGCTGCTTGCCGGCGCATGGCAGAAAATCCACGGCGTCGCCCCCGACAGCGACGAACTTGATAGCATCATACGCTTCCTTTCGATCATCGACTTTAATCTTGATGGACCGGACCGCACCGCAGCGGTCGAAACGCTCGCGCACGTCACCGAGAATGCGGCCGACGCATCGGCGGCCTTCTCGACGGTCGAACGCCTTTGCGAACGGCTTATGGCGACCAGACGCGGCACCGACGCCGCCGAGCTGCGCCAAGCCTTGGCAGGCCGTGGCGTGCGGCTTCGCGCCGCGCCTACCTATCGGCTCGATGTTGAACGCCTGCGCAACTACAGTGCGCGCGTTCAGGCACATTTGACTCAATATGAAGAGACCAGAGTTGGCGATGTCGAGATCAAGATCGAGCGCGACTGCACGGCCGCGACCGTCGAAGCGGCCAGCGACGGATCGCTGGTTCTTGTCGGCGAACCCGGCGCAGGCAAAAGCGCCGTCGTCAGCGCGGCCGCCGAGCGTCTCCGCGCGGCAGGCAACGAGGTCATAGAGCTGGCGGTCGATCGCCTCCTTGTTGATTCTCTTGACGGGCTTCGGATCGCGCTTGAACTGGATAACGGCGTCCGGCAGGTTCTCGAAAACTGGCCCGGCGCCGGACCCGCGTTCCTGTTCATCGATGCGCTTGACGCCACACGAGGCGGCAAGAGCGAGGCCGTGTTCCGGTCCCTCATCTCGGAAATACTCGAACTGCCCGGTAATCGTTGGCGCGTCATCGCATCTATCCGGACTTTCGATCTCAAGCTCGGCGAGCAATTCAAGAACCTGTTTGAAGGCGAGCCACCCTCGGACCAATACGTTGATTCCGCGTTTCCCAATGTTCGCCACCTCCACATTCCGCGCTGGTCCGATGACGAGCTCGACCAGCTCCGGCAAAGGGCCCCCTCGATCGCGGCTGTGCTCGATCGCGCCGGTGATCGCCTCCGCGATCTGGCACGCGTGCCATTTAATACCCGCCTGCTCGCCGACCTGATTGGCGATGGCGTGTCGCCGGACGTGTTCGGCGGCGTGAGCCTCCAGGTCGAGTTACTCGCGCTCTATTGGCAACATCGTATCAACCCGCTCGGCAGCGGCGCCGACCTGTGCCTGCGAGCCGCCGTCGAGCAGATGGTTACCAACCGCGGTCTGCAAGCGAGCCGATTGACAGTCGCGCAGAGCGACACAGCGGCGTTCGACCGGCTCTTGCGCAACAACGTGCTCATCGGCGTCGCTGGCAACCGCTACGTTGCGTTTCGTCATCATATCCTGTTCGATTATGCCGCGAGCCGCGTCTTCATCGACCCCGCAGATGTCGAAGCCACAGGCGACCTCTTGCGCCGCGATCGCGGCCTCGGGCTTATGCTCGCTCCAGCGCTTTCCTATGCGCTGCAAGACTTGTGGGTTACCGGGTCAGCCGGCCATCAGGAGTTCTGGCAGGCCGTCGCGCATTTTGCCGGTGACCATACTTCCGATCCCGTTGCGCGCAGCGTTGCCGCGCGCGCGGCATGCGAATTGCCAACCATGGCCGATGACATGCGCGGCTTCACGACACTCCTTTCAGGAGCTCCAGCCACGCGGCAGCTAGCATTTCAAGCGTTCTCCCACATTGTGGGCGCTCTCTCCGTCAGAATCGAAGACGGCCAAGCGCTCCAGCTCGGTCCCTGGTGCACTCTCGCATCTGCTGCCAGCAACCACCTTGCGGATATCGCATGGCCGCTGCGCACGTTGCTCTTTCTGCTCTCCGAGCGGACCTTAACGCCGCAGCAACTGGCCGAGCTCGGTCTCGCCTCGCGTCGGCTGCTCGACTACGCCATTCACCAGACCGGCAATTGGTCCCAGATTGCGTCGGCCGCGGTCGGCTTTGTCGCCGATACCTTTGAAAGTGACATCGTCGCATCGCGCCGCTGTCTGGAACAGCTCCTCGCACCTGACCGGCTGCGTGAACACGCCCATGAAGAGATGCCTTGGCTGGCGCGGAAGGTGCTCAAGATTGGGAACGGAGATCCTTCGTTTGTACCCGCCATCTACCAGGGCGTCTTCAGTCACGCCGCCACCGAAGACGAGCGGACCAATATTGGCGATAGCCAAATCTTGCCGCTGCACAGCAATCGGCGGCAAGACTACGAGATGGCGCGATGGACACTGAAGGAAGCCTTTCCGCGCTTCCTTCAAGCGCACCCCATCGAGGGCGTGCGCGCTCTTGTCGCGGCTCTCGACGCCTATGTCGAAACGGCACACCCCCTCGATCAGTCTGCCGAGGAGATTGCCGTACGCGCGGGCACCTCGACCGGCAGGCTCATCGACGACCGTAGTCATATCTGGGCTTGGAACCCGAACGACAGGCACAGCGATAATGGCGTTAGTCTTGTCCAGGCATTTTCGGCGCGCCTGACAGCGGCGAGCGAGGACGAAGCGCTCCAATTGGCCGGCGAAGTCATCGCTCGTAACCGGCTGGCGCTTCTCTGGTCGCGCTTATTCGGCGCCGCCTCCAGGCGCGGCGGACCGCTTGCCGCTCTGCTTTCGCCCTTCGCTGCACAGCGTCCCTTCCTCCTGTCGCAGGACACAAGCAAGGACGCTATCGACCTCATCGCGTCCGGCTACGCCGCGCAGACGATCGAAGCTCGCCAGATCTTTGAACGCGACGTGATCGCCATCGAATTTCCCCTTTCGAAGTCGCCAGAAAGAGCCCGACAGCATTTCCAGCTGCGGGTTTTCCGGACGATTGGCGCCGACCATCTGGTCACCCCGGGAGCCCGGCAAGTTCTCCAGGATGCTCCCGCAGATATCCGGGGCCAGACCAATCCCCGCCCATTCGAAATCACCTCATGGTCGGGCCCCGGCGATGACCGTTATTGGTGGCTGCGCGAAGACGATGTTGACGTGACGGCCTCGCCGAACGCCGAGCTCCTCGCTCAACTCGAAGAGATCAACAGGCAGTTCGGTCTCGATCCGCAAGGCCCGATTACAGCCGACCCGCATGAGGGCGTGGCGCTGTTGCGCGCCCTGTGGCACGCAGCCGACGAAGAAACCGGCGCGGCAGGCGCCAAGGTCGTTTCATACGCCAAGGATATAGTCGGCCGCGGCTGCACAAAACTGTCCGAAAATACCGATGCGCTCCGGGCGCGGCCCGACGCGATCGCCGCACTCTGCGAGCTGCTCGACACGCTGCTCGCCGACACGACGCCGATCATCACCGAGGAAGACGAGTCCAAGGACGAAACCGCGCTTGCGTCCGTCCGAGGGGGGCGGGTTGATGGCGCTGAAGCCGTCATGAATCTCTGCCGGATCGATGCCGAGACAGCGGCACGTTTCCTCGACGACTTGCGCCGTCTGGCGCGCGATACCCATCCCGCCGTCCGGTTCGCCATTGCGTGGCGGCTTGTCATGCTTTGGGATAATGCCCGCGAGCTCATGTGGGACCTCGCCGACACCTTTGCCGAGCACGAAACGAACGCGCGAGTCCTGCAATTCTTCGCAGATTTCCTGACGCGCGTTCTCCATGTCGATCCCGCACGCGTCGAACAGCTCGTGTTCGCTATCCTGCCGAAGGCCGAGCAATTCCAGGCTGACGACAAGAACGAGCTCATGGATGCACTCGGCAGCATCACGGTCATTTTGTGGGTAACACATACTCGTAGCGCGGCACGCGCGCGGCTCGATCGATGGCTGTCGGACCCGCCAGCCCATGAACCCGAAATTAGCCACGCCATTCATTCGATCCGTGGCGGTCTTGTTGTCGGGTACGGCACAAACGACGCGAACGATGCCGCGATACGGTCGCGATGCCAACAGTTTGCTGCCGAAATTGTCGAAGCATGCGCATCCGGCCTGCAACGCTACTTCGACCTCCCGCGCGAGAACCAAACGCAGGCCGCGAACGCGACTGCAACTACGTTCGCCAAGCTGCTAGACAACATGGGCGATCAATTCTACTTCGCGTCCGGCGCGTTCCGCGACAACGCAAATGAAGATGAGCCGCTCGCCAACGACGCGGTGAAAGCCGCGTTTTTCAATGACAACCACGCGACTTTTCACCGGATCGGCGATGTTGGCACGCCGCACACGATCTTTCACTTGATCGAGATGCTCGGTTACCTGATTCCCGCCGATGCCCCGCGCGTGTTCGACTTGGTCGCGCATGCGCTGCTTACAGCCGGACGCAAACAACGATTCCAATTCGAGTCGCTTGGTGCAGATCGCTTTGTCCAGGTGATCGGCGTTTTTCTTGCCGATCACCGCGAGGTGTTCGACAACCATGAGCGGCGGAATCAGCTGGTCGCCTGCCTCGAAGCCTTCGTCGATGCCGGATGGCCCTCCGCCCGGCGTCTCCTTTATCGCCTGCCGGAATTGCTCTAGTGAACGGGCCCCGCGACAAGGCGCGCTTCAAGACCACGCTCCACGATATCTTCGATGCGTTCAAGCCGCGGTCGAGCGGATCGGGGCCTCCGGCTTTTATCGGCGCAGCCTATCGTGATCCGCTTGAACATACGACCCGGCGATATGTCATTGACGACATCCCCGCCGCGCTCGGCTGGGATCTCGGGCGGCTGACACAACAGGTCGTCGAAGAGGCCCGCGCTCAAGGCGATACCACGCTCTTCCTTGACTATCTTGGCGTCAATCCCACGACACGCGTGCCGCTGTTGATCGTAGAGGCCAAGGCATGGGCAAAACCGCTGGTGACGCCGTCATTTGGCGGTGCCGCGCAGCAAGTCCTCACGAGCCCCTCAAGCCATGAGGCTTTGATCGCGAAGGCTATCGAGCATTGCAAAGCCGGTGGCCAGCCCAACCAGTCCCCGGTCATCCTCGAATGGGCGGAATGGCTGCACAAGCTCCACCAATACGTAACGACGCTCCACAAGCAAAGTGGGCATGTGGTGCAGTGCCTTGCCATTACGGCGGGCCGCTGGTGGGTCATCTTCACGGACCCCTATGAAACATTCGTTGCCCGAGGCAACGTTACTCCGGCTAACATCCGCGTCATTGACGAGCGCGATGCCGTCGCCCGCTCCGACGAAATTTACGAATATCTGGCGCGTCAGGCGCTGATCAACGATCCACCAGACCTCATCCAGCCGAGCCACCTGTCGAGCTATGTGGCTCCTGCGGATGTTGCGCGTCTCTTTCATGCGCTTTGGATCGCGCGCAAGCGAGACGGCGCACACTTCGATGCGTTTCCGCAGATCAATCTCTATCCGGCAATCGTTCTCGAACGCCGGGATGGCCAACTAATCTCCATCATTGATAGCCATCGTTCCCGCATCGCGGTACCTCACGACTACAGCCACCTGGCGCGACACTTTCAGGAAGTCGAGGCCAGCTCGGTTGCGCTTCTGCAAACCGTGAACCGCGAACTCAATACCACGCTCATGGCTTCGTCTTTGTCTGATTTTCCGGGATTCCCAACATTGGCGAATGGTCGAATTCCGGCCGTCGCCTCGCAAACCGCGACATTCCTGAAATCATCGCCAAGGCCTGACGAATTCTTGCTCGCCACCGGCACGGATACCCACTATTGCCTGCCGCATCCTACCGTCGATCCATGCGCCGGGCACAATTGGAGCGACTGCCTCACCCTTCGAGAGAATAAACTAAGCGCTCCGGTGGTAAGCCGCAGCTTTGAACCTGCGTCTTTTTTTACTACGCTTGAGCTTCATCATTGCGCACACCGCGGCGTGCACGACCGCCGGCAACGACGCTGCCTGGTCTCCGCGTTTGAAGAATACCTGTGCTGTCGAGCCTGTGTGTTCCAGGATGTTTGTTGGCCGGCAGTCGAACTCAATCGCTTGCCTTGCGGGTTCGCCGCTCGAGGTTCCGCGGCTCCACAATCTGGAGAGCAGGCTATTAACTCGTAACGTACAAGGTTGCCGCCGCGCCGCGGGGCGGCCTGTGCTCGAGCATTGACGCAAGGTTTGATTGGTGGACCCCTGCGCTTGGCCCAAGCCTCGAGAGAGTACTAGGGCTCGGACTCAATTGATCCAATAGGCAACGATGGCGGCGAGATGGACGGCAGCCAAGAAGTTCCTGGCTAGTTTGTCGTAGCGAGTTGCGACACGCCTGAAATCCTTGAGGCGGCAGAAACAGCGCTCGATGACGTTGCGCCCCTTGTAGGCGCGTTTGCTGAAGCTGTGGAGAGTGACCCTGTTGGATTTGTTTGGAATGACGGGCTTGGCACCACGATCGACGATTTCGGCTCGAAAGCCGTCGCCGTCGTACCCTTTGTCGCCAATGAGGGCAGACATGGGTGGCGCGAGTTCCAAAAGGGCTGGCGCTGCGGCAATATCAGCGTCCTGGCCTGGAGTGAGATGAAATGCGCAAGGTCTGCAGTCAGGGTCGCTCAGCGCGTGGATTTTCGTGGTCCGTCCGCCGCGCGAGCGGCCGATCGCTTGGTCATGCTCCCCCCTTTTCCGCCGCTCGCCGAGCGATGCGCTTTGATCGTGGTGGAGTCGATGGACAAAGTCACGCCGTCTTTGCCGCAGCGGGCGAGCGTTTCAAAGATCGCCCGCCAATGTCCGCGCTTGGCCCAGCGATTGAAACGATTGTAGATCGTCGTGTACGGACCATAGTCGGGCGGGCAATCGCGCCAGCGTGCGCCGCACTGAAGCATGTGAATGATACCGCTGATGACGCGTCGATCGTCGTCGCGCACCGGTCCGGTCTGGTTCGTTGGCAGATGCGGCTCTATCACAGCCCATTGCTTGTCGTTGAGCCAGAACAGTCCTTTGCGCATCGAAGTCCCCCGCGTGGAATCAACCCGCTGCGAGGGAATCAGAGTTCGCTAATTAGGTACAGACCCTAGTAGTCAATCGACAGCTTTTGTTGCTTACACGCATCATGCTCCTCCCTTGCCGAGGAACGGTGACGAACACGCGTCGGCCACGATCCGGCCGCGACTTACAAGTTCACGCAGGCTGACGGTCGGGCCTCCCTTGACGGAATCAGAAATGTGCTCAGGTATCTCAAGCTCAAGCAGCGTGCCTATGGGTGTGACGAACGCAATGTCTGTTGCGCCATCGTAGCTGCATGACGCCACGCCAAAAACTTCTCCGGCAGCGTTGAAGACGGGGCCGCCACTTGAGCCCCCATGCAGGTTGATGCTGGTCCGGAAATAGGGCGGTTTAAGCTTTGCCGAAGGGCCGCGATCCAGAAAATATTCTTCTAATACGCCATCGTAAAAGTCGGGCTGAAGGTGTACCGACTGGCCCGCAGGATCGTCGATTACTCGATGGAGTGGGTAACCCCATGTGCTCACCTTCGCGCCGATCTCCGGCATCTGCGATGTCAACGACAAAACCTTTGGCTTAATGACGTTGCCAGACGTGTCGTCGACAAATTCGTAACGAGGAATCCCGAACGCCACGTCTGCGGTTGGATGAACGAAGAATTTCCAGATCGGAAGAAACCGGGTTTTGCCGTTGGGAAGGGTGTGGGCTATGCCAACCGAATCCGGCGTGGCGGCAAGCTGTTGTTCGGCCTCCAGGGCCACATGCGCAGCCGTCGCGAAGCCACCTTTTGGTTGCAGGTAAAAGCCCGTGCCGATCAAGGCAACTGTTGACGGTGTCGGCCGCTTCAAAACCGCAAATGTAGCGAGACGCCCATCGGCGATTACGTCGTCGGCATTGTGCATACGCCAGCTTCCAGCGGATGCGGTGCCTGGCAATGGCCTCAGGCGCGGTTCACTCATATTACGGAGGCTAAATCAGGCTGAGACATGTAACCAGCCACCATCTCGCCCTTGGCGCAGCACGGCGAAATCATCTTCCGATCCCATGTGTTCGACGAAAGGAATCGCGCCGCCGTTGCTTGGATCGGGGGTTATGTCGGTCATCTCACGTGACGCGGCTTGACGGACCACGCTGTGTGGCACGAACCAATGGCCTCCGAATACAAGCCATCCGCGAACGACTTCATAGCCGGCGTGACGCCTAGCGAATTCGTCGCAATTCTCGTGGCACGCGTTGGGTTGGGCGAGAGGTTGTGGTTCGCGTGGGATCGGTAACGCGGTTACGGCGCGCCTGACGAGTTCGTCGAAGTAGGTTTGCGTGCGTTGATTCATGACCAGGAAGCTTATCGCAGCCGATGCTCGTTCTGGTAGGAGCGCGCCTGAAGCGGTTTATTGATTTCTGGTTTTATCAATAATGACTTGATTTATATGTGATTTTTCAAACTCGACTTTGGTTTGAATATATGTCATATTATCAAGCATGGCTAGATCAAGATGGCACCTTCTAAACCAGCTCGACAAGCTCCTCCCGGAGGGGCTGCTGGTGGATTCGGCCTGGCTCAAAAGCCACGGCTACTCCACCCAGCTTCAAAACCTGTACGTAAAGTCAGGCTGGCTCGAACAGCCCAGCCGAGGTGTCTTCCGGCGGCCGCGTGGCGCCCTAAGCTGGCAACAGGTCGTCATATCCCTACAGACCATCCTCAACTATTCACCGCTTGTGGTTGGCGGGCGGACGGCGCTCGAACTGCAAGGCTATGCGCATTACCTTCCGCAATCGACGACGCGTGTTCATCTCTATGGACCAAAGGCGCCGCCGCCCTGGGTTCAGAAGTTGCCGCTGTCCGTCAAGTTAATCTACCACAACGACCGGCGGCTCTTCGAAAACGAACCCGTTGCGAAAGGCATAAGCAGCGTCCGTTGGAATGTCGAAACTGGGAAGATGCTTGACGTCACGGCCTTTCGAGGAGGCGACGTAGCTCAACTGAACTGGGGACAATGGGATTGGCCTTTGACCTTATCGACGCCTGAGCGCGCTGTCTTTGAGCTGCTCGACGAATTGCCCAACAATGAAAGTTTCGAGCAAGTCGATGCTCTACTTGGCGGCCTCGCCAATCTTCGGCCGGATCGCCTGCAGAAGCTCCTGCAAGATTGCGCGAGCGTGAAGGTCAAGCGTCTATTCTTCTACTTCGCCGACCGCCACAACCATGCCTGGCTCAAACGCCTCAGCAAAGAAACCGTCGACCTGGGCCACGGCAAACGTATGCTCGTTAGAGGTGGCGTCCTCGATCCTACCTATCAGATAACCGTCCCCGGAGACCTCAATGGCGTTCGCTGACGTTTACAAAAAACAGGTCGCACTTCTGCTGCGCGTTCTTCCGTTCGTCACCGAGGAAGAATGCTTTGCCCTGAAAGGCGGCACCGCGATCAATCTGTTCGTCCGAGACATGCCCCGACTGTCTGTCGATATTGATCTTACTTATGTCCCCGTAGCGCCGCGAGCTGAATCCCTTGCCGACATAGACGCTGCGATGAAACGCATAGTCGTAAAGATCAAAGAGAAGATCCCAGGCGCGCACGTGCACGAGACTCAAAGAGAGGGGGCCACCGTCAAGCTTGTCGTTCGTTCCCAGAACGTCCAGATCAAGATTGAAGTTACGCCTGTGTTGCGCGGATGTGTCTTCGAGCCCGCTCTAACCGCCGCGCGGCCCGCCGTCGAAAACGAGTTTGGGTTTGCAGAGACCCGCACGGTCTCCTTCGCCGATCTCTATGCCGGTAAGATCGTTGCCGCGCTGGATCGACAGCATCCCCGCGATTTGTTCGATGTTCGCGACCTGCTGGCGAACGAAGGCATTACGGATGAGATACGCAAGGCGTTCATCGTCTACCTATTAAGTCACGACCGTCCAATGTCCGAGGTCCTTGCGTCCCCCCAGAAAGATATCAGCGATGAATTCCTTCACGGCTTTGAAGGCATGACCGACAAGCCCGTATCAAAGGACGAACTGATAACGGCGCGTAAGAAGCTTGTTGATGAGATCGTTGGCAAGATGCCGGCCGATCACCGAAAATTCCTGGTGTCGTTCGAGAGAGGGCAACCGGATTGGGGTCTCCTCGGCGTGCCCGACGCGGCCAATCTACCAGCCGTCAAATGGCGCCAGCAGAACCTCGACAAGCTCACGAAGGAGCGCCGCACCCAACTCGTGGAGGCTCTTGAAAAGGTGCTGTTCAATTAAGTGGTACTTTAGGTTATCCGTGTCATTAGGGGATTGATTTTATTGTACTTTGCTGGAATCTCTTTTGACCAGAATGCGGACGTTACTACCTCCGCGACAAGCTGCCTTAAGTTGTCCTTCTTTCCTTTCTCAATCCGATTTGGTCTTATGGAATGGCCACAGAAGCGGACACCTGCCGAAAATTCGTTGTACCCAAACTTCAAAGTGCGGGTTGGGATAGCGATCCTCACTCCATCGCCGAGCAGCGGACGATTACAGACGGCCGTGTCGTTCCGGTCGGGAAAGGCTTCATCCGCAAGCCACCGAAGCGAGTTGATTACCTTCTGCGCTACATGCGCGATTTTCCGCTTGCAGTGGTCGAGGCCAAAGCGGCCTACAAGACCGCTGCCGATGCCGTCCAGCAGGCCCGCACTTACGCTGAAATGCTCGGCCTCGCATTCGCTTATGCGACCAACGGGCATGACATCATTGAAATCGACTATTTCACCGGCAAGGAAACCCACGTCACAGACTACGCAACGCCCCAAGAGCTTTGGGCGCGTTATCAAGCAGGACAAGGCCTCGGAAAAGTCGAGGTCGGCGAGCGACTCCTGACTCCGTTCAATCACACCGGCGGTAAAGACGAGCGATACTATCAACAGATCGCCATCAACCGCACGGTTGAAGCGATCCTCAAGGGCCACGAGCGCCTCCTGCTCACAATGAACATCATCGCAGACGGCAAGTATTAAGCAGGCGCCGTACCCAAAAGTATCGAAGCGCTGAGGGCTGATTATTCGATTGCGTCGCGGAATCTCCCTCGTCTAGAATCGAGTTGGGAATATGTGGGAATGTCTTGCAATGCATTCGCCCTGCAAGAGGATTTTTGAGAAGTGCTCATTGCACGCGTGCTAGTCTGTTGCAGGGGTAATGATCATGTCAGTCCGCAAGCGCAGTTGGAAAAACGCCGACGGTACGGAAACGACGGTCTGGGTGGCCGACGTTGCCGACGCCACCGGTCATCGCGAACGGCGCCAGTTCGACAGCCGCAAGGAAGCCGATGCTTTCCGGATTGCTACGGAAGGGCAGATGCTCGCCGGAACGTTCCGGGGTGACGCCGCGAAGTTCACGGTCAAGGACGCCGCTGTTGCTTTTCTCGACTACTGCGAGGGCCGACGCCAGCGACGCGAACGCATGACGACCAAGAACTACAAGGTGATGGAAGGTCACGTCTACAATTACATCTGTCCAGATCCGAAGCGCCACGAGGGCAAGAAGCGCGTCGCGCGTCTCAAGTTGTTCGACGGCGGCATCAAGATGTCGAATTTGCGGACCCGTGTCGTGACAGATTTTCGGGACCGCCTTCGGGAAGCCGGTGTCACGGTCGTTACCACCCGCAAAATCTTGAGCACCCTGCAACAGATTGTCGGTAACGCCGTCAGCCTTGATTGGGTCGCGATCAATGTTGCGAAAGGCGTGAAGGTAATCGGTCGGCGCGAAGAGGGCGCTCGAAAGGTCGTGCCGCCCAGCAAAGAAGCAATTCGCGCATTGCTGGCGGTTGCCGACCAGGATTTTAGAGTGAAACTTGCGTTCGCCAGTGCGACCGGCATCAGGGCGGGCGAGTTGCACGCGCTACGCTGGCATCACCTTGATCTTGCCAAAGCCGAGGTAACGATCGAAACCCGGGTGGATTCCTATGGTGACGAGGATGTCACCAAGACAGCCGCCGGCATGAGGACGATCCCCTTGTCGCAGCAGCTTGTCCTCATGCTCAAGGAATGGAAGCTGCGTACCAAGCGCAAGAAGGCCGAGGACCTCGTCTTCCCGAACAAGCGCGGCTGGTACACGAGCCACGACAATATGGTGAAGCGCAAGTTCCTTCCCCTGTTCGACCTCGTTGAGGAAAAGTACAAGAAGGAAGGACTGAACGCGCCGCCACCCGAGCGCTTCAACTGGCACGCCTTGCGACATTTCGCGGTGTCATGCTGGATCGAGGCCGATCTGAAACCCAAGACGGTTCAGACCTTTGCCGGCCATAGCAGCCTTCAGGTCACGATGGACCGCTACGGTCACCTGTTCAAGTCGGACGACCATAAGAGGGCAATGGATGCCATTGCCGATAACATGTTTGGATAGGTGGTTCTCCGCCTTAACTCTTCAGCCAATCGGTAACCAATCTGACTACCGGCTTACGACGCAGAAAGACGAGCAAAGTGTAGCCGTTCCACCAAGCATGCCATTGGAAGACGACACTTTGACCATCAACCAATAGGCTCTCGTTTCCATCGCACGGGCGGCCTATGTCCCTTGCCGCAACCCACGGGTGGCCTGTATGGATGGTTGGGGGAATGTCGATTTCGACATACCGCTTGTTAAATGCGGGTGAACCGACCGAACGCCAGATTCCCAGCACCCGGTTGCCCTCCTGATCAATCGCGTTCGCCGGATAGTAAAGGAGCAACGCGAGAGCCTCATCTTGCTCCTCGACAAAACGCCAAGCCGTCGCTTGCTTAGACGCGCCATGTTGCTCGGCAAGTTTGAAGACCGCTGGGAAGTTTGGCTGATAGTCTCGGGCGAGGGATCGAAACCGACTTCCCTGAAAGATGGTCTCGGATCCGAAAAAGTTGGCCTCAATTTCAAAGAGGGCTCTAGCGTCCGGCGACAGCGACTCACCATCGTCAAGATAGGCGAGATCAACCGCATGCCAGGGCATCACCTGATGGCCCAGTTCATGGGCCTTTACGAAAAGCTCGCGACCGTTGCGCGGATCAGGCGGGATGTAAGTCTCGCGCGTTCTAATGTCTGCGATGCCACGAATCTTCTGCATCGCGCTCCGAAAAAAGCCCTTTGCCTTCTCCGGAAGGGTCTTCAGGAAGCCTTCGTCCGGCAATTCCGCGATATTGGTGACTTTGGCGATTTCAAACAAGCGGTCGATTGGCGTCGGCAACACGCCTTCGGCATTAGCCTCTCGTACAAGCTTCCGAACGAGATCGGAAATTCTCGACTCCGACTCGGGCCTTACCGCGATCCTCTGTTTCGGTAAGGCCATTCGCTTTGCCTCACTTCTTGTTATTAAAACGTAGGAACTGGATATATTTCACCACCTGTTCCTCTTCGTCAGGCGACAAATTCGCCGTCATGAGTGCTGACTGGACCGCACTCGGATTTAGGCGTGGTTTACCATCGGCGCGCTCCGTCTTCTGCAAATAGCCGGCCTCGCGCATGAGATCGGTGTAGGGGACTTTGTAGAACTCAGCCAAGGCCTGCAGTTTGTCCGGTGATGGTTTCGACGCGTCACCACGTTCCAATTGCGACAAATAGGTATTGGAAATGCGGGTGGCGTCCTCCACCTCCCGCAGGCTGTGCCCACGCACCAAACGTATTTCGCGGAGTGTTTTGGAAAGACTCACGACTTCTCCCACGTTCAAGTCTTTGATTTGGCTCAGTTTGCCCGAAATATCGGGCAATGGCAACTATTATTTGACTCGATCGGGCAGTGCATGATATATCGGGCGTACATTGCGCACTATTATTCGCGGAGCGCACAATACCACGCAATCCTGGAGACGATAAAAATGACCGACCAAACTCAAGACTCGCCGCCGAATGTCCTCGCCGCGTCGGTTCCTACGGCCAGCGGCGGCCCGGAGCAGGCGCGGAACGACCTCGAGCTATTCATTCACGTATCAGGTCTCAAGCCCGACGTGGTGCTCGCCACGGCCGAGGAAACCCTGCGCGACGTATTGGGCCGCATTCAGACCGTGGAATCGCTAGAAGGATATCACCTCTTTGTTGGCGAGTGCACCGAATCCCTGACAGAGGCGGTCGAGATCGATGATGGTGTCGACGAGCACGCCGCAGTCGACATAGACCTGAAGCTATCCGTGCTCGATCTCGAGCGACACCGTCACGTCCACGCACACAAGTGCCACCGTATCGCGGTGGAGGTGAATTTCAGCAACCAGACGAAAAAACACAGGTTCGCTCCGAATACGACAGTTGCAGTCGTCACCGACTGGGCTAGGTCGAAATTTCCGATCGATGCCGCGCTGGCCGGCGAATACGTGTTGCAGCTCTGCAAGAGCACCGTCCAGCCACGTTCGACGGAACACCTTGGTGATATCGTGCCGGCAGGCACCTGCTCGATCTGTTTTGATCTCGTCAAGGAAGTAACGCCAAAGGGCTGATCGCATGCTACCACCCGATCAGCGCCTCTTCGAAGCCGACCTACAGTCCACGGAATACCGCGACGGGGCAGCGAAAGGTCTATGGGGGCAGGTCGCCACGGCTGACCTGCCCGAGGCGACGGCGTGGCCCCAAGTCTATTTCTGGATGGCTGCGGCAAAGCGGGTTGGCGCGCCCGACCGCTACCATGTAGCGCTTGACGTGAAGGGCTATCGAGCAGCTTCACCAACGGGTTGCTTTTGGGACCCTCTTACAAGGACCACGCTTGATCTGAGCCAGTGGCCAAAGGGCAAGCCGGATAGCCGGTTCTCCGTCGTGTTTAGAACCACCGGTTTTTCTTTCCAGGGGCGGGCCTTCTACCACCCCTATGACCGGGCACCCATGTCCGATCACCCCCAATGGAAGGCGGAATTGCCGCACCTTATGTGGACGAGTTCCCACACGATCGTTGACTATCTGGAAGAATTTCAATCGCTGCTGATGAGCGAGGACTACCTTGGCATCTGACGCAGATATCAAGACCATCAATTTGCCCATACTGTTGTGGGCGAATGTCATCCGCGATCTGCGTCGTCGCGGCGGCGGTGTGCGCGAAAGCGGCGCATTTTTGCTCGGCCGTCTCGATAATGACCATCCTCGCGTGACATCCTACCTTTGCTATGACGATGTCGATGCGGACGCTTATCAACTCGGCGCCATCGCCTTCCACGCCTCGGGCTGTGCCGCCCTCTGGCAATATTGCCGTGAGCACCAAGTACAGTTGCTGATCGATGTTCATACCCATCCAGGCCAGGATGTTCGACAGAGCTACATCGATATCCGCAACCCTACTTTACCGGTCGTGGGCCATACCGCGATGATCGTTCCCTACTTCGCGAATACGTCATGGTGGTCGCTCAAGCAGATCGGTGTCTATGAGTATCGCGGGGGATTCAACTGGCGTACGCATTTGGCGGCCGCGCGCAACAGGCGCGTCAAACTCTCACTCTGGTGAAATAACGCATGGCTCCATTCGACGGAGAAATCTCCCGAATATCGAAGCTTTTCATTGATCTTGAACAGGCCGACACTGATGCCGTGCTCAGGCGTCGGCAGACTTACATGGTCGCGCTTAACTGCGGCGATGATGTCGCCCCATCCTACACGTTACAACTCGCCGTACTGACGGCGGCCATCATCGGAATACGATGTTTCCCCGGAGCAATCCGGGCCGTCGTTTCTCCAGTGCTGGCTGCAGCACCCCTTCGAGTTTGGCCTTGGCTCGGCCTCAGCTTCGGACAAGCGCTCGCGCAAATAATTGGCCCTGACGCCGTCGCGGCCGAAGTGCCCATAGCATCCCGCGTATTGGTCTTTGGCGCCGCGGCGGAAACGAAGGGCGCTTTGCGTGTGACATTCGATGGGTGGACGGCGAAGGCCGGCCCGGCCGATAAGGTTATGCGATTGTCAGAACGCCAGTATTTTTCGGCAGTCGGGATTCTCGCCGCCTCACTGGCGATGTCCGAACTATTTCTCTCTTTTGCCGGAATAGACCTTCTCGCAACACGCCGGCCCGTCGGTCTCTCCTTGTGGCGACCCGATTTGCCGATCGATCATCCCGATGCATTGGGGCTACCCGTCAGTTTTCTGCCGCGCAGCTTTTGGCTTTTGGGTTTGGGCCATCTCGGTAATGCATATCTATGGGCACTTGCGACTTTGCCTTACGCCAGACCGACGGACGCTGACTTTGCCCTCTTCGATTTCGACAAGGTCATAAAGGACAACGTCGAGACTGGCGTTCTCTTCGAGACGGGCTTCGTCAACAAGTTCAAGCCACACGCATGTGATATTTGGCTTAACCGGCATGGCTTCCAGCAAGTGCGGCTAGTCGAACGAAGGTTCGATGCCTCGTTCAGGCTTCAGGGCGATGAGCCCACGCTAGCGCTTTGCGGCTTTGACACCAATCCAGCGCGACGTGACCTTCCCAACGGAGGGTTTGCCCGTGTAATCGAAAGCGGCCTTGGCGGTACCGCGAACAACTTCGATACGATCAGCTTCCACACGCTCCCCAATCCTCGCAGCCCCGACGATCTGTGGCCAGACCAAACGAAGGCAGAGCTAGCAAAGATCGAAGCCGAGCAAGAGCGTGTTGCTAGCGAAAATTGCGGCTATCAGAAGCTCGCGCAGGACATTTGCGGCCGCCGAGATCTCGCGGGCAAGTCCGTAGCAGTCCCTTTTGTGGGCACCACCGCCGCGAGCCTGGTGGTCGGCGAAGCGGTCAAACTTCTACATGACGGCCCCGCCTACCATGGCATCAAGTTGAGCCTCGGCGATCTGGCCAGGGTTCGTACCATCAGGAACGGCAACTATAGCGCCCTTGATACAGCGGCGATCGCGTCCATCGAGCGCAATCCACTCTAATCCTTGCCAAAGGTGATCTGCCTGGCTCTTGACCGCGAATGCGTGCCTTGCCGGCAGTCTGCACCACGACATGGGACACGATCATCGACGCGTAGAGATCGAATGTATACCCTCGTAAACTAGTCAGCGAGTCGCCGGAAAGTTCGCCAATGAATGAATTCGAAGAGCTCTTCGATATTGCCAAGAAGTTGCAAGCTGCCGCTGCGGCCGGCGATGCGAAAAGCATTTCTACTCCCTTGAAATCGCTGCGCGATGCCGCCGAGACGGTGCAGCAATCATTTTCCGGGTCGTGGCTAGGGTATCATTCGCGTGTCTATTACGATGGGCTAACGGCGCCGCCTGCGGGGGCGCATTTTAGCCAAGAGTGGGGCTTGAAGGATGTCAGCTTCACAAGCTTGGGATCGCGGGGCGCCTGGCGTGAATATCGATTCGATGAGGTGATCGAACACATTCTCGCGAATGCCGCGCATCCAGACATTGAACCGGCGCGCAAGGCGGCGCGCGAGGCCAATGCACTGTTCGACACCTCGAAGTCGGAGATCGAATCCCTCTTAGAAAGCGAGTTGTCGGATCACGACGATGCATTCTTAACAAAGCTCAAGACGGATCTTGAGAAAATGGAAGCTGCATCAAAAATGGATATCGCGGAACACTGGAGGCCGAAGGGCCAAATCATGACGCGCGATACCACGGCGTTGGGACAGAGGACTCAAGTTCCGCCACATATTGATATCCTGGCGGAGATTGCCGCAATCAATAATGCTTTTGCGTTGTGCCGCGGTGCAGCCGACGTCGCGCGAAAGGCGGCCTCGCATCTCGAACGTAAAGGACGCAGGAAAATGGCGGCTGATCGCGTGGGGACAAATGTCTTTATCGGCCATGGTCGCTCGCTTATGTGGCGAGAGCTCAAGGACTTCGTGCAGGATCGGCTCGGCCTGCCGTGGGATGAGTTCAACCGCGTGCCTGTGGCTGGCGTGACAAACATTGCGCGATTATCCGAGATGCTTGATGCTGCGGCCATCGCCCTGTTGGTGATGACGGCCGAAGACGAAATGGCCGATGGGGCCGTCCAGGCGCGAATGAACGTGGTGCATGAAGCCGGCCTTTTTCAGGGCCGGCTCGGTTTCACAAGGGCCATTCTCTTGCTGGAGGAGGGCTGCGCCGAGTTCAGCAATGTGCAGGGATTAGGACAAATTCGTTTCCCGAAGGGAAAGATCGCGGCCGCCTTCGAGGAGGTTCGCCGCGTGTTGGAACGCGAGGGCCTCATCGATGGGAAGTAGTCTCGCACCCACGCTGGCAACGCCGGGTAGGGCGTCTTCCCAGGCGCGACGCCCCATTACCAACCTTCGACCCCCAGTACCACGAGTTCCGTGGCACAAAACTGGCACAAAATTCGGTACGTCACATTGAATTCATTCAACTATTTCCGATGGTGATTCATGCTCATAACCTGAAGGTCATAGGTTCAAATCCTATCCCCGCAACTAATGAGCGCTGCGAAAGCAAGCTTCGGTGCTGGGACGCGGCAATCGCCTGGCGGCTCTCGCAATTCTACTGGCAGAGTCGAAGCTTATGGCGAGTTGCTTGTGTGCGGCTGTTTTCTTGAGCAGGCCATTCCATTTGCATGCGCTGCTTCAGCGCCTCCTTTGCTTCAGACCTGAAGCAGCCGGCGACTTCACTCAGGGTAGGAAGGCGACTGGCGAAATCGACGGTAAGCGTCGTTCCGCTCTCACGGCACGATCTACTATTACGGCCTGATGTTCTCGAAGGACGATCCCGACTTCAAAAAAATGGTCGATGACGTTCTCTCCAAACTCATGGCGTCCGGCGAGTTCACCAAAATCTACGACAAATGGTTCATGGCCGCGATCCCGCCGAAGAACATCAATCTCAACTTTCCTATGACCGAGGCTCCTAAGGGGCGCGTTGCCCATCCTAGTGATGTCGTCAACGATTGAACTTGGCAGGCAGCGGCCTTGACGGTGCCGCCAGCAGGCCGAACGTACAGCATGGTCCAACGCCAGCGGCGATCGCGAATGCAAGCGCGAAAGACTATCTTTACTTAAAATGGACTGACACGATGAGCAGACCAGTCTGCCGCAACGCAGCTTATGTTTGCGCGATCTGCAAGTTCAACTCAGAGCCATTCTGAATGGAACCCATCGCAGCCGCCCTGCTCATGGCCGACAGCCCAATAGCTCCGGCCAGGAGAGCTGCTCGATCCCGCGCGCAGTCGCCGAGCTCAGGGACGACCGGCGTGCCATAAGGTCATACTCACTGCAGATGAAGGCCGGCGTGTCGGCAGCCGGTGCCGCTTATGAGGTAAGGTGGCTCAACTTCACGCACTTCAATAGTCTAGTTCAGACGTAAGCCACTCGGCGAACGCTCGCACCGCCGCGCGTCGTCGGCTAGCGCGTGGATAAACGAGATGATGGCCAATATACCGAACATCAGTTGATCGTCCCGCCAGCGGCGCAACGAGCCGACCTGCTGCCAACTCGCGCTCAGCGAGCAGTGTCGATTCCAGCGCCACACCAAGTCCCTCTACCGCAGCTGCAATCGCGAGGAAGCTCCGATCGAAACGCATGCGGTGAAGCGCCGGTGCCTCGATGCCGTTGGCCGCGAACCATTGATGCCATTGAACGCGTTTGACGTCCGACCGGATCAGCGACTGGTGGAGCAGATCCGCCGGTTTGTGAATAGCGGAAGCCACTGCTGGCGAGCAGAGGGGAACAACCGTCTCTTCCTTGAGCGGTGTGATTTCAACCCCTTCGGCGCGCGGCTCCCCGTAAACGATATCGATGTCGTAGTCATCATTGTTGAACCGCGCGTAATCGGTGCTTGCGGCGAGCCGCACATCCAGCTTTGGTTGAGCAGCAAGGAAGCGCGACAGCCGCGGCGCGAGCCACTGAGCGGCAAAGCTGGGTGCGGAATGAACTCGTACAAGCTGCGGTCCGCGGGCCGACACTTCCTCAAGACCGCGCCGTAGCTCATCGAACGCCGTACCCGCGTGCCGCATTAAATTCTCGCCAGCAGGCGTCAGTCGAACCGCGCGCGTACTTCGCTCGAACAGAGTGGTGCACAGCGTCTTTTCCAGCTTGGTAATTGCGTGGCTGACTGCGCTGGATGTCAGGCGAAGTTCATTCGCTGCATCGCGGAACGACCCGGTTCTTGCGGCAGCCTCAAAGATTCGAATTGCCGATATCGGAATGTTCGACAGCATGGGCTTGAATGAAACAGATTCAGCAATTGGTGACAACTGCGCATTTGTAAAAGGGCATCTCGAGGACGTAGAGAGTAAATCAACAAAGCTGGTGCCGACCAGCTGTAGCCAAACCTTAGGGAGGGGTGAAATGCTGCTGAGCGGCAAGACAGCCATTATTTCAGGTGCGGCTTCGCCGCGTGGTATCGGTCTCGCGACAGCTCGGCGCTTTGTGTCCGAGGGTGCCCGGGTCGCGATCCTGGATATCGATGGCGCGGCGGCCGAAGCGGCTGCAAAAAGCCTTGAGCCCATTTCCGGAGAAGCGCATCTCGGTCTTGCGTGCAACGTCGCCGATCGAGAGTCCTGTGCCAAGGCCGTTGACGCGGCAGCGCACGTCTTTGGCCGTATCGACATATTGATCAACAATGCTGGCATTTCCCAGCCGGTGAAGCTGCTTGAGATCACGTCAAGCGATTGGGACCGTATTCAGGACGTCAATCTGAAGGGCGTGCTGTTCTTGTCGCAGGCGGTCGTCCCGCATATGCGCCAGCGCAAGTCCGGATCAATCGCGTGCATGTCTTCCGTTTCCGCCCAACGCGGAGGCGGTATCTTCGGCGGTCCGCACTACTCGGCGGCGAAGGCGGGCGTTCTCGGACTGGCCAAAGCGATGGCGCGCGAGCTCGGCCCCGATGGCATTCGCGTCAACTGCGTCACGCCAGGATTGATCGGGACAGACATCACCGCCGGGAAACTCACCGAGGAAATGAAGGCGAAGATACTGGAAGGGATTCCGCTCGGGCGTCTCGGTGAGGCCGCCGACGTTGCGGGCATCTATACGTTCCTTGCCTCCGACTTGTCGGCTTACGTCACGGGGGCAGTCATCGACGTCAATGGCGGAATGCTCATCCATTGAGCGGCTATAGCAGAGAGATCGTCATGGACACCGATACGAAGCCGCTTGCCAATGCGCCTACGCTGGCGCAACGCGCCTACAACATTCGCCGCAATGCGCTTCGCATGGGTGAGGTTCAGGGACAGGGCTACATCGCGCAGGCGCTGGATATCTCGGATGTGCTAGCGGTGGCCTACTTCCATGCCATGCGCTACCGGCCGGAAGATCCTTCGTGGGAGGAGCGCGACCGCTTCCTCCTCTCCAATGGCCACTATGCGATCGCGCTCTACGCGGCGCTGATTGAGGCCGGGATTGTCCCCGAGGCGGAGCTCGAGAGCTATGGCTTTGACGATAGCCGTCTGCCGATGTCGGGCATGGCTTCCTACACACCAGGAATGGAGATGTCGGGCGGATCTCTCGGGCTTGGTCTTGGGATCGCAGTCGGGATGGGGCTTGGACTAAAGCGCAAGAAGTCCAGCGCCCGAGTGTTCACTTTGTTTTCCGATGGTGAGCTCGATGAGGGCTCCGTCTGGGAAGCGATCATGTCCGCAGGCCACCACAAGCTCGATAACATCGTCGGTATCATCGACGTCAACAATCAGCAGGCTGACGGCCCCTCAACTCAAGTGATGGCTTTCGAGCCCTTGGTTGACAAGCTGGAAGCTTTCGGCTGGTTCGTCCAGCGCGTTGATGGCAACGATCTCGACGCAGTCGTGAGTGCTTTCGATGCCGCCAAGGCTCACGCTGAGCCAAAGCCGCGGATGATCGTCGCCGACACGCTGATGGGCAAGGGCGTTCCATTCCTTGAGCAACGCGAGAAAAACCACTTCATCCGTGTCGAGCAACACGAGTGGCAGCTTGCACTCGCATCACTTGAAGCCGGGAGGCAGTCATGAAGCCCGCCACAACGCCGCCGGCGCCGGGTAAGCCGCGCCTGACCACTTCGGCAATGATTGCCTCGATCGCGACCGAAGGGCAAAAAACAAAATCGGCGCCGTTCGGACACGCGCTGGTCGCACTGGCCCAAAGCCGGCCCGACGTGGTCGGTATGACGGCCGATCTGGGCAAGTACACCGATCTGCACATCTTCTCGAAAGCGTTTCCCGAACGCTATTATCAGATGGGCATGGCCGAGCAGCTCCTGTTCGGCGCCGCCTCGGGCATGGCGGCGGAGGGCTTTATGCCGTTTGCGACGACCTACGCCGTGTTCGCCTCCCGCCGGGCCTACGATTTTATCCATCAGACGATCGCGGAAGAAGATCGCAACGTGAAGATCGCCTGTGCATTGCCCGGTCTGACCTCGGGCTACGGTCCAAGTCATCAAGCGGCGGAAGATCTGGCCCTGTTCCGGGCCATGCCAAACATGACAGTGATCGATCCCTGCGATGCGCACGAGACAGAGCAACTCGTTCCTGCGATCGCTCAACACCAGGGGCCGGTCTACATGCGGCTCCTTCGTGGCAACGTGCCCTTGGTGCTCGACGAATACAATTACAAGTTCAGTCTGGGCAAAGCCGCGATGATCCGCGACGGCTCGGCTGTCTTGATCATCTCGTCGGGCATCATGACGATGCGGGCGCTTGAGGCGGCGAAGGCGCTTGAGAAGGATCGCGTGGATGCGGCCGTGCTGCATGTTCCTACCATCAAGCCGCTCGACGATGAAAGAATTGTTCGCGAAGCCGGGAAAGCCGGTCGGCTCGTCGTCGTCGCCGAGAACCACACGGTAATCGGCGGTCTCGGTGAAGCGATCGCTGCGTTGCTGATGCGCTCCGGCGTTCATCCGGCCTTCCATCAGATCGCACTGCCTGATGAATTCCTGGCCGCCGGGGCGCTGCCGACCTTGCATGACCGCTACGGCATCTCGACCACAGAGGTGACGAGAAAAATCAAAGAATGGCTGGGGCGGTGAAGGCTTAGCCTTCACTCAATCTATACGCACCTATCGCTCGCAGCTTTGTCGCGAGAAGGATCGCTGACGCCTTGTCGGCGGAAAACGGCCCAATGAGTGGTCAACTGGCCTGAATCGCCATACCGCGAACCCAGCCTGAATTGACCCCGATTTCAAGGAGGAAACAATGACGAACCGCAAGCAGGTCGGGATTAGTCGCCGGAAGTTGATCGTCGGAGCCACCGCGGTCCCTCTATTCGGCATTTTTGGTGGTCGCGCATCCGCGGCGGAGTTTAATTATAAGCTGGCCACGGGCCAGGACCCTGCTCATCCGGTCAACGTCAGGGCGCAGGAGGCGATCGATCGCATCCGCGAGGCAACAAGCGGGCGGCTCGAAATCAAGCTGTTTCCTGCAAACCAACTCGGGTCCGATAGCGACCTCTTGACCCAGGTGCGCAACGGCGGAGTCGAGTTCTTCAATCAGTCCTCGTCCATTCTCGCCAATTTCGTGCCAGTCGCGGGCATCGTGAACACGGGGTTCGCATTTCAAGACTATGATTCCGTCTGGAAGGCGATGGATGGAGATCTCGGAACCTACATTCGTGCGCAGGTGGCGAAGACTCCGATCGTGACGGTCGGCAAGATCTGGGACAACGGCTTTCGTCACGTCACATCGTCGGCGCGTGAGATCAAGACACCGGACGATCTCAAGGGGTTCAAGATCCGCGTCCCGCCGGCGCCAATTCTCACTTCCGTGTTCAAAGCATTGGAGGCCGGCCCTGCGCCGATTAACTTCAACGAACTCTACTCCGCCCTGCAAACCAAGGTCGTCGACGGGCAGGAAAACCCCTTGCCGATCATTGCGACAACCCGGCTGTACGAGGTGCAGACCTCTTGCAGTCTCACCGGTCACGTTTGGGACGGCTATTGGATTTTGGGGAATAAGCGTGCGCTCGAGCGGCTACCGAAAGACGTGCAGGAGATCGTCGCACGGGAGTTCGACCGTTCGGCGGCCGATCAACGAGCCGACATCGCGAAACTCAGTCAGTCACTTCGTACGGATCTCTCGGCTAAAGGTCTCAAATTCATCGACGTTGATCGGGCCGCTTTCCGCCTGGCCCTGTCGAAGACCAGCTTCTACGCCGATTGGAAGGCAAAGTTCGGAGAGGAAGCCTGGGCACAACTCGAGAAAGCCGCCGGGCAACTATCATGAGCGCCGTCAATCATGCGTCGAATATTGACGCTGAAGTGGGCGCATCTCAAAGCGGCGCGCGCCTATGGGCGGCAAACGCCAACAAGGTGCTCGGTCATGTGGTCGCGATTCCGGCGGCCCTGCTGGTGCTCGCCGAGATCGCCGTGCTGTCAGCCGGTATCATCGGCAGATACGTGTTTCATTCTCCCATCATCTGGTCTGACGAGCTCGCCGGGATCCTATTCCTGTGGCTCGCCATGTTGGGATCGGTGATCGCCTTCCAGCGTGGCGAGCACATGCGGATGACCGCGATAATCGGTATGCTCAGGGCGGATACCCGCGCCTTTCTGGATGTCGTTGCAGCAGCGGCTTCAATGGCCTTCCTTCTGCTGGTCATCCAACCGGCTTACGAGTTCGCCGCCGATGAAGTATTCGTTACCACGCCGGCGCTTGGTATCGTGAATAGCTGGCGCGCCGCAGCCTTGCCCGTTGGTATCGGGCTGATGTTGGTGGCGGCGGTTCTGCGTCTCATCCGCATCGCGAGCTTGCGGAGCCTGCTAAAGGCCTTGGCGCTGGTCGCAGTCATCATCACCCTATTTGCGCTGCTGGCGCCGACGTTGAAACCTCTCGGCAATCTCAATCTGCTGATCTTCTTCGTCTTCGTCGTTGGCGCCATGGTGTTTGCGGCGGTGCCCATCGCTTTTGCCTTTGGCCTGGCGACCGTCGGTTATCTGACGTTGACGACCAGCACGCCCGACGTCGTGATCATTGGGCGTATGGACGAAGGCATGAGCCACTTGATCCTATTGGCTGTGCCCCTCTTCGTGTTTCTCGGGCTGTTGATAGAGATGACCGGTATGGCCCGGGCGATGGTGGGCTTCCTGGCGAGCCTGTTGGGGCACGTCCGGGGCGGCCTGCATTATGTTCTCGTCGGCGCGATGTATCTTGTCTCGGGCATATCCGGTTCGAAGGCCGCCGATATGGCCGCTGTTGCTCCTGTTCTCTTTCCCGAGATGAAGCAGCGGGGAGCCAAGCCCGGCGATCTGGTAGCACTTCTAGCCGCAACAGGCGCGCAAACGGAGACAATTCCGCCGTCGCTGGTCTTGATCACGATAGGCTCCGTAACGGGCGTGTCGATTTCGGCCTTGTTCACGGGCGGGCTTCTTCCCGGTGTCGTGCTTGCAATCATGCTGGCGGCTGTGGTCTGGTGGCGATATCGTCACGAGGATCTGTCGCACGTTCAGCGGGCAACCAAGCGGGAGATCGGTCGTACCTTCATCATCGCGCTTCCTGCCATTGCGCTGCCGTTCGTGATCCGCACGGCGGTAGTCGAGGGTATCGCAACCGCGACCGAGGTGTCGACCATCGGAATTGTTTATTCCGTCTTTGCCGGCCTCGTGATCTATCGGCAATTCCCCTGGCAGCGGATCTATCCGATGCTGGTGGAGACGGCGTCGCTTTCCGGCGCAATCCTGCTCATCATCGGCGCGGCAACTGGAATGGCGTGGGCACTGACCCAGTCGGGCTTCTCAGCCTCGCTGGCCAAGTTCATGACCTCGCTTCCTGGAGGCGTGCCGATGTTTCTCGCCGTGACGATCATCGCGTTCGTTGTCCTGGGGAGCGTCTTGGAGGGCATCCCGGCCATCGTGCTCTTTGGACCGCTGCTATTCCCAATCGCGCGCCAGGTCGGCGTTCATGATGTGCACTACGCGATGGTGGTGGTTCTTGCGATGGGCATTGGCCTTTTCGCGCCCCCATTCGGCGTCGGCTACTATGCTGCCTGTGCAATCAGTCGCATCAATCCCGATGAGGGAATGAAGCCAATCGTTGGCTATATGATCGCGCTCTTGATTGGAACCATCATCGTCGCAGTAATACCGTGGATTTCGATAGGATTCCTTTGAAAAGAGCACGTCGGCGTCCCTTGCAGTCTCAACTCTGAGAGCTTCCAATAACATGCGCAAAGATAGGAAAGGAAATATGTCGTGGCGGCCATTGTTAAACCAAGTTGGGGGCTGCTGTTTGCCTGATGCCCGCTGCGTTGGCATGCGCATTGGCTCTCATTGCTGAGGACCTCGCTCAGCACTGCTCACTACCTTGGAGCTCGGCTTCAACAAAAGCCGCGCGATTGCAACTATGACCAGCCGGTCGCCCTTTTTGGCCGGTGTCGGTTGACCGAGATCATAGAGCTGAAACGAATACGAGTATCAGGAAGAGGCCATGGGTGAGCAGACCGACACAGACTACCTTGAAACGCAGGAGTGGCTAGATTCGCTCGCGGCGCTCAGCGCCAACCGAGGTGCGGAACGCGCCAACTTCATCGTCAATGCCGTTGTCGACGCAGCGCGGCGTGACCGGCTCTATGTGCCGCAGTCCCTAACAACCTCTTATTGCAACACCATACCCGTCAGAGAGCAGCCGCCGCTGCCGGCCGACCGCGCGACTGAGCACAGGTTGCGCTCGATCATCCGCTGGAACGCCCTCGCCATGATCCTGCGGGCCAACAAGCACAGTTCGGAACTTGGGGGCCATATCGCCAGCTTTCAGTCTGCGGCGACCCTGTACGACATCGGCTTTGGTCATTTTTGGCACGCTCCGACGGAGACTCATGGAGGCGACCTCATTTTCGTACAGGGCCATTCCTCGCCCGGCATCTATGCTCGCGCTTTCCTTGAAGGGCGTCTGTCCGAGGAGCAGTTGCTCAACTATCGGCAGGAGACGCAAGGCAAGGGTCTGTCGAGCTATCCGCATCCCTGGCTGATGCCGGATTTCTGGCAGTTTCCGACGGTCTCGATGGGTCTCGGCCCGCTGATGGCGATCTATCAGGCGCGCTTCCTGAAGTATCTGGAAAGCCGGGAATTCGCCGCAACCTCAAACCGCAAGGTCTGGGCCTTCATGGGCGACGGAGAGATGGACGAGCCGGAATCGCTCGGCGCCATTTCTCTGGCCGGCCGCGAGAAGCTCGACAACCTGATCTTCGTGATCAACTGCAACCTGCAGCGTCTCGACGGGCCAGTGCGCGGGAATGGCAAGATCGTCCAGGAGCTTGAAAGCGTATTCCGCGGCGCGGGGTGGAACGTCGTCAAGGTGCTGTGGGGCTCGGGTTGGGACCGCCTCCTGGAAACGGACAAGAGCGGCCTCTTGCTCAAACGCATGGAAGAGTGCGTCGACGGCGAGTACCAGGATTTCAAGAGCAAGAGCGGCGCCTATGTGCGTGAGCATTTCTTCGGCAAATATGACGAGCTGAAGCAGCTCGTCGCCGATATGAGCGACGACGACATCTGGAAACTGACGCGCGGCGGGCATGACCCGGACAAGGTCTTTGCCGCCTACAACGCCGCCGTGAACCACAAGGGTCAGCCGACGCTGATCCTGCCGAAGACCGTCAAGGGCTACGGAATGGGCGAGTCCGGCGAAGGACAGATGATCGCCCATCAAGCCAAGAAAATGACCTTGAGTGCCCTACAGGGTTTCCGCGAGCGGTTCGAGATCCCGGTTTCGGACGAGGATCTGGAAAATATCCCGTTCATCAAGCTACCGGAAGACAGCCCTGAAATGCAGTACCTGCGAGCTCAGCGCGCTCGACTGGGTGGTTCTCTGCCGCAGCGTCGCCGCAAATCGCAGCCGCTCGAGATCCCGCCGCTGTCTTCGTTCCAGCGCCTGTTGGAGAACACCGGCGAACGCGAGATCTCCACCACCATGGCGTTCGTGCAATTCTTGGGCAGTCTTGTGCGCGACAAGGCCATCGGCAAGCGCATCGTGCCGATCGTGCCGGATGAATCCCGCACCTTCGGCATGGAAGGCATGTTCCGCCAGCTCGGGATCTATTCGTCCGTCGGACAGCTTTATCGGCCGCAGGACGCCGACCAGTTAATGTATTACCGTGAGGACAAGCACGGTCAGGTGCTGCAAGAGGGCATCAACGAAGGCGGCGCGATGTCGAGCTGGATCGTCGCCGCGACGTCCTACTCCTCGAACAACGTGCCGATGATCCCGTTCTACATCTTCTATTCGATGTTCGGGCTTCAGCGCGTCGGCGATCTGGCTTGGCTTGCCGGTGACATGCGCGCTCGCGGCTTCCTGCTCGGTGGCACCGCGGGCCGCACCACGCTCAACGGCGAGGGATTGCAGCACGAGGATGGCCACAGCCACGTCATAGCCGGCACCATCCCGAATTGCATCTCCTATGATCCCACCTTTGCCTATGAAGTCGTGACGATCATTCGCGACGGCATGCGACGCATGTATGAGGATCAGGAGGACGTCTACTATTACGTCACGTTGATGAACGAGAACTACGTCCATCCCGCCATGGGAGAGGCGGCAGCAGGACCGACCACGGAAGCGGGTATTCTCAAGGGTCTTTATCTCCTGAAAAGCGGCGGCGAGACGGCGAAGAAGGGTCTTCGCGTCCAATTGGTCGGCTCGGGGACGATCCTGCGCGAAGTCATCGCGGCAGCGGACCTGCTCGCGGCGGATTTCAACGTGAGCGCCGACGTGTGGAGCGCGACCAGCTTTAACGAACTGCGTCGTGACGGCATGGCGGCCGAACGCTGGAATCTGCTGCACCCGACGGAGCCGCGTCGCAAGAGCTGGGTCGAAGCGCAACTCGAGGGGCATCCGGGGCCGGTCGTGGCATCCACCGACTATATGCGTAACTACCCCGACCAGATCCGGGAATATGTGCAGGCGGCCGGACGTCGATACGTCGTGCTCGGCACGGATGGCTTCGGCCGCAGTGACTATCGTGTGAAACTCCGGCGATTTTTCGAGGTAGACCGGCATTACGTTGCGGTCGCAGCCCTCAAGGCACTCGCCGACGAGGGAGCAATCAAGCCTGCTGTCGTCGCCGAGGCCATCGGCAAATATCAGATCGACGGCCGGCGTCCCGCGCCCTGGACCGTGTGATGCAGGGAGCCCAGGGCAGAGCGATGAGCGGCGTGATCGACATCAGGGTTCCCGATATCGGCGACTTCAAGGACGTGCCGGTGATCGAGGTGTTCGTCAAGCCGGGCGACAAGGTGAAGGCCGAGGATCCGCTGGTCGCGCTGGAGTCCGACAAGGCGACCATGGAGGTGCCGTCGCCGCGGGATGGCCTCGTGAAATCGGTCCTCGTCAAGGTTGGCGATAAGGTGAGCGAAGGGGCCGTAATTGTGCAGTTCGAGGGTGCCGGCGCGGAGCAGGCCGAGGCTCGCCCGGTCGTCAGCGCGCCGCCATCGCCCGTCAGCGCGCCGGCCGGTGTCGCTGACGTGCGCGTCCCCGACATTGGTGACTTCAAGGACGTTCCGGTCATCGAAATCTTCGTGAAGCCCGGCGACAAGGTGAAAGCCGAAGATCCGCTGATCGCACTTGAGTCGGACAAGGCGACGATGGAAGTGCCCGCGCCGCTCGCGGGAACGGTGCGCGAGATCAGGGTGAACATCGGTGACAGGGTCAGCGAGGGCGCGATCATTCTCTCGCTCGTGACGGCTGGCTCTACCATGCAGGCCGACGGTCCTCCCAGGTCGCCTGCTGTCTCGCCGACCGCCGCCGTGGAAGCGGCGGTGGTCGGCGCTTTTGACGAAGAGAGCTTTGCACTCGCCTATGCAAGCCCGGCTGTCCGCAAGCTTGCGCGCGAAAAAGGCGTCGATCTCGGAAAACTGAAAGGGACGGGCAATCACGGCCGCATATTGCGCGAAGATGTCGAGGCCTTTGTCAAAGGCGGAGCGCAAACCACCGCCGCGAGGGTGGATGGTGGTGCCGGCGGCATCGAGCTTCTGCCCTGGCCAAAGGTCGATTTCGCGAAATACGGCCCGGTCGAGCACAAGGAGATGGGCCGCATCAAAAAAATCTCCGCGGCCAACCTTCATCGCAACTGGGTCGTCATTCCGCATGTGACGACCCACGACGAAGCCGACATCACCGATCTCGAACAGTTCCGCGTCCAGATGAACAAGGAACTGGAGAAGAGCGGCGTGAAGCTGTCGCTTCTGCCGTTCATGGTGAAGGCGGCGGTCGCGAGCCTCAAGAAATTCCCGGAGTTCAATGCGAGCCTCGACGGTGACACGCTGGTCCACAAAAATTACTGGCATATCGGTTTTGCCGCCGACACGCCCAACGGGCTGATGGTCCCGGTGATCCGCGATGCTGACAAGAAAACGATCCCCGAGATCGCCAAGGAGATGAACGAACTCGCCAAACTCGCGCGGGACGGCAAGATCAAGTCCGAGCACATGCAGGGAGGAACGTTCTCCATCTCCTCGCTCGGCGGGATCGGCGGCATTTTTTTTACCCCGATCATCAATGCGCCCGAAGTCGCGATCATGGGCGTGTGCAAGAGCTATTGGAAGCAGCATTCGCCGGACGGCAAGACGGTCAATTGGCGTCTGACGCTACCGTTGTCGCTCTCCTGGGATCATCGCGTCATCGACGGGGCCGCCGCCGCACGGTTCAATGTCCATTTCGCCAAATTGCTCGCCGATATGCGGCGAGTGCTGTTCTGATGGTCGGAGCATCATGATGGCGAACCAGATCGAAGTGAGAGTTCCCGATATCGGCGACTTCAGGGATGTCGCGGTGATTGAAGTGATGGTGAAGCCCGGCGAGGCCATTGCGGTGGATACCGGCCTCATCATGGTGGAATCCGACAAGGCGTCGATGGAGATTCCTTCATCGCATGCCGGTATCATCAGGGAGATCAGGGTCAAGGTCGGCGATAAGGTGAGCGAAGGGTCCGTGATCCTCACGATCGAGGCCGCAGCCGCGACGGCGCGCGTAGCGGCGAAGGGCGAGGAGGTTCCGGCTCCTTCTGCGCCCGGGGCTTCGGTCGCGGGCTACGGTGGCAAGGCCGACATCGACTGCGATATGCTCGTGCTCGGCGCGGGGCCGGGCGGTTACTCGGCGGCCTTCCGCGCAGCCGATCTCGGCATGAAAACCGTGCTCGTTGAACGCTATTCTACGCTCGGCGGCGTGTGTCTGAATGTCGGCTGCATTCCGAGCAAAGCCCTGCTGCACACGGCCTTTGCAATGGACGAAATCCCCCATCTTGCCGCGCACGGGGTGACTTTCGGGCCACCGCAGATCGACCTCGACAAGCTGAGGGCCTCCAAGGACGGGGTGATCGCCAAACTGACGGGCGGCCTCGCCGGCATGGCCAGAGCGCGCAAGGTCGATGTTGTCACCGGCATAGGTTCCTTTCTCGATTCGCATCATGTCGAAGTGACGACGGCGGCCGGCAAAAAGACGATCAGCTTTGGCAAGGCGATCGTCGCGGCGGGTTCGCAGGCGGTGAGGCTGCCTTTCCTGCCGGAGGATCCGCGCATCGTCGACTCGACCGGCGCGCTGCTGCTTCGCTCGATCCCGAAACGCATGCTGGTCGTGGGTGGCGGCATCATCGGTCTGGAAATGGCGACCGTCTACTCGACGCTGGGCGCACGCATTGACGTCGTCGAAATGCTCCCTGGGCTGATGCCGGGCGCGGATCGTGATCTCGTCAAGGTTTGGGAGAAGAAGAACGAGCACCGCTTCGACAATGTGATGCTGCAGACGAAGACCGTCGGCGCAAAGGCGACAAAGGCGGGCATCGAGGTCTCTTTCGAGGGCGCGAAGGCGCCTACCACCCCGCAACTCTACGATCTCGTCCTTGTCGCGGTTGGTCGCTCACCCAACGGAAAGAAGATCGGAGCGGAGAAGGCGGGCGTTGCCGTCGACGCGCGCGGTTTCATACTGGTGGACAAGCAGATGCGGACCAATGTCCCTCATATTTTCGCCACCGGCGACATTGTCGGGCAGCCGATGCTGGCGCACAAGGCCGTGCACGAAGGCCATGTCGCAGCCGAGGTAGCAAAAGGTGAGAAGTCTTTTTTTGACGCACGCCAGATCCCGTCTGTAGCCTACACCGATCCGGAGATCGCCTGGGCCGGCAAGACGGAAGAGCAATGCAAGGACGAAGGCATCAAGATCGGCAAGGCTGTGTTCCCCTGGGCCGCGTCTGGCCGCGCCATCGCCAATGGTCGCGATGAGGGCTTCACCAAGCTGATCTTCGACGAGACGACGCACCGGATTGTCGGCGGCGGGATCGTCGGTACCCATGCCGGCGACCTCATTGGCGAACTCTGCCTGGCGATCGAGATGGGATGCGAGTCCGCCGATCTGGGCAAGACGATCCATCCGCATCCGACATTGTGCGAATCCGTCGGTATGGCGGCCGAGCTCTTCGAAGGCCATTGCACCGATTTGCCGCCGCAAAAGAAGAAATAGCGAAGCAGTTTTCGTACTCACATCGACCGGATGAGAGCAATAAAGAGGGATTTTCATGTCCACTGATGCCGTGATCGTATCGGCGGCCCGTACTGCGGTCGGGTCTTTCAACGGAGGCTTCGGCAACACGCCTGCTCACGATCTGGGCGCGGCCGCCATCAAGGGCGCGCTCGAACGGGCGAAGGTCGACGGTGCGGAAGTCGACGAGGTGATCATGGGTCAGGTGCTCGCCGCCGGCCAAGGCCAGAACCCGGGTCGCCAGGCCGCTATGGGAGCCGGCGTGCCGCAGGAGAAGACGGCGTGGATCCTGAACCAACTTTGCGGTTCGGGCTTGCGCGCCGCGGCTCTGGGCATGCAGCAGATTGCCAATGGCGACGCGAGCATCATCGTTGCGGGCGGACAGGAATCCATGTCCTTGGCCCCCCATGTGGCCTACATGCGCAGCGGGGTGAAGATGGGCGATTTCAAGTTCGCCGACTCGATGCTGAGGGACGGGCTGCTCGATGCGTTCCACGGATATCACATGGGCAATACGGCCGAGAACGTCGCTGCCAAGTGGCAGATAAGCCGTGACGAGCAGGACCAGTTCGCGGTCGCCTCGCAAAACAAGGCCGAGGCCGCGCAGAAGGCCGGCCGCTTCAAGGAGGAGATCGTGCCGGTAACGGTGAAGACCAGGAAAGGCGACATCGTCATCGACAATGACGAATATATCCGTCACGGCGCAACGCTCGATTCGCTTGCGAAACTGAAACCAGCCTTCTCCAAGGACGGCGGAGTGACTGCGGGCAACGCCTCAGGCATCAATGACGGCGCGGCGGCGGTGGTGCTCATGACGGCCAAGTCGGCCGAGACGCGTGGTCTGACGCCGCTCGCTCGCATCGCCTCATGGGCGACCGCCGGTGTCGATCCCGCGATCATGGGCTCGGGCCCAATCCCTGCCTCACGAAGGGCTCTGGAGAAAGCAGGCTGGAAGGTCAAGGACCTGGAGCTCGTCGAGGCCAACGAGGCTTTCGCTGCGCAAGCGCTCGCGGTCAACAAGGACATGGGCTGGGATCCGGCGATCGTCAACGTCAATGGCGGCGCGATCGCGATCGGCCATCCGATTGGGGCATCCGGTGCACGCGTGCTCGTCACACTTCTTCACGAAATGCGGCGTCGCGGCTCGAAGAAGGGCCTTGCCACGCTTTGCATCGGGGGTGGCATGGGCATCGCGCTGACTGTGGAGCGCTGATCGCGGCGGTCACAACGGTAACGGTTTCAACGGAGGTAATAATGGCTCGTACAGCGGTGATTACAGGGGGCACGCGCGGCATTGGCGCAGCGATCAGCAAGGCGCTGAAAGACGCCGGCTACAATGTCGTGGCGAGCTATGCCGGCAATGACGAAGCTGCGGCCAAATTCAAGGCCGAGACCGGCATCGAAGTCCGCAAATGGGATGTGTCCGATTATGACGCGTGCGCCAGGGCGCTCGGCGACATCGGACAGGTCGACGTGCTCGTCAATAACGCGGGCATCACCAAGGACGGGATGTTCCACAAGATGAGCAAGGAACAATGGTATGGGGTCATCAACACCAACCTCAACTCGCTCTTCAACATGACGCGCCCTGTCTGGGTCGGCATGCGAGAGCGAAAATTCGGCCGAGTGATCTGCATCTCGTCCATCAACGGGCAAAAAGGCCAAATGGGTCAGGTCAACTACTCGGCCGCCAAAGCCGGCGACATCGGCTTCGTGAAGGCCCTGGCTCAAGAAGGTGCCCGCTCGGGGATCACCGTCAATGCGATCTGTCCTGGCTATATTGCCACGGACATGGTGAAGGCGATCCCGCAAGAAGTGCTGAACAAGAACATCCTGCCGCAGATTCCCGTCGGCCGGCTGGGTGAACCTGAGGAAATCGCGCGCTGTGTCGTCTTTCTTGCATCGAAGGACGCGGGCTTCATCACAGGGGCGACCATCGCCGCCAATGGCGGCCAATACATGGCGTGAGTCAGCTATCGAGGTAGACAAGGCCGGAGCAACCGACGAACGACCAGAAAAGCAGATCGGATGACCCCACGTGGAAAAGGGGTGAGGATCCGGATCACCTGAGAAGTATTGGAGAGGCTCTCTTACGGACGACTGGAGGGGAAGATGAACAGTGACACATTGCCTAACGATCTGTCCGGATATCTGGAGGAGCTGATGCAGGCCGGTCAGCAGTCGGCCAAGCGGTTTGACGATGCACTCGCGGCGGCGATGGGAGTGCAGGGCAAGAGTGTGGCGGCAGGCGAGGCGCCTTCACCTTTTGCGCTCGCCATGGATGTGCAGCGCGAGTACCTGATGCAGCTCTGGCGTTTCTGGACCTCGGCTCCCATAAGGGCTGCCACGCTCGGCGCGAAGCCCGCGATCGAGCCGGTACGCGGCGACCGGCGCTTCAAAGATGAGGCGTGGCAGGCCGCGCCCCTCTACGACCTCCTGAGGCAATCCTACCTGCTATCGGCCAAGCAGTTGTTCGATCAGGTCGAGCAGGCGCAGGTCGATGAGAAAACGAAGTTGCAGCTTCGCTTCTACGCACGCCAGTTTATGGATGCGATCAGTCCGTCGAATTTCCCGGCGACAAATCCCGAAGTCGTCCGCAAAGCCATCGAAACGCGATCGGCGAGCCTTGTGCAAGGCATGATGAACCTGATCGAGGACGTCAGGAAAGGCCGGATCACGCGCGTCGATGAATCGGCCTTCGAAGTTGGCGGCAATCTCGCAATCACGCCCGGCGCGATCATATTCCAGAACGAATTGATCCAGTTGATCGAGTACACGCCGCAGACGGCCGAGGTGGAGAAGACGCCGCTGCTGATGGTGCCGCCGTGCATCAACAAATACTATCTGCTCGACCTCGGGAAAGATAATTCGCTGGTCGAATACGCCGTCGCCCAAGGGCATCGCGTGTTTCTGATTTCCTGGCGGAGCGCCGTCCCCGAGACGGCGTATCTGACCTGGGACGACTATCTCTCTCTTGGTCCGTTGAAAGCGATCGATATCGTGCGCGATGTCACGAATGTGGACAAGGTCCATGCGCTGGGTTTCTGCGTCGGCGGCACCATTCTTAGCTGCGCGGCGGCGGTATTGGCAGGGCGCGGCGAAGACCAGCTGGCAAGTCTCACCCTGCTGACGACCATGCTGGACTTTTCCGACGCCGGCGACATTGGGCTATTGATCGACGAGCGGTCGGTCTCGTTACGCGAGGCGACGATCGGCAACGGTGGCATTCTGCCGGGGAAGGATTTGGCGTTCACGTTTGGCACGTTGCGCGCCAATGACCTGATCTGGCGCTATGTCGTCGACAGCTACCTGAAGGGAGCGCCGCCCGATGCGTTCGATCTGCTGTATTGGGATTCCGACACCGTGAGCCTGCCAGGACCGATGTACTGCTGGTACACGCGTAACACTTATGTGGAGAACAAGATCAAGGATCCGAGGGCGACGACGCAGTGTGGCGTGCCGATTGATCTTTCCAAGGTCAAGGCGCCCCTCTACGTGCTCGCCTCGCGCGAGGACCATATCGTTCCGTGGCAGACTGCGTATCGTTCGATGCGGATCATCGGCAGCGAGCCACGCTTCGTGCTGGCCGCGAGCGGTCACGTGGCGGGCGTGATCAATCCGCCGGCACGCAATAAGCGAAGTCACTGGATAAACGATGATGTGAACTACGTGGCTGAGGATTGGCTCGTTGAGGCCGAAGAGAAGCCCGGCAGCTGGTGGCCCGATTGGAGCGCTTGGCTGAGGCGACATTCGAGTGGAACTGTCCCGGCCCCGGCCCAGCCCGGCAACAGGATTTATCAGGTGATCGAGCCGGCGCCGGGCAGCTACGTCAAGCAGAAGTCGAATTGAGCATCGCACCTGCCCCGGACGGCTTCCGATTTAGCCGAGGCAACAATCGACGCTTCATCTGATGTTGGTGCGGGCAGGGTTTCCAATTGCAATCGTCAGGAAGCATCATTGCGGATTGGCAGGTCGGCCTCATGGCTGGTTGCGTTTTGAGCTCGTTGGGGCGGTCGAAATTCTACGGCGATTTCCTGTGGCGGCAAGTCATTGCGAACATGACGGATGATTTGCCGCGGATGGGGTTTTTGAGAGGAGCTTGGCCTGCTGTAGACTGGTTGGGCGCGGTCGGATAGGGCGATCATGAGTAAGCGGCAGTTCGAAAAATCCCGGATTGTCATCGTCGGAGGCGGGGCCGGCGGATTGGAGCTTGCGACGCGTCTTGGTGACAAGTATGGACGCAAAGGAAAGCTCGAAATCACATTGATCGAGCAAAACCGCACCTATGTGTGGAAGCCGAAGCTTCACGAGATCGCAGCCGGGAGTATGGATATCGGCGCTCACGAGGTCGATTATCTCGCGCAGTCCTACTGGCATGGCTTCCGATATCGCGTCGGTGAGATGATCGGGATTGATCGGGATCGCCGTCAGGTACAGGTGGCGCCACATCTCGATGCAGAAGGTCGCGAAGTGACGCCGAAGCGGACTTTCGATTATGACGTTCTGGTGCTGGCTGTCGGAAGCCAGAACAACGACTTCGGCACCCCTGGCGTCGCAGACCATGCCATGAAGCTTGAGACGCAGGCGGATGCCCGGCTATTCCATGAAAGAATGGTCAATGCATGCATTCGTGCACATGCCCAATCTTCGCCGCTGGGAGTTCACCAACTGAAAGTCGCAATCGTTGGTGCCGGCGCGACCGGTGTAGAGCTTGCTGCCGAGCTCCAGCGAACGACGCATGAGGTGGTGGCGTATGGCCTCGACCAGGTCGACCCTCAGAAAGACATCAGGATTACGCTGATTGAAGCCGCCGAACGGGTGCTTCCAGCTTTGCCGGAGCGAGTTTCGAAGGAGACCGAGAAGTTGCTGGCTAGGCTCGGAATCGAGGTGCTGGTCGGCGCCAAGGTTGCCGAGGTTGGTGCCGATCGCGTCAGCTTGACGGATGGCCGGACGATCCCCGCCGAACTGATCGTCTGGGCCGCGGGGGTCAAAGCACCCGATTTTCTGCAAGACATTGCTGGTCTCGAGACGAACCGGATCAATCAACTCGTCGTTCGCCCGACGTTACAGACGACGCGTGATGCCGGCATCTTTGCGATTGGGGATTGTGCTGCCTGTTCATGGGGGGAGCGCGGCAACGTGCCGCCTCGTGCGCAGGCGGCGCATCAGCAGGCAGCGCATCTCTTCTGTCAGCTTCCACGGTTTCTGCAGGGCAAGCCGCTAGATGCCTATCGGTACAGGGACTTCGGATCCCTGGTATCGCTCGGTGAGTTCAGTGCCGTGGGCTCGATTCTGGGCGCACTTATAGGCAGCAACCTGGTCTTCGAGGGTATGTTCGCGAGAATGATGTACCTGTCTCTCTATAAAATGCATGAATACGCATTGCATGGCTTGGTAAAGGTGACGCTTAACACGCTGGCCCGCCTGATCAACCGGCGCACCGAGCCCCACGTCAAGCTCCATTGACCAGGGATCGTCCCGCACCAGATCAAAATCCTGTTCACCGCGTCACTGAGCAACGGAAAGACGAACCGCCCATGAAGATCGGTACTCCCAGGGAGCGCGTCGAAGGCGAGAAGCGCCTGGCGATGACGCCGCAATCCGCAATCGCACTGAAGAAACTCGGCTATGACTGCCTCATCGAATCAGGAGCCGGATCGGCGGCCCGCTTCTCGGATCAAGCCTATCGCGATGCCGGCGTGACGGTGGTGGCCGACGCGGCGGACCTTTGGGCCCAAGCCGATGTCGTCGCGAAGATCCGTCCTCCTGGGCAGACCGAAGTCGAGATGGGCCATGCCGGGCAGGTCGTGATCTCGCTGTTGTATCCCGGTCAGAACACCGAGCTCCTCGAAGCGCTCAAGACCAGGGGCTTGACGGCGCTGGCAATGGATATGGTGCCGCGGATCAGCCGTGCCCAGAAGATGGACGTTCTATCGTCCATGGCCAACATCGCCGGATACCGCGCAGTGATCGAGGCGAGCAACAATTTCGGACGCTTCTTCACCGGCCAGATCACTGCCGCCGGCAAGTTACCCCCCGCCAAGGTGCTGGTGGTCGGCGCGGGTGTCGCCGGCTTGGCGGCGATCGGTGCTGCGGTCTCGCTTGGCGCGATCACCTATGCTTTCGACGTGCGGCCGGAGGTCGCCGAGCAGATCGAATCGATGGGCGCCGAATTCGTGTTCCTCGAATTCGAGCAAACCCAGGATTCGGCAGCCACAGGCGGTTATGCGGCTCCGTCTTCACCGGAATTCCAGGCCAAACAGCTCGCCAAATTCCGAGAACTCGCGCCGAACATGGACATCGTCATCACCACGGCGCTGATTCCCGGCCGCCCGGCGCCAACGCTGTGGACCAAGGATATGGTCGAAGCGATGAAACCTGGCTCTGTGATCGTCGATCTCGCGGCCGAACGCGGCGGCAACTGCGAACTGACCGTTCCGGACCAGGCGATCGAGACTGCGAACGGGGTCAAGATCATCGGCTACACCGATTTTCCGTCGCGCATGGCAACGCAAGCCTCAACGCTTTATTCCACCAATATCCGTCACATGATGGATGACCTAACGCCGGCCAAGAACGGCGTGCCCGTGGTCAACATGGAAGACGACGTGATCCGCGGCGCCACCGTGACGAAGGACGGCGTGATCACCTTCCCGCCGCCGCCACCCAAGGTGCAGGCGATCGCCAAGGCCATGCCGAAGAAGGCTGTCGTCGAGACCGCCGAGGAACGGGCGGCGCGTGAGCTCGCCGAGTTCAGGACCGCCGGCAGGCGTCAGACCTGGATGCTCGCTGCCGGCGCGATCGTCACGCTCCTGATCGGCAGCGTCGCGCCGCCGACCTTCATGCAGCACTTGATGGTCTTCGCGCTGTCGGTTTTCATTGGTTTCCAGGTGATCTGGAACGTCGCGCATTCGCTGCACACGCCGTTGATGGCGGTCACCAACGCGATTTCATCGATCATCATTCTGGGCGCGCTGCTGCAGGTAGGCTCATCGAGCCTGATCGTCGGTGTCCTTGCGGCGTTTTCCATTTTGATGGCGTCGGTCAACATATTCGGCGGATTCCTGGTGACACGGCGAATGCTAGCCATGTTCCAGAAGAGCTGATCGGGGGGCATATGCATTCGGCTTTGATCACAGCCGCCTACATCACGGCGGCAGTCCTCTTTATTCTCGCACTGGGTGGCCTCTCCAACCAGGAGAAGGCGAAGCGCGCGATCTGGTATGGCATCGTCGGGATGACCATCGCCGTAACTGCGACGGTTCTCGGCGGGGTCGGCGCGGTCTGGCTGGTCCTCATCATGGTCGCCCTTGGAGGGGTCGGCGGTGCGATCGCCGCGCAGAGAGTGCAGATGACGCAGATGCCGGAGCTTGTCGCCGGCTTCCACAGCCTGGTCGGGCTTGCGGCTGTGTTCATAGGGCTGAACGCCGACATCGAGGCAGGAGCGGCGACGAGAGCCCTGAGTGACGGCAGCGCGGACAAATTATCGGGCTTCGCGGCGACGCTAGCGCACAAAACGCCGGTCGAACTGTCGATCATGCGGGTCGAGCTGTTCCTCGGCATCTTGATTGGTGCAGTCACGTTCACAGGCTCGATCGTTGCCTACGGCAAGCTCGCGGGCAAGATTCAATCGAAGGCGCTCATCCTGCCGGGCCGGCATGCCATCAATATCGCGGCCGGCATCGCTTGCCTGCTGCTTGGCATCCTCTATTTCTATGGCTTTGGGATCTGGACGATGATCCTCGTTGCGTTCATTGCGGGGGCGGTCGGCTGGCATCTGATCATGGCGATCGGCGGCGCGGACATGCCGGTGGTGATCTCGATGCTGAACAGCTATTCGGGCTGGGCTGCCGCGGCGATCGGCTTCACCTTGTCGAACGACCTGCTGATCGTCACCGGGGCCCTGGTCGGCTCGTCGGGTGCCATTCTGTCCTACATCATGTGCCGGGCGATGAACCGAAACTTCCTCAGCGTCATCCTGGGCGGCTTCGGCGCATCCGGCGGATCGGCGCAGGCGATCGAGGGCGAGCAGGTGGCGATCGATACCGACGGAGTGGCAGCAATGCTGGAGGATGCCGAATCGGTCATCATCGTGCCGGGCTACGGGATGGCCGTCGCGCAGGCACAGCAGCCGGTCTCCGAATTGGTGAAGCGGCTGCGGGCCAAACGCAAGGAAGTGCGGTTCGGTATCCATCCGGTCGCCGGCCGTCTGCCGGGGCACATGAACGTGCTGCTCGCCGAAGCCAAGGTACCCTACGACATCGTGCTCGAAATGGACGAAATCAACGACGATTTCCCGTCGACCGATGTCGCGATCGTCATCGGATCGAACGACATCGTCAATCCGGCGGCACAAGAGGACCCGACATCGCCGATCGCTGGTATGCCCGTCCTCGAAGTCTGGAAAGCCAAGAACGTGCTGGTCCTAAAGCGCGGTCAGGGCACCGGCTACTCGGGCATCGAGAATCCGCTGTTCTACAAGGACAACGCCCGAATGTTTTATGGCGACGCCAAGAAGTCGCTGGACGAGCTGCTGACGCGACTTCACTAAGAACAACTGCGATGAGATTGGAATGAATCGTGATCTAGCCCATTGTTGAGCATCATCTTTCCGGAGAATCCTTCGCACTTTTGGGGCTTATGTTTTAGCTCTTTGTCAGCGCAGAGGATAGGATCCGTCCCTCAGGACCGAGCGCCAGAGCACATGTACGATCAGCAAGCCCGCCATGATCACGATATCGGCATTGAACACTGATCAGGCAAATTTCGGCAGATGCAGCGGCAGGCCGTCACACGGCATATCGATTTCCTCGACCTGGCCCTTGCCGACTTCAGTGACGCGCAACTTCTTGCCTTCCATCGTAAAGGCACAATTCGTCGGCTGCGGTCCATCCAGGATCAAGCGATCGGCGAGCTTACCTCGGCGGTCCAGCACAGTGACGTTCTTCTGATTGTAGACGGTACAATATAGCCGACCGTCGGTGCCGAAAGCCATTCCATCCGGTCCTTTGAAGTCGGGGTTCACATCCGGTTGCAGGACGTTGCCGAAGACGACGCGCTTTGGCGCCGCTTCGCCGAACACGTCGTATCGGTAGATTTCGCCGGTAAAGGACGCGTTGGCATACAGGTGATCGTCGGGACCGAAAGCGATGCCGTTGGTGAAACGAATCTTGCGATCGATTTCGCGGAGCACCTTCATGGCTGCCGGATCGATCTCATACACACGGCCGTCCCAATCGAGATCCATATAACCGTCCACGAAGGCCTGGCCATTGATGAAATCCTCGGCGGCCATTCCGGAATCGGTCATGTAGAGCAATCCGTTCGGACCGAAGCAGAGGTCATTCGGAAACAGAAACCGGTCCGCGCCTTCGCCTTGCATGCGCCGGATCTCGTTTCCGCTCTCGTCGATGCAGATCAGCGCCTTGAGGCCTGCCTCTGCGATCCAGATCCGGCCGTGGCCATCAGTCGTCAATCCGTTCGGACGCCCGCCGGTCGTCCGGATCACGCGGCGGTTGCCGCGATGATCAAGTCGCGTAACGCAAAGGGTCGACGCGGACATCTCCGTGACATACATTGATCCGTCCGGCAGGCACACCGGGCCCTCGGGGGCTCCGATCCCGGTGGCAAACATTCTCGACGCCATTTCTTCCTCCTGTTCTCCTATTGTCGGCGCTCCTCAGGCGATGACCAGGCCGCTGGCCGGATCGATCAGCACCACGCGATTGAGATCGATGGCGAGGTCGATCCGCTCGCCATGGCTGCTGACGTCATGAGCCTGCAACTCGGCAACCGCATCCACACCACCGATTTTGATCGTGGTAAATGTACGGGTCCCGGTCGGCTGAATGAGATCTGCGACGGCCGAATAGGGGACTACTCCGTCGCGGAGAGGTCCGCCGCCAGCGCGGCTGAAATGCTGGGGGCGAATGCCGACGAGAACTTGTTGGCCATTGGCGCCGCGCAGCAACCTGGCTTTTGCACTCGGAAGATTCAAGCCTTCGCCGGCCTGAAATGCAACTGCTGCTCCGCCATTGTCCGTTCTGAGGATCCCAGGTATGAGGTTGATTGAGGGAGAGCCGAGAAAACCGGCTACGAAGCCCGTACGCGGCTGCTCGAATAGCTCGAGCGGAGCGCCCTGCTGCTCGATCAGTCCGTCTCGCAGCAGAACGATCCGGTCAGCGAGCGTCATGGCCTCGACCTGGTCGTGGGTCACGTAAATCATCGTCGTCGTGATCTCGTGATGCAGGCGCTTGATTTCGGTGCGCATCTCGTCGCGCAGCTGGGCGTCGAGATTCGAGAGCGGCTCGTCGAACAGGAACAGGTCGGCCTTGCGGACGATGGCGCGGCCGATCGCGACCCGCTGGCGTTGTCCACCGGAGAGCTGCCGCGGATAGCGCTGCAGGAAATTGCCGATGCCGAGCATCTCGGCGGCTTCACTAACCCGCTTCCTAATCTCGATCTCGGGAGTCTTGCGGGCGCGCAGACCGAAGGCGATGTTCTCGCCGACGGTCAAATAGGGATAGAGCGCATAATTCTGAAACACCATGGCGATGTTGCGCTCGCGCGGGCGCAGGTCGTTGACCACTGCGCCCCCAATGTTGATCGTTCCGTCGTCCGGATCCTCGAGACCGGCGATGGTTCGCAACAGCGTGCTCTTGCCGCAGCCGGACGGCCCCACCAGCACGGCGAATTCGCCATCGGCAATGGTGAGATCGACACCCCGAACTGCGTGCACGTTGCCATAATATTTATGCACGCCGGATAGCTTGACGTCAGCCACTCTGCTCTCCCTAACCTTTGACTGCGCCCAATGAGATGCCGCGCACGAGATAGCGCTGCATCACCGAGACCGCGACGAAGATCGGCAACGTCCCCAGGACGGACATCGCCGCAATCTTCGCCCAGAAATTCGACTGACCGCCAAAATAGTGCGTCAACATGACCGGAAACGTGATGACCTCGGTACGCGTGAGCACGAGTGCGAACAGAAAGTCGTTCCAGGCGAACACGAAGGTGAATACCGACGTTGCCATGAGACCGGGGCGAACCATCGGGAAGACGACCTTCCAGATCACCTCCCATCGATTGAGGCCATCGACCAGCGCGCTTTCCTCGAGCTCAAGGGGAACGTCGACGATGTAACCCCGCATCATCCATATGACGTAGGGAAGATTGAATGCGGTGTAGAGGAGGATCAGCCCGAAATAGCCATCCACGAGACCGAGATACACATAGATCAGGAAGATCGGGAAGACGACCGCGATCGGCGGGATCATGCGCTGGGAGATGATCCACATCGCCAAGTTCTCGCCGCCGGTGCCGAACCGTGCGAGACTGTAGGCGCAAAGTGTTCCCAGAACGATTGCAATGCCGGAGCTGACGCCGGCGACGATCAGGCTGTTCAGGATTGCCAGGACGTCGCCATCCTTGAACAGGACGTAATAGTTCGAGAACTGGATCTGGCCGGGAATCCACAACGGCGGCACATGGTAGATCTCGTCCGGTGTCTTGAACGAAATCATGAACAGCCAGTAGACCGGAAACAGGAACAGCAGGGTCACGGTGCCGGCGCCGAGATACCGGACGGCGAGAATGCGGGCTTTTCTGGCCGGAAGCTTGCCGATCCTCATCGCGCAAGCTCCATGCGCTTGAGCACTAGGGTCGTTAGCAGCGTCAGCAGCGCAATCACCAGGAAGGAGATCGCGGCTGTGTAGCTGGTCTCGAATTGCGAGAAGCCCTGCACATAGGTGTAAAGCGAGATGGTCTCGGTCATCGAGCCCGGCCCGCCCTCGGTGAGGGCCCAGATGATGTCGAAGATGCGAACGAGATCGAGGCCGCGGATCAGACAGGCAACGGCGATCACGGGCGCGATCGCCGGCAGAACGATCGCCCGAAGCACGCGCAGGTACGATGCCCCATCGATCTCCGCGGCCTCGAGCTGCGACTGGTCGACATTCGACAGGGCGGCAAGCAGCAGGAGGAACATGAACGGCGACCACTGCCAGACCTCGCAGATGATGATCGCCGGATAGACGTAGGTGGGATTGACGGTCCACAGGATCCGGACCGGTTCTCCAGCGATGAAGCTCAGGATCTGGCCAATTGGGCCGAAGCGGACGTCGAACATCAGGCGCCAGGTCGCGCCCGCGACGATCGGAGAGATCACCGTCGGAAGCACCAGCAGCGCGACGAAGATCTGTCTGCCCGGCATGCGATCGATGAAGAGCTGCGCCATCAGGAATCCGACCAACAGCTCCAAGGGGAGGGCGATCGCGGTGATGATGGCGGTGTGACCGAGCGAAGCCCAGAGGCGGGTATCCCTGAACAGCTCCGCATAGTTCAAGAGGCCAACGAAGGAGGTGTCGTTCTCGGTCATCGTGATGCGCTGGAAGCTCACGATCAGAGAGTAGATCAAAGGAAACAGCCCGACCAGGAGGAGGATCAGAATGGCCGGCGCGACGATGAGATAGGGCAGGCGGTCCTCGAGCATGCGCCCAAAGCGACTAGGGCGGCGTTGCTCGGCTGCGTTGAGACTTGCGGAAAGCGTCATTGTCAGTCCAGGAAACGGCACCGCCGGGAGAGCGATGCCTCCCGTGCGGTATCCAGCCAATCATTGCGGGTAGGCGCCGGGCTTTGCGGCCCAGACCTTGTAGGCGGCCTTCTGGTTCTCGATGCCGACCTTCTCGGTGATCGCATCGAATTGCTGCGCCATGCGGTCGAGAATGGCCTTGGGATCTTCGCCGGCCCAAAGGCTCGAGATCGCTTTGGTCATCGCCTCGTCGTACTTGTCCTGTTGCAGCAACGACAGGTCGAGCAGGCCCTTCTCCCCGGACGTCTTGATGTTGTCGAGATAGGCGGCAGCGTCAGGCCAGAGCGCACGATATTTCTCGCTCGCATAGTGCGAGAGCCGGAAGGGATCGCGCAGCGTATAGGGGAGCTGGACGCGCTCGAGGCTGGTCTTCTTGCTGTTCAGCCACTGGATGAAGAGATAGGCGGCCTCCTTGTTTTTGCTGGTGGCCGACACAGATAGATCGAAACCGACGCCGAGCTCGGGGCGACCGAGAGGGGTGAGGGCGTAGCCGACCTTGCCGGCGACTTGCGATTTCGGCACCCACTTCAAAGCGTCCTCTCCGGAGCCGTAGCCCGCGGCCCAGCGGCCGTAGGGCGGCCAGGAGATCGTCATCGCGGTCGTGCCCTGAAGGAAGGCGGCGAGATTGTCGACGAAATTCCACTGCTCGACGCCGGGCGGCATGAACTTGTTTTCCGCCAGCATCTGCTTGAACACCTTGAGGCCGACGTCGCCATTCACCGTGGCCTTCATGGTATCCGCATTGAAGAATTTGCCGCCTTCCATGCGGAAGCGTTCCTGGAACATGTATTGCGGATAGGGTGCGGTACGGAAGAAGCCAGCGCCGTAGACTTTCGGCGCCATTTTGTCGGTGATGAACTGGCCGATTTCGTCAAATTGTTTCCAGTCCTTCGGGGGCGCGAGCTCGTAGCCGAACTTGGCCTTGAATTCGTCCTTCATCTTCGGATCCTCGAAGATGTCCTTCCGGTAGTAGAGCAGCATCACGTCGCCATCGTCCGGAAAGCCGTAGATCTTCCCGTCATACTGCATCTGATTGTCGCGATAGGCCGCCGCGATGTCCTGCAGTTCGTCGCGATAGCCGAACTTGTCGACATACTTGTCGAGCGGCTCGAGCGCGCCTGCGCGCGCCAGGTCAGGCATCCAGGATGGGATGACGTTCAGCGCGTCGTACGCTCCGGCGCCTGATTTAAAATCCTGCATGATCTTGGTGAACATCTGGTCGGTCGGTACCTCGACCACCTTCACCTTGATGCCGGTGAGCTTCTCCCATTGCGGGCCCGAATAGTTCAACGGGTCCAGAGATTGGAGACCGGCCTCCCAGACGATGCTGATCGTTGTGCCCGCGTACTTCTTCGCGGCTTCCACCGCTGTGTCGGTGGCATCCTTGTCTGCAGCCGGCGCCGAACCTGCAGCCAGCGCTAGCACTGCGGCCGCGCCGAGAAACGTCCTGAACTTCATCCCTTCCTCCTCCTCTTGGGCGTCCGGAGTCCGGAAGAGCCGGCTTCGGAGCGCTTCTCACGTGATCATGGCCTGGTTAGTCAGCCGCCGGCGTGAACGGACGCCGTCGGTGGTGACCGGGCCGAGAGAAACAAATTCATCTATGTCGAGATTTGCAGCGCAGGCGCATCGCGGGTCCGGGCTTGTCGCCCGCAACCTGAATGGACGCCAGTTGGCGTTGTAGAAGCACGTACCCTCCCCAAAACGCTCGAGAGCGTTGACTTTGGGGCTAGTCTGCGTCGAGGTGGAACTGGCCGACAAATGAGAACTTTGCAAGCATCGATGAATCGCAGTCACCTATCTGCTGAGGTGTCTGCGAAGCAAAACGAGTCGACCATGCGGTCGTTCGGCTGGAGAACAGGCTTACAGGACTGTCCAGAGGCAATGCGCGCGCCAAACTTCCTGAGCGCCACGCTTCCCAGCATTGCACTCGAACACGCGACCTGTTGAGCTAAGGCTGCCGATCTCACAGCGTGTGCACGTTCGTGTCGTGCCGCTCCGGCTGGTTCAGCATCGCGAGAGTCGGCGTGTCGCAGTTCTTGCTGGCTGAACGGCTCAGGAGGCGGAGGCAATCAGGATCGGACGGTCAAGCCGCACGCCTGGATTCTCTCGGCTAGCTTAAAGTCGTTCATACCGGCAATCAGGTTAATCGCTGATGACGATACCGACCTCGGTCCTTGCCGATCCGCGATGCGTGGCCGACAAACCCGTCAATAGGCAGTCAGATCTCGGTGGTGGTCCTCGCCCTTAATGCTCAAACTGCGGTTGCCATCGCAGCAGGTAGGATTGCAGCGAGCGTACCGCGATCGCCAGCAGGATGCCGACGAACATCATGACGAAGATGGCGACCATCATCTCGCTGGCGTTGGCGCGCGCCTCGGCTTCGATGATGAGCTTGCCGAGGCCGCGTTCGGCGCCGATGAACTCGCCGACGATGACGCCGATCAACGCAAAGGAGACGGCCGGCAGGAGCGAGGCAAACACCCAGGCAAGCGCGGACGGGATCACGACTGTGCGCAGCACCGTGAATTCGCTGGCACCGAGCAGGCGGGCGGCGGCGATCTGGTCGCGGTCGACCGCACGCGTGCCCTCGAAGGTGTTGAAGAACACCACGAAGAACACGACGAGCCAGGCGGTTGCGATCTTGGAGAGGTCACCGAGGCCGAAGATCAGGATGACGAGCGGCACCAGCGCGATGCGCGGTATCGAGTTGAGCGCCACGATGTAGGGTCCGAACACGCGGGCAAGGAAGTCCGATCGGCCGAGCACGAGGCCGGCCGCGATCCCGCTGGCCGAGCCGAACAGAAAGCCCCACCAGGTGTTCTTCAAGGTGACGAGCGTCGCAAGCCACAGATTATTGTCGCTGCCCGTGATGCAGGCGGTAAAGCCGGCGGCATCGGAAAAGCAACCGAGCCGCAAGAAACTCTGCCAGATCAGCGACGGCTTGGCGATGAAATAGGGATCGAGGATTTTTGGCACATAGGCCTTCGGCAGCAACGCCTTGCTCCATTCAAAACCCCACTGCCAGACGACGAGAACCACCGCGAGAATGGCCAATTGCCAGAACAGGATGACGGTGCGGCTGTGGGACATGATCAGTCGGCCCTGGTGCGGCGGAATTCTTCGCCGAGGGAATGCCAGATGTGGGAATAGAGCCGGCCGAACTCGGCCGTCTCGCGCACGCCCACCGGATCACGCGGACGCGGGATTGCGACGTCGAAATCTTCCTTGAGGCGCCCGGGGCGCGCCGAGAGCAGGATGATGCGGCTCGCCAGCGTCAAGGCTTCGCCGAGATCGTGCGTCACGAACAACACGGTCTGCCGCTCGCGTTCCCAGATCTCCAGCAACGTCTTGTGCATCTCGAGCTTGGTGTGGGTGTCGAGCGCGCCGAACGGCTCGTCCATCAGCAGGATCTCGGGCTCCAGGATCAGCGTGCGCATCAACGCGACACGCTGGCGCATGCCGCCGGACAGCATGCGCGGAAAGCTCTGCCCAAAACCCGAGAGCCCGGCCTTCTCGACCGCCGAAGCGACGCGCCCGGCGCGCTCGGTCTTCGGCAGTCCCGCGATCTCCAGCCCATAGCCGATGTTCTGCTCCACGGTGCGCCAGGGGAACAGCGTATCGCGCTGGAAGACATAACCGACCCTGGGATTGACCTTGCCGGTCTCGACCGTATCCCCATCGATCAGGATGCGTCCGCCCGAACGCGGCAACAACCCCGCGACCATGTTGAGGATGGTGCTCTTGCCGCAACCGGATGGACCGAGCAGCGCGACGAACTCGCCCTGCTTGACTTCGAAGGAGACGTCATCCACCGCCACGAACTCGCGGCCGGAGGCGTTAAAGCGCTTGACGAGCCCCTTCACGGTAATGCGCGTGCGCGCCGCCGCTGCTGGCTCCTCGTCGCGCGCGAGCGCCAGGCCCTGGCTTGGCGCGGCGATCATTTGTACTTCGCCCTGGCCGCCTGGAGGAAGCTCATGTCGACGACATCCTCGTATTTGGTCTCCGGAATGTCCGTTCCCTTGCGGTACCAGGGCTTGGCGCCGCGTTCGAACGAAGCCTTGTCGATGGCGCCGTCATAGGCCCAGGTCGACTTGTCGAAGCCGAGCTCGGCGCTGACCGCATCGGGATCGATCCCTGAGAAATATTTCGGCGTGACCAGCGCCTGCACCTCCGCAAGCGGCGTCGCCTTCACGAAAGCCATCGCACGGTAGATCGCGTTGACATAGGCCTGCACCATCGGCTTGTCCTGCTCGACCGTGTCCTGGAGTGCGTAGATCACGAGCACGGGCAGCGTGCCGCCGAAATCCTTGTCGAACACACCAGGCTTCGACGTGTCGTAGATCGTCCGGCCAAAGCCCTTCTTCTCGACCTCGACGATCCAGCTCGGCGGCGCCATGATGGCGTCGAACTGCTTGGTCTGCAGCGAAGGGAACATCGTGTTGGGCCCGCCGCCCGCGACCCAGTTCACCTTGCTGCCGAGCCCGCGCGCTTCGAACACATAGGTGCCGAACACCCAGGTGCCCGATCCGATCGCGGTCGCGGCAACGATCGGCTTGGCGCCGTCGGGGCGCTTGTACTCCGCGAGCTTCTCGACCGAAGTGATGCCACTGTCGTAGAGGTCCTGCCGGACCATGATGTTGGCATAGGAGCACACCATCTCGGTCGCGAGCAGGATCTTGCAGGGCTTGCCGCGCGCACCGAGCTGGAGCGGATGGCTGGCATCGCCATGCGCGAACAGCACCTGCCCCGCCGCCAAGGTCTGGCGGCCGAACGTGCCGGCGTTACCTGTGACGAGCTTGGAATCGAGCCCTTCGTCCCTAAAGTAGCCCTTGAGCTCGGCGATCATGCCGATGGCGTAGACCGGCGAGACCGGCCCGAATGCGAGCGAGACCTGCTTGGCCTCCGCACGCAATTGCCCCGGCAGCAGCGATGCACCGGCCCATGCGGAGCCCGCGATCAGCGCCTGGCGCCTGTTCATGCTCATGTGCTGCTCCTCCCTTGATCTTGTTTGATTGCGCCGACCGGTCAGGACGGCGCAACCTTGATCGTCCCCTGCTGCCGCAGCGCTTCGATCTCGTCCGGCGACATGCCGATCTCGCTCAGGATCTCGCCGCTGTGCTGACCGATCCCGGGAGGATCGTAGCGATTGGGCAGGCGCATTCCGTCCATGGAAATCGGCAACAGCGGCGTCTTGGCCTCGCGGCCGTCAGGAAGCCGAATGTCGGTCAGGCCACCGGACCGGTTGAGATGCGGATCGTCGAAGAGATCGCCGGGCTTGTTCACCGGCGCATAGGGCAGATCGAGCTGCTCGAGCCGCGCAGCGAGATCGGCTTTGTCCCATTGCTTGAAGATCTTCGCGATCTCCGGGATCAGCCAGCTGCGATGATCGACCCGGTCGTTGCTGCTCGCAAAGCGGGGATCGGTAAGCCAGGCTTCGCGATCGAAGGCGCGGCAGAACGCCTCCCATTGTTCTTCGCCGACGATGGTGACGAACAGTTTTGAGCCGTCCCTGGTATCGAAGAGGTCGTAGACCGGCCATGGGCTGTCCTTGATCGAGTACGGGATCGAGGGCTGGCCGCTGACCACCTCGCACATCATGGCCTGCGCCATCAGGAACACGTTGTTCTCATAGAGGGCGCTCTGGATGTAGCGGCCCCGGCCGGTGCGCTGCCGCTCGGCGAGCGCAGCTTGAATCGCGATCACGCCGAACATGCCGCCCATGACATCGTTGACCGAAGCGCCGGCGCGCATCGGTCTGTCGGGCAAACCGGTCATGTAGGCGAGGCCGCCCATCATCTGCACGACCTCGTCGAGTGCGAGGCGGTTCTCGTAAGGGCCAGGCAGATAGCCCTTGAGCGAGCAATAGATCAGGCGTGGTGCGAAGGCCGCGACATTGTCGTAGTCGAGGCCGATCCGCTTCAACAAGCCCGGCCGGAAGTTCTCGATCAGGACGTCGCTGCTGGCAATCAGCCTTCGTGCGACGTCCTGGCCCTGCGCGCCCGACGTGTCCAGCGCGATGCTGCGTTTGTTGCGGCTGTAGGTCGCAAAGAAGCCGGCGGCAGGCCCCTTGAAGGTGCGGGTGCGGTCGCCCTTCGGCGGTTCGACCTTGATCACGTCGGCTCCGAGATCGGCCAGGATCAGGCCGCAGCTCGGCCCCATCACCATCTGGCTGAACTCGATCACCCGAACGCCCGCCAACGGACGCAGCTCAGATGCCCTCTCGTGCGCAGCCGCAGTCATGCGGCGCTCCGCAGGACCTTGGGAATCCCGGCCTCGTGCAGATGGCCGGTCAGATGGTTTGCCGGGATGTGGCGGGCGAGAATCTCGCGGGTCTGCATCAGGCGGTCGAGGTCGATGCCGGTGGAGAGCCCCATGCGCTCCAGCATGAACACGAGATCCTCGGTGACGATGTTGCCGCGCGCGCCGGGAGCGAAGGGGCAGCCGCCGAGGCCGGACACTGCGGCATCGAAACGGCGGATGCCGGCCTCGAGGCCTGCGATGGCATTGGCAAGGCCCGCACCGAGCGTGTCGTGCAGATGCAGCCGCAGCGTCATTTGCGTTCCGACCTCACGCTGCACGGCGGTGACGATCTGCCGGATCGATTTGGGCGTCGCATAACCGACGGTGTCGGCAAGGCCGATCTCGTCGGCCCGCGCTTCGGCAAAGGCGCGCGCGACCCGGCATACCGCCGCTTCGCTCACTTCGCCTTCCAGCGAGCAGCCGAAGGAGGTGGAGATCGCACCCATCAATTGCGGCCGCCGCCCCACCGGCCGAGCGTCGATCGCGGCGCGGACCGCGCGAAACCCCTCGACCTGCTCGTCGATCGAGCGGCGCACGTTGGCTCGGTTGTGCGTCTCGCTGGCCGAGATGACGAAATAGAGGGAGTCGACGCCGGCGCCGATGGCGCGCTCGGCGCCCTTCGGGTTCGGCACCAGCGCGCCGATGGTGGTCGATTTGTGCGTGAGCGCATGCGCCATCACCGCATCGACGTCGGCGAATTGTGGCACGACTTTCGGCGGGACGAACGACCCGGCATCGATCTCGCGGACGCCCGCGGCCGCGATCATGTCGATCAAGGCGCATTTGGCTTCGGTCGGAACGAAGATGTCCAGGTTCTGGAGACCATCGCGGGGCGCGACCTCGCAAATGTGGACATCGGGCTCGCGGGCCATGTGGGCCTCCCTGGGTTGATTGTATATTGTTGCATAAAAGAACAATCCATGGGACATTCTGTCAAGCCCTAAAACTGTCAAGCCCTAAAACCTGCGTGCACTGCAATGAGAGCCACCGATAGTTCCCGACAGCGCAGCGACAAGAACGGCTCCGAGCGCGCCGAGCACCTCGCCGGTCTGATCATGACACTCGCTCGCCGCGAAGGCATGAAGGCCGGAGACCGCCTGGTCGAACAAAGGCTTGCGGATGCGCTGGACCTTTCACGCGCGCCGATCCGGCTCGGCCTGAAGGCACTGGAAGCGGCAGGGCTGGCGCGCGGCGAACCCCATCGCGGCTTCGTGCTGGCGAAGAATCCAACCAGTGGCGCCGTCCAGCCGGCGCTCGCGGCCGTCAGGCGCAGCGAGCAAGTTTATACGACCATCGCAGGCGACGTGCTCGCGAGCCGACTTCCGCCCGACGTAACTGAGGCGGAGCTCTTGCGCCGCTATGATCTGAGCCGCGCGGAATTGCAGCGGCTGCTGGACCGCATCGCCGCCGAGGGCTGGATCGCTCGCTTACCGGGCTATGGCTGGCGTTTCGCGAAGACGGTCTCGAGTCCCGAAGCGCAAGTGCAGGCCAAGGCGTTTCGCGCGGTGATCGAGCCGGCGGCGATCGCGCAGCCCGGCTTTGCGCTGCCCCAAGAGGTGATCACACGCCTGCGCGAGCGCCAACAGCGGGTCTTCGATGGCGAAATCGAGAAGATGACGATCGGCGAGATCTTTCACTCCGGCTGTGAATTCCACGAGGAGATCATCCGCGGCGCGGGCAATCCCTTCTTCCTCGAGGCGCTCAAGCGCGTGAACTCGATCCGTCGCCTGTTCGCCTATCGCAGCTTCGCCGATCGTGAGGGCATGCGCCGACACGTGCGCGAGCACCTACGCTTGCTCGACCTGTTGGAAGCCCGCCACTATCCGGAAGCAGCTGAACTGATGACGCGGCACCTGCAGCGCCCGCTAGTCGAAGGCCTGTCTTGATGATCTTCGCGCCGCCGGGAAACTATTGATCCAAGCTGCCATGGGTCAACACACGACACCAACCGACGTCAGCACTGATGGAGAAGCTTATGCGTGGAATCCCCGTCGCGATTTCGCTTCTTGCGCTCACAGCGGCCATAGGTGTTGGAACCTCGACGGGGCGAACCGAGCCCTCCCTACTTCCGATCGGAGCGAGGGTCGGGGATTTGGACCTTTCACCTTTTTATCGTTGGTCCGGCACTCTGCCGGAACGACCGGGGCTGATGCTGCGGCAGGAGGCCGTGCCACCGCAGCCCGAAATCATAAGCGCAGGTCGCGCCGAGCGGATCCTATACACATCCAACGATCTGCGGTGGAGTGCCCGCATCGTTCCGGTGATCTTTATCTGCCAAAGGGGGAGTCACCGGCGGGCGGCTGGCCACTGGTCGCCTGGGCGCATGGCACGCTCGGCGTATCTGATGCATGTGCCCCATCTTGGACCGGACACAAGCCGCGTGATGCAACCTATATCCAGCGATGGCTTGAGAACGGTTTCGCAGTTGTCGCCACGGACTACCAGGGGCTCGGCGGGCCAGGCCCACATCCTTACCTGGTCTGGCAGGCGGAAGGCCGCTCTGTGCTCGATGCGGTGAGAGCCGCGTTGTCGGCGTATCCGGACAGGATCGCACCGAAAGTCTTTATCACGGGGCAGTCGCAAGGCTCAGGTGCCGCGATCGGAGCGACGATGATTGCGGAAAGCTACGCTGCAGATGTGCCGCTGCTTGCGACTGTGGCTACGGGACTCGTCTCGACGTTCCCGGATGGACCATACAGGCCGGACACGACCGCGATAGCGTCCCCTATCTATACGACCTTGATGATGCTCGGCGGTTCGCTGGCCGAAGGGGCTCCCACGGTCGACGATCTCGTCTCGGACAAGGGTAAGCCAATTCTAAAGGCAGCCCGTGAGAGCTGCGCCCCAGAAATGCGAGATGTCGCACGTCGGGAGGGCATTACTGCGGATAACGTCTATGTCCAGCCGATGGTCCAGGTTTTGGCGCGGCTGACGCCTGTCACCGACATGAGAGCGAGAAGGCTTCATGTGCCCATGCTCCTCGGCACCGGTCTCGCCGACACTACGCTGGTGCCGATGCGCCAATATGCGGAGGTCGCCGCTCTATGCGCCGTTGGAAACGACGTCAATTGGAAGACCTATCCCGGTGCTACGCACAATGGCGGCTTGAACGCTGCCTTTCCCGATGCCTTGGCCTTCTTCCGTGGCGTGCTCGCCGGAGAAAAGCCGCGAAGCAACTGTTCCGAAATTACTGAACCCGGTCCACCTGGTGAAGCTGCAACAGGCATTGCGTTTAACGACTAGCAACGAACAGCCACAACGAGCGAGTTGGAAAGCTTCGCTGCAGCGCAGCTGTTCCGTCGTCGGTACGTTTGCAGCGTCCCTTCCAGTCGCGCAGCCGACGCTTGCTTCTGGCCGTGGCTGGCCCCTGACTCCGTCCAGCCTCTCGTTCGCCCTATAAGCGATATCAAACGCGTCCCGGGGGAGCAGAGCGGGGTAACCGTCTCTTCCGGAGACTTCGGACTCGCCTATCGCGGCTGGAGGATTGGAGATCGATCATTACGATCTCGCTTGGCACGCCGCCGCACGCGCTGATAGTGGCCTCGTCGGGTGGCCACAGTAAAAACTATTAGATGGTCGTCGAGGAAATCCTGTATCCATCCAGGCCTGTCCGGTTCACACGACTACTGACTCTTCGCGGACACGGTGTACTTCACCGCGCCCAACAATGGCGCCGTATTCTCGACCGGATCAATCGCCTTCAGTCAGTCGATGCCTACAACAATTTCGAAAACAATGTCTCGCGACTTCTGGCATCATTTTAACCGCGTTCAGTCGGAAAGGCCGGCTGCCGGGCTGTGCCTCGACGGCTGAGGCGAAGCAATGGCGCTGGACTGGACGAGCCAATTTATTCGGGTCGTCGAATTTACGATAGCGAGGTGGCGGCCCTGGTCGGCCCAGAGGGGCCGCATTAGTGTGCCCATTGCTGAGGCAAGGCGAGCCGTAAATCAGCGAGGCTCGTCTTGAACGGAATCGGCAATCAAACGGGATGGGAGAGTATCGAGACCTCATAGCCGTCCACGCGGCCAAGATAGATCGGTTGGCTCGAACCGGCGAGCGTGCCGCCCTTCTTGCCGCGGGCTGTGCGCGCTTGAAGCGCGCGGCCGACTTTACCTCGAACTGAGTCGGCGCGCGTCGTCTCGGCCGCAGCGACCAAAGCCGCAAAGCAATGCACGCCTTCGTAGCAAGATTGGCCAAAAGCGTTGGCGGGGGGCGGACTATCGCCATGGAGTGTGTGATAGCGCTCGAGGAATGCGCCGTTGTTATGCGATCGAAGGCTGGAGAAGTACGCTGACGAAATGTAGAGGTTTTCGGTTTCGTGTTCGGCGAGCCCATAGATGATCGTCTCATCTACGGCGCAGGCAAAGCGATCCGCTCGCGACGTGAGCCCTGCGGCCGCGAACGCGCGATTGAAATGGATCGCGTCGGATCCCAGGAAAAATGGGAGAACAACGTCGGATCGGGTGGAGGCGATACGGGACAAAATTTCATCATAGTCGCGGCTGCCCAACGGCAGATACATTTCACCCGTTATGGTTCCGCGCGCTTCCTGAATCATTGCTCGTGCGATCGTTATACTTCCACGTGGCCACATGTAGTCGTTCCCGCAGAGAAAATAGCGCCGGTCACGGTGGCCGCCCTGGAACATCCGAAGCGCCGGTGCGAGAAGTTGACTAGATGTTTCGCCTGTTGTCACAACTCTCGCGTCATTCTCGAACCCTTCGAACTGCGGCGTATAGATAAAGGGTACTGTGCGGCCGACAGCGCGCGTCACTGGTCTACGGCAATAGCTCGGGACCATGCCGACGATGCCGTCGATACCTTCGAAGGCAACCGCATTGGATGCCGCTTCAGCCGCCGTTTCTCCCGTAGGCCCGCTGTCGATCGTGGTGAGTTCGATGTGCCGACCGAGCACGCCTCCCGCCTGATTGAGCTCCGCGACTGCCAGTTGTGCACAAGCAATGGCTGAGGGGGTCCAGATCGCAGTCGCCCCCGTTTCGGCTACGAGCAAACCAAGCTTGATCATGCAACCGACCCTCTCCATTTGCCGTCCGTTTCCATCCTGCAGAATGAACTATCTGCAGTCGCTTACGGCAAAGCTTAGGATCAGATGCAAACTCCGTGCCGGTAGACGGCTGGATTTTGCCCCTGCAACTAGTCCCGATTCGGTGTTTCGCGAAATCTATAGTTGTTAGGCACTGAGAATGCTGCCCCCTATTTTAGCAAGAAAACCTGGGTGAAGACGCGCCGAGCAAGTTCGGAAGAGACAAAGTGCTGGTCGCGCCTGGTTTCAGAAATCTGTATGGCAAGCCAAACGTCTAGCCTTGGATCGATCAATTCGCACATGATGGGATTGGCCGTGCCAGTTGAGAAGATGCCGTGCACGTCCATTGCGCTCTTTTCCAGTGCCGCAAGCGACAAAGGTTTTGCCGGGGCGACCGTGTAGCGCGGGTTTTCGAGCCAGGCATTGGCACACCGAAAACGCACTCACTGAATACGCACTCGCTGAGCTTGTCACCTATGACGAGCTTTGCGGCAGCTGCCGCACTCATCCTCCCGGAAACCGTCGATTCCAGCGTTGCCAGAAGCTTTGGGAGCGATTGCTCGGCGCTAGCTTTCCGTCCCAGGCCGAAATAGGCGATGCCAAACCATGACCTGTAGTGAACCTCGAATTTGAGATCTTCAGTGTCGTCCACAGGTTGTTCAATGCGTGCGTCCGTGCGGTCGCTGGCGAGAATTCGCGCTTTGCTCCATTCCGCACCGTATGTCCATTGGGAGTGGAAGGGCATCTTTAGCGCGCTCAGGTCGACATCCTGCAAGCGGATTCCTAGGCGTGCTCCTGATTCGGAATTGTTCATGCTCTCTCTCGTTTGGCGGGATCGATGACAGAAGTATCGACGATCGAGGGATGGACTCCGCACTTCGAAGGAAGAGTTGCGAAGCCCCTAGCCCCACTCATTCCATCCTGCGTATGAAGCTTTCCAACATGGCCCTCAGCTTTTCGGCGTGCTCGTTGCCGTAGGCGTCTTCAGCCTTGGTCTCTTGCTCGTTGACTCGCGCGCTCTGGGCCGCAAGGCGCTCCGCTCCCTTCTCTGACAGGAAGAGGACGACCTTCCGGCGATCGGACGGATCAGGAGCGCGGTAGACGAGCGCTTCCTGCACCATGCGATCGACAATTTTGGTGGTGGTCGGAGCGCTCAGGGCCAATTCATCGGCGATGGCGCGCATCGTCATTCCTCGGCGCTCCGACAGCGCCTTCATCAAACGCCACTCATCGAGGGCGATGCCATCTGCATTTAGATGGCGAGCAAAATGCCTGCTCGCTTGGGACAGTAGATGAGACAAATGCTCGTTTAGGGGGCGATCTGACATTTGAAATTTCAACTATTTGCGACTCTATAAGCTCTCTACATCGATCTTGAGCCGCATGGAAAGAAATAACTTCGAGGAATTCCTTCCATTTTTGGACCAGAAAGCTCAAATTTAGCGTCTGAGAAAAGTAGTTGCTTTTTCAATCATTGTAATATCAACTTCATGGAGCTAATCACCCGCGCCCCACCCGGAGTTTCGCCCCATGAGTCTTACTCGTCGCTATTTCTTGCGCTCGACGGCCGCTGCCGCGTCTGTCACGGCTCTCGCTTCCCCCGTGTTCATTCGGAATGCCTTCGCGGCTGAGCCGATCCTTGTCGGATCGCTCCATGATCAGTCGGGTACGATGGCGGCCTCGGGCTCGCCAATGGTGGACAGTCTCAAGCTTGGGGTCGAGGAGGTGAATGCGGCTGGTGGTCTGCTCGGGCGCCCCCTAAAGCTCGTCCACTACGACACACAGTCGAACATCCAACTGTATTCGCAATACGCCCAGCAATTGTCCGTTCGGGACAAGGTATCGGTAATCGTTGGAGGCATCACTTCGGCATCCCGTGAGGCCATCCGACCGACTTTCGATCGCTTTCGTACCCTCTATGTCTACAACACGCTCTATGAAGGAGGTGTCTGCGATCGGAACATGTTCATCACTGGGACTACGCCAGCGCAGACGGTTGCGAAACTTGTGCCCTACGCGATGAGCAAGGGCGGCAAGAAAGTGTATATCATCGCGGCCGACTATAATTACGGGCAGATCACCGCCAAATGGATGCAGAAGTACGTCAAGGAAAATGGCGGCGAGACATTATCCGTCGACTTCTTCCCCCTCGATGTCACTAATTTCGGTCCGACTATATCCAAGATCCAGGCCGCAAGACCGGACCTGATTCTCTCCGCACTCGTCGGCGGAAACCACGTTGCCTTCTACCGCCAATGGGCCGCGGCCGGAATGAAGGACCGCATTCAAATTGCCTCTACCACCTTCGGGCTGTTCAATGAACCAGCAACCCTTTCCGCGGCCGAAAGCGACGGCATTATTGGCACTTTCGGCTACTTCGAAGAACTGACCACCCCGGCCAGCACGGCATACGTCGACAAGCTCAAGAAGCTCTCACGGGGCATACCCTATATCAGCGAGCTCGCCGCAGCGACCTACGAGGGCTTCAACCTATGGGTGGAGGGTGTCAAAAAGGCAAAAACGATCGAGCGGTTGCCGGTGATCGAAGCGCTTGAGACCGGCATCGCGTTCGACGGCCCGAGCGGCAAGGTAGTGGTCGATCATAAGACGCACCACGTCTCGCGCAACACGTATCTCGCCGTGGTGAAGGATCGCAAATGGGTCGTCACCGAGACCTTTCCGGACGCGCAGCCACTCGACACTGCCGCAGTCTGCGATCTGGTGAAGAACCCGAACGACAACAAGCAATACGAGATCTCGCTCTAACGCCTTCGGGTTTGGCGCCGCCTAGGCTCGCCGGCGTCGCCACTCCATCTCCCGCTTCTCGGAGCAATCCATGGATTTGGCAATCATCCTCGCGCTGGATGTTCTAAATGGCGCTGCGTCACTGTTCCTGCTCTGTGTCGGCCTGGCCATCATCTTCGGCATGATGAAGATCATCAATCTCGCGCATGGCGAATTCGTTATGCTCGGTGCCTACGCAACGGTGATCGCGACCAATGCCGGCATGAACATCTGGGTCTCGATGATCATCGTTGCTCCACTGTTTGTCGGCTTGGTCGGATTGCTCATCGAGCGCTGCTTGATCCGCTTTCTCTACGGGCGGCTCGTCGATTCAATGCTCGCAACGTGGGGGCTGAGCCTCCTGTTGATCGGACTTGTCACGACGATCTACGGCAACACGATGAACGGTGTGCCGACGCCGCTTGGCGGCTTCCAGGTCGGTGAGTACCGGTCGAGTTGGTACACCCTGTTCCTGGCCGGGATGGCAGTGTCCGTTATGGCGCTGGTCTATGCTCTGCTGCGCTTCACCCGATTTGGACTCATCGCCCGCGCGGTGATGCAGAATCCGAACATGGCGGCGACGCTCGGCGTCAATCCCAGCCGCGTCTATATGATCACGTTTGGCATCGGCGCCGGACTGACGGGACTGGCTGGGGGGCTGCTTGCGCCATTGTCAGGAATTACCCCCGTCATGGGAGCCGCTTTCATAGCGAAATGCTTCATAACGGTGGTGGGTGGCGGTGCCACGATCATCTCGGGAACGCTGACTGCTTCGGGCTTGTTTGGCCTCGTCAATCAGCTCGGTGCCTACTTCACGACCCCAGTGTACGGCGAGGTGATTCTGTTCCTGTCGGCGATCCTCCTGATCCGCATTCTGCCGCAGGGCATTTCCGGACGTTTCTTCAAAGGTATGTCGTAATGACCGATGCGCGACATGCCGGCCTTCAGTCTATTCTGGTGCTGGCAGCGGCGACAGGCGTCGCCCTGCTGCCTCTCCACCTCGACCTTTTCGCGCTGATGCAAGTAACGCTATTCGCGGCTATGAGCGTGCTCGCACTGAGCGTGGCCTTCATATGGGGTTTCGGCGGCATCCTGTCATTTGGGCAAACTGCCTTCTTCGGACTTGGAGGCTATGTCTATGCAATAGCGGCCATCAATTTTGGTGACTCGACAAACGCAATCCTGCTCGCGGTCGTTCTTCCGGCACTCTTTGCAACAGCGCTCGGCTATTTCGTGTTCTACGGCAAGATAAGCGACGTCTATCTCGGTGTTATTACACTCACCGTAACGCTCATTCTCTTCAATGTCGTCAATTCGACCGCAGGAGAAGCGTATAGGATCGGCATCGCGCGGCTGGGGGGGTTCAATGGGATCCCCTCGGTGCCCACCTTCAATATGCCCTTCCACCCAGAAATTCCACTGTCTCCCGAGACTTCCTGGTGGGTTACAGGAGGTACGCTAATCGCGGTCTATCTGCTGCTTAGGCTGATCCTGGTCAGCCGTTTCGGCCGCGTTGCGGTCGCGGTGCGCGAGAACGAGACTCGCGCCGCTCTTCTCGGTTACGATACGCGATTGGTCAAACTCGGCGTGTTTGTCCTTGGCGGTGCGATTGCAGGTCTAGGCGGCGCGCTTTACGTCAATTGGGGTGCGTTTGTCGGGCCAACAATTTTCTCCCTCTCGCTATCAGCCGAAATCATCATTTGGATCACCGTCGGCGGACTTGGCAGTCTGTTCGGTCCGATCGTAGGTTGCTTTGTGATCCAGTGGCTCGTTGCATTGATAGGATCACAGCAGACGTTCAACTCGAATCTCGTCCTCGGCGCAATTCTCGTCGGCTTCGTCCTGTTGCTGCCGAAAGGTGTCGCACCGACCTTCCTCCTCTGTCTTGCGCGACTGCGTAAGCGCTACCGGAGCACGACCGAACACGGCAGCGCTCAAAGCACGCCTCATGCCGGTCAATTGACATGACAGAACTTGTCCCATTGCTGAAGACAGAAAAATTGACAATGAACTTCGGAGGCGTCGTTGCCAATGACAGCGTCGACTTCAACCTCGGCGAAATGGAACTGCGGTGCCTGATCGGCCCGAACGGAGCCGGCAAAAGCACCTTTTTCAAGATGCTGACCGGGCAAATCACGCCGTCATCAGGGACGATCGCTTTTCGCGGCAGGTCGATTGCAGGCTTGCCGAGCCATGAGATCGCTCGTACCGGTCTAGGCATAAAGACGCAGATCCCGAATGTGTTCAACGGCCTCTCCGTGCGCGAGAATATCTGGCTATCCGCGCGCCGCAAGAACACGCCCCGTATGGCAAACCTTGTTGTAGACGAGATTCTGGAGAGAGTTCGTCTGACCGAAAAGCAGTCCGCCATCGTTGGGCAGCTTTCCCACGGTCAACGCCAGTGGGTTGAGATCGGTACAGTGCTTGCCGGTGATCCTGAGCTCCTCCTTCTCGACGAGCCAGCTGCGGGTATGACCGACAAAGAGACGGAGCGCACTGCTGAGATCATTCGGGAGATCAATGAAGCGCGCGCAATCATCGTGGTCGAGCACGATATGGAGTTCATCAAGATGATTGCGCGCACTGTCACCGTCTTTCATCAGGGGCGGATCATGATGGAAGACACCCTCAAGAACGTCCTGGCTGATGCCCGTGTACGCGACGTGTATCTCGGCAAGAAGGTGGTCGTCTCATGATGAACGTTCTCGAGGTTCAAGGGTTGCGCGCAAACTACGGTCCTGTGCCGATCCTGACTGGAATCGAATTCGATGTCGGGGAAGGCGAGTATCTCGGCATCCTCGGGCACAACGGGATGGGAAAAACGACCCTGCTGAAGTCTCTCATGGGGCATCTGCCGGCGATGGACGGTGTCGTGCGGTTCCTCGGCGGTGACGTCACCAAACTTCCCATTCACGGGCGTGCGCGCATGGGCCTTGGTCTTGTCCCGCAGGGGCGCGAAATATTCACAACCCTGACGGTGCGTGAGAACCTACGGATGGGACTCGCCGCCGCACGGAAAGAAGATCTCGGTGTTATCGATGACCTGCTTACGGACTTTCCGCGACTTGTCCGTCTGCTCGACCGGCCCGGCGGAGCACTTTCCGGAGGAGAGCAGCAGCTGTTGGCGCTTGCAAGATGTCTCTGCGCGAATCCAAAATTGATTCTGCTCGACGAACCTACTGAGGGTATTCAGCCGTCGATCATCGAGGAAATCATCGAGACGCTGCTCGCGCTGAGGAAGCGCCGATCGCTCTCGATGATTGTCGTCGAGCAGAATCTCGAGTTCATTGCTTCGCTCTCGGATCGCGTGCTCAGCATCCAGAAAGGTCGCATCACGGGCGAAGTAAGCCGTGAGGATCTGCTTGCTGGCCGCGTCGGCCTTGCCGTGCCCTAGGCCCGGCCAACCGGAATTCCTGCGGCATTTCCACATCTGCGGGAAACGCAACGCTGGAGCACCAAATTCTCTCGAGTCCGCCTTAGATAGCCCACTGCCTGGAGTAATTTCGTGATCCTCAAACTTGAAGATAGCGAGCGTCGCGTCGCGCAGCTCGAAGACATCGAAGCCGTTCGACAGCTCAAGTGTGAATATGCGCGCTGCCTGGATGCAATGATCAACGAGAACGGCCCTGCCCAAGCAGTCCTTGATACCTTTTCTGAGGATGCGACCTGGGAGTCGCTCCATTTTGGAGTCTATCAGGGATACGCTCAGCTGTCGGAGTTTTTGGCGTCGTGCAAAAATAAGATCTCGTTTTCGCTCAACTTCGTGATGAACCAGATTATCGAGATATCGCCGGATGGAGGCAGCGCGACTGCTCGATGGACGACCTGGGCGCCGCTAACAATCGGAGGCAAGCCGATGCTGATGGCTGGTCTTTACAAGGATGCATACGTGAAGCGCAATGCGCAATGGTTGACGTCGCGCGCCGAGTTGACGGTGAAGTTCGTTTCCGATTACCGGGTTGGATGGGCGGAAGAGCGAATTTCGAAATTGTGGACCTGGGATCAAGAGTCTCGTGAGGGCACCAATGTCGCTTGAGGCGCGCATCTCAAGACTGGAAGATATTGAACGTCTTCGTGAGAGGGTCGTCGAGTTCTTCGAGCATTGTGACACCGGTGGTTCGACCGGCGAGGCTTACAATCCGAAAGCGCTTGCTTCGCTATTCCTCCCAGACGGTTGCTTTGAGAGCGGCGATCTCAAGTGCGTTGGAAGGCCTGCAATGGAGGACTTGTTCGCAGATTTGGCGCAGACCTTCTGCCTTCACTATGCAGGCAATTATGTATTCGATGTGCGCCCCGGAAGTGATACGGCTTACGGTCACTGGAGCGCATGGGAAACTCCAGTTCTATCAGGCAAGGCCGTTTGGGGCTGTTTCGTTCACCGGCATTCTTATCGGAAGCGGGATGGCCAGTGGTATTGGTTAAATTGGGACCAGACGATCAAGTTCTTTGTTCCTGTATCTGACAGCTGGGAGCAGGCCGATCGCATCGTAGAGCAGCGCCTCTCTCACGGAGCCTAGTTGTGGTTCGACAGCTTCGCGTTGGGTTGGTAATTGCTGTCGCTTATTTGGGAGCTGAACTGGTTCGTTGTGGTTTGGTGAAATCGTTGCTCATCTGAACCCGCCGCGGCTACACCAACTTTGCCTGCAAAGTGTCTTCGCCGGAGGGAGCTGAATTGCCGTCTTCTGTAGCGTCCGTCACGACAGCGGTCGCGGGCGCGGCGCCATTTCCGAATCGAGGATCAGTCGACCATCGAGTCGTCCATCCAACCGCTTCACGTATTCTGAAGCTTCCTCCATGTGCGCTTTCATGAGTGCGCGCACGCGCTCGCTGTCGCGCGCGCGGGCGGCCTTGGCGATCTCCGTGTGAATCTTGACGTTGGCGCATCCGAATCTCGTGTGCTCTTCCGGAGGCGTCTGGGTGCTGAAGACAACCAGCCGACGCAGCATCTCGTTGATCAGTTCGCATGCAAAGCGCAGGAAGGGATTGGGGTTTGCTGCAGCCAGGATGTCGTGAAAGTCGAGATCCGCCTGGCGTTGACGAACCAGAAGAGACGGCTCCTGCGAGGCCGGCTGGCACGTTTCAATGTTCTGCTCCAGAGCATCGAGCTGCTCGTCCGACAGAAATGGCACAGAGCCGGCAGCCAGTTCCGGTTCCAGCAAGCGTCGCGCCGCATAGATGTCCTCCATGCTGACCTCTTTGAAGAACAAGTAGTTCTGCAACAGCTGAAAAGTGCGATCGAGCGGCACCTCCATGATCGTCGCCCCACCGGTCGGGCCGGTGCTGATCGTGATCAGTCCCTGCACCTCGAGGGACTTGAGCGCCTCGCGAATTGTGCTCTTGCTGACCGAAAACAGCCGTTGAAGCTCCTTCTCCATGGGAAGCTTGTCGCCCGGACGAAGGTTCTTCTGCGTGATCAGCTGCTTGATCTCTTCGGTAACCAGGTCGGCACGCTTTTGAATTTTCAGCCGGCCCCCCGACCGCGAAAATTTTTCCAATTCCATCGTCATGCGTTCTCGTCGCGGACGCAATTGCGCAACAACTCCGAGAAACGACGCAGAGGTAAAGGCATGGACAGTACATCAATCGGCTGGCTGGCGCTGCCGCTCGCAATCCTGGGTGGGGCGATCCGTGTGTCGACACCCTTCATTTTCGTGAGCATCGGTGAGCTGATCACCGAGAAATCGGGCCGTATCAATCTAGGCCTCGAAGGTACGCTGATGCTCGGCGCCATGGCGGGATACGCGATCTCCTACCTCTCCGGCTCGCCGTGGCTCGGCGTACTTTCCGCCGGACTTGCCGGAACGACCTTCGGGCTCCTGCATGGCCTGCTGTGCAGCGTGAAGCGCGTCAATGACACCGCGATCGGCATCAGCCTGATCGTGCTGGGTACGGGCCTCGCGTTCTTCATGGGCAAACCCTTGATCGAGCCAAAGGCGCCGCCGCTTCCCTCGATCGAACTCGGATTCTGGTCGAGCGTACCGCAGGTGCGAGCTGCGCTGGAC
>NZ_JACIHE010000023.1 GCF_014198245.1 Bradyrhizobium sp. cir1
GCGGATAATCTGGCTCACGGACGGCTCCTGTGAATGGGTGTGTGACAACCTCATTCTGGCACACCTGATGCCGTAGGGGGCCGTCCACACCATCACCCCCAGGAAGTGATTGTGGGCGCGAGGTGGTAACCACGAGTCTTCGTCAAACTGGATCCTGTGGCTATGGGTCCCGGATCAGCGCTCCGCCCTGGACAACGCTACGCGTTGCCAAGAGCTGCGCTTGTCCGGGACGACACCGATTGTGTGGTACGCCCTTCATACTAACGACCAACATGCAACGGATGGGCATGCGCGGGGTTCTTCACTACTATCCGCGCGATTTCAAAACAGAAAACTGCTGGGAGCTAACAGAATGAAATCACCCCTTTTGGCCGCCGTCGCAACCTCGGCTCTGCTGCTTGCAGCACCGGCCTCTGCGCAGGGCGTCAAGATCGGCATCCTCAATGACCAGTCCGGCGTCTACGCCGATTACGGCGGCAAATGGTCGGTCGAAGCGGCCAGGATGGCGATCGAGGACTTTGGTGGCGAGGTGCTCGGCCAGAAGATCGAGCTCGTCACCGCCGACCACCAGAACAAGCCGGATCTTGCGACTTCGATCGCGCGGCGCTGGTACGACGTCGAGAACGTCGACATGATCACGGAGCTGACGACCTCGTCTGTCGCGCTCGCGATCCACGAGCTCTCCAAGGAAAAGAAGAAGATCGACATCGTCGTAGGCGCCGCGACCTCGCGCCTCACCGGCGATGCCTGCCAGCCTTACGGCTTCCACTGGGCCTATGATACGCATGCGCTCGGTGTCGGCACCGGCGGTGCGCTGACCAAGGCCGGCGGCGACACCTGGTTCTTCCTCACCGCGGACTACGCCTTCGGCTACGCGCTGGAGAAGGACACCGCCGAGATCGTCACCGCCAATGGCGGCAAGGTGCTCGGCTCGGTGCGCGTGCCGCTCAACTCCTCGGATTTCTCCTCCTTCCTGCTGCAGGCGCAGAGCTCGAAGGCGAAGATCGTCGGCCTTGCCAATGCCGGCCTCGACACCACCAACTCGATAAAGCAGGCGTCCGAATTCGGCATCGTCGCCAGCGGCCAGAAGCTCGCCGGCCTCTTGATGACGCTCGCCGAGGTGAACGGCCTCGGCCTGCAGGCCGCGCAAGGCCTGGTGCTGACCGAAGGCTATTACTGGGATCTCAACGACAAGACCCGCCATCTCGGCGAACGCTTCCTCAAGAGCACCGGCCGGATGCCGAGCATGATCCACGCCGGCACCTATTCGTCGACGCTGAACTATCTCAAGGCCGTCAAGGCCGCCGGCACCAAGGATCCGGATGCCGTCGCCAGGAAGCTGAAGGAGCTGCCGGTCGACGACGATTTCGCGCAGGGCGGCAAGGTGCTCGAGAACGGCCGCATGGTCCACGACATGTACCTGTTCGAGGTCAAGAAGCCCTCGGAGTCGAAAAAGCCCTGGGACTATTACAAGCTGCTCGCCACCGTCCCCGGCGACAAGGCCTTCTTCACAGCCAAGGAAAGCGGGTGTCCGCTGACGAAGTGAGGGAAGAAGCACAGCGAGCACCACACCCTCACTGTCGTCCCGGACAAGCGCAGCCCTTGGCAACGCGTAGCGTTGTCGAGGGCGGAGTGCAGATCCGGGACCCATAGCCACAGGCAGACGTGGTTACAGGGACTCGGAGTTACCATCTTGCGCCACAACTTCTCTCTGTGGTTATGGGTCCCGGATCTGCGCTTACGCTTGTCCGGGACGACGGCGGAATGTGTGGTGGCAGCAGCCCGCCTCACACCAACCGCAACACCACCGCGCCCAGCGCCCCCGCCCACAGCGCGATTGCGGCGATGCCCTGGATCGCAAAGCCGGGGCCGCGCTTTGCCGCGGCCTGCGAATAGCCGATGAAATAGACGATGCGGCCGATGATCCAGACCGCACCGAGTCCCGCTGCAATCGCGTCGCTGATATAGATCGCGAACAGCCAGAGCGCAGGAAGGACAATCGGCATCCATTCCAGCGTGTTCATCTGGATACGGAAGGCGCGCTCGAAATCCGGGTGGCCCGACGTCGCCGGCACCTTGACACCGGTCTTGGTGCGCGAGCGCGATACGTTGATGCAGGTGAAGAAATAAAACGCGATCGCCAGCAGCGTGACGAGGACGGTGAGATGATACATTGCGAATTTCCCAAGAGCGTTTTCCAGCGAAGTGGATACCGGTTGGCGTAAAGAAAACGCGTCGAAACTGGAATCCAGGCGGACCGCGCTTCAATACCCGGTCAGCTCGAGATAGCCAACGCCGTCATGCGTGCCGGCAAAGCTGATCGGCCCTTCCCAATAGGAGAAGCCGGTCCCCATCCAGGCGTTCGGATTGAGCGGCTTGCACAGAATCGAGAACGAGCGCGAGGGAATCGCGATCTGCCATTCCACCGGCAGCTTGCGTCCCGCAATCTCAGCCGTTGCCTTCGGAAGCATCTGGATGTCGCTGCCCGCGATCATCTGCGTCTCGCCTGAGGCGCTGATCCAGTTACCGAACGGATAGTCCTTGCCGTCCTTCTGCCGCAGCCGGTACAGCATCAGCTTGTCGCCGGATGCAAGATGCAGCGACAGCCAGTCCCAGCCGGTCTGATCGGCGTCGAGCGGCTGGCTGCTCCATTCCCGGTCCATCCAGGCCTGGCCGATCACATCGACCGGCTTGTCGTCGATGCTGAGCGTGCCGCGCGCGCGGTAGAACGGCTGGCTGTAGTAGTACGACGCCTGTCCGCGTTCCGACTTGCGGCTGAAGCCGCGATCGCCCTGCAGCACCATCGGACGATCGGCCTCCAGCGTCAGCGCGTAGCTGAAGTCTGTGCCCGAGGCTTTCAGCGTCAGCGGCGCCAGCGTGCGATCGTCGGTGCGCTCAAAACCTTTCATCTCCCAATCGTCGATCCACGCTGCAAACGGCTTTGCCGTGACGCCGGCCTGCCCGATGCCGCCGCGTGAAAACAGCTCGTTGAAGCGGTGGGTGCCGGCGCGCGTCGCCGCGGCATGCGCCATCCAGATCTGCTGATTGGCCCAGCCTTCGCCTTGGGGGCCCGGCTGCGCCGCCTGGCGGAACAGCGTCCATTGCAGGCCGCAGGCCGCGCCGCTGCTGTCGACGAGGTTTGCCGTGAGATACCACCACTCGATGCGAAACTCCGGATGCGGCCCGTGATCGGCTGGGAAGGCGAATGTCTTTCCCGGCGTGACCCTGGCAAAGCCGTCGGCGGTCTCGCCGAGCCCGGCATAGCCCTGCGCACTCGCGCGACGCGCGAGCGCGAGTGCGGCGATGCCGCCGGCGAACGCGCGCCGCGAGATTTTGTCAGCGCTCATTGGCAAACACCTTGACGAGGTTCGCCGGCTGCATCCGCGCCAGCCGCAGCATCGGCAGCAGCGCGGCAAGCAGCGAGGCCAGCAGTGCGACCGCGACCAGCTCGATCAGCTGCAGCGGAAACACATGGAACGGCAGCCGCCAGCCGAACGCTTTCACGTTGACGATCGCAATCAGGCACCACGCCACCACCAGTCCGAGCGGCACGGCCAGCAGCGCCGTGAACAGCGCGACCGACAGCGTCTTGGTCAATTCGATCGCGGCAAGGCGCGGCCGCGTCAGGCCGATCGCCCACAGCGGCGCAAGCTGCGGCAGCCGGGAATTCGCCAGCGTCAGCAGGCTGGTCAGCAGCGCGATGCCGGCGACGCCGAGCGTGAACGCATTCAGGGCCGAGGTGACTGCAAAGGTGCGGTTGAAGATGCGAATCGATTCCGCCTTCACCGTCGCCTGGTCCGCGACGCTGCGGTCGTCGAGCGCAAACTGCTTCTGCAGCGCCGCGATCAAACCCGGGATCTTGTCATGGGCGACGATCAGGCCGATCCGCGTCTGCGGCGTTTGCGGAAAGTGCCGGATCAGCGCCGCGACATTGACGGCGAGCTGCCCCTTGGGGTTGCCGTAATCGGCATAGATGCCGACGATGTCGAGCTCCCAGCTCCCGCCCGGCGCCGGCACCTCGATGACGTCGCCGACGCGTACGTTGAGGCGGCGGCTCAGCTGCTCGCTGATGAAGGCGGCATTGCCGGGGACGAGCTGCGTCCATGCGCGCGGTGCAGTCTCGAGCAGTGGCCAGCGCTCGCGATAGAGCGCGTGATCGGGCAGGCCGAGCAGCTCGACCGGCTGGCCCTGAATCTGCGCCTCCGCGCGCCCGCCCGACAGGATCGCCTGCACCTCGCTGCGCTCCTTCAGCCAGTTGCGGATCGCCGTCCCTTGCGCATTGTCGGAGGCGCTGATGTAGACATCGGCCGCGAGCCGCCCGTTGAGCCAGCCGACGAAGGTGCGGCTGAACGTTTCCACCATGGTGGAGACCCCGACATTGACGGCGAGCGCGAGCAGCAGCGCCATCAGCGCGAGCGACAGCCCGGAGAGCTGTTGCCGGCTGTCGGCCCAGAACCAGCTCGCAAGCGGCCCCCGCGCGAGGCGCTGGCCCGTGAGCAGGAGGATGTCGAGGAACGCCGGCAGCATCAGCGCCGCACCGAGCATCAGCGCTGCGAGCACGCCAAAACCCGCGATCAGCGATTGACCATAGTGGAGCAGCAGCAGTGCGACCGCGAACACCATGCACGCCGCAGCGCTTTGCAGGATCAGCCAGCGGCGCTGCCGCTGCTGCCAGGCGCGAGGCTGCGCTGTGGCCAGCACCGGCATCCGGATCGCCTTGATCAGGCTGGTCGCCGCCGCAACAAGCGCGCCCGCAACGCTGATGCCGATGCCCGCGAGCCACCATTCGCCTTGCAAGCTAAGCTGTCCCGGGATCTGCGCGCCATAGAGCCCGCGCAGCGACGCCGCGACATCGGGGAGCAGCGCAGCCGCGATGAAATAGCCGCAGACGAGCCCGATCAGGCCCGCGACCAGCGCCAGTGCCACCAGCTCGACCACCAGCACCGTATTGACCAGCCGCGCCGAGGCGCCGCAGGCCCGCAACGTGCGCAGCATCGGCAGCCGCTGCTCGAAGGCAAGACCTACGGCCGAATTGACGATGAAGAGGCCGACGAAGAAGGACAGCAGGCCGAAGGCGGTGAGGTTGAGATGGAAGCTGTCGGTGAGACGCTCCAGCTCCGTCTCCGCGGTCGGCTCCACCCGCTGCAATTGCTCGCCGACGACGCTCGCGAGCGGCGCCGGCTTGCCCTTCGGCTTGCCGATCAGCAGCCGCGAGACCTGGTCCGGCTTGTTGAGCAGGCGCTGCGCCACACCGATGTCGACCACCAGCACGTCGGGCACCAGTTGCGGCTGCACGCGCAGCGGCGGCAGCTTTGCGCCGCTGCTGATCGGCGGTGCCGCGCCTTCCGTTTCCTGCAGGTCGCTCAGCGTCTCCCGCGCCACCAATGTCTGGCCTGGCGGAGCGACAAAGCTGTTCAGATCCGAGGCACCCAAGCGCGGCGCATTGCCGACATCGACCGGCAGCGTCACCGGCTCGATGCCGAGCAGCCGCACCGAATGCCCGTTGATCTGGACGCGGCCCTCCAGCACCGGCGATACCGGCCAGCCCGCGCGGCGAAGTTTTACGAACAGCTCCTGCGGGAACGTCGCTGCGTTGGGCGCGACCAGCATCGCCGTGCGCACGCCGCCAAAGGTCGCCGCGGCACGGTCATAGGCGTTGCGGGCCTGCTGGTTGATGGCCTGCACGCCGCTCCATAGCGCGGTCGCAGCGATCAGCCCGATCAGCAGCGTCGCGAACTGCATCCTGTGTCGCCGCCAATGGCTCAGGAGCACCGCGAGCACCCACAGCGCGCGTCTCATGCGATTCGTCCCGCGTGCAAGGTGAGGTGCCGGTCGAGCGTGCCGGCCAGATGCAGGCTGTGCGTCACCATCAGGAAGCCGCAGCCGGTGCGCGCCACGAGGTCGCGCGTCAGCGCCAGCACGTCCTCGGCGGTGTCTTCATCCAGATTGCCGGTCGGCTCGTCCGCGAGCAGCAGCGACGGTTTCGTCGCCAGCGCCCGGCCGATCGCAACGCGCTGCTGCTGGCCGCCCGACAACTGCTCGGGATAACGCTTCAGAAGGCCGCCGAGCCCGAGCCGCTCGACCAGCTCCTTGCTCCAGGCCGCATCGTGCCGGCCGGCGATCCGCGCCTGGAAGGCCAGATTGTCTGCCACCGACAGGCTCGGGATCAGGTTGAACTGCTGGAAAACCAGGCCGATCCGGTCGCGGCGCAACTCTGCGCGTCCCGCGTCCGACAGCTTGGTGACCTCGGTATCCCCCAGCCGGATCGAGCCGTCATCGGCGGCGTCTAACCCTGCAATCAGGTGCAGCAGCGTGCTCTTGCCGCTGCCGGATTCCCCGGTCAGCGCGACGCGCTCGCCGGCCGCGAGGTCAAGGTCGACGCCGCGCAGCACGTGGACCGGCTCGCCGGCCGAGGAGAAGGTCTTTGAGAGATTTCGGATGCTGAGCAAGATTGATGCGCCGGACGGAATTTAACTCAATGTTGCGTAGCACACCTGCTGCGGAAATGCCGGGGTTGCGTTGGCTTTCAAGCCGTTGTTAGCTCCCAGGACGGCCAAATCAAAAAGTGCCGACAATAAAGACATATGGGGAGAATGATGAGCGCTCAAGGAACGCCCGAAATGGGCAGGACGGCAGGGGACTCCAGGGGTTTGGCAAAGCCAACGCCAAAGGGCGCCTGGACCGTTACATTTCTCCTCTTTCTCTTCATGGTCGTGAATTTCGCGGACAAGATCGTCGTCGGTCTCGCCGGCGTGCCGATCATGACCGACATGAAGCTCAACGCCGAGCAATTCGGCCTGCTCGGCTCCTCGTTCTTCTTCCTGTTCTCGATCTCGGCCATCGTGGTCGGCTTCATCGTCAACAAGGTGCCGACGCGCTGGGTGCTGCTGACGCTGGCCGTGATCTGGGCGCTAGCGCAGTTCCCGATGGTCGGCACCGTCTCCTTCACTACGCTCCTGATCTGCCGCATCGTGCTGGGCGCCGGCGAAGGTCCGGCCTTCTCGGTCGCCGCGCATGCGATCTACAAATGGTTCCCCGACGAGAAGCGCACGCTGCCGACCGCGATCCTGTCGCAGGGCTCTGCCTTCGGCGTCATCCTGGCGGTGCCGGCGCTGAACTGGGTCATCGTCAACCACTCCTGGCACTATGCTTTCGGCGCGCTCGGCGTCGTCGGCCTGATCTGGGTCGCGGCCTGGCTCGCGCTCGGCAAGGAAGGCCCGCTGGAGGACACCCAGGTCCTCGCCGTCACCGAGCCGAAGATTCCGTATGTGCAGCTCCTGACCTCGCGCACCTTCCTCGGCTGCGTGATCGCGACCTTCGGCGCCTATTGGGCGCTGTCGCTCGGCCTCACCTGGTTCACGCCCTTCATCGTCAAGGGGCTCGGCTTCTCGCAGAGCCAGGCCGGCTTCATCTCGATCCTGCCCTGGGTGTTCGGCGCCACGATCGTCATCCTCACGGGGTGGATCTCGCAGGTGATGATGGCGCGCGGCTACACCACGCGCATCTCGCGCGGCGTGCTCGGCTCGGTGCCGCTGATCATCGGCGGCCTGATCCTTGCGATGATGGCGCATGTGCAGGGCGCCGGCCTGCAGATCGCTGCGCTCGTCGTCGGCTCCGGCCTGTGCGGCGCGATCTATGTGGTCTGCCCGCCGATGCTCGGCGAGTTCACCCCGGCCTCGCAGCGCGGCGCGGTCATCGCGATCTACGGCGCGCTCTACACGCTCTCGGGCATCATCGCGCCCAGCGTGATGGGCACCGTGATCCAGCGCGCCGGCAGCATGCTCGACGGCTACATGACCGGCTTCACCATCAATGCGGTGGTGATGGTCGGCTCCGGCGTCATCGGCCTGCTGCTGCTGTGGCCGAATACGGAGAAGGCCAGGCTGACGCGTGGTGCGGCTCCGCAAGGAGCGGCGCTGAAGGGCGCGGTCTCGCCGACGTAAGGGGGGCGCTGCCAGCCCCAACCACACCTGTCGTCCCGGACAAGCGCGCCAAAAAGCGCGCGCAGATCCGGGACCCATAACCACAGGGAGTGGTTTGGAGCGAAGCCGGTAACTCCGAGTCTTCGCAAAACGATTGCTGCGGCGTATGGGTCCCGGCCCCCCGTGCGCAATTGCGCACTAGGCCGGGACGACACTGAATGTGTGGACGCCCCTAGTTCACCCCCTGCGCCCCCCGAATCAGTTTCCCCGGCCTGCGCCCGGTCGCCTCGCCCTGCCGCCGCGTCACCACGCCCGACACGATCGTCGCATCATAGCCGTCGACATCCTGCAACAGCCGCCGCCCGCCGACCGGCAGGTCGTAATGCACCTTCGGCGGATGCAGGTGCAGGCGGTCGTAGTCGATCACGTTGACGTCGGCCTTGTAGCCGGGCGCGATCAGGCCGCGATCGGTGAGGCCGACCGAGAGCGCGGTCTTGCGCGACTGCGCCGCGACCACGAACGGGATCGTCAGCTTCTCGCCGCGGGTGCGGTCGCGCGTCCAGTGCGTCAGCAGATAGGTCGGGAAACTCGCATCGCAGATGATGCCGCAATGCGCGCCGCCGTCGGAGAGGCCCGGCACCGATTGCGGATCGAGCAGCATCTCGCGCGTCGCATCGAGATTGCCGTCGGAATAGTTGAGGAACGGCACGTAGAGCATGCCGCGCCCCTCGTCCGACAGCATAGCGTCATAGGCGAGCTCTTCCGGCTGGCGGCCTTGCCTGAGCGCCTGCGGCCCCAGCGCGTTCTCCGGCGGCTGCTCGTAATCGGGGGGATCGCCGAGCAGGAACATCTTGTCGTAGTTGGGCCGGAAGAACAGCGGATCGTCGGTCGCCGTCGCCGTCTCGCTGAGAATCGCCTTGCGCACGTCGGCTTGGCGCAGCCGCGCCAGCCGCTCCCCAAGCGGCAGATGTGCGATCGCCTTGTAGCTCGGATGGGTCTGGAACGGATTGCGCGACAGCTCGAGCCCGAGCAAGAGGCCGACGGGCCGTGCCGCAATCTGCGCGGTGATGGAAAGGCCGCGCCTGGCGGCCGCGTTGATCTCGTCCAGCGTCTGGCGCCAGCGGTTTGGCGATTTGTCGTTCTGCGTGATCGAGAACGAGATCGGGCACTTTGTGCTGTCGGCGACCCGCAGCATCATCGGCAGGTCTTCGTGGATCGTCGAGAGGTCGAGCACGAATTGCAGCACGCTGCGCCCCTGCCGATGCATCGCGCCGGCAATCGCGGTGAGCTCGTCCTCGCCGGCCTTCAGGGTCGGCGTGAAATCGCCGGTCGAGGTGCGGTGGTTGAGCGTGCGCGAGGTCGAGAAGCCGAGCGCGCCGGACCGCACGGCCTCGCCCGCGAGCTTCGCCATCGCCGCATTGTCTTCCGCCGTCGAGGGATCGCGGCGCGCGCCGCGCTCGCCCATGACGTACACCCGGAGCGCCGCATGCGGCAGCTGCGCGCCGACATCGATGTCGAAATCGCGTTTGGAGAGCCAGTCCATGTAATCCGGAAAGCTCTCCCACGCCCAGGGAATGCCGGCGCTCAGCACCGGCTCGGGAATGTCCTCGACGCCCTCCATCAGCTGGATCAGGCGGGTGTGGTCGGAAGGCTTGCACGGCGCAAAGCCGACACCGCAATTGCCCATGATCGCGGTGGTGACGCCGTTCTGCGAGGACGGCGTGATGTCCTGGCTCCAGGTCACCTGGCCGTCGTAATGGGTGTGCACGTCGACGAAGCCCGGCGTCACCAGTTTTCCGCGCGCGTCGATTTCTTCGCTGCCCTTGGCCGAGATCTTGCCGACCTCGCTGATTCTGCCGCCGGTGATTGCGACGTCGGCCTCGAACAGCTCGCCGCCGCTTCCATCCGCGACGGTGCCGCCGCGGATCACGAGATCAGGATTGCTCATGTGCTTCTTCCCGTTTTGTTGTTCTTACCCGTTTTGTTTTGCCTGTCGTCCCGGACAAGCGCGCCAAAAGCGCGCGCAGATCCGGGACCCATAACCACAGAGAGATGTTTGGCGAAGACTCGGAGTGATCAGCTTCGCACCACAACTCCTCCCTGTGGTTATGGGTCCTGGCCCCCGTGCGCAATTGCGCACTAGGCCAGGACGACAATTGAATCCTTGGCTACGCCTTGGCCGGCTTCCGTTCCGTGAACGGCGACAGCACCACCGTCGCCAGCATGAAGATCACGGACGCCCCGAACACCCAATGCGGCGCGCTCTGGTCCATGATCCAGCCGAACAGCAGCGGTGAGACGATGCCGCCGAGATTGAAGCCGGTGGAGACGATGCCGAAGGCGCGCCCCGCAGCGCCCGCAGGCGCGGCATTGCGCACCAGCATGTCGCGCGACGGCGCGATCACGCCGGAGAGGAAGCCCGCGATCGCCATCGTGGCAGTCAGAGCCCAGCCCGGCAGCGTCACCAGCGCGATCAGCAGCACGATGGCCGCATTCGCGGCAAAGCAGGCCGCGGCGACATAGCCGTGGCGCGCGGTGTGGTCGGCGAGGAAGCCGCCGGCGAGCACGCCCGCAGCGCTGGCGCCGAGGAACGCGGTGAGCGCGACATTGGCGATCGAATAGGAGGTGCCGTAGCCGCTCATCAGCGCCACCACGCCGAAATTGTTGATGCCGGCGACCGACAGGCTGAGCAGCATGAACAGTGCGGTCAGCGTGATCAGCGCCGGGGTGATGACGGCCTGTTTCGGTGCGCTCTCGTTGCCCGGTTTCTTCTTGTGTGCGCCGGCCTCGGGAATGCCCATGGCCACCAGCAGCAGCGCCACCAGGATGGCGATCGCGCCTGACGCGATCAGCGCGCCGACGCCGCCCCACATCGTGACGAGCGCGGCGACGATCGCCGGCGTCACGGCGCCGCCGAGATAACCGGCAAAAGTGTGGACCGAGAAGGCGCGGCCCATCCGCGCCTCGTCCATGTGCTCCGCCAGGATCGCGTAATCGGCGGGGTGATAGACGCTGTTGGCGAGCCCGAGCAGCACGGCGCAGGCGATCAGCGCGGCATAGCTCAGGTGCAGGCCGAGCAGGATCAGCGCGCAGCCCCCGAGCGTCAGCCCGATCAGCAGGATTTTGCGCGCGCCAAAATGGTCGACGAGATAGCCGATGGGCGCCTGCGTGAGGCCCGAAACGACGGCGAGCGTGGTCAGCGCGAAACCGAGCTCGACATAGCCGACGCCGAGCCTGTCCTTCAGGAACGGGAACAGCATCGGCAGGACCAGCAGATGGAAATGGCTAACCCAGTGCGCGATCGAGATACCCGTCAGCGTGCGCAGCGCACTGTCTGCCTTGCCTTGCTGCGGTGCGGCGAGAACGTCGACCATTGCAGTTCCGTTTCACTCCCGATGGACGGGCAAACTATCGGGGAGGGCGGTTATTTGTCCATGAACGTAGGCGCATGGCAGGTAGCGCGGGCGGGGACGTGATGGGCGCTGCGATGCCTCCACATCGTCGTCCCGGCCCCCCGTGCGCAATTGCGCACCAGGCCGGGACGACAGCGGAATTTGAAGCGCTCGCCGTCTCTACAACGGCTCGTCGTCCGGCCCATATCGATCACGCTTCGGCGTCGCGATGTCGCCGTCCTCGTAATCGTCGTCGTCGATGTCGCGCGGCGGCGGTGGTTTCTTCGCCTTGTCGTCCGCCGATTTGGGCGGTTCGCTCGGCTTGGCAGTCTTGTTGGCAGTTTTGGCCATGGCTGGTCCCGGATGGTGATGCTGCATCCGAATCTACCCGCCAAATATGTGCGGGGCCTGATTTATCTCAAGGGGCGACGAGACCGTCAGTGCACGACCGGCCCGCCCGCCTTCTTCCAGGCATCGATGCCGCCGGCGATATGGGCGGTGTTGAGAAGGCCCGCTTGCTTCGCAGCTGCAACCGCCATCGCCGAGCGCTCGCCGAAGGCACAGAAGAACACCACGCGGCGCCCCGTGGCGGCCACGACCTCGCGCAGCATGCCGCCGGGCTTGAGGCTCTCCTCGACGGAGGGATAGGGCGTGTGCAGCGCGCCTTCGAGCATGCCGTGCTTCATCCGCTCATTGGTCTCGCGCAGATCCACCAGCAGGATGTCGGGCCGACCGAGGGAGCGGATCGCCTCGATCGCGCTCAGCGCGCGGCCCTCTTTCTCCAGCTCTTCCTGATGCAGGCCGACATGCATGTTGGCGGGCACCGCGACGTCCATCATCTTCGGATTGGGCAGCTTCAGATTGCCCATCAGCTCGATATATTCGTCGACCGAGCGCACCTGGAGCCGCGGGTTGTAGCGCTTCTCCTCGCCGATGGTGGAGACGGTGTCGCCCTTGTAGTCATGCGCGGGGAACACCATCGTCTCGTCCGGCAGCTTCAAGAGGCGGTTGAAGATCGAATCGTATTGCGCGCGCGCCGAGCCGTTCTGGAAATCGGTGCGGCCGGTGCCGCGGATCAGCAGCGTGTCGCCGGTGAAGACGCGGTCGCCCATCAAATAGGAATAGGAATCGTCGGTGTGGCCCGGCGTGTACATCACGTCGAGCGACAGGCCCTCGATCGTCACCTTGTCGCCGTCCGCGACCCGCATCGCCACCACGTCGGCCTTTGTCTGGTCGCCCATCACGGTCATGCAATGGGTGCGGTCGCGCAGCTCGCCGAGGCCGGTGACGTGGTCGGCATGCAGATGCGTATCGACCGCCTTGACCAGCTTGAGGTCGAGCTCGCGCAGCAATTGGCAATAGCGGTCGACCTTCTCCAGCACGGGATCGAGGATCAGCGCCTCGCCGCCGGGGCGGCTGGCGAGGACGTAGCTGTAGGTACCCGAAACACTGTCGAAGAGCTGGCGGAAGATCATGGCAGGACCCGGCTTGGAACTGACCTCTAAGATTCTACTACGGTACGGGTCGGAAAGAGAAGCAATTCACTGTGTAGAAGGTAAAATTTGGAAGATTTTTATTTCGGGTGAGGGCGCCCCACCCCCTCTGTCATCGCCCGCGAAGGCGGGCGATCCAGTATTCCAGAGACAGCGAGGTGTACAGAGAAGCCGCGGCGTACTGGATTCCCCGCCTGCGCGGGGAATGACACCGAGTGTGGCGCGGCGGAGTGCCGCAACTCGGGACAGCGCCCCTACGGCCGCACCACCGTGTACCCATTCTCCGCCAGGAACAGGATCTGCCCGACTCCGACCTGCACAGGTGTCGCGCCCGAAATGAACTCCGGCCGCTTGCCGGTCTCGCGCTCGAGCGTGTCGATCGTGTTGAGGCAGATGTCGAAGCGCACGCCCTGGGCGATCAGGCTCTCGACCTGCTTGCGGCGCTCGCTGCCTGACAGCAGCAGGTCGATGCCGGGACCGAAGGCCACCACCTCGATCGCGACCTTGTCGGGGTCGTATGCCCTCAGCAAATTGTTGGCGACGCTCAGCACCAGCGCCTGCTTCTTCGCATCGCCGTCGGAGAGCTGCAGCACGATCCTGTGCTCGGCGAACGGCTTGTCCTGGAGCGGCACCTGCTGCGCCAACGTCTGTGGCATCGTGGCCCAGGCGAGCAGCGCCAGCAGCATCGCGCGAAACGCCTGCAACCGCATCATCCCTATCCCGCAATGCCCGGGTTGCCGTCGACGCCTTTCAGCGCGATGCCGGTGCCGAGCCGCTCCTGGAGCATCCGGCCCGACCGCAGATATCTTCCGACGACGTCCCACGCCGGTGCGCCCTGCTGGCCGTTGACCGAGGCCCAGCCCGCGACCTTGTATCGATGGCTGGCGCTGATTGCCTTGCCGTTATTGAGCGTCAGCTCGGAGATGCGGCTGCCGATCGCATCCGCCGGCGTGCAGGTGTAGCTGAGCCCGCCCGCGCGCACCATGTCGCCGCCCTGCTGGTAGTAGGGATCGGGGTTGAAGAGATTGTCGCAGACGTCCTCTAGCACGTTCTTGATCTCTGCGCCGGTCATCTCCTGCACATAGGTCTCGGGATAGGTGATCGCGGTTTCCGCGAGCAGATCCTCCATGGTCAGCGCCTGGCCCGACAGCGCGGTGACGCCCCAGCGGAAGCCCGGCGAGAGCGCGATCTCGGCATCGAGCTCGGTGCGCAGCGCGGTGCAGATCAGTTCGTCCATGGGCCCGGTGAAATTGCCGCGGCGATAGAGCAGGCGATCGGGTGTTGCGATCTTCTCCGACCAGTCGGCGACATGCGGCGCACGGACCCGCCCGATCAGCTCGGCCATCGCCGGATCGGGCTTCAGGAGCTCCGAATAGACCGGCAACAGGCGATATCTGACGTCGCTGACCTTGCCCTTGTCGAGCGCGAGATCGAGCACGCCCAAAAATTTGCCGTTGGAGCCGGCATTGGTGACGAGCGTGGTGCCGCCCGCGTTCTTCACTGGGATAGGCTGCGGCACGGCATCATGGGTGTGGCCGCCGAGGATGACATCGATGCCGGTGACGCGGCTGGCGAGCTTGAGGTCGACATCCATGCCGTTGTGCGACAGCAGGATGACGGCATCGACCTTGTCGGTGCCGCGCAATGCATCGACATGCTTCTGCAGCTCCTCCTCGCGGATGCCGAAGGTCCAGTCCGGCGTGAAGCGCTTGGGATGCGCGATCGGCACGTAGGGGAAGGCCTGGCCGACGATCGCGACGCGATGACCGCCGAGCTCCTTGATGAACGAGGGCTTGAACACGCGCCCGGTTGCGGGATCGAAGGCGCGGGCGTCGTTGAACGCGGCTTCCTCGGTCAGGAACACGTTCTGGGCCAGAAACTCGCCCTTGAAGCGCTCGAGATTGTCGCGCAGCACCTGCTCGCCATAGGTGAATTCCCAATGCCCGGTCATCGCCTCGATGCCGAGCAGATTGGCGACCTCGACCATATCGCGGCCCTGCATGACGTTGGCGAGCCCGGTGCCCTGCCAGAGATCGCCGCCGTCGACGAGCACGGAATCTTTCTCGCCGACATCGGCGCGCAGGCGGTCGACCAGGGTCTTCAGATGGGCAAAGCCGCCGAGCTTGCCGAAGCGACCGGCGGACTTCTCGAACTCGAAGCAGGTGAAGGCATAGGCATCGGCACTGTCGGGCCGGATGCCGAACCGCTCCAAAAAGGCGCGTCCGACCAGATGCGGCGGGCGTCCCGCCATCTCGCCGATGCCGATATTGACGCTCGGCTCGCGGAAATAGACCGGATTGAGCTGCGCATGCGCGTCGGTGATGTGCAGGATCCGCGCATTGCCGAACCGTTCCAGCTCGTAGATGCTCGCGGTGTCGGTGCCGCGTGCAAGCCGGGGCAGGCTGAGCGATGCGGCGGCAAGGCCTGCGGCCTTCAGGAAATCGCGGCGGCGGATGGCCATCTCGAATCTCGAATTCTCCGCGCCCCTTCAACGACGGTCCGACAGTTCCAACAGGTCCAGTCTAGCGGATTTCCATCGCCTTCCAGGCTTCTTTTTCGGACGTCGCCTGGAAGATCGACGCCTTCGCCAGCGCTTCGGCCTCCTTGGCTGCGGCCAGCGCGCGGTCGAAATCGCCACCGTCGGCGGCTTTCTTCGCAGCCGCCAGCGCCGACACGGTCACGGTCCACTGGTTGCGCATGCCGGCTGCCTCCTTGGAGGCGGCTTCGGCAGCGGCATAGGCCGCCTTGTAGTCCGCCTCATTGGCCGCGCGCGCGGATGGCGCAAGGCTGAGAGCGAGCAGCATGGCGAGGGGAAGTGACCGCTTCATGGCCGCGCTCCCGGGCCCGAGATCGGCAGGCCGTTGGCGACATAGGAGAGGAAATATTCGACGTCGCGATATTCATCCGCCTGCGGCTCCAGCGGAACCGCGCGGGTCTGGCTGTTGCAGGTGACGAAGCGGCGGCTGGTCGTGCCCATGCCGCTCCATTCGGAGCGGTAGATCGGCATCGCGTTCAGAATGCCGAGCGCCGGCGCCAGGATCTCGGCGCGGATGCGCTCGCCCGGGCTCTGCACATGGCAGCTCGCGCAGGAGAAGTTCATCTGGCCGCGTCGCGTGTAGAAATAGCGCTTGCCGTTCTCGAACGCCGCGAGCGCGCGCGGATCATCGGGGATCTTGATGTCCATCGGCTTGCCGCGCGAGGTGTAGGCCATATAGGCGGTCAGCGAAGCCATCTCGTCCTTGACGTAGGAATAGGGCGCTTCGCCATTGGCCTCGCGGCAGCGGTTGAGCGCGAGCTCCAGCGTGACGACCTTGCCTTCCTTCGTGTCAAAGTAAGGATAGTTCTGGCGGATGCCGATGCCGCCGTTCGGGAAACAGTCGGCGTAGGTCTTGCCGTTCTTGAACGGGGTCGCAAACATCTCCTTGCCGGCATCGAGCGCGAACTCGTAAGGCGGGAATTCCTCCTTCTCCTGCCACTGCCGCTTCATGTCCTCGTTCATGGAATAAGGACCGTTGACGAAATCCTCGTGCTTCACGTTCGGGAATTTCTGGAAGAAGAAGTTCTGGAACGCCTTGGCGTCAGTAACAGGATCGACCTTGTCGGCCGCGATCACGCGCGGAGAGGTCAGGGTGAACGCGATCAGCGCGGCGCTGAGCGAGCCAAGCAGGAGGTGGATGCGGGCCTTCATCACGCGATCTTCGCGGTGGTCGTGTCGGAGCCACCCTTGTTGTCGGTCCAGGAGATCTTGAGCTCGTCGCCCTTCTTGGCGCCCTTGAAGCTGAACTTGACATAGGGGTCCTTGGAGACCGCGGTGCCCCAATCGGCGATGAACACGTCCTTGCCGTTACATTCGAACTTCAGCTGCTGGATGAAGTGCGCGGGGATCACTTCGCCCTTGGAATCCTTGACGAGGCCGGTATCCATGGGGTGCTGGATCAGCGCCTGCACCTCGGTGATGTCGCCGTTGGATGTTGCGCGCACGCGAATGCTGGATGCCATGTCGAACTGCCTCGCTTAACCGCCGCAACCGCCGACGGTGACCTTGACCTCTTTGGTCGCGCTGTAGAGCTTGCCGTCGGCTTCCACGATCGCGGTCACATTGGTGGTCTTGGCCATCTTCAGCCGGTTGGCGATGCTCGGCAACGTACCGTCAGGAATTTTGTAGGACGCGGCCAGCGCGAACGGGTTCTCGGCGACGAAGAACGAGATCGAGGTCACCTTGTCGAGCGTCGTCGTCACCGAGATCGGCACCACGCCGCCATTCTCGGCGATCTCCGGTGCATCCAGCTTGACCTTGTCGGACGGCTCGACGGTCTTGCCGTAAAGCGCCTTGATCGCGTCGGCCTCGTTCTTCAGCTTGAACGCCTCGTCGGGATATTTGTCGTTCGCCGCCGCGAGCGCAGAAATGGCACCGAACGGCAGATTGCCGAGGCCGAGCAGCGCGACGGAGGCCGCGCCCTGAAGAATCAGGCGCCGCGTCGGATGAGGGCCGGTCGTCGTGGTCATCTCAAATCTCCTGGGCGGCCGCCCGTTACAGAGTCTGAAGGAAATCAACGATCGCGCTGATCTCCTGTTCGGTCAAAATCCGGTTCCGGCCGAACGGCGGCATCATGGTCTGGGGATTGCGCTTGGTCTCGTCGAAGATGATCGCCACCAGCTCGTTGCGATCAGGGTATTTTGACTTGATGTCCTTCAGTTCCGGTCCGATCGTTCCCGGCAGATCGCCGCCTTTGATCACATGGCAGGTCAGGCAATTGCCCTTGCCGCGGTCGAAGGCGAGCTTCTGGCCCTCGGCGACAGTGGATTGTGCCCGTGCCGGGCTGGCGAGGCCGGCGGCGATGGCCAGCAGGAGGAACAGGGCGGGCGTCCGGAAAAGGGCGGTCAAGGCGTCATTCCGAGGCGTTATGGCGATGGTCTCGATCGCGGAAATAGCAGCGTTCAAAAGCACAAAGGGCTGCCCCTGACAATCAAGACTATGCACGCGGCAAAATGGAGTTAATATCTTCCGCATTGCAACTGAAGAGATTATCTGTTCGGTCGATTTGGCCCCAAGAGTCCCAAGAGTTAAGGGCAATGGGCACGGGCCGCCTGTTTCCAGGGCGTTTGGACGCTCATCCTGTTTTCATCGCGTTCTCGTTTTTTCAAGGGGACCTCACTTGGCGGAATATGTCGTCGAATTTGGCAGGGACGGCGGACGGGTCGAGCCTGACGGGCGGCTCGATGCGCCGGCCTTCCATCGCAATCACGAGCCGATCTGGGCGGCGCTGGAGAAGCATCTGGCTGGGCTGACCGGCAACGTGGTCGAGGTCGGTAGCGGAACCGGCCAGCACGTGGTTTATTTCGCCCGGCATACCCCCGGCCTGATCTGGTGGCCGAGCGATCTCAACCAGCGGCACGTGAAGAGCATCGAGGCCTGGCGCGTCCATTCGGGCCTGCCAAACATCCGCTCGCCGTTGCGGATCGATCTCACCGATCCCGACTGGTGCCCGGAGATGAAAAGCGGGCAGGGGCCGACCAGCCTTGCCGCCGTGTTCTGCGCCAATGTCATCCACATCGCGCCGTGGACCGTGGCCGAAGGCCTGTTCGCCGGCGCCGGGCGATATCTGCGCGCCGATGGCAAGCTGTTCCTCTATGGCCCGTTCAAGCGCGACGGCAAGCACACCGCGCTCAGCAATGCCGTGTTCGACACGTCGTTGCGCGAAGGCAATCCCGACTGGGGCGTCCGCGACGTCGTCGATGTCGAGAAGCTGGCGAAGGCGGTCGGCCTCGGCCTCGTCGACACGATCGAGATGCCCGCGAACAATCTGACGCTGGTGTTTGCGCGCTAAGCCAAGACGGTGGTGCGCTCCCTCTCCGCCTGCGCAGGGCAATCGCATTCTGAGAGTGGTTGCCCGCTACGCATCCTTCGAGACGCCCGCTTTTTGCGGGCCCTCAGGATGAGGGCGGAGCGCGTGGCACCCGTTCCGGCGGACGCCGCTGCCGTTTAGCCTCATCCTGAGGGGCCGCGAAGCGGCCGTCTCGAAGGACGAGGCGCGCGCTCAGGCGCTGCTACGCCTCGCCGTCCTTCCAGCCGATCTTGTCCTTCAAGAAGCGGAAGCCGAGCACCTCAAAACCGGCGCGCTCCTTGTTGTCCTTGCCGTAGCCATGGCCACCTGCGGGCGGCTCGTAGAACCAGGCCTCATAGCCCATCGCCTGGAGCTTTGCCGCCATCTTGCGGGCGTGGCCGGGGTGGACGCGGTCGTCGCGCCGCGTCGTCGCGATCAGGATCGGCGGATAGGCCTGACCGGCTTTCACGTTGTGATAGGCGGAGTAGGTCTTCAGCCACTCCCACTCTTCCACCTTGTCAGGATCGCCATATTCCGCGATCCAGCTCGCGCCCGCGAGCAGCTTTGTGTAGCGGCGCATGTCGATCAGCGGGATGGTGCAGAACAGCGCGCCGAAACGTTCGGGATAGCGCACCAGCATGTTGGTGATGAGGATGCCGCCGTTCGATCCGCCTTGTGCGGCGATGCGCTTGGCGCTCGTCACGCCGCGGCGGACGAGGTCGGCGGCGACGGCCGCGAAATCGTCGTGCGAGAGCTTCTTGCCGGCAAGCCGGCCGGCATCGTGCCAGCGCGTGCCGAACTCGCCGCCGCCGCGCAAATTCGCCTGCACCGTGGTGCCGCCGCGCTCCAGCCAGAGCTTGCCGAGCGAGGGATTGTAATACGGCTTCACCGAAGCTCCGAAGCCGCCATAGGCGCTCATATAGACCGGCGCATCGCCGGTCTCCTTTGCGGGGCCGGTCTGCACATAGGGAATGCGCTCGCCGTCAACAGAGATCGCCTCGTGCTGCGTCACCACGAGGCCGTTGGCGGTGAACGTCTTCGGCGCCTGCTTCAGCACGGTCGGGCTTGCGACGCCGCGCTCGATCAGCAGCAGCGAAGGCGGCGTGAGCGGGTCCTGCACATTGGCGAGCAGGTCGCCATTGCTTTCGGACGGATGGCGATCGAGCGGCCAGACGTCGACGACGCCGATCTGCGGCAGGCCGGAAAGCGTCTCGCGGCTCCAGCCGGTGGCGGATGGCGTACAGATCTCGAATTGCGGTTTGAGCTCGTCGAGGATCGACAGCACCAGCTTTCCTGCGGCCCAGAACAGGCCTTGCAGCGCGCGCCGCGGCGCTGGCTCGAACAAGACCGCAAAATCGCGGCTGCCGGCGAGGAAGGCGGAGAGCGACATGCCGAGCACGGTGTCGGTGGCATAGGTCCGGCCTTCGACCTGCCAGTCCTTGCGCAGCTTCATCGCGAACCAGTCGCCATGCGCCTGCATCCAGATGCCGGTCGGAAGGTCGAGCTTCGTCGTCGTGCCGGCCGCATCGCGCAGCCAGATGGCGTGATTGAAGAAGTCGATCTGGTCGACGATCCAGACCCGCGGCTCAGATCCGGTGTCGTCGCTCATGCCGTAGATCATCATGTGATCGGCGGTGGTCTCGATGATCGCCTCTGCGTGGTCGACAGGCTGGCCGCGCCGCCACAGGCGAACCGTTCGCGCATAGCCCGAGCTCGTCGCCATGCCCTCGCCATGGGCGCTCGACAGCAGCAGCGTGTCGGCATCGAGCCAGTCGACGCCGCCCTTGGCCTCCGGCAGCGTAAAGCCGTCCGCAACGAAGCTCCTGGTGTCGAGGTCGAACTCGCGCAGGGTGACGGCGTCGCTGCCGCCGCGTGACAGGCTCAGAATGGTGCGCGAGCTGCCCGGCATCGTGGCGATCTGGCTCAGCAGCCAGTCCTCGCCTTCCTTTGCCGCGAGCTGGTCGATGTCCAGCATGGTCTCCCACGCCGGATCGGGTTTGCGAAACTCCGCGAGTGTGGTCCGCCGCCACAGGCCGCGCGGGTTGGCGGCGTCTTTCCAGAGATTATGCAGGTCGGTGCCGCGGCGGCTGATATAGGGAATGTTGTCGGGACGATCGTAGATTCCAGCGAGAATGTCGCGGTCGCGTTCGAACACTGCCCCGCCGAACGCCTGGAGCGTCAGGCTGTTCTGCCGCTCCACGAAATCGAGCGCCTGCCTGCCCTCGATCTCCTCCAGCCACAGCCAGGGATCGTCGTCGGGAGCGCTGAGCGTGGGCCGGTCGTCGACGGACATGAACGAAACTCCCAAGAAATGGCGGCGGATAGGATTTGATCGAGCGCAAGCCGTCAAGGGCGCGCTCCGCTATCATCGCAGCAATTGCGTCAGAGGCATGGCCTGCGTCCGTTTGCGCCGGTTGTCCGTCCTTCCGCGCCCCTCCATAGTGCCGGGAATCAACAGGCCCCTTGAAAGCCTAAAAAGCCCCTTGGGGCGGAAGTGCCGATGCTGGACGTAACTGCTGTCAATGAGATCGCCGACGATGCCCGCGTGCGTGCCAATGTGGTGCGCCTTGCCGCCGCGCAGGCGCTGACCGGCGCCAATTCGGCTGTCATTTTCGCCACCGGAGCGATCGTCGGTGCCACGCTCGCGCCGGATATGTCGTTCGCGACCGTGCCGATCTCGATGTATGTGGTGGGGCTCGCTGCCGGCACGCTGCCGACCGGCGCGATCTCGCGCCGCTTCGGCCGCCGCGCGGCCTTCATCACCGGCACGGGTCTCGGTACGCTCACCGGCTTGCTCGGCTCGTTCGCGATCCTGCACGGCTCGTTCGCGCTGTTTTGTCTGGCGACCTTCCTCGGCGGCCTCTACGGCGCGGTGGCGCAGTCCTATCGTTTCGCCGCCGCCGATGGCGCCAGCGCAGCCTACCGGCCCAAGGCGGTGTCCTGGGTGATGGCCGGCGGCGTGTTCGCAGGCGTGCTCGGTCCGCAGCTCGTGCAATGGACCATGGATGTCTGGCAGCCTTATCTGTTTGCCTTCAGCTTCCTGGTGCAGGCCGCAGTCGCGCTGGTCGCGATGGGCATCGTCGCCGGCGTCGACATGCCGAGGCCCGCGCCGGCCGATCTGCATGGCGGCCGGCCGCTGCTCACCATCGTGACCCAGCCGCGCTTCATCGCAGCGGCGCTGTGCGGCGTCATCGCCTATCCCATGATGAACCTGGTGATGACCTCGGCGCCGCTTGCCATGAAGCTGTGCGGCCTGTCCGTGTCGGATTCCAATTTCGGCCTGCAATGGCACATCGTCGCCATGTATGGGCCGAGCTTCTTCACGGGCACGCTGATCGCCCGCTTCGGCGCCCCGAAGATCGTCGCCGCCGGATTGCTGCTGGAAGCCGGCGCCGCCACCATCGGTCTGTCCGGCCTCACGGCGATGCACTTCTGGGCCACGCTGATGGTGCTCGGCGTCGGCTGGAATTTCTCCTTCATCGGCGCCTCCGCGCTGGTGCTGGAGACGCACCGCCCGCAGGAGCGCAACAAGGTACAGGCCTTCAATGATTTCCTGGTGTTCGGCATGATGGCGATCGGCTCGTTCTCTTCGGGCCAGCTGCTCGCCAATTACGGCTGGTCCGCGGTGAACATGGTGGTGTATCCGCCGGTCGTGCTCGGCCTTGCCGTGCTGTCCCTGGTCTCCTGGGCCCGCCGTCGCAAGGCTCGGCTCGAGGCGGCCATGGGCGAGTTCCCGGACGGGATCTGAATTGGCGGGAGGCTGTCAGCAGCATTGATGCTTCGATCCAGCTCGAAGTGATTTTCGAGGCTGGCGTTGTTACATGATGCCCGTCATCAACAGACGGGCGTGACGCACACGGCGCTCGCGGGGGAACCAAGGAAAGCGCGAATGCTCGACAATCCCCGCCATACGGTCGCAAACGAAGAATCCTCGCTCCGCTACGAAGGCTGGCGCATCGTCGCGGTCTGCTTCCTGCTCGCGACCTTCGGCTGGGGGCTCGGCTTCTACGGCCAGAGCGTCTATGTCGCCGAACTGCAGCGCGCGCGGGGCTGGCCGGCCTCGCTGATCTCCTCCGGCACGACGTTCTTCTACCTGTTCGGTGCGCTGCTGGTCGTCTTCGTCGGCGAAGCCGTGCGAAAGTATGGTCCGCGCCTCAGCCTGATCGCCGGCACGCTGGCGATGGCGACTGCTGCGGTCGCGATCGGCGCGGTGCGCGAGCCCTGGCAGCTCTATCTCGCCGACGCCGTGCTCGCCTTCGGCTGGGCCGGCACCAGTCTCGCCATGATCACCAACACGATCAGCCTGTGGTTCGATCAGAGGCGCGGTATGGCGATCAGCCTCGCGCTAAATGGCGCGAGCTTCGGCGGCATCGTCGGCGTGCCGCTGCTGGTGACGCTGATCGGCCAGGTCGGTTTCGCCAGTGCGATGTACGCCGCCGCCGGTGCCATGCTGGTGCTGCTCGTGCCGGTGATCCTGCTTCTCGTCGGCCGCCCGCCCGATCTTCACGGCTGGCATGCGGCGGCGAAGGCAAAACCGCAATCGTCGACAGAGATCCGCGCCTGGGCGCTGCGCGACGTCGGCTTCCTCACGGTGACGATCGCATTCTCGCTGGTGCTGTTCGCCCAGGTCGGCTTCATCGTGCACCTGATCTCGTTCCTCGATCCCGTGATCGGTCGCGAGCGCGCCGCGGTGGCGGTCGCGGTGTTGACCGCGATGGCGGTGGTCGGCCGCGTGCTGTTCTCGCTGGTGATCGACCGCCTCAACCAGCGGCTGGCCTCCGCGATCTCGTTCCTCAGTCAGGCTGCCGCGCTTCTGGTCGTCATCAACCTGCACAACGACTATGTGCTGATCGCTGCCTGCGCCGTGTTCGGCTTCTCGGTCGGCAATCTCATCACGCTGCCGTCGCTGATCGTGCAGCAGGAGTTCGACAGTGCCTCGTTTGGCGTGCTGATCAGCCTCAACACCGCGATCAACCAGGTGACCTACGCGTTCGGCCCCGGCGTCGTCGGGGCCTTGCGCGATTGGTCCGGCGGCTACACGCTGCCGTTCTATCTCTGCATCGCGCTGGAGGTGATGGCGGCAGTGTTGATCATGGTGCGGGGGAAGCCGCAGGCGAAGCTCTCGTAGGGTGGGCAAAGGCGCAAAGCGCCGTGCCCACCAGATTTTTCGGCGTGCCTCGCGAGATTTGGTGGGCACGCTACGCTTTGCCCACGGCATCCCGCCTGACGCTATCGCGACGGCGCCTCAACATACTCCGTCATTGCGAGCGCAGCGAAGCAATCCAGACTGCCTCCGCGGAAAGATTCTGGATTGCTTCGCTGCGCTCGCAATGACGGGGAGAGAGCGGAGCTCACTCCTCCCGCTGCCTCAGCAGCGCCTCAACATCCAGCCGCTTCGTGAACATCGCCAGCTTGCCGTCCGGCCCGAACGGCCATTGTTCGCGCGGCTTGTCCCAATACAGCTCCACGCCGTTCTCATCGGGATCGCGTAAGTACAGCGCCTCGCTCACGCCGTGATCGCTCGCGCCGTCCAGCGCAATGCCGGCCGAGAGCACCCGGTGCAGCGCATCCGCCAGCGCGGGCCGCGTCGGATAGAGGATCGCGGTGTGGAACAGCCCGGTCGTGCCCGGTGGTGGTGGTGAGCCGCCCTTGCTCTCCCAGGTGTTGAGCCCGATGTGGTGATGATAGCCGCCGGCCGAGATGAAGGCCGCGCCCGAGCCCATCCGCTGCATCAGCTCGAAGCCGAGCACGCCGCAATAGAAGCCGAGCGCGCGATCGAGATCGGCGACCTTGAGGTGGACGTGGCCGATCCTGGTGCCGGCGGCGACGGCTTGGCTTTGCGACATGGGAATGCTCCGTTGAAAACGTCCACATGGGGTGGGCGCCGGGACAGCGCTATGGGCCGATCCCGAAACCCATCGTTTCCGAACGGGAAACTAAGTCAGCTCCGACACCTCGCCCTCGGGCAGGCCGAACTCGAACGTGTTCAGCGTCATCGACACCAGCGTGTAATAGCCGCACAGCCCGATCACCTCGACGACGCCGCGTTCGCTGAGCAGCTTCACCGCCTCCTCATAGAGCCCCTTCTCGACGCCGTGTCCCTCATGCAGCGACTTCGCGACGTCGTAGATCATCTTCCCCTTGGGATCGTCGAACTCAGGTGTACGCCGGTCGCGGATCGCGTCGATGATCTCAGGCTTCATGCCGCCGGCGAGCGCCAGGCGCTTGTGCGCATACCATTCGTAATGCGCGGTCCAGTGCCGCGCCGTCACCAGGATCGCGATCTCCGAGAGCTTTGCGGGAAATATCGTGTCGAAGCGCAGCACCTCGCCGAGCCGCGTCGCATGGCGCGCCATCTCCGGGCTGCTCAGCCAGGCCATCATCGGCGCCGGCGGCTTGCCGCGCTTGCCGGCAATCGACTCGTCATAGGTCTGCCGCTGGCTCTCGTTCATTTCGCCAGGCGAAAGAAGTTTCAGGCGCATTGTCGTTTCCTCTTTGTCTTCAAGCACCGTCGTGACAGCGACTATAACCGAATGCGGCTCGCGGAAGTGGTTGAATTCCGCAGGAGCTTGGCCCAGAGTCGCCGCCAACAAGTCGATTTTGATTGATGGAAACGACCAATGACTGACTCTAGAACCAGCGATCTTGAAACCGCCGATCTCGAAACATTCCGCAACGAGACACGCGCCTGGCTGGAAGCCAACTGCCCGCTGGAGATGCGCAAGCCCGCAACGTCGGATGCCGACGTGTTCTGGGGCGGGCGCAACGCAAAATTCTCCTCCGAGCCGCAGCGCATCTGGTTCGAGCGCATGCGCGACAAGGGCTGGACCGTGCCGGATTGGCCGAAGGAGTATGGCGGCGGGGGCCTCAGCGCCGCCGAGCACAAGGTGCTGCGCGCGGAGATGGCGAAGATCGGCGCGCGTCCGCCGCTGTCGAGCTTCGGCATCTGGATGCTCGGGCCCGCGCTCTTGAAATACGGCAACGACGCCCAGAAGAAGGAGCACCTGCCGAAGATCGCCGCGGGCGAGATCCGCTGGTGCCAGGGCTATTCCGAGCCGAACGCCGGCTCCGATCTCGCTTCGCTGCAGACCCGCGCCGAGAGCGACGGTGACGATTTCGTCATCACCGGCCAGAAGATCTGGACGTCCTACGCCAATTACGCCGACTGGATCTTCTGCCTCGTCCGCACCGATCCCGCCGCCAAGAAGCACGACGGCATCAGCTTCATCCTGTTCGACATGACATCGAAGGGCGTCTCGACCAAGCCGATCCTGCTGATCTCCGGCTACTCGCCGTTCTGCGAGACCTTCTTCGACGGCGTGCGCGTGCCGAAGTCGCATGTGGTCGGCACCGTCAACCGCGGCTGGGACGTCGCAAAGTATCTGCTGCAGCACGAGCGCGCGATGATCTCAGGCATGGGCGAACGCGGCGTCGGCCGTCCGCTCGGCCAGATCGCGGCAGATTCCGTCGGCTCCGATGCGCTGGGGCGGCTCGATGATGCGATGCTGCGCGGTCAGATCGCAAGCTTCGACGTGGACGAGGCCGCGCTTGCGGCCTGCGCCGAGCGTGCGGTCGATCTCGCCAAGGCGGGGCAGGCGCATCCGGCGTTCTCGTCGGCGATGAAATATTACGGCACCGAGCTCAACAAGCGCCGCTACGAGATCCTGATGTCGGCCGGCGGCGTCGATGCGCTGGAATGGGAGAGCGAGCGCTCGAAGCAAGGAGCGCGCCCGCGCGCCTGGCTGCGCACCAAGGCCAATTCGATCGAGGGCGGCACGTCCGAGGTGATGCTCGGCATCGTCGCCAAGCGCATCCTGGATCTGCCGGGAGCGTGAGCCACGCACTCACCACCCGTCATTCCGGGGCGCGCGTAGCGCGAGCCCGGAATCCATCTCACCGCGGAAATGCCGCCTGATGGATTCCGGGCCTGACCCTTCGGGTCATCCCGGAATGACGAACCAAGATAGATTTCGAATCGGAAAGACACACATGGCCCTCGTCCTCACCGAAGAACAATCGATGCTCCGCGACAGCGCGCGCGGGCTGATCAGCGACAAGGCGCCGGTGTCGCACCTGCGCCATCTGCGCGACTCCAAGGATCCCACCGGCTTCTCCAAGGAGTTTTGGCAGTCCTTCGCCGAGATGGGCTTTGCCGGCCTCTTGGTGCCGGAAGAGTTCGGCGGCAGCGGCCTCGGCTATGTCGAGGCCGGCGTCGTCATGGAGGAGATCGGCCGCACCTTGATGCCGTCGCCGTTCCTCGCCACCAGCGTGGTCGCGGCCTCGGCGCTGAACCGTGGCGGCAATGCCGCGCAGAAGTCGGAATATCTGCCGAAGATCGCGAGCGGCTCGCTGCTTGCGACGCTCGCGATCGACGAGGGCGCAAAACATCGCCCGCTGCAGACCAGCCTGCAGGCCTTACGCGCCGGCAACGGCTTCAAGCTTTCCGGTGCCAAGGCACTGGTGGTCGACGGCCACGTCGCCGACCTCTTCATCGTCGCCGCGCGCACCGCGGGCTCGGCCGGCGAGCGTGACGGCTTGACCCTGTTCCTGGTGAACCCCAAGGCCAAGGGCGTTGCGATCGAGCGCACCATCATGGTCGATGCGCACAATGCGGCGCGGATCGAATTCGCAAATGTCGAGGTTACCGCCGACAGCGTGCTCGGCGAGGTCGATCAGGCAGCAAGCCTGCTCGATGGTGTGCTCGATATCGGCGGCGGCGCCGTGGCTGCCGAGATGGTCGGCCTCAGCGACGAGGTGTTTGGCCGCACCGTCGAGTATCTCAAGAGCAGAAAGCAGTTCGGCAAGCTGATCGGCGAATTCCAGGCGCTGCAGCACCGCGCCGCCGAGCTCTATGTCGACATCGAGATCACGCGCGCCGCGGTGATGAAGGCTCTGCAGGCGCTGGATGCCGACGTCGTCAAGGCGGCCTCAGCCGTGGCCGTGGCGAAAGCCCGCGCCGGCACCACCGCCACGCGCGCGGTGCAGGAAGGCGTGCAGATGCATGGCGGCATGGGTATGACCGACCAGTTCGACATCGGCTTCTTCATGAAGCGCGCAAGGGTGTGCGAGGAGCTGTTCGGCGACGCCAACTACCACACCGAGCAGCTGGCGCGGGCGCGGGGGTATTGACCTCGGGCTGAAGGGAGTCGCACGCCTCACACACGGTGTCATCGCCCGCGAAGGCGGGCGATCCAGTACGCCGCGGCCCCTCCGTATACGACTGACGTCTCGGAATACTGGATCGCCCGGTCAAGCGGGCGATGACAGTGGAGAGTGTGGAGAGATCGTAGCCCGGATGAGCGAAGCGACATCCGGGAATACCGCGGGCGGTGGTCCCGCATATCGCTTCGCTCATGCGGGCTACGGCATCGAGTGAGTCGAAACCGCCTGCCCCAAGCTCGTCATTGCGAGGAGCTCTTGCGACGAAGCAATCCAGTCTGTTCACCGCGGAAAGACTCTGGATTGCTTCGCTTCGCTCGCAATGACGGCGGAGAGACCTGTTACCTCATCGGCGGCGCGTACTGCACGCCGCCGGCATTCCACAGCTGGTTCATGCCGCGCGGGATCTTCAGCTTGGACTTCTCGCCGATGTTGCGCTCGTACATCTCGCCGTAATTGCCGACTTGGCGGATGATGCGTACGACCCAGTCCTTGGTGAGGCCCAGCTGCTCGCCGTAATTGCCCTCGGTGCCGACGAGGCGCATCACTTCCGGCTTCTTCGACTTCAGGGCCTCGTCGATGTTCTCCGAGGAGACGCCGAGCTCTTCGGCGTTGATCATGGCGTAGAGCGTCCACTTCACGATCATCATCCAGTCGTCGTCGCGCTGGCGCACGACGGGGGCGAGCGGCTCCTTGGAGATCATGTCCGGCAGTATCATGTGATCGCCGGGCTTCGACAGGTTCAGTCTGAGCGCATAGAGCTGCGAGACGTCGGCGGAGAGCGTGTCGCACTTGCCGGTGTCGTAGGCCTTCACCACGTCGTCGAGCTTGTCGAACTTCACCTCTTCGTACTTCATGTTGTTGGCGCGGAAGTAGTCGGAGACGTTGAGCAGCGTCGTGGTGCCGGCCTGCACGCAGACCTTGCTGCCGGTCAGGTCCAGCGAGGTCTCCTTGTTGCGCGCGCGCGGCAGCATGAAGCCTGCGCCGTCGTAATAGGCGACTGCCGGGAAATAGAGATCGTAGTCGAGCTCGCGCGCCATGCTCCAGGTCGAGTTGCGGGAGAGGATGTCGACCTTCCGGCTCTGCAATTCCTTGAAGCGCTCGCTGGCGTCCAGCGGAACGAACTTCGCCTTGCTCGGGTCGTTGAAGATCGCAGCCGCTACAGCGCGGCAGAAATCGACGTCGAAGCCGGTCCAGTTGCCCTTGTCGTCGGGGATCGAGAAGCCCGGCAGGCCCTTGTTGACGCCGCACAGCACTTCGCCGCGGCGAACCGTGCGCTTCAGCGTGCGGGTGTCGTAGAACTCGTAGATGACGGCGAGAACGCCGACCAGCACGGCGACCGCGAGCCCGATCAGCAGGCCGCCTCGAAAACTGCGCATGATGTCTCTCTCTCGAAAAAATCGGGAAAAGGAGTTTGGAGGAGGGGGCAGAGCATGATCGGTGCGATCATGCTCGAACCATAGCCCTTAGAGTTCGGGCTTCTGACGGATGACGACTTTGGTCCCGACAGGGACGCGATCGTAGAGATCGGCGACGTCGTTGTTGACGAGACGGAAGCAGCCCGAGGACACCTTGGTGCCGATCGTGTCGGGCCGGTTGGTGCCGTGGATGCGGTAGACGGTAGTGCCCAGATACATCGCGCGGGCCCCCAGCGGGTTGCCGGGGCCGCCGGCCATGAAGCGCGGCAGATAGGGCTGGCGCTGGATCATCTCCGCCGGAGGCGTCCAGTCCGGCCACTCCTTCTTGTTGGTGATGGTCACCAGCCCCTGCCATTGAAAACCGTCGCGGCCGACGCCGATACCGTAGCGGATCGCGCGCCCGCCGGGCTGGACCAGATAGAGGTGCCGTTCGGCGGTCGAGACGATGATCGTGCCCGGCGCTTCCGTGGTGCGGAAGTACACGACCTGCTTCTGCCATTCCGGATCAAGCTCGTAGGCATCGTCGGCGATCAGGCCCGGCTCGTCGCCGCGGTCCGGCTGCTGGGCGGAGGCGTATGAGGTGGTCAGAACCAAGCTCAGGGCCGTGATCAACGCCCCCGTCAGGCGACGATAGTCCGTCATTTCAAGCTCTCCCCGCTGCCACAGCGCAAATCATTCAAAGCCATCAAATCTCAGGGGCATGTTCATGGCAAGTTGATGGCGCGCGCGGCTGATATGTCACGAGAATGCTTTGGTTTTTTGACGGGCCCTTCGCAATGCCACAAACGGGGGATGGCGCGAAAAGCTTAGATCGGTACCGCGGTGGTAGTGGGCTCCCTCCCCCGCCTGCGGGGAGGGCGATCGCGCAGGACTCCTGGCGGCGGCCTGAGCGCGCCCGATCCTTCGAGACGCGCGCAACGGCGCGCGCCTCAGGATGAGGCTAAGACGCATCGGTGCCCGTCGAAATTGGCGCCGCGCCCTCCGTCCTCATCCTGAGGGCCCGCCGCAGGCGGGCGTCTCGAAGGATGGCCGCAGGCGACGTTGTCAGCTCTCTTTCAAGTGCGCCCGCAGCGCTGCAAGCGGGAGAGCTAGATCTTGTTGCTCTCCGGCGCGATCCCGAGCCGCCGCACGATCTCGGTGCCCACCGCGCGGGCCTCGATCCGCGAACCGACTCGGGGGCTGCGAAACCGCTTTCCCGAGCGAAGGCGGATCGTGACGATGCAGTGCTCGTCCTCCGACCGGCCGCGGCGGTCGACGGTGATCGTCTTCACCTCGTGTCCCCTGATGCTGTCCGTGCGCGGCGTGCCGTCGCCCCACAGCCGCTCGACGCGGATATCGCCCTGCCGGATGACCCAGAACGCGCCGGTCGCGAGGTTGGCGTATCTGTAGACCGCGAACGCCGCGAGCGCGCCCAGCGGCAGCAGCAGGATATCGACATGGCTGGGCGGCCATCCGCGCCAGAGCTTGTAGGCGTAGGGCACGGCGGACAACGCCACGGCGATCAACGCGACGATGCGGATGTCCCGCGCGGAAAACGCCTCGAGAGGCTCGCCGAGATGCATCTCGGAGTTGCTGGCATCGAGCGGATTGCTGGGGGCCTCGACATTGGGAACGTCGAACTGCTTGGCGACCCGCGCCACGGTGTCGTGAACATGCGTGACGTCGGAGATCGGTGGCGACGTCAGGCGCTCGCCCGAGACAAGCGTGAAGACGAGTTGAAAGCGGGCCTTCACCCTCTTGCTGCCGGGAACTTGCAGTCCGCTGATCTCGTCCTTCGCGACGATCCGCGTCTGCAGTTTCCCGAACGGCCGCTGATGGCCGATCAGGATCTCATCAGGCGTGATGATCCACACCACCGCCGGCGCCATCATGATGCCGACGACGAACCCGGCTCCCACCAGCAGCGCCACCACCGAGATGACGATCTCCAGGGTGTCGTGCGTGAACAGGCCCGGCGTGAAGCAGAGCGCAACGGCGGCCGCGGAGCCGGCCACGACCAGCCGCTGTGCGATCGAGGAACCTTCACGAAGGCGGATGTCGGTGCTAGTGGTCGCGTCGTCCATTGCGGGCGGCTGATTGCGTCGCCCGCGAAACTCCACGGACGGGTCCGTGGAGTCAAGCAACAAGGGTGTTAGGCGAAACCAGCCGCGTGGTGCTCGCCAGGTACTATAGCCAGGTACTAGCTGCTCACGTTCAGCAGCTTGGCCACCGTGCGGTCGATCTCGTCGTAGCGGCCTTCGCCGGCGTGCTGGAACACGATCTTGCCGGTCTGGTCGATGATGTATTGCGCCGGCCAATACTGGTTGCTGTAGGCGTTCCAGGTCCTGGAATCATTGTCCTGCGCCACCGGATAGGTGATGCCGTGCCGCTTCAGCGCGGCCTGCACGTTCGAGGCCGAGCGCTCGAACGGGAATTCCGGCGTGTGCACGCCGACCACGACGAGACCCCGGTCCTTGTACTTCGCATAGAGGTCGGTGACGTGCGGCAGCGTGTTGACGCAGTTGACGCAGCCATAGGTCCAGAAGTCGACCAGCACGACCTTGCCGCGCAGGTCGGAAAGGCTGAGCGGCTTCGAGTTGAACCAGTTGGTGATGCCGGTGAAATCAGGCGCGGTCTGCTGGCTTGCGGCGGCGACGGTGATCGGCGTGGCGCGCGCAGCCTCGTCGCAGATGCCGGGGATGACGGCGCCGGTGACAGTGATGCCGATCAGTGCAGCAGACATTGCGAGCAGTTTGAGAGTCATGGAAGCGTCCTCCGGTGAAGTTTTGGGATGATCACAGGCCGATCTGGCCGGTGGGATAGAATCCGGTGAGCCACGCCACGATCAGCGTGTCGTATTGGAAATAGGCGGCGACGGCGAAGGCGATCACGACGACGCCAAAGCCCTGCTGGAGCCGCGGTGAGATGCGCGCGAGGCTGCGCACGCGCGTGGTTGCGGCCTGTCCGCCATAGGCGATCGCGAGCATCGGGATCGCCGCACCAATGGCGTAGGCGACCAGCAGCGTGCCGGCCCAGGCCAGGTTCTTCGAGGTCGCCACCAGCGTCAGGATCGAGCCGAGCACGGGCCCTGCGCAGGGCGTCCAGACCAGGCCCAGCGTGGTGCCGAGCACGAGCCCGCCAAGCGCGCCCTCGCGTTGCACGCCGCTCGAGCTGCCGAGGTCGAGCCAGCCATTGAGCCGGATCGACAGCCACTCGAACGGCGCCGGCCACAGCATCAACAGGCCGAAGCCGAGCAGCAGGATCGACGCCGCCTCGCGCAGCACGTTTGGATCGAAATTGAACAGATGTGTGAGCGCGCCGAGCAGCAGCGCGGCCGCGGAGAAGGAGACGACGAAGCCGAGCGCGATCATCGCGGGACGCAAGTGCCCCGCGCGCCCGATCGAGGCGCCAAGCAGGATCGGCAGCATCGGCAGCGTGCAGGGCGCGGCGATGGTGAGGATGCCGGCGAGGACGGCGAAGAGCAGTTCGAGCATGGCGCACTCGTGATGGAGGTCACGAGGGCAGTTCGGAACGAATGCGTCAGGCGTTACGCGACGTCACACGTTCGTGACTTGCCGCGAGGCCGGTGCGTTCCCTCCCCACAAGGTCGGGCTATCGCAGATGGCGTGTTGGTGGCGGCCTGAGCAAGCGCCTCGTCCTTCGAGACGACCGCTTCCAGCGGTCTCCTCAGGATGAGGCTAGGCAGCGTTGGTCCCGTTGAAATTGCTGCCGCGCACTCCGCCCTCATCCTGAGGGCCCGCCATCGGCGGGCGTCTCGAAGGATGCGTTGCGGGCGAGCTCAGGCGCGGCCACCAAACATGAGTAGAGTGGGGCCCCTAACGCCAAATAGAAAACGACCCGGACGGGGGCATCGTCCGGGTCGCTGGAGGTCTTGGGAGGTTTAACGAAACCGTATGGGAGCTTTATAGGGAGGAAGTTTTTCCGCCTGATGTTGTCGTTTGTTTCAATTGTTTCGTGGGCGGTAACGCTTCCGTGTCCGGGGAGAGGGTCGCAAGTTCAGTCCTATCCCCTTGAAATCATTGTCCTTACGCGGCGAAACGGTCGACGCCGGCGCCCTTAAGCAAATCGGCCAGTTGCTTGCGGGCATAGAACATCCTCGTCTTCACCGTGCTTTGGGGGATGCCGATGATCTGCCCGACCTCCTCCACCGACTTCTCGTGGTAGTAGATGAGGTTGATGATCTCGCGGTGCGCGGGCGACAATTTTGCCACGCAGGCGCGCAGGATGGCGCTGGTGTCGCTGCGGTCGAGCGAGGTCTCCGGCGTGTCGCAATCGTCGGGAATCTGGCGCACGTCTTCCTGGTCGATGTCCTCGAAGCGGCGCTGGCGCATCGCGGTCAGCGCCTTGAAGCGAGCGATCGAGAGCAGCCAGGTCGAGACCTGCGAACGGCCCTGGAATTGGCCGGCGGTGCGCCACACGTCGAGGAACACCTGGCTGACCAGGTCTTCCGCCGTGGTGGCGTCGCGCACGATGCGCAGGATGAAACGGTAGACCCGCACATTGTGCCGGCAATAGAGGATGTGCATGGCGGTCCGGTTGCCGTCGGCAATGCTCTCGAGGAGCATGTCGTCCGAAGTCGCCTGAGCGGCGATGATGCTCTGGCTGGCCTGGGCGTTGATGGCGATGACGTTCGGCATGGACTTGGCTCCCCGTAGCGCCGCAACCGAGCGGCGTTTCCTTGGACCAAAGTGTTAATCAGCCACCGTTTCGGGACGTCTGCGCGAAAAGCGGAAAATGGTTTCGTGCGCTGCCAAATTGTTTCGTCAGTTTGGGCGCGACGAAACATTCGGGGCAAAAAGTCGTGGAATTTCAATGTACGGAAAATACGGGGGTGGGGATCTGGGGCCGCGCGGAGGCGCCGGGAACGTATTTCGGTGGATTGCGTTTGGTGGCGCGGCACCCAGCGCCGTGGTCGCGGGGGGCGAAGCGGCGGTTCAGGGCGTTTGATCGAGTCAAAGGGCATCTTGCGGGCGGGGTCTGCGGCCTGAAATGCCTGATGGAGAGTGGCGCCGATGCCACTTGCTCCGTCATTGCGAGCGCAGCGAAGCAATCCAGAGTCTTTCCGCGGAGGGATTCTGGATTGCTTCGCTGCGCTCGCAATGACGATGCGGAGGCGGCGGTGCCGCCCTTACGCCTTATCGCCCCCCGGCGAGAACAGATAGCCGCCGCCGCGGATGGTGCGAATCACGGCGGGCTTTGCCGGATCGGGCTCGATCTTGCGGCGGATGCGCATGATGCGGAGGTCGACCGCGCGGTCGAAGGCTTCGGCGTCGCGCGCATTGGCGAGCTCCAGCAGACGCTCGCGCGAGAGCACGCGCTTCGGGTTGGCCGCGAACACTTTCAAGAGCCCGAACTCGGATGCGGTCAGCGGATGCTCGTTGCCCTCGTCGTCGCGCAGTGCCTGGGCTTCGAGATCGAGCCATTTGGTACCGAAGCGCACCAGCTGATCCTTGCCCGATTTCGCAGCCGCCGCCTCTGCCGCCGCGGCCTTTGCCGGCGTGCTCCGCCGCAGCACCGAGCGGATGCGCGCCATCAGCTCGCGCAGCTCGCAGGGTTTGGCCACGTAATCGTCCGCGCCGAGCTCGAGGCCGACGACGCGGTCGATCGGGCTCGCGGTCGCCGTCAGCATGATGACGGGCACGTTGTTGCGGCTCTTGAGGTCGCGGATGATCGAGAGCCCGTCTTCCTCGGGCATGTTGAGGTCGAGCACGACGAGATCGGGCACGCCGCCCTCGATCGCGGCGCGCAAGCTCTTGCCGCCGTCGCACAGCGTCACGGTGAAGCCGTGCATCTTGAGGTAATCGCCGACCATCTCCCGGGCTGGAGCTTCGTCGTCGACGATCATGATGTGCTGGCTTTGGGTCATGGTCTCTAGATCGGCATCTCGGTCGCAGGGAGGACGATGGTGAAGGTCGAGCCCTTGCCGGGGCCGTCGCTGTCGGCGGTCACCTCGCCGCCGTGCATGTCGATGATACGCTTCACGATGGATAACCCAAGCCCCGTCGAGCTCTCGCCGGCGGTCGGTTTGGCGGACAGCCGCTGGAACCGGCCGAACAGGCGGCCGAGATCCTCCGGCGACAGGCCGGCGCCCTCGTCGCTGACGCGGACGATGGTGTCGCTGCCCTCGTGGATGACGGCGACGCCGATCCTGCCGCCGATCGGCGAGTACTTGATGGCGTTGCTGATGAGATTGTCGATCGCCTCGCGGATGCGGTCGGTGTCGCACATGGTGACGATGTTGGGCGGCGCGGTGACGCTGATCGCCTGCTGCTTGTTGACGGCGAGCGGCTGGTTGGCCTCGGCGACCTCCTTGACCAGCGCCGCGACGTCGACCGGCTCGCGGCGGATGGTGATGTCGAAGGCATCCGCCATCGCGTCCGAGATCAGATGGTCGACCATCGTGGTCAGGCGCTTGGTGGCGTCGCGGATGTGATCGACCTGGGCGACCACGCCGCTTGCCGAGGCGCCGGTCGAGATCAGCTCCTTCAGCATCTCGGTGCGCCCGAGGATGACGCCGAGCGGATTCTTCAGATCGTGTGCGACCGTGCCCAAAATCTCGTTCTTGAAGCCGTTGGCCCGCTGCAGCCGCAGCCATTGCGCCGACAGCCGGCGGTTGGCCTGCATCAGCGCGCGGGTGCGCTGGGCGACGCGGTCTTCCAGCTGGGTGTTGGCGTCCTGCAGCTGCTGGTAGAGGATGACGTTGTCGAACGCGATCGAGAGCCTGGAGGAGAAGATCTCGACCAGCGAGCGGTCGGTCTCGGACAGCTCGCGCTCGGCCTGCAGCAGCACCACCACCTCGCGGCCGCTTCCGGTGCGCAAGTAAATCACGCTGCGATGGTCGGCGAACTCGTTCTTGCGGCGCTGGAACGCGGCTTCGACCATCTCGCGCAGCTCGGGGTCGAGCGCCTTCGACGACGTGGTGCCGATGAAGCGGCTGTAGCAGCCGCTGCCGGCGAGCACCGAAAGCTCGGGGTCGACGCCGCCATTGTCGCGCAGGACCAGTATGCCGGCGCAGTCGACGTTGAGCAGCGAGGCGAGCTGGGTCAGCACGCCCTCGGCGAGGCGCTGCATCGACTTGAAGTCGTACAGCGTGGACGCAGCATCGATGATGATCTCGAGCCCGCGCCGCGTCTGCACCATGCGCTCGAGCTGCTGATAGGAGCGCAGCGCCGCGGTCAGTGAGGTGAACAGCTTGTCGGCGGTGAGCTCGGTCTTGGCCTTGTAGTCGTTGATGTCGTACTGCACGATCACGCGCCGCTCGGGCGCCTGGCCGGGCTGGCCGGTGCGCAGGATGATGCGCACGGTCTCGTTCTTGATCTCGTTGCGGATGAACTCGACCAGCTCGAGGCCGGCCACATCAGTCTCCATGATGACGTCGAGCAGCACCGCGGCGATGTCGCTGTGCGCGGCCATCAGCTTGCGGCCTTCCGCCGCGGAATACGCGGAGAGGATCTCCAGGCTCTGGCCGTTGAGGCTGTAGTCGGACAGCGCGAAACGGGTGCCGTCATGTACGGCCGGATCGTCGTCGATGACGGCGATCTTCCACTTCCGTGCGTTCTGGTCCTCCGACGCGGTACCGGTGTCGTCGATCAGGTGGAGGACATCGTCCTGTTCGGCCATTGAGAAGTCCCGTCAGTCTCTGTGCTTTGCGCGCCGCCCTTGGCGACCCGGGGCATGATAATGCGAAAAGTGGTGCCTTGTCCCAGCTTGGATTCCAGCATCATCCGCCCGCCGAGCTGCTGGGTGACAAGGTTATAGACGATATGCAGCCCGAGTCCCGTGCCACCTTCATTGCGCCGGGTGGTAAAGAATGGGTCAAAGGCCTGGCGCTGCACGTCCGGGGTCATGCCGGCCCCGTCGTCGGTGAAGATGATCTCGATGTCGTCGGCCCCGCGCGGCCGCGCCGAGATCGTGATGGTGCCGGCGCGCCCGTCGGCGAAGGCATGGTTGGCGGCGTTGAGGAACAGGTTGGTCAGGATCTGGCCGTAGGAGCCGGGATAGCCGTCCAGCAGCAGTCCCTCGGGCACGTCGACCCCGAGCGTGATCGGCGAGCGCTTCAGCACGGGCCTGAGACTTGCGATGATCTGGTCGGTGGCTTCGCTGAGCGAGAACTGCCGCCGCTCGGCGTGCGAGCGGTCGACCGCGACCTGCTTGAACGACTGGATCAGCTCGCCGGCGCGGGTGAGGTTGCCGACGAGCTGCTGCGAGGCGTCGCGCGAGGACTGCACGAACTCCTCCAGCTGCGAGCGGCGCAAGCCCCCGTCGCCCTTGAGCTGGGCCTCGAAGATCTCGGTGCGCCGGGCAAAGCTGGAGGCAACGGTGAGGCTGATGCCGATGGGGTTGTTGACCTCGTGGGCAACGCCGGCGACGAGACCGCCGAGCGCGGCCAGCCGCTCGGCATCGATCAGATTCTGCTGTGCGGTATTGAGCTCGAGCAGCGCGCTCTCGGCCTTCTCCTTCGCGGCGCGCAGCTCGTCCTCGGTCTGCCGCTTGGCGATGGCGTTCTCGCGGAACACTTCCACCGCGCGCGCCATGGCGCCGACCTCGTCGCGTGCCTTGGTGCCCTGCACCTCGCGGTCGAGGTTGCCGAGCGTGATCACGCGCATCGCGGTCATGATCTGCTGCAGCGGCAGGCGGATCGACAGCGCGATCAAGACGCCCGCGGTGAGGATGATGCCGAGGAAGATCACCGCAATGGAAAGCACGCGGCGGGAGATATCGGCCAGCGTGCGGTCGAAGGTCTCCTGCGCCTTCTGCTCGCGCTGGCGCATCTTGGTGGAGAGATCGTCGATGGCGCCGATCGCCTCGGCCTGACTGGCGTCGATGCTGTTGCGCAAGAGCTCGGTGCGGCTCGTCAGTTGCTCCGAGAGCTTTGCAAAACCCTCGCGTAAGGACGCGGTGCGGGCCGCGAGCCGTTGCAGCGCCATCTTCTGGAGATCGTTGTCGGCGAGATCGATCATGACCGGAATGGTCTTCTCGATCGTCTCGGTGTGGCGGCGCGCATCGTCGGCGGCGCCCGATGACTGCGACAGATAGTAGGAATTGGCCGCGACCAGCATCGCGGTGAAGGCCTCGCGGGATTTTCCGAGCGATGGCCAGATCAGCGCGTCGCGATGGCCGGTGGCGCCCTCGATGATGGAATAGAGGCCCGCCATATCCCTGGCCGGGCCCTGCACCTGCTCCTCGTAGGTCTTGGCGATCGTCGCCTGCACGCTGCGCAGTTCGCCAAAGCCGTTGAGGAAGCGCTCGGTGGTGCGCTCCAGCTCCTCGACCGAGCCCGACAGCATCGGGTCCTTGGCGGCGCGGTTGCTCAGCGTGCCCAGCACTGCCTCGCGCAGCAAGAGGATCTCGGCGAACAGGTCCGGGCTTGGCTGGTTGATGTAGCGGTGGATCAGATTATGCAGCCGCCCGGTCTCGCTCTCGAGCAGCGCCAGGATGCGGTCGGACTCGCGCACCTGGCGCACGTCGTCCCAGGCCGAGCCCAGCACCTGCGAGCCGTTCCAGATCAGCGCCACCAGCACCACCACGACGGCGGAGTTCAGGCCTGCGATCGACAGGATGCGCCAGCGGATCGGCACGGCCCGGAGCGCGCCGACGAGTCGCGCGCGCAGCCGCCCGATCGGGCCGGGCGGCCTGTCTGCGTGCTCGCTGTTTCCAAGCGCAGGCAACTGGCCTCACTCCACCTTGCGAATGCGTTCGATCAAAGTCGCCGCGGCGGGGTCCTGGGCGGCCTTGGTGTAGATCGCGGCCATGGCGTCCTCGAACGGCTTGCGGTCGATATCCCTGACGATGCTGACGCCGGCCGCCCGCGCCTTGAGCTGGGACTGCTCCTCGAGGTCGCGCCACTTCTCGCGCATGAACCGGCTGGAGCGCTGCGCGGCCTCCCTGAAGATGGTCTGGTCCTCCGCCGAGAGGCTCTGCCAGGCCTTCAGCGAGATCACCAGCACCTCGGGGCTCATCGTGTGCTCGGTCAGCGTGTAGTGCCCGGCATGCTTGTAATGGTCGGTCGTCACGAAAGATGGCCAGTTGTTTTCGGCGCCGTCGATCAGGTGATTGGTAAGCCCGGTGAGCACCTGCCCGTAGGGCATCTCGACCGGTTCTGCGCCAAGCGAGCGGATCATCTGGCTCATCAACTCCGATTGCTGCACCCGGATCCGCAGGCCCTGGAGGTCTTTGATGCTCCTGATAGGGCGGACACCGTTGTAGATCGACCGCGCCCCGGAATCGTAGAAGCAGAGCCCGACGAACCCGTAGGGCTCGAAGCTGTTCAGGATCTCGCCGCCGATCGGCCCGTCCAGCACCTTCTGCATGTGCTCGATGGACCGGAACAGGAACGGCATGGCGAGCACGTTCATGGCCGGAACGAAATTGCCGATTAGGGCGACATTGGTCCGGTTGAGGTCGATTGCGCCGGCCCGAGTCTGCTCGATGGTCTCCTTTTCCTCGCCGAGCTGGCGGGAGTGGAACACCTTGATCTCGTGCCGGCCACCGGTGCGTTCAGCGATCAGCGCGCCCATGTAGCGCAGCGCCTGGACGGTGGGATAGTCCTCGGTCTGGGTGTCGGCGGCGCGAAATTCGCGCGCGACGGCGCCCGTCGCGCAGATGGCAAGCAGAAGCGCGACGAAGATCACCCCGGTCCGCGAGAGTTCGGCACGGTTCAACACTGGCACACTCAACCCCTCAGAGATGGAGTCTATGGCGGGACCAAAAGGTTCAATGCAATCTAAAGCGTTTTCAAGCGAAGTGGATACCGGTTCGCGTAAAGAAAACGCGTCAAATTAGGAACCTGGAGCCCCGTTCCGATCGGAACGGGGCTCTAGCAGATGGTTAAGGGAAGGCCATCCCGCGCCCGGCCCGCGGGCCGATTGTGCGGCGCGGCTGGACCTCATTCCGGTTGAAACCGCCAATGCCCCGCCTTAAGCAGGGACAGTCGCCTTTGTCGTGCGAGACGGGAAGAGCCATCGTGACGTCAGCATCGCGCCTTTTGCAGCTCGTCGCCGTCCTCGCGGCTCTCTCGCTGGCCGCGCCAGCGCGCGCCGCCACCGACATCGCGCTGTGGCACGCCATGTCCGGCGAGCTCGGCCGGCAACTGGACAAGCTCGCCGCCGACTTCAACGCCTCGCAGCCGGATTACCGCATCCACCCGACTTACAAGGGCAGCTACACCGAGACGGTGACGGCGGCGATCTTCGCCTTCCGCTCGCGCAGCCAGCCCGCGATCGTCCAGGTCAACGAGGTCGCCACCGCCACCATGACCGCGGCCAAGGGCGCGATCTATCCGGTGTTCAGCCTGATGCGGGACCAGGGCGAGCCGTTCTCGCTCAACGACTACCTGCCCGCCGTCTCCGGCTACTACACCGATGCGACCGGCAATCTGCTGTCGTTCCCGTTCAATTCCTCGACGCCGATCCTGTACTACAACAAGACCATGTTCCGCGACGCCGGCCTCGATCCGGAGACGCCGCCGAAGACCTGGCCCGAGCTCGGGCTGGCTGCCAAGCGCCTGCGCGACCGCGGCGCGGCGTGCGGCTTCACCACGTCCTGGCCGTCCTGGATCCATGTCGAGAATTTTTCCGCCTTCCACAACCTGCCGCTCGCGACCCGCACCAACGGCTTTGCCGGGCTGGATGCGGAATTGACCATCAACAATCCGTCTCTCGTGCATCACATCGCAGCGCTCAGCGAGTGGCAGAAGACCAGGCTGTTCGACTACAGCGGCCGCGGACAAGCGGCCGAGCCGCGTTTCCAGAACGGCGAATGCGGCATCTTCATCGGCTCCTCGGCGACGCGTGCCGACATCAAGGCGAATTCGAAATTCGAGATCGGCTACGGCATGATGCCGTACTGGCCCGACGTGAAGGACGCGCCGCAGAACTCGATCATCGGCGGCGCCACCTTGTGGGTGCTGCGCGACCGGCCGCGCGAGGAATACAAGGGCGTGGCGCGGTTCTTCGCCTATCTGTCGCAGCCCGGCGTGCAGGCCGCCTGGCACCAGAACACCGGATATCTGCCGGTCACGCGCGCCGCCTTCGAGCTGACGCGGGCGCAAGGCTTCTACCAGCGCAATCCGGGCTCGGCGATCTCGTTCGAGGAGATCACGCTGCATCCGCCGACGGAGAACTCGAAGGGCATCCGGCTCGGCTCCTTCGTCCTGATCCGCGGCGTGATCGAGGACGAGCTGGAGCAGGCCTTTGCCGGCCAGAAGAGCGCGCAGAAAGCGCTCGATTCCGCCGTCGAGCGCGGCAACAAGCTGCTCCGCCAGTTCGAGCGCGCCAGCCCGGAGCGGTAGATCAGGCGCTCGGGCGACCTTCACGTCGCCGGCGAAACTATCCGGACATCACGCAACCCGGAAGTGTGTGCAAGCTCACACGCAACGGCGCCTGCGCCTGCAATAATCCCGCATGCGTGACGACGGGCCGGCGCCGATGCCTGCCGGTCGCCGGCAGCAATCATCTTTAAGATCATTTCATCTGTCCATTTTCGGAAATAGTGCAATGGAGATCATCGATGCCCTGCACGTGTTGCATCATCCCGAACGACGTTCTGACCAGGCTGTCCCAGGACAAGAAATTGTCCGCCCCGCTGCGCAAGCAAATGGTCGACACGGTCCAGATCAGCCATGAACTGCGCGAATTGCGGAACCAGGCCGCGAGATTGACCAGCGTAACCGCCGCGCGTGCCGCAGGGCTCGTCACGCTGGCGGCAGTGCCGTCCGTCACGGTCTACGACTGCAAGCACACCCAGACGCTGCCGGGAACGCCGGTGCCGAAGCCGAAGACGTCCTCGGATGCGTCGGTCAAGCGCACCTTCAACCAGACCACCAAGGTCGCAAAATTCTACCAGCAGGTCTTTAACCGCAATTCGATCGACGACCACGGCATGACCATGATGTCGTCGGTCCATTTCGGCGAGAAGTACAACAACGCGATGTGGAACGGCTCGCAGATGATCTATGGCGACGGCGACGGCAGCATCTTCGTCGACTTCACCAGAGGCAACGACGTCATCGGCCACGAACTGACCCATGGCGTCACCCAGCACAGCCTGCAGCTCGCCTATAGCGGCGATGCCGGCGGCCTCAACGAGAGCATCTCCGACTGTTTCGGCTCGATGTTCCGGCAGTGGGAGGCCAAGCAGGACGTCAAGAAGGCTGACTGGCTGATCGGGCGCGACATCATGGGGCCGGGCGCCAAGAAGAAGGGGTTCACGTGCCTGCGCGACATGGCCAATCCTGCAGCCAAGCACTGCCTGGCGCCGCAACCGACCAAATATTCGCAAGTGACGCCGGGCATGGACCCGCATTACGCCAGCGGCCCGCCGAACCTCGCCTTCTACACGGCCTGCACCACGCTCGGCGGATACAGCTGGGCCAAAATCGGCCAGGTGTGGTACCATTCGCTCACCGGTTTCGGGCCGATGCCGAACATGACGATGAAGGCGTTCGCGGCGCGGACCCGGCAGGGTGCCCACACCTTGTATCCCGGCGATGCCGCGGTCTTCACCGCCGTCGACGCGGGATGGAAGCAGGTCGGGCTGTAATCGGGCCGCACCGCGTTACGAAAGGAAGCAGGCGTGGATCGCTTGAAGATCGAGCGCGTCGGAGGGTTCGCCGGATTCGGCGGCCCTCACCTCAAGAGCCGCGGTGAAGTGGTGCTGTCGGATCTGTCGGCCGCCGATCAGAAGACGCTGGAGCAGCTGTTTGCCGATCCGAGCAAGATCCCTGCTGCACGTCGGGGCGAGGCCGACGCATTCAGCTACCGGATCACGCGCGGCGCGCAGACGATCGAAGTCCCCGAGCATGCGGTCCCCCCGGCCATCAAGAGCAGCGTCAAGGATGTCCTGGAATAGGAGCGGGTTGGCGCTGTGATGGAGGGGACGCTGCCGCCGGACTCCGCGGGCGTTTGGGGCACGTCCGCGTCGAGGAGCCTCGATGCCTACCGCGCCTTGCGCGCCGACCGGTCGCGATGGCTGCCGGTCGCGCTCGACATCGCGCGCGGCCACGGTCTCGATGTCAGCGCGCCGCACATCTTCGCAACCGGCACCAATCTCGTGGTCGGCCTCGGCGAGCGCCTGATCCTGAAGATCTTCCCGCCACTGCTCCGCGCACAATTCGTCTCCGAGCGCGGCTCGCTGACACAGCTCGCCGGCCGGCTGTCCCTGCCGATCCCCGAGATCGTCGCGGAAGGAATGCGCGACGGCTGGCCTTATCTCGTCATCACGCGCCTCGCCGGCACGCTCGGCTCGGAGGCCTGGCCGTACCTGGCGGAAGACCAGAAGGAGCGCGTGCTGCGCCAGGTCGGCGAGACCATCGCTTCTGTGCAGCGCGCGCCGCTGGGTCCGCTCGCGCACATCGAGCCGCGCTGGGACGACTTCATGCGCGTCCAGATGCTGGGCTGCCGCGCGCGGCATGAACGTCTCGGCCTTTCGCCAAAATTCCTTGCAGGCCTCGACGATCTCCTGCGCGATGCCGCCGCGCTGATCCCGATGGACGCGCCGCCGGTGATCCTGACCGGGGAATATATCCCTGAGAATTTCCTGCTCGGCTGCGACGACGGCACATGGTCGCTCAAAGGTCTGTTCGACTTCGGCGACGTCCGCGCAGGCTGGCGCGACTACGACCTGCTCGGCCCCAGCGCCTTCATGGCCGCCGGCCGGCCGGGCAGGGTGCGCAGCCTGCTCGAAGGTTTTGGCTATGCGAAGCCGGACTATGCTCTCAAGCGCCGCCTGATGGCCCTGATGCTGCTGCACCACGCCAGCGACCTCAACGCGCACATCTGCATCGAGGGCTGGCAGGAGCAGGCGGATGATCTGGTTGAACTGCAGGAGTTGATCTGGCCCGGCTGAACGCTCCACTCCTCCCGTCATTCCGGGGCGCCGCGAAGCGGCGAGCCCGGAATCCATTGCTCTGCGCGTGTTGCCGCCCGATGGATTCCGGGCTCGATGCTGCGCATCGCCCCGGAATGACAAAGCCGGGGGCGCCGCTGCGGCCCGGGCGCCAGGATTCGTCCGCCTCCTCGATGGGCTCTGATATTTTTGAGCCTAATTTTTATGCGATTGCCCTTCTTTGTATGCAATTCGGTTCGCCGCAGAAGGCGATAGAAATGGAAGAATAGTGTGTAATATCAGTCATTTATCCTAAATTTAGTATCCCGTTAAGCCTTGGCACGAACCTTGCGAATCCAGTTCCAACCAGAAACTTTTGTGTTGGAGCGATTTCATGAAGCGCCGCGATTTCCTCAAGTCCGTTTCCGGATTGGCCGCTGGCGCGGCGCTTCCGGCCATGCCGTCGGTGATCTCCTCGGCCAAGGCCGATGCGCGCTCGGAGACGCTGCTGATCGTCTCGGAAGGCGGCCCCAACAATCTCGACATCCACGGCGTCGGCACCAACGTGCCCGGCTATGAGGTGTCCTGGAATTGCTACGACCGGCTGATCAGCCACGAGATGAAGAGCGGTCCCGGCGGCGTGCCCTATTACGACCGCGACAAGTTCAAGGGCGAGCTCGCCGACGACATGAAGATCGACGACATGTCGGTCACCTTCAAGCTGAAGAAGAACGCCAAATTCCACGACGGCACGCCGGTCACGGCGAAGGACGTGAAATGGTCGCTGGATCGCGCGGTGAGCGTCGGCGGCTTCCCCACCTTCCAGATGAGCGCGGGCTCGCTCACCAAGCCCGAGCAGTTCGTCGTGATCGACGACTACACCGTGCGCGTCGACTTCCTGAAGAAGGACAGGCTGACGGTTCCCGATCTCGCTGTGATCGTGCCCTGCATCGTCAACTCGGAACTGGTGAAGAAGAATTCCAGCGAGAAAGATCCCTGGGGCCTCGAGTTTACAAAACAGCAGACCGCGGGCTCAGGCGCCTACAAGGTGACGAAGTGGACCGCCGGCACCGAAGTGATCATGGAGCGCAACGAGGATTGGGTCGGCGGTCCCCTGCCCAAGATCAAGCGCGTGATCTGGCGCATGGTGCCGCAGGCCGGCAACCGCCGCGCGCTGCTCGAGCGCGGTGATGCCGACATCTCCTATGAGCTGCCGTTCAAGGATTTCCAGGAGATGAAGGCGAACGGCAAGCTCAACGTGGTGTCGCTGCCGTTCTCCAACGGCATCCAGTATATCGGCATGAACGTCACCAAGCCGCCGTTCGACAACGTCAAGGTGCGGCAGGCCATCGCCTATGCGCTGCCGTACCAGAAGATCATGGACGCCGTGCTGTTCGGCCTCGGCAATCCCATGTTCGGCGCGCCCGCGGACAAGGCCACCGAGGTCGCCTGGCCGCAGCCGCACAAATACAACACAGACATCGAGAAGGCGAAGGCGCTGCTGACTGAAGCCGGCTACGCCAACGGCTTCGAGACCACGATCTCGTTCGATCTCAACTTCGCCGGCGTCAACGAGCCGCTCTGCGTGCTGGTGCAGGAGAGCCTCGCCCAGCTCGGCATCAAGACCACCATCAACAAGGTGCCCGGCGCCAACTGGCGCACCGAACTCAACAAGAAGGAGATGCCGCTGTTCACCAACGTGTTCTCGGGCTGGCTCGATTACCCCGAGTACTTCTTCTACTGGTGCTATCACGGCAACAATTCCGTCTTCAACACCATGAGCTACAAGTCGGCGGAGATGGACAAGTTCATCGACGGCGCACGCACCGCCGCCGCCACCGGCGACGCCGCGACCTACGACAAGGATGTGAAAGGTTTCGTCGATCTCGCCTTCGCCGACGTCCCGCGCATCCCGCTCTACCAGCCCTTCGTCAACGTCGCGATGCAGAAGAACATCAGCGGCTACCAATACTGGTTCCACCGCCGCCTCGACTATCGCGCGATGGCGAAGGGGTGAGGGGTCATGCTGATCGTCCGCGACGCAAGCCGCTTCCCTGCGGCCGATCCTTCGAGACGCCCGCTTTGCGGGCTCCTCAGGATGAGGGCGGAGTACGCGGCAGCAACCTGGACGACGCCGATGCTGCTTAGCCTCATCCTGAGGAGACCGCGTAGCGGTCGTCTCGAAGGACGAGGCGCGCGCGCAGACCGCCGCCAGGAAGGGGGAGGGAACGCAGCGGCGCAAGCCGCGCAAGTCTGCTCCCAATTGCCAAGCAGAAGGAAAGCGCTCCCATGCTGACCATGATCGGCAAGCGCCTGATGTTTGCGATTCCCTCGCTGATCGGCGTCGTCATCGTCACCTTCCTGCTGACGCGTGCGCTGCCGGGTGATCCCGCCGCCTACTTCGCCGGCCCCGCCGCAACGAAGGAAGCGGTCGAGCAGATCCGGAAAAAACTCGGTTTCGACAAGCCTCTGGTCGAGCAGTTCTTCCGCTACGCCAACGATCTCGCCCATGGCGATTTCGGCAACTCGCTCACCACGGGACAGCCGGTCGCGACCGAGATCCGCAACCGCCTGCCGGCCTCCGCCGAGCTGACGCTGCTCGGACTCTTCGTGTCCATCGCGATCGCCATTCCGCTCGGCGTGCTGGCGGCGACACGGCCGGGATCATGGATCGATCATCTCTGTCGGGTCACGACCACGGCCGGCGTGTCGCTGCCGGTGTTCTTCACCGGCCTCGTGCTGGTCTATGTCTTCTATTTCCGGCTCGGCTGGTCGCCGGCGCCGCTCGGCCGTCTCGACGTGTTCTACAGCGCGCCGCCGACGGTGACGGGCTTCTATCTGATCGACACGCTGATCGCGCGCGATGTCGAAGCGTTCCGCTCGGCGCTGAGCCAGCTGATCCTGCCCGCGACGACGCTTGCGATCTTCTCGCTGGCGCCGATCGCGCGCATGACGCGCGCCTCGATGCTGGCGGTGCTCGCATCCGAATTCGTCCGCACCGCGCGCGCCAGCGGCCTGTCGCCGGCGACCGTCATCGTCACCTACGCCTTCCGCAACGCGATGCTCCCTGTCATCACCACGCTCAGCATGGTGTTCTCGTTCCTGCTCGGTGCCAACGTGCTGGTGGAAAAAGTGTTCGCCTGGCCCGGCATCGGCTCCTACGCGGTGGAAGCGCTGATCTCATCGGACTTCGCGCCTGTGCAGGGTTTCGTGCTGACCATGGCGGTGATGTACGTGCTGCTCAATCTCGTGATCGACATCCTCTATGGCGTGATCGATCCGCGGGTGCGGTTGGAAGGGTAGGGGGACACAATGAGCTCCGTTGCGCCTGCTGTTGAACCTGTCGGTCCCGCGCGCACGTCGGGACTATCAGCGGTCCTCGAACAGACCCGCTATGTCCTCGGCGAGAACAAGGTCACGGGCTTCGCCTTCGTACTCCTGATCGTGATCCTCATCGCCGCGATCTTCGGCCCCTATGTGGTACCCTACGATCCGCTCGCCTCGGACACCGCGGCCGCGCTGAAACCGCCGTCGGCGGCGCACTGGTTCGGCACCGACCAGCTCGGCCGCGACATCTTCAGCCGCGTCGTCGTGGCGACCCGGCTCGACACCTTCATCGCGGTCGCCTCCGTCGTACTGGTGTTCCTGATGGGCGGCCTTGCCGGCATCGCCGCGGGCTATTTCGGCGGCTGGACCGATCGCATCGTCGGCCGCATAGCCGACACCATCATGGCCTTCCCGCTGTTCGTGCTCGCGATGGGCATCGTCGCCGCCCTCGGCAACACCGTGCAGAACATCATTCTGGCGACCGCCATCGTCAACTTCCCCCTCTATGCGCGCGTCGCGCGCGCCGAAGCCAATGTCCGCCGCAACGCCGGCTTCGTGCAGGCCGCGCGTCTCTCAGGCAACGGCGAATTCCGCATCCTGCTGGTGCACATCCTGCCGAACATCATGCCGATCATGATCGTGCAGATGTCGCTGACCATGGGCTACGCCATCCTCAATGCCGCGGGCCTCTCCTTCATCGGCCTCGGCGTCCGTCCTCCGACCGCGGAATGGGGCATCATGGTCGCCGAAGGCGCGGGCTTCATGGTCTCGGGCGAATGGTGGATCGCGCTCTTCCCGGGCCTTGCCCTGATGATCGCCGTGTTCTGCTTCAACCTCCTCGGCGACGGCCTGCGCGACATCGTCGACCCCCAGCGGAGGACGTGATGGCAAACGTCGGGAAGAAATTATCCAATGATTTCAGAGTGGCTTCTACTGTGCATGGGGTTGTTTTCGAATGTTTGAGCGACGGGAGCCGTCCATGACCGCCCAGCCCCTGCTCGACGTCCAGGACCTCACCGTCGAATTCACCACCCGCCGCGGCATCGTCAAGGCGGTGCAGCACGTCAACATCTCCGTCGCCAAGGGCGAGACGCTGGCCATCGTCGGCGAGTCCGGCTCCGGCAAGTCGGTGACGTCCTACGCGGTGATGCGCATCCTCGACCGCGCCGGCAAGATCGCCGAAGGCTCGGTGATGTTCTCCGGCATCGACGTCAAGGCCGCGACCGAAGACCAGATGCGCGATTTGCGCGGCCGCGAAGTCTCGATGATCTTCCAGAACCCGCGCGCGGCGCTGAACCCGATCCGGAAAGTGGGCGACCAGATCGAGGACGTCTTGCGCACGCATGTGCAGCAGGCCCAGGTCGCCGATCACGGCGAGAAGGCGATCGAGGCGCTGGAGCAGGTCAAGATCGCCCGCCCGCGCGAGCGCTATCACGCCTATCCGTTCGAGCTGTCGGGCGGCATGTGCCAGCGCGTCGTCATCGCGCTCGCGCTCGCCTGCAATCCGCAGCTCTTGATCGCGGACGAGCCGACCACCGGCCTCGACGTCACCACGCAGAAAGCGGTGATGGACCTGATCGTCGAGCTGACCAAGCGCCGCGCGATGTCGACCATCCTGATCACCCACGATCTCGGCCTTGCGGCGGCCTATTGCGACCGCGTCGTGGTGATGGAGAAGGGCCGCGTGGTCGAGACCGCAACAGCGGCTGACATCTTCGCCAACCCGCAGCACCCCTACACCAAGAAGCTGATGCGCGCGACGCCGCGGCTCGGGGTGAGCTTGCGGGATCTGCTGCCGGAAGAGGAGGGCACTTCCTTCGCCTCTCCCCGCGTGCGGGGAGAGGCCGACACGCGCAGCGTGGCGGGTGAGGGGGACTCTCCCAGCACCGTGCTCGCGGAGGCAGCCCCTCACCCCAACCCTCTCCCCGTGAAGAACGGGGAGAGGGAGCAGAGCAGCGCAAGCGGGGAGAGCAAGCCCCTCCTCCGTATCGAGAAGCTCGTCAAGGAATACCCCCGCCAGGGCGCAACCGCCGTGCTCGGAAAGCTGTTCAGCCGCAAGCCGCCGGTCGAGCCGGACGTGTTCCGCGCCGTCGACGGCATCAGCTTCTCGATCGGCCATGGCGAGAGCGTCGGCCTCGTCGGCGAATCCGGCTGCGGCAAATCGACCACGTCGATGATGGTGATGCGTCTGCTGGATCAGACCTCGGGCTTGATCCAGTTCGACGGCGAGGACATCTCAGGCATCGCGCCATCGGCCTTCGCCCGGCTGCCGCAGCGCAGCCGCATCCAGATGGTGTTCCAGGATCCGACCGACAGCCTCAACCCGCGTTTCACCGCCGCGCGCGCCATCGCCGACCCGATCATGCAATTGGGCGACATCAGGGGGCGCGATGCACTCCGTGCCCGCTGCGAGGAACTGGCCACCATGGTCGGCCTGCCGCACAATCTGCTCGACCGCTTCCCGCACCAATTGTCCGGCGGCCAGAAGGCCCGCGTCGGCATCGCCCGCGCCATCGCCCTGCATCCGAAGCTGGTCATCCTGGACGAGCCGACCGCGGCGCTCGACGTCTCGGTGCAGGCCGTGGTCCTCAACCTGCTCCAGGACCTCAAGGCGCGGCTAGGTATGAGCTACCTGTTCGTCTCGCATGATTTGAATGTAGTGCGCTTGTTGTGCGATCGTGTCATTGTCATGCGGACCGGTCGAATCGTCGAGGAAGGCTCTTCCGAGCAGGTCTTGAGCGATCCGCAGGACGACTACACCAAGGAGCTGCTGACGGCGATCCCGCATCCGCTGTTGCCGGTACACTGAGAGTGCATTGATTGTTTGGGAGTGTGATGGCCGAGCCGCTGGACGACTATATCGACGCCGTATCGAAAGCGCTGGCGCTGCCGGTCGAGGAAGCCTGGAGGCCGGCGGTCCGCGCCAACCTCGAAGTCTCGCTGCGCCTTGCCCGCCTCGTCGACGAATTCGCGCTGCCGGATGAGACCGAGCCGGCACCGATCTTCACTGCCTGACGCCGCCATGACCGCCAAGCCAGAGATGAATGCGGCCGACATTGCGAAAGCGGTGGCCGGCGGCCAATTGTCCGCGCTCGCTGCTACTGAGGCCGCGCTCGCGCGCATCAAGCAGCATGACACCGTCCTCAACGCCTTCACCGACGTCACTGCCGATCGCGCCCGCGTGAAAGCGCGCGCGATCGATGCGGACATCGCCGCGGGCAGGAAAGTCGGTCCGCTCGCCGGCGTGCCCTTCGCGGTGAAGAACCTGTTCGACGTCGCGGGCCTTGCCACGCGTGCCGGCTCGAAGATCAACCGCGACCTCGCTCCCGCGAAGCGCGACGCCACGCTGATCGAACGGATGGAAGCCGCCGGCGCCGTCCTCGTCGGCGCGCTCAACATGGGCGAATACGCCTACGACTTCACCGGCGAGAACATCCATGACGGTCCCTCTCGCAATCCGCATGACACCACGCGCATGAGCGGCGGCTCGTCGGGCGGCTCGGGCAGCGCCGTCGGCGGCGCGCTGGTGCCAATCGCGCTCGGCTCGGACACCAATGGCTCGATCCGTGTGCCGTCGTCCTTCTGCGGCATCTTTGGCCTGAAGCCGACCTATGGCCGGCTCTCTCGTGCGCGCTCGTTCCCGTTTGTGGCGAGCCTCGATCATCTCGGCCCGTTCGCGCGCTCTGTCACCGATCTCGCGCTCGCCTATGACGTGATGCAGGGGCCGGACGCGGACGACGGCGCCTGCACCACGCGCGGGGTCGAGCCCGTCACGCCGTTGCTAGCCGATTCCATCTCGGGCCTGCGCGTCGCGATCGCCGGCGGGCACTTCCAGAAGAACGTGTTTCCGGAAGCGGTCGAAGCCGTCGGCCGCGTTGCCAAGGCGCTTGGCGCGACGCAAGTGGTCGACGTGCCCGAAGCCTCGCGCGCCCGCGCGGCAGCTTACGTCATCACCACCACCGAAGGCGCCTCGCTGCATCTCGACCGCCTGCGCAAGCGCCCGAACGATTTCGATCCCGCGGTGCGCGACCGGCTGATCGCTGGCGCGATGGTGCCGGCAGCGCTGGTCGACCGCGCGCAGAAATTCCGCCGCTGGTATCGCGCCCAGCTCGCCGGGATCTTCAGGTCAGTCGACGTGCTGATCGCGCCGGCGACGCCCTGCACCGCGCCAAAACTCGGCCAGGTGAATTTCAATCTCGACGGCATCGAGTTGCCGGTGCGCGCCAATATCGGCATCCACACCCAGCCGATCTCGTTCATCGGCCTGCCGGTGGTCGCGGTGCCGGTCCCTCTGGAGCCGCTGCCGATCGGCGTGCAGATCATCGCCGCGCCCTGGCGCGAGGACGTCGCGCTCCGCGTCGCCTACGCCCTGGAACAGATGGGTGTCGTATCCGCGCCCGCGCCGAGAGGATTCTGAAATGGAGATCGATCTCCCCGAGGTGATCGCGGAAGTCAAAACCGCGTTCGAGCGCTATGAGCAGGCCCTCGTCAGCAACGACGTCGCCGTGCTCGGCGAGCTGTTCCGCAACGATCCCCGCACCCTGCGCTACGGCATCGGCGAGAACCTCTATGGCTACGAGGCGATCTCCGGCTTTCGCGCCGGCCGCTCGCCGGTCGGACTGAACCGCCGCACTGCCAAGACTGTCATCAGCAGCTATGGCCGCGACACGGCCGTGGCCTCCACCTTGTTCTATCGCGACACGGCGCCCGGCAAGGTCGGCCGGCAGATGCAGACGTGGATTCGCTTCCCGGAGGGCTGGCGCGTCGTCGCGGCTCATGTCAGCATCATCGACGAGCCGAAAGAGACCTGATCGAATGACGCTTGACGATCTTCCGCCCGGGACACTGCCGGCCGAGCCGGTGGTGCCCCGCGTCGACCGGGCACTGCCGTCGGTGCAGAAGGTCACGCGCGCCGAGGAGCTGCGTCTTCAGCTTGCCGACGAGATCGTGCGCGGGACCCTGGCGCCGGGCTCGCCGCTGGACGAGACCGACATCGCGCGGCGCTTCAACGTGTCGCGCACCCCGGTGCGCGAGGCGCTGCGCCAGCTGGTGGCGAGCGGCCTGGTCGAGGCGCGGCCTCATCGCGGCGCGGTGGTGGCGCAGCCCTCGATCGAGCGGCTGAAGAGCATGTTCGAGGCGATGGCCGAGCTTGAGGCGCTGTGCGCCGGCCTTGCCGCCGAGCGCATGTCCCCCGCCGAGCGCCATGCGCTCGAGGCCGTCCACGAAGAGCTGCGGCTGCTGAGTTACGCCGGCAATCCCGAGCGCTTCCACGAGGTCAACGAGCGCTTCCACAACACGATCTATGCGGGCTCGCAGAACGGCTACATCGCCGAGATCACACTGGCGACGCGCGTGCGCGTGCAGCCGTTCCGCCGCGCCCAGTTCCGCAACCTCGGCCGCCTCGCCAAGTCGCAAGCCGAGCACGACCGCGTCGTCGTCGCCATCATGCGCGGCGACAAGCAGGGCGCCGCCGCCGCCATGCGCGCGCATATCGAATTGGTGCGCGGGGAGTACGAGATCTACGCGGTGTCGGTGTAGGGCCGCGCGTTCGGTGTCGTAGAGTGGGCAAAGGCGCAAAGCGCCGTGCCCACGTTCTATCAATGATGGCGACAGATGGTGGGCACGCTCCGCTTTACCCACCCTACGGCACTTTGTTTGATTCGCAGACTTGCCCTACGCCGTTGCCGCTTCCGCCATATACGCGCGCCAGCCGCCATACGCGGTGATATCCCGCGCCTCGCCCAGCACCTCCGGCTCGACGAGAAATCCCTTCACGCTGCGCCCATCGGCAAGCCGGATTGTGCCGATCGCCATCGGCGCAGGAATCGCGTTGACGAACTCGCCGAACGCCGCCGCCGACAGCGACCAGATCTCCAGCTCGATCGCAGAACCCTTGCCGGCTTCGACGCGCAGCAGGCCCGGCTTCGGCGGCGTGGTCGGAAGCGCGTAGAGTTTATAGTCGGGCGCGGTCGTCGTCGCCTCGATCAGCTTTCCGCTCAGCGCCTTCAACTCGCCGTTCAGCGCCATGCCGGAGAGATGTGCGCCGACGACCGCGATCGGAATCTCGTCGACGCCGCTTGCAGGCAGCGGCGCGAGTGGTGCTTGCGGCACGCCCTTCGCGCCAAGGGTCAGCTTCGTATCGGCATGAAACACGCGGCCGATGCTCGCAAGCGGCGCGTCACGTCCTGCGGGCGCGAGCAGCGTGATGCCGAACGGAATGCCGTCGCCGCGAATCGAAGCCGGCACGGCGAGGCCGCAGAGATCGAGCAGGTTGACGAAGTTGGTGTAGGTGCCGAGGCGGCTGTTGAGCTCGATCGGATTGGCAAGCACCTGCGCGGTCGTATAGGCGGTCGGGGCGGTCGGCAGCACCAGCGCGTCGATGTTGGCGAACGTTCGCTCGGCGATCTTGCGCAGGCCCTGCAGGCGATAGAGTGCCGAGAAGGTTTCCGCCGCGGTCAGCCGCGTGCCGGCGGCGGTGATCTCGCGCGTAACGGGGTGGATCGCATCAGGCGCGGACGCCAGCAGATCCTTGATCACGAGATAGCGCTCGGCGACCCAGGGCCCTTCATAGAGCAGCCGCGCCGTCTCGTAGAACGGCTCGAGATCGAACTCGACCAGCGTCGCACCGAGCGTGGTCCAGCGCTTCAGCGCATCGGCGTAAGCACCTTCCGCTTTCTTGTCGCCGAAGAAGATCAGCTGTCCGTTGCGCGGCACCCCGAGGCGCAGATTCGCAGGGAATGGCGTAAGCGCTCCAAGCGGCCGGTCGCGCGAGAACGGATCGGCCTGGTCGGGGCCGACCATCACGGATAACGCGAGCGCGGCGTCGTCGACCGTCAAGGCGAACACCGAGATGCAGTCGAGCGTGCGGCAGGCCGGCACGAGGCCCGCGGTCGAGATCATGCCGAGGCTCGGCTTCAGCCCGACGATGTTGTTCAGCATCGCCGGCACACGGCCTGAGCCAGCCGTGTCCGTACCGAGCGACAGCGGCACGAGTCCAGCGCCGACGGCGGTGGCCGAGCCCGAGCTCGACCCGCCGGGAATCAGATCCTCGCGGATCGAGTTGCGGGGGATGCCATAGGGCGAGCGCACACCGACGAGGCCGGTTGCGAACTGGTCGAGATTGGTCTTGCCGATGATGATGGCGCCCGCCGCGCGCAGCCGCTCCACCGCGGTCGAGTCGTGTGTCGGCGTATAGGTGAAGGCCGGGCAGGCCGCCGTGGTCGGAAAGCCCAGCGCGTCGATATTGTCCTTCACCGCGACCGGGATGCCGTAGAGCGGCAGGCTGGCCGCATCCTTCGTGGCGAGCTTGTCGGCTTCCGCAATCGCGTCCCTCTCGTCGCGCAGGCTGATGAAGACGGCCGGGTCGTTGTAATCGCGGATGCGCTGATAGGTCCGCGCGATCGTCTGCGCCGGCGTCATCGTGCCCGCGCGATGCGCGGCCACAATCGCGGCGATCGTTTCAGGCTGCTCAGCCCCCATGGCGTCCAAACTCCGGCAACAGGTCTCACCCGGATTGAAGCAAGCGATGTGCCATTGTGTACAGAATCCGGGCAGGGCGCGCGTGCCGGATATCATCGAGGGATCCGTAGGTTGGGGGATATTTCGGCGACCGGGCGGGTTACGCCCGCTGACGGGCATCTGCCCAAATCATAGGCATCTGGATCAGGTGAAGCCCGCGAGGATCCGAAGCAGCTGCTCCCGGTTCTCCTTGCCGATCTTTTCTTCGACATGCCGCTCGTGCTCGGCGGCGAGACGCTTGAACTTCGCCAGCGCGGTGGCGCCCTGCGCGGTGAGGTGCAGCGCGTGCGAGCGCCGGTCCGCTTTCGACTTGACCCGCTTCACGAGCCTGCGCTGCTCGAGACTGTCGAGCAGGTGCACCAGGCGGGCGCGCTCGATGCCGAGGCGCTTTGCCACGGCCATCTGCGACAGGCCGGGATTGGCGCCGACCACCGTCAGCACCGAATATTGCGTCGGCCTGATGTCGACATCGCCGAGCGTCCTGATGAAGTCCTGGAAAATCCAGATCTGGAAGCGTCGCACCGCGTAGCCGGCGTGTCCGACCAGTGCATCGAGGCCGATCTCGTCGGCGTCGTTGCGTCGCACTGCGCCGTTGCCGGATCGTTTACGCGGGGACGTCAGGGCGGCGGTGGCTGTCACATCGTGTCTCCTGCAGGACCATTCTTGTAGCGCCTCGGCGGCCCAAGCGAAAGATTGTTGTTGACGACAACAATTCGCGTGCCCAACATTATGACCAAAGCAGTCCGGAACGAGGCTGCGGACGACCCGGGCTTCCGGGCGAGGAGGAAACACATGACAGCCGCCACACGCGGTGACACGTCAGATCTGTTCGCAGTGCCCAAGACCGTTGCCGAGCATCGCGCCGATGGCAGCATCGTGCTGCGCTCGCCGGAACCCTTGCGCGAGAGCGCGCGCTGCATCGGGGACTGGCTGGAGCAATGGGCGCGGCAATCGCCCGATAAGCTCTTCCTCGCTGAGCGCAGCAATCCTGAAACGCCGTGGACCACGGTCACCTACGCGCAGGCGCTGCGGCAGGTGCGCGGGGCGGCGTCGTGGATCCTCGCGCAGGGCCTCAGCGCGGAGCGCCCGCTCGCGATCCTCTCCGACAACAGCATCGATCACGCGCTGCTCGCGCTTGCCGCCCAGCATGTTGGCGTGCCCTCGGCGGCGATTTCGCCGGCCTATTCGCTGATGTCGAAAGATTTTGACAAGCTCAAGAGCATGATCGCTTTGCTCGAGCCGGGCGCGATCTACGTGTCCACGTTGAAGCCATTTGCGGCCGCGCTGGCCGCGATCAAGCCGCTGCACAACGCGCAGATCATCAGCGGCAATGCCGATGACACCGACGCGCTCGCCTTCCGCGCCGTCGCGGCAACGCCGGAAAGCCCCGACATCGCAAAGGCCTTCGCTGCGCTCACGCCTGACACGATCGCAAAATTCCTGTTCACGTCCGGCTCGACCGGCACGCCCAAAGCCGTCATCAACACCCAGCGCATGCTGACCTCGAGCCAGCAGGCCAAGGCGCAGACCTGGACTTTCCTTCAGGCTGGCCGCGGCGATCTCGTCATCCTCGACTGGCTGCCCTGGAGCCACACGTTCGGCGCCAATCACAATTTCAATCTCGTGCTGCGCAATGGCGGCTCGCTCTATGTCGACGGCGGCAAGCCCGTGCCCGGCCTGTTCGCGACGTCACTCGCCAATCTGAAAAGCGTGATGCCGACGGTCTATTTCAACGTGCCGCGCGGCTTCGACATGCTGATCGCGGCGCTGCGCGGCGACGAGGAGATGCGTCGCCGCTTCTTCAGCGAGGTGAAGTTCGCTTTCTATGCCGGCGCGGCGCTGCCGCAGAATCTCTGGGACGCGCTCGAGCAGCTCTCCGTCGAGACCGTCGGCCGTGCGCTGCCGATGGTCTCGGCCTGGGGATCGACCGAAACCTCGCCGCTCGCGGCCGACTGCCATTTCCTTGCCGAACGCTCCGGCAATATTGGCGTGCCGATTCCCGGCACCGAGCTGAAGCTCGTCAAGTCAGGCGACAAACTCGAGGTGCGTGTGCGCGGCCCCAATGTCACGCCGGGCTATTGGAAGGCGCCCGAGCTGACGAAGCAGGCGTTTGATGAAGAGGGGTTTTATCTCATCGGCGATGCGGTGAAGCTTGCTGATAGCGCGCGGCCGGAGCGCGGCCTGTTCTTCGACGGCCGCGTCGCGGAGGACTTCAAGCTCAATTCCGGCACCTGGGTCAGTGTCGGCACGCTGCGCGTTGCCGGCATCGCCGCGCTGGCGCCGCTCGCGCAGGATATCGTCGTGGCAGGTCACGGCGGCGACGAGGTGCGCTTCCTGGTATTCCCGAACATCGCGGCCTGCCGCGCCCATGCCGGCTTGCCCGAGACGGCGGCTGTGAGTGATGTGTTGGCGCATGCCAAGATCCGCAGCGCGATCGCGCAGGGTCTCGCAAAGCTGAAGCAGCAGAGCGCAAACTCCTCCGGCCACGCCACGCGCGCGCTGCTGCTGGCCGAGCCGCCATCGGTGGACGGCGGCGAGATCACCGACAAGGGTTACATCAACCAGCGCGCCGTGCTGACGCGGCGCGCGGAGGCGGTGGCGCGGCTGAACGACGATGCGTCGGGGGAGTGGATCGGGGTGTAGCGACCGAGTTAGCGAAGCCACATTCCGCTGTCATTCCGGGGCGCGCCTTTTGGCGCGAGCCCGGAATCCATTTTACCGCAGGGGGTGTTGCGTGATGGATTCCGGGTTCGCGCTGCGCGCGCCCCGGAATGACGAGCGGATACGCCAGCCATCCTGTCGCAATATCCTGCCGATTCTTTTGTTGCCTAAGCAACTAATTTGTGCGAACCCTTTTGGACAAGGACAACAGCGGAGGAACCGCTGCGCCTACTCTCGGAGGAAACAATGCTCGGCAGGAATGGTGCCGCGGGCAAACGCAGGCGCATGCCCGAAGACACGACGCGCCCGCGGCGCGGTGCGTCAGCTGTAGCTGCTGTCCGTCACGGCGCCGAGATTCTCATGCAGCCGGCGAAGCAGGTCGATCAGCACCTCGCGCTCGTCCTTGCTCAGGCAGGACAGCAGGCGCCGCTCGCGCTCGAACGCCGCCACGATCACCTTGTCATGCGTGGCGCGGCCCCTCGGGCTCAGCGAGATCGAATGGGTACGGCCGTCGTTGGGGTCAGTGCGGATCGAGATCAGCCCGCGCTTCTCGAGGCCGGCGAGCGTCCGGCTCACCGGGCCCTTGTCGAAACCAATGACGTGGCAGATGCGCGAGGCTGGGATGCCGGGCTCGATCGCCAGCAGCGACATGATCCGCCATTCCGTGACGTTGACGCCGAACTGCTTCTGGTAGAACGCGGTCGCGCTGTTCGAGAGCTTGTTGGCGATGAAGGTGATGAACGCCGGTACGTAACGCTCGAGGTCGAGCGTCGGCCCCGCATCCGTGGGCGCGGGCTTCTGGCGGGCTCTGGTCGAGGACGGCGGCATATCGGGTTTCTGACTCGCGGCGTGCCAGAGACCTAAGGGCATGCGCCGCCCTTTCACAAGATCAAAATGAGGGAGGACTTCAATGAGCGCACCCGGCTCCGCCGCATCAGGCGTCCCGCATCTCGACGTCGATCCCTTCGACATGATGTTTTTTGCCGACCCCTATCCCACGCATGAGCTGCTGCGGGAGGCGGGGCCGGTGGTCTATCTCGACAAGTGGAAGGTCTACGGCGTGGCCCGCTATGCCGAGGTCCATGCTGTGCTGAACGATCCCGCCACCTTCTGCTCCAGCCGCGGCGTCGGCCTGTCCGATTTCAAGAAGGAGACGCCATGGCGGCCGCCGAGCCTGATCCTGGAGGCCGATCCGCCCGCGCACACCCGCACCCGCGCCGTCCTGTCAAAAGTGCTGTCGCCGACGGTGATGAAGCAGGTGCGCGACCGTTTTGCCGCGGCGGCGGAGGAGCGGGTGGATGCGCTGATCGAAAAGCGCAGCTTTGATGCGATTGCCGACCTTGCCGAGGCGTATCCGCTGTCGATCTTTCCCGATGCGCTCGGGCTGAAGCCCGAAGGCCGCGAGCATCTGATTCCCTACGCAAGCGTCGTGTTCAACGCGTTCGGTCCGCCCAACCAGCTGCGCCAGGAGGCGATCGAACGTTCGATGCCGCACCAGGCCTACGTCGCCGAGCAGTGCCAGCGCGAGAACCTGGCGCCCGGCGGCTTTGGCGCCTGCATTCATGCGCAGGTTGACGAGGGCGCCATCACGGCCGCCGAGGCGCCGCTATTGGTGCGCTCGCTGCTCTCAGCGGGCCTCGATACCACGGTCAACGGCATCGGTGCGGCGCTCTATTGCCTCGCACGCTTTCCCGATCAGTGGCAGCGCCTGCGCAGCGATCTTTCGCTGGCGCGCGGCGCTTTCGAAGAGGCCGTGCGGTTCGAGAGCCCGGTGCAGACCTTCTTCCGCACCACGACGCGCGAGGTGGAGTTGTCCGGTGCCAGGATCGGTGAGGGCGAGAAGGTGCTGATGTTCCTCGCCGCTGCCAATCGCGATCCCAGGCGCTGGGACAGCCCTGACAGCTACGACATCACCCGTCGCACCTCCGGCCATGTCGGCTTCGGCTCCGGCATCCACATGTGCGTCGGCCAGCTCGTCGCCCGCCTTGAAGGCGAGGTGATGCTGACCGCGCTGGCGCGCCGCGTCGCGAAGATCGAGATCACGGGCGAGCCGAAGCGCCGCTTCAACAACACGCTGCGCGGGCTCGACAGCCTGCCTGTCACCATCACCCCGGCCTGACGAGGAGTCTTGATGCCCGCCATCACCTTCATTCATCCCGATGGCAAGTCCGACCGCGTCGAGACCTCAGGCGGCGAGAGCGCCATGCAGGCCGCGACTCGTCACGGCCTCGACGGCATTTTGGCCGAATGCGGCGGCAACGCCATGTGCGCGACCTGCCACGTCTATGTCGACGAGAGCTGGCTCGCGCGCCTGCCTGCGGTCGCCGACGACGAGGACGCGCTGCTCGACGGCACCGCCGCCGAGCGGCTGCCGAACAGCCGGCTGTCCTGCCAGATCAACATCACGCCCGAGCTCGACGGGCTCGTGCTGCTTCTGCCGGATCGGCAGGTCTGAATTTCGATGTGCCGGCAACGACCGGCAACCAACAAACAGGGGAGGGAATCATGAAGCATCTGAAGTGGACGCTCGCGCTGGCCGCGAGCCTGGTGACCGGCGCGGTGAACGCCGAGATATCGGACAATGTCGTGCGAATCGGCGTGCTCAACGACATCTCCGGCATCTTTCAGGACACCAATGGGATGGGCTCGGTCGAGGCCGCGCGCATGGCGGCGGAGGATTTCAACGGCGGGGCTAAGGGCATCAAGGTGGAGATCGTCTATGCCGACCACCAGAACAAGGCCGATGTTGGCAATGCCATCGCGCGCAAATGGCTCGACGTCGAGGGCGTCGATGCCATCGTCGACGTGCCGAATTCGGCCGTCGGCCTCTCCATCAACACGCTGCTGCGCGACAGCCGCATGACCTTCCTGGCATCGTCGACGGCGAGCTCAGACCTCACCGGCAAGGCCTGCTCGCCCAATACCATTCAGTGGGTCAACGACACCTGGGCGACCGGCAACACCACGGCGGCTGCGATGGTCTCGCGTGGCGGCAAGGACTGGTATTTCCTCACGGTCGATTTCGCGCTCGGGAAGGGTATCGAGGCCGAAGCGCAGAAATACATCGAGTCCCACGGCGGCAAGGTGATCGGCTCGTCAAAACATCCGCTCGGCACCTCCGATTTCGCGTCCTTCCTGTTGCAGGCGCAGAGCTCGAGGGCGCAGGTGATCGGCCTTGCCAATGCCGGCGGCGACACCATCAATGCGGTGAAGCAGGCCGCCGAATTCGGCATCCAGCAGAGCGGGCAGAAGCTCGTCGCCTTCCTGCTCTTCATCAACGACGTCCACGGCATGGGCATCAAGGTCGCGCAGGGCCTTCAACTGATGGAAGCGTTCTACTGGGACATGAACGACGACACCCGCGCCTTCGCCAAGCGTTTCGCCGCACGGCCCGGCATGAACGGCAAGATGCCGAGCGGCAACCAGGCCGGCGTCTATGCCTCGACGCTCGCTTATCTCAATGCGGTCGCGGCCGCCGGCAGCGACAATGCCAGGGACGCCGTGCCGGAGATGAAGAAGTTCAAAGGCAAGGACAAGCTGTTCGGCGACACCACGATCCGCCAGGACGGCCGCGTCGTGCATCCCATGTATCTGTTCGAGGTGAAGAAGCCGGAGGAGTCGAAATATCCGTACGACTATTACAAGCTGGTCTCGACCATTCCGGCAGACCAGGCGTTCCGCCCGTTGGCGGAGGGCGGGTGTGAGCTGGTGAAGTAGCTGCCTTCGCCTCTCCCCGCTTGCGGGGAGAGGCCGACGCGCGCGGCAGCGCACTTGCACGCCGGAGCGCGGCGGGTGAGGGGAGCCTCCGCGAGCGGGATATTCGCGGAACAAGGATCTCTCTCCACGTCATTGCGAGCGCAGCGAAGCAATCCAGAATCCCTCCGCGGGAAGACTCTGGATTGCTTCGCTGCGCTCGCAATGACGATAGGCAATATCGAGTGCTTCAACTCTTACCTTCCCCGCGGAGGCTCCCCCTCACCCCAGCGCTCTCCCCGCAAGCGGGGGAGAAGCAACGTCCTACACCACCTTGCTTGACCCCTGCGTGATCAACCTCGCCGCGCGCTGATCTCGCGCGTAGATCCACAGCCAGCTGAGTGCGACGCTGAGGCGATGGCGCAGGCCGATCAGGAAGTAGATGTGGGCTATGCCCCAGATCCACCATGCGATGGTGCCGCGCAGCTTGATCTTGCCGAAGTCGATCACCGCGAGCCGCTTGCCGATCTGGGCGAGGCTGCCGGCGTGCTTGTAGCGGAACGGGCCCGCCGATGCGCCGCGCAACCGCGCCTTGATCGTTTCGGCGACATGACGTCCCTGCTGCTTGGCCGCCGGCGCGATGCCGGGCACGGGCTTGCCATCCCAGGCATTGATGCTGACGGTGTCGCCGATCGCGAAGATCTCGGGATGGCCGGGAATGGTGAGGTCGGCTTCGACCTGCACGCGCCCGGCGCGATCGCTCGGTGCGCCCAGCCATTCGGCGGCGGGCGAGGCGCGCACGCCGGCGGCCCAGATCCGGGTCTTTGCCTCGAGCAGCTTGCCGCCGAACACGACGCCCTCACGATTGATCTCGGTGACGGGCTGTCCCAGCACGACCTCGACGCCGATCTTTTCCAGCGAGGCCTGCGCGTAAGCCGAGAGATCGTCGGCGAAGCCCGCGAGCACGCGCGGCCCGGCCTCGATCAGCACCACGCGCGCCTTGGTCGTGTCGATGTTGCGGAAATCGCCGGGCAAGGTGTGGTGCGCCATCTCGGCGATGGTCCCGGCGAGCTCGACGCCGGTCGGACCGGCACCGACGATGACGAAGGTCAGCCGCGCCGCGCGTTTCGCCGGATCGGTCTCGCGCTCGGCGCGCTCGAAGGCCACCAGGATATGGCGGCGCAGCGTGGTCCCGTCCTCCAGCGTCTTCAGGCCCGGCGCCCATGCCTCCCATTCATCATGGCCGAAATAGGCGTGCCGCGCTCCGGTCGCGAGCACCAGCGTGTCGTAAGGCACCTCGCTGCCGTCGTCGATCAGCACGCAGCGCCGCTCGGCATCGACGCCGCTCACCGTGGCAAACAGCGTCGTCACCTCGCGCCGGTCGCGCATCAAATGCCGGATCGGCCAGGCGATCTCGCTGGTCGCGAGCGAGGCTGTCGCGACCTGGTAGAGCAGCGGCTGAAACAGATGGTGGTTGCGGCGGTCGATCAGCGTGATCTCGACCGGTGCGCCCGCCAGCCGGTAGGTTGCTTCCAGCCCGCCGAAGCCGGCGCCGACGATGACGACGCGATGCGGTGTGGTGGTCATGGTGCGTCCTCGAATCTCGCTGCTCTACCTGTTCATTTAAGTGCGGATCGGGCGTCGCGGTCCAATAGCCATCATCAATCGCGGCATAGGGTGGATGTATCGATCCTGGCGCGAAAAAGCGCCGCAGGCTTGCCCCGGCCTTGGCCGAAGTAAGTAGCATTATATTTCTTGCCATCGCGGATTGGGGCGAAATATGGTGCAGGGGCAGCGCTGAGCCATTGGCGGCTCGATTGATTTTGCGTTCAATAGAGACAGGCCCGGGGCGGCGATCACCCCGTTTCCGGGACCAATAATTAAGGAGGGGAGTGGTTATGAGGACGGCATTCTGGCTGGCGGGCGCAGCGGCGCTGGTGCTGGCGAGCCCGGCATTCGCCGGCGACACCATCAAGATCGGTTTCGTCTCGACCTTCAGCGGCCCGACCGCCGTGATCGGCAACGACATGCGCAACTCGTTCGAGCTCGCGCTCGACCATCTCGGCCGCAAGATGGGCGGCAAGCCGGTCGAGGTGATCTACGAGGACGACGGGCAGAAGCCCGACGTCGGCAAGCAGAAGACCGAGAAGCTGGTGCAGTCCGACAAGGTCGATTTCATCGTCGGCTACATCTGGTCGAACGTGCTCTTGGCCTCGCTCAAGACCGCGGTGGATTCGAAGACCTTCCTGATCTCGGCCAATGCCGGCCCGTCGCAGCTCGCCGGCGAGCTCTGCTCGCCTTACGTGTTCTCGACCTCGTGGCAGAACGACCAGACCCCGCAGGCGGTCGGCACCTACATGAACCAGAAGGGCGTCAAGTCCGTATTCCTGATCGGCCCGAACTACGCGGCCGGCAAGGACATGCTGGCCGGCGTCAAGAGCACCTTCAAGGGCGAGGTGGTCGGCGAGGAATATACGGTGTGGCCGAGCCAGCTGGACTTCTCCGCCGAACTCACCAAGGCCAAGAACTCCAAGGCCGAGTCGATCTTCGTGTTCTATCCGGGCGCGGCCGGCGTCCAGTTCCTGAACCAATATGCGCAGGCCGGCATCAAGCAGCAGATCCCGCTCTATACCGCCTTCACGATCGACGAATTGTCGCTGCCGCTGCAGAAGGACAACGCGCTCGGCGTGCCCGGCGCGCAGCAATGGGTCAACGACCTGCCCAATGACGAGAACAGGAAGTTCGTCGCCGACTACCGCAAGAAGTATACCGGCCTGCGCCCGACCTTCTACGGCGCGCAGTCCTATGACGCCGCGAACCTGATCAACAGCGCCGTCGTCGCCGTGAAGGGCGACACCTCCAAGAAGGACGAAATGAAGGCCGAGATGGAGAAGGTGAGCTTCAAATCGGTGCGCGGCCCGTTCAAGTACGGCAACAACCACATCCCGATCCAGAGTTTCTACCTGCAGGACGTGGTCAAGGACGCCGAAGGCCAGCTCGCGCTGAAGACCGTCGCCACCATCGTGGAGAACGACCAGGATCGTTTCCACGACAAGTGCAAGATGAAGTGAGGTGGCCTCTCTCCTCCCTCTCCCCGTTCTTACGGGGAGAGGGGTGGGGTGAGGGGCTCTCTCCCCGAGGACGGAGTTGCTCGAATTCCTCGATAGTCTCCACAACGTCATTGCGAGCGCAGCGAAGCAATCCAGAGTCTTTCCGCGGAGCGATTCTGGATTGCTTCGCTGCGCTCGCAATGACGTGTTGAGAGAGCGTTACCCCCGATTGCGATGTGACTCGCGGAGGCCCCCCGCCGCGCTGCGCGTCGGCCTCTCCCCGCAGGCGGGGAGAGGCGAAGACCTACACCCTTGGCATGCTCGCGGGGCGCACCTCGCGCGCCTGCGCTGCAAGCCTGATGCCGGCATTGGCGGCGCCAAAGCCCTGATAATTCCGGCGCTCGACGATCTCGAAGAAGAAGCGCTCGTCGAAGATGTGGGTGTAGACCTGGAAGAACTCGCTGTCGCCCTCGCGGTCGTAGAGGATGTGGTTGGCGCGCAGCTGCGCCATCAGCTCGGGTGCGAGGTCATATTTGGCTTCGATGTCGTCGTAATAGTTGTCGGGGATATCCAGGAAATCGGCGCCGCGCTTGCGCATCGCGGCGACGGTGGCAAAAATATCCCGGCACGCGAAGGCGACATGCTGCACGCCTGAGCCGAAGAACTCCGAGATGAAGCGCGCCGGCAGGGTGCGATTGGCGGAGGAGCCGTTGAGCACGAAGCGCAGGCTCTGGTCGGCGTTGATGATGGCCTGGCTCTGCACGAGGCCTCTGGGATCGGCGATCTCCATCTGCGGCAGGCGCTTCAAGTCGAGGATGCCGGTGTAGAACAATAGCCAGGACAGCATCTCGTCATAGGGCATCGACTGCGCGATGTGGTCGACGGCGATCAGGGCGTCCGTGCTGGCGTCGCTTGCGACCGGTTCGAAATCGGTGTCCCAGTTCTTGCCGGCCTGATCGAGGAAATAGAGCAGGCTGCCGCCGACGCCGTGGATCGCGGGAATCTCCAGTTCGCCCGGCCCAACCGGCTGGTAGAAGGTGCGCGCCTTCAGCGTCTCGGCACGCTGCATGGCAAGGCCGGCGTTGTCGACATCGAGCGCAATGGCGCAGACGCCGGGCCCGTGGGTCACATAGTGCGAATGCGCAAAACCGTCGGTCTCGCAATTGATGACGAGCTCGACCTTGCCCTGCGACCAGCGCTCCACGGCCTTGCTGCGGTGCCTGCCGCTCCTTCGGAAGCCGAGTTGCGAAAACAGCCGGGCAAGCTCACCGGCCTTGGTCTCGTTGACGGCAAACTCGATGAACCCGGTGCCGCGGCTCTTCGCCTTCGGGGCCAGCGGCTCGCCGGCAAATTTCGGCCAGTCCGGCGCTAGCTGGTCCTCCAGCAGGATCAGCGAGCGCAGGCCGTCGACCGCAGTTTGCGCGGCCGAGCCGGCGCGGAACTGGTCGTTGAATATCTCCAGCGACAGCGGTCCGGCATAGCCGGTCGCCGCGATCGCCGCCATGAACTCGCCGACCGGCAGGTCGCCCTGTCCGGGGAAGGAGCGGAAGTGCCGGCTCCACGACAGGATGTCGAGCTCGAGCTTCGGCGCATCGGCAAGCTGGACCAGGAAGATCTTGTCGCCGGGAATCGAGGCCATGGCGCGGGTCGGAAATCCCGGCGCCAGCGCATGAAAGCTGTCGAGAATGATGCCGATCGCAGGGTGATCGGCGCGACGCACGATCTCCCAGGCATCGCGATAGTCGTTGACGTGGCGGCCCCAGGCCAGCGCCTCGTAGCCGACGCGCAGGCCACGTTTCGCGGCGCGCTCGCCAAGCTCGCGAAAGTCGTCCGCGGCGCGGTCGATGCCGCCGAGCGAGGCTGGCGACACGTTGGAGCAGATCAGCAAGAGATCGGTGCCGAGCTCCTGCATCAGATCGAACTTGCGTTCCGCGCGTGCGAAATTGCGCGTGCGCTGCGGTTCCGGCATGCCCTCGAAATCGCGGAACGGCTGGAACGCGCAGATCTCGAGATTGAGGTCCTTGCAAAGTTTTGCGATGTCGCGCGGGCCTGCGCCGAACGACAGCAGATCGTTCTCGAAGATCTCGACGGCGTCGAAGCCGGCGGCTGCGATGGCGCGGAGCTTTTCGTCGAGGGCACCTGAAAGGGAGACGGTCGCGATCGAGCGTTTGGTCATGCTGCGTTGTCCTCCATCGCGCCCCCAAGGAACAATTGCCCAATGCGGGGATCGTTCAAAATGCGCTCTGCCTTGTCGACCATGCGGGTCTGGCCGAGTTCGAGCACGATACCGAAATCCGAGATCTCCAGCGCCGAGCGCGCGTTCTGCTCGATCATCAGGATGGTGACGCCGCGGTCGCGGAGGCTCTTGAGGATATCGAAGGTCTGCTGCACCATCAGCGGCGACAGGCCGATCGAGGGCTCGTCGATCAGCACCAGCTTGGGTTCGAGCAGCAGCGAGCGGGCGATCTCGAGCTGCTTCTGCTCACCGCCCGAAAGCGTCGATGCCTGCTGCGCCGATTTGCGGCGCAGCGCCGGAAACAGGTCGAGGGCCGCCTCGATCCGCTTGGGGAGGTCGAGGCCCTTCTCGGCGGCGACGCCGCCAAGCTCGATATTGTGGCGTACCGACAGCTCCGGAAAGATGTTGCGGCCCTGCGGCACGTAGCAGATGCCGGCATTGAGCAGCGCGCGCTGACTCAGATTCGTGACGTCGCGGCCGGCAAAGCTGATCTTGCCTTCGCGCAGCTTCAGGAGGCCGAAGATCGCCTTGAACACGGTGGACTTGCCGGCGCCGTTGGGGCCGATGATGGTGGTGATGGTCGCCTCCGGCACGGCGAAACTGGTGCCGTTCAGGATCCTCATCTTGCCGTAGCCGCCGACGAGGTTGTGAACCGAGAGGATCGGGTCGCTCATGGCTCGCTCTCCCTAATGCCCGAGATAGGCTTCGATCACGGCGGGATTCTTGCGGACCTCGTCCGGCCGTCCCATCGCCAGCACCTTGCCTTCCGCCATCACCATCACGCGCGAGCACAGCGTCATCACGAATTCCATGTTGTGCTCGATCACGACGAAGGTCGCGTTCTTTTCGCGGTTGATCGCGACCAGCCGCTCTTTGAGATCCGCCAGCATCGACGGGTTGACGCCGCCGGCGGGCTCGTCGAGCAGCACCAGACGCGGTCCGCCCATGAAGGCCATGGCGGCATCGAGCAGCTTTTGCTGGCCATAGGAGAGGCCGCCGGCGGGTTCGTCGGCGAGATGGTCGAGCTTGAAGAAGCCGATCATCCGGTTGGCGGCGTTCGTCAGTCCGGCGTCGGAGCGGCCGACCAGGCGCGAGGCCATGTTGCCCTGGTGCTCCTGCCCCGCAAGGATCAGGTTCTCGCGCACCGAGAGTTTGGGGAACACCTGCAGGAGCTGGAAGGTGCGGCTGACCCCGAGCTTGTTGAGCTCGGAGGGGCGCAGGCCGGTGACCACCTGCCCGTCGAGTTTCACCTCGCCGCCCGATGGCGTGAGCTGGCCGAGGATGCAGTTGAACAGCGTCGACTTGCCGCAGCCGTTCGGGCCGATCAGGCCGAGGATCTCGCCCTCGCGGACGTCAAAGCTGACGCCGTCGACGGCGTGGATGCCGCCAAAGCTCTTCTTGATATTGGTGACTTCGAGGACCGCGCTCATTGCACCGTCTCCAGGCGCGACTTGGCGACGGCGCGCAGCGCGGAGGCCGCCTTGGTGCGCCGCGCGGCCATGTAACGATCAAGGATTCCCAGAATGCCGGTCGGCGACCAGATCAGCAGCAGCATCACCGCGACCGCATAGAGCATCAGATAATAGCCTTCGGTGAAGCGCAGCCATTCCGGCAGCAGCACAGCGATCATCGCGCCGAGGAAGGGGCCGAAATAGAAGCCGGCGCCGCCGACGATCACCATCATCAGCAAATCGAGCGAGAGCGACAGGTTGAAGGGAACAGGGTCGATATATTGCGTCAGCGGCGCATAGAGCGCGCCGGCGACGCCGCCGAGTGCCGAGCCGATCGCAAACGCCATCAGCGTGTAGCGCCGCGTGTCGATGCCGAGCGATTGCGCGCGCAACGGATTTTCGCGCAGCGCCATGAAGGCGCGGCCCCAGGGCGAGCGGATCAGCCACCACACCGCCAGCGACACGATCGCGAGCGAGCCGAGGCAGACATAGTAGAACGGCAGCGGCTTGTTGGTGGCGATCCCGAAGATGTTCGGCCGCGGAATGTTGGAGATGCCGTAGATGCCGCCGGTCAGCCAGCTCTCATTGCGGAACACGAGGAAGGCCAGCGTCGAGAAGGCGAGGGTGACGAAGGCAAGGTAATGGTGCTGCACGCGCAGCGCGGGATAGCCAAGCACCCAGCCGACCGCGAAGCTCAACATGATTGCAACGAGGATCGCCGCCGGCAGCGGCCAGCCATGGGTGGTCATGATCGCGGCGGCATAGGCGCCGATGCCGACGAACGCGCCCTGCGCCAGCGAGACCTGGCCGGCATAGCCGAGCGTGAGGTTGAGGCCCATCGCGGCGATGCTCATCACCGCCCACTGGCTCAGGATGAACAGGCCGTAGCGGTTGAAGTTCATGGGGACGACGATCAGCGCGGCGATGACGGCAAGGCCGAGCGCGATCTTCAACGGTTTTGCGAAGCCGCTCATACGGTGCGCTCCTCGGCGCGGCCGAGCAGTCCCTGCGGCCGGAACAGGATGACGGCGATCAGGAAGATCATCGGGACGGCGGCGCGGTACTGCGTCGAGACATAGGCGGCCGCGAGATTGTCGAGCACGCCGATCAACAGGCCGCCGGCAATCGCGCCGCGCACCTGGTTGAAGCCGCCGACGATCGCGGCGATGAAAGCGGCCTGGCCCAGCACCTCGCCGGAGGAGAATTTTGCGAGGTAGATCGGCGTGATCAGCAGCGAAGCCAGCGCCACCAGGAAGGCGTTGATCAGGAAGGTCAGGAGGATCATGCGTTCGACAGGGACGCCGATGATGCGCGCCACCGTCGGGTTCTGCGCCGCGGCCTGCATCTGGTGGCCGAGCGAGGTGCGGTTCAGCAGCGTCGTCAGGCCGAGAACGGCCAGAATGGCGACGGCGAGGACGCCGATGCTCTGCAGCGACACGGCGTGGCCGAGGATCGAGATGTCTCCGGTCGGCACGATCGGGGGGAAGGGCGAGGCTTCCGCGCTGAAGAACTGCTTGACGGCCTCCTTGATGCCGATCGCGAGCGCCATGGTCGCAATCGCGAGCGGCAGCACGCCATGGCGCATCATCGGGTCGACCAGCAGCATCTTGAAGGCGAGGCCGAGCAGGATCATCGACAGCAGGATGCCGAGGATGATCGCGAGCCAGAACGGCGCGCCGGCATGCATCGCCGCCAGCATCAGGAAGGCCGGCAGCATCACGAACTCGCCTTGCGCGAAATTGATGGTCTGCGAGGTCTGCCACAGCAGCGTGAAGCCTACCGCGACCAGCGCATAGATGGCGCCGGTGGCTAACCCTGCGACCAGTAAATCGAATAGGTTGGACATGTTCCCCTCTTTCCTCTCCCTCTCCCCGCTCTTTCTTTCTTCTCCCTCTCCCCGTTCTTACGGGGAGAGGGCAGGGGTGAGGGGCCTCTCCCCGCGAATTCAATTATCACCGTGACTGCGGTGGCACCCCTCACCCCAACCCTCTCCCCGCGAAGAGCGGGGAGAGGGAAAGGAGAGATCTCTCCCCGCATCCGCCTTCGCTCAAGCTTCGGCGAGACGCGTGTGGGGAGAGGGCAGCGCCTCACTTCACCTTCGGCAGTACCTGCTTCACGACCTGCTTGCCTTCGACCACCTCGACCAGGAAGCTCTGGCGGTCGATGTCGCCGGTGTCGCTGAAGGTGACGTCCATCAGGATGCCCGGCTCGTCCGCGGCCTTGATGGTCAGGCCGTGCAACGTGTCGGCAAACTTCTTCGGGTCGACCTTGCCCATCTTCTCGGTGGTGGCTTTCACCATGTAGACGGCGAGGTAGCCCTTCAGGCCGTTATGATCAGGGACGTAATTGTACTTCTTGGAAAACTTCTCGCGGAACCCCTTGATGAGGTCGACCGGCGCGTCGGTGGTGAGGCCGACATGGCCGCGCGCACCGTTGGCGGCATCGCCGGCGAGCTCGATCACCTTCTGGCCGATCAGCGTGGTCTCGCCCATCAGCGGCGCGGTGACGCCCTGACGCTTCAGCTCCTTGAGGATGCGTGCGCTCTCTTCTTCATTCAGATACACGAACACCGCGTCGGGATTGGCAGCCTTGATCTTGCCGACGTCGGCGGCGAAGTCCGCCTGGCCCGCTTCGGTCGAGAGGTCGGCAACCACCTTGGAGCCGAGCCGGTCGAGCTCCTTGACCACGACATCGCGGCCGCCGCGGCCGAAGTCATTGTTGACCCAGACCACCGCGACCGTCTTCGCTTTCATCTCGTCGTGGATGTACTTTGCGACCTTCGGCATCGATGATTGCTGGCCGAACGAGGTGCGGAACAGGAACTTGTTGCCGCCTTGCGTCAGCTCGGCGGCTTCGCCGCCCATGATCTGCGCGATGCCGGCTTCGGCCGCGAGCGGCGCGGTCACCTTCACCGAGCCGGAATAGCCGGGCCCGAGCAGCACATAGGGCTCGGCGTCGAGCGCCTTCTGCACCTGGGCGCGGGCGACGCCGGGGTTGGATTGGGAGTCGGCGTGGGTTACCTCGAGCTTGCGGCCGAGCACGCCACCCTTGGCGTTGATCTCCTCGATCGCGAGATCGATGCCGTTCTTCCAGTTGGTGCCGACGGTGGCGCCGCCGCCCGAGAGCTCGGCGACGTCGGCGAGCTTGATCGCCTGGGCGTGGACGCTGGTTGCAGTCGCGAAGGCAAGCAGGGCGCCTGCCAGCAAGGTCGATTTCATGATCTCCTCCCGGTTTTCGTTGATGTTGTCCGCGGCCTTGTGTCCGGCCGCTTCCGTTACGCTGCGTGATAGGCCGAACTTCGTGCCGCCATCACCTCGTCGAATGCCTCTCCCATGACTTCGGTCGATGGAGCAAGGCCGGTGAACAGTTCGAACGCGTCGGCAGCCTGGTAGATCGCAAGCTCCCGCCCGGTCATGATACGCGCGCCCATGGCTTTGGCCGCCGCCAGCAGGGGCGTGATCAGCGGCGAATAGACGGCGTCGGCGACCCACAGGTTTTCGCGCAGCAGCGAGGCCGCGACCGGGGTGTCGCGGTTCGGCAGCATGCCGACCGGCGTGCCGTTGACGAGGCCGGTTGCGCCATGAAGCGCGTCCTCGACGCTTCGGGCCACCCGCGCGCCACCATGCTCGGCCAGCAGCGCAGCGAGTTTCTCGGCGCGCGCCGGTTCGCTGTCGAAGATCCGGAGGTCGGTCACCCCAAGGCTCGCCAGCGCAAAGGCGATCGCCTTGCCGACGCCGCCGGTGCCGATCACGGCCACTGCATTTCCGGAAGCCGCCAGCAGCGGCGCGACCGCGCGCGCAAAGCCCGTCGTGTCGGTGTTGTGGCCGATCAGCCGGCCGTCCCTGACGACGACGGTGTTGACCGCCGCCATGGTCGCCGCAGCCGGTGCCAACTCGTCGAGCAGCGGGACCACCGCCTCCTTGTAGGGAAAGGTGACGTTGACGCCGGCAAAGCCGAGCCGCCGTACGCCTTCCAGCATCAGGCTGAGTCCGGCGGCGTCGGCGCCGGCGACCTCGATGAGCTGGTAATGGCCGCGCAGGCCTAGCGCCTCGGCGGCGCGCTCGTGCATGGCGGGTGACGCGGAGTGCGCGATCGGCGCGCCGATCAGGCCGGTGAGGAGCTTCTTGCTGGCGGCGTATCCGCGCTTCGACATGGTTCGCTATCGTCTCGCTGGGAGCGTTCGATCCCGGCCAATAGCGGGGAAATCGACGCAAGTCCAAGGGGGCCTCCACTTGCGACGATAGTCTTTCCCCCGCCTAACACAATTACCCTTTTATCCGGCAAACCTAACATAATGTTATTTCTTGCGGCCGCGCCCCGCGGAGGCCTTGCCATTGCCGCGGGACGGCTCGACAGCGCGCATCTCGGCGCGCAGGGATTCGATGAAGTATTCGACGTGGAGCGACAGCGGCGCGCCGCGCTTGACCGCGATATAGGTGTCGAACCGCGTCGGCTCGGTGATCTTCAAGAGCTCGATTCCGGGATAGCCGCCATGGGCAACCGTGAACTGGTCGATGATGGCGATGCCGAGGCCCGCCTTCACCAGCGCGCAGACCGTGGTGCCGAAGCGCGCACGGATGGTGATGTTGTAGTCGAGCCGGTGGCGCGCGAAGATCTCGGCCATGATCCGGCCGTAAGGGTCGTTGGGATCGATGCCGATCAGCGGGTAGCGGGTGATCTCGGCAGCAGAGACCTGCTTGCGGCCGGCGAGCTCGTGGCCCGGCGGCACGATGCAATAGAGCTCGCCCGAGGCGAGCGGCAAGAAGTCGAGCCCGGAATGCTCCAGCCGGTAGCTCATCGCGACACACTCGCCGCGGCCGAGCAGCAGATAGTCGATGGCCTCCTCGATCTTGAGGATGTTGATGTCGATGCCGAGATCGGGATAGCGGCGGCGGACACGCTCGATCGCACGGGGCACCATCACCTGCGAGATGCTCGGCACCGAACCGATGCGCAATTCCGACAGGCCGCCGCGCCCGATCTTGGAGATGATCTCGGAGAGATCGTCGACCTTCTTGTAGACGCCGTTGATCTGCTCGAAGATGTTCTCGGCTTCCGGCGTCGGGAAATAGCGGCCGTTCTGGCGCTGGAAGAAGCGGATGCCGAGCGAGCGCTCGGTGTACTTGACGAGGCGGCTGATGCCCGGCGCCGAGACGTTGAGCAGCTTCGCCGCGCCGCCAATGGTGCCCGTCACCATCACGGCACGGATCACTTCAACCTGGCGCAGCGTCATCATGGTCTGGCATCCGAAAGACGATCGTGGCGGCGATCATCTCACGAGAGATGCGATGTCATCCAGCGGCAAGTGTGTTGTGATGTGAAGAGCGCGCTGCCTTACCAGGGGAGGGTGAGCGCGCAGCCCAATCGTAAGGGATGACGGAGCAATTTCTCTTTCAGAGTGTTTCGACTAAAATCTGCGCGTTCAGATGGAAAGGTATCGTCGCGCGATCTTTTGCAGCGGCGTCGCTTGCTGCAACTGCTTTCTAGCTCGCCGGGCCCTCGGGCGAAATGCTGTCCGCCAACTCCGCGCGCTCGCTCTGCAGCACCTCGCGCGCGAACTCGATGATCTTCTGCTTGTTTGCCGTTTCGCGCACGGCGAAAAACACGCGGTTCAATTCCAGGCCGAGCACGCTGTTGAGGGCGATGTTCTCGTCGTCCATCATTGTTTTCCCGCTTTCTACGCCTTTAGGTGTAACTTGACGTCACTTCTTCCACAAGTAGATTAAGGCCTTAGAGCAGGTCGCTACCGGTAAACTACGGGACCAGCGAATTGAGGCAGCCCTCGAATACGTGCTATACGGGACGGTGTGGGTCAGGAATTGCACCGATGTCCGCCGTAGACTATGGCCGGGAGGCGCTCGACTTCATTGAAGGCCTTGGGGCTTATCGCACCGTCCCAGACGCGATGAATGCGCTTGAAACAGTCTTCGGTCGCTTCGGCTTCGAAACCATCATCGTGACGGGGCTGCCGAATCCCGATCAGCGCTTCGCGCAGATGGTGCTCGCCAAGCGCTGGCCCGCGGGCTGGTTCAGTCTCTACACCCAGAACAATTACGACCGCGTCGATCCGGTGGTGCGGCTGTGCCGGCAATCGGTCAACCCGTTCGAATGGTCGGAAGCTCCCTATGATGCCGAGCTCGAGCCTGATGCGGCCGAGGTGATGAACCGCGCCGGCGATTTTCGTATGTCGCGCGGCTTCATCGTGCCGATCCACGGGCTCACCGGCTATGAAGCCGCGGTGTCGCTCGGCGGCGTCCATCTCGACCTCAATCCCCGCAGCAAGCCGGCGCTGCACCTGATGGCGATGTATGGCTTCGACCACATCCGCCGTCTGCTCGAGCCGGCGCCGTATCCCTCGACGCGTCTCACCCCGCGCGAGCGCGAGGTGATCTCGTGGGCCTCGCAGGGCAAGTCGGCCTGGGAGATCGGCGAGATCCTGCACATCACGCAGCGCACGGCCGAAGAGCATCTTGCAACCGCCGCGCGCAAGCTCGGTGCGGTCAACCGCACGCATGCAGTGGCGCTGGCGATTCGCAGCAAGATCATCAATCCCTAAGCGACGTACTGGGAAATTTCCCAATATCGAACCTGCGTCTTTTCGCAGATTCTGCCCCCATTGAGGATGAATGGGGGTTTTCATGATTCACGCAATTTCCGCGGTAAATCGCCACCTTTACGAAGACGTACTCGAACAACATTTCAGGCTGCGCCACGACATCTTTGTCGAGGAGCGGCGCTGGGAGACGCTGCGCCGGCCGGATGGCCGCGAGATCGATTCCTATGACGACGAGGATACCGTCTATCTGCTTGCGCTGGAGGGCCGGCGTGTCGTCGGCGGCCACCGGCTCTACCCGACGACCAAACCTTCGATGATGAGCGAGGTCTTCCCGCATTTGGCGGCGGTGCGCGGCTGTCCCGTGGATCCGCTGGTCTGGGAGTGGTCACGCTACTTCGTCGTCCGCGACCGCCGCGACGGCGCTCTCAATCTGCAACTGATGGCGGCGGTGCAGGAGTTCTGCCTCAATCAGGGAATCGCGCAGGTCAGCGCGATCATGGAGACCTGGTGGTTGCCGCGCTTCCACGAGGCCGGCTTCGTCGTGACGCCGCTCGGCCTGCCGGCCCTGGTGGAGAACGCATGGACCATGGCGGCCACCATCGACATTCGTCGGGAGACGCTCGATGCCCTGCATGATCGCATCGGCATGGCTTCCATCGTGCAGCAGGACGGCCCGCGTCTGGATGCCGTCGCCCGTGCCAACCTCTGCGGTCTTGCTGCCGCGCAACGAAAGAGCGCCTGAGATGTCGAACATGATGCGGGACAGCCAGATCATGGCGCAAACCCAGGACGAGAACCTCGGCTACATGTCCGACATGGCGATGGAGCTGGCGCAGATGGCGGAAGACTCCGGACTGACGACGCTCGCCTATCTGTTCCGGATGGCGGCGCTGGAGGCTTCGACCGTCAACAGCGTGCTCGCCGAGCCGGACGATTTTCCCCAGCAGATGACGTCGCACTAGACGCATCCTTGCTTCATTCAGCGACGCTCGCACCCTCTCCCCAGCCGGGGAGAGGGTGATGTCATTTGGGGTGCGGCAGGTTGCCCCATCCTGCGCGGCAGCCTTTTTGCATTGCGAGGCGCGTCTCGGCGGCGTGCGCCGGATGCAACAAAGTGCATGTTTGCTGTCGAATCGCTCTTGCCTCGGAACGATACTGCCATTACCCATTTTTCGGCCTTGAAGAGGCAGGGGGAGCTCTTTCACTGATGGCGACTGTGTTCGAACATCGGCGCGACGCTGCGTGCGCCTGAAAGAGTTTTGATGCTGCTCGTCGTCGAACAGTTCCTGAACGGATTGCAGTTTGGCCTGCTCCTGTTCCTGCTCGCCGCCGGCCTGACGCTGGTGTTCGGGATCATGGATCTCGTCAACCTCGCGCACGGCTCGCTCTACATGATGGGCGCCTATTTTGCCGCGACCTTCGCGGCATGGACCGGCAGCTTCCTGCTCGGCGCGCTGATGGCGCTCGGGGCTACGCTGGCGCTCGGCATCGTGCTCGAGGTGACGGCGCTGCGGCATCTCTACGGCCGCGACCATCTCGACCACGTGCTCGCGACCTTTGGCCTGATCCTGTTCTTCAATGAAGCGGTGCGGCTGATCTGGGGCCCGGCGGGCCTTGCGCTGCCGCTGCCGGCCTGGCTCACCGTGCCGGTGCCGATCCTGCCCGGCATTCACTATCCCGCCTACCGCCTCGCCATCATCGCGGTGGCGTTGCTGGTCGCGCTGCTGCTCTACCTAGGCGTGATGCGCACCCGCATCGGCATGCTGATCCGCGCCGGCGCCTCCAACCGCGAGATGATCGGCGCGCTCGGCATCAACATCAAGCTGCTCTACACGCTGGTGTTCGGCCTGGGGGCCGCGCTCGCCGGCCTTGCCGGCCTGATGCAGGCGCCGATTCTCACCGTGCAGATCGGCATGGGCGAGAACATCCTGATCCTCGCCTTCGTCATCATCGTGATCGGTGGCATCGGCTCGATCCGCGGCGCGTTCCTCGCCGCGATCTTCGTCGGCATGATCGATACGCTCGGCCGCGCCTTCCTGCCCAATCTGCTGCGGCAGGTGCTGAGCGGCGCCGCAGCCTCCACCGCCGCGCCCGCGCTGTCCTCCATGCTGATCTATCTCTTGATGGCGATCGTGCTGGTGGTGCGGCCGGAGGGGCTGTTTCCGGCCAGCCGTCGATGAAGGGTTTGAGCGTGAGCAAGGCCGTCACGGCCCTGATGCTGGCGGGCCTCGTGCTGCTGCCGCTCTATTCGCAGCTGTCCGGCAACGTCTTCATCCTGACGCTGTTCACCCGCATCGTCATCCTGGCGCTGGCGGCCGCGAGCCTCAACCTCATCATGGGCTTCGGCGGCATGATGAGCTTTGGCCACGCCGCCTATCTCGGCATCGGTGGTTACGCGGTCGGCATGCTGGCGCAGGAAGGCGTTGGCTCCGGCTTCATCCAGTTCCCGGTCGCGCTCGCGGCTTCTGCGATCTATGCGCTCGTGATCGGCGCGCTCTCGCTCCGTACGCGTGGCGTCTATTTCATCATGATCACGCTCGCTTTTGCGCAGATGGCCTATTACGTCGCCTCGGGCCTGGCGCGCTATGGCGGCGATGACGGCCTCACCGTCTACAAGCGCAGCGATTTCTCCGGGCTGATCGACCTGTCGAACCGCACGCAGTTCTACTATCTCTGCCTTGCCTGCCTGTTCGGCGTCATCTTCCTGATCTGGCGCATCGTCAATTCCCGCTTCGGCCTCGTCGTGCAGGGGCTGCGCTCCAACGAGCAGCGCATGCAGGCGATCGGCTTTCCGGCCAAGCGCTACCAGCTGGTCTGCTTCGTCATATCAGGGACGATGTGCGGCCTTGCCGGTGCGCTGCTCGCCAACAACACCGATTTCGTCAGTCCGGCCGTGATGTACTGGACCCGTTCCGGCGATCTCATGGTGATGGTGATCCTGGGGGGCATGGGCACGCTGTTCGGCCCCGTCATGGGCGCGGTGGTATTCCTGCTGCTGGAAGAATTCCTGTCGCAGATCACCGAATATTGGGCGCTGATCATGGGCCCGCTGCTGCTATTGATCGTGCTGTTCGGCCGTGGCGGCATCATGGGCATGCTCGGGAGGGCTGGCCGTGGCTGAACCCCTGCTCCGCGTCGAAAAGCTGGTGCGCCGCTTCGGCGGCATCGTCGCGACGGACAACGTCTCGCTCGACGTCGCGTCCGGCGAGCTGCACGCCATCATCGGCCCGAACGGCGCCGGCAAGACCACGCTGATCAGCCAGCTCACCGGGCATCTCTCGCCGCATGCGGGCAGCGTCTCGCTCGGTGGTCGCGATATCACCTATCTGCCGGCCTATCGCCGCTGCGCGCTGGGGCTCGCCCGCTCGTTCCAGATCACCTCGCTGCTGCTCGACTTCACTGCCGCGGACAACGTCGCGCTGGCGGCACAGGCGCATGCCGGCACCTCGTTCCGCTTCTTCGCCAACGCGCGCAAGGAGAAGGGCCTGCGCGATGCCGCCCACGCCGCGCTCGATCGCGTCGGCCTCGGCCATCGTGCCGATGTCGTGGTGAACAGGCTCAGCCATGGCGAGCGGCGCGAGCTCGAGCTTGCGGTTGCGCTCGCGAGCAAGCCGAAGCTCTTGCTGCTCGACGAGCCCATGGCTGGCCTTGGCGTGACTGAATCGCAGCGTATGGTGAAACTCCTCCAGGAGCTGCGCAAAGAGGTCTCGATCGTGCTGGTCGAGCACGACATGCCCGCGGTGTTTGCGCTGGCCGACCGCATCTCGGTGCTGGTCTATGGCCGCGTCATCGCCTCGGGCGATCCGGCCGCGATCCGCGCCAACGAAGAGGTCAAGCGCGCCTATCTCGGCGACCAGCATGTGGTGACGCATCATGGCTGACACGCTGCTCGAGGTCGACGGCATCGAGACCTGCTACGGCCTGTCCCAGGTGCTGTTCGGCCTGTCGCTGTCGATCAGCTCGGGCGAGATGGTGTCGCTGATGGGCCGCAACGGCATGGGCAAGACCACGACCATCCGCTCCATCATGGGCCTGACACCCGCGCGATCAGGTGCGATCCGGTTTGCGGGGGCCGAAGTGCGGCAGTTTCCGTCGTACCGGATCGCCAAGCTCGGCGTCGGGCTTGTGCCCGAGGGGCGGCAGATCTTCCCGAATCTCACCGTGCGCGAGAACCTGGTTGCGGCGGCTGCCGACCGTTTCGGCAGCCGTAATCCCTGGACGCTGGCTGCGATCTATTCCCTGTTCCCGCGGCTTGCTGAGCGCGCCGCCAACATGGGCAACCAGCTCTCCGGCGGCGAGCAGCAGATGCTCGCGATCGGCCGCGCGCTGATGACCAATCCGAAGCTGCTGATCCTGGATGAAGCGACCGAAGGTCTCGCGCCGCTGATCCGCGAAGAAATCTGGCACTGCCTGTCGCTGCTCAAGAGCCGGGGTCAGTCGATCCTGGTCGTCGACAAGAACGTCGACCATCTCGCCCGCATCTGCGACCGCCACTACATCATCGAGCGCGGCAAGACGGTGTGGAGCGGCACGTCCAACGAGCTGATGGCCGAGCCGGATCTGCAGCACAAGTATCTCGGTATTTGAGCCCCGCTCCAGCAGCGTCGTCATTGCGAGCGCAGCGAAGCAATCCAGACTGCCGCTGCGGAAAGGTTCTGGATGTCGCTGCGCTCGCAATGACGGAAGAGATAGATGTGATCCCTCACCAATAAATTCCGTGCCGGTGCAGCTCGCGGATCACCCGCGCCTCTGTGGATGGCTGCCGGCGCTTCGGCTTGGCGGTTTCGGTCGTGCTGGCCACCGGCGCAGCAGCTGGTTGGGTGGGTGCAGTCGCGGCTGGCGCTGGCGTTGCCGGAGCGGTTGTGACTGACGTTGCAGCCGGTGCCGTAGTCGCCGTCTGCACGTTTGGCGCCGGAGCCTGGGTCGCCTGCGGTGACGCCGTCCCCGGCTGCTCGACGGCCCGTTGACTAGCATCGGTTGCTGCCAGGCTGAGGCTCCGCGAACCGCCGGCGTGGGCCCCGGTTGCGAGCAGCGACATCGCTGCGATCAGGATCAGCTTGCGCATGATAACCCTCGTCATCTGGTCAATCCGTCTTGCCCAATTTGCATGCACCGGCCACTAACGCGTGAAGCGATGCATCCCGATCTCGATCAGGGTTGCCCGGCAGGACAGGCGATAGATCAGGCTGAACAATCGACCCCACATGACCGAACTCCGTTGTTGATCACGCCGTAAACTTATAGACCGCGCGCCTTTCCGGCGTTTTTCTCGGCTTGGAGAAAATGGCTTCGTCCGGGGTGGAGCGATGTCGTCGGAACATTCCGGATGAAGTCGCCTCACAGGGGTGTGAGTACTGCATCGGGCAGAGGCCAGCTGGATTCCGATAGAGGCCGGTAGTTCTCCCGACATGAAGCGCGCGCGGCGCGGCGGTATCGTGCGGCGTCTTCAGGCTTGGCTGTTGAATGAGCTCCGATCGCGAAGAAAACCCGCCGATCCTCATCTGCTCGAAATGCAGGCGCCCGATGAAGTTCCTGGCGACACTACCGGGAATAGTCACACTACCTCCGGAGCACGCCTATACTTGCGTCCCCTGTGGTCGCGTCGACACGATTCCGCTGAAGTAAGTCGCCGCTGCCGGATTGCGCCGGACCTGTTCAGAACATCTCGAAATATTCGCGATGCTCCCAGTCGGTCACTTCGGCCAGGAAGCGGTCGATCTCGGCGTTCTTGATGTGGGTGTAGTAGTCGACGAACTCTGCACCGAACTTTTCGCGAAAGAACGGGTCGTCCTTCAGTGCGGCGACGGCATCGCGCAAGCTCTTCGGCAGCAGTGGTGCCTTGGTCTCGTAGGGTGTATCGGCCGACGGTCCGGGATCGAGCTTGCGGTCGACGCCGTCGAGGCCCGAGAGAATCTGCGAGGCCATGTAGAGATAGGGATTGGCGGCGGGCTCGCCGATGCGGTTCTCCAGGCGCGTGGCGGCATCGTTGGCGCCGCCGAGCACGCGGATCATGACGCCGCGATTGTCGCGGCCCCAGATCGCGCGGTCCGGCGCCAGCGAATAGGAGCGATAGCGCTTGTAGCCGTTGATGGTCGGCGTGGTGAACACGGTGGATGCGCGGGCGTGGTCGAGCAGGCCCGCGAGGTAGGACTTGCCAAAGGCGCTGAGTGGCTCGCCGCCGTCTTTCGCCATGAAATGGTTCTCAGCCGTCGCGCGCGAGACGATCGACTGATGCAGATGCCAGCCGCTCGCGAACACGTTCGGCAGTTTCGGCCGGCACATGAAGGTGGCGTGATAGCCGTGGCGGCGGGCAATCTGCTTCACGGCGCTGCGGAACAGCACCATGTTGTCGGCGGGCTCCAGGCCCTTCCTCGGCGCAAAGGTGAACTCGCACTGGCTCGGTCCGAACTCGACCTCGACCGAGCGCAACGGCAACCCCAGCGCGACGACATCGCGTCGAAGAATCTCCAGCACCGGCTCCATCTGATCGAAGCGCTGCTCGGTGAGATATTGATAGCCATGGCTGAGCAGGCTCACCGATGGCGGCGTGCCGGGCTGGCCGGCGTCCTCCGGACGCATGTGCGGGTCGTCGAGCCTGAAGATGTGGAATTCGACCTCGAGTCCCGCAACGAAATCGTAGCCGCGCGCGCCGAGCTCATCGAGCACGCTCTTGTAGAGCCCGCGCGTTGCGAAGGGCACGGGGCGACCGTCATTGAAATAGAGGTCGCAGAGCACCCAGCCCGTGGTCGGCGCCCAGGGCAGCACGCGAAACGTGGTGGGATCGGCAACCATCAGCACATCGGCAGCGCCTTCCATCTCCTTCATGCCGAAGCCGCCGCCTGACGTGAACACCGGAAACACCGTGCGGTGCGAGGTGTCCTTGGCGAGCATGGTCGTGGTGATGGAACAGCCGCTCTCCAGCGCAGCGATCGCCTCGGAAGCGACGATGGTCTTGCCACGCAAAATGCCGTGCTGGTCGGGGAAGGCGAGGCGGATGACCTCGAGGCTCCTGTCCTCGACGATGCGGCGCATGCGCAGTGCTGCGTCCTTCTGCTCATCCGACCACAGCGCATGGCGCGCGACGAAAGTCACTTTGCTAGTTCCTTCTCGCTCGATGAGAGTATAGCGCACACTGTCATCCTCCGCGAAGGCGGACGATCCAGTATTCCAGAGACGGTGACGTATCCTCGAGAGGCCGCGGCGTACTGGATGCCCCGCTTTCGCGGGGCATGACAGCAGAGATTGTGGAGCCGCCGTTGCGACCCGCCCGCAGCGAATGGCATCGTCACTCCGCTGCCGTCAGCCGGTGCACGTTGTCCGCGATCTCCTTCGGCACCGGCGCCGTCCACGGTGCGCCGCGGCGGCGCTTGACGTCGACCTCCATCCAGTAGGTCTCCCACCCCCGCGTCGGCCCGATGCCGTCCATGGTCGCGGGGCCCTGGATGCTGCGTGCGTTGGTCTCGTCCAGGAACAGCATCGGCTTCTCGCCGCCCTGGACCTTCTCGATCTCCTGCCGCAGCAGGCGGCGGAACTGCACGATCGCCTTGTCGGATTGTCCGAGATGCTCCTTGGTGCGATCCTGGATCGCGCCCATCGACTCCACCGCCCACTGGTCGTGGACGTTGATGTCGTTGCCCATGCCGGTATAGGTCGCGGTCTGCTGCTCGTGCGGATCGAATCCGTAATCGTTGCTGCGGTTCTTGCGCGACTTGTAATCAGGCAGCTCGTAGAGCTCGAGCCGCTGGTCGCGCATCTTCTGCTTGTCGACCGGGTTGGTGTAGCTCGTGAAGATCGCGTACCAGTAGCAGTTCTCGTCATCGACAGGCACGTGCCACTGCGTGATCGTCATCTCCGTGCTCATGGGGATGACGAAGCCGTGCGGGAACAGCTGATTGGTGACGCGCACATGGGTGCGCTCCTCGTCGATCTCGCGCAGCGCGATCAGCCGCAGGCCATATTCGGTGTGCTCGACATTGATGATCGGCCGGTCGTATTCGCGCAAGATCTTTGTCATCGGCAGATCGCTGCCGGCGGAGGCGCCGCGGAATTGCTTGCCGTAGGCGGTGGAGGTGTCCTCGTCCTCGAAGAACCGGTGCAGGTAGGAAGCGTGCGCGGGATCGATGCCGACCTCCAGCGCCTGCAGCCAGTTGCAGGCCATGTGGCCCTTGAACGCGAAAGTGTGGCTACCCGGCGCAATGAAGCAGTCGATCTCCGGGAACGCGGGCGGCTCGCCTTCGCCGAGATAAGCCCAGAGGATGCCGCTCTTCTCCACCACGGGATAGGAGCGCTGGCGGATGTTCTGGCAGAGCTTCGAGTCCTTCGGCTCGGCCGGTGTCTCGATGCACTGGCCGGTGGCGTCGAACAGCCAGCCATGGAAGGCACAGCGCAGGCCGCCATGTTCGAGGCGCCCGAAAACGAGATCGGCGCCGCGGTGGGCGCAATGGCGATCGATCAGGCCGTAGCGCCCGGTCTCGTCGCGGAACAGCACCAGGTTCTCGCCGAGCAGTTTTACGGGACGGATCGGCCGCGCTCCCTCCAGCTCATCCACCAGCGCCGCCGGCTGCCAGTAGCTCCGCATCAGCCTGCCGCAGGGGTCCTTCGGCCCGGTGCGGGTGATCAGGTCGTTCTGCTCCTGGCTCATCATGGCGGTCGCGTCCTTTTTCTGGAGGGGCGGTATGTTCGCCTATTGAACGAATGGGCGAATTATGACATGCCTTGGATCGGCAGCAAGCACTATTTTGCAGGATTGTCCTGGCACCATGCCCAAGCTGAAGCGGAGTGAGACTGACGGGCGGGCGACGGATTTCGTCGAGGCCCTCGATCGCGGCCTGCGCCTGCTTCAGTGCTTCGGCACGACCGCAGGCCCGATGACGCTGAGCGATCTCGCCCGCGCGGCCGATCTTCCGCGCGCGACCGCGCGGCGTATGCTGTTCACGCTCCAGCGTGGCGGCTTTGTCAGCGGCGACGGAAAACTGTTCTCGCTGACGCCGCATGTGCTGACGCTGGCGGCGTCCTATTTGCGATCCAACCAGCTCGTCACGGTGCTGCAACCGGTGCTCGATCGCGTCGCCACCGCAGCGAATGAAATCTCCTCGCTCGCGGTGCTCGACGGCGACGATGTCGTCTTCATCGCCCGCAGCAGTCCGGCGCGCATGTTCTCGGGTGGGCTGGAAATCGGCTACCGCCTGCCGGCCTTCTGCACCTCGGTCGGCCGCGCCATGCTCGGCCGGCTCGACGATGCCGATCTCGCCGCGCGCCTGAAGACGATGAAGCGCGAGGCGCTGACGCCGCAGACGGTGACAGACCCGAAGGCGCTGCTCGCGCGCATTGCCGCCGATCGCGCCCAGGGCTATGCGCTGGTCGACCGCGAGGCCGAACCGCATTTCCGCTCGATCTCGGTCCCGGTTCGTCGCTACGACGATGTGATAGTCGCCGCCATCAACATGGGCGCCCATGTCGATCGCGTGCCGGCGCAGGAACTGATCGACCGCTTCCTGCCGCTGTTGCGGGAAGGCGCGGAGGCGGTGCGACTGCAGCTTCTGTAGCTGCATTCCCGCCGGCTCGAAACCGGTGCTATAATGGTCACAAAGCACAAGAGACGAGGGAGGACACCGTGCAACACACCATGGTTCCCAGTGATCGCGTGCAGCACGTCGCCGTCTATGGTTGTGACGGCACGAAGCTCGGCACGATCGAGCGGTTGATGCTCGACAAGGTGAGCGGAACGGTCGCCTACGCCGTGATCAAGACCGGTAGGCTGCTCGGTACTCATCACCATTATCCGGTGCAGTGGAGCGCGTTGAAATATGATCCGGCCCGTCAGGCCTTCCAGGTCGAGCTGACGCCGGAGCAATTGAGCAGCGGCCCTTGCGAAGTCGATGGCGAGGAGTTCGATTGGGGCGACCGCTCGCGGCCCTACCAGCATCCGAACTACTGGTCGATCTAGCGGCGTCGGAAGTACGGGGCTTACGCCCCGGTAAGCAGTGTCACGTCCGGTTGCGCATCCAATCGGCGAGGCCTGATACCGCCTTATCGAGGTCCTGCCGCGCAGCGAGGTCGGCAATCGTCTCTTCCAGCGCGCCACGCATGCAGAGCATCCACGCGTCGCGCTCGGCGTCCCCAATGGCGAAGCCGAAATGGCGCTGGCGCAGCCGCGGATGGCCCTTCTCAGGGGTATAGAGCCGCGGGCCGCCGGTCCATTCGGTGAGATAGCGCTTCAGCACGTCCCTGATCAGGCCGAGATCGGCCGCATGCATGGCGCGGATCACTTGCGCCTCCGGCAGCGTGTCCATCCGCTCGTAGAAGCGGTCGACCAGGCGATCGATCGTGGCACTGCCGCCGATCCGCTCGAACATGGAGATTGCGACGTCGCTTTCGGTCATCATGGGTCCCAAGGCTTGCTGCTGGGCGTTGATATATGTCGTCGGTGCCGGCACACAAACTCCGCTGTCGTCCCGGACAAGCGAGCGCTTGTCCGGGACGACAGCGGAGTGTGTAGCTTTAGTGAGGTCCAAACGATTTACAGCGCCACGCTGCGCAGCCCGAAGCTGCGCGCTTCGTTCTGCAGCACCGGCCGCACCGCGTCGATCAGGCGCGCCGCCGCGGCATCGACCGACAGCCCCGCCGTATCCACCACCGCCGTCGCGCGCGAATACAGCGGCTCGCGGCTGAGCAGGATGTTGCGCAGCTCCGTCATCGCCGAGCGATCATCCGCCATCGGGCGCAAATCGCCCTGGCGGCGGACGCGCGCCATGTGCTCTTCCGGCTCGGCCTTCAGCCAGATCGTGTAGAACGACGACAGGATCTGGTCGAAGGTCAGCGGTTCGGAGACGATGCCGCCGCCGGTCGCCAGCACCATCAACTCGTTACGCGCGAGCAGCTGTTGCAGCGCCGCCTGCTCCATGCGGCGAAAGCCTTCCTGGCCGTACAGCGCGATGATCTCGGCGACCGAGAGTCCGTTCTGCTGCTCGACCTCCTTGTTGAGCTCGACAAAGCTCCAGCCGATCTTCTTCGCCAGCATCCGCCCAAGCGTCGACTTGCCGGCGCCGCGCAGGCCGATCAGTGCGATGCCGCAGAACGGCGCACGTCGCGGCGCAGACGCGCTGCCGCCGGCGAGCAGGTCCTTGGCCTGCGCGATCTGCGCGGGCGTCGCCTTGCGCAAGAGGTCGCGAAACATCTGCCAGTCCGGCGTCGGATCGGCTGAGGGAAGCAGGTCTTCGAGATGCGCGCCCATCGCGCCGGAGACTCGGCGCAGCAGCACGATGGAGACGTTGCCCTTGCCGCTCTCGAGCTGCGCGATGTAGCGCTCCGAAATCCCTGACACCTTGGCGAGCACTTTTCGCGACATACCGCGCAGCGCGCGCATGGTGCGCACACGCTGGCCGAGCTGTTCGAGGAAGCGGGATTCGGCGTCGGGACTGTCGGTCATGAGCCTTCTTTACAGATGCCTCCTTTACAGAAGGTCCTGCGGCGCGTTTTAATGAAACATAGTGCCTGCTGGCATTGACAGCAAGGCGCCGGAGTGTCTTTCTATGAATTATAATTCTAAATTCGGGGGAGATGTCCGTGAGCGAGGGATCCTATAACGCGGTGACCTGGCTGCTCGACCGTAACGTCGAGGAGGGCAGGGGAAGCAAGCTCGTCTTCGACGACACCGTCTCGCGGCTCACCTATGGCGAGCTCCAGCAACAGACCCGGCGCGCCGCCAACATGCTGCGCCGGCTGGGCGTCCGCCGCGAGGAGCGCGTGGCGATGATCATGCTGGATACGGTCGATTTCCCGATCGTCTTCCTGGGCGCGATCCGCGCCGGCATCGTGCCGGTGCCGCTCAACACGCTGCTGACATCAGATCAATACGCCTACATCCTCGCCGACTGCCGCGCGCGCGTGCTGTTCGTCTCCGAAGCACTCTACCCCGTCATCAAGGACGTGGTCGGCCGCATGCCGGATCTCGAGCATGTCGTGGTGTCCGGCGCCAAGCAGAATGGCCATAAGCAACTCGCCGAAGAACTCGCCGGCGAAAGCGATCAGTTTACCACTGCCGCGACGCACCCCGATGAGCCCGCGTTCTGGCTCTACTCATCAGGCTCGACCGGCATGCCCAAGGGCGTGCGTCATCTGCATTCGAATCTGCAGGCCACGGCGGACACCTACGCCAAGCAGGTGCTCGGCATCCGCGAGAGCGACGTGTGCCTGTCCGCGGCAAAGCTGTTCTTCGCCTATGGCCTCGGCAACGCGCTGACCTTCCCGATGTCGGTCGGCGCCACCGTGATCCTGAACAGCGAGCGGCCGACGCCGGCGCGCATGTTCGACCTGATGAACCGCTACAACCCGTCGATCTTCTACGGCGTGCCGACACTGTTCGCGGCCATGCTCAACGACGAGACGATGAAGGCCGCGCGCGCCGGCAAGGCTCTGCGCATCTGCACCTCCGCCGGCGAGGCGCTGCCGGAATCCGTCGGCAACAGCTGGAAGGCACGCTTCGGCGTCGACATCCTCGACGGCGTCGGCTCGACCGAGCTGTTGCACATCTTCCTGTCGAATGCGCCCGGCGACATCAAATACGGCTCGTCCGGCAAGCCGGTGCCGGGCTATGCGGTGCGGCTCGTCAACGAGGCCGGGCAGGATGTCGCCGACGGCGAGGTCGGCGAGCTCCTGGTCGATGCGCCCTCGGCCGGCGAGGGCTACTGGAACCAGCGCCACAAGAGCCGCCGCACCTTCGAGGGACCGTGGACCCGCACCGGTGACAAATACATCCGCGACGCGGACGGCCGCTACACCTTCTGCGGCCGCGCCGACGATATGTTCAAGGTCTCCGGCATCTGGGTCTCGCCCTTCGAGGTCGAGAGCGCGCTGATCACGCACCCCGCGGTGCTGGAAGCCGCCGTCGTGCCCGAGGCCGATCCGGAAGGCCTGTTGAAGCCGAAAGCCTTCGTCGTGCTGCGCCCCGGCGCCAAGACGACGGAGCTGCAGGAGATGCTGAAGGAGCACGTCAAGCAGAAGATCGGCCCGTGGAAATATCCGCGCTGGATCGACGTGGTGGAGTCCTTGCCGAAGACGGCGACGGGGAAAATCCAGCGGTTCAAGCTGCGGGAAGGGACGAATTGATGGTGCAGGCGGCGGACGCGCTTGCTTACCCTCCCCTGGAGGGGGAGGGTCGGCACGCGATCGAGTGCAGCGAGATGCGTGACGGGGTGGGGTGATCTCTCCACGCGGGCACTGCATCTGCGGAGAGACTGTCACCCCACCCCGCTTCACATCTCGCTGCGCTCGTTGTGAATCGACCCTCCCCCTCCAGGGGAGGGTGGGCATCTCGGCCTTGGCCAGGAATGGGACTTCGACCATGACCAACCTCACCCCCACCGGCGTCCTCAGCATCGGCAGCGCCAGCCTCGAATACAAATGGCTCGCGCCGCAAATCGCGGACGCTCCCACCATCGTCATGCTGCATGAAGGCCTCGGCTCGGTCGGCCTCTGGGGCGACTTCCCGGAGAAACTCCAGCAGGCGACCTCCGCTGGCATCTTCGCCTATTCGCGCGCTGGCTACGGCCAGTCGAGCCCGGTCACGCTGCCGCGGCCGCTCGATTACATGCAGCGCGAGGCGCTGGACGTGCTGCCGAAGATCCTCGATGCGATTCCCTTCAAGCGCGGCCTGCTGCTCGGCCATTCCGACGGCGCCTCGATCGCGACGATCTATGCTGGGGCGCATCAGGATCATCGCCTGAGCGGCCTCGTGCTGATCGCACCGCATTTCATCGTCGAGGACATCTCGGTGACATCCATCGCCGCGATCAAGACAGCCTTCGAGACCACGGACCTCAAGGCAAAGCTCGCACGCTGGCACAAGGACGTCGCCAACGCCTTCTACGGCTGGAACGGCGCCTGGCTCGATCCGAAGTTCCGCGACTGGGACATCTCGGAATATCTCGCCTACATCCGTGTGCCCATCATGGTCCTGCAAGGTGTCGACGACCAGTATGGCACCCTGCGTCAGGTCGAGATCGCGCAGGAGGAGTGCTACTGTCCGGTCGATCTGAAAATCATTCCAGGCGCGGGGCATTCCCCGCATCGCGAGGCGCCGGGGCCCACGCTCGACGCCATCGCGCAGTTCGCAAAGGCCGCCTTGTGGGACGATCCCGGCCTTCAGGCGGCTTGAGGTATATCGCGTGCGTGCCTAGATGAAGCAAAGTGCATAATGGCCCCGGGTTCGGGCTAGACTTACCCGTAAAGATGCATTATTGTGCATCTAACGCTCCGAAACGCATAATCAAGCTCAAGGGTGGCCCATGGCCGGGGAAGATCGGCGCCTCGCAGGCGGCGCGACATTCATCGATTTCCAGACCGAACCGTCCCGCTACAAGCACTGGAAGCTCGCGGTCGACGGCGACGTCGCAACGCTGACCATGGACGTCGACGAGAACGGCGGCCTGTTCGAGGGCTACCTGCTCAAGCTCAATTCCTACGATCTCGGCGTCGATATCGAGCTGGCCGACGCGATCCAGCGCCTGCGCTTCGAGCATCCGGAGGTGAAGGTCGTGGTGATGCGCTCGGCCAAGAACCGCGTGTTCTGCGCCGGCGCCAACATTCGCATGCTCGCGGGCTCCACCCATGCCCACAAGGTGAACTTCTGCAAGTTCACCAACGAGACCCGTAACGGCATGGAAGACTCGTCGGAGAATTCCGGCCAGCGCTTCATCACCGTGGTGAACGGCTCGGCCGCCGGCGGCGGCTATGAGCTGGCCCTTGCGACCGACCACATCATCCTCGCCGACGACGGCTCGTCTGCTGTCGCCCTGCCTGAAGTGCCGCTGCTCGCGGTGCTGCCGGGCACCGGCGGCCTCACCCGCGTCGTCGACAAGCGCAAGGTGCGCCGCGACCGCGCCGACTTCTTCTGCACCATCGAGGAAGGCGTGAAGGGCAAGCGCGCCGTGCAGTGGCGTCTCGTCGACGAGATCGCGCCGAGCTCGAAATTAGAGGCCAAGATCGCCGAGCGTGCCAGGGAGTTTGCAGTGGCCTCGAAGCGCAAGGGCAGCGGCAAGGGCATTACGCTTTCCCCGCTCAAGCGCGTGATCGGCGAGACCAGCATCCATTACGGCTTCGTCACCGTCGATATCGACCGCGCCGCACGCATCGCCACCATCTCGATCAAGGCCCCCGAAGCCGCACCGCCCGCCGACATCGACGGCATGATGGCGCAGGGGGCTGCGTTCTGGCCGCTCCAGGTCGCGCGCGAGCTCGACGACGCCATCCTTCACTTGCGCATCAACGAGCTCGAGATCGCGATGCTGGTGTTCAAGAGCCATGGCGATCGCGCCCATGTGCTCGCCAGCGACGCCTTCCTCGAAGCCAACAAGGCGCATTGGCTGGTCAACGAGATCAGGCACTATTGGAAGCGCGTGTTGAAGCGCATCGACGTCACTTCGCGCACGCTGGTGACGCTGGTCGAGCCCGGCTCCTGCTTTGCCGGCACGCTGGCCGAGCTCGTCTTCGCCGCGGATCGCTCCTACATGCTGATCGGCACGCGCCAGGGCGACAACCGTCCACCGCCGTCGATCGAGCTCTCCGCGCTGAACTTTGGCCCGTATCCGATGAGCCACGGCCTGACGCGGCTGGAATCGCGCTTCCAGGCCGATCCATCCGACGTGGAGCGTGCGGAAGCAACGCTCGGCACCAGTCTCGACGCCGAGCAGGCCGAGGAGCTCGGCCTCGTCACCTTCGCGCTCGACGACATCGACTGGGACGACGAGGTCCGCGTATTCCTGGAGGAGCGCGCCAGCTTCTCGCCCGACAGCCTCACCGGCATGGAAGCGAGCCTGCGCTTCGTCGGTCCGGAGACAATGGAATCAAAGATCTTCGCCCGCCTCACCGCCTGGCAGAACTGGATCTTCCAGCGCCCCAACGCGGTCGGCGAGGAAGGCGCGCTGCGCCGCTACGGCAGCGGCCAGAAGCCGAAATTCGATATGACGCGAGTTTAAGGAGAGCACGGCCATGAACATGAACATCATGAACGTCGACTACTCGACCAAGATTCCCAACAACGTGAATCTCGCCGAAGACCGCCAGGTGCTCAAGGCGCTGGAGGGTTGGCATCCCGGTTATATGGACTGGTGGAGCGACATGGGGCCGGAAGGTTTCCAGGAATCCCTGGTCTATTTGCGCACCGCTTACTCCGTCGATCCGCGCGGCTGGGCCAAGTTCGACTATGTCCGCATGCCCGAATATCGCTGGGGCATTCTCCTTGCTCCCCAGGAAGAAAATCGCGTCGTCCCCTTCGGCGAGCACTACGGCGAGCCTGCCTGGCAGGAAGTCCCGGGCGAGCATCGCGCCATGCTGCGCCGCCTGATCGTGATCCAGGGCGACACCGAACCCGCCTCGGTCGAGCAGCAGCGCCATCTCGGCAAGACCGCGCCCTCGCTCTACGACATGCGCAACCTGTTCCAGGTCAATGTCGAGGAAGGCCGGCATCTCTGGGCGATGGTCTACCTGCTGCAAAAGTATTTTGGCCGCGACGGCCGCGAGGAAGCGGATGATTTGCTGCGCCGCCGCTCCGGCGATGCCGACGCGCCGCGCATGCTGGGCGCCTTCAACGAGGCGACGCCGGACTGGCTGTCCTTCTTCATGTTCACCTACTTCACCGACCGCGACGGCAAGATGCAGCTGCACTCGCTGGCGCAGTCGGGCTTCGATCCCTTGTCGCGCACCTGCCGCTTCATGCTGACGGAAGAAGCGCACCACATGTTCGTCGGCGAGACCGGCATCACCCGCGTCGTGCAGCGCACCTGCGATGCGATGAAGGCGGCCGGCATCACCGACCCGACCGATATCGCGAAGGTCCGAGCGCTCGGCGTCATCGATCTTCCGACCATCCAGAAGAAGCTGAACCTGCACTACACGCTGTCGCTCGACCTGTTCGGCTCGGAGGTCTCGACCAACGCGGCCAACGCCTTCAACGCCGGCATCAAGGGCCGTTATCACGAGACCCAGATCGAGGACGATCACCAGCTCAAGAACTCGACCTATCCGGTGCTCAAGCTGATCAACGGCGAGATCAAGCTGGTCGACGAGCCGGCGCTGACCGCGCTCAACATGCGCCTGCGCGACGACTACAGCCAGGATTGCGTCAAGGGCATGCTGCGCTGGAACAAGGTGATCTCGACCGCCGGCTACGACTTCCAGCTCAAGCTGCCGAACGTCGCCTTCCACCGCCACATCGGTGAGTTCAAGGACGTGCACGCCACGCCCGACGGCATCCTGATCGACGATGCCACCTGGGCGAAGCGCAAGGACGAGTGGCTGCCCTCGACCGCGGATGGCGACTTCATCACCTCCCTGATGCAGCCCGTCACCGAAATCGGCCAGTTCGCCTCCTGGATCTCCCCGCCCAAGGTCGGCATCGATAACAAGCCCGGCGATTTCGAGTACGTGAAGATCGAGTCGTAGCGGCTGCTCGCGAGGCGCGATGAGCGCGCCGCACACTCACTGTCATCGCCCGGCTTGACCGGGCGATGACAGTATTCCAGCGACGGTCGTGACAGAGCCGAGAGGCCGCGGCGTACTGGATGCCCCGGTCAAGCCGGGGCATGACAGCGGAGTTTGAAACGGGGACCTACCCCGCAATCTCCAGCCCCGCATTCGCATACACCACGCCGCCGTCGACGGCGATGGTGTTGCCGACCACGTAGTCGCCCGCGCGCGAGGCGAGATAGATCGCCACGCCCGCCATGTCCTCGTCGGTCCCGATCCGCCGCGCCGGAATGCGCTTTGCGACCTCGTCCGCATGGTCGCGCGCGGCGCGGTTCATGTCGGACTTGAACGCGCCCGGCGCGATCGCGGTGACGTTGATGTTGTCCTTGATCAGCTTCGTCGCCATGCGCCGCGTCAGATGGATCACGGCGGCCTTGCTGGCGGCGTAGGAATAGGTCTCGCTCGGATTGACGAAGATGCCGTCGACCGAGGCGATGTTGATGACCTTCGACGGCCGCTCTGCGCTGGCTGCGGCGCGGAGCGGCTTCGCCAGCGCCTTGGTCAGGAAGAACAGCGACTTGACGTTGAGGTCCATCACCTTGTCCCAGCCGCTTTCGGGGAATTCGTCGAATTCCGCGCCCCAGGCAGCGCCGGCATTGTTGACGAGGATGTCGAGCTTCGGCTCCAGCTTGACGATTTCGCCGGCGAGCCTGTTGCAGCCTTCGACGGTGGAGATGTCGATCGGCAGCGCGATGCATTCGCCGTCATATTGCGCGGTGAGCTCCTGCGCGGTCGCCTCGCACGGTCCGGCCTTGCGCGCGGTGATGTAGACCTTCGCAGCGCCGGCGCTGAGGAATCCCGCCGCAATCATCTTGCCGATGCCGCGCGAGCCGCCGGTCACGAGCGCGATGCGGCCTTTGAGCGAGAACAGATCGTTGAACATGATTCCTCCCTTGGTTGGCGCCCGTTGTGAGCGGGACGGGGAGGGGAGTCAAGGAAAGGCCCCTCCATCGTCGTCCTGGCGAAAGCCAGGACCCATTACCCCAGGGAGGTGTCGTTGGAATGGGCTGTGGCCAGAGCCTTCGCAACACAGGCGGTGGTGGTAATGGGTCCTGGCTTTCGCCAGGACGACACCTCAGTTTATGGCGACAGCGGCGGCTACGCCGCCGCGATCCGTCGAAAGCCGTTCCACATCGCCGTCGCCGCACCCGAGGTAAGCACCGGCAAAATCCGTGTGTCCTGGTAGTTGCCGTTGAGCGAGACGCGCGGCAGTGCGGTCATGTGGCCGGCGTTCTCGGCGAACAGCATGCCGGGCCGCGTCGTCACCGCGGTCTTGAATCCGGCGGAGGCGGCAAGGGTGAATTCACGCTCGCCAGCCGCATCGCGGTCGCCATAGGGATAGGCGAAGTGCAGCACGCGATGCTCAAGCGCCCGCTCGATCCGCGTGCGGCTCTCCGCCATCTCCTGCGCGGCGATCTCCTCGCTTTGTCTTGCCAGATTGCAATGGCTGATGGAGTGCGCGCCGATCGTGACCAGGGGATCCGCCGCCAGCTGCTTCACGCCGTCCCAGGACAGGCAGAGGCCGCGGCACAGCGCTTCCATGTCGACGCCATGTCGGGTGCAGAGCGCTGCGATCTCGCGCGCGAGATCATGTTCGCCGGGCAGCGCGCGCAGCCAATCGTGCAGGCGATCGAACGCCGCCTGCTTTGCGGCCGGCGTCGTCGCATCGAGCCGCAGCGTGGAATTGCCGATTGTGACCTCGATCTGTTCGGCCTTGGCGATCACGGCCTCCAGCGCGGTCCACCACAGCCGCCCGGTGCCTTCCGCGAAATCGCTGGCGACATAGACCGCCAAAGGCGCGTCAAATTCGCGCAGCACCGGCAGCGCATAGTCCAGATTGTCGCGATAGCCGTCGTCGAGCGTGAAGGCAGCGAAGCGGCGGTTGAATCGTCCCTGCGCCAGCCGCTCATGCAGCTCGTCCATGCTGACGATGTCGATGTCGCGCGTGCGCAGATGGCTCAGCGTCGCGCGGAGGAACTCGGGCGTGACTTCGAGATGCCGGTTCGGCTGGAACGCGTCCTCGCGGGCCGGCCGCACGTGATGCAGCATGAAAATGGCGCCAACGCCCGAGAGCAGCGGACGCAGCAGATGGTGCGCACCACTGAAGTAGAGTGCCCCCAGCCCGGCGCGGATGACATTATTGCGGAGTTGTTTCATTGCAGGCTGGCAGACCCCCGGGCATTCCGCCCTCAACTTAGGGGCGGACCCTTGAAGAAAAAGTTATTCCAATTGTCCACGCAGGGCCTTCGGAAGGGCACCATTTCCGGTTTGACAGCCCGCCAAGGGTTTGTTTTGTCTCCGGTTCCAGAGTTCGGGTCGTCGAATGCAGAAGCTTTTCAGGTGGGCCAGCAAATGGTGGCCGGGGCTCATCCCCCTGGCCGTCATGTGGGGATTTGCGGCCTGGAATAATACCGTGCCGGTCGAGGCGGATTTGTCCGCGCGCAGCTCGGCGGCGCTAAAGGATACCGTTCTGGACAAGACCCGGATCGCGGTGGACGGCCGCGACGTCAGCCTGGCCGCGGACGCCTTTTCCGAGGAGGGGCGTCGCGATGCGGTGATGGCGGTCGAACTGGTCCCGGGCGTGCGCCTGGTCGACGATCGGACCCGCCTCGTTCCCGAGGCAAAACCCTTCGTCTGGAACGCCGAGCGCGACGTGGTGCGGGTGACGCTGTCGGGTTCCGCCCCCCTGCCGTCGATCAAGGCCCGCCTGACCGAGGCGGCGCGCAAGGAGGTCGGCGGCGTCGAGGTGGCCGATCAGATGGGTCTTGCGCGCGGCGCGCCGCCGCGCTTCGAGGCTGCCGCGATGCTGCTGCTCGACCAGATCGGCAAGCTCAAGGACGGCAAGATCACGATATCCGACACCAAGGTCAATCTGTCGGGTATGGCGCGCGAGCTCGGCGGTCGCGAGGCGATCGCGGCCGCGCTGAAGAATCTGCCCGAGGGGTTCTCGATCGCCGCCAACGAGATCAAGGCGCCGCCCTACATCTTCCAGGCCTACAAGGATCCGGTCGCCGCGACCGTGACGTTGACCGGCTACGTCCCCGACAACAATGTCCACGCGGCGATCGCCACCAGCGCGTCGCGAAAGTTCTTTGGCGAAAAGGTCGTCGACAATCTCAAGTCCAGCATCGGCGCGCCCGCCTCCTTCAATCCCGCCGTGGTCGCAGCACTCGGGGCGCTGTCGCGGCTGTCGACCGGCACGCTCGTGGTGTCCGACCGCGAGGTGAAGCTGTCGGGCGATGCGCTCTATGAAGGCGCCGCCAACGACATTCGCGCAGGCCTAGGCAAGGACTTTCCGAAGACCTGGCAGTACAAGCCGGAGATCACGGTGAAGCCGGCGCCGGGCCCGGTCGACGGCACGGTCTGCCAGCAGCTGTTCTCCGAGCTTCTGGGCAAGGGCAAGATCCGCTTCGCGGCCAAGCGCGCCGACATCGATCCGGATTCCGCCGGCGTCCTCGATCACCTGATCGAGACGGCGCTGCGCTGCCCGAACGCCAATATCGAGGTTGCGGGCCACACCGATGCTGACGGTGAGGACTCTTTCAACCAAGCGCTGTCCGAGAAGCGGGCGCAGGCGGTGATCGACTACCTGGTCAAGGCCGGCCTGCCCGCCAGCCGCTTCAGCGCGGTTGGCTATGGTGCAACGCAGCCCGTCGCCGGCAACGACACCGACGACGGCAAGGCCCAGAACCGCCGCATCGAATTTCTGGTGAGGTGACGATGCCCTATCTCGTCTCGTTTCATATGGGCTGGCTGATCGGCTCGGTGCTGCTGGGCTTCTGCATGGGCTGGATTTCGGTGGTTCAGCGCGGCAACGGCACCTCGAAGGTGACCGCGCGCTGGCTCGCTTTGCTCGCCGCGGGCCTGGTCGCGGCCTCGCTCGCGCATGTGGTCCCTGGCCGCTTCGGCTACTGGCTCGACCTCGGTCTGATCATGTTCGCCTGCTACCTGGTCGGCTGCACCATCGGTGCCTGGCTGCGCGACCGGGTGGTCGCGCGGACCGCGCCGCCGTCGGCTGTGTGATGTTGCCATGCACCCTGACCATTGGGTCAGGGGGCGCCTTTGGCACGTCCGGAAATCCGTGAACGGGGCCCGGAATGTCCCCCTCTTTCAAGAGGCCGGCGCGGCCCATAGATTGATTTCGGCTTAAGGCGTGACGGAACATTGTACGGCCGAAATCATCAAAACTTCATGGCGACTGCGCAGGATTGCCACGGAGATTCGCGTCAAGCCTTGCCGCCGAAAGCGCCAAACCGTGCATCCGGAGCTCGCAACCTGCCTAAAACATTGAAGGCACGAGTTTTTGTTCGAATTGCCGAATTCCACTCGGCGCCAAAACGCGCTAGTGGAGAGGCGGAGGGCGTGCGCGATGCCGGAGCCGGCGGTGAGGGGCCGTCGCGTGCCTGTGCGTCGTTCGCCTGTTCGCCGGCCGTCCTGGCCGCTGAAGTGTTGTTCGAGGTCTAGATGCTGGAAGCCATACGCAGGGCGATGACGTTTCTGCGCCAGAAGCAAATCCTGCATAAGCTTGGAGTTGTGATCAGCGTCGCGGTCATCGGCATCGCTTGCTATGTGCTCTACCACATGCTGCGCGGCATCGATGTCAACGAGGTCCTCGAAGCCATCAAGAGCACCGAGCCGAGCCAGATTGCGATGGCCGCGCTGTTCGTGGCCGCCGGCTATTTCACCCTGACCTTCTACGACCTGTTCGCCACGCGCGCGATCGGCCATGCCCACGTGCCCTACCGCATCAACGCGCTTGCCGCCTTCACCAGCTATTCGATCGGCCACAATGTCGGCGCCAGCGTCTTCACCGGCGGTGCGGTGCGCTATCGCATCTATTCGGCCTACGGGCTGAACGCGATCGACGTCGCGAAGATCTGCTTCCTCGCCGGCCTGACCTTCTGGCTCGGCAATGCCGCCGTGCTGGGCCTCGGCATCTCCTACCATCCGGAGGCGGCGGCCGCGATCGACCAGCTTCCGCCCTGGCTGAACCGGACGCTGGCGCTGATGATCATCGTGGCGCTGGTCGCCTATGTGGTCTGGGTCTGGACCCAGCCGCGCGTGGTCGGCCGCGGGCCCTGGACCGTGGTGCTGCCGGGCGGACCGCTGACGCTGCTCCAGATCGCGATCGGCATCATCGACCTCGGCTTCTGCGCGCTGGCGATGTACGTGCTGGTCCCGGACGAGCCCAATCTCGGCTTCGTCGTGGTCGCGGTGATCTTCGTCTCGGCCACCCTGCTCGGCTTTGCCAGCCACTCGCCCGGGGGCCTCGGCGTGTTCGACGCCGCCATGCTGGTCGGCCTCTGGCAGATGGACCGGGAGGAGCTCCTCGGCGGCATGCTCCTGTTCCGCGTGCTCTATTATCTGTCCCCGTTCGTCATATCTGTAATCTTGCTGACGTTTCGCGAGGTTATAATCGGTGCCCGATCGAAGCGCTTGCAGCAGGCGGCGCTCAAGCTCGACCCCGGCCCGGCGCCTGAAGCCGCCTATGTGAGAGAGCGCCGCGACGGCGGCGTCTGACCGGCGCCAAGCCCTTAAGACAAGGCCCTTAAGACAAGGCCGTTAGGACACGTCCTCCAGGAGAAGCCCGCCCGATGGCGATCGACGCCCCTTCTTCTCCCTCTGCCCAGCCCTGGTCCGACCGGCTGCGGCACTCGACCGTCATCCTGATCGCCGCGGCGCTGGCGCTGTCGGTGGTGGTCTCGCTCGGGGAATTGTCGGCGCTGCACGCCATTGCCGTGTTCCTCTGCATCGCCGCCGCGGCGCTGATCCCCTGGCGGCTGCACGATCCCGCCGCCTCGCGCGACGATGTCAGGCGCATCAATCCGGTCGAGAGCGCCGCGGTGGCCGCGGTCGTCGCCGGCATGCCGGATCCGGCCGTGCTGCTCGACCGCGCCGGCCGCGTCATCCATCTCAATGCCGCAGCCGCCCAGCTCGCGCCGGCGCTGCGGCGGAACGAGCTGGCCCAGTTCGCGCTGCGCTTGCCGGAGATCATCACGGCGCTGCGCGAGTCGATCGCGACCACGGAGCCGCGGCGCGCGACCTATCTCGACCACGTCCCGGTCGATCGCTGGATGGAGCTCATCATCACGCCGGTGCCGGTGCCGACCTCGTTCGGCGGCGCCGACAAGTGCATGCTGATGACGTTCCACGACCAGACGCCGCTGCGCCGGGTCGAGGAGATGCGCGCCGACTTCGTCGCCAATGCCAGCCACGAGCTGCGTACGCCGCTCGCCGCGCTGTCGGGTTTCATCGACACGCTGCAGGGCCAGGCCAAGGACGATCCCAAGGCGCGGGAACGCTTCCTCGGCATCATGCACAACCAGGCCACCCGCATGGCGCGCCTGATCGACGATCTGCTGTCGCTGTCGCGGGTCGAGCTGTCGGCTCATGTGCGGCCCGATACCCTGGTCGACCTGCTGCCGATCATCCGCCAGGTCGCCGACGGGCTGGAGCCGCTGGCGCGCGAGCGCCAGGTCGAGGTCGAGATCCATCTGCCGGAGCCGCCGGTGATGATCGCGGGCGACCGCGAGGAGCTGCTCCGCCTGTTCGAGAACCTGATCGAAAATGCGCTCAAATACGGCGCCTCGGGCGGACGCGTCATCGTGTCGCTGACCTCGAGCGCCGCCGCTGACGGAACTCAGGAAATCCGGGTCATGGTCCGCGATTTCGGCCCCGGCATCGCGCCCGAGCACCTGCCGCGGCTGACCGAGCGGTTCTACCGGGTCGATGTCGGCGACAGCCGCTCGCAGGGCGGCACCGGGCTCGGATTATCGCTGGTGAAACATATTCTTAACCGTCATCGCGGCCGGCTTTTGATCGAAAGCGTGCCCCGCCAGGGGGCTACCTTCACCGCCTGCTTTCCCCAGGCAAAGGCTCCGGTTCAAGCCTGAAACTCAAGCGATTTCAATCGCTTGGGCGTGTCATCTGACTGTCACGAAACCTTCGTAAAAGCACAGCCGACCGCTCCTAAAGGGGCGGCACGGGGAGCGCGATCGGGCGCGGATGGCGCTTCGCTCCCCTGTATGGAGACCAGCATGAATTTCATCAAAACTATCGTCGCTGCTGGCTTGGTCGCCGCATCGACGACGGCGGCGCTCGCCGCCGATATCACGGGTGCCGGTGCGACCTTCCCGTTCCCGATCTATTCCAAATGGGCTGACGCCTACAAGAAGGAGACCGGCAACGGTCTGAACTACCAGTCGATCGGCTCGGGCGGCGGCATCAAGCAGATCCAGGCCAAGACCGTGACCTTCGGCGCCAGCGATGCGCCGCTCAAGGCCGAGCAGCTCGAGAAGGATGGCCTCGTCCAGTGGCCGATGGTGATGGGCGCCATCGTTCCCGTCGTCAACATCGAGGGCGTGAAGCCGGGCGAGATGGTGTTCGACGGCGAGACCCTGGCCAGCATCTATCTCGGCAAGATCACCAAGTGGGACGACGCCGCGATCAAGAAGCTCAATCCGAACGTGAAGCTGCCCTCGGAAGCCATCACCGTGGTCCGCCGCTCGGACGGTTCGGGCACCACCTTCAACTTCACCAACTACCTCGCCAAGGCCAGCGCGGACTGGAAGAGCAAGGTCGGCGAGGGCACCGCGGTCGAGTGGCCGGTCGGCGTCGGCGCCAAGGGCAACGAGGGTGTGTCGGGCAACATCAGCCAGACCAAGAACTCGATCGGCTACGTCGAGTACGCCTACGCCAAGCAGAACAAGCTGACCTATACCGGTCTCGTCAACAAGGCCGGCAAGCAGGTGCAGCCGACCGTCGAGGCCTTCCAGGCGGCCGCCTCCAACGCCGACTGGGCCAAGGCTCCCGGCTACTACGTCATCCTGACCGACCAGCCCGGCGACAAGTCCTGGCCGATCACCGCGGCGACCTTCATCCTCATGCACAAGGAAGCCACCGACAAGGCGGCCTCGCAGGAAGCGATCAAGTTCTTCCGCTGGGCCTTCAAGAACGGCGGCAAGGCGGCTGAGGAGCTCGACTACATCCCGATGCCCGAGGGCGTCGTGACCCTGATCGAGAAGACCTGGGCTGCCGAGATCAAGAGCTAAGTGAAGCTCTCGTGTTCCGGACATGGTGCCGGGACAGTCCGCAAAGACCTCCGCTCCGGATCGGCCTTGCGCCGCATCCGGAGCGCGCCACCAACAACAAGCGTATATAAATAAACGGGTACAGGGGATCGGCGTGGCTGAGATGGCTGTCGAGAGCAACGTAATTGATGCTGCCGGACCGTATGATCGCGCCAAGGCCTTGAGCGCGTTCAAGCTCGGCGACGTCACCTTCTACTGGATCACACGGCTTTCCGCGATCTCGGTGCTGCTGATCCTCGGCGGCATCATCATCTCGCTGATCGTCGGCGCCTTCCCGGCGATGAAGGAATACGGCATCTCCTTCCTGTGGACGCAGCGCTGGGCGCCGTCGGCCGATCCGCCCGTGCTCGGCGCGCTCGGGCCGATGTACGGCACGCTCGTCACCTCCTTCATCGCGATGCTGATCGCCATCCCGGTTGGTCTGGGCATTGCGATCTTCCTCACCGAGCTGTGTCCGCAATGGCTGCGCCGCCCGATCGGCATGGCGGTCGAGCTGCTCGCCGGCATCCCTTCGATCATCTACGGCATGTGGGGCTTCTTCGTGCTGGGCCCGTTCCTGGCCAACACTTTCCAGCCCTTCATGATCAAGATCTTTGACGGCGTTCCTGTCCTCGGTGCGATCTTCGCGGGACCCCCGTCCTATCTCAGCCTGTTCAATGCGGCGCTGATCCTTGCCATCATGGTGCTGCCCTTCATCACCTCGATCTCGGTCGACGTGTTCAAGACGGTGCCGCCGGTCCTGAAGGAAGCCGCCTACGGCGTCGGCTGCACCACCTGGGAAGTCGTCCGCAGCGTGGTGATCCCCTACACCCGCGTCGGCATCATCGGCGGCGTCATGCTGGCGTTGGGCCGCGCGCTCGGCGAGACCATGGCGGTGACCTTCATCATCGGCAATTCGTTCCGGATCTCCTCCTCGATCTTCGCCCCGGGCACCACGATCTCGGCGGCGATCGCATCCGAGTTCGCCGAGAGCGACGGGCTGCACCAGTCCGGCCTGATCCTGCTCGGCCTGCTGCTGTTCGTGTTGACGTTCTTCGTGCTCGCCGGCGCGCGGTTGATGCTGCTGCGTCTGGAAAAGAAGGCGGGGAAGTAACATGAACCCGATTTACGTACGCCGCCGCCGCAAGGACATCATCGTCCGCGGGCTCTGCATTGCCGCCGCCGCCTTCGGCGTCACCTGGCTCGCGCTGATCCTGATCACGCTGCTCTACAACGGCATCGCCGGTCTGAATCTGCAGATCTTCGTCGCGGACACACCGCCTCCGGGCTCGACCGAAGGCGGCCTGCGCAACGCCATCGTCGGTTCGATCATCATGACCGTGCTCGGCGTCGGCATCGGCGCGCCGCTCGGCCTGTTCGCCGGTACCTATCTCGCCGAGTATGGTCGCAACGACAAGCTGACCTCGGTGATCCGTTTCATCAACGACATCCTGCTCTCGGCGCCCTCGATCATCATCGGCCTGTTCATCTACGGCGCGGTGGTGGTGCCGATGCGCGGCTTCTCGGCGATTGCGGGCGCGCTCGCGCTCGCCGTGATCGTCATTCCGGTGGTGCTGCGCACGACCGAAGACATGCTGCTGCTGGTGCCGAACGCGCTGCGCGAGGCGGCCTCCGCGCTCGGTCTGCCGCGCTCGTTGGTGATCAAGCGCATCGCCTATCGTGCGGCCCGATCGGGTCTCATCACCGGCGTGCTGCTCGCCACCGCCCGCGTCGCCGGCGAGACCGCGCCGCTGCTCTTCACCGCGCTGTCGAACCAGTTCTTCAGCCTCGGCCTGAACAAGACGATGGCGAACCTGCCGGTGACCATCAACAACTTCGTGCAGAGCCCCTACGCCTACTGGAAGCAGCTCGCCTGGAGCGGCGCGCTGCTGATCACGATCACCGTGCTTGCCCTGAACATTGGCGCGCGCATCCTCGGCGCCGAGAGGACTGCAAAATGACCGACCTTTCCGTATCCGTGAGTTCCAACGCCCATCTGGCCTCGCAGCCGCTGCCGGAAGCGCCTGCCAAGGTGACGGTCCGCAACCTCAACTTCTATTACGGCGAGCACCACGCGCTGAAGAACATCAACCTGACGCTCGGCACCAACCGCGTCACGGCGTTCATCGGCCCGTCGGGCTGCGGCAAGTCGACCCTGCTGCGCATCTTCAACCGGATGTACGACCTCTATCCGGGCCAGCGCGTCACCGGTCAGCTCATGCTTGACCAGACCAACATCCTCGACCCCAAGCTCGACCTCAACCTGCTGCGCGCTCGCGTCGGCATGGTGTTCCAGAAGCCGACGCCGTTCCCGATGACGATCTACGAGAACATCGCCTTCGGCATCCGTCTCTACGAGAAGATCTCGAAGTCCGAAATGGACGACCGCGTCGAGAAGGCGCTACGCGGCGGCGCGCTGTGGAACGAGGTCAAGGACAAGCTCAACGCCTCGGGCCTGTCGCTTTCCGGCGGCCAGCAGCAGCGCCTCTGCATCGCCCGTACCGTCGCGGTGCGGCCTGAAGTGATCCTGTTCGACGAGCCCTGCTCGGCGCTCGATCCGATCTCGACCGCCAAGGTCGAGGAGCTGATCCAGGAGCTGTCCGAGAACTACACGATCGCGATCGTCACCCACAACATGCAGCAGGCGGCGCGCGTCTCGGACAAGACCGCCTTCATGTATCTCGGCGAGTTGATCGAGTTCGACGACACCAGCAAGATCTTCACGTCGCCGAGCGATCGGCGCACGCAGGATTACATCACCGGCCGGTTCGGCTGAGGAGACAGGACATGGGTTCTGAACATACCGCAAAGGCCTTCGACACCGACCTCCAGGAGCTCACCCGCCTGGTCGCCGAGATGGGCGGCATCGCCGAGCGCATGATCGTCGATTCCGTCGACGCGCTGATCCGCCGCGACATCGCGCTCGGCCAGCGCGTCGTCACCACCGACGCCGATCTCGACGCGCTGCAGAAGAAGATCGAGGAGCGCGCCGTGCTCACCATCGCCCGCCGCCAGCCGATGGCGGTGGATCTGCGCGAGATCGTCGGCGCCATGCGCGTTGCGACTGATCTCGAGCGCATCGGCGACCTCGCCAAGAACATGGGCAAGCGCGTCGCCGCGCTGGAGACGGATTTCCATCCGCTGAAGCTGTTCCGCGGCCTGGAGCACATGACCGACCTCGTGCAGCAGCAGGTCAAGTCGGTGCTGGACGCCTATGCCGCGCACGATCTGCCGGCGGCGATGGCGGTGTGGAAGGGCGACGAGGAAGTCGACGCCATCTGCACCTCGCTGTTCCGCGAGCTCCTCACCTACATGATGGAGGATCCGCGCAACATCTCGTTCTGCATCCATTTGATGTTCTGTGCCAAGAACATCGAGCGGATCGGCGACCACGCCACCAACATCGCCGAGACCGTGTTCTACATGATCGAGGGCCAGGCCATCACCGACAAGCGGCCGAAGGGCGACATGACGACCTTCGCCACGACGGTCCCGAATACCTGAAGACTTTAAGGAGCGACGACAACCATGGGCGCACGCATTATGGTGGTTGAGGACGAGGAAGCTCTCACCGAGCTTCTCCGCTACAACCTCGAAGGCGACGGCTATGACGTCGAGACGGTGATGCGCGGCGACGATGCCGACACCCGCCTCAAGGAGCACATCCCCGACCTGATCGTGCTCGACTGGATGCTGCCGGGCCTCTCGGGCATCGAGCTGTGCCGGCGGCTGCGGACCCGTCCCGAGACCAAGCAGCTTCCCATCATCATGCTCACCGCGCGCGGCGAGGAGAGCGAGCGGGTGCGCGGTCTTGCGACCGGCGCCGATGATTACATCGTCAAGCCGTTCTCGGTGCCGGAGCTGCTGGCACGCGTGAAGGGCCTGTTGCGGCGCGCCAGCCCGGAGCGGCTCGCCACCGTGCTCGCCTATGGCGACATCGAGCTCGATCGCGACAAGCGCCGCGTGGCGCGCTCGGGCCGGCCGATCGATCTCGGCCCGACCGAATATCGCCTCTTGGAGTTCTTCCTGGAGCACCCCGGCCGCGTGTTCTCGCGCGAGCAGCTGCTCGATAGCGTCTGGGGTCGCGATATCTACATCGACGAGCGCACCGTCGACGTCCATATCGGCCGCCTGCGCAAGCTGCTCAATCTCGGCCGCGAGCAGGACCCGATCCGCACCGTCCGCGGCGCGGGCTACGCGCTCGACGATCGCTTTGCGAAGGCGGAGCAGACGTAAGGCACGCGGCCTCGACAATCACAGCCGTCGTCCCGGACAAGCGAAGCTCTCGGCAACGCGCAGCATTGTCCGGAGCGGTGCGCCGATCCGGGACCCATATGTGGACGGCCCCCGTGGCACAAGAGCATTTTGAGGTTTGATCGGATCGCTTGCATCCATATGTCCGGCCTGTCG
>NZ_JACIHE010000024.1 GCF_014198245.1 Bradyrhizobium sp. cir1
GGCTCCGCGCGCCGCCCTCCTACCTCGCGATCTCGCCCCAGACCAACAGAAGGGCCTTGACTCACAAATACCCATATGAGGGTGGGCAAAGGCGCGTCAGCGCCGTGCCCACGTTCTTAGAATTGGTGGGCACGCTTCGCTTTGCCCACGGCAGCGGAGAATGCCGCGCTAGAACGACCCCAGCGCCACCGGGCGGAACGCCTGGAGCAGCTGCTGGTCGAGCTTGCCGCCCATGCCTTCCATCATCGTGAACGCACGCGAATGCGTGAAGGGCATGCGATAGGCGCGCTTCTCCACCAAGGCAGCGTAGATGTCGACGATGGTCGTCAGGCGCACGATGTCGCTGATCTGGTTCGACGACAGGCCGTTGGGATAGCCCGAGCCGTCGAGGAATTCGTGGTGATGCAGCACGACATCGAGCATCTCCGGCGGGAAGCCGCCTTGGGCTGCGAGCGCGTCATAACCGCGGCGTGGATGCTGGCGAACCTCGGCCATCTCCTCGTCGGTGAGCTTGCCGGGCTTGTCGAGCAGCGCGGAGGGCACGAAGGCCTTGCCGACGTCGTGCAGCAGCGCGGCGCGGGTCAGGCGGCGCTGGTCGTCCTCGCGCATGCCGAGATGCTGCGCGAAGGAGACCGCAAAGCCGGTGACGAACAGGCAGTGCCGGTAGCTGCCGACATGATGGCAGCCCACCGTGGTGAGCCATTCGCGCAGCGAGGAGTGCTTGATCGCCTTCAGGATCTTGCTCTCGGCGGCGATGACGTCGTCGAAGGTCAGGGGCACGCCGAGCGGCAGCTTCTCGAACATCTTCTTCAGCACCGCATGCGCCGCCTCGACGCCGCGGTTGAGCGTCTTGCCGCGATCGGTCGCGTCATAGGTGGCGGTGTCGGGGAAGGCGGCGCGGATGCGCTGCAGGATGGCATCGGGCTGCAGCGGCCGCGAGATCGTGTCGGTGGCGCCGAGCGCCCAGGCCTGCATGGTGCCGTGATGCAAGGCATCGGCGAGCACGAACAGCCGCGGCATCGAGCGATAAGCATCACCGCGCAGCTTGTTGCGCACCCGCTGCACGCTCTCGGGCGAGCGCAGGTTGATGTCGACCACGAGTCCGGAGAGATCGCGCGAGGGCTGCTCGGGGATGTCCTGGGTGGTCACCGTCGAGACCTCGCCGACCGCCTTCAGGATGCTGGCGAGCTCGGTGCTCTCGTCGCTCCGGTCGGAGGCGAGCAGAAGCCGGCGTTTGGCGGCGGTTTTGGCTGGCGCGTTCATGGCTTCCCCAAAGGCACGGGTCGGGATTTGGCATCAGCCTAAGCCGGATCAGGTTCTCCGGGCCTTAAGAGGCGTGCTCAATGGAACCCTTCGCTATTGGAAGCAATTTTAGGGAATTCGGGTTCCGGGACCGGAACAACACAAGTGGCGAAAACAACCCCATGCACAGTAGGACGGCCATTGTAAATGCTGGGCTTTTCGCGCGGGGCGGCCCATCGAGGCACATCCTGCTCATGCGCAAGGGCGTCTCTCGCTATCGAAATGATCCCGGCTAGAATGAACGGGAAACAAGAAGGGGCGGAAAGCCATGCGTGGGATCAATCGGGACGGCGTCGGGATCTACTATGAGGTTCACGGCGATGGACCGCCGTTGCTGCTCACCCACGGCTACTCCTCGACCTCGGCGATGTGGCACGGCCAGGTCGATGCGCTCGCGAAGGACCACAGGCTGATCCTGTGGGACATGCGCGGCCACGGCCAGTCCGATTATCCCGATGATCCCAAGGCCTACAGCGAAACACTCACCGTCGGCGACATGGCGGCGATCCTCGATGCCGTCGGCGCGCCGCGCGCCATCATCGGCGGTCTGTCGCTCGGCGGCTACATGTCGCTCGCCTTCTATCGCGCTTATCCGCAACGCGCTCGCGCGCTCTTGATCATCGACACCGGTCCCGGCTTCAAGAAGGATGACGCGCGCGAGGCCTGGAATGCGCGTGCGCTCGCGACCGCCGATAGGCTCGACCGCGAAGGCCTCGACGTGCTGAAGCAGGCGACGCGCGAGCGCGCCACCGCCACCCATCGCAATGCCAGGGGGCTCGCGCTGGCCGCGCGCGGCATGCTGACCCAGCGCGATGCGCGCGTGATTGAGCTGTTGCCCGACATCAAGGTGCCCAGCCTGATCGTGGTCGGCGCCGACGACACGCCGTTCCTCGCCGCGTCCGACTACATGGCCGCGAAAATCCCCGGCGCACAAAAGGTCGTGATCCCCGCCGCCGGACACGCCGTCAACATCGATCAGCCCGAGGCTTTTGTTGACGCGGTCGTGCCTTTCCTGAAGAACTTGCCGGGACAGGCCGAACAGGGACGTAGGCAATGAAGCGAGCAATGTTGGCTGCGGGCGCAGTGTTGCTGTCGATGTCTGCGCAGGCCGAGCCGTTCGGCACCGTGCCGCGCCAGCCTTTCGTCACCACCTTGTCGAATAACACGCCGCTCGCCTTCGGCATGGATGCCGAACAGACCGCGCGCGCTCTCGGACAGCCGCTGCAATATGTGCGCGGGCGTCCCGGCAACGAGATCTATCTCGCGCTTCGCAACATCGGCGGCAGCGGGCTGATCCCCTACCGCCATCGCCTGTTCCTGCAATTCCGCCACGGACGGCTGGCGGGATGGAAAGAGGACTACGGCGAGAACTGGATGTGGGAGTAGGTGCTGACCCTCATCCTGAGGAGCTTGCCACCCGGTCCGCGCGGAAGCGCGGCCGGATGATAAACTCCGCAAGCGTCTCGAAGGATGAAGGCCCCGCTGCTGCATCTCGGCCTTGCATTCTTCGAGACGCGTTGCGGCTCGCGGCTCAGGGTGACGGGGAGAGATCGGCGTTCGCAATGACGGAGCCGTCAATTCCGTCATCCTGAGGTGCGAGACTTGGGACGCAACGCGTCCCATGAAGAGCCTCGAAGGATGAGCGGCCCTGACGCAGCCGGGCCGTCGCCCTTCGAGGCTTGCTCCACGGCGCAATGCGCCGCGGCGCGCGCACCTCAGGGTGACGGAAAGATTGAATTCGCGACAACCAAGAAGGACAATCCGCGTGGGACAAGACATCAAACTGACGGCCTCCGATAATTTCCAGCTGGGCGCCTATCGCGCCGATCCCGCCGGCACGCCGAAAGGCGCCATCGTGGTGATCCAGGAGATCTTTGGCGTCAACCATCACATCCGCTCGGTCTGCGACCGCCTCGCCAAAGAGGGCTATGTCGCGATCGCGCCGTCGATCTTCGACCGGACCACGCCGAATTTCCAGTCCGGCTATACGCCTGACGAGATCGCGGAAGCACGCAAATTCGTCGCCAATCCCGACTGGGCTGCGATGCTGCGTGACACCCAGGCCGCGATCGACGCGGTGAAGACGATCGGCCCGGTCGGCGTCATCGGCTTCTGTCTCGGCGGCAGCGTCGCCTTCGTCGCGGCGACGCGGCTATCGGGGCTGAAGGCCGCGGTCGGCTATTACGGCGGCGCGGTCGTGCGCTTCGCCGACGAGACCCCGAAGGTTCCGACGCAGCTGCATTTCGGCGAGAAGGATGCCGGCATTCCGCTGACCGATGTCGAGACGATCAAGACCAGGCGGCCGGACGTCGAGGTCTTCATCTATCCCGGGGCGCAGCACGGTTTCCATTGCGACGAGCGGCCGAGCTACGACAAGGCCAGCTCCGACATCGCTTGGCCGCGCAGCATGGAATTTTTCGCGAAGCATTTGAAGAAATAGGGCATGTACTCATCCTCCGCCCGCCGCGCCGCCGGAGAATTCCCGTTCTTGATCTTCAGTTATCGCCGCGACCGGCCGCTTTCGTAGCCGAGGTCTGCGCACTTGGCGACGATGCCCTCACAGGCCGGATTGGCAGACAGTTTGAAGGTGGAGCCGGAAAAGAAACGGGGTCGGTCAAGACCAACCCCCGCCTTTTGTTCAAAAAAGATAGTTGAAGAACCTACTTAACCGCGAAAATGTCGTACTTAACGAAGCTGCCTTCTCCTCTTTTTTGCTCGACCATCTTGCCAACCGCCTGGATCGCGTTGAGCCAACCATACTTCTCCGATTTGGTCTGGAATGTCGGCGCAGTAACGAAGTAGCACTCGTCAGCTTTCAGCACTTCTCCCTTGACGAATCTCTCCTGGACCTCTTTCGGGCATTGGCGAGCGCCGTTGTAGGAAATGAATATCATCTCTCCGTCGTCGGTTTGGATTGTGCCCCGCACGTCAACCCTAAACACACCGCCCGGCATTATTCGTCCCCAGTCTGCGGATGGCGGCAATATCTTGCCCTTGATCCGAGGTCCCTCTACCCATCCGGCGGGGACATTGAAGATCAACAAATTTGCGTCAGCGACCTCGGGTGGGTCCAGAGAGGCGTACAGGGTCATGAGAAATTCCGTCTGGAGCGATGCCGTCGGGCCTCCGGCGGTAGCAGATAGCTCGGCCATCAGAAGGAACGTAAAGGCACCAAGGCTCACTCGAAGGCACTCTCTGAATTTCATGCGCATCTGGTCCTCCCTCTCAAAATAAATCGGTTAGATAATGGATATCCTCTCGCGCCGGATGAATTGAATGCTACTGCCCGGTGCAGAGGCTGTGGAGCAGCAAATTTCCGTGCCAACACATGAACCTTTTCTGCTCAGCTAAGACTCAGGCAATCGCATGCCTTCGCGCCCGTTTGCTGAGGTGCTCTAAGATTGCTTTTGAAGCTTTGCACCGGGTCCTACCGAAAACGCGAAACCGCGCGGGGACGCGCGACGGCCCGCCTTGAGAATATCTGGCGGTCTCATTTCCCCGCTTTGATTTCATTTAGACGGCTACCGGTGCGTTTACCGGTCGTAGGCTACCGGGGCGAGCCCCATGCATAAATCGCGGTAAACCGGGTTTGCGGGGCGGGTAAACGGCTAGCCGGTCGAAGAAACCCGCGCCGAAATCGGACGTATGTGAGGTCCGATATGCCCCTGATAGCGTCGCAATAGCGGACCTAACGGGAGGTCCGAGTTGGGCCAAATAGCGGTCATCGCGTCGAACCATCAGGTGTGGGCCGCGTCGCGTAGATCACGTTTTGGAATGCTTACCTCGGTTGACTTCGTAGGCTTCGAGATTGCATCGAGCCGCAGTAAGAAGTGGCGCACTAATGCCCATCTTGGCCGCGCGTTCCGCTAGATCGCCAATCGTATGCTCGCCTTCCGTGGGCCGACCGTCTTCCATATCGATCAGCATCGATGGCCCGTAGGTCGATCCCTGTTGAGAAAACATGCCGCGCATAATACCAGCCGCATCAGGAGCAGGAGGGGGAGCTGGCGGATAACCAGCCGCCGTTACCACTCGCGTGCATTCGTCGATTACATCGGAAACAAACGATGGTCCGGAAGCTGACTGGGCGATTGCCCCCGCTCGTGACCTCGTTAGGCTTGCTATCGTTGCGCTAATAACAAAGCCGAAGAACTTCGCCCACATCATTGCAACGATGGTGTCGCTGATCTGGACGGGAACGCCGCCTGCTTCTAGGTCAGCCTTGATGGCCGCACAGCGGTTGGAAGTGCTACCGTCAAGCTCTCCAATTGCATTGAGATTGATGCGCAACTGGCTCTGCTGGATCGTGCCGTCCGGCATCAGAGCAGCATTGATAGTCGTCAGGCCGCCGAGCACGCGCGCCTGACCGAACCTCCCCGTCAGAACGTCGATATGACGCACGCCATTCAGTACGGGCACGATCACACTCTGCTCAGTCATGGCCGGAGCAAGTGCGTCCATGGCCCCATCAAGATCGTAGGCCTTGCAGGACAGCAGAACAACATCGTAGGTCCCATTTAGCTGACCTTGCTGGACAGTCTTAGTCTTCGTACGGAGTTCACTGCCATCCTGTAGCTTTACGATCAGGCCGTCCCGCTGAAGTTGGGCAGCGCGCTCGGGCCGGACGAGAAACGTCACGTCAGCGCCGCCCTTGATTAGCATTCCGCCAAAATATCCTCCGAGCGCGCCCGCACCTAAAATTAGGTACCGCATTTGCTTCCCCCATGTCTGCCTCTGCCTCTGCCTCTGCCTCTTTGCAGATGCATCAAAGCATGCTGAGCCCCCTTTGGGCTAGAGGCGAAGTCCGTTGTGGGTCAATCGCGACGGTTCGGCTTGGTCGACGCCGCGTCCGGTCTCCCCCTCATTGCCGACAACAAGGCGCCGGTTCGAGTTTGTCGCGATGGGCCAATAAGAGACTCATGCACCGCAGCAAATTACAATTCTATTCGATCACCTCATCGGCGCGGGTGAGCAGGAGCGGCGGTATGGTGAGCCCTAGCGCTTTTGCCGTCTTAAGGTTGATCACGAGTTCGAACTTCGTTGGCTGCTCAATCGGGAGTTCGGCGGCACGTGCTCCTCGAAGGATCTTGTCCACGTAAATAGCGCTACGCCGCCACAGATCGGGCAGGCTCGGACCATAGGAAAGCAAGCCACCAGCCTCTGCTCCTTCCCGGTACAGAAACATGACGGGTAGTCGATTGTTCATGCTGAGTTGCGCGATCTTGTCTCGACTTCCAAATAGCGTCGATCCCCCGAAGACGAGGACAGCGTCGGCGCGTACTGCCCGCAGCTCAGCGAACGCCTTCTCCATTTGGTCTGGCTTACGGACTTCGACCCCATGAAGATCCAAGCCGAGTTGTAGTGCCCCTCGCTGCGCGGCCTCCCAACCGACAGTTGATGGAAACGCGGGATCGATGATGCCGCCGATATGTTGAGGCGCCGAGAGTAACTCACGGAGAATCTCCACGTTCTTCGCAGTGAACTCCGGGTCGGCGTCCCAAGCGAGACCCGTGACATTGCCACCCGGTCGAGCCAGGCTGCTTGCGAAACCTTGACCCACGGGATTTACGCCAACGACCATCACGATTGGTATCGTCGTCGTGGCCCGCCGCGCCGCGATTATCTCTGGCTGGATCAATGCCACGATCACATCGACACCTTGTTGCACGAGGTCCGCGGCTAGCTGATCGAACTGCTCAGCCTTCCCTGGTTCGGCGAAGCGCGGCTCCAGCACGACGTTCCGGCCTTCAACCCAGCCCAAGCCGTTTAGAGCCTGTACGAAAACGGGAAAGGCCGGGTGTCGCCCCATGGCAAGGAACCCAACTTGCGGAGCCTTGTTCACCTGCTGCGCCTCGGCGGCGAGCGGCGGGGAAAGAAGAACAGCCGGCCAGCCAACCGTCGCGCCGCCGAGAACTCCGATGAACTCACGTCGCCTCACTTGCTGCCCCAGACCAAGCAACAATCATCGTACCGCCAAAGGCCTGGCCCTGGAAGGTAAGCCCGGACGCCACCCAAGGTCCGCTTCGGGTCACGAGCGTCGCCCTCTGCGATTGACGGCGGCCTATCTATGTCCGCTATACCCCGTTAGCGACAGAGGTCGTGCGGCGATGCAATATGTCGCGAAGGGCCACAACCGGACTTACGCATCAGGAAGAAAGCTCTATTCGATCACTTCATCGGCGGTGACCAGCAGGGATGGCGGAATCGTCAACCCCAGCGCCTTGGCCACCTTGAGATTGATTACCTGCTTGAGGCGGGTCGGCTGCTCGACCGGCAGGTCGGCGGGCTTTGCCCCGCGCAGTATCTTGTCGGCGTAGCCGGCGGCCCTGCGGAAATAGTCGGGAAAGTCCGATCCGTACGACATCAAGAGACCATACGGGACCGCTTCCGCGTTCACGGTGACGGCCGGCATTCTGTGCGCAAGGGCCGCTGCGCCGACGCGCGCCCGTTCGTTGAACATCATCACTCCGACAACAACGACACCGCCCACGTGATCGCGCTGCGCCTGCGCAAAAGCCTGTTCGATGACGTCAGGCGATGGAACTTCAACCATACGAAAGACAAGTCCGAGCGATTTTGCTGCCTCGGCGTAGGCTGGGATCAAACGCGGCGGCGCCAGGGAGTCACGGAAAAGTGCCACGCTGGACAGGTTCGGAACGGCCTCCTTGAGAAGCGCCAGAAATTTGCCGGACAGGTCGGTCTGCATCATCGAAAGCCCGGTCATGCTGCCGCCGGGATGCGCCAGACTGGCGACCAATCCGAGCCCAATCGGATCTGGCACAACGACAAATACGACCGGAATCGTGCTCGTGATCTGCTTCAACGCAACGGCGCCGTGGATCGTTACCGCGATGGCGACGTCGACATTGCTTTCGACCAGCTCCCTCGCGAGGATGGGAAACCGATCGCGCTGTTCGGCGGGAAACTTGTGCAGGAACTCGACGTTCTTGCCCTCGACGTAACCGAGTTCGCTGAACGCCTTCACGAGCACCGTGAGGTACTCACGTTCCTCTTCCGCGCTGCCGGCATGCCAGAGCACGCCGATCCTGGCGATCTTCCGGCCTGACTGAGCCTTCACCGTGCGCGTCCACGACATCGCCGTGGTGCCGAGAAGCGCAATGAACTCGCGGCGCCTCATGTTCGCCCCCGCGGTCAAGAAAAATAAAAGTACCTGAGGTAGGCTAGCACAGGGATGGCACTTAGTTGGCGACAAATGTCCGCCTAGGGTCACAAGCCGCAGGTCACGCTCAAGGTGGGTGACCTCCGCTTTACGTTGGTGAGCCGACATTTATGAGTACGCGCCCTAGGTTCCGCGCGTCAGCTCAGAGCAGGAATCGGGTGGGCGCATCACGCTGCGTGGCGATAAAGCTGGCCGATCAAGCCAACTCAGGCCGGGAGATCGCCATGCAGCAAGCCATCACGCACCTCGTCATCCGCAATCCGTTCGGAACCATGGACGTGCCGGCGCCCGATGATTCCGAGGTGATGGACTATGCCGCTTCCGCCACGCTTGGCGGCGATGCCGCCGACGCCAACGCGGCGCAATGGGGGTCCATTCCCGCATCCTCCGATCCGCTCGAAGGCATCTGGGCGAGCCGCTGGAACGGCGGTGCCGATCCGACCATTGCGGGTGATACGCCGGACCAATGGAAAGAAGGGCGCGCCGAAGTTCGGATTGCGGGCGGGCGCATCTATCTGCGCTTTGACTGGGACCATGGCCGCCGGCACGGGCTGATCGATGCCGTGCGCGACGACACCGAGCGGCTGGTCGGCAAGTACATCAACCTGACCAATCCCGCGATCATGCGGCCGTGGGTCGGGCGCGTGGTCGATGCCGCCAGGATCGACGGATGTTTTCCGAACGGACGGCTGGATTTCCGAAGGTGAAATTCAGGCGTCATTCCGGGGCGCGCGAAGCGCGAACCCGGAATCCATCCGGCGACAGAGTCGGTGGTGGAATGGATTCCGGGCTCGCGCCTGTCGGCGCGCCCCGGAATGACGAGGAGAGAGAGTCTTAGAACCAGCGCTCGCCGACGAACACGGTGTCGCCCGGCGCCAGGGGGGTGCCGAGCGGCACCACGGCGCGCATGGCGCCGCCGGCTTCGGTGTGCGTCACGGTGACCACGTCGCGCTTGGCGCGCGGCGAGAAGCCGCCGGCAATCGCAACGGCGCTTTCGACGGTCATGTTCGGCACATAGGGATATTGGCCGGGCGCGGAGACTTCGCCGAGGATGAAGAACGGGCGATAGGTGTCGATCTCGACGGCGACCGAGGGTTCGCGGATGTAACCGTTGCGCAGGCGCGCGGCGATCTCGCCGGCCAGCCCTGCCGTGGTGCGGCCGCGCGCAGGCACCGCGCCGATCAGCGGCATGGTGATGGAGCCGCCGGCATCGATGGCGTAGCTGTTGGTGAGACCTTCCTGGCCGTAGACCACGACGCGGAGCTTGTCGCCGGCATCGAGATGGTAGGAGGCGTCGTAGCGGACCGGCGCCGCCATCGGCGCGGCGTAGCCGACCGGCATGGGCGCAGGCGCGGAGGCAAAGGAATTGCGCAGTGCCCCGATGGCGCCGCCACCGTCGGCGACGACGACCGGCTGCGGTGCACTGTAGGGCTGGCCATAGGCCATCGAATCGAGATCGGGGCGGGGCTGCACCATCGCAACAGGGCCGGCGGTCTGCATGCAGCCGCCCAGGGCGAGCGCGGCGGACGCTGCCAAGGACGTTGCCGAGATCGACCATCGAAACGCGCGTGCAACCGGCACCGGACCTGTCCCTCGAAACGAGATGGCTCCAGTGATGCACCGGTTATGGTTAATAAAGCGTTGAGGGGGCAATGACGGTCGCACCCTCCCCCTCCAGGGGAGGGTAAGTGACACCTCGTTCGCGGCTGGCCTACACACTCACGCCAACGCCGATCGGGCAGGACACGCCAGTGCCGCCCAGGCCGCAATAGCCGGCGGGATTCTTCGCCAGGTATTGCTGATGGTAGTCCTCGGCGAAATAGAACGCGCCGGCCGGCGCGATCTCGGTGGTGATGGCACCGAGGCCCTTGGCGGCAAGCGCCTTCTGGTAGAGCGCCTTCGACGCGTCGGCGGCCTTCTTCTGCGCATCGCTATAAGTGTAGATCGCGCTTCGGTACTGCGTACCGACGTCGTTGCCCTGGCGCATGCCCTGCGTCGGGTTGTGGCTCTCCCAGAACGTCTTCAGGAGCCTCTCGTAGGAGATCTTGTTCGGATCGAACACGACCAGCACCACCTCGGTGTGGCCGGTGCGGCCCGAGCAGGTCTCTTCATAGGTCGGGTTCGGCGTGTGGCCACCGGCATAGCCGACGGCGGTGGTGTAAATGCCATCGCCGAGCTCCCAGAATTTGCGCTCGGCGCCCCAGAAGCAGCCGAGGCCGAACACCGCCTGCTCGAGGCCGGCGGGATAAGGCGGCTGCAACTTCGCACCGTTGACGAAATGAGTGGTCGCGGTCGGGATGGCTTGCGCACGGCCCGGCAGCGCCTCAGCTGCGCTCGGCAATGCGGTGGTCTTGCGCATGAACAGCATGATCGGATCTCCGAAACGAGCCGTGCGTCGCCCAAGTCCGTATGTCCTAAGCCAGGCGCTCAGGCGGCGTGCTCGCGATCAGGTGGGAATATAGGTCTTTACGCGCAAAGGGGCAGCCTTGTTACGCTGCGCTCAGCGCGGTGGGTCAATCCCGGCGGGAATTGAAGGATCAATCCCGGGTATAGCCGATCAGCGGCTTGCGCGGCCGGAACAGGACCATCAGCAGGATGCCGAGAATGCCGAGGACGGCGAAGACCGGCTGGTCCAGCACGAGGCGGATCACCGAGGTCCAGAGCCAGGGCGCCTTGGCCTCGACCCAGGTCCGGAATGCCGCCTGGCTGGCCTGGTTGATGTCGTTCCAGAATTGGCCGAACCGGGTGAACCGCAGGGTCTGGTCGGCGACCCAGCGGGCGCCGTCATAGACCATGAAGATGAACCCGCCGGCGAGCAGCAACAGCCCAATCAGTCGGAAAAAGCCGCGGATCATGCCTCACCCTATACGGTTGTCCGATCGGACGAGCCCAAGAAACGCCGATCAAATGCCGCCAGCCAATAGCCGGGGAACGGCAGAAATTCAACCTGTTCAGGGCGTTACGGCCCCCGTCCAGCCCACCAGAGGCCGGTTTTCCAGCCCGGAAAGCGTTGACGGTGCCACAGACCCTCTCTATAAGGGCGCCAACTGGCGGCGGGCGCAATCCTGCCGCCGCTGTTCTTTGAGCAGTTGCAGGCTCTTTAGGCCTCATGTTCCGGGAACGGCCAGCAACCGAACACCCTAAATCCGAGCGTCGATTCCGCGGTCAAGCAAGCCGGCGCTACCCGACCAAGACGCGACCGGTACCCGCAAAGGATATTGAGACCATGGCCAATACCACTTCCGCCAAGAAAGCGACGCGCAAGATCGCCCGTCGCACCGCCGTCAACAAGTCGCGCCGCACCCAGATGCGCGGCGCCGTGCGCACTGTCGAGGAAGCCATCAAGACCGGCGATCGCGCCGCTGCCGTGAAGGCGCTGGCGACTGCCGAGCCCGCCCTGATGCGCGCCGCCCAGCGCAACATCATTCACAAGAACAACGCCAGCCGCAAAGTCTCGCGCCTCACCGCGCAGATTGCCAAGCTCGCGAAGTAAACTTGCAGCTAAGCAAGCAAACTTGCGACATCATCTGATCGGTTGATCCGATCGGCACGACAAAGAGCCCGGCATCGCGCCGGGTTTTTTTGTTGCCTGTCATATTCACGCAACCGGTCATGCGCCTCGCAATCTCCGCGTGGAAGATTTGCATCGACCGCATTATGATGCGTTCCGCAGCTCTACCTGCGGATGTTTGTGCAACAGCGGAAACTTTCACTGCGTTGCAAAAAACCCCTGCGGCGCGCGGCTAAGATGAATTCGCGCGCGGAAAAGTTCTGCACACCGTAGATTCACCGGAACGCTGCCACAGGTGGAGTTACCCTGTGAAACGAGACTCAAAAAACGATGGCTCGCTAATCACTTATCGACATAGCTGCGACAAGCATTTGGAAAATTCGCTCGCGCGTCGCGCGCGTGACGCTTTTGTAAAAAATTTTTGGCGGTGACGGAGAATTGTCACATGAGGCGCGGCATTTTCGATTCTGTGCACGAATCCAAAAACTTGCTTCAGAGCCTGTGCACAAGTCCCGCGCGGCGTTAACCGAGGTCAAGTTTTTTGATGCCTCAAGTCTGAATCAATTTCGTTGCGAGTCTTTCCGCATAGTGTATTCCTTAAGTCGTTCGCGGCGCCCACGATCTTGAGACCAGCGCGGTATCGGAAACGGGGCGAGCGTGCAAATCGGCGGCGGTGTGCACGTGGGCGACGCTTCAACAAGCGATTGTCGGTTCAAAACCCATAGCAATGTGGGAACGGTAGCTCTTTGTCTGAATGTCTCCAAGCGAGATCTCAGGCATCTCGCTCGCGCCAAGCGCAAATGAGAGACACCTTGCAGCTACCCCGACATACGCGATGGCGAAGCCGAGTGGACGACTAGTGCAGACGGGCAGGGCATCCGCGACAGGAGTACGGCGCGGTTGTCTTTTACGCAGGACCTTGTCGTGAGCGATCACGGCAGGACGGGGAGGTATCATGTCCTACGGATTCAACGCGGTATTGACTCAAGTTCCATCGTTCGACGATGCCGTCTCCGATCCGTCCTGCGTCCAGCCTCCAACGTGCACGGGCGCGTCGAGTACGCGCTGACCTCGCGACCCTTCCATCAAAGACATCGCTGATCTGACCCGCGGCGCGGCGCGCCGAACGGTCGAGCTATGCCTGACGATGGACTCGCTCGAGGTCGCGCCATTCCGGGATTCGGCAGGAACCCTGCATGGCGCTCACAAATTCAATCTGAGCTCTCAAGAGAAGTTTTTGACGATGAACACATCGGAACAGGATCGCTGGTCACGCGTGAAGAGCCGGCTGCGCTCGAATGTTGGCGAGGACGTTTACACGAGCTGGTTTGCACGCATGGATCTGGAGGGCGTGCAGGACGAGAGCGTGCGGCTCTCGGTGCCGACCCGCTTTCTGAAGAGCTGGATCCAGGCCCATTATGCCGAGCGCGTGCTGTCGTGCTGGCAGGCCGAGATGCCGGAAGTGCACCGCATCGACCTCACGGTCCGGTCCGCCGTGCGCCCGGTGGCGCCGCCGAAGGAAGCGCCCGCGCCGGTCGAGGCACGCCGCGCCCCCGCGCCGGAGCTGCGCTCGACCGCGACCGCGCCGGTCTCGGCCAATCATGACGCGCTCGGCGGCTCGCCGCTCGATCCGCGCCTGACCTTTGCGAGCTTCGTCGTCGGCCGCTCCAATACGCTGGCCCATGCGGCCGCGCGCCAGGTCGCCGAGGGACGCCGCGGCGATCCCGTGATGTTCAACCCGCTCTACATCCATGCCGGCGTCGGCCTCGGCAAGACGCATCTCTTGCAGGCGGTGACCTGGGCCGGCAATTCCGGCAACGAGCGCAAGGTGCTGTATCTCACCGCCGAAAAATTCATGTACGGCTTCGTCGCCGCGCTGAAGACGCAGACGGCGCTGGCCTTCAAGGAAGCGCTGCGCGGCATCGACGTGCTCGTGATCGACGATCTGCAGTTCCTGCAGGGCAAGTCGACCCAGGCCGAGTTCTGTCACACGCTGAACGCGCTGATCGATGCCGGCCGCCAGGTCGTGATCGCGGCCGACCGTCCGCCGTCCGACCTCGAGAGCCTGGACGATCGCGTCCGCTCGCGCCTTGCCGGCGGCCTCGTGGTCGAGATGGGCTCGCTCGGCGAAGAGCTGCGTCACGGCATTCTCAAGTCGCGCGTCGCCGCCGCCCGCGCCCATCACGCGACCTTCGACGTGCCGGAGGAGGTGCTGCATTATCTCGCGCGCACCATCACCCATAACGGCCGCGACCTCGAAGGCGCGATCAACCGCCTCTTGGCGCACTCCAAGCTCAACAACCAGCCGGTGACGCTGGAGATGGCCGAGCGCGAGGTGCGCGACCTGGTCCGGCCGCAGGAGCCGAAGCGGATCAAGATCGAGGACATCCAGCGCGTGGTGGCACGGCAGTATAATGTCAGCCGCTCCGACCTGCTCTCCTCGCGCCGCACCGCCAACGTGGTCCGCCCGCGCCAGGTGGCGATGTATCTCGCCAAGACGCTGACCCTGCGCTCGCTCCCCGAAATCGGCCGCCGCTTCGGCGGACGCGACCACACCACGGTGCTGCATGCCGTGCGCAAGATCGAGGCACTGGTCTCCAAGGACACCGCGCTGTCGGAGGAAGTGGAGTCGCTGAAGCGCCAGCTTCAGGAATAAAGGCCTATTTCTCCTTTTCACCTCTCCCCGCCTGCGGGGAGAGGTCGAATTCGATCGCAGATCGAATTCGGGTGAGGGGGTACAGGTCCCTCGACATGGTCATACGCGGAGAGAGGCCCCTCACCCCAACCCTCTCCCCGTAAGAACGGGGCGAGGGAGCGCACCTGTGCCTGGGCGGCGGCCTTGGTCTCTGCCTGTAAATCGTGGGGGAACTGCCCCCTATCCCTTGAATCCCGAGACCATCCGAGCCACCTTGCGCGACCCTGACGGCTTTGGTCATATCGGCTGGATGACCCCGGCCTGCCGGGGGTCTTCGGTGCCGTGGCGCGTCCCGCCGCCCGGCCTTCTCAACACTGAGTTTTCCTTGGGGATCGGGCGAGTAGTGCAATGAAGGTTACGGTCGAACGCGCGCAACTCCTGAAGTCACTGGGCCATGTCCACCGCGTGGTCGAGCGCCGCAACACGATCCCGATCCTCGGCAACGTGCTGGTCCGTGCCGAGAACGCCAAATTGTCGCTGAAGGCGACCGACCTCGACCTGGAGGTGACGGAAACGCTGGCGGCGGAAACCGCCACCGCCGGTTCCACCACCGTGCCGGCGCACATGTTCTACGACATCGTGCGCAAGCTGCCTGACGGCTCGCAGATCGTGCTGGAAGCCGACGGCGACCGCGCCGTGCTGGCGATCCGCGCCGGCCGTTCGCGTTTCACGCTGCAGACGCTGCCGGAAAATGATTTCCCGGATCTGGCCGCCGGCGACATGTCGCACTCCTTCTCGCTCGCCGCCAAGGACGTCAAGCGGCTGATCGACCGCACCCAGTTCGCGATCTCGACCGAGGAGACGCGCTATTATCTCAACGGCATCTATCTGCACGCCGCCGGCACGGCGAAGGCCGCCACCCTGCGCGGCGTTGCCACCGACGGCCACCGCCTCGCCCAGCTCGACCTGGTGCAACCCAAGGGCGCCGAGGGCATGCCGGGCGTGATCGTGCCGCGCAAGACGGTCGGCGAGGTGCAGCGCCTGATCGAGGACACCGACGCCGAGATGACGATCGAGCTGTCGCAGGCAAAAATCCGCTTTACGATCGGCAACGTCGTGCTGACCTCGAAACTGATCGACGGCACCTTCCCCGACTATGGCCGCGTCATTCCGCAAGGCAACGACAAGGAGCTCGTCGTCGACAAGAAGGACTTTGAGAACGCGGTCGACCGCGTCTCCACCATCTCCAGCGAGCGCGGCCGCGCGGTCAAGCTGTCGCTGTCGCCGGGCAAGCTGGTGCTGTCGGTGACCAACCCGGATTCCGGCAGCGCGACCGAAGAGCTCGAGGTCGAATACGCCTCCGACGCCCTCGATATCGGCTTCAACTCGCGCTACCTCCTCGACATCGCCGCCCAGATCGAAGGCGACGTCGCAACGCTCAGGCTCGCCGACCCCGGCTCGCCCACCCTGGTCCAGGACCGCGACGACAAGAGCGCGCTGTACGTGCTGATGCCGATGCGGGTGTGAGGGAGGTGCTCCCTCGCCAGCAAGCCCTGCTTCAAGTGCCTAACGCGATGCGCGTGACTGCGCCCTCTCCCCTTGCGGGAGAGGGCAGCTCCGCCATTGACCAAGACCTCACTCGGGTGAGGGGTCCTCTCGCGGCACCTTCTATGTGGAGGCAACCCCTCACCCGCCGTCGCTGCGCGACGGCACCCTCTCCCGCAAGGGGAGAGGGTAGAGGCACCGTACGCCAACGACGTCGCGAATGAACGCCGATGCTGGACGACCCGCACCATCGGCCGACCGCCAGACATCTTCGCCAGTTTGCGAAGAACATGCGGCACGAACCGACGGACGCGGAGGCCGCGATGTGGCGCCTGCTCAGGGATCGACGGCTATCGGCCTACAAGTTTCGCCGACAGGTTCCGATCGAAAGCTACATCCTCGACTTTGTCTGCTTCGAGAAACGCCTCGTGATCGAGATCGACGGCAGTCAGCACGTGAAATCGCGGCGTGACGCAGTTCGGGATGCCGCACTTGCCTCCGAAGGTTTCGCCATCGCCCGCTATTGGAACAACGACGTGTTACAGCAGCCCACCTCTGTGTTGGAGGATATCCTTGCAAAGCTTGCCGGGCGGTAACATACCCCTCACCCGTCGCCTCACTTCGTGAGGCGCCACCCTCTCCCGCAAAGGGGAGAGCGCGCGCCCATGACGAATAGCCCATGACCCCCTCTCGCATTCATCGCCTGACGCTGACGCATTTTCGCAATTACCGGGCGGCGGGGCTCGAGACGGCGGCTGACATGGTGGCGCTGGTCGGGCCGAACGGGGCGGGCAAGACCAATTGCATCGAGGCGATCTCGTTCCTGTCGCCGGGCCGGGGCCTCCGGCGCGCCACGCTGGAAGACGTCGCCGACAACCAGGGCGACGGCTCATGGGCGGTATCGGCGCAGGTCGAGGGCGCGCTGGGGCTGGCGACGCTCGGCACCGGCATCGATGCGCCGCGCGCCGATAGCGCGGTGAGCCGGCGCTGCCGCATCGATCGAGAGCCGGTCAATTCCGCGGCCAGCTTCGGCGACCATATCCGCATGGTCTGGCTGACGCCGGCCATGGACGGACTGTTCATGGGCGCGGCGTCCGAGCGGCGGCGTTTCTTCGACCGCCTGGTGCTCGCCATCGACAACGAGCATTCCAGCCGCATCAACGCGCTCGAACGTTCCCTGCGCTCGCGCAACCGCCTGCTCGAGACGCGCAATTACGACGACCATTGGTGTGACGCGATCGAGCGCGAGACCGCCGAGCTTGCGGTCGCGGTCGCCGCCACGCGCGGCCAGACCGCAGCGCGGCTGACTGGCATGTTGAACGCACGCGCGCAAGCCTCCGCATTTCCGTCCGCTCAAATCGCGCTCGACGGCTGGATGGAGAACGCGCTGCTTCAGGAGACCGCGACGTCGGTCGAGGACCGCTACCGCCAGATCCTGCGCGACAACCGTCCGCGCGATGCCATCGCCGGCCGCACCACCGACGGCCCGCATCTCACCGATCTCCAGGTGATCTATGCGCCCAAGAGCATGCCGGCGCGCGACGCCTCGACCGGCGAGCAGAAGGCTCTGCTGATCGGCCTCGTGCTCGCGCATGCGAGCCTGGTCGCCGAAATGACCGGCATCGTGCCGCTGCTGCTGCTCGACGAGGTCGTCGCCCATCTCGATCCGAACCGCCGCGCCGCTTTGTTCGACGAGCTACGCAAGCTCGGCGCGCAGGTCTGGCTGACCGGTGCGGACCCCGCCGCGTTTGCCGAGATTGGCGCCGGCGGCGAGGTGTTTGACGTCGAGAGCGGACGCGTATCGGCACGGCGCTAGATTCCGAAGTGAACCCGCCCGGTTCCGTCAGCGACTAGCTCTGTGAGGCCGCGCCGACGGTGTCGCAGCCGTTGCAGTCGCGCAATGACATCACGCGCGATATCTCTGGAGAGAACAATGCGAACGGTAAGGACCGGGGCGCGCCCCCCGGCACGATGGCGGGCGTTTGTGTGCGGCCTCGTCTTCCTCGCTAGCTGCCTGCTTGCAGCAACCGCCAGTGCCTGGGCGCCGCATATCTCAGTGCTGTTCTCGGCCGCGCTCACGCCGGATCCCGGGACCAAGCTGCCCGCGCCGACCCGTTACAGCTACAGGGGCATCCACACCACCGTGGTGAGCGGCATCGAAGCCCCGCTCCGCACCAGGCTGGAGGCGACCGTCCCCGCCGATCTCGGCGACGTCCTCGCCTTCTACCGCACCGAGCTCGGCAAGCTCGGCTGGCAAGAGCAGCGCGATGACGCGGTGATCGCCGCCGATCGCGTGCAGCTCGCCTTCGCCTCCCCGCTGGGACCGGCGCTGCTGGATCTCCATCGCAAGGACAGCAGCACCGCCGTTGAGCTCGTGCAGAAGAATTCGGACACGGCCACCAGGGCGAATGTCATGCCCGAACCCGGCCAGGCCAAGGTGGTGTTCTCCAATATCGGCGAGACCGACGCCGTGCTCACGATCGACGCGCGGACCATCACGCGCGCCCGCGGCACCAATGCCGTCGCGCTGGATCTGCCGCCCGGCAAATATCCTTACGAAGTGCACGTGGCGGGCCATCCGGCCCATACCAACACCCTCGTCATCGCGGCCGGCGATACCTGGGAGCTCACGGTCGGGCGTGACGGCGACGCGTGGTCGCCGCTCCATCTGTATTGAGCATGTCTTCTTTCGGTCAGCCCTCCGCACCCGCTACCAGGGTACCCGGTTGAACCTGCCCGGTTCCTGCCGCGACTTCTCATCCGAGGCCGCGCCGACGGTGTCGCAGCCTGCCATTGCGCGAGGGATCGACCCGCGCGGAATCCAGGAGTTTTGGCGATGTCGATGATCAAGCGCGGGACGCAGGTCCCGGCACGCTGGCGGCTGCTGGCATGTGGCCTCTTCCTGATGGCGAGCTGCTCGATCTCGGCCGCCGCTGATGAGGGCACCGTCGACGTCCATGCGCTGCCGCAGCTCGAGGGCGCGGTGGAGGATAATTCGCGGCCCGATCCCTACCGCGTGGAATATCGCATGCCGACGCCGCAGGCGGTGACATCGCCGGCGGTGAAGAAGCTTCTCAGCGCGACCGGCTGGGTGCCCTATGTGCGACCGCTGGAGGAGAAGAGCACCACGCTGAATTTCAGGAAAGGACGGCAGGGCCTGTCCGTTCATTTCACGCAAGGCCTCGGCCGGCCCGACCAGTCCGTGGTCTATTACTCGACTGACCGGATTTATTCGAACGTGCCGTTTCCAGAAGGCGCCAGCGACATCGTGTTCGACGGCACGAGGCCGTATCTCGGCTGCGTCGCACCTGAAACGCTCGATGCGACAGCGGAGTTCTACAAGACCCAGATGGACGCGATCGGCTGGCGCAAGCTGACGCCGGAAACGGCCGCGCGCTGGACGAATAGCCTGGACGAGACCGTTCCGAACGGCGTGCGCGCGTTCTACGAGCATGCCGACAGCGAGATCACCGGCTTCTACAGGCAGAAGCCTGTCGTGCTGACGCTGACGCGCCGCGACGACGGCCGCACCAATGTCGACATCCGCGTCGCGCCGTTCGCCTTGCCCAGCGAGCTCAAGGCCGATGGCGATCTTGCCGGCCTGCCGCGGCCGAATCCGACCAAGACGGCCAAAAGCCTCGGCAGTGCAAGCTCCAACAAGCGCGAGATGTCGGCGGCCGCGATGGCCGAGCTGCCCGCCGTGCTGGCGTTCTATCATCGCGAACTCGCCGCGCGCGGCTGGCAGGAAGACGGCAGCGCACCACTTGCGCCCGGCGACGAGGTCGCGATCAAGATCTCCAACGCCGAGGAAACCGGCGTGCTGCGGCTCGGCCGCAAATACGATTTCACCATGGTCAGCCTGACCGCGCAGGTGAAGGAGTCCGCACTTGCCGCCCGCGCCAAGGCGAAGAAAGAAGCCGACGAGAAATTCTTCAGCAATGCCGCCGCAGCCGCACAGCAGGTGATCGCCGCCGACGAAGCAAGGCGCAAGGCGCAGGCGGCCGCGCTGTCCGATGCGCCGCTCAATGCACTCGCCGACAGCAAGACGCCGGTGCCGCTGCCGGAGAACGCCGAAGGCGTGAAGTTCGAAGGCAATGACGGCCACCTAGAGTTCGCCTCGACCTCTAGCGTCAGGGCTCTCACTGCGTTCTATCGTGCATCGCTCAAGCCTGCCGGCTGGAAGGAGCAGCCCTCCGTCATCAACCAGCCCAATATGGCGGTAATGGAATTCTCCAAGAGCGGCAAGTCGATCTCGATGACCGTGATGCAGATGGGCCCGAAGGTGAATGTCAGCGCCAGCGGATCGGGGCTGGTGATGGCCGCGGCCATGCCGACAGCCGTCCCGGAGGTGCAGGCGAAATCCTCCGAGCCGCTGAAGCTTGACACCGAATCCCAGCTTCCGGTGCCAACGCAGCGGTCGTCGACCTCGCTCGCCACCACGAAACTTCCCGGCAGCGAGACCCCGTTCCGCCGCGAGCTGGAAGCCAGCATCCCTGCTCCGCTCGGCGACGTGCTGGCGTTCTACCGAACCGAGCTTGGAAAGCTCGGTTGGCAGGAAAAGACCGAGGGCGCGACCGTCTCCACGGAGCGCGCGCAGATCGACTTCACCTCGCCGCAAGGCCCGGCGGTGCTCAAGCTCGGCCGCGCCAAGGGCGAGACCATTGTCAATCTGGCGCAGAAGAATCCGGATGCCGCGACCAAGGCGGACATCATGCCCAAGCCGGGCCAGGCCAGGCTGATGCTCGGCAATATCGGGCCGAAGGACGCATCGGTCACGATCAACAAGCAGACCATCAAGATCGCGGCCGGCGCCGGCGGCCCGCAGTCGCCGAAAGGTCCGATGCTCGACCTGGCGCCCGGGACATACCAGTACGCGCTGCGCATGCCGGGGCGTCCCGCCCGCACCGAGACCCTCACGGTCGCCGCAGGCGATGCCTGGGGCCTGATGGTGGGTCCGACCGGCGAGGTACTTCCGCTGCAGATGTATTGATCCCGCCGCCGGTGTCTGTAACGGCCAGGGTGAACCTGTCCGGTTCGTGGGGCGACTAGTCATCGAGAGGCGGCCGCGACCGTGTCGCGGCCGCCGCATCGCGCGAAGATCACGACGCGCGACATCCCTGGAGAGTGGGCATGACGACGGCAAGGCGCGGGACGAAGGTCCCGGCACGATGGCGGCTGCTGGTGTGCGCCCTCACTCTTCTCGCAGGCTGTTCGCAGGAACCGCTGACGGCGGATCCCGACGTCGACATGCCGGCACCGAAGCAAAGCAGCTTCAGCCAATTCCGCACCACGCGGGCGCATGGCGCGAAGGCCCCGCTCCGGCTCGATATCGAAGCGCGCGTGCCCGCGGAGCTCAGCGACGTGCTCGCCTTCTACCGCAGAGAGCTCGGAAAGCGCGGCTGGCAGGAGAAGCCGGATGACGCGGTGATCGCCGCCGATCGCGTGCAACTCGTCTTCGCCTCCCCAAAAGGCCCGGCCACCCTGAAGCTTGGCCGCGCCAAGGGCGAGACCATTGTCAGCCTGGCGCAACGGAATCCGGAGGCTGCGGCCAAGGCCGATTTCCTGCCGACGCCCGGACAAGCGCGGCTGATATTCGGCTATCTAAGGCCAGACGTGGCTTCGCTTGTGATCAACAATCAAACCATTGAGATCGCGGGCGGCGAAAATCATCCACAAGTGCTGGATCTGCCGCCCGGCACGTATTCCTACGAGCTGCGCGTGTCGGGCCTTCTGGTGCGCACCGACACCGTCACCGTGGCCTCAGGCGAGGCCTGGTCCCTCAACGACGATAAGAAGCCGTCCCAAGTCTACTGAACCGAGTAGCCTGTTCCGGGGCGCCGCGGCGCCTTGGAACAGGCCTCTGCGCACCCGCAAAAACCACGCCTTCCAGAGCCCCAAAACGGCGGCTCGAATCGCGCTTTTTGCGGTGCCCGAAATCGACCTTCAAAAGCCTTGAAAACCGGCAGAAAAACCCTATCTGCTCAAAGGGTTGCCGGGAGATACTTTGCGCTAGGCGCAAGCCCTCTTTCGTGGCACAAATAGCTCGCAAATCAGCGCCTTTTGCGCCGCTGATTCGGGCGACATTTCGAAGGCCTCTCATGACAGAACCTGCTCGGCAGCCCGCTGCCGAAAACGAGCCCTCCAATCCGAGCGAATACGGTGCGGAATCGATCCGCGTGCTCAAGGGTCTCGATGCCGTCCGCAAGCGCCCCGGCATGTATATCGGCGACACCGACGACGGCTCGGGCCTGCACCACATGGTCTACGAGGTCGTCGACAACGCGATCGACGAAGCGCTCGCGGGCCATGCCACGCGCGTCGACGTGATCCTCAACGCCGACAATTCGGTCACCGTGCGCGACGACGGCCGCGGCATTCCGGTCGACATCCACAAGGGCGAAGGCATCTCTGCGGCCGAGGTCATCATGACCCAGCTCCACGCCGGCGGTAAGTTCGACCAGAATTCCTACAAGGTCTCCGGCGGCCTGCACGGCGTCGGTGTCTCCGTCGTCAACGCGCTGTCGAGCAAGCTCGGCTTGCGGATCTGGCGCGACAACAAGGAGCACTACATCGAGTTCGCCCATGGCGATGCGGTGGCGCCGCTGGTGGTGGTCGGCGATGCGCCGGGCAAGCGCGGCACCGAGGTGACGTTCCTCGCCTCGACCGAGACCTTCAAGAACATCGAATATGATTTCGCGACGCTCGAGCATCGCCTGCGCGAGCTCGCCTTCCTCAATTCCGGCGTCAACATCGCCCTCTCCGACATGCGTCATGCGGTCGAGAAGCGCGAGGAGATGTACTATTCCGGCGGCGTCGAGGAGTTCGTCAAATATCTCGACCGCAACAAGAAGGCACTGGTGCCGACGCCCATCATGGTGCGCTCGGAAGCCAACGGCATCGGCGTCGAGGCCGCGCTGTGGTGGAACGACAGCTACCACGAGAACGTGCTGTGCTTCACCAACAACATCCCGCAGCGTGACGGCGGCACCCATCTCGCCGGTTTCCGCGGCGCGCTGACGCGCCAGGTCAACGGCTATGCCGAGGCCAACGCCAAGAAGGAAAAGATCGCGCTCACCGGCGACGACTGCCGCGAAGGCTTGACGGCCGTCTTGTCGGTGAAAGTGCCGGATCCAAAATTTTCGTCGCAGACCAAGGACAAGCTGGTGTCCTCGGAAGTGCGTCCCGTGGTCGAGAACGTCCTCAACGAGGCGCTCCAGGCCTGGTTCGAGGAACACCCGTCCGAGGCCAAGATGATCGTCGGCAAGGTGATCCAGGCCGCCGCTGCACGCGAGGCTGCGCGCAAGGCGCGCGAGCTGACGCGCAAGAGTCCGCTCTCGGTCTCCTCGCTGCCCGGCAAGCTCGCCGACTGCCAGGAAAAGGATCCGGCCAAGTCAGAGCTCTTCATCGTCGAGGGTGACTCGGCAGGCGGCAGCGCCAAGCAGGGCCGCAACCGCGAGTTCCAGGCGGTGCTGCCGCTGCGCGGCAAGATCCTCAACGTGGAGCGTGTCCGCCCCGACAAGATGCTGTCATCGGAGCAGATCGGCACGCTGATCACCGCGCTCGGCACCGGCATCAGCGACGATTTCTCGGTCGAGAAGCTGCGCTATCACAAGATCATCGTGATGACGGACGCCGACGTCGACGGCGCACACATCCGCACGCTGCTGCTCACCTTCTTCTACCGGCAGATGCGCGACATCATCGACGGCGGCTATCTCTATATCGCCCAGCCGCCGCTCTATAAGGTCTCGCGCGGCAAGTCCGAGCAGTATCTGAAGGACGAGCGCGCGCTGGAAGACTATCTGATCGACGCCGGGCTCGACGATTGCGTGTACATCCCCGGTACCGGCGGCGACCGTTCGGGCCGCGATCTGCGCGCGCTGGTCGACGACGCCCGCGTGGTCCGCAGCATCCTGCGCAATCTGCACAGCCGCTATAACCGCAGGGTCGTCGAGCAGGCCGCCATCACCGGCGTGCTGAACAAGTCGATCTACGGCAATCCCGAGAATGCCGCGGCCGCCGCGCAATACATCGCGAGCCGGCTGGACAACCAGGCCGAGGAGGTCGAGCGCGGCTGGGTCGGGCAATTCGTCGAGGGCCAGGGTTTCGTGTTCGAGCGCACCGTGCGCGGCGTCAAGGAATCGGCTGTCATCGACGACGCGCTGCTCGGCTCGGCCGAGGCCCGCAAGCTCGACGAGTACACGACCAGGCTCCAGGACGTCTACGCCCGCTCCGGCAAGCTGCGGCGCAAGGACAGCGAGCACGTGGTGCACGGCCCGGTCGATTTGTTCGAGGCGGTGACCGATTCGGGGCGCAAGGGCATCACGCTGCAGCGCTACAAAGGTCTCGGCGAGATGAACCCGGAGCAGCTGTGGGAGACGACGCTGGACACCGAGGTGCGTTCGCTGCTGCAGGTGAAGGTCAAGGAGGTCGATGAGGCCGACGACATCTTCACCAAGCTGATGGGCGACGTGGTCGAGCCGCGACGCGATTTCATCCAGGAACATTCGCTGAGCGCGACGATCGATATCTGAGGCGCGACGCTCTCCTTGGCCTAGTCCCTGGCAACCAGGATGATGTAGATCACCTCTCCCGAAGGGAGAGGTGACCCCTGAACCTCACCACCCGCCGTCGCGACGAAGTGGCATGAGCCCGTTGGCCAATTCCGGCCGGGAAGCGTTACGCCATGGCCGCCTCTGCAACGACCAGTTCCGCCGCGCCGTCCCGCCGGCTTGGCATCATCGGCAGCATTGTCGGCGTGCTGGCGCTGATGGCGGCGGTGCTGCCGCATTGGGTCGTGCCGATCGTGTTTCCGCCGCCGCCGGCGGACAAAGTGATCGTCGACACCGGGCATCGTATCAAGGACCGTATCGTCGCGAAGGTGAAGGGCGTCGAGTATCAGGCGCCCAAGGTCGAAAAATCGGCTGGACGAAGCTGGAGCGAAGCTGCGTCGGCCACCGCGATCTCGCTCGGCCTGCTCGCCATCCTGCTCTCGGTGCTTTCGCTGATCTTCCGGGAAGAGAGGCTTCTTGCGGCCGTGGCCGCCACGCTCGGCACCGGCGCCATCGCGATCGAGATCTCCTTCGTCATGATCGGCGCGCTGATACTGATCGCGATCCTTTATGTCGCGGGGAATATCATCGGGCTGTTCTGAAGCGCCGCCGAGGGCGGCCGACAGGCCCCGAACCGCGGCCGGCGCAATTGCTACCGCGCTCAATTCTCTGTAGTTTCCGCCCGAAACAGGCCCGCCCACCCATCAGGACAGCGAGAATTCATTTGGCGCCCATCCAGTACATCGTCGAGGGCGGTCACCGGCTCTCGGGCTCGATCGAGCCGTCCGGCAACAAGAATTCGGCGCTGCCGATCATTGCCGCCGCCCTGCTCACCGAGCATCCGGTGACGCTGGAGAACGTGCCGCGGATCCGCGACACCGAGACGCTGGTCGAGCTGATCCGCTCGGTCGGCGCCTCGGCCGAGTGGACCGCCCGGAACTCGCTTCACATCCACGCCAAGAGCATCCGCGCCGCCGACCTCGACCCCGAGCTGTGCGTCCGCATCCGGGCCTCGATCCTGCTTGCGGGCCCCCTGCTCGCCCGCTGCGGCGAAGTGATGCTGCCGCCGCCCGGCGGCGACGTCATCGGCCGGCGCCGGCTCGACACCCATGTGCTCGCGCTCGAACAGCTCGGCGCGAAGGTCACCGCGACCGACCGGCTCGAGTTTCGCGCGGCGAAACTCGCCGGGGCGGACGTATTCCTCGACGAGCCGAGCGTGACCGCGACCGAGAACGCGCTGGTGGCGGCGGTGGCGGCCGACGGCGTCACGTACTTGCGCAACGCGGCCTCCGAGCCGCATGTGCAGGACCTCGCCAATTTCCTGGTCGCGCTCGGCGCGAAGATCGAGGGCATCGGCACCAACACCATGGTCATTCATGGTCCGGCGACGCTGGGGGAAGCCACCTACCGGATCCAGCCCGACCATATCGAGGTCGGCTCGCTGATCGGCCTTGCCGCCGTGACGCGCTCGCAGCTTCGCATCGTGCGATCAGGCGTCGAGCACCTGCGCTCGATCCGCATGGGATTCGAGCGGCTCGGCATCGTCTGCCGCGTCGAGGGCGACGATCTGATCGTGCCCTCCAATCAAACATTGAAGATCCAGGACGATTTCGGCGGCCATGTGCCGAAGCTGGAGGACCAGCCCTGGCCGGCCTTCCCGGCCGATCTGATGTCGATCGCGATCGTCACCGCCACGCAATGCGAGGGCGTGATCCTGATGTTCGAGAAGATGTTCGAATCCAGGATGTTCTTCGTCGACAAGCTGATCGCGATGGGCGCGCGCATCGTGCTGTGCGACCCGCACCGCGCCATCATCGCAGGCCCCAGCCGCCTGCGCGGTGCACCGATGACCTCGCCCGACATCCGCGCCGGCATGGCGATGCTGCTGGCCGCCGTCTGCGCCGAGGGCACGTCCACGATCAACAACGCCGACCAGATCGAGCGCGGCTATGAGCGCATCGAGGAACGGTTGAACGCGCTGGGCGCGAAGATCAAGCGCGTGCCGGAGCGGAAGAGCTGATCTTCGCCTCTCCCCGCTTGCGGCAGGGCTATCGCTATGACTCGTTGCGGCGGCCTGCGCGCACGCCTCGTCCTTCGAGACGGCGCTTACGCGCCTCCTCAGGATGAGGCTAATCAGCGTCAGTGCCCGTTGTAACTGAGCCGCGCACTCCGCCCTCATCCTGAGGGCCCGCCATCGGCGGGCGTCTCGAAGGATGCGTTGTGGGCGAACTATCCGCCACTCTTCTTCATATGCGATAGCCCTGCTGCTTACGGGGAGAGGCCGGATTGCATCGATAGATGCAATCCGGGTGAGGGGGACTCTCCGCGAGTCCAACTGCCAGCTTTTCTGCGGAAACAGCCCCTCACCCCAACCCTCTCCCCGTAAGAACGGGGAGAGGAAGAAGAGACACGGGCCATGTTTTCGACGTGTGGCTGTGCTATGCACCGGCCATGCTCGACACCGTCCAACATCATGCGCAGCCGCAAGCCGGTGTGCCGCAAAATCATCTCGCGCAAGAGTTTGGCGAGACGCTGAGGCTGGCCGTGCCGATGATGCTGACGCAGCTCGGGCAGATCGCGATGATCACGACCGATCTCGCGCTGATCGGGCGGCTCGGCGAGGATGCGGTGGCCGCAGCGGCGCTGGCACATACGGTCTATTTCGTCAGCTTCACCTTCGGGCTCGGACTGATGTCCGTGGTGTCGCCACTGGCCGCGCAGGCGTTCGGCGCCGGCGATGTCAGGCGCATCCGCCGCTCCTTGCGCGTCGGCCTGTGGGCCGCACTGCTGATCTCGCTGCCGATGATGGCCTCGCCGCTCTATGGCGAGCAGATCCTGCTCGCGCTTGGCCAGGTGCCGCAATCGGCCGCGCTGGCGCAGCGCTACCTCAACGGCCTTGCCTGGGGCATCGCGCCGGCGCTCGGCTTCATCGCGCTGCGCAGCATGATGAGCGCGGTGAACCGGCCGCAGGCGCCGCTGTGGATCACGGTGGCGGCGATCCCGATCAATGCCGCGCTGGTCTACGCCTTGATCCACGGCCGGTTCGGCCTGCCGGAGCTCGGCCTGTTCGGCGCAGGCCTTGCGACCACGCTGGTCAATCTCGGCACGTTTCTCGCCGCGCTCGCGATTGCAGGGCTGCGCAAGCCGTTCGCGGACTATCATCCGCTCGCCCATCTCTGGCGGATCGACTGGCCGCTGATGCGTCAGCTCGTCGCGGTCGGCGCGCCGATCTCGTTTTCCCTGCTGCTGGAATATGGACTGTTCTCCTCGGCCGCGCTGCTGATGGGGCTGATCTCGACCACGGCGCTCGCCGCGCACCAGATCGCGCTCCAGGTCACCGCCGTGCTGTTCATGGTGCCGCTCGGCATCGGCATGGCGGCAACGGTGCGCGTCGGCCATGCCTTCGGCCGCGACGACATGGTCGGGTTAAGGCGCGCAGGGCTCGTCGCAGCGGCGCTCGGGATCGCGTTCGTCTCCGCCCTGACGGTCGCGATCATTCTCGGCCGCTACGAGCTCGGACGGCTGTTCTTCGGCCGCAGCGAGGCCAGCGCGGCAACGGTGGAGCTGACGGCGACATTGCTACTGGTTGGCGCGAGCTTCTTCATCGCCGACGGCCTCCAGACCATCATGGGCGGTGCGCTCCGCGGCATCAATGACACCAGGATGACGCTGGTGTTCGCGGCGATCGGCTATTGGTGCGTCGCCTTTCCCATCGCCTGGGTGCTTGCCTTCCACACGGGACTGGGCGCGGTCGGCGTCTGGGTCGGATTCTCGATCGGCTCGTTCGTCTATGCCGCCCTGTTGATCTTGCGCTTCCGGATGCTGGCGCGCAAACTCATGGGATGATCGGGACGGTTCGCGAAGTCACCCCCAATGTCGACGCCGGTGCCGTGCTGGCCGGCGCGCAATTCATCGATGCGTTTCGCGTCGAGATCGGCGCGGCGAGGATCGATGCTCGCGAAGCCTGCACACGGATGGTGCTGCACGGGCCGCGCTGGATCGATGCGCTGACGCGCTTGCGCAACATTCTGGTGACGCCATTCGGGCTGAAGACATCGGGCGAAGGCGCGCCGGCGCCGCACGGCCTGATCGGCCTGTTTCCGGTGGTGAGCGAGACGCCGGAGCAGCTGGTCGCGGGCTTCAACGATTCTCATCTCGACTTCCGCCTCGTCGTCGACGTGACGGGCGATGCCGCGAGCCGCCAGGTGACATCGACCACGCTGGTGCGCACGCACAATCTGCTCGGCCGCAGCTATCTCGCGCTGATCATGCCCTTCCACAAGCTCGTGGTCCGCGGCATGATGGGACGCATCGTGGAACCGGCCCGATGACGCTGTCCGTCGACCTCTTCTACTCCTATCGAAGGGGCTGACGAAGCGCTAGGCATGAACCGGTTTCGCCAAAGCAGCGACTGAGACGTGGTGCCCCGATGCCGGCGGCGCCTTTGGAGGTCGCATGTATCTGGCAAAGTTCTTCCACCGCCCGCCTGGCGACGATGATCGCGAATTGATGCTGGTCCCGGGCCGCGACCCCATGGTGGTCGGCGTTCACATGAACTGGAAGGGCGACCCTGACGCGGACCAGTTTCTGCGCAAGGAATTTTCCAACATCGCCGACGCTGCCGCGGCCTTCCGCCGCCATGTCGCCGAGCTCGTCGCCGCCGGCTATGTCGAGACCATCCACACAAACTACACGCTGCGCGACCTCGGACCTGATCCGCAAGCCAAGCCGGACTGGCAGAAGGGCCTGGACGAGCTGATGATCCTGGCGCTGAGCGCGCCGATGGCCGAGCAGGCGAGGCAACTCGACGCGCTCAAGGGCACGCCGGCCGAGCACGAGCCGCTGTATCTCTGGAACGCCGCACGCCGCGACTACGCTGCCCACGACGATACGGCGCAGGCGGTGCGTTCCGCTGAACAGGCGCGCGACACGATCCTCGCGCGGCGCGCGGCCGGGCAGCCGCATTATGCCTGGTCGATCTACGAGGGCGATCTCGAAGGGCGTATCCTGGAATTGCTGAGCGATGCCTATCTCGAAGCCGACAATCCAGAGGCCTCGCTGCAGACGATCGAGCATTTGTGCAAGATCGCCCCGAGTCAGGGCCGTATCATCAAGCGCGCCGAGCTGCTCTGCGGCTATTTTCCCGAGCGGCGGGAGGAAGCCTTCGACGATGCCTATCAATGGTCCCGGTTCGGCGGCTTCGAGGACATCATGGCGCTTCCCGGCTATGCCGAATATGAAGCACGGCGCAAGGCGAGCAAATCTGCAAAGGGCTGGCGCTGGAAGCGCGGCAAGCCGGCGAGCGAAGCTGACATCAACGCGGTGGAGCACGCGCTCGGCATCCGGCTGCCCGACGATTATCGCAAATTCCTGCTGACCCGTGGCGAGACCGAGCTGTTGGTGCGGCTGCCTGAGGCCTCCTCCGAGCTGCGCTTCTATGCGCCGGGCGAGCTCGCCACACAGCAACACAATGTCCTCGATTTCATCGCCCATTCCGAAGACGAGCTCGAGGAGGCGTGCAGCTATTTCCGCAAGGAGTACGGCGTGTCGCTGAAGCACTTGGTGCCCGTTGCCGAGCCGTCGCAGCTCAGCCGCTGCCTGCTGCTCCATGTCGAGCCCGGCGAGCGCTACGGCTGGTGCTTTCAATGGGACCATGACGGCGCATGGGAGCTGGAGCAGAAGCAGCCGGGTTTTGACGTTGCATTGAAGAAATTGACCGACGGGATCAAGCGACGCGAGGCGGAGCAGCTCGCCTTCTTCGACCTGTAATCTATTCCGCCACACGCACGGACTTGTCCGCCGCTGCCTCCGACCACTCGCCGACGACGCGGTCGAGGTCGCAGAGATTCTGGTGCATCTGCTCCAAGGAGAAGCCGAGCGCGAAGAAGCGCTCGGCGGTGTCGCCGGGATGGCCGCGGAGCAAGCCGTCCTGGCGCACTGAGGCGACCGCCTCGGCGTAATGCTGAAGCGCGACGTGGACGGGATGGATCGGCGGCGCGCCCGCGCCTTCGCGCAAGGCGCTAGCTGCCGAGCGCAGGAAGCGCGCGATCGCGGTCGAGACTTCCGTCAGGGGCGCAGCTAACCGCATCTGCACCTCGACCGGCAGCGGCACCACGGTGGCGCGGCCGATCATCACGACGTCATGGCGCAGCCGCAGCACGGTGCGCAGCAGCGGGCCGGTGTCGGGCCCGCTCGACAGGCGCGCGGCCCGCTCGCGCTCGGCTTCCGCACCGATTGCAGTGAGACCGACCATCGCCGTGCCGATGCCGTCCTGGATCAGGTGCAGCGCGTCGCTATCGCGGCCGCGCGTCAGGCCCGCGAGCAGTTCGGTGAAGGCATCCGCGATCAGCTCGAGCAGCTTCGCCGCACTGGCGCGGATCTGCCGCACCGCGCGCGAGGGCAGCACCAGGAATGAGACCAAGAGGCCCGTGATGGCGCCGACGCCGACCTCGCTGACGCGGTCGATCGCCGAGGTCATTGGATCGGAATGATGCATGGTCGGAACCAGCAGCACGATCACGGCGGTGACCGTGGCGGCGCTCAGGCTCGGATTGATCGCGGCGATGAAGGCGAGCGGAGCGACCGAGAGCACGAGCAACCCCAGAAGCCCCGCTTCGCTTGAATAGGGAATCAGGATTGCGATGGCGCCGCCATAGATGGCGCCGCCGATGGTGCCGAGCATGTAGTCGCGTGTCGCCTTCAGCGAGCGGCCGACGCTCATCTGGGTCACGATCAGCGAGGTCAGCACCGCCCAGAGCGGCAACAGGAGATGCAGCGCGGTGGCGATGGCATAGGCCGCGGCCGCCGCCACCGTGACCCGGATCGCGAGCCCTATTTGCGTGCGCCGCGACCGGATCCGTTCGAACACCTTACCCGCGAATGCCATGCCCGAATATCCCGGTCCGATCCTCATACGCCGAAGCAAAAGCATAGCTGATGCCCGCGGCCGCAAGGCCGCTTGAAAGGCCAAATCAGCCCGCCTAACTTGCCCGCCAAAACGAGGAAACACGATGGCCCACGAAACCGCAACGCTCGCCGCCTATGTCTTCAATCTGAAATACCAGGATATTCCGGCGGAAGTGCTGGAGCGCGCCAAGGTGCTGACGCTCGACTTCCTCGGCAGCGCGATTAGGGCACGGCGCGAGGCGGAATCGACCCCGTCGATGCTGAAGATGCTGGAGGCGCTGGCGCTCGACACCAGGGGCGAGTCCACCGTGTTCGGCGATGCCAAGACCTGGACGCCGGCGGTCGCAGCTCTCCTCAACGGCGCGCTCGGCCATTCCCTCGACTTCGACGACACCCACGCCGATTCTTCGCTGCATCCGAGCGCGCCGGTGGTTCCGGCCGCCTTCGCCGTCGGCGAGATGGTCGGCGCCTCCGGGCGCGATGTGCTGACCGCGATCGTGGCGGGCTATGAGGTGTGCTGCCGGCTCGGCAACGCGCTCGACCCGACCTCGCATTATGCGCGCGGCTTCCATCCGACCGCGACCGCCGGCACCTATGGCGCGGCCGCGGCGGCCGGCAAGCTGTTCGGCCTCGGCGAGCAGCAGCTGATCGCCGCGTTCGGCGTCTCCGGCAGCCAGGCCGCGGGCTCGCTGCAGTTCCTGGTGAACGGCGCCTGGAACAAGCGCTACCAGGTCGGCGCCGCCGCGATGAACGGCGTGATCGCCGCGACGCTGGCGCGCAACGATTTCGTCGGCTCGACTGAATCGGTCGAGGGCAAGCACGGCCTGCTCGCCGGCTACACCGACGATGCGCATCCGGACAAGGCGGTGGCCGAACTCGGCAAGACCTATGAGACGATGAAGATCGGCGTGAAGCCCTATCCGAGCTGCCGCTACACCCATGCCGCGATCGACGCGCTGATCGCGATGCGGCGCGAGCACAATCTGACGCCCGACCAGGTCAAGCGCGTCGAGATCGGCCTGCACCGCAACGGCATTACGCTCACCGGCGATGCCGCGACCAAGCGGCATCCGCGTTCGATCGTCGGCGGCCAGTTCTCGATGTTCTTCACCGGCGCACTCGCGCTCGACCAGGGCTCGTTCGGCTGGGACGACTACAACCGCCTGGGCGATGCCGCCATCGACGCGCTCGCCGACAAGTTCGACGTGGTGCAGGACGACCGGCTTGAGATCGGCCGCACCCATCCCTTTGGCGCGCGCGTGAGCATCACCACGGACGATGGCGTGCATGAGCGGCTCTATGCCGATCCCTCGGGCGAGCCGACGTCGTTCCCGGATGCGCAGGCAATGCAGCAGAAATTCCTGACGCTGGCGCGCCCGGTGCTGAACGCGCGCGCGGAGAAGTTTGCCGACGCGATCATGACGCTGGAGCGGTTCGACCGCGTGGCCAAGGCGACGGAATTGGGGCGGTAGTGGATCTCTTCGCCTCTCCCCGCTTGCGGGGAGAGGCCGGAATCCAAGCTACGCTTGGATTCCGGGTGAGGGGGGGAGTCTCCGCGAGTCCAACTCTCACCTCCCTTGCGGAGGCTCCCCCTCACCCCGACCCTCTCCCCGCAAGCGGGGCGAGGGAGAAGAGACGACGCGCGTCGCCGCGACCACATCCCGCACCAGATCGAACACGCCATCCGCCTCCGGCGGCCAGTTCGGCGAACGCCCCAGCCGCACCATCACCAGCTTCTCCGGAGCCGAGCTGCGAGCACATCGCGGAAATCCGACACCAGTGACGCCGCCAGCACCAGCAGCAGCGCCACGGACGCGGCGCGAAAGGCAAGCTCGGTTGCGGCTAGTGTCATCGGGTGAGATCGGTTGCGGTTGAAATCAGCCGAACATCGTTTGTTGCGCCCGTTTTTTCAAGAACCATCCTCACGCCAGGGTTAGCAGCGCTCACTACTGTCATCGCCCGGCTTGCCGTCTTCGCTGAAGCTACGCCGGCCCAATACCGAGAGCCCGGCGAAGCCTTTCGCGGAGCCGGGACCGGGCGATCCAGTACGCCGAGACGGCTGTGATGGAATCGATGGGCCGCGGCGTACTGGATGCCCCGGTCAAGCCGGGGCATGACAGCGGCGTATGCGGGCTATTGCGACGCGATCCCTGGCCCGGCCTTTCTCGCGACGGCGCTGCAAATTCCTGCTACGATCGCGCCCAAGAAAGCCAAGAAGGAGCCTACCCATGAGCTGGATGCCCGACAACGATCCCGTGCTCGGAGATCCCAAATCCTGCGACGCGCTCGATCTCGTCATCGTGCCGCGCACGCGCGACCTCGGCGACGGCTTTGCGGTGCGCCGCGCGCTGCCGCATGGCAAGCGGCAGATGGTCGGGCCCTTCATCTTCTTCGACCATTTCGGCCCGGTGCAATTCGTCTCCGGCAAGGGCATGGACGTGCGGCCGCATCCGCATATCGGGCTCGCCACCGTCACCTATCTGTTCGACGGCGCGATCATGCATCGCGACAGCGAGGGCAACGTCCAGGAGATCGCGCCCGGCGCGATGAACCTGATGACCGCCGGACGCGGCATCGCGCATTCCGAACGCACGCCGGATGCGCAGCGCGCCTCGGGCCAGAAGATGCTGGGACTGCAAAGCTGGATCGCGCTGCCGGCTAGGTCCGAGGAAATCGCGCCGTCGTTCCAGCATTACGCCGCCGGCGACCTGCCGATGATCTCCGAGCGCGATTTCACCGCGCGGGTGATTGCGGGCTCGTCCTTCGGCATCACCTCTCCGGTGTCGATGGTGTCGCCCTGGTTCTACACCGAGGTCACGGCCGCGGAAGGTGCGAGCGTGCCGCTCGACCCCGATCAGGAGGAGCGCGCGATCTACATCGTCGACGGCGAGGTCGAGATTGCGAACGAGCGCTATGAGGGACCGCGGCTGCTGATCTTCCGGCCCGGCGACCGCATCACCGTGAAGGCGCTCAAGGCGACGCGGATGATGTTTCTCGGCGGCGATGCATTGGAGGGCCCGCGCCACATCTGGTGGAATTTCGTCTCCTCCAGCAAGGAGCGGATCGAGCAGGCCAAGCAGGACTGGAAAACCGGCCGCTTCGCTGCGGTTCCGCAGGAACATGAGTTCATTCCGCTGCCGGAATAGGCTAATCCGGTGTCCGGCCGCGCCATTTGGCGCGTCCGGACTCCCTGCCCGAACGCCATGTCTGCAAAGATTTGCCTGCAAAAGATTTGTCTGCGAAAGATCTGCCGATGACCGCCATGCTCTCCAGCGACCTGCCCCTGACCAAGATCGGCCGCGGCAAGGTGCGCGATATCTACGCCGTCGACGATGACCGCCTGCTGCTGCTCACCACCGATCGCATCAGCGCCTTCGACGTCGTGATGGGCGAGACCATTCCGATGAAGGGCGCGGTGCTGACGCAGATCAGCGCGTTCTGGTTTGGCAAGCTCGAGGGCGTGGTGCCGCATCACATGATCAGCGCCGATACCGACGAGATCATCGCGGCCGTGCCGGCCCTGAAGCCGCACCGCGCCGAGATCCTCGGCCGCGCCATGCTGAGCAAGCGCACCACCGTGTTCCCGATCGAATGCGTGATCCGCGGCTATCTCTCGGGCTCGGCCTGGAAGGAATATGCTGGCTCCGGCACGCTCGCCGGCGAGAAGCTGAAGGCAGGCCTCGTCGAAAGCGAGAAGCTGGAGCCGGCGATCTTCAGCCCGGCGACCAAGGCCGAGACCGGGCACGACGAGAACATCACCATCGCGAAGATGCGCGAAGTGGTCGGCGAGGAGGTCGCCTACACGCTCGAGAGCATGACGCGCGCGATCTACACGCTCGGCGAGGAGCTGGCGCGCGAGCAGGGCATCATCATCGCCGACACCAAGTTCGAGTTCGGCCGCGACAAGAACGGCCGCATCATCCTGATCGACGAGGTGATGACGCCGGACTCATCGCGCTTCTGGGCGGTCGATGCCTACAAGCCCGGCCAGCCGCAGGCGAGCTTCGACAAGCAGCCGCTGCGCGACTATCTCGACGTCGAGCGCCGCGCCGGTCGCTGGAACGGCGACGCCCCGCCGCCGCCCCTGCCGGCGAGCGTGGTGGAGGCGACCAGCAAACGATATCTGGAAGCGTATCGGCGGGTAACGGGGACGGAGCTGAAGATTTAGGCCCAGCTGTTTCGCCTCGCTCCGTCATCGCCCGGCTTGACCGGGCGATCCAGTATTCCGGAGAGGGCGATGGGATACGGAGAGGCTGCGGCGTACTGGATTCCCCGCTTTCGCGGGGAATGACAGCAGTGGGCGCCCCACGAAGCTGAACGTGCGGCCCGAGCTTCAGTTTCTCGGCCTGCCCTGGATCGACCATTCACACGCCGTGATGGGAATCCCTTGCCGGACCGCGGCAAAACTGCCGGATATCCATGGCGACAAGACGCCTGTTGCGCTAAGCCTGTCGTCGTCTCAAACAGGACTTTTCAGCGGCGAGCGCCAGGACGTGACCGACCCAGCGATTACTCTCAGTCCGCACCCGCGGTTCAAGCCAGCCCTCAAGCGTGCGCTGAACGACATGTTGGGTGGCAGCGCTGCCAGCGTCCTGACCATCACCTTCGGGCTCTCCTACGCATTGCTGATCTTTGCGGGCCCGCTGTCGCCCTATCTGTCCTACGGCATCGCGGCAACCTTCATCAGCTCCGCGGCGCTTGCAGCCGTCGTCGCACTCGGCAGCTCCCTGCCCTTCGCGGTCGCCGCCCCTGATAGCTCGACCGCCGCCGTGACCGGAATACTGGCGGCCTCGGTGCTCGAACGGATCGAGGCGACGAGCCCGTCGACGCCGCTGCTGTTGCCCATCCTGATCACGCTCGGCCTGTCGACGGTGCTGACCGGCGTGGTGCTGTGCGGATTGGGCCTGACGCGGATGGGCCGCGCCATTCGCTACGTCCCATACCCCGTTGTCGGCGGCTTCCTCGGTGCCACCGGGCTCCTGATCGTCATGGGTGCGATCCGCGTCATCACCGATCATCCCGTCGCGACGCTGCTGCGTTTCGCCAACGGCACGACATTGCTGGAGCTCGGCGCCGCCTGCGCCATGGCGCTGGTGCTGTATCTGACCTGGCATCGCTCGCGCAGCCCGTTCGGACTGCCGATCATCCTGGTCGGCGGCGTGCTCACGGCGCATCTGGCATTCTGGATCACCGGCATCTCGCTCGGCGAGGCCCGCGCTCTGGGCTGGACGTTCGAGCCGCCGCCCAAGGCGGCCTTCATGATGCCCTGGCACGCCGAGGGCCTCATCCACTATCCCTGGTTCGCCGTGCCCGACCTGCTCGCCAATTTCGTCGCCGTCATCTTCGTTACCGCGTCGAGCACGCTGTTCAACACCACCGGGATCGAAGTCGCCGTACATCGTGAAGCCAATCTGGAACGCGAGCTGAACGTCACCGGCGCCGCCAACATGCTGACAGGCGCGCTCGGCGGCTATGCCGGCTGCGTCTCGATCAGCCGCTCCGTTCTCAACTTCAGCAGCGGCGGCCGCGGCCGCCTGTCCGGCCTCACGGTCGCGGCGCTGTCGCTGTTGATGCTCGCGATCGCGCCGCAGCTGCTCGGCTTCATCCCGAAATTCGTGCTGGGCGGTCTGCTGCTCTATCTCGGCGCCGACCAGCTGCACAAATGGATCATCGAATCGCGCAGGCGGCTGTCGAAGCTCGAATATCTCTCGCTGGTCGCCATCATCGCGATCATCGTGACCTGGGGTTTCGTGCCGGGCATCCTGATCGGCGTAATCATCGGCTGCACCACGTTTGCATTCAGCGCCGCAAGGGTGGAGTCGATCAAATACAGCTTCGACGGCTCGGAATACCGTTCCTCGCTCGACCGCTCGCGCGACGACCAGGATGTGCTGCTGGCCCATGGCGGCAAGATCCAGGGCCTGAACCTGCAGAGCTATCTGTTCTTCGGCTCCGCCAACCGGCTCTACCAGCACGTCAAGCAGCTGCTGCAGGAGCGCCCCGAATGCCGCTATCTGCTGTTCGACTTCAAGCTCGTCACCGGCGTGGATTCGTCGGCCGCCTACAGCTTCGCCCAGATCAAACGCAGCGCGGCGGATCTCGGCGTCGAGCTGATCCTGGTGCATCTGTCGGCCTCGGCCGAGAAGGTGCTGCGCGCCAGCGACTTCATCGGCGAGGGCGTCACCATCATCGGCGAGCTCGATCGCGCGCTGGAATGGTGCGAGAACGAAATCATCTCGCAGCATCAGGACCTGGCGCGGGAAGAAGCCAGCTTGCGCGACTGGTTCGCGCGCATCCTCGGCAGCGAGGAGGATGCGGACGAACTGATCCGCCGCTGCCAGCGCATCGAGGTCGAGGCCGGCGAGGTCATCGTGAAGGCGGGCGATCCGGCCGATTCCATGCATTTCATTCTCGACGGCCGCGTCGGCATCATGATCCCCGCCGATGACGGCCGCACCACGCGCGTGCGCAGTCTCGGCCGCTACACCACGATCGGCGAGATGGGCCTGGTGTCACGCACGCCGCGGAGCGCGACAATCCAGGCCGAGGTCGACAGCGTGCTCTACGTACTCAACATCCACCAGTTCGACGCGATCAAGTCCGAAGCCCCCGGGCTCAGCAACAAGCTGCTGACCTATTTCGTGTCGGTCATGGCCGAGCGGCTGACCTTTGCGAACCGGATGATTGCGGTGTTGAGACGGTGAGAGGCGCGTAGTCCGGATGAGCGTAGCGATATGCGGGACCAGTCGTCCCGGATGTCGCTACGCTCATCCGGGCTACGAAGCTAGCCTCGTCATTGCGAGGAGCCCGCGACAAAATTGCGAAGCAACTTTGCGCTGGTGCGACGAAGCAATCCAGACTGTCTCAGTGGAAAGATTCTGGATTGCTTCGCTTCGCTCGCAATAACGTGGAGGGGGCCGGTGTGCCTCACACCCCCGCCATCATCACGTATTTGATCTCGACATATTCTTCCATGCCGTGACGCGAGCCTTCGCGTCCCAGACCGCTTTCCTTGACGCCGCCGAAGGGCGCGACTTCGGTGGTGATCAGGCCGGTGTTGACGCCGACCATGCCCGACTCCAGCGCTTCGGCGACGCGCCAGACGCGGCCGAGATCGCGGGAGTAGAAGTAGGAGGCAAGCCCGAACGGCGAGGCGTTGCACATCGCGATGACGTCGGCCTCGTCCTTGAAGCGGATCACCGGGGCGAGCGGGCCGAAGGTTTCTTCCTGCGACACCAGCGAGTCCGGCTTGACGTCAGCGAGCACCGTCGGCTCGAAGAAGGAGCGGCCGAGCTCGCTGCGCTTGCCGCCGGTGACAACCTTGGCACCACGCTTCACCGCGTCGGCGATATGGCGCTCGACCTTGTCGACGGCCTTCATGTTGATCAGGGGCCCTTGCGTGACGCCGCTCTCGGTGCCGTCGCCGATCTTCATCGCTGCGACCTTCGCCGACAGCTTCTTCACGAACTCGTCGTAGATCTTGTCCTGGGCGTAGAGGCGGTTGGCGCAGACGCAGGTCTGGCCCATGTTGCGATATTTCGAGACGATCGCGCCTTCGACAGCCGCATCGATGTCGGCGTCGTCGAACACGATGAACGGCGCGTTGCCGCCGAGCTCGAGGCCAAGCCGCTTCACGCCGACGGAGGCCTGCTGGTAGAGGATCTTGCCGACCGCAGTCGAGCCGGTGAAGCCGACGAAGCGCACCGCGGGATGCTCGCACAGCACCTTGCCGATCGGCGGCGCGTCACCGGTGATGATGTTGAGCACGCCCTTGGGGATGCCGGCCTTCTCGGCGAGCACGGCGAGCGCCAGCGCCGACAGCGGCGTCTCGTTGGCGGGCTTGAGCACCACGGTGCAGCCGGCAGCGAGCGCCGGCGAGACTTTTCGGGTGATCATCGAGTTCGGGAAATTCCACGGCGTGATCGCACCGCAGACACCGATCGGCTGCTTGATCGCGAGCAGCCGCGCATCGGGCCGCTGGCTCGGGATAGTCTCGCCATAGACGCGGCGAGCCTCTTCGGCGAAGAACTCGATATAGGCAGCGCCGATATCGACCTCGCCAAGTGCCTCGGACAGCGGCTTGCCCTGCTCGGAGGTGAGGATCAGCGCAAGGTCCTCGCGATTGGCGGTGATCAGCTCGAACCATCTGCGCAAAATGTTGGAGCGCTGCTTGGCGGTGTGCTTGGCCCAGGCCGGGAAGGCACGCTCGGCGGCTTCGACCGCTTTGGTGGTCTCGTCCGCGCCAAGCTGCGGGACCTTTGCCAGCTCGACGCCGGTCGCGGGATTGTTCACCGCGAAGACCGGCGTGCCGACCCAGGCACCATCGATGTAGCAGGCCTCCTTCAGCAGCGAGGGGTCCTTCAACCGGTCGCGCAGGGTGGCGGTGGCTTGCGTGGCGCGGGCGGCAGCGGTCATGGCGTTCTCCCTGAGGGCGATCGGATCGGCCCGGGATATAGGGACGGGCGGCGCGCAATGCACCGCCCCGCAACGCACATCTGATGAGAGTTAAATTCGGGGCGGCGAGTCCTTCACCTCTCCCCGGCGGCGCTATGGGAGAGGTTTGGCATCGCGCTCCAGGAAGCCGTCACGCCGCGCCGCTCATATAGGTCTCGCGCCGGCCGATCATGCGCTCGGCGGCCGCCTTGGCATCGGACTTCGAGGAGGTCGCGCAGGTCCGATATTCGAGATCGGGAACGTCGGAGGTATCGCGGCGACCGAACCAGCTCTTCGAGCCGACCGGCAGCAGCGCCAGCGATTGCGCCAGATTGTCGACCGCGCCGAAGGAATAGAGTGCGCCAGTGCCGGCGACACGGACCTCATAAATGCCGGGCGAGATCGGCGCCTCGAGGTTATCGCCCCGTCCGGGACGGGGATAGCGCTTCCATTCGCTCCAGGTCGAAATCATCTGAGGTCCCCCACGGCCGGTGCGGCCGCCAAATTTGCATCAAGTCTTAAGGTCGGCCGTCGATTGGGCCGGGTGCTGAACATCGCAACGCACAAAATATTTCAAGTGCTTCCAAACACACGAAACATATTGCCAAGGCCCATCCATGGTCACGGCTCGTTGCGGTCATCCACCGCAGATTGTGACGAAGTTTGGCAGTTCAACTGTCTTGTCGTCCTGCGTAGGGCGCGGGCCGTCAAGTCACGACATCGCGACCCGCGCGAAGGCGGAGGCGCTTGCCGCGCGCGAGCCGCGGGAGGACAATCGATCACTTCCAACAATAATCAAACCGGAGGAAACGCGCATGCAAAGCCAGGCCCAGATCGACGAGATTCTGCGCAAGACCAGCGATGCCAAGGAGATTCCCGGCGTCGTCGCGATCGCCGCGAGCGGTAACGACGTGCTGTATCAGGGCGCGTTCGGCAAGCGCGACCTCTCCAAGCCCGATGCGATGACGCTGGACAGCGTGTTCTGGATCGCCTCGATGACGAAGGCGGTGACATCGGCAGGCGCGATGCAACTGGTCGAACAGGGCAAACTGTCGCTGGATGCACCGATCGGCGAGGTGCTGCCCGATCTCGCCAAGCCGCAGGTGCTCGAGGGCTTTGATGCCAAGGGCGAGCCGATGCTGCGGCCGGCCAAGGGCGCGATCACGCTGCGTCACCTCATGACCCACACCGCCGGCTTCTGCTACAATATGTGGAACGGCGATAACGCGACCTATCTGGAGAAGACCGGGACGCCGCCGATCACGACCTGCCAGAACGCGGCGCTGAAGACGCCGATCGCGTCCGATCCCGGCACGCGCTGGGAGTATGGTACCAATATTGATTTCGTCGGCAAGGCAGTGGAGGCCGTCAGCGGCAAGCGGCTCGACGCCTACCTGCGCGACAATATGTTCGCCCCGCTCGGCATGAGCGACACGGCGTTCAAGATTACTGACAGCATGCGCAAGCGCCTGGTCGGTATGCATGCGCGCGGCGAGAACGGCCAGCTCGCGGCAATCCCGTTCGAGCTCGAACAGGAGCCGGAATTCCACATGGGCGGCGGCGGGCTCTATTCGACCGCGGGCGACTACATCAAGTTCACCCAGATGATCTTGAACAAGGGCCGCGGCAACGGCAATCAGGTGCTGAAGGCCGAGACCGTCGCGACGATGGGGCAGAACCACATCGGCGATCTCAACGTCACCAAGATGACCTCGGTGGCGCCGATGTACACCAATGACGTCGACCTCTATCCGGACCAGGTGAAGAAGTGGGGCCTCAGCTTCCTCATCAACACCGCCAAGACGCCTGAGGGCCGCAGCGCGAACAGCCTCGCCTGGGCGGGTCTCGCCAACACCTATTACTGGATCGACCCCTCGCGCGACGTCACCGGCGTGATCCTGATGCAGGTGTTGCCGTTTGCCGACGCGAAATGCCTGGAGGCATTCGCGGGCTTCGAGCGCGGAATCTATGCCGGGCTCGATGCGGGGAGCGGGCAGAAGGCGGCGTGAGAGGCTGAGCGCTTCGCCACACAACGACTGTCATTCCCCGCGAAAGCGGGGAATCCAGTACGCCGCAGCCCCTCGGTAAATCACTGACGTCTCGGAGTACTGGATCGCCCGCCTTCGCGGGCGATGACAGCGGAGGGTAAGGGGCAAGCTTGCGCTAAACCGTCAACCCGCGCTGGCCGGCGAGCTCCTTCAGCGACACCAGCGGACGGGCGCCGATGTGCTGGATCACTTCGGCGGCGGCGAGCGCGCCGAGCTCGCCGCACTGCTTGTAGGCAAGATTGCGCGCGAGACCGTAGAGGAAGCCGGCGGCGAAGAGGTCGCCGGCGCCGGTGGTGTCGACGACCTTGTCGACCGGGAAGGCGGGCGCTGCGACGGCGTCTTCCGACGACACCACCATGCAGCCCTTCTCGCTGCGGGTGACGACGCCGAGATTGACGTCGTTGCGCAGCTGCTTCAGCGCGGTGTCGAAGTCCGAGGTCATGTAGAGCGAATGCAGCTCGGACTCATTGGCGAAGACGATGTCGACGGTGCCATTGCGCATCAGCGAGAGAAACTCGTCGCGATACCGATCGACGCAGAAGGAATCCGACAGCGTCAGCGCCACCTTGCGCCTGGCGTCATGCGCGATCTTGGCGGCCTTGACGAAGGCCTCCTTGGCGTTCTTGGGGTCCCAGAGATAGCCTTCGAGATAGACGATTGCAGCGCTCGCGATCTCGGCCGGGTCGATGTCGGCGGGCGACAAATCCTGCGCCGCGCCGAGATAGGTGTTCATGGTGCGCTCGCCGTCATCGGTGACGAGGATGTAGGAGCAGCCGGTGGCGGGTCCGTCCGTCGCGGCGGGCGTGTTGAAGGCGACGCCGGCGGCGCGGATGTCGTGGACGTAGAGCTTGCCGATCTGGTCGTCCTTGACCTTGCCGACATAGGCGGCACGTGCCCCCAAGCTGCCGATGCCGACGATGGTGTTGGCGGCAGATCCCCCCGAGACTTCCGTTGCCGGCCCCATGTCATTGTAGATGGCCGCAGCCCGCGCCTCGTCGATCAGGGACATGCTGCCCTTGGTCATGCCGTGCTTGGCCAAAAAGGCTTCGTCGGTCCTGACCAGCACGTCGAACAGAGCGTTGCCGATCCCGAGAACGTCATATTTCGTGTCAGCCATTCACCTTGATCCTGTTTGGCGGATTGCGATCCCTGCGGAAATCCGCTTCCTGTCGGCCTGAAATCTGGCTCGCGGCCTATCACGACCGGCCCATCGCGGGCAAGCAACGGTATTATGTCGACCCGATGATCCGCTCTTTCCTGACAGTTTCGACGGGAACACTGGCCTCGCGGCTGCTGGGCTTTGCGCGCGATTCCATGATTGCCGCATTGCTCGGCACCGGCGCGGTGGCGGATGCGTTTCTGGCGGCGTTCCAGCTCGTCAACGTGGTGCGACGGCTGCTCAGCGAGGGGGCACTGAATGCGGCGCTGATCCCGGCCTGGCTTCGCGTCAGGGACCGCGACGGCGAAGCGGCTGCATCCGCCTTCGCGGGTCGCGTGCTCGGCACGGTGAGCGCGGCCCTGATCGCGATCTCGATCGTGATTGCGCTGGTGATGCCGCTGATCATCACGATCATCGCGCCGGGCTTTCTCGGCAGCGCGACGCTCGATCTTGCGGTCCAGAGCGCGCGGCTGATGCTGCCTTATCTCGCCTTTGCCGGGCCCGTCACGGTGCTGATGGGACTGCTCAACGCGCAGAGGCGCTTTGCGCTGACCGCGTTCTCGCCGCTGCTGTTCAACATCGCTCTGATCGCAGCGATCGCGGCGCTGCTCGTCGGACATGCCGACGCGACCCTCGCGGCGTGGCTGCTGGCGGCCGCCGTCGGCATCGCCGGCCTGCTGCAATTGTTGATGCTGCTGTCACAGCGGAGCGGACGCCTGGCGGCGCCGTTGCGCGTGAGTTTTGACAAGGAAATGCGCGGCTTCTTCGCCAAGGCCGTTCCCGGCATGATCGCGAGCTCGGGGCCGCAATGGCTGATGGTCGCGGGCGCGATCATCGCCTCCGCCACGCCCTCCGCCGTGTCCTGGCTATATTTCGCCAACCGCCTGATCGAGCTGCCGCTCGGCATTGTCGGCGTCGCCATGGGCACGGTGCTGGTGCCGGAGCTGACGCGGGCCGTCACCAGCGGCGATCGCGAGGCGGTGGCGCATGCGGAATCGCGCGCGCTGGAGCTTGCAGCCGGGCTGGCGCTGCCGGCAACGCTCGGCCTGATCGTGCTGGCCGAGCCGATCGTGCGGCTATTATTCGAGCATGGCGCCTTCGGCGCGGACGACAGCATGGCAACCGCGCATGCATTGATGTGGCTGGCGCTGGGCCTGCCGGCCCACGTGCTGATCAAGGCGCTGTCGCCGGCGTTCTATGCCCGCAGCGACACGATGACGCCGCTCATGGCCACGGCCAAAGGCTTTGTGGTTGCGGTCGCACTCGCCGTTCTGCTTGGGCATGTCTTCGGTGCAAGCGGGATCGCGGCGAGCATCGCAGCCGGGGCCTGGAGCAGCGCGATCTCGCTGCTTCGGAAAGGCACCAGCGAATTTGGCTTCTCGGCGGACGATGCCGCGCGAAAACGGCTGCCGCGGATCGTGCTCGCCGCGGTCGCGATGGGAGCCCTGCTCTGGCTGACCGCGGATCTGATGCCGGCGGAGGCGCATGGCCTGATCCGCTTCATCGTGCTGGGCGTGCAGATCGCGGCCGGGATCGCGGTCTACGGCCTGCTCCTTCAAATCCTCGGCGCCGCCTCCTGGCGCGAGGCGGCTGCCGCCTTGAAGCGGCCTGCACATTAGAGGGTCCGCCCTGCCGATCTCCACCTCTCCCATCGGGAGAGGTGGAATTACCCTTGACGGAGCAGCGCCGCTGTTGGAAACGACGGCCAAATACCTATGGGAAGGCTGACCATGCCATTCGTTGAACGGGTCTTTTCGGGCGTCCAGCCGACGGGCAATCTGCACCTCGGCAATTACCTCGGCGCCATCGTCAATTTCGTGAAGATGCAGGAAACCCACAACTGCATCTATTGCGTCGTCGACATGCACGCGATCACGCAAGGCGTGGACGTCTGGGGCGGACCGGCCGAGCTCGCGCGCAACACCCGCGAGGTGACGGCGGCGTTCATCGCGAGCGGCATCGATCCGAAGAAACACATCGTGTTCAACCAGAGCCAGGTCTCCGGCCACGCCGAGCTCGCCTGGATCTTCAACTGCGTCGCCCGCATGGGCTGGCTCGGCCGCATGACCCAGTTCAAGGAGAAGGCCGGCAAGGACCGCGAGAACGCCTCCGTCGGGCTGTTCGACTATCCCGTGCTGATGGCCGCCGACATCCTGCTCTACCGCGCCACCCACGTTCCCGTGGGCGAGGACCAGAAGCAGCATCTCGAGCTCTCGCGCGACATCGCGCAGAAGTTCAACAACGACTTCGGCGACTCCATCCGCGCGCAGGGCACCAATGACGGCCTGTTCTTCCCGCTGCCGGAACCCTTGATCACGGGCCCGGCGACGCGCGTGATGAGCCTGCGCGACGGCACCAAGAAGATGTCTAAGTCCGAGGCCTCGGACAATTCGCGCATCAACCTGACCGACGATGCCGACACCATCGCGCAGAAGATCCGCAAGGCGAAGACCGATCCGGAGCCGCTGCCGACGGAAGAGAAAGGCCTGGAGGCTCGCCCCGAGGCCGACAATCTCGTCGGCATCTTCGCCGCGCTTTCCGGCCGCTCCAAGGCCGACGTGCTGCGCGATTTCGGCGGCGGCCAGTTCTCCGGCTTCAAGAACGCGCTGGCGGAGCTGTGCGTCATCAAGCTCGCGCCGATCGCCGGCGAGATGAAGCGCCTCGTCGCCGACCCCGGCCATATCGACGCGATCCTGAACGACGGTTCCGATCGGGCCCGCGCCATCGCCGACGAGACCATGAAGCTCTCGAAGGACATCGTCGGCTTCATCCGCCGGCGCTAAGGCGCGACCGTAAGACCGACCGGCTGGCGCCACGGCGCCGGCCGCTTCGCCTCTCCCAAACATTGCGGGAGTGTGGCAGCATGCCGGCCGTGCACATGCCGGGACATGCATGACCAGCAAGCGACTTTGCTTCGAGCCGGGTCACAAGCCCAAATGCCTCGTCGTCGTCGACGACAGCGCCGAATGGGATCGCGCGGTCTATTACGCCAGCCGCTGGGCGATCCGTGCCGGCGGCGGCGTCGTGATGCTGCGCATCATCGAGCCCGAGGAGCAGACGCAGGAATGGCTCGGCGTCGCCGACATCATGCGCGCCGAGGCGCAGGAGGCGGCGGAGGCCGCGCTCGACCGCGCCGCCGGTCGAGCCAACGGCATCGCCGCGATCACGCCGGAACGGGTGATTCGCGAAGGCGCAGCGATGGAACAGCTGCTGGCTGTCATCGACGAGGACCCTGATATCGCCATGCTGGTGCTCGCCGCCAATCCCGGCGCGGAGGGTCCGGGACCTCTGGTCTCGCTGCTCGCGCATGAGCTGGGCACCTTCCCGGTGCCTGTGACGATCATCTCGGGCGCGCTGAGCGACCAAAGCGTGGATTCGCTGTCGTAGCTCGTACTTCACCTCGCCCCGCTTGCGGGGGGGGGAGGGGGAAGGAACCACCTAACCCGCTGAAATAACAGCGAAACGCCCTTCAGGCCCCTTGACCGTGCGTTCCCCGTCGCCATCTGCTAGGTGATAGAGCACGCGCCGGCCTTGAACCGGCGACGTCTGGAGAGAACCATGTTCATTCAAACCGAAGCCACCCCCAATCCCGCCACGCTGAAGTTCATTCCCGGCCGCGTCGTAGTCGACGGCGGCCCGATGGAATTTGCGAGCCGCGAATCGGCTGCGCGTTCGCCGCTGGCCGAAAAGCTGTTCGAGGTGCCCGGCGTCACCGGCGTGTTCTACGGATCTGATTTCATCACCGTGACCAAGGCGAGCGGTGAATGGCAGCAGCTCAAGCCCGCGATTCTCGGCGCCATCATGGAGCACTACATGTCCGGCGCCCCGCTGCTCGCCGGCGGCGAAGCACAAAGCGATGTCGATCTCGACGACGGGGACGAGTTCTTCGACGAGGCCGATGCCGAGACCGTCGACATGATCAAGGACCTGATCGAGACCCGCGTGCGGCCGGCCGTCGCCAATGACGGCGGCGACATCACCTTCCGCGGCTTCAAGGACGGCATCGTCTATCTCAACATGAAGGGCGCCTGCTCCGGCTGCCCGTCATCGACCGCAACGCTCCAGCACGGTATCCAGAACCTGCTCAGGCACTTCGTGCCCGACGTGGTCGAAGTCCGGCCGATGTGACGACGAAGTCGTCGTTCCGGGATGGTGCGTTAGCACCAGACCCGGAATCTCGAGATTCCGGGTTCGGTCCTACGGACCTCTCCGGAATGACGGTTGTCGTAGGGTGGCATATCGGGGGGCCTGCAAATCGTGCGTGATGAATGGCGGATAGGCGCTCGGTTCGCTAGACTGTTCTCCATTCGTCACTCGCCATTCGCTATTCCATGCTGATCCTTGCCATCGATACTGCGCTCGAGGCGTGCGCGGCGGCCGTGCTCGACACCGACGCCGGCGAGCTCCTCGCACGGGAATCGCTGCTCATGAAGCGCGGCCACGCCGAGGCGTTGATGCCGATGATCGCACGCGTGATGCAGTCAGCCAATCTCGGCTTCACATCGCTCGATCGCATCGCCGTCACCGTCGGCCCCGGCAGTTTCACCGGCCTGCGCGTCGGCATCTCGGCGGCGCGCGGCCTTGCGCTTGCGGCGAAACGGCCGGCGGTCGGGTTGACGACGCTGTCGGCCTATGCCGCCACCATCGTCGGCCAGAGCAAACCGGCGCCGGTGATCTCCGCAATCGATGCGCGGCACGATCACGTCTATTTCCAGATCGTCGCCGGCGACGGCAGCCTCCTGGTGCGGCCGGGCATCGCGCCCATCGACGAGGCGATCGCGGTCTCGCAATTCGGCGCGCCGCATCTGGTCGGCAATGCCGCGAACATCCTCGCCGATCGCTGGCCGAAGGACATGCCGCAGCCGGTCGCGGTCGACGCGCAGCCCGCGCCCGACATCGGCTGGGTCGCATGGCTCGGCGCGGCCGCCGATCCCGAGACCAATCCGGCGCGGCCGTTCTATCTGAAAGCACCCGACGCAAAGCCGGCCGCAACTCCGCCGCTCGCACAAGCCGCAAGCTCATGATGAGATGGCTGTCGGAATGGTGGCGCGGCGGCACGGCCGCCGTCGAGCCGGTTTCCGTGCGCGACGCCGCACGGCTGGCGCAGCTTCACGGCGCCTCCTTCGCGCACGGCTGGGGCGAAAGCGAGTTCGAGAGCATGATCAGCGAGCGCAACACGCTCGTGCATCGGCTGCGCCTCGGCCGCAAGATCATCGGCTTTGCCGTCTCGCGGATCGGCGCGGACGAGGCGGAGATCCTCTCGGTCGCGGTCGACCAGGCCCATCGCGGCCGCGGCCTGTCCCGCACGCTGCTGATGACCCATCTCGGCCATCTCGCGGGGCGCGGCGTGCGCACGATATTTCTCGAAGTTGAGGAAAATAACCAGCCGGCGCGGCGGCTCTACGACCGGGCCGGATTCATGGTGGTCGGACGCCGCGAACGCTACTATAAGCAGCCGAACGGGGAACAATTGAACGCCCTTCTGATGCGACGTGACTTGTCGTAACATCGATGGCAGAAAGCGCCCCGCCAGGCAGACAAATCATGACCGCACTGAAACCCTCTTCCGCATCCAAGGCGTCCGGCATCGAAGCGCGCTGTGCCGCCACCGGCATGCGCATGACCGAGCAGCGCCGTGTCATCGCCCGCGTGCTCGCGGAGGCGGTCGATCATCCCGATGTCGAGGAATTGTACCGGCGCTGCGTTGCCGTCGACGACAAGATCTCGATCTCGACCGTGTATCGCACCGTCAAGCTGTTCGAGGATGCGGGCATCATCGAACGCCATGATTTTCGCGAGGGCCGCGCGCGCTACGAGACGATGCGCGACAGCCACCATGATCACCTCATCAATCTGCGCGACGGCAAGGTGATCGAATTCACCTCCGAAGAGATCGAGAAGCTGCAGGCGGAGATCGCCCGCAAGCTCGGCTACAAGCTGGTCGATCACCGGCTCGAGCTCTATTGCGTCCCGCTCGACGACGACAAGCCGACGAATTGATTTAGTGCCCATCGATCTCATCATCTTCGACTGCGACGGCGTTCTCGTGGACAGCGAGGTGATCTCCTGTCGCGCGCATGCTGACGTGCTGACGCGGCACGGCTATCCGATCACATCGGCGCAGGTGTTCGCGCGCTTCCTTGGCCGCTCGACAAAACAGGCCAATCTCGAGATCGAAACCGAACTCGGCCGCAAGCTGCCCGAGGCCTATCACGGTGATCTCCAGGACGAGCTGTTCCGCTCGTTCGAAGCCGATCTCGAAGCGATCCGCGGCATCCACGACGTGCTCGACGTCGTGACGCAACGCGTCTGCGTCGCTTCGAGCGGTTCGCATCGGCGCATGCAGGTGAGCCTTGGAAGCACGGGGCTCTATGAACGCCTGGCGCCGAACATCTTCTCGTCCTCGCAAGTGACGAACGGCAAGCCCGCGCCAGACCTGTTCCTGTTCGCCGCCAGGGAAATGGGCGTGCCGCCCGAGCGCTGCGTCGTCATCGAGGACAGCCTGGCCGGCATCGCCGGCGCACGCGCGGCCGGTATGAAAGTGTTCGGCTTTTACGGTGGCAGCCATTGCGGGGGCGACCATGCCGAGACCCTGCGCCAGGCCGGCGCCGACCTGACCTTTGCCGACATGCATCAGCTCCCGGAGCTGGTCCGGCGGGTCGAGGCGAAGGCCCTGGCGGGCTGATTCCATCCCCTCGCAGTCATTCCGGGGCACGCGCAGCGCGCGTGAACCCGGAATCTAGAGGAATTAGCTCGAGATTCCGGGTTCGCGCTGGCGCGCGCCCCGGAATGACGGCCGGAAATGGCTCCATTCGCTGGATTTTCGGCCCTCCAGCCTCTATGTGAAGGCCGTCCTCCATCGCCATTTCGGGTTCCATGACGCCGCCGCGCAAGCTGCACATCAAATCATATGGCTGCCAGATGAACGTCTACGATGCCCAGCGCATGGTGGACACGCTGGCTCCGGAAGGATTCGTGGAGACGGCGAGCGCCGAGGAGGCCGACCTCGTCATCCTCAACACTTGCCACATCCGCGAGAAGGCCTCCGAGAAGGTCTATTCCGAGCTCGGGCGGCTGCGCGTCGCCAAGGACGAGGCCGCGCGCGGCGGCCGCGCGATGCAGATCGCGGTCGCGGGCTGCGTGGCCCAGGCCGAGGGCGAGGAGATCGTGCGCCGGGCGCCTGTCGTCGACGTCGTGGTCGGACCGCAGAGCTATCATCATCTGCCGGAGCTCCTGAAGCGCGCCGGCAACGAAGGTCGTGCGATCGAGACCGAATTTCCGGCCGAGGACAAGTTCGGCTTCCTGGCCCAGCCAAAACCCGCCGCGATCCGCGCGCGCGGCATTTCCGCCTTCGTCACCGTGCAGGAAGGCTGCGACAAGTTCTGCACCTTCTGCGTCGTGCCGTACACGCGAGGCTCGGAAGTCTCGCGGCCGGTGGCAAAAATCGTCGACGACGTGAAGCGGCTTGCCGACAACGGCGTGCGCGAGCTCACCCTGATCGGGCAGAACGTCAACGCCTATCACGGCGAAGGGCCAGACGGAAAAACCTGGCCGCTCGGCCGGTTGCTCGAGCATCTGGCGGCGATCCCAGGGATCGCGCGGCTACGCTATTCGACCAGCCACCCCCGCGACGTCGATGACAGTTTGATTGCGGCCCATCGCGATCTCGGTGCCCTGATGCCGTTCGTGCACCTGCCGGTGCAGTCGGGCTCGGACCGGGTTCTCGCCGCCATGAACCGGAAACATACCGCCGATGATTATCGGCGCGTCATCGACCGTTTCCGGTCAGCACGCCAAGACATTGCTTTTTCATCAGATTTTATCGTCGGCTTCCCCGGCGAAAGCGAGCAAGATTTTCTTGCGACCCTCGCGCTTGTCACGCAAATCGGTTACGCTGCAGCCTATTCGTTCAAATACTCCGCCCGGCCGGGAACGCCGGCCGCGGACATGCAGGAGACGGTGTCCCCCGCCGAGATGGACCAGCGATTGGAGCGGCTCCAGGAACTGATCGACAGCCAGCAATCGGCCTTCAACAGGGCTGCGATTGGCTCAACGGTCGATGTGCTGTTCGAGCGTCCGGCGCGCAAGGACGGCCAGATCGTCGGCCGCACCGCTTTTCTCCAGCCCGCCCATGTGATGGCCTCGCCCGACATCATCGGACAAATCCTGCCGGTGCGGATCGACAGCCTCGAGCGCTACAGCTTTCTCGGCGAGCTCGCCACCGCGCGCGAGCCCGCTTTATCGCAAGCCACTGGAGCCTGAACCCTTGCCAAAAAGTGCATCGGATTCGTCTTCTATCGCTCCCAGCCGCAAATTTGACCGCGACATGCAAGTTCCGCCCGAGACCCAGGTCGTCATCGATTTCGACGACAACCGCGCCGCTTCCGCCCTGGTCGGCCCTTACGGCCAGCACCTCGCGCAGATCGAACGGCGGCTCGGTGTCATCGTCGATTCCAAGGGCAACCACATCACCATCGGCGGCACGCGCGACGGCTGCGACGCCGCGCGCCGTGTGCTGGAGATGCTCTACGCGCAAGCCTTGAAGGGGCAGGACCTCGACCAGGGTGAGGTCGAAGGCTCGATCCGCGCCGTGATCGCGCAGGGCTCGCTGTTCGAGTTCGATGCCAAGTCGGCGAAATCGACCTTCGACAGTATCAACTTACGCAAGCGCCCGGTGCGCGCGCGCACTGCCGCGCAGGATTCCTACATCCGCGCGCTGAAGCGCCACGAGCTGGTGTTCGGCATCGGTCCCGCCGGCACCGGCAAGACCTGGCTCGCGGTCGCGCATGCCGCGCAGCTGTTCGAGCGCAAGGAGGTCGACAAGATCATCCTGTCGCGCCCGGCGGTTGAAGCCGGCGAGCGCCTCGGCTTCCTGCCCGGCGATCTCCGCGAGAAGGTCGATCCTTATCTCCGCCCGATCTACGACGCGCTCTACGACCTCATGGACGCGCGCATCGTCGAGCGCGCGCTGCAGACCGGCGAGATCGAGATCGCGCCGCTCGCCTTCATGCGCGGCCGCACGCTCACCAACGCCGCCATCATCCTGGACGAGGCGCAGAACACCACGTCGATGCAGATGAAGATGTTCCTGACGCGTCTGGGCGAGAACAGCCGCATGATCGTGACGGGCGACCCCTCGCAGATCGACCTGCCGAACGGCCAGACCTCGGGTCTTGCCGAGGCAACGCGCCTCCTAAGCGGCGTCGAAGGCATTGCCCAAGTTCATTTCAAAGCCGAGGACGTGATCCGCCATGAGCTCGTGGCGCGGATCGTCGCCGCCTATGAAGGTTCGCCGCAGCGGCCGGCCGCCGATAAATCCTGACGGGACAACAGCCGGACCAAGAGGGGCGCGGACACGGCGCTCTTCGTTCCGAACAAAGACAATGTCACATCCGAACCTTCCCATGACCGAGGTCCTCGTCGTCGCCGATTGCTGGCAGCGCGAGCCCGATTCCGAAGCCGTGATCCAGCGCGCGGTCGCCGCCGCCGCCGGGAGCGTCGACGAAGATGTTGCCGACGCGGAAGTGGCCGTGATGCTGACCGATGATGCCGGCATCCGCACCCTCAACAGCAACTGGCGCGGCATCGACAAGCCGACCAACGTGCTGTCGTTTCCCGCGCTGCAGCCGGAAGGCGAATGGAAGGAAGGCGATGCGCCGCGCATGCTCGGCGACATCGCGATCGCCTACGAGACGATGCGGCGCGAGGCGGACGAGGAGCACAAGCCGTTCGATCACCATTTGAGCCACCTCGCCGTGCACGGCTTCCTGCACCTGATCGGCTACGACCACGAGAACGACGACGACGCCGAGGAGATGGAAGCGCTCGAAATCGAGATCCTCGCCCATCTCGGCATCCCCGATCCCTATGCCGACCGCCCGGGGACGCACTGAGATGCCGGATTCCGATCCAATCCACGACAATCCGCGCAACACGCCCAATCTGCCGGCGGTGGTGACGCCCGGCGAGGTCATGCGCCCGACCGCCGAAAGCTGGCTGCTGCGCGCCATCCGCTCGCTGTTCGGCTGGAAGGCGGGATCGGTGCGCGACGATCTCCAGGTCGTGCTCGACGCCACGACGCCCGACGACACCGGCTTCTCCGCCGTCGAGCGCACCATGCTGCGCAACATCCTCGGCCTGCACGAGCGCCGCATCGCCGACGTCATGGTGCATCGCGCCGACATCATCGCGGTGAAGCGCGACATCCCGCTCGGCGAGTTGATGGACCGCTTCGAGAGCGCCGGCCATTCCCGCCTCGTCGTCTACAACGAGACGCTCGACGATCCCGTCGGCATCGTCCACATCCGCGATTTGCTCGCCTTCATGACCGCGCGGGCGCGGGTGTCGGAAGCTACCAAGACCAAGCGCAAGAAGCCGCTGCCGGCCGGCCTCGATCTGCGCGCAGTCGATCTTGCGATGCCTCTCGAGGACGCGCGCATCATCCGCAAGCTGCTCTACGTGCCGCCCTCGATGCGGGCGATCGACCTGCTCGCGCAGATGCAAGCCACGCGCATTCACCTGGCGCTGGTCGTCGACGAATATGGCGGCAGCGACGGGCTGGTCTCGATCGAGGACATCGTCGAGCAGATCGTCGGCGAGATCGACGACGAGCACGACAGCGACGAGCCGCCCTCGATCGTGCGCCTGCCGGACAACGCCTTCATCGCCGACGCCCGCGCCAGCCTCGACGACGTCCGCACCGTGATCGGCGCGGATTTCGTCACCGGCGAGGCCGGTGAGGAGGTCGAGACACTGGGCGGCTATCTCGTCAGCTTCGTCGGACGCCTTCCGGTGCGCGGCGAGGTGATCTCGGGTCCCGGCAATTACGAGGTCGAAGTGCTCGATGCCGATCCGCGCCGCGTCAAGCGGCTGCGCATCTCGACGCGGAAGGAACGTCCGGCGCCGCGCACCCAGCGCGAGAGCCGGCGCCGCGAGGCCGCGCCCGAGAGTCCGCCGCCGGCCAGTGACACGCCGCCCACGCCGCCGAGCGACGGGACCGGCCCGCAGTGAGTGCGTTGCAGCGGCTTCGGCAGATCGCGCTTGCCATCATCCTCGCCTGGGGATGGAAGCGCGCCGTCATCGCCATGGCAGCCGGCGCGTTGTCGGTGCTGGCGCAGGCGCCGTTCAACCTCTTCCCGGTGCTGTTCATCACCTTTCCGGTGCTGGTCTGGCTGATCGACGGCACCGGCGCCGGACGATATGGTGGCATCCCCGCCGCGGCGCTGACCGGCTACTGGTTCGGCCTCGGCTATTTCGTCCCCGGCCTCTACTGGATCGGCTACGCCTTCTTCGTCGACGCCGACATCTTCGCCTGGCTGACGCCGCTCGCGGTGCTGGGCCTGCCGGCCTATCTCTCGATCTTCACGGCGATCGGCTTTGCGCTGGCGCGCCTGCTCTGGACCAAGAACGCCACGCGCGTGCTTGCGCTCGCGGCAAGCCTCACCATCGCCGAATGGCTGCGCGGTCACGCGCTGACCGGCTTTCCCTGGAACGCGTTCGGCTATGCGCTGTCCGAGCCGCTGCCGCTGGCGCAGACCGCCTCGCTGATCGGCCTGTGGGGCATGACCTTCCTGACGGTTGCGATCTTTGCCAGCCCCGCGACGCTGATCGACCGCACGCCTGATCGCAGCATAACGTGGCGCGCACCGGCCGCGGCAATCGCGCTTCTGATTGTCATGAGCATCTTCGGCGCGATCCGCCTGTCGCTGCTTCCGACCACGATGGTATCAGGCGCCAAGCTGCGCCTGATGCAACCGAACCTGCAGCAGGACGCCAAGTTCAACTACGCCGCCAAGGCGGAGGTGATGAAGAAATACCTCGCGCTGTCGGACCGCGCCTCCGGGCCGCAATCGACCGGCGTGCGCGATGCCACCATCCTGATCTGGCCGGAATCCGCCTTCCCGTTCTTTCTGACTCGCGAAGCCGACGCGATGGCGCAAATCGCCGAGCTCTTGCCGAAGGGCACGGTGCTGATCACGGGGTCGGTGCGCGCGCCCGACCTGCCGCGGGGAACGCCGATCACGCGCGCCTACAATTCGATCTACGTGATCGATCACGACGGCAGCGTGCTCGCGGTCTACGACAAGTTGCACCTCGTGCCGTTCGGCGAGTTTCTTCCCTACCAGGAGTTGATGGAGAAGCTCGGTTTCGAGCAGCTGACGCGTGTGCGCGGCGGCTTCATCACCGGCAGCGTGCGGCATGCGCTGCCGGTCCCCACCGCACCATCGGCGCTGCCTCTGATCTGCTACGAAGCCATCTTTCCCGGTGAGGTGGCAGGACGCAACGAACGTCCGGGCTGGATCGTGAACCTCACCAATGACGGCTGGTTCGGCATCTCGACCGGTCCCTATCAGCATCTGGAGCAGGCGCGAATGCGCGCGATCGAGCTCGGATTGCCGCTGGTCCGCTCCGCCAATACCGGCATCTCCGCGGTGATCGATCCGGTCGGACGAACCGTCGCAAGCCTCGGTCTCGGCATCGAAGGCATTTTGGACGCAAACCTGCCCGCAGCCCTCCCGCCGACTGTCTATGCGCGCGTGGGTGACGTACCCGCTGCCATGCTCATTGCGGTGGCCGTGATACTCGCGGTCCGCCGGCGTGTTGCCAAACGGCACCCCTGATCACGCCGTCGCCATCGAGGCGGCCGGAATCCTTTGACAACCGTAGTCCCACGGTTGACAGATTGCAGGCGGGTTCCTCATTCTGCACCCGCTGCGAAAGACAGTGGGCGTTGCTAAATTTCTCCGCAATGTTTCCCAATAACAGGGTTTGATTTTACGCTGCTGGCACCTGAGGCATTCCGGTTGATTGCGCTGAGGGTGGTGTTTGGAGGCTGAGGAAATGTCGAAAGCGCCCAACCCTGTTGACAAATATGTCGGCAGCCGCGTGCGTATGCGTCGCATCATGTTGGGCATGAGCCAGGAAAAGCTCGGTGAAGCTTTGGGCCTGACGTTCCAGCAGATCCAGAAATACGAGAAGGGCACGAACCGGGTCGGCGCGAGCCGTATCCAGCAAATTGCCGAGATTCTTCAGGTCCCGGTGTCGTTCCTGTTCGAGGGCGGCCCGAGCGGCGTGCCGGGTCCGAACGGCTTCAGCGAAGGCGCCTCGCCTTCTTATGTTTCCGACTTCCTCGCGACCTCCGAGGGTCTCGCCTTGACCAAGGCGTTCACCCGAATCACCGATTCGAAGATGCGCCGCTCGATCGTCGATCTCGTCGAGCAGATCGCGGCCCGCGAAGGCCCCGACAAGCGCTGACGCGCACCAGCTCAATCCGATTTGAGGCTGCGCCAAATCTGGCCTATGTCGTCATTTGCGGCCGCGTATTGACGCGCGCCCTCCCGGATGATGCGATTCAAAGGCATAGATGCGCCCATGACGAACTCCAACTGGTTCGATACCCAAACTATTCTCGACGGCATCCGGCGCTGGGTGGAGATCGAGACGCCGACGGAAGCCCCTGAACAGGTCAACCGGCTGGTGTCGCTGGTCGCGGATCAATACCGCGATCTGCCCGTCACGCTCGAGCGCGTCGCCGGCGTCGACGGCTGCGGCGATCATCTTCTGGCCCGCTCGACCTGGGGGCAGGAGCAGCCGGGCATCCTGGTGTTGAGTCATCTCGATACCGTTCATCCGCTGGGCTTCATCGAGCGCCTGCCGTTCAAGGTCGAGGGCGACAGCGCGTTCGGCCCCGGCATCTACGACATGAAGGGCGGCGCCTACATCGCCCATCACGCATTTGCCGCACTCTGCGCCGACGGCAAGCGTTCGCCGCTCGGCGTCACCCACATGTTCACCTCCGACGAGGAAATCGGCAGCCCCACCTCGCGTGCACTGATCGAGCAGGAAGGACGCAAGGCCAAATACGTGCTGGTGACGGAACCGGCGCGCGACGGCGGCAAGATCGTCACCGGACGCAAGGGCGTCGGACGCTTCGAGGTGTTCATCAAGGGCGTGCCGGCGCATGCCGGCTCGCGGCCCGAAGACGGCCGCAGCGCCATCCGCGAGCTCGCCAACATCATCCACGCGCTGGAGGGAATGAACGACCTGAAGCGCGGCGTCACCGTCAATGTCGGCGTGGTGCGCGGCGGCACGCGCCCCAACGTGACACCGGAAGAGGCCTATGCCGAAATCGACCTGCGCGTTCCGAGCTTCACCGACGCGGACGAATTCGTCGGCAAGATTCTTGGACTGAAATCGAAGACGGACGGCGTCACGGTCACGGTCACGGGCGAACTCAATCGTCCTCCCTACGAGAAGGGCAATGCGGGCGCCTCGCTCTACGAGCACGCCAAAGCGCTCGCCAACGAGATCGGCTTCGAGCTGATCGACACCTATACCGGCGGCGGCTCGGACGGCAATTTCACCGCTCCCCACACCGGCACGCTCGACGGGCTTGGCGTCGACGGCAAGGGCGCGCACACCCATTATGAGCAGCTTTATGTCTCCTCGCTCAAACCGCGCGCGCGGCTGCTCTATCGACTGTATCAGACGCTGCGATGAGCGAGCGCAAGTCAGACCCCGAGCGCGACGACAGCGAGCGCGCCTTCTTCGGGCGCCGCAAGGGCCACAAGCTCAGGCAGCACCAGGCCGAGCTGATCGATCATCTGCTGCCGCATCTTGCGCTCGACATCGCGGGCGCAGCGCCGGCGGATGCAAGCGAGATCTTCGATCCCGCAGCCGATGATGTGCGGCTCGAGATCGGCTTCGGCGGCGGCGAGCATCTCGCGGCCGAGGCGCAGGCTTTCGCCACGACCGGCTTTATCGGCTGCGAGCCCTATGTCAACGGCATGGCAAAAATCCTCGCGCAGATCGAAGTCGCCAACATCGCCAACATCCGCCTGTTCGCGGGCGACGCCGCCGAGCTGCTGGCCTGGCTACCGAAGGCCTCGCTGTCGCGGATCGACCTGATCCATCCGGATCCCTGGCCGAAGCGGCGGCACTGGAAGCGGCGCTTCGTCCAGGACAGGACGATCGCCGCAATGGCGCGCGTGCTGAAGCCGGGCGGCGAATTCCGCTTCGTCTGCGATATCGACGATTACTGCGCCTGGACGTTGTCGCATCTTGCGCGCTCGCCGGACTTCGTCTGGCTTGCCGAGCGCGCCGACGATTTCCGGCAACCATGGGCCGGCTACACCATGACGCGCTACGGCCGGAAAGCGGCGCGCGAAGGCCGCAAGACGGCTTATTTGCGGTTCAGGCGGGTGTAGTTGTCATTCCGGGGCGATGCGCAGCATCGAACCCGGAATCTCGAGGTTCCGGGTTCACGCTTCGCGCGCCCCGGAACGACCGAAAGCATTCAAATCGTCTGCCGGTTGCGCCAGAAATTCACGACGCGCTCGGCCGTCGTCGGCATCAGACGCGTAAAGTTCATGCGCGCGGCCTCGATGTCGGCATCAGCAGGCGTACGATTGGGGCCGTACCAGAGCAGGATCAGCGCGCGCACCGTGGGCCAGCCGAGATTGAGCACGCGGCCGAGGATCAGAATCGGATCGTAGCGGTCGCCCCCGATCAGGCGGTCGAGAATCGAAATGCGGATGCCGGCCATCGCCGAAAGCGATGCGATCGATTCCTCGTATTTGTGCGCCTTGGCGAAGCCGAGCAGCGCGCTCTCGCCGAGATGGCCTTCGCGATGCAAGGTAAGCACCGTGCGCTGGGCCGCGGAGAAATCGCGTCGCGGTCCCGGCGGCAGCGCAGCCTCCTCGATCGCCGCCATCGCACGCTTGATCTCGACCTGGCGCACGGGATTGACCACGCTGGAGAGGCGGCGGCGGATGACGTCGAGCGTGCCGTTGAGAAGCTCCTTCAGGTGCTCGCCGGAGAGATCGCTGCGCTGGCCGATCTTGAGCGTCAGCACGCCGTCCTGCGCGGCGCGCTTGATCAGCTCGGAATAGCTGCCCGGCGAGAACATCGCGCCGGCATTGCCCGCGGCGCGACGCACGACATCGCGATCGCCGCGCTCGACCAGCACGTCGGTGACGACGGCCGGCAAGACGGGGCGCTCCGTCATCGCCAGCAGATGGCCCTGGCCCTTCAGCCGCGCGATCTCGACGAGAGCGGCGTCATCGAGCACGGGCGAGCGGCGCAGCACGGGACCTGCCACCATGATCTCGTTTTCGCGCGCGAACTGGTTCACCAGATGCGGCGGCGCGTTGTTCAGGCGCGAGAAGCGCTCGGCGAGATCGATGCGCGAGGCGAGCTCGGCATGTGGAACGAGATCGATCAGGAGATCGTCGAAGAGATCGATCAGCTCGGGACCGAGCCTCGTGGGATCCTGGAAGAACAGCCCGGCGATGGCACGCGCAATCTCGCCGCGACGGCGGGGGTCGCCGCGTTTGACGATAGCATCCAGTCCGGGAATGAGCGACGTGGCAGCGGTCATGAAAACGCAAACTCGTACAGGGCACGCCGCGGGTGCGCCCTTGGTCCAAGCCGCCCCACAATCAGAGAATTTAGGCCCCGGAAATGAAAGAAGCGTTGCGCGGGAGACCGCGAATCGGGCGCAAAAAGCCTCGCCTGGCCTGCGATGGGCCTTGTCCGGGAGGGCGGAAAGGGCTATATGAGCGCCAATTCATCTTCTCATACGATCCGCGTAGTGAGAGTGGGCCCGAAAGGACCCGCTCTTTTTTATTACCTGAACGCGGGTTGGTGGAAGATCCGGCCCGACGCGCTGTCGGGAGAGTTCCCCAAGCGGGCTTTGACATCGTAACCAAGCCTTAACCATCGAGCGCCTTGACCCTGGATATGACCGAACCGAACACTGGTTCCACGGATGCCGAATTGCTGGCCGAGCCGCGGCTCGTGGTCGAGCCGGGCGTGGCGGCGCGGGTGTCTGCGGTCGCAGCCCCGGTGCTTGAGGGCATGGGCTACCGCCTGGTGCGGATCCGCATTTCCGGGGAAGCTGGCTGCACCGTGCAGATCATGGCCGAGCGGCCGGACGGCTCGATGCAGCTCGAGGATTGCGAGGCGATCTCACGGGCGCTCTCGCCCGTGCTCGATGTCGCCGACCCCATCGACCGCGCCTATCGCCTCGAGATCTCCTCGCCGGGAATCGACCGCCCCCTGGTGCGGCGCTCCGACTTCGAGCGTTATTCCGGGCATCTGGTGAAGGTCGAGATGGCGGTCGCGCATGAGGGGCGCAAGCGGTTCCGCGGCACGCTCGGTGCCGTCGATGGCGACCGCGTCCATCTGCATCGCGACGACGTCAAAGCGGGCGACGATGCCGACGTTCTCCTGACGATGGAGGATATCGGCGAGGCCCGGCTGGTGCTGACCGACGAGCTGATTGCCGAATCCATGCGCCGCGGCAAGGCCGAGGCGCGCGAGATGCGCCGCAATCTGGGTCTTGAGCCGCCGCAGGCGCCGCACGCGAAAATTAGCGAAAAAACCACCAAAAACACCAAGCCGAAAAAGAAGCCGGCCCCGACCAATACGAAGAAACATCGCCTTGCCGCCGAACGTGCGCGGCGCGGCGAGATCGAGCCTGAAGGAGACTAGCCATGGCAGTCAGCGCCAATCGACTCGAATTGCTCCAGATCGCGGACGCCGTCGCGCGCGAGAAATCGATCGACCGCGGCATCGTCATCGCGGCGATGGAGGACGCCATCGCCAAAGCCGCGCGGGCCCGTTACGGCAGCGAGACTGACGTTCACGCCGAGATCGACCCGAAGAAGGGCGAGCTGCGGCTGTCGCGCCACATGCTGGTCGTCGACAAGGTCGAGAATCACTCCAACCAGATCTCGCTGGTCGATGCGCAGCGCGCCAATCCCGGCGCCCAGGTCGGCGACACCATCGCCGACACCCTGCCGCCGCTGGAATATGGCCGCATCGCCGCGCAGTCGGCCAAGCAGGTCATCGTGCAGAAGGTGCGCGAGGCCGAGCGCGACCGGCAGTACCAGGAATTCAAGGACCGCATCGGTGACATCGTCAACGGCGTCGTCAAGCGCGTCGAATATGGCAGCGTGATCGTCGATCTCGGGCGGGGTGAAGCCATCATCCGCCGCGACGAGATGCTACCGCGCGAAGTGTTCCGCAACGGCGACCGCGTCCGCGCCTATATCTTCGACGTCCGCCGCGAGACGCGCGGCCCGCAGATCTTCCTCTCCCGCACCCATCCGCAGTTCATGGCAAAACTGTTCGCGCAGGAAGTGCCGGAAATCTATGACGGCATCGTCGAGATCAAGGCGGTGGCCCGCGATCCCGGCTCGCGCGCGAAAATCGGCGTAATTTCCCGGGATTCCTCGGTCGATCCGGTCGGCGCCTGCGTCGGTATGCGCGGCTCGCGCGTGCAGGCCGTGGTGAACGAACTGCAGGGCGAGAAGATCGACATCATTCCCTGGTCGCCGGACATCGCGACCTTCGTGGTCAACGCGCTTGCGCCGGCCGAGGTCTCCAAGGTCGTCATCGACGAAGACCGCGAGCGCATCGAGGTCGTGGTCCCCGACACCAACAACCAGCTTTCGCTGGCGATCGGCCGCCGCGGCCAGAACGTGCGTCTGGCCTCGCAGCTCACCGGCTGGGACATCGACATCCTGACCGAGCAGGAGGAATCGGAGCGTCGCCAGGCCGACTTCGAGAACTCCACCCGCGTCTTCATGGAATCGCTCAACGTCGACGAAGTGGTCGGCCAGCTACTGGCGTCCGAAGGCTTCACCTCGGTCGAGGAACTCGCGATGGTCGACGTCAAGGAGCTCGCCGGCATCGAGGGCTTTGACGAGGAGACCGCGCAGGAGCTCCAGAACCGCGCCCGCGAATATCTCGAGCAGCAGGAAGCCGAGCTCGAGGCGAGGCGCAAGGAGCTCGGCGTCGAGGATGCCCTCAAGGACGTGCCCGGCGTCACCTCGAAGATGCTGGTGAAGTTCGGCGAGAACGACATCAAGACCGTCGACGACCTCGCCGGCTGCGCCACCGACGATCTGGTCGGCTGGACCGAGCGCAAGGAAGGCGGCGAGCAGACCAAATTTGCGGGTGCGCTCGACGGTATCGACATCACCCGTGACGATGCCGAAGCCATGATCATGCAGGCCCGCGTCAAGGCCGGCTGGATCACCGAGGCCGATCTCGCCAAGCCTGCTGAAGAGGCTGAGGCGACCGAAGATCAGCCGGCTTAAGGGCGACGGAGGATGTCGCCCGGATGCTCGCCAGCACTGACAGCGAACTCGACCATGGGCCGCGGACCGAAAGGTCCGCGACCATGCGGATGTGCGCGGTCAGCCGGCAGGTCCGGCCGATCGACGAGCTGATCCGCTTCGTCGTCTCGCCGCAGGGCGACATAGTTCCCGATCTCAAGCGCAAGCTGCCCGGACGCGGCATGTGGGTCACCGCCTCGCGCGAGGTGGTTGCGGAAGCCGTGCGGCGTCACCAATTTAGCAAGGCCTTCAAGCGCGAGCTGCGCATCCCTCAGACGCTTCCCGCCGATATCGAGGCGCTCCTCGTCAGGAGCGTGACGGAAGCCCTTGGAATCGCTGCCAAGGCGGGCCAGGTTGTGGCCGGCTTCGGTAAGGTCGAGAGCGCCCTGCGGGAAGGCACGGCCGAGGTCCTGATCCACGCCAGTGACGGGGCTGCGGACGGAATCCGCAAATTGGACATGCTGGCGCGTCAAAATGCCGGAAATCGCGGCGCCAAGCCGCAGATTCCCGTCGTCACCGCACTGAAATCGTTAGAATTGGATTTGGCACTGACCCGGTCAAATGTGATACATGCTGCGCTGCTCGCGGGCCCGGCGAGCAGGTCATTCCTGTCACGTAGCCAGATGCTGGTCCGATACCGGATGGCGGACGATGACAAGACTGCCGAAAAGCACGGCCAGGATTTCTGAGAGACAACGACGAACCGATCTGACGGTGCGGCAACGCACAACACTGATAAATCAGGATTAGGACTGCTGAATGGTTGATACCAAGACCCCTGGCGACAAGAAGCTGAGCGTTCCGAGCAAGACGCTATCGCTCAAGCCGCGCGTCGAAACGGGCACCGTACGCCAGAGCTTCAGCCATGGCCGCAGCAAGCAGGTCGTGGTCGAGAAGCGCGGCAAGCGCCGCATTGGCGACGGCCCGGAGCCGCACACGCCTGAGGTTGCCGTAAAGCCGGCACCAGCCGCGCCTGCGCCGTCGCGCCCGGCGCCGCCGCCGCCGCCGCGCAATGCCGGTTCCGGCGTGGTCCTGCGCACCCTGACCGAGGACGAGCGCTCGGCCCGTGCGAGCGCGCTGGCCGATGCCAAGCTGCGCGAGGTCGAGGAACGCCGCCAGGCCGAGGAAGAGGCCCAGCGCCGCGCGGTCCGCGAAGCTGCCGAACGCGCCGAGCGCGAGGCCGCCGAGTCCCGCCGCAAGGCCGAGGAAGAGCGCCACCGTCACGAGGACGAAGCCAAGCGGAAGGCCGAGACCGAGGCCAAGAAGCGTTTCGGCGAGGGCGAGCAGCCGGCATCCGCCGCGCGCCCCGCGACCGCGGCGCCGGCCGCCCCTGCGCCGCGCCCCGGCGCGCCCGCGCCCCGGCCTGGAACCACGACAGCGCGTCCGGGAACCACGACGGCGCGCCCTGCAACGACGACCGCGCAGCGTCCGGGTGGACCGGCAGGTCGCGGCCCCGCAGTTGCGGCCGAACCTGACGAGGACGAGGCGCCGCGCCAGATCCGTCGCGGTCCCGGCGGCGCCGCGCGTCCTGCGGCAGCCCCCAAGACCACCCACAAGCCCGGCCCGCAGAAGGAGCGCGGCCGCCTGACCGTCGTCACCGCGCTCAATGCCGACGAGGTGCGTGAGCGCTCGATCGCCTCGTTCCGCCGCCGCACCCAGCGCCTGAAGGGCCACGCCTCGAACGAGCCGAAGGAAAAGCTCATTCGCGAAGTGGTCATTCCGGAAGCGATCACCATCCAGGAGCTCGCCAACCGCATGGCCGAGCGTGCGGTCGACGTCATCCGCATGCTGATGAAGCAGGGCGCGATGCACAAGATCACCGACGTGATCGATGCCGACACCGCGCAGCTGATCGCCGAAGAGCTCGGTCACACCGTCAAGCGCGTTGCCGCCTCCGACGTCGAGGAAGGCCTGTTCGACCAGGTCGACGATTCCACGGACACCGAGACCCGTTCGCCCGTCGTGACCGTGATGGGCCATGTCGACCACGGCAAGACCTCGCTGCTCGACGCGCTCCGTCATGCCAACGTGGTCTCCGGCGAAGCCGGCGGCATCACCCAGCATATCGGCGCCTATCAGGTGCTGTCGCCCGAGAGCGGCAAGAAGATCACCTTCATCGACACGCCCGGCCACGCCGCGTTCACCGCGATGCGCGCCCGCGGCGCCAAGGTCACCGACATCGTCGTACTGGTGGTCGCGGCCGATGACGGCGTGATGCCGCAGACGGTCGAAGCCATCAATCACGCCAAGGCGGCAGGCGTGCCGATCATCGTTGCCATCAACAAGATCGACAAGCCCGATGCCAAGCCCGAGCGCGTGCGCACCGAGCTGCTCCAGCACGAGGTGCAGGTGGAATCCTTCGGCGGCGAGGTCGTCGACGTCGAGGTGTCGGCCAAGAACAAGACCAATCTCGACAAGCTGCTCGAGATGATCGCGCTGCAGGCCGAAATCCTCGACCTGAAGACCAACTCGGAGCGTCCGGCCGAAGGCACCGTGATCGAAGCCAAGCTCGACCGCGGCCGTGGTCCGGTCGCCACCGTGCTGGTCCAGCGCGGCACGCTTCGTGTCGGCGACATCATCGTCGCCGGCGCCGAGATGGGCCGCGTCCGCGCGCTGATCTCGGATCAGGGCGAGACCGTGCAGGAGGCAGGTCCCTCGGTGCCGGTCGAGGTGCTCGGCTTCAACGGTCCGCCGGAAGCCGGCGATCGCCTCGCGGTGGTCGAGAACGAAGCCCGCGCCCGCCAGATCACCAGCTACCGCGCGCACCAGAAGCGCGAGAACGCGGCAGCCTCGATCTCCGGCATGCGCGGCTCGCTCGAGCAGATGATGTCGCAATTGAAGACGGCGGGCCGCAAGGAATTCCCGCTGATCGTCAAGGCCGACGTGCAGGGCTCGCTGGAAGCCATCCTCGGCTCGCTGGAGAAGCTCGGCACCGACGAAGTCGCCGCCCGCATCCTGCATGCCGGCGTCGGCGGTATCTCCGAATCCGACGTGACGCTCGCGGAAGGTTTCAACGCCGCGATCATCGGCTTCAGCGTTCGCGCCAACAAGGAGGCCGCTGCGGCCGCCAAGCGCAACGGCATCGAGATCCGCTACTACAACATCATCTACGACCTCGTGGACGACGTGAAGAAGGCGATGAGCGGTCTGCTCGCGCCGACCTTGCGCGAAACCATGCTGGGCAATGCCGAGATCCTGGAGATCTTCAACATCTCCAAGGTCGGCAAGGTCGCCGGCTGCCGCGTCACCGACGGCACCGTGGAACGCGGCGCCAATGTGCGCCTGATCCGCGACAACGTCGTCGTGCACGAAGGCAAGCTGTCGACCCTGAAGCGCTTCAAGGACGAGGTGAAGGAAGTCCAGTCCGGTCAGGAATGCGGCATGGCCTTCGAGAACTATCACGACATGCGTGCCGGTGACGTGATCGAGTGTTATCGCGTGGAGACGATCCAGCGCTCCCTGTAAGTCCAAATCTTACCGAAGCGCCCGGATCTTTTTGAGCTGAAATTGCGGGAGTGCGATGGCCGGATTCATTCCGGCCATCCGCGCCTCATTCGTTTCAACAGGACAAATGACAATGCTCGTGTCCCAAACGCGGGCACGACGAGGTGATTTTCGACCATGCCCCGCCACCACCAGAAGAAAAGTTCCGCGACCGGCGGCTCGCAACGTCAGTTGCGCGTCGGCGAGCAGGTCCGCCATGCGATGGCCGAGATTCTGGCGCAAGGCAACGTGCATGATGCGGATCTCGAAGGCCACATCATCACCGTGCCGGAGGTACGGATGTCGCCCGACCTGAAGCTCGCAACAATCTACGTGATGCCGCTCGGTGGCCGCGACACCGAGATCGTCATCGCTGCGCTCGAGCGCAACAAGAAATTCCTGCGCGGCGAAGTCGCGCGGCGCGTTAACCTGAAATTTGCACCTGACATTCGTTTCCGCGTCGACGAGCGATTCGACGAAGCGGAACGGATCGAGAAGCTTTTGCGAACACCTGCGGTGCAGAAGGATCTCGAACAGGACTTGGAACAGGATCCGGATTCGGATCGGGAAGAAGAGCAATGACGATGGACCCGGCTCACGGCGCGATCGAGGGCAACGATGCCGATCAGCGCGATGTGCAGAAAAATAATTTTGCGGACGATAATTTTGCGGGCCTGGGCGCCAATTCCCAGCCGCATCAGGAGCCGCGCCGCGTCAACAACGATCCGCGCGCCAAGCAGCAGAAGGGCAACCAGGTTCGCCGCGACCGCCGCGATGTCCACGGCTGGGTCGTGCTCGACAAGCCGATCGGCATGACCTCGACGCAGGCCGTTGCCGTGCTCAAGCGCCTGTTCAACGCCAAGCGTGCGGGACACGCCGGCACGCTCGACCCGCTCGCCTCCGGCGGCCTGCCCATTGCACTTGGAGAAGCCACCAAGACGGTTCCCTTTGTGATGGACGGCCGCAAGCGCTACCAGTTCACGGTGTGCTGGGGCGAGGAGCGCGACACCGACGATATCGAGGGCCGGGTCACCGCGACCTCCGACCAGCGCCCGACCCGGGAGGCCATCCTGGCCCTCCTGCCCCGCTTCACCGGGGTGATCGAGCAGATCCCGCCGCGCTATTCGGCGATCAAGGTCCAGGGCGAGCGCGCCTATGACCTCGCCCGCGACGGCGAGGTCGTGGAGCTGGCCCCCCGCCCGGTCGAAATTCACCATTTAACCCTTGTCGATCAACCAGATAACGACCGGGCCGTATTCGAGGCCGAGTGCGGCAAGGGCACCTATGTCCGCGCGCTCGCCCGCGATATGGGCCGGATTCTCGGCACTTACGGCCATATCTGCGCGCTCCGGCGGACCCTGGTCGGCCCATTTGGCGAAAACGACATGATTCCGCTGGATCAGTTGGAGGCTTTGTGCGATAGAGCCGCGTCCGGCGAGGGTAGCCTCGCCGACGCGCTTTTGCCCGTTGAGACCGCGCTGGACGACATCCCGGCACTGGCCGTCACTCGGGCTGATGCGGCAAGGCTCCATCGGGGCCAAGCCGTTTTGTTGCGCGGACGGGATGCGCCCACTTGTAGCGGCACAGTCTATGTCACGGTGGCAGGCCGTCTTTTGGCGCTTGCCGAAGTTGGCAATGGCGAAATCATCCCCAAGCGTGTGTTCAACCTGACCGGCCTGACTGCCAGCCCCGGTCGCAACGAGAGAAATTGACGATGTCGATTGCCGCAGAACGCAAAGCGGAAGTCATCAAGACGAATGCCACCAAGGCCGGCGACACCGGCTCGCCCGAGGTTCAGGTCGCGATCCTGTCGGAACGCATCAACAACCTCACCAGCCATTTCAAGACCCACGTGAAGGACAACCATTCGCGTCGCGGCCTCTTGAAGCTGGTCTCGACCCGCCGCTCGCTCCTCGACTACCTGAAGAAGAAGGACGAGGCTCGGTACAAGGCGCTGCTCGAGAAGCACAACATTCGTCGTTAAGAGTTCCTGCGCGCGCCACCGGCGCGCGTTTTTGCGCGTGGTTTCGAACGAAAGCGCTTATTTGAAGGTTTTTGATCGAGGCTGCGTGCGCGTCGGGTGCGAGCCCAAAGCGCGATGAGAATCGCACTTTGGATTGTTGTTTGAGCATGATCTTTTCGGAAAACCGCTTCACACTTTTCCGGATCATGCTCGAGTAACGATTCGCATCCGGGGCATGATCGGCGAAGACCGCGGTTCGGTGTTCGCGTTCGTGCCGACTGACAGTCCAGCAGCAATCCGGCGGCTGGGCACAACGGGCAAGGCGCCCGTATGACCCGAAAGGATGGACGCCATCCGACATCCAAAAACCATGGCAGGATCGCAGGACGCTGATCATCCGCTCCGATCAGCGTCCCGCAATCTTGCGCATGGTTTTTGTTTTTCGAAGCGTCCCTTGTTTCGAGAACCCATGAAAGAAGACCTCTATGTTCACTAAGCATTCAGTCGAGATCGACTGGGGCGGACGCCCCCTCAAGCTCGAAACCGGCAAGATCGCCCGTCAGGCCGACGGCGCCGTCATCGCCACCTATGGCGAGACTGTGGTGCTCGCCACCGTCGTCGCGGCCAAGGCGCCGCGCGAAGGCGTCGACTTCCTGCCGCTGACCGTCGACTACCAGGAGAAGACCTACGCTGCGGGCCGCATTCCCGGCGGCTATTTCAAGCGCGAGGGTCGTCCGACCGAGAAGGAGACGCTGGTCTCCCGCCTGATCGACCGTCCGATCCGCCCGCTGTTCGTCGACGGCTGGCGCAACGAGACCCAGGTGATCGTCACCGTGCTGTCGCACGACATGGAGAACGATCCCGACATCGTCGCGCTGGTGGCATCGTCGGCTGCGCTGACGCTCTCCGGCGCGCCGTTCAAGGGCCCGATCGGCGCCGCGCGCGTCGGCTTCGCCAATGACGAGTTCATCCTCAACCCGACGCTCGACGAGATGGTCGACACCCAGCTCGACCTGGTCGTCGCCGGCACCGCCGACGCCGTGCTGATGGTGGAATCGGAAGCCAAGGAGCTGAACGAGGACATCATGCTCGGCGCCGTGATGTTCGGTCACCGCCACTTCCAGCCGGTCATCAACGCGATCATCGAGCTCGCCGAAAAGGCCGCCAAGGAGCCGCGCGAAGTCACCGTGATCGACAACGCCGCGCTCGAGAAGGAAATGCTCGGCCTTGTCGAGCAGGAGCTGCGCGCCGCCTACGCCATTCCGGTCAAGCAGGATCGCTACGCCGCGGTCGGCAAGGTCAAGGAGAAGGTGATCGCTCACTATTTCCCCGAAGGGCAGGAGCCGAAATACGACAAGCTCCGCGTCGCGGCGGTGTTCAAGGAGCTGGAAGCCAAGATCGTTCGCTGGAACATCCTGGACACCGGCAAGCGCATCGACGGCCGTGACGTCAAGACTGTCCGCAACATCGTCGCCGAAGTCGGCGTGCTGCCCCGCGCCCACGGCTCGGCGCTGTTCACCCGCGGCGAGACCCAGGCGATGGTCGTGACCACGCTCGGCACCGGCGAGGACGAGCAGTACATCGACGCGCTGTCGGGGACGTACAAGGAAACGTTCCTGCTGCACTACAACTTCCCGCCCTACTCGGTCGGCGAGACCGGCCGCCTCGGCGGCACCAAGCGCCGCGAGATCGGCCACGGCAAGCTGGCCTGGCGCGCGATCCATCCGGTGCTGCCGCCGCATCACGAGTTCCCCTACACGGTGCGCGTGGTCTCGGAGATCACCGAATCCAACGGCTCCTCGTCGATGGCTTCGGTCTGCGGCGCCTCGCTCGCGCTGATGGACGCCGGCGTGCCGATGAAGCGGCCGACCGCGGGCATCGCGATGGGCCTGATCCTCGAAGACAAGCGCTACGCGGTGCTCTCGGACATCCTCGGTGACGAGGACCATCTCGGCGACATGGACTTCAAGGTCGCCGGTACGGAAGCGGGCATCACCTCGCTCCAGATGGACATCAAGATCGAGGGCATCACCGAGGAGATCATGAAGGTCGCCCTCGGCCAGGCCAAGGAAGGCCGCATCCACATCCTCGGCGAGATGGCCAAGGCGCTCACCAACGCCCGCGCCGAGCTCGGCGAATACGCGCCGCGCATCGAGACCTTCAAGATCCCGACCGACAAGATCCGCGAAGTGATCGGCACCGGCGGCAAGGTGATCCGCGAGATCGTCGAGAAGACCGGCGCCAAGGTCAACATCGAGGACGACGGCACCGTGAAGGTCGCCTCCAGCGACGGCGAGGCGATGAAGGCCGCGATCAAGTGGATCAAGTCGATCGCGTCCGAGCCGGAAGTCGGCCAGATCTATGACGGCACCGTCGTCAAGGTGATGGAGTTCGGCGCCTTCGTGAACTTCTTCGGTTCCAAGGACGGCCTCGTCCACATCAGCCAGCTCGCTTCGGCGCGCGTGCAGAAGACCTCCGACGTCGTCAAGGAAGGCGACAAGGTCAAGGTCAAGCTGCTCGGCTTCGACGACCGCGGCAAGACCCGCCTGTCGATGAAGGTGGTCGACCAGACCACCGGCGAGGACCTCGAGGCCAAGGACAAGGCCGCCGAGGGCGAGAAGGCCCCGCGCGAAGCGGCCGGCGAGTAAGGCTCGCTATAGTTCAGAAAAACGAAGGGCGGCCGAAAGGCCGCCCTTTTTGTTTTGTGCTCGCTCCGAGGAGTGCTGAGCTCCCTCTCCCGCTTGCGAGAGAGGGAGCAACAACTCACGCCGCGATGTCGAACCGGTCGAGGTTCATCACCTTGGTCCAGGCCTTGGCGAAGTCCTTGACGAACTTCTCCTTGGAGTCCGAGGTCGCATAGACCTCGGCGAAGGCGCGGAGCTGCGAGTGCGCGCCGAAGATCAGATCGGCGCGGGTGCCGGTCCACTTCACCGCGTTGGTCTTGCGGTCGCGTGCCTCGTAGCTGCCGTCAGCAGCCGGCGTCCACTGCGCGCTCATGTCGAGCAGGTTGACGAAGAAGTCGTTGCTCAGCGTGCCCACCTTCGCGGTGAGGACGCCGTACTTCGAGCCGTTCGCATTGGCGCCGAGCACACGCAGGCCGCCGACCAGCACGGTCAGTTCGGGGCCGGTGAGCTTGAGCAGCTGCGCGCGATCGACGAGGGCTTCTTCCTGCTGCAGGAACTGCTGCCGCTTGCCGATGTAGTTGCGGAAACCATCGGCGCGCGGCTCCAGCGGCGCGAACGAGGCCGCATCCGTCTGCTCCTGCGAGGCGTCCATGCGGCCCGGCGTGAAGCCGACCTTGACGTCGACGCCGGCATCCTTGGCGGCCTTCTCGACCGCGGCGGTGCCGCCGAGCACGATCAGGTCCGCAAGCGAGACCTTCTTCGCACCTGACGATGCGTTGAACTCCTTCTGGATCGTTTCGAGCTTGCCGAGCACCTTGGCGAGCTGGGCCGGCTGGTTCACCTCCCAGTCCTTCTGCGGGGCAAGGCGGATGCGTGCGCCGTTGGCGCCGCCGCGCTTGTCCGAGCCGCGGAACGTCGAGGCTGACGCCCAGGCGGTCGAGACCAGCTCGGAGACCGAGAGACCCGAAGCCAGCAGCTTGGTCTTCAGCGAGGCGATATCCTGCTCGCTGACCAGCTCGTGGTCGACCTTCGGAATCGGATCCTGCCAGATCAGCGTCTCCTTCGGCACCAGCGGGCCGAGATAGCGCTGGATCGGACCCATGTCGCGGTGGGTGAGCTTGAACCAGGCGCGGGCAAAGGCGTCCGCGAACTGATCGGGGTTCTCCAGGAAACGCCGCGAGATCTTCTCGTAGGCCGGATCCATACGCAGCGACAGGTCGGTCGTCAGCATGGTCGGCCGATGCTTCTTCGACTTGTCGAAGGCATCGGGAATGATCGCGTCGGCGCCCTTGGCGGTCCACTGGTTCGCACCGCCCGGGCTCTTCGTCAGCTCCCATTCGTACTTGAACAGGTTCTCGAAGAAGTTGTTGCTCCACTTCGTCGGCGTCGTCGTCCACGTCACCTCGAGGCCGCTGGTGATGGAATCACCTGCGAGGCCCGACGCGTGCTTGCTCTTCCAGCCGAGGCCCTGATCTTCCAGCGCGCCCGCTTCCGGCTCCGGCCCGACCAGCGACGGATCGCCGGCACCATGGGTCTTGCCGAAGGTGTGGCCGCCGGCGATCAGCGCGACGGTTTCCTCGTCGTTCATCGCCATGCGGAAGAAGGTCTCGCGGATGTCCTTGGCCGCGGCGATCGGATCCGGCTTGCCGTTCGGACCTTCCGGGTTGACGTAGATGAGGCCCATCTGCACGGCGCCGAGCGGCTCGGCGAGCTGGCGTTCGCCGCTGTAGCGCTCATCGCCGAGCCAGGTGCCTTCCGGACCCCAATAGAGCTCTTCCGGCTCCCAGACGTCGGCGCGGCCGCCAGCGAAACCGAAGGTCTTGAAGCCCATCGATTCCAGCGCGACATTGCCGGCGAGCACCATCAGATCGGCCCAGGAGAGCTTGCGGCCGTATTTTTGCTTGATCGGCCAGAGCAGACGGCGGGCTTTGTCGAGGTTGGCGTTGTCGGGCCAGCTGTTGAGCGGCGCAAAGCGCTGCTGACCGGCTCCGGCGCCACCGCGCCCGTCGGTGATGCGGTAGGTGCCCGCGCTGTGCCAGGCCATGCGGATCATGAGGCCACCATAGTGACCGAAGTCAGCCGGCCACCACTCCTGCGAATCGGTCATCAGGGCGGTCAGGTCCTTGATGACCGCGTTCAGGTCGAGCGACTTGAACTCCTTGGCGTAGTCGAATGCCTCGCCCATGGGATCGGACAGGCCTGAATTCTTATGCAGCATCTCGATGCTGAGCTGCGTCGGCCACCAGTCGCGGTTCGCCGGCGCGCGTTTTCCACCCGAAAACGGGCACTTCGAAGTGTCGTCCATGAATACCTCCTCTGGTGGCGTCGAACTCGCGCCTTTGACCAGGTAGAAGCACTCTAAGCTTCGCATTCGATCAGGGGAAGTTGACTTTAATGATCGCTGCGATAGGATTTTCTGATGGCCAACGTGACAATGCGCCAGCTCAGGTATTTCGACGCGCTGGCGCGGCACGGCCATTTCGGCCGTGCCGCGGAGGCCAGCTCGATCTCGCAGCCGGCCCTGTCGATGCAGATCAAGGAACTGGAGGACGCGCTCGGCGGCCTGCTGCTGGAGCGCAGCGCACGGCAGGTGGCACTGACCCGGTTCGGCGAAGAGCTCGCGCCGCGCGTCCGCGACATCCTGCGCTCGGTCGACGAGCTCGGCGATTTCGCCCGCGCCTCGCAGGACCGCTTCGCCGGCCGGCTTCGCATCGGCATGATCCCGACCATCGCGCCGTATCTGCTGCCCACGATCACCAAGAATCTCACGCGCATGCATCCGGAGCTCGACATCCGCGTGCGCGAGACGATGACGCCCCGGCTGATCCAGGAGCTGGTGGAGGGACGGCTCGACACCGCCATCGTCGCGCTGCCGGTGTCGGAACCCTCCCTCACCGAAGTTGCCCTGTTCGAGGAAAAATTCCTACTGGTGCGGCCCGGCGCGGACGAGGGAACGCCGGCGCCCTCGCGCGAGATGATGCGGGAGATGCGGCTGTTGCTGCTCGAGGAGGGGCACTGCTTCCGCGATCAGGCGCTATCGTTCTGCAACATGCAGTCGGCGCCGCCGCGCGAGATGCTGGACGCGAATTCGCTGTCGACGCTGGTGCAGATGGTCAGCGCCGGCATCGGCGTGACGTTGATTCCGGAGATGGCGGTGCCGGTGGAGACGCGGTCGGCCTCGGTCTCGCTGACGCGCTTCCGCGACCCCGAGCCCTCGCGCACCATCGGCATGGTCTGGCGCAAGACCAGCCCGCTGGCGCGGCAGCTGCTGCAGATTTCCGAGGTGGTGTGCCTGTCGGCCGGCAAGGTGCGCGCGCGGCAATCCGTGCGCAGCCAACGAACTTAGGCTCCGATGGCGCATCCCGTCATCCGCCCCGCCCGCGCAGATGAATATGACGAGATTGCCCGCGTCTGGATGGAGAGCTGGGTCTCGACCGGGCTTGCCGAGGCCAGCAACTTCCTGCTCGCGAACCTCAGGGCGCGCGTCCGGCGCGAGATCGAGGATGGCTGGAGCCTGTTCGTCGCCGACGACAACGCCACCATCGCCGCCATGCTGGCGCTGCATCTGCCAAAACTCTATCTCGACCAGCTCTTCGTCGCGCCCAGCCATCAGGGCCAGTCGCTCGGCCGGCAACTGCTCGCCTTCACGCGCACGCAAATGCCTGATGAGATCTACCTGCGCTGCGTCCGCGAGAACGAGAAGGCCTGGCGCTGGTACGAGCGAGAAGGTTTTGTGTTCGAGAAGGAAGAGGTCGCGACGGCAACAGGCTTCATGATGAAGTGCTATCGGTGGAGGAGGCGGTAGGCGCCGGCGCAGCTTGCGGTTGTCATAATCCCAACCTAGTGTGGCGTGACCGATGACCTCCTGCCTCTGATCTCCCGGAATCCATGGTTCGAATTGCTGTCGCGCTGATCGCCCTGCTGTCCCTTTTGACTTCGGCAGCGGCCCAAACCCCTCCCGCAACCGGCACCCCTCCGGCCTCAACCGCGACACCGGCGAAACCGGTTTCCAAGAAAGCGGCGCCGAAGGCCAAACCGGTTGCAAAGCAGCCGGTCGTGGTGGAGAGCGGCCCATGCCGGCTTGGCGTAATCTCGGTGATCGGAGACCACTACTCCGTACAGAAATTTGGCCTCACGATCTTCGAGAATGAGGCAAGCGAGATTCCGATCGACTGGGGCCTCGATGATCTCGTCTTCGCGCGGGTGCGCGCGGCAACAAACAACGACCCTGCGGTGCGCAGGATCGTCTATCCCAAGAGCGTCTTCGAACCCTTCTATAATCCGAAGACGATCCTCATCCGGGATCCCGGCGAGCGTCTGCCGGTGATCGTGCGGAGCTTTACCGCGAATGCCAGTTGCGAGCGCTATCTTGTCGCGACGACTTTCAAGGCGGAGTTGCCGAATACGCACATGACGCTGAACGGAATCGGAACCTACAATCAGGGCCTCGGCGGTCTCCTCCGGCATTCTCATCTTTTCGCCAACGTTGCGATCACGCTGATCGACGGCCGAAGCTACGAGGAGATCAAGCGCCCCTTTGTGAATTTCGGCGCGAACTTCGCTGCGAGTATGCGACTGACCGAAGAACCGCTCACCAAGCTCGACAACTCGCTGTTCCCTGACCCACCCGCGGCAGCTTCAGCCAGCACGGCGCTGCGCGAGAGGACGCGGGCACTCGTCGCAGACAGGCTCGACCGGGGCTTGCCCGGCTATCTCAAAGAAGACTGAGCCGAAGTCAGGACTATCTGTATCGTCGTGCATTGCGGATTCAATGCAGAGGCGTCATGAATCCGCCCTGGCTCACTTCCCGCCAACGAAAGGTCCCGCGCCATGATCAAGCTCTATTGGTCGCCCCGCTCGCGCTCGTTCGCGACGCTCTGGCTGATGGAAGAGAGCGGCCTGCCCTATGAGCGCGTGCTGACCGACATCTCGACCGGAGCGCAGAAGGCGCCGGACTATCTGAAGATCAATCCGATGGGCAAGGTGCCGGCGCTCAGCGACGGCGATGCCGCACTCGGCGAAGCCGCCGCAATCTGCGCCTACATCGCCGACCGCTATCCCGAGACCAAGCTCGCGCCTGCTGTGACCGACCCGCGCCGCGCGCGCTATCTGCAATGGCTGTTCTTCTCGCCCGGTTGCATCGAGCCCGCCATCATCCAGATCTTCACCAAGATCGAGATCCCGACCTCGACCGCGGCCTGGGGCAGCGCGACGCAGGTGTTCGACGTGCTGGAGGCCGCGCTCGCCAAGGGGCCGTGGATTCTCGGCGAGGATTTTTCCGCCGCCGACATCACGGTCGGCTCCGGCCTGAATTTTGCGGTGCGCCTGTTCAAGATGGTGCCGTCGCGGCCGGCCTTCGACGCCTATCTGGCGCGCTGCATGGCACGGCCGGCGTTCCAGCGCGCGGAGAAGATCGCGGCGGGCTAGCCTTCCGGCTTCAGATCATCCGGCCTCGGCATCAGGACGATGTTGTAGCCGGAATCGACGTAGTGGATCTCGCCGGTCACGCCGCCCGAGAGATCCGACAGCAGATACAGCGCCGAGCCGCCGAGCTCGTCGAGCGTGACGCCGCGGCGGAGCGGCGAGTGCTTCTGCATGAACGCGAACATCGCCCGCGCCTCGCCGATGCCCGAGCCTGCGAGCGTGCGGATGGGGCCCGCGGAGATCGCGTTGACGCGGATGCCGCGCGGTCCGAGATCGGAGGCGAGGTAACGCACCGAGGCTTCCAGCGCCGCCTTGGCGACGCCCATCACGTTGTAGTTCGGCATCGCGCGCTCCGAGGCGCCGAAGGTCAGCGTGATCATGCTGCCGCCCTCCGTCATCAGCTCGGCGGCACGCTTTGCGACCTCCGTGAACGAGAAGCAGGAGATCACCATGGTGCGCGAAAAATTCTCGCGGCTGGTGTCGGCGTAGCGGCCCTTCAGCTCATTCTTGTCGGCAAAGCCGATGGCGTGGATCACGAAGTCGAGCTTGCCCCATTTCTCGCGCAGCACTGCGAAAGTCGCATCGACGCTTGCGATGTCCTCGACGTCGCAAGGCAGCACCAGATCCACACCAAGCGATTCAGCCAGCGGCTTGACGCGCTTGCCCAGCGCCTCGCCCTGGAAGGTGAAGGCGAGCTCGGCGCCGTGGGCATGCAGCGTCTTCGCCATGCCCCACGCGATCGAATGATCATTGGCGATGCCCATGATCAGACCGCGCTTGCCTTTCATCAGTCCTTGCATCATGGCTCCCACAACTCCGATGTCATCGCCCGCGCAGGCGGGCGATCCAGTATTCCAGAGGCGGTCGAGTTAGATCGAGAGGCCGCAGCGTACTGGATGCCCCGCCTTCGCGGGGCATGACCAAATCAAACAATCACACATCCAGTCGGCTGAACACCAGCGTGGCGTTGGTGCCGCCGAAGCCGAACGAGTTCGACAGCACGGTGCCGACCTTCACGTTGTCGATGCGCTTGCGCACGATCGGCATGTCGGCGAACACAGGGTCGAGCTCCTGGATGTGCGCGCTCTCGCAGATGAAGCCGTTGTTCATCATCAGCAGCGAGTAGATCGCCTCCTGCACGCCGGTGGCGCCCAGCGAATGGCCGGTCAGCGCCTTGGTGGCCGAGATCGGCGGGCACTTCTCGCCGACGCCGAACACTTTGCGGATCGCCTCGATTTCCGGCGGGTCGCCAGCGGGCGTCGAGGTCGCATGCGGATTGATGTAGTCGACCTTGGTCTTCACCGTCGACATCGCCATGCGCATGCAGCGCTCGGCGCCTTCGCCCGACGGCGCGACCATGTCGTGGCCGTCCGACGTCGCGCCATAGCCGACGATCTCGCCATAGATGCGCGCGCCGCGCGCCTTGGCATGCTCGAGCTCTTCCAGCACCAGCACGCCGGCGCCGCCGGCGATGACGAAGCCGTCGCGATTGACGTCGTAGGGACGCGAAGCGGTGGCGGGCGTGTCGTTGTATTTCGAGGACATCGCGCCCATGGCGTCGAACAGCACCGAGAGCGACCAGTCCAGCTCCTCGCAGCCGCCGGCGAAGATGACGTCCTGCTTGCCGATCTGGATCGTCTCATAGGCATTGCCGACGCAGTGGTTCGACGTCGCGCAGGCCGAGGAGATCGAATAGTTCACGCCCTTGATCTTGAACCAGGTCGCGAGCGTCGCGGAGGCCGTGGACGACATCGCCTTCGGCACTGCAAACGGTCCGACGCGCTTCGGCCCCCTGGTGCGGGTGATGTCGGCGGCTTCGACGATGGTGCGCGCGGACGGCCCGCCCGAACCCATGATGATGCCGGTGCGGATGTTGGAGACTTCGTCAGGCGACAGACCGGAATCCTGGATCGCCTGCTCCATCGCGATGTGATTCCACGCCGCACCCTGACCGAGGAAACGCATGGCGCGGCGGTCGACCACCGTCGAAGGATCGAGCGTCGGCTCACCTTGCACCTGCGAACGGAAGCCGAGCTCGGCATATTTTTCAGCCCGCGAAATGCCCGACTTCGCCTCGTGAAGGCTCGCAAGCACTTCCTGGGTGTTGTTTCCGATGGACGAAACGATGCCCATTCCGGTGACCACAACCCGCCTCATGACAGCCTCGCCTAAATCGTTGTCTCTCTTGGTGATGCGCCTCAGCCCAGGCTCGTGCCCTGCTTGAACAGGCCGACCTTCAGATCCTTGGCGCGATAGATAATCTGGTCATCGACCGAAAGCCACCCGTCGGCGATACCGAGCACCAGCTTTGACCGCATCACGCGCTTGATGTCGACGTTGTACACAACCTTGCGGGCCTCGGGCAGCACCTGGCCGCTGAACTTCAGCTCGTTGAGGCCGAGCGCGCGACCACGACCTTCGCCGCCGCTCCAGCCCAGATAAAAGCCGACCATTTGCCACAGCGCATCAAGGCCGAGGCAGCCGGGCATCACCGGATCGTTCTTGAAGTGGCAGCCGAAAAACCAGAGATCGGGCTTCACGTCGAGCTCGGCGCGCACCAGCCCCTTGCCGAACTCGCCGCCATTGTCGTTGATGTCCGTGATGCGATCGAACATCAGCATCGGCGGCAGCGGCAGCTGGGCATTGCCCGGGCCGAACATCTCGCCGCGCGCGCATGCCAGCAAATCCTCGTATTCGTAACCGTTGCGCCTGTTCAGCATGCACGAGCCTCTGTTCAAATTCCGATTGAGCGGCGTTCTTTGGCGAAAATGGGCCCCGTCTCGGTCGGAGAGCAACGCCAATTGCCGTCGTCAGGCGCAGCCCCCACAAGCCCCGGATGGACTGCGGACCGGGCCTCCATGCCCGGTTGCGCCAAAATCGGCTAAGCGGAACCGCGGGCTCTCTAACACAGGCTATTTCGGTGGCAAAGCGCTCTCATGAAGGTAAAATGACGGGGTGCTCGCCCGGTTCCAGAGCTGATTAGAACCTCTCTAGTTGCGAGAAACTTGCATCTGCATCTTTCTGTTCTTATATTGCAGAGAGATATTGTTCACGCGTGCCCGAAATCTGGAAATGAGCGAGAATACCGCGCCCCATCACGACGACGACGTCCATGCCGCGGCCCTCCTGTCCGGCCGCCAGCCGGCCCTGACCGGCTGCCCCTGGCACGATGTCAACGAAATGCTCCAGTCCGCCGGGCTGCGTCCGACGCGCCAGCGGATGGCGCTCGGCTGGCTCCTGTTCGGCAAGGGTGCGCGGCACCTCACGGCGGAAATGCTGTACGAGGAAGCCACGCTCGCCAAGGTCCCGGTGTCGCTGGCGACCGTCTACAACACGCTCAACCAGCTCACCGATGCCGGCCTGCTCCGCCAGGTCAGCGTCGACGGCACCAAGACCTATTTCGACACCAACGTCACCACCCACCACCACTACTACCTCGAGAACAGCCATGAGCTGGTCGACATCGAGGATCCGCATCTGGCGCTGTCCAAGATGCCGGAGGTGCCCGAGGGCTACGAGATCTCCCGCATCGACATGGTCGTGCGCCTGCGCAAGAAGCGCTGAGATCGGTCTACATCGCTGATTTGATCGTCATGGCCGGGTTTACCCCGGCCATTGTCGTTTCAGGCCGTCAATTCACCTGCTCGTCCGAATAAACGCCCCAGAGGCGCTCCTGCTGGATCCAGCCGTCAAAGCCGTTGCCGGTGACGCGGCACCAGTTTGCAGTGCACTTCTTCACCTGCGTAACGACGCCGGCCTGGAGTTTTGCCGCAACCGCGCTGTCGGGATCGGCCCGGTCATAGATCGGGGCGAGCTCGTCCTTGTGCTTCATGGTGACGACCGCAGTGCGGCGGCCCGACAGCAGCGAGTGATAGACCCAACCCTCGGCACCCTCGGAATCGCGTACCCGGCGCCAGTTCTCGAACTCGGCGGTGATTTCGACCGGCAGGCCGGCGCGGGTATAGACCCAGGCCACGTCATTATCCTTGGTCGGGCCGGCGCGAACGTTGACGTGATCCGACTTGAGGCTGACATAGCGCGGCACCGGTAAGCCGCTGGCGGTCTGCGGGGTATTGTCCTTCGCCGAATGCGAGGGTCCGACCGAGGCGCTCAACCAGGTACAAACGAGCGCCATCACCGAACAAAAACGCCCCAACGCCATCAACCCGTCTCCTGTCGAGGACCCGGCCGCGCCGAACCCTCACCCCAAACTGCAAAACCCTGCCCTGTCGGTCCCTGACCCGCCCCACGCGGGTGTTCCGCCAAGCTCTGCCCGTGGTTCTTGTCTTGGCCCGGCCTTCTGCTAGAGAGGACAGGCGCTTGAGCAACCAGTTTGTCCCGATTTTCCGGGTGGAAATGTCGGGAGAGCTTGAAGGAAACGCCGGGGACGACACGGCAAGGGCAGTGTCGAACAACCGGGTTAATGAGGCCTGAACGGCCGGCCTTTGGCGACAGAGGCGGCGTGCGGCGTCTCATGAGAGCAGGACATGTCGGTGAAGAAAAAGCCCCTGGTCGTGGTGACCCGCAAGCTGCCGGATTCGATCGAGACGCGGATGCGCGAGCTGTTCGACGCGCGGATCAATCTCGACGACACGCCGATGTCGCCTGAGCAGATCGCGGAAGCCGCGCGCACCGCCGACGTGCTGGTCCCGACCGTGACCGACCACATCACCGCCGATGTCGTGAACCAGCCCGACTGCAAGCTGCGGCTGATCGCCAATTTCGGCAACGGCGTCGACAATATCGATGTCGAGGCCGCGCATGCCCGCGGCATCACCGTCACCAACACGCCGAAAGTTCTGACCGAAGACACCGCCGACATGACCATGGCGCTGATCCTCGCCGTACCCAGGCGGATGATCGAAGGCGCCTCGATCCTGACGGAAGGAAAGCCCTGGCCGGGCTGGTCGCCGACCTGGATGCTGGGCCACCGTATCGGCGGCAAACGCCTCGGTATCGTCGGCATGGGCCGCATCGGCCAGGCGGTGGCGCGCCGCGCCCGCGCCTTCGGCCTGCAGATCCACTATCACAACCGCCGTCCCGTCGCCCCTGTTATCGCCGAGGAGCTTGGCGCGACCTATTGGGAAAGCCTCGACCAGATGCTGGCGCGGATGGACATCATCTCGGTGAACTGTCCGCATACGCCGGCGACCTATCATCTGCTCTCGGCGCGGCGTCTGAAGCTGATCCGCAAGGACGCCTACATCGTCAACACCGCGCGCGGCGAGGTGACCGACGAGGACACGCTGATCAAGCTGATCGAGGGCGGAGAGATCGGCGGCGCCGGCCTCGACGTCTACGAGCACGAGCCTGCGGTGAATCCGAAGCTGGTGCGGCTCGCCAAGGCGGGCAAGGTGACGCTGCTGCCGCATATGGGCTCGGCCACGATCGAGGGCCGCGTCGAGATGGGCGAGAAGGTGATCATCAACATCCGCACCTTCCTCGACGCCCACAAGCCGCCGGATCGCGTGCTTCCGAGCATGCTCTGAGTTTCTAGCCGGCTCCGAGACACGCTCTCACTCCTCATCCTGAGGAGCGCGGAACGCGCGTCTCGAAGGATGAATGGCCGAGCTGCATCAGCGCGGGCCTGCATGGTTCGAGACGCGCGCAAGAGCGCGCTCCTCACCATGAGGGTCTAAGACCTCGACGTGGTTCGCCTGCGCCAATCTGCGACGAAATCGATGAAGGCGCGCAGCGCCGGCGGCACCTGACGTCGGCTCGGGTAATACAGGAACGGGCCGGGAAACGGCTCGCACCAGTCTTCCATCAAGCTGACCAGCGCGCCGGATTTCACGGCATCGCCGACATAGCCATCGAGCGTCGCCCAGATGCCGGCGCCGTCGAGTGCGGCGCGCATCGCAAGGTTCAAATTGGTCGAGATCAGCTTTGCGGGCGGATCGACCTTCACGACCTGGCCAGCTTTCTCGAACTCCAGATCGTGCATGACGCCACTCGAGTAGCGCGCGCGAATGCAATCGTGGTCGAGCAGATCCTTCGGGTGCTTCGGTCTGCCTCGGCGCGCGATGTAATCGGGCGATGCGACGACGACGTAGCTCTGCGGGCCGCTCAGCGGGATCGCCACCATGTCCTGCGCGAGGTGCTCGCCATAGCGCACGCCGGCGTCGTAGCCCCCGCCCACGATGTCGACGAAACCGCTCTCGGAGACGATGTCGAGATCGACCTGCGGATGCGCTGCGAGGAAGGGCCCGACCATCGGCGCCAGGACGAGATCGACCGCCGGCGGCGGCGCATTGATGCGCAGCCGGCCCGAGGCGACCTCGCGCAGGCCGCGGACCAGATCCAGGGCATCGCCAACATCGCGCAGCGCCGGGGCGACGCGCGACAGCAGCAGCTCGCCCGCCTCGGTCAGCGCCACGCTACGGGTGGTGCGGTTCATCAGGCGGACGCCGAGGCGTTCCTCCAGGTCACGGAGCCGCTGGCTCAGGCTCGATACGGACACGCGCATCTCGACCGCCGCGCGCCGGAAATTGCGGGTGCGGGCGACCGCCACGAAGGCATCGAGATCGCGCAGGTCAGGGTCGGCCATTGTTCGCCACTGTGAACAAGCCATTCTGGATTGTCCAGCTTATCGGCGTAATTGACCAGGCGCATATCTCGCCTCGTCACGCGGCGCCATCAGCCGCCTTTCTTGGAGAGCCATCATGGAACAGCGCAAACTCGGTTCAACCGGCCCCATTGTCTCGGCCCTCGGGCTCGGCTGCATGGGCATGTCCGAGGTCTACGGCCCCACAGATCGCGGCGAAGCCATCGCCACGGTGCATGCGGCGCTCGACGCCGGCATCACGCTGCTCGACACCGGCGACTTCTACGCGATGGGCCACAACGAGATGCTGGTCCGCGACGCGCTGAAGGACGTCCCGCGCGAAAAAGTGCAGCTTAGCGTCAAGTACGGCGCGCTGCGCGGCCCCGCCGGTGAATTCGCCGGCATGGACACAAGGCCGGCCGCGACCAGGAACTTCCTCGCCTATTCGCTGCAGCGGCTCGGCACCGACTACATCGACGTCTACCGCCCGGCGCGGCTCGATCCCAGCATTCCCATCGAGGAGACCATCGGCGGCCTCGCCGATCTCGTGAAGGCCGGCTACATCAGGCATATCGGCCTCTCCGAGGTCGGCTCCGACACCATCCGCCGCGCGCATGCGGTGCATCCGATCGCCGATCTCCAGATCGAATATTCACTGATCGAGCGCGGCATCGAGCGCGACATCCTGAAGACCTGCCGAGAGCTCGGCATCGCCATCACCGCCTATGGCGTGCTGGCGCGCGGCCTGATCAGCGGCCACTGGTCGAAAGAGTCAGGCAAGGCCGGCCGCGACTACCGGCTGATGACGCCGCGCTTCCAGGGCGCGAATCTCGACGCCAATCTGGCGCTGGTGGAGCAGCTGCGCGCCATCGCCACCGAGATCGGCGCCACGCCGGCGCAAGTCGCGATCGCCTGGGTGGCGGCACAGGGCAGGGAGATCATACCGCTCGTCGGCGCCCGCACCCGCAACCGTCTCAGCGAGGCGCTCGGCGCCACCAAGGTGACGCTGACGCAAGCGCATCTTGCGGCGCTGGCAAAAGCCTTCCCGCCGAATGTCGCCGCCGGCACGCGTTACGCGGCCGAGCAGATGGCGCATCTCGACAGCGAGAAGCCGGCCACCGCGTAACGGCAGCAATCAGGTGCGATGGACGCTGAGATCGGTGATCACAGGTCCATCGCCATTGAGCGGATTGGCGGGATCGCGCGCATAGCGCAGCGTCTCGAAGCGCATCGCGCGCGCATCGATCATCAGGAGGCGGCCGACGAGGCCGTCACCAAAACCGACGATCTCGCGGATCGCCTCCAGCGCCATCATCGAGCCGAGCACGCCGGCGAGCGCGCCCATGACGCCGGCCTCGGCGCAGGCCGGTATCGTGCCCGGCGGCGGCGCCTCCGGAAACAGGCAGCGATAGGTCGGATTGAACTCGCCCTGCTCATTCGTCTCATGCGCGCGGATGGTGGTGAGCGAGCCGTCGAAGGTGCCGAGCGCCGCCGTGATCAGCGGCCGCTGTGCGAAGAAGCAGGCGTCCGAGACAAGATAACGCGTCGAGAAATTGTCGGAGCCGTCGAGCACGAGGTCGTAGTCGCCGATCAGGCTCAGCGCGTTGTCGGCATTGAGCCAAGTGGCGTGGCCGACGAAGCGGACATGCGGATTGAGCGCCGCGATGCGCTCGGCCGCGCTCTCGACCTTGTGCCGGCCGATATCAGGCGTCGTATGGATGACCTGGCGCTGCAGGTTGGACAGCGACACCACGTCGTCATCGACCACACCGAGCGTGCCGACACCGGCGGCGGCCAGATACATCAGCGCGGGCGCACCAAGACCGCCGGCGCCGACCACCAGCACGGAGGCACGCTTCAGCGCGGCCTGGCCGGGACCACCGACATCGCGCAGCACGATATGGCGGGCATAGCGTTCGAGTTCGTCCGGGCTCAGCATTGTCGTACGCCTCTCTTACCACGCCCTCACCTTCGATCCTCATGGTGAGGAGCGCGGAACGCGCGTCTCGAACCATGAAGGCCGGAATCTCGCCTGCAGCCATCCTTCGAGACGCGGCCTTGAGGCCGCTCCTCAGGATGAGGACCTCAGTTCGTGGCCTCTAAGTCACCTGAACCACCCCAACATTGTTCGCGACCAACGAGATGTGCTTCAATGGCATTGCGTTCAATGGGCTGGCTGGATTTGTCATGAGATCGATGCTTGCGGCAACACTGATGTTGGCGGCCGCCACAGGCGCGCACGCCCAGATGACGGCGCCGCAGGTCCCCGGCACCAAGCCGAAGCCGGTCCAGACTGTTCCAGTCCGCCCGCCGGCAGTCCAGACGGCGTCGGAAACCGCCGATGCCATGGCGCAGGCCGAGCGGCTGTCGCTACAGTCCGACCTTGCCTGGGTCGGCCAATATAACGGCGCCATCACCGGCGACGTCAGCGAGCGCATGGTCAACGCCATCAAGGAATACCAGAAGGCCAAGGGCGGCAAGCCCACGGGCGTGCTCAATCCGCAGGAGCGCGCCGCGCTCGCCGATACCGCAAGGCGGAAGCAGGACGGCGTCGGCTGGAAGATCGTGATGGAGCCGACCAGCGGCGCGCGGCTCGGCATTCCCTCAAAGCTGGTGCCGCAGCAAGCGAGCGACGCCAACGGCTCGAAATGGACCTCGCCGACTGGAACCGTGCAGGTGCTGCTCAGCCGCCGCAAGGAGGCGAGCCCGACCACCGCGAAGCTCGCGGATGCGGAGAAGAAGGAGCCCGCCGGCCGCAAGGTCGACTACACCGTGGTGAAGCCCGACTTCTTCGTGCTGTCGGGATTGCAGGGCCTGAAAAAATTCTACGTGCGCGGCACCTTCAGAGGCGATGAGGTCCGCATCATGACGATCCTCTACGACCAGGCGATGGAGAACACGGTCGAGCCGATCGTGATCGCGATGTCGAGCGCATTCAACGCATTTCCGTCCACCCCGATGGCCGGGCCGCCGCCGCGCAAGAATGTCGAATACGGCACCGGCATCGTCGTCAGCGACGACGGCGCGATTCTGGCCGACCGCCTCGTCACCGACAGCTGCCTTGCGATCACCATCGCAGGCTTCGGCAGCGCCGACCGCCTCGCCGAGGATAAGGAGCACGATCTCGCGCTGCTGCACATCTACGGCGCGCGCGGCCTGAAACCGCTCAGCCTCATCGGCGGCGGGGTGAAGACGAGTGTCGATGTCGTCGGTATCGCCGATCCCCAGAGCCAGGGCGGCGCGGCCGGAATATCGAGCGTCAAGGGCGCGCTGGCGCCGGTCACATCAAGCGATTCCGCATTGTCGCCGCCACCGGCGGTCGGGTTTTCCGGGGGCCCCGCGATCGACGGCGACGGCAAGTTCGCCGGTGTCGCATTGCTGAAGCCGGCAATGGTCGCGGGCCCCGCGTCAGCAGTGCCGGCCTCGCAGGCCGTGATGGTCTCGGCGGAAGCGGTGCGCGATTTCCTCAAGGCGAACGGCGTCAGCGCGAACGGCACGTCGATGGATGCGAAAGCCGCGGTCGTGCGCGTGATCTGCGTGCGGAAGTAATTCTCGTGTCCCGGACGCGCTGCAACGCGCTTGCGTTGCTGCGCAGAGCAGGGACCCATGCATCCAAAGTTCGCGCAAGAAATTCTGGGCCCCGGCTCAGCAGCGCATTACTCCGTACTGCGCTGCGTCCGGGGCACGAGAGCTAGCTCAGCCTGAACCTCACCCCGCTCTTCGCGAGCCCTCCCGAAATCCCCACCGGCGTGCCGTCGGCGCGCCAGCAGGCGGCGCCGGTCATGGTGCCGTCGTCGTGGAAGGCAATCGCATTCATGCCGCCGGCGACCGTTGCGACGGGCTGCACCTTGTGCCCGAGCGCCGCGAGCTTCACACGCACGCTCTCCGGCACCTTCTGCTCGACCTCGAGCGCGTTGCCCTCGGTCCAGACCCGTGGCGCCTCCACCGCTTCCTGCAGGCTCATGCCGTGATCGATCAAATTGACCAGCGCCTGCATCGCACTCGGGAAGATGCGTTTTCCCCCGGGCAGTCCCAGCGCATAGCGCAGCTTGCCGCCATTCAGCGCCATCATCGGCGACATCGAGGTCGTCACGCGCTTGCCCGGCGCCAGCGACAGCGCGTGGCCCGGACGCGGATCGAACAGGTTCATGTAGTTGTTGGCGATGGCCCCTAAGCCCGGGATCATGATCTTGGCGCCGAACAGATTGTTGATGGTCTGCGTGGTCGCCACCACATTGCCGAAGCTATCCGCCGCGGTCATGTGCGTGGTGTGCGCGCCCTCGAGCTGCGACACACCGGCACCCCAGGCCTGCGCCCGTGCCGGATCGATCGCGCGGCGGCGCTCCTCGGCATAGGCCTTCGAGGTCAGCTTCTCCACGGGCACGCCGACATAATCAGGATCGCCGCTCGCCGCAGCGCGGTCCGCGAAGGCGATCTTCAGGACCTCGGCGAGATAGTGGATGGTCTCTGATGTGCCGAACCCGAGGGCTTCGATGTCGTAGCCTTCCAGGATGTTCAGCATCTGCGCGATATGCACGCCGGACGCCGCGGGCGGCGGCGGGACCAGGATGGTCCAGCCGCGATAGTCGGCGCGGATCGGCTGCCGCTCGACGGTCTTGTAGCCGGTGAGATCGTTGCGGCGGATGAAGCCGCCGGTCTTCTCCATGTAGTCCACGAGGATGTCGCCGAGCGGCCCCTCATAAAGAGTCTTCTCGCCGTGGTCGGCGATGTAACGAAGCGTCTCGGCATATTCTGATTGCACCACGCGCTCGCCGACTTTCAGCGGCTCGCCATCAGGAAGAAAGACCGCCGCGATCGGCTTGTCCTTGCGCATCTCGGCGGCACACTCGCTGATGCATTCGTGCAAGTAGGGCGTCGTCGCATAACCGCGCGCGGCATGCTTTATTGCGGACTGCATCACGTCGGCGAGACTCATGGTGCCAAACCTTTGCAGCGTCTCGCACCAGGCCTTCAGCGAACCCGGCACCGCGACGGCCTTCGGGCCGTTGAGATTCTCGTTGCCGACGGTGTCGAACACATCATGCGCCGAGCCAGGCCTGGAGGTGTAGCTGGTGTCGCGCACCGCCGATGGCACCGTGCTCTGGCCGTCGATGAAGCGATGGCTGCCGTCGGCGAGCCGGATATGCGCCATGCCGCCGCCGATGATGCCGACCATCATCGGCTCGACCACGGTCAGCGCGAACAGGGTTGCGATCGCGGCATCGATGGCGTTACCGCCGGCCGCTAGCATCTCGGCGCCGGCGCTGGAGGCGAGCGGATGGTTGCTGACCACCATGCCGCGACTCGAGATCGCCGGCATCTTCTGGCAGTCAAAGGTGGTTGCCGTTCGGTCGCGCCAGTTGCCGCTCATCTCGCCGGCCCTTTCTATTTGCGGTGGCGAGCACATCATACGTACCACTACGGGTCCAGTATTGGTACGGATTAGCTGGCATTCCCGATTCCGCCATCATCGTTACCGTTGATTCGGACATCCGCGGTCCCCTTTGGATCGGGCAGGGCACGTCCTGAGCGAGAAGAGCTCAGCATCCAGAAGCGATGCACGTTCGCCTGGCGTATCCCTGACCCAGCACTCCAAAGGATTGAACTTCAAATGCATACGATCGTACTGGCCACCCAAAAGGGCGGCAGCGGCAAGAGCACGCTCGCCATCGGCCTCGCGCTGGCAGCGAAGCAGGCCGGCTTCACCGTCCGCCTGATCGAGACCGACCCGCAGGGCACCCTGTCCAACTGGCAGCGCCGCCGCACCACCGACGATCTCGTGGTCGAGCCGATCTATCACGCCGCCGACATCGCGCCGCGCCTGAAGATGCTCGCCGACAGCGGCCTGCAGCTTGCGATCGTCGACACCGCGGCCGGCCTTTCCGCCGCCACCACCGCCGCGATCCGCCATTCCGATCTTTGCCTGATCCCGGCCCGCCCGAGTGTCGCCGACATCGAGGCGACCGTCTCGACGCTGAGCGTCGCGCGCGCCTGGAAGCGCCCCTACAGCTTCGTGCTGAACCAGACGCCGATCCGCGGCCAGCGTATCGACAACGCCGCGGGCGCGCTCGCCGAGGAAGCCGCGCTCGATCTCGCCGAGGTGCTCGCGCGTCCGCTGATCGCGATGCGCAACGACCACCAGGATTCACTCGCCAACGGCCTCGCGGTCAGCGAATTCGCGCCGAACGGCAAATCGGCTGACGAGATCCGCGGCCTCTGGCGCTGGATCGAGACCCGGCTCGAGCTCGAAGCCGCGACCAATGTCCCGATCGACCAGGTCATGTCGGCTACGGACGGCATGCTGCATGGCGCCGCCGAGCTTGCTGTAGACGAGACCACGACCCTGGCGTCCTGAGCGGGGCGATCACTCGGACGACAGCCGGCCCTTCTCCATCCGGAAGGGCCCCAGCGACGAAGCAATCCGGCCACCAGCCCGCCCGGATTGCTTCGCTTCGCGGTTCTTGAAGACTCTGTTCGCCGTCATTGCGAGGAGCCCTTGCGACGAAGCAATCCAGACTGCCGCCGCGGAGGGATTCTGGATTGCTTCGCTGCGCTCGCAATGACGCGCGTGGTGGGATCGCCGCCGAGACTCACGGCCTCTCGACGGCAGGCCTGATGCTCACTTCTGACATTTCGGGCACCAAAAGGTCGACCGGCCGTTCTGAGTGAAGCGCTTGACCGTGCCGCCGCAGCGCGGCGTCGTGCACTGTTCGCCCTCGCGGTCATAGACCTTGAACGAATGCTGGAAATAGCCGAGCTCGCCTGAGGTCTGGCGGTGGTCACGCAGCGACGAGCCGCCGGCCTTGATCGCGTCGTTCAGCACGGTGTGGATCGCACCGACCAAACGCTTCGCATGATCCGTCGCCTCGCCCTTCTTCGCCGACAACGTCGCAGCAATGCGCCGCGGCGACAGATGCGAGCGGTGCAGCGCCTCGCAGACATAGATGTTGCCGAGCCCGGCGACGACGCGCTGGTCGAGCAGCGCGGCCTTCAGGCTGGTGGTCTTGCCTTCACAGGAGCCCGCCAGCATCGCGGCGTCGAACTCGTTGCCGAGCGGCTCGGGTCCGAGCCCGCGCAGCAGCGGCTCATCCTCGATCGCATTGCGCGCGATCACTTTCATGTAACCGAAACGGCGCGGATCGTTGAAGACGATGTCGGCGCCGGAGGACATCCGAAACAGCACGTGGTCATGCGCTGAATCCTTGGCCTTCGGATAGTGAAACTCGCCGGGCACCGTGCCGTTGTCCGGCTTGATGACGCGGAACGAGCCCGACATGCCCAGATGCATCAGCAGCACGTCGCCGGAGGCGAGATCGGCCATGAGATATTTTGCACGGCGGCCAAGCCCCGTGACGACCTGGCCCTGGAGCCGGGCCACGAAGTCCGGTTGGAAGGGGAAGCGCAGGTCCGGCCGGCGGGCCTCCGCATTGAGGATTTTCGCACCCTCCATGACGGGCTGAAGGCCGCGGCGGACGGTCTCAACTTCGGGCAATTCAGGCATGGTCGGGCATTCACCTTATGAGGGCGGTGTGATAGCGCCATTGCGGCGGGCGCGCTATGGTCCGCCTCGTGGAGTAGAGTAATGGATCGGCCGGGCGAAACCACGCATTTTGGCTTCAAAGACGTTCCCCTGGGGGACAAGCAGACGCTGGTGAACGATGTGTTTCACAGCGTGGCGTCGCGCTATGACCTGATGAATGACCTGATGTCCGGTGGCCTGCACCGGGTCTGGAAGGACATCATGATCAACGCGCTGGACCCGCCGAGGAGCGACCGGCCGTTCGCCTTGCTCGACGTCGCCGGCGGCACCGGCGACATCTCGTTCCGCGCCGCCAAGGCCGCTGGCCCCGGCTTCCATGCCACGGTCTGCGACATCAATTCGGACATGCTCGCGGTGGGGCGCGAGCGCGCCGCCAAGCGCCATCTCGAGACCCAGGTCGATTTCGTCGAAGGCAATGCCGAAGCGCTCGGCTTCGCCGACCGCAGCTTCGACGCATACACGATCGCTTTCGGCATTCGCAACGTGCCGCGGATCGACCTTGCGCTGCGCGAGGCCTATCGCGTGCTGAGGCCCGGCAGCCGCTTCCTGTGCCTGGAATTCTCCACCGTCGAGATGCCCGGCCTCGACAAGCTCTATGATCTGTTCTCGTTCAAGGTGATCCCGCCGCTCGGCCGCATGGTCACGGGCGACGCCGAATCCTACCAATATCTCGTCGAATCGATCCGCAAGTTTCCGAAGCCTGCCGCCTTCGCCGACGTGATCCGCGAGGCCGGCTTTTCCCGCGTGAGCTGGCAGACACTCTCCGGCGGCATCGTCGCACTGCATTCGGGCTGGCGTTTGTGATCTCTGCTTTCACCCACATTGCGCGCCTCATCCGCGCCGCGTTCGTGTTTGCGCGCGAGGGCGTGTTCGGCTCTGTCGACCCGAGCCTCGTGCCGCCGCCCGGCCAGCTTGCGCTGAAGCTCGCGCGCATCGTCGAGAGGCGCGGCGTCAAGCACGGGCCGCGGATCTCGCGCGCGCTGACACGGATGGGCCCGGCCTATCTCAAGCTCGGTCAATTCCTGGCGACGCGGCCCGACGTGGTCGGCGTCATCATGGCGCGCGACCTCGAAAGCCTCCAGGACCGCCTGCCGCCGTTTTCGCAAGCCGAGGCGGAAGCCGCGATCACCACCTCGCTGGAGCGGCCGCTGAAGGACGTGTTCGCGAGCTTCGGCCCGCCGGTCGCGGCCGCCTCGATCGCGCAGGTGCATCGCGGCGAGGTGCTGCGCGACGGTATTCGCAGGCCGGTCGCGATCAAGGTGCTGCGGCCGAACGTCGCCGCGCGCTTCCGCCGCGACCTCTCCGATTTCTTCTTCGTTGCGCACAAGGCGGAGGCCTATTCGTCCGAGGCGCGCCGGCTGCGGCTGATCGAGGTCATCAACACCATGTCGCGCTCGGTCGCGATGGAGATGGACCTGCGGCTCGAAGCAGCCGCGTTGTCCGAGATGGCGGAGAACACGCAGGGCGATCCCGATTTCCGCGTGCCGACCGTCGACTGGGACCGCACCACGCACAACGTGCTGACGATGGAGTGGATCGACGGCATCGCGCTGAACGATCACAAGCGCCTTGCGGAGGCGCAGGTCGATTTGCCCGATCTCGGCCGCAAGGTGATCCAGAGCTTTCTGCGGCACGCATTGCGCGACGGCTACTTCCACGCCGACATGCATCCCGGCAATTTGTTCCTCGATGACGCCGGCCGCCTCGTTGCAGTCGATTTCGGCATCATGGGGCGGCTCGGAATGAAGGAGCGGCGCTTCCTCGCCGAGATCCTGCTCGGCTTCATCACCCGCGACTATCGCCGCGTGGCGGAAGTGCATTTCGAGGCAGGCTATGTGCCTGCGCATCACTCGGTCGAGAATTTCGCGCAAGCCATCCGCGCCATCGGTGAGCCCATTCACAACCGCACCGCCGAGGAAATCTCGATGGCGCGGCTCTTGACGCTGCTGCTCGAGGTCACCGGCCTGTTCGACATGACGACGCGGCCCGAGCTGATCCTGCTGCAGAAGACCATGGTCGTGGTCGAGGGCGTGGCGCGCGGCTTCGATCCCCGGCTCGACATCTGGAAGGTCGCCGACCCCGTGGTGCGCGAATGGATCGAGCGCAATCTCGGCCCGATCGGCCGCATCGAGGGTGCGCTTGCGGGGACGGGGGACATTGCGCGCGTGCTGATGCGCCTGCCGGAGATCGCCGAGCGCTCGGTGAAGGTCCTCGAGCAGCTCGAGACCATGACCCGGGAGGGGCTAAAGCTGTCGCCGGAGAGCATCGCGGCGATGGGCCGCAGCGAGGGCCGCAAGAACCGCGGGCGCACCGTGGCGCTCTGGATCATCGCTGCGACCTTTATCGGGATCCTGATCGCCGTCCGGAATCTGTGATTGCACTGCAATCACACGAATGATAGCATCGATATCATTCCGTGCTGGAGGGCGTCATGGCAAGCCTGACCATCCGCAAGCTCGACGATGCCGTCAAAACCTATTTGCGGCTGCGCTCGGCCAGGAACCGCAGGTCGGTCGAGGAAGAGGTCCGGGTCATCCTGCGGGAGCTGATCGAGGGCCGCGAGGAGCCGCTGACGCCGTTTTCGGCGCCCCCGGCTCCATCCACCGCCCCGACACCCCAGCGCACGGGCGCGCTTCCTGAGGCCAGCGTCACCCTGATCATCGGCGGCGGGATCGCGGCCTACAAGTCGCTCGACCTGATCCGGCGGCTGAAGGAGCGCCGCGTCGAGGTCCGCTGCGTGCTGACCAAGGCCGCGCAGCAATTCGTCACACCGTTGGCCGTGAGCGCGCTCTCGCACGAGCGCGTCTACACCGACCTGTTCGACCCCCAGAGCGAGTTCGACGCCGGTCACATCCGCCTGGCGCGCGACTGCGACCTGATCGTGGTGGCGCCCGCGACTGCCGACCTGATGGCGAAGATGGCGAACGGCCATGCCGACGATCTCGCCAGCGCCATCCTGCTCGCGACCAACCGCAAGATCTTGCTGGCGCCGGCGATGAATCCGTTGATGTGGAACAACGCAGCAACGCGGCGCAACCTCGCCCAGCTCCAGCGCGACGGCGTGGTGCTGATCGGGCCGAACTCCGGCGAGATGGCCGAAGCGGGCGAGGCCGGTGTCGGGCGCATGTCGGAAGCGATCGAGATCGCCAATGCTGCCGAGCGCCTGCTGCGGCCGCCGGTGCCGCGGCCGCTCGCCGGCAAGCGTGTGCTGATCACCGCCGGTCCGACGCACGAGCCGATCGATCCGGTGCGCTACATCGCCAACCGCTCCTCCGGCAAGCAGGGCTTTGCCATTGCCGCCGCCGCACAGGCCGCAGGCGCCGAGGTGATCCTGGTGAGCGGCCCGGTCGATCTCGACGATCCCGCCGGCGTCACGGTGAAGCACGTGGAATCGGCACGGCAGATGCTGGAGCAGGTGCAGACGGCGCTACCCGCCGACATCGCGATCTTCGCCGCCGCGGTCGCCGACTGGCGCGTCGCCAACGAGGGCGAGCAGAAGCTGAAGAAGACCGAGGTCGGCATGCCGCCGCTTCAGCTGGTCGAGAACCCCGATATTCTCGCCACGATCTCGAAGCTGACCGACAAGCGCCCACCGCTGGTGATCGGCTTTGCCGCCGAGACCGAGCACCTCATCGACAACGCCAAGACCAAGCTGGCCCGCAAGGGCTGCGACTGGATCGTCGCCAACGACGTCTCGCCGGCCACCGGCGTGATGGGCGGCGACCGCAACACTGTTCATCTGATAAGCCGCAACGGCGGAGAGATTGCAGTTGATTCCTGGCCCGTGATGACCAAGGAACAGGTCGCCATCGAACTGGTCGCTCGCATCGCCAGAAGCGTGACCGACAAATCCCTGGAGCCGGCATCTTGAGCACGAAGGTCACCGTCGAACTGCAACGCCTCGCCCATGCCGAAGGCCTGCCGCTGCCGGCCTATCAGACCGCGGAAGCCGCCGGCCTCGACCTCATGGCCGCGGTGCCGGAGGCCGAGCCGATGACGCTCGCCCCTGGCCAATATGCGCTGGTGCCGACGGGGCTCGCGATCGCCTTGCCGCCGGGGTACGAGGCCCAGGTGCGGCCGCGTTCGGGTCTTGCCGCCAAGCACGGCATTACCGTGCTGAACTCGCCCGGAACCATCGACGCCGACTACCGCGGCGAGATCAAGGTGATCCTGATCAACCACGGCGCCGCGCCGTTCGCGATCAAGCGCGGCGAGCGGATCGCACAGATGGTGATCGCGCCCGTGGTGCAGGCCGCGCTGGTTCCGGTGGCGACCTTGTCCGCGACCGACCGCGGCGCCGGCGGCTTCGGCTCCACCGGCCGCTAACGCACGGCAATCCCAGCCGAATCACCCGAAGAATTACGTGCACCGGGAACTGCGCGGCCGGCATTTTTTTGGGGCCGCGATTGCGTTCACGATCTGGACTCTTACCGGTGGAGTCGCGGTGGGGGTATTGTCTTTTGATTCGCGTGCGGCGGGGGTCGCCGCGCGTAAATCCGTGCGGTCTTGGGGCAACTATGTCAGGCGTGATCGTGTCGATGCGTCGGACGCTGTTGTCGTGCACATCGTTGGCGCGCAACAGCTTGTTGGGAGGCGCTCTCGCAGCGCTGATGCCGGCTGCGCCCGCTGAGGCCGCCGACCTCGTCGACACGCTCTCCATATTGCTGGACTTCAACCGGCAGGAGCTCGCGGTGCTCGCTACCGCGCTGGCCCTGCTCGGCTTTTCGGTCATGGCCGCGATCCTGCTGATGCGGACACGGGTGCGCACGGCGACGAACGAGGCACAGCTGCGCGCGCGGATCGGGGAGCTGCAGCTGCAGGCCGACCGCTTCGGTGCGCTGCTGTTCGCCGAACCGCAGATCCTGATCTCCTGGCCGGCCGGCGACAATCGCGCGCAGATCTCCGGCGACATCTCGATGGTGCTGCCGCGCGATTCCTCGCCGCAGCGCGTGCTGGCGTTCGGAACCTGGCTGCCGCCGGAACCCGCGCTGCAGATGGACCACGCCGTCGACGCGCTGCGCGACCGCGGCGACGGGTTCCAGCTGACGCTGACCACCGCACATGGCCATACGCTGGAAGCCATCGGCCGCGCCATCGGCGGCCAGGCCATTGTCCGGATTCGCGAACTCTCAGGCCTGCGGCGCGATCTGGCCGAGACCAATCTGCGTTACAAGGCGCTCTTGGACGAGACCGAGATGCTGCGCGGCTTCGCGGCCGCGGCACCGTGGCCGATCTGGGCCAAGGGCGAGAACGGCGCGCTCACCTACGCCAATCCGGCCTATGTCCGCGCCACCGAGGCGACCAGCATCACCGATGCGCATGAGCGCAAGCTCGAGCTGCTGGACAGCGCCGACCGCACCGCGTTGGAGCGCGGACTGAAGGACGCGGCCAATTTCACCTCGCGGCTGCCGATCGTGATCGGCGGCGAACGGCGCATGTACGACGTCCGCGCCGTCAATGTCGGCAGCGGCAGCGTCGGCGTCGCCATCGATGCCAGCGAGGCGGATGCGCTGAGCTCGGCGCTGGTGCGGATGGCGGAGGCGCATCGCCGCACGCTCGACCAGCTCTCCTCCGGCGTCGCCGTGTTCGACGGCCATCGCCGCCTCGCCTTCTACAACGATTCCTACCGCCGCCTGTGGGACCTCGACCGCACCTTCCTCGACGCCAACCCTGACGATTCCAGCGTGCTCGATCAGCTCCGCGCCGCGCGCAAGCTGCCGGAGCAGCCGGATTTCCGCGCCTGGAAAGCCAAGCTGCACGAAGCCTATCGCGCGGTCGAGACCGCCAAGGACACCTGGTATCTGCCCGACGGCCGCGCGCTCTCCGTCGTCACCACGCCGAACCCGGAAGGCGGCGTCACCTATCTGTTCGACGACGTCACCGAGAGCCTCGAGCTGGCCCGCCGTTTCGACGGCATGATCCGGGTCCAGCGCGAGACGCTGGACAGTCTTGCCGAGGGCGTCGCCGTGTTCGGCAGCAATGGCAAGGCACAGCTGTTCAACCCGGCCTTCGTGCGGATGTGGAAGCTGTCGAGCGATGCCATGCGCGACGAGCCGCACATCCAGACCGTCGAAGGCTGGTGCCATCAGCTGTTCGACGACCCGCAAGTCTGGCGGCAGATTCGCGAGGCCATCACCTCGATCGAGAACCGCGCCGACGTGCCGCTGAAGCTGGAGCGCAAGGACGGCAGCGTGCTCGACGGCATGATCCGCCCGCTGCATGACGGCGCGACCATGCTGACGTTCCAGGACATCACCGACACCGAGAACGTCGAGCGCGCGCTGCGCGAGCGCAACGAGGCGCTGGAGGCCGCCGACCAGATGAAGGTGGATTTCGTCCACCACGTCTCCTATGAGCTGCGCTCGCCGCTCACCACCATCATCGGCTTCGCGCATTTCCTCAGCGACCCCTCGACCGGGCCGCTGACGCCGAAGCAGGCGGAATATCTCGACTACGTCACCAAATCGACCAACGCGCTGCTGGCGCTCACCAACAACATCCTCGATCTCGCCACCATCGACGCCGGCGCGATGAAGCTGGAACTCGGGCCCGTCGACGTCAGCAAGACCATCGAGCTCGCCGCCGAGGGCATCCAGGACCGCCTCGCCACCGACCGCATCCGCCTCAAGGTCGAGATCGCGCCCGATGTCGGCAGCTTCATCGGCGACGAGAAGCGCGTGGTGCAGGTGCTCTATAACCTCCTCGCCAATGCCGTCGGGTTTTCTCCACAGGATTCCACCGTCGGCATCAGCGCACGCCGCACAGATCGCAGCGTGGTCTTCACTGTGACAGATTCCGGGCCTGGAATACCTGCCGACATGAAGGACAAGGTGTTCAACTGGTTCGAAAGCCGCTCGCAGGGCTCGCGTCACCGCGGCGCCGGGCTCGGCCTGTCGCTGGTGCGCTCCTTCGTCGAGCTGCATGGCGGCAAGGTTCGGGTGGATTCGATCGTCGGCCGGGGCACGGTCGTGATCTGCGACTTCCCGACCGACCAGGCGGCGCATCGCGACGCCGCCGAATGACAGCGCCCACCACATTCTCCGTCGCGCTTCACAACGAGACGGCCACCGCGCAACTGATGGCCGACCTCGCCCTGCTGATCGGACCGGGCGACGTCATCACCCTCACCGGCGATCTCGGCGCCGGCAAGACCGCAGCCGCCCGCGCGCTGATCCGCTACCTCGCCGGCGACGAAGAGCTGGAAGTGCCGAGCCCGACCTTCACGCTGGTGCAGGGCTACGAGCTGCCGCCCTTCGCGGTGATGCATGCCGATCTCTACCGCGTCGAGGACGAGAGCGAGCTCGAGGAGATCGGGCTGTCGCCCCTGCCGGACGCAACGCTGGTGCTGATAGAATGGCCGGAGCGCGCGCCGTCGGCCATGCCCGCGGATCGCATCGACATCGCACTGACGCATCGGCCGGCGCTGGGCTCGAACGCGCGCGCCGTCGAGATCACCGGTTACGGCAAGGGCGCAGCGCAGGTCGCGCGGCTACAGGCACTGAGGGAATTTCTCGACGCGTCCGGCTACATCGACGCGACGCGACGGCGCATGAACGGCGACGCCTCGACCCGCTCTTATGCGCGACTGATCCGTGACGACGAGATCGTCATCCTCATGAACTTCCCGCAGCGGCCCGACGGCGCGGCTCTCTACAACGGGAAGTCCTACAGCGCCGCGGTGCATCTCGCCGAGAACGTGAGGCCGTTCGTCGCCATCGACGAGGGCCTGCGCGCGCAGGGAATCTCCGCACCGGCAATCCACCATTTCGATCTCGACCACGGCTTCCTGATCAGCGAAGACTTCGGCAGCGAGGGCGTGATCGAGGGCGATCCGCCGCGCCCGATCGCCGAGCGCTACGAGGCTGCGACCGACGTGCTGGCGATGCTGCATGGCAAGGCGCTGCCGGAGACGCTGCCGCTGGACGGGCAGACCTACGATATTCCGGTCTTCGACATCGAAGCGATGCTGATCGAAATCGGATTGATGCCGGAATGGTACCTACCCGATCGCAACGCGCCGCTGAGCGATGCGAAGCGCGCGGAATTTTTCGCGATGTGGCGCAAGCTGCTGACGACGCCGCTGACCACGCCGAGAACCTGGATCATCCGCGACTATCACTCACCCAACCTGATCTGGCTCGGGGAGCGCAGCGGCATCGAGCGCGTCGGCGTGATCGACTTCCAGGACGCCGTGCTCGGGCCGCAATCCTACGACGTGGTGTCGCTGCTTCAGGACGCCCGCATCGACGTGCCCGAGAACACCGAGCTGACGCTGCTGTCGCGCTACATCAAGGCGCGGCGCGCCGACGATGCGAGCTTCGATGCGGCCGGCTTTGCCGAGCTCTACGCCATCATGTCGGCGCAGCGGAACACGCGTCTGCTCGGCACCTTCGCCCGTCTCAACCGCCGCGACGGCAAGCCGCATTATCTGCGCCACCAGCCGCGGATCTGGACCTACCTCCAGCGCTCGCTGGCGCATCCCGCGCTCGGCCATCTGCGCGACTGGTATCTCGCCAACGTGCCGCCACCCCAAAGCCCGCCACAAGCCTGATTCGGGCCCGATTTACCGGCTGTTAGCCAAGACGTCGCTATTCTGGCGGCGAGACAGCCGGATAAAGACGGGGCTGGAGCGGGGTAGATGGCGGTAAAGACGGACCAGCGCGGCAACAGCCGGGTTGTTTTCGAGCGCGGGATACCGGCCCAGATGATGGGAATCGACGGCACGTGGCGGCGCGACTGCACCATGGAGGACGTCTCCGAGAGCGGCGCCAAGCTGACCATCGACGGTTCGGTCGAAGGCCTGCATCTGAAGGAATTCTTTCTTCTACTGTCGTCCACGGGACTTGCGTACCGGCGCTGTGAACTGGCCTGGGTCAATGGCGACCAGATCGGCGTCAATTTCCTCAAGGTCGGCGACAAGAAGAAAAAGGCGCGTTCCACCGGTGTTGGGGCGTAACGGCAACACCCGTCGTACAACCGTCACGGCGGGTGGTTAAGGCGGTTGAGTCGCGGTGCGGCTGATGAAGTCCCGTGCTAGGATTTGCTGCAAACGCGAAACCAGTTAAGTCCGAGACAGAAGAGTTCTGAGAAGGCAAAGGATGTCCGTCAAGCCGACCAAAGCCATGGTGCTCGCCGCAGGGTTCGGCCTGCGCATGCGTCCGTTGACGGACAAGATGCCGAAGCCGATGGTGCCGGTGGCGGGCCAGCCGCTGCTCGACCACGTGCTCGACAAGCTCGGCCACGCTGGCGTGACCGAGGCGGTGGTCAACGTGCACTACCTGCCGGACCAGATCATCGATCACGTCGCATCGCGCCAGCTTCCGCGCGTGATCATCTCGGACGAGCGCGACCAGGTGCTCGGCACCGGTGGCGGCGTGGTCAAGGCGCTGCCGCTGCTCGGCGACGCCCCGTTCTTCCACGTCAATTCCGACACGCTGTGGATCGACGGCGTGCGCTCCAATTTGACGCGGCTTGCCGAAAACTTCGATCCTGAACGCATGGACATCCTGCTGCTGATGGCGCCGACCGCGACCAGCATCGGCTATAGCGGCCGCGGCGATTACGGCATGCTGCCCGACGGCGCCTTGCGCAAGCGCAAGGAGAAAGAGGTCGTGCCGTTCGTCTATGCCGGCGCGGCGATCATGTCGCCGGCGATCTTCGCGGATGCGCCCAAGGGCGAGTTCTCGCTGACAAAGATGTTTGACCGCGCCAACGACCAGGAGCGGCTGTTCGGCCTGCGGCTCGACGGCGTCTGGATGCATGTCGGCACGCCCGATGCCGTGCACGCCGCGGAAGAGGCGTTTTTGGAGAGCGTGGCGTAGGCCAGCTTTGAAGACGGTGCCGTAGGGTGGGCAAAGGCGCCCTTGCGCCATGCCCACCATCTCTCTATCGCAAAAATGCGTGGGCACGTTTCGCTTTGCCCACCCTGTACCCTTGTGGGTTCGTGGCGGCCTCGGATGTAGACTGGCCGTCCGGGCCGATCCGCCGGGAGCAGCCTTGTCCACCAG
>NZ_JACIHE010000025.1 GCF_014198245.1 Bradyrhizobium sp. cir1
CCGACCGAAAATCCATCCGCCTCAAAATCAAGCGCGCAGGATGGGATAACGCCTTCCTTTTGCAGATCCTCAGCCATATGCGATAGCCCTGCCCTCCAGGGGAGGGTGGCAGTCCCGCCTGATCTAGCGAAGAGTCATCACCACGCGTAGCGGACCACGGCCTTGCCGGCATAGGACCGCGTGACGTTCGAGAACTCGCCTTCGAAGGTTGCCGACGCGGACCAGCCGTTCATCCAGTTCATCTGCACCGATGCCGTGGTCAGCGCAGAATCGCGCGCCTGCGCGGCGCCGTTGACGACAAAGGCCGAACCCGGCAGCGTCTGGAACACCGCACCGACGGTGCGATCCGGGTTGTAGTCATGCGCCCAGGCGAGGCGACCGCGCAGGGTCATCAGGCCACCAGCCGCGGCAAAAGACTTGTCCGCGCGCAGGCCGAGCTCGGTTCGCGTGCTGGTTACGTCCTTGGCGGCATAATTGAGAGCGAAGGTGTTGTTGCCGACCACCGCGAACTCCGAATAGTTCGGCAGGCTGAACAGCGTGGCCTGGGCCGCGGCATAGGGCGTCAGGCCAATCCACTGCGTGGCGTAGCGGTAACCACCCTCGATCCGGCCCGAGCCGGCGTTGGCGTTGAACTGCGCCCGCAATTGATCAACGCCTGCGGCGGTGACAATGCGGTTCGTCGTGACGTCCTGCCAGCCATAGGCCAGCGCTGCGGTGATATAGGCCGGCCCCGCCGTGTGCCGCACGAAGGCGCCGGCCTGGAACAGGTCGGAGCGGCCCCAGCCGAGCCCGTTGACGTTGAAGCCGGTGCCGCCGCCGGCCAGCGCGACACCGGCGATCGTCGACGGCGAGAAGCGATAGTCGAGGCCGACGGCCGTGCCGTAGACGCTGCTGCTGGTGGTGTTGGAGCCGAGGGCAGTGTTGCCGTCGGTGGTCTGCGAGCCACCATAGCCGGCTGCCCACACGTCCCAGCGCTGCTCGAATGTCGCAGCCGGCGCCTTGCGATAGATCGCGGCGAACGCATCGCGCGCGTTCTTGTCACGCGCATTCTTGCCGGTTGCGGCATAGGCATTCGCGCTCGCATCATCGGCATACGGCGTCGCGCCGGGTGCACCGCTGCGCCCCGAGCCGAACACGTCGGTCAGCAGATTGATGAACAGGTTCATCGCGTTGAAAGTCGTCTGCTGCGATCCCGTGCCCGATTCACCGGAGGCCTGCGTGAGACCGGCCGGCGAGAGATTGGCGAGCGCCACAGGAAGGCTGCCGGTGCTGTTGAAATAATTCGTCAGCACGTTGGCGACGTTCTGCTGGTTGACATTGAGGCCGCTGCCATAGCCCAGCGCGAGGTCGAGGTAGACGTTGTGGGGATCGTAGCTGAGCGTCGCATGCAGGTTCGACGACAGGCCCGCGACAACAGGATTGAACGCATCGGGCAACGTACCCGCGTTGAGGATCGTATAGTGCTTCGCGATCGAGCCGGCCGGAACCACGACGACGGCAGCGCCGCCGAGCGTCGCGGTGCCGGTCACGATCGCAAGGCCGTTGCTGGCGCTCGAGACCTGCACCAGATAGCTCGACGCGCTGGTGAACGAGAGGTCGCCTGAGACGGTGAGCGTGCCGGTCGGATTGCCCGGCGCCAGCATGCCGCCATTGACGGTGGTCGTGCCGACCGTGCCGACGCCGCCGAATGTGCCGCCGCTCGCGACGGTCACGGTGCCGTTGATGGTGCCGGCAAGCAGAAGCGTGCCGCCGAGCACGTTCCAGTCCTGATTTCCGGTGCCGGTCACGGTCCAGGTCGAGCTGTCGATCTTGTTGAAGGTCGAGAAGCCATCGTACTGGAGCCCGACGCCGATCAGGTCGAGATTGAACGTATCCTTGCCGGTGCCGCCGAGCTGGAACGTGTCGGTTCCGGATGCAAGCACCTGGCCGTTGATGACGCTGCCGGGGCCGAGCGTCAGCGTGTTCGGGCCGCAGCTGCAGAACTCGATCGCCGCCAAGCCGGTCGCGGCGTTGATGGTGCCGGAATTGAAGACGCTTCCACCGCCGCTCACGGTGATGCCGACACCGCCGGCGCCGACGGTGATGGTACCGGTATTGACGACCTGATTGGTCGTGGTGAACGAGCTCACGTCGATGCCGACACCGGCCGCGCCGACGGTGATCGTGCCATTGTTGGTGACGATGTTGGAATCGCCGAACGCCAGGATGCCTTCCGCGAAATCACCGCCCGTGATCCGACCGCTGTTCGCGACCGTGGCGGACGATCCGGAATAAGCGATGCCCGCCGCGCCCACGCCGACATTGATCGTGCCACTCTGGCTGATCGCGGCCCGGTCGCCCTGCGCCGAGATGCCTGCCGATCCGCTGTCGCCCGCGGTGATCGTGCCGCCATTGGTCACCTTGGCGTCGTCGCCCAGCACCGCAATGCCGACACCGGAGTCGCCGGCCGTGATGGCGCCGAAATTGCTGGCGGTCTGAACGCTGCCTTGCATGAAGATGCCGGTGGCGTTCTGCCCGACCGTGATCGTGCCCGTGGCGGTGTTGGTGATCGTATTATTGTTGTTGATCGCCAGGATGCCGCCGGAGAAGCCGGAGGAATCGCCGACCGTGATCGTGCCCGCGTTCGTAATGGTCGCGCCACCGACCGCGTAGATTCCCATCGAATCGGAGATGCCGGTGATCGTGCCCGTCGCAGCATTGCTGATCGTGTTGTTCTGGCCGGAGAAGATGGCCACCCCCGACGCCCCGACCGACAGAGCGCCGCTATTGGTGACGGTGTTGTTGTCACCGATCGAAATTGCGGACCCGCTGTCACCCGTCGTGATCGTTCCGGTATTGGCGATGACGTTGTGATCGATCGCAAGGATGCCGCGACGGTTGTCGAGCACGGTGATGGTACCGTTGTTGGTCACGGTGTTGGCGTTTTCGACACCGATGCCGATCAGGCCCGAGCCGGCCGACAGAGTTCCGTTGTTGGTCACGGTGCTGGAATCGTTGACGCCGATCGAGAGCGTGCCGTTGTCGTTCACGGTCGCGCCGGACAGCACGTTGACATTGAGGCTGTTGATCCCGGCTCCGGCCTGAAAGCCGTCCGCGTCGGTGCCGCTACAGGTCACGGTCTGGCCGCTCGTGGCCGGATCGGGTGCGCACAGCGCGCTGGCCGGAGTCGTCCAGAGGCTGAGACTGCCGAAGAGTACGCTTGCACTGACAAGCAGCATGGCGCCGCGTCGGCGCAGTCGACCCTGCCGCCTCGATAGCCCCTCGCCCCTCACGTCACGCTCCCCATTCCCGGCAATTGCAGCGGGAACCTAGGCCATCAAGGGGCGCCGTAGAACTACGGCGCCCCCGGAATGCGTCCGTTTGGCACACAACCGAAGCAGAATCCCGCCGTCATGTTGCAACCGCGCCACGGTTTGCCGGTGCCGTCGCCAGTCGCGCACGGGCGGGCTCGAATGGGATGTTGACGGCCGTTCACAACACTTCCCAGGGACCGGACAGGCCGCCCTCGACCGAACGACACCTTCACCAGCGAAAGCCGAGCCGCGCGCAGCTTCCGGTGCCGGCAATGGCTCAGTAATTGGACGCCGCGGCCTCATTCGGAATGCCGTCGATCGGGCACTCGTCGGTCCCCGGCGTCGAGCGGGTCATGGCCTCGACCATGTCGCGCGTGCCTTCGGGATCCCTAATCCAGTTCTTGTAGAAATCATACGGGCACGCCGCGACGCCGCGCGGGCTGTCGCCGGAATTGATCATTCCGGTGTAGCCGCGGTGGACCAGCTTGTAGAGATGGTTCTGCGACTGGCCGTTGCGGCGGGCGTCGCGGATCAGATGTTTCGACAGCTGCGCGTACTGGATGCCGTAATCCTCCTCACCGCACTCGCCGAGCGTACGGCCGTCGAAGCCGATGATCGCGGAGTGACCGAAATAGGAATAGACGCCGTCGAAGCCCGCGGCATTGGCGACCGCGACATAGACATTGTTGGCCCACGCCATGGCCTTGGAAATCATGACCTGCTGCTCCTTGGCCGGATACATATAACCCTGGCAACGCACGATCAGCTCTGCGCCCTTCATGGCGCAGTCGCGCCAGATCTCCGGATAATTGCCGTCGTCGCAAATGATGAGGCTGACCTTGAGGCCTTTCGGGCCCTCGGAGACATAGGTGCAATTTCCGGGATACCAGCCTTCGATCGGCACCCACGGCATGATCTTGCGGTACTTCTGCACGATCTCGCCCTTGTCGTTCATCAGGATCAGGGTGTTGTAGGGCGCCTTGTGCGGATGCTCCTCGTGGCGTTCGCCGGTGAGCGAGAACACGCCCCACACTTTTGCCTTGCGGCAGGCCTCGGCGAAGATCGCGGTTTCCTCGCCCGGCACCACGGACGCCGTCTCGTACATCTCCTTGGAATCGTACATGATCCCTTGCGTGGAATATTCCGGGAAGATCACGAGGTCCATGCCGGGCAGACCGACCTTCATGCCGACGATCATGTCGGCGATCTTGCGGGCGTTGTCGAGCACCTCGGCCTTGGTGTGCAGGCGGGGCATCTTGTAGTTGACCACCGCGACGCCGACCGTGTCATTGCTGCTGGAGATATCACCGTGAAGCATGTTGAGCGCTCCTGTCTTTTACTTGTTTGAGATTTCGGCCGATCGGGCAAGCGGGTTAGTGGCTGATCATCCAGGGACGCGCCGTCGGAAAGCCTTTGGCGCCGCTCCCGGTCTTGGTCATCAGCCGCGCCGGCTTTTTCCTGTCCGTCGAGCCCTTGTCTTTCACGGTCTTGCCCGAGGAACAGCAGCCGCAGCCCGGGCCGTGCGAGGCCTTGTATTGCGCCAGCGTCTGCGGCGCATGCGTGCTGCGCTCGTTGACGGCGTGCGCCTTGCGCTTCTCCGCTGGCATGCAAAAGAAATTCGGCGCGGTCAGGATCACCCGCGGCGCCAGCGTCTCGCAATGCGGGCAGCATTGCGGATCGTCGCATTCCGCCATCGGGCGCAAGTCCTTGAAGGGACCGCAGTCGTCACAAAGATATTCGTAGACCGGCATCTTGGATCCCTTCGCGTTTGGTCATGACGGGGCGTCTGCTTCACCTCGCCCCGCTTGCGGGGAGAGGTCGGAACGCATCGGAAGATGCGTTCCGGGTGAGGGGGAGTCTCCGCAAACTCACTGCCACCGTTCGTGCGGAGGCAGCCCCTCACCCCAACCTCTCCCCGCAAGAACGGGGAGAGGGAGCGCACCGACTACTTGTCCGGCGAGATCGGCATCTGGATATCGCCGGTGATGTATTTGATGGGTCCGGTCGCCGACGGCATCACGTCGAAGTCGAAGATCTCGGTCGGCAGCCATAGCGTGGCGCAGGCGTTGGGTACGTCGACCACGCCTGAGATATGGCCCTGGCACGGCGCGGTGCCGAGGATCGAATAGGCCTGGGCGCCGGAGTAGCCGAACTTCTTCAGATATTCGATGGCGTTGAGGCAGGCCTGGCGATAGGCGATGTGGACGTCGAGATAATGCTGCTTGCCGGCTTCATCCACCGAGATGCCTTCGAAGATCAGATAGTCCTTGTAGTTCGGCGTGATCGGCGACGGCTTGAAGATCGGGTTCTTGATGCCGTATTTCGACATGCCGTCCTTGATCACCTCGACCTTGAGATGCAGCCAGCCGGCCATCTCGATGGCGCCGCAGAAGGTGATCTCGCCGTCGCCCTGGCTGAAGTGCAGATCGCCCATCGAGAGACCCGCGCCCGACACGTAGACCGGGAAGTAGATCTTCGAGCCACGGGAGAGATCCTTGATGTCGCAATTGCCGCCGTGTTCGCGCGGCGGCACGGTGCGCGCGCCTTCCGCGCCGATCTTCGCCTTGACGTCACCCTTGGCACGGCCGCCATGGGCGGTCGGCGCGAACGGCGGATTGGCAAGGCCGGGCACGCGGGTCGGGTTGGTCGAGATCAGCTCGGCCTCGCGCTTGTTCCAGGTCTCCAGCATCTTCGGATCAGGCAGACAGCCGATCAGGCCGGGATGGATCAGGCCGGCAAAATTCACGCCGGGCACGTGACGGGACGAGGTATAGAGACCCTTGATGTCCCAGATCGACTTCTGCGCCAGCGGGAAGTGGTCGGTGAGGAAGCCGCCGCCATTCTGCTTGGAGAAGAAGCCGTTGAAGCCCCACAGGCTCTCCTTGAGCGGTCCGACGTCGAGCAGGTCGACCACAAGCAAGTCGCCGGGTTCGGCGCCCTTGACGCCGATCGGACCGGACAGGAAGTGCACGATCGACAGGTCGATGTCGCGCACGTCGTCGGCGGAATCGTTGTTCTTGATGAAGCCGCCGGTCCAGTCATAGGTCTCGATGATGAAATCGTCGCCGGGATTGACCCAGGCCACGATCGGGATGTCGGGGTGCCAGCGGTTGTGCACCATGTCATTTTCGTAAGCCGACTTGGTGAGATCGACCTTGATCAGTGTCTCTGGCATCGAGATGCTCCCCTTTTACTACGGTTGGTTAGACGGACAGATATTTCGAGACCTGCGCGGCATCGACGGCATCGCGCGGATCGTCGCGCACGATCTCGCCGTTCTCGATCACCAGCACGCGGTCTGCGATATCGAGCGCGAAGCTCAGGACCTGCTCGGACACGACGATCGAGAGCCCCTTCTCGTCGCGAATGCGTTTGAGGGTCCGCGCCATCTCCTTGATGATCGAGGGCTGGATGCCTTCGGTCGGCTCGTCCAGCAGCAGCACCTTCGGCTTGGTCGCAAGCGCGCGCGCGATCGCGAGCTGCTGCTGCTGGCCGCCGGAAAGATTGCCGCCGCGGCGGCCCTTCATCTCCAGCAGCACCGGAAACAATTCGTAGATGTCGGCCGGCACCTCCGACCCGCCGGAGACGACGAGGCCGGTCTCGATGTTCTCCTTCACGGTCATCGTCGAGAAGATCATGCGGCCCTGCGGCACATAGGCGAGCCCTTTGGCGACGCGCTCATAACTCGGCAGGCTCCCCAGCTCGGCGCCATCCATGGTCACCGAGCCGCTCTTGGTCGGCAGGATGCCCATCAGCGATTTCATTAGGGTGGTCTTGCCCATGCCGTTGCGGCCCATGATCGCGACGATCTCGTTCGGCGCGACCTTGACGTTGAGCCCGTGCAGCACCTCGCTCTGGCCGTAGGCGACGTGAAGATCGGAAATTGCCAGCATCGATTGCTCCTAAGCTCGGTATGCCTTCCTTCTCCCCTTGTGGGAGAAGGTGGCGCGGGCAAAGCCCGCGACGGATGAGGGGTATGCATCCGCGGATGCGAAATGCAGTTTGACTCGCGGAGAGAGACCCCTCACCCGGATCGCATCTTGCGATGCGATCCGACCTCTCCCACAAGGGGAGAGGTGCACCGTCATTGCCGCGGCGGACTCGACCAACTTCGCCATCGTTCAGTGCCCCAGATAAACTTCGACGACCTTGGGGTCGTTCTTCACCTTCTCCATCGTCCCCTCCGAGAGGATCTGGCCCTGGTGAAGCACGGTGACCTTGTGCGCGATGTCCTCGACGAACTTCATGTCGTGCTCGATCACCAGCACCGAGCGGTTCTTGATGATGCGGTTGAGCAGCTCGGCGGTCTTGGCGCGCTCGGACACGCTCATGCCGGCGACGGGCTCGTCGAGCATCAGGAGGTCCGGATCCTGAATCAGCAGCATGCCGATCTCGAGCCACTGCTTCTGGCCGTGGCTGAGCAGATCGGCATTCATATGCAGCCGGTCCTTCAGGAAGATCATCTCGGCGACCTCGTGCACCCGGTCGCGCACGGCAGCGTCGCGGGTGAAGGTCAATGCGCCGAACACCGAGCGGCCGCGCGGATAGGAGATCTCCAGATTCTCGAACACGGTGAGATCGTCGTAGATCGACGGGTTCTGGAACTTGCGTCCGACCCCGGTTTTAACGATCTCGTTCTCCCGCATCCGCGTCAGCTCCTTGCCGCGGAACTGGATCGAGCCTGACGTCGCTTTGGTCTTGCCGCAGATCAGATCGAGGACGGTGGTCTTGCCGGCGCCGTTGGGACCGATGATGACGCGGATCTCGTTCTCGTCGACATAGAATGAGAGATCGTTGACCGCCTTGAACCCGTCGAACGACACGGTGAGCGCTTCGACGGCGAGCAGGAATTCCTTGGGCTGATGACCTATGAGCATGATGATCTCCTCACTCCGCCGGGGCGCCGTCGGCGACCGAGCTGTCGGTCCAGCCATCAGGTTTCGATTTGCGCGAGGCGATCAGGCGATCGATGCGCGGCTGCACATAGTCGCCCCAGATCCCGGCAAGGCCGTTCGGGAAGGCCAGCACCACGGCGATGAACAAGCCGCCGAGGCCAAACAGCCACAATTCTGGGAAGGTTTCCGACAGGCTCGTCTTGGCGAAGTTGACCAGCAGCGTGCCGTAGATCGCGCCGAGGATCGACAAGCGGCCGCCGACCGCGGTGTAGATCACCATTTCGATCGACGGCACGATGCCGACGAAGGACGGTGACATGAAGCCGACATTGAGCGCGAACATGGCGCCGCCGATCGCGGCGAACACGGCGGCGATGCAGAAAGCGAAGATCTTGAAGTTCGCGACGCTGTAGCCGGAGAAGCGGACGCGATCCTCCTTCTCCCGCATCGCGACCAGGATGCGCCCGAGCTTGGAGTGTCGGACGAACTGCGCGATCATGATGCAGACGAACAGGCAACCGACCTCGAAGAAGTACAGCACGATCTTGGCGTGGTCGGGCCGGATGTCCCATCCCTTCAGCGTGCGAAGGTCGGTCATGCCGTTGATGCCGCCGGTGTAGCCCTGCTGCCCGACGATCAGGATCGTCAGGATGGCGGCGACCGCCTGGGTGATGATGGCGAAATAGGTGCCGCCGACGCGGCGCTTGAACATCGCGGTGCCGATGATCAGCGCGAAGATGCCGGGGACGAGAATGATGGCGGCGATGGTGAAGGTGAGGCTGTTGAACGGCTTCCAGAAGAATGGCAGCGCCGTGATCTGATTCCAGTCCATGAAATCGGGGATGCCGGGGGTCGACTGGATCTTGGTGTTCTCCACGCTCGAGGCCTCGAGCTTGAGGAACATCGCCATGCAGTAGCCGCCGAGCCCGAAGAACACGCCCTGGCCGAGGCTCAGGATGCCGCCATAGCCCCAGCAGATCACCAGTCCCAGCGCGACGAAGGCATAGGTCAGATATTTGGCGACGAGGTTGAGCCTGAACACGTCCAGCGTGAGCGGCAGCACCACCACGAGGAAGACCGCGAGCACCAGAATTCCGATCAGCTCCGATCGATTGAAGAACCGATTGTCGGTCATAACATCAGCCCCATTTCTCACTTGCGGACCTTGAGGGCGAACAGCCCCTGCGGCCGCAGCATCAGGATTCCGACAACGGCGAGCAGCGTCAGCACCTTGGCCATCGAGCCCGACATGAAGAACTCGAGGGTGGATTGCGTCTGCGAGATCGAGAAGGCCGAGGCGATGGTGCCGAGCAGGCTGGCTGCGCCGCCGAACACGACCACCAGGAACGTGTCGACGATATAGAGCTGTCCGGAGGTCGGCCCGGTCGAGCCGATCATGGTGAAGGCGCTGCCAGCGACGCCCGCGATGCCGCAGCCGAGGCCGTAGGTATAGCGGTCGACCTTCTCGGTGTTGATGCCGACGGCGCCGGCCATGATGCGGTTCTGCACCACGGCGCGCACCTGGCGGCCCCAGCGCGATTTGTACATCACATAGGCAACGGAGATGGTGATCAGGACGGTGAGGCACATCACGAAGACGCCGTTGATCGGCACTTCGATGCTGTCTGTGACGTGCAGGGAGCCGAGCATCCATTGCGGCAACTCGACGCCGACCTCGCGCGCGCCGAACACCGAGCGATAGGCCTGCTGCAGCATCAGGCTGAGGCCCCAGGTCGCAAGCAGCGTATCAAGCGGCCGCTTGTAGAGATGCCGTATCAGCACCCATTCCACCAGCATGCCCAGCGCACCGGATGCGAGGAAGGCCAGGATCATCGCGAGGAAGAAGTAGCCGCCGAACAGGCTCGGCATGTAGGTCTGGAACAGGTTGGAGGTCATCCAGGTGACGTAGGCCCCGAGGATCATGAACTCGCCATGGGCCATGTTGATGACGCCCATCTGGCCGAAGATGATCGCAAGACCGAGCGCCATCAGGACGTAGACCGAGAACAGGATCAGTCCTGCAAAGCCCTGCATGACGAAGATGGAGCCAAGGTCACCAAGCGAGTAGTCGCCGAACATCGATGTCCTCCGTCGGGGAATAGGGTCCCGCGTCGCGATGCAGAGTCGCGACGCGGGGGTCTTGGGCATGGACTTGCGATCCACGCCAGGGAGCGGTTTTGCCTTGAGGGGAAGCGCGAGTGACGTCGCCGCTTACTGGTAACCCTTCGGGAACGGATCCGGCTCGACGAGATCGGCGGTCTCGTAGATCAGCTCGAACTGGCCATCGAGCTTGGCACGGCCCACCCGGGTCTTCGACCAGAGGTGATGGTTCTCGTGGATGCGCACATAGCCTTCCGGCGCGCCCTTGAACTCGACGCCCGGCGAGGCCGCCGCGATCTTGTCGACGTCGAAGGAGCCGGCCTTCTCGACCGTCAACTTCCACAGCCACGGGCCGAGATAGGCAGCCTGGGTGACGTCTCCAATCACGGTCTTCTCGCCCCACGCCTTCTTGAACGCCGGCACGAAGGCCTTGTTGTTGGGATTGTCGAGCGACTGGAAGTACTTCATGCAGGCATAGGCGCCCGCGATGTTCTCTCCGCCGATGCCGTCGATCTCGTCCTCGGTCACCGAGATCGTGAGCAGCGGCTGCTTGGCGAGGTCGATGCCGGCGGCCTTGAGCTGCTTGTAGAAGGCGACGTTGGAGCCGCCGACGACGTCGGTGAAGATCACGTCGGGCTTGGTCAGCTTGATCTTGTTGATGACCGAGTTGAACTGGGTCGAGCCGAGCGCGTAATACTCCTCGCCGACGACCTTGCCCTTCAGCACGTTCTCGACATGCTTGCGCGCGATCTTGTTCGAGGTGCGCGGCCAGATGTAGTCGGAGCCGATGAAGAAGAAGGTCTTGGCGCCCTTTTCCTTGGCGATCCAGTTCAGGCCGGCGAGGATCTGCTGTGTTGCCTCCTGGCCGGTGTAGATGACGTTCTTGGACTGCTCGAGGCCTTCATAGAAGGTCGGGTAATAGAGCATGCCGTTGTACTGCTCGACCACCGGAAGCACCGCCTTGCGGGAGGCCGAGGTCCAGCAGCCCATGATCGCCGCGACCTTGTCGTTGACCAGCAGCTTCTTCGCCTTCTCGGCGAAGGTCGGCCAGTCGCTGGCGCCGTCTTCCTGGATGAACTTGATCTTGCGCCCGAGCACGCCGCCCATGGCGTTGATCTGCTCGATGGCGAGCTTCTCGGCCTCGATCGAGCCGGTCTCGGAGATGGCCATGGTGCCGGTGGCCGAATGCAGGATGCCGACCGTGACCTCGGTGTCGGTGACGGCGAGACCCGTGGTGTTGACCGCCGAGGTTGCCGGGGCCTGCGCGAAAGACGCCCGCGGCAGCATCGTGATGGCGGGCACGGCCGCCATTCCCATCAATAGTTTGCGCCGGAGCGGCGACAACAGGCCCTTGTTTGCTTCGTCTGACATGAGCACCCCACTTTTGTTCGAGGACACGCGATTGGTGCCGTGAGGATGGCTCGAATTTGTGCAGCGCAAGCATACGCAAGATCGCGTATACTGCACCGCAAAATACCGACGTAGGCTTTTGGTACGGGATTTGCGAGGGCTCCGGGTCCGTTTCGGTAGTGGGGTAAAGAGTGGCAGGGCGGCAGCGAATAGACCGCGTCAGGCGCCAATACAACCAATGGGTTGCCAACCAGACGCTGGAAGACTACGCGCTGCGCTTCACCGCCAAGAGCGCGCGGCGTTGGTCCGCCGCCCGCGTCGCCAACACCGCGATCGGCGCGATCTCCTTCCTGGTGCTCGAGGCGATCGGCGGCACCATCACCCTGAATTACGGCGTCACCAACGCCGCGGCCGCGATCCTCGTCGTCTCCGCCATCATCTTCTGCTGCGGCGTGCCGATTGCCTATCATGCCGCCAAATGCGGCATCGACATCGACCTCCTCACCCGCGGTGCCGGCTTCGGCTATATCGGCTCGACCGTGACGTCGCTGATCTACGCCTCCTTCACCTTCATCTTCTTCGCGGTGGAGGCGGTGATCCTGGCGACGGCCCTGGAGATGTGCCTCGGAATCCCGCGCCCGATCGGCTACCTCATCAGCGCGGTGGCGATTATCCCGCTCGTGACCTACGGCATCACGCTGATCAGCCGCTTCCAGCTCTGGACGCAGCCGCTCTGGATCGTCCTGCACATCCTGCCCTTTGTTGCGATCGCCTGGGCCAATCCCCACTCCTTCACGGAATGGCGCAAATTCTCCGGCGAGCACGGCGACCTCAACGGGCATTTCGATTTGCTGCTGTTCGGCGTGGCATCATCGGTGGTGTTCTCGCTGGTGGCTCAGATCGGCGAGCAGGTCGACTTCCTCAGGTTTCTGCCGCGCGACCGCCGCGCCTCCAAGGCATCGTGGTGGATCGCGCTGATGAGCGCGGGACCGGGCTGGATCGTGCTCGGCGCGCTGAAACTCCTGGCCGGCTCGTTCCTGGCCTTCTTTGCACTGAGCCACGGCGTGCCGCCCGAAGAGGCCGCCGAGCCGGCGCATATGTATCTCGTCGCCTTTCGATATGTGCTGTCCGAGCCGGACCTCGCGCTGGCCCTGACCGGCATCTTCGTGGTCCTGTCGCAGATCAAGATCAACGTCACCAACGCCTATGCCGGCTCGATCGCCTGGTCGAATTTCTTCTCGCGTCTGACCCATAGCCATCCCGGTCGCGTGGTCTGGCTGGTGTTCAACGTGATGGTGGCACTGCTGCTGATGGAGATCGGCGTCTACAAGGCGCTGGAGCAGACGCTGGCGCTCTACTCCAACGTCGCGATCGCCTGGGTCGGCGCGCTGGTGTCCGACCTCGTGATCAACAAGCCGCTCGGCCTGCGTCCGCCGCAAATGGAGTTCAAGCGCGCGCATCTCTACGACATCAACCCGGTCGGCGTCGGCGCGATGACGCTCGCGATCATCGTCTCGATCGCGGCGTTCTACGGCCTGTTCGGTCCGACCATGAAGGCGCTGGCCGCCTTCGTCGCCCTGACGGTCGCCTTCGTCACCGCGCCTGTGATCGCCTGGCTCACGGACGGTAAATTCTACATCGCGCGCAAGCCGAAGCGGAGCTGGGCCAATATCGAGGCGATCCAGTGCTGTATCTGCGAGCACAGTTTTGAGCCGGAGGACACCACCTCCTGCCCCGCCTACGCCGGCCCGATCTGCTCACTGTGCTGCTCGCTCGACGCCCGCTGCCACGATCTCTGCAAGCCGCATGCGCGCGCACAGGTGCAGTTTGCCGAGGCGCTCGGCAAGATCCTGCCGCAGCCGATCTATCAGCGGATCAACTCGCAATTCGGCCACTACGTCGGCGTCTTCGTGGTCTCGGCGGGTCTCGTCGCGCTGGTGCTCGGACTTATCTATCTCCAGACCTCGGCCAGCGTGCACGGCGAGAACATGCTCATCTCAAACGTGCTGTGGAAGGTGTTCTTCTCGCTCAGCATCATCATCGGCGTGGTGGCCTGGCTGTTCGTGCTGGCACAGCAGAGCCGCCGCGCCGCCGAGGCTGAGACGCGGCGGCAGACCGCGCTGCTGATCCAGGAAATCGACGCCCACAAGCGCACCGACGCCGAGCTCCAGCGCGCCAAGGAGGTCGCCGAATCCGCTAACCTCGCCAAGAGCCGCTATGTGGTCGGCCTCAGCCACGAGCTGCGTTCGCCGCTCAACGCCATCAGCGGCTATGCGCAGCTGCTCGAGCAGGACGCGACGCTGAGCACCAAGCCGCGCGACCAGGTCCGCGTCGTTCGCCGCAGCGCCGATCACCTCTCCGGCCTGATCGACGGCATTCTGGACATCTCGAAGATCGAGGCGGGGCGGCTATACCTCTCACGCGACGAGGTGCGGCTCAGCGAGTTCCTGGACCAGCTCGTCGGCATGTTCCGCCTCCAGGCCGCCGCCAAGGGCATCGACTTCGTGTTCAGACGTCCCGCGCATCTGCCGGTCGTGGTCTATGCCGACGAGAAGCGGCTGCGCCAGGTGCTGATCAACCTGCTCTCCAACGCCATAAAATTCACCCAGACCGGCAGCGTGCAGTTCGTCGTGCACTATCGCAGCCCCGTCGCCGAGTTCGAAGTGATCGACACCGGCCCTGGCATCCGGGGCGACGATCTCGAGCGCATCTTCGCGCCCTTCGAGCGCGGCGCGCTCGGCGTCGCGCAGCCGCAGACCGGAACGGGCCTCGGCCTGACGATCAGCCGGCTGCTGGCCGGCGTCATGGGCGGCGACATCAAGGTCACGAGCACGGTCGGCACCGGCTCGACGTTCAAGGTCAAGATCCTGCTGTCGGAGGTCACCAATCCGCAGCGCATCGCGCCGGTGGAAGCTCCTGTTTCCGGCTATCACGGCGCACGCAAGACGATCCTGATTACCGACGACGACCCCGTGCATCGCGACCTGCTGCGCGAGGTGCTGACGCCGCTCGGCTTCATCCTGCTCAGCGCGCCCGACGGCGCGGGATGCCTGGCACTGGCGCAACATTGCCGTCCCGATCTGTTCCTGCTCGACATCTCCATGCCGGCGATGGACGGCTGGGCGGTGGCGGAGGCCTTGCGCGCCAGCGGCCATCACCAGGCGCGTATCCTGATGGTGTCGGCGAGTGCGCTGGAGGCTCACGGCACGCCGCTGGCACAGCCCTTCCATGACGGCTATCTGATGAAGCCGATCGACATTCCGCGGCTGCTGGAGACGATCCGCCAGCTCCTCAAGATCGAATGGCAGTACGGCTCGGACGAGATCGCGGTGCCGTTCTGGCGGCCCGAGAGCGGGTCACGGCCGCCGGCGCGGCACATCGAGGCGTTGATCGGGCTCGGCCAGATCGGCTACGTCAAGGGTATCCAGCTCAAGCTGGACGAGATCGGCAGCGAGCACCCGGAGCATGCCGACTTCGTCGCGCAGATGCGGTCGCTGGTCGATCGCTTCGATCTCGACCAGTACATGACCACATTGAAGACGTTGCATGCTTATGAGCATTGAACCAAAGAAGCGCGACGTCGCGCTCGTCGTCGATGATTCCCCGGAGACACTGCGGCTGCTCACCGACGCGCTCGACGGCGCCGGCATGACCGTGATGGTGGCGCTCGATGGCGCGAGCGCGATGCGCATCGTCGACCAGATCACGCCCGACATCGTGCTGCTCGATGCGGTGATGCCCGGCATCGACGGGTTCGAGACCTGCCGCCGCCTCAAGCGCGATGCGGGCCTTGCCAACGTTCCCGTGATTTTCATGACGGGGCTTGCCGAGACCGAGCACATCGTGCGCGGGCTGGACGCCGGCGGCGTCGACTACGTGACCAAACCGATCGTGATCGAGGAAATGCTGGCGCGCATCCGCGTGCATCTCGGCAACGCCCGGCTGACGCAGAGCGCGCGCGCCGCGCTCGACGTCTCCGGCCGCTTCCTGTTCGCGGTCAACCGGCAGGGCCATTTGCTTTGGGCCACCCCGCAGGCACAGAAGCTGCTCGCCGATCATCACGGCGCGCAGGCCGACGACTTCGTTCTGCCGCCGTCACTGCTGCAATGGCTGGAGCAGGTCAAGGGGAAGGGAAGCGCGAAATCGCAAGCCGCGTCCCTGCCCGACAGTCCGCAACTCCGCCTCTACTACATGGGCGAGACCGCGCCGAATGAATTCCTGCTACGGCTGTCCAAGGAAGCCGGCACCGCACTGCCGCCCGAGTTCACCAGCGAGCTCGGGCTCACCACGCGCGAAGGCGAGGTGCTGGCCTGGCTCAGCAAGGGCAAGACCAACCGCGACATCGCGCAGATTTTGGGCCTCAGCCCGCGCACGGTCGACAAGCATCTCGAGCAGATCTACTCCAAGCTCGGCGTGGAGAACCGGACGGCGGCCGCGGCCATTGCAGCGAATGCGACGCGAAGGAATTCGTAGCTTACTCTGTTGATGAGTTGGTACGCCGTTCGCCCAAACAACGATGTCGTCCCGGACAAGCGCAGCGCCGATCCGGGACCCATAACCACAGGGAGTAGTTTGGCGCGAGTTGATAACTCCGAGTCCCCGTAGCCACCTCTCACTGTGGTTATGGGTCCCGGGTTCGCTTCGCGCCCCGGGACGACAATCGAGTGTGTGGCGAGCGACCGCCACACTCACCCCTCATTCGCTACATCACCCGTAAACGAACGCCCCATCATCCAGATCCGTCTTCGGGATCTCGTCCTTTTCGGTCCAGTAATCCTGACTGTGCTGCCATTCCGGCTTGTCGCCACGCTTGGGCAGCAGGTTCATGTTGCGCATCATGTAGCCGGGGTTGAAGTTTTCCGGATCGATCCAGGGCAGGATCGGCATGTTGTGGTCCTCGGGGCGCAAGCTCACCTCGACCTTCCTTTTGCCCTTCGCCTTCATGTGGCCGAGCAGCCGGCAGACGAAATCGGCGACGAGATCGACGCGCAGCGTCCAGCTCGCGCGGAAATAGCCGAACACCCAGACCATGTTCGGCACGCCCGTGAACATCATTCCGCGATAGGTGACGGTGTCGCCGAAGGCGAGCGGCTTGCCGTCGATCTCGAAGGCGATGTCGCCGAGCGCCGCGAGATTGAAGCCTGTCGCGGTGACGATGATGTCGGCTTCCAGCAGCTTGCCCGATTTGAGCTGGATGCCGTTCTCGACAAAGCATTCGATCTCGTCGGTGACGACGGAGGCCTTGCCGCTGGCGATGCCCTTGAACAGATCGGCATCCGGCACGAAGGCAATGCGCTGCCGCCACGGACGATAGCTGGGCGTAAAGTGTTTCTCGACATCGTAGTCCGGGCCGAGCACCGCGCTGATCTGGCCGATCAGCTCCTTCTTGACCTGCTCGGGCTTCGACACGCAGAGCTTCGTGAACGCATCCTGCTCGAACAGGATTTTTCGCCGCACGATCTCGTGGATCCAAGCCTCGTCCACTTGGAGCCGGCGCAGCTCCTCGGCGATCTCGATGGCGTTGCGGCCGAGGCGGAAATAGGTCGGCGAGCGCTGCAGCATAGTGACGTGCGCGCATGTGTCCGCGATGTTCGGCACCAGTGTCGCCGCGGTCGCACCTGAGCCGATCACGACCACTTTCTTGTCCTTGAGATCGATGTCGTCAGGCCAGTTCTGCGGATGGACGATACGGCCCTTGAAGCGGTCCATACCCTTCCATTCCGGCGTGTAGCCCTCCGAATGGCGGTAATAGCCTTGGCACATCCAGAGGAAGTTTGCGGTAAAGGTCCTTGCCTCGCCCGTATCGGTGGCCGTTGCCTCGATGGTCCAGAGATTCTGTTCGCTCGACCAGCTCGCGGAATTGATCTTGTGCTTGTAGCGGATGTGGCGGGCGATATCGTTGTCGTCGATCACCTCTTTCATGTAGGAGAGAATCTCCTCGGCGGTCGCGATGGGCGGCCCGACCCAGGGCTTGAAGCTGTAGCCGAAGGTGTGGAGGTCGCTGTCCGATCGGATGCCGGGATAGCGATGGGTGCTCCAGGTGCCGCCGAACGTCGCCTGCGTTTCGAGGATGACGTAGCTCGTGCCCGGCAGCTGCTTTTCGATATGATAGGCACTGCCGATACCGGAGATACCGGCGCCGACGATCAGCACGTCGAAATGTTCCGAGGCCTGCTTGGTGGTGGCGTGACTGCGTACAGCGACATTCATTGTTGCTTCTATGCCTTGCTTGTTTTTGTGGCCGCCCTTGACCGGACGGCGCGTTTCCTCCGCGACAGGCATGGTCGCCCATCGCGCTTCCGCTACAAAATGACATAGATCAAGTCGCGGTCAAATCACAGCGCCGCACCCCAGCTCCGCGCGGTCTGCAAAATCCAGTCGCGGTAGAGCGTGAGCGGCGTGACACCGGTCAATCCGCCGCAGCCGGCCGCGCCGTTCGGCCCCGTGGACCAACTGATGACGCCGACAAGCACGGCACCATTCGGCTTGTCCTCGAACACAGGACCGCCGGAATCGCCGGTGCAGGCGCCAATTCCGTCACGAACTCCGTTGGTTACGGGATCGACAAGCCGGATCTGCAGCGTGCCCGGCTGCCCTGTCGCGACAAGGCCGGCAACGCGCGTCGTGCCCCCGCTCTTGCCGTCGCCGCGCGCGGTGACGCCGATACCGGCGATGACGAAGCGGCTGCCGACCTGGATCGGAATAGTCGGCATGCCGACCGGCACTGTCGATTTTCCCTTGAGTGGAATTTCCAGTTGCAGCAAAGCCACGTCGGCGGTGGCGCGATGCGCCTGCATCGCCTGCATGTTGAAGTTCGGATGGATCGCGACGGTGCGCACGTTCAGCAATTGCGGCGCACCGTCTGCGCCGCGATCGACGATCTTGTAGTCGGCGCCGGGCTGTACGCAGTGGGCCACCGTCAACACCAGTTTTGGCGCGATCAGGCTGCCGGTACAGAAATTGCCGCGCGAGCCGACGATGGTGACGACGGCGCGCGCGACCCCATCGGCCTGCGGCGTGCCGCCACCGACGATGGCGTGGGCAGGTGTGGCGAGCAGCAGTGCAGCTGTGATGAACGTGGCAAGCTTCTTCATGGGAACACGCATCGGCATCGGTGAAGGCGGACGATTGCTTCGGACTGGCTCTTGCCGATAGCGCATGCTAGCCCTCTTGGAAAGGAATTGACGAGGGCAGGATCGTGGCGATCGAAGCGGTGATCTTTGATTTTGGCGGCGTGCTCACGAGCTCGCCGTTCGAGGCGTTCACGCGGTTCGAGACCGAGCGCGGCCTGCCCGCCGACATCATCCGGCGCACCAACGCGGCCAATCATCTGGAGAACGCCTGGGCCAGATTCGAGCGGGCCGAGGTCGATATCGAGACCTTCGATCGTTTGTTCGCCGAGGAATCCCGTGCGTTCGGCGCGGAGGTGCGCGGCCGCGACGTGCTGCCGCTGCTGCAGGGCGATCTGCGGCCGGAGATGGTCGAGGCCTTGAAGCAAATCAAGACGCAATTCAGGACGGGCTGCATCACCAACAATTTGCCGGCGAACGCCATCGGCAGCATGACCGGACGCTCCCTCTACATCGCCGAGGTGATGGTGCTGTTCGATCATGTCATCGAATCCGCCAAGATCGGCCTGCGCAAACCGGATCCGCGCATCTACCGGCGGATGATCGAGACGCTGAAGGTCGATCCGAACAACTGCGTCTATTTCGACGATCTCGGCGTCAATTTGAAGCCCGCGCGCGAGATGGGCATGACCACGATCAAGGTGACGAGCGGGGCGCAGGCGATCGCGGAGCTTGAGAAGGCGACGGGGCTGAAGCTGAGCTAGCGCAACTTATTCCGCAGCCGTAGGTGGGCAAAGCGGAAGCATGCCCACCAAACGCAGATGGTGGGCACGGCGCGTCCGCGCCTTTGCCCACCCTACGAGACCTATTCCGCCGCAGCAGCAATCCGCTCCGGAAACGCCGCTGCCAGCGCAGCACGATCCGGCTTCAGCACGCCTCGTTCGGTGATCAGGCCCGTCACCAGCCGCGCCGGCGTCACGTCGAACGCATAGTTCGCGACCGGCGAGTTCTCGGGCACGATCCGCACCGTTTCCAGCCGGCCATCGGCGGTACGGCCGGTCATGTCGGTGACCTCCGCGCCGCTGCGCTGCTCGATCGGAATGTCGCGGATGCCGTCATCAACAGTGAAATCGATCGTCGGCGACGGCAGCGCGACGTAGAACGGCACGCCGTTGTCATGCGCGGCGAGCGCCTTCAGGTAGGTGCCGATCTTGTTGCAGACGTCGCCATTGGCGGCGACGCGGTCGGTGCCGACGATGGCGAGATCGACCATACCGTGCTGCATCAGGTGCCCGCCGGTGTTGTCGGGGATCACCGTGTGCGGCACGCCGTGATGGCCGAGCTCCCAGGCGGTGAGCGAGGCGCCCTGGTTGCGCGGACGGGTCTCGTCGACCCAGACATGGATCTTGATACCACGCTCATGCGCGAGGTAGATCGGCGCGGTCGCCGTGCCCCAGTCGACGGTGGCGAGCCAGCCGGCGTTGCAATGGGTCAGCACGTTGACCACTTCATCCGGCTTCGTCGCCGCAATCGCTTCAATCAGCGCAAGCCCGTTGCCGGCGATGCCGCGATTGATCTCGACGTCCTGCTCGACGATCTCGTCGGCGCGCGCATAGGCCGCTTCCGCCCGTTCCAGCGGATCGATCGGCGCGAGCGTCGCGCGCATCTCGTCCAGCGCCCATTTCAGGTTGATCGCGGTCGGCCGTGCCACAACGAGCGTGTCGTAGGCGCGCTGCAGGCCGGCGTCGGAGGCGTCCTCGCGCATCGCAAGCGCCATGCCATAGGCCGCAGTGGCCCCGATCAGCGGCGCGCCGCGCACCAGCATGTCGCGGATCGCAACGGCTGCGTCCTCGCACGAGGTCAGTCGCGCGATGACGAATTCATGCGGCAGCCGGCGCTGGTCGATCGCGCCGACCGACCAGCCGTCACGCTCGCGCCAGATGCTGCGGAAATGCTTGCCGTCGACCTTCATGGCATTCTGCCTTTCGTCTCAACCGCGCAGCACGCGCCCTGCCACCGCATCGAGCTTCTTCAGGAGCTCGGGATCGCGCGCCTCGGGCGCCGTGATCAGCGCGGTGTCGAGCGCGCGGTCCGAACCGATCGGGCACGGCTCGTGCTCGCGCGGGAAATCCTTCGCCAGCCGCACCACCAGTGCCTTGGCCTTGTCGGCGTTCGAGGTCAGCACACGGATGATGTCCTGCACGGTGACGGCATCGTGATCGGGATGCCAGCAGTCGAAGTCCGTCACCATCGCGACGGTGGCGTAGCAAATCTCGGCCTCACGCGCGAGTTTTGCTTCGGGCATATTGGTCATGCCGATCACCGAATAGCCCAGCGTCTTGTAGGTCATGCTTTCCGCATAGGTGGAGAATTGCGGCCCTTCCATGCAGACATAGGTGCCGCCGCGCGCGATTGCGATGCCTTCCGCTTCGGCAGCCGCCGCGAGATGGATGCGCAGCCGCGGCGAGACCGGATGCGCCATCGACACATGCGCGACGCAGCCGCGGCCGAAGAACGAGCTCTCGCGCTTGTGGGTGCGATCGACGAACTGGTCGACGAGCACGAAGGTGCCGGGCGGCATCTCTTCCTTGAACGAGCCGCAGGCCGACAGCGAGATCAGGTCGGTGACCCCAGCGCGCTTAAGCACGTCGATATTGGCGCGATAGTTGATGTCCGACGGCGACAGCCGGTGGCCCTTGTCATGCCGCGGCAGGAACACGATCGGCAGGCCGGCGATGAAGCCGCGCCTTAAGGGAGCCGACGGCTCGCCCCAGGGGCTCTCGATCACCTCTTCACGCGCGCCCTCGAGACCCGGCAGGTCGTAGATGCCGGAGCCCCCGATGATGCCCAATACCGCCTGCGTCATACCCGCTCCACCCTGTTCGCCACGTGCGACATGGTTAAAGCTATGCCAGTTTTGCGGCGGTTTTGGAACGGGGGTGGAGGGGGATGGCGGGACTGTGAGGTGCGCAGGCGCTTGCCACTCACTCGGTGTCGTCCTGGCAAAAGGCAGGACCCATACCGCTAGGTCTATCGTTGGGAACGCCATTAATCCCGAACGACCAGCCTTCGCCAAATTCCTCCCTGGGGTAATGGGTCCTGGCTCTCGCCAGGACGACCCCGAGAGAATTTAGTTAAGCCGCGGCCGCCAAACGCAACTGCGTCGCGACCATCCGTTCCAGCGTCTCGACGGACTGGAAATTCTCCGGCGTGATCTCGGACTGCGGGATGGTGAAGTCGAACTCGGCTTCGACGCCGAGCATGAGATTGACCATGTCCATCGAGGTCAGGCCGACGTCGACGAGCTTGGCTGACGGGGTGACATCGGCGGACAGCGCGTTCTGCGTGAAGATGCCCTTCACCAGCTTGATGATGCGATTGCGCAATTCGGGTTCGAAGGCCTGCATCGATAAATTCCCATCTCTCTATGTAAAGGTCGGGCCGGACTGCCGGGTACGATGGGCAGGGACGACCGATCCCGCAATGGGTGTCACCATTACTTCGCCTTTCTTAGTAAACGATGACTCAGATTGTCTGAAATTCATGCCGCTTCCAGTTCACTAACGCGATCGCGGAAATCCGGGGGATGCGAAAAACCGGGCCTTAACTGTCCATTCGGAATTGGGCTTCGTTTACCCTCTATTTCATCGACGAATTTGAATTAAATCCGTAGCCTCTCGCACAAGCAAAGATGATCGGAGGATCAGCGCATCGCGAATGATGCGCGCGATCCTGAACGACAACCGGAGGCGGACGAGTATGAACGTGCGTGAAGCAGTCCTTACTGTCGACGAAACGCAAGCCATCTTCCTCGAGCAGGGCCCCTCCCTGGTCGAGCGCGCTGCCCGGACCGCCGCTGCGGCCGCGGCCGATGCAGACGGGGTCGATCGCGACGCCCGCTTCCCTCATAAGGCCTTCGACGTTGCGCGCGAGCAAAAGCTGCTCGGCGTCATGATCCCCGTCGAGTTCGGCGGCTTCGGCGCATCGATCCACGATGTCACCGACATCTGCTACACGCTCGGACGCGCCTGCGCCTCGACCGCGATGATCTATGCGATGCACCAGACCAAGGTCGCCTGCGTCGTCAGGCACGGCCACGGCATCCCCTGGATGGAAACCATGATGCGCCGGGTCGCCCGTGACCAGTGGCTGCTCGCCTCCTCCACCACCGAAGGCCAGAACGGCGGCAACATCCGCGCCAGCGCCGCCGCCGTCGACCATGCCGGCGACACCGTCTCGCTGGTGCGCGATGCCACCGTGATCTCCTACGGCGCCGAGGCCGACGGTCTCGTCACCATTGCCCGCCGCGCCACCGAAGCCGCTGCCTCCGACCAGGTGCTGCTGGCGCTCGCCAAGGACGATTATTCGCTGAAGCGGACCCTGGGCTGGGAGACGCTCGGCATGCGCGGCACCTGCTCGACCGGCTTCGAGTTGAAGGTGGACTGCCCCGCCGACCGCGTCTTCCCCGAAGCCTATGACAAGATCCACGCCCAGACCATGACGCCCTTCGCGCATCTGTGCTGGTCGTCCGCCTGGGCCGGCATTGCGGCTGCCGCGGTGACGCGTGCGCAGGCATTCATCCGCAAGGCAGCCCGCACCTCCGGCGGACAGATGCCGCCGGCGGCTGCACATTTCACCGCCGCGAAGATGTCGCTCGCCAAGCTGCGCGCATTGATCTCTGCGAACATCGACGCCTTCGCCCGTGTTGAGCACGACGAGCGGGCGCTCGGCTCGCTCGACTTCCAGTCGTCGATCACACTCCTGAAAGTGCAGGCCTCCGAGCTCGCGGTCGAGACCGTGATGCATGCGATGCGCACCGCGGGCCTTTCCGGCTACCGCAACGACGGCGAGTTCACCATGGGCCGGCATCTGCGCGACGTGCTGTCGTCGCCGATCATGATCAACAACGACCGTATTCTGGCGAACGCCGCCACCTCGACGCTGATGAGCGGCGTGCCATCGAGCCTACATGACTGACGTGCCTTCCCGACCAGTTCAACAAGAACAATTTCGAGATAGCAGGACATCGACCCATGAATATTGCCGTCCTCCCCAATTCGCCGGAAACCGCGCCGCAAATCGTTGATCCGCTCGATCATCTCGCCGACAAGCTGTTCCACCGCATGGGCTCGGACGGTGTCTACGCCCGCGCCGCGCTCTATGAAGGCATCGTCGAGCGGCTCGCCGCACTGATCACCAGCCATCGCGAAGCCGGCACCGAAGCCTTGCGCTTCCCGCCGGTGATGAGCCGCGCGCAGCTGGAGAAATCGGGCTATCTCAAGAGCTTCCCGAACCTGCTCGGCTGCGTCTGCGGCCTGCACGGCACCGAGCGCGAGATCAACGCGGCGGTGAGCCGCTTCGATGCCGGTGGCGACTGGACCACGTCGCTGTCCCCGGCCGACCTCGTGCTGTCGCCGGCGGCCTGCTATCCCGTCTATCCGATCGCGGCGAGCCGCGGCCAGTTGCCGAAGGGCGGCCTGCGCTTCGACGTCGCCGCCGACTGTTTCCGCCGCGAGCCCTCGAAACACCTCGACCGGCTGCAATCGTTCCGGATGCGCGAATATGTCTGCATCGGCACCCCCGATGACGTCGCCGATTTCCGCGAGCGCTGGATGGTGCGCGCACAGGCGATCGCCCGCGACCTCGGCCTGACCTTCCGTGTCGACTATGCCAGCGATCCCTTCTTTGGTCGCGTCGGCCAGATGAAGGCGGTGAGCCAGAAGCAGCAGCAGCTCAAGTTCGAGCTCCTGATCCCGCTGCGCTCGGAAGAGCAGCCGACCGCCTGCATGAGCTTCAACTATCACCGCGAGCATTTCGGCACGACCTGGGGCATCCAGGACGCCAATGGCGAGCCGGCCCATACCGGCTGCGTCGCCTTCGGCATGGACCGCCTGGCCGTCGCCATGTTCCACACCCACGGCACCGACCTTTCCGCCTGGCCCGCCAAGGTGCGGGACCTCCTGGGCCTGCAGCCGCATCTTGCGACTGAAGCCCATGGCGAAGGCTGGCGCTAGAGCATGATCCGGACCCGAAGGGCCGCGTTAGCGCAAAGTGCGACGCGGCTTTTCGAAAAGACCATGCTGAAACGATAGACCAAACGAGGCCGACCATTTCCACGGGCAAGACGAGCGTGATCCATACCAAGGTCCGTTGCCGCGAGATCACCGAATCCGATGTCGAGAAGATCGCGGACTTGCTGACGCGCGGCTTCGTCGGCCGTTCACGCGAATACTGGATGCAGGGCCTGCGCCGGCAGGCCTTCCGGCCAGTGCCGGAGGGCTATCCGCGCTTCGGCTACATCCTCGACAATGACGGCGAGCCTGTCGGCGTGCTGCTGCTGATCTACACGACGCGAAAGCGCGGCGAAGAGACCGCCATCCAGTGCAATCTGTCGAGCTGGTATGTCGATCCGGCCTACCGCAACTACGCCCCGTTTCTGACCAAGGTCGCGCAGCGGCACAAGGACGTCACCTATCTCAACATCAGCCCGGCGCCGTGGACCTGGCCGATCATCGAGGCCCAGGGTTTTCGCAATTACTGCCGCGGCATCTTCTTCTCGGTGCCGACGCTGGCACGCGCCCCGCGCTGGAGCAAGATCGAGGTGATCTCGCAACACGCCAAGGCGATCGACGGGCTTTCCGACGACGAGACCGAACTCCTGACGCGGCATGCGCGTTACAACTGCCTCAGCCTCGTCTGCCGCACGCCGAAGGGAGCGTTTCCCTTCATCCTGCAACCGGTGCGCATCCGCCGCGGCTTCATCGCGCCGCCCGCGATGAAGCTGATCTACTGCCGCAGTGCCGCCGAATACGCCGAATGCGCCGGCCGCATCGGGCGGCTGCTGCTGCGGCTCGGCAAGATCTCGGTGGCCGTCGACGCCAACGGCCCGATTCCCGGTCTCGTAGGTATTTATACCGAGCGACGCGGCCGCAAATATTTCAAGGGTCCGCACCGGCCGCAGCTCGGCGATCTCACGGATACGGAGCTCGTGCTGTACGGGCCTTAGGGGTCGCGCACGGTTCTGTAGCCCACATGAGCGCAGCGACATGCGGGAACGACCGTCCCCGGATATCGCTGCGCTCATCCGGGCTACAGGCTATCGCCTTGTCAGCTGGCCATTTGCGCGCCCTCTCTCCATCGCGAGTCACCCTCCGTAAACTACTGCGCTTAAGGGAATTTTCCCGCCTCTTCGCTACCCTCGGCAGCGGAATTACGTTGCGTTAAGTCTATTGCCCGCCGAGATCATGCCGACCCCATGAATTCGACCTGCGACAACGAGCTTGGTGCACACCGCGAGCAGAGCCCGGAGGCCCTGGTCGCGCTGAGCCAGCTTGCGCTCGATCGCATGGAGCAGGGCGTCTGCGTCTACGATGCCGACAACAGGATCGTGCTGGTCAACCAGAGTTACCTCTCGCTGTTCGACTTGTCGGCCGACGTGGTGCACATCGGCACGAGCTACCGCGGGGTGCTCGCGCACAGCGCGAGCCGTGGCAACTTCCCGGAGAGCGAGCTCGACGCCCTGTATTCGGCGCGGATCGCGCAGATCGCAGGCGGCAAGCGGTTCCGGACCGAGCAGCGGCTGGCGAGCGGCCTCGTCATGTCCCTCGAGCTGAAGCCGCTTCCCGGCGGCGGCTGGATGACGATCTGCGACGACGTCAGCCGCCTCGCCCGGCTCGAGGCGGAATTGCGCGTGCAGACCGAACGCAGCCAGCATGCGCTCGCCAACATGTCGCACGGCCTCATCATGTATGACGCCGACAGCCGCGTCGTCGTCTGCAACGAGCGCTTCCTGAAGCTCTATAATCTCGACCCCGAGATCGTGAAGCCCGGCGTCGCGCACAGTACGGCGATCGAACACTGGCTCTCGCGCGGCAACGTGGCGGGCATGTCGGCAGAGGAATTCCAAGTCACCAGGCTCGAGGACGTGCGCGCCAGGAAGGCGAAAGCCCTGCTGGTGATGCGCTACGACGGACGGATGGTGCAGGCGGTCTCCCGCTTCCTTCCCGACGGCGGCTGGGTGACGGTGCACGAAGACGTCACCGAGCGGCTGCAATACGAGGAGACGCTGCGGCAGCAGAACTTCATGCTCGACGCGGCGCTTGAGAACATGGCGCACGGGCTCGCCTTCTACGACAGCGACATGCGCCTGCGCGTCTGCAACACCACCTACCGCAAGATCTACCTGCTCTCGCCGGAGGAGACCCGGCCCGGCACGCATCTTGGCGAGCTGATCGAGCGATCGATGGTGAACGGCGCGTTCGCCTCGGAATACAGCCCGCAGCAGATCCTGGAAGTCGCCCGCGCGCGGATCGCGAGCCGCGACTGCTCGCCGATGCGCCGGCGCATGTCGAACGGCACCGTGATTTCGGTTCGCTACTGCGCGCTGGCCGAAGGCGGCTTCGTCGCCACCTATGAGGACATCACCGAGCGCGAGCACGCCGTCGAGGAGCTGAGCGAGCAGTATCGGCGTTTTGATGCGGCCCTGAACAACATGAGCCAGGGCCTGTGCATGCTCGATTCGAGCTTGCGCGTCATCGTCTGCAACCGCCGCTACATCGAGATGTACGGCCTGTCGCCCGAACTGGTGAAGCCGGGCGTCTCGATGCGCGAGATCATGGAACACAGTTGCGCGCTCGGCATCCATCCGAACATGACCGGCGCCAAGCTCTACGCCGATTATGTCGAGCGGCTGCGCGAGGGCGAGCACACGCTGCATCGCCACTTAAGCGACGGCCGCATCATCAAGCTCAATCACAAGCGGATGGAGCATGGCGGCTGGGTCGTCACCTATGAGGACGTCACCGAGCGGCACAAGGCCCAGGCCCGCGTGGCACACATGGCGCGGCACGACTCCCTGACTGACCTGCCCAACCGCACCCTGTTCCGCGAGAAGATGGGCGAGGGATTGAACCAGGTGGCGATAGCCGGCGGCGCGATGGCGGTGCTGTGCTTCGACCTCGACAATTTCAAGACCGTCAACGACCGCCTCGGGCATGCCGCCGGCGACCGGCTGCTGCGCTGGGTCGCTGCGCGCCTGAAGGAGAATGTCGGCGAGCACGACACCGTTGCGCGCCTTGGCGGCGACGAATTCGCCGTGCTCCAGCGCGGCCCGCAGCCGCAATCAGCCGAGAAGCTCGCCCGCCGCCTGGTCGAGATCATCGGTCACCCGCCCCCGCTGGAAAGCCAGGCGATCCATGTCGGCGTCTCCGTCGGCATCGCGATCGCGCCCGATCACGGCCTGGACGCCGACGAGCTGATGAAATGCGCCGACCTTGCGCTGTACCAGGCCAAGGCCAAGGGGCGCGGCGCCCACCAGCTGTTCGAGCCCGAGATGGAGGAAGAGGCGCGCAGCCGGCACGCGCTGGAGCACGATCTGCGCGGCGCGCTGGAGTCCAACCAATTCCATCTGGTGTTCCAGCCGCAGGTGCGGCTCGCTTCATCCGAACTTACCGGCTTCGAAGCGCTGCTGCGCTGGAAGCATCCCTCACGCGGCTTGGTCTCGCCCGCCGAGTTCATCCCGATCGCCGAGGAGAACGGGCTGATCGTTCCGATCGGCGAATGGGTGCTGCGCACGGCCTGTGCCACTGCAGCATCCTGGCCCGACGTCACTGTTGCAGTGAACCTCTCGCCGGTGCAATTCCGCTCCCGCGGGCTGGTGGCGTTGGTGACGAGCGCGCTTGCGGAAGCCGGCCTGCCGCCGCAGCGGCTCGAGCTCGAGGTCACCGAGACGGCGCTGCTCGACGACAGCGAGGCAACGATCGAGATCCTGCACCAGCTCCGCGCCCTCGGCGTGCGCGTCAGCCTCGACGATTTCGGCGTCGGCTATTCGTCGCTGAGCTATTTGCGCAAGTTTCCGTTCGACCGCATCAAGATCGACCGCTCCTTCGTCGGCACGCTCGGCGAAAGCCCGGAGAGTGTCGCGATCGTCCGCACCATCGCAAGCCTCGGCTCCGTGCTCAGCGTCGAGACCACGGCCGAGGGCGTGGAGACCGAGGAGCAACTCGACTTCGTGCGCGAATGCGGCTGCACCGCGGTGCAGGGCTATTATTTCGGCAAGCCGTGCCCTGCAGCGGAGGTCGGCGGCACCATCGAGACGCTGAACGCGGTCCGGCGCGTGGCGTAGGGGCTTTCAGGCCTCCTCAAATTCCGCGTCTCGGCACACCTCCAAACGACCAATTGTCGCACGCCTCGTTTCCGCGGGGGTCGCGGCCTCGCCCATGCGGGCGATCCACTCAATGCGCTTTTCTTCTCCGGTGATTTCGGGGACAATCTCCTCATAACAATGAGAAACGGCGGTCCAACGAGTCCGCTGGGAGGGAGGTATTTCGATGTCGCGATACGGGCTGAAGACGATTGCCTTTGCCGCCATGCAGGTTGTGGGCGCATTGCTCGCGACCGCCGCCAACGCGCAGGACTATCCCACAAAGCCGGTCACGCTGATCGTGCCGTGGCCGGCCGGCGGCTCGACCGATATCTCGATGCGCGCCATCGCCGACAGCGCCTCGAAGGTGCTGGGGCAGCCGATCGTGATCGACAACAAGGCCGGTGGCGGCGGCACGGTCGGTCCTGCGACCATGGCCGCCGCGGCGAAGCCGGACGGCTACACCATCTCGCAGATTCCGATCACCGTGTTCCGCCTCCCCCTGATGCAGGAGGTGTCATGGGATCCGGCGAAGGACTTCACCTATATCGTCCACCTCACCGGCTATACGTTCGGCGTGACCACCAGCGCGGAGTCGCAGTTCAAGTCCTGGAAGGACGTGGTCGAGTTCGCGAAGGCGAACCCGGGCAAGGTGACCTATGCGACGCCCGGCACCGGTACCTCGCTGCATGTCGGCATGGAGCAGATCGCGGCGATGTCCGGCATCAAGCTCACCCAGGTGCCGTTCAAGGGCGGCGCCGAGACCAACGCGGCCGTGCTGGGACAGCACACGATGCTGCAGGCGGATTCGACGGGCTGGCGGCCGCTGGTCGACGCCGGCAAGCTGCGGCTGCTGATGGTGTGGACCGGCGCGCGATCGCCGAACTATCCCGATGTGCCGACGCTGAAGGAGCTCGGCTATCCCATGGTCTATGATTCCCCGTTCGGCATCGCGGGACCGAAGGGCATGGATCCAAAGATCGTCGCCAAGCTGCACGACGCCTTCAAGAAGGCGGTCGAGGATCCCGCGGTGATCGCCACGCTCGCCAAGTACGACATGGTGCCGAACTACAAGAACACCGACGACTACAAGAAGTTCGTCGTCGAGGTCACGGAGTCCGAGCGCAAGGTGATCGACACGCTTGGGCTCGCGAAGAAGTAGAGTTCTGCTGCCACACATGCCGGCGTCATCCTGAGGCGCGAGCCGCACTTGCGGCTCGCTTCGAAGGATGGACACGGGCACCGTCGCCCTTCGAGGGCCGCGCTGCGCTTCGCCACCTCAGGACGACGGTGATCCGAGAGCATTCCAGATGAGAGATCAAACCAACGTCAAACTCCGCCTCTCCAATTCCGAGCTCTGGGGCGGGCTGATCGGGCTCGCACTCGGCGGCTTCGTGATCTGGTCGGGGCTGAAGCTGAAGCTCGGCACCATCAACGATCCCGGCTCCGGCTATGTGCTGTTCTACACGGGCATCCTGATGTGCGTGTTCGCGGGCTCCATCATCATCTCGGCGATCACCGAGGGCGGCCCGACGCTGGCCTCGCGCTGGGAGAACGTGCGCTGGAGCAAGCCGCTCCTCGTCATCGCCTGCCTTGCGGCGTTCTCCTTCGCGCTGGAGCCGCTGGGATTCTTGCTGTCGTCGATCCCGTTGCTGCTGCTGTTGCTGCGCCTGATTGATCCGGTGCGCTGGACGCTGGCGATCCCGATCGCCGTGCTGGTGCCATCAGGCATGTGGTGGGTGCTCAAGCGGCTGCTCTTGATCCAGCTGCCCTCAGGCCTGTTCGGGATCGGCTGACCGCATGGATACGCTTGTCAACGTCGCACATGGGTTCGGCGTCGCACTGCTGCCGATCAACCTGCTCTACTGCTTCATCGGCGTCTTCATCGGCACGCTGGTCGGCGTGCTGCCCGGCATCGGGCCGATCTCGGCGATGTCGCTGCTGCTGCCGGTGACGCTGTCGGGCACGCCGGAATCCGGCATCATCATGATGGCCGGCATCTATTACGGCTCGATGTATGGCGGCTCGACCACCTCGATCCTGGTCAACATCCCCGGCGAAGCGGCCTCCGTCGTCACCTGCATCGACGGCCACCAGATGGCGAAGCAGGGCCGCGCCGGCCCTGCACTCGGCATCTCCGCCTTCGGCTCCTTCATCGCCGGCACGTTCGCGCTGGTCGCCTTGATGCTGGTGGCCCCAAAGCTCGCCAGCATCGCGATCGCGTTCGGCCCGGCCGAGTATTTCAGCCTGATGGTGCTCGGCCTCGTCGTGCTCACCTTCCTGACCCAGGGCTCGATGCCGAAGGCGCTGCTGATGGCCTGCATCGGCGTCGTGCTCGGCCTGATCGGGCTCGACAGCATCACGGCACAGCCGCGCCTCACCTTCGGCCGCATGGAGCTGATCGACGGCATCGGTCTCGTGCCCGTGGTGATGGGCCTGTTCGGCGTTGCCGAGGTGCTGCTCAACACCGAGCAGGCGATCAAGCGCGACATCATCAACGCCAAGATCACACATCTGTTGCCAACCAAGGCCGATTGGCAAGCCAGCACCGGCCCCGTGGCGCGCGGCACGCTGCTCGGCTTCCTGCTCGGTATTCTGCCGGGCGGCGGCGCGGTGGTCGCCTCGTTTGCATCCTATGCGCTGGAGAAGCGGCTGTCGAAAACGCCGGAGCGTTTTGGTCATGGCGCAATCGAAGGCGTCGCGGGACCGGAATCCGCGAACAACGCGGCGGCCGGCGGCGCGTTCATTCCGCTGATGACGCTGGGCATCCCGCCGAACGTGGTGATGGCGCTGCTGCTCGGGGCCTTCGTCATCCACGGCCTGCAGCCGGGCCCGCTGCTGATCACGCAAAACCCCGGCCTGTTCTGGGGCATCGTCGCCAGCATGTATATCGGCAACGTCATGCTGCTGATCCTCAACCTGCCGATGATCGGCATGTGGGTGCAGCTCTTGAAGCTGCCCTACAACATCCTGTTCCCCCTGATCATCCTGTTCACGATCCTCGGCGTGTACTGCTCGAGCAACAACGTGTTCGACGTCTATGTGATGATCGCGTTCGGCATCATCGGCTATTTCATGCGCAAGCTCGGCTACGAGCCGGCGCCATTGGTGCTTGCCTTCGTGCTCGGACCGATGCTGGAGAACAATCTGCGCAAGTCGCTGATCCTGTCGCAGGGCGATCTCTGGACTTTCGTGCAGCGGCCGATCTCGGCGGCGTGCCTTTCGCTTGCACTGGTGCTGCTGATCGCGCCGCTGCTGCCCGCACTGCGCAAGAAGCGCGAGCTGGTGGCGCTGGATGAGGGGGCGTGAAGGGCGCAATTGCCCCTCGCCGCTCCGATCAAGCTTCGTAGGGTGGGCAAAGGCGCGGATGCGCCGTGCCCACCATCTCTCTATGGTGGGCACGCTTCCGCTTTGCCCACCCTGCGGCGTCTGCGCAAGAGGCACGGCGCGATCACCCCTCGCCGGTCCCTTCAAGCCGATCGCGCAGAGCGCCAATCACGCGATGGGCCGCCTCGATCTCCTTCACTGACAGACCATCCGCCAGGCCGTTGACCCATGGGGTCTGCAGGCGGCTGGCGGCGTCAGAGATCTGCCTGCCCTTGTCGGTGAGCACGACGAGCTGCGCCCGGCGGTGATGCGGATTGGTCTCGAACGCAACGAGGCCATCCCGCTCGAGATCGTTGACGATCCGCTGCACATTCTGGCGGTTGGCGCCGAGATTGCGCGCCAGCCAGGCCACGGGCTCCGGGCGCTCGGCAGCGACGATCGCCCCCAGAATCTGCCAGCGCGCGCTGGTGAGGCCGAGCGAGGCGACCAGCCGATCACCGGCGGTCAGGAGCAGGCCGTTGACCCGGAACAGGTCGAGAATGAAGCCGGTCATGGCCTCGCCCGCCGGGGTCCGCTTGATCTTGGTCATTTGTTGCGATTGTTCCGTATTGACATCATCATGTCAAATATCTATGTCAGGTATTGTCAAACTGACATGATGATACCAACTTAAACGGAGTGATGCCATGCCCGAGATGCGTCCGCTCGACCCGACTTTCCCGATCGACCGCCAGATCGCGCTCGACGCCGGGCCCGTGGTGCTGGTCAATTTGTTCACGCTGGATGCCGCCGATGAACAGAGGTTCCTGAAGAACTGGCAGGACGATGCCGCCTTCATGAAGCGGCAACCGGGTTTCATCTCGACCCAGCTCCACCGCGCAGTCGGCGACAATCCGACCTACCTCAACTACGCGGTCTGGGAGTCCAATGCGCACTTCCGTGCGGCGTTCACCCACCCGGAGTTTCGCGCGAAGATCGCGGACTACCCCGCATCCGCCGTCGCAAGCCCGCATCTGTTTCAGAAGGTCGCGGTAGCCGGCATTTGCGTGGCATAGCCGCCAACGTAGGGGGGATTAGCCGAAGGCGTAATCCACCTTTTCTCGTGCGGCGACAGACGTGGTGGGTTACGCCGCCGGTCTGCGCTTCGCGCAGCCGCCTGCTAACCCACCTTTCACACCTCAGCCCGCCGCCGGCAATACACTGTCCGCCGCCACGCCCCACGGGCGCTCGGCTGAGGCGAGCCCGATCAGGCGGCCCTGGATGTAGTCGCAACCCCAGTCGCGCAGCATGTTTGCGGCTTCTTCATCCTGCACCCATTCGGCGACGGTCTTGATGTCGAGGCGGCGGGCGAGGTCGATCAGCGTCTGCACGAAGGCGCGGTCGTCGGCGGAGTGCGTGATGTTCTGCACGAAGGCGCCGTCGATCTTGACGATGTCGACGCCGAGCTTGCGCAAGTTGCGGAACGAGGTGTAGCCGGCGCCGAAATCGTCGATGGCGATGCGGCTGCCGAAATTCTTCAGCCGCGTGACGAAGCCGCGCACGTCATCAATGTCCTGGATGGCGACCGTCTCGGTGATCTCGACGATCAACCGCTCGGCGACCCCGGGATGGGCCAGCATCAGCGACTCGATGCCCGCCCACCAGTCCGGATCCATGGTGGTGTCGGGCGAGATATTAAGGCTGAGACTGACGTCGGGTGCGGCCGCGAGCTCGGCGACCACGAGCTCGAGCACGCGGTGATCGACCAGGCGGATGAGGCCGAGCCGCTCGGCGACCGGCACGATGTCGGGCGCGAGCAGCACTTGGCCGTCGCCCTGGTCCATCCGCACCAGGCATTCGTGGAATGCGCGCTGGCGCGAGACGGCTGCGACCACCGGCTCATAGGCGAGCTTGATGCGGCGCTCGTTCAGCGCTGTCACGATCTCGTCGGTGACGCGGATGTTGACGCGGCGCTGCGCGTCGCGCGTGGCGTCCGGACGCCAGGCCGCGAACGAGCCGGCGCGGCGGCGTTTTGCGGCGTCCAGCGTCTCATGGGCGCGATTGACCGCTTCATCGGTGTTGCGGGCATAGCGCGGCAGACTGACCGCGCCGATCGAGGCGGTGACCGAGACCGGACCGGATTTCGTCGGCACCACCTCGTCCCGGATGCCCGCGAGGAAACGCTCGGCAGCGACGTTCATGTCGTCGACGGTGCAGTTCTTCAGGATCAGGCCGAACTTGTTGCCGGAGAAGCGCCCGAGCACGTCGCCGCCGCGCAGGCGCGCGCGGATGCGCTTGGCGATGTCGAGGATGACGGCGTCGGCAACATCGAAGCCGAAAGCGTCGTTGACGCGGGCGAGGTGATCGATGCCGACCAGCATGAAGGCCGCTGTCGAGCGGAAGCGGGTCGTCTCCTCGATCGCCTCGGCCAGCGCCGCGATCAGATGGGAGCGGTTGAGCTCGCCGGTCAGCGGGTCGAGCCGGGCCAGTTTGGTCAATTCCTCGTCACGGGCGTGGCGCTCATTGTTGATGCGGACGGAGCCGATCGCACGCGTGGGGCGGCCATCGGGGCCGGCGAACCAGCGGCCGGTCTCCTCGATCCAGATCACGGGGTCGGAGGCGCTCATGCGCACGCCGTACTCGATGCGGTAGGGCGTGCCGTCGGCGCCGTGCACGGGGAAGGTCTGCGCCAGCGCGGCGGTCCGCAGCGACTGCGCGGGCTCGATCAGCTTGGCGAATTCGGTGCCGGTCGCGAGCCGCTCGGCGGGGATGCCGGGAAAGACGGCGCTGACCTGCTCACCCCAGACGATGGCATCGCTGGCGATATCCCAGGCGAACACAGCCTGGCCGAGGGCGGCCAGGATGTCGGAGGCTTGCGGCAATGCGGGGGTCAAAATCGCCTCATTTCGGGACAGCGGGGAGTCCTGAGCCGGCACAGGATAGAGCCAGATTCGCCCTCGACCCTAGGCAAAGTTGATAAACAATTTGGAAACCACGTTGTGAAGTGAGAAGGGAACCAAACCGGCCCGCCCGGCATAGGCCTTGCGAGTACTGACACGCACCGGCGCCCGCGTCCCGAAACGCGACAGTGTCGGATCAACGGTGATCGCGATGTTGAGTACTGATCGAGCGGAAGAGGCGGCAGGCAGCATGGGCACGGCCCTGGTGCCGCTGATCCCGACCGTGCAATGGCTCCACAAGGTGCCGCTGCCCCGCCCCGATTCGAGCTTCGTCACCCAGCTGATCGCCAATGCCGAGCACCTGCCCCAGGCCAGCCGGCTCCGCCGCGCCTCGTCCGAGGATGCGCGGATGGCCTATGGCAGCAAGCGCCCGCTCGGAAGCGTCACCGCGCGCACGCGGCAGGTGGCTTGATAAGCAGGAGATCGCGCTTCACCTCGCCCCGCTTGCGGGGAGAGGTCGATCGCGAAGCGATCGGGTGAGGGGGACTCTCCGCGAGTCCAACTCTCACCATCCCCGTGGAGACTCCCCCTCACCCCAACCCTCTCCCCGCAAGCGGGGCGAGGGAGCGCACCGACACCACGGCGACAGGCTCAAGTGATCAGCGCGGCGTATCGGGCGAGGACGGCGTGCCGTTACCCGGCTGCAGATGCGGTGAGGGGATTTCCGGCGAGGGCGGGATCACCGGCTTCGGCGCGGGATGATCCATCAGCACGGATTCGGCGACCGATTGCGCGGAGGGCGCGGGTGGCACCACCGGCGCTGGCTGCGGCGCCGTCACCGGCTCGAACTTGGGTTCGGACGCGACATCCTCCACCGGCGGCTCGGCCTGGCGCTTGGCCTTGCGCGGCGCCGGCACTGTCGTCTCGGCGACATAGGTGACGCGGCGGCGCGTGCGCTGGGCGATGCCGCCGAGGAAATCGGCCATCGCCAGCAGCACCAGCAGGAAAAAGGTGGAGTTGCCGAATTTGGGCCACATCACGAATTCGGCGGCGGCCGCGCCGAATATGATCAGCGACAGCAGATGATCCATCAGGAATTTCGAGCCGGGCCGCGCGCCTTTGACCACCTCGAGCAGCAGCAGCACCACGCCGAGCGCGAGCAGGAGATCGGCGAGCGTGACCGGCCAGGTCTCGCCCGTGATCATCGGCACCTTGAACAGCACGTCCGAGAAGGACACGCTGGGCATCAGGAAGGCGATGATGTTGTAGACCGCGAGCGGAATCAGAAGCAGCGGGAAACCGACCATCGGCAAGATGCCTTCTCGATCAAGATATCCGGACAGGACAATGCGGCGGCGAAGCATTGGCTCCGCCGCCGTCACTGCCATATCTCACGGGTTGGCCGACATCAGACAGGTCCAATCATCCTGCCCGGAGAAAGGTCCTGACTTTAGGACTCTTTCTTCTTCAGGACCTGACGGCCCTTGTACATGCCGGTCTTGAGGTCGAGATGGTGCGGACGACGGAGCTCGCCGGAGTCCTTGTCTTCCACATAGGTCGGCTTCTTGATGGCGTCTGCCGAGCGGCGCATGCCACGGCGCGACGGCGAGGTTTTTCTTCTCGGAACGGCCATTTCAATATCCTCTAGGGATTGGTGTTGTCAGGGCATCGTCCGCGAGGGACGGCTCAGCACCCGCAATAGGAGGCGAGCTGAATGCCGATGAAGGCCGGGCTTATAGAGGAAGGCTGGCCGTAAAGCTAGGCTTTTGGCCCGGAAAATGCGCCCAAAAAGGGCCCGGAATCAGCGATTTTCCCGCCAGCAGGTGGCAAGTGAGCTCGCCTGCCCCCGCGCCATATAGGTGGCCGCCAGCCGCCGGACGCCCGGCCCAGGGGTCCGGGCGCTGCGTTTGACCGGATTCGGCAGGATCGAGGCCAGAAGCGCGGCCTCTCGCGGCGACAGGTTTTCGGCCGATTTGCCGAAAGCATAGGCGCTGGCCGTCTCCACCCCAAACTGGCCCTGGGGGCCGAGCTCGGCGATGTTGAGGTAAATTTCCAGGATCCGCGGCTTGGGCAGGACAAAGTCGATCCACAGCGCCAGCGGGAATTCGAGCGCCTTGCGGATGAAATCGCGTCCCTGCCAGAGGAACAGGTTTTTCGCCACCTGCTGAGTGATGGTGGAGGCGCCCCGGAACGGCGTGCCGTCCTCCTTCGCATCGTCGATCGCCTCGCGGAGCGCGCCCCAATCGATGCCGTGATGCTTGCAGAAATGAGCGTCCTCGGCCGCCACCACCGCGCGCGGCAGATAGGGCGACATCTCCGCCAGATCGATCCACTCCCGCTGCATCGGCGCGCCCCGCAAGCTGCGCCAGGCCATCAGCGTCGAAACGGGGTGGCCGGTGCGGTAGAACGGCGCGATCACATAGGGCGCGAGAACTGCAACCGCGAGCACCAGCAGCAGGATTTTGACGATGCGCAAATCGACCTTTCCGGCGCAAACTGAACCGCGGCCACGGGCTGGGCCATTAAGTCTGTGATAATTCGGGCCTTTTCCAGCACTTTTTAGGCCTTCCAAACGATTGACTGGGGCGGGCGCATAAAGGATTGTCCCGCCGAATTTTAGTTCTGGAGCCTTTCTTGATGACCGGCACGTCCCCGTCCGATTTCGCCAAACGTCTGGACAAGACCGCTGATGACACCGAAGCCCTGCTCGGGCGCCTGCTGTCGGACGACATCCTGCACGATGAGATCGCCCGGCCCAAGCGACTGATGGACGCAATGCGCTATTCGAGTCTGAACGGCGGCAAGCGCCTGCGGCCGTTCCTGGTAGTCGAGAGCGCCGCCGTGTTCGGCGTTCCCCGCGAAGCGGCCCTGCTCGTGGGCGCTGCGCTCGAATGCATCCACTGCTACTCGCTGATCCATGACGATCTGCCGGCGATGGACAATTCGGACCTGCGCCGCGGCCGCCCCACCCTGCACAAGCAGACCGACGACGCCACCGCGATCCTCGCCGGCGACGGCCTGCTCACGCTCGCCTTCGACATCGTCACCCGCGACGAGATCCATCGCGACGCCAATGTGCGGCTGCTGCTGACGCGTGCGCTGGCGCGCTGCGCCGGCATCGGCGGCATGGTCGGCGGTCAGATCCTCGATCTCGCCGGCGAAGGCCGCTTCGGCGGCAACGAACTGATCGATGTCGCCCGCATTCAGCAGATGAAGACCGGCGCGCTGCTCCGCTACGGCTGCATCGCCGGCGCGATCCTCGGCCAGGCCTCGCAGAAAGAATATCAGGCGCTCGACGATTACGGCCGCGCGCTCGGCGAAGCCTTCCAGATCGCCGACGACCTGCTCGACGTCGAAGGCGATGCGGCAGCCCTCGGCAAGCCGGCCGGCGCCGATGCCGCGCTCGGCAAGACCACCTTCGTGACCCAGCTCGGCATCGAAGGCGCCAAGCAGCGCGTACGCGACCTGCTCGCGCGCGCCGACAGCGCGGTCTCCATCTTCGGCGACCGCGCCGCCGTGCTGCAAGCCGCCGCACGCTTCGTCGCCGAGCGGAAGAACTGACGTAGACCGATGGCGGTCGGAGGCAAAGACGATCCCGTCCTCGTCCGCTTCCGCAGAATGTCGCGGCCGGTGCGGCTGATCTATGCGCGGCCGCGGACCTTCATCGCGCTCGCCGCCGGCATCCTGGTCAGCCTGCTGCTGCCGGGCTCATTCAGGCTGGTGACACGGCTCCTGTTCGGCTGGGATGCGCTGATCGCGGTCTATCTCGTGCTGGTCTATGCGATGATGCTGTGCAACGACCACCAGCACATCCGCCGCGCCGCGGCGATGCAGGACGACGGCCGCTTCGTGATCCTGCTGGTGACGGCCACGGGCGCCTTCGCCAGCATTGCGGCGATCGTCTCCGAGCTCGGCACGCCGCATCGCGGGGTGCTTGAGCTGACCATCGCGATCACCACGATCGCATTGTCATGGGCCGCCGTGCACACGACCTTCGCGCTGCACTACGCCCATGATTATTACAGGAACGCGAAGCCGGGCGGCTTGCAGTTTCCGAGCGGCGACAAGGAAGACCACGCCGACTATTGGGACTTCGTCTATTTCTCGTTCGTGATCGGCATGACCGCGCAGGTCTCCGATGTCGGCATCACCGACAAGACCATCCGCCGCACCGCCACCGCCCACGGCATCGTGTCCTTCATCTACAACACGGCCTTGCTGGCGCTGACGGTGAACATCGCGGCGAGCGCGATTTCAAGCTGATTGTTGTCCCGGCCCCCGTGCGCAATTGCGCACTAGGCCGGGACGACCCGATTAGCTCAGTTGCACACCTCGGCATTGGCGTCGTTGCCGGGGCCACCGCCGCCGCGATATTCGAGATGGCAACCGCGGTTGACCGGACGGCAGCCGCCGCTGTTGCAGAAGACCTGCCCGCCACCCGAGCGACGACCGACGCCAGGCGCGGCAGCGATGCCGGCTGCTGCACCATAGCCGCCTGCCGCTTCGGCCGCCGCACCGCCGGCCTGACGACGCTGCCGGGCGGGACGTTCATCACTGTCGTCGCGCTTCGCCGTTGCAGGCTTGGCCGGCTTTGCGGCGCGCTGCTTCTCGCACTCATTGTCGTCGTTGACCGCATAGCCCTCACGGCAGACGATCTTCGTGCACTTGTCGCCGTCGGCCTTGAAGCCGTGCTCACAGACCAGCGGACAGACCCGCGACGGCTTCGCCTTGACGGCGTCGAGCGCGTCGGTGCTCGCGACCTTCACGTCGAGCTTGGTGCCGGCATAGCGGTTGAACTGCGACAGTGAGCGCTGCGAGGATGTATTCCAGTTCCCGTCGGCCTGTCCGGAGAAGCAGCCGACCCGGCCAAGCTCGGTCTGCACCGAGCGGCTCAGATCGGCCGGATTGGTCGCCGGCGTCAGCGCGGCGACGTTGGTACCGGCCGGGCTCGCGGTGCTGGCCGGCGCGGTGCTGGGTGCCGCCGCGGCGAGGTTGACGCGCTGCTGCTCGGCGGCGGCCGCCTGCTGTTGGGCCTGCTCCTTCGCCTTCTGCGCGGCGAGCTGTGCCTGCTCGGCGGCCTTCGCCTCGGCCGCGGCCTTGACCTGCGCATCCTTCTGCGCACCGAGAGCGGCAAGACGATCGCGCTCGGCCTCGGCCTGCTTCGACTTCTCGATCGCCGCCGCATGGGCCTGCTCGGCCTGGATCTTGTCGATCTGGAGCTTGGCGAGGTTGGCATAGAAGCCGTCGGGGTGCTGGGCGAGGAAGGCTTCCCACGCCGGCTTGTTGCCGACCTGAAGCGCGAGCTCGTAGTCGCGGCGCATGTCGGCCTGCGGGTTCGCCACAGGCGCCGCAGCCACCGCCTTGACCGGCACCAGCGGGACATCATCGCCGCCGAGCGAGCCATAGACGAACGGCTCCTGCTTGTTGCCGGTCGACTTGAGCACGTCGTCGCGCACGAAGCCGAACGCGCGGCGGACATCGAGGCCCGGCGTCGTCAGATGCTTCGACAGCGCAACCGTAAACGGGCTGTTGGCGCCGTCGCCGTCCTGCGCCGTGAAGCCGGCCTTGGCCGAATAGGCGATCAGCGTGTTGGGGCTGGTCGGCTCGACCTGGGCGAGGCCGCGGCCGATGCCGCGCGAGGCAATCGTGCGCTTCATGGTCTTGCCGAACGGATTGTCCCGACAGGCATCCAGAATCACCAGGCGGAGCTGCTTGGCCGGTTCGACCGCGACCAGGATGCGGTCGAGCGAGAGCGCCTCGTCATAGACGTCGGTGTCGCGCTCGAGCCTCGCGTCGACGGGGATCAGATAGTTGGAGCCTTCAACCTCGATGCCGTGACCGGCATAGTAGACCACGGCGATGTCGGCAGTGCGGGTCGCGTCGGCAAAGTCGCGCAGCACGCGTCGCGTATCCTGGGCCGACAGATCGTGCCGGGAATCGACAACGTCGAAACCGGCCTCCTTCAGCGTCTTCGCCATCACCGCCCCGTCATTGACGGGGTTAGCCAGCGACGGCGCGTGCTGATAGGCCGAGTTGGCGAGCACCAGCGCGACCCGCTTGCCGGCAAAAGCCGGATCGGCGCCGAACAGCAGCGCGGCAGCAAGGAGAAGCGGGCAAAGTCTGAGCAGATTGCGCATGACACGACTTCCGAAGTTCAGGGCCGTCTGGGCCTTTGGGACCGCTTTAGCAGGATCGAGCACCGGCGCTTGTGATGGAGGTCACGAAGGCGGCGTCCGACGACAGACCGAAAGACCCTCTATGTTTGTCGCGCCAGCGCGGTTGGGGTTCGGCGACACCAGCGGACGCGGGCCGGGTTCCCGCTAGGGATCGCCGACATGCCCCCGATATTGCGGCAGATTGTCCGTAATCTCGTGCCAGGGCGCCTTCGAACCCACGAAAATATGGGCGCTCGGCCGGATCGAGGGGGCATCGACCAGGGTTCCCAGGGCGACATGGACCCATTTCCCCTCACGCACCCGGGAATAAAGCAGCGAACCGCAGCGGGCGCAGTGGGCGTCATGGGTGGTGTCGTCCCCGTAGATCATGCGCTGGTCATCTCCCTGGACGATGCAGAGCTTGTCCTGCGCGATGCCGGCGAACGGCTTGAAGGCGGAGCCGGTGGTGCGGCGGCAGTTCGAACAGTGGCAGTTCATCGAATAGACGAAGGCATCGGCCACCTCGAAGCGCACGGTGCGGCAACAGCATTCGCCGGTCAGGATACGAGCATTGGAATTTTCTGATCCGGTCATGGCGACGCCCTCGCGCAAATGGCTAACACACCCATAGCGCATTTTGATGTGTACGACTAAGTTCCGCCCAAGCCATCATGCGAAGGGATGACCCATGAGCCAGAACCGTTCGAGCGTCGAAGCCGTCGTGCAATCCTATTTCGACGGACTCTATGAGGGCGACGCCGACAAGCTCGGCGCCATCTTCCACCCCTCGGCCGATTTGCGCTGGGTCGAGAAGGGCGAATTGCAGGTGCTGACCGTGCCGGACTGGCTCGACCGCGTGCGCAAGCGTGCCTCCGCCAAGGCCGAAGGCAAGCCGCGCGAGGATTTCATCGTCACCATCGACCGCTCCGACGACAAGACCGCCTTCATTAAGGTCCGCTGCCAGCTGCCGCCGCGCTATTTCACCGACTATCTGGTGGCGATGAAGCTCGCCGACGGTTGGCAGATCGTGTCGAAATCGTACAGGTATGACCTGAGGGAGTGAGGGGGGCTCGACCTTCCGCTGCCCGAAATCGGGCGCACTCGCTTCCCATTCTCCGTCATTGCGAGCGCAACTCTCGCCGCGTCATTGCGAGGAGCCCTTGCGACGAAGCAATCCAGAATCCCTCTGAGGAGACAGACTGGATTGCTTCGTCGCTTCCGCCTTCGCTCTGCGAGCTACGGCGGACAAGTCGTTCCTCGCAAAGACGACGCGGATGCAGCATCCGCTACATTTCTCACCTCCACTCACCTGAAAGTCCCCCATGCTTCTCGACCGCCGTTCCCTGCTCGCCTCGCTCTGCTGGATGGCCGCTTCCCCCGCGCTTGCCGCGGAGGCGCCGCCTGAACTCGAAACCTATGAACGCGACAGCGGCGGGCGGATCGGGCTCTATGCGGAAAATCTGGCGACCGGCAAAAAGCTCGCCTGGCGGGCCGACGAGCGGTTCGTCATGTGCTCGACATTCAAGGCTTCGCTGGCGGCCTGCGTACTGGCGCGGGTCGATCGCGGCGAGGAGCAGCTTGCGGCCATGATCGCTTACGGCCAGGCCGACCTGCTCGACTACGCGCCGGTGGCCAAGCAAAATCTCACGGCCGGCAAGATGTCGGTCGGCGAGATGTGCAAGGCAATTGTCGAGCTCAGCGACAACACTTGCGCCAATCTGCTGCTGGCACGGATCGGCGGCCCCGCCGCGCTTACCGCATTCTGGCGATCGCTCGGTGACACCACCTCGCGGCTCGACCACAACGAGCCCGAGCTCAACCGCTCACCGCCCGGCAATCCCCAGGACACCACGACGCCGGCGGCGATGGCGAATAATCTGCGTCGGCTGGTGCTGGGCGAAGCCTTGTCGGCGCAATCGCGCGTTCAGCTCACCGACTGGATGGTGAACTGCAAGACCGGCGCAAACCGGCTGCGTGGCGGCCTGCCGGCGGACTGGACCATCGGCGACAAGACCGGCAACAACGGCAAGGACGCAGTAGGCGATATCGCGGTCGTCTGGCCGAAGCCTGACGCGCCGATCCTGATCGCGGCCTATACCCAGGGCGGCACGCCGAATTCCGCGCAGATCACGGCCGTATTTGCCCGCATCGGACGCATGGCGGCAGAGCGGCTGGCGTAAGGCCGCCGCATTGACCACGCATTGACCTCCTGGCCGCTTCCGGGTGAAGACAGGCCATGATCGCAGCGAAATTCCAGACCTTCCTCATCCTTCTCGCGGTGCTGGCGGGCACCGCGCTTGTCGCCCGCCGTTTCAACATTGCTCCTGCGATCCTGCTGATGCTCTCCGGCGTCGGCCTCGCCTTCGTGCCGGGCATGCCGCCGGTCGAGCTGCCGCCGGAACTGGTGCTGCTGATGGTGCTGCCGCCGCTGATCTATTCGGCGAGCGTCGCCATGAGCTGGCGCGAGTTCAGGAACAATCTGCGTCCGATCGTGCTGCTCGCGGTCGGCGCGGTGATCTTCACCGCGGCGCTGGTGGCGGCCGCCACACATTATCTGATCGGCCTGCCCTTGACGGTAGGCTTCCTGCTCGGGGCCATCGTCGCGCCGCCCGACGTGGTGGCGCCGCTCGCGATCGCGCGCCGCCTGAACATGCCGCGCCGGCTCCTTGTCATCCTTGAAGGCGAAGGGCTCGCCAACGACGCCACCGCGCTGATCCTCTACCGCTTCGCGCTCGCTGCCATCATGGTCGGACATTTCTCGCTGCCGCTGGCGGCCGGCGAGTTCCTGCTGATCGTTGCCAGTGAGATCGCCTTCGGCATCGGTGTCGGCTGGCTCTCCCTGCGCTTCCGCAAATGGTCCAGGGATCCGCAGGTCGAGCTGACGCTGTCGCTGATCACTCCTTACGTCTCCTACTGGCTGCCCGAGCATGTTGGCGGCTCCGGCGTGATCGCGACCGTCGCCTGCGGCCTCTATGTGAGCTGGAACGGCCCGCTGCTGATCTCCTCGGCGACGCGCCTGCAGGGCATCTTCTTCTGGGACCTCATCATCTATCTGATCGAGGGCCTGCTGTTCCTGCTCACCGGCTTCCAGATGCGCGCGCTCTACGAGAAGTCGAAGGCGTTTCCGCTCGACGACATCATGATCGCGACCGCCGTCGTTCTGACGATCATCGTGACCGCGCGCTTTGCCTGGCTCTATCCTGCGACCTATCTGCCGCGGATCCTCTCCAGGTCGCTGCGCCAGCGCGACCCGTCGCCGCCGTGGCAATGGCCGTTCGTGCTCGCCTTCACAGGCGTGCGCGGCGCGGTGTCGCTGGCGGCGGCGCTGGCGCTGCCGTTTACGCTACCCGGTGGCGAGGCCTTTCCTTATCGCGACCTGATCCTGTTCGTCGCCTTCGGCGTCATCTTCGTGACGCTGATCGGCGTCGGCCTGACGCTGCCGCCGGTGGTGCGCTGGCTCGGCGTCGCCGAGGCCGGCCGCCATGAGCATGTCAGCGAGCACGAGGCGGAGATCACGGCGCGACGCCAGGCGCTCGATGCCGCACTGAAGTCGCTCGATGCGTTGACCGCGGAAAAGGAAATCTCCGATGAGGTGATGCGGCTCCTGCGCGCCCGCCACGAGATCCGCGTCAACCAGCTTCCGGATTCACTCGATCCCGCCCATCACGACGTCTCCGCCGCCGGCACCGCGCTGACCCGCAGCCTGATCGACGCCGAACGCAAATTCATCCACGACCTGCTGCGCGACGGCCAGATCACCGACGAGACGAGGCGCCGGATCGAGCGGGATCTGGATCTGGAGGAGGCGAGTTTGGCGAACCGGGAGTATCGGGGCGGGCCGCTGTAACCTCCCGTCATTGCGAGCGCAGCGAAGCAATCCAGACTGCCGCCGCGGAAAGACTCTGGATTGCTTCGCTGCGCTCGCAATGACGGGCTGAAGCACCGGAGCAATCTACCGCCTCTCGCAAAACTCCCCTACCGCCGCTGCCACGGCTCCTGCAATCAGCTCCTGCCGTTCCGCCGAGTTCATCTCCATCTCCTCGTCGCGATTGATGATGGAGCCGGCTTCGAGCAGCACGGCGGCGCTTCTCGTTCGTGACAGAACGACGAGCCCGTCATAGCGGTAGACGCCGACATCCTTGTCGAGCAACTGGCGGCGGTAGCGGCCCATCACCGGCAAGGTGTATTGGCTGGCGTAATGCAAGCCCTGCTCCTTCAGCCGTCGGCCGATCAACCGGGCCAGCTTCAGGCTGGTGGTGAAGTGCGGATTGCGCTCGGAGACGAACAGCGAGTGGCCGGAAAAACGATCGCTGAAATAGCTGTTCGCGCCGTCGAACTCCCAGGTTTCGAGCAGCTTGTCCGGCACCGAATCGTGGTGAACCGACAGGAAAAGATCAGCGTGCGCTTCATTAGCGCTGCCGACCCGCTTGAACAGGCTCGGCCGTGCCTTGCCGTCCGTGACGAGCAGGCGGGTTGCGGCAAAGCCCTCGGACTTGAGTTTCGTCGTGATCAGTCTGGCGAGCCGGAAGTTGAAGCCGAACTCCGGATCGTTGCGCGCGCTCAAGGCGCCATAGGAGTCCGGGGTGTGACCGACATCCACGACGATCCGGAATTTCGGCGTCTCGCATTTGGCCAGTGCGGGCGACGGCTTAAGTCTGACTTTCGCGACCTTCCGGGCCGGAGCAGCACGGCCAGCGTCGATCGACGGAAGCAACAGCGCGACCAGCGACACCAGGAGAATTGCAACGATGCCCCGCGACTGACCCAAGTCCTACTCCGCTGCCGCAATCTGCGGCCGGCTGACGAGCCCCGTTCCGCGGCCGGACTCGGTCAGGAATTTATTGTCCTCTGCGCGGAGCATGGAAAATCCTCCCGATTTGTTTTTTGGGAAGATTGGCGCGGGAGCGGGAAGACGTCAACGCAAGAACGGCTCTCGTAGGGTGGGCAAAGGCGCGCTCTTCGCGCGCCGTGCCCACCACAGCGACTACGATCACAGAAACATGGTGGGCACGGCGCTAACGCGCCTTTGACCACCCTACGGTACCGTCTCCTAAACCGGCCGCTCCCCCTTCACCGTTACGCGCGTGCCCGAGCGCGTGTGGGGCCAGTAGTCCCACATCGCGCGGTGCTGGGTGCAGCGGTTGTCCCAGAAGGCGATGGCGTTCTCGGTCCAGCGGAAGCGGCACTGGAACAGCGGGTTCTCGGCGTGCTGATAGAGATAGGCGAGCATCGCATCGCTCTCGTCGCGCGGGATGCCGTTGATGTGGCGGGTGAAGCCGCGGTTGACGTAGAGCGCCTTTCTGCCCGTGACCGGATGCGTACGGACCACGGGGTGCTCGGCGTGCGGATAGCTCGGCCTGTCGGCGACGCCATAATTCGCATAGAGCCCGCGATAGATCGGCTCGCCGTCGTGCAGCGCCGTGAGCCCATCGAGATAGGTCTTCATGCGGTCCGACAGCGCCTCGTAGGCCGCGTACATGTTCGCGAACAGCGTGTCGCCGCCGCGCGGCGGGCATTGCTTGATGTAGAGGATCGAACCCATCGGCGGCTCGAGATCGCAGGACACGTCGGAGTGCCAGCCCTCGCCGTTGGCGCGCGGCGAGTTCTTGTCGGCGTAGATCTTCATCAGCGCCGGGTCTTCGTCCTCGTGGGGTGCGGCGGGATGAAAATGCAGCTCGCCGAACTTGCGGCCGAAGGCGAGATGCTGCTGCGGCGTGATGTGCTGGTCGCGGAAGAAGATGACGAGGTTTTCGGCGAGCGCGCGGTGGATCTCGTACATCTGTTGGTTGGAGCGGGCATCGCCCTCGACGAGCGCGCCGATGTCAACGCCGGATATTTCCGCGCCGATGATGGGGGTGAGCTTTTCGACCTGAAGCGTCTCGTAGGGCGCGCCGTCGTCCGCCGTATGGCGGTAGCGCGGGCCTTGCTTGCCGGCGAGTGAGCTCATGGCGTGTCTCCCGATCGTATTGATTTGGAGTCATCGTAGCGCGCGGTGACGGATGTGCAATCTGCACCGCAAACTCAGCTCGTCGTCCCGGACAAGCGTAAGCGCAGATCCGGGACCCATAGCCACAGGATTGGGTTTGGCGAAGATTCGGAGTGACAGCCCGTCGTAACCACACAGTCCTGTAGTTATAGGTCCCGGATCGGCGCGCGCTTGAGGCGCGCTTGTCCGGGACGACGGAAGTGTCTGGAGCGCGAGCGGAGTAGAATTACTCCGCCGCAGGCGCTGGCACCTTGGCGCCCTGGCCGTAGCGCTGGTCGATGTAGTCGATCACCAGCGCCTTGAAGTCGGCGGAGATCGTGGGCCCGCGCAGCGTGCGGAACTTCTTGCCGTCGACGAAGACGGGCGCGGCCGGCGCTTCGCCGGTGCCGGGCAGCGAGATGCCGATATTGGCGTGCTTGGATTCGCCGGGGCCGTTGACGATGCAGCCCATCACGGCAACGTTGAGCTCTTCAACGCCGGGATATTTCGTCTTCCAGGTCGGCATCTCGTCGCGGATGAAATCCTGGATCGAGCGGGCCAGCTCCTGGAACGTGGTCGAGGTGGTGCGGCCGCAACCGGGGCAGGCCGCAACTAGCGGCACGAAGGTGCGGAAGCCCATGGTCTGCAGCAGCTCCTGGCCGACCTGCACCTCCCGGGTGCGGTCGCCGCCGGGCTCCGGCGTCAGCGAGATGCGGATGGTGTCGCCGATGCCCTGCTGCAAGAGGATACCGAGCGCGGCCGAGGACGCCACGATGCCCTTCGAGCCCATGCCGGCCTCGGTGAGACCGAGATGGATGGCGTAGTCGGAACGCGACGCGAGGTCCTGATAGACCGCGATCAGATCCTGCACCGCCGAGACCTTTGCGGAGAGGATAATGCGGTCCTTGGGCATGCCGAGCTCTTCGGCGCGCGCGGCCGAGAGCAGCGCGGACTGCACCATCGCTTCACGCGTCACCGCGCGCACATCGCGCGGGTTCGGCGAAGCGGCGTTCTCGTCCATCAGCTTGGTCAAGAGCTCCTGGTCGAGCGAGCCCCAATTGGCGCCAATGCGCACCGGCTTGCTGTTCTTGTTCGCGATCTCGATGATGTCGGCGAACTGGGTGTCGCGCTTGTCCTTGAAGCCGACATTGCCGGGATTGATGCGGTACTTGGCGAGCGCTTCGGCGCAGGCCGGATAGGCCGCGAGCAGCTTGTGGCCGATATAGTGGAAGTCGCCGATCAGGGGCGTGGTGATGCCACGCTTGGCAAGGCCGTCGCGGATGTGCGGAACGGCGGCCGCGGCCTCCTCGCGGTCCACGGTGATGCGAACCATTTCGGAGCCGGCGCGCGCGAGCGCTGCGACCTGGGCGATGGTGCCGTCGATATCGGCGGTGTCGGTGTTGGTCATCGACTGCACGACGATCGGCGCACCGCCGCCGACAGCGACGTTGCCGACCTTGACCTGGGTGGTCCGGTGCCGGGGCGCGGGGCCCGCGATGTCTGAATCGAGAGGGTTTTCGAGCTTGTTCATGGCGTCCAAATATCAGGTTTTGGTGACGTTCAGCAATGCATCGCGCGGCGCCGCAGCCGTTCCGCTCGGACGGTTAACCAGAAAAAGCCCAGCAATTACAAGGACCGCGGCGGCGCCGAATGTCAGGCTCAGGGTGTCGTGCATGATGAAATAGCTACCCACCACGCCAAACAAAGGGGTGATGAAGGTAAAAGCCGACAATTTGCTGGCCGAATAGGCCTTCACCAGCGCGAACCAAAGCGTGAACGTGGTTCCCACCACCCAGATCGCCTGGAAGGCCATCAGAGCGAGGGACAGCGGCGCCGGCGTGTGGGTGATGGATTCGCCAAACAGCCAGGCCGCCAGCCCCAGGATCGGGATCGAAGTCGCGACCTGATAGCCCAGCGCCTTCTCGGGCGCGGCGAAGCGCAGCCGTGTGCCCTTGGCGACCAATGTCGTCGCCGCCCACAGTCCGGCGCCGCCGACGATCAGGAGGTCGCCGAGCAGGACATGCGAATCGACATTGGGCTGCGGCACGCCGATCGCGAGTGCGACGCCGGCAAAGCTGACGGCAAGACCCAGCCATTGCGAAGCGCCAAGCCGCTCGCCGAGCACCTGGTAGGAGCCGAGCGCGACAAAGAAAGGCGCGGTGTAGAGGAACACCACCGCGCGGGAGGCGGAGGTGAGGCGCAGGCCCTGGAAGATCAGCACGAACTCGATGCCGAACATCAGCCCTGCGATCAGGCCGGCCTTCCACGTTCCGTCACGCTCGAAGAATTTCACGCCACGCAGGGTGCCGATGATGAACAGCACCGGCAGCGCGCCCAGCGAGCGGATCATCGCCTGAAGCATCGGCGGGATGTCCGGCAGCACCAGCTTCACCGCGATCTGGTTGAATCCCCAGGTCAGGCACAGCATGAGCATCAGGGCGATGGCGCCGGCGCTGAGAGGACGGCCGGTGGACGGGTTGGCTTGAGGTGCGGACATTTCTTCCTGAGATCCGGCTTTGCGCCGTTGTTGCTTTAAGACATTTTCTGACAATGGGCGCAGACGCCAGTGATCTCCACCACAGACAGCTTTGGCGCGAAGCCTGAGCTGCGCGCCGCGGCGTTGATATCCTTTGCAAAGGATGCCGACGGGATCTCGCCGACGAGACCGCAGCGCTCGCAGATCAGGAACGCCACCGCCGAGGTCGCGTCATGGTCATGGGCGGCACAGGCCAGATAGGCGTTGCGGCTCTCGATGCGGTGCACGAGACCGTTGGCCATCAGGAAATCGAGAGCGCGATAGACCGTGATCGGCGCCGGCCGCGCCATCGACTTGGCGAGCTCGTCGATGACCTCGTAGGCGCCGAGCGGGCGATGGCTGGAAAGCAGCGCTCCCAGCACCTGGCGGCGGATCGGCGTGAATTTCTGCGCGCGCTGCTCGCAAACCTCCTCGGCATGCGCCAACGCGTCCGCAGTGCAGCGGCCGTGATCGTGGTCGGGCGCGGGAAAGGCCGGCTTTGCGAGGGTCATGCGGCCCGCCTTCTAGCATTTCGGCGATGGAACCCAAAGCATCACCGGCGGCGGGGCTGCCAGCCATGCTCTCGCCGCGGGACTGCGTCCCGATAATCCGCCACGCAATAATCATAAGCTTGCTTATAATATCTCAAGCTTATTGGAGACCAAGCTTATGAGCCGCGGGTCCGTGGACCAGAACTTCCTGTTTACGCTCGCCGAGCTTTACCGCCTGCTGCGCGTCTATGCCGACAAGGAGGCCTCGCGCTTCGGCATCACCCGCGCGCAATGGGCGGTGCTGGCCAAGGTCGAGCGCAGCGAGGGCATGAAGCAGTCCGAACTCGCCGAGCTGCTCGAGGTGCAGCCGATCACGCTGACGCGCCTGATCGACAAGCTCTGCGACAGCGACTGGATCGAGCGCCGCAGCGATCCTTCGGACCGCCGCGTCAAGCGCCTGTACCTGAAGAAGGCGGGGCGGCAATTGCTGGGACGAATGAGCGGGCTGAAGTCCGAGCTCACCGCCAACGCGCTCGACGGCATCAGCCCGGCGGACGCCCACCGTCTCCTCACCCAACTCGAAACAATCAAGGAAAACGTGCGTAACGCGATCCAGACGTCCGGCGCGGAGCAAGCACGTAAGGAGCAGCGCTATGGCTGATCAGGTTCTCAAGTTCCAGCCCGAGCAGAAGAACGACAGCGGCAAGCCCACCAAGAAGGCCGGCACCGATCCGCGCCGCCGCCTGCTCGCCGGCCTGCGCCGCTATCGCCGCTTCCTGCTGATGGTCGTGCTGCCCGTTGTCGCCGCCATCGGCGGCGTCACCTTCTATCTCCACGGCGGACGCTATGTCGGCACCGACGATGCCTATGTCGGCGCACAGAAGGTGCTGGTGACGCCCGACATCTCCGGCAAGATCCAGAAGGTCCTCGTGAAAGAGGGGCAGTCCGTCAAGCAAGGCGACGAGCTGTTCGAGATCGACCCTGTTCCGTTTCGCCATGCGGTGGATGAGGCCAAGGCGCAGCTCGCCCAGGCCCGCACAACCTACGACAATCTCGTCGCCAACATCAAGATCTACGGCGACATGCTGGGCCTCGCCCAGCAGGGCGTCGAGCTGAAGCAGCGCGACGTCGAGCGCAAGCAGGCGCTGGTGAAGAACAATTTCGGCTCCCAGCTCGATCTCGACAACGCCGCCAACGCGCTGGTGACCGCCGGTGCGCAGACGCAGTTCGTCAAGCAGCAGCTGTCCAACGCAAAGACGCAGTTGCTCGGCAATCCTGACCTGCCGCTCGAGCAGTTCCCTCCCTATGCGCAGGCCAAGGCAAAGCTCGACGACGCCCAGCGCAATCTCGACCACACCGTGCTGCGCGCGCCGATGGACGGCGTCGCGACGCAGGTCGAGCAGATCCAGCTCGGGCGCTTCGTTGCCGCCGGCACGGCGGTGTTCTCCATCGTCGACATCGCCCACCCCTGGGTTGATGCCAATCCGAAAGAGAGCGACCTTACCTATGTCACCGAAGGCCAGCCGGTGACGCTCGAGGTCGACGCGTTCCCGAACCACGTCTTCAAGGGCAAGATCGGCTCGCTCTCGCCCGGCACCGGCGCGCAATTCGCGATCCTGCCGCCGCAGAACGCCACCGGCAATTTCGTCAAGGTGGTGCAGCGCGTGCCGATCCGCATCTATTTCGACGAGACAGACAAATACGTGCGGAAGCTGAAGGCCGGCATGAGTGTCTATGCCACCATCGACACCGGCCACCAGCGCTCGCTCGCCGGCCTGCTCGGCCTCTCGGCGACAGCGGGCCAGGACAAAGAATAAGGACTGACCTGATGTCCGGCCCCAATGCCAGCCTGATGGTCCCCGGCCTGCGCCGGAACATGGTGACGATCTGCGCCATGACCGCAACCGTCATGCAGGCGCTGGACACCACCATCGCCAACGTCGCCCTGCCCTACATGCAGGGCACGCTGTCGGCCTCGCAGGACCAGATCAACTGGGTCTTGACCTCCTACATCGTCGCCGCCGCGATCATGACCGCCCCGGTGGGCTGGATCGCCAACCGCTTCGGCCGCAAGCGCATTTTCATCATCTGCTCGGCCGGCTTCACCTTCGCCTCTGTGCTGTGCGGCCTGGCGCAGGACATCAACCAGATGGTGCTGTTCCGCCTGCTGCAGGGCGTGTTCGGCGCGGCGCTGGTGCCGCTGTCCCAAGCGGTGATGCTCGATTATTACACGCTCCAGGAACGCGCCACGGCGATGTCGATCTGGGGCATGGGCGTGATGATGGGCCCGATCATGGGTCCGTCGCTCGGGGCCTGGCTGACCGAGACCTATTCCTGGCACTGGGTGTTCTTCGTCAATTTGCCGTTCGGCGCGATCACCGTGCTCGGGCTCGCCGTCTTCCTGGACGAGACCGACAAGAATCTCAGCCTCAAATTCGACTGGTTCGGCTTCGGCGCATTGGCGGTCGCAATCGGCGCGCTCCAGCTCGCGCTCGACCGTGGCGAGCAGCTCGACTGGTTCGAATCGGTCGAGATCGTGACCGAGTTCGTCATCTCGGGGATAGCGTTCTACTATTTCTTCGCGCACTCCTTCACGACCTCGCGGCCGTTCATCCAGTTCGCGCTGTTCAAAGATCGCAACTTCCTCACCGGCTGCATCTTCATGACGGTGATGGGGCTCGTGCTGTATTCGACCATGGCGCTGGCCTCGCCATATCTTCAGAACGTGATCGGCTATCCCATCATGACCGCCGGCGGCCTGCTCGCTAGTCGCGGCTTCGGCACCTTCTTCGCGATGATGATGGTCGGCCGCATCATGCGCTACATCGAGGCGCGCACGCTGATCATCTCGGGCCTGACCCTGACCGCGGCCTCGCTGTTCCAGATGACCGGCTGGACCGATCAGACCCAGGTGCCGGAGATCGTCATCGTCAGCATCATCCAGGGCTTTGGCTTCGGTCTCGTCTTCGTGCCGCTCTCGACGGTGTCGTTCCTGACGCTGCCGAACCATTTGCGCACCGACGGCACCTCGATGCTGACGCTCTTGCGCAATGTCGCGAGCTCCGTCGGCATCTCCATCGTCATCGCCGAGCTGACGCAAGGAACGCGCAAGACCTATGCGATCCTGTCCGAGCACATCAACCCGTTCAACCATGCCCTGCAAATGCCCGACGTGCGCGGCATCATCAACCTCTCCACCGACGCCGGCCGCGCCATGGCCGACAGGATGGTCAGCGTGCAGGCGCAGATCATCGCCTTTGCCCACGACTACATGCTGGTGATGGTCTTCATCCTCTGCACCATCCCGCTCGCGCTGATGATCGGCTCGACCAAGGCCACCCTGCGCAAGCAGGCGGCGGGGCCGGAACATGCGGTGATGGAGTAGGCACGCTCGATCTACAATCTCTGCTGTCGTCCCGGACAAGCGTAAGCGCAGATCCGGGACCCATAACCACAGGGAGTGGTTGTCGCGCGAGCTGGTAACTCCGAACCCTCGCCAAACCTCCCCCTGTGGTTATGGGTCCCGGCCTTCGCCGGGACGACACCGAGAACTTTGAGCCGTCATCGCACCTCACACTGCATCGAGCTTGTGGCGCGCTCCCCTACCCCAACAACTCCTCACACCCCAAATCCTCCACCGCCATCATCACTCGCTCCAGATTGTTCCACCAGATCAGCGGCGGGATGTTGATGCTCCACTGCCAGACCGGCCTCGTGATCTGCCAGAGCACCGCCCAGCGGTAGTCGCGATCGAGCGCGCCGCGCGTGTAGCCGGTGATGCCGCTTTCGATCAGCGTCTCGTGGTAGAGATTCAGCAGCGGGCGTTCGAGCGCCTGCCGGCGTTCCGGATACCAATGCATCGCCATCATATAGGCGAGATCGTGGGTCGGAACGTTGATGCTCCAAAGATCGAAATCGAAGATGCGCACGGTGTCGGTGACGCCTGCGCGCGGCAGCAGGAAATTCCAGGTATGGGCATCGCCATGCGTGATGCTGAGATGGCGGTGCGAATGGTAGCGCTGGGACAGCCGCTCCGACTGATCGATCAGGCGACGGTAGAGGATTCGCCGCTCCTCGCTCAGGCGATTGCCGAGAAGGTCGGCAAAGCGGTCATAGTGCCCCGCAAACGTCTCCATGCGCTGCGCGCTGTCCTCCATGCTCGCGAAGGTGCCGACGGTGTCGCCGAGGCTCGGATGATCCCACCAGGCCGCATGCCAGCGTGCGAGCGTGTTGACGATGGCGAAGGCCTGCTCGCGCGACGGCGGCACCGGCCAGGCCATCCCGATGTCGTGGCTGTCGGTGAGATCCTCGAGCAGCAGATGCCAGGTGGGGCCCTCCTCGTCGAAATGCCCATCAAAGCAGCGCGGCACGAGTCCCGGCGGCATCTTCGGCGCGAGCTGCGTGTAGTAGTCCACCTCGCGCCGGCCGCCATTGGCGAGGTTCTCGGCGAAAGCCGAATTGGGAGTCTTGAGAATCAGCGACTGCGGGGCGCCGGCGGCTTCGCCGACATAACGCAGGCCGAGCCTGACGATATGCGACACGACGGTGTCGCGCTGATTCAGCACCTTCACTTCGCGGACCGCGCCGGCGTCGAGCACGCCGCCCCGGCGTAGCGCGGCCGTCAGTTGGGCCGGCTCAACGACCGCCGGCAAGTGTGGAGGTGTCATGACCACGATGCCCCTGTCCCGCGCCATACTGCACGATCACGATCCCGGGCACCAGCGGCCGCCCGATGCGGATCAAGCCGCGGCGGTCGAGTCGCGCACGGTCCGGACCACGACCGACCGCAGCTGCTCGAGATTGGCCGCCATGCCAGCGATCGCCTGCCTGACCTCCGCGGCGCGCTCGTTCACGGACGCCGCGTCGCGGCTGACATTGCCGATCTTGGCCGAGACGTCCTTCGCAGCGGAAGCCGATTCGGAGATCGACCGCGCGATCTCCCGCGTTGCCGCGTCCTGCTCTTCCATCGCCGCGGCAACCGAGGTCGCAACGCCGTCGATCTCGACGATGTGGCTCCCCATGGCCTCGACCGCGTCCACTGCCGCCTGTGTGGAGGCCTGGATCTCGGCGATCAGCCGCGCGATCTCCTCGGTGGATTTGGCGGTCTGGTCGGACAGGGATTTGACCTCAGCTGCGACCACCGCGAAGCCGCGGCCGGCCTCGCCGGCACGCGCCGCCTCGATGGTGGCGTTGAGCGCCAAAAGGTTGGTCTGACCGGCGATGCCGCCGATGAGGTCGGAGACTTCCGCGATCTTCTTCACCGATCCGGCCAGCGCCTGGATGGTCGAGCGGGCCTGCTCGCGGCCCGCGACCGCCGACCTCGTGACGGTCGAGGTGCGTGCGACCTGGGTCGCGATCTCCCGGATCGAGGCGCTCAGCTCCTCGGCTGCGGCCGAAACCGTCTGCGAGCTGCCCAGCGCCTGCGTCGAGGCCGCCGCCACAGCCTGCGATTCCGTGGACAGTGAGCGGGCGATCTCGGACAGGCTGGAGGCGACCCGTTCCACGCCCTGGCTCGCCGCGCTCGCGGTATCGACCGAACGGCCGGTTTCGCGCTCGACCGTCTCGGCCATCTGATGCAGGGCGGAGCGCTTGGCGCGTGCGGCCTCCTCCTCGTTCTGCAATTGCTCCTCGCGCAGGCGGGAATTCTCGATCGCCCCCTGCTTGAACACCGCGAGGGCGCCCGCCATCGAGCCGATCTCGTCCTGCCGATGCGCGAAGGGGATGTCGGCGGCGAGATCGCCGGTCGCAAGCTTCTGCATCGTGCCGGTCATGCGCACGATCGGACGGACCACGCCAAGGGCAACGCCAAGCAGGCCGGCGACGATGAAGGCCAGGACCGCGGCGGAAACGCCGAGGAGGATATAAAGGATCGAGCTGTCGCGGTCCTCGGCCAGCTTCTCCGTGTCGGCATTCTGCTTGTTGGCGCTCTCGACGATGCTGTCGATGACGCCGCGATGCGCGGTGTAGGCATCCTTGAGCCGCGCATAGGTGCGCTCGGTGGCAGCCATGTCCTTGGCCTTGAGGGCCGGCAGGAGCTGGTCGAACAGCAGCTTCCAGAACTTCTGCACCTCGGCATCGGATTTCGACACCAGGGCAGACTTCAGGTCGGCCGAGAGGCTGGAGGCCGTCCAGTAGGCCTTGCGCTCGTCGTAGTCCTTGCGGAGCTGGACCAGGCGTTCGCCATGGACCGCCAGCTGGTCCGGCTCGCGCATGGCGAGGGTGGCCTCGAGATAGGCCTCGATCACATATTCCGGTGGCGGCAGGATGTCGGCGATGAGGTCGTTGCCGAGCTTGATATCGGAATAGAGGGGACCGCCGACCTTGAGCTCGCGTAGCGCATAGAGGCTGGTGGAGACAACCGCGGTGAAGCCGATGGCGAGCACGATGCCGAACGCAATGATCGCGGAAGACAACGACAGGCGAATTTTCATGAAGCAATCCGGGCGCGAATGAAATCCGCACCGAGCCTAGACCGCTACGGTAAATACGGGCTTTCTTCGCGGACAAGTTGCAGAAGAAATGCTCCGCAGGACTACGGGATTGGGCTGTCAGCCAACCGGTTTTAGGTCAGTGAGACTGACGCTCAAACGCAGATGTGCACTTTCTGCCCGGAGACGGCACGGCACCGGCTGCAATTGCGCTGAACGAGAAGCGCGTAACGGCGACCGGGCGCCGCCGCTACGCAATTGCCTCAGACGTCGAAGAACACCGTCTCGTCGTCGCCCTGCAAATGCAGATCGAGGCGATAGACCGGCTTGCCGGTCTCGCGCACCGCGGTCAGCGTGGCGCGGCGCTCGGCGGGTACCAGCGCCAGCACGGGATCGGCGGCGTTGCCGGCCTCGTCGCTGAAATAGATCCGGGTATAGAGATGCCGCAGCATGCCGCGGCCAAAGACGGCCAGCAGGATGTGCGGCGCCTGCGGCTTGCCATCGGGATCGGGCACCACGCCCGGCTTGATGGTGTCGAAGGAATAGTTGCCGTCCTTGTCGGTGCCACAGCGGGCGAAGCCGCGGAAGCTGGCATTGGGCAGCGCGCGCTTGTCCTGCGGGTCGGCAAAGCGTCCTTGCCCATCGGCCTGCCAGATCTCCAGCATGCAATCAGGCACGGCAACGCCGTCGCCGTCGAAGACACGGCCCTCGATGCGGACACGATCGCCGGTGACGTCGGGCGTCAGCGTCGAGCTGGTGAACGCGTCGTTCCACGCGTACTCGCCGGTCGGCGTCAGTCCGTATTTGAAGAACGGACCGACGGTCTGCGATGGGGTGATCCCGTCGGGCTTCACAGAATCCTGCACGTTAGTGGTTCTCCATGGGCGTGGCGTTCTTGCCGCGCAGCACGATGTCAAAGCGGTAGCACAGCGCCCATTCGGGCTGGGTATTCTCCAAGTCGAACGACGAGACCATCCGTGCGCGCGCCTTCTCGTCCGGCACCGAGTTGAAGATCGGATCGAACGGAAACAACGGATCGGCCGGGAAGTACATCTGCGTCACCAGCCGCGTGACGAAGGAATGGCCGAACACCGAGAGATGGATATGTGCCGGCCGCCACGCATTATGGTGATTGCCCCAGGGATAGGCGCCGGGCTTGATGGTGACGAAGCGGTAGTAGCCGACGGCATCGCTCACAGTGCGGCCCGCGCCGGTGAAATTCGGGTCGAGCGGCGCCGGATGCTGGTCGCGGACATGGACATAGCGGCCGCAGGAATTGGCCTGCCAGATCTCCACCAGCGAGTTCGGCACGCCGCGGCCGTCCTCGTCGCGCACATGGCCGTGCACGATGATGCGCTCGCCGATCGGCTCGCCGCTGTGCTGGGTGGTGAGATCGTTGTCGCCCTCGCGCACGGTCTCGTGGCCGTAGACCGGGCCGGTCAGTTCCGACAGCGTATGGCGCATCGGGATCAAGGGCTTGTTCGGCGCGCGCTTGATCGAGCTCTTGTAGTCGGGCGACAGCGGCAGCGGATGCGCCTTGTTGCTGTCCACGGGATAGATGAATGTCATTGGCGAACTCCTCCCCGGCCATTTTAGGTCCGACCGGTCAACGCTTCCGCCAATCATTATAGGATATAACTAATTTGGGGAAGCGGGTTTGGCAGGCGTCCTGCGCCTCGCCGGGCGCCGCTATTTGATCGGCGGGCGCGGCAGCACGGCCTCGCCGGGCTCGAGCCGATAGGTGTGATCCAGCGAATACCAGGGCGTCGCGACATCGGGCGCGGTCGGATGCGGCGGATCGTGGCGCTGGAACTTGCCGATCAGCGCCTGCGTCACCCCGAACTGCACGTCGCTGTCGATATGAGGATCGGCGGGATCGTAGACCTGCGAGATCAGCACCTTGAATCCGGGCTTGAAGATCAGAGCATGCAGATGCGCGGGTCGGTAGGGGTGCCGGCCCTGCGCCTCGAGCAGGCGGCCGACCACGCCACCCGTCGGAATGGGATAGCCGACCATCATCACCGAGCGGAAGGCGAAGCGTCCGTCCTGGTCGGTCGTGAACTTGCCGCGCAGATTCATGTCGGCCTGATCGGGGTCCTGGTTCTCATAAAGGCCGACGGGCGAAGCGTGCCAGACATCGACCTCGGCCCCGGTGACGGGACGGCCGTCCCTGTCGACGACACGGCCGCTGACGAACAGCGGCGCGCCCGGCGTCTCCGAGCGCACGATCGATCCGCCATTCTCGACCCGCGGCGAGTTCAGCCGCCAGAACGGCCCGAGCAATGACTGATCGGTTTCAGTGTTGCCCTGATCGCCATTGTTGAGCAGGCACACCAACGGCGAGACGCCGAGCGAGCCCGCCATCAGCACGACTTCGTTGTGCGTGTCGGTGGTCAGCTTGCCGAGCTCGGCGATGACAGCGGTGGCATCGCGAAATTCCTTCTCGGTCAAGCGGACGTCGCGCACGAAGGCGTGCAAATGCTTGACCAGGGAGACCATGATCTGGCGCAGCCGCGGATCGGATGTCCGCTCCATCACCGCCAGTGCCGCGACCGTGACGTCCTGCTCGCGCTCGATGATCATGCTGCCATTCTCTCCCTATCATTCCGGGGCGCGAGAGAAACGAGCGAACCCCGGACTCTTCGCCTCTCCCCGCTTGCGGGGAGAGGCCGACGCGCGAAGCGCGGCGGGTGAGGGGGACTCTCCGCGAGTCCAACTGTCACCGTCCTTGCGGAGACTCCCCCTCACCCCGACCCTCTCGCCGCAAGCGGGGAGAGGGAGAAGAGAGAGTCAGTTCAGCTTCTCGATCGCGACGGCAACGCCCTGGCCGACGCCGACGCACATGGTGGCGAGCGCCAGCTTGCCGCCGCGCTTCTCCATGCCGTGCACGGCGGTGAGCGCGAGGCGCGCGCCGCTCATGCCGAGGGGATGGCCGAGCGCGATGGCGCCGCCATGCGGATTGACGAAATCGGCGTCATCGGCGACGCCGAGCTGGCGCATGCAGGCGATGCCCTGCGAGGCGAACGCCTCGTTGAGCTCGATCAGGTCGAAATCGCTGATCTTCTTGCCGAGACGCTCCATCAGCTTGCGGGTGGCCGGCACCGGGCCGATGCCCATGATGCGCGGCGGCACGCCGGCCGAGGCAAGGCCGAGGATGCGCGCGCGCGGCGTCAGGCCGTGCTTCTTCACCGCGGCTTCCGAGGCGAGGATCATCGCCGCTGCGCCGTCATTGACGCCGGAGGCGTTGCCGGCGGTGACGGTGCCGGGATTGCGCACGATCGGCTTCAGCTTGGCAAGGCCTTCCAGCGTGGTCTCAGGGCGCGGGTGTTCGTCCTTGTCGACCGTGATGGGACCGGCTTTGCCGCCAGGAATCGTGATGGGCGTGATTTCTTCCGCGAAATAGCCGGCCGCGATCGCGGCGCCGGCGCGCTGCTGCGAGCGGATCGCGAAGGCGTCCTGGTCGGCACGCGAGACCTGGAATTCCTCGGCGACGTTCTCGCCGGTCTCCGGCATCGCATCGACGCCATACTGCGCTTTCAGCAGCGGATTGATGAAGCGCCAGCCGATGGTGGTGTCGAAGATCTCGGCCGAACGCGAGAACGCTTCCTGCGCCTTGCCCATCACGAAGGGCGCGCGGGTCATGGATTCGACGCCGCCGGCAATCGCAAGCTCGATCTCGCCGGACCGGATGGCGCGGCCTGCGGCGCCGACCGCATCGAGGCCGGAGGCGCAGAGGCGGTTCAGGGTCTGGCCGGGAACCGAATCCGGGAGGCCTGCCAGCAGCAGCGCCATGCGCGCGACGTTGCGGTTGTCCTCGCCGGCCTGGTTGGCGCAGCCGAGGAAGACTTCGTCCACCTGCGCCCAGTCGAGGTTGGGGTGCTTGGCCATCAGCGCCTTGATCGGGGCGGCGGCGAGATCGTCGGCACGCACCTTGGCGAGCGAGCCGCCGAAGCGGCCGATCGGGGTCCGCACGGCATCGCAGATAAAGACGTCACGCATCGTTGTTCTCCCTGAATGCCGCGATCCGGCCAAATTCTTCAATGTCGGCGGAGTTTTAGGAGGGCGCCCGCGGCAGGTCAATTGACGGTTTCGCGGGGCAGCCGTCATTCCGTGGCGCGCCATTTGGCGCGAGCCCGGAATCCATTTGTCCGCGTGACGTGCGGCCCGATGGATTCCGGGCCTGTGCCTGTCGGCGCATCCCGGAATGACGACCGAGAATGTGGCAGCACCTCGCGCCCCCCACTGCGGACAACGTGGAAAACCCGCTCCTACCGGCCAAAGCGATAGGAGCGAGGGGCGAAATTTTGTAGGTTGCGCCGCTCATGACCATGCAACAGCCGATACCCGTACCGCCGCCCGATGAAGCGCCAGCGCCGCAGGCGGAAGCCGCCGCGCGCGTGACGCCGATGATGGAACAGTATCTCGAGATCAAGGCTGCGCATCAGGGCCTGCTCCTGTTCTACCGGATGGGCGATTTCTACGAATTGTTCTTCGAGGACGCCGAGATCGCCTCCAGGACGCTCGGCATCGTCCTGACCAAGCGCGGCAAACATCAGGGCGCGGATATCCCGATGTGCGGCGTTCCGGTCGAGCGCTCCGAGGATTATCTGCACCGCCTGATCTCGGCCGGCCACCGGGTCGCTGTCTGCGAGCAGACCGAGGATCCTGCCGCCGCGAAAGCGCGCGGGAACAAGAGCGTGGTCCGCCGCGGCGTGGTGCGCCTGGTCACGCCGGGCACGCTGACCGAGGACACGCTGCTCGACGCGCGCGCCAACAACTACCTGCTGGCGATCGCGCGCGCGCGTTCGTCCGCCGGCGGCGACCGCTTCGGCCTTGCCTGGATCGACATCTCGACCGCCGAATTCATGGTGACCGAGGTTTCGGGCGGCGAGCTCGCCGCGACGCTGGCGCGCATCAACCCGAACGAGGCCATCGTCACCGACGCACTCTATAGCGACAACGAGCTCGGGCAGACCTTGCGCGAGCTGCCGGCGGTGACGCCGCTGACCCGCGACGTCTTCGACGGCGCCACCGCCGAGAAGCGCCTCTGCGATTATTTCGCCGTCGCGACCATGGACGGCCTCGCGCAGCTGACGCGTCTGGAAGCCACCGCTGCAGCCGCTGCCGTCACCTATGTCGACCGCACCCAGGTCGGCAAGCACCCGCCGCTGTCGCCGCCGGCGCGCGAAGCTTCCGGCGCGACCATGGCGATCGATCCGGCGACGCGCGCCAATCTCGAGCTGACGCGGACGCTCGCGGGCGAGCGCCGCGGCTCGCTGCTCGACGCCATCGACAGTACCGTGACCTCGGCCGGCTCGCGCCTGCTGGCGCAACGTCTCGCCGCACCGCTGACCGATGCGCCGGCAATCGCGCGGCGGCTCGATGCGGTCAGCACCTTCGTTGCCGATTCCGCCGCACGCGAGGACATCCGCAGCATCTTGCGCGGCGCGCCCGACATGTCGCGCGCGCTCGCCCGTCTCTCGGTCGGCCGCGGCGGCCCGCGCGACCTCGCGGGCTTGCGCGACGGCATCATCGCCGCCGACCAGGTGCTGGCGCGGCTCGGCGAGCTCGACCAGCCGCCGCAGGAGATCGCAGCGGTGATGGCGGCGCTGAAGCGGCCCTCGCGCGAGCTCGCTGCCGAGTTTGCGACGGCGCTCGACGAGCAGCTGCCGCTGATCAAGCGCGACGGCGGCTTCGTGCGCCAGGGCTATGAGCCCGCGCTCGACGAGGCGCGAAACCTGCGCGACGCCTCGCGCCTCGTGGTTGCCTCGATGCAGGCGCGCTACGCCGACGCGACCTCCGTCAAGGGCCTCAAGATCCGGCACAACAACGTGCTCGGTTATTTCGTCGAGGTCACCGCGCAGCACGGCGACAAGCTGATGTCGGCGCCACTGAACGCGACCTTCATCCACCGTCAGACGCTGGCGGGCCAGGTGCGCTTCACCACCTCCGAGCTCGGCGAGATCGAGGCCAAGATCGCCAATGCCGGCGACCGCGCGCTCAATCTCGAGCTGGAAATCTTCGAGAAGCTCTGCGCCAAGGCGCTCGAGATCAGCGACGATCTGCGCGCCGCGGCGCAGGGTTTTGCGCTGCTCGATGTCGCGACGTCACTGGCCAAGCTCGCGATCGACGAGAACTATGTGCGGCCCGAGGTCGACGGCTCGCTGGGCTTCGCGATCGAGGCCGGCCGCCATCCCGTGGTCGAGCAGGCGCTCAAGCGCAACGGCGAACCGTTCATCGCCAATGCCTGCGATCTCTCGCCAAGCCCAGCGCAAAAATCCGGCCAGCTATGGCTGCTCACCGGTCCGAACATGGCCGGTAAATCGACCTTCCTGCGCCAGAACGCGCTGATTGCACTGCTGGCGCAGATCGGCAGCTTCGTGCCGGCGACGCGCGCGCGGATCGGCATCGTCGATCGCCTGTTCTCGCGCGTCGGCGCCGCCGACGATCTCGCCCGCGGCCGCTCCACCTTCATGGTGGAGATGGTCGAGACCGCGGCGATCCTGAACCAGGCCGGCGAGCGCTCGCTCGTGATCCTGGATGAGATCGGCCGCGGCACTGCGACCTTCGACGGCCTCTCGATCGCCTGGGCCGCGATCGAGCATCTGCACGAGAGCAACCGCTGCCGCACGCTGTTCGCCACGCATTATCACGAGCTCACGGCACTCTCGGCAAAACTGCCGCGCATGTTCAACGCGACGGTGCGGGTAAAGGAATGGCAGGGCAACGTCGTGTTCCTGCACGAGGTGCTGCCGGGCTCGGCCGATCGCTCCTACGGCATCCAGGTGGCGAAGCTCGCCGGCCTGCCGCCCGCGGTGATCACGCGCGCCAAATCCGTGCTCTCCAAGCTGGAGGCGCAGGACCGCGGCCAGACCGCGCGAGCCCTGGTGGACGATCTGCCGCTGTTCGCCGTGCCCTCGCGCGCCGCTGCGGAAGCCGCGCCACCGAGCGAGGCCGAGCTGTTGATGGAAGCGGTGAAGGCGCTGCACCCCGACGAGATGTCCCCGCGCGAGGCGCTCGATGCGCTCTATGCGTTGAAGGCCAAGCTACCGAAGGCATAGATAAGTGCCGTAGGTGGGCAAAGCGTAGCGTGCCCACCCTTTAATAGGCTAGATCGCGGGCAGATGGTGGGCACGGCGCGCGAAGTGCGCGCCTTTGCCCACCCTACGAAACCTACGCCGCGATCCGCTTCCTCCGCCCCATCCACCACAGCGTCAGATTCCAGACGATGCAGGTGGCGAGCCCCATGCTGAGGCCGATCGCGGAGCCGAAGTTTGCGGCGCCGAGATGCAGCACGGCAATCGCCATGCCGAATCCGAGCAGGCCCCACGCGGAGTTGGCGAGCACGGCGGCGGTCGGCGGACCGCCGATGCGCGGATGCAGGATCAGCATGATGCTGGAGAACACCACCGGATACAGCGCGATGATGCCGCTGATGCGGGGGCCGACCCAGCCCGATGTCGAGACCACGATCGCGACGAGGGTCGCGACCAGCGCAGCCCGCATAGGGACGTCATACCAGCGGCGCGTCACCAGCGGCATCTTCGCGTGGCGATAGCCTGCGAGCAGCGGAATGCAGACGCCGAATGCGATCAAATTGGCGGCGAGCCCGGCGGTGAGCGACCACTCGAACTGGCGGATGATCGAGGCCATCGCGATCCAGACCGCGAAAGCGCTTCCGCAACTCACCACGAGATTGTGCCGCTGCGACAGCACGACATAGGTGAGGCACATGAAGATCGTCGCCGCATTGACCGGCAGGCTCGCCAGCGAGCCCTGCGCGATGAAGGCGGCATCATGATCGATCGCAAGAAAGACATAGGATGGACCGGCCGACACCGGCAGGGTCGCGATCAGCGCGCCGATCACCGGCCCCGAGCGCTCGGTGATGATCGACGCCGTCACCACGAACGCCGCCGCGATCGCCATGCGCAAGAGCAGGAAAAGAAGGAAGTGGAGGTCGAGGGACATTTTGGCTTCTTACCCTCCCCTGGAGGGGGAGGGTCGGCTCATATGGAGCGCAGCGAAATATGAGACGGGGTGGGGTGACAGTCTCTCGACGGATACGGTTCCCGAGTGGAGAGATCACCCCACCCCGCTCGCGCTGCGCGCGATCGACCCTCCCCCTCCAGGGGAGGGTAAGAGAGTCACATCCGCTGCATCGACACCGAGACCTTCGGGCCGTTCTTGATGGTCTGGTAGACCACGCAATAGCGCTCGGTGAGCTTGAGCAGCAGATCGAGCTTGTCCTGCGGCGCGGGCGTGTCGACCTCGAAGCGGAGGCGGATCTCGGCGAAGCCGACCGGCGTCTCCTTGTCGACGCCGAGCGTGCCGCGGAAATCGAGATCGCCTTCGGCATAGACGTTGCCGGTTTTCAGCGGCACCTCGATCGCGGTCGCGACCGATTTCAGCGTGACGCCGGCGCAGGCGACCAGCGCTTCGAGCAGCATGTCGCCGGAGCAGAGCTCGAGGCCGGAGCCGCCGGTGGCGGGATGCAGACCAGCCATCGCGATGGCGCGGCCGGTCTCGACCTTGCACGCGATACCTTCGCTGTCGGTGGAACCCTTGGCCTTCAACGTGATCAGCGCGGCCTTGGGATCGGCCTTGTAGCGCTCCTTGATCGGAGCCTGCATCTGGCGCAGTTCGGCGGCGTCCATTGTTCTCTCCCGGAAAAATCGCTCCTCGATGTACCGGCTCAGAGAGACATTGTCACCACCACATGGCCTGGCCGGGACCCTGGGTTGCGTCCCGGTCGGGCACGCGGCGGTCGAGCGAACGGTCGAGTGATGTCAGCACACTCCGCTTGAAGGTCTCGAACAGCGACGAATTGCGGTCGCGCGGCCGGCCCAGATTGATCTCGATCTGGTCGAACAGCCGGCCCGGCCGCGGCCGCATCACCAGCACGCGATCGGCCAGCACCACGGCCTCGTCGACGTCATGTGTGACGAGGATCAAGGTCGGCCGCGTGTCGGCCCAGAGGTCGAGCAGATGATCCTGCAGATCCCTGCGTGTGAAGGCGTCGAGCGCGGAGAACGGCTCGTCGAGCAGCAGCACCTCCGGCTGCGGCACCAATGCGCGGGCGATCGCGACGCGTTGCGCCTGCCCGCCGGAGAGCTCGCGCGGCCAGGCCTGCGCCTTGTCGGCAAGCCCGACGCGGTCGAGCGCACGCGCCACTTTCTCGCGCCGCTCGGTCGCGGGCAGGTCGGCGAGGCCGAAGCCGATATTGTCGGCGACGCTGAGCCAGGGCAGCAGACGCGGCTCCTGGAAGATGATGCCGATCTTGGCATGCGGCGAACTGATCGCCTCGTCGTCGAGCGTCACGGTGCCGGAGCTGGCCCGATCGAGGCCGGCGATGGCGCGGAGCAATGTTGACTTGCCGCAACCGGAGCCACCGATGATAGCGATGATCTCGCCCTGCCTGATCTCGGCGGAGAAGCGCGCCAGCGCGTGCACGCCATTGGGATAGGTCTTGCTGACCCGGTCGAGCGCCAGCATCGCCTCAAGCTCCCTTCGCGCGACCGAAGGCGTCCTGCCAGCGCAGGAACGGTCCGGCCGCAATCTCGATCAGCCAATCCGTGAGCTTGCCGAGGATGGCGAAGATCACGATGGCGGCCAGGATCTGCGCGGGCTTGCCGAGCTGCTGGCCGTCGAGCAGGAGATAGCCAAGGCCTTCGGAGGCACCGATCAGCTCGGCCGCGACTACGAACATCCAGCCGAGACCCAGGCCAACGCGCAACGACACGACATAGGCCGGCAGCACCGCGGGCAGCAGGATGCGGCGGATCATCGCGAAGCCGGAGAGGCGGAAGGTGCGGCCGACCTCGACGATCTTACGATCGACCGAGAGGATCGCGCCCATCACACCCAGATAGACCGGAAAGAACACGCCGACTGCGATCAGCGCGATCTTCGAGGTCTCGAAAATGCCGAGCCAGAGGATGAACAGCGGCACCCATGCCAGCGAAGGAATCGCGCGCAGCGCCTGCACGGTCGGATCGAGCAGCCGCCGCGCCAGCGACCAGTAGCCGGAGATCGCACCCAATAGCGTGCCGGCGACCACGCCGAAGGCGAAGCCGAGCGAGACGCGCCACAGCGTCGCGGCGATATGGCGAACCAGTTCGCCGGAGCGGGCAAGCTCGGTGATGGTGGTGAAGATGCGCGAGGGCGGTGGCACCAGACGCCCGTTGGACCAGCCGGACCAGACCACGAGCTCCCAGCCAAGCGCGAGCGTCACCGGCAGCAGCACGCCCAGCATCGGCCGCGCATAGCGCGACAGCCGCGACGGCGCGGCGGCACTCTCGGCCGTATCAGAGGATTGTTGCAGCACTGGCGCGTCGGAGATCATGACCGGTAGGAAGCGCGTCTGGTGGGGGAATGCAACACTACTATTGCCGCGCGTTCCGCTGTCGTCCCGGACAAGCGCGCCTCCAGCGCGCGCCGATCCGGGACCCAGCCACAGGAAGGCGTGATTACGGTGACTCGGAGTGACCGCCTTCGTGCTACAATCACTCCCTGTGGTTATGGGTCCCGGGTCTGCGCTTACGCTTGCCCGGGACGACAATGGAGTTTGCCGCGCGCTTGCGGACTAATTCGTCGGCAGCGGGACCTGGTCGTCGATCAGGGCATCGAGCGTCGCCTTCACGTCGACCTTGGCATCGACCACGCCGGCCTGTTGCAGCGCGAGGCCCGCGGCAAGGATCGACTCGCGCTGCGGCGCGCCGATGCGGCTGTGGGTGAGCTCGGTGCGTTCCTTGAGCTGCTTGTCGACGACAGCCTCGGGGAGCTTCGTCGCCGCGATGAAGGTCTTCTTCAGCTCGTCGTAGTTCGCCAACGAATATTTGCGCGCCTCCTCGTACACCGCGAGCACGCGGCGGGCGGCGTCCAGATGATCCTTCAAGAACTGCTCGCGCACATTGAGGATGCCCCAGGTGTTGGCGTCGGCCTTGCGATAGAACAGCTTTGCGCCTTCCTCGACCTCGGCCTGCGCCATCATGGGATCGAGACCGGCCCAGGCGTCGACATCGCCGCGGATCAGCGCGGTCTTGCCGTCGGCGTGCTGCAGCAGCACCGGCGTGATGTCCTTTTCAGTCAGGCCGGCGCCGAGCAGCGCGCGCACCAGGAAGATGTGCGGATCGGTGCCGCGCGTCACCGCAACGCGCTTGCCCTTGAGATCGGCAACATCAGCGATCTTGGAGTCCTTGCCCGTGACCAGCGCGGTCCATTCGGGACGCGAATAGACATAGATCGACTTGATCGGGTTGCCGTTGATCTTCGCCACCAGCGCCGCCGAGCCCGCGGTCGAGCCGAAATCGATCGAGCCGGCATTGAGGAATTCGAGCGCCTTGTTGGAGCCTGCCGACTGCACCCAGGTGATGGTGATGCCATCCTTGGCGAATTCCTTTTCCAGCAGCCCCTTCTGCTTCAATACCATCGACACCGGATTGTAGGTCGCCCAGTCGATGCGGATTTCCTTGAGCGGATCGGCGGCCTCTGCCGCGGGGGTCATTGCAAGCGCTACCGCTCCCGCCAGCAGAATGCGTCGTGTCATCCAGGTCATGCCCAGCCTCCTCCTAAACTTCATTGTTTTTCAATGAGTTATATCTAGAGGTCAACGAGAAAATCCGCCCCTTGAAAGGGCGCCGGCCGAGAACAGATTTGTGCGAAGCCGGCCTTTTCCAGCACGGAACGACTATTGCCAGCGAATGACGGGTGACAGCGCCTGTCACCTCTTATATCCGGTGAGACATGGACAGCGTCGCAACTGAGCAGAAGCCACAGGTGGACGATCGCTTCGACACCGCGCGGATTACCGCCGCGGTCGATGCGCTTGCCGAGAAGCACGAGGGACGCGAGGACGCGTTCCGCACTGCCATGGCGCAATTGCTCAAGGCCGAGCTGATCACGGCGCGCGCCGCGGCGCAGGCGATCCTGCTCAAGGACCGTCACGGCCGCCGCTGTGCCGAGCGGCTGTGCCATGTGCAGGACGAGATCATCCGTATCCTCTATTCGGCGGCGACGCGCCATCTCTACCGATCGCCGATCCCGAGCGGGGCCGAGCGGATGGCGGTGGTCGCGACCGGCGGCTATGGCCGCGGCCTGATGGCGCCCGAGTCCGACATCGATCTCTTGTTCATCCTGCCCTACAAGCAGACCGCCTGGGGCGAGCAGGTCGCCGAGGCCATCCTCTATTGCCTCTGGGACATGGGCCTGAAGGTTGGTCACGCCACGCGCTCGGTCGATGAATCGATCCGGCAGGCGCGCGGCGACATGACCATCCGCACCGCGATCCTGGAGACGCGCTTCCTCACCGGCGACCAGCCGCTTTATGACGAGCTGGTCGAGCGCTTCGACAAGGAAGTGGTGCAGGGCACCGCGTCCGAATTCGTCACGGCAAAGCTCGCCGAGCGCGAGGAGCGGCATCGCCGCGGCGGCCAGTCGCGCTATCTGGTCGAGCCCAACGTCAAGGACGGCAAGGGCGCCTTGCGCGACCTGCACACGCTGTTCTGGATCGCCAAATACGTCTATCGCGTGCGCGACACCGACGAGCTGGTCGAGCGCGGCGTGTTCGACGCGCAGGAATATCGCACCTTCCGCCGCTGCGCCGACTTCCTGTGGTCAGTGCGCTGCAATCTGCATTTCTACTCTGGCCGCGCCGAAGAGCGCCTGTCCTTCGACCTCCAGCGCGAGATCGCAGTGCGGCTCGGCTACACCTCGCATCCCGGCATGCAGGACGTCGAGCGCTTCATGAAGCACTACTTCCTGGTCGCCAAGGAAGTCGGCAACCTCACCGCTATCCTCTGCGCCAAGCTCGAGGACCAGCAGGCCAAGCCCGCGCCGGTGCTCAGCCGGATGATGGCGCGGCTGCGCCCGACCTCCGTGAAGCGGCGCGTGCCTGACAGCGACGACTTCATCGTCGACAACAACCGCATCAACGTCGCCGCGCCCGACGTGTTCAAGCACGATCCGGTCAATCTGATCCGCATCTTCCGCCTGGCGCAGAAGAACAACCTCGCCTTCCATCCGGATGCGATGCGCGACGTGACGCGGTCGCTTGGCCTGATCAACGCGCAGCTCCGCGAGAATCCCGAGGCCAACCGGCTGTTCATGGAGATCCTGACATCCGATAACGCGGAAATCGTGCTGCGGCGGATGAACGAGACCGGCGTGCTCGGCCATTTCATCCGCGCCTTCGGCAAGATCGTCTCGATGATGCAGTTCAACATGTATCATCACTATACCGTCGACGAGCATCTGATCCGCTGCATCGGCTTCCTCCAGGACATCGAGCGCGGCGGCGTCGAGGAGTTCACCCTCGCCAGCGACCTCATGCGCAAGTCCCGGCCCGAGCACCGGTCGGTGATCTATATCGCGACGCTGCTGCACGACGTCGCCAAGGGCCGGCCCGAGGACCACTCGATCGCCGGCGCCAAGGTGGCGCGCCGGCTCTGCCCGCGGCTCGGCTTCAGCCCGGCCGACACCGAGCTCGTGGCCTGGCTGATCGAGGAGCATCTGACGATGTCCACGGTCGCGCAGTCGCGCGACCTGTCCGACCGCAAGACCATCGAGAATTTCGCCGCCGTGGTGCAGTCGGTCGAGCAGATGAAGCTCCTGACCATCCTCACCACCGCCGACATCCGCGGCGTCGGTCCCGGCGTGTGGAACGGCTGGAAGGCGCAGCTGCTGCGCTCATTGTACTACGAAACCGAGCCGGTGCTCACAGGCGGCTTCTCGGAAGTCGACCGCGGCAAGCGCCTTGCCGCCGCGCATGCCGAGTTCCGCATGGCCTTCGCTGAATGGCCGAAGGACGAGCTCGATGCCTATATCGGCCGGCATTATCCGGCCTACTGGCTCAAGGTCGAGCTGCCGCGGAAAATCCGCCATGCCCGCTTCGTGCGCTCCAGCGAGCAGGCCGGCCACAAGCTCGCGATCAATGTCGGCTTCGACGAGGTGCGCGGCGTCACCGAGCTGACGATCTTCGCCGCCGACCATCCCTGGCTGCTGTCGATCATCGCCGGCGCCTGCGCCTCGGCCGGCGCCAACATCGTCGACGCGCAGATCTACACCACGACCGACGGCCGTGCGCTCGATACCATCTCGATCTCGCGCGAGTACGACCGCGACGAGGACGAGGGCCGCCGCGCCACGCGCATCGGCGAGATGATCGAGGACGTGCTGGAAGGCAAGCTGCGCCTGCCGGAAGTGGTGGCGCGGCGCACGGTGCGCAGCAAGGCGCGGCCTTTCGTGATCGAGCCGGAAGTGACCATCAACAACCAATGGTCCGACCGCTACACCGTGATCGAGGTGTCCGGCCTCGACCGCCCCGGCCTGCTCTACGAGCTGACCACCGCGATCTCGAAGCTCAATCTCAACATCGCCTCGGCCCATGTCGCGACCTTCGGCGAACGCGCCCGCGACGTGTTCTACGTCACCGACCTCCTCGGCGCACAGATCAACGCGCCGACGCGGCAGTCCGCGATCAAGAGCGCGCTAACCCATGTGATGGCTGGCGACAAGGCGGTGCAGCCGGCGGCTTAAAGGCCATCGCGCGCATCTCCCTCCTCCCGTCATTCCGGGGCGCCGCGCAAGCGGCGAGCCCGGAATCCATTCATCGGCACCGTCGGCGTAGCCCGATGGATTCCGGGCTCGCGCTACGCGCGCCCCGGAATGACAGGGTGGCTAAACCTCCACACCCTCATGCCGCAGCAGCCAGCGCTTGCGCTCGAGGCCGCCGCCGTATTTCACCAGCGAGCCGTCCGCGCCGATCAGGCGATGGCACGGCAGCACTACACTGATCGGGTTGGAGCCGTTGGCGTGGCCGACGGCGCGAATGGCTTTTGGCATGTCGATCTTTGCGGCGAGCGCGCCGTAGCTCATCGTGGTGCCGGCCGGGATGTGAGCTAGCGCATTCCAGACCTTCTGCTGGAATGGCGTCCCTGCGATACGCCATGCAATCCCTGAGAGCTGATCGAGATCGCCGTCGAAATAACCCGACAGCGCACTACGCATCGCCGTCGGCGCAGGCTGATCACTCAGATCCATCGCGCCATAATGCAGGCGCAACAGCTCGCGCATGCGATGCTCGTAATCGTCCCAGTCGAGCGCCCGCAGATTGCCCTCGGCATCGGTCACGAGCAGCGCGATCCCGATCGGCGTCGCCATGCGATCGAGGCCGAAGCGTTCAGGCGTCTTGGTTGATCGAGCGGGCATTGCGGCACCAGGCCATCGAAACACACCCATCGCACTTGCCATGGCGGCCATGCTAACGTCCACCCGAAAGCTGACGCTTTGGGGAGCTCAACTTGAACCTGATCGCCAATGTCCTGGTGGCGCTGGTCGCCGCACTGCACGCCTATTTCCTGATCCTGGAAATGTTCCTCTGGGACAAGCCGCAAGGCTTGAAGGTGTTTCGCAATACGCCGGAGAAGGCCGCGATCACAAAAGTCATGGCCGCCAATCAGGGGCTCTATAATGGCTTCCTGGTCGCCGGCCTGCTCTGGGGCCTCGTCCACGGCAACCCGGCCTTCGCGTTCCAGATCAAGGTGTTCTTCCTGCTCTGCGTGATCGTGGCCGGCGCCTATGGTGCGGCGACCGTCAGCACGCGGATCCTGATCGTTCAGGCGCTGCCGGCCGCGGTCGCGCTGGTTGCATTGATTCTCGCCTGAGACGCTTCGGCGCAGCGCCGCGATCCTTGCGCGGCGGCGGCCCTTCCTCCACAATCTCAGGCAGCGATGGCGACCGTTGCAACAACGGAAAAAGACCATCGGTCGAAAATTCCGTCAGGAGGAACAACCCACATGAGCAATCGCAGAGCCTTCCTAGCTGCCACGGCGGCGCTCGCCTTCGCGTTCTCCGCCAGCCAAGCCTTTTTAAGTGAAGCCCTCGCCCAGAAGAAATACGACACCGGCGCGAGCGACACCGAGATCAAGATCGGCCAGACCGTGCCGTTCTCCGGCGCCTACTCGGTCTATGCCAATATCGGCAAGACCCAGGCCGCCTATTTCAAGATGATCAACGACCAGGGCGGCATCAACGGCCGCAAGATCAACCTGATCCAGTATGACGACGCCTACTCGCCGCCGAAGACGGTGGAGCAGATGCGCAAGCTGGTCGAAGGCGACGAGGTGCTGTTCACGTTCCAACTGATCGGCACCGCGGCCAACGCCGCCGTGCAGAAATATCTCAACGGCAAGAAGGTGCCGCAGCTTCTGGCTTCCACCGGCGCGGCGCGCTTCAACGATCCGCAGAACTATCCCTGGACCATCGCCTATAATCCGAACTACGTGTCCGAGGGACGGATCTACGCCAAGTACATTCTCAAGGAGCATCCGAACGCCAAGATCGGCGTGCTCTACCAGAACGACGACATGGGACGCGACTATCTCGCGGGCCTCAAGAGCGGCCTCGGCGACAAGGCCGCCAGCATGATCGTCGGCGAGGTCTCCTACGAGGTCACCGACCCCACGGTGGATTCGCAGGTCGTGAAGCTGAAGTCGATGGGCGTCGACGTGTTCTTCGATGCCTCGACGCCGAAGTTTGCGGCACAGGCGATCAAGAAGCTCGCCGACCTCGGCTGGACGCCGGTGCACATCCTCGACATCAATGCGAGCCCGATCTCGGCCACGCTGAAGCCGGCCGGCCTCGACATCTCCAAGGGCATCATCTCGACGCAATATGGCAAGGAGCCCAGCGATCCGCAGTGGAAGGACGATCCCGGCGTGAAGGCCTTCTTCGCCTTCATGGACAAGTATTTCCCGGAAGGCGACAAGCTCAACACCGTCAACACCTATGCCTATTCGGTGGCCGAGCTGCTGGTCCAGGTTCTGAAACAATGCGGCGACGACCTGACGCGTGAGAACGTCATGAGGCAGGTCGCCAACATCAAGGACTTCGCTCCGAGCTTCGCCCTGCCCGGCATCAAGATCAATACCGGGCCGAACGACTTCCGCGTCAACAAGCAGATGCAGATGATGAGGTTCAACGGCGAACGCTGGGAGCTGTTCGGACCGATCATCGAGGACACGGGCCCGTCGGGTTAGGCCCGATCTCGTAGGGTGGTTTAGCGCAGCGGCTACGCGAAGCGTAGTCCGCTGGGCGTAACCCACCTTCTCTGCGTCCGTGGATGAACAGTGGTGGGTCACGCCTACGGCTAACCCACCCTACAAAGGATGGGCGCCGCCCACCTTGCGTCGCAGCAACGCCTCCTCCACACTCGCCCTCAGCGATGGCGTCGGAGGCACAAGCGCCCGGCAGATCATCGGCAATAACAAACCGAGGAAATTGCGAATGAGGAATGGAATGCTGCATCTGGCCACGGCAACGGCGCTGACCCTGGCGCTGTCGATCTCTGCGGCCAATGCCCAGAAAAAATACGATCCGGGCGCCAGCGACACCGAGATCAAGGTCGGACAGACCGTGCCGTTCTCGGGACCGGCGTCGGCCTATGCGTCGATCGGCAAGACCCAGGCCGCCTATTTCAAGATGATCAACGATCAGGGCGGCATCAACGGCCGCAAGATCAACCTGATCCAGTATGACGACGCCTATTCGCCGCCGAAAGCGGTGGAGCAGGTGCGCAAGCTCGTCGAAAGCGACGAGGTGCTGCTGACCTTCCAGATCATCGGCACGCCCTCGAACGCGGCCGTGCAGAAATATCTCAATTCCAAGAAGGTGCCGCAGCTGTTCGCAGCCACTGGCGCCTCGAAGTTCACCGACCCCAAGAACTTCCCCTGGACCATGGGCTACAACCCGAACTACTTCGTCGAGGGCCGCATCTACGGTCAGTACATTCTGAAGGAGCATCCGAACGCCAAGATCGGCGTGCTCTACCAGAACGACGACCTCGGCAAGGACTATCTGAACGGCCTCAAGGCCGGCCTCGGCGACAAGGCCGCCAAGATGGTCGTGACCGAAGCGTCCTACGAAGTCTCCGATCCGACTATCGATTCGCAGATCCTCAAGATCAAGGATGCCGGCACCGATTTGTTCTTCAGCGCCACCACGCCGAAGCAGGCGGCGCAGGCGATCAAGAAGATCGCCGAGATCGGCTGGCACCCGGTGCAGATCGTCGACATCAACGCCACCTCGGTCGGTGCGGTGATGAAGCCGGCAGGGCTCGACGCCGCCAAGGGCGTCATCAGCGTCAACTACGGCAAGGATCCGCTCGATCCGACCTGGAAGGACGATGCCGGCATGAAGAAATATTTCGACTTCATGGCGAAATACTATCCCGACGGCGACAAGGACTCGAACTTCAACGTCTATGGCTATGGCACCGCCCAGCTCCTCGCTCATGTGCTGCAGCAGTGCAGCGACAACCTGACGCGCGAGAACGTCATGAAGCAGGCGGCGTCGTTGAAGGACGTGACCGGCGACACCGCCCTGCCCGGCATCAAGGCCAACACGTCGGCGACCGACTACCGCGTCAACAAGCAGCTTCAGATGATGAAGTTCAACGGCGAGCGCTGGGAGCTGTTCGGCCCGATCCTGGAGGATGCGGGCCCGGCGGGTTAGTTTCTCTCGCTGTCATTCCGGGGGCGATGCGACAGCATCGAACCGGAATCTCGAGATTCCGGGTTCGGCTCTTCGAGCCGCCCCGGAATGACCGAGCAAGAAACCGTGGATGGCCAGGTCAAGCCCGGCCATGACGACGGAGAGAGAGACGCGCTCTCCGTGCTCAGTCCGGTATCTCGCCAAAATTCTTGCCCACCGGCAACACCGCGTGACGGATCAGCCGGGAATCCTCCACGGCGGCCTGACGATGCTTGACCGCCTCGCGATAGACGGGATCGCGGATCATCTCGACAAAGGCTCCGACGCTCGGATATTCCGCGATGAAGCAATGGTCCCAGCGTTCATCCTGCGGGCCGATCAGCATCAGCTCGAATTTGCCCTGCCAGATGATGCGGCCGCCGAGGCGTTCGAACACCGGGCCGCTCTCGCGGCCATAGGCCGCGTAGGCTTCCGCGCCGCTGGCCTTGCGGCCGTCGGGGTAGGCCGCTTCCTTCCGCAAGCGCACCAGGTTGAGCATGTGGATCGGGCCCGGGCGATCGTTCTCCCGGAATTGCGCGAAGATCTCCTTGGTCGGATCGATGTGGCCCATGCGTGCTCCCTTCGTGAGTTCCCTTTTGTTTTGTGGCGTCGATCCTAGCGCTGGGCCCCGCGAAGCGGAACTGCGGCGGGCGAATGCCGCACCTCCTAATCGCGCGTTAACGCCGGGGTAACCCGACCTTAAACAGCGACCGCTAGCGTGCGGCGGGGCGGGCTGACCGGGCGTATTGCGTATGGCGTGGGGAAAGAAAAAGGGTGGGCGGAAGGAGCCGCTGTTCGGCTTGCCCGCGGCGCTCGCCGATCTGCGCCTGACGCCTGCGGACCGCATCCCCAACGCGGCTGAGGACAAGCCGAAGAAATCAGCGAAACCATCCGCCAAGCGCAAGAGCGAGGACGCCGGCGAGGAGCCGCCGCGCGAGCGCAAGGCACCGGCCGGCCGCGGCGGCGCCAAGCGGCGATCGAAGTCGCGCTTCGGTGCCGGCCTCGGCCGCCTGGTCTATTGGGGCGCGGTGCTGAGCCTGTGGGGCGTCATCGCCGTGATCGGCGTCGTGATCTATGTCGGCGCCCATCTGCCGCCGATCCAGTCGCTGGAAATTCCCAAGCGCCCGCCAACGATCCAGATCGTCGGCATCGATGGCAGCATGCTGGCGCAGCGCGGCGAAATGGCCGGCGCCAATGTCGCGCTGAAGGACCTGCCGCCTTATCTGCCGAAGGCCTTCATCGCCATTGAGGACCGCCGCTTCTATTCGCATTTCGGCATCGACCCGATCGGCATCCTGCGTGCCCTCGTCACCAATTTGCTCCATCGCGGCGTGTCGCAGGGCGGCTCGACCTTGACGCAGCAGCTCGCCAAAAACCTGTTCCTGACCCAGGAGCGCACCATGCAGCGCAAGCTGCAGGAGGCGGAGCTCGCGATCTGGCTGGAGCGCAAGCACTCCAAGAACGAGATCCTGGAGCTCTATCTCAACCGCGTCTATTTCGGCTCCGGCGCCTACGGCGTCGAAGCTGCTGCGCAGAAATATTTCGGCAAGTCGGCGAGGAACGTCACCATCGCCGAAGCCGCAATGCTGGCCGGCCTCGTCAAGTCGCCCTCGCGCCTTGCGCCGAACCGCAACCCCGAAGGCGCGGAAGCCCGCGCGCAGATCGTGCTCACGGCGATGGCGGATGCGAAGTTCATTACCGACGCGCAGGCGCAGGCCTCGATCGGCCATCCCTCCTACAATGTGAAGCCGGCCGGCGCCGGCACGGTCAATTACGTCGCCGACTGGATCGGCGAGGTGCTGGATGATCTGGTCGGCCAGATCGACGAGAGCATCAAGGTCGAGACCACGATCGATCCGAAACTGCAGAGCGTGGCGGAAGCCGCCATCATCGACGAGCTCGCCGCCAAGAGCGTGAAGTTCAATGTCAGCCAGGGCGCGCTGGTGGCGATGACGCCTGACGGCGCCGTGCGCGCCATGGTCGGCGGACGGAACTATTCCGACAGCCAGTACAACCGCGCGGTCACGGCCAAGCGCCAGCCGGGCTCCTCGTTCAAGCCGTTCGTGTACCTGACCGCACTGGAGCAGGGCCTGACGCCGGACACCGTCCGCCAGGACGCGCCGATCGAGGTCAAGGGCTGGAAGCCCGAGAACTACACCCACGAATATTTCGGCGCCGTGACGCTGACGCAGGCGCTGGCGATGTCGCTCAACACCGTCGCCATCCGCCTCGGCCTCGAGGTCGGGGCGAAGAACGTGGTGCGCACCGCGCACCGGCTCGGCATCTCCTCAAAACTCGAGCCCAATGCCTCAATCGCGCTCGGCACCTCCGAGGTCTCGGTGGTCGAGCTGGTCGGCGCCTATGCGCCGTTCGCCAATGGCGGCTTCGCGGTGACGCCGCATGTCGTGACCCGGATCAGGACGCTCAGCGGCAAGCTGCTCTACATGCGCCAGCCCGACGAGCGCAACCAGGTCATCGACCCGCGCTATGTGGGCATGATGAACACGATGATGCGGGAGACGTTGATATCAGGCACCGCCAAGAAGGCGGAGATCCCCGGCTGGCCGGCCGCCGGCAAGACGGGCACCAGCCAGGATTACCGCGACGCCTGGTTCATCGGCTACACCGCCAACCTCGTCACCGGCGTCTGGCTCGGCAACGACGACAACTCGCCGACCAAGAAGGCCACCGGCGGCGGCCTGCCGGTCGAAGTCTGGTCGCGCTTCATGCGCACGGCCCACGAGGGCGTGCCGGTGGCGGCCTTGCCGAGCTCACCAGGCGGCTGGGGTCTGTCGAACCTTGCGCAGGCAGCGTCGCAAGTGTCGCCGCCGACACCTGCACCGGGACCCGCATCGGCGAGCGCTGGCGGCTATCGCCCGCCGCCCACGCGCGCCAATGCGCGGCCGGAAGCGGCGGCCGGGCTCGATGGCTGGCTGATGGATCGGCTGTTTGGCGGGAATCGCTAGCTGCGAATTGCGGTGCTGGTGACCTCAAAACAAGAACTGCGAAAACAACCCCATGCACAGTAGGCGGGGATTACCGGCAGGGTGCGCGGTGGATGCGACGAAGCGTTTGATGCGGTGGGGCAAATCACGCGTAGCGCGCAATCATTGTGAAATGTGGCGAGAATCGAGCGAGACGCGCTGGATGGTGCCTCACCCTCCACTGTCATTCCCCGCGAAGGCGGGGAATCCAGTACGCCGCGGCCCATCGATTCAATCACTAAGGCCTCTTGAATACTGGATCGCCCGCCCAGTGCGCAAGTGCGCACAAGGCGGGCGATGACACCTCCCAAGATGCCAACAGCGAGCCCTAGTCCTCGACCCCATACCGGTGCAGGTCATTCCCGTGCGTGTCGAGCCACTTCTTGGCGCGCTCCATCGACGGGCAGACCCTGCCGCAGACGCGCCAGAAGCGGGCGGAGTGGTTCATCTCGACGAGATGGGCGACCTCGTGGGCGGCGAGATAGTCGAGCACGAAGGGTGGCGCGAGGATCAGGCGCCAGGAGAACGACAGCGAGCCGGCCGAGGTGCAGGAGCCCCAGCGGCTGGACTGGTCGCGGATCGAGAGCCGCTTGACCCGGACATTGAGCTCGGCGGCATAGGCTTCCGCCGAACGCTGCAGGTCGCGGCGCGCCTCGCGCTTGAGGAAGTCATGCACACGACGGTCGGCATGTTCGACCCCACCGGCCACGCAGAGAATGCGCTCGCCACTGTCGCGCGTCTCCGTCCACACCGTGCCACGGGTGCCTGCGCGATGAACGATGCGATGAGGAACGCCGCGCAGCGGTATCACCGTGCCCGGCTGGAACGGCGCAGCCTTCGGCAAGCGGCCGAGACGTGCCGCGATCCACGCACCGTGACGCTGTGCGAAGTCCTTGGCCTCCGCGAGCGTGCCGCGCGGCGGCATGGTGAGGATGGCTTCGCGATCGCTCGGATGAATTCTGAGCGTGTAGCGGCGCGCGCGGCGGTGCCGGCGCAATCGGATCGCAAAAAACTGCGATCCGTGGGTGATGACGAGGGTCTTTGGTTCGTGGGGCCGCCGATAGAGGAGTGCGCGCGTGGCCATGTCTGTCAGTCCGGGGAGCAGGAGTTCGCCCGGATTCTGCCATAACCGCCGCCAGGGAAAGCGCTCGGCGCAAAAACAAATCATTTGCCCAATATACAGCGGTTCTTCAGTCCGGGAGACCCTACAGACTGGGGTTGGAACCGGCTTTTTTCGCCCCCGCTGGATGCATGCGACACCCCCAAGGGGTGAGGGAGGACTCACTCCTATAACGCTACCTAAATACCGCGAATCTGGAGGGAACTTGCCCCTGCCGGAGGCTCCGACAGGGGCGGAAATTTCGACGGGAAAGCCGAAATTCAGGATTATTCAGCTGCGAGAGCCTGCAAGCTCTTTGGATTCGCGGCCGAGACCATGAAGTCGTGAATCCGCGGCACGATCTCCGACTTGAAACGCGATCCGTTGAACACGCCGTAATGTCCGACGCCCTTCTGGACGTAATGAACGCGGCGATGATCGGGGATCGAACTGCACAGACCGTGCGTTGCTTCAGTCTGACCGAGACCCGAGATGTCGTCGTTCTCGCCTTCGACCGTCATCAACGCGACGCGCGTGACCTTGGAAGGATCAACGCGGGTTCCACGATGGGTCATCTCGCCCTTCGGCAGCGAGTGTTTCACGAACACGGTGTCGACCGTCTGCAGGTAATACTCTGCCGGGAGATCCATCACCGCGAGATATTCGTCGTAGAAGTCGCGGTGCTTGTCGACGAGGTCGCCGTCGCCCTTCACCAGATTGGCGAACAGCTGCTTGTGCGCATCCATGTGCCGGTCGAGATTCATGCTGATGAAGCCGTTGAGCTGCAGGAATCCCGGATAGACGTCACGCATCATGCCCGGATGCGGGAACGGCACCTTGGTGATGACGTGGTTGCGGAACCAGTCGATGCCGCGCTGCTGGGCGAGGTCGTTCACCCCGGTCGGATTACGGCGGGTATCGATCGGGCCGCCCATCAGCGTCATCGAGGTCGGCACGAACGGATCGCGCCGCGCTTCCATGATCGAGACGGCCGCGACGACGGGAACGGAAGGCTGGCACACCGCCATCACATGGGTGTTGCCACCGAGGACGTGCAGCATCTCGATGATGTAGTCGATGTAGTCGTCGAGATCGAAGCGCCCTTCGCTGAGCGGCACCATGCGGGCATCGGCCCAGTCGGTGATGTAGACCTCATGCGCGGGCAGGAAGGCTTCGACCGTGCCGCGAAGCAGCGTCGCATAGTGGCCGGACATCGGCGCGACGATCAGCACGCGCGGCTGCGGGCTGCGCAGCGGACGGGTGAACTTGCGATCGAAGTAGAGCAGCCGGCAGAACGGCTTTTCCCAGACCGAACGGATCTCGACGGGGACGCGGATGCCGTTGACCTCGGTGTCGTCGAGGCCCCATTCCGGCTTGCCGTAGCGGCGCGTGGTGCGCTCGAACAATTCGCAGGCCGCGGCGACCGACTTGCCGACCTCGGTACGGGCCCAGGGATTGAGGGGATTCTGAAACAGCAGCTTGGTCGCGTCGGTGACTGCACGGGCCGGATTGAGAGAGGCGTGGGCCATCTCGTACATCCAGTACATCGGCGTCGTCAGGACCGGACTGCCTTCTGCAGCCAGGGGCGGGGCGCCGCCAAACTCACCAATAGGCATCGCTATATTCCTCTTCGCATCGCAGCATACTGCCGAATGCGTAATATTGCGTCAATGCATGGTTCCGTACATCTACGTAGCCGGAACGGCCAAACCAAGCAGAATCCACGAGAAAGTGACGTTATTCACCGCCCGACAGCAGCGAGCCGTGCTTTTTGGCGCTGCGCAAAAGGGCAAGGAATGCCCAAAAAGAAGCAACCAGAAGTACAGCATTGATGACCAACGCCTCCAGCATCAGATCGATCCTGAAGGTGTTCTCGATCAGCAGCGCGCGCATTCCCTCGAACACATAGGTCGGCGGCAGCGCCCAGGCGACATATTGCAGCCAGACCGGCAGCACGCTGACGGGATAGTAGATGCAGGCGAGCGGCATGATCGCGAACATCAAGGTCCAGACGATGCTCTCGGCGCCCAGACCGTGCCGCAGCACCAGCCCCGAGACGAAGATGCCGACCGACCAGCTGGTGAAGATCAGATTGCAGAAGAAAGCGATCAGCGGCAGGCCGAGCGCATAAACGTTGAAGTGAAACAGGAACAGCGCGAGCAGCGTCATCGGGACGATGCCGATGGCGAGCCGGATCAGGCTCATGACCGTCAGCGACAGCAGAAACTCGATGGGCTTCAAGGGGCTCATCATGAGATTGCCGAGGTTGCGCGCCCACATCTCCTCCAGGAACGAGATGGAGAAGCCGAGCTGGCCGCGGAACAGGATGTCCCAGAGGATGACGGCGCCGATCAGCGTGCCGCCGGCCCGCGCGAAGAAGCTGGCGTTTTCGGCGATGTAATACTGGATGAAGCCCCAGGTGATGACCTGCAGCGCCGGCCAGTACAAGAGCTCGAGCAGCCGCGGCCAGGACGACAGCAAGAGATACCAGTAGCGCAGGATCATCGCGCCGATGCGGTGGGGCGAGATGGAGAGGTCGGTCATGGCTCGCTCCCGTAGCCCGGATGAGCGAAGCGACAATCCGGGACTTCGCCGGCAGCGGTCCCGGGTATCGCTGCGCTCACCCGGGCTACGGCAGTCACACAAGTCCACCTCCCTCATCTCGCCGCCTCCTTCGCGCCGTTCACCCGGCCGCGGGCGACGTCCAGAAACACCTCCTCCAGCGTGGTGCGGTTGTAGCGGGCCATGATCGCCTCGGGCGTGTCGTCGTCCTCGATGCGGCCGCGCTTCATGATGATGACGCGGTCGCAGAGCCGTTCGACCTCGAGCATGTTGTGCGACGCGAGAAGAATGGTCGCGTTGTTGTCGCGGCGGTAGCGCTCCAGATGACCTCGCACCCAGTCGGCGGTGTCAGGATCGAGCGAGGCGGTCGGCTCGTCCAGCAAGAGCAGCTCGGGCCGGTTGATCAGCGCTTTCGCCAGCGCGACGCGGGTCTTCTGTCCCGCGGAGAGCTTGCCGTTGGCGCGGTCGATGAAATCGGTGAGGTCGAGATCGTCGGCGAGTTCGGCGATGCGGCCAGCGAGGTTCTTGACCGCATAGAGCTTGCCGAAGATGGTGAGGTTCTGCCGCACCGTGAGCCGCATCGGCATGTCGACATAGGGGCTCTCGAAATTCATCCGCCCCAGCACCGCAGCGCTCTGCTCGGGCATGCGATGCCCGAGCACCTGCACGCGGCCGGAGGTCGGCAGCACCAGACCCATGATCATGGCGATGGTCGTGGTCTTGCCGGCGCCGTTGCCGCCGAGGAGCCCGGTGATGCTGCCGCGCGGCAGCGAAAAGGAGATATCGTCGACGGCACGGGTCTGCTTGTAGAGCTTGACGAGGTGATCGACCGCGATCGCCGCGGAGGCGGCGCCCCAATCCGCGACAGTCGGCCGACTTGAAGCCTTGTCATTCTCGGTCATGCTGGGCCGTTCTTCTGCTATTGCAGCTGATAGCGCAAGGCTTGTAATCGGGGTGGTTCCGCGAGCCCAGCGTTTGTGATCCAGAAGGCACCGCCACATTGGCCGATATGACCGAAATTGCCGCTTCCGACTTCCGCCACGCGCAGCGGCATATCCGCCTCGACACCATCCTGCGGCTGCGCTGGCTCGCGGTGCTGGGCCAGCTCGCGGCGATCTTCATCGTGGCGCAGGGGCTGGAGTTCAACGTCGAGATCGTCCCCTGCGTCAGCATCATCGCGCTGTCGGCCGCGCTCAATCTGGGCCTGCAGACCGTTGCCAATCCGATGCAGCGGCTGGAGCCGATGCAGGCCGCCGGCCTGCTGGCGCTGAACATCGTGGAGCTGGCGGGGCTGTTGTTCTTCACCGGCGGATTGCAGAACCCGTTCTCGTTCCTGTTTCTCGCGCCGGTGCTGATCTCGGCGACGGCGCTGCCGGCCCGCTTCACCTTCGGCCTCGGCGTGCTCGCGGTCGCCTGCGCCTCGGTGCTGTTCTTCTTCCACCTGCCGCTGCCCTGGGATTCCGACGATCCACTGGTGCTGCCGCCGATCTATCTCGTCGGCGTCTGGCTTTCGATCGTGCTCGCGATCGGCGTCACCAGCCTCTACTCGTTCCAGGTCACCGAGGAAGCGCGCAAGCTCGCGGACGCGCTGGCCGCGACCGAGCTGGTGCTGACACGCGAGCAGCATCTGACCCAGCTCGACGGCCTCGCCGCCGCGGCCGCGCACGAGCTCGGCACGCCGCTTGCGACCATCTTCCTGATCTCGCGCGAGCTGGAAAAGACGGTGAAGGATCCGAGCTTCGCCGCGGACCTGAAGACGCTGCGCGAGCAGACCCAGCGCTGCCGCGACATCCTCAGCAAGATCACCCAGCTCTCCTCCACCGGCGCGCCGTTCGACCGCATGAAGCTGTCGGAGCTGATCGAGGAAGTCGTGGCCCCGCACCGCGATTTCGGCGTCGAGATCAAGGTGCGGATCGCGGTGCCCGCGTTCGCAGAGCCGGTCGGCTCGCGCAACCCGGCGATCCTCTACGGATTCGGCAACATCGTCGAGAATGCCGTCGATTTCGCCCATACCACCGTCGAGGTGAACGCCTGGTGGAACATGGACACGATCGAGCTCCTGATCTCCGACGACGGCCCGGGCATTCCGCCTGATATCCTCAACCGGATCGGCGAGCCGTATTTGTCGCGACGGCGCACCCAGGACGACGGCAGCGGCGAACGGCGCGGCCTGGGCCTCGGCGTGTTCATCGCGCGCACCCTGCTCGAACGCACCGGCGCCAAGGTCTCGTTTACCAACCGGATCTTTCCGGAACACGGCGCGGTGGTCCACATCACATGGCCCAGGCAGCGTTTTGAGGCTATCGAGACGCTCGAAGAAACAATAGGATAGACCGCGACCTTGCGTCGCACAAAAGGGCCGATCGACCATTGGCGGCCTTGGCACCGCGCGATTGCGAGGCCATATGTCAACGCGCTGGAGAGAGGATATCACCTTGAACGCCATCGCCGAACTGAATGAACAGGCCGACCGCTCGCTTCTCATCGTGGAGGACGACAAGCCGTTTCTGGAGCGCTTGTCGCGCGCGATGGAGACCCGCGGCTTTTCGGTGACGTCGTGCGACACCGTCTCGGACGGTCTTGCGCAGATCGGCAAGGCGGCGCCGGCATTCGCGGTTGTCGACTTGCGGCTCGGTGATGGCAACGGCCTCGACGTCGTCTCGGCGCTGAAGAAGAAGCGCCCGGACGCACGCGCGATCGTGCTGACCGGCTATGGCAACATCGCCACTGCCGTGACCGCGGTGAAGATGGGCGCGATCGATTATCTGTCGAAGCCCGCGGACGCCGACGACGTCGTCGCCGCGCTGCTCTCGACCAGCGCGGAGAAATCCGAGCTTCCGACCAACCCGATGTCCGCAGACCGCGTGCGCTGGGAGCACATCCAGCGCATCTACGAGATGTGCAACCGCAACGTCTCGGAAACGGCGCGCCGCCTCAACATGCACCGGCGGACGCTGCAGCGCATCCTCGCCAAGCGCGCGCCGAGGTAATTTCGACACTCTACTCTCTTTCACCGTCACCCTGAGGTGGCCGCCTCTTCGGCGGCCCTCGAAGGGCGACGGCCCGGCTGCATCGGGGCCGTGCATCCTTCGAGGCTCCCCATGGGACGCGTTGCGTCCCATGCCTCGCACCTCAGGATGACGGGACACAGGTCTCGTAGGGTGGGCAAAGGCGCAACGCGCCGTGCCCACCTTATCTTTCCGATCATGATCGACTGGTTTGGTGGGCACGCTACGCTTTGCCCACCCTACGGCACCATTATTTTTGCGGCGCCGCTACTCCCAAAAATCCGCGTGCCCCTGCGGATCGACCAGGCGGTTGATCCGCAAGGCCGCCGCCATCGCAAACCGCACCGTCATCTGCTTGCGGGTGGCGGCAGCGAGCTTGTGCTCCGGCGCCTCGCAATGCAGGTGCGCGCCGTAGGCATCCGCGATGATCAGGCCGGTGTCTTCAGGAAAGATCTCGCAGGGCAGATCCTGCGTGAAGGCGAAGAACAGCCGGTCGCAATGGGCGCGGTATTCGTGCCATTTCTGGTCGGCGCGCAAATCCTCGACCGACGATTTGATCTCGACGATCCAGATCTCGCCGCGCTCGTTCAGCGCCACCAGATCGGCGCGCCGGCCCGAGGGCAGCGGCAATTCGCTGATGCAGGAGAAGCCGAGCGAACGGAGCAGCCGCGCCGTCCCGCGCGCAATGGCCAGCGCCGTTTCCGACTGGCGGCGATCGGGCGGCGGCACGAGGGTGATGCGGGCGGTGTTGTCCATGGATGGAGGATAGCCGATTCCATAAGGGGCGGACACTCTCTCCATCCGTCATTCCGGGGCGCGCCACTTGGCGCGAGCTATGATGCGCAATTGCGCATCTGAGAATCCATAGCCACAGCGACCGGTTATGAAGCGACGCGGGCACTCCGAGTCATCGCAAGACTCCTTCCTGTGGTTATGGGTCCCGGGCTCGCGCTTCGCGCGCCCCGGGACGACAGTGAGTATGCGGAGACGCGCGGGAACCTCCCCTTCCCCACGCACTTATCACGCAGCCGCCGCAACTCGGCGGAACCATCGGCTGCTCGCGCATGATCGACGATCTCTGGTACAAGAACGGCGTGATCTATTGCCTTTCCGTCGGCTCCTATATGGACGCCGACGGCGATGGCGTCGGCGACTTCAAGGGCCTCTTGCGCCGGCTCGACTATCTGCACGGGCTCGGCATCACCACGATCTGGCTGATGCCGTTCCAGACCTCGCCCGGCCGCGACGACGGTTACGATATCGCCGATTTCTACAGCGTCGATTCCCGCTACGGCACGCTCGGCGATTTCGTCGAGTTCGCCCATGGCTGCAAGCAGCGCGGCATCCGCATCATCATCGACCTCGTCGTCAACCACACCTCCGACCAGCATCACTGGTTCAAGGAAGCGCGGCGCGACAAGAGCTCGCCCTATCGCGACTGGTATGTGTGGTCGGACAAGAAGCCGGCGAATGCCAACAAGGGCATGGTGTTTCCCGGCGTGCAGAAATCGACCTGGACGCGCGACAAGGAATCCGGCGCCTGGTATTTCCATCGCTTCTACGATTTCCAGCCCGACCTCAACACCTCGAACCCGCATGTGCAGGCCGAGATCCTGAAGATCATGGGCTTCTGGATCCAGCTCGGCGTCTCCGGCTTTCGCATGGACGCGGTGCCCTTCGTGATCGCGACCAAGGGCGCGAAGGTGAAGGAGCCGGTCGAGCAGTACGACATGCTGCGCGCGTTCCGCGAATTCCTGCAATGGCGGCAGGGCGACGCCATCATCCTCGCGGAAGCCAATGTGCTGCCGGAAACCGACATGGAATATTTCGGCCGCGACGCCGACCGCATGCACATGATGTTCAACTTCCACGTCAACCAGCATCTGTTCTATGCGCTGGCGTCCGCGGATTCCCGTCCGCTTGCCAAGGCGCTGAAAGCAACAAGACCGCGGCCGGCGACGGCGCAATGGGGCCTGTTCCTGCGCAATCACGACGAGCTCGATCTCGGCAGGCTGACCAAGGCGCAGCGCGATACTGTGTTCAAATGCTTCGGCCCCGACAAGGACATGCAGCTCTACGATCGCGGCATCCGCCGGCGCCTTGCGCCGATGCTGGGCGGCGACCGCCGGCGGCTCGAGCTCGCCTACAGCCTGATGTGCACGCTGCCGGGAACGCCAGTCATCCGCTACGGCGACGAGATCGCGATGGGCGATGATCTGTCGCTGCCCGAACGCGACTGCGCGCGCACGCCGATGCAATGGTCGACCGAGCCGCATGGCGGCTTCACCAAGAACGACAAGCCGGCCTGCCCCGTCATCGACGGGGGACCTTACGGCTTTCCGCACGTCAATGTCGCAAAACAGCGGCGCGATCCCAATTCCATGCTGAACTGGACCGAGCGCATCGTCCGCATGCGGAAAGAGGTGCCGGAGGTCGGCTGGGGCGAGTTCACGATCATTCCTGTGCGCGATCCCGCCGTGTTCATCATGCGCTACGACTGGCGCAACAATTCCGTGCTGTTCGTGCACAATCTCGACGAGAAGCCGCGCGAGGTCGCGTTCTCGGCGGGGCTATCGGGCGAGGCCGGCGCGCATTTGATCAACCTGCTCGCGGAAGACCACAGCCACGCCGACAAGCGCGGCCAGCACCGTGTCGTGCTGGAGCCGTATGGCTATCGCTGGTACCGCGTCGGGGGGCTGGACTATCTGCTGAAGCGAAGCGATATCGACGACGCGACGGTGCGGGGAAAGAAGTATCCGGGATGATCACGTCGTCCTGGCGAAAGCCAGGACCCATTACCCCGAGAGGTCGTTGGCGCGCGAGCTGATGACCACCGGCCTTCGTCAAACTGCGCGCTGTGGTAATGGGTCCTGGATCTGCGCTTCGCTTGTCCAGGACGACACCGGAGAATGACGCCGTCGCCTCGTGTCACATTTTAGGGCGACGCCACCACCACCCCCTCATTCCCGCGCAAATCCAGCACCCCCTCCAGCTTCTCCCCCTCACGATCCAGGAACGTTGAGATCAATATCTCGCTGCCAAACCGTATCGCGCTCGTCGTCACCGCGATCGGGTCGGGGCCGAGATTGAGCACGACGATGACCGACTTGCCTTCCGCCACGCGGCGATAGATCAGCAAGTCGCCTTGCGCCGCGATCGGATGATAGTCGCCGGTGACCAGCGGCGGGCAATCCCGCCGCAACGCGATCAGGCGCTTGTAGAGGCTGAGGATCGAGCGCGGATCGGCTTCGAGATTGGCGACGTTCTCGCGGACATGGTCCTCGGGCAGCGGCAGCCACGGCCTCGCTTCCGAGAAGCCGGCGAAGTTGGACGAATCCCACTGCATCGGCGTGCGGCAGCCGTCGCGGCCGACTCCGATGCCGGGCAGGTTCCTCTCGAAGGGATCGCGCACATCCTCCGGCGCGATCGCGAGCTGATGCATGCCGATCTCATCGCCGTAATAGAGCGTCGGCGTGCCGCGCAAGGTCAGCAGCAGCATGGCGGCGACGCGGGCCTGCTCGGGGCCGACGCGGCTCGCCACGCGCGGGCGATCGTGATTGCCGAGCACCCAGTTCGGCCAGGCGCCGCGCGGCAGCGCCTTCTCGTAATCCTCGATGATCGTCTCGATCGAGCGCGCGCTCCAGAAGGTCGAGAGCAGCGCGAAGTTGAACGGCATCTGCGCGCCGGTGAGGTCGTTGCCGTAATAGGCCATCAGGCGATGCAGCGGCAGATAGATCTCGCCGATCAAGACGCGGGCAGAATACGCATCGGTGACGCGCCGCATCTCGCCGATCACGTCATGCACCTCGTCCTGGTCGGTGGAGTATTGCGTCAGGATCTTCTCGTTCGGCGGCCGGCCCTCGACGTAATGCGGGTTCGGCGGATTGTCGCGGAATTCGGCGTCCTTGATCAGGTGCCAGATCACGTCGACGCGGAAACCATCGACGCCTTTCTCCAGCCAGAACCGCATCACGTCGTAGATCGCGGCGCGGACATCGGGATTGCGCCAGTTGAGGTCCGGCTGCTGGGCGAGGAAGGCGTGGTAGTAATACTGCCCCGTGGTCTCGTCGAATTGCCACGCGCTGCCGCCGAACTCCGACAGCCAGTTGTTCGGCGCACTGCCATCGGGCTTCGGATCGCGCCAGACGTACCAGTCACGCCGGGGATTGTCGCGCGAGGCGCGGCTCTCGATGAACCAGGGATGCTGGTCCGAGGTATGGTTCGGCACGAGGTCGAGGATCAGCTTCAGGCCGTTGTCATGGGCGGCGCTGAGCAGCGCGTCGAAATCCGCCATCGTGCCGAACAGCGGCTCGATGCCGGTATAATCCGAGATGTCGTAGCCGAAATCGGCCATCGGCGAGGGGAAGACCGGCGACAGCCAGATCGCATCGACGCCGAGCGATTTCACGTAAGGCAGCCGCTTCAGGATGCCCGCGAGGTCGCCGACGCCGTCGCCGTCACTGTCCTGAAAGGAGCGCGGATAGATCTGATAGAAGATGCCGTCGCGCCACCACTTCTCGCCCTGAGCCATGTCGCAAATACCATCCAAAGATTGCCTCCCGCGCGGGAGAACGCGGAAGCAATGCCCGGCTTCAGATTGGCGAGCCAATTGGGACGGCCGTGTGACCTGTTCCCCGGTCTCTCGCACGAATCTTTTGCTTGGCGGCATGGCAAAAATCGGCATTGTGGCGCCCATGACCGAGCAAAATGACTCCCAGGAATCCTCGCAAGCCAAGGCCGGCGCGATCATAGTTCCCGTGACGCTGTTCGAGCAGAATTGCACCATCATCTGGGACGAGCCGAGCAAGAAGGCCGTTGTGATCGACCCCGGCGGCGACGTGCCGAAGATCCTGGACGCGATCAAGCAGACCGGCGTTACCGTGGAGAAGATCTGGCTGACCCACGGCCATATCGACCATGTCGGCGGTGCGGCGGACTTGCGCGACGCGCTGAAGGTGCCGATCGAGGGCCCGCATCAGGGCGACAAGTTCCTGCTCGACAACGTGGTCGAGAGCGGCGCGCGTTTCGGCATGACCGGCGTGCGCAATTTCGCGCCCGACCGCTGGCTCGAGGAAGGCGACAGCGTGTCGATCGGCGGACTGTCGTTCGACATCCTGCACTGCCCCGGCCATTCGCCCGGCAGCGTGGTGTTCTTCAACAAGGATCTGCGCTTTGCCCATGTCGGCGACGTCTTGTTCGCGGGCTCGGTGGGGCGCACGGACCTTCCCGGCGGCAGTCACGCCACGCTGATCAACTCGATCAAGACGAAACTGTTGCCGCTCGGCGACGACGTCGGCTTCATCTGCGGCCATGGCGCCGGCTCCAGCATCGGCCAGGAGCGGATGACCAATCCGTTCATCACCGGCGAGATGTAGGCATTTTATTCGAGCATGATCTGATCGGAAAACCGCTTCACACTTTTCCGGATCATGCTCTATTCGGCAGCCTCGGTGAGCACGGGCTCGCCGAGGTTTCGTTCACCCCATTCGCGGATCGCCGCGACGACGGGCACAAAACTCTTTCCTTTCCGCGTCAGGCGATACTCGACCTTCGGCGGCACCTCGCCGAAATCCTTGCGGTCGATCAGGCCGCTCATCGTCAGCGCCTTCAATTCACGGCTGAGCACGCGCGGGGTGACCTCGGCGCTGCCTGACGTGCCGCGCAGCAGGCCGCTTCTGATCTCGCCGTAGCGGCGCGGGCCGTCCTTGAGATCCCAGACGATGCGCAGCTTGTACTTGCCGCTGATCATCTTCTGAAACGCCGCAACCGGACAGGCGCGCGCGGGGGAAGTCTTCGCCATGTCGTTTCCTCCATGTGCGGGATAAGGATATGACCGATCGCGAAAAAGTCCATACTATCAATTTTGTCCGTACTTGCAGGATCGTATCCAGCGCGCAGATGATGACGCACATGACGAACAGGGAGCGTCACATGAAGCAGTTCATGATCAGATACCAGTTCAAGAACGGCACGACGGAGGAATGGCACCGGGAGATCGGCCGCTTCATCAAGGCGATCGATGCGGATCCGGAACTGAAGGGACGGATCGGCTATCGCGTCCTGAAGGCTAGAGACGACGGCAGCTACTTCCACCTCGCCAGCGCCAGCGACGATGCCGCGCAGAAGACGCTGCAATCGCGCGACTTCTTCAGGGCTTACCAGGAGGCAACGCGGAAGGTCGCCGGCGGCGAGGTGACGGTGACGCCGATCGAGGTGATCGATCAGACGGGGTAGTTTCGCTGGGCTGAAGCGACGGCGTCGCCACTAACTCCGCCGCCGTCCCGGACAAGCGCAAGCGCAGATCCGGGACCCATATGTGGACGGCCCCCGTGGCACAAGAGCATTTTGAGGTTTGATCGGATCGCTTGCATCCATATGTCCGGCCTGTC
>NZ_JACIHE010000026.1 GCF_014198245.1 Bradyrhizobium sp. cir1
GCGGATAATCTGGCTCACGGACGGCTCCTGTGAATGGGTGTGTGACAACCTCATTCTGGCACACCTGATGCCGTAGGGGGCCGTCCACACCATCAGCCACAGGAAGTGGTTTGACGAAGACTCGGAGTTACCAGCTCGCGCGACAACCTCTCCCTGGGAGTATGGGTCCCGGATCTGCGCGCGCTTGAGGCGCGCTTGTCCGGGACGACAGCAGAGTGTTTGGCTACGGCGTCGGCGCGCGATATGCCTCGACCTGCGCCTTCAGCTCATTCAGCGACTTTAGCGGCGCTTTCGGGTCGACGCGGTACTCCCCGCTCGCCAGCCACTTCAGCACCATCGCGTCTACCGTCGGCGAATGGTGGATGACGTCGCTGTAATTATCGAGATCGTGGGTGACCTGCTTGATCGCGCGGAAGTCATGCAGGCGGACGTTGGGCAGCTGCGTCAATCGCTGCGCGATATGCGCCGTGAGATCGGTGACGATCTTCAGCGTCTCCGGCGAGGCATCGCGCATCGCGACGAATTGCAGGATCGAATAGGGCGGGAAGTAGACGTCGAAGGTCACGTCCGGATGGCGCGTGATGAGACCGACGGCATCCTGTTGGAAATGCCGGACCATGGCCTCATAGCCGTAGCCTTCGCCGAGGAAACGGCTGCGAACGGGACTCGTGATGTAGGCGAAGGCGGCGAGCGTCTTCTCCGCATTGTAGGTGCGCGCAATGTCGAAATTCCGCGGCAGCGCGTAGATGTCGTCGACCTCGGACAGCGCGAACTTGACGGGGAGAAACGGCGCCGCGCGAGCGAGCGGTTGCTGCAATGGCGGGATCGACCGCAGCAGCGCGAACAGCGATTCCTTCGCCATCGCCGCGCTGAAGACGTAGGACGCAATCCCCTTGGCCGTCCCGCGATAGAGATCGACGGACAGATATGGGTCGGTCTCGATATCAGCCGCATCGACGAAGCTGAAATCGTCCATCGCCCAGACCACGCGCCGAGCGCCGCGCTCGATCGCCTGCTCCAGCACGAAGGCCTGCTGGCGCGAGTTGGAGCCGGTCATCGCCAGCTTGAGCGAGCGGACGCCGAGCGCACGATCGATGTCGCTCTGGCGGAAATGGATCGCGAGCGAGGTACCCATGAAGGCGGTGTCGAAGGACTGGCTGCGGATCAGCCCGGCATTCTGCACGCGCGTGTCGTCGGAGTAGAACGCGAGTCGCGAGGGGCGAAACAATTGCAGGGGATCGACGACGTAGGTGAGCGCTGCTGCACCCAGCAGGCACACCCCGCTGGCAAGGAGAAGACGCTTCAGGCTGGTGAACGATCCGCGCATCAGAACCGGAAATAAATGAATTCGCTGTGGCTCTGGATGCCCAGGATGCCGAACGCGAGCACCAGCGACGCCGCATAGAGGACCAGCGGCCGCATGCGCCCTGCCCGCAAGCTCTCACCGACCCGGCGGTTGCCGTGATCGTAGCCCATGATCTCTTGCGTGTTCGGCGCCAGCCACACCAGCGCGGCATAGACCACGACCTGCACCAGTGCGGCGATCTCCTCGCGGCCGAACACGATGTTCGCGGGATCAGCCATCGCATGCAGAACCCGCAGCGCCCAGGCGACGCTCTCGGCCCGGAAGAACACCCAGGCGATGACGACGGCGAGGAACGTCAGCACGGCTCCAAGGATGCGCCCCGGCCGTGCCAGCAGCGAGGGAACGTTCGGCACCAGCGCGTTGAACGCGTGATTGATGCAGAGATAGGCGCCATGCAGCGCGCCCCACACCACGAACGTCCAGGCGGCGCCATGCCAGAGCCCGCCGAGCAGCATCGTGATCATCAAATTGACGTAGCGCAGCACCCGGCCGCGGCGGTTGCCGCCGAGCGGGATGTAGAGATAGTCGCGCAGGAACTGCGACAGCGTCATGTGCCAGCGCCGCCAGAACTCGACGATGCTGAAAGCCTTGTAAGGCGAGTTGAAGTTGACGGGCAGGAAGATGCCGAACATCAGCGATATGCCGATCGCCATGTCGGAATAGCCGGAGAAGTCGAAATAGAGCTGGAAGGTGTAGGCTAGCACGCCACACCAGGCCTGGTCGAAGCTCGGCGAGCGCGCCTCGAAGGCGAGCGCGACCATCGGCTGGATGCCGTCGGCAAGGCAGGTTTTCTTGAACAGGCCGATCGCGAAGATGATGATGCCGCACAGGATCAGATGCGCATCGGGGCGCTTTGAGTCCTCGTGCTCGAATTGCGGGATCATGTCCTTGTGGTGAAGGATCGGTCCCGCGATCAGATGCGGGAAATAGGTCACGAACAGCGCGTAATGCGGCAAGGCGTACCGCGCGACCTGGCCGCGATACGCGTCCACCAGGAACGCGATCTGGGTGAAAGTGTAGAAGGATATGCCGACCGGCAGCAGGATGTGGACTGCGAGGTGCGTGCCGAACACCGCATTGATGTTGTCGGCGGCAAAGCCCGCATATTTGAAGATGCCGAGCACGAGGAGATCCCCGGCGAGGCCGCATGCGAGCGCCGCCTTGCGTTGCATGGGGGCGAGCTCCGCCACGATCAGGAGGTGGCCGACGCCGTAATTGAAGGCGATCGAGATCAGCAGCAGGGCCACGAACTGCCAGCCGCCGATCGCATAGAAGGTGATCGAAGCCAGCGCCAGCCAGACCACCGGTGTCAGATTACTGCGCCGCCCAAGCCAGAAATAGCCGGCCAGCACAACCGGCAGGAACAGCAGGATGAACGGGTAGGAATTGAACAGCATCAGGCTGGACCGGCGGCGGGATATGAAGCCTAAAGCATACAAGGGGCGGATCAACAACCCGGCGACTTGGCGCAGTCCCGCTGGCAATCTGCGGAATCGGAACGATATAAGGGAACGCGCGCTGCATCTTCTCCCTCTCCCCGTTCTTACGGGGAGAGGGTCGGGGCGAGGGGCTCTCTCGACACGTGAGATATTCGAGAGACCTGTACCCCCTCACCCGGAATTTGCTCTCGCAAATTCCGACCTCTCCCCGCAGGCGGGGAGAGGTGAGGAGGAAGCGCCGCGCGAATACGTATTGAGATGAGGACCGAGTGACACAAGCCAAGACGCCTTCGAAGCCCCCCGTCGCCCCGCGCCGGCCGCATTCATTCACTCGGCACGGCATCACCGTGACCGACGACTATGCCTGGCTGAAGGACGAGAAATGGCAGGAGGTGCTGCGCGACCCCAAAGTGCTCGATCCTGACATCCGCAAATATCTGGACGAGGAGAACGTCTACACCGAGAGCCTGCTCGGCCATACCGCGTCACTGCAGAAGACGCTGGTGCGCGAGATGCGCGGACGGATCAAGGAGGACGATTCCAGCGTGCCGTCGCCGGACGGTCCGTTCGCCTATTTCCGCAGGTTCCGCGAGGGCGGCCAGCACGAACTGTTCGGCCGCATGCCGCGCGACGGCGGCGAGGGCCATATCGTGCTCGACGGCGATGCGCTCGCAAAAGACCACAAATATTTCAAGTTCGGCGGCAGCCGGCACTCGTACGATCACAAGCTGCAGGCCTGGAGCGCCGACACCAAGGGCTCGGAATATTTTTCGATCCGCGTGCGCGACTGGGCGACGGGCGAGGATCTCGACGATCTCGTCGAGGAGACCGACGGCGGCGTGGTCTGGGCCGCGGATGCTAAGTCCTTCTTCTATGTGAAGCTCGACGACAATCACCGGCCGATGCAGGTGTGGCGGCACAATCTCGGCACCAAGCAGGCCGATGACACACTGGTCTATGAGGAGCAGGATGCCGGCTGGTTCACCCATCTGCACGAGAGCACCAGCGGCCGCTTCTGCGTGATCGCGGGCGGCGACCATGAGACCTCGGAGCAGCGGCTGATCGATCTCGCCCATCCCGAGGCGCCGCCGCGCCTCGTCGCGGCACGCGAGGAAGGCGTGCAATATTCGCTCGCCGACCGCGGTGACGAGCTGTTCATCCTCACCAATGCCGATGATGCCATCGACTTCAAGATCGTCACCGCGCCGCTTAGCCAGCCCGAGCGCAGGAACTGGCGCGACTTGATCCCGTATCGGCCCGGCATCTACATCATCGACCTCGATCTCTATGCCGGCCATCTGGTGCGGCTGGAGCGCGCCAATGCGCTGCCGTCGATCGTGATTCGCGATCTCAAAACGAGCGAGGAGCACGCGATCGCCTTCGACGAGGCCGCCTATTCGCTCGACACCATGGGTTCCTACGAATTCGAGACGACGAATTTGCGCTTTGCCTATTCGTCGATGACGACGCCCTCGGAAGTCTACGACTACGACATGGCGAACCGAACACGCGTGCTGCGCAAGCGGCAGGAGATTCCGTCAGGCCATAACGCTGCCGACTACGTCACCACGCGCATCATGGCGAAGGCGCAGGATGGCGCCGAGGTGCCGGTCTCGATCCTCCATCGCCGCGGGCTCAAGCTCGACGGCACGGCGCCGCTGCTGCTCTACGGCTACGGCTCCTATGGCATGGCGATGCCGGCCTCGTTCAATGCCAACCGCCTGTCGCTGGTCGACCGCGGCTTTGTCTACGCCATCGCCCATATCCGCGGCGGCGCCGACAAGGGCTGGGGCTGGTATCTCGACGGCAAGCGCGAGAAGAAGACGAACAGCTTTGACGATTTTGCCGCCAGCGCCCGCGCGCTGATCGATGCGAAATACACCAGCGCCAAGCGCATCGTCGGCCATGGCGGCTCGGCCGGCGGCATGCTGATGGGCGCAGTCGCCAACCGCGCCGGCGAATTGTTCGCCGGCATCGTAGCCGAGGTGCCGTTCGTCGACGTGCTCAACACCATGCTCGACGACACGCTGCCGCTGACGCCGCCGGAATGGCCGGAATGGGGCAACCCGATCGAGAGCGAGAAGGATTTTCGCACCATCCTGTCCTACTCGCCCTACGACAATGTCGCAGCGAAGGACTATCCGGCGATCCTCGCCATGGGCGGCCTGACTGATCCGCGCGTCACCTATTGGGAGCCCGCCAAATGGATCGCGCGCCTGCGCGCCACCATGAGCGGCGGCGGCCCGGTTCTCCTGCGCACCAACATGGGCGCCGGCCACGGCGGCGCGTCAGGGCGTTTCGACCGGCTCGACGAGGTCGCGATCGTGTACGCGTTCGCGCTGTGGGCAGCAGGGATGGCGGAGGCCTGATCTTCTCCCTCTCCCCGCTTGCGGGGAGAGGGTTGGGGTGAGGGGGGTCTCCGCGGGGACGGCGATAGATGGATTCGCGGAGAGTCCCCCTCACCCGGAATCCGCGCTTTCAGCGCGCATTCCGGCCTCTCCCCGCACGCGGGGAGAGGCGAAGTGACTATCTCCCGTTCTTCTTCCGCCATTCCGCGAAATCGGTCAGCGTCTGCGGATCGGTCGCGGGATAAAGGCCGAAGATGCCGCGGCCCTTGCCAACTTCCTCGGTGACGAAATCCTCGAACGCGGTCATCTCGAAGGTCTCGCTGGCGATCTCGTCGGCGAGATGGGCGGGGATCACGATGACGCCGTCGGCATCGCCGAGAATGACGTCGCCGGGGAACACTGGCGCATCGCCGCAGCCGATCGGCACATTGATCTCGATCGCCTGGTGCAGTGTCAGATTGGTCGGCGCGGAGGGGCGATGGTGGTAGGCGGGAATGCCGAGCTTAGCGATCTCGGCGGAATCGCGAAAGCCGCCGTCGGTGACGACGCCGGCAACGCCGCGCTTCATCAGCCGCGTCACCAGGATCGCACCGGCCGAGGCCGCGCGCGCGTCCTTGCGGCTGTCCATGACCAGCACGGCACCGGGCGGGCAGTCCTCGACCGCCTTGCGCTGCGGATGGGAACGATCCTTGAAGACGTCGATGGTGTTGAGATCCTCGCGCGCCGGCATGTAGCGCAGCGTGAAGGCCTCGCCGACCATGGTCGGCTGGCCGGGGCCGACGGGGTGTACATCCTGGATCATCTGGATGCGCAGGCCGCGCTTGAACAGCGCGGTGGCGACGGTGGCAGTGGAGACGGATTTGAGCTTTGTGCGGGTGGCTTCGCTGAGTTTTGACATTGGCTGAGCTCTCTCGTTAGTCGTCATTCCGGGGCGCGCCACTTGGCGCGAGCCCGGAATCCATCAGGCGGCACAGACTGCGGCACGATGGATTCCGGGCTCATCGCTTCGCGATGCCCCGGAATGACAGGGTCATCAGTAAATCGACGGCTCGCCGATCGGCGCGCCGAAATCGGTCTCGAGGAAGTCGAAGTCGCAGCCGTCATTGGCCTGCTTGATGTGCTTGGTGAACATCCAGCCATAGCCGCGCTCGAAGCGGCGCTCGGGCTGCTTCCAGGCGGCGCGGCGCTTTGCAAGCTCGGCCTCGGGTACGTCGAGATTGATGGTGCGCGCGGCAACGTCGAGCGTGATGCGGTCGCCGTTCTGCACCAGCGCCAGCGGCCCGCCGATGTAGGATTCCGGCGAGACATGCAGGATGCAGGCGCCGTAGCTGGTGCCGCTCATGCGTGCGTCGGAGATGCGCACCATGTCGCGCACCCCCTGCTTCACGAGTTTTGTGGGGATCGGCAGCATGCCCCATTCCGGCATGCCCGGCCCGCCCTGCGGCCCCGCATTGCGCAGGATGAGGATGTGATCCTTGGTGACGTCGAGATCGGGATCGTCGACCGCCTTCTTCATCGAGGGATAGTCATCAAACACCAGCGCAGGTCCGGTGTGCTTGAGGAAGCGCGGCGCACAGGCGCTCGGCTTGATGACGCAGCCATCGGGCGCGAGATTGCCCTTGAGCACGGCGAGCGCGCCCTCCTTGTAGATGGGATCGTCGACCGAGCGGATCACGTCGGCGTTGTGGACCTCGGCGCCCTCGATGTTCTCGCCCAGCGTCTTTCCGGTGACGGTGATGCAATCGAGATGCAGATGTTGCTTGATTTGGCCCATCAGCGCCGGCAGGCCGCCGGCATAGAAGAAATCCTCCATCAGATAGGCATCACCGCTCGGCCGCACGTTGGCGATCACGGGCACCTTGCGGCTCGCGATCTCGAAATCGTCGAGACCGATGTCCTGCCCGGCGCGGCGCGCTTGCGCGATCAGATGGATGATGGCGTTGGTGGAGCAGCCCATCGCCATCGCCACCGCAATCGCGTTCTCGAAGGCTTTTCGAGTCTGGATCACCTTCGGCGTCAGATCCTCCCACACCATCTCGACGATGCGGCGGCCGCATTCACTGGCCATGCGGATGTGGTTGGCATCGGCGGCGGGAATCGAGGAGGCGCCGGGCAGCGTCATGCCGATCGCTTCCGCGATCGCGGTCATGGTCGAGGCGGTGCCCATGGTCATGCAGGTGCCGTAGCTGCGGGCGATGCCGGCCTCGATATCGAGCCAGTCCTTGTCGGAGATCTTTCCGGCGCGGCGCTCGTCCCAATATTTCCAGCCGTCCGAGCCGGAGCCGAGGGTCTTGCCCTTCCAGTTGCCGCGCAGCATGGGACCCGCCGGCAGATAGATCGCCGGGATGTTCATCGAGGTCGCGCCCAGCAGCAGCGCCGGCGTGGTCTTGTCGCAGCCGCCCATCAGCACCACGCCGTCGACAGGATGGCTGCGCAGCAGCTCCTCGGCGTCCATCGCCAGCAGGTTGCGATAGAGCATGGTGGTCGGCTTGAGCAGCGATTCCGACAGCGACAGCGCCGGCAATTCCAGCGGCAGGCCGCCGGCCATCAGGATGCCGCGCTTGACGTCATCGACGCGCGACTTGAAGTGCATGTGGCAGGGCTGCGCATCCGACCAGGTGTTGAGGATCGCGATGATCGGCCGGTCCTTCCACTCCTCCGGGGCATAGCCCATCTGCATGGCGCGGGAGCGGTGGCCGAACGAGCGCAGATCGTCGGGCGCGAACCAGCGCGCGCTGCGGAGCTGGTCGGGTGTTTTCTTCTTGGTCATGATTGGGTGCCCCATTTCTGCACGGTGTTCCGCTCGATGGCGCGGAAGATCAGGTTCTCGACAAAGAGCCCGATGATGATCACCGTCAAGAGGCCTGCGAAGACCGCAGGTATGTCGAGGAGGTTGCGGTTCTCGAAGATGAACCAGCCGAGCCCGCCTTGCCCTGAGGACACGCCGAACACCAGCTCGGCTGCGATCAGCGTGCGCCAGGCAAAGGCCCAGCCGATCTTGAGGCCGGCGAGGATCGAGCCGAAGGCGGCGGGTATGAGGATCTTCGCCACATAAGGCAGCCCGCGCAGGCCGTAGTTGCGCCCGACCATGCGCAGCGTGTTGGACACGCTCTTGAAGCCGGAATGGGTGTTGAGCGCGACCGGCCACAGCACCGAATGGATCAGCACGAAGACGAGGCTGCCATTGCCGAGTCCGAACCAGATCAGCGCCAGCGGCAGCAGCGCAATCGCCGGCAACGGATTGAACATCGCCGTGACCGTCTCGAGGAAATCGGTCCCGATGCGAGTCGAGATGGCGAGGATCGTGAAGATCGCGGCCAGCACGATGCCGGCCGAATAGCCCATGAACAACACTTTGAGCGAGGTCCAGGCGCGCATGGGAATGGTGCCGTCCTTGACGCGGTCGTAGAGCGTGGCGATTGTGTCGTGCAGCGTCGGGAACAGCAGCGGATTGTCGAGCGTGACGCCGTAAGCTTCCCAGACTGCGGCCAGGAACAGGATGATGACGGTCTTGCGGACAAAACCGTCGTTCCAGAGCAACTCGGCCACGCTCAGCTTGCGCTCGACCTCATCCGCGCCGCTGGCGGCAACAGGCGCATCACGTAGCAAGATTCTCGCTTCGCCCACAAACGACTCCCTCAATGCGCCGTTGCTTCGCCGGCGAACAGGAGATCGTGGATCTCTTTCTCCAGCCGGCCGGCGCCGCCGTCTTCGTTCGAGACCTTGTCGACATCGACCACCTCGGCCTTGACGCGACCGGGATGCGGCGACAGCAGCAGGATGCGGTTGCCGATGCGGATCGCCTCCGCGATCGAGTGGGTCACGAACAGCACGGTGAATTTGGTCTCGCTCCAGAGCTGGAGCAGCTCGTCCTGGCAGGTCCGGCGCGTCAACGCGTCGAGCGCGGCGAACGGCTCGTCCATCAACAAAATGTCCGGCTCCATCGCCATGCCGCGCGCGATCGCGACGCGCTGCTTCATGCCGCCGGAGAGCGTGTGCGGATAGGCATCGACCACGCGGGTGAGGCCGACCTTCTCGATATAGGCCCGCGCCTTCGCCTCGGCGTCCTTGCGCGACAGTTTGCGCGCGGTGAGCAGCGGAAACATGACGTTGGCCAGCACGCTCTTCCAGGGCAGCAGCTGGTCAAATTCCTGGAAGATCATCATGCGATCCGCGCCCGGACCGTGGATCTCGCGATCGCCGATCGTCATGCGGCCCTCGCTCGGGCTCATATAGCCGCCGACAGCCTTGAGCAGCGTCGACTTGCCGCAGCCGGACGGTCCGAGCAGCACGAAGCGATCGGACTTGTCGACCGTAAAACTCACCCTTTCCGTGGCGGTGACGACGGCGCTGGAGGTCTTGTAGCGCAGGGTCACGCCGCTGACGTCGAGCAGCGCCATCAGTTGCCTTTCAGGTCATGCGCGACGGGAAGATAGTAATCCGTCCAGGCCTTGGGCTGGTTCTTCAGCGTGCCGGTCTTGTAGAGATGGGCCGCGAACTTCATCGTGCCCTGCGGCTCGAGATTCCACTCCATCATGCCGGGTTCCTTCAGGAGATCGAGCAGCTCTTCCACCGAGGTCTTGTCGCCGGTGATCTCCTTGTAGATCTCGACGGCCTGCCTGGTGTCGCTGCGGATCAGGTCCTGCGCTTCCTTGGTGGCATCGCGCACGGCCTGGATGATCTTCGGATTGGCGTCGGCGAATTTGGTCGTAGTGAAGAACTGCGCCTGGCTGAGGGGCCCACCCATCACGTCCGGCGATGACAGCACGACATGCGCGCCCGGCACGTTCTTCAGCTCCAGGAAGGTGAAGGGCGGGATCGAGAAATGGTTGTGCACCTCGTGCTTGGGATTGGCGAGCGCCGCATAGGCGTCGGGATGACCGAGCTGCACGGTGTTGACGTCGAGCTTCGACCATTGGTCGGCGCCGAACGCCTCGGCGGCCGCGATCTGCAGCACGATGGCCTGGGTCGAGACCTTCACGGTCGGCACCGCGATCTTGTCGGCGGGGCCGAAATCCCTGATCGACTTGATGTTGGCATCGCGGCTGATCAGCGTCATCGGCTGCGCCGAGGTCGCGACAATGCCCTTCACGCCGCCACGGGTGCGATCCCACAGCAAGAGAAGATTGCCGGTGCCGGTGTTGAGGATGTCGACGCCGCCGGCGAGCAGCGCGTCGGTCTGCGCGCCGCCGCCGGAGAAGGTGATCCATTTGGTGGTGACGCCTGCTACGCCGAGGGAAGCTGCGTGCTTCTCGATCAGCTTCAGCTTCTCCATGATGTGGCTCGGCATGTAGAAAATGCCGGGCTGGCGCGACAGCGCGATCTCGGATTTCTGCTGCGCATGCGCCGCGGGCGCGAAGAGTGCGGCGGCGATCACGGCGGCGGCCGCAAGCTGGCTGCGAAGATGCTCGATCATTGTTGTGTGTTTCCTCCGGGTGCGCATCGGGCTGCGTTGACCCTGCTGATGCACTAATATATTAGTGCATCAAAGGCAAGCCCGCTGGGACCCGACATGGAAGCAGCCCATACCGCGACGTCTCGACCCGCCCGGCTCGACCGCGCCCGTCAGGCCGCGCCGCAGGTGTTCGAACGGCTGCGCAATGCGATCATCGCCCTGGAGCTGCCGCCGGGTGCGCCGCTGTCGCGCGCCGAGCTCGCCGGCCAGTTCGGCGTCAGCTCGACGCCGGTGCGCGATGCCCTGATGCGGCTCGAGGAAGAAGGACTGGTCGACGTGTTTCCGCAGCACGCGACCGTGGTCAGCCGGATCGACATCGGCCGCGCCCAGCAGGCGCATTTCCTGCGTCAGGCACTGGAGCTGGAGATCGTCAGGCTGCTCGCCGAGAAGCACGACGACGCCCTGATCATGCGCCTCGACCACGCCATCGCCCTCCAGCAGCAATTCGCGAAGGCCGGCGACTTCGAAGCCTTCATGGCCGGCGATAACGACTTCCACGCCCAGCTTTACGCGGCCGCCGGCAAGGAGGAACTCTGGGCGCTGGTGCGCAGCCGCAGCGGACATATCGACCGGCTGCGGCGGCTGCATCTGCCCTCACCCGGCAAGGCCCAGAACATCGTGCGCCACCACAGGCTGATCACGCGTGCGATCGAGGCGGCGGATGCCGATGCCGCGCAACAGCATCTGCGTAAGCATCTGTCGGGCACGCTCAGCGAGCTCGACAAGATCCGGAGCCACCATCCGGAGTATTTGACGGATTGAGCTAGGCCGCGTCGCGGCCGCTGCGCCGTTCCATCGGACCAGTGCGCAGCCTGAGGAAGAAGGCCTGGACCTCGGTGGCGAGGCGTTCGGCCGCCCCCGAGACGTGGTTCGCGGCCCCCATCACGTCGTCGGCCGAGCGGTTGGTTTCCGCGATGGCGCCGGAGACGGTACCGATGCTGCTTGCCAGCGTCTGCGTTCCGGACGCCGCCATCTGGACGTTCTGCGAGATCTCGCGCGTCGCCGCACCCTGCTCTTCCACCGCGCTGGCGATCGCCGCGGTCACCTCGTCGATCCGGCGCATGGCGGTTGCGACCTCCTTGACGGCGGCGACCGCGCTGCCGGTCGAGTTCTGGATCGCGGCAACGTGCTGGGCGATCTCCTGCGTCGCATTGCGGGTCTGGTCGGCCAGCGCCTTGACCTCGGACGCGACCACGGCAAAGCCGCGACCGGCCTCGCCGGCGCGCGCGGCCTCGATGGTGGCGTTGAGCGCCAGCAGGTTGGTCTGGGCCGCGATCGCCTGGATCAGATCGACCACCGAGCTGATGCTCTGCGCGGCTTGCGCGAGCCCCTCGATCTCGCTTTCCGAGCGCGCGGTCACCTCGCCCGCGGAGCGCACGGTCTTGTTGGACAGTTCGATCTGCCGGCCGATCTCGACGATGGAGCTCGCCAATTGCTCGGCCGCCGCGGCGACGGTCTGGACGTTGACAGCGGTCTGTTCGGAGGCGGTCGCTGCGGACGCGGCCTGGTTCGTCGCATGGTTGGCGATGCCGCCGAGGCTCTCTGCGGTCTGCCGCATGGTGCCCGCATTCTCGCCGACCAGCGCGAGCAGGACGTGCGAGGTCGCGCGAAACTCCTCGACCGCGTCCTCCATGTTGCGGTTGGCCGCTTCGCGCGCTTCCGCCTCGCGCGCGAGAGACGCCGCCGTCTGCTGCTGGGCGATCACATTGTCGCGGAATCTGGCCACCGCCTGCGAGACCACGCCGATCTCGTCGCCACGCTCGGCCGTCCTGAATTCGACACTGGTGTCGCCGCCGGACAGGCGCGCGGAATCGCCCACCAGCTCAACGATCGGACGGGTGATGGAGCGCGCAACCAGGATCGCAATCGTCGTCCCGAGCGCAAGCCCCGCGGCGAGCAGGATCCATTGCAGCAGCAGCAATCGCTCGACCGCATCGGCCACGTTGCGGGCGTCGTCGGCGAGCTTCGACTGCTGGTCGCTCTTGAGACCGCCCGAGCGCTTGCCGTCGGCGTCCTTACGGCCGTCGAGCAGATCGAGGATCCGCGCGGCGCGCGGCGCGGCCTCGGTGGACAGGATGAAGACCGGCATATTCCATTGCGGCGTCTGGCGGATTGCGAAGATCATCTGCGGCAGCGGGGTGAAGGCCTCGTTCGCCTTGACGATGGCCCGGTATGCAGTCGCCTGCCGTTCGGTGAGCAGATCCGCCTGGGTGCCGACCGATGCGAGCGCGCCCCTGAAGGTCGCCAGCGGCTTTTCGAACTTGTCACGATCGGCAGCCTCGCCCGAGGCCACGTACAGGCGCAATTGCGATCCCGCCGCGGCAAGATTGCCGCGGACGTCGGCGAACGTCTTGAGCAGGCGCTTGCGCTGCGGCGTCGCCTCCAGCGCCTCCTCCTCGTCGATCATCGCGGTGATCTCGGCAAACATGGTCGCGATCAGGGGCGCGGCCTCTTTGGCCAGGAGCTCGCTCGCCGGATAGGCCGACGGGGTGAAGGCGGCGGACTCGGCCTTGTCCTGGGCCTGGCGGAATTCCGCGATCAGCGCCCTGGCTTCGCTCCAGTTGGTCTTGTTCTGGGAGCTGGAAAAGCCCTCCGCCATGCGGTCGACTGCGGCGGCGGTGCGATCCAGCTCGGCCCAGACTGCGGCCCGGTCGCGCTTGCCCTGCGCATCGCCGGTCAGCAGATAGCCGCGCAGCGTCGAAAGCGTGGAATAGAGATTACCGACCAGCTCCGTGCTCGCGATCGCGACCGGCGCCCGCTGATCCACGACCGCCCTGATCCGCGACGAAATGTCCGAGACGGCGGCAACGGTGTAGATCACGGTCGCGGCGAGCAGGCCACAGATCAACGCAAAGCCGCCGAGCAGCCGGGCGCGAATTCCGGTGTTCGCGATCGATTTGAACATGAGAGGTCTCGTGGTGATGGGGGCCGACTTGATCGGTTGCCAGAATGCGGAAATGAAATGCGCGAAATGCTGATACGGAAACTATCGGAGATTGTAGTCCGCGGTCTTTAATTCATAGTGAAGGCTCGGATCCCGCACAACTACGGCGAGAATAATATCTCCTGTTTCTGGAATGGGTTACGGGCATTTGGAACCAGAGCTCGAATTCATATGCACGCAAGAGTGCGTATGATCTACAAGGGCATTGCCTCCCGGCGCCGCCAGGAAAGGCCATCGCAGCAAACGCGAGGCGCTTGCGGGGCGGACAGAATCCGCGCAACAATTTCGTATTTGTTGCTTTGATTTGGGGTCGCTGGAACGTCCCGTGCGCCCCGGAGGATTTCAGACATGGCCAACATCCTGATCGTGGATGACGACCCGGCCGTGCAGATCACGATCCGGCTGCTTCTGGAAAGGGCCGGCCATCACGTTACTGTCGCCGGCGACGGCTACAAGGGACTTGCGCTGTTCGAGGCCAGCCCGTTCGACCTGCTGTTTCTCGACATCTTCATGCCCGGCATGGATGGGCTGGAGACGATGCGCCACATCCGGGCGCTGGCCCCAGACATTCCGATCATCGTCATTTCCGGGCGCTCGATCACACCGGACGCCTATGCGGAACCGGATTTCCTGAAAATGGCGACCAAGCTCGGCGCAGTGGCGAGCCTTCAGAAGCCGTTCCGGCCCGACGCGCTGCTCGCCGCGGTCGACGGCTGCCTGAAGGCGGGCGAGCCGGAAGAATCCGATGTCAACTCCGGCCGCCGATGACGAGCCCCTCCTCTCTGCACCGGACCGGAGCAAGCTCCGCCGTCCGGCAAGTCCTGCGAACATCCGCATGACGCTCGCAACGCGGCTAGCCATCGCGATGATCCTTCTGGTGGCGGTGACCGTCGCCGCCGTCGGCTGGCTGGGCTATCGCAACACCACACAAGCGGTCATTCCGCGAGTCCTGGAGCGGGTCGAGGCCCAGTCACGCCTGCTGGCCGCCAATCTCGAATCCTACGTTGCCGGCGCTCGCGGCGATTTGACCGGCTATCGCTCCGCCGCAGCCATCAACGGCCTGATCCGCGCTCACCTCGGTGGGGGCATTGACGCTTCCGACGGCGTTTCGGAGCAAACCTGGCGCGAGCGCATCACGGCGCGATTCGTAGCCGAGATCGAGGCCAAGCCCAGCTATGGGCAGTTTCGCATCATCGGTCTCGGCGATAGCCAGCGCGAGCTGGTCCGCGTCGATCGCTCCGGCCCGAATGGAACAGTACGGATCGTCCCCGACAGCGAACTGGAGCACAAGAGCGAGCGAACCTATTTTCAGGAAACGATACGGCTGGCACCCGGCGAGATTTACGTCTCGCCCATCGATCTTGCCACCCGCCAGGGCGGTACGATGGACCTCCACATTCCGACTCTACGCGTCGCGACGCCCCTGTTCACGTCGGACGGCAAGCCGTTCGGGATCGTCATCGCCAATATCGACATGCGTCCGGCGCTCGACCGCGTCCGCTCGACCACGAGTTCGGGAGGAGAGATATACGTCGTGAATTCGCGCGGCGACTATCTCGTCCATCCCGACCGCACGCAGGAATTCGGCTCGTTGCGCGGACATCCCTCCGATTGGCGCAAGGACTTTCCGTTCTTCTCGGCGCTGGCGGGCACGCCGGACGTCGCCACGCGGCTTACAACCGATGAGTCAGGCCGGCCGAGCGGCGCGGCGATCGCGCCGACGCTGCTCGCGGGCAAGGAGTGGGTCGCCATCGTCGTGACCGTTCCTCCGTCAGTCTTCGGTCGCGTGCCGGCCGCCATTCAAAAGACGTCCCTTCTCGTCGGCGTGCTTGCCGTGCTCGCCGCAGCCTCACTTGCGGTGCTGCTGGCGCGCTCATTGACCCGTCCGATCGGGCGCCTGACCGCGGCGGTGGAGGCAATCGGCAGCGGACGGGCCGCGGACATTCCCGTCGATGCTGGCGGGGAGACCGGCGTGCTGGCGCGGGCTTTTGCCCGGATGGTCGAGGAGACGCAGGCGAAGACGGCCGCGCTCGAACGCGAGGTCCGGGAGCATCGCCGCACCGAGGCGGCACGAAGACATCATGAGGCGCGCGAGCAATTGTTCAGCGCGGCCGTCGAATCATCCGACGATGCGATCGTCATGCAATCGCTCGATGCCGTCATCACGGGTTGGAATCCCGCCGCCGAACGGCTCTATGGCTATGCAGCGAGCGAAGCAATCGGGCAATCCACTGCTATCATCGTGCCGCCCGACCGTCGCGAGCAAGGCAAGGACTATCTGCTACGGATAGCCCGAGGCGAGCTGATCGAGCGCTTCGAGACGGTGCGGCTGCGCAAGGACGGCACGCCGGTCGAAATCTCGCTCAGCCTTTCGCCGATCAGGGGCGCCACAGGCGAGATCATCGGCGCCTCCGGCTCGGCGCGCCGCCTCACCGACGCGCGGCGGACCGAGCGGGCGCTGCAACAGCAGCTCGAGGAGCGGCGACAGCTTTTCGACGCCTCGCAGGACCTGATCATGATCATGAACTCGCGGGGCCATGTCGTGCAGATCAGCCCGAGCTGCGAGGTCATTCTCGGCTACCGGCCCGACGAGATGATCGGCAGCAGCGGCGCAGATTTCATCCATCCCTCGCATCTCGAGCGATCCCGCGCGGAGATGCGCGCGCTCAGGCGCGGCGAGCACCCGAAGCTCGCCGACACCCGCTGCATCCACAAGGATGGGCGCGAGGTCTGGCTGTCCTGGCTCGGCAACTGGTCCGACCAGGCCAGGCGCTTCTTCTTCGTCGGGCGTGACATGACCGAGGCGAGGCTCGCGGAAGAATCCCTGCGCGAGAGCGAGCAGCTCGCGCGCAACATCGTCGAGACCGCACTCGACGCCTTCGTCCAGACCGACGAGCGCAGCATCATCCTGAACTGGAGCTCGCGGGCCGAAGAGCTGTTCGGCTGGCGCCGCGACGAAGCGCTGGGCCGCAGTTCAATCGATCTCATCGTCGCTCCCGGTGAGCGTGAGAGGGTCAGGGAAGGCCTCGCGCGCTTCCTCGTTTCGAGGGACGGCCAGATGCTCAACCGCCGCCGCGAACTGATGTGCTGCCGCCGCGACGGCAAGGAATTCAAGGCCGAGCTGAGCGTCACTGCACTGAAGCGCCGCGAGGGCATCCTGTTCAACGTCTTCTATCGCGACCTTACCGACAAGATCGCGTCCGAGGAGCGCATCCGCCACGCCGACAAGATGGAGGCCGTCGGCCAGCTCACCGGCGGCGTGGCACACGACTTCAACAACATCCTCACCGTGATCACCGGGACGATCGAAATCCTCGGCGACGCGGTGGCCAAGGAGCCCGAGCTCGCGGCGATCACCAGGATGATCGACGAGGCGGCCGGACGCGGCGCCGAGCTGACCCAGCACCTGCTTGCGTTTGCACGCAAGCAGCCGCTGCAGCCGCGCGAGATCGACATCAACTCGCTGATCGTCGACACCGCAAAGCTGCTGCGGCCGACGCTGGGCGAGCAGATCCAGATCGAATCGGTGTTCGAGGACGAGAGCTGCGTGGCGATCGTCGATCCCAACCAGCTGACCACGGCGATCCTCAACCTCGCGCTCAATGCGCGCGATGCCATGCCCGACGGCGGCAAGCTGATCGTGGAGACGGGCGCGGCCTATCTCGACGAGGTCTATGCCAGCGTCAACGATATCAGGCCCGGCCACTACGTGCTGATCGCCGTGAGCGATACCGGCACCGGCATTCCATCCAACATGCTGGCGCGGGTGTTCGATCCTTTCTTCACCTCGAAGGGGCCGGGCAAGGGCACCGGGCTCGGGCTTTCCATGGTCTACGGCTTCATCAAGCAGTCCGCCGGCCACATCAAGATCTACAGCGAGGAAGGCCACGGCACCACGATCAAGATGTACCTGCCGCCGGGCAAGACCGCGACGGCGGTCGGCGACGGCGTGACGCCCGCGACGATCGAGGGCGGACACGAGACGATCCTGGTGGTCGAGGACGACCGCCTGGTGCGCGACTACGTGCTGGCGCAACTGCATGCGCTGGGTTACGTCACCCTGCAGGCCGCGAACGCCGCAGAGGCGCTCGCGATCGTCGCCGCCGGAAAGCCGTTCGACCTGCTGTTCACCGACGTCATCATGCCCGGCAAGATGAACGGGCGGCAGCTCGCCGACGAGCTGATGAAGACGCGCCAAGATCTCAAGGTGGTCTACACCTCAGGCTATACCGAGAACGCGATCATCCATCACGGCCGGCTGGATTCCGGCGTCCTGCTGCTGGCAAAGCCCTATCGCAAGTCGGATCTGGCGCGGATCATCCGCAAGGCGCTGAACGGGTGAGACCCCGTAGCCCGGATGAGCGAAGCGACATCCGGGACTCTGCGCCGGCGTTCCCGGGTATCGCGGAGCCTGTCATCGGGCGGCGCTTCGCGCCGACCCGTTGGCTCACCCGGGCTACGACATCTCGCGCAAAAGCTACGACGCGCGCTGGGCCGCGGTCATCACGATGCGGATCAGGTCGGCGGCGTTGCGCGCACCGAGCTTCTTCATGATGTTGGCGCGGTGGTCCTCGATGGTGCGCGGGCTGATGCCGAGGGTGCGGCCGGCTTCCTTGTTGGACGCACCGGAGGCGAACTGCTCGAGCACCTCGCGCTCCCTGCGCGTCAACGGCTCGCGGCCGGGGAAATGCAGCGAGCCGAATTTCGGCGACGCGTTCTCTGCCTGCCTGCGTGCATAGGCACCGATCGCCTCGTCGAGACGACCGACGATCTCACTGCCGCGGAACGGCTTCTCGATGAAGTCGAGCGCCCCGTTCTTGATCGCGCTCACCGCCATCGCGATGTCGCCCTGCCCGGAGATCATGAAGATCGGCGCCGGATAATCCTCGCCGTGCAACTCCCTCAGAATGTCGAGACCCGACTTTCCGGGAATGTGCACATCGAGCAGTATCGCAGCCGGTGTGCGGTTTCGCGCGACGGAGAGCAGCGCTGCGCCGTCCGCGAAACAGATCACTTCATAGCCCGCCGCCTTCAACACCATCGACAAGGTGTCGCGAACGGCAGGGTCGTCGTCGACCACGAAGATTTCACCGCGAGAGCTTTGTTCGGCCATGTGCCACATCCAGTTGGCATGAAGGACTCGCGTCCGCGCCTCCCGTTATGGCGTTCGGCGCGGATTCGGCCCACCCGTATTTGTACGGGACATGGACTTAACGCACAAGTAGCGGCAGGGTGCCTTATTGCGGGGGACGGAGAATATCCATGCTAAATTACGCAGGCACACCCCCGCTCGCCGCGATGGCTGACGCCGACAGCCGTCAGTTGATCGCAGCCGAACTTCGCTCTCTGATCGCGCGCATCGACCTCAGTATGCGTCTGATCGACGCGGCCATGACGCCGGAAGACATGACCCCCGAAGACATGGAGCCGAAGGACGACAGCGCTAGCGCGGGTTCCAACGAGATTTTCGTGCTCGACGACATCACGCCCCGTTTTGCCACGGCAAGCGCCGCCCTCAACGCCTGCCGGGCGGAACTCGACCACGCCCTGCAGCAGCTGTCGGAATCGGACAGTCCCGCGTAAGCCGCAATCGCGCGCAAGTCAGGCGCGGTGCCGCTCCACGATCGCGTCGGTCGCGACACCACCCCAGGTGTGGATCGCCGGCAGGCCCATCGCGGTCTTGCCGAGATTGGCGAGGCTGATGCGCAGGGCTGCGAGGTCGAGCGGCTTCGGCAGGCTCTGGAGCTCGATCCCGACCGAACGGGCAAAGCTGCGGGCGGCGCTGCGGCGCTTGCCGTCCATGCCGCTGATGACGATTACCGCACCGGCGAACTTCGCCTCGGCCATCTCGCGCAGCACGTCGATGCCGTCGCCATCCTCCAGCACGAGATCCAGCGTCACGCAGTCGAAGCGCGCGCCGCGGAGCTTTTCGATCGCCTCCGCCACCGACGGCGCCACGGTGACCTCGTGGCCGGCCTGCTTGGCCGCGACGGTGATCAGGCTGCGCTGGGTGGCGTCGTCATCGACGACGAGGAGCTGAAGCGCACGCCGCTCGGCGGCGTCGGGGAGGTTCGAGGTGGCGGGGGAGAGGGAACTTCTGGGCATTGCCGGATCCTGAGATTGAGACGGGCAATGGATACACGGCGCGCGCTTAGGCCACGTAAAGCCGCTGCGGCAAATTCATTCGGATGTTTCAGCAAATATAAAGCAACGTGGCGGAAAGCGCAGGCCGCGCCACGCGCCGGTCAGGCCGCCGCGTCGTGACCGCCGGCTGCGCCGCGCTTCTTGCGGTTCTTGCCGCGCAGGAACTGGATGTCCATTTCGGCGCCGTTGACCCGCACCAGCTCGCAGCGGCGGTAGGCAAGGCCGGTCGACGACAGCAGCAGGAAGAACTCCTTCAGGTTCAGCCCCTGGATCGAGCCTTCAACCGTCAGGATGGCATCGGTGTCGGAAATGGCGTTGAGCTTGCAGTCGCGACGCCAGGTGCCGTCGATGGCCATGATGCAGACATCATAGCCCCGGCTGAACGTCACGCGTTCGGCGCCCTTGCCATCCTCGGCCATGCCTATCGTCCTGCCATGACCGCCATGCGCGGCGCCGCGCCGGCAAGAGCCGGCTTGGCAACCGCCGCACGCGGATCGTTCGGCTTGTAGAGACCGCGCCGGTCCGGAAGCGGCCTGAACGTATCGGTCAATCCGACCACGGTTTCCGCCGCGCCAAGCACCAGGAAGCCATCGGGCTCGATCTGGCGCGCCAGGCGGTTGAAGATGTTGATCTTGGTGTCCTGGTCGAAATAGATCAGCACGTTGCGGCAGAAGATGACGTCGAACGTACCAAGCTGGGAGAAATCGTGCAGCAGGTTGAGCTGCCGGTGCTGGATCATCGCCCGCAATTCGGGATTGATCTGCCAGGTCTCTCCGGTCTGCTTGAAATACTTCACCAGCATCTGGATCGGCAGACCGCGCTGCACCTCGAACTGGCTGTAGACGCCGGCCTTGGCCTTCTCCAGCACTTCCTGCGACAGATCGGTCGCAATGATCTCGACGCGCCAGCCGGTGAGGGCCGCGCCCATCTCCTTCAGGCACATCGCCAGCGAATAGGGCTCCTGCCCGGTCGAGCCGGCGGCGCACCAGATCCGCACGCTGCGGCGGCCGGCGCGTGCCTTGATGACCTCCGGCATGATCGTGTCGCGGAAATGATCGAACGGGACCTTGTCGCGGAAGAAGAACGTCTCGTTGGTGGTCATGGCTTCGACCACGTCGGTGATCAGCGTGCGCGAGCCGGCTTGCAGCTTCTGCACGAGCTCGGCGATGCCGGAGAGCCCGGTCTTGCGGGCGAGCGGCAGCAGGCGGCTTTCGATCAGATATTGCTTGTCTGCGGACAGGTCGAGACCGGAATTATCCTTCAGAAACTTACGCAGATACTCGTACTCGGTCGGCGTCACGGATGGCCTCTCAGAAAGCTGCACTGGAACACTCTGGCCCAAACACTTTGGGCCAGACACACTCAGACCATGGCTTGTCCGACCGGGATCAAACCAACTTCAGCGAACTTGTCGGCGATAATGTCTTTGTCGAAGGGCTTCATGATGTACTCGTTGGCGCCGCCGCTGAGCGCCTGGGCGATATGAGCCACGTTGTTCTCGGTGGTGCAGAACACCACCTTGGGCTGGTCGCCGCCGGGCAGGCGGCGCATATGGCCCATGAACTCGAAGCCGTCCATGACCGGCATGTTCCAGTCGAGCAGCACCGCATCGGGCAACTGCCGCTGGCAGATCTCGAGCGCCTTCGAGCCGTCCTCGGCCTCGGTGACCTCGAACTCCAGGCCTTCCAGGATCCGGCGCGCAATCTTGCGTACGACGCTGGAATCATCGACCACCAAACACGTCTTCATTTTGGTTCTCCGGCTTCGATGTTTTCGTTGGCTCACGCTGCCATTTGCACTTTGGTTTCGAGCTCGAGGACGCGATCGACGTCGAGCACGACCATGAGCTGGCCGTCGAGGCGGTGGACGCCGCCGGCGAGCTTGGCCATGCGGGGGTCGAGGTTGACGGGGTTCTCTTCCATGCCGGCCTCGGGCAGGCGCAGCACTTCGCCGATCTGGTCGATCAGGAGGCCATAGGATTCACCGCGCAGGTCGACACCGACCGCCATCGGGGTCTTGCCGTCCTCGTCCCTGGGCAGGCCGAGACGCGAGCGCATGTCGACGACGGTGACGATGCGGCCGCGCAGGTTCAGCACGCCCGCGATCTCGCGCGAGGACAAGGGCACGCGGGTGACGCGCTCGGGCATGAACACGTCCTGGACGCGGGAGATCGGCAGGCCGAACAGCTGGCCGCCGATCATCGCGGTGACGTATTCGACCATGGCGCCTTCGCTGGACTGGGTCTTGCTCATCTGCGTTTCTCCTGATCCATCCCGCTTGAGGTTACGCCGCCGCCCGGCTCAGCTCGGAGGCGCCGGCGGCGCCCGCGGTCTGCTCCTTCAGCGCCGCGATCAGACCGGGACGGTCGAACTTGGCGACATAGTCGTGGAAGCCGGCCTGACGGCCGCGCTCGATCGCCGCCGGCGACACCAGCGCCGAAAGGCCGATGATCGGCGTCGCGGCGAGGTTGTTGTCGGAGCGAATGGTCTCGGCAAACTCGAACCCGTTCATGTCGGGCATCTCGATGTCGGTCAGGATCACGTCGAAGCTCTGCGCGCGCAGCGCGGCGAGGCCCTCCTGCGCGGTCGGCGCGGTGCGGACGCGGTAGCCGGCCGCCTTCAGCACGGGCGCGAGCATGTTGCGGAAGAAGGCGCTGTCGTCGACCAGCAGCACCGACTGCGAGTGCATCGACGGCTTCATCTCCTTGCGGGTGAACCAGTCGGCGAACGCCATGGGGAGGAAGTGGCCGACGTCGATCACCTCGGTGGCCTGGCCCTTGATCACGGCCGAGCCCAGAATGCCCTGGCTGGAGCCGCCGACCTCGATGTTGAGGCGTTCCTCGACGATGTCGATGATCTCGTCGACGACGAGGCCCATGGAGCGGCCGTCGTCGGCGAACACCAGGATCGGCTGGGCGCCCTGGCTCGCAGTGGTGACGCCTTCCATGGCGACCAGCGGCATCAGCTGCTCGCGGTACTGCACCATGTAGCGGCCGTTGGAGAACTCGATCTTGTCGGCGGGCAGCTCTTCCAGGCGCGTGACCAGCCCGAGCGGCACCGCCTTGGGCTGGGACGAGCCGGCGCGGAAGACGAGGAGCGAGGTGGTCTGCTCGCCCGTGCCGATGTGGTGCGCGCCATTCTCGTCGCCCATGTCATGGGCCGAGGAGCCGGCGGCGCCAAGCGCCTTGGCAATGCCGTTGGGGTCGATGATCATGATCACCGCGCCATCGCCCAAAATGGTGTTGCCGGAGAACATGTCGATGTGACGCAGCTTGGTCGACATCGGCTTGACCACGATTTCTTCGGTGTGGAACACGCCGTCGACGACGATGCCAAAGGTCTGGCTGCCGACTTGCGTGACCACGATGAAGCCGTTCTCGGGATCGCTGGCCGCGCCGTCGTCGATCTTCAAGAGCTTCTTCAGGTGGATCAGCGGCAGCAGCTTGTTGCGCAGACGAAGAACCGCGGTGTCCTTGATGCGCTCGATGCGGTGCTCCGAGTTGGCGCGGGCACGGACCAGCTCGACCACCGAGAGCTGGGGAATCGCAAAACGATCGCCGGCGGCTTCCACGATCAGGGCGGAGACGATGGCGAGGGTCAGCGGGATCTTGATGGTGACGCTCGAGCCTTCGCCCGCCACCGACTTGATGTCGATGGTGCCGCCGATCTGGTCGATATTGGTGCGCACCACGTCCATGCCGACGCCGCGCCCGGAGACCGAGGTGATGGCGGCCGCGGTGGAGAAGCCCGGCGCGAAGATGAACTTGTGGATCTGGGCTTCGCTCATCTTCTCCAGTTCGGCCTCGGTGACGAGACCTGAGGAGATGGCCTTGGCCTTGATCTTCTCGGTGTTGAGGCCTCTTCCGTTGTCGGCGATGCAGATGATGATGTGGCCGCCCTCGTGATAGGCGGAGAGGCGAATGGTGCCCTGCTCGCCCTTGCCGCTGGCCAGGCGCTCGGCGGGGGTCTCGAGGCCATGATCGGCGGAGTTGCGCACCATGTGGGTGAGCGGGTCCTTGATCAGGTCGAGCACCTGGCGGTCGAGCTCGGTGTCGGCGCCGTGCATCTCCAGCTCGATCTGCTTGCCGAGTTCGCTCGAGAGGTCGCGGACGATGCGGGGCAGCTTCTGCCAGGCATTGCCGATCGGCTGCATGCGCGTCTTCATGACGCCCTCCTGCAGCTCGGCGGTGACGTTGGAGAGGCGCTGCAGCGGCACCTTGAACTCGGTGTCCTCGTTGCGCCTGCTGATCTCCAGGAGCTGGTTGCGGGTCAAGACCAGCTCGGAGACCATGGTCATCAGATGCTCCAGCGTATCCACGTTGACGCGGATCGACTGGTTGGCGACGCGGTCGCCCTCGCCGGCGCTCTCGTCGGCCATCGACTTCTTCGGCGCGGCCTTTTCCTTGGCGGGCTTGGCGGCTTCCTTCGCGGCCGGGGCCGGCGTTTCAGCAGCAGGCGCGGGCTCCGCCTTGGCTTCGGCTTTCGCAACGGGCGCGGGGACCGGCGCTTCGATCGCGGTCTCGCGGAAGGCGCGCTCGAGCTCGTCGAGCGAGACTTCGCCGGGACGTAAGGGGCGCTCCAGGGTCTGGTCGATCAGCGTGCCCGTGGTCATCTCTTTTGCCGGCGCGGCGGCAACAGGGGCTTCCGGCACCAGCGGCGGCGCGTCGGCAACGGGCGCAGAGCTTCCTGCCGCCATAGCGGCCATGCCCTGCTCGACCATTGCTTCCAGCTTGTCGATGAGATCGCGGTCGTTACCTTCGGGCTCGGCTTCGGTCGCCTCCAGGCCGGCCAGAATCTCCTTGATGCGGTCGATCGAGGACAGGATCACCGTCACCGCTTCGGCGGTGACCGGCATGCCGTCGCGGAATTTGCCCATCAGCGTCTCGCCGGCATGCGCCAGCGCTTCGAGCCGCGGCAGGCCGAGGAAGCCGCAGGTGCCCTTGATGGTGTGGACCAGGCGGAAGATGTTATCCAGGATCTTGGCGTTGTTCGGCTCCTGCTCGAACTTCACCAGCTGATTGTCGACGGTGTCCAGGCTCTCGCTGGTCTCCGTCAAAAACTCCCGCAACAGATCATCCATGGGGTACGCCTTACTGAGCTGGACTTCGACGCCCGAGCCGCGCCTGGAATCGGCGGACGTCTTCGCTTTAGATCGTTAGACAACCCCTTTCACGGTCCCGTTAATTTCATCCTCCGTGCTAATACGGATATTGAAGAGAAGTTTGCGGTTCGACCGCACGCAGCAGCGGTTTTCGGCAAGACCGGCGCCGCGACGTGACGGCAATTAACGTCGGGTAAACGAGCCCTGAAAGGCGCGACGATGCGCGCGAAAAAGTCCCGCTCGTGAAGGGCGATAGGCGCGACCAGCGGGAAATCGCCGGCGATCGCGGGTGGTCAGGTGGCCATCGCGTCGCGATCTTCTGGAATCCGCAAGATCCGCATTTAGAGTAAACGAAGGCTTACTCCGATGCCGATGCAACCGGTGCCGCGCTAACCGAGGCGCGCGGCCGAGGCGACATCGTCCGGACGGTGCTCCGCGAGGCAATCGTTGATGGCGGCGAGCAGCGCGTGCGGCGTGAACGGCTTGCGCAGACAGCGTGCCGCGCCGGGCTCGAGTGCCATCCGGAGGAAGTCGGGAGCGGGTGAATTCAGATTTGAAAATGCGTAGCCGGACATCGCGATCAGCGGAATGGCGGGCGCGCGCTCGTGGAAGACCCTGATCGATTCGAAGCCGCGCATGTGCGGCATGAAGATGTCGATGATCATCAGATCGAACAATCCGTGTTCGAGAGCCCGCAGTCCCGCTTCACCTCCTTCGGCAATCGTCACTCGAAAATGATTTCGCTGGAGATAGACCTCGATGGCCATGCACACCATCGGTGTCGTCGTCGACAACGAGAATATGGCGCAGACTTTCTGTCCCCGTTTGAATTTCCCGTTTCGACGATTCAAGAATTGAACCGTGGGACACGCCGTTCTCCTCTGGTTTGGATCGAAGTATTGACGGTTGCGAACGCCGGTGGCGGAGCCAGGACAAAGGCGGCGACGGACGCGAGATATGTGGCGGCATCACTGAAGGGCGCGAAGCAATCGCTGACGATTGATTTAAGTCGGTGGGCAAGGGAGGCTGCGCGGATTGCCCGACGTCCGATGGCATTGGTAATCCAATGTCTGCCGCCGACCGAAAGCTTCCGGCTCATCAAGCCCCCCTGCCGGTTCTTCCCGACTGGCGACATTGGATTGCACGCCAGCCGCGTGCGCGAATCAGCACGCAACCGACATTTCCGCCGCAAATGCGCCAGCGTGTCTGCCCTCTAACGGGTATATGGACACTCCTACAACCTCTGGAATATGATTTATTTGCCGTGCAACTGCGTGACGGAAAGGGCGCGGCTCCGATCGTCGCTTGAACGTATGGAATTGATCCAGCATGACCGCGAGCGGCCGCCCGCCCAATCAGTTGCTGCAAATGCTCGACGCGGCAGATTTCGATCGGCTGCGCCCCCATCTGGCGACAGTCGAAATGGTCAGGGAATCTGTCCTGGGCGAGGCCGGCGCGGCGCTGAGATACGTCTACTTCCCGCACGGCGGTTCCGTTTCGATCTCGGTGAGCTTGTCCGAAGGACAGACGATCGAGGTCGCGATGCTGGGACGCGACAGCGTCGTCGGCGGCGGCGCGGCGCTTGCCGACGGCATCGCACCGGCGGACGCGGTCGTGCTCTTCCCCGGCAGGGCTTCCACGCTGGAAGTCGCAGCATTCCGGACGATCGCCGCCGCAAGCCTGCCGTTTCGAAGCCTGATGATACGCCATGAGCAGGTCCTGCTTGTGCATGCGCAGCAGTCGTTGCTCTGCAATACGCTGCATCCGGTCGGGGCGCGACTGGCGCGCTGGCTGCTCAGAGCCCGCGATCTGTCCGACGGCGCAAGCCTTCCGCTGACACAGGAAGCGCTGGCGCAGATGATGGGCGTGCGGCGCAACGCCATCTCCCTCGTTGCGCATGCGCTGCAGCGGTCCGGCGTCATTCGCTACACCCGCGGCCAGATCGAAATCGTCGATCTGCCCGCGCTGAAAGCTAAGTCCTGCGACTGCTATTCGGCGGTCAAGGCGTCGCATTCGCGCCTGCTCGGAGCGCCGCAGTGACGCGAGCCGGGCGCGGCCACCTGCATGCCGCGGTGAGCACAGTGCCGCAGGAGCGATCGTTGCACCCCGGACATCTTGTCCCAATTGCCAATATATCCCGACGTGAACATGATGGAACTTGCCCGTGTCGGGAGGAATTTCGCTTGCCGCGACTCACCGATGCAGGAGACGGGAGGCAGCTTTGGAAACGATGGTGCGCCCATCCAACGGTTTCCTGTCCGCGCTGTCGGCGGACGATTATGACCTGCTCCGCCCATACCTGCGCACGGTCGAACTGCCGCATGAGGCCGTGCTGGTCGAAGCCGGCGAGACGCTCACGCGCGCCTACTTTCCGCACCGCGGCGTCATCTCGCTGGTGGTGAAGCTTGCCAAGGGCGAGCATGTGCAGGTCGCCATGATCGGCCGCGACAGCGTGCTCGGCGCGCTCTCGGCCATGGGCGATGCATGCGCACTGAGTACGGCGATCGTGCTGGTTCCCGGCACCGCATCCGTGATGGATCTCGACCGGCTGCGCGGCGCGGCCGACCAGAGCGGGACCCTGCGCACCTTGCTGACGCGCCACGGGCTGGCGGTCTACGCGCAGGTCCAGCAGACCGCGGGCTGCAACGCCGCCCATCCCGTGGAATCGCGGCTGTCGCGCTGCCTGTTGCACACCCATGATCTGTCGGGCGACTACCGGCTGCTGCTGACCCAGGAGGCGATGGCGCAGATGATCGGAGCGCGGCGCAACAGCGTGTCGCTGGTCGCCAATACCTTGCAGCATGCCAATTTCATCCACTACAGCCGCGGGCACATCCAGATCCTGAACCTGGAGGGCCTGCGCCAGACGGCGTGCGAGTGCTACGCCACCGTGAAGGCCCAGTATGACCGGCTGCTCGGCCAACGCTGAGGGGCACGTGGTAAACCTGCGGCTAACGGCGGGCCGCAAACACCTTCCGTCCCGCTACCGGAACTGAAATTCAGATGCCGTAGACACGGGGCGAGCCGCGCGCCGCATGCGCCGCGCGACCAACGAACCGTGACCAAGGCGAGACCATGTTTGACGTCACCGTTACGCCCGCGCAGGGAACCTTCGATGCCGAACCCGCGCGTGAGCCGGGCGCGTACGCGGCGCTGGTGCGCGAGATCGGCGAGGACGGCGCCGGTGAAGTGCGCGCCGTGTTCTGGAGCGAGACCTGCGCGCGCCTGCAGCTGTTCCGCACGCTCTCGCTGGCGCAGCAGCACGCCAAGATCGCGCGCGAAGCCCATTCGCTGAAGAGCGCGGCGGGAACGTTCGGCTATGTTAGGCTCGCGGCGCTGGCGTTGCGGCTGGAGAAGACCGCGGAGACACTGGGCGATGCCGAATTCCGCGAACTCTTGAAGCAGATGGACGCCGCCTACGAAGCCGCGCGCGCGCAGGAGCCGCAAGGCTAGCGCGGGCCGCGCTAAACCCGCCGTACTTCTACGGTTTGTGATTTTTAGAGATGGCTAATCATAGGTGGCGATAGTCGCGGGAAACCAGGAGGGTTTTCCATGTTCACCTATGAGACTGCGGACCAGAAGGAAGTCCGTCGCTTCCGCATCGCCCAGTTCAACGGCCGGATGGCGACCGTGAAATCCGGCGAGTCGACGGTGACTGGCTTCGTCCGCTCGGTGCTGGAGCAGGAATCGAGCGTCCCTCCGCGCTGGACCATCACGATCATCCCGAACGCGCCGAAGGAAGAGCTCAAGCCGCTGCGGCCCACATCGCGCGCGCGTCCCTTCGCTGAAGATTATTTCTGACCGTCGATCGGGCTTCTCCAGCCCCCGCGCCGCCGGCGGCGGGCGCAAGACAAGAACCTCAATCGATCGAATGCAGCAGCGCCGCGCGGACGAGATCCGCGGTGTTGCGCGCACCCAGCTTGCGCATCGCCTCGGCGCGATGGCTCTCGAAGGTGCGCGGGCTGATCTGCATCCGAAGCGCACCCTGCTTGTTCGAATACCCCTCGCTGATCAGGCGGAGCACCTCGCGTTCGCGCTTGGTCAGCCGCTTCTGGCCCGACAGGCCGATCAGTTCGGCGCTCGGCACGCGCTGGGCTTGCTGTGCGCGCGGGGCGTTCGGTTCTGCGTCTTCGATCCGGGACGGAATCGGCAGGGCACCCTTGTGGGGACCGGCAAGCTGCTTGACCAGGCCGCAGACGCGCTCGGTCTGCGTCAGCGCATTCTCCACCACCCGCTGCAGATAGGCACGGTCGGCCGTGACAGGCGCGAGCTGATCGCTGTGATGCTTGATCTCGCCCATGTAGAGCAGGAGCGCAGTCAGGGGACCGTTGAGCTCGCGGGCGATGGCGGCCGCCATTTCGTCGGCCGCCTTGGCCCGGGCGGCGTTCAGGCGGACGAAATCAAGCTCTTCAGCTGGAGCAGTGCTGCTTTCGTACCTTTCAGACGGCCGCGAATCGGCGGCCGTATCATTCTGTGACCCCATGTGACCTGTTTAGCGGAACCGGCGCCGGTCTGTGGTTAACTTTCTGCTCCGTAAGACTACGGTGATTTTGGCGGTTTTGCGCTAAAACGTCGGCATCGGCACAATTTATGCTTGCGCAAGGCTTGCTTCGACCATGCAAAGGTTGAGAACTTCGCCCAAAACCCCGGCAAACAGTCCGAAGCTTCCTTGATCGCCGCCCCAGCCGGACGCCCGGCCCCCCGGATTTTACGGATTAATTAACGGCGACTTGCTTCTCTAGGTCACGATTGAGAGCGCGCAAATGCCTCCATGCATTGGGCCGGTAGGCCAGCTGGAATCGTTGCGGAAGATTGCGTGCCATGAACGAGATCGATCGGCTGTCGGAATTCCTGCAGAGGCTCACGCCGCTGTCGCGCAGCTGTCTGCTCAGCGAGCTCGAGCGACTTGAGCTGTGCGGCATCGACATGCCCGGCTCGGCCGAGGTGCTGGCGCGCCTGCGCGCCGAATTTCGCAAGGACGGATCGACCCAGGCGCGCGCCACCAGCCCCTCGCGCTATTTCTTCGCGCCGCTCGAGCTGCTGCTGATCGACGGCGCGCCCGAGCATGCCAATGCGGGACGCATCTCGCGCAATACCCTCACCCCGATCTGGGAGTGGATCTGCCGCGACTTGCTGCCGACCATGGCGCGCGACTACATCAAGGCGATCAACGACCAGGTCGCCGCCAACAACCCGAAGGAAGTGCAAAAGATCGCATCGAGCTTCCAGACCAAGGTCGTCAAGGTGCTCGAGAACACCCTCGCCTCGGCCGAGAGCGCCGAGATCGCCCGCGGCAAGCTCGCGCAATACACGGCCTCGCACACCGCCTTCGACGACGTCAGGAAGATGCAGCATGTGCTGCGCGCCGGCGACGCGCTGCCGAAGTTCAACGAAAAGCTGCCCGAGAAGATCGCGAAGTTCGACGACGGCCAGGTTGCCCAGATCACCGCGCAGCTCGATGCCTTCAGGAAGTCACATCCCGAGGCGCTGCCCTTCGCGCTGGCGCTGGTGGCACGGCGGCTGAAGACCTCCTGGCAATTGGTGCGCCTTGCCACCAAGGCCGCCGCGAGCAAGGCCGCGGCCGACGTCGCCGCCACGCCCTATTCTAGCGTCGTGCCCATGGTGCTCGACCGGCTCGACGACAAGCGCCTCGCTCTCAGGGTCGCGCTCCGGCACAACCGGGTGCTGGTCGCCCGCGACCTGCTGGCCGAGATCTACGACACCGAATATGCGCTCAAGGTCCGCATCGACGGTATCGAGGCCAGCGAATGGGGCATCCGCCTCCAGCAATTGATGGACGCGATCGCAGCGCTGGTGTCCGCCGAGGTGAGCCGCTTCCCGTCCAATGTCGGCCACATCCTCGGCTCGCGCCGGCTGCGCAGCCACGACACGCTCGGCGGCAAGCTGACCTACCTCGCCTGGAAGGGGCGAGACGCCATGCAGGACGGCGCGGCCGCGTTTCGGAAGTTGATCGGGCAGACCTAGATCCGGGTTCGGCCGCGAAGGGCCATGGAGCGTGGCTAACGCGGCAGGCACAGGAAGCGACCCATAAATCGCCCTGACAGCACCAATCTGAACCACCAATACATCATTCGCCGCATCGACATAGCTGTAATCCTCGACAGCCCACCACCGGCTACGCGGACCATTAGCGCCGTTGCAGCAATGCACATGTGATCTGCTTCACACGCGCGCCGTCTGGCCCGCGCGCATTGTCGCAGAACCGTCACGAGCGAAGCCGGAACATGCGCGCATCGCGCGAAAATGAGTTCTGCGGCCATGCCATCGCTCCTATCCTCCGATGCATCGCATGAGCATTGGGAAGGAAGCCGTGATGAGCCGACGGATATGGACGATGTCTGCCCTGCTGACGGTGGCGCTGGCGCTGACATCGACGACGATGGCGCAGACGTCGCCGCCGCAGGGCAATGCGGCGCCGACCGCGGACGATGCGGTGCTGCTCACCATCTTCTTCAAGCACGACCAGTCCCGCCCGTTGAACGAATTGAACGCGCAGCTCGACAAGCAGGGCTTCCGCAAAGCGTTTCCGCCGCCCGGCATCGAGGTCGTGAGCTGGTACGTGATGATGGGCATCGGCCAAGTCGTCACGCTGCGCCTGCCGGCCTCGCGGCTGCGCGAAGTCAACCGCGTCGTCGAGGACACCGCGTGGGATCCCTACCGCACCGAGTTCTATCCGACCTACGACTACAAGGCGGTCGGGATGGCTCAACACGACAAGGCCACAAGCAATTGAGGCGTCCATTATTCAATTGGGCGAAACGCGAACGGCGTCGTCCTATTGCAGGACAGCGACCTCGCGCCCGCAACTCGCCGCGTCATTCGAGATTCTTCCGCGATGACGGCGTCACGCAGCCGTCATGTGTGGCCGGACGTAAAAACTTCTGCAACGAGATCCGAACAATTTTAGACGTGGTGCGCGCTTTAACGTTACCCAGATAATTCAACAATCGGCTGAAGCTCTCCATATTTGAAACTGCTCCCGTCGCTAACACCGGTCGCGGAACGGGAGTGGTTTGCGATGAACGATAAAATTGTTGAGCTCGCCGGACGAAGGCCAAAGACCTTCGGGCGGCGAAAGATGATGCCGCGCGCTTGCGTCGCCGACGGCAAGCGCCACCTGCGCGCCTTCCTCGCCGAAGTGCTGGAGGACCTCGGCTTCGTCACCAGCGAGTGCGCCAGCGCCGACGAGCTGCAGGCGATGCTGACCAATGAGCTGCCGGACCTGATCCTGCTCGGCATCGCCGCCGACGGCATCGAGCCCGGAAAATTCCTGGAGATATTGGTGCGCGAGTCCTTCGACGGCAAGGTTCTCGCCGTCGGCGCCCGCGAGTCGATCATCGTCAGGGCCGTGCAGCAGGTCGGCGAGGAATATGGCCTTGCCATGCTGCCGCCGCTGACCACGCCCTTTGCCGCGGAGACGCTGCGCGAGCGCGTCGCGATGCTGCTGCCGGAGGAGCCGGCGCCGAGCCCGGCCGTGCATGTCGGCGAGGCCCTGCATGCCGGCTGGCTCGAGCTGTGGTACCAGCCCAAGATCGACGCGAGGACGCTGATCCGCAGCGGCGCCGAAGCGCTGGTGCGGATGCGGCATCCGACCTGGGGCGTGGTGCCGCCCGCCTATTTCATTCCCGAAGCGGACGATCCGCATCTGCGTAGCCTCTCGGAATTCGTGATCGAGCGCGCCGTGCAGGACTGGCACTATCTGCTGGAGCGGCAGGGCCCGGTCGATCTCTCGATCAACCTGCCGGCCTCCTACCTGAAGGAGCCGCAGGCCGTGCGCGATCTCTGCCGCCGCGTGCCGACGCATCCGGCCTTCGGCGGACTGACGGTCGAGATCGACAGCGAGGAGGCGATCCGCGACCTCGATCTCCTCGTCGAGGTCGCCCGCGAGGTGCGCCTGCACAATGTCGGCTTGTCGATCGCCAATCTCGGCGCCAACTGGCCCTCGCTGATGGACCTCGGCAAGATCCCCTTTATCAAGCTCAAGGCGGACCGACACTTCGTCACCGGCAGCGGCGATGATCGGCTGAAGCGGACGGTGTGCCGCCACATCGTCGAGCTTGCACAAGGCTACGGCGTCGGCGCCATCGCCGAAGGCGTCGAGAGCCGCGCCGACCTCGTCGCCGCAAACGAGCTCGGCTTCGACCTCGTGCAGGGCTTCCTGTTCGGCAAGCCGATGCCGCTGAAGAAATTCGCCCGCTCGACCGTGACGAAGACGGTGATGGGGTAAGCTCGCTCGCGGCGCTCGAACTCCGTCGCTCCATTGACGATCGCTGTGGAGCGATTCCGTCGTGCCGCGCGCGCTGTCGCGAATCTCGCGCGCGGCACGCAAGGCAATTCGCACGACTACGCAATGGCCGCGCTGATTTCTGTCGCCGAACGCAAGATGTCCGGCTCGTCATGGCGGGTCCCGGCCCGGCCGACGTGAAGTGCAAAGCCGCTCAGGCCTGGATCCCCCAGTCCTGAGCGCAGCTGCATGCTGGGAATCAGGTAGTCATCGCCGTTCTGGCGCCGATACGCAATGGGCGAGGTCGTCGCAAGCGTGCTCATCCTCTCGTGCAGACGCGCCGCAATCGCCGCGAAAGCTACCTCGTCGAGCTTGTCGGACTTATAGACGACGAACGGCGGAAGCACGTCATATCCCGGGTAATACAGAATGCCGTGATTGATCGGAAACAGCAGGTCGTCGATCGGCCCGTTGATCCCGCGGGCCGAATAATGCTCCTGCCATCCACCTGCCGTCACGATCAGCATCGCGCGTTTGCCTGCTAGCGTCCCCTCGCCGTAACGATCTCCCCATCGCTTGTCGCTATGTTCACCGACACCGTATGCGAAGCCGTAGGCAAACACGCGGTCGACCCAGCCCTTGAGGATCGCCGGCATGCTGAACCACCACAGTGGAAATTGCAGGATCAGCACGTCCGCCCACAGCAGCTTCTCGATCTCGCTTTTGACGTCGGCGGTCAATGTGCCCGCCTCGAACGCCTGCTTGGACGCGGCGGCGGGCGCAAGCCGGGCATCGCTTGGAAGCGACGGGAAGTCCGCGCGGTCGACCTCCGATTTCCAGCTCTGGGCATAGAGATCCGACACCCGCACGCCGTGGCCCTGCGCCTCGAGCGCCTTGACGGCAACATCCCGCAATGCGCCGCTCAGCGAGCGCGGCTCGGGATGAGCGAAAACAATCAACACTTTCATGTTCGGCACCGTCTGGTTGGAGGATTTCGCACAGCAGGTAGCGCGACGGGCCGCGATTCGTTAGATGTAGCGAATGGATAAGATTATGCCGGAAAATGGATAAATCGGAGATCACGCTCGAGCGCATGCGCAGCTTCGTGCGGGTCGCCGAGCGGGGAAGCCTGTCCGCGGTCGCGCGCGAGCTCGGTCTCGGCCAGTCGACGGTGACGCGGCACATTCGGGAACTGGAGCAAGCGGTCGGCGTGCCGCTGCTCACGCGCACGACGCGCAGGGTCACCATGACCGACGAAGGGCGTCGTTACTACACCGACTGCGTGCAGATCCTGCGCCTGATCGAACAGGCGAGCGAGGAGGCGCGCAGCACGCGCGGCGCGCCCGCCGGGACGGTGCGGGTTTCCTGCACTGCAGCCTTCGGCGTGCTCCACGTCAGCCGCTTTGTCTTCGCCTTCCAGGACCGCTATCCGGACGTATCGGTGGATCTCAGCCTGACCGACGAGCGGATCGATCTCGTGCGGGAAGGTGTCGATGTCGCGCTCAGACTGGGGCCACTCACCGACAGTTCGATGAAGCTCAAGCCGCTCGGCCAATCGCAGCGGATCCTCGTGGCCTCATCCGATTATCTGGCCGCGCGCGGCAGGCCCGCGCGCCCGCAGGATCTCGCCAAGCACGAGGGAGTGCGGATGTCCAACATCGCCGGGAGCGATGTGCTCGTGCTGCACGGACGCCGCGGCGGCCGCCATGCGATACCGCTCGCCGGGCGCTTGCGCGTCGACCACGGGCTTGCGGCACGAGAAGCGCTCGCGGCCGGCCGCGGTATTGCGCCGGCACATCTCTGGCTGGTCGGTGATCTTCTTGCCGCCGGCAAGCTGGAACGCGTGCTTCCCGACTATTCGCCGCCTCCCGTTCCACTGAACATGCTGATCGTGCCCGAACGGTCCGGCATCGCGCGGGTACGGCTGCTGGTCGATTTCCTCGCCGAGCAGATCGCGCGAATGCCCGGGATCGAAAGACTTCCGTCCGCCAGAAGGCCGAACTAGCGGGCTATCGTCACGCGAACCGCCGCGCAAGGAAGACGCAGACGACGACGAGTGCGGTCGCGGCGATCATGCTCCAGGCGACCGGCTCGTGCAGCAGGAAGCCGGCGAGCGCGAGGCCGAAGAACGGCTGCAGCTGCTGCAGCTGACCGACGCGGGCGATGCCGCCGATGGCAAGCCCGCGATACCAGAAGATGAAGCCGACGAACATGCTGAAGACGGAGACGTAGGCGAGCCCGATCCAGGCGGGCGCGTCAACGCCGCTCCATGCCTGCGGCCAGGTCAGGGCCACCACCGGCACCATCAGCGGCAGCGCCAGCAGCAGCGCCCAGGAGATCACCTGCCAGCCGCCGAGGCGGCGCGACAGCGCGGCGCCTTCGGCATAGCCGAGCCCGCACAGCACGATCGCCGCGATCATCAGGAGATCGCCGGTGAGCGAGGCCGAGCCGTCGCTGGAGAGGGCGAAGCCGGCCACCGTGGCGCTGCCGAGGATCGCAAACAGCCAGAACAGCGGCTTTGGCCGCTCGCCGCCGCGCAGGACGGCGAAGATGGCGGTCGACAGCGGCAACAGCCCGATGAACACGATCGAATGCGCGGAGGTGATGTGCTGGAGGGCGAGCGCGGTCAGCAGCGGGAAGCCGACAACGACACCGATGGAGACGATGGCGAGCGAGGCGAGATCACGCCGCTCCGGCCGGGTTTGACGGAGCAGGCCGAGCACGGCCGCACCGATCAGCGCGGCAATGACCGCGCGCGCCGATGTCAGGAACAGCGCGGAGAAGCCGCCGACGGCCACGCGCGTCGCCGGCAGCGAGCCGCTGAAGATGATGACGCCGAGAAGCCCGTTGCCCCAGCCGCTGCCCGCCGATTGCATGTCCACCTCTTTTTCGGACCGCGATTTTCGGCCTTGCGCGATGGCCAGGACAGCGACAATCCAGTACAATTTCGCCAACCTGTATTGATATGGAAGGTCATACACTTTGGGCGACGCGCAAACAAAGGGGCGCAACGGAACGCGGACGACCGATGTGATGAGCGCGATCCGCGCCAGGGTGGCCGGCCGCGCGCTCGGTCCCGGCGACCGGCTGCCATCGATCCGGGGTCTCGCCGCGACGATGGGCGTTTCGCCCTCCACGGTGGTGGAAGCCTATGATCGCCTGGCGGCCGAGGGTCTGATCCGCGCCCGCCGCGGCTCGGGCTTCTATGTTTCGCCGAGCGTCATGCCGCCGCTGGCATTGACCGAAGCCGAGCCGCGCCGCGACCGCGCGGTCGACCCGTTCTGGGTGTCCAGGCAATCGCTCGATGCCGACGAGAGCGTGCTCAAGCCCGGCTGCGGCTGGCTGCCGCCGAACTGGATGCCGGAGGACGCTCTGCGCCGCGCCGCGCGCGCACTCGCCCGCACGGATGCGAGTGTATTGACCAATTACGGCTCGACATCCGGCTCCCCCGCCCTGCGCCGGCTGCTGCTGAAGCGCCTGGCCGAAGACGAGATCGAGGCCTCGATCAACCAGCTGATGCTGACGGGCTCGGGCACGCAGGCAACCGACCTGATCTGCCGCTTCCTGCTCCGCCCGGGCGACACCGTGCTGGTCGATGACCCCTGCTACTTCAATTTTCGCGCGCTGCTGCGGGCGCATCAGGCCAGGATCATCGGCGTGCCCTATACGCCGTCGGGCCCGGACATCGCGCACCTCGAGCAGATCCTCGGCAGCGAGCGGCCGCGGCTCTACATCACCAATTCAGCGCTGCACAATCCGACCGGCGCGACGCTGTCCGTGCAGACCGCGCACCGGCTTCTGACGGCGGCGGCCGCGCACGATCTCACCATCGTCGAGGACGACATCTTTGGCGATTTCGAGCCGGAGCGCTCGCCGCGCCTTGCCGCGCTCGACGGGCTCGATCGCGTGATCCGCATCGGCAGCTTCTCCAAGACGCTGTCGGCCTCGGTGCGCTGCGGCTACATCGCGGGGCGAGCGGACTGGATCGAGCAATTGGTCGACCTCCAGGTCGCGACCAGCTTTGGCGGCCCGAGCCCGGTTGCGACCGAACTCATCGCCAACGTGCTGGCCGGCGGCAGCTATCGCAAGCATATGGACGAGCTCAGGCAGAGACTCACACGCACGCGCCGCGACATCGCGCGAAAACTTCAGGCCCTTGGCATCGAGCCCTGGCTGATGCCGCGCGGCGGCTTCTTTCTCTGGTGCCGCCTTGCGGGCGGACAGGACGCCACCGCGGTGGCGCGCGCAGCGCTCGAAGAGGATGTCGTGCTGGCGCCCGGCAACGTGTTCAGCGTGTCGCAGACGGCAACGAGCTTCATGCGATTCAACGTGGGGCACATGAACGAGCCGCGCATGTGGGACGTGCTGCGGCGGGCGCTGAAGGCGGCTTGAAGATCGGCGACGCCTAAAGCGCGATAGGATCAGGATGAATCGCCATCGCGCTTTAGGTTATTGTTTGAGCATGATCTTTTCGGAAAACCGCTGCACACTTTTCCGAATCATGCTCTAATACCACGGCTCCTCATACACCGGCTCGCCGTCGAGCAGCAGCCGCTTGATGGCGGCGCGGCCTGAGGGCAGCACGGCGGCAACGACGCGCAGCTTCTGCTGGTTGCGGGCCTGCTCGAGCGTCCTGCCCTGGCCTTCGGGCACGAAATAGCTTTCGAGACCGTATTTGATCGTCAGCTTGTCACAGAAGATGGGGCTGGACGAACCGCAGGAATAACTGACGCGGCCGCGGATCAGGATTTCGGGAGCCGTGACGGGAACAGGCTCGGCATGCACCGAGACGGCCTCGTAAAGCCCGTTGGCATTGGGCGCGAGCTTGACGAACACGACGGGATTGCGCGTCCCGGACGGCTTACCGGTGAGTGCGCCCGCCGGCAGCTGCGAAATGTCGTAGCGGAGCACGACATAATCGCCGCGCAGGAGATCGCGGGGATCGACGGGCTGGGTCTGCAGGGTCACTTCACGGCCGTCGCGCAGGATCTGCATGCGATCGGCGATCATCAGGACCAGCAGCACGCATTGGATCAGGATGGCGACACCGAACAGCACGGCTTTCGGAATGCGCTGCCAGAGTTTTGTGGCGGATGCGATCAGCTCGGTCATCGCTCGGCCCTCGGCAGAATGCGGTTGAGCGCGGTTGCAAATGCGACGGCCGCGACGCCCGCCGCCGCAAGGAAAGCCGAGCGGCGCAGCAGCGACCCTTTCACTGCCCAGGTGATGCCGGCGATGACGCCGGCAATCCCGAGCCAGCCGGCGACGATGCGCGGACGCACGTCATCGAGCATGCCGGAGACGACGAGACAGAGCATGGCTGAGAGCAGCGCGGCATAGGCGAACCAGGACTCGCCGGCCATCGATGCCGGCCAGACCGGCGCCGCGAGCAGCACCAGCCCGATCGCAGATGCTGCCAGGACTTCACCTGCGCGCCTGGTGATCCCGGCGGATGCCAGCGCAAGGATCACGCCGGCAACCCCGCACACAATGGCCCAAAGCGGCTGGCCCGCACCAGAACCGGTCCGGAAGCGGACGATGTCGTCAACCGTCGTCACCTCCAGGAACGCGGCGACGGCCAGCGAAAACGCTCCGTAAATCGACAGAACGCTGCCGAGCCGGAGCGCCCTCGGCGACGGCGCGGCGGCGATCGCGAGCCCGGCGCCGAACAGCAAGGCCGCGCCGTTCGCGAGCACGAAAGACGGCTGGGCGCCGTCGAACTCGAAGCGAAACGACGTCGCAATCCACCACGGCAGCACTGCGATCGCGACGAGGTGGGCGGCGACGCGGGAATGCCAGGCGAAGGCGAGAGCGGCGGCGAACAGCCAGACCGCCAGGAACGGAAGATGCAGGACATCAGGCGCATCGTAAACGCGCATGCAGGTCCACACCGAGGCAGCCGCGAGGCCGACCGCGAGCGCGCCGCGCGAGCCGGTCAGCACCGCCGCTGCAAACGCGCCGATCGACCACAACAGCATGCCGCCGGCAAAGTCTTCGCCGAGATGATACATCTGGCCGACCAGCGCGATACCGGCGCCGAAGATGATCGCGCCGATGCTCGCACAGAGATCGGCGAGAACGGTGTGCCCCTTCGCGGCGAACCAGGCGCCGAGACCGCCGGCGACGGCCATGCCGGCGATCAGGATCGCAAACCGCATCAGTCGCACGATCTCCGTCCAGTGCGCCGCGATGAAGGCGAGGAACGCGGCTGCGATCAGGAGGCCGCCGACGATGGCGACGACCACGGCGATGTTGATGCCGGGCGACAGCGGTGGAAGCGCGTTTCGGATGCTGGCGGCCGCCGCCGGCGCGATCACGCCATCGGCTTCCCATTGCGCAAGATCAGCTTCGAGGCGCTGCCGGTAGGCTTTGTCGAACATCGTCGTGGGTTACCTGGCGCCAGTCAGCCGGCGGGATGTTGCTTGGTCGGATGCCGACGGTGGTGGGTTCAAGCCGTCGCCGATACGGCAAGGCTGCTCAGGGAGAGCGTCGCATCCGCCAGCACGCCTTGTCTAGTTCGCCTTGATGCCGGCCTCACTGATCAGCTTGCCCCATTTCGTGCTTTCGCTCTGAATGAAGCGGCCGAACTGCTCGGGCGTCATCGGTGCCGGCTCTGCGCCGAGGGTCCTGATCTTCTCGACCACCGCGGGATCCTTCAGGGCTTTGGTGAAGGCTTCGTTCAGCCGGCCAATGACATCCGCAGGCGTGCCAGCGGGGGCAACGAGCCCGAACCAGCCGACGGATTCGAAACCCGCAATGCCGCTCTCGGCAAGCGTCGGCACGTCGGGCAGGGATGACAGGCGACGCGCCGACGACACACCGATCGCGTTGAGCTTGCCGTCGAGGATCAATTGCCGCGATGCCGGAATATCCAGCACCGCGAAGGGGACGTGGCCCGCGAGAACATCGACCGTCGCCGGCGCCGTCCCGCGATACGGGACCAACTCCATGGCGATCCCGGTCTTCTGCGTGAACAGCGCAGCCGTCAAATGCATCGCCGTCGAGTTGCCGCCATGCCCGATCGACAGCGCTCCCGGCTTGGCCTTGGCCAGCGCGATCGTCTCCGCGGTGGTGTGCGCCGGGATATTCGCGGACGCGACCAGCACAAAGGGAATTTCCGCGAGCAGGGTGATGGGCGCGAGATCCTTCAGCTCGAACGGCATCGCGGAATTGAGGTGCGGATTCACCGTCAACGCGCCCGCCGGCGCCACGCCGAGCGTGTAGCCGTCGGGCCTGGCCTGCGCCACCGCGGCCATGCCGATGTTGCCGCCGGCCCCCGCGCGGTTCTCGATGACCAGGCTCTGCTTGAGCTCGGCGGTGACGAGCGGCTCGAGCGCGCGGATGACGGTGTCGGCGCTGCCGCCGGGTGGGAAGGTCACGATGACCTTGATCAATTGCTCCGGATAGGCGGCACGGCCTGCCTCCAGCGGCAACACGGCGAAAGTCGCAGTCGTCAGCACGGCCAGGATGCGGCGCCTTGCAGCGTGAAACAAGTTCTCCTCCTTAAGTAGGCTTTTGTTCTTGAAACACGGCCGGCGGCCTGTGCCGCCAGACTGTCCGCTTGAAATCGCCTTACGCCGCAGCGCCAGTGATGCGCGCCAGCAAGCCCAGTGGATCTTCGGGCGCGGCCTGCCCGCGCCAGGCGATGTGCTGATCGGGCCGCGCCAGCACCAGCTTCTCGGCATAGGCGCCGTTCGCCTCCTCCGGCGCGATGTCGACCAGCGCAAGCGGCACGCTGCGCTCCCTCGCGGCGGACTGCATCCGCGTCACGTCGATCGCCGGGTCGAACCGCAGCAATGTGTAGCCGGCGCCGAACGCATCGTAGAGCGACCGCCCGTCACGCAGGAACAGATGCGGCGCGCGGGCGCCCGGCACGGTGGAGGGCGTGAAGCTGCCCATCGCGTAAGGCGGCGGCGTCTCGCCATCATAGGCGATGATCGGCGAGGCATCGTAATAGTAACCGAAGTTGAGGCCGGCGCAGCAATATTGCTGCACGTTGAGATCGTAGGCTGCCCTGGCCAGTGTCGCGCGCGCCGCTTGGCCGCGCGGCGTGTCGTCCTCGATCTCCGCCGAGACGCCGCCGCGCTGCGCCATCATCTTCATCGCGTGGTCCATCGCAAAGCGCGACACCTGCTCGGTGATGGGCTGGCGCTCCGCCTCATAGGCATCAAGGATCGCAGCCGGCGCCCAGCCGTTCAGATGGGCCGCCAATTGCCAGCAGAGGTCGACGGCGTCGGCAATGCCCGCATTCATGCCGTAGCCGGCATAGGGCATCCACAAATGCGCGGCGTCGCCGCAGATGAAGACCCTGCGGTCGCGGAAGCGATCGGCCACGAGGCGACGTCCGACCCAGTCCTCCTTGCTGATAACCTTGTATTCAAAGCGCTCGTCCACACCGAGGATGGCGCGGATGGACCAATCGCGATCGACCGAGTCGAATTCGGGCTCGTCGGGCTTCAGGTGATTGTGAATCAGCCAGCGGTCGTGACCGTCGATCGCGACCGTGGTGCCGGAACGGCGCGGATTGAGCGAGAGCACCATCCAGGCCGGCTTGTGTGCGCCCATCAACTCCTTCAGTTGCGGCGCTTCGATGAAGGTCGATTGCACGCGCTGGATCACCGGCGTGCCGGACAGGCTGGCACCGATCGATTTGCGAACGAGGGAACGGCTGCCGTCGCAGCCGATCGCGAAGGACGCTTCGATGCGGCGCGAATCGCCGCTGTCGAGATCGCGCGCCAGTGCGACGACATGGTCGTCGTGCTGCTCGATGTCGGTGATTTCCGTGCGCGCCAGGATCCTGATCCGCGGCTGCGCCGCGGCATGGCTGAACAGGATCGGCTCGAGATAGATCTGGTTGATCCGGTGCGGCGGCTCGGGCGTCGGCCACCAGGTGTCGGGACCGCCGGTCGCGCTATAGCGGCGCGCGCGGGAGGGAATGTCGATGCGGCAGAGCTCAGTGCCGGTCGCCGTGGTCCGATAGGAGCAATCGTTGGGAAAGTCCGCAGGCAGACCCGCATCGCGCAGCTTGGCGGCAACGCCCAGCCGTCGGAAGATCTCCATCGAGCGCGCCGACACGTGATTGCACTTGACGCTGGGCGGATCGCCGGCGTGACGGATCTCCGCGACGACGACGTCGATCCCGCGCGAGGCCAGATCCATCGCCGCGGTCAATCCGACGGGCCCGGCGCCCACCACCAGTACCTGTGTCCTCATGTTCACTCCCATCCTCGCTGCGGATTCTCCGTCCGCGCATCATGCATTTTATTGCAGGTCCGTTTATGCGATAAGCCGGAAAGAGCTCATCAATTCATGAGATATGCCTATGAATGTCACCTTGCGCCAATTGCGGGCCTTCACGGGCGTGTACCGGACGCGCAGCATCACGCGGGCCGCCCGCGAGCTCGGGATCACGCAATCGGCGGCGAGCCTGTTGATCCAGCAACTCGAAGCCCAGCTCGGCGTCAGACTGTTCGACCGCTCCACACGCTCGGTGCAGCCGACGCTGGCCGCCGACGAGGCGTTCGACGCCGCCGAACGCATGCTGAGCGATGCGCACGGCCTGTCCCGCCGTATGCGCGACCTCGCGCAGGCCCGCGCCGGCCGCGTCGCGTTCGTCGCGTCAGCCGGCGCCGCCTCGGCGCTGATGCCGTCAGTGCTCGCGAAATTCCGCGCCAGCCATCCCGGCATCGAGATCGACATGCGGGATGTTGCCGCCGACGATCTCGTGCCGCGCCTGAGCACCACCGATGCGGAGTTCGCGATCGGCAGCGTGGAAGGCGAATTCGCCGACATGACGGTCGAGACACTGACAAGCGGCCGCCTCAGCGCCATCGGCCGCCGCACCGCGGACTTCGCCGCGCGGCGCTCCCTCACATGGGACGAGCTGGCGCAACTGCCGACCATCGCGATGCGCAGCGAGACGCGGATCCGCATGCAGATCGATCAGGCACTTAGTGCGCAGGGCAAGCGCCTCGATCCGACCTATGAAGTGACGCTGATCAACACCGCGCTCGCCATGACAGCCCAGGGCCTCGGCCTCGCCATCCTTCCCGCCACGATGCTGCCGGCCGACCAGTTTCCAACGCTGATCGCAAGGCCGCTGGTGCGACCGGCGATTACGCGACCGGTCTCATTGCTGCAGCGTCAGGGGCGGACGTTGTCGCCTGCGGCGCAGTCGTTTGTAGCGACGGCGCGGGCGGTGCTGGCAGCGCGAGGGTCGCAGGCGTGATCCGCCAGACTCCTGGCGTTCAAGGCTCGATTGACGAGTCGCGACGACCTAGAGCTTCCCAACAAGGTCAGCAAATTTCTTGCTGACCAGCCTGAAGCCCTCTTCCGTCGGATGCAGCTCGTTTCCCCAATCCTTCTTGTAGGTCCCGTCGTGCCGAAGGGTGTTGCGAAGGTTCAGATAGTGGACGTGTTCAAAGCCGGGAGTAGCACTGACGTCCTTCAAGATCGCGTTGAACCGGTCGATGAGCTTGACGATCACGGCGGAATTCTTGCCGAAGTCAACGTGCCCCTTTTTCCGAAACCCGGGCTCCAGCCAGGGGCCGGGCAGCAGCCAGAATCCGCCCAGGTAGCCCCGGCCATCGGGAAGCGCGTAATCGTAGCCATGAGTCACGATGGGAATCGGTCGGCCGAGATAGGTTTGCGCGATCGTGGTCAGACCGCTGATGATTCGTGCATAGGCCGCTCGCAGCCGCACATCGATCAACCCGCGAACAATGTCGTCATTGATGGCCGGTAGGGAGGACGCCGCGTGGTTGAGCAGGATCGCGAATTCGTCTCCGGCAATGTCATTGCCGCCGCCGGACAGCAGAATCGCCCGCGGGACCTTGTTCGCACGCAATAATTTCTCCAGCCGGCGCGCAAATTCCTCGAACTGGCCGCCCGAGTGCGCCATGTCTTCGACCGTGTCGCCCTTGTGAGCAACGGATTCCACATCGTAGAGATAGTCGTCCTCGAGCATCTGCAGAACGTCGTAGAAAGGATAATCAAACCAGGAATCGCCTTCGGCGATCAGCACACCCGCGCTCACCGCAGTTCCGAGCAAGGCTCGCGTCCGTGAGGGAATCTGCGGCGGAGCCGGCGCTCGCCGCGGTTTGGGCGCACGCGCCATCCGTCTGACTGCCGCTGCCCGCTTGCGCGTCTGTCCGGTTCGGAATGCGATGACATCCTCCGCCATCGCCTGGCCGCTCTTTATTGCGGCGCTCACACCGGCAGGAACGCGCGCCGACCGCCTCGACTTGCGTGCCTTCTTCGCCATCGCTCACCTCTCTTCATGGAAAGACATTGAGCAGTGCATCGAGTGCATCGAGCTGCACACCAAGACCCTTCAGCTTTTTCCGGCAACCCTCGTCGAACCTTTGCCGGGCGATGAGATGTTCGAAATTGCGCTCCAGGTTGAAGTACAGCGGGCACTCCTTGCTTCCCTTCGCGTGGCCGTCCAGATCGCCATAAAATCCGGCGAGGCCCGAAACCATCGCATTGGCGATGACGCGATCGGTTTCACGCCCCTCCGGCGCGAGCTGGTTGAATCCGGCCACGGAGCCGATCAGGATCCGCGGCTCCTGATTGTTCGGCCACCACCCGTAGATATTCTCCCACGCATCATCCCGCAGCGGATGGCGCGTGATACAGGCGAGGATGTCGACGTCCAGCTCGACCGGCATCCCGCGCAATCGACCTGCAAGGCGTTCCGCCCACAGAATCATCGGTTTGCCCTTCTGCAGGTCCCAGACATCGAGTGGAACCGACAGCCGGACGAGCTCGAAGCCAAATTCCTTCTGGGCAGCATTCATCTGCGCGAGCGTGCGATCCAGTGCCGGAAAGACGTTGTCCATGTCCCAGACGGCGATGCGGGCAGTGTGTCCAGCAGTCGCGCGCCGTGCGTCGGGACGCACGCGGGTCTCGGGAACGAAGCTGCGCTTTGCAGGGGGCCTGCACAGCACAAGGCTTGAATCTCGTGCATACAGCACGGGGATGGCCCAGTCGATCGGTTCGCCGTGCAATGAATAGTTGACCGCAATGCGCGCTTCCCGCGCCGAATCGCCGAGCGAATTGCCCTGGGCGAGCGACCAATAGAAGTGCTGCGCGAACGAGGTGGCGGACGAGTCCAGCACACTATACTGGTTTGCGACCACCGCCGGCAGCCCGTGCGCGACCAGCGACTGCGCGACGCCCTTATTGAACTCGGCGCGCCCCGCGGCACCGGTTTCGCAGGCGTTGAGAAACACCAGGCTCAGGTTTCGGCTGCAGAAAATCTCCCGCACCGAGCGTTCGCCAAGACTGTGCTCTTGTTCTTTCTCATTTACGAAGACGAGGCGCCCCTCACCGCGGCTCTCATCGTACGTCCCGTGGCCGATGAAATGGACGACGTCGAATTTTCCGTTCGAGAGATAGCCGTGCAGCTTTGTGGGCGTTGCCCGCGGCAGCGTTGTAACGGTCACGAGCCCGGCCGCGATGAGCGGCTCGAAGCCACTCCGGATCACAGCCTCTTCCTGCTCGGTGGACAATCGGCCATATCCGACGGGCTGAGCCGACGCGACCAGGATTCGCAGCGGCCCGGAGCCTGGGTTGATCTGGTCGGCGGGAATACTGGTCAGAACATTGCGCGAGAAGCGCATCTCTTCGGTTGCAAGGAAGCACTCCCGCCCCGGGTCGTAGGTGAACTCCCAGGGCTTTTCCGCGATCCAGGGAATCATCGAGGTGAAGATGAAATCGAGCTTGCGGCCCTGCCGCGTGCGCGCTTCGTCGTACAGGCGGCGGACGTCACCCTGAAACAGCGTATCGAACAGCTGTTCGCCGAAGGTGATCATGTCCTTGTCCCCGGGAAGCGAACCTTCTTCCCGGTTGGTGTATTTCTTGATGCGCTCGTGCGTTCCGATGATTTTTCCGAACAGAGTCTTCTCGCCGTCTTCGCCGGCGCGAAGCCGCATCACCGACGTGACGCGCGCGCCGCCGTAACTCGCAAGCACCTGGGCGAATTCTGGTGTCGCACCACCGGCGCTGCGTGGCGCGTCATGGTTCGGCCGAAACTCATCCATGATCACGAGTTCGAAGACGTTTCCCTGCACGCTGTGTGGTGTGGCCCCGGTCCCAGGCCCGGGCGCAGTCGTGGCGTCCGGCTGCTCTGAGGACTGAGGCTCAGTCGATCCCGGCGTCGGCTGCGAGATATCCTCGAAATCGAGTGGCGGCGGTTTGGCGGTCCTGCTCGTCTTTGGATAGAGCGAGGCCGCGAACGCATGGTCCCTCGGATTGATGTCCTTGCCGCCCTTGATGGGCTTGCCGTTCTTCATGATCGCGGCGGGCAACTGGTAGCACATAATCGAGATCGGATCAGCTTCCTTGGTGCCCATGATCGACTTCTTCGCCAGCGGCGTCAGAACCTGCTCTTTCACCTCCTCGGGAGTCCAGCCCTGGTCCTCGTCGAAGAAGCTGATAGCCTTGTCGCGATCGATGAGTTTGACGATGTCGCTGCGCATGTGCTCGTGGTCGAAGCCCAAAGTATGCCCGGCTTCATGGCGGACGACGCGCTTGAATTCGGCTTCCGACGTTCGCATCGTGAAGCCTTCGAGGTTCATGGTCGGCTGATCCTTGTCGATCTCCAGGATCTCGGTGCCGACATAGGACCAGTAGCCAGCCTGGTCTTCGGGAGAATCGAGCCGCGCAATGCGGACCTGTCCAACGCCGGAGGTCTCGGCAAATTTCACGTTGGCTTTCTTTCCCCAAGCGTTCATGTGCAGCAGGATGCGATTTCGCAAATCGCTCTTCGGGCTGTCCATGAAAGAGACGCTCAATTGCACTCCCTTGGCCGGCCACTTGCGACCGATCACTACGGCAATGCGCCGCGGGCCACCTCGACGTCCGACGGGCGTGCGTTCGATCGTGTGCCGCTCGGTCTCGTTGGCTGGATTGATGATCAGCGCTCTCCGCTCCGCGTTCGCGAGCATTTCGGGCTGAAGAATCTTTGGCCGGCAGATGATGACTGACATCGGACCCCCTGGCTCTCAGCAATTGTCACCACGCAACGAAGTCACACCGGCGTTTGCCGCGAGACTATTTGCGCTCTGGCACCGACCGCCCCCTATGGCGAATTTGCAATGTGCTCAGCGCCGTAACCGGCATTCTCTGCTGGATTGCAAAGCAGATTGGTCACGGCAATATCTCCACGTGCCACGCATGCAACGATCAAAGTATTCGGCGCACTCAAAACAGCCACGAAAGTGTATCGAAATCCGATGCCAATGTTAGGTTGAATGCCGGGAATCGGATTGTCAACAAGACATCAGCGCCCGCTGATCGGGCGAAGTGAATCGAACCTCGTATGCAACTTGGGAAGCTTATGCACCTCCGGACCCCGGTATCCGCCGTCCGAAGCCGGTAGCTCTAGAGACGATCGGTTTGATTGGGTTGTCCGCATGGCGCGGTAAGCTGGCGGAGAGGGAGGGATTCTGCGCCAGTTATCCTCCGTACCCCAATTTGCAGGCGTTTCGTGCAGGTGGCGACGCCGCTGGTACAATTGCCGGTACGAACGAAAAACGCAAGCCCCCTCTCGATGCAATCGGAACGTACGGCAAACTAGATTAAATGCGCTGCGCGCAAGCGGACTTGTTCTGTCAGCTTGATAGCTTGCTATCAGTTCGCACGCTGGCAGCCGGTTTCGCTCCCCATGGCTCCCCGCAGCGGCTCGAACTTGTCGGGATATTTCGGATCACACCGTGTCTTACCGTCATCCGGCCTGTATCCTACCCGTGAGTTGCTGTACCGGGAAGTTGCGGGTCAGCCACCGATCCGCCCTCGCCCACGGGTGCCGAGCTGCTGAGTATCCCGCCAGTTCCGGTGACTAATCGCACGCGGGGCCGCACATGATCTTGCTAACATGTCAGCTTGTCGATCCGCAGGCTTGCTGACTTGCCAGCTTGTTTGCTTGCTGGCTCGCCAGCTCGATCGATTGCTCGCTTGCGTGCCTGCTATCCTTGGCGTTCCAAGAACGCCTCCGCCGCGAAGATGGCCCGCGGGCGGCGTAGCCTTGCTCGCGGCCAGGGGCTTGCACCGGTCGGGTGCAAGCCCCTTCCTCCCGCCACCAGCCAGGATTGCGAGCCAACGACATGCCCGACGCAGAAACAAGGAAGTCCGTCACCCTCAGCCGTGAAGAGCTGTATGCGCTGGTCTGGGCTACGCCGATGAGCCGACTGGCGATCCAGTACGGTCTTTCCGGCAACGGCCTCGCCAAGATCTGCCGGCGCCTTGACGTACCCTATCCGCCGCGAGGCTACTGGGCCCGCAGGGAGGCCGGCAAGAAGGTCATCCAGGCGGCCTTGCCGGCGATCAGCTCGGGCACGAGGGCGCAGGTGACGATCGCACCGAGCCTACCGGCCTCACTACCGCCCCAGATGCCATCCGAACTCGAGGGGGGCCTTGCCACGGCACGCCGGCTGACCGCGGCGCTCAGGGTCCCCAGCAAACTTCATCAGCCCCATCGCGTCGTCGCCGGCTGGATCGAGGAGCGCCAACGCGAGCGCGAGCAGGCCAAGCGCTATTCCTGGAGTCGCGGCGGCTATGTGCCGCCGGACTTTACGATGATGGAGCGTCGCCGCCATCGCCTCCTCAGCACCCTGTTCATCGCGCTGGAGAAGCACGGCTACACGGCGAAGGTCGACGAGCGCGGGCGCCCAGCCGTGGAGATCGCCAGGCAGGTGGCTGCTCTCGTCATCAAGGAGAAATATCGCCACGTCCGGCAGCCCCTGACCGAAGAGGACAAGAAGCGCGGGTTCAATCCAAAACGGCCATGGAGGCAGGAGATGCAGCCGACCGGCCTCTTGCAGCTGTCGATCGAACCCCGGCCGCATCCCACGCTGCGCCACTCCTGGATCGACGCCGCTGACGAGCTGCTCGAAGCTCAATTGCCGGAAATCGCGGCCGTCTTCATCGCGGCAGCACCAATCCTGCAGGAGCGCCGCCGGCAATATGAGGAAAACGAGCGGCGGCGGCACGAAGAGGAGATGCGCCGCTACAAGGAACGCCAGAGGCAACAGCTTGAACGAAACCGCCTGCGCGGGTTTCTCGAGCTCGCTTCGCGCTGGAGGCAGGTTGAAGACGCGCGGCAATTCCTCAACGCACTGGCATCCCGCGCCGCAGAAGAGCCGGGACAAGCGGTCGGCGACCTCTCGTTGGACGAATCGATCGCATGGGCGCGCGAGCGCCTCACCGGACGAGATCCCCTAGAAGCCGGCCTGGTTGAGTGTTTCAGGCAATCGCATCCATCGATCAATGGACGTACCGTGACGACACCTCTTAACTTCGGCTCGAACAGAGGTTCGTCATCGCTGTCGTCCTCGGGCCTTCCCCACCATTTGTTCACACATTCTCCGGATACAAGTCGCTGCGGTAGATGCGCTCGTATTCTCAGTCATCGAGAGAGCATCTCTAGTCGCAGCTCAATTTAGCCTTTTGAGAATCTATTATGTCAAAATCCAAACTGACACTTCCTTTTGCACCTTTGAAATCTTCGTCGATGTCCCATTTGCCGCCATTGGTGGGCTCGACATGACCTTTGTTGTCAACCCACTCGCAATGCGCCGTGCAGCCCTTGTCCGCCTGAGCACCGTTATTCTCGAAATAGAAGACGCCCACGCGTCCATTCCCTTTGCACGTTAGTGTGGTTGCTCTCGAACCACTAAGATCCGTCGACCAGTTTGCTGCGGCAGCCGAGTGAACGCCCACTACTGTCAAAACCATTGCCAATAATTTTTGCACGGACTCCTCCCATTCGATCAAAGGTTTGTTTGAGTGGCTCGGAGGAAGCGCCGACAGAGCGAATTGCCGTCGTAGTGCTCGCCGATCGCAGCGATCCGCCGCACCGGCACGCCGCCATCGCGACCACCCCGATAATCCCTCTCTCTCGGTCCTATAAGGACACCGTGAACAGCCCTTTACCTGCTAGTACAAATCTCATCATCTATGACAGCCTGGTCAAACCATGAACCACCATCATGATTGCAGCCGTGAGCGGCACGACGAAGACCAAATTTGGACCTCGAGGCAGATCGGCTGGGAAATCTGGCTCTCCAAACAGTCGGACCACCAATTTGATAAAGATAGCGGCCGCTACTGAATAGAGAACGTAGATGGTATATGTTCGTGGATCTAGCACCCAGGGATAGCTGCCGAAGTTCGGGAGACCTCTCATTACTAAATAGAGCAAGTCGTAGTCCTCGCCGAAACCGCGGCCGAGCACATAGCCCATTGCTAACATCAGAAGCGACGTAACCCACTGCAGCAACAGAGTGACAGCCCAAATCCGAACGCGGGCTGAGTAAGATGCTCCATCCCGGATCAGAAGCGCCATTATACAACTGATGCCAATGGCCATCCCAATCGTCAGTAACGCGATGAATACGATGGGCAGAGACCATATCTCGACTCCGCCGGTAAATCTGGTGAGCAAGTAGTATTCCAGCGGAATCGCCAGCCACACAAACCGTGAAGCGAAATCTTCAAATCCCCGACGAGCGACAATGGCTCCAACTGGAAACTCGAGGCAGTCGGCATGCTGAACGGCCGCACCATTTGTCATTGCTGTGGCGCCCAAGAGATTGAAAAGAGCCCGTTTCCGGCACCATTCAACTCCCGAAGGATTACGATCGTCTTACTAGGCTGCCACTTTTGAGCATCCTGTAGGGCCTGCGAGTACCGCTCCCAGCGCGAGAAGGGCCAACCAATACCGCCGAGAATCTGCGTTCCAACAGTTGCACTGGTCGGCAATGGCGCTGCGAAACCGAAGCACGTCGGTTCACCGCTAGAAACATGGGCAATTTCTGAAGTTAGTCCCGAGTATACCGAAGAAACAATGTCGGCTCGTGCCGGTCTGGGTTCGGAAGCTCTTTCAACAACGAGAGGGCCGGGATTAACGTCCTCAAAGCGATATACTTCCTGAAGGGGTCCCACAGTTTGCGGATCGTCAGTACGCCCGGTGCATTGTCCATCGCTGTTGCGCATTGGCATATGAAATTTTCTTGATAGATCATCGTCACGCCTGCGCGCCGACGGCGGCGCATGGTGCTGATAATAGCGCTGCAAAGACACGAACCTATCGTCCCGGCCGAAACTCTCTAATGTTCTGCCGCCGGAGCATTCCGTCACTATCCCGGGCCGCCAGAGCATCGCCTCGTTGGCCTTCGCCGAACGAGCGACAGTTTTCGTTCGCACTGTCCAAACTGCTTCTCTCTCGGGACGTTTGTTGCCGACGTAGTACAGCCTAGCTTCTGGTTCGTAGACAACGGAAGATCCGTTTACGTTCAGTAGCTGGCCACTAGACGTGCGCAGATAAAGTCCAGGCTGTCCTTTCACAGCCAGTGACTGGCATGTGCTTAGGTCTTGAGGATCACCAGCAAAGGAGGGAGATGAGCCCAGCGAAGTTAGGACAGCTAACAGTATAGATTGCGCTCGCATCCACTATCTCCTCAAATTTTCTTCAACAGCCGCCATAAAGCTGGCGATATCCCCTTCATTAAAGCTGCCTGCAGGCGCCAGATTTTGGACCGAGTACTCTCCCAGCGCGCGATACGCTTCGAATTGTGACTCCCCGAAGAACTGGTTCGCGGTTGATTCGTGCGGGAATTCCGGGTGCATTTGCCCATAGCTACGCACAGATGCAGGCTCACTCCCGCCGCGGTACCCCGGCTTGATGTATAGTAATTTGCCTGGCCAACCCGGCAGTTCCGGATAAATGACGTCAGCAATCGCCGCGACAGGAGCGTCGTTGGAGCTGGACTCGCTGCGGCCCTTCAGGCGTTCCAAACCGAAAAACTGAATATCGACGCCGAAATCGATTCGAACTTTTCGCACTAAGCTTCCAAGATCCTCGAACGTGTAGTCCCCATCACAGCCTGCGTCGCTTATTACGATGAATCGACACCGACGGCGTATCATTTCGTAAGCGCCGAGATTTTCGAAATGTCCCCCATCAGACAGGTAAACGAATGCACGATCTTCATCGGTCAGCCCGAGGGCCTCCTGGAAAAGCGGTCCCACAGCAATCGCCGGTCCGGTACAGTGTATCTTTTTGGAGCCTGCGGGTCCCGGATTCGCAAACCAGGCACCCAGCCGAACGTTGAATAGTGTGAGGAGAAGGCTCAATGCCGCTGAGGAATGATAACCCATATTGGGGCTTGCCGCGGCGCCTGAAAGCGTCATTACCGTTCCAAGCGTGAGCCCCTTCCTAAGTCCCGGCTTCTTTTCACCACACGCATAGAGGCGTGCGGAACGATAACACCCATATCGCTGGCTCGGTTCGCAGTCTATCCAAAGTAGGCTGCCACAGCCGACATACCGAGGAGTCGCCACGAACGGCAAAGCCCTTCTCTCCTGCCATGCAAGCTCGTTTCCGCGGAGCACGTTCAACGACATGTTCACGTAGAGCAACTGGGGCGGAGCGCCGGGACTGGTTATTGATGCCGATGGCCACAATTCATGCATACTGAGGTTGTCGCGATCGTCGAAGTCCGTCTCGGGACTAGGTTCCCTCTGAAAGTTTGATGCTCCTAAAAATGCGCGTATCAATCGGTTTCGGTACACATTGTGGAGCGAGAATCGATTGATATTCACAAAGCATGAAAACAGCAGTCCCACGAATAGACATGAGACGATAACGACCGAGTATGGCCGCCAGGGCGATAGCTCTAATTTAAGAAGCGCTGATTGTGTGAGCGAAGACTGAATCGTAAGCTTGTCTAGGCTCCACGAGATCAGAGCCAGTAAACAGACGGAAAAAATAGGAACGGCAAGCGCCAGGATTGCTCCGATCGAATAATCTGAAAAAGTCTTTTTGGCCGTATCACGGACGATCGCAGCGGTTCTCGGAGCCTTACCCAGAAGGGCAATGAGCATTCCCGCCACCCCACCCGCGGCAGCCAAAGAGACAGCTCCAGCCTCTTGAAAGTACGAAATAATCAAAGGCCCGAATAAGACGGTACCGACGGCGACGCCCCACAAAGCTGCTGCGAGACCGTGACGGCCCCCCGAGCGAGCCAACCATTCGCGTTCTGCGTCGCCCCAAGGAGCATAGCTCGTCAGCCCTACATACAGAAGTTCGCCTGCGAAGAGCGCCAGAATGACGACGCTTGGGCCTAGGGTGATGATCGCCGACACTGCGAGATCATCGCGAAGATCGGCCGTGTGGACCGTGATCAATGCAAAGAGGACGCCTACGAAGGCGCCAGAAACTGCGAACGCCAGTCCGGCAATCACTACGTGATGGGTAATAGTACGTTCGCTTGAGGCATCAACCACGTTGAACTCGACCGACTTCGATCGATTGCGTGCGAAGTTCGCAAAATAGTAGGCAAATAGCCATGCCGTGGCAGCGAGGGCGGCACCGCACATGGCGAAGTCCAAAATTACTCGCGAGCCATTGTCGTCTATGTCGCTCTTGTTACTCAGCATCGCCATGGTCGCACAAATCGCACCCAGCAGCATCGGGAGGAGTTCTGCGACGCCGAATGGTATGGCTCCGGCGGATCGAACCTCCCAGCCCGGACGCTGAAGAAGGGAATCGAGCAAAGCCCAGCCGGCGAACATCACCGCAAGAGAAACCAACATCCCAGACGACGACGGCGATGTTGACCAGCTTATCACCGCGATCGCCTTGATCGCTACAATCCCGATAGCAACAAAGGGGATCAATACTAACCAGTTAAGCAACAAATTGCGAACGTAGAGAGTGATCAGCGTCAGGAAATCGGTCGAGAGAAGGCCAGCACGAGGAGCAAGATATCGGCTGTATCGCCAGAGATGTGCCACAGGCGAGTGGGGATCGGGCATGCGGCTCGGGTGAATGTCGGAAAGCACCCGCGGGTAGCCGCTTCTTTGCACCCAAGCCGTCAACCAGCTTCCGATGTACCCTCCGCCCGAGACGGTGGATAAGCGATCGAACTTGTCCAACAAGCCGAATTTGGCAAAACCTTGGATCACCCCTAGCGCGAACGCTGCACTGCGAATTCCCCCTCCCGATAGACACAGCGCGTTCAGGTTCGGACACCGATGCGCCTTCTCCAGGTACGGCCCTAGTGGGTTTCCATCAGTATTAATCTCGAGCTTGCAGTCATCCGGGCTCGCTTCACTTTCGACACGTGTCTTATCGGGATCTGCAAGCTTACGCCTCGCGAGAACGTCTTCGTGTTCTTCCAGCAAAACCGTCAGAAGATCGATCGGATATTCGCTCGGTTGACGAGCCTTCGGGCCTTCGAGCCGTTTCTCAGGCCGTGTCCCGTCAACAGCTTTCCAAGTAGCAGCATCCATCGGTAAAAAATAAACTAGGGTGCAAAATACATCCTGAACGGTAGTTCAACTGGAGCGAGAGTCAAGACAGTTGCGGCGAATTCAACTACCCGGACCGGTGGCGCGACAGTTGGCTGCGCCTGAGCGGAACGATGGCTCGAGGCAGGCCGTAGCGAGCGCTAGAGCCGGCGGCGTACTAAGGCGGCAGCAAAGATCGCCGTGCACCGTGGCTTTGCAAGGTGTGCCCCGGATTATGATGAAGACGTCCCCGCCATTCTCGCAGGGCTCCCGTACGACGCATCCCCCAAAGCTAACCAATGTCAGTTCTCGATCCGACTGTCCGGCGCATCAAACGAATAACTTCACTTGATCGCGTTCGGCCCTCTTTACACACCCCGCTTCCTCGGCCACTATCTTAGATAGTACTTTTTTGTTTTTGACGAGATCATTTTTGGCGGGGGCGAGATGGCAGATCCAAAGGATCCGCGTCGGATAGCTTTGATCGCCGTGCGGACGGGGCCAGGTGACGGCGGCGCTTATTCTGGTCATCCCCAAGCCATCGTCATTGGCGAGGTGCCTGTGGCCGCCGACGGCGCCACGATCGTGGACCCCACGATCGTTGCCAGTTTTACCTGGCAATGGCGTTACGCGCTTTTTCGGCTGGATGATCTCGAACGATTGCTTGCCAATGCCAACCGCGAGAGTGGCAAGAAGCCGTGGTCTGAAATCCCGCATCCGCTCGGCGGGCCCGGAGCATTCGAGGCATTCCAGCAGGATTTCTACAAGCCGACCTATTACGACATGTTCGGGCCTGCTCCGACGGTGCTGCTGGACGGCGACGAAAAAGCCGACGTGCTGTCCGCGGAAGAGCTCTCCGCAAGCCTGATCGCGAAGCTCAAGGAGCCGATCCACCCCTATATTGACGATGCCGGCACCAAGAGTCCCAACGCGGTGTCGCGGCTGAATTTCGCGATCCCGCTGCGCGACGTGGTGCGGCTGGCGATCTATGACAAGGATACCCAGCCATTCGGCGCATCGCAGACCTCCGCCGGCGGCCCGTTGATGGCGCTCGACACCTGCCGCTTCATCAAGGCTGACGGCAAAGTCGATCCGCAGCCGCCGGCGCCGAACAATGATCCGCCCGGCACGCGCATTCTGCTGTTCCCCGACCCGATGTCGATCGCGACCGGCGGTCCGGATGCCAAGAAACAAGAGAGCGCGAAAGGCAAGCTTCTCGGCTTCGCCGTGCTGGCCGAGGTCCGCCTGGCGCTCAACGGACACGACACCCAGGACGGCCGGCATCGCGGCTTCTTCCGGTTCTACGCGGCCCAAATCGGCACTCAGAGAGACAAAGGCACGCTGTTCGCTCGCGTGGCGACCACGTCGAAGACGCCTTCGCTCGGACCTCTGTTCGACAACATGCGGGTCGGCTACACGCTGGGCAGCAACGCTCCGCGCTACATCCCGCCGAGGCGAAACGCCTGCCTCAGCGAGCTCTGCGACGCCGATGCGCGTGCGTCGGACAGCGCGGCGGGCTCGCCGGTCGCCAATCGTGTCCCCATCCTCGACGCGCTCAAGATCGGATTTACGTCGGATTCTGTGATCCGGACGCTCGGCTTCCGCCTCATCGACGTCAACCGGATGGCCCTGCGCTTCGAGGCGATCTACTTCATCACGGACGATCGCGATCTCAAGGTCCCATTCGCACCATCGCTACAGCTCGGCGCCAGAAACATCCGCTTTGCGCAGGAGCAGCCGAGCCAGGCTGTCAATTGGGTGCTTTCGCCGAGCCGGCAGACCCGATGGATCTTCACCGCGCGCTCCTACAACTATGCCAGCGACGAGGACATCACGAAGGCCATTATCGAAGCCTTCAATGCTCGGGTCGAGGAGCTGCACGCCGGGCTTCGTCAAGTCGAGGATGCCACGCCGATCTCGCTGCTGCCGCGGCTGACGATCAAGGCCGGTGACAAGGATGCGGACGGAAATCCGCTGGTGCCGGCCAGATGGAGTGACGGATCAAGGCGCCTGTACACGCCGGCCTGGCATTTCGTCGGCTCGATGATCGACCGCCGCCCCTATGCCCGGACGATCACGACGACCACGTCGCCGCGCGAAATCGATGCCGAATTCCTGACGCTGGAGCCGCGCTTCATCGGTGACATGTTCCACGGCGCGGACTGGCTCTTTGACAATGGCAAGCCAAAGGGTCCTTTCGGGATCACCGGTGAGTTCGGCGTGTCGGCCAGCGCCGAATTCCCTCGCCTGGTTCTGACATCCGGCGCGACGCCGACCTACGACGTCATCCTGAGCGCACCGGTCTTTACCGATCCGAGCGAGGCGCAATCGCCGCCGTGGGTCAGGCCACCGGCATTCCAGCCAGCCGGCAGCGGCCGCGACCCTGTCGATGCCTATCGCGGCGTGATGCTGGGTATCAAGATCATCAAGAAGACGGCATCGACCAAGCCGGCCCGCATCGGCGCCCTCCAGATGGATCTGCAATCCGCCTTCCCGGACAGCCTCGAACCCGGCGGCATGCTGCGCCTGCTGGCGCTCGAGGCGGGCGCCAACGGAGGCCTCATCGCGTCGGCGATCGATGCCTTGGTCAAGCTGCCGATCGGCAGCGTTCTGCCGGCGGGCCAGGATGATCTGCCGAGCGATGCGCGGATCACCACCCAGGACCGGGTGCTCGACGCACTGCGCGAAACCGGCCCAGATCCCGATGCACCATTGCTGCTGCCGCTGACGCCGCCCGCCGAAACGACGGAAGCAAAACTCACCCTTTTTGCCAACGAGACCGTCGCCCGCCATCGCAATCACACCGTCCAGCTGTCGTTGAAGGCGATCCAGGTCAATCCTTTGCCCGCGCCTCACGATGCGTCCGACAAATTGCTCGTGATCGATCCCGCGCCATTCCGCATCGCGGTCGTCAAGACGCGCAACCTTGCCGACGCGCAGACCAATGAATCGAACGAAGTCGCGGTCTGGAATGCTGCCGGCGAGAACGGCCTGTCGTGGCGTCTCGCCAGCACTGACGGAGCCGTCAGCCTGCTGCTGCCGCCGCAGGTCATCGGCGAGGCCATGGAGAAGGACCGCGGCATCGAGGAAGGCCGCCCGGCGGACATTGCCGAGGGTGTTCCTGCCGCGGCACGCTTCGGCTCGGCGACGCGACTGGACCTCAGCCCGTCCTTTTTCGACACCCGCTATGTCGAGCCCGGCTGGAATCTGCGCCGCATCATGGGCTATCCGGGCCAGCGCGCGCCGGGCGCAGGGCTGCGCGACCTCAGGCTGGAATTGATGTACGGCATCATGACCCGGCTGAAGCCCTCCGATGCCGGGGTGCGGGTTGCCGAAATCGGCGCCGTCATCGGCGCGCCGGTCAACAACATCTCCGCCGATGGACCGACGCCGACCGTCCGGGCCTATATTCAAGCTTTCAACGCGATACGTCGCGCCCAGGACCGAAGGCTCGCGGTCGATCGCCTGTGGCAGGGCGACGCGCTGGACGAGCTGACCATCGAGCAGGATGCCAGCTTCAAGCTGAGGACGCGGGCCGTGCCGCGCGTCATGAGCGTGACGATCCAGACCCCGAAGGTCGGCGATACGATCAGCCTGAACGTGACACTGAGCGGCGGCACCGTGGTTTCATTGAGCACTGCCGTGAGCAATCCGGACCCGCAGGCGGTCGCCCAGGCACTGGTGGACGCGATCAACGGCAGCGATCCGCTGAAGGCGGCGGACTATTCAGCCGACGCGCCGTCGGTGGGATCTTTCAACCTGCACTTTGCCACGCCTCCGCAGGCGGTCACGGCAAATGTCAGCGGAGCCGGTGCGCCGACGACCGTCACATTCAAAAGCGCAGCTGTGTCCGGTCCGCTCACCGCATTCCGCTGGCCCGTTCCCGGCGGCGTGCCGGCCGATCTGGATCCGCCGCTACGGGACACATTCATCAGCGAAGGCGTCGACAAGGACAGCGACGCGCGCAGCTTTCCCGGCGGCGTCCCGTGGGCGTTCGAAAGCAGCAACATTCTGCGCAGCGTCTACCGCAATGTCGCCTCCGACGGCGGCTGGGCACGATCCGTCCATCTCTCCGCGCTCGGCGGATGGGGCACCCAGCGCGGCTTATTCGATCACAGGCTGACCGCGATCACGACCGAAACCACGATGGGCCGAGTCCACCGCTACGCGCTTGAGCGTATCGGCCGCGTCGGCGCGCTGTGGAACAAGGCCAAGCACATCATTGTCTATGAGCGCAGCGTGGTGCCCTCGGCCCAGTTCTACAACACGGCGCCGATCGGCCTGGAGCAGGACCAGCTGCGTGGACGGCCGGTGCTTCGCAAGGTGGAGGAATATGTCGAGCTGATCGAGCAGGTTCGCCGCTATCCCGAACAGGGCAACGCGATCGAGGCCGCCGGCTGCCTGACCGGCGTCGAGTTCGTGGCACGGAGGATCCGGGTCGACAGCCGGTGGGGCGGCGACGTCCGCAAGGAGGGATGGCAAGTCCCGCTGTGGAACAAGGCGTTCGACCAGCCGCCGGAGAACGCCGACAATCCCGATGATCCCACCTTCGTGTATCCAAAGCCGCAAATCCGCTTTCTGGTGATGGGCGAAGCCGGCGTGGAAAAGGCGCTCGAGATCGCCGAGCCCGAGAAGCTCACATTCTACACCACGGTCGATCTGAGAAAGGGCGAGACGGACGATACCGATACCTGGCATCCGGTCTGCAACATCGACTTCATCGATTTGCCGCTGCCGCAAGCCGGCAAGCGGACACCCGTCACGGGCGACCTGCATGACGGCCTGCTTCCGCCCGAGCCGGAACACGTCGGCGGCTATGAGCGCCTCACCATCGGCATCGTGCCGTCGAGGGAGACGGTTTCGATCACGCATGGCCGGCAGGACAAGGGCCCGGCGGCACAGCTGCGCAACGTGACGATCGGGCGCGCAACCGCTGCTGCGCCGCCGAAAACGGACCCCAATCCGGCCGCGGCCGTCGTCGTCACCAAAGTGGCGGACGCCGTCTCGTCGTTCCGTCTCGACCTCGACGCCCTCACCGGACGGTTGAGCGAAGCGGCGCGCGTGGCGGCGACGTTGCCGAACGCCAGCCCGGCGTCGATCAAGCAGGCGATCAAGGACGCAGCTGCCAAGCTTCCGATCGCCGACCAGGTCAAGAACCTGACGAAGAAATTCACCGAGGCCGACAAGAAATGGCCGGACCGCAACACGGTGACTGGCCTCGCCAAGTCGCTTTGCGACGAGCAGGCCGATCGCATCAAGGCGGAAGTCAGCGCCCAGATCGGCCGTGCGAAGGATCGAGCCAATCAACTCGTCACCACGATCGATGCCACGCTGACGGGCGAGGCCAATCAGATCAAGGCAACCGCCGCCCTGCTGGTCGGGCAGGCCACGGATGCGAAGAAGAAGATCGTCAAGGATCTGATCGGCGGATTATCGCAGCGCCTGACGGATCTTTCCAATGCAACCGGCGCCGGCCTGTCCCAGGCCGCCGCCAATGCCGACGCCATCGCCACCAAGATCGGCGCAGGGGTCGATTCGATCATCCTGAAGCTCGATGCGCAAAAGGAAGCCGCAAAGACAAGCATCGACAATGCGCTCAACAATATCACGAACAATCAGCTCCCGGCTGCTGCGGCGGCGTTGAACACCGCGACTGATCAATTCGGCAAGATCCGGGCGCAAATCGGTCAGTTCATGACCGAGGCATCGTCCAATGCCTTGCCACAGCCGGCGCGAACGGTGCTGATGGTGCTGGACTCGGTCCTCAACAAGGTCGAAGCCAGCATCGCAACCGCCCTGTCGGCGTTGAACACCGACGTCGCCGCGGCAAAAGCGGCCGTCGAGGACGCGAAGAAAAAGATCGACGAGATCAGCGACAAGCTCGACGCCCGTGCGGCGCTTTCGGCGACGGGCAGCGCCGTTACCGGCGTGACCAAGACAATCGACAAGACCGCGCAGCAGGTCCAGGATGCCGTTCTGCAACAGCTGCAACCGGCGCAAGACCTCATCAAGAAGCTCGGCGATGACATCGAGGGGCTGCCGACCGACCAGATTACGGCCCGGCTGATCGAGCTGGCCGACAAGATCGCTGCGGTCCCGACGGGCCTCAAGAATACCGTCGATTCCATCAAGGCGGCCCTGGATTCAGACATTCAGGCGGCCCAATCGACTCTGGTTGCCGCCGCCAAAGATGTTTGCGGCGCGTTCGAAGGCGCGATCGATCAGATTTACAACACGGCCGACACGGCGAAGGCCTGGATCGACGATCAGCTGGCGGGCTATCAGGCCCAGCTCGATCAGGCGCTCGACGGCATTGCCGGCGACGTCGCCCAGCTGGCGCAGAATGCGCAGAACGCCGTGACCCAGGTCGGCCGGCAGATGGAGGCCCGCGCGCGCGAGACGCTAGGAGGGCTCCAGCAGCGCGCGGCGGACTATCTCGGCGGCCGCGATCCCGCCGATCTGGCCAAGGAAGGAGAGCGCATCTTCCAGCAGGGGTCCGACACCCTGCGCCTGCTGCGCGCCGTCGGCGATCCGCCGAAGACCGACCAGCTCGGCTTCAACCGGCCGCAGGTCGCCTACGTCTTCCAGGAGGCGAACAAGGTCGTCGACATGACGCCGGCGATCTCGCTGGTCAATCGCGTTGCAGACAGTGCGGCGGCACTGGGCGCGGCCGCCGCGTCAGCCAACGATCTGCTCACGTCGTTCGGCATCCGCTTGCCCGCGTCGTCGATCGGCGATCAATTGATGCCGGACGCGCTCAAGAATCTCGACATCTCGAAGATGTTTCCGGATTTTTCGGGCATCAAGCTCGACGGCCTGTTCAAGAATCTGGGCTTCCCGGATCTCACCGACAGCAAGGCCGTCAAGGTCACGCACGGGTTTGACCAGGCCCAGCTGAGCGCCTGGCTCCAGGCCGATGTCGATGTGCCGTTCGCCAGCGCGGCGCCGCTGATGGATTTCGGCCCGATCCAGATCATGATCGACCAGGCGGAGTTCACCGCCTCGGCGCGGGTCGCCGCGGGGCGTGCCGGCACCCAGAAATCGATGCACGGAAAACTGTTCGGAGACTGGCGCCTGGTCTGTGCCGGGCAGGACATCCTGACCTTCCAGCAAACCGGGCTCACCTTCGACGAGACCGGCCGCATCAGCTTCAACATCCAGCCCGACAGGGTCGTGCTCGCGGACGCGCTCCAGTTCCTGACCGACATGATCGAGTCGACCGGCGAGGGCGGGGACTTCGAGATCGTCCCCTACATGTTCGGCGGCGTTCCCAGCGGCATCGCTGCCTGCCTCGATCTCGATTTGCCGCCGATCCAGACCGGCGTGTTCGGCATCGACGATCTGTCGCTCCACGTCCTGTTCGGCGTGACCGCGCTGCCCGAATTCGAGATCTTCGCCGAGCTCGGTGTCGGTGCGATGACCGCGCCCTTCACGCTCAACGTCTGGATCCTCAACGGCGGCGGCTTCGTCACCACGCGGCTGTCCTACATGCCGATGGCGAAGCCCGCGCCGCTCTTGATGTTCACGCTCCAGGTCGGGATCGTCGCGGGCGTCGGCCTCGCCTTCTCGTTCGGCGTCGTATCGGGCGGCGTCTATGTCCAGGTCGGCTGCGCGATCGCGATCACCTGGAGCACGGGACCGGGCGGCTCGACGACCGCGGTCACGGTGTTCCTGCTGATCCGCGGCAATGTCGATGTCGCCGGACTGATCACCATCGGGCTCAGCCTGCTGCTCGCGATCACCTATGACGGCTCGCAGATGATCGCATCGGGCACGCTGAACCTGTCGATCAAGATCAGCGTGTTCTTCACGCTGAACGTGACCGAGCACGTGGAATACAATTTTGCCGGCGAGAAGAAGGAATCGCGAAGCGTCTCCTATTCGAGCAGCTTCGAGTAACCCGACATTTTTGAACTCGTTATTTTGAGTAGCAGTGATGGCGCGCGCACTTCAAATCAACGTTCAAATCGACCAGCTGCCCGACTTCGATTCAAAACCCTATGTTGGTGCGCGGCTGAGCGCCTGGATCAGCGTCGGCGATACCGACCAGGCGCAAAACAGCGACTGGCACATGCTCGTTCCCTGGGAATGGACCACCGCGGATACGACCGGCGCGGGAAGCTGGGATCCCGGCCAGAAGACAAGCTGGGCGGGGTGGTGGGTCGACCCGGCCAACCCGGCAGGCGCGGTCGAGGCCAAGGTGACGCCGGTCGTCCATCCCGACGCGCGGTATCCGACGACGGCTCCGGCTGAATGGCAACAGCCGCGCGATCAGATGCTCGCGGAGCTCGCGCGCGACCATCGGCGGCTGGAGGCGCCCGGTGCCTCGCTAGCAGATCAAACCGTATTCGGCTTCGTCGAAAGCCTGTCGTCCTTTCCGGCGCCGTGGCCGGAGCTGCACAGGGTGTGGACCTGCTTGCAGGTCGACACCGCCCGACCGGGCGACACATATGAGCTCGTCATCGTGCCGCTGTTCGGCGTCGACGGACCTTCGGTCGCGCAGGCCACGTACAAGGACCCGGCCAAGCCGCAACCCAAAAACAGCGCCAGCGGCCATCATCTCTGGACATGCGACTACGCAGCGGTGACCGCACCCGCAATCCCCGGCAGCGCCGTCATCGACCGGCTCGCCGAGGCGCCCGACGTCGGCAAGCGCATCCTGCTGAAGGACAAATTCCTGATCGGAGGTGCGAGAGGCTGGGCTTCCGTCACCGGCCAGGACTGGATGGTGCAACTCCCGGCGCAGATCGCCGAAATCCTCGATCCCGCGAAGGGATTTGCACAGGGGCTCGAACAGGCGCTGATCCAGTGCGCGATCGCAAACGGCACGCCGCCGGCCGATCGCAGCCCGGCGCAAGTCGCGCTGTTGCAGGCGGTGCCGGATACCCACGCGAAGCGCTCGGCGCTTCGGCTTCTGCTTGCGGCGACGTATTGGCGCGTGCTGGCGCCGGCGGCGACCGGCACCCGCGCGGCGACCCCGCTTCCGCTCGCGTTCGCGCGCGCTCACCCAAGCCGCGACAACCAGAACTTTCTGGCGGGCCTCACCGCCCGCGAAGCCGCGCGCGACCCGACCTCGCTCGACGCGACGCTTCCGGGCTTCATGACGCTGGAGAAACTGCAGGTCTGGACCGACGAGCGCCTGCAAGGCCTGGTCGGCAGTGAGAAAGAGACGCCGGCGGAGACGAACGATCCGATTGTCGATACGCCGGCCGGCTTGACGGCGTTCCTGCTCAGCCATTGGCAGAATTCGGCGGCAGCGGCCAAGACACTGACGGCGACGGCGACACCGCTGATGCGCTTCACCGCGACGCGATGGAGCGGTGGCCACGTCGTGGCGGATCCCGACGGAGCGTTCGGACTGTTCGACCTGAGCGCCCTCACCGCGCCCGACAGCCGCGGCGCCGGCATCAGCTTCGCCTTGACCACCACACAGGCCAATGCGGTGATCGTCGCGGAGCTGTTCTTTGACGGCTATGCCAAGGCGATCGCGACGATCCAGACCGATCCGATCGCCACGATCGGCAGCCACACCCTGACCTTGACCGTGGCGCCGGCGCCGATCGCCTCGGTGGTCGCCTTGCCGCCACCGGGTGGCGGGCCACCTCCTCCGCCGCCGCCCCCACCGCAGCCCAGCTTCCAGATCTCGATCGATGGCGGTACGGCAAAAGCCCAGAGCTTCGATTTCGACAGGGTATCGCTCCCCAATCGGCGGGCCTCGATCACGCTGCAACTGCCTGCCGGCGCAGCGCAAGCCACGATCGCTCCGCAATCCGTGTCGCAGGACGTCGTCAACGCCCTGTTGGCGGCGATGCCCGAGGCCGCGCTGCGCACCAATGCAACCCTGCTGCATGCCGCCCCCTTCATTCCGTCGATCGTGGCCGGCGACAAGCACGACGGAACCCCCGCGGGCACGGCGGCGTCGTCCCCTGCCGAGAAGATCGCAATCGCCCTTGCCAACTGGGCGGAGTACCGCCTCGGAGCCGAATGCGACGAAGCCATCCGAATCGTGGAGGCGCTCGCGGCAGCAGCTTCGTCACCGATCGCCCCAATCGGGTCGAGCGACGTCACGGTCGTCGAACCCCTGTTCAAACAGGCCAGGGACATCGCGATCGAGAACGCGAAAGGGAAGGCCGTCAATCTTTTTGCCGCGCTCGCGTCAGACGCCGCCAGCTATGCACTGAGCGCCAAGGCACAGCCGGTCGTGTTTCCGATCGACCAGCCGCAGCCGATCGCGGGCACCGAAGACATCTGGTCGATGTTCGCCGGCACCGGCGTGCTCGTCGGCACGTCCGGCAATCCCGGTGATCACTGGCCCGCGAGCGATATCTGGTACAGCCTCAATCTGGCGTCGATGTATGCGCCGCCCGTCGACGCCGCGACCAACGTCCGCAAGCCGCTGAAAGGCCTTGATGCGGTCCGGAAAGAGCCGTTCGATCCGGTCCCTCTGCAAATCGGCGAGATCGGCGGGGTTCGCGCGGCCAATCTCTCCTACGAGAACCGCTCGCTGGTCGGCGAGATGCCGCACGATCCCGTGCACACCGCGCCGAAATCGGCGCGCGCCGTCCCCCGGCGCATCGAGGCCTACGGATTCCCTGAAGGTGCGAGCGGGAAATTGCCCGCGCTCTGCTTCGGCAAGCGATATTTCTTCCTGCCTTATCTGATCGGCCATGGCGGCGCGCTGGCGCCGTATCTGCGCGATCCCGCACACCCGATGGTCGCGACGAAAATGCGCCCGAAGAATCCGGTCACGGGCCCCGGCGGAACGTCCGTTCCCGGCTCACGCCTCACCCTCACCAGCGACGATCTCGATCACTATCTGGTCGGACTGACCGACAATGCGACCGGACAGCCCGTTACGTTCGAAGATCTCGTTCGCCACACCGACTATCAGCGCACCACGCCGGTCGGTACGCCGCGCATCTCCGGCGAAAAGGAACTGCCCGGCGTTCCCGAGGGGGTCGAGGCGCTCGCATCCGAGATACCGATGCAGCCGGTCGCGATCACGCTGGCCGCAGGCGAAACCGCCTTCTTCTATCGCAACCAGGAGCGCACCGACGGCGTTCTCGACTTCACCTCGGTCGACCCCGTCCAGCGGGTCATCCAGATCGATCTGGCCGGCCTGCCGAAAGGCGACAACCAGTCGTCGAAGCCGAAGAAGCTCCAGGTCGACATCACGGCCCGCGACGGCAAGCGGCTCGATCCGATCACGATCAATGAAAGCGATTGGAACGACGCCAGTCTCGGCGTGCGCATCATCGCCGGACGATACGGCATCGAGATCTTCTCCCAGGCCCAGCCGGCGGATGTCTTTGTCGAGCGGCCGCCGCGATTTGGATCGGCGCGAACCGTCAATGCAACACCGGTCGACTTCTCGAGCTGGCAGGCCTTTTCGGTCGCCGTCACCAACGTGTCGACCAGCGACGCGACGTTCATCCCACCCGTCGTGTCGCTCGGCACCGGGCAGGAAAGCGACCATCACCTGTCCGACCCGCGTCAGATCCCGTTGCCGGAGATGGGGCAGCAGAAGCGCGTCATCACCGTGCTCGACGGCATCACGCCATCTCCAACAGTCCTCGGCAGCGTGACGATCAGGGTTCGACGGCCCGCCGTCGAGTTCAGCACCTTCGAGCGCTGGATCAACTGGGACCTGGGCGATCAGGAGATTCAGCAAACGCTCGATCTGGCCCACAAGATGCTGGTGCTCGACACGCCCGCGCACAAGGACGATTTGACGATCGACGATCCCGCCGTGGAACGCGTGGTGGTGGAGCTGGTCGAGCTGTTTCCGAATCCGCAATGGCGCGACCGCGCGCCGCTGGCCACGAGCTGGTCGGCAAAATCGGCGCTCATCAGGGGTTTTGGCAAGAGCCGGGGCCCCGACCCGAAATTGACGGTCCGTGTCGCAGGGTCGGCGGCCCTGTCCAAGAACGCGGACGGGGCGGCCAGGGAGATCACCTTTGCAGCCGGCGGCGTCTACGAGATCAGATTCTACGGCGCAGTGCCTGAGGACAAGCAGGGCTTCGCCGCGTCGTTGCCCGCGACGATCGCCCGCTTCGGCAAAGGCGCGTGGCAGGGTCTGCGCAAGGTTATGATATCGGGCAAGGCATACCGGCTTGGCAGCCCGCTGGTTCGCACCTTCGAAGTCGCGACCGACGTCCTGCCGGATCTGTACAATGTCAATCCGATGTCGATCAATCGCCTGAAGGCGCTCAGCGGATCCGGCGACCGGGCACAGATCGGCCTCGACCATGATTTCGTTCTGAACGCCTATCCGAAGGTTCGATATGTGAACCGGCTCTCGCTGCTCAGCCAGCGATGGGGATGGCGCGGCCGTCCGCTCGGCACGATGCCCGCGCCGCAATCGTTCGGCACCGGTACTGTCCCCACGCCCAGGCCCGTGCCCGGCTTCGACCCGGCCGTCGCGGATCAGGGACGCCGGCTCACCGATGGCGCCGTCAAGGATTTCGAGAACATCGCCTTCACCGGCCGCCGCGACAACGACATCGGACTGGTCGAGGAGATGAAGCTCCAGCTAGCGCACGTGCTGCCGCCGGTGAACAGCGGTGGAAGCATCCTGCCCGGGAACGCCGATACCCGCCCGCCGGTGTTCGTCAAGGAGCTGCTCTACCGCGGTGGCGCGAACTGGTGGCGTTTCGCCCTCCAGGCAACCAGCCGCTACGCGGCGATGAAGCCCGGGCAGGCGCTCGTCAGCTACAGTCACGTCGATCCCGAACGCAAGCGGGCGGTCAGTTGGCACAGCCTGGTCGTGCGCGACCGCGACACCGGCCGCAAGCTCAAGCGGCCCGGCCTGATGCTGGTGCTGCCGCTGACCGAAACGGTGATGTCGGATGTCGCAGTGCCGCCCTTGCTCGCGATTTTCTCCGAGCCGATGTTTGCCGATTTCCACATCGGTGACGGGCTCGAGGCCGTGCTGGACTATGCACGGCATCCGCTGCCGGACGCACCGATCGTGTGGACCGGCGTCGAGCAGGACGCGCAAAGGCTCGCCGCCGACATCGCGCAGGCCTATGCCGATTTCGCTTCGATGCCGAAGGATTCCACGGCGCGCCAGAAATTCCGTCTGGCGGTCGCGACCTTCAACGCGTTCGCGCGCACACAGGGCGTGACGCTCGCGGGAGCCGGTCTCGCCAAGGCACAGGACGAGGTCAGCCGCGCAGCAGCGGCAGTTGGCGTCTTCCCGCAGCCGGTGCCGCCGGCGCAGCAGGCCGACTACCAGATCGCAAAGGACGCGCTCGATCTCGCGGTCAAGAGGAGCGGCAACGCCGACAAGGCGCTGACGAAGGCAAAAGTCGATGCCGCGACGGCAGAGCAGCAGCTGCAATCGGTGCGGGCAGGCGGCAACGATATTCTGCCGAACCTGCAATCCGAGATGCAGCGGTTCTGGCCCCAGATCGGCCGGGATCCGATTCTCACCGGCAACGCGCATTCGGGGCGCCCGATTCCGCTCCGGCTCGACGGCCCGATCGGCTACACGTTTGACCTCGAGACCGAAGCCCCGCATTTCGGCCGCTCCGGCTTCCTGACGACGCCGATCTCCGGGCAGAGCGACATCGTCGCCGATCCGAACATCACCGGGCTTGCCAACATCAAGATCCAGCCATGGACGATGGCGCGGCTGCGCTTCCGCCGCGTCGAGGCAACGGAGCTGTCACTGAGCAATCCCGTTCCGGTCAGCAATGGCGGCACGGCAACCAGACTGCTCCTGAGCTCGGAGGCGATCGACCTCGCCAAGGCCGAGACCGCACCTGTCCCGGCGGAATATCATGAAGGCCTCGTGATCGATTTTCCCGAGCTCGACGAGAGCGGGGCCGGCGCGACCATCAGCGTCCTGAAAGGCACCGTGAAGTCCGACCCGGCGCCGCTGTGGTCGCAGCGCTTCATCCACGTCGCCGCCACCGTCAAGCGCGACGCCCTGTCGATTTTCCTCAACAGCGACCTCGGTCCGGCCGGGACTTACGATGTCGGGTTGAAGCCGACCAGCCGCATCTGGCTCCGCCTGGTGCTGTCGCAGCGCGAGAAGCCCGAACGCAGCGAGAAGCCATACGAGCCGGTGCTCGACGTCTCGGTCCGGCTCTTGATCGACGACGGCGACGGCGACGGGCTGGCGCGCTCGCAGGCCGGCGCATGGGTGACCATCGCCTGTCTGCCACTGCTGGCCGGCGGCAAGGTTTTCAGGCCTTCGGATCCGGTCTACGTCAATGTGACGGAAGTCGCCAAGCCGCTCCCCGCGACTCCGGCAGACGTCGCAAAGGCGACCGGTGTCCGGCTCACGCCGTTCACGGCGCCGGTTTGGTGTCAGTTCACCCAGGACGTGTCCACCTTCGAGGCGAAGACGGTCGCCGACCCTGCGACGCCGCAGATGTGCCCGGTCACGAAACTCAGGGCCACGCTGGACGCGAAGAACGTTCCGCAGCTCGGCTTCGCGGCTGACGACGCAGCCCAGCCACAACCGCTTCAGTCCGTCGCCTGGCTGGCGACAGACCAGACGTCGCAGATCCGGTGCACCGTCGCGGCTGTCGTGACCGAGTTCATCAGTGACGCCTTCGATCGCGTCCGCGAAAGGCCGCTGGCGGTCTATCGCATCGAGGACGGCGTATCCGGCCCCGTCACCATGAAATTGATCTGGCCGGCAAGCGCCACGACCGCAAGCGACATCGCCGCCGTCAAGCTGCGCGGGGCGCGCGTACGGTTGATGTCGCTCATGCATCTGCAACTCGACCCGACGCAGCCGGCAAATCCGCCGGCCTCGCTGATCGACTATTTCAGCGAGCCTTTCGACAGCGACATCAACATGGACGCCCCGGATGCGCCGGGACGCATCCTGGGCATCTCGAAGCCGATCGAGGTCTCGCTGAAGAAGTAATGGCTGCCGCGCGGCTGGCGATCGAGCCGCGCCCTGACAAACCAACAACAGAGGAGGGAAGCATGACGACCGTGACGCTGCACAATGACGACCAGGGCGACCTCTACGTGATGGCGTGGGATTTCAACATGACCGACGGGCAAGGAGATCCGACGCTGGTTCAGGACCGGACTCGCCTCAACCGCGACCAGCGCCTTGACGTTCAGGTTCAGGCAGACGGCAACGGCAACATTCACATCAAGTGGTGGGCGCAGCTTACCGACAATGCGGACAAGACCGCCGAGCATGAGAGCACGGATACCTGGACGAACGTCACCACGTTTTTCGGCTGAAGGACACTGCGCGTGCATCCGACGGAGAGAGGAGCCGCTCCGGAATATCGACGAGCCGCAGAACGGATAGCGGGCCTGAGCTCGCTATCCACCCCGGCTCCCGCTATCGAAGTGCGTTGCCGTGAAGAGGGGGTATGAAATGATCAACGCCGACCAGATTTCGAACTGCGCGCGCATTCTACTGGCGACAACGGGGAGCTGGACGCCAAGCGACGGCAACACGTCCACCCTGACAGACGCAAGGGGAATGCTTGCCCCGCTGATCTATGCGAGTGGCGGGACGGGTTTTCCTGCCCCCGCCACCGACGATGCGATCAAGCAGCCCGAGATGCAGGACGCCTGGAAATCCTGCGTCGCTGCGGCGCGCGCGGCGGTCGACGAGGGCGGCAACCCGCACAATCCGTTCGGCCCCTATGTGGTGTTCTGGGCCGCTGATCCCGCCAACCCCGCCAAGCTCGGCGACGGCCTCGGCCTGAATTGGCCGACGCAGCCGGATTCTCACATTGCCCGTGTTTCCGGTCCGATCCTCGACAAGGACGATCCGAAACCGAAGCGGCTTTTTTTCTTCGACACGATCAACGAGGCCGCGGCGCTCGAAGCGGACGCGGATGCACGTCCGGGATTTTGGCCTCGCGCGGCGACCAAGCCCGCGGACGCAGGACCAGCGGCCGTCCAGCAAGCTGCCGTTGCGGAGGAGAGCATTCCCAAGCGTCTCGGTCTTGCGACTGTGCTGTTCGTTCTCTGGATCATCAGTGGAGGCGTGTTGGCGCTCTGGCTGTGGGAGACCGGCGGCGCGATGCGAAGTGCGGCGCTGGATTTCCGGCAGACCGGAGGGGACGCATGCACAAAGATCCCCGCGGGTCAGAAAGAGATACCGTGGACCAACGCATGCGAAACCGCGTGGCAGGATGTGTGGAAAAAACTCTATCCGGACCCAGCGACTGCAAAAGCAGCAGCGCCGGCGCCGCCCCCTGCTCCAACTCAATCTGCAAACACTCAGACGAAAGCTCGGGAAATACTCTATTCCTTCCGACACACGGTCGGCGGCCTGCTCTGGGGCGCGGATGGCCATATGTCGCTCTTCACGCCCTTCATTCTGACCATGGCCTCGTTTGTGCTCCTGCTGCTGGCGGTGGGACTGGCGAAGAAGGGACTCTGGTTCGGGGTCCTGATTGACGATCGGAACCGGATCAGCATGGCACGAACGCAACAAGTGGCCTGGACTGCGCTGCTGATTGGCGCAATGGCGATCATGGGGTGGTTCAACTCGACAGGCATTTCCCTGATCGATCAGTCGGCGCTGCACACCCTGGACCTTTTTCCATACATGGTGCCCGCGCTATGGGCCGCCCTGGGGATCAACCTCGTTGCAACACCGTATCTGAGTGACGTGATCCTCAGCAGCAAGGAGACGAAAAAAAAGGATGCGGCAGCGGCCGACTCGCAGCCCAATCCGCCGGCGACGCCCACACTTGCAGTCAGGAACATAGTCACGCCGGCATCCATTGCCACCAAGAGAAGCGCAAAAGAAGCGGGCTGGACCGACCTGATCACGGGCGAAACCGAAGGGACCGATCAGGCAATCGATATCAGCCGGGTTCAGCATCTGGTCATCAGCGGAGCGCTGCTGACCACCTATCTGATGGCGCTCGCAGACGCGCTTGGAAATGTCGGCGGTCCGTCCATCATGTCTGCGATCGCCGCCAACAAATCGATCTTCACGGAGATGCCGGGCGTCGGCCAAGGCACATTTCTCGGATTACTCGGCATCAGCCATGCCGGCTATCTCATATTCAAAGCGAACTCTCCGGAGGGCAAGCCTTCAGACACAACACCGAAATAGCCGGAAACGTCGTTCTCACATTCGAGCTTTTTCATCTAGAAGCACCGGAGCACCCGAAATGGCAATATTCAGCACCCTGTGGAACAACTATCCGATGGAAGAGCAGGATGATCTTTTCAACAACGTGCTCGGAGGAGGCTGGCCAGACCTGATCGGCAATCCAGCCTATGAGAACACTTGCACGATCCGGCTCTCGATCACACTGAACCGCTCGGGCTTCAAGGTCCCGGCTTCCCTTGGGCAGAAGGACGGCGGCTTGAAGGACAAGAACGGCGACAACATAATCATCCGAGTGCCGACTGGCGAAGAGTTGGTCCAGAGCCTCTTCGGCGATTCCTATTGGGGCGAAAGTCGGCAGCCCGGAACGCCGATCGACATGTCGGATGTGCCATCCGAGACGGGAATTCTGATCTATCGCGTCCACGCGACCGATGCCGCGGGCCACATCGACCTTTGGAATCACAACGACTGTCGGAGGGACTGCCACAGCCGGTTTGCGATTTCTTCGTACCAGATTGCTCTTTGGAAGTTGGCATGAACCACGACGCGAGATGGAAGATACGCAGGGCTGTGGCACATCTACACACCAGTCCCGCACGAGATTTCGCGCTATATCGGAATCGCATCGGCGAGATCGCGGCGTTACGGGAGGGACTCTGCGCCAATTACTTCCCGTACCCTATTTTTGCAGGCTTTCGCGCTGTTCACGACGCCGCTGGTACGAATGCAGGTACAATTATTGGTACAGAAGAAAAAAGCAAGTCCTTCGCATCGCGATCAGCAGACACTGAAAATTTGACGATGCCAGCGGCGCACGAGCCAGCTTGTTGGAAAGTCACCTTGCTAGCTTGCTGGCAAGTTTGCTTGGTAGCCGGCGCTAACACCCTCTCGCATGCCCAAAGTCGCCCCGCCCCATCTGCCGGGATTTGCTGAGTTATTTCCGATCGCACTGTGTCATGCAGGCATCCTGCCGTTGCTCTACCAACTTGTTCCCGTGTCATTGTCGTATGGCTCGTCGGCGCAGCCGTCACGTAAGCTCGCTGGCTTGCTAGCTTCGGCCATCAGGCTTGCTTGCCTACGCGCCCGCACGTTCGCGATCAAAGTCCTTTTGAGCGGGTACCATGGCGCAATTCGAGCCGACAATTTTCTACTTTCAAACCCGGCTTGGTGGACGATCACAACGGCGCCGAGCTTGCTGCCGGCGCGAGAGTGTCTGGGTCGTCGGCGAGTCCCCGCCTGCCTGCCATGTCCTCGCAAGACAAGGTCGTGCGCTGGGCCGATCGAGTTCGTTCGGGAGGAGGGTGAGACCAACACGTCGGAGCTTGCGCGCGAACTCAGCGGATTGTCGAGGCTGAATTTCAACAATACGCAATTCGACACCGGAGATGCGGTGACGGTGCGGGCGGCCCGCCGGGTGGCAACATCCTGAAGCATGTGCGCGCAGACAAGAGGGTAAACGCGCGTTTTCCGTACTTCACCTGAGACCCTGCATCGGTCGTGACAGGTTTGCGTCATATGGATTGCCGCAGCGACGCGAATCAGCCCAAACCGTGGCCAAATCGTTAATAATGATCCCTTTGATGAGTTGAAACCGCGCTTTCGGGCGATTATTTTAGCATTAAAGGGGTCGGTATGAAGTTTACAATCCAGACGTATTTCGGCGGCATATGGCATGACGCTGCCATGGTGACACTTGCTGACCCAGAGAAGGGGATCGGGAGCGCCTCTTCGGTCGGCTACGAAATGGCCTACTTCTACGACCACGGAACGACGGAGGATCCGGTTCGGGACATCCGCGCCTATTCCGTGGCAGCGCCAGTCGACCTGGCGGATCGCACGGCGGACACTTGGCCGGCATTTCTGCTGGATCTAATTCCCCAAGGGAAGCAGGCAGACCGCATCGCGAACTTCCTGGGCATCAAAGCCAGCGATCCGGACGCGACGATCAAGCTGCTGCTGCGCTCCGGCGGCGCCCCCGTCGGCAACCTCCGCATCAAGGAGGCCCACGACGAGGAGACGAAGCGGACAGAGAAGATGGTCCGGGTGGGCGTTCCGATAGAGGATATCCTCGCGCGCACCGACCAGTTCCTTGCGATGGCGGACGAATTCGCTCTGATCGCCTCCGGATCGAGCGGGCTTCAAGGCGACTGGCCGAAGATCGCGCTTACCAAGTCCAGGGGGGCCGGCCTTTGGTATCCGGACCCGATGGTGATCGACGAAGACGCCGAGGACCATGTCATCGCCAAGCTTCTCCGCAGCGACGAGGGCGTCGATCAGCGTATTCTTGAATCCGAAGCCGGGTACGCGAAGGTGGCGCAGGATTTCGGACTGAACGTGGAGCGTCCCGGCACCTACGGCAACGGCGTGCTGGTGATCCCGAGATTCGATCGCCGCAAAGACGGAGGCAAGCTCATCCGTTGCGGGCAGGAGAGCATGGTATCCGCCATCGGCGTCGCGGCGTTCGGTCACCTCGAGAAGCACGAGACGTACGTCGCGAAGATCCAGGATGTCTCTTCGGATCCGCTGGCGGACACGATCGAGTACCTGCTGCGCGACGTTCTCAACCTGGCCATGGGCAATCCGGACAACCACGGCCGCAACACCGCGCTGCGCAAGCTTCCCGACGGCACGCTCCGCCTGTCGCCGCTGTTCGACTTTGCACCCATGCGCATCTCGCTCGCCGGCATCGTGAGGTCCACGAGGTGGGCGTGCATGCCCGCGGCCGGCGGCACGGACATCGAGCCCGACTGGCGTGTCGTCTGCGAGGCAGTCTCGGGACCCCGAGTGCCCGCGGACGCCCTGATGGCGGCGCTCGCGGGCAAGGAAGACCACCTGCGCGCGCTGCCCGAGATGGCACGCAAGCACGGCGTGCCGGACACGGTCATCGCCAGCGCGGTCGTGCGCGGAGATGAGATGGCTGACGAGGTGGCCAAGCTGCGAAACCTGCCGAAGTACGGTTAGCCAATGCCGAGAACACGAAAGCCCACCCGCGAGGAGATCTGGGAGCGCCGCGCCGCCATCAACGAGAAGGCGCGCGGCGCGCGGCTCCGGCTGCCCGAAGGGATCGCCGAGATGAGGCACGCGCTTGGGCTGTCGCAGGCGGAGTTCGCGAAGATATTCTCTTTGACGACGCGCCAGGTCTCCGAGATGGAGCGCGGCAACGCCAATCCGACGGCGGCGACCCTCAACAGGATCGGCAAGGTGTTCGGATTCCAGATCGGTTTCGTGCCGCGCGAGACGTCGGGCGCGGCGTCCGTCCGGGCCGCGTCGAAGGAGTGACGTGCCGTCGGCGCGGATGTCAGCCGTTCAGCATGCGACTGATCCAGTCTTGCCGCTGCACGATCGCAGCCAAAACGATCGCCGCTTTTTGAGAGCCGAGTACCTGCCTGGCCTCAGCTCATCCTACCGGTATCCTACCGTTGTTCTACCGGTGAGCTCCCGTCTCATCGCCGTGTGGCTCATCGGCACAGCTGTCAAGTAAGCTCGCTGGCTTTCTAGCTCCGGCCATCAAGCTTGCTTGCCTGCCCGTCAGCACGTTCGCCGTCGCTTTCCTCGCTTCCGGCATTGCCGCGAAGATGACCCGAGGCCGGTCTGCCATTAGCGCCTGCCGGCAGCGCGCGTCCGTAGCCTGCAACCCCGATAATCCAGCAATACGAGCCAACGATATGACTGACGCTGAAGCAAGGAAGCCCGTAACCCTCAGCCGGGAGGAGCTCTATGCGCTCGTCTAGACCAAGCCAATGACCCATCTGGCAGCTCAATACGGACTGTCGGGCAATGGTCTGGCCAAGGCCTGCCGGCGCATTGACGTCCCCTATCCGCCGCGCTGCTACTGGGCCTGCAAAGCGGCCGGCAAGAAGGTCGTGCAGACCAAGCTGCCGGCAATCCGCCACGGGATACGGCCGCAGGTAACGATCGCACCAAGCCTTCCGGCTTCTCCGCCGCCCCCGATGCCGCCCGAGCTGGAGCAGGCCCTTGCCGACGCCCGTCGTTTGACCGCCGGGCTCAAGGTCCCGGGCAAGCTTACTCACCCGCACCGGCTCGTCGCCGGCTGGATCGACGAACGCCAGAGCACGCGCGAGCAGGCAAAACGCTGGGACAGGAGCGGATACGTACCGCCGGACTTCACCGCGCTGGAGCGCCGGCGGCATCGCCTTCTCAGCGCTCTATTCATCACCCTGGCAAAGCATGGCTACACGGCAAAGGTAGATGACCGCGGGCGACCCGCCCTCGAGATCGACCGCGAGGTGGTTGCCATCACCCTCAAGGAGAAATTCCGCCAGGTCCGGATTCCCCTAACCGAGGAGGACAGAAGGCGCAGCTTCAACCCGAAGCGACCCTGGCGGCAGGAGATGCAGCCGACCGGCCTCCTGCAGATGTCCATCGAGCCGCGCCTGCATCCAAATCTCCGACAATCCTGGATCGATGCCCCCGACCAGCCGCTTGAACAGCAACTGCCGGAGATCGCGGCCGCCTTCATCGCGGCAGCTCCGATTTTGCAGGAGCGAAGACGACGCCGAGAGGAAAGCGAACGGCAGCGCCGCGAGGAGGAAATGCGGCGTTACGAAGAACGCCAGCAACAGATGCGGGAGCGCAACCGGCTGCGTCGTTTTATGGAACTCGCGGCGCGATGGAAGGAAGTCGAGACCGCGCGGCTGTTTCTGGATGCACTGGCGAAGCGTGCTGCCGATGAGACAGAAACTGTTGGCGACCTGACCGTTGAGAAATGGATCGCGTGGGCTCGAGAGCGCCTTACTGCATTCGATCCGCTTGAAGCAGGAGCAACGGCGGTGTTTCAAGCCATCGCAGCGATCGATCAATGGACTTATCGCGAGAGCTAGCAACCAGCTTGAACCCTCCGCTCAGGAGCGCGAATGTATTGCGCGCTAATCGCACACGAACGCGCTGCTAGCTTGCTAGCTTGTTTGCTGCAAACTTGTTTTGATCTCTGCGAAAGCGCGATTCAGTAACTATCGTCGCTTTAAATTTGTCATCTACAGCTGGAAAAAGAATCATCAGCTGACATATGATGATCGCGAGGTCCGGAATAAGGCGAAGCGGCTGCCGCCAGTGCTCCAACACAAAACGGCAGCCTGACCATCACCGACTATGAAGGAGTCGACAATGGCTAAGGCCACTTATAGCGCCGATTCGGCGTCCCTGCCCCCATTCCTTTTGTTGCCCGAGTTTCGTCCCGACCTCGTTGAGGCGATGCACCCGCGTCGCACCGAGCCCGGCTTCGCCGCCGCCGTCAGCGCCGTGCGCAACGTTCAGTTCATCGCTTAGGGCCTGATCGCGAGATTCGATGCCCGCGGCGAACTTGCGGCGCCGGGATAGGACGCGACGACCGTCTTCCGATCTGATCCGCTATGTCATGCGGACGCGGAATGAAGGCGTCCTGACTGCCGGCTCTGGATCCAATCCAGCCGCAGGCGGCAGGTCAGCGCCACGATCCCTGCATCGACCTCGCGATCCCTCGCAACAAAGGGATTTCGAAGAATGTTCAACACCTCTCAAGCCCCCTGCACGTCCAAAATACTCCGCGTGGGCGCCAGCATCGCCGGGCTGCGTCAGATCCACAACAATGCCAGCCGGATCGCGGTGACTGCATTACCGATGCAGCAGGCCGCCAACGTAGCGCTGCCGCGGGGACCGGCGTTCTATGTGCTGCAGAACCATGACACGGTCTATCTTGGGGAGACCGTGAACGCCGAGACGCGCCTGATCAAACATCTTGGCGATCCCACCAAAGCCTTTGCGAGGGAGGCCCTGGTCGTAACGGCCTTCCCCGAACCCTGGCTGAATAAGCTAGCGCCCGTCTTCCTGCAGCACCGCTTCTGGGAAATCGCCCAAGCGGCGGGCCAGATGAACGTTGCCAACCTGCAGACACCGACTATCCCGGCCGTGCCGGAGGATGAGCGGGGCGAACTGGAGCGCTATCTCGAAGACGCACGGCAGGCGCTGTTCGACGCTGGTTGCCGGGCCTTCGATTCCGTATTTGAGAGTCGCTGCCGCGCGGAGGTGGTCGAAGCCGATGAGGATCCGGTCGAACCTGAGGGCTCCGATCCGATGCAAATCGACGTCCTCGTTCATCCTCCGGCTGGCGGAGAGTTTGAGCTCCGCTATACGGGCCTCTGGGCCCGTGGCTACCCCGAGGCGGATGGCGCCTTCGTGGTCATGCCTGGCTCGGAATTCCGTTCCAGCATCAATGCAAGCACGAACAAGATCGTCAAAACGCGTCGCACCCAGCTCAAAAATGCCGGCGCGCTGGAGGAGATTCCGGGATCCGGCCGCGAGCGACTTGTCGTCGGGGTGCGCTTCACGTCGGCTTCCGTTGCCGGAAAAGTCGTGACCGGCGCGCACGTCAATAGCGGCGTCTGGGTGCAGCGTCCACATGCGCAGCCGATCCTGGTCGTGATGTAAGGAAGGCACAGAACATGACTTCCTCGACCAATACGTCCGGCGCTTCGCACGCCGGCCACAAGTCGCACCGTAACTCTGCCGTGTCTCATCGCCCACGGGACGGACACCCGCTGACCTGGTGGAGGAACGTGCCGCCCCGCTTCCTCGGCGAGCCCGAGCGACTGCGCGTCGACAACGCGCTCAGAGGACTTGCGGTCCTCGGCGGCGGCCAGGACCTTGCCGCCGCGCTGGCTGGCGATTCCGCGGCCGCCATTGCGGCAACACTTTCGATGGCGCCGCTTCGCCACGTTACGCTTATGGCCGATATCGCGATGACGGCCTTGCTGTCCTTGGCACTCCGCGGCGATCCGGCCGCGGTGCTAGTGCTGGCGCACATTCTTGGCCGCGCGCAATGGGAGAATTCTTGTGCCGAGGACTTGGGTCTTGCCTGGCTCGACCGGCATACGGCCCGTCCGATGGATCCCAAGCGGTTCGCTGTGAGCGAAGCGGCCATTGCCGCAGCCTTCTGCCATCAGGAGGAGTGAACGTGCGGATCCAGATTTTCTCCGATCTGCACGCGGATATCCTCCCGATCAAGCACATCGTGATCGCAGAGAACATCGACGCTGTTGTGGTCGCCGGCGACACTGCCGAGGGCGCGCTTCGCGCCTTCGAACGGCTGCGCCTGATCGTGCCAGTAACCATTCCCATTATCATGGTCATGGGAAATCACGAGTATTATCGCCGCTTCCTTCCGCCCGAACTGGAAGAAGCGCGCGCACTGGCGCCTTCGTTTAACGTTCATCTTCTCGAGGATGCCGCGGTGGTCTTGGGAGGCGTGCGCTTCCTGGGCGCAACGCTCTGGACCGACTATCGCCTTTTTGGCGACAGCAGGAAGATCCCGGTCATGCAAACTTGCGCAGCCGCCATGAACGATCACCGCCGCATCGGTTGGCTGAAGAAGCCGTGGCGGCGCTTCCGGCCGCAGGAGGCCGTCAGGGAGATAATCGTTGGCGAGCGCATGCCTCCGGCCTATCTTGATCGCTTGACCGATATCGTGCGGAAGCAGTTTGGTGAAATTCCCATTCGCACGGCGCGGCGGCCAACCAACAGCTACACTCTGATTATCGAATAACCGGCCCGGCTTTAATCACAACGCCTGCCTGGCAGGCTTGGATTCTCATCGAGCGCACCATGGAAGATCTGGAGGACTTCTCCGACGAGCGGCACAAGGCCTGGTGCATTCACTGCGGCAAAGCGCTGCATGCGACCACGACAAACAAGGATCACGTTCCCTCAAAGAGCCTGCTCGATCGTCCGTATCCCGGAAACCTTCCTCTCGTAAGAATCTGTACCGCCTGCAATTCCGGCTTCTCTGACAGCGAGCAATACCTCGTCGCGTTTCTTGGCTCCGTGTTGTGCGGAACGACCAATCCCAGCCTGCACGAGGATTCGGCTGCACGACGTATCCTTTCCTGGAGTTCGCAGCTGCGCGAAACGATCGAAAAGTCGAAGCGCGAGTACCGGACCCATGGCGGTGAAACCCGGATCGTGTGGTCGCCGGACCACGCCCGCATCAGCAAGGCGCTGACCAAGAATGCGCGAGGCCACATCTACCACGAGCTGGGCGAGCCGGTGTTTGGCGAGCCCACGTCCATCTGGACCAAGCCGCTTGAGTATTTCACGCCAACCGAGCCGAACGAATTCGAGGCATCCGACCTTCCCGACGTCTGGCCCGAGGTCGGCAGCCGCCTCATGAACCGGCTCCCGTCTGGAGAGGACATGGACGGCTCGTGGATCGTCGTTCAGTCCGGGGTCTACCGGTTTAACGTGAATATTGCGCAGCCACTCGGAATTCGGATCATCTTGCGCGAGTACCTTGCGGCCGAGATAACCTGGTGACCGTCGCCGCCGGCGCCCAAACATTCGTACTCCGGGCGACTCGCCCAGCATGTCCCGGTGTGCGGGGGCGAGCAGGAACGTCGTTCACAGTTGATCCTGACGCGACTAAGCTTTTCCATGTGGGGGAATCCATGCGGGTATCATTGCTTGAGATCAACAATTTTCGTGGCATCAACACGGGCAAGATTGCGTTTCGCGATCACACGGTCCTGATCGGCCCGAACAACAGCTGCAAGACGACGGTCATTGAAGCGCTGGCGTTTGTGCTTGGGCGAGATCGTTTGATCCAAACGTTGACCGAGCATGATTTTTTCGGCTCAACACCGGACGCCGCAGCGCGGATCAAGATCATCGCTACCGTGACCGGCTTCGAGCCACAGGACTTCACGCAGCACACCGAATGGTTTGGCGACCGACGCGGCATTCCGCTCTGGTTCGACCCTGAGAACGGCTCCGTAGTGCCTACACAAACCGATGCGCGCCAGACCCTCGCGTGCCAGATCGTCTTCGCGGCGCGATTCAATGCGGACACGCTTGAAGTCGAAACTGCACGATATTTCAACGACGGCGGGGATGCCGATATATTTGCGGAAGAGAACCACGTCAGTCTACCGCCGAGCCTCATTCGCGATATCGGCTTCTTTCTCATCCCGGCCAGCCGTTCCTGGGACCGGATGTTGTCGTTCAGTTCAGAGTTGTTCAGACGAGTGATCCGGACGGCCGCTGGCTTGCCGGCCAGGACCATACTTGATGAACGCGACCGACTTCGGCGGCCCGACGCTGCTCTAGAAAACGACGAGCGCATGAAGCCGATCGTTGACGAGGTCAATGCCGAGATGTCCCGGTTACTTGGAAAGGCGACGCCGCTCCGACTTCGGGCCACCGCGACAGACAGCGCAGGGGTGCTTGAGGCGATCACCCCGCATTACCAGACGGGTGATCTAACGCCGATCCCTGCCAAACGCCAGGGCAGCGGTCTCGTGTCACTGCAAAGCCTGTTTCTCTTGCTGCATTTTGGTCAGAGACGGATTGAGGACGGCGAGAGCTTTTTCATGGCGCTGGAGGAACCGGAACTCCACCTACCGCCAGCCGTGCAGCGCCGTGTTCTGGGACGACTGCAGGCCCTTTCCACACAGACGATCGTCACGACCCACTCACCACTCGTGGCGGGCTATTGCGAAGCCGCGTCGCTGCTCGTCGTGCGAAACAATGACGGTGCGCTGGATGTGAGGCCCATGCTCGCCAAGCCACTCGCGCAGGCGGCTACCAATGCTGTGCGGCGTCTCTTTCAGATCAATCGGGTCGAGACAGCGGCCGCCTTGATGAATGAGCGTGTGCTTGTGCCGGAGGGCCAGTTTGACTTCGACTGGGTGACTATGTTGCTGCGGATAGCCGAACTCGACCGGGACGGCACCGAGCCATGTCTGTTCGGCGTTCGCATCGGCGTGGTTCCGACGGCCGACGCAAAAGTCAAAGAAACTTGCGAGGCACTTAGCAAAGCTCATCCCATGGTGTGCGGCCTTGTCGACGGCGATGCCGACGGCACGCGCTATTCCGATCAGCTCGATGGCGCGGGTGTCGGCGCAAGCAAGGTCCTGCGTTGGCAGGATGGATGGACAATCGAAGACCTCGTCGGCTGGATTGTCCACGCGGACGAGGCCACAATCATGACGAAGCTGAATGCTGACCTTGCAGAAGCGCCGGGCGACCGGACAACGCTTGTAGCGCGGCTGAAATCGGATGACCGGTCAGACCACGGACTCAAAGGTGACGGTGTTGCTTATGAAATCGTCGCCAACGCCTTGTCCGAGAGCAATGCCTGTCGAACACGAACACGCGCCGTGCTGCACGCCATTTCCGATGCCTGCCTGGGCTTGCCGGCACGTGGCTTTACCGTTCAAGCGGGCCGAAGAGAGGGGCAAATTCCGCGACTGGTATTCACTCCATGGGCGTGATCGCTTTTGAAGGTCCCGCCGGGTGCGGAAAAACTCATCGTTTGATGAACGAGCTTGCCGCCGCTTTGCGGGAGCATCCATTGAAGCTGCATCAGCGCGTGCTGGCACTAACCTTCATGCATGGTTCGCGGCGGAGGCTTGATGCACGTCTGCGGGGAGTGCCGGGGTTGGCTGCCCGGTTCGAGGCCACGACAATCGATAGCTTCGCATGGCGCCTGACCCAGCGCTGGCGCCTTCTAGCAGGGCACATGGGCCATCGGATTCCTGGCGAGAATGACTATGCTGGAACATGTGCGCTGGCCGCTCAGCTTCTCCAGCAAAACGTTGTCCGCGCGTGGGTTGAAATGTCGTTTCCCATAGTGGTTGTGGACGAAGCGCAGGATCTAAGCACCGAGCGATCTGCCATGATTGGCGCATGGGCTCAATCGGGCACGATCTTTCTAGCGTTCGATGAATTTCAGTGCCTTGATGCTCGCCTCCTTCCCATCGCGATCGAAACATGGCTGCGGGATCATTGCAGGCCAACTCCTCTTGCAGGCTGCCGCCGCACAAACAACGATGAACTGATTCAGGCGGCGCGCGCCGTGCGCGACGGACGCGCAGTCGCGTTGAATGGCGCATCCTTCAAGGTGATCGCCACGCCAGGCCACGTCAATTTTTCAGCCACCTGCCTCGCAAATGCCATCGCCTGGCGGCGGGGAGGAAACGTCGCCGTGTTGACCCCATCCCGCCTTGGGGGATTCGCGGAGAATGCGGTATCCCGCGTCGGACAAGGACCGATCGGCCGTCATCAAACCGGTCCTTTCCACATTCACTGGGAAGGGAATGACAGGCAGGAGCTGGACACGCTGTGGGCCCGGCTCGGGATCGCGGACGGTTGCGGTATTGACGAGGCACTTCGACTGCTTTCCGGTCACCGGAATCTGCCTGTTGTTAGTACATTACGCGATTGGCTCATTCTTCGCCGGAGTACGAGCGGCATCCAGATCGTTGTTGCTGCAGACCTCTTGCGTCAGCTGGACCGCGCGCTCGCGCGAAGACACCATTTCGGTGGCAGGCAGGATCCTCAGTTCGTCGCGATGACAATTCAGCAGGCTAAGAACCGAGAATTTGATCATGTGATTCTTTTCTGGCCCCATCGAATGCGGGATGATCCCATGCAGAAGCGCCGTCTGTTGTACAACGCAATCACGCGCGCCAAGCGAGGCTGTACGGTCCTTGTTCAATCGGAAGATATGCTGCAGGCGCCTCCCTTCGTTTCATGACACCGTAAGGGAATGTGATTGGGGCAACGCGCCATCCAGATTGCTTGCTCTTGCGTCGACCTCGGTGCCCTACATCGGCAATTTTAACCCCTGCGGCGTCACGGTGTATCCGTCACCGGTCTGTACCACGGCGTAATAAATTCCCCGAAAGCGAAAACTTGCAGGCAAAGGAACGTCCGCATGCGGGTTGGGTACGAGCTGGTAATCGCCATCTAGCTCACCGCGATGATTGACCGCATCCACGCGCGAACACAGGAGCGCACTCAGCCCGTTGTGCTTCCGGTCCTGGAAAACACCCGTCGGAATATCCACAACGTCGGCACTTAGCGCCTTGGGCTTCGTTTTCTTGATGCTGCCGCGAAAATGGAAACCTGACCCAACAACTTCCCCGGTGGCCTTGTCGAGCGTGAGGTATTGCGGCCCTACCGTATACGCGGCCTGAAGAATTCTTGGCGGCGTCGTGTCGGCATATTCGAATGGAATCAGGCAAGGATTGAGGGCGATGACGAAGGCGTCCGATCTGGAGATATATCCCTTCTCAAGCCAGTTGGCGTATTGACGCTCGTACTTCTCGGAAATGCTGTTGAGGTATCTCAAGACCATTCGCTCGTTTGGAACGTCGGAGACCTCGCCCGGCTTCGGAGCGGCCACAAAATCCGGATGACCGGGATCGCCAGGCCCCGGCGATACCGCTTCAAACCAGATGCGCTGCCCCCGATACAGGATGCCGACATCGGGTCCGGGCTTGGGGCACGTGACGTCATACCCATTGAGGATCAGAGACGTCGTGAGGTGCATCTCCCAGTATCGCGCATAAAAGTTGCTGCGTAGCTCCTTCAGGAACTCATTGTCGGCATGGCGCTCGAAGAACTGCCAGTAGTATTCGCAACGCAAGCGGGCCGAGTAGAGCGGACCGTCTTTCGCATCCCGGATATTGCGATACGCAGCGTTGCTTGCCTCCTCGTTGGTAAAGAGTGGCTTGGACATTCCGCCTCCACATGCCTTCTTGCAACTTCCGATCCGGGCCGACTAGCTCAACGAGATGATCGCTGCTTCGACGGGACTAATGCCGGGTGTGACAATCTCGCCGGCCCGGTCGTCGATCCATTTCTGCCTTGCAGTGTCAAACCGGAATACGACCAGCCTGGGCTTGCTGGACAGGGCCCCCGTCACCACGCAGAGACGATACTGCGGCATCGAGTCATCGAGGTGCTTTTGAAACGCGCGGTATTCGCGCGGGGTCAGCCCTACCTTGAGTTCTGATCCAAACAGGCCTTTGACTTCGAGCCGTAGCGGCGTCCCCTTTCCTTTGGGCCGCGCCTCCAAATCCCAGCCGAGATTTTCATCCTCGACGCTCTTGATCCGGTAACCGGGGAAATGCGCGCGGACCTGGAGTATCGCCGCCTTCTCCACTTCCGCCTTGCGAAGTGGATCTGACTTTCCGCCCCACTTGCCGCCGTGTCCTCCTCCGTTACTCGCCTCGGGCACTTCAGGCCCCGTCTCGATGCGGGTGCGTACTTTCTCGACAAAGCGCCGGATCGCTGCATTCGACTGCTTCTCCGGAAACCACCAGTTGGCTTGGCCAATCCAGCCCTTGCCGCGTCCCAATCCGATGTTGCGCTGCTTGTGCGGGATGATCACCGCATTTTCGGCGCGCGCCCGGACACGATAGTTGTCCTTGAACCTTTCCAGACGGTGCTGGGCGGAAGGAAGCTTGCGAAACGGAACGCGTTCACGATAGACGCGGGCGTCGCGATACCAGCCAACGACCCAACGTCCCTTTTTATTTGGGTCGGTTGCGGTCCAGACCACGTCGACGTGATCGACGAACGGCGCATCGGGTTTTGCCCCAAGCATCTCAATCGAAATCGGACGATCTCTTTTGCCCTTGATCGTCTCGACATGGCCGTAAACGAAGCCGTCGTCGCATTTGAGAAAGTTACACGTCTCGCCGCCGTCCTTGTTCTTCCTCACCCACGCGCCGCCACCAACGATCCGGTCAGGTTGACCGACGATCCCTTCGTAAGCGGCCATCCATCCGATGTGACACACGAGAATTGGCATGCTTGAAACCTATCCAACTAAGGTTGGTCCCTCGCGGGGCTAATGAGTAATCCAATCCAGCAAATCTGCCATCCTTCCGATGTCGGCGGAAGACCGTTACACCCACAAATTGATCCATCCGTTCGTCCAAGTTCAGGGGCATCCGCCTGCGCTTCGCTGCGGCGGAAACGGGCTCTATTCGCTTCGCTCACCGAGCCGCCATCGGCGTCTCGGCCCTTCGGTAACGATCGCCGTGCCCCGCGCCATCGCGCGCATTTCTTTTGAGGGGATGGTCATTGACCGGCCAAGCCGTGCTCACCGGCGATAGGCAACCCCGCTGGATCGCTTCTTCCGGGCCGCTCACAAGCATGTTGCCGGAGGCCTGTCATGAGGATGGCAACTGCGACCGACATCGGCCTTCGGCAGCGCTATCGTGAACTCACCGAGCCTCACGATAGGCCACCTGGAGCACCCGCCTTCCGTACCCGAAGGCACGCCAGCGTGGCGGCTCTGCTGGAGGACATTGAGATCGACCCGTGGATGAAGGAAGCCTTCGAGGCTCTGACCCCCGTGCTGACGGTCGCCCGCTGCTTCGCCCTACTCCCTCTTCTTGCCTAGTCCTTTCCTTGCTTTCGAGAGCTGATCCCCGCGCTGGACATTTTCGCAACGCGGCGGCCGCGCGGCGGTGATGCTGACGTAACCCTCCAGTTTTCGACCATGCTGAACCGCGCCGTACTTTGCGCGGGTACGGTCGGTGCCATGGCCGGCGCCAGCCGGGACTTCAGCGCCGCGACCGAAGGTGGCCTTGAGATCAGCAATCTTCTGATTGCGAAGCACGTTTGGGGTGATCTCAACCTTGATTTCGGGGAGAGCTCGCTTGCCCAGTCGCTTCAGCGCATTCCGGACGGCGTCCTTGGACACGGTGCTCACGACCCGAGGACCATCGTCTGCCAGGCAACGCTGGGCAAGGAATAAGGCGGGCCCACCCACGACCTTCGGATCTAACGTGAAGGTGGTGCTTTTCGTCCCGTAAAGTCCCTCTTGAGATTTGGCCGGCGCAAACGTGATGAGCAGGTGACCAGCCTGGTTCATCTCCAGCAGCATGCCGCCTGAACCGCCGCCAGCTACCAGTTCTTCCGCGCGTACGGGCGTCAACAGATGGACGGCTAACGGCTCGAGTTTGTCCCACTGCTCAGCTTTCGCCACCTCCCAGAGGGTCTTGTCCCAGTCCCGCGGCAGCGCGCCCAGGACGTGCTTCTTGCTCCCTTCGCAGCGCTTGCCCCCCGGGTGGTTCATCTGATGCCATCGCGACGGCGGTCGCTTCGCAGGCGGCACACTGAGGTCTCCCGGCACCTCAAGCGCCATGATGGGCTCGATGCGATCGAGCACCGTCTTGCGCTCCAGTAGCGCCCGGCGACCCGCTTCGATCTCAATGTTGCTAGGATCCCGAGCAGCTTCGAGCAGCGGCCGCAGAGCTTCGGCGATTTTGTGGTATGCGCCCGCAAAGAAGCTCGCGCGTCTAAAATAGTAGGTGTTGAACTTGTCTCCGGGCCGAAGCGGATCGAGATTCCCCGACTGCCACATCCGTTCGAACTCTCGCTCGTATTTTTCGGCTGAACGCTTGGGCACTGCGCGAACTTGCAGACGATTTCCTAAGGCTACCGCCCGTCCGAGCTCTGTTCTGGCTTCAATGCGCATTCACAAGGACCCTGCTTATTGTCGAACGGCTTTCGCTTTCTTGTCGGGCGGTTCTTTCGTTTTCTTGTCGGTCGCCCTCCGACTTTTCTTGTCGGCCTGCCCTCTGCCCCTAAGCGTCACGGCCCGGGCCTCGGCGCCGAAGCCAGAACCACCGTGATCGCCTCGAGCATGAGGTCCTGCACGGTGGTCCCGCGATCGATCGCCGCGAGCTTGAGATCGCGCCGCATCTCCTTGGTGACGCGAACGAGAATGCCGCAGCGATCGTCGCTCTGGCTCTCCGCTGCCATCGGCGGCCCGAAGCCATCCTCGGTTTCGGGCACGAGGCGGACGGCCAAGGCGGCGCTCAGGGGGCCTTTAGACGTATTCACGGTTGGCTCCTTCCAACTTGAGGGATTTACTCACGGCCGCCCACAACGAGCGGAATTCACGGGCTGCGGGCCCGGCGGGCTCGAATTCGACGACGCCGGAGCCGCGAACAGTCGCGTGCGGCACCGTCACGCGATTGGTGATCTGGCCCTGCCAAAGCCGCGGGCTAACGTCCTTCAGAGCAGTACGCGCATCCCTCACCATCGGTGACTCGCCGAATTCGCGGATTGGAGGTGCGGCATTGAGGACGACGGCATAGCTGCAGCCTACCGAATCCAGGATCCGGATGAGGCTGTGGGTGACTTTGAGATCGAACAGGGTGGGACGCATGGGAATCAGCACCAGGTCCGCGTAGCGCGCTGCGATGGGTACTTGACGCAAGTCAGGCGGCATGTCGATGAACGTAAGTTCAATGACTGCGCGACGCGCGGAATCGATCAATGGCCCGAGTGCGGCAGGGTCAGAGCGGCACACCGGAATGTCGCCCCGCGTCCGAACTCGATTCCAGAGATAAGCGGATTGCTGCGGGTCGGCGTCGATGATCCCGACCTTGAACCCCGCATCCAAGCCGGCCACGGCAAGATTGGTGATCACAGAAGACTTGCCGCTGCCGCCCTTTCCGACACAGGCAACCGTCACCAGCGGCTTCCTCCGAAAAACGGCAATGCTGCTCTCCGGACATGAGGACGGCATGGTCTGATCTGCAGTTCGTAGTCCAGGGCACATCGCGTTGCTCTGTTGTTCGCTCGCTATCAAGCTAGCCCTCCATCATCTTCGGGCGCCGTCCCCGCGAGCGGCGACCGCGGGCAAGCGCATCGAAGTCGAGGCCCTTGAACACCGACCAGTCGATCTCGCGCTCGAGCGGCAAATTGGCGAGGCGTTCGCATTCCTCGGCGCTCAGCGCTCGGAAACCATACCGTTCGTGCTCATCCCCCAGCTCGTGGCCGGCCTGGAGTCGCCTCGTACGGTTGTCCACCTTCTGCCTGCGCATGCCGTCGATGCCATCGCCGCGCAGCGAATGGAAAACCTCGCCGCCCTTTGCTCCGCACCGCTTCAGGTGGTTCTGCATCGTCTTTGACATGTACTTCGACGGGTCGGGATGGTTGTGCGCCTCCTTGAAAACGAAGCCGTTCTGCTTGCGCATCCACGAGATGAACCCGATCTCCTCCAGGTAGTTGTGGAGGACATAGAACGTCATCGACTCCCCGGTCTTCACCGGAACGCGCTTCCACGTCTTCTTCTTGGTCTCAGGGTCCTCCACCTCGACGATGCCGTTGGTCTGCGCAACCCAGACCCCATCCTTCTGACGGATGTCGGAGCCCTGCAGATAGGTGAGCAGACCGAGCCGCCGCGAGGTCAGCTTCGCGAGCAGCGGAAGCATCGCCTCGTCGAGAAGATTGGACTTCACGCCCGTGGCGAACACTCGGTTGGTCACCTCGATCGAGATGCCTTCGCGCGGCTTCGACGGCCGATAGGCCTTCGGGAACGAGACTTTCGCGCCGTAGAACGGATCATGGTATTTGAGATCCTGCATGCGATGACGCATCATTGTCTTAATGTTAGCGAGATAGCCGTCGGCCATGGTCTTCTTCGCCATCGCCGGCGCGATCGAAAAATCCCCATTCCTTTCCAGGATTTCCAGCGTCGATTGCCCTGCCATGTCCGCCCGCTTGGTGACGTTGGCGGGCCAGAACTGCATCTTGTTGACGTAGGTCTGAAGATCGCTCGGAAAATACTCATCAGGCGTGCGATCGCCGGCAACATCAATGAAGGTCTGGCGGCGCAATCGCAGGATCTGGATGTCGGCGTGATCTTCGCCGTCCTTCGCAATCCGCATGTCGATGTAGTCCTGCGAGATCCTGCTGAAGAGCGGCAGCACGCGATGCGACTCTGTCTTTGACGGCGCGGCCGGCGGCGGGCTCACGATTTTCCGGAGCGCGGGGTACAATATTCTGAGCGGCCGCCAGCGCGGCCAGGGCTGCCTCGGAGTGCGAGGCGAGCCTGAGGACATCGGTCAGCGCCTGCCGCGTGAGAGCGTCAGCGTTCTGGACGACGGCGGCCGCACCGTGCTCACCCTTCGCAACCTCCTGCTGCACGAGCTGCAGCGAAGTCAGCGCGCCGCCGAGGGCCTGCGCCAGCGCGACCGCCTGCGAGGGCTCAGCGAGCGCGGTGGCAATCGCCTCCTGGCAGACTTGCGCTACCTGCTGAAACAGGTCGCTCTGCGCGTCGTCCGACAACTCCATGGTCGCAAAACACCCCGTCGCCGCGGAACAAATGATCTGACACAGCCCTGCGAGCATGCGCGCCAGCTGCTTGGCTTCGCGGCGGCTGCGCGGGCCCAACTGCGCCCGGAGGATAGGAGCAGCCGCTGCAATTCCGAAATCAGCCTGGGGAAACACGGTGGAAAGGCGCATTTGGAAGCGCCAGTCGGAGGAATCTCCGGTGAGATACGGCGGTGAACGGCGTCCACGGCCGCCGGCAGACGATACTTTTGATGGTACAAACCCCGATACAGACACGCGCTTGACCTCGAGTTGAGGCGGCGAGGTGCGCGAAACGGCCAGTTTTCGTGGCCTGGTGCTGCTGAATGGGGTGGGATGAGCGGCCCGAGACATAGGTGACAGAACGTACCGAACACATGGGTTACACTTTCCGCTTTTGTTCTGCGGGAGGTGTGGATGCCGTGGAAAGCG
>NZ_JACIHE010000027.1 GCF_014198245.1 Bradyrhizobium sp. cir1
CTCCATCTCCGCTGCCGCCAGGCCACGCCTTGACGGCCGCAAGCACGGCGTCATGCTACCCTCAGCGATCGGGCGAATCTAATGGTTGCTACGAGGCCGGTGCCGAGTTGTTAGAGCGGAGCTGCAACCACCGTCATTGCGAGCGCAGCGAAGCAATCCAGAGTCTTTCCGCGGAGGCAGTCTGGATTGCTTCGCTGCGCTCGCAATGACGGGATCATCTACCAGGCTTCATTTATCGCCGTCACCCTGAGGTGCGCGCTCTGCGGCGCATCGCGCCGCGGAGCGCGCCTCGAAGGGCGACGGCCCGACTGCATCTCGGCCGCTCATCCTTCGAGGCTTCGCATGCGCCGCTTCGCGCCGCATGGCGCGCACCTCAGGATGACGGAATCGGCGGCGTTGTCATTGGCTCGGTTACGCTGGCCGCAATCATCATCAGCAACAAAAAACGCGGCGTTGCCGCCGCGTTTTTCGATTTCATCTGCCGCTCCGCGATCAGGCCTGCGGCTGCGGCTCCAGGCCGGGATCCGGATCGGGCCGCGGGCGCGACTTGCCGGCCGGGGGCACGGCGGAGGCGCGGGGCGTGGTCGGCTCGAGCACGGACTCGCGGTTCGGCTTCTTGCCCTTGAGCAGGTCGACGATCTCGTCGCCGGAGAGCGTTTCGAACTCGAGCAGGCCCTTGGCCAGGGCTTCGAGGTCTGCGTGCTTCTCGGTGAGGATGCGGGTCGCTTCCTTGTAGCCTTCCTCGACCAGACGGCGGATCTCGGAGTCGATCTTCTGCACGGTCGCTTCAGAGGCGTTCTGCGTCCGCGACACCGACATGCCGAGGAACACCTCGTCCTGGTTCTCGCCGTAGGAGACCGTGCCGAGCTCTTCCGACAGGCCCCAGCGCGTCACCATCATGCGGGCAAGGCGCGTGGCCTGCTCGATGTCGGAGGCCGCACCCGAGGTCACCTTCTCGCGGCCGAAGATCAGCTCTTCGGCGACGCGGCCGCCCATCATGATGGCGAGGCGCGAGGTCATCTGCTCCAGCGACATCGACAGCTTGTCGCGCTCGGGCAGTTGCATGACCATGCCGAGCGCACGGCCGCGCGGGATGATCGTCGCCTTGTGGATCGGATCGGTCGCGGGCACGTTGAGGCCGACGATGGCGTGGCCGCCCTCGTGATAGGCCGTGAGCAGCTTCTCTTCCTCGGTCATGACGAGCGACTTGCGCTCGGCGCCCATCATCACCTTGTCCTTGGCCTCCTCGAACTCGGCCTGCGTCACCATGCGCTTGTTGCGACGGGCGGCGGTCAGGGCAGCCTCGTTGACGAGATTCATCAGGTCGGCGCCGGAGAAGCCCGGAGTGCCGCGCGCGATGGTCTTGAGGTTGATATCGGGAGCCAGCGGCACCTTGCGGACGTGGACTTTCAGGATCTGCTCGCGGCCGACGACGTCGGGGTTCGGCACCACGACCTGGCGGTCGAAGCGGCCCGGACGCAGCAGCGCGGGATCGAGCACGTCGGGGCGGTTGGTCGCGGCGATCAGGATCACGCCCTCGTTGGCCTCGAAGCCGTCCATCTCGACCAGCAGCTGGTTCAGCGTCTGCTCGCGCTCGTCATTGCCGCCGCCGAGGCCGGCGCCACGGTGACGACCGACCGCATCGATTTCGTCGATGAAGATGATGCAGGGCGCGTTCTTCTTGGCCTGCTCGAACATGTCGCGGACGCGGGAAGCGCCGACGCCGACGAACATCTCGACGAAGTCCGAACCGGAGATGGTGAAGAAGGGCACGTTGGCTTCGCCCGCAACCGCACGCGCGATCAGGGTCTTACCGGTGCCGGGAGGGCCGACCAGCAGCACGCCGCGCGGAATGCGGCCGCCGAGGCGCTGGAATTTGCCGGGGTCGCGGAGGAATTCGACGATCTCCTGCAGGTCCTGCTTGGCCTCGTCGACGCCGGCGACGTCCTCGAAGGTGACGCGGCCATGCGCTTCGGTCAGCATTTTTGCGCGCGACTTGCCAAAACCCATGGCCTTGCCAGCGCCGCCCTGCATCTGCCGCGACAGGAAGATCCACACGCCGATCAGCGCGATGAAGGGGAGCCAGGAGACCAGCAGCGAGACGAACCAGGGCACGTTATCGCCCGGCGGCTTCGCGGAGATCTGGACCTTGCTGTCGTAGAGGCGCTTGACCAGCGTCGGGTCGTTCGGCGCATAGGTCTGGAAGCTCGAGCCGTTGGTGAAGGTGCCGTGGATGTCCGGGCCCTGGATCACGACGTCGCGCACATTGCCGCGGTCAACTTCGCTCAGCAGCTGGGAGAAGGCGATGTCCTGCGAGGAGGCGCGCTGACCCGGATTCTGGAAGAGCGTGAACAACGCCAATAGCAACAAGACAATGATGACCCAGAGGGCGAAGTTGCGCAGATTGGCGTTCATCGATCTTCCTTCGTGGTCGCGCGGATCGCGGCCCTGATCCTTCAGGAGTTACTCGACCCAGTTACTTGGTCAGTTACTTGGGCAATTCGAGGAAATCCCCAAGGAATCCTCATCGTTAGACGCATACAATTTAGGTGCCGCCCCGGTCGCTGCCAAGGGAACGAGATGGGACTATTTAGCCCATCTTAGATCGATTCCCGCTGAAATAATGGCGCCCGAAGCGGGGTTTTTCCTGCCTGGTTAAGGTGTCCTGACGGCTCGCAACGGAAGCGGCCGGTGTCATGATCCGCCCTCATCCGCCCTTCAAGTCCCCTTTCGGGACCGCCGCGCCGGCGCAGGCGCGATGTGGATACGCCCGCCGGCAAGGCTGATCAAGGCTCCCGCAAGGGTCTGCTTCAGGACCGGCCGGCCATTTGCGGCTGCGCGAGGGCTCCGACCCAGGGCCTGATCGAGCACGGACAACAAAGTTTCGACCTTGCCGAGTTCCACCGGCCCTTCATGCCCGAGGGCGTTGATGGCCCGCAGCAGGAGCCGCAGCCGGACCTCCTCCGGCAGGCTGGCGAAGGCGGCCCCGTCGAAACTTCGCACGCCCGGCCCATGCGGCGCATCGTCGCGATCCGTCAAGCGGAGAAAGCGCTCGGCACCGTCAGTCAGCACCTCCACCGCCGCATTGGCGCGCGCCAGCCGGCCCGCGAGCCGCGCCAGGCTCCTGGCATCGCCGCCCTCGGCCGCGAGCTGCGGCAGCAGCGTGCGCAGCCGCGGCCGGGTGAAGGCGGTGTCGCGGTTGGTGGGATCATCGGCAAAGCCGATCTTCGCCCGCCTGAGGGTTGCGATCAGCTGGGACTTCGGGACGTCGAGCAGCGGACGCGCCAGCACGACGCCGTCGCGCGCCGAAAGGCGCGCCATCGCCGACAGCCCGGCCAGCCCGCTGCCGCGAAGCATGCGCATCAACAGTGTCTCGGCCTGGTCGTCGCGGGTATGGGCGGTCAGCACATGGCTGGCGCCCGCCTCGCGCGCGGCCTGCGCCAGCAGGCGGTAACGGGCTTGCCGCGCGGCCGCGGGCAGTCCCGTCTTCGGCTTGGCGCCGCGCCAGCGCAGGGTCCGGTGCGGCAGGCCGAGCTCGGCCGCGAGCCGCTTGACCTCGCGCGCCTCGCGCGCCGCCTCCACCCGCAGCCCGTGATCGACGGTGACGACGGTGAGACGCGGGCCGCGCGAAAGGCTGCGCTGCCAGCGTGCCGCGAGCCACATCAGCGCGACGGAGTCGGGCCCGCCGGAGACCGCGAGCACCAGGGCCGGCGCGCTCCTGAGGTCGGCGAAGAGCTGCTTCGCCGCGCGCGCCGAGATCGGTGAATTGTCGTCGCCTGACATGACGCTGCAAATCGTCCGCGGATGGATCGACTGTTTAGCGCAAAGCCATTCGCTTTGTCAGCGCCTGGACGCTCTGGATCAGATGCCTGCCAATGGTTCACCTCTCCCGTAGGGGAGAGGTGAGCCACCGTCGGCCAGCCAAGTCTCACTCGCTAGCACTTCACCCGCTTCTGCTCGCGGTCGACCGCGGCTTTGACGCCGGCGGAAGCGCGCGGATATTTGCGGCCGATCTCGCCGAAGGCGGCGCAGGCGGCTTCCTTCTCCTTCAGGGCGGCGAGCGACTGGCCGAGCCGCAGCAGCGCATCGGGCGCCTTGGCCGATTTGTCATATTTGGTGGTGACGGCGAGGAAGGCTTCGGCGGAATCGCGATATTGCTGGCGCTGGAAATAGCTCTCGCCGAGCCAGTATTGCGCGTCGCCGAGCAGCGGGTCGTTCGGATATTTCTGCGCAAAATTCTTCATGGTCTGCTCGGCCAGCGCATAGTCCTTGCGCTGCATGTAGCCGATGCCGAGGTCGAACTCGTCGCGCGGCGTCGCCGAGGGCGGCAGCGTCGCAAGGCCAGTCCCGCCGCCTTGCGCCGGATAGCCCTGCTGGGCCGGCGGATAGCCGGGCTGGGCTGCCGGCGGCACGCCTTGCTGATAGCGCGGGGCGGTGTTGGCGAGATCGAGCGGCTCGCCGGCGTTGCGTCCGCCTGGCGCGCCGGCTCCCGACGGCATCGGCTGCTGTCCGCCGCCGAGCGCGCGCGGCGCGCCGGGCGCACTCGGATTCTGGTTCGGATCGAAGGCATCGCCGCGGCGGCGCATGCCGGGGGCGCCTGGCGCCGGCTGCTCCTGCACGATCGGCGCGGGGCTTGCGGTCTGCGGCTGCTCGTAATTCGGCTGTGCGGCCTGCTGCTGCTGGCGATAGGCCGGCGCGACCTGCGCAGGCGGCACGGCCGCGACGCCGGGCTGGACCGGCTGCTGTCCAGGCGCGGTCTGCGCGCCGCCCTCGAGTGCGCGCAGACGCTCCTCGAGCTGGCGGTTGCGGTATTGCAGCTCCTCGTTCTGGCCGGTGAGCTGGCGCAACTGGTTCTCCAGCCGCTCGATCCGCATCTCGGGATCATCATCCGTCTGCGCCAAGGCGGGCGAACTCAGAACGACGGGCGCGCACAAGGAGAGCAGCGCGGCGATCGCCGCGGTGCCGGTAAAAACCTTAAATCTGGATGACATCTTGCCCTGACGACGAAAGCGAAATGGCCTGCGACGGAACATGCGACGCGCCACACATTGAAGCGGAGTACGCCAAAAATGTGACTGGCACCACGGGGATTCTGTCACAGAATGCTGAAACGAAACCGGCGCCCGTAAGGGCGCCGGCATGATCGTTCTCTGAAGATGAACGGCGGCTGACCAATCGTCAGGAGCTCGCGTTCAGCACGGTGACGGCGCGGCGGTTCTGCGACCAGCAGGAGATGTCGTTACAGACGGCGACCGGCCGCTCCTTGCCGTAGGAGATCGTGCGCATGCGGTTCGGATCGATGCCGCGCGAGGCGAGGAACGAACGCACCGACTGGGCGCGGCGCGCGCCGAGCGCGATATTGTATTCGCGGGTGCCGCGCTCGTCGGCATGACCTTCGATGGTGAAGGAGTAGCGCGGATAGGTCTGGAGCCACTGCGCCTGCTTCTCCAGGGTCACGATCGCCTGCGGGGTCAGATCGGTCTGGTCGCTTTCGAAGAACACGCGGTCACCCACGTTCACGACGAAGTCCTGCTGGCTGCCCGGCGTCGCCGCATTGGCCATCGCATCCGTCGCAGCATTCTTGTTGGCGCAGGCGCCCATCGACAGCGCGACGGCAAGCACCGCGGCCAGCTTCAATCCCTGGAGGATACGCATAGGATGTTTCATTCCGGAGCCTCCACGCTCACGTTAGTCCACTGCTGTCCGGTCTACAGGGGGTTGGTTAAGCGAACGTTCCGTCAACCTTGACGGAACCTTGCCTCAGCCGGTCAAATGCCCCCAACCAGCGAAAAGCAACCGTCATGGTTAATGGGTTGTAAATGTGGCGCGAGGGTGAAGGCAAGCCGCGTTAACCGGCAAAATCACTGGCTTTGCTTGAATTTTGGGCCTGAGGCCGGAGTTACAGCAGAGCGTTCAGTCAGGCGTGAACGGCGTCCGCCACCAGCACCCGCCGCTGCGGGACCTGACGCTGGCCGCCGCGCCCGAACAGCATGCGCCGCTCGAAGGCGGTGGAGCGCATGATCGGATAGCGCTCGAACACCTTCTTGCGGAAGGTCGGGAAGTCCGCCGCCATCAGTCCGAACGGCTTGGTGAGACCGGGGACCAGCCTCGGCTCGGCGATGGTCTCGTGCAGGAACACCCGCCGGTAGAAGGCCTGGTGCTCCGGGCGCACGATCGCAAGGCCGAGATCGGCATGGAAATGCTCGCACGCCATGTAGGCGAGCCGGGTCGTCAGATAGGGCAATTCCGGGACGCGCTTGACCTGGTCGGGATCGGCGACGAAGCGGGTCGGATCGATCATGATCTCGCCGCGATCAAGCCGCGGCAGAAGGATATCGGGAAAGACGTCGGCCGAGGTCGACTGGCGCCATTCCGAGTTCAGCACGCTGATGCGCACCGAGCTGCAGAGCTTGCCTCGGAGATAGACGCCGAAGGTCCACGCGTTCGGCAATTCGTCATACTGGTCGGTGACGCGCGCGTCCGGAGATTCCTTGACGGCGCCCTCGCGCAGATAGGCGCGATAGCGGAGATTGTAGATCTCCTCCTTCTCCGCGGCCGTTTCCGCAAGTTGGTAATCGACGTCGGTCAGGAGCTCGGCACCCCGTCCAACAGCCGAAATGATCGCTCTGGCTGAGGACTGCATTCCAACTCCTTACCCGCCACCGCACACCGCATCCGCACGGGACAACTTCCACGCGCGTGATGATTTATTAACAGCTTCTTAACAATGAAGCAAAGCAATCGAAGTGTTAGGGTTAATCCCCCGTAGCACTACGGTACCGGGCAACAGTCTGAAACGACGGGAGATTTCGAGAAGCGGAATCAGCCGAAGGAGCGCGAGCCCACGACCTGGAGCAGGCTCTCGCCGCGCCGCCCGTGCGAGGCGTTAAGGAGCTGGCGCATCCGCACGGCGGGCACCGGACGGCTGAACAGATAGCCCTGCGCCTCGGTCACGGTGCCGTCGGCGCTGATCAGCTCGAGCTGCTCGTTGGTCTCGATGCCCTCGACCACGACCGACATGCCGAGGTCGGCCGACAGGCGCGCCACGCCGCGCAGCAGCGTCAGCGGCCGGTCGGTGTCGATGCCCTCGAGGAAGGAGCGGTCGATCTTCACCTTCTGCATCGGGAAATTGTGCAGGTAGCTGAGGCTGGAATATCCGGTGCCGAAATCGTCGAGCGAGATGCGCACGCCGAGCGCATGCAGCTGCGACAGGATATCGTGGGTGAGCTGGGTGTTGCGCAGCAGCGAGGACTCGGTGATCTCGATCTCGAGCCGATGCGCCGGAAGCCCTGAGACCTCCAGCGCGTAGCGGATCTCGCTCAGGACGTCGCGCTGGTGGAATTGCTGCGGCGAGAAGTTGACGGCGACGCTGACGCTCTCCGGCCACTTCATGCATTCCATGCAGGCGCGGCGCAGGATCCAGCGGCCGAGATCGACGATCAGGCCCATGTCCTCGGCGACCGGGATGATGTCAACTGGCGAAACCGTGCCGCGCACCGGATGATTCCAGCGCAGCAGCGCCTCGCAGGTCGTGATCTTGCCGGACTTCAGATTGACCAGCGGCTGGTAGAACAGCTCGAACTCCTCGTTGGCGAGCGCCTTGCGCAGGTCGAGCTCGAGGATGCGGCGCGCCTCGACGGTCGCCGCCATCTCGTCGCGGAAGAAGCAGAAGGTGCCGCGGCCGTCGGCCTTGGCGCGGTACAGCGCCATGTCGGCGTTCTTGAGCAGGGTGTCGGCGCTGACCTTGCCGTCCGGCGAGGTCAGCGCGATGCCGACGCTGGCGCCGATCTCGACCAGGTGATTGTCGATGCGGTAGCGCTCGCTCAGGCGCTCGACGATACGGCGGGCGAGGCTCGCGGCGTCCTCGGCCGAAGAGATGTTCTGCTGGAACACGACGAACTCGTCGCCGCCGAAGCGGGCGACGAAATCTTCGGGGCGCAGCATCTCGCGCAGGCGATTGGCAACCGCGCACAGGAGCTGGTCGCCGCAGGGATGACCGAGCGTGTCGTTGACCTGCTTGAACTGGTCGAGGTCGACGAACAGCAACGCCGAGAGCCGCTCGGCGTTGTGGGCATTGGCCAGCAGCCGCTCGATCTCGTCGCGGAAAGAGACCCGGTTGGGCAGCGCGGTGAGCTCGTCATAGCGGGCGAGATGGCTGATGCGGGCTTCGGCGCTGGTGCGTTCGGTGATGTCTTCCAGCAGCAGCACGGTGCCGCCGCCGGTCATCGGCTGGAACGTCCAGGCCAGGGTGCGGCCGCGCGAGGAATCCGGATCGGCGGTGACGATCTCGCAGATCCGCGCATGGGCGATCTCGGCCAGGATCTGGTTGCCGCTCTCCGCCGAGATGGAGCCCGCGGAGATGCAGGCCGACACGATGTCGGCCGCGGTGGCGCCGCGCTTGACCAGATCCTCGGGCAGGCCCATCAGATCGCCGAAGCGATGGTTCATGACCGCAAGGCGCCCGTCGGCGCGGAACATGCACAGGCCATGCGGCATGTTGTTGAGCGCGGTGTCGAACTGGCTCGCCAGCGCGGATTCGCGGAAGCTCGAGGTCAGCGCCTTGACGAAGATCGCATGCAGGCTGAGGTTGATGTTCTTCAAGCCGAAGAAGAAGAATATGAGCAGGATCGCAAGACCGATGTGGTAGGAGCCGCCGTGCAGCAGCAGCGCGAGCGACATCGGGCCGCAGGCGAGCACGACGTGCCACTGGATCACCCGGGGCTGGCCGTAATTGCGGGCGGCGCCGCCGGCGGTGTAGCCGATGCCGATGGCGACAGCGAGCATGTCGGCCACCGGATCCTCGTTGTTGTAGATGACGACGAAGGACCACAGGCCGAGCACCGCCGCATAGCTGAGCGCGCCGAGCCAGTAGCGCGGCTCCAGATGCTTGGCCTCTTCGAACGACAGGGGCTGCACACGGTTTTCGTATCCGCGCATCTGGAACGCGCGCGCGGTGCCGATGGCGATCAGCAGAAACGCAATCGGCCACAGCCAGACGTCGCCGGTCTTCAGCGCAGTCATGACCGCGGCCACGGCGGCGGAGGCCGAGCCGAGGAAGATCGCCCAGAAATTCTGCACCATAGAGTTGATGAGAGCGGCGTAGAGTATCGGCTCCAGCTCGTCTCGATCGCTCTGCTTCTGGTCGGCCAGCTGCATTGGCTAATTACGCGTCCTGTTTAGCGCGTACTTTTACCCAGCCCAGGTGAAGCCTTTCTGAGGGAACATCGTTAAAGTCGAGTTGTTTTCGGCAATAGCGAACCGAATTCTGCTGAAATATCAAGCAACTAGGCAAGCCTTGCCCGGCACAAGGTGAAGGAAAGCTTGCTTTCCCCACCGAACGCGAAAAAATCGGCGCGTTTTTTCGATAACATCGCGCGTCTGAAGACGCGGTCTATTGACCTGCCGTCGAGGACAATAGCGGCGACCATGCCGGGTCGGAGGCGAAGCCCGGCGTCGGCACCTTCAGCTCGTTGCGGCCGGAGATGTCGACCGAGTAGAGCGACGGTCCGCCATTGCCGCCGGGATCGCGGAAGAACATCAGCACGCGGCCGTTCGGCGAGAAGGTCGGCCCCTCATTGTGGAAGCCGGAAGTCAGCAGCCGCTCGCCGGAGCCATCCGGCTTCATGACGCCGATCGAGAACTGCCCGCCGCCTTGCCTGGTGAAGGCGATGTAATCGCCCTTCGGCGACCACACCGGTGTCGAATAGCTGGCGTTGGTGTCGTCCTTGGAGAAGGAGATGCGCTGCGCCTGACCTCCGCCCGCCGCCATCACGTAGATCTGCGACCTGCCGCCACGATCGGATTCGAAGCAGATGCGGGTGCCGTCCGGCGAGTAAGACGGAGACGTGTCGATCGCCGGCGTGTCGGTGAGGCGCGTGGTCGAGCGCGAGCGCAGATCCATCACGAACAGGTTGGAGTTGCCGCCCTGCTGCAGGCTCATGATGACGCGCTGGCCGTCCGGCGAGAAGCGCGGCGCAAAGGTCATGCCGGGGAAGTTGCCGACGATCTCGCGCTGGCCGGTCTCGATGTTGAAGAGATAGACCTTCGGATCGCCCTGGCCGAACTCCATGTAGGTGATCTCTTGCGAGTTCGGCGAGAAGCGCGGCGTCAACACGAGGTCGGAGCCGCGGGTCAGGTAGCGCACATTGGCGCCGTCCTGGTCCATCATGGCAAGCCGCTTGACGCGGCGCTCCTTCGGCCCGGTCTCGTCGACAAACACGACGCGGCTGTCGAAATAGCCCTTCTCGCCGGTCATGCGCTCGTAGATCTGGTCGGAGATGATGTGGGCGATCCGGCGCCAATATTCCGGCGAGGTGAAATATTGCTGGCCCGCGAGCTGCTGGCCGGAAATCACGTCCCACAGGCGGAATTCGGCCTTGAGCCTTCCGTCCGGCTGCCGCGTCATGCGGCCGGTTACGAGGGCCTGCGCGTTGAGGGTTTTCCAGTTCTGGAATTGCGGCGCCACGTCGATGTTGCTGATGCGCTCGATGAAGGCGGCCTGGTCGATCGGCGCGAACAGGCCCGAGCGCTTCAGGTTGTTGGTGATGACCTGCGTGACGCCGTTGCCGACGTCGCCGTCGGACGGCGAGCCCGGCACGAAGCCCGTGATCGCGATCGGGATCGGCTGGAATTCGGTGGGATCGATGCGAAGCCGCGGCTGGGCCTGGGCAAAGGCGTGCCCGCCCCCGAGCATGGCAAGCGCCGATCCGGTGACGGTCATGAAGCGGCGGCGGGTGATCGATCGGGCGTCATTCATTGCAAAGTTCTTTTGTTCGGATGTCACAACATATCTTTCAGGCCGAAAGTCATCGGGATGAGCTTCCAGCTCTCGTACTGCTGCTTCGGCATGAACGAATAGACCTGGCACTGCACGATGGCGCGCTTGGCGCTCTCCGCCACCGCCTGTGCAATCGACCGCGACGGTCCCCTCACCGCGACGACGATCGGCTCGGACGCGAGCGATCCATCGATCTTCATGGGAATGTCGATGTCGGCTTCGTATTGATCGGCGTCCTGCCCGTTATAGGTGGGTGTGAAGCAGCGCTTGACCGCGCCTTGGAATGCACCGCGCCAGGTCGCAACATTGTTTGCGGCCGTCCCGGTCGCCGCTCCCAGCGAGGCCGACGCATTCAGCGCCGAGCCTGCGAGCTCATGCCGGGTCGCGGCGCGCTTGTCGAGGTCGCGCTGGATCTGCGCGGGGTCGAAGGTGCGCTCCTTCGGCTTCGGCTGCTGCTGAGGCTGCACCGCCGCGACCTTCTGCTCGACCGGCTTCGGCGGCGGCTTCTTGGTGTCCAGCTTCTTCTGCAGCTCGGCGATCGGATCTTCCTTGGCCGGATCAGGCTTCTTTTCCTGCGGCTTCGGCTCTTCCTTCGGCTTGGTCTCGGCGACGGGCTTCGGCGGCTCGGGCTTCTTCTCGACCGGCTTCTCGGCGGGCTTCGGCGGCGGCTCCGGCTGCGAATTGGTCTTGATCAGCTCTTTCTTCTCGGTGACCTTGCCGACGGCATCTTCCTCGGGCTTGGGCTCGGCGATCTTCTCGACCTTGGGCTTCGGCTCTTCCTTCTTGCCGGTCTTCTGCCCCGCCATCATCTTGGCGAGCTGATCGGTGGAGATGATGTCGACCGGAAGCGACTCCTCCGGAGCGATGTAGGCCTTGCTGCTAAAGGTGACGAGGCCCCATCCCAGCACGAGGACATGGAGGGCAATCGACGCAACGAGTGTCTTGTCGACGTTCACCTTCACCGGCTTACCCCTGATCAGCCTCGGTCACGAGCGCCAGCTTCTTGAAGCCAGCGCCGGACAACAGGCCCATCACCTTGGCCACCGTGCCGTAATCCGCCTTCTTGTCGGCACGCAGATAGATACGCTCCTCAAGCCCGCCGCGGGCATCCGTGATCGCCTTCAGCTTCGGCACGAGCTCGTTGATCGCGACCTCGGCATCGTTGATGAAGACCTTGCCCTTGATGTCGACCGACATCTGCAGCGGCTTCTGGTCGTTGTTTTCGAGGCTCTTGGCCTGGGTCTGCGGCAGGTCGAGCGGCACGCCGACCGTCAGCATCGGCGCCGACACCATGAAGATGATGAGCAGCACCAGCATCACGTCGACCATCGGCGTGACGTTGATCTCGGCCACGACGGGCTTGCGCCGGCCACGGCGCCCGCCGCCTCCGGACGAACTCGCAACGTTCATGGCCATGATCGCGTGCCCAAATTGCCCTTCACACTATACATGCCGTCCCTCAGCCCCGCTCGTCGATCTGACGGGACAAAATGGCTGAAAATTCATCAGCGAAGCCCTCGAGCCGCTGGGCCTGCCGGTTCACCTCGGACGTGAACTTATTGTAGAAAATAGTGGCAGGAATGGCGGCGATGAGGCCGACGGCGGTCGCAAACAGCGCCTCGGCAATACCGGGGGCCACCACCGCCAGGGAGGTATTTTTCGACGCCGCGATCGACTGGAAGCTCGACATGATGCCCCAGACCGTGCCGAACAGGCCGACGAAGGGGCCGGCGGAGCCGACGGTGGCGAGCACCAAAAGGCGGCGTTCCAGCCGCTCGACCTCGCGCGCGATCGAGACGTTCATCACCTTGTCGATCCGCATCTGGAGGCCCGCGACCGAGCGGGCGTGGCTCTCGAACGAGCGCTTCCACTCGCGCATCGCCGCCACGAAACAGGCGGCCATCGAGTGAGTCGGCTTGGCCGAGAGGGTGCGATAGAGCTCCTCGATCGACTCGCCCGACCAGAAGGCCTGCTCGAAACGGTCCATCGAGCGGCGGGTGCGGGCGAACAGGAAGATCTTGTCGATGGCGATCGCCCAGACCCAGACCGAGCAGGACAGAAGTCCCAGCATCACCGCTTTCACGATCCAGTGAGCCTGCCAGAACAGCGCGATCAGCGACACGTCCGCGGAAGCGGCAACCGGGAGGGCTGACTGAGCCACGTCGGCCGGATTCATAAGCGATATCCTCTCAAGGCGATCTTCAACCTCATGTGCCGGCCGGTAAATGACCGCCGGTTCCCCAACCGTCGCGCCAACCGCGCAGCCGGCAAGCCCGCTCAAAGCCTTGTCTTTCTGGGGTGCAGGGCTCGTCCAAAGCCGGCCGCCTGCATTCCCTGCCAAGATGTCAAAACTAAGGGGCCTCGACCCCAGGCCTTGACTTCGGGCTCCGGGCACGCCTGTCCGCCCTTACCAGAGCCCGCCGATGGTTAATGCGGGGTTACCGGCGGCGAATTTGGCTGCGGGAAAGGTAGGCGGTGCAGGGGGATGGCCCGGCGAGCAGGCCCCGGCTCCCCGAGCTCCGCGGCGTCAGGCCGGGAACCCAGAGCCAGCCGCCCCGGGGCCGGAACGCGATTGCAGGCTCCACCTGCCGTGGGACGACCCGGCACTCAGGCCGCATTCGTCGCCGCGCTATTCCGCCTTGCCTCAAGCGCCTGCTGCAACGCAGCAACGAACGCCGCCACGCGCGCTGCGTAATTGGCCGATGCCACGTCGCGGGCCGTGACTGAGAGACAATCGACGGGATGCTTGCCCGCGATCTCCCGCATCTGGCCAAAAACCTGATCACTGCCGGCTCCGCCAAGCGTACAAAAGAAAGCGACCGCAGGAAGCCTCGACTTGTTTGCAAGCAAGTAGGCGCGAACCGGCGAAGACAGCGACCAACCCCAGACTGGTGTCCCGATCACAACGAGATCGTAGAGCGACGGATCCCTGATCGCCTCGGCGATGCGCGACGGAATCTGTCGTCGCGCTTCGATCGCCGAGCGCAGATAGCCGAACATCCCGCTCCGGCTGCCCGCCTCAGTGATCTTCGCAGTCACAGGATAGCGCAGCCGTGAGAGATTGGGCCATTTTGCGCGTCGTGCCGGTCCGGGAATAATAGACCACAAGAATCCTCGCGTTCGCCATTGTCATGCTCCATTGCCTGACGAACTACATCGCGATAGCCGCGTGGACGGATTGATTCACGTCAACTCGCAGCGAGTTTGGTCGCATCGGCGCAACCAGGCAGGATCGATCAAGCCAAATTTCCTGCCGTGCCGCGGCACTGCAGTGCATCCTCGAACGGGGGTCCGGGCACGAGAGTTCCGTCCCCTTCCGAACGCAGCATGAGCAACACGACCCGGCGCTGCCGCACCCGAGGAACCAGCCCTCGCGCAGAAAATTGTCCCGAAAATCACTTTCGGCGAGGCATTGCCATGAGCATCAACCCCAAGACGACCGCCGCCATCGGCGATCACCCGCTTCACCCCATGATCATCCCGTTCCCCGTGGCGTTCCTGGTCGGCGCGCCCATCGCCGATCTCGTCTTCATTGGAACCGGCGACGGCTTCTGGGCCAGGGCCGCCATGTGGCTGATCGGCGCCGGCATCGTCATGGCGCTGGTTGCAGCCATCGCCGGCTTTACCGATTTCCTTAGCGAGCCCCGCATCCGCAACCTCAACGATGCCTGGTACCACATGGTCGGCAATCTTGCGGCGGTCGTGCTGGCACTGGTCAACTTCTATCTGCGCTATGCGCAAGGCAGCGAGGCCGCGATCAAGCCGTGGGGCGTGGTGCTCTCCCTGATCGTGGTCGGCATCCTGCTGTTCACGGGATGGAAGGGCTGGGAGATGGTCCATCGCCATCACGTCGCGGTGCTGGATGCTCCCGGCCAGACCAGCTCGGAGCCGGTCACGCCGCCTCATGGCGGCGAGAGCCAGCGCCACGCCGCCTGATGGCGTGATGACGTCTCAAGCCGCCGAGGCGGGCTCGGGGCAGTTGGTCAATCGCGCGGGATTTCCGACCGCGGTGCAGCCGGCGGGAATGTCCGACGTCACGACCGTGTCGGCGCCGATCTTGGCGAAATCGCCGATGCTGATGTCACCGAGGATGGTCGCGCCGGAGCCGATGAACACGCCGCGACCAATGCGAGGCGAGCGTGTCGGCAGTTCGCTGCTGCGACCGATGCTAACGTTCTGGAGGATGATGGTCTCATCGCCGATCACCACATTGGCGCCGATCACGATGCCGGTGGCGTGGTCGAGATAGACGGACGATCCGATGCTGGCGGACGGATGGATGCTGACCTGCAAGAGGTTCGACGCCTCGTTCTGAAACAGCAGCGCCGCATCGATCTGGCCGCGATGCCAGAGCCAGTGCGAGACGCGCCAGGCTTGCAGCGCGACGTAGCCCTTGAAATGCAGCAGCGGCGGCAGCAGGCCGGCGATGGCGGGATCGCCGCGCACGATGGCCTGCAAGTCGCGGCCGGCTGTCTCGATCAACTCCGGCGTGCCGCGGAAGGCGTCGAGGGAGAAGGCGGTGAAACGCGCATGCTCGGCCGCTTTGGCGCCAAGACGACGGCCGATCAGATCGGCCAGAGCCGCCGAAAAATCGTCATGGGCCAGAATGGCGCCGGCAAAAGCCTTGCCGAAGACGGGATCGGCAGCCGCCGCGCGCAGCGCTTCGCCGCGAACCTCCTGCCAGAGGCTGTCGTTCGCCATGATCGCAGCTTCCGCCATCGCCGCCCCGGTGTTTTGACGCTTCCGTCTTTGTCGAATATAGGCCGTGGGTAGCCCGCGCGCCACGCCGCATCAAGGGCACGCGTGGCACCACAAGCAACATGCCGCAGCTCCCCGTGAGGCTACGAGCTTGCATGCCCGGCGCCCGCGACCATATAGTCAATCGAGTTTTCGGCCGGCGCTGCTTCGGCCGGGGATGTACACGCAAAGCATCTCGTTCCCCGCGGTGGTCCGCCATCCGCGGGTTTTTCGTACCCGGCCGCCGTCGGTGCTGCCGAAACGAATCCCTGATCCCCCTCACCCGAGGTCACGCCAAAATATGTCGCCCATCGCGCCCGCCGACGACCACCACGACGACATCATGTACCCCTCCGCCGTGCCGTTCCTGCTGGTCCATCTCGGCTGCATTGCGGCGATCTGGTCGGGCATTACCTGGGAGGCCGTCGCGATCTGCGGTGCACTCTATATCGTACGCATGTTTGGAATCGGAGCCGGCTACCACCGCTATTTCTCGCACAAGGCTTTTGCGACAGGGCGCGCGTTTCAATTCATCCTGGCCTGCCTCGCGCAGAGCAGCGCACAGAAGAGCGTGTTGTGGTGGGCGGCCAAGCATCGGCACCATCATCTGCATTCCGATACCGAATTGGACGTGCATTCGCCGCGCCAACGCGGCTTCCTGTACAGCCATGTCGGCTGGATTTTCGACCGGCAGCACGATGGGACCGATCTCGTGAAGGTCGGCGATCTCGCAAGCTATCCGGAACTGATGTGGCTGCATCGGCTGGAGCTGTTGCCGGCCTTCGTGCTTGCAGCGCTCTGCTTCGCAGGTGCGGGGTGGTCGGGTCTGGTCGTCGGCTTCCTGTGGAGCACCGTGCTGGTCTATCACGCGACCTTCTGCATCAACTCCCTCGCCCATGTGCATGGACGCAAGCGCTACGTGACGGGCGACGATTCCCGCAACAACTGGCTGCTGGCGTTGTTCACCCTGGGTGAGGGCTGGCACAACAATCACCACGCCTACCAGAGCAGCGTACGGCAAGGCTTTCGCTGGTGGGAAGTGGACGTGACTTATTACATCCTGAAGGCGCTGTCCTGGTTCGGCGTGGTCTGGAACATGAAGGCACCGCCCGAGCTGGTGCTGCGCAACGAGCAGCCGCTCGGCGCGCGCGTGATCAATCGCGCCGCCCGCCAGCTTGCCGGGCGGTTCGATGCTCACGCTCTGGCGCAGGCGATCTCGTCGGCGCTGCACCGGGCCGATCTGGCCCAGCTGCAACTGCCGACCCTGCACGACATCCTCAATCGCGCCCATGACAGCGTCGATGCGCTGACGCATCTGCATCTGCCGAAGATTCCGACCCGCGAGGAGTTTCTCACCGAGGCCAGGGCGATGTTCGCGCGCACGCGATCGCTCAACGAGATCGTGGACCACGCCTACGAGCATTTCCTGACATCGGTTCGCACGCAGCTCGTCACGGTGCGCTGAACTTTTCGGCGATGCTCATGCCTCCGGGACGTGTCCATCGCGCACGCGTGCCGGCTGCGCCCGCTTGCGCAGTCCGAGCGCATAAAGCCAGCCGCCTGCCGCGATGAGGGCCGGCAGGACGAAGAGCATGAAATCGCGGATCAGGATCATGGGGCGAGGTCCGCGCTCGCAAACTTGACGGCGCGCCGCAGCGCGAACGCGGCAAGCTCGTAGAGGGCGCAGCTCAGAAAGATCTTCCAGGCATTGGTGGTCACGAGGTCCTGATAGGACTTGATCTCCGTCGGCCAGTGGTTGAGGAACGCGATCGCGAGCGGCACCGAGACGCCTAAGCGATCGAACAGCGAAGACGCACGCTCGAGAAGCGCGAGCCGCTGTCTGATCTCCTTGCGTTCGGCGCTGATCATGGTCGGCCCTGTTGGCGCGCGGGAGGCGCGCTGTCAGGGCTTGGTCGCGTCGCGCGCGACGTCGGTTCTAGCGGTCCTGCACATGTGCGTGATCAACGCCACAGAGCGAGCGCCCGCCGGCGCAGAGGCGAAAATGGCAGTCGGGATCGAGCGCGCAAACCGCCATAGAGGAAGCTGACATAGCCCAGCGCCGCGAAGGCGGTCAGGCCAAGCAGGAAGCGCGTGGTGAGGTCCATGCGCTTTTAGTGTCGGTGAACCCTGTGACGGTTTGGGAGGCTCGATCTTCTCCCTCTCCCCGTTCTTACGGGGCCGCGACGAGCTTCGCTCGCACTGAGAGGATTGGGGTGAGGGGCCTCTCTCCACACATGAGATCGTCGATGGACCTGTACCCCCTCACCCGGATCGCGCCGGACGATGCTTCGCATCGCCGGGGGCGATCCGACCTCTCCCCGCAAGCGGGGCGAGGTAAAGCTCCCCAAAACCAAACCGCCCGCCTGCGGGTTGCGCAGACGGGCGGCTCGGGGCCATCAGGACTTTGGGGGCATGCGCCTGAAGGCTTTGAGAGGTGCCGGCTAGATCAGCCTTGCGGCTGGTCGGTCGGCGGCGGGGTCGGACGCGTCTTGTGCTGCGCCATGAACTGGTCGAACTCTTCCTTGTCCTTGGCGTGACGCAGACGGGTCAGGAAATCCTTGAACTCGCGCTGCTCTTCCTCGAGGCGTTGCAGCGTCTCGCTGCGATACTCGTCGAAGGCGCGGTTGCCGGAGGACGGCGGGCCGAAGCCAAAGCCGAAGCCACGGCGCTCCATGCGGTCGCGCATGCGGTCCATCTTGTACTGCATCTTTTCCATCTTGTTCTGCCAGCGATCCTGGTGGCTCCAGCACGACATTCTTCTGCTCCCGAGTGTGAAAAAGAGAAGGGCAAGTCCGATCGGCCACCAGATGATGAAGCCGAGAATGGTCACGGCGATCCAGCCGGGATGCCAGGGCGTGTCGAGCATGCGGGGACGCTCGTATTGTTGGTATTGGTCCGAAGGGCCGCGCCATCGATTGACATCAGCGGTGTAGGCCATTTCCCATCTCCATCACGGCACCAGCGCCGTTGTGAATGTAAATAACATTTACATAGCTAGACCATCCCGCGATTTTGTCAAGCTGGCCGCCTGACAGGGCCGCGGAATTATTTGCGCAATTTTATTTCGGCTTGCCCCAAGGACCAGCTGGAGGACCAGCTGGAGCGCCGCCCGGCGGCACGCCTGAACCGGAGGAGGCCTCCGGTGGCACCGGCGGCGGCTCGGCGCCCCTCGGCGGAGGCCGTCGGTCGGTCGGGAAGCCGAGCCCGCGCAGATAGATCAGCACCTCGGCCTCGAGCAACTCGTCCGGCGACATCGGCAGCTTTCGCCGCGCGGCATCGCCCCGCGAGAACAGCGAGGCCACGCCATGCGCCATCGACCAGATGTGCAGCGCCATCATCATCGCCGGCGGCCGCGGCGTGCCGGGCGGGGCCAGCGCGGCAAGCCGCTCGGCCGCGGCGCGGATGATGTTGAAGGCGCGTTCGCTGGCGGCCTGCAGCGCCGGATTGGCATCGACCGGCAGGCCCGATTCGAACATCGCGTTGTAGAAGGCCGGCTCCTCGCGGGCGAAGGCGAGATAGGCCTTGCCGACGCGCTCGAACGCGGTGACCGTATCGGGCCGGCCGTCGTCCCAGGCCGCGGTCAGCCGCGCCTCGAACTGCTCGAAGCCGCGCTGGGCGATCGAGGACAGCAGCTCGTCGCGATCGCGGAAATGCCGGTAGGGCGCCGCCGCACTGACGCCGGCCATGCGCGCGGCGTCGGCGAAAGTGAAGCCGGCCGCCCCCTTCTCGGCGATCAGCCCGAGGGCGGCCTGCAACAGGGCTTCCTTCAGATTGCCGTGGTGATAGCCGCGCTCGGCGCGGCGCTCCTTGCGCCAGCTCATGTGAACGGCTTTTACATGAGCCGGGCGTGAAGGTCACTAGCGGGAATCGCGCGTGATTAACCCCGTATTCTCCGCAGTCATTCCGGGGCGGCTCAAAGAGCCGAACCATGGTGCGCGCTTGCGCACCTGAGAATCTCGAGATTCCGGGTTCGATGCTTCGCATCGCCCCGGAATGACGGCCAACTTACTACCGCCAAGGCTACATCTGCGGAATCGCCAGCACGGGCATGACCTCGATCGCCTCGCCCGGGAAGATCGCAAAATGCGGATGGTTCTCGAACAGCTTTGCAGCATCCTCCTGCGAGGCGGCCCGCACCACCGTGAAGCCGGTCAGCGCGTTGCTGATCTCGGTGATGCCGCTTCCGTCGATCCTGCGGGTCTTGCCGAGCGGGCCCCCCATCTCGACGATGACGTCCTTGTGCTTCTCGACCCAGCCGTGCCAGGCGGCCATGCCCTCGCGCTCCTTCGCCTTGCGCTCGGCCTCGGGAAGCGCGCGCCAGGCCGCCATTTTGGACCCGCTCATGCTGCCGAGATAGACGGCGAGAAATTTGTGTTCGGCGCTCATGGATATCTTCTCCGGTTGATTGATTGGAAAATCGGATGGCGGCAGTCTCGTCTACGTCTTGAGGCCGTCGAAGCCGGCGGCGGCCGCCTGCACCTCCGGCGGAAAGTCGCTCATCTCCTGCACCTGGCGGATCTCGATGATCTCGTTCGGCGAGGCCGGGCACTTCTTGGCCCACGCGATCGCCTCGGCGCGCGAGGCAACCTCGATCATCCAGTAGCCGCCCAGAACTTCCTTGGCCTCCGCGAAGGGACCGTCGGTCACAACAGGCTTGCCGGTCGCGAACGACACGCGCGCGCCCATCGAGGGCGGATGCAGGCCGTCCAGCGTGATCAGCACGCCGGCATCCTTCAGCGCCTCGTTGTAGCGCATCATCGCGGCGACGCGCTCGGGATCGAGTTGGACATCCGCCGGCGCGCTCTCGTAGCCGAGCGGGATCATCAGCATCATGAATCGCATGGTGTTCCCTACTTTCACTGTCGGGAGAGCAGCGGCGGAGCCGCCTGCTCTCACCTCCAAGACGAGCGAGATCCTACGGAACCGACAAGGCGACGAAAATTATTCGCAAGGTTATTGCGCGGCGCTAGCGCGGCTGCGGCAGGAAACGGCCGTCCTGCCGGGCGGCGCCGAAATAGACCTCGATGCGCCGGACCTTGCCGGCGGCGAAGGTGAAGAACTCGGTGTTGCGAAAGCTCCTGCCATCCGTTGCCAGGCAGCAATAGGTGACAAAGGCCTCATCGCCCCGGACGAAAATCCGCTCGATGTCATGCCGCGCGATCCAGCCGCTGTCCCGCCAGCAGCGTTCGAAATAGGCCGCCTTGTCGAGGTCGTCGTCGAACGGACTGGTGAAGCGGAAGTCGTCGGCGAGCGCGTCGCTCACCCGCTGCCGGTCATTGGCGAGATAGGCGGCAAACAGGTTCCGGATCACGCGCTCATGGTCATCAGGCATCGATCTCTCCGTGGCAAGCATCCCTGTGGAAGACGATTGACGACCGCCCGCGCCGACAACGCACACGGGCTGAAGAAGCGGCCGCCTCAGGGTGACGGAGATAGGCTGTCGAGCGCCCTTCTTGCCGGAACGAAAGCGAAGTAAAAGGCGCTGGCCGCACGTAGCGGCTTCCGTTTCCGCCAGAAGGACAGACCAGCCCATGCCGCAGCCCCCGCAAAAAGTCGCCCTCGTCACCGGAGCCGCGCGCGGCATCGGGCTTGCGACCGCGAAGAAGTTCCTGGGCGAGGGCTGGCGCGTGGCGCTGCTCGACATCGAGGGCGAGTTGCTCGGCCGCGCCGTTGCGGAGATCGGCCAAAGCGAGGCGACGCTGGCACTGACCTGCGACGTCTCGGACGGTACCGCGGTCGCCGCCGCGATGACGGCGGTCGAGCGGCGCTTCGGCCGGCTGGACGCGCTGGTCAACAATGCCGGCATCGCCGTGTTCGCGCCGCTGATGGAGACGTCGGATGCCGACTGGCGCCGCGTGCTCGAGGTCAACCTCACCGGCCCGTTCCTCTGCACCAAGGCCGCCGTGCCCCTGATGCGCGACAGCGATGGCGGCGCCATCGTCAACATCACCTCGATCTCGGCGGTGCGCGCCTCGACGCTGCGCTCGGCCTACGGCACCAGCAAGGCCGGCCTTGCCCATCTGACGAAACAGCTGGCGGTCGAGCTCGCCTCGCAGAACATCCGCGTCAACGCGGTCGCGCCCGGACCGGTCGACACCGCGATGGCCAAGCAGGTGCATACAAAGGAGATCCGCGCCGATTATCACGACGCCATTCCGCTCAACCGCTACGGCCTGGAGGAGGAGCTCGCCGAAGCGATCTATTTCCTGTGCTCAGGCAAGGCGAGCTACATCACCGGCCAAATTTTGGCCGTCGATGGCGGCTTCGATGCGGCCGGCATCGGCCTGCCGACGCTGCGCGGGCAAAGGCGAAACGGGTAGAACCTTGTAGGGTGGGTTAGCACTGCGGCTGCGCGAAGCGCGGCCGCCGGGCGTAACCCACCTCTTTTCACGCGGCGAGAAAGATGGTGGGTTACGCAACGGACTGCGCTTCGCGCAGCCGTAGGGCTAACCCACCCTACCAAACCGAATTCGCGGAGAGCGCCATGCGACGCGTCATCCTCCTCACAGTCCTGTTGCTCGCATCCGCGCTCGCCGCCGCCACGCCCGCTGCCGCCGAAATCCGCATCATCCAGTCGCCGGGCGGACAGGTCGGGCCGTTCCTCGATCTGTTCGAGAAGGTGCGCGCGAGCGGCGAGCGTGTGGTGATCGACGGTCCCTGCCTGTCCGCCTGCACGCTGGTGCTGAGCATCGTGCCGGGCGATCGCATCTGCGTCACGAGGCGCGCCGTGCTCGGCTTCCACGCCGCGCGTTCGATCGACGGGCGCGGGCGCATCTATGCCGAGCCGGAAGCATCCGAAGCGGTGCTTGCCGCCTATCCCGGGCCGGTGCGCGACTGGATCAGCCGCCGCGGCGGTCTCAGCTCGCGGTTACTGCTGCTGAAGGGGCGCGATCTCGCCGCAATCTATCCGCGCTGCCGGTGACGCGTGGGCGACGCTGGCGCCGTGTGACTGCGATCGGCCCACCACTGTGCGGCGATTAGGCAGTTCGGCACAATTTCCCGTCCGCGCCCCTCAAATCCGCTCAAGCGCTTTGCAATGGCTGCACAATTTACGCGGTTTGCAGCTTTTCGCCGCGGTCTATGATGAATTTGGCCAGACTGAGGCCGCGGCGGCGTCACAATCTCAGCAGTGGTCACAGACTAGAATGGTTTTGCCTTTTCAAGATTGCTCATTTTCAAGCGGGTCGCGCGTCATGCAACCCATCGATTTTCGCTACCGCCTGTCGGATCAGGGACGGATCGTCCTCGGTCGACTGAGCTCCGAGGAAACCGTCGAGTTCGAATTGCTGTCGCGACGCGACCGCGAGGGCCTGATGGACCTCGCATCCGAGCTGCGGCTGCTCGAGCTCTATGTGAAATATGTCGGCTCGGACGCAGACGCCACGCTCGCGCCATCGCAACCCGAATGGCACGGCATCGCGCCGCCACGACGGGGGAGACCGACGCTCTCCCGCACCGCGCGACCGCGCAACTACATCGTCTCGATGCTTGTCATCGCAAGTGTCAGCTTCACGCTCATCGCACTGCTCGTGAGCTGACGGGCAAGCGCGGCGGCGACATTGCGCCGGTCACACGCTTCGTCGGTTCTAGAAGAACCTCTGGATCATCTGCGCCAGTTCCATGCTCGCGCAGATGAGCATACCCCAGAGTGCAAAGTTGATCTGTAGCGCCGCTGCCATCGGTCGCTCCCCTTCCAAGTCACGCCCATCCCAGTTTGTAGAATTTATGAATAAATGATTAGCGATTCTGACGCGCTGTTCACAGCCTATTATTGCGCCAGTTGTTGTGCGATGCGGGCCGCACCTCTCCACGAAGCGGCCGCACTGCTTTCGCAAAGTGATGTGAGAGCATGATTCCATATTCGGCCATGCCGGCCACATCGTTTCCCTTAAGTTCCATTTAACTGGCGCGATGCAATACTTCCCGAGCGGAATTTGCGTGTCGCGTACCGCTCCAAAGGCCCGGCATGATGCGACACGGCTTCTTCTTGCTCACTTTTTGCGCAGCGCTCATGGGGTGCGCGGTCGCACCGGCGCAGGAGCGTCGTCCGATCGCGTGGGACGGCCTCGGCCGCAATCCGAACCGCACTCACGTCACGAAGCAGCGCGCCGCCAGTCCCGCACTTGCGCAGGACAATCCCAATCAGGAGCGGGAAAGAGTGCTCGCCACCTTGCGTCCGTACTCCGAAGCGTGGTGGGCGGTCCATGACGAGATCGAAGCGGAGAACGACAAGCGGCTCGGCACCAAACTCGTGATCTGCCCCCGCTGCGTTCAGACCTCGCCGCCTGGCGAAGACGTGACCGGATCACTCCGGTGAGGGGCGCATAGGCCGGTCGCGTATGACGTGCCCGGCCTGGGCGCGTCCCTCACCTGCAATCATCGAGAGAGGCGCGCCCGCCGGTATTTCAGCTGATCGTGCCTGTCACATTCCCTCTGCGGGGCAGTTCACCATCCAGGGAATGCCGAACCTGTCGACGCACATGCCGAAGCCCTTGGCCCAGAAGGTCTTGCTGAAGCGCATGGTGACGGTGCCGCCGTCGGCAAGCGCGTTGAACTTGCGCTCGGCGTCCGCGACATCCGTGAACGTCAGCGAGACCGAAAAGCCCTGCGGCTTGTGAAAATGTTCGCCCGGCGCATCGGAGGCCATCAAGACGCTACCGTCGGGCAACGACATCCGCGCATGCATGATCATCTTCTCGCGGCCGGGTGCAGCCGGCATGTCCGGCGGCGCTTCGGATGCTCGCATCATCGCGTCGATCTTGCCGCCGAGAACCTTGGCGTAATAGGTGAACGCTGCTTCGCAGGTGTCCTGATAGAACAGATAGGGATTGAGCATCGTTTCTCTCCTCTTCCTTCCTTGGGCAGTGAGGCTCATTGTTTCTCGGTGAGCTTCTTCAGGCTCGCAAGGCCGGCCTCGAAATCCTTGCCGATCATGCTGTCCATGTTGATGAAGACCTGCATCACCTTGGACAGGAACGGGGCCGGACCGTACATCGCCCAGGTGACCAGAGTGGCATCGCCTTGCGGCACAAAGGTGAACTCGGCGGTGTTGTGGCCTTCGAAGGGCCGCTCGAAATCGAGCTTGATGCGGAGCTTTGACGGCGCGCTCGCCTCGAGGATCTCCATATGGCCGGCGCCGACATTGTTGTTGCCGTCCCAGGCATAGGTCGCGCCCTTGCCTGCCGCAGTTCCGGCAAAGGTTCGCTTCATCGCGGGATCGCGGTTCTCGTAAGGTGACCAGGCGGTCCAACGGTGGAAATCGGCGACTTGTGGGTAGATCGCATCCGCCGGTGCCTTCAGGGCGAGGCTGCGCTCGACGCGGAAGGTGTCGGGTTTTGTCAACGCGAAGACAAGGACTCCGGCGATGCCGACGGCGAGAACGATGGCGATGATGGAAAGGGCTTTCAGCATGAATGGCTCCCTGGATACGGGAATAAGACGAACGGGAACGGCGGGGGCCGACAATTGATGGAAGGTTTTTTGATCGTCACTCCGGGTCTGGTCCTTCGGACCATCCCGGAATGACGAGAATCGCATCACTTCACCTTCGCGCTTTCCTTTGCCTTCGGCTGGCTATCCCGGATCAGCCGGTCGAGATGCATGCGGATGTGGGCGGCTTCCGCGGAGGTGTTGGCCAGCGCGATGGCGCGGTCGAAGGCGACGCGCGCTTCGTCATTGCGGCCGAGCTGCATCAGGAAGGCGCCGCGCACGCCGTAGAAATTGAAGTAATTGGCGAGCTTCGGTGCCAGCGGCTCGATCAGGTCGAGCGCGGCCTGCGGCCCGCGCACCTTGGAGACCGCGACGGCGCGGTTGAGCGTCACCACCGGCGAAGGCTGCGCCAGCTCGAGCGCGCCGTAGAGCAGGTCGATCTGGGCCCAGTCGGTCTCCTCCGGCGTCGACGCACGCGCATGCAGCGCGGCGATCGCGGCCTGGATCTGGTACGGCCCGCTGCGGCGATGGCGCATCGCCTTGTCGATCAGCGCGAGCCCCTCCGCGATCATGGTGCCGTTCCACAGCGAGCGGTCCTGGTCGTCCAGCAGGATCAGCGAGCCGTCCGCGGCAAAGCGCGCGGCGCTGCGTGCATGCTGCAACAGGATGAGCGCAGTGAGCCCCATGATTTCAGGCTCGCTCGGGAATAGCCGCAGCAGCAACCGCGCCAGGCGGATCGCCTCCTCGCACAGCGGTGTGCGGATCGCCGCGGTGTCGCCACTCGCCGAATAGCCCTCGTTGAAGATCAGGTAGATCATCGCTGCGACGCCAGCGAGCCGCTCGGAGCGCTCGATTGCGCCCGGCGTCTCGAACGGCGTCGCCGCCTCAGCGACCTTCGCCTTGGCGCGCGTGATGCGCTGCTCCATCGCCGCCTCCGAGACCAGGAAGGCGCGGGCGATCTGCTTCACGGTGAGGCCCGAGACGATGCGCAAGGCCAGCGCGATCTGCTGCGTCGCCGGCAGCTGCGGATGGCAGCAGATGAACATCAGCCGCAGGATGTCGTCGCGATAATGCGAGCCGTCGAGCCGTTCGGCGAGCGCGCCCTCGGCGTCGTCGAGGTCGGAGATCGCCTGGTCGTCCTCGGGCAGCGGCTGCTGCTTGCGGGTCCGGCGCACCTCGTCGATCGCGACGTTGCGGCCGACCATGATCAGCCAGGCGGCGGGATCGCGCGGCGGCCCGTTCTGCGGCCAGGTTTTCAGCGCACGCAGGCAGGCGTTCTGGAAGGCTTCTTCGGCGGTGTCGAGATCGCGGAAATAGCGCAGCAGCGCGCCCACCGCCTGGGGTCGCGCCGAGGTCAGCGCAGTCTCGATCCAGGCGGTTTCGGTCTCGCTCACGTCAGGTTTCCTCCGGGCCGGAACACGCCGACGGGACGCACCTCATAGGCGCCGCCGGGGTTGGCCGCGCCCAGCTCGCGCGCGACGTCAAGCGCGTCGTCGAGGTTCTTGCAATCGACGATGTAGAAGCCGAGCAATTGCTCCTTGGTCTCGGCATAGGGACCGTCGAGCACGAGCGGAGGGTCCTCCTTGCGCAGGGTCGCCGCCGCCGTGGTCGGCAGCAGCCTCGCCACCGGCCCGAGCCGCCCCTGCCGGGTGAGCTTGTCCTGCACCACGGCGAGCTTCTTCATCACGGCCTCGTCCTGCTCCTTGCTCCAGGAGCCGACGAAGTCCTCATCGTGATAGCAAAGAATCGCATAAAGCATGGGCAGTACCTTCCCTGACCTCTTGTTCTGAAGACGGTCCAATATGCCCTGCTCCGACAGGGCTGCGGAAAAATTTTGCAAGAAAAATCCGGCAGATCGTGCCAAGGAGGGCCTTCAAAAGCGGAACCTTATGAGGCACTTCGAATGACCCTGGGCACACTGGCCGTCTTGATCAACAGCACGCAGCAGAACTGGCTGCCGGAGCGCTGGAAGGCCCGGTTCGATTCGGTCTGCGGCGGCCGCCGCGTGGTGCTGCTGCCCGATGCGGGGCTCGATCCGGCCGAGGTGCACTATGCGGCGGTGTGGAAGCCGGTGCCGGGCGATCTCGGCTCGTTCCCCAATCTTCGGGCCATCTTCAATCTCGGCGCCGGCGTCGATGCGCTGATGGCCGACAAGAGCCTGCCCGACGTGCCGCTGGTCCGCGTCGCCGTGCCCGACCTCACCAACCGCATGACCGAATATGTCGTGCTGCACGTTCTGATGCACCACCGCCAGGAGCTGTACCTGCGGGACTCGCAGCGCGCCAAGCGCTGGGAGCCGAAATATCAGTGGCCGGCAAGCGCCGTCACCGTCGGCATGATGGGCCTGGGTACGCTCGGCGCCGATGCGGCCGACGTGCTGCGGCGGCTCGGCTTCCGTGTCACCGGCTGGAGCCGCAGCCCACGCACGATCGAGGGCGTCGAATGCTTCCATGGCACTGCAGGCATGGACGCGTTCCTGCGCAAGACCGACATTCTGGTGTCATTATTGCCGCTGACACCGGACACGCACGGCATCCTCAACCGCGACGTTTTTGCAAAACTCAACCGCAAGGGCCCGTTCGGTGCACCCGTGCTGATCAATGCCGGCCGCGGCGGCCTGCAGAACGAAGCCGACATTCTCGCCTGCCTCGACGACGGCACGCTCGGCGCCGCCTCGCTCGACGTCTTCGTGCAGGAGCCGCAGCCGAAGGACAGCCGGTTCTGGACTCATCCCAAGGTGCTGCTGACCCCGCACAATGCCGCCGACACCGACGCCGAGGCGATCTCGGCCTATGTCGCCGAGCAGATCGCCAGATTCGAGGCGGGCGGCGCGCTGGAGAACGTGGTGGATCGGGTCAGGGGGTATTGAGGCCCCGCTAGCTCTACACGCTCAGTGTCGTCCCGGCGCAGGCCAGGCCTTCGCCGGGACGACACTGGTATTTGGGCAGCCACCCCGCCCCCACAACCACAGCGCTCCGCCGGTATCCTGTTCACCCTCTCTTAGCGAGAAGTTGATAGGCGTTCTTAACCAACGTTCAAAGAACGAGTCGGACATGCGGGCAAGCCTCGGCCTCAGGATGCGGATCACGGTTGCGCTGGCGGTGACAGCGGCGGCGACGGCGCTGATTGCGGTGCTCGGCGCGATGTGGATCATCGCGGGGATCATCGACCGCGCCGACCAGCGCGAGCTGCGCAGCCACTACGATGCCCTGCAATCGCGCATCGCCGAGGAATCGCATCGCGCCGCCGCGATGAGCGCCGTGGTGGCGGCAATGCCGGCGACGCAGGAGGCGATGGCGAAGCAGGACCGCGAGGCGCTGGTGCGCCTGTTTGGGCCGGTGTTCGCCGCCATCAAGACCGACTATGGCGTCGACCAGTTCCAGTTCCACGTGCCGCCGGCAGCCTCTTTCCTGCGCGTGCACCAGCCGGCGAAATTCGGCGACGACCTCTCCGGCTTCCGCAAGACCGTCGTCACCGCCAACCAGGACCGCAAGGTCGTGGTCGGACTCGAGGGCGGCGTGGCGGGGCTCGGCATCCGCGGCGTGGTGCCGATCGCGCAAGGGACCAAGCATCTCGGCACCGTCGAATTCGGCCTGACCTTCGGCCAGCCCTTCTTCGACGACTTCAGGACCAACCGCCACGTGGACGTCGCCTTCCATCTCGCCGATGGCTCGGGCTTCAAGCTGTTCGGCGGCACGCTGAAGGGCAAGAGCTTCTTCGACGCGGCCGATTACGGCCGCGCCACCGGCGGCGAGTTCACGGTGCGACAGGCCAGGCTCGATGCCACGCCTGTCGCCGCGCTGCTCGGACCGATCAGGGACTTTTCCGGCAAGCCGCTCGGCGCCGTCGAGCTCGTGATGGACAATGCCGATTACGAGGCCTCGGCCGACCGCGCCTGGTGGCTTTCGATCGGCATCGCCGCGCTGGGGCTCGTCCTCGCCGCGATCGTCGGCTATCTCATCGCCCGCAGCATCTCGCGGCCGATCCTGTCGATCACATCAGTGATGCGCGAGCTCGCGGACGGACGTCTCGATGTTGACGTCCCGGTCAGCAAGGCGAATGACGAGGTCGGCGCGATGGTGAAGGCAGTCGCGGTGTTCCGCGACAATGCGGTGAACTTTGGCAAGCTCCAGGCCGAGCAGCTCGAAGCCAAGGCGCAGTCCGAAGCGGAGAAGCGACGCGCCTTTGCCGCGCTGGCCGACAATTTCGAGGCCAGCATCCGCGACGTCGTCACCACGGTGTCCGCCGCGGCGGTCGAGATGGAGCACACCGCGCGCTCGATGTCGGCCATTGTCGCGCAGTCGCGTGAGCAGACCCGCACGGTCTCGTCGGCCTCGGCCCTGGCCTCGGAGAACGTGCAGACGGTGGCGGCGGCCGCGGAAGAATTGTCGTCATCGATGACCGAGATCAGCCGGCGGCTGGCGCATGCGACCGAGGTGGTCGGCAAGGCCGCCAGCGATGGACGGCAGTCGAACGCGCGGGTGCAAAGCCTCGCGGACGCCGCGCAGAAGATCGGCGACGTCGTCTCCTTCATCAACGGCATTGCGGGACAGACCAATCTTCTCGCGCTCAATGCGACGATCGAGGCGGCGCGCGCGGGCGAAGCCGGCCGCGGCTTTGCCGTGGTCGCCTCCGAAGTGAAGGCACTGGCGACCCAGACCGCGAAGGCGACCGAGGAGATCGGCGCACAGGTCACGGCCGTGCAGGGCGAAACGGCCGGCGCGGTTGACGGCATCCAGTCGATCTGCACGACGATTCAGCAGGTCGACGAAATCTCCGCGGCGATTGCCGCCGCCGTCGGGCAGCAGGGCACGGCGACGCAGGAGATCGCGCAGAACGTTCAGCAGGCCGCCGCCCGCACCGGCGAGGTCTCGCAGAACATCGCGGGCGTCACCGACGGCATCGCAGCCACCGGCACGGCCGCCGAGGAGGTGCTGGGTTCGGCGATCGAGCTGGCGAAGCAGTCGCAGCGGCTGCGCGATGAGGTCGACCGTTTCCTGGCGCAGATCCGCGCGGCGTAGCGGGACGACGTCGGGGAGATAGCGTGCCCCACTTACTCACTGTCGTCCCGACAGCTTAGGTCTTAGCGCCCGCCCCCACCATCACATCAATCGCGCCCTTCACGATCGCCTCGAGCTCCTTGCGCGGGACGCGCGCGCGCGAGCGGATGGCGATGGTGTGGACGGTGGCGGAGGCGACCTGCGCCAGCGCGATTGGATCGGCGCTCTCCGGCAACTCGCCTTTCTCCTTGGCGCGGCGGAAGCAGCTTGCAAAAGCCTTGTCGAGGCCAGTGAGGCCGTCGAGCACCATGGCGCGGATCTCGGGATCGCCGACGGCCTCGGAGGCCGCGGTCACGACCGTAAAGCAGCCGCGCGGACCGGTATCGCCCGAGAGATAGATGTCCAGCGCGGACGCGTAGATGCGCTCCAGCCGCTGGCGCAGCGGCATCTCCTGGCGAAAGATCTCGACCATGGAAGCGGCGGCCTCCTCGCGATAGCGCTGATAGCTCTTGATGTAGAGCTCGCGCTTGTCGCCGAAGGCGCCGTAGAGGCTCGGCCGGTTCATGCCGGTCGCTTCGCTGAGATCGTCGAGCGAGGTGGCCGCAAAGCCCTGCTTGCGGAACAGATCGAGCGCCTTGCCGAGCGCGACATCGGGCTCGTAGGCGCGGGGACGGCCGCGGCGCTTAGGTTCGCTGCGGCGCTCGGGTTCGCCGCGGCCCTCCGGCTGATTGGCAGCAACTGGCGGCTTCGATTTTTGTACCATTTCGCAAAATAATCCTTGACCACGGATATATTATGCAAGATGGTACAAAAATCAATCTGGCCAGGTTGAGCGACACCCAAAGAGGAATTGCCCAAGGAGGCTACAGATGGATCTTTATTTCTCGCCGCTCGCCTGTTCGATGGCGACGCGCGTCGCGCTGTATGAAGCCGGTGCCGAGGCGAATTATCTCGAAGTCGATCCGCCGACCAAGACCGTGCTGAACGACGGCTCCGACTTCCGCACCGTCAACCCGATCGGCCTCGTGCCGACGCTGCGCACCGACGAAGGCGTGGTGCTGACCGAGAACGCCGCGATCCTGCAATATGTCGCGGACCGTTTTCCGCAATCCGGCCTCGGCGCCGCGCAGGGCATCGACCGCACGCGCCTGCATCAATGGCTGTGCTTCATCGGCACCGAGCTGCACAAGGGTCTCTTCCTCCCCTTGCTCGACCGCAAGGCGCCGCAGGAAGCCAAGGCCTATGTGCTGGAGAAGAACCTGTCGCGGCTCGACTATCTCGACAATTACCTGAAAGGCCGCGACTTCCTGCTCGACCATTTCAGCGTGGCCGATGCCTATCTCGTTACGGTCATCAACTGGACCATGGCGACGCCGCCGATCGAGCTCGCGAAATGGCCGAACCTGAAGGCGTATTACGAGCGCTTGCGTCAGCGGCCGTCGGTCGCAAAGGCGATCGCGGAGGAGTTCGAGCTGTACAAGGCCGAGCTCGCGCGGAAGAAGGCGGCGGCGTAAGGCCAACGCCATCTCGGTATTTCGCGCGGCAGCGACGCCGTCCGGGCTCGGTCGGAACGGCGTCGTTTCGTCGTGCAGCTCGACTATCTCGGCGCCTGCAGCACGATCCCGTAGCGGCCGTAGATCCGGTCGATCGTGCCGTCGCGTCGCAGCCGCTCCACCGCGCCGTCGATGGCTTCGCGCAACGCATCGTCCGGACGGATCATGCCGACGGCGACGTTCCAGTTGAGATCGACGACGCTCTCGTCGCGATCGAGGATCCGGAGCGGCTTGTCCGGATGCGTCAGATTGAAATAGCTCGCCGCGGTGGGCGTGACAGCGGCGGCATCGATCTCATGGTTCGACACCGCCTCCAGGCTGTCGCTCTCGAAGCCGAAGGTCGACGTCGGCACGCGTCGTTGACCGATGATCATGGCTGCGATCGATCCAACCTGCACGCCCACCCTGGTCGCCCCGTTGAGGCTCCCGAACGAGGTGAGCGTGCTGGATGACGGCACCGCGAGCGCGACGCCCGTGCGATAATACGGTTTCGAGATCCTCAAGCGGGTTTCGCCCTGCGCTTCGCGGTCGGCGATGACGTCCAGAAGAATGTCACAGCCGGCGCTGCGCATCTGATACTGCGTGATGATCCAGTCGAGCCGGAGCGAGACACCGAGCTCGCGTGCCAGCAGCTGGCCCAGCTCGACCTGAAAGCCGGGCGGATCGCCGGCCTTGTGCGCAAAGGGAAGCGAATTGGGATGCGCGCACAGCCCGATCACGCCGCTCGAACGGATTGCGTCCAGGGTTCGCGCCGGCGCCGGTCCCGACAGAGCGATGGCGACAGCGACGATGGCCGGGGCGGATGCCTTCATTCCGTGTTCTCATCTGGATGGTCGGGCCTTGATGGATCAGGTCTTGGCGATTCAGCCCTCGCGCGGTTTCAAGGCGCGGATGTATTTGATGATCTGGTCGATCTGGGCGTCGGTGAAGGCGCCGTCGAATGCCGGCATCGCCCCCGGCTTGCCGTGCTTGATGCGGTCGCGAATGAAGTCGTCGTCGCGCGGCGAGTTCATCAGTTGCGGCCCCTTGCCGGCTGCCCGGCCACCGTCGGAGTGACAAAAGCCGCAAGTCCCCGCGAACACCTGCTCGACCTCGAGCGTCCCATTCTCGGGCGCCGGCGTCGCGGATTGTGCTTGAGCCATCACGGCGCACAGCAACGAGGCGGCCAGCCCCGCCGGAATCGTTTTCAAATGCAATCTCAACACGTCCGCTCCATTCCTGAATCACGCCGCCGCTTCGATCGACCGGGGAGCGGGCTTGCGCCCGCTTCCCGACGAGCGTTTACGGCAGACTATTTCAGGCTGAAGACGACGAGGGCACCGTCGTCACGCGGCATGCTCTTGTAGACGCCGCCGAAGTTCGGCGCATATTCGTCCGCCAGCATGCCGCCGAAGCCTGCGGTCACGGCGATGTATTGCTTGCCGCCAACGGAGTAGCTGACGATGCCGCCCTGGTGGCCGGTGCCGTTGTTGTGCTTCCACAGCTCGGCCCCGGTCTCGGCATCGTAGGCGTGAAGGACGCCGCGGGAATCAGGCACGAATACGAGATTGCCGGCGGTGGACAGCACGCTGCCGAGCGGCGGCTCGGGATAGCGAACTTCCCATTTCTTCGCGCCCGTGATGGGATCGCGCGCGTCGAGGTGTCCGTAGATCTCACCGCCAGGAGGCGGCGCCATCTTGAAATCGGCGCCGATGTTGAGCTGAACCTGCGGCGCGGTGACCGGCGTCGTCTTCTGTATATCGAGCGTCATGCACCATTCCTGGCCGATCTTGTAGTAGAGACCGGTCTTCGGGCTGTACGAGCCGGAATTCCAGCTGATGCCGCCGCCGATGAACGGACACAGCGGCGGTTCGGTAACCTTCCCGACCGGGAAATCGCGACGGCCGATCAACGCGCCGGTCTTGGGATCGATATCCTTGACGAAGTTGATGTTCTCGACCAACCGCCAGACGTTCTTCACGCCGAGATTGCGGTCGTAGACGAAGACGAAGCCGCCCTTGTTCGGATGAACCACGTATTTCTGGCCGTCTCGCTCGAGCATCACGAACTCGCCGACGGCGCTGTCGAAGTCCCAGGCATCGTGCGGCAGTTCCTGATGGTAGGATTTCAGCTTGCCGGTATCGATATCGAGAGCGATCACCGAACTCGTATAGAGGTTGTCGCCGGGACGCGCCCCTTGCGTCTTGTAGTCGGGGCCCGACCAGTCGTAGAGCGGCGCCGGGTTCGCGGTGCCCCACAGGATGGTGTTGGTCTCGGAATCGTAGGTGCCCGGCATCCAGCCGCCACCGCCGCCGGTGCGCCAGGAATCGTTGGCCCAGGTCTTCATGGCCTCATCGGTGCCTGCGACCGTCAGGAACTCCCACTTCTTCTTTCCAGTGGTGGCATCGACCGCGAAGATCGGGCCGCGGCCCGGCCATTCGCCGCCTTGCGAGCCGATAATCACGCTGCCCTTCGCGTAAAGCGGCGCGCCGGTGAAGCCGACCGTGAGCTTCTGCGAATCGATCAGCCTGGTCTCCCAGAGGACCTTGCCGGTCTTCGCATCGAGCCCGAAGAGACGACCATCCATCGTGCCGACGAAGACCTTGCCTTCGCCGAGAGCTACGCCGCGGTTGTAGGGAGAGTGGGTCTGCCGGCTGATGAGCGCCTCATCCAGCTCCGGAAAGAACGACCAGATGACCTCGCCCGTCGCGCCGTTCAGCGCGAAGACACGGCTGTAGGAACCCGAGTAGTACAGCACGCCGTCGGCCGCGAGCGGCATCGACTGCAGGCCGCGCGTCGATCGTCCTGGAACGTGCATCCAGGCGACGCCCAGATTGCCGACGTTGTTCGCATTGATCTGCGCGAGCGGGCTGTAATGATGGGACTTGTATGAACCGTGATAGGTGAGCCAGTCGTTCTGGCCGGCGCCCTCGATCCGGGCCGTATCCACGGTTTGGGCCAACGCCGCCGACGCCGCAAATGCTGCAACGGCGAGAACAGGTAAGCCCGAGTTGAGCCACTGCTTCCTCATGTGCACTTCCTCCCGCTTGGTGTTTATTGATTGCGTCTCGTGAACGCCGCTGCGAGGAATGTTTGCAGTTCAGTACGCGTCGATTGTCCTCCACCGGACATGAGCTGCCAACAAATGCCCCCTCTCCCGGCGCATGTCGCCAAGGAAGCCACGTTCACTGCCGTGATTGCTGTCGCACGTCTGCGCGCACAGCGTACGACGGATCACAGGAGGTGCAAAGACGGAATGCACGAGCGGAGCGAATTGGCGCGGGGAAGCGAATTGAAACGACAGCAGCGCTGACCGTTCGATCTCCATCGGATCGAAACGGCTATCCGTACAGCACCCGCGGCAGGATCGTGACGATGCCCGGCCACAGCGTCAGCAGCAGCACGAAGCCGACCATGATCATCAGGTACGGCATCGTGACGCGCGCGATGTAGCCGAGGCCGTCTTCGGTGAGGCCCTGGATCACGAACAGGTTGAAGCCGACCGGCGGGGTGATCTGCGCCATCTCGACGGCGAGCACGAGGAAGATGCCGAACCAGATCTCGTCGAATCCGGCGCCCTTCACGATCGGCAGCACGATCGGCAGCGTCATCACGATCATCGAGAAGCCGTCGAGGAAGCAGCCGAGGATCAGATAGAAGATGACCAGCACCACGATCAGCATGAACGGCGACAGGCCAAGCCCCTTGACGAAGGCGGCGACGGCCTGAGGAATACCGAGGAACGCCGCCGCATTGCCGAGGATCGAGGCGCCAAGCACGATCAGCGCGATCATCGAGCAGGTCACGACCGAGCCGATCAGCACGTCGCGCATCACCTGCTGCGACATCGAGCCCTGTGCCCAGGCAACCAGGCCCGCGCCGAGCACGCCGACGGCCGCAGCTTCCGAGGGCGTTGCGAGCCCGCCATACATCGAGCCGAGCACGCAGGCGATCAGGAACAGTGCCGGCGCGAGGTCCTTCAGTGCGGCGAAGCGTTCGCCCCACGGCACCTGCGAGAGCTTTGCTTCCGTCTCCGGTACCATCGCGGGATTGAGACTGGTGTGCAGCATCACCCAGCCCATGAAGGTCGCGGCGAGCAGCAGGCCGGGCAGCACGCCGGCCGTGAACAGCTTCAGGATCGAGACATCGCCGAGCACGCCGTAGATGATCATGATGTTGGACGGCGGGATCAGGAAGCCGAGCGTGCCGGCGCCGGCGAGCGAGCCGATCGCGATGTCGCGCGAATAGCCGCGGCGCAGCAGCTCGTTCAGCGACATTCGGCCGATCACCTGCGTGGTCGCGGCCGACGAGCCCGAGATCGCCGCGAAGATGGTGCAGCCGATCACGTTCACATGCAGCAGGCGGCCCGGCAGGAGCCCGGCCCAAGGCGCCAGGCCCTGGAACAGCGAGCGCGACAGGCGGGTGCGGAACAGCAATTCGCCCATCAGGATGAACAGCGGCAGCGCCAGCAGCTCCTGCGTGGTCAGGATGTTCCAGGCATATTGCGGCAGCAGCTTGTCGAGCGGGATCGAGCGGAACATCGCGAGCAGCAGCGTCGCGGTGAGCGCAAGCGTGAGGCCGATCCACAGGCCGCAGGCCAGCAGCGCAAACAGGATTGCGAACAGGGCGAAGACTTCGATGGTCATGCGATCTTGAATCCGGATGCGGGCAAAGCAGTCATTCGACGGGCGAGGCCTTCATGCGGTGATCCTCCAGCGGCAGGCCCAGCACCGCCTGGATCGCACGCGCCAGGAACTGGAGCGTGAGCAGCAGCATGCCGAAGGCGACGACGGCTTGCGGAAGCCACAGCGGCGTATCGCTCGAGGTCGAGACCTGGCCGCGCACGAACGCGCTCCAGGCGAACTTCGCCATGGCCGAGGTCAGGAACGCCATGAAGGCGAAGCCGGCCGCCGCCGAGAGGGTCTCGAGCGCGCGCTGCACCGGCGCTGGCACGTTCTTCAGCAGCAACACGACGCGGATGTGTCCGCCGACGCGCAGGGTCATGGCGGCGCCGAATGTGAAGGACGCCGCCATCAGGTAAGAAGAGTATTCCCACGCGATCGAGATGCTCGGCGGGAAGAACGGCAGGAAGTTCGACAGGAAGCGGGTTGCGACCTCGCACAGCATCAGCAGCGTCAGCATCAGGAGACAGCCGCCGCCGATCCAGCCGTCGAGCCGGCCGAGACGGTCGATGCCGTCGAGGATGATGCGCAGCGGCGCGGGCGCCGCGGCATTGAGGCTCTGCGGTGCTTCGGGCGAGACGCTCACCACTATCCCGCCCTCAGCCGCGCTTCATTTCGGCGAGATAGGCCCGCACCGGCTTGTCGGCCGCCGGCACGCGCTTGAGGAAGGCATCCAGCTGCGGCGCGGTCTTGGCCCGGATGTCCGTGATCATGGCCTCCGAGACCGGCACCACCTCCATGCCGCCTTCCTTGAGCCGGTTGAGACTGTCGACGTCGGCCTTGAGCGAGTTCGCCCAGAAGCCCGGCTCCATCTTCGCCGCGATATCAGAGACGAGCTTCTGTTGATCGGCGCTGAGTGCCTTCCAGGAGTCGAGATTGACGGTGAGCATCTGCGACGACCAGACATGGTTAGTCGGGTAGATGTATTTCAGGAATTCCCAGAACTTGCCGTCGACGCCCGACACAGCCGAGGTGGAGACGCCCGAGACGGCGCCCGATGCCAAAGCCGGGATCGTCTCGCCCCAGGGAATCATCACCGGCGCCATGCCGACCACGGCCAGCATGTCGACGGCGTTCTTGTCGGGCACGCGGATCTTGATGTTCTTGAGACCCTCGACGTCGGCGACCTTGACCTTGAGGTGCAGATACTGCGTCGGCCACGGCACGACGTAGAGGATCTTCTGGTTGTTGCGCGCGGCGACCTTCTCGTATTCGGGCCGCACATATTTGTGCAGCACCTTGAGCTCGTCCATCGAGCCGCACAGGAAGGGGATGCTCTCGACGCCCATGAAGGGCTCGTCGCCGACCTGCTGGATGTTGAGGACGTCGGCGAGCGGCACGAGGCCGTCGCGCACGGCGCGCAGGTGCTCGGGCCCCTTGAAGCCGAGCTGGCCGCCGGCCTTCACGGTGATGGCGACGGAGCCGCCGCTCTGCTTCTTCACCTCTTCCGCGAAGGCCATCGCGTTCTGGGTATGGAAGTTGCCGTCGGGCCAGACCGTCGACAGGTCCCAGCTTGTCGTCGCCGCCCGTGCGCGGGTGGAGATGTGGCCAGCGGCCAGCAGCGTCGCTGCGCCCGCAGTGAAATTACGTCGCGTGATCATGAACCCCCTCCGTTTGTTACCAGGCGCGCTGATGCATCAACGCGCGTACCCATAAACCGCAACTGCATTGTCCGAGGACACGAGACCGCTCGCGACGTCGTCGTTGACGGCCGCACGATCGCGCTCCCTGGGATCGCCGATGCCGGCGCCGCCGGGCGTCATCACGACCAGCCGGTCGTCCGGCGGCACCTGCTGAAAACCTTTGCCACGCAGCTTCTTGCCGGACTTGAGGCCGACATAGCCGGCCTCGCCGTTCTGGCCGCCATCGCGGCCACGGGGCGGATGATCGATGCGGTCGAACGCCGCAAGAATGTCGAACGGCGCATCGACGCCGCTGCCGACCTCGATGATCTGACCGAGGCCGCCGCGGGTGCGCCCTGCTCCGCCGGAATCCGGACGCAGCTCCTTGCGCCAGAAGATCAGCGGCGTCTGCGTCTCCGCGATCTCGACCGGCGTGCCGCGCACGCCGCTGGGATAGGCGGTCGCGGACAATCCGTCCTTGCCGAAGCGCGCGCCGGTGCCGCCATTGGAGGTCACCGCCATCGAGAACCCGTAATTGCCGCCAACGCCCGAGCGGGTCTGGCCGCGCACGTTGAGATTCCAGAGGCAGGACGTGCCTTCCGCCGGAACGCGCTCGGGAATGATCTGGCGCAGGCAGCCGAACACGACGTCGGGCAGCATCTGGCCGATGATGTGGCGCGAGGCCACCGGCGCCGGCTTCGGCGCATTGAGGATCGCGCCTGCGGGCGCCGACACCGTCAGTGGCGAGAGCGAGCCGGCATTGTTGGGAATCTGCGAGGCGACGACGCAGCCGAGGCCGAACACGGTGTAGGCCGTGGTGTAGGACAGGGGCACGTTGATGCCGAATTTTGACGCGACCGAAGTGCCGTCGAAATCGACGTGAATGCCCGTATCCGAGATCGTCAGCGTCGCCGCCAGCGTCACCGGCGCGTCATAGCCGTCGACCACCATGGTGTTGCGCCAACTGCCCTTCGGCAGCTTGGCGATCTCGGCGAGCACGGCCTCGCGCGAGCGGTCGCAGATGTAGTCGCCGAGCTCGTCGAGCGTATCGATGCCGAACTCGGTCATCATCTCGGCCAGGCGCTCGCAGCCGACGTCGTTGCAGCCGGCGAGCGAATAGGTGTCGCCCTCGGTGTCGATGGGCAGCCGCGTGTTGGTGCGGATCATCGCCATCAGCGTCTCGTTGACGACGCCCTGGTCGATCAGCTTCAGCATCGGGATGTAGAGCCCCTCCATGAACACGTCGGTGGCGTCAGGCCCGAAGCCGATGCCGCCGATGTCCATGAGGTGGCTGGTGCAGGAGAACAGCGCCACCGGCTTGCCGTCCTTGAAGCAGGGCGTGGTGACGACGAAGTCGTTGAGATGGCCGGTGCCCATCCAGGGATCGTTGGTGATGTAGGCATCGCCCTCCTTCATCGTCTCGATCGGAAAGTGGTCGATGAAGTGCTTGACCGATTCCGCCATCGAGTTGACGTGGCCGGGCGTGCCGGTCACCGCCTGCGCCAGCATGCGGCCCCCGAGGTCGAACACGCCGGCCGAGAGGTCGCCGCATTCGCGCACGATCGGGCTGAACGCGGTGCGCAAAAGCACCTGCGCCTGCTCCTCGACCACGGCAATCAGCCGGTGCCACATGATCTGAAGGTCGATCAGGCTCGCGCCATTTGCCTTGCTCATGATCAGGCCGCCTTTCGTTCCATGACGATGCTGCCGGCACCGTCGATATGCGCGTCAAAACTGGTCGAGACAAAAGTGGACGTCTCGTCTTCCGCGATCACGGCCGGGCCGGCGATGGTCGCCCCGGGCGCCATGTCCTCACGGCGATAGAGCGGGATCTCGATCACCTCGCCTGCGCGGCCGTCGAAGAATTTGCGGCTGCCAGACGCCTTGGCCGTGGGCTTGCGCGCGACCGCCGCAACGGCGGGCGGATTGCGCGCCTCGGTGGTGGCGAGCACCGACCAGCTCAACACCTCGATCGCCGCGCCCGGGATCGGACGCTCGAACATCGCGGAATAATCCGCCTCGAACTTCTGGCGCAGGCCGGCGAGATCGGCTGAGGTCAGCGGCCGGTTCGGCAGCTCGACGGTGATCTCGTGGCCCTGGCCGACATAGCGCATGAAGGCCGCGCGGCGCTCGCGCACCGGCGCGCCGGCAGCACCGGGCTCGACCAGCGCACGCGCCTCGGTCGCCATCTCCTGCAAGAGATCGGAGACGGCCTTGGTGTCGAAATCGTCGAGCCGGACGTGACGGCTGCGCACCAGCTCATAGGCGATGGGCGCCGCCAAGAATCCGACCGCCGAGCCGACGCCGGCATTCGACGGCACGATCACGCGGGAGACGCCGATCTTCTCGGCAACGCGCGCCGCGTGCAGCGGCGCAGCGCCGCCGAAGGCGATGAGCGTGTGCTGGCCGACGACGGCGCCGCGCTCGACCGCATGCACGCGCGCCGCGCTCGCCATGTTCTCGCAGACGACCTCATGCACGGCATAGGCCGCCGTCTCCGCCGACAGGCCGAGTGCCTCACCGACATCGCGCAGCAGCGCCTGTTTCGACAGCTCCGGGTCGAGCTTGATCGTGCCGCCTGCAAAGGCATCGGGATCGATCATGCCGAGCGCGACGTCCGCATCTGTCACGGCCGGACGCTGGCCGCCGCGACCGTAACAGGCGGGGCCAGGCTCCGACGAGGCGCTCTCCGGGCCGACGGTGACGCGCTTCATCGCGTCGACATGGGCAATCGAGCCGCCGCCCGCGCCGATCTCGACCATCTCGATCACGGGGATACGCACCGGCAGGCCGGAGCCCTTGAGGAAGCGCGCGGCGCGATCGACCTCGAACACGCGCGAGGTCTCCGGCTGGTATTTTTCGATCAGGCAGATCTTTGCCGTGGTGCCGCCCATGTCGAAGGAGAGCACCTTGCTCTCCCCTAACCGTGCCGCGATCTGCGCCGCGAAGATCGCCCCGCCCGCAGGACCGGATTCGACGAGACGCACCGGAAAGCGCCGCGCCGTCTCGATCGAGGTGACGCCGCCGCCCGACGTGACGAGGTAGATCGCGCCGCGAAACTGCTCGACCTGCAGGGCATCGGCCATGCGGGCGAGATAGCCGTCGATCAGGGGTTGCACATAGGCGTTCGCAACCGCCGTGGAGGTGCGCTCATATTCGCGGATCTCCGGACACACGGCCGACGACACCGTCACCGAAATGCCAGGCATCTCCTCACCGATGATCGCGGCCGCGCGGCGCTCATGTTCGGGATTCGCGTAGGAGTGCAGGAAGGCGATCGCGACGCTCTCGACGCCCAGCTCGCGCAATTTCGGCGCGAGTGCGCGCACCGAGGCTTCGTCCAGCGGGAGGCGGACGGCGCCATGGGCGTCGATACGCTCGGGCACGGTGAAGCGGAGGCTGCGCGGCGCCAGCGGCTTCGGCTTGTCGATGGTGAGATCGTACTGGTCGTAGCGGCTCTCGGTGCCGATATCGAGCACGTCGCGAAAGCCGTCGGTCGCGATCAGCGCCGTCCTGGCGCCGCGGCGCTCGATGATCGCGTTGGTCGCGAGCGTCGTGCCGTGAATGAAGACGTCGATATCGCTGATATGGGCGCGAGCATCGGCGAGGATGAGGCGCATGCCGTCCAGCACCGCCTGCTCGGGGCGCTGCGGCGTGGTCAGCACCTTGCGCGTCTTGCGGTCCAAACCCACGTCCAGCACGATGTCGGTGAACGTGCCACCGATATCCACGGCAAGCCGCACCTCGGCTCCCTCAAGCATTCCAAATTCTCCGCGCTGATCGTCAAGACTGGGTCCAAAAACGCAGCAATTTCCGTGCCATGAGGCATGCCGGCAATGCTGCGCCCAGCCATTCTGCGCGGCACCTATGCAATAGGCAAGGCGTGTTCGCCGCCTGCGCGATCAGAGCAGGAATGCAAGCGCCGCTTCGCAGCGCTCCTCGACCTTCAGTGTCAGGAGATCGTCGGCACGGGTGCGTCGAAACTTCAGTCCGTCACTGTCATGACCGGTTTGGCAACGCGCGGATGAAATCGACGAGCGCGGCGCTCACCTCGCCAGGCCGCTCCTGCTGGGTCCAATGGCCGCAGCCGGGCAGCATCTGAATCTTGCGCAAGCCTGGAACGAAATTCTTCTGGTTTGCCAGCAACTGGTCCGTTCCGGGGAACGAAAGCAGGAAGTCACGATCTCCAGCGATGTACAGTGCCGGTATCGACACCTGCAGGCCGGCCAATGCGCCCGTGATTTCCCAGTTGCGATCGATGTTGCGGTAATAGTTGAGCGCGCCACGAAAGCCGGTTCGCTTGAATTCCTCGCTGTAATAATCGATGTCGCTCTCGCTGATCCAGGACGGCAGAGTCGCCGGCGCGCCGGGCCCTTGCAGGAAGCCGCCGCCCTTCGGCACCATCCCAAGATTCGGCGCAGGCCCACCAGCAGCAGCCGCGGCGCGCGCCGCAGCCACGCCATCGCCGGATGCGCCAAACAACATGTTGCGAATAGTCGCTCGCGGATCGCGTCCAAGTTCCGCGTCCGCAGGACCCGGCTCCTGGAAATAGAGCTGATAGAATTGCGCAGTCTCGGTGCGCGGCATCAGACTGGTCGGCACGGCCTTGGCGCGCGGACGGAACGGCACGCTGAGCGCTACGATCGCCCTGAAGCGGTCCGGCCGCGTGAGCGCTGCCTGCCAGGCGACGCTGGCGCCCCAGTCGTGACCGACAATGACGGCGGTCGGCGCACCCAACGCATCGAGAATGCCGACCATGTCGCCGACGAGATGCAGGATCGTATATTGGTCGATCGCCTGCGGCGCGTCGCTCTTGCCGTAGCCGCGCATGTCGGGCGCGACGACACGGAATCCGGCGGCAGCAAGGTCCTCGATCTGATGCCGCCAGGAGTACCAGGTCTCGGGGAAACCGTGGACCAGCAGGACCAGCGGCCCTTCGCCCCGTTCGGCAATGTTGATGCGGATTCCGTTGGCTTCGATGATTCGTTGCGTCGTCCTGGTCATCTTTTCATCCCGTTCCGCAGTCGCTGCAAAGGCGCTTGATGACACTGCGCGCGGCGCCGCTTGCAGTGCGAGCGGGGCCAGGGTCGCAGCCAGAAATCGTCGTCTGTCCATGAGGATTCCTCCCGGTCAGGCGGTGGCCTTCCCGGCGGGCGCCAGCAACTCGGACTGCCGCTCGCGAACAAATTGCTCGAACGTCTTCGGCTCAGCGCCGCCGATCTTCTCGATCGTGTCGGTGACGGCGAAACGCGCGTTCTCGGCCGAGAGCCGGGCGGACCGCAGCGACTTCCAGAGCGAGGAGAGATGCTCGACCGCGTGCGCGTTCCAGCCGCGCGAGTGAACCTCGTCGCGCCACGCCTCGTCGCTGATCTCTTCGTAGTGGACGTCCCTGTCGAAGACGTGCGCGAACGCTCGGACGATGTCGCCCACGGAATTGACGCTCCCGATGATGGGATACGCGGATCCCGCAGCTTGCTCGGGACCTGCGAGCAGACCGACGGCGACCCGCGCCACGTCCTCGGCCGAGATCAACGGCAGAATGGTGCCTTCGTCGCCGAGCGGCAGGCGGATGGCACCGCGTTCCGGCAGGTTGGCGCCGACAAGACGCGCCACGTTCTCGTAGAACACCGTGGCCCGCAGATGCAGCGGCCCGCCGCCGGCCCATTCGAAGACCTGTTCGGACAGATAGTTCTGCCGCATGCGCGGTGTCGGCGCATCGATCGACGACTGGTACATCACGAGATTGACGAGCCGGGAAACGCCATGCCGGCGCGCCGCGAACGCCATCGCGGCGGTTGCTTCCGCCAGTCCATCCTGGACCGGGTAGGCAAAATAGATCGATGAGACGCCTTTCGCTGCCTGTTCAACGGAGCGGACGTCGAGAAAATCGCCGACGAATATCTCCGCGCCGAGCGACTTCAGCCGATCGGAACGGCTATCGATTTGACGCACGAACGCACGGACGTGATGACCGCGGCGAAGCAGCATTTCGGACACGTGCCGGCCGGTCTGGCCTTGGGTACCCCCTGCCGCGGAGGTCACGAGGATTGTCTCTGTCATCGTCTCGATCCTTTCCCGTTTCACTTCTTTCTGGTACGATACGGTACCACGCAAAGATCGATATGGTACCGCATGGTACCGAGTCAAGGGGAAGCAAGGAGAAGATTGCGTCCATGAGTCCGAAGACAGAGCCGCCCGGGGAAGACGCTGAAGGCCTTGAAGTCCGGAAGCGGATCCTGGGCGCAGCGCTTTCCGCGTTCATGGAGGGCGGCTATGCGCAGACCAGCACCCTGGAGATCGCGACGCGCGCACGCGTGTCAAAGCGCGAGCTCTACTCCCTGTTCGGCAACAAGGAGGCCATGCTGGTCGCCTGCATCACCGAGCGCGCTCAGCGGATCAAGGCTCCGGCAGACCTGCCGGCGATCCACGACAGAGAGATGCTGGCGAAAGTGCTCAGCGCGTTCGGGACGAAGCTTCTGACGGAAACAACCGACCCGGTCGTCGTCGCCGTGTTCCGGCTGGCGGTATCCGAAGCCGTCAATGCACCAAAGGTCGCGCATGCGCTGGACAGCATCGCCCGCAAGCCAACCCGCGACTCGCTCCGGACAATCATGGCCAACGCCAGATCGACGGGTCTCCTTGCCGGTGAGCCCGATGCGATGACCCAGACCTTCCTGGGACTGTTGTGGGGAGACTTGATGACGGGTCTGCTGTTGCAAGCCATCAATCGCCCAAGCACCAGCGAGATCGCGCGGCGCGCGAGCGAGGCGTCAACGGCGTTCTTGAGACTCTATCCGAAGCCCGGCTAACCGCCCTGCTTCAGAGCAGGAATGCAAGCGCCGCTTCGCAGCGCTCCTCGACCTTCAGTGTCAGGAGATCGTCGGCGCGGGTGCGTCCGAGATTGACCGCGGCGATCGGAATCTGCCGTTTCGCGGCCGCCTGCACGAAGCGAAATCCGGAATAGACCATCAACGACGAGCCGACGATCAGCATGGCGTCAGCCTGCGCCAGGTGATCCTGCGCCGTGGCGACCACGTCGCGCGGCACGTTCTCGCCGAAGAACACCACGTCGGGCTTGAGGATGCCGCCGCAGGCTTCGCAAGGAGGCACGTTGAACGACGAGAACTCCGCGTGCTCCAGATCGGCGTCGCCATCCGGCGCATCGGCGGCATCGAGCGTCAGCCACGCCGCGTTCACGCGGGCGAGCCTATCCTGGAATTCGCTCCGCGGGGTCTTCGCCCCGCAGCCCATGCAGCGGACGAGATCGAGCCGGCCATGCAGATCGATCACCTGCCGGTGGCCGGCGGATTGATGCAGCCGGTCGACGTTCTGGGTCAGCAGCATCTCGCAGCGGCCGCCCGCTTCGAGCCGGGCCAGCGCACGGTGCGCATCATTCGGCTTCGCCTGACCGAACCGCCGCCAGCCGATCAGGCTGCGAGCCCAATAGCGCTGGCGCGTAGGCGCATCCGACATGAAGGCCTGGAAATTGACCGGCTGGGTCCGCTTCCAGTTGCCCTGGCTGTCGCGATAGTCGGGAATGCCTGAATTGGTGCTGCAACCGGCGCCGGTCAGCACGAACAGCTTTTCGTGCCGGCCGACGAAATCCTGGAGCGGGTGGCTTGTCATGGCGCATGATGTAGTCTGCGCGGGCGAGTTTTGCCAGATCACCCCTCTAGCTTGCCCAGTTCTCGCGAAACTCCGGAAACAGCGTCACACCTCCGCAGGCGTAGATGGTCTGCCCGGTGATGTAGCTGGCATCATCCGATGCCAGGAAGGCGAACACGGCGGCGATCTCCTCCGGCGTGCCGACACGGCCCATAGGAATGTGGCTGGTGACGACACCGCGCTTGTCGGGATCGCCGGTCCAGGCCGCGTTGATCGGCGTGTCGATCGCACCGGGACCGACCGCATTGACGCGGATGCCGTGCCGCGCGAATTCGAGCGCCAGCGTGCGAGTCAGACCGGCCATACCACTCTTGCTGATGGAATAAGCGAGATAGCCGGGCTTCGGGATACTCTGATGGACGCTTGAGCAGTTGATGATGCTGCCGCCTCCGCCGCGCGCGACGAAGTGCGCCAGCGCTTTCTGGGCACAGAGGACGGCGCCGTTCAGATTGACGTCGATGATGCGGCGATAGGTTTCGACATCGAGCGCATCGCTCGGCGATTCCCGCTGGAAGCCGGCATTGTTGACGAGGCAGTCGAGACGCTTGAAGCGCGCAAGAATCGTCTCGAACATCGCGGCGATCTCCTGCTCATTGCCGACATCGGCCTTGACGATGATGTGATCGAGCCCGCTGTGGCCACGGTCGCTCGATGCGGTTCGTGCAAGGGCGAGTGTCTCCTCGGCCTTTCCAGCGTGATCGAAATAGTTGATGGCGACAGTCGCGCCTTCCTGCGCCAGCCGGATGGCGACGGCGCGGCCGATGCCTTGCGAAGCGCCTGTCACCAGCGCGTATTGGCCGACGAGGCGCGAGGGAAAGGAGGTCGAGCGTTCGGTTTGCGGCATGTGTTCTCTCCGGGATGCATCATCATGGATGGAACCGGCGTTTTGTTCCATCCCTTCGGCGCATTGCTGGGATTCACTCCGCGCGCCGCGCCAGCGGCGAGGTCAGGATCTGATACAGGATGATGGCGCCGAAGGTCGCGGTGCCGATGCCGCCGATCGTGAATGCTCCGAATTTGAGCGTGAGGTCGCCCGCGCCCGCGGTCAGCGCCACGGCGACGGTGATGAGGTTCGCAGGATTCGCGAAGTCGACCTTGTTCTCGACCCAGATCCGGCCCGCCATCGCGGCGATCAATCCGAACAGCACGATCGAGAGGCCGCCGATGACGGGACCTGGGATCGACAGGATCAGCGCGCCGAATTTCGGCGAGAAGCCGAGCAGGATCGACACCGTGGCTGCGAACGCAAACAGCAGGGTCGAATAGACTTTCGTTGCCGCCATGACGCCGATGTTCTCGGCATAGGTGGTGACGCCAGTGCCGCCGCCGCAGGCCGCGACGATCGTCGCGAGGCTGTCGGCGAACAGGGCGCGGCCGAGATAGGCATCGAGGCTGCGGCCTGTCATCGCGCCGACGGCCTTGATGTGCCCGAGATTCTCGGCGACGAGAATGACCGCAACCGGTGCGATCAGAAAGATTGCATCGGCCTGAAAGGTCGGCGTGGTGAATTTCGGCAGGCCGAGCCACGGCGCGGCCGAAAGCTGGTCGAAGTCGACCGGCTTGCCGAAGCCGAGGCCGTTCGCGAACAGCAGGTACAGGAGATATCCGCCGATCGCGCCGAGGATGATCGGCAGGCGGCGCCATAGCCCCGGCGCAGCAACGGCAACCACGCCGATGATCAGGACGGTCGCAAGCCCGATCCAGGTGTCGAACGCGTTGGCGCTCACGGCCTTGACCGCCACGGGCGCGAGGTTGAGGCCGATCGCGGCGACGACGGCACCGGTGACCGCCGGCGGCAGCAGCCTCTCGATCCAGCCAACGCCGGACCACATCACGATCAGCGAGATCAGGCCGTACAGCACCCCGGCGCCAACGATGCCGCCGAGCGCAACCGACAGGTTCGGGTTCGGTCCCTGCCCGGCATAGCCAGTTGCGGCGATGACGACGGCGATGAAGGCGAAGCTCGAGCCGAGATAGCTCGGCACGCGTCCGGCGACGATGACGAAGAAGATCAGCGTGCCGACGCCGGAGAACAGGACCGCGACATTGGGATCGAATCCCATCAACAGCGGCGCGATGATCGTCGAGCCGGACATCGCGACGCAATGCTGAAGACCGGAGACGACGGTCTGGCCCCATGACAGCCGCTCCTCCGGCATGATCACGCCCGAGGTCTTGAGTGTCCAACGCGGAAAATAGCCGCGCGCCTGCTCGTCCGAGCCTGTTGCGATCGTCATGTTCCCCCCGATTGCGGTGCAGCGCTCGATGTTCGTGCGATCCGACAAAAATGTGATTGTCGCTTCTGCGGCGTCCATCACATGATGCAAATCATGCAAGATCAATACGTTCCCGGGCTCACTTTATGACACAGATTGCGATTCAGCCAGCCGTCCACCGCCGGCACCAGCCCTGGTACAAGATCCTTTACGTCCAGGTACTGATCGCGATCGTGCTCGGCGTGCTCATCGGCTACTTCTATCCCGATCTCGGCAAGGCCTTGAAGCCGCTCGGCGACGGCTTCATCGCGCTGATCAAGATGATGATCGCGCCGGTGATCTTCTGCACCGTGGTGCACGGCATCTCCTCGATGGGCGATCTCAAGCGGGTCGGCCGGGTCGGGCTGAAGTCGCTGATCTATTTCGAGACGGTCTCGACCGTCGCGCTCGCGGTCGGGCTGCTGGTCGGCGAGATTCTTCAGCCCGGACACGGCTTCAACATCGATCCGGCCACGATCGATCCGAAGTCGGTCGCGACCTACGTCACCAAGGCCAAGGAAGAAGGCATCGTCGCCCATCTGATGGCGATCATTCCCGACAGCTATGTTGGCGCGATTGCGCGCGGCGACCTGCTCCAGGTGCTGCTGATCTCGATCCTGTCCGGCTTCGCCATCGCCTTTCTCGGCAAGGCCGGTGAGCCCATTGCGGACGCGATCGACAAGGCGGCGAAGATGTTCTTCGGCATCATCCGCATCATCGTACGCGTCGCGCCGATCGGTGCCTTCGGCGCGATGGCGTTCACCGTCGGCGCCTATGGCCTCGGCTCGCTGCTCAATCTCGCCGCCCTGATCGGCACGTTCTATCTCACCAGCATCCTGTTCGTGCTGATCGTGCTGGGTGCGATCGCCCGGCTCGCCGGCTTCTCGATCCTGCGCTTCATCGCTTACATCAAGGACGAGCTCCTGATCGTGCTCGGCACCTCATCGTCGGAGACGGTGCTGCCGCAGATGATCCAGAAGATGGAGCATCTCGGCGCCTCGCGCTCGGTGGTCGGCCTCGTGATTCCGACCGGCTACAGCTTCAATCTCGACGGCACCAACATCTACATGACGCTGGCGACGCTGTTCCTGGCGCAGGCAACCAACACCCATCTCACCATCTGGCAGGAGCTCGGCATTTTGGGCATCGCCATGATCACCTCGAAGGGCGCCTCAGGCGTGACCGGCGCCGGCTTCATCACGCTCGCCGCGACGCTCTCGATCGTCCCTGACATCCCGATCCAGTCGATCGCGATCCTGGTCGGCATCGACAAGTTCATGAGCGAATGCCGCGCGCTGACGAATCTGATCGGCAATGGTGTCGCCTGCGTCGTCATCAGCATCTCCGAAGGCGAGCTCGACCGCGACGCGCTGCACGAGACCATGGCGCATCCGCTGGAGATCGGTGAGGCGCTGGAGCCGAGCGGCGGCGCGTGAGCCCACGCGCGCTCCGACGCGGTAGTTTCCCGGAGTAGAAATTTGGCGCGGCACGAGTCACAACAGCGGCGTTGGGATCACTGATTGATACTCATTCATTCCACCCGACGCGCTGGGGGCAGGGCGTCGGGTTTTTGAAAATCACTAACGCGCCAGGATCGAGAGGCGGGATCAAACGATCCCGCCATCGTCGCGCTGGATCCTGGCGGCCAGATCAATCCGCCGCGTAATCCCGATCTCCTGCAGGAATGCATCGTCATGACTGACGACAAGCAACGCACCGTCATAAGCTCTCAAGCCTGATTCAACGGCCTCGATGGACTCGATGTCCAGATGGTTGGTCGGCTCGTCCAGGATCAGCAGAGACGGCGGCGCTGGCCCGCCCAGCACACAGGCAAGGCCGGCGCGAAACATCTGCCCGCCGCTGAGATATCCGACTTCTTGCAAGGCAGCATCGGCGCGAAACATGAACCGCGCCAGCGCGGCATGGCATTCATTCGCACCCGCCTTCGGATTGAGACGCCCAAAATTCTCCAGGATGGAGATCGCGGGATCGAGCAGGCTGACCTTCTGGTCGAACAACGCGAAGTCCGGTCTGACCCTCACGATACCTGAGAAGGGGCGCAACTCGCCGGCGATGAGTCTTAGCAGCGTCGTCTTGCCGGAGCCGTTCGGGCCGACCAGCGCGACCCGTTCCGGTCCGACGATCGTAAGCGAAAAATCGCGCAGGACCGGCCGTTCCGGCCGATAGCCGGCGCTGATCCGGTCGAGCGAAAGCACCTCCCTGCCCGCCGGCAGGCCAGTCGCGGGCAGCTTGACCGACAGCGGCTGGAGAATCTCGACGCGCCGGCGCGCCGTGTCGAGGGCCTCGAGTGCCTCCGCACGCCGCCGCGCGGCAATCAATGCGGCCTTGCCGCCGGTATCCTCGCTGCGAACCTTGCGCGCGCCGGCGAGGATGCGCGGCATGTCGCCCTTCGCACGCTTCTTCCGGCCGCCACTGTCCTTGCGCGCTTTCCTCTCCGCGGTCGCCTGCGCCCTGCCGTCGATCTCGGACAGGCGCCTCTCGGCATGCGCGAGATCGTGCCTCACGGCCGCGAGCTCGACGGCCTTCTGTGCGCGAAAACTGCTCCAGTTGCCGCCGTATCTGATGGCGCCGAGCGACGTCAGCTCGACGATCGCATCCATCGTATCGAGCAGATCCCGATCGTGGCTGACCAGGATCGCCCCGCCGCGCCAGGCGGCGAGGAGATCGGTCACGGCCCTGCGTCCGTCCCGGTCGAGATTGTTGGTGGGCTCGTCCAGCAGGAGGAAGTCGGGCTCGGCGAACACCAGCGCGGCAAGGCGAACCCGCGTGATCTGGCCGCCGGACAGGCAGGAGAGCTCCGTATCGGGAGCAAGATCGAACCCGACGCCCGCCAGCGCCGCCTCCAGTCGCGCTTCGAGCGTCCAGTCGATCGCAGCGATCTCGTCGGCTGAGGCATCGCCGCGCTCGGCACGGCGCAGCAACTCCAGCGCCTGCCGCACACCGAACAGATCGGCCACGGTCGCGCCCACGAGCACCTGCACGTCCTGGCGCAGCAGGCCGATGGTGCCGTTGATCAGAACGCGTCCGGATCGGGGGGCGTGTTCCCCTAGAATGGACGCAAGCAACGTCGTCTTCCCGATGCCGTTACGGCCGACGAGACCGGTGCGCTCGGACGCGAATGTCAGATCGATATTGGAAAGAAGAGGACGGCCGTCAGGCGTGGACAGCGACAGGTTCGACAAAATGATTGAAGCAGGCATGGAATTCCCCGGGGGCAAGGCGGATGAGCGTTGCGGTCGGGGTAAAATCCATGGCTGCGAATATCCTGAATGAGGAACCCTCTAAGTAGTCCCATCGAAGGGCAAGATCAAGGCGCGTCGCGAGGAGACGACAGCGCGAGAGGCGCTGTCGTCCTTCATCGCCATCCGCCATCAGCCCTTGAGCGCGGTGACCACCACCTCGATCAGCGCGCCGCCGCCGAGATCGGCGACGCCGACGGTGGCGCGGGTCGGCAGATTCTCGCCGAAGAACTCGGTCCAGGCCGCATCCATCTCCTTCTTCCTGGAGAGATCCGTGACGAAGATCGAGGCGCTGACGACGCGGCTCTTGTCGGTGCCGGCCTCCTTCAGATAGCCGGCGATCTTGCCGAGGATGTTGCGGGTCTGATCGCCCATCGAGACCGAGGTGTCGTCGGCGATGGTGCCGCCGACGAAGACGAAGCCGTTGGCTTCGACCGCGCGGTGCATGATGGGCGTGCGGATGCTGCGGGTGATGCTCATGATGTCCTCTTGTTCCTTTGTTTGAGCATGATCTTTTCGGAAAACCGCTACGCACTTTTCCGGATCATGCTAGAGCGTGGAGGGATGGAAGCGGTCGATGCCGAGATCACTGATGCGGGTCTGGGTGCCGCCATTGACGATCAGCTCCGCCATGACGGCGCCGGCGCCGGGGCCGAGCTGGAAACCGTGCAGCGAGAAGCCGAACTGGTGATAGAGGCCCTTGTGACGGGAGCTCGGCCCAAACACGGGAATATCGTCCTTCATCTTCGCCTCGATGCCGGCCCAGGCGCGGACGATGGTCGCGCTGCGCATCACCGGGAACAGCTCGAACACGGTCTGCGCGCTGGTCGCAAGGCTCTTCCAGTCCAGCACCGTCTCGTTGCGATCCTGGTAGGGCGTCGCGAGATGCCCGCCGCCGATCAGCACGGTGCCGTTCTTGAACTGCTTGAAGGAGAGCTTTCGCCCGCGCAGGATCACGACCGGATCGATGAAGTGCGGCACGCGCGAGGTGATCATCAGCATCGGCGCCACGGTCTCGACCGGAACGGGCTCGCCGAGATCAGCCGCGATCTTGCCGGCCCAGGCGCCGGCCGCATTGACCAGCACCGGCGCGGCAAAACTCTCCGAACCCGCATCGACGTGCCAGAGACCGTCACGGTGCCGGATGTTGCCGGCGGCGACGCCCTCGCGCACGGTGGCGCCGAGCCGCTCGGCCTTGCGGCGGAACGCTGTCGTCGTCTGCGCCGGATTGGCCGCGCCATCGCGGCGCGAGACCACGCCGCCGGGACAGGTCTCGGCCACCGCAGGCACCAGCCGGCGCAGCTCGGCCGCGTCGATCAGCTCCTCATGGGCGAAGCCTAGCGCATTGAGCTCAGCGACGCGCGCGCGGCAGACGGCGAGCTCGTCCTCGTTCTCGGCGACCAGCACCTGGCCGTAGCTCTCGAAGCTGCAATCGTCGTCGAGGAGATCCGAAATCCTCTCCCAGATTCCCATCGAGCGGATCGAGAGCGGAATCTCCGGAATGTGCCGAGCGAGCTGACGGACCCCACCGGCATTGACGCCGGAGGCGTGGCGGCCGGCATAGTCCTTTTCGATCAGCACCGGCTTCAGGCCGGCGAGACACAGATGCAGCGTGGTCGAGCATCCGTGGATGCCGCCGCCAATGACGATCGCATCCACGTTTCGGGTCATCCGCGCACCACGGCCTTGATGTCGGCCTCGGACTTCGGGACGGCGGCGAGCTCGGCGAGCGTGATCGGCTTCACCGGCGCTCGCAGACGGTAGTAACCGATCTCCTGCGGGGTCTTGCCGCGTGCCTGCGCCATCAGCTCGGTGACGGTGAGGCCGCAGAGCCGGCCCTGGCACGGACCCATGCCGGTGCGGCGATAGGCCTTGAGCTGGTTCGGCCCGGTCGCGCCGATCGCGACGGAATCCAGAACATCCTTTGCCGTGACCTCCTCGCAGCGGCAGACGATGGTGTCGCCCGAGGGGATCCGGAACTGCGGCGCCGGACGGAACAGCGTGTCGAGGAACAAGCGGCCACGCTCGGCCTTGGCGAGATCGGAACGGAGCGTTGCCATGGCGGGAAGTTTTGCCGCAGCCGCGGGCGCCAGCGCCTCCACCGCCGCGCGCGCGGCAATGCGACCGCGCACCACGGCAGCATTGGCGCCACCGATGCCCGCGCCATCGCCGGCGATCGCAATGCCGGAAACAGACGAATTGCCGCTCGCGTCGAGCACCGGCGACCAGCACAATTGCAGATCGTCCCAGCGATGCTCGACGCCGGCTGCCATCGCGAGGTTGACGTTGGGCACGACACCCTGATGCAGCAACAGGAGATCCGCAGGGATAATCTCGCGCTTGCCGCCGGCGACATAGCTGACGCTAGCAAGCTGGCCGTCGCCTGCCGCCGCAAGCTCGGTGACGCCGGAGACAACCTGAACTTTCGCCTTCACCTCGCGCATCATGGAGAGGCCCTTGGTGAAATAGGGCGAAGTCAGGAACGCGAAGGCGTGGGGCAGCGCGGCGAAATAATTGCCGCGCTCGGTGGTGTCGAGAATGCGATCGAGGCGGCCACCGAGACGCAGGATCTGCGCGGCGAGCAGCCAGAGCAATGGCCCCTGCCCCGCGATCACGGTGCGGCCATCGGGCACCAGCGCCGAGGACTTCAGCATGGTCTGCGCCGCGCCTGCGGTCATCACGCCCGGCAGCGTCCAGCCGGGAATCGGAAACGGCCGCTCCAGCGCGCCGGTCGCAAGGATCACGCGCCTCGCCTTGACGAAGGCCGAGGCACCGCCGATCGAGACGGCGATGTCGAGATTGCGATCGAGGCTCCAGACGGTCGCGCGATGGATCACCTCGGCGTTGCTTGCGCGCAGCGACTGCACCAGATCGGCACCGACCCAATAATCCGCGCCGAGCTGGTTGCGGTCGGTCACCGGCGTCGAGGAAATCGCGCGAAACACCTGACCGCCGGGGCCGATGTTCTCGTCGAGCAGCAGTGTCGACAGGCCGGCTTCGGCGGAGGTCGCGGCGGCGGCGAGGCCGGCAGGCCCGGCACCGATCACCACGACGTCGTAGTCTTCGCGCTTGGGAGCCACAGTCATTTTCCGATCTCCCGCTTGCCTTTCTGAATCTCGATCTGCATGCCCTCGGCGACAGGCACGAGGCAGCCCTGCCGATTGCCGACGCCGTCGATGGTGACGAGGCAGTCGAAGCACACGCCCATCATGCAATAGGGCAGACGCGGCGCGCCGCTCACCGCGGTGGAACGACGAGCGTCCTGACCGGATGCCAATAGCGCGGCGGAAACGGTGTCGCCCTGGCGCGCCGCGACGGCAACGCCGTCGACGAAGATCTGCACCTGTGGCCGCTTGTCCTGTTCGGATCGTTTAAACATGGGGATGCCTCTTGGCTCCTTCTCAGAAACTTCAATAGCCGCTGCTGTTGGCAGCGCCCGCGCCACCAAAACGGCTGGCCGAGAACGCGCCGACCAGCTCCGGCTCGAGCGCGCCCTGCGCCACCATGCGCGCGATCTCGAAGGCGTGGTTGGAGGCGAGCGTCACGCCGGAATGGCAGCAGGCGACGAAGGCGCCGGGATGCGTCTCCGACTGGTCGTAAATCGGAAAGCCGTCCTGCGGCATGACGCGGATGCCGGACCAGCTCCTGATCACGTTGAGCCGCGACAGATGCGGGAACATGCGCTGCGCCCGATCGGCCATGACGCCGCTGATCGAAGGCTTCAGCGTCCGATCATCCAGCTCATCCTCCTTGCTGTCGCCGATCATCACCGTGCCCTCGTCGGTCTGGCGGATCGTGGTCAGCGGATGCGGCAGGAACGGCACGGTGCGCTCGGTCACGACGACCTGGCCGCGGGTCGGCCCCATCGGCGCGTAGAGGCCGACCATCGGCGCCAGCGTCTGGTTGGCATTGCCGGCGGCAAGCACGATCTTGGCAGCACGCAGCTCGCCTTTCGGCGTGGTCAGACGAAACTCGCCGCCGCTCTTGCTGATCGCCGAGACCGGACGCTCCGGAAAATAGTCGATACCGAACGCTCTGAAGCCGGTGTGGAAGGCGCGGAACGTGCGCAGCGAATTGACATGGCCGTCGAGCGGGCAATAGCTGCCGCCGGAGACCTCGGGCCCGATCAGCGGCAGCGCCTTCTTGACCTCGGAGGGCCGCAGCATCTCCATCTTGTAGTCGGCGGCACCGACCTGGTTGTGCATGCGCTTGACGAGCTCGGCGCGCTGGCCGAATTCGTCCTCGCCGAGCGTGAGGTGAAAGCCGCCGTTCTGCTGCAAGGCAACGTCAAGGCCGGTCTGCTGCTTCAGCTCGGAAGCAAGCCGGCCCCACGCCTGCGACGCCTGCACGGTCCACACCGTGTAGGCCGGCATGCCGAGCCCCTTGCTCTGCACCCACACCAGCGCGAAATTCGCGCGCGAGGCGCGCTTGGTGATGTCGCCTTCGTCAAGCACGGCAACCTTCTTGCCGAGGCGGCCGAGGCCCCAGGCAATGGCGGAGCCGAGCAGTCCGCCGCCGACGACGGCGACGTCGTAATCCGTTCGCATAGGTTCTCCTATCGTCCCGTGTCGCCCTTGCCGGCGAGCACGCGATCGAGCCCGTAGAAGCGGTCGAGCAGAATGAGGGCGGTCATGGTGATCGCGATCACGCAGGCCGAGACCGACGTCACCAGCGGATCGATGTTGTCCTGGATGTAAAGGAACATGCGCACCGGCAACGTCTCGGTGCCAGGCGCGGCGAGAAAGACGGTCATGGTGAGATCGTCGAAGGACTGGATGAAGGCGAGCGCCCAGCCGCTGATGACGCCGGGCAGGATCAGCGGCAGCGTCACGCGGCGGAACAGCGTCCAGCCGCCGGCGCCGAGCGAGACCGCGGCCATCTCGACGGTGCGGTCCATGCCGGTTGCCGCAGCGAGCGTCAGCCGCAGCGCGAACGGAAACACGATGATGACATGGGCGATGATCAGTGCCGCAAAGCTGCCGCCGAGACCGGCCGAGGTGAAGAAGCGCAGGAAGGCGATGCCGAGCACCACATGCGGAATCATCAACGGCGACAGGAACAGCGCTGCCAGCACATCGCGGCCGCGGAAGCGATAGCGCGCAATCGCCAGCGCCGCGGGCACTGCGAACAAGAGCGCCACGAAAGAGGACAGCGCGCCGAGCCCAAGGCTGACCCAGAAGGCGTGGATGAATTCGGGATAGTTCGCGATCGTCCTGAACCAGCGCAGCGAGAAGCCGTTGGTCGGCAGCGACAGAAAACCTTCAGGCGTGAAGGCAACGAGGCAGACCACGAGGATCGGCGCCACCATGACGATGACGAAGATGGCGTGGAAGATCAGCGCGAGCGGGCCGTTGCGGCTCATCGGAACACCTCCGCATAGCGCCGCTCGATCAGCGCGTTGCTGCCGACGACGATCAGCACCAGTGCAACCAGCAGCAGCGTGGCGACCGCAGCCCCCAGCGGCCAGTTCAGTGTGTTGAGGAATTCGTCATAGGCGAGCGTTGCCGCGACCTTGAGCCGGCGACCGCCGATGATCGCGGGCGTCGCAAACGCGCTGGCCGAGAGCGAGAACACGATGATCGCGCCCGACAGCACGCCCGGCATGATCTGCGGCATGATGATGCGCCGGATGATCGTCACGGGGCCGGCGCCGAGCGACATCGCGGCGTTCTCGATCTGCGGATCGAGCCGCTGCAGGGCCGCCCATACCGACAACACCATGAACGGCATCATCACATGGGCGAGTGCGATGACCATACCGGTTTCGGTGAACATGAACGGGATGGGCGAACGGATCGCGCCGAGCGATATCAGGAGCTTGTTGACCAGGCCGTTGTTGCCGCCGAACAGCAGTGCCCAGCCGAGCGTGCGCGCGACGACGGAGATCAGCAGCGGCCCGAGGATCACCAGCAGGAAAAAGCTCTTCCAGCGGCCGCTCATGCGGTTGAGGATGTAGGCTTCGGGTGCGCCGAGCAATGCGGTGAGCAGCGTGGTCAGGATCGCAATCCGAAACGTCCGCCAGAACATCTCTGCGTAATAGGGATCAGTCGCGATCTCGTGCCAGTTCTTGAGAATGAAGACCGGCTCGATGCCCTTGTACTGGCCCCAGTCGTGGAACGACAGCATCACCGTCATCGCCAGCGGAATCAGCAGCACGCCGACGAACAGCATCAAGGCCGGCGCCGTCAGCGCCCATGGCGCACGCGCGCTGCGCTCCTCGGCCGCCGCGCTCATGCGCCGGTCCTCGCGCGCACGCTCATGTCCTCCGGCCGCCAGGTGAGGCGTACTGCGTCGCCTTCGGCCGGCTGAGCAATGCCGTCGTTCTGGCGAATCACGATGGCCGGACCGCATTCGCTGTCGCACTGGAACAGCCAGTGATTGCCCTGGAAGATGCGCGTGATGATCTTTGCGCTGAGCCCTGTATCGCCAAAGCCGATTCTTTCGGGGCGAACGCTGACGGTCACGGGACCGCCAAGCCCGGCCGGCGCCGGTGCGCGCCAGGAGCCCGCCACCAGTTGCGTCGGCGAGACGGTCCGGTCGATCGTCCCGGCAAAGTCGTTGGTCTTGCCCAAGAATTGCGAGACGAAGGCGGAGGCCGGCTTCTCATAGGTCTCCTGCGGCGTGCCGATCTGCTCGATCTTGCCCTGGCTCATCACCACGATGCGATCGGACAGCGACATCGCCTCGTTCTGGTCATGCGTGACCAGGATGGTGGTGGTGCCGATGGTGCGCTGGATCTGGCGCAGCTCGATCTGCATCTCCTCACGCAGCTTGGCGTCGAGATTGGACAGCGGCTCGTCGAGCAGCAGCACGCTCGGCTTGATCACCAGCGCGCGCGCCAGCGCCACGCGCTGCTGCTGGCCGCCGGACATACGGCGGGGGTGACGATCCTCGTAACCAGCAAGGCCCACCATCGCGAGCGCGGCACGGACGCGCTCGGCTCTCTCAGCACGCGGGACGTTCCGCATCTCCAGACCAAAGGCGACGTTCTCCGCCGCGGTCATGTGGGGAAACAGCGCGTAGCTCTGGAACACGATGCCGAGGCCACGTTTCGCCGGATGGATCGCGGTCAGGTCCTTGCCCTCGAGGCGGATCGCGCCGCGCGTGGGATCGAGGAAGCCCGCGATCATCTGCAGCGTCGTGGTCTTGCCGCAGCCGGACGGGCCGAGGAAGGAGATGAACTCCCCCTTCCCCACCGACAGGCTGAAGTCGTCGACGACGGTCTGGGCGCCGAACTGCTTGGCGACCCGATCGAGCTCGAGATAGGCCATGACGCTGTCTCCGCCGCGATCGATCAGCGCTCGACCTCGCGATTCCAGCGCTTGGTCCACTCCTCGCGCTTCTCGTTGATCACGGTCCAGTCCGGATTGTAGAGCTTGGCCGCGCGCTCGCCGATCGGCGCCATCTTGCCGAGCTCCGGCGGGATCACCAGCGATTTCAGCACCGGGCCGTAGCCATAGTCCTTCAGCATCACGAGCTGGATCTTGGGATCGAGCAGCATCTTGACGAAGCTCGAGGCCAGCGGCGAGGCATTCGGCTTGATGATCGGACACGCCGTGGTCAGCAGCGTCGCTGCGCCTTCCTTCGGATAGACGAAGTCGACGGGGAAGCCGGTATTGGCGAAGCTCTGCACGCGGCCGGTGCCCCACACCGCGATCACGGCCTGGCCCGACTGGAACAACTCGGTCATCTTGCCCGGCGACGGCTCATAGGCCAGCACGTTGGGATTGATCTCTTCCTTGAAGATCTTGAAGCCGGAGTCGACATTGGTCTCGCCGCCGCCGTTCATTTTCGACAGCATCACCAGCGCTTCGAGACCGTAGGTGTTGTTGATCGGCGGGATCACGAGCTGCTTTGCGTATTTCGTGTCCTTCAGGTCGTTCCACGAGGTCGGCGGCGCCCAGCCTTTCTCCTTGAACACCTTGGTGTTGTACATCAGGCCGGTGGCGACGATGCCGATCGCGACAGCGCGATCGTCCTTGAAGCGGGCGGTGTCGTAGAGATCGGCCGGCAGGCCGTCGAGCTTGCCGCAGAAGCCGAGCTGGATCGCCTGATACATCGGACCGTCGTCGACGATGGCGACGTCGATCTGCTGATTGCCTTTCTGCGCCTGGAGTTTCGCCAGCGTATCGGTGGAGTTGCCGGCGACGTATTCGACCTTGACGCCGTTCTCCTTCTCGAAGGCCGGGATCACCTCGTCGCGGATGGTCTTCTCGAATGAGCCGCCGTAGCCGGCGACATAGAGCGTTTTCTGCTGGGCCGAGGCGACCGAGGGGGCGGCAATGAGCGCCGCGATGCTGACCGCGGTCAGAAGGCGAAGAGTCTTCATATGGACCGATCTCCAATACCGGAATGAGGTGACGTGCCGACGAGTCTCGCTGGCTGAAGCGCCTTGCCGCATTTCCTTCCGCGCAACCCCTCTCCGATCAGGGCTCCGGCCCCCGTTCGGCGGGTTTTGGCGCGATCTGGAGGTTTGAACCCCTCCAATCTGCCGAAAAAGCGGGCTGTCTCCAGTCCTGATGAAAAAGATCGCAACCTATACTTCCATCGTCCAATGAATAATGGCACCCTCTGCATGCATAAATGTTATGAATGGAATTGGGTATGGCCCGGATCAATTCGCGTCAGGTGGAGGCCTTCCGCGCGACGATGCTCACGGGCAGCGTGACCGAGGCGGCGGCGCTGATGAAGGTGACGCAGCCGGCGGTCAGCCGGTTGCTGCGCGACCTCCAGGCCCTGCTGAAGATGGAGTTGTTCGAGCGGCGCGGCACCGGCCTGGTGCCGACCGCGGCGGCGATGGCCCTCTATACTGAAGTGGAGCGCTCCTTCGTCGGCCTCGAACGCATCACCGCGGCGGCGGAAGAGATCCGCGGCCGCCGCACCGGCTCGCTACGGATCGCAGCATTGCCGGCGCTGGCAAACGGATACTTGCCGCGGCTCGCCGGACACTTTTTGATGGAACGGCCGAACCTCAACCTGGCCTTCTTCGGTGTCATCTCGCCGATCGTGGTCGACTGGGTGCTGAACAACCAGTGCGACATCGGCTTTGCCGAGGTGCCGATCGCGCATTCCGGCCTGCCGAGCATGCGGCTGCCCGCGCCGGCGCGCGTCGCGGTGCTGCCCGAAGGTCATCGCCTCGCGGAGAAGGACGTGCTGGAGCCGCGCGATTTCGAGGGCGAGACGTTCATCTCGCTGTCGGCGGGATCGTCGAGCCGGCATCTCGTCGACCAGGTCTTCCATCGCCACGATGTCCGCCGCGTGCTCAGGGTCGAGACCACGCTGTCGGAGATCATGTGCGGCATGGTGTCGTCAGGGCTTGGCGTCGCGATCTGCGATCCCTTCACCGCGCAGGAATTTGCAACGCGCGGCGTCGTCGTGCGCCGCTTCCTGCCGCGCATCGACTTCGAATTCTCCGCCGTCTTTCCGGCGCAGCGCAGCCCATCGCCGGTGGCGCTGGACCTGGTCGAGACCATGCGCAAGGCGCTGGTGGAGTTCGAGGACCTGCCCGAGATGGCGATCAGCCGTTGAACGCCGCCTGCGCCTCCGGCAGGTCCCAGATCTTGCCGATCGCGTTGGTGCCGGCGGCAACGATCGCCGCCTCGTCGGCGCTGAGATAGCGTCCCTCATCGACCAGCACGCGGCCGTCGACCATGACCTGATCGATATTGGCGCGGTTGGCGAGCGCAATCAGCGCACGGCGCGGATCGAACAGCGGCTGAAGATGCGGATGGGTGAGATCGACGACGGTGAGATCTGCGGTCGCGCCCGGCTCGATGCGGCCGAGGTCCGGCCGCTTGATGACGTCGGCGGCGACGGCCGTGTTCGCCTCGATCAACTCGGGTGAGTTCGCGACATCAGGACGCGTCGAGGTGATCTTGGATATCAGTGAGGCCGCATTGAGCTCGCCGAGCAGGTCCATGTTGTAGCCGTCGGTGCCGACCACGGTGCGCACGCCGTGCGCGGCGAAGCGGCTGAAAGCCGCGGTGATGCCGGCGCGCGCGAACACGCGCGGGCAGTTCAGCACGGTCATGCCGCGCGCGGCCATCAGCTTGAGATCGTCGTCGCTGCTGAACATGCAATGCGCCGCCATCAGATCTGGCGCCAGCAGGCCGAGCCAGTCCAGATATTGCGCCGGCGTGCGGCCGCCATAGCGCTTGCCGATGGTCTCGACCTCGGCGCGGCTCTGCGCCATGTGCGTCGTGATGGGCACGCCGAGCTCGCGCGCGCGCGTCGCGCAGGCCTTGAGCAGATCGGGGCCGCAGGTGTCGGTGGCATGCGGGCTCATCGCAAGGCTGATGCGGCCGTCGCCGCGATTGTTCCAGCGCTGATAGAGCGCGTCCCACGTCGCCATGTCGGCGGCGCCGTCATCGCCGGAGTAGCGGACCACGCCGTCGGGGCCGGCCTTGGCGTCGGATGTGGAGAACAGATAGGGCGCGCCGTAGAAGCGAATGCCCATCTCCTCCGCGGCGTCGAACATCTCGGGGATCGAGTTGCGGAACGGCTCCATCACCGTGGTGGCGCCGCCCTTGAGCAGTTGGAGGATGCCGAGCCGCGCGACTGCCATTCGCTCCTCCGCCGACAGGATATCGGCGCCGCGTTTGGTCAGCGGCAGCAGCACCGTATAGACGATGCTCTGGTTGTTCTTGCGGCCGTTGCCATCCTCGGTGTGGCTGCGCGCCACCGCCTCCGAGAAGCAGTGATTGTGCAGGTTTAGGAGACCCGGCAGCACAAAGCGGCCGGGTCGGTCGTAGACCTCGTCCGCACGCGGCTTGTCGCGCGTGATCGCCGCGATTTTCTTGCCTTCGATCAGGACCCAATGGTCGCGCAACACATCCTGCGCGCCGTCTTTCCGTGACAGCACATAGCTGCCGAAAATTGCTGTGGTGCTCATGCGGGGCGTACGTTCCAGAACACGGCGGTGCCGTCGAGAATGCCGGTGATGGCTTTGCGATAGGCGGTCGGCTGCTTGTACAGGCCGATCGGAATATAGGGGATTTCCTCGAACGCGACCGCCTGGATCTCGCGGCAGATGCGCTGCTGCTCGGCGAGCTCGGAGGCCGCCAGCCACTGGCTGCGCAACGCGCCCATCTTCGTGCTCGCATACCAGCCGGCGACCTTGCCTTCGCCGCGGATGTTGGTGTTGCCGGCCGGGTTGAGCCAGTCGATGCCCTGCCAGTTGCCGACCGCCGCGCTCCAGCCGCCTTGTCCGATCGGGTCTTTTTTCAGCTGGCGCTGCAACACGACGGCGAAATCGAGCCCGGCATATTCGACGTTCATGCCGGCCTTGCGCAAGCTGTCCACGGCGATCTCGCCGAGCGGTTTTTGCGCGAGCGAATTGGTGGGGACGAGCAGCACGATCTTCTCGCCGTTGTAGCCGGCGGCTTTCAGATCGGCCTTGACCTTGTCGTAGTTGCGCGGGCCGCGGAAGACGTCGAGTCCGACGTCGCTCGCCATTGGTGTGCCCGGTGCAAAATAGCCGATGGGCGATATCTGGAAGGCCGGATCGACGCCGGCGACAGCGGTCATGAACGCGGACTGGTCGATCGCACCCAGCAGCGCGCGGCGGATGGCGGGATTGTCGAACGGCGGCTGGAGGTGATTGAGGCGCAGCATGCAGGCATAGCCGCGGGGATCGAGGATGCGCGTCTCGATATCGCCGGCCGCCTTGATCACCGGCAAGAGATCATGCGGCGTGGTTTCCTGCCAATCCTGCTCGCCGGTCTGGAGCGCGGCGACGCCGGTGCCGGCATCGGGCGTGGTGGTCCAGACCACGCGATCGTAATGCACGATCTTCGGACCCGCGGTCCAATCCGGCTTGCCGTCGGTACGCGGCTGGTAGCGCTCGAACTTGGCATAGGCGTTGCGCGCGCCCTGCACGCGCTCGTCGGCGAGATAGCGGAACGGGCCGCTGCCGATGACCTCGGTCAGCGGCTTGAACGGGTCCTGGCTCGCCAGCCGCTCCGGCATCATGAAGCAGGCGTTGATCGCGGCCTTGCCGAGGGCCTGCGGCAGCAGCGGGAACGGGCGCTTGAGACGGAAGCGGATGGTGCGGTCGTCGGCGGCCGAGAGCTCATTGGTCGCCTCCAGCAGCTCGCCGCCAAAACCGTCGCGCGCCGCCCAGCGCCGGATGCTGGCAACGCAGTCACGGGCCAGCACGCGCTCGCGGTCGTGCCAGAACAGGCCGTCGCGCAAGGTGAGGTCCCACTGGAGCTGGTCACCGGAGATAGCGTGGCCCGACAGCATCTGTGGCGAGACCTGCAGCGACGAGCTCATGCCGTAGAGCGTGTCATAGACCATGAAGCCGTGGTTTCGCGACACCTGCGCGGTCGAATAGATGGGATCGACGAAGGCGAGATCGATGACGGGGATGAATCGTAGCGTGCTCTGCGATTCGGCACGGACGATGCCCGGCAGCGACAGCGCCGGCATGGCTGCGGCAGCCTTGAGGAGCGAACGGCGGGAGATGGGCATTACGAGAGGCTCCTGACAAAGTCGAACTGCGTCGTTTCTTCTTACGTGTTCAACAAGACCGCGCCGATTGCAGCGGCCACCGCCTGCTGCGCCGGCTCGACCACGGGCACGCCGATCGCATCCGCAATCGCCGCGCGATGCGATGCCATGCCGGCGCAGCCCATTACCACGACATCGGCGCGGCATTGGGTGACCAGCGCGCGGCCGGCGTCGATCAAGCGACCGCGGATATCGGCGCCCGCCGTCTCCGCCGCGCTCGCGCCGACTGACCAGCTTCCGCCATAGCGGCTGTCGACACCCATCACCCGCACCATGCGCTGCTGGCGGCGGATGCTCGACGGCGACAGCGCGATGATGCCAAAGCGTTCGCCGAGCATCATCGCTCGAAAGATGGCGCATTCGGCGATGCCCATCACCGGGCGTCCACCGGCGGCCTCGCGCACCGCATGCAGGCCAGGATCGCTGAAGCAGGCGAGCACGAAGGCATCCGCATCGTCGCGCGTGACGCAATTGACCAGCGGCATGACCACGCTGTCGGCGTCGCGCTGCGAGCTGATGCCCGGCGGGCCCTCGGCAAGGCCGACCACCTCGATGTCAGGCCCGCCGGTGATGCGCAGCGGCGCCACCGCATCGTCGATCGCCGCCGTCACCGACGCCGACGAGTTGGGGTTGATGACGAGGATGCGGCGGCGGGTCATGGCACTGCTCAGCGATTGCCGGCTTCGTGGCGCAGGAAGTTTTCGGCGATCTTCTCGCCGGTGGTGATCCAGACGTCCGGACATGACTTCACGTAAGTCAGGAACTCGCGCAGCAGGCGCAGTCGCATCGGACGGCCGCTGCATTGCGGATGCAGTACCGTCGTCACCATCGCGCCCCAGTCGCGGACCTCATCCAGCTCGTCCTTCCACATCGAGAGCACATGCTCCTTGGGGAAGATCGAGCGCGGGCTGAAGCGTGCGGACAGGCCATGCATCCAGTCGTCATAGCTCGCGGTCACCGGCAGCTCGATCGTGCCGGGCCTGCCGTCGGCGAGACGATGGCGATAGGGCCTGACGTCGTCGCGGAACGAAGACGTGTAGACGATGCCGTGGCGCACCAGCGCCACGCGCAGCTCCTCGGTGAATTCGCCGTAGGGCGCGCGATAGCCGGTCGGCTTGACCCCGAGCCGGCGCTTCAGCGCCTCGAAGCCGCGCTCCAGCTCCTCCTCGATCCAGGGATCGCCGGGATCGGGCAGCAGATGGTGATAGCCGTGATGGCCGATCTCATGGCCGGCCTTGAGAATCGATTCGGCCATCGCCGGATGCGCGTCGACCGACCAACCCGTGACGAAGAAGGTCGCCTTGAGATCGAGCTGGTCGAGCAGCTCCAGCAGCTTCGGTGTGCCGACGCGCGCCTCGTAGCCGCCGTAGCTCATGGTGATGAGCCGCTGCGCATGCACCGCGTCCTTGCTCGTCCAGGCGCTCTCGGCGTCCACATCGAACGACAGGAACATCGCCGATGTGTACGGCTTCGGCCAAGGATATTCCGGCGCTGGATCTGCGGTGTTGGCTGGGGTGAGCGGGATGCTCTTGAGTGCCTTACTGTCCAGCATTGATGGTCGCCTTCTCTATTGCGTTGTCGCTCAATTTCCACTTCGCCAGCAGCGTCTTGTAAGTGCCGTCGGCGATCAGCGCATCGACGGCTTCGAGAATGGCCTGCTGAAGTGCCTTTTCCTTGACCGGCAGCGCGATGCCCGTGAACTGCGTGGCGAAGGGATCGCCGACCGGCGCGTACGTGCCCGGCTCGAGATCCATCAGATAGGGCAGCGTCTCGTTGCCCTGCACGGCGGCGTCGATACGGCCCTGCCTGAGCTGGTTACGCGCGTCGGCCGAGCCGTCGGTGCCGACGAACTGGACCGGATTGCTGCCGCAGTTCTTCTGGCTCCACTTGTCGATCTCTGCCGGGAACATGGTCCGGCGGCTGGCGCCGACCTTCTTGCCGCACAGCGCAGCCATGTCCTTGAACTCGGACGCGCGGGACTGCTGCACGAAGAATTTCGGACCGCTGCGCAAATAATCGACGAAGGACGCGATCTCGTGCCGGCTCGCATAGTCGGTGAAGCCGGACAGGATGGCATCCACCCGGCCCGTCGAAATCGACGGCATGAATTCGGCAAAGCTGGTCTCGGTCCATTCGATCTTGACGCCGAGCTTGCGGCCGATCGCCTCGCCAAGATCGATGTCGAATCCGGACAGCGCATTGGTCGCGGGATCGCGGAACTCCATCGGCGGATAGTTCGGCACCAGCGCCACCTTGAGGCTGCCGCGCTTGACGATGTCAGGCGGCAACTCGATCGCCATCACCGATGCGCTCATGGCGCCCAGGAACGCCGCCGCAACCAAAAGCCTCTTCATCACCACCCCTCCAATGTCAGATCACTGCCGAAAGAAATGCCTTGGTGCGCTCCTCGCGCGGCGCACCCAACACGTCCGAAGCGCGACCCTGCTCGACGATCGCGCCCTGGTCCATGTAGACGACGCGGTCGGCGACCTCGCGCGCGAAGCCGAGCTCGTGCGTCACCACCATCATGGTCATGCCGCTCTTCGCCAGCTCCTTCATCACCGCGAGCACCTCGCCGACGAGCTCGGGATCAAGCGCGCTGGTGGGCTCGTCGAACAGCATCAGCATCGGCTTCATGGCGAGCGCCCGCGCGATCGCCACGCGCTGCTGCTGGCCGCCGGAGAGCTGCGCCGGATACGAATCTGCCTTGGCCGCAAGCCCGACGCGACGAAGCAGCTCGATCGCCTCGGCGCGCACCTCATCGGCCTTACGTCCCTGCACCTGGGTCGGGCCTTCGGTGATGTTCTCCAGGGCGGTCCTGTGCGGAAACAGGTTGAAGCGCTGGAACACCATGCCCGTCTTCAGCCGCTGCCGCCCGATCTGCTGCTCGCTCAGTCGATGCAGCCGCCCGCCCTGCTCGCGCACGCCAAGCAATTCGCCGTCGAGCCAGATGCCGCCACTGTCGATCATGGCGAGCTGGTTGATGCAGCGGAGCAGCGTGGTCTTGCCCGAACCGGAGGCGCCGATCAGGCACATCACCTCGCCGGGCCAGACGTCGAGCGAGACGTTCTTGAGAGCCTGAAACTCCCCAAAGTTCTTGCTGACGGAGCGGATCGCGACGAGGGGCTTTGTCATCGCGCCAGCCGCAATGTGCCGCGTGCAAAGCGGCGTTCGAGCAGCATCTGGAGCGGGGTGAGGATCGAGACCACGAGCAGGTACCAGAGCCCGGCGACGATCAGGAGCTCGATGACGCGGGAGTTGGCGTAGTAGATGTTCTCGGCGTTGTGCAGCAGCTCCGGATACTGGATGACGCTGGCAAGCGAGGTCGCCTTCACCATGCCGATGAACTCGTTGCCGAGCGGCGGAATCACCACCCGCATCGCCTGCGGCAGCACGATCCGGCGCAGCGCGCGCAGCCGTCCCATGCCGATCGCCTGCGCCGCCTCATATTGCCCGATGTCGACCGACAGCATGCCGGCGCGCATCACTTCCGACGTGTAGGCGCCCTGGTTGATGCCGAGTCCGAGCAATGCGGCGAGGAATGGCGTCATCACGTCGACGGCGCGCGCGGTCCACAGGCCGGGAATGCCGATGGTCGGAAACACCAGCGCGAGGTTGAACCACAGCAGCAGCTGCAGGATCAGCGGCGTGCCACGGAATAGCCAGGTGTAGCCGGCGGCCACCGACTTCAGCACCGGATTGGGCGACAGCCGCATGACCGCGACGACGATGCCGAGAAAGATGCCGAGCATCATCGCCAGCACCGCCATCACCATGGTGTTGACGATGCCTTCGAGGATGACCTTCACGGTCAGGAAGCGGCCGACATAGGACCACTCGATCTGGCCGTTCGCAAACGCGCGCACGATCGCCGCCAGCACGAGGACGATCAGGGCTGCGCTGATCCAGCGAAACCAGTGCGGCTCGCGCGCGATCCGCATGCCCGACAGATCGGGAAAACCCTCCGCGAGTGCCGGCGCCGGCTTCATTGCGGCGCCGCGTTCAGCATGGGCCGGGCGACCGCGTTGGCCCCTAAGCCCCATTTGTCGAGAATGGCCTTGTAGGAGCCGTCGGCGATCATGGCGGTGAGCTTCTCGGTCACCACCTCGCGCAAGGCGGCATCGTCCTTGCGGAACATGATGCCCTGATAGCCTTTGGCGAAGGCCTCGCCGACAATGCGGTACTTGCCGGGCTCCTGCGTCTGCGCATAAGGCAGCGTCTCGCTGCCCTGCACGGCGGCGTCGATGCGGCCCTGCTTGAGCTGGTTGCGGACGTCGATCGAGTTCTCGCCCGGAACATACTGGATCGCCGGCTTGCCGGCAGGCTCGCAATTCTGCTTGCTCCACTTCTCGATCTCGACCGGGAAGCTGGTGCTGCGGGTGGTGCCGACCTTCTTGCCGCAGAGATCGGTCGCGGCCTTTGCTTCGCTCTCGGCCATCACGAAGAACTGCGGGCCGGTCGCGAGGTAGTCGACGAAATCGGCGGTCTCGCGCCGCGAGGCGCGGTCGGAGATGCCGGAGATGATGAAATCGGCGCGCTTGGTCTGAAGCGAGGGGATCAGCTCGGCGAACGGCGTCTCGCTCCAGACGATCTTGAGGCCGCCAAGCCGCTTGGCGAGCTCGTTCGCGAGATCGATGTCGAGCCCGACCAGCTCGTTGGTCGCGGGATCGCGATATTCCATCGGCGCGTAGGTGGAGTTGACCGTGAGCTTTAGCGCGCCGGCCTGCTTGATCTCTGCCGGCAGTTCGGCGGCTTGCGCGGAGGTCACCGCAGCCAGCGTGGCAACAGCGAGAGAAAATGAGAGGCGTGTCATGTCAGCTCCTTTGCCCATGCCAGCTCCTTTGCCAGCGCCGTGCCACTTGCTCAGTCGGCGTCGAGAACGGCCGGCTCGATGACGCCGGCGCGTTCGGTGATCACCCTGTATTGCTCGGGCCGCCGGTGGGCGGCGAAGTTGAACATCTTGTCCTTGCCCTGGCGGCAGAGATCGAGATCGATGTCGGCGACGATCACTTCGTCGGCCAGCGTCTGCGCCTGCGCGACGATGCGGCCATTGGGATCGACGATGCAGGAGCCGCCGATCAGGCCGGATCCGTCCTCCTCGCCTGCCTTCGCCACCGAGATCGCCCAGGTCGCGTTCATGTAGGCGTTGGCCTGCGTCACCAGTGTCGAGTGGAAAGTGCGCAAGGCTCCGTCTTCCGTCGTGCCGCCATTGGGATCGTAGGCCGCCGAATTGTAGCCGATGCAGACGAGCTCGACGCCTTGCAGGCCGAGCACGCGCCAGGATTCTGGCCAGCGGCGATCGTTGCAGATCATCATGCCCATGATGGCATGGGCCCAGGCCGATCCGGCGCGGAACGCGGGAAAACCAAGGTCGCCATATTCGAAATAGCGTTTCTCGAGCTGCTGGTAGCGTGCACCCGGACGCGGCTCGACCGAGCCCGGCAGGTGCACCTTGCGATAGCGGCCGAGGATCTCGCCGTCGCGATCGACCAGGATGGCGCAATTGTAGCGCCGGCCGTCCGGCGTCAGCTCGGCATAGCCGACATAGAAGCCGACGCGCAGCGCACGCGCGCGGTCGAACAGTTTTGCCACCGCCGGGTTCGGCATGCCGCGCTCGAAATAGTGGTCGAGCGCCTCGCCTTCGAGCAGCCAGCGCGGAAAGAAGGTGGTGAAGGCAAGCTCCGGAAACACCACGAGACTCGCGCCGCGGCCGGCGGCCTCCTCCAGCAGCGCGAGCATCCGCACCAGCGTATGCTCGCGCGAGTCTGCTTTTTGCGTCGGCCCCATCTGGGCGGCGGCGGCGCGAAGGACACGAACCAAGATTGCCTCCAATCTGTGCGCAGTGCTGCCTCAATGGGCGAATGAACCCATTGATGCAACGCGCAAATCCGCTGCCATTACGCTGAAGCGGGGCTGCAAAATCAATTCGTTCTGTTATGATCTTTTGGCCCTGAGTATAACCGGCAGTGATATGAACCTGCGTCAGCTCGAGATCCTTCGCGCCGTCATCCGCCACCGCACGACGGTTGCGGCGGCGGACGAGTTGGCGCTGTCGCAGCCCGCGGTGAGCAATGCGCTGAAGATTATGGAAGCGCAGGCGGGCTTTGCGCTGTTCGAGCGCGTCAACAACCGGCTGTTTCCGACCGCGGAGGCGATGGCGCTCTACAAGGAGAGCGAGGCGATCTTCGCGTTGCACGCCAAGCTCGAGAGCCGCGTGCGCGACTTGCGCGAGAACCGCTCCGGGCATCTCGCCATCGTGGCGACACCGCCGCTGGCCTACAGCATCATTCCCTCCGCGCTGTCAGGCTTTTTGCGCCGTCGCCCGGAGACGCGCGTGTTCTTCGACGTGCGGCGCTATGAGGGCATCATCGAGGGCGTGCTCAGCCATGTCGCCGAGCTCGGCTTCGCGCTCGGGCTGACGCATCATCCCGGCATCGCACATGAGGTCGTGCACACCGGCGAGATGGTCTGCGTGCTGCCGCCGCAGCATCCGCTCGCCGACCGGCCGGTGATCTCGGCCGCTGATCTCTCCGGCCTGCCCTTCATCGGGCTCGAACGCGGCACGCGGCTTGGCGAAGCCGTGCGCGACAGCTTCGCCCGTGCCGGCGCGCCATTCCAGCCAACCGTCGAGGTGCGCTACTGCAACACGGCCTGCGTGCTCGCTGCCGCCGGCGTCGGCGCCGCGGTGGTCGATCCGTTCTCGCCGCGGCAGAACGGCGGCAGCGGCCTCGTCGTCCGGCCGTTCACGCCGACAACGCACGCGGTCGCCTACATGCTGTGGTCGGAGGCCGAACCGCTGTCGCGCCTCGCCAAGGCCTTTCTCAACGAGGTGCGCAAGGAAAGCGCGCTGCTGGAGCCCACAGCGCCACACCAGCAACACGGGGCAGAAAGCGACTGAGCTTCGCAACTTTTGACCTGGGGAGCACATGGCACGCATCACCATCATCGAGACCGGACAGGTTCCGCCAAAATATCGCGAGCAGCACGGCTCGTTTCCGGACATGTTCGAACGGATGATCCGCGTCGAGGATCCGACGGCGACGGTCGAGGTCGTCAGCATCCCCAATGGCGACGCGCTTCCCGACCCCGGCAAGCTCGAGGCCGTGCTGATCACGGGCGCAGCAGCCGGTGTTTATGACGGACTCGACTGGATCGCGCCGCTGGAGGACTTCGTCCGCAAGGCCTACACCAACAAGACACCGATGGTCGGCGTCTGCTTCGGCCATCAACTGATCGCGCAGGCGCTCGGCGGCACCGTGCGCAAATCCGAGAAGGGCTGGGGCATCGGCCGCCACGTCTACCAGGTGCTGCCGGAGAACGGCGTCGTCGACGGCGAAGCGGTCGCCATCGCCGCCTCACATCAGGATCAGGTCATCGAGCCGCCAAATGACGCGCTGACGATCCTCTCCTCCGACTTCACCCCGCATGCCGGCCTGCTCTATGCCAACGGCGCAACGCTGACGGTGCAGCCGCATCCGGAATTCGACGTGGCGTTCGCGGGAGTCTGCTGCGACCTGCGCGACGGCAAGGCGCCGGATGATGTCGTTGCCACGGCGCGGGCGTCGCTGGCGCAGCCGATGGATAATGCGAAGCTCGGCGGGGCGATCACGAGGTTTTTGGCGAAGCGGTGACTTCACCTCGCCCCGCTTGCGGGGAGAGGTCGGATTGCGCGCGGCGATGCGAAGCATCGTCCGAGCAATCCGGGTGAGGGGGCTCTCCGCGAGTCCGTCTGCCATCGAGTTTGCCGAGGCAGCCCCTCACCCCAACCCTCTCCCCGTAAGAACGGGGAGAGGGAGAGGAGGCAGTTCAGAACGGCTCCGTTCCCAGCCCCGGCACATCGGCCGGCCGTGGCCCCGGCGCTGCCCAGTGAAACCGGCGGTCCTTCTCCGCAATCATGATGTCGTTGATCGACGCCTCGCGGCGCTTCATCAGGCCGTGCTCGTCGAACTCCCACTGTTCGTTGCCGTAGGAGCGATACCACTGGCCGTTTGCATCGTGCCATTCGTACTGGAAGCGCACCGCGATGCGGTTGCCGTCGAAGGCCCAGAGGTCCTTGATCAGGCGATAATCCTGCTCCTTCTCCCATTTGCGGGTGAGGAAGGCGACGATGGCCTCGCGGCCCTGAAACACTTCGGAGCGGTTGCGCCAGCGGCTGTCCTCGGTATAGGCGAGCGAGACCCGCACCGGATCGCGCGAATTCCAGGCGTCCTCGGCCATGCGCGCCTTTTGCGCGGCGGTCTCTCGGGTAAAAGGCGGAAGCGGCGGGCGCGACATGATGGCCTCATCGGTTGGTCGGGGCCGCAATCTATCGCCGCAATTGGTGGAGTCGATAGGCCATCACAAATCGGGCGATCACTTAACGGGCGATCAGGAAATCAAATCAGCCTTCATCAGGGTGCGGATAGATTTCGGGATCGGCTGGGCGCGGCCGCCGCTGATGAAGGCGACGCGCACCTCGGCCTTGACCAGCACATCCTCGCCGCGCCGCACTTCCTGCGCCAGCATGATGGAAGCGCCCTTCACCGCGATCGGCCAGGTCACGACGTCGAGCACGTCGTCCATCCGGGCGGGCTTGAGGAAATCGAGATGCATCGAGCGCACGACGAAGGCAAAGCCCGCGCCTTCCGTCTCGGTCGGCTCGAACAGCGCCTGCTGCTCGGCGCCCATCAGCCTGAGATGATTGGTGCGTCCGCGCTCCATGTAGCGCAGGTAATTGGCGTGATAGACGATGCCGGAAAAATCCGTGTCCTCGTAATAGACACGGACCTGCATGTGGTGGCGGCCGTCGCGGATCTCGCCGTCAAGATGGGCGGTCATTTCGGCTTAGAGCTTCTCTGTCTGCGAGCTTCCTCGAGAAACTCTTCCAAATTCCAAGGCACGACACGATCCGCCGCTACATCGACCATCCCTTCGCGAATAGCAGATCTAAGCGCGCGCAGCTTCTCAATGTTTTTGGCGGCTCGTTCCATTGTGCGATGCTAGCGCTTCAGCCGCCGCCGCACAATCAGGCACAGCGATACTACGCCACCACCGGCGCCCGCCCCAGCGTCACCTCGACGATCTCGGGCGGCACGCCGACCCGGACGGGCATGATGCTGCAACCGAGGCCGCCGGAGATGATGACGTCGCATTTCAGCCTGACGTGACCATAGGCAAGCCGGATGCCCTGCTGCTTCGGGACGGCCGGCGACCAGCCGAGCAGGCGGACCTGGCCGCCATGGGTGTGGCCGGACAGTTGCAGCGCGACGCGTGCGGGCACGCGCGGCGCGATGTTGGGCTCGTGGGCGAGCAGGATCACCGGCGCATCGTCGGTGACCTTGGCAAGCGTCGCGGTGAGATCGTCGGCACCGAACCGCCCGGTGCTGCGGAAGCGGCGCGCCGGCAGGAAGGCAAGCTGATCGCCGAGCCCGGCGAGCCAGAAGGCGCGGCCGTCCTTGGTGAGGCGCACGGCGTCATTCTCGTAGACGGGAATGCCGGCCGTCTCCAAAGCGCGGTGGGCGACCGTCGGCCCGTGCCCTGCCTGCTGCACGGCCCTGTCGACCCAATAGTCGTGATTGCCCATGACGGCGTGGACGCCGAGCGGCGCATTCAGGCCCGAAAGGACCCGCGCCCATTCGCTCGACGGAATGAAGCGCGTGACTTGGTGAAGGCCGGCCACATAATCGCCGAGCAACACGATGAGGTCGGGCTTCAGCGCGTTGGTGCGATCGACGATGCCTTCTATGCGCTCCAGCGACATCCAGGGATCGCAGGCATGGATGTCGGCGATCACGGCGATCTTCAGCGGAAAATCCGCCGGCCATTGCCGCGGGGTCGGATGGTAGCGGGTGACGCGGAGCCGCAGCACGGGCTCGATCCCGACGCCATAGGCGGCGGTCGAGACGCCGAGGGCGGACAGGCCGCCGATGGAACGGATGAAGTGACGCCGTGTGATCATGGAAGCCCGATGGTGATGCGGCGTCTTGATGATATCTGATTGGAGCGGAATTGGGGTGCGTTCGTGCAGACGGCAAGCATCCTCGTGCACACGCTCTGCACAAAGGTTACCGGAAGTTCATGACCAGCAGAGTTGCATGCGTGAACGCAGATCAGTCGCCGCTCTCGTCTGCGCCGATCGGGCCCGAGTACGCCTGATGTCGCGTGAGCGCAGCAGAGCGCGCGCAGAGCAGAAGCCAAAGCGTTAACCACAGAAGCGGCACCGTCATCACCGGACCATCCAGGATCGCACCGATCAATACCAACGCGACCGGCGCAAACAACAAGGCGGTCACGGCGGTCCAGAACGCGTTCACGAGCGGCCGACCGGAAACATTGGAGAAGACCTTGGCCGGCAATCGGGCGCGCACCAAAAACAGAAGCCAGATGGCAACGTAAGGCAAGAACAGCCAAAGCAGAACGCTCTGTACCTCCGATATCGGAATTATGATCGAGTCGGACCATGGCGGGTCATACCCACGCGCCAGTTCGGTCATGAAGGACAGATTGTAAGCAGGAATTTGCAGCAACCAGGCAGCGCTCGCGAGAGCAATGATCGACAAACCATGCTTTGGCGTCGACAGCTGCTTCAAGCTCCTCCCCCGGGTCCACCACAGAAAGCTGCACCACGTAAGGCCCGACAGAAGCACCCCCGCCCCGGTATCGACGAAGCCCCACTTGCCGGTGCGGAGGCCATCCATGGAGCTGCGCCAAAGTTCATGAGGGCATCGATGATCCTGATCGCGGTTAGGGATTCCTGGCTCACACTCCAGCCCGGCTCTGATCCGCTCGGCCGCCTCCGCGTCGGTGTAGGCAGGCAAGTGCCAGCCGATTGCGACGGCTAATCCCCCGGCCAATGTCAGAAACAGCGCGAAATAGACGAGCCAGCGGCGAGATGGACCGCGATGGTTTTTGCTGTTGGCTCGCTCGGTCATTTATGCGCGATCGCTGCGGCATCAGATTGTCCGCGACGACCGCGTATCCGCCAACTGGGCCAAAATGCTGGCGGAGATTTGCAGTTCGTCAGCAGTTCGGAGCCACTCAGTCATCGCTCTCGTCCGAGCCGAACAGGCCGAACTGTGCCGCCGCATCGCGCGAGGGCTCGGCGAGGCCGAGATGACGGAAGGCGTGCGAGGTGAGCAGCCGGCCGCGCGGGGTGCGCTGGAGATAGCCGCACTGGATCAGATAGGGCTCGATGATGTCCTCGATCGCATCGCGCGGCTCGGACAGCGCCGCGGCCATGGTCTCGACACCGACGGGACCGCCGCCATAGTTGAGCGCGATGGTCGAGAGATAGCGACGGTCCATGGCATCCAGGCCCGCAGCGTCGACCTCGAGCGCGCTGAGCGCATGATCGGCGATCTTGCGGTCGATCGTATCGGCGTTCGCCGCCGAGGCAAAATCGCGCACACGGCGGAGCAGGCGCCCAGCGATGCGCGGCGTACCGCGGGCGCGGCGCGCGATCTCGTTGGCGCCGTCCGCGCTCATGCCGACATTGAGCACGCGCGCGCCGCGGCTGACGATGCTCTCGAGCTCCTCGATGGTGTAGAAATTGAGCCGGACCGGAATGCCGAAGCGGTCGCGCAAGGGATTGGTGAGGAGCCCTGCGCGCGTGGTGGCGCCGACGAGGGTGAATTTCGACAGCTCGATCTTCACCGAGCGCGCCGCCGGGCCTTCACCGATGATGAGGTCGAGCTGGAAATCCTCCATCGCGGGATAGAGCACTTCTTCGACCGCGGGGCTAAGGCGATGGATCTCGTCGATGAAGAGCACGTCGCGCTCTTCGAGATTGGTGAGGAGCGCGGCGAGATCGCCGGCCTTGGCGATCACCGGGCCCGACGTCGCGCGAAAGCCGACGCCGAGTTCTTTCGCCACGATCTGCGCCAGCGTGGTCTTGCCGAGGCCCGGAGGCCCTACGAACAGCACGTGATCCAGCGCCTCGCCGCGCTTGCGCGCGGCTTCGATGAAGATCGAGAGGTTCTTGCGCGCCTGCTGCTGGCCGACGAAATCGGACAGCGATTGCGGACGCAGCGCGGTGTCGCCGACATCGTCGCTGCGGCGCTCGGGCGACACCATGCGGCTGGCCTTGGGATCGCTCACTTCGCCAGTTCCTTCAGGCCGAGGCGAATGAGCTGCGCCGTTTCGGCGCCTTCACCCGCGCTGCGCGAGGCCGAGGCAATCGCCGCAGCGGCCTGCGGCTGGCCGTAGCCGAGATTGACCAGCGCGGAAATCGCATCCGCCACCGGGCGCGGCGCGCGCTGGTCGTCGACGGCCCCGGCGAGATGCACGACGGCCGGATCGACATTGGCGAAGGCCGGCGCCTTGTCTTTCAATTCGGTGACGATGCGCTCGGCGACCTTGGGGCCGACGCCGGGCGTCCGCGACACCGCGGCCTTGTCGCGCAGCGCGATGGCGTTGGCGAGATCGGAAGGCTGCAGCGTGCCGAGCACCGCGAGCGCGACCTTGGCGCCGACGCCCTGCACGGTCTGCAGCAGGCGAAACCATTCGCGCTCCTGGTCGGTGCGGAAGCCGAACAGCTTGATCTGGTCCTCGCGGACATAGGTCTCGATCGACAGCACGGCGGCTTCGCCCGGCGCGGGCAGATGCTGCAGCGTGCGCGACGAGCAGTGCACCTGATAGCCGACGCCGCCGACGTCGAGGATGACGAAGTCCTCGCCGTAGGAATCGATCAGGCCCTTGAGCTTGCCGATCATAACCCCACCACCTTCAGCCGGAGCGCCGCGCTCTGGCGGTGATGGGCGTGGGTGATGGCGATGGCGAGCGCGTCGGCAGCATCAGCGGACGGCGGCTCGGCTTTCGGCAGCAATATCTTCAACATCATCGCGATCTGTTGCTTGTCGGCGTGGCCGGCGCCGACCACCGTCTTCTTGACCTGGTTCGGCGCGTATTCGGCAACACTGATGCCGAACATTGCCGGCGCCAGCATGGCGACGCCGCGGGCCTGGCCGAGCTTCAGCGTCGCAACGCCGTCCTTGTTGACGAAGGTCTGCTCGACCGCGGCTTCCGTCGGCCGGTGGTCGGACAGGACGGAAGCGAGCCCTTCGTGGATCGCGAGCAGCCGGCTCGCCAAGGGCAGATCGTCCGGCGGTTCCACCGAGCCGCAGGCAACGTAGATCAGGCGATTGCCCTCAGCCTCGATCACGCCCCAGCCGGTGCGGCGCAGGCCGGGGTCGATGCCGATGATGCGGACGGGGCCACGAATCGGGAGCGCAGTCATGGGCCAGTGATAGCGGCTGGCTGGACTGAGGGAAACAGAAACAGAACGGAAGTAACAGGGGAAGTGGCACCGCCGCCCACTCCACATTCCGTCGTCATACCCCGCGAAAGCGGGGTATCCAGTACGCCGCGGCTTCTCCGTGTCCGTCTGGCGTCTCTGGAATACTGGATCGCCCGCCTTCGCGGGCGATGACAGCGGAGGATAGAGGCGAGCAGACGCCCCTACCCGCCCATCTTCGCAACAAGCGCGTCCGACACCTCGAAATTGGCGTAGACGTTCTGGACGTCGTCGTGCTCGTTGAGCAGGTCCATCAGCTTGAGCAGCTTCTCGCCGGTCTCGTCGTCCACGGCGACCGTGTTCTGCGGCTTCCAGATGAGCGCGGCCTTGCGGGGCTCGCCGAACTTGGCTTCCAGCGCCTTGGCGACGTCGCGATAGCCTTCGGTCGAGGCGTAGATCTCGTGGCCGCCTTCGCCCGAGATCACGTCGTCGGCGCCGGCCTCGATCGCGGCGTCCAGCACCGCGTCGTCGGAGGCGACGCTGCGGTCATACTCGATGATTCCGGTGCGGTCGAACATGAAGGAGACCGAGCCGGTTTCACCGAGATTGCCGCCCGACTTGGTGAAGAAGGAGCGGATGTCGGAGGCGGCGCGGTTGCGGTTGTCGGTCAGCGCCTCGACGATGACGGCGACGCCGCCGGGGCCATAGCCCTCGTAGCGGATCTCGTCATAGTTCTCGCCGTCGCTGCCGAGCGCCTTCTTGATGGCGCGCTCGATATTGTCCTTCGGCATGTTCTCCTGGCGCGCGGCGATCACCGCGGCGCGCAGGCGCGGGTTCATGTTCGGGTCGGGCGTCCCCAGCTTGGCGGCGACGGTGATTTCCCGCGCCAGCTTGCCGAACAGTTTCGACTTCTGCGCATCCTGCCGCCCCTTGCGGTGCATGATGTTCTTGAATTGGGAATGTCCGGCCATGCGTGGTCTCTTGTGGAATAGTCAGCCAAAGGTGAGCGTGGGAAGCGCGGCCTTATAGGCCGCCAACCCACCGGAATCAAAGGGGCCCTGACGCTTCACGGTAGCACTGTAAAGATAGCCACCGTAACGGTCCGTGCCCAGATGTCGGGCATTGTTAACCCTGATTTCATTCCGGGCTGCGAAAATAGCGTCCGCCCGCCCCCCGACAAGAGAGACCTGATGGCATTCGGACTGTTTCGGAAGCGTCTGCCTGATATGGCTGCGCCGGTGGCCACCCCGCAGGCTGCGCAGCCGGCGGCCATTCCCGAGCCCGCCCCGGCCAATGAGGGCGATTCGGCCAGGGAAATCCTGGAACTGCTGGAACTCGAGCTCGGGGCCATGATTCGCCAGCTCGAACGCGCCGCCAATTCGGTGGCCGGCGGCGCCGAAGCGACCGCCACGACGCTTGCCGCCATTCGCGACCGCACCGACGCCCTGACCGGCCGCACCAACGCCGCCCAATCGACCGCATCCACCTTCGCCCATGCCGCCGACAAGTTCACCCAGTCCGCGCAAGGCATCGGGGCGCAGGTTCGTGAGGCCGGCAAGCTCGCCGACGAGGCCAGTGCCGCGGCGCAGGAAGCGCGTGCCAATGTCGATCGCTTGCGCGAATCCTCCGCCGCCATCGGCAACGTCGTCAATCTGATCGCGCAGATCGCGCGGCAGACGACGCTGCTCGCGCTCAACTCGACCATCGAAGCCGCGCGCGCCGGCGCGGCCGGCAAGGGATTTGCGGTGGTCGCCACCGAGGTCAAGGCGCTCGCGGTGCAGACGCAAGGCGCGACCGAAGAGATCACAAAGAAGATCGACGCGCTGCAGCGCGATGCCGCAGGCTCGGCGGATGCCGTGCACCGCATCTCGCAGGCGATCGAGGCGATCCGCCCGGTGTTCGAGACCGTCAACGGCGCAGTGGCCGAGCAGAACGCCACCACGAGCGAGGTCTCCGGCAATGCCGCGAGCGCCTCGGAGTTCATCATCTCGGTCGGCGAGAGCGCGGCCGAGATCGATGCCGCGACCAAGGCGGCCGAGACCCATGGCGAGAGCGTCGCCAGCGCCGGCAAGGCGGTCACCACCTTCGCCCGGAAGCTGAAATCGCGCTGCGCGGTACTGCTGCGCCAGAGCGAGCATGACGACCGCCGCAAGACCGAGCGGCTGCCCTGCCATCTCAAGCTCGAAACCGCGCGCGGGGTGATCCCGGTCTATGAAATCTCGATGGAGGGGGTGCTGATCGGCGGCCCGGACGCCGCACGGCTGGCCCCGCAGGCGATCATCGAAGGCAGCCTCGAACAGGTCGGAGCCTGCCGCCTGCGCGTGACGGAGCAATCCAAGGCCGGTGCCCGCGCGCAATTCGTCAGCCCCAATGCCGAGCTCTGCGAGAAGATCGAGGACAAGCTCTGGTCGATCCACGAGGAGAACACCGAGTTCGTCACCCGCGCCATGGAGGCGGGCAACGCGCTGACCGCGATCTTCGAGCAGGCTGTCGCGCGCGGCGACGTCAAGGTCGACGACCTCTTCGACACCGACTATGTGGAAATCGCCGGCACCAATCCGCAGCAATACCGCACCCGATATCTGGACTGGGCCGACCGCGCGCTGCCGCCGTTCCAAGAGACCTTCCTCGCCAAGGACCCGCGCATGGCGTTTTGCGCCATGGTCGACCGCAACGGCTTCCTGCCGGTGCACAACAAGATCTATTCGCATCCGCAGCGGCCGGGCGATGTCGCCTGGAACACGGCCAACAGCCGCAACCGGCGCATCTTCAACGATCCGGCGGGGCTCGCCGCCGCACACAACCTGCGCTCGTACCTTGTCCAGAGCTATGCCCGCGACATGGGCAACGGGAACACGGTGATGATGCGCGAGATCGACGTGCCGATCCGCGTCAAGAGCCGGCACTGGGGCGGATTCCGCACCGCCTACAAGCTGTAATGCCCGCTCTCGTGCACTCCTGGGCAAGACGGCGGGCGCGAATCATCCTCTAAAGTCGAAGCTGGAATGGAAATGCCGCCGAGAGCCGATCACCGGCTCTGACTGGAGAAGGCCCGTACATGTCCCTTGCACAACTTGCAGTATTGGACACCGGATCGAACCGGACGCTCGCCGAACGGCTGATCGACCAGCTCGCCGACCGCATCGGCGGTCTCGGCGTCGAGCTCGCCGACATTGCCGGCAACGTCCAGGAAGTCGCGAACCGCGTCGCGCACCAGTCGGAACGGTTCCATCACCTGCAGAAAACGGCCGAGACGATGGTCTCGGCCAACCACGACATCGCCAACGCTTCGCAGGCGGTGCAGACGACGACATCCGCGGCGGTCGGCGAAATCGCGCAGTCGCGCAGCGCGGTCGATACCGCCGTCAGCCACATCTCCGAATTGGTTGCGGCCGTGGAACGCATCGAGGCGCGCCTCAGCGCGGTTGGCTCGGCGCTGGCGCAGGTCGCAAAAGTGTCCGGCTCGATCGAGGCGATCGCGAAGCAGACCAACCTGCTTGCGCTGAACGCAACCATCGAAGCGGCACGCGCCGGCCATGCCGGCCGCGGCTTCGCCGTGGTCGCAAGCGAGGTGAAGAATCTCGCCGAAGCCACCCGCCAGGCCACGCACCAGATCTCCGACACCGTACGCGATCTCGACGGCCAGATCGAAGGCCTGATCGGCGAAAGCAGCGACGCCTCGCAGCGCGCCAAGACCGCCGGCGAGGGCGCCCAGCAGATCTCCGGCATCATCTCGCGCGTCCAGCAGGGCTTTGCCTCGGTGGAAGCGGAGATCGGCAGCGTCACGCGCGCGGCGACCTCCAATCTCGGCCACTGCGACACCGTCATCAGCGAGCTCAACGAGCTCGCCAAGGGCGTCGACCTGTCCTCGCGCGATCTTGGGAATGCCGACCGGCGGATTGCAAAGCTGCTCGACACCTCCGAAGGCCTGATCGCGCTGATCGCCGACAGCGGCGTCGAGACGTCGGACGCGCCGCTGATCCGTGTCGTCGTCGAGACCGCCAAGCAGATCTCGGCCGAGTTCGAGGCGGCGATCGACCGCGGCGAGATCACGCTCGACCAGCTCATGGACGAGAACTACCGCGAGATATCAGGCACCGATCCAAAGCAGTACAGCACTGATTACGTCGACTTCACCGACCGCGTGCTGCCCGCGATCCAGGACCCGATCCAGAAATCCGATCCGCGCATCGTGTTCTGCGTCGCCTGGGCCAAGGGCGGGTATCTGCCGACCCACAATCCGAACTACCGCCTGCCGCAGGGCAAGGACCCGGTCTGGAATAACGCCAACTGCCGCAACCGCCGCCTGTTCACCGATCGCGCGGTGAAGAAGGTCGCGGCCAACACAAAACCCTTCCTGCTCCAGACCTATCGCCGCGACATGGGCGGCGGGCAGTTCGTGCTGATGAAGGACCTATCCTCGCCGATCGTGATCCGCGGCAGGCACTGGGGCGCCTTCCGGATGGGCTTTCGGCAGGGCTGACGGCCGGCGCGACGGCGTTCCGGCGTCCCTGAAATCAAAAGTTCGAAAACAACCCCATGCACAGTAGCCGGGGTCAGCGAAATCAATGGCTTGCCCCGGCGGACCATGGCGCGCGTTGACTCGTCGGGCAAAACAGGGGCATAATGCTATTATTCCGAAATATCGTAGCCTCGTCGCCGCCCTCTCCAGCAAGATAGAATTATCGCAGGTGACCTCTTGGTGACGGCCTGAGCAAACGCCTCGTCCTTCGAGACGACCGCCTCCAGCGGTCCCTCAGGATGAGGCTAAGCGGCATTGGCGTCCGTTGAATTGCTTCCGCTCACTCCGCCCTCATCCTGAGGGCCCGCTGGAGGCGGGCGTCTCGAAGGATGGCTGCAGGCGAGCTATCCGCCACGTTTCCTGATGTCCGCCGTCCCTGACTTTCCCAATCGCACGAATTTCGTCATCGCACGGTTTTGCCCGTTCGCACGATCATCTGCGGCGATCGGCGGCGCGCGCGACGAAAATGCGTCAAAACATGACGATTATCATATCATTATGCCCAAAACGCTTGCTGCGATCGCCGCACAAATTCGTGAACGTCATGGCGTGACGCGCTGCTTGCGCAAATATGCATTGCCGGAAATTTCGATGCTTCATCGCTTCGCATCGATATGATTATGGTCGGGCGCAAATCGCCGACGCCGTAAGCGCTCGTCGAGCAAGGGGATGCACATGGCAACAACACTCACCATCAACGGCGAAACGAAATCGTTCGACGCGCCACCGGAAATGCCCTTGCTGTGGGTGCTGCGCGACATCCTCGGCATGACCGGCACCAAGTTCGGCTGCGGCATCGCGCAATGCGGCGCCTGCACGGTACATGTCGACGGCAAGGCCGTGCGCTCCTGCGTGCTGCCGGTGAGCGCCGTCGCGAACCGCACTGTGACCACCATCGAGCATGTCGGCAGCACGCCGGCGGGCGCGAAGGTACAGAAGGCCTGGCTCGAGGCCGAAGTGATCCAGTGCGGCTATTGCCAGTCCGGCCAGATCATGGCGGCGGCCGCGCTGCTGGCGGCAACGCCGAACCCTGATGATTCCGACATCGACGCCGCGATGGCCGGCAACATCTGCCGCTGCGGCACCTATGTGCGCATCCGCGAGGCCATCAAGCACGCGGCCAACGGCCGGCAGTCGTGAGGTTCGCCATGAATGCACACAACAGCGTCTCCCGCCGCGCGCTTCTGACCAGCGGCCTCGCCACCGGCTTCCTGCTCGCCTTCCATCTGCCGCTGCGCGCCGCCGCCAACGAGCCGGTGCAACCGAGCGATACGACCGAAGGCAAGTTCGCGCCCAACGCCTTCATCCGCATCGACGAGACCGGCCGCACCGTGCTGATGATGCCGCAGGTCGAGATGGGCCAGGGCACCTACACCTCGATCTCCGCCGTGCTCGCCGAAGAGTTGGATGCCGACTGGAGCAAGGTCGAGGTCCAGCATGCGCCGCCGAACGACAAGCTCTACGGCAACCCGACCTTCGGCCTGCAAGTCACCGGCAACTCCAACTCGATCCGTGCCTGGTGGCTCCCGCTGCGCCAGGCCGGCGCCACCGCGCGCGCCATGCTGGTGCAGGCCGCGGCCAGCCAGTGGGGCGTCGAGCCTGCAAGCTGCACGGCGTCGAAGGGCGAGGTCGCGCATGACGCGAGCGGCCGCAAGCTCGGTTACGGCGCGCTGGCGCTCGCAGCCCAAGGCCAGACCCCACCGAAGGATGTCGCGCTGAAGGACCCCAAGGACTTTGTCATCATCGGCCAGCCCTTGAAGCGGCTCGACACGCCCGACAAGGTCAACGGCAAGGCCGTCTACGGCATCGATGCGATCCTGCCCGGCATGAAGTTCGCCACCGTCGCCGCCTGCCCGGTGTTCGGCGGCAAGGTCGGCAAGGTCGACGACAGCGCCGCGATGAAGCTGCCCGGCGTGCGCAAGGTTGTGGTGCTCGACGACATGGTCGCCGTGATCGGCGATCACATGTGGGCGGCAAAGAAGGGTCTCGAAGCGCTCAAGATCGAGTGGAACGAGGGACCGAACGCTGAGATCACCACGAAAGACATCTGGGAGGATCTGCGCAAGGCCAGCCAGAAGGACGGCGCGGTCGCCAAGTCCGATGGCGACATCGCCAAGGCGCTGGTGAGCGGCGACAGGTTCGAGGCAGCCTACGAGCTGCCGTTCCTGGCGCATGCGTCGATGGAGCCGATCAACGCCACGGTGCACGTAAAGGCGGACTCCTGCGAAATCTGGACCGGCACGCAGATCATGACACGCGTGCAGTCCGAAGCAGCGAAAGCCGCGGGCCTGCCGATCGACAAGGTGATCGTCAACAACCACCTGCTCGGCGGCGGTTTCGGCCGCAAGCTCGAGCCCGACATGGTGATCGCGGCGGTGAAGATCGCAAAACAGGTCGACTACCCCGTGAAGGTGGTGTGGACCCGCGAGGAGGACATCCAGCACGACGTCTACCGTCCGGTCTATCGCGACCAGATCACGGCGTCGCTGGTCGACGGCAAGGTCGCGGGCTGGAAGTACAAGGTCGCCGGCTCCGCCGTGCTGGCGCGCTGGCTGCCGCCAGCGTTCCAGAAGGGCATCGACATCGACGCGATCGACGCCGCGGTGGATGCGCCTTACGACTTCGCCAACTTCCACGTCGAATATGTCCGCGCCGAGCCGCCGGCGGTGCCGACCGGCTTCTGGCGCGGCGTCGGCCCGAACAACAACGTGTTCGCGGTCGAATGCGCGATGGACGAGCTCGCGCGCAAGGCGGGCAAGGACCCGATCGAGTTCCGAAAGTCGATGCTGACCAAGAATCCGCGCATGCTCGCGGTGCTGGGCCAGGTCGCGGAGAAATCCGGCTGGGGGCAGAAGCTGCCGCCGCGCGTCGGCCGCGGCGTCTGCGTGCAGCCGTCATTCGCAAGCTTCATCGCGACGGTTGTGGAGGCCGAGATCGACGACATCGGCGAGATCACGCTCCGCCGCATCACCTCGGTGGTCGACACCGGCATCGCGGTCAATCCTGATACGGTGAAGGCGCAGATCGAGGGCGGGCTGATCTTCGGTCTCACCGCGGCGCTCTATGGCGAGATCACCATCGACAGGGGCCGCGTGCAGCAGTCGAACTTCCACGACTACCGCATGATGCGCATCAACGAGACGCCGAAGATCGAGGTGATCGTCGTCAGAAGCGGCGAGGCCCCCGGCGGCATCGGCGAGGCCGGCGTCAATGCCGGACCGCCGGCGCTGCGCAATGCGATTTACGCGGCAACCGGCGTGGCGCTGCGGCGCCTGCCAATCGATCGGAAACTGCTGGCTGCGGGGAAGAAGGCATGAGCAGGACAATGCGTATCCTCGGAAGCCTCGTCGTGATCGCCATCGTGGTGGTGGGACTCGCGGTCTGGATCATCCGCGGGCCCGGCCCGCTCGACTTCGCCGGCGGCACCAAGGTGGCTCTGGCGGATTACCGCGCCGGCAAGCCGACCGGCGTGCCGGCCAAGCTGGAGAAAGCGAGCCTGGTCGAACGCGGCGAATATCTCGCCAAGGCGGCCGACTGCATGGTCTGCCACACCAGGCCGGGCGAGAAGGACTATTCCGGCGGGCTCGCCTTCAAGCTGCCGTTCGGCACGCTCTATTCGACCAACATCACGCCGGACAAGGACACCGGCATCGGCAATTACAGCGACCAGGATTTTCTGAACGCGGTGCAGCACGGCAAGCGCCGTGACGGCGCCCGGCTCTATCCGGCGATGCCGTACACGTCCTACACCTTCATGACCGACGAGGACGTGCTGGCGGTGAAGGCCTATCTGTTCAGCCTGCCGGCAGTGCGCGCCAAGGCGCCCGACAACACGCTGTCGTTCCCGTTCAACCAGCGCTGGGCGATGATTGTCTGGTCGGCGGTGTTCAATCCGGATACGCGCTTTGCGCCTGACACGTCGAAGAGCCCGGAATGGAATCGTGGCGCGTATCTCGCGGAGGCGCTGGCGCATTGCGGCGAGTGCCACACGCCGCGCAATCTCGGCTTCGCGCTCGACAACCGCAAGAAGTTCGCCGGCGCCATCACGGCGGGCTGGCGCGCCTTTAACATTTCCTCCGACAAGGCGACCGGTCTCGGCAACTGGAGCGATCAGGATCTGATCTCGTATCTGTCGCTCGGCCATGCGCCGGGTCACGGCTCGGCCTCGGGTCCGATGGGCGAAGCGGTCGATCACAGCTTCAGCCAGTTCGCGCCCGAAGACATCAGCGGCATCGTCGCTTATCTGCGCAGCGTGCCGCCGCAGCCCTCGCCCGACCTGCCCGCGACCACGGCCCCGGTCGCGCCCGCCTCGCACAAGGAAGGCGTGACAGCGGACGCGCGCGGCAAAAAAGTGTTCGCCAGCGCCTGCGCCAGCTGCCACGGCTGGAGCGGCGAGAGCCCGGTCTCGCCGATGGCAGCGCTGACCGGCACCTGGGCCGTCAACGACCCCGCCGCCACCAACGTCGCGCAGATCGTGATCTCGGGCACCAAGCGCCACACGCCTGACGGTGCGCTATCGATGCCGGCGTTCGGCAATGCGTACACGGATGACGAGATCGCGGCGGTGGCGAACTATGTCACGGCGCGGTTCGGGACGAAGGGCTCGAAGCTGACGGCGAAGGACGTGGCGGAGCTGCGGGGGCAGACGGCGGAGTAGGCGCGCGGCAAACACCGCTGTCCAGCGGATGGATGGGTAACACAATAGACCGGATCGATAGGTGACAGTCGTTCATGGTTCGGTCCGCTGCGGCGCTGCGCTAGCGCAGCGC
>NZ_JACIHE010000028.1 GCF_014198245.1 Bradyrhizobium sp. cir1
ACAGGCCGGACATATGGATGCAAGCGATCCGATCAAACCTCAAAATGCTCTTGTGCCACGGGGGCCGTCCACATATGGGTCCCGGATCTGCGCTCCGCCCTGACAACGCTAGGCGTTGCCAGAGCTGAGCTTGTCCGGGACGATGGCGGAGTTTGTGACTCTTACACCGCCACTTCCTCACCGAGATACGCGACCGCCGCCTCAAGCCCGCCCTTGCCGTGCGGAATCTTCAGCGCGTTCAATCCGACCTCGATCACCCCGAGCGTGCCGAGCAGCATCGGCGCGTTCACGTGACCCATATGGGCGATGCGGAAGGCTTGTCCAGAGAGGTCGCCGATGCCGGTGCCGAGCACGACGCCGCACTTGTCCTTGCAATAGCGTTGCAGCACCGCCGGATCATGGCCGTTGCTCATGGTCACCGTGGTCACGGTGTTGGAGCGCTCGCTCGCCTCCGCGACGTTGAAGCCGAGCACCTGGCCTTCCGACCACATCGCGACCGCGCGGCGCGCGGCTTCGCCGAGCAGGTTGTGGCGGCGGAACGCGTTCTCCAGCCCTTCCTCGTGCAGCAGGTCGATCGCCTTGCGCAAAGCGAACAAGAGATGCACCGGCGCGGTGCCGGCATATTTGCGATAGTTCTCGGTGCCCTCGCGCTCGCTCCAGCTCCAATAGGGCGTCGACATATTGGCCTTCTTGTGCACCTCGAGCGCGCGCGCATTGGCGGCGACGAAGCCGAGGCCGGGTGGCGTCATCAGGCCCTTCTGCGAGCCGGACATCGCGACATCCACGCCCCATTTGTCCATCTCGAACGGCATGCAGCCGAGCGAAGCGACGGTGTCGACCATGTAGAGCGCGGGGTGGCCGCTGGCCTTGATCGCCTTGCCGATCGCCTCGATGTCGTTCTGCACGCCCGAGGCGGTGTCGACCTGGACGACGACGACGGCCTTGATCCTGTGCTCCTTGTCGCGGCGCAGGCGCTCCTCGACCTCATGCGGCCGCACCGCGCGGCGCCAGTCGCCCTTGAGCACCTCGACCTCGGCGCCCATCAGCGCCGCTGCATTGCCCCAGCCGATCGCGAAGCGGCCGCTCTCCAGCACCAGCACCTTGTCGCCGCGCGACAGCACGTTGCTCAGCGCCGCTTCCCAGGCGCCATGACCGTTGGCGATGTAGATGTAGGACTTGCCCTTGGTCGCAAACAGCTTCGAGATGTCACTGAGCAGGCTCTCGGTCAAATCGAGCATCTCCTTGGAGTAGATGTCGATCGCCGGACGGTGCATCGCCCGCAGCACCTCGTCGGGCATCGTGGTGGGCCCGGGGATGGCCAGAAATTCCCGGCCCGCGCGAACGGTCATTGCATTGGTCCTTGTTGCTTGAGAACAGGATGGTGGGTTGCTGAGTCTCACTTTTACGCGGCGTTGGAGGCCAAGAAAAGCGCGTAAAACGCAGGTCTGGGGCTCTTATCTCTTGGTCTCGCGACACCCGGCCGCTTCGGCCTCCTCGACCGAGCAGAACCAGCGGGTGCCCTTGCTGATCTTCATCTTGATCTGGGTGTACCAGCGGCTGGTCGGCTGGTGATAGATGCATTCGCCGGCGCTGTTCACATTGCCCTTGATGGTGCAGTCGGGTGAGGGCGCGACCGGTCCCGAGGCTGAGGCCAGCAGCACGGCATGCGCCCCTTCCGGCGGCTTGGTAGCGCCCAGGATGGCGGTCTTCTTGTTGCGCACGCGCCAGTCCCAGGGCGCGATGAAGGCGCCCTGCCACATGCCGGCTTTTGCCTCGCGCGCGGCGGCTTCGTCGGCGTCGTAATCGTGGGAGACGCGGGCATAGGACAGTGCCCAGCCGTTGCGCACCAGCCATTTCTGGATGTCCTCGCCGCCGACCTCGCAGCGCGCCACGGTGCGGCCGCGCCGGTCGATCGCGCGGGCGTGGCAGACCCAGTTCTTGCCCTCGGTGTATTTGGCGAGTTCCTCGCGCGCGGCCACGCCACAGGTCCACCGCTCGCTCTTGGTGTTGAGACAGAGCTGGTCGGACGACGGCGCGTCGATGCCGCCAAGCCGGATCCGCGTGTTGCCGATCACGACGGAATCGCCGTCGCGGACCTTTGCCGTGCCGGTGATGTCGGCAGCCTCAGCCAGCGAAGGGATAGCGAACAAAGACAGCGCAATCAGGACTTTTCGCAACATGCCGGTCCGGGTGTTCAGGACAATCTCGATAAGCCCAGTAATTGTGGTCGGCTTTTGGCCGCCCGGCCAGCTTATGCCTAACGATCGGGCTTTCAACTTCCTGTCATCTTGCGACGACCCTACGAGACCTATGTCCGGGGCACGAGACCTACCCCCGCCCCGCCATCGCCCGTTTCGCCACCGCCAGCCCCATCAGCACGAACGCCGACGTCACTTCGGGACCGCCGACCAGGATCCGCGTCGGCGTCTTCATCTTGTTCCACTCATAGGCGCGGAACGGGCCGCGGCGGCCGCCTTCGCCGAGGCTTGCAATGATGACGTTCAGCGCCGGTGCAAAGGCGCGCGGATCGGCGCCGAGATGGCCGAGCGCGATCAGCGCCAGCGCGGCGTCGAACACGTTCATCTCCGCGGCCATCAGCTCGCCCTTGACGTAGGAGAGCACGCGATGGCGGATGAAATCGAAATCGCCGTCGGGATCGATCGCCGCCTGCGCTGCCAGCGGCAGTGCCAGGAACGCCGCGTAACAGCGGCCGAAATAGGCGCTGTAGAGCTCCGGCAGATAATAGATGTGCGAGCGCGGATTGGCGAAGGCGCCGCTGGCAGCCAGCCGTTTCTGGAAACCGATGATCCGGTGCACGGTGGCGAGCCGGGCCGGCGTCTCCAACACCTTCCAGCGCGCGAGGTTGCGAAAGCTCACCTCGAGAATGTCGAGATTGAGCGTCGGATCGAGATCGTTGCCGTAGGGCCGCTCGCCGCTGAGATTGTCGATCCAGGTGGCGACGCCGCCCTCGTAGTCGATGTTGTCGTTGAGCGGCACGGTGATGCGCGGCGCATTGACACCGGCACGCACCTGGTAGCCGGCGTAGAAATCCAGCAGCGGCTGGTCGATGATCGCATCAAGGCAGCCGGCCTGCGTCGCCGCCGAGATCGAGCACGCCGTGGTGTCGCAATCCGGCACATAGATGCCGAAGCCGAGGTCCTGCTTGATCTGGGCAAAGAACCGGGAAAAGCGCGGATGCGGCGCCGGGGCGAGCGCGGTGATGACGTTGAAGCGTGCGCCGCCCAAGCCCTCGACTTCCTCGCGGCTGATATTGACGCAGAAATTCACCATGTCGGCGATCGCACGCTCCGCCGCGATCTTGTCGGCCAGCGAGGCGAGCCCGCTCTCGACGAAGCCGAGCAGCGCCTCGATGAAGAACGCATCGTAATAGGCCGAGCGGTGGCGGATCTGCACCGGCTCCCACATCGGCTCGGCGATGCCCTTCCAGGGCGGATTGACCACCGCGCGGGCCGGCGAGTGTGCGATGAAGACGCGCGCGAGGTTGAACAGCAGCGAGGAGTTCTTGTAGCCGCGCGCGTTCAGTCCCGTCAGCGCCATGATCAGCTCGCGGCCGCGGCAATCGGGATCGCCGATCAGGTTGAAGGCGGCATAGGTCGGCAGGAAGCCGTTCTTGCGGTACGAGCCGAGCAGGTGCTGCGCGCAGTCGCGGATCACGCCGTCGATCTCAGCGGCTTGCGGCATGGTGCCGGTGAACATGGCCGGCGGCGGCTTCGGGTGGTCGAGCGTGATGCTGTCGACGAGATCGGCCACGGGCTGGCCGACCGCCGCCCAATCCGGCTCCGCATCATCGCGGGCGCGCCTCAGCGCCTCGCGCAGCCGGGTCAGCTTCGCCTCGTCGCGCAGCTCGGGCAGCCCGGCCCGCCGCAGCAGCATCCGCAATGCGGGATTGCCGAGCGCGGTCTTGTAGAACTTTGCCAGGTGCAGGTCGCCGCTGGCGCTAGCCGCCAGCACGGGATCGCAGACCTCATAAAGAGAGGGGCCGTCCTTCCGCGCCGTCAGCGCCCGGCAGGCGGCGCCGGCAAAATAATGAAAGCTCATGAAATACCTGGTCGCGGGGCCTTGCCCGGGAGCTGCGAGCGCGCACCCGTCCGCCCACCACCCCCTGCAAGTCCTTGAAAAGCTACCCGGATTCGCAGGAAAAACAAATGTGATGGTGGTCACGGAAATAACAGGCACGAAGCCTGCATGATCCAGACCCCGGAAAGCTACGGGGATGCCATAAATCGAGAAATTCGGCCTGGAGAATTAACCAATAACTTCAGCGACTTAGCTCAAATTTTGGGCGATCTATTGCCGGCAGGGCGATATCCGGTTAAGGGTTTGTTTGGTGCGGCGCCGCAAATTGCGCGCAATTCGGGGGCACTCCCCGGGCCAATCCCTCAAACCTAAAGACGCTATCGCGCTACTCAAACAGTGTGCGCGCGCTTGGCTGGTCTTTGGCACTGACAGGAATGAACCGAGATGAATGTAAGGCAGCTCGACATTTCCCGACGCACCATCGCGGTGGCCGCAGCCCTCATCGGCACGGTGTCGCTGGTGATCGGCGCCCATGCTGCCCTCAACATGCGCGCGCTCGATGCCGCCAAGGCTGTGACGACCGACCAGATCACCGGCTCGATCGGCCAGACCTCGCGCCTCGCGCTCGTCATCGGCAATGGACATTATCCCGACGCCAGCGCGCCGCTGACGCAGTCGATCAACGACGCCCGCGCGCTGTCCTCGTCGCTGCGCAAGAACGGCTTTGACGTCGACATGGTGGAAGACGCGACCAAGGACGACATGGTTCGCGCCGTCAATCGCCTGAAGTCCAGAATCAAGCGCGACACGGTCGTCATGCTGTTCTTCGGCGGCTTCGGTGTGCAGGCCGGACGCGAGAGCTACATGCTGCCGGTCGACGCCGTGATCTGGAAGGAAAGCGACGTCCGCCGCCACGGCGTCTCCATCGAGGGCGTGCTCGAGATGATGAAGGAGCAGGGCGCCAAGGCCAAGCTCGTCGTCGTCGACGCTTCCCGCCGTAATCCCTACGAGCGCCGCTTCCGTTCCTACAGTCACGGCCTCGCGCCGATCAGCGCGCCCGACAATGCGCTGATCCTCTCCTCCGCCTCGCCCGGCAAGGTCGTCGACGACGGCAAGGGCGAGCACAGCGTGCTGGTCGGCGAGCTGCTCGGCAATCTCAATGCGCAGAGCGGCAGCGCCGAAGCCGTCTTCAACAAGACCCGCGTCGCCATCTCCCGCGCCTCCGAAGGCGGCCAGGTCCCGACCGTGTCGTCCTCGCTGCTCGAAGACGTCCATTTCGGCGAAGCCGGCAGCTAGTTCGCGGCAGTCGCCGCTCTCGGGTGGGCAAAGGCGCAACGCGCCGTGCCCACCATCCTTCCAGGATTTCGATAGAAGACGTGGGCACGCTTCCGCCGTCGCTCTTCGAGCTATGGCGGACAAGCCGCTTTGCCCACCCTACGATTATGTGTGCGTAGGCACGTCTGCCTCTCCATCGTCATTGCGAGGAGCTCTTGCGACGAAGCAATCCAGGATCCCTCCCCGGAGAGATTCTGGATTGCTTCGCTTCGCTCGCAATGACGATCGTGGCTGTTACTTCCCCGCTTCCGCGCTCGCCATCGCCGGGCGCACGGGATCGCCTTCGCGGAGCAGCGCGCCGGCGCGGGCGACGACGACGTCGCCCTCGTTGAGGCCGTCGCGGACCTCGATATTGCCGCCCGACATCAATCCGATCTCGACGCGCTTGGTCTCGACGCGGTTGCGGCGGATCACCTGCACCACGGTGCCGGCCGACGAATATTGCACGGCGGTGAGCGGCACCGCGACGTTGCAGCTCTGGCCGGTCTTGATCAGCGCGCGGCCGCTCGCGTTCAGCAGCAGCCGCTTCTGCGAGGAGATGCCGATATAGACCATGCCCTGCTGGATGTTCGGCTCGACGGTCGGCCCGATGCGGCGCACCTTGCCCTCGATGTCGCCGGCGCCTGCGATACGCACGGTCGCCGGCTGGTTGACGGCGAGCTTGCGCACGTCAGTGGTCGCGACCAGGCCCACGAGATCGTATTCGCTGCGCGCCACGATGGTGAACAGCGCCTCGCCCTTGGCCGAGGCTAAGTTGCCGATCTGGGCGGTGGAGGTCGCGATCACGCCGGCCACGGGAGCGGTGACCTGAAGCGTGCCGCCTTCGGGCAGCGCGAGGCGCGCCAGCACCTGGCCGGCCGTGGTGGTGTCGCCGGCTTCCGCCAGCACCTCCGTCACCTTCAGGCCCGGACGTTCGGGCCGCACCGAGCTTTCCTCGCGCGCGATGATCGTGCCGGTGGCTTCGACGATGTCGGAGAAGCAGGATTTCGCGACCTTGAGCACCGTGACCGCCGGCCCCTTGGGCGCGTCGTCATCGGCGGCTCCGGCCGGATATGGATCGAGGAGGAGCACTCCGGCAATGGCTGCGGGATACAGGCTTCGAACAACGGCACGGGACAAAGGGCGCATCGGAAATTCCACGGGGGCTATGCCTCCAAGCGATAGCAGATGGCGGGGGCCCGGACTACGGCAGCGTTGTCCCAAAGCGGGATGCCGCGCCGCCCGGGGTGACGCGGCAAGTCCCTTGATTAGTCGCTGGATTGGAGAACAGGTTCGCCGCCGGCCGGCCCGAGCGAACCGCTCAGCTCCGGCGATCGCCGAGCAGCTTGCCGGTGGCGCGGTCGATCAAATGCAGCCGCGTGCAGGCCGGACAGGGCACGGACACGTGCGTGCGATCGGCCGGTACGTCCTCGAGCCGATGCTGCACGTTCATGCCGGTCTGGGGGCACTTGAAGAGGATATGGCGGTCCATGACCGCCATATGATGGCAACGCCGGCCCCGCGAAATTACGGATGTTTACGTAGGTCGGTCGCGGCCCCTCACGGCAGGCTCAGGAATTCCACCCAGTTCGGCTTCTTGCCGGTCGGGTAGGACTTCAGCTTGGCCAGCACGCCGCTGCCCTGGTCGATCGCATAGACCGTCATGCCGTCGGAGAGCTCACCGACCGCGGCGAGGTAGCGCCCGCCGGGATCGATGTTGAAGCCGCGCGGCTGCTTCTCGGTCGGCACGCTGCCGATCGTGGTCAACTTGCCGCTGGCCGCGTCGACCTGGTAGGCGGCGATCGTGTTGGTGGTGCGCTCGGAGGCGTAGAGGAAGCGCCCGTCCGGCGTGATGTGGATGTCGGCGGCCCAAGGCTTCTTATCAGAATCTTTTCCGGTGAACCCTTCAGGCAGCGCGGTGGTACGCTGGACCTCGTCCCATGCGCCGCTCTTGGCTTCATAGGTGAACGCGGCGACATCGCCGTTCAGCTCGTGGAGGAGATAGACGAACTTGCCATTGGGGTGGAACACGAAGTGCCGCGGCCCCGATTTTTCCGGCAGCTTGTAGGCCGGCGGATCGCTCGGCGTGAGCGCACCGGTGGTGGGCTCGAACGCAAAGCTTAGCACCTGGTCGGAGCCGAGATTGGTTGCGAACACGAAACGGTTGTCGGGCGAGGGCAGGAAGGCGTGCGCGTTCAGCCCGGTCGGGATCACCTGCGTCGGTGCGCCCAACACGCCGTTCGCTCCAAGCGGATTCACCGCGACCTTGTTGCCGCCATAGGAAGCGCTGAACAGCACCTTGCCGCCGCGATCGGTGGCAATGTGGGCCATGCTGTCGGCGAGCGGCCCGTTGCCGATATGGCTGAGCTGGCCCGTCTTGGGGTCGATCGAAAAGCTCACCGCCTGGAATGGCTGCGAGCGGACGCCGGCAATCAGCACGCGGTGGTCGGGCGTGATCGCGAGCGGCGTCGAGGATCCCGGTTTTTCCACGCCGGTGAGGGCGGCGGTCTGCACCGGTGTCATCTCGCCGGTTTCGGCCAGCTTGAACACGCTGATGTCGTTGCTGTCGGCATTGCCGACATAGGCGAAGGTCTCGGCCATGCCGGCACGGGCTCCCAGGGTGAGGGCAAGAAAGGTGAGAGTGGTGGCAATCGCAGCGCGAGGCGTTGTGGACGCGATGCGGCGGGTCGGACTCGACATGGGCGTTCTCCTCGGGGGGCCAGTGCGGCGTTGTTGTTTTGCCGGAGAGGATAGCGGGCGGCAGGTTGCCGCACCAAATTCCAATTGAGATCGATCGATGCCGAAATTGTATCGGTTGCACTGATGCGGCTATCGCACCGCCGCCGTCAGATTGCGGGAGGGCAGGTGCGGGCCGGCCGGGCGGTCAGGCGGCCCGAGCACGGTCCACACCGCCACAGCAAGCAGGGCGCTGGTCAGAAGCGTCCAGGCGACCAGTCGTTTTCGCATCAGGCCAAATCCCGTTCGTCGCAAGTCCCGTCCGTCAAACGCGTGCGGCGATGCACGCCGTCATCGTGCACCGCAACGGACGACGCTCCTATGAACTCGTTCACAGGCGAAAACAGGGCAATGCAGGCGAACCAATGCCGGGCGCAGGCATTGACCCGGCATGCCCCGCGAAAACGATCTCGAAGGCAAGCCCGACATGGGCGGCAAGCATGGCGGTCAGGCCGGCCAGCCCAAGCCGCCGCCGCGCCCGCACGAAGGCCCGCGCGATGAGGATGTCGTGGCAAAGCGCCACACCGGTGAAACCGATCGCAGCTCCCCGCCGACCAAATCCAAATAGCGCCTCGCCCGCGCCGCGCTCGCGTCAGGAACGGCAGCCTCGCCTTGCCGCTACCTGATCCCGCAGGCGGAGGACGACAAAACGGAGGGTGGCACGTGTTTTGGATCTATTGGGACACCGCCTGGTCGATCATCATCAGCGGCATCATGTTCACCACCATCGTCACCCATCCCGACGCCGAGTTCGCCGAGATCCGTGCGGCCAAGCAGGTGAAATAAGCCTGTCCCGTGAGCCAGTCTGTAGGGTGGGTTAGCCGCTCACGCCCTCGCTCGTTCGCCAGCCGACAGTGCAAGGCGTAACCCACCACGCTCCAGGCGAGACCGGCGGTGGATTACGCCAAGCGGACTGCGCTTCGCGCATCCGCAAGGCTAACCCACCCTTACGAAGCCCACGCGCGCGCTCGATTCACACCTCGGACGTCGCATCATGGCGACGTCCGAGTGCGGCCCAGAGCGTCGTGTCTGGATGGCTGCTACGGTCAGGCCGTCTTGGTGGCGGCCACCGCGATCTGATTCGCGAAATTGCGATAGGAGTGCAGCGGACGACCCAGGATCCTGGTCAGACGCGCGACGTCGCCGTCCTCGGGGATCATTCCGTCGCTGACATAGCGCTCGGCCATCAGGCGCATTTCGTAGGCCATCCACTTCGGCATGAAGCCCGCCAGATTCTGCTCGAATCCGGTGGGATCATCGCCGCCATACACGACGGAGCGGCCGAGGATGTCGGACCAGATCGCAGCCACTTCCGGACCGGTCAGCGTGTCGGGGCCGACCAGATTGATGGTCTCGATCGGCAGTTCGCGAGGCGCCTGCTCGCGCCGGATCAACTCGATCGCTGCGACCTCGCCGATGTCGCGCGCGTCGACCATGGCGACACCCTTGCTGCCGATCGGCATCGGATAGATGCCGTGGTTCAAGATGACGTCCTTGATCATGAGCTCATTGTCGATGAAGTAGGACGGACGCAGGATCGTGGCGCTGAAGCCCATCTGCTCGATCATCCGCTCGGCGCCGGATTTCACCGCGAAGTGCGGCACGTTCACGAAGCGATCGGCGTGGATGACCGAGAGATAGACGAGGCGATCGACGCCCGCCTCGCGGGCGACGTTCAGGGTGATGAGCGCCTGGGTGAATTCGTCTCCCGTCACTGCATTGAGCAGGAACAGCGTGCTGACGCCGTTGAATGCGGTGCGCAGCTGCTCGATATCGAGCAGGTCGCCCTTCACGACCTTCACGCCGGCCGGGACATCGGCCTTCGCGGGATCGCGGGACAGCACGCGCACGTCCGCGCCGCGCTTGACGAGTTGCTGGACAACGTGGCGGCCGACACGGCCGGTGGCGCCGGTAACGAGGATAGTCATGGGGGGCACTCCTTTTTGGGATTGAGAAGACACCCCGCAAATTAGTGATCCACATTCGGGCCGATAGACGCTAATTATAGACCAATCGTCTCACTGGTGGAACGAATGGATCTTCTGGCCCTCGCTGACTTCAATCTCGTCGCCCGGCACGGAGGGTTTGGCCGGGCCGCACGGGCCTCCGGTCGCCCGAAAGCGACGCTGTCCCGCCGGGTCTCGGATCTGGAGGCTAGCCTCGATCTGCGCCTGTTCGAGCGCGGAGCACGCGCCCTGAAACTCACCGAGGAAGGGCGGGCACTCTACGAACGGACAGGAGCATTGCTCGCCGAGCTCGATGAGACGGCAGCCGCGATCGCTTCAGGCGGCGACAGGCCGCGCGGCAGGCTGCGGATCAGCGCGCCGCTCCTGTTCTCGCAGACTGCGATGGGAAAGCTGGCCGCTCTGTTCGCGCTGAAATATCCGGAGGTCCGGCTCGAGGTCACGACGGAGGATCGCACCGTCGACATGATCGAGGAAGGCTATGACCTGGTGATCCGCATCAATCCGGATCCGGGCGAAACTCTTGTCGGACGAATCTTCCTGCGTGATCGGCTGGTGGTCGTGGCGAGCCCGAGCCTCGGTCGTCCCACCGGCAATGTCGCAGTGCCGGCGGTCGTGCGCGGAGCAGGCGACCTGAATTCCGTCTGGGAGGTGACGGCGCCAAACGGAAGATCAAATATCAGGGTCGAACCAGTGCTTCGCCTGTCGTCTCTCATCATGGTCCGCGATGCGGTGCGCGCGGGCGTCGGGGCTGCGCGGCTCCCCGTCTCGCTCGTGAGTCACGACCTGGCGGCCGGCAAGCTTGTGCATTGGGGCGATGTCGACGGACCCGAGATCGCTCTCTGGACGCTCTATCCATCGCGCCGGCTGCTGAGTGCGCGCGTGTCCGCGTTCCTCGACTGTCTCAAGGACGCATTTCCCTCCGGCACGCCGGAGGAATTTGCATCGTTTATCGATTGAGCCCTATTGCAGGACCTTCGGCATGACGACGACGACGTCGATCTGCTTGCCGAGCACCCGCGATACGACCGCGGCGATGAGAGGCGAGTATCCGTCCTCGATGTCGGAGGCGACGTCCTCGTTCCTGGCGACGGCATAGAGCATCGTACCCTCGATCTCGTCGAAGCGGATGCCCGCGAAGACGTGATCGAATGTCTCGGCGCCGACGATGCCTGCCATGAGCGCCTGGATGGCCTGGTCCTGGACGAGTGTGAGCTTCATCATGCCGATGAGATATGGAACCTTCGCGCGATTGCAAGGTGCGGAGCGACGCGGGACGTAACGGCGCCCGGCTTGATCTAAATCATCCGAACACAGCCGATTTCGTGGAGAATCCCTGCAAACAGAGAGGTTCACGTGTCCTTTGAACGTTCGAGTATCGCGTCGCCGGCATTTCGCTCGAAGATCATGTCGGCCGATGATGCCGCGGCGCTGGTGCCGCATGGCGCGAATGTCGGGATGAGCGGCTTTACGGGATCAGGTCATCCGAAGGTGGTCCCGGGAGCGCTCGCGCGCCGGATCGGGCAGGCGCATGCGCGCGGTGAAGAATTCCGGATCGGCGTGTGGACCGGCGCCTCGACCGCGCCCGATCTCGACGGCGCGTTGTCCAGGGTCGATGGCGTTGAATTGCGCTTGCCCTATCAGTCGGACGCGATCACGCGCGAGCGCATCAATGCCGGCGCGATGGAATACATCGACATCCATCTCAGTCATGTCGCGCAGTTCGTCTGGTTCGGTTTTCTCGGCCATCTCGACGTCGCGCTCGTCGAAGTCACGGCCATCCTGCCGGATGGCAGCCTGGTGCCCTCGACGTCCGTCGGCAACAACAAGACCTGGCTGGATCAGGCCGATCGCGTCATCCTCGAGGTCAATTCGGGAATGAGCACGTCGCTCGAGGGCATGCACGATGTCTACTACGGCACGAGACTGCCGCCGCATCGCAAGCCCGTCCCCATCATCGCGCCGGGCGACAGGATCGGCGAACCCACGTTTCGCTGCGATCCCGGCAAGGTGATTGCGGTGGTCGAGACCAATGCTCCGGATCGCGACACGACCTTCGCCGCGCCGGATGCGACGTCCAGGGCCATCGCCGGTCACATTCTCGAATTTCTCGACCACGAGGTTCGCCGTGGCAGGCTGCCGCCGGAATTACTGCCGATCCAGTCCGGGGTCGGCAATGTGGCCAATGCGGTGATGGCGGGCCTCGAAGACGGTCCTTTCGCCGGGCTGACCGCCTATACCGAAGTGTTGCAGGACGGCATGCTGAACCTGCTTCGGTCCGGCCGCATGACGCTCGCTTCCGCCACCGCGCTGTCGTTCAGCGCCGACGCGACGACGCAGTTCAACCGCGAGATCGACAGACTCAAGCGCAAGATCGTGCTGCGTACGCAGGAAATCTCCAACCATCCGGAGGTGATCCGGCGGCTCGGTGTGATCGCCATGAATGGACTGATTGAGGCGGATATCTACGGCAACGTCAACTCGACCCATATTCGCGGCTCCGCCATCATGAACGGCATCGGCGGCTCCGGTGATTTTGCCCGTAACGCATACCTTTCGATCTTCATGACGCCGTCGACCGCCAAGGGTGGGTCGATCTCGGCCATCGTGCCGATGGTGACGCATGTCGATCATACCGAGCACGACGTCCAGATCATCGTGACCGAGCACGGTCTGGCCGACCTGCGCGGCCTGTCGCCGAAGCAGCGCGCCGCGGTCATCATCGGCAATGCGGCGCACCCGTCGTTCCGGCCGGCACTGAAGGATTACTTCGAGCGCGCGTGCCGGCTCTCGTCCGGAAAACACACGCCGCATCTGCTGGACGAAGCCTTCCACATGATCACGCCGGCGGGCTGAAGCGCGAGCCCCGGCGTGTAGGCCCTAAGCCGCTTCCGCCTGCGCCGACAGCAGCTGCTTCAGCTTCGCCGCCGGCACGGCCGGGCTGAACAGCCAGCCCTGCATCTGGCTGCATCCGAGCTGGCGCAGCACCTCGCGCTGGGCTTCGGTCTCGACGCCTTCCGCCGTCGTCGCCATGTGGCGGGCGGCGGCCATGTGCACCACGGCCTGCACGATCGGCGAGGAATCCTCGGGCTCGCCGATGTCGCTGATGAAGCTGCGGTCGATCTTGATCTTGTCGAACGGGAAGCGGTGCAGATAGCTCAGCGACGAATAGCCGGTGCCGAAATCGTCGAGCGCGATGCGCACGCCGAGCTCGCGCAGCTGCTGCAGGATCGTCAGCGCCTCCTCGTCGTCGCGGATCAGGACGGTCTCGGTGATCTCGAGCTCGAGCCGTCCGGGTGCAAGACCTGAGTCCGCAAGCGCGGCGGCGACCTTCAACGCCAGCGACCTGGAGCGGAACTGCACCGGCGAGACGTTGACCGCGATGTGGATATTGCCCGGCCAGCTGGCGGCCTCATTGCAGGCCTGCTTCAGCACCCATTCGCCGATCTCGCCGATCAGTCCGGTGTCTTCCGCGACCGGAATGAAATCCGCCGGCGAGACCATGCCGCGCTCGGGATGGCGCCAGCGCAATAGCGCCTCGCAGCCGGTGACGACATTGGCGGCGAGATCGACCAGCGGCTGATAGTGCACCTCGAACTCGCCGCGCGCGAGCGCCTGGCGCAAATCGAGCTCGAGCTGGCGGCGCTGCCGCGCCTTGGCGTCGTATTCGCTCACGAAGACGCGGAAGGTGCCGCGGCCTTCCGATTTCGCCGCGTACATCGCGAGATCGGCGCACTTGAGCAGATCGTCGAGATTGTCGCCATGCTCCGGCGCGATCGCGATGCCGATGCTGGCATCGGTCGCAATCTCCTGGCCCTTGCAGTTCACCGGCGCACGCAGCGTGTTGAGGATCGTGTCCGCCAGCGCCGTCAGCTCGGCGTGATCACAGGTCCCGGCCTTGACGATGGCGAATTCGTCGCCGCCGAGCCGCGCGACGAGGTCGTTGCCGCTGACGCAGGCGCGCAGGCGGTTCGCGACCTGGCGCAGCAGCTCGTCGCCGACCTCGTGTCCCAGCGAATCGTTGACGCCCTTGAACTCGTCGACGTCGATATAGAGAATCGCGAACGGCTTGCCCTGGGCAAGCTCGGCGACGCGGCGCTCCAGATGGCTGCGCATCAGCACGCGGTTGGGCAGGTCGGTCAGCGCGTCGTAATGCGCCATATGCGCGATGCGTTCGTCGGCGCGGATGCGCTCGGTGACGTCGTCATGGGTGGCAAGCCAGCCGCCGGCGGCGCCGGGCTGGTTCTTGATCTCGATCAGGCGGCCGTCACCCGTCTCCACGATCGAGCTGTGCGTCTGGTCGGCGCTGCCCAGGATGCCGTCGCAATAGGCATCGACGTTGCCGTCGAAGGAGCCGGTGTCGTGGCGGTGCTGGATCACGTCGCGGAAATGGGCGCCAGGCTTCACGATGTCGGCGGAGAGGCGGTACATCTCGATGTAGCGCCGGTTGCAGACGATCAGCCGCTCGTCCTGGTCGAACATCAGAAGGCCCTGCGTCATCGTGTTCATCGCGGTGTCGAGCCGCTGCTTCTCGAGCAAGAGCCGGCGCGTCACCTGGCGGAAGATCAGGAACAGCGTGAGCACGAGCAGGGCGATCGACGTCACGGCGACGGCGACGAAGAATTTCGTCTGCGTACGCCAGGTGGCGAGCGTTGCGTCCAGCGATTTGGTCGCGACCACGACCAGCGGCTCGCCGGTCAAGAGGCGCGAGGCGACGATGCGGTCTTTGCCGTCGATCGGGCTCGCGAGCTGGGTCGTGACGAAGGTGCGCTCGAACACCGCCATCTGCTCCGGCGTGCCCTTGCGAAATCTCTGCCCGATCATGGTCTCGACGTGCGGGATGCGCGCAAGCAGCTGGCCGTTCTGGTGGTGCATCGCGATCGAGGATTCCTCGCCGAGCCCGGTCGAGGCAAAGAAGGATTCGAGCTGGTCGGGCGCAATCGCGCGCGTGACGATGCCGAGGAACTCGCCACGCGGACCGGAGACGCGCCGCGCGAACACGATCGCCGGTCCGTTGCCGAGCCGTCCCGGCACGACCTCGACCTCTTCCTGCGCGGCCGGGTCGTTCTTGAGGCGATTGAAATAGCCGCGGTCCGTGATCGAGACGTCGGCGACCGGCCAGCGCCGCGACGAGTTGATCAGGATGCCGCCAGAGTCGAACACATTGGCGCCGGCGACGTCGGACCAGCCGCTGGCTTTGGCGCGCAGCAACTCATGCATGGCGAGCGTGCCCATCTCGCTGCGGAAGACGTCGGCGGATTCGATGCCGTGGCTTTCGAGCTCCGCGATGATGCCTTTTTGCAGCACCGCGAAATCCTCGAACTCGCGGTCGAAATGGCGGGCCAGCAGGCGGACGGCGCTCTCGAGGCTGTCGCGGCCGCTCTCGATCGCGTTCTGCCGGAAACGGTCGACGGTGAGCGCTGTGCCGATGGCGGTCGCAAGCATCAGCACGAAGCCGCCGGCGATCAGCCATGTCAGCGGCGCCCCGCGCCAACGACGGAGCAGCGCGCGCATGCGCGCGGTCCATCGGATCGATGTGCCCATCCAGCCCTCCCGTGGGATGCAAGATGCAGCAAAACCGACAAGACCCCGTTACCATTGAGGGTTAGGAAAATATGAATCGGAGCGGAATCAGGGGGTTGGTTCCGTCGCGCAGAATGCCGGAAATCGTGGACTGCGCTTCGCGCAGCCGCCAGCTAACCCACCCTACGAAGCAGCACTCACCGCTTGATCTCCCACTCCAGCGCTTCCGCGTTCTCCTTGGCGAACATCTTGGGCACGTCGAACTTGCCGGTCTTGAGGTCATAGCGGCATTTCCAATCCGCCAATCCCTTCACGGCGACGTTCTTCGGATGCTTGTCCATCTCGCCCGACAGCGAGATCAGGAGGTAGCGGTTGTTCGGCCAGTCGACGCCGAGCCAGCGATAGCCGTCCTCCGTGCCCTTCATCAGATTGGCCGAGATGTGGTAGTCGAGCTTCATCTTCTTGGTGTCGGGCCGGCTGTGGAAATAGGCCCAGGCGAGATCGCTGAGCGATTTCTTCGTCGCGTTCACGAAGGCACCGTTCTCGATATGGTAGAGAAAGAGATCCTGCTCGCCCGAGCCGGTCTTCTGCATCCGCACCAGCCATTGCGAGTCGCTGGTGAAGCGGAAGCCGGCGCCATAGCCCTGCTCGGGCTTCAGCTCCGTCATCTGATCGCCGCGCCGCGCCCAGACCTGCCATTTGACGCCGAAAAGGTCTTCGCTGTCCTTCATGTACTGCTCGAGCTTGGTGGCGCCGTCGGGCGAGGTGAAGGCGAGATCCTCATTGTCGGTGAGAACGTAGCCCGGCGGCGGGCCGGCGGCAGCGAGCGTGGGGGACGTGGCGAGCATCAGGGCGAGCGCCAGCCATGGCGCGGTGCGAAAAAATGCGGTCATGGAAAAGTCCTTGAAAAATAGCCGCAGCGCGGCCTCGCTCATTTGACGCCGAAGGGGCCGCGCCGGTTCATCCGCGGCGTCCGGGAACGATGGCCGATCATCCCTTTGAGCGACTTGCTGCCGCAACCAAATCGGCGCAATTTGCCGTCATCGGCAAATTTGCCAGCAAGGGGTCGACCTCATGATAACCGCAACCAAGGCCCTCATTGCGTTCTGCCTGCTCGCGGTGGCCGGCACCGTCCTTGTGATCGGTCCCACCGAGCTGCGCCGTCTGTTGCCGGGCGGAGCGGGCACCGAGATCGCTGTCGCCGCCAAGCCTGAAGCCAAGGGCGAGACCAAGGCCGCAGCCAAGGCAGAGTCCAAACCCGAAGAACCGAAGCTCGCCGCCGCACAGCCCGCGCCGGCGCCGGCTGCCGCGCCGAAGCCGGCGGCCGAGGCGCAGAAGCAGGTCACGGCCGCGCTTGCCGATCTCGCACCGGTCAAGCCGCAGCCCTCCGCGACCGACGCCGGGCCCCGGTTCGATGTCGCCCGCATCGACGATCATGGCGAGGCGGCGGTGATCGCGGGCCAGGCCGCGCCGGGAGCGAAGGTCGAGCTGCTGCGCGACGGCCAGCCGCTGCATTCGGTCACGGCGGATGCGTCGGGCCAGTTCGTCATGACGCCGCCGCAGCTTCCCGCCGGCAGCTACGAGTTGACGCTCCGCGCCAGGGCGCCCGATGGCACCGTCACGCAGTCCAGCCGGACCATGCCGGTGATCATTGCGGAGGCCGCACCGCCGCCCGCGCGCCCCGCGCCGGTTGCAAGGCAGGAGACGAAACCGGCCGAGAAGGTGGACGACAAGTCGGATGTCGTGGCGGCGCTGTCGTCGGCTGCACCGCACCTCTCTTCAACGCCTGACAGGCCCGCGGTTCGCCCCAGAATGATGGCGGCGCCGAAACCGAGGAGCATGGCGCGCGCGCCTGCCGCCACGACCGTCGCATCGGCCTCGCCGGCAGACGCCCTCGGCGCCGCACCGGCCGAGGCCGGCGGCAGCCGGGTGATCTCCCGCGGCGACAGCCTGTGGGCACTCAGCCGGCTCGCCTATGGCGACGGCGCCCGCTACGCGGTGATCTTCAACGCCAATCGCGACAAGATTCGCAATCCGAACCTGATCTACCCCGGCCAGACGTTCGTGTTGCCGCAGAAGGCGCAGTGAGCGCGGCGCCTCGGCGCTGCGACAATCGGGATTCTCTCCGTCCGCGACGGTTTGGCCATTGCGCGCCGGGAACCTTTGGTTCCCCCAAACGTCATCTTGCGTGAGGCGCATTGCGCGCTTTGCACGGGAGGAGGGCCAGGAAGTGGCCAAGTCGGCGGTCAAGTCGGCGGTCATGTCGGGACGCATGGGACTGGTGCTCGCTGGCGCGACCCTCCTGATTGCGGCAGTGCTGCTGCCCGACAGAGCCGAGGCCCAGTTCGGGCTGCGCGGCGGTCCGCTCGGTGTCGCGCGGTTCGCGGTCGGTCACGTCATCGGCCTGTCGCGCCTGCGCCATGCCCGCATGGCGGTGCGCGGCGGCCGCTACCGTTCCGCTGCGTTGCGGTCAGAGGATCCGCGTGGTGCCGACCGTGGGCAGAATTCCAATCCTTACATCATCCGTGCGGCTCTCTCGGCGCAAGCCGCGCTCGCGGGCTGGCACGGCGGCCGCAGCCCGCAGGGCTGGTGGCGTCATCCCGACGGCAGCTATGGCTGGGCCGGCCCGGTGTTCTGGCCGTTCGCACATGACGATCTCGCCAACGCGGTCATCTTCGCCGACACCACCAGCATCTCGCTATATGGCTATGGCGACATCTATGCCGCGATCTTCTCGCCCTATGCGGCCACCGAGCTTGCCGCCTATACCGCGCCGCAGGGCAGGCGCGCGCGCAAGATTCCATCAGCGCAGAACATCTGCGATGTCAGCGATCCCGCCGGCTTCCCTGCGGATCTCATGGCCGCCGCCGTGCAGCCCAACGAAATGCAGCGCGCCGCGCTCGATGAACTCGTGAGCGCCTGGCAAGCTGCCCGCGACAGCATCCGCGCGACCTGCCCGGCGGAGGTGCCCGCGAACGCAGCGGAGCGCCTCGGCCTGATGCGCGAGCGCATCGCGGCCATGATCAAGGCGACGGATGCGATCGAAGCGCCATTTGCGAAGTTTGCAGGTCTCCTCAATGACGACCAAAAAGCCAGGCTCAATGCCCTCGGCAATGATCGTCGCGCTGCGCTGGCGTCTCGCCAGCCCAAGGATCAGCCCAAGGATCAGCCCAAGGATCAGTCCAAGGATCAGTCCAAGGACGCGCAGGCCGCCGCCGCTTGCCGGCCGGACTACGATCCCCGCTACGACGAAAAGGCGCAGCGCCAATATGAGCAGCTCGTGCAGCAGCAATGGCCTGTCGCCGATATGGCCACCACGCTCCGTCTCGACGAGATCGCCCGCGCCCGCCTCGACGTGCTCCAGGACACCACGCTGCGCACCATGGAGACGCTGAGCGCCTGCCCTGTGGAGGCCGCCGCGACACCGCTGGCTCGCCTCGCAGCCGTGAAGGCACGACTGGCGACGATGCTGCAGGCGGTGAACGGCGTCACTGATGCGCTCGACGATTTCGAGGCGGATCTGAGCGACGAGCAGAAGGCGGGGTTTGAAGCGATCGGGCCGAAGCGGGGGGCGTAAGGGGATTCGACCTCAAGAAAAATAGATCCAATTCGTTTTAGTCTTTCTAAGATTAGTTTGCTGCCAATTCCGATTCCTCCTCCTGACGAGGCTACTGAAATTCTTCGTCGCGTGTCAGATGCTTTGGCGGTGTTGGCTGACACAGTCGGGCACCTCGATGCCGAAGCGTCGATGCTGCTCGGCTGAGGCAATCCATTCTCAAGGCTGCGTTCGACGGCCGCCTCGTGCCACAAGATCCTTCGGATGAGCCCGCGAGCATCCTGCTGGAGCGGGTCGCGGATGCTCCGGTCAGCGCGCGAAAGGCGCGCGGCAGAGCTAAAAAACAAGTGTCTGCGACCACTTGAAGAAAATGATATCCTGACTATGATATACATGTCCTGGCATACGGATCAGAGATAGGACGATGCAGATTTCCAAATGGGGCAATAGCTTAGCCGTACGGCTGCCCAAGAAGCTGGTCGAGAAGCTCGGCCTTGCCGAGGGCGACCACGTCCATGTCACGTCCGCCGATGAGCAGACCATCGTGGTCTCCAAGGACAAGGTCGGCGAGGGTGATTTTCTGCGTCAGCTTCGCGCCTTGCAGAAGCCTCGTCCCAAGGGCTTCGTCTGGAATCGCGACGACGCCAACGCGCGGTGACTCCCTTTCTTGACACCAACGTCCTCGTCTATGCCGCACTGTCGGACGATCCGCGCTGCGCAATTGCGGAACGGCTGCTAGCGGCGGGAGGCGCGATCAGCGTCCAGGTGCTGAACGAGTTCGCCAACGTGGCGCGAACCAAGCTCAAATGGAGCTGGCCTGACATCGAGGCGATGCTCACGCTGGTGCGAAGCCGGTCGGGCCGTGTGCAGCCGCTCGCACTATCGACCCATGAAGCCGCCCTCGTGTTCGCTCGCGATCACAGTGTAGGCTTCTATGACGCATTGATCGTCGCCGCCGCACTCGAAGCCGGCTGCGACACCGTCCTGACCGAAGACATGCAGCACGGCCGCAAGTTCGGCGCTCTCACCATCGTCAACCCTTTCATCGAAAGCGCGCCGTGAACGCCCAAACCCTCGTCGCCAAAGTCTGGAACTTTGCCCACGTCCTGCGCGACCAGGGCGTCTCCTATCAGGCCTATATCAGCCAGATCTCCTATCTCCTCTTCCTCAAGATGGATGAGGAGCGCGTCACCCAGATTGGCGAAGCCTCGATGCTGCCCAAGGGCGCCCGCTGGGAGGACATCAAGGATCTCTCGCGCGAAGCGCTGAGCGGGACCTACGCGAAGCTCTTGGAGAAGCTGTCGAAGCAGAGCGGCATCATCGGCGCGATCTTTCTGAAGGCGCAGAGCGAGATTCAGGACACCGCCAAACTCAAGCGGCTCGTCGGCCTGATCGACAGCGAGACGTGGCTTGGTCTTCCGGTCGATGTGAAGGGCAGCATCTACGAAGGCCTGCTCGCCCGTAACGCGGAGGACGTCAAGTCCGGTGCCGGCCAATACTTTACGCCGCGGCCTCATCGAGGCGATGGTCGAAGTGGTCGACCCGCAGCCGCACCAGACCGTGCATGATCCCGCCTGCGGCACGGCCGGATTTCTGCTCGCCGCCTGGGAGCACATGAAGCAGAACAAGAAGGCGCGCGACCGCGCCGTCTATTCGGCCCTCAAGAACAAGTTCTCCGGTGTCGACATCGTTCCCGAGGTCGTCCGCCTCGCCGCGATGAATCTGTATCTGCACGGCATCACTGGCGTCGATTCCATCGTCGAAGCCAAGGATGCTCTCCTCGGAGCGGGCGGCAAGACTTACGACGTCGTTCTGACCAATCCTCCATTCGGCAAGAAGCAGAGCTATCGCATCGTTCGCGACGACGGCGAGATCGACAGCGAGCGCGAGGACTACGACCGTCAGGACTTTTTCGTCACCACGTCCAACAAACAGCTCTACTTCCTCCAGCACATCATGACGGTGCTGGCGCCGAACGGCGAGGCGGCAGTGGTGCTACCGGACAACGTCCTGTTCGAGGGCGGCGCAGGCGAAACCATCCGCCGCCGTCTGCTGCAGAATTTCGACTACCACACGCTGCTGCGGCTGCCGACCGGCATCTTCTACAAGCAGGGCGTCAAGGCCAACGTGCTGTTCTTCGACAAGAAGCCGCCTTCGGAGCAGGCCGCAACGAAGGACTTATGGATCTACGATCTCCGGACCAATCAGCGCTTCACTCTGAAGGAGCGACCGATGGCTCGCGCCGACCTCGACGATTTCGTCGCTTGCTATCGATCAGGCCATCGCGCGCAGCGCGAGGAAGCCGAGAAGTTCAAGCGCTTCCCTCTGCAAACCCTACTCGCGCGCGACAAGGTCAATCTTGATATCTTCTGGCTGAAGGACCATGCGCTCGACGATCCCGATCTGCTGCCGTCACCGGATGAAGCGGCTGCCGAGATTGTCGAAAGTTTGGAAACAGCTCTCGAGCGCTTCCGCAATGTCGCCAAGGCTCTGGGCGAGAAGCTGGCCTGAAATGCCGATGATGCTATTTTGCCAGTGTTTTGCCCGACGTGTCAAAGGACCTTGTCACCCTCGGCCTTGGCCCCCTCGTAACCCATTGATCCGACAGCCCGCGTCTACTGTGCATGGGGTTGTTTTCGACTTTTATTATTGAAGAGGCATCTCGGGCCGCTGCCTAATGTCATTCACCCGGCTCCACTTGCTGCGAGCAGTAGTCAAGGATTCCTTGACTACTGCTCCTGGAGAACTTGTGCGCCGTGGATGATTTTTAGACGTAGACTGAAACAGCCTTCCTCGGAGGATGGGCGTGCGTAGGTAGCGGAGCGGCCGCTATCCCCGCCGGCGCGCCGCCGCGGCAGCATCCACCACGTTCTCCACTTCCTCGCGCCAGCTCAAGATCTCCATCGCGAGCACCGGGTGATTGAAGCCCTTGAGCTGGAGATCGTCGAGGGCGCGGGCTTCGACCCAGGGCTCGACCATGCCGTAGACGCGGCGGCTGACCACGATCTGGTTGGGCTTGGCCTCGCCGCAGAGGCGGGAGGCGAGGTTGGTGACGCTGCCGATCGCGGCATATTCCAGCCGCTGCTCGAAGCCGACCTGGCCGAGCGTGGCATAGCCGAGCGCAATGCCGATGCCGAACCCCAGGCTATGCCCGCGGTTGCGCCAGCGCTCGGTCAGCGGGCCGATGGTGTCGCGCATCTCCACCGCCATCTTCACCGCGCGCTTTGTGTGGTCCTCGAATTGTATCGGCGCGTTGAACAGGATCATCACGCCGTCGCCGGCATATTTGTCGAGCGTGCCCTCATATTTGAAGATCAGCTTGCCGAGCGCCGCGTGATATTCGCGCAGCACGTTCATCGCCTCTTCCGGCTCGGTCGCTTCCGTGAACGCGGTGAAGCCGCGCAGGTCGCAGAACACGACCGTGACCTCGCGGCGCTGGCTGGTGAGCAGTCCCTCGGGGCTGTCGGAGGAGGCGATCAGCTGCGCCACCTGCGGCGCCAGGAAACGCTCGAGCTTGCGGATGCGCTCGATCTCGCCGAGCTGGGTCTTGACGCGCTCCTCCAGCGACTTGTTCCAGTCCTTGAGCTGCTCGGTCTGCTGCTTGAGCTTGTCGGCCTGGGCGCGCACGGTCTCATGCGCCGCCTCCAGCGCGTGACTCTTGTGATCGACCTCCGTGAACAGCCGCGCATTGCGCATCGCCAGCACGGCCTGGTTGGCGAAGGTGCGCATCAATCCGATGAGGCTGCCGGCGAACTCGCCACTGGGGCGTCGCAGCACCACCAGCGCGCCGAGCGTGCCCTGCTGGTCGACCAGCGGCACCACCAGCACCGCGTGGAAGCCGGCCGCGATCGCGGCGTCGCGCAGCGGCTGCTGGGCCGCCCGGTCGAGATCGGCAAGCGCGATCGGCTCGCCGCTTCTGGCGGCATCGCTCAGGATGTTGTCGCCTTCGTCGATCGTGACATGGGCGCCCTCGGCCGATTTGTCGATGCCGCCCGCCTCGACCAGGTTGAAGCGCCGCGTCTCGGCGTCATAGCCGTAGATCAGCACGGCATCGGCGTGGGTGATCTCGATCGCGCGGGCCGCGATCGTGGGCAGCACGGCGTTGAGATCGAGCGAGGAGGAGACCGCGCGGCCGACCTCTTCCAGCACCTTGAGCTCGTTGATCGACTGCGCGAGATCGCGGGTGCGCTCCTCGACCTTGGTCTCCAGGCTCGAATAGGTCTCCTGGAGTTGCGTCGCCATGCGGTTGAACTGGCCGGCGAGGTCTTCCAGCTCGTCGGAGGTGTGCACGTCGATGCGATGGCTGAAATCGCCTTCGCCGAGCTTGTGCGCGCCGTCGCGCAGCGCCGTGATCGGGATGATCATGCGGCGTGCCAGAAGCGTGCCGGCGAGGATCGCGACCAAGAGGCCCATGCCGATCAGAAGCGCAACGCGCACCAGCTGGTCGCGGATCGGCGTCAGGGCCTGTGTGGTCGGTTGCTCGAACATCACGCTCCAGCCGAGCTTTGGCACCGTGCTCGCGGCTGACAGCACCGCATGACCGTCGAAGTCGGTGCCTGACGCTTCCGACGCGCCGCCGGGCGAAATCGCGGCCGCCACCTGCGGCAGCTTCGACAAATCCTTGCCGACATCGGGGCCTTTGGCCGACGTCGCCAGCACGCGGCCGCGCGGATCGACCACATAGGCGAAGGCGGCCTTGCCGACCTGGGCGTCGGACAGGAAGTCGGAGAGGAAACTGAGGTCGATCTCGGCGACCGTGACGCCGGCGTTGAAGCCGGAATGCGCCACAGAGATCGACATGAACGGCGTCCGGTCGGAGAACCAGGCCGGCGCGTAGCTGACGCCGCGCGCGACCGTGTCGGTGAAGCGCATGTCGCGGGAGAGGTCGGCATTGCCGCCGGTCGTGGTCGACTGCCGCGAGACGCGCAGCACCTCGCGGCCGTCGCCGTTGAGCTGGAACAGCTGGTTGACGACTGAAACCTGGTGCAGGAGCGAGGCGTAATCGGCGCGGCGCTTCTCGAGCGTGTCCTGGCTCGCCCGCGTCACCCAGCTGATCTGGCGCTCGAGCTCGGAGATCGACTGCTCGATCCGCCGGGCGGCGCCCTGCGCCTTGTCCTCCAGCCCGCCGGTCAGCTGCGTCTTGGTGGCGCGGTAGGAGATCCAGGTCTCCATCGCGCCGTTGACGGCGAGCACGAACACGACGAGGCCGACGAGGGAGACGACATATTTGGCGAACAGGCCCTCGCGCAGAAACCGTGTCTTGTCGTTCGCCCCTGCCATCCGGATCCTCTCGCGCCGCCATCGACGCGGCGCTACGGGCTGTGCAGCCCAATGGCCCTTTCTACCACAATTTGGGCCGGAGGACGGGTGGACCGCCGGTGTGGTTACCCAATGTGGACGCCGGGACAGGCCGAAGGGTGGTGAATTGTCGCAGCCTCATCCGCTCGGAGGAAGCAGCGGAGGCGGAAGCCGATGTAAGGGGATTGGCGTGACATCATCGATTGAAGAGCTGCCGCAGAACGTCGTTCATCGGCTGGCTGTCCTGCTGCGCCACCGGCGGGTCCTCCTGGGCGGGGGACGCGGGCGAGGCCTGCGGCGCCGGTGCTGGCGGCGTTGCCGGCAGGCTGCGGCTGCGGCCGGTGCCCGTCGCGGTACCGGTGCCTGTTCCGGCGCCGCTGGAAAGCCCCTGCTGAATCAGGTTGCCGATCGCCTCGCCGAGAGGGCCGCCAAGCAGGTTGTTCTGCCCCGGCTGCTGGGCCTGCGGATTCGCATTGCCGTTTGCGTTGCCGCCGCCCGGCGCGGTGGCGCTGCCGAGACCCAGACTTCCCAAAATATTGCCGAGCCCGGCGCCGTCAGGGCCGAACAGGCCCTTGCCCATCTCGCGCAGCTTGGCATAGGCGGCGTCGGGATTGTCGAGTATGCCGGCCATGTCAGGGTAGATCTTCGGCTGCGACCAGCTGCCCTGGATCATCACGGGGATGCCGAAGCCGACCGGCTCGCTAGCGCGGCCCTGGCCTTCGGTCGTCATCACCAGCTTGGGCTCGACGCGAAAGCCCATCATCTTGGTGTCGAGCGCGATGGTGCCGGCGCCGGTGACGCGCACCAGCGGCCCGATCAGGTTGAGATCGGTCGTCACGGCCTGACCCTTGTCGATGCGGAAGGAGGCCGAGAGCTGCGACAAATCCGTGCTCTGCTCCTGGCTGCCGTTTGGGTTGTCTTGCCAGCCGGTGAGCGTGCCCGTCGTCAGCGAGCGGATCATCTGCGCAACATTGATGCCGCGGATGGCGCCGTCCTGGAAGTTGACGAAGGCGGTGCCCTGCATGTTCGCCATCAGCGCACGCTGGCTGGTACCGGCGCTGCGCAAAGCGAGCTTGGCTTGCAGCTTGCCGTCGATCCGGTCGAATTCGGCGAGCCCCTGCAGCAGCGGCAGCGCGCGCACGCCGACGAGGTCGGAATGCATGGCAAAGCTCGGCGCACCGGTGGTCGCATCCACGATCACCTCGCCCGAGACCTGTCCGCCATACGCGCCGAGATTGGCGGTGCCAGCCTTCAGCACGCCGCCGGCGAGCTTTGCATCGAGCGCCAGCGGCGCAAGGCGGGCATCGCCGATCACGGCCTCGCTCGCGGAGATCCTGATTTGTGCATCGACATAATTGAGCCCGGACACGTCGATCGGCGCATTGCTCCAGGGCTGTCCCGGCGCACCGTCGGGCGTTTTCGCCAGCGGGATCGCGAGGCGCTGGAAATCGAGATCGACCTTGACCAGCGGCTTGCTCGCGATGTCGACCGAGGCCCAGCCGTTGAAGGCGCCGTCGCCGAGCCTGCCGCTCACGCCGCTGATCATCACGACATCGCCATTGAGCCGCGCCTCGGCATGGCCGGTGAGCTGGGACTTCAGCACGTCGGGCATGTCGATGGCGAAATCCACCGGAATGGTCGGCCGCTCGGCCGGCGGCGTCGGCGCCGTCGCCTTGATGTCGAACTTGGTCAGGTGATCGCCGACGCGCGCAGTGCCGGTGATGTCGACCTTGCGGTCGCGGCCGACGACGGCGTCGGCGTTGATGGCGCTGATGCGGCCCTCGACGCGGTCGCGCACGCGCGCGAACGCGACCTCGCCGTCGGTGACCTTGACGCGGTCGATGGTCGCCCCGGCCGTGTCGAGCGCGATCGGCCTCGACGCGGCGCCGGCATTCGGCAGGCGCTCGCGCAGCAGCGGCTGGTACAGCACGGGATGGGTGACGACGAGTTCGCTGATCTCAGGGCTGCCCGACCACACGCTGGAGAGCGACATGTCGGCCTGCACACTGTCGACCGTCAGACGCGTGATGCCGCTGCGGTCCTTGGGGTCGGCCAGCGTGAGGTCGTTCAGCGTGACGTTCAGCGTCGGCCACAAGCTGATCTTGGTGGTGCCGTCGATCGACAGGCGATAGCCGGTCGCGCTCTCGACCCGCGAGGCAATCGTCGAGGTCAGGAAGCCCGAGGGGATTCCGACCACGAGCAGAAGCGCGATCACGATGATGACGGCGGCGACCGTCGCGCCGGCGAATTTCACTGCTTTCATGTCGACTTTCCAACGACGGACGAACGGCGCCGAAACCGGCCGCCCACCCGTCCCTTGCGCGTGAGTTTATCCCCGGACGGGAAGCCGCTCCAAGCGGTCAAAAATAGTCAGGGGGTGCTGCAAAGTTATGTGACTTATGACACACTTCTCCGGCGCGGTTTTACGCGATCCTGATGCTGATGGTTCCAAGCGATTTGCCGGCGAAATTGACAAGCAAAATCACAAGGACGTTCAAATGAGCAAACAGGCCGAATTTGCGGTCATCCTGAAGATGAACCCGATGTTCGCCGATCTCGGCGCGGACGAGCTCCAGCGGCTGTCCAATCTTTGCCACACCCAGCATCTGGCGAATGGCGAGGTGCTGTTCCAGAAGGGCGATCCCGGGGACGCGCTGTACGGCGTGCGCCGCGGCCAGGTCCGCATCGAGACCGGCGCCTCCGACGGCAGCCGGCTGACGCTCAATTTCATGGGGTCGGGCGATCTGTTCGGCGAGGTCGCGGTGCTGGACGGCCAGAACCGCACGGCGGATGCGACCGCGGGTGAGGCCAGCGAATTGTTCGTGCTGCGGCGCGAAGACTTCCTCGGCTTCCTCGAGCGCGAGCCGAAGGTCGCGATCAAGATCATCGCGCTGCTGTGCCAGCGCATCCGCTGGCAGAGCGAGCGGATGGAAGAGTCCATGCTGCAGCCGCTGCCGGTACGCCTGGCGCGGCGGCTGTGCGCGCTCGCCGCCGATTTCGGCTCGGAGGTGCACATCTCGCAGGAGCAGCTCGGCGTCTTCGTCGGCGCCGCCCGCGAGAGCGTCAACCGCCAGCTCCAGGCCTGGCGCAAGGAAGCGATCCTCGATCTCCAGCGCGGGCGGATTTTGCTGCGGAACATGACCAAGCTGACGGCGATCGCGCGGAACGAGTAACTCGAGCAAATTCACTTCGCTTGGACCGTGGGAGGCAGGTCGACGGCTGTGTCCTCGGCGAGGAAGGCCGCGTATCGCAACGCCTCATCAATGTCTCCACGCTCGAGATACGGGTAGTCATTGAGGATGGACTCGCACGACTCGCCGGCCGCCAGCAGGCTGAGCAATCGCGCGACCGGAAACCGCAGCCCGCGAATGCAGGCCTTACCAGTGCAGACGGCAGGGTCCATCGTGATACGCGCAAAAGCCATGGCATAAGCTAGCGCGCACGAACGACTTGCGCCACCGTGTGCCTCAAGATCCGGCTCGCCTCGAACCTCACTCCGCCGCCGGGTGCACGATCTTCTTCGGCACGTGCGGCGCCTCCGCAGCCCCGTGATGATCGTCCGTCTCCGCATCCTCGCTGTGCACGATCAGCCGCTTGCCAAAACGCCAGATCAGGGCGCCGAGATCGTCCATCACCATGAACATCGCAGGCACGAACACCAGCGACAGGATGGTCGAGAAGAGCAGGCCTCCGATCACCGCGAGCGCCATCGGCGAGCGGAATTCGCCGCCGGCGCCGACCGCGAGCGCGCTCGGCATCATGCCCGCGGCCATCGCGATCGTGGTCATCACGATCGGGCGAGCACGCTTCATGCCGGCGTCGATCATGGCCTCCTCGCGCGGCTTGCCGTCGCGGATCGCTTCGATCGCGAACTCCACCAGCATGATCGCGTTCTTGGTGACGATGCCCATCAGCATCAGGATGCCGATCCACACCGGCGTGGTGAGCTGCTTGCCGGTGACGAGCAGGGCGGCGATGGCGCCGCCGATCGAGAGCGGCAGCGAGAACAGGATGGTGATCGGCTGCAGGAAGGTTCCGAACAGCAGCACCAGCACGGCATAGACCATCATCAGACCCGCCGTGATCGCGGTGGCGAAGCCGTCGGACAGCTCGTTCAGGCTTTCGGCATCGCCCGAGGGTGAGACCTTCACGCTCTTCGGCAAGGTCTTCATGACGGGCAGGTCGTAGATCTTCTTGGTCGCATCGCCGAGCGCGGCGGAGCCGACGAGATCGGCCGCGACGGTCGCCTGCCGCTCGCGGTCGTAGCGATTGATGCTGGTCGGGCCCTGGTCGAGCTTGACGTCGGCGATCACCGAGAGCGGCACGCCGCCCTTTTCGCCGTGCTCGCCGAGCGGCACGCGCAATTGTTCGAGCGTCTTCAGATTGCCGCGGGCGGCATCCTCGAGCTGCACGCGGATCGGCACCAAGCGGTCGCCGACGTCGAACTTGGCGAGCGCTGGCCCGACGTCGCCGATGGTGGCAACGCGGATGGTCTGCGACAGGCTTTCGGTCGAGACGCCAAGCCGCGCGGCGAGATCGGCGCGCGGCTCGATGCGCAGCTCGGGCCGCTCCAGCGTGGTTTCCGAGATCACGTTGGAGATGGTCGGAATCCGCTTCATCTGCGTCGCAAGCTCGCTGGCGACGTTGTTGACGATGTTGGCGTCGACGCCGGTCACGACCAGCGAGATCGCGCGCAGGCCGTTCTCGTCGAGGAACCAGAAACGGATGTCCGGAATGTTCTCCAGCTCCTGGCTGATCGAGAATTCCAGCTCGCGCTGGGTGATGTCGCGATCGGCCTTGGGCGTGTAGTTGATGATCAGGGCGGCGCGCCGGACTTCCTGGGTCCCGGGCGGAACGCGGCCACCGTCCACGAAGATGCTCTTCACCTCGGGCCGCTTGCGCAGTCGCGCGACGATGTCCTCGGTGACCTTCTCGGTGTAGGCGAGCTGGGTGCCCGGCGGCAGCTCGAGGGCCAGCAGCGAGCGCGCGCTGTCCTGCGCGGGCAGGAAGCCCTGCGGCAGCAGCGTGATGCTCCAGATCGAGGCGGCGAAGATGCCGAAGCCGATCAGCACCGTGATGAAATAGTGCTTCACCGACCAGGCCACGATCCCATGGTAGGACCGCAAGATGCGGCCGGGCGGCGGCTCCTCGTGATGGCCATGTTTGAGGAAGTAGGCGGCCAGCACCGGCGTGACGAAGCGCGCGGCGAGCAGCGAGAAGAACACCTGCACCGAGACGGTGATGCCGAACTGCTTGAAGAACTGCCCGGCGATGCCCGACATGAAGCTCGCAGGGGCGAAGATCGCGATGATGGTGAGCGAGATCGCGATCACCGCGAGACCGATCTCGTCGGCCGCTTCCAGCGCGGCACGGTAGGGCGATTTGCCCATGTTCATGTGCCGGACGATGTTCTCGATCTCGACGATGGCGTCGTCGACGAGAATACCCGTCGACAGCGTGATGGCGAGGAAGCTGACGAGGTTCAGCGAGAAGCCGAGCAGGTCCATCGCCCAGAACGCCGGGAAGATCGACAGCGGCAGCGAGATCGCGGCGATGATGGTCGCGCGCAGGTCGCGCAGGAACAGCAGCACGATCACGACGGCGAGGATGGCGCCCTCGAACAGGGTCGAGATCGCCGCTTCGTAATTGCCGTTGGTGTAGTCGACTGAGGTGTCGATCAGCTTGAGGTCGACATCGGGATAGGCCGCCTTGAGCGCGTCGATGCGCTTCTGCACCGCGGCCGCGACCTTCACGTCGCTGGCGCCCTTGGAGCGCTTGATGCCTAGCGCGACCACCGGCTCGCCGTTGAAGCGGGCGAAGGTGCGGCGGTCGGCGATGGTGTCGGTGACGGTGCCGAGATCGTCGAGCCGCACCTCGCCGCCGCCGAACAGCGGAACCATGGTGCCGGCGAGATCACCCAGCGTCTTGGCGCCGGCGAGCGTGCGGATCGCCTGGTCGTTCTTGCCGATCTCGGCGCGGCCGCCGGCGACGTCGACATTGGTGCCGCGCAGGCTCTGGCTGACATTGACCGCGGTCAGGCCCATCGCCTGCAGGCGGTCGGGATCGAGCGAGACCAGGATCTCGCGCTCGACACCGCCGATACGCTCGACCTGGGCGACCCCGCGCACGCCCTGCAGCGCGCGCTTGACCACGTCGTCGACGAAATAGGACAGCTGCTCCGGCGTCTTGCCGGGCGAGATCGCGGCATAGGTGACGATCGGCAGGCCGATCACGTCGACGCGCTGGATCAGCGGCTCGGTGACGTTTTGCGGCAGGTTCGAACGCACGCGCGTCACGGCGTCCTTGACGTCGTTGAGCGCGCGGTCGGTGTTGGTCTCCAGCGCGAACTGGATGGTGGTCAGCGACAGCCCGTCGGTGATCTGCGAGGTGATGTGCCTGACACCCTCGACGCCGGACACCGCGTCTTCGATGGTCTTGGTGACCTGGGATTCAAGCTCGGCGGGCGCCGCGCCGAACTGCGACACCGCGACCGAGATCACGGGAATGTCGGCCGAAGGCAGTCGCGTCACCGCGAGCTTGACGAAGGAGGTCCAGCCGAGCACCAGCAGGATGATCGAAAAGACGACCGACGGCAGCGGATGACGAATCGACCATGCCGAAATATTGAGAGCCATCAGCGTACCCGCGTGCGATCGAGTTCATCGGCGAACATGGTCTTGATCTGGTCGCCGTCATGCAGCGAAGAGCCGGCGTCGGCCACGACGATTTCGCCGACGTCGAGGCCGTCCAGAATTTCGGTCGCGGTGTCGGACGACAGTCCGACCCGCACCTTGCGCGTCTCGACCGTGTTGCCCTTGACGACCTGCAACGTGAGATGGTCGATCGCGGTCTTGGGGACCGCGACGCCGCAGCTTCGCTTGGCGTCGATCGAGGCGCGGGCGAACACGCCGACCTTCAGCGAGGGATTGTTGGTGACGCTGATGCGGACACGGCCGAGCTGCGTGGTGCGATCGATTTCAGGCGCGACCAGCCGCACCCGTCCGATCAGATCGGGCGCGTCGTCGCGGCTGATGCGCACGGTCGCGCCGGGGCTGAGCTTGGTCATGTGGACCGCCGGAACCTGAGCGTCGAGCTCGATCTCGTTGTTGACGGCGATGCGGAACATGGGGCCGGCCTGCGGGGAAGCGGGCGCGCCGACGATGGTGCGCACCTCGGTGACGAGGCCCGGCGCGGGCGCCTTCAGCGAGATCGGACCTTGCGGGCCCGGCCGCTGCGGCTGGCCCGGAATCTGCGGCGGCGCGGTCAGGCGCGCCAGCTCCTGATTGTCGGTGACCAAGGTGCCTTCAGTGACGAAGAGGTCGGTGACCCTGGAGCCTTCCTGGTCGGCGACGACCACCGCCTCGCGGCGCGGCACGAAGAAGCCGGTCACCCGCACGAGATCGGAGAAGCAGGCATTGGTCGACTTCGTCACGATGACGAGCGCGGCGCTCGGCGTCTCCTTCACCTCGGGACGGCGCCGATGCTCGAACAGGTAATAGCCGACGCCGAGGGCCACGACGAAGACCACGGTTCCGGCTGGCTTGAGATATTCGGAGAGGTTCATCGCCGGATCATCCTGGCCTTGCTCACGGCCGTCCGTACGAGGCCCATGAAGAGCATTTCCCTGAAATAAAGCGGCGTCCCGCAAGGCTGCGGGACGCGCTTTGGACGCGAGACTTTACACCACATCACGACCGGTCACTGCAAAGGATTACGTCGTGCTTACTTCGATGCGGTGGTCTTGTTTTCCATATTGACGACCTGCACGCGGCGGTTGACCTCGGCCATCGGCTGGCTCGGGTCCTTCAGCTTGCTCTTGCCGTAGCCGACGGTGACGAGGTCGGTCGCCGAGATGCTGTACTTCTCGACAAGGTAACGCTTGATCGAATCCGCGCGGCGCTCCGACAGGTCCTGATTGTAGGCCTCGCCGCCGGCGGCGTCGGTGTGGCCGGCGACCACGAAGGTCGAGCCCTTCAGGTCGGGGCTGGTGAGCGCGCGGCCGAGCGCCTGCACCGAGGGCATCGACTTGGCGCTGATATTGGCCGAGTTGTAGTCGAAGGTGATCTCGAGGTCGATGTTCGGCTTGTCCTTGGCGACTGAGGCGATCTCCTCGCGCTCGGTCGACGACAGCGAGCGCGTCGAGCGGCCGCGCACGGACTGGATCAGCTTGGTCTCCGCCGCGTTCGGCGCGGGATCGGCCTGCGGGGCCATCGAGAGGCCGCGGGTCAGCGGCTTCCTCGCCGGCGGCGCCAGCGCGCGAAGGATCTCGTCCTCGGTGACGTTCTTGCTGTTGCCGTCATCGGCGGCAAATGCGGGGGTGGCCGGCAGCGACAGTGTCGCGCCAATGGCCAAGATGGACAGGATTGCGGTCAGTCCCTTTGCAGCCAATCTCATAGCTAGTCCCTCCTGCGCAGCGTGCCCGCGCGGTTCCAAAATTCCTGCAATAGGCCCCCGGGAAAAGGCCGCCTGCGGCATCCGACCGTTAGTCTTCCGTGGGCCGCCAAGGGTTCGAGGCGTCCGCTGCCTGAACCTAAAAAAATACTAGCGTACTCCGTAGCTTGCGAATTCCTGAACGATGTTCGGATCCATCGCCTTGGCATTGGCAATGTCCAGCGCGCCTTCCTGGGCGGAGCCGTTACGCTGCTTGGCGAGGCCGCGGCCGTAGAGCGAGGAGGTCAGGCGCGGGTTGATCCTCAGGGCCGCATCGAAATCGGCGATCGCGTTCTTGACCGCGCCCGACTTCAGATTGACCAGCCCGCGGCTGTCCAGCGCGTCGACGAAGTTCGGCCGCAGCCGCAGCGCCTCGTTGCAATCCTTCAGCGCGCCCTGGAGGTCGCCGACCACGGTGCGGGTCCAGCAGCGGTTGTTCAGCGCCTCGACATCCTTCGAATTGATCCGGAGCGTGTCGTCGAAATCCTTGATGGCGAGGCTGTAGGCGCCCTTGCTGGCATAGACCTGGCCGCGCCGGTACAGCGCGTTCACATCATCAGGATTGGCCGCGATCTTGGCCGTCAGGCCCTTGATGGTGGGATCCTCCGCCAGGACGGCCGCGCTCGGCCCGCTATCCGCGTTCGGCGCGGGCGCGGGATCGGCCGGTTTCACCGGCGGTGGCGGCGGGGGCAGGGCGGCCTCGACCTGCGGCTTCGGTGACGGAGCCGGTGCGGGCGGCGGCGGCGGAGGGGCAGGTGCTGCAACGTTGTCAGCCGGCTTCGCCGGCGGCGGTAATGGCGGCGCGGGCGGTGCCGGGGGCGGGTTGTTGGCGACGACGGGCGGCGCAGGCGGCGGTGCCGCCGTCGATGTTGTCGGGCGCGACCCGGCGGCGCCCGGAATGAAGGAGAAATCCTCGGCCAGCGAGGAGGAGATCCACGGCACCTGCTCGCCGCGCGAGGCGCGGGTGACGCCCATCTTGGTGCGGTTCAGCGTCTCCTCGGCCATCAGGTCGGGGACGCGGATTTCCTTGAGCAGTTCCTGGACAAACAGGCTGTGCTCGCCGCCGGCGTCCGAGACCACCGAGGCCAGCGCCGCCGAATACATCACCAGCGTGCCGTTCGGCGCGATGACGGGCGTAAGACCGGCCGAGAAGCTGCGGAACCGGCGCTCGAACGGGTTGCGCCTGGAGGCATCGATCAGCGCGATCTTGACGCCGGCGCCGCGCGTGTTGAGCTCGCCGAGCACGGTCTCCAGGCTGAAACCGTCGCGGCGCACGTCGGATTCGGTCCAGATCTGCGCGTCGACCGGCAGCATGTAGCTCTGGCGCGCCGACTGGATGCCGAAGCCGCTGAAGAACACCAGCGCCACCGAGCCCGGCTTGATCTTGCCATAGAGCTTGTCGAAGGCGCGGCGCATGCCGTCGCCGGTCAGGTTCTCGCCGATCTCGACCGAGAAGCCGTCGCGCTTGAGCTCGTCGGCGATGTCGCGCGCATCGTTGAGCGGTTCCTTCAGCGGCGCATCTGCATCCGGATATTTGGCGTTGCCGATGACCAGCGCAAAACGGTCGCCGGCCGCCAGGGATGGCGCAGTCGGGACGAGCGAAACGAGCAAAGGGAGAAGGAAAAGGAAGCGAATTTTCATAATCAGCGCGGTCCAGCCAAAAAGGCGCCGTTCCAGCTTGCGCCGCGGCGACCTTAACTTACGCATCTTGCATTATCAAACCGGGGGGAGGGGGCGTCAACCTCTTGGAGATTCGGCATTATCGCGACGATTGACCGCAACGCAGGGGCGCGCCGGTAGCGGAATGAACGGGCTGTCATGTTTGTGCTCGACCCGATCTGGTTGGGCATGGCAAGCGGCCATGTTGCAGCAGTCATGTTAGGGGAGTGATGTTAGGGGAGTCATGGCGACGAAAATGTGATTGGTCTCACATTGCAGGCCCGCGGTCGTAGCAAGCCCAAAGCATGATCCGGAAAAGTGCGAAGCGGTTTTCCGGAAAGATCATGCGTAAACAACAAACTAAAGCGCGATGACGATTCATCCAAATCTCATCGCGCTTTAGGCTGTTTGACCTTTGCGGCGGACGATGGCTTGGTGCGTCACGTCATCCAGATCCCCTCACAAAAAAGAAGAGCCATGGGAAACGTCTACGAAATCTACGCCCTGCGCTACGCGACGATGTCGCCGCGCACTCCCAGCATGAACTTTCTGGCGCCCGATCCGCATGACAGCGCGGCGCAGGATCTCGACTATTTCGTCTGGCTGATCCGAGGGCACGGCCGCGACATCCTGGTCGATACCGGCTTCAATGCCGAGGACGCGAGCGCGCGGGCGCGCAAGCTGACGCTCAACCCGGTCGATGCGCTGGAGCGCTTTGGCGTCGCGGCTTCGAGCATCCGCAACGTCATCGTGACGCATCTGCATTACGACCATGCCGGCAATCTCGACCGCTTCCCGAATGCGCGCTTCCATCTCCAGGAGCGCGAGATGGCTTACGCGACGGGGCGGTGCATGTGCAACGGCCTGCTGCGACATCCGTTCTCGGTCGAGCACGTCACGCAGATGGTGCGCCATGTCTATGGTGAGCGTGTCACCTTCTACTCGGGCGACGGCGAGGTCGCGCCCGGAGTCACCGTGCACCGCGTCGGCGGCCATTCGGATGGCTTGCAGGTGGTGAAGGTCGAGACCGCGCGCGGGTCCGTGGTGCTGGCCTCCGATGCTGCGCATTACTACGCCAATCTGCAGCGCCGCAGCCCGTTCCCGATCGTCTACAATGTCGGCGACATGGCACAGGGCTGGGAGACGATCGAGCGCCTCGCAGGCCACCCTGATCGATTCATCCCCGGCCATGATCCGATCGTGACCGAGATCTATCCGCGCGCCAGCGACAAGGTCGACGCCTGGGCACTGCACCTGCCGCCGTCGCGGTCGTTTGCGAAATGACGCGATAGCGTCATTCCGGGGCGCGCGCAGCGCGAACCCGGAATCCAGAAGTTGTAGCGCGAGATTCCGGGTTCGCCGCGTCGCGGCGCCCCGGAATGACAGCATCAGCTAGTACGCCTGCTTCGCGTCCGCCTCTTCGCTGGTCTGGATCAAGTCGAGGCTCGCTTCGAATTTGCGGAGCAAGGCTGAGAGCGCCGGGCCTCATGTCAGCTATGCTCCCGAATGCAGCGCGAAAAGAACATCGTCTGAGGTCCGGGTCGGGCCAATGGCGACTTGAGTGCCGCCCACGTGATCGCAAGATGTGCCTTTCGACAATGGCGATTGGAACTAGGAAACCTTGGGAAGCTCGCGCGTTTAGGGGGACGGAGCAAGCCGTGGAGGAGAAGCATGCGAACAGCAGTTCTCGCGTTGATCGTAGTTGCCGGAAGCGCAATTGCCTTCCAAGCAACGGCCCAACAGCAAAAGGCCGCACCCAGTGAGCAAACCAAGGAGGAGATGCGCCGTGATGTAGACCAAGGGCTCAAGACTGGCGAGCCCAACGAGCAGATGCAGCGCGATGCGGACAAAGGGATCAAGACCCGCAACTCCGGAGAGTCCGGATACGTGGCCGACCAAGACAAGCCGGGCGCATCTGCGCATCCTCCGGGCCGACCGGGAAGTGAGCAGACCACGGGTTCGGGTGGCCAGACCAGCGCTCCGAAATAGAACCCTTGGCGATGCGCACTAGGCAAGCATAGAGGTTGGCAGCTTCTGGGGGAGGAGCGGAAGAGCGATCGACAGCCCTATCCGGGCCGACGGCCGACGATCGCATTGGCGCACGCCTCGATCGAGACACGCTCACTCGCCTCGATAGGCACCTGCTCACGAACCCGAGACTTGAGTTGCATCACGTCGGCTGACGCCATCGTTGTAAGCATCGGAGCGAGATTGGGCGCCGCGATCGTAGTCGACCAATAGTCCTCGAAATCGTCGAAGGTTCGTCGCGTGCGAAGAACGCGCGCTTCGATGTCGGCGAAACCCGCCCCTGTCCACAGCTCATGGAGTCCTTCGGGCGTCGAGGCTTCCGCTTTCGGAGCCCGCGGTGGCGTGAACCCCATGCCTTTCATCTCGGTTATGATGGCCTCCGACGGGCCGCCGCCGCTGACGACGTCCCAAACATAGGCGGCCGCGATACCGCCCGGCCGGAGGACGCGAGCCATTTCAGCGACGCCCCTGGCAGGGTCCGGTATGAAAAACACAACGAGCGCCATGACGGCCGCATCGAAGGTGCCATCGGCAAATGGCAATGCCATTGCATCGCCCTGTCGAAACCCCGCGACGGGTGTCGCCAGCCGCTCTCGTGCAAAGGCCAGCTGACCTTCCGAGGGATCCACGCCTTCGACGGTCATTGGGGCGCAGCGCTCGACCAGCAACTGTGTAAACGCGCCATTGCCACAACCGATGTCGACCCATCGCAAATTGGGCGGGGGCGAGAGCCAATCAATAAAGGCGCGTCCGGCCAGTCCACTCCACTTGCCCATCATCCGTTCATAGACGGCGCCGTCATCGAACCTGATCGTCGGCGCGGACATCGGGGGGCCTCGCTGCGTTTCGCGCGTCTCACGAAGGTCGGCTCCGACGATAACCGGACACAACCTTGGGATCAACGCTCCGATCACGTTGACGACTGTTCGGGGTCAAAACCCGCAACGCTCTGATCAAGCATAAGGCTTCTGCTCAACCCCCAAAGAAGCAAAGGCTGCCTTGGCAAGCTTGGATGGCTTGTTCTGGTCACTTTCAGGAAGCAGGCCTCGCGGTGCTCTGAGCCAAGGTCGGCCACGGGCCACAAATGGACATCGGGGTGTCAACTCAGTCTTGCCCGCTACCCGCCAGTTTGGATTCAGGTGTCTTAGTTTTTCGGCGAATGGTTGAGCCTGCCTACCTGAATTCTTGCCCATATTTGAGAGCAATCGCGTTGATCTGCTCGCGCGTGAATTGCTTTCGCGATTCACCGGGTCGGCTGCAGGTTTCGCGAAAGAAGCCATCGAGGCCGGGCGGCACCATGATCCACAGCAGAACCATTTCTTGGTCTGGACTACTGAAACCATGCCACGTGTTCTTAGGTATGAAGATCGTTCCACCTCTTTCGCAGGGGTGAGGCGTATCGTTGAGTGTGACTATGCCAGCGCCTTCCAGAACATAGAACGCTTCATCCTGTCCGAGGTGCCGGTGAACCGGAATGCCCGAGCCCTTGGGTAGCTGCTGTGTGCCCAAGCCGAAATTATTGGACCCGCTTATGGGGTCGGCCTTGATGAAGATGTTGCCGCCATCACGATAGTGGATGAGGTGTTCACCCTGTCCGGCGCCAAGTACATAGCCGTGCGGCACCGAGCCTTGCGATCTCGTCTCGATCTCCTCGTTGTTTGGCATCACCTGCTCCATTGGCCTGGGCCTAGCAACAATTAGGGCGCGTACTCATAGGTCGTCGGCGATGTCCGCTTCGCTTCGGTACCGACTGCCTTTGTGCAACTGGAGCAAATGCCGCGATGGGCCAAAGGCGACATCAAGCTCTTATGACGGCGCCACACCCCGCGCGCGCGGCTCTGGGAGCGCGCCGGCCCTCAGGGGAAGCGGCTGGTCGCCAAGCAGCACCTTCATCACCACGTCACGCGCATTGCTGGGATCAAGCGAGTGCTTTGCGATCAGGTCGCTGCAATCGGCCACGATCTGGTCGGCGTCCTGCATGATCTTGAGCTCTTTGTAGCGATCATGCCGATGCAGGCCCATGCTTTCGCCAACCACTTCAAGGATATTTATGATGCGGAATGGCCAGTCGCGCTCGTGTGCGCACAGTTCGCGATGATCGGAATGATAGACCGCGACCAGTGCATCGACGCCTGCATCGCGCGCCGCCTCAAGTTCCATGAGTTGTAATTCACGCTTGAACTTTGGGAGTACACCGACATCCACGCTCTGCAAACCCACCGCCGGCTGGTTCAGATCGACGAGTTCGATACCGGGGACCGTCGTCAGGATTTCAGCGGCGGCTTCCACGACGCCGGCCACGCCGGGATGCTTGTGCAGCGCGACCCGCATTTCGACCCTGTGCTGAAGGTGCGGCTTTAGCTGCGCCAGCCGGTCACCGAGAAAGCGCATGAACGGGCTCATCTCGAACGGGCGGGAGCCACGCTGCCGCTCGACCGTTGGCAGGATGGTTTCCGTGTACTGGACGTAGCACGACGGGCACCAGGAGATCACCTGCCCCGATTTGGTGTGCGACAGCTTTTCCATAGTACTCGAGCCCATACGACCGGCCATCTCGGCGTCCCCAGACTTGAGTTGGAGGATGCCGCAACAATGGCTCGGTCCGCCCATCACCTGGTAACTGACGCCGAGCGCATCCATGATATCGAGGGCAAGCAAGGCGATGTGCGGCGTCTTGAGCACATTGCAGCCGGTGTAAAACACGAAATCCGGCGCCTCAACGGGCGTGGAGACCGACGCCGATTTCTGACCCAGTCGTTCGAGCGCGTCCGTATCGAGTTGCAGGTGCGAAAGCACGTTCACTCCACGACTGCCGTCGCGGTACTTCTCGATACCCTGTCGGCGTCGTTCGGCAAGCTCATTGTCCGACTTCGCGATGCCAAGCCGCGCCATGCTCAGCAAGAAACGCGGATTGACGCCATAGTTGCATGCCTTGATGCATGCCCCGCTCCGCATGCAGGATTGCGCCCATTTGCGCGACGCTTGCGGGCCGTTGCCGGTACTGACCAGTTCGAGGATGCCGCCGATGATGTCTTCGGACTTCGTATCCGAGATGCCCGCTGGCTCAACACTCGGACAAGCCTCAACGCATTTCCCGCATCGCGTACAGGAGTCGAGCATTTCCTCGACATATTCAGCCAGGGTCGTCTCGAATGGGATCTCGTTCATCGGCTGCATGACCAGCTCCAGACCTGCTGACGGATCAGCTACGTGCGGCACATGACAACTTCGGAACCTACCCCACAAATGACGAGCTGTACACGAACTGGCCGCAATCGGGATTTGTTGCCTCTGGGTCAAAACCCGCAATGCTCTGATCAAGCATAAGACTTTTGCTCACCCCCAGGAAGCCGACATCGGACGAGAGTGCCGCAATCTTGGAAGACCCCGGCTGGCATGCAGTGGTCGCAAAGGCCGAAACCGTCGCCAGCAGCTGCTCGCCATCACGACGGACGCGGTCGAGCGGAGTTACTTGACAGGAGAATGGGTGCCGCGTGAACCGTAAGATGACTGATAGGGATCAACGGCTGCCTCGGTACCTTGCATAACGCTGTTCAGCTTACCTCTTGGAAGCAAACATCGCGGCACTTTGAACGAACGTCGGCAACGGGCCAGAAGCTGACGGCCGAGGTCAGGGTCCTCGCAGGTCTTTAACGAGTTTTGGAAGCAATCTTCCGTCTATCGAACCAGATGGCACGAATCCGCAGTCTTCTGCGCCCATCCGTCTATAGAAGGGTGCGGCGTCCGGATCCCCCTCGATCACAAGCTCGTCGGCGCCCACACTTGCCGCCCTTCCGCAGGCCCAAAGAAAGAGAGCCCTGCCGACACCACATCTCAGCGCGGTCGGCTCAACGAAAAGCTTGAGCAAGTCGGCTTCCTTTCCAATTACCTTGACCTGCGCGACGCCAACGATCCTCCCGTGCTCTTCCGCAACGACGATCGAGGTCGATCGCAATTCCAATGGATCAAAGGAGAGTTCGCGACGGCATGCCTCCATGAAGTCGTTGTCGTAACCCCATACTGCTTTCGACCGAAAACATAACGCTGAAAGCGCGGGTAGCTCTTCGACCGCTGGAGTTCGGATTAGGTACGGCATGCCGCCTCGGCTATGTTTGACTGGAGCATAGCAATTTGAGTGACCGATGTCCGCAATGGGTCATAAGCGGCCTTCAGCCGTCGTCGGCGGCCGGCTTTGGGGAAGGGCCAAATTCGGACTAGCTTTCGCGCACAGCCACTTTATGATTTGGGCGTTTTAATCGGTACTTGATCACTTTGTATTCCCCTGGGGGTCAACCGGATGCCTGCCAAAAGCATTCCGACTATAGGGATCATGATTGCTGGGACTGAGCGTCCCATTGAGGGCTTCAAGACAGGTCTCAAGGAACTCGGGCTTGTTGAAGGACAGACTGTCAGGTTCGAGCAGCGGGTTGCCAATGGCGAGCTTGCGAAGCTTCCCGCCTTTGCGGCGGAGCTGGCTAGCCTCAATGTCGATGTCATAGCATTGATTGGAGCTGTCACCGCTCGCGCTGCGCAAAAGGTGACGACTACTATTCCGATCATTTACTCGGTTGTGGTCGACCCGGTCAGCGACGGCCTCACCACAAGCATGGAAAGGCCCGGCGGCAACATGACTGGGGTGACGAGTTTCGACCCGAACCAGGCGAGGACGCACGTTGATCTGCTGCGGTCAGTTTCTCCTAAGCTCTCGCGCGTGGCAATTCTTAGCGACAGGGGCGTATCCGAGTGCATGTCCAACAGCAACGATCAAGCCATTAGAGAGCGCGGGCTCTCTTCGCAGATTTTGCGTGTTCTCGGACCCGAACCTGATCTTGATGGAGCCTTTGCGGCGATTAAGCGAGAGCAGGCAGATGGTTTGATTGTTGTCGAAGAGCCGATCATTGGTCCGAACCGCATGCGAATCGCGCAAACGGCCGTGGCCCTGCAGCTTCCGACAATTTTCCCGAGGGAGATGGCTGACGCAGGCGGCCTCTTCAGCTACGGCACGAGCCTCCGTACGGCCACCCGGCATATGGCACAGTACGTAAAGAACGTTCTCGATGGCGAGAAGCCGGGCGAGATGCCGATCCGTACATTGTCCGCACACGAATTGGTGGTGAACTTGCAGACCGCTGCAACACTTGGACTCACTGTGCCGGCGGACGTGCTCGACAGAGCCGTCGAGGTGATTCAATGAAGTCTGAGTCTGCTTCGCGTCAAAACCCGCAATGCTCTGATCAAACATAAGACTTTTGCTCACCCCCCAAGATGCCGACATCGGGACCTTGCGAGTCCGCGCCCTACTACGCCTGCTTGGCGTCGGCCTCTTCGCTGGTCTGGATCAGGTCGAGGCTCGCTTCGATCTTGCCGAGCAGGGTCGAGAGCGCCGGTTTGAGGCTCAATCGGCAATTCCGGTCCGACCTTTTCTTCGGATACGTTCAGCCTCTGAGACGGGTGGCTGGAGTTGTGTCAACGAGTGCCGGCAGGATCCCTACAAGCAACGATATCGCGAGGAGATTTTCGAGCCGCCAGCTCCGGCGGAGAGAATACCGCCAGGTATCCTCCGTCCCCTGCGAGCTTATGTGTGGCGACCTCGCGATAGCCGACGGCAGTCAATTCGCAGCGCAAGAGCTCAATTGGCGTGCCATGCTTCGACGTCGGAAGCTCAAGATCGACAATTCCGACCCGCGCACCCTGCTTCAAGGCGGGCGCGAGATTGTAGAGGAAGGCATAGGGTTGGGCTATCTCGTGATACATATGCACAAGGATTGCGGCATCCAGCGAGGAAGCGGGCAGACGCGGATCGTGTGGTTCGCCGAGCGCGAATTGCACGTTCGTCAACTTCAGACGTTCTGTTCGCCTGGCGAGTTCCATGAGGTAATCCCGCGTGACGTCCTGGGCGACGACAGAGCCGGCGGGTGCGACGAGGTGCGAGAGCCTGACCGTGTGGTAGCCATCGCCTGCTCCAATGTCGCCGACTGTCATGCCTGGTTTCAGTTCAAGCATACGTGCGATTTGACCCGCCTCATCGAGGGCATCGCGGTGCTCTTCAGCGGAGCGGCGGGGGCTGACGATTCTTGCAACAGGACGCTGTGGTGAGGGAAACTCGTTTGCAGCGACTCCAGGGGGAGCCAGATGACCTATGTCAGCGGCGTATGCGCGAGTTGCGGCAAGCGCCACAAGGAGCATCGCTATATAAGCCAGTGCCGTCACGGCCCTACAAGCTTCCTCAACCGGACCCCAAAAAGCCGACGTCCGCGGCTCTATGAGTCCCTAATACGACTGCTTCGCGTCGGCCTCTTCGCTGGTCTGGATCAGATCGAGGCTCGCTTCGATCTTGCCGAGCAGGGCCGAGAGCTGCTTGCGCTCCTGCGCGGAAAGGCAGGCGAGAATCTCGTCCTCACGCCGCAGCAATTGCGGGAATAGCTCTTCGTAGAGCGCGCGGCCCTTCTTGGTCAGTTGCAGGCGGAATTCGCGGCGGTCGGCTTCGTTCTCGACGCGCTCGATGAGTTGCTCGTTGAGCAGCGTGGTGACCGCGCGGCTGATGGTCGATTTGTGCGTGCGGGTGCATTGCGAGATGTACTGCGCGCTGCAGGCATCATTGCGGAAGCCGAGCGTCGCGATGACGCGCCAGGCTGGAATGTCGAGGCCGTGGCGCTCCTGATATTCGACCGAAAGCGCGGCGCTGACTTCCGCCGCCAGCCGGTTGAGACGGAACGGAACGAACTTGAACAGATCGAGCCGCGCCTTCGGCCGCGCCAAGGCCTCGTCGGCCTGCGGTGTCTTCAGCGCGATGTCGCTGGATGTCCTCGCCAAGGCTGCGCTCCGAATTCCAGTTGACGGCCGGCCGGCTCCGGTTCAAAATAGTTGCACATGAGACTATCTAGCAGATCAGTCGTCTTCTGACCAGAGCCGAGGTTAGTGTATGGCGCCGGCCAATACGCATCAGGCCAAAACCCAGTTCGGCTATCGCCGTCATCCCGATCAGGACCGCCCCGGGCCAAGCCCGGCGGAGCATCCGGTCGTGATTGTCGGCGCCGGTCCGGTCGGCTTGTCGCTGGCGATCGATCTCGCCCAGCGCTGTCAGCGCGTCGTCCTTTTGGACGATGCCGACCGCATCGGCGAGGGCTCGCGCGCGATCTGCTTCTCGAAACGCTCGCTGGAATATTGGGACCGGCTCGGCGTCGGCGACCGCATGGTCGAGAAGGGCGTGGTGTGGAGCGTCGGCCGGATCTTTCACGGCGAGTCGCAGCTCTACCAGTTCAATCTCCTGCCGGAAGACGGCCACAAGCGGCCGGCCTTCATCAATCTCCAGCAATATTACGCCGAGGCCTATCTGGTCGATCGCATCAACGAGCTGCCCGAGATCGACCTGCGCTGGCGCAACAAGGTGACGGCGCTGGAGCAGCGCAACGATTCCGCCCTGCTGACGATCGAAACGCCGGAGGGCGCCTATCGCCTGAATGCGCAATATGTCATCGCCTGCGACGGCGCGCGGTCGTCGCTGCGGCAGATGGTCGGTGCGGAATTTGCGGGTCAGGTGTTCGAGGACCAGTTCCTGATCGCCGACGTCAAGATGACCGCGGAATTTCCGACCGAGCGCTGGTTCTGGTTCGACCCGCCGTTCCATGCCGGGCGTTCGGCGCTGCTGCACCGGCAGCCCGACGATGTCTGGCGCATTGACCTCCAGCTCAATCGCTATGCCGATCCCGTGCTCGAGAAGAAGCCGGAGAACGTGCGGCCGCGCATCGCGCGCATGCTCGGCCACGACAAGTTCGAGTTCGAGTGGATCTCGCTCTACAAATTCCAGTGCCGCCGGATGGACCGCTTCATCCATGGCCGCGTGATCTTCGCCGGCGACTCCGCGCACCAGGTCTCGCCCTTCGGCGCGCGCGGCGCCAATTCCGGCCTTGAAGACGCGGAGAATCTGTCCTGGAAGCTCGATCGCGTCCTGCGCGGCAAATCGCCCGCGAGCCTGCTGGAGAGCTATCATCTCGAGCGCAGCATGGCCGCGGACGAGAACATCCGCGAGTCGACGCGCTCGACCGATTTCATGGCGCCGAACTCGCATCAGGAGGCGCGGCTGCGCAAGGCGGTGCTGTCGCTGGCCAAGGAGACCGAGTTCGGCAAGCGCATGGTCAATGGCGGCCGGCTCTCGGTGCCTTGCAGCTACGATACGCCGCTGTCGTCGCCCGATGCCGATGCGTGGGCCGGCGGTCCCTGTCCCGGCTGTTCCATGCTCGATGCGCCCGTCGCCGAGCGGGGCTATCTGACGGATGCCTTCCGCAGAGGTGGAACAGACTTCACCCTGCTGTCGTTCAGCAATGGTGTGGCGTTCGATGCGCCCGACGGCGTCAAGGATATCCGCATCGGCGGCGAGGGAGGACTTGGCGATCCCTCTGGTCTCGTCGCAAAGCGCTACGACGCAGAGCCGGGCGCAGCCTATCTGCTCAGGCCCGATGGTTACGTTGCGGCGCGCTTCCGTCATCCGACGCGCGAGGCAATCGCGGCGGCATTGTCTCGGGCCGAAGGGCTGAATTGAGGTCTCGCATGCCGCTTTCAACCAGCTCGAACTTCGCGCGCCCCGACGATGCCTTCCGCGCCATCGTCGAGGCGCATCGCGGTCTCACGGAGGAGCAGAGCGCCGACTTCGATGCGGCGCTGGTGCTGATCCTCGCCAATCATATCGGCGACATCGACGTGCTGCGCGAGGCGATCGGGCTCGCCAGGCGCCGCATGATCGACGGACAGCAACAACAACAGCAACAACAATAACCTCGTAAGGACGAATTGATGGCGAAGAACTTCGCATCCACCGGCGATCTCTCCGAGAAGAAGATCACCTTCTCCGAGATCGGCACCGATCTCTATGCCTTCACCGCCGAGGGCGATCCCAACACGGCCGTGATCGTCGGCGACGACGGCTGCCTCGTGTTCGACGCGCAGGCGACGCCGGCAATGGCGAACAAGGTGATCGAGCGCGTGCGCGCGGTCACCGACAAGCCGATCAAATATGTCGTGCTGTCGCACTATCACGCCGTGCGCGTGCTCGGGGCCTCCGCCTACAAGGCGCAAGGCATCGTCGCCTCGCAGGAGACCTATCGTCTCATCGAAGAGCGCGGCAAGCAGGATTGGGATTCCGAATACGGCCGCTTCCCGCGCCTGTTTCAGGATGCCCAAAGCATTCCCGGCCTGACCTGGCCGACGCTGACCTTCGAAGGCGAGATGTCGATCTATCTGGGAAAACGCGAGGTGCGGCTGATGCAGTTAGGGGCGGGCCACACCTCGGGCGACATCGTCGCCTGGGTGCCGGATGCCGAAGTCATGTTCTCCGGCGACCTCATCGAATATCACTCGGCCTGCTATTGCGGCGATGCGCATTTGCGCGAATGGCCGATGACGCTGAACGAGATCCGCAACTTCAATCCCAAGGCGATCGCGCCGGGGCGCGGCGATGCGCTCAAGGGCACGGCCACCGTGCGCGAAGCGATCGCGATGACGCGCGACTTCGTGACCTCGCTCTATGGCGCCGCCGAAATCTCGGTCGCCAAGGGACGCACGCTGAAGGAATCGATGGCGGCGACGCGCGAAGTGATGGATCCGAAATTCTCGAGCTTCGCCATTTACGAGCACTGCCTGCCGTTCAACGTGTCGCGCGCCTATGACGAAGCGTCGGGGATCGACGACCCCGTGATCTGGACCGACAAGCGCGACCAGGAAATGTGGGCCGCCTTGCAAGGAGGAGGATAGTCATGAACATCAATACCTCGCCTGACCAGATCGTTCGAAGCTCGGCCCAGGTGACGCCAGGCTACATGTCCGGCTTCGGCAACAGTTTTGAGACCGAGGCGCTGCCGGGCGCGCTGCCGATCGGGCGCAACTCGCCGCAGCGCTGCGCCTACGGGCTCTATGCCGAGCAGCTCTCGGGCTCGCCCTTCACCGCGCCGCGCGGCACCAATGAGCGCTCCTGGCTCTATCGCATCCGTCCTTCGGTGAAGCATTCGGGGCGCTTCGAGAAGGTCGATGCCGGACTGTGGCGCTCGGCGCCGTGCCACGAATACGACCTGCCGATCGCGCAGTTGCGCTGGGACCCGACGCCACTTCCGAAGGAGGAGATCACCTTCGTCCAGGGCGTGCAGACCATGACGACCGCCGGTGACGTCAATACGCAGGCCGGCATGGCCGCGCATGTCTACCTCATCACCAAGTCGATGGTGGACCAGCACTTCTACAATGCCGACGGCGAGCTGATGTTCGTGCTTCAGCAGGGTAATCTTCGCCTCGTCACGGAGTTCGGCCGCATCGACGCCGAGCCCGGCGAGATCGTGGTGATCCCGCGTGGCGTCAAGTTCCGGGTCGAGATCCCGAACGGTCCGGCGCGCGGCTATCTCTGCGAGAACTACGGCGGCGCCTTCACGCTGCCGGAGCGCGGCCCGATCGGCGCCAATTGCCTCGCCAATGCGCGCGACTTCCTCACGCCGGTTGCGTATTACGAGGACAAAGACACGCCGACCGAGTTGTTCGTGAAATGGGGCGGCTCGCTGTTCAAGACCACGCTGCCGCATTCGCCGATCGACGTCGTCGCCTGGCACGGCAATTACGCGCCCTACAAATACGATCTGCGCGCCTTCTCGCCGGTCGGCGCGATCGCTTTCGACCATCCCGATCCCTCGATCTTCACCGTGCTGACCTCGCCGTCGGAGACCGCGGGCACGGCGAATATCGACTTCGTGATCTTCCCCGAGCGCTGGATGGTCGCCGACAACACCTTCCGTCCGCCCTGGTACCACATGAACATCATGAGCGAGTTCATGGGGTTGATCTACGGCGTGTACGACGCCAAGCCGCAGGGCTTCGTTCCCGGCGGCATCTCCTTGCACAATTGCATGCTGCCGCACGGCCCCGACCGCGACGCCTTCGAGCATGCCAGCAATGGCGAACTGAAGCCGGTCAAGCTGACCGGCACCATGGCCTTCATGTTCGAGACCCGCTATCCGCAGCGCGTCACCGCACATGCCGCGAAGTCCTCGACGCTGCAGGACGATTACGCCGATTGCTGGAAGGGACTGGAGAAGCGGTTCGACCCGAACAAGCCGTAGTCTTGCTTACCCTCCCCTGGAGGGGGAGGGTCGCTCGCGTCAGCGAGCGGGGTGGGGTGACAGTCTCTCCATTGAGGCGGTGCCCGAGTGGAGAGATCACCCCACCCCGTTTCGCATTCCGCTCCGCTTCATGCGAACCGACCCTCCCCCTCCAGGGGAGGGTAAGAGAGTCCAGCATCAGCATTTGTGTCGGGAGAAACATGCCCCACCCCAACGATCCCAGCCTCCGCTCCTTCATCGACGTCGATCCCGCCTCGGACTTCCCGATGCAGAACCTGCCCTATGGCGTGTTCTCAACCGCGCCCAATCCGACGCCGCGGGTTGGCGTGGCGATCGGAAACTACGTCCTCGATCTCTGGGAGCTCGAGCAGGATTCCCGGCTCGATGTCGGCCCGCTCGGCGTGTTCTCCGGCGCCTCGCTCAATCCCTTCATGGCGCTGGGGCCGAAGGTCTGGACGAAGACGCGGGCGCGGATCAGCGAGCTCTTGCGCGCGGATCATCCTGAGTTGCGCGACAACGAGGAGCTGCGCGGCCGCGCGCTCGTGCCGATGCGCGATGCGAGACTGCATCTGCCGTTCGCAGTCTCCGGCTATACCGATTTCTATTCGTCGAAGGAGCATGCGACCAATGTCGGCGTGATGTTCCGCGGCAAGGACAACGCGCTGCAGCCGAACTGGCTGCATATGCCGATCGCCTATAACGGCCGCGCCTCCACCGTCGTGGTCTCCGGCACCAAGGTGAAGCGGCCGCGCGGGCAACTGAAGCCGCCGAATGTGGAGCTGCCGAGCTTTGCGCCGTGCAAGCGGCTCGATTTCGAGCTGGAGATGGGGGCCGTGATCGGCCAGTCCTCGCCGATGGGCGGCATGCTGAGCGAGAGCCAAGCCGAGGAGATGATCTTCGGCTTCGTGCTGCTCAACGACTGGAGCGCGCGCGACATCCAGCAATGGGAATATGTGCCGCTCGGCCCGTTCCTCGCCAAAGCGTTCGCGACCTCGATCAGCCCCTGGGTGGTGACGCGCGAGGCGCTGGAGCCGTTCCGCCTGAAGGGACCGGAGCAGGAGCCGGTGCCGCTGGATTATCTGAAGCAGGCCAAGCCGCAGAACTACGATGTCGAGCTCGACGTGTCCTTGCGCGCTGCGGGCGCCAATGCGCCCGCCAGCATCAGCCGCACCAATTTCAAGTACATGTACTGGTCCTCGGTGCAGCAGCTGATGCACCACGCCTCAAGCGGCTGTGCCATGAATGTCGGCGATCTCTTCGGATCCGGCACCATCTCCGGCCCCGAGAAGAACCAGCGCGGCAGCTTGCTCGAGATCAGCTGGAACGGCACTGAGCCGGTGGAATTGCCCGGCGGCGCCAGGCGCTCGTTTCTGGAGGATGGCGACAGCCTCGTTATGCGCGGCTGGTGCCAGGGCAACGGCTATCGCGTCGGCTTCGGCGAGGTCGAGGGGACGATTGTGGCGGCGGAGTAGCCGACGGCGCCGCCACAACCTCCGTCATTGCGAGGAGCCCTTGCGACGAAGCAATCCAGGCTGCTTCCGCGGATGCATTTCTGGATTGCTTCGCTGCGCTCGCAATGACGTGGAGAGAGCCTACCGCTTCTCCGGCGGCACGTCGTGCACCCGCGCACAATGCGCCGCGATGTCCTCCGCGCTGTACTTCAGATGCACCCGCTTGTCCGACGGCACCTGTTTCGTCGTGCACACACCCGGCCGCCATTCCTGCGTCGGCCTGATCGGGCGCGGCGCAAAGCCGCCGCCGCAGTTCGGGCAGACGTTGAAGAGTTTTGTCTCGACGCAGTCCGCACAGAACGTGCATTCGTACGAGCAGATCCGCGCATCCGTTGCATCAGGCGGCAGGTCGCGGTCGCAATATTCGCAGTTCGGTCGCAGCTGGAGGGCCATGGCTGAATCTCCGAAAGTCAGGCCTGGATCATCACAGACGGCGCGTGACGCGCGAAGGCCGTAGTTCCCTCGATTTCAGCCAGCCTTCAAATCCGTCAGCGGCAGCTTCGAGCTTTCCTTCAGACGGTCGAGCACGATCGAGGAGCGCACATGCGCGACGCTCTGATGCGGCATCAAGACGTCGTTGACGAGGTTGGAGAGGCCCTTGAGATCGCGCAGCACGGCCTTGAGCACATAGTCGGCATCGCCCGTCAGCGAGTACGCTTCCTGGATCTCGTCGATCCGGTTCACCAGCGCGCGGAAGCGTTTTGAGTTGTCGGGCGAATGCGTCGCGAGCCCAACCTGGATGAAGGCGATCACGCCGAAGCCGAGTGCCTCGCTGGAGAGATCGGCGTGATAGCCCGATATCACCTTCTCCTCCTCCAGCCGCATCCGCCGCCGCGAGCATTGCGAGGCGGAGAGGCCTGCGAGGTCGGCCAGCTCCTGGTTGGTGAGGCGGCCGTCGTCCTGCAGTGCGGTCAGGATCTTGAGGTCGAAGGCGTCCACGGAAATCATGCGTGTTCTGTCCAATTGATGCACGGATCGTGCACATAATAGCCAAATGCAATCCCGTTTGCACGCTCCTTGCGCGTCCGATGAAGGATAGTTCCTCCCCGGCAGCCATTTGGGAGAGCAGCATGGGTCCGTTTCCGCACGATGCACCGCCGGCCACTGTTAGTGCCGACAATCCGATGGGCACCGACGGCTTCGAGTTCGTCGAATATGCGCATCCCAATCCGGAAGAGCTGCACGCTTTGTTCAAGCTGATGGGCTATGCGCCCGTCGCGCGGCATAGAACCAAGAAGATCACCGTCTATCGCCAGGGCGACATCAACTATCTCGTCAACGAGGAGCCGGGCACCCACGGCTATGAGTTCGTCGCCGCGCACGGCCCCTGCGCGCCGTCGATGGCGTTTCGCGTGGTCGATGCCAAGGCGGCCTATGACCGCGCGATTGCGCTCGGCGCCGAGCCGGCCGATGTATCATCCGCGCAGAAGACGCTCGATGTGCCCGCGATTAGGGGTATCGGCGGCAGCCTGCTGTATCTGGTCGATCGTTATGGTGCGAAGGGTTCGGCCTATGATGCCGGGTTCGAATGGCTGGGCGCGCGCGATCCGCAGCCGGTCGGTGCCGGCCTGTTCTATCTCGATCACCTCACCCACAACGTTCATCGCGGCCGCATGGACGTCTGGGCCGGCTTCTACGAAAAGCTGTTCAACTTCCGCCAGATCCGTTTCTTCGACATCGAGGGCCGCGCCTCCGGGCTGTTCTCGCGGGCACTGACCAGCCCGGACGGCAAGATCCGGATTCCGATCAACGAGGACGCCGGCGATTCCGGCCAGATCGAAGAATATCTGAAGACCTATCGCGGCGAGGGCATCCAGCACATCGCCTGCGGCTGCCGCGACATCTACCGCACCATCGAAGGCCTGCGCGAGGCCGGCCTGCCCTTCATGCCGTCGCCGCCAGACACCTATTTCGAGAAGGTCGACATGCGCCTGCCCAAGCATGGTGAGGATATCGCGCGGCTGCAGAAGAACGGCATCCTGATCGACGGCGAAGGCGTGGTCGAGGGCGGCCAGACCAAGGTGCTGCTGCAGATCTTCTCGGCCAACGCGATCGGCCCGATCTTCTTCGAGTTCATCCAGCGCAAGGGCGACGACGGCTTTGGCGAAGGCAATTTCAAGGCCTTGTTCGAATCGATCGAGGAGGACCAGATCCGGCGCGGCGTGTTGAAGGTGGGGAACGCGGCGTAGGGCGCTGCACGATAACCACGCTCGCGCGTCATCCAAGGCCGTCGTCCCGGATCAGCGCTCCGCTCCGCTCGCTTGTCCGGGACGACAGTGGAGATGTTGGCGAGAGCATCCCTACTTCGCCGCCTTCCATTCCTTCGTCACCGCGGCGATCTCCGCCGCTTCCGGCTCCCGCACCGCCGACGGCGTCCGCGAGAATCTCGGCGCCGGTGCCGGCTGCTTCACGCCGTGGCGTTCGACGAAGACGTTGCGGGCGACCATGTGCGGATGCTCGGTGGCTTCCGACATGGTCAGCACCGGCGCGAAGCAGATGTCGGTGCCTTCCATGATCTTGCACCAGTCCTCGCGCGTCTTGCTCTTGAACACCGCCTTCAGCTTCTCCTTCAGCGCCGGCCAGGCCTTGCGCTCCATCTGCGCGTCGAAATCCGCATCCGTCAGCCCCGCATGCTCGCGCAGCAGCGCGTAGAACTGCGGCTCGATCGAGCCGATCGAGACGAAATGGCCGCAGGCGCATTCATAGACGCCGTAGAAATGCGCGCCGCCGTCGAGGAAGTTCTGGTTGCGCCCCTCGGTCCAGCGGCCGATCGTGGTCATGTCGAAGAAGAACGACATCAGCGAGGCCGCGCCGTCGCACATCGCGGCGTCGACCACCTGGCCCTTGCCGGACTTCTGCGCTTCCAGCAATGCTGCGAGCACGCCGACGACGAGATAGAGCGCGCCGCCGCCGAAATCACCGACCAGGTTGAGCGGCGGCACCGGCGCTTCCTTGGTGCCGATCGCGGCGAGCGCGCCGGTGATGGAGATGTAGTTGATGTCGTGGCCGGCGGCGTTCGCGAGCGGGCCTTCCTGGCCCCAGCCGGTCATGCGGCCGTAGACCAGCTTTGGATTGCGCGCGAGCGCCACGTCAGGGCCGAGCCCGAGCCGCTCCATCACGCCGGGACGAAAGCCTTCGACCAGCGCATCGGCGCTGGCGAGCAGGTCGAGCACCTCTGCGATCGCCGCCTTGTCCTTGAGGTCGAGCTCGATCACCTTGCGGCCGCGGCCCGCGACCGACTTCATGCTCTTCTTCGCGCCGACGCGGTCGAGCGTGACGACGTCGGCGCCCATGTCGGCCAGCATCATGCAGGCGAACGGGCCGGGGCCGATGCCCGCGAATTCGACGATGCGGAAGCCCGAGAGCGGGCCGGAGGTGCGGACGGACGAGCCTTCTGATTTTTCTTGGGCGGGTTTATCGAGCACGTTGTTGTTTCCTCGGGTCGCGGGCGAATGCCGGTGATCCGGCCAGCGCCTCTGACGTTGCTCTTGGTGGCGAGTTAATCGGCTGATTAACTTTTCTCGCCTTCACGCCAGCGAGGCAAGCGGTTTTCATGCCGCATGGCCAAATAAAAGCGGCGCGCACCGAAGTGCGCGCCGCGGAAAATTTGCGTCGAGGCGCTGGAGCGCTCTATTCGAGCATGATCTTGCCGGAAAACCGCTTCACACTTTTCCGGATCATGCTCAGCCCGCAGCAGCCACCGCACGCTGCGCCATCACCTTGACGAGGTTGGCCCGGTACTCCGACGTGCCGTGGATATCGGACAGAAGTCCGCTCGCCGGAATGCTGACGCCGTCGATCGCCGAAGGCGACCAGTTCGCCTTGAGGGCGGTTTCGATGGCGCCAACCCGCATCACGCCGCTTTGTGACGCGCCGGTCACGGCCACGCGAACGTCGCCCGACTTGGTCTGGGCAACGAACACGCCGGTGAGTGCAAAGCGCGAGGCGGGATGTGGGAATTTTGCGTAGCCCGCTTTCGCCGGAATCGGGAACGAGACGGCGGTGATGATCTCGCCGTCCTCGAGTGCCGTCGAGAACAGGCCTTTGAAGTAGTCGTCCGCGGCAATCGAGCGCTTGTTGGTCTTGATCGTCGCGCCCAGCGCCAGCGTCGCGGCCGGATAGTCCGCGGCGGGGTCGTTGTTGGCCAGCGAGCCGCCGATCGTGCCGCGATAGCGCACGGCGGGATCGCCGATCAGCGAGGCCAGATAGGCGAGCGCGGGAATCGCCTTCTTCGCGGCGTCGCTGGTCGCCACATCGTAATGCGGCGTGGCGGCCTTGATCGTCAGCGTGTCGCCGGAGGCCTCGACGCCGATCATGTCCTTGATCTTGCCAAGGTCGATGACGTCGGACGGGCTGGCGAGCCGTTGCTTCATGACAGGCAGCAGCGTCTGCCCGCCAGCGAGGAATTTGGCTTCGCTGCTCTTGCCGAAGAGGTTGGCGGCCTCGTCGACCGAGGAGGCGCGATGATAGGTGGTCTGGTACATCTTCGTTCCTCCTCTTTAAGCCGCGTGGATCGTGCGCCACACCCGGTCAGGGGTCGCGGGCATTTCCAGATTGTTCTTGCCGATCGCATCCGTGATTGCGTTGATCACGGCCGCTGACGCCCCGATCGCGCCGGCCTCACCGCAACCCTTGATGCCTAGCGGATTGCCCGGGCATAGCGTCGTGGTGTGGGACAGGTTGAAGGAGGGCACATCGTCGGCGCGCGGCATGGCGTAGTCCATGAACGAGGCCGTCACCGGCTGGCCGTTGGCATCGTAGATCGCGTGCTCCAGCAATGCCTGCCCGATGCCTTGAACCAGGCCGCCATGGACCTGACCCTCGACGATCATCGGATTGATCAGCCGGCCGAAATCGTCGGCCGCGACGAAGTTGACGAAGGAAGTCTTGCCGGTGCCGGGATCGACCTCGAGCTCGCAGATATAGGTACCGGCCGGGAAGGTGAAGTTGGTCGGGTCGTAGAAGGCGCTTTCCTTCAGGCCGGGCTCCATTCCGTCAGGCAGATTGTGCGCGGTGTACGCCGCGAGTGCGACCATCGGGAAAGCGATGGCCTTGTCGGTGCCGGTCACCTTGAACTCGCCGTTCTCGATGACGATGTCGGCCTCCGACGCCTCCAGCGCATGCGCGGCGATCTTCTTGGCCTTGGACTCGACCTTCTCCATGGCCTTCAGGATCGCGGTGAGGCCGACGGCCGCCGACCGCGAGCCGTAGGTGCCCATGCCGAACTGCACCTTGTCGGTGTCGCCATGCACGATCGAGACCTGGCTGATGGGGACACCCAGGCGATCCGCGACGAGCTGGCAGAACGTCGTCTCGTGACCCTGGCCGTGGCTGTGCGAGCCCGTCAGGATCTCGATGGTGCCGACCGGATTGACCCGCACCTCGGCCGATTCCCACAGGCCGACGCCGGCGCCCAGGCTGCCGACCGCCTTCGACGGCGCAATGCCGCAGGCCTCGATGTAGCAGGACACGCCGATGCCGCGCAGCTTGCCCTGTGACTTTGCCTGGGCCTTGCGTGCGGCGAAGCCGGCATAGTCGATCGCCTTCATCGCGGCGTCGAGCGAGGCATTAAAGTCGCCGGTGTCATAGGCCATGATCACGGGCGTCTGGTGCGGGAACTGGGTGATGAAGTTGATCCGGCGCAGCGCGGCCGGATCGACCTTCAATTGCCGCGCCGCCGTCTCCATCAGACGTTCGATCAGGTAGCTCGCCTCGGGGCGGCCCGCGCCGCGATAGGCGTCGACCGGCGTGGTGTTGGTGTAGACCCCGATCACCTCGGCATGGATCGCCGGGATGTTGTACTGGCCCGACAGCAGCGTCGCATAGAGATAGGTCGGCACCGACGAGGAGAACAGCGACATGTAGGCGCCGAAATTGGCGTAGGTCTTCACCTTGAAGCCGATGATCTTGTTGCTGGCGTCGAACGCCATCTCGGCATGGGTGACATGGTCGCGGCCATGCGCGTCGGTGAGGAAGGCCTCGGTGCGGTCGCCGGTCCATTTCACGGGGCGGCCGACCTTCTTCGAGGCCCACAGCGTCACCATTTCTTCGGGGTAGATGAAGATCTTCGAGCCGAAGCCGCCGCCGACGTCGGGCGCGATCACGCGCAGCTTGTGCTCGGGGGCGATGTTGTAGAACGCCGACAGCACGAGGCGGGCGACGTGAGGGTTCTGCGACGTCGTGTAGAGCGTGAAATGCTCTTCCGCCGCGTCGTATTCGGCGATCGCCGCGCGCGGCTCCATCGCGTTGGGGGCGAGGCGGTTGTTGGTGACGTCGAGCTTCACGACGTTGGCGGCCTTCGAGAAGGCGGCATTCACCGCGCCCTCGTCGCCGATCACCCAATCATAGACTTGGTTGCCGGGAGCCTCGGGATGAAGTTGCGGCGCGCCGGCCTTGATGGCGGCGTGGACGTCGGCAACCGCGGGAAGCTCCTCATAATCGACGACGACAGCTTCCGCCGCGTCGCGCGCGAGGTTCTTGTTGTCGGCGATCACGACGGCGACGGCCTGGCCGACGAAGCGCACCGTCTCCGGCGCCATCGCCGGCCAGGCGCCCATCTTCATCGGGCTGCCGTCCTTGGAGGTGATGGCCCAGCCGCAGATGAGGTTGCCGACCTTGTCGTCGACGAGCTGCTGGCCCGTGAGCACCGCGACCACGCCCGGTATCTTCAGCGCGGCGGAGGAGTCGATCCCCTTCACCTTGGCGTGCGCATGCGGGCTGCGGATGAAATGGGCATGGGTCATGCCCAGCAATTTGATGTCGTCCACGTACCGGCCCTTGCCGGTGATGAAACGCTTGTCTTCCTTGCGCACGACGCGCGCGCCGATGCCTTCAACACCCATGTCTGGTCCTCCCGACCGGAAATTTCCTTGACCGCGCTGTCCATCGACAGCTGCGGCGGTGGTTCTGCTTTCGAGGCGCGCCGCTTACTCGGCCGCCTGCGAGACCTTCATGCGGCCGGCTGCATCCAGCACGGCCTTGACGATGTTGTGGTAGCCAGTGCAGCGGCAGATATTGCCCTCGAGCTCGTGGCGGACGGTGGCCTCGTCGAGCTGTCCGCCATAGCGATGCACGATGTCGATCGCCGACATGATCATGCCCGGGGTGCAATAGCCGCACTGCAGGCCGTGATTGTCGCGGAAGGCGGCCTGCATCGGGTGCAGCTCGTCGCCCTTGGCGATGCCCTCGATGGTGGTGACGGTGGCGCCGTCGGCCTGGCCCGCCAGCATGGTGCAGGATTTCACCGCGCGGCCGTCCATGTGCACGACGCAGGCGCCACACTGGCTGGTGTCGCAGCCGACATGGGTTCCGGTCAGGTTGAGGTGATCGCGCAGCAGATGGACCAGCAGCGTGCGGTCCTCGACATCGACAGCCACGGCCTTGCCGTTCACTGTCAGTTTGACTGTAGACACGTGAGTACCTCCCGGATGTTTGTAGTTATTCTAATTAGAGACAGCGCGAACGAAACTTTGCAACTGGGTTTTTGCCGACCGCGGTCATGGAAGGGTCATGGTGGCTGCCACCGCAGGCGCGATTGGTCACGACGCTCCGCGCCGCCGCGGGTGCGACGTTGCAGGGAGCTCCGGAAAGGATGGTGCTTGGTCTGTGATGGCGCGTTCGACCGCCCTGGCGCGAAACGTTCCTGGCGCGAAACTTCTCGGACGTCGGGCGCCTTGCGCGTCGTTTCTCCCTTGATGCCTCGTTCGTTGTCACGAATAGGAGCACGCGCTTACGCCCTTGTAATCGCGATCTTGGTAGTAGGTAGTGGCGAGCTAAGTCATTGATTTTACTTACGGCGATGCAGCAAACCGTTGCCGACAGGCTGCGCCGGCCGCGTGTTGCGACTCGAACAGTCCACTCCGTCATTCCGGGGCCCGAGCGAAGCGAGGGAGCCCGGAATCCATCGAGCGTCAGAGTAGGTGGACGGATGGATTCCGGGCTCGCGACCATCGGGCCGCGCTTCGCGCGGACCTGTTGGTCGCGCCCCGGAATGACATTGAATGAATGAGACGCGGCAAGGCAGGACTAGTACTTCCTGGCGATTGATCGCAGCCGGGCGTCCCCCTAGTCGAACCTCACAAGCAACGGCAAAAGGGGTGGAAGCGATGCAGATGAACGACAGTCAGCGGATCCCGGCCTCGAAGACCACGGTGTGGGCCGCGCTCAACGATCCCGATATTCTCAGGCGCTGCATTCCCGGCTGCCAATCGCTCGAGATGGCATCGCCGACGGAGATGACGGCGACCGTGGTGCTGAAGGTCGGTCCGGTGAAGGCGACGTTCAGCGGCAAGGTGACGCTGACCGATATCGATGCGCCCAACGGCTACCGCATCGTCGGCGAAGGCGCCGGCGGCGTCGCGGGCTTTGCCAAGGGCGGTGCGAAGGTCAGGCTGGAAGAAGAATCGCCCGACGTCACCATCCTGCACTACGAGGCCGACGCGCAGATCGGCGGCAAGCTCGCGCAGCTCGGCTCGCGGCTGATCGACTCGACGTCGCGAAAACTCGCCGCGAACTTCTTCGAAAGCTTTGCGGCGGTGGTAGCGCCATCATCGTGACCGATGCACGCGGTGCCGTCTCATCTCAGTCGTCGTCCCGGACAAGCGTAAGCGCATATCCGGGACCCATAACCACAGGCCGACGTGGTTACGGGGACTCGGAGTTATCAGCCTCCGCCAAACCAAATTCTGTGGTTATGGGTCCCGGATCAGCGCTCACTTCGTTCGCTTGTCCGGGACGACGACCGAGTGCGAGGCGATATCGTCGTCCTCACACCGCTTGGTGCGTTTTGCACTGCAGATCAAGGCAAAGACGCGAGGCAGGACAACGAGATGAGCGGCGAAAGCCGCCAATGTTCTGCACTACTACCTTCCGCCTATACTAAGCGCGAAAAGGCGATGCTGTAATTTCCAGCGATGGCTCGCAGGAAAACTGCACATCACGAGCGCAGCGCGCTCAGGCGCCCAACGAGGCGTGCCCAACAACACCGCGGAGGGAATACATGACCTTTGGAACGAAGGGCTTCTTGGCCGGCATCTCCATGATTGCGATGCTGGCCGCCGTTACACCGGACGTTCGCGCCAACGACTCCCTGCTCAAGGCGCAATCCGACCAGAACCAGTGGGCCGTTGCCGGCCACGACTACGGCAACACGCGCTTCAGCCCGCTCAAGCAGATCAACACCGAGAATGCCGGCAAGCTGACGCTTGCTTATTCCTTCTCGCTGGCGTCGCTGCGTTCGAACGAATCCTCACCGATCGTCGTCGGCAACACGCTCTACGTCTCGAGCTCGTGGGGTCCGAAATACGTCTATGCGCTCGATGCGGCCACCGGCGCGCGCAAATGGACCTGGGAGCCCGACATTCCCGAGGACGTGCTGCAATACGCCTGCTGCGACGTGAACAGCCGCGGTGTCTCCTATGCCGACGGCAAGATCTTCGTCGGCCGCCTCGACGGCAAGCTGACGGCGCTCGATGCCGCGACCGGCAAGGCGCTGTGGACGGCGAAGGTGGTCGACTACAAGCAGGGCTCGGTCATCACCTCGCCGCCGCTCGTCGTGCGCGACAAGGTCATCACCGGTTTCGGCGGCGGCGAATACGGCGTGCGCGGCTCGCTCCAGGCCTTCGACATCAACACCGGCAAGCAGGTGTGGCAGACCTTCACCGTTCCTTCGCCGGACGAGCCCGGTGGCGACTCCTGGAAGGGCGATTCCGCCCAGCATGGCGGCGGCGCGGCATGGCTGGTCGGCTCCTACGATCCCAAGAGCGACACGGTCTATTGGGGCACTAGCAATCCCGGCCCGTGGAACACTGCGGTGCGTTCGACCGGCGACGGCAATTTCGGCAAGCTGACCAACCTCTACACCGCCTCGACGCTCGCGCTCGATCCCAACACCGGCAAGATCAAGTGGCATATCCAGACCACGCCGGCCGACGCCTGGGACTATGACGGCGTCAACGAAGCCGTGCTCGCGGATCTGAAGATCGGCGGCAGCACCGTTCCGACGCTGATGAAGGCGGATCGGAACGGCTACTTCTTCGTCGCCAACCGTGAGACCGGCAAGGTGCTTTCGGCGGAGAAATACGTGTTCTCCAACTGGGCCAAGAAGTGGGACGTCGCCACCATGCGCGCGGTCGAGGATCCCGACAAGCGTCCCGGGCCGAACCATCCGGCCAAGGACATCTGCCCGAACCTGATCGGAGGCAAGAACTGGCAGCCGATGTCGTTCAACCCGCAGACCGGCCTCGTCTACATCCCGTCCAACAATGTCTGCATGGACTGGTCGGTCAGTGATGTCGCCTACAAGCGCGGCGTGTTCTATCTTGGCGCCGAATTCCCGACCAAGGAAGGCCCCGGCGGCTTCCTCGGCGAGCTCGTGGCCTGGGATCCGGTCGCGCAGAAGAAGGTCTGGTCGATCAAGGAAGACCTGCCGTTCAACGGCGGCACGCTGACCACCGGCGGTGGCCTGGTGTTTGCAGGCAACATCCATGGCGACTTCCGCGCCATCGATGCGAAGTCCGGCAAGGTGCTGTGGAGCAAGAATCTCGGCTCCGGCATCGGCGCAGGTCCGGTGACCTATCAGGTCGATGGCAAGCAATATGTCGCCATCGTCGTCGGCCGCACGGCTGCGCTGCCTGCGTTCCTGGGCGAGGTAGGAAAGAAGATGACGGCCGCAGCTCCCGAGGGCGGTTCGCTCTTCGTGTTCTCCGTCCAGTGACCACTCGCGCGCGTATCCTCGAGGTGACGGATACGCGCGCGCTTTTTTCCAGACATTAGCTGCGGCATCGGCCGATGCCTGGTGCCGCCGCGCCTGGCTCAACAAGCTCCGGCCCAACAACGCTACGGGAGACGAGGATGCGTGCCAATCATTCTGACATCGGCGTGAGCCGCCATCGCGCCATCGCCGGCCTGCTCGCATGTGCCGCCGCGTTCATCGTTCCGGCCGCGCCGCTGCACGCCGACGAGCCGTTCCGTCTCTGCGCCGATCCGACCAACCTTCCATTCTCGAGCGATAGTGGATCGCAACCGGGCTTCTATGTCGAGATCGGGCAGGCCCTGGCGCAGGCGCTCGGCCGGCCGATCGCCTATGACTGGTACAAATCCTATTTCGGCAAGCGCACCGTGCGCGTCACGCTGCTCGGCAAGCAATGCGACGCCATGATCGGGCTGCCGCGGTCTGAGGATTTCATGGGACCGGCGGTGATCTTCTCCAGCACCGTCGCGAAGGAGGGCTATGCTCTCGTGGCCGCCAAGGGAGAGGCACTCGGCGGCATCGAGGCCCTCAGGGGCAAGCGGGTGGCCGTGCAGTTCGCCAGCACGCCGCAAAACCTGCTCGCGAGCCGCGACGACATCCAGAAGGTGACGGTGCTGTCGCCCGAGGAAGGCATGCAGGCGCTCGACCAGGGCAGGGCCGACGTCGCCTTCATCTGGGGGCCGGTCGCCGGCTGGCTGAACAAGACCAGCTACAATGACCGCTATCAGATCGAGCTCACCGAGGGCGAAGGCCTGTCATGGGACGCCGCCATTGGCTTTGCGAAGACCTCGACCGAGCTGCGTGATCGCGTCGATGCCGTGTTGCCGCAGCTTCGGAACACGATCGGCGAGCTCGCGGTGAAATACGGTTTGCCGACCGGCGAGCCGGTTCGCTTCGGCGCGGTGCCGGCGGGAACGACGACGGGGACGGGAACCGGAGCCGGCGTGGTGCAGATCGCCAATGTGGTGGCGACCGAGACCAAGGGCGACGCGGCCGCGCCGGGCGCTGAGGCCGCCGGCGCGGGCAAGGAGATCTTCAACGGAACCTGTGCGCACTGCCACGGTCCCGACGCGATCCAGAGCGAGCGGAAGATCGATTTGCGGCTGCTGCGTCACCGCTACGGCGACGAGATGCGCGAGAAATACTGGACGACCGTACATGAGGGACGGCCGGCCAAAGGGATGCCGGCCTGGAAGGAGGTCTTCACCGACGACCAGTTCGACAGCATCTTTTCCTTCCTGCTGACGGTCCAGTCCGAATCGAACGACTGAACGGTCTTGACCGAACCCGATCGGGAGGATGTGCTGCCGCCCATCCGGCACCATCCCGGCGCCGGACGGGCCCCGCATGGTTCTGCCTCTTCCGCTACGGCGGCGGATGCCTGTACGATGCACTATTCGGCGGTGCAGTCCTGTGAAGGCGCCATGACCAGCTTCCTGATCATCGACGATCATCCGCTGTTTCGCGAGGCGCTCGGCAATGCGGTGCGGCTGGCCTTGCCGGAGGCGCGGATCTTCGAGGCGATGTCGATCGAGGATGCCCTTCATATCCTGACGGCCGAGCAGGGCGAGGGCATCGACCTCGCGCTGCTCGACCTCTTGCTGCCGGATACGACCGGCTTCTCCGGCTTTCTGCGTTTGCGCGAGGCTTATCCGCGCCTGCCTGTCGCCATCGTGTCGAGCGAGGAGGACCAGCGCGTCGTCCGCGAGGCCCTGGAGCTGGGGGCCGCCGGTTACCTGCCGAAGTCGATGTCGAAGCGCGAGCTGGCGCAATCGATCGAGGGTGTGCTGAATGGATCGGTGTCGGTGCCGAAGGATTTCGTGGCGGCGCCGCAGCGGCGGCGGGCCGAGGCCAGCAAGGCGCTCGAGGTCAAGCTGCGCGAGCTCACGCCGCAGCAGCTTCGCGTGCTCGATCTGCTGCGGCGCGGCTATCCGAACCGGCAGATCGCCCAGGAGCTTCAGCTCGCCGAATCCACCGTGAAGGCCCACATCACCGAGATTCTGCGCAAGCTCGGCCTGTTCAGCCGCAACAAGGCGATCATCGAGATCGGCAAGATGGACTTGCCCGATCCCAAGGCCCGGCCCTATGCGCGGGCCGACCGTGGACGGCCGCAATGACGCGCGGTGACGTGCTTGACGTCGTACTTGACCTGGATCAAGCCGGTCTGACCCGGCTGGGACATTCTCGTGTCGATTTCGAAGGCAATAATCAGGGAATGGCTCATCCGTGACGCGATTTCTGATTGTCGAAGACCATCCGCTGTTTCGCGAGGCTCTCGAGGGCGCGCTCCAGATGGTGGCGCCGGCGGCCGAGATACTCCAGGCGACGTCGATCGACGGCGCGCTCGAGCAGGTGGCTGCGACCACCGGGCTCGACCTCATCCTGCTCGATCTGTCGATGCCGGGCACCACAGGTCTTTCGGGCATCATCCGCATCCGCAAGGCATTTCCCAGGATTCCCGTCGTCATCGTATCCGGGCATCAGGATCCGCAGATCATGTCCGGCGCCTTGTCGCTCGGCGTCTCCGGCTACATCCTCAAATCATCGTCCAAGCAGGATCTGGCGCAGTCGATCGGCGAGGTGCTGCGCGGCTCGGTCTGTGTTCCCGCCGCCTATCGCGGGCTTGTCCGCCCGCAGCGCGCCTCCGGCCCCGCGCAGGATCTCATCAGGCGCCTGCACGATCTGACGCCGCAGCAACTGCGCGTGCTCGAAATGCTCAAGCGCGGCCTGCAGAACAAGCAGATCGCCTATGAGCTGAAAATCTCCGAGACCACCGTGAAGGTCCACGTCTCCGACATCCTGCGCAAGCTCAACGTGCTGAGCCGCACCAAGGCCATCGTCGAAATGTCCCGGCTCGATTTCGCGACGCTCGCGGCCGAGGGGGCCGGTCCGAAGCGGGAGCGTTCGCAGGCCGATCCGCCCTCGGGCTAGCCAGGCGTCAGTCATCGGAACGAGGCGCGAACCTCATCGACGGTTCCCTCCGGATTTTGGAGGTGAGGGTAGTGTCCAATGCCGCGGAGAAGCGCGAATTCCGCGCGGACCCTTTCAGCGAGTTCTGCTCCCATCTCCTTCTTGATGTAGAGATCTTTCTCACCCCAAACCACCTTCAGCGGAGTTTTGAGCCGAGCGAGTTGCGATTCGAAGTGGTCTTGGTCTCGCGTGAAGTGCGAGTAGTAGTGGGAGAAAGCGTCTACGGTCGTCATGGCGCCATGGCTCCATCCGTGGGACATGTCGTCCCTGAATTCCTGTGAAACTTCGAACTGCGCTTCCTTGGGCAAGCCTCTTGTGAAGACGTTTTCCAGGATCTCGTCGCGATTCCTGTTCATGTTAGCGCGGACCTGCTCCATGGCAGGCCCCGCCTTCAGATTTTGCAGATTCTCGGACATGAACTGCGGCCTGTTGAACGGGGCGAAGTCGCCAACGATGATGGCCCTTGCGATATCAGGTTTTTCCACCGCCAGCAGGAGTGCCGGCAGGGCTCCGATGTCCGTTGCGTAGATCGTGAGCCTGGATGCGTCGATGTCTGCTTTTGCGATGTACTGGTCCAGAACATGCGCGTAGTCCTTCGGCGCGTAGGAGAACCTGTCGACCGCGGGCCTCGATGAAACACCGTAGCCCGGCCAATCGAAGGCATGGACTTCGTAGTCATCGGCGAGGGCCGCGCCGATATCCTTCCAGGCATACAGGGTCTCTGGAAAGCCGTGCAGAAAGAGAACGGTCCCCCTCGGTCTCGCGCTGCGCAGAACCATCCTTCTGAGCGTGATATCTTCGCTGATCTCGAAGAAACCGATCGGGTTGTCGTTGATCCGGTGTGACATGCTCAGTGGTCCTTTCATCCCGTTACGAGATCGGCGTGCAGATCGAGGTGATCTGGAGGCCAAGAAGGCCCGGCGGAGAAGAGTTCGGGCTGCTGCTACGCCTGATGCTCAAGTACGGCCTGCGGCGTGTTCCGAAAGCTGATGGCCATGCGATTGTAGGCGTTCATCAAGCCAATCGCGATCGTGAGATCCACGAGCTCTCGTTCGTCGAACACGACACGGGCGGCCTGATACGCTTCGTCCGGTACGTTGGTCTCCGCGACGCGTGTCACCGTTTCGGCCCATGCCAGGGCGGCGCGTTCGCGCTCATCGAAGAGGTTGCCGGCCTCCCTCCACGCCTGTACCAGCGCGAGCTTTTCGATCTTCACTCCCTTCTTGAGCAAGTCGCGCGTGTGCGAGTCGAGACAGTACGCGCAGTTGTTGATCTGCGAAATTCGTAGATAGACCAGGTCGACCAGCGCAGGGGAAAGGCTGCTCTGCATGACGTAGCCGTAGACGCCGCCCAGCGCTTTCACGCCTGCCGGTGCGATCTGATTGTAGTCGAGGCGCTTGCTCATTTTAGCTCCTTGATAAACGGAAGTGCTCAGGTCTTTTTCGTCGCTCGCCGCCGTCACTTCACCAATGCGAGCAGCGGCTTACCTTTTTCGACGATATAGGTGGCGAGTTCGCTGCCGGTGACGCTGCCGACGTTCCTTGCCGCATGAACCGTTCCGGCCGGAATGAACAGGACGTCGCCGGCCTTCAGCGTGATCGGCGGCTTGTCCTCGATCTGGTACTCGAGCGAACCCTCGAGGACATAGATGATCTCTTCGCCGGGATGCGTGTGCTTGCCGAAGGCCACCCCCGGGGCAAGGTCGACGCGTACCTGGACGGCTTCGCGTCCGGGGGCGGAGAGATCGTGCCGCTGCAGATCGGTGCGTGTCACGCCCGCCTGCTGAGCCTGCGCCGCGCTGGAAGCCAAAACGCTTCCGGCGACAAGCGCCGCGATCGCCAGGATTTTCTTCTTCACTCGATGCTCGGTCATTTCGTGCTCCCCTGGGCAGAATGTTCAGATCGATTTGCGCAGCGACCGGAAGCCTGTGCGGACCTCTTCCGCAAAAAGTTGCGGCTGTTCCCAGGCTGCAAAGTGTCCGCCTTGGTCGACCTTGTTGTAGTGAATGAGTTTGTGATAGGCGCGCTCGGTCCAGCTGCGCGGAGCCTGGTAGATTTCGCCTGGAAAGACGCTCACGGCAGCGGGAATCGAGATGTCGACCGCGTTCAGTGCGCTCATTCCCTTGTTTTCCCAATAGAAGCGGGCCGCCGAGATCGCGGTGTTCGTCAGCCAGTAGAGTGTGATGTCGTCGAGGACGTCGTCGCGCGTGACGTCGCCTGCGGAGTGCCCATTGATGGTGCGCCCGAGCACGGCCGAAGTGATCGCCGCCGCTGGCTGCGCATCACCGTCACCGTGGTCGAGAATCCAAGCGGCGAGGCCAACCGGCGAATCCGCCAAGCCGTAGAGCGTCTGCGGCCGCGTCGCCATCATTGCGGCGTAGGCAAAATGCTTGGCGCGAAAATCCTTCACCTGGTCGAAGGCGCGTTGCTCGTCGGCTGAGAGACCGGATGGTGTCTCACCGCTCTGCAACGCCTTGGTGATCTCCGGCGGAATCGTGCCGGGAAAGTTGGTGTGGATGCCCAGCAATTCCGGTGGCGCCTGTTCGGCCATCGCATTGGAAATGAGAGCACCGATGTCCCCGCCTTGCGCGACAAAGCGGGTGTAGCCAAGGCGCTTCATCAGCTCGACCCAGGCGCGCGCGACGCGAGGGGGTCCCCAGCCGCTGATGGTCGGTTTGCCCGAAAACCCGTAGCCGGGAACGGACGGGATCACGATATGGAAAGCGTCCGATGCACTCGCGCCGTGCGCCGTGGGATTGGTGAGGGGATCGATGATCTTCAACTGCTCGATGATCGAACCGGGCCATCCATGCGTGATGATGAGCGGCAAGGCATTTTCATGTTTCGAACGAACGTGAAGGAAATGAATGTCCAGCCCATCGATCTCGGTAATGAACTGGGGCAGGACGTTCAACTTTGCCTCGATCTTCCGCCAGTCGTAGTCCGCAGCCCAGTAGCGCGCGAGGTCCCGGAGGATCGCAAGCTGTACGCCCTGCGTTTCGTCGGCGACGGTTTCCTGTTCAGGCCACCTCGTCGCGTTGATGCGGCTGCGCAGATCGATCAACGCCTCTTCCGGAACATTGATCTGGAAAGGCCGGATTTCGCCGCTTGTGGCCGCCGTCGCCGGGTGCGTGGAAAGAACACTTGCGGCCGCCGCCGCGGCAATCCCCATCGCGGCGGTAAGCATGAGCTGGCGCCGGTCCGGGTTGATGATTTCCGAAACTGATTGCGCACGCATGGGGACTCTCCCTCGCTCGTTCAATTGGGTGACGTTGCAGCTGCGGCTCAGGCCGGTAGCGGCTGGCCGGCCTGCTCCCGGGCGATGTAGTCGGCGTACCAGTCCGGCCAGTTCGCATCGTACTGACCGCCGTTCCGTTTCTCGTGCTCACCGTGTGCCGCGGCCGCACGTCGGAGCGCGCTCGCGAGCTCGGGCGGGGAGGTGAATGTCGTGCCTGCTGCCTCTATGCGTCCCGGTAATCGCGTGGTGATCTCCTGGAACAGCCAGCCGTTGCCGTCGGGATCGTTGAACGAAACGTACGAGCGATAGCTGGTGCGCGCGGGATCCAGACCAGCAATCCGACGGCGCCCGAACAGATAAGGCTCGTCGGGTCCGGTGTGCACGTCGCCTTCAGCGTGGAAGACCTCGCTGACCTCGACACCGCGACCGCGCAGATCGTTTCGCGCGGCTTCAATGTCGGAGACGATCAGGTACAGGCCCTGGGCGGAGCCGGGTGCCGCCGCGGTCACGTTCTTCCCGAAGATGACCGAGGAGGGAGAGCCGGGCGGTGTGAACTGGATGACGCGGTAGTCGTCAGGCCCCGCGAAATCGGCATCGAGCCTCCATCCGAGGTTCGCATAGAACTTCTTGGCGCGATCGACGTCGGAAACAGGGATAACGACGACCTCGAGCTTCATGTCGATCGTTGGTGGTCGGGTGGTCTTGTTTGCATTCTGGGCAGGCATGGCTTTCTCCTAAATTAAATCGTATCCGATATATTCGCGTACGCCGTATAAAATGCCGCAGGGCCTCAATGTCAACCCTTCCGATTTAATCGGACGCGATATATATGCGTGCGGAACTTCACATGTCCGTGTCGGAAAAGGGCGCCCCGATGAGCCTGAAGAACGGTCCCAGGGCCGATTCCAGAGACGATTCAATGACCAATCAGGAGCCGAAACCGGCCGCGGGCGATCGGCGCCTCGATGATTTCCTGTGCTTCGCGATCTATTCGGCCAACCTCGCCTACGGACGAGCCTACAAGCCGGGCCTCGATGAACTCGGCCTGACCTACCCGCAGTGGATCGCGATCGTGGCGCTTTGGGAGCAGGACGACCAAACCGTGAGCGAACTCGGCGACAAGATGTTCCTGGAATCCAACACCCTGACGCCGATCCTCAAAAAGCTCGAGGCGATGGGCTATTTGCGCCGCCAGCGCGATCCCGCCGACGAGCGGCAGGTGCGCGTCAGTCTCACCGACGCCGGCCGACGCCTCCGCGAGAAAGGCATGCACATGAATCTCGTGAAGTCGAGCGGACTCAAGCCGGATGAGTTCGCACGGCTGCAGAAAAGCGTCGTCAGGCTTCGCGACAATTTGATCAAGGCCATGGAGGAGGAGTGACAGGCCCTGCCTACTGTGCATGGGGTTGTTTTCGACCTTTTATTTGGGAGCCCTAAGCGGCCGCTCCGCCGCAGGCGGGGCAAGGCGAAGACGATCCGCGCCGGCTAGCTCAGCAGGAACGACAGCAGCGCCCGCATCTCGGCGGGCTTGATCGGCTTCTTCAGCACTTCGAGGCCGTAGAGGCTCGCCTCCTTCGCCGCCTTTTCGGAATAGTCGGCGGTGATGATCATGGCGGGGGTGTCGAGCTTCAACTGCTCCCGGACGGCGGCGATGGCCGACAGGCCACTCTCGCCGTGATCGAGATGGAGGTCGGCAATCACGGCATCGGGCGCGCCGCCGAGCTCGCTGAGGCGCAACAGCGCGTCCGCGCCCGATCGCGTGGGTGCGACGTCGCAGCCCCATCCCTCCAGCAGCGCGGCCATCGCCTCCGAGCCGTTCGGATCGTTCTCGATCAGCAGGATCTTGGCGCCTTCGAGCCCGCTATAATTGTAGTGCCGTTCGGCGAGCTTGACCTCATGCACCTCGTCGCCGACGTCAGTGAGGTCGGCCGGCTCCAGCTCCAGGGTGAAGGTCGATCCCCTGCCAAGCTGCGACGACAGCCGCACCTCGTGCCCGAGCACGGTTGCGAAGCGGCGCACGATGGAGAGGCCGAGCCCGAAGCCGGCCTGGTCGGTCGCAATCGCCTCGCCGCGCTGGAATTCGCGGAAGATCGCCTCCTGCTGCGCCTGCGCAATTCCAGGTCCGGTGTCGGAGACCTGGACGCAGATCTGGTCGCCCCGCGGCCGGCATCCCATGACGACGCCGCCGCTGCGGGTATAGCGAATGGCATTGGCCAGCAGGTTCTGCAGGATCCGTCGCAGCATCATCGCATCCGACATCACCGCCAGCTGTGAGGTGCGGATACGCAAGGACAGGCCTTGCCGCGCGGCGACCGGCTCGAACTCGTTGCGGAGCTGCTCGAACAAGGGCGCCAGCGCGATCGCGCGCACGTCGGGCTTGAGCGCGCCGGCGTCGAGCTTCGCGATCTCCAGCAGCGACCGCAGCAGGTCCTCCAGCATCACCAGCGAGCGGTTGGCCTGATCGATCAGCAGGCCTGCCTCCTGCGATTCCATCATCTCGGTCAGCGCGGACAGGGTCAGGCGCGCCGCGTTGAGCGGCTGCAACAGATCGTGGGTGACCGAGATCAGCACCGAGGATTTCAGCGAGCTTGCCGCCTCCGCCTGCTGCTTGGCGCGGTAGAGACCCTCATTGGCGCGCTCGACCGAATGCAGCGCCTCGCGCAGCTGGTGCGTCCGGTCGCGAACCTTGTGGTCGAGCGCAATGGCGGTTTCGAATAATGAAAAGGCGTTGAGCTGCTGGTCCATCGAGCGCTCGACGCGCGACATCAGGGCGGCATTGATCTTCTTCAGCTTGGCAGCCTCCCGCCGCAGCTGGTCGACCGCATCGGGGTCCTGCCACATGTCCGTCACGACGGCCGCCTTCCGATCGCGACGCCCGTGAAGGTCTGGTTCACATGCATGGAGCCGAACTGCTCGCCGTAGGTGTGAAAGCCGACCACCCGATTCTGCCGGTACAATTCGGACATGTCGCGGGTGAGCTGATGCTGCTCGGCGTCGAGTCGGCGGAGCAGGCACTCGAAGCCGATATAAAGCGAGACCTCTCCGATCTGGTCGCGGATTTCGGCAAACGTCTCGCGGGTCGCGCCGACCAGGCTTCGCGACGTCGCCGCCGTCAGCACCATGCCCTCATCGATGGCGCAGAAGAAATGCAGGGAGCCGTCAGGTTCGACGCGCTGGATCGAGCGCGCGTAATAGGAGCCGCCGACGCGCACCAGGACCGGATGCGAGGCAAAGGAGAACGGATCGAGCTTGGCGTCCATGATGCCGACCACACGCGAATATTCCAGCGCGGCGGGCTCTGCGTTCAGCTCCCTGACCATTCGATTTTCGATGTCGGCCTCGGTCACGACCATCTTCTGCGCCCGCGGCTCGAAATTGTCGCACTTGAAGACGCGGAACGGCAACGACGTGTTCAACAGGATCAGCAGGGCGGCATTGGTGTGCGCCTTGCCGTCGACGAATACCCAGGTCTTCTCGAAGCGCATCCCGTCGCCCGCGGACCCGCCGACGACCGGAATGTCGTCCAGCGATGCATAAATCGCGGACATCACCGCTTCTTCGCGGCGGCACAGGCCGTCGATCAGGACCAGGCCGAAGGGACTGCCGCGGTCGACCTGCGGCGTGGCCCGCAACAGCTCGTGCCGCAGCTCGCCGCCGATCCTGCGGCCGTCCTCGACGCGGAAACTGTCGAGGTTGAAGATGGGCCGCACCGCCGCGGAGAAGTCGGCACGGCTGAACGCCAGCGCCACGACGCTGTTCTCGTCCCAGCCATCAGGGGCAAGCTCGCCCGCGGTCGTGCAACCGCAGACCTGGGTCTCATCGAATTGCCGGGTGATCTCGGCGATGAAGTGATGGGGGTCGTAGCGAGGGGAGAGGAAGACCAGGATCAGTTCGAGGTCGTCGGAGGGGAGCTGGGCTGCCAGTTCGGCCACGGCTTCATCGACGCTCGCAGCCTTCGACTTGGCCACGGCAACGCCAGACGCACCGCCAAACCGAAAATCGGTCTGCCCCACTCCGTTTCTCCCCTCGAGGACCAGCTCGGTCTAACGCCAAGTGCCTGATAAGTATTCGAGAGTAAGGCGTTTTCCGGATAGCCGCAACACGGCGCCCGACCCTCGCAAGGATGCAGACCGGACGGATTTACCACCCCTTGACGATTCTGCCTTAATTTTCCGCACGGTTCGGAAAGGGCTGCTTCCGGGCCGCAAGTCGTTGCAAGAACATAAGCTGGGGGTTGGGAATGTCCGGGCGTATCGCGTCGCCGTCGAAGCGTACACTATTTCCGACCCTTAGGTTCCGCGCCAAGATCATCCTGGGCTTTGCCGCAGTGCTGGCGATCTCGGCCGGCAGCATGGCATTTGCCTATTTCGGCTTCGAGCGGGTGTCATCCGGGGTCGGATCCTACCGCACCAGCGTGTCCGAAGCCGACCTCGCCCGCAACATCGACCGCGAGCTGCTCGCCTACCGTTCGGCCGTCAAATATTTCGTCGTCACCGGCAAGGAAGACGATGCCAAGGAGGCGTCGGACGCCGAGGCCAGCCTGAAGAACGCCATCGACCAGGCCATCAAGGGCGCCAAGAAGCCGGCGCGGCAGGAGGGCCTTAACAAGCTCGCCAAGGAGTTTTCCAATTTCTCCGCAACCTTCGCAAAAGTGCTGCAGGCCAAGCGCGACAGCGCGCTGCTGGTGCAGAACCAGCTCACCCGCAACGCCAACCTGCTGAAGTACAAGCTCGACGACATCGGCAACAACGCCTCCGACGCCGAAGCGCAGGCGATCGAGTTCGGCACCAAGCAGGTCAACGCCCAGTTCCAGACCGCGAGCGCCGCGGCGACCAACTTCGTGCTGACGTCCGACCAGGCGATCGCCACCAGCGCGCTGGCGCGGCTGAAATTCGTCGAGAACTCGCTCGGCGCGGTCTATTCCATGGACGACAAGATCGTCGCCGGGCTGAAGGACGCCAAGGGCCTGCTCGCCGCCTATCGCGAAGCGCTGGAGAAGCTGATCGCCAACGCCAAGCTGGTCGACGATCTCGTGACCGAGATGAGCGGCTCGGCCGGTGCGATCCTGCAAGGTGCGACCGCCATGATGGCGGACCTCGTCGCCGAGCAGCAGCGGCTGGATACCGAGTCGGAAGCGACCATCGGAAAGACCGAGCAACTGGTGCTGATGCTGGCTGTCGGTGGCACGCTGTTAGGAGCGGTCCTCGCCTTCCTGCTCGGCACCGGCATCTCGCGTCCGATGATCGCGATGTGCAAGGCGATGCGCGAGCTCGCCTCGGGCAATTTCGACGTCGTGCTGCCGGGTTTGGGCCGCAAGGACGAGATCGGCGAGATGGCCGGCGCGGTCGAGGAGTTCAAGGTTCAGGCCGTCGCCAAGGCCGAGCGCGACGCCGCCGCCAGCGAGGTCCAGAACCGGGAGCAGGCCGCAAGCCGCCGCGCCGAGCTGATCCGCTTTGCCGACGATTTCGAGAGCGCGGTCGGCGCCATCGTCTCCAATGTCTCGGCCTCGGCCGTGCAGCTGGAATCGGCGGCCTCGACGCTGACCCGCACCGCCGAGACCACGCAGAGCCTGTCGAGCCAGGTCGCCGGCGTCTCCGAGCAGGCTTCCTCCAACATGCAGTCGGTCGCGACCGCGACGGAAGAATTGTCGGCCTCGGTCGAGGAGATCGGCCGCCAGGTGCGCGATTCCAACCGTATCGCCGAAGCCGCCGTGGTGCAGGCGAAGGAGACCGACGGCCGTATCGGCAAGCTCTCGCATGCCGCCCAGCAGATCGGCGAGGTGGTCAAGCTGATCACGGCGATCGCCGAGCAGACCAATTTGCTGGCGCTCAACGCCACCATCGAGGCGGCGCGCGCCGGCGATGCCGGCCGCGGCTTTGCGGTGGTTGCCAGCGAAGTGAAATCGCTGGCGAGCCAGACGGCCAAGGCCACCGACGAGATCTCCTCGCACATCGCGGGCATGCAGGGCGCCACGGCGGAATCGGTCGCAGCGATCAAGGAGATCGGCGCCACCATCGGCCAGATCTCGTCGATCTCGACCTCGATCGCGAGCGCTGTCGAGCAGCAGGGCGCGGCGACCCAGGAGATCGCCCGCAGCGTCCAGACCGTCGCCCAGGGCACCCAGACCGCAGCCACCGACATCGGCGAGGTCAACCGCGGCGCCGCCGAGACCGGCACTGCGTCGGAAGAGGTGCTGAACTCGGCCAAGACGCTGTCCAGCGAAAGCACCCGCCTCCGCGCAGAGCTCGACCGCTTCATGGGGAATATCAGGGCGGCGTGAGGCGGCCCGCTGTCGCGTCCACACCGCTGTCGTCCCGGACAAGCGCGCTCCAAGCGCGCGCCGATCCGGGACCCATACTCCCAGGGAGAAGTTGCGGCGCAAGCTGGCAACTCCGGGTCTTCGCCAAACCCAGTCCTGTGGCTATGGGTCCCGGATCGGCGCGCCGCTCCCGACAACGCTGCGCGTTGTCGGGAGCTACGCTTGTCCGGGACGACAGCGGAGGATTTGGGTGCCGGTCTTCAATTTGTAACGACACCAGAAAGCCCACCTTAATATTCCCCGCGACACCTAACCGCCAGTTGCGGCGCCGCAAATTTACCGCCGCTTATCCTTTGCCAACTACCGTGCATACGAGTCGGGGAGCGGGCTGCTCCCGGGCTGCGCCTGGTTTTCCGCGAATGGAATGGGGTGGGGGAATGCCCGTCAAATCGAAGCCGAATACATCGAAGCTGCTCACCTTGCGTTTTCGCGCAAAAATCATCCTCGGCTTCGTGGCGGTGCTGGCCATCCTCGCCGTCAGCATGGCTTTCGCCTATTTCGGCTTTGAGCGGATCCAGGCTGCCGTGGCCTCCTACCGGACCAGCGTATCCGAAGCGGACCTCGCCCGGACCGTGGACCGCGAGCTGATCTCCTATCAGGGGCTGGCGCGGGCCTATACGCTGACCGGCGCGAACGATGACGAGGCTGCAGCCAAGGCGGCGGAAGAGAATCTGAAGGGTGCTATCGCCAAGTCCATGGCGGCCACGACCGGCGCTGCGCGCCGCGAGCAGGTCGGCAAGCTCGAGGCCGAGTTCCAGCGCTTCACCAAGGTGTTCGGCGAGATCATCGCCCTGACGCGCGAGAACAACAAGATCGCGGCCGACGAGCTCAACAGCGTCGGCAACAAGATCCGCTTCAAGTTCGACGACCTCGCCGATACCGCGGCGCTCGCCGGCCTCGCCTCGGTCCAGACCACGGCCAAGGACGTCACCTCGCAATATCTCGCGGTCTCCACCTCGGTCAGCGCCTTCGTCGCAAAACCCGAGCCGAAGACCGCCGACGGCGTGATCGCCCGCATCAAGTTTCTGGAGACCCTGCTGGTCTCGATCTATGCCAACGACCAGAAGATCACCGACCGCGTCACCGAGATCGGCAATCTTCTGAAGCAGTACCGCACCTCGTTCTCGAAGCTGACCGAGAACGTGAAGGTCATCGTCAAGTCGAACAGCGAGATGACCAAGACCGCCGCGTCCATCCTCAAGCTTTCGGGCGAGCTGCGTTCGGACCTCACCGCCGACCAGCAGCGCATCGAGGCCAGTGCCAATGCCACGATCGGGGAAACCGAGCGGCTGATGCTGATGCTGGCGCTTGGCGGCCTTGCCATCGGCACTGTGCTGGCTCTGATGCTCGGCAACGGCATCTCGCGTCCGATGATCGCGATGTGCAAGGCTATGCGCGAGCTCGCCTCGGGTAATTTCGACGTCGTGCTGCCGGGTTTGGGCCGCAAGGACGAGATCGGCGAGATGGCCGGCGCGGTCGAGGAGTTCAAGGTTCAGGCTGTCGCCAAGGCCGAGCGCGACGCTGCCGCCAGCGAAGTCCAGAACCGGGAGCAGGCCGCCAGCCGCCGCGCCGAGCTGATCCGCTTTGCCGACGATTTCGAGAGCGCGGTCGGCGCCATCGTCTCCAATGTCTCGGCCTCGGCCGTGCAGCTGGAATCGGCGGCCTCGACACTGACCCGTACTGCCGAGACCACGCAGAGCCTGTCGAGCCAGGTCGCCGGCGTCTCCGAGCAGGCTTCCTCCAACATGCAGTCGGTCGCGACCGCGACAGAAGAATTGTCAGCCTCGGTCGAGGAGATCGGCCGCCAGGTCCGCGATTCCAACCGTATCGCCGAAGCCGCCGTGGTGCAGGCCAGGGAGACCGACGGCCGTATCGGCAAGCTCTCGCATGCCGCCCAGCAGATCGGCGAGGTGGTCAAGCTGATCACGGCGATCGCCGAGCAGACCAATTTGCTGGCGCTCAACGCCACCATCGAGGCGGCACGCGCCGGCGACGCCGGCCGCGGCTTTGCGGTGGTCGCCAGCGAAGTAAAGTCGCTGGCGAGCCAGACCGCCAAGGCCACCGACGAGATCTCCTCTCACATCGCGGGCATGCAGGGCGCCACGGCGGAATCGGTCGCAGCGATCAAGGAGATCGGCGCCACCATCGGCCAGATCTCGTCGATCTCGACCTCGATCGCGAGCGCCGTCGAGCAGCAGGGCGCGGCGACCCAGGAGATCGCCCGCAGTGTCCAGACCGTCGCGCAGGGCACCCAGACCGCAGCCACCGATATCGGCGAGGTCAACCGTGGCGCGGCCGAGACCGGCACTGCGTCGGAAGAGGTGCTGAACTCAGCCAAGACGCTGTCCAGCGAAAGCACCCGCCTCCGCGCCGAGCTCGACCGCTTCATGGGGAATATCCGCGCGGCGTAAGCGCGCTCCCTCCATCGTCGTCCTGGCGAAAGCCAGGACCGATTACCCCAACGAGCAATTGGACGAAGACTGACACCTCCGAGTCTTCGCCAAACCACTCCCTGTGGTTATGGGTCCTGGATCAGCGCTCGCTTGTCCAGGACGACGACTGATGTCTTCGGACGTCGCCGCATACTCCGCTGTCGTCCCGGACAAGCGCGCCTCAAGCGCGCACCGATCCGGGACCCATAACCACCGAATGGCTTTGTTGCACGAGTCGGTAGCTCCGCGTCTTCGCAAAGTATGGGTCCCGGATCTACGCTCCGCTCTAGACAACGCTGCGCGTTGTCGGGAGCTACGCTTGTCCGGGACGACAGCGGAGTTAGAAGGCTCGGTCCGAAGTCTCACTCCCTCCCGAACGCCCGCTTCAGCTCCACCTTCGCGCGCTCAAGCCGCGTGCGCTGGGTCTTCGGCAGCGTCTTGCCGGCGCGGTTGATGTAGAAGGTCAGCATCGAAAGCGCCGAGCGGTAGGCGCCGGTCTTGCGGCGTGAGCTGTGCTCGGCCGATCGCTTCAGCGAGGCCGCGATCTTCCTCGGGCTGGTCAGCTTGAACACCCCGCGTTTCAGGTCGAGGGCGTCGCTTTCCTTCGTCACGCGCTGTGACCAGCGCTTCGGTGTCGCGCGTTTGGTGCTCTTGCGCACGCTGGTCTTCCTGCGCGCCGCCGTCTTGCGCGAATGTGTCGTCTTTCTGGCATGAGCCATGCGTCAACTCCTTGCGGCTCCATCGCAAACGGACGGCAAGTAGGACTGTTCCTGCGGGAACCTGACACCGCTGCAGACGTTGTCGCAGGTGGCAGGCGACATGCCGCATCCCGATGATCGGATCGCCCCGTCCACGTCACGTGAACCGGGGCTGCTTCCTTTGGTCAGATCCAACAACCCGATGGAATTGCAGCAAACCCCAGCGCTGAATTATGGACCTGCCGTTCCTGCGGCGGTCGCTGCCGGCGGCATCGTCGAGACCAGCATTCCCTCGCGTCTCGATGCGCTGCCGTGGCGCGGCTTTCACACCCGCGTCGTGCTGGCGCTCGGCATCACCTGGATCCTGGATGGGCTCGAGGTCACGCTTGCCGGCGCACTCTCCGGTGCGCTGAAGCAGAGTCCTTCGCTGCACTTCTCCAATCTCGATCTCGGCATCGCCAATTCCGCCTATCTCGCCGGCGCCGTGCTCGGTGCGCTCGGTTTCGGCTGGCTCACCGACCGCATTGGCCGCAAGAAGCTGTTCTTCATCACGCTCGCGCTCTATCTCTCGGCGACCGCCGCGACTGCATTGTCCTGGGACATCGCGAGCTACGCGCTGTTTCGCTTCCTCACCGGCGCCGGCATCGGCGGCGAATACACCGCGATCAATTCGACCATTCAGGAGCTGGTGCCGGCGCGCTATCGCGGCTGGACCGATCTCATCATCAACGGCAGCTTCTGGATCGGCGCTGCGATGGGGGCGGTGGCGGCCATCGTGCTGCTCGATCCTGCCGTGACCGGGCCCGATCTCGGCTGGCGACTCGCCTATCTCATCGGCGCCTCCATCGGTCTCGTCGTGCTCTTGATGCGGATGTGGATTCCGGAAAGCCCGCGCTGGCTGATGATCCACGGGCGGCCAGAGCAGGCCCATGCCATTGTTGACGACATCGAGCGTTCGGTGATCGGGCATGACCAGGATGCGAGCGGCGGGCGCTTCATAAAGATCCGGCTGAAGATGCGCGATCACACGCCGATCCGCGAGGTCGTGCATACGCTGTTTTCCGCCTATCGCCAGCGCGCGCTGGTCGGCCTCGTGCTGATGAGCGCGCAGGCGTTCTTCTACAACGCCATCTTCTTCACCTTCGCGCTGGTGCTGACCGATTTCTACGGGATCAGCGCCGATCATGTCGGCTGGTACCTGCTTCCCTTTGCCGCCGGCAATTTCCTCGGCCCGCTGCTGCTCGGCCGCCTGTTCGACACGCTCGGACGACGTACCATGATCATGTTTACCTATGGCGTCTCAGGGCTGCTGCTGGCGTTCTCGGGCTACCTGTTCACGATCGGCGCGCTCAGTGCGCAAGGACAGACCATCGCCTGGATGGTGATCTTCTTCTTTGCCTCGCCCGCCGCGAGCGCGGCTTATCTCACCGTCAGCGAGAATTTTCCGCTCGAAGTGCGCGCACTGGCGATTGCGGTGTTCTACGCGGTCGGCACCGGCATCGGCGGCGTGATCGGCCCTGCGCTGTTCGGCGCGCTGATCGACACGGGATCGCGCACCAGCGTATTCGCCGGCTATCTGCTGGGGGCATTCCTGATGATCGCGGCTGCGATCGTGGCGTGGCGCTATGCCGTCTCCGCGGAACGAAAATCGCTCGAACAAATAGCAAAGCCGCTCGCCTTTATGGAGTAGACTGATGAAATCGGAACTTGCGGAAATGGCATTGGACCAGAAGCGCACCATGCTCGACGACGATGCGCCCGAATCGGTGCCGGTGCCGCATGCGCTCGTCCCGCATCTCGACGAGACCGCGATCCTGCTCGACATCGACGGCACGCTGCTCGACCTGATGCCGACCCCGCGCGAGGTGTGGGTGCCGCCCGGCCTGTCGGAGACGCTCAACCGGCTGACAGAGCGCACCTCCGGAGCGTTGGCGCTGGTCAGCGGCCGCTCGCTCAACGACATCGACCTGATCTTCGCACCCGATGTCTTCCGCGCCGTCGCAGGCCACGGCGCGGAGATGCGGCTGTCGGTGGACAATGAAGCGGACGACGTGCACGCGCCGCCGCTGGACAAGGAGCTGAAGCGGCGGCTCGCCGCGATCGCAAAGCTTTCGCCCGGCATTCTGCTCGAGGACAAGGGCTATTCGCTGGCGCTGCATTACCGCCTCGCGCCGCATGCGGAGAAGGCGATCTACGAATCCGTTTCGCTGATCCGCGCCGACCTGCCCAGCGCGCCCATTGAAGTGCTGCCGGGCAAGTTCGTCTGCGAGATCAAGCATTCGGGATTCACCAAGGCGAGCGGCGTGCACGAATTGATGAAGCATGAACCGTTTAGGGGACGCCGTCCGCTGTTCATCGGCGACGACGTCACGGATGAGACGGTGTTCGCGATCATGCCCGACATGGACGGGCTCGCTTTCTCTGTCGGCCGCCGCGCCATGGGCGTGAACGGTCACTTCGATGCGCCGGCCGATGTGCGCATGTTTCTCGCGCGCCTGCTCGATCCGAGGTGAAACGAAGGCAGCGCCACGTCGCAGACACAATGCCGTCGGCACGGCACCCTTGCGCGGCACAATGCATGCTGCGCAACACAACGCAAATGCTGTCTTTGCAGTGAAATTTCCCGGTTCCGTAGGCGAAACCCGTTCCAACGCGGATGCCCGATTTTGGTTTCAATCCGAAGAAATCATGACAGGAACCATATTGATGAACGGCAGTTAAACGGGGTGGAATGAACAGGAGGGGACGACCTGTGAACTTAGTCGTCGTTTCAAATCGCGTCGCCCGCAGCAAGCCCAATGAGCCCATGACGGGCGGGCTGGCTGCGGCATTGCTGCCCGTTGTCGAGCATTCAGGGGCCATCTGGGTGGGGTCGTCAGGCCGCGTGCGTGACGGCCATCAGAAGGAACCGTTTGCCGAGATCGAAGCGCTGGGTTCGGGCGCGATCGCAACGCTGGATCTGCCGGCGGCGCATTACGGCGGCTATTACGAAGGTTTTGCCAATTCGGCGTTGTGGCCGGCGCTGCATTCGCGCAGCGATCTGATTCGCGTCTCGCGCGAGGATTACGTCAGCTATCGCGAGGTCAACGCCTTCATGGCGCGCGCCTTGATGCGTTTCCGCAAAGCCCGGACCGCGTTCTGGGTGCAGGATTACCATTTCCTGGCGCTCGGCGCGGAGCTGCGCGATCTCGGCGTCGACGATCCGATCGGCTTCTTCCTGCACACGCCCTGGCCGGTGGCCGCGGTGATGCAGGGCGTGCCCAATCATCGTGAGCTGATCACGGCGATGCTGGCTTACGACCTGCTCGGCTTTCAGACCGAGGAGGACCGGCAGAATTTTCTCGGTTATGTCGGCGGCGAGCTTGGTCTCGCCATCGACGACGGTATCGTGATCTCGCAGCATGGTCGCACGCGCTGCGAGGTTTTCCCCATCGGTATCGATGCTGAAAAATTCGCAGCCTACGCCGCCAAGTCGGCATCGCATCCCGACGTGTCGCGACTGCGTCGCAGCCTCAATGGCGAGCGGCTCGCGATCGGCGTCGACCGGCTCGACTATTCCAAGGGCCTCGTCAACCGCATCAGCGCGTTCGACCGGCTCTGGACCGAGCAGCCGCAGTTTTCACGCAGCATCTCGCTGCTTCAGATCGCCAATCCCTCGCGCGGCGCGATCGAGGCCTATGGCAATCTCCAGAACGAGGTCGCGCGCCTCGTCACCGACGTCAACGGCCGCCACGGCGAGGTCGACTGGACGCCGATCCGCTATTTGAACAAGGGCTTCAGCCAGACCGTCCTAGCGGGCCTCTATCGTACCGCGCAGGTCGGCGTGGTGACGCCGCTGCATGACGGCATGAACTTGGTTGCCAAGGAATATGTCGCCGCCCAAAACGCGGCCGATCCCGGCGTACTGGTGCTGTCGAAATTTGCGGGTGCCGCCAACGAGCTCGACGCCGCGCTGCTGGTCAATCCGCACGACATCGACGGCATGGCGCGCGCGATCGCGATCGCGGCCTCGATGCCGCTCACCGAGCGCAAGATGCGCTGGGACGCGATGATGAAGAAGCTGCGCGGCCACACCATTCAGCAATGGTCCACCGATTTCGTCGCGGAGCTGGAGAAGAGCCGCACCCAGAAGGCCGCCGTCGCCCCGCTCGCAGCCCAGCCGCCGCAAGCGCTGCGCTGGCTGAAGTCGGCGATATCAGGCGTGCGGTTGATTTAGCGTGAACGTTCTTTCCCTCTCCCCTTGCGGGAGAGGGGTCGCGAGTTCTCCTCTCGTTTGAATGAGTGGTGAGAACCCCTCATCCGGCGCTTCGCGCCACCTTCTCCCGCAAGGGGAGAAGGGAAGAGGACCTCAATAACAATACGATACGCCTTCCAGAATCGCGCATTGCCGCTTGTTCGGCGCGTTGGGATCGTCCAGCGGCACCACGCCCTTGCCCTGGCCGACGAAGACGCCGGGCCCGACATGCACAGAGCTCTTGTTGCCGATGATGACGCTCTGATGCGGCGTCGAGCTCGAGCGCGTCCCGTCCGGCCAGAGGATGGCATCGCCCGACAGCACCCCGCGCCGTCCGTCGTCGCAGCTGACATCCACGCCTTGCCGGGTGCAGACCTGTGCCAGCGCCGGCACGGCAAAGGCGGAGCTGAGGGCCGAAATCAGGCTCAGTGCGGCGATGGTCTTGCGGATGGTCATGGCGTCCCCGGTGTGTTTCGCGGTCTCAAGTGAATCGTCGCGCCAAACCCGCCTCCGGTTCAGCCCGCGAGGGGTTCTAAAGCGCCCGCTGGCGCCTGATATTATTGCGTAAATACAATATCTTACGGAAAATTCACCCGATTTCCTCGCGATCCCTTGCAAAATCACCGGCGCCCCTTCAAGAGAGGGCGCTCCGGAGAGATGGCCGAGTGGCTTAAGGCGCACGCTTGGAAAGCGTGTGTGCGGGAAACCGTACCGTGGGTTCGAATCCCACTCTCTCCGCCATCAGCCTCATTGTCCGGCCCGGAGACATGGGTAACGAAACGTACCTAAGAGATGGGTGACAACCTCGTGCCGATCGGGTTGTCGCGGGGTTTCAAAGTCGTCTGC
>NZ_JACIHE010000029.1 GCF_014198245.1 Bradyrhizobium sp. cir1
GGCGCTGCGCTAGCGCAGCGCCGCAGCGGACCGAACCATGAACGACTGTCACCTATCGATCCGGTCTATTGTGTTACCCATCCATCCGCTGGACATCACTGCGTCTTGGCCACCCGTGGCGGCTGGGGGGAGGTGATGAAGCTGGTGGCTTCCAGCATCGCGGGGCCGAGCGGCGTCGGCACTTTCAGCCAGAACGGAACCAGGATGCGCGTGCCGGCGACCGGGGCGAAGGCGATCTCGATGTTGCGCTGGGCGGCGAGGTATTTGATCACGGGGCGATCGGGGATGTAGCCGGCGACAGGCACGAAATAGAGCGCGCAGACCACGACCGGGCCACGATAGCCCTTCTCTGCCTTCACGGTCTCCATGCGCTTGAAATCGAGCTTGAGGTCGTAGCGCATGCGGCCGTCGAACACGGGGGCGGCGTTGTGGCAGGCCTCCGGCGTCACGGGATCGCCGGTGCCGGGCACGCGCAAGAGCGAAGCCGTCATCGGATCCCAGACGCCGCGGCGATGCGCATCGGTGACGACGATGCGGTCAGGATCGACCGGCGGCTCCGGCACGATGCCGAACTCCTTCACATTGCCCTTGTCGAGCGTGATGTGGATGTTTTCCGTCTTCTTCTGGGTGGTGGTGGAGGCTTGGTAGCCGGTCGCAACCAGCGCGCCGTTGACGACGCGCCCCTGGCTGGCGCCCGTGCCGGACCCGCCCGTGAACGACTTCAACAGCCCCGTGGTGCCGCCGGAGGCCGCAGCCGCGAACACGTCGTCCTGGATGTCGATGTTCCAGGCGCCCTTGCCGACGGGAATGCCCGACAGCGTCGCCTCATATTGCGCCTCGAGCTTGCCCTGCGCGGCCACGGGCTCCGCCCCCCACGCCAGGACGAGCCCGCAAAGGGCCGCGAAGGCCAGCCGGCCGGCCGCGCGCAGCCGGGGCAGGGAAAGGGTCAGGGTATTCACGAAGCCATCCAATGGGGGCCGTCAGGCCATGTTAGTTAAGCCAAAAATCGCTGCAAACAATCCGTTCGGGTGCAAAACACCGGGAACTCCACCGGATATCTCGGTCGCGAATACGCCGTTTATGTGATGGTAAGGCGTTTCAATCATTGCCGTTTTAGTGATCGGGGTGTGACGCGGCGGCGCACCTTACTCCGCTGCCTCTCCCTCCTCCGCTGTCATACCCCGCGAAGGCGGGGTATCCAGTACGCTGCGGCGCCTCTGTTCCAGCCGCGCCGCCGGTGGAATACTGGATCGCCCGCCTGCGCGGGCGATGACACCTGTTGTGGGGCATGCCGCGGGCCACGAAACCCCGCCCAAAACCTTGACGCCAGCCACCTTCCCCCCTATACGTCCGCCCGCTCCCTGCAAGGACGAAAGAATTTGCCCCTGTGGCGCCCCGAATGGCGGCCGCAACTCGTTTGGGGCTCGAACTTAAGGATTTGTGACATGTCTCGCCGCTGCGAACTGACGGCCAAGGGCCCCCTCGTCGGCCACAAGGTCAGCCACTCCAACATCAAGACCAAGCGCCGCTTCCTGCCGAACCTCGTCAACGTGACGTTCATCTCGGAAGCCCTGGAGCGCAACGTGCGCCTGCGCGTCTCCACCAACGCGGTCAAGAGCGTCGACCACAATGGCGGCCTCGATGCCTTCCTGCTCAAGGCCAACGCCGACGCCCTGTCGCCGCGCGCCCTCGAGCTGAAGCGCGCCATCCAGAAGAAGGTCGGCGACGCGCCGGCGAAGAAGGCCAGCTAAAAAGATTCCCTGTTAGGGCGGGGGCTAGGTCGCGTGGCGTAGGCTTAGCCAGTAGAGTTTTGCGTTGACGGCCGGATCGAAAGATCCGGCCGTTTTTGTTTTTAAGACCCGCTTCGACGAAAGAACAATCGTGCGGGAACTTGCAAGCGGGCAACCTGAGAAAATAACTATAGGTTGTGCAGAGGTGGGAGGCGTGAAGTCTTAGGCGATTGCTATCCAACAGGTTTTCAAGGTTGTTTTGAACTGATTGTCTGGACTTCTGATCGACCGTGATGCGCTACACGATCCTCAGAAAAGCGCGACCTCTGGAAGCCGGAAGCGATGAGACATCCGTCTGTCAGGCCTCCGGAGAATCTGCACGCGCGGCTTTGGCCGTTATCTCTCTGGGGAGAAATTTCAATGGCTGGAGCGTTTAGCTGTGTCAGATGATAGCAAGGGTGAAGACCGTCCGTCGGCACTTGTACAAGTGAAGGACCTTCTGGGTCTCTCAGGCGCTGCCAAGATTATAGCTGAAGGAGTTGTGCACGGCGTCGGCGCGTGGCTTAAGCCGACGTTGACCAAAAGGCAGGCCAAAGCCGACGTCGAAGCAATGAAGCTTTGGTCGAACGCATTGAAGGAAGATGGACTGTCCATCTCCGCTGCCGAACTCTCTCTCGGTGATCGCGCTTCCATTCGCGCATTGGCGGACGAGCAAAGGCATCAGTTAAACCGCGAGGCTATTGCCCTCTGCGCAGTCGAAGAGTTTCGGGCCAGCGCAGAGGAGTTGCGCTTGTCAAAGGGGCATCCCTTTGATCCGGATTGGCTGGATCGCTTCTGGTCATTTGCGGAGAATGTAAGCAACGACGATTTTAGATCAATTTGGGCGCGCATCCTCGTGCGACAGGGCGCGGGAAAAAGCTCGTATAGTTTCCGGACGCTTTACACATTGAGCATGTTGGCGCGTGACGAGGCGGAGGCGCTTTCAAGGCTGGCGCCCTTTGCAACTACGAGCCTTCTATCCGGTGGTGAGACAACAGCTATGTGGCTCACAGCGGCAGATCATCTTGATCGATTCGTCCAACAGAATATGACAGAGTCAACTGGCACGACCCTTTCTCAGATCAACCGTCAAGTACAGACGCTTGTAAAACCTGTTCGGCAAGAGGTCTTTGGCCCTGCTGGAATAATGGTTGATTCTGGTTGGGCGTATGAAGCGCGCGCCACCGTCACGGCAGGAACGGCCCATATAAAGATAGCAGGAGTACCCTACTCGATATCAGGATTCCCGTCGCCGTTACCGATCCTTTCGGACGACGGCGAGTGTGCGTTGCTGGGCTCTGGAATTAGCTTCAGTTCAGTCGGAGCTGAAATAATCGAATTGATTGCGGCTCAGCCGGACAGCCGATACGTTGAGTTGCTCACCAGTGCTTTTCGTCTCCACGGACTTAATCTCGCCAGAAGTCATTGAACGGTTGCAGCGCAGTTCCAGGGCACGGCGACAATGAGAGACAGCATCAACAGCTTCTCATCGCCATGCGCGATCGAATGAGCGCGGGGCCTCAGTCCCGCGCTCCAAAAGAAGAAGTCACTATGGGTGAAACGGTTCAGAACCGCCGATGCAAGCCCATCACCGCAAGCAGCTCAGGACTTTAGTCCTTGGGCCGAAAGTGAGCGCGCACATGCTCGGGCCGCCGATGGCGAACGCGAACGTAGGAACGCACCCAGTGCTTCTGGCGTTTACGCATCCGTAAACCTCCACACAGGTTTGTTTTGGAGGTCCGATTGAAAAGCTCGTACGAACATGCGAGTTTTAATTGCGCCCCGCGTCGTGCCGAGTCTGCAACCGGACCGGTTTTCGCGGTCGAGGCCTGCATCACGTGCAAGGTGATGCAGGCCTTTACGCTATCGGGGGCCGACCGCACACCCCTGACGCGGCTAACGTCATCCCATCAACAGTCTCCATCACCGTCCGTGCGCGCTGAATTGCGACGCACGTTAGAGCTGAAACCCATTTAAGTTACCGGATCGTTCCTCAAGGCCGTTTCGAATCAGCGTGAGCACATGAGGATCATTGAACATCCGGGGGGCGACTCGACGCAACGCACATCGTAGGCAACCGCCAACTTACAAACAGGGCGCCCCCTGTTAATTTTGGCGAATCTTCCTTGAAATTAGCAAAAACCGCCCACTGAGGCCCCGCTGTAACATCCGGGCGTTACCGGGTGTCGCCCAATGGGCAGCGCAGCATAGCCGTCCAAGGAAGCGCGTCAGTCCAGTAGCGCCTCGATCTCGGCGTGCGCTACGAAGAATTCAGGCAGCACCATTTTCAGATCAGCGACTGCGTTTGCATCGCTCAGGTCGATGTCGTCCGGGTCCGGCAACAGCGCGCCGACACGAACGGCGCGCTCCAGCAGCGCGAAGAACTCGGCGCGATGATCACTGGTCATGATCCAAATTCTCCCACGAGATGCCGAGCCCGTGTCCGTTGGCGTTCGGCTTCGGTGGCGCGGCATCGAGCTTGAGCTGTGCACCATCGTCTCCTCTCCGTCGCGTAATTCCGCTATACTCGCCGGGGTAGCATTTGCCGGAGGGGCCTAGGGAGCACGTACACAACACCGAGCCGAAAAACCTCGTCATCTGTTGTGACGGGACCGGCAACGAGATCTTGGAGAACATCTCCAACGTCCTGAAGCTCTATCGCTGCCTGCGCAAGTCGGACACAACGCAGCCGCGGTAGCCCGCCTCCCCCTATCCCCGAAAATCAATGCTCCGCAGCACGATGCCCGGCGGGGTGCCTTCGAACTCGCAGGCGCGGTATTTGCTGGCGGCGCAGGCTTCGATGCGGTCGCGCAGGCGGGTGAACTGGGCTTCGCGGTGCTCGGGGGCGACCTTCGGGCCGCGTTCGAGATCGTCCATCGCCGAAGTCGAGATCGCGCAACCGATCTCCCGCGAGCCGTCCTGCATGGAGAACAGCACGATCATCCGGTCGTATTCGAGGCCGATGTAGCGGCCGCTGGTGAGGGTCATGGGGGCGTCCTGTACACGGGTTGCTTCGTGACGCGATGAGTTCATCGTCGTCTTGGCGAACGCCAGGACCCATTACCCCGGTCAGTGTTGTCGAAGCACGCTGTGGCACAATGTTTCGCAACAACGCGCTTCGGTGGTTATGGGTCCTGGCCTTCGCCAGGACGACACGTATTTTCTACGCGGACACCGTCCTTTCCCATGCCCGCATCCTGCCGCACGCAGCCCGGGGCCGCCTTCAGCTCTCCCCGTTGAGCCGCGCGAAATCGTCGAACAACGCGGTCACCAGCGCGCGGTGGCGGGTATCCTCGACGGGCAGGCTCGCGGCATAGAGGTTGAGCAGATAGCGCGCCTTCACCGCGGCCTCGGGCCACGAGGCGGCGGGCACCGTCATCAGGCGATTTTCGAGATCGGCCTCGCGCTCGCGCAGCTGCCTGACATTGCTCTCGACCTCCGCCAGCGCGCGGCGCAGATCGGTCGCCTTCTGCGCGGCCATGCCGCGATGCTTGTCGAGATCGACGGTATGGTCAGTCATTGGCGACCCTCGCGTCGGAGGCGATCGCATCCGCAAGGTCGATCGCGCGGATCGACAGCATCTCGACCGAGCCGAGCACGCCTTCCACCGGCACGATGATCGACGTGCCGACGCGGCGCCAGGCCGAGAAGGTCTCAGCTTCGATCGTCTCCTCGTCGGCGATCACCTGATAGGCGCCCGCCGGCAGCACGCGCTCGATGCCGTGGATGCGGAACGGATGCTTGAACGTGACGGTTTCCCGCCGCGAACGGATGGTCATGCGCGCCTGCCTTGCTGCGAGAGCGGGCCCCAAACCGACGCCGGCGATGGCGACCATGCGCTTGTCGCGCCGCGATAGCCAGCATTATCGTCACCAGAGCCATTTCCGTTCCGATCAAATCGGAACGGGCTCTGGTTTTTGTTTTGACGCGTTTTCTTGACGCGAACTGGTACCCACTTCGCTCGAAAACGCTCTGGCTCGCGCGGCGTTTTAGTCCTCGCTATTGCCGTGCGGCAGGCGTAGGCTTGCTTGCATCACCGCGCCGGGAAATCAGTCGTCAGGGCACGAGTTCGTCGTGCCGCGCAGGAGCTTGCGATGCCGCGTTTTCGCGCCTCTGAGTGGATCGTTCCGCCTGACATCGTTCCGCTGTTCCTTCTGCTTCTCGTCTGCGCGGCGGCCGTGCTCAATGGGTAGAACCACGCGCGTGCCCTATCTCGTCAGCGGAACGAACGAATATGGCAGCGCCAATCTCGGCCGCGGCAGCGCCACCGTCGCGTTGCGGCTGGCCCGCAAGCTGCTGCGCGACGGCTACATGGACGTGCGCATCTGCACGCCGCGCGGGCGCGTGCTGCAAGCCGACGAACTCAGCGAGCTCGAACCACAGGAGAGCGACATGGCCAAGGGACAGCAACGCAGCAACCGCGAAGCCAAGAAACCGAAGAAGGACAAGGCCAAGGTGATCGCCGCGGCGCCAAGCCGCAAGGAGGCCGCCTGGCAGCCGGATTTCGGGCCGGGGAAGAAGAAGTAGGGGGCGGCTTACCTCGCCCCGCTTGCGGGGAGAGGTCGGAATTTGCGTAGCAAATTCCGGGTGAGGGGGAGCTTCCGCGAATCCATCTCTCGCTGTTTTCCCGGAGAAAGCCCCTCACCCCAACCCTCTCCCCGCGAAGAGCGGGGCGAGGGAGCGCACCTTCGCTGCGGCTTATGTTCTCGTCTCCGTCTCCTCTCCGTCGCGCTTTTCCGCTATACTCGCCCGGGTAGCATTTCCCGGAGGGGCATATTGTGGAGCACGCACACAACATTGAACCGAAAAACCTCGTCATTTGCTGTGACGGGACCGGCAACGAGATCTCGGAGAACATCTCCAACGTCCTGAAGCTGTATCGCTGCCTGCGCAAGACGGACAAGACGCAGCCGCGGCAGATGGTGTTCTACGATCCCGGGGTCGGCACGGTGACGGAGCCGACGACGTGGCACCGCTGGAAGGCCAACATCAATCTGGTGCTGGGGCTCGCCACCGGCTACGGGCTCGATGACAACGTGCTCTCGGCCTATTGCTTCCTGGTCGAGCATTATGCGCCGGGCGACAAGATCTACCTGTTCGGTTTTTCGCGCGGGGCTTACACGGTTCGGGTGCTGGCGGGGCTGATCCACAAGATCGGGCTGATCTCGCCGGAGCAGGCGAACCTCGCAGGTTCGGGCCTCGTCGCCTACAAGCAATATTCCGGCACCGGGCGCGGCAACGACATCGAGGACCTCAAGGACATCGCGATCGACGAGAGCGGGCCGCTGCCGAAGGACACGTTCGACCTCGCCGCGCAGTTCGCGCGCATCACCTCGACGCGCTGGCCGACCATCCACTTCATCGGCGTGTGGGACACGGTGGCGAGCGTGATCGTGCCGCGGCGCGATAATTTCTTTTTCGTGTTCAGCCTGGAGGAGCTCGCCTTCACGCGGCGCAATCCGAGCGTCAACATCTTCCGGCAGGCGATCGCGATCGACGAGCGGCGGCGCATGTTTCGCCTCAACAAATACTGGGAGCCGCAGGACTATTGGAGCAACCGCTACGTGCCGGACGAGAAGAAGGTGCCGCAGGACATTCTGCAGGTGTGGTTCGCCGGCGTGCATTGCGACGTCGGCGGCGGCTTTCCGGAGGCGGAAAGCGGGGAATCGAAATATCCGCTGATCTGGATGATCGCGGAGGCCGAGAAGGCCGGGCTGAAGTTCAACCCGCGCACCGTGAACCAGCTCGCCTGGGGCGTCCAGCGCAAGAACTCGCCGTTCAAATACGTCGAGCCGGCCTATACGGGGAAGACGGGCGAATTGCACGATTCGATGAATGCCGCCTGGCGGGTGCTGGAGTATCTGCCGAAGCGCGCGAAGTATAGGGAATGGCCGGAGCGGAAGGTCACTTTCGGCTTCTACATCCCCGATTGCGAGCCGCGCGTCATCCCCGAAGGCGCGCATGTGCATGAGAGCGTGCTGAAGCGGATGGCGGTGGAGCCGGGCTATCGGCCGGTGAACATGCCGAAGGATTACGTGACCGTGCCGATGCCGGTGCCGCCGGGGGTGGATGCGGCGGCGGGGGCCGGGGTGGAGGAGGGCGTGACGGGGTGAGGTGGCGGGGTGCTTACCCTCCCCTGGAGGGGGAGGGTCGGCGCACGTTGAGCGCAGCGAAATGTGCGACGGGGTGGGGTGATCTCTCCCCACGGGGACCGTTCGAGTGGAGAGATCACCCCACCCCGCTCGCGCTGCGCGCGACCGACCACGGGCGAGCTACGCTCGTCCCGGACCCCTCCAGGGGAGGGTGGGCACCCCGCTACCGCCGCTTTCTCCGGTCGCCGCCACTTTTCATTAAAATTCTCCCGCCGACCTTAGCCGGATCGCATCAACTCCTCTGCATCATCCTGCACAGAGCCCGCCGCGAGCCTTTTTTGGTTCGGCATGATCTTTTCGGAAAACCGCTTCACACTTTTCGAAGATCATGCCGACTGCGGAGTTGGAGGAGACGTGCCACAGCATCCGCGAAAATTTGCCCGCGTCAAACCGGCCGGGCTGGTGTCCCGCCAGGCCAAGATCATCACCGACCCGCGCGCGCCGGTGATCAACTGCACGCTGATCGACTATTCGCCGGGCGGCGCCTGCGTCGATCTCGGCGGCCAGGTGCAGATCCCCGACCGGTTCGAGCTGCTGCATGTGAACACGAAGAAGCGCTGCCGCATCGCGTGGAAGCGCGGCACGCGGGTGGGCGTGGTGTTTTAGGGCGTCGCTGCCTGCTTACCCTCCCCTGGAGGGGGAGGGTCGGCTCGCATCGCGTAGCGAGGCGAGACGGGGTGGGGTGACAGTCTCTCCACATCCAACACTGCCCGAGTGGAGAGATCACCCCACCCCGCTCGCGCTGCGCGCGATCGACCACGGGCGAGCTACGCTCGTCCCGGACCCCTCCAGGGGAGGGTAAGAAGAGCTACTTCCGCATCCGCGACTTTGCGCCGGCGACGATCTGCATGGCGACGCCGGCGGTCCAGCCGAACAGGACGAGCCAGGTCCAGGCCATGTGCGGATCGAGGCGGAGCACGATGACGGCGACGGAGGCGAGCGCGGTGAGCGTGGCGCAGAGCGTGCCGGCCGAGCTCAGCAATTCGGCGGCGTCGATCTCGCTGTGCGCCTCGTCGAAAGGCATCTGCGGCGTGTCGATGCCGAGATAGAAGCCGACGGCACCGAGCAGCATCATCAGCAGCAGGAAGCCCTGCGTGGTCAACGGCGCGATCGCCGATCCGACATAGGCGCCGACGAACAGCCCGCACGCGGCCCCCGCCATCGCGAGGCCCACGCGCTCGAACACATGGGCAGTATTACGAACACGAAACCGCATGGCCGGCCTCCACGAGGCGTTGAACGTGGAGAGGTTAGGCCAGTTTTGGGGGGCGTGGAAGGTGAGGAGGTTTACGGATACGTGAGGGGTAACTCCCTCTCCCCGTTCTTACGGGGAGAGGGTTGGGGTGAGGGGCTTCTCTCCGCGCATGAGATTTTCGCCGCACCTGTACCCCCTCACCCGGATTGCGCTTGCGCGCAATCCGACCTCTCCCCGCAAGCGGGGAGAGGTGAAGAGAGTCACCGCGCCCCGAACGTGGTCCTGCCGAACAGCGCCTTCTGCGTCGAGGGCTGCGAGCGCCAGTATTGCGGCGGGGCTTCGACTTCGCCGCCGAGCTCGGCGGCGGCGTGCCAGGCCCAGCGGGGGTCGTAGAGCATGCCGCGGGCGAGCGCGACCATGTCGGCCTTGCCGGATGCCACGATCTCCTCCGCGTGTTTTGCGTCGGTGATCAGGCCGACGGCGATGGTGGGCACTCCCGTCTCGCGGCGGATGGCTTCCGCAAACTGCACCTGATAGCCGGGGCCGAGCGGAATCTTCTGCAGCGGCGAGACGCCGCCCGAGGAGGCATCGATCCAGTCGATGCCGCGCGCCTTCAACGCTCTGGCGAATTCGATGGTCTGCGCCAGATCCCAGCCGCCCTCGACCCAGTCGGTCGACGACACCCGCATGCCGATCGGCTTGTCGTGCGGGAAGACGGCGCGCACGGCGTCGTAGATTTCCAGCGGGAAGCGCATGCGGTTCTCGAGCGAGCCGCCATACTCGTCCGTGCGCCGGTTCGAGATCGGCGACAGGAACTGATGCATGAGATAGCCGTGCGCGCCGTGCAGCTCGATGGCGTCGATACCGAGCCGGTCGGCGCGCTTCGCGCAGTCGACGAAGGCGTCGCGGATGCGCTTCAGGCCGCTCGCGTCCAGCGCGAGCGGGGCGGCCTCGCCCTCCTTGTGCGGCAGCGCGCTTGGGGCCACCGTCTGCCAGCCGCCCGCGCTGATCGGGATCAGCTGGCCGCCGTCCCAGGGCCGCGCGCTGCTGGCTTTGCGGCCGGCATGGGCGAGCTGCATGCCGATCGCGGTGGAGGAATGCTTGCGCACCGAGGCGAGGATCTGCTTCAGCGCGGCCTCGCAGGCGTCGCTGTAGAGCCCGAGGCAGCCCGGCGTGATGCGGCCGATCGCCTCGACATGGGTCGCCTCGATGCAGAACATCGACGCGCCCGACAGGCTGAGATTGTTGATGTGGGTGAAGTGCCAGTCGGTGGCGACGCCGTCGTCGGCCGAATACTGGCACATCGGCGACACCACGACGCGGTTCTTCAACGTCAGGCCGCGCAGCTTGATCGGGGAAAACAGGGCGCTCATGCGGGGAGTTCCGGGAGGATGGGAGGATCGTGGAGAGAGTTTAGTGGCCGGGCGGCGGATTGCCAGTTGCGCGCGGGAATGGCGGGTAGTGGCGGCACGCATTGCGACCGCGGCTTGGCGCGAGAGCGCGCCACACATTCTGCCGTCGTCCCGGACAAGCGTCAGCGCAGATCCGGGACGACAGTGGAGATCGGGGCGCGCTCCGGGACGACGGCGGCGAACTACTCCACCAGCGTGAATTGCAGCAGCAGGGTGCGCTGGAGCATGGAAAAATTGTCGTCGGAGACGAGGGTCAGCACGGTCTCGCCCTCGGCCGTGACGTGGGAGTCGATGCCTTCCATGTTGTCGATCTCCTGGCCGAGATCGGCCTTGAACAGCGCGGGGCCGTCGACCACCGCGCCAGGCGCGATGGATTTGAGGGGGATCGAACGGATGCGGATGTCGACGCCGGTGAACCAGGAGAATTTGCGTTCGAGGATCAGGAGCTCGCCGGAGGGCAACAGCACCGCGTCGCTGATGTCGAATTTCTCGGTGCGGCGGACGCTGAACTGGCCGGGCGTCGGACCGCCGATCAGGAACGCGACCAGATTGCCGTCGGCATCGAGCCCGCGCTCGGAGAACGCGATCAGGCCGCCGGCGAGCGGCTGGCCCTTCGGGACGAAGACCAGCGCTTCCAGCCCCTTGTTGTGCGGCAGCTTGCGCAAGGCTGGCGGCACCGGGATCGGCTCGCCGCGGGCGCGGATGCCGCCTTTGGCGAAATCATAGCGCAGGATCTGGTTGACGCGCTCGAGCCCGACATAAACCACATTGCCGTCGCGCGTCAGCGATTCCGAATCCCACCACATGCGCTTTTCGGTGATCGGCCGCCCCTCGGCGCCCAGCAGCGGCGCGGCCTCGACATCGTCGAGCCCGGTCATCTTGCCGCCGGAATAACGGATGCGGCCGGTGAACCAGCCCCCTTGATCCGAGATCGCGAGGAAGCGCTCGCCCTTGGCATCGAGCCGGATGCCGGACAGGCCGCCGAAGCCGCGAAAGGGCGAGGTCAGCACCAGGCCGCTGCGATATTCCAGCGAGCCGAAGCGCGTGCGCGAGCGGTCACGCGGCTCGAAATTCGGAATGGTGCGCGCATTGACTTCGAGGCTGACGGGCTCGGCGACGGCGTGCTCGACCTGGAGCGGGCGCGGGGGCGGCTCGGTCGTGACCTGAGCGTGCGCCAGCCGGGACAATGCGAGAGTGGAAAATCCCGCCGCCGCGTGGCCAAGAAAGCTGCGGCGGGATGATTGCGTGCTCACGAATGCAATTTGCGTCGCGGGCGACCGGCCGGCTGGGTTGGCGCTGTGTTGGTCTCGCTGAACAGCTCGGCGAGCTTTTCGGTGATGGCGCCGCCGAGTTCTTCCGCGTCGACGATCGTCACGGCGCGGCGATAATAGCGGGTGACGTCATGGCCGATGCCGATCGCGATCAGCTCGACCGGCGAGCGGGTCTCGATCTCCTCGATGATGTGGCGCAGGTGCCGCTCGAGATAGTTGCCGGGATTGACCGACAGCGTGGAATCGTCGACCGGCGCGCCGTCCGAGATCATCATCAGGATCTTGCGCTGCTCGGCCCTCGCCAGCAGGCGCTTGTGCGCCCAGTCCAGCGCCTCGCCGTCAATGTTCTCCTTCAGCAGACCCTCGCGCATCATCAGGCCGAGATTTTTTCGCGCACGGCGCCAGGGGGCGTCGGCGGATTTGTAGATGATGTGGCGGAGATCGTTGAGACGGCCGGGATTGGCCGGCTTGCCGGCGGCAAGCCACGCCTCGCGCGATTGCCCGCCCTTCCAGGCGCGCGTGGTGAAGCCCAAAATCTCGACCTTGACGCCGCAACGCTCCAGCGTGCGCGCCAAAATGTCGGCGCAGGTCGCCGCGACCGTGATCGGGCGTCCGCGCATCGAGCCGGAATTGTCGAGCAGCAGCGTCACCACGGTGTCGCGGAACGTCGCCTCCTTCTCGTGCATGAAGGACAGCGGGTGATAGGGATCGGTGACGACGCGCGACAGGCGCGCGGGGTCCAGGATGCCCTCTTCGAGGTCGAACTCCCAGGCGCGGTTCTGCTGCGCCATCAGGCGGCGCTGCAGCCGGTTGGCGAGGCGGGCGACGATGCCCTGAAGATGCGCGAGCTGCTTGTCGAGATAGGCGCGCAGGCGCTCCAGCTCGTCATGGTCGCAGAGGTCCTCGGCGGCGATCACCTCGTCGAACTTGGGCGCGAAGGCGTGATATTCCGGCCCTCGCGGCTCGTTCCTGCCGTGCGCGTTCGGACGCGTCGCCTCGCCCGGCGTCTCGTCGTCGCCGAGCTCGCCGTCGTCGAAGGTGTCGGAGGTCGAGGCCTGCGCGCTTTCCATCGCGCTCTCGCTCATCTCCTCCGACGTCGCCTGCGCCTGGTCGGCGCTCATCTCCTGCGCGGCATCGGAATCGGGTGAGCCTTCCGCGCCGGACTGGTCGTTGTCGCCGTCCTGGTTCTCGTCGTTGTCCTCATCGTCCTCGCTGTCGGCGTTGCGCTCGTCGCCGAGCTCGAGCGCCGACAACAGATCATGCACGGCGTCGCCGAATCTGGCCTGGTCCTCGACCACGCCGTCGAGCCGGTCGAGCCGCCTGCCGATCTTGTCTTCGAGGATCGGGCGCCAGAGATCGACCATCTTCTTCGCCGCCGTCGGCGGCGCCATGCCGGTCAGGCGCTCGCGCACCAGCATCGCCAGCGCGTCCGCCAGTGGCGCATCGGCGCGGTCGGTGATCTCGTCGAACTTGCCGCGGTGAAAATGGTCGTCGAGCATCGCGGTGAGATTCTTGGCAACGCCCGCCATGCGGCGCGCGCCGATCGCCTCGACCCTCGCCTGCTCCACCGCCTCGAACACGCCGCGCGCCTGCGGATTGCCGGGCATCAGCTTGCGATGAACTTTCGGGTCGTGACAGGCGATCTTGAGCGCGATGGAATCGGCGTGGCCGCGCACGATGGCGGCGTCACGCTTGGTCATTTTCCGCGCCGGCTCGGGCAGCCGCGCCTTGCCCGGCGCAAGACCCGGGCGCTCGGCGGCGAAGGAGACGTCGAGCTCGGGCGATTTCGCGATCGCCTTGAGGCAGGAGGCGACCGAGCGCTTGAACGGCTCGGTCGGCGCTTCCTTGCTGGTACGGAATTTGGAGTTGGAGGTGGTCATCTCGCCCTATCCGTCGCCGCGGCCTAGTGCGCAATTGCGCACGGGGGCCGGGGCCCATAACCACCGGCCGTCGTCAGAAAAAACTATCAGCGTCGCTTCACCGAAACATCACGCGGTATGGGCCCCGGCTTTCGCCGGGACGACACACCGAGAGAGATCAGCTGAGCGCCACGTTGACTGCCGATTCCGGCAGCTCCGCGTTGAAGCAGCGCTGGTAGAACTCGGCGACCAGGGGACGCTCGAGTTCGTCGCACTTGTTGAGGAAGGTGACACGGAAGGCGAAGCCGATATCGCCGAAAATGTCGGAATTTTCCGCCCAGGTGATCACCGTGCGCGGGCTCATCACCGTCGACAGGTCGCCATTGGCGAAGGCGTTGCGGGTGAGATCGGCAAGGCGCACCATCTTGTTGACGATGTCGCGGCCTTCCTGGGTGCGATAGTGCTTGGCCTTGGCCAGCACGATCTCCACTTCCTCGTCGTGGCTGAGATAGTTCAGCGTGGTGACGATCGACCAGCGGTCCATCTGGCCCTGGTTGATCTGCTGGGTGCCGTGATAGAGGCCCGAGGTGTCGCCGAGGCCAACCGTATTCGCCGTGGCAAAAAGCCGGAAGGCCGGATGCGGCTTGATCACCTTGTTCTGGTCGAGCAGGGTCAGGCGTCCCGAGACTTCGAGCACGCGCTGGATCACGAACATCACGTCGGGGCGGCCGGCGTCGTATTCGTCGAACACCAGCGCGACGTTGTTCTGCAGCGCCCAGGGCAGGATGCCGTCGCGGAATTCAGTGACCTGCTTGCCGTCGCGGACCACGATGGAGTCCTTGCCGACGAGATCGATACGGCTGATGTGGCTGTCGAGGTTGACGCGCACGCAGGGCCAGTTCAGGCGGGCCGCGACCTGCTCGATATGGGTGGATTTGCCGGTGCCGTGATAGCCGGTCACCATCACGCGGCGGTTGCGGGCGAAGCCGGCGAGGATGGCGAGCGTGGTGGCGCGGTCGAAGCGGTAATCGGAATCGACTTCGGGCACGTGAGGATCGACTTCGGAATAGGCCGGCACTTCGAGATCGCTGTCGATCCCGAACACCTGGCGGACCGACACCTTCATGTCGGGCAGACCGGAAACTTCCTCAACTTTTGACATGGCGGCGGTCGTCATCAATCCTCCGAGGCCCCGGGCGATCCTGAGACCAGTTATTGCACGTTGGCTGCGGCTGGGTGCATCTGCGAACCTATCAGAGACAAGGGACCGGCAGAAGCCCGCGCCTCAATCAAAGTTCCGTTGTCTTTTCATTTAGATAGGTCAGGAACGCAGTTTTGGGAGGGCTGCCTTGCGAATCACGCTCGAATTTCGAGCGGGGGTAACGGGCTGCCCACGCAAATGGCACTTTCGCCGCCTCCCCTTACTTATGTAGGGTCTGAACTTGAAAGCCCCAGCCCGCCACAGAGACGACGTGACTTCCTTCCTTGATCCCCTCATCGCGTTCGCTTCGGCCCATGCGTGGCTGGCCTATCTGACCCTGTTCCTGGCGGCGCTGCTGGAAGCCGTGCCGGTGGTGGGATCGGTCATCCCCGGCTCGACCATTATCCTGGCGCTGAGCGCCCTGGTTCCGGGCGGCGAGCTGCAACTGCCATGGGTGCTGGTGGCGGCGGCGCTCGGCGCCGTGCTCGGTGACGGCTCGGCCTACTGGATCGGCCACCGGCGGCAGCGCGGGATCCTCAACACCTGGCCGCTGACCAACTATCCGCGCGTGGTCGAGGAGAGCGAGAGCTTCTTCCACCGCTTCGGCACCTGGGCTGTCTTCTTCGCCCGCTTCGTGCCGCCGATCCGCGCCTTCGTGCCCGTGACCGCCGGCGCACTCGGGATGGCGCCCGCAAGATTCTATGCGGTGAACATCCCGGCGATCCTGGTCTGGGCCCCCGCCCATGTGCTGCCGGGCGTGCTGGCGGTGACGGCGCTGCACGAATATGCCGGGCTGCACCACCATGAGCATGTCGGCAAGCATATCTGGATTTTGACGGTGGTTGGAGTTGCGATCGTGGGGGGCATAGCGGTGTGGATCTATCGCCGGCGGAATGGCGGCGCTGTCGCGGAAGTAAAGCCGCGGGCGTAGAGGCGGCGACGCTATTTGCTCTTCTGCGCATTGAGTAGCACCCATAGCCTCGCGATCTTACCGCCTTCAATTTCGGCCACGTCCGCCCCCGTCACCGCGACCGGCCCGTCCTCGGGCCCTGCGCGCCAAGCCAGATGCGCCAGGCCATGATGCCCGACGGCGACGCCGTCGGGGATAAAACGGAACGTCGGCCCGAACTGCTTCAAAAGGTTTGCGGCAACGCGCGAAATTTCTGCCCGCCCCTGAACGATATCCGTCGGCTCGTACATGACGGGCTCCTCAACGAACAGTTCGGCGATGGCGGTTCGACGTTTGTCGTCGTCCCGCTCGTTGAAGACGCGCTCCAGATTTGAGCGCAGCAGATGGTCGAAATCGATGTTGTCGGTCGTCATCTTGCGGCCTTTCATAATCTCATCTTGTTGGGGGCGGCGTCGCGGAAACAAAGCCGCGGACACAGGGGCAATCAGACCAGACGCGCACCGCCATCGACATGCAGCGTCTCGCCGTTCATGAATTCGTTGCTCATCAAGAAGACCACGGCATTCCCGGCTTCCTGCGCAGTGCCAACACGGTGCAGCGGAAGCTTTTCTTTCAGCGCCGCCACGTAGGCATCACGGCCCTCGCCAAGCGTACGTGCGAGGAGCGGGGTGTCGATCGTCCCAGGCGACAAGGTATTCACGCGGCGTGGTGCCAGCTCCAGGGCAAGGCCGCGGGCGAAGGCCTCCATCGCAGCGGAGGCGGCCGCGAGCACGGACGTGCCATATGCGTTGGGTCGATCGGCCAAGGCTCCGGAAATGAACGTGACGGACCCGTCGGCAGCGAGCCGGTGCCCAAGGCTTCGCAACACATGCACGGCCGCCCAAATTCGCTCATCGAAGGCGCGGCGCAGGTAGGCGACATCTGCCTCCAACACTTTGCCTGCGACGAAGCTGCCCGCAAGCAGAACGAGATGGTCGACTTGCGGGATGTCGGCAAGGGCTGCGGCAATGGTCTCGGGCTTGGTCACGTCCGCAGCCCGCCAGCCGGCGAATCTGTTCTCCGCGGCAACTCGCTCGGCTCCGACGGGGTCGAAACCAATAACGATAACCTTGGCGCCCGCCGCTTTGGCCTGCTGCGCGGCAGCCAGGCCGATGCCGGATGTGCCGCCGAAGATGACGACGTTGCGATCTTTGAGGGTCTGGGGAGCAGGGTCGATCACGGGAGTCGGTCCTTTCAAGAGCGGGCGCGCAGCGCGCCGCCGATGAATGGAAACCTAGGCCAATGAGTTTTACTTGAAAATTGAGCCAATCTTCGGTTTTGTTATTCCATCATGGCACAAATCGCCCTCGATCGACTGACCGGTCTCATCGCGTTTGCCCGCTCCGGCTCCCTTGGCAGCTATTCAGCCGCCGCGCGTGCACTTGGTGTCTCGCCATCTGCGATCAGCAAGAGCGTGCAACGGCTGGAGCAGCACCTCGGCCTGCGCCTGTTCAGCCGTACGACGCGCTCGCTCACTCTGACGCCAGAGGGGCGGGACCTGCACGAGCGGACGCTGCGGCTTTTGCGCGAGGCGGACGCGATCGAGCAAGCGGCGGTGGCGGCGCGTTCCGAACCTGCGGGCACGCTGAGGATCGCCGCGCCGCTACCTATCGGCGTGAATATTCTCTCGCCGGCCCTGCCACGCTTTCGACAGCGCTATCCAAAGCTCATGATCGAGTTGCGGATCGGCGACCGCTACGTTGATCTGATCGAAGAGGGCATCGATGTCGCGATCCGCGTCGGCGATCTCGCGGACTCCCGGCTGATCTCGCGTCAGCTCGCGCCGCACCGCATCTGCGCTTTCGCTTCCCCCGACTATCTGGCCCGGCGCGGCACGCCGATCCATCCCGACGAACTGGCCAACCATGACTGTGTGAACTTTCGCTTCCAGAGTTCGGGCCAGACATTTCGCTGGCCCTTCCTCATCGGCGATCGCCTGGTCGAGATCATGCCCGACGCGGCCATCATCACCGATGTTAGCGAGGCTGTGGCCACCGTCATTGCGTCGGGCGGTGGCATCGGTGTTACCCCCACGTTCGTCGCAGCTCCTTATGTCAGACGCAACGAACTCGTACCCGTCCTGCAAGATTTCGTCGTCCCTAGAACCAACATCACCGCGTTATGGCCGGAAAGCCGTCGAGGCAATCCAAACGTGAAGGCCTTCGTCGCGTTCCTGGGTGAGGTTTTTCCGCCGGATCCGCCGTGGGACGACGTATTTGCCAAGGCCCCAAGATCGGGGGCCCCGAGACGGACGAAGCCTTGAGGTTCGCGACGGCATGAGCTCACGAATCGACTGTGCGTTCTTGCCATGAGGAGGCCTTGCCGGAGGCCGGCGCGGACCTCCGCTTCGAAGCGGCACAACAAACATCACAAGTGGGGTCTCGCGGACTTATGGGTGCCCCCCTTAGCCCTTCAGCGGCGTAGCGCCCGCCCTCCGCCCCGGCGCAGGTCCCACATAGCGCGCCCGCGGACGGATCAGCTTGCCGTGCTGTAGCTGCTCGCTGGCATGCGCGATCCAGCCGACGCTGCGGGCCATTGCGAACAGCGCAAGCTCGCTGCCTCCAGGCAGGCGTAGCGCGTGCACGAGCACCGCAAGCGCGTAGTCGATGTTGACGAGCTCGCCGGTCGCCTCCGCGATCCTTTCAGGCACTTCGCGCGTGAATTTTCGCGGTGCGCCGGCGCGAGAGAGCGCATTGAGCAGCGACTGCGCGCGCCGGTCGCCGCGCTTGTAGACGCCGTGGCCGAAGCCGGGAAAGCGTTCGCCGAGCGCGACGCGTTCGCGAACCATGGGCTCGACGTCGCGATCCACCAGCGTCTTGACGAGCTGCGATGCGAGCACGCCGGCACCGCCATGCTTCGGCCCCTTCAGTGCGGCGAGACCGGCGATGACGGAATCATAGAGATTGAGGCCGGTCGAGGCCGCGCAGCGCGCGGTGAAGGTGGAGGCGTTCAATTCATGCTCGGCGAGCAGAACCAGCGCGCGGCGGATCAGGTCGGGCGCGTGCTTGTTGTCGGGCGCCCAGGCCTTCGCGATCTGCTGATGCATCGGCTCGGCCGACGGCTCGGCGTTGAGCATGGTCGCGACCAGCAGGCGGACGATGCGCGCGCCGACCATGGCGCGGCCATCGGGGGCGCGGGTGAAGGCGCGGGGATCGGCGCTCGATGCGAGCGCCAGCACAGCGATGGCGCGATCGATCGGCGCGGCGCGGCGCGCGGCCTGCGCGATCAAGCGCATCTCCTCGGATATCGCGGGACAATTGTCCGGCGCGAAGGGATCGACGCCGGCGACGTCCCAGAGCAGCGTCGCGGTGTGCTCCAGCGTGTCGTTCTCGGCGAGATCGACGCAGTTCACACCGCGGTAGATCGCGCCCTCCTCGGTGATGGTCGAGATCTCCGTGTCCATCACCGGCAAATCGGCATCGAAGCTGCGCAGGCCCCGCGGCTCCGGCGACGGCACCCGGCGCTCCTTCAGAGCGCGGACGTCCTCGGCGCGGTAGCGGTTTTTTCGCGAATCTGAGGTCGGCTCGGAGCGGATCAGGCCGCGGCTGACATAGGCGTAGAGGGTGGCTGGCGAGATCGCGAGCTCGGCGGCGGCCTCCCGGGCGGAGAGGTAGAGGCCCTCGGAATTTTTCATATTGATTTATGTAATCAAGATTGATCAATCTGTCGAGAGGCCCGACTTTTCCCTGCGTGCAATGCAAAAGGGAGATTGGGCCATGAACATCCACCTCACCAAAAGCCAGATCGGGCTGGACGGCGTTCCCGCGGCCGAGACCGTGCTGAGCCATGTCGACGGCGAGCGCGGCGAGCTGATCATCGCCGGCGAGCATGTCGGCCGCCTCGCCGCCAAATCGAGTTTTGAGGGCGTCACCGCCCGGCTCTGGAACGGCGCCAGCAAGACCAGTTTGAGTGAAGCCAATGTGCGGGCGAGCCTGGGCGCGGCGCGCGAGCGCGCCTTCGCGCGGCTGGACGAGTTGCTGCCGGCAACGCGCGGCATGGGCATTGTCGACGGGTTTCGCGCAGCGGTCGCAGGGCTTCGCGCCGAGCACGGCCTCGAACATGAGGCGACCATTGTCGGCGCATTCCCGGTGATCGCCGGCGCGCTGGTGCGGCGCGCCAAGGGGCTCGAGCCGGTCGCGCCCGATCCGAACGTGAGCCACGCCGCCGACACGCTGCGCATGCTGCATGGGCGCTCGCCTGCTTCGCGCGAGGTCACAGCGCTGGACGCCTATCTCGTCACCGCCAGCGACCACGGCATGAACGCCTCGACCTTCACCGCGCGCGTGGTGGCCTCGACGCAGGCCGATCTGTTCGCGGCCGTCACCGCAGGCTATTGCGCGCTGACCGGTCCGCTGCATGGCGGCGCGCCGGAGCCGGTGCTGGAAATGCTGGACGCGATCGGCTCGCGCGAGCGCATCCAGCCGTGGGTGGATGCGGCGCTGGCGCGCGGCGAGCGGATGATGGGCTTTGGCCACCGCGTCTACCGCGTGCGCGATCCGCGCGCCGACGTGCTCAAGTCCGCGGTCGAGGCGCTGGCGTCCAACGGCACCGACCTGCCGTTTGCCGGCGAGGTCGAGGCCTATATCCGCAGCGCGCTGCGGAAGAAAAATCCGGACCGGCCGCTGGAGACCAATGTCGAGTTCTTCACCGCGATCCTGCTCGATGCGCTGGCGATCCCACGGCAGGCGTTCACGCCGATCTTCGCCGTGGCACGCAGCGCAGGCTGGACCGCGCATGCGCGCGAGCAGCAGCGCACGGGGCGGTTGATCCGGCCGAGCTCGTCCTATGTGGGGGCGATGCCGGAGGTGTAGGGAATGCGTAGCCCGGATGGAGCGGCGTTCTTCCCCTCTCCCCTTGCGGGAGAGGGAGGATCGCCGCGTAGCGGCGAGACGGGTGAGGGGTTGTCTCCGCGAGTGAAGCTCTTGCAGTGAATCCGCGGAAAGATACCCCTCATCCGGCGCTTCGCGCCACCTTCTCCCTCAAGGGGAGAAGGAAAGAACGCGAGCGGCGAGGCCCTACGCCTCCCGCACCACCGTCTTCAGATAATTATACGCCTTGATGATCTCGATCAGGCGATCTTCCGTCGAGCGGTCGCCGCCGTTGGCATCGGGGTGGTGCTGCTTGACCAGCGCCTTGTACTTGCTCTTGACGTCGGCGAGCGTGGCGTCGGGGCCGAGGCCCATGACCTGGAGCGCCTTGCGCTCGGCGTTCATCACCTTGCGCGTCTCGGCCTTGGGCTGGGCGTCATGGCCCTTCCGCCAGTTGGCGCGGCCGTTGATCTCGCTGAACATGCTGAACGGGTCGGACGCCATATCGATCTCGGCTTCCGCACCCTTCTTGCCGCCATTGGCGCCCATCTTCCAGGTCGGGCGGTGGCCGGTCAGCGCGTCCTTCTGGTAGCGCGCGACGGCGTCGGCATTCATGCCGGAGAAGAAATTGTAGTTCTGGTTGTACTCGCGCACGTGGTCCAGGCAGAAGTGCCAGTACTCGCGCTGGTTCTCGCGCCCCTTCGGCGCGCGGTGCGCACCCTTGTTGGCGCAGCCCGCCCACTCGCAGTTGGCCACGGTGTCGCGCGGCTTCAGCTCGGGCTGCTTGCCCCGCGGCTTCACGCGGATGGAATCGAAGAACTTTGATGAATCGATCGGCATGGCTGACTTTGACTACGCAATGCAAAAACCTTCAAGTCTTGACATTGCAATTAGCTGACCACCCGTAGCCGAAGTTTCACTTCGGCGTCTTTGAAGACGGCCGCCCATGGGCGGCCTACGGAGTTGACGGGGGTGCGATCGCGTCCCTTAATGGCAGTCATGGTTATGAAAGACATTATCAGCAACAAGTTGCAGGAAGCTTTCACCCCGGAAAGCCTGCAAGTCGCCGACGAGTCACATTTGCATGAGGGCCACGGCGGCCATCGGCCGAGCGGCGAAACGCACTTTCGTGTCTATATCGTGTCTGCTGCCTTCAAAGGGAAGACCCGGGTCGAGCGCCATCGCATGATAAATTCGGCGCTGGCCGCGGAACTTTCCGGCAGCGTGCACGCGCTCGCGATCCACGCGCAGGCGCCGGGGGAAGGTGGGCGCTAGCTCCGCTGTCATGCCCCGCGAAGGCGGGGCATCCAGTACTCCGCGGCAGCAGTTCGTGCACACAATTGCCGCCGCGGAGTACTGGATCGCCCGCCTGCGCGGGCGATGACACCTGTCATGACGGCTAAAACGACGTCCCGGCCCTTCTCGGCTTGGGTTCTTCCATCTCGGCCTCACGCGGCACCGGTGAAATACGGAGCGCCGTGATGCGGTTGCGCTCGCGGCGCAGGACGCGGAAACGGAAGCCGTGGAACGTAAAACTCTGGCCGCGATCGGGGATCGAGCGCGCCTCGTGGATGACGAGGCCGGCGACCGTGGTTGCCTCCTCATCGGGCAGGTGCCAGTCCATGGCGCGGTTGAGGTCGCGGATCGGCACCGACCCGTCGACCACGACCGAGCCGTCCGGCTGGGCGCGCACGCCGGCGACCACGACGTCGTGCTCGTCGGAGATGTCGCCGACGATCTCTTCCAGAATGTCCTCCAGCGTCACGAGACCTTCAACTTCGCCGTACTCGTCGACGACGAGCGCGAAATGGGTCTTGCGGCGGCGGAACGCCTTGAGCTGCTCGGCGAGCGGCCGCATCTCCGGCACGAACCAGGGCGGCAGCGCGATGGTGGAGACGTCGATGCGCGAGGTGTCGCCGTCGGAGGCGCGGATCGCGCGCAACAGATCCTTGGCGTGCAGCACGCCGATGATGTTCTCCGGCTTCTCGCGCCAGAGCGGAATGCGGGTGTATTCGGTCGCCAGCACCTCGCGCACCAGCTCGTCCGGCGGCATGTCGGCATTGATCATCATCATCTCGGTGCGATGGATCATGACGTCGGAGACCTGGAGTTCACGCAGGTCCAGCAGGCCGCCGAGCATGTCGCGGTCCTGCTTCTCGACCTTGCCCTCGTGGTGCAATAGGTCCACCGCGCCGCGCAGGCGCTCGGTCGGCGACAGGATCGCCTGGTGCTCGCCGGCGAGACCGAACAGGCGCATCAACAGGCGCACGATGACTTCGACGATCCTGAGCAGCGGCCCCAGCACATACATCGTCAGCCGCATCGGGCGCGCGACCGCGAGCGCGATGCGGTCGGGCGCGTTGATGGCGATGGTTTTCGGCAGCACCTCGGCGAAGATCACGACCAGGGCGGTCATCACGCCGGTCGCATAGAGCACGCCGACATCGCCGAACCAGGACGTGAAGATGCCGGTGGCGAGCGCGGACGCGCCGATATTGGCGATGTTGTTGCCGAGCAGCAGCGCGCCGATCAGGCGCTCGCGCATGTCGAGCAGCCGCGAGACGACGTCGGCGTCGCGATTACCCTGCTTGGAGAGCCGCAGCATGCTGGCGCGCGAGGCGCCGGTCAGCGCGGTCTCGCTCGCCGCGAAGAACGCCGAGACCAGCAGGCAGAGGACGACGATGGTGAATCCGAGCCAGTCCATGCACCACTCAACAGAATAAATAGGTCAGCCGCGCGTCAGGCCTTTTGCGCCAGCTTCTCTTTCAGGAAATCGCGCACCGGCGCCGGCTCGACGTCCTTCGCGATCACCGCGCGGCCCACGGCCTCCAGCAGGATGAAGGTGAGCTTGCCGCGCTTGACCTTCTTGTCCTGCGCCATCAGGGCCATCAGCGCGTCGGCATCAGTGAGCCCTTCCTGCGCGAATCCCGCGATATCCTGCAAGCGAGTCGGCAGGCCTGCTTCGATCAGATGCCGCTCGACGCGCGCCGCCTCAAGCTCGCCGATCATGCCGAGCTTCGCCGAGAACTGCGCCGCCAGCGTCATGCCGATGGCGACGCCCTCGCCATGGAACAGGCGGTCGGAGAAACCGGTCGCCGCTTCCAGCGCATGGCCAAAGGTGTGACCGAGATTGAGCAGCGCGCGCTCGCCGGTCTCGCGCTCGTCGCGCGAGACGACGCCGGCCTTGGCGCGGCAGGAGGTCGCGATCGCATGCTCGCGCGCCGAGCCGCCCTTGAAGATGTCGGAATGGTTCTTTTCCAGCCAGGTAAAGAAGGCTTCATCCCCGAGCACGCCGTATTTGGCCACCTCGGCATAGCCGGCGCGGAACTGGCGCGGCGACAGTGTGTCCAGCACGGCGGTGTCGGCGATCACAAGCACCGGCTGGTGGAAGGCGCCGAGCAAATTCTTGCCCTGCGGCGAGTTGATGCCGGTCTTGCCGCCGACGGAAGAATCGACCTGCGCCAGCAGCGAGGTCGGCACCTGCACGAAATCGACGCCGCGGCGCAGGATCGCCGCGGCAAAGCCGGCGAGATCGCCGACCACGCCGCCGCCGAGCGCGATGACGAGATCGTTGCGCTCGATCTTTGCGGCGATCAGGGCCTCGCTGACCTTTTCGAGACCGGCATAGGTCTTGGAGATCTCGCCTTCCTCGACGACGACGCGCGAGGTCGGAATGCCGCTCGCTGCGAGCGAGGCCTCGGTCGGCTCGAGCCAGTATTTTGCGACGGTGCGATCCGTCACGATCGCCGTGCGAACGCCGGGGCGCAAGGCTGCGACCCGTTCGCCGAGCGAGGCCAGCACGCCGCGGCCGATGACGATGTCATAGGCGCGATTCTCCAGCGCGACATCGACATTGACGGGATCGGAAAGTTTCAACGGCGCAGTCATCTTAACGCACTCGCAACGTCGGCAGGTGGTGGGGCAGACTGCTCGCCGCAGAGATGGGCGTGCAGCGTCTCGATGCACTCCTCGACGATCTTGTCGTGCGGCACGTCGCGCGAGGCAATGGTGAGGTCGGCCTTGCCATAGATCGGCTCGCGCTCGGTGAGCAGGCGCGTCACGGTTCCCTCGGGGTCGGCGGTCTGGAGCAGCGGACGGTCGGCGCGGCGGCGGACGCGGCGCATGATGACGTCGTGGTCCGCCCTGAGCCAGATCGAGACCGCCTTGGCGGCGATGCGGGTCCGCGTCTCCTCGCGCATGAAGGCGCCGCCGCCGGTCGCCAGCACCACCGGGCCGCCCTCAAGCAGGCGCGCGATCACCCTTGCCTCGCCGTCGCGGAAATGCGCCTCGCCGTGGCGCTCGAAAATCTCCGGTATGGTCATGCCGGCCGCCGCCTCGATCTCGGTGTCGGCATCGATGAAGGGCAGCTTGAGCCGCGCCGCCATGCGGCGGCCGATGGTGGATTTACCCACCCCCATCATGCCGACGAGCACGATCGAGCGCGCACCCAGCGCCGACAGGATGTCGGCCTCAGGCGAAGCGGGAATCGGCAACGCGGCGTCGGACATAAATATCGCTCTGGATCTCGCTCAAACTGCCGCCAAAGGCGGCATCCTCGGCCACCTATACGACCCCGCAGGGGCCCTCGCCAGAGGACTCTTGCCACGAAACGGCGAACATGTTGGATGATTTCATTGGTTAATTTGCCCGCCTGGACCTCAGGAACCTTTGCACGATGCCCAGCCTGTTCCGCTTCCTGACGGTCGTCGCCGTGATCGCCGGCATCGTCTATGGCGTGGTGTTCGTGCTGGCGAACTTCGTCAATCCCAAGCCGCGGGAAATGACCGTGACGATCCCGCCGGATAAGTTTCTCAAGAAATAGCAGCTAGGCTCCGGGGCATGCGTGCAAAGCCCTCAGACACAAAACTCACCGGCCTGTTCCTCGACATGCTCGCGGCGGAACAGGGCGCCGGCCCCAACACGCTCGACGCCTATCGCCGCGACCTCACCGATTTCTCCGAGTTTCTCGGCCGTGTCGGCCATACATTCGCGGACGCGGAAACGCAGACGCTGCGCGACTATCTCGCCGATCTCGACACGCGCGGCTTCAAATCCACCAGTGTCGCGCGGCGGCTGTCGGCGATGCGGCATCTCTACCGCTTCCTGCTGAACGAGCGCATCAGAACCGAAGATCCCGCGGCGATACTATCAGGCCCGAAGCGCGGCCGCGGCCTGCCAAAGGTGCTGTCGATCGCGGACGTCGACCGCATGCTCCGCCGCGCCAAGGAAATGAGCGAGGCGAAAGATGCTTCGCCCTCGAAGCGACTGCGGGCGTTGCGGCTCTATTGCCTGCTCGAGGTGCTCTATGCCACGGGCCTGCGCGTCTCCGAGCTGGTGGCGCTGCCGCGCTCGGCGGCCAAGCGCGACGCGCGCATGATCGTGGTGCGCGGCAAGGGCAACAAGGAACGGCTGGTGCCGCTCAACGACGCCTCGCGGCAGGCGATGGCGGATTATCTCAGCGCGACGGAGGCCGCGAAGACGGAGAAGAAGAAAGACAGCCTCGCCGCCTCGAAATGGCTATTTCCCTCCTTCGGCGAGAGCGGGCATCTGACGCGGCAGCACTTTGCCCGCGATTTGAAGGAGCTCGCGGTGGCCTCCGGCCTGCAGGCCCGGCTGGTCTCACCCCACGTGCTGCGCCACGCCTTCGCCAGCCATCTGCTGCACAACGGCGCGGACTTGCGCATCGTGCAGACGCTGCTGGGGCATACCGACATCTCCACGACCCAGATCTACACCCATGTGGTCGAGGAGCGGTTGAAGAGCCTGGTGCGCGACCTGCACCCACTGGCGGAGAAATGAGGTCTCGTAGCCCGGATGAGCGCAGCGACATCCGGGATTGCTGCCTGAGGCACGACCTGCCCCGGATATCGCTTCGCTCATCCGGGCTACGGGTTAAGGGCGAAACCGCCTTGACTTCGGCCACATCTCCGCAGAAAGAGCCGGGGCCTTTCGACTGATTTGGCTTCCTGCCACCAGCGCACAAGCCAACTCGTTGAAGAAGCTACACTTCTTTCCGCGACCCCAACCTCGCTTCGCTTCTAGAGCCCCGTCCCCCTATATTGAGTTGATGCAAGACCAGATGCGCAGCTATCTCGACTTCGAAAAGCCCGTCGCCGAGCTCGACTCCAAGGTCGACGAATTGCGCGCGCTCGCCGCCACCGGCACCGGCACCGACATCAGCGACGAGGTCGGACGGATCGAGGACAAGGCGGCGCAGGCGCTGGCCGACCTCTATACGAACCTGACGCCGTGGCAGAAGACGCTGGTCGCGCGGCATCCGCAGCGGCCGCATTTCAACGATTTCATCAAGGGCCTGATCACCGAATTCACCCCGCTCGCCGGCGACCGCAAGTTCGGCGAGGACGAGGCGCTGGTCGCCGGCTTCGGCCGCTTCCGCGGCGAGCCGATCTGCGTGATGGGCCAGGAAAAGGGCGATTCCACCGAGAGCCGCATCCGGCACAATTTCGGCATGGCGCGGCCCGAGGGCTATCGCAAATGCGTGCGGCTGATGGAGATGGCCGAGCGGTTCGGCCTGCCGGTGCTGTCGCTCGCCGATTCTGCCGGCGCCTATCCCGGCATCGGCGCCGAGGAGCGCGGCCAGGCCGAGGCGATCGCGCGCTCGACCGATGCGTGCCTCGCGCTAACCGTGCCGAACGTCGCCATCATCACCGGCGAGGGCATGTCGGGCGGCGCCATCGCCATCACCACCGCCAACAAGGTCTTGATGCTGGAGCATGCGATCTACAGCGTGATCTCGCCGGAAGCGGCCTCCTCCATCCTCTGGCGCGACGGCACCAAGGCGCAGGAAGCCGCCAACAACATGAAGATCACCGCCCAGGACATGCTCCGCTTCGGGGTGATCGATCAGATCCTGAAGGAGCCGGTCGGCGGCGCCCACCGCGACCCCGCCGCCATGATCGCCACCACCGGCGATGCCATCGCCAAGGCCTTCGACGAGCTCCGGGGCCTGGACGCGGATGCGATCCGCAAGCAGCGGCGGCAGAAATTCCTCGATATCGGCCGGAAACTGGGCTGATTCGCCATTTTGGGACGTCATTCCGGGGCGCCCGAAGGGCGAACTATGGTGCGCAATTGCGCACCTGAGAATCTCGAGATTCTCAGGGGCGCAATTGCGCCCCGTAGTTCGGTGCTTCGCACCGCCCCGGAATGACGGGTCCCAAGCCCCGGTAACCCCGCGTTAACCCTTTTTTTGCCCAAATCGGCGATCTGAGTCCTGATTGGGCCGGAAGGCCCAAGGAAAGTCTAAGTAAGGCCCAAAGTCGCGTCCATTTAGTCTCTGTTGACCATGCCACTGGGCCAACGCCCTCGTGATCCCCGCTCGGGTTGCGACCAGATGACCCAGAGGTTAGAATTTTAATCAATGGCTTCAGGGCATAAGCGCTGGAGCGTGGTCTGAACGAGCCCGTCACGGCGGGTCGGTTTTCCGGTCGGATCACGCGCCAAAAGATTGGGGTTCGCGCTCCTTGCCCGGCACGGTGTGGGGTCCATCTTGATTTCTCGTTCGCTTGCTCGCGCGCTCTTGGCTTCGGTTGCGCTGATGACGGCCGGTGTCCTGCTGGCCGGCTGCGATACCGACCAGGTCTCGCTCGCGACCAACGCCAAGGCCAATCAGCCGGTGCCGCCGAAGCTGCTCGCGGCGATGGTCGAGAAGGACATGGATCTGCAATCGCCGATCCTGGTCCGCCTGTTCAAGCAGGAGGCCGAGCTCGAGGTCTGGAAGCAGACCCGCAACGGCCAGTTCGCGCTGCTCAAGACCTATCCGATCTGCCGCTGGTCGGGTGACCTCGGCCCCAAGGTGCGCGAAGGCGACCGCCAGGCGCCGGAAGGATTCTACTCGATCAATCCGAGCCAGATGAATCCGCAATCCGCCTATTACCTCTCCTTCAATACGGGCTACCCGAACGCATTCGACAAGGCTTTGGGCCGCAGCGGCTCGCAGCTGATGGTGCATGGCGATTGTTCGTCCCGCGGCTGCTACGCGATGACCGACGAGCAGATCGCCGAGATCTATTCGCTCGGCCGCGAATCCTTCTTCGGCGGCCAGAAGGCGTTCCAGCTGCAGGCCTATCCGTTCAAGATGACGCCGGTGAACATGGCCAAGCACCGGAACAATCCGAACATGGCCTTCTGGAAGATGATCAAGGAAGGCTATGATCATTTCGAGGTGACGCGGCAGGAGCCGAAGGTCGATTTCTGCGAGAAGAAGTACGTATTCGACGCAACGAAGCCGGCCGACGCCAAGCGCGATCCGGTGTTCGACGCCTCGGCAAAATGCCCGGCCTATGTGATCCCCGAGGACGTCGCCAGCGCCGTGCGCGAGAAGCAGGCGAAGGACGAGGCCGAATACGCAAGGCTGGTCGCCAAGGGTACGCCGGTGGCGCGCATGAACACCGGCATCGACGGCGGCATGAACAAGATCTTCGCCGCGAAGATTCCGGAAGGCTCGACCGGTCTGTCGGAAGGCGCCGAAGGCACCACGCTGCAGATGCTGGCGATGGCGAAGGCGCCGGGCACGATCCCCGGCCACGTCAATCCGCCCAAGCCGAATCTCGACGCGGTCGCGGCCGCGCCGGCGCCGCAGGAAGAGCCGGTCACGGCCAGCAGCGCGCCCGCCGCCAACACCCGCGTCGCCGCGGCTGCTCCAGCTGAGAAATCCGGCGGCTTCTTCTCCAATCTCGGCCGCAAGATGGGCCTCGGGACCGCCGACACCACGGCGACGACCACGCCTCCGCCGCCGCAGGCCACCGCGTCCGTTGCACCGGCCGCTACCTCCACGACGCCGCCGACCGCTGCATCGCGGCTGAAGGCCGCTGTGACCCGGTTCGTACCCGGCCGCGACACGTCAAAGGACGCCGCGAAGGATGCGCCGAAGCCGGCGGTGGCTGTCGCCAAGCCGGCAGAGCCACAGAAGCCGCAGCCCGACACGCGCCTCGCCCAGACCCGCCCGGCGATGAAGCCGTCGGCGTCGGACGGCGCAAGCGACAGCACCCAGCTGGCCGGCGCCGCGCCGGTGGTGCAGTCGAACTCGTTCGACAGCCGCTTTGGGGCGATGAAGTAAGCGGGCGATCGACTTTCGCGCTGCACACTCAGCTGTCATCGCCCGCGAAGGCGGGCGATCCAGTATTCCAGAGACGTTTATGCTTGAACCGAGAGGCCGCGGCGTACTGGATGCCCCGCCTGCGCGGGGCATGACAGTTGAGAGGGGAGCGAGAGTAGCGCGCTTCACCCGCGCACCCTACGGCGCCAGATACCGCATCAGTTCCGGATTGCCCCGCACCTCACCCGCCGCACCCTGCAGCGCGACCCGGCCGCGGTCCAGGACGTAGGCGTAGTCGGCCACACGTAGCGCCAGGTCGAGGTGCTGCTCGACGATGATCACCGCGATCTCTTTCGCGAGCTCGATCAGGCGCTCGGTGATCTCCTCGATCACGCCGATCCAGACGCCTTCGGTCGGCTCGTCCAGTAACAACAGCTTTGGATCTCCCAGCATGGCGCGGCCGATGGCGAGCATCTTGCGCTCGCCGCCGGAGAGGGTGCCGGCGGGCTGGTCGAGGCGCTGGCCGAGCTTGGGGAAGATGGTCAGCACGCGGTCGACAGCGGCAGCATCCTTGTTCGCGAGCGAGCCGACCGCGAGATTGTCGCGCACCGACAGGCGCGCGAACACCGAATGCTCCTGCGGCACATAGCCGATGCCGGCGCGGACGCGCTCCTGGGTGGCGCGGCGGCTGATGTCGCGGCCGTCGAAGGCGACCTCGCCCTTCCACGCCGGCAACTCGCCGACGATGGTCTTCATCAGCGTGGTCTTGCCGGCGCCGTTGCGCCCGAGCACGGCGACGCCGCCGCGCCAGGGAATGCCGATTGTGACGTCGAACAGGACCTGGCTGCGGCCATAGCCGGCGTCGAGATGCTTGATGTCCAAAAATTCAGGCACGGCGCAGATAGATCTCCTGGACGGATTTGTTGGCCTGGATCTCCGACACCGTACCCGACGCCAGCACCTTGCCCTGGTCGAGCACGGTGAGGCGGTCGCAGATGTCGCGGATGAAATCGAGATCGTGCTCGACGATGACGAGCGAGCAATGTTTCTTGATCGGCTGCAGCAACTCGCCGGTGACGCGGCGCTCCTCCAGGCTCATGCCGCCGGTCGGCTCGTCGAGCAGCAGGAGTTTTGGCTTGCCCGCGAGCGCCATCGCGATCTCCAGCCATTGCTGCTGGCCATGCGAGAGCGCGGCGGCCGCATCGAAGGCGCGATCGGCGAGACGGAACTGCGTCAGCATGGTCATGACCTGGTCGTGCAGCGCACCGCGTGTGCGCGAGAACACCAGATCGAACAGCGAGGACTGCGCCTGCAGCGCCAGCAGGATGTTGTCGTAGAGCGTCAGCGTCGGCAGCACACTGGTGATCTGGAATTTCAGGCTCATGCCGGCCCGCGCCCGCTCGGTCGGCGTGAACGCGGTGATGTCGGTGTTGACGAACGACACCTTGCCTTGCGTCGGCACCTCAGCGCCGGCGATGCACTTCATCAGCGTGCTCTTGCCGGAGCCGTTCGGGCCGATCAGGCCGTGAAACTCGTTCTCGCCGACGGTGAGCGCGGCGCCGTCGAGCGCGGTGAGCTTGCCGAAGACCTTCTTGATGCCGGCGGCTTCAAGGAGCATTGCGCTTCTCCTTGAAGTTTTCCTTGACCTTGGCGCCGAAGCTGCCGACGCGTTCGCGCTCGCCGAGCACGAAGCTGATCAGGCCGAGCGGCCGGAACAGGATCACGAGCAGCAGCAGCAAGCCCAGGATGATCGGCCAGATATCGCGGTAATTGTCGGAGAGCCAGAAGCTGACGCCCTCGACGATCACGGTGCCGATGACGGCCCCGATCAGCGTGCCGGAGCCGCCGAACAGGACGTAGAGCACGACCTGGGTCGAGACCACGACACCGACCATGTTGGGCCAGACAAAACCTTCGTGGAACGCGTAGAGGCTGCCGGCAAGGCCGGCGATGGCGCCGCCGATGGCGAAGATGATGGCTTTCAGATGCTGCGCCTTGTAGCCGAAGAAGGCGATGCGCTGCTCGTTCTCGCGCAGGCCCGCGAGCGCGAGGCCGAATTGCGAGCGCACCAGGAAGCGGCAGAGCAGGTAGACGACGACGAGGATGCCGAGCACGAGATAATAGAAGGTCGGCCCTTCCGAGAACTCGTAGCCTCCAAGCGACATCGGCGCGATCGAGGGAATGCCGTTCTGGCCGCCGAGATAGTACCAGCCGCGCGCGAGACGATCGGCGGCGTAGGAGCCGGTGAGCGTGCCGAGCGAGACGAAGATCACGCTGGAGGGATGCCGGCCCAGCAGCAGGAAGCCGCCGAGCAGGAGCGCGAAGGTGAGGCCGATCAGCGTGCCCGCGGGCAGCACCACGAAGATGTTGGTGATGTCGAGGTCACGCGCGAGCAGCGCCACGCCATAACCGGCCGAGCCGAAGAACAAGGCCTGGCCGAAGCTCATGATGCCGGCATAGCCCCAGACCAGGTCGAACGACAGCGCGAACAGCGCGAGGATGATCACGCGCGTCGCGAACACCGTGAGATAGTCCTGCAGCACCAGCGGCGCGAGCAGCGCCGCGACCAGCACGACGCCCTCGACGATCGGCAGAACTTTTCGCCCCGCGACGACTTTTGCCGCCGTTCGGCTGCTACCCGTGGCAACGTGAGTCTCCCCGCCGATCTCGGCGGGGACCGCCTGCTTCACTGCGCCCATCGCTTTCGGCATTCTGCCTCAGCATTCCTTGGGATCGACGAGGCCGTTGCTGCGCGCGACGATCTCGTAGTTCCCACCCTTGGCGACCGCGGTGTACATCTTCATCTTGCAGTGCCGCTTGCCGGGCACCATTTCGGCCGGCCCGCCCGGGCCTTCGGCGATCTTGGCGTGGTCGAGCGCGGCGGCGACCGATTCGCGGTCGATCTTGCCGGCTTCCTTGACGGCGGCCTCCCACAGCTTCAGGCCGCGATAGGTGCCGGTGGCGGCGCTGCCGGCGGCGAACAGGAAGTTGCCCGGGAAATCCTTCTCATAGGCCGCCTGGATTTTTGCGTCGAACGGGTTCTCCTTGGTCAGCACCTTGAAGTAGTCGAGACAGCTCGCAAGGCCCTCGATCTCGCTCGCCTGGTTGATGTTGAGCGTGTTCTCGTCATAGTAGACGCAGGCCAGACGCCCGCCGTTCTTGAGGAAGCCGGCTTCATAAAGCTGCTTGAAGAACGGACCAACGCCCGGCGGAATGACGGTGTTGAAGACGACATCGACCTTGTTGGAGATGATGCGGTTGACGGTCGAGGAGAAGTCGACCTGGTCGAGCGGGTAGTATTCCTCGAACACGACCTCGCCGCCGCTCGCTTCGATCACCTTGCGGGCATAGACGTTGAGCGTGTGCGGCCAGACATAGTTGGCGCTCGGCAGCGCGAACTTCTTGCCGCCGTTCTTGATCAGCCAGGGAATGAACTCGTCGCACTGTTGCGCAGGCGTCGGGCCAGTGCAGAACAGATAGGGCGTGCACTCCTTGCCCTCGTAGAGCTGCGGATAGATGTAAAGCGTCTTGCCGCGCGCGACGATCGGATCCTTGATCGCGTTGCGCATCGAGGAGGTGATGCCGCCCAGCACCATGTCGACCTTGTCGCGCTGGATAAGTTTTCGCACATTGCCCACCGCGACGGATTCGTTCGAAGCGGTGTCCTCGATGTAGAGCTCGAGCGGACGGCCGAGCAGGCCGCCGGAATTGTTGATCTCCTTGATCACCATCTTGGCGACATTGGCGTCGGCATTGCCGGCGTAGGCGATCGGGCCGGTGAGATCGGTGGCAATGCCGACCTTGATCGGGCCTTCCGCCGCGTTGGCCCACTCGGCCGGGATCACCCAGCTGCCGACGCCGGTCGCGACGGCGCCGGTGGCAAAGGCGAAATTGGAAAGGAAGCGGCGGCGTGAAAGCTGAGGACGATCGAACATGTGACTAAACCCCTTTTCCAGCTATGAGGCCCTGCGGGCGGAATTTGATGAAGACAATGGCGAGCACGAAGACGAGGACGTCGGCGACAACAGGCGCCATCACCCATGGCAGCGCCGCGCTGAGCGTGCCGATGACACCGGCGCCCGCGACCGGTCCGATGAAGGAGCCGACCCCGCCGACCATGACCGCGACAAAACCCTGGATCAGGAAGCGCAGGCCGAGATCGGCAAACAGGCTGAACACCGGCACGATCAGCGCGCCGGCAAGGCCGGCAAGCGCCGCGCCGAATGCAAAGGTGGCGCCGTAGATCAGCGGCGTGGAAATGCCGGAGGCACGCGCCAGCGACGGGTTCTCCAGCGTCGCACGGACGCGCAAACCGAAGCTCGTGCGCGCTAGCAGCAGGTAGCAGCCGCCCATCACCAGCAGCGTGATGACGATGATGGTGAAGCGCCAGGCCGAGATGTGCATGGCGCCGATGTCGATCGAACCGCCGATCGGCTCAGGCACGGTGAGATAGAAGCCGCCGATCAGGCCGCGGACGGATTCGCGGATGATGAGGCCGAGCGCATAGGTGCCGAGCATGGCGACGATCGGCGCGGCATAGAAGCGGCGGATGATCAGCGCCTCCAGCACGAAGCCGAGCGCGCCGACCAGGAAAGGCGCCGCGACCATGCCGGCCCAGATCGGCAGGCCCTTGGCATAGGCGAGATAGGTGATGTAGGCCCCGAGCAGGACGAACTCTCCTTGCGCGAAGTTGAAGATGCCCATCATGCTGGCGATGATCCCGAGCCCCAGCACGATCAGGACGATGATCGCGCCGAAGCTCAGGATCTCGAACGCCGCGACGAACGCGTTAGCCATGCGGTGGATTCTTGTTTTGACGCGTTTTCTTCACGCGAACCGGTATCCACTTCGCTTGAAAACGCTTCTGTGTTCCGTCGGCCTGCATCAACACCTCGCTCACATCTTCTTCCAGTCGCCGATCTGCTCGAAGGCATGGGCGGCGCGATAGATGGTGGATTCCTCGAACATGCGGCCGACCAGCATCAGGCCGACCGGGAGGCCGTCGACCATGCCGCAGGGCAGCGACATCGCGGGGTGATGGGTGATGTCGAACGGCGCGGTGTTGCCGATCATCTCGAGCGCACGGGCAACATATTCCTCGCGGCTGGCATTGGGCTCCGGCAGCTTGGTCGCCTTCATCGGCGTCGTCGGCAGCAAAAGCAGATCGTAATCCCCGAACGCCTTGTCGTAGGCGGCGGTCAGCCGGCGGGAGATGTTGAGCGCCTTGCCGTAGAAGCGTGGACCGAAATTGTTGTTGATGTAGGTGCCGAGCATCATGAACAGCTTCGTGGTCTCGGACAGCGAATCGGCTTGCCGGCGCCAGCCGCGATGAAAGTCCATCAGCGAGGTCGAATAGAGATCGCCGCGGCTGAGGCCGTAGCCGTCGCCGAACATCATGGTCTGGGTCAGGCCTTCGGTGCCGATCGGGGTCCAGATCGCGCCGCCCAGGAGGTGCATCGGGATCGAGACGGTCTCTACTGTGGCGCCCAGATCCTTGAAGCGCTTGGCGGCCTCTCGCACGCTTTCATTCACCGCAGCCTCTGCGACCGGCTGCTCAAAACCTTCCTTGAGGATGCCGATCTTCATGCCCTTGACGCCCTGGCCGAGCGCCTTGGTGTACTCCTCGACCTTCGGAGCCTTGATGCGTGAATCGTAGCCGTCATCGCCGGCGAGCACTTCGAGCAGCAGCGCGTTGTCGGCAACCGTCGCGGTGATCGGGCCGGTATGGTCGACATAGATCTCGATCGGCATGATGCCGGTATAGGGCACGAGTCCCCATGTCGGCTTCATGCCGTAGACGCCGCAGAACGACGACGGCATGCGGATCGAGCCGCCCTGATCGCCGCCGATCGCCATGTCGACCTCGCCGAGCGAGACCACGACGCCCGAGCCTGACGACGAGCCGCCGGCCGAGTACCCCATCTTGTGCGGATTATGCACCGGCCCGTAGGAGCCGGTGTGACTGCCGCCGGACAGGCAGAAATGCTCGCAATGAACCTTGCCCTTGATCTCGGCGCCGGCATCCAGCATGCGCGTGACGATGGTGGCGTCGAAATCAGGCACATAGCCTTCCAGCGTCGACGAGCCGTTGGTCATGGGCACGCCGGCCAGCATGATGTTGTCCTTCAGCGCAATGGTCTTGCCCTTGAGCTTGCCGCTGGCGGCGCCCTTCACGGTCGACTTGCGATACCAGGCATTGCGCGGGTTCTCCTCGGCCGAGGGCCGGTAGCCCGGCGTGCGCGGATATTTCACCTCGGGCAATTCGTCCGGCATCGCGGCAACGAGATTGTAGGCTTCGATCGAGCCCTGCATCAGGCCGCGGAACGAGGCGACGTCGTCATCGGTGAGCGAAAGGCCGCATTGCTCGGCGACACTGCGAAGTTGGGCGGGCGTGGGAAGGACAACTGTCACGGCGCTCTCCTCTGAGGCTTCTTGATCCCTGGCATTGGACGGAAGCCTCTGGCTCGCGCCTGTGCGGCGCGGGCCAACCGGCTTCACGTCGATATTACAGACGGAAATATTTTCCTTTTCAAGTATTATTTCGCAAGTCCGCTGCGGCGTATCAGATGGCCGCCTGTCAGAGCGTCTTGATGATCCTGAAGTCGAGACCGTCGGCTTCAGCGAGGAACATCGGCATTTCGGCGCGACCATCGCGTAGCGTCACGGGGCCGCGGCCAGCTGTATAGACAGTGTTGCGCGCGGCCTTGAGCAGCGGACGAAAGGCCAGCGAGCCGGCGCGGTTGGCGACGGACTCCAGGAAGCGCAGCCCTTCATAGTTCGACTGACCGACGGAGCCGACTGGCGGCGCGTTGGCACCGAACATGGAATAATAGGCGCCGAGGAACTCGTCATTGGCGCGCGAGACCATGCCGTTGAAATAGCCGGAGGCGCAGAACAGGTTCTCGGTGTTGTCGGCGCCGATGCCGAGCAGCACGGTCTCGTCCATCGCACCCGCAAGCCGCAGCGTCGAGGTGGCAAGTCCCGCCTCGGCAAAGGCGCGGTTGAAGGTGATGCTGTCGGTGCCGATCAGCGAGATCAGCACAACATCCGGCTTGGCGGCGCGGATGCGTGCCAGATGCGGCTCGTGATTGTCCTCGCCGACGGGCACGAACTCCTCGCCGACGACTTGGCCACCGGCCTCCTTGATGTAGCGCTTCACCGCGCGATGCGACTGCCAGGGCCAGACGTAGTCGCTGCCGATCAGGTACCAGCGCGCCGCCTTCTTGACGTCCGCCAGCCAGTGGATGGCGGGGCGGCTCTGCCAGCGCGGCGTCTCGCCGATCGCCATCACGCCGGGCGTGCGCTCGCCGCCCTCATAGACCGGAGTGTAGATGTAGGGGATGCGGTTGCCGGTGACCTTGCGCAGCGCGACGCGGACCGCGCTGATATGCGAGCCCATGATGAGGTCGACCTCGTCGAAGGCGATCGCCTGCTCGGCGCGGCGCACCACCTCGTCGATCGGCCCGCCGGAATCGTAGATCGACAGTTCGAGCTCGCGGCCCAGAATGCCGCCGCGCTTGTTGATCTCGGCGACCGCCAGCATCGCGCTGTTGGTGGAGGTCGGGCCCCAGATCCCGGGCGAGCCGGTGAAGGTGAGAAAATTGCCGATGCGCAGCTTGTTGCGCGCACCACGGCGCTTCATGAAATGCGCGTCGACCGGAGACAGGTCGAAGTCAGCCGCCGACGACGACAGATTCCTGAACAGCAAGGACGGCGGCAACGCCGGACCGCCGTGAGCCGGGAAGTTTACCGTCGCGCGCACGCCAACTCCTGTCCGGTGCCAGACCTGAAAGCCCATTGAGCAGGCGGCCGCGGCTTCCGCCCTTTTGTTGGGCAATGATCCTATTTTGAAAATATTGAATATTCAAGAATTGAAGTGCATATAGATGCAGCATTGATTGCAAGACATTCACTCATTTGGGTCAAGACGAAGTCTTAGCCGTGGCAAAACCGTCGAAAGAAAACTCCCCGATCACCGAACATCTCGCTTATCTGCTCGCGCAAGCCAACCGGGAGATCAACCGGCAGCTGGAACTGCGCTTGAGCAAGGAAGGTGTTCCCGTCGAGCAATGGCGCATCCTGAAAGTTCTCTCCGATGGCAACGGCCATTCGATGGGCGAGCTTGCGGACGCGGTGCTGCTCAACCATCCGACGCTGACCAAGATGATCGACCGCATGGTCTCCGACACGCTGGTCTATCGCGTGCAGGACCCGAACGACCGCCGCAAGGTTTTGATGTTCATCTCCGACCGCGGCAAGGTGCTGTGCAAGAAGCTCAACTCGCTCGCGGTCGACCAGGAGGAGCACATCCTGGAGAGCTACGGCGACAAGTCGACGAGCGAGCTCAAGCGGCTGCTGGAGAGCTTGATCGACAGCTCGAATTGAGCTGCGTGAATATCAATTCCATCGTCGTCCTGGACAAGCGAAGCTCGCGGCTACGCGTAGCGTTGTCGCGAGCGGAGCGCAGATCCAGGACCCATTACCACCGCATTTGGTTTGACGAAGACTCGCGGTCGCCAGCTTCGCGCGACAACTCCGCCTTGGGGTAATGGGTCCTGGCTTTCGCCAGGACGACGATGTGGGGATAACCTGCACCGCACACTCAGTGTCATCGCCCGATTTAATCGGGCGATCCAGTATTCCAGAGACAGTCGTTGTTGAACCGCGAAGCCGCAGCGTACTGGGTCGCCCGGTCCCGGCTACGCCAAGGCTTCGCCGGGCCCTTCAGTGTTGGGCCGGCGAAGCGTCAGCGACGACAGTGGAGAGTGAGGCGCCGACGTCGGGCCTCACACGCGCACTGCAGCGAAGCCTAGCCGCTAAGCATACTTCCCGTGGCAATGCTTGTACTTCTTGCCTGAGCCGCACGGGCAGTCCTCGTTGCGGCCGACCTTGCCCCAGCTCGCGGGGTTCTTGGGATCGCGCAGTGCCGCGTCGGTGGCCTGAGCCCCGAGCGTGACACTGGCGAGCGCCATCTCGTCCTCGCCGGTATTCGGGTCGAACTTGTGCGCTTCCATTGCGGGCAGCATCGGGGCTTCCTGCTCTGGCGGGACGATCTCGACGCGCATCAGCTGCGCGGTGACGGCCTCGCGCAGATGAGCGCTCATCTCCTGGAAGAGGTTGAAGGCCTCGGTCTTGTACTCCTGCAAGGGATCGCGCTGGCCGTAGCCGCGCAGGCCGATGACCTGGCGCAGATGGTCGAGCATGATCAAATGCTCGCGCCAGAGATGGTCGAGCGTCTGCAGCAGAATGGTCTTCTCGACGTAACGCATCACGTCGGGACCCCATTGCGCGACCTTGGCCGCCATGTGCTCGTCAGCCTTGGTCTCGATGCGCGTGAGCAGCTCCTCGTCGGCGATGCCCTCTTCCTTGGCCCAGTCGTCGACCGGCAGGTCGAGATCGAGCACGCGCTTCAACTCGTCCTTCAGGCCGGCGACGTCCCACTGCTCGGCATAGGCATGCTCGGGCACGTGCTTGGCGACGAGGTCGTCGATGAAGGCGTGGCGCATGTCGGTGACGGTCTCGGCGACGCTGTCGTCCTTCATCAGGTCGACGCGCTGGTCGAAGATCACCTTGCGCTGGTCGTTCTGGACGTTGTCGAACTTGAGCAGGTTCTTGCGGATGTCGAAGTTGCGGGCTTCGACCTTCTGCTGCGCCTTTTCGAGCGCCTTGTTGATCCAGGGATGGATGATGGCCTCGCCCTCTTGCAGGCCGAGACGCTGGAGCATGCTGTCGAGGCGATCCGAGCCGAAGATGCGCATCAGATCGTCTTCCAGCGACAGGAAGAATTTTGAGCGGCCGGGGTCGCCCTGACGGCCGGAACGGCCGCGCAGCTGGTTGTCGATGCGGCGGGATTCGTGGCGCTCGGAGCCGATGATGTAGAGGCCGCCCGGCTTCTTCACGGTCTTGGCGGGCTTACTGCCCTTAGCCGGCTCGATCTCGACGGTCTCCTCGGCCTTCAGCACGATGTCGCGGAAATGGGCGATGTCGGCCTTGATCTGCTCGATCTTCTTCGCCTTCTCGGCCTCGTCGGTGATGCTGGCCGTCTCCTGCTGGAGACGCATCTCCAGCGAGCCGCCGAGCTTGATGTCGGTACCGCGGCCGGCCATGTTGGTCGCGATCGTGATCGCACCGGGCACGCCGGCTTCCGCCACGATATAGGCTTCCTGCTCGTGGAAGCGCGCGTTCAGCACCGCGAACAGCTTTGACGGTTTGCCGGCGCGGGCGGCGGCATAGAGCTTGTCGAGCGCATTCTCCTTGCCGAAATCGATCTGCTTGTAACCGTTCTGCTTCAGGAACTCGGCGAGCACTTCCGACTTCTCGATCGAGGCGGTGCCGACCAGCACCGGCTGCAGCCGCGCATTGGCGCGCTCGATCTCGGCGAGGATGGCGGCGTATTTTTCCTTCTGGGTGCGATAGACCTCGTCGTCCTCGTCGAGGCGCGCGATCGCCAGATTGGTCGGGATCTCCACGACCTCGAGCTTGTAGATGTCGAACAGTTCGTCCGCTTCGGTCGCGGCCGTACCGGTCATGCCCGCCAGCTTCTCGTACATGCGGAAGTAGTTCTGGAAGGTGATCGAGGCCAGCGTCTGGTTCTCGGGCTGGACCTGGACGTGCTCCTTGGCTTCCAGCGCCTGGTGCAGGCCCTCCGAATAGCGCCGGCCCGGCATCATGCGTCCGGTGAACTCGTCGATGATGACGACCTCGTCGTCGCGGACGATGTAGTCCTTGTCGCGGGTGAACAGCGTGTGCGCGCGCAGCGCCTGGTTGATGTGGTGCACGACGGAGACGTTCTCGACGTCGTAGAGCGACTCGCCCTTGAGCTGGCCGGCATCGCGCAGCAGCGTCTCGATCTTCTCCATGCCGGCTTCGGTCAGCGTCACCGTGCGCTGCTTCTCGTCGACCTCGTAGTCGGTCTTGTCGAGCTTGGGCAGGAAGCCGTCGATGGTGTTGTAGAAGTCGGAGCGGTCGTCGAGCGGTCCGGAGATGATCAGTGGGGTGCGCGCTTCGTCGATCAGGATGGAGTCGACCTCGTCGACGATGGCGAAGAAGTGCGGCCGCTGGACCATGTCCTCGAGCCGGTACTTCATGTTGTCGCGCAGATAATCGAAGCCGTATTCGTTGTTGGTGCCGTAGGTGATGTCGCAGGCATAGGCGGCCTTGCGCTCGGCATCGTCGAGACCGTGCACGATCACGCCGGTGGTCATGCCGAGGAAGCCGTAGATCTGGCCCATCCAGCCGGAGTCGCGGCGGGCGAGGTAGTCGTTGACGGTGACGACGTGGACGCCCTTGCCGGCGAGCGCGTTGAGGTAGACCGCGAGGGTCGCGACCAGCGTCTTGCCTTCGCCGGTCTTCATCTCGGCGATGTCGCCCTCGTGCAGCACCATGCCGCCGATCAGCTGGACGTCGAAATGGCGCTGGCCGAGCGTGCGCTTGGCGGCCTCGCGCACCGTGGCGAAGGCGGGCACCAAGAGGTCATCGAGGGTCTTGCCCTCGGCAAGCTGCTTCCTGAAGTCGGCGGTGCGGGCCTTGAGCTCGTCGTCGGAGAGCTTGATGAGCTCGGGCTCCAGCGCGTTGATCGCGTTGACGCGGGACTGGTATCCCTTCACCCGCCGGTCGTTGGCGGAGCCGAAAAACTTGCGGGCGAGCGCGCCGATCATGCCTAGTTCCTGTGTTCGCGATTTAACCGCGTTGCAGCCAAGAAGTTGTCACCCGTCTGCCTATCAACTCACCGTGACGCCTGATGGCGCCAGAGCCCGGACTGCGGGGGTCATCCGCCATATGGGTGGGAATTGGGCAAGTCTGGGTTCAACGGCCAAAAACGCAGCAAAATAAACGCCATCGCCATGGACGCGATCGGGCACAGATATGGCCCGGTCAGGGCCTTGTCAACGGCGGGTGCCTTGCCGCTAATTCATCATTTTGACAGACTTTTCGCGTTGCCAAGCCCCCCTGATTGGGCGAGTGTCCGCCCCGCTCGAGCAGCCCCCTGCTTCAACAAAAGGATTTTCCATGACCACCTCGTTCCCGGCAACCACCGGCCAGCGCTTCCGCCATGCCTCCGCCCTGGCCGGCTGCCTTGCTCTGGCGCTGACCCTGGCGTTCGCCGGGCCGCTCCGGGCTGCCGACGATCCGGTGCTCGCCAAGGTCAACGGCGCTGAAATCAAGAAGAGCGACGTCGCCATGGCCGAGGAGGAACTCGGGCCGAGCCTCGCCCAGATGGACCCGGCGACCAAGGACGAGAACGTCCTGTCGTTCCTGATCGACATGAAAATCGTGTCCAAGGCCGCCGAGGACAAGAAGGTTGCCGACAGCGAGGAGTTCAAGAAGCGCCTGGCGTTCGCCCGCAACCGCCTGCTGATGGACAGCCTGCTTGCCAATGAGGGCAAGGCCGCCACCACCCCGGACGCGATGAAGAAGGTCTATGAGGAGGCCTCCAAGCAGATCACCGGCGAACAGGAGGTGCGCGCCCGCCACATCCTGGTCGAGACCGAGGACGAGGCCAAGGCGGTGAAGGCCGAGCTCGACAAGGGCGCCGATTTCGCCGAGCTCGCCAAGAAGAAGTCCAAGGATCCGGGCTCTGCCGACGGCGGTGACCTCGGCTTCTTCACCAAGGAGCAGATGGTGCCGGAATTCTCGGCCGTGGCGTTCGCGCTCGAGCCGGGCAAGATCTCCGACCCCGTGAAGTCGCAGTTCGGCTGGCACATCATCAAGGTCGAGGAAAAGCGCAGCCGCAAGGCGCCGGACTTCGAGCAGGTCAAGGCCCAGATCGAGAACTACGTCACCCGCAAGGCCCAGGCCGACTACGTCGCCAAGCTGCGCGCCGAAGCCAAGGTCGAGCGGCTGGACCAGCCGGCGGCGGACGCCAAGCCGGCTGACGCGGCCAAGCCCTCCGACAGCAAGATGGCGCCGCCGGCGAAGAAGTAAGAATTCGCTGTCACTTCTCGGACGCCAATAGTATCTAACGTCACAATGGCCGGGCCTAAAGTGCGAAGCACGTCTTCGCACTTGATGGCCCGGCCATCTGCATATCCAGACCCACCAAGGCGCCCCCACGATGTCCTCAGCCGTCTCCCCGCTCGCCCCGAAACACGTTCCCGACATGCCCGTGATCGCGGGCATCCGCCTTGCGACGGCCGAGGCCGGCATCCGCTACAAGAACCGCACCGACGTGCTGCTCGCGGTGATGGACAAGGGCACCGCGGTGGCCGGCGTCTTCACCAAGTCGAAATGCCCGTCGGCGCCGGTCGAATGGTGCCGCGCCAAGCTGAAGGGCGGCAAGGCGCGTGCGCTGGTGGTCAATTCCGGCAACGCCAACGCCTTCACCGGCAAGACCGGCCGCGCCTCCACCGCGCTGACCGCGAAGATCGCGGCCAAGGCCGTCGGCTGCAGCGAGGGCGAAATCTTCCTGGCCTCGACCGGCGTAATCGGGGAGCCGCTGGACGCGACCAAGTTCGACGGCGTGCTGGGCCGTCTGGCCGAGACCGCCGAGCCGGGCGACTATCTCGCCGCGGCCAAGGCGATCATGACCACCGACACCTTCCCGAAGGTCGCGACCGCGACCGTCAAGCTCGGCAAGGCCAAGGTCACCATCAACGGCATGGCCAAGGGCGCCGGCATGATCGCACCCGATATGGCGACGATGCTGTCCTTCATCTTCACCGACGCGCCGATCGCGCCCGCCGCGCTGCAGGCCCTGCTCAAGAGCGGCGTCGAGGACACCTTTAACGCGGTGACGATCGATGGCGACACCTCGACGTCGGACACGCTCTTGGCGTTCGCGACCGGCGCCGCGGCGGAGCACGGCGCGCCAAAAATCAGCCGCGCCAGCGATCCGCGCCTGAAGGCCTTCGTCAAGGCATTCAACCAGGTGCTCGCCAATCTCGCCGAGCAGGTCGCCCGCGACGGCGAAGGCGCGCGCAAGCTGGTCGAGATCACCGTCGAGGGCGCCAGGACCAAGGCCTCGGCGCGCAAGATCGCGATGTCGATCGCGAACTCGCCGCTGGTGAAGACCGCGATCGCCGGCGAGGACGCCAATTGGGGCCGCGTGGTGATGGCCGTCGGCAAGGCCGGCGAGCCGGCCGATCGCGACAAGCTCTCGATCTCCTTCAACGGCATCCGCGTCGCCAAGAGCGGCGCGCGCGATCCGTCTTATGACGAGGCCCAGGTGTCGGAGGCGATGAAGGCGCCGGAGATCGCGATTCTGGTCTCGCTCGGCCTCGGCAAGGGCCGCGACCGCGTCATGACCTGCGACCTCACCAAGGAATATGTGGCGATCAACGGGGATTACAGGTCGTAGCTGAATGGCCGATCTCAAACTGACATTGGTGGTAGCCTGCGCGCTAGTCGACGCCGACAAGCGCGTCCTGATCGCGCAGCGCCCCGAGGGCAAGGCGCTGGCCGGTCTCTGGGAATTCCCCGGCGGCAAGCTCGAGCCGGGCGAACGGCCGGAGCAGAGCCTGATCCGCGAGCTCCATGAGGAGCTCGGCATTACCGTTGCCGAGCCGTGCCTGGCACCGCTGACCTTCGCCAGCTACGACTATGAGACCTTCCACCTGTTGATGCCGCTCTACATCTGCCGGCGCTGGGAGGGGATGGTCACCGCACGCGAAGGCCAGAACCTCGCCTGGGTCCGCGCCAACAAGCTGCGCGACTACCCGATGCCGCCCGCGGACATTCCGCTGATCCCGCATTTGATTGATTTGCTGATGTGACGATGCCCTTGCATCGTCATTCCGGGGCGCGCGAGAGCGCGAACTATGGAGCGCAATTGCGCTCCTGAGAATCTCGAGATTCCGGGTTCGCGCTATCGCGCGCCCCGGAATGACAGCGGTGCTAGGATTCCGTCTCCCCCGCCTTCTTCACCGCCTCCGCCAAGCTCGCTTTCGCCGACCCCGGCTTGAGCGGCTGCTGCTGGCTCGCATGCGGCGCCCAGCCCGAGAGCCAGACGATGTCGAACGTCGCACGGATGCGGCCGTCGGCATCGGCAAAGCGCTCCGCGTAGATTTCGGCCATCCGCAACAGCGTCGCGCGGCGCGTCGGTGTACGCCGCCGTTCGATCAGCACGTTGGCCGCACCCATGCGGCGAAGATCCTGCATCAGCGCGAACGCATTGCCATAGCGCACCACGACGCGGTCGACATCGGTCACCGGCAGCGCAAAGCCAGCCCGCTGCAGCAGCGCGCCGATGTCGCGGAGGTCCGCGAACGGCGCGACGCGCGGCGACACACCGCCCTCGCATTCAGCTTCCGCCGCGGCAAACGCCTGCCGTAGCTCGGTCAGGCTGTCGCCGCCGATCATCGCGGCAAGCAGCAAGCCATCCGGTTTGAGCGCACGGCGGATTTGCGCCAGCACGCCGGGCAGATCGTTGACGAACTGCAGCGCCAGCGCCGAGACGACGAGGTCGAGGCTTTCGGGTGCGAAGGGCAGTTTTTCCGCGCCGGCCGCGTCGAGCGCGATCCGTTCGATGGAGGGAAGCCGTGTACGTAGGGCCGCGAGACCTTCGCCGGGCGTCCAGAGATCGGCAGGCGCGTGAAACTCCCGCGTCACCGCTGCCAACCGGTCGGACATGTCCTCGGCGACCCGATCGAGCAGGAAGCTCGCGGCACCTTGCACCCGCGCACGCTGCTGCCGCGCATGCAGCAAGGCACGATCAAACAGGGCGGGCGGGGATTGCGGGTTCTGGGCCATGCCGCTGGTTACGCCGATCTCCACGGTTCTGGCAATCCGCTGCGTGCAGCGCTAGCCTCTTCTCATGGAAGCCGACACTGCCCCTTCCCGTTCCACCTCTGCACCGCTGCGAGCCGCATGGGCCGCGGGCCGCCATGCGCTGGCGCATGCGGCACGGCTCGCCCTCGACATCGCGCTGCCGACGCTGTGCGTGTCCTGCCGCGAGCCGGTCGATGGCGAGGGCGTCTGTGCGGCGTGCTGGGCGCGGCTGTCGTTCATCGAACGGCCCTATTGCCCGCGGCTCGGCATTCCCTTCGTCTATGATCCCGGTCCCGACATGCTGTCGATGGAGGCGATCGCGAGCCCGCCGGCCTACCAGCGGGCGCGCGCGGCGGTGCGCTATGACGATGTCGCGCGCACGCTGGTGCATGCGCTGAAGTATCAGGACCGCACCGATCTGGCGCCGGCCATGGGGCGCTGGATGGCGCGCGCAGGCAGCGAGCTGCTGACGGGCGCCGACATGCTGGTGCCGGTGCCCCTGCATTGGCGGCGTGCCTGGCGCCGCCGCTACAACCAGTCCGGAGCGCTGGCACGCATCATCGAACGGCAGAGCGGGGTCAAGGTGCGAGGCGACGTGCTGCGGCGGGTCCGTGCCACCGAGCAGCAGATCGGCCTGTCGCGGGCCCAGCGCGCCACCAATGTGCAGGGCGCATTCCAGGTATCTCCCGACCGTCAGGCCGAAGTCCAGGGCCGGCGCATCGTCCTGATCGACGACGTCCTGACCTCAGGTGCGACATTGGATGCCTGCGCGCGCGCCCTGCTGCGCGCCAAGGCAACCCAGGTCGACGTGCTGGTGTTCGCCCGGGTTGTGGAGGTCAGGTGAAGTCCCATATAATTCAATGAATTCATGACATGAAAGCGCCAGACGAGATGACTGTTGCTGTCGAAATCTACACCAGGCCGGGCTGCGGCTATTGTTCCGCCGCCAAGTCGCTGCTGACCCGCAAGAAAGCGACCTTCACCGAGTTCGACGTCGCCAAGAACCCGTCCTGGCGCCAGGAGATGTACGGCCGCGTCGGCGAGGGCTCGACCTTCCCGCAGATCTGGATCGGCGGCGCCCATGTCGGCGGCTGCGACGACCTCTACGCGCTCGACCGCGAAGGCAAGCTCGACGGCCTGCTCGAAAGCGTGAAGGCGGTGTCATGAGCGACAACAGGACCTTCACCGCCGCCATGGTGCAGATGCGCACCGGCCTGATGCCGGAGCCCAGCCTCGCGCAAGCCACCAGGTTGATCCGGCAGGCCGCGGCGGGCGGCGCCGATTACGTGCAGACGCCCGAAGTCAGCAACATGATGCAGCTGAACCGCAAGGCGCTGTTCGAGCATCTGCAGAGCGAAGAGGATGACGCCTCGCTGAAGGCGTACCGCGCGCTGGCGGCGGAGCTGAAAATCCACATCCATGTCGGCTCGCTGGCACTGCGCTTCTCCGAAGAGAAAGCGGTGAACCGCTCCTTCCTGATCGGGCCCGAGGGCGACGTGCTCGCGAGCTACGATAAGATCCACATGTTCGACATCGAGCTGCCGGACGGCGAGAGCTATCGCGAATCCGCCAATTACCAGCCGGGCGAGACCGCCGTGATCTCCGACCTGCCCTGGGGCCGGGTCGGGCTGACGATCTGCTACGACGTGCGCTTCCCCGCGCTGTACCGCGCGCTGGCCGAGAGCGGCGCCTACTTCATCACCGTGCCCTCCGCCTTTACCCGCAAGACCGGCGAAGCGCATTGGCACGTGCTGCTGCGCTCACGCGCGATCGAGACCGGGTGCTTCATCTTTGCCGCGGCGCAGGCAGGCACCCACGAGAACAAGCGCGAGACCTATGGTCACTCGCTGATCATCGATCCCTGGGGCGAGATCCTCGCAGAAGGCGACGTCGAGCCCGGCATCATCATGGCAAAGATCGACCCGGCCAAGGTCGAGACCGCGCGCCGCGCGGTTCCGTCGCTCCAGCACGGCCGCCGCTTCGGTGTCGCCGACCCCAAGGCCGGGCCGGATCATCTGCACCTCGTACGGGGATCGGCATGATCCGCTACGCGCTCCACTGCGACCGCAATCACGCCTTCGAAAGTTGGTTCCAGAGCTCGTCGGCCTATGATTCGCAGGTGAAGCGCAAGCTCGTAACCTGCCCGATCTGCGGCTCGGCAAAGGTCGAGAAGGCGATCATGGCGCCGCGCATCGTCGGCAAGAAGGGCCGCGGGCGCGCGACGCCGCCGCCGGAGGCCGCGGCCGCGACCGCGCCCGAGGCTGCGTCGTCAGGACCGACCTCGCTGCTGATGGCGCAGGAGCGCGAGCTGCGCGCCAAGCTGAAAGAACTGCGCGATCACATCGTCAAGAACGCCGACAATGTCGGCGAGCGTTTTCCGAACGAAGCCCGCGCAATGCATTACGGCGACAAGGAGCACCGCCCGATCTACGGCGAGGCTTCGCCGGAAGAGGCGAAGTCGCTGATCGACGAAGGCATCGAGGTCTCTCCGCTGCCGACGCTGCCGGAAGATAGGAATTAGGCTCCCACCAGCACCGCCACGCCGATCACGATCAGCGCGATACCAAGGACCTCGCGCGGCGCGATCGGCTGCTTGAACGAGTAGTAGGCCACGCCTTGCGCGAACAGCACCTCGATCAGCGCGAGCGTGCGGACATTGGCGGCCGCCGTCAGCGCGAAGGCCAGGAACCAGAACTGCGAGGCGAAGGCGCCCGTGAAGCCCGCGAGCATCGATGGCCGCCATAGTCCGAGGATTCCCCGCAATATGTCCGGCGCGCGCCAGAGCAGGTAGATCGTCAGCACCAGCGTCTGCACGAACAGGCCGAGCACCAGCGTGAAGGACGAGGCCGTCACGAACGACACGTTCGGCACGGTGATGATGGCGCCACGAAAGCCGACCGCGGAGAGCGCGAACGCCGCCGCGGCGACGAGACCGGTGATGGTCGGCTTCAGCTCGACAAAGCCCTTCTCGCCGCCGGGCCGGAGCGCGGTGATGACGACACCGACGGTCGCGATCACGATCGCCAGCACCTTCAACCAGGTCAGATGATCGCCGAGGAAGACGAAGCCGAAGATCGCGGTCTGGATCGCCTCGGTCTTGAGGTAGGCCGTGGTCACCACGAAGGAGCGGTCGTTCATCGCGAGCAGCATCAAGCCGGTCGCGACGATCTGGCTGAGCGCCCCGAGCAGCAACCACGGCCAGAACACGGCCGGCGGCATGCCGATGTGATCGCCGGTCGCGACCAGCACCGCGCCGAGGAACAGCAGCGAGAACGGGAAGCCGAACAGGAAGCGGATATTGGTCGCGCCCCAGGTCCCCAGCGGCTTCGTCAGCGACCGCTGCATCGCATTGCGCACGACCTGGCCGAGCGCAGCAATGACGGTGAAGGGAATCCAGAGGCTGGTGACGGTGAGCATGGGGGTGGGTTGGGCAGGAAAGAATTCGCGACCAACGTGCAAGCTGCAACCCGCGCGGTCAACCGGGGGGATGTCATGGGAGCGATGCTCTCGCTACAAACACCGCCGTCGTCCTGGACAAGCGAAGCGCAGATCCAGGACCCATTACCCCAGAGAGTAGCTTGGCGAAGACTGGCAGCGGAGCCCTACAAGCTGCGTCCCCTCACACCATTCCCTCCGCCACCACCATGTAGTTCACGTCCATATCCGACGAGAGGGTCCATTTGTCCGCGAAGGGTGAGTAGACGACGCCGGTCTGCTCGGTGATGACGAGGCGGTTGTCGAGGAGATATTTGGTCAGTTCGTCGGGCGTGACGAACTTGTTCCACTCATGCGTGCCGCGCGGCAGCCAGCGCAGGACGTATTCGGCGCCGACGATGGCGAGCGCGAAGCTCTTCCAGTTCCGGTTCAGCGTCGAGACCACCATCAACCCGTTCGGCTTCAGCATTGAGGCGCAGCGCTTCAGGAACATGCCGACGTCGGTGACGTGCTCGACCACCTCCATCGCCAACACGATGTCGAAGCGCTCGCGCGGGTCGATCTCCTCCACCGTGGTGCAGCGATAGTCGATCGATAGATGGCTCTTGTCGGCATGCAGCTTCGCCGCTGCGATGTTGCTCACCGAGGGATCGACGCCGATGACCTGCGCGCCCAGCCGCGCCAGCGGCTCGCAGAGCAGGCCGGCGCCGCAGCCGATGTCGAGCACGCGCAGGCCGCCGAGGCAGTTGAGGCTGCGCACGTTGCGCTCGAACTTGCGGCAGGCGGCGTCGCGGATATAGCCGAGCCGCAGCGGGTTGATCCGGTGCAGCGGCGCCATCTTGCCCTTGGGGTCCCACCACTCCGCCGAGAGCTTCGAAAATTTCGCGATCTCGGCGGCATCGACGGTCGAGCCCGGCTGGGCGGTGGCGGTTGAAGTATTTTGCTGCATGCTCATGGTTACGCGCGGTCCTACCGCGTGGTGATCGAACTACGGAAGGCGAGCGGCGAGGCGATGGTCTTGATCGTCTCGATCCCCTCGCCGACGCCGCGAATCGTCACGTCGCCGTAGTTGAGAATACGTCCAAGGATGGTCTGATCGACATCGACGCTCTCGACCTTGTCCAGCGCCATCTCGAAGGTGCGGCGTTTGATGAAGCCGGTCTTGTGCACGACCCGCAAGTTGGTGACGTCCGTCTCGGTGGTGAAGCGATGGAACCAGCCCTTGAGGGTCCAATACAACGCCGCCAGAGCCACGAGGCCCGCAGCGACGAGGCAAAGCAAAACAAGCCCCTCGGCGGTGGCCTGCCGGGACAGGAGGAACAGGACCAGCGCCACGATCCAGGCCACAATCGCCGGGAAATAGAAGATCCAGTGCGCATTGGTCGAATACAGCACCCGCTCGCCCGGCTGCAGGATCTCGTCGATATAGCGCGCCATGATCTCGGTTAACCCACTCCCCGCCATGCCCCCGCAGGAACCCGCTTGCCCCCGGCCCCGCCGCTCTGTATACGCGCGGTCGGTGTCCGCAGGCACCCGTCAGGTGCGGGTCACCATACTGATCCTTATGAGGGAATGCACGCGTCGTCATGAGCCGCCTCGTGATGAAATTCGGCGGCACATCCGTCGCCAACATCGAACGCATCCGCAACGTCGCACGCCATGTGAAGCGTGAGGTCGACGCCGGCCATGAGGTGGCCGTGGTCGTCTCGGCGATGTCGGGCAAGACCAACGAGCTGGTGGCCTGGTGCACCGAGGCCTCGCCGATGCACGATGCGCGCGAATACGACGCCGTCGTCGCCTCGGGCGAGCAAGTCACGTCCGGCCTGCTTGCCATCGTGCTGCAGGGCATGGGCATCCAGGCCCGCTCCTGGCAGGGCTGGCAGATCCCGATCAAGACCAGCGACGCCCATGCCTCGGCCCGGATCGAGGACATCGACGGCAGCGAGATCATCAAGCGCTTCCAGGAGCGCAAGGAGGTCGCCGTCATCGCCGGCTTCCAGGGCATCAACCCCGAGACGGGCCGCATCACCACGCTCGGCCGCGGCGGCTCGGACACCTCGGCCGTGGCGGTCGCCGCAGCCGTCAAGGCGGACCGCTGCGACATCTATACCGACGTCGATGGCGTCTACACCACCGACCCGCGAATCGTGCCGAAAGCCAAAAGGCTTGATAAGATCGCATTCGAGGACATGCTGGAACTGGCCTCGCAGGGCGCAAAAGTGCTCCAGGTCCGCTCGGTGGAACTCGGCATGGTCCACAACATGCCGATCTTCGTCCGCTCGAGCTTCGACAAGCCCGAGGATATCGACCCGCATGCCAACCAGCCGCCCGGCACGCTGATCTGCGGCGAGGAGGAGATCATGGAGAACCACGTCGTCACCGGTATCGCCTTTTCGAAGGACGAGGCCCAGATCTCGGTGCGCCAGATCGAAGACAAGCCGGGCGTTGCGGCCTCGATCTTCGGCCCGCTGGCGGAAGCCAACATCAACGTCGACATGATCGTGCAGAACGTCTCCGAGGACGGCAAGACCACCGACCTCACCTTCACGGTGCCGGCCGCCGACTACACCCGCGCCAAGGACACGATTACCGCTGCCAAGGCCAAGATCGGCTATGCCCGGCTCGATACCGCCACCGACGTCGCAAAGATCTCGGTGATCGGCAGCGGCATGCGCAGCCACGCCGGTGTCGCCGCCCAGGCGTTCTCGGCCCTCGCGGGGCGGAATATCAACATCCGTGCCATTACAACCTCCGAGATCAAATTCTCGGTATTGATCGACACCGCCTATACCGAGCTGGCGGTGCGCACCCTGCATACGCTCTACGGCCTCGATCAGACCTAAAGCGCGACCCGTCGTCGCGCTTCAGATTGTCGTTTGAGCATGGTCTTTCCGGAAAACCGCTTCGCACTTTTCCGGACCATGCTTAGGCTAATTTTCTCTTAGCGGTCGCAGCAAACGCGAAGGTGTACACACCTTCGCGTTTGGCAGGCGTTTTGCTTGGCAAAACAAGCCCCAATTCGCTATACGCGGACAGGGTGGGCTGCCGGAAACTGTGCCCCAGTTCAGGCGGTGCTGATTCGGCTCCGGCAACCGCCCGGGGCCGGCGCCGGACGAGCAAATTTGTTGTTTTTCTGGATTTCGGGCGAGCCGCCGCGGGCCCTTTCGGCCCTGGCAGACGGAGGAGATTGACGGTACATGCGGAGCGCGTCGGGAGGTCCCCGCGTCTTGTTGAGACGGCTCCGCGAAACCATGGCGGAGCAGGTCTCGGCCCAGGAGCGGCTGGACAAGATCGTGGTGCTGATCGCCGCCAACATGGTGGCCGAGGTGTGCTCGGTCTACGTGCTGCGCGTCGACAACACGCTCGAGCTCTATGCCACCGAAGGTCTCAACCGCGAGGCTGTGCACCATACCGTGCTCAGCGCCCATGAGGGCCTGGTCGGCCTCGTCGCCAGCGAGGCGACGCCGCTCAACCTCAGCGATGCGCAGAGCCACCCGGCCTTCTCGTTCCGTCCCGAGACCGGCGAAGAAATCTACCACTCCTTCCTCGGCGTGCCGATCCTGCGCGCGGGCAATACGCTCGGCGTGCTGGTGGTGCAGAACCGCGCCAAGCGCAACTATGTCGAAGAGGAACTCGAGGCGCTGCAGACCACCGCGATGGTGCTGGCCGAGCTGATCGCCTCCGGCGAGCTGTCGGCGCTGGCCCAGCCAGGGCTGGAGCCGGCCGCGCGCCATTCGGCGCAGAAGGTCGGCGCGATCCTGTCGGAAGGCATCGCGCTCGGCCATGTCGTGCTGCACGAGCCGCGCGTCGTCATCAAGGACTACATCGCCGAGGACCTGCCGAAGGAAATCAAGCGGCTGGACACCGCGCTCGCCAAGCTGCGCGCCGATCTCGACCGCATGCTGGAGCGCGGCGACGTCGCCGAGGGCGGCGAGCACCGCGAGGTGCTGGAAGCCTACCGCATGTTCGCCAACGACCAGGGCTGGTCGCACAAGCTGCACGAGGCGGTCGCCACCGGCCTCACCGCGGAAGCCGCGGTCGAGCGCGTGCAATCCGACACCCGCGCGCGCATGCTGCGCTCGACCGATCCCTATTTGCGCGACCGGCTGCACGACCTGGAAGATCTCGGCTATCGCCTGATGCGGCAGCTGGTCGGCCAGGACCACGCGCCGTCGCGCGAGCAATTGCCCGACAATGCCATCGTCATCGCCCGCGCGATGGGTCCCGCGGCGCTGCTCGACTACGACCGCAAGCGCCTGCGCGGCATCGTGCTGGAGGAAGGCACCGCCAATTCCCATGTCTCGATCGTGGCACGCGCGCTCGGAATTCCAGCGGTCGGCGAGGTGCCGAACGCACCCGGCATCGCCGATCCCGGCGACGCCATCATCGTCGACGGCACGTCCGGCTCGATCTATGTGCGTCCCTCGCAGGAGATCGAGGCCGCCTTCGCCGAGCGCGTGCGCTTCCGCGCCCGCCGCCAGGCACAGTACCTCGCGCTGCGCGACCGGCCCTGCGTCACCAAAGACGGCCAGAAGGTCGAGCTGATGATCAACGCAGGGTTGGCGATCGACCTGCCGCATATCGAGGATACCGGCAGCGCCGGCATCGGCCTGTTCCGCACCGAGCTGCAGTTCATGGTCGGCCAGAGCCTGCCACGCACCAGCGACCAGCTCGCGCTCTATCGCACCGTGCTGGATGCCGCGGGCCCCAAGCCCGTCACCTTCCGCACCCTCGACATCGGCGGCGACAAGGCGCTGCCCTACATGGAAGCGGTGATCGAGGAAAATCCCGCGCTCGGCTGGCGCGCGATCCGGCTCGGGCTGGACCGTCCGGGCCTGTTGCGCGGCCAGATCCGCGCGCTCTTGCGCGCCGGCGGCGGCCGCGCGCTGCGCATCATGTTCCCGATGATCTCGGAGGTCGCCGAATTCGATTCGGCCAAGGCGCTGGTCGAGCGCGAGCTGACATATCTGCGCCAGCACGGCCACACGCTGCCTGAAAGAATCGACATCGGCACCATGGTCGAGGTGCCCGCCCTGCTCTACCAGCTCGACGAGCTGCTGAAGAAGGTCGACTTCATCTCGGTCGGCTCCAACGATTTGTTCCAGTTCCTGTTCGCGGTCGACCGCGGCAACGCCAAGGTCTCCGAGCGCTTCGACACCATGTCGGCACCGATCCTGCGCGCGCTGCGCGACATCGCGCGCAAGGCGCAAGCAGCGCAGAAATCGCTCTCGCTCTGCGGCGAGATGGCCTCCAAGCCGATCGGGGCACTGGCGCTGATCGCGCTCGGCTATCGCTCGCTGTCGCTCTCGGCGACCGCGCTCGGCCCGGTCAAGGCAATGGTGCTCGATCTCGACGCAAAGAAGGCCGAAGCGATGCTCAACCCTCTGCTGGATGCGCCTGCGGGCAGCGTCTCGATCCGGCAGAAGCTGACGGAATTTGCCGAGGCCGAGGGCCTTGCGTTGTAGCGGGCCTGTCGCCCGCTCCCCGCCGCCCTCGCCTCCTTCCGCCCTTTGAGACTGAACCGATGTCGCCACTCCCCGAAGCCAAACTGGACGTGCTCCTTGCACATCATGCCTCTCTCGAGGCCGAATCGCTCGGACAGCTGGCCTCCGAGCGCTATGTGCAGATCACGCGCGAACTGGCCGAGATCACCCCGCTGATCGAGGCGGTCAAGGCCTACCGGTCCGCCGTCAAGGAGCTCGCCGATACCGAGGCGCTGATCGCCGATCCCGCGACGGATGCCGAGATGCGGGGCATGGCAGAGGCCGAGCGCGACGAGCTCACGCCAAGGATCGAGGAGCTGGTCCAGAAGATCCGCGTCGCGCTGTTGCCCAAGGACGCCATGGACGACCGCAACGTGGTGCTGGAAATCCGCGCCGGCACCGGCGGCGATGAGGCCTCGCTGTTCGCCGGCGACCTGTTCCGGATGTACGAGCGCTTCGCTGCCCTGCAGGGCTGGAAGGTCGAGGTGATCTCGGCGAGCGAAGGCACCGTCGGCGGCTACAAGGAAATCATCGCCGAGGTGCAGGGCCGCGGCGCGTTCTCGAAGCTGAAATTCGAATCCGGCGTGCACCGCGTGCAGCGCGTGCCCGACACCGAGACGCAAGGGCGCATCCACACCTCGGCCGCGACGGTGGCGGTATTGCCGGAGGTCGAGGATGTCGACGTCGACATCAAGAACGACGACTTGAGGATCGAGACCATGCGCGCGCAAGGTGCCGGCGGCCAGCACGTCAACAAGACCGAATCGGCGATCCGCATCACCCACATCCCGACCGGCATCGTGGTGATGATGCAGGACAGCCGCTCGCAGCACAAGAACCGCGCCTCGGCCATGAACATCCTGCGCTCGCGCATCTACGACGCCGAGCGCCAGCGCGTCGACGCCGCGCGCTCCGCCGAGCGCAAGGAGAAGGTCGGCACCGGCGATCGCTCCGAGCGCATCCGCACCTATAATTTCCCGCAAGGGCGCGTCACCGACCACCGCATCAACCTGACGCTCTACAAGCTGCCGCAGGTGATCGCCGGCGAAGCGCTGGGAGAACTGATCGACGCGCTGACCACCGAGCACCAGGCCGCGCAGCTCGCCGCGCAAGGCGTGGCGGCGTGACGGACGCGTGAGCAGCCCCTTCACCGGCCAATCCGTCGAGCGCGCGCGCCGCGCGCTGGCGGCGCAATTGCGGTCCGCACAGCTCGACGAAGCCGAACTCGACGCCCGCATCCTGATCAGTGCGGTGCTCGGCCTCGATCTCACCGGCCTCGTTGCACAGGCGGCACGGCTGGTCACGAACGCCGAGGCGTTGCAGCTCGCGCAATATGCAGAGCGCCGGATCGCGGGCGAGCCGGTGGCGCGCATTCTCGGCACGCGCGAATTCTGGGGCCTGCCGTTTCGCCTTTCGGAGGCGACCCTGGTCCCGCGGCCCGACACCGAGACGGTGGTCGAGCGCGCGCTCGAGCTTTTTCGCGAGCAGAAGATCCACCGGCCCCGCATCGCCGACATCGGCACTGGCTCAGGCGCGATCCTGCTCGCGCTGCTGCACGAGATTCCCGATGCCTTCGGCGTCGGCACCGATCTCAGCCTCACCGCGCTCGGCACCGCGCGGGGCAATGCCGCAGCCCTCGGCCTTGGCAACCGTTCCGCCTTCATCGCCTGCTCCTATCTGGCGGCGCTGTCAGGTCCGTTCGACCTCATCGTGTCGAACCCGCCCTATATTCCCTCGGCCGAGATTCCGAAATTGAGCATCGAGGTGCGCGAGCACGATCCGCATCTGGCGCTCGATGGCGGCAATGACGGATATGACGCCTACCGCGCCCTGATCCCGCAGGCGGCCGAGCGCCTCGCCCCCGGCGGTGCGCTGATCGTCGAGGCCGGACAGGGCCAGGCTCGGAACATTGAAACCTTGATGGCCGCTGCCGCGTTGGTGGTGGACAGGCCGCCGAAGGCCGATTTGGCGGGTATCCCACGGGCCGTTTCGGCCCGAAAAATGCCCCCATAAAAGCCGGATTGGTCTGTAAAAAGCTCTTGGAATATCGCTTGGGAACGACTACGTTCCGGTCAACACATCGGTGCCGGCCCCGTAGACCTACGGGTGAAAGCCGGGCTCTCGGGCGAGAGCTTTACTGATTTGAAGGTTCCAAGCCGCAGGTCCTGTTGAGCGCGATGGCCAGTGAGCTGCGCTGCTCTCCGACCGCAACGTGAACGAAAGCCTGATATTGCGCTTGAAGACTTACGCAAGAAAGCTGGGCTTGTTTCGGCAGGCGAAATGAATGGTTCGCTGGCAATCAATGCTGGCGGGTGGGGAACGCGTCTTTGTTGAACGCGACGGTCGACGAACATTGGCAGGGCTCAATCCGTTCTGGTGCGCGGTGCGTACGAGCGATGTGAGCCGCTGTCACCAGGTCAGTCTCAGCAATCAGTAATGCGTGCAACCTTTAGGGCTGGAATTAAAGGCAGGACATGAGAAACGGTCAGAACAAGCAGCGGATGCGCAACCGCAACAACAATAACAACAACAACCGGCGCGGCCAGAACCCGATGACCCGGGTCTACGAGTCCAACGGACCCGACATCAAGATCCGCGGCACGGCTTCGCATATCGCTGAAAAGTATCTCCAGCTCGCGCGCGATGCGCGCTCCTCCGGCGATCCCGTTGCAGCCGAGAACTACTACCAGCACGCCGAGCATTATTTCCGCCTGATCGCGGCCGCCCAGGAGCAGTTCCGCCAGAACCAGCAGCCGCGCGGCGACGAGCCTATCAGCAACACCAGCGGCGACTACAGTGAGGACGACGGCGAGAATTTCTCGGCGTTCGGCCAGGAGCCGGGCTTCGTTCCGCAGCCGCCGCAGCAGCAGCCCTTCATGCGCGACCGCGACAGCCAGCGCGATCATCACCCGCGTGATCACCAGCAGCGCGACAATCAGCAGCCTTATCAGCGCGACAATCAGCAACCGCGCGAGCATCGCGAACGCGACCACCGTCCGCAGCCGCAATATCAGCCGCAGCCGCAACCGCAGAACCAGCCGCAGCCCGTCATCGCCGATGCCGGCAGCGTCGACCGCCTGCCCTCCTTCATCACCGGCGCACAGCCGCAGGTGAATGGCGGCCAGGGCGGCTTCGAGGGTGGTGGCGGTAGCGGTGGCGGCAGCGAGCGCTATCCGCGGCGGCGCCGCCGGCCGCATGGGCCGCGTCCCGAGCGTGAAGCGGCTCCCGCCGCGTCGAGCGACGAGGTCGCCTCGGGCGAGTAAGCCTCTTCCGATTTTCTCTGATTTTGTGACCTGAATCGTCCCGGCCTCGCCGGGACGATTTGTTTTTGACGATTGTGCATTGGCTGCAGCGATCAGCGCTCCGGCCACAGACCACCTCTCCCATAGCGAGAGGTGAAGCTAGCTGCGCGTCACCGTCGTCGAGGACGGCACCAGCACAGGCTTGGCCAGCGAGGGAATCAGCCGTGCCCGCTCGCGCTTGGCGGGGATCGCGCGATAGACCTGCTTGGTGGCCTCGACGATGTGCACACCCGCAAACGGCAACGACAGCGCCGCCCCGGCACGCTCCCACATCTGCGCGGATCTCAGTACCCAGCCGCCGGCATAGGGCGGCATGAACAGCGCCTCGCCCCAGGCCGTCGGCGTGAACCAGGTCTGGCGCAACAGATCTGTGATCTGCGAGCGCGAGTAGGGCCGGCCGTGACCGAACGGCGTGCTGTCGGTGCGGGTCCATACGCCGCGCCGATTCGGGATCACCGCGATGACGCGGCCCGAGCCCGACAGCACCCGCCACACCTCGCGCAGCAGCGCGGCCGGATCGTCCGACATCTCCAGCGCATGGACCAGCAGGACACGGTCGACCGCGGCGTCGGGAAGCGGCAGCGAGAATTCATCGACCAGCGAGGCCAGCGCCGGCCGTCCCGTCGGCCATTTCAGGACACCCTGGGCCGCCGGCATGAAGGCGAGGCAGCGCTCGGCATCTTCCCGGAACAACCCCAGATAGGGCGTCGGATAGCCGATACCGAGCACACGCTGGCCCTCGGCGCCCGGCCAGCGCTGCCGAATGCCGCGATTGATCATTTGCCGCGCCACAATCCCGAGGCGACGGGAATAAAATTCGCGGAGGTCGACGACGTCGATGGTCATGACGGCAATGTAACATGCGCGAGGGCACGCCTGCGCGCGGAATATTGCATTGCCTGGGCAACTTTAACGCCATATCTGTCTGGCGGGGCTGAGCGCGATGGAGAGGTCATGGCCGCCGAAATTCGTACTTTCACCTGTTTAAACGACAATTTCGGTTATCTGATCCACGATCTGGAAACCAAGGCGACGGCGTCGATCGACGCGCCCGAGGCCGGCCCGATCCTGAAGGCGCTGGACCGCGAGGGCTGGCAGCTCACCGACATCCTGATCACCCATCATCACGGCGATCATGTCGGCGGGGTCGCCGAACTCAAGCAGAAATACAATTGCCGCGTCGTCGCGCCGCATGACAAGACGACTAAGATCGCGAACGTCGATCTGCGCGTCGCCAATGCCGACGTGGTCAGGATCGGCAATCTGCTGGCGCGCGTGGTGGAGACGCCCGGCCACACGCTCGACCACATCTCCTACGTGTTCGACAATGAGAAGACGGTGTTCGCCGCCGACACGCTGTTCTCGATCGGCTGCGGCCGCGTGTTCGAGGGCACCTATCCGATGATGTGGGATTCGCTGTTGAAGCTGCGGGCACTGCCCGACGACTTCAAGCTCTATTGCGGCCACGAATACACCGCGTCCAACGTCAAGTTCGCCCTCACCGTCGACCCCGACAACGCGGCGCTGCAGGCGCGCGCGGCGGAGGTCACGAGGCTCCGGGCCGAGAACAAGCCGACCATTCCCTCGCTGCTTGGTGACGAGAAGCGGGCGAACGTGTTCCTGCGCGCCGATGAGCCCTCCGTTGCGGCCAGGCTCCACATGAAGGGCGCGGATGCCGCCATGGTGTTCGGCGAACTCCGCGAGCGCAAGAACAAGTCCTGAAGAACAAGTCCTGACGGGGATCGATGCCGACCGCAGCCGAGATCATTGCACGCCTCGAACTCCGCCCGCATCCCGAAGGCGGACACTATCGCGAGACGTTCCGCGACCAGACCACGGACGCCAACGGGCGTTCGCGTTCGACCCTGATCTATTTCCTGCTCGCGCGCGGCGAACGCTCGCACTGGCACCGCATCGATGCGGTCGAGACCTGGCACTATTACGCCGGCAGCCCCTTGATGCTGCGCATCGCCCATGACGGCTGCTCGCAGCACGAGGTGCGGCTCGGCACCGATCTCATCGGCGGCGAGCGGCCCCAGGGAATCGTGCCGGCCAATGCCTGGCAGATGGCGGAGACCACGGGCGAGTGGACACTGGTCGGCTGCACCGTGGCGCCAGCGTTCGAGTTCGCGAAGTTCGAGCTCGCTCCGAAGGGCTGGGAGCCGTAGCTCCACGCAGTCATTCCAGGTTCGCGCTCCGCGCGCCCCGGAATGACAATCATCGCTTCCTCAGCACCATGTCCTTCGCCGCGATCAGACCGCCGCCGGCGATCAGGACCGCGGCGATGGCGATGTTGGCGCTGGCTTTTGCAAAACCGGCGGCGATGAGGAAGCCGGTCGAGAGCAGCGGCGTCGCGTAGGAGGCGGCGCCGAGCACGCGGATGTCGCCGCGCTTCATGCCGATGTCCCAGGCGTAGAAGGCGGCGCCCACCGGACCGATGCCGAGCGCGATCACGGCAAGCCATTGCAGCGTGGTCTCCGGCCACACGGTGGTTTCAAGCAGGCCATGCATCAATGCGGCGAGCGCAGCGGTGGCGAGACAGAAGCCCGCGACCGCGTCGGTCGGCACCGCTTTCAAGCGGCGCGACAGCACCGAATAGGTGGCCCAGACGAAGGCGGCGATGAAGGCCGCGATCAGTCCCGGCACAGCTCCGGGCGCAAAGCCGCTGGTGTTGCCGGCGAACAGCAGCACCGTGCCGATGAGGCCGAGCACGGCGCCGATGACGTGGTGCACGGCAAGCCGCTCGCCCGGCAGGAACGACGAGAACAGCACGATTAGGAGTGGCCAGAGATAATTCAACAGGCCGGCTTCCGCCGGCGGCGCGAAGCGCAGCGCGAGGAAATACAGCGCGTGATAGCCGAACAATCCGCCGACGCCGACGGCCCATACCACCAGCGGCTGGCGCAGGCTTTTCGCGGCATCACCGCGGCCGATCCAGGTGAGCAGGCCGACCAGTCCACCGATCGCAAACGTCATCGCGGCGAGCTGGAACGCCGGGATCCTTCCGGTCGCCACCGTCATCACAGAAAGGAGCGACCACATCAGGATCGCGGTCAATCCGATCAGCGTCGCCGTGCGGGGAGTCATTGCAGAAGGCCTCGTCGTTCCTGGATGGCACTTAGCGCCAGACCCGGAGCCTCGAGATTCCGGGTCCGCCGCCGTCGCGGCGCCCCGGAATGACAGGGCAAGATGCCCGGGACAAGCCCGGGCATGACGAAGTCAACTATATGATCGAACGTGATGCGATCGCATCACACCATGTACTGGCCGCCGTTGACCGTCAGCGTCGAGCCGGTGATGGCGCCGGCTTCGTCCGCGGCGAGGAACACGACCGCGCGCGCGATCTCCTCGGGCTCGCCGAGGCGGCCGATCGGAATCAGCGGCAGGATAGCCTTTTCCAGCACATCCTTCGGCACCGCCTGCACCATCTCGGTGTTGATGTAGCCGGGGCAGATCGCATTCACGGTAACGCCGCCCTTGGCATTCTCCAGCGCCAGGGCCTTGGTGAAGCCGATCTCGCCGGCTTTCGCCGCGGAATAGTTCACCTGGCCGAACTGGCCCTTCTGGCCGTTGATCGAGGAGATGTTGATGATGCGGCCGAACTTGCGCCCGCGCATGCCTTCGATCACCTGGCGCGACATGTTGAACAGCGAGCCGAGATTGGTGCCGATCACGGCGTTCCATTGCTCGAGGCTCATCTTGTGGAAGGCGCCGTCCTTGGTGATGCCGGCATTGTTGACGAGCACGTCGATCGGGCCGACCTCGGCCTCGACCTTCTTCACGCCCTCGGCGCAGGCGTCGAAACTGCTGACGTCCCATTTGTAGACGGCGATGCCGGTCTCGGCCTTGAACTTCTCCGCCGCCGCATCGTTGCCGGCATAGCTTGCCGCGACCTTGTAGCCGCCCGCCTTCAGCGCCTTGCTGATCGCAGCTCCGATGCCCCGCGTACCACCCGTCACCAGTGCAACACGTGCCATATCGAATTCCTTCCCTTGGACTCTTCCTTGGACTCTTCGAGCACTTCTGAGTGATCGTTTTTAGCCGAGGATTATGCGGGACGTTTGACGGACATCAAGAACAAAACGCCCGGCGTTGAGCCGGGCGTTTGTATTTAGTCGAGGCCTGCGCGGTTGCGAAGAATATTTGATTTGCAACCGCTGCCTTTTTAGTCGCGTGCAACGCACTCAATCAGGTGTGCGGCGCACGCGTCAGCTTCACGTCAGCGACCTTCAGTCGCGCGCCAGACACATCGCGATACCCATGCCGCCGCCGATGCACAGCGTGGCGAGGCCCTTCTTCGAGTCGCGCTTCTGCATCTCGTGCAGCAGCGTCACCAGCACGCGCGCGCCGGAGGCACCGACCGGATGGCCGATCGCGATCGCACCGCCATTGACGTTGACCTTCGAGGTGTCCCAGCCGAGGTCCTTGTTGACGGCGCAGGCCTGCGCCGCGAAGGCCTCGTTGGCCTCGATCAGATCGAGATCGCCGACGTTCCAGCCGGCCTTCTTCAGCGCGGCGCGCGAGGCCGGGATCGGGCCCGAGCCCATGATCTTCGGATCGACACCGGCCTGCGCCCAGGACACGATGCGCGCGATCGGCTTCTTGCCTTCCTTGGCGGCCTGCTTTGCCGTCATCAGCACCACGGCTGCAGCGCCGTCGTTGATGCCCGACGCCGAGCCTGCGGTGACCGTGCCGTCCTTCTCGAAGGCAGGACGGAGCTTGGCCATCGCATCGAGGGTCGCGCCGTGACGCGGATATTCGTCGGCGCTGACGACCACGTCGCCCTTGCGGGTCTTGATGGTGACGGGGACGATCTCGTCGTTGAACTTGCCGGCCTTCTGAGCGGCTTCGGCCTTCTGCTGCGAGGCGACCGCGAACTCGTCCTGCTGAGCGCGGGTGATCTGCCACTGCCGCGCGACGTTCTCGGCGGTGTTGCCCATGTGGTAGCCGTTGAAGGCATCCCACAGGCCGTCCTTGATCATGGTGTCGACGAACTCGACGGGGCCCATCTTGACGCCGCCGCGCAGATACTGCGCGTGCGGGGCCATGCTCATGGATTCCTGGCCGCCGGCGACCACGATCTCGGAATCGCCGTTGAGCAGCGCCTGGTAGCCGAGCGCCACCGTGCGCAGGCCCGAGCCGCAGAGCTGATTCACGCCCCAGGCCGGGCTTTCCACCGGAATACCGGCGGCGATCGAGGCTTGGCGGGCCGGGTTCTGACCCTGGGCCGCGGTCAGGATCTGACCCATGATGACTTCCGAGACCCGGCCGGGCTCGATGCCACCGCGCTCCAGCGCGGCCTTGATGGCGATGGCGCCGAGGTCATGGGCAGGAAGGGTCGCGAAGGCTCCGTTGAAGCTTCCGACCGGGGTGCGGGCGGCGCTGACGATGACGACATCGTCTGACATGGGGCATCTCCTGGGGCTTGAGGTTCTTGTGAAGGGGCAGGCGGGGCTGGAAAAACGCTCGCCAGTCTCGTCAGCCATCCTGTTAACGTCGTTGAGGCATGTCAATCGGCGGGGGACCGAATTCATGCCGCAACGCATTCAAAATAGCGTTCTTGGCGCTTTCGCAAGCAGGTTTTTGCTGCCCGATTAACCGTGGCGCACAAAACGGTAGCGTGCCCCCTTTGAAAATGCTTATTTTGTTGCGTTGCGTACTCTTCCCGCCCTGCGGCATAGCCGCCGGGTTCCCGTTCTCAGCGTTTTTGCAAGTGAGAGCCCATGGCGAAATCAGACCAACCCACCACGATCAAGAAATACGCGAACCGCCGGCTCTATAACACCGGAACGAGCACTTACGTGACGCTGGAAGACCTCGCCGCCATGGTCAAGGACGGCGAAGATTTCCTGGTCTACGACGCCAAGACCGGCGACGACATCACCCGCTCCGTGCTGGCTCAGATCATCTTCGAGCAGGAGAACAAGGCCGGCCAGAACCTGCTCCCGACCACCTTCCTGCGCCAGCTGATCCGCTTCTACGGCGACAGCATGCAGATGGTGGTGCCGAAATATCTGGAGCAGTCGATCGCGACGCTGACCCAGGAGCAGGAGAAGTTCCGCAAGCAGATCGCCAACACGTTGTCCGGCACGCCGTTCGCGCCGCTGGAGGAACAGGTCCGCCGCAACATGGAGCTGTTCCAGCAGACCTTCTCGATGTTCAAGCCGTTCGCCGCGCCCCGCCCGGCGACCAGCCCGGAGCCGGAGCCGGATGCAAGCGCCGAGACGCCGAAGGACAGCAACATCGACGATCTGCGCCAGCAGATGAAGGAAATGCAGGAGCGCCTCGAGCGGATGTCCAAGAAGGACGAATAGGTCCTTCGTTTCGTGTGCTGGCGCGTCCGCATGCGGCGGGCGCGCGACTTGCCAGTTGATCCCGGCGGCACCGCTTACGCGCTGCCGTCCCCGGCCAAGGCCGGAGCCACCATGCCTGATCGCAGGACGCACTGGGAAAACGTCTACGCCACCAAGGGCGAGGCCGAGGTCAGCTGGTATCAGGATAGCCCTGAGATCTCGCTCGCGATGATTCGGGCAGCCAACGCCGATCATGATGCGGCCATCATCGATATCGGCGGCGGCGCATCGCGGCTGGTCGACGCGCTGCTTCAGGACGGATACCGTCGTCTCACCGTGCTGGACCTCTCCGCCAACGCGCTCGATGTGGCGAAGAAGCGCATCGGTCAGGCCGCTTCAACGATCGACTGGATCGTCGCCGACGCCATGACATGGCGGCCAACCAGGACCTACGATGTCTGGCACGATCGCGCGGCGTTTCACTTCCTCACCGATCCCGATGACAGAGCGGCCTACGTCGAGCGCCTGCGATCGGCGGTCAGCCCCGGCGGACAAGTCATCATCGCGACGTTTGCGCCCGACGGCCCGGAGAAATGCAGCGGCCTGCCGGTACAGCGCCATGACAGCGCGAGCCTCGCGGCGGAGCTCGGGCCGGCGTTCGAGCTGGTCGAGACACGGAGCGAGACGCACCACACGCCATGGCATTCGACGCAGGCGTTTCAGTTCAGCCGGTTCAAAAACGCAGCCAAAAAGTAGCTGTTATGCCCCGGCTTGACCGGGGCATCCAGTACGCCGCGGCTTGTCGTGGAATCACAGCCGTCTCTGGAATACTGGATCGCCCGGTCAAGCCGGGCGATGACAGCGGAGTGAGTGCCGCGAAAGCGCTCGCAATGACGGAGTACGCGGAAGCAGCGAGACCTATGCCGCCAGCTTCACCGCATGCGCAAAGTCCCAATAGAGCTTTCGCGCCTTGGTGTAGAACGGCCCCGGCTTCACCTCGCGCTCGTCGATGCGGATCACCGGCGCGACCTTTGCAAAGTTGCCCGTTGAAAAGATCTCGTCGGCGGCGAGGAAGTCGGCATAGCGCAGCGTCTTCTCGACCACGGTGACGCCGTCGCCGCGAAGCAGGCTGATGACGCGCTGGCGCGTGATGCCGTTGAGGAAGGTGCCGTTCGGCACCGGCGTGAACACCACGCCGTCCCTGGCCATGAACACGTTGGAATTGCCGAACTCGGCGACATTGCCGAGCATGTCGAGCATCAGCGCATTCTGGAAGCCGCGCGCGGCAGCTTCCGCCAGCGCCCGCGAATTGTTCGGATAGAGGCAGGCCGCCTTGGCTTCCACCGGCGCGCATTCGGCCGTCGGTCTGCGGTACGGCGACAGCGTGATCGCGTTGCCGACCGGTTTCGGCATCGGCGCCTCGTAGATGCACAGGCACCAATTGGTGGTCTCGGGGTCGAACAGCACGCCGCCGCCGCTTCCGTTCTGCGCCCAATACATCGGGCGGATGTAGAGCTCGGCATTTGCCGCAAAGCGCGCGATGCCTTCGTTCGCGAGCGTCAGCCAGGTGTCGGTATCGACCACCGGCTTCAGGCCGAAATTGATCGCGGATTGATTGGCACGGGCGACGTGCCGGTCGAGATCGGGTGCGACGCCCTCGAACGCGCGTGCGCCGTCGAACACGACCGAGCCGAGCCAGGCCGCATGCGTGCGCGGCCCCATGATCGGCACGTTGCCGTCATGCCATTTGCCCTCGAAGAAGGTCCAGCTCGGCGAATATTCGATTGCCTTCTTGATCTCGGCCATGACCGGCCTCCCCCGTAAGAATTATCCGGGCACTATTGTCCCAATTTCTAAACGATTTGCTGCGGGATTTGGACACCCTCCCCTTGAGGACCCTCGAGGGGAGGGTAAGACCGAGCAAACCGGCTATAATATCGACCACGATACGGAGTGCCCCATGCCGCTCGATCCGCTCGCAAAGCGTTTGTTGACCATGATGGCTGCGGCTGGGCCGCAAGCGCGAAGCCGGCCCAGTGTGGAGGCACGCCGGCAATCGCTGGCAAAGCTGATGCAGTTCGCGCGCGCTGAGGCGCCTGACGTGACGGCATCCGACGGCATGCTGCCCGGTCCCGGCGGCGAGCTTCCCTACCGGCTCTATTCACCCGCTTCTGCCGGCGAACCCGCGCCGGGTTTCGTGTTCTTCCATGGCGGAGGCCTCGTTGCCGGCAGCATTGCCACGCATGACCGCATCGCCGCGGCGCTTGCGCACGCAACCGGATGCCGCCTGGTCTCGGTCGACTACCGGCTCGCGCCCGAGCACAAATTTCCCGCTGCCGTGGACGATGCGATCGCCGCGACCGAATGGGTCGCGCGAGAGGCGCCCTCCCTCGGCATCGATGCCGAGCGGCTGGTGGTCGGCGGCGATTCCGCCGGCGCCACACTGGCGGCGATCGTGTGCCAGGAGGCTTTGCAGAACGCCGGCCTCTCCATCGTGGCGCAATGCCTGATCTGCCCGGTGCTGGATTTCGAGGAGACCTCGCCCTCACGCGAGGAGTTTGCCGAGGGCCATCTGATCGATCGCATCACGATCGAAGCCGATCTTGCCGACTATCTGCCCGGCGACGTCGACGCCGCCGATCCGCGCATCTCGCCGCTGCGCGCGAGCAGGTTCACAGGCCTGCCGACCGCGATCATCCACACCGCCGAGTTCGACCCGATGCGCGACGAGGGCAATGCCTATGCGCGCAAGCTGCTCACCGCGGGCGTCGCCGTCGAGCACGTCTGCCATGACGGCATGGTCCACAATTTCCACGCCATGGGCGCGATCCTGCCGCAGGCGCAGCTCGTGCTGTCGCAGATCGGCGAGCAGGTGCGGCGGGCGGTGGAGAAATAAGCGCGAATCACGCCCGCGCGCCGAGCACGGCCCTGGCAGCCACGACATACTCCGGCCAGTGCGCGTCCGCGTAGCGTTCGGCCTGCCGCGCGCAGGTGATATCGGGCGCATGCGCGGCCGCGATCGTGCGCGCGAAACTCTCTTCGGCGACCGTCACGTCGGCGGGTTCGGCCGACGGTACAGCGGCGGCAACGGCGGTCGGAGCAACAGCGAGCCCCGCCAGACCAGTGAGCAGGATGCGGCGTGACGTGTTCATGGCTGTCGTCCTCCATTGTCCGGCCCGCACTGCGGCGGGCGAGTGTGTCAGTGCGATCACGGCAGGGTAACCGCGTGCATCAGCGTCGTCCATCGCCTGCGGATAGCGCTTGACCACGAAAGCAATCACGTTCCATCTAACAACGGCTTCGCCATCAAATCGCCACGCGTCGGATCGTCACGTGCCCCATCGCAGCCAATCCCGTCGTCCGATCTTGCGCGCTGCCGCAACGGGGCTGCTTTGTCTGGCGATCCCGGCAGGCGTCGCCTTCGCGGCCGACGATGAGGAGGACAAGCCGACAAAGCTGGCGGTGCCGAACATCTATCTCGACCTGCGCACCATCTATGCGGCGATCCCGGCGGGCACGCTCGGGCTCGGCTTCGGCAACACCTCGCTGTCGGCCGCATTCCAATCCCTGGCGATACGGCGCGGCACGACGCTGCCGAACGGCTTGCCGGCGGCAAAGGCCATCGCCGTCGACCTGCCGCTGACCGTCGACGTCAGCGATCGCGTCTCGCTCTATGGCGGCGTGTCGGGCTCGACCGCGGATATCGGCAGCGGCTGGCTATCCTTCGACATCACCAGCTGGAACATCGGCGTGCAGGCCGACCTTTACCAGCAGAATGGCGGCAGGATCCCGACCATCACGCTGCAATCGACCCTGACGCAGTCGGTGCCGAACGAGCAGGGCATGACGAATTCCTTCAACAATATCCTGGAATTCGATTATGCGCTCGACGAGGACGAGACGCGGGGCTGGCTGGCCGGCCTGCAATATACCACCGCCACCATCGCCAGCCCGTTCGCCAGTATCCGGCCAAACACGATCCTCTATGCCGGCGGCTATTATCAATGGCCGAGCAACTGGAAGTTCACCGGACGCCTCGGCATACAGTCTTTCGGCGGCGCGCAGTTCGCAGGCCGAACGCTGGCGGAGTCCTTCACCCAGCCGACCCTGCGCCTCGACCTCGACCGCATGGACGACAACGACAACCGCCTGTTCGGCATCACCGCGCAGATCGCGTGGACGCCGAAGCCGGCCTACCAGCTGACGCTGCGCACTCCGCTCTATGCAGTGCGCAATTAGAGCATGATCCGGAAAAGTGCGCAGCGGTTTTCCGAAACGATCATGCTCAGACAATACAAGCCTGGCTATTCCGGCACCGGCACGTCGAACGTGTTGAGCGTGACCGAGACCATGCAGTAGACGCCGACGAGATAGGACAACTCGGCCGCGCCGTGCTCGCCGAACTCCTTCACCGCAGCACGATAAGTCAGCTCCGGCAGCACGCCGCCGCTCACAAGGGCGGAGGCCATGTCATAGGCGACTGCCTCCTGCCTTGTGAGGTCCACCGGACGCTGGCCGGCGACGATGGTCGCGAGCTTCTCGTCGGAGAGACCGCGCTGCTCGGCCACCAGCACATGGGCATAGAGCTCGTAGCCGGAGCGGAAGTGCGAGCCGGTGACAAGGATCGCGACCTCGCGCACCGACGCGGGCAGCAGCGGGTTCGACGCGATCGCCTTGACCAGCTCCCACACCGGGCCACCGAAGCGCGGCTCGCGGATCCAGGGATTCCAGGGACCGAGCAGCGCGCCGTCGTCGCGCATGTTCACGAAACCCTTGAAGTGGTCCTTGATACCGGCCTGCATGTCGTCATAGAGCGGCTTCTGTTCAGCACTCAGGTCTTTCGGATCGAGAATGGGGAGGCGCACGACAGGATCTCCTCGTTGAGAAGAGCTAACGGTCGCCCGCGTGCGTGCACATGGCAAGTGAAGTTGCCGTGACGACCGTGCCATTTTGCAAATCGCACGGAGACGTCGGCTATCAGGCCTCGACGCTTCCCTGCGGATTGACAACGTCAGCGACGTCGAGCGCCAAGGGCTGCCCGCTGTCGAGGAACGACGACAGCGCCGCCTCGAACGGCGCAGGATCGAGACCTCGTGCTTTCAACCATGCGGGCTCATAGTAGGTCTGCCGGTAGCGCTCGCCGGAATCGCAGATCAGCGTCACCAGTGATCCTGTCACGTTCGCCTCGCGCATCTCCGCAGCGAGCCGGCACGTTGCCAGGAAGTTGGTGCCGGTCGAGCCGCCGACCACGCGGCGCAGCCGGCGCGACAGCACGTTCATCGCCGCGATCGTCGCCGCATCCGGGATTTTCATCATGCGGTCGACCACGCCGGGCACAAAGGACGGCTCGCAGCGGGGACGGCCGACGCCCTCGATCAGCGACGGGCGGTCGCAGACATGGGAACGGTCCTGCGTGCGGAAGCAGTCGAAGAAGGCGGAGTACTCGACATCGGCAACGCACAGCCGCGTCGGATACTGGCGGTAGCGCAGATAGCGCCCGATGGTGGCCGAGGTGCCGCCGGTGCCGGCGCCCATCACGATCCAGTCCGGCAGCGGGCGCGGCTCGCCCTGCAATTGCGTGAAGATCGACTCGGCGATGTTGTTGTTGCCGCGCCAGTCGGTGGCGCGCTCGGCAAAGGTGAACTGGTCCATGTAGTGGCCGTTCAGCCGGGCGGCGAGCGCGGCGGCTTCCGCATACAGCGCGCGGCCGTCGTCGATCAGATGGCAGTTGCCGCCATAATGCTCGATCGCCGCGATCTTCTCCGCCGAGGTCGTGCGCGGCATCACGGCGTAGAAGGGCACGCCGATCATCTGCGCAAAATAGGCCTCCGACACCGCGGTCGATCCCGACGAGGCCTCGACCACGGGCGTGCCTTCGCGGATATGGCCGTTGCAGAGCGCATAGAGGAACAGTGAGCGCGCGAGGCGATGCTTCAGGCTGCCGGTCGGATGCGTGGATTCATCCTTCAGGTAGATGTCGATGCCTGATAGCGCCGGCACGATCAGCCGGATCAGATGCGTGTCGGCGGTGCGGCACTGGTCGGCCTCGATCGCGGCGACGGCCTCGTCGACCCAGCCGCGCCGATAGGCCGGCGCGGCCGGATTGTGCTGGCGGAAGGGGAATGTCTGCATCGCGTGAATCTCTCATGATGCGGATCGCGCATCAAGTGCGCTGGATTTTGTTTTGACGCGTTTTATGACGCGAACCGGTTTCCACTTCGCTGGAAAACGCTTCTGGCTCAAAACTCCAGCGGCGCGTTGTCGACGACTTCCTTCATTACGAAGAAGGTGCGGGTCTGGCGCACGCCGGGCAGCGCGATGAGCTGCTCGCCATGGATGCGGTTGAAGTCCTCCATGTCGCCGACGCGGATCTTGAGGAAGTAGTCGAAGTCGCCGGCGACGAGATGGCAGTCGAGCACGAATTTCAGCTTGGCGATCGCCTGCTCGAAGATGGCAAAGCTCTCCGGCGTCGAGCGGTCGAGCACCACGCCGACCATCACCAGCGTCCCCTTCGCTACCTTCTTCGGGGCGACCATGGCGCGCACCGTGGCGATAAACCCGTCCTCGAACAGGCGCTGGGTGCGACGGTGGCACGTGGCGGGGCTGATCGCGACGGTTTCGGCCAGCTCGGCATTGCTCAGCCGTCCGTTATTTTGCAGCAATCTCAAGATCTTAAGGTCAGTGCGATCAAGCCGGGCAGCCATGGAAGAAACTTCCATAAATTTGGACTAATACGGAATAAATAATAGCAGATGCCATAAGTTATGCAAGAATATCGGCAATATTGGGCCTATATTTGAGAGCACATTTTCCCGCGGCGATGCTAGCCACATCCCAGACACCAACACCAATCGGGATGACCTGACCATGCTGGAAAAATTCGCGCGCTACCCGCTGACCTTCGGCCCGACGCCCATCGAGAAGCTGGAGCGGCTGTCGAAGCACCTCGGCGGCAATGTCGAGATCTATGCCAAGCGCGAGGACTGCAATTCCGGCCTCGCCTATGGCGGCAACAAGCTGCGCAAGCTCGAATACATCATTCCGGATGCGATCGCCTCCAATGCGGACACCCTGGTGTCGATCGGCGGCGTGCAGTCCAACCACACCCGCATGATCGCCGCCGTCGCCGCCAAGATCGGCATGAAGTGCCGCCTGGTGCAGGAGGCCTGGGTGCCGCACGAGGACGCCGTCTATGACCGCGTCGGCAACATCATGCTCTCGCGCATCATGGGCGCCGACGTGCGCCTCGTCGACGACGGTTTCGACATCGGCATCCGCAAGAGCTGGGAGCAGGCGATCGAGGAAGTGAAGGCGGCGGGCGGCAAGCCCTACGCGATTCCCGCCGGCGCCTCCGTGCACAAATATGGCGGGCTCGGCTATGTCGGCTTTGCCGAGGAAGTGCGCAAGCAGGAAGCGGAGCTCGGCTTCAAGTTCGACTACATCATCGTCTGCACCGTCACCGGCTCGACCCATGCCGGCATGCTGGTCGGCTTTGCCGCCGACGGCCGTGCGCGAAAAGTCATCGGCATCGACGGCTCCTTCACGCCGGCGCAGACCAAGGCGCAGGTGCTCTCGATCGCGCAGAGCACCGCCAAGCTCGTCGAGCTCGGCAAGGACATCGTTGCCGACGACGTCGTGCTGATCGAGGATTACGCCTATCCCGCCTATGGTGTGCCGTCGGAGGAGACCAAGGAAGCGATCCGCCTCACCGCACGGCTAGAGGCGATGATCACCGACCCTGTCTACGAGGGCAAATCGATGCAAGGCCTGATCGACCTGACCAAGAAGGGCCATTTCGAGAAGGGCGCGAAGATTCTCTACGCCCATCTCGGCGGCGCGCCGGCGCTGAACGGCTACGGCTACGCATTTCGGAACGGGTGAGATCGCGTAGCTCTCGCCTCATACACCTGTGTCGTCCCGGACAAGCGTCAGCGCAGATCCGGGACCCATAGGGAAATGTTTGGCGAAGAACGTCGTCGCGCCTGCCTCAAGATGGATCACGCGGTATGGATCCCGGATCTGCGCGCGCTTTGGGCGCGCTTGTCCGGGATGACGATGTGGAGGGAGTTGTGCGCACCAGCAGCCGCGGCAGCTGTGCACATTCTACCGCGTCCTGATGATCTGCAGCAGCTCGTCGCCATAATGCTCGAGCTTCTTGTCGCCGATGCCGGGCACGTTGCGCAGCTCGTCCAGCGTGGTCGGCCAGGCCCGCACGATGCCGTCGATGGTGGCATCGTGCAGCACCACATAGGCCGGCACGCCGCGTTCGCGTGCGACGTCCGAACGCCAGGACCGCAGCCGCGCGCGCAATTCGGGATCGACGTCGCCCTGCGGCGTGCCCGCCGCGGGCGCGAGATCGCCACGACGGGATTTTGCGCGGCTTGACCGGATGCGGGTGCCGGGCGCCTCCTCGCGCAGCCAAACTTCCGTTTCTCCGCGCAGCACGCCGCGCGCCGAATCCGTCAGCTTCAGCGCGCCATAGGCTTCGCTGTCGCTCTGCAAATGGCCCATCGCCACCAGCTGCCGCAGCACCGTGCGCCACTGCTTCTCGTTGAGCTCGCGCCCGATGCCGAACACCGAGAGCTTGTCGTGGCCGAACTGCGTGACCTTTTCGGTCAGGCGCCCGACCAGCACGTCGATCAGGTGCATGGCGCCGAAACGCTGGCCGGTACGGTAGACGCAGGACAGCAGCTTCTGCGCCAGCACCTTGCCGTCACGCATCTTCGGCGGCGTCAGGCAATTGTCGCAATTGGCGCAGGTCTCGGCCGTCACGACCTCACCGAAATAGGCGAGCAGGCGCTTGCGCCGGCAATGCGGCGTCTCGGCAAGGCCGACCAGCGCGTCGAGCTTGCCGATCGAGACGCGCTTGAAATCCTCGGACCCGGCCGACTCGTCGATCATGCGGCGCTGCTGCACGATGTCGGAGAGGCCATAGGCCATCCAGGCAGCCGAGGGCTTGCCATCGCGCCCGGCGCGTCCCGTCTCCTGGTAATAGGCCTCGATGCTCTTGGGCAGATCGAGATGGGCGACGAAGCGCACGTCGGGCTTGTCGATGCCCATGCCGAAGGCGATGGTCGCGACGATGACGATGCCGTCCTCGTTGAGGAAACGGTCCTGGTTGCGCGAGCGGATGCTGCTGTCGAGACCGGCATGATAGGGCAGCGCGGCAATGCCGGCCTCGTCGAGCGCGGCGGCGACCTCCTCGACCCGGTTGCGCGACAGGCAATAGACCACGCCGGCGTCGCCCATATGACGCTCGCGGATGAACTCCTTGAGCTGCGACACCGCATTGCGCTTGTCGACGATCTCGTAGCGGATGTTGGGGCGATCGAAGCTGGAGACGAATTGCGGGGAACCGGCAAGCTGCAGCCGCTCGACGATCTCCTTGCGCGTCAGTTCGTCGGCGGTCGCGGTGAGCGCGATGCGCGGCACGTCGGGAAAGCGCTCGGCGATGATGGAGAGGCCGACATATTCCGGGCGAAAGTCATGGCCCCATTGCGAGACGCAATGGGCTTCATCGATCGCGAACAGCGCCACTTTCGCCTGCGCCAGCAGCGACAGGCAGCGTGGCGTGACCAGCCGTTCCGGCGCGACATAGAGCAGATCGAGATCGCCTGCGATCAGGCGGCGTTCGACGTCGGAGGCCTCCTGCGGCGTCAGCGAGGAGTTGAGCGCGGCGGCGTTGACGCCGGCCTCCAGCAGGCCCGCGACCTGGTCGCGCATCAGCGCGATCAGCGGCGAGACCACAATGCCGCAGCCTTCGCGCAGCAGGGACGGCAGCTGGTAACACAGTGACTTGCCGCCGCCGGTCGGCATCAGCACGAGGCAGTTGCCGCCGTCGGTGACGTGCCGGATGATGTCGCCCTGCGCCCCGCGAAACCCCGGCAGGCCGAACACAGAATGCAGCACCGACAGCGCATCGCGGCCGTTGGCCGGCGCGGGCAGCGGAGCGGTGGATGGAGCATTCATGGGCGTGTCGAAGTGAGGCCGCGGGATTCGTCACATGGCCAGTCGCATGCTGGCGCGGCCGTGGCAAGACTGTTTGGGGGGCTTGCACCGCTGCTTCCTCTCCCTCTCCCCGTTCTTACCGGGAGAGGGTGGGGTGAGGGGCCCTCTATCCGCAGATGAGGTGCACGTGAGACCTGTACCCCCTCACCCGGATCGCAAGAGCGATCCGACCTCTCCCCGCAAGCGGGGAGAGGTGAAGAGAGCATACTCCGTGAAGACGACGCTACGCTCCGATTCGCCGCAGCGCCTCTGCGACGGTCACGATCGGCATGTTGCGCTTGCCTGCCGCATCCAGCGCGTGGCGCATCAAATGCGGCGTGCAGCCATAGGGGCTCGGCGCATGGGCGATGTCGTGGCTGTAGAAGATGAGCCAGCCGCCGCTTGCGACCGCCTCGTCGAAATAGCGATCGACGCCTGCCTTGTCGATCTCGCAATCCACGAGAGGCGAGGCACGCAGGAACTGGAGGTCGATGACGTCGCGATTGACGCCGGGAAGAATGCCGCGCGCCGAGCGGAACGCCTTCGCCAGCTGCGGCTTGCGCCAGACCGAGGCGATCCCATAAGGGTAGGCGAAATTCTCCAGCGTGATCGAGGAATCGATGCCGCGGAAATGGCTGCGGTTCCGCTCGATCTCGCGGGCCATCGAGGCTTCGTCGAGATTGGCCGAGCTCCGGTGCGAGAAGGTGTGGCAGGCAATTTCGTGACCGGCCTGGTGAAGCCGCACGATCGCATCGCGCGACAAACCATGCCAGTGATCCGACGGCTGGTCGATCAGGCTGCCGGCGATGTAGTAAGTGCCGCGGCCGCCATGCGCTTCGAGCAGCGAGGCGCCCTCGCCGGCGGCGCTGTCGGGCGCATCGTCGAAGGTGAAGCTCACCATCGGCGCATGCGCAGGCAGCCGGTGCGGCGCGGCACGGAAATGCCGGGCCAGCCGATTGCTCACGCGTCCCTGGAGTGCCGACCACACGACAGCGCTTCCTGTGATTCCGTATTTCTCCACTGAAACATTCGCGCGCTGGCTGAGGCAAGCCTAACGCTTTGGTAATCCTAACGCGGAACCAACGCCCCTTGGACTAGCGCGCCAGGACCGCGGCATCGGCTTCCGCCCCGAGATATTGCAGCCAGTTGCGGAAGAGCGCCGCCGCCGCGCTGCCGGCGGCGATATCGGCGCGCAATTCCAGCGCCGGCAGGTCGTTGGTCAGCGCCGGATGGCGCTGGTGCCGCGCCCGCTTCTCGAAGCGCGCCAGCTTCTCTTCGGTGACTGCGTCAAAATAGCTCACGGGCACATGCGGGTAAGTCTCGCGCTCGCGCGCGAGATAGCGGCCGATGTCGCGCAGATATTCGCGCTGGAGCGACAGCGCATCATATTCCGGATGGCCCTGGAAGAACACGAAACGGCTGGCATATTGGCGGACGAAGACGTCGACCCCGGCCGCGGCCGAGCGGGTCAGCACCTGATAGCCGGCCTGCGCGAGGTCGCTCTCGGCGATCTCGTTCAGGCGCGAATGCGAAACCTTGAGCGGCGCGGGCGCGGCGTGCGTGAGGGAATCATCCAGCACTGCTTCGCAGTCGAAGATACCGTGACATTTGGCCGGCAGACGACGCCGTTCGATGCCGTCGAGATGCAGCACCGCCGCGTGCGCGGCAAGGCATGACCAGATCGTCGAGCGCGTGTTGGTCCTCGCCCAGTCGATCAGATCGATGAGGTCGCGCCAATACGGTTCCTGGTGTAGCTCGGGCGCGACCGGCTCGGCCCCGGTCACGATCAGCCCGTCGAATTGCCCGCGCTTGAGATCTGCGAGATCGGAATATTCGCTCTCGACATGCCATTTGGCTTCCGGCGAGCGCTTCACGCTAGGCAACGAGAAGCAGTGGAAGCGGATGCGGCGCGGGCCCGCGGCGGCCTGGAGCAGCTTCATGAACTGCCGCTCGGTCGCCTTCAGCGCCGGATCGGGCATGTTGTTGATCAGTCCGATGGTTAGCTCGGCGCCGGCATGGTCGCGCGCCAGATCGCCCTCGGCCGGCACCAGCGCCGGGCTCGATATGCCTTGATCCCTGTCGATCAAGATCGTCATCGGAGCCGTCCGCCTACTCCGCGGCCTCGAGGCGCGACGACGGACAAGCCTTTTCCAGCGCCTGGTCGATGTCCTCGATGATATCTGAGGCATGCTCGATGCCGATCGACAGGCGAATCGTCTCCGGCAGCACACCGGCGGCGCGCTGCTGCTCCGCCGACATCTGGCGGTGCGTGGTCGAGGCCGGATGGCAAGCCAGCGATTTGGCATCGCCGATATTGACGAGGCGCGTGATCAGGTTCAGCGCATCATAGAAGCTCTTGCCGGCTTCCATGCCGCCCTTGATGCCGAAGGTGAACAGCGACGAGGCGTTGCCGTCGAGATATTTCTGGACGAGCGGATAGTAGGGACTGTCGGGGAAGCCCGTGTAGTTGACCCAGGCGACGCGCGAATCACCGCGAAGAAATTCGGCGACCTTGCGGGCGTTCTCGACATGGCGCTCCATGCGCAGCGCCACGGTCTCGATGCCCTGGAGCAGCAGGAAGGCGTTGAACGGCGACAGCACCGAGCCCATGGTGCGCTGATAGACACTGCGCGCGCGCTCGATATAGGCGGTGCGGCCGAAGCGCTCGGCGTAGACGAGACCGTGATAGGAGGCGTCCGGCTTGTTGTAGGCGGGGAAGCGGTCGGCGTATTTCGCCCACGGAAAATTTCCGGAATCGACGATAGCCCCGCCAAGCGTGGTGCCGTGGCCGCCCAGGAACTTGGTCAGCGAGTGCACGGCGATATCGGCGCCGTAGTCGAACGGCTTGAGCAGGATCGGGGTTGCGACCGTATTGTCGACGATCAGCGGCACGCCATGCGCATGCGCGATTTTCGCCAGCGCCTCGATGTCGCAGACATTGCCGGCGGGATTGCCAATCGTCTCGGCGAACACCGCGCGGGTATTCTCGTCGATCAGCTTCTCGATAGCCTCGGGCTTGTCGCTCTCGGCGAAGCGGCCGGTGATGCCCTGGCGCGGCAGGATGTGCGAGAGCAGCGTGTGCGTGGTGCCGTAGAGCTGCGGCACCGACACGATGTTGCCGCCGTGATCGGCGACGTTGACGAAGGCGAAATGCAGCGCGGCCTGGCCGGTCGCGACCGCGAGCGCGCCGACACCGCCTTCGAGCTGGGCGATGCGCTTCTCCAGCACCGCGCTGGTCGGATTGGCGATGCGGCTGTAGCGGAAACCTTCGGCCTCGAGATTGAACAGGGCCGCACCATGATCGGCGCTGTCGAAAGCGTAGGCCGCGGTCTGATAGATCGGCACGGCGACCGCGTGCGTGGTGGCTTCGGGTTCGTAGCCGGCGTGAATAGCGATCGTCTCGTTGCGCATCGTGCCACCTCCGCGTGGAGCGGGCCGCACTTGTTGGCCTGTATGAGGCGCGTGCGTTGTCCGCCGTCCCTCTGTTAGAGGCGGGTGGTAAAGCGGACAATAATTCGCTTAGAGATCGAGGAAGTAACCCTAACGGTTGTTGGTGAATTGACCTGAATCCGGGTTAAGTTCGATTAATGAATTTGCACGCTGTGCCGCGGCAGTGATGGTTGTCCAGCGGATGGATGGGTAACACAATAGACCGGATCGATAGGTGACAGTCGTTCATGGTTCGGTCCGCTGCGGCGCTGCGCTAGCGCAGCGCC
>NZ_JACIHE010000030.1 GCF_014198245.1 Bradyrhizobium sp. cir1
GCCCTCGAAATCGTCATAGCGCTTCTCCTAGGATTACCCCTAGGACCTGCAGCGATTGCGTTCGTCAGACAAGGCGGCCTTTGGCGGAGGGATACCCCGAAACGGCCGAGGATCAGGATGATCCTCTTGCGGATTTTGGCGAGAAGGCTGCGAAGTGCTTCCCACGGATCACCCTCAAAGGCTCCCGGCTGGTCTTTGCTAGTCCGTCCGCGACCAAATAGGTGCTGAGTGGGTCGCAAGCCAGATATGAATAGCGTCCGAGTGAATCGTGCCTTGCCGAACTATCAAGGAGCGTGAGTTGCGGCCGATGCGCGAGACATTGCATTGCTGCGACGGGCTCAATGCGGAAGTACATTGCAATCAGTGACCAACGGCTCGCATGCTGGGAGTGGCGCTCCTATTGTGATTCCCACGCCAAGGGCAGCAATGCGTGTTTAGCGCCCGCAAGTTCTCGAGTCCGGTTGCGATATTGACCCGGAAGGACCGGGTACGCCGGCAAGTCGGCCTATCATTGTCGTTTTAAGCAAAGCGTGCATCCATTGCTATGTCGTAGTCAGCTGCGAAACGCAGTTCGCGGAACGGGCGTACTCGCTTGATCGAGTCCTGATATAGAGATGCGCCTTGTAAGCGGCGAACCCCGCCTCGTTTTCGAACTCACCGTAAACCACAATGTCGATATCGTTTCCAAACTGGTCGTCCTTGCGGTTGCGAGCAACCTCGAGCCGGCGCGCATGTGGAATTGTGGTGAGAACCGTAAGGCCCGCGATTATTTGATTGATATGGATCTTGTTCTTGGCAGTGAAGAAGACGATGTGACGAATAATGTATAAGCCTAGATTGATGTCGGAAGTAATCGTGCCCTATCGTGGGGATGCGTCTGCTACAAGCTCTACAGTCTCTTTCCTCGTCGCGCGGGGAGGTGATCTGCCGATCTCGCGATATCCGACGCTCTGGAACGGAACTCGCTAGAGCTCATTTCTAGTCAGTATGCTAAAAGCGCAACGCGCTCGATGCTTTGAATATGGCGCGTGAGCAGTTGGCAGGCTTGATCGATGTTGCGCGCTCGCAGCGCTTGTAGAATGAGGCGGTCGTCCAGATTGAAGTGTGTCGTCAGCCGGCCCTCCGCGCCATCGCGAACATCAAACGAGAAGTTGCGAACTCTAGTGGCGAGCAGGCGAGACATCGCGCAGGGCACATGGTGAAACGCGCGGTTGCCTAGGTCAAACTCCGCGAGTTTTTGGGCTTTGTCTCCCTCCATCCGGGCAAGCTCGATTTTTGCTAGATCGGCCGGTGTGAGCTTTAGCGCCGCAAGCGTAACGCGATCACTTCGAGAGCGGCGCGCATCTCGGCGATCTCCTTCACTGTTTTGGTATCGAGTGGAGCAACCCGCACGCCACGACGAGGCGAAGCAACGACAAGATGTTGGGCCTCCAGGTATCGAAAAGCCTCGCGTACGGGAACGTGGCTAGAATTGAACTCCCGGGCCACGGGATCCTGCCGGAGTGGGACATCCGGCTGCAGTGCAGCCGCTGACAATTCGCTCAGCCATTGTTTCTGCAATGCGCCCGCAATCGTCCTACTCTCGCTCATCAGATTATCTATACAAGCTGTGCGCGTGATTATAACAGGAAGGGCCCTCATCGCGCAGTATTTCCCCGAACTCAGGCCGATTTCGCCCCCTTCAGTCGTCGGTCGGCTTCTACATTGGCTCGGAGCAACGGCAGGGTGACAGCAGGGCTGCAAGCCGCTCGATCATAGATATTTTGCGAAACTTATGTATGATCAGGCCATGGACAAGAAAAAAGACATAGGGTGGCGACAGGCGAGGGCCGGGTCAGTTTGCATGGTTCTGATCGCGCCCAGGCACGAGGTTTTAATTTGCCATATTGCTGTGCTGATGTGCCAGGCGCAAGGCGCGCGTCTCGATAGCATCGATCCAGGGCGCTTTGAAATCGCAGGCCTGCTTAGCATCGCATCCGCAACGATTGTGGGGCTGCTTGCAGAGTGCGTGGAGCTGCTAGTGTGGTTTTCGGCCAGCACGGAGTGAATCTTCATTGGTGGCGCGCTATTGACCGCAAGGAGCCCGGAGCGAGACGCCAGCACGGATTGGCTCGACCGGCTTGGCATTAAATCCGGGCGAGCCTCCTGTAAGTAGAGCGGCGAGTTCGCCTTGCATAACCAGACCTCCAGTTGACAATGCAGATTACGTTGATGAAGGGCAAAATACATCGCGCCTCGGTGACCGAGGCTGATCTGCACTATGAGAGCGCGATCTGGATTGATGGCGCATTGTTGGACGCGACGGGTTTCCTTGTCCATGAGCGCGTCGAGATCTTCAATACTGACACGGGAGCGGACTCTGCCACCTACGTGGTCGAGGCGCCCCGGGGATCGGGCACTATAGACCTGAACGGTGCGGCTGCGCGCCGCGCGCTGCCCGGGGATAGAATCATGGTCGTTGCCTACGCCTCCTTGGAGGCGGCAGAAGCTAAAACCTTCAGGCCGCGGATCGTGGTTGTTGACCGACAAAGCCGCATCTTGCGGGTTGAGGGCCGAGAGGCCGGTGCTCCAGCAAATGCGTCTAGCGCGCCGGAGTTCTGTCGCACCTGATGGGTGCTTCTGCGAGGGACACAATGAATTCTATGCGTCAAGCCGAGGGTTCTCGCTATGTCGAAGATTTGCAAGCTCTAGAAAGAGATGGCCGACTGCGCGGCCTCAAGCCTCGCGCGGGAATCGACTTCGTGTCGAACGATTATTTGGGGCTCGCAAGCGCGCCGCGAATAAAGAATGCCGTCTGGGACGCGATTGATGCCGGTACGCCAATAGGAGCTGGTGGTTCGCGGCTCCTACGTGGCAACTGCGAGGAGCACGAACGGCTTGAAGCTGAAGCCGCTCAGTTTTTCGGGGCTGAGAAGGCGCTTTTCTTCAGCAGCGGTTATGTCGCAAATTTCTCTGTTCTGACGACGCTGCCACAGCGAGGTGACCTACTTGTTCTCGATTCCCTAGTGCACGCCAGCATCCATGAAGGCGCGCGGGCTGGCCGAGCCGATTTCCGGATAAGTGCGCATAACGATCCCCAGTCTGTCGAAAGTACAATCCGTGATTGGCGCGCCCAGGGCGGAATGGGGCGCATCTGGATAGTGGTCGAAAGCATCTACAGTATGGATGGCGATTTGGCGCCGCTGCAAGAGCTCAGCTTGATCGCGGCCAAGCACGATGCGTTTCTTTTTGTGGACGAGGCGCATGCCACCGGGGTTTATGGCGAGCAGGGACGAGGGCTCTCCGCTTGCTTGGAAGGACACGAAAATCTGGTGGTCGTTCATACCTGCGGCAAAGCGCTGGGCTCCGCTGGAGCACTGGTTACAGCCTCTACCGCGGTACGCGACTTCATGGTCAATCGATGCCGGCCGTTCATCTTTGCCACCGCGGCCTCGCCATTGATTGCGGTTGCCGTCCGGGAGGCGCTGTTGATCCTGCAGGAGGAACCCGAGCGTCAGCAGCGTCTAGCGAGCCTCGTCGCCCTCACGCATCGGGAGATGAAGATGCGCGGTCTGCGATGTCCGTCCAAATCGCAGATCGTACCGTACATCGTAGGTGACAATTCGGATACGATGCGGCTTGCGGCTGCCCTGCAGGCGCGGGGCTTCGATATTCGCGGGATCCGGCCGCCAACCGTGCCGGCGGGAACGGCTCGCCTCCGCGTATCGCTGACGCTCAACGTGAGTGAGGATGACGTATGCGCGATGCTGGATGCCCTCGCTGACGAGACGAGAGGCCGGTCGCGATGACGCTGCGTATCGTGGTGACCGGGACAGGTACCGGAGTCGGGAAAACTGTGTTTTCTGCCGGACTTGCCGCTCTCCTCGGTGCGAATTACTGGAAACCGATCCAGGCCGGACTTGAAGGTGAGAGTGATACCGAGACCGCAGCACGGCTGGGAAGTCTCCCGCGCGATCGGACCTTGCCGGAGCGTTACCGCCTTCGAACAGCCGCTTCGCCCCATCAATCCGCTGAGATTGACGGTGTTCGCATTGATGCGGCTTCAATCGATGTGCCAGATACGGCGGAGCGGCCGCTTGTGATCGAGGGCGCCGGCGGGCTGATGGTGCCGCTGGGGGGGGATGCACTCTACATCGATGTTTTCGAAAGGTGGCGGCTTCCGGTCGTGCTTTGCGCAACGACGGCGCTAGGTACCATCAATCACTCGCTTCTCTCGATAGAGGCGCTCCGAAGGCGTCGGATTGACATTCTCGGGATTGCATTCATCGGCGAGCGAAACTCTGCGAGCCAAAGTGCGATTCGCGAAATCGGACGCGTGCGTTGGCTGGGGCGATTGCCTTGGCTTTCTCCTCTTACAGCAGGCACGCTGCAGTCAGCGTTCGAAGCGTCTTTCCATGCTGATGATTTCAGACGTTGATGCCAAACTCAAATTTCCCATCGGTTCAGGCAGCGCGCGGTTCAGGATGAGATAACGAAGATCCTAGGTGGGGATGCTGCCTGTCTCTGCAGCGCGGATAACCGACGGATCAAAGATGCGATTTCGTCCTGGTCAGTTGGGACCCGCGGTCATTGCCATCCAGATACTGAGCATCATTCGGGATCAAGCCGGATCTCGATCAGGCCATCTTATGCCGGGAATGCCGCAATCCAGGTACGGAGCTTGGACAGACGCTTGCAACTCCTGCCCATGCTTTCGATTAGGTGTTATTTTCTGGCGCTTGCGGGCGATCACGCCGTCAAACACGATCCGCAGGTCCTCAAAATCAAATCCAGTGAAATGCCTCACCATGAAGCAGGATTGTCACAAGTGCGCAATCTTAGTGTCGCATTAGATTCTATTCGCTGTGCCAGAGATGGCGGCTGCAACAGCGACGGAGGATCTGATGGCGGCCCGCGCACTTGCAGCCTTGATAGGATGATGTTAGTGCCGAACTACCGTCGCTGACTGCGCGGAAGGCGGTCAGCGCCTGCGCCGTCTTTGGCATCGTCAGCGACTGAAGTTCGGTTAGCTCATCATCGCTCAATATCAGGGGCGCAAGTCGCTGGGCTGACATCAGATCCTCCGTCGCTGTTGCAGCCGCCATCTCTGGCGCGGCGACGCGAATCTTCTGCGGATCTACGATTGCGAACTTGTGACTCAGGACCCTAGAAAAGGCACGGCATCACATCGCTGTTCGCCGCCCTCAACATCGCGACCGGACGGGTCGTTGCAAATGCTACGGACGGCACAGTGCCGCCAAGTTTCGCAAGTTCCTCGTGATCGAGACCGCCATGCCGCGTGAACTCGTCGCCGCTGAGGGCGGCAACACTGCGATAGCCACAGCGTCTACTCTTCCTATTGGTGAGGAGCGCGATGAAGCGCTCGACCTGATTGAGCCATGACGAGCTGGTCGGATCAGACGCACATGCTAACGCGGCGTTCGAGCCAGCCATCGCCAGATCAGCGGGGTCTTATGCGTGTCGTAGTTATCCATGACGAGTGGACGACACCACCAGTTCAACGGCTTGGCGCTTGTAGTCTTCCGTGAACGACCGACGTTGACGCACTTCCACTCGACACCTCCGGGCTCTCGGAGCCTACTACAGGTGTCCATTCATTGGGAGGAGGTTCACTCGATCGGGAAGACACTCTGTGTCGCTTCTCAAGAAGGTAACGTTACAAGTGTACCGAAATTCCCAAAGCTGCTAGGAGCGCTGCATGAAGAACGCTTCATCTACTCGTTGGTCCAGGCTTCAACAACCTTTCAAGTGACATCTGCGCCAGTTATGTAACGAGAAGCGACTCGTGATGGCGATCTGTTGCGGGACATTAGCGGCGTTGCCGCGGGCCGGGCGAGGTAATAGTGCCGTAACGGCGACAGCCGTGCGGCGGCTGGGCTGTACATCCCAAAGCCGACGGCGGTAAGCGACTTCTCGGTGCGCCGGTATCAGAGGGCGGATCGTCCGAAGCGCATTGTCGCGGTGTTGAACGCTCCTTCTTTCCAGTCGGGGCAATTTTTATATGGCACTAAATTGGCGGACTGCTAGAGCGTGGGAGATGCCGGCTGCCATGCCCATTCCCTTGATGTGTCGTTTCATCGCGCTCAGCGAAAACGAGATCAATTTCGTGGCATCAAGCGACAGGAAGCGCTCTCATAAAAATGCCCTTCTCATGGTGTCGGCGATGAATGATCGAGCAAACGTAAAGCGACAGAAATCTTACGCTTCCCACCAGAATCGGCAGGAAGAGTCGCTTTCTTTTTTGTTGTACTCTTCAGCGGCCGTCGGCTCTTGAGCGTAGCCCCGAAAGTTATACGTGACGACGAACCCGATTGGCGAGACACCTAATAGCCTCCAGAAAGACCAGCCATGGAAACTCCGAAACAAGCATTATCGACAGCGAATGTGAACCGTGATCACTTGGACCATGTGCAAAGTCAAATTGTCTTTGCCCGACGCACATCCGACGAACGAGCTCCCGAAGTTGTTTTGTCGGGACTTGACATGGCTGCCAATCCGGTGAGGCATTGCGTCCTGCCGCCCATGGTGCGCCACAACGTTACTATTCGTAACGCGCGGCCGATCACGCACGAGCTATCACTAGATCGAGAAGGCTTTACGCTAATTCAGCGCAAAGTATCTTGTGTAAGCGAGCGTGATCCAAATGTTTTGCAAGACAGATACCTGAAAGAAATGGTTCCGTTCATCCAGAGTTACTTCAACGCGTCGTGGGTTGTGGCACGCCGGAAATCGATCCTTGTTCGTGGTGCCAGCGGGCGGTCAAGGTCGGACGGCGAACCGATTGTATGGGCTCATCTTGATTTCACGCCGGTTGCTGGCCCTATGCTGGCCGCCCTTGTGGACCAATCGGAGGGCGTTCCGACAAGACCCTATTCTCGATTGATAATCGCTCAAACGTGGCATGCTCTCTCGCCGCCTCCGCAAGATTTCCCCTTAGCGTTCTGCGACGGCGCCTCCGTTCGTGATACCGATAGCGTTGTCGTAAACTACCGTTTCTTTGATACCACAACTAAGCTGTCGGTCATGCATTTCAATCCAGCGCAGCGTTGGTATTACTTTCCAGACATGGCCGCGGACGAGTTCATTCTATTCAAGGGATATGATTCCGAGGTGTCTTGCAACGCAAAGGCAGCTCACGCGGCGTTCGACAATCGTCGCGCCTATCCCAATGCGAAGCCTCGAGAGAGTATCGAGGGTCGCTTCTTCGTGTACTACGCCTGAGCGGTCGAGATCGTTTCTGCCTTTCGATCGCTCTCCAAGCCCGTGTTAGCTGTCGCGGGTGATGGTACAGCTGCTTGTGTGCATCTGTCGATGAAGGAGTCTCGCCGTGTACCGCGTTGCAGGCCTTGCTGGCCGACCTTCACTACACGAAGACAATCCGGGACGGATTTTATAGCGAAGCAATTTTCATCCACTTACTGTGTCCTTCCAGGTCCGGACATTTTAGGTGGTTTGCGAGCGGAGTATAGACGGTGTTGTCCGGCAGGACCGTTCCCTCACAGGCACAGTGCGCTGCCACTCGGCAACACTGGAGAACGCAGTTCGGACCTAAGTAGGGTCCTGTTCAGCAGCAAAAACGGCTCCCGGGGCAAGATCGGCATGCTCGCGTTTGCGGGCGCTCAGTGCTAGAAATGCGGTTGAGGCATCGCGGTCAGAATGCGTGCGGCATCCGAAACTGTTCCGGTTTGGAAGTTGGATCAACCAATCGTCCGCAGCTTATCAGCTCGTAAACGAGGACGGTCACCGTGGGGGCAAGCTGAGCCGGAATTGTTTCTTGGGATCGTGCCGTACCATGCAAAAGAGCAGCGGAGGCGGCAAGGGGTCTTCGCGCCACGCGTAAGCAGTAGATCACAGGAGGCGCCTACTTTGCGGAGTGTTCTACTGTCGCGGGCTTTTCAAGTTTTATAAGTGTACGGCCCTTGTCGATCACGCGAAGAACTCGCACAGCAATCTAATTCTGCGTCGGTAGAAGGCTCTGTCACGGCGAAACCAGTGTTCGGCGCGCGCTTCAGGGTATAGAGTGATCCAAAAAATCTCCATTTTCCCTTTATTGGTCGAAGAGTCCGAACTCCGGTCGATCGCTCCCAGGCGCCAAGCCGAAGCAGAGCTGGCGGGGACTCTCGAAGCGGTTCACGTCACGAACGTCGACGGCGAATGTTGCCGCGGCGATCAGATCGATTCCTCGCAACGTCTCGAGGGCACGTACGAGAGCGGGGTAAAACACCCCGCCAACTCGGTTACGCCCTGGGACGGCTGCCCCATGCAGGCGCCGCAGTTCTTGACGGCCGAGATTGCCGACGAGCACAGTTCAGACTCGGCAGTGTCGATTCGAGGATCGGAAATGACGTTGGTGCGCAGCCAGCCGGAATGATCTTGCCATTTCGGAATGGAGTGAGGTGATCGCGGCCGTAGACTGTATTTGGTCAGCTGTCTTCAGAATGCATAACAAAAATTCGTGGCTACCTTGAGTGATGAGCTCGCAAATCCTCCCTACCTAGCCCGATCGGATAAGGCATTTACGTCGTGATGTCCGGCGAGATGATAGCAATGAATGCTGTAATACATCTTGAACTAGGGACCGCTCCTGCGACATCGAATAGGTTGGGGCGTAATCAGTCGGCTCAAGCGAACCGTGAGTGAACCCGATTTGTCACGCGTGGAGTTTGGCCCTTGTGATCTGGCTTACGGCGTCGCCGGCCCCGCCAGTGCTACAGTCGGCGTTAGCGTCCAGCGGATCAACGCCGCCCGAGGGTAAACACCATCTGCGAGAGTTGGGCGAAGCGCTTGCGGGCAAACTCGAAGGGAGCGAAGCTCGCCTGCAATAGCGGATTCAGCGGATGTTGGGACGCCAGACGTTGAGCCGAGATCTCGATAACCAGATCGGCGCAGTCGCGCTTAGCAATGATCGGCTCTAATACAATGCGCCTTGCTCATAAGAGAACGACGCGACGCCCAGGCCACTCGGTTTCGCCAAATCCGTAAATCTGTGGCGGTTGAACAGTACGAAATGACGTGGCGTGTGGTAGCCGATCCAAGAACAATGCCGAGCCGCGCATCAAGCGCGTCGAAGTGTGGCGCTCTGGATCAGCACGCGGCCGTGACCTGTAAGGAGTCCTTCGATATGGCGCAACATGAGCGCACCGACGAGTACATGCTCAATCAGACCGAGCGCTAGGACCAAATCAAAGCGTCGATCGGTTTCGAACTGCTCGGTCCGACCGAGATGACAGGCATGTCCGCGTGCGACCGCCTGAGCTTGTGCGCCCTCGTCAAGGTCGAGACATTGCGTGAGGCTCACACTTGGTGAACAGGACTGGGCCTGGTCGAGCACCCAACCGCCGCCCCGCCGATATCTTGAACGCTAAGTCGGATCGCCGGGGATGGAAGCCAGCAGTTTCAATAGACGCCGATTGAGCGATCGAGATCGCTGGCGCGATACGACATCCGTTTTTGTCGGAGCGTAGGCAAATAATTCTTCGGATAGATCTCTCCGAGATGATCCCACATCGTCGGGACGATGAACCACATTGCACCTCTGGCATTTGTAGAAAGAGTAGGTGCGGTCGGACGTATAGTACTCGACGTCGTTGGCATTCGCGTACCAGCTTGCGTCGGTGCAGCCTTTGATCGGGCACGCCTGTGACGGGCTGTCCTTCGTGATCAGCGTCCGCGACCGGTCATCGTCGATTTTAGCCCCCAGCCTGGCAAGCCTCCAGCTCAAAGTCTTCGTGCACGATCCAAAAAAATGTGCAGCGATTTTCTAGAGCTTCGAACTGATGCAAGCCCTATGATCTCCTAAGCACTGGTAGAGTCCATTACTCGAGGAGCGCAATGGAACTTTGTGCTACCTAGGATGACTTTGTACCCTGATGGTGCATTCTTTATCGTACGATTAAGCATGCAGTTTGGGGCAAGTTTACCTGAGCTGCTACCGGTTTGATGGACAGCGAGTTAAGCTAATCCCATCTTGCGCTCGAACTCAACCAGGCTGAGACAGCCGATGTTGGAGCGCCTGCGGATCGTATTGTAGAATCGTTCGATGTAGTCGAACACATCGGCTCGCGCTTGGTCTCTGGGCCTGTAGGTTTTGCCTTCCGTCCGTTCGGTCTTGAGCGAGGAGAAGAAGCTTTCCATCGCCGCGTTGTCCCAGACATTGCCGGAACCGCCCATGCTGCAGACAATGCCGTGGTCGGCCATTAAACGCTGGAACTGCTCGCTGGTGTACTGGGCGGATTCAAACGGTCGTCGCAACATCCTGAAGTTGGAGGTTGCGATGAAAGTTGTAATTCGACGTTCGGCGCGGTCAGGATGAGCGCCATTGCCATCGCAAGGCCGGCCGTCTGTGGCCGGAGGCGATGAACAGAATAGATTTTGGAAGGCGATTGCCACGGGGCAGGGCAGCGAAGATGCTGCGTTTGAGGTCGGCGTATCGCTACCTGTCGGAAGCAGATTGTTCCGAAAGGCTGGCGGCATGCCACCAGCGATTTTCAGATCTTCGGTCAAGCTTCTCTCCGGGCGCTACCTTTCATTGGCTGAACGCGAGGAAATCGCGCTTCTAAAGGTGCAGGGCCATTCCATACGGGAGATTGGGTGCCGCTTAGGACGGGCTGCTTCGACGGTCTCCCGTGAATTGCGGCGGAACACGGCCACCCGCGGCGGCGGGTTGGATTATCGGGCCACGACTGCCCAATGGCATGCAGACCGATCTGCCCGCCGGCCCAAGCCGACTAAGCTTGCGCCCAACGCAGCCTTGCGCACTTATGTGGAGGAGAGACTTGCCGGCAGTGTTGTAGTGCCGAGCGGAGCTTGTATTGCTGGCCCCACCGTTCGGTGGAACGGCCGCCGGCATGGCCGACGAAAGGATCGACGATGGATCAAGGCATGGAGCGCCGAGCAGGTTGCCCGACGCTTGCCGATCGCCTTCCTGGGCGACAAGACAATGCGCATCAGCCACGAAGCCATCTATCAGGCTCTCTTCGTTCGGGGCCGCGGTGTACTACGCAGCGAACTGACGGCCTGCTCGCGAGCCGGACGCGTGTTGCGCACACCCAGGGGGCGCGTACGTAGGCGGGGCAAGGGCTTTGTCTCGCCGGAGCTCATGACCCGCTGAAGCGGCCGATCGAGCCGTGTCGGGCCGTTACCTCATCCTCGCTCGTGGCAGCTCGGGCGATCGGCACGTTGGTCGAACGCACGACGCGCTTCAAATGCTATTGCACTTCCCCGATTAGAGGGGCATGGCGAAGCTCCGCGCAAGAAGAGCGGACCTGCGCTTGCGGGACACGGGGCGGAACCCGTGCGTGACGCGATCTCGCGCACCATCATCACTTTGCCCGAAGAACTACGTCGCACGCTGACTTGGGATCAAGGAGCCGAAATGGCTCAGCACGACCGCCTCAAGATCGACGCGGGCGTCCAAGTCTTCTGCGACCCGCAAAGCCCTTGGCAGCGCGGCACTAACGAGAACGCCAATGGGTTGCTGCGGCAGTACTTTCCGAAAGGCACAGACTTGGGCATCCAAGGCACCGACGAGATATCCGCTGTAGCAGCGGCCCTCAACGCCCGACCGAGAAAGACACTGGGCTGGAAAACGCCGGCAGAAGCGCTTGACGAGTTACTGTCATCAGTGAAAACAATTGCTGTTGCGACGACCGTTTGAATCCGTCCTGACTGTCCTGATCGGAGTGGTGCAACAGCGCGTCCGGCTTGCCGCGTCGCCAGACTGCCATCAGCAGGTCATTGGTCAGCAACTGAGCTGTCATGGCGGCGCTCATCGACCAGCCCACCACCCGGCGTGAAAACAGGTGCGATACTGCTGCGACATAGAGCCAGCCCTCGGCCGTCCAGAGATACGTAAAATCGGCAATCCACTTCTGGTTCGGCCGCTCTGCGGCGAACTGCCGACCAAGGAGACTCGCCGGCACGATCTCGAGCTGCAGATCGCCGCTGTCCTTCGGCAAGCGACGGCTTCGCGGCCGTGCCCGCAAGCCTTGCAGCCGCATCAGCCGTTCGATTTGATGGAGGCCACAGTCCGCCCCATCGAAGAGCAGATCACGCCACACCCAGCGCGCACAATAGGTGCGATCACTCGCCATGAAGCTGGCCTTCACCTTGCCGCCGAGCTCTTCGTCGCTGCGGCATCTGGCGCTAGGTGAGCGATTCAGCCAGGCATGGAAGCCCGACCGCGACACCCCCAGCGCATCGCATAGCCATGCCACCGGCCAGATCGGCAGGTGCTTCGCGATGAAGACGAGCTTCATGTCGCTTCCTTCGCGTAGGCGACCTTCCTAAGAAACAGCCACTTGGCCCGAGTGACTTGGCACGTCGCCTCAGATTGGCGACGACACGGCTGCGATATTGTTCCTCGTAGCAATCAGCACCCGGATCTTTTTAGGTCATGCCGTGCCTCAGCGTATTGTAGAACAGGACCGCTATTTTGCGAGCGGTTGCCGTCACCGCCTTTGCGTTACCGGCGCGCAAAGCCGTCGATAGAATGCACCAAGCGCCGTATCGCTCCGCCCAACCGTCGTGGCTGCAAGCCGCAGCAGTGCCGCTGCTCGACTGGACGATCGTCGCGTGCGCGAAGACAGTATCTTGCCACCGGAGATCTTCTTTCACCCATTTGCGCAGGACGTTCTCATGGACATCCAGGTCGCGCCCGGCCTGCGCCACCGACATCCTACGCTCCCTAACGAGCTTGATCGCCTCGATCTTGAGCTCGCGACGGAACTTCCGTCTCTTCATCGCCCACCTCCGGATTCATCAATCACCTAATCTCGGTATACATCAAACCGGCGGAGCTGGCGAGTGACTTACAGTCTACTGTCCAGTCAACCCCCAGCATTAATAGTTGAGCTGATGACAACAGCATGCCACGGATTGGCTAGTAACCGTCAAGTTGATCAAAACTTCCTCCGAGTATGCGATGCAAATCGATAATCTAGCCTTTCCAGCGGCTAGGAACAAAGTCGTTTTTCGTCGGCTAGCGTTGCGCGGCGATCGCTCTGAAGCCGTTTGCGTCGAACTCGTCGTATTGCTTACGCGTTCGACGCGTAGCGAGCCTACATCTGCTGGATCAACGTGGCAAATGTCGTCATTGTCGATTCCAACTTAATGCAGCGGCTTGAATGACGTTTGCTGCAAACCAAGATCTAGCTAAAAGGAGCATAGCCGTGGCTGCGATTTCCGAGACCAGCAGGTTGCCGGATGCCCTTTCTTCCAGGCTCGCGTTACCCCTCATCATCGCGCCAATGGGCGATGTCTCTGGTGTGGAACTAGTTACTACCGTTTGCAAATCAGGAGTTATTGGCGCGTTTCCCACAACCAACGCCCGATCGGTCCAGGAACTTGATCATTGGCTAATCCGGATTGAGCAAGATCTCGCTAACCAGGATCAGCCAGTTGCGCCGCATTGCCCAACGCTTATGATGCGTCATCCGCGCTTCAAAGAGGACCTTGCCTGTCTCGTGCACCACAAGGCGGAGCTGGTTATCACTAGCGTCGGATCGCCGGCTCTTGCAATCGAATCCCTGCACAGAACTGGTTGCCTTGTATTGGCGGATGTCGCCTCGCTGCACCATGCGGAAAGAGCCATTGAAGCCGGTGCGGACGGGTTGATATTGCTCGCCGCTGGCGCCGGAGGCCACACCGGTTGGGCCAATCCATTCGCTTTTGTTCGCTCGGTCCGCAACATATTCGATGGTCCAATCATAATTGCGGGCGGTATCACAGACGGCATTTCGCTCGCGGCAGCGCGCGTCCTTGGATGCGATCTCGCTTGCATGGGGACTCGCTTCATCGCCACGTGGGAGAGTATGGCAAGTGAGACCTATCGTCGGATGCTGGTCGATAGCACGCTCGATGACATCGTCTTGACCAGTGCATTTTGGGGCCTCAATGCAAATGTGCTGCGGAGCTCAATCGTTGCGGCCGGTCTCGACCTCTCCCGGCTTGAGGAGTCAGTGTCCGAGACGCGCACGAAGCAGAAAAGTGCCAGGAATGACCGCTGGACAAATATCTGGTGTGCTGGTCACTCAGTTTCAGGCGTGCGCTCGGTCATCGGCGCAGCCGATCTTGTGAAGGAACTCGCTGCACAATACGAGGCGGCGTTGGCGAACCTCGTTTGCGCTCGTAGGTGATTAGGATAACGGTACCAGTCGGAATAAGTTTGGTGAGCGTCATCAACCGATGCAGATCGGACGAAGCAACGCGGCTAGTATTCCCAGAATAAGTTCATAGGCGCGCGGTCCTCCCGATCCTTGATTTGGTAGAGGTCGAGTAGCTTGTGACGATATCGCAGTATAGCGTTAACCATCCGGTGAGGCTTTCAATTACCTATAACTTTGACCATTCGGACGGATCCGCTGGTCGGCGAAATCTGGAGTAGATCACTCGCGATTCCTTGCTGAGCACCTGATTCGCGAGGGGGTGCTCTATGGGGCTGAGATTAAGAGATCGATCTGCAACAGTCCGTTTGCGATCCTTGGAAGGTGAATGTTGGATTGATCGAGGGAGTGGTGGATGCGAGTTTAGGGACGCGCGGCTCGGCGACAGATTCCGAAAACTGCTCGCGCAGATTGGGAGCACCATAAGACAAAGCATTCCGCTCGTCTGCCAGAATTGGGCGAATACCAAGGCAGCCTATCGCTTCTTCTCTAATGAGCGGGTCCGCGAAGTGGACATTCTGGCCGGCCACTTCCAATCGACACGTGATCGTGCGCCGCCGCTGAAGGTCTCGTTCTTATGCTGCACGACACAACCGAGTTCAGCTATCAACGCGGGAAGTCAGAAGCGATCGGCATCACCAAGAGTATAAACAGTGGACGGGATAAGGCGGGCCGGCCCAGATCGCATACTCCTGATGCATTCGAGCCTTGCGGTTACAATCGAAGGGCGGCCGTTAAGTTCTGGACAAGGAAAAAATTCAAGGGGACGGCAGCGCTTAAGAAGAAGGTCAATCCGACCCGGATTCCCATCGAGAAAAAGGAAAGCGTCCGGTGGTTGGAAAATCTCAAGAAGTCTACGCAACTCTTGGATCATCCGGGACGATGCATGCATATCGGTGATCGCGAGAGGGACATCTACGAGCTCTTCTGCGCAGCACACGAGGTCGGAACTCATTTCCTGATCAGGGCCTGCGGCGACCGCTTGGCTGTAGATGGGGGTCACACGATCGCCGGCGAAATGGACGAGGTCGCCGTCAAAGGCCCATCGCATCGAAGTCAGAGATAGTAACAGCGATCCCGACCAGGCCGTCTTGAACTTAGGTATCGCAAAATTTGCGTCCTGCCGCTGCTCGGAAAGCAGAAGTGCTATCCCGCTCTGACCCTGACGATGAGGGGGACACCGAAAAACAAAAAGAAGATCAATTGGAATCTGATCACCGACCTGCCTGTTGGTTTTCGCACCGACGCCATTTAGGAGCTCGAATGGTATGCTTTGAGATGGAAGATTGAGGTGTTCCCCAATATCCTCAAATCGGGCTGCACGGCTGAGGAGTCGAAGCTCAGGACCGCCCAGCGTCCGACCAATCTGATCTCGCTCTTTTGCATCCTGAGTTGCTGGGTCTTCTGGACGACGGTGCTACCGTTCCGCCCCGGACGCGCCGCCAACCCTCGTCGCTGACTGCGGCTGAAATCGGCGTGCTCGATCGGCTGGTCAACAACAAACCAAAAGCAAGAAAAACGCTCTCGCCCTATCTGATCAAGATCGCCCGGCTCGGCGGGTATCTCGCCCGCGCCAGCGATCCGCCGGGCAATACCGTCATGTGTCGCGGACTGTCACGCCTCACTGACATCGCGCTGGGCGCTATGGTCCAGTAGAATTTGTGGGTAATTGAAAGCCCCACCGGAGGCCTACAGCATAGCAGCGTGGGAATGCATTCGACCGACGAGCGCTCAGGTTGTCTAGTAGTTTAAGCATGAATGAATATCGGAAGGCAGCCAGCGGCGATCGAACGTCTGCACGCACGCGATCTCACTGCCTTGGCACGTGGTCTTAAGTTCTGGCTCACGGTCTGGCGGGCGGATGCCGCCGAAATAAGCTAAGGCCCGAACGTACGAGGTGATCCAATCTGGTGCTCTGGCTGAGGCTGGCGTCGACGAGGTGTAGTTCGAGGCGCCTTGCGTCGCGACAAAGATCTGCTCGTTGCGCACTTCGCCCGTGAGCTGTCAACTTGAACAGAATGTCGACGAACAGCTTCGCGCCGGCGACATGAACCTTGGCGTAGGATCGGCTTAAGCCGGCTGGCCCATCCCTTGCGGCGTTCGCAGAAACCACGAATAGCTGAAACTGGCGGAGTGCGAACCGCAATGCTCCTCCCACAACAACGTCAGAGTGACGTTCCTCCGCCGGAGCTCGCGATGCGGAGCGCCCGATCCGGCCGCGGACGCTCGTCGCTCGAATCGGATGGTGGCGAAAACAGCCGGTTCTCGAGCCGGGCGTCATCAAACTCCGGAGCGACGGCCAACTCAGGCCGGTCCGGCGCGTTCGCTTGAGTTATTTGTAGAATGAGCCGTGGGCCAGGCCGAGGTTGCGGGCAAGAGCGCGTTGCCACAAGCCCATGCTGTGGTGCAGGCACAAAACTTCGCGAATGTGACGCATGGATCGTCTCTCTGTTGGCATCTAAACCTCTGCGATTGGGCAAACGACCGAGCTACCTGGATGCAGACCGTCACCTAAACTACAATGATGCCTAGATTTTCATTGATATGCTTGCATCTGCTCCTGCAGTTGTTTGTCCATACGCCAAGTGGGTCATCGTTCAGCACGAGCTTGCGAAAGACAGAGCGCGGGCGAGCGCAACGCGCTGCTGATGGTCACTAGACTACGGACGGCAAGCCGGACCAGTCGAGCGCGCCCATCTGGTCCTGCCTCGGTCTCAAATTTGCTACAGCGGCGGATCCCGCGTTCGCAACGATGCGCCCTTCGCGCCCTTCACGAGGCGCTGCCTTACTCTCCTTCACTTTTGACTTGCGAAATGCCGGTCAAGCAGAGGGATTCTCTCTTTAACAAAAAACATCTATCGGTTGGCAGGGCCTATTTCATGAATCGGACCCGACGGAACTGCTTGAGCTTACTGAGGCAACATTCCACGAGATGGCGCCGGGCATAGAGATGCTTGTCGACTGAAGGCCCTGCAAGGCCCCGCACACGTTACGAATACGTGTGCAAGTTCTTGAACGTTCCATCCAGAGCGAACTAAATTGAACCGGCCGCAGCAAAGCAGCGGGACTAAACACCCGGCCTCGGCGGGTCGCGTTCAGATTCTCCTGACGACTTTTGCTCTATAGGCTGTCTCTGCCTTTATGGCTGCGCCACGTAAGGTGTAAATAGTGCGTCGTTAGAATGCACGTCAGACTCCGATGCCGCCGAGTCTGGCATGACCCTTGAAAAGGTTTCGCGCGATGGTGCGTCGTTGGATCTCGTCAGTGCCATCTTGGATGCGGTACATTCTAAGTTCGCGGTACCACCGCTCGATCGGCAGCTCCTTGGTGTAGCCGATCCCGCCGTGGATCTGCATGACGCGATCAACGACCTTATCAGCGGTAATCGAACCCATTAGTTTCGCGATCGACGATGTGTGTCGCGCGTCGTGTCCGCTGTCCACCTGCCATGCAGCGAGCAGAGTAAGGTACTTCACCGCCTCGATTTCGACATGTGAGTCGGCAATCTGCCACTGGACGGCTTGGTATTGCGCGATGGGGTGTCCCATAGACACCCGTTTCTTCGAATGCTGGATCGCCATCTCGAGCAGGCGCTCCGATGAGCCCACGAGCAGCGAGGGGACTTCATACAGGCCGCTGCTAATCCATTTCATCGCTAACTGAAAGCCCCATCCCAGTTCGCCGACGATGTTGGAACTCGGTACACGGACGTCCTCGAAAACTAATGATGCTAAGCTCGCTTCGCCCATAGTGGCGATGGGTTGGGACCGCCAGCCCATCCCGCGGTCGACGAGAAAACAAGTGATGCCGCCCGACCCGCCCCTGCTCGGATCGGTGACGGCAAACACGATCACGAAGTCGGCCTCATTTCCGCCGGAGATGAAGGTCTTTTCACCATTGATGATCCAATGGTCACCGTCTCGGACGGCGCGCGTGCGAATTGCACTGGCGTCTGAGCCGGCGCCAGACTCCGTGATCGCGAAGCAGCTGGCCCGCTCACCGTTGATCGTCGGAATGAGATATTGTTGCTTCTGGCTGTCTGTGCCGGAAAACAGGATGTTGTCACCGTATCCACCGAATCGAAACGGGACGAAGGTGCGCCCCCTTTCGATACAAGCGAGCGAGTTCATGATTGCGCCCAGTCCCGCACCGCCGTACTCTTTCGGAGTGGTGAAGCCCCAAAGGCCCGCGCTCTTCGCTTTCAGCTGTAGGTCTCGCAGCTGTCCCCGTTCGAGGCCGGGACGACCCTCGCGCTCGTTGCGGAGAACTTGCGTCTCGAGAGGAATGATTTCTTTATCGATGAACGAGCGAACAGAGTCCCGGAAAATGCGCTGTTCGTCGCTAAGTGAAAAATCGAGCATGGTTTAGTTCCTAGGCGGGTATGGTGAGTGCTCTGCGAGGAAACTGCGCGTCAATGCCAGAGGCTTCCTCGACATCATAATCTGCTGGTTCCGGAAGTGCCCGTGCTCTGCGAGCGGTCCTCCAACGCCACAATGTTCAGAGCCAAAGCGGTTATGCACGATGCTTGAGCTGAGTCCATTGCGCGCGAATCTCCAAATGGATGGCTCGTGCCACCGGGTTACGTTGAGTACAGCTCTGGACGTTCTCGCACCCAGGGGTCTTGCGCTCTCGAGTGTCGTTACGAACGCGCGAGCATTCGGCGCGACCAGTCGGTAGTCAGGCAGTGGTCCAACTACAGGAGATCGGTCTGTGACCATCGGTTGGCGCCCGATCGAGCAGCTGCATGTTGAATTCAAAGGTAACCCGATCATCATCACGAGCATGCGGGTTTAAGCAAGCCATCTGATAACAAGGCGTTGTTACCACCGCTTAGGTAGCATCTTGATCACTTCCACCGTCGGGTTCGGTCGAATTTCCGACCAAAGCGGCACCAGGCACAACGGATGGATCGGCATCTGAAGGGTACGAGTTGTCGACCGCAAGGTTCTTCCTATTGAGGCCCGCGTGCCACTTCTTGCCCGCGAGGCCAAGTTTGATCGACTGCGCGACGACGCCTGTCGCCTGCCGCACACCACAAACTGCGTCGAGTTCGGAGGCAGATATTGTTCCAGTTTATGGATCGGATTAGTCTTCGAGCACCTGGATCCAGAGACAAGATTCGTTCCGCAGACGAGTTGAAATCGAGTCAAGATCGGGCGCAGAACCAATGTAATGACCTCTGCGCCTCGCCCAGCTACGGTCATGAGATGATCGTCGAGGTCGCGGCACGAATTCAAATGCCTGCCGAATGGCGCCAAGCAGACCGTTGCTGTTGTCCTGAGCAATGACGCGCCCGGTCTTGAGCCGTCCACGGACCCCGTGAGACCAACTGCGTGGGCTGCATCGAGATACGTATCGGTGATCAGACAATGTTCGATTGGGCGAGCAGCATCCGAGGAATCGGCCCGCTGTTGCATTTCTTTCTCCACACTGGTCCGCCGCAGATGTGCAACCGGCACATCGACGGTCGAGGCTTTGCGACATTTGGCTGCAGATCTTAGGCAGCGCGGTCAGTCCAAGCGATTTAGCTCACTAATGCCCGCTTGGTCATCTACCAATTCAAATAGGGCTAGTTAATGCGTCCGCCGAGCTGAATTGATCGGAAGAGAGTGAACGAGGCCGCCGCCGCAATGTTTGAGGAGAGGTGGATGATGGTTGGTTTCTGTCTGAGAGGATATGAAGCTCCAGGCCACGCAGGTCGAAGCATTCATTCGTGCTTCCATGTATCTGCAAACAGAAGTCCGAAGCCCTCAAATGGAATAAGCCGGCCACCAGATTTTCATCGAACGCTTTCGCCACAAAAGTCGAGCACACTCTGCATCCAGCAAACCGTCCCGCTTTGAAGAAGGAGATCTCGATTACGGTAGCGCCGCAGAGCCTAGTATTCCGAACGAGGCGATTGTCTAATATAAATTAGATGCGTTCGGCCATGGGCTAGGGTAAGCCGTCAATGAGCATTGGGAGTTTGCAGCATGGTGTGGCCTCCTAATTCCGCGACATTTCCGGCGTTAGGCCCGATGTACGGCTGATTGTAAAGTCATCATGAGGCACATGTGCCCTTTCGATTGGGCGAGCGAGATGATATTGGTTAGCTCGTTGTCAGTTAGGAGCAAATGCCATGAGTCGTCTACGCCGCAGCGTGTTGTTTCTGCCGGGGTCCAATGCGCGTGCTCTTGAAAAAGGTGGCAACCTCAGGGCGGATGCGCTGGTGCTCGATCTGGAGGACTCCGTCGCCCTGGACGCTAAGCACAAGGCGCGCGAGGACGTTGCGGAGGCCGTCAAGGCCCGCAGTTACGGCGAGCGCGAGGTGCTGATCCGCATTAACTCCGTGGAAACGCCTTGGTGGCGCGAAGATATCGCCATGGCAGCGCAGGCGCGGCCTGATGGCATTCTGGTGCCAAAGCTCTCGAGCCTGGCGGAGCTCAATAGCATCGCGGACCAAATCGAGGCGAGTGGTGCAGAGGGCTCGCTCTCACTCTGGGTTATAATCGAGACCGCTTGGGCGGCCTGTCATGCGGACGAGCTTGCGACGGCCGCCACCAATTTCAAGACGAGACTCGCGGGCTTTATGTTCGGCCCGAACGACTTGTCGCGAGAGACGCGGATAAGAATGGTACCGGGACGCGCAACGATGATGCCCGCGATCATTCATTGCATTTTGGCTGCACGTGCGCACGGAATTGAAATCCTCGATGGCCCTTACAGCGACTTTTCCAATTCTGCGGGCTTCGCTGCTGAATGCCAGCAGGCGCGAGACCTTGGGTTTGACGGAAAGGCGCTGATTCATCCGAACCAGATAGACGAATGTAACGCCATCTTTACGCCTTCCGTGGAGGAACTGGCACAGGCGCGGCGCATCATTGAAGTCTTTGAATTGGCGGAGAACGCCTCTTGTGGGGCGATCCAGATAAATGGGCAAATGGTGGAGCGGTTACATGCCGAAATGGCCAAGCGAACAATCGCAGTCGCAGATGCCATCGCCGGCATGACAATGTGAAGCGGCGCGCCAGAGAACTACTATCGGGGGTTGGCTGCTTCCGTGCCTGCTGAGGCAGTCCTTGGCGTACGGAGCAATCCTACGCACTATGCTAGCCGCTTTAATGTCATCTAAGTGGAGGCATTTTAGAATGAGCACAGGCGCCGCATCGGTTGTGGGCTTGACTCGCTGCGTGAGTGAAAGTGCGATCACGCGCGTGGCATCGCCATCGAGATGATCGAACACGAGGGAGTGGCTTAAGCAGAGGCTGCCATTCATTACGTTGGCGTGGCATCGATAGTTGCTTCGGAATTATCATCCTAGAGAACGGATATGCAAATTCACCCTAGGCTTTCGTCCGGGGTGATTTACCTCCAGATTCGTCACCGTCCGTGTCGGAGGGATACTGACTCATGGTGATATCGCAATAGGGCATATAATCCCCGGGCGAACCTAGCCGCCATCATGGGAGGCGATCAGAAGTAATATTCAGCTGCCAAGCCCGTTGTATCATCCATGTCGGATAGATCACGTCGATGTCCAAGACTCGACAAAGCGCGCGGCGCATTTCCCTACATTGACGGTTAGACGTCGTCCCTCATTGAGTGAGCGCGTAACTCAAGCCGGGGTGGCAAGCCGTTGAACAATAGGATCGACCGCGGGACTTGCTTTTGAAAAATGCGGCCGTGAGATTGTCGCGCCCGCGAAAAACTGTTCGAGGTTGGGAGCTCTTTTGACTGCGGCTGTTAGCCGGGCCGAGAGTGGAACTACTAGACCTGGCTGCTTAGGCGGATGTGTTCTCCGAGGCAAAGCCGCGCGTGCGATTTTGCGACTGGCATGCCAATTGCTCCGCTGAGATTACCACAGCCAAGCCCGCGGCCTTATTCGCCGGATATTCAAATTGAAATGCAGGTATGGGGCCGGGCCAATGCGCTGATACTATCTCAGCCCCCAAAAGCCATAGATATCATTCGAACAGCTTTCGAGTGGACCGGGATACATGCAGCTTCAGCGAAAAGGGGAGATGAGAATGATCTCTGAGGTGTTCATCACCTGCGCTATCACAGGAACTGGAAGTTCAGTCGAGCGTAGCCCGCATGTACCGGTGACGCCGGAGCAGATCGCCAACTCGGCCATTGAGGCGACGCGTTCGGGTGCGGCGGCTGTACACATTCATGTACGTAATCCAGAGACCGGGAGGGGCTCGCGTGATCCGGCGTTGTTTCGTGACGTCGTCCGTCGCATTCGGGCGTCAGACGTGAACCCAGTGATCAACCTCACTGCGGGAATGGGCGGCGACATGGTGCTGGGCGGGGCGGAGTCTCCCCTGCCGTTGGACCCGGGGACCGATATGGTGGGCGCGCTGGAGCGTTTGGTCCACGTGGAGGAGCTGCGGCCCGAGATCTGCACGTTGGATTGTGGGTCGATGAACTTCGCTCCGCGCGACGAGTACATCATGGCCAACACTCCTGGGGCTCTGCGTGCGATGGCTGCGCGCGTGAAGCAACTCGGTGTTCGTCCTGAGCTCGAGGTGTTCGATGCCGGTCATCTGGTGATGGTGCACGATCTAATTGAAGCTGGGCTCATCGACGATCCGCCGCTGATCCAGCTGTGCATGGGGATTCGTTACGGCGCACCGGATGATCCGACCACGCTAATGGCGATGGTGCACCAGTTACCGCCGCGCGCTATCTACTCGGCTTTTTCGGTCGGACGAATGCAATTTCCATACGTGGCTTTGGCGCCGCTGGTGGGGGCGAACGTGCGGGTAGGGTTGGAGGACAATCTGTACCTATCCCGCGGGCGGCTAGCGACCAATGCCGAGCTCGTGGAGCGGGCGGTGCAGATTCTTGACCGGATCGGGGTACGGGTGATGAGCCCGGATGAGGTGCGTGAGAAGCTCACGCTCGCGGCTCATGGGTGAGGTTTCAAAGCTCATGCCTGTAAAGATGCCGAGGGCGGTTGGGTTGCTGGGAGGCGGAGTGATCGGTGGCGGCTGGGCCGCTCGATTTCTCCTCAACGGAGTGAACGTCCGTCTGTATGGTCCGTCGCCTAGTGCGGTCGAGCGCGTGCAGAAGATGCTCGCCAACGCGCGCCGGGCCTACCGGCGGCTGACCCCGTTGCAGCTGCCTCCTGAAGGGGCGCTGACCGTTGCGGAAACGGTTGCGGAAGCGGTGCATGGTGTCGAGCTGGTGCAGGAGTCCGCGCCCGAGCGCTTGGAGCTCAAGCAGGAGTTGCTTGCGGCGGCCGATCGGGGGACTCCGCCCGAGGTCCTGATCTGCTCCTCGACCTCCGGGTTGCGGCCATCGTTGCTACAAGCGCGGGTGAAACACCGCGATCGCCTGCTCGTCGCACACCCGTTCAACCCGGTATACCTTCTGCCGCTGGTTGAACTATGCGCTGGAGAGGGCAACGCATCTGCGTCGTCTTTGGCGCGGGCGGCAGAGATCTATCGCGCGGTGGGGATGCACCCCATCGTAGTGCGCAAAGAGATGGACGGGTTCGTCGCAAACCGGCTGCAGGAGGCGATGTGGCGCGAGGCGCTTTGGCTGGTGCACGACGATGTTGCGACCGTGCAGGAGGTTGACGATGCGATCCGGTACTCCTTCGGACTGCGCAGAGCGGTCGTAGGACCCTTCCGCGTTGGCGGTGGTGGAACTGGCATGCGTCAGTTCCTGGAGAAATGGGGACCCGGACTGAAGTGGCCATGGACGAAGCTCACCGACGTCCCCGAACTCACTGATGCATTCGTAGACAAACTCGTTAAGCAAACCGACGCACGAGGCGAGAACCCGACGGGACCGGAGCTTGAGCAGAAGCGCGACGACTGCCTCGTGGCCCTGCTGCAGGGATTGCGCTCACAGACCTATGGCGCCGGCGAGACGCTTGCGCGCTGGGAACGAGAGCTTCTCAACCGTGCTCCTCGGCTTAAGAATGCCTAATGCAGCTAAACGCCGGCGATCGCGCAGGCCCACAATCAAGTCTTCGGTGCTCGATAACAATGCTCCCGCACCCGCACACTACTCGACATAATGCGAGTCGTCGAAAATCATTAAATTTGAATCCTCTGTCTCGGCCTGACCAGAAAAAATACACTCAACCTCGATCAGTGTTGAGGTCGCATGCTATCGTGAGTAGTCGTCGATGTGGCATGATGGACAACCGGTCACATGAGCCTTCATTTGTCATTACGAGCGTGGCTCGTTGCATACGGACATGTCGGACGTCTCACGTCGAGAAGATCGGCCGCTAATGGGCTGTGTGTCCTCCGTAGGCAAGCCGTATGTGCATATCGGTGCACGGAGAGCTTGATGCAAGTCGAGGACTTGCGGCCTGAGATTTGCACGGTGGTTTCGCCTATTTGCGCTCGGATAGGATCTGCCGCTCGTAACGTAAGGCTTGAATGTTTGGAAAGAGGAATCGATGTCAAAGAATGAATTGTGCGCAATCGTTACCGGTTCAGCATCGGGACTAGGAGCGGCGACCGCGAGTCTTTTGGCTAAGGGCGGGGCGAGAGTTGTTGTTAACTATTCCAAAAGCCAAAAGCGAGCGGAAGTCACGGCCGAAACTTGCCGCATGGCCGGTGCTTCCGAGGTCTTCGTAGTGCAGGGCGACGTTTCTCGGGATGAAGATTGCAGAAAAATAGTGGCTGCTGCTGCGCCGTGGGGGCGGCTCGACGTGCTCGTCAACAATGCCGGAATCACGAGACATGTCCCGCATCACGATCTGGATGGCCTGGCGGCGGAAGATTTTCAACGCATTTATGCCGTCAATACTGTCGGCCCGTATCAGATGATCCGTGCGGCGCGCTCGCTCCTCGAGGCCAGCGCGAAATTGAGCGGACGGCCAGCCGCCGTGGTGAACGTCTCCTCGATTGCGGGCATCAATGGTGACGGCTCATCGGTCGCGTACATAGCGAGCAAGGCCGCTCTGAATGCCGTGACGGTGTCGCTTGCCCGAGCACTAGCACCCTCTATTCGCTTAAACTCCGTTTGTCCCGGCTATATAGATACGGCCTGGTTTACCAAGGCACGTGGCGAGGCAGGAGCCCGGCAGGTGCGCGATGCCGTGTTAGCGCACGTGCCGCTCAAGCTCGCGTCGACGGCCGAGGACATCGCACAGCTCGTCTGCTTCCTCGCAGGCCCGGCATCGATCAACATGACAGGCGAATGCGTGCGCATTGACGCGGGTTTGCATCTAATCTTGTGAGAAAAATTGGGAGGGCCGGCACGTAGATCACACATAGCATCGATAGTGTAGTCCCCGCTTTTCGCGTATTTCGAGATCGCGGCCTGAAACTATCCAGCTAAATTGATCGCTGGCCTGCCACTGCGTTTTATCCCGCGACCGGTTAGAGTTTCGGATGTTTGTGTCCATCCTCTGTTTAAACTTCGTGAGCGAGGAATAGTCTTCTCGGGCGTAGAAATGGATTCCATCCGGAATCGCGCTTAAGCCCTGCGGAGTCCGGAAACACAGCTTGGTCGACATCTCCTAAAATCAGGAAAGTGAAAGTGAGCGGAGAATGCACGCGTTCAAAGAGCTCCCTGCATCTTCAAGGTAGGCATTCGGCACGGGCCACGGGATAGCCAGGCCGCAGCGTCGTCAGCTCGCAGATCATGCTGCTTGCGCGGCAATCGCTAATCCCGGCGTCCAATTCCAGGGCAAAAGCTGATCGAGCCGATGAGCTGGGTGGGTGGCGATGCGAGCAGCGACGTCCGCGAGCCACGCCTGCGGGTCGACGCCGTTCATTTTCGCTGTTTATGCCGCATAATATCGTGCGGGGGTCGGGTCGTTTCCCCAGATTTCTGGCTGACCGGCCTTTGGTCGGTTCGGCATAGTTCATTATGTGCCTCCGCCGTCAAAGCGGAGAACAGGAAGATGGAAATTGAAGAGTGCTTCGGCGGAAGCCGGCTCACCGGCGTCTCAGAAGCGGGCCGCACGAGCGGCTCGTCGTGTCCTATGGCGCAATGTTAGCGCAACACGATCGCCTCCTATACGGGCCTGCTGTTCATGTTCGCACAGGCCGCGGCCCTGACGCTCACCGATTGGACGCAACGTTCATCGGCGCGTTCCTAACCGATCTCGACGTAAAGCGCGGCGCCAACGCGAAGACGCGTAACCGGCGCCTGACCGCGATCCGATCCTCCTTGAGGTTCGTGTTCTTTGAGTAGCCGGCACACAGTGCCCTGATCCAGCGCGTGCTCGCCATACCGAGCAAGCGCCACGATAGGCGACAGGTGCAATTCCTGACGCGGCCCGAGATCTAGGTGGTTCTCGCCGCGCCCGACCCGACGACGTGGCTTGGCCGCCTCAATTACATCTTGCTACTGGTCGCGGACGGGCTTACGCCTCTCAGAGCTGATTGGCCTTGACCGGAGTGCCGTCCACCTCCGGTGCGATGCGTCGGTAAAGGGCAAAAAGCAGCGGACCACTCCGCTGACCACACTCGCTACGTGTCACGCTCCAGGCGTGCCTCAAGGAACCATTGCGGGAGGAAGCAACAGCGTTGTTCCTAAACGTGCACGGGGCCGGCTCAGTGCCGACAGCATCCATCCCCGTTGGTAAAGTATGTTCGTATCACTCACGAGAGTTGCCCGTCTTTGAAGGCCAAGAGCGTGTCACCGCACGTGCTGAGGCACAGCGCTGCGATGGAACTGCAGCAGGCCGGCCTCCACCTCCGAGACGGCCGAGCGCGGGTGGGACGGATCGGGATCACCCTTGCTGGGGCCGGCGATCTGCGCCATACCAGCGCGGGGGCAATTCCGGGATTTCCATCGTTCGCGCGTGGCTCGGTCATGAATCCGTCGAGCCGGCGCAGACGAATCTGCACGCCCACCTCGCCGTTAAGGAAGCTGCCCTGGTGAAGCTCAAACCGTACGAGCGCGGCAAGCGAACCCGCTTCCAACAGAACGATCGCCTGCTCGCCGTTCTGGAGGCGCTCTAAACGACCAGTCTGTGTCGAATGGAATGGGGCTGCCCTGTACGCGATGGACGGTCACCACCGTGACAATGGCGCGCCATACTGGACCCATTCGGCATAGTTTGGCTGGCGGCCAAAAACGCCAAAGCTCAATGACATATCCGCAAGCGTTGTTGGCGGACGTCTTGGCCCGCATCGCCAGCACCCCGCAAGCTCGGCTCAATTAGCTGCTGCCTTGGGAATGGAAGAACAGTCCTGTTCAGTCTGCGGCTTGGTGGGCCACCGCCCTGCGCGATCATCCCGCGGCGCTCACCAGACGGTTACGGCAGTTCTCTATGTTGACGCATGCCACTCGATCACTTTGTCCATCGCTCGAATCGAGATCGCTGTGCCTTGCAAGAGCGGGCGACCCGCGAACATAGGCGGGCTTCCATCAAGTTGATGTCCGCCTGAGACTCCATTCATCTGCGAGACTGGGATGATAACGATTTCAGGATGTTGGATCGTCAGCTCCTTAAGAGCGAGTCCAACCGGTGATCCGTCATCAATGGTCATTGGCAGGTCTTTGCCCCAGAGAAGGATATCAAACTCTCCGCTCTCTCCTAGTACCCGCATGCAACTGTTCAGGCCTTCGGTATCGAAGGCACTCTGGGCGCTTAGATCAAGAGGATTGAAGCTGTTTGCAAATCTCGGAAGGATGTCGCGGAGTCGTTTGCGCAATGGCTCGGAGAACCTAGCAAGCTTCATGCCTCGTGCCGACAATATCAAGTCCGCCATGATATTTCCCATTCCACCTGAAAAGCTCACGAAGGCGATGCGATTACCCCGCGGTCTGCGGATCGCATTGAAGGCCACAACGGTTTCTATCAGGTCCTCGGTAGAATCGACCGTGATCACACCTAGTTCTTTCAGAAACCGGATGTCCCATTCATAGCAATTGGAAGCCTGCGTCGCTGTATGTCGGCTGATGCCCATTCGAACTTCGGGATGCGCACCGACGCGCAACATGATTATCGGCTTCCGTTGCTCGCGCGCCCGCGCGCAGGCAGCAGCGAAGAGTTCAACGTTCTTGATCCCTTCGGAATAACTGACAATAACTTCTGTTTGTGGATCGGCCGCGAGAAAATGGATTATCTCTGCGCTTGTTACGTTGATCTCGTTGCCGGTGGTCACGACTTTGCTGATGCCTACGCCCCTTCCAATCAGCGGATGTATCATCGCAACCATCTGCCCGCTTTGGAAGACGCCACTGACCCCTCCGGCAATGGTCCTTGGTATCCTGTTTTCCCCAACGGCGATGATCGGCCGATGCAGATTCATGACGCCGAAGGTATTGGGCCCCACAACGATTGTTGTCGCCGATTCGTTTGCCCAGCGGAGAATTTGCTGCTGCCTTGCGTGGCCTTCCAGAGAATCGAGTTCGGAAAAACCGCTTGAGATGATCTGTGCTACGCCCACCGCCTTTCGCTTACACTCCTCCAAAATGGGCAAAATGCTTTCGGCTCGAACGCATAACACGGCCAAATCGACATGGAACGGAACGTCTAATATGCACTTGTAACAGTTCACGTCATCGACCTTGCTGTAGTTGGAATTAACCGCAGCGACGTTTCCGTCGTATCCAGACGATACAATGTTGTTAAGGATATTCTTCGCAAGGCTCGGTTTCGGAGATGCGCCGACCACGGCAACCCCGCGCGGCTCGAAGAGGGGGCGAAAATTCAGTTCGTTGCTGGTCATCTCCACTTTGCTCCAATCAGGCGATAAGAAGATGTGAAATTGACTGGTTACATATTTCTTGTTGCTCTCGTCCTTCGTCTCGCCAAGGTTGGAGGGCAAGGACGCGCACGCTCTCCGATGCCGTGGGGAGGCGAGAGCAGCGATCAGCCCTCAGATCCTCGGACATGAGTAGCGTTGTGCGTGTCAGTGCGGCTAGCTCGTCGAGGAGTTAATTGTCGAGGCCGCGCGCGACATTGACGGTCGTCACCCTCATGTGTCTCTCCATTAGACAGAACGTGCGCTCACTGGTTCTTCCTCGCCCAACTCGTTGGCGGACAAACGTTTGAAGGGGAGTAAGTCGCGCGTTGTGAGCGTCTGAACGCATTCGCCCCTCTCTTCAATGGTGCCGCTTCCTAATAGCAACGCCCGTGCCAACGGCGTTAAGCTCACCAACCTTGTGATTTGCTTTCAAAGCACCGTTTTCGTGCCGCAAGCGGCGGTTTGGTGTTTCTAATCCGACAGACCCGTACCGTTGTCATCGACCAGACAAGAACCGGTGGACGGTCGTGCGTGAAAGCCATAGCGCCCGACGATGCTGGCGAAGCCGAGTCGAATGTGGGCATGCTGTGATGAAAGAGGGCCTCGTTGCCCTTGTTTCGACCCTCAAACGCCTGTTGGAATGACTTGGGCGGGCTAGTGGTGACGGGGCTCGGAGAAAGTGTACCGGTCGGAGAGTTGTCGCGTGTTTGGTGGGAGCGCCCTGCGTAGGCGATCTCTTGACGTCTAGAGATCGTACGGCGTCCCTCGAGAGAAAAAGAAAATCCGAGACCGAGGAAGAGGCAATCATATCGTTTTCCGGCGACGCGCTGTTGCCATTCGACTTAGCCCTGGGGGACGTTCAGGGCAGCAAGTGTTTGTATCGATATCTCCGGTCGCTGAGGACAGCTGTACCTCTATCGCCTTTGACTGCACCAGAAAATTTGCGTTCGTGACCGCTGGTGAAGAACGCGGGAGGACTCCCGGCCTCAGGCCTTGGTCAAATCTCTGATCTCGGCCAGCTCCTACAATAGCAATCTCGGTAGATGCAATTCCCCTTCCCGCCCTGCTTACAAGGGCCAGGAAGTCAGATCGGCATCTACTCTCAAGCCAGCTTTGCTGACCAATGGACAAGTCTAGCGTGCCGACGCTCCCCAACGCTTCGATTACGATCAAAAGAGCGCCAGAAGCTCATAGTGTCGACTTCATGAGCGCCCGCAATTGTGCTCGGGAGAGATCCGCGGAGGCGTACGAATCCGAAGGCGGAGTAAGAACTAACCTGAACTCGCACTTTTGCATTCTGAGTTGGTCGTCCTTAGGACTATGATGCTTAACGACAGGCCGCCAACCCTCGCGTTGACTGCGACTGAAATCGGCGTCGATCACCTCGCCAATGGTAAACCAAAAAGGCAAGATGCAAAATGCTCTAGCTCTCTCTGACTTGCTTCGCGCGCAAGCAAGAATTGGAACCGGAAAAAAGGCTTCAGCGCCAGCGCTTCTGCTCAGTATCGTAGGCGCCGGCAAATGGATCAGCCACTGCCATCAACTCGCGTTTGAGCACCTTGTTGCTTGCAGTGGTTCTGGGGAGTGCCGCGATAAAGGCGATGTATCGCGGCACTTTGAACACGGCAAGACGAGCACGAGCATGTTCAAGAATGCGCTCGACGGGGATATCACCTGGTGTGAAGCCTTCTTCCAGCTCCAGGTAGACCTTAACTTCCTCTCCGCGCTTGGCGTCGGGAACGGGCACAGCGGCCACATCTGCGATCTCAGGAATCTCGCGGATGATGTCCTCGACCTCGCGAGCAGCAATATTCTCGCTTGAGCGTCGGATCATATCTTTGATGCGTCCCACAAGCCAATAGAAGCCTAGCTCGTTGCGCCGCAGTAAGTCCCCTGTCTTGAACCATTCTCCTTCGAACGAGGTCGCATTCGCCTCTGGCCTATTCCAATAGCCCTTAAAGATTCCACGACCGCTCACCCACAGCTCGCCGACTTCGCCGACCGACGCGGGTGTGCCGTCATCATTCATCAGCCGCAGCTTCCGAAATGGGGCTCGAATGCCAACCGATCCGGAGTTGGCTAACTCGTCAAGGTCGTTCGGCATCTGTGTCCCAAACCCGATTTCCGTCATGCCGTAAGCATCCTGGGTCCGCACTCGAAACCGTTTCCGGAATTTGTTCACCGTCTCAGGACTCCAGCCCCAATTCAGGGTCTGCTTCAGGCATGTTGCCCCGTCGTCGCCCGCAGCTTCGGCCCTGCGCGCTACAAGCTCGGGAAACACGCACCAATCGATGCAATGCTCTTTGACCCAGCCGAGGAAGCGCGTCGAACTGAGTGACGGAGCTAGGTAGAATGTGCCGCCCTGTCGATAGGACTTCAGAAGATATCCTTGCGGATCGCCGTAGAAAAACGGCAGAACAGACAGATACCTCTGGTACGCTCGGCCGTCCCCGCACGCCCCCTGATACGAACTCACTCCCCAATAGTCATGTGTCAACATGCAACCCTTCGGAAAACCGCTTGTGCCCGAGGTATACTGAATGTTCAACAGGTCGTCGGGGAGGATATCCACCTGGACTGAAGAGTCGTCGACTCCCTTGAGCAGCTTATCCAGGGCAATGGCTCCCGGCGAAGGCTGGCCAACGAGGATTACTCGGTCTTTGGCGAGGTCTCGCGGCCAAGGTTCGAGTCTCAGGAACACCGGCCATGCGGACTCGTCGATGACGGCGAACTCGGCCTGCGTATCGCTGAGAACATATTCGATCTCCCTCGGGGTGTAGCGCATGTTGATCGGGACCATCACCGCACCGAGCTTGGCAATCGCAAACCAGAGGATGGGGAAATCGATGCGATTGGGTAACATCACTCCAATGCGATCGCGCTTTCGTACGCCCAATGCGTGCAACGCATGGGCGTATTTATTCGACAATCCGTTCATCTCGGAGTAGGTCGCGCGCTCGCCGCGCTCAAAGACCTCTATCGCGGTCCTCGAGCCGTGCATTGTCGCCCGCATCGAAACCAGTTGTCCGATTGTGATGGTCTCATATTCCGATTCCAAGGTAGCGATCTTGTGCAATCGATCTGCGATGCGCTCAAGCAAGATATCTTGTGATAAGCCTTTTGTGTCCGTCATTGGAAGCCAGGTTTTTGAAGATCAAAGACAAGCTGAAAGCAGGCGAAGCCCTTTCATCGCATAGCCTGCCGAGCTTGCCGATCACCAGAACGAGCGTACCGCGTAGCGGATGCCCCGGCACTCGGCACGCCGAGAGATTGAGGCGTCCTGAAAGGAGCTCGGCGGCTTGCATTCTTTGGTAAAGAAGTCCGTCCTTTGATGAACGTGCAACGGATCAATTGCCCTCGCTATTTTTTCACTTGCCTTCTCCTGATGACTTGCTCCTGATGAGCTGTGTCGCACAGCCATAAGTGGGACCGTAGATCATTAACGAGGATAGAGGTACTACCTGTTTTGGATTAGGAGCGTCGTATTTGACTACTGAATAGGAAGTGTTGGAAGGTGTCAGCATTCTAAGGCAGGTAGCGCGTTACAGCGGCGGCGGATCGGGGTGAACCTTGCGCCACATAATACGTCTACCAAAATGCTGCGTGTAAGGATGTAAGTATATGTGTGCCAGTCGGGCGTTGCATCTTACTCGGTTCGCGCGCGTGAGAGGGCCGGGAGGCAGGTAGACGTCCAACTAATCGCAGCCGAATCTTGCGTCGCCGCGAGAATGACTGCCACCGACAGCGAGCGCGAGAGCACAACACGTTGCGCTTCACTCGAGACGCGCGGGATAGTTGCTCGAGCGCTACTCCTCCGGCTGATCAGGCGTAACCGCGTTTGTCCAGCTCCTCGGTATCCCTCGCCTACCGCGCGATATGGGCCGATGTAAGCCGATCGGTCGAGACGGAACGGTAACAAATGCTATGCTTGATGTCGGGCAGCAAGCCTATTGTTGCGTCGAGCTGGTCGCTGGGAAACGTCGGAGCGGGATCGACGGGCAAGGAAGGACTGGATCAAGGTGAGCAGCTTCAGGTTAACGCGCCGGAATGACGTTACCGTTGGCTGCTCACGGTGCTGCGGCGCCAGATTGTGCAGAAGTAGCGGGCGAGGTGCAGAGCTTGGTGCCAATCCGAATTGCTGCCGAGAGAGGCGGCGCAACTGCGCGCGCATTGTTCGGCACAGGACCCCCTGCCTGCAGCCCCTGTGGTAAACTGAGATCGAGCTGAGTGAAATGCGCATCTGAATCGAGCCGGGCGTGGATTGGCGACGCGCTGACGGTGCACTCGACGCTTCTTGCTGCTGGCGGACGTTGCCGGTTCGAAAGTCGGTGCGCTGTCGGTCCTGGAGCGAAGCACTTACCATAAACCATTCAACAGGGCCGTCGTTGCGTTCCTCCGCGCATCGACAGAATGAAACGTCTGGCATAGACCGGCAGCGGCATGATGCTGATACGTGCGGTGCCGGCTGGCGTTTCACCAAGCTGTCGATCCGTAACGATCTGGCCTATCTCTGCGGCACAACGTGCGACGATGCTGACCGGCTTCGACTATAGACGCGTGCCTCGCATCGTCCTACGGGGCCCCACGTGCGGCGCGCGACTGAATCGTGCCCTAGCGATACTGCGGATCTTGCTGCCGGCGCGTACTTCGTGTGCCTGCCGCAACTGTACCGATGATGTGTTCGAAGATGCTGCCGCGCCTGATTGACAGCGGCATGGCCCGACGACACTCGTAAGCCACGCTGTTGACTCGAACGTCGCTAGCAACTGCCGCTGTACTGCGCGGGCAAATTCTAGCGCAAACTACCTACTTCGGTAGGTTCATTTTTCCGCGGTGTCAGATAACCAATGGAGCCGGCTTGGAGCGATCAGGCAAGCCAGCCCCGCGTGGGTCCGGGGTGTCGACAGCTTCCAATCGTGCAATTCGGGAAAGCGCTTTTGTTGAGAAACAACGTGACTTCTGAGGAGACAACATGTCCCGGGACGCTATCAACTCACGCACGATGGAGGCTCTCGACGTACTTGAATCAAACGTCCGCTCCTACTCACGTTCATTTCCAGCGATTTTCAACCGAGCGCGCGGCTCGATTATGTTGACGGAAAATGGGAGGAAAGTCATTGACTTCTTGTCGGGTGCCGGAGCGCTAAACTACGGGCACAACAATCACGCGATTAAAGCTGCTATTACTGAATATTTGGCTTCCGATGCCGTGATACATGGGCTTGACATGGCCACGCCTGCCAAGCTCGAATTTATGGAGACGTTCAGGTCTGTCATACTTCAAGAGCGAAGTATGCAGTACAAATTCCAATTCACTGGACCAACCGGAGCGAATGCCATCGAAGCAGCGCTAAAGCTCTCACGAAAAATTACGGGACGTCAAAACATTGTCTCGTTTACTAACGGGTATCACGGGATGAGCTTAGGAGCACTTGCTGGGAGTGGTAATCGGTTTTATCGCGCAGCCAGCGGCGTGTCTTTGTCCGGCGCAACATTTGTGCCCTATGATGGGTATCTTGGACCAACTCTTGATACGGCCGACTATCTTCGAAAGGTGCTGATGGACGAAAGCAGTGGCATCGATCGTCCTGCTGCCATTCTCGTTGAAACAGTGCAGGGCGAAGGTGGCATAAACGTCGCAGGCAGAAAATGGTTGCGATCAATTCAAGCAATCGCAAAAGATGTTGATGCTCTTTTCGTGGTCGATGACATACAGATGGGCTGCGGCCGCACAGGTGAGTTCTTTAGCTTCGAGTTCGCCGGTTTGTCGCCGGACATTATTGTGTTGTCGAAGTCGCTAAGCGGGTACGGTCTTCCGTTAGCAATGCTGCTGATCAAAGACGGGTTTGATGCATGGCGGCCAGGGGAACACATTGGGACGTTCAGAGGAAACAACCTTGCGCTGGTCGCCGGAACCGCAGCTATAAACCTTTATTGGCGCAGCGGATCGTTCTCAGACGAAATTCGGCGCATGGGAGAATTGGTCCGGGGCCGGCTCGAGACCATTGCATCCAAGCATGAGAACCGCTTTGCGGTTCGGGGGCGCGGAATGGCATTTGGTTTTGATTGCCATCTTGCTGAAATCGCTGAAGCAACCGCACGCAAGGCTTTTGATAAGGGATTAATGATTGAGCGATGCGGACCGGCCGATCAGGTCGTAAAAATGTTGCCTGCACTCACCATCGACACTGACACTTTGAACCGCGGCCTTGACTTATTCGAAGAAGCGTTGGCCGAAGCACTGGCGGAGTGTTCATCTGTTCGAGACCGCAGTCCTGGGGAGGCGGCCTAATTGCTTTGGCGTGCAGAAGTAAGAAACGAGGTTTCGGGCGCTCACGAGAGCAGGCGCGGGTCAACAGGCCACCGGACCGGATCCGTCATCGCAAAGTTGCGTGCCGGGGTCAGGCAGTTAGCCCTGAAAGCTGGCTCCAGAATTGGACAGGGCGATAAGTGGAGTTTCTGACTGACGGCGGGCAAGATTGACCCGCGAATCCGGAGAGACGATGAGCAGACGAACCCGTCGGCACCACGCGCCGGCTCTGTTACTTTAAGAAGGGCCTGATGTTGGCCAAATTGGATCGTTGCCAGGAACTGGGGCCGGCGTCCACAATAATACGTCGCTCGCCGGTCACCTCGATCGCAATCCGACGTTCGGTTGAATGTGCCGCCATGCTCCGCGACCGGACCGCCGGTGACGCCAGCCACAACCGCCCTGACAAATGGGTGCCTCGGGGTTTGTCCGATTCGCTGCGAAATTCCTTCGCCAGCAAAGAACGCGACAGGCCATATCGCCACGCCGGCAACGTGGTGCGGACAGAGCTTTCCAAAAAATCCGCGCCTTCTCCTCTTCAGGCGTCGCCGGGCCACCTAAAATACCTCAAGTCGATTCAACGCAATGATCGTATCCTGTCATGCGTAAAGTTCTCAACCATCTCGTTGGCTCGCCGAAATGTCTCTCCTCGGAGACTTACGGCGATGTCGACGGCCGACTCGGCAAATAAATTTGCGGTAAATCAACCGTGCATTGGAAGCTTCGTTGAAGCCTGAACAGGTCAGCGTGGCGCTTAAGAGCGGTCTTCTCGCCGGGGAAATCCATCGCAGCGAGATGTGCAATTGGCGACGATGGTCGCGCTACTCTCCCGGAGGGGAAGCGATTAAGTTGCCCTCGTCGTCGAGTCAGAGCAAACAGATCTCAAGAGTAACATTCCCCACCAGAACAGGTAGTTCATCAAACCTGTTTTGGATTCTAACTCAAAGTGTAAAAAGCGTCAGGTGCAGGTCAATACTCACCAGATTATTGCGAGAGGACGAGGTGCCCAATGAAAAGCCTAATTAATCCGTTGCACGTCTCACGCTATCTGCGAACATACGATGAAGATGCGGCGAAGAAAGGCATTAAGATCTCAATAGGGTTCGATTTTCATAAGTATGTATCAATTACGCGAGCAATTCCAACCAAAGCACGGACATATCCGATGTTCCGGCCAGATCGCTCGCCGCTCAAATTCGGGGACGGATATTGGATCGTAGGAGTGGACAAAAAAAACGAGGTGGCAGTTGTAGAGGCTGCTCGACTGTACGATCTTTCGCACAGCTGCTTTGCAGAGCATCTTGAATCGCTAAGGGCGTTTTACGCTGATCCGACCGCCCATGCACATCCTGGAGATCACTGCACATGCACTGCGCCAAGCGCCAAAGAAATACGAGGGAAAGTAGCCTATCATGGCGATCTTTGGGTACGAAGAGACTTTCGGGGGCGGGGTATGCCCAAGATCATGTCAGGAGTAGCGAGGGGCGTTTCTTTCGCGATGTGGGCGCCTGAATTCGTATGTGGACTCGTATCAAGCCAGCTCGTGGCCAAGGGGGTTGTCGCGCAATATGGATACGCGCACCAGGAACCCGGCGGATCGATATTGAAGCTCGTAGAGGAGGATATCTTGGACGACGATTGGATTCACTGGCTAACGGGCGAAGAGTTGAGGAGCCTTGTTAGTGGCAATGACAGAGATGATATGCTGGTACCTCCATTTGCTGGGGAAACCGAAGGGTAGGCAAGCGGCGTCGGGTAGGTCATGTTACCACATTTTGAGACGCGACGAGGCGTAAGCCTTGGACAGCATCGTCAACCATGTTGCGCGACGGATGTCAGACAAGCGGCGCTTGAGGACGTCAATCTCCGTTCATAAGTGCGTCGATTCGATACTTGGCAGGTCGTTGGCGCTAGGCTGAAGCGTTAGCGCGGCGCTAGGCGGATTGGTCGGCGTTCTTCACTTTCGGTGTCTGCAGCAGCGTTGCGATGGCTGCCTAGGTTCGTCCGCCGCCATCACCGCCAGCTAGAATACCGTTTTTCTCGCAATCGTTGGTGGCCTGGCATCGCGCCGTGTTCGCAGCCCGCCGCCAAGGCCTGAAAGCGCGCGAACGTCATTGAACCCTGTTTTGCGGCCACTTGGGCGAACGGGACGGAATCGCCGATATCACCAACCTCTCCCTTCAGAGCGCTGAATCAAGCTGTCGGGCTTCTTCAGCCGCGTTAAGCGATGACGCAATCACATAAGGTCGAACTCGTCTCGCCGGAAGTATCATCCTGTTAGCGCTCTGAGCTCATGCGACATCCTTGAATACCGAACCGGTCTATCATCGCTCAATTGAACGAGCCAGGTCCCAGCGTGACCTCATGAGGGCTTTCACGATCGGACCCGGCTCAATTCTGTCAGTCCAGCCCCGGCGGATGTTGCTGGCGACTCGCAATCTCCATAGAGGCTAGACCTGATGATATCGCCGCCGCGGCAGTGAACGACTGTGGGCTGGCAAACGCGATCAAGTCAGCCGGTGTAGTTGGCTGAGCTGCCTTGTTGCATGAGCTCAGCTCCACGTGTTTAGAATCTCAGTTAAGCGCCGCAAGCCCTCGCTCAATTGCGCGAGATCTATACCGTACGAGAGCCGAATGCCGGCGGGGTCGCCAAACACTGTGCCCGAAGCTGCTGAAACTCTTGCCTTCATCAGTAATGTGTTCGCGACATCATCAGCGTCAATTTCGCGGCCCTTGGCATTAGCCTTACGTCGCAATTCGGTAAGATCCAGATAAAAGTAGATTCCACCTTCCGCGGGAGGCCTGGGGACCAATGCGAGGTTCGAAAGAATTGACAATCCGAGTGCTCGCGCCGTTGCAACTTGGCGCTCCAACTGCATTTGAAAGTAAAGATCTCCCCGTTCTAGATAGTAGAGCAGTGCGTGCTGTGCAATGATATTTACGTTAGTCGTCATAATGCTTTGCAGGGCTTTAACTGCGCTAATGACGGTCTTAGGACCAGCGAGATATCCAATTCGCCAACCACTTAGCGCCAACGAACTGGAAAACGAGTTGACGATCAAAGTACGATCGCGCGCTTGCGGCGCCACAGATACAATTGGTTGGTGAGCATGCGGGGCATAGGTAAAGGCCTTGTAGGATTCATCGAAGATAATCCAGAGATCCCGTTCGATGGCGAGTTGAGCAATATCGGCAAGGGTGTCACGGTCATATACCGCACCGGTTGGATTATTCGGCGTATTAACAACGATCGCCTTAGTCTTTGATGTAATGGCCGTCGCGAGATCCGTAAGCTGCGGTACATAGTTATTGTGGCGTGTCTCTAACAAAATCGGCCGACCGCCAGCTAGAGCAACTTGAGTTGGAAAAGTAGTCCAATGCGGAGCTGGAATCAGCACTTCGTCGCCCGGATTCAAAATACTCATGGCCACGTTGAGGAGCGCGTGTCTGGCGCCATTCGTCACCGCGATCTCGTCTTCGGACCAGGGTTGAGCTGTTTCGGCGGAAACCTTGCGAGCAAGTGCGTGGCGCAACTTCCTCACCCCAATCGTGCCCGTGTAGCGGTTGAGGTTATGGTCTATGGCGGCGATAGCTCCGTCGCGCACGACGGGGCTTAGATCGCTACAGATTTCTTCGACGCTCAAGTCGATTATTTCCTCGCCCGTCGCGCGCAGCTGATCGGCTTTGCTCACAGCAGGAGCATCCAAGGAGTTAAAGAGGGTTGTCCGTTGCGCTAACATGAGTGCTCTCCTTTCGTTGAAAGTGCTCTCTGCAGGAGTCGCTGAAAAGTGAGAACAGGGGGTGGACCGCCGTTCTGCCCGCATCGTGGCCAGAGACATCATCGTAGGCCTTCATAGGGAAGCCCCGAGGGGGAGGCCTGATCGGCGGCGTCTGTAGGCGACGGTTTAGACATCGATCGAAACCGTCGGCGATGACTGCTGTAGCCGAAGCTGATGTTGCATGCCGAGTTCCTCGTGACTTTTGCATAACTTGTCAGCTGTTGCCACGCATTTCTCATCTGGATCAATTGCAAGATTTGGGAGTTGACGCGGCGCAAACGTTGGTCGTCGTTACCGTTTGTATTTCTGCCACGTGAGGACCGTCGATACATTTCAGCCTCTAGGAGCGCGCCGGGACGTATGACTTCTCGCATGTTTGTGCGGTCTAACGTTCAGCGTCGAGCCGAGACAATTGTCTTTCGCGCCTCGCGCTTGTGGACCGGACAAGCAGCGCTTTGCGTGAGCAGGGGCGGCGGCTCCCTCTTGACCGCCAGCCATGCATGCCTTTTGCTTGCAGCTCGCACATCAGAAGCGACTGGCCGCTGTCGGCACTAAGCCGACTATGTGCACATTCGGGAACTGGGAGTTTGCCTGGTGGCCAGTCGATTTCCATGACCGCGCCCGGAGGTGCCAGCGTGGTTAGTGACGCGCTCCGTCGAGGCTGATGGCCTAGCAAGCCCACGGCGTTCGGGGTCGCTATTATTGCGGCGCCCGAAGTCGCGACCTGGCCAACTCCTTCGCCTGCCTCCTCCCGACTTCCGCTCGTGTGCAATTACTTGATGCAACGATCGCACGTGATCGGGACGTCCATGCATGCAGCTGACCGTGATCGCTGACGGCTCACCGCAGCTCGGGCTTGAGGCGACGCGTGGTGTTTGGTTGCGCAGCTGAAGCGCAACTCGCGTCGACACGCGGGTGTTGCTATCGTCGTGACGGCGCCTCCCGATGCCGCAGGATGTGACCTAGTCGATAGCCGTGCGGTAGGACAGATCTCCTTGATCTCCGATTTGAGGATAGCTGGCCCGAACGACGGAATTGTAGCAGGCGGAGGCCTTCGAGCTACTGCGACGTGTACGCTTTGCGGATCGAGACACCCACCGCTAGTTTCGTCAACCTTGCATTCGGGCTAGTCAGAAGATTGCGTCTTTGCAGCGTCGACTTGTCATCGCGATCTGTACGTCAAGCGAATTCGGCAGCGAAAGCCCTCTCCAGGAATGATTCGGTTTGCCGACAGATCATGATCCAGCTAAGCAGCTTGGTTTCAAATATCGACCGGAGTGACGCATTCCTTCGCTCCCGATCGTTCTCATAAAGCTAAAATGATGTCATTGGCCGAGCAAAGACCGCCCCGAAGCACGCTCTCAGATGGCGCTCGTGGCCTGTTAGCTCTATCAAGCAACGGCAAGGTCGGATTAGTGACATCGTGCGCTGAAACGATCTTTTGTCCGATCAACAACATCCATACTCGAGGCTGGCAAACTGCACGACGACGGTCCCTCGACCGGCTGGGACGCTCAAATTCCCGTGCATTTCCCGTATGGAGCGCCACACCTTCTTGGCACGCAGATTGCTGATTGGGTTGAGAACTACATCCCGCACGATCTCACGCCTGCCCAAAGGAGCTCAGATGGAATCCTCTCCATTGACCCAAATCGAGGATACGGACTGTGCGCCGGGCCCATTGGCAGGCTCTGGCGATCGCCTGCCACAATCATGGCCTAAACACGATCCGCCGCTTCGCAGTGCGCTCATGAAATTCATAGATGGCGGCGCTCGCATGATCACAGAGAGCGATGTGCAAGCTCATGGCATCACACGTTATCATATCACAAAGTTCTACCGTGAGCACATCGCCAATAGCGGTTACTACGACCAGCTAAAGTACATTGTTGAGCCCTCAATCGAAGAGTTCGACAGTCCGGGGAGGTTGGATACGAGCGGCGAGCACGACAACACTGTTGTACCAGGGCTTCAGCACAAGTACGCCCAGACCGGCCTGCTGTTGGTAACTAACCGTTGCGCTTCTTATTGTCGTTTTTGCTTCCGCAAACGACTGGTGGGCAAAGAATCCGATGAAATCGTACCAGACGTCGCGAAGGCGGCCCAATATATTATCCGCCATCCTGAGATGACGAATGTGCTGTTGTCAGGAGGTGATCCGTTCGTTCTTAGCACAGCAAAGCTAGATGAAATCCTTACACACCTGCTCCCGATCCCGCATTTGGAGACCATTCGGATCGGCACAAAATTCTTCGCCTTCGAACCAAAACGATTCCGAGATCCTGCTCTACCTGCTTTCTTCCAGCGAATCCGCGATGCAGGCAAGACAGCCGTGCTTGTCACACATTTCGATCACATCGGTGAGATATCGGTTGAGGCTGAGCAGGTTATCCATACTTTGCGCACACAGGGGGTGCAGTTCCTCAATCAATCTGTCCTTCTCTCAAAGGTAAATGATAATCCCGAGATCTTGGCACGGACTTTTGCTAAGTGTCACCAAATAGGTGTCCGTCCGTACTATCTCTTCCAAGCAAGGCCCGTGAAGGGCGCGTCTCATTTTCAGATTCCGCTTCATCGCGGATTAGAGGTTGCGCGCGGCGTCAATCAGCGTCTTGCAGGCATCCAAAAGACATTCAAATACATCATGTCGCACTACACCGGAAAGATCGAGATCCTCGATATTGCAGACGATGGCCGCATTTATATGAGATACCATCAGAACAAGAGCGCGGACAAGATTGGAAAGATCTTTTCGAGGCCATATACCGAGACCGCTTGCTGGTTGGACGATCTACCGGAACGATGAATTGAAGTAGTCTTCCGTCGCGGAAAGTCGCTCGCTTGTGGACCCTGTGAGGCTTTAGGACGCATGGGACGGCTACTCATTGATTCGTTAAAAACAATGTGGTGTTTGCGCGGACACGACCAAGCTGCACCTATTGAGCCAAGGGGACCTATTTCTCAGTCGGGGGCCCACGAACATGGCGCGGCCCCCCGGGATAACCAGTATTAGTCTAGGCCGGTTCATCCCGATGCTAGGTCGCTGCGATCCGAACAGGCGCGAGAGCTTGGGTCTGAGAACCGGGACTTGTCTCGATCGTTGGAAGGATCAGGCGAGAAGCCTCTGGAGAACTTTGCAATCTTGCATACGCGAGCGTTATGATTCAGGCGGGCAGATCGGTGGTTACCAGCCTTGCCTGCGACCCACAAAAGCAGGCGACCGAATTGCCGTTCTGTTCGCGGGCGATCCAGATGCCACAACGGGGCCTCATGCGCCTTCGCCGCCGCGCATTCCTCCACAAGTGCAGAGGCAGGAGCGACAGTTCATGAGCTCTTGGGCGATCAATGGCACGCCTCCGTTCTGTGCAGCCAATTCTTCTGGCACGGCTCGACCGCGGATAGGATGAGATCTCTGCGTTCCGATCCATCACGCTGGCGTCTGGACAGCTGCAACAGAGAGGCGCTATTTTCGTAAGGGTTCGACGGCTCTGCTCGGATGTGTTTTCGAGTTGAGTGCTCTCGACTTGAATAGCGGGCGATGCATCGACATTTCGAGTTGTACTGGTCTGAGGGGCGCCTGCTAGGAGCAGGCAGCCTGCGCAAGTGCAGGCTTCTTGCAAAGACGAGCCACCCATCGGAAAAAAAGAGCGAGCGATCTCGGGATGCTCGCGTCGATCCACAGCATAGGCGCGATATTGCATGCCTCTTGGAGCGCGTGAGCCGGGGATGACTTGCAAAGCGTCCCCTCGCAGCAGATCACTGACGATGAGTTCCGGTGGGACAAGAAGGATTTTCCTGTCATGACGGCCGGCAGAATAAGATAGTTGTGATTATAGCGCACGCCCTCTCGTATGTCGTTTGAGGACAGGTTCATGGCCTCAGCCATGTGGGCAGGATGTCGGGACGCGATGTGATATTCAGTATCGGGGTTAAGCGAGCGATCGAGAGCTCTCTGCCCGCCACCAGATTTGGCGGCCCGACGCATACCAGCTCCTCATTGTAGATCTTCCAGCTGTCGGCGGGTTCGATGACGAACGGGTCGCTTGTGATCAGAAGATTGAAATCATCCGAAGATATCGGCGGCGAGAGCGAGCTCACGATGTCCACCCCGCCCGCTTCAGACGAGAACGCTTGCAGCTTTGGAATCAGATTAGAGAAAGCAAAAGTCGATAGTGATGTGCGAACGACAAATTGATTGGTGCCTGCGGCCAACCGCCTCCGGATTCTCCTGACTGTCTCGAGCGGTTCAGAGACTGCGTTAGCGAATAGCCTTCCGAACTCGGCGCAATTCACTGGGCCGCCCACGCCGCTCAATGAGATCCGCACCCAGATAGTCCTGCAGGACGGACAAACAGCGGCTGACCGAGCTCTGCGTCGTTCCCAGGCTGCTGGCAGCGCGGGTGACGCTGCTTCGCGTGCGACGGTCACAAAAGCGGGGATGGGATTTAAAGGAACTTCATGGCTTAAGCCGCCATTGTCTGCTCCGGCGCCAGAATGAACATTATTCGGCGTCCATGGCGGGATTGCCGCCTATCAAGGGTCGGCTGCGCACAAAATCCGCGTGGAGCGCGCATTGATACTTGTCGAGTACCGAACAAGATCTGCTTCAACAGCTCGGTGCTGTCGCGGGGGGTAGGGCATTTTGCGGCGTGACTGCTTCGGAGAGGTATGGCTATTGACGCCGGACGCCAAGCGGCCCGTCCGGTGCTTGCTTCAACTTGACAAATCTGCGCAGCGCCAATTCGCGGCCGAAGGGACGGCAGGCCGTCATACTTTTGTCCGCAGGTCCTCACTATCGTCAGCGTCGATGCCTTGTGCCTCGGGTGGGAGTGCCGTCATGGGGCAGTGGTCAACGCTTGAACCTACGCTCTTCACGTGATTTATCGTCTGGTCCGAATTTCGAGTTCGATCTCATGCGTCACCTCGATGATGCTCTCTGGATGGCGGCCATTCTCGACAAGAGCGTATTTCAAGGCTTGGGCGCGGCTGACAAAAAGACCACCAAAGGAGCCGCTTTGTTCCCGCGCAATCCAGTTACCGCGTCGGTTCCTGCCAATAAAGACAATCGGCGGTGCCGAGCCACGCGAAGGGGGCTCCAAGATCTGAGTCATCATGTATCACCCGTGACCTGGCGATTAGGTTCGCCAGTCGAGATGCCAATTTTCCATGACTGGTTGCCAGCTGCTGATCGAGATTGTGACGCTATCGTGCACGATGGCCCTCAAGGCGTTGGTGGCCTCAAATATCGTTCCTCTGCCGGCCGCCAATAAGTTGTGGCTCTGATCGCCAGCGCTAAGGAATAGAGCAGACCTGAACCGAGTTCTCCTACCAGTTCTGGAATCAAATGACCCCGAGCATAGGTCCCGTCGGGCGCTGAGACTCGCTGATTGTCATGAGCGCCATCGCTGTCGTTGCGATAACGAGGCCCGGCGCGAGGGCGATCCACCAGGCGGTCATTAAATAGTCTCTGCCGTATCCCACCAAATTGCCCAACCCGGACATCGGCGGCTGTATCTCCAACCCCAGAAAGCTCAGGGTGACACCGCAGCGGAACCGACGAGAGGCGAGGGGGCGCGTTGGGCAGGTCTTGAAGAAGCAAACTTTACGTGCCAGCCCTGCTGTCCCGGCCTACCGAGGCTGTAGATATCGCTTCTCGGATGCGGCCAGTTCGTCATATCTCATGAGATCGAATACCTCAGTGAGCGGTGCGATATGAGATTCAATGCTCGCAACGCTCTCTTGGGCTGCGATACTATCGCAGACACGCCGCATTGCAGCTGCTGCAGCTCGCATGGAATGATTGGCCCAAACGACCGTGGAGATGCGCGCATCGCGATAGGCGGAGACTGGCGTTCGGTAGTATGTCGTCGGAACGAGCACGACAGGAAGCCGGTTCGCCCACTCGGTGGCGAACGAAAGCACCTCGTCCGCGCTACTCTTTCGCGAGTGAATCAAGATAGCATCCGCCCCCGCGTCGGCATAAGCGTGGGCACGAACGATAGCTTCGTTCAGTCCGTGCCCGGCGATCAGCGCTTCGATCCTGGCTACGAGAATAAGAGTTTCGCCGACTACATCCTTTACAGCCCGCAGACGACCGGAGAACTCATCGATATCGGCGAGCGCATGCCGCTCTCCAATGAGCGAGTTCAGCTTCGGAAAGCAGCTGTCCTCAAGCGAGATGCCCGCCCCGCCAGCCTGACGAAGTTTGCGTGCGAGAAGGCGCGCATTGTTGAAATTGCCAAAGCCCCCATCCCCGTCAACGAGCACCGGTAGCTCAGTCGAATCCACGATGCGTTCGACGCTCTCGACGAGCTGGCTCCATGAAGCTTCGTTGGCGTCGCGAAAGCCCAGCGAGCTGGCAATCGACAAACCGGACGCCCAGAGCCCCTTGAATCCCGAGCGCTCGGCGATTCTGGCCGAAAGGCCATCATGCGCCTCCATCAGAAACGAGAGCTCACCATTCGAACAGACCTCGGCGCGAAGCCTTTCGACAGTCGATGGCCGCGTGTATTGGTGAGCTGCGGTGGGCCGAACGGCTTCTGGTTGACACTGCATGCACAAATCCTGGAAGCCGAGCTTCGTTTGGCGCAAACGTCGCTGTTCTTATCCTTTTGGATTGACATCGATCAATGACCAGCTTTGGTAGTTTATTTTGACGTAAAGGGCTTGCATGATTGCCAAGTATTGACGTGAAACGCAAAGTCGTCGTTAGGAATTCATGGGTGTTGATCCCGCTCTCTGGCGCGATGAACGCTTAGTGAAGGGGCGATATTTCACACACAGTTTGGTCTCGACCGCTACGATTGTCGTAATGAAGGTTGTGGCGTTTACGACATATGGCGAGAGCTCCTCGATAGGGCGGGCTTGAAATGGCAGCCTCACGAGAGTAGAGCCGCTAACTCCGAAGAACTTGCTCTGATTCGGCGGGATTTTGCCTGGGCGAGTGAATGGTATGGCATTTGCTGATGCCGTTCCTGATCACTCAAGCCCAGGAAAAAGTCATGGCCGATGTCGAAGAGAAAGTGGTTGTACTGTCGGAACGGGAAGTACAGTGTTTGCGATGGGTCGAGAAGGGGAAGTCATCCTGGTCGATCGGGGTCATCCTGAACGTCAGCGAGAACACCGTCAACTTCCATATCAAGAATGCGATGCGAAAGCTCGAAACGAGCACCCGGACCGAGTGTGTCGTCAAAGCGCGACGTCTGCGTCTTATTTAGGTCGCGGTTCGCGGTGGCGCTAATAAGGCCGTGGATTGCTGTGGCGAAATGCGAAGCAAATTGCGTCCTGCCAACTGTACTGCAATGAAAGAGGCGCTGATACTATAAACATGGCGTGCTTCCAGGTCGTCGCCCATCGTAATGGTGAGGCGTAACGCGGACGAGCGAGCCGATGTAGTGCCGCCGGCGTGTCACGCTCTTGAAAGCTCGACGGTGAGTCCGGCCCCAATCGTCTGTCTCCCTGTTGCGAGCCTACTGGGCTTATACGTGTCACAGGAAGGTCCGGTGATCATAGCGGCAGACGTCCTAAAGCTATGCCTAACCAAAGGCGGATTGGACGGCGTTGGGGGGCAGCAGTGACAGTCGGCCGACGCATTTCCAAAACGTGCTGCTGGTAGACGTTGCTCGAACTCTAGCGGTCTACATGCCTCACCAAAATCGGGTGATGCTCACGGAGCTTTGCCGGCTTGGTGAACGATCTTCGCGGGCCACTAATCCCCAGCTCGTCTTTTGGGTGATTAGAGCGGCGTATGCTATGCATGCAATTCTCCTGTGAATCGTTAGCCACAGCAACCGAAGGAGGCAAAAGCGTCATCAGGACCCTGAGGCCTGGAATTCGCGCCAGGGTCGTTTCTATAGTTCGCGCATTGAGCATAGTAGGCCATCCGACAAAAAAAGAGCGCGAGCCCTTCGCATCGAGCCCGCGGCGTTAGTTGTCGCTGCTCTTGATGATCGGAAGACTCTTCGCTAGATCACAAGCGTTCAGTATGGAGGTGCCGCAGTGGCAATGGGTATTGTGAAGTGGTTCAATCCGACAAAGGGTTATGGGTTTATCAGGCCCGAGGATGGAAGCCCCGATGTCTTCGTGCACCTTAGTGCCGTTGAAAAAGCTGGTTTCACCACCCTCGAAGAGGGAGCCCGCGTAAGTTATGAGCTCAAGACGGGGCGTACGGGCAAAATGTCAGCTGAGGATCTCCGGGTTGGCTGATACGAGCAACGTGATGATGCCCTAAACGAGAGCACGGCTTGTTGAGGATAATTGTGCAGTGGTGGTGACGTCTCGCTGACGTGGCCACCTCTTTTCCGCGCAAGGAACATAACTTCGGCGTGCTCCGCCGGAGCATTGCTATGATGAAGGAGGTGAAGCGCTGGTAACGCAGGAGCCATTAGCTTGTCGCGGGACAAAAGGGGTCTCTTAGCGCGGGCCAGTAGACGATCGTGGTTTTAGTGCAGCGATCTTTTTACCACGAGATCTGAGTTACAAGAACGCGCCAGTATAGCTCCGCACCGTGCTCTGTTGTGGGTCCGGCGCGTTTTCTCTGGCTGGATTGCCTGCTGAAGATGCTCCGTCAATCTATTTCTTGATAAGCACCACCTGAGACGGAGTGAGTTTTGGGAGCATTCGCTAATTGCTGATCAAGGGGCTCTTGCGACTTCTAGCCGGTCTCATGATCATTCCACGCGTGCTGGACCTTCATCAAAAGCGCTCTCTTAGATGGGTATGATTGTCCCGGTCTCACCACGTCTTTCGTATACAAGGACGGCACCGTTACCCCGGAAACCTTGCGAGAAGCTGACGGGCTTCGCCGCTGGCTCGGAAAAAGGCGAGGCACCAGTGCCGCTTCCGCTCCTGCCGTTTGCGGGCTACGATTGTTCTAGCGCAATTGTCTAGACCACTGTCGGCGGCTTTGCCAACCTGCTTGGGGCGAAACGTGCAAAGCGCACGAGAATGGTGCCAACTGCCTTCTGAGCTTTCTCGTCATCGACCTGCCGCGCAAAGTCTCTGAGGCGAAGAAGCCGCGTCCCATCGCGATCGGCGGTGTTGCCTCGAGCAACGTTGCTCATGATCTAATCCAAAGCCGCGCGTTGGTAGCAGCGGCCGCCGGGATTATCATCTAAACCTCCCCGAATTGCACCCTCCAAGAGCCCCCATCCGCCCTCCAGCTGCGCGCTAATAACGGATTTCATCTCGATGATGTGATCGAGCCGAGCCGGGGAAGGTCTCGTTCTCCAATATCGCAGCACTCCAGTCGTTGCTTATCGCTCCTGGCCAACGCAGTCCGAGGCGAGTAATAACGCCCGACGAAGTTCAAGGCCGCTTTTCGGTAGTTAGGACAAAGGGTCGCTTTCGGGCTCCCCAATCAACGGCTTGGGAGGACGGCGAGATATGGCCGATGCTCGGCTGTTGATTGTCACCCACTCTTTGTCGAGACGGCGCTGCACCGAGGAAGGAATGCGCATGGCTTCGCGGTACTTCGCGACCGTGCGGCGGGCAATATCAATCCCCGAAGCGCGCAACCGTTCCACGATCGTATCGTCGGAGAGGACCGCTGCGGGCTCCTCCGAATCGATCAGCTGCTTGATGTGGTGACGCACGGCTTCGGCCGAATGCGCCTCGCCGCCATCAGCCGAGGCGATTGACGCGGTGAAGAAATATTTCAACTCGAATGTACCGCGATTTGTCGCCATGTATTTGTTGGCGGTGACGCGTGAGACCGTGGATTCATGCATCTGAATGGCCTCGGCGACGTCCTTTAGATTCAGCGGGTTCAAATGCGCGACTCCATGGGTGAAGAATCCGTCCTGCTGGCGCACGATCTCGGTTGCAACTTTCAGGATAGTGCGCGCCCGCTGGTCGAGCGCGCGCACCAGCCACGACGCGTTCTGCAGTGCATCAGTGAAATATGACTTGTCGCCGTCCTTACCGATCTTCTTCGACAGCTCGGAATAGTAGGTCTGGTTGACCAGCACGCGCGGCAAGGTGTCGCTGTTGAGCTCGACATGCCAGCCGCCGTCCGGACCCGGGCGGACATAGACGTCGGGCACCATGGTCTGGAGCCGCGCCGAGCCGAACTTCATGCCGGGCTTGGGATTGAGCCGGCGGATCTCGCCGATCATGTCGGCGATGTCCTCATCGTCGACGCCGCAGAGCTTGCGCAGGCTCGCAATGTCGCGCTTGGCGAGGAGATCGAGATGCTCGACGAGCGCCTGCATCGCGGGATCGTAGCGGTCGAGCTCGCGGAGCTGGATCGCTAAGCATTCGCTCAAATTGCGCGCGCAGACGCCGGGCGGATCGAATTTTTGCAGCACGGCAAGAACATTCTCGACGTCCTCTTGCGTTGCCCCAAGCCGCTCGGTCGCCCCGCCGAGATCGGGCGGCAGATAGCCGGCTTCATCGACGAGGTCGATCAAATACTGCCCGATCATCCGCTGCGTGGGTGAGGTGACGGCGACCGAGAGCTGCTCGGCGAGAGAGCCTAACAATGTTGTCTCGGCCGCGACAAAAGCTTCAAGATTGTAGTCTTCGTCACCCGAGGAGGCGCCGCCCCATTCGGTGTGGGCAGTCGGCGCCGCGTCCTGGTCGTTGCGCGCGGCCGCCGCGGCCGGCTGTTCGGCGCTGACCTCACCGCCCCCGGTCAGGGATTCGACGCCAGCTGCCTCGCCACTGGCGCGCTCGAGCAGAGGATTGCGCTCGAGCTCCTCCTCCACGAACGCTGTGAGATCGAGATTGGACAATTGCAGCAGTTTGATCGCCTGCATCAACTGCGGCGACATGACCAACGATTGCGAATGCCGGTACTCTAATCTCTGCGCGAGCGACATGGAGGAAGAACCAATGCTGGACTTAGCTGAGGTTCCTTCATCTAGTCAGGAGCTGATCCACGCGCAAAAGCAGAGTCGAGGTGGAAGTTCTGGTGCGAACAACTGGAAGGGCGGAAGGTATGCAGGATGAATTCGTGGGTAATTGAAAGCATCTCGGGATGCTTGCGTCGTTCCAGCATGATGCGGATCGTCGCTTCTCCGAGCGCTGCGGGCGTGTCTGACGCGGAATGCGTTTGGCACTCGTCCTGCCGGCGCTTTACCTGGTCCGATTTCCGCTTCATCTTCGCTCTTGGTGGCTATCAGGAACCAGAAATCCTCGCTCCGTGAGGGTCTTCAACGCGTCCACTAGTGCTGGCGGCAACCGGGCTCTTGCCCTTTCCACGAATCGATTTTCGGAATGCTGTAGCCCGTTGAAGGCTTAGACCGGCCACGGGAGGGAGTACGTCTTCACCTGGGTGAAGCCGCGCATCGCCTCGAGAACACCCTCCTTATAGCCGAGCCCGGATTGCTTGATCCCGCCGAAGGGCGTCATTTCGGTCCGATAACCGGGGACTTCCCATACGTTCACGCTTCCTACGTCGAGACCATTGATCAATCTTGTGACATGATCAATCCGGTTAGAGCAAACACCCGCGGAAAGTCCAAACTTGGTCGCATTCGCAATTGATATGATTTGATCGATATCGTTCGGGCAACGGATGATCGGAAGCACGGGCCCGAATGTTTCTTCAACAACAAGTTCGGAGGTCGCCCGAACATGATCCAGAAGCGTAGGTGGATAAAATGCGCCGTGAGGCCGACTGCCGAGTAGCCGGACCGCACCATCATCAATCGCACCGGCAACACGTCGGGCGATAACTTGAGCGGCCTCTTGGCTGATCACGGTCCCGACGTCCACAAATGGATCGCTGGGGTCGCCGGTCATGAGCTGCCGCATGTAATGGAGCGCGCGATCTGCAAAATCGTCTGCGATAGTTCCGGCTACCAACGCCCGCTTGACGGCTGTGCATCGTTGACCCGAATTCTTGGTTGCACCTTGGACGGCCAAATACGCCGCACGTTCGGGATTAGCATCCCCAAGAACGATGATTGGGTCGTTCCCTCCGAGCTCGAGTATGAGCTTCCGGTACCCGGCCCGCTCGGCGATGTATCGCCCCACGCCAACGGACCCTGTAAATGTCACCAGCTCCGCATCCGGGTCGGTGAACATAGCATCTTGCAACGAGTCCGGAGTTCCCGTCAGGATTGAAAGCATCTCCTCTGGCAGTCCCTGCTCAAACAGTATCCTGCCAAGCGCCAGGGCGGTCAGTGGAGCGCGCTCGGATGGCTTTAGGACCACCCGGTTGTTTGTCGCGATGGCGGGAGCAAGTTTATGGCTGACAAGATTGAGAGGATGATTGAATGGAGTAATTGCTGAGATCACACCGACAAGAGGCCTGCGCATGGCAAAGATGCGTCGTTCGTGAGGAGTTGTGCCAATGTCACATGGATAAATCTCGCCCTCGCTCTGAATCAGTGCGTGGGCGGCAAACGACCAGACGTCGCAGGCGCGTTTGGTCTCATGCAGAGCGTCTTTCAGGCAGAGACCAGTCTCGGACGTAATTAGCCGCGCGAGCTGGTCTTGATCTCGTCTAATCGCGCTTGCGGTCCCAAGGAGAATATCCGTCCGTTCGCGTCGGGTCAGCTGGGGACGGGTTCGCGCCGCCGCCTGAAACGCCTTTCGTACATGGTCCGGTCGTGCCTGCGGCACTTTGCCCACAAGCGTCCCCGTGAAAGGATTCCTTACGTCGATCGTCAGGTCCGAATGGGAAGCCGAACCTGCTATGAGCATCGGATGATAGTCTTGATCGGTATCAGGCATGCGATAGCTCAACCAGGATGTGACTATGAGATTGCCGGAATGTGTCTCGTCTTCGCCGGGAATAGCTCCACTGGCGGCGAGCGGAGCCGTCGGAGCGGTTGTTTGATGGCAGGTCGCTTTGGAAAGGAGCGCCAATGTAGGCCAGGCGCAGGATGGCCAGAGTCGAATATGATAGCTTCCGGTGCATCACTATTTCCTTCTACCATGCTGTAGCCGGCTCGCTGCCGCGGTTGTGGAGCGCTCGCTGGAACGTGGTCTTGTTCTGAAGAGGCGAATATCGGGAGGTGACGCGAGGAAGCCGAGACGGATGCTTCTGATTGACCTTGCAAACTATGAAATGAGGGCCACTCGTCCTCAAGCATTGCTGCGTGACCTCTATGAGATGATCTGACCGTTTACAAAGGGCGGTGGTGCGATACCCGCAAGCTGAGGCAACGGCGTCGAGAGATGATGTTCGTGAGGTTGAGAGCTGGCCACCTGTTGAAACGTAGCCTTCGTTGTCTAGCACCACGTGGATCAGGTTGTTTGGGCTTGTGTAGCCAATGGTGGACAGAGTCCCCATGTGCATCAGTACGCTGCCGTCTCCATCCAGTGCCAGGACCGTTCTGGTAGGCGCCGTAAGCGCGAGTCCTGCAGCGACCGCGCTGCAATGTCCCAGCGAGCCCTGGATATAGAGATTCAGCGGACGATCCCGGACCCGGAACAGCTCACGAGAGATAAATCCGGACGTAGAGACAATGAGGGTATCTGAGTCGATCTGCTTGCAAATCGTCTCGATGACCTCCCCGACACTGAGGTCATAGCCGATCGTGCTCGGCGGTCGTTTTCCTGCGATCGAACTGGATAGCTGGCCACTCCGAAAGAGCAGCGCAAAAGACGCCCCTTTGCGAAATAATTCGTCGCTGCGCGCGATTGCGTGATCCAATCCGGAATCAGTTCCATCGAAGTCGCACCACTCGATAGAGAGCAAGTCTAGGAGGGCCGTTGTCTTGGCTCCCATCATCGTGTGTTGTGGCTCGTCCGCAGGCTCATCGGGATGACCGCGGACGGATAGGAGGAGCAGGACCGGTATTTCACTGACCATTAAGAGTGACGTCAACGGGTTGATGATATTTCCGAGGCCGGAGTTCTGAAGCGCCACCACTGCTCGGCGACCAGACAGCACCGCACCCGCGGCCAGGGCAACTGCACTGCCTTCATTGGCTGCAGGGATCGCCAAGAATCCAGGCTCACGAGCCGCTTCGTCGAACAGGTCCCCAAAGTGTGAACAGGGGACGCCGGAGAACAGACTGTACCCAGCCGTCCGGAGCTTCGACAACAGAACGTTGGTCTGGATCGGCATGTCGGACTCACGAAATTGATGAAGAGCAGCGCAGTACCAACTGCCTCTCAACCCGTCTTGAATTTTAGGTGGCCTTTCGTGCGACAACTAAGCTGCGGTTGCAGATAGATTTGTGGTAATCGATTTGCTTGAAGCCAGCGTCCTCAAGCATCGTGCGCATGTCCTCGAAGCTGTAACAGCAGCCCTCATACCCTGTCGTGAGCAGCACGGAATATTCTGCTTCAGCAGCCGGAGACGGATGGCCTCCACGGTCGTCCGGATGGCAGCTGAAAATCGCCAGGCGCCCGCCGGAACGAAGGGCGTCGTAAGACTTGTTCAGGAGAAGGCGGACCTTGTCTGATCCCCAATTATGAAGAACGTGCGAATAAAGATGGAGGGTTGCGTCCCTTGGCAGCGGGTTAACGAACATGTCTCCAGCTATGACTTGGGCGCGATCCGGGTAAAGATTTCGATCCGTGAGACATCTCCGCGCAAGCTGGTCAACGGGTGGCCGTTCCAAAATGGTCGCTGTGAGTGCGGGATAGCGCATTAGCAAATAGGCGGAATACACGCCCGATCCACCGCCCACGTCGAGGACAGAACTGTCGTTCGTGCAGTCAAGAAGAGCTGCAAGGTGTGGAGCAAAAACCCGCCCTCGCTCCTCCATCCCGCGTGTATTCAGGTCGGCGAACTCGTCGGTCTGCATCAGGGCGTCCCAGCTTTTTGTCACACCACGCTCAATGTGCCAGGTGTCGGCGCCGCCATCTCGCAAAATTTCGTAAAGCTCCCGAACGGAAGGCTTATACTTCATTGTAGCGATATACGATGCGACGCTATCCGGGGAGTTTCCACTCAGATACCGAACGGACGCGGCGGTTGCGTGCAGCCGGCCGGCTTCCTTGGTGATGAGGCCCCACGATTCGAAGAGGCGAAGCATGGTCCGCGTCGGACGCTCCCGAAGAGAGAAATGGACCCGAAGTTCCTCCTCCGTTACCGGATGACCATCAAGGTAGGTAAAAAGATCAAGCCATGAGACTGCCGCAATATAGAGATCCGCGGCATAGGAGCTGTCGCGCCACCTGATTATCTGCGCAATGTTGGGCGCACGGTCAGGGCCATCGGGCGAGCCTTTGGAAACTAAAGCGGCGCTAGATGATGCTGCAGATGATTGCATGATCGCATGTCCCTCTAGATGAAAGTGCATTCAGGAGCAGATGATGTCGCTCATCAGGCCGGCAAACCTCTCACCTCTGAGGAAGCTGGGGCAGCAACGAAAGACGCTGAAGGCGCGGTAACTCAGAGCGGACCGATCGACAGCCCGAGAGCTAGAAATATCTCCGGTGACATCTGAGGCCGCGCTCGGCCATTGCGCGTCCGAGTCACACTACGTTTCCATGAGGTAGAGAGCTCCTGTTGCATTCGACCGCTGACGGCACGCAATTGTAGCGCTCGTCCTAATCTGCAGTGACACATGTCCTTCCACTGGATCAATTGCGAGCGTTGGTAGTTGACTACGAGGAATGGAGCGAGGCGCCGCCACCAACGGAGAGTGTTGCGACATTCGCCTATTGGATCTTGTTCGGCAGATAGCCGAGCGCAAGCGGACGCTTTGTCTCATTCCGCACATTTTGTGATAATTGCGTCAATTCGCTTGATTGCGTCGAACGAGATGCAATGTCTATCTAGCCCTTGTCTTGCGTTATGAATTGCGCGCGCGACGTGATTGGTACGATTGTTGCTGCGTTGGCGTCACTTCCTCTACGAGAGCGAAGAGATCGCATATGGCCTTGTCTGCATCCAGGTGTTCCTACGTTCTGCACAAATTCGGCAATTCATTCCGCCGTGGACAGGCAAGCGCCGGCCACTCAATGACATTTTGCTTCTTCGAGCCGGATGTCGAGTGTCCTAGTCATTGTCGCTCGGGTCCACGTCATTTCCGCCGTGCTCAGGCTCGATTCCGCGTACCGGCTACAGAACGGGCCCTTGATCGCTATACCACGACGGCCGGGATACCCATGGCCTGCTAGGCGGCGGCACGCTTGCTCGTCGAGACGCGGATTCGGCGAGTGATATTTGGGGCATGGTATGGATAGCAAAAGGAAACAGTCTCCGGGGGTATTGTCACATCTGAGGGTGATCGAGATCGGCAGCTCGGACGCAAGCAGCTATTGCGCTCGATTGTTCGCAGATTTCGGGGCTGCCGTTCAGAAGATCGAGCCGCCGGGGGGAGATCTAATACGCCGTACTGCGCCACTCACTCCCAAGGGCCAAAGTGCGTGGTTCGCATTTCTCAATTTCAACAAATCGAGCACTATCCTCGATCCTGCGGACGCGGGCGCAATCGCCCGACTAACTGCACTGGTCGAGGGTTGCGATGTCTTGATCGATGGTCGGGATGTTGATTCGGCGAATTGCCCGCCCATTGATGTCGCTGCGATCCGTGACCGACACTCCGGCTTGATCCACGTTGCGGCGAGCTGGTTCGGGCGTGGAGGACCCTATACGGACTTTGCAGCGACAGATTCGACCGTCCGTGCACTTGCTGGCCTCATCAAGCTGGTTGGGCCGGCAGAGGGGCCACCTTCACACGCTCCAGATTTCCAGACGGGTATTCTTGCCGGCCTGTGGGCGTTTATTGCCGCGGCTTCTTCGGTGATTGCTCGAATGCGGGGCGAGCAGGGCCGGAGGTGGTCACTCAGTATCTTCGAATCGACCCTCGCTCTCAGCGAATACCTCATCTTTGAGGCATCGGCGCAAGGCGACGTCGTACGCCGTATTGGCATCAATCGCTTCTGGCCGGTCTTTCCGGCGGGTATTTACGAAACAAAAAGGGGATGGCTTGGCGTTACAGCCTTCACACCCGCTCAGTGGAGAGCGTTCTGCGATATGCTCGACCTTTCCGAACTTGGAGACAATCCGGATCTGCTCCTTGGCAAGGATCGTCTGCAAGACATTGAACAGATCGAACAACAATTCGCACCGAGACTGAAAACGCGTACATCGCAGCAGTGGGTTACCGAGGGGCGTAAACGTAAGATTCCTATCGTGCCAGTGCCCAAAATGTCTGAGCTTCTCTACGACGCTGAGATGAAAGAGCGCGGCGCGATCGTGCCTGTTGTCCTTGACGGAGAGCAGGGCCTGACCGCCGGCTCGATGCAACGCCTGACGTTAACTCCGCCGCGCCGAGGTGGTAAGGTTCCGGCTGCGGGCGGACAGCAAGCTATCGCGCACCTCCGGAGGCGTCTGCCTTCACCTTCAGCGGCCAGCGTTGATGCCGGACGGCCGCCCTTGGATGGGGTTCGCGTGATGGACTTCTCGATGGGGTGGTCAGGACCGTTGTGTACGCGCATCCTGGCGGATCTTGGTGCGGACGTCATCAAAATCGAGGCCATCCAACATCCCGATTGGTGGCGCGGCGTCGACCGACGCCCAGCTTTCATCGAAGATAAAATGTACGAGCGGGCGCCATGCTTCTGCATCATGAACCGCAACAAACGCGGCATTACACTCGACCTCACGCGGCCACGAGGTCTCGCTCTTGTTAAGGAACTTGTGTCGAAAGCCGATATTGTCGTCGATAATTATTCAGTAGATGTCCTGCCGAAGCTCGGACTAGGCTTTGATGTGCTCCGAGCGCTCAACCCTCGACTGGTTAAGCTGTCGCTGTCCGCGTTTGGCGTGGATAGTATTTATCGCGATTGTCGGGCTTACGGCTCGACTCTCGAACAGGGCTCGGGCTTGCCGACTGTGGTCGGAAAGTCCGACATGCCGCCCGTGATGAGCCATATTGCCTTCGGAGATGCTATCGGCGGCTTGAACGGCTGCGCCGCAATTCTGATCGCGCTGATTTGGGCCCGTGATGCCGGGCAAGGACAGCTTATTGATCTTGCCCAGATCGAATGCATGCTGCCATTTGCGGCGCCATGGTTCACTGTCCACTCGATTGACCGTATGCCGCCGAAAAGGTACGGCAATCGGCATCCGCAGTTCGTGCCTCACGGCTGCTTTCGATGCGCGGGCGAGGATAACTGGCTTATAGTAGCCGCCACCGACAATGAGATGTGGCAGAGGCTTGCCATTCTTATTGGTCGACCAGACTGGGCCATGAACGCATCGCTTAATTCTGCAGAAGCCCGCCGTAGCATTGAAGACGACATCGAGAACGCTATAGAAGCCTGGACGCGCGCCCGTGATGCAGATCAGGCGATGTTCGAATTGCAGTCGGTAAGGGTTGCGTCCGGCGTAGCTCGGCATCCAATCGACCTGCTCCAGGATCCCCATCTAAGGTCGCGGGCATTTCTGCAACAAGTCGAGCGCCCCTTCATAGGCGCGCATCTACAGCCATCGATGCCGATCCGCGAAGGGGCAGGACCTTATACGATTCGTGCGGCAGCGCCGACATTGGGGCAGCACAACAGCGAGATCCTGACTGGGCTTCTCGAGCTCTCCGATAGCGATGTTGCTGAACTCGCGAGAGAAGGCATCATCGGGACGACAATGCTTCGCGAGGGACGGAGTGTGTCTTCAGGATAACCGGCCCAGGTATTGTGTCTGAGAGCGGCTGTCGTGCGTGACGATAACGGCACGATCTCGCGTCCTGAGCGAAAGTCGTGACGGGACGACGAAAGGATCACATGGACGGCGCCAAAAGTATCGGTGGCATAGTCATACCCAGCGTGTGCCGATCTCTCACCGTGTGACGGCGCTTCAAGTGAGCAGCCGTGACGAGCCATGAAACATATAGCTAAGCGAGCATGCCACTATGTCATCAGGTCCAAACCGCGTTATCATCGTGCTATTTGGCGGGCTTCGGCCCGATCTGATTAGTCGATCGCTGACGCCGAACCTGGATAGACTGAAGCGCCGAGGTGCTACTCTGGCGCGACAGCGCACCATCTACCCCAGCGAGACCCGGATTTCACTGACGAGCCTGATCACTGGCGCGACGCCAGATCGTCACGGCATTGTCGGCAACAGGTTTCTCGATCGCGTGGCCGCAGCGCCGCGCTTGATCGACACGAGCGACGACCGCCTGGTCGAGGACCTCGATGCCGCGAGCTGCGGCCATCTGGTCGGTGCGCCATCGCTGGGCGAGATCCTCGCGGCCAACGGCAAGACGTTTGCGGTTCTCGCCTCCAATTCGGCGGGAGCAACTCGCATGCTGAACCACAAGGCTCGATCGCTCAGCCAAGTGACGCTCTCGGGTCATTTCCCTCGCGTCGCGACGTCGGCCACAATGCTCGAAAGGGTCGAAGCGCGGCTTGGGCCGACGCCCGCGCCGACGCCTCACGGTACCCCGGATCTTTCCGCTCAAGCCTTTCTAACATCGGCGCTGCTTGATGAGGTCTGGCCCCAAATTCAGCCCGATGTCGCAATTCTCTCCTTCGGCGAGCCTCACACTTCGTCGCATTATTGCGGAATCGGCGCGACGCGGACTCTGGAGGTGATCGGCTTTCTCGACCGCCAATTTGGCCGCGTGCTTGAATGGTGGGAATCTGAAGGGGCGCCGAAAGGCGTGCACCTTATCGTAGCATCCGATCATGGCCATGTCACGGTGCACGCGCAGGCTGATCTCTTGGACACGTTGAAGGCGACTGGGATGCGCTGTGGCCAAGTGCCAGGACCGGGGACCGACGCGGTCGTCATCTCGGGGCAGGTTGGCGCCATTTACTTGACGGAGCCATCCGACCGCGCCATCAGCCGCTTGGTTGCGGCAATGATGGAGCGCCCTTGGTGCGGACCGGTTTTTACGGCCGCTAAGAGCGGGGAGGAGGGGATCGCACCAGGTAGCCTCGCCCGCCATCTGGTCTTCGCCGATCATCCCCGGTCGGCCGACATTTTGTTTTCGTTTCGGGGGGATGATGGTCTCGATCCCTTTGGCCTTCCCGGCCGCTGCTGGAGTCCGAACTCGCCGGTTGGGCTCGGCGTGCACGGCGGGCTGAACGCCAGGGAAATGTCGTCGCTTGGCATCCTAGCGGGCCCATTGTTCAGAAGCGGCGTGGAATCGCATGTGCCTTCGGGTATCTGCGACTTTGCACCGACCGTGCTCAGCCTGCTTGGCATTTCGCGACCGTCCACGATGACCGGCCGCGTCCTCGCGGAGGTCCTCATCTTCGGTGCAGAGAATCCTCCAGCCATCGAGACGGTTCATAGGGCGAGAGCCGGTGGATACCAGCAGGACCTGCGTCGTGTGCAGGTCGGCGCGACAATCTACGTCGATTCGGCGGATGCTTCTTCATCCAATCACCGCGGTTGATCGTACGCGAGGGTCGATCACGACCCGTGAAAAAAACGCCGCTGATCTACTTCTGTCTGTCTTCCGTCTGATGGCCGTAACTGCAAGCGTCAAGCAGGGCGGCAGATTGCGTCGGCTTTGTTGTCCAAGGTCACTCGCAGCAATGCTGTCGGATTTGAAGCAAGAAAGCTGTGCCGCTCTCTTTCAGAAGCACGCCAGCACAATCAGGCCATCGTGGGCTTTGGCAGATTCCGGCGGTCAGAGCTGCCACAGACCGTTGTGAGTTGGCCCAGCTCTTGCTCCGTTACTTGCCAAGGACTGTATAGTTCCGCCCGACTAGGCTTGCAAGGGACGGCGATGCAAGATGCTCAGATGCTTCAAGCCTCAGATAATTCAAAGCGCGCTTCAGCCGAGCCTGACGCGATGAGATTGCTTGGCAAATGCTGCTAGCTCGAGCTCGTCAGCGACTAGCGTACGTTACATATCACACGAGGCGAAAAGCGTGCCGGGTGCTAGTACCCCCAATTTGAAGCCTTTGATTGGCCCGAAGCCGGCAGCTGGCCGGCTATTTTTTCTCGAGGTCAGCACCAACCGCGTTCAGGCCATGAAACCGGACGGCACCAATCGAGAGGTTATTGTCACCGATTGTCAACTTCCGGACGGTCTCGCCGTCGATGTCCGTGCCGGTCATGTCTATTGGACCAATATGGGTTCAGCCATCGATGTCAACGACGGGTCGATCGAGCGGGCTGACATTGATGGAAGGGCTCGGAAAGTGATTGTCCCACGCGGTGCGACGTTCACGCCAAAGCAGATCCAACTCGATGAAGAGAACGCCAAGCTCTATTGGTGTGACCGTGAAGGAATGCGCGTGATGCGCTGCAATCTCGATGGGTCAGAGATCGAGACGCTGATCGAGGCCGGTCGCGGCGAGGTCGATCGACGGGATCCAACCAGATGGTGCGTGGGCATCACGATCGATACCGAGCGTCAGCAGATGTATTGGACGCAGAAAGGTCCGGAAAATGGCGGGCTAGGCCGCATCTTTCGGGCCAACACCGCTACTCCAAACGGCGAGGAGCCGGCGAATCGCTCGGATGTCGAGTTGCTCTACGGCGGTTTGCCGGAACCGATTCACTTAGAGTTCGATTTGTCGAACCGGATCCTTTATTGGACTGACCGCGGCGACCCTCCCCGCGGCAACACTGTCAATCGGGCAAGACCGGATACCGAGGGTGGTCCAGAGATCCTGATCACGCACCTCATGGAGGGGATCGGCATAGCCCTCAACGTTCCAGGTAACGAGATGTTCGTCACTGACCTCGCCGGATCAATCTATTCTGCGGATCTCGATGGGAAGAACAAACGCAACGTGCTCTGGTCCCAAGGCAATTTCACCGGTATCGCATATGCCGAAATCTAACGATCCTTTAGACGAATGCTATGGCCTGATCCAACGAGGCCGCTGCGCGCTCACCACGACTACGTTTGGGAGCACGCCGGTCCGCGCAGTCTCGCCTGGCGGGGCTGATAGCAGCTATTGAATTGACACCGAAGGCAGGAGGCGCGCAGGCGCAAATCGTCGCGGAAGATGCGTAAGCTTCCGAGCCTTGCGCGGAATCGCCGACCTCGCATCGGAAAGCTGGCGAGGGATTCATGCGACGGAGAACAAGAGGACGCTCCAGATGACATTCGAGAAAAAGGTCATTGTCACGATCGCTCCAACGGGGGGAGTTGTGAAGAAGTCGCAAAACCCGCACCTGCCGACGCAACCCGCCGAGATCGCTGAGGATGTGTACCGGTGTCACGGAGCGGGGGCGTCAATCGTGGCGCTGCATGCGCGCAGACCGGACGACGCTGCGACCTGCAATCCAGAGATCTATCAGGACATCAACTCGCGAATAACGGCAAAGTGCGACATCATCATCAACAATAGCACGGGCGGGGGCGTTGATGGTGACATGCTGCGGCCGATCGAGCCTGGTCTTGACGAGGTAATATTCGCAGAGCGTCTAAAAGGTCTTAAGGCTGGCGCCGAAATGGCGACATTTGATGCTCACACCGTTCTCGCCAGTTTCAACGGACGCGAGGTTTTGGTGAGCACCTCGCCGGCGCGGTGCGACATCATGGCAAAATGCTTTCAGAAAGCGGGTATCAAGCCCGAATGGGAATGCTTTTCGCTCGCTCACCTTCTTCAGGATCCCACGCGCTTGATCAATGAAGGGATCGACAGGCCCCCATATTGGATCAACTTCGTCCTTGGCGCCGATCGCGCAATCCAGGGTGGATTGCCTTATACGCCTCGGATCCTCGACATGCTCATCAGTAATCTGCCGAAAAAAGCCATGTTTTGCGTCAGCGGGGTCGGTCGCGCTCAGTTGCCCGCAACCACTCACGCAGTGCTCGCCGGTGGTCACGTTCGTGTTGGCCTGGAAGACAATTTGTACCTCGAACAGGGAGTACTTGCTACGAATGTAGGACTCGTCGAGAAAACGGTGCGCGTTATCCGAGAACTTGGTTGCGAGCCCGCAACACCAGCTGAAGCCCGCGCGGTGCTTGGACTTGCGAGACGGAATCATTCTGAACAGCCGCCGAATGCTGCCGCTCGAGAGCAGTACGATAGCTTGGCCTTAGATGACGCGCCCTATCATGCGTTGGACTAACAATACCTGTGGTTCACGTCTTTCCACCTTCGGTTCCGATAGCCATCCCGCTCCGGGATGAAAGACGTTGCTGGCTGCGGAAGGAGAACTAAATGGCGGACACTGAGGCGAGGTCCGCCTTGGTCGCCAGCGCTGTTGCCAAAAACACGCGGCGACTTTTACCCCTTTTGGTACTAGGTTATCTTTTCAATAACATTGATCGCAGCAGCGTTGGCATCGCTGCGCTGCAAATGAACAGAGCCATCGGCTTGAGTCCTAGCCAATTCGGCTGGGGCGCAGGAATTCTCTTTGTCAGTTATTGCGTGCTGGAAGTGCCCAGCAACATGATCATGTATCGCTTCGGGGCACGCCGCTGGTTCGCTCGCATCATGATCACCTGGGGTGTTGCGGCGGCCTCGACGGCATTTGTAGTCGGACCGTACAGTTTCTATTTGGTCCGTTTGCTTCTGGGAGCGTTTGAATCAGGCTTCTTCCCTGGAGTGATTTGGTATCTTTCGATATGGTTTCCGGTGCGATCACGGACGCGGGCGCTCGCCTGGTTCATGGCTGCAACACCGCTGTCCTCCTTGATCGGCAATCCTCTCTCTGCCTGCCTACTCCAAATGGATGGACTAGGCGGATTGGCGGGCTGGCAATGGATGTTCGTGCTTGAGGGACTTCCGGCTTGCCTTCTCGGACTGCTCTGCTTCGTGCTGCTTGCCGACAAGCCGACTGAGGCGTCGTGGCTGACGCCTGGAGAGCGGGAAGCGCTGCTCCAAGAACTTGCCAGGGAAGAGCACACGAATGTTAAAAAAGACGTTTGGCTCGCAATCAAAGATGTCCGTGTTTTGATGTTGACGGGTATCGTGTTCGCTTTCACGATAGGCTCATTCGGAATTGGAATCTGGCTTCCTTTAATTCTAAAGACTCACAACATAAGCGACATGCAGGTTGGTTGGCTTTCTGCCTTGCCATATCTTTTTGTAAGCGTAGGCATGTTATTCTGGGCCGGGCTTGTCGATCGCAAGGGGTACAAGATCTACAATCTGATGGCTGCGTTGATGCTGGGTGCAATTGGTCTCGTCCTTTCGGCGGTCCTCTCGTCTCTCTTGACCACGCTCACATGCTTAACGCTTGCTCTTGTGGGCACAATCTCTGCGCGTACAATCCTGTACACGATGCCGCAGACCTTTCTGACTGGCGCGGCTGCTGCCGGCGGTATCGCCTTCATCAATTCCGTCGGTGCCTTTGGTGCTTTCGTTGGCCCCTACATGGTCGGCTCGCTTAAGGATGCGACTGGATCCTTTAACGCCGGCATGATTGGAATGGCCTTGGTCCTAGTTGTTGCGATGGGGATTGCAGGCAGAATAGGAGAGGTGGCTTGACCATAACCTTGACGCTCGCCTGAAATTGCGATCAGGTCGCCGCCCTCACGGTCCGGAGCGCATCGCGTTCGATCGCGGCAAGTGGCTTCTGAAGACTGTCAGACTGTATCTCAGCCAACGGTTTCACGGCCTTGTCGGCGATATGAAAGAGTTCTTCGGTTGAATCCACTTATGCGCCATATCTTGGTTAGGCTGCTTTTCCCGATAGTCTGTTTCAGAGGTCCGCAGGGAGGTGGGAGTACCCCATCGCGACCGCGGCATAAAATCGATGGACGCCGTTCGCTATGCGGAGGCGAAGGAGATGACACAAGATCAACGAACGGCATTTCAACGACAGGCACAGGCTCGATCTCAGCGTCCGTCACCATACCATTTAGGAGGAGCACAAGCCGCGTGCGGTCCAGGCCGTGCCAGGACAGTGGATAGCCCGCTAGCCGTGCGGGCGGCTCCACCTCGGTCAAGGGTGCCGCCGCTGCCGAAAGAACTGACCGATAAGCTGCTCGCTTGGGCGCAAAACCTAATGCACCTGGCTCGACAAGCCAATCGTCGGGTATTTCGAACTCGCAGTGAAGGTGCGGCAACGCATTATCTACCATCCCCCTGTTGCTTGTTTGAGGCGATTCGCGGCAACGTGCCGGTTTTGAGTTCAGGCCACACGATTGCGAGGGCATCGTGTGACGTGTCGCGCCCGCAAAATTCGCAATCGTGAATGGGGGGGCGCATACGGCGCGTGAACGAATGCGGCGGTGACCAGGGGCTGAGGAACATATAGTTCTTGCCGTCTGCAATGCGGGCGCCGGACTTAAGGCGTGCAAGTTCGAGCGCAAGCATGGCGCCGGCAAGATTGGAAACGAATGCAAAAGGCGCGAGCGTCTGCTCTCCTGTTGCGCTTAGCAGAGTCTGCTCGGCGCACAGCTGTTTGAAGAGACTGTCGAAAGCCACTCCGACGAGAGCTGCCTCATCGAGGCCGCTGTGTTTTGCTGCGAGCACTTTTGCGATACGCGCATCAATTCGTTCACTCTCGGTCACGTCGGACAATTCGAGGCCAAGTCCAGCAGCGATCTCGCGAGCACGCGACAGTTCATCGGGGATGTGAGGGTAAATGCAGCTAAGGCACGCGCCCCTGTTGGGCTCGCGATGCGAGTGAACAATGATTTCTGCGGTTCCGGTCGTTGAAGCATCAAGGACCTCAAACGGCAGGTCGTTTTGTACAGAGCGGCGTGCAAGGCGGCTGTCGGCCCCAACGATGACACGCCGAATGCGTCCTTGTTGTTCGACGATGTCATGCAGCGTTCCGACGTGGGGAAGCAACTTTAGTCGCGGAAAATCGGACTGAGCACGCATTGTAAGCGTGGGCGCCTTGGGCTCCTTCTCATCATCCGGAGTAAAATATAGGCACCGGTTTGGATTGCCCGAGCCAACAACTTTAGGGTCCGCCACGACCAGTTCGCCAAAGATGTCCAGATGACGCGCGGCACGCAGAAATCCATTGCCGACCGCGCCTGCTCCGACCAGTACGGTGTCCTCAAGAGCGATCGGGGTCGCTAACACATCCTTGGTCGCTCCCAAAGCGTCAAACCGCACGGTGAAGGGATCTGTGACTGCTTCCTTGTCGATTCCGTCGATGAGTGCTGCAAGCACGACGCCTGCACAGTAACAGGCCGCGATCATTCGTTGAATCCCGTGAAGAGGAGCCGCTGCGGCATTCTCCAACGGACTGCTTGAGATCACAACGCGGTCGGAGGAAATTTCGACGAACAGCCGCTTCTTGGCCGTTCGGATGGGGGGCGCGTGTATGACGATTTCGATGTCGGAGCTAGCATCCGCAGGCGCGGCTCTGACGGTCCGTTCCAGTTGCGCTTGAAGTTCATTCGCAAAATGGGTCGGCTCGTCTTGACCGGCGGTGATTGCAAATGTCTGTGCGAGTTGTAGGGCGGCGCGGTCCTCATCAATGCCGAGGATGCGGGCAAGCATTCGCTGATTTTCTTGAGCAGGTGTGATCATGCAGTTATCCGCAGGTAGTCAGAAATCTCTCGCTTCGGCACATGAAGCCACTTGTCAGCGGAAGAGAGGCAATACGTCTCTGAGCCCTCAAGGAAGTTGTGGGAGGTCGCGTGCATTGCGAAGTCCGGCACGACGATCGAGAGGGCGCCTTCGTGCCGGACGATCGCCCAGGCGTCGTCCGCGAGCGAATGATAGGCGCGACCAGGATGTGAATGAACCTGAGCAGCCAGGGCGAGCTTTTGTGTTCGCAAATGCGACATCAAGGCAGTCATGCCCGACGGGGGGATGCGGAAGACATCCTTCCGCGCGAAATACTCGGGGACAAAGACTTGTTGAATCGCGGTATCGCTAGCGAGCGGCCTTGCTGCCAGCCAAAGGACGACCCCTTCGGTTCCTTCCCGTCCCGCCTTGCGAAGACTCTCCAATGTCTCGTCGATAAGGGTAGGCGCGCAACGAAGCGAAATGGCCATTACGTGCCCTTTCTCCAGACGCTTGCCAGTTGCATGAGAATGCCGACGATCCCCATGCCGTCTTGCCCGCGATAGTTGGACCACGCATCCTCCAAGTGATGGGTGTGATAGTCGCGTGAGCCCCGCATACAAACGAACGGGCCACCATGCTTGCTATGAGGGCCAGCGTTGAATACGCCGCCAGGGGGAAACGGTCCTCTATGGGCTGTGCCGTCGGGGTGAAGAATGGTCACCAGCGGCGGCAACTCGTCAAAACTGTCGCCCTGAAAACGAAGACGTACCGGCTGAGTGTGTTGCACCGTCACGTCGAGGATCGGATAGTCGCGGCTATGGACAACGAGGTTCAAGCGGCCGCCACGCGCTCGGTGAGCATCGCGACGTCTCGCTCGAAATTTACCCTGGCAAGGGCTTCATGCACCGCCGCCGCCCTCATGCTTGTGATACTCGATCTCGACTATGCCGGACAGGTGCTCCTGCTTGAACGTGTGGTTCACGTTGAGCTGGCGGCCATCCACCTTTGCGACCCAATCGGTCGTGTTGGTGATCTTGAGCTTCGTTGCCGCTTCCTGCAGCACCTTCTCAATGATCGTGCTTTCCGCAACGCGCCGGAAGTCGTCCTCATCGGGGTAGACCCCGACGGGGGTGATTACGGCAACGGCGACATCGTGCTCCTTATGCGCATCGGCTTCACCGGCCTTATCGTCAAGTGCCTGATCCATCAGGTTCTCCGCAAAAACAGGCCAAGGCCGAATCGCCGGACTTGCCGCCTGACATAGTTTATATCGTCGGCAGCAAAGTAAGTCAATTTTACAAACTGTCTCGCGGGTTCGAAATGTTTGCCAGGTTGACATACGAAGGTCTGGCGACTACCTTTTCTCAAAATTCAGCTACAGAATCAGACGGGTAATGCCAGACACCTTTAATGAAGAGCTCGGGCGTCGCATCCGCGCGGCGCGCAAAGGAAAATTGACGCAAGCTGCGCTTGGTGACCGCGTAAGTCTCTCACGAACGGCAATTACTAATATCGAGTGCGGACGGCAGCGCCTTCTCGTCGACCAACTCGTAGATATCGCTGCGGCGCTCGGCGTGCACGCGTCTGACTTACTTCCTTCGATCAAGCACGAGAAAGTTGTTTCGACGGGTGAACTGCCTATGGGGCAGATGCCGACGGTTCAACGCTGGATAACTTCAGTCAAGAAAAGCCCAATTAGGAGACGCGCATGACCGTGTTGCGCGCCCGTTACGGGAAGATCGATGGGCTGACAGCAGAGCTTCTGCAGAAGTATCGCGTGCGAGGACCTGCTGTACCAGTAGAAGACATAGCCCACGGAGAGGGCGCTTCTATTGTTGTCCGTCAATTCAATAACGAGATTTCGGGGCTTTTGCTACGGCAGAATGGCGTTTCGATTATAGCGGTCGAGAAAAAGCAGCCTCCCACGAGAAGACGGTTCACTATTGCACATGAACTCGGCCACATGATGCTTCATGAGGGCAAAGAGGTAAGAGTTGATACTGCCTTTCGCGTGAACCTCCGCTCACCGGAATCGTCGACAGCGGAAGACGTAGAAGAGATTGAATCGAACGCGTTTGCGGCGTCGCTGTTGATGCCGGAAAGTTTTTTGAGAAATGATTTGTCTGGCTTTGTATTTGATATTGATGACGAAGCACACATTCAAAGTCTCGCAAAGCGATTCCAAGTTAGTACTCAGGCGATGACCCTGAGGCTCGTGAACTTACTTTCGCGTGGTCGACTTTGATGCTGTGGCGATGGCTTGCTGCGATTTATCAGTGGCTATGTTCTCGGTTTGACAGAAGTAACGGAGCATATGGCGCGCGGCGTCTTCGATATGTCGGGATTGCTCGGTTTGACAAAGTGACCACAGATCCACCGAAGATGCACTGGGCGCCCTGCCATCCATCGGTGATCGAGCGTTTTAAGGCTTCTATGACCTGTTCAAATGGGCACGGGCTTACGCTTCGTGGTCATCAGATAGCTGCCGACGGGACGGTTCATCCAAGCGTCGTGAGTCCGGTACAAGGTTGCTCCTTTCACGAGTTTGTCCGTCTCGATAGGTGGACATTTGGTTCCGTTCAATAAGCCGCGACTAGCTTTAGAGCGTATCGCCTTAGATCCGTAACGGCGCGCCTCGTCGGCGACGAAATGGCTCTTATAAGAGCTTCCGCAGTTGAAAGCTTCCTTGCTCATCCGGCTATATCTCGCCTCATAGCGCGAGCGAGGATCCTTGTGCATCAACGGTTAGAGGGTAGCTTGCCATGAGCATATCGAAGCTTGCTGAAATCCTTGTTAATGGGCCACTTCCAAGAAAATCAGTGCCAAACAGCATCGCGCATTTGTTAGCACTCTCAGCCGGGACCGCCAGAGAGAATGCAGGTTCAAAGCCGAGGTGCACTTGAGATAAAGATGTAATTGGCCATTGGATCGCTCCCGCTCGATTAGCGCCTCGTCGATGTAGTTTTGTTTCAAATAATCCTTTCCAAGCTGGAGCAACTCCTTAGGAAAAGGCCGGAGATAAGATGATATGCTCCGACATGTAACCGCTGATCTTGCTTGTGACCTCTAGCTGCAAACGCGCATTCCCGTGATCAAGTAAGACATGAGCTTTTTGTGAGCCGTCCCACTCGCGCAGCGCCCTGATGATCTCCGGCCGTCCGTCAAAGTTGATTTGGGCGGGCTCTCGAGCGCCAACCTCCGTGCATTTGAAGGAAGGGTAGACGCTTTGTGGTGCGATGCCGTGCCGCCGTCACGAGCTGCCCGGCGCATACGACCACACTAAGATCGTCCGTTTGACCTCGGCGCTCCTTCCGTCGACGTCCCGCACCGACCTGGATCCACCCTGCCTCGCGGCTGCGAAGCGCCAACTGTATCGTCACTTACGTCTCAAATGCGGTGTCAGTTAGAAGGTCGGCAGGCGTCCGCTGCGCTGCGACCTCTCCTTTCTGGACCAGGAGCGCTCTGCCGACCAGAGATGCGAGAAAACTGAGATCCTGGTCGGCGATGACCATTGCGGTCCTTTCACGTCGGTGGAGCAACAAAAGGCATTCGGCGATTTCGTCGGTCACTGACGGCTGGATGCCCTCGGTCAATTCGTCAAGAAGAAGAAGGCGCGGCGACCTGACCATGGTGCGCGCGAGCGCAAGCAGCTGCCGTTCCCCGCCGCTCAAGGCAGCACTGGGACGGTTAAGAAGCCTCTCAAGCCGCGGAAAGAGCGACATGATTTCGCCCAGCGACTTGGCATGGCCTGCGCCTGGCATCAGGCCTGCGAGCAGGAGAGTTTCCTTGACCGTCAGGCCGGGAAACCCCGCTCCACCCTGTGGAGTGTAGCCGAAGCCCATCCGGCTGCGCCGGTGCGCGGCCAGACCTTCGATCGCAACACCGTCCAGTTGGATCTTGCCGTCCTCCGCTGGAAGCAGACCCATGATCGTCTTGAGCAAGGTCGTTTTGCCCATCCCGTTCAGGCCGACGATGCCTAGGATTTCCTGAGCCGCGAGATCGAAACTTAGTCCGCGCAAAACCCGCGTCTTGCCATATCCGGCGCTCAAGCGATCAACCTTCAGCATAGGCTGCGTCCTTCTTGCGGCCGAGGTAGATGTCCCGAACGGTTTCGTTCGCCTCGATCCGCTCCATGCTGTCTTCCACCAGTACCTTTCCTCTGTGCAGGACGGTGACCTTCTGGGCGAGACGGGCAATGAACTCAAGGTCGTGCTCGACCACGATCACGGTGGCAGTAGCATTGAGCCGCTTGATGATGTCGACGGTCCTCAGCATCTCCTCGCGTGTCATGCCGGCGGTTGGCTCGTCCAGAAGAGCAAGACGCGGATCGCTGGCGAGCAGCATGCCGAGCTCGCACCATTGGCGATGCGCGTGCGAGAGGGTCGCAGCCGGTCGTTCGGCGAGAAGGTTGTCGAAGCCGATTTCGGCTAAGACCAAATCAACGGCTCTGTCCAATTCGCGCTTCGTTAGTTTCCTTCGCAGCGTGGCCAGCCGTATATTCTCGCGGACGTCCAGATTGGCGTAGATGCTGGGAATCTGGTTTTTGATCGCAATGCCACGGCGGGCAATGAGGTGGGTCGGCAGGCCCTGAAGATCCCGGCCCTCGAACAGAACATGCCCACTGGTTGGCTGGTGTTGGTGCGTGAGGCATTTGAACAACGTACTCTTGCCAGCACCATTTGGGCCAATCAGGCAGCGGATTTCGCCCGCATCTACGACCAGGTCCACGCCGTCGACTGCGGCAACGCCGCCGAACCGTTTGACGAGCCCGCGGGTTGCGAGAATGGGAAACCCGCTCATGCCGGTTTCTCCTTCCGCCTGAAGATGCCAGAACGGTATGTGAGCTTTAGATTTGCCATACGAACAATCATCGGCTGAAGGCCTTGCGGCGCCAGCAGGACGAATAAGACGATCGTCGCGCCGAAAATCAGCTCTGTGTTGAAAACCTGATTGGCACCAAGCTGGCAACTTAGAAGCTGAAAGGCGAAACTTGCAACCACGGGTCCGACAAAGGTCCCAAGGCCGCCAGCGATCACCCACAGAACGAATTGCGAGGCTTGCGGAAGATCAAAGACGTTTGGGCTGACGAATCCCATCACCGCTGTGTAAAGCGTCCCGCCGAACCCGGCAATGGCAGCACTCAAAGCAAAACCGAGGAGCTTGTAGAAGCGGATGTCGTAGCCCAGGAGCTCGCTCCGCAACTCGTTTTCGCGGATCGCCGTCATGATTCGACCGGCATCGCTCGAACGCACAAGCGAGAGCAGAATATAAGCCCCCGCCAGGGCCAGCAGGCAGATCGAAAAGGTCGCTTCCGTAGATAAGAAGGCCTGCGGATCGCCTGGCACATTGAGCGATGGGATCGCTGTAATGCCGTTGAAGCCGCCTAACGGCACCGGCCCGATGTGAAACCAGGGATCCGCGGTCGACGTCATGAAAGAATAGAAGATCAACGTCACGCAGAGCGTTATGACGCCGAGATAGACATCACCCAGCCGGCTGAAAAACAGGCATGAGCCGAGCACGAGCGAGAATACGATCGGCAGCATGGTCCCGATCAGCACGGCAAGCGTGCTGTCGCCGAAAGTTGAGACCGTGATGGCATAGGCATACGCACCGACACCAAAAAACACAGAGTGTCCGAGGTTGAGGATCCCGAGCGTCCCCCAAACGAAGGCAAGTCCAAGCGCTGCAATCGCCATGGCCGAAAAGGCGGACAAATTGACGAGGTCGAACGGCTCCAGAACGAAGGGCCCGGTAAAAGCGGCGAGCACGAGAGCGAATGGAAACAGGGCGTTTTTGATGTGGCGCAGCATGATTTTATCGCCCTCCGGTCCACAAGCTGGAGACGCCCGTCGGAAACAGGCGCAGGATGATCACGGCCAAAAGTAACAGTGAGGCTTGGCCGACCACAGGCGTTGCGAAATAGGACAGTAGCGCTTCCACCGGCCCAAGGATCGTTGCGGCTGACAGGAAGCCCGTGATGAGAGCTCCGCCACCGCTGATCACGGTCACGAAGGCGCGGGCGACATAAGCAGCCCCCATATGCGGAAGCACGCCCGATATCGGCGCAAGCAGCGCGCCGGCGAGGCCACTGGTTGCCGCGCCGATGATGAAGGTGGTCGCATAAACGCGATCGCAATCGACCCCAAGGGTCGCCGCCATTTCCGCATTCTGCATCGCTGCCCGAGCGATCAGCCCATATTTCGTCCAGTGCAGCGCCAACAGGGAGCACACGACGAGCAGAGCCGTGACCGCGATCAGGAACAGCTGGTAAGCGCCGATGGAATAGGCACCAATCGTAATATTGCCAAGTGGTGCGCTCACGCCCAACGTCGTGTTGCCGAAGATGGCTGTCACCGCACCAATCAGGAAGAGGCTAAGTCCCCAAGTTGCCAGCATCGTCGTGACCAGATGACCGTAGAGCCGCCGAATGATGAGGCGCTCAGCCACAGCGCCGATCAGGCCGACGACCATGGGCGAGACAACGAACATGGAGAGCCAAAGATTCACCCCGGCATGATTTGCAATCACGGTGGCGTAGCCGCCAAGCATGATGAATTCGCCGTGGGCAAAGTTGATGACGCGCATCATTCCGAAAATGACGGCAAGCCCCAGGCTAATCAGGGCAAGAAGCGCAATCGAATTGACCACCGCAAAACACAATATGACGAACTGGTCCATGATCTATCTCGGCTTGCGAAAACGGGAGACAGGCGAATGAAGCTGCGGCGCCGCAGAATGCGGCGCCGCGCGCGCCGGCCCCTAGATCTGCGGCATCAGGAATTCGGTCTGATTCGGATTGGTGAAGACGTTGCATTTGCCGCCATATGTGTCCGGCGCAATCTGCTCTTTCTTCTCGATCAGGTTCCAGACGCGGTTCTTGACCTTGATGATGTGAACGTCTTGCGTCGTGTTGTGAGTGGGACCATCCGTGGTCATGACCCCGGCCGGACCTTCCCAGCGGATGCCGCTTTCGAGAGCCGCCAGAACCGCCTGCCGTTCGAAGCTGCCGGCACGTTTGACGGCTTCGGCCCAAAGCATGACGCCGCTGTAACCACCGAACACTTCACCGTTGATGTAAGGATGATTCTTTCCGGCCACGGCTTCGACCTTGGCCAAAAACTCCTTGTTCCTGGGCGTGTCGAGTTCCTGGAAGTAGTTGTAAGCGACGATCACGCCATCGGTTTCCTCCGGAGCAAGTACCTCGTGCTCATTACCCGCGGCGAACACGATAGAGATGATCGGAATCTTGTTCAGCATGCCGGCCGCGGCCCATTGCCGATAGAATGACATGGCCGGACCCCCAACGAGGCAGGAATGCACGATGTCCGGTTTGGCGGCCTGGATTTTTGCAATGGCGGCGGTGAAATCAGTGACATCCAGCGGGTAGTAGTCATCGGCCAACACCTGACCACCTTCGCGCTTGGCCATCACGTGATTCCAAATGCCGAAATTGCGGGGGGCATTGTAGTCCGACGCAATATAATAAAGCTTCTTGCCGAGGTTCTTGAACGACCATTCGAGCAGCGGAACGACTTGCTGGTTGCCGCCCGTATTGACGCAGAAGGTATTCTTCTCACAGAGCCCGCCCTCGTAAAAGGAACCATAGATAAACGGTATCTTGTGCTTGCGCAGAACGGGGCGCGTCGCCTCGCGCGCGGCGCCGCTGAGCGCACCTTGCACCATGACGACCCGATCATTGAGCACCGCTTTCTGAGCGTATTGCGGGTACTTGTTGATGTCGGACTGGCAGTCATAAACCTTAAGTTCGACCTTTTTGCCGAGCAGGCCGCCGGCGGCATTGATCTCCTCGACGGCGACCTTCATGCACAGGTTCGACGGCACACCATAAATATCGAGAGGTCCCGACAAGTCGTGTAGGGAGGCGATAGCAATAGTGTCGGATGCGGCCCAGGCGCGGCCAGAAAGTGCGCCAGCGATGGTTGCCCCCGAGATCGCCGCAGAAGCGCCGAGAAACGTACGACGAGATAGTTTCATGTGAATGCTCCTTCGAGTGTTGAAGAGAAGACGAGACAAGGTGCCGCCCATGGACGCGCGTGTTTCGTCTGGCGCGGCGCCGCGTTATCGGCCGTTCGGCCAGCAAAGTAGACATTCCCTTCCGGGGTACGATGCCGTAAGCGCCGCCGGTTCAAATCAAGGCATCAGGAAATCCGTCTGGTTCGGATTGGTGAAGACATTGCATCTGCCGCCATAGGTGTCCGGCGGAATCTGCCCCTTCTTCTGAATCAGACTCCAGACGCGGTTCTTGACGGTGATGATGTGAACGTCTTGCGTGGTGTTATGGGTGGGACCGTCGGTGGTCATGACACCCGCCGGTCCCTCCCACCGAATGCCGCTTTCGAACGCCGCGGTGACGGCCTCGCGCTCGAAACTGCCGGCGCGCTTGACGGCTTCCGCCCAGAGCATCACGCCACTGTAGCCACCGAAAGCATCACCATTGATGTAGGGACGAGCCTTGCCGACGGAGGCATCGAGCTTTGCCAGGAATTCCTGGTTTTTCGGCGTGTCGAGTTCCTGGAAATAATTGTAAGCGACGACCACACCATCGCTTTCTTCTGGCGCGAGAACTTCGTGCTCATTGCCCGCGCCGAAGACGATCGAGATGATCGGAATTTTCTTGAGCATTCCAGCTGCTGCCCACTGGCGATAGAAAGCCATGGCCGGGCCGCCGACGAGGCAGGAATGGACGATATCGGGCTTCGCCGCCTGGATTTTTGCGATAGCTGCCGTGAAATCCGTGACGTCTAACGGATAATAGTCCTCCGCCAGCACCTCGCCGCCTTCGCGCTTCGCTACCACATGGTTCCAGATGCCGAAATTGCGCGGCGCGTTATAATCTGATGCAATATAGTAAAGCTTCTTGCCAATGTTCTGGAACGACCATTCGAGCAGCGGGACAACCTGCTGGTTGCCACCCGTGTTGACACAGAACGAATTTTTCTCGCAGAGGCCGCCTTCGTAGAGCGAGCCGTAAAAGAACGGCACCTTGTAACGGCGCATAATCGGCCGCGTTGCTTCTCGGGCCGCACCGGTCATGGCGCCCTGAAGCATCACGCACCGGTCGTTCAGGAGAGCCTTTTGTGCGTATTGCGGGTACCTGTTGATGTCGGACTGAGCGTCGTAGATCTTGAGGTCGATCTTTTTTCCAAGTAGACCGCCGGCAGCATTGATCTCCTCTACAGCGATCTTCATGCACAAATGCGATGGAGCGCCATAGATGTCGAATGGCCCCGACAAATCATGCAGTGAGGCAATAGCGACGGTGTCCGAGGCCGCCCAAGCGCGGCTGGCAAATGAGCCGGCGATGGACGCTGCGGAGACTGCTGCAGAAGAGCGGAGAAACGAGCGACGGGACAAATTCATGAGAATGCTCCTTCGAAACTCGAATAAGGAACTCAATGGCGCGAACGACTACTGCCGCCGGGGCCAGACGACGGAGAGGCAGGCTTGACGGTCGCCAGCGAGGAACGGGATCTCGCCGCGTGCGGAATTAGGGTTCGGTCGCTCGCGCCATAGGAACGACTTGACGCTCGACGGGAAGGTCGGGATCGTACAGATACTTCGCGCTTGTATCGAGAAAGTCGTGGGTATGGATCACCACAGCATCTGCATTCAAAAATGCGATCGCATAGGCCGGCGGCTCCATGCTGCAGGGAATTCCTCGACTACGCTCAAAATCGAGCCACACTTGATGATTGAGCCCGCGCAGGGTCGAGAAGGGAATCCGCTGCCAACTTCCGGCGATCGGCCGATGCACATGTCCGAAGAACAGATGGCGGATAGAATGTCCCTGAAGGATGCTTCCGAAGGCCTCGCCATCGCCAAGCATCAGCTCATCCGCAGGCCGAAAATGAACTGAGAGTGGTGGGTGATGCATGAACAGATAAATCGGTTTGCCTTTCGCCTCTTCCAGGCGCGCGCGAAGCCAGGCCTGGCGCTTCGCACAATAATGGCCCGCATGGCTGTCGGAACGCTTGGTGTCGAGAAAAAGAAAGCGCCCGGCTGGCGTGTCTAGCGCCGACTGGACGAAGCCGGTATCGTCTATGGGAGCATCAGGAAATACGTTGCAGAAATTGTCGCGATCATCGTGATTGCCCATCAGAAGCCGCACCGGCATCGGCAAGACCTCGAGTGCTTTGCGCAGGCGAAGATAGGCGCTCCTCTCGCCGTGATGGGCGAGATCACCTGTAATGACACAAAGCGCAGCGTCTGAATGGTGCTTGGCGACGTCGGCAAGACAGGCACTTAGGCGTTCACCTGGATCAGTATCGAACAGATGCTCACCTGTTGGAACCAGGTGAAGGTCGGTGATTTGGATGATTTTCATTTGTGATATTTGCGAGCGTGTCACGTTTTCAGGATGCGATGGCTTGATTAGATCGGCTGGAGTTGGCGCTCCAGAGCCGGCGAGATGCAATCTCAGCGCCTTGTGCTAGCGATTCGAGCTTGCGCCAGGCAATATCCGGATCGACAGTGTGGAATGTTGCGAAGCTGGCGAAGCCGCAATCCGTGCCGGCGATCACGCGCTCTCGCCCGACCAGATTGGCATATTGTTCGATGCGCTGCGCCACGACTTCGGGGTGCTCGATATAGTTCGTGCAGGTATCGATGACGCCGGGCACGATGACCTTGTCTTCGGGCAGTCTGGTTTCCTTGAACAGGCTCCATTCATGCGAATGACGTGGATTTGCCGCCTCAAGCAACAGCGCCATTGGCCGCGCCTTGATGACGATGTCGAAGATCTCGTGAAGATCGATGTCGTGATGATGCGGCGACTCATAGTTGCCCCAACAGAGATGCAGGCGCATCCGATCGGCGGGGATGTCGCGCAGAGCATGATTGAGCACTTCGACGTGAAGCGCGATTTCCTTGCGGAATTCCGCAACACCCATCGGACTGGCTCGGAAATGGCGGCCGAGCGCGAGATCCGGACAATCGATCTGGAGGAGAAGCCCTGAATCTGCGATGGCATCGTACTCCTGCTTCATCGCATCGGCCAGCGCATAGAGGTAGGCTTCTTGGGATGGATAGAAACTGTTCGGCATGTAATGAGCCATGATTCCGGGAGAGGATGCGTTCATGAACGCTTCCTCGACAGAAACCATATCGAGCGCCTTCTTGAGGTTGGCGATATCGGTCGCAACAGCCGGATTTCCCTGATACTCAAGCGGCCCAACGCAGGCCGGCGTCTTGATGTCTAGATTGACCCTCTTCGCGAAATTCGAAAACTCTGCCAATTCGGATAGCGCGAGTGGTTGATCAACTCCGGTCAGGCCTGTCATGCGCTCCCGCGCATAGGTCGCATAGGCGTATTTGCTCATCTCGCCATCGTCGACAACGGTCAAGCCGATGCTGGCCTGCTTCTTCACCACGTCCGCGACCGCCGAGCTGACATCACCAGCTAGTAACAAGCCAGCGGCGGGGTCCAATTTTCCCTTTTCTTTCGCGAGCAGCTTCTCCTCCAGTGAGGGCGGCCGCGGCAGACTACCGACATGAGTCGTGAGGATCCGATCGGTGCTTATTTTCATAGTGTATCCTATTGCTTGCAGTGAAAATGGTTGTCCCGCCTCCCTCCTTCGTCGGGGGAGTAGGCTCCTGTATTGATGCCTTTGCGGGTGAACATCGCGCTGTTAGCTTAGCGCGAGGAATGCCGCCCGCTTTCAGTCAGGGACATAGCAAGTGCCGTTGACGCACAAATGTCTTGATATTAGCGCAGCTAATAGCAGCGCCAATGGTTCTACAGGCTACGACAATCTCACGTTTGATTATTTGGTTGCCGCAGCTCTGATCCGTTAAAGGCGAGCGCGGGAGTTTGGTTGCCGCGCGCTGCCGAGATGGCGAAAAACAACGCTCTCTAAGAATTAGTATTATGTTGTATGAAGCCGATTATCTTGCGCATAGGCTTACGCGATTTCTCCGTGCAAACGGTGAGATGGCGTCTTCACACTCATCGAAAGCCTCGCCCGTAAATGATGACCCTGCGTAGAGTTGACCGCCTTAACGGGCTGGTGCCGTTGCGTACCGCTCATAGTTGATGTCATATGCCTCGCACCAAATTGCCGCCGATCGTGAGGTGCCTTTCAGCGCGCTCAGTGATCAAGCAGGTTCGTTCGTTTTGGCAAAGATCACGCCCCGGCTGAGACACTCGAAAGTTGAACCTATCCTAGGTATGGGTCGTGTCCCCGGTGATGGTGTAGCTCGGTAGAGCAAAGCCGTCCGCACGCGCGCCCTCCCATGGCGCCGTAGCGGGCGGGCGGCTTTGCGGTG
>NZ_JACIHE010000031.1 GCF_014198245.1 Bradyrhizobium sp. cir1
GCAGCCCAGCTCGGGCGGCCACCCGGGCTGGGCCATTCCTCACGGAACGAGGCCATTCTAATCCAGTGCGCTAAAACAAGGGTGGGCAAAGGCGCGATGCGCCGTGCCCACCATCTTCCACACGCCGAACAGATTGGTGGGCACGCTCCGCTTTGCCCACCCTACGACACCGCCTTCTTTGCTATAGTTCATCCCAAGCTCCAGCAACCCGGCGGTCGAACATGCAGTCCCCTCCGTCCATCGCCACCAAATCCTTCTCCGACGCGTCTCTTGCCGTCGCCCGCCTCGAAGAGATCTACGAGCGCAACACAAAGTTCCTGCGCGACCGGTTTGAGGCCTATGTTGGCGGCGAAGCCGTCACCACGCGGGTGCGAGCCTACTATCCCTTCGTCCGCCTCACCACCGCGACGCATGCGCGGCTCGATTCCCGGCTGTCCTACGGCTTCGTCGCCGGCCCCGGCGTGCACGAGACCAGCGTCACGCGGCCGGATCTGTTCCGCGCCTATCTGACCGAGCAGATCGGTCTGTTGATCCAGAACCATGGTGTGCCCGTGGAGATCGGCGAGTCGGCCGAGCCGATCCCGATCCACTTCGCCTATCGCCGCGACATCAACATCGAGGCCGCCATCACCACCAGCGAGAACTCGTCCGTCGCGCGCTCGCTGCGCGATGCGTTCGACGTGCCTGACCTTGCCACCATGGACGACGCCATCGCCGACGGCACCTTCGAGCTGCAGCCGGGCGCGCCCGAGCCGCTGTCCTTGTTTCGCGCCGCCCGCGTCGACTACTCGCTGCGCCGGCTCTACCACTACACCGGCACCGATCCCGAGCATTTCCAGAACTTCGTGATCTTCACCAACTACCAGTTCTATATCGACGCCTTCACGCAGCTCTGCCAGCAGCGGCTTCAGGCTGGCGAGGCCGGCCTCGAAGCCTTTGTCGCGCCCGGCAACGTCATCACGCGCGCCGGTGGCGCGACGACGGGGGCCGCGCCCGTACGCACGCCGCAGATGCCGGCCTTCCATCTCGTCGAACCCGATTATCGCGGCATCACCCTCATCAATATCGGCACCGGCCCGTCCAACGCGCGCAACGTCACCGACCATGTCGCGGTGCTGAGGCCGCACGCCTGGCTGATGCTCGGCCACTGCGCGGGGCTGCGCAACACGCAGCGGCTCGGCGACTACGTGCTCGCGCACGGCTATGTGCGCGAGGACCACGTGCTCGACCGCGAGCTGCCGCTCTGGGTTCCGATTCCGGCACTGGCCGAGATGCAGGTCGCACTCGAGGAGGCAGTCGAGGACGTCACCGGCCTCGAAGGCTTCGAGCTCAAGCGCCTGATGCGCACCGGGACCGTCGCAAGCGTCGACAACCGCAATTGGGAGATTTCGGGGCGCGAGGTGATCCGCCGCCTGTCGCAGTCGCGCGCGGTGGCGCTCGACATGGAATCGGCTGCGATCGCCGCCAACGGTTACCGCTTCCGCGTCCCCTACGGCACGCTGCTGTGCGTTTCCGACAAGCCGCTGCATGGCGAGATCAAGCTCGCGGGCATGGCCAGCGAATTTTACCGCCGCCGCGTCGGCCAGCATCTCGAGATCGGTCTGAAGGCGCTCGAGCGGCTCAAGCAGCAGGAATCAGAACGCCTGCATTCGCGAAAGCTGAGAAGCTTTGCCGAAGTGGCGTTCCAGTAAAGGACAACAGAACTGTCGTACGAACGCTGACGTCTCCGTGAGCGCAGCGCCCCGGAATATCGCTGCCGAGGCAGGGTTATCAATTCGTCCGGGGCCGCTTGAAGCAGGACAGGAGACGAAGATGTTCGCTGGGATGATCAGGCTCGTCACGCTCGGTACATTTGCGGCAGCGCTGTTGAACTCGCCGGCGCTCGCCGCGGGCGGTGGTGGAGGAGGCGGTGGCGGTGGCAGTTCGACCGATCCCTATGCCGGCGCCTATTCGGATCAGAAGCCGCAGCCAACCTATCCGAAGCGGCCGGGCGCCAAGGCAAGCCAGAAGGGCAAGAAGCAAGGCAGCCAATCCAGCATCGGCGATCCCGCTTTCGCCGCCGGCTATCGCGCCGCCTATGATACCATCTACGAGCACAACGACTATGCGGCCGCGATCGCGCAGTTGAAGTCGCTCGGCCATGACGAGCATCCGAACGTCGCCAACCTCATCGGCTACGCCTACCGCAAGCTCGGCGACTACGAACAGTCGCAGGTCTGGTACGAGCGCGCCTTGCAGGCGGATCCGAACCACGTGCTGACGTGGCAATATTATGGACTGTGGCAGCTCGAGCGCGGCAACCGCGAGCAAGCGCTCTATCACCTCGGTCGGATAGCTTCCATCTGCGGGACGGACTGCGAGGAATATCGATCGCTGGCCGCGGCGCTGGACAAGCCGGCCGGAACGGCGCTTGTCTATTGAGGTCGGAGCGTGGCGGGCTGACGCGAGCGCGCTGTTGACGAGCCTCGTAAGACCGCCATGTCCCCTGGCGCGGGTGGTGACAACGCATCAGATTTTCAGCATTGTCCGTCGCGGGGGCGCGACCGGGACGACTTGATGCCACTTTTGCGCGACAGGATCATTGGCCATGATCTGGGCCGGCTGGCCTTTCGCTTCACCATGCTGAACGATGGCGAGGTCGTGCAGTGCCAGATCTCCGACGCCGCGATGGACGAGCTTGCGGGCATGCAGGGCACCGAGAGCAGCGCGCGGCAGGCGCAATTCCTGTCCCTGCGCGAGACCATCGAACGCATCGCGTCGGACCTCTACGACGAGGCGCCGCGGGTGCAGGGCTATGTGGTGCGGATCTTCATGCGGCATTTGGGACGGTGACAACGGTCGTTGCCGCGAGCACAAATCTCTCACCGTCACCCCCGCGCAACGGCGAAGCCGTTGTCGCTGGAGGTGGCCGCTTCTTCAGCGGCCCTCGAAGGGCGACGGCCCGGCTGCATCTCGGCCGTTCATCCTTCGAGGCTCGTCACGTGGCGCGTTGCGCCGCGTGTCTCGCACCTCAGGATGACGGTTCAGAAAGTGTGGCCGCTGTCGCCTCCGAAAAGTTCACCCCTCCAGCTTCCTCAACAACAACCTCAGCGCCGTCGCTGCAAACACCTGCATGTTAGCAAATCGGTCATTGCTATCAGTCTCCAGCGTCATCACCTCCGCTGCAGGGCCCACGACGGCCATGCAGCTGTGGCCGGCGGCGTCGCCGTAGCGGTTGCCGGTGGGGCCGGCTGCGCCGGTCTCGGACAGGCCCCAGTCGCAATTGAAGCGGCTGCGCATCTGTTCGGCCAGGAGTTTTGCATAGGGCTCCGATGAGGAGCGAAAGCCCTTCATTCCTTCATCCGAAATATCCATCAGCACGCGCCTGGCATCGCGGGTGTAGACCACGGCGCCGCCGAGGAAATAGGCCGACGCCCCGGGCACCGCGAGCAGGCTGGCCGCGATCAGACCGCCGGTCGATGATTCCGCAACCGCAATGGTCTGTTTGCGCGCGATCAGTTGGGCCGCGACCTGTTCCGCAATTCCAACGAGCTCTTTCATCTCTTGAACCCCTTATCCCTTCGCAACCGAGCTCAGCTTTCCTAGCATATGACAGGAGGCTTGGCCGAGTTGCGGGCGACCGGCAGGCCTGCTTGAATGGCGGGTACAAGAACAGACATGCGAGGAAACGTGAGAAGGGAGACGTCATGGCGTCCCTGATCGCCGGCGGTATCGATTGCGACGTGCATCCGGCCGTGCCGCATCTGACCAGCCTGCTGCCGTACCTGAACGACTATTGGCGCGATCAGGTGACGACACGCGGCATGGTCGATCTCGTCTCGCAATCCTATCCGCAGAACTCGCCGATCACGGCGCGCCCTGACTGGCGGCCCGAAAGCGGCAAGCCGGGCGAGAGCCTGGAGGCCATGCAGCACCATGTGCTCGATCCCTTCCAGCTCAGCTACGCCATCTGCAATCCGCTCTATGGCGTGCAGATGGTGTTTTCGGAAGATTTGCAGGCCGCCTTCTGCCGCGCGTTGAACGACTGGCTCGTGAAGGAGTGGCTCGATCGCGACAAGCGACTGCGCGGCTCGATCGTGATCCCCACGCAAAGCGTCGAAAAGGCCGTCGCCGAGATCGAGCGCTGCGCCAAGGACCGGCGCTTCGTGCAGGTGTTGATGCTTGTTATGAGCGACACGCCGCTCGGCAAGCGCGCGCTGTGGCCGATCTATGAAGCCGCGGAACGGCTCGACCTGCCGATCGGCGTCCACGCCGGTTCCGCCTATCACAATCCGCCGACTGCGGTGGGATGGGGGTCCTATCACATCGAGGATTATGTCGGTCAGGCCCAGGCGTTCCAGACCCAGCTCACCAGCGCGATCGTCGAAGGCGTGTTCGCCAAATATCCCCGCCTGAAGATGGTGATGCTGGAATCCGGCGTCTCCTGGATCGCGCCCTACCTCTGGCGGTTGCACAAGTTCTGGCGCGGGGTGCGGATGGAGACGCCGTGGGTCGATCGCGCGCCGCTGGAACTTGTGCGCAGCAACATCCGCTTCTCGTTACAGCCATTTGATGCGCCACCGGAACCCGAGACATTAATTCGCCTGTTTGAGCATATGCAGTCGGACGAATTGGTCTTATTCTCCACGGACTATCCGCACTGGCAGTTCGACGGCCAGGACGCGTTGCCCGAAGGTCTGTCCCCCGATCTCGTGCGCAAGATCATGATCGACAATCCGTATGCAACCTATCCCCGCCTGAAATGAGCCCGCTGCCAAAGGAGGCAAGGCGATGAATATCCAGTTCCGCGAGAACCAAGAGGCCGCTTCCCCACTGACCGCCAAAACCGCGATCGCGGACTGCGACATCCACCCGGCACGCGCCACCCGCACCGAGCTCTATCCCTACCTCGCCAAGCGCTGGCAGCATCATCTCGAGATCTACGGCGTCCATGCCTATCAGGGCATGATGGAAGGCCCGCCCTATCCGAAGGCCCAGCCAAATGCCTCGCGCCGCGATGCCTATCCGCCGGAGGGCGGCCCGCAGGGCTCCTCGCTCTCCTTCATGCAGAAGCAATTGCTCGATCCCAACAATGTGCAGCTTGGCGTGCTCAATCCGCTCAACACCGGGCAGGGCATCCGCAATCACGAGCTCTCGGCCGCGCTGTGCTCGGCTATCAACGACTGGCAGATCGACAAATGGACCAGCAAGGACAAGCGTCTGAAGGCGTCCATTGTCGTCGGCAATGAGGACGGGCTGTCGGCCGCTGCCGAGATCCGCGAGCGCGCCGGCGACAAGAATTTCGTGCAGGTACTGCTGCTCAGCCGCAACGTCGAGCCCCTCGGCCAGCGCCGCTACTGGCCGATCTATCAGGCCGCGGAAGAAGCCGGTCTTCCCGTCGGCGTGCATGCCTTCGGCTTCGGCGGCAACCCCATCACGCCGTCGGGCTGGCCGAGCTACTACATCGAGGAGATGGTGGGACACTCGCAGTGCCAGCAATCGGCGCTGGCGAGCATTGTGCTTGAGGGCGTGTTCGAGCGTTTCCCGAAACTGAAGATGGTGATGATCGAGGCCGGCTTCGGTTGGGCGCCGTCGCTGGCGTGGCGGCTCGACAAGGCCTGGCAGCGGCTGCGCAGCGAGGTCCCGCATGTGAAGCGCCCGCCGTCGGAATATATCCGCGAGCAGGTGTGGTGGACGACGCAGCCGATGGAGGATCCGGAGCGGCGTGAGGATCTGTTCGACGTCATCAAATGGATCGGCTGGGACAAGTTGCTGTTCGCGACCGACTATCCGCATTGGGACTATGATGAGCCGTCGCGCGTGCTGCCAGCGGGTGTCAGCGAGGCCAACCGCGAGGCGTTCTATCTCGGCAATGCGAAGAAGCTGTATGGGATCGCCGCATGATCCGAAAAAGTGTGAAGCGGTTTTTCGATAAGATCATGCGGAAGACATAAAGCATGGCGCGTCATGTGATTGCGCCAGTGGATGAACTTCCGCCGGGCACGCGAAAATTCCTGGAGATCGACGGACGGCCGATCGCGATCTTCAACATCAAGGGCGAGTATTTCGGCCTGATGAACCGCTGCCCGCATCAGGGCGCGGCATTGTGCGAAGGCCCGCTGATCGGCCTCGCCCAGTCGAGCAATCCCGGCGAGATCGAATACACAAAGTTAGGTGAGATCATCCGCTGCCCCTGGCACGGCTGGGAATTCGATATCCGCACCGGACAATCCTACTGCGATCCCCGCCGCTTCCGCGTGAAGGCCTATCCGGCCCATGTCGAGCCGGGCGCGAGCGTGGTGAAGGGGCCGTACGTGGCGGAGACTGTTACGGTGAAGGTCGAGAGCGATTACGTGGTGGTCGAACTCTAAGCCGCACCGGCGGTGCGCTCCCTCGCCCCGTTCTTACGGGGAGAGGGTTGGGGTGAGGGGCTTCTCTCCGCGAATGAGATCGTTGTGAGACCTGTACCCCTCACCGGATCGCAAGAGCGATCCGACCTCGCCCCGCAGGCGGGGAGAGGTGAAGAAAGCGGGCTCTGCGCTGATTAATGCCCCGCAACCGGCTCCGCCGCCGCATCATACGTCGGCACCGCCTTGCCACCGTCGCGGTAGACGATCGACGCCGCGATGATGCCGAGCAGGGCGGCGAACATCAGCCAGGCGCCGGGCGCGGCCTTGTTGCCGGTGGTGTCGATCAGCCAGGTCGAGGCGAACGGCGTGAAGGTGCCGAACAGCGCGGCGGCGAGGGCGAAGGCGAGCGAAAAGCAGGTGGTGCGCACATGCGCCGGCACGATCTCGACGAGGGCGCCGAGCATGGTGCCGCTGTACATGCCGAAATAGAACGAGAACATCATCTCGACCGCGAGCAGCTTGCCGAAGGTCGGTGCAGCCACCAGCCAGGACAGCGCCGGATAGGCAGTCACCAGCGCGAGGCCGGCGATCCCGATCAGCACGGGCTTGCGGCCAATGCGGTCGGAGAGGGCACCGCCGACCGGATTCCAGATGAAGTTGGTGACCGCCACCAGCAGCGTCACGAGCAGCGCGTCCTGCGTCGACAGCTTCAGCACGGTCTTGCCGAAGGTCGGCGTGTAGACGGTGACGAAGTAGAACGTCGTCGTGGTCAGGATCGCGATCATCATGCCGAGGAGCACGATGCGCCAGTTGGCGAGCGCGGAGGCGAACACTTCGCTGGCGGTCGGGTGCTTCTTCATAGCAAGGAAGGCCGGCGTTTCCTCCAGCGTGCGCCGCAGGACGAAGATCAGCGGAATGATCAGGCAGCCGACGAAGAACGGAATGCGCCAGCCCCAGGATGCGACGGTATCGGCCGGCATCACCTCGGACAGGAGATAGCCGAGGATCGAGGCTACGAAGATCGCGACCTGCTGGCTCGAGGACTGGAACGAGGTGTAGAAGCCGCGGTTGCCGGGCGTTGCGATTTCCGCGAGATACACCGAGACGCCGCCGAGCTCGACACCGGCGGAGAAGCCTTGCAGCAGGCGGCCGATCAGCACGATGACCGGCGCCGCGATGCCGATGGTCGCGTAGCTCGGGCAGAACGCGATGACGACGGTGCCGAACGCCATGATGCCGAGCGTGACGATCAGGCCCTGGCGGCGGCCGATGCGGTCGATATAGGCGCCGAGCACGATGGCGCCGACGGGGCGCATCAACGCGCCGAGCCAGAACACGCCGAAGGTGTTGAGCAGCGAGGCGGTCTCGTTGGTCGAGGGGAAGAACGCCTTGCCGATCGCGGCGGCGTAGAAGCCGAACAGGAAGAAATCGAACTGTTCGAGGAAATTGCCGCTGGTGGCGCGCAGGATCGCGCCGATGCGCGACTTGATCACGGGCGGATTGGTTGAGGTGGCTGGTCCAGCCATGACGTTGCTCCCCTTGGAATGACGTGGCCGGACCGGAACTCATTTCACGGCAAGGCAACAGATTGAAGCTGCGACAATCTGTCATACCCCTTCCCGCGCGAGGGCTGGGGAGTCAACCGGTTTTCCGGAGGAAGCTGATGATTTTTCAGGCTTTATTTTGCGTCGCAGCGAGGATCCATTGGCGGAATGCGGCGAGCTTCGGCGCCTCTCGGCGGCCGTCGGGAGAGACCAGGTAAAACCCTGCATCCGCCGGGAGCGCGATCTTGAAGGGCACCACCAGCCGGCCCTTGGCGATGTCGTCCTGGACGTAGGAGGTCCGTCCCATCGCCACGCCCATGCCGTCGATCGCCGCCTGCACCGTCATGAGGGTCATGTCGAAGGTGATGCCGGGCTGCCGGGAGATGCCGGCCGAAAGGCCGGCCGCGGTCAGCCACAGCCGCCAGTCGTCACTGACGTTGGTGTGCAGCAGCACGTGGTCCTTCAGATCCTCCGGACGACGTAGCGGCTTGTCACCGCGCAACAGCGAGGGGCTGCACACTGGAAACAACTCGTCCGCCATCAGCCAGTCGGCGCGCAGGCCCGGCCATTGGCCGCGGCCGTAGCGGATCGCAACATCGACATTGTCGCGCTGGAAGTCGACCAGGCTGGTCGAGGTGGTGATGCGGACGTCGATGCCGGGATGGCTCTCCTGGAAATCGGTCAGGCGCGGCAGCAGCCACTTTGCTGCAAGCGAGGCGATTGTCGAGACCGTCAGCACCTTGTCGTCGTCCTTGCGCAAGAGACGGTCGGTGGCAAGGCGGAGGTCGTTGAAGGCGGCCCGCACGCCCGGGAGGTAGTCGCGCGCCTCCGGCGTCAGCGCCAGCGCGCGGTTCTGCCGGATGAACAGGCGGATGCCGAGCTCCTCCTCGAGCCTGCGGATCTGATGGCTGATCGCGGTCTGGGTCACGTTCAGCTCGCTGGCCGCCAGCGTGAAGCTGAGATGGCGCGCGGCGGCCTCGAACGCCCGCAATCCGTTCAGGGAGGGCAATCTGGCAGTCATCTGGCAGCAGGATGCATGACGTTATTTCATGCGAAAGGGTACAAATTGTCGTTTGTCGCAGCGCACTCGGAAGCAGATATTAGCGGTCAACTTAGCTCCAGGAGCTGAAAATGTCTACTTTGACCGACAATTCGATGACAAATCATCATGCGCACGGCTTGCTCTACCAGATCGGCGAGACCCTTCACGTCTGGCACGAGCGCTATCGTAACAGGCGCGAGCTGACCAACTGGACCGCCCGCGATCTTCAAGACGTCGGGCTGTCCTGGTCCGACATCGCCTACGAGGCCGACAAACCCTTCTGGCGGGCCTGATTGGCCGCCAGGCCGGCGCCGCCTATTCACAGGGGCGCCGGCGGTCCCTTTTTCTCGAGGGCTCGTGTCATGAGCGCTCTCCGCCTCGAAGACCTGAAGCAATATTCGGATACGCTGCGCACCCGCGACGGCACGGCGCTCAACGTCCGCTTCGTCGAGCCGCGCGACACCGACGAGCTTCAGCACTATTTCCGCTCGCTCTCGACCCGCTCCCGCTACAACCGCTTCTTTGGAGCGATCAGCGAATTGCCGAAGGGCCTGCTGCACGATTTCCTCGAGGTCGGCGAGCGCGAACGTTTCACCGTCGTCGCGACCATGATGGTCGATGGCTTCGAGACCATCATCGCTGAAGCGCGCTATGCGTTGCATGCGGAAACCGCGACGCTGGAGTTCGGCCTGTCGGTCGATGACCGCTGGCACGGCCATGGCATCGCCACTGCGCTGATGAAGAATCTCGAATGCCGTGCCGCGGCGCTCGGCGCCGAGCACATGTTCGGCGACACGCTGCGCTCCAACGAGGCCATGGTCTCGCTGGCGCGCAAATCCGGCTTCGCCTTCGTCAATCATCCCGACGACTGGAAGCTGGTGCGCTTCGACAAGGAAATCAGCGTCGCGCCAAAAGACATTCCCTGCGCGAGCTGGCGCCTCGCCGCCCTTTCCCGTCAGGCCGACAGCCCCTCAGCCTCGGCCTGACACCACTGCAAGCCCGGCCTGGCCAAGCCAGAGCCGGGCGTTTTTTTGCTTTGCGATCTCTCTCCAGCGTCATTCCGGGGCGCGCATAGCGCGAACCCGGAATCCATTTCACGGCTCGCCTTGCGGCCCAATGGATTCCGGGTTCGATGCTGCGCATCGCCCCGGAATGACGCCGTGGATGTCAGGCGCGCCTACCTCCCCGTAAACACCGTCTTCCGCTTCTCGATGAAGGCCTGCACGGCTTCCTTGTGGTCGGCGGTCGTGGTGAGGCGGATCAGCCGCTCGGCTTCGTGATCCCTGGCGGTTTCGAAGTCGAACAGCAGCGCCTCGTCGAGATTGTCCTTCATGTAGCGCAGCGCGAGGCGCGGGCCTTCGGCGAGCGATCTTGCCAGCGCGAACGCCTCAGTCTGCAATTTGTCGTCGGGCACGACGCGGTTGACGAGGCCGATGGCTTCGGCGCGCGTGGCGTCGACGCGATCGCCGGTAAACATCAGTTCGCGCGCCCGCGCGGTGCCGACGAGGCGGGTGAGCAGCCAGGCGATGCCGTAGTCGCCGCTGAGCGCGATGCGGGCATAGCCGGTGGCGACGAAGGCCGATTGCGCGGCGATGCGGATGTCGCAGGCCATGGCGATGGCGAGCCCGGCGCCGACAGCGGGGCCGGGCAGCGCGGCGATGGTCGGCTTGCGCACCGACACCAGCGCGCCGGTCAGCAGCCGCTGCCGCTCCTGCAGATCGGCGATGCGATCCTCCAGCGACATCTCCAGCTTTCTGGGGGCGCGATGCGCGCCCATGCCCTTGACGTTGCCGCCGGCGCAGAACGCCTCGCCCGCGCCGGTGAGCAGCAGTGCGCCGACGTTCGGGTCCTCGCCGCAGCTCCGGATCATGGTGCGCAGCGCCGGCGTCAGCGCGTCCGACAGCGAATTGCGCGCCTCCGGCCGGTTCAGCGTGATGACCGCGACGCGGTCGCGGATGACGCAGAGGAGTTCATGGGTGCCGGTGTCGATGGTGGTTTCCGTGGTCATGTCGCCTCCCTCCCTTCGTCATTGCGAGCGAAGCGAAGCAATCCAGTCTGCTTCCGCGGAGACATTTCTGGATTGCTTCGCTGCGCTCGCAATGACGGTTGTTGTTAAGTTATCGCTTCAAAACTTCTCCATCCAGGGCCGCAGCTCCAGCTCCCAGCTCCAGGCACTGCGCGGCTGCTGCAACACGTTCCAATAGCTCTGCGCGATGGCATCGGGATCGAGCATTGAATCCGGCTTGTCGGCTGCTTCCGTGCGCGCCGCGCTACGGATGCCGCCGTCGATGACGAAATGCGCGACATGGATGCCCTGCGGCGACAATTCGCGCGCCAGGCTCTGCGCGAGCCCGCGCAGCGCGAACTTGCCCATAGCGAAGGAGGCGGACTGCGCGTAGCCCTTGACGCTGGCGGAAGCGCCGGTGAACAGGATCGCGCCGTGCTGGTTCGGCAGCATGCGCCTCGCCGCCTGCTGCGCCACCAGGAAGCCGCCATAGGCGCTGACCGCGATCGCCTGCGCGACGTCGGCGGGGATCAGGTCCACGAACGGCCCGCGCGTGCGGCCGCTGGCATTGTAGACGACGAGGTCGGGTGTGCCGATCTCGCGCTCGACCAGGCCGAACAGCCGCTCGACCTCCTCCGGCTTGGTGGCGTTGCAGGCATAGGCTTTCGCGCCGGTCTCGCTGCAGAGCGCGCCGAGCTTCTCGATCTTGCGCGCGGCGAGCGCGACGCGGATTCCTTGCGCGGCCAGAAGCCGGGCCAGCGAGGCGCTCAGGCCTTCACCGGCGCCGACAATGAGGGCGATCTTGTATTTCGGGTGTTCCATCGCGTGATCTCTCGGAAGGAGGAAGCCGCTGATCTATGCATCCGCCGCGCGGACAACCAGCCGGGCCGATAACAATTCCGCAGAGCGAATTGCTCCGTCACGGCGATCATGCCTCCCTGACAATTTGCGGCTTTATCGCGCTTCCTGACTGGAGCATGATCGACATCATCCAAAGCGGCAAGCGCCAAAACAGTGCAAAATGTCCGCGGGACGGAAACGAAGAGGACGATCATGCTCAAGCCGGTCACAGCACAGCCAAAAAATGCCTCGGCCGAGCAGTCCGGCCTGCTGGCACCCGACACCACCGGCATGAATTTCTATCGCGCCGATCCGGCGCTGACGGACCTGCTCCGCATCCATCTGCCGGACACGCTATTCCGCCACATCGAGCCGCATCTCGACCGCCTCGGCGAGCTCGCCGGCGGCGTGCTCGACGAGTGCGCGCGGCTCGCCGACCGGCACACGCCGGTGCTGCACCAGCGCGACAAGTTCGGCCGCGACGTGCAGTGGATCGAATATCACCCGGCCTATCGCGAGCTGGAGAACGCCGCGTTCGGCCAGTTCGGCATTCACGCGCTCTCGCTCCGCAAGGGCATCATGGGCTGGCCGGACAAATATCCTGTTGTCGCCAAGCACGCCTTCACCTTCCTGTTCAACCAGACCGAATTCGGCATGGGCTGCCCGATCAACGTCACCGACGGCTGCGCCAAGCTGCTGGCGAATTTCGGCAGCGAGGCGCTGAAGGCGAAATATCTGGACGGCTTGACCTCGACCGACATGAGCAAGCTGACCCAGGGCGGCCAGTTCATGACCGAGAAGGAGGGCGGGTCCGACGTCGGCACGCTGACCACGCGCGCGGTGCAGGAGGGCGACCATTGGCGCCTCACTGGCGAAAAATGGTTCTGCTCGAATGCCGATGCGAAAGTCGTGATGCTGCTGGCGCGCCCTGAAGGCGCCGGCCCCGGCACGCGCGGCGTCGGCCTGTTCCTGATGCCGCGCTTCCTCGACGACGGCTCGCAGAACCACTACCGGATCGTGCGCCTCAAGGACAAGCTCGGCACGCGCTCGATGGCCTCGGGCGAGATCAAGCTCGAAGGCGCGATTGCTTACGCGGTCGGCAAGCTCGACCGCGGTTTCGTGCAGATGGCCGAGATGGTGAACTCCTCGCGGCTCTCCAACGGCGTCAAGTCGACCGCGCTGATGCGCCGCGCCTATCACGATGCGATGACGGTGGCGACCAACCGCGTCGTGTTCGGCCAGCGCATCATCGATCTGCCGCTCGGTCGGCGGCAAATGCTGAAGATCATGCTCCCGGTCGAGCAGGGGTTGTCGATGAGCTTTCTCACCGCCGACGCGCTCGATCGTGCCGAGGCCGGCAGCCAGGATGCCGCGGCGCTGCTGCGCATCCTGACCCCGACGCTGAAATTCCGCGCCACGCGCGACGCACGCAAGGTCTGCGGCGATGCGCTCGAGATGCGCGGCGGCATCGGCTACATCGAGCAATTCGCGACCCCACGCCTGCTGCGCGATGCGCATCTCGGCTCGGTCTGGGAAGGCACCGGCAACATCGTCGCGATCGACGCGCTGCGGCGCGCCGTCGGCCGCCATGGCGCCGAATCCGCGCTCGCGGCCGATCTGCATGCGCGGCTCGACGACAGCGCGTCGGTGCCGCAGGCCTGGCGCGACAATCTGCGCGGCCTCGTCGATCGCGCCGTCGGCTTCGCACGCGAGGTCGCGGGCAAGTCGGAGAACGAGGCCGATGCGCGCCGCGCCACCAGCCTGCTCTATCACGTCGCCAGCGCGGTCGCGCTGGCATGGGAGTCGCACCGTATCCACGAGATGCGCGGCGATGCGCGCCGTCTGCTGCTGTCGCGGCTGGTGATCGACCATCGCGTGACGCCGAGCGATCCGTTCCGGCTGACGGAAAATGCCGCGCAGGCGAAGATCGCCGCGCTGCTGCTCGGCGATCGCTCAGCAGGCATGAGCGAGGTTGGCGAACTGGTTCGGGCGGCGTAGGCTGCACTCCACGATCAAACAAAAAAAGCGATAGGGAGTGCCCGATGAAGGCCGCCGTCCTCTATGAAGTCAACCAGCCGCTGGTCATCGAGGATGTCAGCCTGCCGAAGCCCGGCCCGCGCGAGGTGCTGATCCGCACCGCAGTTGCCGGCCTCTGCCACTCGGATCTGCACTTCATGGAAGGCCTCTATCCGCATCCGCTGCCGGCGGTGCTCGGGCATGAGTCTGCCGGCGTGGTCGAGCAGGTCGGCTCCGATGTCACCTATGTGAAGCCGGGCGATCACGTGGTCACCTGCCTATCGGTGTTCTGCGGCACCTGCGACAATTGCACCACCGGCCGCACCGTGCTCTGCACCGATGCGACGGTGAAGATGCTGCCGGGTGTTTCCAATCGCATGCAATGGTCGAAGCCCGAGAAGCTGCACCAGTTCCTCAATCTCTCCTCCTTCGCCGAGCAGATGCTGGTGCACGAGAACGCCATCGTGAAGATCCGCAAGGACATGCCGCTCGATCTCGCCGCGCTGATCGGCTGCGGCGTCATCACCGGCTATGGCGCGGTGGTGAACACGGCGAAAGTGACGGCCGGCGAGAGCGTGGCGGTGATCGGCTGCGGCGGGGTCGGCATGGCCGCGATCAACGGCGCGCAGATCGCGGGCGCCGGCCGCATCATCGCCATCGACACCAATCCGGCAAAACTCCAGCTCGCGACCAAGCTCGGCGCCACCGACATCATCAATCCCGCCGACGGCGACGTGGTGAAACAGGTGCGCGACCTCACCAATGGCGGCGTGCATCACGCCTTCGAGGTACTCGGCCGCAAGGAGACCGCTGAGCAGGCGTTCGGCATGCTCGCCGCCGGCGGCACCGCCACCATCGTCGGCATGATCCCGTTCGGCCAGAAGATCGAGCTGCACGGCTTCGACTTCCTGCGCGAGCGCAGGATCCAGGGCTCCTCGATGGGCTCGAACCATTTCCGCGTCGACATGCCGCGCCTCGTCGATTTCTACCTGCGCGGCCGGCTGCACCTCGAGGACTGGATTTCGGCCAAGCTGAGGCTCAGCGAGATCAACGAGGGCTTCGCCAGCATGAAAGCCGGCAAGACGCTGCGCAGCGTGATCGTGTTTGATAATTGAGCGCTGGCGCCCGCCGGTGCCGCCCCAAAACGGGTGTCATCGCCCGGCTCGACCGGGCGATCCAGTACTCCGCGGCGGCAGTTATGTGACCCAATGACCGCCGCGGAGTACTGGATGCCCCGCCTTCGCGGGGCATGACAGCGAAGTTTGGGAGTAGCTTACGTCGCCTCACCGCGACACGTGCGCCGACACGGCGAGCCATGTCCCGTTCTTCTTCGCCCAGCAATCGGTATACCGCCCCGTCGCCTGCTGACCGTCGGACGTGGTGTAGCTGGTCGCGGCGTGGATGATCGCAAAATCGCCCATGATGCGGATGATGACGTCGTGCGCATGCAGATTGCGGATCGCGATCGGCCGCGCGGTCTGCTCCAGGAAGGCGGCGCGATCGACCAGCGTCTTGTCGGGATTGGAGCAGTAGAACTCCGGTGCCAGGATCTCGTCGAAGCGCCTGACGTCGCAGTTCTGCACCGAGGCGACGTAGTCGCGGTTGAGCGCGGTGAGCTGTTCGAGATCATGGCTCATTGAGTTTCCTCCCTGTCATTCCGGGGCGCGCGGAGCGCGAACCCGGAATCTCCATGTTATTTTACCCCGTCATTGCGAGCGAAGCGAAGCAATCCAGAAATGTCTCCGTGGACGCAGTCTGGATTGCTTCGTCGCAAGAGCTCCTCGCAATGACGGGAGGGACTAATCATCAAACAATGGCGGTGGCGCGAACCCGCCGAACTCCCTCTCGATCAATTCGGCGAGCTTCAGCGGCGTGCGATCTTCCAGCCACGGGCCGACGATCTGCACGCCGACCGGCAGGCCGTCTTTCGACAGGCCGAGCGGAACGGCCGTCGCAGGCAGGCCCGGAAGCGTCGCGATGCCGGGCCAGGCAAGCTGGTCGACATAGGGATAATCCGTGTCGTCGATACTGATGCGTCGCAGGCGCTGTTCCGGCAAATGATCATGCGGAAAGGCCGGCGTCGGCATGATCGGGCAGATCACCGCGTCGAATCTGTTGAACAGCGCGCGCCATTGCGCACGCAGGCCGGCGCGGCTACCCGCGTCGAGCACCCAGGCGCGGTGGCTTGCAATCGTGCCGCGCAGCCGCTCGGCAGCGAGGCTGCGGTCCTCCGGCGACAGCTGGCTCGCCCGTGCCCGCGAATCCGCCAGTTCGTCGGGCAGGAAGAACGCGCCGAGGAATCCCAGCAGCATGCGCATGTAAAGCCGCGACGTCTCCGCGAAATCCGGCAGCAGCGCGCTCTCGCGCGCGACCGCCACGCCAGCCTTCGCAAGATCCGCGGCGAGCTTGTCGATCGCGCCGCGGACGTCCCGGTCGGTCGGCAGCAGCGGATGGCTGTCGATCACCAGGACACGAAAATCCCGCAGCGACTGATGTCGTGCGACAGGCAGGTCGAGCTTGTAGGCGACACCGGCTTCCAGCGGATCCGGTCCGGCCATGACGTCGAGCAGCAAGGAAAGATCCGCAGCGGTGCGCGCCATCGGGCCGATGACGGCGAGGTCGCCCTCGCGCGGAAGGGCCGGAAACGGCGGCGGGGTCTCACCGCGCGCCGGGCAGAGATTGATGGTCGGCTTGTGCGCGAAGATGCCGCAATGAAATGCCGGCACACGCAGGGAGCCGCCGATGTCGGAGCCGGTGGCGAGCGCGCAATAACCTGCGGCAAGGGCTGCCGACGATCCCCCGGACGATCCACCCGGTGTGCGGCCGAGATCATAGGGGTTGTTCGTGGTGCCGTAGATGTCGTTGTAGCTCTGCCAGTCGGCGAGGCCGACCGGCACGTTGGTCTTGCCGAGGATCACGCCGCCGGCCTGCTTGATGCGGGCCACCGGCAGCGCGTCTTCCACGGGCTTGAAATCCTTCTGCGGCACGAAGCCCCAGGTCGTCGGCAGGCCGGCGATGTTGAAGGATTCCTTGATCGTCAAGGGCAGGCCGAGCAGCGGCTTGCGCTCGCCGCGGGCCAGTGCGGCGTCGGCCTCGCGCGCCGCGCCGAGCGCACGATCGAAATCCCGCACGCAGACCGCGTTGATCTTGCCGTCGTGACGCTCGATACGGGCGATCGCATCCTGCGTGAGCTCGACCGCCGAGACCTTCTTCGCGCTCAATGCGGCTGACAGCTCGACCGCACTCTTGAAACTCCATTCCGATTTGGCCACGGCGCTTCTCCCGCTCTGGTTGTCTAGGGATGATGCGCAGTTTGGCCGAACGCCGCAACCGCTGTTTGACCGAGATTGATATGCCGGCGGGACGGAACGGATCGAGTCGAGAATTTCGCTGTCATCGCCCGGCTTGACCGGGCGATCCAGTATTCCAGAGGCCTGCGTTGGAGAGCTCGCTCTCACTATATCCGCCGCGGCGTACTGGATGCCCCGCCTTCGCGGGGCATGACAGCGCGCGTGGGGCCGCTACGCCGCTCCGATCACTATCCCCACCGCCAGCACGATGGCGCCGCCGAGCACGATCTGGAACACCGCCTGGAGGAACGGCGTGTCCATGTAGCGCGAGCGGATGAAGGCGATTGCCCACAGTTCGAAGAACACGACGACGCAGGCGATTCCCGTCGCGATCCAGAATGCGTTCGCCCAGCTGTCGGGCACGAGATACGGCGCGGTGTGGCCGAGCCCGCCAAGCGTCGTCATCGCGCCGCAGGTGACGCCGCGCAGCCAGGGCGAGCCGCGCCCGGTCAGCGAGCCGTCGTCGGACAGCGCTTCCGCAAACCCCATGCTGATGCCGGCGCCGATCGAGGCGGCGAGGCCGACGAGGAACGTCTGCCAGTTCTGATGCGTGGCGAAGGCCGCCGCGAACAGCGGCGCCAGCGTCGAGACCGAACCGTCCATCAGGCCGGCGAGGCCCGGCTGCACATATTGCAGCACGAACATGCGACGCCGCGTGCGGTCCTCCTCGGCGCGCACGTCGGGCTTCAGGATCTCGTCGGTCAGTCGGGCTGCCGTGTGCTCATGGTTCTTCTCGGCCTCGGCGAGGTCGCCGAGCAGCCGGCGCACATTGACATCCTCGGCCTGCTCGGCGGCCTTGGCGTAGAAGCGCTCGGCCTCGAGCTCCATGGTCTCGACTTCCCTTCGGATGGTGTCGAGCGGCAGGTTCTTGGTCAGCCAGATCGGGCGGCGGCGCAGAAAGCCCTTGACGTCCTCGCGGCGGATTGGCGGCAGATGCTGGCCGAAGCGCTGCTCGTACAATTCCAGCAGCATGTGGCGATGGCCGCGCTCCTCCTCGGCCATCTGCTCGAACAGCTTGGCCGAGTCGGGATAGCGCTCCTTCAGATCCTCGGCGAAGGTCATGTAGATGCGGCTGTCCTCCTCCTCGGAGGAGATCGCGACCGCCAGCACCTCGCGCTCGGTCAGATCGGCAAAATTCTTCACGGCGGCCCTGTTTTGGTAGTTTAGAATTGTTCTAAACTATATAGAGCGCCGTCGTTTCCGGGTCAAATCAGGCCGTGCCGGCCTTTGCGAGGAAGTCGAGCAGCAACCGGCTCACCTCGGCCGGCTGCTCCTGCTGCACCCAATGGCCGGCGCCGTCGACGAGATGGCAGCCGAGCATCTTCGTGCAGCCGCGCCCCTGCATCGCCTCGAACACGCCGGGACGCTGATAGGTGCCCCAATCCTGCTTGCCCGAGATGAAGCAGGAGGGCACGTCGATGCTGCGGCCCGCGAACAGCTGCATCTCGTTGTTGAGCATGCCCGACGTGCCGTAGCGATACCATTGCAGCCCGCCCTGGAATCCGGTGCGGCCATATTCGGCGCTGTAGTAGGCGAGGTCGCTGTCCGGCAGCCATTGATTGGCGGCGATCGCGGCGGGCGAGGGCATCTCCTTCGCGACCGTCTCCGCCATGGTCTCGTTCAGATCCATCACATAATAGGTCGGTAGTTTTGCAAGCTCGCCTGCGGACCAGGACTTGAGCGGATACGGCTTGTTGTCGATCCAGTCCGCACTCTTCTGATGATAATAGGCGCGCAGGAAATCATGCACGCCCTGCGGCGCGTGCTGCATGTCCGCGTTGGCCGGACGTGTCGCGTAATACCATTGATAGTGCTTGCGCGGGCGCGGCAGCGCGGCGAGCTCGCGATGAACGGGGTCTTCGGTTGGCGGCCTTGCCGGCGCATCGACCGTGTTGAAAGGAAGAGGCGGCGCTCCGCCGAACGGCGCACTCATCAGCGTCACCGAACGAAACACGTCGGGCCGGATCAGCGTGCACCACGCCGCGACCGGGCTGCCGAAATCATGCCCGGCGAGATCGACCTGCCTGTAGCCGAAGGCCGACACCAGGGCGAGCGCATCGCGCACGAGGTTGAGGAGAGAGAACGGCGCGAGATCGCCATCATAGTCCGCGGTCCATCCCGTGGTTCGGCCATAGCCGCGCTGGTCCGGCGCGATCACGTGATAGCCGGCGGCCGCCAGCGCCGGCATCACCTTGCGCCAGGAGAAGGCGAGCTCGGGAAAGCCGTGCAGCAGCAGGATGCAGGGACGGCCCCTGGTCTCGAAACCTGCTTCGAGCACATGCATGCGCAAGCCGTTGATGCCATCGACATAACGCGAGCGGATTCCGGCGGGCAGGGGGATGTCGGGGAGTGTTGTCATCGTTTCCTCCACTTGGGTGGAATCGTAGGGTGGGTTAGCCGGGCGGATTGCGCGAAGCGCAAGCCGCCCGGCTAGTCTAACCCACCACTTTAATCTCCGCGGAGGCAGAAGCGGTGGGTTACGCCTTGCGACTGCGCTTTGCGCAGCCGCCGTGCTAACCCACCCTACGGCATCTCGCTAAACCGCAGCGCAGACGAACCCGTTGCCCTTGCGCTTGATCTTCCCCACCGACGGTGACGGAAAATGCGCGGTGCAGCACAGCGTGTCGGTGTCGCAATAGCGCTCCAGAAAACTGCGGCGCGTCGTTGCCGCCTTGGCCGGGTCGGCGTCGAACTTGATCGACAGCTCCGGATAGAGCGTCTGCAGCGGCGAATGCATGAGGTCGCCGGAGAACACGGCGTCGTCCTTGCCGCGCCCCATCGTGACGGCGATATGGCCTGGCGTGTGGCCCGGCGTCGGCAGGATACGAACGTGATCGCCGATCTGGTGGTCGTTGCCGACGAGCTCGTGCCTGTTAGCCTCGACCACCGGCAGCACGCTGTCGGCAAAGGGCGGCACTTCCGCCTTCGCATTCTGCGCGGACCAGTGATCGAATTCCTGTTTGGCGAAGACGTAGCGCGCGTTGGGGAAGGTCGGCACCCAGCGGCCGTTCTCCAGCCGCGTATTCCAGCCGACGTGATCGACACGCAGATGGGTACACATCACGAAGTCGATGTCGTCGACCGAAAACCCCGCGGCGTTGAGTCCGCGCAAATAGGTGTCGTCGGTCTTCATGTTCCATTTCGGTCGCGGCCGCGGCTTGTCGTTGCCGATGCAGCTGTCGACCAGGATGGTGTGGTGCGGCGTCTTCACCACGTAGGACTGGAAGCACAGCAGCAACACGTCCTGCTCGTCCAGCGCCTTCGCCTCGCGCATCCAAGCCCGGTTCTCGGCCAGCACTTCGGGCGTGAGGCCCGGCAGCATCTCCAGCGCCGGCACGAACGAGGTTTCCTGCTCGATGATGCGATGGATCGTGAGATCGCCGACTGAAAACTTCAGGCTCATGAGAACTCCCGCTGTTATGCGGCTGGCGGCACCGAGATCTTGACCGAGGGCCGCTCCAGCATCTTCTGGTGGAACGCGTCGAGCTTCGGATAGGCCTTGCGCCAGCCGCAATCGGCGAAGCGGAAATCGGCATAGCCGAGCACGCAAACGAGGCCGATCTGCGAGATGTCGAACGGGCCGTTCAGCACGTCGGGCATGTTCTCGAAGCGCGCCATGCCGGTCCAGGCCCGGTTCCAGTGATCGTCCGACCACGCCTGCCATTGCAGGCCCTGCGGCCGCACCATCTTCTCGTAACGGCATAGCAGCATGGAATCGAGCATGCCGTTGATCAGGGAGTGATTGGTCTTGGCCTTCCAGCGCCGCGGGCCGTAATCCGGGATCAGGCTGCCGCCGGCCATCTCGTTGAGATATTCGACGATGACGTAGGAATCCAGAATGACGTCGCCGTCATTGGTGATCAGCACCGGCAGCTTCTTCAGCGGCGTGATGCGCGAATAATCCTCGTTGGCCGTGCCCGGCGCGACGGTCGCAGGCGTCAGCTCGATCTTGTCGATCAGCCCGAGCTCGATCGCTGCAATGCGCACCTTGCGGGCGAAGGGCGAGGCGGGGGAGAAGGTGAGCTTCATCGGAAAATGTCCTACGGGCTGGCCGGCAATTGGTTTTCGTCATTGCGAGCGAAGCGAAGCAATCCAGTCTGTCTCCGCGGAAATAGTCTGGATTGCTTCGTCGCTTTGCTCCTCGCAATGACGGGGAGAGGGCGGAGGTCTTACGCCGCGATGATCTCCTGGCGCTGCTCGCCGAGGCCCTCGATGCCGAGTGTCACGACGTCGCCGACATTGAGGAAGGTCGGCGGCTTCATGCCGAGGCCGACGCCGGGCGGGGTGCCGGTGGTGATGATGTCGCCGGGCAGCAGCGTCATGAACTGCGAGACATAGGAGACGCACTTGGCCATGGAGAAGATCATGGTCTTGGTCGAGCCGGTCTGGCGGCGCTGGCCGTTGACGTCGAGCCACATCGACAGGTTCTGCACGTCCTTGATCTCGTCCTTGGTCGCGAGCCATGGTCCGACCGGGCCGAAGGTGTCATGCGACTTGCCCTTGGTCCACTGGCCCAGGCGCTCGATCTGGAAGGCGCGCTCGGAGACGTCGTTGCAGACGCAATAGCCGGCGACGTAGTTCAGCGCGTCGGCTTCCGAAACGTACTTCGCCCGGGTGCCGATGATGGCGGCAATCTCGACCTCCCAGTCGAGCTTGGTCGAGCCGCGCGGCTTCTCGACCGCATCGTTCGGGCCGGAGAGCGAGGTGTTAGCCTTCATGAAGATGATCGGCTCGGTCGGGATCGCAGCGCCGGTTTCCTTGGCGTGATCGCTGTAATTGAGGCCGATGGCGATGAATTTCGAGATGCCGGTGACCGGCGCGCCGAACCGCGGCTTGCCGGAGACGGCGGGCAGCGAGGCGGGGTCGAGCGCCGCGAGCTTCTTCAGGGACTCCGGCGAATAGGCCTCGCCCGTGAGGTCCTTCACATGCGCCGACAGGTCGCGCAACTGGCCGGATTTGTCGATAAGGCCGGGTTTTTCCGCACCCTTTTCGCCATAACGAACAAGCTTCATTCTCGTTTCTCCCTGGAGATTGGACCGATCGGTTAACAGCTTCATGGAACAGGGCGGCGGGAAATTCAACCGCTCAAAACGGGCCGCATTGCAGCCCTTCCTTTGTAGGGTGGGTTAGCGCGCGGCTGCGCGAAGCGCAGTCCGGGCGTAACCCACCTCTTTTCTTTCCGAGGAGGATAGACCGTGGTGGGTTACGCCCAGCGGACTGCGCTGCGCGCAGCCGCAGGTCTAATCCCACCCTACGAACCCCGCGATTCCAGCGCCACAAACCTGAACGCGTCCCCGTCGCGCCTGATATGCCCGGCCGAAAAATGCCCGCCGATCACCAGCGTCTCCGTGTCGGCAAAGCGGCCGAACAGCGCTGCCCTCGTCGCCGCCGATTGCGCCTGGTCCGAATCCGCAGTCGAGGACCAGCCGAGATTCGCCATCTGGCAGGGATGATGGGCGACGTCGCCGGTGAGCAGGCCCTGCTCGCCGTCAGATTTGATCAGGATGCTCATATGGCCGGGGCTGTGGCCCGGGGTTGGGATCATGCTGATCCCCTCGCAGAGCTGATGGTCGCTCGGGATCAGATCGGCCCGGTCCGCATCCATGATCGGCTGCACGGAATCACCAAACACGGCGGCCTTGTCCGGCTCGATGGAATGGTCGCGCCAGTGCTCGTATTCGGTGCGGCCGAAGACGTAACGCGCCTTCGGGAAGGTCGGCACCCATTTGCCATCGATCAGCTTCGTATTCCAGCCGACATGGTCGACGTGGAGATGTGTGCACAGCACGGTGTCGATGCTGTCGGGCGGAAAGCCTGCCGCTTCCATAGTCTGCAGGAAAGGCGTGGTGCGGTTGTTCCAGGTCGGGACGCTGCGGCCCTGCTTGTCGTTGCCAAGGCCGGTGTCGACCACGATGCGGCGCGTCGGCGTTTCCACCACCAGCGAATGGATCGACATCTTCAGCCGGCCTTCGTCGGTGGCGAAATGCGGGATCAGCCAGGGCAGCTTGCAGATTTCATCATTGGTCGCCAGCGGCAGGATGAAGCGGGTCGAGCCGACCGTCTCCAATTCCACCACCTTGGTGACCTTGACCCTGCCGATCTTCCATTGCATGCGGCGCACCCCCATGTTCTTGCTTTGGCGCGGAAACATGCACACTTTCCGCCGTCAAGCGCAATGGATCACCTGCTGCGATGCGGCGTTATCGCGGGAACCCAAGAGAAAGCGACGCCAAAAGAGGGCTGCCATGCCAGAGCTTGCAATTTCCGCCGAGAAAGTTGCCTTCATCATCGAGAAGGCGCGCGAATTCGACGTCAAGGAAGGCGATGCCGATCCCGATTCGGGATCGAATCCGAGCGATGACGATGCGGTCGATGTGCTCGAGGATGACGGCTCCGATCCCGTCGGCCGCGAGCTCGGCGGCTTCATCGTTGCCCTGAACGAGGACGAGCAGGTCGATCTCGTCGCGCTGACCTGGCTCGGCCGTGGCGACGGCACGATCGACGACTGGGACGATCTGCGTGCCCGCGCCGTGGAGGCGCGCGGTGAATATCGCAACCCTCGGCGGGAGACCGTGCACTATCTGCTCGGCGAGCCGATGCTGGGCGATCTGCTCGCCGATGGTCTCGATGCCTTCGGCATCGACTGGACCGACGAGCGCCTCACCGCCGATTCCTCCGATCCCAGCGAGCGGGACGAGGACGAGCCGACGAAGCAGCGGTGATTGAACTTGCCTCTCCCCGCGAGAGCGACGGCTATCGCATATGACTTTCGGCGACACTTCACCGCACGCCTCGTCCTTCGAGACGACCGCTCCGCGGTCTCCTCAGGATGAGGCTAAGCAGCATCGGCGCTCGCTGGAATTGCTGCCGCGCACTCCGCCCTCATCCTGAGGGCCCGCCGCAGGCGGGCGTCTCGAAGGATGGGTTGCGGGCGAGCTGTCCCGCCATGCTTCTCAGATGCGATAGCCCTGCCCACAAGAGCGGGGAGAGGCAGAAGCCTCAGAGTGTGCCCGGGAAGGCGCCGCCGTCGAGCAGAATGTTCTGCCCGGTGATGAAGCCCGCCTTGGCGCCGCAGAGGAACGCGCAGGCATAGCCGAACTCGTCGGGCTGGCCGAAGCGCCCCGCCGGGTTGAGCTTGGCGCGCTCGGCCAGGATCTGCTCGGGTGTCGTGCCGCGCTTGTCGGCCTCGGCCTTCGCGGTGCCGGTCAGGCGGTCGGTCTCGAACGGGCCCGGCAACAGGCCGTTGATGGTGACGTTGTTGATCACCGTCTTGCGCGACAGGCCGGCGATGAAGCCGGTGAGGCCGGCGCGCGCGCCGTTGGAGAGGCCGAGGATGTCGATCGGGGCCTTCACCGCGGCCGAGGTGATGTTGACGATGCGGCCGAACTTGCGCGCCATCATGCCGTCCACGGTCGCCTTGATCAGCTCGATCGGGGTCAGCATGTTGGCGTCGATCGCCTTGATCCAGTCGTCGCGGGTCCAGTTGCGGAAATCGCCGGGCGGCGGGCCGCCGGCATTGTTGATCAGGATATCGGGATCGGGGCAGGCCTTCAGCACGGCTTCGCGCCCCGCAGGCGTCGTGATGTCGCCGACGATCTCAGTGACCTTCACGCCGGGATAGGCCTTGCGGATGTCGTCGGCGGTCTTCTTCAAAGCTTCGGCGCCGCGCGCGGTCAGCGTGACGTCAACGCCGGCTTCGGCCAGCGAGATGGCGCAGGCGCGCCCGAGGCCCTTGCTGGATGCGCAGACGATGGCGCGGCGACCTTTGATCCCAAGATCCACTGTTTCACTCCCGAAAATAGCAGGCAGGTTTTGGATGGGCCGCACTCTAGCCAAATGTGACGCCGCTGATAAGAGACGGGCTCGCACCAAAATGCATGCGCGCCGGCGCTGCGATGCAAATGTGCAGGCATGATCCGGACCCGAAGGGCGCGTTAGCGAAAAGTGTGTAGCGGTTTTCCGAAAAGATCATGCCCAAACAACAAAGCGCGATCGTATCGCGCTCAGATGCGCCGCTCCTGCTTGAGGCGGTCGATCACGGACGCGGCCTCCGGCGGCAGTGACTTGAAGCCCATCTGGCCGACCGTGGAGAACAACGGCCGCAGATGCGAGCCGGCGAGGAATGGCGGCTGGTGGTTCGCCGGCACGATCCGGTCGAACACCAGCACCAGCGTGGTGGCGACGAGGCCGACCCTGACGGCGCCGAGCGCGGCGCCGCCGAGCCGGTCGCCGATGCCGGCCTCGCCGATGGTGTCGTTCAGCGCGACGCGGCCGATATGGCCGAGCAGCATGCCGACGACGACGAAGATGCCGAAGAACCAGATCCAGTTCTGCAGCAGCGGCGAATTCGGATTGCCTGCGATCTGCGGCGCGATCAGCGGCATCAGCGCGACCGCGATCGGCGCGGCGAGCAGATAGGCGAGGATGGTCATGGCGCTGCGGAGCAGGCCGGTCCTGAAACCGAGGCCCACCGCGACGGCGAGCGCGGCATAGACGGCGAGATCGAAACTGTTCATGAACACAACCCTGCCTCGATGGAACGATTGAACGCTGAACCGATCATTCCGGTTTCAGATCGCTAAAATCGTCTGTATTGATGGCTCCAAAAGATCAGGGGTCACGCGCAAGGACATCGTCATGTCAGGCCTATTCGACGTCAGTAAAGAAACCATCCTCGTCACGGGCGCGAGCCAGGGGCTGGGGCGGCAGTTTGCCCGGGTGCTGGCAGCGCATGGTGCGGCCGTCGTGCTGGCGGCGCGGCAAACGGACAAGCTGAAGAGTCTGGAACAGGAAATCCGCGGCAAGGGCGGCCGCGCCGCCGCCGTCGCGCTCGACGTCACCGACACCGCCTCGATCGCAGGGGCCGTCGATGCGGCGGAAGCCGCGCTTGGTCCCGTCACGGTGCTGATCAACAACGCTGGCATCGCCATCGAGAAGCTCGCGACCGAGCAGACCGAGGCCGATTGGGATGCCGTGATCGGCGCCAATCTGAAGGGCGCCTATTTCCTCGCCACCGAAATCGCCCGCCGCATGATCGCGTGCAAGCAGGACGGCAACATCGTCAACATCGCCTCCGTGCTCGGCACCGGCGTCTTGAAGGCGGTCTCGCCCTACGCGATCTCCAAGGCCGGCATTATCCAGGCGACCAGGGCGATGGCGCTGGAGCTCGCGGGGCAGAACATCCGCATCAACGCGCTCGCGCCCGGCTACATCGACACCGAGATGAACCACGCGTTCTGGTCGACGCCGGCGGGCGAGCGCCTCGCCAAACGCATCCCCCAGCGCCGCATCGGCACCGAATCCGATCTCGACGGCGCGATCCTGCTGCTGGCCTCGAAGGCGTCGCGGTATATGACGGGGAGTGTGGTGACGGTGGACGGCGGGTTCTTGCTGAATTGAACGCTGCCGCATTGCTCCACAAGCGATTTTCACTCCGCCGTCGTCCCGGACAAGCGCGCCTCAAGCGCGCGCCGATCCGGGCCCCATAACCACAGGACGTGGTTTGGCGAAGACTCTGAGTTGCCATCTCGCGCCACAACTTCTCCCTGTGGCTATGGGTCCCGGATCGGCGCTTACGCTTGTCCGGGACGACAGTGGAGGATGACGCAACGGCTCACACTACCGCACCTCCCCCCTGATCATATCCGCCGCCTTCTCCCCGATCATGATGGTCGGCGCATTGGTGTTGCCGCCGATCAGCGTCGGCATGATCGAGGCGTCGACGACGCGCAACCCCTCGACGCCGTGTACCTTCAACGCCGGATCGACCACGGCCATCGCATCCGTGCCCATCTTGCAGGTGCCGACGGGATGATAGACCGTATCGACGCGTTCGCGCAGAACGTTGCGGATGTCGTCGTCCGTTCTCACATCGGATGTGAACATGTCCCTTTTCTGCAACGCGCGCAGCGCCGGCGTCTCCATCAGCCGGCGCGTGGTCTTGAAGCCCGCCACCATCGCCTCGAGATCCTCCGCCTCACCCAAAAAATTCGGATCGATCATGGGTGCTGCGAGCGGATCGGCGCTTTTCAGCCATATGCTGCCGCGGCTCTTCGGTCTGAGCAGACAGAAATGGCATGAGAAGCCCGCCTCCTTGTGACGCTTGCGGCCGTGGTCGTCGAGCATCGCGATGACGAAGTGCAGTTGAATGTCTGGTACGTCGAGGTAGGCCTGCGTCTTGAGGAAGCCGCCACACTCGGCGAAATTGGTGGTCATCAGTCCGCGTCGCTCCCTGCGGTACCGCTGGATCGCGCGCAGCAGGGATGGCAGCCGACCGATCGACGAGTGAACGAAGTGCGGGTAGTCGGAGGCGTAGACGAACACGAAATCCGGATGGTCCTGCAGATTGCGCCCGACGCCCGGCAGGTGATGCACGACGCCAATGCCGTGCTCACGAAGCGCATCGCCGTCGCCGACGCCCGACAGCATCAATAGCTGCGGTGACTGGAAGGCGCCGGAGGCGAGGATCACCTCGCGGCGGGCGCGCAGCTGCTTCTTCTGCCTGCCCTGCACATATTCGATGCCGACCGCGCGTCCTCCTTCGAACAGGATCTTCGTTGCCTGCGCCGCCGTCTCGACCCGCAGATTCGCGCGCTTGTCCATGTAGGGATCGACATAAGCGCGCGCCGCGCTCCAGCGCTCGCCATGGCGCTGCGTCACCTGGTAGCTGCCGAGTCCTTCATGGTCCTCGGCATTGAAGTCCTCGCGAATGCGGAACTGCGCCTCGCGCGCGGCCTGATGGAAGACGTCATGGATCGGATTGTCCGAGCGCAGCTTGTTGACGTGCAGCGGGCCGCCCTTGCCGTGATATTCGCCGTCGAAATCGGCGTTGTTTTCGGAAGCCTTGAAGTAGGGCAGCACGTCCGCATACGACCAGCCGGAATTGCCGAGCGCGGCCCAGTGGTCGTAGTCCCATTTGTTGCCGCGGATGTAGACCATCGCGTTGATCGCCGAGGAACCACCGAGGCCCTTGCCGCGCGGTTGATAGCCGATACGGCCGTTCAATCCCTTCTGCGGCACGGTATCGAACGCCCAGTTGGCCGCGCTGTATGGCAAAGCGAGCCCGAATGGCGTGGTGATCCGCCAATTGTCGTTCCGCCCGCCCGCATCGAGCAGCGCCACGGAAGTGGCCGCATCCTCCGACAGCCGGCCCGCGACGGTACAGCCGCCGGAGCCCGCGCCCACGACGATGAAATCGAATGTGTCAGTCAATGTTGTTTCCCCCCAGAGTCTTTTTGTTGGTCGTCATTCCGGGTTCGCTTCGCGCCCCGGAACGACTGCCCCTACGACATCAATCGCATCAGCTTCTCCAGCCGCGCGATCTTGCCGCCATAGGGCGGATAGAGATCGGCGAGGCGGTTGAACTTCGAGCGATAAAACACCGGCTTCAGCTTGCTGAACGTGCGAAAACCCCATTCACCGTGATAGACGCCGGTGCCGGAGGCACCGACGCCGCCCATCGGCTGGTTGATTTGCGCAAAATGAAACAGGCAGTCGTTGACGGTCACGCCGCCGGAGATCGTGCGCGCCAGCACCTCGTCGCGGGCAATGCCGTCCTTGCCGAACCAGTACAGCGCGAGCGGCCGGTCGCGCGCGTTGACGAAGGCGATCGCCTCGTTCGCATCGCGAGTGCCCAGCACCGGCAGCACAGGCCCAAAAATCTCCTCCTGCATCACCGCCATCGCTTCCGTCGCACCGACGATCAGCGTCGGCGGGAATTTGCGGTGCGCCTTCCAGTTGGGATCATCCGCCTGCGCCGGTTGCAGGATCTTTGCGCCGCGCTGGGAGGCATCCGCGACCAGGCCTTCCAGCCGGGCATAATGCCGGTCGGAGATGATGGCGGTGTAGTCCCTGTTGGCGGGATCGGTGCCGAACATGCGCCGCATCTGCGCGCGCACCTTCTCGGCGAAGGACTGCACGGAATTTTCCGGCACCAGCACGTAATCCGGCGCGATGCAGGTCTGCCCGGCATTGAGCAGTTTGCCGTAGGCGATGCGCTCGGCCGCCTCATCGAGATCGGCGGAGGCGTCGATGATCGCCGGCGACTTGCCGCCGAGCTCGAGCGTGATGGGCGTGAGATTGCGCCCCGCGGCTTCCGCGACCAGCCGCCCGACCCGGGTCGAGCCGGTGAACACCAGGTGATCGAAGGGGAGGCTCGCAAACGCCTTTGCGACTTCATCCTCAACGCCGGTGACCAGCAGCTCGGTCGCATCGAACCTTGCGGCAATCGTCTCCTTCAGCAGCGCGGAAAAGTGCGGCACCAGTTCGCTCGGCTTGATGATGATGCGGTTGCCGGCGGCGAGCGCACCGATCGCGGGCGCGAGCGTCAACTGGAGCGGATAATTCCAGGGCGCGATGATGCCGACGACGCCGAGCGGCTGCGGCAACAGTCGGTTGCGCGCCGGCAGGAATTGGAGCGCGGTGGCGATGCGCTGCGGCGCCATCCAGCTCTTCAGGTGCTTTGTCGCATGCCGGATCTCGCTGTAGACCATCATGGCTTCGGCGATGGTGGTCTCGACCGAAGAGCGGTGGCCGAAATCGGCCGAGATCGCCTGCCGGAAGCGTTCTTCATTGTCGGCGACGACGGCGCGCAGCCGCGCGAGCCGGTCGAGCCGCTCGGCGAGCGTTGCGGCCGGTCCGGTCCGCGACCGCGCGACCATGGCATGGAAGCCATCCTGCAGCGCCCGCAGCGCGGGGCTCGTCAGCGATCGGTCCAAGGGACGATCCAAGCCGTGGTTCATGGCGCTCTCCCCTCAAAGGGCGTTTGCCCCGACTTTTGTTGCCGCAAGCTGGCCCTTTGCGGAACTTCTGGCAAGTCTGCGGCAAATCGACCGGAATCCGGTCCCTCTGCCTGTCATAAAGTCGAAAAAAACGTCCCCGCAGCCCTTTCCAAAGGCAGCCCGCCTTGATACATACGCCCCGCACCCGACGGGCTTTGGCCCGGGGTTGTCTTCCAAGGAAGCCTTTGGGACGGAAGAGAAAAGCCACGCGAACAGCGCCGGCCCTCATCCACCGTCCCCGGCATTCGACGAGGGCTAAGCAACAGTTTAACGCGGGGTGGAGCAGCCCGGTAGCTCGTCAGGCTCATAACCTGAAGGTCATAGGTTCAAATCCTATCCCCGCAACCAAATTCGGATTTTACCGGATCCGAGATGAAAATGGCCCGCATGATGCGGGCCGTTTTTGTTTTGGGGCCATCGCGACCGTGATCTTTGCCCCGTCACCAATCGAGCAGCGCGGTCACTATAGCTCCCGGCGCGAAGCGTCCGCGGCGTGATTGTCGCGCATTGACCGCAGATAGTGCTCGGCGTGCTGAAGATAGTTCTCTGCCGCGACGGTGTCGCCCCTCAGGGCTTCGGCACGAGCCAGCTCCAAATAGCGTTCATAGTGCCTTTGCGCATTCCGAGGATGTCGTGGGAGTAGCGCCTTGGAGGCCCTATTTCTGAGTTTCCGTGATCGCGTGCTTCTCGGCATGGGCGTAACTGCTGGATCGTCGTGGCGCCGTCCGGTTCCAAAATGGTTCTCGCCGGTACCATCCTTTCGACATGCTAACGCCCGATCGAGGGAAATGGTCCCCTAAATTAGACCTCCGTCCGTGGCGCAACCGGCGAGTTCCTTCCAGAGGCGCGGGGCCGGTGAGGAACGGCTGCCGAAGCAGCCTGTTGACCGCAAAGCGGGGCATCCGAGCCGAAATCGTCAATCCAAGCTACAGGCAGCCATCATGAGGATCGAGAACTTCAAGGACATGTACATTGCCGAACTGCAAGAACTCGTGAGCATGGAGCACCAACTCGGCGACGCGCTGGGGCGAATGGCCGAGATAGCGGTGCATCCATCGCTAAGGGATGCACTGACGCAGCATCAGCAAGAGACGATGCAGCAGGCCCAGCGGCTTCGTGGAATCCTGCGCAGGCATGATGCAGACGCGCTTGCGCATACGGATCAGGCGATGGAGGCCCTGATCGAGGAGACCGCGAAGATGATGAAGATCGTCGGGCAGGACGATTTGCGCGACGCCGCCTTGATCGCATCCGCCCAAAAGCTCGAACACTACGAGATTGCGGCCTATGGCAGTGCGGCCGCTCTCGCCGGACAGCTCGATCTCAGAGAGGACCAGAACGTGCTCCACGAGAGCCTCGAGGAGGAGAAGGCGGCCGACCGCATGCTGACTGCGCTCGCGAAGAGTGAAGTCAACCAGGACGCCCTTGCAGCCTGACAGGGTACTTGCTTTCAAAGGGCAGCTTCGGAGCACGCAACTCACTTCACCGAGCCGGGTGACCGCTTGCTGGCGGTCGGTGCCCATTGTCTTCCGCCGTCCCGACTCTAAAGGCTGCCGGAGTCCTAGCTGCCGTGCATGTGGCGGCGCTCCGCGTCGGTCGCTTCCGAGATGCCCCCAGAAGACGAACAATCTTCCTGGCCGGATTGGTTGGGGCCGTTGTCCTGGCGGCACTGCTCGTTGTCTTGGCCCGTTAGGCGCAGTCCGTCTGGAACCCGATCAACGTGGCGCTCCTTGCAGAACACGAAAAATGCATCTGGCAGAAAAATAAAATAGCAACCGCACCTGCGAACGCCTGTTGAGCAGACAACAGGCGTCGTCCCTTGAATGGGAGGGTTATCGCATTTGAGAGCTTTCCCTGTGACCATCCTTCGAGACGCCCGCTTCAGGCGGGCTCCTCAGGATGAGGACGGAGTGCGCGGCAGCAGTTTTAACGGGCGCTCACGCTGATGAGCCTCATCCTGAGGAGGCGCGTAAGCGCCGTCTCGAAGGACGAGGCGTGCGCGCAGGCCGCCGCAACGAGGCCCTGCCTTGAATCGGAGGTTCGGATGAATGAAACAAGCGCCACATCCTGGAACATCGTCAACGAGAGTCTCGATGACCGCGGCCACTTCGTCGCGCGGCTCGATGATCTCATCACATGGGCGCGATCCGGATCCCTGATGTGGATGACGTTCGGGCTGGCATGTTGCGCCATCGAACAGATGCAGGTTTCCATGCCTCGTTACGATGTCGAACGTTTCGGATGCGCCCCTCGCGCCTCACCAAGGCAGTCGGACTGCATGATCGTATCGGGAACGCTCTGCAACAAGATGGCGCCTGCACTTCGCAGGGTCTACGATCAGATGCCTGAACCGCGATACGTCATTTCGATGGGCTCCTGCGCCAATGGCGGTGGCTACTACCATTACTCGTACTCGGTCGTTCGCGGATGCGACCGCATCGTCCCGGTCGACGTGTATGTGCCGGGATGCCCTCCGACCGCCGAGGCGCTGCTTTACGGAATCATGCTGCTTCAGAAGAAGATCCGGCGAACGGGGACGATAGAGCGATAGAGCCCGTCGCCGCAGTCACGCGCCTCGGCGGATGAGGACCTTGATGACCAATTGATCCGGAGGAGCGATGACGGCGCAATGGGTTCTACCGGAGCGGTTCTCGTTCGAAGGACAGGCGATCGCCTGGGGGGCGATCGGTGCAGGACCGCCGGCCGTCGTGATGCACGGCTCGCCGTTCTCCTCGCGCGAATGGCGGCGGATCGCGCCTTGGCTCGCTATGCGCCGGCGCGTGTTCTACTATGATCTCCTGGGCTACGGCCAGTCGGCCAAGCCGGACGCCGATGTCCTGCATGGTGCCCAGAACACGCTGTTCGCTGCCCTCCTAGACCACTGGAGCATCGAACGGCCCGACATCGTCGCCCATGATTTCGGCGGTTCGGCCGCGCTACGCGCGCACCTCTTGGACAGGGTCGACTACCGCAGCCTCGTGCTGATCGATCCGGTCGCGATCAGCCCGCAAGGTTCGGCGCTGGTCCAGGCGGCGAGGGCGCATCCCGAAGTGTTGGCCGGCTTGCCCCTCTATATTCACGAGGCGATCCTGCGCGCCTACATTGGCGCCGCCGTGAAGCGCAGCCTGCGCGAGGAGGACATGCGGGTTTACCTCGAGCCATGGCTGGACCAAGTGGGGCGGAAGGGTTTTTGGCGGCAGATCGCGCAGATGGACGACAAGTACTCGGAGGAAGTGGAAAGACGGTATGGAGAAATACGGTGTCCCGTCTCCATCCTATGGGGCGCCGAAGACGATTTCATCCCCCTGAAAGACGGCGAGGAGCTTGCTCGTCGCATTCCGGGAGCGTCGTTTACGGTGATCGCCGACGCCAAACATCTCGTCCAGGAGGACGCCCCCGAGGCGATCGTCGCCGCCGTTCTCGATTTTTGGCGCCGGCTGGAGCCGAGGTAAGCCGCGATCCTTAACCACGGTGAAGTGCACTCAATTTTGCTCTTGCCCCGCGCGGCTTCGCGCGAACCATTTCGGTCGGTGCCCTCCTCAAAATTCCCTGATCGCCTTCCCATCCGCTCCCACCAGCGTCGACGGCGCTTCCCCGAACACCAGCCCCTCCGGCTGAAATTTGATCTTGCTTCCGCCCTCGACGAACTCCGCAAAATTCCGCGGCGTCGCCGAGTGCACGCCGTTTTGCAGGAAGTCGCTGGTCTCGTAGCAGGTGTCGGGCTTGCCGCCGGAGCCTTCGCCCAGGAACTTCTGAAAGTTCTGGCTCGTCACCTTGGCCTTCTTGCGGGCGGACCAGTTGGTGTAGCGGCGGTAGAGCTTTGGCAGGATCACCGGGCCCTTGTCAGTCGCGAGCACGCCGGTCTCGCCCGCCTTGGGCTCGCGCAGGTCGAAGTCGAAGGCTCCGATGGTTTTGGCGAGATGCTTCCAGACCAGCAGCTTCTTCGCGCGCGCGGTCTTGGCCAGCGCAAGAAAAGCCCTGATCTCGTCCTCGTTCATCGAGGAGTAGAACGTCGGATAGGCAAAGCCCTGCGCGACCAGCCAGTGGTTGATGTCGACCTTGTCGCCCGCGACCATCACCTCGATGTCGCCGACCAGCCGGCCATAGGTGTCGAACACCTCGTTCGGCGCATCGACATGGGTGAACACCCGGCAGGCAAGCGCGACTTCGCCGCTGCTGCTGAGGAAATCATGCAGCGCCTTGCTCGCGGTCGCGCCGAGGAATTGCCGGTAGGAGTGGGTGACCTCGTGCCAGGCCTGCTTCCCGGCATCCGTCAGCCCCTTCTTCTCGGCGGCCGAGAGCGGCGACGGCATATAGTGCAGCTCCGGCGCGTCGATGCCCTGGAGGCGAATGGTGAGCTTGCCGTTCTTGATCGGAGGCGTCGACGTGCGACCCCTGACCTTGGCGCCCCCGAAGACGCGGGTCGGCTGGAACGGCGCGGTATCGTTCTTGCGGAAGCGGATCGCGTCGGGCGCGATGGTCACCACCACCTTCGTCGTATCGGCGTCCGACCGGCCCTCCGGCCAGAACTGTTTGACATCGATGGTGCCTTCGACCTCCAGCAGTCCCACGGGCATCGGCCGCTCCTGTCCAACGCGCGCGACGGTCGCTGTCTTCGGAGCCGACCCGCGCACACATTGAAGAGGAGCGGATCATGTTCGTACGACAGAGCCGTGACGGGAGGTGGGACGGGCGCGACATAGTCCGGCGCAGAGCGCGCGGTCGTTGCCTTTCGCATGCACGCAATAAAAGGGCGCGGGCCGGCAAAGTGCCGACCCGCGCCCAATCGGACGATGATGTCGCCGAGGCGCGGTCTATTTTTCGGAGAGATCGAGCCGGGTCCCCGCTGACGCCTCCGCTTTCCGCGGCTTCGCCGCATAGGGGCAGACCATGGTCAGGTTGAGCAGCGTCGGTGCCTGATCCTCGCCGTTGCCGTACTCCCAGACCAGGCGGATTTCGTGCTGGTCCGAGTTCGGTGCATCCTGCCGATGCTGCGTGATGTCGGCCTTCATCGGGATCGGCGGCTCCGAGTTGAAGCATTTGCGGATAGATGCATCCAGCAGCGCGCATTTCGTCGGCGGGACCACGACGCGCTCGTCGTTCGACAGGGGCGTGGTGTTCGGCTGGGCGGTGAGCTGAAGGCGGGCATGGCCAAGCGCCTTGAACCACACCTTGCCGCTGCCGTTCGGCCAGGTCTCCAGCGGCGACAGGATCGGCTGATACTGGCCGTATTCCATGGTCTCGATGTCGATCTGCTTCGAGGCCTTGAGCCGGGCTACGCTCTTCTTCATGTTTTTGAGGGGATAGTAGTTGCCGTTCATCAGGTCTTTGTAGTCCTGATCGTCGTAGATTCCGCCCATCGATTGCTCTCGATTTTTCCGCCGTCGCACTGGCACGAGTGCCGGCGAGATATTCCACGGTAGCGCGGTCAACGACGCACCGCGCTTGTGCCCCCAAGGTTACGTTGCGAACGCTATCATTCGTGAAGATGCGACGTCAACGAAGGCAACCTGAGAGCGTTTCGCCATGTGTGCCTTGCGCCGCTACTTGTCGCCAACGCTCGCCAAGCTCAGCGGGGCCTTTGCGCTGACCGTACGTGGTCCCCAGCGTGTAAACGCAATGCCCGCGCAGGAGAGAAGGCCCAGCAGTATCATCGAAACGGCCGTGAGCGCGAAGAAGCTCTCGGCAGTTGCCGCCCGCGACATCAGATACCAGCCGCCAAGAACGATAAAGAGGAGGCGCGCCGTCTGCGCCAGCACCGGACCGAGCACGTTGCCGGCGCCCTGCGACGAGAAATACATCGCCGAGGCAAGCCCGATGAAAGCGTAGAACGGGGCGACGGTCCGGAGAAACTGCCGGCTGGCGACATCTGCGTCGGCATTGTCGGTGAAGAGGCGAACCCACGAGTCCGGGAAGAGAGCGACCGCGCTCGCGAGCGCCCCGACGACAGCGAGAGCTACGAGACCGGTCGTCCAGGCGATGTGGCGGGCCCGCGCGATGCGCCCCGCCCCGATCGCAACGCCGATCATTGGCACCGAGCCGATGCCTACGGAAAAGGCAATGGTCGCCAGCACGTATTCAAGCCGTGCGCCGATCCCATACGCCGCGAGGACCGCCGTCCCAAACACGGCCAGCATATGAGTGAAGACGAGGTTGGTCAGCGTATTTTGCAGCGGGGAGAAGCAGGAGACCACGCCGACCTTGAGGATGTCGGCGAACAGCGCCCACTGCATGCGAAACCCGCGCAATTGAGGGACGATGCGACCTCGGCCGGAGAACAGGTACCAGCTCATTATCGCGATATTGATCGAATAGGCGATCAGCGATCCGGTCGCGACCCCCGGCATCCCGAACTGCGGCACCGGCCCGAGACCGAGGCCCAGCGCGCCGCCAAGGATGATCTGGCAGATTGCGGAATTGGCGACCATCAGGGATGGCAACTTCATATTGCCGGTGCCGCGCAGGACACCGGCCAGAGTGTTGACCAGCCAGGCGAGCACGGCTCCGCCGAAGTAAACCTGGCTGTAGGCAACCGCCTGCGCCAGCACGTTGCCGCGGCCGCCCAGCAATTCCAGCAGCTGCCGGCCGCCGGCCAGCATGCCCAGCATGAAGACCAGGCCGAAGAAGACCGCGATCAGCAGTGCGTGCGTGGCCAGGCTCTCGGCGCGGTCGCGGTCGCCGGCGCCGAGCGCGCGGGCAATCGCCGAGGCGACGCCCCCGCCCATGGCCGCACCGGACATGCTCATGGTCAGCATCACACAGGGAAACACCAGCGCCATCGCCGCCAGCGCCTCGATCCCGAGCCGCCCGATATACGAGGTCTCCGCGACCGCGACCAGTGTGCCGGCCAGGAACGCGAGCGCGTTTGGCCAGGCTAGCGAGAGCAGGGTGCGCAGTATCGGTCCGTCGAGTAGTGCATTTGGGGCTGGGCGAGGCGGCGATGACATCCGGACCTTCCTCCTCGTCAACCTTTCAGGTCCGCGCAGAGGTCAGGACTTGGCCGGCTTATGCGGACAGACCATCGTCAGATAGAGCAGCGTCGGCCTGTCCGAGCCCTTCTTGTATTCCCACTCCAACCGGATCTCGTGCCGATGGGCATATGCGTCGCTCGCCGCGTGGCTGATGATGTTGGTTTTCATCGGGATCGGCGGTTCGGAGTTGAAGCACTTCCGGACGCAGGCATCGAGCAGGTCGCACCGTGTCAGAGGGATGACGCCCGGCTCATCCCTGGACAGCGGGACCGTGTTAGGTTGGGTACTGAGGTCGACGCGGGCCCGGCCCTTCTCCTTGTGCCAGTACTTGGCGCTGCCTTGCGGCCATTTCGACGGCGGGTTCAGGATCAGGTGGTACTGGCCGTATTCCAAAGTCGGTAGATCGATGTCTTCCGAGGCCTTGAGCTTGGCCACGCTCCTCTTCATGTTCGCCAGCGGATAGTAATTGCTGTTCATCAGGTCTTTAAATGGCTTACCGGTATAGACGATCATGCCCATGTATTCTGCCCCTCAATGAGTGCCTGGCTTCCCCGGGAAATATGCAGCTCTGCGAAGCTCGACGGCGAGAACAAGAGCCTGGCGGCTCGTCGTTCGCAGCCACTTTTTCGCGCAGCTCTTGGCAAGCTAACACTTGGAACTGTGAATCGTCCAGATCAGCAAACGACTCGGGGGCACTATGCCCAGGATGAACTGCATGCCCGTTGCTAAGCGGGTATTCATAAGCGATCTTATCGCCATCGTTCGCAGTGGCCTACCGACCATACCGCTGCAAGGTCTTAAGAGCACGGAATGCTTTGCACGGCGTGTCAGTCGACGATCGACCCAGGCAACAGCCGCTGCCCCAATTGCGGAGCAGGCGTGCGCCGCTCCGATCCCGACAGTGAACGACGGTTTGTCACAATCCTTCGGGCCGATGTCATCGATTCCACCGGCCTCGTTGCGGAGCTTGATCCGGAGGAGGCGGTCTCGCGCCTGGAGCCGGCCCTGGCGGCCATGCGAGGGGCGGTTCGACAGTTCGGCGGCATCGTCAGCAAGGAGCTGGGCGATGGGCTTGCGGCGGTGTTCGGCGCCCCGATTGCGGACGACAACCACGCGCCCATGGCATGCCATGCGGCGATCGAGCTTGTCAGGCGCGTTGCAGGCCTGGGCGACCCCGGACTTCAAGTGCGAGTCGGCCTCCACTCCGGTCATGTCGTCGCCTACATGGTCGCCAGCGAGTTCTCCAAGGTCTACGAGATCGGCGGTGCCGCCCAGCATCTGGCTGCGCGGCTGGAGGCGTCGGCCGAGGCGAACCAGATCTACGCCTCGGAAGCCTGCCAAAAGCTCGCTGAGGGACATGTCCGGTTCGAATCGCTGGGCGGCAAGTCGCTGCGCGGCTTCAGCCAGCCCGTGCCGGTCTACCGGATCGTGGGCGCGAGCGACCTGTCGAGTTGGCGGGTGCGGCGGGCGCGCAGCGTCTCTCGCTTCGTCGATCGCACCGCCGAACGGGCCTTGCTGGAGCGTACCGCCGGAAACGCCAGGGCAAGCCGGCAGACGGTTCTGCTGCTCGGCGATGCGGGTATCGGCAAATCGCGACTCGCGCATGAGTTTGCCCAGGAACTGAAGGCCGATGGCTGGCGGTTGATCGACGCCGAGGCCAGCCCGAACCTTCAGGGTGCGCCCTTCAGCACGCTTAAGCGGATCCTGCTGTCGGCAATGGATGCAGCAGCAAAGGACCCCGGCAGCCCGGGGGATCCTCGGAAGGATCTGTCGGCGATTCAGCAAACCGCGCTCGACGCGGTGCTCGATCTGCCAATATCGAATCCACACTGGGACGAGCTGGAGCCTCATGCACGGGGACGAGCGATCTCCGATGCGAGCTGTGCGATCATCGGAGGCCTGGCCAGTCGGCAGCAAACGGTGATTCTGCTCGAAGATCTGCATTGGATCGACCGGGCGAGCGATATCGTCGTAGCCGCCATTGCGTCGCTACAGGCGGCCGGTCTGCTCGTGCTCTTCACCTCGCGCCCCAATGGGATGCCGGTCTGGATCGCGCGCTGCCACGCCGAGATCGTCGCGATGCGGCCCCTCGACGACGATTCGGGGCTGGCCATGCTGGCAGACATGCTCGGCTCCTCCGCGACGAACGCCGATCTGAAGAGCCGGATCATTTCTCATACCGCAAACGTTCCTCTGTTCATCGAAGAGGTTTGCCGCGGATTGAAGGACAGCGGCACGCTTCGCGGCCAATGGGGCGATCTTGCGCTCGTGCGTCCAATCGACGAACTCGGCATTCCCACCAGTATCCAGGGCGTTATTGCAGCGCGTCTCGATCGGGTGTCGAAGCAAGAACGATCTGTTCTGCAGATAGCCGCTACTTTGGGGCCGAGATCGAACGAAGCGATGCTGGCGAGGATTGCAGTCCTGTCTCACGGGGTTCTACAAGGTTGCCTCGCCGCGCTGGATCGCGCCGAGTTGCTCGTCAGGATCGATAGCGAATTGGAGAATTCGCTGGAGTTCCGGCATGAAATGGTCCGGCAGGTCACCTACGACTCGATGGTCGAAAAGGTGCGCGAAGACATTCATGCGCGCGTTCTTTCTGCCCTGGAGAGCAGCGAAGGCGGTGCCGACGATCCCGACAAGCTCTGCTATCACGCCACGCGGGCGAAGGATTGGGGCAAGTCGTTCACGTATGGCAGGGCTTCGGCGAGACGATGTCTGGCGCGGTCGGCATTTACCGATGCGGCTGACTATTTCGAGACCGCGATGCGTTCTTTGGATATGACACCGCCGAACCCCTCGAGGGAGGCGAATGCCGTGGATATTCGCATCGAGGCGCGTGCGGCGTTCATCGCATCCGGTCAGATTGCCGAATGGCTGAACCTCGGCAAGGAGGCCGAGCGCCGTGCCGATGCGATCAACGACATCGGCCGGAAGGTCGCTGCCATGACGGTCATGGCGGCTGCACAGAACTTCTACGGGACACCGCTCGAAGCGGTCACCGTCGGTGAGGAAGTGGTGCGCCTTGCGCAGGAGTGGGGCAATCCGGGGTGGCTCAATGCTGCACAATACGGCCTTGGCCAAGTGTATTTTCTTGCCGGACGCTATCGTGCGGCCGATGGTCTTTTTGTACGGACTTGCACCCAGCTCGCGGGACCAGAGGCTAGCGCTCCTTTCGGTTCGACCCCGAAATCCGCATTGCTGCTCTGTTGCATGATGAACGGCATCAATAAAGCCGTCATGGGCGAGCTCGATGCTGCCGAACAGCTCCAGCAACAGGCCGCCGCGATCGCCGAGGAGACCGGCCGTCCCTACGACCGCGTCGCCGCCGCCTATAGCGGCGGCTGGCTGAAGCTCGGGCGGAACGATCCGGCGGCGGCTGCTGCCATCCTCGAAGACGGCTTTGTCCTGGCGCAGAAGCACGGCATCCGGCTGTTCGTGCCGGTGCTCGCCTGCCATCTCGGCATCGCCTATCTCGAGCAGGGGCTGTTCGACCGGGCGCGCGGCATGCTGACCGAGGCGCGCGAGGAGGCCAAGGCGGTCGGCTATACCTCGGCGGTGCTGCGCAGCTCGATCTACCTTGCGCTCGCGACCCATCGCCTCGGCGATGTTCAGACCGCGCAGAACATGCTGCGCGAGGCCCGCAACACCGCCCGCCAGCAGGGCTTTTCCGGCCTCGAGGCCGAGGCCCTGGTCGGCGAGGCCATGGTGACGCCGGCCTCGGACGAGGCGAACAAGGCGGCGGTCCTGGCCGCCCTGCGCGCGGCGATCGCGATCGCCTCCGACAGCGGCGCGCTGCCGCTCAAGCAGAAGGCCGAGGCGATGTTGAACGAGATGCTCGCCCGCGGCGACGAGCTGACCTGACCTTTGGCGTTCAGCGGTCTGGCGTGCGATCGTACCGCCACGCCGTTTTTCCTGCCCGGCCGGCCGTTTTTATTTCCCAATGATATCAATGGCTTAATTTTGCGCTTCTACTGTGCATGGGGTTGTTTTCGATGTTTGTTTGAGCCGGCCGCCGCTTTTGGGACGGCCCGGCGGTGGCCCGCGCCGACGCGACCACAAAGTCCCTTGCGTAGACGCAGAGGTCAGCTACCGTTGGCGGGCCGCTGGCCACGGGGCCAGGTGACCTTTTGATTCGCATTTTTTAGCATTCCATTTTGCCGGCGCCGCCATGGCGCGACGCCCACCCGGAGAGGCGGGGGCCATGATCATACGGGACCAGTCAGCACTCCTTGCGCCGATCGAGCGCGACCTGCGGCTCGATCTCTTCCGCGGCATCGGGCTGTGGATGATCTTCCTCGACCACATCCCGCACGACGTCGTGGCCTGGCTGACGCTGCGCAATTACGGCTTCAGCGACGCCGCCGAGTTCTTCGTCTTCATCTCCGGCTATCTGGTCGGCTGGATCTACGGGCCGATCATCGCCGGCGGCTGGTTTCTCGCCGCGCTGAAGCGGCTGTGGCGGCGGGCGGCCGAGATGTATGTCGCCCATATCATGCTGTTCCTGCTGTTCACGGCGCAGATCGCGCGCACCGCGCGCCGCTTCGACAATCCGATGTACGAGCACGAGTTCAACGTGTTCAACTTCCTGTCGCATCCGGACGAGTTGATCGGGCAGGCGATCCTCCTGAAGTACAAGCCGGTCAATCTCGACGTGCTGCCGCTCTACATCACGCTGGTGGTCGCCTCGCCCTTCATGGTCTGGTGCCTGGTGCGCCGGCCGAACCTGACTCTCGCCGCCTCCGTCGTGCTCTACGTGCTGTCACGCTGGTTCGACTGGAACATCGCCTCCTATCCGCCCGGCACGAAATGGTACTTCAACCCGTTCTGCTGGCAGCTGATGTTCGTGTTCGCGGCCTGGTGCGGCATCGGCCAGATCGACAAGATCGCCAAATGGGCCTGGTCCAGGACGACGATGGCGCTCGCCGCGGCGTGGCTGGTCTTCGCGCTGCTGATCGTGATGACCTGGCACATCCACGCGCTCGAGGCCCTGATCCCGAAATGGATGATCAAGCTGATCTACCCGATCGACAAGACCGACCTCGACATGCTGCGCTTCACCCACTTCCTGGCGCTGGCGATCTGGGTAACCCATTTCATCTCGCGCAAATGGCGGAGGCTGCATGCCATCTGGCTGCGCCCCGTGATCCTCTGCGGCCAGCATTCGCTGCCGATCTTCTGCCTCGGGGTGTTCCTGTCGTTCTCCGCGCACTGGATCCTGACGCAATACACCAAGGGGGTCTGGGAGCAGCTCGCCGTCTCCATCGCCGGCATCGTCATCATGGTCGGCGCCGCATGGCTGCTCGGCCGGGCCGAGCGCGTGCCGAACCTGTTCGTGAAGGTGACGGAGGTCGAGGAGCCGGAGATGGCGGCCGAGAGCAGCGCATCGGCCGCAACCGCCACTGTCGCCCCTGCGAGCCGCTGAGGCAGCGCGCCGCCTGCTGTTCATGGAGAGGTCCAACGGAGAGCTCAATGTCCAGACGTTTGTTGACGATCGCCGGCACTCTCCTGTTTCTCGTCTGCGGCGCAGCGGCACAGGCGCCGTCGCCGGAGGCGATGAGCGCGGCGCGCAAGCTCATCGTCACCCTGAAGGTTGCCGACCAGTACCGCGCCTTGCTGCCGCAGCTCCTGCTCAAGCTGCGGCCCGTGGTCGCGCAGGACAGGCCGGAGCTCGAGCGCGACTACGATGCGGTGACGGCACCCGGCTCCGACATCTATGCTCCGTTCGTTGCGTCCATGATCGACCAGATCGCGGCGCTCTACGCCCAAACTTTCACGGTGGACGAACTGCGCCAGATTGACACCTTCTACGCGGAGCCCGCGGGCCGAAAGTTCCTGGAGAAGTCGGATGCGCTGGCGCAGGCGAGCGTGCAGATCAGCCAGGACGTCAGCCAGAAGGCCGCCGACGAATTGAAGCAGCGCCTCATCGAGGCGCTGCGCCAGAAGGGGCACAAGCTCTGAGCTGCCTGGCCCAAGCCTAAAGCATGATCCGGAAAAGTGCGAAGCGGTTTTCCGACAAGATCATGCGTAAACAACAACCTAAAGCGCGATGACGATTCATCCAGATCTCATCGCGCTTTAGGCCAGAAAGGCGCGAAACCGGCGCAGCGCGATCGCAAAGAAGACGACGCCGATCAGCGTCAGCGCGAGCAGCTGCGGCCATACGGCCTCGAGGCCCGCGCCGCGGAACAGGATGGCCTGCGCCAGCATCACGAAATGCGTGTTGGGCGCGGCCAGCATGATGTCCTGGACGAATTGCGGCATGCTCTCGCGCGGCGTCATGCTGCCCGACAGGGTCTGCAGCGGCAGCAGGATCATGATCAGGAGCAGCCCGAACTGCGGCATCGAGCCGGCGACGGTGGCGAGGAAGATGCCCATGCTGGTGGTGGCGAACAGCTGCAGCGCCGCGCCGACGAGGAACAGCGCAACCGATCCGTCGATGGTCACCGCCAGCCATCCCTTGACCACGAACAGGATCGACAGGGCGGAGGCGATCAGCACCACCGCTCCCATCGACCAGACCTTGCTGACCATGATCTCCAGCGGCGTGACCGGCATCACCAGGAGGTGCTCGATCGTGCCGTGCTCGCGCTCGCGGATCAGGGCGGCGCCGGTCAGGATGATCGAGAGCATGGTGATCGAGGTGATGATGTGGTCGATGGCGCCGAACCATGATTTCTTCAGCTCGGGGTTGAAGCGCGCGCGCAGCGCCAGCTCGATCGGCGCTGCCTGCGCATCGCGCGTATGGGCCAGGAATTCGGCGACCTCCGCGCCGACGATCTGCTCGACATAGCCGCCGCCGTTGAAGGCCTGCGAGATCCGCGTCGCGTCGACGTTGAGCTGGATCGCCGGCGACTTCCGCGCCAGCAGGTCGCGCTGGAAGTCCGGCGGAATGTCGAGCGCGAAGGTGTCGAGGCCGGCATCCATCCTCCGGTCCATCTCGTATGGCGAGATCAGGCGCGGCTCGGAGAAATAGGGCGCCGTGAACGCCATCCCGATCCGGGTCGAGACCGGCGAATGATCCTCATCGACGATGGCGATCGCGGCGCGGTTCAGCGTCTCTGGAAGGGCCTTTGCCCCGGCATAGACCGCCAGCGTGAAGGAATAGACGATGAGCACGAGCAGCATCGGGTCGCGCACCAGACCGCGCAATTCCTTGATGCCGAGCTGCAGCACGTTGTCGAGGCGCATGGTCAGCGGGCCTGTTTCTTCAGCAGCATTGCGCCGGCCGTCACCAGCACCGGGACCATGATGGCGAGCGCCAGCAGATCATTGTGCAGGGTGTCGAACGCCAGGCCCTTGGAGAAGGTGCCGCGCGAGATCGTGACGAAATAGGTGGTGGGATAGAGCCGGCCGACCAGGGCGCCCAGTCCCTGCAGCGATGAGACCGGATCGATCAGCCCGGAATACTGGATGGCCGGGATCAGCGTGAGCAGCACCGTGCCGAACAGCGCCGCGATCTGGCTGTTCATGAAGGCCGAGATCACCAGCCCCATGCCGGTCGTAGCCGTGACGTAGAGCAGGGCGGCGAGCGCATAGGTCGCAAAACTTCCGGTGAAGGGCACGCCGAACACGACAAGCGCGAAGCCGACGAGGAGCAGGAAGTTTCCGAACGCGAGCACGACATAGGGCAGTTGCGTGCCGAGCAGGAATTCCAGCCGCGTCACCGGCGTCACGTAGAAATTGACGATCGAGCCGAGCTCCTTCTCGCGCACGACCGCGAGTGCGGCGAGCACCGCCGGGATCATGATCAGCAGCAGCGGGATGATGCCCGGCGCCATGGCGACGACGCTTCTGACATCGGGATTGTAGCGATAGCGCAGCTGAAGCTGGTAGGAGCCGGCGATCGCCGCCTCGCCATAGAGCTCGCGGCCTTTCTGCGCGAGCCAGGTCGCGTGGATGGCCTGGGCATAGGAGCGCAGCGTCTCGGCGCGGGTCGGGTTGGCGCCGTCGACCCAGGCGCCGATCTCGACATGGCGGCCGCGGCTGACGTCGCGGCCGAAGCCGGGCGGCAATTCGATGGCAAGGCCGATCTCGCCGGCGCGCATGCGGCGGTCGAGGTCGGCGTAATCGGTGATCGGGGGTTTTTCGGTGAAGTAGCGCGATCCCGCGATCTGGAGGCTGTAGTCGCGACTGATGGCGCTGTCGTCACGGTCGAGCACGGCGAAGGTCAGGTTCTCGACGTCCATGCTGATGCCGTAGCCGAGCACGAACAGCAGCAGCACGCTGCCGAGGATTGCCAGCGTGGCGCGGATCGGATCGCGCTGCAACTCGAGCGCCTCGCGCCGGGAGTAGGCGAGCATGCGGGTCAGATTGAATGTCGCGCTGCGCTTGCGCGGCGCCGCCGTCCCGGCTGGCGCAGGCGATGCGGCCGCCGGCGGAGCAGCTGCGTCCGCCGTATCGGCGATCGCCTCTTCGAGGCAGGCGATGAAGGCCTGCTCCAGCGTGGCGGTGCCGCGTGCGGCCACGATCGCGGCAGGCGTGTCCGAGGTCAGCACCTTGCCCGCATGCATCAGCGAGATCCGGTCGCAGCGCTCGGCCTCGTTCATGAAATGGGTCGAGACGAAAATGGTGACATTGTCCTTGCGCGAGAGCTCGGCGAGAATCTGCCAGAAGCGGTCGCGTGCGACAGGATCGACGCCGGAGGTCGGCTCGTCGAGGATGAGGATGTCGGGCGCATGGATCATCGCGACCGCCAGCGACAACCGCTGCCTGAGGCCGAGCGGCAGCGCATCGGGCAGGGCGTCAGTCACGTCCGCAAGATCGAACCGGGTAATCATCTCGTCGATGCGCGCGGCGATGGTCTCCAAAGGCAGCTCGAACAGCCGCGCATGGAGATCGAGATTTTGTGCGACCGTCAGCTCCGAATAGAGCGAGAAGCCCTGCGACATGTAGCCGATGCGGCGGCGTACGGACATGTCGCCGGCGTCGATCGCATTGCCGAACAGCCGCGCGTTGCCTCCGCTCACGGGCAGCAGACCCGTGAGCATCTTCATGGTCGTGGTCTTGCCGCAGCCGTTCGAGCCGAGGAAGCCGAAGATTTCGCCCTTCCTGATGCGGAAGCTCACGTCGTCGACGGCGACGAAGTCGTTGAAACGCCGGGTCAGATGGTCGGCCTCGATTGCGATCTCGTCATGGCCATTGCTACGCGGGGGAATGACGACGCTGGTGTGGTTGCTGCGATCCTCCTCCGGCAAGAGATGGATAAAGGCATCGTCAAGTGTATCGGCACCGGTCTGCTGCAGCAGCGCGGCGGGCGTTCCCGTCGCCAGCACCCGACCGGCATTCATCGCGACGAGAAAGTCGAACTGCGCGGCCTCCTCCATATAGGCGGTCGAGACGATCACGCTCATGCCGGGCCGGCTGCTCCGGATCGAGGCGATCAGCTCCCAGAACTGGCGCCGTGACAAGGGATCGACGCCGGTGGTCGGCTCATCCAGGATCAGGAGCTCGGGATCGTGGATCAGTGCGCAGCACAGGCCCACCTTCTGCTTCATGCCGCCGGAGAGTTTTGCGGCGGGCCGGTCGGCAAAGGGGGTGAGCCCGGTGTCGCGCAGCAAGCCCGCGATGCGCCTGCGTCGTTCCGCCTTGTCGTGTCCGAACAAGCGGCCGAAGAAGTCGATGTTCTCGAACACCGAGAGCGTCGGATACAGATTCTTGCCGAGCCCTTGCGGCATATAGGCGATGTCGGGGCAGACGTTGCGGCGATGGCGTGTGCTCGCCATGTCGCCGCCGAGCACATGGATGCGTCCCTCCTGGATCGCGCGCGCGCCGGCGATCAGGGCGAGCAGGCTTGACTTGCCGACGCCGTCGGGACCGATCAACCCGATCATGCAGCCGGACGGGAGGTCGAGCGTCACGGCGTCCAGTGCGCGGGTCTTGCCGTAGCTCAGGCCCACGCCTTCGAGATGCACCACGATGCCGGGCGCGGGCGGTGCATCGGCTGCGGCTGCCGCGCTCATCGGGTCAGCTTGATCTTGAGATTGTCCGGCCATTGTGCGGCCGGATCGAGCTGCACATAGGCCATGCCGGGCAGGCCGGTCTTCACCTGCTCGATGTGCTGGCGCAGGAGGTCCGGCGCGATATGCGCCTTGATCCGGAACATCAGCTTCTGACGTTCCTCCTCGGTCTCGACGGTCTTGGGCGTGAATTGCGCGACGTCGGCGACGAAGGTGGCCTTGGCCGGAATCACATATTGCGGGATGGCGTCGAGCACGAGACGAACCTCGGTGCCGATCGCGACACGGCCGGCATCCGCCGTCGGCAGGAAGAACGTCATGTAGACGTCGCCGAGATCGACCATGTTGAGGACGCGGCCGCCGGCCGCGAGCACCTCGCCCGGCTGCGACACCCGATACTGCACGCGGCCATCGCGCGGCGCCTTCAGCACGCTGTCGTTGAGGTCGGCGTTGATGCTTTCGATCGCGGCCTTGGCGGCGTCGACCGAGGCGCCGGCATCGATCACCATGGCACGTGAGGAACTGATCGCGGCTTCCGAGGCCGCAACCTGGGCCTGGGCCGCGGCCAGCGCCGCCTTCGCCGTGGCATTGGCCGAGCGGTCGTCGTCCAGCACCTGCTGCGACACCGCATTCGTCCTGATCAACTGCTCGGAACGATCGAGCTTGCGGCTCGTGGTGTCGAGCTGGGCGACGCGCTGGTCGACCACGGCCTCCGCAGCCTTGCGCTCGGCCTCGCGCTGGTTCACCAGGCTCTTCGCGGTCTCGACATTGATCGTGGCGCGCTGGAGCTGCGCTTCGGCCTGGCGACGCTGCGCCTGCAATTGCTCGGTGTCCATGCGCGCCAGAACCTGGTCCGCCCGCACGAAATCACCTTCGTTGACGAGAATCTCGCGAATCCGGCCCGGCGTCTTGGTGGCGATGTCGATCTCGACCGCCTCGATGCGGCCGTTGCCGCGGGAGAAGCCCGCGGGCAGCGTGTTGGAATTGCGGTGCTGCCAGTAGTAATAGCCGCCGCCTGCAAGGACGATGGCGATCGCGGCGACGACGCGCCCCAGTGTGAAGTTCATCTGTGCACAAACGCCGAGCGGCGGCGCCCACATGTTGAGACAAGAGTGCCCAGCCGCCATTTGCGCGAACGAGCAGCCACAACATTGCAGCGATTTTTGCATCGCAACTTGATGCAGATCAGACGGCGGTGTGCCTGTCTCTATTTTGGGCAGTTGGTCGCGATGGCCCGTCCGCCCTGTTCGATCAGGCGGACGGCAAGCCTTGTTGAGCGGTTCGTCGTCGATTCACGGATTATCCGTGCTCACTTCAGCAGCGGGCAGCCGCCGTCCTTCAGCGGCCGGAAGGCCTGGTCGGCAGGGACCTCGGCAAGCAATTTGTAGTAATCCCACGGACCCTTCGATTCCTCGGGCTTCTTCACCTGGAACAGAAACATGCTGTGCACCATGCGGCCGTCCTCGCGGAGCGTGCCGTTGTCGGTGAAGGCGTCCTTTACCGGAAGCTCGCGCATCTTGGCCATCACCGTCTTGGTGTCCTTGGTGCCGGCGGCCTGCACGGCCTTGAGGTAATGCAGCGTCGCGCTGTAGGTCGCGGCCTGGTTCATGGTCGGCATGCGCTTGACGCGCTCCATGAAGCGCTTGCCGAAGGCACGGGTCTTGTCGTTGAGGTCCCAGTAGTAGGCCTCGGTGATGATCAGTCCCTGCGCGAGCTTCAGTCCCAGGCTGTGCACGTCGGAGATGAACATCACGATCGCGGCCAGGTTCTGGCCGCCGGCGCCGATGCCGAACTCGCCGGCCTGCTTGATGGCGTTGATGGTGTCGCCGCCGCCATTGGCGAGCCCGATGATCTTGGCCTTGGAGGCCTGGGCCTGCAGCAGGAAGGACGAGAAGTCCGCCGTGTTGAGCGGATGCTTGACGCTGCCGACCACCTTGCCGCCGGCGGCCTTCACGACGTCGCCGGTGTCGCGCTCGACCGAATGGCCGAACACGTAATCGGCGGTGAGAAAGAACCAGGTGTCGCCGCCGTTCTTGACGATGGCGCTGCCCACCGTGTGTGCGTTGGCATAGGTGTCGTAGGTCCAGTGCGCCGTATAGGGCGAGCACGACTTGCCGGTGATGTCGGAGCTCGCCGCATCCGTCACGATCATGATCTTCTCGTACTGCTTCGACAGCTCCATCACCGCGAGCGCAGTGGCCGAGGTCGGCAGGTCGATGATCATGTCGACGCCTTCGGTCTCCCACCATTTGCGGGCGATGGTCGAGGCGACGTCGGGCTTGTTGAGCACGTCGGCCGAGACCATGTCGATCGGCTTGCCGAACATCTGCCCGCCGAAATCCTCGATGGCCATCTTGGTGGCCTCGACATTCCCCATGCCGCCGATGTCGGAATAGACCGAGGAGAAGTCGGAGAGCACGCCGATCTTGAGCGGGGTCTGCTGGGCGGACAATGGGTTGACGAAAAACGCAGATAGCAGCCCGGCCGCAAAGGCGGCGCGCGCGATCCGATGCATGATTTTCCTCGATATTATTGTTGGTGCACCAGCGCAAATTCGCCGCGGCGAGGGGGCAATTCTTGCGTCATGACGCCGGCGCGCAGGCAATTTGACGTGGCCGGCAGCGCCGACTACCCTTCGTGTAAATTCGAGCGCGTAAATGCAAAGCCCTCGCCAATGTCGAGGCCGAGCGTCGCGCGAATTGCAAATCTTGGGGGAAATGGAAATGTCGAGCGACACCGCAGCCACCATCTCGAAAGCGCGCGAGCATTCCATCGGCGATCTCCTGCGCCGGTCGGCGGGCCGCGAGCCGAACAAGCTTGCGGTGAGCTGCGGCAGCGTGAGCTGGACCTTTGCCGAGATGGATGCGATCTGCAATCGGCTCGGCCGCGGTCTGCTCGGTCTCGGCGTCAGGAAGGGCGACCGCCTCGCGGTGCTCTCGCGCAACTCACACGCCTTCGCGGCGCTGCGTTTCGCGGTGGCGCGGATCGGCGCGGTGCTGGTGCCGATCAACTTCATGCTCAATCCGGACGAGATCAACTTCATCCTGAAGAGCTCCGGCGCAAAGCTGCTCGCGACCGGGCCTGATTTCGTCGAGCCGGCGAAGGCCGCAAGCGCGAAGGATTGCGCGGTGGAGAAGATGATCTGGTTGCCGGGCGAGGATCCAGCGACTGCGCCCGCGGGCCTCACCACCTTCGACGATCTTCTTCATCCCGACGGCTCGTTCCTGGAGGCGTCGGTGGACAGCCGCGATCTCGCGCAGATCGTCTACACCAGCGGCACGGAGTCGCTGCCCAAGGGCGCGATGCTGACCCATGAAGCCGTGATGTGGCAGTATGTCAGCTGCGTCATCGACGGCGGCATGAGTGCGGAGGACAAGTTCCTGCATGCGCTGCCGCTCTATCACTGTGCCCAGCTCGATGTGTTCCTCGGGCCGCAAATCTATCTCGGCGCCTCCGGCGTGATTACGGGCAAGCCGACAGCCGACAACATCTTGGCGCTGATCCAGGCGCACAGGATCACGTCCTTCTTCGCGCCGCCGACGATCTGGATCGCGATGCTGCGCTCGCCGAACTTCGACAAGACCGATCTGTCGACGCTGCAGAAGGGCTATTACGGCGCCTCGATCATGCCGGTGGAGGTCCTGCTCGAGCTCCAGCGCCGCCTTCCCAACGTCAAGTTCTGGAATTTCTACGGCCAGACCGAGATCGCGCCGCTGGCGACCGTGCTGCGTCCCGAGGATCAGCTGCGCAAGGCCGGCTCGGCCGGCAAGCCGGTGCTCAATGTCGAGACGCGCGTGGTCAATACTTCGATGGAAGACGTCAAGGTCGGCGAGGTCGGCGAGATCGTGCATCGCTCGCCGCATCTGCTCTCCGGCTATTACAACGATCCGGTGAAGACCGCGGCGGCGTTCAGCGGCGGCTGGTTTCACTCCGGCGATCTCGCCACCGTCGATGACGAGGGCCACATCACCGTGGTCGACCGCGTCAAGGACATGATCAAGACCGGCGGGGAGAATGTCGCGAGCCGCGAGGTCGAGGAGATGGTGTACCGCATACCCGCCGTCTCCGAGGTCGCCGTGGTCGGCCTGCCCGATCCGCGCTGGATCGAGGCGGTCACCGCCATCGTCGTGGTCAAGACCGGGGAAGAGCTCGACGAAGAAACCGTCATCAAGCATTGCGCCGGCCATATGGCCCATTTCAAGGTGCCCAAGCGCGTGATCTTCGTGGATGCCCTGCCGAAGAATCCGAGCGGCAAGCTGCTCAAGCGCGAGCTGCGCCAGCGCTTCGTCGGCGGAGAGACGCTCGACAAGGCGGTCCAGAAGAGCTTTGGGACGTGAGCAGCAGTCTTCGCCAGCCGCTGGTCAGCTCGGAGTAACAGGGCTTCTCCGTCTTCTCGGAGATGCTCCCTTCAATACTTCTTCACGGCTGCTCCGAAGGCCAGCCACAGCGCCGTCGACGCAAGGCCAAAGCCGCCGAGCAGCAGGAAGGTCGGGCCGTAGCCGATCCATTGCGCGATCCAGCCGCCGAGCGCGGGACTGAGGCTGGCGCCGACACCCTGCACCGTGATCACGGCACCCTGGCCGAGATTGATGCGGCCGGTGCCGTTGAGCGAGCGCGCGATCATGCCGGGGACGGCGACCGTTTGTAGTCCGGTGCCGATGCCGTCGAGCACCTGCATCGGCACGACGCCCCACCATCCCGTGACGAAGAAGGCGAGCACACCGCGGACGGGTAAGAATATGAAGGAGACGAGGATCACCGGCCAGTAGTTGCGCTTGCCTGCGACCTGCATCGCGATGAGCGAGGTCACGATCATCACGCCTTGCGCGATCACGACGGTGGTCGCGACGAAGCTCGGTCCGTTGGCCTGTCCCTCGGCCACGGCCGCAAGTCCATAGAGCGGCACGATCGCGGCATTGCCGAGATGGAACAGGGCCAGCGCCAGTGCCAGCACCAGAAGCGGCTTGTGCTTGAGCAGGACGGACATGCCGTCCGGCGGAGCCTTGCTGTCGTCCTCCCTACTGCCGCGTGCGGCGCGATCATCGATCGATTTCGCCGGGATCATCATCACACAGGCGATCGCGATGGCGCCGAACACCGCCGCCAGCACGAACACGGCGACATAGCCGAACTTGTAGCCGAGATAGCCCGACAACGCCGCGCCGACCATGTTGCCGGCGTGGTTGAAGGCCTGATTGCGGCCGTTCAGCGCGTTGAAGCCTTTCTGTCTGGCAATGCCGAGCGTGATCCCGGTGACCGCCGGCACGATGGCGGCGCTCGCGAGCGATTGGGCGATTTGGGAGAAAGTGACGGCCCAGAAATTTTGCGAGATCAGGATGATCGCGGATGCCGCGACCACGCAGATGCCGGGAATGACGACCCACATGCGCTTGTTGCGGCTCGCATCGATGAAGCCGCCAATCGGCGTCGTGATCAGCATGCCGGCGATATTGCCGATCGTCATGGCGGTGCCGATCAGCCCGCTCGCCCAGCCGCGCTCCTGCAGGAATACGCCAACGAAGGGGCCGATGCCGGACTGCATGTCGGCCATGAAGAAATTGACTGCAAACAGCGGCCAGGTGCGGGTTGTTGAGGGGCGCGATGTCATCGAGACGCTGAAAATGTTCCTGCCGTCGAGTAAGTCTCGTGCAAAGCTGATCGTGATGACCGGCCAATTGCGCCGGCATGGACCAGAACGTAACCTGCGCTGACAGCGTTGGTTCCTCGCCACTTGCGTCGGCGGGACGCTGTCGCGTCACGCCATTCCGGCCTCTTTCGGATCATGACCATGCCCTTCTGGACCTGCGAAACCTGCGGCGCGCAATTTTCGGACAGCGGACGCCCGCCCGCGTCCTGTCCGATCTGCGAGGACGAACGGCAATTCGTGAACTGGAAGGGACAGACCTTTCTGACGCGCGAGGCGCTGGCGGAACGTCACCGCGTGGTTTGGCGCGACGATCTGAGCCTCACCGGTCTTGGGCTCGAGCCGAGCTTCGCCATCGGCCAGCGCGCGCTGCTGGTGCCGCTCAGCGAGGGATGCATGATGTGGGACTGCGTGCCGCTGGCGACGCCGGAGGCGATTGCGCATGTGCGTTCGCTCGGCGGGCTGAAAGCGATCGCGATCTCGCACCCGCATTATTATGGCGCGCTCGCCGACTGGAGCGAGGCGTTCGACGGTGTGCCGGTCTATCTGCACGCGGACGACCGTCAATGGGTGACGCGTCCGCATCCATCGATCGTGCACTGGACCGGCGATCAGCACCGCATCTCCGACGATGTGCTGCTGCTGCGCACCGGCGGCCATTTCGCCGGCGCCACCGTGCTGCACTGGGCACGCGGCGCGGACGGCGGGGGCGCGCTGCTCACCGGGGACATCGCGCAGGTGACGATGGACCGCCGCTTCGTCAGCTTCATGTACTCCTATCCGAACTACATGCCGCTCAACGCAGCCGCGGTGCGGCGGATCGCTGGCGCCGTCGAGCCGCTCGCCTTCGACCGCATCTATGGCGCCTGGTGGGGACGCAACATCGCCAGCGGCGCCAAGGCCGCCTTCGCGGCATCGGTGGCGCGATATATCGCGGCCATCGCCTGAGAGCCGGCGCTCCGATCGGATTTATCTTGCCGACCCATAATAAATGTACTAAACGTACAGTTATTGAGATGGCGCAACGGCGCGTCTGCAACCCGGCATGATCGATGCATCGCCGTTGCTGCGGCGCGTTGTGGGGCCGCGTGAGCGAGGGGCGGACGCGTAATGGCTGAGCGCGACTACGAGATCTTCGAGGCCGGCGACGTCGCGCTCCAGTCGGGCGCCGTCTTCTCAGGGCTCAAGCTCGCCTACAAGACCTACGGCACGCTGAGCCCGGCCAGGGACAACGTCATCCTCTATCCGACCTCGTTCAGCGCGCAGCATGTCGACAGCGAATGGCTGATCGGGTCCGATGGCGTGCTCGACTCCTCGCGCTATTTCATCATCATCCCGAACCTGTTCGGCAACGGCCTGTCGTCCTCGCCGTCGAACTCCGCCGCGCCGTTTCCGATAGTCACCTATCACGACGCGATCGCCGTCCAGCATCGCCTTCTCGCCGAGCGCTTCGGTATCACAAAGCTCGCGCTGGTCTATGGCTGGTCGATGGGCGGCATGCAGGCCTATCACTGGGCGGCGCTGCACCCTGAAATGGTCGAGCGCGCCGCCGTCGTCTGCGGCAGCGCGCGTTGCGCGCCCTACAATCATGTCTTCCTGGAAAGCGTCAAGGCGGCGCTGACTGCCGATCCCGCTTTCCGGGACGGCCGCTTTGTCGAAAAGCCTGTCGCCGGCTATCGCGCCATGGGGCGCGTCTATGCCGGCTGGGCGATGTCGCACGGCTTCTATCGCGACGAGCTCTGGCGCGAGGCCGGCTTCACCTCGCTGGAAGATTATCTCGTCCGTGGATGGGACGCGACCTTCGCGCGGCGCGATGCCAACGATCTGCTGGCGCAGATCGGCATCTGGCAGCGCGGCGACATCAGTCGCTGCGCCGCTTTCAGCGGCGATCTCGATCGCGCGCTTGCCGCGATCACGGCGCAGATGCTGCTGATTCCGGGTGCGACCGATCGCTATTTCGATGTCCGCGACAATGAGGACGAGCTCGGCAAGCTGGTCAATGCAAAGTCAGCCGTGCTGCATCCGATCCCGTCGCTGCACGGCCATCGCGCCGGCAATCCCGTCAACAACCCGCGCGACCAGGCCTTCATCAAGGCCGAGATCGCAGCGCTCCTCGCCAAGTAGCACAGGCATTCGATCATGACCGACGCGACCATTTCAGAGCCCGGCCATCGCCTGAAGCCGCTGAGCCCGGCGATGCTGCGCGAATTGTCGGTGCGCTCCAATCTCAGGGGCGCTGCGCAGAGCCTCGGTCATTACGGAATGATCGCGCTGGTCGGCACTCTGATCTGGATGGCGACCTCGTGCTACGGGGTGCTCTGGGCGCTGCCGCTGATGGCGGTGCAGGGCTATGTCGTCGCCTTCCTGTTCATGGCGGTGCATGAGACCGCGCACAAGACCGCGTTCAGAAGCCGCGGCCTCAATCTCGCGGTCGGCTATCTCTCGGCCTTCATCATCGGATTGCCGTACGAATATTACTGCCTGTTCCACTGGGACCATCACCGCTACACCCAGGATCCGGAGAAGGATCCCGAACTGATCGTCGGCAGGAAGCCGGCCTCCGACACCCAGCTCGCGATCGCCTATAGCGGCCTGCTCCAGGTCGCCGGCCGTCTGCGGCTGATGCTCGGCCATGCCGTCACCGGCAAGGTCGTCGTACCCTGGATTCCCGAGAACAAGCGCGCCACCATCGTGGCCGAGGCGCGTGCCTATGTCGCACTCTATGCCCTGCTGATTGCGCTCTCGCTGTGGTTCTCCTCAGCGCTGCTGCTCTGGGTCTGGATCGTGCCGCTCGTGATCGGGCAGTTCTTCCTGCGGCCCTATCTCTATGCCGAGCACACCGGCTGCGACCGCACCCGCAGCGCCTTCCAGAACACCCGCACCACCTATACCGGTACCATCGTCAAATGGTTCGCTTGGAACATGCCCTACCATGTCGAGCATCACGCCTATCCCTCGATTCCCTTTCACGCCCTGCCGAAGCTGAACGAGATCGTCGACGGCGAGATCGTTTATCGCGGGCGCGGCTACATTCAAACGACGCGCGAGACCTGGGCCTGGTTTCGCCGGCAGCGGCAGGGTAGCTAGCCAAACGCAAAACTCCGGCCGCGATGCGACCGGAGCTTTGTCGTGAGGGCGAGATATCAGTAGATCCCGTAGGCGCAGACATTCACGACGCGGACGCGCAGGCCGTGACGGGTCTGGACGACGCGCTCCTGGTAGCAGTTGCTGACGCCGGTGTTGACGTAGATGCCGCCATAACCCCAGCCCGGGCCCCAGCCATGACCCCAGTGATGGAAGCCGTGAGCCGAAGCGGCGGTGGGCGCGAGAGCGGCAGCGCCGAGCGAGCCGGCGGCGATCAGACCAAGAGCAAGCTTACGAAACATCTTCATTCTCCAGTGTGGCGCGAGGCCGTTGTTGTGTCCCTGCATCTCCGTCGGCTCGAAGCGAGAATGCGTTCACGGCGTGGCCCGAGAATCGTGTTTCAGGATTGTTTCGTCGGCGGCGGCGAGGTGCGCCGCGGTCAGGCTTTTCGCGCCGCGTCATAGCGCGCGGCCATGGCACGGGTCATCTCGGCCATTTTCTCGCGGAGATCGGCCGGCTCCAGCACTTCGGCCTCGGGACCGAGCCGCAGCAATTCGGCTGCGGCGTGCCACGACGTCTTGCCGGTCGGCACCCGCGCGATGCGCCAGCCGTCCGCGTCGGCGAGGTCTTCGATCTCGGTCCGCGCCTTGACGTAAGGCTGGCTCAACGCATCCAGCAGCTTGACGCCGAACGGCGACAGCCGGACGACCGCGACATTGGGATGCATCTCCGCTTCGAGGCGAAGTGTCGCAGCCTGCCAATAGGCGGCGAGATCGAAATCGGCAGGACGATCGAAGCCGTCGTCGAGCGCGGTGCAGTCGAGCACGCGCGCGACGCGATAGGTCCGCACGCTGCCGTCGACTTGCCCGGCGAGATACCAGCTGCCGCCCTTCAGCACGAGGCCGAGCGGGGCGACGCGGCGCTGCTTCTCCGCGCGCCAGCTCCGGTAGCGGATCTTGATCAGCATTCCGCGCAGCACCGCACCGGCGATGATGCGCAGATGCTCTGGCTCTTCCGCCTCGCCGAACCAGCCCGGTGCGTCCAGGTGAAAACGTTCCTGCATCCGCCCGGCATCCTCGCGCAAATTGGCGGGAAGCGCGGCCATCAGCTTGTTCTGCGCGGCGATCATTGCTGCATCCAACCCGAGCGCTGCCGCCGGTCCCGGCAGTCCCGCCAGGAACAGAGCTTCCGCCTCGTTCTGCGACAGGCCGTTCAGCCGGACGCGATAGCCGTCGAGCAGGCGATAGCCGCCCTCCGCACCGCGGTCGGCATAAACAGGAACGCCGGAGGCCGCGAGCGCGTCGATGTCGCGATAGATCGTGCGTACCGACACCTCGCAGGCTTCCGCGAGCTCGGGCGCGGTGACCTGTCCCCTGGCCTGGAGGGTGGTGAGGATCGACAGCATCCGGCTCGCGCGCATGATCCCTTAAACCATACCTGACACAGGATGTCAGGTATGGGCCGCTACAAGATGCACCTCGCCAGACGGCACCGAGGAGACCCGCCATGACCGATTCCCACCGCATCACGCTGTATTATTCGCCCCAGACGCGCGCCACGGGCACGCGGGTGCTGCTGGAAGAACTGGGGGCGCCCTACGATCTCCATGTCCTCAACATGAAGGCCGGCGAGCAGCGCGAGCCCGCCTATCTCGCCGTCAATCCGCTCGGCAAGGTGCCGGCGGTCCGCCACGGCGAGGCGCTGGTGACCGAGCAGGTCGCCATCACCATCTATCTCGCCGACCTCTTTCCGCAGGCCGGGCTGACGCCCGCGCTGAACGATCCGCTGCGCGGCCCCTATCTGCGCTGGATCGCTTATTACGGCGCCTCGTTCGAGCCGGCTCTGATCGACAAGTTCATGCAGCGCGCGCCGGCCCCGATCACGCAATCGCCCTATGCCGATTACGACACCATGTTAGGGGCGCTGGAGGCGCAATTGTCGAAGGGGCCGTATCTGCTCGGCGAGCGCATGACGGCTGCGGACGTATTGTGGGGCGTCGCCTTCAGCTGGACCATCATGTTCGGTATCGTGCCGAAGAAGGACGTGTTCGTCCGCTATGCCGAACGCATGACGGCGCGGCCGGCGTTCCAGCGGATCAATGCGGCTGATGAGGAGATGGCCGCGCAGCATGCCAAGGCGGCTGGGGCCTGAGCGAGCGCCTCAATCTCCGCGGTCGTCCCGGGCAAGCGTAAGCGCAGACCCGGGACCCATAACCAGAGAATTTGGTTTGGCGAAGACCCGGAGTTATCGGCCTCGCGCCGCAACTTCTCCCTGTGGTTATGGGTCCCGGATCGGCGCGCGCTTAGGGCGCGCTTGTCCGGGACGACAGCGAGAGAAATTTCAAAACCTCGGTGCCCGCTTCTCCGCGAACGCCTTGATGCCTTCCTTGATCTCGTCGCCGCGCATGCTGTCGCGGTGGCGCTGGTCGGCGGCTTGTTCGTCGAGCTCGCCGCGGGCGAATTCGTTGATCGCGCGCTTCATGCCGCGCATTGCCTGCGGCGCGTTGCCGGCGAGGATATTGGCGAGCTTGTCGACCTCCTCGTCGAGCGTCTCCTCGAGCACCATGGCGGTGAGATAACCGATGCGCAGCATCTCCGGGGCGCTGATCTTCTGCGCAGTCAGGAACAGCTTCTTCGCATTGTCGACGCCGAGCCGCGTCACGTAGCGCTTGATGCCGCTCGGGTAATAGTGCAGTCCGAGCCGCGCTGCCGGCATGAACATCTCGGCGGTGTCGACGCCGATGCGGAAATCGCAGGCGAGCGCGAGGTCGGTGGAGCCGCCATAGACGCCGCCGTTGAGCCGGCAGATCGTCGGTACGCCCAGATCCTCCAGCCGGTTGACGACCACTTCGAACGCCGAGCCCGCGCTCTGCTGCTCGTTCGCACTCACCGCGCGCTCGGCGACCGAGTTGAGGTCATAGCCTGCGGAGAAGGCGCGGCCGGTGCCGGTCAGCACCAGCACGCGGATGTCACGATCGGCCTCGATCCGGTCGAACAGTTTGACCAGCTCGCCGAGGTCCTCGGCCTGGAGCCGGTTGAGATGCTTGGGCCGATTGAGGCGGATGGTGGCGCGCAGGCCGGTGATTTCGAGCACGGGGCTGGATGCCGCGTCGGTGATATCCGACATTCTTGTCTCCTTTTATTTGTTTTCGAGCGCGCGGCGTTTTGCCTCGGCATCGATGGTCTCGGCGAGATCGGGATGCCGCGCCATCAGCACGCGGAAGTCGACGAGGTCGAGCACCAGAAGCCGCGACACCTTCGTGGTCGAGACGTTGGCGCCGCGCAAATTGTTGCCGAGCAGCGCCATCTCGCCGAAGAAGGCGCCCTCGCCGAGCTGCACCTTCTTGCCGGGCAGGTCGACCTCGACCTCGCCGGCGGCGATGAAATACATGCAGTCGCCCTGCGCGCCCTTGCGGATGATCAGGGTGCGCGCCGGCAGCTCCATGGTCCGCAGCATGTGGGTGACGTCGGCGATGGCGGCAGGTCCGAGCGCTGCGAAGAACGGCACCTTGCTGACGGATTCCCAGGTCTTGAGGAAATTGTCGCGCCGCGTCTCCGCGGCAAAGCCGGTCGCCAAAATACCGGTCCAGAGGCCGAACACGCCGAGGCCGGAGATCATCACCAGCGCTGCCACGATGCGACCCAGCGGGGTGACCGGCACGACATCGCCGTAGCCCGTCGTGGTGAGGGTTACGACGGCCCACCATAGCGCGTTCGGGACGCTGCCGAACGTCTGCGGCTGCACGTCCCGCTCCAGGAAATATTCGGCGACGGAGGCGAGGAAGACCACCGTCAGGAAGATCACGAGCACGCTGACCAGCGGCCCCGATTCCAGCACCAGCACGCGACGGAGCTGGCGCAGACCGGGAATGCCCGGCACGACCTTCAGCACCCAGAGCACGCTGAGCAGCCAGGCGGTTTTCGGCTCGACGCCGAGAATCAGCGCAACAGGCACAGCCAGCGCCCCGATCGCGTCGACGATGCCGGCGGAGGAGGACATGTAGAGCGCAAGGCGCCCCGTTCGCGCCATGTGGCGCAGCCGGACCAGCCATTCGAACACGAAGTAGGCGAGACAGGCCCAGAGCAGGCCGCTCACCCAGCCGCTCGCCTCATTGGCTCGGTTGTCCGTCAGCAGCACCATGCTGAGTACGCCGACGCCGACGGCCACATAGGCCGCCTTGGTCATGTTGCGGCCGGCTGTGGCGGCCACGAACTGGGCCAGAGCGGTGATCAGCGGCTTGGACATGCGGGAAGGCGACTCGGTCCTGGTTCTTGCAGGCCCGAATGGGACCCGCGGCGCGCCAAAGTGCCTGCCCGGGCCGGGGCCGTCAACGACGGGCGCGGGCTGCAGCGTCGTCGAATCGGCAGACAAAGGCGGGGCGGGGCGGCGGCCGGCCGAGCCGTTACCTGAAACGCGGCGGCTCGTCGTAGCCGCGGCGGCTGCTGAAGAACAGCAGGACCATCAGGCCGATGCCGACGATGACGGAGAATCCGGCCCCCAGGGCGAGGGCCACATAGCCTTCCGTCGGGATCGGCTCGCCTCCGACCGCCATCGCGGAATAGGCGAAATAACCCGCCGCTGCCAGCATTCCCAGGAGGAAGCTCATCAGGAGTATACGCATGGCGCGTTTCTCCGATTGTATCTGGTAACCAACGGTTGCGGATGGGGACGGTTCCAGCGGGCGGGTCGTTGATCGGGCGGGACAAACGCCCGCCGCGCTTCAGTCTCGTGCCCCGGACGCAGCGCAGCACCACAAGCGCGTTTACGCGCGTCTTCGACGCGCTATGGTGATGCGCTGCAGAGCCGGGGCCATGCCGCAGCGCGTGGTGCGGTCTCCTGGGTCCCGGCTGAGCGCTGCAATGCCTTCGGCATTGCGGCTTGTCCGGGACACGAGAAGTGGCGGGTTGCCCGGCCCGTGCGATCAAGCGCTCTGCGCGGTCTTCACCACCACGACATTGGTCTCGTCGTGCGGGGGCGCGGCGGCGTCGCGGGCGGCCTTCTCGGCTTCGCCGGCGTGGCGCTTGAGATAGTCGCGACGCATGCCGATCTCGTCGCGGACGAATTCATAGCCGAGCTTGAAGGTGTCGAGCCCGTCGGTACTGATCGTACCGTCTCTGAGCCCGACGACGGCGCCACGCAAGATGCCTTCCAGCTCGTCCTGGAGACATTCGAGCTGGTCCAGCGAATGGGCGTGCTCGATGCGCTCGCCGATGTCGAGGATGGCGGTGGAGAGCTCGCTGGCCTTCTCCGGCGCGATCCTCGTGATCTTGGCGTAGATCGCGGCGAAGATCGTGCCGATGACGCTGAGCGCGGCGGCGCCCAGATACATCATGTCGCTGTACTTATCCATGAACGACTTGGTGTCGTCGTTGATGTAGTCGGCCGCGCCCTGATGCGCCATCACGAAGGCGTCCTTCTCGACGGAAGCCGGCTCAATCCTGCTGGCGAAGCCGCTGTCGAGCCCGAGGGCGGACTTGTTCTCGTAGATGGTGCGCGCCAGCTCGCCCGCCGTGGTCACCGACATCCGGGATTGCGTGACCAGCAGCCATTCGAGCCCGATCGTCTCGAGATCGTCGTCGGGAATTTCAGGCGAGGCCGACAGCATGCCGGCCGTCAGCGTCTCCTCGGAAATGCCGGGGAATTTGCGCGCAAGCGCCTTGACCTCGTCGATCGCGTTGAGCGTGAAGCCGCCGCGTTTGGCGACCTGCTCATAGGTCTTGTCCCGCACCGCTTTCGAGGCGTGGACGATGGCGATCACCGCACCGAAGCCGTTTGCCGGCGCCAACAGCTTGTCGAGCGTTGCGCCCTGCGGCGCCATCTGGACCTTCGCGGCATCAGCCCCCTCGGGAATGTCGAGAATGCCGCGGACGAAGGCGAGCGAGGGGTCGTTCTCGGCGAGGACGGCGACCTTCTTCTTCTTCAACTCGGCGAGCGACTTGATCTTCTTGTTGCCGGGGCCGATCAGGAGCACGAGGTCGTGCTCGAGGATCGCGAGCGTGCGCGCCCGCAGCGGCACCTTGGCGTCGGTGCGCAGCACGGCGAGGTCGGCCTGCCTGCGGTCGAACTGCGCCAGCGCCTTGGCGTTGTCGCCGTTATTGACGATCTTGATCCGGAAGCGCGAGGCGTTGTTCTTCAACACCGTGGCGAGCTTGGCGGCGAACAGCGCCTCGTCGCTGTTGGGGGCGCCGACGGCAAAGGTCAGCGTCTCCGAATTGTGCAGCATGGCGCGGCCGCCCCAGACGGTGGCAAGCGACAGCAGCAGGGTCAGCACGACGTAGAGCAACACCTGCTGCTGATTGGTCTTGATCACCTTGGGGCGCCGCGGCGGCGCTTCGGTCGGTGACGAATGGGGGCCTTCAGTACTCATGGCAGCACTCTTGGCCTTATTCTTCGGTGGCAGGCGGCTCGCTCGTGTGATCACTGCGGACGCCCTGTAATTCGTAAACGCCTGAAAAAAGAACGATATTCTCTGCCGTCGATGATAGCGCGAAGGTCGCGGAGTGCAAATTTCGCGCCGAAGGTAACCTTACTCAACGCGGGCGCGGCCATTGGCCATCCTATCACCAGTTAGCCACAGTTTGCGATTTTCCGGTTCCCCCCGGCTGCATTCCGCCGCGGGAGATGTCATAAATTGCCCGTCCCGGCGATTTGGCCGGTCCAAGAAGAAGTTGCGCTGAACGCTCCAATCTTTCTTGTCACGTCAATGAGGGCGCCAGCTTTGTCGTTTCCATCGATGTCATCGGCGGTTCCGGTCGAAGCGCTCATTGGCTGGATGCTGCTGCTCACTTTCAAGCACATCATCGCCGATTTCGTCCTTCAGACCGCCTGGATGGCGCATGGCAAGGACCAGAAGCACGGCTGGGCGCTGCCGCTGCTGGTGCATTGCCTGGTTCACCTTGCGGTCGCGCTGCCGCTGATCGTGATCGTCGCGCCGAAATTCTGGTTCGTGGCCTTCATCGACTTCGTGATCCACATCACGATCGACCGCGCCAAGGGATATGTCTCCGCCAATTTCGGGGTCGACCTTTCGCATCCCTGGTTCTGGACCCTGATCGGCGTCGACCAGGCACTGCACCACCTGACCGGCTTCGGCCTTTCCATCTTCATGGCGGCGAACTGACTGCTCACCCGTCATTCCGGGGCTCGCGAAGCGAGGACCCGGAATCCCGAGATTCTCTGGTGCGCAATCGCGCACCAGAGTTCGGTCCTCCGGACCGCCCCGGAATGACGGACGAGGCAGAGGGCGCTCTGGAATAGCTGCCGGGCCGCTCTGATTCGCGGCCAAGGCGCCAGGACCCCGGGTGACTACCGGGCAGCGTGGTTAACCTTTCGTTAGAGAATTGCGCTGCATCTTCCGCACACGAGGGAGAACTGCAATGTTTTCAAGCCGCGACGCCTTTGAAAGCGATTTCTGCCCGGTTCGCGACGAGCTCCTTGGCGAGATGTATCGCGCCAGCGAGAACGGCCTACCGAGGCTGGTTGAGAGTGTTTCCCCTGACGTGCGCGCCCGTCTGGCGCTGTTCTGCTATCGCCGCAGCCATCTGCACTCGCTGGCGGTCGCAATCGCAGCGAGCTGCAGCGAGCGCGACCTGATCGACAACGGCGGCCGTGTCGGCTCAACGCTCTACGCGCTGTCGCGTGCGAGGTCGGCCAAATCGTCGCCGTCGCTGTCGGGGGGCCGCAAGCCGATCACGCTGTCGACCAAGCCGCTCTCGGTGCTCGCGCCGCTCGATGACGAGATCGACGACGAGATCAGCGAAGCCGTCCCGGCCTAAGCAGACTGTATAACCGGCAGCCCGAACTTCCGCCGCGCCATCGCACATTCGGCGTCGCCAGGCATGCAGGTGCGGCAAACCTCCGGCCGCACGTCATAGATGCCGCAGGCCGTCATTTTTCCGATCTCTCCCTGCAGCGCCGCGCAACGGTCGCCCTCGCAGCGCATGCCGGACTGGCGGTCGTTGACCAGCGCTTCAGGAATCGCGGCAAGCTCCTCGTCGCTCTCGATCGAGAAGCGCGGCCAGTTCTGCGAATAGCCGCAGCAGGCGCCGCAGCTCTGGCAGCAGCTCGACAGGTCGATCTCTTGCATCGAGGTCACGTGTCCTTCGGCGGGCCCCAGACCAGGCTCTGCCGCCATCTCGCGCGGAGCACGTCGCGCCGCTCCGGATATCTTTCGTCGAGATAGGTTGCGTCCACCACGCGGTCGGTGCGGAAGCTGCGGAAATCGCTGCGCAGCTCGCACCAGGCCGCGAGCAGGCGCACGGCTTCGAGATAGCCGACCGAGATCGGCCAGATCATGCGCTCGCTGGCGCGGCCCTGCTCGTCGCGATAGCGCAGCATGATCTTCTTGCCCTCGTGGATCTGGGTGCGCGTGCGCACCATGTCGAGGCGATCAGGCTCCCTATTCCAGCTCGGCCGTGCGCGGCTCGCCGGTTCCAGCACGAAGGGGCGCAGGCGCTCGGGGACAGTGTCGGCGATCTTGGCCATCAGATCTTCGGCCGCGCGCGCCAGCGCCGAATCGGCATGGCCCGCGACCCATTGCGCGCCCAGCACCGCCGCCTCGATCTCGTCGGGCGTCAGCATCAAAGGCGGCAGGTCAAAACCCTTTTCCAGGATGTAGCCCATGCCGGCCTCGCCGCGGATCGGCACGCGCTGGCCGATCAGCGTCGCGATGTCGCGATAGATCGTGCGCTTCGAGGTCTCGAGCTCGGCCGCGATCGCGTCCGCCGTCAGCGGCTTACGCGTGCGCCGGAGCACCTGGATGATCTGAAACAGCCGGTCGGCACGTCTCATGACAATTCTCTTCTCGGGGACAATCAGAAAGCGGCGCGCGGCTGCTGACAGGATGTTGGCAGCAGGGGGGTTCTATACCGGGACAACACATCGACTGAAGAGGGTTTGTCCATGATCACTCCAATCCATCTCGGCCTGGCCGGTCCGCTGTGGCGGGCGCAGCTGTGGCACGGCCAAATGTTGCGGGCTTGGGCGTTTGGCCGCCTCGTTTCGCTCGATCTCATGGCCGTTGATCTCCGATTTGCACTCGCAAGCGTGGTGACACGCTCGCTGACCCAGGCCGCGGACGCACTGGTCCGCCACGTCATGAGCCGCGCCTGGCGGGGGGCCCGTTTCGCAGAACATATCACGGCTGCTGCCACCATGGTGGCAGCAGCCCGCAGCTAGGTTCCGTCAACTCTTTCGGTGGTTTCAGGAGAGCTTTCATGATCACGCTTTACGGCTTCGGCACCGGCTTCGGCCTGCCGGAAATCAGCCCCTTCGTCACCAAGACCGAGGTGCAGCTCAAGATGGCGGGGCTGCCCTACCGGAAGGAGCGCGCGATGCCGCCCGCCTCCCCAAAGGGGCAATTGCCGTTCATCGACGATGGCGGCGAGGCGGTGGCAGATTCCACCTTCATCCGCGCCCATATCGAGCGCCGCTACGGCTTCGATTTCGACGCCGGCCTCTCCTTGGCTGAGCGTGCGCAGGCCTGGGCGTTCGAGCGGATGATCGAGCATCATATCTATTGGGCGCTGGTCGGCGCGCGCTGGGTCGATCCGGTCAACTTTGCCAAGGGCCCTGCGCATTTCTTCGACGGTGCACCGGAGCACAACCGCGAGAAGCTGCGCGAGGATGCGCAGTTCCGCGTCGCCGAGAACTATCTGCTCTCCGGCCTCGGCCGCCACGCGCCCGACGACGACGTCGATCTCGCGGTACGTTCGCTGTTCGCGCTGTCGGTGCAGCTCGGCGACAAGGCCTATCTGATGGGCAACAAGCCCTGCGGCGTCGATGCGACAGCCTTCGGCGTGCTCGCGGGGATCCTGACGCCATTCTTCGAATCCGGGCTGCGGCAGCGGGCCGAGGGATTTCCGAACCTCACGGCGTATGTCGACCGCATGATGGACACGTATTATCCCGAGTTCGCCTGGACGCCGCTGCGGCAGGCAGCTTAGCGTTTATACGGATCGCAAATGCAAAGAGCCGGCCCATTGGGCCGGCTCTCGTCGTCTCAAAGAACGTTCGCCGCGCCTTACTTCACCAGCGTGTACTTGCCGTTCTTCACGGTGAGCAGGATGCGCGAGCGCTCGTCGAGGCCGTAGCGATCCTTTTCGGTGAAGTTGTAGACGCCCTGGCTCGCGGCCAGCTCCTTCTCGGACAACAGCGCCTGGCGGATCGCTTCGCGGAATTCCGGCGTGCCGGGTTTTGCGGTTTTCAGCGCGGTCGGGATGATGCGCTTGAGGATCTCGAACGCATCGTAGGAGTGACCGGCGAACTGGCTGCGGCTGTTCGGGCCGTACTTGGCTTCATAGGCCGAGTTGAGCGCGAGGCCCGGCTTCTTGGTGGCGGCCTCGTCCGGCTGGTCCTCGGGGTCCATGACGGGGCCGGAGGCCATCAGCACGTCTTCGGCCGCTTTGCCGGCGATGCGGATGAAGTCCATGCTGGCGGCGCCGTGGGTCTGGTAGATCAGGCCCTGATAGCCGCGCTCGCGCAGCTCGGTCTGCGGCAGCGCGGCCGCGGTGCCGGAGGCGCCGATCAGGATCGCGTCGGGATTGGCGGCGACGAGCTTCAGCACCTGACCGGTCACCGACGTATCGGGACGGGCGAAGCGCTCCTCGTCGACGATGGTCATGCCCATCGGCACGGCCTGGGCCTTCAAATCGTTGAACCAGAGGTCGCCATAGGAGTCGGAATAGCCGATATAGCCGAGGGTCTTGATGCCCTTCGACTTCATGTGGTCGTACAGCACCTTGCCGACGATTGGGATCGGCTGCGGCATCGCCACCGACCATTTCATGCGTTCCGGCGTGATCGGGAAGGGGGCCAGACCAAAATGCGGAATGCCGGCTTCGTTGGCGACGTTGGAGACCGCAATCGTCGGCGGTGTCAGCGCCGAGCCCATGATGATGTCGGCCTTGGATTCGGTCACGAAGCGGCGGGCGTTGGTGGTCGCCGTGGTGGGATCGCCGCCGTCGTCGAGCACGATCACCTTCAGCGGCACGCCGCCGATCTCCTTCGGCACGAATTCCAGCGCGTTGCGCTCGGGAATGCCGAGGGCCGCGCCCGGGCCGGTCGTGGTGGTGGTGATGCCGATGGTGATTTCGCTGGTCTGGGCCAGTGCGGGCAGCGCCGGCAGGGCAAGCGTCGCCGTGGTAATGGCAGCGGTCAGGTAAAAGCGTTTCATCTATTCCTCCCTTGACTTGTTTCCTTGAAAGCAGAAATCGGGGGGTAATTCAGCCCCCTCTGTTGGTGATGCGGCGATTTAGCTTCCCGTGAATTTGGCGACCATCTCCGGCGGAAACGGTGCCGATTTCAGCTTGTCGGGGTTGTCAGGATCGCGGCCGACCAGGACGCGGGTCTCGAAACCCTCGATCGCCAGCGCCTCGCCCTTGTAGACATTGTGCTTTACCTCGAAGCTCGAGCGCTTGATGCTCTCGATTTTCGTCTCGATGGTGATCCAGTCGCCATAGGTCGAGGGGATGTAGAACTTGGCCCGCGTGTCGACCATGGGGATGCCCACCAAGCCGTATTTGCGGACCAGGTCCTGCTTGGAGAAGCCCGCGACCTCGAACAGGGTCGAGGTCGAATCATCGAACATCGCGAAATAGCGCGGGTAGTAGACGATGTTGGCGGGGTCGCAATCACCCCACTGGATCTGGACCTCGCGCCGGTTCACGAACATCTCATGCGCCTTATTTCGGCGCCATGCGCAGCGAGCCGTCGAGGCGCACCACTTCGCCGTTCAGATAGGCGTTCTCGACCATGTGCAGCGCGAGCGCGGCGAACTCGTCGGCATGGCCGAGCCGGCGCGGGAAGGGGATGGCGGCGGCGAGCGAGTCCTGGGCCTCCTGCGGCAGGTTCGCAAGCAGCGGCGTCAGGAACAGGCCGGGCGCAATCGTCAGCACGCGGACGCCGAACTGCGCCAGCTCGCGCGCGATCGGCAGCGTCATGCCGACGATGCCGCCCTTGGAGGCCGAATAGGCGGACTGGCCGATCTGGCCGTCATAGGCGGCGACGGAGGCGGTGTTGATGATGACGCCGCGCTCGCCGGTCGCCTGCGGCTCCAGCTTGGACATCTCGGTCGCGGCGAGGCGCAGCATGTTGAAGGTGCCGATCAGATTGACCTTGATCACCTTGTCGAAATCGGCGAGCGCCATCGGGCCGTCGCGGCCGACGACACGTTTTGCAACGCCGATGCCGGCGCAATTGACCAGCACGCGCGCCGGGCCATGGGCTTTGGTGGCCTGCGCGATCGCGGCTTCAGCCGAGGCGGCGTCGGAGACGTCGCAGGTCACGGCGACGCCTTTGATCTCGGCGGCAACGGTTTCCGCAAGCTTGGCATTGAGGTCGCACACCGCGACCTTGGCGCCCTGCGCCGCCAGTTTTCGCGCAGTCGCCGCGCCCAGTCCCGATGCGCCGCCGGTGACGATGGCTGCCTGATCCTTCAATAACATGGCGTTCTCCTTCGATCGTTCTTAGGTGCGACCGGATCGGCCGGTCTGCTCCCTCTCCCCGTTCTTACGGGGAGAGGGTTGGGGTGAGGGGCTTGTTTCCGCGAATGCGGTGGCAGTGGGACTCGCGGAGACTCCCCCTCACCCGAATTTGCGCGCTGCGCCAAATTCGACCTCTCCCCGCAAGCGGGGAGAGGTGAAGGAAGCGCCGACCGGTTCATCCCATCTCCCATATTAGCCGACCGATATCACACGGTCCGACGGATTGGCAGCGTAGAGCTCGTCGATCAATCCGGTGCGATGTTCCAGCACGGCGCGCTGGTTGATCGAGCCCTTGTCGGTGACCTCGCCCTTGTCGATCGAGAGCGACGTGTCCATCAGGATCGCACGTGTGATCCGTGTCGAGGAGCCCGTGGCCGAAGACAGGAAGCGGGTCAGGCGCTCGCGAAATGCCTCGCGCACCAGCCGGTCGCGCGTGGCGACGACGAGATCGTCGGGCGGCAGCGTCGGGTTGATCAGGCGGCAGCCGTCGAGGTCGAGCACGACCAGCGCGGAGACCTCGTCGCGGTTGATGCCGGCGATGACGACGTCGCGAACCAGCGGCGCGCAGGCCGCGGTGAGGCGCGCGCGCAGCGGGCCGACGCTGACCCAGGTGCCGCTGGCGAGCTTGAAGTCCTCGCTGACGCGGCCGTCGAAATCGAAGCCGGCGTTGAAATCGTCAGGGTCGGACGGCTTCAGCGCGTCGCCCATCTTGTAAAATCCTTCCTCGTCGAAGGATTTTGCGGTGATGTCGGGCTGGCGCCAGTAGCCGGGCATCACGTTCGGCCCCTTGGCGCGGACCTCCAGCTTGCCGTTGTTCGGCACCAGTTTTGCGTCATTGCCCGAGACCGGCAGGCCGACATGGCCGGAGCGGCTGGTGCGCGGGTTGACCGACATGAAGAACGGCGCGGTCTCGGTCGCGCCAAGGCCGGTCAGCATCGGCACGCGATAGCCCTTCTCCTTCACGGCGAGCTCGTCGAGGCTGTTCCAGACGAACGGCGAGAGCGCCGCGCCGGAGAAGAACATCGCATGCAGCCGGTCGAAGAACTTTGCGCGCAGGCCCTGGTCATCGCGCAAGTAAGGCAGCAGCGATTCATAGCCCTTCGGCACGTTGAAATAGACCGTCGGCGAAATCTCCTGGAGATTGCGCACGGTCTCCTCGATGCCGCCTGGCACCGGCTTGCCGGCATCGAGATACATCGAGCCGCCATTGTAGAGCGTCAGCCCGATATTGTGGTTACCGCCGAAGGTGTGATTCCAGGGCAGCCAGTCGATGATGACGGGCGGCTCGTCCTTGAGGAAGGCGAGCGTCTCGCGCAGCATCACCTGGTTGGCGCAGATCATGCGCTGGGTGTTGATGACGGCCTTGGGATTGCCGGTCGAGCCCGACGTCAGCAGGAATTTTGCAATGGTGTCAGGGCCGATCTTGCCGTGCACCGCGTCGAGATCGCCGCGGATCGGCGTCGCCATGAGATCGGCGAGCTGGGTGACGTCGCGGCCCGGCACGCTGCCGTAGGATGCCGCGATCTCGGTGCCGAGCGAGACATTGGCGGCGAGCGCATCGGCAAACTTCTCGGCGTCCTCGGCGAAGACGAGGCCGGGCGTCAGCAGCTTCATCAGATAGGACAGCTTGCCGTAATCCTTCGACACCAGCGAATAGGCCGGCGACACCGGGCAGAACGGAACGCCGGCGTAAAATGCGCCGAACGCCAGCAGCGCGTGGTCGATCGAATTGCCGGAGAGAATCACGACCGGCCGCTCCGCCGACAGGCCGCGCGCAATCAGGCTTGAAGCGATGTGCCGGCTCGCGGTGAGCAGCTCGGCATAGGTGATCTTGCGCCAGCCCCGGCCGCCTTCGCGCTCGGCCATGAAGACGCGGTCCGGCGTCGTCGTCGCCCAGTGATGCAGGCGGTCGGTGATGCGGACCGGATAGTCGCCGAGCGGCTGCTTGGGCCGCAGGTAAATCGTGCCGTCGTCGCGGCGTTCGACATTGACGACGGGATCGCCGAACGAAATGGGCCGCAGCGGAGAATTGCTCGCGCCGCGCTCCATGCTGGAAGAGGACGGCTGCGCGCTCATGATTTGGGCTTCACCTTCGCGGTCTTGTGCTCGAGGAATTCGCGAATCCTGCGCTTGGCCTCCTTGTCGCTCTGCGCGACGGTGGCCATCAGCGATTCCATCAGCAGGCCGGTCTGCGGATTGGCCTCCGCGATCATCGGCAGCGCCTGGAGCACGGCGAAATTCGTCAGCGGCGCGTTGGAAGCGATCTTGGTCGCAAGCTCCAGCGCCTTGCCGAGCCCGTTGCCGGCTTCCGTCAGATATTGCGCGAAGCCGTAGGAGGCGCCTTCGGTCGCGCTGTAGACGCGTCCCGTCAGCATCATGTCCATCATCCGGGCGACGCCGATCAGCCGCGGCAGCCGCACCGAGCCGCCGCCGCCGACGAAGATGCCGCGCTGCCCCTCGGGCAGCGCGAAATAGGTCGAGGGCTCGGCGACGCGGATATGCGCCGCACAGGCAAGTTCCAGCCCGCCGCCAATCACTGCGCCCCTGAGCGCCGCGATCACGGGCACGCGGCTGTACTGGATGCGGTCGAACACCCGGTGCCACATCTGCGAATGAAGGAGCCCGCCGGTGGCGTCATGCTCGGTCAGCTCCGAGAGGTCGAGGCCCGAGGAAAAATGGTCGCCGATGCCGTGGATGACGACTGCGCCGATGTCCTCGGGCAGGGAGGCAAAACACTCGCCGATTTCCAGGATGATGCCGTCATTGAGCGCGTTGCGCTTGGCCGGACGGTTCAGACCCACGGTCAGAACCCGGTCCGCCCTCTCGATCCGGAGCAGCCCGGAGGCCCCCGCGTCAGCGGTATCGGCGTTTCCCTGTGTCATTTGCGTCCTTGTCAGAATAGTTATGTTGTATAACGAATTTCGGCGGAGTCAAGGAGGGGGTGGGGGTCATCGGTCACCTCCAACTGTCACGACGTCCACAAGCGCCGGCCTCTTCGCCTCTCCCCGCTTGCGGGGAGAGGCCGGAATGCGCGCGTAGCGCGGATTCCGGGTGAGGGGGAGTCTCCGCGAGTCCAGCTGTCACCGTCCTCGCGGAGGCTCCCCCTCACCCAAACCCTCTCCCCGCAAGCGGGGCGAGGGAGCGAACCGTCGTCGCCGCGACAGCCCGCAGCACGCCTAATGCGCCATCATCCTTGTCGGCAGCCAGGTCGCCAGCAGCGGGAAGGCGATCAGGATCACCAGCCGCACCAGGTCCGTCGCCACGAACGGGATCACGCCCTTGAAGATGGTGGAGAACGAGACGTCCTTCACCACGCTCTTGATGACGAAGACGTTCATGCCGACCGGCGGGTGGATCAGGCCGAGCTCGACCGTCATGACGATGATGACACCGAACCAGATCGGATCGAAGCCGAGATGCATGATCACGGGGAAGATGATCGGCACGGTCAGGATGATCATCGCCATGGCGTCCATCAGGCAGCCGAGCACGAGATACATCACCATGATCAGTGCCAGCACGCCGTAGGGCCCGAGGCCGAGGCCGGTGAGGAACTCCGTCACCTTCTGCGGCGTCTGCGTCACCGTGAGGAAATAGCCGAAGATCAGGGCGCCGATCAGCACGGTGAACACGGCTGCCGCGGTGCGCGTCGCCTGCAGCAGCGAGGCCAGGATCTTCTCGCGGTCGAGCCGGCCCGTCAGCACGCCGATGATGAAGGCACCGGTGGCGCCGACGCCGCCGGCCTCCGTCGGCGTGAAGCGCGGCAGGAAGGGCAGGCCGTAGAGGCCGCCGATCACGAAGACGAACAGCAGCACCGGCGCCCAGATGTCCTTCAGGCCCGCAAACCGCTCGCGCCACGGCAGCACCTTGCCCTTGGGCAGGAAGTCGGGCCGGAAATATCCGATCAGGAAGATCGTGATCATGTACATGGTCATTGCCAGCAGGCCCGGAATGATGCCGGCGATGAAGAGTTTTCCGATGTCCTGCTCGGTGATGATGCCGTAGACCGCGAGCACGGTGGAGGGCGGCAGCATTGCCCCCAGCGTGCCGCCCGCCGCGATCACGCCGGTGGCGAACGACTGGGGATAGCCGAAGCGGCGCATCTCCGGGTAAGCAACGGCGGAGAACGTCGCGGCGGTCGCAACCGACGAGCCGCAGATCGCGGCGAAGCCGCCGCAGGCGCCGACGGTGGCAATGCCGAGCCCGCCGCGCAAATGTCCGACGAAGCCGTTGGCGGCACGGAACAGCTCGCGGCTCATGCCGGAATTGGAGACGAACGAGCCCATCAGCAGGAACATCGGGATGACGCCGAAAGTGTAGTCGGTGACCGTCCGCATCGAGGTCTGGCCGACCAGCTTCAGCGCCGGCGTCGCGCCGACCAGATAGGAGAAACCGGAGACGCCGACGAGACCCATGGCCATGCCGACAGGCACGCGCAGCAGCATCAGGACGAAGAGGGAAACGAAGCCGATAACGGCGACGGCATCGGTGCTCATGGTTACTCCGTCGCCTTCAGCTTGGGGTCGTGCATCTCTTCGGGATGGAAGATCAGGCGGTAGGTGCGGATCGCGATCAGCAGCACGGCGGAGACGTCGCCGATCCAGGCGATCGCGAAGAACGGCCAGGTCGGCATGTGCATGTCGAAGGTCTGGACATTGTCGTTGTAGGTGCCGCGCACCTTGTCGAACAGCGTCCAGGTCTGCACGGTCACGACGAACAGCAGCACCAGGGTTGCGAACACGTCGATCCAGCGCTGATAGCGCGGACTGACATTGCCCCAGACGAGGTCGACCGTGATGTGGGTGCCGCGATAGGAGGTCGCGGCGATGCCCCAGAAGATGAGGATGCCGAGCAGCATGCGGCCGATGTCGAAGCTGTCGGGAATCGAATAGTTCAGCGTGTTGCGCAACAGCACCGACAGGAAGATGTCGAGCGCGACAAGGCCGACGAAGCCGGCCGCGATCCATTCGATCGTGTCGATAAAGCGATCCATCCAGGCGCGCTTCATGGGGGATCCTTAGGTGATGTCATTCTCGCTCTCGACTTCAGCGGCGGTCCTTCGCCTCTCCCAGCGCTTGTCCGCCGAAGCCTTGGCGAAGGCGGATGCGGGGAGAGGCCGGATTGCATCGGAGATGCAATCCGGGTGAGGGGGGCTCTCCGCGAGTCCATCTCTTACCGTCTTTGCGGAAGCAGCCCCTCACCCCGACCCTCTCCCCGTAAGAACGGGGGGAGGGAGAAGAAGAGCTCGCCGCGATGGCGCTGGGACTATTCCGCCAGCGCGTTGTACTTCTTGAGCGACGCCTTCAGATCCGCCAGCGCCGCATCGGGATCGGCGCCGGCCTTCTTGGCGCCGTCACCCCAGGTCTTGACCAGCGGCTCGGCCGCCTTCTTCCAGGCGGCGATCTGCTCGGCCGTGAGCTTGTAGACCTCGTGGCCGGATTCCGCCTTGATCTTGTCGATGCCGCCATCCTCGAACTTGCCCCAGTGCTCGCCGACCGCGCCGGCCATCTCGACCGTGCAGTTCTTGTCGATCGCGGCCTTCTGCTTGTCGGACATCGAATTGTACTTGTCCTTGTTGATCACGAACACGAAGGTCGTGGTGTAGAGCGGCGCCTCCATGTCGTACTTGGTCACCTTGTCGATGCCGAACAGCACCAGGGAGCCCCAGGGGAAGGTGACGCCATCCGCGACGCCGCGCTCGATGATGTCGCGCACTTCGGGCGCGGAGGACTGCACATTGGTGCCGCCGAGCGAGGTGACGAAGTTGGCCATGGTGGCGTGGGCCGGGCGGATCTTCAGGCCCTTCACGTCCTCCGGCGCCGCGATCTTCTTGGTCTTGGAGTGGAAGGATGAGGGCGAGTGGACGAAGGCGAGGCAGTATTTGACGTCCTTCATCTCCTTCTCGGCATATTTGCGGTACCAGGCGTCGAGCCCCATCGAGCCGCCCTTGGCGTCGGAGATCAGGAACGGCAGTTCGCCGGCGCCGATGATCGGGAAGCGGCCGGGCTGGTAGCCGGGATTGACATAGGTGACGTCGGCGATGCCGTCGCGGGCCATGTCGTAATGGTCGAATGCCTTGCCGAGCTGCTGGGCCGGAAACACCTTGCCTGTGATGGTGCCGCCGGAATCCTTGTTCACCGCGGCCACCCAGTCTTCCAGCGATTTCTGGAGCGGGTGCGAGGCCGGCACCCAGTGCGAGACCTTCAGGTCGAAAGTCTTGTCCTGCGCCAACGCAGGGCTCACGCTTGCTGCCAGCAGCAAAGCCAGACAGGCTTTTCTCATCACGCGTCTCTCCCTCTTTATGACGGCGGGCTTCGTTGGCCCGGTCTCTTTAATTAACATGTTATCTAACTGGCCGGCGCGTTCAAGCCGGAATTGGCGCGACATCTACGTCAGCGATGTTGCTTGGATTTGTCGCGGTCAGCGCGACGCGCTCTCCCTTTTGCCCAACAATTATATGATATAATTATCGTCTGCGGATCGACGCGACAAGCGCGGCCGCGCCGCACCCTACAGAATCGGGAGGAGCCAGTATTGCGGACAAAAGTCGCAATCATCGGGGCCGGGCCGGCCGGATTGTTGCTTGGGCAACTGCTGCATCGATACGGCATCGACAATGTCATCCTGGAGCGCCAAAGCCCGGACTACGTGCTGGCACGCATCCGCGCCGGCCTCCTGGAGGAGGGAACCGTCGCGCTGCTCGACGAGGTCGGCGCCGGCACGCGGGCGCATGCCGAAGGCCTGGTGCATGAAGGCATTGAGCTGGCCTTTTCCGGCCGCCGCCACCGCATCGACATGAAGGGTGCGACCGGCAAGACGGTCATGATCTACGGCCAGACCGAGGTCACGCTCGACCTGATGAATGCGCGCAAGGCCGCAGGACTCACGTCGGTTTACGAGGCTAAGGACGTGCAGCCGCATGATTTCGACGGCAGTCACCCGCGCGTAACCTATGTGAAGGACGGCGTCACCCACACGCTGGATTGCGATTTCATCGCCGGCTGCGACGGCTTCCACGGCATCAGCCGCGCCAGCGTGCCGGCCCCGGTGATCGAGGAGTTCGAGCGGGTCTATCCGTTCGGCTGGCTCGGCATCCTCTCCGAGACGCCTCCGGTCAGCCACGAGCTGATCTACTCCAACCACGCGAGAGGCTTTGCGCTCTGCACCATGCGCTCGACCAAGCGCAGCCGCTACTACGTGCAGTGCTCGCTCGACGACCATGTCGACCAGTGGCCGGACGATCGCTTCTGGGACGAATTGAAACGGCGGCTCGACCAGCAGGCGGCCGACAGCCTCGTCACGGGACCGTCGATCGAGAAGAGCATCGCCCCGTTGCGCAGCTTCGTCGCCGAGCCGATGCGCTTCGGCAAAATGTTCCTGTGCGGCGACGCCGCCCACATCGTGCCGCCGACCGGCGCCAAGGGGCTGAACCTTGCGGCCAGCGATGCGCATTACCTGTCGAGCGCCCTGCACGAATTCTACGACGAGAAGTCCAGCGCCGGCATCGATGCCTATTCCATCAAGGCGCTGGCACGGGTCTGGAAAGCCGTGCGCTTCTCCTGGTGGATGACCTCGATGCTGCACAAATTCCCCGATACCGGCAGCATCGGCGCGCGCATCCAGCTCGCCGAGCTCGACTACGTCACGCAGTCCCAGGCCGCAATGACGTCGCTGTCGGAGAATTACGTGGGATTGCCGTTCTAGAGCCGCACCGTCGGTGCCGTGGGCAAAGCGAAGCGTGCCCACCAGCTTCTGCGGTTACTGCGAGATGGTGGGCACGGCGCGTTGCGCCTTTGCCCACCCTGTACCCTTGTGGGTTCGTGGCGGCCTCGGATGTAGACTGGCCGTCCGGGCCGATCCGCCGGGAGCAGCCTTGTCCACCAGTG
>NZ_JACIHE010000032.1 GCF_014198245.1 Bradyrhizobium sp. cir1
CAGACGACTTTGAAACCCCGCGACAACCCGATCGGCACGAGGTTGTCACCCATCTCTTAGGTACGTTTCGTTACCCATGTCTCCGGGCCGGACAGGAGTTAATTGGCGGAGAGGGAGGGATTCGAACCCCCGATAGGCTTGCACCTATGCCGCATTTCGAGTGCGGTGCATTCAACCACTCTGCCACCTCTCCTGAAGGCGCCATATAGGAGCAGCGGCCCCTGTGGTTGGGGGCGTTAATAGGCGAGGATGGCGGGCCAGACAAGGCGCGAAAGGGGAAAATCCGCTGCCTCTTTCACCCCTCGCCCCGCCCTTTGGGAAGGAACTGCCATGGAGCATCTCACGGTCACGGCCAACGGCGCCGATTTCCACCTGGTCCGCACCGGACGGGGCAAACCGCTGCTTTTGCTGCATGGATGGCCGGAATTCTGGCTGACCTGGGAGCCGGTGATGGCCCGCCTGGCCGACCGCTTCACCCTGATCGCGCCTGACCTGCGCGGTTTCGGCGACAGCGACAAGCCGGACGGGCCTTTTGGGCCGGACGGCCATGCGGCCGACATGCTGGCGCTGATGGACGGGCTCGGCATCGACCGATTCGGCCTGGTCGGGCACGATGTCGGCGGTGCCGTGATGCAGCCGCTGGCGCGGCAGGCGGCGGAGCGGCTCGCGGGCCTGTTCTTCTTCGATTTCGTCTATCCCGGGATCGGGGCGCGCATGGCAGCGCCTGATCGGCTCAACCACATCTGGTACCAGTCCTTCCACCAGATGGAGATGGCACCTAGCCTGGTCGGGGCGAGCCGCGAGAGCTGCCGGCTCTATATCGGCCACTTCCTCAAGGGCTGGGCGCATCGCAAGAACGCGTTCGACGACGTCCTCGACGCCTTCGCCGACAATTTCTTCAAGAAAGGCAATCTCGCCGGCGGGTTTGCGCATTACCGGGCATCGCATGCCGGGCGGGTCGCGATGATGAAGGGCGAAGCGCTGCCGCTTCCGCCGATCGATGTGCCGACCTGCGTGCGCTGGGCCGAGCACGATCCGCTGTTTCCCTATCCGTGGACCGATCGGCTCGGCGAGACCTTCAGCGCGCTCGATCTTGCGATGTTTCCCGGCGTCGGCCACTTCCCGCATCGGGAGGATCCGGATCGCGCGGCGGCGGAGATCGCGGCGTTCTTTCAGCGCGTCGGCTGGAGCTGAGAATGAGATTCTTATTTTGACGCGTTTTCTTTACGCGAACCGGTGTCCACTTCGCTCGAAAACGCTTTGGAAAAACGGGGTGGGACCGCCAGACGCGGTAAACACTGGCGGTCCCGTGCCGCTCATTGAAATGCTGGCCGTGAAGGGCGGCTTCGCCGGCCAGGTGAAGCGACGATTCGACCCTAGCGTGCAGCCCACGCCCCGCAACGCAATCCGGTCCTTAACCTAACCAGTCAAGGTTACTCTGGAGCCGCTTCCGTTCCGGTGAAACCGGAACGGGGCTCCAGATTCTTGTTTTGCGCGTTTTCTTGACGCGAACCGGTGTCCACTTCGCTTGAAAACGCCCAGCTAGTCGTTCTTGTTGTTGTCTTTGCCTTTTTTCTTCCCGTTCTCCGTAGAGTCCCGGACCTTGCCGTTGCGGCGGTTGGTGAAGCGCGCATTGCCGAGCCCGGTGCCGATGGTGAGCACGCCCCAGCGCTCGACATCCTGCATGAACGGCACCTCGGAGAGGCCCTGAACCACGCCGTCATTGTGCATCACGATCGCGGTGTCGTGCCCGCCGATCTCGGGGATGCCCTCGATCAAGCTCGCCGGCAGGTTGAACTTGCTGCTCTCCCAATTGCCCGGCAGGTTCTGCGCGCCCTTCTCGATCGAGCCGTCCGCGTTGATCACGCCGGGACAGGCGATGCCGATGAAGGGCGCGAGCTTGAAGCCCTCGGCTTCGGCGTCCTCGATCAGGCCTTCCAGCATCTTGACCAGTCGCTTTACCGCGGCTTCGCGGCTCGGCTCATCATCGGCATGGCGCCACAAATCGGATTTGAACACGACGGCCTTGGACAGGTCGGGCGCCTTCTTCCAACGCGTCTCGACGATACCGCAGCGGATGTTGGTCCCGCCGATATCGACCGCGAGGATGCTGTCATAGGCCTCGAAAATCCAGGACGGCGCGAGATGCAGGGCTCCGATCAAGCCGGCATCATCCGGATCGAAGCGGATCGGCACCAGGTCGACCTTGAAGCCTTCGGATTTCAGAATAATCTCGGCCCGGGCAATGGCGACTTCGCCGAGCCGGCTGGCGCGAAAGCCGCCACCGACCACGATGCACTCGGTCTTGGCCCAGGCCTTGGTCTTGAGGAACCGCCGCGTGACGTAGGCGAGCTCCTGGGCGAAATCCTCGATCGCGCTGTGCACGACGGCCGTAGCCTCCGTATTGTCGCCGACCAGAACCGCATCAAGGGCCTTCTTGCTGATCTTGTCGGATGGCTCGTCGCCGAACGGATCCTCGCCGCTCTTGCGCAGCGGCTTGCGCCACTCTTCGAGAATCTCGCGAAACGCACCCTTGCTGGCGCGGTCGCCGAGGAAGCCATCGTCGTCCTTGATCTCGATGTTGAAGCTGTCGACATCGACCGACGGCAGGCGGCTCGCCCCGTGCTGGGCGATGCCCGTCGTCTTGACCAACTCGTCTGTTGCCATGGGAGCCCTTGCCCGCCTACCTGTTCCGGCGGACTAACGGCGGGGGAACCGGTTTGTTGCAAGGCCGGCCGAGATTCGGCTGACGGCCGCCAGCGCAGCCAAATCCTTCAAATCCGGGCCGTTTTCGGTGGTTTTCCTTGACTTGCGGCGGATGGCCGCTATAAGTCCCACACCCGGCGCGGGGCGTTTCTCGCGCCGCATGTTTTTGTGTGGGTTTTCAAAGGGATAACTCCCACCCACGCAAAACGCACATAAACCCATAGCGACTGACAAAAAGCCGACCCGGACAATGCTCGTCCCGAGGCCGGGATTGAACACGGAGAAAGAACGATGTTCGCAGTCATCAAAACCGGCGGCAAGCAATACCGCGTCGTGCCGGATGATGTTCTCGAAGTAGGCAAGATCGCCGGCGAAGTCGGCACGATCGTGCAGTTGAATGAAGTCCTGGTGGTCGGCGGCGACACGCCGGTGCTGGGCGTTCCGACGGTCGCAGGCGCGTCCGTTGCGGTCGAGGTGCTCGACCACAAGCGCGGCCCGAAGGTCATCGCCTTCAAGAAGCGCCGCCGCAAGAACTCGCGCCGCAAGCGCGGCTACCGCGACGAGATCACGGTGCTGCGCGTCACCGAGATCCTGACTGACGGCGCCAAGCCCACCAAGGGCCCGCGTCCGAAGAAGGAGAAGGTGGCCAAGGAGTCCGCAAAGGAAGCCGCCGAATAACGAGATGTGATCACGCCAATTCACGAATTGATGCGTGAGAAATCGTGAAATGATTCCGTCAAGGAATTGATCTAGAAATACGCAGGATTTCGGAGACGAGCCATGGCTCACAAAAAAGCAGGCGGTTCATCGCGTAACGGACGCGATTCGAAGGGCAAGCGCCTCGGCATCAAGGCGTTCGGCGGGGAGATCGTCACTCCCGGCAACATCATTGCGCGTCAGCGCGGCACCACCTGGCACCCCGGCCTTAATGTCGGCATGGGCACGGACCACACTTTGTTTGCCAAGGTCGAAGGTCGTGTTGCGTTCCAGGCCAAAGCCAACGGCCGCACCTTCGTATCGGTACTCCCGATCGCAGAGGCGGCTGAATAGACGGTGGATCAAATTGGAGTCCGCCGGGTCCTACCAAACCGGCGGAGTCCTAGAGATCAAGAGATCGAAGGCTCCAGGGGAGGCGGGAAACCGGCCTCCCCTTTTGTTTGACTTGCTCACTTTGACTTAGTGACTTTCACGGAGCCGGACATGTTGCAGGATTTCTCGAGCGTGACCTTGCAGGAGGCGAGACCCGGTGTCGTCGCCACCGAGCGGCTGACGTTGCGGCGGCCGACCCTTGCAGACGTCAGGACCATCGCCCGGCTCGCCAACGACCGCCGCATCGCCGAGAACACGCGCCGCCTGCCGCATCCCTATTCGCAGGACCACGCTGTCGAGTTCATCCGCGCCACCGCCGAGCTCGGCAGCGAGACCGTGTTCCTGATCGAGCACGACAGCGGTCCCGTCGGCATGGTCGGGATCGACTGCTCCAAGCCCGGCAATGCCGAGCTCGGCTACTGGCTTGGTGTCGAGCATTGGGGCCAGGGCTTCGCCACGGAAGCTGCGCGCGGCGCGATCGACTTCTTCTTCGAGGAGTACGAGGACAACCATCTCCATGCCGGCGCGCGCGTCACCAACCCGGCCTCGCGCAAGGTGCTGGAAAAGTGCGGCTTCCAGTGGAGCGGCGTCCAGCTGCACCGCTTCCTGGCGCTGGGCTCCTCGACGCCGGTCGACTGCTTCCGCCTCTCCCGCGGCGTGTGGGCGTCGCTGAAGAGCTGGAGCAGTGCGCGACGGGTGAGGTAGGCGAGAGCCACATACACAGCTGTCGTCCCGGCCTAGTGCGCAATTGCGCACGGGGGCCGGGACGCATAACCACGAATGCGCGTGGCGCGAAGACTCCCACTCCGAGTCTTCGTAAAACTTCTCCCTGGGGGTATGGGTCCCGGATCTGCGCTCCGCTCCCGACAACGCTCCGCGTTGTCGGGAGCTACGCCTGTCCGGGACGACGGCAGAAGAGTTCAAGCCGGCGGATTCACTTCCGCGCTCTGTCGCCCCAGATCGCGCTCACGCAGATAGATGTAGAACCCGGCGCCGATGATGATCGCAGCGCCGACGATGGTCGCGATCGAGGGGACATCGCCGAACACGACGAAGCCGAAGATCACGGCCCAGACGATCATCGAATATTGATACGGCACCACGACGCTGGCCGGCGCCAGTTTGAGCGAGCGGTTGACACAGAACAGCGCGGTCACCGAGATGAGCCCGGCCATCGCGAAGATCACGAGGCTGCCCGCGGTCGGCGGCACCCAGTGGAATGCCGACAGCACCGCCCCCAGCGAGAACGTGCCGATGAACTGCGAGGACGCCATCACGATGTCGGGCGTCTTGCGCAGGCTGCGCGTGATCAGCATCAGGGTTGCGAAGGAGAGACTGCCGCCGAGCGCGATCAGCGCCGGCAGGCTGACGGTCTGGGCCGACGGCCGTAGTGCGATCAAGACGCCGCAGAAGCCGATCAGGATCGCGGTCCAGCGCCGCCAGCCGACCTTCTCGCCCAGAAAGATCGCCGACATCGCGGTGACGAAGATGGGACCGGCGAGATAATAGGTGATGACGTCGGCGAGCGGCAGATAGACCGTGGCGAGAAAGAAGGCGGCGACCTCGAGCGTCGAGAGCACGACGCGAAACAGCTGCAGGCCCGGCCGCTCCAGATGCACGAACTGATGGCGCTGCTTCCAGATCAGCGGCGACAGCAAGAGCAGCGCCGCGCAGGCGCGCAGGAACAGCAGCTGCCCCACCGAATAGGTCCCGACCAGGAATTTGCCCATGGCGTCGCCGAACGAGAACATGAAGATCGACAGCACCATCAGCGCGATGCCGGCAAGGCGCGCGGAGCGATCGTCATAGGCGGAGAGATTCTTGAAGAAGGGCATTGATCGGACTGTGAGAGCTCGTCATTGCGAGCGCAGCGAAGCAATCCAGAGTCTTTCCGCGGCAACAGTCTGGATTGCTTCGCTGCGCTCGCGATGACGGGGAGAGAGCGCCAAGAACAGCGACCAAAGAGTCGCTTGCGGCCGTTTTAATGGCGCGGACGCGCGGGACAAGCCCGGCACGCCGAATTGAACGGATTGTCGCACTCTTCGCATCGCGGTAGCGATAGAGGCCGCACCGAGAAAAGAGCTGTGACATGACCGATTTCGATCCGACCCAGCATCGCATGATCCCCACGCAACGCTGGTTTGAGGATTTCGTCGTCGGCGAGCGTTTCGTGCTGCCAAGCCGCACCCAGACCTCGGCGGTGTTCGCCGCATTCCAGACCGCGAGCGGCGACACCCATCCCGTGCACTACGACGTGGAATATTGCCGCAGCCGCGGCATGCCGCATCTTCTCGCCCACGGCTTCCAGACCCTGATCCACACCGCGCCCGGCGCCGGCCTGTTTCCGTTCATGGTCGAGGACTCCCTGGTCGGCTTCCTCGAGCAATCGAGCCGGTTCCTCAAGCCGGTGTTCGCCGACGACACGATCTATCCGGCGCTCGAGGTCACCGAGCTGGTGCCGGGACGCACCACCGGCGTGGTGACGCTTCGGAGTACCGTCTTCAACCAGCGCAAGGAGCTGGTGCTGGAGGGCACGCAGAAATTCCTGATCCGGCGCCGGCCGACAGGTTAAGCAAGGACGGAAATCGCTTAAAATTCGGCCGATTCACGGGCCAATTCGGGTTGCCGGAGGGGGCCGGCTGGCCTACCTATGGCCCATGAAATTCCTCGACGAAGCAAAGGTCTATATCCGCTCCGGTGACGGCGGGAACGGCTGCGTGGCGTTCCGCCGCGAGAAGTTCATCGAATTCGGCGGTCCCTCCGGCGGCAATGGCGGCCGCGGCGGCAATGTCATCATCGAGGTCGCCGACGGGCTGAACACGCTGATCGACTACCGCTACCAGCAGCATTTCAAGGCCCAGAAGGGCGAGAACGGCATGGGCTCGGACCGCCACGGCGCCAACGGCAAGAACATCGTGCTGAAGGTCCCCGTGGGCACGCAGATCTTCGACGAGGACCGCGAGACGCTGATCCACGACTTCACCAAGCTCGGCGAAAAATTCGTGCTGGCCGAGGGCGGCAATGGCGGCTTCGGCAATGCGCATTTCAAGTCGTCGACCAACCGCGCGCCGCGCAACGCCAATCCCGGCCAGCCCGGCGAGGAGCGCTGGATCTGGCTACGGCTGAAACTGATCGCGGATGCTGGGCTCGTCGGCATGCCCAATGCCGGCAAGTCGACGTTCCTGTCCAAGGTCAGCGCGGCGCGGCCCAAGATCGCCGACTATCCCTTCACCACGCTGCATCCGCAGCTCGGCGTCGTGAACGCCGACGGCCGCGAATTCGTGCTGGCGGACATTCCCGGCCTGATCGAGGGCGCGCATGAAGGCACCGGTCTCGGCGATCGCTTCCTCGGCCATGTCGAGCGCTGCCGCGTGCTGCTGCATCTCGTCGACGCAACAAGCGAGCATGCCGGCAAGGCCTACAAGACGGTGCGCAAGGAGCTCGATGCCTATGGCGGGCAGCTCACCGACAAGATCGAGATCGTCGCGTTGAACAAGATCGACGCGGTCGAGCCGGACGAGCTCAAGAAGCAGAAGGACCGCCTGAAGCGCGCTGCCAAGAAGACGCCGCTGCTGCTCTCCGGCGCGACCGGCCAGGGCGTGAAGGAAGCGTTGCGCGCATTGGCCGATGTCATCGGCGAGAGCCCGGTCTCTGCGAAAGCGAAGAGCGCGGCGGAAGCGGAGCCATGGTCGGCCTAAACTGTCTCCTCATGGTCGTCCCGGCGAAGGCCGGGACCCATACCGCGTGATCCATCGGTGACGCGTAGGTAGGAGTACCGCGCACGACCAATCTTCGCCAAACTGCTCCCTGGGGCTATGGGTCCCGGCCTTCGCCGGGACGACACCGAATGTGCGGCAACGGCTCGCGCATCACCATGGGAGAGGTTGTCATCGTAGTACGAATATCGCAGCATCAAACGCTCAAGAAACGGCAGAGATAAACCCATGGCGTGTGCGAAAAACGTTCTCTGGATCATGTGCGACCAGCTTCGCTATGATTATCTCGGCTGCACCGGCCACCCCACGCTGAAGACGCCCAACATCGACGCCTTGGCGAAGCGCGGCGTGCTCTTTACCAAGGCGTATGTACAGTCACCGATCTGCGGCCCGTCGCGTATGTCGTTCTACACCGGGCGCTACATGCGCTCGCACGGCTCGCACTGGAACGGCTGGCCGTTGCGTGTCGGCGAGCCCACGCTCGGCGATCACCTGAACAAGATCGGCGTGCGCAACGTGCTGGTCGGCAAGACCCACATGGCGCCCGATCTCGAAGGCATGAAGGCGCTCGGCATCCCGCCGGAATCGATCATCGGCGTGCATGTCGCCGAATGCGGCTTCGAGCCTTACGAGCGCGATGACGGCCTGCATCCGACCGGACGGCCGCGCCCGAAATACGACGAGTATCTGCGCCAGAAGGGCTTTGAAGCCACCAATCCCTGGGAGCACTGGGCCAATTCCGGCGCGGCCGAGGATGGTTCGCTGCAGAACGGCTGGCTGCTAGTGCACGCCGACAAGGCCGCGCGCGTGCCGGAGGAGCATTCCGAGACGCCCTACATGACGCGGCGCGCGATGGACTTCATCAGCGAGGCCGAGACCGACGGCCGGCCGTGGTGCCTGCATCTGTCCTACATCAAGCCGCACTGGCCCTATATCGCGCCGGAGCCCTACGCCAGCATGTATTCGACGGATGACATGATCCCGGCGATCCGCTCCGAGCGCGAGCGCTCGAGCCCGCATCCGGTGTTTGGCGCTTACATGGACATGCGCTATTCCAAAAACATGGCGCGCGACGATGCCCGCGAGAAGGTGATCCCGACCTATATGGGCCTGATCACCCAGATCGACGATCAGATGGGCGTGCTGATGAAATTCCTGGAGGAGCGCGATCTCCCGGAGACCACCATGATCGTGTTCACCTCCGATCACGGCGATTATCTCGGCGATCATTGGATGGGCGAGAAGGATCTGTTCCACGAACAGTCGGCAAAGATCCCGCTGATCATCATCGATCCCTCGAAGGAGGCCGACGCCTCGCGTGGCACGCGCAGCGACGCGCTGGTGGAAGGCATCGATCTCGCACCGACCTTCGTCGACTATTTCGGCGGCAAGGTGCCGGGCCATATCCTCGAAGGACGCTCGCTGCTGCCGCTGCTGCGCGGCCCGACCCCGCCCGATTGGCGCAAGGTCGCATTCTCCGAATACGACTACGCCATGCAGGACGTGCGGCTGAAGCTGAACCAGCCGATCGAGCGCTGCCGCCTGTTCATGGTGTTCGACGGCCGCTGGAAATATATTCACGCCTCCGGCTTCCGTCCGATGCTGTACGATCTCGAAACCGATCCGCAGGAATATGTCGATCGCGGCGACGACCCTGATTGCGCCGGCGTCATCGCGCGGTTGCAGGCCGAGCTGTTCGACTGGGCGCTGCATCCCAACGACCACATCACGACGCCGCGCGAGAAGATCGCGGCCTATGCCGACAACCAACTGCAGGTGAAGGGCGGGGTCTTGATCGGCATCTGGGACGAGAAAGAGTTCACCGCGATCAAGGACGGCATCGCGCAACGGGCGAAGATGTGAGCTTGTCTTCGCCTCTCCCCGCCTGCGGGGAGAGGCCGGATCGCATCGCCAGATGCGATCCGGGTGAGGGGGACTCTCCGCGAGTCCAACTGCCAGCGCTTTTGCGGAGGCAGCCCCTCACCCCAACCCTCTCAGAGCGAACGAAGTTCGTCCCGGCCCCGTAAGAACGGGGAGAGGGAGAAGAGGCAGCTTGCCTCAATTCTCGATCTTGTAGCCCGTCGCCTTCACGATCGGCTGCCAGAACGCCGTATTCGCGGCGAGTTCTTTCGACAGTCCTTCCGCATCGCTCCCGACCGGGATCAATCCGATCGCCGTGAGCTTCTCCTTCACCTCCGGCTTGGCGAGTACCGCGCTTGCAGCCGCGCCGAGCTTGCCGGCGAATTCCGGCGGGCTGCCGGCGGGAAGCCACATGCCGTACCAGGCGTCGGCAACGAGATCGATGCCGCTCTCCTTCAGCGTGGGAACCTCCGGCGCGAAGGGCGAACGCTCCGCGCTCGACACCGCAATGATCTTCACGCCCTTGGCGCGATGCTGCGGCAGCGCGTCCGCCAGCGTCACGATCCCGAACGAGACATGGCCGCCAATGAGGTCGTTGAGAATGGGTCTGCTGCCGCGATAGGGCACGCGGCTCAAGGGAATGCCGAGGTCCTTCTCGAGCCTGGAGCCCATGAAATGGGGGATCGTCCCGTTGCTCGGCACGCCGAACGAGGTCTTGTCGGGATGCGCCTTCAGCCAGGCGACAAATCCCTTGAAATCGGCGGCATCGATCGCCGGGCCGATCACGACCGCGAATTCGAACCGCGCCAGCAGCGACACCGGCACGAAGTCCTTGGCCGTGTCGAAGCTCGGTGTCGTCTCCACCATCGGCAGCAGGTACATGGTGGGACCTGTCGTTACCAGCACCATGCTGCCGTCGGTGCTGCCGCCCTTCACCGCCTTGATGCCGATCAGGCCGTCGGCGCCGGTGCGGTTTTCGACCACCATGGTCCGTTGCAGCACCGGCGCGATCTCCTGCGCGATCAGCCGGCACAGCGTGTCGCCACCGGCTCCGGCTGCGAACGGGAAGATGATTTTCGTCAGCCCGGCCTGCGCGTGCGCCCCGTCCGCCTGCGCCAGCAGCGGCAGGCCGAGACATCCAGCCATGAAATTGCGGCGATCCATACGTTTCCTCTTTCAGCCCTTTATCGTTGCCGGCAATTAGAGCCAGACAGGCGTCCCGGACAAGTGCCGTTTACCATTCAGGCCGCCTTGCGCTGGCCATCGTCCTGCTGCAAAAGCTGGCCTCACCGGCGCCGCCTCTCGCTCCGCCGTCTCCAATGCAGAGCAGATCGTCCAAGCGCGCCATGGCCAGCCCCGAACTCAGTCAATTCCGCCGCATCGTCGTCAAGGTCGGCTCAGCGCTGCTGGTCGATTCCGACAAGGGCGAGGTGCGGGCGTCCTGGCTCGCCGCGCTCGCCGACGACATGGCCAAGCTGCACAAGGAAGGGCGCGACGTCCTCGTCGTTTCCTCCGGCTCGATCGCGCTCGGCCGCAGCCGGCTCAAATTGCCGCGCGGTCCGTTGAAGCTGGAAGAGAGCCAGGCCGCGGCCGCGGTCGGCCAGATCGCACTGGCGCGGATCTGGTCGGAGGTGCTCGGCGCCCATGGCATCGATGCCGGCCAGATTCTGGTGACGCTCCAGGACACCGAGGAGCGCCGCCGCTATCTCAATGCCCGCTCCACCATCGGCAAGCTTTTGGAGTGGCGCGCGATCCCCGTGATCAACGAGAACGACACGGTCGCCACCAACGAGATCCGCTACGGCGACAATGATCGCCTCGCCGCGCGCGTCGCCACCATGGCGAGCGCCGATCTGCTGGTGCTGCTGTCCGACATCGACGGTCTCTACGACGCCCCGCCGAAGAACAACCCGAACGCAAAGCTCATTCCCGTCGTCGACAGCATCTCCTCGGAGATCGAGGCTGTGGCTGGCGATGCCGAGTCCGAGCTGTCGCGCGGCGGCATGCGCACCAAGGTCGAGGCGGCCAAGATCGCCACCACCGGCGGCACCCACATGCTGATCGCCTCCGGCAAGATCGAGCATCCCCTGCAAGCGATCGCCGATGGCGGCCGCTGCACCTGGTTCCTGACGCCCGCCAATCCCATCACCTCGCGCAAGCGCTGGATTGCGGGCACGCTGGAGCCGAAGGGCACGCTGACGATCGACGCCGGCGCCGTGACCGCGCTGCGCGCCGGCGCCAGCCTGCTGCCGGCCGGCGTGATCAAGGTCGAGGGCCAGTTCGCCCGCGGCGATGCCGTGATCGTGCGCGGCCCCGACTTTAGCGAGGTCGGCCGCGGCCTGATCGCCTATGACGCCGAGGTCGCCGAACGGATCAAGGGCCGCTCCTCCCCGGACGTAATGACCATTCTCGGCATCAGCGGCCGCTCCGAGATGATCCACCGCGACGATCTGGTGGTGGGCGGGTAACCCCTTTGCTCCGTCATTCCGGGATGGTCCGAAGGACCAGACCCGGAATCTCGAGATTCCGGGTTCGGTGCTCGCGCACCGCCCCGGAATGACGGGGGACTGACCTAGCCGGCCGGTGCCCGCCGGGCCCCTGCCATACCCTCACTGCCCTTCGCAAAAGCGGGATTTCCGTGCTAGGACACCGCCTTAGCAGAAGGTTGACCCCCATGGCCGCCCCCCTCAAAGCCGTTGATGGCAATGCCGATCGGACTAGCGATCTCTTGGCCCTGATGTCCGATCTCGCCACCCGTGCCCGCGCCGCCGCGCGCGTGCTGGCGCTGGCGCCGCCGGAGCAGAAGAACCGGGCGCTCGAGGCCATGGAGCGGGCGATCCGCGCCAACGCGGCCGCGATTCTTGCCGCCAATGCCGAGGACGTCGCGGAGGCCCGCGCCTCCGGCAACATGACCTCCTCCTTCATCGACCGCCTGACGCTAACGCCGGCGCGGGTCGAAGCGATGGCCGAAGGCATCGGCATCGTGCGCGGCATCGCCGATCCCGTTGGTGTCGTCACCGAGAGCTGGCAGCGGCCGAACGGCATGACCATCGAGCGCGTGCGCGTGCCGCTCGGCGTCGTCGGCGTGATCTTCGAGAGTCGGCCGAACGTTGCGGCGGATGCCGGCGTGCTGTGCCTGAAGTCGGGCAATGCCGTGATCCTGCGCGGCGGCTCGGACAGTTTTCGCTCGTGCCGCGCCATCCATGATTGCCTGGTACAGGGCCTGCGCGAAGCCGGCCTGCCTGAAGCTGCGATCACGCTGGTGCCGACGCGCGACCGCGCGGCGGTCGGCATGATGCTGTCGGGATTGAACGGCGCCATCGACGTGATCGTGCCGCGCGGGGGCAAGAGCCTCGTCGCCCGCGTCGAGCAGGAGGCGCGCGTGCCTGTGTTCGCGCATCTCGAAGGCGTCAACCACGTCTATGTCGATGCCAGCGCCGACCTCGCCATGGCGAAGTCGATCGTGCTCAACGCCAAGATGCGCCGCACCGGCGTCTGCGGTGCCGCCGAGACGCTGCTGGTCGATCGCGCGGCTGTTGCGAAGAACCTGAAGCCGCTGGTCGAGATGCTGATCGAGGCCGGCTGCGAAGTGCGCGGTGACGATGCCGTGCAGAGGACCGATGTACGCGTCAAGCCTGCAAGTGACGAGGATTGGGACACCGAATATCTCGACGCGATCATCGCGGCGAAGGTGGTGGACGGCGTCGACGGCGCGATCGCGCATATCCAGAATCATGGCTCGCACCACACCGATGCGATCGTGAGCGCGGACGAGCGTGCGGCGAAGAAATTCCTCAGCGAGGTCGATTCCGCGATCGTGCTGCACAACGCCTCGACGCAGTTTGCCGATGGCGGCGAGTTCGGCTTCGGCGCCGAGATCGGCATCGCCACCGGTCGTTTCCATGCCCGCGGCCCTGTCGGCGCCGAGCAACTCACGAGCTTCAAATATCGCGTTCACGGCACCGGGCAGACGCGGCCGTAAGCAACGTTGCGGGGCGCTGCCATTGAGCAACAAATTCGTCGTGCCGCGTTTTGTGGCGCAAGCGGTCCCGCCCCACACCGAGGGCATGCGCATCGGCCTGCTCGGCGGCTCGTTCAACCCGCCGCATCAGGCGCATCGCGCGATCAGCCAGTTCGCGCTCAAGCGATTGCAGCTCGATCGCGTCTGGTGGCTGGTTACTCCCGGCAATCCGCTCAAGGAGAACGGCAATCTGCATGAACTCGGCGCGCGCATGCAGGCCGCGCGCGATGTCGCCGATGATCCGCGCATCGAGGTGAGCTGTCTCGAATCCGTCATTCGCACCCGCTACACTATCGACACGATCAACACCTTGCGCCGCCGCTTCTCCGGCCTGCGCTTTGTCTGGATCATGGGCGCCGACAACCTCGCTCAATTCCACCGTTGGCAGGACTGGCGGCGCATCGCCGGCCAGGTGCCGATGGCGGTCATCGATCGTCCACCACAGAGTTTTCGCGCCCTCGCCTCGCCCGCCGCCCAAGCGCTATCTCGTTACCGTCTGCCGGAGAGCAAGGCAGCGCTGCTTGCGGACCAGCCGGCACCGGCCTGGGTGTTCCTGACCGGATTGAAGCTGAATCTGTCCTCGACCGGCCTGCGGAACCCGGACGGGAGCTGGAAAGGTACGAAGTGAGACGGAGTGTGCCGGCGTCGTGGGGACATCGGGCTCTCTGGCATATTGAAACCCTTAACCCCACATGATGTAGTGTCACCCGTGAGCGCCGGATTCGGTCCTCGCGATACAGTGAAAGGAATGGTCCCTGGCCACATCTGTATTGTCCAAGTCTGTTTTACCCAAGGTTGCTAAGCCTACGCGTAAAACATCGACCAAAGCTGCGGCCTTGAAGGCGCAACCCGACGCCGACAAGACGCTGAGCCTGATCCTCTCCCGCCTCGAGGATATGAAGGCGGAAGAGACGGTCACCATCGACCTTCGCGGCAAATCGGCATACTCCGACTACATGATCGTCACGACCGGCCGGGTGAACCGGCACGTCGGTGCGATCGCGGAGAACGTGACGAAGGGCCTCAAGGAAACCGGCATCAAGAACATCCATGTCGAGGGCCTGCCCAATTGCGACTGGGTGCTGATCGATTCCGGCGATGTGATCGTGCACGTGTTCAGACCCGAGGTCCGTGAGTTCTACAATCTCGAGAGATTGTACACGCAGGGCCCAGGGGCGGCGAAGGCGATCTAGAGGCTGACGAAGCCGATTTCGAATCGGCTGACGCGCATGCTAGCGTCGTGCGCGCGCCTTATGCGCGCGACCTCGAAAACACGACGCTGAAACCATCATGCGTGTTGCTGTCATTGCGGTGGGCCGGCTGAAGCAGGGCCCCGAACGGGAGCTTGCCGACCGTTATTTCCAGCGGTTCGACGAGGCCGGCCGCAAGCTTGGATTCCGCGAGCTCAGCATCCACGAAATTCCCGAGAGCCGCGCACGCGACACCGCGACGCGGATGGCCGAGGAGGCCGCGGCGATCTCAGCGCATATCCCCGACAAATCCATCCTGGTGGCACTGGACGAGCGCGGCCAGAATCTCGACTCCACCGTATTCGCACGGCATCTCGGGCGCTGGCGCGACGAGGGGGCCGGACATACTATCTTCATGATCGGAGGGGCGGACGGACTTTCGCCCGAATTGCGCCGTAAGGCCAAGCTCGCGATCGCGTTCGGCTCTGCGACCTGGCCGCACCAAATGGTCCGCGTCATGCTTCTGGAACAGCTGTATCGGGCCGCCACCATCCTGGCCGGCCATCCCTATCACCGCGCGTGACCCGCGCCACAACGAGCACCTTTGCCTAAAGCGATGCGAGCGCCCGTCCTCAACCTGCTGATCGCAAGCCTCGCAGGCGCAAACCTCGCAGGCACAAGCCTCGCGCAAGCTCAGACGGCAGCGCCGGCGCCCCAGACCGCAGCCGTCTCGCCCGACGCCATCAAGCAGCGCGAGCAGGAGCTGGAAGCTGCGCGCGCGAGGCAGAAGAGCGCGGAGGAAGCGCAAGCCAAGCTGAAGGCCGAGATCACCGCGCTCGGCCAGGATCGCACCCAGCTCAATCAGCAGCTGATCGACACCGCCGCCAATGTGCGTGCCGTCGAGACCAAGATCGACGAAGCCGAAGCGCGGCTGAAGACGCTGAACGGCCGCGAGCAGCAGATGCGCTCTTCGCTTGATTCGCGCCGCGCCGACATCGTCGAGGTGCTGGCGGCGCTGCAGCGCGCCGGCCGGCGCACGCCGCCGGCGTTGCTGGTGCGCCCCGAGGATGCGCTGCAATCGCTGCGCACCGCGATGCTGCTCGGTGCCGTCGTGCCGGAATTGCGCGGCCGCGCGGAGAAGATCGTGGGCGAGCTCGGCGAGCTCGTGGCCCTGCGCAAGAGCATCGCGAGCGAGCGCGACCAGCTCGCCGCCGACCGCGACAAGGTCCGGAGCGACCAGACCCGCCTCACCGCCCTGATCGACGAGCGGCAGCGCCAGCAGTCCGCGCGCGAAAAAGACCTCGACGCCGAAAGCTCGCGCGCGATCGCGCTTTCAAGGCAGGTCGGCGATCTCCAGGGACTGATCACCAAGATGGAGCAGGACCTGCAAAGCGCCGCCAAGGCGGCCGAGAAAGCCGCCGAGGCCGCAAGGCAGGCCGAGGCCAAGGAGGCCAAACTGGCAGCGGCAAACGCGGCCGCCAGCGCCAAATCAGGCCCCGCCGCTTTCAAGGACCGGTCCCGGACCACCCCCGCGATCGCCTTCGCCTCGGCCAAGGGCCTCCTGCCGCTTCCGGTTAACGGTAACAAGATCAGGGACTTTGGCGGTTCCGATGGGGTCGGCGGCGTGCAGAAGGGCATTTCGCTGGCAAGCAAGCCCGGCTCCCAGGTCACGACGCCGTGCGATGGCTGGGTGGTCTATGCCGGCCCGTTCCGCAGCTATGGACAACTCTTGATCCTCAACGCCGGGGGCGGGTATCATGTCCTGATCGCCGGGATGGAGCGCATTTCGGTCAACATCGGACAGTTTGTGCTCACGGGGGAGCCAGTCGCGACCATGGGGTCGACATCTCAAGTCGCCTCCATTCTCGCCACGAACGCGAGTCAACCTGTGCTGTATGTCGAGTTCCGTAAAGACGGCACTCCAATCGATCCAGGCCCATGGTGGGCCGCAAATGAAGGCGAGAAGGTTCGCGGATGATGCGCAAGACTTCAGTAATCCTCCTCAGCGCGGCCACCGGTGCGGCGCTGACGCTGTTCGTGACCCAGCCGCGCGCGGTGTTCATGGGCTCCAGCGCGCGAGCCGCCACCGCGGACACCTATCGCCAGCTCAATCTGTTCGGCGACGTGTTCGAGCGCGTGCGCTCCGACTATGTCGAGAAGCCCGACGACACCAAGCTGATCGAATCCGCCATCAGCGGCATGCTCACCGGCCTCGATCCGCATTCGAGCTACATGGACGCGAAGAGCTTCCGCGACATGCAGGTGCAGACCCGCGGTGAGTTCGGCGGCCTCGGCATCGAGGTCACCATGGAAGACGGCCTGATCAAGGTGGTGTCGCCGATCGACGACACGCCCGCCTCGCGCGCCGGCATCATGGCCAACGACATCATCACCAATCTCGACGACGAGGCGGTGCAGGGCCTGACCCTGAACCAGGCGGTCGAGAAGATGCGCGGTCCGGTCAACACCAAGATCAAGCTCAAGATCATCCGCAAGGGTCAGGACAATCCGCTCGACGTGACGCTGGTGCGCGACAACATCCGCGTCCGCTCGGTGCGCGCCCGCATCGAGGCCGACGACATCGCCTATATCCGCATCACCACCTTCAACGAGCAAACCACCGAAGGTCTGAAGCGCGAGGTCACCAACCTCTCGAATCAGATCGGCGACAAGCTGAAGGGCTACATCATCGACCTCCGCAACAATCCGGGCGGCCTGCTCGAGGAAGCGGTCACCGTGTCCGACTCGTTCCTGGAGAAGGGCGAGATCGTGTCGACCCGCGGCCGCAACGCCGAGGAGACGCAGCGCCGCACTGCGCATGCCGGCGACCTCACCAAGGGCAAGCCGGTCATCGTGCTGGTCAACGGCGGCTCGGCCTCGGCCTCCGAGATCGTCGCCGGCGCGCTGCAGGACCACAAGCGCGCGACCATCGTCGGCACGCGTTCGTTCGGCAAGGGCTCGGTGCAGACCATCATCCCGCTCGGCTCGGGCAACGGCGCACTGCGCCTGACCACGGCGCGCTACTACACGCCGTCTGGCAAGTCGATCCAGGCCAAGGGCATCGTGCCCGACATCGAGGTGCTGCAGGACGTGCCGGACGAGCTGAAGTCGCGCACCGACACCAAGGGCGAGGCTTCGCTGCGCGGCCATCTCAAGAACGACGGCGACGAGAAGACCGGCTCGCAGTCCTACGTGCCGCCGGACGCCAAGGACGACAAGGCGCTCAAGCTCGCCGACGACCTGCTCCACGGCATCAAGAACAGCGCCTCTGCCGCGCCCACCCCGGGCGCCGACAAGGCGGCGACCGACAAGCCCAAGGCTGCTAACTAAGTCGGCGAACTAAGTCGACGCGACGCGCGATCTCACGAAAAGGGCGGCTCTCGGAAGCCGCCCTTTTTGCTTGGAACTCCTGTCGTCCCCGGCCTATCCCGGCCTGCCGCCGCTTGACCTCGCCGTGGTATCGTCGGGATCAGTGATTCGGGATCGCGCATGACTGAGACGGCCGATGATCTGAGCGCCCCGCTCGGACAGGACAAGCCGCGCCGCAAGCGCCGGCTGCGGCTGCCGTTCACCGCCATGCAGCTGCTGGCCGTGCTGCTCGGCCTGTTCCTGGTTACCTTTGCCGGCTTCGCCATCTTCAACAGGGACCCGCTCGGCGGCGAGCCGATGACGCGGATCGCGATCCGCGAGCCCAAGGTCACGGACGAGAAGCCGGCGGCTTCCGAAACCAGGCACGAGAGCAAGCAGGACACCAAGGAAGCGCCGAAGCAGGCCGCCCCCGGCGAGCAGAAGACCGTCACCATGATCGACGGCTCGACCGGCACGCGGCATGACGTGGTCATCGGCGCTGGCGATGCCGCCGACAAGGGCGAGGCGGCGTCCGCCCCGCCGCCGGTCATGGCCGGGATCGATCCAAAGCTGCTGGAGAAGTCGCGCTACGGCATGATTCCCGTGGCCGCCGGCGACCTGAAGCCGTTCAACGTCTATGCCGGGGATGCCGACCGCGCCAAGGCCGCCAGGATGCCGGTGGTCGCGATCGTGATCGGCGGCCTCGGCGTCGGTGCCGCCAAGACAACCGACGCGATCATGAAGCTGCCGCCGGCGGTGACTCTGGCCTTCACGCCTTACGGGGCCGACCCCGGCAAGCTCGCCGAGCGGGCGCGCGTCCAGCGCCACGAGATCTTCCTGCAGATCCCGATGGAGCCCTACGACTTCCCGGACAACGATCCGGGGCCGCAGACGCTGCTGACCTCGCTCAGCCCCGACCAGAACATGGACCGCCTGTACTGGCACCTCAGCCGGATGCAGGGCTATGCCGGCCTCGCCAATTTCATGGGTGCCCGCTTCATCGCGACGGAGCCGGCGATGCAGCCAATCATCCGCGAGGCGGCCAAGCGCGGCCTCGGCTTCTTCGACGACGGCTCCTCGCCCCGCAGCATCGCGCCCCAGGCAGCAAGCAGCGCGTCGATGCCGTTCGGCAAGGGCGACATCGCGATCGACGTGGTGCCGACCCCGACCGAAATCGACCGCGCCCTGACCAAGCTCGAATCGACCGCCCGCGAGCGCGGCGTCGCCGTCGGGACCGCCTCGGCCCTGCCGGTCTCGATCGAGCGCGTCAGTGCCTGGACCAAGACATTGGGCGACCGAGGTATCCTTTTGGTGCCATTGACAACCGCGATGCTGAAATCAAAATCCAGCTAAATCAACGAATTGGTACGGCACGGGTCCCCGCGGGACCGGCATGCCCACCAAGTGCAGGCAAGAGGTCTGGCGGAATGGCGCGTTACGAGGATCTGCCCTACCGGACCTGTGTTGGTGTGATGCTGATCAATACGAAGGGACTGGTGTTCATCGGCCGCCGTGCCGGCGGCATCGAGCACGTCGACGACGCCCATGTCTGGCAGATGCCGCAGGGCGGCGTCGATCCCGGCGAGGACACCTGGGACGCGGCCAAACGGGAGCTCTATGAGGAGACCAGCGTGCGCTCGGTCGAGCGGCTCGGCGAGGTCCCGGACTGGCTGATCTACGACATCCCGCGCACGGTCGCAGGCCGCGCCTGGAAGGGCCGCTATCGCGGCCAGCGCCAGAAATGGTTCGCGGTCCGCTTCACCGGCAAGGACAGTGAGATCAACGTCGAGAAGCCCGGCGGCGGTGGCCACAAGGCCGAATTCGTGAGCTGGCGCTGGGAGCCGATGAAGAACCTCCCCGGGCTGATCATCCCGTTCAAGCGCCCGGTCTATGAGCGCGTGGTGAAGGAATTTTCGTCGCTGGCGGATGAATGATTCAGGTACCCCGTGGCCACGCTCTCGGTCGTCATCCCCGCGAAGGCGGGGATCCATAACCCCAGGGCGACGTTGGGCGGGAGATGGCAACCACGACCTTTCAACCAACGACGGCCTGTGGTTATGGATTCCGGGCTCGCGCCTTGCGCGACCCGGAATGACGATGAGAGATTTACGCGTGACGAATGAAAAGCCCTACCGCCCCAATGTCGGCATCGCCCTGTTCAACGCAGACGGCCATGTCCTGATCGGGCACCGCTTCAAGGGCGACGGGCCCGAGATCATTCTGCCGGGCCTCGACTGGCAGATGCCGCAGGGCGGCGTCGACGAGGGCGAGAATTTGCGCGACGCGGCGGTGCGCGAGCTCTGGGAGGAGACCAGCGTGACCAGCGCCGAATTCCTCGGCGAGACCGACTGGCTCACCTACGAGTTTCCGCCCTATGACGGACCGCAGACGCATCGGCTCGCAAAATTTCGCGGGCAGCGGCAAAAATGGTTCGCGCTGCGCTTCACCGGCAAGGACGACGAGATCGATCCACTGACGCCGCGCAACGGCCAGCCCGCCGAGTTCGATGCCTGGCGCTGGGAGCGGCTCGACCGCGTCGCCGACCTCGTGGTGCCGTTCCGCCGCGAGGTTTATCAGGCGGTGGCGCAGCAGTTTGCAGCCTTCGGAAATTAAAACCGCGAAAACAACCCCATGCACAGTAGCCGGCCACCTCCGGCGCGAAGAGCTGTGGTTGCTGCGAAGTTCTTGAGACGTCGGACAGAACCGGCGGCGGAGCGCAATGGTCGCTTCACCTCGCCCCGCTTGTTGCGGGGAGAGGTCGGAATTCGCGCGTAGCGCGGATTCCGGGTGAGGGGGACTCTCCACGAGTCCAACTCTCAACGCCCCTGCGGAGGCTCCCCCTCGCCGCAACCCTCGCCCCGCAAGCGGGGCGAGGGGGCGCACCTTTCGACCCACCAGGCCTAATTGATCGGCCCCACCGTGAACGGGCCGATCGCGATGACGTGGCAGTCGCGATCGCGCTTGGCGCAGTCGGCGAGTGCGGAATTGACGGCGGTCTGCTCGTCGGCGGCCTTCAGGCCGAGGCCGGGGCGGCCTGAGGTGCCGACGGCGACGGCGTTCCAGCCCATGGCGTCGCCGAGCTTGCGCACGACCTCGTCGCGGGCATCTGCCACGATCGAGGGATTGCTCGCGGCATGGAAGAAGCCGGTGATCCTGAGCAGGGTCGGGATCGGCACGACGAAATTGTCGTCGATCGCAACGACCAGGCAGGGCACGCCGGCGATCGCGCCGCACGATTCAAGGGAACGACGCGCCGCATCCTCGGGCGACGATGCGCCCAGCACCATGAAATATTGTCCGCCAGGGCCGAGTGCGACCGAGCGGGATTTCGCCGCCGGAACGAACATGTTCTCGAGCCGGACCTTTTGCGGATCGCGCACGATCGGAAAGTCCTTCGAGACGAACGCCCGCTCGGTCATGGCGTCGTGCCGGAAATAGGGAGCCGGCGGCATCGGCGGCTTGCCGTGGGTGTAGACGACGTTGTTGCCGACCGCATAGAGCTCGCAGCGCCGCGGCGATTGCGCGGCATCGGCGCGCTTCTGGCACTGCTCGACCGCGGAGTTGCGCGCGGCCTCCTCGTTCGGCTGGTTCAGCGCCGAGCCGGTGAAGCCGCCGACATTGAGCGCGAAGGCCTTGTAGTCGCCGGCCGCGGCATAGTCGCCGGCCAGATAGTTGCGGACGCGCTCGTTGATGAAGGGCACGGTATCGGCCGAAAACTTGCCCGCTGTCGGCGCGGCGGAGGTTGATGGCGCGGGCAGCGGCGCCATCGCAGCGCCGGCGTTCGGCGGCGCCATCGGCGCCTTTGCCATTTGGGTCGGCATCGGGTTCGGCGCCGCGGCATTCGCCGTCGACGTCGGGCTCGCAGCCGTGCTCGGGGTCGGGGTCGGTGGGGCTGCGACGCTCGCCGTCTGCTTGAGCTTGGTGTTGTAGAGGAAGCCGGTGACGACGATGCCGGCAATCGAGACCACGGCGACCACCAGCGGCCACATCCACACCGGTGCGGCGGCCACCTTGGAGGCCGCCTTCTTCAGTTGCGGCTTGGAATAGCTGCCGTCCTCGCGCCGCATCGCCACCATGTAGGCGTGCACCGGCGTCGGGATGTTCTTCACCTCCTGCGCGCCGATATCGGCGAACTGTACCGACAGCTTGTTGGCGACCTGCTCGTGCACGGCGCGGGAGACGCAGATGCCGCCGACCTCGGCGAGCCCCTCCAGCCGCGCGGCAATGTTGACGCCGTCCCCTAGCAGATCGCCGTCGCGCTCGACGACATCGCCGATGGTGATGCCGATGCGGAACGACATCTGCCGGCTCGGCGGGTAGGCCATGTTGCGGGTCCGCAGCGATTCCTGGATGTCGATCGCGCAGCGCACCGCATCGACCGCGCTCGGAAATTCCGCGAGCACGGCATCGCCCGCCGTGTTGAAGATGCGCCCGCCCGCCTTGGCGATGAAATCGTCGACGACCTCGCGATAGGAGGCGAGACGCCGCAGCGTCTCCTCTTCGTCTTCCGCGACCAGCCTCGAATACCCGGCAATATCGGCTGCGAAAATCGCCGCGATCTTGCGTTTCATCTGTGACCCGCCCCGGAACAAATTCGCGGGCGCAGAATGCCGCTATCGGCGATGCGGTGCAACAAAGTTTCAGCGCCCGCCACGGTCGGTGACGAGCGCTGAACTTGTTCAGGAAATTTGAAGCTTGAGCCCCGGAGCGGTTGCGCCGGGGCTTAGTGCATAGCCGTGGAGTTGAGCTGCTGCTGGATGCTCTTGAAGTGATCAAGCCGTTCGAGCGCCTGATCGAGCTCGCCGCCTTCGTGCTCCTTCAGTCCCTCTTCCATCTCCGCGATGGTCTCGGCGAACTGGGCACGATCGAGCTCCTCCAGCGAGGTCGCGACGTCGGCGAGCACGGTCAGGCCCCTCTCGGAGACCTCGGCGAGGCCGCCGAGCACGATGACCTTCTCGTGCCGGCCGCCGGTGGTGATGGTGAGGATGCCGGGCCGGATCGCAGCCACGACCGGCGCATGTCCCGCCAGCACGCCGAAGTCACCCTCGACGCCGGGGATGTCGACCTGATCGACCTCGCCCGTGAAGGCGAGCTTTTCCGGCGAGACGAGATCGAAGTGGAAGGTGGCCATGAGAAACCTGCGAATGGTGAGTAGCGAATGGCGAGTGGCAAAAGAGGGAGCAGCTACTCGCCACTCCCTATTCGCCAGCTTAGGCGGCTTCCGCCGCCAGCTTCTTGCCCTTCTCGACCGCCTCTTCGATGGTGCCGACCATGTAGAAGGCAGCTTCCGGCAGGTGGTCGTACTTGCCTTCCACCAGGCCCTTGAAGCCCTTGATGGTGTCGGCGAGGTCGACGAACTTGCCCGGCGAACCCGTGAAGATTTCGGCGACGTGGAACGGCTGCGACATGAAGCGCTCGACCTTGCGGGCGCGGGCCACGGTCAGCTTGTCCTCTTCCGAAAGCTCGTCCATGCCGAGAATGGCGATGATGTCCTGCAGCGCCTTGTAGCGCTGCAGCACCTGCTGCACCTGACGGGCGACCGCGTAGTGCTCCTCGCCGACAACCAGCGGGGAGAGCATGCGCGAGGTCGAGTCGAGCGGGTCCACCGCCGGATAGATGCCCTTTTCGGCGATCGAGCGCGACAGCGTCGTGGTCGCGTCAAGATGCGCGAACGAGGTCGCGGGTGCCGGGTCGGTCAAGTCGTCGGCCGGAACGTAGATGGCCTGCACCGAGGTGATCGAGCCCTTCTGCGTGGTGGTGATGCGCTCCTGCAGCGCGCCCATGTCGGTGGCCAGCGTCGGCTGATAACCCACCGCCGAAGGAATACGGCCGAGCAGCGCCGACACTTCCGAGCCGGCCTGGGTGAAGCGGAAGATGTTGTCGACGAAGAACAGCACGTCCTGGCCCTTGTCGCGGAAGTCTTCCGCGATGGTGAGACCGGTGAGCGCGACGCGGGCGCGGGCGCCCGGCGGTTCGTTCATCTGGCCGAACACCAGCGCACACTTCGACTTCACGCTCGGATCCGGATTCTTCGGATCGGCGTTGACCTTGGACTCGATGAACTCGTGATAGAGGTCGTTGCCCTCGCGGGTACGCTCGCCGACGCCGGCGAACACGGAGTAACCGCCGTGCGCCTTCGCGACGTTGTTGATCAGTTCCTGAATCAGCACGGTCTTGCCGACGCCGGCGCCGCCGAACAGGCCGATCTTGCCACCCTTCGCATAGGGAGCGAGGAGGTCGACGACCTTGATGCCGGTGACGAGAATCTCAGCTTCGGTCGACTGGTCGGTGTAGGTCGGCGCTTCCTGGTGGATGGCGCGCAGGCCTTCCGATTTGACGGGACCGGCTTCGTCGATCGGCTCGCCGATGACGTTGATGATGCGGCCGAGCGTGCCCTCGCCGACGGGAACGCGGATCGGCGAACCGGTGTCGGTGACTTCCTGGCCGCGAACCAGACCCTCGGTGGTGTCCATCGCGATGGCGCGGACGGTGGACTCACCGAGATGCTGGGCGACTTCGAGCACCAGGCGGTTGCCGCCGTTCTTGGTCTCGAGCGAGTTGAGAATGGCCGGGAGGTGGCCTTCGAACTGCACGTCGACGACGGCGCCGATGACCTGGGTGACGCGACCGACCTGGGCTGCCATTGAATGTCTCCTTCGATCCGAATTTTTAGACCACGGTCAGCTCGACCGGGATGTTGCGTATGATGGGTGCTGAAGCGTCTTGGTCAGACGGCCTCGGCGCCCGAGATGATTTCGATCAGTTCCTTGGTGATCTGCGCCTGACGGGTGCGGTTGTAGACCAGCGTCTGCTTGCGGATCATTTCACCGGCGTTGCGCGTCGCGTTGTCCATCGCGCTCATCTGGGCGCCGTAGAACGAAGCGTTGTTCTCGAGCAGCGCGCGGAAGATCTGGACCGCGAGGTTGCGCGGCAAGAGGCGGGCGAGGATCTCGTCCTCTTCCGGCTCGTATTCGTAGGAGGTCGTGCTGGCGGCCGTGCCCTCCTCGACCACCAGCGGAATGATCTGCTGGGCGGTCGGGATCTGCGCGATCACCGAACGGAAGCGCGAGTAGAACAGCGTGCAGACGTCGAACTCGCCGGCCTCGAAACGCGCCAGAACCTTCTTGGCGATGTCCTCGGCGTTGACGAAGCCGAGCTGGCGCACGCTGCGCAAATCGAGATGCTCGACGATCTGCTTGTCGAACTGGCGGCGGAGCTGCTCGTAACCCTTGCGGCCGACGCAGAAGAATTTCACTTCCTTGCCCTGCGCGATCAGCGCCAGAGCGCGCTCGCGGGCAAGACGGACGATCGAGGAGTTGAAGGCGCCGGACAGGCCGCGCTCGCCGGTGCAGACCAGCAGCAGGTGAACCTGATCGCGGCCGGTGCCGGCCAGCAGCGCCGGCGCGCCGGGCGAGCCCGCCGCGGCGCTGGCGATGTTGGAGATCACCGCGCTCATCTTGTCGGCATAGGGACGCGCAGCTTCCGCGGCGGTCTGCGCGCGGCGCAGCTTCGAGGCCGCGACCATCTGCATGGCCTTGGTGATCTTTTGCGTCGCCTTGGTGGAGGCGATGCGGACGCGCATGTCTTTAAGTGACGCCATTCTTCGTTCACCCCGGCGGTTCGACTGAAGCGTCGGACCGCTAGCCTGTCCCTATCGCAATGCCCGGCCGGGCGCCGGGCACGCTTCATATTGATTTGCTTCTCGCGAAGCGGTCATGGCCGGAAGACCCGGCCATGAAAGCTCTTTCTTAGGCGAAGCTCTTGGCGAAACCTTCGACCACCGACTTCAGCTTGCCAGCGGCGTCGTCGGAAAGATCGCGGCTGTCGCGGATCGAGTTGAGGATGTCGACGTGCTTGCCGCGCAGCAGCGAGAGCAGGCCGTCCTCGAACGCACGCACCTTGTTGAGCGGCAGCGGATCGAGATAGCCGTTGGTGCCGGCCCAGATCACGCAGACCTGCTCTTCCATCTTCAGCGGCGAGAACTGCGGCTGCTTCAGGAGCTCGGTGAGGCGCGAACCGCGGTTGAGCAGGCGCTGGGTCGAGGCGTCTAGGTCGGAGCCGAACTGCGCGAACGCCGCCATTTCGCGGTACTGCGCGAGCTCGCCCTTGATCTTGCCGGCGACCTTCTTGGTGGCCTTGGTCTGCGCCGAGGAGCCGACGCGCGACACCGACAGACCGACGTTCACCGCGGGACGGATGCCCTGGAAGAACAGGTCGGTTTCCAGGAAGATCTGGCCGTCGGTGATCGAGATGACGTTGGTCGGAATGTAGGCTGACACGTCGTTGGCCTGGGTTTCGATGACCGGCAGCGCCGTGAGCGAGCCCGAGCCCTGGTCCTTGTTCAGCTTCGCCGCGCGCTCGAGCAGGCGGGAGTGCAGATAGAACACGTCGCCCGGATAGGCTTCGCGGCCCGGCGGGCGGCGCAACAGCAGCGACATCTGGCGGTAGGCGACGGCCTGCTTGGACAGATCGTCATAGATGATGACCGCGTGCATGCCGTTGTCGCGGAAGTACTCGCCCATGGTGCAGCCGGTGAAGGGCGCGATGTACTGCATCGGCGCCGGATCGGAGGCGGTGGCGGCGACGACGATCGAATATTCGAGCGCGCCCTGCTCTTCCAGCACCTTCACGAACTGCGCGACGGTCGAACGCTTCTGGCCGACCGCGACGTAGACGCAGTACAGCTTGATGTTCTCGTCGGGCTGCGCGTTCAGCGGCTTCTGGTTCAGGATGGTGTCGAGCGCGATCGCGGTCTTGCCGGTCTGACGGTCGCCGATGATTAGCTCGCGCTGGCCGCGGCCGATCGGGATCAGGGCGTCGATCGCCTTGAGGCCGGTCGCCATCGGCTCGCTCACCGACTTGCGCGGAATGATGCCGGGCGCCTTGACGTCGACGCGCATGCGCTTGTCGGCCTGGATCGGACCCTTGCCGTCGATCGGGTTACCGAGCGCGTCGACGACGCGGCCGAGCAGGCCCTTGCCGACCGGCGCGTCCACGATGGCGCGGGTGCGCTTGACGGTCTGGCCTTCCTTGATCTCACGGTCGGCACCGAAAATAACGACACCGACGTTGTCGGTTTCGAGGTTCAGCGCCATGCCGCGGGTGCCGTTCTCGAACTCGACCATTTCACCGGCCTGGACGTTGTCCAGACCGTAGACGCGGGCGATACCGTCGCCGACGGACAGCACCTGTCCGACTTCGGAGACTTCAGCTTCCTGGCCGAAATTCTTGATCTGGTCCTTGAGGATCGCGGAAATTTCCGCGGCGCGGATGTCCATCAGCCTGCCTCTTTCATCGCGTGCTTGATCGAATTGAGTTTGGTGCGAAGCGAACCATCGACCATGCGGCTGCCCAGCTTGACGACGAGGCCACCGATGATCGCGGGATCGACTTTCACGTTCAGCGCGACGTCCTTGCCGGTCACCGACTTCAGGGCAACCTTGAGGGCGTCGAGATTCTTGTCAGAGAGCGCTTCCGCCACGGTCACGTCGGCCGTCGTCTCGCCCTTGAACTTGGCGACGAGGACGCGATAGGCGCGAATGACGTCGGCCACCGCGAACAGGCGGCGGTTGGCGGTCAGCACTTTGAGGAAATTGGCGGAGATCCCGGCGATGCCGGCCTTCTCCAGCACGGCCGACAAGGCCCTGGACTGGGCGTCGGCCGCGAACACCGGGCTGCGGACGAGGCGCTTCAGATCGGCGCTCTCGTTCAGCAAGGCCTCGAATTTGTCGAGATCGGCTTTGACCTCGTCGACCACTTTCTGGTCGCGGGCCAGTTCAAACAAGGCCGTTGCATAACGGCCGGACACACCTGAAACGGACGTATCTTCTGCAGCCACAGACGCGCTCTTTTTGCTGTCAAACTCGCAAGGGAAAAACCGTCGCCACAAAGCGGCGCCTAGCGATCCAAGCCCTTGGAATTCAAGCGGGACTTCGATTTTCGGCCGACACGGGAAGTGCCGGGTCCGTTAAAATCGCGGCTTTGCTAACATAGCAGGCGCGCACGTGCAACATGACGCCAAATTAAAGGCACGGGGTTCTATCGCCAGTTCGTCGCACGCCGCGAGCGCTCGCCGGTCCGAGAGGCGACCCGACCTGCCACGCCGCGGAATTGCCGTGAGCCTGACAGCGGCATCCCGCCCTTTGGTTCCTGCCCCCAGCGCATAGCCGCCATGAACACGGATCACTGAGGCGTGATTCCCGCCTCGTCCGTTCCACTCGCCGAATACTTACCCAACTCTAAACGCTGGAGGCGATGACTTCGCTTTACAGTATTCGTAAGTAATAGTTATCTTAACAAATCGTTAAAGCCGAAGATTACGGAACATCGGCTGAATATCATGGGCGGTAACAAGATATTTCATGACGACACATATCGAATTTACTGCCTAATTCATGCCTCATTAGGAATCGAAACGCCAATCCGCTCACAAACTGATGGGGGCTCCACTAGCCACATATGTGGCAATACTAGCTTAGGGACCACTAAATGCTGTCTTTGAAGACGCTGGGCTTTGTGACCCGGCCGCGAACGGCGATCGCTTTCGTCGCTGCAACTCTCATCGTCGGTGGAACTGCCACCGAGGCTTCCGCAAAATCCAGGCATCACCGGCACCATCACCGCCACCTCGCCCAAGCCGATAGCAACGCGACCCCCGATTGGCGCAACGCCAATGCGGCGATGACGCCGTCCTCGGGCACGGGCCACAGCTTCTCCGGCATGGCATCCTACTACGGCAACGAGTCCGGCAGCCGGACCGCATCGGGCCAGCGCTTCAACCAGAACGCCTTGACCGCGGCGCACCGCTCGCTGCCGTTCGGCACCAAGCTGCGCGTCACGCACCGCGGCCAGAGCGTGGTCGTCACCGTCAATGACCGTGGACCGTTCATCCGCGGCCGCGTCCTCGACCTCTCCACCGGCGCTGCCCGCGCCATCGGCCTCACCGGCGCCGGCGTCGGCCGCGTCACGGCGGAAGTCGTCTCCTAAGGCGTTCGAGGCGCCTCACGCGCAGTTTTCATCAGTTTGATGCGCGTGTGAAACAAGCCCGTGGTCTTGGGGGACCGCGGGCTTTTTTACGTCCTGTCATTCCGGGGCGCGACGAAGTCGCGAGCCCGGAATCCATTCTTCCACCAACTCTGCCGCCCGATGGATTCCGGGTTCGCGCTGCGCGCGCCCCGGAATGACGGCGGAGGATGTGGCCGCGCTGGAGCCCCTACAAAAAGCTCTGCGGATCAACGTCCACTTCGAGCTTTTGATTGCCTGTGGGCTTCGGGCAGACGGCGAGCCAGTTGCGCAAATAGTCCGAGAGATCGAAGCCGCGCGCCGATTTGACCAGGATGCGGAAGCGGTAGCGGCCCTTGATGACGGCGAGCGGCGCCTCGGCCGGCCCCAGCACCACCACGCGCTCGTCGCGCGGCGCGAGTGCGACGAGACGGCGGCCGAGACCTTCCGCGCTCGGGCGGTCGCCTGCGGAAATGATCAGGCTCGCGAGCCGGCCGAACGGCGGATAAAGCGTCTTCTCGCGCAGATCGATCTCGCTGTCGTAGAAGGCCTCGCGGTCGCAGGCGATGAGCGCCCTCATCACGGGATGATCGGGCTGATGGGTCTGCAGATAGCCGACGCCGCGGCCCTGCTCGCGACCGGCGCGGCCGATCACCTGGTTGAGCAATTGCCAGGTCCGCTCCGCCGCGCGCGGATCGCCGTTGGAGAGGCCAAGATCCGCATCGACCACGCCGACCAGATTGAGCCGCGGAAAATTGTGGCCCTTGGCGACGAGTTGCGTGCCGATGATGATGTCGACGCGGCCCTCCGCGATCTCGGCAAGCTCGCTGCGCATGGTCTCGATCGAGGTGATGAGATCGCTCGACAGCACCATGGTGCGCGCTTCCGGGAACAGCGCGGCCGCCTCCTCCTGCAGGCGCTCCACGCCGGGACCGACGGCGACCAGCGATTCCTCGGCCGAACAGTTCGGGCAGATATGCGGGCGCGGCATCGAGAAGCCGCAATGGTGACAGACGAGGCGCTGGCGAAAGCGGTGATCGACCAGCCAGGCATCGCAGATGGTGCAGGCGAAGCGATGGCCGCAAGCACGGCACAGCGTCAGCGGCGCATAGCCGCGCCGGTTGAGGAACAGCAGCGCCTGCTCGCGCTTTTCGATCGCAATCCTGATCTCGCCGGCGAGCCGCGGCGAGATATAGCGGCCGCGCGCGGGCGGCTCGCGGCGCAGGTCGATCGCCTCGATATGCGGCATGTGCTGGCCGCCGAAGCGCGAGGGCAGTGCGATGCGCTGATAGCGGTTCTTGCGCGCATTGACCTCGGATTCGACCGACGGCGTCGCGGAGGCCAGCACGACCGGGATTTTTGCGACATGCGCGCGCACCACCGCCATGTCGCGGGCGTGATAGTGCACGCCATCGTCCTGCTTGTAGGCTTGGTCGTGCTCTTCATCGACGACGATCAGGCCGAGATTGGCATAGGGCAGGAACAGCGCCGAGCGCGCGCCGACCACGACCGGCGCAGAGCCTTCGGAGATCGCCGCCCAATTGCGCGCGCGGGTGCGCGGCGTGAGCTCGGAATGCCACTCGATCGGCCGCACGCCGAAGCGCTGCGCGAAGCGGTCGAGGAACTGGCCGGTGAGCGCGATCTCCGGCATCAGGATCAGCGACTGCCTGCCGCGGCGGATCGCTTCCGCGACCGCCTCGAAATAGACCTCGGTCTTGCCCGAGCCGGTGACGCCGTCGAGCAGCGCGACGTGGAAGGTGCCATTGGCCGCAAGCGCGCGCATGGTGTCGGCAGCACTGCGCTGGAGCGGCGAAAAATCCGGCCGGCCGAAATCCGGGTCGGGCGCGGGCGGCGGTGCAGGCGGCGGCATCGGCTCGACCGTGAGCGTGCCTTCGTCGACGAGCCCGTCGATCACGCCGGCCGAGACGCCGGCTTCCTTGGCCGCCTCGGACTTGCCGTACAGCAGCCGGTCCGACAGCACCTCGATCACGCGCTGCCGCGCCGGCGTCAGCCGCCGCGGCGGATCGCCGGTCAGGCGCACGCCGGGACGCACCCGCTCGGGGCCGAGTTTGTCGCCCATCCGCAGGCACATGCGCAGCACCATGCCGCGCGGGCTCAGCGTGTAATTGGCGACCCAGTCGACGACCTGGCGCAGCTCGGGCTTGAGCGGCGGGATGTCGAGCTTCTCGCTGACCTCCTTGAGGCGGTTGTGCAGCCGCGGATCGGGATTGGCGTTCTCCCCCCAGACCACGGCCAGCACCTCGCGGGGCCCGAGCGGCACGCCGACGAGATCGCCCGCCTTCAGCTCCATGCCGCGCGGCACCTTGTAGGAATAGGTCTGGTCGAGCGCGACCGGCACCAGCACGTCGACCATGCGGGTCGCGTTGGCGGGGGCGGTGTTGCTGCGCGAGGTGTGATCCATGGATGGAGAATCGGAACCCGGGGGCCTCAAGGCTAGCCCCGCGAGGCGGCCTTAGCGAACGATAAACGAGTGTGATGCGATATACTGTGCGGAATCACCACGTCCAGAGCGCATGAGCAAAGCGGCCGCCCCATTGATCGAGCTCGCCAGCGCCGATCCCTCGATCGCGCAGGAGATGACGCGCTGGCTGTCGCATCTCGGCGCCGAGCGGCGGCTGTCGCCGAAGACGCTGGAGGCCTATGGCCGCGACTTAAGGCAGTGCCTGGATTTCCTCTGTGCCCATTGGGGCGAGCGGGTGACGCTCAAGCGTTTCGCGTCGCTGGAAGCGACCGACGTCCGTGCCTTCATGGCGATGCGCCGCGCCGACGACATCGCCGGTCGCAGCCTCATGCGCGCGCTTGCGGGCCTGCGCTCGTTCGGACGCTTCCTCGAGCGCGAGGGCAAGGGCAAGGTCGGCGCCCTGTCCGCGATCCGCGCGCCAAAAGTCGCAAAGAGCCTGCCAAAACCGTTGCCGATGGCATCGGCAAAACGTCTTGCCGATGCCGACGAGCGCGCCGGCGAGGAACGCGAGACCTGGATCCTCGCACGCGATGCCGCGGTGATGGCGCTGCTGTATGGCTCCGGCCTGCGCATCTCCGAAGCGCTCGGCCTGAAACGCCGCGAGGTGCCAAGGCCCGGCGAAGGCGACGTGCTGGTCGTAACCGGCAAAGGCAACAAGACCCGCATGGTGCCGGTGCTGCAGAACGTGCTCGAGCTCGTGCAGGAATACGTTGCGATGTGCCCGTATCCGCTGCCGGCGGAAGGGCCGATCTTCGTCGGCGCGCGCGGCGGCCCCTTGAGCCCGCGCATCATCCAGCTCGCGATGGAGCGGCTGCGCGGCGCGCTCGGCCTGCCCGACAGCGCCACGCCGCACGCGCTCCGCCACTCCTTCGCCACACATCTTCTGTCGCGCGGCGGGGACTTACGCGCGATCCAGGAACTGCTCGGCCATTCCTCGCTCTCGACCACGCAGGTCTACACCGGCATCGATTCCGAGCGCCTGCTCGAAGTCTATGCCAGCGCGCATCCGCGGCGCTAAATCCTGACATCAAGCTGTCATCCCGCGCGTGCCTCTTGCGCGGCGCGTGCGGTTCGGTCAATCGTGGGGAACCAGACAGGAGGTCATATGAGCGCACATGAAAGCATGGAGCATGCCGAGCACGCCGAGCACGCGTCCGGCTCGAACAAGAAGATCGCCCTTCTGATCGCCGTGCTGGCGCTGTTCCTTGCGATCTCGGAGACGCTCGGCAAGGGCGCCCAGACCGAATCGATCAGCAAGAACGTCGAGGCCGCCAATCTCTGGGCGTTCTTCCAGGCCAAGAGCATCCGCCGCACCGTGGTCGTGACCGCGGCCGAACAAGGCAAGCTGACGCTGGCCGGCGCGACCGACGATGCCATGAAGGCGAGCGTGCAGAAGCAGGTCGACGACTGGACCAAGACCGCGGCGCGCTACCGCTCCGAGCCCGAGACCGGCGAAGGCACCGAGCAGCTCGCCGAGAAGGCCAAGCATGCCGAGCACGAGCGCGACGAGGCGACCGCGAAATACCACCATTTCGAGCTGGCCTCCGCGGCCTTCCAGATCGGCATCGTGCTGGCGTCTGCCACCATCATCACCGGCATGATCGTGCTGGCCTACGTCGGAGGCGTGCTGACGCTCGCTGGCCTGATCATGACCGCGCTCGGCCTGTGGTGGCCGCATCTGGTGCATTTGCATTAGGGGCGTTGCTACGCGCGCTTGAAGCTACACAGACAGTGTCATGCCCCGGCTTGACCGGGGCATCCAGTACGCCGCGGCTTCTCGGTTCTAATCTCTCTGTCTCTGGAATACTGGATCGCCCGGTCAAGCCGGGCGATGACAGCGAGTATGTGGCGAACACCGAATTTGTGGCCGGCAGCTCAGCGCGCCTGGTGCACGCTCTTGCGGAAGCGCTGGATCAGGCGGAGCGTGCGGGCGGACCAGCCTTCGCCGTTGCCGGTGATCAGCTCGCGGATGCGCTGCTTGATCGGGTCGACCAGCAGGTGCGCCTTGGCGCGCACCTTCATCACGAGATCGTAGATCCGCTCGAACCAGTGCATCTCCAGGAGCTTGTCGCGCGTGACGTCGAACACGAAGGCGGTGACGCCGACGCCAACCATCTTCGCGAAAACGATCGTGAACACTGCGCTGGTCCAGTATTCGTGCGCAAGCAGCCACAGGCCGACCAGCTTGAGCGGAAACAGCGGGATGATGGGCACCGCGAACACGATCAGCGTCATGGCCGGCGAGAGCGCGTCGACGCGCTCCGTCAGCCATTGCTTGAAACGTGCGAGCGGGATGGCTGCGACAACCCGCGCGACGATCGGCTCAAGGTGGTCCCACAGCCAGGCTTCGATCAGGAAGACGATCGCAAGCAGGACCCAGACCGGTTGCAGAAGGCGGCGCAGCATGTGTTTCCCGCCCGATTCGTCGCTGGGCGCGAGCCTACATATGGATGGCCCGCTTGCCGACTGCAAGCGCGGCTTCCTTGACGGCCTCCGAGCGGGTCGGATGGGCGTGGCAGGTGCGGGCGAGATCTTCCGCACTGCCGCCAAATTCCATGAGAACGCAGGCTTCATGGATCATTTCGCCGGCCTCAATGCCGATAATGTGCACGCCGAGCACGCGATCGGTCTTCGCATCTGCGAGAATTTTCACAAAGCCGTCAGTGGTCTGGTTGACCTTGGAGCGGCCGTTGGCGGTAAAGGGAAACTTCCCGACGGTATAGGCTGTGCCCGCCTGCTTCAGCTCCTCCTCGGTCTTGCCGACGGAGGACACTTCCGGCGTGGTATACACGACGCCCGGGATCACATCGTAGTTCACGTGGCCGGCCTGGCCGGCGATGATCTCCGCGACCGCAACGCCCTCGTCCTCGGCCTTGTGCGCGAGCATCGGGCCGGCGACGACGTCGCCGATGGCATAGACGCCCTTCAGGCTGGTGGCGAAATGCGGATCGATCTGGACGCGGCCGCGCGGGTCGAGCGCGACACCCGCCTCCTTCAGGCCGAGCCCGTCCGTGTAGGGCGTGCGGCCAATGCAGACCAGAACGACATCGGCCTCGATGGTCTCGGCGGCACCGCCGGAAGCCGGTTCGATTTTCGCGAGCAATGTCTTGCTGGTCGCTTCGACGCCGGTGACCTTCGAACCCAGCTTGAATGCAAATCCCTGCTTTTCAAGGATGCGCTGGAATTGCTTGGCGATCTCGCCGTCCATGCCGGGCAGAATGCGATCGAGGAATTCGACCACCATGACTTCGGATCCGAGCCGGCGCCACACAGAGCCAAGTTCGAGCCCGATCACGCCGGCGCCAATGACCAGCAATCTGCCTGGCACCTTCTCCAGCGACAGCGCGCCGGTCGAGGACACGATGCGCTTCTCGTCGATCTCGATGCCCTTCAGGCGCGCGATGTCGGAGCCGGTGGCGATCACGATGTTCTTGGTCTCGACCACCTGCGACTTGCCGTCGGCGGAGACTTCGACCTTGCCGGTCCCCAGGATCTTGCCGGTGCCCTTGAGCACGTCGATCTTGTTCTTCTTCATCAGGAACTCGACGCCCTTGACGTTGCCGTCGATGCCCTGCTGCTTGAAGTTCATCATCGCCGGAAGATCGAGCTTCGGCGAGGAGACCGACACGCCCATCTTGGCGAAGGAGTGCGCGGCTTCCTCGAACATCTCGGAGGCGTGCAGCAGCGCCTTCGACGGCATACAGCCGACATTGAGGCAGGTGCCGCCGAGCGTTGCGTTCTTTTCGACCACGGCGACTTTCATGCCGAGCTGGGCTGCGCGCACCGCGCAGACATAACCGCCCGGTCCGGTGCCGATGACGACGAGATCGTAGGTAGCCATGAGAGAAAGTCCCGTAGGTTTAGCGTGAGGAGGATGTGTCAGCGTCCGCGCGGCGCGTCAGCGTCCGCCGGACACATCGAGAATGGCTGAGGTGACGTAGGATGCCTCATCCGAGAGCAGCCAGACGATGGCATTGGCGATTTCGTCGGCGGTGCCGACGCGCTTCATCGGCACCATATGGGCCAGACGATGGGCGCGGTCGGGCTCGCCGCCGGCAGCGTGGATCTCGGTGTCGATCAGGCCGGGACGGATCGCGGCGACGCGGATGCCTTCGTTCGCGACCTCATAACCGAGGCCGACGGTGAAGGAATCGACCGCGCCCTTGGACGCGGCGTAGTCGACATAGGTGTTGGGTGCGCCGAGACGGGCAGCAACCGACGACAGGTTGACGATGACGCCACCCTTGCCGCCATGCTTGGTCGACATCCGCTTCACGGCTTCGCGCGCGCAGAGGATGGAGCCGGTGACGTTGACTGCCATCACGCGCTGGATGCGCTCGGCCGACATCTCGTCGACGCGCACGCCGCTCTTGCCGACGATGCCGCCATTGTTGACGAGCGCTCCGAGCGTGCCGAACTTGTCGGCCTCCTTGAACAGGTTGAGGATGTCGCTTTCCTCGGCGACATCGCATTTCACCGCAATGGCCTTGCCGTTGCTGGCCTCGATCTCGGCGACGACCTCGTCGGCCGCGGCCTTGTTGCTGGCATAGCCGACGACGACACGAAAGCCGCGCGCGGCCGCCGCAATCGCGGTCGCCCGCCCGATGCCGCGGCTGCCGCCGGTGATGACAACGACTTTATCCGTCACGCGCGCCTCCATGGTTCAACATGCGCCGTCGCGAAAGAGCGACGGCGCTCGCAGAGCATCAGGGATCAGAGGTCCAGCACCAGGCGCGCCGGATCTTCCAGGCTCTCCTTGACGCGGACCAGGAAGGTCACGGCTTCCTTGCCGTCGATCACGCGGTGATCGTAGGACAGCGCCAGATACATCATCGGGCGGACCTCGATCTTGCCGCCGACGACCATCGGCCGCTCCTGGATCTTGTGCATGCCGAGGATGCCGGACTGCGGCGCGTTCAGGATCGGGGTCGACATCAGCGAGCCGTAGATGCCGCCATTTGTGATGGTGAAGGTGCCGCCCTGCATCTCGTCGATCTTGAGCTGGCCGTCACGGGCGCGGCGGCCGAAATCGGCGATGCCCTTCTCGATGTCGGAGATCGACTTGTGGTCGCAGTCGCGTACCACGGGCACGACCAGGCCCTTATCGGTGCCGACGGCGACGCCGATGTGATAATAGTTCTTGTAGATCAGGTCGCTGCCGTCGATCTCGGCGTTGACGGCCGGGATGTCCTTCAGCGCCTGCACGACGGCCTTGGTGAAGAAGCCCATGAAGCCGAGCTTGGCGCCGTGCTTCTTCTCGAACGCATCCTTGTAGTGCGCGCGCAGCGCCATGACGTTGGTCATGTCGACCTCGTTGAAGGTTGTCAGCATGGCCGCGGTGTTCTGCACGTCCTTCAGGCGCCGCGCGATGGTCTGGCGCAGGCGGGTCATCTTGACGCGCTCTTCGCGGGCGGCGTCATCGGCCGGCGACGGCGCCCGGACCTGAACGGCGGCAGCGGGCTGGTTGACCGGGGTCGGCGCGGACGCGGCGCGCTCGATCGCAGCGAGCATGTCGCCCTTGGTGACGCGGCCATCCTTGCCGGAGCCCGGAACGGTCGAGGCGTCGATGCCGGTCTCGGCCGACAGTTTTCGCACGGACGGAGCGAGCGGGGCATCGGCCGGCGGCGCCTTGGCGGGAGCAGGCGCGGGAGCAGAAGCGGCGGCAGCGGCGGGAGCAGCAGCCTTGGCCGGCGCGGCGGCGGGCTTGGCAGCGCCGGCACCGTCGGTGATCTGGCCGAGCAGCGCGCCGACCGCGACGGTCGCGCCATCGGCGGCGATGATCTCGCTCAGCGTGCCCGCGGAGGGCGCGGGGACTTCGATGGTGACCTTGTCGGTTTCGAGCTCCACCAAGGGCTCGTCGACAGCGACGGGATCGCCGGCCTTCTTGAACCAGCGGCCGATGGTGGCCTCGGTGACGGATTCGCCGAGCGTCGGCACACGAATTTCAGTCATGGTCTCTTCCTTAAGGGATCGCCAGTGCGGTCATGAATTCAGGTGTCATCGGCCTGCGAAAAGCAGGCCATCCAGCAAGCCGGGACGCTCGCATTCACGTCACGGCTAGTGGATGCCCCGCCCCGGTGCGCGATTGCGCACAAGGCGGGGCATGACGCAGTTCAAAAAGTTCAGCTCAGTGCTTCGTCCAGGAATGCCTTCAGCTGAGCCTGATGCTTGGACATCAGACCCGTGGCGGTCGCGGCGGAAGCGGCGCGGCCGACATAACGCGGACGCCGGCTCACGCCGTTCACCTGGTTCAGCACCCATTCCAGATAGGGCTCGATGAAGTGCCAGGCACCCATGTTGCGGGGCTCTTCCTGGCACCACACCATCTCGGCCTTCTTGAAGCGCGACAGCTCGGCCACCAGCGCCTTCAGCGGCACCGGATAGAGCTGCTCGACGCGCATCAGATAGATGTCGTCGATGCCGCGCTTCTCGCGCTCCTCGTAGAGGTCGTAATAGACCTTGCCGGAGCACAGCACGATGCGGCGGATCTTCTCGTCCGGAACGAGCTTGATCGCCTCGTTCGGCAGCATCTGGGCGTCATCATAGAGGATGCGGTGGAAGGTCGTGCCCTTCGCGAGCTCCTCGAGACGCGACACCGCCCGCTTGTGACGCAGCAGCGATTTCGGCGTCATCATGATCAGCGGCTTGCGGATCTCGCGATGCAGCTGCCGGCGCAGCACGTGGAAGTAGTTCGCCGGCGTGGTCGGGTAGACCACCTGCATGTTGTCTTCCGCGCACATCTGCAGGTAACGCTCGAGGCGCGCCGAGGAGTGTTCCGGACCTTGGCCCTCATAGCCGTGCGGCAGCAGGCAGACGAGGCCGGACATGCGCAGCCATTTGCGTTCGCCCGAGGAGATGAACTGGTCGAACACGACCTGCGCGCCATTGGCGAAGTCGCCGAACTGGGCTTCCCAGAGGGTCAGCGTGTTCGGCTCGGCGAGCGAATAACCGTACTCGAAGCCGAGCACGGCCTCTTCCGACAGCAGCGAGTTGATGACCTCGTAGTGGCCCTGCTCGTGGCCGAGATGGTTGAACGGCGTGTAGCGGCTCTCGTCTTCCTGGTCGATCAGGACCGAGTGGCGCTGCGAGAAGGTGCCGCGCTCCGAATCCTGTCCGGACAGGCGGACGTGATGGTTTTCGTTGAGCAACGAGCAGAACGCCAGCGCCTCGCCGGTCGCCCAGTCGATGCCGGTACCGGTGTCGATCGCCTTCGAGCGGTTATCGAGGAAACGCTGGATGGTGCGGTGAACGCGGAAGCCGTCCGGTACCTTGGTGATCTTGCGGCCGATGTCCTTCAGCGTGGCGATGTCGACGCCGGTGACGCCGCGCCGCGCATCCTCTTCCTGGTCGGCGATCTTGAAGCCGGACCACTTGCCGTCGAGCCAGTCGGCCTTGTTCGGCTTGTAGGAGGTGCCGGCCTCGAACTCGGCATCGAGCCGCGAGCGCCAGTCGGCCTTCAGCTTGTCGACTTCACCCTCAGTGACCACGCCTTCGGCAATCAGGCGCTTGGAGTAGAGAGTGAGGGTCGAGGGATGGGCCGCGATCCGCTTGTACATCACGGGCTGAGTGAATGCCGGCTCGTCGCCCTCGTTGTGGCCGTAGCGGCGATAGCACCACATGTCGATGACGACGGGCTTGTGGAACTTCTGCCGGAATTCGGTCGCGACCTTCGCGGCGAACACGACGGCTTCCGGATCGTCGCCGTTCACGTGGAAGATCGGCGCGTCGATCATCTTCGCCACATCCGACGGGTAAGGCGAAGAGCGCGAGTAACGCGGATAGGTGGTGAAGCCGATCTGGTTGTTGACGATGAAGTGCACGGAGCCGCCGGTGCGGTAGCCCTTCAGGTCCGACAAGCCGAAGCATTCGGCGACCACGCCCTGGCCGGCGAACGCAGCATCGCCGTGCATGAGCAGCGGCATCACGGAGATACGCATGTCCGGCGGATCGCCATGCTGGTCCTGCTTGGCGCGGACCTTGCCGAGCACGACGGGATCGACGATCTCGAGATGCGAGGGGTTGGCGGTGAGCGACAGATGGATGCGGTTGCCGTCGAACTCGCGGTCCGAGGAGGCGCCAAGGTGGTACTTGACGTCGCCCGAGCCTTCGACCGCGTCGGGGTTGGCCGAGCCGCCCTTGAACTCGTGGAACAGTGCGCGATGGGCCTTGCCCAACACCTGGGTCAGCACGTTGAGGCGGCCGCGATGCGGCATGCCGAGCACGATTTCCTTCACGCCGAGATTGCCGCCGCGCTTGATGATCTGCTCGAGCGCGGGGATCAACGCTTCACCGCCATCGAGGCCGAAGCGCTTGGTGCCGGTGAACTTGGTGTCGCAGAACTTTTCGAAACCCTCGGCTTCGACCAGCTTCGTCAGGATGGCTCTGCGGCCTTCGCGCGTGAACGAGATCTCCTTATCGGGTCCCTCGATGCGCTCCTGGATCCAGGCCTTCTGCGCGGCATTGCTGATATGCATGAACTCGACGCCGAGCGTCTGGCAGTAGGTGCGCTCGCAGATCGCGGTGATCTCGCGCAAGCTGCCGTATTCGAGGCCGAGCACGTGATCGAGGAAGATCTTGCGGTCGAAATCGGCTTCGCTGAAGCCGTAGGTGCGCGGGTCGAGCTCTTCGCGGTTGCGCTGGGCTTCGATGCCGAGCGGATCGAGCTTGGCGTGGAAGTGGCCGCGCATGCGGTAGGAGCGGATCAGCATCAAGGCGCGGACAGAATCGCGCGTGGCCTGAAGCACGTCGGCGGAGGAGATGTCCGCACCCTTGGCCTGCGCCCTGGCGGCGATCTTGGCACCGACCGCCTTCTCGACTTCGGCCCAGTTGCCGTCGAGCGCGGAGGTCAGATCATCCTTGGGCGTCAGCGGCCAGTTGTCCCGCTCCCAGGACGGGCCTTCCGCGTTCTTCCGGACGTCGGCGGGCTGGTCGTTGAGGCTCTTGAAGAACTCCTGCCACTCGGCGTCGACCGAGGACGGGTCCTTCTCGTAGCGGGCATAGATTTCGTCGATGTAGGTGGCGTTGGTGCCCTGCAAAAACGATGACAGGGCAAAGGCTGCGTTCGCGTCCTGGCGAGACATACTTGAGTTCCTGGCGATTTCGGTTCGCGCATAACAAACGGCGCTGGCGCCGAGCTCCCCGGCAGAGGCTCGGCGCGACAGGCACCCTTTACCCTATTTGCTGCGAAACTTCGCCCGGAAAAGCACGAAGAAGTGAATTAGCCTTTCAACTTTTCGGCAAGCGTATGGCCGAGGCGGGCGGGCGACGGGGACACTGTAATCCCTGCCGATTTCATCGCCTCGGTCTTGGAACCGGCGTCGCCCTTGCCGCCGGAGATGATCGCGCCGGCATGGCCCATGCGGCGGCCGGGAGGGGCGGTGACGCCGGCGATGAAGCCGACCATCGGCTTCTTGCGGCCGCGCTTGGCCTCGTCCTTGAGGAACTGGGCGGCGTCCTCCTCGGCGGAACCGCCGATCTCGCCGATCATGATGATCGACTCGGTCTTGGGGTCGGCGAGCAGCATCTCCAGCACGTCGATGAACTCGGTGCCCTTGACCGGGTCGCCGCCGATGCCGACCGCGGTGGTCTGGCCGAGACCCTCCTGGGAGGTCTGGAACACGGCTTCATAGGTCAGCGTGCCCGAGCGGGAGACGATGCCGACCGAACCGGTCTTGAAGATGTTGGCGGGCATGATGCCGATCTTGCACTCGCCGGCGGTCATGACGCCCGGGCAGTTCGGCCCAATCAGGCGCGACTTGGAGCCGATCAGCGAGCGCTTCACGCGCACCATGTCGATGACCGGAATGCCCTCGGTGATGCAGACGATCAGCGGGATCTCGGCGTCGATGGCTTCGCAGATCGCATCGGCCGCGCCCGGCGGCGGCACGTAGATCACCGACGCATCGGCGCCGGTCTTCTCACGCGCGTCGCGCACGGTGTCGAACACCGGCAGGCCCAGATGCGTCGAGCCGCCCTTGCCCGGCGAGGTGCCGCCGACCATCTTGGTGCCGTAGGCGATCGCGGCCTCGGAATGGAAGGTGCCGTTCTTGCCGGTGAAGCCCTGGCAGATGACCTTGGTGTTCTTGTCGATCAGGATGGACATGAGGTCTGCTTTCGCGAAACTAACAGAGTGAGAGGGTCAGTGGATGCGGCGGTAGACGCCGGTGAGGACGTCAGCCCAGCCTTCCGCGTCCGGCGAGAACTGGATCTTCAACGAGTAGGAATCCTCATTGATGATTTCGTAGACATGGCGCGCATTGCCGCGGAGCGAGCCGCGCACCAGCGTCAGGGTCTTGCCGACCCACCCGCCTGAGGCGGGCGAGGGCGGCGTGTAACCGAGCGAGTCGTACCAGAACAATTTGTAGGTCCGGTCGTCGCGGTCGAAGGTGAAGATGCCGTGGGTGGCAAAGCTCTGCTTGCCGTCGCGCATCTGCACCGCGTCCTGGATCAGATAAAATCCATTCAGGTCCATGCGCGCGACGACGTGAGAGGTGGCCGGCCCGCCCGCCGTCCAGCGCGACGGGAAGACCATCTCCTCACCATCCCATTCGCCGGCGAACACGGCGAGGCGCGTGTGCTCGGTGAGCGGAGATGATGCGGCGAGATGGTCCTGGGTCATGGCCTCAGCCTCCCTTGACGGCCTTCACGATCTTCTGCGCGGCGTCGTCGAGATTGTCGGCCGGCACCACGTTCAGTCCGGATTCAAGGATGATCTTCTTGCCGAGTTCGACATTGGTGCCTTCGAGGCGGACCACCAGCGGCACGCTGAGGCCGACTTCACGAACCGCAGCCGTGACGCCCTCGGCGATCACGTCGCACTTCATGATGCCGCCGAAAATGTTGACCAGGATGCCCTTCACGTTGGGATCGGCGGTGATGATCTTGAACGCGGCCGCGACCTTCTCCTTGCTGGCGCTGCCGCCGACGTCGAGGAAGTTCGCCGGCGCCATGCCGTAGAGCTTGATGATGTCCATCGTCGCCATGGCGAGACCGGCGCCGTTGACCATGCAGCCGATGTTGCCGTCGAGCGTGACGTAGTTGAGGTCGTACTTGGACGCCTCGATTTCCTTGGCGTCTTCCTCGGTCTCGTCGCGCAGCGCGAGCACCTCGGGGTGACGGAACAGCGCGTTGTCGTCGAACGACACCTTGGCGTCGAGCACGCGGAGCTGGCCCTGCTTGGTCACGACCAGCGGGTTGATCTCCAGCATCGACATGTCCTTGGCGACGAAGGCCGCATAGAGCTGCGCGGTGAGCTTCTCGGCCTGCTTGGCGAGATCACCGGAGAGCTTCAGCGCGTTCGCGACCGTGCGGCCGTGATGGCCCATGATTCCGGTGGCGGGATCGACCGAGAAGGTCACGATCTTCTCGGGGGTGTTGTGCGCGACGTCCTCGATGTTGACGCCGCCTTCGGTCGAGACGACGAAGGAGACGCGCGAGGTTTCGCGGTCGACCAGGATCGACAGGTAGAATTCCTTGTCGATGTCGGAGCCGTCCTCGATGTAGAGGCGGTTGACCTGCTTGCCAGCAGGACCGGTCTGCACGGTCACCAGCGTCGCGCCCAGCATCTGCTTGGCGAATTCGGAGACTTCCGCGGCCGACTTGGCGATGCGGACACCGCCCTTGTCGCCGGCACTGGCTTCCTTGAACTTGCCCTTGCCGCGGCCACCGGCATGGATCTGGCTCTTCACCACATAGACCGGACCCGGCAGCGCCTTGGCAGCGGCTTCCGCATCAGTGGCTTTGAGGACCGGCACGCCCTTGGAGATCGGCACGCCGAACTCACCCAGCAGCGCTTTGGCCTGATATTCATGGATATTCATATGGTCGCTCCCTGAACCCGCGGGCGGTGACCTCTTGGGCCCACCTCAGTCTTGTGGCTGGCATACCATATACCACAGGAACTGCAACCCGGATTCTTTGACTACGAGATCTCTGGACTGTCGAACCGAAACCCTCCCCGGCAGCCGGGTCCCGGAAGTGAAACCGCCGAAGACCGGTGTTCGATCTTCGGCGGGGTATTCTCTGCGCCTTAGCGGCCCAGAAGATCGGGCGCGATCTTCTTGCAGGCGTCGACCAGGCCCTGCACGGCACCGACCGACTTGTCGAAGGCTTCGCGGTCCTTGCCGGCGAGCTCGATCTCGACGACGCGCTCGACGCCCTTGGAGCCGATCACGACGGGCACGCCGACATACATGTCCTTCACGCCGTATTCGCCGTTCAGGTAGGCGGCGCTGGGCAGCACGCGCTTCTTGTCACGCAGATAGCTCTCGGCCATCGCGATCGCCGACGCCGCCGGGGCGTAGAAGGCCGAGCCGGTCTTGAGCAAATTGACGATCTCGGCGCCGCCGTTGCGGGTGCGATCGACGATCTCGTCGAGGCGCGCCTGCGAGGTCCAGCCCATCTTGACGAGGTCGGGCAGCGGGATGCCGGCGACGGTGGAGTACTTCACCAGCGGCACCATGGTGTCGCCATGGCCGCCGAGCACGAAGGCGGTGACGTCTTCAACGGAGACGTTGAACTCGTCGGCCAGGAAGTAGCGGAAGCGGGCCGAGTCGAGCACACCGGCCATGCCGACGACCTTCTTGTGCGGCAGGCCGCTAGCCTTCTGCAGCGCCCAGACCATCGCGTCGAGCGGGTTGGTGATGCAGATGACGAAGGCGTCGGGGGCGTACTTCTTGATGCCGGCACCGACCTGCTCCATGACCTTGAGATTGATGGAGAGGAGGTCGTCGCGGCTCATGCCGGGCTTGCGCGGCACGCCGGCGGTGACGATGCAGACCTTGGCGTTGTCGAGCGCTTCGTAGGAGTTGGCGCCGGTATAATGCGCGTCAAACCCGTCGACCGGCGAAGATTGTGCGATGTCGAGCGCCTTGCCCTGCGGCACGCCCTCGGCGATGTCGAACATCACGACGTCGCCCAGTTCTTTCAGGCCGATGAGGTGAGCCAGCGTTCCGCCGATCTGACCGGAGCCAATCAAAGCAATCTTGTCGCGCGCCATGTGAACCTGTCCTTTAGACACGTGAGGAGGGAAAACTGATGGGTGGTTATCCCTTTCGCTTCCCGCGTTCAAGTCGGCGGATGCCCATTTGTCGGGCTTGCCGAGAGAGCAGCCAGCATACCGGTCCGTCATTCCGGGATGCGCCGACAGGTACAGGCCCGGAATCCATCGGGCGGCAGAGTTCGTGGCGCGATGGATTCCGGGCTCGCGACTTTCGTCGCGCCCCGGAATGACAGCGCTGGCAAATAGGACTTAAGTCTCCACCAGGCCCTTGGTGGAGCCGCTGGCGGTGGAATCCTTGCGGCCGTGAGGCAGCGCCAGATAGGATTCCGAGCTCATCTCGATCAGGCGCGACGCCGTTCGCTTGAACTCCATGGCCTCGGTGCCCTCGCTGGCGAGGTACAGTGAGATCGGGTTGGCGTCCGCCGAGGCCATCAGCTTCACGGCATTGTCATAGAGCGTATCGATCAGCGTGATGAAGCGCTTGGCGGCGTTGCGCCGGGAGAAGTCCATCACTGGAATATGGTCGACCAGGATGGTGTGATAGTCGTGCGCCAGCCTGAGGTAGTCGGATGCACCTAACGGCTTCTCGCAGAGATCGGCGAACGAGAACCGCGCCACGCCGTGGGCCGAGCACGGCACGTGCAGGATGCGGCCCTTGATCGAAATGTCGCGCGACCTGCATTTAGCGCCGCCCGACATTCGCAACCAGGCGCGGTCGAGCGCGGCATCCGCATCGCCGTCGGCCGGCGTCAGCCACATCGGCACGCCCTGCAGCTTCTCCAGGCGGAAGTCGGTGCGCGCATCGAGCCGCGCGACGTCCATGTGATCGGTGATCTGCTTGATGAAGGGCAGGAACAGCGAGCGGTTGAGGCCGCCCTTGTAGAGATCGTCGGGCGCGACGTTCGAGGTCGCGACCACGACGGTGCCGAGCTCGAACAATTTCGCGAACAGGCGTCCCAGGATCATCGCGTCGGCGATGTCGGTGACATGGAATTCGTCGAAGCAGAGCAGCCAGCTCTCCTCGAAGATCGCATTCGCGGTCAGCGCGATCACGTCGCCGTCGGAGATCTCGCCGCGTGCGATGCTCTGGCGATAGTCGTAGATGCGCTCATGCACATCCGCCATGAATTCGTGGAAATGCGCGCGGCGCTTGTGCTCGACCGAGGAGTTCTGAAAGAACAGATCCATCAGCATGGTCTTGCCGCGGCCGACCTCGCCATGGATGTAGAGCCCGCGCGGGGCATCGTCCTTGTCATTGCTGCTGAACAGGCGGCTGAGCAGGCCCTGCTTGCGCGCGGGCTTGTAACTTGCGAGCCGCTGGTCGAGCGCCGCATAGGCCTCGGCGACCTCGGCCTGCGCAGCATCCGGCTCGATCGCGCCGGCCGCGATCTCGGCCTGGTATGCCTCGCGGAATGGGGAACTGGGAGTGGAGAGCATGGTCCCTTACCGCCAGAGACGGAGGGAAATTGCAAGCCGTGAATTGAGGTCGGAGGTATGCGCGTTTCTTCTCCCTCGCCCCGTTCTTACGGGGGCGGGACGAACTTCGTTCGCCCTGAGAGGGTTGGGGTGAGGGGTCTATCCGCGTATGAGATCCATCGAGAGACCTGTACCCCCTCACCCGAATTCGATCTGCGATCGAATTCGACCTCTCCCCGCAAGCGGGGAGAGGTGAAGACCTACGCACACAGCTCGTAGGCGTCCTCGACGATGTAAGGCCCGCCGCCGGTGGAGGCGCGCGAGGAGAACAGCACGAAGCGTTCGGCCATGAACGCCTTGCTCGGGAAGTAGCCGCGCAGCGACAGGTAGTCGGCGACGTCGCGGTCGGAGGCGTCGTGCAGCCGCGCCAGCGTCACATGCGGGATGAACTTGCGGCCCTCCGGATCGAGGCCAATCCGCTGCATCATGCGTTCGAGCTCGGCCTGCAATTCCATCAGCGGCTTGCTCGGCGCGATCGTTGCGACCACCGCGCGCGGCTTGCGGCCGCCGAAGCTGGTGAGCCCCTGCACCTTGACCTCGAACGGCTTGCGGTCGACGCGAAACAGCATCGAGGCGATCTCGTTGGCGGAGACGCCGTCGATGTCGCCGATGAAGCGCAGGGTGACGTGATAATTTTCGGGATCGATCCATCGGGCGCCGGGAAGGCCGCCCCGCAAGTTGGAAAGCGACTGGCCGATGTCGGCCGGAATTTCCAGACCAGTGAACAAACGCGGCATCGTTTCGCACTCCCGATGCTTCGGTACAGCCCTCGAGGCGAGAACCATATCCAAATTAGAGCCGGCGACGAATCACCGGTACCCTGATTCCTATCGCAGTTGTGTGACTCTGCGAAGCATCGTGCGGGCCACCCCGTGAAAACCCTGGGAATTAGGGTTAGCGCTGCCTGCTTTTCAACGCCGTTGCTCGGTTATCGTGCCGAGGAATGCCTCCACCGTGGGCATGATGTTGCCGACGATGATGTCGACGCCCGCCGCGGTCGGATGGATGCCGTCGGCCTGGTTGAGCTTGGCGTCGGCCGCAACGCCCTCGAGGAAGAACGGATAGAGCAGCACGCCCGATTGTTTCGCCAGATCCGGATAAATCGAATTGAAGCGCGCCGCGTATTCGGCGCCGTAATTCGGCGGCGCCAGCATACCGCAGAGCATGACTGAAATCTTGCGCGCCTTGAGCCGCTGCACGATGTCGGTCAGCGCCGCGCGCGTCAGGGCAGGGTCGATGCCGCGCAGCGCGTCGTTGGCGCCGAGCTCGACGATGACGCCATCGGTTCCGTCAGGCACGGACCAGTCGAGCCGGTCGCGGCCGCCGGAGGTGGTATCGCCGGACACGCCGGCATTGGTCATGTCGACCGCTATGCCTTTGGCATGCAAGGCTTTTTGAAGCTTCTGGGGGAACGCCTCCTGGGCCGGGAGACCGAGGCCGGCGCTCAAGGAATCGCCGAGGACCACAAGCTTGACCGTCTTTGTCGCGTCCGCCCAAGCCGGGTTCGCAATTGTCATGAAGGCGAGCATCAACACGGCTATGTGCATGAACAATCCGTAACGCCTCTCGACCGCGCTATCGGAGTTGCCATATGACCGGACCATGGACACTCGCATTTATCCCTCTTCGCTCGCCACGACCGCGATGGACACCATCGCCATCTCCAACGTCAATCTCTCATTGGGCACGGGCGCGGCACGCGTTCACATCCTCAAGGACATCAGCCTGCGCGTCGCCTCGGGCGAGACGATCGGCCTGATCGGCCCGTCAGGCTCGGGCAAATCCACGCTGCTGATGGTGATGGCGGGGCTGGAGCGTCCTGATAGCGGAGAGGTGGTGGTATCAGGCACGGCTTTCAATGCCCTCGACGAGGACGCGTTGGCGCGCTTCCGCGGCCGCCAGGTCGGCATCGTCTTCCAGTCCTTCCATCTGATCCCGACCATGACGGCGCTGGAGAACGTCGCCGTGCCGCTCGAGCTTGCCGGCAATCCCGACGCCGCCAAGCGCGCGGCAGAGGAGCTGCAATCGGTCGGCCTCGGCGACCGCCTGCATCACTACCCGACGCAGCTCTCCGGCGGCGAGCAGCAACGCGTTGCGCTGGCCCGTGCGCTGGCGCCCGATCCCGCCATCCTCGTCGCGGACGAGCCGACCGGCAATCTCGACGAAGCCACCGGAAAGCAGATCGTCGACCTGCTCTTCACCAAGCATGCCGAGCGCGGCATGACGCTGGTGCTGGTCACGCACGATTCCTCGCTGGCGCATCGCTGCGATCGTGTCATCCGCTTGCGCTCGGGCCGCATCGATACCCAGACTGCGCCGGCATGAGCGCCGTGGCCGAACCGTTCGCGAAGCCCAACGCCGTCGCGCTGTCGCTGCGCTATGCGCTGCGCGAACTGCGCGGCGGCCTGCGCGGCTTCTATGTCTTCATCGCCTGCATCGCGCTCGGCGTGATGGCGATCGCCGGTGTCGGCTCAGTCTCGGCCAGTCTTTCCGACGGACTCGCCCGCGAGGGCCGCACACTGCTCGGCGGCGACGTCTCCTTCGTGCTGTTCCAGCGCGAGGCCAAGCCGGAGGAGGTCGCGTTCCTGCGTTCGCGCGGCACCGTCTCGACCGCTGCGACCCTGCGCGGCATGGCGCGCTCGACCGAGGGCAAGCTCGCGCTGGTCGAGATGAAGGCGGTCGACGACACCTATCCGATGCTGGGACAGCTGACGCTGGCACCGCCACTGCCGATGACCGATCTGCTCGCCGAGCGTGACGGCGCGTTCGGCGCCGCCGCCGATCCGACGCTGCTGGCACGACTGTCACTGAAGACCGGCGACCGCGTCACCATCGGATCTGCGACCTTCCAGATCCGCTCGACCGTCGAGGCCGAGCCCGACAAGCTCGCCGGCGGCATCGGCTTCGGCCCGCGCTTCCTGATCAGCGAGGAGGCCTTGCGCGCCACCGGCCTGATCCAACCCGGCAGCCTGGTGCGCTGGGTCTACCGGGTGAAGCTGCCCGACACCGCCAACAACGAGCGCGCCACCGAGGCCTTCATCGCGGATGCGCGGAGCGCCGCGCCGCAGGCCGGCTGGGAGATCCGCAGCCGGTCCAATGCCTCGCCGCAGCTGGAGCGCAACATCAGCCGCTTCACGCAGTTCCTGACGCTGGTCGGCCTCGCCGCGCTGCTGGTCGGCGGCGTCGGCGTCGCCAACGCCGTCAAGAGCCATATCGACCGCAAGCTCGAGGTGATCGCAGCCTTCAAGGCCGTCGGCGCTACCGGACGCGACGTGTTCGGGATTTATCTGGCGCAAGTGATCCTGCTGGCCGCGATCGGGTCCGTGATTGGCCTAGCGCTCGGCGCCGCGATGCCGTTCGCCATCGTCGGGCTGTTCGGCAAGCTGCTGCCGCTGCCGGTGGTGCCGGCCGTGCATGCCGACGAGCTCGCGCTGTCCTTCGTCTACGGCCTGCTGACCGCGCTCGCCTTCGGCCTGTGGCCGCTCGGGCGCGTGCATGACGTGCCGGTGGCGGCGCTATTCCGCGACACCATCAGCTCCGAATGGCACCGGCCGCGCCTGAGCTATCTCGTCCTCATGGGCGTCGTGATCGCCCTGCTCGTCGCGGTCGTGATCGGTCTCTCGTTCGACAAGCGCATCGCCGCGGTGTTCGTGGCCTCCTCCGTCGTCGTGTTCGCCCTGCTCCGCGGCATCGCCGCCCTGTTGATGACCATCGCGCGGCGGCTGCCGCGGACGCGGCTGCCGATGCTGCGGCTTGCGATCGCCAACATCCACCGGCCGGGCGCGCTGACGCCGTCGGTGGTGCTGTCGCTGGGCCTCGGGCTCGCCGTGCTCGTCACCATCACCCAGATCGACGGCAATCTGCGCCGGCAGTTCCTCGCGGCCCTGCCCGACCGCGCACCGTCGTTCTTCTTCATCGACATCCCGAGCACGCAGGCCGAGCAGTTCGACTTCTATCTGCGGCAGATCGCACCGGGCGCGAAAGTCGAGGACGTGCCGATGCTGCGCGGCCGTATCGTCGCCGCACGCGGGGTGCGCGCCGAGGAGCTCAAGCCCAGCACGGATTCCGAATGGGTGCTGCAGAGCGACCGCGGCCTGACCTATACGGCCGAGCTGCCGAAGGGCTCGAAGGTGGTCGAGGGCGAGTGGTGGAGCGCGGACTATTCCGGCCCGCCGCTGGTCTCGATGGAGAAGAAGATCGCCGACGGGCTCGGCCTCAAGCTCGGCGACGAGGTGGTGGTCAACGTGCTCGGCCGCGACATCCCGGCGAAGATCAGCAATCTGCGCAACATCGACTGGCAGGGGATGGGCATCAACTTCGTCCTGGTGTTCTCGCCCAACGCCTTCAAGGGCGCACCCCACACCCATATCGCGACCCTGACGGAAGCGGGCGGCGATGCCGCGGGTGACGGCAGGATCATCAAGCAGGTGGCCGACGCCTACCCCATGGTGACGAGCGTGCGCGTGCGCGAGGTGATGGAGACGGTCGGCTCGGTCGTGACCAATCTGGCACTGGCGATCCGCGGCGCCAGCGCCGTGACCCTGATTTCGGCGATCCTGGTGCTGGGCGGGGCGCTCGCCGCCGGCCACCGTCACCGGGTCTACGATGCGGTGATCCTGAAGACCCTGGGCGCGACGCGGCTGCGGCTGCTCGGCGCCTATGCGCTCGAATACCTCCTGATCGGGCTTGCCACTGCCGTGTTCGGCGTGATCGCCGGCAGCATCGCGGCCTGGATGATCGTGACGCGGCTGATGACGCTCAGCTTCGTCTGGCAGGCCGGCAGCGCGGCCGGCGTGGTGGTGGCCGCCCTGATCGTCACGGTCGGGCTCGGGCTCGCCGGCACGCTGCTGGCGTTGAACAAAAAGCCCGCCACGGTGTTGCGGAATTTGTGACAAATGGTAGCGGCCGGCCGCGCGGGAGCGAAATCGCACGATTCCTGCGATTAACCACGTCCGCCCGTCTGGATTGTGGGTGAGGGCGACATTCAGCCGCGCGTGGACGGTTGCAGCGAATGTGTTAGTTTCCCACATATCGAATGGGTTCGGAGCCCCGATTGTTAGCCAAAATTTAGTCGGCAGGCAGCGGTATCCGAGATAGAATTTGACGAACCGGCGGCATGGCGACCCTCATGCCGGACCGGCCAACCAACGGGAATTCGACCATGTCGGACCTAGACCGTAACTACGCTTCTCCTTTCGGCAGGGCCGCCGGGCGTGTTGACGCCGCGACGGTCGATGCCGGCCTGCGCGCATACATGCTGCGCATCTACAACTACATGAGCATTGGCCTCGCCATCACGGGCTTGGCCGCGCTCGGCGTCTACATGGCCGCCGTGACCGACGTTCCGACGGCGGACGCCGTCCGCGTCGGCAAGCTGTTCCTGACGCCGTTCGGCTACGCGATGTTCGTCAGCCCCCTGAAGTGGCTGTTCATGCTCGCGCCGCTCGCGATGGTGTTCGTGATCTCGGCGGGCATCAACCGCCTCGCCCCCTCGACCGCCCAGATCCTGTTCTGGGTGTTCTCGGCGCTGATGGGCATCTCGCTGTCGTCGATCTTCCTGGTGTTCACCCACACCTCGATCGTGCGGGTGTTCTTCATCACCGCAGCGACCTTCGGCGCGCTGAGCCTCTACGGCTACACCACCAAGCGTGACATGACCGGCATGGGCTCGTTCCTGTTCATGGGCCTGATCGGCATCATCATCGCAAGCCTGGTGAACCTGTTCCTGGCGAGCTCGATGCTGCAGTTCATCGTGTCGGTGGTCGGCGTGCTGGTGTTCGCAGGTCTCACCGCCTGGGATACGCAGCGGCTGAAGAACGACTACATCTACGGCTACGCTTCGGCCGGCGGTGACATCGCAGAGCGTGCGGCCATCACCGGCGCGCTGTCGCTGTACCTGAACTTCATCAACCTGTTCACGCTGCTCCTGCAGCTCCTCGGCCAGCGCGACTAGGCGATAGACCCGAGAGAACCGGACACGAACCCCGGCCTCTCGGCCGGGGTTTTTGTTTGGGGGTGGGTGTTGCAACACCCACCGCTTGTCATCGCCCGGCTTGACCGGGCGATCCAGTACGCCGGAGACGTCAGTGATTTATCGAGAAGCCGCGGCGTACTGGATGCCCCGCCGGAGCCTGTCATCGGGCTCGCCGGAGGCGAGACCCGGTGGCGGGGCATGACAGCGGAGGAAAATGGAGGCGACCCTCCTCGCAATGACGGAGGATGTGGGATGCGCCCAGGCCCCTTCCAGCGCTCGCGGGAACGCTCTAGTCTCGCCCTCATGTCCGCACCTGAAATCAGGCCCGCAACCGAGGCCGACCTTCCCGCCATCACCGCCATCTACCAGCAGGCCGTCCGCGAGGGCACGGCGACGTTCGAGCTGGACCCGCCCGACCTTGCCGAGATGAAGCGCCGCTACCGCGCGCTGGTCGACGGCGGCTATCCCTATTTCGTCGCCATCCTCGACGGGCGCGTGGCCGGATACGCCTATGCCGGCGCCTACCGGCCGCGGCCGGCCTACCGCTTCACGGTGGAGAACTCGATCTATCTCGATCCGTCCTTCCACCGCCGCGGTGTCGGCTCAAAGCTGCTGGCGCGGCTGATCACCGAGTGCGAGGCGCGCGGCTTCCGCCAGATGATCGCTGTGATCGGCGATTCCGCCAATGCCGGCTCGATCGGCGTGCACACCAGAGGCGGCTTCAAGATGATCGGCACGCATCCCAGTGTCGGGCTGAAATTCGGCCGCTGGCTCGATACGGTGATGATGCAGCGCGACCTCGGCGAGGGCGCGCGGAGCGTGCCGGCGAAGTAGGGCTCACTCGTCATTCCGGGGCGCGCGCAGCGCGAGCCCGGAATCCATTGAACGGCACAGACGGTGGACGAATGGATTCCGGGCTCGCGACTTCGTCGCGCCCCGGAATGACGACCGAAGGTCGTCACACCGCCGCCAGCTTGCGATCGATCACCAGCAGCACGCGCTCGAGCTCATGGCCGCGGCGCAGGATCAAACCCGTCGCCGAGATCACGCTGTACATGCCCTGCTTGCGTGCGAGGCGCGGATCCTTCTCGATGCGATAGATCGGCACTTCCGAGGCGCGGCGATAGACCGAGAACACCGCACGCTCCTTCAGGAAGTCGATGGCGTAGTCGCGCCATTCGCCGTCGGCAACCATGCGGCCATAAAGATTGAGAATACGGTGCAGCTCGAGCCGGCTGAAGGTCACCCGGTTCGACTGCGCGTTCGCAGCGGCGGGGCGCGCCGCCGCGCGCTGCCCGCTCGGATCGGCATCCTCCGGCATCAGGCTCATGGGAAGCGCCTCCTCGTCGCACAACATGACCGCGTCCGCGAAAACGTCCCCGGAACCGCGGATCATGACAATTGCATGATTGCGCCAACCGCTGTCCTTCGCAAGGGCCCTCGATGGAACCCGGGGGAAGAAGCCCAGAGCCCCCAGGGACTCAACCGATGGAATCCGGTGCGAATCGGAATACACGCAGGGGTGGAACTCTGTCGCGACGAACCGTCACGGGATCGTGCTCAAGAATCTTAGTCTCGCCGCTTTTCCGCCCAGCGCCTGCCGCCCTGCACTGCGAAAAGAGTTATGTGCGTTGACCCGGTCCTTTCGGTTCCGGATTCCTCAGCCCCCAGCCCCCCGGGGTCGAACAGGATCGGGTCTGTACGCGCGACAAGGAGGGCCAACGCGAGTTGGTCCTTTTTTGTTTGTGTCGGGATGTTTCCGAATTCGCTGTCATTCCGGGGCGCGCGAAGCGCGAGCCCGGAATCCATTTCTCAGTTCGGATAGTGGATCGATGGATTCCGGGTTCGCGCCAAGAGGCGCGCCCCGGAATGACGAAGACGATTTTGCGGAGACGATCTAAGCGCGCTCAGTGCAGTGACGTGTACGCCGCGCCCAGCATCGGGCCCGGCTTCTCGCGGCTGCCGTCCTGGACGTAGACCACCGCGCCGTCGACGCCGTCGCGCGTGAGGTTCTCGATCGGCACGGTCCAGCTTTCCGGACGGCCGGTCCAGTCACCGACCTTGAGCAAATTGCGCACCACGTTGTGATAGGTGATCTGCTGCCCGCGATTTTCGCCCTTGGCGATCGCGATCGGCACCGACTTGGCGATCGAACAGATCCAGACCTCGCCATGCGAGACCGCCGGCTCGTTGCTCGCGGCGACCGACACGTTGATCTGCTTGCCCGAGAGCGACATCGTCACCGGCACGCTCATCACGCCGGTGCCCTTGTCGGACTTGCCGATCGCGCTTTCGATGCCGGCGCGATCGCTGCCGATGACATGCGTGGAGCCGTTGACGACAACCTGTGGCGTGTAGACCTCGCGGTCACCGCGCATGCGTGAGTAGGCACGCTGCCGTGCCGAGAAACGCGAATCCGCCAGCGTATCCTTCCAGCCGAGGTAGTCCCAATAATCGATCGGCATGCTCAGCGCGATGATCGAGGGATCGCTGGAGAGATCGCCGATGACCTTGTCGGCGGGCGGGCAGGACGAGCAGCCCTGTGAGGTAAACAATTCGACAACGGCGCGAGGATCGGCATGGGCGGGACGGATGACGGCGACGATCGCACAGATGCCGAGGGCTCCCGACCAGAGGGCACCGGACCAACGTGAAATCAGATGAGAAGCCGTCATTGTTGTCATGTCGAACGCCGCACACCAAAGCTCGTGGAAGAGGGAATCTTATCGATTGATGGTCACCGTAGTCTTACGGGGCGCAGCACGCTCAACCATCCAGGAAACCGTGCCAAGCCGATTTTCCGCCGGATGGGCCCACCCAAAGCATGCCGCAAACGCGCGAAGGCGGCCTTTTGATAGGCCGCCTTCGTTTAACCTTCTACTCACGTCGCGGTGAGCCACCGTTCACAAATTCGCGCTTAGGCCGCGAGCTTGCGCAGCACGTAGTGCAGAATGCCGCCGTTACGGTAGTAGTCGAGCTCGTCCAGCGTATCGATGCGGCAGAGCAGCGAAACGCGCTGCAACGAACCGTCGCCGGAGACGATCTCCGCGGTCAGCTTCTGGCGCGGCTTGAGGTCGCCGACGAGGCCGCGCAGCGTGACCTTCTCGTCGCCCTTCAGGCCGAGCGAGGACCAGGAGGTGCCTTCCTCGAAGGTCAGCGGCAGCACGCCCATACCGACCAGGTTGGAGCGATGGATGCGCTCGAAGCTCTGGCAGATCACGGCGCGCACGCCGAGCAGACGCGTGCCCTTCGCGGCCCAGTCGCGCGAGGAGCCGTTGCCGTATTCGGCGCCGGCGAACACCACCAGCGGCACCTGCTCCTGCTGGTACTTCATCGCGGCGTCGTAGATCGACATCTGCTCGCCGTCGGGCCAGTGCTTGGTAAGACCGCCCTCGGGGATGTTTCCATCCGCGCCCTTGAGCATGAAGTTCTTGATGCGGATGTTGGCGAAGGTGCCGCGCATCATCACTTCGTGGTTGCCGCGACGCGTGCCGTACTGGTTGAAGTCGGCGGGGCGCACCTGATGCTCGCTGAGATATTTTCCGGCGGGCGAGGTGAGCTTGATCGAACCGGCCGGCGAGATGTGGTCGGTGGTGATCTTGTCGCCGAACATGGCGAGGATGCGCGCCTCGACGATGTCGGTGACCGGCTCCGGTTCCTTCTTCATGCCTTCGAAGTAGGGCGGGTTCTGCACATAGGTCGAAGACATGTTCCAGCGATAGGTCTCGCTTTCGGTGGTCTTGATCTTGCGCCAGTTGGTGTCGCCCTTGAACACGTCGGCATACTTCTTCTTGAAGATCGACGCGGTCACGAACTTCTTCATGAAGGCGTTGATCTCCTTGGTGGTCGGCCAGATGTCCTTGAGGTACACCGGCTTGCCGTCCTTGCCCTCGCCGAGCGGCTCGACGGCGAGGTTCTTCGTCACGCTGCCCGCGAGCGCGTGGGCGACGACGAGCGGCGGCGACGCCAGATAGTTCGCCTGCACGTCCGGCGAGACGCGGCCTTCGAAGTTGCGGTTACCGGAGAGCACGGCGGCGGCGACGATGCCGTTGTCGTTGATCGACTTCGAGATCTCCTCCGGCAGCGGACCGGAATTGCCGATGCAGGTGGTGCAGCCGAAGCCGACCAGGTTGAAGCCGACCTTGTCGAGATCTTTCTGCAGACCGGAATCGGCGAGATAGCCCGCGACCACCTGGCTGCCCGGGGCGAGCGAGGTCTTCACCCACGGTTTTGCCTTCAGGCCCTTCGCAGCGGCATTGCGCGCCAGCAGGCCGGCACCGATCAGCACGCTCGGGTTCGAGGTGTTGGTGCAGGAGGTGATCGCCGCGATCACGACGTCGCCATGGCCGATCTCGAAATTCTTGCCTTCGACGGCGAAGCGCTTGGTCGGCTCCTCGGCCTTCTTGTACTCGCTGCTGAGCGCAACCGAGAAACCTTCGGCGACCGACGGCAGCGCGATGCGACCCTCGGGACGCTTCGGGCCGGCCATCGAGGGCACGACGTCGGCGAGGTCGAGCGTCAGCGTTTCCGTGAACACCGGATCGGCCGACTTGGCGGTGCGGAACAGGCCCTGCGCCTTGGCATAGGCCTGCACCAGCGCGACGCGCGGCGCGGCGCGGCCGGAGGTCTTGAGGTAGTCGATCGCGGCGGCGTCGACCGGGAAGAAGCCGCAGGTCGCGCCGTATTCCGGCGCCATGTTGGCGATGGTCGCCTTGTCGGCGACGGACAGGTTGTCGAGGCCGGGGCCGAAGAACTCGACGAACTTGCCGACGACGCCGAGCTTGCGCAGCATCTGCGTTACGGTCAGAACGAGGTCGGTCGCGGTGACGCCTTCCTTCATTGCGCCCTTCAGCTTGAAGCCGACGACGTTGGGCAGCAGCATCGACAGCGGCTGGCCAAGCATGCAGGCTTCCGCCTCGATGCCGCCGACGCCCCAGCCGAGCACGGCGAGACCGTTGACCATGGTGGTGTGCGAGTCGGTGCCGACCAGCGAGTCAGGGTATGCGACCTCGAAGGTGCCGGTCTTCTTGCCGACCGTCATCTTCTCCTTCTTGGTCCAGACCGTCTGGGAGAGATATTCGAGATTGACCTGGTGGCAGATGCCGGTGCCGGGCGGCACGACGGAGAAGTTCGAGAACGCCTTCTGGCCCCACTTCAGGAACTCGTAGCGCTCCTGGTTCTGCTTGTATTCTTCAGTGACGTTCTTGCCGAAGGCCTTGTTGTCGCCGAAGAAGTTCACGATCACGGAATGGTCGATGACGAGGTCGACCGGCACCAGCGGATTGATCTTCTCGGCGTCGCCGCCGAGCTTCTGCATCGCGTTGCGCATCGCGGCGAGGTCGACCACCGCCGGCACGCCGGTGAAGTCCTGCATCAGCACGCGGGCCGGGCGGAAGGCGATCTCATGCTCCAGCGACTTCTTGCGCAGCCACTTCGACACCGCGACGATGTCTTCCTTCTTGACCGAGCGGCCGTCCTCGTTGCGCAGGAGGTTCTCAAGCAGGACCTTCATTGAATAGGGAAGCTTGGAGATTCCCTTCAGACCATTCTTCTCGGCCGTGGGCAGGCTGTAATAGACATAGGTCTTGGCGCCGACCTTGAGGGTCTTTTTGCATTTGAAGCTGTCGAGCGAGGTCATGTAGGAAATCCCAATTGTTAGTTATACCCGGCAGGGTATTTTAACACCGTCAGCGTAGCAGGCTGGGTCGCTTGCAGGGGCAGGTTGAGTTGCTGCATCAAGTAGTTCCGGGCTTATAGAAGCTTTCTAACCGCGCCGCCACAGCCACAATCGTGCCGCAGCAATTGCCGAGCCAAAAATTCCCATGCGCTACCCCAAGATTTCCTGAGGCCTGGCTTTGAGCGGATTGGACCAAGGCAAGATGCAGCTGTCCGGACGCGGGGTCGCCTGCGTGCGCGGCGGCCGCGAGGTGTTTTCCGGGCTCGATTTCGCGGCCGTCTCCGGCGAGGCGGTGGCGGTGATGGGTCGCAACGGGTCGGGCAAGACCTCGCTGCTGCGGCTGATCGCAGGCCTGCTCATTCCGGCCGGCGGGACAATCGCGCTCGATGGCGGCGATGCCGAGCTGACATTGCCGGAGCAATGCCACTATCTCGGCCATCGCGACGCCCTGAAGCCGGCGCTGAGTGTGGCGGAAAACCTGGCATTCTGGGCCGATTTTCTCGGCGGCGAGCGGGGCAACGCGGCCGCGAGCCTCGAGGCCGTCGGCCTCGACCACGCCGCCCATCTGCCCGCCGCCTTCCTGTCCGCCGGCCAGCGCCGCCGGCTCTCGCTGGCCCGGCTGCTCACTATCAGGCGCCGGATCTGGCTCCTGGACGAGCCGACCACGGCGCTGGACGTAGCCGGCCAGGACATGTTCGGCGGCCTGATGCGCGAGCACCTCGCCCGCGGCGGCATGATCATCGCGGCGACCCACGCGCCATTGGGGATCGATTCGCGGGAGCTCAGAATCGGGGGTGTGGCGTGATCCGGCCCGACCCTCAGCTTTCCAAGCGGCTGGCCACCGGCCTCTCCGTTCCCTCCCCCCTTGCGGGGGGAGGGAACGCACCGCCGTTGGGGCACAATGGGAGCACCCCATGACCGCCCTGTCCGCCCTCATCCGCCGGGACATCCGGATCGCGCTCCGCGTCGGCGGCGGGGCGCTGATCGGGGTGCTGTTCTTCCTGACCGTGGTGGTGCTGATGCCGTTCGCGGTCGGGCCGGACCTGGCGCTGCTGTCGCGGCTGGGACCGGCGATCCTGTGGCTCGGCGCGCTGCTGGCGAGCCTGCTCACCCTGGACCGGCTGTTCATGGCCGACCATGAGGACGGCTCGCTCGACCTGATCACGATGAGCCGGACGCCCCTGGAACTCGCCTGCGCAGCCAAGGCGCTGGCGCATTGGCTGGCCGCCGGCCTGCCGCTGATTGTCGCAACCCCCGTGCTCGGCCTGTTGCTGAACCTCGACATGGTCGCAACCGGCGCGGTGGCGTTGACGCTGCTGGCGGGCACGCCGGCCCTGACCTTCACCGGCATGATCGGCGCGGGACTGGCGGTGACGCTGCATCGCGGCGGGCTGCTGATGGCCGTACTGGTGCTGCCGCTGTCGATCCCGGTGTTGATCTTCGGGGTTGCGGCTTCGCAGGCCGCGATCGTCGGTCCCATGACGTTCGGGGCGCCGTTCTCGATCCTGTGCGCGCTGTCGCTGGTCAGCCTCGTGGTCGGGCCCTTCGCGGCCGCGGCGAGCCTGCGGCATGGACTGGATTGAGTTGGACTGGACTGACCTTGACCCCGATCAACTTTCGCATCCTGCTTTTATGCTGATTGCGTGAGCAGCCCCCGGTGATTATCAGGATACCATGTCGCTGATCGACCTCGCCAACCCCACGCGGTTCCTCGCGCTGACAGCGCGGGTGTTGCCGTGGCTCGCGGCCGCGACCGTCATCCTGCTCACCATCGGCCTCTATCAATCCGCTCTTGCGCCCGACGACTACCAGCAGGGCGCGACCGTCAAGATCATGTTCATCCACGTGCCCAATGCCTGGCTATCGATGTTCGTGTGGGGCGTGATGAGCATCGCCTCGCTGGGCACGCTGGTGTGGCGGCATCCGCTCGCCGACGTCGCCGCAAAGGCGGCAGCTCCCATCGGCGCCAGCTTCACCTTTCTCGCACTGCTCACGGGCTCGCTGTGGGGCCGGCCGATGTGGGGCACCTATTGGGAATGGGACGCGCGGCTGACTTCGGTGCTGATCCTGTTCCTGATGTATCTCGGGCTGATGGCGCTGTGGCGCGCGGTCGACGATCCCTCGCGCGCGGCGCGCGCCGCGGCGGTGCTGACGCTGGTCGGCGCGATCAACCTGCCGATCATCAAGTTCTCGGTCGACTGGTGGAACACGCTGCACCAGCCGGCCTCGGTGATGCGCATGGGCGGCTCGTCACTCGACAAGTCGTTCCTGATTCCGCTGCTGCTGATGGCGATCGCCTTCACGCTGCTGTTCGTGACGCTGCATCTGGCGGCGATGCGCAACGAGATCCTGCGCCGGCGCGTCCGCTCGCTGCAGATGATGCAGGCGAGCCGTGTCGCGTTCTCGAGCGCCGGCTCGCGTGAAGGAAGCGCGTCGAACGAAGTTGGGGCGGCGTGATGATGTCGCTCGGTCCCTACGCATCCTTCATCGTGACGTCCTACGCGGCTGCGGCACTCGTGGTCGTGATCCTGATCGGCTGGATCGTGCTCGACTATCGCAACCAGACCCGGCGCCTGCGCGAGCTCGACCGTAGCGGCGTCACCCGCCGCTCGGGCCGCAGCGCGATGGACGCGCCATGAGCCATCAGTCGAGCTCCGTCCCGCCGCAGCGCCGCACCTTCCTGATGGTGCTGCCGCTGATCGCTTTCATCGGCCTCGCCGTGCTGTTCTGGTTCCGGCTCGGCAGCGGTGATATCTCGCGGATTCCCTCCGCGCTGATCGGACGACCGGTGCCGCAGACCGTGCTGCCGCCGCTGGAGGGATTGCAGGACAACGGCGCACAGGTGCCGGGCCTCGATCCCGCCGCGTTCAAGGGCAAGGTCAGCCTCGTCAACGTCTGGGCGTCCTGGTGCGTGCCGTGTCATGACGAAGCACCGCTTCTGACCGAACTAGCAAAAGACAAGCGCTTCCAACTCGTCGGCATCAACTACAAGGACGCAGCCGACAATGCGCGCCGCTTCCTCGGGCGCTACGGCAACCCGTTCAGCCGGGTCGGCGTCGACGCCAACGGCCGCGCCTCGATCGAATGGGGCGTCTACGGCGTGCCGGAGACTTTTGTCGTCGGGCGCGAAGGCACCATCGTCTACAAGCTGGTCGGCCCGATCACGCCGGACAATCTGCAGAAGGTGCTGTTGCCGCAGATGGAGAAGGCGCTGAAGTAGCCGCCTTCGTCATTGCGAGGAGCCCTTGCGACGAAGCAATCCAGAATTTCCCCGCGGAAAGATTCTGGATTGCTTCGCTTCGCTCGCAATGACGAGCGGAGAGACCGACTACCCCTTCCGCACATCCCCCGCTTCGGCCTCGCTGGTCTCCAGCGACACCGGCTCAAGGTGATAGCGCTTGGTCAGCGGCATCTGGGCGATGGCGAAGATCATCGTGATCGGGGTAACGCCGAACACCTTGAAGTTCACCCAGAAATCCGTGCTCTGGGTGCGCCAGACGATCTCGTTCAGCACCGCCATGCCGGCGAAGAACAGCGCCCAGCGCAGCGTGAGGATACGCCAGCCCTGCGGCGTCAAATTGAACATCTGGTCGAACATCACGGCGATGAAGGAGCGGCCGAACAACAGGCCGCCGCCGAGGATCGCGGCGAACAGGCCGTAGATGATGGTCGGCTTGACCTTGATGAAGGTCTCATCGTGCAGCACCAGCGTCAGCGTGCCGAACACCAGCACGATCACGCCTGTGACGATCGCCATGATCGGGATGTGGCGCGTCACCACGTAAGAGGCGGCCATCGCCGCGACGATCGCGACCATGAAGGCGCCGGTCGCGGCGAACAGGTTGAACTTCGCATTGACGAAGAAGAACACGAGCAGCGGACCGAGCTCGGTCGCAAGCTTGAACAGCGGATGCGGCTGGGTCTTGTCCATTCTCTGACCTTTGTTGCTGTCATCACCCGCGAAGGCGGGTGATCCAGTATTCCGAGGCGCCTCGATAGATAACTGGCGGTGCGGCGTACTGGATGCCCCGCCTGCGCGGGGCATGACGAAAGAAACCTATGACTCAATTCCGGCAATGGCGCGGGCGAAATCGCGCGCGGTGAACGGCGCGAGGTCGTCGACGCCTTCGCCGACGCCGATGAAATGCACCGGCAGTTTGAACTTCTCCGCGAGCGCCACCAGGATGCCGCCGCGGGCGGTGCCGTCGAGTTTGGTCATCACGAGGCCGGTGACCCCGGCGGTGCGATGGAACGCCTCGACCTGCGACAGCGCGTTCTGGCCCACGGTGGCATCGAGCACAAGCAGCACGGCATGCGGCGCAGTGTCATCCACCTTGCGAATGACGCGGACGACCTTTTCGAGCTCGTTCATCAGCTCGGCCTTGTTCTGCAGCCGGCCAGCGGTGTCGATCAGGAGCACATCGATGTTCTGCTCCTTTGCCGCGGTGAGCGCGTTGAAGGCGAGGCTGGCCGAATCCGAGCCCTGCGCGCCGGCAATGACCGGCGTCCTGGTGCGCTCGCCCCAGACCTTGAGCTGCTCGATGGCGGCGGCGCGAAACGTATCGCCGGCGGCCAGCATCACCTTGCGGCCTTCGGATGCGAATTTCTGCGAGAGCTTTCCGATGGTGGTGGTCTTGCCGGAGCCGTTGACGCCGACCACGAGGATCACAAACGGCTTCCGGGCCGCATCGATCTCGAGCGGCTTTGCCACCGGCGACAGCACCTTCTCGACCTCGGTCGCGACGACGTCCTTGACCTCGTCCTCCGAGATCGCCTTGTCGTAGCGCCCGGCGCCGACGGCATCCGCGATCCGCACCGCGACGGAGGTGCCGAGGTCGGCGCGCAAGAGCACGTCCTCGATGTCGTCGAGCATGGCGCGGTCGAGCTTGCGCTTGGTGACGAGGTCGGCGACCGCTGTCCCGAGCGAGGACGAGGTGCGCTTCAGCCCGTTGGACAGGCGGCGCCACCAGCTCAGCTTGGGGGGGTCGGAGGTGGTATCGTTCATGGTGGCGTGTTAGCCGTTCCGGCCCATAAACGAAAGTCTTGCAATTGCTCGATGTTCCCGAATTGACCGCCGACGAGATCCAGGCCCGCGTGCTCCATCGCGACGGCTTGATGCTGGTCATCGACAAGCCGGCCGGCCTGCCGGTGCATCGCGGCCCCAAGGGCGGCGCCAATCTGGAGCATTCCTTCGACGCGCTCCGATTCGGCCTGCCGCGGCCACCGGTGCTGGCCCACCGGCTGGACAAGGACACCTCCGGTTGCCTCGTGCTCGGCCGCCACCGCAAGGCGACCGCATCACTGGGCCTGCTGTTCAAGCATGGCAAGATCGGCAAGACCTACTGGACCGTGGTCGAGGGCGGCCCTGCCGAGGACGAGGGCACGATCGACATGCCGCTTGGCCGGCTCAATGCCGAACGCGGCTGGTGGCAGAAACCCGACCCGGAAGGACAAAAGGCCATCACCAACTGGAAGGTGATGGGCCGGGGCGACGGTTTCACCTGGCTCGCCATGGAACCGGTGACCGGGCGGACCCATCAATTGCGCGTGCATTCGGCCGAGAGCGGATGGCCGATCTTCGGCGATAACATTTACGGCAACGGCCCGCGCTTCGGCGAGCCGCGGCTGCATCTGCATTCCCGCGAAATCGTGGTGCCGATCTCCCGGAACAAGGAGCCGGTCCGCGTGGTGGCCCCCGCCCCGCCCCACATGCACGAGAAGCTCCGCGCCTGCGGGTGGAATGGGGAGTAGCCCCTCCTCGTCCCTCATGGTGAGGAGCCGTGCTCGGCTACCCTGCCATGGTTTACGAAACGTTCAGGGCTCGCCTCTAATGATAACGGTCGCTTAGAACAAGCTTCCGTCAATCCGCTCAGGACGAGCCGCGCGTCATGCCCAAGGCCGAGCTATCGATCATCGACGAGGTCGAATCCGCACTTCGGGTCGGCTCGCCGGAAAAGGGGCTGGAAACGGCGCGGCGCGTCACCGACCTGTTCCTGGCCTCCGCCGGCAGTTTCAGCGACGAGCAGATCGCGCTGTTCGACGACGTGCTCGAGCGCCTGATCGGCACCATCGAGCTGCGCGCGATTGCCGACATGGGCGCACGCGTCGCGCTGGCCGAGATCAGCGCGCAGCTGGCGCCGATCGCGCAGGCGCCGCCTTCCGTGATCCGCCGCCTCGCCAACAATGACGAGATCCGCATCGCCGGTCCTGTGCTGCAGGAATCCGCGCGCCTCGACGATGGCGAGCTGGTGAAGATCGCCTCCAGCAAGGGTGAGCCGCATCTGCTCGCGGTCGCCGGCCGCTGGTGGCTGAAGGAGATCGTCACCGACGCGCTGCTGGCGCGGCGCTATCCCAGCGTCAGCCGGCGGCTCGCCGCCAATCCCGGCGCGCGCGTGTCCGGAAACGGGTTTGCCCTCATCGTCGGGCAGGCCGAAAGCGATCCCGAGCTTGCCGTGAGCGTCGGCGTTCGCGTCGATTTGCCGTCGGAACTGCGCCGCCGGCTGCTGCGCTCGGCGACGGACGCGGTCCGCACGCGCCTGTTGTCGCGCGCGCCGCCGCATCTATTCGAGGAAATCCAGAGCGCGATCGCCGCCGTCACCGTCGGCGTCGAGCGCGAGATGTCGGGGGTTCGCGATTTCGAAGGCGCCAAGCGCGCCATCGCAGGCCTCAAGGCCACCGGCCAGCTCAGCGAGGCGACGCTGCTCGGCTTCGCCAAACAGCGGCGCTATGAAGAGACCGCCGCGGCCCTCGCGGCGTTGTCCGGATCGACCGTCGAGGTGATCCGGCCGCTGATGCAGAGCCTGCGCGAGGACGGCCTCTTGGTGCCGTGCAAGGCGGCGCAGCTCAGCTGGGAAACCACAGTCGCCGTGCTCGAAAGCCGTTTTTCGACAGGTGCCATGAAGCCGGCCGATCTTGCCAAGGCGCAGGGGCATTACGCGCGCATGACGCCGGAGAATGCGCGGCGGACGCTGCGGTTCTGGCAGGTGCGGGCGTCGTAGACTCTTCCCCTCTCCCCTTGCGGGAGAGGGTGGCTCGCCGCGATAGCGGCGAGACGGGTGAGGGGTCTCTCTCCGCACGCACCCTCACGCAGTTGGATTCGCGGAAGCAACCCCTCATCCGGCGCTTCGCGCCACCTTCTCCCGCAAGGGGAGAAGGGAAGAGAGCGCTTTATACAGTCAGCCGCTCGCCATCGCTGCCGGCGATCCTTCGCGGCACGATGCTTCCCACCCGCTCGCCCGCAATCGCAACCGGCAAATAGTGCTCCGTGCGGCCCTGCCCCTCGCTCTCGATCAGCACATCGCGTGTCGCGCCGATCTCGGCTTGCAGCCGCTGTCGCAGCGCCGCGTCTCCGGCTGCTCGCAGCCGCTTCGCGCGATCCTTGATGACGGGACCCGCAACCTGCGGCATGCGCGCGGCGGGTGTGCCGGGGCGCGGGGAATAGGGGAAGACGTGCAGAAAGGTCAGGCCGCATTCTTCGACGAGTTCGAGCGAACGCGAGAACATCTCCTCGGTCTCGGTCGGGAAGCCCGCGATGATGTCGGCGCCAAAGGCGATATCGGGACGCAGGCGGCGCACCTGCTCGCAGAAGGCGATCGCATCCTGCCGCGCATGCCGCCGCTTCATCCGCTTCAGGATCATGTCGTCGCCTGACTGGAGCGACAGGTGCAGATGCGGCATCAGGCGCGCATCCTCAGTGATGGCATCGAGCAGGTCGCTGTCGGCCTCGATCGAATCGATCGAGGAGATGCGCAGGCGCTTCAGCTCCGGCACATGCCGCAGGATCTGCTTCGTCAGCATGCCGAGCTTCGGCGCGCCGGGCAGGTCCGCACCGTAGCTGGTGAGATCGACGCCGGTCAGCACGATCTCGGCGTGGCCGCGCTCGGCGAGCGCCCGCACCTGCTCGACCACCGCGCCCATCGGCACCGAACGCGAATTGCCGCGGCCGAACGGGATGATGCAGAAGGTGCAGCGATGGTCGCAACCGTTCTGCACCTGCACGAACACGCGCGGCAAGCCGCTGGCAAAACCGTCGACGAGATGCGGCGCCATCTCCTTCACCGCCATGATGTCGCTGACGGCGATCTTTTCGCTGGCACCGAGGTCGAAGGCGCTGCGCGTTTCCTGCCACGCTTCGCTGCGCATCTTGTCGTCATTGCCGACGACACGATCGACCTCGGTCATATCGGCGAACATCTGGCTTTGCGTCTGCGCCGCGCAGCCGGTGACGACGATGCGCGCCTCGGGGCGCTCGCGCTTCAGCTTGCGGATCGACTGGCGCGCCTGCGCCACCGCCTCGTTGGTGACAGCGCAGCTGTTGATGACGATGGTGTCGGAAAGCCCTGCACCTTCCGCTTTGCCGCGGATCACCTCGGCCTCGAAGGCGTTGAGGCGGCAGCCGAAGGTGACGATGTCGACGGCCATCAGCCGACCGGCGCGAACAGCGCCGGATCGAAGTTGCCTTCATATTCGAAGGTCGCCGTGCCCGTCATCAGCACGTGGTCGTCGCGCTCGCGCCATTCGATGCCGAGCTTGCCGCCGGGCAGCGTGATCTCGATCTTGCGCTCGGCGCGCTTCAGGCGTGCTGCCGCAACCGCCGTCGCGCAGGCCGCCGAACCGCAGGCCCGGGTCAGGCCCGCGCCGCGCTCCCAGGTGCGGATGGTGATGTGCTCGGGATCGACGATATGGGCGAGCGTGATGTTGGCGCGCTCGGGGAAGATCGGATGATTTTCCAGGAGCGGACCGAAGCGGCCGAGATCGTAGGCGTTGACATCGTCAACCCAGAACACCGCGTGCGGATTGCCCATGCTCACCACGGAGGGCGAATGCAGGATCGGATTGTCGATCGGCCCGATCTGCAATTCGATGTAGCGGGTGTCGCGAAACTCTTCCGCCAGCGGAATGTCCTGCCATCCGAATTTTGGCGCGCCCATGTCCACCGTGTAGAGATCGGGCGCGGGACCCTGCCAGGCATTGAGCAGGCCCGCGGCGGTCTCGAACGTCGCCGTGGTCTGGCCGGTCTTCTCGAAGATGCGGCGGACCACGCAGCGCATGCCGTTGCCGCAGGCGCCGGCTTCGGAGCCGTCATTGTTGTAGATGCTGATGAAAGCCTCGGTGCCGTCGAGCCGCGGCTTCTGCAGCACCATGAGCTGGTCGTAGGGCACGCCGCCCTGCGCGGATGCCACCGCGCGGGCGTCGTCCGGCGTCACCCGGCCTGCGGAATCGCGCATGTCGACAACGACGATCTCGTTGCCGATGCCATTCATCTTGGCAAATGCGTGGTTGACCAGCGCGCTCATGAAAATTCCCGAATTTCGCCTGCCTTATATGGCGATCCTTGGCCGCTTGGCCAGTGATTTGCCGCCGCGAGCCAGGACATCGGCCCAGGACACCGGCCAAGGTGCCTGCCATGACGCATCTGTCATGGGACGAATTCGGCGCTCGCGTGTTAGAACGGCGCGGTTCGCGCGAACCGGGACGCGTGGCCGGGTTAAGGCCTTGGTGGGTAAGGCCTTGATGATTTAAGGCCCTGGCGAAGCAGGGCCTTGGGGAGAATAAAATGAGCACTTTTCGTCGTCTTGTTCTGGCCGCGCTGATCCCGGCAGCGGCGTTGTCGCTTGGGCTATCAGGCACTCAGGCGCAAATCCCGAGCCCGGCGCCCGCTGCCTCGGCAAGTCCCTCGCCGGCCCCGTCGGCTTCGCCCGCTCCGGCCGCGAGCGCGTCGCCCGCCCCTGCGGCAAGCGCCTCACCCGCTCCTGCAGCATCGCCAGCACCTGCAGCCAGCGCCTCGCCCTCACCGAGCCCGACGGCCCCGCCGGCTGCGGCCGCCACCCCTGCCCCGGTGCAGACCGCCGATCCCTTCGGCCTCGAGACCACGCTCGAGCCGAAGAAGGTCGTGATGGTCAAGGGCACAGCCAATTGGGATTCCGCCTTCGACACGCTGATCGACGCCTTCAAGGCGCTCAACACGCTGCTGGACAAGCAGGGCATCAAGCATGCCGGCAACTCGATGATCGTCTACACCTCGACGGATGACACCGGCTTCACCTTCCTGGCCGAGATCCCGGTCGAGCAGGACCCGAAGAACCTGCCCAAGGACATGAGCGTCGGCAAATCGCCGGAGGGCAAGGCGCTGAAATTCGTCCATCGCGGCTCCTACGACAACATGGACAACACCTATGAGGCGATCACCAATCACCTCGACGACAAGAGGCTGGAAGCCAAGGACACCTTCATCGAGGAATACCTCACCGATCCCCTGAAGACGGCCGAGGACAAGCTCGTGATCAATGTTTTCGTGCCGCTGAAGTGAGACTGATGAAAAAGCCTGCCGTACTCGCCGCCGTTTTCGCCACGCTGCTGGCCGCGCCCGCGCGCGCCGACGATTTTCCCTCCGCGATCTCGGTGAGCGGCGAAGCCACCATGTCGGTAGCGCCTGATCTCGCGCAGATCGACGCCGGCGTTGCCAACGACGCCAAGACGGCGAAGGAAGCTTCCGATGCCAACAACGCCGCGATGGGCAAGGTGCTGCTGGCGCTGAAGGGCGCCGGCATCGCCGAGAAGGATTACCAGACCTCGCGGCTGTCGCTGCAGCCGCAATACGGCCAGAACAAATCCACCGGTGCCTCGCCCGTAACAGGCTTCCGCGCCTCCAACCGCGTCACCGTGAAGATCCGCGACGTGACCAAGGTGGCCGGCATCATTGACACGCTGGTCAGCGCCGGCGCCAACGACATCGGCAACATCTCGTTCGAGGTGACGCAGGCCTCAAAACTGCTCGACGACGCGCGCGAGCAGGCAGTGGCGGATGCGCGGCGCAAGGCGGAGATCTACGCGAAAGCCACGGGCGTGGCGCTGGGTGCGCCGCTCAGCGTGTCCGAGGGCGGCGCTCCAGTGCCGTTGTTCAAGGCGCGGATGGCAACGGCGCCGATGGCGGCACCTGCTGCGGTCGCACCGGGCGAGGAGACGCTGTCGGTGACGGTGCATGTGAGCTGGGCGATCAAGGCGGGGCAGTAAGAGGGCGTGTAAGAGCACGCTGGCGGCCGCAACAACGGTGTCGTCCCGGACAAGCGCGCGCAGATCCGGGACGACGAGCTGTATGTATGGCGGCAGCGGAGTTAAACCGCGCGGGCCGTCAGATCTCCACCACCTGCCCGGGCTTCATCGCCACGAACCGCTCCTGCGGAATCTTCGCGGCATCGAGGGCCTCGACCAGTGCCTTGGCCGGCGCGTCGATTGCTTCGTCCGTCAGTTGGAACGTGCCGTGGTGATGCCCGAGCGCGGCCTCGGCGCCGCAATCGGCCAGCGCCTTCACCGCGTCCTCCGGATTCATATGCTGGTCGCGCATGAACCAGCGCGGCTCGTAGGCGCCGATCGGGAGGATCGCGAGACGCAGCTTCCCGTGCTTCTCGGCGACGCGGCGGAAATGCCGGCCGTCGCCATAGCCGGAATCGCAGACCACGTAGATTTTCCCGGCCGGCGTCTCCAATACGAAACTCGCCCACAACGCCTTGTTGCGATCGAACAGGCCGCGCGCGGTCCAGTGCCGGGTCGGCACCAGATGCACGGCGACGCCTTCGCCGAGCTCGACACGGTCGTGCCAGTCGAACGCTTCCGCCCTGATCGTGGGATCTTCGCCGCGCATCGTCACGTCGTTGCCGAGCGGGGTGACCACGCGCGGGGCAAAATTCTTGGCGAGCCGCGACAGCGTCGCGATGTCGAGGTGATCGTAGTGCCCGTGCGAAACCAGCACGACGTCGACCTTCGGCAGCTTCTCGAAGGCGATGCCGGGATCGTTGCGCCGCTTCGGCCCGGCCCAGCCGACCGGCGAGACCCGCGAGGACCAGACGGGATCGATGAGGATGTTGAGGCCGCCGGCCTGGATCAGCCAGCTGGCGTGACCGACGAAGGAGAGCCGCACCTTGTCGCCATCGACCCGCGCCGGCGGGGTGTCGGCATGCGGGCTCGGCGCCCACTCGGGCCAGGCCGCCCGCTGCCGCTTGCCGCTGAACTGCCAGCGCAGCACCTCGCGAAGCGCCTTTGGCGGCGTCCCGTCCGGATCGAAGAAGTGCAGGCCGTTGAAATGGTCGGAGGCGGGGCCGTCATAGGTCTTCATGCTGGATATCCAGAGGGAGGGGACGCCGACCAGACCGCCGGTTCCGGCAAGCAGTCCGAAAAGGCGGCGGCGGGTGACCGGCATGGGCGGGCTTCTAGGGATGGTCGGGGCGGTAAGGCATCACCGCCTATATGGGCGCGGCGGCCAGAAAAGGAACCCGTCGCCAAAAGGATCACATTTTCAGTATCTTGCCCTACCAGAGGCATCCCGGCACCCTAACTTTCCTTGACTTTTGGGCGTGAGCGGCGTTTAACCCCGCCACTTTCTCGGAAAGGCTTTCTTTTCGACCCGCCGACCGGTCCTCGAGGCCGGAGGTCAACGCCCGACAGCGCTGTGCGCCCTCGGGCGCAAAGGTGTTTGGACTTTCTTCTCCCTCGCCCCGCTCTTGCGGGGAGAGGGTCGGGGTGAGGGGCTCTCTCCACGCGTGGTGCGCGTAGATAGTCCCGTACCCCCTCACCCGGATCGCAAGGGCGATCCGACCTCTCCCCGCAGGCGGGGAGAGGTAAAAGAGGACAACGGCATTGTTCGACAATCTGTCGGAACGGCTTGGTGGTATTCTTGATCGTCTGACGGGGCGCGGTGCGCTGACCGAAAAGGACGTCGACGCCGCAATGCGCGAGGTGCGCCGCGCGCTGCTGGAGGCCGACGTCGCGCTAGAGGTGGTGCGCAGCTTCACCGAGCGCGTCCGCGAGCAGGCGATCGGCGCCACCGTCGTCAAGTCGGTCACGCCCGGCCAGATGGTGGTCAAGATCGTCCATGACGAGCTGATCAACACGCTCGGCGCCGAGAGCCAGACCATCGACGTCAATTCCGTCCCGCCGGTGCCGATCATGATGGTCGGCCTGCAGGGCTCGGGTAAGACGACCACCACCGCAAAGCTCGCCCGCCGCCTGGTCCAGCGTGACAAGCGCAAGGTGCTGATGGCCTCGCTCGACGTCTATCGTCCGGCGGCGATGGAGCAGCTGGCCGTGCTCGGCCGTGACCTCGACATTCCGACCCTGCCGATCGTGGCGGGCCAGCAGCCGCCGCAGATCGCGAAGCGAGCGCTGGAAGCCGGCAAGCTCGGCGGCTACGACATCGTGCTGCTCGACACCGCCGGCCGCACCACGCTCGACGAAGAGATGATGGCGGAAGCCGCGGCGATCAAAGCGGCTGCGAACCCGCATGAAGTTCTGCTGGTTGCGGACTCGCTCACCGGCCAGGACGCCGTGAACCTCGCACGCGCGTTCGACCAGCGCGTCGGCCTCACCGGCATCGTGCTGACCCGCGTCGACGGCGACGGCCGCGGCGGCGCCGCGCTGTCGATGCGCGCGGTCACCGGCAAGCCGATCAAGCTGATCGGCACCGGCGAAAAGACCGACGCGCTGGAGGATTTCCACCCCGACCGCATTGCCGGCCGCATCCTCGGCATGGGCGACGTGGTCTCGCTGGTCGAGCGCGCCGCCGCCAATATCGACGCTGAAAAGGCCGCGCGCACCGCCGAGCGCATGCGCAAGGGTCAGTTCGACCTCAACGACATGCGCGAGCAGCTCTTGCAGATGTCCAACATGGGCGGCATCAGCGGCTTGATGGGCATGATGCCCGGCATCTCCAAGATGAAGAACCAGATCGCGGCCGCCGGCATCGACGACAAGATTTTGAAGCGCCAGGTCGCGATCATCGATTCCATGACGCGCGACGAGCGCCGTCATCCGGACCTGCTGAAAGCAAGCCGCAAGAAGCGCATCGCGGCCGGCAGCGGCCAGAGCGTCGAGCATGTCAACAAGCTGCTGAAGATGCACCGGAACATGGCCGACGTGATGAAGGCCATGGGCTCCGGCAAGCGCGGCCCGCTCGCCGGCATCGCGCAGGCCATGGGCTTTGGCGGCGGCATGAAGATGCCCTCGCCGGAAGAGATGAAGGCGCTGCAGGAGAAGATGCAGAGCGGCGGCGGACAAGGCCTGCCCAACCTGCCGAAGGATCTGCCGGCCGGTCTTCGCCAAGGTCTGCCCAACCTTCCTGGACTGACCGGGCTGAGCGGCAAGCCGACGCTGCCCGGCCTCGGCGGTTTCCCGGGCAAGAAGAAATGAGGAATTCGTCGCACGGGATCGCACCCGTCTCGCGTGACGCGGAATACCAATCAACCGAACAAAACGTACTTTGAAGGAGAACTGAATGTCCGTCGTTATCCGCCTCGCCCGCGCAGGCACCAAGAAGCGTCCCGTCTATCACGTCGTCGTCGCCGACTCGCGCTTCCCCCGCGATGGCCGCTTCATCGAGCGTCTCGGCTATTTCAACCCGCTGCTGCCGAAGGACAACGAGACCCGCCTGAAGCTCGACATGGAGAAGGTGAAGGCCTGGCTCGCCAAGGGCGCGCAGCCGTCCGACCGCGTGTCGCGCTTCCTCGATGCCGCCGGCGTCAAGAAGCGCGAAGCGCGCAACAACCCCGAGAAGGCCGTGCCGCGCAAGGAGCGCAAGGCGCAGGCCGAAGCCGCCGCGAAGGGCTAAGGCCAGATCATGTCGGCGCTGGTCTGCGTCGCGCGGATCGGCGCCGCGCATGGTGTGCGCGGTGCGGTCAAATTATGGACCTTCACCGAGGATCCCTTCGCCGTCAGGCGCTACGGTCCGCTTCTCGCCAAGGACGGCAAGCGCCAGTTCGAGGTCGCAACGGCGCGCGAGGCGAAAGACCATCTGGTCGCGACGTTCAAGGGCGTCACGACCCGCGATGAGGCCGAGCGCCTCAACGGCATCGAGCTCTACGTCCCGCGCGACAAGCTGCCCGCGACGGACGACGACGAATATTACCACACCGATTTGATCGGGCTCGACGCTGTCACCACCGACGGCGACGCGCTCGGCCGCGTGCTCGCGATCCATAATTTCGGCGCCGGCGACATCATCGAGATCGCGCCCCTCAAGGGCGCGACGATGTTGCTGCCGTTCTCGAATGCGGTGGTGCCGGAGGTCGATGTTGCGGGCGGGCGCGTCGTAATCGCACTGCCGCAGGAGATCGAGGGGGAAGATCGTGACGAAGCTTCCTCCGCGAGTCGTCCCGGCGAAAGCCGGGACCCATAACCACAGGGCGTGGTTTTTGGCTAAGCTGGCAGCTCCAGCCACCGCAAAACGAACTGCGGTGGTTGATGGTGTGGACGGCCCCCTACGGCATCAGGTGTGCCAGAATGAGGTTGTCACACACCCATTCACAGGAGCCGTCCGTGAGCCAGATTA
>NZ_JACIHE010000033.1 GCF_014198245.1 Bradyrhizobium sp. cir1
CTCTCGCCAAGGCATCGGCTGGTCCTCCCAGCCGACAGAGAACTGTCACCCATCCATCCGGTCTACTGTGTTACCTCTCTATCCGGTCTGGACACGCGCTCTTACCCTCCCCTGGAGGGGGAGGGTAAGAAAGCGGCGATGTCGATCTAATCTCAGCCGTCCTGCGGCTGCGGGCCGTCATAGCCCTCGATGATGATGAGGTCGGCGATCGAGTGCGGCTGGCGCACCTTGATGTTGGCCTGGTATTCCGGCGAATTGTAGCAGGCGATCGCGGTCTGATAGTCCGGGAATTCGATCACGACGTTGCGGGTGCGGCTGGCGCCCTCGACGGTGGTGAACTTGCCGCCGCGGATGACGAAGCGGCCGCCCCATTTCTTGAAGATCGGGCCGTTGGCGACGATGTAGGGCTTGTAGCCCTCGTCATTGTTCACGTCGACGCGTCCGATCCAGTAGCCTTTTGCCATTGTTCTTCTCCCTGGTTGTTAGTGGTTAGCCGAGAGCCTGCGCGATCTCGGCGTGGATGGCGTCGGCGACGGCCTTCGGATCGGCGGCTTCCACCACCGGGCGCCCGACGACGAGATAATCGGCGCCCGCGGTGATCGCACGGCCCGGCGTCATGATGCGCTTCTGGTCACCGCTGGCGGCGCCCGCCGGACGAATGCCGGGAGTGACGAGGCTCATCTGGTGACCGACAATCTTGCGCAAGGCTCCGACCTCTTCCGGCGACGACACAAGGCCATCGACGCCGAGCACCTGCGCCTGCTGCGCGCGCGCCTCGACCAGCTCGGAGACGCTGAGCCGATAGCCGGCAGCGTGCAGATCATCGTCGTTGTAGGACGTCAGCACCGTGACGGCGAGAATCTTCAGGCTGGCGCTGCCGCGGCCTTCGACGGCGCCCTTCATGGTCTGCGGATAGGCGTGCACGGTGACGAAGGTCGCGCCCAGCCTGGCCACGCTCTCCACACCGCGCGTCACCGTGTTGCCGATGTCGTGCATCTTGAGATCGGCAAAAACCTTCTTGCCCCTGTCGGCGAGCTTGCCGATCAGCGGCAGGCCGCCGGCATAGGCGAGCTGATACCCGATCTTGTAGAACGAGACGCTGTCGCCGAGCTTCGCGATCATCGCCTCCGCGGCATCAACGCTCGGCAGATCGAGCGCAACGATCAGGCGGTCTTTCGGGGCGATCTCGGCTGGCGTCATGTCACCTCACATCATGCGTTGGGAAACGTCGATCAACTGCGCTACCAGCTCCTTCAACGCGGCGATATCGCCCTCGTTCTTCAGCCTGTCCATATCGTCATAGGCATCGTTGGCAAAGGCGAGCGTGAGCTGGCTGGCAATCACATTGGCGTGGCAGGAGGTCAGGATCAGCCGCAACGCCTGGAGCGCGCGGGCGGCACCTAACCGGCTCTGCGAAGCGCCGGCGAGCGCGAAGGTGCGGTTGCGGAACACCTCGCCGCGCGCCTCGTGCAGTTCGTGGACGCGGCTGACCCAGTCGATCGCGTTCTTGAGCAGCGGCGGCACCGAGGCATTGTATTCGGGCGAGACGATCAGCACGCCGTGATGCGCGCCGATCATGCGCTTCAGATTGATCGCGTTCTTGGGGACGCCGGACTTGGCCTGGAGATCGCCGTCATAGATCGGCAGCGGAAAATCGGCGAGCGAGATGCGGGTGACGTCGACGCCGGCCCGGGCGAATTCATAGGCCAAGACCGCCGCCAGCTTCGCATTGTGCGAGCCGGTGCGAAGCGAGCCGGGAATGACCAGGATTTTGGGTGCGGACATCCGCTTCCATGCGTTCGGCGAAACGAGCCCGCCGCGCAAAGAGCAATGCCGGCGGAATTAGTGCTTGCGATACACCCAGACGCGGGCCGGCGGAAGGTTCATCCAGATCCGTTCCGAGGCCTCTGTGGACACGCCGGGCAGCGATTTCGGGATCGGCGGCACCACCGCATAGGTGAACTGGATGAAGGGCGCGCCGGGCGCCAGCGCCGTGAAGGCATCGCGAATGAGCCGCAGCCGCGTCAGCATCGGTTTCGTGACCAGCGGCAGGCCCGAGACGACGGCCGAGGCCGGCGCGCTCAGGACGTTCCAGAGCGTGTCGCGCAGCCGATAGGCATCGCCCTGTACGACCTTGGCCTGCGGGTAGCGATCGCGCAGCAGCGCGCAGAAGCCGGGATTGTATTCGACGAGGACGAGACGCTTCTGGTCGACGCCGCGTTCGATCAGCGCCGAGGTGATGGCGCCGGTGCCGGGCCCGAGTTCGACCACGGGCGCGTCCGAATCGACGTCGACATAGTGGGCCATGGTCCGGGCCAAGAGCTTGCCCGACGGCATCACCGCGCCCATGTGGAGGGGCTTTTCGATCCACGATCTGAGAAAGCGCACCTCGTCGTCGAGACGGGGCTTCTTCAACGCACGCGCGGACGATGGCAATGGCATGTCTGGACCGGACGGGACCGCGGAACCGCGGCGTGTCAGAAAATGGTCATAAACAGGTATAGGCCGCGGGCGATACGGTCAAGCCGACTCAGTTCGCCCGATTACCGAAGAAGTCCTTGACCTTGGCGAAGAAACCCTCGGATTCCGGCTGGGTGTTGCCGGAGGAGAGCTTTTCGAACTCGGCCAGCAATTCCTGCTGCTTCTTGGTGAGGTTCTGCGGGGTCTCGACCACGACCTGGACATACATGTCGCCGGTCTGGCGCGAGCGCAGCACCGGCATGCCTTTTGATGCAATGCGGAATCGACGGTTGGACTGGGTCCCGGCGGGCACCTTTACCTTGGCCTTGGCCTTGTCGATGGTCGGCACCTCGAATTCGCCGCCGAGGGCGGCCGTCACCATCGAGATCGGCACCCGGCAATGCAGGTCGGCGCCGTCGCGCTGGAAGAACTGGTGCTGGGCCAGCGACAGGAAGATGTAGAGGTCGCCGGGCGGACCACCGCGGACACCCGCTTCGCCTTCGCCGGCGAGCCTGATCCGCGTGCCGTCCTCGACGCCGGCGGGAATGTTGACCGACAGCGTGCGCTCGCGGGTGACACGGCCCTGGCCCGAGCAGGACGGGCAGGCGTCCTCGATCGTCTGGCCGCGGCCCTGGCAGCCCGGGCAGGTGCGCTCGAGTGTGAAGAAGCCCTGCGACTGCCGCATGCGGCCGGCGCCGCCGCAGGTCGAGCAGGTCTTCGGCTTGGTGCCGGCCTTGGCGCCGATGCCCGAGCAGGCCTCGCAGGTGACCGAGACCGGGATCTCGATCTGCGCGGTCTTGCCGCCAAAGGCTTCCTCGAGGGTGATTTCCATGTTGTAGCGCAGATCGGCGCCGCGCTCGCGGCCGCCCCGGCCGCGCTGTCCGGCCATGCCGAACAGGTCCTCGAAAATGTCGGAGAAGGAGGAGGCGAAGCCGGCGCCGAAACCGGCGCCGCCGCCGGGACCACCCTGCTCGAAGGCCGCATGGCCGAAGCGGTCATAGGCCGCGCGCTTGTCCTTGTCCTTCAGGACCTCGTAGGCCTCGTTGAGTTCCTTGAACTTGATCTCGCTGGTGTCGTCCCCGGGGTTACGGTCGGGGTGAAACTTCATCGCCAGCTTGCGGAACGACGATTTCAGCTTGGATTCGTCGGCGTCTCGTTCGACTTCGAGGGTTTCGTAGTAGCAGCGCTTGGTGGACATGTCTGACCCGGTCTATCCAATCGCGATTCAAGTCGGCGCGAAACGATGTCGCCACGCGACAATATAGGCAGCCTTCCGCCTTGCGGCAGAGGGCGGCACGGCGGGATTGAGAATAACGGCTGGGAATTGATTGATCGTAACAGGGCCGACTTTAGAGGAGTCTTGGCCCGACGAGCCCGACACGACGGCCTCCCCCGCGAGGGGGAAGGCCGGTAGCGTGTGTGGGGTCCAAGCCGTCCGCATCATCACCCTCTTGGGGTTCAGGCGGACTTCTTGTTGTTCTTGTCGTCGTCGACTTCGGTGAACTCCGCGTCGACGACGTCGTCCTTGGCCGCATCCTTCTTGGCGTCGGCCTCGGCCTGCTGCTTGTACATGGCCTCGCCGAGCTTCATCGAAGCCTGGGCCAGCGTCTGGGTCTTGGCCTTGATCGCCTCGGCATCGTCGCCCTTCAGCGCTTCCTTGAGGTCGCTGACGGCATCCTCGATGGCGCGGCGCTCGGTCTCGGCGACCTTCGAGCCGTGCTCGGCCAGCGCCTTCTCGGTCGAATGCACCAGGCCATCGGCCTCGTTCTTGGCGGTCACGGCCTCGCGGCGCTTCTTGTCCGCCTCGGCATTGGCCTCGGCGTCCTTGACCATCTTCTCGATGTCGGCTTCCGACAGGCCGCCCGAGGCCTGGATGCGGATCTGCTGCTCCTTGCCGGTGGCCTTGTCCTTGGCCGAGACGTTGACGATGCCGTTGGCGTCGATGTCGAAGGTCACCTCGATCTGCGGCATGCCGCGCGGAGCCGGCGGAATGCCCATCAGGTCGAACTGGCCGAGCATCTTGTTGTCGGCCGCCATTTCACGCTCGCCCTGGAAGACGCGGATGGTGACGGCATTCTGATTGTCTTCAGCCGTCGAGAACACCTGGCTCTTCTTGGTCGGGATCGTGGTGTTGCGGTCGATGATGCGGGTGAACACGCCGCCCAGCGTCTCGATGCCCAGCGACAGCGGGGTCACGTCGAGCAGCAGCACGTCCTTGACGTCGCCCTGGAGCACGCCGGCCTGGATCGCAGCGCCGATCGCCACGACTTCGTCCGGGTTGACGCCCTTGTGCGGCTCCTTGCCGAACAGCTGCTTCACGACTTCCTGGACCTTCGGCATGCGCGACATGCCGCCGACCAGCACCACTTCGCCGATCTCACCGGCGGTGACGCCGGCGTCCTTCAGCGCCTTGCGGCAGGGCTCGACGGTCTTCTGGATGAGGTCGTCGACCAGCGCCTCGAACTTGGCGCGGGTGAGCTTCATCGTCAGATGCTTCGGGCCGGTCTGGTCCGCGGTGATGAAGGGCAGGTTGATCTCGGTCTGCGTCGTCGACGACAGCTCGATCTTGGCCTTTTCAGCGGCTTCCTTCAGGCGCTGCAGGGCGAGCTTGTCGTTGCGCAGGTTGATGCCCTGCTCCTTCTGGAACTCGTCGGCCAGATAGCCAACGAGACGCATGTCGAAGTCTTCGCCGCCGAGGAAGGTGTCGCCGTTGGTCGACTTCACCTCGAACACGCCATCGCCGATTTCGAGAATGGAGATATCGAAGGTGCCGCCGCCGAGGTCGTACACGGCGATCGTGCCGGCCTTGGTCTTGTCGAGGCCATAGGCGAGCGCGGCCGCGGTCGGCTCGTTGATGATGCGCAGTACTTCAAGGCCCGCGATCTTGCCGGCGTCCTTGGTCGCCTGACGTTGGGCGTCGTTGAAGTAGGCGGGAACGGTGATGACGGCCTGGTCGACCTTCTGGCCGAGATGGGCTTCCGCGGTCTCCTTCATCTTCTGCAGGATGAAAGCCGAGACCTGCGAGGGCGAGTAGGTCTGGCTGTCGGCCTCGACCCAGGCGTCGCCGTTGGAAGCCTTCACGATCTTGTACGGAACGAGCTTCTTGTCCTTCTCGACCATCGGGTCGTCGTAGCGGCGGCCGATCAGGCGCTTCACTGCGAAGAACGTTCGCTCGGGATTGGTGACGGCCTGGCGCTTGGCCGGCTGGCCGACGAGGCGCTCACCGTCGTCAGTGACGGCGACGATCGAAGGCGTCGTGCGCATGCCTTCGGAATTCTCGATGACTTTGGCGTTTTTGCCATCCATCACGGCGACGCACGAGTTCGTGGTGCCGAGGTCGATCCCAATGACCTTTCCCATGGTCCTGATATCCTTCTTTTTGCGGCAGGTTGGCTGGGCCCAGAAGGCACCCGAACCGAAACCCCCTAAGATCAAACATCCGCGATATTGCGATGATTGAGGCTCATATAGGAGGGGGGGAGGGGGCCGCAAGGACCGAAGCAACGTTTCGGCCGTGAAAACATTGGGTTTTAAGAGCTCATATCCGGGCTCAATCGCCCTTGCGGGTGAGGAAATATTAACAGGTCCGGAGATCCGCCACCCCCGCCGCCGTGATCCGCCACACCCTGTTACGGCGGGGCCAAACCCGCTAAAAGGCGGGCCGGCCGACAGCCGCGCAAGGCGGCTTCGCGCGACAATGCGGCCCGGTGGGCGACCATCGAACGGCCTCAATGTGAACCAATCAGAGTGCCCATGAAGCTGATCCGCCCCCTCGCCGCGCTCGCCTTTCTCCTCGCCTCCGCGCTTCCGGCCCTGGCTGCCGACGCCATTTTCCCGCCCGGCCTGCGCCTCGGCATGGTGCCGCTGGTCGGCCTCAGCACGGCCAAGACCTTTCCGGGCTTCGAGAGCGAGGACGGCAGCGTCAAGGTGCTGATCACCGAGCTGCCGCCGGCGGCCTATGGCGAGGTCGTGAGCGCCTTCAATTCCAATCCGGCCGGAGCGAACGGCGTCAAGCAGGACAAGATCGAGACCCCCGCGGGTCTTGCCTATTTCACTACCGAGAGCGGCAAGGCCGGCGAGACCCCGGTGAAGCGCTATTCGATGATCGTGCCGGGTGCCGGCTTCTCCGGTTACGTCGCGGTGCAGATCCCGGAGAATGCGACCAAGATCTACACCGATGAGGCGGTGCGCCAGATGTTCGCGAGCGCCACCACCCGCAAGCAGGTCTCGGCCGAAGAGCAGATCGCGCTGATGCCGTTCAAGATCACCGATCTCGCCGACTTCAAGGACATCCGCACGCTGGCGCCGGGCTCCAGCATCATCCTTGCCGACGGCAACGAGAGCGCAGGCTATGAGTCGAAGCCGTTCATGATCCTCGGCCTGATCGGCGCCACCCCGCAAGCCGCCGACGATCGCGCCCGCTTCGCTCAGGAGGCCGCGCTGCAGATCCCCGGCGTGCGCGAATCCCGCGTCACCATGTCGGAGCCGATCCGCATCAACGGCCAGCAGGGCTTCGAGACCCGGATCGACGGCGTCAGCGGCAAGGACAAGACGCCGGTGACCGTGGTGCAGTGGATCCGCTTCTCCAGCGGCGGCGCCTCGCTGCGCATCATCGCCAGCGCCCCGCGCGACCAGTGGCAAGCCGCCTTCACCCGCTTCCGCGCCGTGCGCGACGGGATTCAGCCGAAGGGGTAGGGCGAGGCGCTCCTACACACTCGGTGTCGTCCCGGCCTAGCGCGCAATTGCGCGCGGGGGGCCGGGACCCATACCGCGTGATCTCGCGGTTTTGGTCGGTCGCAATACCCACGACGAGTCTTCGCCAAACATCTGCCTGGGGTATGGGTCCCGGATCTGCGCTTCGCTTGTCCGGGACGACAGTGAGTTTGGGCTGCGAGCCCAAGCGCTCACCAGAACCGGCTGCATTTTCGGGCTTCTGTTCGTATACGAACGGAACTAGGCTTCCCCCGTTGGATCATCCTGGAGGGAAACGAACGATGCTGGATCGGCGACAGGTCTTGGCAATGCTTGGAACGACAGCGCTCGCGACTCTCGCGCCAACCGCGCTGTTTGCAGCGGCATCGATCAAGCCGGACGATGCGTCCGCGCTGCTCGTCATCGACGTGCAGAACTGCTTCCTGCCCGGCGGCAGTCTCGCGGTGAAGGAAGGCGAGCAGGTGGTGCCCGTCATCAACAAGATGGCAAAAGCGTTTGCGAACGTGGTGATGACGCAGGACTGGCACACGCCCGGCCACGTCTCGTTTGCGTCAGTCCACGCCGGCAAGAAGCCGTTCGAAACCATCGACCTGCCCTACGGCAAGCAGGTGCTGTGGCCGGACCATTGCGTGCAGGGCACCGATGGCGCTTCGCTGTCGAAGGACCTCGCGATCCCGCACGCCGAGCTCATCATCCGCAAGGGTTTTCACAAGGACGTCGACAGCTATTCAGCCTTCCTCGAAGCCGACGGCAAGACCTCGACCGGGCTCGCCGGCTACCTGAAGGGCCGCAAGATCAAGCGCGTCTTCGTCGCAGGCCTCGCGACGGACTTCTGCGTCGCCTGGACCGCGCTGGACGCGCGCAAGGCGGGCTTCGAGGTCTATGTGGTGGAAGACGCCTGCCGCGGCATCGACACCCAGGGCTCGCTGGCAAAGGCCTGGGCCGACATGGCCAAGGCCGGCGTGAAGCGGATTCAGTCCGCGGACATCGCGGTGAGCGCGTAGGGGTTTCGCGCTGTCATTCCGGGGCGGCTCGAAGAGCCGAACTACGGTGCGCAATTGCGCACCTGAGAATCTCGAGATTCCGGGTTCGATGCTTTGCATCGCCCCGGAATGACACCAACACTCAGTTCGTCGCGCCGCTCGACTCGTTGTTGTTGGCCGCGGACGCGGCCTTCGCGCCGCCCTTGGCAACGCCGACCAAGGCCGGGCGCAGCACGCGCTCGCCGATGGTGTAGCCGGCCTGCATGATCTGCACCACGGTGCCCGACGGCACCGATGCATCGGGCACTTCGAACATCGCCTGGTGGAAGTTCGGGTCGAACTTCTGACCCTGCGGATCGAGCTTCTTCACGCCGTGCTTTTCCAGCGCGTTGAGCAGCGAGCGCTCGGTGAGCTCGACGCCCTCGATCAGCGAGATCAGGCCGGGATCGGCCGTGGCACGCGCTTCGGCCGGAACGGCATCGAGCGCGCGCTGGAGATTGTCGGCGATGTCGAGCACGTCGCGGGCAAAGCCGGTGATGCCGTAGAGGCGGGCGTCAGCGACCTCCTTGGTGGTGCGCTTGCGTAAGTTCTCCATCTCGGCCAGCGTCCGCAGCATGCGGTCGCGTGCTTCGGCGGCTTCCTTCTGCAACGTCTCGACCGAGCCCGGCTCGGGATCGTCGGGCATGATGTAGGGTTTTGACACCACGGGCTCGCCGGTCGCTGCAGTCGTGTCTTGAGGTTGCCGGTCTTGCTCGGTCATCGGCTCTAATCTCGAACTCGTTTCCAGGGATTGTTGGCCCGGATATCGTGCCTAAGCTCACGAAAATCAAGCGCCCGTGATCGGCGCAAATGCCGGTCAGCCCCCCAGCAGGCGGCTGACGATGCGGGCGGCATAGTCCACGGTCGGGATCACGCGGGCATAATTCAGCCGCGTCGGCCCGATCACGCCGAGAACGCCGACAATGTGGCCGGCGGCATCCCGATACGGCGAGATGATGGTGGAAGACCCCGACAGCGAGAAGAGCTTGTTCTCGGAGCCGATGAAGATCCGCACGCCCTCGGCGGTCTCGGCGCGGCCGAGCAGGTCGATGACGCCGCGCTTGGTCTCGAGGTCGTCGAACAGCAGGCGCACCCGCTCCAGATCCTCCAGCGCGTGCAGATCTTCCAGCAGATTGGCGTGGCCGCGCACGATGAGCTGGCGGTCCTCGTTCTCGCCGCCGGACCAGCTGGCTATGCCGGCGGAAATCACCTTCTGCGTGAGCTGATCGAGCTCGGCGCGGGCCTCTCCGAGCGCGGTTTCGAGCTCGAGCCGCGCCTCGGCCAGGGTTCGGCCGCGAATCCGGGCATTGAGGAAATTGCCGGCCTCGGTGATCGCCGAGGAGGGAACTCCCGGCGGCAGCGCGAGCACGCGATTTTCGACCTGGCCGTCCTCGCCGACCAGGATCACCAGCGCTTTTTCCGGTTCCAGGCGGACGAATTCGATGTGCTTGAGCCGCGCATTGGACTTCGGCGTCAGCACCACAGCCGCGGCGCGGGTCAGGCCCGACAGCCGCGTCAGCGCCTGGTCCAGCGCCGCCTCGACCGACTGGGCCTGGCCGACCGTGGCAAGCTGGCTCTGGATCGACTGCCGTTCGGCCTCGTTGAGATCGCCGACCTGCATCAGGGCATCGACGAAGAAGCGCAGGCCGAGTTCCGTCGGCAGCCGGCCTGCCGAAGTATGCGGGGCATAGATCAGGCCGAGCTGTTCCAGATCGGCCATGACGTTGCGGACCGAGGCCGGCGACAGCGGCATGGCGATCAGCCGGGAAATGTTGCGCGAGCCGACCGGCTCGCCGGTCGCGAGATAGCTTTCGACAATTTGACGAAAGATGTCGCGGGAACGCTCGTTGAGCTGGGCGAGGCCTGCGCGCGGCGCGATCAGATGGATCGGATCGTGATGGGCCACAGACGGTAACTCCTCTCAGATGCTGATAATTTGTCCATCCAGGACGGTTCTGACAAGCGTGGCGTTTGCGCTCCCGGAATCAGGGGGTGAATAAGGCCTTGCCGCCCACCCTGACCCCACCTACAAGCACCGCGAACAGCCCTTTTCCGAGAGTTTTGGAGGATTTCCCATGCGGCCAAGCCGCCGTGCGCCCGACGAATTGCGCCCCGTGACGCTGGAGCGCGGCGTGGTCAAATATGCGGAAGGCTCGTGCCTCGTGAAATTCGGCGACACCCATGTGCTGGTCACCGCCACGCTGGAAGACCGCCTGCCGCCGTGGCTGAAGGGCCAGGGCCGCGGCTGGGTCACCGCCGAATACGGCATGCTGCCGCGCGCGACCTCGGAACGCACCCGCCGCGAGGCCTCCGCCGGCAAGCAGAGCGGTCGCACGGTCGAGATCCAGCGCCTGATCGGCCGCTCGCTTCGCACCATCGTCGATCTCGAAGCGCTCGGTGAGCGCCAGATCACGGTCGATTGCGACGTGCTCCAGGCCGACGGCGGCACCCGGACGGCCTCGATCACCGGCGCCTGGGTCGCGCTCGCCGATTGCATCAACTGGATGAAGGCGCGCAACATGATCAAGGCCAACGTGCTGCGCGACAACGTCGCCGCCATTTCCTGCGGCATCTACAATGGCACGCCGGTGCTCGATCTTGACTATGCCGAGGATTCGGAAGCCCAGACCGATGCCAATTTCGTCATGACCGGCGACGGCCGCATCATCGAGGTGCAGGGCACCGCGGAACGCGAGCCGTTCACGGAGGCCGAGTTCCTGGCGCTGATGGCGCTGGCGCGCAAGGGCGTCGCGCGTCTCGTGGACTTGCAGAAACTGGCTGTGGCGTAGTCAATAGGCCCATGCACCGCCGAATCACGGACAAGCTCGTCATCGCCACCCACAATCCCGGCAAGCTCGCCGAGATGAAGGAGCTGCTTGCGCCGTACGGGATCGAGGCGGTGTCGGCCGGTGAGCTCGGCCTGGGCGAACCGGACGAAACCGGCAACGACTTCCGCAGCAACGCCGCGATCAAGGCGATCGCAGCGGCGAAGGCGGCCAAGCTTCCATCCTTCGCCGACGATTCCGGTATCGTCGTCGACGCGCTCGACGGCGCACCGGGCATTTTCTCCGCGCGCTGGGCCGGTCCTACCAAGGATTTCAACGTGGCGATGGCCCGGATCGAGCGGCTGTTGCAGGAACGCGGCTCGACCACGCCCGACCGCCGAAGAGCGCATTTCGTCTCCGCGCTCTGCGTCGCCTGGCCCGACGATCATCTCGAAGAAGTCCAGGCACGCGTCGACGGCACGCTGGTGTGGCCGCCGCGCGGCACCGCCGGCTTCGGCTACGACCCGATGTTCCTGCCCGATGGCCACAGCCGCACCTTCGGCGAGATGGAAAGCATCGAGAAGCACGGCCTGCCGCCGCTCGGCCTCGGCCTGTCGCATCGCGCCCGCGCCTTCGTGAAACTGGCGGAGATCTGCCTTGAGCCGCGCTAGAGCGTTTTCGAGCGAAGTGGATACCGGTTCGCGCCAGGAGAACGCGTCAAAACAAGAATCCGAGGCCTTCGGCGTCTACGTGCACTGGCCGTTCTGCCTGTCGAAGTGTCCCTATTGCGACTTCAACAGCCATGTCCGCCACGCCGCGATCGACGAGGCGCGCTTTGCCGCCGCCTTCGCGCGCGAGATCGCAACGACCGCCGAGCGCGCGCCCGGACGCGAAGTGACCTCGATCTTCCTCGGCGGCGGCACGCCGTCGCTGATGCAGCCTTCGACCGTCGGCGCGGTACTCGACGCGATCGGCAAGCACTGGATTGTCGCGGATGACGTCGAGGTGACGCTGGAAGCGAATCCGACCAGCGTCGAAGCCACGCGCTTCGCCGGCTATCGCGCCGCCGGCGTCAACCGTGTCTCGCTCGGCGTGCAGGCCCTCGACGATGCTTCGCTGAAAGCGCTGGGACGAATGCACAGCGCCCGCGAGGCGCTCGATGCGGTCGCCATCGCGCGCCGCTCGTTCGACCGCTATTCGTTCGATCTGATCTACGCCCGCCCCGACCAGACGCCGGCGATGTGGGCCGATGAGCTGCGGCACGCGATCGATGAAGCCGCCGAGCATCTGTCGCTCTATCAGCTTACGATCGAAGAGGGCACGCCGTTCTTCGGCCTGCATCAGGCCGGCAAATTGAAGACGCCGGACGAAACGGTCGCGCGCGCGCTGTACGATGTCACGCAGGAGACCTGCGACAAGCTCGGTCTGCCCGCTTACGAGATCTCCAACCACGCGCGGCGCGGCGCCGAATGCCGGCACAATCTGGTCTACTGGCGCGGTGAGGAATATGCCGGCATCGGCCCCGGCGCACATGGCCGCCTCGACATCGACGGCGTGCGCCATGCCACCGCCACCGAGAAGCGTCCCGAAGCCTGGCTGCTGCGCGTCGAGACCAACGGCCACGGCGTCGTCACCGACGATCTCCTCAACAGCGAGGAGCGCGCCGACGAATTTCTGCTGATGGGATTGCGTCTCGCCGAAGGCATCGACCCCGAGCGCTACACCGCCCTTTCCGGCCGCCCGCTCGACCCCGGCCGCATCGCGCTGCTGCGCGAGGAAGGCGCGATCACGGTCGACGCGACCGGACGCCTGCGGGTCACGAGCAGCGGTTTTCCGGTGCTTGATGCGGTGGTTGCGGATCTCGCGGCGTAGCCGTTCTTCGCCTCTCCCCGCAAACGGGGCGAGGGAGCGCACCTCGCTATGCCCCAAAACTCTTCGGCGAGCCCGCGACCGCAACGCCGCCGCCGGTCGTCACCTTCATCACGGCAAGGCCGCGTTCATTGGTGCCGTCGGGGCGGAAGCGGAACAGGCCGTCGATGCCGGCGAAGCCCGAGGGATTGGTGAGCACGTCGGGCGAGAAGCGCGTCGGGCCCTGCGTGCGCGCCAGCGCGGCGACGAGCGCGACTGCGTCATAGGCGAGTGTGGCGGTACGGATCGGCTCCGCGCCGTACTTCGTGCGGTAACGGCCGGAGAAGGCGCGGAAGCCGGCCGGATCGGGCGCGGCATAGAGGCCGCCCTGTAGCGCCGAGCTCGCATAGACGCGCGGATTGTCCCACAGGCCGGTGCCGAGCAGCTGGATGTTGCGCAAATTCGCACCCGCCGCGGTCATCGCATCCGCGACCGTCACCACGGCATCGCCGTCATCGGCAATGAACAGCGCATCGGCGCTACCGAGCTGCTGCGCCACGGTCCGCGCCGGCGTTGCGCGATCGGCGCCGTATTTCTCGAACGCGACGATGCGGCCGCCGCGCCGCGGCACCGCCGCCTTCACCGCAGCCTCGACGACATTGCCATAGGCATTGTCGGGCACCAGCACGGCGACGGAGCGCTTTCCGATGCTGGCGGAATATTCGACGATGCGGTTGACGTCGGACTCCGGCAGGAACGAGAGCAAATAAACACCGCGGCCGGCGATGCTGGAATCGGTCGAGAACGCGATGACCGAAATGCCGCGGGTGCGCGCGACCTGCGCCACTGCCGGCACCGATTGCGCGAACAGCGGCCCCAGGATGATTTCGGCACCCTCCTCGACAGCCTGCTGCGCGCCGGCTTGCGCCCCTTGCGGACTGCCATTGTCGTCCTTGATCAACAGCTGGATGTTCGGGTTCTGGAACTCGGCCAGCGCCATCTCGGCGGCATTGCGCATGGACTGCGCGGCGAGACCCGCGTTGCCCGCGGCCGAGAGCGGCAGGATCACCGCGACCTTCACCCCGCCGCTGCCGGCGGTCGTCGCCTGTTGCTGCGGCCCGGCCGGCTGGGCCGGCGGCGACGAGCTGGAGAACGGATTGGAGAACTGGCTGAGGCTCTGCTGCACGCCGGCGCAGGCCGACAGCAGGGGCGCGCCAAGCAACAGGCCGAGCGCGCTCCGCCGGGTCGCACCCGATGACAGGGGGCCCGGAACGGGGGATCTTGGATGACGCGGGCCCAGCATGACACTTCTCTTCCGGCCGGCTCTCGCCAGCCGGTCACAACATTCTTTGCCGCGACACAAGCCGCGGATTCAGGCATATTGTCGGCAAATAGTTAACCAAAACAAAAGGATAATGACCGCTTAACGCGGCTGCTTCCCGTCCCGGCCAGCTGTTCGCCGTTCGTCGCGTAGCATCAAGGCGGCGTTTCCGTCGCGAATATGGCACGAGGGCCCTCACTCCCCCTCGACGTGACCTTGGGTCGATCACATTCCCGTCCGTTCCTCGCCCCTCACCTCGGCACGATCTTTTCGAAGAGCAGTTCCCAGCCCTGCGGATCGTGCCTAAGTTGACTTCATTATGCGCGCAAAGCCGGCCCCGATAAATACGCCTGAAGACCCAGACGCCGCCCCGCGCGGCTTCTCCATCGATGCCCATCGGCTCGCGGCCCCGAAGGCGGCGCCGGGCCTCCATCTGGTCGCGACCCCCATCGGCAATCTCGGCGACATCACGCTGCGCGCGCTGCAGACGCTCGCCGGCGTCGATGTCATCGCCTGCGAGGATACCCGCATCACGCGCCGCCTGACCGAGCGCTACGACATCGCAGCAACGCTCAGGCCATATCACGAGCACAACGCCGAAGCCGCGCGCCCGAAGATCCTGGAGGCGCTGGCGCAGGGCGGCTCGGTGGCGCTGGTATCGGATGCCGGCACGCCGCTGATCTCCGATCCCGGCTTCAAGCTGGTGCGCGAGGTCTGCGCCGCCGGTCACGCGGTTTATGCGCTGCCCGGCCCCTCCTCGGTGCTGGCGGCGCTGTCTGTCGCGGCCCTGCCGACCGACAGGTTCTTCTTCGAGGGTTTCTTGCCGGCAAAATCCGCCGCGCGGCGCGCGCGCCTCGCCGAGCTCGCGCGCATCGACGCGACGCTGGTGATGTTCGAGTCGGGAAATCGGATGCAGGCCACCTTGACCGATCTCGCCGAGATCATGGGTGAGCGAGACGCCGCGGTCTGCCGCGAGCTGACGAAGCTGCACGAGGAGGTCAGGCGCGCACCCCTCGCCGAGCTTTCGCGGCAAGCAGACGCGCCGGAGACGCGCGGAGAGTTCGTCCTGGTGATCGGTCCGCCCGCCGCGGATGCCGAGGTGCTGACGATGGATGCGCTTGATGGTCTCTTGCGCGAGCAGCTTGCCGCGCACAGCGTCAAGGATGCCGTGGCGCATGCCGTCGCGCTCTCGGGCCGGCCGCGCCGCGAGGTCTATGCCCGCGCGCTCGAGCTCGCAAAGGACTTGCGGGGCGACGATGGCGAAGACTGAAGTGCCGGCGGAACCGAAAGTCGCCTCGCCCGAGCGCGTCGCCGCGTTCCGCACCGGCATCTCCGCGGAGAGCCGCGCCGCCGCCTATCTCATGGCCAAGGGCTACCGCATCCTCGCAAAACGCTACCGCACCCCGCATGGCGAGATCGACATCGTGGCGCGTCGCCGCAATCTGATCGCCTTCGTCGAGGTCAAGGCACGCGCGAGCCTGGATGACGCTGCTTTCGCCGTAACCCCACGCCAGCAGCAGCGCATCATCGACGCCGCCCAAGGCTGGCTCGTGGCGCATCCCGAGCATGCCGAATTCGAATTGCGATTCGACGCCATGCTGATTGCGCCGCGCTCGCTTCCGCGCCATGTGTTGGCGGCATTCGACGCCTCGACCTGAAAGGCAGACCATGAAACTGAACGTCGCCGTCCAGATGGACCCCATCGCCCGCATCAACATCAAGGGCGATTCCACCTTTGCGCTGCTGCTGGAGGCGCAGAAGCGCGGCCATGGCCTGTTCTATTACACGCCCGACAAGCTCTCGATGGTCGGCGAGGAACTGGTCGCGCCGGTCCAGCTTCTGACCGTGCGTGACGAGCCCGGCGATCATTTCACCCTCGGTGAGCCCAAGCGCGAGGCGCTCAACGGCTTCGACGTGGTGCTGCTGCGCCAGGACCCGCCGTTCGACCTCGCCTACATCACCTCGACGCATTTCCTGGAGCGCATCCATCCGAAGACGCTGGTGGTCAACGATCCGGCCTCAGTGCGCAACGCGCCCGAAAAACTGTTCGTGATGAACTTTCCGCAGCTGATGCCGCCGACGCTGATCTCGCGCGATCTCGACGAGATCAACGCGTTTCGCGACAGGCACGGCGCCGTCGTGATGAAGCCGCTGCACGGCCATGGCGGCGCGGCGGTATTCCGCGTGATGCCGCAGGACATGAATTTCGGCTCGCTGTTCGACATGTTCTCGGTGACGTTCAGGGAGCCCTGGGTGATCCAGCAGTTCATCCCCGAGGTGAAGCACGGCGACAAGCGCATCATCCTCGTCAACGGCGAGTTCGCCGGCGCGGTGAACCGCGTGCCGGCCGCCGACGACCTCCGCTCCAACATGGTGCGCGGCGGCGCCGCGCAGGAGACCGAGCTCACCCCGCGCGAGCGCGAGATCTGCGCCACTGTCGGCCCGGCGCTACGCGAGAAGGGCCTGCTGTTCGTCGGCATCGACGTCATCAACGGCAACCTCACCGAGATCAACGTGACATCGCCGACCGGCATCCGCGCCATCTCACGGCTCGGCGGCCCTGATGTGGCGGCGAAGATCTGGGACGTGATCGAGCAGAAGCGGAAGAAGTAAGCGCCGGTGCGTAGCCAGGATGGAGTGCAGCGTAATCCGGGCTATTCAACTCCATCACCGTCACCCCCGCGCAACGGCGAAGCCGTTGTCGCTGGAGGTGGCCGCTTCTTCAGCGGCCCTCGAAGGGCGACGGCCCTTCTGCAGCACCGGGGCCGTGCATCCTTCGAGGCTCCGCACGCCATGCATTCGCATCGCGTGCCTCGCACCTCGGGATGACGGACCGTGAGCGTTGTCGCGGATGCGACGCGGATTCCGAGCCCATCACTAACCACCCGTTCACCATGACGGCCCCGCGCCTCGTTCGAACGCGCGCGCCGGCATGCGTGAATCTACGGAGCCGCGCTGCTTCAGATAACGCTGCGTTCACCATCTGCCGAAAACCAGCAGCGTGACCGGGCGACGCATTCGGCCTCGCAACACCCCTTATACTTTTACTCCCTACTCATCGACGCAGGGGAACCCGCCAGGTGCGGTTCGAGTGCCCCGCGTAAGAGTAAAAGCGTATGAACACCGCACGCATTGTCGTTCTCGTCATCGCGCTGGGCGCCGGCGGCGTCGCAGCATATCTGGCGAGCGGCTATCAGAATGCGCCCGCGCCCGTCGTTCCCGTCGCCGAGAAGCTGCCGACGGTCGAGGTTCTCGTCGCAAAGAACGACATCCAGCTCGGCCAGGCCGTCAAGCCCGACGACCTGCAATGGGTGTCCTGGCCGGCCGGGACCGCGAGCAGCGCCTTCATCCGCCGCGATGCCAGGCCCGACGCCCAGATCCAGATCGCCGGCTCGATCGCACGCGTCCCGTTGCTGCAGGGCGAGCCGATCCGCGAGCAGAAGCTCGTGAGGGCCGAAGGCTCCGGCTTCATGGCCGCGATCCTGCCCTCGGGCATGCGGGCCGTTTCCACCGAGATTTCAGCCGAGACCGGCGCCGGCGGCTTCATCCTGCCGAACGACCGCGTCGATGTCGTCCTGACACGCCGCCTGAAGAATCCCGACACCAACGGCGCGACCGCCGGCAACGACCTCATCGTGTCGGAGGTCATCCTGTCCAATATCCGCGTGCTCGCGATCGACCAGGCACCGAAGGAAAAGGACGGCCAGACCGCGGTGATCGGCAAGACCGTCACGCTCGAGCTCAAGCCCGATCAGGTCGCCACGCTGTCGGCCGCGCGCCAGGGCGGCACGCTCCAGCTCGCGCTGCGCAGCATCGTCGATGTCAACGCCACCGAACTCACGGTCGAGGATCAGGCTGCCAAGCGGTCCGGCGGGGTCAACGTGATCCGCTACGGGGTGCAGGTGCGGCAACTGACGTCACAGAAGTGATGGGGATAGCATGAACTATGGGGATGATCGGACGGGCCTGCGCATTCGGGGGAATCGCGCAAGCACGTTCTGGACGGGGGCGATGCTGATGCTGGGGCTGCTCGCAGCTCCTGACATGGTCAGCGCTGCTGCAGACGCGCCGGTCGGCGACCAGGCACCGATGCAGGTGCCGGATCTCGGCTTGACGTCGGTTGGCTCGATCGCGCCGGCGAAGACGCGCTTCCTCTCGCTCGGCGTCGGCAAATCTGTGGTCATCGACCTGCCGCGCGAGGTCAAGGACGTACTGGTGGCCGATCCGAAGATCGCCAATGCGGTGATCCGCTCGGCCCAGCGCGCCTACATCATCGGCGGCCAGGTCGGCCAGACCAATGTCGTATTCTTCACCGCCGACGGCCAGCAGGTCGCCTCCTACGACATCGCAGTGAAGCGCGACCTCAACGGCATGCGCTCGGCGCTGCGCCAGTCGCTGCCGGGCGTGCAGATCGAAGGTGTCGGCGACAGCGTGATGCTGACCGGCTCGGTGTCGAGCCCGGTCGAGGCCCAGCAGGCCGGCGACGTCGCCGCCAAGCTCGTCGGCGGCGCCGAGAAGGTCGTCAACAACATCGTCGTGCGCGGCCGCGACCAGGTGATGCTCAAGGTCGTCGTCGGCGAAGTGCGCCGCGACATCGTCAAGCAGCTCGGCGTCGATCTCAGCGCCAGCCTGAATGCCGGCACCGCGGTGGTGAATTTCAACAACTCCAACCCGTTCTCGGTCTCCGGCGGCCCGCTCGTCAGCAGCAACGGGCTCGGTGTCACCGGACTCGCAAAAGGCGTGGCCACGGTCAACGCCACGATGCGCGCGATGGAAAGCGCCGGCGTGATGCGGACCCTGGCCGAGCCCAGCCTGACGGCGATCTCCGGTGAGTCCGCCACTTTCATTGCCGGCGGCGAATTCCCGATCCCTGCGGGCTATTCCTGCGATCCGGTCACCCATGTCTGTACCACCCAGATCACCTACAAGAAGTTCGGCATCTCCCTGAACTTCACGCCGGTCGTGCTCAGCGAGGGACGTATCAGCCTGCGCGTGATGACCGAAGTCTCGGAGCTGTCGAATCAGAACGCCATCTCCGTGACGCAGGCGGTGTCCGCGGGCCAGACCAGCTCGATCACCATCCCGTCGATCCAGACCCGCCGCGCCGAGACCACGCTGGAAATCCCCTCGGGCGGCTCGATGGCGATGGCCGGCCTGATCCAGCAGCAGACCAAGCAGGCCATCAATGGCCTGCCCGGCGTCGACCAGGTGCCGATCATCGGCGCGCTGTTCCGCAGCCAGGACTTCGTCAACAACGAGACCGAGCTGATGGTGATCGTGACGCCCTATGTGGTGCGCGCGGTCGCCCAGAAGGAATTGTCGCGGCCGGACGACGGCTTCGCGCCGGCCTCGGACGCGCAGACGGCCCTGCTCGGCCGCATGAACCGCCTCTATGGCATCGCGCGGCGCGTCGACCCGGTGGGCGGCGCGCCCGGCGATTTCGGCTTCATCATCGACTGAGGCGACCGCACGGCTTGGGGAACGGGGCAAGAGGGGATCAAGCGATGACAAACACGACAGCCGATCGACGTCGCGGCTTAAGTATCGCGCTGGCGCTGACGGGGCTCTCCGTCATGCTCGGCGCCTGCAACACCACCGGCGAGATCGTCACCCAGTCGGTGCCGACCGACTACCGCCAGCGCCACCCGATCGCGGTGCAGGAGGGCAAGAAGTCGGTCGTGATCTTCGTCGGCAAGGCGCGCGGCGGCCTCTCGGACGCGCAGCACACCGACGTCGCGGGCATCGCCAGGGACTGGGTGCGCGAAGGCACCGGCTCCGTCGTCGTCGACGTGCCGACCGACACCGCGAATTCGCGCGCTGCCGCGGCGACCTATCAGGAAATCCGTTCCGTGTTGGCCTCCGGCGGCGTGCCGTCGCGCGCCATCGTCAAGCATCCCTATCGGCCCGAGGATCCCGGCCTGCTGCCCACCATCCGCCTCAGCTATTCCAGGATCGCCGCGGTCGCCGGCCCCTGCGGCCTGTGGCCGGAGGACATCGGGCCGTCCATCCTCGACCCCGGCTACAACGAGAACCACCCGTACTTCAATCTGGGCTGCGCCAGCCAGCGCAACCTCGCGGCGATGATCGACAATCCTGCTGACCTCGAGCAGCCGCGTTCGGAAACACCGGCTTACACCGCGCGGCGCGACATCGCCTTCGAGCGCTATCGCAAGGGCACCCCGATCGCCACCCCCAGTCCCGACGCCGAGAAGGCCAAACTCAGCGACACAGGCAAATGACAGGCTTCAACGACGAAGAGGCGGACGATCCGCGGCACCCCGAGGAACACATTGCACCGGTTCCTCGCATCTCCGTGCAGGCCTTTTGCGAGACCGACCAGACGCTCAAGGCGGTGACCGCGGCGGGCGAGGATCGCCGGCTCGCCAAGGCGCATCTCACCGCCAAGGACGGCGGCTTAGCTGCGGCGATCGAAGCCTATGAATCGATGCCGACACCGAACGTGATCGTGATCGAATCCGACGGCACGCGCGACATCCTCGAAGGTCTCGACGATCTCGCCGGCGTCTGCGATCCCGGCACCCGCGTGGTCGTGATCGGCAGTCCCAGCGACACCGCGCCCTATCGCGAGCTGGTGCGGCGCGGCGTCAACGACTACGTGGTCGGCCCGGTCGAAACACTCGACGTGGTCCGCTCGATCTGCAGCCTGTTCTCGGCGTCCGAAGCCATCATCACCGGCCGCGTCATCGCGGTGGTCGGCGCCAAGGGCGGCGTCGGCGCCTCCACCGTCGCGCACAACGTCGCCTGGACCATCGCCCGCGACCTTTCGCTCGATTCCGTCGTGATCGATCTCGACCTCGCCTTCGGCACCGCGGGTCTCGATTACAACCAGGACCCGGCGCAGGGCATCGCCAATGCGGTGCTGTCGCAGGACCGGCCCGACACCGCGCTGATGGAGCGCCTGCTCGCCAAATGCACCGAGCGCCTCAGCCTGCTCGCCGCGCCTGCCACCCTCGACCGCGTCTATGATTTCGGCGCCGAAGCGTTCGACGCGGTGTTCGACACGCTGCGCATGACGACGCCCTGCATCGTGCTCGACGTTCCCCACCAATGGTCCGCCTGGACCAAGCGTGCGCTGGTCAATGCCGATGACATCGTGATCGTGGCCGAGCCCGATCTCGCCAACCTGCGCAACACCAGGAACATGCTGAGCGTGCTGAAGACGGCACGCCCCAATGACCGGCCACCGCTATACTGCATCAACCAGGTCGGCATGCACAAGCGCGCCGAGATCGAGGTCAAGGCGTTCGCCAAGACCATGGAGAGCCAGCCGATCGCGGTGATCCCGTTCGATTCGAAACTGTTCTCGACCGCGGCCAATAACGGCCAGATGATCGCGGAGGTCGCCAAGAACCACCGCACCACCGCGCTGTTCCAGACCATGGCCAACCGCCTCGCCGGGCGCGGCGAGGTGAAGAAGCCGAAGCGCTCGCTGCTCGCACCGCTCCTGAAGAAGCTGAAGGGCCGCTCGGGCCGCGGATCCGCCCCGCATCGCAAGGCGTCGTAGGTTTCGCGTCCAGAAAACGCGGCAAGCGGGCTACTTCTCGGCCCGCTGCTGCTGCTTCTTCGCCAGCAACTGGCGCAGCGCCGTGACCTTGGCCGCGGCCTGGTCCGGCGGCAGATCGCCCTTCACGAGGATTTCAGCCTCGGCCTCGCGGCCTTGCAATCCCAGCACGAGCGCGAGATTTGCACGGATCCGCACATCGTTCTGATTGCGCTGATAGGCGCGGCCGAGCACCTGTTCGGCCCGCGGCAGATTGTTCTGGAGCATGTAGGACAGGCCGAGATTGGACAGAACCTGCGGCTCGTCAGGCACGATCTTCAAGGCGCTCGCGTAATATTGCTGCGCCTCCTCGTTGCGGCCGAGCTGATCGAGCGCCGCGCCCTGCGCCGACAGGATCCGCCAGTCGGGATCCTCGGGCGAATGCGCGCGGCCCAGGACGTCGAAGGCCTGCTGGAAATTGCCGTTGTCGGCGAGCGCGCGGCCGTAGCCGGCGAGCAGCGCCTTGTTGCTGGGATGGGCGAGCACGGCCTGCTCGAGCACCGCGACCGCCTGGGCGCGCTGGCCGCTGTCGCGCAGCGCCTTGCCGTATTCGATCGCAATTGCGGGATCGCTGGGCTTGGCGCGATAGCGCTCGCGCAGCGCGTCCATGTCCGACCTGACGTCAGCCTTGGCGTCGGCCTTGCCGGCTGTTTCCGATTTGCCACCGAGCGCGCCGGTGACGTCCTCGAGGCTCGTCGTCTGACAGCCGCCGAGGGCAAGCACGATGAGCGCGGAAAGCAGAAATCTCGCCGGGGGAAAGGCGAGGGAAGAACGCTTGGACATACTCTGATCACTCGGCAACTGATCAGAGATGCTTACCGATTAACGCTAAAGTCCCGTTAAGGACGCGTATCGATTGGACTTAGTCGGTGAATTCCGCACCGAATTCGCAACCGATGCGCCAGCGCAGGCGGCACTGGCGCGAATAGTCCGGCGCGAAGATGATGGTGAATTGCGGCGGCACTTCCAGAAATTCCGCCACGACTTTCACGCCCCCGTCCGAGATATCCGTAATCGTGCAGTCCCTGGGCAGCGAGCCCGCGCCAAAATGAATCTTGGCGAGCCGGCTGCACACCCGACGTTCGCTTCTCCGGCGATTTACCAGCATCTTGCTTATTCACTTGTTAGATCACGGCCCATCCCGCAGCCCTAGGAGTAGCGGACATTCGTTGGAATGTGCTGATGACAGAAGCTCGCATTCGAAACGCAGTGTCGGCATCGCGTTGACGATTGGTTAGGGCTTGCGCGGCCCCGGAAATGTTCCCGTAATGTTCTTGCGCATCGCGTCCTCCCCTGCTACCCTTGATTGTGCAAGAGGGCAGGCTGGTTCGACATGGTTCAACGGGTTTCTACCGTCGCCTTTGAGGGGATCGAGGCCCGCGCGGTCGACGTGCAGGTGCAGGTCGCGCCAGGCCTGCCGGCCTTTGCCATCGTCGGCCTGCCTGACAAGGCGGTGTCGGAGGCGCGCGAGCGGGTGCGCGCGGCGCTGATCGCCTCTGGCCTCGCGCTGCCGGCGCGGCGGATCATCGTCAATCTGGCGCCTGCCGACCTGCCGAAGGAAGGCAGCCATTACGACCTGCCGATCGCACTCGGCCTGATGGCGGCGATCGGCGCGATCCCGCCGGATGCGCTGACCGGCTTCACCGTGCTCGGCGAGCTCGGCCTCGATGGCTCGATCGCGCCGGTGGCGGGGGTGCTCCCCGCCGCGATCGGCGCCAATCAGCGCGAGGAAGGCTTGATCTGCCCGGCGGCCTGCGGCTCGGAGGCGGCGTGGGCAAGCCCTGATATCCAGATCATCGCAGCACAATCGCTGATCCAGATCGCCAACCACTTCAAGGGCACGCAGGTGCTGTCGCGGCCCTCTCCTAGAGTGCACGAGGCCGCCGCCTCAAAGCTCGACCTGCGCGACATCAAGGGCCAGGAAAGCGCCAAGCGCGCGCTGGAGATCGCAGCCGCCGGCGGGCACCATTTGCTGATGATCGGCGCGCCCGGCGCCGGCAAATCGATGCTGGCGGCGCGCCTGCCCTCGATCCTGCCACCGCTGTCGCCGGGCGAGCTGCTCGAAGTCTCGATGATCGCCTCCGTGGCCGGCGAGATCGAGGGCGGCGCGCTGACCTCGCGGCGGCCGTTCCGCTCGCCGCATCACTCCGCCAGCATGGCCGCGCTCACCGGCGGCGGCATGCGCGCCAGGCCCGGCGAGATCTCGCTCGCGCATCAGGGCGTGCTGTTCCTCGACGAATTGCCGGAGTTCGATCCGCGCGTGCTGGATTCGCTGCGCCAGCCGCTGGAGAACGGCGAGGTCTCCGTGTCCCGCGCCAATCACCGCGTCACCTACCCTGCACGCTTCATGCTGGTCGCGGCGATGAATCCCTGCCGCTGCGGCAACGCCTTCGAGCCCGGCTATGCCTGCAAGCGCGGCCGCATCGACCGCTGCACGTCCGACTACCAGGCCCGCATCTCCGGCCCGCTGATGGATCGCATCGACCTGCGCATCGAGGTGCCGGCCGTGACCGCGGCCGATCTGATCCTGCCGCCGGCGGCAGAGGGCTCGGCCGAGGTCGCCGCACGCGTGGCCGCGGCGCGCGACATCCAGCTCGCGCGTTACACTGAAGCGGGCCTGCCCAACATCCGCACCAACGCCGAAGCGCCCGCCTCCGTGCTGGAGGAGATCGCAAAGCCCGACGCGCAAGGCGCCAAGCTGCTGCGCGATGCCGCCGAGACCATGCGGCTGTCGGCGCGCGGCTATCACCGCGTGCTGCGGGTGGCGCGGACGCTCGCCGATCTCGATCACGCCGACAAGATCGGCCGGCTGCATCTCGCCGAGGCGCTGTCCTACCGCGCACTCGCGGAGGATGTGCGCCAGATGGCGTGATCATTCCGCGCGTCAACCCGGCGGTAACGAGTTTCCTTTACCCTCTGCAAACCATAAGGCCCAACGAATTCTCAAAAGGGCCCGGCGAGTAGAGTGTCATGTTGCGTTTCAATATCCTGGCCTCGGTCGTTCCCCTGTTGGCGGCTGCCGTGTTTGCCCGCGGCGAGATCGGATCGGTCTCGCATCCCTGCATCGCCCTGGGCGAAACCTCCGTCGAGCTGACATCCCTGTTCTGGACCGCCGGCGTCCACGTCGCCTTCACCGACGATCCCGCGCGGGCCACAGTGCGGGTCCAGATCACCGACGATGCGGACGCGGCGGACTTCGCGGTGGTGGACGACGGTCTCGGTTCCGAGACCGACTCCTGCCAGGCCAATCCGGCCAACCGTCTCGTCACGATTGCCGCGCAGCCGGTCGACGGCGGACCGGTGATCTATCTCTCGACTGACGGGCCCGCCGATTACCGCATCTATGTGCGATCGAAGACGTTCTCGCAGCGCGAGGCGGCGGCGCTGATCGTCGGTGCCCATAACGGCCACCGCCCGTTCCCACTCCAGGCCGCCTCGCTCTAGGCCGTTAACACCTCGTCAACCCTGTTTGGAGGCGGCTTCAAAGCCTCAAGCTGTTCGCAAGGTCGGCGCGACATCGTCGCACGCGGCGGTAGTGGGGTTTCAGACAAGGGTCGGTGGCGATGGGTCGGACGTTCCGGATCAAGGTGCGCATGCGCCGCTTCAGGCGGCAGCATCCGAGAATCGCCTTCGCGATCCGCTCCTTCATGATCTTCTCGGCGACGTTCGGCGGCGCCTATGGCTTCGTCTCCGGCAGCCGCTCGGAAAATTCCGGCTACGATCCCAACGCCTTTGCGATCGGCGCGAGCTTCTTGTTCGCCCTCGCCTGCCTGGGCCTTGCCACGCTCAGCATGCGGCTGCGTTTCGTCAACAAGCGGATGCGCACCCTCGCCGCCCACAACGAGGTGCTGATCGACCGCAATTGGGAGCTGAAGGAAGCCGAAGAGCGCGCCCGCAGCCTGTTCGAGCAGCAGGGCGACCTGATCGTGCTGCGCGACCATCAGGGCCGCATCACCTTCGCCAACGACGCCTATTGCGCGCTCGCGGGACAGGCGCGCGGCGCGCTTGTCGGCACGCGTTTCGATTTCGACGTGCTGGAGCAGGGCGACAGCGCCCGCGAAAGCAACGGCACGCGCATCCACGACCAGAAGATCACCACACCGCACGGCGCGCGCTGGATCGCCTGGCGCGAAGGTTACGTGCGGCTCGACGCCGGCCAGGCGGCCGAACTGCAGAGCGTCGGACGCGACGTCACCGATCGCACCGAGACCGAGCGTGCGCTGTCGGAGGCGCGCGACCAGGCCGATGCTGCCAACCGCGCCAAGTCGCGCTTCCTGGCGATGGCCTCGCACGAGATCCGCACCCCCCTGAACGGCATCATCGGCATGGGCGGCCTCTTGCTCGACACCAATCTGACGCCGGAGCAGGCGACCTATGCGAGGGCGGTGAAGACCTCGGGCGAAGCGCTGATGGCGCTGATCGAGGAGCTGCTCGACTATTCCAAGATCGAGGCCGGCAAGCTCGACCTCGAGCAGCGTCCGTTCGCGCTCTCGACCCTGATCGAGGAGATCACCGAGCTGCTGGCGCCGCGTGCGCAGGCCAAGCAGTTCGAGATCGCCGCCTATGTCGACGAGCGCCTGCCGCTGGAGGTGGTCGGCGACGCCGCACGGCTGCGCCAGGTGCTGCTCAACCTCGCCGGCAATGCCATCAAATTCACCGCGAGCGGCGGCGTCGCGCTGATCGTCGAGCCCGGCATCTGGCCGAACGAGATCAGCTTCCTGGTCCGCGACACCGGCATCGGCATTGCAGCCGAGGCGCAGCAGCGCATCTTCCGCGAGTTCGAGCAGGCCGACGAGCGCGTCGCCCGCACCTATGGCGGCACCGGGCTTGGGCTCGCCATCAGCGAACGCATCGTCAAGCGCATGGGCGGCCGGATCACGCTGACCAGCGAGCCGGGCAAGGGCGCGACCTTCGAGGTCGCAGTGCCGCTCGCACCGTCGCAAGGAAGCACGGGGCAGACGACGTTCCCGAGCCCTGACCTCTCAGGCAAGTCGATCCTCCTGATCGCCGAGGGCATCGAGGCCTCGCTGATCGCGCGGCGCCTGGAGCGCTGGGGCGGTCAGACCTGCCTGGTGACGGACGCCACTGTCGCGGAAGCGCTGCTGCCGGAACGCTCCTGGCATGCGGTGCTGGTCGATCGCGCCATCGGTCCTGCCATCGCGGACCGGCTGGGCGAAGCCGCCCGCGCGCATGCGCCGCAACGGCTGGTGCTGCTAACGTCGAGCTCGCGCCATGAGAAGCTCTCGCCGGCCTTCACCGGCTTCCTGGTGAAGCCGCTGCGCGCCGCCTCGCTCGCCGCACGCCTGGCGCTGGCGCCGGAGATCCCCTCGCCCGACCTCGCGCCGGAACCGCCGGGTGACTCCACGCGCGCAGCGCCGCCGAAAGTCCTGTCGATCCTCGTCGCCGAAGACAATGAGATCAACGCGCTGCTGATGCGCTCGCTGCTGACGAAACTCGGCCATCGCGTCGTCATCGCCGTCCATGGCGAGGCCGCGCTGGAATCCTGGCTCGCCGCTGCATCGGCCGGCACGCCCTACGATCTCGTGCTGATGGATATCCAGATGCCGCAGCTCGACGGCATCGAGGCGACCAAACGCATCCGCGCCCATGAGGCCGCCACCGGCGGCCATAACACGCCGATCCTGGCGCTTACCGCCAATACGCTGGCGGAGGATCGCTACGCCTGCTTTGAGGCAGGCATGAACGGCTTCCTGATCAAGCCGCTCGATCGGGACAAGCTCGACGAGGCACTGGCCGGCCTCGCGGCGTCACGGCATCTGGCGATCTAATCCATTCGCGGGAACCTCGGCCCGGTCGACTATCAGTAATTGAAATCGATCGCCTTGCGCGTCACCATGCCTGGGGGCGCGCTATCGAGGATTTCGCACATGAACGTGCTTTGCCGCCTCGCACTCATTGTTCTCTTCGCTGGCATTTCCCAACGCGCCGCAGCCGACACGCCGGACCTCATCGCATCGCTGCAGCAAGGCGGCTACGTTCTCCTCTTTCGGCACACTGCCACCGATGACAGTCAAAAGGACGTCTATCCCTTCAAGTTCGACGACATGGGCGCCCAGCGTCAGCTCAGTGAAAAGGGCAGGGATGCGGCGCGCCAGATCGGGGCGGCGATCAGGGAGCTCGCGATTCCGATCGGCGATGTCTACACCAGCCGGCTGAACCGTGCGATCGAGGCCGGCAAGCTGATCTCCGGCCGCGAGGTCAAGCCGGTCGATGCGTTGACGGACAGCAGCAACGCCAGTGCATCGGGGATGGCAAACCCGACCAGTGCAAATGCCAAAGCGGGCCAGGCCGTACGTCAACTCGTCGATACGCCGCCGAAGCCCGGCACCAACACCTTCCTGATCACGCACAAGACGAACATCGCCGATGCCTTCGGCAAGGAGGCCGGCGACGTGCAGGAAGGCGAAGCTTTCGTCTACAGGTGCGGCAGCTCGGGCCCCGCCACCTTTGCAGGACGCATCAAGCTCGCGGATTGGAACGCGAAAGCGGGCAAGTGACGGGACCGCGACTTGCCGCTCCGCCACGATCTTGTGATACCGATGTCGTGTGACACGCGACTAAGAGGCTGGCGAACACGTGAGAACATCGGAAGACCGCTCATTCCTCATCCTGCTTGCCGCGATCTCCGTTGCGTTCGGTTGGGTGCTTTGGCCGTTCTCTGGAGCATTGCTGTGGGCCACGCTGCTGGCGATCATCTTCGCACCGCTCTATCGACGCGCGCTGAAAACCCTCCCGGGAAGGCACAACCTCGCCGCCCCATTCACTGTCGTCGTCGTGCTCGTCATGGTGCTGATCCCCGTGGCGATCGTCATCGCTTCGCTTGTCGAGCAGGGAGGGGAGCTGTATCAGCGCGTTCAGAGTGGGGAGATCAGTTTCGCTCATCACCTGCAGCGGCTGAAATCCGCGCTGCCTGACTGGGCTGCTTCCATCTCTGACCGCCTGGCCGGCATCGATCTTTCGGCCCTGAAGGAACGCCTGTCGAGCCTGGTCGTCCCCGCCGGCCAACAGCTGGCCGGGCATGCTTTCAACATCGGTCAGCTGACGCTGGAGTTCGTCGCAAGCCTGCTCGTGATGCTGTACCTGCTGTTCTTCCTGCTGCGCGACGGTGACAAGCTCAACACGCGCATCCGCGACGCGCTCCCGCTGCATCCGAGCCACACCGCCGAAATTCTCGATGCCTTCACCCTCACGGTGCGCGGGACGATCAACGGCATCGTCCTCGTGGCCCTGATTCAGGGGACGCTTGGCGGACTGATCTTCTGGCTGCTCGGCCTGACTGCGCCGCTGCTGGCGGGCGCTCTGATGGCACTGCTCTCGCTCCTGCCCGTGCTCGGCTCCGCCCTGGTCTGGGTTCCGGCCGGACTCTACCTGCTCGTGGCAGGCGCAGTCACAAAGGGAATAATCCTGCTCGCGTTCGGTACTTTCGTGATTGGTCTTGCGGACAATTTTCTCCGCCCTGTCCTGGTCGGCCAGTCGATCCGAATGCCAAGCTACATTGTGCTGCTTGCCACCCTGGGCGGCCTTGCAACTTTCGGCGCGAACGGCTTCGTCATCGGCCCGCTCGTCGCCGCAATGTTTCTGACGACGTGGCACATCTTCGCCGGCTCGAAAGCGCAGCAGTAGGTCCGGAAACGATCAGTTATGCGGCAGAAGCCGTAGACCGCGGCGTCGCGAGCTTGCCAACCGGCGGTACGTCTGCCTTGAAGATGGTCTCGGTCTGCGCTGCGCGCTTGCAATGCGGGCACACGAAGAGATGCGCAATGATCGGGGTCGGCTCGTCCGCGAGCAGTTCGGAGCGGAACCACTTCATCTCGATATGGCAGTCGGGGCAGGTCGGCGCTTCAAGCCGCTCTGCAGCGCTTCTGAGACGATCAACCATGGTGCCTCCCGCCGTTTTTGAAGTATAGCGGAAGACCCGTTATCGGTCTGCAACAAAAGACACTTTCGCCGGGCCAGCCAGGGCCCATCTCACCGGCGCGGCTACAGCCGCCTGAGCGCCACGCTCTCCACCACGTGGTCGGCGCCCTTCTTCAGGATGAGCGTCGCGCGCGGGCGGGTGGGCAGGATGTTGTCCTCGAGATTGGCGAGGTTGGTGCGCTCCCAGATCGCGGTGGCCGTCGCGGTGGCTTCCTCGTCCGAGAGCAGGGCGTAGCGGTTGAAATAGGATTTTGGATTGGTGAACGCGGTGTCGCGCAGCGCCAGGAAGCGCTTGATGTACCACCGCCGCAGCGCCGCCTCGTCGGCGTCGATATAGACCGAGAAGTCGAAGAAGTCGGAGACGACGGGCACCGCCTTGCCGTCGCGCGGCAGCTTGCCGGTCTGCAGCACATTGACCCCCTCGACGATCAGGATGTCCGGCTGGTCGATCTCGGCCCACTGGTTCGGCACGATGTCGTAGGTCAGATGCGAATAGACCGGCGCGCGGACATGGCGGCGTCCCGACTTGATGTCGGAGAGAAAGCCGAGCAGCAGCGGCAGGTCGTAGCTTTCAGGGAAACCCTTCTTCTGCATGATGCCCTGCCGGTCGAGCACGGCATTGGGATACAGAAAACCGTCGGTCGTGATCAGGTCGACCTTCGGACGCGGCGACCAGCGCGCCAGCAGCGCCTGAAGCACGCGGGCCGTGGTGGACTTTCCGACCGCGACCGAACCGGCGACGCCGATGATATAGGGCACCTTGCGGTCGCGAATGTTGAGGAACTGGCGCTCCGAATAATACAGGCGCTGCATCGCATCGACGTAGATCGACAACAGGCGCGAGAGCGGCAGGTAGATGTCCTCGACCTCCTGCAAGTCGAGGCGATCATGCAGCGAGCGCAGCCGGTCGAATTCGCCCGGCTCCAGCGTCATCGGCGTATCGTCGCGCAAGCGCGCCCACTGCTCGCGCGTATAAACGCGGTAGGGATTATACTGCTGCTCGGGTGCGCGGATATCCATGACGCCGCCTTTCCGTTGCCTCAATCAATCGCTTTTGCGCGACGCCTTTTCTTCCAACCCTGACATCGAGGTGCGCTTGCCCAGCGCGGCCTCGACCTCTTCCAGCTTTATGCCGCGTGCCTTCAAAAGCACAAGCAAATGATAGAGCAGATCGGCGCTCTCGGCGATCAGATGCGCGCGATCGTTTTCGACTGCTGCGATTACGGTTTCGACTGCTTCCTCACCGAACTTCTTGGCGCAATGCTCGGCGCCCTTGTCCAGGAGCTTGCGGGTATAGGAGGCCTCGCCGCCGGCCGCGGCGCGGGCGTCGATGGTCTCGGCCAGGTCGTGGATCGTGAAACGCGACATCGGACTTACTCAGAAACACATGAGGCCACGGAGGCCATTCCCGCCGGCTTGTGTAGCATTTCTACGAACGGGAGTCGTCAGGCATCCAGGCGCATCGGCAGCCCGCGCCGGGCCATGTGCTCCTTGGCTTCGCGGATGGTGAATTCCCCGAAGTGGAAGATCGAGGCGGCCAGGACGGCTGTGGCGTGCCCGTCTCGGATACCGTCGACGAGGTGGTCGAGATTGCCGACGCCGCCCGAGGCGATCACGGGAACGGGAACGCTGTCGGCGATCGCGCGGGTCAGCGGAATGTCGAAACCCTGCCGCGTGCCGTCGCGATCCATCGAAGTGAGCAGGATTTCACCGGCGCCGAGCGAGACCACCTCCTGGGCATATTCAATCGCATCGATGCCGGTGGAATTGCGCCCGCCATGGGTAAAGATCTCCCAGCGGTCGCCGCCCGGGCGCTTGACGCGCTTGGCGTCGATCGCGACCACCACGCACTGCTCGCCGAATTTTTCGGCAGCTTCCTTGACGAACTCGCGCCGCGACACCGCCGCGCTGTTGATCGAGACCTTGTCGGCGCCGGCGCGCAGCAGCGTCTTGATGTCGTTGACCTCACGCACGCCGCCACCGACGGTGACAGGCATGAAGCAGGCCTCCGCCGTGCGCCGGACCACGTCCAGCATGATGCCGCGGTTCTCATGGGTCGCCGTGATGTCGAGGAAGGTCAGCTCGTCGGCGCCGGCGGCGTCATAGGCGATCGCGGCCTCGACGGGATCGCCGGCATCGCGCAGATCGACGAAGTTGACGCCCTTGACGACGCGGCCGTCCTTGACGTCGAGGCAGGGGATCACGCGCACCTTGAACATCTGATGTCTCCTAGGCGCGCGCGTTGCGGATCAGGGTGAGGGCGGCGGCGGGATCGAGCCGGCCGTCATAGAGCGCACGGCCCGCAATCGCGCCGGCGAGCTTCCTGGCGCGCGGCGTCAGCATCGCTTTGACATCCTCGATCGAGGCGAGGCCGCCGGAGGCGATCACGGGGATCGAGATGGCGTCGGCCAGCGCGATGGTCGCATCCAGGTTCAGACCCTTGAGCAGGCCGTCGCGCGCGATGTCGGTGAAGATGATGGCGGCGACGCCGGCATCTTCAAAACGCTTGGCGATCTCGAGCACCATCACCTGCGAGGTCTCGGCCCAGCCTTCGACCGCGACCTTGCCGTCGCGGGCATCGAGGCCCACGGCCACGCGGCCGGGGAATTGCTTCGCAGCAGACTTCACCAGTTCGGGATCACGGACTGCGGCGGTGCCGATGATGACGCGGGTGATGCCCTTGTCGAGCCAGGCTTCGACAGTCTTGAGATCGCGAATGCCGCCGCCGAGCTGCACCGGAATCTTGATCGTCTTCAGCATCGCCTCGACGGCCTCAGCATTCACCGGCTTGCCCGCGAAGGCGCCGTCGAGATCGACGACGTGGAGATATTCAAAGCCCTGCTCGGCAAAGCTCTGCGCCTGGGCCGCGGGATTGAGATTGAACACGGTCGCGCGCGCCATGTCGCCTTGCTCGAGGCGCACGCATTGGCCGTTCTTGAGATCGATCGCAGGAAAGAGAATCACGGTTTCCATCGCAAGAAGTTCGAGATCAGAGCCAGGCCGAAACGCTGGCTCTTCTCGGGGTGGAATTGGGTGCCGATGGCGGTGTCCTTCGCGACGATCGCGGTGACAGGCCCGCCGTAATCGGCGCGCGCGAGCACGTCCGCCTCGCTGGCGGGATTGAGATGATAGGAGTGCACGAAATAGGCGTGCTGGCCCTTCGGGCCGAGCGGCAGCTTGTTCAGCACCGGATGCTCCCTGAGCACCTCGAGTGTATTCCAGCCCATGTGCGGGATCTTCAGGCTTTCATCGCGCGGCGTGATCTTCTCGACGTCGCCGCCGATCCAGTTCAGGCCTTCTGTGATGACGTGCTCCTTGCCGCGGCTCGCCATCAGCTGCATGCCGACGCAGATGCCGAAGAACGGCCGCGCCTTGACGCGCACCGCTTCGGTGATCGCCTCGACCATGCCGTTGACCGCATCGAGGCCGCGACGGCAATCGGCGAAGGCGCCGACGCCCGGCAGCACCAGACGGTCAGCCTCGTAGGCCTGGTCCGGATCGCTGGTGACGAAGACCTTTTGCGGGGTCTCCAGGCTGCGCGCGGCGCGCTCAAAAGCCTTGGCGGCGGAATGCAGATTGCCGGAACCGTAATCGATGATGGCGACGCTCACCTTGACCCTCCCGGTTCTGGAAACAATCCAATGATGCCGCCGGCCGGAATGGGCGGCGGGTTCGAGAATTGCTGACCCGGCACGCCCCGGGTCGGCGGCGGGCCGCCGCGATCGACGGCCCATTGATCGCCAGCGATGCCGTGCTGCTTCTGGCTCCAGCGCTCGAAGAAGCGACGCTCGGCGGTGTCATGGTCGTCGGCGACGACGATGTCGAGCTGCCGCCACTTGCCGCGTGACAGCGTCCAGCGGCGCAGGCTGGAGCCCTCGAACCCCATCAGCACCGCGATGATCATATTGGCGAAGAAGATCGAGCTGCGGCCGACGCCGAGGCTGTGCAGCCCGGCATCGAACGCGCCCAGGAAGACGATCCAGCCGATCAGCGCCAGCCACAGCCGGTTCCACAGCAGCCAGATCGGGCCGAAGATCATTGCCCAGAAATGGAAGCCGTCGCGCACGAAGACGAACTTGTCGGTCGCGCGCAGATCGGCTCCGCCAGGGAAGGGAGCATGAACTGTGTAGACAGGCATGGTGATGCCCCGTTCTCGAGAATTCAGTGATGCCGCCGGCAGCGTTTCGTCAACCGACGGAGATGTCAGCCGCCGAGCGAGCCCTTGGTGGACGGGATTTCGCCCGCCGCCTTCGGATCGATCGCAACGGCGGTGCGCAGCGCCCGCGCCAGACCCTTGAAGCAGGACTCGGCGATATGATGGCTGTTATCGCCATATAGGGTCTCGACGTGGAGAGTCACGCCGGCGTTCATGGCGAAGGCCTGGAACCATTCCCGCACCAGCTCGGTGTCGAACTCGCCGATCTTGTCGCGGGGGAATTCCGCCTTGAACACCAGGAACGGGCGGCCCGAGATGTCGATGACCACGCGCGACAGCGTCTCGTCCATGGGCATGTGCACGCCGGCATAGCGGGTGATGCCCGCCATGTTGCCGAGCGCCTGCTTGACGGCCTGGCCAAGCGCGATGCCGGTGTCTTCGGTGGTATGGTGATAATCAATGTGCAGGTCGCCCACCGCCTTGACCGTGAGGTCGATGCGGGAATGGCGGGCGAGAAGATCGAGCATATGGTCGAAAAAGCCGATGCCGGTCGCGATATTGGCCACGCCGGTACCATCGAGGTTCACGGAGACCTCGATGTCGGTTTCCTTGGTCTTGCGCTTGATCGTCGCGGTGCGCATTGAAAGCTGGCTTTCATCCTAGCTTGGAGCCGAAAACGCCAGTCTATTAACAGCCAAATGACACCTTCGCTACTGCGGGAACGCCCCAACAGGGCAGCACTTCCGCCTATGGTGAGCGAAATCTAGGGCCGGAACGGCCCGTTGTGCCCTCAGCCCTGACCGCCTAAATCAGGCCGGACAACGAGGTATTTCATGCAGAATTCCCAGAACAGCTCGCCGGTCTGGCACGGCACCACGATTTTGACGGTCCGCAAGGGCGGCAAGGTGGTGGTCGGCGGCGACGGCCAGGTCTCGATCGGCCAGACCGTGATCAAGTCCAACGCCAAAAAGGTCCGGAAACTCGGGAAGGGCGACGTGATCGGCGGCTTCGCCGGCGCCACGGCCGACGCCTTCACGCTGTTTGAACGGCTGGAATCCAAGCTCGAGCAATATCCGGGGCAGCTGACCCGGGCCGCCGTGGAGCTCGCCAAGGACTGGCGCACCGACCGCTATCTGCGGCGGCTGGAGGCCATGATGATCGTGGCCGACAAGGACGTCTCCCTGGTCCTGACCGGCACCGGCGACGTGCTCGAGCCCGAGGCCGGCGTGATGGCGATCGGCTCTGGCGGTAATTACGCGCTGGCCGCTGCCCGGGCCCTGCTCGACACCGACAAGGACGCCGAGACCATCGTCCGCCGCTCCCTCGACATCGCCGCCGACATCTGCGTCTACACCAACCGCAATGTGACCATCGAGAGCCTGCCGAGCGGCTAGGCGATGGCGCCCGCCTATGCCTTCCGCCCGATGACCGCGGCCGACCTGCCGCTGATCCGGCGGTGGCTGGGTGAAGCCCATGTGCGGGAATGGTGGGGCGATCCGGACGAGCAGCTCGCGCTGGTGAGCGGCGATCTCAATGAGCCCGCGATGGAGCAGTTCATCGTCTTGGCCGGCGACAGGCCCTTCGGCTATCTTCAGTGCTACCGCCTGACCGCCTGGAATACGGGCTTCGGGCCGCAACCGGAGGGCACGCGTGGCATCGACCAGTTCATCGGCGACAGTGACATGATCGCGCGCGGCCACGGCTCGGCGTTCATCCGCGCGTTCGTCGACGAGCAGTTGCGGCACGGCCTGCCGCGCGTCGTCACCGATCCGGATCCGCTCAACGCGCGCGCCATACGCGCATACGAGAAGGCCGGCTTCGTCCGCGACCGCATGGTCGAGACGCCGGACGGGCCGGCGCTGTTGATGGTGCGCGAAGCATGACGCTGGCCCATGCGCAGGAGAGCAAGGTCGCATTTCCACCGCTCGCCTGGGCCGGCCTCGCGCTGTTGTTGCTGGCGCTGCAAGCGGCGATCCTGTTTGCAATGGGACGCGTGCCGATCTGCACCTGCGGCTACGTCAAGCTGTGGCATGGCGTGGTGAACAGCTCGGAGAATTCCCAGCACATCGCTGACTGGTACAGTTTCTCGCACGTGCTGCACGGCTTCCTGTTCTACGGCCTGACCTGGCTGCTGTTCGCACGACTGCCATTCCTGACCTTGTCTTTTCGAAGTTTGTCCTGGCCGGCCCGGCTGATCATCGCCATGCTGATCGAGGGCGCGTGGGAGATCGTCGAGAACTCGCCCTTCATCATCGAGCGCTACCGCGCTGGCACGATCTCGCTGGACTATTACGGCGACAGCATCATCAATTCGGTCTCGGACAATCTGGCCATGATGCTCGGGTTCCTGGTCGCGCGCGTGCTGCCGGTATCTGCGACCATCCTGCTCGGCCTTGCCTTCGAGATCATGCTGGCGCTTCACATTCGCGACAATCTGACGCTGAATATCCTGATGCTGATTCATCCGATCGAGGCCGTAAAACAATGGCAATCGGGCCCGCCCATCATCTGACCTAAATTGCGGCTTGTCCTCGGCCGCCTCCCGCCCTAGCTAAACAGACATGACAGACTTCTCCCCCCGCGAAATCGTTTCCGAACTCGACCGTTTCATCGTCGGCCAAGGCGACGCCAAGCGCGCCGTCTCGATCGCGCTGCGCAACCGCTGGCGGCGGCAGCAGCTGGAAGGCTCCTTGCGCGAAGAGGTGCTGCCGAAGAACATTTTGATGATCGGCCCCACCGGTGTCGGCAAGACCGAGATCGCGCGGAGGCTCGCCAAGCTGGCGAATGCGCCGTTCCTGAAGGTGGAAGCGACGAAGTTCACCGAGGTCGGCTATGTCGGCCGCGACGTCGAGCAGATCGTGCGCGATCTCGTCGAGGTCGCGATCGCCCAGGTGCGTGAGAGGAAGCGCAAGGACGTGCAGGCGCGCGCCCAGCTCGCCGCCGAGGAGCGCGTGCTCGATGCGCTGGTCGGCGCCAATTCGAGCGCGGCGACGCGGGAATCCTTCCGCAAGAAGCTGCGCGCCGGCGAGCTCAACGACAAGGAAATCGAGATCGAGACGCAATCGTCCGGCGGCGGCATGCCGATGTTCGAGATCCCGGGCATGCCGGGCGCGCAGATGGGCGCGATCTCGATCGGCGACATCTTCGGCAAGCTCGGCGGTCGCAGCAAGACGCGGCGGCTGACGGTGGAAGGCTCGCACGAGATCCTCGTCAACGAGGAATCCGACAAGCTGCTGGACACCGAGCAGCTCACGCTGGAGGCGATCAGCGCGGTCGAGAACAACGGCATCGTGTTCCTCGACGAGATCGACAAGATCTGCGCCCGCGAGGGCCGCGTCGGCGGCGACGTCTCGCGCGAGGGCGTGCAGCGCGATCTCCTGCCGCTGATCGAAGGCACCACGGTCTCGACCAAGCATGGCGCGGTCAAGACCGACCACATCCTGTTCATTGCGTCCGGCGCCTTCCATGTCGCAAAGCCATCCGACCTCTTGCCGGAATTGCAGGGCCGCCTGCCGATCCGCGTCGAGTTGCAGGCGCTGACCCGCGACGACATGCGGCGCATCCTGACCGAGCCCGAGGCCTCGCTGATCAAGCAATATGTCGCCCTGCTGCAGACAGAGGGCGTGACGCTCGACATCACCGACAACGCCATCGACGCGCTGGCCGACGTCGCGGTGGCCGTCAATTCCACCGTCGAGAACATCGGCGCGCGGCGGCTGCAGACCGTGATGGAGCGGGTGCTGGACGAGATCTCCTTCACCGCCCCCGACCGCAACGGCGAGACCATCAAGGTCGATGCCGACTACGTGCAGAAGCACGTCGGCGACCTCGCCAAGAACGCCGATCTGAGCCGGTTCATTTTGTAATTCTTCGGGTCCGCGCTATTCATTCCGGCGTCGTCCCGGCCTAGTGCGCAATTGCGCACGGGGGCCGGGACCCATAACCACCAACGGTTATTGTTGGAAAAGATAGCGGCTCCAGCGTTGGCTCAAAACGAACATTCGTGGCTATGGGTCCCGGCCCCCCGTGCGCAATTGCGCACTAGGCCGGGGACGACGCCGACAGTTGACGCGCGCCGGGTGCCACGTGCTCGCTAATCTCCGCCAAAACCCCTGGCGGCTCCTGCTCGCGATCAACGCCGCATTCATCGCCGGCGTGTTCATCCACAAGATCCAGCTGCCGCCTTACGTCCCCTATATCCATCTCCTCGTCGACTACCATTTCGGCTTCATCAAGCGCGCGCTGATCGGGGCGATCGTCGCGCTGTTCACCGCGAAGGTGCCGGTCTGGCTGGTGTTCGCGCTCGGCGGCGTGACCTGGCTGGTGACGTTCGGGCTCTATGCAAAACTGTTCCAGAGGACGTTCGGCTTCACCGCGAAGACGCTGCCGTTGTTCGTCTTCACCGCGGGCTCGCCGTTCTTCCTGAAGAATTTCATGCACACGCTCGGCCATTTCGACATCTATGGCTGCGCGCTGGCGATCGTCCTCCTGCTGATGCCGGCCCGCTCGTTGCTGTTCGTGGCTGTGGCCGCGCTGTTCTCCATCGTGCTGGTGCTGATCCACCACATTCATCTCTTGATGTACGTGCCGACGATCATCACCATCGTGGTGATCAGGCATTATCTCGCTTACAGCAACAATCGCACTAACGTCGCATTCGGCGTGATCGCCCTCGCCGTCGTCTCTGCGCTGTTCTTCGCCGCGCAATTCCTGGGAACGATGCCGATCCCGGAGGCGGACTTCGTCGCGTATCTGAAGACCCGGATGGCCGATCCGTCCCGCACGGACCTGCTGCAATTTGCCTACATCTGGTATCAGCCGCTGGCGAAGGAGATCTCGGACACCTGGGGCCGCCTGCCGCACAACATCCTCGGCGTGCCCGTGTTCGCGCTGCTGATCTGGCTGCACACGCCGCTGTGGCGCTTCTTTGCCAACCTGATCGGCGCGCTCGACAGCGATCTGCACAAGCGGTTCGTCGTCGCGGCGCTGATCGGCGTCAGCCTCGGCTATCTCGTGATGTTCGCGATGGTGTTCGACTATTCGCGCTGGATCTCGAACTGGGCCGTCTGCATGTTCCTGATCCTGCATGCGGTGAAGATGCTGCCGGCAAAGCAGGAAGCTGCGCTGATCCCGGAGGAGGATCAGAAGACCAACATCTTCGGCCTGATCATCACCTTGATCCCGCGCGTCGGCATCGTCCGGCCGTTCTAACCCCTCGCCCGCCTGATCCGCACATACAGCGCGCCCTCGCCGCCATGGCCGATATGCGCCGTCTCGAAGCCGACAACGAAGGCGCGGAATTCGGGCAGGCTCAGCCATTCCGGCACCTGGCGGCGCAGCACGCCGCTTTCGCCGCCGCTGCGGCCCTTGCCGGTGATGACGAGCACGAAGGTCAGGCCGTCATGATGGGCCCGGTGCAGGAAGCCGGTGAGCGCGCGATGGGCGCGCATCTGGGTCATGCCGTGCAGGTCGAGCCGCGCCTCGATCTCGCTGCGGCCGCGCGACAGTTTTGCGCGCTCGCGCTTGCCGAGCGGCGCCAACGGCGGGACCGACGGTTTCGCGACACGGGGCGCCGGCGCAGCGGCAACCGGCCTTGCCGATGGCGAAGGCCGGGCCACCTGGACCACGGGCGAAGGCCCGGCGGGCGGCGCAGCATGTGCCTTGGCCGCGCGATGCTTCCTGAGCGGCTTGACCTGCCTTGCGACCGTATCCCACAGCTCGCGCTCCTCCTCGCTCAGCGCGCGGCGGCGCGGCGAGGGGCGGGGCTCCAGCACGGGCGGACGGGACGATCGCTTCATTGCTGCCGATGGGGACGATTCTTCACGGGTCGCCGCGGCTCGGAGGCAGGCTCGATCGCGGGACGCGGCACCGGTAGCGGCACAGGACCGGCGATGGCAACCGTTTCGCTCTTGCCAGGCGTCGCGGCGGCAGCAGCTGTGCCCGTCTTGGCCGGATCGGTTTGCGGAAACAGCTTTGCGATTTTCTCCGAGGGACGCGGATCCGGTACCGGCAGCCGTGCGCCCCTCACCGAGGGATCGAGGTCCTTCGGGACCAACATGACAAAGTGCATGGGATGGCGCAGCCGGCCGGAGACGCGGCCGGCCTCCTGCCCGGCGCCGAAATAGAGATCGGCACGCGCGGGGCCGATGATGGCCGAGCCGGTGTCCTGCGCGATCATCAGTCGATGGAACGAGGTCTTGGTACGTTCGGACTCGATCGGCAGCTCGCCCTCGATGAAGAACGGCGTGCCATAGACATGCAGCGATTTGTCGACCGCGATCGAGCGTCCCGCCGTCAGCGGAATGCCTTGCGCACCCACCGCCTCGTCCTTGTCGGAGAGGTTGACCTCGCGGAAGAAGATGTAGGCGCGGTTCTGGCGGCGCAGCTCCTTGGCGCCATCAGGATTCTGCGTCATCCACTCCCTGATCTTCTGCATCGACATCTCCTCTTTCGGAATGATGCCGCGCTCGATCAGGATGCGTCCCACCGCCGTGTAGGGATAGCCGTTATAGGCGTCGTAATTGAGCCGGAGCGTCGTGCCGTCCTCGAACTTGATCCGCGCCGAGCCCTGGATCTGCGCGAACAACAGATCGGTCGGGTCTTTCAGCCAGGCGACCTCCAGCCCGCGGCCGGCGATCTTGCCGTCCTCGATCTCGCCGCGGTCGTAATAGGGCACCAGCTTGCGGCGGCCGATCTTGCGGTAGACCGGGCCCTTGTTGGGCAGGCTGACCGAGTCCTGCTTGTAGCCGCGCACGAACAGGTTCGAGGGCCGGCGATAGACCGGGACATTGTAGACGTCGGTCTGCGTGCGCGATCCCTCGAGTACCGGCTCGTAATAGCCGGTGACGAAACCGTCGGGCTCCCCTAAGCGGGAGATGCGCAGCGGCGCGAAATTCTCCTCGAAGAATGTCTTCGCCTTGGCGTCGTCGCTGAGCTCGAGCGATTTGGCGACCCGGCAGGGCTCGCTAAGCGATGCCCCCAGCGCCTTTGGCTCGGAAGCGCCGTTCTGAGCATTGACCGACTTGCAGCTGGCGCGAAATGTCTTGTAGGCGGCGAGATGATCGTCGTCGCTCCAGCCTTTCACGTCGGTCCAGGCCAGCGGCAAATATTGCGCGCCTGAGATCTCGAATGGCAGGGGCAGCTGCGGATAGGGCAAGGCCCGCGGCGGGGTAGCGGCCAATTGCGGGGGACGGTGATGGTGGCTGCGATAGTGGCGCCGAGCCGCCTCGGCGCCGAGCGAAAACGCCGACAGCACGACGACACCCGCGCAGAACGCCGTCGCGCTGTTCTTGAGAAAGAGCTTAATTCGCGCTTCCGGTGCCAACCAGCTTCCAGTTCGGATCGCGAGAGGTGGTGTCGCGGGCGAAAGTCCAGATATCGGTGATGTCGGCAACCGTGTCGGCGCTGCCGTCGACGATGTTGCCGGCCCTGTCGCGGGTGGCCGAGATCATCTGCGAGACGAAGCGGATCGTGAGTTGGGCAGTGCGGTCGCGCAGCTCGGCGCCGACCAGCTCGGCCTTGTCGATCGAGACGAAGCGCGTCTCGGTCTTCTGCTCGTTCTTCTCGCGCTCCTTGATCGCGGCGTCGAAGCTTTCATAGACATCCGACGACAGCAGGTCGCGCAGCGCGCGGCGATCGCCATTGGCAAAGGCCAGCACGATCATCTCATAGGCGCCGCGGGCGCCCGAGATGAAGTGGCGCGGATCGAAGGTGGAATCCCTCTCGACGATGGCATCGAGACCCTGGGCCAGTGCGGTGCCCGGTTCAGCCAGACCCTTCCAGCGGTCGCTGGGCGCGGCCGGCTCGGCCGTCGGCGCCAGCGGAGCCTGGTCGATCACCTTGCCCGGCATGGTCACGACGTTCTTGTCCTGGGCACCCCCCAGCGCATTGCGGGCGGCCGTGTGATCGAACGGAGGCCGCTCGTTGCCCGTGCGCTGTCCCAGCACGCTGCGCAGCCTCAGAAAGATGAAGACCGCCAACGCCAGGAAGATGATGGTGTAGATGTCCACGTCGTATTCGCTTTCTGGTCTTTGCTCTGGGTCTTCGCTTCGGGGTCGTCGCCGGGAAAATCAATCCGGCCAGTAGACCGTTCCATACGGAAACGGCAAGTTTACATCACCATTTTAGGTCCGCGCGTCTGGTCCCTGGGATGTAGGCACGAAATCTTGCCTGGCCAATGGCGCCTTTTGGCACAGCAGTAAGTGTAGCGCGTTTTATGCTTAAGGGGAAACCCGATCCTGCCCGGAAATCGCGTATCTTCAATCATTTAAGGCGCGATTTCGGCGAAAGGCCGCCCTGAACGTCACAGTTGCGGGCACGGTCTGGATTCCCCACCCGGGACCGTTCGTCCTTGTGGAACGAGGTGGCCCTATGTTAGCCAACCGCCGCGAAATTCAGCCCAAATCGGGTAACGGGTAAGGAGACACTTCGATGACCAACGGTAACGGCACCCCTCCCGAGGCGGCCCAGGCACCCCAGCTTAACGTACTGGCGCAATACACCAAGGACCTGTCGTTCGAAAATCCGAACGCGCCGAGCTCGCTCCAGCAGCAGGGCCAGCCGCCCCAGATCAACATCCAGATCAATGTCGGCGCCAATAACCTCAGCGAGCAGGAGTTCGAGGTGACGCTGACGGTCGAAGGCAAGGCCGAGACCGCGGGCAAGGTGATGTTCTCGTTCGAGCTCGCCTATGCTGGCGTGTTCCGGATCGTCAACGTGCCGAAGGAGAACCTGCACCCGCTGGTCATGATCGAATGCCCGCGCCTGCTGTTCCCGTTCGCCCGTGAGATCATCGCAACCGCGGTGCGCGACGGCGGGTTCCCGCCGCTGATGCTGGACCCGGTCGATTTCGTCGGTCTCTATCGCCAGAACATGGAACGGCAAATGGCCGCCCAGGGTGGCCAGACCGGCCAGGCCTAAGCTACAGGCTTAACCAGCCGGAAGGGCGACTGGAGCGGCGAGATACTCGTTCCAGATCGCCTTTTCGCCCATCGTTGCGATGAAGGCCCGATGGGCCTCCCGCTCGGCATCTGAAACCCGCGGCGCGAGCGGTACTGACCGCTGCCGCCGCGGCGTATCGCCGGCGGAACTGACGCGAATCTCTTCGCCCTCCGAAGCCAGCAGCAGCTGCGACTGCCGCGCTCCCACCAGATCGACATAGACTTCTGCGAGCAGTTCTGCGTCGAGCAGCGCGCCGTGCTTGGTGCGGTGTGAATTGTCGATCGCATAGCGCGAGCAGAGATCGTCGAGCCGGTTCGACACGCCGGGATGCTTGCGGCGCGCCAGCAGCAGCGTATCGACCAGCCGCTCGCGCGGGATCGCCGCGCGCTTGATCTTGTCGAGCTCGGCATTGATGAAGCTGATGTCGAACGAGGCGTTGTGGATCACCAGCGGCGCATCGCCGATGAACTCCAGAAACGCATCGACGACCTCGTGGAACAGCGGCTTCGTCGAGAGGAATTCGGCCGACAGCCCGTGCACGGCAAAGGCTTCCGCCGGCATGTCCCGTTCGGGGTTGATATAGACGTGATACGTCTGTCCCGTCGGCATGCGGTTGAAAATTTCGACGCAGCCGATTTCGACCAGGCGATCGCCACGGAGCGGATCGAGGCCGGTGGTTTCGGTGTCGAGGACGATTTCGCGCATGATCGGGAGGCCGTGCAAGAAGTCTTGTAAGTCGGCGAATCAGGTTCGCCGCTGCGGCATCTTAACGACCTCGGCCAGGATGTGCTTGATTTGGGCGCGCACCGGCTCAAGTCCGTGTGAGGTATCCACCACGAAATCGGCCCGCTTGCGCTTCTCGGCATCGGGCGTCTGCTTGGCGATGATGGCATCGAGCTTGGCCGCGTCCATCGTGCCGCGCGCCAGCACCCGCTCGCGCTGGAGTTCCGGCGAGGTCGATACCACGACCACCGCGTCGACCCGCTTCTCGCCGCCGGTCTCGAACAGCAGCGGGATGTCCAGCACCACGACCGGCGCCTTGGCGGCCTCGGCGTCGGCAAAGAACTTCTTCCGGGAGGCACCGAGCATCGGATGGACGATCTGCTCGAGCTGCTTGATCGCGGCGGGATCGTGCACCACGCGCGCAGACAGTTTGGGACGATCGACCTTGCCGTTGACGGTGGTGCCGGGGAAGGCGGCCTCGATCGCCGGCGCCGCTTCGCCCTCGTAGAGCTGATGCACGGCGGCGTCGGCGTCATAGACGGGCACGCCGGCCTCCGCGAACAATTTCGCGGTGGTGGATTTGCCCATCCCGATCGAGCCGGTCAGTCCCAGGATCCGCATCAGCGCCCTGCCATCTCCGTCATTCACACCGCAATTAGCTGTTCGCTCCGCAGGAACGCAAGCAGCGGCAGCAGCGGCAGGCCGAGAATGGTGAAATGGTCGCCCTCGATGCGCTCGAACAGATGGATGCCGAGACCCTCGAGCTGATAGGCGCCGACGCTTCTGGTCACGGCATCGCCGGCGGCGTCGAGATAGGCCGAGAGTTCGGCCTCGCTCATCTGCCGCATGGTCATGCGCGCCACCGAGACATCCTCGAAAACGATCTTGCCGTCCCGGGCCACGGCCACGGCGGAATTCAGCTCGTGCGTCTTACCGGCGAGATCGCGCAGCTGCGCCAGCGCCTGCGGGCGGCCGGCCGGCTTGTTGAAGAGACGGCTGCCGAGAGCCAGCGTCTGGTCGGCGCCGATCACATAGCTTCCGGGACGATCGGCAGAGACTGCCTTGGCTTTTTCGCGGGCCAGGAGCAGCGCGATCTCGCGCGGATTGCTGAGATTGGAGCTCGCCTGGATGCCGCGCTCGTCGATGTCAGCCGTGACGGCCTCGAATTCGAGCCCGGCATTGGCCAGCAGCATTTTTCGCGCGCTGCTTTGCGAAGCCAGGATCAACGGAGATGTGCCGCGCCACAGACCCATCGCGACAACTATTCCGAGGGCCGGTTGCGCTGGCGATCGCTGTAAAGCTTCATGATCGCCGCGGCGGTTTCCTCGATCGAACGCCGCGTGACGTCGAGCAGCGGCCAATCGTGCTTGGCGCTCAGCTTGCGGGCGAACGCGACTTCCTCGGTGACCGACTGTCTGTCGGTATAGGTATCGCTGCCGCTGCCGGATTCGGCGCCCATGGAGAGCAGGCGGTTCTGGCGGATCTGGATCAGGCGCTCCGGCGTCGCATGCAGGCTCACCACCAGCGGACGCGTCAGCGTCTCCAGCTGCGCCGGAACGGGAATGCCGGGCACCAGCGGCACGTTCGCCGTGCGGATGCCGCGATTGGCAAGATAGATCGATGTCGGCGTCTTCGAGGTGCGGGACACACCGACCAGAACCACGTCGGCCTCGTCGAGACCTTCGACATGCTGACCATCGTCATGGATCATCGTGTAGTTCAACGCGTCGATACGCTTGAAATATTCCGCGTTGAGCACGTGCTGGGCGCCGACGCGTCCCGTGGTCGCTGCTCCCAGATAAGCCTCGAACAGCTGCATCACCGGCCCGATGATCGAGAGGCTGGGAACATTGATCTGCTTGCACTTGTCCTCGAGCCTGGCGACCAGATCCTTCTCGAGCAGCGTGAACAGCACGATCCCCGGTGCTTCCTCGATCTCGTCGAGCACCCGGTCGAGCTGCTTCTGGCTCCGCACCAGCGGATAGACATGCTCGACCGGCGTCACATTGGCGTACTGCGCGGCGACCGCGCGCGCGACGGTGATCAGCGTCTCGCCGGTGGAGTCGGAGACCAGATGCAGATGGAAATAATTGTTCGAGGTCGGCACAAAAACTCTTTGGATGAGGGCGCGGTGGTTTGTGGATTTCTGTGGAGCTTAACCCCTCGGAAAGGGATGTGCGACACCAGGGACGGGACAAGTGCCAATTTTCTTCACACCGCTGCCCGTCAGAACAAGTCCCGCACCTCTCGATGCGGGAAACGGGATTGCGCGAATAAGCCTCTTGATAAGCTGCCGATCGGCCAGCGCAAGCCTTTGAGCGCGGATGACTTATCGGAACAGGCCGGACCTGCGCAGGATATGTTGATGAATGTGAACAAGCGCGGGTGAAGTGGCGGACGGAATTGTGTGAGTCCAATCCACGGTCACTCAGACTCAAACCTTTAAGAATCTAAGATTCTAGATTTGAGGAAGGCGCTACGGACGGATATGTGTGCAGGTGAGACCTTAACGAGTTCTTACTATCCCCAGCTCCTTTCGCTGGGCATCAATCCGGACCGCGAAAATGTTCGAAGACGTCTATCTCTGGATCAAGGCGCTGCACGTGATCGCCGTCATCTCCTGGATGGCGGGCATGCTCTATCTGCCGCGGCTGTTCGTCTATCATTGCGACGCCGAGATCGGCTCGAAGCAGTCAGAGACGTTCAAGATCATGGAGCGCCGGCTGTTCAAGGCGATCATCAACCCGGCCATGATCGTCACCTGGCTCGCCGGGCTCTTTCTCGCCTGGTCCGGCCACTGGTTCACGTTCGGCTGGCTGCACGTAAAACTGGCATTGGTCCTGGCGCTGTCGGCGGTCCACGGCTTTTTTTCGCGCTGGCTGAAGGATTTCGCCGCCGACAGGCGTCCGCGAAGCCAGAAATTCTATCGAATTATCAATGAGGTGCCGACCGTCCTGATGATTCTCATCGTCATCATGGTGATCGTGAAGCCGTTCTAGGCAGCCCTCGCGCGGATTCGCTCAGCGCTTCGGCTTGCGGAGAAGGGAGTGATTTTCTATATTATCGATATCCCACCCAACGCAGGCGGATGTGGTTGTGTCTGAGCTTTCCAGAGGCCGGACACCGCATCAGGTTTGAAGCCTCACCGGCACTCTCCTTGCCAGACCTGCGGACCTTATCTTCTCACGTCCGCATTTCAGAGCCTCCTCGCACCCCTTCCAAGGTTACCCCACAGGACCACCCCAATGCGGGAAATTAAACTCCAGGACCTCAAGTCGAAGACACCGGCCGAGCTCGTCTCGTTCGCGGAAGAGCATGGGGTCGAGAATGCCAGCACCATGCGCAAGCAGGAGCTGCTGTTCGCCATCCTCAAGCAGCTTGCGATCGCCGAGACGGATATCGTCGGCGAAGGCGTCGTCGAGGTGCTCTCCGACGGTTTCGGCTTCCTACGTTCGCCCGACGCCAATTATCTGCCGGGCCCGGACGACATCTACGTTTCGCCCTCGCAGATCCGCCGTTTCGGCCTGCGTACCGGTGACACCATCGAAGGCCACATCCGCAGCCCGAAAGAGGGCGAGCGCTACTTTGCGCTGCTCAAGGTCAACACGCTCAATTTCGAGGACCCGGAAAAGGCCAAGCACAAGGTCAATTTCGACAACCTGACGCCGCTGTTTCCGAACCAGCGTTTCCGCATGGAGATCGACGATCCGACGCGGAAAGACCTTTCTGCACGCGTGATCGACATCGTAGCCCCGATCGGCAAGGGTCAGCGCGCGCTGATCGTGGCGCCGCCGCGCACCGGTAAAACCGTGCTGATGCAGAACATCGCGCACTCGATCACCGCAAATCACCCGGATTGCTATCTGATCGTGCTGCTGATCGACGAGCGCCCGGAAGAAGTCACGGACATGCAGCGCTCGGTGAAGGGCGAGGTCGTGTCCTCGACCTTCGACGAGCCGGCGGTGCGCCACGTCCAGGTCGCCGAGATGGTGATCGAAAAAGCCAAGCGCCTGGTCGAGCATGGCCGCGACGTCGTGATCCTGCTCGATTCGATCACGCGCCTCGGCCGCGCCTACAACACCGTGGTGCCGTCATCCGGCAAGGTGCTGACCGGCGGTGTCGACGCCAACGCGCTGCAGCGCCCGAAGCGCTTCTTCGGTGCCGCCCGCAACATCGAGGAGGGCGGCTCGCTGACCATCATTGCAACCGCGCTGGTCGATACCGGCAGCCGCATGGACGAAGTCATCTTTGAAGAGTTCAAGGGCACCGGTAACTCGGAGCTGATCCTGGACCGCAAGGTCTCGGACAAGCGCACCTTCCCGGCGATCGATATCTCGCGCTCCGGCACCCGCAAGGAGGAGCTCATCACCGATCCGCAGGTGCTCAAGAAGATGTACGTGCTCCGCCGCATCCTCAATCCGATGGGCACGATGGACGCGATCGACTTCCTGCTCGACAAGCTGCGCTCGACCAAGAGCAATTCGGAGTTCTTCGACTCCATGAACACCTGAGTGCAGTGCAGCAAAGCATTCAAGGGCGCCTTCGGGCGCCCTTTTTGTTGTGCAGCTTTGTTGCGGCAAAGTGCTGCATGAAGGGCAGCCGGCGACCTGATCTTGGATGAACATTTAATCTGTTGATATATCAAAATAATACTTGAATTCCGGTCGGCTCATCCGCCGTGCGAGGGGTGTTCCTGCAGCAAAAATGCTGCGGCGGTATTGCAGTGCAATATGAATTTGCTGCGGAATCTGGTGCAGCAAAAATCCCGCCGCTTGGCGGCTAAAAACGGATGTTTGCCTTTTCGCCGGGAGCCGGACAAATAGGCCATGCATCCGCGAGACCAGACCATTTTTGCGCTGTCATCCGGCCGGGCGCCGAGCGCGATTGCCGTGGTACGCGTCTCCGGCTCGCAAGCTGGCCGGGCGCTGACGACGCTCGCGGGCCGGCTGCCGGCGCCGCGACAGGCGAGCCGTCGGCTGCTCCGGGACGGCGCGGGCCAGCCGATCGACGACGCGGTCGTGCTCTGGTTTCCAGGGCCGGCCAGTGCGACCGGCGAGGACATCGCCGAATTTCACGTCCATGGCGGCCGGGCGGTGCTGGCGGCGCTCCTCGCCGCTATTTCTTATATTCCGAATACACGGGCGGCCGAGCCCGGCGAGTTCACCCGGCGCGCTTTCGAGAACGGCAAGCTCGACCTGACCGAGGCCGAGGGCCTCGACGACCTCATTCACGCCGACACCGACCGCCAGCGTCGCCAGGCGCTGCGCCAGCTGCAGGGCCTGCTCGGCGACCGCGCGCGCGACTGGCGCGAGCGCATCATCGAGGCATCCGCGCTGATCGAAGCCGGCATCGATTTTTCCGATGAAGGCGATGTGCCGGCGGAGCTGAGGGCGCCGGCGGTGAAAGCGATCAAGGCTCTTCACGGCGAAATCGCAGAAGTGCTTGCGGCACAGGGACATTCTGAACGCCTACGCGACGGCCTCGTGGTTGCGATTGCCGGCGAGCCGAATGTCGGCAAGTCGACGTTGATGAATCAGCTGGCGCGGCGCGAGGTCGCGATCGTCTCGCCGCATGCCGGGACCACGCGCGACGTGATCGAGGTGCAGCTCGATCTCGACGGCTATCCCGTCACAATCATCGACACCGCCGGCATTCGCGAGACCGACGATCCCGTCGAGCAGGAGGGCGTGCGTCGCGCACGCGCGCGGGCCGAGGACGCCGACCTCGTGCTGTGGCTGGTGGAGGGCGGGCGCGCCGTCAATCCGGATGCAAGACCATCGTCGTGGGCGTCCGGGGATGGAAGCGATCGGCCGGGCAGCGCGGTCTGGATCGTGCGCAACAAGATCGACCTTGGCGGGGCCGGGGGAGCCGAGTCGGCAGGCGAGTTCGGGATCTCGGCAAGCCGGGGCGATGGGATTCCTGAGTTGGTCGATGCGCTCGTGGCGTTCGCCGCCAACTTCTTCGGGACCACCGAGGGTGCTTTGGTGACCCGGGCCCGCCAGCGCGACCTGTTGCGCCAGGCGTCAGACAGCTTGCGCCGGAGTCTGGAGCATGTAGAAGAGGGCGAAGAGCTCGCGGCCGAAGAGCTGCGTGCCGCTGCCTATGCACTGGGCCGGCTGCTGGGCCGGGTGGACGTCGAGGACGTCCTCGGGGCCATTTTCCAGAAATTTTGCATCGGAAAGTAGCGCTAGTTCTTTATTGTAGAACTAGCGCTTGTTCCATTTCTTATGTTTCACGTGAAACAGCGGCCCGCTCGGTTTCTATCTCACGTGAAATCTGCTTTCGGGCTCCAGCCACTTTCATGTGTATAGCGGCGCGCTTGCTCCGGCCGGACTCAGTGGCTCGCTTGTGTGATCCGAGATTACCCCAGGCCGGCGGGGGGTGGGAGGCCGGCGGCCGCGCCTCAATCTCGTCATTGCGAGGAGCCCTTGCGACGAAGCAATCCAGACGCCATCCGCGGAAGGACTCTGGCTTGCTTCGCTGCGCTCGCAATGACGGCGTGTGGTATCGATCGCGCTCTCGACCCGAAGACCGTAACATCCATCCCAGTCCCCGCCGTTTACCGGTTCCAGCTCGTGGGTCGTTTTGTTTCACGTGAAACAGCAGCTTCTCCAACACGCCTCCTACTGTGCATGGGGTTGTTTTCGCCAAAATGCTTCCGCACCCTGGGGACGCCCTGTTTCACGTGAAACACTGGGGCCCCACCCAGTTTCCACTTCCGGCTTTTTCCTCTCTGAGCTAGAAGTCCGCCCATGCGGACAGAGCGAGAGAGTTTCGACGTCATCGTGATTGGCGGCGGCCACGCCGGCTGTGAAGCCGCGGCTGCCGCTGCCCGGATGGGTGCAACGACCGCTCTGGTGACGCACCGCTTCTCCACGGTCGGCGCGATGTCCTGCAATCCCGCCATCGGGGGTCTCGGCAAGGGTCATCTGGTCCGCGAAGTGGATGCGCTCGATGGCTTGATGGGCCGGGTCGGCGACGTCGGCGGCATCCAGTTTCGCGTTCTCAATCGCCGCAAGGGCCCCGCTGTTCGTGGTCCGCGCGCCCAGGCGGACCGGAAGCTCTATGCCGCCGCGATGCAGGCCGCGATCCGTCAGACCGAGGGCCTTTCCGTCATCGAAGGCGAAGCTGACGAGCTGATCGTGGTCGAGGGACGGGTCACCGGACTGCGTCTGGCCGATGGCCGGGAGCTTCGGGCAGGCGCGGTTGTCGTCACCACCGGGACCTTTCTCCGCGGCCTGATCCATCTCGGTGAGAAGAATTGGCCCGCCGGCCGTGTCGGCGAGGCACCTGCCATGGGTCTTTCCAGCTCCTTCGAGCGCGCCGGCTTCACCCTCGGGCGGCTCAAGACCGGCACTCCGCCGCGTCTGGACGGCACCACGATCGACTGGTCAGCAGTCGAAATGCAGCCCGGAGACGAGCCGCCGGAGCCTTTCTCGGTGATGACTGAGCGGATCACGACCCCGCAGATCCAGTGCGGGATCACCCGGACCACGCCCGCGACCCATGAGGTGATCCGGGCCAACGTCCATCGCTCCCCGATGTACTCCGGCCAGATCAAGAGCTCCGGACCGCGTTATTGCCCCTCGATCGAGGACAAGATCGTCCGCTTTGGCGACCGCGACGGCCACCAGATCTTTCTGGAGCCGGAAGGGCTCGACGACAGCACCGTCTATCCCAACGGCATCTCGACCTCGCTGCCGGAGGAGGTCCAGCTCGCGATCCTCGCCAGCATTCCCGGCCTGGAGCGGGTGAAGATGGTTCGCCCGGGCTACGCCATCGAATACGACCACATCGACCCCCGCGAACTCGATCCGACCCTGCAGACCAAGCGTCTGCGCGGCCTGTTCCTGGCCGGGCAGATCAACGGCACCACCGGATACGAGGAAGCCGCCGGACAGGGCATCGTGGCCGGCCTGAACGCCGCGCTCTCCGCCAGCGGTGCTGCGCTGACGGTGTTTGATCGTGCCGATGGCTATCTCGGCGTGATGATCGACGACCTCGTCACCCGCGGGATCAGCGAGCCCTATCGGATGTTCACCTCGCGGGCCGAGTACCGGTTGACGCTGCGGGCCGACAATGCCGATCAGCGTCTGACCGAGAAGGGGATCACGCTTGGATGCGTCGGAAGCGCCCGGACCCGGCATCACCGGACCAAGATGGATGCCCTGAACGCGGCTCGGACCCTTTCGAAGTCGCTAACCATCACCCCGAACGAGGCCATCAAGCACGGGCTGTCCCTGAACCGGGATGGCCAGCGCCGCTCCGCCTTCGAGCTGATGGCCTATCCGGAGATCGGCTGGAGCCAGGTCCGTGCGATCTGGCCGGAGCTGTCCACTATCGATCCCGTCATCGCCACCCATCTCGAGATCGACGCCAAATACGATGTCTATCTGGAGCGCCAGAGCGCCGACGTCGAAGCCTTCAGGCGCGATGAGGGGATGGTGCTGTCGGAGGTCGACTACCAGCAGGTCCCCGGTCTCTCCAACGAGGTCCGCGCCAAGCTGGAGAAGGCGCGGCCGTTCACCGTCGGCCAGGCCGGTCGGATCGACGGCATGACGCCGGCGGCGCTCGGCATCCTTGCGGCCTATCTCCGGCGCGAGGCACGGAAGACTTCCAAGGCAATTGCATAGGCGTTTCACGTGAAACAGCGCGGACCGGGCGGGGACAGGCCGCTATCCCGACGACCCGGAGCAGGTGAGGGTGTCGGTCGTCGACCGGACCCAGCACCGGCCGGACCGAAGATCGCCAGGGCCAGCGCCAACGATCAATCGCTCGACGCCATCATCGCCGCCGACAAACGCGCGGCGCTGAAGCTCGCTCCCGTTTCACATGAAACAGAAGCCCGCCTCGATCGCTACATCGCACTGCTCCGGGAGTGGCAGGCCAAGACCAATCTCGTCGCGCCCTCGACCCTGCCAAACCTCTGGACCCGGCACATCGCCGATTCGCTCCAGCTCGTCGATCTCGCGCCGACGGCAAAGCGCTGGGCCGACCTCGGCAGCGGCGGCGGTTTTCCCGGCGTCGTCCTCGCCTGCGCCATGGCGGGGACGCCGGACGCGAGCGTCCATCTTGTCGAGCGAATCGCCAAGAAGGCCGCCTTCCTCCGTGAAGCGATTCGCGTCACCGCATCTCCGGGAGTCGTACATCTCGCTGAGATCGGGGATAATGTGGATAGAATCACCGGCCCCGTCGATTGCGTCACCGCGCGTGCGCTGGCTCCGCTACATCAACTCATCGGCTTTGCGGAGCCGCTGATGCGCCAGGGCGCAAAGGCGTTATTTCTCAAGGGTCAAGATGTAGAGGCTGAATTGACCGAAGCCGCTAAATATTGGAATATTCAGCCGCAGCTCCACCGAAGCCGTACCGGCGACGGCTGGATCGTGGAGCTGAGTGCCGCCGAACGGCGCAGCTGAGGCGTTCAGGGGTGAGTGGGGAAATTCAATGAGCGTGACTGACGAGCCGCAAGACCAGACTGCCCAGGAACAGCCAGCTGAAGTGCCACAGGGCCACCCGCGCATCCTGGCGCTGGCGAATCAAAAGGGCGGTGTGGGAAAAACAACCACAGCGATCAACCTCGGCACGGCACTCGCCGCGATCGGCGAGCGCGTCCTGATCGTGGATCTCGATCCGCAGGGCAACGCTTCGACCGGACTCGGCATCGATCGCCGCAACCGCTCCTGCTCGACCTACGACGTGCTGATCGGTGAAGCGCCTCTGCGCGAAGCCGTGGTCTCGACCGCGGTGCCGCGGTTGCACATCGCGCCGTCGACCATGGATCTCTCCGGCCTCGAGCTTGAGCTCGGCACCACGCCCGGCCGCGCCTTCAAGCTGCGCGACGCGATCGGCGCACTCAACAACAATGTCTCGCCGGATGCCGACTACACCTATGTGCTGATCGACTGCCCGCCCTCACTCAACCTGCTCACGGTCAACGCGATGGCGGCATCGGACGCGATTCTGGTGCCGCTGCAATGCGAGTTCTTCGCGCTCGAAGGTCTGTCGCAATTGCTGCAGACGGTGGAGCAGGTGCGCTCGACGCTCAATCCGAACCTGTCGATCCACGGCATCGTGCTGACCATGTTCGACTCGCGCAACAACCTGTCGAACCAGGTCGTCGCCGACGTCCGCCAGTTCATGGGCGAGAAGGTCTACAAGACCATGATCCCGCGCAACGTGCGCATCTCGGAAGCGCCGTCCTACGGCAAGCCGGTGCTGGTCTACGATCTCAAATGCGTCGGCAGCGAAGCGTACCTGCGGCTCGCCACCGAAGTGATCCAGCGCGAGCGCGAGCTGCGCACGACGCATTGATGATGCCGTAGGGTGGGTTAGCCGAAGGCGTAACCCACCACGTCTATCTTCGCGAAAACAGAAGAGGTGGGTTACGCTTCGCTAACCCACCCTACGATTCGAAATTCAGTTCTGGAGTGCTGCACCGTGAATCCAAGGGAGCTGGCGATGGCCGACGAAGCGCGTTCGCGACTGGGCCGGGGTCTTGCAAGTCTGATCGGTGACGTCGGCGGCGAGGCCCAGCATGTCGATCGTCCGCGCGCGCAGCGCAAGGTGCCGATCGAATTCATCAAGGCCAATCCGCGCAACCCGCGCCGGACCTTTTCGGACACCGAGCTGAAGGAACTCTCCGACTCCATCAAGCAGCACGGCGTGATCCAGCCGATCGTGGTGCGCCCCGTGAAGGGCGCGCAGGATCGCTACGAGATCATCGCCGGCGAACGGCGCTGGCGCGCCTCGCAGATGGCGGGCCTGCACGAGGTGCCGATCGTGCCGGTCGACATCAGCGACAGCGATGCGCTGGAGTTCGCGATCGTCGAGAACGTGCAGCGCGAGGACCTCAACCCGATGGAGGAGGCGCAGGGCTATCACGCGCTCGCCAACGAGTTCAAACGCAGCCAGGACGACATCGCCAGGGTCGTCGGCAAGAGCCGCAGCCACGTCGCCAACATGATGCGGCTGACCAAGCTGCCGGCCGAGGTGCAGGCCTTCATCGCGACCGGTGAATTGACGGCCGGTCACGCCCGCGCGCTGATCGGCGTCCCCGATCCGCTCGCCGCGGCCAAGCGCATCGTCGCGGAAGGCCTCAACGTCCGCCAGGCCGAGGCGCTCGCGCATGAAGAGGGCGTGCCGGAGCGCAAGCCGCAGAAGGCGCGCGCTACCAGTGGCAAGGAAAAGGATCCTGACACGATCGATCTGGAAAAGCGCGTCAGCGACGCGCTCGGCCTCAAGGTCACCGTCAATCACCGCGACCCCGGCGGCTCCGTGCAGATCAACTACCGCAACCTCGATCAGCTCGACGAAGTGATGAAGCGGCTGGCCAAGGGCGGGATTTAGACGCACCGACTCTCTATCACCGTCACCCTGAGGTGGCCGCTTCTTCAGCGGCCCTCGAAGGGCGACGGCCCGGCTGTATCCCGGCCGTTCATCCTTCGAGGCTCCCCGCGCGCCGCGTTGCGTCGCGCGGCTCGCGCCTCAGGATGACGGGTTTGGCGCTTCGCTCAGTCATTGGCGCGCGTCTGCATCCACCTCGTCATTGCGAGCGCAGCGAAGCAATCCAGAATCTTTCCGCCGAGGGACTCTGGATTGCTTCGCTACGCTCGCATCGACGAGTCGAGAGAGTTGCACTTCGCAATGACGTGGAGAGACTCAGCCCCGCCGCTTCGCATTCGCGGCGATCGCCATCAGCGTGCGCTGGGCGATGGCGGCGGCTAGTGTGGATTGCTTGCGGGTCTCGAGCGCTGCGGTTGCGAGCTGCTCGATGATGGTGGCGAGCCGCGCCACGCTGAAATTGCGCAGCGCCGTCTCCACTGCGGGCTTTCGCGAGAAGTGCAGGCGCGGATAGCCGCCGTCGAGCACGGCGGAGGCCGGCTGGCCGTCGGCAATCGCAAGCGCGGATTTGTGCAGCCATGCGGCCTGGCGCTGTGCGGCCGAGATGATCACGCCGGGATAGGTGCCGGCGATCATGGCCTTGGCGAATTCGGTCTCGACGATGTCGGGCCGGCCGGCGAAGGCGCCGTCGACGATCGGATCGAGCTTCAGCTCCGAGGCATCGGCGACGACGGACATGACGTCATCCAACGTGATCTCGCCTTTGCCATGCGCGTACAGCGTGAGCTTGCGCAGCTCGTTGCGCGAGGCCTGGCGGTCGCCGCCGAGGAACGACATCAGCGCCGCGCGGGCATCCTGCGCGATGCGCAAGTTCGCGATGCGGAGCTCGTCCTCCATCAGCTTGGCGAGGTCGCGTTCGGTGTCGGGATAGCAGCCGATCGCGACCGCCGTCTTGGCGCGCTCGCAGGCCTTGCGCAGCGGCGATTCCGGGCGCAGCTCGCCCGCCTCGATCACGATGCGGCAATCCCTCACGCTCATCTCGGCCAGCGTGTCGATGCCGCCGGCAAAGCTGCGCGAGCCGGCGCGAATGCGGATGGCGCGGCGGCCGCCGAACAGCGGCACCGTCATGGCTTCGTCGACGAGCCGCGACGGCTCGGCGGAGAGCTCGTCGCCGTCGAGCTTCACCAGCGAGAAGGGATCGTTGGGATCGTCGACCGCCGAGGCGATCAGCGCGTCGGCGCGCTCGCGCACGAGGCCGGCATCGGGACCGTAGAGCAGGATGATCGGACGGCCCGCATCGGGGCGGGCGAGGAAGGCGTCGATCTCTTTTCCGCGCAGCGCGACCATTGGGCCCAACTGTCATTCCGGGGCGCGCGAAGCGCGAACTACGGTGCGCAATTGCGCACCTGAGAATCTCGATCAACAATCTCTGGATTCCGGGTTCGCCCTGCGGGCGCCCCGGAATGACGGGAATGAACTACGTGCCCGCGGTGAAGAATGCGGCGAGCCGGGTATTGATGTTCTCTGCGATCTCGTTGGCGGCACGATCCTCGGCATCGCGAACGGCGCGGTTGCGCGAGAAGCGCTGGTAGGAGCCGGGCATGTCGTAGGACACGCGCGAGAACGTGGTGCCGGTCATGACCGACTTGCCGCTGACGACCTCAACCAGATTGTACTGGCAGTCGATGCCGTAATTTTCGCTGGTCGGCAGACCCGTGTTGGGATCGACGATCAGGGACGAACGGCTGGAGCTGAAGCGGATCACCAGGCGGTGGGTCGGCGGCATGCCCGTGGCGGTGCCGTACAGCTTGAAGGCCAGGGCATTGCGGACCTCGACGCCGACGCGCGCCTCGCGCGAGGCGTTCGGCTTGTCGACCGGGGGCAGCTCGACCCCCATCAGCTTCTCGCGCAGGCCGGGGGTGCCGTCGCCACGGTCGGCATACATCGGCTGGAAGCACCCAGCCGTCAGCGCCGCCAGTGCGGCGACTGCCAGCAGGCGGACTGCGATGCGGATCCTAGCCGACAACATTCACGATCCTCTTGGGGACGATGATCACCTTGCGGACGGGCTTGCCATCCAGGGCCAGCTTTACCGCATCGAGGGCCAAAACGGCAGCCTCGATTTCCGGATTCTGGGCCGCTGTTGCAACTGTGACCTCACCCCGCTTCTTGCCGTTGACCTGAACCACCAGGGTCACGCTGTCTTCAACCAGCAAATCGCGTTCGATTTGGGGCCAATTGGCCTCCGAAACCAGCCCCTTGTGGCCCAGAACCTGCCAGCACTCCTCGGCCAGGTGGGGCATCATCGGCGAGAACAGCTGGACCAGGATCTGGCCGGCCTCGCGGATCGCCCAGATGAGGTCAGTGGCCGGTTGGCCGGGACGCTGGAGCACCTCCGAGAAGGCGTTGGCGAATTCGCGGATATGGGCGAGGCAGACATTGAAGTGCAGCCGCTCGATCCCGGTGGTGACCTTGTCCAGCGCGCCATGGGCGGCCTTGCGCAGAGCGGTTGCATCCGGGCCGAACGAGGCCGGCCGCGCCGCCGGCGCGCCCTTGCCGAGTTCCGCGGAATCGTTCACCAGCCGCCACAGCCGCTGCACGAAGCGCGAGGCGCCCTGGACGCGCTCGTCGCTCCAGATCACGTCGCGGTCGGGCGGGGAGTCCGACAGCATGAACCAGCGGGCGACGTCGGCGCCGTAGGTCTCGATGATGTCGTCGGGATCGACCGTGTTCTTCTTCGACTTCGACATCTTCTCGATCGGGCCGATCTGGATGTCTTCGCCCGACGACAGCAGCGTCGCGCGGCGGCCGTTGCCGCCGACCTCGATCTTGACTTCGGCCGGCTGCACAAAGGTGCCGTCGGCCTTCTGGTAGGTCTCGTGCACCACCATGCCTTGCGTGAACATGCCGGCGAACGGCTCGTCCAGCGCAATGTGCCCGGTCGCCTTCATCGCGCGGGTGAAGAAGCGGCTGTAGAGCAGATGCAGGATCGCGTGCTCGACGCCGCCGATATACTGGTCGACCGGCAGCATCCGGTTGGCCACAGTGGGCGTCGTCGGCGCGTTCTCGTTCCAGGGATCGGTGAAGCGCGCAAAATACCAGGACGAGTCCACGAAGGTGTCCATGGTGTCGGTTTCGCGGCTAGCCTTGCCCCCGCATTTGGGGCAGGTGACGTGCTTCCAGGTCGGGTGATGATCCAGCGCGTTGCCCGGTTTGTCGAAGGTCGCATCATCAGGCAGCGTCACGGGCAGGTCCGCATCCGGCACCGGCACCACATCGCACTTCGGACAATGGATCACGGGAATCGGGCAGCCCCAGTAGCGCTGGCGCGAAATGCCCCAGTCGCGCAGGCGGAAATTCACCTGCCGCTCACCGACCGGCGCGTTGCCGCGCAGCTCGCCCTCGAGACGCCTCGCCACCTCTTCCTTCGCCTGCTCGATGGTCATGCCGTCGAGGAAGCGCGAATTGATCATGCGGCCGTCACCGTCATAGGCGGTGTCGGTGATGACGAAGCTCTTGGGATCCTGCCCTTCCGGGCACACCACCGGCGTGTTGCCGAGACTGTACTTGTTGACGAAATCGAGGTCGCGCTGGTCGTGCGCGGGGCAGCCGAAGATCGCGCCGGTGCCGTATTCCATCAGCACGAAGTTGGCGACATAGACCGGCAGCTTCCAGCTCGGGTCGAACGGATGCACCGCGCGGATGCCGGTGTCAAAACCCTGCTTCTCCGCGGTGTCGATGATCTCCTGCGCGGTGCCGATCTTCTTGATGTCGGCAATGAACTGCGCGAGCTTCGGGTTCTTGGCGGCAGCTGCCTGCGCCAGCGGATGATCCGACGAGATCGCCATGAACTTCGCGCCGAACAGCGTGTCGGGGCGCGTCGTGAAAATCTTCAGCTCGCTCTCGCCGGCCGGCGTGGTCGCCTGATCCAGCGCGAAGCGGATCAAGAGGCCCTCGGAGCGACCGATCCAGTTGCGCTGCATCAGCCGCACCTTGTCGGGCCAGCGGTCCAGCCCGTCCAGCGCCGACAGCAGCTCCTGCGAGTACTTCGTGATCTTGAAGACCCACTGGCTCATCTCACGCTGCTCGACGATCGCACCCGAGCGCCAGCCGCGGCCGTCGATCACCTGCTCGTTGGCGAGCACGGTCATGTCGACCGGATCCCAGTTGAGCTTGCGCTTCTCGCGTTCGGCGAGGCCCGCGGCGAGCATGTCCAGAAACATCTTCTGCTGATGCTTGTAGTAGCTGGGGTCGCAGGTCGCGAATTCGCGTGACCAGTCCAGCGACAGCCCGATCGAACGGAGCTGCTTCTTCATCGCGGCGATGTTGTCGTAGGTCCAGGCCTTGGGCGCGACCTTGCGCTCGATGGCGGCATTCTCGGCCGGCAGGCCGAAAGCGTCCCAGCCCATCGGGTGCAGCACATTGAACCCCTTGGCGCGCATGAAGCGGGCCAGCACGTCGCCGAGCGTATAGTTGCGGACATGGCCGATATGGATGCGCCCGGACGGGTAGGGGAACATCTCGAGCACATAGTATTTCGGCCGCGGATCGTCGTTCTTCGAGACGAAGATCGCCTGCTGGTCCCAGGCAGCCTGCCAGCGTGGTTCGGAATCGCGGGCGTTATAGCGTTCGGAGGTCATGGAATCGTTCGGTTTTTCTTGGGTTCGGCCGTCTAAAGACGGCGGACTAGGCCATAGAAGTCCTCAGGGGGTCAATGGGTTGCCTCACCCCGGGAACCTTCGCCCCTGCTCCGCATAACTACCGAGGCCGCCGTTGGGGTGTGATTAAGGGGTCGATGCGAGGTTGCGGCTGGCCAGGACCCCGAAAACCTCCGATGGACGCCAGCTTCGACGATCCCGACTACGATTATGCCGCGTCCATCGCCGGACGGGCGATGCGGAGCATGGCCGAGCAGCGGATTGCGCCGACGCCGATCAATTTTGCCGTCTGGTACCAGTATTTCGCAGGCAGCCATGATGACTTGCGCAACGCCATCGATCTCCTGATCGACCACAATCGTCCGTTCGACGCCCGGACCAATCAGAACCTGTTCGAGACCTATGTTGCGCCACGGCTGAGTGCTGTCGTCGTCGACACCTCCGAGCGGCTGCATGCCCTGATGGGTGCGGCCAAGGAGTTCCTGGCGACCGCGATCGCCGACAACCATTCGCAGATGCAGGCGATCAGCGAGGTCGCCGACCAGGGCAAGTCCGGCGTCGACCCGAAGGCGCTGGTCGCCCAGCTCATGAACGAGCTGGCCCGCGCGGCCACAAGGGCGACGCGTCTGGAGGCGGGCTTTGCCGAAAAGGCCCGCGAGCTCGACGTGATCCGCGCCTCGCTCTCCAAGTCCGAGGAGCGCGCGCGGACCGACACGCTGACGGGCCTTGCCAACCGGCGGGCGCTGGACGAATTCCTGCGCAAGGCGCAAGTCACGGCGGACTGGGGCGAGCCGCTCAGCGTGCTCTTGCTCGACATCGACCGCTTCAAGACCTTCAACGACGATTTCGGCCACGGCGTCGGCGATCAGGTGCTGCGCCTCATCGCAAAGGTGCTGCGCGAGAAGGTGCGCGATCAGGATCTCCCGGCCCGCTACGGCGGCGAGGAGCTGATCGCTGTGCTGCCGGGCGCCGATCTTGCCACCTGTGCCGGGATCGCCGAGCACATCAGGCGCGCGATCGCCGAATGCAGGATCACCCGCCGCTCGACCGGCGAGGTGCTGCCCAACATCAGCGTGTCGATCGGCGTGGCGCAGTATCGTTCCGGTGAAGCCATCGCCGATCTCATCGAGCGCTGCGACCGCGCGCTCTACCTCGCCAAAGGCGGCGGCCGCAATCGCGTGGTGACCGAGATCGAGCTCGATCGCGCCGGGGCTGCGGGCTAGGCGCTCGCTGCCATCATGATGTCAGCGGTCTCGATCGCCTGCACGCCGTGCTCGACGACGTTGTTGCGGCCGCGGTGTTTGGCGGCATAGAGCGCGGCGTCGGCGGCTTCGATGAGATCGCCGGGGCGCAGGCTCTCGTTCGGCTTCGTCGCGGCGACGCCGATCGAGACGGTGACGATCATGTGGGCGGAGGTGATATGCGGCAGGCACAGTTTCAGCACGGCCGCGCGCGCCTGCTCGCCGATCTCGACGGCGCGCATCACATCGGTATTCGGCAGGAGCAGGCAGAATTCCTCGCCGCCATAGCGCGCGGCAAAGCCCATCGTGTCGGCGGCGATGCCCGAGAGCGACTCGCCGAGCCGCGTCAGGCAGGAATCGCCTTCGAGATGGCCATAGGTGTCGTTGAACAGCTTGAAATGGTCGACGTCGATCATCAGCAGCGCGAGGTCGCTGCCATATTGCTGCGCGCGCATCCATTCGAAATCGAGCCGGCTCTGGAAGCCGCGGCGGTTGGCGAGGCCCGACAACATGTCGATCGAGGCCATCACCGTCAGGCGGTCGTTGCTCGCGATCAGCTCGCGCTCGCGCTGGCTGAGTTGCGCGGCCATTGCGTTGAAGGCGCGGGCCAGCGGCACGAACTCGGCCGGCAGGCGGTTGCGCGCCGCGCGCGCCGACAGGTCACCCTCGCCGAGGCGCTTGGCCATGTCGGCGAGCATCTCGATCGGCTTGATCACGAGTTTCTCGGCGGCGATCAGCGCACCGAGCAGGACGAACACGACGACGAAAGCGAGCTGGAGATAGGCGGTGCGGATGTCGCGGCTCACCGCCGCGGACACCTTGTCCTCGTCGATGCTGGCTATCAGGCGGGCGTTGGTGCCGGCGATGCGGATGTAGCTGACCGCGCGGCGGGAGCCGTCGGCGGCGAGAAACGAGAGCGAGCCTTCGTCCTGGTTCGACCGCAGCGCCTTGTCGGCGATCGCGGACATCAGCGGCATGTTGTCAAGCGGACGGCCGACCGCGCTGTGCTGGTCGGCAGGTGCGGCCAGCACCGTGCCGGCACTGTCGACCAGCACGGCGGTGATGCCGGCGCGGCCGCCGAGATTGCTCATCACCTTCGACATCCAGTCGAGGTTGACGGTCGCTAGCACGACGGCATCGGCGACGCCGCTGAACGCCGACACCGGATAGACCGCCATGACGGTCGGTGACGGGACCGGCCGTGACAGGATGAAATCGCTCAGCACGAAGCGGCCGGTTTCCTGCGCCTGCTGGAAATAAGGCCGGTCACTGAGATCGAGGCCGACATACATGTTGTTGGTGGCGCACTGGATGCGTCCGTCCTGGCCCGCGATCAGAAGCGTGCGGATCCAGGGAAGGTTCGAGGGCAGGCTCGCGCGCAGCACGTCGCAGCTCTTGCTGATGCCGCCGGCGGAGGCGCGGATGAAGGCTTCCGATTTCAGGATGGTCTCAACCGACGAGATCACCTCGCGCTGCGCATCTGCGCTGTGCCGTGCGATGGTGGTGAATTCAGCCGCAGCCTGCGCGATCTGCCGCGTGCGCGTGTCCTCGAGCGAACGGATGCGCTCGAGCATCAAGGGCGCGACCAGAATCACCGCGAGCAACGCAAGCCGGGCCCGGATCCCGAGAACCTGCTTGAGTTTCGCTCGTTTGCGGTTGAAACTGACGTTTGCCATCTTCGCTGCCCACCCCGCGGGCTAAGGTAAAGCGAAGGGTTCAAAAACTCTTTCTTGAACTCGGTAAAATTGGACTTACCTCGGTTACGACCACAGCCAATCGAACGTCATGACAGAAGCCAACGCAGCGCCGGTAACCGGCGATTCACCAAACGCGCTCGCCGCGGTCGAAGCCGAAATTGCACGCGCCTGCAAGGATGCGCGGCGTGATCGCGCCTCCGTCACGCTGATCGCGGTGTCCAAGACTTTCGACGCCGATGCAATTACCCCGGTTATCGCCGCCGGACAGCGCGTATTCGGCGAGAATCGGGTGCAGGAGGCCAAAGGCAAGTGGCCGGCGTTAACGACTGTTTACCCCGATATCGCGCTGCACCTGATCGGGCCGCTGCAGTCCAACAAGGCGAAAGAGGCGGTCGCGCTGTTCGACGCCATTCATTCGGTTGACCGTCCGAGCATTTGCCAGGCGTTAGCCAAGGAAATCGAATCCCAGAAGAAGCACCCGCAGCTCTTCGTCCAGATCAACACCGGCGAGGAGCCGCAGAAGGCCGGCGTTGCGCCCGGCGAGGCCGATGCCTTCCTCGCAAGCTGCCGCGATACCTATGGGCTGACGATCTCCGGACTGATGTGCATCCCGCCGGTCGACGAGCCGCCCGCGGCCCATTTCGCGCTGACCGCCAAGATCGCTGAGCGCAACGGCTTGAAGAATCTCTCGATGGGCATGAGCGCCGATTTCGCGACAGCGATCATGCTGGGCGCCACCCATGTGCGCGTGGGAAGCGCGATCTTCGGGCATCGGTAGAAGCCGTTAGCGAGGGTCGGGAGCCATACAAGCTCTCAAATTCGTCATTGCGAGCGGAGCGAAGCAATCCAGAATCTTTCCGCGGAGGGACTCTGGATTGCTTCGCTGCGCTTGCAATGACGTGCGGAGAGAGATGGGCTCGCAACGACAGCGGCGTGTGCCGCGTCTACACAAACCCCACCGACACCTCGCCCAGCACACCAAAGTCCGCCGCGAGATGATCGCCGGCCTGGATCGGCAGCGGCGGATGGCACGTGCCTGTGGTCACGACCTCCCCTGCCCGCAAGGTGATGCCGAGGCCACGCAGCTCGTTGGCGAGCCAGGCGAGAGCTGCGCGGGGATCGCCAAGCACGTTCCTGCCGTGGCCGACATAGCGCTCGCCGCGCAGCGTGATCTGCGGCCGTTCCTCGACGAGATCCAGCGCGCGCCAATCCGCTGACGTTGCCGCGCCCAGCACGAACAGATGCGCACAGGCATTGTCGGCGATCAGCTGTGCTTCGCCGGCGCCGGCGAAATCGACAAAGCGCGAATCGGGAATCTCGATCGCGGGATGCAGGGCGTCGACGGCGGCGAGGACTTCATCGACGGTGTACGGCGCCGCGCGCGGCGGCAGATCGCGCCCCATGCGGAAGGCGAATTCCGGCTCGCCGACGCGCATCTCGTTGCCCTGCATCGACGCGGTGCCGCCATCGGTGATCACGGTGTCGCTCATGATGCGACCGGCCAGCGGTCCCGCGACGTTGATGTGCTTTTGTCCGGCCTCGCTCGTGGCGGCGATCTTCCAGCCGAACAGTTTTCCAGACGATTGCGTTTCGAGCACGGCCTGGATCGCGTAACCGTCAGCGCGGCTCTGCGGCCGCAGCTTTGCCTCCAGCGCGTCGAGCTTGGTGCCGTCGCGCCAATGCCGAAACAGGACGCGCGATGCCGCGGCAATCTGATCCTTGTCGAGCATGTGCCCTCACCCGATGATGATTCTTGTTCTTGGTCCCAGCCGCCGCAGCAATTGCAGCATCGCGGATTTGGTCATGGAGACGCAGCCTGCGGTCGGGCCGAAATTGTCGCGCGCCAGATGCAGGAATACGGCGCTGCCGCGGCCGGCGACGCGCGGGCGCGTGTTGTGGTCGATCTCGATGATGAAGTCGTAGAGATGGTCGGCGCGCTTGAGCCGGTCACCGCCCTGCCCCTCGCCGAGCCGAATTCCCTGGTTGTAGTGTCGGTCCCTGGGATCCTCGCACCAGGCATCCGCGTCGGTGATGATCCGCGCCGGCAGGAAAGTCTGCGGGCGGCTGTGTCGGTCGCCACGCCACCACAGGCGTTTGGGACGGAAGCTACCCCTCGGAGTACCACCGTCGCCCTCGCGCTTGTTGGCGAGAATACCGCCGCGCCCCAACGCCACCGGTATCGTCAGCTGTCCGGCCGTCAGCCAGCCCCGGCGCGGATTGCCGGCAGCAGGCTTAACGCGGATCGCCGATAGCGGCCCGGATCTCCGATTTCTGGTGTAAGTCACTGAAGCGACGTTGTTTTTCATGTGTACGCGCGATATCGAATTCATTACAGGACATTCATCCAAGCGCCCTGCTATTCTGGGTTAGAGTGGTTCTGGCTTGAGAATCGGTAACAGCCCACTACTTCAACACGAACAACAATAATAACGGCGACCCCTAAACTTCCCCTCGCGGCTGGGCGCGGCATGCATGCGCGCCGAGCCGGACTCCAAAAGGATGATACCCCATGGCCAATGCCCGCAAGATCCTGATCGTGGATGACGATACCGATCTGCGCGATACGTTGGTGGAGCAATTATCGCTGCACGAAGAATTCGAGGCCTCCGCCGTCGATACCGGCGCCAAGGGCGCGAGCGCGGCAAAGGCCAATTCCCCCGATCTCGTTCTGATGGATGTCGGCCTGCCCGACACTGATGGCCGCGAAGTTGTTCGCTCGCTGCGCAAGGGCGGCTTCAAGGCGCCGATCATCATGCTGACCGGGCACGACACCGATTCCGATACGATTTTGGGCCTGGAATCCGGCGCCAATGACTACGTCGCAAAACCGTTCCGCTTCGCCGTGCTGCTGGCCCGCATCCGCGCCCAGCTCCGTCAGCACGAGGCCAGCGAGGACGCGGTGTTCTCGGTCGGCCCCTACTCCTTCCGCCCGGGCTCGAAGATGCTGACCGCGGCCAATGCGCGCAAGGTGCGGCTCACCGAGAAGGAAACCGCCATCCTCCGCTTCCTCTACCGCGCCGGCCAGATGCCGGTGTCGCGCGAGACCCTGCTCCAGGAGGTCTGGGGCTACAATTCCGGGGTTACCACCCACACGCTGGAAACCCACATCTACCGCCTCCGCCAGAAGATCGAGAAGGACGCCGCCAACCCCGAGATCCTGGTCACGGAAGCCGGTGGCTACAAGTTGGTGCCGTGATACGCTTCAGGGGCGCGCGAATCGTTTTAGATGGCGTGCCCTTGAGCCTCGGATCTGAATGTCAATCGACGACGACGTAGCGCTTCTCGAGCGGGTCCCGACATTGCGCCTGTTGGGAGACGCCTCGTTGCGCATGCTGGCGATCGGCTCCGAGCAGCGTGATTTCGTCCGCGGCGACGTCCTGTTCAATCTCGGCGACGACGCCGATGCCGGCTTCGTGGTCCAGCGCGGCGCCTTCCGGGTCGACGACGGTGCCGGCGCCGAGATGATCGCAGGTCCCGGCGCGCTGATCGGCGAGCTTGCGCTGGTGGTGCCGATGAAGCGGCCCTCAAGCGCGATCGCGCTGGAGCATTCCTCCGTCATCCGCGTCTCGCGCAGCCTGTTCCAGCGCGTGCTCGAAAGCGACCCCGCCGCCGCCGTGCGCCTGCGCGACGAATTCGCGGTTCGCTCGAGCCAGATCGCCAGCGATATCTTGATGGCGGGCGCGAAGCTGACGTCGTAGCTATCTCCACTCGTCATTCCGGGGCGCGCGCAGCGCGAACCCGGAATCCATTGAGCGTCAGAGACGGTGGATGAATGGATTCTCAGGTGCGCAATTGCGCACCATAGTTCGCGACTTCGTCGCGCCCCGGAATGACGACGGGGAGCTCAAACCTCCAGCGTCACGGTCACCGGCACATGGTCCGACGGCCGCTCCCAGCTGCGCGCGTCGCGGAGAATCTTGAAGTCACTGACCGCATCCTTCAACGCGCGCGAGACCCAGATGTGGTCGAGCCTGCGCCCGCGGTCGCCGACCGTCCAGTCGGCGGAGCGGTAACTCCACCACGTGTAGACCTTCTCCGACATCGGGGTGCGCTCGCGCGCGACGTCGATCCACTCGCCGGCGGCGAGTGCCGCCTTGAGCTTCTCGGTTTCGACAGGCGTGTGCGAGACCACTTTCAGAAGCTGCTTGTGCGACCACACGTCGTTCTCGTGCGGGGCGACGTTGAGATCGCCGACCAGGATGTGGCGGTCCTCGCCGCGCGGATGCAGCGGCTCGCACGCTGTCATCTCGTCGAGGAAGCGGAGCTTGTGATCGAACTTCTCGTTCAGCACGGGATCGGGAATGTCGCCGCCCGCGGGCACGTAGAAATTATGCAGCACCAGCGGCTTTGCGATGCCTGCCTTTTCGCCGAACGACACCGAGATGTGCCGCGAATCCACCTTGTCGCAGAAGGTGCGGATGTCCTTCGACTCGAACGGGATCTTCGAGACGATGGCGACGCCGTGATAGCCCTTCTGCCCGTTCAGCGCGACATGCTCGTAGCCGAGCCGCTTGAACCGCTTCAGCGGAAAGGCGTCGTCGATGCACTTGGTCTCCTGCAGGCACAGCACCTCCGGCCGCGCGCTCTTGAGGAATTTCGCGATCAGGTCGATGCGCAGCCGCACCGAATTGATGTTCCAGGTTGTCAGGGAAAGACGCATGGGAGATGCGTCTTAGCAAGCTCTCGTAGGGTGGGCAAAGGCGCAAAGCGCCGTGCCCACCGTCTTTTCGGGTTCGAGATGTGAGGATTTGGGCGTGCTCTCGTAGCAACCATTAGATTCGCCCGATCGCTGAGGGTAGCATGACGCCGTGCTTGCGGCCGTCAAGGCGTGGCCTGGCGGCAGCGGAGATGGA
>NZ_JACIHE010000034.1 GCF_014198245.1 Bradyrhizobium sp. cir1
CGACAGGCCGGACATATGGATGCAAGCGATCCGATCAAACCTCAAAATGCTCTTGTGCCACGGGGGCCGTCCACATATGGGTCCCGGATCTGCGCGCGCTTGAGGCGCGCTTGTCCGGGACGACAACAACTGAGATCTGATGACCAATCCCTCACCCTGGCGCGCGACGGTGCTGACGCTGTTTCCGGAGATGTTTCCGGGACCGCTCGGCGTGAGCCTGGCCGGCCGGGCGCTGGCCGCCGGGCTCTGGGAAATCGAGGCGCGCGACATTCGGGCCTCCGCTACCGATCGCCACCGCAGCGTCGACGACACGCCGGCCGGCGGTGGCCCGGGCATGGTGTTGCGGGCGGACGTTCTGGCGGCGGCGATCGATGCCACCGGGACCGGCCCGGAGCGGCCGCGCCTGCTGATGAGCCCGCGGGGTCGGCCATTGACCCAGGCCCGCGTGATCGAGCTTGCGCAGGGCCCCGGCCCGCTGATCGTCTGCGGGCGGTTCGAGGGGATCGACCAGCGGGTGATCGACGGGCGGGGCCTGGAGGAGGTCTCGATCGGCGATTACGTGCTGTCCGGCGGCGAAATCGCGGCTTTAGCCCTGATCGACGCCTGCGTCCGGCTGCTGCCGGGGGTGATGGGCAAGGAGGCTTCGGGAACCGAGGAAAGCTTCTCCGAGGGCCTTTTGGAATACCCCCAATACACCCGCCCGCAGCTGTTCGAGGGGGCTCCGATCCCTGACATCCTGACCTCGGGCGACCACGCCAAGGTTGCGGCTTGGCGGCGGGCGCAATCCGAGGCCCTGACAGAGGCTCGACGGCCGGATTTATGGGCCCAAATCCCACCCAAGCCCCCGAATCGGCCCCGTCGCCAAAAAACGCCAAAAAACAAGACAGACGGGTGACAAACGCTCCGGCTTGCCTTATAGGAGCGGCCAAATCCGCAATGGCTGGATAGACGAATTTTGCGCAGCCCCCCGTTTCCAGGGCTGGGCGCGCCGATGGAGATTTACCCATGAACCTGATCAAGCAGCTCGAGCGAGAGCAATTCGACAAGCTGTCCGCCGGCAAGGACATTCCGGAATTCGGTCCCGGCGACACCGTGATCGTCAACGTGAAGGTCGTCGAAGGCGACCGCACCCGCGTACAGGCCTATGAAGGCGTCTGCATTGGCCGTTCCGGCGGTGGCCTCAACGAGAGCTTCACCGTCCGCAAGATCTCCTACGGCGAGGGCGTCGAGCGCGTGTTCCCGGTGATGTCGCCGATGATCGACTCGATCAAGGTGGTGCGCCGCGGCAAGGTGCGTCGCGCCAAGCTCTATTACCTGCGCAACCTTCGCGGCAAGTCGGCCCGCATCGTCGAGAAGCAGGACCGCCAGGCTGCCGTCGGCGAGTAAGCTTTCGCCACGAGGCAAGCTTTTCAAAAGCGCGGGGCTCGGCTCCGCGCTTTTTTGTTTGGCTCCGCCGTCATTGCGAGGAGCCCTTGCGACGAAGCAATCCAGACTGTCTCCGCAGATGCATTTCTGGATTGCTTCGCTGCGCTCGCAATGACGAGTTCGAAGCTCTCGCGCTTTTACCGCTGCATGCTATATAGCTTCTAGAATGTTTCCAGATCTGACCAGCTTCGCCCCCGTCCAGCGCATCGTCATCGACGATCGCTCGCGGCTGCCTGGCCGGTTCTTCGGACGCTTCGCGACCTCGGCAACGTCAGAGCTTAGCCGCGCAGCCTAAAGGCTGCGCTGACGATTTTTGTTGCCCGCGCGCGAGGCGCGCAATCCGCTGACACAACATTCCCGGAGCTCAAGCTCATGTCCAAGCCGACCACCCTGTACGACAAGATCTGGAACGACCATCTGGTGCACGAAGCCGAGGACGGCACCTGCCTGCTCTATATCGACCGCCACCTGGTGCACGAGGTGACCTCGCCGCAGGCGTTCGAAGGCCTGCGCGCGACGGGGCGCAAGGTTCATGCGCCCGAGAAGACGCTCGCGGTCGTCGATCACAACGTGCCGACCACCGACCGCACCAAGCCGAATCCCGATCCTGAGAGCATCGAGCAGATCAAGGCGCTGGCCGAGAACGCCAGGGAATTCGGCATCGAATATTACAACGAGTTCGACAAGCGCCAGGGCATCGTCCACGTCATCGGCCCCGAGCAGGGTTTCACCCTGCCCGGCACCACCATCGTCTGCGGTGACAGCCACACCTCGACGCATGGCGCGTTCGGCGCGCTCGCGCACGGCATCGGCACGTCGGAAGTCGAGCACGTGCTGGCGACGCAGACGCTGATCCAGAAGAAGGCCAAGAACATGCGCGTCACCGTCGACGGCAAATTGCCGGACGGCGTGACCGGCAAGGATATTATTTTGGCCATCATCGGCGAGATCGGCACCGCGGGCGGCACCGGCTACGTGCTGGAATATGCCGGCGATGCGATCCGCGCGCTCAGCATGGAAGGCCGCATGACGGTCTGCAACATGTCGATCGAAGGCGGCGCGCGCGCCGGCCTCGTTGCGCCCGACCAGAAGGCCTACGACTTCCTGCGTGACCGTCCGAAGTCGCCGAAGGGCGCGGCCTGGGATGCGGCGATGCGCTACTGGGAGAAGCTGCGCTCCGACGAAGGCGCGCATTTCGACCACGAGCTGCGCCTCGATGCGGCCAAGCTGCCGCCGATCGTGACCTGGGGCACCTCGCCTGAAGACGTGATCTCGGTCACCGGCATCGTGCCCGACCCCGACAAGATCGCGGACGAGGCCAAGCGCATCTCCAAGCACCGCGCGCTGAAATACATGGGCCTGACCGCGGGGACGAAGATCACCGACATCAAGCTCGATCGCGTCTTCATCGGCTCCTGCACCAACGGCCGCATCGAAGACTTGCGCGCCGCCGCCAAGATCGCGGAAGGCAAGCAGGTCGCAGGCACCGTCAACGCCATGGTGGTGCCGGGCTCCGGCATCGTGAAGGAGCAGGCCGAGGCTGAAGGTCTCGACAAGATCTTCATCAAGGCGGGCTTCGAATGGCGCGAGCCGGGCTGCTCGATGTGCCTCGCCATGAACCCGGACAAGCTGAAGCCGGAAGAGCGCTGCGCCTCGACCTCGAACCGCAACTTCGAGGGCCGCCAGGGATTCAAGGGCCGCACGCATCTGGTGTCGCCGGCAATGGCCGCGGCCGCGGCGATCGCGGGTCACTTCGTCGATGTCCGGGACTGGCGCTAAGCCAGTTCCTGCAATTGTAGCGATCGCGGCAAACGGCGTAAGATACCTCTCTACTGTGCCCCAAAATTGGGGCGCAGTAGAGCTTTTGTGAATTCAGCTATTAGCTTCCGGGAGCGAGCTTTCTCGCCGCTCACGCATCTCGGTCAGCCGTCGCTTCGCTATGAGGGCCGCGTTCATTGCCCACCGATAGAGGTAGGGATTTAAGTTTGGTGTCAATGCGGCGAACACTTCTTCAAAAGCCTCGGCTGCTTCGACTAAGTTTTCCTCAGCATTTCGGTAGGCGCTCAGCGCCGCAAGAGCCGTTCCGAGATTTAGTTTAGTCAGAGCCCATTTTTCCGGGCCCCTTTCGCGAGTACGGACCTGAAGTGCGTTCCGAAGGGAATCAACTGCCTCTTCTAGCTTCGAAGCATCATTTTGACGCCGACCAGACCGCAGGAGCGACAAGCCAATATTGTTTTGGACCATCGCCCAATTGGCTGGTGATTGTTCTAACGTAAATTCCTTCAGGGCCTCGCGATGCGCAGCTAAGCCCTCTTCATATCGTGCAATCGAAGCAAGTGAATTTCCGAGATTGTTCTGAGCTCCTGCCCACGCGGTCGGAGTACGCTCGCGTGTAAACTCCATGAGAGCGCTACGAAAGGCCTTGATCGCTTCTTCGATTTTGGCATCGTCCTTTGCACGGCGCCCAGCCGACGCAAGCGCCCTCCCGAGGTGTACTTGCGTCGCGGCCCAATCGAGAGGCACCTTATCCCGAGTACGTTCTTCTAGAGCTAGCCTGAAGGCTTGGACTGCTTCCTCAAGCTGGCTCGTTCCGATGTTCTTCTCTCCCAAACGCCGAAGTGCTTCACCTAGGTTGTACTGCGTCTTCGCCCAATCCAACGGAGCGCGCTCCCGATCAATCCCGGATAGCGCTTCACGATGGACAGCGATCGCCTTCTCAAGAGATGCTTTGTCAAGCTCCTTGATGTTCTCCACATCCGTCAAGTCAAGTTGCGCCGACGCGTCGTGCTCGGCACCTCGCTCCAGCACTAGCTCTTCCTGCTGTATGTTCTCTGTTGCTGGATTTAGAGCTCCGAGTTCCGCGTACGCAGAACTAAGCATCATGGACCATCGATCACGATCAAAACGACCCGTACTACTGTCTCGAAGGAATAGAAAACGTTCTATAGCCTCTTCAATAAGCCGCTTATCAGCGACCTGAAGGCCATACTCATACCCCGACAAAGCAGCCTCCTCGACAAGCTGCCTATCGAACTTCTTCAAATCTTTCATTTGCGAAGCTCCCGCATCGCCAGCTCATATGCCCCCTTGAAATCTCCCGAAAGACGTCGCCTTCGGATCTCTCTGGAAGCAGCTTCAGTCTCGTTCGCGCTTATTGACGCCTCGGCTCCTCTCAACGCAATCAATCTTCGGGATGCCTCATCTACCTGGGCCTGTATGTCAGCGTGTGAAATTCTCGCCTTCTGTGCCTCACTCAACGACTGCTCTAAGGCCGCAAGGGGGTCATTTATTGAACGTGGGCCACCAACACCGAGCTCCTTGGACAGCTCTAAGAAGAACCTATCAGCGTCATAGTCGACCAAAACTCCCCCGTTGTGGGTTGTAGAGAGGAACCGTCTGGCCTTCGCTGAAAGCGCTTCGATTTTACCTCCATGCAAGACCCAGTAGAGGTGCTTGAATGGATATGCCTCCGCGGCTTCGACCAGCAAATCCATCACACCGTCCTCCCGACCGCCATATCCGACAACGACCAGAGCGTGCGCAAATTGGAGGAGAGAACGAATAGCCGCTATTGCTGGGGAAGCACCGCGTACCGACGAGACATCTGCCGGAGAATTGCGCAACAAATAGCTGTGTCTGGAGCCGTGTATTTCTATGAGCTGCGGGTGGTGTGGAGCACCAGCAATTCTATTCAACGATTCCAAGCCGTCACAAACAACCGGAATTATGCCAGCCCGCGCAAGGCCGGTAAGCGCCAGCTGATCAAAGTTCGTGGTGAGAACAGTCGAAACGAGACCGCGGGCGACCAATTCACCGAGCACGAGATGAGCCCAATTTATTGCGCCCTTGGCTTCGTCAACGAGCGCGCCAAATAGATCTCGAACGTCATTTGGCTGCGTGTAGTACAGCTTAAAAATTTGATCATAGACTTTCCACCAATCAATATCTTTATCTTCAGGTGAGGCGGACCGACTAGTTGCCGGAATACGGCAATCTTCCAACACCTTCTGCGCTTCTAGGATTGCATATATTTCATGCGCTTTGGCGTCGGCCTCATAGACAATGTCGAAGCGCTCCGCAACCAAACTAACAAGGCGGCGACCAATATCCGCGGCTCCGGGGATTCCGGCAGTAGTGGAAGCGCCGGCACCGATCAAGACGACGTTGTTCCGCCGCCCCTTCCCGTCGCGCTTCGCAAAACGCATCGCCTTTCCGATTTCGGATATAGTAACATCGAATCTTGGATCATTCATGCACGTGGCCTAGCTATTAAGAATGGGCGGCGACCGCACACGCAAAGCGTGCAAACACATCTTAATCGGCTATTGATAAGTTAAGTCAATTGTTCTTCCTAGCCTCAACGGCTCGTTGGAATGCAAACGGCAAAGTCATGGGCCACATAGATTTCGTTCTAGTGTGCATTTGCTATGGCCAACAAGCCGGAATATGTCGACCTGATCGGCGACGCCACGCGCCAGCGCCGCCGGCGCGCGGCGCCCTTGCGCTTCGTCGCCAAGCCCGAGGTCGAGGAGACCTCGAGGCTCAGCCGCTGGCCGCCGGCCATGTTCAAGCAGTGGAAGATCGAGAACTTGATGCGGTGGAAGGCTTCGTCTTGGAAGCTGAAGGATTGGCTTTAAGCCGTCGAATGAACGAAGGGCGCCGCAGAGGCGCCCTTTTCATTTCGATCGTGCTTACCAATAGCGGTACGGATAGTGCCAGCGGCAGATACGGCGCGGGCCGTAATAGGTCCAGATGATCCGGCAGCGGCGCGGATAGTGGTAATAGGGATAGTAGCCGCCGTAATAATAGCGCCGGTGGAAGTGGCGATAGCCGTAATAGGGGCGGTAGCCCCAGTGGTGGTGGTGGTAGCCGCCGTAATGACGAAATCCACCGTAGCGAATGCCGCCGCCATGGAAGCCGCCGAAATGTCCGCCGCCACCGCGGAAGCCACCGCCGTGAAAATGTCCGCCACCACCATGTCCGCCGCCGCCATGGCGAACATGCGTGACGAGATCGTCGGCCGCAGCCTTCGCCGCGGGTGACGTCGCCGGATTGATCAAGGTGAGCGCCTCAGCGCGACGCGCCGTCCCGGCCGTCAGCAACAGCGTCGCGGTAGCCGCAATCCCGAGCAAGCGCATCGGGCTTGCTCTGAGACCCAAACTCCTCAGCATGGACTTCTCCCTGAATGCGGACAGCGGCATTGCGGCGCAGCGGCTCGCGCCGTCGCTGTTCATTTGCAGTCGCTCCCGAGATTAAATTACGGACAGCGACGTGAACGCGCTATGAATGAACGAGATTGCTGAGGTCGCGTGACGACGTCACCACCACGGCCCGTAGCCGAGCGCGAAGGGTGCGGGCACGCCGTAGGGATAGGGACGATAGGTGACAGGCCGCGCGTAATAGCGCGGATCATGGCGCACGGCAGGCCGCACGATGTCATGGGGTCGCGCGTGTCGCCGCACATCGAAAACCGCGATCCCCGCCGAGGCCTCAGGTATCGTCACCCTGTACGCTGCAGAAGCGCGAGGAAGGCCCGCGGCAAGCGCGACGGCAATGGCTAGTGCAATCCATCTCGCCATGACGATCCTCACGAGGCCACCGCGATGCTCGCCGACGCGGGCGTCAGCCCCGGCGCCAGTAGCAGTGCATATGCGGCACGATCACCGTGCCGCTCGGCCGGTATTCTTGCACATAGGTGGCGTTGCACTCGCGGACTGCGTCGGGACCCGGATTGTAGCGCGGATAGACGCCATCAGGGGTGTAATAGGGCGTGACCCGCAGGCGCGCCGGGGGCCGCCTGCGCGGCGGGGGGACGTCGTCCGGCGAGACCGCTTGGGCCAGCCGGATCTCGGGAGCAGCCATCTGCGCCTGGGCTTGGGCCTGGGCGCCGACAAAAAAAGTCGAAAACAACCCCATGCACAGTAGAACCGGTACTGCTGTTCCCGCCCGCATCACATCACCACTGACCAGAGCCAACCCCTTGATGCGCCGTACGCTCCTCGTTTTCGCGCGCGGCGTCAACGCTCCTCTGGGCCCCATCCTATAAAGCGGGATGCATCGCTGCGAAACCCGCGTTAAGAGAGGCCCCATGTGGACGGAATTGAAAGCGCCCTCGCTGGCCGAGATGGAAGCGATGGCTCACGATGTGTTCGAGCGCCTGCCGGCGGAGTTTCGCGGGCTCTGCGAGGGCGTGATCCTCCGTGTCGACGACTTCCCGACCGATGAGGTCCTGGACGAGATGGAATGCGAGAGCGAGTTCGACCTGCTCGGCCTGTTCCAGGGCGTCGGCCTGCCCCAGCAGAGTTTTGGCGACGTGGCGCGGCTGCCCAACATGGTCTGGCTCTACCGCCGGCCGATCCTGGACTACTGGGCCGAGCACGACGAGAGCCTCGGCCACATCGTCCGCCACGTCCTGATCCACGAGATCGGCCACCATTTCGGCCTCTCGGACGACGATATGGCGGCAATTGAGGCCAAGGCAGACTAGATCTGCCGATTTCGGCCTAGGATTCCCGGCCCGATCGCGATAAATAGCCGGTTCCCTGAACCACGTGCGGGAAAGCGCAACCATGGACAAGTTCACCACGCTGGAAGGCGTCGCGGCGCCGCTGAAGATCATCAATGTCGACACCGACATGATCATTCCGAAGCAGTACCTCAAGACCATCAAGCGCACCGGCCTTGGCAAGGGGCTCTTCTCCGAGCAGCGCTACAAGGACGACGGCAGCGAGAACCCCGATTTCGTCCTCAACCAGCCCGCCTATCGCAACGCGAAGGTGCTGGTCGCCGGCGACAATTTCGGCTGCGGCTCGAGCCGCGAGCATGCGCCCTGGGCGCTGCTCGACTTCGGCATTCGCTGCGTGATCTCGACCTCGTTCGGCGACATCTTCTACAACAACTGCTTCAAGAACGGCATTCTGCCGATCCGCGTCTCGCAGGAAGACCTCGACAAGCTGTTCGACGACGCCGAGCGCGGCGCCAACGCGACGCTGACGATCGATCTGCCGAACCAGGAGATCCGCGGCCCCGACGGTGGCAAGGTCAAGTTCGAGATCGATCCGTTCCGCAAGCACTGCCTGATCAACGGCCTCGACGACATCGGTCTCACCATGGAGAAGAAGGCCTCGATCGACACCTATGAGGACAAGCTCAAGCGCGAACGCGCCTGGGCCTGATCTCTGATCCCGTTTGAAGCCCCGGTGCTGTCAGCGCCGGGGCTTTTTCTTTGCCCGGCTTATCTCTTTTGTTCGAGCGTGATCTTGTCGGAAAACCGCTGCACACTTTTCCGGATCATGCTCTAGGCTTGTGCGCATGCTGCCCGAGATCGTCACCTTCTGGCATGGACCGATGGACGCACTGCGCCAGACCTGTCTGCGCTCGCAGCTCGCTGCCGGCCACAAGGTCACGGTCTACAGCTTTGACCCCATTCCCGGCTTACCCGCAGGCGTCGAGAATGCCGAGGCCGAGGCGATCCTGCCGCATGCGTTCTCCGAGCGGTTGCGACCGCCGCAGCCGGACGGCAGCTGGCGCGACTGGACCACGCTGCAGTTCAGCGACTTCTTCCGCATGAAGCTGATGGCGAAGGGGCTCGGCCTCTGGCTCGATGCCGACGTGCTGCTCCTGCGGCCCGTCGAGATCGATCCGGCAAAGCCCTACTTCGCCTGGGAGCGGCCGCGCCAGCTCGGCAATTCCGTGATCTATCTGCCGGCGGAGCATGGCATCGTGCGCGCGTTCGAGGAGCTGATGGAGCAGGAGGAGCTGACGCCGAACTGGCTGTCGCTGCGCCATCGCGTCACCTTCATGATGCGCCGCCTGCGCGGCGGCTCGAACAGGCTCTCGGATATTCGCGTCGCGATCTACGGGCCCGCGGCGCTCACCGCGCTCGCGCGCCGCACCGGTGAATTGCAGAATGCACTGCCGAAGCAGTCGTTCTACGCCGTGCATGCCGAGCCGAAATTGTTCTTCGATCCCTCGAGCTATCTCGGCCTCGTCACCAACCCCGAGATCATCGGCCTGCACATCTCACCAAAAGGCCGCGGCGGCGAGAAGCCAATTCCGGGCAGCCTGTATGCCTGGGCGGCGGAGCGGTTTAGCTGAGCGCTCTCTGCTGTCGTCCCGGCGAAGGCTGCGATTGTCGCGACACTGTCGCACGCCTTTGGGGCACGAGACCAGTCTCCTTGACCCCTTCTCAATTTGATCCAGCGCAACGCGCTCCTGCACCATTGTGCCTAATCTGGCTGCAATTCCACGACCCAAGAGGAGCCTGGCATGAGCACGGCAAGCAGGCCTTATCCCATCGTTCAGGATCTGATCGAGACCTTTGCAAACTGGCTGAAGCATCGCCGCGAGATGAACGAGATGCGGCAACTCGACCGCGCCGATTTCGACCGCATCGCGAACGACCTCAGGATCGCGCCTGACGATCTCGAAGAGTTGGTCCGTCACGGCAGGCACGCTGCCGACGAGCTGCCGAAGATGCTGCAGCAGCTCGGCATCAGCGCGGAGCGGCTCGGTCAGGCACAGCCCCTGCTGCTGCGCGACATGGAGCGGACCTGCTCGCTCTGCAATAGCAAGGGACAGTGCGACCGCGATCTCACTGAGGGCACCGCAGCGGAGAACTATCACGGCTATTGCGCCAACGCCGCGACCCTGGAATCGCTCGATCGCGCCGACCTCGCGCCGCGGTGACGCGGCGTCAGCCGACGGAAGTCATCCAGCTCTAGAGCTTCGGTTCTGATTGAATCAGAACCGAAGCTCTAGATTCTTGTTTTGACGCGTTTTCTTCACGCGAACCGGCACCCACTTCGCTCGAAAACGCTCTAGATCGTGCCATTTCGCGCGCAAGCATCGCGCTGGGCAAATCCTTTCACGAGCTTTCTGCAAGCGCGATAGCGCTCTTCCATGCTCGTCCCACTGACGTTGCTCGGCGGGCTCGGTTCGGCCGCGCTTTCCTTTTTGGCGGCACGAGGCTGCGAGACTTTCTCACGTTTGGTTGAAGGCTCGGCCTGCTCTGGTGCCGGCACAAGCTGCCAGACTGGACGAAGCTCGATACTCGCGGTCTCTGACGGATTGTCCTTTTTGAAGGAAGACAGGGCCAAGACGTTCTTGTCCAGCTTGACTGTAACCGGCGTTCCGTTGATGGAGAACTTATCGTTCTCGATATACTCGGCGAACACTTTGTATCCCGCCACATCCTTCGCCCACGATTGTTTCGTGGGCGGCCCCCAGAGGTAGTATCCCTTGGCCAGGCCCGTCGCGGAGACCTCCGTGATGATCAGCATGGCGTAGCGTCCCTTGCCATTGGTCCACCCATGCTTGTTGGACCACACGCCGACAAACTTGGAATCGGCGTTGAGCGGATCGTTCTGATCGGGGGAGATAGTGAAACTCGGCAATTCGAGTTTTTGAGCTGCCGCGATGGCAACGACTTTCTGGTTATCCTCCGGCGCAAATAGATTTCGGACGACGGTCTTTACGTCAGCCCCTTTTGCTTCAGACCCTTTTACATCAGATCCTTTTACGTCAGATCCCTGGCGCCCGGTTGCGTCCGATTTCGAAGGGGCAGCCGGAGATGCGAGCGCCGCAACTTCGTTGGCCTTGAAATTCTTGATTCGCCGGCGCGCTTCCTCGACATGACTGCTGCGGGGGTATCTGGCCAGAAAATCCTCATAGAGACCTGCGACTGTCGACGTCTGGATCGCCAGCCAAAACTTCTCGTCTTCTGCGGGATTTGCAGGCGCCGGAGCGGACGCGGCAGGCGCCTGAGCGCTCGCGGCAGGCGCCTTCAGGTAGATCTCCTCCTTCGACAGGGAGCCGTACACGAAGGGCTGCTGTTCGCGTTTGGTCGCCGCCATCACGTCGTCGCGGACCCGGCGAAACAGAAACGATATCTCGAGGCCCGGTGTTTCGATGTGGCGAAGCAGCGACGCGGTAAAAGGACTGTTCCGGCCATCGCCGTCGCTCGCCGTGGTCCCGTCGCGGGCGGCGTACGCGATCAGAACGTTGTCGGACGGCTCGGTCGGCGCGAGTCCCCGAGCCACGGCCCTTGTGCTGATCGACCGCTTCATCTTCGCAGCGAATGGATTGTTGCGGCATGCGTCGAGGATGACGAGGCCCAACTTGCGTGCCTTCGATACCTGAAGGCTCACCGAACGCAGGCTGATGGCCTCGCTCTCGATGTCGGTGTCGCTGCGCAGCTCTGCGCTGATCGGAATCAGCCAGTTCTCGCCGCCAACCTCCATGCCGTGCCCGGCGTAAAACACGACAGCGAGGTCGGCCCCCTCGGCGGACCGGCCGAACTCGACGACAGCCTTTCTCATCTCTTGCGCGGTTACGTTCTTGACCTGGGTGACCTTGAAATCCAGCCGCTCCAGCGCGCGGCCGATGTCGGCCGCATCGCGGGTCGGATTCGGCAGCTCGGGCACCTTCTCGTAGGCGCCATTGCCGATGACAAGCGCGACTCGGGCTTGCGCAAGGGCCGGCTGAGTGAACAGAAGCGACGTGACGAGAAAGGCAGCTGCCCCAAAAAACCGCATCAATGGATTGCCCGGATCTAATGATCAAATAACGGCATCGACGGTAGCATCCCTGTTCACCACCGCAACCGGTGAAAGGTGAGATCGTGGACTTCGGCGAAACGGCCGTCGTCAGACGAGCTGCCGAGGATGCAGCAGCAATTCGGCATCTGCGAGGAAGGACTCGGACGCGCGGCCGCTGCTGTTGCTGCGCGATATGGGGCGGATCTATCCCGCTCCACAATCACACGGCAGGCAGCGCTACCGTCGCCGGGAGATAGCGCGACCATCTGCCGGACCGCTGATGGCGGCGTACAGCAGAAAGCTACCCACCCTTGTGGGCCCCGCCGGGCGGTCACGGGCGTCAATAGTATGATGTATGCAACACCCCGTTTGCGCGGCGACGAGGCTTGAAAGCTCACCGCAATTGTCCGTGCTTGATCTCGACTATTGGCTCTGTTTGGATCATTGCCGTTCAGCAATTGGTATTTCGGATAATCATGGTAAATGAAACAGATGGATCCCGTCGTTCATTGGGGGCTCGTCCACAAAAGGATATCGTGACCGTCCATCGCAAGGAGATCGGGAACCGGCTATTGGCAGCGTTGCCGCCGGCGGATCTCGCTTTACTCACACCCCACCTCCAGAAGGTCTCGTTCGAGCCCGATGCCGTCCTGGTGCGATCGGGCGATGAGCTCGACCCGGTCTATTTTCCCCATAGCGGCGCAATCGCCTTCATGCTCGATATGCCGGACGGGCAAACGGTCGCGACCACCTTGATGGGACGAGAAGGCGCTTTGGCCTCGTTCTCCGTGCTCGGCCCATCGCCTTCATCCGTGACCGCGATTGCTCGCGTAGCCGGCACTGCATCGCTGATTTCCGCGGCCAGATTTCGCGCTGCCTATGCGCAAAGCGCGGCCATCAGGAATGTCGTGCAGGTCCACGCCCGCGCCGTGTTATTGCAGCTCCAGCACGTCGCCGCTTGCAACGCGCTGCACCGGGTGGATGGCCGCATGGCGCGGTGGCTGCTGCAGCTTCACGACCGCGTTCCCGCCGACCTGCTTCCGGTGACGCACGAGACGCTGGCGCAATTGGTTGGGGTGCGGCGGACGACAGTGACTCTGACGATGAGCAAGCTACGAGAGGCCGGCGCCGTCCCGTCCGACCGGCGCGGGTTTGTCGAGATCCATCGGGCGCGGCTCGAGAGGGCCGCATGCGATTGCTATGGGCTCATGCAGCGCAAGATCAATCGGATGTATTGCCAGGAATTGGCAGCGCCGCAGCCAACCCATGCACTGCTTCGGGAAAGCGCCATCGTCGCCTCCGACGGAGCGGGTGCGGATATCGCTTTCCCGAGTTGACGCCTTAAAGCGCGATGGGATCAGGATGAATCGCCATCGCGCTTCAGGTTATTGTTTGAGCATGATCTTTTCGGAAAACCTCTGCACACTTTTCCGGATCATGCTCTAGCCCTTCCCCATCGCAGCGATCGCATCCGCGATCTCGATCGTGCGGCGCGCCATGTCGGCGTGCAGGCGCTCGACCATCGCACCATCCAGGCGGATCGCGCCGCGTGAGGCGTTCTCCGGCAGTTCGAACGCGGCGATGATTTTTCGCGCACGCGCGACTTCCTCTTCCGGCGGGGTGAAGATCGCGTTGCAGGCGTCGATCTGCGAGGGATGGATCAGCGTCTTGCCGTCGAAGCCGAGGTCGCGGCCCTGCGCGCATTCGGTGGCAAAGCCGTCGGAATTGGCGATGTCGCTGTAGGGGCCGTCGAGGATCTCGAGGCCATGGGCGCGCGTCGCCAGGATGCAATGGGTGATCATCGGGATCATCGCCGCGCGTCCCGGCAGCATCCGGATGCGCGTCTCGCGCGAGATGTCGTTCGGGCCGAACACGAAGCCTGACAGCCTCGTCTTGGGATCGCGGCCGGCGGCGGCCAGCTCCTCGGCATGCAGCACGGCGCGCGCGGTCTCGATCATGGCCCAGACCCTGACGGTCGGGGCGGCACCGAGCTCGGCGAGGCGGTGGCCGATGGCGTCGAGATCTTCGATGCTTGAAACTTTTGGAACCAGGATGCCGTCCGGCGAGGCCTTGGCCGCCATGGCGACGTCATCGGCCCACCAGGGCGAATCGAGGCCGTTAGTGCGGATCAGGACCTCGCGCTTGCCGAACCCCTTGGCTGCGATCGCGGCGGCGATCCCGTCGCGGGCCACCGCCTTGGCCTCGGGGGCGACGGAGTCTTCCAGATCGAGGATCAGGCCGTCGGCGGCCAGATTCTGCGCCTTTTCCAGCGCGCGGGGGTTGGAGCCGGGCATGAACAGATGGCTGCGGCGCGGGCGGGTCATGCGATCGTTCCTTCCTGTTTCCTCGTCTGTCTTCTGACGGATGCCGATAGCATCTGGCCTGCCCATTCGAAAGGCTTGTTCGGTCCCGGGCTCTATGGTTAGGCATAGGCCATGACGACATTCCCAGAGCATTTGCTGGAAGGCTACAGGGCCTTCGCCACCCAGCGGCTGCCGACCGAGCAGACCCGCTACCGCGAGCTGTCGGTGAAGGGGCAGTCGCCGGAAGTGATGGTGATCGGCTGCTGCGACAGCCGCGTCTCGCCCGAGGTGATCTTCGATGTCGGCCCGGGCGAATTGTTCGTCGTCCGCAACATCGCGAACCTGGTGCCAGTGTATCAGCCCGACGGCAATGCGCATGGCGTCTCGGCGGCGCTGGAATATGCCGTGACGGTGCTGAAGGTGAAGCACATCGTGGTGCTCGGCCACGCGCAATGCGGCGGCATCCGCGCCTTCGTCGACAAGATCGAGCCGCTGACGCCGGGCGACTTCATCGGCAAATGGATGCAGATGTTCATCAAGCCCGGCGAGGTGGTCGAGCAGCGCCACCACGAATCGATGGCGCAGTTCGTCGAGCGCATCGAGAAGGCGGCGGTGTTCCGCAGCCTGGAAAACCTGATGACGTTCCCGTTCGTGCACAAGGCCGTGGAGAGTGGCCAGATGCAGACCCACGGCGCCTATTTCGGCGTCGCGGAGGGATCGCTGTTCGTGCTGGACAAGGCCGCGAAGGAATTCAGGAACGCGCGAGGCGAGGCGTAGGATCGCTCGAAGGCGGGCAATTGCGCCTCAGATGCGATCGTCGTCCCGGACAAGCGGAGCTCTTGGCAACGCGCAGCGTTGTCCAGAGCAGAGCGCCGATCCGGGACCCATCACCACAGGAAGTTGTTTGGCTAAGACTCGTGGTTACCAGCTCGCGCAACGACGCGAGCCTGTGGCTATGGGTCCCGGATCTGCGCGCGTTTTGGGCGCGCTTGTCCGGGACGACGAGAGGGATGTGACGGCCGAAGGAAGTCTTACGCCGCCTTCTTCTTCGCGGTGATCAGCTTGCGGTTGATCAGGACTTCCGCGATCTGGATCGCGTTGAGCGCTGCGCCCTTGCGCAGATTGTCGGACACGCACCACAGCACGAGACCGTTCTCCACCGTCGCGTCCTCGCGGATGCGGCTGATATAAGTCGCGTCCTCGCCGGCGGCTTCATAGGGCGTCGCGTAGCCGCCGGGCTCCTGCTTGTCGATGACGAGGCAGCCGGGCGCCTTGCGCAGGATCTCGCGGGCTTCATCCGCGCTGATCGGATTCTCGAACTCGATGTTGACGGCTTCGGAGTGGCCGACGAACACGGGCACGCGCACGCAGGTCGCGGAGAGCTTGATCTTGGGATCAAGGATCTTCTTGGTCTCCGCCATCATCTTCCACTCTTCCTTGGTGTAGCCGTCCTCCATGAAGACGTCGATGTGGGGGATGACGTTGAAGGCGATGCGCTTGGGGAATTTCTTCGCGACCAGCTCGTCATTGGTGTAGACGGCCTTGGTCTGCGAGAACAATTCGTCCATCGCGTCCTTGCCGGCGCCCGACACCGATTGATAGGTCGAGACCACGACGCGCTTGATCGTCGCCTTGTCGTGCAGCGGCTTGAGCGCGACCACGAGTTGCGCGGTCGAGCAATTCGGGTTTGCGATGATGTTCTTCTTCTTGAAGCCTTCGGTCGCGGCCGCGTTCACCTCCGGCACGATCAGCGGCACGTCCGGGTCCATGCGCCAGGCCGAGGAATTGTCGATCACGACCGCACCGGCGGCGCCGATCCGCGGCGACCATTCCTTCGACACCGAGCCGCCCGCCGACATCAGGCAGATGTCGACGTCGGAGAAATCGTAATGCTCGAGCGCTTTGACCTTCAGGGTGCGGTCGCCATAGGAGACCTCGACGCCGACGCTGCGGCGCGACGCCAGGGCCACGACCTCGTCAGCGGGGAATTTGCGCTCATCGAGGATGTTGAGCATTTCCCGTCCGACATTGCCGGTCGCGCCGACGACTGCGACTTTGTAACCCATCGTTCACTCTCCGATGAAAAAGCCCGTTCCTGAAGCTGACGCTTAAACAGGAAGAGCAGCGCTTCTATGCGAGAACCGGCCTCAAGACAACGTTGGACCATGCCCGAAGGCCGTGGATGCAGTCGCCTGAGGCCAGGACGGCCGAAACTCCCACCCAGATCTATCTGGCGCTCGCAGCCTTCGCCGACGAGGTGGTCGGCACGCTGGCGCGCCTGTTCGCCTATGTGGGGGCGCTGGTCCTGTTTGCCATCCTGGGTCTCGCGGCCCTCGGCCAGTTGCCCGACCTGCGCGATGATGAGCCCGCCTCAAAACCGGGCTGGAGCGTGGCCGATCGCTCGCATCCGGCCTTCGCCCTCAGCCGGCTCGATTCATCCGAGAAAACAGCCACTTATACGATCCTTCGGCACCCCGAAGGGGGCCGCAAGGACGTCATGCGCTGGCCGAGCGAGGCAGACAGGCCGCTGGCGCAGCTCGATATCTACCGGGAGGGCGGCGAATTCGACGTGGCGCGCCCGGCAGCAGCCGACCTCGCCGTCCAGATGGGCCTGGATGCGGACACCCCGCTCGAGCAGGCCGGCCTGATCGACACCAAATTCGGTCCCGTCGTCCTGTTCCGGCCGACCGGCACGGCGAAGGCGGCCTGCCTCGGTTACCTCAAGCGCAGCGAGGAGCCGGCGCTGCAGATCTCCGGCTTCTCCTGCCAGGGCGATACGCTGCCGGCCCGGCGCGCGGCAATCGCCTGCACGCTGAACCGGCTGACGCTGCTCACCTCCGGCAACGAGCCGAAGCTGGCGGAATTGTTCGCCCATGCCGAGCTCAAGCGCCGGGGTTGCGAGCCCCAAGGCTCGTCCCAGGGCACGTCGGACTGGCTGCTCGGCGCCGCGAACGCGCAATTGCGCGGGGCGCTTTGACCTGCATCAAGGATCTGCATCAAGCTCAAGTGGCTGGTAATCATGCAACTTTTGCCGGTGCGCCCGATTATTCCGCCCTGGTGTGACCCAATAGACCTAGTTGCGGCCACCCCGGCCGGGCTAGTATGGGGCGAAATCGACTGGCGGCGTGCCGCCTGAAGGGGACGTGATGAGCTCGAATTTCTCTGGCGCTAACAAACTGGCGACATTGCTTGCGGCGGGCGCCGTGGCTGCGATGGCCTTCGCGACGCCGGCCTCGGCCGACACCAAGACCAAGCGCTATGACGATCGCGGCCGGCCCTATTATGGCCCGAGCGGCCCCAACGCGGTGTATCAGCAGGGCCGCACCCGCATCTATGTGAGCAAGCGCTCCTGGCTCGACGGCGGCACCGAGGTCAATCCGGGCGACCGCAAGTTCACCGACTACGCCTTCCCGCCGGCGCTCGGCTATCCATCCTTCGCCCGCGAGAACCTTAACCGCCCGATCGATCGCCAGCCGCTCTCGACGCCGGCCGATGTCGGCGGCTATCCGCAGAACTTCCCGCTGTACTGAGCGGACGTCACGACCGAATCAAAAGGCCGGGCTCACGCCCGGCCTTTTTGTTTTAGGGGATGCCGCAGGGTGGGCAAAGGCGCCCTTGCGCCGTGCCCACGATCTCTCTCGATCACGAAAAATGCGTGGGCACGCTTGCGCTTTGCCCACCCTACGATTCCCGTTGCTTGGGTGAGATGCGTGCGCCTCACGCGTTCGCAGCCGGATCGTAACGCCGGCAAAACTCCTCGATCGCTTCCGAGCGGAAATCACTGATGCGCTCGAAGATGAGTGCATCCGGCCAATCCCACCAGGCGATGCGGCGCAGGCTTGCCGCGACGGCATCAGAAAAGCGCTTGCGGATGGGACGCGCGGGAACGCCGCCGACGATGGTGTAGGGCTCGACATCGCGGCTGACGACTGCGCCGGCGGCAATCACCGCGCCGTCGCCGACGCCCACGCCCGGCAGCAGGATGGCGGCGTGCCCGATCCAGACATCATTGCCGACGATGACGCGGTCGCCGCGGCGGTCTGCGAAGAAGTCGCGGTCACGCGTCGCCGACGCCTCGTAATATTCGGGGCAATAGGTGAAGCGATGCTGCGACGGACGGCCCATCGGATGATTGGGTGCACCGATCCGCACCGAATTGGCGATCGCCGTGAACTTGCCGATGGCCGCATCGGCGACGTCGCAATTCTCGCCGAGATAGGAGTAGTCGCCGAGCGAAGCGTATTCGATGCGCGTGCCCGCGAGCACCTCGCAGCGCCGCCCGATCTGCGCCTCGCGCTGGCGCACCGTTTCATGGATGATGGTTTCCGCGATCTTGGGGCGGGGCGTATCCATGAAATGGCTCCTGAGATTTTGTAGGGTGGGTTAGCCGCGCGGCTGCGCGAAGCGCAGTCCGCTCGGCGTAACCCACCACTTTAGCTTCCGCGGAAACAGAAGTGGTGGGTTACGCTGCGCTAACCCACCCTACGATTCTGTGCTTGTGGCTACGCGTGCAGCTTCTGCAATTCCTTCAGGATCGCTTCGCCCATCTGCGTGGTGGAAGCGGCCGTGGTGCCTTCCGACTTGATGTCGGCGGTGCGCAGGCCGCTGGCGAGCACCGCGGCGATCGCGGCATCGAGCTTGTCGGCGAGACCGCCCATGTCGAAGGAGTAGCGCAGCGCCATGCCGAAGGACGAGATCATCGCGATCGGATTGGCGAGGCCCTTGCCGGCGATGTCAGGGGCCGAGCCGTGCACGGGCTCGTACAGCGCCTTGCGCTTCCTGGTCTTGACGTCGACCTCGCCGAGCGAAGCCGAGGGCAGCATGCCGAGCGAGCCGGTCAGCATCGCCGCGATGTCGGACAGCATGTCGCCGAACAGATTGTCGGTGACGATGACGTCGAACTGCTTCGGCCATTTCACCAGCATCATGCCGCCGGAATCGGCGAGCTGATGCTCGAGCGTGACGTCGGGATATTCGCGCTTGTGGACCGCCGTCACGACCTCGTTCCAGAGCACGCCCGACTTCATGACGTTGCGCTTCTCCATCGACGTCACCTTGTTCTTGCGCTTCCTGGCAAGCTCGAAGGCGACGCGAGCGATGCGCTCGATCTCATAGGTGTCGTAGACCTGGGTATCGATGGCGCGCTTCTGGCCGTTGCCGAGATCGGTGATGGTCTTGGGCTCGCCGAAATAGACGCCGCCGGTGAGCTCGCGCACGATGACGATGTCGAGGCCCTCGACCGCCTCGCGCTTCAGGCTCGAGGCATCCGCCAGCGCCGGATAGCACACGGCCGGGCGGAGGTTGGCGAACAGAGCGAGATCCTTGCGCAGGCGCAAGAGGCCGGCCTCGGGGCGCACCTCATAGGGAACGGCATCCCACTTCGGGCCACCGACCGCGCCGAAGATGATGGCGTCGGCGGCAAGCGCCTTGGCCATGTCGCCCTCGGAGATCGACACCTTGTGGGCGTCATAGGCCGAGCCGCCGACGAGGCCAGTGTCGGTCTCGAATTTGGCGATCCCGGCCGAATTCAGCCAATCGATCAGCCGCTTCACCTCGCCCATCACCTCGGGGCCGATACCGTCGCCGGGGAGCAGCAGCAATTTGTGGGTCGCCATGGTCGGATCCTCTCAATCTACGTCCGTCATTCCGGGGCGCGAGCACGGCGAGCGAACCCGGAATCCATCAGGCCACAGCGCAAGCGGGAAAATGGATTCCGGGCTCGCGCTTCGCGCGCCCCGGAATGACGGTTCGGCCGGAGTGCTAGAGCGGCGTTGCGCGCTTGGCAAGACACCATTGCCGCGCCGCGGCTGTGCAAGACAGGCAGGGCCTGCCACAGTGCGGGCTGCCGGAGTACCCCTTGCACGCCCCTGATCGCCCCCCGCCAGATGCACATCCCGCGCGGCTGATCCTGACCCTGTCGCTGGCCGCGACGGTCGGGCTCGGCATCGGCCGCTTTGCCTATGCGCTGGTGCTGCCCGACATGCGGGAGGACCTCGGCTGGTCCTACTCGGCGGCCGGTTTCATGAACACCATCAACGCCGTCGGCTACCTCGTGGGCGCGCTGGTGGCGTCCCGGCTGATCCGGCGCGTCGGCTGGTCGGCCGCAATCCGCGGCGGAACCCTCGCCTGCGTCGCTGCGCTCGCCACCTGCGCATTAACAGGCAATTTCGTCGCGCTGAGCCTTGCCCGCCTCGTGCTGGGCCTGGGTGCAGCGGCCGGCTTCGTCGCCGGCGGCGCGCTGGCCGCGGCGATCGCGCAGTCGCAGCCCACGCGGGCCAATTTCCTGCTCAGCCTGTTCTATGCCGGGCCCGGCATCGGCATTCTCGCCTCCGGGCTGATCGCCCCGTTCACGCTGCAATATTTCGGGCCGGGTTCGTGGTGGCTGGTGTGGTGGGCGCTGACGCTGCTGTCCGTCGCCATGACGATCCCGCTGTTCCTGGTCCGCATCGAGAGCCGGGCGCGCTTCTCGGAAGGCAGCCACGCCGCTTTCGCGATTTTGCCGGTGCTGATTTATCTGGCCGGCTATTTCCTGTTCGGCGCGGGCTACATCGCCTACATGACCTTCATGATCGCCTATGTGCGCGACGGCGGCGGTGGCGCCGCGGCGCAAGCGGCGTTCTGGAGCCTGATTGGTCTGTCCGCCTTCATCACGCCTTGGGCCTGGCGCGGCGTGCTGGCGCTGGACCGCGGCGGGCTCGCCACCGCCATCATCCTCGGCACCAACGCGCTAGGGGCGGCCCTGCCGATGCTCGGACATTCGCCTGCATGGCTCGCCGTGTCAGCAATCGTGTTCGGTGTCGCCTTCTTCGCCGTGGTCGGCTCGACCACTGCCTTCGTGCGCTTCAACTACCCGCCAGAAGTTTGGCCGACCGCGATCGCAGCGATGACGATCTCGTTCGGCGTCGGCCAGACGCTGGGGCCGATCGTGGTCGGCGCGATTACGGATGCGCTGGGGAGCTTGAGTTACGCGCTCAATGTCTCGGCGGCGCTGCTGGCGCTGGGTGCGGTTGCGGCGTTGTGCCAGCGGAAGGTGGGGCCGGCCTAGGCGTCATTCCGGGGCGCGCGTAGCGCGAGCCCGGAATCCATTCATCCGTCAACGCCGCGGCTCGATGGATTCCGGGTTCTCGCTTCGCGAGCCCCGGAATGACGAAGCCATCAGCTCCCACTAAACGAATTATACCCCTGGTCTTCCCAGTAGCCGCCCTTGTAGTCGTTGGTGACTTCCATCGAGACCACGTATTTCGGGTTCTTGAAGCCGAGCTTTGTCGGCACGCGGATCTTCATCGGGAAACCGTAGGCGCGCGGCAAAATCTCGTTCGCGTATTTGAACGTCATCTGGGTCTGCGGATGCAGCGCGCTGCGCATGTCGAGCGGCGAGTTGTAGCCGTCCTTGTCGGCGCACTGGAACCAGACATATTTCGCGCGCGTGTCGGCGCCGATCAGTTTTAGGAAATCGCGCAAGGGCGTGCCGGTCCAGCTGCCGATCGCGCTCCAGCCTTCGACGCAGATGTGGCGCGTCACTTGCGTGACCTGCGGAAGCTTGTAGAGCTCGTCCAGCGTCCAGGGCTTCTTGTTGTCGACGAGGCCGCGCACTTCGAGCTTCCAGTCTGCAGCCGAGACGTCAGGCGCGTCGTCGAGATCGTAATAGGCATTGAACGGGAACGGCTTCGTGATCGCGCTCTCGGGGAAGGTCGGCGCCAGCGCGTCCGGATTGAAGATGAAGGACTGCACGGCGTCGTTGAACTTCGAGACGCTCTTCAGCATCTCCTCGGCCGAGGACGAATCGACCACGTCGCAGCCGGTGAGCAGCGTCAGCGCGCCGAGGCTGGCACCGCCCGCGATGAAGCGGCGGCGGGTGACATCCGGCATCGTCTTGATGGAGTCCTTGATCAGCAGCCGCTTGTCGACGCCGGGGATCAGGAATGAACGCTTGGCCATGATAATTCTCCTAATCAGCGGCCAATGATCATCGCGCGCAGGCTCTTCGGCACCAGCAGCGCGAGCAGGACGTGAATGACGAGGAAGGCGCAGATCGCGGCCATACAGAAGAAGTGCACGTAGCGCGCGGTCGGGTAGTCGCCGAACAGCATCACGAGGTAATAGAGCTGGACGGGCTTCCACATGCCGAGGCCGGAGAGCACGATCAGCACGCCGACCACGATGATGCCGGCATAGAGCAGGCGCTGCACGTAATTGTAGACGGTGAGATCGTCGTGGCCGAGCTTGAAGGTCAGGGCAGCCCTGACATCGTGGAGCACGCCGGACGGCGTGATCGGCAGCAGCTTCTTGCGGAAGCGGCCGGTGGCGAAGCCGGTGACGAGATAGGCGAGGCCGTTGATCATCAACAGCCACATCGCCGCAAAGTGCCAGAGCAGGCCGCCGCCGAGCCAGCCGCCGAGCGTGTACTCGCGCGGGAAGCTGAAGCCGAACAGCGGCGAGGCGTTGTAGATCTGCCAGCCCGACAGGATCATCAGGATCATGGCGAGCGCGTTGATCCAGTGCATGACGCGGACCCAGGCTGGCTGGATGACCTTGGCCGGGGTGGCCCTGACCTGCTCGTCGGTGACTGTGAGGCTCGCCATGGCGGTTCCGTCCTGCGATCGTGTGACAGCAATTATACGCGGGACATTCCGGTTTCGTTACGCCCCGTTGGCCATCGAATCGATGCCCGCGGGCTATGGTGGTCACAAAAAAGCGAGCCGGACACCCCCGGCTCGCCGTCTCGAAGCACCCTGTTCGGGGGATGAAACAGGGGCGCGCGGTGTTACGTCGCCGGCATCAGCACGGTGTCGACCACATGGATGACGCCGTTCGACTGGTTGACGTTGGTGATCGTCACCATCGAGGTGCCGCCCTTGGCATCGATGATCCAGGTCTTGCCGTCCATCTTCTTCACCGTCAGTTCCTCGCCTTCGGCGGTCTTCAGCTTCTTGCCGTCGGAGAGGTCGGAGGCCTCGAGCTTGCCGGGCACGACATGGTAGGTGAGGATCTTGGTCAGCGTCGCTTTGTTCTCGGGCTTGACCAGATTGTCGACGGTGCCGGCCGGCAGCTTGCCGAAGGCGGCGTTGGTCGGCGCGAACACCGTGAACGGGCCCTTGCTTTCCAGCGTCGGCACGAGGCCCGCGGCCTTCACCGCCGCCACCAGCGTGGTGTGATCCTTCGAGTTGACGGCGTTCTGGACGATGTTCTTGGACGGGAACATCGCGGCGCCGCCGACCATGACGGTCTTTTCCTCGGCACGCACAGGCGCGACGACGGTCGCGGTGATGGCGAGGGCACTGAAGGCGGCGGCAGCGAGATAGGCAATACGCTTTGACATGGAGAATCTCCCGATTGAATGGTGACCGGCATGGCCGGTGTTTGAGTTGGGCAACAACGGCGCTTGCGACCCTTTGGCGTGAAGCAGCAGCGCCGTCGTTGGACCGAACTACGGGAGGGTTTGCGATGCGGTTTCGGGAAAAATTCTTTGTGATGGGTGAAACTATGCGGGGGGATGTTCGTGTGGGGGAGAGTTGCAAACTCCGCTGTCGTCCCGGCGAAGGCCGGGACGACACCGGTGGATATTGCGCGAGCGGAGCAACTCAATCCCTGTTGTTCGGCGTCTGGATAAACCCGCGATTATGCGTCGGGCTGATCAAGAGCTCGTTGATGCAGACGCGGGGCGGCATGGATGCAATGAAGGCGATGGTGCGGCCGAGGTCTTCGGGCTGCAACATCCTGGCCTGCTCCTCTTCGCTCGGCACCACCGGGCGCAGCTTCAGGATCGGAGTTGCGACCTCGCCCGGCATCAAGCAGCAGGCGCGCAGGCCGTTGACGCATTCGTCCATGTTGAAGGAATGGGTCAGCGCCAGCACCGCATGCTTGGTGGTGGTGTAAGCCGGGCCCGGCATCTTCGAGACGTGGCGGCCGGCCCAGGAGGAGACGTTGATGATCGAGCCGTCCTGCTGCTTGCGCATTGTCGGCAGCACCGCGCGCATGCAATAGAGCACGCCGTTGAGATTGACCTGGACCAGTCTGTCCCAGCCCTCCTGCTCCATGTCCTTCCAGCTCCGCTTGGGAACATTGATGCCGGCATTGTTGACCAGGAGATCGATGCGGCCGTGCTTTGCGACGATCTGATCGGCCACCTTCTGGGCTTCAGTGGCGTCAGACACGTCCAGTGCAACGGCCTCGGCCGTCCCGCCCGCCGCCGTGATCCTGGCGACCACGGCATCCAGGGCATCCTTGCGACGGCCTGAGACCACCACTGTCCAGCCGTCAGCCGCAAGCGCCTCGGCGCCGGCCTCCCCGATCCCGCTGCCACCGCCCGTGACCCAAGCCACGCGTTTCCCGTTTTTTGACATGCAAACTGTCTCCGTTGCTTCATTGGGGCGGTTTTTGCTAATCCAGCCCTCGGTTTTGACCGGCCTTGTCAGTTTTGCGGTCGAGGAAATCTTGCATGAACCACGCAGCCAACGCCAACCTGTTTTCCCGCCTGTTCGACGGCCTCGACGATCCCAAGCGCCTCGCGATCGAAACGCAGGACGGCGCCCATATCAGCTATGGCGATCTGATCGCGCGGGCCGGGCAGATGGCGAACGTGCTGGTCGCGCGCGGCGTGAAGCCGGGTGACCGCGTCGCGGTGCAGGTCGAGAAATCCGTCGCCAACATCGTGCTGTATCTCGGCACAGTGCGGGCCGGCGCGGTCTATCTGCCGCTCAACACCGCCTATACGCTGAACGAGCTCGACTACTTCATCGGCGATGCCGAGCCGTTGCTGGTGGTCTGCGATCCCTCCAAGGCGGAAGGGCTCGCCCCGATCGCCGCCAAGGTGAAGGCCAAGGTCGAGACGCTCGGGCCCGACGGCAAGGGCTCGCTGACCGACGCCGCCGACAAGGCGAGCAGCGAGTTCACGACCGTACCGCGCGCAAACGACGATCTCGCCGCGATCCTCTACACCTCGGGCACCACCGGCCGCTCCAAGGGCGCGATGCTCACACATGACAATCTCGCGTCGAACTCGCTCTCGCTCGTCGGCTACTGGCGCTTCACCGACAAGGACGTGCTGATCCACGCGCTGCCGATCTACCATACGCACGGCCTGTTCGTGGCGACCAACGTGACGCTGTTCGCCCGCGCGTCGATGATCTTCCTGCCGAAGCTCGATCCGGACCTGATCATCAAGCTGATGGCGCGCGCGACGGTGCTGATGGGCGTGCCGACCTTCTACACCCGCCTGCTGCAGAATCCGGCGCTGTCGCACGAGACCACAAAGCACATGCGGCTGTTCATCTCGGGCTCGGCGCCGCTGCTCGCCGACACCCATCGCGAATGGTCGGCGCGCACGGGCCATGCGGTGCTCGAGCGCTACGGCATGACCGAAACCAACATGAACACGTCGAATCCTTACGACGGCGAGCGCGTGCCCGGCGCGGTCGGCTTTCCCCTCCCCGGCGTTTCGGTTCGCGTCACCGAGCCCGAAACCGGCAAGGAATTGCCGCGCGAAGAAATCGGCATGATCGAGGTCAAGGGCCCGAACGTCTTCAAGGGCTACTGGCGCATGCCGGAGAAGACCAGGTCCGAATTCCGTCCCGACGGCTTCTTCATCACCGGCGACCTCGGCAAGATCGACGACAAAGGCTACGTCCACATTCTCGGCCGCGGCAAGGATCTCGTGATCTCCGGCGGCTTCAATGTGTACCCCAAGGAAATCGAGAGCGAGATCGACGCCATGCCGGGCGTGGTCGAATCCGCCGTGATCGGCGTGCCACATGCCGATTTCGGCGAGGGCGTCACGGCGGTGCTGGTCTGCAACAAGGGCGCCGATGTCACTGAAGCTGCGGTGCTGAAGGCGCTCGACGGCCGGCTCGCCAAGTTCAAGATGCCCAAGCGCGTGTTCGTCGTCGACGAGCTGCCGCGGAATACGATGGGCAAGGTGCAGAAGAATATTTTGCGCGATATGTACAAGGATATTTACGCGAAGAAGTGAGGGGGCGGACTTTAGGCAAAACCTCGCCACACCCTCGCTGTCATGCCCCGCGCAGGCGGGGCATCCAGTATTCCAGAGACGCTTGCGATAGAACCGAGAGGCTGCGGCGTACTGGATTCCCCGCCTTCGCGGGGAATGACACTGAGGGGGAATGACACTGAGAGTGTAGGGCGCGCGTGCCCCAAACCTGTCACTGCCCGCCCACCAGACTCAGGACAAACCGGCTTCCGACGATAAACAGATAACACCCGAACGCGGCCTCCAGAGTCCGCTTCGACATCGCATGCGCGGCCTTCACACCCAGCGGCGCGGTGACGAGACTCATCGGCATCACGAGCATGGCGCCGATCAGCGAGACGTAGCCGAGCGCGAATGGGGCTTGCAGCGCGGCGATCGACGGATAGTTTGCGGCCGCAGGCCATCCCGCATAGATGTAGCCAAGCGCGCCGGGGATCGAGATCAGCACCGCGAGCGCCGACGAGGTCGCGACCGCCTGATGGATCGGGCGGCCATAGAAGGTCATCAGCAGGTTCGAGAACAGGCCGCCGCCGATGCCCATCAGCGTCGAGAGGATGCCGACCACGAAGCCATAGGCGATCATCACCGCGCCCCTCGGCAGGTCGTCGCCGAACTTCCAAGTCTCGCGCGCGAAGATCAGCCGCACCGCCGCCGACCAGGCGACGCAAACGAACACGATCTTGAACAGCCGCTCCGGCGCGAAGCGCGCGATCACGCTGCCGGCGACGACGCCGATCACGATCGGCAGCCACCAGATGCGCAGGATGGTCATATCGACCGCGCCGCGCTTGTAATGCGCCTGGAACGAGCGGATCGAGGTCGGGATGATCACGGCGAGCGAGGTGCCGACGCACAGCGGCATCCGCACCTCCAGCGGCACGCCGGCGATGCGGAAGCATTCGTAGAACACCGGCACGAGAATCGCGCCGCCGCCGATGCCGAACACGCCGGCCAGAAATCCCGAGAGCGCGCCGGTTGCAATCAGCAGCAGCGCGAGCTCGACGACGTCGAGGACCTCGAGGCCGCTCATCCGCGGCGATCCGTCGGCAGCTCTCGCGGATGCGCGACGCATAACGCTGCAGCAGCGGCGAGGACGGGCGCGGCGATGACCAGAAGCAGGCCCGCGAAGCCCAGGCCTTGCCGACCATAGGCACCAAGCGCCGCGAGGCCGTCGATGGTGACGCCAACCAGCGCGAAGACCAGCAACGGAAGCAGGTCGCCCGACAGGACGTCGTGGAGGCCGCGCGCGGTCCGCCGGTGGGCGATGGACGTCAGGCTGACATGGGTGGGCATGGTAAGTCCCGGACTGCTTGGAGCCACCGCAACGTAGACCCTTCCGTTTTTCGGCGCTATCTCTTGCAAGCGGCATGCTCCCTTGCGAATTACGGAAGGATGGCGATGGACCAGCTTGCAGCGATGGCGACCTTCGTGCGGGCCGTGGACGCCGGCAGCCTGTCGGCGGCGGCGCGCTCATTGCCGAGCTCGCTGACATCAGTGAGCCGGCAGATTTCCGCGCTCGAGCGCCACTTCGGCACGCGCCTCTTGATGCGGACGACACGACAGCTCGCGCTCACGGAGGATGGGCGCATGCTCTACGAGCGCGCCAAATCGATCCTGGGCGAGCTCAAGGAGATCGAAGAGGGGCTGGCGGGCAATCGCCGCGAGCCGTCGGGGCGGCTGCGCGTCAGCGCGCCGACATTGATGGGACGCCTGCTGATTGCGCCGCTGCTCGGCGATTTCCTGCGCGCCTACCCATCGCTCTCCGTGGACCTGCTGCTGGTCGATCGCAACGTCGATTTGATCGATGAGGACGTTCACCTGGCGCTTCGGGTCGGGCGCATGCCGGATTCGCAGCTGGTGATGCGAAAGCTCGCGGAGGTGCAGATGATTCACTGCGCCTCGCCCGATTATCTCGCACGCCGCGGCGAACCGCATACGCCTGCCGATCTGGCGCAGCATGATTGCCTGGTGTTTTCCGACGCGCCGGGAGCAGCAACCTGGAGGTTCGGCCGCGAGGCGAACGGCGGAACGCGAATCCGCATCGCGGGACGACTCTGGGTCAACAGCCTCGATGCGCTCGCCGCGGCCGCGGAGAACGGCGCTGGCATCGTCCGCGTGCCGTCATGGCAGGTGGAGCGGCAGCTGGCGGAAGGACGCCTGCGACGTCTGCTGCGCGCGCATGAGCCGGCGCCGGCGCCGCTGCACGCGCTGTATCAGCCGTCGCGGCTCGGCTCGACGAAGATTCGCGCCTTCATCGATTTCCTGATCGCGCGGTGGCGCGGAAGCGATCCGCTCAGCCGGTGATCTCTGTGGCGGGGTGGAATGCAGGACGTGCATATCCACCGTCGCGGCGGAATTGATCCGGCAAATGGCGCTCGCAGGGGTTCCGATGACGAAGCGAGCGGCCTCGAGCGCCATGAACTGACTGGTTCGAACTTCGGCGAGGCCGCGATGGTTTAGAGGCGTTCCAATAGTGATTTCAATGCGCCCCGGCCGCCTCCTGAAAGAATGAATCAATCGTCAACTGTTTGCTGGCGGACCGACGCGCTGGTATACCAAGCCACTGATTGGCCTTGTTTCATCAAGGCTGTAGAGCTGAACCCTGGTTCGATTTATGGCGATTTGGTGATTGCGCAGGCGAAATCGACTCCGTAAATAGAGCCGACCTTTCGCGATCCCCGCGCGCGCCCTCAAGGGGCCGCCATACAACATCAAAGCCCATGACCGCACGGATCGAACGACCGCTTTCACCACACATGCAAGTCTACCGCTGGACGTTGACGATGGCGCTGTCCATCGTCCATCGCGCCACCGGTATCGCCCTTTACGTCGGAACCCTGCTGCTGGCCTGGTGGCTGATTGCAGCGGCCTCCGGCCCCGCCGCCTATGCCCACGTCCAGGCCTTCACCGGCAGCATCATCGGCCGGCTGATCGTGTTCGGCTACACCTGGGCGCTGATGCACCATATGCTGAGCGGCATCCGGCATTTCGTCTGGGACCTCGGCTACGGCTTCAAGGCCAATGAGCGCGAAGCGCTGACCTGGGGCGCCCTGATCGGCGGCATCGCGTTGACGGTGCTGATCTGGATCATTGCCTATGCGACCGGAGGCGGACGATGAGCGCGACCGATACGCCCAAGCGCAGCATGCGCACCCCGCTCGGCCGCGTCCGCAATCTCGGCGCCGCGCATTCCGGCACATCCGACTTCTGGCGCCAGCGCCTCACGGCGGTGGCGATGACGCTGCTGATGATCCCGGTGGTCGTCGTCATCATGATGACGCTCGGCCGCAACCAGGCCGGCGCCAAGCAGATCCTCGGCTCGCTGCCGGTCGCCATCATCATGGTGCTCTTCATCGTCGCCAGCGCCTGGCACATGAAGATCGGCATGCAGGTCGTGATCGAGGACTACGTCCACAACGAGAAGCTGAAGCTCGTATCGATCATGCTCAACAATTTCTTCTCGGTCGCGGTCGCGCTCGCCTCGATCTACGCGATTCTCCAACTGTCAGCCGGAGTGTAACCCATGGCCAACGAGACGAATGGCAAGGGCAACGGCGCTCCCGCCACCAACGGCAAAGCCTATCCGATCGAAGACCACACCTATGACGTCGTCGTGGTCGGCGCCGGCGGCGCGGGCCTGCGCGCCGTGGTCGGCTGCAGCGAGGCCGGTCTTCGCACCGCCTGCATCACCAAGGTGTTTCCGACCCGCTCGCACACCGTCGCAGCCCAGGGCGGCATCTCGGCCGCGCTCGGCAACATGCACCAGGACGACTGGCGCTGGCACATGTACGACACCGTGAAGGGGTCGGACTGGCTCGGCGACCAGGACGCGATCGAATACATGGTGCGCAACGCGCCCGACGCGGTCTACGAACTCGAGCATTGGGGCGTGCCGTTCTCGCGCACCGAGGACGGCAAGATCTACCAGCGTCCGTTCGGCGGCATGACCCTGGACTTCGGCAAGGGCCAGGCGCAGCGCACCTGCGCCGCCGCCGACCGCACCGGCCATGCGATGCTGCACACAATGTACGGCCAGTCGCTGCGCCATGCGGCGGAGTTCTTCATCGAGTTCTTCGCCATCGACCTGATCATGGACGACCAGGGCGCCTGCCGCGGCGTCATCGCACTGAAGCTCGACGACGGCACGCTGCATCGCTTCCGCGCCCAGACCACGATCCTGGCGACCGGCGGCTACGGCCGCGCCTACGCCTCCTGCACCTCGGCCCATACCTGCACCGGCGACGGCGGCGGCATGGTGCTGCGCGCCGGCCTGCCGCTCCAGGACATGGAGTTCGTGCAGTTCCACCCGACCGGCATCTACGGCGCGGGCTGTCTCGTCACCGAAGGCGCCCGCGGCGAAGGCGGCTATCTCGTCAACTCCGAAGGCGAGCGCTTCATGGAGCGCTACGCACCCTCGGCCAAGGACCTCGCCTCGCGTGACGTCGTCTCGCGCGCGATGACCATCGAGATCCGTGAGGGCCGCGGCGTCGGCAAGAAGAAGGACCACATCTTCCTGCATCTCGACCATCTCGATCCCGCGGTGCTCGCCGAGCGCCTGCCGGGCATCTCCGAATCGGCAAAGGTCTTCGCCAATGTCGACGTGACGCGCGAGCCGATCCCGATCGTGCCGACCACGCATTACAACATGGGCGGCATCCCGACGAACTATCACGGCGAGGTCCTGACCAAGAAGGACGGCGACGACAACGCAGTCGTCCCCGGCCTGATGGCGCTGGGCGAGGCGGCCTGCGTCTCCGTGCACGGGGCCAACCGTCTCGGCTCCAATTCGCTGATCGATCTCGTGGTGTTCGGCCGCGCCGCTGCGCTGCGCTGCGCCGAGAAGCTCACGCCCAACGCCAAGCAGCCCGAGCTGCCGGCGAACTCGGCGGAAATGTCGCTCGGCCGCCTCGACCATTACCGCAACGCCTCCGGTGGCACGCCGACTGCGAAGCTGCGCGAAGGCATGCAGCATGTGATGCAGAACAACTGCGCCGTGTTCCGCACCGGCGAGGTGCTGAGCGAAGGTCAGAACCTGATCCAGAAGGTGCACTCCGGCATCACCGACATCGCCGTGTCCGACCGCTCGCTGGTGTGGAATTCGGACCTCGTCGAGACGCTGGAGTTCGACAATCTGATCTCGCAGGCGGTGGTGACGATGAACTCGGCCGCCAACCGCACCGAGAGCCGCGGAGCCCATGCCCGCGAGGACTACGCCGAGCGCGACGACAAGAACTGGATGAAGCACACGCTGGCCTGGCTGGACGATGCCGGCAAGGTCGCGATCGACTACCGCCCGGTGCACAGCTACACCATGACCAACGACGTGCAGTACATCCCGCCCAAGGCGCGCGTGTACTGATCGAACATTAGCCGTCATTCCGGGATGGTCCGAAGGACCAGACCCGGAATCTCGAGATTCCGGGTTCGATGCTGCGCATCGCCCCGGAATGACGAAAGGTTAGAGCAATGGTTGAATTCGCACTTCCGAAGAACTCCAAGATCACCGGCGGCAAGACCTGGCCGAAGCCCGCGGGCGCGACCGAGCTCCGCGAGTTCAAGGTCTATCGCTGGAATCCGGACGACGGCAAGAATCCGAGCGTCGACACTTACTACGTCGACACCAATGATTGCGGTCCGATGGTGCTGGACGGCCTGATCTGGATCAAGAACCACATCGATCCGTCGCTGACCTTCCGTCGCTCCTGCCGCGAAGGCGTCTGCGGCTCCTGCGCCATGAACATCGACGGCCAGAACACGCTGGCCTGCACGCGCTCGATGCACGACGTCAAGGACGGCGCGGTGAAGATCAACCCGCTGCCGCACCAGCCGGTGGTGAAGGACCTCGTCCCCGATCTGACCAATTTCTACGCCCAGTACGCCTCGGTCGAGCCGTGGCTGAAGACGACCTCGCCGACGCCGCAGAAGGAATGGCGCCAGAGCCACGAGGACCGCGAGAAGCTCGACGGCCTCTACGAGTGCATCCTGTGCGCCTGCTGCTCGACTTCCTGCCCGAGCTATTGGTGGAACAGCGAACGCTATCTCGGTCCCGCCGCGCTGCTCCAGGCCAACCGCTGGGTCTCCGATTCGCGCGACGAGGCCACCGGCGAGCGTCTCGACAATCTCGAGGACCCGTTCCGGCTCTACCGCTGCCACACCATCATGAACTGCGCCAAGGCGTGCCCGAAGGGCCTCAACCCGGCCGAGGCCATCGCCGAGCTCAAGCTCAAGATGGTCGAGCGGCAGATCTAGCATCGTTCATGCCATCGCCCCCGGCCACCGCGGCCGGGGCATGCCACGATCGACGTCAGTTTGAGTAGAATTTGCCGCAACGCGCGTGGCGGGCGATTCGGCGAAATACAACCAAAGATTATAGCGACAAGCCGCTTCCTTCCCGGCGGGAAGTTCAAGTAAGCTCTCCGGTCAGGGACCGGAGCGGCCGTGCAGGGAGCGCAACGCAATTCGCTGAGGCTTTTGCAGTGGATGATGGTTGCATCCCTGGCGCTGCCGATTGCGCTGTTCGCGATCGCCGCCACGATCTCCTACACCTCGACCAAGGACATCGCCGACCGCGAGATCGAGCGCACACTCGATGTCGCGCATGAGCATGCGCTCAAGGTGTTCGAGACCATCGACCGCAGCCTGTCCGAGCTCAACGAGGTCGTGCGCGGCCTTCCCGACGACGTCATCCGCGCGCGCGAGGCGGCGCTGCATCGCCGGCTGAAGCGGCTGACCGATTCGCTGCCGCAGCTCAAATCGGCCTGGATCTTCGACGCGGATGGAAAAGCACTGGTCAACAGCCTGGTTTCGCCGCCGCCGCAGCTGAGCTTTACGGACCGCGACTATTTCTACGCCCATGTCGACCAGACCATCGGCACGTTCATCGGCATGCCGCTGACGCCGCGTCCGCCCTATCAGGGCGCGCGCTTTTTCGGCATGAGCCGCCGCCGCGATACCGACGACGGCAGCTTCATCGGCGTGATCCAGGCCTCCGTGCTGCCGGAATATTTCGAGAGCTTCTACGCCAGGATCGGGTCGGATCCCGGCAGCTTCTTCGCGATGGGTCGCACCGACGGCGTGGTGCTGGCGCATTTCCCGCGGCTCGACCGTGACCTCCGCCTCGATCCGGGCGGACCGGTCGGCCGCGAGATCGCCGCGCACCCCACGCGCGGGCTCATGACCATCGCCTGGCCGTCGGACGGGATCGAGCGCCGCATCGGCTACAGGCGCGTCGCCGAATATCCGATCTATGTCAGCGCCGGGTTCGAGACCTCGGCGATCCGCGCGCGCTGGTTCGCGACCATGGGCCAGCATCTGGTATTCGGCGTTCCCGCCACCGCGCTGCTGTTTCTGCTGCTCGCATTCGCGTTCCGGCGCACCCAGCATCTGCAGATGGAAGCCGCAAAGCGGCGCGAAGCCGAGGAGGCCCTCAAGCACAGCCAGCGTCTGGAGGCGCTCGGCCAGCTCACCGGCGGCGTCGCCCACGACTTCAACAACCTCCTGACCGTGATCCGCGCCTCGGTCGATCTGTTGAACCGCCCGCAGCTGAGCGAAGAGCGACGGCAGCGCTACATCACGGCGATTGCGGACGCGGTGGCGCGCGCGGCCAGGCTGACCTCGCAGCTGCTCGCCTTTGCGCGGCGTCAGACCCTGAAGCCGGAAGTGTTCGACGTCGGCGAGCGGTTGCAGTCGCTGCACGACATGCTCGCCACGCTGCTCGGACCGGCCATCGAGATCGCGATGCGGCTGCCGGCGGAGCCGTGCCTCGTCAATGCCGATGCCAGCCAGTTCGAGACCGCGCTGATCAACATGGCGACCAATGCGCGCGATGCCATGCAGGGCAGGGGCAGGATCAGCTTCACGGTCAAGGCAGCGACCACGATTCCTGACACGCTGGCGCACGTCGCGAGCAGTCATATCCCGAGAAACCTTGGCTTCGTCGGCGTGACCGTCAGCGACACCGGCGTCGGCATTCCGGCCGCGCGGCTCGGGCGGATCTTCGAGCCGTTCTTCACCACCAAGCAGGTCGGCCACGGCACCGGTCTTGGCCTGTCCCAGGTGTTCGGTTTCGCCCGGCAATCCGGCGGCGAGGTGACGGTCACGAGCGAAGTCGGCCAGGGCAGCACCTTCTCGCTCTATCTCCCGCGCGTGCCCGCGGACCTCTTGCCGCAGCAGCAGGCGCCGAACACAGCGCCTGCGGTGGCCGGCAGCGGCATATCGGTGCTGCTGGTTGAGGACAATATCGAGCTCGCCAATTTCGCCGCCGACGGACTCACTGCGCTCGGCTACAGCATCACGCTGGTCGACAATGCCGCCGATGCGCTTGCCGAGCTTGTCGTGGACGTGGATCGTTTCGACGTCGTGTTCTCCGACATCGTGATGCCCGGGATGACCGGGCTCGATCTCGCGCGGGCTGTCCGCGATCGCGGCATCAAGGTGCCGGTCGTGCTGACCACCGGCTACAGCCAGGCCCTGTCCCAGGAAGGCAGCCTCGGCTTCGATCTCGTGCAAAAGCCCTATTCGGTCGAAGAGCTGTCGCGCGTGCTGCACCGGGCTGCGCGGCCGCGGCGGGTGCGCGACGGCGCCGCCGAATAGGCCATTCGGGAACTAATGGGAACCGGCTGATTTTTCTCGCGTTATCCGGCCATGCAAAAGCCAGCCGGGAAGCGCGACCAGGGCAAGACGCCACCCATTGTCGAGATCGAAGGCGAGAACGGCGACGAGGTCGCTCCGCCGCCGCCCGAGGTGCTCGAACCCGATCCCGAGCTTTCGCCCGAAGAGGCCGAGCAGGCCCGCAAGGACTATCTGCTGACGCGGTTCTGGATCAGCGCGCGCGGCTTCTGGGGCCGCAGCGGCGACCGCCTCGCCTGGCCGTTCTCGATCGGCCTCGGCGTGCTGATCGTCCTCACCGTCTGCTTCCAATACGGCATCAATGTCTGGAATCGCGCGATCTTCGATGCCATCGAGCAGCGCGACGCGACGAGCGTCTTCCATCTCACCGCACTGTTCTTCCCGCTCGCGATCGGCAGCATCGTGCTCGGCGTCGCGCAGGTGTTCGCGCGCATGAGCATCCAGCGGCGCTGGCGGGCCTGGCTCACGGGCAGCGTGCTGACGCGCTGGCTCACCAACGGGCGCTACTACCAGCTCAACCTCGTCGGCGGCGACCACGAGAATCCGGAATACCGGATCGCGGAAGACTTACGCATTGCGACCGACGCGCCGGTCGATTTCCTCGCCGGCGTCACCTCGGCGCTGCTGTCGGCCGCGACCTTCATCGTCGTGCTCTGGACCATCGGCGGCGCGCTCACCGTCACGCTCGGCGGCTCCTCGGTGACCATTCCCGGCTTCCTGGTGATCGCCGCGATTCTCTATGCCGCGATCGCCTCCGGCTCGATCACGGTGATCGGCCGGCGCTTCGTGCAGGTCTCGGAGGACAAGAACCAGGCCGAGGCCGATTTCCGCTACACCCTGACACGCGTGCGCGAGAACGGCGAAAGCATCGCGCTGCTCGGTGGCGAAGAGGAGGAGCGCGACGGCCTCGACCGCAACTTCGCCAGCGTCCTGCGGCAATGGGCACGGCTGGCCGGCCAACACATGCGCACCACGCTGGTGTCGCAAGGATCAAGCCTCGTTGCACCGGTCGTGCCGCTCCTGCTCTGCGCACCGAAATTCCTCGACGGCAGCATGACGCTGGGGCAGGTGATGCAGGCGGCCTCCGCCTTCACCATCGTGCAGAGCGCATTCGGCTGGCTGGTCGACAATTATCCGCGGCTCGCCGACTGGAACGCCTGCGCGCGCCGCATCGCCTCGCTGATGATGTCGCTCGACGGCCTCGAGCGCGCCGAGCAGGGCGACGGCCTCGGCCGCATCCAGCGCGGCGAGACGCGCAGCGAGGCGATGCTGGAGCTGCATGATCTCTCGGTGACGCTCGATGACGGAACCGCTGTGGTCGGCGAGACCGAGGTGGTGATCGAGCCCGGCGAGCGGCTGCTCGTCGCCGGCGAATCCGGCACCGGCAAGAGCACGCTGGTGCGCGCCATTGCGGGGCTATGGCCATGGGGCGACGGCAGCATCAACTTCCATCCCGACCGGCGGCTGTTCATGCTGCCGCAGCGGCCCTACGTACCCACGGGATCGCTGCGCCGCGCCGTCGCCTATCCCGGGGCCGCAGAGGATTGGACCGTCGAGGAGATCGGGGAAGCCCTGCACAAGGTCGGACTCGAGCATCTCAAGGAGAAGATCGAGGAGGAAGGCCCCTGGGACCAGACGCTGTCGGGCGGCGAGAAGCAGCGCCTCGCCTTCGCCCGGCTGCTGCTGCACAAGCCCGACATTGTCGTGCTCGATGAAGCGACCTCGGCGCTCGACGAGAAGAGCCAGGACAAGATGATGAAGATGGTCACCGACGAGCTGCCGAAGGCGACCATCGTCAGCGTCGCGCATCGCGCCGAGCTGGAAGCCTTTCACAGCCGCAAGATCGTGCTGGAGCGCCGCAAGGGCGGCGCCAAGCTCGTCAGCGACGTCGACCTGATCCCGCGCAAGGGCAAACGCAGGCTGCTCGGGCGATTCCTGAGGCAGCGGAAAGCGCCGAAGAAGGCGGCGTGAGGCGCTGTCGCGCTTGCAAGCGAGCGAAATTTTTGGTCGTCGTCCCGGACAAGCGCGCCCAAGGCGCGCAGATCCGGGACGACACCGAAATTGTGGCCCTCGGCAAAACCGGCTATGCATGCGCCGCTTGCTACGAGGACCTGCTGCTTGACGCCCGACAAAGCTCCATCAACCGCGCCGTTCGGCGCGTTTGCGCCGAACGCGGCGCAGGCCGCGATTATCAGCCTTGCGACGCGATCGGGGCTGAAGCGCGGTGCGTTCCGGCCCTGGCTGTCGCGGCTGGTCAATCTGCTGCGCGGCGGCCCGATCGATGTGCAGTATCAGGGCGCCTCGTTCCGCTTCTATCATCAGGGCAGCGCGACCGAGCGCGGCGCGCTGTTCAATCCCGACTACAATCTCGACGAGCTCGACTTCCTGCGCCAGCACACCCCAGTGGGCGGCACCTTCGTCGACGTCGGCGCCAATGTCGGCACGTTTGCGCTGGTGATGGCGCGGCAGGTCGGCCCCCAAGGCAAGGTGGTCGCGATCGAGCCGCATCCTCTGACCTTCGGACGGCTCGCCTTCAACCATGCCGCATCGAAAGCGACGCAGGTGCGCCTGGTTCAGGCCGCGGCCGGCGACAGCGACGGCGAGCTGATGATCGAGAGCGGCGGCGGCAATCTCGGCGCCACGCATGTCGTGACCGGCGCGGCGAGCGCCGACGCCATCAAGGTGCCGTCACTGCGCTTGATGCGCATTCTCGACGAGGCCGGCATCGCGCAGGTCGATTCGCTCAAGATCGATGTCGAGGGTTTCGAGGACCGCGTGCTGATCGGCTTCTTCCGCGACGCACAGCAATCGCTGTGGCCGCGCGCGGTCGTGATCGAGCATCTGTCACAAAACGACTGGCAGCAGGACTGTATTGCCGACATGGTCGCGCGCGGCTTTGCGGTCGCGCGCAAGACGCGAAGCAATACATTCCTGTCACGCTGACGGACGAACAACGGAGGTTACGATGATCGACCATCTCGGTTTCTCTGTCTCCGACTATGAGCGCGCGAAACAGTTCTACGCCAACGCGCTGGCGCCGCTCGGCTACGGCCTGATCATGGAGGTCACGGCGGAGCAGACCGGTCACGCTGCGGCGGCCGGATTCGGCGCCGACGGCAAGCCGGACTTCTGGATCGGCGGCGAAGGCGCGATGAACAAGCCGGTGCATGTCGCGATCGCGGCAAAGGACCGCGCCACGGTCGACGCATTCTACAAGGCAGCGATCGCGGCGGGCGGCCGCGACAACGGTCCGCCGGGCATCCGGCCGCATTATCACCCGAACTATTATGGCGCCTTCGTGCTCGATCCCGATGGCCACAACATCGAGGCCGTCTGCCATCTGCCCGAATAGGGCGCTTCGACTCGATGCGAGAGGGAACATCGGCACGGCATCGTCGTTATCGTTCTCTGGACAACGATCTCGATGATGCCGATGCCGATCGAACCGCCCGAGATTCCACCGGCAACACCGGGGACTCCCACGGAGCCGCCGCCGGGAATTCCGCCCGGCAATCCGCAGCCCGACATCACGCCGCCGGTGCACGAGCCCGGCGAATCACCACGACCCGACGAATTGCCGGGCCACGTGCCTGAAGAGATTCCATCGCGCGGGCCGAACGGTCCGCTCACGCCCAATCCTGCGACGGACGCAACACCGCCGCGGCAGCACATGTGAGGCGACGCACCACATGTGAGGCGATTGCAAGGAGCGTCTGAATGCGCAATGAACGTCGCCATAGTGAGATGATTTGCGTGCAGAAATAAATCGGGCCGCGACCGCTTCGCCCGCCACAATGCGGCCTAACGCGTAGCTGCTCATCCCAACCACTTCGTCAAAGAACCTTCCGGGGAAGTTCACCACCATGACCAACCTTCGTTTCGTGCTGCTTGCGACGACGGCTCTCACCGCGATGCAATTGGCCAACACCGCATCGCATGCGCAGAGCGCTTCGCCGCTCGTGGTCGCGCAGGCCCAGCCGGCTCAGTCGCAAGAGACCGGCCCTGACGGAAAACCGAAGCAGCCGCCGAAGGGCCCGCCCGCGGCCGCGCCGCCTGCTGCGCCCCCGCGTCCGGCTGCACCGCCACCACCCGCCGCTGCACCGCCCCACCCGCCCGCTGCGCCGCCGCCGGCAGCCGCACCGCCGCGCCCTGCAGCGCCGCCTCCGCCGCCGCCCCCTGCGGCCCGCCCGGCTCCGCCGCCGCCACCCCCGCCGCCTGCCGCACCGAAACCTGCTGCACCGCCTCCGGCTGCGGCCCCGCAGCAGCACGCTCCGACACCGCCGCCTCCGGCGCCGCCCGCGACACGGCCGGCTCCAACACCGACAGCACCGCCTCCGGCCGCGGCCCCGCAGCAGCATGCCCCGACGCCGCCGCCTCCGGCCCCGCCTGCGGCACGGCCGACGCCGCCAGCACAGCCTCCCGCTGCCGCGCACCCAACTCCAACACCTCCGCCGCCTCCTGCAGCGGCGCCCGCGGTGCGGCCCACGCCTGCGCCGACGGCGACGCCCACGGCCCCTTCAGCCGGTGCACCTGCGGCCCGCCCGGGCTCGCCAGCGCCGGCAGCCACTCCCGCTCCGACGGCGACACCCACGCCGACCACGACACCTGCGCCCACGGCGACGCCGGCTCCGGGCAGCACGCCCGGCGCACCGCCGGCCGGTCGCCCCGGCGCACCTCCGCCCGGCGCACGTCCCGGCTCGCCTCCGGCGGCGGGAGCGCCGGCCCCCGGTGCTGCGCCTGCTCCAACGGCAACGCCGGCCCCTGGTGGCACTGCGACGCCGCCGGCCGGACGTCCGGGATCGGCCACGCCAGCTCCCGGCGCGACCCCCGCTCCAACGGCAACGCCGGCCCCCAGTGGCACTGCGACGCCGCCGGCCGGACGTCCGGGATCAGCGACCCCGGCTCCCGGCACGGCCCCAGCCCCGACGGCGACGCCAACTCCCGGCCAACAGGGCGGAACGCCTCCGGCCGGCGCCCCCGCAGCCGGAACTCCGGCTGCGCCGCCCCAGGCCGGCGCCCTGCCGCCCCGGCCCGCGGCGCCCGCTGGCGCTGCAGCCCCGACGGTCGTCCCCGGCTCCGCGGCCGCTACGCCACCGCCCAACCGGGCCCAATACCGTCCGCCGACGGTTGCGCCGGCCTTCCAGGCCGCGCCGACGGTCGCTGCACCCTTGCCGCCTCCGCCCCGCCCGCCGCAGCGTGACCTGACTCCGCTCGCGATCGGCGCGGGCGTGGTGGCCGGTGCCGTGATCGGCGCGACCATTGCCGATCTCCACAACCAGCGGCGCGAGGTCGTCGAGGGCGGCCGCACCATCTACAACGAGCCGGACCGCATCATCATCCGCGATCCGGGCGGGCAGGCCTATGTCCGCGGCAACGATCTCTATCGCTTCCGCTACGGCGCCCGCGACATCCGCACCGACACGATCGGCGGCGAAACCCGCACCGTCGTGATCCGTCCCGATGGCAGCGAGGTGATTACCGTGGTCGGTCCGGACGGCTCGCTGCTGCGACGAATCCGCAGGGACCCCGGCGGGCGCGAGATCGTCATCATCGACAACAGCTACCGCGATCCGCGGTCGGTCGGCGGCTTCTATGTCGACGTGCCGCCGCCGGTCGTGAACATTCCCTACGATCGCTACATCGTCGACGCGGAGGAGGCGTCGCCGGACGTGATCTATGCGACCATGCAGGCCCCGCCGGTGCAGCGGATCGATCGGCGCTACTCGCTCGACGAGATCCGCTACAGCCCGAATGTTCGCATGCAGATGCCGAGCATCGATGTCAATACGATCAACTTCGAGACGGGATCGTGGACCATCCCGCCGGACCAGGCGGCCCGGCTGCAGGTGATCGCCGACGGCCTCAACCAGGCGATCCAGCGCAACCCGCGCGAGGTGTTCCTGATCGAGGGCCACACCGACGCGGTCGGCAACGAGGTCGACAATCTGTCGCTGTCGGACCGCCGTGCGCAGTCCGCGGCCGAATTGCTGACGCAGCAGTTCAATGTGCCGGCGGAGAACCTGACGTCACAGGGCTACGGCGAGCAGTATCTGAAGGAGCAGACGCAGGGACCGAGCCTGATCAACCGGCGCGTCACAATCCGCCGCATCACGCCGCTGCTCAACGGCGGGCAGGCCTCGCTGCCGCCGCCCCCGCCCGGCACCGCGCCGCCGCGCTGAGGCGAAGCACAAACGCAAATGGCCGGGAGCGATCCCGGCCATTTCTTTGTCATTGCGAGGAGCGAAGCGACGAAGCAATCCAGACTGTCTCCGCGGAGAGATTCTGGATTGCTTCGCTTCGCTCGCAATGACGAACGAAGCTATCGCTTGTAGCCCGGATGAGCGAAGCGACATCCGGGGTCTATCCATGTGGCGAGAAAGTCCCGGATATCGCTTCGCTCATCCGGGCTACGAGAGCCTCACCCCTTGTCGCTCTCGAGCTTGAATATCTGCGAGCCCTCGCTACCCGACAGCAAACCGGTCTTCGAATAGAGACCGAGCTTCGTGCGCGTATCCGCGATGTCGAGGTTGCGCATCGTGAGCTGGCCGATGCGGTCGGCCGGCGTGAAGGCGGCGTCTTCCACCTTTTCCATGCTGAGCCGTTCCGGCGCATAGGTGAGGTTGGGGCTCTCGGTGTTGAGGAGCGAATAGTCGTTGCCGCGGCGCAGCTCGAGCGTGACCTCGCCGGTGACGGCGCGCGCGACCCAGCGCTGCGCGGTCTCGCGCAGCATAAGGGCCTGCGAATCGAACCAGCGGCCCTGATAGAGCAGGCGTCCCAGCCGCATGCCGCTGATGCGGTACTGCTCGATGGTATCCTCGTTGTGGATGCCGGTGACGAGGCGCTCATAGGCGATGTGCAGCAGCGCCATGCCGGGCGCCTCGTAGATGCCGCGGCTCTTGGCCTCGATGATGCGGTTCTCGATCTGGTCGCTCATGCCGAGGCCGTGGCGGCCGCCGATCGCGTTGGCTTCGAGGAACAGCGCGACCGGATCAGAGAAGGTCTGGCCGTTCAGCGCAACCGGCTGGCCTTCCTCGAACCGCACCACGACCTTCTCGGCCCTGACGGCGCAATCGTCGCGCCAGAACGGCACGCCCATGATCGGGTTGACGATCTTGATGCCGCTGTCGAGGCTTTCGAGATCCTTGGCCTCGTGAGTCGCTCCGAGTAGATTGCTGTCGGTCGAATACGCCTTCTCGGCGCTCATCTTGTAGGCGAAGCCCTGCGCGGTCATGAACGCCGACATCTCGGCGCGGCCGCCGAGCTCGTCGATGAACTGCTGGTCGAGCCAGGGCTTGTAGATCTTCAGACCGGGATTGGTGAGCAGGCCGTAGCGGTAGAAGCGCTCGATGTCGTTGCCCTTGAAGGTCGAGCCGTCGCCCCAGATGTTGACGCCGTCCTCCTTCATGGCCGCGACCAGCATCGTGCCGGTAACGGCGCGCCCCAGCGGCGTGGTGTTGAAATAGGTGATGCCGCCGGTGGAGATGTGGAAGGCGCCGGACTGGATCGCGGCGATGCCTTCATGGACCAGCTGCGTGCGGCAATCGACGAGGCGCGCCTTCTCGGCGCCGAACTCCATCGCCTTGCGCGGGATCTCGTTGTAGTCGGCCTCATCCGGCTGGCCGAGATTGGCGGTGTAGGCGTAGCAGCGCGCGCCCTTCTGCTTCATCCAGAGCAGCGCCGCGCTGGTGTCGAGACCGCCCGAAAAAGCGATGCCGACTTTCTCACCCTTGGGCAGGCTTTTCAGGATCGTGGTCATGGGGCTTCCAATCGGGTCTCAAGGGGCTGATGTTGACCGCGCGAATATCAAATTTCGCAGGGCTCGGCACGCATTTAATGGCTCAAATCGACCGGCGCGGGGTCGGTCTTGCGGCCGAACAGGCGCTGGCGGAGCCGGTAGGCGGGCATGTTCAGCCGGGTCAGGGCGGCGTCCACCGCCTCGTCCGAAAACCGGGTCCGCGGCCAGCGGTAGATCAGCGCGTAGGCGAACCAGATCACGACGAAGGTGACGAGGCCGGCGATCGAGACATCGGTAAAGAAGTGCCCGCCGAACGCCATGCGCAGCCCTGACGTCACGAGGCCGAACACCACCGCGCCGGCATAGGCGAGCGGCCGCCAGGCCGGCGGGGCCAGCGCGGCAGGGGCCAGCGTCCAGAACGCGGTCGCGCCCTCGCCCGAGAAGAACGAGCAGTTGCGCGCGCAGCCACCGCGCGGATCCCACCACGGCACGAATTGCTGGTCGCCGGCGAACTCCGTCACCACCACCGGACGCGGCCGGCCCCAATAGGTCTTGAAGGTGAGATTGGTGAGAATGCCGGCCGACAGGATGATCGTCACCAGCAGGAACACGATCGCGCGCCCCGATACCATCAATGGCCGGTCGGGCCGGATCATCTTGACCACAAGCGCCACCAGCGAAGGTAGCACAAACGCCCAGGCGATCCACATCGCAGCGTCGCGCGCGAAGCCGGCCCAGTCGTTCAGCTTGAGCGGAAAGGTTTTGGTCTCGGGATCGAAGAACAGCGATGCCAGCTTGAGATCGAGCTCGGGATAGAGGCCGAAGACGACGCCGATCACGAGCCACAGTGCCAGGGCGATGAAGAGTCCAGTCCGGTTCATGGCGCGCGGTTTAGCGGAGTGGGAAGGAGATGGGAACCCCAAGGAAGGTGCCCATCCTCCCCTGGAGGGGGAGGATCGGTTCGCATGTAGCGAAGCGAAATGCGAACCGAGGTGGGGTGAAGCCACCCACTCCGACGTCGCCGATAGTCTGTCACCCCACCCCGCTCGCGCTATGCGCGATCGACCCTCCCCCTCCAGGGGAGGGTAAGACAATCACCTCGCATCCGGCCGCGAATTCGCCGGCAATGGCGGAGGCGGCTGGCGCGGGGGCGGCGGGTTGCGCCAGGCGCCGGCGTTGCGGCCGGCGATCAGCCAGTAGACCACGCCGGCGACTATGCCGGCGCCGGTCATGATTTCCAGGTGACGCCGCACGATCCCCTCGAACTGCAGCGTGTCGGAGTGGAAGGGAACGAGGCCGAGATAGCAGGCGAGCCCGACAAGGCCGCCGCCGACGGCGTAAGCGAGTGCGCTGCGGATGTAGAGCGCTTCGGTGATCGCGACGATCACCGCCGCCGGCACCAGCGCGAAGCCCGAGACGAAGATGAAGCCGAAGCCGAGCAGGATATCGATCGCACCCTGATCGACGGGACCGGCGCCGAGATCGGCGAATTCCGGAAACAGCAGCGCGACGACCACGATCATGCCGCCGACAAAGCAGGCGGCGAGAAAGCCGATGAAGATGACGATGAGTCGGCCGATCAGGGACATGGCGTCAAAACCACCTCTCCCGTCATTGCGAGGAGCGCTTGCGACGAAGCAATCCAGACTGCTTCCGCGGCGACACTCTGGATTGCTTCGCTTCGCTCGCAATGACGAGGAGGCGAGAGCGTGGGCATGAGAAACTAATCCGTCATCGCCATGGCGCGCAGCGCCTGGCGTTCCCTGGCCGAGAGCTTTTCGGTCTCCGACTTGAGCTGGCCGCAGGCGGCGAGGATGTCGCGGCCGCGCGGGGTGCGCACCGGCGAGGAATAGCCGGCGTTGAAAATGTATTCGGAGAATTTCTCGATCTGGTCCCAGTCCGAGCATTCATAGGCGGTGCCGGGCCAGGGATTGAACGGGATGAGATTGATTTTTGCGGGGATGCCCTTGAGCATCTTCACCAGCAGCTTGGCATCGTCGAGCGAATCGTTGACGCCCTTGAGCATCACATATTCGAAGGTGATGCGGCGCGCGTTCGAGGCGCCGGGATAGTCGCGGCAGGCCTGCAAGAGCTCCTTGATCGGATATTTGCGGTTGAGCGGCACCAGCTCGTTGCGCAGCTCGTCGCGCACCGCATGCAGCGAGATCGCGAGCATGACGCCGATCTCCTCGCCCGCGCGCACGATGTTCGGCACCACGCCCGAGGTCGACAGCGTGATGCGGCGGCGGGAGATGCCGATGCCTTCATTGTCGCCGACGATCAGCAGCGCATCGCGCACCGCATCGAAATTGTAGAGCGGCTCGCCCATGCCCATCATCACGATGTTGGTGACGCGGCGCGTGCCGTCCTCGCGATCGGCCCAATCGTTCAGGCGATCGCGCGCGACCATCACCTGTCCCACGATCTCGCCGGCGGTGAGGTTGCGCACCAGGCGCTGCGTGCCGGTGTGACAGAACGAGCAGTTCAGCGTGCAGCCGACCTGCGAGGAGACGCAGAGCGTGCCGCGATCGGTCTCGGGGATATAGACGCACTCGACCTCATGCGCCTTCTCCACATTGTCGCCGCTCGGCAGCCGCAGCAGCCATTTGCGGGTGCCGTCGTTGGAGATCTGCTCGGCCACGACTTCCGGCCGGTCGACGGTGAAATGCTGGGCGAGATCGGCGCGAATGCCTTTCGAGATCGAGGTCATGTCGTCGAAGCTCTGGGCACCACGGAAATAGAGCCAGTGCCACAGCTGCTGCACGCGCATCTTGCGCTGCGCCGGGGCGACCCCGATGTCGCCGAGGCGATCGGCAAGCTCGGTGCGCGACAGGCCGATCAGCGACGGTCTTGCCGGCGGCACATAGGTTTCGAGTGGAGTCTTCTCCACCAATGTTGCGTTGTGCGGCTCGGTCGAGGTTTGCATTGAATGGACCTAATGGCTTGGTCGTTCCGGGGCAGCTCGAAGAGCTGAACCCGGAACCTCGAGATTCCGGGTTCGATGCTGCGCATCGCCCCGGAATGACGGAAGAAAATCTGGAACCTGCCCTATATAGCAACCGGAACCGCCGATTGCGACCTTCTCGCCCGCAGCCTTAACGCCGACAATCCTGCGCGATCTTGTCGAGCGCCTGGGCGAGGCCTTTCAGCGAAAACGTGTCGGTCGTCTCCGTGCCCTTGGCCGAGACGCCCTTGACCACGAGATCGGCGGATTTGCGCATGGCTTCGACCATCCGCTCCTCCTCGGCCGCGTTCTTGATCCAGAGGCCGTCGCCCTGGGTGTACATGGCGAAAGCGGCGCCGCCGACTTCGACCGACGATTCCGCCCCCGGCTTCAGCGCGTAGCCGATCATGACCGAGACTTCGTTGTTCACCTTCTCCGCCGGCCGGGTCGAGACGAAGGCATAGGCGGGATCGCGCGGCCGATTCGGCGGGTTGGTCTTCGACGACGACGGCTTTGCCAGCGCGAAACAGACCTTCTTGCCGTTGGGCGTCGCCGAATAGGCGCCCCAGGTGCCGAACTGTCCGATCAGGGTCGGCTCCGCACCACCCGCAACCGCAGCGGCCGGGGCCACCGGTTTGCTCTCGGGCTTTGCCGCGGTCTTTGCCGTCGTATTGGCCGCGGGCGCAGCCGCTTTCGGTGCGTTCTTCGGCGCCGGTTGCGCTGTCTGTGCCCGCGCGGAATCGGTGATTCCCCACGCTGCCACGCCCGTCATCAAAGCCAAAAATAGCACCCGCCACATGCTGGAGTGGTTCCCTCAATATTGTGACTGGAAGATGGCTCGGCCGCGCTTTGTCCCCGCAGCAGGGATAACCGGGAAAGTTCAATTTGGGAAGGCAGTTAGCAGAAGGGCGACGATCAGGTTCCGGATCGCGCGGTGCGCTGGGCGGCCCATTGCGCGTCGGTCCAGCCGAGCAGGTCCTCGGCGCCGGAACTGCGCAAATGCGCGCCGCCGTCGATCACCACCATCTCGCCATTGATGTAGGCGGCACGGTCGGAGACGAGGAAGCTGGCGAGATCGGCGAGCTCGCCGTGTTCCCCGGTGCGGCCAAGCGGGTTGCGCGCGGTCCAGCCTTCGTCGCGGCCCTCCGGGCGGAGCTGCCCCGATGCGCCGGCGGTCGGGAACGGCCCCGGCGCGATCGCGACGGTGCGGATGCCCTTCGGACCCCATTCGACCGCAAGGCTCCTGGTCATCGCCAGCACTGCGGACTTCGCCATCGCCGAGGGAACAGTGAAGGCGCGGCCGGTGATGGTCGAGGTCGAGAGAATCGAGAGCACGACACCCCCGTGGCTGCCCTCGATCCAGCGCCTGCCAGCGGCGAGCGTGCAATACATCGCGCCATGCAGCGTCGGCGCCAGGATCGCGTCCGCGGCGCGGAAGGAGAGCTGCTCGCTCTGCGCGATGAAGGTGGCGGCGGCATTGTTGACGAGGACGTCGAGCGGCGCCTCGCGCCAGATCGCATCCATCATGCTGTCGACGGCCGCACCGTCGCGGATATCGCAGGCGATGGTCGTGATCTTGCCGCCGGTCTCTTCGCGCATCTCGCCCGCCGTTGCCTCGAGCCGGTCGAGCTTGCGGCCGCAGATCACAAGCTCGGCGCCGAGTGCGAGGAAGCGCCGCCCCATCGCCGCGCCAAGGCCCGAGCCGCCACCGGTGACGAGGATGCGCTTGTTCTTGAGCAGGCCCGTTTCAAACATCGTTTGAATCCTCGCTGTTTCCACACACCGCGTCATTGCGAGCGCAGCGAAGCAATCCGGAGTCCGTCCTGCGGAAATAGTCTGGATTGCTTCGCTGCGCTCGCAATGACGTGAGGATAGGTCTGTGCATCGCTTTGGACAAAGAATCCGGATTGTCGCCACTGCCTAAATCCGGCAGAAACGACCCAACCAAATCCACTCGAAACGCCCCAAGGTGCCGCCATGAAAGCCATCCTCTGCTCGCAATATTGCCAGCCCGACGATCTCGTGCTTGCCGACGTGCCGGATCCGGTGGCGGGCCCCGGCGAAGCCGTGATCGCGATCAAGGCCGCAGCGCTGAACTTCTTCGACATCCTGATGATTCAGGGCAAGTACCAGGTCAAGCCGCCGTTCCCGTTCTCGCCCGCCGCGGAAGTTGCCGGCGTGATCGAGAGCATCGGCCCCGGCGTGACGGACCTGAAGGTCGGCGACCGCGTCGTCGCCTCCTGCGGCCACAACGGCGCGCGCGAGAAGATCGCGCTGCCCGCGGCCTCGATCGTCAAGATCCCCGACAATCTCGACTACGACCGCGCGGCCGGCATCATCATCATCTACGGCACCGCGCTGCATGCGCTGGAAGATCGCGCCAGCCCCAAGCCGGGCGAGACGCTCGCGGTGCTCGGCGCCGCCGGCGGCACTGGCCTTGCCGCCTGCGAGCTCGGCAAGCTGATGGGCCTGAAGGTGATCGCCTGCGCCTCGTCGGACGAGAAGCTCGCGTTCGCGAAGGCGCATGGCGCCGAGCTGACGCTGAACTACGGCAAGGAAGATCTGAAGGAAGGCCTGCGCAAGCTCACGGACGGCAAGGGCGTCGACATCATCTTCGATCCGGTTGGCGGTGCGTATGCCGAGCAGGCGCTGCGCTCGATCGCCTGGGAGGGCCGCTTCCTCGTGATCGGCTTTGCCGCCGGCGACATTCCGAAAATGCCGCTGAACCTCGCGCTCTTGAAAGGCTGCGACATCCGCGGCGTGTTCTGGGGCGCCTGGACCCGGCTCAACCCCGCGAAGAACCGCGCCAATCTCGAGAAGCTCGTGAAGTGGACCGCGGAAGGAAAGATTTCATCGCATGTCGATCGCACCTTCCCGCTGGCGCAGACCGCCGATGCGCTGAAGGTGCTCGCGGGGCGCCAGGCCATGGGCAAGGTGATCCTGCATCCGTGAGGATGTAACGGCGGATGGTGTCGCGACGCCATCGCCACACACTCAACTGTCATCGCCCGCGAAGGCGGGCGATCCAGTATTCCGCGACGGTAGTGATTGAATCGATGGGCCGCGGCGTACTGGATTCCCCGCCTTCGCGGGGAATGACAGTGAGTGTGGGACCAGCAAAGTGCCCGCCGCCACCTAGTAAAATCCCCGTCAACCATCGCGAGCAAAATTGCGGTGCATTCCGCCGCGCCGCCGTAATCAAACCCAAATATCTCCAGATTCGCGCAAACCGCCGTCGTTTTTTGGGCTGAATCGGACGGCGATTTACCGGTTCCAGTTTGCGGGGCGCTTCTGGACAACAACAAGAAGACTGAAGCCGGGACTGCCCCTGCGTTGCGTCAGTAATGGGGAGCATCACACCATGGAGACGACGGCCTACCGTCCGTCGAAGGAGTCGCACGCGCCCGACTCCGATCGATCTGCATCACATCCGCCCGTCGCATCCTATATCCGCGCCCGTGCCAGGCGCGCGGAGCTTGCGCAGGACGATCCAATTCCACTGTTTCTGTCCGACCCGCTCGGACCACCGAACCCACGGGAATATGCGCCGCAGGCACTGCGCCCCAAAACCAGGGTCGCGCCTCTTGTCGCTGCCGGGCTTGCGATATCCGCCGCGGCGATTGCGGCCGTGCTGTTTCAGTCCGACCTGCGCAGCCTCCTCGCCGACTATGCCGGCAGCGCAACGGGCGCAGCACAGGCCAATCTGCCGGCCGTACGCCAGGTCCCGCTCAAGGATCCGGCCAGCGTGACCAACACGATGCTGGCGAGCGCCGACAAGCAAGAGCTTCCGGTGCCTTCGACGCCAAGCCGCGAAGCGATTGCGAGCGCCTACCAGACTGCGCTGCAAGCCCAAAGCCAAGTCCAAAGCCAAGTCCCAAACCAAGTCCAAGTGCCAGCGCCGGCGCCCGTCGCGGCACAGCTTGCACCGCCCGAGCCTGCCAGGACGCTCGACGCCGACACGCTGGCGGGACTGATGACGCGCGCCAGAAGCCTGATCGGCGTCGGCGACATCGCAGCGGCGCGCCTGCTGCTCGAACGCGCAGCCAATGCGAAGGACGCAACGGCCGCGCTGCTGCTGGCGCAGACCTACGATCCCGCGGTGCTCGGCACCAGCGACGCGCGCAGCGTCATTGCCGACGCAGTCGCCGCACGCGACTGGTACCAGCGCGCCGCCAGCCTCGGATCGGCGGAGGCGCGCCAGCGCCTCGCCCGGCTCTCGAACTAGATCGCTTCAGGGGACATCATGCGTAACGTTCTGAAAATGGCGCTTGCCGCCATCACGACCATCTGTGCCTTCACGGCCCATGCCGAGCAGGCCGAATACGACCCGGCCAAGGTCTCGGACAGCCTGAAGGCCATCTTCCAGTTCGGCTCGAGCTCGACCAAGCAGGCGCTGAACGCCAACACGGTCACGCTGATCACGGGCACGATCGGCGGCACCTATGTGCAGTTCGGCGCCGACCTCGCCTCGGTGCTCGACGACGGCAACAGGATCCGCGTGCTGCCCATCGTCGGACGCGGCTCGGTGCAGAGCGTCGCCGACATCCTGTTCCTGCAAGGCGTCGATCTCGGCGTCGTGCGCGCCGACACGCTCGACTATCTCGAGCGCAAAGGCTTTGCCAAGGACATCAAGAAGCAGTTCACCTATGTGACCAAGCTCTACAACGAAGAGATGCAGGTGATCGCGCCGAAATCGGTGGCGACACTGAAGGACCTCGAAGGCAAGACGGTCAGCGTCGACCTGCCGAACGGCGGCACCTTCGTCACCGCCCTCACCGTGTTCGAGCGGCTCGGGATCAAGGCGAAATTCGTCTATGTCGAGCAGCGCATCGCGCTGGAGAAGCTGAAGGCCGGCGAGATCGACGCCGTCATCGTGGTCGGTGGCAAGCCGTACAAATCGGTCTCGACCTTCGGCAATGACGGCCGCTTCCATCTCGCGAAGGTGGACTACGCCAAGCCGTTGCAGAGCGACTATCTGCCGGCGACGCTGACCGCGAAGGACTATCCGAACCTGATCAAGGAGGGCGAGAGCGTCGACACGATCGCGGTGCCTGCGGTGCTCGCGGCCTATAATTGGGCGCCCAACACCGAGCGTTATCGCAAGCTCCAGCTGTTCGTGGACGCGTTCTTCACGAAATTCCCCGCGCTGCAGAACCCGCCCTTCCATCCCAAGTGGAAGGAGGTCTCGCTCGCGGCGCCGCTGTCCGGCTGGAGCAGACTGCCGGTGGCGCAGCAATGGCTCGACAAGCACGGCGTCGAGCCGGTGACACGCCAGCGCTTCGAGGCGTTTTTGAAGCAGAGTCCTGCGGCTGCAAACGTGTCCGACGCGGACAAGGAAACGCTGTTCAGGCAATTCCAGGCGTGGGACGCGGAGAAGGCGCGGGCGGGAGCGGAGAAGAAGTAGCGAGCGCTCATCCATGCACTCAGTGTCATCGCCCGCGAAGGCGGGCGATCCAGTATTCCGAGACGGCAGTGATTGAATCGAGAGGCCGCAGCGTACTGGATTCCCCGCCCCCGTGCGCAATTGCGCACTAGGCGGGGAATGACAGCGGTGGGTGTGATTGAATCGCCCCTACTGCGCCCCCTCGCCCTCCTCCACGCCGCGCTTCAGCGCGGCGCGGGCGGCTTCGCGGTGCTCGGTCGTGATATGGGTGGCGACCATGCGGATGGCGGTGGCGAGCACGGCGGCGTCATCGGTGAAGCCAAGCATGGGCATCACATCGGGGACGAAGTCGAACGGCAGGATGAAATACGCGATCGCCCCCAGCAGGGACGCCTGGACATGGCGCGGCGTCTGCCGGTCGAAGGCACAGTAATAGGCCGCGAGGAGATCCTCGGCGAACGGCAGTTGCGCGGCGACGCTCTTCAGCTTGCGCCAAAAGCGACGGCGGACGCTCTCACGATCTTCCGCGAGCCGATCGGCCGGCTCGAAGCCGACGCTGTGCTCGGCAGCCATGCTCCAAAACTCCCCGTTCAGCCAGGAGCGGCGGATCGCCGCATGTCCTGCTGATCACAAGATGGGGATGCGGCCGGGCGCTGCAAGATGTCAGCCTGGTGTCAGCTAAGCCGTCAGCCTGGCGATGGCATTCATCGCCTTTGCGAGCTCGATGTCGCGCGCCGTGACGCCGCCGGCATCATGGGTCGACAGCACCACCTCCACGGTCTTGTAGACGTTGCGCCATTCGGGGTGATGGTCCATCTTCTCGGCGACCAGCGCCGCGCGGGTCATGAAGCCGAAGGCCTCGTTGAAATCCTTGAAGACGAAGGTTTTCCCGATCGCGTCGCGTCCCCCGACCTCGCTCCAGCCCGGGATACCACCCAGTGCCTGCTTGCGTGCTTGGGCCGCCAGCCGTTCTGCCATGATCGCCTCCGTGCTTCAGGGGAACTTTACCCTAACACCGTGCTTACGGTTCGGGTCCACAGGGGGGATTTCCTCGATCCGCTAACCATGACGGAGATGTAACCCCGCCGGACAAGAAATTTGCTACAATTCCGCGCCTAAATCGCCGGCCGAGATGAAGCTGAGCCTGAAACGCCTGTTTGGGAGATCGATGACCGGGGGTCTGGACCTGGCCGAAGCGCGCACTCCGCCTTCGCCGCGATCGGCGGCGCGGAAGACGGCGCTCGTGTCCCTCGCGCTGGTGCTTGCCATCATCGGCACGCTCGTCGGCGGCTATTATTTCGCGATGCGTCCGGTGACGCTGAAGGTTGCGGTGGGCCCCGCCAACAGCGACGACGTCAAGGTCGTGCAGACGCTGACGCAGGCGTTCTCGCAGAACAAGAGCTATGTGCGGCTGCGCCCGGTCCAGACCGACGGCGCCACCGCCAGCGCCGAGGCGCTCGCGGAGGGCAAGGTCGATCTTGCCATCGTGCGCGGCGACGTCGACGTGCCGAAGAACGCGCAGGCGGTCGCGACCCTGCGCAAGAACGTCGTGGTGCTGTGGTCGGTCCAGGGCAAGGGCAAGAAGAAGGGCGCCAAGATCACCAAGATCGCGCAACTCGCCGGCCATCGCGTCGGCGTGGTGGGCCGCACCCAGGCCAACGTCAATCTGCTCAAGGTGATCCTGCAGCAATATGGCGTCGATCCCGCCAAGGTCGAGATCATCCAGTTTCCGGCCAACGAAGCTGCCGAGGCGATCAAGGCCCAGAAGGCCGATGTCTATCTCGCCGCCGGTCCCGTCAACAGCAAGATCACGGCTGAAGCCATTGCGGCCTCCACCAAGGATTTCGGCACGCCGACCTTCCTTGCCATCGATTCCGCCGACGCGATCGCGCAGAATCATCCGGTCTACGAAGCCTCCGAGATTCCCGCCGGCACCTATGGCGGCTCGCCCGATCGTCCCGAGGACGAGGTCAAGACCATCAGCTTCTCGCACCACATCGTGGCGCGCAAAGGCGTGTCCGAAACCACCATCGCGGCATTCACGCGCCAGCTGTTCGCCGTGCGGCAGCAGCTGGTGACGGAATTCCCGCTGGCGGCCAAGATCGAAACGCCCGATACCGACAAGGACGCGGTGATCCCCGTGCATCCGGGCGCCGCCGCCTTCGTCGACGGCGAGGAGAAGAGCTTCCTCGACAAATACAGTGATTACATCTGGTGGAGCCTGATGGCGCTCTCCGCCATGGGCTCGATCGGTGCCTGGTTCGCGGGTTACCTCAAGAAAGACGAGCGCGACAACAACAGCCATCTGCGCGAACGCCTGCTCGACATGATCGCCGTCGCGCGCAAGAGCGAGACGACGGAAGAGCTCGACCAGATGCAGGCCGAGGCCGACGAGATCCTGCGCGACACGCTGCGCTGCTTCGATCACGGCGCGATCGAGGAAGGCGGGCTCACTGCCTTCAACATCGCGCTCGACCAGTTCCACGCCGCCGTCGCCGACCGCAAGGCAGTGCTGATGAGCCTGCCGCAGAACCTGCAACGCGCGGGCGCGCAGTTCAGGGCCGCCGGCAACGCCTAAGAGCTTGCGCGCGTTATTGCTGCGTCACATTGTCTCAATATAGCTTCCGCCGTCATTCCGGGATGGTCCGAAGGACCAGACCACAGGTGCGCAATTGCGCACCGGGGAATCTCGAGATTCCGGATTCGCGCTTTGCGCGCTCCGGAATGACAGCGAAAGATGCGCCAGCCCGCGAGCCAGCCATGAACGTCAAATTCTCCCGCCGCCGTTTCCTCACCACCGGCGCCGGCGCGCTCGGCGCCATCGCAATGCCCTATCTGTCGCGCGCAGCCGACCGGCCAGCGGTCACGCACGGGGTGCAGTCGGGCGACGTCACCGTCGACGGCGGCGTGGTGTGGGCGCGCGCCGACCGTCCAGCGCAGATGCTGGTCGAGGTGGCGACGACCGAATCTTTCAAGGACGCCCGCGCGCTGCCGCCGATCGCGGCGCTGCCCGAAAGTGACTTCACCGCAAAGATGCTGATCGAGAACCTGCCGGGCGGACAGGACATCTTCTACCGCGTCCGCTTCCGCGACCTCTCGCATAGCGCGATCGAAGGAGAGCCGGTAACCGGCCGCTTCCGCACCGCGCCGGCCGACCGCCGCGACGTCAGCTTCGTCTGGGGCGGCGACGTCGCAGGCCAGGGCTGGGGCATCAACCCTGACGACGGCGGCATGTTCACCTTCTCGGCGATGCGCAAGCACCGGCCGGATTTCTTCCTGCATTCCGGCGACACGATCTACGCCGACGGGCCCATCGCATCCGAGGTGAAGCTCGCCGACGGCAAGATCTGGAAGAACGTCACGATTCCCGAGAAGGCCAAGGTCGCCGAGACGCTGGACGAGTACCGCGCCGCGCACAAATACAATCTCACCGACGACAATCTCCGTGCCTTCAATGCCGAGGTGCCGATCTTCGTGCAGTGGGACGACCACGAGGTGACCAACAACTGGTCGCTCTCGAAGGAGCTGCCGGCGGCCTACAAGGTGCGCGACATCTCGCTGCTCGCGGCCCGCGCCGGCCGTGCGTTCCACGAGATGTACCCGATGCGCGAAAGCATCGTTGAGCCCGGCCGGGTCTATCGCCAGATCAGCTACGGCCCGCATCTCGACGTGTTCGTGCTCGACGAGCGCAGCTATCGCGGCCCGAACGGCGCCAATCTTGAAACCGCTTACGGCCCCGCCAGCTACTTCCTCGGCCCCGACCAGATCGCCTGGCTCAAGCGCGGCCTCCTCAATTCACGCGCGACTTGGAAGGTGATCGCGTCGGACATGCCGATCAGCCTGATCGTCTCGGACACGCCGAAGGGCGGCTCGGAAGCCATTGCGCAGGGCGACGGCCCGGTGCGTGGCCGCGAGTTCGAGATCGCCGACATCCTCCGCTTCATCAAGATGGCGCCGGTCAGCAACACGGTGTGGCTGACCGCGGACGTGCATTACGCCGCCGCGCATTATTACGATCCGAACAAGGCGCAATTCCAGGAGTTCGAGCCGTTCTGGGAATTCGTCTCGGGGCCACTGCACGCCGGCACGTTCGGTCCGAACACGCTCGACAACACATTCGGGCCCGAGGTGCGCTTCGTGAAGGCGCCGGGCAAGGACAGCCAGAACCTGCCGCCGTCGGCCGGCATGCAGTTCTTCGGTCATGTCAAGATCGACGGCGCCTCCGGCCAGATGACGGTGACCTTGCGCGACCGCGCCGATGTCGCACTGTGGTCGACCACGCTCGATCCCAGGCAGGTCTGACGCTATTCCACAGCACCTACCTGAAGCGCCGCTTCCAGCGCATCGCTCGAGCACGGCTTCTGCAAGCGCGGCTGGCTGGTGAATTCGGGCGGTATCCGCGCGTCGGCGCCGTAGCCGGTGACGAAGACGAACGGGATCTTCAGCGCGACCAGCCGCGCGGCGACCGCGAAGCTCGTCTCGCGGATCAGCTCGACATCGAGCAGCGCAAAATCGGGAGCGCACTTTGCGATTGCCTCAAGCGCCTGCGTCACCGAGCCGACGGTCCGCACGCATCTCACACCGAATCCGATGAGACGATCCTCGAAATCGATTGCAATGATCGGGTCGTCCTCGACGATCAGAACGTCAGTGGGCAGGCCTGAGCCGTCGGAGAATGCGGGTGCCATGATCACATCTTTTGCGTGAGGTTTTGTCGGATCAGGACTGCCGCGACACGATGCCTGCGCCCAGCGCATCGGAGGGTTCCCGGAACGAAACCCACCACATCGCCGTTCTCCAGTCTGTCCACTTGTGCACACAGGAGATGGACAGAGCTCGCTAATGTGCAGGGGAGGACAAGGGGTTCGCGATGGATGCGCGTATCGACAAGACGAGCGAGGTCGAGAGCCGGCCGGCCAACAATCTGCTGCGGCGCTTGAGCCAGGCGGATTACACCCTGCTCGCCCCCCACGTCACCGTCGAAGACTCCGCCGCGAACCAGTTGCTCTACAATCCCGGCGATGACGTCCAGGTCGTCCACTTCCCCTGCGGTCCGGCGCTTGCGACCTTCTTGGTGCCCAATGAGGACGGCCGCGATGTCGAAACCATCCTGGTCGGCCGCGAGGGTGCGGTGGGCGGCATCGTCAGCGAGGGCTATCTGCCGGCCTACACCCGCATCTGCGTAAAGTTCGGCGGCCCCTTTGCGCGCATTCATGTCGGCAAGCTCGAGGCAGCCAAGCTGCGCTCGGCATCGCTGCGCAGCATCTTTGTCCGCTACGCCGACTGCATGCTGGCGCAGATCTTCCAGTCCACCGCCTGCAACGCCATCCACTCGATCGAGCAGCGCACGGCGAAATGGATTTTGGCGGCGATGGAGCGGACCGGCGATGAGAGCAGCGTGCCGCTGACGCATGAGCAGCTCGCGACGCTGCTCGGGGTCGGGCGCAGCTATGCGAGCCGCGTGCTTCAGTCGTTCAGAGCCGAAGGCGTGCTCGATACGCGGCGCGGATCGATCCTGGTCCGCAACCGCGACGGCCTGCAGCTACGCGCCTGCCTGTGCAACGACGCCGTGAAGATGCACTTCGAGGAAGTGCTGCGCGGAGTCTACCCGACGGAGGAGCGGGAGGCGGGGTAGGCGCACTTGCTTTCTTCCTTCTCCCCTTGCGGGAGAAGGTGGCATAGTGTCCAGACCGGATAGAGAGGTAACACAGTAGACCGGATGGATGGGTGACAGTTCTCTGTCGGCTGGGAGGACCAGCCGATGCCTTGGCGAGAG
>NZ_JACIHE010000035.1 GCF_014198245.1 Bradyrhizobium sp. cir1
CAACCGCATCGCCCACGCTCGCTGCCTTCTCGCCTATTATGGTGAAACTCGCCCGACAAAAGCGAATCATTCTCACGCTCTCAGGATGAGGCTAATCGGCGTCGGTGCCTGTTGAAACTGCTGCCGCGAACTCCGTCCTCATCCTGAGGGCCCGCCATCGGCGGGCGTCTCGAAGGATGCGTTGTGGGCGAGCTATCCGCTACTCTTCTTCACGTATGCGATAGCCCTGCCCGCGAGGGGGAGAGGGCAAGAGGTGTCATCACAACTTCGTCGCTGCCCGCGACAAGAGCTTCCACTCGTCGCCCTGCTTCTGCCAGTTCATCAGGATGTGAAGGTTGGTCGATACTTTTTTCCCATCGGCTGCCATTTCCTGTTCCCCCAACCAGTGGAAGCGCACGATCGCCGCGGGGCCGACGACCTTGATGGTTGGGTCCTTGTATTCGATCGACAGGAATTTTGATTTGCCGTCGGTGGCGTTGGTGATGAAGGTCGCCTTGTCTTCGACCTTGCCGCTGGAATGGCTGTAGCTCAGATCGTCCCAGCACAGCGCGCCGAGCGCCTTCGGGTCGGCCGCGATCTGGGCGAGGCGGAAGGCCTCGACCTTCTTCGCCACGGCGTCCTCGTCTGCTGAAGCGGCCAGCGCCGGCGTGGCGAGAGCAAGCGCGGAGACCGCAAGAGCCGGGACGGCCAGAGTCGAGAGAGCCAGATCGCGTCGGTTGATCGTCATCGTTTCCTCCTTTTTGATCTTGCACCGAGTGTTGCAGTCGCGCGCGACTTTGTCGAGTGTCACGTCGTGGTCATGTGGATGCGTCATTGCGTGATCGAGGCCATATTGATACGTCTCGCGCATCGATGCGCCGCGCATTTGGGAAAGTACGGACATGATCGAAGCAAAAACGGAGACGATGGGCAGGGCGTTGTTGTTCGACATCGACGGCACGCTCGCCGACACCGATCCGTTGCACCTGAAGGCTTTCAACCAGGTGCTCGGCCCTCACGGACATGTCTTCGATCACGCACGCTTCTCCAGGGAGCTGCAAGGCTTCGCCAATGTCGCGATCGGCGAGCGCTTTCTGCCCGACGAGGCGCCGGAGCGGCGCGCCCTGATCCTGGATGAGAAGGAGGAGGTCTTCCGCACGCTGGTGGCCGGGCAGATCGCACCGCTGCCGGGCCTGATGGCGCTGCTCGATCGGGCCGACCGCGCCGGCATCCCCATGGTCGCCGTGACCAATGCGCCGCGTCTCAACGCCGAGCTGCTGCTCTCCGGCCTCGGCATCACGCATCGCTTCAAGGCGCTCGTGATCGGCGCCGAGCTGCCGCACGGCAAGCCGCACCCGCTGCCCTATCAGGAAGGGCTGCGTTTCGTCGGCGCGAGGCCGGAGGCCTCGATCGCGTTCGAGGACTCTCGCACCGGCGTGCAATCCGCCACGGCGGCCGGAATTCCGACCGTCGGCATCCGGACCAGCCTCAGCCATGCCGATCTGGTTGCATCAGGCGCGGTCACCTCCGCCAGCGCCTTCGACGATCCGGCGCTGCTCGCGCGTCTTGCGAGCGCCATGACTTGGTAAGAAATGACTTGGTAAGAAATGGCGTGGTGAGGTCGCTTCATCCGTTAACCGTGATCGGCGCGCGCATTGACCGAAGGCGCGAACCGCCGCACCATACATCATTCTGATTTGAGGCCGTTGCCGTGACCGGATTGACCCATCGCCAAGCTGAAATCCTCAACATCGCGCGGGCCTCCGGCCGTGTCATGGTCGAGGAGCTCGCGCGCCGGTTCGAGGTCTCGGCGCAGACCATCCGCAAGGATCTCAACGATCTCTGCGAGCGGAGATCGCTGACCCGCATCCACGGCGGCGCCATCATCGCCTCCGGCGTGGAGAACCTCGCCTATGAGGCGCGCCGCTTCGTCGCCGCCGACGAGAAAAAGGCGATCGGGGCCGCCGCCGCCTCGCTGATCCCGAACGGCTGCTCGCTCTTCATCAACATCGGCACCACGACCGAGGAGGTCGCGAGCGCGCTGACCTCGCATGAGGATCTGCTCGTCATCACCAACAACCTCAATGTCGCGATGCTGCTGTACCGCCATCCCCGCATCGAGGTGGTGGTCGCCGGCGGCACGGTGCGGCGCGCCGATGGTGCCGTGGTCGGCTCGACCGCGACGCAGCTGATCGGACAGTTCAAGGTCGACTACGCCATCATCGGTGCGTCCGCGATCGACGAGGAGGGCGCGCTGCTCGACTTCGATTATCGCGAGGTGCAGGTGGCGCAGGCCATCATCGCCAATGCCCGCAGCGTCATGCTGGTCGCCGATTCCACAAAGCTCCGCCGCAGTGCGCCGGTGCGCATCGCCCACATCACCCAGATCCAGACCTTCGTCACCGACCAGGAGCTGCCCGAGCGCCTCGCCACCATCTGCCACAGCAAGGGCATCGAGGTGGTCGAGGCGATGCCGAAGGGAGCCGACATCGATGATCCGCCGGCCGATGCCCAGGAAGCCGCGCCGGTGGTGCGGCTGAGATAGGGGCTTAAGCGTCGTCCCACGGGTTGAGCAGCGGGACGCCCGTTGGTTCGAAATCGCCCACATTGCGCGTAACAACGGTCAAGCCGTGAACGAGCGCGGTTGCTGCAATGAGCGCGTCGCGTTCAGCCCGCGGGTTGGGCACGTGGAGTTGTGCACAGCGCTGCGCCACGGCCGTATCGATCACCAGGATCCGCCCGTCGAAGAGGGTCAGAATTTGATCGTTGATCCAGGCGCGCAGGACGGCACCTTGCACTGCATCTTTGCGCTCGATCAGGCGCGCGCCAAGTTCAATTTCAAGAATCGAGATGGCGGACATAAAAAAATTCGCCGCAGGCACAGCATTGGCCCAGGCGAGCACATTGCGATCAGCCTTGTCCGGCCGCCTCAGTTCGGAAATGACATCGGTGTCCAGCAGAAACATCAATCGAGATCGGCGGGCCTGGAAATTTTGCCGGCTATCCGAGGCGGATCGAAATCAAAGTCCGCGTTCGCCTGCGCCAGAGCTTCGGCAAGACTCATGTGCCCGCCACTCAGGCGCAGATAATCCTCGATCGTCAGCAGGACATGGGCCGGGCGGCCCCGATCTGTAATGAAGACGGGTCCCTGCGAGGCCGCCTTCTTGGCCCCACTCGTATCCTGGTTGAATTCTCGGCTGGTCAGGGTGGTCACCATCGTCAGCGCGTCCTTGCCGCAACAATCCTGTGCTGGCAAAACTATATGTAGACATGTTGCTACATTCAAGGTCTTCGGTGCGTGTGGGGCAAGTCATGCCGATCAATCAGGCCGTTTGTTCCAAGCCTGCCCGTTCTCATGCCGATTTCTACGCCGAAATGGCGTTGAAAAAAGTTCCTCTTTCACTTCCTTTCGCCTCTCTTTCATCTTGCTTTCGTTTTTCGGTGTGATCTAATCAAAAACGAAAGTAGCCGCTCGACGGAACGGGCGGTCGCCGGGGGATGCGTCTGTTGGAGCGTATTTTCGATCTCGCCATCATTGGAGGCGGTGTTAACGGCTGCGGCATCGCGCGCGACGCGGTGGGCCGCGGCAACACGGTTTTCCTGTGCGAAATGAATGATCTGGCGAGCGGGACCTCGTCCTGGTCGACCAAGCTGGTGCATGGCGGCCTGCGCTATCTCGAATATTACGAGTTTCGGCTGGTCCGCGAGGCGCTGATCGAGCGCGAGATTCTCTGGGGCATCGCGCCCCACATCATCCGCCCCCTGCGTTTCGTCTTGCCGCATCACGCCGGCTTGCGCCCCGCCTGGCTGCTGCGCCTCGGCCTCTTCCTTTATGACCACATCGGCGGCCGCCATCTGCTGCCTGCCACGCGCTCGGTCGATCTCAAGCGCGACGAGGTCGGCAAGCCGCTGATCCCGAACCGCTACAGCCGCGCGTTCGAATATTCCGACTGCTTCGTCGACGACGCCCGTCTCGTCGTGCTCAACGCGCGCGATGCCGCCGACAAGGGCGCCGAGATCCGCACCCGCACCCGCGCCACCGAGATCCGCCAGGCCGACGGCGTCTGGACCGTCAGCATGCTCAACTCCCTGACCGGCGAGCGTTCGCAGGTCCGGGCGCGGGCTCTGGTCAATGCCGGCGGCCCCTGGGTCGAGGATGTGCTCGGCCGCGGCGCCGGCGTGAATGCGAAAGCCAAGGTGCGCTTGGTGCAGGGCTCGCACATCGTGGTCAAGAAGCTCTACGACCACGACCGCGCTTACATGTTCCAGAATGCCGACGGCCGCATCATCTTCGTGATCCCGTACCAGGACGACTTTACGCTGATCGGCACCACCGACCGCGACTATGACGGCGATCCTGCCAAGGTGAAGGCGACACCGGAGGAGATCGAATATCTCTGCAAGGCGGCCAGCGAATATCTGGCCAAGCCCGTGACGCCCGACGACGTGGTCTGGACCTATTCGGGCGTGCGTCCGCTCTATGACGACGGCGCCAGCGAAGCCAAGGCCGCAACGCGCGACTACGTGTTCGAGCTCGACACGCCCGGCGGGGTGCCGCTGCTGTCGATCTATGGCGGCAAGATCACGACCTACCGCCGCCTCGCCGAGGAGGCGCTGGAGCGGCTTTCGCCCTATCTCCGCAGTGCGAAAGCACGCGAGGGCTGGACCGGCAAATGGCCGCTGCCCGGCGGCGACATGAACGTGTCCGATATCGACGGCTTGATCGTGGAGCTGCAGCGCGGCTATCCCTTCCTCGGCCATGAGCATGCACGGCGCCTGGCGCGCGCCTATGGCACCCGCGCCATCAAGCTGCTCGGCGATGCGAAATCGGCCGCGGATCTCGGCCAGGCCTTCGGTGCCACGCTGACCGAGCGCGAGGTCCGCTACCTCATGGCCAACGAATGGGCCGTCACCGCCGAGGACATCGTCTGGCGCCGTTCCAAGCTCGGCCTGCGACTATCTGCCGACGAGATCGCGGCGCTTGACGACTGGATCAGGGCCCACGCCGTGTCGCAAAGTCCCCTGCTGGAAGCGGGAGGACGCTCATGACCGTGACCCTCGATCACGTGACCCGGACCGTCGACGGTAGCGAGCACATCCGCGACGTCTCGCTGACGCTCGAGAGCGGCACGCTCAACGTGCTGCTCGGGCCGACGCTGTCGGGCAAGACCTCGATCATGCGGCTGCTCGCCGGCCTCGACAAGCCGACCACGGGCAGGGTGCTGGTCAATGGCAAGGACGTCACCGGCGCCGACGTGCGCCAGCGTTCGGTCGCGATGGTCTATCAGCAGTTCATCAACTACCCCTCGCTCACGGTCTACGAGAACATCGCTTCGCCTTTGCGCGTGCAGGGCAAGCCGCGCGAGGAGATCGAGGCGCGCGTGGCGCAGGCGGCAAAGCTGCTGCGGCTCGAGCCGTTCCTGAAGCGTACTCCGCTCCAGCTCTCCGGCGGCCAGCAGCAGCGCACCGCGATTGCGCGCGCACTGGTCAAGGACGCCGATCTCGTGCTGCTCGACGAGCCGCTCGCCAATCTCGACTACAAGCTCCGCGAGGAGCTGCGCGCCGAGCTGCCGCGCATCTTCGAGGCCTCCGGCGCGATCTTCGTCTATGCCACCACCGAACCGACCGAAGCGCTGCTGCTCGGCGGCAACACGGTGTGCATGTGGGAGGGCCGGGCGCTGCAGATGGGCGAGACCGCCAACGTCTACCGCCGTCCGCAGACGCTTCGCGTCGCGCAGGTGTTTTCCGATCCGCCGCTCAACCTTGTCGGCATCGAGAAGAAGAACGGCTCGGTTCAATATGCCGGCGGCACGGCTTCGCCCGCCTCGGGACTCTATTCGTCGCTCGCCGACGGCGCCTATCGCGTCGGCTTCCGCGCCCATCAGCTCGCCCTTGCCAACGGCGAGGCCGATCGCCACGCCTTCCATGCCACGGTGACGGTGACCGAGATCACCGGTTCGGAGAGCTTTGTGCATTTGACCCGCGACGGATCGAACTGGGTGGCGGTGCTGCACGGCGTGCATGAGTTCGAGCCGGGCCAGACTATCGACGCCGTGCTCGATCCCAATGATGTTTTCGTCTTCGATGCCGCCGACCGTTTGGTCGCGGCACCGGGCTCGTAAGGGGAGATGCGCGATGGCCCGCATTGACCTTGTCGATCTCGCTCACTCCTACGGAGGCAATGATGCACCGCAGGAGAGCTTTGCGCTGAAGCCCGTCACCATGACCTGGCGGCAGGGCGGCGCCTACGCGTTGCTTGGCCCGTCCGGCTGTGGGAAGACTACGCTGCTCAACGTCATATCCGGCATCATCACGCCGTCGCGGGGGAAGATCCTGTTCGACGGCAAGGACATCACGCCGCTGTCAACCCAGAAGCGCAACATCGCCCAGGTGTTCCAGTTTCCGGTGATCTACGACACCATGACGGTGGGGCAGAACCTGGCGTTTCCGTTGAAGAACCGCGGCGTGCCGCAGGCCGATATCGACAGGCGCGTCGCCGAGATCGGCCGCCTGCTCGACCTCGAGCCCTATCTGAACCGCAAGGCCACGCGCCTGACCGCCGACGCCAAGCAGAAGATCTCGCTCGGCCGTGGCCTCGTGCGCAACGACGTCGCTGCCGTGCTGTTCGACGAACCGCTCACCGTGATCGATCCCGAGCTGAAATGGCAGCTCCGGTCCAAGCTGAAAGCGCTGCATCGTGAGCTCGACCTCACGATGATCTACGTCACCCACGATCAGACCGAGGCACTGACCTTCGCCGACACCGTTGTCGTCATGCATGACGGCCGTGTCGTGCAGAGCGGCACGCCGGCCGAGCTGTTCGACAAGCCGGCGCATACCTTCGTCGGCTATTTCATCGGCTCGCCCGGCATGAACATCTTGCCGGCGGAGGTGAGGGGACGCGAGGCGCTGATCGACGGCCACGTCATCGCGCTGAACCGCAGCTACGACAACCTTCCGGCCGGCGCCAAAATCGAGATCGGCGTGCGCCCCGAATTCGTCGAGGTGGTCGCGCCCGCGCCCGGCCTGCTCACGGCCAGGATCGAGCGCATCGACGACCTCGGCCGCATCCGCTTCGCGCGAACGCGCCTCGGCGATGCCAAGCTCGCGGCGCGCGCGCCGGCGGGCTTTACCAGCGCGGACGGTAATGCCGGGCTGAAATTCGATCCGTCGCATGTTCACGTCTATGCCGACAGCCTTCTGGTGGAGGGAGCCGCCTGATGGACAAGACCATCAACCAAAAAGCCTGGTTCCTGGTGCTGCCGGTGTTCCTGGTCGTCGCCTTCTCGGCGGTGCTGCCGCTGATGACGGTGGTGAACTATTCGATGCAGGACACCTTCGGCAACAACCAGTTCTTCTGGAACGGTGTCGGCTGGTTCAAGGAATTGCTCGATCCCTCGACCGATCTCGGCGGCCGCTTCCTCGCCTCGCTCGGCCGCAATCTGTTCTTCTCGCTGGTGATCCTCGCCATCGAGGTGCCGCTCGGCATCGTCGTTGCGCTGTCGATGCCGCGCGAGGGCTGGACGGTGGCGGCCTGCCTGATCATCCTCGCGCTGCCGCTGCTGATTCCATGGAACGTGGTCGGCACGATCTGGCAGATCTTCGGCCGGCCCGACATCGGCCTGCTCGGCTATGTGCTGAACGCCATCGGCATCGACTACAACTACGTCTCCAATGAGGTCGACGCCTGGGTCACGGTCATCGTGATGGACGTCTGGCACTGGACCAGCCTCGTCGCGCTGCTCTGCTATGCCGGCTTGAAGTCGATTCCGGATGCCTATTACCAGGCGGCGCAGATCGACGGCGCCTCGCGCTGGGCGGTGTTCAAGGCGATCCAGCTGCCGAAGATGAACCGTGTGCTGCTGATCGCGGTGCTGCTGCGCTTCATGGACAGCTTCATGATCTACACCGAGCCGTTCGTCGTCACCGGCGGCGGGCCCGGCAACTCCACCACCTTCGTGTCGATCGAGCTCGTCAAGATCGCGCTCGGCCAGTTCGATCTCGGCAAGGCCGCGGCGCTGTCGCTGGTCTACAACCTCATCATCCTGATCGTCTGCTGGATCTTCTACACCGTCATGACCAATGCCGGTGTCGAACGCAAAGTTCAGGCAGCGAGCGAGCCGGCGGCGGAGCCGAAGCCTTCGGCCGCGCTCAAGCCGGTGACCGCGCTCAAGCCAAAGGAAGGAGTGGCCTGATGCATTCGATTCCCGGCCGCCGCCTCATCATGGGGCTGTTCCTGATCTTCCTGCTGCTGCCGATCTACTGGCTGGTCAACATGAGCTTCAAGACCAACAGCGAGATCGTCTCGACGATGACGCTGTGGCCGCATACTCCGACGCTGCAGCACTACAAGCGCATCTTCACCGACGAGAGCTGGTATTCCGGCTACATCAATTCGCTGGAATACGTCGTCCTCAACACCATCATCTCGATCTCGGTGGCGCTGCCCGCGGCCTACGCGTTCTCGCGCTACCGCTTCCTCGGCGACAAGCATTTGTTCTTCTGGCTGCTGTCGAACCGCATGGCGCCGGCGGCGGTCTATGCGCTGCCGTTCTTCAACCTCTATTCGGCGATCGGGCTGTTCGATACGCCCTGGGCGGTCGCGCTCGCGCATTGCATCTTCAACGTTCCGCTCGCGGTGTGGATCCTCGAAGGCTTCGTCTCCGGCGTGCCGCGCGAGATCGACGAGACCGCCTTTCTCGACGGCTATTCCTTCCCGCGCTTCTTCATCAAGATCCTGGTGCCGCTGATCGCGAGCGGCATCGGCGTCGCCGCCTTCTTCTGCTTCATGTTCTCCTGGGTCGAGCTCCTGCTCGCGCGTACGCTGACCTCGGTGCAGGCCAAGCCGATCGCGGCGATCATGACGCGCACGGTGTCGGCGGCCGGCATGGACTGGGGCCTGCTTGCCGCCGCCGGCGTGCTCACCATCATTCCGGGCGCGCTGGTGATCTGGTTCGTCCGCAACTACATCGCGCGCGGCTTCGCGCTCGGTCGCGTCTAGGGGGAGGCATCAATGGAATCGATTGCATGGATGGCCTGGACGCTGCCGACGGCGATCTTCTTCGCCGCGCTCGCCTGCACGCTGGCGGTGATGACGTGGCTCGGCGCGGTCTACCCCGAGGCCGAGCGTGTCGGCGTGCTCAGTATTCCGACCACGCGCGGCGACCGCCTGTTCATCTCGCTGATCGCCGCGGCCGTCATCCATTTGCTCTGGATCGGCCTCGTCGGCACCGACGCGATCGCCACGCTGCCGATCGGCGAGGAGGGCTTTGAGATTTCGAGCCTGTGGCTCGCATCAGGAATTTCGCTGGTCACGGCCGCGCTCATTTTCCGCACGGTCTGAAGCTTGCGAAGGGACGGCCAGATCCGGGACCAACCCGGGCCTGTATAAAAGTTTGTCGCTGCAACGGAGGAACAACATGCGACAGTTTAGGAGAAGGAAAGGTCCATTGACCAAGAATAGTTTTCTGACCATGTCCAGCGCCGCTGCGATCGTTGCAGTGTCGTTCGCCGTCTCGGCGCCGGTTCGCGCCGCCGACGACGCCGTGATCCAGAAGTGGATTGCGGAATTCCAGCCCTCGACGCTGTCGAAGGACGAGCAGAAGAAGGAGCTGGAGTGGTTCGCCAAGGCCGCCGAGCCGTTCAAGGGCATGGAGATCAACGTCGTCTCCGAGACCATCACGACGCACGAATATGAATCGCAGACGCTGGCCAAGGCGTTCTCCGAGCTCACCGGCATCAAGCTCAAGCACGACCTCATCCAGGAAGGTGACGTCGTCGAGAAGCTGCAGACCCAGATGCAGTCCGGCAAGAACGTCTATGACGGCTGGATCAACGATAGCGACCTGATCGGAACGCACTTCCGTTACGGCCAGACCGTGATCCTGTCGGACTACATGACCGGCGAGGGCAAGGACGTCACCGATCCGATGCTCGACGTCAACGACTTCATCGGCAAGTCGTTCACCACGGGGCCGGACGGCAAGCTCTATCAGCTGCCCGACCAGCAGTTCGCCAACCTCTACTGGTTCCGCTACGACTGGTTCACCAACCCCGACTACAAGGCCAAGTTCAAGGCCAAGTATGGCTACGAGCTCGGCGTGCCCGTGAACTGGTCCGCCTATGAGGACATCGCCGAGTTCTTCACCAACGACATCAAGGAGATCAACGGCGTCAAGGTCTACGGCCATATGGACTATGGCAAGAAGGACCCCTCGCTCGGATGGCGCTTCACCGACGCCTGGCTGTCGATGGCCGGCAACGGCGACAAGGGCATTCCGAACGGTCTGCCGGTCGACGAGTGGGGCATCCGCATGGAAGGCTGCCGCCCGGTCGGCTCCTCGGTCGAGCGTGGTGGCGATACCAACGGTCCGGCCGCGGTCTACTCGATCACCAAATACCTCGAGTGGCTGAAGAAATACGCGCCGCCGCAGGCGCAGGGCATGACCTTCTCTGAGGCCGGTCCCGTGCCGGCGCAGGGCAACATCGCCCAGCAGATGTTCTGGTACACCGCCTTCACCGCCGACATGGTGAAGCCCGGCATCGCCGTGATGAACGCGGACGGTACGCCGAAATGGCGTATGGCTCCCTCGCCGCACGGCTCGTACTGGAAGGAAGGCATGAAGCTCGGCTATCAGGACGCCGGCTCCGTGACCCTGCTGAAGTCGACCCCGGCGGATCGCCGCAAGGCGGCCTGGCTCTATCTCCAGTTCATCATCTCCAAGTCGGTGAGCCTGAAGAAGAGCCATGTCGGTCTCACCTTCATCCGTGAATCCGACATCTGGGACAAGTCGTTCACCGAGCGTGCGCCGAAGCTCGGCGGCCTGATCGAGTTCTACCGCTCGCCCGCGCGCGTGCAGTGGACCCCGACCGGCAACAACGTGCCCGACTATCCGAAGCTCGCGCAGCTGTGGTGGCAGAACATCGGCGATGCGTCGTCCGGTGCGAAGACGCCGCAAGCCGCGATGGACGCTCTGGCCGCTGCCCAGGACTCCGTGATGGAGCGCCTGGAGAAGTCCGGCGTGCAGGGCGCCTGCGGTCCGAAGCTGCACAAGAAGGAGACGGCCGAGTACTGGTTCGCCAAGGCCCAGAAGGACGGCACCATCGCCCCGCAGCGCAAGCTCGCCAACGAGAAGCCGAAGGGCGAGACGGTGGACTACGACACCCTGATCAAGTCGTGGCCCGCCACTCCTCCGAAGCGCGCGGAAGCGAAGTAAGCAGCGCGTAACGTCATCAAATGCGAAAGGCCGGGAGCGATCCCGGCCTTTTTTCTTTTGCGCTTGTGGCGCGCTGTCTCCCCACGTCATTGCGAGCGCAGCGAAGCAATCCAGAGTCTTTCCGCGGATGCAGTCTGGATTGCTTCGTCGCAAGGGCTCCTCGCAATGACGGAGGATGGAGCGACGCTGTGGTTACTCCGCCGGTTCGGCCGCCAGCGTCGGATAATCCGTGTAGCCCTTGGCGCCGCCGCCGTAGAACGTGTTCTTGTCCCAGTCGTTCAGGCCAGCGCCCTGCTTCAGGCGCTCGACGAGGTCGGGGTTGGAGATGAACGGCTTGCCGAAGGCGATGAGATCGGCCGCATTCGCGTCCAGCACCTTGGTGGCGAGATCGAAATCGTAGCCATTGTTGGCGACATAGGCGCCGGCAAAGCGCTTGCGCAAGGACGCATAGTCGAACGGCGCAATGTCGCGCGGCCCGCCGGTGGCGCCCTCGACCACGTGGAGATAGACGAGCTTGAGCGCGCTGAGTCCGTCGACGATGTGGTCGTACAGGGCTTGCGGGTTGGAATCCGAGATGTCGTTGGCCGGCGTGACCGGCGAGATGCGGATGCCGGTGCGATCGGCGCCGGCCTCGCCCACGACGGCCTTGGAGACCTCGAGCATCAGCCGCGCGCGGTTCTCGATCGAGCCGCCATAGGCGTCGTTGCGCTTGTTGGCGCCGTCCTTGGCGAACTGCTCGAGCAGATAGCCGTTGGCGCCGTGGATCTCGACGCCGTCAAAACCGGCTTCCAGCGCATTCCTGGTGGCGCGCTTGAAGTCGTCGATGATTCCAGGAATTTCGGAAAGCTCGAGCGCGCGCGGCTCGGAGACGTCGGCGAAGCCGCCGTTCACGAAGGTCTTGCCCTTGGCGCGGATCGCACTCGGCGCCACCGGCGCTGCGCCATTCGCCTGCAGATCGACATGCGAGATGCGGCCGACATGCCAGAGCTGGATGAAGATCTTGCCGCCGCGCTCATGCACCTTGTCGGTGACCTTTCGCCAGCCGGCGACCTGCTCCTTGCTGTAGATGCCGGGGGTGTCCTGGTAGCCCTGGCCCTGTTGCGAGACCTGGCTCGCTTCGGTGATCAGCAGGCCTGCGGACGCGCGCTGGCCGTAATAGTCGGCAGCGAGCGCGCCGGGTACGAACGTGCCGGGAACGGCGCGGTTGCGCGTTAGCGGCGCCATGACGAGGCGGTTGGCCAGCGTGATCGGGCCGAGCTTGTAAGTCTCAAACAATTTGGTCGAACGGCTCATGGGAATGCATCCAGGCGGTGAGAGGTCCGGAACACTTGTGCATCGCGGCAATCGGCGCAAGGGATGAGCCATACGGAAAGTGCAGGCGAGCTGCGCGGCACGGGCCGCGCAGCATGATTCATGTGCAATTTCGGCCGGGACAGCGGAATTCCGCTACGCGGCCGTGCGATTTCACAAATCAGTTCGCGCCGAGGAAATCGCGCTTGCCGATCTCGACGCCGTTGTGACGCAAGATGCCGTGGGCTGTCGCCGCGTGGAAATAGAGGTTCGGCAGCGAGAACGAGCTCAGGAATTGCTGTCCCGTCATGGTGATGGTCTTGCCGGGGCCGACCGGAAAGGTGACGTCCTTGGCGTCGGCGCCCTCAAACTGCTCGGGCTTGAAGGATTTGACATAGTCGATCGTCTTCGCCAGCCGCTGCTTCAACTCCGCAAAGCTCGTTTCGGTGTCGGGCGTCGAGGGGACCTCGCTTTGCGTCAGCCGCGCACAGCCTCTGGTCGGATAGTCGCTGACCAGCTGGATCTGCCGCGACAGCGGCAGCATGTCCGGGAAGAGGCGTGAGCCGAGCAGGACGCTGGGATCGATCTTCCTGGCCGCGCAATGCGCCTCAGCTTTGGTGAGCAGCCCGGTCACGCTGTTCAGCATCTGTAAATAGGCGGGGACGACGGCGTCGTAGAAGGACATGTGATGCTCGCTTCAATGGTGAGAAATCTCAGGAGAAACCTGAGCCACTCACATGGGAGCCTCATGGAAAAATACAATCGCGCAAGTGTCTTGTGCGATGCGAAAATTCTACCGTACGACTCCTGCCGGCTGCGCCTGCGCGGTGCCGCCGCGCATCCGCGCGAGCAGCTCGGCGGTCGGCCAGGAATCCGCCGGCAGGCCGAACTTGATCTGCATCGCCTTCACGGCGGCGCGGCTCTGCTGGCCGAGCACGCCGTCGACCTTGCCGACATTGAAGCCGGCCTGGACCAGAAGCTGCTGCAATTGCTTGAGCTCATTGAACGGCAGCTGCGCGACCGGCGTGGCGGGCTTGCGCATCGGGGCTGCGCCCGCGATGCGGGTGGCGAGATAGCCCGCGGTGGTCGAATAGATCAGCGAGTTATTCCACTCGGTGTAGGCCGCGAAATTCGCATATGCCATGAAGGCGGGACCGCTCCGTCCCATCGGCAGCAGCACGGAGGCCGGCAGATTGTCATTCGGCAGCGGCCGTCCGTCGGGATAGGTGACGCCCAGTTGCGCCCATTTCGAGCGCGGCTGCTGCACGGTGAGATCAGTCTGCTCCCATGGCAGGTTTTGCGGCACCTTGATCTCTTCCAGCCACGGCTCGCCGCGCCGCCATTTCAATCCGTTGGCGATGTAGTTTGCGGTCGAGCCGATCACGTCGGGCTCCGAGCGCAGGAGATCGCGCCGTCCGTCACCGTCGTAATCGACGGCGTAGTTGACGTAGTGTGTCGGCAGGAATTGCGTCTGTCCGAGCTCGCCGGCCCAGGAGCCGATCATCTCGTCGGGCGTGAGATCGCCGCGGTCGATGACCTTCAGCGCGGCGATGGTCTCGTTCACGAACATCTCCGAGCGGCGGCAGTCATAGGCGAGCGAGATCAGCGATTTCAGCGTCGGCAGATTGCCCATGTTGGCGCCGAAATCGCTCTCCAGGCCCCAGAACGCGGCGATCACCGCCGGCGGCACGCCGTATTCCTTCTCCGCGCGCGCGAACGCGGCCGCGTGCTGCTTGATGTGCTGCTGGCCATTCTGCATGCGATAGGGCGCGGCCATGCGTCCGGCGAACTCGGTGAAGAGCTGCCCGAATACGCGCTGGCCGCGGTCGCGGTTGACGATGCCCTGGTCGTAGACGAGGTAGGGGGAAGCCTCCGCAATCGTCCGCTGCGATACGCCGACCGCGACGGCCTGTTGCTTCACCTCAGTGAGGAAGCGGTCGAAGCTCGCGCCGTTATGGCACGAGGCCGCGCGCGGCGAGGGTGCGGTGGCCTTGGGCGTCGCAGGCCTTGCGGTCGGCGGTGCGAACTGGGCAAAGGCGGTGGCGGAGCATGCGAGGAGCGCGACGGCCGCGATCGCAAATCGGATCTGGAGCATAGGGGGTCCGGCGGGGAGGGCGGGCGTGGATTCGTCCGAAGTCTAAAGCAAGATCCGGAAAAGTGCGAAGCGGTTTTCCGAAAAGATCATGCCTATCCAAACAGCCGCATCAGCAGCGCTTTTCCGACCGGAAGCGCCCGGACGCCCTGATAGGCGCGGACATACTCGCCGGCATAGAACGCCCGGATCGCATGCACGCGCGTGTCCATGCCTTCCTCGAAGCGCACTGCGAAGCCATCCGCGGTTCGTCGCACCACGATCGCCGCGATCGAGCGGCCGTAGATCCGGCATTCGATCGTACTGCCGGGCGCCGGCGGATCGGGATCGATCAGCCGCGCGCCGGTGATGGAGATGTCGGCGAGCCGCGCCAGATGCGACCTGCCGTCCTGACGCAGCAGGACCGGTTCGTTGCGGTTGAAGCGCTCCGCCTTGCGCTTGCGCGGCTGCTCGATGCAGACGAAGCAGACCACGGCGAGGATGAACGCGTTGTAGAGGCTCCAGGCCAGCGCCAGCCCGCCATAGGCGATGTTCTCGCCGCGCAGGTGCAGGATGAAGGCGTAGGCGATGGCCGCCAGCGTGATGACAAGCGCGCTGCCATAGAGCCGCAGCAGCGGCCATTCGACGAATCGCCTGTCACGGTCGCCGCCTTTCGCGGTGACCTTGAATTTGTGTCCTTTCGGCTTCAGCAGGCCGGTTGCCACCGCCTTCAGCACCGCTGGCGCGGCGATGAGTTGCGACACGTCCGTCATCATGGCGAGCGAGCGGCCGCGCGACAGCCAGGCCATGGTGAGACCGTGCCAGACATAGAACGGCAGGAAATAGCGCAGCAGCTCGGTCAGGTCGGCCCGGACCGCCTTGATGCCGAACAGCAGGAACAGACAGGGCACTACGAGGCCCGCCACCTTCGACGTGTAGACCGCGGCCCAGCTCATGAAGGCATCGACCAGCGAGAGGCGGTCGATGAAGGAGAGCTTCGACGTCCGCGACAGCGGTCCGCTGCGGCCGCGCACGATCTGCATCAGGCCGAGGCACCAGCGGGCGCGCTGGGTGATGTATTCCTTGAGCCCCTCCGGCGCGAGCCCGATCGTCAACCGCTCGTTGAGATAGATCGTGTTGAGGCCGCATTCCTTCAGGCGCAGCGTGACGAGATAATCCTCCGTCACCGAGTCGGTCGGAAACCCGCCGATCCGCGCCAGTCCGTCATAGCGAATGAGCGACGAGGTGCCGCAGCAGAAGGCGACGCCCCAGGCGTCCTTGGCCGGCAGCAGGATGTCGAAGAAGAAGCGTTGCTCGTCCGGCCAGACGTCGGTTGCAGCAAGGTTGGTCTGGATCGGGTCGGGATTGATGAAGTGCTGCGGCGTCTGCACAACGCCGACCCAGGGATCATCCATCAGCGAGATGGTCCGGGCGAGGAAGTCGGGCCGCGGTACGAAATCGGCGTCGAGAACGGCGATGAATTGCGGCGGCTCCGGCAGCGTGCCGACATGCCGGAGTGCATGATTGATGTTGCCGGCCTTGGCGTGGCGGTTGTCGGGCCGCGTCAGGTAGTGGCAGCCGAGCTCGCCCGAAAGGCGCCGCAGCCAGGGCCGCCTTCCGTCGTCGAGCACCCAGACGCGGTAGTTGCCGTACTCCATGCCGGTCGCACCGATGATGGTGCGCTCGAGGATCGATCGCTCCTCGTTGTAGGTGCAGATGAAGACGTCGATCAGCGGCGCGCGCGGATCTCTGGCACGGCCATCGATCCTGGCCGCCTTGGTGCGGTCGAGGGTGCGACTGAGGAACAGCAGCGACAGCGCGACCGCAACCAGCGAAGCCGCTTCCAGCAACATGAAGGGATAGCCGATCAAGGCATCCACTGTGAGATGCGGCGGCGGAAGTGTTGCCGTGACGCGCCAGTGGAGATAGCGCAGCAGGAGAACCAGCGCCGCGATGGCCAGGAACGAGCGCGCCATCGTGCTGTCGCGCCGGAGCAGCGGCACGATCGCCATGAAGGCGCCGAGCGCGATCAGGCCGGGCGCCAGCGCCGCCGTCACGGCGCGGTCTCGAGCCTTGCAAACACGACGCGGCCGGTGCGTCCCACCGTGCAGCCGTGGGCGGCGGCATCGGCAAGCGCAACGGTCACGCGAAACGGCTCCTTGTTCAGCGCGTCGGGATTGATGGCGAGATTGGCGGGCGCGCCGGCGGCGCCGGTCAGATTGACGACGGTGCCGGAGATCGGCGCGCCGCCATCGTTCGGCTCGAATGTTGCGTGGTCACCGAGCTGCAGGCGGTTGTAGACACCCTCGGTGACGTTCGCGGTGATGACGGCGCTGCTGCAATCGAGCACCTTGAGCAGGGGCTGGCCGGCTTGCACGTCCTCGCCCGGCGAGGTCATCATCTCCCAGACGCGCCCTGCGACGGGTGTCGTGATGTTGGCCTCGGAGAGATCGGCGAAGCGAACCTCCTCGATGATGATTTCGTTGCCGAGCCAGGCGATCTCGGTGTCGATGCGTGCGAGATCGGCCTCGAGGTCGCTGGCGCGCTGGCGCATCTCCTCCTCGCGCTGCACCGAGCTCGGACGGTCATTGTAGCTGTCGCCGAGGAAGGAGCCGCTCCGTGCCGCGGCGAGCTCCACCTTGGCTGCGTCCAGTCGTTTGCGAGCACCGAGCTCGGTCTGCTGTGACACCGAAAGCTCGCGCGTCAGCCGCGCCAGCTCGACCGTCGAGACGTTGCCGGTTTTCGCCAGTGAGGAGGCGCGCTCGACGGCGGCGCTGGCCTCGTCCCGTCGCGCCGCGGCTGCCTCGATCGAGGTCTGGATCTCCGCGATGCGGGCCTCGAGCTGCAGCACCCGCCCGTCGCGGAACTGCGCGGCCTGCCGCGCCAGGTCCTTTTGCGCGGCTTGCGCCGAGGCAAGCTTGGCGGCGAGGCTCGGCCGCTCGTTCTCGAGGCGCGATTTCTGTCGCCGGAGATCGTCGAGCCGGGTGCGATCGCCGCGCGAGTTGACCACGCGCAGGACCACGGTCCCGGCATCGAGCCTGGCCTGATCGGTCAGGCGCTGCGCGGCTGCCACACGGCCGCCGATCGGCGCGCGCAGCGTGACGAGGCGGGAATTCAGCACGGCCTCGACACTCGAATATTCCCATATCGCGCGCAGCGGCAACCAGCCGAACACGGCAAGGATGGCAAGGCCGATGGCGATCTTGGCGCCACGTCGCAGGTGCGACCAGCGCCGCTGCGATTCCGCCGGCGTCTGCGCCTCGGGCGAATGATCGGGTTCGTCATTGGCGAACAGCTGCTCGTGCAGCGCCTCCTGCAATCCCTTGGCATCGCCTCTGGCCTCCTTGTCGTGAGGCGGGGCAGCGGCTGCTGGATCGGTGGAAGCGGCGCGAGAGCGATCGATCATGACGGTCACCGTGCTGACGCAATGTCAACGGAACCGGGGCAATGCGCAACAACCGTGCGGTGTGCCCGGTTACCGCGAATTTTGCCGAGCCTGCGCTTTCCAGGTTGCTAAGCGCCGACGCGCGTTTTTGCGTAAATCCCGGTCAAGGTTTAGCGAGGAGAGAAAGGTTGGCCGCACGGCAATGCATCTGCGTCCCGGCGACGCATGACCTTGCGGGATCAGGCTGCGTTCATACCTCGGGGGTTGCCGGCCGGAGGCTTGCCCGCGGCCGCCCCAGGAGACGGCCCATGAACTATCTTCGTACCGCAATGCTGCTCGCAGGCCTCACCGCCCTGTTCATGGGCGTGGGCTATCTGATTGGCGGAGCCTCCGGTGCCATGATCGCGCTCGTCATTGCGGCCGCGACCAATCTCTTCACCTACTGGAACTCCGACCGCATGGTGCTCTCGATGTACGGCGCCCACGAGGTCGACCGTTCGACCGCGCCGGAGCTGGTCGGTCTCGTCGCCGAGCTTGCGGGCCGCGCGGGCTTGCCGATGCCGCGGGTGTTCCTGATGGACGAGGCACAGCCCAATGCGTTCGCGACCGGCCGCAATCCCGAGAATGCCGCCGTCGCCGTCACCACCGGCCTGATGAACCAGCTCAGCCGCGAGGAGCTCGCCGGCGTGATCGCGCACGAGCTTGCGCATATCAAAAATCACGACACGCTGTTGATGACGATCACCGCGACGATCGCCGGTGCCATCTCCATGCTCGCGCAGTTCGGCATGTTCTTCGGCGGCCACCGCGACAACAACGGACCGGGCATCGTCGGCTCGATCCTGATGATGATCCTCGCCCCGCTCGGCGCCATGCTGGTGCAGATGGCGATCAGCCGCACCCGCGAATATGCCGCCGACGATCTCGGCGCGCGCATCGTCGGACAGCCGATGTGGCTGGCCTCGGCGCTGGTGAAGATCGAAGGCGCCGCGCACCAAGTGCCGAACTTTGATGCCGAGCGGAATCCCGCGACTGCGCACATGTTCATCATCAATCCGCTGTCGGGCCATGGCGTGGACAATCTGTTCGCCACCCATCCCTCGACGCAGAACCGCATCGCCGCACTGCAAAGGCTCGCGGCCGATCTCGGCGCGCAGGCGGCGCCGTCGGTCGGCGCCAACGAGAACTATCCGCCGCAAGGCCCGTGGGGCCGCTCGTCCTCGCGCGGTCCTTCTCGTGGTCCTTCTCCTGGTCCCTGGGGCTGACGGAACCGTCCAGGATTTGCGCGGGGCTTTGTGAGCTGGCGCACACAGAATTGTCCGGAGCGGTGCTAACACCTCGGCGTGACAGTTCCTTCGAAAGGGGATGCGTGGCCGGCCATCAGCTGGCCACCGTCGAAGATGACCAGAGTTGCCGTACCATTGCTGATCGTCGTGGCCGTCCTCGTCGGCCTGTCCACGCATATGGTGGTCAATTGCGGCGACGAGGACGATCCCGACATCTGCGCGGCCGTGATCGGCTTCTCGCCGCTGCGCGGCTCGCTGATCGCCTTTGCCTATGAGGGGCGCGGGCGGATCGCGTTGCGCCACGGCGACTTTCGTCGTGCGATCGAGGATTTCGACGAGGCCATCCATCTCAATCCCAACCGCGCCTCGCTCTATCGCGACCGCGCGCTCGCACGCCGGCACAACGGTGATCTGGAACTGGCCATCGAGGACTATGACGAGGCGATCGCGCATGATCCCAAGCACGCCGCGCCCTATCACCAGCGCGGCCTCGCGCTCGCGGCCACCGGCGATCTCGATCGCGCCATCCTGAGCTACAACACGGCGGTGCGCCTCGATCCCTCGGACGCGCAAGCCCGCCTTGATCGCGGTCTGGCATTCCTCGCCCGCGGCCAGATCGACGACGCGCGCGCCGATTTCGAATCCGCCCTCGCGCTTCCGGCCGGCAAGGACGTCCGCACCCGCGAGGCCGCCCGCGCCAAGCTCGCCGAACTCGCCAGCGCCGAGCCGCTCGCCGTGCCAAGGCGGTAGGGAAAGTCTCTCTCCCTCTCCCCGTTCTTACGGGGAGAGGGTTGGGGTGAGGGGCCTCTCTCCACACGGCAGACAGCCGCGAGATCTGTACCCCCTCACCCGGATCGCGCCGGACGATGCTTCGCATCGCCCGGGGGCGATCCGACCTCTCCCCGCAAGCGGGGAGAGGTGAAGCGCGCGAGCCGCGCCTTACTTCGCTTTCTTGGCTTTCGCCTTCTTCGCCTTGGCCTTCTTCGCCGGCTTCTCTTCCTTCGCCTTCTTCTCCACCTTCACCGCAACCGGCGTGCTGGCGGCGAGGCGCATCGACCGCGCGTAGCTGTCGGCGACGTTGTCGGCGGACATCTGCAGGCGCTTGGCGGCGGCGGTCGCCTGCTCCATGGTGGCCTTGGCCATCATCTTGAAGCGGTCGCCGGTCTCCTTGCCCTTGGCCTTGGCCGCGAGGCCGTTGAAGCGATCCCGCCGCTCCTTGGCGCGGGTCATCAGGCCCGTATGCAGCTGTCTGGCCAGTTGCCGGATCACGACATCCAGGTCGGCGTCCGCCATGTTCTCTTATCCTCTCCGAAAACGGTATCGATGCGGGCGGGACTATGCAGATCGGGCCCCACCTTGGCAATTCCCGGCCAGGCGTCATCCGCAGCTTCCGGTACCCAAAACAAAAAAGCCGCGCATTTTGCGCGGCCCTTGTGTCCTGACGGTGTTTCCGCCCTCACTTCAGCGAGGCAACCGGGCCGCTCGACGCTGCCGGATCGGGATCGAAGCCGAACACGCCGACCAGGTATTTGTAATAGTCCGGCATCTTCTCCTTGAGCACCTCGCGCGATTTGGGGTCGTGGAATTCGCTCTTTCCCGAGAGGAAGATGCTGGCGGTCACGGCGAAGAACTCCATGGGGTTCTTCAGCGCGTAGGATTCCTTGGGCAGTTGGTCCTTGGACTTGGCCAGGGCATAATAGCCGATCACGCCCTTGTTGGCGTAGCCGTCCGGCAGAAGCCGCGCATGATAGGCGTGCAGCAGCTCGTGCAGCAGCACCGCCTCCTTCTCGTAGCGCATCATGTCCGGCCGCAGCATGATCACGCCGAGGCCCGAATCGACCGCGAGGTCGACGGCATTGGGATTGGACCAGCGCTGCTTGCCGGGATCCCAGACCGTCAGGGTCCGGGGCGCGGTGCGTTGGATGTCCGGCGTGACCCGGCCGTAGCAGGCGGTGGCGGCGCCTTCGTCGAGGCAGGCCAGCTCGCTCGCGACGATCGGTACGGTGTGGAAGAAGCGCAGCACGCGCGGGGAGAGGCCGACGCCTTCGACGACGTCGATCTGGCTCTTCAGGTTCTCGGTGAGCTTGTCCACATCCTTGCGGTCGCGGTTCTCGGAGATGTCGAACATGTAGCCGCGGTAGCTCTGGAAGCCCGGCGGCAGCGGCTGCGCCGCGTCGGCATCGAGCGACCCGGCATTGGATGGATTGGCAAAGAGCGCGCCGACAATGGTCGCGGTCAGCAGCAACGCAATGCGCATGATGAACCCCCTGATGTCACTTCGCCCGGCAGGATAGGCCGCCGTTGTTTGCGAAAAGTGAGTGAGGCGAGACTAAGGCAGCGATGTTGAGGCGTGCTTAACCGTTGGTTGCAGATCGCGGAGACGGATTAGTGCCGGGTTAACCAAGCGTGGATCGGCGGCGCGCTTCGGCGTAACATCGCCTCCCGGGCACTAGGCCCGAAAGTCCAGACAGCCGGAAGGGGAGGATGCCATGTATGCCGCCATCCGTCAGGCCAAGGCGAAAAGCGGGAGTGCGGAAGAACTGACGCGTCGCATTAAGGACGGCGCCGTTCCGATCATCAGCGACGTCGAGGGTTTCCGCGCCTATTACGTCGTCTATGCCGGCGACGACACGGTCACCGCGATCTCGATCTTCGACAAGTTCGAGCAGGCCGAGGAGGCGAACAAGCGCGCCATCGCCTGGATCGAGAAGGATCTCGGCCCGCTGCTCGCCGGCGACGCCCGCGCCGTGGCGGGGCCGGTGATCGTGCATACGCTGGCGTAGGGATTGGACGGCTCGCTCTCGCCTCACACTCAACTGTCATCGCCCGGCTTGACCGGGCGATCCAGTACTCCGTGACGGCTGTGATTGAATCGAGAAGCCGCGGCGTACTGGATGCCCCGCCTTCGCGGGGCATGACAGTGGTGGATGTGGCCCGCGCCTTCCGCCAACCCCACAGCCGTGCCCCTCATAACTCCCTTGCATTCGAGAACGCGAAGCTCGACACCCTTCTCGTCGTCTCGTCCAAAATCAGCGTGCGCGTGATCGGCGGCTCGGCGCGCTGGGCGCAGTTTTCGCGCTCGCAGAGGCGGCAGTTGACGCCGATCGGCGTGCCCTCTGTCTTCTCCAGGTCCATGCCGGCGGCGTAGGTCAGGCGCGCGGCGTGGCGGATCTCGCAGCCGAGGCCGATGGCGAAGCGCGGCTGCGGCAGCGGATGCGGCGCGACGGGGCGGCGCACCATCTGCGCGATGGAGAAATAGCGCGTGCCGTCGGGGAGCTCGATGACCTGCTTGAGCAGGCGATCCGGCGTGTCGAAGGTCGAGTGCACGTTCCAGAGCGGACAGGTGCCGCCGAATTTCGAGAACGGGAACGTGCCTGACGAGAAGCGCTTGGAGACGTTGCCGGCATTGTCGACGCGCAAGAGGAAGAACGGAATGCCGCGCGCGTTCGGCCGCTGCAGCGTTGTGAGGCGATGGCAGACCTGCTCGAAGCCGGAATTGAAGCGCTGCGCCAGCACGTGGATGTCGTAGTTCAGCGCTTCGGCGGCCGCGAGGAATGCCGGGTAGGGCATCATCACGGCGGCCGCGAAGTAATTGCCGAGCGTGATGCGGAACAGCCGCCGCGGCGCGTCGTCGAGCGGGCCGGCGCGGCCGATGATGGTCTCCAGGGCTTGCGCGCATTCGCCAAGCCCGAGCTGGAAGGCGAGCTGGAACGCGCGGCCGGGCGGGTCGACCAGCTCGGAGATCAGCAGCTGCCGACGGTGGCGGTCGAAGCGCCGCAGCGTCTCGCGCATCACGTCCACCGGCATGATCCGGGTTTGGATCGAATGCTTTTCGCGCAATCGCGCAACGAGCGCCGCATAGAGCCCCTCGGCCGGCACGTCCAGTTCATCGCGCAGATTTTCCGCGGCCTGCTCGAGTTCCGGAAAATAGTTGCGGTTGGCCTCGATCAGCTCGCGCACGCGCTCGACCGGATTGGCCTCGTAGCGCGAGCCGACGTCGCGATCGGCCATTTGCGCGGCGGCCAGCGTCTCGCCCTGGCGCGCCTCGGTATAGGCCGCGTAAAGCCGCTGCAGCGCATGGGTGACGCCGGGGCAGAGCTCGGCGAGGTCGCGCAGCTCCTGCTTTGGCACGTCGATCTGGCGGAACAAGGGATCGGAGAAGATCTCGTTCAGTTCGGCGAAGAAGCGATCCTCGTCGGCGGTGGCGAGGTCGCGCAAATCGAGGTCGTAGGTCTCGGCCAGCCGCAGCAGGATCTGAGCCGTCACCGGGCGCTGGTTCCGCTCGATCAGGTTGACGTAGCTGGGGGAGATCCCGAGCCCCTCGGCGATCTGGGTCTGCGACAGCCCCAATTGCTGCCGGATCCGCCGGAAGCGCGGGCCGACGAACAGTTTCTTCCCGGATTCGGCGGCCATCACCAGCTCCCTTCTTCGCCTCTCCCCGCGCGCGGGGAGAGGCCGACACGCGCCGAGCGATGCGAAGCATCGTCCGGGGCGTGGCGGGTGAGGGGGAGCTTCCGCAGGGGAGGTGAGAGTCGGACTTGCGGAGAGAGCCCCTCACCCCGACCCTCCCGGCGCGAGCGAAGCTCGTCGCGCCCCCGTAAGAACGGGGAGAGGGAGAAAACAGCGGATTTGGCGGGCATGTCTCAGATCTCCTGGCACATCAAGGACAGCCTAGCTGTCTTATTTTTTACAAGATTTACAAAATAACATCTATTACATGTTCTGATGTTACATGACATCACCAATAAAAAACAAGCCATCTGTACGAAGTTTCTGTTTTCGCGTTTAGCTCCTGACACGCATCTCGCAATGCATTGTCAAGAATGTCGATGGCCAGCCATCGGCCGTCAGCGAAAGGATAGGCACATGAATTACCAGCCCCGCGGCATCAACGCGCTCCAGCGCCCGGCCTCGTATCAGAGCGAGATCGAGGCAGCCCAGGCGCTCCTCAAGAACCAGCCGACCTGGAACGGCGTGTCGGCCGAGGCCGTCGCGCGCATGCGCCTGCAGAACCGCTTCAAGACCGGCCTCGACGTCGCCCGCTACACCGCGGCGCTGATGCGGGCCGACATGGCGGCCTATGACAAGGACCCCACCAAGTACACCCAGTCGCTGGGCTGCTGGCACGGCTTCATCGCCCAGCAGAAGCTGATCTCGGTCAAGAAGCACTTCGGCGGCAAGACCGACCGCACCTATTTGTATCTCTCGGGCTGGATGATCGCGGCGCTGCGCTCCGAGTTCGGTCCGCTGCCCGACCAGTCGATGCACGAGAAAACCTCGGTGCCGGCGCTGATCGAGGAGCTCTACACCTTCCTGCGTCAGGCGGACTCGCGCGAGCTCAACGACATCTTCCGCAGCCTCGACAAGGCGCGCAAGGAAGGCGACAAGATCCGCGAAAAGGAGCTGATCGAGAAGATCGACAACTTCCAGACCCATGTCGTCCCCGTCATCGCCGACATCGATGCCGGCTTCGGCAACGCGGAGGCGACCTATCTGCTCGCCAAGAAGATGATCGAGGCGGGCGCCTGCGCGCTGCAGATCGAGAACCAGGTCTCGGACGAGAAGCAGTGCGGCCACCAGGACGGCAAGGTCACCGTGCCGCATGAGGTCTTCCTCGCCAAGATCCGCGCCTGCCGCCATGCCTTCCTCGAACTCGGCATCGAAGACGGCATCGTCGTGACCCGCACCGACTCGCTCGGCGCAGGCCTGACGCAGCAGATCGCCGTCAGCCACAAGCCGGGCGACATCGGCGACCAGTACAACAGCTTCCTCGATTGCGAGGAAGTGACGCCGGAGAACGCCCGCAACGGCGACGTCATCATCAACCGCAACGGCAAGATGATGCGTCCGAAGCGGCTGCCGTCCAACCTGTACCAGTTCCGCCCCGGCACCGGTGCAGACCGCTGCGTGCTCGATTGCATCACCTCGCTGCAGAACGGCGCCGACCTGCTCTGGATCGAGACCGAGAAGCCGCATATCGAGCAGATCGCCAGCATGGTCGATCGCATCCGCAAGGTGGTGCCGAACGCCAAGCTCGCCTACAACAACTCGCCGTCGTTCAACTGGACCCTCAACTTCCGTTGGCAGGTCTACGACGCGATGAAGGAAGCGGGCCAGGACGTCAGCAAGTACAACCGTGCCGAGCTGATGAAGGCGGAGTACGACGATACGCCGCTGGCGAAGGAAGCCGACGAGCGCATCCGCACCTTCCAGGCGGATTCGGCCAAGCGCGCCGGCATCTTCCACCACCTGATCACGCTGCCGACCTATCACACGGCTGCGCTCTCGACCGACAATCTCGCCCGCGAGTATTTCGGCGAGCAGGGCATGCTGGGCTACGTCAAGAACGTCCAGCGCGCCGAGATCCGTCAGGGCATCGCCTGCGTGAAGCACCAGAACATGGCCGGCTCCGACATCGGTGACGACCACAAGGAGTACTTCGCGGGCGAAGCTGCCCTGAAGGCGGGCGGCGCCCACAACACCATGAACCAGTTCGGCTAACGCACGCGCAGTTCGAGAGGAGACTGACAATGACCAAAGGCAGCAATTTCTGGGTGATCGGCGGCGAGTTCGGTTCGATGAACTTCCACAAGCTCGTGGAAGGCTCGGCCCAGGTCAAAGGTCCGTTCAAGACCCGCAAGGAAGCCGAGGACTGCTGGCGCGAGGTGTCGGAAGAGAGCCGCCACAAGGCCGGCGTCCGCTTCTCGATCGTGGAAGAGCCGTCGCGCGTCTCGGCCTGAGGGCCTGGCTGCCGATCTGAACCAAGAAGACGTCCAAGGACGGATGGTCCCATCCAGGCTCTGCCTGGGTGGGATCGTCTGTTTTTGGCACAGGTCAATGGCCTGTGGGCGCCGTAAGTATCTGGAATTATGGGCCCTTTGCGGACGGTTTGGTTGCTGATAGGTTAACGGGGATAAGTCGAGGACGAGGCCGACAATGTCAGAGCCCGAGACCAGCGGGACCCATCCCAGCCAGCCGCGCCCGGTGCGGCTGCGCGATGCGCTGCTGCGCGCACGGATCGAGGCCGCCGACCGGACCGGCGTCGTCGTCGACTTGCGCGACGCCGAGGTGGCGCGGCTCGAGATCCTCAACGACGCGCTTGATCCGCTGTTTGCGCAGGTCCCGGAGCAGGTCGACCTGTTCGACCGCGGCATCAGCCAAGGCGATACGCCGAGACTCTGGATCGACGTCGTCGCGCACATCATGATGGGGCGCGACAAGCGGATGTACCGCTTCGTTCAGGACACCCGCTTCGGCCGCATCGTGCTCGCCGAATCGCACGACACCGCTGTCATCGTCGATGCCGTCACCGACTATGTCGCGCGCCGCATGATCGAGCGCGAGCACGCGATGGTGGTCCCGCCCGAACCACAAGCCCCAGCCGCCGCACCGCCGCGCCGCTCGCGGGTCTGGCCGTTCGTATTCGGCTTCATCCTCGGCGCCGCCGCGCTGTTCGGCGTCGCCGTGCTGGCGGTCCTGCGGGGCTGGTGAGGACGCGCACTGTCATTCCGGGGCGCGCGAAGCGCGAGCCCGGAATCCATTCATCGTCACGTACCGCGGCCCGATGGATTCCGGGCTCATGCTTCGCATGCCCCGGAATGACGGCGTGACCTCAGATCAACCTTGCCTGCTTGATCTGCCCAATCTGGAATCCCGTCCCCAGCGCCCGCACCGTCTGCTCGCAGCGCCAGCCGGCATTGTCCTTCTCGATTCTGAACAGATTGTACGCCGCCGCCGGATAGCGTCCGTGCGCGAGCGCGGAGGCCGAGGGCACGCCCAGCGCGGGAATGTTGCCGTTGGGACCCTCGAACCACATCGTCGAATGAATGTGGTCGTGTCCGTGCAGGATCAGCTCGACGCCATGGCGCTTCAACACCGCCAGGAGATCGGCAGAGTCCGTCATCCGCTTCTGGCGCGTGGCGGACTTCAGCGGATGATGCACCAGCAGCACGCGGAAGACGTCCTCGGCCGCGAGCCGTTCGAGCACCTCGGCGAGCGCGGCGAGCTGATCGCGCCCGAGCGTGCCCGTCGCCATCAGCGGCAGCGTCGGCACCGCCGTCGACAGGCTGATCAGCGCCAGCGGCCCGCGCCGGCGCACGGACGGGAAGCCGATGCGGCCGTCGTCGCCTGCAAGATAGGGTGCAAAGGTCTCGCTGAAGCGATGAAAAGTGGCGCGGACATAGGCGTCGTGATTGCCGGGAATCGTGGTGACGCGGTCGGGCGGCCCGACCTCGTCGAGCCAGGCGCGTGCGGGGGCGAACTCCGCCTCCAGCGCCAGATTGACGAGATCGCCCGTCACCGCGATGTGGTCGGGCGCCTGCGCCTTCATGTCGGCGACGAGCGCGTCGAGCACCTCGCGGCGCTGGTATTTGTGGCGGTTGCGCGTCCAGTTGACGTAGCCGAGCGCGCGCTTGCCGGCGAGCTCGATCAGCCGCGGCTTCGGCAGCGGCGCCAGATGCGGGTCGGACAGATGGGCGAGCGTGAAGGGGGCCATGGCGCGCGATTGCCTCGCTATTCGTTCACTGTAATGGCAAGGTCGAAAGGACTGTGCAAGCGGGGCCCGGACAGGGGCCTGTTGGGAGTTTTGTTGGGAGCCTGATGGGGGATGGTCTGAACCGCGTTCGACGCAAATTCGAGCCGCTGCTGCGGCGGATCTTCCACGCCTATTTCCTGCTGGTGCGCGGCATGACGCTCGGCGTCCGCGCCGTGGTGCTGGACGCCGAGAACCGGGTGTTCCTGGTCAGGCACAGCTACATCAGCGGCTGGTATCTGCCCGGCGGCGGCGTCGATCTCGGCGAGACCATGGAGCAGGCGATGCGGCGCGAGCTCAAGGAGGAGGGCGACATCGATCTCACCGGCGAGCCCGTGCTGCACGGCATCTTCCTCAACAGCCATGTCTCCCGCCGCGACCACGTCGCGGTCTACGTCGTCAGGCAGTTCAGGCAGGATCGGCTGCCCGAGCCCAACCACGAGATCGTCGAATGCGGGTTCTTCGCGATCAATGCGCTGCCCGAGGGGACCACGCTCGGCACCCGGCAAAGAATCGCGGAGGTGCTGGACGGCCGGCCGCTGATTGCGACGTGGCGGTGAGGACGGCCTGTGCTAGTAGTCACCGGGTCTGCGGTCTCGACGTATGGACGGGGAGATGTAGATTGCCTGAAGCGACGAGCTCATGGCCATTTCGGGTCGCCGTGCTGGTTCCCTGCTACAATGAGGAAGCCGCCGTCGCGACGGTCGTCGCCGATTTCCGCAAGGCACTGCCTGCGGCCGAAATCTACGTGTACGACAACAACTCGACCGACCGTACCGCGGCGATCGCGCGCGAGGCAGGAGCGGTCGTGCGGAGCGAACGACGTCAGGGCAAAGGCCACGTCGTGCGCCGCATGTTCGCGGACGTCGAGGCAGACATCTACGTGCTCGTCGATGGAGATGCGACCTACGACGCGCCGAGCGCGCCGCGCATGATCGACAAGCTCCTCGATGAGCATCTGGATATGGTTGTCGGGCTCCGTGTCGATCGATCGCAAGCGGCCTACCGGCGTGGTCATCGCGTGGGCAACCGGCTGTTCACCGGTTTCCTGGCATCGACCTTCGGCCACGCCTTCAAGGACATGCTGTCCGGTTACCGCGTCTTCTCGCGCCGCTTCGTCAAATCCTTCCCCGTTTTGTCCGACGGTTTCGAGATCGAGACCGAATTTGCGGTCTATGCGCTGGAATTGTCGCTCCCGGCCGCCGAGATCGAGACGCCCTATTATGCGCGCCCGGAAGGTTCCGTCTCCAAGCTCAATACCTGGCAGGATGGTTTGTGCATCTTCAATACGATGCTGAGGCTCAACCGATCGGAGCGGCCGCTGCGCTTCTTTTCGGCGATCGGCATCGTCCTCGCGCTGCTGTCGATCGCTCTCGGACTGCCCGTCGTAATCACCTTCCTCGAAACCGGCCTCGTGCCGCGCTTCCCGACCGCCATGCTCGCCATGGGTCTGATGATCATGGCGCTGCTTTCGGCTTCGTCGGGGCTCGTGCTCGACACCGTGACGCGCGGCCGGCGGGAAATGAAGATGCTCGCCTACCTGTCCCAACCGCCGCTCGGGAGGAACTGAAATTGCCTCTGAGGCGGGCCTAATCCCATGGACCACCGCCCTCCGAGGTGATATCCCGCCCGCGCCGGCCGACCATTTTTTCCCGACGCGAACCGATGCCTCCGCTTGAAGACCCCATGACGCGATGAACGATCTCTCACTCACCATCCTGCCGGAAGTTGCCGGCGATGCTCAGGCGATCGAGCGGCTGCACGAACGCACCTTCGGACCCGGCCGCTTTGTGCTGAGCGCCTACCGCATCCGCGAGCACGTGGATCACGTGCAAGGACTGTCCTTCACCGCCCGCATCGGTACGTTGCTGGTCGGATCCGTGCGGCAATTGCCGATCTGCGTCGGCGACACGCCGGCGCTGCTGCTCGGGCCCCTGACGGTCGAACCTCCGTTCCGCGGCCGCGGCGTCGGCCGGCTGCTGCTCGAGCGCGCGCTGAAGGATGCGAAGGCGCAGGGCCACCGCCTGGTGCTGCTGGTCGGCGACGAGCCCTATTACAGCCGCGTCGGCTTCAAGCCGGTGCCGAAGGGACGGGTCACGATGCCGGGCCCGGTCGATTACGCCCGGCTCCTCGTCCTCGAGCTCGTCGAGGGCGCGTTCGAAGGCGTTTCGGGGCCGGTCGGTCCGGACTGGAGCAAGACGCCGACCTGACGCGCCGTCGCTTTGCAGCTCACGTGAGGTAACGCAGTGCCGGTCGATCAGCAATATTACCGGGAGGTGGCGTCCGGGAGCACGGCGGAAAAGCTGCTCGTCGCGGCGCGCGACCGCATATTCCAGGATTTCATCGCTCACATGCAGCCGTCCGCGTCGGACGAGATCCTGGACGTCGGCGTGTCCGACGTGATCAACGACGGCGCAAACGTGCTGGAAAGAAGCTACCCACATCAGCACAAGATCACAGCCTGCGGGCTCGGCGAAGGAGTCGGGTTCAAGGCGGCCTTTCCGCTATGCCGTTACGTGCAGATCGAGCCGAATACACGGCTGCCGTTTGCCGACAACGAGTTCGAGGTCGCGACCTCCAATGCTGTGCTCGAGCATGCCGGAAGCCACCAAAATCAGGTGCTCCTGGTCAAGGAGCTTTGCCGCGTTGCGAGGAGGGTGTTCATCACGGTGCCCAACAGGTTCTTTCCGGTCGAGCACCACACGGCCATCCCGCTGGCGCACTACCTGGATGGCACTTTCAGGATCGCCTGCATGATCACCGGCAAGTCGGAATGGACCGACGAGCAGAACCTGATCCTGATGACACGAAAACGGCTGCTGGCGTTCACCGCGCTGATCGCCAGGTCAGCGGCGGTGGGCTACACCGGCTTGTCGCTCGGCCCGCTATCGTCCAATCTCTATCTTGCATTCCGCTGAAGCGGAGCCAGCTCCTCCCGCCGCGGCATGATCCCAATGAAGCGAATCGGCACGAGCAAAGTCATCTTCGCCGTCTTGTTTATCGCGGTGCTGGTCGGCCATTTCTGGACCATGTTGCGATGGAATGAGGCTCGCGGCGTCTACGACGACATCTGCTACCTGCGGCAGGCGCATCTGTTTCAGAGGTTCGGGCTGGTGAGAGGCTTCGACACCAACCTCGCCCTCGACGACGATGGCTATCTGAAAGAAAAGCTGAAGGAGATCGACTACCCGAACTGGGACGATACGACTGATGCGCCCTGTCACAATTTGATGCCGGCCACAGGGAAGGTCGTCATCCAGTACCCGCCGGGTGTCGGCCTCGTGTTGGCGTTGTTTCCGAGAGGTCACCAGGTCGTATCCATGTACATGATGGCGACCGTTGTCGTCTTCGGCTTCGCGCTGTTTGCCCTTTCCATCGCGCGCACCACGAGGTCGATCCTGATGGCTGGAACGTTCGGCTGTCTTGCAATCTACCTGATGGTCAATCCGGTCAAGGCGAGCTATTCGATGGCCCCGACGGTCGTCGTGTGCGCGCTCGCAGGATGTCTCACCGCGCGATGGCTGGCGAGCCCGCAACCTCAACCGAGGATCGGACTGTTGGCGTCCATCGGCTTCCTGCTCGGATTGACAGTCGATTTCCGGCTGGCCAACCTCTTCCTGGCGTCCGGCTATGGAATGTTCCTCCTCGTCGCGTTCCTTGCGGAACGCACCGTGTCCCGGTTCTTGCAAGGAGCCGTGTTCGGCATCGCGCTGCTGGCCGGTGTGATGCCGACCATCGTTTCTTATGCCGTCAATGCCGGCAGTCCGTTCGCGTCGACCTACGGCAACAACCCCGATGTCAGGCCACTCGATTTTTCGTTCGCCGTGATCCGGGACTATCTCGCCGACCCGCTCCAGACGCTGTTGCTCATCATCGGGATTGCAGGTTCGATCTGCCTGTTGCGGCAGGCGAATGGCGTTCGCCGTGTCGCGCAGCTCACGATCGCCAATCTGGCGATCAATCTCGCCTTCTTCTTCACCTATCCGATCGCGACGCCGTACTACACCATTCCCATTTCTCTCCTGACGCTGTGGAGCCTGCTGTTTGCCGTCCTTTTCCAGGAGGTGGCAGAGGATGCTCCCGAAGCGGCCGCCTGGACCAAAGCGCGATGAGATTTGGATCAATCGTCATCGCGCTTCAGGCTGTTGTTTGCGCATGATCTTTCCGGAAAACCGCGTCACACTTTTCCGGATCATGCTTTAGAACTTGAAGTTCGCGAACGCCCGCACACCGATGCCGGGCATCAGCACCTCGTCCTTGGTGTAGGACACCGAATTGCGGATGCTCTCGTTGAGGAGATTGTTGCCGACGATGCCGGCAATCATCTCGCGCGCCCCGAACCAGTTGCGATCGAGCTTGGTCTTGTAGCTCACCTCGGCCTTCAAGAGGTTGTAACCCGGCGTCGGCGTCTCCCCGATCACGGCGATATTGTTCTGCGCGAAGGCGTGCAACAGGTTGACGCGCATCAGCCAGTTGTCGTCGCGCCAGAACACGCCGCCGCCCAGCCGCACCGGCGGAATCCGCGGCACGTTGGTGCCGTCGGTGAAGGTGGCGCGGACGACGTCGAGCTGGTTCTCGATGCCCCAGATGCCGCCCTGGAACGCGCCGACGTCGAGCTGCGACTGGAATTCGCCGCCGCGGAAGATGGCATCGCGCTGCGAATATCTCGCTTGCTGCAGCTCAAGCTGGTCCGGATTGGCGATGTCCACACAAGCCGCCTCGTCGCACGTGTTGCCGGTCAAGCGGCGGAATATGAAGCCGTTGAACTTCGTGTAGTAGCCGGTGAGTTCGAATCGGAACGGCCCTGTCGCCCGCCGCAGGCCGACCTCGATCGATTTTGCCGTTTCGATGCCGAGATCCGGATTGCCGATGTCGAAGGTAGCGGTCGCGTCATGCGCGCCGCGCGAAAAGAGCTCTGCCGGTTTCGGCGCTCGCTCGACGTATTGACCGGTAACGCTGGCGACCAGCCCCCACGGCAGATCCTGGAGCAGGCCAATGCTCGCACTCTTCGGCGTGAAGTGCAGGTTCCGCGACGTGGCAGGACCAATACTGGCAGGGTCGATATTAACGTCGAACACGGGAGGTATGAATGCCGGCGCTGTCCCGGAGAGATTGACATGCTCGATGCGTCCGGCAATTTGCGCCTTGGTGGTCTCGCTGAATTTCAGCTCGTTGAAGACGTAACCGGCGACCCTGTTGTTCCTGTTAGGGTCCCATAATCCGTTGAGTGGGCTGCCCGGATCGTCGGGGCTCGGCGCGGTCAATTCCTGATGGCCGGCCTGGACGCCGAACGCCGTGGTCACGTCGGCGAAGCGCGCGTTGAACGGCATCAGCTGCACCTCGGTGCGGATCTCCTGCTCCTTGTTGGTGAAGGTCTGGCGGATGCCGTCGCTGTTGAGATCGACGGGATCGGCAAGGCCGATCTCGTTGTGCCGGTAGTCGGTCGCGCCGGCCCAGAAGCGGATCGTGTCGATCGCGGTCGCATCGGGGCGGTACTCGCCCTTGACGTTGATCTTGGTCTGATGGCCGTCGATGCGCGTGCGGTGGTCCGCGCCGTCGATGCCGGGGATGTGGTAGAGCGAGTCGTTCTGCGTGATTGCCGCCCCGATATAGCCGCCCTGGAAGAAGTAGGAGCCGCCGATCGAGGCGCCGTCCGAGCGCGTCGCCGAGTTCGGCTGGCGGCCGTTCACGGGCCGCGTCTGGTCGTTCAGATAGGGATAGCTCGGGATCGCATAGTCCGAGGTCGTGCGGCCATAGGCGTCGGCATGGAAGGCAAAATTGCCGCCGCCGGTGTCGAGCAGCACGCCGCTCTCGATACCGCGATCGACCGAGCTGAACGCGGTGCGCGTCTCCGCGGTGACGCAAGGCGATGTCGCGGCTGAAGCGAGCGGCGCCTTGGTCGGCAGGCCGTAGGTCTGGAATGACGGCGCGCAGGAAGGCAGCGCGTCCGGAATCCGGTTGTTGGTGGCGCTGACGACGCCGCCGATCGAGGTCGAGCCGTAGCGCAGCGCAGCAGGCCCGCGCACCACCTCGACCTGGTTGGTCGCGAGCGGATCGATCGGCACGAAGTGATCCTCGCCGAGGTCGGAGGCGCCGCCGCCATTGGTGCCGTTCTCGACGATACCGACGCGGTTGACGTCGAGGCCCCTGATGATCGGCCGGCTGGAAGCGCCGGGCGCAAAGCTCGAGCCGGTGATGCCGGGCTTGGAGAACAGGAGATCGCCGAGCTGGCCGCCGCCCTCGCGGCGGATCTCATCGTTCGGCACGACGGTGACGGTGGCGAACTGGTTGGTCACGATTGGCAGTACGCCCTGCTGAGGCGCAGCCGTCGCGGGCGCTGCCGGCGCTGCTTCCGCCGTGCGCTGCTGGCTGCGCGACCGTCCGCTGCGCGCGACGCGGACCGGGCTGCGGGTCGGCACCACCCGGCGCACGATCGGGCTCGGCGCCGTCACGGTGACGGCCGGGATCTCCGTCGACGACTTGTCTTGCGCAGGCGGTTGCGCAGGTGCCTGCGCGGGTTCTTGGGCGAGCGCGGATGTGGCGGCGGCGCCGAGCAGGAGCAGGCTCGCTCCGGTCAGACGCTGCGCGCGTCGCAATTCAAATGACATGGTCCTGATTCCACTCAGGCGCCGTCCGCATGTTGGTGTGCTGATCGGAGGCGGCCTGCCGTCGCAGCGCGACGGAATTCGACTTCAACTTCTCCCGGCTGATCGCCTGAAAGCGGCGGGCCCGGGCGTGATCACGCAATGCTGGAAGTCAGGACGCGGGAGGGCCGCGCGGCTGGAACGCCGTGCCGGCCGATTTCAGATGGATGAATTCGGCATCGGTGGTGCGGTGGAGCAGCTCGATCGCCTGCGGCAGCTGCAGGAGCGGCGGCGTCGCGAACAGGACCGTGCCTGCCATCGCGACCACGGCGCAGATGGCGCAATTGTCGTCGCCTGGCTGCTCGCGGTCAGGGGCAGAGGGCGATTGCTTCTGGACCGCCGCACGGTCGGTCGAAGCGATCGCCTTGGCGCCGTCCGTCTGCTGGAGCGAGGTGAGGGGGGCGGCCTGGGCGAACCAGTGGCTGTGGCCGAAGGTCAGCGCGAATTGCACCAGCATCGCGAACAACGCGAGCCGGGCACCGTGCCTGATATGCGACCGGACCCACTTCATCTGCAAACGCCACCCCACATCGCGAGGCGCCAAACCCCTGACGTCGCGATGTTATAATGTAACATCGCAGCATCGATCCACTGATGTCAACGGCGGGCGGGCCGACCAGCGCAGACAGCCGGCCGGATGTGTCGTTCGGGCAACTAGAGTGGGACGGCATTTGGTTGAATCGATGCAAGCCAAGAGCCAAGAGCTCGGTTCACCTCTCCCGTAGGGAGAGGTCGGATCGCATCGTAAGATGCGATCCGGGTGAGGGGTTACGGCCTCACTGATCGCTGCGGCCCCTCACCCGGATTGCACTGGACGATGCTGCGCATCGCCAAGCGCAATCCGACCTCTCCCCGTCGGGGAGAGGTGAACCACGGACAGTCGGCCGAATTTCATCACGCCTTAGGCGTTCACCGCCCCTCGCGGACCCAGGTCGCCGCAAACGCGCCGAGCAGCAGCAACAAGCCGATCAGGCCGGCGAAGATCGGCAGCACGCCGACGCCCTTGACGACGCTGGCGTCGCGCATCCGCACGCCCATCCAGCCGTCGCCGGCGAACACGCTCGCCGACCGCGATGGCACGATGCGCGGCAGCTCGACGCTGTTGCCGTCGACCACGCGCACGGCATTGCCGCCGGTCGCCTGCGTCAGCGGCCTCAATGTCTCGGTGGTGGAGGTGACCTCCGAAAACTCCTTCGGATTGGTCGGTCCGACATTGATGAGCGCCTTCAGCGTGCCGTCGGTCGCCTGCCACAGGCCGAGCTCGTTCGCCGGCAGGCTGGCGCGCCACTCGCCGGGATCGCTGGCGCTCAAGGTCAGATCGTGCGACACGCCCGACGGCGAGGTCACGCTGACGGGCTGGACGCTGTCCGACATGGTCTGGCGCACCACGATGAGATTCTTGCCCTGCACCTGGAGGCGCAGCGCTTCCTCGTCGAGGTCGGGCTGCTTCATCAGCCAGTGCGACATCCGTCGCAGGAGATCGAGATGCGGCCCGCCGCCCTCATAGCCGCGCGCCCACAGCCAGATGTGGTCGGAGAGCAGAAGCGCAACGCGGCCCTCGCCGAAGCGCGACAGGAACAATAGCGGCTTGCCGTCGAGGCCCGTCATCACGGGCGGGTTGACGGAATTGCGGGTGTCGACGGTGCGGAAGAAGCGGCTCCAGTGCGGCGGCTCGAACGCCGATCCCTCCAGCCCGCGCGTGACCGGATGGCGTTTGCCGATGTCGGACAGATGCGCATAGAACGGCTTCTCCGTCACGCCGACGGGTTCGGCCGGCAGCACCGAATCCAGCGGCGTGCGCCAGATGCTGGTGTTGGAGGCGTAGTCGGGGCCGGCCGAGACCAGCACCGCGCCGCCCGCGCGCACATAGCGCGCGATGTTGTCGAAATAGGCGATCGGCAGCACGCCCTGGCGGGCGTAGCGGTCGAAGATGATCAGCTGGAATTCGTTGATCTTCTGCTGGAACAGCTCGCGGGTCGGAAACGCGATCAGCGACAATTCGTTGATCGGCGTGCCGTCCTGCTTCTCCGGCGGCCTTAGAATCGTGAAGTGCACGAGGTCGACGCTGGCGTCGGACTTCAGGAGGTTGCGCCAGGTGCGCTCGCCGGAATGCGGCTCGCCCGAGACCAGCAGCACACGCAGCTTGTCGCGCACGCCGTCGATGGCGACGACGGCGCGGTTATTGACCGGGGTCAGCTCCCTCTCGAGCGGCGAGGCCTCGATCTCGACGATGTTCGGCCCGGCATGCTTGATGTCGACGTCGACGCTTGCGCTCTGGCCGCTCGTGAGCGTGCGCTCGTTGATGACCTCGCCGTCGCGGCGCACCGTGACCCTGGCGCGCTCGCCGGAAACGCCCTGGTCGTCGAGCCGGTAGGTGATGGTCTGCATCTGGCCGACGATGCCGAAGCGCGGCGCCGCCGTGATCGCGATGCGGCGGTCGCGCTCGTCCTTCTGCCCGGTGATCAGCGCATGCACCGGCGCCTGGAAGCCGAGCGCGGCGGCGCTCGCGGGAATGTCGTGGACGCGGCCGTCGGTGATCAGGAACGCGCCGGCGACGCGATCGACCGGCACGTCCGACAACGCCGAGGCGAGGGCGCCGAACAGTCTCGTGCCGTCGGTCTCGCCGTCGGCCTGTCCGGCCTCGACGACGCGGACTTCGAGGCCCTTGATCTTCTTCAGGCCGTCGACCAGCGCCTCCTGCGCCTGGGCTGCCTCGCGATTGCGGTTGCCGAAATTCTGGCTCGGGCTCTTGTCGACGACGATGGCGGCGACCGAAGTGAGGGGATCGCGGTCCTCGCGGGTGAAGGAGGGATTGGCGAGCGCCAGCAGGAACAGCGCCAGCGCGGCGACGCGCACGGCCGCACCGCGCGCACGCGCCACCAGCAGCAGGATGGCGATGACGACGATCGCGGCCAGCGCGAGCCACAGGACGATCGCGGGAACAAGCGGCGTGAACGCGATGCCGTAATTCATATCGATCCTATTGCCCCAGACGTTCGATCAGGGCCGGTGCGTGCACCTGGTCGGCCTTGTAGTTGCCGGTCAGCGTGTACATCACGATGTTGGCGCCGGCGCGGTAGGCGAATTCGCGCTGGCGGGTGTCGCCGCTGGTCACCGGCAGCATGTACTGGCCGTCGGGGCGCACGGCCCAGGCGCCGGCAAGATCGTTCGAGGTGATGATGATCGGCGAGACGCCGTCGCCGCCGCGCGCCGGGCGCTGCGCGGCGTCGTCGTCCTCGTCGCGCGGCAGGGTCTCGACCCAGGTCTGGCCGGTGTTGAAGCGGCCGGGGAAGTCGCGCAGCAGGTAGAAGGTCTTGGTCAGCACGTGCTCGCGCGGCACCGGCTCGAGCTCGGGCACGTCGAGCGAGGACAGGATGTCGCGCAAGGCCCGCATGCCCGGCGTCTGCGACGCGCCGCTATCGCCGGGCGGTGCCTCGTAGGCATCGCGGGTGTCGAACAGCACGGTGCCGCCCTGCTTCATATAGGCGTCGATCTTGTTGATGGCGTCCTGCGGCGGCTTGGGCGCGCCGGGCACGATCGGCCAGTAGATCAGCGGGAAGAAGGCGAGCTCGTCGCGCGCGGGATCGATGCCGACGGGATCGCCGGCCTCCAGCGCAGTGCGCTGCGCCAGGAACAGCGTCAGTCCGGTGAGGCCGGCCTTGACGATGGAATCGACGTCGGCATTGCCGGTGACGACATAGGCGAGGCGGGTCTGCGACACCGCCTTCATCGCGAACTCGTCGGACGCGCTGTCGGCGCGCGACGGCGCCGGCGACAGCACAGTGAGACCTGCAAGCACGAGGCCGAGCAGGAGCATGGCGGGCGCGGCGCGGCGGCGCAGCAGCGCGGCGAGGCCGCCGCCGAGCAGCGCGACGATGATGGCGTCGATCAGGAACAGCCCGAGCGCGGTCGACAGCAGCCAGCCGCGCAAATCGCGCGGCTCGGCATTGGTGTAGGTGGCGTGCCGCGCGCGCAGGCTCGCGGTGTTCAGGGCTGCGATGCGGTCGGCGCTGGCAAGCGTGTTCACGGCGAGCGGTCCTTCTGCCGGACCGTAGAAGCCGGGCGGATGATCGGGGGTGGCGCGGTCGCGATAATCCGCAGGCAGCGGCTTTGCGGTCGCCGGCGGCGGGCCGAAGGCGCCGAAGCCGTCGAGGATCTGCAGCGGTGCCACCGTTTCGGTGGTCGCCTCGCTGGCAACACCGGCGCCGGGCTTGGTGGTGTAGCCGGACATGTCGACGACCCGCCTGAGCATTTCGACGAAGATGCCCGACATCGGCAGATCCGACCAGCGCATGTCGGCGCTGACATGGAACAGGCTGACGATGCCTTTGCCGCGATGCTCGCCGGTCACCAGCGGCGTGCCGTCTTCCAGCGAGGCCCAGCTCTTGGTGGCGAGCACGGCGTCGGGCTCGGCCAGCACCTGGCGGCTCACGGTGACATCCTTGGGCACCACGACGCCGGCGAACGGGCCGTCGGCGGCGAAAGAGGCGAGATGCTGCGGCTTCTCCCAGGTCAGGCTGCCGCCGAGCGTGCGGCCGCCCTTGCGCAGCTTGACCGGCACGAGATCGTCCTCGGCCTGCGCCAGGCGGGGTCCTGCGAACCGCACCAGCACGCCGCCCTGGTCGATCCAGGCATTGAGGCGCTCGCGGATTTCAGGCGCGATGGTGCCGACATCGGCGAGGATGATCATCGGCAGCTTCTGGTCCAGAAATTGTGTGATGCCCTGCTGCGGCGAGCCCTTGTCGGCGAGCCGTACGTCGGCGAACGGCGCCAGCGCGCGCGTGAGGTAGAAGGTCGGCGCCAGCAGCGGCTGCGCGGTCTCGCTGGTCGAGCCCGAGACGATGCCGATGGCGCGTCGGCGCCAGCGCTTGTCGAGCAGCTGCACCGCACCGGCCGAGCGCTCGCCCGAGATCTCGAGCCGGGTGATGTCGTTGCGCAGCTCGACCGGCAGGTCGAACGCGGCGTCGGTCTCCTTGTCCTGCGGGCCGAACGAGAAACGCGCTTCGCCGATCGGCGAGGCCTTCTGGTCCAGCGCGCGCACGGTGCCCACCGCAATGCCGCTGTCGGTGCGCAGCACCTTCACGGTCATCCTGGCGGCGGCGTTCTCGGCCGCGACCAGCGCCAGCGGCGAGGAGGTGCCGCCTTCGAAGATGGTCAGGCTGCGATCGCCGATGGTCTTGCCGAGGGCCTGCACGAACTCTTCGCCGCGGCCGGTGTCGACGCCGTCGGACAGCCAGGCGATCTCGCAGTCGCCGGTCCCCTTCAGGAAACGGTCAACCGCGGCGAGCGTGTCGACGCGGTCGATCGAATAGGGCTTTGGCGCGAGCTGGCGCAGCGCGACGCGCGCCGCGCCTGCGGGCATCAGCGTGATGTCGCGGTTCGGCTCGGACAGCGGCACCAGCGCAATCGCCCGGCGGTCATTGTCGGCATTGGCGATCAGCTCGTCGGCGGCCCTGATCCTGATGTCCCAGTTCGAGGCCGCGCTCCAGCCGTCGTCGAGCATGATCATCAGCGGCGCCTTGCTGCCGGCAAGGCCTGTCTGCGGATTCCAGATCGGCCCGGCGGCGGCGAAAATGACGAGGGCCGCAGCCAAAAGGCGCAGCGCGGTCAGCCACCATGGCGTCCGCGAGGGCGTCTCCTCGCGCGGCGCGATGTCGAACAGCAGGCGGGTCGGCGGAAACTCGATGCGGCGCGGCCGCGGCGGCATCACGCGCAACAGCCACCACAGCACCGGCAGGCTGACGAGGCCGATCAGCAGTAGCGGTTCGGTGAAAGCGAGCGGCAATCCCATCATGCGGCCGGCCCCGCCTTGATCGTCGTGGTGCGCGCGCCCGATTTGCTCACCTGCATGCCGGCGTGCAGATACAGCAGCAGCTCGGCGGCGGAGCGGTCGGTCGCATGCGTCGTGAACAGCCAGTCGAGCCTCGAGGTCTCGGCGCGGATCTCGTCGCGGTGCAGCGCGAGGCGCGCGGTGTAATCCTGCGCCCAGCTCTCGGCGCGGCCGGCGGTGATCACGCCGAAGCCTTCGGGTTCCACGAACTCGATGCGGCCGGAATAGGGGAACGACTCCTCGGCGGGATCGACGACCTGCACCATCGTGCCATGCGCGCCGGAGCCGGAGAGCCCGGCGAGCGTCGCACTGATCTCGGAGATCGGCGACCAGAAATCCGACAGCACGATGATCTCGGCGAGCGCGGACGGAACGAAGGAGGGCGGAAGGCTGAGGCGGTCGGCATCGTCATGCAGCATCGCCTGCGCCATCTTGTCGATGACGCTGCGGCTCGCGGTCGGCGCCATCAGCCCGGGAATGCCGACGCGTTCGCCGCCCGAGACCAGCAGCTCGGCCAGCGCGAAGGCGACGATCAGCGTGCGCTCGAGCTTGGATTCGCGCGCGGTCTTCGAGGCGAACGCCATCGAGGGCGAGCGGTCGGGCCAGATCCAGACCGTGTGCGAGGCTTCCCATTCGAGCTCGCGGACATAGAGATGGTCGTCACGTGCCGAGCGGCGCCAGTCGACGTTCTGCGCCGGCTCGCCGGAGACGAAGCGGCGATATTGCCAGAAATTCTCGCCGGAGCCGGCGCGGCGCCGGCCGTGCAGGCCGTGGATGACATTGGCGGCAACGCGACGGGCTTCTAGCACCAGGCGTGGCAGCGAAGCGGCGAGCGTACGGCTTTCGCCATCGGCACGTCGGATCGCGATGATCTCCTTTGCTGTGTGCCCGGTCTCTGCGGCCATCAACCGATCCGTGTCTTCAATTGCCGGATCACGTCCGGAATCGTGCGGCCTTCGGCGCGCGCCTGGAAGGTCAGCGCCATGCGGTGCTTCAGCACGGGCTCGGCAAGGTCGAGCACGTCGTCGATCGAGGGCGCGAGGCGTCCGTCGATCAGCGCGCGGGCGCGCACGGCGAGCATCAAGGATTGGCTGGCGCGCGGGCCGGGGCCCCAGGCGATGAACTTGCCGGCTTCGCCGCTCTCCTCGCCCGGACGGGCCGAGCGCACCAGCGACAGGATCGCCTCCACCACGGAATCGCCGACAGGCAGGCGGCGGACCAGCCGCTGCGCGGTGATCAGCGCATCCGCGCTCATCGAGCCCTTCGCCAGCGTCTCCTCGGCGCCGGTGGTCTCGAACAGGATGCGGCGCTCGGCCTCGCGGTCGGGATAGTCGACGTCGATCTCCATCAGGAAGCGGTCGAGCTGCGCTTCGGGCAGCGGATAGGTGCCTTCCTGCTCCAGCGGGTTTTGCGTCGCGAGCACGTGGAACGGCTTGGGCAGATCATGGCGCGCGCCGGCGACGGTGATGTGCTGCTCCTGCATCGCCTGCAAGAGCGCCGACTGGGTGCGCGGGCTGGCGCGGTTGATCTCGTCGGCCATCAGGAGCTGCGCGAACACGGGACCGGCAATGAAGCGGAAGGCGCGCCTGCCGGCGGTGCTCTCGTCCAGCACCTCGGCGCCGAGGATGTCCGACGGCATCAAATCGGGCGTGAACTGGATGCGCTTGGCATCGAGGCCCAGCGTGACGCCGAGCGTCTCGACCAGCTTGGTCTTGGCAAGGCCGGGCACGCCGATCAGCAGCGCATGGCCGCCGGAGAGGATCGTGACCAGCGTGTTCTCGATCACGCGGTCCTGGCCGAAGATGACGGATGCGATCGCGTCCTTTGCCGCGCGAATTTGGGCCGACACCTGCTCTGCCGAACGGACGATCCCGTCCTCGAGTTTCTCGACACTCTCCGCCATTCGCTCGCTCCTTCAGCCTGCCACGCGGCTTGCTTGCGCCGTCACTTTCCTGCGTCGTCACGCCAGCACATGGGCCCTATGCTAGACTTGCAGGAAGGCCATGTATTCGTTGAATTAACCTATCCCCACCTTATCGGCTTAAGGGTATGTAGGGCATCACGAAGTGGCGACCTCCACACCGGACTAATCCGGGGTGGAACCGAGCACCAATCGACGACGTAGACCTGCACCAATCGTGCCAGATGACAAAGTCAGGGCAAACCATGGCGAACCAAGGGCAGAGCGCCGAGCGCGGTCTTGAAGGGCTGACTGCCGCCGCCAAAAGTGCTGCCGGTGCCGAAGGCGCCAAAAAGGGCCTGCCTCCGGTGCATCTGTGGAATCCGCCGTTTTGCGGCGATCTCGACATCCGAATCGCCTCCGATGGTACTTGGTTCTACATGGGGACGCCAATCGGCCGTCACGCCCTCGTCCGCCTGTTCTCGACCATCCTGAAGCGCGAGGGCGACAAGCATTTCCTCGTGACGCCGGTGGAGAAGGTCGGCATCCGCGTCGACGATGCGCCGTTCATGGCGGTCGAGATGCTCAGAAGCGGCGAGGACAACCATCGCGTGCTGAGCTTCCGCACCAATGTCGACGACTGGGTCATTTGCGATGCCGCGCACCGGCTGCGCTTCGAGCAGGCGGCGGACGGCGGGCTGACGCCTTACCTGCATGTCCGCGCCGATCTCTGGGCCAAGGTGACTCGTGCGCTCTACTACGATCTGGTTGACATGGGCGAGGAGCGGATGGTCGATGGCCAGCCGATGTTCGGCGTCGAGTCGGCCGGCGAATTCTTCGCCATGGCCGACGCGGAGCAGGTGAGGGCCGCGCTTTGAATAAGCCTATCCCCGATAGCGAGCCCAAGCGCGAACCCGTCGCGCTCGGCGCTGCCGATTTCTTCGCCCGCTCGCGGGCGCGGCTCGGCTTCGACGTGCCGCCCGGCCTCTACGATCCCAATATCATTCCGGCCTCGGGCGATCCCGGCACCGACAAGATGCTGGAGATCATCGCGCGCGAGCAGCCGGTGCGGCCGGCGGCGGTGCTGATCGCCGTGGTCGACCATCCCGAGCCGACCATCCTCTTGACGCAGCGCTCGGCCCATCTCAACGATCACGCCGGCCAGATCGCCTTTCCCGGCGGGAAGATCGACGCGACGGATGCCTCGCCGCTCGATACCGCGCTGCGCGAGGCCGAGGAGGAGGTCGGCCTGTCCAGAGACTTCATCGAGCCGATCGGCTATCTCGACCTCTACGGCACCGCCTTCGGCTTCCGCATCCTGCCGACGGTCGCGAGGGTCAGGCCGGGCTTTGCGCTCACCATCAACCATTCCGAGGTTGATGACGCGTTCGAGGTGCCGCTATCCTTCCTGATGAACCCGGTGAACCACCAGGTGCACAGCAAGGAATTCCGCGGCATGGAGCGGTTCTACTACGCGATGCCGTTCGCGGAACGCTACATCTGGGGTGCGACGGCAGGAATGCTGCGTGTGCTGTATGAGCGGATCTATTCATCATGATGCGGACGGTTCTGACCGAGATCGGAATCTTCCTCATCCCCTTTGCCGTCTATGCGTTGTTCCTGGCCGCTACCCGTTCCGGCCTGTTCGTGCAAACGTCCTGGCCGGTCACCATCGTCTCCCGTCTCGTCCTGGTCGCGCTCGCGCTGGTGATCGCGGGCCTGATTGGCCTCGCACAATTCTCCGGCGCCGGACTGAATTCGACCTACGTTCCCGCCCATATCGAGGACGGCAAGTTCGTGCCGGGCACGGAAAGATAGGATCTGGATGATGAGCGCGGAGCCGATCCTTGCGCCGATTCTTGCCGATGCGCCCTGGCTGATGACAGGCGGGACCGCGCGCGTGCTGCAATTGCTCGGCGCCGATGGCGAGGAGGCGCGGGTGGTCGGCGGCGCCGTGCGCAACGCGCTGCTCGGCCTCGTGCCCGGCGACATCGACATCGCGACCACGGCGCTGCCGGAGGAGGTGATCCGCCGCGCCAAGGCCGCCGGCATCAAGAGCGTGCCGACCGGCATCGACCACGGCACCATCACGCTCGTCATCGACGGCCATCCCTATGAGGTGACGACGCTGCGCGAGGACACCGAGACTTTCGGCCGCAAGGCCAGGGTCGCGTTCGGCCGCGACTGGGTGAAGGACGCCGAGCGGCGCGACTTCACCATGAACGGCCTGTCGGTCGATGCAAGGGGCGTCGTCTATGACTATGTCGGCGGCATCGCGGATGCCAAAGCGCGCCGCGTGCGCTTCATCGGCGATCCCGGCCAGCGCATTGCCGAGGATTATCTGCGCATCCTGCGCTTCTTCCGCATCCACGCCGCCTTTGGTGCCGGCGAGCCCGACCGCGACGGCTATCTCGCCTGCATCCGGGGACGCGCGGGCCTCGCCAGCCTGTCGGCCGAGCGGGTGCGCATGGAGATGCTGAAGCTGCTCGTGGCAGCTCGCGCCTCCGCGGCCGTGCTGGCCATGGCCGACGGCGGATTGCTGCAGGCGCTGATCGGCGGTGTTGCCTATACCGGCCCGCTCGCCGCGATGATCGCGATCGAGCGCGAGCTTGGCCTTTCCGCCAGCAGCACGCGGCGCCTCGCCGCGCTGACGGTCGCCGTGACCGAGGACGCCAGGCGCGTCGCCGCGCGCCTGCGGCTCTCCAATGCCGAGGCCAAGGCGCTGGACTCGATGGGCCATCGCTGGTGGCGCTTGGCCGCCAAGGACGAGGCCCATGCGCGGCGGCTGCTCTATCGGCTCGGGCCTGAGCGCTATCACGATCGCGTGTTGCTCGGCTGGGCACGCGCCGGCGGCGAGGTGCATTCGCCGCGCTGGCGCGCGCTCGCCGAGCTGCCGCAACGTTGGACTGCGCCGAAATTCCCGCTGCGCGCCGCCGACTTCATCGCACGCGGCCTGGCGGAAGGACCTGCGCTCGGACATGTGTTGACGCTTGCCGAGGACGCTTGGCTTGCGGCGGATTTTCCCCTAGAGGAAGCCGCGCTCGCTTCCATCGCCGATCAAGCTGCGGCCCGCGTCGGCCGCGACGGGAAAACGTGACCATCGTTTCAGGCTTCGCCGACATCTCGATTTTTCAGCTTTTGCTGGTCGCGTTGATGGCGTTGTTTGCTTCGATCATCGGTGGTCTCGCCGGCTACGGCACCGGCGCGCTGATGCCCTTGGTGCTGGTGCCGCTGGTCGGCGCCGAGCCGGTGGTGCCGATCATCGCGATCTCTGCGATGCTCACCAATGCGAGCCGCGCTCTTGCCTATGTCCGCCATGCCGACCGCCGCCGCGCGCTGATCGTGCTGGCCTGCGCTGGCTTGACCACCGCGCTCGGCGCCTACGGCTATACGCGCCTCACCAATGCCGGCGCGGCGCTCGTGATCGGCACCATGCTGATCCTGAGTGTGCCGCTGCGCCGCGTGCTGCGACGGCGCCAGGTCAGGATCGGCGACACCGGCCTCGCCGTCGGCTACGGCGTGCTGGTCGGCGGCACCTCAGGCTCCGGCGTGATCCTGCTCTCGCTGTTGATGGCCGCGGGCCTCGAGGGCGCTTCCGTGATCGCGACCGATGCGATGATCTCGCTCGGCACCGGCCTCATCAAGATCTCGGTGTTCGGCCTTGCCGGCGCCGTGACCGCGCAGGTGCTCGCCTTTGCGCTTCTGATCGGTGGCCTCGCCGTGCCCGGCGCGTTTCTTGCGAAGGCGTTCGTCGAGCGGATGCCGGTGCACATCCACACCGCGATCCTCGACGTCGCGGTGATTACCGGCGGGCTGGTGATGATCTCGGCGGCGGCGAAGCAGATCATCGCGTAGATGATCACGGCGCGATTGGCATTCGCGCCTGCTCGTAGCCACAGGTGTGGCTTCTGAGCGCAAACCGGAAGTCGTCCGGGGTAGCCGTCATTGGCGGCTCATGCCCCCTAGGCGGACATCGCTACGGAGCCGGAGAAGCGAGCGGCTTTCCCTTCTCGACAACGTAAGTGGCGATTACTTTCGCGCCGTTCGGCCCAGCTTTGGCGTCGTGAATAACACCGGGTGCAAGTTGGTAGCTCTCCCCGGTCTTTACCGTCTTGTCTGGTTGACCATCCACCATGAGCACCATCTCGCCATCAAGCATAAAGCCTGACTCAGGACCTGGATGGGTGTGGCGTCCGATATTCACGTTGGGCATGACTTCAGCCATTCCAATTACGGTCTCATAGTTCGTGCCGGGCACGTCAAACTTCTGTAGTGGCGTCCGCTTTATTGTCGCGGTTTGCTGGGTCACCGCTGGCGAATTTTGCTGAGCCGCAGCGATATCAGTTATCGCCAACGAGACTACGGCGGTGCAAAGCAATAACCTGACAAGCATCGCTTCCTCCAAAATTCATGATTGAGAATGCCCGACCCTATCAAATTTTCCGGTCTTTGACATGCCTGAAACGGACCCAAAACTGACCTCAGCGGACACTTCGGCCGTGTCTGCAAGCGGACCTTGAGCAACCGTTTCATCCTTCACGCCCGCGTGCGGCGCCGTCGATCCCGATCATCGACCGATACAGGTTGTGCAGCGAGCAGCATCGTCAGCCGATAATCGGGCCAGCCCGCGAGTGACAGCGACACCTGCTGATAGTGCAGCACTCCCATGGCCGGATGATTGAACGCGCGTTCGCCGCCTTCGCGCGCCAGGACCCCCTGGGTCTGCCAGCAGCGCGAAGTCGGGGCTTGCAAGTCTCAATTCGTCGACGAGCCGGCGGACGGGTCGGAGTAGCCGGTGACGGCAGCGGCTTGGTGCGATCGCGGCGGGCGGGCGTCCTCGCCGAACAGGCACGAGCGGCGATAAGGGTGTCGCATTTTGGTAACAGCCAGCTTCGGTAAAGCATCAGCGTGCCCGTCTTGCCTTGGACAGCGGGGAGCATGGGTGTAGCGTTCGTTCGGGGACCCTGCCGCGGAGTTGGGGGCAATGAAAGCCTTGCAGGCCGCCTGCATCGTGGGTGTCATTGCATTCACGGGGATGATTCATGAGGTAAGCGGAAGCACGCCAGGGGCGAGCGTGCCGGACGCAATGCCGCAAGGGTCCGTGAGCGCCGGGACACCCGGTGCGCCGTCGTTCTCCGCCGCCGTACCGGAGGTTTCTTTCGGACCTGAAGCGTCGCCTGGAGCAGAGCCGGGCTCGGTCCCCGAGGCGGCTTCTGGTCTGTCATTGATGGCCCAAGCCAAAATCGATGACGATTCCATCGCGACGAAATCGGAAGCATTGGACCACCGTGATGCTGCGCAGCCGGAGCCGGCAACGCGCAATGCGTTCGATGATGCTTCCAGCGCCGCGCCGGCGAGCCAGGATTTCCGGTATCTGATCTATTACGTATGGTCCGAATATCCGCCCGCCGAGAAGCCGGCGGATATCGTGTTGAGGTCGCTCAAGAACACCCTGGTCGGAACGCCGATCGAGGAGATCAAGCGCGCGTCCGATGCTTTCGGTCTCGATTTCAATTTCATGAAGGCGGTCGCGAAGATCGAGTCCGGATTCGATCCCAAGCAACGCACCGGGTCGTATATCGGCCTGTTCCAGCTGAGTGAATACGAGTTCGGCAAATTCGGCTCGGGGCAGATTCGCAGTCCCCGCGACAATGCCGTTGCGGCAGCCTACAAGGTCATTACCGAAGGCGTGCTGTTCGAGTGGGTGACGCACCAGAAGCCGACCTTGAGCGATCTTTACCTGATCCATCAACAGGGCTGGGAAGGCGCCGCCGAGCACATCAGCCAACCCGATCGTATCGCCTGGAAATCCATGTGCGCCACCGGCGAGGGCAAGGAAAAAGGCGAGAAATGGTGCAAGCGCGCGATCTGGCGGAATACTCTTCCGGCCGTCAAGCAGGCGTGGAAATCGGTCGATAAGCTGACATCCGGCGCGTTCGTCGGGATGTGGCGCGCGCGGATTGCCGAACTCTATTCGAAATACATGGCCACGGCCACGGCCGAAGGGGTGAAGCAGTAGCTTCCGTTCAGTGGCCGGCTCCAGACAAGCTGGTCGCATTCGCCGACGAGGTGATCGTTCGCCCTGCGACACATCGAATTGGCCGTGCTCCACGGCGAGAACGAAAGCCGTTCCGAGCCATCCGGCGAAAGCTCGCGGTGTTCAGGCTGGGTATGCGAATGACCGCGGCTACGGCCCGACGGCTCTGACTTTCGGCTCCCCGCGCTTTTCCTTCATCCGCTTTGAGCGGTCGTGGATCTTGCCGGGGGCGATCGGGCAGGCTTGAAAAACGCTCTCAGCGGCGGCAATCTCCACCTGACTGAGGCCTCGATCTGGAGAATCTCGGCTTATGCCGACCGATGCGAGGATCGACGATGAAGCAGCGGCTTATCATGTGGCTTGCCGTTGTTGCGGGCGTCGCCCTGGTGCTCGGCGTCGCCTGGGCCGCCATCCTCTGGACCCGCCCGGAGCCTATTCGCATCGCGTTCGCCAATTCGCTCTCTGGCCCATCCGCCCCGGCTGGGACGGAAAGCCTGATCGCGATGCAGCTTGCAATCGACGAAGTGAACGCCAGGGGTGGCGTCAACGGACGGCCGATTGAACTCGTTCTGTTCGACGACGCAAGCGATCCAGCCGTGGCGCGCGCGAATGCGCAGGCGATCGCCGACAGCCCATGCGTCGCTGTGCTCGGCCATTATCTCAGCTCCGCATCGCTCGCGGCAGCGCCGGCATATAAGGATGCGCGGATTCCGGCGCTCACGGGAAGCGCGGCTGCCGACGATCTGACATCCACCAATGATTACTATTTTCGTGCGCTGTCGCCGGTCTCCGCACAGGCGCGCTCGATCGCAGAACATCTGCGCGCCGTGATGAAGGAGCCAAGAGTCCGTCTTGTTCACACGCGCGATTCCTACGGCAAGAGTTTTGAGCGTGGATTTGCGGCGGCCTATCCGGCGGAGCAGTTGCGTGTGTTCGGACTGGACGTCGCAGCAGGTCAGATCCGATCGATGGATGAGGCGCTGGACGCTGCCGCGCAGGAGCCCGGTCCCGGTGTCATCGTCGTCGGCGCGGCAGCCGACTATATCGCAGACATCGTCAAGGCGCTGCGTCGCCGCGGCATCAAGGGGACGATCATCACAACCCAGGGCGCGGGCCGCGAAAGCTATTTGAGAAATTTCGTCAACGAGCCCGAGGAACAAACGCGTCCGGGTTTCTTCAGTGAGAATCTGTATGCGGCATCGTCGCTGATTTTCGACAGCGCCGGCGTGGCGGCGCAGGCTTTCGCCGCCGACTACAAAGCGAGAGCGGGAACCTCCCCAAGCTGGGTTGGCGGTGGCTCATATGATGCCGCGCGCCTGATGATCGACGCGCTGAGACGAGCTGCCGTACATCCCCGGTTTATGGGGCAGGGGATTCAGAAACCATCCGACAGCAAGGTTGCGGATCGCGACCGGGTGCGCCTCGCACTGGCCGCGATCGACAGTCCGAAATCGGCGGTCGTCGGGCTGACGGGGCGGCTCTATTTCAACGCGAACCGCGACATTCCGCGCCCGATCCGAATGGGTTTCTTCCGTTACGGTCGGTTCGTCACGGCGCCGCTGCAACTCGTGCGCATCGATCAGCCGGATGGAATCGATCTCGACGCCGAACGGGAGAAGGGCCATGTCATCGCGTTCGAGGGGCGGCGCTATTGGATTCAACGCGTCGTTTATACCGGCATCGACATCATTCGCGTCAGTCGGATCGACGTGAAGCAAAATTCGTTCAACGTCGACTTCTATCTCTGGATGCGGTTCGCTGGCGACGATGAGGCGCAGACGCACGTCGAATTCCCGGCTTTGCTGGATCGCGGGGCGTTCGATGCAGCTCGGCCGATTCAGGCTGGACAGGAAGACGGTCTGAGCTATCGGCTCTATCGCATCAACGGCGATTTCAAGACCCGTTTCGATCTCCATGATTATCCGTTCGACACGCAGGAATTGCGTCTGCATTTCCAGAACGCGGAACAGCGGCGGGAACTCATTACTTATGTCATCGATCGGTTCGGCTTGCGCCTTGCCGACGACGGAAGCTCGCGGGCCGAGGACGGGGCCTATTCCGGACTTCCGCTTTGGCGATTTCTCGGACTGAACTATTTCGTCGAATCCATGTCCAGCGGATCGACGCTCGGCAAGGCGTCTTTGTTTGATGCCGAGGCAATGACGGAATTCGCAGGATTCGATGCGACCATCGTGCTGCGCCGCAGCTCCTCCATCTACATGCTGAAGAACCTGCTGCCGATGTTCCTGCTCGTGCTCGTCGTATTCGCGACGCTGTTCTTTCCCGAAACCATGTTTCGTGAACGCGTGACGATCCCAGTGACCTCGATCCTGGCGAGCGCGGTGCTGCTCGTAGCGGTGAGCAGCCAGATCGGCGATGTCGGATACACGGTGGTGGTCGAAGAGATATTCTACATCTTCTTTATACTATGCCTGATGACGATATTGGCGGGCTACAAACATGAAAAACTTCGGGGCACCGGCCGAAAGCGCGCCGCTGTTATTCTGGATCACGCAGCGCAGGTCATTTATGCCGGGACGGTGCTCGCTGTCATCGTCGTGCTCTACCGGCGTTATGCCTTGTGAGGCACGCGTTGATACCTCGCCGGTGCGCCACACCTTCTTGAAATTTGCAGCATGAGTCCGGATCTGTGAAGGGTTTCGGATGCCGGCCGCATGAGGGGCGGCGCGGCGCATTCGGCGGCCGGCGTCCGAAAGCCTCCAAGGGAGGAAACCGCGCGAGAGGAAACGTAAAACGGTGCGGCAGGCGCTATGGGGATTTGAGCGCCGCGGTCTCACGGTGACAGTGCACTTAATTCGTCGGCGCGGGCTTCGGTCAGGCACTTGCAGAGCTTAAGCGGGCCGGGTCAATTGAGCGTGCTGGAGACCGTAATTACGGACTGATCGGGATCGGCCACCGAACTCGGGGCGGTAGTAGTTCGGTTGGATTGCGATCCCCGGCGCGCTGCTTGCCACGCCTTGGTCGAGCGGATGCCGGTGCACCGCCATCCCAGATGTGGCCTTGATTGCCGGCGGACTGGTGATGATCCCGGCACTCGTGGGTTCGGTCCTCAATTATTGATTGTTGTGCTATCGTTGCTCTCGGCTCCTCAATGGGGAGGCCATTTCGTTCATTGATTTAATAGGGAGGGAATGAAAATGCGATTGTCTTACGTCTTAGGCTTTTTTCTCGCTGCATTCTCTGTGCCTGCGGCAGCCGCCGATGCAGACCAAAACCTCAAGCAGAGGGTTGAACAAATCGGCTCTGCGTACGCGGAAAGCTTCAATAAGCAGGATGGCGTAGGTATCGCCGCGCTGTTCGCGAATGAAGGCGTTCACGTTAATCCAGCAGGACCACGAACGGATATTGCAGAGTACTACCAAGGTGCGTTCAAGGCAGGACTTGATCACGAGGAGATAACCGTGGATCAGGCGTGGCCCCTCGGAACGGACGCCGCGCTCGCTATCGGCGGATACCGCATCACTGGCAAGAACCAGAGTGGAGCACCCATCGAAGTAGGTGGGATTTGGACGGCGACTTACGTTACCGAGGGCGGGAAGTTGAAGATTCGCATGTTGTCGGCGATGCCCAAGCCGCCGCAGCCTCCAAAGTAAGACGCGTCGCGGGCGACCGGGTTAGACCCCGGTCGCCGTCGCTTTCGTGATGAAATCTCATTGAACGTTTGCTGTTGGCGCTCAGGAATTACGGTGACAGTGCACCTACCTCAGACAGCACGGGCGTCGGTCGGCGCCTGCCGAGTTTGAAGCGGGCGGGTTAATCGAGTGCACTGGCGCCGCAATTGGGGGAGTCACAAACTAGAGCGCAAGAAATTTACAACCTCATCAGCGACCCTGTTGTGAATTGCGATCCGATCGACTTCCGGTGGATCGCTGCAGAGCGCATTGAGTGTGGGTGGGCAAGGAGCGAGAAAAACGCCGTGCCCACCGGGTATTGCGGCTTGGCGAGGGGCCGCCGGTAAGTTTCGGACCAATGACAAGGCATTACCGTCTGCCCTGAGATCCGATTGCAATGCACGATAGATCAAGATTGGCATCTTCAATGTATTCAGATCGTCCTTTCCAAAGGGCGCTCCGAGCGGTTCGAGGAGAACGAGCGCTTTCAATGGAATGGCATAATCCGATCTTCGACTTGGAATATTGGCCAAAGAATCATCCGTCGGTATGCCCTCGCAGGCTTTCGGATCGTCTCCATGTTCACGACAATATGCCGACAACAGCGCCAGATTTGGTTTCGCTCCCGCCATGATCAGCGTCACGGCGCCACCGAAAGAATAGCCCATCATTCCGATCCGGTCGGGATCGATGTGTCCGGAAAGACGCTCGTCTGCCTCAGCGGCCGCGAGCGCGCTGCGCGTTTGTCCTGGCCGGCTGATGAAAGGTCGAGGCGTCTTGGGGTAGTACGGCGCGACGACGACAAACCCTTCACGCGCCAAACGAAGTAGCAGATCATGATGCACCAACGGGGACCCCGCGGCGCTTCCATTTCCCTTCGCGAACAGGACAATGGGAAAAACGCTATCCGGCGCTATCGGACCATCTTGGCTCGCCCGGAATTTGAACGGGCCTTCTACTAACTCAGCCTCGGATGCCGCCGTCGGATAAGCAATCAGGACTTCGAATGGAGTCTCGGCCGGTACGCTGAGTCGCGAAATCGCAGCTCGGAATGGCTCGGCAGATGCGAACGAACTCAATAGCCAGGCTGCAGCCAACAGAGAGAGATGAATCGAATTGCGCAGATCTTCCTCCTCAATTCGCCAACAGTTCGAGCGAACCAATATCCGGTTCGCTCGAAAACGCCCCAGCGCTAGCGCTTTGATCGCTTGAGTTCGGCGACTTGAAACTTGTTGCCGGCGGAGAGGCTGCTGCAGATCCAGTAGGCTCTATTTCGGTAGTCGCCCAGGAACACCTTGGTCTCGACGCAATCCACGTAGGATTTGTGAGTGATGGTGTCTGTGCAGGTCGGCGAGAAGGGTGCATTGGTTTGTCCGCCGCCCGACTCGCTGCACCCGACCCAGGGATCCTTGCCGTGTCTGAAGCTTGTTTGACAGCCACCGTTGCAACTGCTGGCGACTTTCTCCAGCGCGGCAATCCTCGCCAATGGTGAACCCGGTGCTGACGACGGCGTTCGGCCGCTCGACGGTTGAGCAGTTGCCGATCGTATGTGGCGGGTTGACGAGCGAGATGCCCCGGTGTTGACCGCCTGCTTCGGCCTTGCCGCCTGCTTCGGCGCTTCGACCGTGACGGAGGGAACCTGGGTGGGGGAGCTTGTTGCGGTTTGCGACGCCGCCGGGCTGCACAGCAAGACCGTTGACAAGAAAGCGAAGGCTGAAGGCGCGACAAATCCTGACGACAATCTCATGATATGTCCTTTCAAGGACGGACATTCCGTCCCAATGTTTGCACGCCACCAAATGCTAGCCGAACCGCCCGAGCGTGACTACCGGTGGTTGAAGCGATTTCTGCGGATGACTGCCATGCACATGGTGACGGAGGAGAATGCAGGCTGCGTGCCCCAAGCGGTTGCCATGTCGGCCTCCGGCTCTTCCGTGACACTCAGTGATGTCCGCTATTGCGCTGTCGTCGGCGGAGAAGCGGACATCAGAAGCGTCGGAGCGGAACGCTCCGATCCGACGAGGATGCGGTTCTAGAGGCGCCTACTCCTCGTCTTCGTCCTCATCCTCGTCTTCCTCTTCCTCCTCTTCCTCCACCTGCACGAGCGCGGCGAGCGGCAGCGTCTCGCGGAAGAGATCGCCTTCCATGCCCATCCAGAGGCAGAGCACCTCGTCCTCCTTCACCTCCGCAACCGTCAGCGGCTGGCCGCCGGATTTCAGCATCACGACATCGCCGGTTTTCAAGTCCATGAATTGTCCTTTCGAGTTGATCGACCCCGGAGGAGGCTAGCAGGCGGTCATGACACGGGGAAAACGCAGGGCTATCGCATTTGAGAGCGTTTCCCTGTGGCCATCCTTGGAGACGCCCGCTTCAGGCGGGCTCCTCAGGATGAGGACGGAGTGCGCGGCAGCAGTTTCAACGGGCACTGACGCTGCTTAGCCTCATCCTGAGAGCGTGAGAATGATTCGCTTTTGTCGGGCGAGTTTCACCATAATAGGCGAGAAGGCAGCGAGCGTGGGCGATGC
>NZ_JACIHE010000036.1 GCF_014198245.1 Bradyrhizobium sp. cir1
AGACGACTTTGAAACCCCGCGACAACCCGATCGGCACGAGGTTGTCACCCATCTCTTAGGTACGTTTCGTTACCCATGTCTCCGGGCCGGACACAACGAGGCGCTGGTGCCGCAAGAGGGATTCGAACCCCCGACCCCGTCATTACGAATGACGTGCTCTACCGACTGAGCTATTGCGGCGAACCCTGCCAGGACCAAAGCGATGCCGGTCCCGATACGCGCGCCCCTGATATCGGGCATGGCCCGAATTGGCAAGGACAAGCGGGGCCCGAAATGGGCCTCACGCGCCCCAGCGGGACCAGAATCCGCGCCAGCCGCCGGCCTGGGCCTTTGCAGGGGCCTTCGGCGTGCCGATTTGTTCCGTAAATTCATCGCTCGGACCCTCGTCATCGATTCCGGGATCGTCGGGGGCACGGACGATCGGGATGACGGCCGAGATCGGGCTAGGGGCGGGCTTGCCGAGGTCGGCGCGGGTCCGGAACACCGGGGTTGCCGCCGGTGGCGATGATTCGGCCGGCTCAGGGGCCGGTTTGACCGGCTCGGCAGGGGCCACCGCCGGCTCGTCCTTGGCGGTTTCGTTGACGGCCTCCTTGGCCGTTTCCTTGGCCGTTTCCTTGGTCTCAGGGGGAGAATTGTCCTGAGCGGCCGGCACCGGGGCGGGTGTGGGCACGACCGGTTCCACCGGGCTCGGGCTTGCCACCACCCGCTTGGGCGCCGGGGCGGCCAGCATGGCTTCCTCGAAAGCCGAGGATTCGATCGTGGTGCCCTTGTCCGAGGGCAGGCTCGCGACCGGCGTCTGCCACTGGAAGGCGTCGAGCCGGCCGGTGACCGGGGAGACCGGCCGCCAGCGGTCGCTGACATAGCCGTCCGCGGTCCAGGCCGGATCGTGGCGGGCGCGTACCGCGCGCAGGGTCCAGGCGCGGGCACGGCCGCTATCGCCATGCTCGGCGCGCTCGATCTCGGCCATCAGCAGCGCCACGCGCTGGGTCGGATCGTTGACGTAAGGCGCGAGCACCGCGCGCGCGCGGGCGAACTCGGAGGCATCGATCGCGGCGCGGGCGATCGCGAGCTGGCCCTCGACATGGCCGGGCTTGTCGGCAGGCGTCTTGGCCGCGAGCGTCTCGACCCGCTGCAGGCGCTGCCGCGCGGAATCGCCGAGCTTCACATGCGCATAGGCCTCAGCAAGATCGGGATGCGGATTGGCGAGCCAGGCCGTCTCGACCAGCTTCATGGCGCGGCGGACCTGATGCGCCTCGCTCTCGAATTTTGCGGCGAGCACCGCGGCTGGCACCAGGGTCGGCGCGAGCTTGACCGCCTCCATCACGCTCTCGCGCGCGACGTCGCGGTCCATCTTTTCCAGTTCCAGCGCGCGCGCCGTGAGCAGCACGCCGCGCTGGCGGCGATAGGCCGGCTTGTCGATCAGGCCGGCGGACAGATTCGAATCGAGGATCGCGAGCGCGCCGCTCCAGTCGCCGCGCGCGCAGCGAAAGCCGAGCACCGCATGCGAAGCCCAGGTCGAGGACGGCGACAGCTTGATCGCTTCCTCGGCGATCATCACGGCACCGACCGCATCATCGGCGCGCTGCGCCTCGATGAACAGGCCGCGCAGGCCGAGCAGGCGCGTATCCTCGCGCTCGGCCATGGCGCGGAAGACGCGCTGGGCCTCGTCGCGCTTGCCCTCGAGCTGGGCCGATTGCGCATGCAGCAGCAGCGCGAGCGGATCGTTCGGCGCGTGCCGCCGCGCCGCCTCGGCGTGCCGGCGGGCGAGCGCGGTGTCGCCATGGCCGATCGCGAGCAGGCCGTGGGTGATGGCGTGGCGGCCGCGCGCATGGCGCTTTTCGTGACGACGGCGGCGCATGCGGCCCGGCATGCGCCAGATCGTGGTCAGGATGCTCCAGACCAGCACGACGGCCGCGGCAAAGAGGCCAAGCAGGAACACGAACCTCGGCAACGTCGTGGAAGCGCGGAAGCTACCCGCGGTCAGGACGAGATCGCCGGGCTGGTCGGCAACCCAGGCCGCGCCGGCCGCCGCCAGCGCAATCAGGACAAGGAAAAGGACGATGCGAAGCATGGCGATCCCTATTACGCGCTGATTGTTGCGCGAATCTTATTGAGCAGATTTGGCGAGATCCGCCATGGCATCGTCGGCGAATTTGCGGGACGCGGCGAGCGCGGCGTCGCGGGCGTCGGCCTTGTCGAGCCAGGCCTGCGCCGGCGCCCGATCGGTCTCGGGCAGCGTCTTCAGCTCGCGCCGCGCCTCGACGAAATCGTTGCGGAGCGCTGCCGCCGTCACCCGGGCGACGATGGCGCCGCGATCGTTGCCGACGCCGTCGGTGCGCTCGATGCGCACGAGTTTTGACGCGCCCGCCTGAAGACGCTCGACGATGCCGGCGCCGGCGGCCGGGGCTTCCGCCGGCGGCGCCAATCTCGGCACGATGTTGAGCAGCTCGCGGCTCAGCGCGACCGGCGTCGGGATGCCCGACGATGCAAACGCATCGAGCGGCTTCAGCATGTCGGGCTTGGCCGCAAGCGAACGCGCCGCGGACAGCTGCGACTGATAGGGATCGGCATGGCGCACGGCGACATCGAGCAGGGTCGCCGCCACGACAAAGCGCAGCGGCTTGTCATCGATCGCTTTTGCATCGGCGATCTTCTCGCCCTGCTGCGCGAGCTCGGCGCGTTCGGTCTTGCTCGCGCGCTCGAGCTGCGTGATGCGGTCGTTGAGCGCGGCAAGATCAGGCGCAGCGGTGCGCGGCGCGGATTTGGTATCGTTCAGCGGGCTCGCGGTCTTGTCGGACTGCGCGCGCAGATTGGCGATGTCGCCGCGCAGGGCGCTCGCCGACTTCTCCAGCGCGTCGATCCGCGCCACCATGGCCGGATCGGCGACGGGCTTGCCGGCCTTGGCTTCGACCGCGGCGACACGACCGCTGAGCGCATCGACGGTCGCGCTTGTCACTTGCGGCGCGGCCGGCGGCGCCTGCACCGCGGGCCAGCCCAGCATCCAGCCGACACCGATCACGAGCGCGGCTGCGACAGCGCCGGAGAGCGGTGCGATGACCCACGGTGAAACCGGAGCGGCCGCAACGGCAGCCGGTGCCTCCGCGCGCTCAGGCTCGGCGTCAGTCGGTTCGGATTTTGCCTGCTCGGGCTCGCTGTGCTCGGTCGCCGGTGGAGCCTCGGGCTCACCCGCCACATCCTGCGGCTGGGTCGAGACTTCGGTTGCCTCCAGATCGATGGTGGGCGGGGTGCGCTTGGCACGACCGGTGTCGGGAGCCAATCCTGCGTCTTCAGGCTTGTCGTCGGCCATCGTGACGGTTCCTCACACTTCCATAACCTTGCACAGATCCTTTTGGGCCGGACCCGATTACGTCGGATTCGGCCCGACCTCTTACGCCAAACGGGTACGCAAAGCACGCTCCAAGGTGTCAAATAAGGCATTTTCGTCCGGCGTCGCGGCCACCAGAACCTGCGAGGCGCCGGCATCGCGCAGCACGCCGGCGACCGTCTCGGACAGGCAGCATTGCGGGATCGCCAGCGCCGAAATTTCGACGCCTTCATCCCGCGTCGCATCCAGGAACGCCCGCGCGCTGCGCCGGGAGTAGTGCAGCACCGCCTCGACCCCGTGGGCGGCAAAGCCCTCGCAGACCTCGCGCGGCAGATGCTTGACCGGCGCCATGCGATAGGTCGTCTGCGTCACCACGTTGAATCCTTCCGCGCCGAGCTCACCGCCGAGATCGCGCGACAGATCCGCACCCGCAAGATAAAGCAGCGTGCTTTTCTTCTTCAGCACCTTGTCGCGCGCACTTTGCACGACCTTGTCGCGCAAGGCCGCAGCATCGCCGCCGGCGACGATGACCTCGCCAAAGCCGGCGTCGCGCGCGGCAGAGGCGGTGTGCTCGCCGACCGCGAACAGCGGCAGCGCCAGGAGGCCGAGGTTCTTTGAGCCAGGATCCTGCAATTGCGGTGCGACGGCGCGGATCGCATTGGCCGACGTGACGATGACTGCGCCGTAGCCCGCTTCACTTTCGTCATGGAAGGCGACCGGCTCGAACTTGAGCACCGGCGCAAGCAGCACCACATGCCCCCGCGCGCGCAGATTTTCCGCCGTCGCCTCATTGTCGGGATGCGGCCGTGTGACAAGAATGGACATCGCGTGTGTTCCCGAGGCGCGTGACGGTGACGCTTTTGCCGGGATGGCTGCGCGTGACGATTGCGCAAGCCGACCCCGGAATGCTACCGGACGTACCAGAACTCTGCTTTACGGATGAGCGCAAGGGCGCAAATTGGATAACAATTCGCCAATGCTGGTATTGGGCATCGAAACCACCTGCGACGAGACCGCCGCGGCGGTGATCGAGCGCGCGACCGACGGCAGTGGCAAGATCCTATCCAACATCGTGCGGTCGCAGGTCGAGGAGCACGCCCGCTTCGGCGGCGTGGTGCCGGAGATCGCCGCGCGCGCGCATGTCGACTTGCTCGACGGGATCATCGACCGCGCCATGCACGAGGCCGGCATCGACTATGCCCAGCTCGACGGCGTCGCCGCGGCCGCAGGGCCCGGGCTGATCGGCGGCGTCATCGTCGGACTCACCACCGCGAAGGCGATTGCGATGGTGCATGACACGCCGCTGGTCGCGGTGAACCATCTGGAGGCGCATGCGCTGACGCCGCGCCTCACCGACGGAATCGGTTTTCCCTACTGCCTCTTCCTCGCCTCGGGCGGCCATACCCAGATCGTGGCGGTCACCGGCGTCGGCCAATATGTGCGGCTCGGCACCACCGTCGACGACGCCATAGGCGAGGCCTTCGACAAGGTCGCGAAGATGCTGGGCTTGCCATACCCCGGCGGCCCACAGGTCGAACGCGCGGCGGCAAGCGGCGATGCTGCGCGGTTCGCGTTCCCGCGGCCGATGCAGGGGCGCCCCGATGCCAATTTCTCGCTGTCCGGATTGAAGACGGCAGTCCGGACCGAAGCGAGCCGGCTCGCCGAGATCACGCCGCAGGATATCAGTGATCTCTGCGCGAGCTTCCAGGCCGCGGTGCTGGATTCGACCGCCGACCGGCTCAGCGTCGGCCTCAAGCTTTTCCGCGAGCAGTTCGGCGCACCGCGTGCGCTCGTGGCCGCCGGCGGCGTCGCCGCCAATCAGGCGATTCGCGGCGCGCTGCATGACGTTGCGCGGCAGGCCGGGACGCAATTGATCATGCCGCCGCCGGCGCTCTGCACCGACAACGGCGCGATGATCGCCTGGGCCGGCGCCGAGCGCCTCGCGCTGGGAATGACCGACACGATGGAGGCGCAGCCGCGCGCACGCTGGCTGCTCGACGCCAATGCGACGGCGCCGGCCGGCTACGGCAAAACGCGGGCGGGATATTAATGCGCAGGCGCTGCCACGGGCTCCCCTTCACCTCGCCCCGCTTGCGGGGAGAGCATAGGCCGCCTTCGGCGGCCGTCCTTAAGAAACGCCGAAGCAGAGCTTCGGCTACGTTCGATCGCAGATCGAATTCGGGTGAGGGGGACTCTCCGCGAGTCTCTCTGTCACCGTCCTTGCGGAGACTCCCCCTCACCCCGACCCTCTCCCCGCAAGCGGGGCGAGGGAGTGAAGGGATCGAGCCATGACCGCGTTCCAATCCGTCGCGGTGGTCGGAGCGGGCGCCTGGGGCACGGCGCTGGCGACGGTGGCGGCGCGGGCAGGGCGGAACGTGACGCTCTGGGCGCGCAACGCGGAGCATGCGACGCGGATTGCATCGACGCGCGACAATCCGCGACTGCCCGGCGTGCGACTGGCGCCGGAGATCGTGGTGACGAGCGATCTCGCGGAGGCGTCGCGCGCGGAGATGCTGCTGATCGCAACGCCGGCGCAGCATCTGCGCGGCGCGGTCAACATGCTGGCCTCGCACATCACGAAGCCGGTACCGATCATCGCCTGCGCCAAGGGCATCGAGCACGGCACCCACAAATTCATGACCGACGTGATCGCGGAGGCCGCGCCGCACGCGCTGCCGGCGATCCTGTCGGGTCCGAGTTTTGCCGACGACGTCGCGCGCGGCCTGCCGACGGCGGTGACATTGGCGGCGAAGGACGAGGTGCTGGCGAGCAGCCTGGTGCAGGCGCTGGGCTCACCGACATTCCGCCCCTATCACTCCACCGACATCCGTGGCGTCGAGATCGGCGGCGCTGCCAAGAACGTGCTGGCGATCGCGGTCGGCATTGCGGTCGGGCGCAAGCTCGGAGCCTCGGCCCAGGCCGCGCTGACGACCCGCGGCTTTGCCGAGCTGACGCGGCTCGGCCGCGCGCTCGGCGCGCGCAGCGAGACGCTCACCGGCCTGTCCGGCCTCGGTGATCTGATCCTGACCTGCGCGAGCCCGCAATCGCGCAACTTTGCGCTCGGCCTCGCCCTCGGGCGCGGCGAGCAGCCGTCCGCCGGAAAGCTTGCCGAAGGCGAGTTCACCGCGCCGGTGCTGATCGAACTCGCAGCTTCGCAAAACATCGAGATGCCGGTATCAGAAGCGGTCGCGTCGATCCTGAGCGGCCGCAGCACGATCGACGCCGCCATTTCGGGGCTGTTGACGCGGCCCTTCAAGGCAGAGGAATGAGCATGGCGTACTGGCTGGTGAAATCCGAACCGTCGGTGTGGTCCTGGGACCAGCAGGTGGCGAAGGGCGCCAAGGGCGAAGCCTGGACCGGCGTGCGCAATTACACCGCGCGCCAGAACCTCGTGAACATGAAGAAGGGCGACAAGGCGTTCTTCTATCATTCCAACGAGGGCAAGGAGATCGTCGGCATCGTCGAGATCATCAAGGAGGCCTACCTTGATCCGACCGACAAGACCGAGAAATTCGTCTGTGTCGACATCAAGGCCGACAAGCCACTGAAGACGCCGGTGACGATGGCCGCGGTGAAGGCCGAGAAAAAGCTCGCCGACATGGCGCTGGTGAAATATTCGCGCCTGTCGGTGCAGCCGGTGACTGCGGAGGAATGGAAGCTCGTCTGCAAGATGGGCGGAGTTTAGTCGAAGCTGCCGTAGCCCGGATGAGCGCAGCGACATCCGGGATGGTCTGGTCCCGCATATCGCTACGCTCATGCGGGCTACGATAGCCGAGCTTGCGGCTCCGCCAGAGCGAACACCTCGCAAGGCGCGGCAATGCCGCGCAGCGCATGTGATCCGAGCGCGATCAGCGGCATCTCCGTCTCGGCAGCGAGTGCGCCCGACACCAGCACCGTCCGGCCGAGTGGCTTGCACAAGCCTTCCAGACGGCTGGCGAGATTGACGGCAGGACCGATCGCCGTGAAGTCGAGCCGGTTGGCGGCGCCGATATTGCCCCAGAGCATCTCGCCGAGATGGAGCGCGGCACCGAACGCCAGCGGCTGCAAGCCTTGCGCGCTACGCTCGGCGTTGAGATAGGCCATGCCGGCTTCGGCCGCACTTGCCGCGCGGAGAGCCGCATCGCAGGCGCGCCGCGGGGATGCCTCGAGCACCGGAAAGATCGCGAGCACGCCGTCGCCGATGAATTTCAACACCTCGCCGCCGAAGGCATGAACCGCACCGGCGATGCGATCGAACCAGGCGTCGAGCGCCGCGATGACCTCTCCAGGCGGTGTGGTTTCCGACAGGGTCGTGAAATTGCGCAAATCCGCATAGAGCAGCGCGGCCTGGATGGTCTCGCCGAGATCGCGCCGCAGGGGCGCTGCCAGCACCCGCTCTGCGCTGCGCTTGCCGAGATAAGCATCCAGCGTCGCCCGCAACGTGGCGCGCGCGGCAAGCACGGCAAGCGGCGTCGCTGCGAAGCGAGCGGCCTGGCGCAACTGCTCGATTTCGCCTGCGGTGAACGGACACGGCCCGATCCAGCCGAGCAACGGCCCGTCGGCCCGTCCGACGGCATCTTCGTGCACCTCGCCACCCGCGACCTCGCGCAGCCAGCGGCGGCCGCCATCGTTGGGCGGATCGGGCGCAAGGCCACCCGGCGCGAAGCCGAGCGCTTCGATGACGCTGCCAGTCTCGGCGCGCCACAGCCAGGTCCGCTTCGCGATCAGCGGATGGGGTACCTCCAGCGTAAGGGCGCCTGCCGCGAGGGGCACGCCATCGGCGATCAGATGCGCGCCGAGTTCCGCGAGCAGGCGGTCTGCCCCGGGACAGTCCGAGGCGGCATCGACGAGCCAGGCGAGGGTCGGGGTAAGTTGCATGACCCGATGATGGCGAAGCAGGGCGGTCTTTGTCACGGGCAATCCTTGACGGAGGGCAGGGCCGCCGCCATGTCCCATCGTCAGCCTAAAGCGCGACGAGGTCTGGATGAATCATCGTAGCGCTTTAGGTTGTTGTTTGCGCATGATCTTTCCGGAAAACCGCGACACACTTTTCCGGATCATGCTTTAGGGATGATCGCCGATGACCGAATCCTTCGTAGTACGACGCGAGACCCAGATCGCGGCCCCCCGCGCCACCGTCTTTGCCTACCTGACCGATCCCGAGAAGATCCTGAGCTGGATGGGCTCCGATGCGACCACGGAACCGCATCCCGGCGGGCTCTATCTGCTCAAAGGCATCGGCCCGCGGGGCGGCGTCGGCCGCGGGGCCTTCCGCGAGGTCGTGCCGGTGCATCGTCTCGCCTACACGTTCGGCTGGGAGGGCGGTCAGGAAGTGCCGCCCGGCTCGAGCCTGATCGAGATCGACCTGATCGAACGCGACGGCGGCACGCTGCTGCGTATGACCCATAGCGGGCTGCCGAGCGAAGCGCAGGCCGCCGCGCATGCGACGGGATGGGCGCATTACCTGCAACGCCTCACGATCGCTGCGGCTGGCAAGGATCCCGGTCCGGACAGGGGTGTTTCAGACAAGAAATAGCCCACAAGGGTGGGCAAAGGCGCGCTCTTCGCGCCGTGCCCACCACCTTTCGCCATGAGCAAATGGTGGGCACGCTTGCGCTTTGCCCACCCGGCAGTGTCGTTACACCGCCGCGGTCGCCACCACCTGCGCCAGCAGCTGCTCACGCCGCGCCTGCGAGCGCTGGCCTTTCATCGTCGCCGCAAAACGCTCGAGGATGCCGTCCTCGAAGGCGGTGACGATGGTGTCGTGGACGTAGCTCTTGCGGCAGATCGCCGGCGTGTTCGAGAGCTTGTCGGCCGCGGCGCGGATCGCGTCCAGCACCTGCTTCTTGCGGCCGCGCTGGCTGGTCGCCGGCGTGATCCGCGACAGCGATTCCACCACGACGGCGGACGCCATCAGCGTGCGAAAATCCTTCAGCGAGATCTTGATGCCCGCGATCTCGCGCAGGAATGCGTTCACCTGTGTGGTGTTGACCGCGCGCACGATGCCGTAGGCATCGCGGTACTGGAACATGCGCTTGCCGGGAACGCTGCGCAGAATGCCGATGGCACGCACCAGCTTGGCCGCGTCGCATTCCTTCCGCACCGCCTTGCCGCCCTTGGCCTTGAAGGTCAGCACGAAGCAGTCGTCTTCGAGCGTGACGTTCGACTTCAGCAGCGTGGTGGCACCGCGGGTGCCATTGAGGCGAGCATAGGATTCATTGCCGGGGCGGATCGCGGTGCGGGCGATCAGCTCGATCACGGCCGAGAGCGCGAACTCGCGCGTCGGCTCGTCGCCCGACAGGAACGCCGAGACCTTGCGCCGGATCTTCGGCAGCGCGCCGACGAGTTTCTCCAGGCGATGCGCCTTGCGGTGCTCGCGGACCTTCTCCCAATCGGCATGATAGCGATATTGCAGCCGGCCCGCGGCATCACGGCCCACGGCCTGGAGATGCGAGCTCGGATCGGCGGAGTAGCGCACCTCGCGGTAGGCCGGCGGCACCGCCATGGCGTGGAGCCGGCGGATGGTGCGGGCGTCGCGGATATGCGCGCCGTTGGGGCGGACGAAGGAATAGCCCTTGCCACGCCTGATGCGGCGGATGGTCAGCTCGTTCTGGTCGCCGAGCCGCAGGCCCAGCTCCCTGGCAAGCGCCTCGACCGTCGCCGCGGGCGCCGTGTCGAAGACTTTTTTCGGGCTGGGACGGCTGGAAGCGGCCGGTTTGGGCCATTGTCCGAGGGCTTTGGCCAGCGCTATAGCGGCAGGATCGGCTGAAGCGGGCCGCAACGTCCCGAGATTCTGCTGATCCATCATAGTCTTACGCCTTTAGCCCTGCCTGTTGTCGGTCAATGCCGCTGTTCTGATCTTTGTTCCACGGGGTCTCTTTGGACCCGGGTTGGCCATTTAGGGTGTTCCGAACCGTATTGCGAGTCCCGAATCAGTGAAAGACGGTTCCTAAATACCTCCGACCGGCGCATGGGGCTCTGCACGGGCCTGTTCCGGGGGTTTGGGTAAAGAGCCGAAAGGCTTCTCTTGGCCTGTTTCAGATTTGCGACAGCCACCTCGCGGACCTTGATCCTCCGCATGGTCGGTGGCTCGCCGAAGGTCCAGCTTGTGCTCCTTGTCGGGTCCGGTTAGCCCGACGCATAATCAGCCAAATGATGATGTCGGCATTGCCTGAGCTTGCCGCATGTGGAGGGAAATATGTCCGAGAAGATCTACGACGTGCCGGCGGAATGGACGAAACGCGCCTGGGTCGACCAGGCCAAGTACAAGGAAATGTACGCCCGCTCGATCTCGGACCCGAACGGCTTCTGGGCCGAACAGGCCAAGCGCATCGACTGGATGAAGGCGCCGACCAAAATCGAGAACGTCTCCTTCGAGCCCGGCAACATCTCGATCAAATGGTTCGAGGACGGCGTGCTCAACGTCGCCCACAACTGCATCGACCGGCATCTCCACACGCGCGCCAACCAGACCGCGATCATCTGGGAAGGCGACGATCCCTCGCAATCCCGCCACATCACCTACAAGGAGCTGCACGACGAGGTCTGCCGGATGGCCAACATCCTGCGCACCCGCAACGTCAAGAAGGGCGATCGCGTCACCATCTATCTTCCGATGATCCCCGAGGCCGCCTATGCGATGCTGGCCTGCGCGCGGATCGGCGCGATCCACTCCGTGGTGTTCGCGGGCTTCTCGCCCGACAGCCTCGCCCAGCGCATCAACGACTGCAAATCCAAGGTGATCATCACCGCGGATGAAGGCCTGCGCGGCGGCCGCAAGGTGCCGCTGAAGGCCAATGTCGATGCCGCGCTCGCCAAGTCCGACGGCGTCGACTGGGTCGTCGTCGTCAAGCACACCGGCGGCAAGGTCGACATGAACCCGACGCGCGACCTCTGGTGTCACGAGGCAGCGGCCATGGTGACGACCGAATGCCCGGCCGAGCACATGCACGCCGAGGATCCACTGTTCATCCTCTACACCTCGGGCTCGACCGGCCAGCCGAAAGGCGTGCTGCACACCACGGGCGGCTATCTCGTCTATGCCGCGATGACGCATCAATACGTCTTCGATTACCACGACGGTGACATCTTCTGGTGCACCGCCGACGTCGGCTGGGTCACCGGACACAGCTACATTCTGTACGGGCCGCTTGCGAATGGTGCGACGACGCTGATGTTCGAAGGCGTGCCGAACTACCCCGACAATTCCCGGTTCTGGAACGTCATCGACAAGCACAAGGTCAACATCTTCTACACTGCGCCGACCGCGATCCGCGCGCTCATGCAGGGCGGCGACGAGCCGGTGAAGAAGACCTCGCGCGCCTCGCTCCGCCTGCTCGGCTCGGTCGGCGAGCCCATCAATCCCGAGGCCTGGGAATGGTATTACCGCGTCGTCGGCGACGACCGCTGCCCGATCGTCGACACCTGGTGGCAAACCGAAACCGGCGGCATCCTGATCACGCCGCTGCCGGGCGCCACAAAGCTCAAGCCCGGCTCGGCGACGCAGCCGTTCTTCGGCGTGGTGCCTGAAATTGTCGATGCCGACGGCAAGGTGCTGGAAGGCGAGACCACCGGCAATCTTTGTCTCACCCGGGCATGGCCGGGCATGATGCGCACGGTCTATGGCGACCATGCCCGCTTCGAGCAGACCTACTTCTCGACCTACAAGGGCAAGTATTTTACGGGCGACGGCTGCCGACGCGATGCCGACGGCTATTACTGGATCACCGGCCGCGTCGACGACGTCATCAACGTCTCCGGCCATCGCATGGGCACTGCGGAAGTCGAGAGTGCGCTGGTTGCACATGAGAAGGTGTCGGAAGCCGCGGTGGTCGGCTTCCCGCACGACATCAAGGGCCAGGGCATCTACGCCTACGTCACCCTGATGGCCGGCGTGCAGCCGACCGAAGATCTGCGCAAGGAGCTCGTGACCTGGGTGCGCAAGGAGATCGGCCCGATCGCCTCGCCCGACCAGATCCAGTTCGCGCCGGGCCTGCCCAAGACCCGCTCCGGCAAGATCATGCGCCGCATCCTGCGCAAGATCGCCGAGGACGAGCCGGGTAGCCTCGGCGACACTTCGACCCTCGCCGATCCCGCCGTGGTCGATGATCTCGTGAAGAACCGCCAGAACAAGAAGTCGGCGTAAGCTACGCTCTCGTGCCCCGGACGCAGCGCAGCGCTCCTTCAGCGGTGCGCTGCAGAGCCGGGGCGCATGCAACCATGTGCAAAGAACTGGGTCCCGGCTCTGTGTCGCGTCACTTCGTGCCGCGTCTTGTCCGGGACACGAGACCGCGGTTCGCGCCGCCCCCTGAAACAACAGCCATTCACATCCTCACGCTCGCGTCAGGGCGCGCGGCCGGCGTGGCCGCATCTTTGCCGCCGAGTGTTGTTTTCAGGTCATTTACTTTATTTCGAACATTTCCTTTGTTCCCCCCTGCTGGCTGGCCTTGGCGGCCGCGCGTGGAAACCATCCGGTTAACGGGCGCGGTCAATACTGTATGGGCGAGCGGGCCATTGCCGGGTTTGCGTAGATTTGGACGACCCGTTCGGGGCAACGGAAGGGGAACATTGATGTCGATGAGAATTGTGGTGGCAGTTGCTGCCACCATCGGGGCAGCGGCCTTGATGTCGACGGCGGCCGAGGCGCGGCCGGAAATGGTGGGAGCGCATCCGGGCGACTATTCGCCGGGCACCATCGTGGTGAAGACCAACGAGCGCAGGCTCTACCTCATCCTCGATAGCGGTCATGCCGTGCGCTACCCGGTCGGCGTCGGCAAGTCCGGCAAGCAGTGGGCCGGCACCACCCGCATCGACGGCAAGTATCGCAATCCGGCCTGGTCGCCGCCCGCCGAGGTCAAGCGCGACAAGCCGCAGCTGCCCGACGTCATTCCCGGCGGCTCGCCACGCAACCCGATGGGCGTTGCCGCAATGACGCTGGCCGGCGGCGAATATGCCATCCACGGCACCAACGTGCCGGGGTCGGTCGGCGGCTTCGTCTCCTATGGCTGCATCCGCATGCTCAACGACGACATCACCGATCTCTACAGTCGCGTCTCGGTCGGTACCACGGTGGTCGTGACGCGCTGATCGCTAACATCACAAGTGAATCGAAGAGGCCGCGTCGCTCGACGCGGCTTTTTTGTTACCAGAAGCGCCTGCTCCGCGCGCACCAGCCGTCGCGATGGCCGCCATTGTAGCTCCGCACGTAACCGCCGGCGAGCAGCGCCGCCGAAACGTTGGCGGTTCGCCGGGTCGCGACGTCGGCGAGAACGCGCCCGTATTTGTCGGCGCCGAGATTGGTGAGCGTGACGTCGCCCTGGCCGAGCAGCCCGCGCAGCGCGTCGGTCGCAGCTTCAGCCTTGTTCAGCTCTTCCTGACAGGACGCCTTCATCTCGGGCGCATCGATGCCGCGCAAGCGAACGCGCACGACGAGATCGCGGCCGCCCTGCTGATGCACACGCGCGAGAAAGGTGTCGCCGTCGACGGTGCGGATCACATCGACCGGCTGGCGTGCATCGGCGCTGCCGGACCGCTGCAAGACGATCTCGGTATCCTTCGCCCGCCCTTCGGCGTCATGCGCAACAGGCCAGTTCGTTCCGTGCCGGGAGACGAGCACTAGAGCCGTCGCGGCTCCAATCACGAACATCCACGGCAGCAGACCGGAAAAGCGACGCCCGAACGGCGAGCGGCTGTAGTACGGCCGGTATGGACGACTGGGATCGAAGCGCGGCATCCGCAGACGCTAGGGCTGAGTCGGCTGAACCGGCAAGGTGTCTTCAGGGAAGAGTACGTGGGAAGAGGTACGTCCGCAGGACCTGCAGCTCAAAAGTCCGAGGCAATGCCTTTACGCTCCCAATCCCCGTAGCGGGTGGGCTCAGGCCCCTTCGGTCCCTGTAATTCCTTGGGCGACGCTTCGGCACGAGCCGCAGCTGCAGCCTGCCGACGCGCTTCTGCCTCGGCCAACGCACGCTGGGCGGCCGGCGGGAGCGGCTTGCGATCGGAAACGGACGGCTGGTCACTCATCGAGCGGTTCCTAGCGCAAGATCACGGGGCATGCGAGGTCCAATATCGCATTGCTGAAATGGTGATAGTGGACTGTAAACGCGAGACGCCATTCTTACATTTGGCATATTCGCGTGCCACACATCGAATTCTCTAGGCATGCGCCCATAGTGGCGGAACTGCCGCTCGTTTCAGAACCTTGCTTCCGCATGCCATCTCAACGTTTCGCCCCTCCGTCCGAAGTACCTGGTCTTGCGGCGCGGCGGATTGCCGCCGATATCGTCGACGGCGTGCTGCACAAGCACCGCACGCTCGACGACCAGCTCGACGGCGGCGGCGCCCATCCCGGACTGAAGACGCTGGCCGACCGTGACCGCGCGCTGATGCGACGCCTGGTTGCGACCGTGCTGCGCCGGCTCGGCACGCTCGGCCATGTGCTGTCCCGCCTGCTCGACAAGGGCATTCCTTCCGACGCGCCACGCGCGCAGAGCGCGCTGCTGATCGGCGCCGCCCAGATCCTCTGGATGGACGTGCCCGACCATGCCGCCGTCGATCTCTCCGTTCGCCTCGTGCAATCCGACCGACGCGCCGCGCGCTATGCCGGCCTCGTCAATGCCGTGCTGCGCCGCTGCGCGCGCGAGGGCAAGGCGCTGGTCGACGAGGTCGCCACGCAATCGCTGGACCTGCCGCCCTGGCTGCTCGCGCGCTGGAGCGCGCATTATGGCGAGACGACCGCAAGGGACATGGCGCTGGCGCTCGGCCATGAGCCGTCGCTCGATCTCACCGTGAAGTCGGACCCCGAACAATGGGCGAGCCGCCTGCATGGCGAGACGCTGCCGACCGGGACGGTGCGGATGCTGCTGCACGGCTCGGTGACCATGCTGCCCGGCTTCGCCGAAGGGCAATGGTGGGTGCAGGATGCCGCCGCCGCACTGCCGGCCCGGCTGTTCGGCGACGTCAAGGGCAAGTCCATTGCCGATCTCTGCGCCGCGCCCGGCGGCAAGACCGCGCAACTGGCGCACGCCGGCGCGCACGTCACGGCGATCGACCGCTCGCCCGCCCGTGTGGCGCGGCTGCGCGAGAATCTGGCGCGGTTGTCGCTCCAGGCCGAGACCGTCGTCGCTGACGCCGTGGAGTGGGCCGGCCCTGCCGAAGGTTTTGACGGTATCCTGATCGACGCGCCCTGCACCTCCACCGGCACGATCCGCCGTCATCCCGATGTCGCCTGGCTCCGTCAGGAATCAGACATCGCCGCGCTGACCGCGCTCCAGCAACGGCTGCTGAAGAAATCCGTCTCGCTGCTCAAGCCGGGCGGCACGCTGGTCTACTGCACCTGTTCGCTGGAACCCGAGGAAGGCGAGCAGGCCGTGGCCACACTGCTGGCCGCGGAGCCCGCGCTTCGCCGCGTGCCGATCGAGGCATCGGAGGTCGCGGGCCTCGCCGAAATCATCACCGGAGATGGCGACCTGCGCACCTTGCCGAGCCATCTGCCGAACGCCGATCCCAAGCTTGGCGGGCTCGACGGATTCTTCGCAAGCCGGCTCGTTAAATCCTGATTTTGCACTGGTTTTTACAACCTCGACGCTGATTCGCGCCGTTCAGGGTGGTGTCAGCCGGCCGATTTTAGGATTAATAAGGATTCGTCGGAATCCTCTCTCCCCCTTCAAGGCAAGGCGTGTCGGTCGCTCAACGCAGACGTATCTCGACGCTGGTCATGAACCGCTTCGCGCGGAACATGCTGGCGCGCGCGAGCGGCGGTTCGGTTGCGCTGTCGCGGGTCTGGCCCAGCCGCACCGACCGGCTGATCATCGCACCGCATGATCTGCGTACCGCGGATGCGACCCGCGCCGCCGAGATCTATGCCGGCCGCTTCGTCTTCGCCGGCAAGATCGTCAATTGCCACGGCCGCTCGATCTTCGATCTCGAGCCGCCGTCGGAGGATTGGGAGGTCGCGCTGCTCGGCTTCGGCTGGCTGCGCCACTTGCGCGCCGCCGACACCGCGCTGACGCGGGCCAATGCGCGCGCGCTGGTCGAGGACTGGATCGCCAACCCCGCCAACAAGCGCCGCCCCGTCGCACGGCGCGCCGACGTGCTGGCGCGGCGCGTGATCTCGCTGCTGTCGCAGGCACCCCTGGTACTGAACGACACCGACAACAAGTTCTACCGTCGCTATTTGCGCGCGCTGGCGCGCGAGATTCGATTCCTGCGTTACACCATGGTCGACATCCCCGACGGGGTGCCGAAGCTCCAGGTGCTGATCGCGCTGTGCTACGCGGCGCTGTGCCTCGCCAACCAGGCGCGCCAGATCCGGAGCGCCTCGAAGAAGCTCTCCGACGAATTGCAGCGGCAGATCCTGCCCGATGGCGGCCACATCTCGCGCAATCCGGGCGCGCTGATCGAGCTCCTGATCGACCTCTTGCCGCTGCGCCAGACCTTCGCCGCGCGCAACATCGCGCCGCCGCCGGCGCTGCTCAATGCGATCGACCGCATGATGCCGATGCTGCGCTTCTTCCGCCACGGCGACGGCAATTTCGCGCTGTTCAACGGCATGAGCGCGACGCCCTCGGATCTGCTCGCCACGCTGCTCGCCTATGACGACACCCACGGCGCGCCCATGGCGAACATGCCGCATACCGGCTTCCAGCGCCTCGATGCCGGCCAGACCACCGTGATCATCGACACCGGCCCGCCGCCACCGGCCGGCGTCAGCCACGACGCCCATGCCGGCTGCCTGTCGTTCGAACTGTCCTCCGGCATCAGCCGCATCGTCACCAATTGCGGCATGCCGACCACCGGTCGCGACAATTGGCGGCCGTTCGCGCGCGGCACCGCGGCGCATTCGACGCTGACCTATCACGACACGTCGTCATGCCAGTTCGTGGAGATGTCGGCGATGAAGCGCCTCCTGCACGGTGCGCCCGTCACCAGCGGCCCCGTGGAAGTCGAGAGCTATCGCGAGGTCGTGCAGAACGGCACGCTGCTCACGACCTCGCATGACGGCTACCTCGCCAAATTCGGCGCGATCCATCGCCGCGTGCTGATGATCACCAATGACGGCGCGCGCATCGACGGCGAGGACACGCTGTCACCGCCGCAGGGCGGACGCTTCAAGGGCGCGGACGCCGATTTCGCGCTACGCTTCCATCTGCATCCCGCCGTGAAGGCGAGCCGGCTGTCGGATGCCCGCGGCGTCATGCTGGTGCTGCCGAACCGCGACGTCTGGACCTTCGAGGCGCTCGACGACAAGGTCGACCTCGAGGACAGCGTGTTCCTGGCCGGCAATGACGGCCCGCGCCGCACTGCCCAGATTGTGATCCGCCAGGATGCGCGGCAGGCGCCCTCGATCCGCTGGAGTTTTATCCGCTCCACCGCTTCGCCCGCGATCACCAATGCCCGCCGCAACGCCCGGCGCGAGCCGGAACTTCCGCTGTAAACAGTGCACGATCCGGCCCTATCTAGCCGTTGAGAACAGCGCCAAAAGCTGCTATCGAGCCCTCGCTCGCGCGACTGGCGACCTTGGATGGAGCACCATCGGGAAGCGCGGGACATATAAGCCGCGCGCCTGGGCATAGACACTCCCTTAGCAGAGGATCTTGCTCATGACTGACCATCCCCGCCGCGTTACCCGTGCCCTTCTCTCCGTTTCCGACAAGACCGGCCTGATCGAGTTCGCCAAGGCGCTCGCCGCGCATGATGTCGAGCTGGTCTCGACCGGCGGCACCGCCAAGGCCATCGCCGCCGCCGGGCTCAAGGTGAAGGACGTCTCCGACCTCACCGGCTTCCCCGAGATGATGGACGGCCGCGTCAAGACGCTGCATCCGAAGGTGCATGGCGGCCTGCTCGCGATCCGCGACAACAAGGAACATGCGGAGGCGATGAAGGCGCACGGCATCGCACCGATCGACCTGCTCGTCGTCAATCTCTATCCGTTCGAGGCGACCGTCGACAAAGGCGCGGGCTTCGAGGATTGCATCGAGAACATCGACATCGGCGGCCCCGCGATGATCCGCGCCGCCGCCAAGAATCATGACGACGTCGCTGTCGTGGTCGAGGCTGACGACTACAAGGCCGTGCTCGACGAGCTCGCCGCCAACAACGGCGCGACCACGCTGAAACTGCGCCGGCGTCTCGCGGCAAAGGCGTATGCGCGCACCGCCGCCTACGATGCCGCGATCTCGAACTGGTTCAACCGGCAGCTCGAGATCGACGCGCCCGACTTCCGCGCCTTCGGCGGCAGACTGATCCAGTCGCTGCGCTATGGCGAGAACCCGCACCAGACCGCGGCGTTCTATGCCACACCGGACAAGCGCCCGGGCGTCTCCACCGCGCGGCAGCTCCAGGGCAAGGAGCTCTCCTACAACAACATCAACGACACCGACGCGGCCTATGAATGCATCGGCGAGTTCGACACCAAGCGCACCGCGGCCTGCGTCATCGTCAAGCACGCCAACCCTTGCGGCGTGGCAGAAGGCTCCAACCTCGTCGAGGCCTATCGCAGGGCGCTGGCCTGCGATTCCACCTCGGCGTTCGGCGGCATCATCGCAATGAACCGCGCGCTCGATGCCGACACCGCCCGCGAGATCACCAAGATCTTCACCGAGGTGATCATCGCACCCGATGCCAGCGAGGAAGCGATCGCCATCATCGGCGGGAAGAAGAATCTGCGCCTGCTGCTCGCCGGCAGCCTGCCCGATCCGCGCGCGCCCGGCCTCACCGCCAAGACGGTCGCCGGCGGTCTGCTCGTGCAGAGCCGCGACAACGCCGTGGTCGATGACATGACCTTCAAGGTCGTGACCAAGCGCGCGCCGACCGACGCGGAGATGCGCGACCTCAAGTTCGCGTTCCGGGTCGCCAAGCACGTCAAGTCCAACACCATCATCTATGCCAAGGATCTCGCCACCGTCGGCATCGGCGCGGGCCAGATGAGCCGGGTGGATTCAGCCCGGATCGCGGCGCGCAAGGCGCAGGATGCGGCCAATGAGCTGAAGCTTGCCGAGCCGCTCACCAAGGGTTCTGTCGTGGCGTCGGATGCGTTCTTCCCGTTCGCCGACGGCATGCTCGCCTGCATCGAAGCCGGCGCCACCGCCGTGGTGCAGCCCGGTGGCTCCATGCGTGACGACGAGGTGATCAAGGCCGCCGACGAGCACGGCATCGCCATGGTGTTCACGGGCACGCGGCACTTCAGGCACTAGTTGATCAGCGCACCAACTCTCTCAACGGGTCGTCCCGGCCTAGTGCGCAATTGCGCACGGGGGGCCGGGACCCATACGCCGCAGCAATAGTTTTGCGAAGACTCGGAGTTGCCAGCTCGCGAGGCGACTTCTTCCGGTGGTTATGGGTCCCGGCCCCCCGCGCGCAATTGCGCGCTACGCCGGGACGACAGCGGAGTTTTATCGCTCCCGTACCCGCATCAGCAGCCCCAGCCCTGCGACGAAGAACACCACCAGCACGGCCATGCCGGCCTTCTGGCTCGCGGTCGCCGCGGTGATCATGCCGATCAGGAGCGGGCCGATGAAGGATGTCACCTTCCCGGTCAGCGCGAACAGGCCAAAGTACTGCGCGATGCGGTCTTTCGGCGCGAGGCGGATCAGCAGCGTGCGCGAGGCGGCCTGGAGCGGGCCGCCGGCGGCACCGATGAGACAGCCCAGCACGAGATAGGCACGCTCGGCCGCACTCGAGAACAGGGGAGCACCTGCTTGCGGCGGCGCCACCTCGACGAACAGCACGCTATCCTTGTCGACCAGAAGGATCGCCGCCACCGCGAGCAGCAGGATCAATAGGCTGCCAGTGATGACGCGCTTCGGCCCGAGATGATCATCTAACTTGCCGCCGAGCCATGCGCCGAACGTGCCGGCGATCGCGAGCATGATGCCGAAGGTGCCGATCTGGATCGTGTGCCAGCCGAACGTGCCGGCCGCATAAATGCCGCCGAACGCGAACAGCGACACCAGGCCGTCAGTGTAGATCATGTTGGCGAGCAGGAACGCGGCGAGCGATTTCTGCTTCGGCAAACTCCTGATGGATTGCTTCAGCTCCAGCAATCCCTCGCGCAGCGCCTCGCGCGCCGGACGTTTCGCCGGATAGTCCGGCGTGAACAGGAACAGCGGCGTCACGAAGATGATGAACCACAGGCCGGTCAGCGGTCCGACGATGCGATCGCCCTGATGGCTGACCGGATCGAGCCCGAACAGCGGCTTGAAGCCGAGCAGCGTGCGTCCGGTCTCGGGATTGGCGGCGAGAAAGCCGAGCACGATGATCAGGCTGACGATGCCACCGATGTAGCCGGTGGCCCAGCCGGTGCCGGAGAGCCGGCCGATCCGCTCAGGCGGCACCAGGGTCGGCATCATCGCGTTGTTGAAGACGGTGGCGAATTCCGCACCGACACTGGCAAGCGCCACCGCGGTGAGCAGCGGCGGAATGACTGCGGGATCGCCGGGCTTGCCGATCCACAGCGTGCAGGATGCCAGCACCAGCAGCGTGCCGAACCCCGCGATCCAGGGCTTCCTGCGGCCGGACGCGTCCGCGATGGCGCCGAGCACCGGCGACAGCAGCGCGATGGCGAGGCCCGCAGCCGCCATTGCAAAGCCCCACAGCGATTGGCCCGTGGCAGCATCTGGCGCGACGCTGGTGGCGAAATAGGGCGCGAATACAAAGGTCGTGATCAACGTGAAATAGGGCTGCGCGGCCCAGTCGAAGAAGATCCAGCTGACGACAGCCGCGCGCGGCGGATAGGTCCGCTGCACGCCGGCCATGCGCACATCGGGGGCGATCGTCGTCATTCCGAAGTCCTCATCACGAACAGTTTTGTCTCTCTTGGCGCAAACGGTATAGCATTAAGGAGAGGCGTGTGAACCGGCCCGAGGCCACGGCGGAAATTTGATAATGTCGTCATATTGGACCCGGCGGACGTTTTTCGCCTTTCTCGCCACTCTGGCCTTTGGCCTTGCGCCTGCGACCGCGCAGGATGCGCGGCGGGCCTATGTTCCGCCGCCGCTCGGTACGGTGCACGCCGTTGCCGCCGAGCATGGCATGGTGGTGGCGCAGGAGAAAATCTCCGCGCAGGTCGGCGCCGACATCCTGCGACGCGGCGGCAATGCGGTCGATGCCGCGGTCGCCACCGGCTTTGCGATGGCGGTGACCTATCCGCGCGCCGGCAATATCGGCGGCGGCGGCTTCATGGTGATCCATTCCACCGAGCGCAACGAAGACATCGCGATCGACTATCGCGAAACCGCGCCGGCAGCGACCACACCGCAGATCTTCCTCGGTCCCGACGGCAAGCCCGATGCCGCGAAGTCGCGCGATTCCGCGCTCGGCGTCGGCGTGCCCGGCACCGTCGCGGGTCTTGCGCTGGCACTGGAGAAATATGGCTCGGGCCAGTTCACGCTGGCGCAACTGCTCGAGCCGGCGATCGCGCTCGCCCGCGACGGATTCGTCGTCAGCGACGACATCGCCGACAGCCTGCCGGCCTGGCACCGGCGTCTCGCGCGCTGGCCTTCATCGGCGAAGGTTTTCTCGCGACCTGACGGCAGCTCGCTCGGCGAAGGCGACCGGCTGGTGCAGGGCGATCTTGCCGAAACGTTGTCGGCCATCGCCGCACAGGGGCCGCACGGCTTCTACGAGGGCCCGGTTGCGGAGAAGCTCGCCAAAGCGCTGTCGGATGCCGGCGGCATCATGACGACGGCCGACCTGAAGGCCTATCAGCCAGTGATCCGCACGCCGGTGCGCGGCACCTATCGCGGCTGCGACATCGTCTCGATGCCGCTGCCGTCCTCCGGCGGCGTAGTGCTGGTGGAGACGCTCAACATCCTCGAAGGCTTTCAGCTCGCCGATCTGAAGCAGGGATCGCCGGCCTCGCTGCATCTCCTCATCGAGGCCATGAAGCGCGCCTATGCGGATCGCGCGCGCTATCTCGGCGATCCCGCCTTCGTCAACGCGCCGATCGAGACCCTCACGTCAAAGGATTATGCGGCCAAGCTGCGCGCGGGCATCGCCACCGACCGCGCCACGCCGTCGAAGCAGCTGGTGTCCGCCACCGGCGCGCCGCGCGAGGGCAGCAACACCACCCACTATTCCGTTGTCGACAGCCGCGGCAATGCCGTCAGCAACACCTATACGCTGAATTTCAGCTACGGCGTCGGGCTCGTCGCCGAAGGCACCGGCGTGCTGCTCAACAACGAGCTCGACGACTTCACCGCGGCGGTCGGTGCCTCCAATGCCTACGGCCTCGTCGGCTACGAGCCCAATCTGCCCGGCCCCGGCAAGCGGCCGCTGTCCTCGATGTCGCCGACCATCGTGCTCAAGAGCGGCAAGCCGGTGCTGGTCACTGGGTCGCCCGGCGGCAGTCGCATCATCTCCACCGTGCTCCAGGTGATCGTCAACGTGCTCGACTACAAAATGGACGTCGCCGCTGCCGTCGCCGCGCCGCGACTGCATCATCAATGGCTGCCGGACGAAGTGCGCATCGAGCGCGGCTTTCCCGACCAGGTCCTGTCCGAGCTGAAGGCCATGGACCATATCATCGTCGAGCCGATGGGGCAGACCTCCGCCAATTCGATTCTCGTGACGCCGAATGGTCCCCTCGGCGCGCCCGATCCGCGCACGCGCGGTGCGGAAGCCACGGGACAGTAACCGCGTCGTTGCATGGCAAGTGAGCGCGCGCACGCTTGCTCGGGCCGACGCGCGTGCTACCACCGCGGCACCAAGAAACTGCCGGGGAAACGCACATGACCACCGCCGATCCGAACCAGCGCATCGAACGCGCGGAGATCGAGGACACCAGCCTTCTCGCCTTCTATCGCGACATGAGCACGCCGGAGCGGCGGACGTTCTGGGCCTGCGCCGCGGGCTGGGCGCTCGACGGCATGGATTTCATGATCTATCCGCCGGTGATCGGCACCATCATCGCGCTGTGGAAGGTCGATGCGGCTTCCGCAGGCCTCGCCGGCACGGTGACGCTGCTGGCTTCCGCCATCGGCGGCTGGCTCGGCGGCTATCTCTCCGATCATATCGGACGGGTCAGGACGCTGCAGATCACCATCGTCTGGTTCTCGTTCTTCTCGCTGGTCTGCGCCGTCGTGCAGAATTTCGACCAGCTCCTGATCGCGCGCGCCGTGCTCGGCCTCGGCTTTGGCGGCGAATGGGCGGCGGGCGCCGTGCTGATGGGCGAGGCGATCCGGCCGCAATATCGCGGGCGCGCGGTCGGCTCGGTGCAGTCGGGCTGGGCCGTCGGCTGGGGTCTGGCCGTGCTGTCGCAGGCGATCCTGTTCTCGATCCTGCCGGCGGAGACGGCCTGGCGCTGGATGTTCGTGATCGGCGCGCTGCCGGCACTGCTGGTGTTCTACATCCGCCGCTCGGTCACCGAGCCCGAGATTGCAGCCGAGGCGCGCGCCAGGCACGCGGAAACCGGCGGTCATCCGAAGCTCTGGGAGATCTTCACCTTCCCGATCGTGAAGACCACGGTGCTTGCGTCGCTGATGGCGACGGGCTGCCAGGGCGGCTACTACGCCGTCACCTTCTGGGTGCCGCAATTCCTGACCAAGGAGCGGCATCTGTCGATCGTCGGCTCGACCGGCTATCTCTCGACCCTGATCATCGGCTCCTTCATCGGCTATCTCACCGGCGCCTGGCTTGCCGACCGGATCGGACGGCGCAATCTGTTCCTGATCTTCTCGATCGGCGCCATGGCCGTGGTGCTGCTCTACACGCAGCTGCCGCTGACGAACGAGATCCTGTGGGTGCTCGGCTTCCCGCTCGGCTTCTTCGCCTCGGGCTATTTCTCCGGAATCGGCGCGTTCCTGACAGAACTCTATCCGACGCGGCTGCGCGGCTCCGGCCAGGGCTTTTGCTATAATTTCGGCCGCGGCATCGGCGCGCTGTTTCCGTTCCTGGTCGGTGCGCTGTCGGCCTCGACGTCGCTGGCGAATGCGATCGCGATCTTCGCGGTGGTGGCCTATGCGGTGTTCTTCATCGCCGCGTTTGCACTGCCTGAGACGCGCGGACGCGTGTTGCACGCGAACTAGTTTTTGGCCGCCGTCATCCCGGGGCACGCGAAGCGTGAACCCGGGATCTCGAGATTCCGGGTTCGGTGCTGCGCACCGCCCCGGAATGACGGGACAGTGATTTACCGCCCCACCTGGTACGGTCCGCCCTTCTCCAGCGCGCGGGCATAGGCCGGCCGCGCATGAATGCGCTCCAGGAACGCCATCGCCTTGGGATGGCCCTGCTCGAGCCCGCCGCGCGCTTGCGCGGCTTCCAGCGGAAAGCTCATCTGGATGTCGGCGGCGGTGAACTCGTTGCCGGCGAACCACTCGGTCTTGCCGAGTTCGCCTTCCCAATAATCCATGTGCTGCTTGAGCTGCGGATTGACCAGCGCGGTCAGCGCCTGGTTGCAGACCTTGCGCACCAGCGGGCGAAGCAGCGCCGGCGCGCGCTTCGGCATCAGCGTGAACAGCAGCTTCAGGAGCAGCGGCTGCATCGCCGAGCCCTCCGCATAGTGAAGCCAATAGGTGAAGCGCAGCCGCTCCGGCGTGTTCGGCGGCGGGATCAGCCGGCCGTTGCCGTAGGTGGCGATGAGATATTCGATGATCGCGCCTGATTCGGCGATGGTGTTGCCGTTGTCGGTGATGACCGGCGACTTGCCCAGCGGATGGATCGCGCGCAGCTCCTTCGGCGCGCGCATGTCCGGCTGGCGCTGGTAGCGCACGATCTCGTAGGGCACGCCCAACTCTTCGAGCAGCCACAGCACACGCTGCGAGCGGGAATTGTTGAGGTGGTGAACAGTGAGCATCGTGAGGTCCCCGGGCTAGGCGTGATCGATCGGCCCGTCCGTTCGTGCCAGCCCGGGAACACAATGTCGAGCCATCGGCGCTGATATTTTCACCCGGGTATATTGACGTCGACAATTTATCCGGGTATTAAACAGCCCCAACGTCGTCAATATGGCAATGATTCCAATGCAGAGGGTTTTCACCGCCTTTCAGGGCCAGCGCCGTCTGGTGTCCGGGCCGGCTGGAGAGGTCGCGCTGGTCGTCAAGCGGGTGGCGCCACAGCCGGACGAGCCCATCGTCATCTTCGAGGACGCCACGGGCCGATCGATCGACTTCGATCTGCGCGGTGGAGATCGCGAGGTGCTGGCGCGCCTGGCGAAGCTTGTCCCGCCCCCGGTTGAGGAAACTCCACCATCGAGCGAGCCGCGCGGACGCGGCCGGCCGAAGCTTGGCGTGGTCGCGCGCGAGGTGACGCTGCTGCCCCGGCATTGGGAGTGGCTCAACGCCCAACCCGGCGGTGCCTCAGTCGCTTTGCGAAAACTTGTCGACGAAGCCCGGCGCGCCAGTGGCGACAAGGACCGCGAGCGGCAGGCGCGCGATGCGGCCTATCATTTCATGTCGACCATGGCTGGCGACCTGCCGCAATTCGAGGAAGCCTCGCGCGCGCTGTTTGCCGATGACCGGCGACGCTTCACCGGACTGATCGCCGACTGGCCGGCCGACATCCGCGACCACATCGTCAAGCTCGCCTACAGCGACCGCGCTTAAAGCGCAGCGCACTTCACAACCCCATCGACGGCCGAGCCGCGCGCTTCGCGCGGCATCGGCTTCGCACGCCCTGATGAAAGGCCAATCCATGTCTGCTCCAAAACCGCTCTGGACCACGTTCCTCGGCTTCCTCGCACCGCTGATGCTGAGCAACGCGCTGCAATCGCTGTTCGGCACCGCCAGCAACGTCTATCTCGGCCAGATGATCGGCGTCGACGCGCTCGCCGCGGTGTCGGCGTTCTTCCCGGTGATGTTCTTCCTGTTCGCCTTCGTCATGGGCCTCAGCACCGGCGCCACCGTGCTGATCGGCCAGGCCTTCGGCGCCGGCGAGCACGGCAGGATCAGAAGCGTGGTGGGCACGACGCTTGCTGTCGGCCTGCTGCTCTCGATTGCGATTGCACTCGTCGGCGGAGTTTTCAGCCGGCCATTGATGAGGCTACTTGCCACGCCCGCGAACATTCTGGACGAGGCTAGTAGCTATGCGCGCATCGTGCTGCTGACGATGCCGCTCGGCTTCGTCTTCCTGCTGATGACGGCGATGATCCGCGGCGTTGGTGACGCGCTCACGCCGCTGCTGGCGCTGGCACTATCGACGACGATCGGCCTGATCCTGACGCCGATGCTGATCCGCGGCACGTTCGGCTTGCCGGCCGTCGGCATCACCAGTCCGGCATGGGCGGCGGCAATCGCCAATGCGCTGACGCTGATCGTACTGGCCATCTATCTGCTGCGGAAGAAGCATGCGCTCGCACCGGACGCTGCATTGCTGGGTCATCTGCGGCTCAATCGCGCCGTGCTCGGCAAAATTCTCGGCATCGGGCTGCCGAGCGCGATCGGCATGGTGGTGATGGCGATCGCCGAGCTGGTGCTGCTCGGCCTCGTCAACGGCTTCGGCTCGAACGCCACCGCGGCCTATGGCGCCGTCAACCAGGTGATGGGCTATACGCAGTTCACGGCGATGTCGATTTCGATCGCGGTCTCGATCCTCGGCGCGCAGGCCGTCGGCGGCGGCGACAGAGCGCGGCTCGATGGCATCGTCCGCACCGGTCTTGCGTTCAATCTCGTGTTGACCGGCGGACTGGTGGCGCTGATCTATCTCGCGCCGCGCGCCGTGCTCGGCATCTTCATCACCGATGGCGCCGTGCTCGATCTGGCAAAGTCACTGCTCCACATCGCCTTGTGGAGCTCGGTGCCGTTCGGTCTGGCCACCGTGTTTTCAGGCGCGATGCGTGCTGCCGGTGTCGCCTTCACGCCAATGCTGCTGTCGATCTTCGCCATTGTCGCGATCGAGCTGCCGGCTGCGATCATCCTCAGCCGTATCGTCGGCCTTGAGGGCGTGTGGGCCGCCTATCCCATCGTGTTCTGCGCCATGTTTCTTTTGCAGATGGGCTATTACCTCCTGGTGTGGCGCAGGCGCGCGATCCGGCGCCTGATCTGATCATCAAAGTATTATGACCGTCATTAAACGGTGGACCGGTGGCGCGTCCTGCGCCACAATGCCAGAAAAGCGCCTCCAGGGAGAACGAACTTGCCCCGCACAGCCCCGCAATTCCTGTTCGATTTCGGCAGCCCGAACGCCTATCTCAGCCATCTGGCGATCCCGGCAATCGAACAGCGGATCGGCGTCAAATTCGAATACGTGCCGATCCTGCTCGGCGGCATCTTCAAGTCGACCAACAACAAGTCGCCGGCCGAGACGCTCGCCGGCATCAAGAACAAGCGCGAATTCCAGCAGATCGAGACCGAGCGCTTCATCAAGCGCTTCAAGGTCCAGCCCTATGTCTGGAATCCGCACTTTCCCGTCAACACGCTCAACCTGATGCGCGCGGCGATCGCGGCGCAGCTCGAAGGCGTGTTCGAGACATATGTCGAGGCCGCCTTCCACCACATGTGGCGCGAGCCGAAGAAGATGGACGACCCTGAAGTTGCGGCAAAGGCGTTGGCGTCCTCCGGACTCGACGCCCAAAAGCTGTTCGCCCGCGCGCAGGAACCGGAGGTGAAGGCCAGGTTGATCAAGAACACCGAGGAGGCGGTCGCCCGCGGCGCCTTCGGCTCGCCGACATTCTTCGTCGGCAACGAGATGTTCTTCGGCAAGGAGCAGCTGCGCGAGGTCGAGGAGATGGTGTCGGGGACGTGATTTTCGTATGGTGGACAAACCGGGCAATCATTTCCGGTGTCGTGCTGGCGAAAGCCGGGACGACGGCAAAGAAGAAACAGCAAGGATAATCCCATGCGTATCCTCGTGGTCGGCGCCGGCGCCATCGGCGGCTATTTTGGTGGCAGGCTGTTGCAGGCCGGCCGCGACGTCACCTTCCTGGTCCGGCCGCGCCGCGCCAGCGAGCTCGCCAGCGCCGGCCTCGTCATCAAGAGCCCGAATGGCGACGTGACCTTGAAAAATCCGCCGACCGTGCAGGCCGACGCGCTCAAGGACAAGTTCGACGTCGTGCTGCTCAGCTGCAAGGCGTTCGACCTCGAGGACGCCATCAAGTCATTCGCGCCCGCGGTCGGGTCGAATACGGCGATCATCCCCATGCTCAACGGCATGAAACATCTCGACATCCTCGATGCCAAATTCGGCAAGGAGCGGGTGCTCGGCGGGCTCTGCGCCATCGCCGCGACCCTGAACGAGAAGCGCGAGGTGGTGCAGCTCCAGCCGATGCAGTCGCTGAGTTACGGCGAGCGCGACGGCAAGCTGTCGGACCGCGTCAAGGCAATCGACGAGGCCTTCAAGAACGGCATCAATGGCGCCACCGCCAGCCAGAACATCATGCAGGACATGTGGGAGAAGTGGGTGTTCCTCTCCTCGCTCGCGGCAAGCACCAGCCTGATGCGCACCTCCGTCGGCAACATCCTCGCCGCTCCCGGCGGCCGCGACTTCCTGCTCGGCATGCTCGATGAGACCAGCGCCATCGCCACGGCGTCCGGCTATCCGCCGGGCGGCCCGTTCTTCGAACGCGTCAAAGGCAATCTCACTACCGAAGGCTCGCCGATGACCGCGTCGATGTTCCGCGACATCAAGGCGGGCCTGCCGGTCGAGGCCGATCACGTCGTCGGCGATCTCATCGCGCGCGCTGATGCCGCCAAGGTGCCGGTGCCGAAGCTGCGCATCGCGTACACGCATCTGAAGGCGTATGAGAAGCAGCGGGCGGGGTAAGTAGCAACCCCGCACTCCGCTGTCGTCCCCGGACAAGCGCAGCTCCCGACAACGCGTAGCGTTGTCCGGAGCCGAGCGCCGATCCGGGACCCATAGCCACAGGGAAGTGGTTATGACGCGAGCTGGTAACTCCGAGTCTTCGCCAAACTTGATTCTGTGGCTATGGGTCCCGGATCTGCGCGCGCTTTGGGCGCGCTTGTCCGGGACGACGAGGAGTCGCGCGGCTACATCTTCCGCTATTTCAAATGGGCCAGATAGTGCGAGACCGCGGTGATTTCCTCATCGCTCATGTGATAGGCGACATCGGCCATCGCGGCGACGCCGCCGCCGACGCGCGCGCCGGCCTTGTAGTCATGCAGCGCCTTGATGAGGTATTCCTCGCGCTGGCCCGCGAGGCGCGCCACCGCCTTGGTGCCGGCAAAGCTGTCGGTGTGGCATGAAGCACAGCGACGGCCGACCGCGGCCTCCGCGCCTTTCTTCGAGAGATCCGGGTCCTTGTCCTCCGCTCCCTTCGGCGGCGTCATCTGCGAAAAATAGGCGCCGAAATTGCGGATGTCCTCGTTGGTGATCTCTTCCACGATCGGCTGCATCTGATCGTTCTTGCGCGAGCCGGCGCGGAAGAACACGAGCTGCCACTGGATGAATTGATCAGGCTGGCCGGCGAGCGAGGGAATGTTCTCGGTCTGAGAAATGCCGTTCTCGCCGTGACAGCCGGCGCAGACGGATGCCTTGTCCTTGATCGCGGCATTGTCGGCGGCGCCGACTGGAAGGACGCCGAGCGTCAGGAGCGCAATCGCGCTGATTGCGTGCGAGGTGAACTGCCGGCACATGATGGGAATTCCGATCTCGAGTTCGTCATTCGGGGGCGTGCAAAGCACGAACTATGATGCGCAATAGCGCATCTGAGAATCCATAACCCCCGTTCGTGGGTATGGGTTCCGGACTTGCGCGCAAGTGGCGCGCAATCCGGAACGACGGCGTGGGGCGCTAAAATGAATGAGGCTGCGACCATCGCGCGGTCGCAGCCTCTTATCGTTCGCGCGCTACTTCTTGCTGTAGCTGATGCGATAGATCGCGCCGGCCCAGTCGTCGGCAACGAGGATCGAGCCGTCCTTGGCGAGGATGATATCGGCGGGACGACCGAGATAGCCCTGGTCACCCTCGAGCCAGCCGGAGGCGAACACCTCTTCCTTCGGGTTCTTGCCGTCGGGCCCGACGATCACGCGCACGATGCGCGCGCCCTGATATTTGTGCCTGTTCCACGAGCCGTGCTCGGCGATCAGGATGCTGTTCTTGTACTCCGGCGGGAATTGATCGCCGGTATAGAACTTCATGCCGAGCGGAGCGACATGCGCGCCGAGCTTCACCACCGGCGGCGTGAACTCCGAGCACTTGTGACCCATCGCGAACTTGTCATCGGGCAGGTCGCCCTGGTGGCAATAGGGATAGCCGAAGTGCTCGCCCATCCTCGAGATCATGTTGAGCTTGTCGCTGGGCTTGTCGTCGCTGACCCAGTCGCGCGCGTTCTCGGTGAACCAGAGTTTTCCGGTGCGCGGATCGACGTCGCCGCCGACCGAGTTGCGGACGCCGAGCGCGTAGATTTCCGCGTTGCCGGTCTTGGGATCGACGCGGCGGATCTGCGACACGCTGGTCGGGGGAATGCCGACGTTGAAGGGCGGACCGAACGGCAGATAGAACCAGCCTTCCTTGTCGACCGCGATGTACTTCCAGCCATGCGCGGCATAGGACGGCATGTCGTCATAGACGACCTTGCCGTCACCGAGCTTGTCGAGATTGGCCTCGGCGTTGTCGTAGCGGATCAGCTTGTCGACCGCGATGACGTAGAGCGCGCCGTCCTTGAAGGCGAGACCGGTGGGCATGTTCAGCCCCTTGAGGATGGTCTTGACCTCCTTCTTTCCGTTGTTGTCCTTGATGGCATAGACGTTGCCGAGGCCGAACGAGCCGACGAACAGCGTGCCCTTGTCACCCCAGGCCATCTGCCGCGCGGCGAGAACGCCGGGCGCATAGACCTCGATCTTGAAGCCTGCCGGCAGCTTGATCTTCTTCATCATCGCCGCGAGCTCGGCTTCCGACGCGCCGGTCGGCGGACCCGAGGGTGGCGCGAGGCCCTTCTGCGCCTCGGTCTCGTCGCCCAGGAACCAGTCATCTGGCGGATGGGTCCAGAATTCCTTGGTGCCGGATTCGTATTTCTTCAGTCCCCGGTTTTTGTCCTGCTGCTGCGCATTGACAACGCTGGTCCCGGCAAGAAGGGCAACCGCTGCAAGCGCCAACACGGATCGATGGAACATCGATGTCATCGCGTCACTCCCCTAAGGCAGCCGTCAGGGCTGCACATTCTTGTTTTGCTTGTTTTGCTGTTTGAGTAGGCGAAGTTTGTAGTCTGTCAGGACGACAGACCTAAAAAGGTTAGCACATCTGCGAGCGCTGAGAAGCGCATGGCGTGTGCTGCGATCGCACTCAATAAAAGTTGAGACGGTTTGCTCCGCCCGCAAGCGCGGCAACGGCAACGATCTCGCTGCATCGCGGAATCGGGATAACGCCCAGCTCAATTTGCAGGCAGCGGGAAGGGGCCACATCAAAATGCGAAAACAACCCCATGCACAGTAGAACGACCAAGGCCAACTTGCGCGCGGTGACAGCGCGCAGGCGATTGACACGTCGAGCAAAACTGCAAAAGCGGTGATCAGGAGACGATGGGGTAAGGCCCTTCGTCGAAAACCGCCTCGTGATAGCCCTTCGACCCGACCTCGCGCGCAAGCGCGCTGCGGAAATCCTGACCCACACGGAGGCGCTGCAGCACGTGCGCGAAGTCGAATTCGGGCCGCCAGCCCAGCTCGCGCCGGGCGCGCGCGTTGACATAGACGCGGTCGATCTGCGGAAACAGGCGCCAGCCGCGCGCCGCGTAGAGCTGCGCACAATCCGGATAGAGCGCGCGCACGACGCTCGCTGCGTCATCCGCCAGCGCCGCGAGATGATGCGACTCGAACGGGCTCGTGGCCGAAACGATATAGCGGGCAAAGCCGATCTTTGGCGCGCGCTCGACGGCGAGCAGATGGGCGCTCATCGCGTCCGCTATATCGAGCCGGCGATAGAGCAGCTCGTTGGCCTGCGCATTGTCCAGCGGATAGGCTGATCGCATCGCCGGGTCGTCATCGTCCTCGGGGAAGAAGCGCGAGGTCCGCAAGACCACGACCGGCAGGCCGCGCTCGCGAAAGAACAGCTCGCACAAATTCTCCGCCGTCAGCTTGGTCGTGCCATAGATGTTTTTCGGCACCGGCGGCAGCTCCTCGGTAACCCACACCGCCGCCTGTCCCGCCTCCGGCCGCAGCTGCGAGCCGAACGCGCTGGTGGTGCTGGTGAAGACGAAGCTCTTCACCCCGGCGGCCGCGGCCGCCTCGAGCAGATTGAGCGTGCCGGTGACGTTGGTGTCGACGAAGTCCTGCTTGCCGTGAGTCGCCACATGCGGCTTGTGCAGCGTCGCGGTGTGGATCACGGCGGAGACGCCGTCCATCTGGCGTCGGACGAATGCGGGATCGACGATCGAGCCGACGGCATCGCTGAAGGGCGAGGGCTTCAGATCGATCCCGCGGGCAGGCAGCCCCCGCCCTTGAAGGGTCCGGAGGATAGCTTCTCCGAGGTGGCCGGCGCTGCCGGTGACCAGAATTGTCATTGCAAACCCAATACAGCCGCCAGCGGCGTGGAAGACCACGGCCTGGTCCGGTTTGGCTGGATGCTCTGGGAAAAATTGGAGCGGGCGAAGGGGCTCGAACCCTCGACCCCGACCTTGGCAAGGTCGTGCTCTACCACTGAGCTACACCCGCATCCTGTGTCGGTCGCGTGACGCGCCGGCAACGGCTGTCGTATGCCAAAAGCGGAAGGGGAATGCAACAGCTACCGGCAGCTTAGATTCGCAATCCGGACCCCTAAATAGACCCGGAAAGCGGCCAAATCGACCGAAAACAGCCCGGAACCGGCGAATCGGCCCCGACGGATTGAAATTCGGCCCATTCGGCCCAATTTAGGAGCCGACAGCGAAGCATATGCATTGGCGACGTGCTAAAGAGCCGCCATTCCAGACATGACGAGGGGATCCCGTGACGATCATCGACCAGGGTAACGGAGCCGCAAACCCGGCTGCGGCCGATCTGATCAAGGACACCACCACCCAGACCTTCGTGAAGGACGTCATCGAGGAATCGAAGCGCCAGCCGGTGCTGATCGACTTCTGGGCGGAGTGGTGCGGCCCCTGCAAGCAGCTCACGCCCGTGCTGGAAAAGGCGGTCAAGGCGGCCAAGGGCAAGGTCAAGCTGGTCAAGATGAACATCGACCAGCACCCGGCCATTCCGGGCCAGATGGGCATCCAGTCGATCCCGGCCGTGATCGCCTTCGTCAACGGCCAGCCGGCCGACGGCTTCATGGGCGCGGTGCCCGAGAGCCAGCTCAACGCCTTCATCGAAAAGCTGACCAAGGGCGTCACCGCCCCGGGCGAGGTCAATGTCGCCGAGATCGTGCAAGAAGCCGACGGCGTGCTCGCCGAGGGTGATGCCGCGGCGGCCGCGCAGATCTACGCCGAGGCGCTGCAGCATGATTCCACCAACATCGCGGCCCTGGCCGGCCTTGCGAAATGCTACGCCGTCTCCGGCGCGATGGAGCAGGCCAAGCAGACGCTGGCCATGGTGCCGGAATCCAAGCGCAACGATCCCGCGGTGAAGGCCGTGCAGACCGCGATCGACCTCGCCGAGCAGGCGGAGCAGCTCGGGCCGGTGGCCGAGCTGGAACAGAAAGTTGCCGCAAACCCGCTCGATCATCACGCCCGGTTCGACCTTGCGACCGCGCTCAACGCGCAAGGCAACCGCGCCGCCGCCACCGACCAGCTGCTCGAGATCATCAAGCGCGACCGCAAGTGGAACGACGACGGCGCCCGCAAGCAGCTCGTGCAGTTCTTCGAGGCCTGGGGCGGCACGGATGATGCAACGGTCGAGGGACGAAAGCGCTTGTCGACGATTCTGTTTTCGTAGGGCGCGGTTGTTGTTGGAGCATGATCTTGTCGGAAAACCGCTGCACACTTTTCCGGATCATGCTCTAGCCAAGTCAGCGGGGACAAGATGCCGATCAACATCGAATATCGCGGACCCGCCGACCTTCCCGAGATCATTCCGGTGTTTCCGCTGCCGGGCGCGCTGCTGCTGCCGCGCGGCCAGATGCCGCTCAACATCTTCGAGCCGCGTTATCTTGCGATGGTCGACGACAGCTTCCGCGACGGCCACCGCTTGATCGGCATGATCCAGCCCGACGTAGCGCACTCGCCGAAGAATTCCGACAAGCCGACGCTGTTCCGCGTCGGCTGCGTCGGCCGCATCACCCAGCTCGCCGAATCCGGCGACGGCCGCTACATCCTCGAGCTCACCGGCGTTTCGCGCTTCAAGGTGGTCGAGGAGCTCGAGGTGCTCACCGCCTACCGGCAGTGCAAGGTGGATTTCTTCACCTTCGTCGACGACTTCACCGCCCGCATGGGCGAGGACAAGGTCGACCGCGAAGCGCTGCTGGCCGTGCTCGCCGACTTCCTGAAGGCCAACAATCTCAAGGTCGACTGGGAGGGCGTCGAGAGCGCGCCGAACGAGGCGCTCGTCAACGCGCTGGCGATGATGTCGCCCTATGGCCCCGCCGAAAAGCAGGCCATGCTGGAGGCGCCGGACCTGAAGACCCGCGCCGAGATCCTGATCGCGGTTACCGAGATGGACCTCGCCAAGAAGCGCACCAGCGGCGATCCGCCGCTGCAGTGAGGCTCTGAAGGCTCACGCGGCGCGGATGGCTGCCTCATCTCGCCGCAGCACTCTGGCGACGTCGGATGCAGGCATCGGCCGGCTGAAATAATAGCCCTGCGTTTCGACGCACCCCTCCTCACGGAGGATGTCGAGCTGCTCCTCGGTTTCGACGCCTTCGGCGGTCGTCGTCTTGCCGAGGCTGACGGCGAAACGCACCACTGCGCGCGCGAGATGGCGCGCCTCTGACCGCGCGCTGGAGAGTTCGTCGACGAAGCTGCGGTCGATCTTGACCTTGTCGAACGGGAATCTCTGCAGAAAGCTCAGCGATGAATAGCCGGTGCCGAAATCGTCCAGGGCGATTCGCACGCCGAGCTCGCGCAGCTGGGCGAGCACCGCAAACACGGCTTCGCTGTCATGCATGATCACCGTCTCGGTGACCTCGAGCTCGAGCCTGTGCGGCGCAAGTCCTGAACCCGCCAGCGCGCCGACAATGACCGGAACGAGCTCCTTGCTCCTGAACTGGGCGGGAGACAGGTTGATCGCGATCCTGAGATGCGCAGGCCATGTGGCAGCTTCCGCGCAGGCGGTCCTCAACACCCATTCGCCCAGCGGCACGATCAAGCCGGTCTCCTCCGCGAGCGGGATGAATTCGCCCGGCAGCACCAGGCCCCGCTGCGGGTGATGCCAGCGCAGCAAGGCCTCGAAGCCACAGGTCTCGCCGGTCGCGGCGCTGACGAACGGCTGGTAGTGGAGCTCGAACTGACGGCCGGCAAGCGCATCCCGCATGTCGCGTTCCAGGTTGCGTCGCGCATGCATGAGCTCGTCGAGCTCCGGCTCGAAGAAGCGGAATGCACCACGTCCGCCGCTCTTGGCCGAGTAGAGCGCGAGATCCGCGCTCTTCAGGATCACGTCGGAATCGTTGCCGTCGCGCGGCGCGATGGCAATGCCGATGCTGGTGCCCACCGTGACCCGGTGATCGCCGAGATCGAAGGGTTCGCAAAGCGCCTTTCTGATGTTCTCGGCCAGGACGGCGGCCTCCACGGCCGGGTTGGTCACGTAGTCGATCACCGCGAACTCGTCGCCGCCCAGTCGGGCAATCAACGCGGTTTCCGTGACGCATTCGCGCAGACGCGCGGCGACGGCGCGCAATAGGGCATCGCCCGCCGGATGTCCCAGCGTGTCGTTGACCTCCTTGAAGCGATCGAGGTCGAGCATGAGCACGGCCAGATCGAGGCCGCCGTTGCGCGTCACCGCAATCGCATGCTCCATCCGCTCCCTGAGCAGCACGCGATTTGGCAGATCGGTCAGCGCGTCGTGTTGCGCCATATGGGTGATCTTGGCCTCGGACCGGCGTTGCTCGGTCACGTCGAGATGCGTGGCCACCCATCCGCCGCCGGCCATTGGCTGTCGCGTCACGCAGATCAGCCGGCCATCCGCAAACTCGTCGATCCTGCTCGAGACTGCATCGAACGGCAGGGCCGCCAGTTTCGAGATGAATTGCTCGGCAGCGCCTTCGCTGGAATCGCCCTTGAGAATGCCCTTCGCGATACGATTCCTGATGATGTCGGTATGCGATGTCCCGGTCCTCAGCAGTTCCGGCGGCAGCTGATAGAGTCGGGCATAACGCTCGTTGCAGACGACAAGCCGCTTTTCGGCGTCGAACATGCAAAGGCCCTCGACCATGTGATTGATCGCCGTGTCCAGCCTGAGCGTCTGTCCCTGTAGTTCTTGCTGCGAATCTTCGAGCTGCTGCCGGGCGAGCGAAAGCTGGCTGATGATCTCCTCGAACCTGGCGGTTCGGCTTGCCAGGCGGCGATCGGCCAGCACGCCGATCAGGCTCATTCCCAGCACGGAAAGTGCGACACCGGCGATGGCAAGGGCGAGGAAAGCCGGCGAAAGCGAGAGCGTACCCGTCGCGAGGGTGGGATCCGGCGTGATCTGCACGGCGCCCATGGCCGTGAAGTGATGCGACACGATAGCGAGTGTGAGCAGGACGGCCGCTCCCAGCGTACCGCGATAGTCCTGGTAGGTGAGGGCAACTGCCAGCGCGGCGTAGCCGAGGCACATGCCGAGAATGATCGAGACGATCACGAGGTCCACCGACCAGGTGACCCGGCCTGGCACTTCAAGGGCCCACATTCCCAGATAGTGCATGCTGGCAATGCCGCCACCGATGATGACCCCCCCTGCCAGCGCGCCCCACCGGCGGGACGTGCCGACCGCAACACCGAAACCGACCGAGGTCAGGACCATTGCCGCGGCAAGTGAAAACGCGGTCAGCACCAGGCCATAGCCAACCGTGACGCCCGGCTCATAGGCGAGCATCGCGACAAAATGCGTGGCCCAGATTCCGTATCCGATGGCCGCGCCGGCGATCGCGATCCAGATCCACCGCGTCCTCACGCGCGTTGCGATCGCACGATGAAAGATACTGACCGCAACGATGCTCGCGACGAAGCAGACCAGGCCTGCCAGCACAACGAGCCGCCAATCGTGCTCGGCCGTAAGACAAGAAAAAACGCGGAACATGCAATATGGCTCCATCGTCAATAGTGCCGATGGTGGATGCCCTAAACGTTCATCGCGTTAATTTTGTGCAACGCCTGATTGCATACTTACCGGCGGGTTAACGCTTCCTGCTCAATTCGATTTTTGGTCCACCGGCCCGCGACCGCGCGCGAGCCGGGGAAGAACGCGTACGACGAAGGCTAAAGCGCGATGAGATTCGGATGAATCGTCACGCGCTTTAGGTTGTTGTTTACGCATGATCTTTCCGGAAAACCGCTTCGCACTTTTCCGGATCATGCTTTAGTGGTTAGCGCGGATGCGTTTTCGGCCGGTGATCATCGCGCGGATCAGGTTCTCGCGCTGAAGAAGCCCCATCAGCAGCACGCCCAGCACATGCAGCACGACCAGCACGATGACCGCGTCCGATGAATAGTGGTGGGTGTCCTCGACCCACCAGAGGCCGAAGAAGGTCACCGTCACCGACATCGCGCCCGTGATCGCCGAGACGGCGGTCGCCAGCAGCAGCGCGACCAGCATCAACGTGCCGGCGGGATTGAGCCCGATATAGCGGCCGGTGATGCCGCGGCGCAGATTCCAGAGATAGCGTGGTGCGGCACGAAGCCGGACGCCGACCATGCGGAAACGGGAGTAGCGACTGCCCCAAAAACCCCAGACCAGACGGAAGGCGAGAAGCCCAAGGACTGTATAGCCGACGATGCGATGAACCCGGTCATAGACGGTGGGCGTGAACCACGCGGCCAGGATGCTGGCCGCGAAAACCCAGTGCCAGAGGCGCAGCGGCAGATCCCAGACTGCGACCGTCCGCGAAGCGGTTCGATCCGCGGGGGCCCGATCGGCCGGCCCGCGCGCTTCTGGCACCGCTTTTTCGATCAAGCCGGGATGACCCTTACTTGGCGATCGTGTGCTTCAGGCTGAGATCTTCCGGGCTGTAGAACAACTCGTAGAGCTTGCCTTCCTTGACGCCGTACACTTCGTAGCACGAGCCTTCGATCTTGGAGCGCCGCACTTCGTAGCCCAGCGCCTTGGCCTTGGCTTCGGCTTCGCTGGCCGGCTTCCACGACGCCTTGTCGAGCTTGGTGCAGTCCTTGAAACCGTCGGCCATGGCCGTCGATCCCGCGCCAATCCCGATCGTCAGTGCAATGGCAACAACACGAATGACCTTCACGAACTTCTCCTCTTCTGTCGTGGGCGCTGCGCGGAGCCGCGAGCGACACCGAAGGAAGCAAAGGAGGAGGTGAAGTCAATCGGGTTCGGGCATGGATCGCTTTAGATAAGTTCTAACATCGGCCAAAAGCCGAGTACTCGCCGTGCGCAGTGCACGTTCGGCGCGCCTCTGCGGCCTAACGCCTCACAGGCTCGTGGCGCACCGCTAGCCCGGCCAGTTGTGCCAGGCCGCGCCTCACGCCGCAGGATAGTTGCGTCGCAGCCAATCCGCCCAGGAGAGCTGTCCGCGAACACCTTGGCTGACGACGAAACCCATGCCGCGCACCCTCGCGTCCGATAGATTCATCGGCAGGATTTTTTGATGCCATCCCCGGGCGTCCTGATACCGGCGGGCCAACGAGACGAGCCGGAGATCTTCGGGACCACCAATCTCGACACGCTCGCCACGCATTCCGTCGACGGTGCAGGCCACGACGTGGTTGGCGACGTCGGAAGTATCGACGGGATTGAACCGCGTCGTCGGCACCGGCCACACCGGAAGCCAGCCGAGGCCCGCGAGCAGCTTGTCGAGCAAATAGTAGAACGGCATCGCGCGAACGACGGACCAGGGCAGGACCGATGCACGCACCAGCCGTTCGCCGGCGAGCTTGACCCGCGCGTAAGGCAAGGTTGCCTCATCAAGGCCGACGATCGAGACGTGGAGGAAGTGCTGTACCCCAGATTCCCCACTGAGCGACAGCAGCCGCTCCGTGCCCTCGACGTCCACGGCGGAGGGCGACGTGAAGAAGTCGATTGGGCGAATGCCGCCGCGCCGCGCGATCGGCGACCAGGTCGCCGCATTGATCACCGTATCGACATCGTGCAGCGCGTCCCGCAACCCGGCGCCCGTCGCCAGGTCGCCGATCGCCCATTCGACATCCGATCGCGTGCGCGGCGCTCGCGCAAACACCCGAACGCGACGTCCATTGCGAACGAGACGATCGACGATATCCCGGCCGAGATGGCCTGTGCCTCCGGTGACGAGTGTCAGCGCCATGGCTCCACTCCCATTCGACGCTCAATAGCCCGCAACCGCCATCGCGACGACGGCACTGAGCATCATCCAGCCGAAGTGCCGGCCACGCGTTGCCCATGCGTTGGCGAGAGCGGAGAAGCCGAACACGCAGGCCATGGTGACGACGATCCAGTGGCGTGCCGGCTCCGAGCCCATCCAGGGCGTCGCGATCAGGAGCACGCCACCGCCGATCCAGGCCACGGTCGAGGCCTGCCAGACCAGGCGGATCAGGGTGCGCAGCCGTTCCGGTTCGATGCGGGCGCGCGCGAAGACCTTTGCCTCGCCGAGGTAGCCGTGGATGAGGGCCACGGCAATGGTCAGGACGCCGGCGCACTGAAGCAAAAGATCACGCATCAACGCCTCCATACAGTTGTGTATGGTGAGATAGAGGCTGGCCTGTCGCCTGTCAATACACTAGTGTATGGTTCGATCCGGGGAACCGATATGACCGAACAGCTCTCCGCCGACGACTGGATCAAAGAGGGGCTGAAGGCACTCGCCAAGAGCGGCTTCACCGCGTTGAAGGCCGATCCCCTGGCCAGGGCCATGGGGGTTTCGCGCGGCAGCTTCTATTGGCATTTCGCCGATCTCGGCGCGTTCCATGCCGCCGTGCTGAAGCGCTGGCGCGAGATCGCGGCCGAGCAGATCATTGCCGACGTCGAGGCGGCCGGCGACGAGCCGCTGCAGGCGCTGCTGCGCAGGTCGTTCGGCGCGCGGCTCGACCTCGAGCGCGCGGTGCGCAACTGGGCAGCCTTCGACGCCGGCGCGCAAGGAGCGGTGCGCGCGATCGACCGCCGCAGGCTCGACTATATCGAGCAGCTGCTCGGCAAGCGCGGGCTCGCTCCCGCGGCGGCGCAAGCCCGCGCGCAGATCCTCTATTGGACGTTTCTCGGCTTTGCCCTGTCGGGCGCGCCGGTGCCGGCGGCACGGCTTCAGGGCATCCTCGACGAGATTCTGCAGATGGTTTCGGCTTGAACCCGCGATGGGCGGGCGCGAATTTCTGTGGTAGAGGCAAGCAATTGCCGGAGACAGTGATGAACGCGCCTACCGAACGTCCCGAAGCCAGCGTCGATCCCAAGCTGCTGGAAATTCTGGTCTGCCCGCTGACCAAGGGCCCGCTGGAGTTCGATTCCGAAAAGCAGGAACTGATCTCGCGCAGCGCCAAGCTCGCCTACCCGATCCGCGACGGCATCCCGATCATGCTGCCGGAAGAGGCGCGCAAGATCGATTGAGGTGAATCTCACGCGCAGAATTGCGCGATGACGGCGCTGCACACTCAGTGTCGTCCCGGCCCCCGTGCGCAATTGCGCACGGGGGCCGGGACGACGGTGGAGGGTGTAGCGCCAGCGCCCCTTACAACGCCTCGCCCTTCAACAGCCGCGGCACCTCGCCGGTGAGGCCGGCGGCCTGGCGGATGAAGAGGTTCTTCAGCGGCGGGGCGCGGTCGACGAGGCCGAGGCCGATGTCGCGCACGGTGCGCAGCAGGGTCGACTGGTTGGAGAACAGGAAGTTCAGCGAGTTGGTGGCAACGCCCATCGCCATGGTGTCGAAGCGGCGCCAGCGCTGGTAGCGCTCGAGCACGTCGGCGGCGCCGAGATCCATGCCGAGCCGCGCGGCGTCGACGACGACCTCGGCCAGCGCGGCAACATCCTTCAGCCCCATGTTGAGACCCTGGCCCGCGATCGGATGGATCACATGCGCGGCATCGCCGACCAGCGCGAGGCGCTCGGCGATGAAGGAGCGCGCGACGAAATAGGACAGCGGAAACGCGCGCGGCTTGTCGAGCGCCTTCACCTCGCCGAGATGCAGGCCGAAACGCTGCTCGAGCTCGCTGTGAAATTCCTCGTCACTGAGCGCAACGATCCGCACGGCCTCGGCCCGGCGCTCGGTCCACACCAGCGATGAGCGCTTTCCCGAGAGCGGCAGGATCGCGAACGGACCCGCAGGCAGGAAGTGCTCCTCGGCGCGGCCTTCGTGATCGCGCTCATGGCCAACGGTGACGACGATGCCGGACTGGTCATACTCCCAGCCATGGGTGGCGATGCCGGCGCGCTCGCGCAGCTTCGACCGCGCACCGTCGGCGGCGACCAGGAGGCTCGCCGCGATCACGCTGCCGTCGCCGAGCGTCACGTCGATGCCCTCCGCGCGCGCATCGTAGGACGCAACCGTGGTGGCGCGGAGATCGATGCCCTCGGCCTCGGCGCGCACCACCAGCGCATCGATCAGGCGGCGGTTCTCGACCATGTGGGCAAAGGGCTCGCCCGGCGCGACGTCGCCGGCAAAGTTCAGGAACACCGGACGCGTGGCGTCCTCCAGCTTCGAATCAGTGACGACCATGTCGAGGATCGGCTGCGCCTCGCCCTTGACGTCGTCCCAGGCGCCGATCGCCTCGAACAGGCGGCGGCAGGCGGCGACGATCGCAGTGGCGCGCGGGTCCCGGCTCGGCCGCGTGCCGAGCGCGGGATCGGCGACGATGACGGGGATCTCGGGACCCAGCCCCTGGCGCAACGCCAGAGCCAGTGCGAGGCCGGCAAACGCGCCGCCGCCAATGACAATGCTTCCCTGTACCGACATACCAAGCTTCCCGGTCAATTCTCGGTCTTGCTAGCAGACTTGAGCTGGGCGAAACAGTGCGGTGAAACAAGGGCGGAACGGCCCACCTGTGTCATTCCGGGCCTGCGCCGTTCCGGCGCATCCCGGAATGACGACTTCAGAGAGTTGTGTTCATGTCCAAAAGCCTGATCGACCTGATCTCGATCCTCGACCTCGAACAGCTCGAGGTGAATTTGTTCCGCGGCAACAGTCCGAAGACGAGCTGGCAGCGCGTATTCGGCGGCCAGGTGATCGGGCAAGCGATGGTTGCGGCCTGCCGCACGGTCGAGGGCCGGCTGCCGCATTCGCTGCATTGTTATTTCATCCTCCCCGGCGATCCGCAGATCCCAATCATCTACCAGGTCGAGCGCCTGCGCGACGGCAAGAGCTATTCGACGCGGCGCGTCACCGCGATCCAGCACGGCAATGCGATCTTCTCGATCATGGTGTCGTTCCACGCCGACGAGCAGACCGCATTCGACCATCAGGACAAAATGCCCGACGTGCCGCCGCCGGAGAAGCTCACGGCGGAGGAGGTGGCGAAGCAGCCGATGTTCCGCGAGATGCCGGAGTTCATTCGCCGCTACTACGAGTCCGATCGACCGATCGAGCTGCGCCCGGTCGAGCTCGGCCGCTATTTCGGCCAGAAGATCGACGACGGCCGCATCCACGTCTGGATCAAGACCGCGGCGAAATTGCCTGACGATCCGGCGCTGCACATGTGCGCGCTCGCCTATGCCTCGGACTTCTCGTTGCTGGATGCGATCATGGCGCGCTACGGCCGCACGCTGTTCGACAAGCGCATGATGCCGGCGAGCCTTGACCACGCGATGTGGTTTCACCGCCCGTTCCGCGCCGACGAATGGCTGCTCTACGCGCAGGATTCGCCGAGCGCGCAATCAGGCCGCGGCCTGACCCGCGGCTCGATCTTCAAGCCCGATGGCACGCTGGTCGCCTCCGTCGCGCAGGAAGGCTCCGTGCGCGAGCGGAGATAGCGCTCAATAGCCGCGAGCCGCCGCCCCGCGATCGACCAGCGCGAATTGCGATACGAACCAGCGGCCGTACCAGCGCAGCATCCACGGGATCGGGATGATGAAGCTGCACGCCAGCGAGAACACCACCGATCGCCACAGGACCTGCCAGCCGCTGCCGTTGAAGACGACCTCGCGCCGCGTGCCCTCGATGTTCCGGCAATTCCAGCGCATCCAGAACGCGATCACCCAGGCCCAGCCGATGATGGTGATGGTCGAGATCATCATCAGCAGGTACCAGCCGACATAGCCGATCGCGCTGCCCTGGAACGAGAGCGGCAGCCGCTCGCCGTTCGAGGTGAGATTGGCGATGATCCAGCGCAGGATCACCCAGGCGAGGAACGCGTTGGCGATCACCGCAAGGAGCGGCGCGAACGAGATGCCGGTCGCGCCGGCGTAGGTCAGGAGCGCGTTGAGCATCAACGCCCACCAGATGTCCATCGGCTGGCCGGCGAAACCAAAATTGGGGCGGCCCGGAACCTGGATGTTCGACGTGATGTATTTGTAGAACCAGACGGTGACCCAGGGTGCGGGGATCACCAGCAGGATGCCGATCACGAACACGATGCTGCGGCCGAGCAGACCGAACGGGCTGAAATCAGCCGACAGCGCTCCGCCGGCAGCGCCACCATAGCCAGCGCCGCCCATCATCGGCGGGCCGCCGGCCGGAATCATCGGGGGTGCACCGCCGCCGACGAGGCCCGGAATCTCGGCGGCCTTCTGCCAGCCGGCCATGCCCTCGGACCACACCAGCGTGTCCGGGCGGACGACGCCCTGGGCGATCAGGTCGCGGAATTGTCCTTCCGGAAAGGGCCCCTGCTGCTTGCCCTCGGATGCGTAGAACCAGCTCGCCATGAAACGTCCCCCTCGAACATACTTATGTACCGGCCAAGGCGCTTAGGTTCACCGCTTCGGTTCACCGCATCCATGCCAAAAATGCATTGTGAAGGATGAACGGCTGCCCTGTACAGAGGCGGCCGTTCACATGACCGCCCTTGGCCAAACGTTTTTCTGCTTCAATCTGCAACTTTTTTGTGCCATTTGCCCGGAAAGATGCCAGATTGACGCAGCGCCGGGGACATACGGCGCGGCGCATCCCGGGGAATAGGCCTGACCATGAAACTCGTCGTCGCGATCATCAAACCCTTCAAGCTCGATGAGGTCCGCCAGGCCCTGACGGCGATCGGCGTCCACGGCATGACCGTGACCGAGGTGAAGGGCTATGGCCGCCAGAAGGGCCACACCGAGATCTATCGCGGCGCGGAGTATGTCGTGAACTTCCTGCCGAAGCTGCGCATCGAGATCGCGGTCGCCTCCGACGTCGCCGACAAGGCGGTCGCCGTGATCACCTCGACAGCCCGCACCGGCCAGATCGGTGATGGCAAGATCTTCGTCACGCCGATCGACCACGCGCTGCGCATCCGCACCGGCGAAACCGACAGCGACGCACTTTAAGAGAACTGCTTCGACGCACCGGGCAACGACGCCACAGCGTGCGACGTCATCACTGCTTGGGGGAAACGACATGGCGGGATTGTTGCGCCGCGCGGCCGTTATGGCTGCGCCGATCGGATTTGTGTCGGTCATTGCCGCACCCGCCTACGCCGCGGAGTCCCAAATCAACACCGCCGACACCGCCTGGATGATCGTCGCCACCGCGCTGGTGCTGATGATGACGATCCCGGGGCTGGCGCTGTTCTATTCCGGCATGGTGCGCAAGAAGAACGTGCTCGCCACCATGGCGCAGAGCCTCGCCGCGGTGACGATCATCTCCATTCTCTGGGTCGCGTTCGGCTATTCGCTCTGCTTCGTCGGCGACGGGCCGTGGATCGGAACGCTCGATCGCTGGTTCCTCGCCGGCATGACGCTCGACAGCGTCAATCCCGCGGCGAAGACGATCCCGGAGGCATTGTTCATGCTGTACCAGATGACGTTTGCGATCATCACGGTGGCGCTGGTCGCGGGCTCGGTCGCCGACCGGATGCGGTTCTCGGCCTATCTGTTGTTCTCCGTCGCCTGGTTCATCTTCGTCTATATTCCGCTGGCGCATTGGGTGTGGGGCGGCGGCTTCCTCAACAGCCTGGGCGTGCTCGACTTCGCCGGCGGACTCGTGGTGCACCTGTCGGCCGGCACCGCCGGCCTCGTCGCCGCCAAGGTGATGGGACGCCGTCACGGCTACGGCACCGAGAATCTCTCGCCGTTCGACCTCTCGCTCGCGGTGATGGGCACCGGCCTGTTGTGGGTCGGCTGGTTCGGCTTCAACGGCGGCTCGGCAGGCGCGGCCAATTCGCGCGCGGTGCTGGCGATCATCGCGACACATCTCGCGGCCTGCTCCGGCGCGCTGACCTGGGGTGCGATCGAATGGTCGACACGGCGCAAGCCCTCCGTGCTCGGCATGATCTCGGGCGCGGTCGCCGGTCTCGGCACCATCACGCCGGCCTCCGGATTCGTGGCACCCTGGCACGGCATCGTCATCGGCGTGATTGCCGGCGTGATCTGCTACTGGGCCTGCACCTGGCTGAAGCACCGCTTCGACTATGACGATTCGCTCGACGTGTTCGGCGTCCACGGCATCGGCGGCCTGACCGGCACCCTGCTCGCCGGCGTGTTCGCAACCAGCGCGATCGGCGGTACCGCCGGCCTGATCGAGGGCCATCCGCAGCAGCTTCTGATCCAGCTCTACGGGGTCGCCGTCACCTTCGTCTGGGCGGCGGGCGTGAGCTTCATCCTGCTCAAGCTGGTCGGCCTGTTCGTGCCGTTGCGCGTATCCCGTGAGCACGAGCTTGAGGGATTGGATATTTCGCAGCACGGCGAAGCCCTGCAATAGGCCTTCTGCGCTACGTAATTACCTTCCCGCTGCCCGACACGTGAGCAACATTGTGTCGGCAGCCTGTCGTGCCTGCGTTTTGAGCAGACGTGATCACGTTTTGAGCGCGACGTAATAGCGCACTGCACCGCAATACCCACCAAACGCGAAAACACCCGTTTTCATAATCCGTTAGGCAAGGCGCCTGATCTGGCACGGCATTTGATTCTAGGGGGCCGGCTGTGCCCGCGTAGTGAAACTTCTCCCTCGTGGCGAACCAGTCGAGAAACGCCCGGCCACGTCCGGACCGGGCCCAAGCGGGGATAGGACCCATGAAAATTGTTATGGCGATTATCAAGCCATTCAAGCTGGAAGAAGTCCGTGACGCCCTGACCGCCATCGGCGTTCACGGTCTCACGGTGACGGAAGTCAAGGGGTATGGCCGCCAGAAGGGCCATACGGAAATCTATCGCGGCGCCGAATATGCCGTGAGCTTCCTGCCCAAGATCAAGATCGAGGTCGCTGTCGCCTCCGACCAGGTCGACAAGACCATCGACGCCATCACGTCCGCCGCGAAAACCGGACAGATCGGCGACGGCAAGATCTTCGTCATCAATCTCGACCATGCGGTTCGCATCCGCACCGGCGAGGCCGATGCCGCGGCCCTCTGATTTCGCGCTCAACCTTATCCAATCAGGAGTAAATAATATGACGTTCAAGCGTCCCTATGGCGCGGGATTGGCGGCTCTCGCAGTCGGCCTGTTCGCTGCGACCGCAGCCTACGCCGAGCCAACGGTCAACAAGGGAGACAACGCCTGGATGCTGACATCGACAGTGCTAGTGCTGTTGATGACGATCCCCGGCCTCGCGCTGTTCTACGGCGGTCTCGTCCGCTCCAAGAACATGCTCTCCGTTCTGATGCAGGTGTTCTACACCGTCTGCGTCGTCACCGTGATCTGGGCCGTGTACGGCTACAGTCTCGCCTTCACCGGCGGTTCCGACTTCATCGGCGGCTTCTCCAAGGCCTTCATGATGGGCGTCACCACCGACTCGAAGGCCGCGACCTTCTCGGTCGACGCCAACATCTCGGAGCTCGTCTATGTGTGCTTCCAGATGACCTTCGCGGCGATCACGCCCGCCCTCATCGTCGGCGCCTTCGCCGAGCGCATGAAGTTCTCGGCGATCGCTCTCTTCATCCCGCTCTGGGTCACGCTGATCTACTTCCCGATCGCGCACATGGTCTGGTACTGGCCGGGCCCGGACGCGATCCAGGACGCGGCCAAGGCTCTGGCTGCGGCGGGTGATGCGGCGGCGAAGACCGCGGCACAGGCCAAGCTCGACGAGATCAATGCCGACGCCGGCTGGATCTTCAAGGCGGGCGCGATCGACTTCGCAGGCGGCACCGTGGTGCACATCAACGCCGGCATCGCAGGTCTCGTCGGCGCCCTCCTGATCGGCAAGCGCGTCGGTTACGGCAAGGACCTGTTGGCCCCGCACTCGCTGACCATGTCGATGATCGGCGCCTCGCTGCTCTGGGTCGGCTGGTTCGGCTTCAACGCCGGCTCCAACCTCGAAGCCAATGGCGGCGCCGCCCTGGCCATGACCAACTCCTTCGTCGCCACCGCAGCCGCCGCGCTGTCGTGGATGTTCGCGGAGTGGATCGTGAAGGGTCATCCGTCGGTGCTCGGCGTCATCTCCGGCGCCGTCGCGGGCCTCGTGGCTGTCACGCCTGCCGCCGGCTTCGCCGGCCCGATGGGTGCGATCGTCCTCGGCCTCGTGGTCGGCGTGGTCTGCCTGTTCTTCTGCACCGTCGTGAAGAACGCGCTCGGCTACGATGACAGCCTCGACGTGTTCGGCGTGCACTGCATCGGCGGCATCGTCGGCGCCATCGGCACCGGCATCCTCGTGAACCCCGCCCTCGGCGGCGCCGGCATCATCGACTACACCGCGATCCCGCCGAAGGTTGCCGATTACGACTTCGCGGCGCAGATGATCTCCCAGCTCAAGGCCGTCGGCACCACGCTGGTGTGGTCGGGCGTCGGTTCGGCGATCCTCTACAAGGTCGTCGATGTGATCGTTGGCCTCCGCGCCAATGTCGAGAGCGAGCGTGAAGGCCTCGACATCACCGAGCACACCGAGCGCGCCTACAACATGTAACTCTCCTCCCGGACGCGGCCTCTTCGGGGCCGCGTCCACAACTACGGTTTGGGCACATACCCGGCAATGCCCCGACCGTTGAGGGGCTCCAGCGCAAGTTGGAGCCCCTTTCTTTTTGCAGGATTCTTTTTGCCCAGCGCGCAAAGAAAAGGATTGCCATTCCAGATTGCCGGCGCAGAAATATCGACCACAACGAAAATAAAATGGGAGGTCGTCATGCGTTTGGAAGGCGGATGCTATTGCGGCGAAGTGCGCTATGTCGCCGAGGGCGACCCGATGATGCAGGCGCAGTGTCATTGCCGCGAGTGCCAGTACATCACGGGCGGCGCGCCCAACACCTTCATCGCAATGCCGGCCGCCGGCTTCTCCTACATCACCGGCCAGCCCAAGCAGTTCACGCGCAAGGACCTCGCGCGCGCCGTCACGCGCGAGTTCTGCGCCGAATGCGGCACGCATCTGGTGACCAAGGTTCCGGGCCTGCCCGCTGCGATCGTCAAGGTCGGCACGCTGGATGAGCCGGGGCAATTCCATCCGCAGATGGCGATCTACACCTGCGACATGCAGGAGTTCCACGCGATCCCCGCGGGCATGAAGACATTCGAGAAGCTGCCGGGGCGGTGAGGGTCAACCCACGAAAGCGGTGCATTCCCTCTCCCGCAAGCGGGAGAGGCGAGAACCGCCATGCATCCCGTTGTTATCCGGCCCCATTATTCCCGCTCTGGACGGCGGCGGCGGCCGATGGTTAATCGCGTCTTAACCTCGCCCTATCTATGGTGAACTGAACCGCTTCCCGCCGGCGCCTTGGTGCGACCGGCCGTTCCAAGAGTGCTGGCGTCCAGAATGGCAATGACCGCTTCATCCCGTGCGCCGCAGGCCAGTGGAAGCTCTGATTCCGAACGCTCGCCCTTCGTCCGGCTGAACGAGCTGCTGGCTCCGCATCAACCGGGTAAGCCCTTGATTTCGCTTGCGGTCGGCGAACCCCAGCATCCCGTGCCCGACTTCGTCGGCCCGGTGCTGGCCAAGCACATTGCCGAGTTCGGCCGTTACCCCATGAACCAGGGCACCGAGCCGTTCCGCAACGCTGCCGGCGCCTGGCTGTCGTCCCGCTTCAACCTGCCACGGCCGCTCGACCCCAAGACCGAGATTCTCGTCCTCAACGGCAGCCGCGAGGGGCTGTTTCTCGCCGCCATCGCGGCCGCGCGCTATGTCGGCCCGCGCCCGGGCAAGCCCGCCATCCTGATGCCGAACCCGTTCTATCCGGTCTATGGCGCCGGCGCGGGCGCAGCCGCTTGCGAGCCGGTCTATCTGCCGACCACGGTCGAGAACGGCTTCCTGCCCGATCTCGACGCCATCGACGAAGCGACGCTGGCGCGCACGGTGGCGTTCTATCTGGCTTCGCCCGCCAATCCGCAGGGCTCGGTCGCGAGGCCCGACTATTTCAGGCGGTTGAAGCAGCTCGCGGACCGCTATGGTTTCGTCATCCTCAGCGACGAGTGCTATTCCGAGATCTACACCCGCGAAGCCCCGGGCAGCGCGCTGGAATGCGCCGGCCCCGACTTCACCCGCGTGGTTGCGTTCCAGTCGCTGTCGAAGCGCTCCAACCTGCCGGGCCTGCGTGTCGGCTTCGCCGCGGGCGACAAGAAGTTCATCGGCATGTTCCTCGAGCTGCGCAACATCGCCGCGCCCCAGGTGCCGGTGCCGCTCCAGCATGTCGCGACCGTCGCCTATGGCGATGAGGCGCATGTCGAGGAGAACCGCAGGCTGTACCGGATCAAGTTCGATCTTGCCGACCAGATCATCGGCAACCGTTACGGCTATCGCCGGCCCGATGGCGGCTTTTGCGTCTGGCTGAACACCTCCGAGATCGGCGACGATGTGTCGGTGACGCTCAAGCTTTTCAAGGAAGCGGGCGTGCGCGTGGTGCCGGGCAGCTTTCTGGCGCGACGGCAGCCTGACGGATTCAATCCCGGCGCGGGCTACATCCGCCTCGCGCTGGTGCAGGATGGCGAGACCACGGCGCAGGCGCTGCACCGCATGGTCGAAACTCTGGGTTAGGCGGGGCCCATGAGCATGTCGGCAATCGAACGTGTCATTCCACTGGTCGGCCATCTGCCGCCCTCGATCCGCGAGGGGCTGGCGCGGCGCATGCGCGAGCTCACCGGTCTTGGCCTGATCGCGCTGTCGGGCGTCGCCTCGGCGGCGCTGATGACCTGGTCGGTGCAGGATCCTAGCCTCAGCCACGCGACCTCGCGGCCGATCCGCAACATCCTCGGCTATGCCGGCGCGATCGGCGCCGACCTTGCGATGCAGATCCTCGGGCTCGGCGCGATCATGCTGGTGCTGACCGTCGCGGTCTGGGGCTGGCGCATGATGACGCATCGCCCGTTCGATCGCGAGGCGCTGCGGCTCGGCTCCTGGATCCTCTGCACGGTGATCGCGGCGGGCTTCGTCAGCTGCTGGCCCCATGGCGGCGCCTGGCCGCTGCCGACCGGACTCGGCGGCGTGGTCGGCGATGCCCTGGTGCGCGCGCCCGCGGTGATCTTCGGACCACCGGGCACGATCTATCGCATGATCCTCGGCACGATCCTGTTCGCCGCGATGGCCGCGACCTTCCTGATCGCCTGCGGCCTCGGCGCACGCGAGCACGACGACGAGCTCGCCGAGATCGCGGACGACGACAAGCCGCTCGACGAGGACGAGGAGAGCGATCGCGGCTCGGTGTCGCTGGGCTGGCTGTTCCATGCGCTGATGAGCACGAAGGCAAGGCTGATCTGGCTGCTTGGCGCTGCCTATCGCTCGCTGGTCTCGAGCGGACCGAAGACCAAGGCCGTTGCGTTCAGCCGCCAGGAGCCAAATCTCGGCGGCGGTCGCGCCGCGCCCTCGATCTCGCCGCAGGCCGAGAACGAGGACTACGAGGACGAGCACGAAGAAGAGGCGGAAGACGAGGAGGAGGAAGAGGAGGAGCCCGCTGCGCGCGCCCCGCGCAAGAAGGCGGCGCCGAAGGCTGCGGCCAAGAAATCCTCCGACAAGTTCGATCTTCCCTCCGTCTCGATGCTGGCCGCGCCGAAGGCTGGCGATCGTCAGCCGCTCAGCAAGGCCGAGCTGGAGACCAATTCGCGTTCGCTCGAAGGCGTGCTGCAGGATTTCGGCGTGCGCGGCGAGATCGTGAAGGCCAATCCGGGCCCTGTCGTCACGCTGTACGAGCTGGAGCCGGCGCCCGGCATCAAGTCCTCGCGGGTGATCGGACTTGCCGACGACATCGCCCGCTCGATGAGCGCGCTGTCGGCGCGCGTCGCCGTCGTGCCCGGCCGCAACGCGATCGGCATCGAGCTGCCCAACGCGCATCGCGAAAAGGTTTACTTGCGCGAATTGCTGGTGGCGAAGGAAGCCACCGACACGGTGGCAAAACTGCCGCTCTGCCTCGGCAAGACCATCGGCGGCGACCCTGTCATCATCGACCTCGCGCGCACGCCGCACATGCTGATCGCCGGCACCACCGGCTCCGGTAAATCGGTCGCCATCAACACCATGATCCTCAGCCTGGTCTACCGGCTGCGCCCGGACCAGTGCCGGTTGATCATGGTCGATCCGAAGATGCTCGAACTCTCTGTCTATGACGGCATTCCCCATCTGCTCACGCCTGTCGTGACCGACCCGAAGAAGGCGGTGGTCGCGCTGAAATGGGCGGTGCGCGAGATGGAAGAGCGCTACAAGAACATGGCCAAGCTCGGTGTGCGCAACATCGACGGTTACAACACGCGCCTGCTCGAGTTGAAGGCCAAGGGCGAGGAGCCGACGCGCACGGTGCACACCGGCTTCGACAAGGAGACCGGCAAGGCGATCTACGAGGAAGAAAAGCTCTCGCTCGACCCGCTGCCCTACATCGTCATCATCGTCGACGAAATGGCCGACCTGATGATGGTCGCCGGCAAAGACATCGAAGGCGCGGTGCAGCGCCTCGCGCAGATGGCGCGCGCCGCCGGCCTGCACGTGATCCTGGCGACGCAGCGTCCGTCGGTCGACGTTATCACCGGCACAATCAAGGCGAACTTCCCGACCCGCATCGCCTTCCAGGTCACGTCCAAGATCGACAGCCGCACCATCCTCGGCGAGATGGGCGCCGAGCAGTTGCTCGGCCAGGGCGACATGCTCTACATGGCCGGCGGCGGCCGAATCAGCCGCGTGCACGGACCTTTTGCTTCCGACGAGGAAGTCGAGAAGGTGGTGCGTCACCTCAAGACGCAGGGCCAGCCGGAATATCTCGAGGCGGTCACGGCCGAAGAGCCGACCGAGGACGAGGATGGCGCGGTGTTCGACGCCACCGGCATGGGTGGCGATGGCGGCGGCGATTTATTCCAGCAGGCCGTTGCGATCGTCAAACGCGATCGCAAGGCCTCGACCAGCTACATCCAGCGCCGCCTGCAAATCGGCTATAACCGCGCCGCATCGCTGATGGAGCGCATGGAACTGGAAGGCATCGTCGGTCCCGCCAACCACGCCGGCAAGCGCGAGATTCTGGTCGAGGAAGAAGACAGCCATATGTGAGGCGAGGCGCCTCAAACCATAATTTCACGCGAAATCGTTATCTGCTTTTGCCCGAAATCACGCTAAAAGGCGCTTAGCCACACAGGACGACGCGTTGATCAGACATCCGGACATTCGATTCGCTGCCTCCATCGCTGCGCGAAGCGCACGCGCGGCCGGCGTGCTTCTCGTCACCGCCGCGATGGTGACTGCGGCGTCGTTCGCGCAGACCGTGCCGGTGCCGAAGCCTGCGCCGAAGGGGCGCGACGGCGGCACCTCCGCCGGGGGACCGGCTGTCACCGGCGCGACGCAGGCGCCGCCGAACCCGGTCATTCCGGACCCGCGCCGCAACGTGCCGAGCAGCATTTTCCAGACCTTCGACGCCAACCAGAAGGCGCAGGCGGCCAAGGTCAGCGCCTATCTGTCCTCGCTGCAGACGCTGGTCGGGAATTTCGTCCAGGTCGGCCCCGACGGCAGCAAGACGCAGGGCGATTTCTACATCCAGAAGCCCGGCAAGGTGCGCTTCGAATATGACGCACCGAGCCCGATCGACATCATCGCCGACGGTTCGTCCCTCGTGGTGCGCGACCGCAAGCTCGCGACCCAGGACGTCTATCCGCTGTCGCAGACGCCGCTGCGCTTTCTGTTGTCCGATCGCATCGACCTGATGAAGGACACCAATGTCGTCAACGTCTCGGCCGATGACATCTTCGTCAGCGTCACCATCGAGGAGAAGCAGGCGCTGGTCGGCACCAGCCGCCTCTTGCTGATGTTCGGCGCCAAGGACGGCCAGCTCAAGCAGTGGACCGTCACCGACCCGCAGGGCTACGACACCACGATCGCGGTCTACAACCTGGATTCGAGCAAGAGGCTCGATCCCGGCATGTTCAAGATCGATTTCACAAACTACGGCCAGTCCCCGGGTTGAGCGCCGCGCTCTCGTAGGGTGGGCAAAGGCGCAAAGCGCCGTGCCCACGATCTCTCTCCGCATTTGCGTTTGGTGGGCACGCTTACGCTTTGCCCACCCTTGTTTTAGCGCACTGGATTAGAATGGCCTCGTTCCGTGAGGAATGGCCCAGCCCGGGTGGCCGCCCGAGCTGGGCTGCCGAT
>NZ_JACIHE010000037.1 GCF_014198245.1 Bradyrhizobium sp. cir1
CTCTCGCCAAGGCATCGGCTGGTCCTCCCAGCCGACAGAGAACTGTCACCCATCCATCCGGTCTACTGTGTTACCTCTCTATCCGGTCTGGACACAGTGCACCCTCTCCCCTTGCGGGAGAGGGTGGCTTCGCGAATGCGAAGCCGGGTGAGGGGTCTCTCTCCGCGTGTCTATTTGCCTAGAGATGAGTTCGCCGAAGCGACCCCTCATCCGGCGCTTCGCGCCACCTTCTCCCGCAGGGGGAGAAGGAAGAAGAGAGACTACCCCCTCCTCACGCTCGCCCCGCCATCCACCGGCAGCGTCACACCCGTGACGAAGTTCGCCTCATCCGACGCCAGGAACAGCGCGGCGTTGGCGACGTCCCAGCCGGTGCCCATCTTCCTGCGCAGCGGCACCTTGCTGTCGCGCTCGGCTTCGACCTCGGCGCGGGTCTTGTGCCATTCGCGGGCGCGGGTATCGACCGCCATCGGTGTGTTCATCAGGCCGGGCAGGATGACGTTGGCGCGGATGCCGTATTCGGCGTTCTGGTAGGCGAGCTGCTCGGTGAAGGCGATCATCGCCGATTTCGTCGCCTTGTAGGCGACGTAAGGATACGTCGTGATCGCCGCCATCGAGGAGATGTTGATGATGGCGCCGCTCTTTTGCGCGCGCATGATCGGAATCACCTCCTTCGCCGCCAGGATGCAGCTCTTCAGATTGATGGCGACGACGCGGTCGAACGCCTCCTCGGTCAGTTGCAGCAATTCGGCATCGCCGCCGGCGAGACTCACGCCGACATTGTTGTGCAGCACGTCGATCCGGCCCCAGCGCGTTTGCGCGTCCTTGACCATCGCCTTGATGTCGGCGGACTTCGTCACGTCGGCCTTGAAGGCTGCGGCGGTGCCGCCTTTCGCGGTGATCATCGCCACCGTTTCCTGCGCCGACTCCAGATGATGGTCGACGCACAGCACCTTCGCGCCTTCGCGCGCGAAGGTCAGCGCGGTGGCGCGGCCGTTGCCCATGCCTTCGCCGGGGCTTTGCCCGGCCCCGACCACGATGGCGACCTTGTCATTCAAGCGCATGTCAGTTCACTCCCGGGATCGGATCGTTCTCATTGTTTTCGTGCAGATTAGCAATCGCCCCGGCCGGAGAGAAGGCGCGGGCCCTGCGTTCATGTCATTGACATCACATGGAATTGCATGTTGCGGCCGACTGATTGCGCATGGCTGGCCCATGCGGTTCAGGAACCGTTTTCAGTCGATCGCGTTTGTTGCGGAGCCTTTCCCGCGCTAGGCTCTGTCCCGGGGCTTCCCAACCGCCAGTGGCTTGCCGATGAATCTGCTCGACCCACAAGGGCCCGTGGCTGCGGCCAACAGCACCATCCTGGTCGATTCCGTCTTCATCATGCTCGTGATCGTGGTCCCGACCATTTTCGCGATTCTGGCCTTTGCGTTCTGGTTTCGCGCCTCGAATCCGAAAGCGCGTTACCAGCCTGACTTCGTCTACTCCGGCCGCGTCGAAATGGTGGTTTGGTCGATTCCGGCGCTCACCGTGATCTTGCTCGGCGGCGTCGCCTGGATCGGCTCGCATCAGCTCGATCCTGCCGCGCCGGTGCCCGGCACCGGCAGCTCGATGCGAATTCAGGCCGTCTCGCTCGACTGGAAGTGGCTGTTCATCTATCCGGACCAGCGCATCGCCACCGTCAACACGCTGACGGTGCCGGCCGGCGCCGAGCTGAATTTCCAGCTGACCTCGTCGAGCGTGATGAACACGTTCTTCATCCCGCAGCTCGGCAGCATGATCTACACCATGAACGGCATGGTGACGCGGCTGAACCTGCGCGCGGACAACGAGGGCAAGCTGCAGGGGATCTCGGCGCATTTCTCCGGCGACGGCTTTCCCGACATGATGTTCGACGTCAATGTGATCTCGGCGCTGGCGTTTCCCGACTGGGTGGCGAGCACGGCGAAGTCCGATGTCGTGCTGAACGAGGACAGCTACAAGAAGCTGATGCAGCAGGGTATCGAGCGGGGCCGGCCGACCTACCGCCTCGAAGACCCGCGCCTGTTCGACCTGATCGCGACCCAGCACATTCCGCCAGGGCCCGGCCCCGAGCTGATGTCGGATGCCGGCCGGCCGCACAGTGGAGGCCACGATGCTCGGTAAGCTCGACTGGTCGGCCATTCCGTTCGATCAGCCCATTCCGCTCGTCGCGGGCGCGGTGGTGCTGGTGGCGATCCTCGCCGTGCTGATCTGGGTCGTGGTGAAGGGGCATCTGCCCTATCTCTGGCATGAATGGATCACCAGCGTCGATCACAAGCGCATCGGCGTCATGTACATCCTGCTGGCCTCGGTGATGCTGCTGCGCGGCGGCAGCGATGCCATCATGATGCGGATCCAGCAGGCGGTCGCCTACCAGTCGCAAGGCTATCTACCGCCGGAGCACTACAACCAGATATTCTCGGCGCACGGCACCATCATGATCTTCTTCGTGGCGATGCCGTTCGTGATCGGGCTGATGAATCTCGTCGTGCCGCTCCAGCTCGGCGTCCGCGACGTCGCGTTTCCGACGCTCAATTCGGTCGGCTTCTGGCTGACCGCGACCGGCGCGCTGCTGGTCAACATCTCGCTGGTGGTCGGCGAGTTCGCGCGCACCGGCTGGCTCGCCTTTCCGCCACTCTCGGGACTGTCCTATTCACCCGGCGTCGGCGTCGACTATTACGCCTGGTCGCTGCAAATCTCCGGCGTCGGCACGCTGGTCGCCGGCATCAATCTCGTCACCACCGTGCTGAAGCTGCGCACCAGGGGCATGAACTATCTGCGTATGCCGATGTTCTGCTGGACCACGCTGGCTTCGAATCTCCTCATCGTCGCGGCCTTCCCGATCCTCACCGCGACGCTCGCGATGCTGTTGCTTGACCGCTATCTCGGCTTCCACTTCTTTACGAATGAGGCCGGCGGCAACGTCATGATGTTCATGAACCTGATCTGGGCCTGGGGTCATCCGGAGGTCTATATCCTCGTGCTGCCGGCCTTCGGCATTTTCTCCGAAGTCGTGTCGACCTTCTCGGGCAAGGCGCTGTTCGGCTACCGCTCGATGGTGCTTGCGACCATGGCGATCTGCGTCGTCTCCTTCATGGTCTGGCTGCACCATTTCTTCACCATGGGCGCAGGGCCGGACGTCAATGCCATCTTCGGCATCGCCAGCATGATCATCGCGATACCGACCGGCGTGAAGATCTACAACTGGCTGTTCACGATGTATGGCGGCCGCATCCGCTTCGCGACGCCGATGCTGTGGTCGGTCGGCTTCATGGTCACCTTCATCATCGGCGGCCTGACGGGCGTGCTGGTCGCGGTGCCGCCGGCGGACTTCATGCTCCACAACAGCATGTTCCTGGTCGCCCACTTCCACAACGTCATCATCGGCGGCGTGCTGTTCGGGGCCTTCGCCGGGTTCGAATACTGGTTTCCGAAGGCGTTCGGCTTCCGTCTCGACGAGCGCTGGGGCAAGGCGGCGTTCTGGTTCACCTTCACAGGCTTCTACGTCACCTTCATGCCGCTCTATATCGCCGGCATGCTCGGCATGACCAGACGCTTGCAGCACTACGACGTCGCGGCCTGGCGGCCCTGGATGATCGTTGCGGCGGTCGGCATGGCGGTGCTGACGATCGGGGTGATCTGCCAGATCATGCAGCTCGTGGTCAGCATCCGCAATCGCGAGGCATTGCGCGACCGCACCGGCGATCCCTGGGACGGCCGCTCACTGGAATGGGCGACGTCCTCGCCGCCGCCAGTGTTCAACTTCGCTTTCAATCCCGACGTGCGCGGCGAGGACGCCTATTGGGACATGAAGATCCATGCCCGGCAGCAATCGTTCGAGCATGAAGAGCCCGAATATCAGGATATCGAGATGCCCCGGAACTCGCCGACCGGGTTCGTCTGCGCGTTCTTTGCCTCGATCATGGGCTTTGCGCTGATCTGGCACATCTGGTGGATGGTGATCCTGGGCGGTATCGGCGCGTTCGCGACCTTCGTCGTGTTCGCCTGGCGCGACCATGACGAATACGTCATTCCAGCCGCGGAGGTCGCCCACATCGATCGCGTCAATCTCGAGGAGCGGCGCAGCCTCGTCAGCATGGCGGGAGCGGTCTGATGTCGATGACGGCAACCGTCGGCCATGCCCACGCCGATCCCCATCACATCGGCGTCGTCATCGAGCATCCCGGGCCGGCGTCGAAGCGGATCGTCACCGCTTACGGTTTCTGGGTCTTCCTGCTCTCCGACATCGTGATGTTCTCCTGCTTCTTTGCGGCCTATGCGGTGCTATCCGGCCAGACCGCGGATGGCCCGAAGGGCTCGGAGATCTTCGAGCAGCGAAATGTTGCCATCGAGACGGTCTGCCTGCTACTGTCGAGCTTCACCTGCGGAATGGCCAGCATTGCCGCCGACGTACGCAACCGGCTCTGGTTCTACCTCGGCATGGCCGTGACCTGCGTGCTCGGCCTGATTTTCCTGACCATCGAGTTCCGCGAGTTTGCCGATCTCGTCGCACGCGGCTATGGCCCGTCGCGCAGCGCGTTCCTGACCTCGTTCTTCTCGCTGGTCGGCTGCCACGGCCTGCACGTCTCCGCCGGCGTGCTCTGGCTGCTCACCATGATGGCCCAGGTCTTTGCGAAAGGCTTTCGCGCCGACGTGTTGCGGCGGATGATGTGCTTTGCGCTGTTCTGGCATGCGCTCGACATCATCTGGGTCGGGGTGTTCTCGGTGGTCTACCTGCTTGGGGGTGCCCCATGAGCGATCAGACGCATATTCCGGCCGGGCACGATCTTGCGCCGGGCGAGGAAGAGCAGCATAGCGTCGGTGAGCGGATCCTGGGTTACGTCGTCGGTCTTGTTCTGGCGCTGTTGCTCACGGCGACGTCGTTCTTCATCGCCGGCACCGATCTGGTCTGGCAGCCTTCGATCCCGGTCGCGCTGATCGTGCTGGCGATCGCGCAAATGGGCGTGCACCTGGTGTTCTTCCTGCACATCACCACGGGCCCTGATAACACCAACAACGTGCTGGCGCTGGCCTTCGGACTGCTGGTCGTGTTCCTGGTGGTCGGCGGCACCGTCTGGATCATGTCGCATCTGAACGGGAACATGCCGCCGATGGACCAGATCATGCGGATGCGGACGTAGAGACCCAAAAAAGAAGAGCCGCTTGTGGATGACAAGCGGCCCAAGTCTAGGGAGGAAACGCCCGAGCAAAGCCAATCCGATGAGGATCGTCTGCCAAGGAAGCGCTCGCGCAAAGCGCGTGCGCACTTTGATAAGTGCAGCAACTCCCGACGAAGTTCAATTCCGGATCAATACGGTCTCGGACTACCACTCACGCGTGCGCGAAGGAATTTTTCACTTTGGCGGGCGGCAATTATAGGCCTTGCGGAAGCCGGCGGCCTGGGCGTCGTCCTCGGAGCAGAACCAGCGGTCCGGCTTGGTGGTTGCCGGATAGCTCGGGCATCCCCGCAGATGATAGATGCCGATATTGCCGGTGACGCGGGCACGCACCGCGAGCTTGCCCTTGATGCTGCAACTCGGCGGCATCGTCAGCTCATCCGGGAACAGCACGGCACGGATCTCCTTGTCGCGATCGGAGCGGCAGGCGGCCCCCAGCAGCGCACCGTCCTTCTTGCCGCTGCGAAATTCTTGCGGCGCAACAAAGCAGCCCTTCCAGATCCCGGCCGCGGCCGTCTTCGCCTCGGACGCCGCCGGCTTGACGTTCGCCTTGATCGGCTCGCGAGCGATGGCATAGCCGAGCTTGACCAGTTGCTCGTTCAAGGTCGCCTTGTCGCCCTCGGCCGTGCAGATGGCGCGGTGGCGCTTGCCGAAGCTCTTTTCCGGCCCGACATCGTCGCAGCGCACGGAGCGCTTGTTGATCAGCTTCGTCAGCTGATCGCGGGCCTCGATGCCGCAGGTCCAGGGATCGGCGTGATCGTCGATGCAGACCTGGTCCAGCTCGGGCGCGTCGACGCCGTCGAGCCGGTAGGTGACGTCGCCGAGCTGGATGGAGTTGCCGTCGCGGGCCGTCGCGGCAGCGGTCAGCGCGGAGGCCGGCTCGGAAGAGACCAGAAATCCGGACAAGACGAAAAATAAAACGAGCGCAAAAGCGCGGGCGGCGGCAAAGAAATTTCGGAAGGACATGCGGTCTCGCTATCGATGGCTCGTGCGCCCTGTTCCTAGCATCCGGACGTGTCGATACCAATGGTCTGCGCCCTGCGAAGTGCGACATTCCGGCCTCACGGCTTTACTCGGCTGCGGCTCTGCCCCTATCGTTTGCCGGCCTCGCGGAGCGCGAAAGGCCGAATCGCCCGGTAAGCGGCGAGGGGGAGGACAAGGTTGCGATGAAAGATCCCGTGGACGTCCTGATCATCGGTGCCGGCGCTTCGGGCGCTGCGGTGGCGTGGTCGCTGGCCGAGACCAAGATGCACATTCTTTGCCTGGAGCAGGGCGGCTGGATGAACCCGGCGGAATATCCCAGCACGGGCCGGGATTGGGAAGCCAAGTTCTACGGCGAGTGGTCGTCGAGCCCCAACGTCCGCGGCCGGCCCGAGGACTATCCGATCAACGACGACAATTCGCCGATCAAGGTCGTCAACTACAATGCGGTCGGCGGCTCCACTGTGATGTACACTGCGCACTGGCCGCGGCTGCACCCTTCCGATTTCAAGGTGAAGACGCTCGACGGCGTCGCCGACGACTGGCCGATCGACTACGACGCGCTGACCCCGTTCTTCGAAGAGAACGATCGCATGATGGGCACGTCGGGGCTATCTGGCGATCCGCTCTCGCCGCTGACGCATCCGCCGATGCCGCAGCAGCCGATGGGATTGTCCGGCGCCATCATCGGCAAGGCTATGAACAAGCTCGGCTGGCACTGGTGGCCGTCGGACACCACGGTCGCGACCATGGACTATGAGGGCCGCGCGCGCTGCATCAATCTCGGCCATTGCACGCCGGCCTGCGCGCAGGGCGCGAAGTCCTCCACCGACATCACTTATTGGCCGCACGCGGTCCGCGCCGGCGTCGAGTTGCGCACCCATTGCCGGGTGCGCGAAATCACGACCGACGAGAACGGCATGGCCTCGGGCGTGGTCTATTACGACAAGGACGGCGTCGAGCAGTTTCAGCCCGCGCATGTCGTCATCATCGCCTGCAACGGCGTCGGCACGCCGCGGCTGCTCCTCAACTCGGCGTCCGGCCGCTTCCCGAACGGCCTTGCCAATTCGTCCGGCCTCGTCGGCAAGAACCTGATGTTCCACCCCTATGCGCAGATCTACGGCTATGTGAAGGAGCCGACCGACTCTAACCGCGCGCCGCCGACCTGCCTATGGAGCAAGGAGTGGTACGACACCGACCTGTCGCGCGGCTTCGTGCGCGGCTACGGCGTTCAGTTCGTGCGCGGGGCGGGGCCGGTGTTCGAGGCCGTCGTCAGCGAGCAGAAGGGCATCTTGCCCTGGGGCGAGGATCATCATCGCGTCTTCCGCAAACTCAACGGCCACCGCTTGGGTTTCTCCGCGATCTGCGAGGACCTGCCGGAGGAGCACAATCAGGTCACGCTCGATCCTGTCCTGAAGGACAGCCACGGCATTCCCGCGCCGAAGATCGACTACACGATCAGCGAGAACAGCCGGAAGATGATGGAGCATGCACTCGCCCGCGGCCGGGAGTTTCTCGAGACCGCAGGGGCGACCGATATCTGCGTCAACTCGCCGATCCCCTGGGGCGGCTGGCATCTGCTCGGCACGGCGCGGATGGGCACCGATCCCGAGCGCTCCGTCGTTAACGAATGGGGCCGCTCGCACGACGTCAAGAACCTCTTCATCGTCGACGGCAGCATCTTCGTCACCTCCGGCGGGGTAAATCCGACCTCCACCATCCAGGCCCTCGCGCTCTACATCGCCAACCAGATGAAGCAGCGCCTCGCCAATTTATTCGACTAGAGGACCGACATGTCCGGGCAGATGACCCTCACGCCGCGGCAGCGCCAGGACTTGCGCATCATTGCCGGGATGATCATTCCACCGAGCGAGGAATATCGCGTCCCCGGCGCCGATGACGAGATCATCCAGGCCGACATCCTTGCAACCCTCGGCCGGGACACCAGGCCGGTCGCGGCGGCGCTCGACCACCTGGCGCGGCTCGCGGGGATGCCGCTCGCCGACCTCGCGCCCGACACGCGCGACGGCGTTGCCCAGCAGTTCCGGTCGACCGGTGGCGTCGCTGCGGCAACCCTCGTTCGCGTCGTGTTGCAATGCTACTACCGCGACGACCGCGTGCTGCGTTCGCTCGGGCTGGAGCTGCGTGCGCCGTTCCCGAAGGGCCATGTGCTCCCGGATGGGGACTGGTCGCTGCTCGATCCGGTCAAGGCGAGGGCAGGCACGCTGCGGCGGGCGCCCTAGCCACCTGGCCAGTCCAGCCCCGCGCCCTGGTCGGGTCCCTTGCGCCGGAGGGAACAGGCCACCATCTGTGTGAGCCTCAAGGACTCTTGCCATGCTGGATTTCACATCAGATGTCGCCGATGCCGCCCCGTCATCGCGAACGACGGCGGCTGCCCCGGTCAACGACCGGGCGCTGCTGGACGCTTATTCCAACGCCGTGATCGACGTCACCGATCGCGTCGGCCCTGCGGTCGTGCGCGTCGAGACCGGTCCAAGAGTGCCGAACGGCCGCGAGCGCGGCGGGCTCGGCTCGGGCATCGTGATCTCGCCGGACGGACTCGTCCTCACCAACAGCCACGTGGTCGGCACGTCGAAGGAGATCCGGCTGCGCGACGTCGAGGGCCATGTCGGCGAGGCCCAGGTGCTCGGGGTCGACCCCGACACCGACCTTGCGCTGCTGCGCGCCAATGGCGTGCGGCACTTGCCCTATGCCGCGCTCGGCAACTCCAAGAGCCTGCGGCGTGGCCAGCTCGTGATCGCGATCGGCAACCCGCTCGGCTTCGAGTCGACCGTGACGGCGGGCGTGGTCTCGGCGCTCGGCCGCTCGATCCGCTCGGTGAGCGGGCGCACCATCGAGGACGTGATCCAGACCGATGCCGCGCTCAATCCCGGCAATTCCGGCGGGCCGCTGGTATCGTCCAACGCCGAGGTGATCGGCATCAACACCGCCATCATCAACGGCGCGCAGGGCATCTGCTTTGCGGTCGCCAGCAATACCGCGCAATTCGTGCTGTCGGAGATCATCCGCCACGGCTATGTCCGCCGCGCCTATATCGGCGTCGCCGGGCAGACCGCGCCGGTCCCGCGGCGGCACGCGGTTGTGGCCGGTGTCGAGAACAAGATGGGCGCTTTGCTTGCGCAGATCGAGCCGGACGGGCCGGCGGCGAAGGCGGGCCTGCTGCCCGGCGACGTCGTCATCAGGCTCGACGGCGTCGAGATCAACGGCGTCGACGATCTGATCCGCGTGCTCGACCGCGACCGGATCGGCCGGCGGCTTGCCATGGACGTGCTGCGGCTCGGCCGCCTGCGGGCAATCGACATCGACCCGATCGAGCGCAAGCCGCAGCGCTAGCGCGCGGACGCCCGGGCGGGGTATGACGGTGTCATGCCTCGCTTCCGGAAACCCGCCGCATGATGCCGGCGCATGAGACCTACGACGTCGTCGTCATCGGTGCCGGCGCCGGTGGCATGACGGCGGCGGCTGTCGCTGCCGCCGAAGGCCTGCGTGTGCTGGTGATCGAGAAGACCGCCTTCGTCGGTGGTACCACCGCCTGGTCCGGCGGCGTGGTCTGGATCCCCGCCAATGCCAAAATGAAAGAGGCGGGGCTTTCCGACAGCATCACCGATGCCGTCCAATATTTGTCGAGTACGGTGCCCGAGCCCGCCAATGCCGGCCTGCGCGCGGCCTTCCTTGCGCGCGGGCCGGAGGCGGTCGCCTGGCTCGAAGCCAACACCGAGGTGCGGCTCCAGCCCGTGAAGGTCTGTCCGGATTATTATCCGGAGCGGCTGGGCGCAACGTCAGGCGGTCGCGTGCTGGAGCCGGTGGCTTTCGATGGCACGCGCCTTGGCCGGGCTCTCGCGCGACTGCGGCCGCCGCTGCCGGAGTTCACGCTCTTCGGCGGGATGATGGTCAACCGGCTCGACATTCCGCATCTGCGCCGGATTGGCAAATCACTGCGGTCGACCTTGCGTGCGGCGCGGCTGGTTTCCGAATACGCGTTACAGCGGCTCCGCTCGCCGCGCGGTACGACACTGCATCTCGGCAACGCGCTCGCCGCGCGGCTATACGCGTCGCTGCTGGCGCGGCAGGTCGAGATTCTCTTCAGCGCGGATGTCGAGGATCTGTCGATGCAAGGCGATCGCGTCGCCGGCGTGGCGATCCGCCATGGCGCCCGTGATCGCCTGATCGCCGCACGCCGCGGCGTGGTGCTTGCAACCGGTGGCTTCTCGCACGACGCGACTTTGCGCAAACGCTTCTTCCCTGCAGCAGCGGGGTTTATCTCGGCGACCAACACAGCAGGCACCGGCGATGGGCTGCGGCTCGCGGTCACGGCCGGCGCCGCATTCAACACGGAGGCGACCAGCCCGGCCTATTGGGTGCCGGCCTCGCTGTTCCGCCGCGCCGACGGCAGCCGCGGCGTGTTCCCGCACACGGTGACCGACCGTGCCAAGCCCGGTGTGATCGCCGTCAACGCCGCGGGCCGCCGCTTCGTCAACGAGGCGCTGTCCTACCACGAGTTCGTGCTCGCCATGCTGCGCGATGGCAATGGCGAGCCGGACCGGCCGTTCTACCTGATCTGCGATCGTGCGTTCCTGTGGGCTTACGGCCTTGGCCGCATCAAGCCGTTCACGCGCAGTCTCCGTCGCTACCTGACGAGCGGCGAGTTGGTCGATGCCCCTGACGTCGCGCAACTGGCGGCGAAGCTCGGCATCAAACCATCCACACTCGCGGCGACGGTCGCGGCCTATAACGCGGACGCGAAGGAGGGCCGCGATCCCGAATTCGGCCGCGGCAGCACCATCTATCAGCGCCATCTCGGCGACGCCGTCCACAAGCCGAATCCCTGCGTCGCGCCGATCGTCCGCGCGCCGTTCTTCGCGATGCGGATCTATCCCGCCGACCTCGGCACCGCCATTGGCATGAAGGTCGATGCGCAGGCCCGCGTGCTGCGCGAGGACGACACGCCGATTGCGGGTCTTTACGCCTGCGGCAACGACATGGGCTCGATCATGAACGGCAATTATCCGGGGCCGGGCATCACGCTGGGACCGGCGCTGACGTTCGGGTATATCGCGGGACGGCATCTGGCGGAGGGAGGGGCGTTCGCTGCGGGCAAGGCTGCAGCCTCAGCCCACATCTAGCCACCTCCACCGCTGTCATGCCCCGCGAAGGCGGGGCATCCAGTACGCCGCGGCCTATCCGTATTTCACTGCCGTCTCGGAGTACTGGATCGCGCGGTCAAGCCGGGCGATGACAGCGAGTATGAGGCTCGCGCCCGCCTCCTCATCGTCACTGCGAGCGAAGCGAAGCAATCCAGCATCCCTCCGCGGAAAGACTCTGGATTGCTTTGTCGCAAGGGCTCCTTGCAATGACGGGGGAGAGCTTCGCGCCTGATTGCTACTCCGCCGCCGCCGCAAAGCGGCTGTTCTCCAGCTCCGCCTCAAGCCGCGCCGTCTCGGCAGCCGCCAGCTTGATGTTGGCTTCCTTGACGTGGCCGAAGCCGCGGATCGTTTCGGGCACGCGCGCCAGCCGTGCCAGCAGCGGAATCTGCTCCGCCCTCAGGCCGGCAGTCCGCTGATCGATCATGCCAAGATAATCCTCGATCAGCTTCCGCTCGGTCCGCCTCTCCCCGGTGCGGCCGAACGGGTCGAACGCGCCGCCGCGCAGGAACTTCAGTTTTGCGAGCACGCGGAAGGCGTGGATCATCCAGCTGCCGAACTCCTGCTTCTGGAGATGGCCCGTCGTTTTGTCGCGCTTTGCGAAGATCGGCGGTGCCAGATGGTATTTCAGCGTGAAGTCGCCATCGAATTTTTCCGAGACCTTCTTCGCAAAGCTCCCGTCGGTATAGAGGCGTGCGACCTCGTACTCGTCCTTGTACGACATCAGCTTGAACAGGTTCTTCGCGACCGCCTCGGTCAGCTCTGTGGAGGCGGGCGAGGCGGCCGTCTCCGCCTTGCGCACCTTGGCGACGGCCGCGAGGTAGCGCTCGGCATAGGCGCGGTCCTGATAGCCGCTGAGGAACTCGGCGCGCGTTGCAATGATGTCGTCCAGCGATTTCGCCGGCGCGGACGCCCGGGTCTTGAACTGCAGCACGCTGCGGACCCGCGACATGTCGTGGGCGGCGAGGCGCCCCCAGGTGAAGGCGAGCTTGTTCATCTCGATCGCGGCGCCGTTGATTTCGATGGCGCGAAGCAGGGCCTCCAGCGACAGCGGGATCGCGCCCTTCTGGAAGGCGAAGCCGAGCATGAAGGGATTGGTCGCGATGCTGTCGCCCATCAGCGCGGCGGCAATGCCTGTGGCGTCTATGATGTCGAGGTTCTTGTCGCCGACGGCGTCGCGCAGCACGGTCTGCATCGTTCCCATCTCGAAATCGAGATCTGGGTTTTGCACAAAGCTCGCGGTCGGCTGCAGATCGGCGTTGATGTAGGCTTTGGTCACGTCGCGCTCGGCGCGGCTCAGCGCAGTGGGACCGGCCGAGACGATCATGTCGCAGCCGAGGATGACGTCGGCGCCGCCGGTGGTGATGCGGACCGCCGAAATGTCTTCCGGCTTCGGCGCGATGCGCACATGGCTCATCACCGCGCCGTTCTTCTGCGACAGGCCGGTGAAGTCCAGCGCCGAGCAGCCGCGGCCGTCGACATGGGCAGCCATGCCGAGCAGTGCGCCGATGGTGATGACGCCGGTGCCGCCGATGCCGGTGACGAGGATATTGTAGGGGCCGTCCAGCTCACGCGCCGGCGGCAGCGGCAGATCGGCGAACAGCTGCCCGGAATCCACCGCCGAGGTCTTCATGCGCTTCGGCGAACCGCCATGCACGGTCACAAAACTCGGGCAAAAACCCTCGACGCAGGAAAAGTCCTTGTTGCAGTTCGACTGGTCGATCTGTCGCTTGCGGCCGAACTCGGTCTCCAGCGGCTGCACCGAGACGCAGTTCGAGGCCTGCGAGCAGTCACCGCAGCCTTCGCAGACGAGCTCATTGATGAAGGCGCGCTTGGCGGGATCGGGATAGAGCCCGCGCTTGCGGCGGCGGCGCTTTTCCGCGGCGCAGGTCTGGTCGTAGATGACGACGGTGAGCCCCTTGATGTCGCGCAGCTCGCGCTGCACGGCATCGAGCTCGCGGCGATGATGGATAGTCGCGCCTTGCGGGAAGTAGTTGCCTTGCGGGTACTTGCCGGGATCGTCCGAGACGATCGCGAGCCGCTTCACGCCTTCCGCCCAGACCTGATGCGCGATCTGCGCCACATTGAAGGCGCCTTCGGCCGGCTGGCCGCCCGTCATGGCGACGGCGTCGTTGTAGAGGATCTTGTAGGTGATGTTGATGCCGGCGGCGGACGCGGCGCGCAGGGCGAGAAGCCCGGAATGGGTGTAGGTGCCGTCGCCGAGATTCTGGAAAATGTGCTTCTCGGTGGTGAAGGGCGACTGGCCGATCCAGTTCACGCCCTCGGCGCCCATATGTGAGATCAGATCGGTGCGGCGGGTCGGCATGCTCAGGGCCATGCCGTGGCAGCCGATGCCCGCCATGGCGCGGCTTCCTTCGGGCACGCGCGTCGAGGAATTGTGCGGGCAGCCCGAGCAGAAGAACGGCGTGCGCGCCAGCTTGATTGGCGTGCTCGCAGTGACGGGATTGTCGAAGGCCTCGAGCCGCGCCAGGCGCTGCTCCAGCACCGGGCTGTGATGGCCGAGCTTGCGCAGCCGTGCGACGAGGGCGGAGGCAACGATCGTCGGCGTCAGCTCGCCCTCGCTCGGCAACAGCGGTGCGCCGCGCTCGTCGCGTTTGCCCGTGACGGTCGGGCGCCTGGAGGCATCGACATTGTAGAGGATGCGCATCAGCTGGTCTTCGATGAAGCCGCGCTTCTCCTCGACCACGAGCACGTCTTGAAGGCCTTCGGCGAAGCGCTTGGCGCCGCTTTCCTCCAGCGGCCAGGTCAGCGCGACCTTGTAGATGCGCAAGCCCAGCTCCTGCGCGTCCTTGTCGGTGATGCCGAGGTCGGCGAGCGCCTGGCGCAGATCGAGATAGGCCTTGCCGGTCGCGACGATACCGAGCCGCGCGGGCTTGGAATCCAGCACGATGCGGTCGAGCTGGTTGGCGCGGGCGAAGGCCTGCACCGCGACCATCTTGGGCCCGAACAGGCGCTTCTCCGCCTCCAGCGGCGGATCGGGCCAGCGGATGTTGAGGCCGCCGGGCGGCATCTCGAAATCATCGGGCAGCACTATCTTGATGCGTTCGGGGTCGCTGTCAATCGACGCCGAGCTTTCCACGGTCTCGCTGATCGCCTTGAAGCCGACCCAGCAGCCGGAGAAGCGCGACAGCGCGAAACCGTAGAGGCCGAGATCGAGATAGTCCTGGAGCGTCGCCGGGTTGATCACGGGGATCAGCGCCGCAGCGAACACCTGCTCGCTTTGATGGGCCAGGGTCGAGGACTGGCAGCCATGGTCGTCGCCGGCAAGCGCGAGCACGCCGCCATTGAGCGAGGTGCCGGCGGCGTTGGCGTGCTTGAGCGCATCGACCGAGCGATCGACGCCGGGCCCCTTGCCGTACCAGATGCCGAACACGCCATCGACCTTGGCGCCGGGAAACAGGCCGACTTGCTGGCTGCCCCAGACCGCGGTCGCAGCGAGGTCCTCGTTCAGTCCGGGGACGAAGGCGATGTCGTGCTGCTGAAGATACGACTTCGCGCGCCACAGCGCGTGGTCATACATGCCGAGCGGGGAACCGCGATAGCCCGAGATGAAGCCGCCGGTGTTGAGACCCTGGAGCCGGTCGCGTTCGCGCTGCAACATGGGCAGGCGGACCAGCGCCTGCGTGCCGGACAGGAAGATCCGCTTCGATTCGAGCCGGTATTTATCGTCCAGCTCGACCTGCATCAGCGTCATTTCAGGAGTCCTTGTCGTCGTGGCTCGGCGGGGATTTTGCGCCGCGGAAAAAGCTGCGGCTTGCGAAGCGGGAGTTGCCAGTCAAAAGCATGGACCACCGAAGTCAATATCGCTGGCCGCATCCGTGGCGGGCCTGTTAGTCATGGCTCCCTGTGGAGAAAAGCCATGACTGCAAACGCATTCGAGACCGAGATCACCGAGACCGCCGAGGTGCTGATTGGCCCCTGGCGTCAGCCGCGCCAGATGCTCCATGCGCAAACTTACGATGCGCACGCCTCCATCCATGACGATGCCACCGCGCAAAAGCTCGGCTTCAAGGGCGGCACCATCGAAGGCCCGACGCATTTCAGCCAGTTCGCTCCGCTCGGTGCGCGGCTCTGGGGGCAGGCCTGGTTCGAGAGCGGCTGTCTGTCCGCGCATTACCGCAGCGTCTGCTACGAGGGCGAGGAGGTGCAGGTGATCCTGTCGAAGCCGCTGCCCGGGACGAGCCAGTGCCAAATTCAGATGGTGAAGCGCGACGGCACGGAGGTGCTGCGCGGAACGGCCTCCGTCGGCGAGCCTCACGCAGCGACCGCGCTCGAGACCCGCCTGACCGAGCTCAAGCCGCTGGCCGATCCCGTGATCCTGCGCGATGTCAAAGTGGCGAAGACGAGCAAGCGGCAGACCGTGCGGATGGCGTTCGACCGGAACATGGGCGACCTGTATCCGTTCTCGCTCAGGCAGAAGCTCGCCGTCATCACCGAGAGCTCGCCGTACTATTCGGGCGCGGACAATCCGTGGGGAAGGCCGATCATTCCGATGGAGATGCTGAGCGTGCTGTTCCAGTACCGCTCCAAGGACGATCCGCTGCCGGCCAAGGGACCCGCCGTCGGCCTGTTTGCCGACCAGGAGATCAGGCTGGTGAAGGGCCCGCTTTTCGTCGACGAGGAGTACGAGGTCGAGCGCGAAGTGGTCGCGCTCTCCGGCAGCCGTCGCACCGAGAGCGCCTGGGTGAAGACACGCGTGTTCGACAAGGCGGGCACGATGGTTGCGACCATGCTGCTGAACATGGCGACGCTGAAGGACTCTTATGCGCCGTATGAGGAGGAGTATCGGCGGCTGTACGGGGCGGGGCGGTAGTCTCTGCTCGTCATTCCGGGGCGCGCGTAGCGCGAGCCCGGAATCCATTTCACTTCGCGTATTGCCGCCCGATGGATTCCGGGCTCGCGACTTCGTCGCGCCCCGGAATGACGGTGGAGGGCGCTCATCCTTTAAGCAAATGCACGTCGCTAAGACGTCGCACAGGGAATAAGCAGGCGATGATCGCCGACGTAACCATCTGACTAAACAGCAAATTCGTTCGACGCCCACGCTCCCCCGCAATTGTACACAATGGCACGGCGCTTGCAGAACTCCTGGCGAAGAGAGTTCTCGCGGGGGCCTGCGTCATGTTGAACTCAGCCAAGCCGACACCGGGCGTCATCAGCGCCGAGCCCGAGCCAATCAAGCTCGACTGGCCCGCCACCGCGCTTCTCATCATCGACATGCAGCGCGACTTCATGGAGCCCGGCGGCTTCGGCGAGACGCTCGGCAACGACGTCAGCCAGCTCGCGCGCGCGGTGAATCCGATCGGCGCGGTGCTGAAGGCGGCGCGCGACACCGGCATGCTGGTGATCCACACCCGCGAGGGCCATCTGCCAGACCTTTCCGATGCGCCGCCGGCAAAGGTCGAGCGCGGCGCGCCGAGCCTTCGCATCGGCGATCCTGGCCCGATGGGGCGCATCCTTATTCGCGGCGAAGCCGGCCACGACATCATCCCCGAGCTCTATCCACTCGACAGCGAGGTCGTCATCGACAAGCCCGGCAAGGGCGCGTTCTACGCCACCGAGCTCACCGACGTGCTGGAGAAATACGGCATCGAGAATTTGCTGGTGTGCGGCGTCACCACCGAGGTCTGCGTCAACACCACGGTGCGCGAGGCCAATGACCGCGGCTATCGCTGCGTCGTCATCTCGGACGGCTGCGCATCCTACTTCCCCGAGTTTCACGAGATGGGCCTGAAGATGATCAAGGCCCAGGGCGGCATCTTCGGCTGGGTCGCGGATTCAGCCGCAGTTCTGGAGGCAATGAAGGTTTCGACCACATAGGGGTATTATCATGAGCACATTGACGGGGACGGCCGGCAGTTCTGATCTGAACAAGTCCGCTTTCAAGCCGGCACTATGGACATCGGGCGACTGGAACGCGTTTTTCGGCTTCGGCACCAACATCCTCGTCAACATGCTGGTGCTCACGGGCCTGTTGCGCTTCGTCTTGAAGATGCCTGACAGCCTCGTGTTCGGCCGCATCCTGCCCGCGCTCGGGCTGATGATGTGCCTCTCCACATTCTATTATGCGTATCTCGCCTACCGCCTCGCGCAGAAGACCGGCCGCGACGACGTCTGCGCGCTGCCGTCGGGCGTCAGCGTGCCGCACATGTTCATCGTCACCTTCGTGATCATGCTGCCGATCACGCTCAAGACCGGCGATCCGCTCAAGGGCTGGTCGGCCGGCCTCGTCTGGGTGTTCTTCCAGAGTTTTATTCTGATGATTGGCGGCTTCATCGCACCTTTCATTCGAAAAATCACGCCGCGTGCGGCGCTGCTCGGCACGCTCGCCGGCGTCTCCGTCACCTTCATCTCGATGCGGCCGGCGTTGGAGATGTACATGACGCCGCAGATCGGTCTGGTCTGCTTCGCGATCATCCTGGTGAGCTGGTTTGGCGGCGTGAAATACTGGCGCGGCATTCCCGCCGGCCTCGTCGCCATCGCGGCCGGCATGATCATCGCCTGGGGCTCCAACCTGTTCGGGCTTGGCCTCGGTGGATTGAGCATTGCGGGCGTCGGCGCTGCCTTCGCAAACTTCGGCTTCTCGGTGCCGATCCCGGCCGTCGGCTACGTCTTCTCCGGTTTCGAGTTCCTCGGCATCATCCTAGTCACCGCCATTCCGTTCGGGATCTATGACCTCGTCGAGGCCATGGACAATGTCGAGAGCGCGGAAGCCGCCGGCGACGAATATCCGACCACGCGTGTCTTGACCGCCGACGGCGTCGTCAGCCTGATCGGCTGCCTGATGGGCAATCCCTTCATCAACGCCGTCTATATCGGCCACCCCGGCTGGAAGGCGATGGGCGGCCGGATCGGCTACTCGGCGGCGACCGGCATCATGGTGGTGGTGCTGGCCTGGTTTGGCATCATCTCGGTGCTGCTGGCGCTGGTGCCTGTCGTCGCGATCTCGCCGATCCTGCTCTATATCGGCATGCTGATCGGCGCGCAGGCGTTCCAGACCACGCCGGTCAAACACGCGCCGGCGATCGTGCTGGCGTTGACGCCGCATCTGGCCGCCTGGGCCAAGCTCCAGATCGACACCATGCTGGCCTCGACCATGACAGCGGCGGCAACCGTCGGCGGCATGGCGGCCGACAAGGCCGACGCGGTCAAGACGGCTGCGGTGGCCGCGCTGCCGCAGCAGGGCGTGTTCTATCACGGCCTTGAGGTGATGGGCGGCGGCTCCATCCTCGGTGGTCTCGTCCTCGGTGCGATCGGCGTCTTCATCATCGAGCGCGACTTCGAGAAGGCATCAAGCTTTGCTCTGGTCGGTGCGGTGCTCACCTACTTCGGCTTCATGCATGGCGAAGCCGTCGGCATCGGCGGCGGGTTCGGCGTCACGCCTGCGGTCGCGTTCGCTTACGCCGTGATGGCCGCGGGCCTGTTCGCGGCGAGCAGGCTCGGCGCCAGCGAGCACTATGCTGCGCATCCGGAGATGCATGCCGCGCCGGCCGAGTAGGGAAGCGAGACATCGATTGCGGCCGGGCGGCGAGGAGTTGCCCGGCCGTTTCCTTTTGGTCCTGCACGCTTCGGCGACTCAGCCGAGCCGGCCAATCCACTCCCGGGACAGCCTGCGCCGGCACGAGTCCGGGCTTTTCCGGCAAAGCCGCATCTTTGGAACCTAACGCGGCACCAGACGTTCCTTTCTGTGAATGAGCAGCGCCGTCGCCCGGCGCAGCAAGCGCTGAGGCGAGGCGCAAGGCTGTGCTGCTGGGAGGGATGTTCATGAAACTCACTCTTTCGGTCATTAAGGCTGACGTTGGCTCTGTCGGCGGGCATACGAAACCGTCCGCGCCGATGATGGCGACTGTCATGGGCGAAGCCGCGAAGGCGGTCGACAAGGGTCTCCTGATCGACAGTTTCGTCTGCCACACCGGCGACGACATAGCGATCATCATGACGCATACAAAGGGCGAAGGGAGCTCCGAGGTCCATCAATTTGCGTGGAAGGCGTTCCTCGCGGCCACTTCGGTCGCGAAAACCTCCGGGCTCTATGGCGCCGGCCAGGATCTTCTCGCCGACGCACCGTCCGGAAACGTCCGCGGCGCCGGCCCGGGCGTCGCCGAGCTCAGCTTCGACCACAGCCTCTTGGGCGCGAGGCCCGCGGAGTCCTTCATGGTGTTTGCCGCCGACAAATGCGGCCCCGGCGCCTACAACCTGCCGCTCTACCTCGCCTTCGCCGATCCCATGTATTGCGCGGGGCTGATGCTGCCCCCGATGATCAAGGGTTTCCGTTTCCATGTCATCGACATGGACCACACGGCCGGCGACAGCGTGATCGAACTCGACGCACCCGCGGATGGCTACCACATTGCCGCGCTGCTCCGCGACAACGAGCGTTTTGGCATCGATCGCATCGTGTCCCGGACCCATGGCGAGGTCGCCGTCGCTGTTTCGGCGCAGCGTCTTCACTCGATCGCAGGCAAGTACACCGGTAAGGACGATCCGGTCGCGATCGTCAGGAACCAGGGGATTTTCCCGGCGCCCGAAGAAATCGTCTCGCCGTTCGCCAAGGCGCACTTCGTAGGCGGCGATGCGCGGGGCTCGCACGTGATGCCGCTCATGCCGGTGCCACTTAACACACCGGTGACAGGCATGTACTGCCTGCCGATCGTCTCCTGCGCCGGGTTTTCGATCGACAAGGACGGCCGCTTTTCCGACGCCTTCACCGATTTCTTCGACAACCCGGCGTGGGACGAAGTCCGCCGGCGAGCCCAGAGCAAGGCAATCGAGATGCGCAGCCAGGGCTGGTCTGGCGCTGCGATGCTGCCTTATTCCGAGCTGGAGTATGGTGGCTTCCGCGACACCGTGTCTGCACTGCAGAAGCGTTTTCGGCTGCGCGAGGAACGAAAGCCGGAAGCGGCGGAGTAAGGAACGCCACGCTGTGCGACACAGCTAACGCTGGGAGGTCGGCTTGGCAAGAAAACGTATCGGCATTCTCACGGGCGGCGGCGACGTCTCCGGCCTCAACGCGGTCATCAAGAGCGTGACTTATCGCGCGAGTGAGAACGACATCGAGGTTATCGGTCTCCGCCGAGGTTGGGAGGCTCTCACGCACCTGAACCTCGAGGATACGGCCAGCAGGTCCCACTATCTCATGCCGCTGAATCGTGAAAACACGCGCACCATCGATCGACGCGGCGGCACAGTGCTGCACACGAGCCGCACCAATCCGTCCAAAATACAAAAGCTGCCCGATCATCTCGTCGGCAGCGACCTTCCGGCTTCCATGAGTGCCAAGGGCGGCGTTGCGACCAAGACGTGGGACCTCACCGGCCAGGTGCTGGCGAACCTCTCGGGGCTCGGCATCGAACACCTGATCGCCATTGGCGGCGATGACACGCTCAGTTATGCGGCCAAGCTCAACGAGCGCGGCGTCAAGATCATCGCCATTCCGAAGACGATGGACAACGACGTCCGCAACACCGAGTACTGCGTCGGCTTCTCGACCGCGATCACCCGCGCCAGCGATGCCATCCAGCGGCAGCGCACCACCGTCGGGTCGCACGAGCGAATTGGCATTTTTCGCGTCTTTGGCCGCGATGCCGGATTTACCGCGCTCTACACCGCGTACGCGACCTCGATACGTTGCGTCATCCCGGAGTACAAGATCAATCTCGACAAACTGATCGAGTTGCTGATCGAGGAGAAGCGTGCCAACCCAAGCAATTACGCGCTTATCGTGCTCAGCGAGGGCGCCGAGTGGGAGGGCTACAAGCCGCAGGAATATGGCGAGCCTGACCCCTACGGTCATCGCAAGAAGGCCAACGTGGCTGATGCGCTTGCCGATGAGATCAAGCAGCGAGCCGGCGAGCAGACGATGACCTCTGACCTCACCTACGACCTGCGGTCGGGCGATCCGGACTTCATCGATAAGCTTGTTGCCCTGACTTTCGGTAACATGGCGTTCGATGCCGTCCTGGAAGGCAAGACCGGCCTCATGTCGGCGCTGGTGGAAGGCCGCTACGACCTCGTGCCCATCCCTGACGTCAGCCTCGGGCCGCGCAAATTGGACGTCGCCAGCACGTACAACACTGAGCGCTACCGTCCCATCTATGCCAACAAGCGGGGTCTGCCGATCTTTCTCAACCACGCGTCTTAGGGTTCAGGATGAGAGGCCGAGGGCGGGCGATCACCCGCCCTTCACCGCCCCCGCCGTCAGGCCGGCGACGATCTGCCGCTGCGCCAGCACCGTTAGCAGCAGCACGGGGAACGTCACGATCAGCGCGGCGGCGGCGAGCGGTCCCCAGCTCAACTGGTCGAACGAGATCATGTTGTAGACCGCAACGGGCAGGGTGCGGGTCTCGCGCCCCGCCAGAACGATGCCGAACACAAAATTGTTCCAGGAGAAGATCACGGCGAGGATGAAGGCGACTGCGATGCCGGGCCTTGCGATCGGCAGCGCGACGTGGCGGAAGACCTGCCAGCGGCCGGCACCGTCGATGAGGGCGGCTTCCTCCAGCTCCATCGGCGTGGTCTCGAAATAGCCGATCATGATCCAGATCACGATCGGCACCGTCACGACGAGATGGATAATGATCTGCGGTACCAGCGTGCCGAGCAGACCGAGCCACTGGAACAGCAGGAACAGCGGGATCAGGTAGGACAGGCCCGGCGTGATGCGGGCGATCAGGATCACGATCGCGGATTTATGCGCGGCCATGCGCGCGATGCCGTAGCCGGCGGGAACGCCGACGATGAGCGCCAGAAACGTCGCGCTGCCGGTGACGATCAGGCTGTTGACGAAATAGGTCAGGAAGCGGTTGGAGGCGAGCACGTCGGCATAGTTCTTCCAGGCGATGCGATCCGGGATGAACACCGGCGGGTAGGCGGCATTGTCGACCTCGAACTTGAGCGACAGCGAGGCCATCCAGAGGAAGAACAGGATCGCCGGCGAGACGATGACGAACACGGAGACCCACAGGCCGATCTTGCCGATGATCTGACGGGGTGTCATGCGCCCCTCGCGATTTCGGTCCACAGCATGCGCTGGCGGGCGTAGAGCATCACCGCCGCAAGCAGGACGATCAGCAGGAAGAACACGACCGCGATGGCCGAGCCGTAGCCGAGGTCGTAATAGGTGAAGGCTACACTGTAGAGATAGATGTTGATCGTCTCCGATGCTGAACCCGGTCCGCCTTGCGTGATCGCGAAGATGATGTCGAAGCTCTTGACCGCGTCGATCATGCGGATCATGCCGGCGATGAACAGGAACGGCATGATCAGCGGCAGCGTGATGAAGCGGAATACTTGCCAGAAGCTGGCGCCGTCGATCTGCGCGCTCTCGTAAGGCTCGGTGGGGATCGCGGCGAGGCCGCCGAGCACGATCAGCATCACGAGCGGCGTCCATTGCCAGGTCTCGACCAGCACCAGCGAGGGAATGACGGTTGCGGGGTGAAAGACCCAGAGCTGCGCCGGGATACCGACCAGCGACAACAGGTAGTTCAGCACACCGAGTTGCGGGTGGAACATCATGGTCCACACCAGCGCGATCGCAACGGGCGTCGCCATCATCGGCATGATGAAGACGCCGCGCAAAAATCCGCGGCCGGCGAAGTTCTGGTGGAACACCACGGCTGAGAGCGTGCCGAGGATCAGCGGCAGCACCACCGACAGCACGGTGTAGACCAGCGTGTGGCCGACCGCCTCGAGAAATCGCGGATCGCTCGTGAGCCGGAGATAGTTGGCGAACCCGACGAAGGTGGTCGGCGAACCGACCTTCCATTCGTTCAGGCTCATCCAGATCGTGAAGACCCACGGGAAGATGATGATTGCGAGCACGACGACCAGCGCCGGCACTACGAAGGGCCAGTAGGATGGCGGCCGCAGCTCCTTCTCCGGCGCGGCATCGGACCGTGCCGCGGCCGGAGTCGATTGTGTCAACGCACTCACGCCTTTTCGCTGCGCTCCAGGATCGGCCGGAACTGATCGTGAGCCTTCTTCAACTCGGCTGCGGGATCGGCACCTGACAGTGTCGAGGTGAGCGCGGCGCCGACGAGATCGCGGAATTCGGCGACCGGAATCACGACGGGCAGGCCGAGCTTGCTGATCTTGGCGGAATCGATCACCGATTGCAGCCACTCCTTGGGCATCTTCACGCCGCTCTGGATTTCGGGATCGTTCAGGATCGAGTTGCGGAACGGCACACCGCCGCCGGCCTGCAGCAGCCGCGCGCCCTGCTTCTTCGAGACCACCCATTGGCAGAGCAGATAGGCGGCTTCCTTGTTCTTGCTCGCCGCAGCAATGCCGATACCGTCGCCGTAGGTGGCCGAATATTGCCCCTTCGGCCCGGCCGGCACAACGGTGTAGCCGACCTTGCCGACCACGCGCGAGGCCGCAGGATCCTCCAGCGGCGGCGCCCAGCCGACGCCGTCGATCCACATGGCCGAACGTCCTTGCGTGAACGAGGCCATCGACTCCATCCAGTTGAAGCCGGCGACGCCGGGCGGGGCGACCTTGGTCAGCAGCGCCTGATAGAGCTTTGTCGCCGCGATCGCTTCGGGGCCATCGGTCAGGATGTTGCCCTTGGCGTCGAGGAATTCGCCGCCATAGTTGAGGAAGAAGTTGGTCCACAACGTCATGTTGGCGTTGCGCAGGCCGCGCCCGACGAAGCCGTAGGTGCCGTCCTTGGGGTCGGTGAGCTTTTCGGCGGCCGCGACCATCTCGTCGAAGGTCTTGGGGACCGCGACACCCTTCTTCTGAAACAGCTCCTTGTTGTAGTAGAGGATGAAATAGTCCACCGACCACGGCAGTGACAGCATCTGTCCCTTGTCGTTCTTGGCGTATTGCAGGCCGGCGGCCGAGAAATCGCTCTCGACGAGATCCGGCGCGGTCAGCGTCGGATCCTTCATGAAGGGCGTCATGTCGGCGAGCCAGCCGGCTTTCTCGAACTGCCGCTTCTGCACGTGATAGCTGAGATGCACCACATCGAAGCTCGGCCGTCCCGAGGTGAGCTCGATCACGACCTTCTGGCGCTGTTGCTGCTCGGGGATCTGCTCGGACTCGACCTGGATGCCGGTGAGCTCCGTGAATTCCTTGATGTTCTTTTGCAGGTTGTCGCCGCGCGGACCCTTGGCGAGGATCACCTCCAGCTTGGTCCCGGCGTATTTCTTCCAGTTGACCTCGGCGCGGGCGGGCAGTCCGGTCAGGCTGAGCGCGCCGGCCGCTGCGGTGCCCTTAAGCAGCATGCGGCGCGAGATGTTGTGGTTGGCCAATTTAGGTCCCTCCCTTTGATTCATTTTCTTTGGGAGGGATACTAGCGGCCGTGCCACGCCTGCCTAGCCCTAATCTACCGTCAGGGACGCACGGCCGGCGTCTCCATCGGAAGGCCACGCGCCCGCGACATCAGGTAAAGTTCGAGCGCGACCAGCTCGGGTGAGCCGTAATCATAGGCCTGGGCGCGGACCCCGCTCATGCAGCTGCGCAACCGGCGCTCGATCGACCCCAGCGTCTGCCACTCCAGGCGGTAGAGCGGATAGCCCGTCGGCTGCGCTTGCGTGATCGGCGCGCCGGCGAGGCGCTTGTCGAAATTGTCGTCGTGGCAATTGGTGCAGGCAAGGTTGAGCTGGCCTTCGCGCTGCATGAAGAGGTCGCGGCCCTGGTCGACGAACGGCTTGAGTTGCGGATCGTCGCCGGCCGCGATCGAAATGCCGCGCGACTGGTGCGCGACGTAGGCGGACAGCGCCAGCAGGTCGCGGCTCTCGTAAGGTAGCGGCGTTGCCTGCTGATGATTGGCCCGGCAGAGATTGATGCGCTGGTCGAGCGTGACGGGGCGCGCAAGCGCCTTGTCGAAGGCGGGATAACGCGCCGCGACGCCCTTCATGCCGCTGCGCGCATCGCCGTGGCAATCCGCGCAGGCCTTGCCGGCGTCGCCTGTCTTCTTGCTCCAGAGCGCCTCGCCGTCGAGCACGAACAGCATGCCCGGATTGGAGGTGTCGTCGTCCTGCATGGCGCGCGTGTCGGGCCCCATGAACGAATAGCCGGAGCGGCGCGCATCGGGCGGGATCTCTCCGGCAAGCAGGGCGGGGGCCGTGACGAGCAGTATCGCCGCCGCTATCGCGCGCCAAAAAATCATTCGACCGTGATCGATGCGGAGGCGGTGGAGCAATAGCCGTTATCGCCCATCCATTCGAACTCGAACTTGCCGCTCTCCTTCGCGACGGTGAAGAACGACAGATAGGGGTTCGCCGCGATCGCGGGAAACAGGTCGGCGCGGAAGATCTCGGTGCCGTTGTAGCGGCACGTAAAACTCGTGATGATGTCACGCGGCACCAGCCTGCCGTCCGCGGTGTGGCGGAAGCCTGTCTCCATGATGTGCGAGGTCAGGGTGCGGATCTCGATGATGTCGCCGCGTTTGGCCTTTGCCGGGACGTTGATGAGCGCGGGCATCAGTTCATCTCCTCGGTGCAGGCGGCCAGCGTTACGACGATATCGGCCATGACCTGCCAGAAGGTGTCGTCGGAGAGGCGCGCGATCGCGACCACCTTCTGGGTATCGGCGAGGCGGATCCTCGTGGAGACCTGGGCTCGTCCGGAGGCGGGATTGAGATAGAAATTGCCGATGTTCGGCTGCGGGTTCTTCTCGTTGAAGACATGGATGCTCTTGACGTAGTCGGCCGCCGTCATCGGGCTGGCGACGCTCACGGTCATCGGCACGGTGTTGCCGTTCTCGACCAGCGGCGGGATGTCGAGCTTCACCCTGCCGGTGCGAATCGGTGCCTCGCCGACGACGTTGCGGATCGCGGTGGTGAGCATCGCCGGCGTCGCCTCGAGCGGCCGCAGCGTGACGATGGGGATCGTCCCGGCAACGGTGACGCCTCCGGCAAGGCTCAAAAATTGTCGTCGCGTGGTTGGCATGAGCCTAGTCCCGAAGCGTTGCAAGAAAAGCCACGATGTCCTCGATCTCTGCTGCCGACAAGATCGGCTTGCCGGCAAAATTGCGCCCGACGCGGACGAGGCCATCGTTACGATAATAGGATGGCATGATGGTCTCCGCGTTGAAGCGCGACGCGTCGACCAGACGAAGCCGCAACTGGCTCGCCGACCACCGGTTCCCGGCGCCGGTGAGATCAGGCGCGAGGTCGCCCTGGAACCGCGTTTCCGGAAACGGGCCCGAATGGCAGAGGATGCAGGTGGTCGTGCGTGCCAGCACCAGCGCGCGCCCGCGCGCGGCATCGCCGGGCGCGCCGGTGAGCGATTGTGGAATGCTGTCACCGACGATCGTGTAAGGCACGAGCTCGTCCGCATGCGCGCTGCAGGCGAGGCTGGCGGCGATCAGCGCTGCGATATGGACCGGTGATCTAACCAAAGGTGTCCGCCGTGATGGTTTGAAACCAGCGCTCGGCTTCGGCGGCTTCGCGGGCTCGCAATTCGAGCGGAGCATCGACCGGGCTGGTCGTGCCACCCTCGACCTCGGCGAAGATGTCGCCCCTGGGCTGGTAATTGCCGGCGAGCGAAAAGCCGTAACCAGGCGCGGCGGTGTTGTAGCAGACGCCAGTCAGCCTCGATGCCTCGGGCGCGCGGCCCGCGAGCAGGTTGACGATCGTTGCGGCGCAGGCCTTGCCCTGAGCGCTCGCGGCCGCCGCCGATTTGGGAATGCCGCCGCCGAGACAGGCATCGCCGATAACGTGGATGTTTGGAACGAGCTTTGACTCGAAGGTGACAGGATCGATCGGGCACCAGCCGGTATGATCCGCCGCGTCCGCGATCTCGGCAATGCGCCCGGCGCGCTGCGGCGGAATGACGTTGGCGACGTCAGGCGTGTAGTTGCCGAATTCGGTGACGATGGTCCCGGTCGCGGCATCGATGGAGGTCACGCGGCCGCCCTGCGACAGGCCAATGCGCTCGATCATGTCGCCGTAGAGCTCCTTCCACGCCTTCTCGAACAACCGCTGCTGGGAGAAACTGTCCTTGGCATCGAGGACCAGAACTTTCGAGCGCGGCTTCTTCGTCTTTAGATAATGCGCGATCAGGCTGGCGCGCTCGTAGGGCGCCGGTGGACACCGCGACGGATTGGCGGGGATTGCAATGGCAACCGTGCCGCCGTCTTCCATGGCCTCCAACTGCCGGCGCAGCAACAGCGTCTGCGCCCCGGCCTTCCAGGCGTGCGGCATTTTTTCCGAGGCGGCGTTGTCATAGCCGGGCAAGGCTTCGACATGGAAGTCGATGCCGGGAGAGAGCACGAGACGGTCGTAGGGCAGCGCGACGCCATCGGTCGTCATCACGCTGCGCCGCTCCGGCTCGATCGCAGTCACGGCCTGGCCGATCACGGTGATGCCCTCGGCGGCGAGCTTGTCGTAGCCGAACTGCTGCGCGTCGATGTCGCGCAGGCCCGCAATCACCTCGTTGCTGAAGGGACAGGAGGTGAAGACCGCGTTGGGTTCGATCAGGATGACCTGCAAGTCTCCCTGCGCGCGCTTCAGGGCGCGGGCGCATGCCGCGCCGCCGAAACCGCCGCCGACCACGACGACACGTCCCGTGGATTGCGCGCGCGAAATCGATGGCCGCACTAATGCTGCGGCCGCCATGGTGATGCCGAACACGGCATTGCGCCGTGTCACCGGGCGGGTGGTCATCAGGGGCATCTGGAAAAGGGCTGCGGCGGCAATCTCTCGCCGCCGCAGCATTTTGCTTTAAGCGAAGGTGATGTTCTGGTCGCGCAGCGGCACCGAGCGGATGCGCTTGCCGGTTGCCGCGAAGTACGCGTTCAGCACCGCCGGCGCTGCGACACCGATGGTCGGCTCACCGACGCCGCCCCAGAATCCGCCGCTCGGCACCATCACCGTCTCCACCTTCGGCATCTCGTTGATACGCATCGAGTTGTAGGTGTCAAAGTTGGTCTGCTCGATCTTGCCGTCCTTGACGGTGCAGCCGCCGTAGAACAGCGCGGAGAGGCCATAGACGAAGGAGCCGGCAACCTGCCGTTCCACCTGCGCCGGATTGACGACGTAGCCGGGATCGGTGGAGGCGACGATGCGATGCACCTTGATCTTGTTGCCCTCGGTCACCGAGATCTCGGCAGCGCCGGCGACATAGCTGCCGTAGCCCATCACCTGCGCGATGCCGCGGTAGACGCCCTGCGGTGCCGGCGTGTTCCAGCCGATCTTCTCGGCGACCGCATTGAGCACCGCCAGATGCTTGGGGTGGTTGCCCATCAGCTTGCGGCGGAACTCGAGGGGGTCCTGGCCTGCGGCCTGGGCCAGCTCGTCCATGAAGCATTCCATGTAGATCGCGTTGTGATTGACGTTGACGCCGCGCCAGAAGCCCGGCGGAACGTGCGGGTTACGCATCGCGTGCTCGACCAGCAGGTTCGGCACCGAGTAGCCGAACGCGGCCTCGCCGGATTGGGCGACGCCCTGGAATGCCGCCGGATCCATGCCGTTCTGCAGCGCTTCGGGGCGGAGCGAGAACAGGATCGATTGCCCGGACAGGCGGTAGTGCAGCGCGACCAGGTTGTTGTTGGCATCGAACGCGCCGGTCATCTTGCATTGGGTGATCGGGTGATACCTGCCGTGCGCCATGTCCTCTTCGCGCGACCACAGCAGCTTGACCGGCGTGCCCGGCATCTGCTTGGCGATCATGACCGCCTGACGGACATAGTCGGTCTGGCCGCGCCGGCCGAAGCCGCCGCCCGGCATCACCTTGTGCACGTCGCACTTCTCCGCCGGCAGGCCGGATGCCTCCAGCACCGCCGCGAAGGCGGCTTCGCCATTCTGCGTGCCGCACCAGACTTCACACTTGTCGGCCGTGTAGACCGCCGTGGCGTTCATCGGCTCCATCGTGGCGTGGTTCTGGTAGGGATAGGAGTAGACGGCCTCGACCTTCTTCGCGGCACCGGCGATGGCCGCCTTCGCGTCACCGTTCTTGTTGCCGACATAGGCGGGCTGCCCGTCGTCGAGGCCTTCGGCCAGCCACTTCGCGATCGATTCGCTGGAGACCTTGGCGTTGTCGCCTTCGTCCCAGACGATCGGCAGCGCCTCCAGTGCGGTCTTGGCGTGCCACCAGGTGTCGGCCACGACCGCAACTGCGGTATCGCCGACCTTGACGACCTTCTTGACGCCTTTCATGCCGGTGATCTTGGCCTCGTCATAGCTCTTCAGCTTGCCGCCGAACACCGGGCAGTCCTTGATCGCGGCGTTCAGCATGCCCGGCAGCTTGACGTCGATGCCGTACGTCATCGCGCCGGTGGTCTTGTCGGCAGTGTCGAGCCGTAGCAGGCCTTTGCCCACGATCGTCCAGTCCTTGGGATCCTTGAGCTTGACGTCGGCCGGCGGCGTCAGCTTGGCCGCGGCCTCGGCAACCTTGCCGTAGGTCGTGGTCCGGCCCGATGCCTTATGGGTGATGACGCCCCTGGCCACGGTGCATTCGGACGCCGGCACTTTCCATTCATTCGCGGCGGCCTCGATCAGCATCACGCGCGCGGTGGCGCCGCCCTTGCGGACATAGTCCTGCGAGGAGCGGATGCCGCGGCTGCCGCCGGTCGAGAAATCGCCCCAGACGCGCTTGCGGGCAACGCTCTGGCCCGGCGTCGGATATTCGGTCGTAACCTTCGACCAGTCGCATTCGAGCTCCTCGGCGACGAGCTGGGCAAGGCCCGTGAGCGAGCCCTGGCCCATCTCGGAACGGGCGATACGGATCACCACGGTGTCGTCGGGTCTGACCACGACCCAGGCGCCGATCTCGGGCGAGCCGTCGGCGGCGCGCACGACGGCAGGGCCACCGAAGGGGATCTCGAGGCCGATTGCGAGGCCTGTGCCGACAGCGGCGGTGCCGATGACAAACGCACGGCGGTTCATCTTGGGAGAGACGTGCTTGTTCATGGGGCGGCTCCTTACGCGCTTGCGATCGTGTGGATCGCCTCGCGCACCTGCTGGAAGGTGCCGCAGCGGCAGATGTTGGTGATGGCCTCGTCGATATCGGCATCGGTCGGTTTCGGCTTCTCGTTCAGCAGCGCCGCCACCGCCATGATCATGCCGCTTTGGCAATAGCCGCATTGCGGAACGTCCTTCGCGATCCAGGCTTCCTGCACCTTGTGCAGCGTGCCGCCTGAGGCGAGCCCCTCGATGGTGGTGATCTTCTTGCCCTCGGCCTCGGCGACCGAGACGCCGCAGGAGCGGGTGGCGACGCCGTCGATGTGAACCGTGCAGGCGCCGCATTGTGCGATGCCACAGCCATATTTGGTGCCGGTCAGGCCGGCATTCTCGCGGATCGCCCAGAGCAGCGGCGTATCCGGCTCGACGTCGAGTGTGAGGGTTTTTCCGTTGATTGTTAGGTTTGCCATCGCAGTCCCCTGATTGGCCCAATCCACCGATTGGACTCAGGGGCGCAATGTGTCCGGCAAACTGGAACTGTTCAAATCAAGAGTCTGCGGGGTGGCCCGTTGAAGAAGCTGGCATGCGCCGGGAAGAATATCGGGCGCGCGGTGTTGCGCCTCGCCCGGCTGCCGGCAGGGCGAGGCCTTTCCCAAGGCGCCAGCACCCGGCCTGGGGCGACGTCCTGCGGTTCCTGCGCAGGAAGTTGGGCGACAGTTTGTCCCTTTTGCCGGGATGCAAGACGGGAACACTTTGCTACACTGCACCCGAGTCAAAAGGAGTTCCATCGACGTGGCAAGCCCTTGCAATGTGCTAATGCTCTATCCGCTGTTTACGTCGGAGTCGTTCTGGAGTTTTGGCGAGTCCTGCAAATTGATGGGCGTGAAGCGCCCGGCTGCTCCCCTTGGCCTGATCACGGTCGCCGCGATGTTGCCCAAGGACTGGACGGTCCGGCTGATCGATTGCAACACGCAAGCCTTCGGTGACGAGGATCTCGCCTGGGCCGACGTCGTCTTCACCGGCGGCATGTTGCCGCAACAGGCCGATACACTGCGCCTGATCGAGCTCTGCCGCGCCGCCGGCAAGCCGGTGGTCGTCGGCGGTCCCGATCCCACCTCCAGCCCGCACATCTACGAGAGGGCCGACTTCCGGGTGCTCGGCGAGGCCGAAAGTGTCATCGACGACTTCATCGCGGCCTGGGAGGGCGGGGCCCGCTCCGGCGTCTTCACCGCGCCGAAATTCCAGGCCGACGTGACAAAGACGCCGGTGCCGCGCTTCGACCTCTTGAAGTTCGAGGACTATCTTTATCTTGGTGTGCAGTATTCGCGCGGCTGCCCGTTCACCTGCGAGTTCTGCGACATCATCGAGCTCTACGGCCGTGTGCCCAGGACCAAGACGACCGAGCAGATGTTCGTCGAGCTCGATACGCTCTACAAGATGGGCTACCGCGGCCATCTCGACTTCGTCGATGACAACTTCATCGGCAATAAGAAGTCGCTGCGCCAGTTCCTGCCGCAGCTCGCCGAATGGCAGCGCGCGCACGGCTATCCCTTCGAGCTGTCCACTGAGGCCTCGGTCAACCTGGCCGACGATCCCGAGCTCCTGGAGCTGATGGGGGCCGCCAATTTCTTCGGCATCTTCGTCGGCATCGAAAGCCCCGATCCCGCGACGCTGGTCGCGATGCGCAAGAAGCAGAACACGCGGCGCAACATCGCCGAGAGCATCCACAAGATCTACGCCGCCGGCATGCTCGTGACCGCGGGCTTCATCGTCGGCTTCGACAACGAGAAGGTCTCGATGGCGGAGGCGATGATCGATTTCATCGAGGAGGCGGCCATTCCGGTCGCCATGGTCGGCCTGCTCTATGCGTTGCCGAACACGCAGCTGACGCGCCGACTCGAGCGCGAAGGCCGGCTGCATCCGGGCCACGATGTGGCGCCGACCATCGGCGCCGATCAGTGCACGGCCGGCATCAACTTCGATCCGGTCCGCCCGTTGCGCGACATCCTGATGGACTACAAGCGGGTGCTGGAGCACATCTACAGCCCGGCCGCCTACGCAGGACGCGTCGACCGCCTGATGACGCTGCTCGACCGATCCAGGCAGCGCAGCGAGCTCGCCGAAGGAGACATCCGCGCCAAGCTAGGGGCGATGGAGACGGTGCACAAGGTAGTCACCGCGCTTCCGGAAGCGCGCGGGCCGCTGTGGCAGACCTTCATGAACTGCGCCAAGCGCGACACGTCATCGGCGCGCATCGCCGTGCAGATGATTGCCGGCTATGCGCATCTCGGGCCGTTCTCGCGCAAGGTCATCGAAGCCATCGACTCGCGCCTCGCTGCGCTCGATGACGAGGCGGTCATCCCCGCGGCGACGATCGACGTGACGGCGGCCCGGCACCTGGCCTGAGCGTTTACTTCACCGCGAGCCGCAGAAAGCTCATCACGCTGCCGAGCGCGGCAAAGCCTGCGCCGAGGGCCAGCGCGACGGTTGCGCCCTCGTGCCCCGCAAGCGCAAAGCAGAGCGCGGCGAGCGCCGCGCCGGTCGTCTGCCCGGTCAGGCGGGCGGTCGCGACGATGCCGGAGGCACTGCCGCTGCGGTGCGGCGGCGCGCTCGACATCACCGCCTTCATGTTCGGCGCCTGGAAGAAGCCGAAGCCCATGCCGCAGATCACCATCCGCCAGATGATGTCGGGGATGGCAGGATTGGACGGAAGCATGGCGAGCAATGCCATGCCGAGGCCGAGCAGCACGAGACCGATGCCGCCGAGCAGGCCGACCTTGTGGCGGTCGGAGAGGCGCCCCGCGATCGGCGCCATGATGGCGACCACCAGCGGCCACGGCGTCATGAAGAAGCCGGTCTCGACCTGCGAGCGCCCGAGCACGTCCTCGAAATAGAACGGCAACGAGACGAAGGCGAGGCCCTGCACGGCGAAGGAGCAGACGGCGGTCGCCGCCGACAGCGCGAACATGGGTCGGCTGAACAGGTCGATCGGCAGCATCGGCGCGGGGTGGTTGGCATGACGGCGCGTCAGGATGAAGCCGAGCGCGATGGCCGCGACCAGCTCGATGCCCACGACGATCGGCGACAGATTGTGCGCGGCGCTGCCGATGCCGGTGATGAACAGGCCGAGGCAGGCCGATGCCAGGATCGCGCCGAGGAAGTCGAAGCCGTGATCGGCGCGCGGGGTCTTCGGCAGCATCGCAAAGCCGATGCCGGTGGCGACGAGGCCGAAGGGGATGTTGACCGCGAACAGCCACGGCCACGGGCCGAGCGCGAGGATGGCGGAGGCGATCGAGGGGCCGAAGGTGAAGGCGGTCGCGACAACAAGCGCGTTGTGACCAAAACCGCGGCCGAGCATCCGGCCGGGATAGACGAAGCGCACCAGCGCGGTGTTGACGCTCATGATGCCGCTGGCGCCAAGGCCCTGCAGCGTGCGCGCCACCAGGAGGCTGTCCAGCGACCAGGCCACCGCGCAGAACAGCGAGGCGATGGTGAACAGGATCAGGCCGCCGAGATAGATGCGCTGGTGTCCGACGATCTCGCCGAGCGCGCCGAGCGGCAGCAGCGTCGCCACCAGCGCGATCTGGTAGACGTTGACCACCCAGACCGACTGCTCCGGCGTGACATGCAGATCGGCGGCAATGGCAGGCAGGGCGATGTTGGCGATCGCGGTGTCGAGCGAGGCCATCGCCAGCGCGGTGAAGATCGCAGCGATGGCCCAGCGCCGCTGCGCGGCCGGAAGGCCGTCGGCGGTGATGTGGTCGGGCTCGCGCGCTGCGGCGGGTAACGTGATTGTCATTGCGTGCGCGCGTTGCTCCGGCGGCGTGGCTAAGAGGGACTTTTCGCATGTACTACGCCGAAGGCCGCTTCCACAGGCACAGGCTTGCATGCTGTGTATGCGTGAAGGTGAGGCGATGCAGCCTCGTTCTCGCGTATGATCGTGGCGGTGCTGCAATGTTGGGGAAACGCCATGCAAATCGTCGACCGCTTCGAAGTGGTCGTCTCGACCTCGGCACGATCGCCGCGGGCGCCGCGATCGCGGAGATCCTGCAGGCGGAGTGAGGCCTTCTTCGCCTCTCCCCGTCTGCAGCGAGAGGCCGGAATGCGTGCGGAGCGCGGATTCCGGGTGAGGGGGACTCTCCGCGAGTTCAACTATCACTGTGAATGCGGAGGCAGCCCCTCACCCCAACCCTCTCCCCGTAAGAACGGGGCGAGGGAGTGCACTGCCGCGGCGGTTGCAGGCAGGCCCGAAACAAAAGTCGAAAAACAACCCCATGCACAGTAGAACGGCCCTTGATCGATAAGGGATTTTCGCGACGTGGTCGCGACGACCCTTCGCGGCCGCGATCAAGTTGACCCGTCGGGCAAAACACTGGCAGAATGCGATGCTGGCGGCGATCAGGGACTGGGCCATGCCGCGTCCTCGTCACGCGCGATGTTCGCTTCAGACCGCACGGAGGCGCACCTCTCCCCGCCACCGTTGAGCCAGATCAATACTCGCCCCGCGGGCCCGCCGGACCTTTCCATCAGCGCATCGATGGAAAGGGCGGCCGACATGCAGACTCTGCTCAGGGAAATCCGGAATACCCCTTTGCTCTGGATGCTGGCCTTCGTCCCCATCGTGCTGGTGGCCGAGGCGGTGGCCCCGCATTCCCACACGCTGCTGTTCGTGCTCTCGGTGCTTGCGATCGTGCCGCTGGCGGCGCTGCTCAGCCATGCCACCGAAGCGGTCGCCGCGAAGACCGGCGATGCCGTGGGCGGACTGCTCAATGCCACCCTCGGCAATCTGACGGAGCTGATCATCGCCATCGCGGCGCTGCGTGCAGGCCAGTACATGCTGGTGAAGGCCTCGATCGCAGGCGCGATCGTCACCAACGCGGTGTTCATGCTGGGGGCCTGCCTGCTGCTCGGCGGCCTGCGCTACCATGTGCAGGAGTACAACCGCGCCGGCGCGCGGCTCTCGTCCGGCCTGTTGCTGATGGCAACCGTCGCCCTGCTTGCGCCGTCGGCAGTCGCCGATCTCGAGTACCTGCCGCAAGGCGCAGGCATCCTGAACAAGCTCAGCCTCGGCATTTCCATCCTGCTCATTTTGGCTTACGGGCTTGGCCTGTTGTTCTCGCTTCGAACACACAAGGAATTGTTCGCAAGCGCCGATCACGGCGAGGGCGAGGAGGCGCACTGGCCGATCGGAATAGCGGTCGGCACGCTGCTGGTCGTCACCGTGCTGGTCGCGCTGGTCAGCGAAATCTTCGTGGAATCGGTGCAGAAGGCGGCGGAAACCTTCGGAATGAGCCCGGCCTTTGTCGGCTTCATCGTCGTCTCGCTGGTCGGCGCCGCCGCCGAATTTGCGGTGGCCTTCGCCGCGGCGCGCAAGGACCGGCTCGACATGGTCGTCAGCATCGCGCTCGGCAGCGCCTCGCAGATCGCGCTGTTCGTTGCACCCGCGCTGGTGCTGCTCAGCTATGTGGTGGGGCCGAAGCCGATGGACCTGCAGTTCTGGCCGGGCGCCGTCACCATGGTGATGATCGCAACGGTCACGTCGGCCTTCATCACCGCCAGCGGGCGCTCGGCATGGTTCGTCGGCGCGCTGATGATCTTCATCTATGCGGTGTTTGCGCTGACGCTCTATGTCATCCCGCCGGCGGCCCAGGGATGAAGTTTGCCGGCCCGCCGGTATGAATTGGCTCATCGGAGAATGGTGGCCCGCGGCAAGCCATCCTCCGAAGAGGCGAATACGTTTCCGTTAAAGCGCGATGAGATCTGGATGAATCGTCATCGCGCTTTAGGTTGTTGTTTACGCATGATCTTTTCGGAAAACCGCTGCGCACTTTGCGCTAACGTGGCCCTTCGGGTCCGGATCATGCTCTAGTAGGCCCAGTAGCTGCCGGACGGCGGGCAATAGTCGCCGCCATAGCCGTAATATGACGCGGCAGGGTAGCCGTAATCGTAAGCGGGATAGCCGCCATAGTAGCCGCCATAGCTTCCATAATAGGCGCTTCGCGCGATCGCGCCGCCGACGACGGCGCCGGCCACGCCGTATCCGAGGCCGCGATAACCGTAGCCGCGATAGCCCCAGCCTCCGCGATAACCGTAGCCGCCGCGGTAACCCCATCCGACGCCGCGATAGCCATAGCCGCCACGCCAGCCGCCAACCCAACGCACTTCGGTCGCGGTCTGATCGACCATCGATTTCATCGTCGAAAGATGCGTCGGGAGCGGCCCCGCCTGGACGCCGGTGCCGAGCAGCAGGGCGCCGGCTCCGGCGAGGATGAGGCTACGCAGGGAATTCGAGGAGGTCATGATCGATCATCTCCTTGGCTATGGGCGGCGCGATCTGCGCGGCCATCGGTCCCATTCCGGTGTGACGCTGCCGTGGCGGCCTTGATCTGGATCAAGCATCTGGGTCATGGCAGCTGGGCGCTCGGGCCGCCTGACGGACACAAGTCGGCTTCGAGAGGGGGACGTTTTTCGGCCCGGCAGTCGTTTCGGCTTTTGACCCTAAGCGGTCAATGTCGAGTTTGTCCCGAGCTACTATCAGCCTAGCTGATCGACCAGTGCTGACCACAAGGCCCATGGCTCGTCTCGATGTACCGGGTCCTCAATTGCAGTGTGCACCATGACAATCTTAGAGGTCGGATCAACGCAAATATACTGGCCTTTGAATCCTAACAACGCGAACTGCCGCCTCTCACCGGGAAACAGCCACAAGAGATAACCGTAACCAAATCTTTTCGTCGCCACGCCCGGTAGCAGATAGCCATCCGAAGCTCGAACGGTTGTTGCATCGATCATCCATTGCGTCGGAACGATCTGCTTGCCATTCCATGCGCCATCATGCGCCAGCAAACGCCCGAGCCGGGCGTAATCGCGCAGAACGGCATTGAAACCGAAGTGTCCCAGTTCAAATCCTTCTGCGTCTACCAACCAATTGGCATCCGCTTCCGCGCCGATCGGCTCCCATACTTTCTCGCGCAGATAGTCAGACGCTGACTTGTCAACAGCACTGTGAAGCACCATGCCAAGCACGTCGGCTTCAATGCTGGCGTAGTAAAATCTCGTTCCCGCTGGGGCGATTCGCTGATTGAATTGCACGATGCTCTTAATCGTGCCCAACTTCGTGTCCGGGAACGCGATCCCCATACCGTTCCACAGGCGATTGAGGTCGCGTCCTCCGTCTCTTGTCTCACCGAAATCCACGCCTGAGGACATGTGCAGCAGATCGCGAATCGGCGTCCTGCCGTACTCGCTGCCCATAAAGCCCGGCACATAACTTTCGGGGGTATCATTGACCGACTTAATCGCGCCCTCCGAGATGGCGATCCCGATCAACAGTCCGGTTATCGACTTGACCATCGACTGGGATACGAGCCGATCTTGATCAGTTCGCGCGTACTGATAGCGCTCGAAGATGATCTGGTCGTCCTTCGCGATCAGCAGGCCAGTGACCGGATTGCGCGACATGTAGTCGAGGGGCGAAAACTTGCTTCCCTGAAAACTGTAGTAAACCTCTGCCTTCGAGCACTTGAACTTCCAAGGCGTCACAGCTCGCTTGATGAGCCGTGTTGGATAGATGTGATCGATATGGGTGAATGCGCCGACACGGTATTTTGGCTCCCAAGGGTCGCCGTGCCTCCGCGCCTCCGTAATGTCGGGAAGAGGATAACCATCTTTGGCTCCGTACAGCTCGGCGTTTGGACCTGTAGTGGAGAAAATCGGTCCGGGGCAGTCTTGCATCTCGCCCGCGGAGGCTGGTTCTGCGGTTGCGGAGATGGGGCCGGCCAACGCACACGCGACTGTAGCTGCCAGCGATGAAACAGCCTCACGACGGGAATATTGCTGCTCCGACATATAAATCCCCAAGGATTCCCGTAAGTAGAGACTGCGCACGCGCGTTGGCAAAGGTTGCAACTCATGCTAGCCTGCAGTCTAGAATAGCAGGACGTCACTTTCTTCGGGAGAAGGCGATGAAAGCCTCAGCTTTTCTTTTGTCGAGCTTGACTATTCTGTCCATCACTTCGGCCAGCGCCGCCCCCAGAAGCGCTGTTACCCAGACCGCCGCAACGATTGGTCCCGCCGAAAGCCCTACCACCGGTCTCGGCTGCACCGTCGGAGTTTGGCCAGCTTTTGCGGCTTGCAAAAACGTGTACCACTACAAGACCTATGCCGACTGCCATACGGACGCGATAAAGATGGGTTGGCGAGGCAATGATATTTGGTGGTATTGCTCAAGTATCGGCTTGAAGAACTGACCTCTTGCGAACGTCGCCTGTTGGCCCCATAGCAGGCAAGCTCGTAGAATGGGTAGAGCACTTGCGAAAACCGTCAGCTCCATGTCGGATGCTGCCGATGGGTTTCGCTGCGCTCTACCCATCCTACGGGCCTGCTCCTCGGTAACCACCGGCGGTTTACATTCCGCGGATCGCGCGTAGTCGAATACGCCATCCGCATCTGCAAATCGGTCTCGAAGAAACGAGCCTTAAGCTTTCAGGTCCGTGATCCTCATAATTGCGACCACGTTTCCGTCGTTGTACGCCTGCTCTTTCGTGTCCTTGTTGCAGGTCCAGACAAAGTTCTTCTTGCCCGTAAAGACCTTTCCCTCCTGATCGAGCCGAAGCTCCCCTTCGGTGATGTGGCAAACCATGGCATTCATCATCGGGGGGCCCATGGTCTTCGACCCCGGCTGCATGATGATGTCGCGCATCGAGACGGTCTTGAAACCGGGGATGAGGGATGGTGACTCGCCTTCGTATTCACGCACCACCACGCCTGGCCATGGCGTCGTATCCTTGTAGCCTGCGGTTTGAGCGGAGGCGGGCTTCATCACGGCCGCGGTAGCCGCTGCCAACCCGATTCCCAATGCAGACCTTCGATTGATCTTGCTCATCGCTTTCTCCTGAAGTTACTGCAACGCGCCGCCGCAAAAGCGGCTCGCGCATTCGTTGACTGTGAATGGTCATGCGAGACCGAAAAAGGGGCGGTCTCTTAAGGATGCGTACCTGCCGACAGCATTAGTTCTGCTCGTTCGTCCCGAACGGCGACTTCGGCACATCCCGCTTCAACGGCAACTGCATTCTACGCCACCTGAGGTGCTTGAGAAACAGGTGGTTTCGTCTGAGGACCCAATTGGCATACCGTCAAGAGCCGAGGACTGCGGCTCCAAGGAATGCCCGGAGTTGACCTGATGCAGGCAGCACCGGACGGATCAACCAAAGTAGTGACCGAGCCACGGAAGTAAGTCCAACTTGGTTTGTCGTTGAGAAGTCGGCTTCACCTGGGATGAGCCGACCCGTAACGTCTGCCTGGGCCCGTATGCGAAATCGAAGCCGCCGGGCAGGTGGTCCGGTCGTAGGAGCGGTCCAGAAGCGGCTCGCAAATCGCGCGACCGGCGCGATTGACCATTCCGGACTTGCTCGTTCACCGTTCCGGAAGACCTGCCTTGCGCAAACCCTCAGCGATACGCTGAAATTCGGCAAGGAAAACGACGTTATCGGACCACGCAGACCCATCCTGCAACCAAAGGGCAACGGTGTAGTTGGGCTTGAGCCGACGAAGCTCGCCGATGGCGGCAAGAGCTTCGAGCTCATGTCCCGTCCATGCGTTGGCGGCGGCGAGATCCGCGTAGGCAATCCAAAAGGGATTCACTGTGATGGAGCGGCTGCACCAGTCTATCGCTTCATCATATTGAGCGAGATGGCTGTGCGCGTGACAGGCGTAGAAGTACCACGTGCTCAGGAGCGGATCGCGCGGGCTGAGCTGGATGGCCATTTGGAGAGGAGCAAATGCCTCCGCAGATCGGCCAACACGTATCTTGGCGGCGCCCAGCGCGCCATGCGCCGGGGCGAGGCTGGGATTTATCCCGATTGCCGCCATATACTCGCTGACAGCAGCGTCGAGGTTCCTGCCCTTGGCCCGTTGGATCTCGCCCTTTACAAAATGTGCCATTGCGTCGCTGGGAAACTGCGACAGAACCTGATCTACCGCCTGCTCAGCGCGCCGCAGCTTGTCGGCGGGTGTGTCGGTCCAACGATAATTGACTTGTATTGCCAGAGCATCTGCCAATCCCACGAGGGCCTTAGGGTAGCCAGGGTCGATCTGCAGCGCGCGCTCGAAGAGGGCGCCCGACTGGGCCACCTGTTCGCGCGAATAGGGCCGATTGAGCACGGCCAGGCCCCGCATTGTAAGATCGACCGCGTCGGGGTTGTTGGGCCGCGCAACCTCCGCGTCGCGGCTTTCGTGGTTAGTCAGCTCGAGGTCAAGCCGCCGCGCCAATCCACCCGTGATGACATCCTGAAGCTGCAACGATTTGGACCACTCACCATCGACGCCTTCGGACCAGATCTGTGCGCCGGTTCGCGTATCGATCAGCCGGGCGTTGATCCGGACAATTGACTCCGTTCTGCGCAAGCTGCCGTCGAGGATATAGCGGACGCCGAGTTCGCGGCGAACCCGCTTTGGGTCAACGTTCTTATAGGCGCGGGCCGTACTCGGTGCGATCACGAAGCTGTCCTCGATACGCGAGAGATCAGCGCTGAGATCGTCAGCAACACCTTCCGCAAAGTACTCCTGCTCGGGTTCGTTGCTCAAATTAGTGAATGGCAGCACGACAATCGATAGACGATGGTTCACCAGTTGTGGCTCATTCCAACGCATGTACCAGTAACCAACACCGCCGCCGGCCATCAACAGGAGAAGCGCCATCGTCAGGCCCAGCCGAGCCCGCCGCCGACTGTGCCAAGTCCATTGGACAAACGGAAAGCCTGGACCGTCCCGCGGCGCATCGGAGAGCTGCGAAGCATAGGCTCTGACCGGGAGAGCGATATTTTTGAGGTTCTGCTCGCCCAGATCAACGAACGCGACCCCCACCTTGCCACGGACTTGATCGTAGGCGGCGGACGATATGCAGACGCCGCCGGCCTTCGCGATGCCTTCAAGCCGCGCCGCGACATTCACGCCATCGCCAAAGATGTCATTCGGCTCGACAATCACGTCGCCGATGTTAATTCCCACACGGAAGGCTATGCGCTTGGCTTCTGGATCATCGATTGTAAGTTCCGTGACACGGGTCTGAAATTGTACGGCAGCTCGAACTGCTTCGACCGCGCTCGGAAATTCCGCCAAGAAGCCATCGCCGGTATTCTTGACGATGCGGCCACCGTGTTCGGCAACCGCTGGGGCGACTGCGTCCGTCAAAAGCGCAGTCAGTTTGGCATGCGTAGCCTCTTCGTCGTTGTGCATGAGCCGCGAATAGCCGGCCACGTCGGCGGCCAATATCGCCGACAGCCTGCGTGCGACCCGGGCTGCCCGCTCCTGCACCATGGTCGGCTCTCCAACCTGCTCATTTTTACGACGGATGCGCGACAGTGCCAACCGCGCGATGTCCACCCAGGCCGGTCCCCATTGCGAAAACGTTAGCTGCTCTGACCGATTGCTCGGTGGACGCCCCCCGCCGCCGCGGACTTCGCAGCAGTGATGGACTGGCACCTCGGACGTCAGAAGTCGAGGGCCTCATCGTAATGCTTATCGTCAGTCCGTGCGCCGCGTCAGGCGGCGCGCTGGTTGCGTCGCGAGGAGAGATCCGGGCAAAGCACGAGCTTGCCCTCGAGACCGCCGGCCTCGAGGCGACGGTGAGCATCGGCGACCTCCTCGAAGGAGATCCGCCCGGCGATGCGCGGCCGGATGGCACCAGATGCCAGAAGCGCGAACAATTGCTCCAGGTCCTCCTTGAACCAGGCGGGGTGTCGCGCCCGCATGGCATTGACCGAGTAGAAGCGGGCTCGCTTGCCGCCGGGCAACAATCTCCACAAGTACAGGCGCGCGATCTCCATCACGATAGGAAGCATTCGACGCTGTGCCTGCACGCTGGCCGAGAAGCCGATGGCACAGAGCAGGCCACCTGGCTTCAGCGCCGCATATGAGCGGCGATAGCCGTCTTCGCCAACGCCGTCGACGATGACGTCGAACCCGCCCGGCAGAATCCGCGTGAAGTCCTCGTGCTGGTAGTCGATCGGCGCTGCCCCCAGGTTTCGGACGAGCGCCATGTGCTCGCTGCGTACAGTGCCCCATAGCTCGAGGCCGGCCAGTCTCCCGAGCACGAGCAGCGCCTGGCCGACCGCGCCGGCGGCCCCGTGAACGAGAATGCGTTGGCCCTGCTGGACCTTGGCCGCGCGGTGCAGAAGTTGGTACGCGGTCGTCCAGCTCAAGATCAGCGCGGCCGCCTCGGCAGCGTCCACGCCCACCGGCACGCGGGTCAGGTCGTTGGCCCGCAGCGTGCGATACTCGGCGTTCGATCCGACCACCGTCATGTCGGCCACGCGGTCGCCGATCTGAAAGTCGTGCACGCCTTCACCGAGCTGATCGATTGCCCCGACCACGTCGTAGCCCATCACGAACGGCGGCCGGAGATGCATCGTTTGCGGGTATAGATGGCGCCTGATCAGCACCTCGGTGTAGTTGAGGCTCGACGCGAGGACGCGAACGCGCACCTCGCCCCGGCCAGCGGTCGGCAGGCGCGCATCGACAACCTCCAGCGTCTCGGGATCACCGAAGCGGCTGACCTGAACAACCCGATTGCGCTGCTCCATCATGGCGATCTCCATGCAATGCCGCAATTCAGCGCAAGCGAGGCAGGCTGCAGTCAGGCTTGAAAGGTGGATTGATCCAGATCAAGCTTGAGCGTGTACTGCCTGGAATTCTCATCGGGCCAAATGACCAGCCGGGTTGTCTGGCGCCATCATTCATTATTGGAGGGGAATATGCCTGCAGTCATTATGCAGTTCGTTTCGCATCCAAGACCCGGTAGCGATCTTGCGACCGTCCTACAGCTGGCAAAAGACGGCGCGGCACTCTGGAGGAAACACGGGGCCGATGTCAGCTATTGGTCGGTGATCGGCGGCGAGATCGGGAACTACGCCTTCGTCGCTCGCTTCGATAGCGTCGAAGCTTATGGGCGCACCCTGGCGTCGCTGGGCGCCGATCCGGCTTTCGTTGAATTTCAAGCCAGGCGGCTGAAGGCAGGGCAATCTGATTGGGTGCGCTCCAACGTTGCCATCCAGGTTGATCTCTAGGGAACGCCTTCTCTTCCGCGTGCGAGACCGCCTTCGGGCGGTCTCTTGCTGCGCGACCGATGTCGCATGTTGGCCCGACACTGAAGTCGCGGACCCCTATCGAAGTCCGGTTGGCAGCTCGTAGGATGGGTAGAGCACTTGCGAAACCCATCATGTTTCTTCTTGGATGCTGTCGATGGGTTTCGCTGCGCTCTACCCATCCTACGGGTTGCCCATCCTACGAACCAACCTTGACCTGATCCTCCCAGTCCTCCCATTCGACCTTGTTGATTTCCAGGTAGCTCGAGACGGCTGAGCCGATGGTCGGAAAGAAATGCGACTCGCCGACCTGAGCGTACAGACCAAATCGCTTCAGCTTGTCCTTCACCGGATCCTTGAGCTCGGCAAAGCAAAGTTCGATGCCCCTGGCGTGGAGCGCCTCGTCCAGTTCGGCGACGGTATCGCAGGCGGTGACGTCGACGCTCGTGACCGGTTCTGCGGCGACGACCAGCCAGCGAACAGGTGTCGGCGATTGCTCGATCGCGGCCAGAATTCGCTCCTTGAAGAACTCGGCATTGGCGAAGAACAGCGGCGCATCCCAGCGGAACAGCACCAGCCCGGGGATCAGGCGGGCATCGGGATATCTCGTGATGTCGTGATAGCCCTTGACGCCGTGCGCCCGCCCCAGGACGGCGGAGTGTGGGCGCCAGCCGTCCCACAGAAACTCCGCAATGGCCACCGCGATGGCGAGGCCGATTCCCGGGATAGCACCGAGCGCGGCGACGCCCACAAAGCACAGCACCGTCAACCAGAATTCCCAACGTTGAATCCGGTAGATTCGCTTGAGATCGCTGATCTCGATCAGGCCGATCGCGGATGCGATCACCACCGCCGCCAATGCGGCACTCGGCAGGTGCTGCAACAGATTTGGCGCAAGCATCAGAAGGAAAGCGATAGCGAGTGCGCCGACGACGCTCGTCAGCTGGGTGCGCGCGCCGGCGGCCTCGGCAACGGGCGTACGCGAGGAGCTGCTGCTGATCGGGAAGCCCTGAAAGAACCCGGTTGCCAGGTTGGCCGCGCCGAGACCCACCATCTCCTGGTTTGGATCGACCTTGTCTCCCAATCGAGCAGCATAGGTTCGCGACAACACACTGGTATCGGCGAACGAGACCAGAGCGATGGCGCAGCCGCCGGCCACGACCGAAATCAGATCGCCATAGCCGATCCAGGGAATCGAGAAGGCCGGCAGACCTTGAGGAAGTGGCCCCAAGACCTTCACGCCATAACCCGTTCCGAGATCGAATAGCGCGACGACAAGGGTCGCTCCGACGACGGCAATCAGGATTCCCGGCAGCCGTTTGCTGTCCTTGAGCAGCAGGATGACCATCAACGTGCCAAGTCCGACTGCGAATGCGACCCAATTTAGCTTGCCGTCGGCGATCCCACCGGCGATCGCCCAGAGGTCTCGCAGCGGTCCTTTGCTTTCGATCGAGAAGCCGAGCAGCTTCGGCAGTTGGCTGATCAAGACGGTCAAAGCGATCCCGTTCATATAGCCGTACCGTATCGGTTTGGAGAGAAGCTCGGTCACAAACCCCAACCGCGCGATGCCCGCCACAATGAGCACGCTCCCTGAAACGAGCGCCATCATCGCGGCAAGCGTTGCGGCTCGGGCCGGATCACCGCCGGACAGCGGAACAATCACGCCGAGGATGACGGCAGCCAGCGCCGAGTCGGGTCCGAGCACGATGATGCGGCTCGGACCGAACACCGCGTAGGCCAGAAGAGGCACGATGGTTGCGTAGAGGCCGTGGATGCCTGGCAGGCCCGACGCCACGGCATAAGCAATTCCGACCGGCACCAGCATGGTCGCCAGCACGAGACCCGCGAATACATCATGCCGGAGCCAGTCAGCTTCGTAGTGACGAAGCGTATCGATCCCGGGCACCCAACGCATCCAACCGCTCACCGCGCTCACTCCACCGCTAACGCGCGAGGATTTCGCAACCGCTCGACGGCCCCTTGACGCAAATCAACGTTGCCGATGCTTGCACTCTTCGGCGACGCAGCAATGTTTCGGACGTGCATCAAGAGCCTGCGCCCCTAGAACTGATACCTCCGCAAGCCCCCATCCACCGGGATCACCGTGCCGGTGATGTACCGCGCCACGGGCGAGGCCAGGAACACCGCGAGCGCGGCGAGGTCCTCCGGCTCGCCCCAATAGCCGACCGGGATCTCTTCTTCCGCAAAGCGCTCGCGATAATCCTGTGGGTAGTTGCGGCGGATCTGCTCGCTCATGATGCGGCCGGGCGGGATGCAGTTGATGGTGATGCCGTGCTCGCCGATCTCGCGCGACAGGCCCTTGGCCCAGGCGTGGACGGCGGCCTTCGCCGCGAAGGCGGCGTTGAGGCCCTCGGGCTCGGACTTGCCGGTGATGTTGACGATGCGGCCCCATTTGCGTTCGATCATCTGCGGCAAGAGCGCATGCGCGATGCGGCGGTAGCTGGTGAAGTTCAGCGCGATCGCCTCGTCCCATTTGCTGTCGGGCGCATCGACGGGCAGGGGACGGCTGCCGCCGGCATTGTTGACGAGGATGTCGACATGGCCGAGCTGCTTCAGCGCGAAGGCCGCGATCCTCTCGGCCGCGTCCCTGGCCATCACGTCCTGCTCGAACGGCGTGATCAACCCGGAGCCTACTTCCTTCACCAGCTCGTTCAGGAGGTCGGTGCGCCGCGCCACGCCGACGACGCGCACGCCTTCGGCAGCCAAGCCCTTGGCGATGGCGCGGCCGATGCCGATGCTTGCGCCTGTGACGACGGCGGTTTTCGATTTGAGCCCGAGGTCCATGGTCGCACGCTCTCTTGTCTGCTCTTGCTTGTTGCGTTTCCTGCCCTGTCCCCGCCGGGCTCATTTGCCCGACCGGGACGAGCAGTGGTAACCAAGAGCCACTGTGAAGGAAACACGAAAAAGAAAAGGCGCCCGCCGATGGTCTGGGATCCGCAGCAATATCTGAAATTCTCCGGCCACCGGCTCCGGCCCGCCGTCGATCTCTTGATGCGGATTCCGGATTTTGCGCCGCGCGCGATCGCCGATCTCGGGGCGGGCGCCGGCAACGTCACCAAGCTGATTAGGGAGCGCTGGCCGGATGCGACCGTCACCGGCGTCGAGGGCTCGGCGGAAATGGTTGCCGCCGGCCGCAAGGCCGCGCCTGACGTCGAGTGGTCGCATGAAGACCTCGGCCATTGGCGCCCGGCGAAGCAGTATGACTTGATCTATTCCAATGCCGCACTGCACTGGCTGCCCAATCATGCGGCACTGTTCCCGTCGGTGATGGAGAAGGTCGTGCCCGGCGGCATGCTTGCGGTGCAGATGCCGCGCAATTTTCTCGCGCCCTCGCATGTGCTGATCGGCGAGACCGCGCTTGATGGTCCCTGGCGCTCCAGGGTCGAGCATCTCGTCACCCCGCCGCCGGTCGAAGGACCGGCCTTCTATCACGATCTTCTCGCTCCGTTGTCCGCCAATATTGACATCTGGGAGACCGAATATCTGCAAGTGCTCGAAGGCGAGAATCCCGTGAAGGAATGGACCAAGGGCACGTGGCTGACGCGCTATCTCGACGTCCTCGCGGGCGAGGAGAAAGCCGCCTTCGAGGCAGCCTACGGGATGCGTGTCGCGAAGGCGTATCCGAAGAATACGGCGGGGCAGACGCTGTTTCCGTTCCGGCGTTTGTTCATGGTTGCCCAGCGCAAGGGCTGATGGCATTGCCGCAATGCGGCATAAGCGCTCGCTCCGCTGGAGCGGAGCGGGTGCCGGGTTGCGCATGCAGCTCTCGTCAAGATAGCTTGGCTGCGGAAAATTGGGCTTAGGTCTAGTTGTTCGGCTGGCGGTTTGCTGCCACTACTGACCGCGTAAAACAAAAAAGACCCGGTTTTAGAGGTTGTTGGGAGGTTCTTCATGCGCAAGCTGCTCCTTGCGGTTGCCGCCGCGGCCATTCTCATGGTGCCCGCGACCGGCCAGGCCCAGAGCCCTATCGTCATCAAGTTCAGCCACGTCGTGGCCAATGACACCCCGAAGGGCAAGGGCGCGCTGAAGTTCAAGGAACTCGCCGAGAAGTACACCGACGGCAAGGTCAAGGTCGAGGTCTACCCGAACTCCACGCTCTACAAGGACAAGGAGGAGATCGAGGCGCTCCAGCTCGGCTCGGTGCAGATGCTGGCACCTTCGACCGCGAAATTCGCGCCGCTCGGGATCAAGGAATTCGAGGCGCTCGATCTGCCCTGGCTGTTCAAGGACGATGTGACCTATTCCAATGCGATGAAGGGCACGGTCGGCAAGTGGCTGTTCCAGAAGCTGGAAGCCAAGGGCATCACCGGGCTCGCCTATTGGGACAACGGCTTTCACATGCTCTCCGCCAACCGCCCCTTGCTGAAGCCGACCGATTTCCAGGGGCTCAAATTCCGCATCTCCGGATCGAAGGTCGCCGACCAATATCTTCGCATCATGGGCTCGATCCCGCAGATCATGGCGTTCTCGGAAGTCTACCAGGCGCTGCAGACCGGTGTGGTCGACGGTTGCGAGAACACCGCGTCGAACTACCTGACGCAGAAGTTCTACGAAGTGCAGAAGGACATCACCGTGTCCTATCATGCACATCTGCAATATGCCGTGATCGTCAACGCGAAATTCTGGTCGGGCCTGCCGCCCGACATCCGCACCCAGCTTGACAAGGCCATGGCGGACGCGACCGACTACACCAACCAGATCGCACACCAGGAGAACGATGACGCGCTGGCCGAGATCAAGAAGATGGGCAAGACCAATCTGCATTACCTGACCGACGCCGACCGCAAGGCGTGGCAGGAAGCGATGCAGCCGACTTACAAATGGGCGAAGGGCCGGGTCGGGCAGGAAGTGCTCGACCTCATCGCCAGGGAACTCGACGTCAAGATGAACTGACGGTCGGGCCCCAATAAGAACAATACCAACGGTCGGGAGTGATCGCACTCCCGACCGTTTCGCTCTTGAAAGACAGGCTAATTCTGGGGGGCTGAAGTTGCTGCGCGTGCTGAATCGTTTCCTCGATCATCTCGAGGAGTGGCTGATCGCGACGATGATCGCGGCCGCGACGTCGCTCATCTTCGTCGCCGTGCTGCACCGCTACGGCGCCGGGCTGTCGATCGACATCGCCAAATGGGCGGAGGCCCGCAGCCTGAGCTTCATTGCCGTGCCCGCGCGCGCGACGTTCGTCTGGCTTGCCGCCCTCGACCTGTCCTGGGCGCAGGAGCTCTGCATCTACATGTTCATCTGGATGGCGAAGTTCGGCGCGGCCTATGGCGTGCGCACCGGCATCCATGTCGGCGTCGACGTGCTCGTCAACGTCCTTCCCGGCGGCTCGCGCCGCCGCGTCATCACCTTCGGTCTGCTGTGCGGCGCGCTGTTCACCGCGATCGTCGCCTATTTCGGCGGCGCGTTCGTCAACCAGATGTGGCAGACCGGCCAGCAGTCCAACGACCTCGAGGCACCGATGTGGATGGTGTATCTCACCATCCCGCTCGGCTCCGGATTGATGTGCTTCCGCTTCCTCCAGGTCGCATGGTCGTTCTACCGCACCGGTGAGCTGCCGCATCACGACATGGCGGGTGTCGAAGGCGTCGAGCCGGATCCGGTTCATCCGGCGCCGGTCACGCACAGCCAGGTCGTCCGGGACGAGCGCAGCCCGCTCGGCTGGATCCTGATGCTGCTGCCGGTCCTGATCGTCGCCGTGTGTTTCGCTCATGCGGGCCACGTCATCACGCTGCCGCAAGGTCTGCGCGTCGGCATCGTGTTCGCCCTCCTGCTCTCGTTGATGCTCACAGGCATGCCGATCTCGATCGCGCTGGGTCTGACCGTGCTCAGCTTCATGTTCACGCTGACCGACGTGCGAACGGAATCGGTGGCGCTGAAGCTGTTCACCGGCATCGAGAATTTCGAGATCATGGCGATCCCGTTCTTCATTCTGGCCGGCAACTTCCTGACCCATGGCGGCGTGGCGCGCCGGATGATCACGTTCGCGACCGCGCTGGTCGGCCACTGGTACGGCGGTCTGGCCTTGTCGGGCGTGGTCGCCTGCGCGCTGTTTGCCGCGATTTCCGGCTCCTCGCCCGCCACCGTGGTGGCGATCGGCTCGGTCATCCTGCCCGCCATGATCGCGCAGGGATTTCCGCGGCGGTTCGGTGCGGGCGTGATCACGACATCGGGCTCGCTCGGCATTCTCATTCCGCCGTCGATTCCGATGGTTCTCTACGCCGTCTCGACCAACAGCTCGGTCGGAAAACTGTTCATCGCCGGCATCGTCCCCGGATTCGTGCTGGCCTCGCTGCTCGGTGCCACGACGTTCTATCGCGCCTGGCGCAACGACTATCCGCGCATGCCGAAGGCGACGTTCCTCGAGCGTCTCGATGCGTTCCGCAAGTCGATCTGGGGAATCCTGCTGATCGTGATCGTGATCGGCGGCATCTACAGCGGCCTGTTCACGCCGACCGAGGCTGCCGCCGTCAGCGCGGTCTACGCCTTCATCGTCGCGGTGTTCATCTACAAGGATCTGAGGCTGCGCGACGTGCCGCGGGTGCTGCTGTCGTCGGCGAACCTCTCGGCGATGCTGCTCTACATCATCACCAACGCCGTGCTGTTCTCGTTCCTGATGACCTACGAGAACGTGCCGCAGGCGCTGGCGCAATGGATGATCGACCAGGGCCTGGGGTGGATCGGCTTCCTGCTCGTCGTCAACCTGCTGCTGCTGCTGGCCGGCAACGTGATGGAGCCGTCCTCGATCATCCTGATCATGGCGCCGATCCTGTTTCCGGTCGCGATCAAGCTCGGCATCGATCCCATCCATTTCGGCATCCTGATGACGGTCAACATGGAGGTCGGGCTGTGCCATCCGCCCGTCGGCCTCAATCTCTACGTCGCCTCAGGCATCGCCAAGATGGGAATCACCGAGCTCACGGTCGCGGTATGGCCGTGGCTGCTGACGATGCTGGCCTTCCTCGTGATGGTGACCTACTGGCCCGGCCTGTCGTTGTGGCTGCCAAGGTTGCTGGGGATGTAGCCAAGCAAGCAGCACGAACGGTGCACCCTCTCCCCTTGCGGGAGAGGGTGGCTCGCCGCGAAGCGGCGAGACGGGTGAGGGGTTCTCTCTCCTCACGAACAGTCTTGCGAGCGGAGACATACCCCTCATCCGGCGCTTCGTGTCCAGCGGATGGATGGGTAACACAATAGACCGGATCGATAGGTGACAGTCGTTCATGGTTCGGTCCGCTGCGGCGCTGCGCTAGCGCAGCGC
>NZ_JACIHE010000038.1 GCF_014198245.1 Bradyrhizobium sp. cir1
TCTCTCGCCAAGGCATCGGCTGGTCCTCCCAGCCGACAGAGAACTGTCACCCATCCATCCGGTCTACTGTGTTACCTCTCTATCCGGTCTGGACAGTGATTTCTTACCCTCCCCTGGAGGGGGAGGGTCGATCGCGCGCAGCGCGAGCGGGGTGGGGTGATCCCTCCGCACGAACAGTTCCCGTGGGGAGAGATCACCCACCCCGCTGCGCATTTCGCTGCGCTCCATGCCCAGCGACCCTCCCCCTCCAGGGGAGGGTAAGAAAGTGAGCTATCTCAATATCTTACATGCCGCCACCGCGCCAACCGCCACTCACCCGCTCCTACTGTGCATGGGGTTGTTTTCGCAGTTTTGTTTTGGGCAGCCCCCGATCCCGGAATCCATTTGACTCCTCCCCGATTCTGATTCGACTCCGCGCCGTCCCCAATTTTAAGGAACCCGCCATCGAAACGTCGCTTGTGCGACGGGGCAAAACTCCATCTAGTGCGCGCCTAAGACGAGTCCCGCGACATGTTGCGTGAACGGAACAGGACTCAACAGGGAGTCAGCGATTCGGCCGCGATTCGTTCTAGAGTCGTTCCGAAGCTTAAAGAGAACGGAAAAAGCGTCGCAAAGTGAAACAGTTGCGCGAGGGATGGGGAGGCGGGCCTGTTGCTCCCGTCACCCTGAGGTGGCCGCTTCTTCAGCGGCCCTCGAAGGGCGACGGGCCCCACCGGTGCCGCCAGCACGCTCTAGGCTGGCATCCGGGCCGTGCATCCTTCGAGGCTCGCCCCACGGCGCAATGGCGCCGCAGGGCTCGCGCCTCAGGATGACGGATCAGTCGCCTCACCGCCCCAAACAGCACTGACATTCGCCCAAATCGGCACTACCTAATCCCCAGACATGGCCTTCTCTCCCTCCTCCTTCGCCTCCGAGCGCGCCCTTCACGATCGAGTGCCTGGCGCGGGCGTCACTGCGGTGCTCGGGCCGACCAACACCGGCAAGACCCATCTCGCCATCGAGCGGATGCTGGCGCATCCCTCGGGCGTGATCGGGCTGCCGCTGCGCCTGCTTGCGCGCGAGGTCTACAACAAGATCGCCGATCGCGCGGGCGTCGAGAGCGTCGCGCTGGTGACGGGCGAAGAGAAGATCAAGCCGAAGAACCCGCGCTACTGGGTCTCCACCGTCGAGGCGATGCCGCGCGACCTCGACGTTTCCTTCCTCGCCGTCGACGAGGTCCAGATCGCCTCTGATCTGGAACGCGGCCACGTCTTCACCGACCGCATCCTCAACCGCCGCGGCCGCGACGAGACGCTGCTGTTAGGGGCTGCCACCATGCGCCCGATCATCGAGCGCCTGTTGCCTGGCGTCTCCATGATCACGCGGCCGCGGCTGTCCAGCCTCGAATTTGCCGGTGATCGCAAGATCACGCGCCAGCCGCGCCGCACCGCCATCGTCGCGTTCTCGGCGGATGAGGTCTACGCCATCGCCGAGCTGATCCGCCGCCAGCATGGCGGCGCTGCCGTTGTTCTGGGCTCGCTCTCGCCGCGCACCCGGAACGCGCAAGTGGCGATGTTCCAGAACGGCGACGTCGATTACCTCGTCGCCACCGACGCGGTCGGCATGGGCCTCAATCTCGACGTCGACCACGTCGCCTTTGCCTCCGACCGCAAGTTCGACGGCTACCAGTTCCGCCGGCTGACGCCGTCCGAATTCGCGCAGATCGCAGGCCGCGCCGGCCGGGCCACGCGCAACGGCACCTTCGGCACCACGGGCCGCTGCGCGCCGTTCGAGCCCGAGCTCGTCAACGCGCTGCAGAACCACACCTTCGATGCCGTGAAGATGCTGCAATGGCGCAACTCGAAGCTGGATTTCTCCTCGCTCGGCGCGCTCCAGGTGTCGCTGAACCTCGCCCCCGGCCATGAGGCGCTGACGCGCGCGCCGATCGCCGAGGACATGCGCGTGCTCGACCATGCCGCCCGCGATGTCGAGGTGCGCGATATCGCGCACGGCAAGGCGGCGGTGGAACGCCTCTGGGAGGCCTGCCAGGTCCCCGATTACCGAAAACTGTCGCCGGCCGCCCATGCCGAGCTGGTGACCACGCTGTACGGCTTCCTGATGCGGAAGGGCTGCATCCCCGATTCCTGGTTCGCCGCCCAGGTCGAGCAGGCCGACCGCGTCGACGGCGACATCGACACGCTGTCGGCCAGGATCGCGCAGATCCGCACCTGGACCTTCGTCGCCAACCGCCCGGACTGGCTGAAAGACCCCGAACGCTGGCAGGGGATCACGCGGGAGGTCGAAAATAAATTATCGGATGCGCTCCATGAACGCTTGACTGAGCGTTTCGTTGATCGTCGGACCAGTGTATTGATGCGCCGCCTGCGGGAGAACACGAGCTTGAATACTGAAATCGGCAAGACCGGCGAAGTCATCGTCGAAGGCCATGTCATCGGCCGCCTCGACGGCTTCACCTTTGCACCGGATGCGGCGGAGGCCGGCTCCGATGCGAAAGCCTTGCAGGCTGCAGCGCAAGCGGTGCTCGCCGGCGAGATCAACGCGCGCGCCGAAAAACTGGGCAACGCGCCGGACGAGCAGTTCGTGCTCACCTCGGAAGGCACCATCCGCTGGACCGGCGATGCCGTGGCGCGGCTGTCCGCCGCAGAGGACGCGCTGCATCCGCGCATCCGCATCATCTCCGACGAGCGCCTCACCGGCGGCCCCCGCGAGAAGGTGCAGGCGCGGCTCGACCTCTGGCTCAAGACGCATATCGAAAAGCTGCTCGGACCGATGTTCGAGCTCTCCAAGGCCGAGGACGTCACCGGCATTGCCCGCGGCATCGCCTATCAGCTGGTCGAGGCGCTCGGCGTGCTCGAGCGTCCCAGAATCGCGAACGAGCTGAAGGATCTCGACCAGCCCTCGCGCGCGACGCTGCGCAAGTACGGCGTCCGCTTCGGCGCCTATCACATCTATTTCCCCGGCCTGCTCAAGCCCGCCGCGCGTGCGCTCGCTGCGCTCCTGTGGGCGCTGAAGCAGGACAATGTCGATCTGTCCGCGCTCTCGGGCGCGCAGCATCTGGCCTCGTCGGGCCGCACCTCGTTCCCGGTCGACAAGCAGCTGCCGCGTGATGCCTATCGCGTGCTCGGCTACAAGCAGGCCGGCGAGCGCGCCGTGCGCGTCGACATCCTGGAGCGTCTTGCCGATCTGATCCGCCCGGCGCTGGCCTGGCGCGAGAACTCGCCCGGCGAAAAGCCCGCCGGCGCCTTCGACGGCCGCAGCTTTGTGGTGACGCAGGCGATGACCTCGCTCACCGGCTCCGCCGGCGAAGATTTTGCGTCCGTGCTGCGCGCGCTCGGCTATCGCATGGAGAAACGTCCGCCGCGGCCGGTGAAGCCCGCAGCGCCCGCTGCCGAGACGGTCGTGGCCGAGACGCCGCCTGCCGAGGGCACCGCGGACACCTCGACCGAGACTGCGGCTGAAGCCGTTGCCGGCTTGCCGGAGGCTCCGGCTTCAGAGGTTGCTGCCGAAGCTGTCACCGTCGAAGACGCGCCCGGCATGGAGCAGCACGACGAGCCCGCCCCTGAGGAGCCGGCGCTCGAAGCTTCTCCCGAAGCCCCCGTCACGCCGGAAGATGCCCCCGGCATCGCGCCGCCGGCCGACGAGGCCGCTGCGCCGGTTGAGACCTCCGGCCTGGAAGCTGCAGCTGCCGAGACCGCCGCCACCGAAGCCGCTGCATCGCCCGATGCTGCCGCGCCTGTCGAAGCCGCTACCGCGCCCGCCGAGCCCGAGCTGGTCGAGGTCTGGCGTCCCGGTGGCCGTCACGAGGATCGCAAGCCGCGCCACGAGCGCCATCGCCACCAGCGTCACCACAATCAGCCGCGTCCGCAGGCCGGTGCCGAAGCCGGCAGCGCGCCCGCGGAAGCTGCGTCCGGCGAAGCCGCTGAAGGCGCAAAGCCGGGCCATCGCCATGGCGGACATCGGAAAGACTTCCGCAAGGGCCGCGAAGAGGGCGGCGGCGATCGCCGCGAGCAGCGCAGCGACAACAACCGTCGCTTCGAGGGCAAGGATCGCGATCGGGATCGAGGCAAAGGCAAGCCCGGCGATCGCGACAGTGGCCGCGAGCACCGTGGTGGCCGCGACCGCGACAAGGGCCGCGACCGTCGCGATCGCGAGTCGGGTCCCTCGCTGCGGCCCTACGCGTCGAGTGCGAACCCGCGCGAGCGTGATCGTCCGGTCGATCCCAACTCGCCCTTTGCAAAACTCGCCGCGCTGAAAGAGCAGCTGTCCGGTCGGAAGGAGTGATCCCACGACCGAGCGGCAGCGCCTCGACAAATGGTTGTGGCACGCGCGGGTGGTGAAGGCGCGCACCTCCGCGGCCGAGCTGGTCGTATCGGGCCACGTCCGCATCAACGGCGCGCGCGAGACCTCGCCGGGACATGCGGTCAAGCTCGGCGACGTCCTCACCATCGCGCTCGACCGCACCGTGCGCGTGTTGAAGGTCACTGGCTTCAACGAGCGCCGCGGCGATGCCGCCTCGGCGCGCGTGCTCTACGAGGAGCTGAGTGAAGCGAAACGCAATTAATTGCGGTTCGAATTCATTTCTTGGTCGATCAAACACATAAAGCCGTCATGATCGGGCCTTGCCGACCTTGCGGCGCCGGGCCATCCGCGCTACGCAAGCCGCGACTTTTAAAAGAGCTTTTCGGAGCGTTGGATGACTTACGTCGTCACTGAAAACTGCATCAAGTGCAAGTACACCGACTGCGTCGAGGTCTGCCCGGTCGACTGCTTCTACGAGGGTGACAACATGCTCGTCATCCACCCCGACGAGTGCATCGATTGCGGCGTGTGCGAGCCGGAATGCCCCGCCGACGCCATCAAGCCGGACACGGAACCGGGCCTCGAAAAGTGGCTCCAGGTCAACGCCGATTACGCCAAGAGCTGGCCGAACATCACCCAGAAGAAAGAATCACCCGCCGACGCGAAGGAATTCGACGGCATGGAAGGCAAGTTCGAGAAATATTTTTCTCCGAACCCCGGCTCCGGCGACTAATCCGCGCCCAAACTTAACCCTAATACCTTCGTTGCGGCCGAAAACCAGCCCTCAAGACCCCTAAATCATTGATTTTTGCGGGAAATGTGCTATATTGGGCACATTAAGCCGAACCCCGTCAGCCCCGTTGGCCCCGCTGGGTTCCCGTGAAACCAAATGTCGAACAGGGGCGTGGCAGTTTCCGCGCGCAGGCTGTGTCACAGAAAACGCGTAAAAAGAGTACTTCAGCGAGGGCTTCCCATAAGGAGGCCAAAAAAGTCGCCGCGGCCAGCCGTAGCGCATCCAAGGGTCGGACCGCGACGAAGGCGCCGGCTGCAAAGTCCTCGAAGAACAAAAGAAGCGCAATGCCTAACAAGACTGCCAAGCCGGCCGCGAAAGCGACCGTTTCCAAGCCTGCTGCCGCCAAGGCTCCCGCTGCCAAGCCTGCGCCGAAGGCCCCTGTTGCTGCTGCTCCTGCCAAGGCTTCCGTTGCTGTCAAGGCTCCCGTTGCTGTCAAGGCTCCCGTTGCTGCCAAGCCGGCCGCCAAGCCCGCTGCTGCGCCGAAGGTCGAGGAAAAGAAGGTCGTGACCCAGCGTCAGGGCTTCAAGGCCAACGAATTCGTCGTCTATCCCGCTCACGGCGTCGGCCAGATCCTGGCCATCGAGGAGCAGGAGATCGCCGGCGCGAAGCTCGAGCTGTTCGTCATCAATTTCATCAAGGACAAGATGACGCTGCGCGTTCCGACCGCCAAGGTCGCCAATGTCGGCATGCGCAAGCTGTCCGAGCCCGCGCTGGTCAAGAAGGCGCTGGAGACCCTCAAGGGCCGCGCCCGCGTCAAGCGCACCATGTGGTCGCGCCGCGCCCAGGAATACGAAGCGAAGATCAATTCGGGCGACATCGTTGCGATCGCGGAAGTCGTGCGCGACCTCTACCGCTCGGAGTCGCAGCCGGAGCAGTCCTACTCTGAACGCCAGCTCTATGAAGCGGCGCTCGATCGTCTCTCCCGCGAGATCGCGGTGGTGCAGCACTCGACCGAGACCGAAGCGGTCAAGGAGATCGAGGCCCAGCTCGCCAAGAGCCCGCGCCGCGCCAATGCCAAGGCGGAAGCCGGCGAAGGCGAGACCGATGCCGAGGGCGATACCGACGATACCGATGGCGACGACACCACCGTTGCCGACGAGGCCGCGTAAGCGTCTCGCGTCGATCACAAGAGATCAAGAGCCCGGCCGGATGGCCGGGCTTTTTGTTGGGTTCGTACTTCGTAGGGTGGGTTAGCTCGCGGCTGCGCGAAGCGCAGTCCGCTAGCGTAACCCACCGGTTCTTCCTCAACGGAAAGGAAAGCGTGGGTTACGGCTTCGCCTAACCCACCCTACGTTTGCATCACTTCACCGGCCGCTTCTCGAGCTTGCGCGCGAGCGTCCTGCGATGCATCCCCAATCGTCGCGCCGCCTCCGAAATATTGAAATCCGTTTCGATCAGGGTCTGGTGGATGCGCTCCCATTCCAGCGTCTTGATCGAGGTCGGCCGGGCGTCGAGTGCGACCTCGGCGTTGCCTTCGGCCTTGTGGAAGGCGGCCTCGATGTCGTCGGTATTCGACGGCTTTGCCAGATAGTGGCAGGCGCCCAGCTTGATCGCCTCGACGGCGGTCGAGATGCTGGCAAAGCCGGTCAGCACCACGATCAGCATGTCCTCATCGTGCGTGTGCAGCAGCTCGACGCAGGCGAGCCCCGAGGCGCCGCCGAGCTTGAGGTCGACCACGGCATGGCCGAAGGAGCGCTCCTCCAGCACCTTCCGCACCTCCTCGATCGAGGCGGCGAGCACGACCTCGTAGCCGCGGCGCTCGAACGAGCGCTTCAGCGTGCGCGCAAAGCCGGAATCGTCCTCGACGACGATGAGCGAACGGTCAGGCGTCAAAGCTGCCTCCGATCGCGAGCGTTGCGAGCGGCAGCGTCAGGCGGACGGTGGCGCCGCGCTTCCTGTGGTTCTCGGCGGTCACGCTGCCACCCAGCTTGCGCACCACATTCACCACCAGGAACAGGCCGAGCCCGCCGCCGGCGCGGCCCTTGCTGGAGTGATAGGGCTTTCCGAGCTGCGCCAGCATCTCTGGCGCAAAGCCCGGGCCGCGGTCGGAGATCGACAGCACGAGATTGTCGCCCTCGCGCTCGGCCACAAGCTCGACCCAGTCGCGCGAAACTTCATAGGCATTGTCGAGCACGTTGAAGATGACCTGCTTCAGCGCGACGTCCGAGACGATGGCGACGTCCTCGCCAAACGTGTTGACGAAATAGAGCGTGCGCGCCGAACGGGCGTCGCGCCACTCCTCGACCAGCGCGGTGACGAAAGCCGTCACTGTCGTGGGCGAGGAGCCTTCGCCGCGGGCTTCGCCCGCCGACACCAGGATGCCCGTCACGATCGACTTGCAGCGCTGCAGCGAGGTCTCCATTTCCGCGAGGTCCTCGGCAAGCTCCTGCTTGGCGGCAAGATCCGGCATGCGGCGCCAGTCGCTCAGGATGACCGAGAGCGAGGCGAGCGGCGTGCCGAGCTCGTGCGCCGCGCCGGAGGCGAGCAGGCCCATGCGGACGATGTGATCCTGCTCGGCCGCATGCTGGCGCAGCGCCGCCAGATGTGCGTCGCGCTCGCGCAAATTCCTGTTGATGCGGGTCACGAACACGACCAGCAGCACGGCGTTGAGCGCGAAGCCGAGCAGCATGCCTGTTACGGTGAGGCTGTAGGTCTCGCTGATCGGGTTCGGCGGCAGGTCGAGCGGCCGGTACGCCAGCGTCAGCCAGACGAAGCACGCGCAGGTCAGCGCCACCAGCGACCAGGTCGAGCGGGCGTCGAGCAGCACGGCAGCCAGCGTCACCTGGAGCAGGAACAGCGAGGTGAAGGGATTGGTCGCGCCGCCGCTGAGGTAAAGCTGCGCGGTCAGCGCGGCGACGTCGAGCATCAGCGCAACCAGCAGTTCGTTGCTGGAGATCGCGGCGCGATGGCGCACCCAGACCAGGCTCGAGACGTTGAGCAGCACCAGCGCGCCGATCACCGCACCCATCCGCTCCAGCGGCAGCGGAATGCCGAGCCAGAAATGCACGCCGCCGATGGTCACGATCTGGCCGACCACCGCGGTCCAGCGCAGCTGGATCAGCAGCGCCATGTTCTTGCGGTTGGTCTCGTCGTCGGTGGGCGCAGCGCCGATCAGCTCGCTGCGCGTATCCGCCTGCGACTGCAGCGTGACGGCCGGCTCGCCGCCATGGGCGAGCGTCTGCGTTCTTCCGTCGTCAGGCCTGTTCGACGATCGTTCCAGCATCTGATCCCGTCCTGCGGGCGGTGGCATCGGGGCCGCCGGCCGGTTCGTGGACGAAGCGCCTGCGGCGGAACAGCCCGCCGCCGAATGTGACGAAGAGTTTACCGGCCAGCATGAAAGCCAGGGCAAACCACGTCAGCGCATAGATCAGGTGGTTATTGGGAAAGCGGATCACGGTCAATCCGCCGATGGGCCCGCCGGCGGATTGTGATCCGGCGTCGGCATCGACGAAAAACGGGGCGACGTCGTGGAGGCCGTGTGCCGCCGCAATCGCGGCGACGTCCCGCGAGTACCAGCGGTTGTGCTGCGGAACATTGGTGCGAAGGAAGCCGCCCTTCGGCTCCGTGACGCGCAAGAGGCCGGTGATTTCGACCGGGCCTTCGGGATTGCCGGCCTGTCGCGTCGATGCGTCGCGCCGATCGGTCGGCACGAAGCCGCGGTTGACCAGGACTTGCGTGCCGTCGCCGCGCTGAAGCGGCGTCAGCACCCAATAGCCGGGGCCTTCTTCGGTCACGGCCTGAACCAGCGTCTCGCGGTCGTGCAGGAAGCGGCCGGTGACGCTGACGTGCCTGTATTCGTCGCTTGCGGCGGTGACTGTGGGCCACGCCGCGGGAACGGGGATCGGCTGCGCCGGGGCATGGACGCGCTGCTCGACGCGATCGATCAGCGCCAGCTTCCAGGCGCGGCGCTCGATCTGCCAGACGCCGAGGGCGATCAGAAGTACAAAGGCCGTGAGCGAGAGGACCGTGAGCCACAAGGACGGGCGTGCAGCCTTGCGGGGCGCGCCCAGTGCCTTGATCGTCACGGTCCCTATATCGCTCACTTCATTCCGCTCATCTGGTGGATGGGCATCATGTTGCTGTTGAGGTGGTTCATGACCCACAGCGAACCGGACAGCCCGATCACCACCATGACGATGGTGAAGATCAGCGCCATCATGGTCCAGCCATTCTCGGACTTGGCGTTCATGTGCAGGAAGTAGATCATGTGCACGACGATCTGCACGACCGCGAAGGCCATGATGACCAGCGCGGTGATCTGCTTGCTCGGCAGCGCGCCGCTCATCACCAGCCAGAACGGGATCGCGGTGAGCACCACCGAGAGCACGAAGCCGAGCATGTAGCCCGAGAACGTGCTGTGGGCGTGACCGTCGTCGTGGTGATGGTCGTGCGCGCCGGCTGCGTGGGTATCGGTGGTCATCGCAGAACTCCCAGGAGATAGACGAAGGTGAAGACGCCGATCCAGACCACGTCGAGGAAGTGCCAGAACATCGACAGGCACATCAGGCGGCGCCGGTTGGCCTCGATCAGGCCGAATTTCCCGACCTGCACCATCAGGGTCACCAGCCAGATCAGGCCGCAGGTGACGTGCAGGCCGTGGGTGCCGACCAGGGTGAAGAACGCGGACAGGAAGGCGCTGCGCTGGGGCGTGGCGCCTTCGTGGATCATGTGGGCGAACTCGGTGAGCTCGATGCCGATGAAGGCGGCGCCGAACAGGCCGGTGATCGCCAGCCACATCTGCGTCTGGCCGATCTTGTTCTGCTGCATCGTCAGCATCGCAAAACCGTACGTGATCGACGACAGCAGTAGCATGGACGTGTTCACCGCGACCAGGTTCAGGTCGAACAGGTCCTTCGGCGCGGGGCCGGCGGCGTAGTTGGCGCCGAGCACGCCGAAGGCGGCGAACAACATCGCGAAGATGAGACAATCGCTCATCAGGTAGATCCAGAAGCCGAGCGAGGTGCTGTAGCCTTCCGGATGCGGGTGTTCGTCGGCGAGATAGAACAGCGGCTCGCCGGTTTGCGTTGGATTGACGGCAACAGTCATTTACTTGGCTCCGGCGAGCAGTTTGGTGCGCGCGTCCTCGGTCCGGATGACGTCTTCAGCCGGAATGTCGAAGTCGCGGTGATAGTTGAAGGTGTGACCGATACCGACGGCGAGCATCGCGAGGAAGCTCGCAGCCGCCAGCCACCAGATGTACCAGATCAGGCCGAAGCCCATCGCGGTGGCGAGGCCGGCGAGGATGATTCCGGTGCCGGTGCTGCTGGGCATGTGGATCGGCTTGAACCCGGTGAGCGGACGCTGGTAGCCGCGCTTCTTCATGTCCCACCACGCGTCATTGTCGTGAACGACGGGGGTGAAGGCGAAGTTGTAGTCCGGCGGCGGCGAGGAGGTCGCCCATTCCAGCGTGCGCGCATCCCAGGGATCGCCGGTGACGTCCTTGAGCTGCTCGCGCTTGAGCAGGCTGACCGCGAACTGCATCAGCATGCTGAGGATGCCGAGGAACACGAGGAAGGCGCCGATCGCGGCGATGATGAACCAGATCTGCAGGGACGGATCATCGAACACGCGCAGGCGGCGGGTCACGCCCATCAGGCCGAGCACATAGAGCGGCATGAAGGCGAGGTAGAAGCCGACGACCCAGAACCAGAACGACAGCTTGCCCCAGAACACATCGAGCTTGAAGCCGAACGCCTTCGGGAACCAGTAGTTGATGCCGGCGAACGCGCCGAACACCACGCCGCCGATGATCACGTTGTGGAAGTGCGCGATCAGGAACAGGCTGTTGTGCAGCACGAAGTCGGCCGGCGGCACTGCGAGCAGCACGCCGGTCATGCCGCCGATCACGAAGGTCAGCATGAAGGCGATCGTCCACATCATAGGCAATTCGTAGCGGATGCGGCCGCGATACATCGTGAACAGCCAGTTGAACATCTTCGCGCCCGTCGGGATCGAGATGATCATCGTGGTGATGCCGAAGAACGAGTTGACGCTGGCGCCCGAGCCCATCGTGAAGAAGTGGTGCAGCCATACGAGGTACGACAGGATGGTGATGACGACCGTGGCGTAGACCATCGAGGTGTAGCCGAACAGCCGCTTGCCGGAGAAGGTCGAGGTGACTTCCGAGAAGATGCCGAAGGCCGGGAGAACCAGGATGTAGACCTCGGGGTGGCCCCAGATCCAGATCAGGTTCACATACATCATCGGGCTGCCGCCGAAATCGTTCGTGAAGAAGTTGGTGCCGACGTACCGGTCGAGCGAGAGCAGCGCGAGCACGACGGTCAGAACGGGGAAGGAGGCGACGATCAGGATGTTGGTGCAGAGCGAGGTCCAGGTGAACACCGGCATCTTCATCATGGTCATGCCGGGGCACCGCAGCTTGACGATGGTGCAGATCAGGTTGATGCCGGATAACGTCGTTCCGACGCCGGCGACCTGCAGCGCCCAGATGTAATAGTCGACGCCGACATCAGGACTGTAGCCGATGTTCGACAGCGGCGGATAAGCCAGCCAGCCGGTGCGGGCGAATTCTCCGATAAACAGCGAGGCCATCACCAGTACCGCGCCGCCGACCGTCATCCAGAAGCTGAAATTGTTCAGGAACGGGAACGACACGTCGCGCGCGCCGATCTGCAGCGGCACCACATAGTTCATCAGGCCGGTGACCAGCGGCATCGCTACGAAGAAGATCATGATCACGCCGTGGGCGGTGAAGACCTGGTCGTAGTGATGGGCGTTGAGATAGCCCTCGGAGCCGCCAAAGGCGAGCATCTGCTGGCCGCGCATCATCAGCGCGTCCGCAAAGCCGCGCAGCAGCATCACGATGCCGAGGATCATGTACATGATGCCGATGCGCTTGTGGTCCACGGTGGTGAACCATTCGCGCCAGAGGTAGCCCCAGAGGCGGAAATAGGTGAGGCCGCCGAGCAGCACGGCGCCGCCGAGCGCGACCACCACGAAGGTGCCGACGACGATCGGCTCGTGCAGCGGCAGCGATTCGAGGCCGAGCCGGCCGAAGATGAGCTTGAGAAGATCAGGAGACATGCGCGTTCTCTTTAGGAGTCTGACTTCGGACGCTGTCCGAGGAAGAAGGACGAGGACTTCAGCGGCGTGAAGGTCGGCCGCTTCAGGCCGGCGCCGGTCAGCGGCGCAATGTCGGTCGGAGCCTTGATCGACGCGGTGGTCTGGCCCTGCGGCGCATCCGGCGTGCAGGTGCCGGCGACGAAGGTCGGCTCCGGCCCGAGCGGGGTGCCGCGGCGGGCGTACTTGTCGTAAGTGAGCGGCAGGGTGTTGTTCAGGCCCTCATGGCCGCGACCGCCCTTGGCGTCGATTGCCATCATCTCGCTCTGGCACATCTTGCCGGTCTCGACGCACATGTTGAGGATCAGGCGGTAGAGATCGGAATCGATGGTGCCGTAGCGGCGCACCGGCTCGTTCTGGCTGGGCTTCTCCAACTGGAGATATTCGGCGCGGCCGAGCGAGCCGCCGGCGGACTTGGCGCTGGCGATCCAGGCGTCGAAGCCCTTGTCATCGAGGCCCTGGAAGTCGAAGTGCATGCCGGAGAAGCCGGCGCCGCTGTAGTTCGCCGAAAAGCCCTTGTAGGTGCCGGTGTGGTTCACGACGGCGTGGAGCTTCGTCTCCATGCCCGGCATCGCATAGATCTGGCCGGCGAGCGCGGGAATGTAGAACGAGTTCATCACCGAGGATGCGGTGATGCGGAAGTTGATCGGACGATCGACCGGAGCAGCGAGGTCGTTGACGGTGGCGATGCCGTAGTCCGGATAGATGAAGAGCCACTTCCAGTCGAGCGCGACGACATCGACCTCGAGCGGGGCCCTGGACTGGTCCACGGCCTGCTCCGCCTTGATGCGGCCGAGGGTGCGATAGGGGTCGAGCAGATGCGTGCCCATCCAGGTCAGCGCGCCCAGGCAGACGATGATCAGCAGCGGCGCCGACCAGATCACCAGTTCGAGCTTGGTCGAGTGGTCCCATTCCGGCTCGTAGCGGGCCGAGGTGTTGGACTGGCGGTAGCGCCAGGCGAACAGCACCGTCAGCGCCATCACGGGGACGACGATCAGGAGCATCAGGACGGTGGAGATGATGACGAGGTCGCGCTGCTGGGCAGCGATGTCGCCGGCTGGCGCCAGCACGACGTAGTTGCAGCCGCTGAGCGAAACTGCCAGGGGTAGTAGCGCCAGGATCTTGAGACGAGACACGGGCCGAGCCTTTGAGAATGAGTTTCCTTTGCGGGGCCAACGGGTAGCTGCGACGCAGCAATCCGGACATTGGACAATTTGTCCAATGTTGCAGTGCGGAATGTTGGGCCAGACAGGGCCAGATTGCCTGGCTTCCCGCCGGGCGGTCGGCTTTGGTTTTCAGGACGTTAAGGGCGCACGAATGGCGACGGCACAGACCCCCGCAATGGCAGACCTCCACTCGGGCGAGCACGGCCACGACCAGGCCAGTCCCGGCGAGATCGCCATCGGCGTCATCATCGGGCGCACCTCGGAATTCTTCGACTTCTTCGTTTTCGCGATCGCCTCGGTGATCGTGTTCCCGCGCCTGGTGTTCCCGTTCACGAGCGAACTGACCGGTACCCTCTATTCCTTCATGATCTTCGCGCTGGCGTTTTTGGCGCGGCCGATCGGAACCGTCATTTTCATGACGGTGGACCGGGAATACGGCAAGACGGCCAAGCTGGTCTCGGCGCTGTTCCTGCTCGGCACCGCCACCGTCGCGCTCGCGTTCCTGCCCGGCTATCACGAGATCGGCGTTGCCGCGATCTGGCTGCTGGCGCTGGCGCGAATCGCGCAGGGTCTGGCTTGGGGCGGTGCCTGGGACGGCATGGCCTCGCTGCTGGCGTTGAATGCGCCGGCCTCGAAGCGCGGCTGGTACGCGATGGTGCCGCAACTCGGCGCCCCCCTCGGGCTGATCGTGGCGAGCGCGCTGTTCGCCTATTTCGCCGGCAACCTCTCGGCCGACGACTTCTTCGACTGGGGCTGGCGCTATCCGTTCTTCGTCGCCTTCGCCATCAACGTCGTGGCGCTGTTCGCGCGCCTGCGCATGGTGACGACGGAAGAATATGCCTCGCTGTTCGAGACCCGCGAATTGCAGCCCTCGCGCATCTCCGACACCGTCGCGCGCGAAGGCCACAACATCATGCTGGGCGCGTTCGCGCCGCTGGCGAGCTTCGCGCTGTTCCACATGGTCACGGTGTTTCCGCTGTCCTGGGTGTTCCTGTTCACCCGCGAGAGCCCGGTGCGCTTTTTGATCATCGAGATCGTCGCTGCTGCGTTCGGCGTCGGTGCGATCGTGCTCTCCGGCGTTATTGCTGACCGCGTCGGCCGCAAGTCGCTCTTGATGGGATCGGCGATCGCGATTGCGATCTACAGCGGCTTCGCGCCGCAGCTGCTCGACGCCGGCGCGTTCGGCGAGACCATCTACATGGTGATCGGTTTCATCCTGCTCGGCCTCTCCTTCGGCCAGTCCTCTGGTGCGATCGCCTCGAACTTCCGGCAGGCCTACCGCTACACCGCCTCGGCGCTAACCTCGGACATGGCCTGGCTGTTCGGCGCGGGCTTTGCACCGCTGGTCGCGTTGCTGCTCGCCACCAATCTCGGTGTCATCGCCTCGGGTGCGTATCTGCTGTCGGGTGCGTTCTGGACCCTGCTCGCGCTCTGGCTCAGCGGCCAGCGCGAGGCCGGTGACATGGACGCGGGGCGCTGAGGTTCGCGCCGTCGCCACATCACAGGTGTCGTAGGGTGGGCAAAGGCGCATCGCGCCGTGCCCACCATCTTTCAGCGATCACGATAGAGAAGTGGTGGGCACGCTTCGCTTTGCCCAACCTACGACAGCGAATTTGTAGCTCCAGATCCCGGGTTCGCTGCTCAAGCGCGCCCCGAGATGACGTGCGCTTAGCGCACGTCAATCCGCGACGATCTTCACGCGATCCCGCACCTTCACCTGCGCGGTGCGATCGAGGCCGTTGAGCACGCGGAAGCGTTCGGCGGGGTGATCGACGCCGGACATGCGATGGGAGAGCGATTCCACGGTGTCGCCGGGCTGAACGGTGATGACTTTGATGCGCAGCGGCCGCGCGGCCTGGATCTCGTCGAGCGTCAGGCGGCGGAATGAGTTGACGGTCTCGCGTGCGTTCCGCTCGCTCTCGGTCGACTTCTGTCGTGTCGCGAAGATGAAGCGGTAGACGTCGCTGCCGAAGCGCAGCGCGTAGACCTTGAACTGCCACTGGTCGCCTTTGGCGGTGGCGGACGCGGCCGGGAAGCCGTTGATGGTGAGGTCCTCGGTCGAGGCCTTCTCGACGCCTTCCATCCAGCCCGAATTCAGGTAGTCGCCGAGCGACTGCTCGGCCGGCACGCGTACGACGTCGAAGCGCATCGCCTGCGAGCCGCCGTCGCGCACGCCGATCACGGCCTGCGCGGTGTTGTCGAGCGTGAAATTGTCAGGCGCCTGGAAGGTGAAGCCGAGTTTCGGATGCAGGAAACGGCGGCCACGGACAAAGCCTTCGCTGGGGTCTTCGCCATAGACGAGGTTGTCGATCGCGGCGAGATAGCTCTCGCGGTCGCGCTCGGCGCCTTCAGGGGCCGAGTATTGCCGTGCGATGTTCTGCGCATTCTGCACGCGTTCCGGCGTTGCCGGATGCGACGAGGTGAAATCCTGCGCGCGCGGATCGAGCGAGCTCTTGCCGGCCTTCAGCTCGGCATTGCGTTCCATCGCCGAGAGGAAGCGCGCGGCGCCATAAGGGTCGAAATGCGCCTTGGCGGAGATGCCGACGCCGATGCCGTCAGCCTCGAACTCCTGGTTGCGCGAGAAGCTCGCCATGGTGAGCTTGGTCTTGGCGAGCGCGAGCGCGGTGAGATCCGGGTCGTTGCTCATGTCGGTGACGACACGGGTGACGATCGCGGCCTGGCGCGCCTGGTCCTCGCGCATCGCGGCGTGCTTGGACAGCACATGCGCCATCTCGTGGCTGAGCACGGAGGACAATTCCGAGGTGTCGCTCGCCAGCGCCAGCAGGCCGCGCGTGACATAGAGCTGGCCGTTCGGCAGCGCGAACGCATTCACCGCGCCGGAATTGAGAATGGTGACCTTGTAGCCCTGGTCGGGACGGTCCGACGCGGCGACCAACCGGTCGACGGTCTTGCTGACGAGCGATTCGAGCCTGGGGTCGTCATAGGCGCCGCCATAGCTCACCAGGATGCGCTCGTGCTCCTTCTCGGTGGCGGGGGTCTGCGCGACCGCCGGCTTCGGCTTGGGCATCGCGACGGTCGGCGGGGCGGCGGCGGTCTGGAACCGGTTCATGTCGCCGCAACCGGCGAGAAGCCCGCCCAGCGCCAGGCATAGCGCGGCGGGCGCCGCCCACAGGCGGCGTTCACTCCGTACGTGCTGTTCTAGCACCCCATTCACGTCGCTTAACCCGTGCCTGGCCCCTTTGAGGGCCCTACCCCTGTCGGCTCGTTTGCGCCCAGCAACTCGACCTGCCCTATGAGCCGCACATCAATCCGCGGCCCGGTATTCCCCTCGACCCAGCCCCGGACACGAATTCGCCGATTCTCCAAGGACTTAAGGGTAATCCCGGCGCTTTCGAATGCCGGTAGCGTGCGCCTTGAAATAGTCACGGCAAAGCCGCGTGTCCAGTTCCGTCCGAAGTTGAGGTAGGTCATTGCCCCAGCTTGCCGGACCGACAGGACTTTGCCCTCGACCACCATAAAGCGCCCGATCCCCGCCAAAATATCGTCCGGACTTTCCGCGTTTTTTATGGCCGATGGGTCAGCCCAGTTGCCCATTTTTTGGCGCCTCGCCTGGGCCTCCGACGCCAGCAGGGCGGCCGCGCAGTCCTTGTCGGCGATTTCGGCCGAGGCGATGGCCTCGCCCCGGGCCAGCAGCGTGGCCTGCACCGAGGTATCGCTTTCGCCGATGAAGACGAACGCGCCCTGGCGGCCGTAGCGGTCGGGCGTGTCGTCGGCGCCTCGCAGCGTTACGTCGCGGCCGGCGAGCAGGGATGTCAGCGTCTGCTTCGTCGTCGCCGTCGGTTCGATGCCGGCAAGGCGGATCTCGCGACCGTCATCGAGGCGCACGCTGCGCGCATCGACGATGGCGGCGACGCGGCCCTCGCCCTGCGATTCGAATTGGCATGGTGCCGCGAACGCGGTGTGACCCGCGACGAGAAGAAATGCGACGATGAAGTGAAGCCGTTGCGTCACGTTGCCCGGAGAGGTTGCATTACGCGGAAACTATAACTCATGCGTAGTGGGTCGCGAAGGGGCTTCGTCAAACTCCGTCATTGCGAGGAGCCCTCGCGACGAAGCAATCCAGAATCTTTCCGCGGATGTATTTCTGGATTGCTTCGCTGCGCTCGCAATGACGACGCGGAAACATTTGGTCGTGCCTTACCATTCCGCTTTGCGGAAAACATGCGCGACAATCATACACCTTCATCGCCCCCGTGCTTGCTGCCCTCTCGCGCATGCGGCATGATTGCGGCAACAACGATTGCCAAAAGCAATAACCAAGCCGCCATCAGAGCACGGCGCGATAAGGGAGGTCTTTTTCGATGAAGAATATTTTGTCCGGCATTTTTGCCGCTGCGTTTGCCCTGAGTGCGAGCGCCGCGCAGGCCCAGGACAAGCCGCCACTCAAGATCGGCGGCATTCTCGACATGTCGAGCCTGTATGCCGACATCACAGGTCCCGGCAGCGAGACTGCGGCGAAGATGGCCGTTGAGGATTTCGGCGGCGAGGTGCTGGGACGCAAGATCCAGGTGCTGGCCGCCGACCATCTCAACAAGGCCGACCTCTCCGCCAACATCGCCCGCGACATGCTCGACAACCAGGGCGTCGAGATGATCTACGACGTCGCGGCCTCCGCGACCGCGCTCGCCGCCGGCGAGATCGCGAAAGCGCGCAACAAGATCATCATGTTCAACGGACCGGGCTCGATCCGCCTCACCAACGAGGCCTGCGGCCCCTATACCGTGCACTACGTGTTCGACACCTTCGGCCAGGCCAACGTGACCGGCCTTGCCGCGGTGAAATCCGGCCTCGACACCTGGTTCTTCCTCACCGCCGATTACGCCTTCGGCCAGGATCTGGAAAAGGACACCAGCAACGTCGTGACCAAGACTGGAGGCAAGGTGCTCGGCAATGTCCGCCATCCGCTCAACACGTCGGATTTTTCCTCGTTTCTGCTCCAGGCCCAGTCCTCGAAGGCCAAGGTGATCGGGCTGGCGAACGCCGGTGGCGACACCGTCAACGCCATCAAGCAGGCGGCCGAGTTCGGCATCACCAAGGGCGGCCAGAAGGTCTCGCCGCTGCTCGCCTTCGTCACCGATATCGACTCGATCGGGCTGGAGACCGCACAGGGCCTGTTGCTGGCGGAAGCGTTCTACTGGGACATGAACGACGAGACGCGCGCCTTCTCGAAACGCTTTCAGGAGCGCGTGAAGCGGCCGCCGACCTCGGCGCAGGCCGGGGTCTATTCTTCCGTGACGCATTACCTCAAGGCCGTGAAGGCGGCCGGAACGACCGATGTCACCGCGGTCATGAAGGTGATGAAGGAGACGCCGATCAACGACTTCTTCGCCAAGGGTGGCAAGATCCGCGAGGATGGCCGCATGATCCACGACATGTACCTGTTCGAGGTGAAGAAGCCGTCGGAGTCCAAGGGCCGCTGGGACGACTACAAGCTGCTCGCCACCGTGCCCGGCAACGAGGCGTTCCAGTCGCTGGAGCAGTCGCGCTGCCCGCTGGTGAAGAAGTGACGTCGTGACGTGAGCCACGACGTCATCCCGGGGCTCGCGTAGCGAGAGCCCGGGATCCATCGGGCGGCAGTGATCGATGAGAAATGGATTCCGGGTTCGCGCTTTGCGCGCCCCGGAATGACGGAGCAAAGCAACAACAAGGGAGACGTCCTGTGAGCAACGACATGGTCCTGCAAAAGCTCGAAGGCGGACTGCTCACCATCACCATGAACCGCCCGGAGCGGAAAAACGCGCTCAACCCCGACATGGTGCGCGGGCTGGTCGAGGCGGCGCGGCGTGCCGCTGACGATCCGGAGGTGCGCGCGGTGCTGTTCAAGGGCGCCGGCGGCAGCTTCTGCGTCGGCGGTGACGTCAAGTCGATGGCGGAGGGCCGCGCGCCGCTGCCGTTCGAGCAGAAGCTTGCGAATTTGCGCCGCGGCATGGAGGTCTCGCGCATCCTGCACCAGATGCCGAAACCGGTGGTGGCGCAGCTCGACGGTGCGGCGGCCGGCGCCGGGCTTTCGATGGCGCTGTCCTGCGATCTGCGCATCGCCAGCGAATCCTGCAAGATCACGACGGCCTTCGCCAAAGTCGGCTTCTCCGGCGATTACGGCGGCACCTATTTCCTCACCCAGCTGCTCGGCAGTGCGCGGGCGCGCGAGCTCTATCTGATGTCGCCGGTGCTGACCGCGAGGGAAGCGCATGCCATCGGCATGGTCACGAAGGTCGTGCCCGACGCCGAGATTGATGCGGCCGCGCACGAGCTCGCGCTGTCGCTGGCGCAAGGGCCTTCGATCGCGCTCGGCTTCATCAAGCGCAACATCAACAACGCCGAGCATCTGGCGCTGGAGGATTGCTTCGACGGCGAGGCGATCCATCACACCCGCTGCGGCGACACCGCCGATCACAAGGAGGCCGCAAAGGCCTTCGTCGAGAAGCGCAAGCCCGCCTTCAGGGGCGAGTGACGATGTCGTCGTATCTGCGCTTGCGGCAGATCTGCCTGGTCGCGCCGCAGCTCGAGCCCGTGATCTCCGACATCGCCCGGATCATGGGTCTCGCCGTCTGCTACCGCGACGGCAATGTCGCAAAATACGGCCTGGAGAACGCGCTGCTCCCGGTCGACACGATCCTGCTGGAGGTGGTGGCGCCGTTCAAGGACGGCACCACGGCGGGCCGCTTCATCGAAAAGACCGGCGGCCGCGGCGGCTACATGGCGATCTTCTGCTGCGATGATCCCGAGGAGCGCGGCCGCAATGCCAATAGGCTGGGCGTGCGCACCGCCAACGTGATCGACCACGCGCCCTATCACGGCGTCCAGCTCCACCCGCGCGACTGCCGCGCAGCCTTCATCGAATTCAACCACACCGAAGGCAGCGACGATAGTCTGGGCCCGTATCCGCCGGCGGGGCCGGACTGGCAGAAGTTCATTCGCACGGACGCGACGCAGGCGCTGACGGGTGTGGAGATGCAGAGCCCGGATCCGCAAGGGCTGGCGGAGCACTGGGGCAAGATCATCGGTGTTGCGCCGAATGATGAGGCCGAACTGAACTTGCCCAATGCCAGCTTCCGCTTCGTCAAAGGCGCCAGCGAGATCATGAGCGCGCTGGAGTTTCGGGTGACTGACGTGGCGCAGGTGCTGCATACCGCCAAGGCGAAGGGGCTCGCGGTCGCGGGCAATGAGTTTCTGCTGGGTGGGGTGACGTTCCGCGTGAATTGATCTGCTTCTTTGTTATCCGTCACCCTGAGGTGCTCGCCTCTTCGGCGAGCCTCGAAGGGCGACGGCCACCGGCGGGGCCGTTCATCCTTCGAGGCTCTCCGCACGCTGCTGCGCACCGTGCAGATCGCACCTCAGGATGACGGATGGACGTGTGGTGGCTCAAGGAAGAAGAAGAAGGGAGTCACCTTCCCTTAAAATTTGCCGCGCGGCGCTCTTCCGTGGCCTTGACGCCTTCCTTGAAATCCTCCGTCGCGCGCAACCTTGTCTGCTCGGCGAGTTCGTGATTGGTCGCGGCCATGACTCGGTCGGCGAGGCCATTGCGTATCGTGGCGCGGGTCGAGAGCAGGCCGAGCGGGGAGCATTCGGCGATCTCGCCGGCGAGCTTCATCGCGGCCGACTTCACCTGGTCCTGCGGCACCAGCTCGTTGGCGAGGCCCCATTTGTAGGCCTCTTCGCCGGTGACACGGCGGCTGGTGTAGAACATCAGCTCGGCGTTGTTCTTGCCGATCAGCTCGGGCAGCGTCACGGTCAGGCCGAAGCCGGGATGGAAGCCGAGCTTGGTAAAGTTGGCGGAGAAGCGCGCTTCGGGGCAGGTGACACGGAAGTCCGCGGATACCGCGAGGCCCAGGCCGCCGCCGATGGCCGCGCCCTGCACGGCAGCGACGATCGGCTTCTTGGCGCGGAAGATGCGCACGGCCTGGATGTAGAGATGGCTGATCTGCCCGAGATTGTCGGCCGGGTCGCCCTTCCTCGCTTGCTCGGCCTCACGTGCTTCCTGCGCCTGCCGCGCCGGGTCGCCGAAATTGGCGCCGGCGCAGAACGCCTTGCCCTGCGCGGAGAGAACGGAAGCACGGATCTCGATGTCGCGGTCGAACTCGTCGAGCGCGTCCGCGATCTGGTTGATCAGCGAGATGTCGAAGAAGTTGAGCGGCGGGCGGCGAATCTCGATGGTGCCGACATGCCCGACCTTCTCGACGCCGATGTCTTTATACGTGCTCATTTGGCCTCCAGTGTCTCAGTAGCGAAGGACCACCTCTCCCAAAGGGAGAGGTGAACGGAGCGCGCGGCCGGCGTCTCGGTCCCATCTAGCGCAAGCCAAGCCCGCGGGCGATGATGCCGCGCAGCACCTCGGTGGTGCCGCCCTGGATCGTGAGTTTCGGCGCGGTCTTGATCGCGAAGTCGAGCTGCCGCTCCAAGGTCTCGCGGTTGGTCGCGGTCTCCTCGACGAAGGCGGCGAGATCGCGCACGCGGTGCGGAAGCTGCTGCTCCCAGACCGTGCCGATGTCCTTGACGATGGACGCCTCGACCACCGGCTCTTTGCCGGCCTGTAGCATGCCGGCAACCGAGACCGACATGCGCCGCATGGTGTGAAGCTGCGCGACCAGCCGGCCGATGCCTTCGGCACTGCGCGTGTCCGGATTGGGGCCGACCGCGCGCACCAGCTCCGTCAGCACATAATAGGTCTCCAGGAAACGCTCGGGCCCCGAACGCTCATAGGCGAGCTCGCTCGTCGCCTGCTTCCAGGCGCCGTCGACTTCGCCCAGCACGTGATCATCCGGAATGAAATGATCGGTGAAGACGACCTCGTTGAACTCGTACTGCCCGGTGATCTGGCCGATCGGGTTCACCTTGATGCCCGGCTGCTTCATCTTGACCAGGAACTGGGTCAGGCCGTGACGGCGATTCTCCTTGGTCGGCGGCGAGGTCCGGAAGATCGCGATCATGTAGTCGGCGATGTGCGCCGACGAGGTCCAGATCTTGGTGCCGTTGATGAGATAACCGCCCTCTGTCTTGGTCGCGCGCGTCTTGGCCGCGAACAGGTCGGAGCCCGAGTTCGGCTCGCTCATGCCGATGGCAAAGCAGATCTCGCCGCGGCAGATCCGCGGCAGGATCTCCATCTTGATGTGCTCGGGCGCGTATTTCAGCAGTACCGGGCCGCTCTGGCGGTCGGCGACGAAGAAGCGCCGCGTCGGCGCATTGGCGACGCGCATCTCCTCGGTGACCACGTAGCGCTCGAGGAAGGAGCGCTCCTGGCCGCCATATTTCTTCGGCCAGGTCATTCCCAGCCAACCCTTGGCACCGACCCGGCGGGAAAATTCCGGTGCGTCGGTGTCCTCGCGGTTGGGCTTGTTCGGATCGAAGGTGCCGGCGGCGATTTCTTCGGCGAGGAAGGCGCGCACTTCCTTGCGCAATTGCTCGCACTTTTCGGGCAGGCGGATCGGATCGAAACGGAGGGCAGCGGTCATTGTTGTCTCGTCTCCTGATCAGCGCGACGCCACGAGCGGCCACAATTCATCGGCGCCTCTGGTGGCGACGAGCTTGCCGAGCTCGACGGCCCAATGACTTTCCGAACCGAAATCGTCGCGCCAGGCCAGCGCCCGCAGCGAGTAGCGGTGCAGGATGTGCTCCAGGGTGAAGCCAATCGCGCCATGGACCTGATGCGCGATCGCGCCGCCTTTTTCGGCCGCTTCCGCGCAGCGGATTTTTGCCGAGGCAGCCTCGAGATAGACTTCGTCGTTGAACGACTTTGCATTTGCAATGGCGTCGGCGGCAGATGTTGCGGCGGCAAGCGCCGCGGCGGATTCGCCGGCGAGGCGCGCGAGATTGTGCTGCACGGCCTGGAATTTCGAGATTTTCTTCTCGAAGGCGACGCGCTCGTTGGAGTAGCGCACGGAAATGTCGAGCATCGATTCCAGCGCGCCGGCGATCTGAAGGCTGCGCGCAACGCCGCCCATCAGCATCAGATTGGTCTGCTCAAAGCCCTTCGGTGCGGGCTTGATGGTAATCGGCTGGACCTTGTCGAGCGTGACGGTGTCACTGTGGTCGTAGCCGACATTGAGGCCGGATTCGATCCGCGCCTTGGTCGCATCGACCAGCGCAACGACCGCGCCATCCTTGCCGTGCGCCAGCACCGCAAAATGTTTCGCCGCCTTGGCAAAGGGCACGCCGCGGGCGCGGCCGGAGATCGCGCCGTCGGCATCGAGGGTGATGCGATCCTTCGGGCTCGCCGGCACGACCGTCATCTCGCCCTCGGGCGAGGTGATCTTCGCCTGTGCGAGCAGCCAGCCTGCGAGCATGGTCTCGGCGAGGGGAACTGCGACCGCGAAGCGACCAGCGGCGTTCAGCAGTGCAAAGCCATCGGCAAGGCTGGCGCCGGAGCCGCCGAGATCGTCGGGCACCCAGGACAGCGGCAGGCCGGCTTCGCTCAGTGCCTGCCACAGCGGCGCCTGCCACGAATTATTCTTGTCGTTGTTGATGGTTTGCGGATCGGCGAGATCGGCGAAGATTTTCTCCGCGGTCTCGACGACGATATTGTCACTCTCCGCCACAGCGTTCCCCGTGTTTTGCCATTGGCGCGTCCGGCCTGATCGGCCAGTGCGCAGTCTCTTCTTGCGCCCGATGATCGGAAAAAGCCATGGCCCTGACAAGCGTTGATCGCAGGTCCATCTGCGGGGCCGGCATGGGGGCAGGCTTCAAGAAATGCTAATTCCGCTTAGCGGAGTTTGCTCGATTTGCAGGGCGCGGCAAACTCGCTAAACAGGGCGCCACATCAGATACAGGGGAAGGAAATCCGGATGGCAAAAGACGGTTTGTGCGCAATCGTGACGGGGTCCGCATCCGGGCTCGGTGCAGCGACTGCGGAAATTCTCGCCCGGAGCGGGGCGCGGCTCGTCATCAACTATTCGTCGAGCCAGAAGGAGGCCGAGGCCACCGCGGAAGTCTGCCGCAAGGCCGGCGCGGCGGAGGTTCTGGTCGCGCAGGGCGACGTGTCGAAGGATGAGGATTGCCGCAAGATCGTCGCGGCAGCCAGCGGCTGGGGCCGGCTCGACATCCTCGTCAACAATGCCGGCACCACCAAGCATGTCGCCCATGCCGATCTCGACGGCCTGTCGGCTGAAGATTTCCAGCGGCTCTATGGTGTCAACACCATCGGCCCGTTCCAGATGGTGCGCGCCGCGCGCAGCCTGCTCGAGGCCGGTGCGAAGGCTTCGGGCCGGCCCTCCGCCGTCGTCAACGTGTCGTCGGTCGCCGGCATCAGCGGCGTCGGTTCGTCGATCGCCTATGCCGCGAGCAAGGGCGCGCTCAACACCATGACGCTGTCGCTGTCGCGCGCGCTGGCGCCGTTGATCCGCGTCAATACGGTGTGCCCCGGCTATATCGACACGCCCTGGTTCACCAAGGGCCGCGGCGAGGCCGGCGCCAAGCAGGTGCGCGACAGCGTGGTGGCGAAGGTGCCGCTGAAGGTCGCATCAACCGCCGACGACATCGCCCAGCTCGTCTGCTTCCTGGCGATGCCGGCCTCCAGCAACATGACCGGCGAGGTCGTGCGCATGGATGCGGGGATGCATTTGATTACGTAGTTCGTCATTGCGAGCGAAGCGAAGCAATCCAGTAATCTCTCCGTGGAGACATCCTGGATTGCTTCGTCGCAAGAGCTCCTCGCAATGACGGAGTGTGGGGGTGGCAGCGTGCCCACAGCCTATGCCGCTACCCTTTGATCACGCCGCTGGCCACCAGCCGGTGCCAGATGAACAGCACCACCACTGCGCCGATCGTGGCCATGATGAAGCCGGCGCCCTGGTCGGGGCTGTAATGACCAATGGCCTGGCCGACGAAGGTCGCGAGAAATGCGCCGGCAATGCCGAGGATGGTGGTGAGAATGAAGCCGCTCGGATTGTTCGGCCCCGGTGCAAGCCAGCGCGCGATGAGGCCGGCGACGAAGCCGACGATGATGATCCACAACAGGCCGCCCATGCTCATGAGTGTGCTCCCCTTCTCCTGAACGCGTAGATCAGACGTTGATTAGATTCTGCCCGAGATTTCGTTCTCGGTCGGCACCCGTCCATCTGGCGTCAGGTGATCGATCACCTGCGGCAGATACTGGCTGAGACCGGAGAGCAGCTCTTCGCGCGACAGTCCGCTCTGGGCAGAAAGGCTCTCGATCTGGTCGGCGCCGAGGGCGCTCGCGAGATCGCCGGGCGCGATCGGCTTGTTCTCGCCCTTGCCGACCCAGGAATTCGCGGTCTCGCCATGGCCGCTCTGCTGAAGCTGGTTGAGCAGATCGCCGAGCCCGCCGCTCAGCACGGTGCCGGCCGCGCCGCCGGCGAGCAGGCCACCGAGGCCGCCCTTGAGCAGATCGCTGAGGCCGCCGCTGCCGCCGGGCAGCGTGGCGTTGCCGGCATTGACCGGCGTCGGGGGCGGCAGCGGTGAGCGCTGCTGCGGGGCAGGCGCCGCGCCGGGCTGGCCTGCCGTCAGATGCTTGAACGCCTTCCAGGCGAGCAGGCCGAGCAGCGCCATGGTCATCGGCGACATGCCGCCGGAGGATTGCTCGGAGCTCGGCGTGTTGGGGCCGCGAGGGCCGTTCTGCATGCCGTTGAGGACATCGAGTAGACCCATGGTACTCTCCTTTGGCGTCTCGTTCGGCGAGCGCTCGCCGCTGACTGCCCCCGGGGCGAAAACATATGGGGCTCTCATGACGGTTACAAGGCGGATGCGTCGCAACCAATGGGCAGGCGGCGTTGCCTCTGCTATCGAAGGCGGGACGTTAGGGAGAACGAGGTGGTTGCGGATCGACCGATCGTGGTGGCCGGCGCGGGCGCCATCGGCTGTTTCGTCGGCGGCATGCTGGCGGCCGCCGGCCGCCGCGTCGCGCTCTTGGTGCGGCCGCGGGTGAAGACCGAGATCGAGCGGTTCGGCCTGCTTCTGACCGATTTCGACGGCTCCGAGAAGAAGCTCGGTGCCGGCCAGCTCGCGCTCTCGGAAGACCCTTCGATCTTCCACAGCGCCGGCATCGTGCTGGTGACGGTGAAGAGCGCCGACACCGCCGATGTCGCAGACCAGATCGCGCAGCATGCGCCGCAGGATGCCGTCATCGTCTCGCTTCAGAACGGTATCGGCAATGTCGCGGTGCTACGAGAGCGCCTCGGCGACCGGCGCGTGCTGGCCGGCATGGTGCCGTTCAACGTGGTCGCGATGGGCGAGGGTCGCTTCCACCGCTCGAGCTCCGGCGACATCCATGTCGGAGCAGACGCGGCAAACACCGCCGGGGCACTTTCGGCGCCCGGCCTTGACGTGCGCGCGAGCGGTGACATCACCGGCGTGCAATGGGGCAAGCTGATCATCAATCTGAACAACGCGCTCAGCGCGCTGTCCGACATGCCGCTCGCCGCGCAACTGGCCAACCGCGACTGGCGAAGATTGTTCGCCGACCAGATGGCGGAGGGGCTGGCCGCGCTGCACGCCGCCGGCATCGCGCCGGTGTCGGCGACGCCGATCCCGATGAACTGGTCTCCAACATTGCTGCGGCTGCCCGACATGATCTTCAACGCGATCCTCGGACGCACGATGAAGATCGATCCCGAGGCGCGCTCCTCGATGTGGCAGGATCTGAAGCAGGGCCGCAAGACCGAGATCGATTATCTCCAGGGCGCAGTCATCGCGCTTGCTGAGCAGAAGGATGTCGCCGTGCCGCTGATGCGCCGCATTGTTGCGCTGATCAGGGAGGCTGAACGCGCCGGCAAGGGCCCGCCCGGGCTGACACCGCAGCAGATTCGCGGGACGGCCTGAACGCAAGGAGGAACGCGATGAGGCGTTGTCTAATGATCGGGCTCGCGCTGACCGCGCTCTGCGGCGCATCGACGCTCGCCCTTGCGAGGCCGCCGACGGTCATGACCTCGCCCGGCTATGACAGGCGATTGCAGGAGAGCAGGTCGCAATTGGGTGGCTCGGCGACGACGACGGCGCCGTCGGATGCGCCGGTGGTCAAACCGAAGCGCAGCAAGAAGAAGCACACGGACTGAAGCCACACTCTCCGTCGTCGTCCCGGACAAGCGCGCCCAAAAGCGCGCGCCGATCCGGGACCCATAACCACAGGGAGAAGTTGTGGCGCGAGGCTGGTCACTCCGAGTCTTCGTCAAATTCAATTCGGTGGCTATGGGGCCCGGATCTACGCGCGCTTAAGGCGCGCTTGTCCGGGACGACAGCGGAGTTTGCGGCGGTAGCGGAACGAAAGCCGTGAGGCTCAGCCCTTCTTCGCCGGTTTGCTCGGCGTCGGGCTGAACAGCTTCTTCAAATCGTTCAAGCTTTCCGACAGCCGCGGCCATTCGCAGGAGAACGAGCCCTTGGTGCAGGGCGCGCCCTTCTGCCTCGGGCCTGCGGCCTGGACCTTCGGCCGCTCGACCGGCACCGGCACGCGCTCGGCCTCGGTTCGCAGGGCGATCTGCTGAAGCTGCTGGACCTGTTGCTCCTGCTGCTCGCGCTGCTGGCGGGCCGTGGCCTGGGCCGCTTCATTGCTGCGACGCTGATTGGCGAGGTAGGCGGTATAGGCTTCGTCGATCTTCCTCTGCTCCTCCGGCGTCGGGTTGGGTCCGGCGATGTCGAAGGTGCGGTCCTGGAGGAAGTCGTAATAGGTGTAGCCGCCGCCCGGCTTGCGGCGGCCCGCGAACTTGGCGTTGCAATCGGCGAGCGCGGATGTCTTCTCGGCCTTGGTTGCGGCCTTCTCGGCGGTATCAGCGCATTCCTCGAAGTCGACAGGGGCGCGCTTCCACCATTGCGCCTGGGCATGCGACTGCGTCAGCAGAAAAAATCCTGCTGCGGCAACGAGAAGCGCCGCACGACGCGATGCAACGACAACCGACATTCTACGAGAGCATTCCTTGCAAGACTCAACTCGAACCGAGTCGAGCCGGATTTTTGCCTCTTTATCGCCGGCTTGTCACCCGTGGAACCCGGGAATTTCATGGCTGTGATGCTGACATTTTTTGCTTGACGTGGCGCGGGAGTCACAGCCGCGCGCCACATGTTGCGCTTAGACTTTTATCGATTTGAATCCGAGGGGGAATCTCCGTCATGAGAGCGCTGGCCCGACTTGCCGCACTCGCCCTGGTGCTGACGTGCGGCCCTGCCTTCGCAGCGGAGGAGGATGCACCCAACCGCAAGCCGGTGAAGGCCATCGGCGATGCCAGGCTCCCGGTCGGCGGGCGGGGCATGCTGCCGCTTTACCTCTCCCGCGACTGGTCGATGCCGCTGCCGGCGATCTCGCGCGCGATCATCGTGCTGCATGGACGCCTGCGCAATGCCGACGAATATTACATATCGGCCAACAATGCGCAGGCCGCGGCGGGCGACGACGGCAAGAGTGCGCTGATGATCGTCCCGCAGTTTCTGGCGGAGATCGATATCGAGGCGCACAGGCTTTCCTCGGACATGCTGCGCTGGTCGCTGGAGGGGTGGGAGGGCGGCGATGCCGCGCTCGCGCCGAATCCGGTGTCGTCCTTCGAAGCGCTCGATGCGATCCTGGCAAAACTCTCGGACCGGCGTGTCTTTCCGAACCTGAAGCAGGTCGTGGTCGCCGGCCATTCCGGTGGCGGCCAGGTCGTGCAGCGCTATGCCATCGCGGGCAAGGGCGAGGCGCCACTGCTGCGCCAGCATATCGACATCCGCTACGTCGTCGCCAATCCCTCGTCCTATGCCTATTTCAGCACTGAACGGCCCGTGCCAGCGATTGCCGCATCCTGCTCCGGTTACAACAACTGGAAATACGGCATGGGCGACCGTCCGCCCTATCTCGCGGACGCGACGCCTGCGGCGCTCGAGCAGCGCTATGTCGAGCGCGAGGTGATCTACCTGCTCGGCACGCTCGACACCAATCCAAAACATTCCGCATTGGACAAGAGCTGCATGGCCGAGGCGCAAGGCGCCACGCGATACGTCCGCGGTCACGCCTATGCCGATGCGATGGCCAAGCGAGACAACGGCACCCCGAATCACCGGGTCTGGGATGTCGCCGGCGTCGGCCATGACGCCGACAGGATGCTCACCTCGAAATGCGGTCTCGCGGCGCTGTTCGACAGTCCGGGCTGCGGCGCCGAGCGCTGATGTCTTGAAGGCCCAGTTCCGGCTGTTACACTTCGCGCCGCGAGCGCCTCACCCCGAGGCGCGCTGCCAAGATGAAGGAAGGGCGCGCCTTCCGGATTTTGCCGGCGAAGGCGCCGGCGCATGCCGAATAAGAAAATTCACGAAAGGACTCTTTGACATGACGATCACGATCGCGGCGAACAGCGTGCCCAAACCGCCCGCCGAGATCATCGCGGGTTTTCGCGGCGCGCCGACCTCGGTCATCTCGGACAATCTCGCCCGGCTGCCCGGCGCGGTGGGGCTCAAGCCCTATCATCGCGGCAGCAAGCTGGTGGGGACGGCCTTCACCGTGCGCACCCGGCCCGGCGACAATCTCGCCATCCACCGCGCGCTCGAGCTGGTCGGGCCCGGCGACGTCATCGTGGTCGACGGCGGCGGTGATGAGACCCGCGCGCTGGTTGGTGAGATCATGAAGAACATCGCGCAATGGCGCAAAGCCGAAGGCTACGTCATCGACGGCGCGATCCGCGATGTCGCTGCCTTCGCGGCGGATGACTTCCCCTGCTACGCCCGCGCGGTGATCCATCGCGGTCCCTACAAGAACGGCCCCGGCGAGATCAACGTGCCTGTTACCGTCGGCGGCAGCGTGATTGCGCCCGGCGATATCGTGGTCGGCGACGAGGACGGCGTGGTGTCGTTTCCCGCCGCGGGCGCCGCCGCGCTGCTGGAAGCCGTCCGCGCCCAGGTCGCGCGCGAGGAGGAGACGCTGAAGGCGATCCGCGAGGGCCGCTACCAGGGCTCCTACGGCAAATCCTGACCAGAGAAGAACGAAGGGGAGAGCGGCGTGAGCCAGAAGGATGAATTCCACAACATCAACAATCCCGACGACGGGCTGTTTCGCGAGCTCGCCGCGGGGGTGTCCACACGCATCTTCTCCGGCGAGCAGGCGATGCTGTCGGTGGTGACGCTCGCGCCGCATGCGCAAGGAACGCTGCATCATCATCCCGAGGAGCAATGGGGCGTGCTGCTCGACGGCTCCGCCATCCGCGTCCAGGGCGATGAGGAAATCCCGGTGAAGAAGGGCGATTTCTGGCGCACGCCCGGCAACGTGCCGCACACCATGCGTGCCGGCCCCGATGGGGCCCGTGTGCTGGACATCTTCAGCCCGCCTCGGCCAGAATACAAAAAAGCGGGTTCGGGCTTCGGGACGACCTAAGCGCCAAAGAGCCAAAGAGCAAAAGCCGGGCGCAGAAACAAAGGGAGGGGACGATGACGATCACACGACGGGCGCTGCTGGCTGCGCCCGCCATCCTCGCGATGGCACCAGCCGCGGCTCAGGCCGGCAAGATCACGCTGGTGGTGCCGTTCCCGCCGGGCGGATCGACCGACGCGATGGCGCGGCTGCTCCAGAGCAATTTGCAGACAAAACTCAACCGCATCGTCGTGGTCGAGAACAAGTCGGGCGCCGCCGGCGCGCTCGGCGCGGCGCAGGTCGCCAAGAGCCCGGCGGACGGCTCGACATTCCTGGTCACCTTCGATTCCCACGCGGTGATCCCGTCGATCCTCGACAAGCCGCCGGTCGATGTCGAGCGCGAGCTGATGCCGGTGCTGCTGATCGGCACCGCGCCTTACGTGATCGCGGCCGGCGCGGGCCGTCCCTACAAGAGCTTTGCCGACGTGGTCGCGGCCTGCAAGGCGACGCCCGGTGCGGTCAAATACGCCTCCGTCGGCATCGGCACGCTCGGCCATCTCGCCATGACTGTGCTCGGCAACAAGGCCGGGGTCGAGATCATGCACGTGCCCTATCGCGGCGGTGGCCCGGCCATGAACGACGTGCTCGGCGGCCATGTCGATCTCATCGCGGGATCGGCTGCATTGGTCGCCGCCCAGCTCGGCACCAACATGCTGCGCCCGATCCTGCAGCTCGGCCGCGAGCGGCTTCCGGCTCTGCCAGATACGCAGACCGCGATCGAAGCAGGCTTCCCCGATTTCGAGACGCTGGCCTGGTGGGGCATCTTCGCGCCGGCGGGCACGCCGCCCGATATCGTGTCAGCCATGGCAACCGTGTCCAGGGAGATCCTGAGCGAGCCCGCCACCGCCGCCCAGCTCAAGGAAACCCAGCACATGACGCTGCTGCTCCAGGACGGCGCCGCCTTCAAGACCTTCTTCGACAAGCAGGTCGCCTACTGGGGCAAGGTGGTGCGGGACAACAATATCAGGGCATGAGACAAGCCCATGCCCGGGATTGCCATCCCGGGTCCGGTGCCAAGTTCGGTGGCAGGTCCGATATCAGGTCCGGTGCGCTCGCGCGGGCCCGAGCGTCAGAGCATCTTGCCAACGATCTTTGTCATGTCTGCTGCCGAAAACGCGCGCAGCGTTTCGGTGCGGACATTGCCGAGTGCGCTGAGACTAAGGCCGAGCGACATCGCGGCAGCCTCATCTGGAGCCTCGAGAACGGTCACAACGTCATATCGTCCCTGCGTCCAGACGATCTCTTTCACAGTCACGCCGAACGTTTTGGCCATCTCCTTGAAGGCTTCGGCCCGCTTCGGCGAGTCCTTGACGTTGCGAACTCCCTGATCGGTGAAGCTCCCCAGCACAACATAGGTTACCATGGTCGTCCTCCCTGGTTAGAACTTGAGGAAGCCCGTGCCAAGCTTGCCACGGCGGCGGAGACAGCGCTACTTGCGCGTTGGAACGTCAGCAGATGCGACTTATTCGGTCAGGACAACGGCCGTGCGAAACTGAGCTCGTGGCCGTCGGGGTCGGTGAGATGGAAGTAGCGCTCACCCCATTCGGCATCGCGCGGCGTGGTCGACGGCTGCCACCCGGCAGCGCGCGCCTGCGCGTAGGTCTCGTCGACATTGGCCACGTAGAAGATGACGCGGCCCCACCAGGACCAGCGCTTGTCTTCCGGCTGCGCAGTCAGATTGAGATAGCCGGTGCCGGCGCGAAAGCTCGTGAATGCGGCGGCTTCGCCACCATACAGGAGCTCGAACCCCAGCGACCGGTAGAAGTGCACGGCGCGCCCCATGTCATGCGTGCCGAGCGTGATGGCGCTGATGCTTTCGATCATGTGAGCTGCTCCGCCGAGAGGGGCCTGGAAGCGATTGTATAGCCGCCTCGTTCAGGTTGACGATGGCCTGGCCCGCCTGACGGCTGGCGAACCTCATTTTGCTCTGCTATGAGGGGATCGAACCCGTACCCACGGGTTCCGCGGTCCCGTAGCTCAGCCGGATAGAGCGACGGTTTCCTAAACCGTAGGTCGGAAGTTCGAGTCTTCCCGGGATCGCCATTCCATAATGCGGCTTTTCAGAATTTTCCGCTGACTCTTTCTCTTCCTCCCGTCAAGTCCCCAATAAAAAAAGATTGGCACGGCTTTACGTGCCAATCGGCTTGCGCGGCGGGTTCCCTGTTCACATCTGCGCTCCCGCAATTCTGGGGTGTGGCCTTGGTTAACAAGGTCGTCCAGTTGCGAATTTTGGAGATGAGCTATGGACCTCAATGGTTTCAATGGCGCCTGGCTGATCCAGCCGGGGCTGTGGGCCGCGGCAGCGATTGCGTTCGTCATCCTGCTGCGCCTTGCCAATATCTTTCGTTACATTCCGAACAACCAGGTCGGCATCGTCGAGAAGCTATGGTCGACCTCGGGATCGATCGACGGCGGCTTCATCGCGCTGAACGGTGAAGCCGGTTACGAGCCGGAAGTGCTGCGCGGCGGCCTGCACGTGTTCTTTCCGTTCATGTACCGCATCCACAAATCGGATCTGGTCACGGTCGGACAGGGCAAGATCGCCTATGTGTTCGCGCGCGACGGCGCGCCGCTTGGCGCATCGCAGGTGCTCGGCGCCAACGACAGCGAGGACAGGTCGGATTTCCAGGACGCGCGGCGTTTCCTGCTCGGCGGCGGCCAGAAGGGGCCGCAGCGCAAGATCCTGCGCGAGGGTACCTATGCGATCAACACGACGCAGTTCGCGATCATCACCGACGATCGCGTCTACGGCCATGCCCTGAGCGAGCAGGAGCGCGGCGTGCTCGACGCCATGCAGCTCACCATCGCCGAGCGCTGGGGCTTTGCACCCGTCGTGCTCGCGGCCGATCACGACCTCGTCGGCATTGTCACCGTGCATGACGGCCCGTCGCTGCCATCAGGCGAGATCATCGCGCCCGAGGTCGGCACTGACCTCCGCGACGAGGCGACCTTTCACAACAATTTCCAGGAGCCCGAGAAATTCCTGGCCGCCGGCGGCTATCGTGGCCGGCAGCTGCAGATCATCGTCGAGGGCACCTGGTACATCAACCGCCTGTTCGCAACCGTCGAGGCGGTGCCGAAGACGGTGATCCCGGTCGGCAATGTCGGCGTCGTCATCTTCTACACCGGCCCGCACAGCGACGACGTCTCCGGCGAGCAGTATCGCCACGGCGAGCTCGTGGTGAACGGCGGCCGCGGTGTCTGGAAGGATCCGCTCCTGCCCGGCAAATACGCGTTCAACACCTATGCCGGCAAGATCGAGATCATCCCGACCGTCAACTTCATCCTGAAATGGGTGCGCGGCGAGGTCGGTGCGATGAAGCTCGACGAGAACCTGTCGGAGATCTCGCTGATCACCAGGGATGCGTTCGAGCCGACGCTGCCGCTCTCGGTGGTGATGCATATCGACTACAAGAAAGCGCCGATGATCATCCAGCGCTTCGGCGACGTGAAGAAGCTGGTCGAGCAGACACTCGACCCGATGGTCAGCGCCTTCTTCAAGAACATCGCGCAGAAGATGACGCTGATCGAGCTGCTGCAGAACAGGGCCTCGATCCAGGAGGAATCGGCCGCGCAGATGAAGGCGAAGTTCGAGAGCTACTCTCTCGACCTCCAGGAAGTGCTGATCGGCACGCCGCGCGCGGCGGCCGGCGATCACACCATCGAGAACATCCTGATCCAGCTCCGTTCGCGCCAGATCGCGCGCGAGCAGATCGAGACCTATCAGGAGCAGGAGAAGGCCGCGGTACAGGAGCGCGCGCTCAACGAGGCCAAGGCAACGGCGGCGGCACAATCGGCGCTGACGCAGTCCCTCATTCAGATCAAGGTGAACGAGAACGAGGGCGCAGCCGCACTCGCCCGCGCGCAGAAGGACGCCGAGACCCGCAAGGTGACGGCGGCCGCGGTCGGTCAGCAGTCGCGGCTCGAAGGCCAGGGCGAAGCTGATCGCGTGCTTGCGGTCGGCACCGCCAACGCCCAGGCGACCAAGCTCGCGGTCGACGCCTATGGCGGACCTGAGTTCAGGCTGGCCGAGCAGAACTTCGCGAAGTTCGCGGAGGCGCTGACCAAGATCAACCAGCCGCTGGTGCCGCAATTCCTGATGTCGGGCGGACAGGGCCAGGAGAGCAGCAATGCTGGGCTGATCCCGACCGCGATGCTGAGCTCGATGTTCGGCCGCATGATGCCCGATGCCCTGGAGCGGCTGAAGGAGGAGGCGCCGAAGGCGGCCCGCAAGCCGAACGGACAGGATGCCCGCTGATTTGCTTGGCTGGTGTGAAAATTGCTAACAGAAGCGGCCGGGCTGGAAGGCACCTTCCAGCCCGGTCCATGCCTGTCCTTTGCCATATCCGGAGACCATGATGCCTTTTGACTTGATCCTGCGCGGCGGGCGGGTCGTTGACCCCTCTCAGAAGCTCGACGCCGTGACGGATGTCGCATTTTCGAACGGCAAGGTCGCCGCGATCGGCAGCGGGCTCAAGGCGGATCCGGGCACGGATGTGCGCGACGTTTCGAAATACATCGTCACGCCGGGGCTGATCGATCTGCACACCCATGTCTATTGGGGCGGTACCTCGCTCGGCATCGATGCCGAGGAGTTCTGCCGCCTCTCCGGCGTCACCACGGCGGTGGACACCGGCAGCGCCGGTCCCGGCAATTTCGCGGGTTTTCGCAAGCATGTGATCGAGCCGAGCCAGGTCCGCATTCTCGCTTATCTGCACGTCTCGCATGCCGGCATCTTCGGCTTCTCGCACCGGATCATGGTCGGCGAGAGCGAGGAGCTGCGGTTGATGAATCCGATCGAGGCGGCCAAGGTGGCCGATGCCAACCGCGATCTCATCGTCGGCATCAAGGTGCGCGTGGGCTTGCATTCCTCGGGCACCTCAGGGCTGGTGCCGCTCGACATCGCGCTCGAGGTCGCCAACGAGGTCGGCATGCCCCTGATGGCGCATATCGACCATCCGCCGCCGAGCTATGAAGAGGTGCTGGCGCGCCTGCGCCCCGGCGACGTGCTGACCCACGCGTTCCGTCCCTTCCCCAACACGCCCGCGACCGCGCAGGGCACGGTGAAGAAGGTGGTGCTGGACGCGCGCGAGCGCGGCGTGCTGTTCGACATCGGCCACGGCAAGGGCTCGTTCGCGTTCAAGACCGCGCGCGCCATGCTCGCCAACGGTTTCTATCCGGACACGATCTCCTCGGACATCCATCAGCTTTGCATCGATGGCCCCGCCTTCGACCAGGTCACGACCATGTCGAAATTCCTGTGCATGGGCATGGAGCTGTCCGATGTGGTCGCGGCCTCGACGGTGAACGCGGCGATGGCGCTGCGCCGCCCCGAACTCGGCAGCCTCAAGCCCGGCAGCGTCGGCGACGCCACGCTTGTCACGGTCAGGCAGGGTCAGTTCGACTATGAGGACGTCGTCGGCGAGCACCTGATCGGCGATCGCAAGATCGTCTCGGAGGGCGTCGTCATCGGCGGCCGCTGGTGGCATCCGAACTGAGACGGCACTAACCCTGTTCGCGATAGAATTGCAGCAGCCGCGCGCCCGCGGGTGAGAGCCAGTCGGGCGCCCCAGTGATGTAGCCCTCGACGCGTCCGCTCGTTCCGACCAGATAGGTGATGGGCATGCCGACCAGCGAGAACGTCGTGGTCGATGCTTCGGCCGCCGCGCCGTAGCTGTCGGCATGGCAGGCGAGGTACTGCACGGCGAGGCCGCCGAGAAATGCGCGGATCTTGCGCAGGTCTTTGGTGTCCGTGCAGATCGCGACGATGTCGAGCCGGTTGGGCCGCGCGCCCGCAAGGCTTGCGAGCATCGGCAGATCGAGCTTGCAGGCCGCGCACCAGGTCGCCCAGAAGTTCACCAATGTGATGTGGCCCGGCTTTGCCGTCACGATGACGTCCTTGCCGTGCACGTCCTGAAGCCTGAGCTGCGGCATCAATGCGCGCGGGCGGACCACCGTGAACTGGCTGCGGCCGGCCTCGAACACCGGCGGCCAGCTGTCCTGCGCGCGGGCCGCGCCCGGGACAGCGAGCGAGGCTGCCGCAGCCATCAGCATCGATCGCCGCGACAGCGCAACGCCTTCGCGTGCCGCCCTACGCATGGATATAAGCCCAGCCCTTCAATTGCAGATCGACGACGCGCCCGATCCCGAACGGGACGAGGCTCGCACCCGGGATCAGCGGGATGGAGATCTGCTCCTTGGCTTCCGCGATCGCTTTGGACGAAGCGCACGTGCTGTAGGTGAGGTTGGGCACCGACTGCCGCAGTGTCGCGAGCGGCTCGACCAGTGGGGTCTTGTCCGCGCGGAAGACGTCGATGCCCTTGCCGTTGGCGACGATCTCGATCAGCAGCCGCGCGCCCCTGTCGGCAAAATGCCTGGAGAGGTTGGCCGAGTAGCTGATCGCATGACCCATGACGTAGGGCTCGTTGCTGTCGATCAGGATCACGACACCGTCGAGGCGATCCTCCTTGGCCGCGGCGGTGCCGCCGGCCGTGAGGATCGATACGCCGGCGAGCAGGCCCCTGCGGGACAAACGATTGAAAAGTGTCGTCACGTTAGCGTGCCCGCTATCGCATCAGAACTGGCGCGGTGCGATCGGCGCTTTGCTGTTACGTCCCCACAGCACGAAGAGGCTGAGCGCGAGCAGGACGAGGTTGAGCGGTGTTGTCGCAGCTTCGCCGCGCGAGAGATGGAAGACGAATGCGAACACCTGCAGCACGGAGCAGCCTAGCGCGGCCAACACAGTCAGTCGCGGCAGGATCCGGGTCAGGGCCGGCAGAAGAATGCCGATGCCACCGGCGAGATCGACCAGGGCGACGGAACGGACGAACGTTGGGGAATACTCGCCCGCAAATGGCATCATCGCGGCTAGCTGCGGAATCGGCGTGGTCAGCTTGACGAACCCCGCCGAGACGAAGACGGCGGCGAGGACGATCTGGGCGGCCCAGAGGCCGATGCGGAGGGCGCGGCCGGGGGTGGCGGTCTCGAAGGTGGTGGTGGACATGACGGTTCTCCAGAATGTGAGGGTTGCCACCATTTGATGGTTTCACTGTTTTTGATCATTATCGGTTCCGGGATAGGTTCATTTCCTGGATGTTGATGATCTGATGGATACGCTGGTCAGCATGAGGGTGTTTTGCCTGGTCGCCGAGCTGAAGAGCTTTGCGGCTGCGGCGCAGCGCCTGCGCATCTCCCCCGCCATGGCGAGCAAGCATGTGATGCAGCTCGAGAAGCGGCTGGGCACGCGGCTGCTCAACCGGACCAGCCGCCGCGTCAGCCTGAGCGAAAGCGGCGCGCTCTATTTCGAGCAGGCGCGGCAGATGCTGGATTCGCTCGACGAGGTCGAGGCTGCCGTCAGCAAGGCGACCGTCGTACCGCGCGGTACGCTGCGCCTGACCGCGCCGGTGTGGATGGTGAACACGATCTTCGCACGCGTACTGGCGGCTTATCAGGCGCGATATCCGGATGTGCGCCTCGACATCGATCTCAGCGGCCGACTGGTCAACCTCGTGGAAGAGGGGTTCGATCTCGCTCTGCGCGCGACCGCCGCGCCCGACGAGGCGCTGATCGCGCGCCCCATCACCAACGTTCCCTTCTACATGGTCGCCGCGCCGGCCTACCTCAAACGCGCAGGGCGCCCGGCCAGAATCGCCGACATGGCCGGCCACGCGCTGTTGCAATACGCGCTTTATCCCGGCGAGAGCTTCTCTTTCCAGGGCGAGAACGGCCCCGAGACCATCAAGCTCGCCCCGGTGCTGCGCAGCGCCAACGAGACGCTGCTGCACATGGCCGCGCTCGAAGGCATGGGCCTCGCCTTCCTGCCGAAATGGCTGGTCGCCGCAGACATCGCTGCGGGGCGTCTCGAACATGTCGTGCCGGACCAGGTCGTCTTCGTCGGCAAGCTGTTCGCGGTCTATCCAAGCCGCAAATATCTCTCCGCGAAAGTGCGGACCTTCATCGACTTCATCGCCGCCGACAAGCGGATGAGGTAGCTGCTCCTACAACGACCGCGCGATCAATAGCTTCATGATCTCGTTGGTGCCGCCATAGATCTTCTGGATGCGGGAATCGATGAAGATGCGCGAGATCGGGTATTCCTGCATGTAGCCGTAGCCGCCGAACAGCTGCAGGCATTCGTCGGCAGTCTGGACCTGCTTGTCCGAGCACCAGTATTTCGCCATCGACGCCGTCACGGTGTCGAGATCCTTTGCGATCAGCCGCTCGATGCACCAGTCCACGAAGACACGCGCGATCATCGCCTCGGTCTTGCGCTCGGCGAGCGTGAAGGCGGTGTTCTGGAAATCCATCAGCGGCTTGCCGAACGCCTTGCGCTCCTTGGTGTAGTCGATAGTGAGCTTCACCGCGCGCTCCATCGCGGCGACGGCGCCGACCGCGAGCGCGAGGCGCTCCTGCGGCAGTTGCTGCATCAGCTGGACAAAGCCCTGGCCTTCTTCCCTGCCGAGCAGGTTTTCCGGCGGCACGGTCACGTTGTCGAAGAACAGCTCCGACGTGTCGGAGGCGTGCAGGCCGATCTTGTCGAGGTTGCGCCCGCGCTTGTAGCCGTCCGCACCTGAAGTCTCGACCACGATCAGCGAAATGCCCTTCGCGCCGGCCTCGCCGGTGCGCGCGACCACGATGACGAGATCGGCGGCCTGGCCGTTGGTGATGAACGTCTTCTGGCCGTTGATGACGTAGGAATTGCCCTGCTTCTTCGCCGTGGTCTTGACGGCCTGGAGGTCCGAGCCGGTGCCGGGCTCGGTCATGGCGATGGCGCCGACCATCTCGCCCGAGGCCATCTTCGGCAGCCAGCGCTTCTTCTGCTCCTCCGAGCCGTAATTGAGGATGTAGTGCGCGACGATGGCGCTGTGCACGGAGACGCCGGTGGTCAGCTCCGGCACCGTGCTTTCGAGATCATCGAGCACCGCGGCGTCATAGGCAAAGGTTGCACCCAGGCCGCCATATTCCTCCGGCACGCTCGCCAGCAGCGCGCCCATCTCGCCGAGGCCGCGCCAGGCGAAGCGGTCGACCATCTTCTGCTCGCGCCATTTCTCGGCGTGCGGCGCCAGGTCCTTGGCGAGATATTTCCGGAACTGGTCGCGGAAGACATCGAGCTCTTCGGTCATCCAGGAGGAGCGGTAGGACATGGTTACCTCGATCGGTGATGTCACTTTGCGACTGCCGGAGCGTCAGGCCTGCCACAGCGACCGGTACGGGCGCAAGGCCCGGCGCCTGTGTTACGTCAATCGAGATCGCATTGAATTGTGTTTTCAGGCTGCGCGGGGTCTACCCGCCATGTGCGGTCTTGCCGCCGTCGATGACAAACTGGCCACCGGTCGTATAGGGATGATCGTCGGAGGCCAGCACGAGCGCAAAGGCGGCGATCTCCTCGGGCGTCGCCACGCGCTGCAACCCGGGAACGTTGGACTTGGCCCATTGCGCGATGCCGACATGCCAGGCGGCGTCGGGCAGACCCTCCATGCCGGCGAGGCGGCGAATCATCGGCGTGTCCGTGGTGCCGGGGATCAACGTGTTGATGCGGATGCCGTGCTTTGCGTAGTCGAATGCCGCGGCCTGGACCAGGCCGACCAGCCCGCGCTTGGCCGCCGAATAGGCCGAGCGCCTGGCGGTCGTGCCGATGGCGTTCGAAGAGGAGGTGACGACGATCGAGCCGCCTTTCTCCAGCATGTGTGGGATCTCATACTTCATCGACAGGAACACGCCGCGCAAATCCGTGCTGATCACGTCGTCGAATTCGGCTGCGCTGTATTCGTGCAGCGGCCTTTCGATCGAGATGCCGGCATTGTTGAAAGCGACGTCGAGCTGGCCATGGCGTTCGATGGTCTTGTCGACCAGCGCCTTCACCTCGGCCTCGTTGCGGACGTCGGCGCGAACGAAGGTTGCCTCACCGCCGGCCTCGCGAACGTCGTTCTCCACCTGCTTGCCGCGCTCGACGTTGCGCCCGCAGAACACGATCCGGCCGCCCTCGGCGGCGAACATCAGGGTCGCGGCCCGGCCGATGCCAGAGGTGCCGCCCGTGACGATCACGACCTTGCCCTCGAATCGGCGTTTGCCGCTGGGTTTCTGCTGTGGCAGCGCCGCACCCTGGCCGAGCGCCACGCCGCCCGCGAGGCCGCCGACCGCGCCGGCGAGCACACCCAGAGCTGCGCCACCGACCAGGTGACGACGCTTTACCGGGCTCGTCGTGGTGATATCCTGCATTTCGGTCATTTCGAACTCCGGTCGATCCATCTGAACAGTGTTAAGATAGATACGGCGCAATCTGAACAGTGTCAAGTTACATGAAAAAACGGACCTCTCCCGCCAGCCGCAGCACCCGGATCGCCCAGCCAGAGCCTGGCTATCATCACGGCGAATTGCAGGAGGCGCTGATCGCCGCAAGCGAAGCCATTCTCGCCGAGCAAGGTGCCGAAGGTTTCACGTTGCGCGAAGCCGCGCGCCGCGCCGGCGTCTCGCCGGCCGCTCCATCGCATCATTTCGGCAATGCCCAGGGCCTTTTGACCGAGGTTGCGATCCGCGGCTACGACGCGCTTGCCGGCGTCTTGCGGGAGGCGGCGTCCGGCAAAGAGGGCGCGCGCGAAAAACTCCATGCCCAGGGCCTTGCCTATGTCGATTTTGCCCTGCGACATCCCGGCCGCTTCCAGATGATGTTTGCGAACAAGCGCCTCGTCGCCGACGACGCGCGCCTCAGGCAGGCGAGCAGAGCCGCCGGCCAGGCGTTCGAGGTCGTCGTCGCCGAACTGGTCGGCGGCAGGCCGAAGGAGGCGAGGACGGCGGCCGCGGCGGCCTGGTCGACCGTTCACGGCTTTGCCAAGCTTGCACTCGAAGAGAAATTCGGCTCAGTGAAGAACGAGGGGCGCCGCGAGGTCATGATGACGCTCAACCAGGTCCTGGACTACCTCTGGCCCGCGAGGGGCGCGCGCTGCTAGGTGCAGATCGAGGCTGCAAGACGCCATGAGGAGCAAGACGACTGAGCTCAAGCTCGACATCGAACGCATCGGCACGGTCTCGGCCATCCTGACGCTGCCGGACGATGCGCGCGCCTGTTACGTGCTGGCGCATGGTGCGGGTGCGGACATGCGGCATGCGTTCATGGAGAAGGTCGCGGCGGGCCTCAGCGAGCGCGGCATTGCGACGTTCCGCTTCAATTTTCCCTACATGGAAGAGAAGAAGGGACGTCCCGACCAGCCGGCGGTTGCGCACGCCGCGATTCGCGTGGCGGTCGCGGAGGCGGCGCGGCTGTGCCCCGGCGTGACGCTTGTCGCCGGCGGCAAGTCGTTCGGCGGGCGCATGACCTCGCAGGCGCAGTCCAAGTCGCCACTGCCTGGCGTCAAAGGGCTCGCCTTCCTCGGGTTTCCCCTGCATGCCGACAAGAAGCCGTCGTCCGAGCGCGCCGAGCACCTCGCCGGTATCACTGTCCCCATGCTGTTCCTGCAAGGCACCCGCGATGGTCTTGCCGACCTGAGCTACCTCAAGCCTGTCGTCGAGAAGCTCGGGGCGAAGGCGATGCTGCATCAGGTCGAAGGCGGGGATCACTCGTTTGCGGTGCTGAAAAAGTCTGGCCGGACGAATGACGAGGCGCTCACGGAGGTGCTGGACGCGCTCGTAGCCTGGATCGACCAAATCGCCTGAGGCACGAGCATGATCCGGAAAAGTGCGCGGCGGTTTTCCGAGAAGATCGTGCTCCAAAAGATAATGTGAAGCGCTTGCGCTTCACGCCGAATAGAGCCCCTTGTCGCGCGCCTTCTGGATCGCCAGCGCGGCGATCAGGTCGAGCGTCGGCGTCGACAGGCCGGCGGTGCGCGCGAAGGCGGCCGGGGCCTTCACCAGCACGTCGATCTCCATGGCGCGGCCAAGCTCGTAATCCTGCAGCAGCGACGGCTTGTGGTTGGGGGCGGGCCCGCTGCGCGTCACGCGCTTGACCTCGGGGATGAAGTGCTGGGCGATGTCGTTGGCCTCGTTCAGCATGCGCGGAATGACCTCGGCGAAAGCGGGGTCGTCGCGTACGCCGCGCGCGGTCTGGCCGGTGAGAAGGCACAGCACCGACAGCGACATGTTGGTCAGCAGCTTTGACCAGATCGCTTCGCGGATCTCGGCCACCGGTGGTGATTCCAGCCGCGCGTCGTTGAAGACGTTGCGAAGCTTCGTGATCCGCTCGCAATTGCGATCGTCGCATTCGCCGATCAGGAGGCGGTTGCGGTCCGGCGTCAGGTTCTGCACCACGCCGGGCGCGGTCACCTCGTTGGAGGAGAAGATGACGCCGCCGATGATCCGCTCTTTCGGAATGCAGGCGCGCAGGCGGCCGCCGGGATCGAGGAACGAAATGTCCGGCGGTGTCGGATGCCGGGGCGGCAGGCCGATACCGTACCACCAGGGAATGCCGTTCTGCGCGAACACGATCGCGGTGTCGTCCTGGAGTAGTGGCTTGATGCTGGAAACCAGTCCCGTCAGCGCGGTCGCCTTCAGCGTGGAGATCACGACGTCCTGCGGGCCGAGCTGGGCCGGATCCCCTGACGCGTTCACCTTGGCGCTAACCTCGGAATCGCCGACCCGCAGCTTGAGGCCGCCCGCGCGCACCGCCTCGAGATGCGCCCCCCGCATCACGCATGAGACCTCATGGCCGGCGCGTGCCAGCCGTACCGCAATGTGGCTGCCGACGGCGCCCGCGCCGAAAATGCAGATGCGCATGTTGATCCTGTCCCTGATCTCTTGGTGCCATCAGGCGGCAGCATGACACAAGCCGCCATGCGATGGACGCGGCTGCCCTACGCCGGAAAGATATGGATCGGGATGCGTGGCCTCGGTCATAGTGCGCGGCAAACAACCGGAGGATCGCCGATGACTGCCAGCCCTGTCCTGTGGACCCTGGATGAACGCGGGGTTGCGAGCGTCACGTTGAACCGGCCGGAGGTCAACAACGCCTATGACGGCGCGCTGATATCAGGCGTGCTGGCGGCCATGGACGATCTGGCCAAGAAGCCGGCCTTGCGGGTCGTCGTTCTCAGGGGCAACGGCAGGCATTTCCAGGCGGGCGCCGACCTCAAATGGATCAATGGCGTGCGGCCGCAATCGACGGAAGCAAACGAGGCGGCCTCGCGTGCGACTTTCGAGGCCGTGCAGCGGCTCAACACCTTGCCGATCCCGACGGTCGCGTTGGTGCAGGGCGGCTGCTTCGGCGGCGGCACCGGCGTGATCGCGGCCTGCGATGTCGTGATTGCCGCGGACAACGCCCTGTTCTCCATCACCGAGGTGCGCTGGGGCCTGACCGCCGCGATCATCATCCCACAGCTCTGCGACGCCATCGGGGTCCGGCAAGTCCGTCGTTATGCTCTCACCGGCGAGCGCTTCGGAGCCGAGGAGGCCCGCCGCATCGGCCTCGTCCATGAGGTGGTGCCGCTCGCCGATCTCGAAGCCGCCGGAGCCAAGGTGGTCGAGCAGTTGCTCGCCAACGGACCCGAGGCGATGGCCGAGACCAAGAAGCTCTCGCTGGAGAGCTCGTTCGGCGGCATGGCGGTGGACGATGCGGCGTATTCGCGGCTCGTGCAGCTGCATTCGCTCAAGCGCCAGAGCGCGGAAGCCGCGGAAGGGCTGGCGTCGTTTGCGGAGAAGCGGGCGGCGAGTTGGGGTGGCGGGAAAGGTTGAGCTTCAGCAGCCGCGGCAGATGTTGTTGATGCTCCGATAGACCGCGTCGTCGTCCTGCCGCATCTGGCGCATCGTTTCGAGCGTCGTGCTCTCCTCGGTCGGCGCGGCCGGCTTGCGCTTCGCGGCGAGCTCTTCCTCCTGCCGCTTGTAGCAGGCCTCACGATCGGGCTTGGCCTGGATGAAGCGGCAGTTTTGCTCCAGGGCCGAGGCGGGAGAGGCCGAGAGCGCGAGGGCAGTCAGGGCGGCGAGAGTAAATTTCACGAGAATCGAATCCATGGCGACGCTTCTCTCAGGTCCGTCCTGCGAGAGCAACTGCGAAGTTGTGACGGGTGCGCGACGCGGCGCGCACCGCGTAGCCCGGATGAGCGAAGCGACATCCGGGAATGTCGCGAGAGTCCCGCATGTCGCTTCGCTCATGCGGGCTACGGCCACCTGGACACGGGCTACAGCGACGGTGCGAGTGACGTCTTGAGCAAAGTCAGCAGCGCCTGCACCGCGGCGGCGTTGCGTCGCCGTTCCGGAATTGCGGCCTTCACCCACAATTCTGGAATCGGAAAGTCGCGCAGCACGGGCTTCAGCCAGCCGTCACGCAACGCATCCGCCACGAGGTAATGCGACATCAGCGCGATGCCGTTGCCGGCGATGGCGCTGCGCGCCAGCACGTGGCCCTCGTTGGAGGACAGCAATGGACTGACCTGGATGCTGATGCGGCCGCGCGGCCCGTCGAAGACCCATTCCGGGCCGGTCGGCAGGAAGCTCAGGCAGCGATGCTCGACCAGGTCGCGCGGATGTTTTGGCGTGCCGTGCTTCTTCAAATAAGCGGGCGAGGCGCAGAGCAGGCGCTTCAGCAAACACAGGGGCTCGTCGACTACACCGCCGAACGAATGCGGGAAGGCGCCGATGGCGATGTCGAAGCCTTCGGTGACTGGATCGACCGGGCGATCGATCAGCACGATATCGAGCTTGAGCCGCGGGTTCTGGGTCTGGAATGCGCTGAAGGCGTCGGCGAGCCGCGCCACCGTCAGCGAGGTCGGCGCCTTGATGCGGAGGTGATCGACGAGATCGTGGCCCTTCTCGCCCATGCGCGAGAGCAGGTCGGTGGCATCGGTGACGACACCGCGCGCGCGATGCACGTAGCGCTGGCCGGCTTCGGTGAGCCGCAATTGCCGCGTCGAGCGGTGAAACAGCGCTGTGCCGATCCGCGCCTCCAGTTGCGTGACGCGCTTGGCGACGACCGAGGTCGAGACATTGAGCTTTCGCGCGGCGGCGGAGAAGCCGGCGGCGTCCGCGGTGGCGAGGAAGGCCTGGAGGTTCACGAGGATGTCCATTTCGACCTTTCTCGATTCGCGAAAGTTGATCGCCTATTTTGATGGATTGTAGCCCGCTACGCGTTAATTCATAGTCGGCCGCAAGCAAGGAATTTTGGGAAGGGACGCGCCATGCGGGCCACGACGATCGATGAACCAGCGCGCAAAGTGCCGCTCTACGGCGAATATGAAGTCGTCGTGCTCGGCGGCGGTCCGGCCGGCATCGTGGCGGCGGCCTCAGCGGCGCGTGCGGGGCGGAAGACGCTGCTGATCGAGCGCTACGGCTTTCTCGGCGGCATGGGCACGGCGGCCGGCGTCACCAATTTCTGCGGCCTGCACGGCAATGTCTACGGCAAGGCGCACCGGCTGGTGCAGGGCATGGCGTCCGAGCTGTTGGCACGGATCGATCTCCTCAATGGCCTCAACACGCCGCACCTGATCCTCGGCAAGGTCTTCGCCCAAGCCTACGACACCGCGGCCTACAAGATCGCGGCCGATCAACTGCTCGCGAGCCACAAGGTGCACATCCTCTTCCATGCCCTCGGAGCCGGCGTTGTGATGAGTGATGACCGCCGCATCGACGCGCTGCTGGTCGAGACCAAGGCCGGCCGGCAGGCCGTGCGCGCGGAGATTTTTATCGATTGCTCCGGCGATGGCGATCTCGCGGTCTGGGCCGGCGCACCGTTCGAGATCGGCGACGAGCACGGCCATCCGCTCTATCCCTCGATGATGCTGCGTCTCAACGGCATCGATCCTGACAAGGCCGGTGATGCCTGGCGCACCATCCCGCAATTGATGGAAAAGGCGATCGCGGCCGGCACGCATAAATTTCCGCGGAAAAGCGCGATCGTGCGACCGCAAAAATCCGGCATCGAATGGCGGGTGAACTTTACACAAGTGGCGCGCGAGGACGGCCATGCCATCAACGGCATCGAGCCCGACGATCTCACCCGCGGCGAGATCGAGGGCCGCAAGCAGGCGCTCGCGGCGTACGAGTTCCTGCGCAGCACCGTGCCCGGCTTTGAAAAATCCTACATCGTCGATTTGCCGCCGCAGCTCGGCATCCGAGAAACCCGCCGCATCAGAGGCGGCTATCAGCTCAGCGGCGCGGACGTGCTCGGCTGCGCATCGTTCGAGGACACCATCGGCGTCAATGGCTGGCCGATCGAGGCCCATGTTCCCGGTGATGTCGTCTTCACCTTCCCGCCGATCCCGGAGTCGCGCGGCTACAATGAGCTGCCCTACCGCATGCTGGTGCCCGAGGGCGTCGACAACCTCCTGGTCGCCGGCCGCTGCGCTTCCATGACCCATGAGGGGCAGTCGGCCGCGCGGGTCTCCGGTGCCTGTTTCGTGATGGGCGAGGCAGCCGGTTCCGCCGCCGCATTGGCGCTCTCCGGAAACCGGATTCCACGCGAAATCCCCATTGAAAAATTGCAGGAAACGTTGAAACAACAGGGCGCCTTCATTGGGCGGGATCAGCCCGTGCCAGAAGGTCTGTGACGGGCAGCTAAAGAAGACGACGGAGGAAACGGGATGATCGGAATTGCAAGGCTCGCAGCTGCTGGCCTGATGGCGATCATGGCGATGGGCACGGCGCGGGCCGAGGATGCGCTGAAGGCCAAGGTCGGCGTGCTCCGTCTGTCCTCCTCTGCGCCGGTCTTCATCGCGCAGGACAAGGGCTATTTTCGCGACGCCGGCTTGGAGGTCGAGCTGAAGTTCTTCGACGCGGCGCAGCCGATCGCGGTCGCCACCACCTCGGGCGACGTCGATTTCGGCGTCACCGCCTTCACCGCCGGTCTCTACAATCTCGCCGGCAAGGGCGTGCTGAAGGTGATCGGTGGCATGAGCCGCGAGAAGCCCGGCTATCCCCTGATCGGCTATTTCGCCAGCAACAACGCCTATGCGAGCGGTCTGAAGACGCCGAAGGACCTCGCGGGCAAGCGCGTGGCGATGACGCAGGTTGGCTCCTCCTTTCACTATTCGCTCGGCCTGCTCGCCGACAAATACGGCTTCAAGCTCGCGGACGTGAAGATCGTGCCACTGCAATCGCTGTCGAATGCAGCCGCCGCACTGAAGGGCGAAACCGTCGATGCAGCGCTTCTCCCCATCTCGACCGCGCGAAAACTGATGGACGAGGGCGGCGCGAAATTCCTGGGCTGGGTCGGCGACGAGACGCCGTGGCAGCTGGGCGCGGTGTTCGCCTCGCCGAAGATGCTGACCAACAAGGCGCTGGTCACGAAATTTCTCGGCGTGCTCGCAAAAGCCGACCGCGAATATCACGACACCATCCTCGCCGCGATGAAGGACGGCACAGCGCCGATCAACGAGCAGACAAAGCCGCTGCTGGAGATCATCGCGAAGTACACCAACCTGCCGGTCGAGCAGGTGGTCGGCAACTGCGCCTATATCGATCCCGACGGCAAGCTCGACGTGAAGAACGTCGACAACCAGATCAAATGGCTGCAGGAGCAGGGATTCGCGGACAAGGGTTTTGACGCGAATGCGATCATCGCCAAGGATTATGTGAAGGCGGATTGATGCTGCGCACTATATTCTCTCCCCGTCATCCTGAGGTGCGAGTAGCGCAGTGCATCTGCACTGCGCTACGAGCCTCGAAGGATGTACGGCCGAGCAGCATCCGGGCCGCACATCCTTCGAGGCTCGACTTGCGGCGCGCCGCAAGTCGAGCGCCTCAGGATGACGGGGCGAGAGTGAGAGGGCGCAGCCCATGGACCTGATCGCCAACCACATCTCCCACCATTTCGGCGATCTCGCCGTGCTCGACGACATCTCCTTCACCCTTAGTGCTGGCGAGGTGGTGGCGATCGTCGGTCCCTCCGGTTGCGGCAAGAGCACGCTGCTGTCGATCCTTGGCGGGCTGTTGCAGCCGACGTCGGGCGCGCCCGAGCTGCGCGGGGCGCCGCCTGCGGACAGTCTCAATCCGCTCACCTTCGTGTTCCAGGATTTTGCGCTGCTGCCTTGGGCCACGGTGGAGGAGAATGTCGAATTCCCGTTGCTGCATACCCAGCTCTCGGCAGCCCAGCGCCGCGCGCTCGTCGACGATGCCCTGCGCCGCACCGGGCTAACCGACTTTCGCCAGACCTACCCAAAACAGCTCTCCGGCGGCATGCGCCAGCGTGTTGGCATCTCGCGCGCGCTCGCGGTCAGACCTGCGATCCTGCTGATGGACGAGCCGCTGTCAGCGCTGGATTCGCAGACCCGCGAGCTGCTGATGGAGGACTTCGTCCGCCTGCTCGCCGATGGCGGCATGGGCGCGGTCTATGTCACCCACAATCTCGAAGAAGCCGCACGGCTCGCCGACCGCATCGTGGTGCTGTCGCGCCGCCCCGGCCGTATCCGCGAGGTCGTGACCGTGCCGATGACACGCGCGGCGCGCGGCGAGGCGACGGCGCGTGAAAAGCTGCTGGCGCTGCAGAATCAGATCTGGTCGTTGATCCGCAACGAGGCGATCGATGCCGAGCGCGAGGTCCAGCATGCTTGACCGCGCGCCGGTGACGGAAACATCAGAGAAGGCTGAGGCGATCCGGCGCGTCCGCTTCCGCGGCGCCGGCTTCGTGCCCGCGTCGAGCCGCTTCGGCGGCTGGATCGCGCTCGCCCTCGTCATCGCGGTCTGGCAGGCCGCCGGAAGCACCGGCCTCGTCAATCCGCTGTTCCTGCCAGCGCCGTCGGCGATCGCGCGCGCGATCTACCAGCTCGCGATTTCAGGCGCGCTCTGGGAGCATCTGTCCGCCTCGCTGCTGCGCATCGGGGTCGGCTGGGTGCTCGGGACTGCGGCCGGTGTCGCGGTCGGCTTCGCCATCGGCCTGTCGCGGCTGGCGCGCAGCGTCGGCATCACCTTCATCTCGGCGCTGTTCCCGATTCCGAAGATCGCGCTATTACCGCTGTTGATCCTCTGGCTCGGCATCGGCGAAGAGCCGAAGATCGCGACCATTGCGCTTGGCGTGTTCTTCTCGACCGCGATCTCGGTCTACAGCGGCGTCGATGCGGTGCCGCGCAACCTCATCCGCATGGCGCAGAGCTTCAACGTTCCCTTCGCAACCATCGTGCGGAAAGTGATCTGGCCGGGCGCGCTGCCGGCGATCCTCGCCGGCTTCCGCATCACCGCCTCGGTGGCGCTGCTGCTCGTCGTCAGCGCCGAGATGATCGGCGCGCAATACGGCATCGGCGCCTTCGTGCTCCAGGCTGGCAATCTGATGCAGACCGATCAGCTGCTCGCGGGCGTGGTGATCCTGTCGGTATTCGGGCTCGCGGTGGGCAAGGTGATCGGCTGGCTGGAGACAAGGTTGCTGCACTGGCGGTAGCCGCATTCACCGCTGCCGTAGGGTGGGCAAAGCGATAGCGTGCCCACCATTTAGAAGACGTGGGCACGGCGCAGGGGCGCCTTTGCCCACCCTTGTTTTAGCGCACTGGATTAGAATGGCCTCGTTCCGTGAGGAATGGCCCAGCCCGGGTGGCCGCCCGAGCTGGGCTGC
>NZ_JACIHE010000039.1 GCF_014198245.1 Bradyrhizobium sp. cir1
CTCTCGCCAAGGCATCGGCTGGTCCTCCCAGCCGACAGAGAACTGTCACCCATCCATCCGGTCTACTGTGTTACCTCTCTATCCGGTCTGGACATCTTGTTTCCTTCTCCCCTTGTGGGAGAAGGTGGCTTCGCGAAGCGAAGCCGGATGAGGGGTTCTCTCCGCGAGTTCGAGAATCGCGGAGACAGACCCCTCACCCAAGTGAATGCGTGTCAACGAGCGGAGCTGCCCTCTCCCGCAAGGGGAGAGGGCACAACAAGAAACACCGGGAGGCAATCCGATGACCACCACCGCCATGCTGCGCGCCTTCTGCGACGCCGTCGAGCAGCGCAACGGCCGGGCCTTCGCGGATATCTTCACCGAGGACGGCGTCTACCACGACGTGTTCTACGGCGCCTTCGCCGGCCGCGAGAGGATCGCCGCCATGATCGACGACTGGTTCTATCGCACGGCCACCGATTTCCGCTGGGACATGCACGACCCCGTCACCGACGGCACCACGCTCTATGCACGCTACACCTTCAGTTACAAATCGACCCTGCCGGAAGCTGACGGCGCGCGGGCGATGTTCGAGGGCGTCGCGATCATGACGCTGAAGGACGGCAGAATCGCGAGCTATCATGAGGTCGCCAACACCGCGCCGGCTTTCGTCGACCTGAAGTTCGTGCCGGAACGCATTGCCAAGATCGTCGCCAAGCAGGGCGCGGAATTGAAGGCGCGGCCGGAGATGCAGCGGCATTTGGGGTAAGCTCTCTCCTCTCGTCATTCCGGGGCGCGCCACTTGGCGCGCGCCCGGAATCCATCGGGCCGCAGAAATGGTGGTGGAATGGATTCCGGGCTCGTGCTTCGCACGCCCCGGAATGACAGCGGGTTACGGCGGCGACACCTTCGGCATCGGCTTGCGCTGCGCCAGCGCTGCGACCGTGGCGGTGCCGATCGGGCCCTGTTCGTCATAGAGCCAGCATTCGCCGATCGCGACGCCATCCGTCGCCTGGTGATTGACCACGTCGAAGCCGATCCACTTCGTCACCGGCAGGCGGTGCAGATAGAGCGTGACGTCGCTGTTGATGTAGCCGAGCCCCTTGTCGCCGGCGTTGGCAAACGGACTGGCGAAATCGGCGCCAACGGCGACATGGACGAACGGCGTCATCGCAACGCCGGCGACGAGCTCGCGCACCTCGCTCATCCAGAGACGGCGTGGCCCGAGCGAGCCCATGTGCCCGACAATCGGGCGCGTCGTCCATTTGCCGTTCATGCCGAGCCTGGGATCGGTCGGTTTCGGAATGTCTGATGGTTTCGGCACGTCCCAGTTCGGCGGCGACCAGACATTGCCATCAGGATTCTGCGTCTTGCGCAGCAGCTGGCACGAGGCGCGCGCCATGCTGACGCCGCCGGAAAACAACTCCGCTTCGACCACGCGGATGCGCATGCCATCGCGCACGAGCCGCGTCGTCACGTGAATCGGCTTGTCGATGGTCGGCAGCCGGAACATGTCGACGGTGAGCCGCGCCGGCACGAATTCGGGACCGGAATGGCGTTCCTCGATGGCGAACCCAAGCAGCCCGACGATGACGCGTCCGTGCAGCGATTTCGGGTCCCACGGACCATTGGCGACGTCCGTCGGATGGAATGTATCGCCGTCGCGCGTGAAGAAAGGCATGTTTGTCATGACGCGCGACTTTGCGGGAATGAGTGGAGAAATCAAGGGTGGCGAGAGCGGGCGTCGTCCTCACACTCCGCTGTCATCGCCCGGCTTGACCGGGCGATCCAGTACTCCGAGACGGCAGTGATAGAATCGAGAAGTCGCGGCGTACTGGATTCCCCGCCCCCGTGCGCAATTGCGCACTAGGCGGGGAATGACAGCGGTGGGTTAGGAGGCGGCTTGCCACTCCTCACGCACGCTATCATCGCGCTCGTTGCGCATCGCGGCGCTCTTCATCGCCTCAAACTCTTCCCGCTCCACCAACTGCCCCAGCGCCCACACCGCGGCGCCACGCACCAGCGGGCTCGCATCAGCAAGCAATCGCCGCGCCTCGTCTGCCAGCGTTGCCTCACCCGAGTTGCCGATCGCAATCAGCACGTTGCGCAGGAACCGGTCGCGGCCGATGCGCTTGACCGGGGACTTCGTGAACAGCGCACGAAACGCGGCGTCGTCCAGACGCGCGAGCTCGACGAGACCAGGCGCACGCAATTCGTCGCGCGCAGCGAGCTTGGCCTCGCGTCCCTCCTGCGCAAACTTGTTCCATGGACACGCGGCAAGGCAATCGTCGCAGCCATAGATGCGGTTGCCGATGGCTTTGCGAAACTCGTGCGGGATCGGCCCCTTGTTCTCGATGGTGAGATACGAGATGCAGCGCCGCGCATCGAGCTTGTAGGGTGCGGGGAACGCCGCAGTCGGGCAGATGTCGAGACAGGCCCGGCACGAGCCGCAATGGTCGATCTCGGCATCGTCGCGCGGCAGCTCCAGCGTCGTGTAGATCGCGCCGAGAAACAGCCACGAGCCGAATTCGCGCGAGACGAGATTGGTGTGCTTGCCCTGCCAGCCGAGATGCGCGGCCTGCGCCAGCGGCTTTTCCATCACGGCCGCGGTGTCGACGAACACTTTCACGTCCGACGGCGCGGTCGCGACCAGCCAGCGCGCCAGCGCCTTCAGCCGCTTCTTGATGAGGTCGTGATAGTCGTCGCCCTGCGCATAGACCGAGATCGCCGCGCGCATGCGCTGCGCGAGAATCGCCAGCGGATCGGAGTCGGGACCGTAATTGACGCCGAGCATGATCACGCTGCGCACATCGGCCCACAGCCCGCGTGGATCGACCCGGCGCTCCGGCTGCGCTGCGAGCCAGTCCATGTCGCCATGGCCGCCGGCGGCGATGAATTCGAGGAAGTGCTTTCCGGCCGCCTCGATCGTGCCGGGTGCCGTGATGCCGATGCAGTCGAAGCCGAGCGCGCGCGCCTCGCGTTCGAGTGCCGCCTTCAGTTCAGTCGGATCGGAGTTCAGAAATCCAGGTCCACGTAGGTCCGCGACGCCGGCACGCCGGCCAGCCACTCGCTCAGCAGCGGACGGAACGACGGACGGGATTTCACCCGCGCGTACCACGCCTTTGCTGCGTCGTCCTCGCTCCATGGCACGTCGCCCAGATAGTCGATCGCCGAGAGATGCGCCGCGGCGGCGAGATCCGCGTAGGTGAGCCGGTCGCCGGCGAGGAAGTTACGCGTCTGCGCCAGCCAGCCGATATAGGCCAGATGATAGCGCACGTTGGCCTTGGCCGCGCGCATCACGTCGGCCGAGGGCGGGCCGCCGCCATTTTCCTCGCTCATGAAGCGCTTGTAGATGCGCTCGGTGACGAGAGGGTGCGAAACCTCCTCGAAGAACTTCTCGTTGAACCAGGCCATCAGCCGGCGCACCTCGACGCGTTCGAGGGTCGTCTCCGGCATCAGGCGCTTGGGTCCCATCCCGGCGCCATAGGCCTCGTCGACATATTCGGCGATGATCGCCGCGCCCGGAATCGGCGGCTGCTCGTCGTCCACCAGGACAGGCGTCGTGCCCGCCGCGTTGAGCAGCAAAAATGCCTCGCGCCGTTCCCAGCTGCGCTCTTCGACCAGCTTGAGGTCGAGCCCGTATTCGCCCGCGATCAGGCGGATGAAGCGCGAATGCGGACAGAACGGATGATGAAACAGCGTAAACATGAAGCCTTTGACTATTTGATGGTGCTTAAGAATCCATCAATGTTTGTGCGGCGCCACACTAGTCCTTCAAAACCGCGAAGCAAGAGCGTGATGCCGCATTTAGCGATTGCAGCATTGGGGGGAATAGGCGAGAAGAGCCCCGCTTTTCCAGCGGAAATGGACCGTAAATATGTCAGATGCAATACGGGCAGTGATCCTCGGCATCATCGAGGGTGTGACCGAGTTCCTTCCCGTGTCCTCGACCGGCCACCTGCTGCTCGCCGAGCGTTTCTTCCATCTTGGTGAAGGCGCCTTCTGGGATTCGTTTACGGTTCTGATCCAGCTGGGTGCGATCCTCGCGATCGTCGGGCTGTATTTCAAAAAGCTCTGGGATGTCGCGATCGGCATGTTCACGCGCGATGCCTATGCGCGCCGTTTCGTGATCGGCGTGCTGGTGGCGTTCCTGCCTGCCGTCATCGTCGGCCTCGTTGCCGGCAAATACATCAAGAGCGTGCTGTTCAACCCCTGGGTCGTCTGCTTCACGCTGATCGTCGGCGGCGCCATCCTGCTCTGGGTCGACAAGCTCGATCTCAAGCCGCGCGAGCACGACGCCACCAGGTTCCCGCTGCTGATGTACCTCTATATCGGCATCGCGCAGTGCGTGGCGATGATCCCGGGCGTGTCGCGCTCCGGCGCCAGCATCGTCGCTGCGATGCTGCTCGGCGCCGACAAGCGCGCGGCGGCGGAGTTCTCGTTCTTCCTGGCCATTCCCACCATGATCGGCGCGTTCGCCTACGACTTCTACAAGAACCGTTCCGAAATGACGATGGACCATATGGGTATCGTCGCGATCGGCTTCATCGTGTCGTTCATCACCGCGATCATCGTGGTCAAGTCGTTCCTGACCTACGTCACCCGCCACGGTTTCGTGGTGTTCGCCTGGTGGCGCGTCATCGTCGGCACCCTCGGCCTGATCGCGCTGGCGCTGGGCCGGTAAACATCTCTGATCGAGCAGTGCTGGCCGAAGCTCTCGGTTTCACCTCTCCCGTAGGGAGAGGTGTGGACCGTGACGCTCGGCTGGCGGGCGGCTTCAACGCAAAATAAGCTTTTGACCGGTAAGCAGTTTCCAGAGCGGGGCGCGGCGCGCACCTCGCACAGGAGCTGAACCATGACCCTCGTCTCCGGCTGGGGGCGCTTCCCGGTCGTCGATACCGATCTGCTGCGTCCGCGTTCGTTCGAGGCCGTGGGTGATGCCGTCGCTGATGTGACCGGCTCGGTGGCGCGGGGCAACGGCCGCGCCTATGGCGATGCCGCGATCGGCGCTGCCAGGACCGTCGCGATGACCGGCTTCGACCGGGTCAGGTCGTTCGATCCGGCCACGGGCCGTATTCGGCTCGAAGCCGGCGTGCTGCTGGCGGACCTGATCGACACGTTTGGTTCGCGCGGCTTCCTGCCCTTCGTTGTTCCCGGCACGCGCTTCGTGTCGGTCGGCGGCGCCATCGCGTCCGACGTGCACGGCAAGAACCATCATTGCGAGGGCGGCTTCGGCCGCTATGTCGACAGCATTCAGCTAGCGACCGGCGAGGGCCAGACCATCAAGGTCTCGCGCGAGCAGAACTCCGATGCCTTCTTCGCGACCGTCGGCGGCATGGGCCTCACCGGCGTGATCCTCGAAGCGACGATGCGGCTGCGGCGGGTCGAAACGGGATGGATCCGCGAGCGGGTGATCGCCGCATCCGATCTCGATGCCGCGATGCGCGCGCTCGATGCGGGCGACACCGCGACCTATTCGGTGGCGTGGATCGATTGCGCCGCGCGAGGACGTGACCTCGGCCGTTCCCTGATCTATCTCGGCGAGCACGCCGGCAAGGATGAGCTTGCCGACGGTGCCGACGCATTTCCGGTCGGCAAGAATCCCGGCCTCAGCGTGCCGATCGACCTGCCGTCGATGACGCTGAACCGCTACAGCATCCGTGCCTTCAACGAGCTCTACTACCGCATGGGCGCGCGGCGCGCCGGCGGCAGCCATGTGGTCTCGCTCTATCCCTATTTCTTCCCGCTCGACAGCATTGCCGACTGGAATCGCATCTATGGCAAGCGCGGTTTCCTGCAGCACCAATGCGTGATTCCTGAAGACGGTGCGCGCGCCGCGCTTGGCGAGATCCTCGATCGCGTCGCGCGGCGCGGCGATGCTTCCTTCCTCGCGGTGCTGAAGAAGCTCGGCCAGGGCGACGGCCTCCTGTCGTTTCCGCTGCCCGGCTACACGCTGGCGCTGGATTTTCCGGTGAAGGGCGACATCCTGAACTTCCTCGAGGAGATCGACCGCCTGGTCGTCGCTGCCGGCGGCCGGCTTTATCTCGCCAAGGACGCGCGCCAGTCGCGCGCGACCTTCGAGGCCGGCTATCCGGCCTTGCGCCGCTTCAATGCGATCCGCAAATCGCTCGATCCCAAAGGCAACATCCGCTCGAAACTTTCACAACGCCTGTTTGATGAGGTCTAGGCCGTGACGTCACGCAAGACTGTTCTGGTGCTGGGTGGCTCCTCCGATATCGGCCGCGCCGCCGCGCGCGCCTTTGCCAGGCGCGGATACGATGTAGCTCTCGCGGGCCGCGACGTCGCCGCGCTGGAGCCTGATGCCGCCGATCTGCGCGCGCGCTACAGTGTCGATGTCGGTGTCCACAGGTTCGACGTGCTCGACACCGCCTCGTTCGAGGGCTTTGTCGGCAGTCTTCCGGCGCTGCCCGATGTCGTCATCTCGATCGTCGGACTGCTCGGCATGCAGGAGAGCGCACAGAGCGATCTCGCCCACGCCACCACGATCATGCGCTCCAACTACGAGGGACCGTCGCTGATCCTCGGCCTGTTCGCGGAAAAATTTCTCGGCCGCGGCAGCGGCACGATCGTCGGCGTCTCGTCGGTTGCCGGCGATCGCGGCCGCGCCTCCAACTATGTCTATGGCTCGGCCAAGGCCGGCTTCTCCGCCTTCCTGTCCGGCCTGCGCGCCCGCGCCAGCCGCGGTGGCGTGCACGTCGTCACGGTGAAGCCGGGCTTTGTCCGCACCAAGATGACCGAGGGCATGAAGCTGATCGGCCCGCTCACCGTCGAGGCGCCCGTCGTGGGCGATGCGATCCTTGCCGCCGTCGAGAACAAGACCGATGTCGTCTATGTCAGCGGCAAATGGCGCCTCGTGATGCTGATCATCAAGACGCTGCCGGAAGCGGTGTTCAAGAAGCTGAAGTTTTGAGGTGTCACCGCGCCGACGGTGTGCTCCCTCGCCCCGTTCTTACGGGGCCGCGACGAGCTACGCTCGCGCTGAGAGGGTTGGGGTGAGGGGCCTCTCTCCGCACTTGCGGTCTATGTGAGATCCGTACCCCCTCACCCGATCGCTTCGCGATCGACCTCTCCCCGCAAGCGGCAGGGCTATCGCATATGAAGAAGCGTGGCGGATAGCTCGCCCGCAGCCGATCCTTCGAGACGCCCGCCGATGGCGGGCCCTCAGGATGAGGGCGGAGTGCGCGGCGGCAATTTCAACGGGGCAAATGCTGCTTAGCCGCATCCTGAGGAGACCGCCGAGCGGTCGTCTCGAAGGACGAGGCGCTTGCTCTGGTCGTCACCAAGAAGCCATCTGCGATAGCCCTGCCGCAAGCGGGGCGAGGTGAAGAAGAACACTCACACGCTCATGCGCTGGAACTGACCGGCCGAGCGGAAGCGCCAGAGATATTGCGGGGCGATCGCCTCAAGCGAATCGGCCGCGATTCCGAGCCCTTCCAGCGTCAGCCCCGCCGCCTTCGCCGCATCCGACACGACATTGTCGCGCTCGAGCAGCGTGACCTGGTCCGGCGTCAGCTTGAACGCGCCCGGCGCGAATTGCAGGAAGTTGGCCTGGAAGCGGGCGAGGCCGAACGGCAGCGGCACCAGCAGCCGCTTGCGGGCGGTGATTTCGAGGATCGCCTCGATGATCTCGCGCATGGTCAGCACTTCCGGCCCGCCGAGCTCGTAGGTCGCCCCCGCCTTGGCCTTGCCGTCGACGGCATCGGCGATCGCGGTGGCGACGTCGCCGACATAGACCGGCTGCATCCGGGTACTCCCGCCGATCAGCGGCAGCACCGGCGACATCCGGGCCAGCGCCGCAAAGCGGTTGGTGAACTGGTCCTCGGGGCCGAACATCACGGAGGGGCGGAAGATCGTGGCTGAGGGCACCGCGGCCAGCACCGCCGCCTCGCCGGCCGCCTTGGCCCTGGCATAGTGCGAGGGCGACTGCGCATCGGCGCCGATCGCGGAGACATGCACGAGGCGCGCGCCGGCAGAAGCAGCCGCCTTGGCGACGGTCTCGGCGCCCTTGGCCTGGACGGCGTCGAAGGTCTGCGCGCCGCCCTCGGCGAGGATTCCGACCAGGTTGATCACGACATCCGAATCACGCAGCGCCGCCTCGACCGAGGCCGGATAGCGCAGATTGGCCTGCACGACGTGGACCTGCCCGACCTTGCCGGAGGGCTGCAGGTATCCGGCCAGTTCCGGCCGCCGCACCGCAACACGGATCCGGTAATCCCGCCGGCACAGCGCGCGGACGACATTCCGGCCCAAAAACCCCGATCCGCCGAAAACCGTAACGAGAGTTTCCAGATTCGATGCCATGGGAGCCAATCCTGCGGGAAGAGTGCGTGATATCAGGCTTCTACCGGGCCGGTTTGCGATGTGCAATCCGCATCGCCAAAACCGGCCAAGCATGAATTGACAACGGCGTCACCGAACCGTAGTAACCGCCTCCGTGCCCCAAACGGCATGCCCAGGTGGTGGAATTGGTAGACGCGCTGGCTTCAGGTGCCAGTGGCTTAACGGCCGTGAAGGTTCGAGTCCTTTCCTGGGCACCATTTTGCGGGATTTCGACGCAAAATGGGGCTGCTCCCGATCAGTTGAGGTAGCAGGGCGGCGATTCCCGCATCACGGTCGCGCCGCGGGCTCCTGTCGCGCCAACCCGGCCGCCGCCCCTCACACCACCCTCTTCCCCGTCCGCTCCGCCACCGCCTTCTGCACGAAATACATCGCGACCAGCGTGATGATCGTCGTCATGACGACGACGTAGCCGATCCGGTCGAAATGGATCAGCGCGCCGTCGCCCGCCTGCGCGATGATCGCGCCGGCGAGCACCGAGCCGAGACCGCCGGAGAGCTGCTGGAGCGAGGCGCTGACGGCGCTGAACGAGCCGCGCTGGGTGGGGTCGGGGATCGCGGACATCAGCGCCTGCGACGGGATCATGCGCGAGAAGATGCCGACGAACATCAGCACGTTCACGGTGATCGCAGTCACGAGCGAGACGTGGCCGAGATGGGTGTAGATCAGCACCATGACGACGGTCATCGCGCAGCCGAACACGAAGGTCGGATATTTGCCGAACGCGTCGCTGGCGCGGCCGACCAGCGGTCCGGTGACGATGCTGAACAGGCCGGACACGAGATAGATCGTCGGCAGATGCAGCATGTCGATGCCGAGATTGTGCACGGTGTAGGCGCTGGAGAACGGCATCAGCATGTAGCCGCCGGTCGCAAGCAGCGTCGTGACGGCGAAGGCCAGCGTGTAGCGCGGCTCGAAGACCGTCGCGATCAGATGGTGGAACGGATTTTTGTCCTGCTTCAGCTTCAGATGCGCGTCCACCGGCTCCATGACAAAGGCGATGATGGCGATCGTGACAATCGACAGGCCGACGATCGCGACGAAGCAGACCTGCCAGCTCCAGTGATTGGCGAGAAACAGCCCGGCCGGAATACCGAGCACCTGGCTCGCGGCGAACGCGGTCTGCACGAAGCCCATCACGCGGCCGCGTAAGTGTAGCGCGAACAGGTCGGTGATGATGGCCAGCACGACCGAGCCGATCACGCCGCCGAACAATCCGGTCACGATCCGGCCGATCAGCAGCACATGGTAGTTCTGCGCCATTGCGCAGAGCAGGGTGCCGAGCGTGAAGCCGACATAGAAGAACAGCAGCAGGCGCTTTCGGTCGAAGCGATCGGCGAAGCCGGCGGCGAGGATGCCCGATAGTCCCGCGCTGAATGCGTAGGCCGACACCGCGACGCCGAACTGCCCGGCCGTGATGTTGAGCGCGGGCATCAGGATGGCGCCGAGCGGCGACATGATGATGAAGTCGAGGATGATCGTGAACTGCGTGAACGCCAGCAGCGCGATCAGGAGCGCTTGGTAGCGCGAAAAGCCGCGCTGGCGCTCCTGTTGGTCGTCGATCGGCGCGGCGAGCGTTTGTTCAGTCATCAGATTTCATTTCGCGGTGAGCGGGGCAGACGGTACGGGAAGCTCGCAACAGATAGGTATGCCCGTACGATTTTCACGGGGCGCTTGCGACAAGTTCCGCGAGTGTGTCGCAAACGCCTCTCGGTGGACGCCTTCCAGGACAGCTAGTCCTCCGGAAAGAGCAGCGGCTCGTAGTCTCGCGCGCCGTGAAGGATGTGGATCACCTCGATCACATCGTGACCGACCCGATAGAAGATCAAATAGTTTCCGAACGGCCGGCGGCGAATGCCCCGGTGCTCATAGCGCGGGACCAGCGGATAGGCGCGTGGCGCATCAGTAAGGGTTTCGCACTTCTCGCGCAGTCCCCGGATGAGCGTGAGCGCGCTCCGCGGGCTTTGCTCGACGATGTATGATGCGATGTCCTCGAGGTCGGCTTCGGCTTCCGCGGTGAGGACGACGATCACGTTTGGTCCTTCTTGCGGCCCGTCTTGGCGGCGAGTTTTGCCTCCAGCCGGTCAAAAACCTCCGAGCTCGGCTTGGTCCGGCCTGCGTCCGCATCGTCGAGCCCGCGCGCGATTGCGGCGTCCAGCGCGGCGAGCCGCGCTTCGCGCTCCTGGATCAGCCGCACGCCCTCCCGCAGCACCTCACTCTTGGAGTGATAGCGACCCGACGCGACGAGCTTTGTTACAAAGTTTTCAAGGGCTTCGCCGAGATCTGCACTGACCGCCATGCTGCGCTTCTCCGTCAATATCCGCCTTAATAACTATTATTGAACGGCTGCTGCAGCAAGCGGCGAGCCGGCCGAAATCCAGCCGATTAAGTCGCCTTTAGCGAATGCTCGCATAGGGTTCCGGCCGTCCATGTCCCTGCTCCCCGGCCCGCCCCTGGGCCGGTCATGTCGCGCAGTTGAGAGCCTTTTTCGGATGGAGCAGCCTGCCTGGAGTTACGATCCTGGCGTGCCCGAGCCGTCGGCAACCCCGGCGGCGTCGCGGACGCTCGTCATCGATCTCGAAGGCGCCCTACTGCGATCCGAGCTGCTGATGGAGGCGCTGTTCTCCAGCCCCGGCCGCATGCTGGCCCGCTTCGGCGCGGGCGGACGGGCGGGCATGGCGGCGCTCACAGCGATCCTGGCGCGCGCCGAGATCGACTACGCCCATCTGCCCTATGATCCCGACGTGCTGAACCGGGCGCTGGCGGCGCGGGGGCGGGGTGAAAAGATCTATCTCGTCGCCGGACGTTTCGCCGAGCACGCCGCCGGCATCGCGGCGCATCTTGGTTTCGATGGCGTCGTCACGCCGGCCGATCTCGCCGCGGGCAGCCTGCCGTTCGATCGGGCCGAGATCGAGCGCATCGGCACACGCACCAGCAACCGCGCGAGCCTGAAAACCTGGGCGAAGGCGCTGCGCGTCTACCAATACGCCAAGAACACGCTGGTGTTCGTGCCTGTTATCACCGCGCACCAGATGAATCTTGCGACGCTCGGCTACGCGCTGCTGGCGTTCCTGGCGTTCTCGGCCTGCGCCTCCGGCGCCTATCTGATGAACGATCTGCTCGATCTCGCCGCCGACCGGCAGCATCCGGCCAAGCGCCACCGCGCGCTCGCGGCCGGCGATCTCAAGATCTCGTCCGCGCTGTCGGCGATCCCCGTGCTGTGGCTGTTTGCGGTCGCAGCTTCCCTCTTCATCTCGCCGCTGTTCCTCGGCGTGCTCGGCGCCTATCTCGCCACCACGATCGCCTATTCGCTCGTGCTCAAGCGCAAGATGCTGGTCGACGTCGTCACGCTCGCCGGGCTCTATAGCTTGCGCATCGTCGCCGGCGCCGTCGGTGTCGGCGTGGTGCTGTCGGAATGGCTGTTGATCTTCTCGCTGTTCGTGTTCACCTCACTGGCGCTGATCAAGCGCTTCAGCGAGCTCAGCATGCGCGAGGGCGCCGGGCTCGCCGATCCCTCCAACCGCGATTACCGGATCACCGATCTGCATGTCATCGCCGCGATGGCGGCGGCGAGTGCCATGAACGCGGTGACCGTGTTCTCGCTCTATGTGTCCTCGTCCGCGGTGACGCCGCTTTACAGCCACCCCTGGATGCTGTGGCTCATGACCCCGCTGCTGCTGTACTGGTTCGGCCGGGCCCTGATGATGGCGCATCGCCGCGAGATGCCGGATGATCCGATTTTGTACGCCTTCCGCGACGGCCCCAGCCGCACCACGGTGGCGGCGATGATCTGCATCATGCTGGCCGCGATCTGAGCGGGCGCTTGCGCGGCCTGCCCTGAGTGGATACATCGCGGTCAATCCGAAATGAGCCTATTGTGCCGACTGACCGATTTGACCCGAGGTTTTGAAACACCATGACCGTACGCCTGCACCGCGGCGACCTGCCCGACCTGTCCCGCTACACCACAGCGGTGGCGATCGACACCGAGACCATGGGGCTCAATCCGCACCGTGACCGGCTCTGCGTGGTGCAGCTCTCGCCCGGCGACGGCAGCGCCGACGTGGTGCAGATCCCCAAGGGCCACACCGACGCGCCGAACCTGAAGGCCCTGCTGGCCAATCCGGCCATCACAAAGATCTTCCACTTCGCGCGGTTCGACGTCGCGGTGCTGTACCAGACCTTCGGCGTCATGACCGGGCCGATCTACTGCACCAAGATCGCCTCCCGCCTGACCCGCACCTATACCGACCGCCATGGCCTGAAAGACCTCGTGCGCGAGGTGCTCAATGTCGACCTCTCCAAGCAGCAGCAGTCCAGCGACTGGGGTTCCGACAGCCTGACCGAGCCGCAGCTCGCCTACGCCGCCTCCGACGTGTTGCACCTGCATGCCCTGCGCGAGCGGCTCGATGCCATGCTGGTCCGGGAGGGCCGCACCCAGTTGGCCAAGGCCTGCTTCGACTTCCTGCCGACCCGCGCCCTGCTCGACCTCCAGGGCTGGGAGGAAGAGGACATCTTTGCGCATTCCTGACGCCTGAGCGGCCCGCCCCGTTTCGGACACTTTCCTGCGGCCTCTCGCGGGCTGCACATTCGGTCGCCGCCGGGTACAATGGCGCGGCCTTCAACCGGACAAGGCGAGCGATCCTCTGGAGCAGCGGTGAATTCGGCCCAGAATCCCACCTACGACGCCGCGCTTGCGGCGAAGTTTGCCAGCGCGGCGCGCCACAGCCGCCTGGTGCGGATTCTGCGCGTCGCGGTGCCGGCGACGGTGGCCGCGTCCATCGCCGCGATCGTCGCCGTCTCGACCTTCCTCAATCCCTTCACGATCCCGATCAAGCTCGACTCCGGAAATCTCGTGGTGACTGGCACCAGGATCACGATGGAATCGCCGCATATGTCCGGCTTCACGCCGGACCGGCGGCCTTACGAGCTCTGGGCCAAGACGGCAACGCAGGATATCACCGACCCCGACCATGTCGATCTCGCCGATCTGCGCGCGAAGGTGCTGATGGAGGATCAGTCGACCCTGTTCCTCGATGCGCGCACCGGCCGCTTCGACAACAAGCAGCAGCAGCTCGATTTGCACAAGGACATCTTCCTGCGCACCTCGACCGGCTACGAGGCGCGGCTGAACTCCGCCTTCGTCGACATGAACAAGGGCACGGTCTCCTCGGACGAGCGCGTCGACGTCAAGCTGACCAACGGCACGCTGACGGCGGATCGCCTGCGAATCACGGAGGGCGGCGATGTCATCCGCTTCGAAGGCAATGTGGTGATGCATCTGGACAAGCTCGACGACGGTGCGGCTGCGCAGCCTGCACCGCCCGAGCCAGCGCCGCCGGTGAAGACGCGCACGCCGCAAAACAAGTCCGCCAATTCAAAGTGATTTTCATGATCAGGATTTTTCCGCGCAACGAGGACAAGCGGTGCGCCATCATCGGTGCGGCCGCGCTGGCCTTCGGCGTCGCGCTGGTCGCTGGCGGTGCGGCCATCGCGCAGAGCACGATGCAGGGCGTCCCGAACGCGATGCAGGGCTTCTCGCAGAACCGCGATCAGCCGATCCAGATCGAGGCCGCATCGCTCGAGATGCGCGACAAGAAGAAGGAGGCGACCTTCGCGGGCAATGTGAAGGTCGTGCAGGGCGACACCACCATGACCTCGAAGACGCTGGTGGTGTTCTACGAGTCGAGCAGTGACAAGCCCGCGCCGGCGCAGCCTGCGGCGAAGGGGACCAAGGGAGCGCCGATGCAGTCGGCGACACCAGGGCCCGGCGGCGCCTCGTCGATCAAGCGGCTGGAGGCGCGCGGCAATGTGGTGGTCACGCAGAAGGATCAGGTGGTGACCGGCGAGACCGCCGTGTTCGACACCAAGACCAATCTCATCACGATGCTCGGCGGCAGCGGCGGCCAGGTGGTCCTGACGCAATGCAAGAACGTGCTGCGCGGCGACCGCCTGATGGTCGACATGACCACGGGCGTCTCGCGGGTGGAGTCGGACAGCGGCAGGGTGCAGGCCCTGCTGCCGCAGGGTGGCGGCAATGATTGCGGCTCGGGGGGCCAGGGAGGCCAAGGAGGCAAGCCCGCCGCGGGGTCGCCTTTGCAGCTGCCTGGCGCAAGTAAACCGAAGTAAATTCAACGGCTTGTTCCGGAAGCTCCCGATCCGAGGTTGAAGCTTGCCCGGCGAGACTGTATCTAGCGCGAAGGGCTTTCGAAGCGGGGTCCGCCGCTTACCGGGCGTGTTTCATTGGGCATGGGACATCCCTTCACTCATGCTGCGTCGGCGAATCGATAGGGCCGGGGCGGCATATCGCGCGAATGCCGCGAAAAGCTAGAAGGCGGGGATGGTCGATCTCTTCAGCATGTTCCGTCGGCGCCCCGCCAAGCGCGGCCGGCCAGGATTTGCACGTCAGGACATCACCGCCCTCGGTGACAGCGTCGGTGGTCTTGTGGCTAGCCCGGTGCGGGATGCGCCGATCGCCCGCGATCAGCCGATGCACGCGCCCGACCAGTTCCAAGGGGATTATCAAGGGGACTATCAGGTCGATTACCAGGCCGAGGCACCGCGTGCGCCGGCGGTCCACCCGGTCAGGGCTGCCGCCAAGCCGAACGGAGCCGGCGGGCCGCAGCTCCTGAAGCGGCCGGGCTTCCTGGCTGTGCATAGCGTGGAAAAGAGCTTTGGCAGCCGCCAGGTGGTGCGCGGCGTCAGCATCTATGTCCGCCGCGGCGAGGCGGTCGGCCTGCTCGGCCCCAACGGCGCCGGCAAGACCACCGTGTTCTACATGATCACCGGCCTGATCAAGGCCGATCGCGGCGCGATCGAGCTCGACGGCCACGACGTCACGAAACTCCCGATGTATCAGCGCGCGCGGCTCGGCATCGGCTATCTGCCGCAGGAAGCCTCGATCTTCCGCGGCCTCACCGTCGAGCAGAACATCCGCGCCGTGCTCGAAGTGGTCGAGCCGTCGCGCAAGAAGCGCGAGCAGCAGCTCGACTCGCTGCTAGACGAATTCAACATCACGCGCCTGCGGAAATCACCGTCGATCGCGCTATCCGGCGGTGAGCGTCGCCGCGTCGAGATCGCGCGCGCGCTGGCGACGCGTCCGAACTACATGCTGCTCGACGAGCCCTTTGCCGGCATCGATCCGATCGCGGTCGGCGACATCCAGGACCTCGTCCGCCATCTCACCAACCGCGGCATCGGCGTGCTCATCACCGACCACAATGTGCGCGAGACGCTCGGCCTCACCGACCGTGCTTACATCGTCTATGCCGGTGAAATCTTGACCGAGGGCAGCCCGGATGAGATCGTCGCCGATCCGGATGTCCGCCGCCTTTACCTTGGCGAGGAGTTCCGCCTCTAGCTTTTTTTTGCGCTACGTCAAGCCGTGTACATCGGGCTCAGACTAGGATAAGCAAAAATCGGACCAATTTTTTGGGAACGGTTCTTGCTTCATGGCGCTCACGCAGAGATTAGAGTTCCGGCAATCGCAGTCGCTGGTCATGACGCCGCAGCTGATGCAGGCGATCAAGCTGCTGCAATTGTCCAACCTCGATCTCACCACCTTCGTGGAAGAGGAACTCGAGCGTAACCCGCTGCTGGAACGGGCCAGTGACGAGGGCCCCGTGGGCGAAGCCCCGGCCGAGGCCGGCCAGTTCAGCGACAGCGGTGACTTCGGCGGCAGCAACGGCGACGAGCCGGGTGGTGGTTCGGGCGAAGCCTTCGAGCCCGGCCAGGAAGAATGGATGAGCAAGGATCTCGGCACCCGCGCCGAGATCGAGCAGACCCTGGATACGGGCCTGGACAACGTCTTCTCCGAGGAGCCGGCCGAGGCCGCCGCGCGCAACGCCCAGGACGCTGCGCCGACCACCTATACCGAATGGGGCGGCGGCGCCTCGGGTGACGAAGACTACAATCTCGAAGCTTTTGTCGCGGCCGAGACAACGCTGTCGGACCATCTCGCCGAGCAGCTCTCGGTCGCCTTCACCGCACCCGCGCAGCGCATGATCGGCCAGTACCTGATCGACCTCGTCGACGAGGCCGGCTATCTGCCGCCCGATCTCGGCCAGGCCGCCGAACGTCTTGGCGCGTCGCAGCAGGAGGTCGAGGACGTCCTTGCCGTGCTGCAGAAATTCGACCCGCCCGGCGTCTGCGCGCGTAACTTAAGCGAGTGCCTCGCGATCCAGCTTCGCGAGCTCGACCGCTACGATCCGGCGATGCAGGCCCTCGTCGAGCATCTCGACCTGCTCGCCAAGCGCGACATCGCATCCTTACGCAAGCTCTGCGGCGTCGACGACGAGGACATCGCCGACATGATCGGCGAGATCCGCCGGCTCAACCCCAAGCCCGGCATGAAGTTCGGCTCGGCCCGGCTCCAGACCATGGTGCCCGACGTCTATGTCCGCCCGGGTCCGGACGGCGGCTGGCATGTCGAGCTCAACAGCGACACCTTGCCGCGCGTGCTGGTCAACCAGACCTATTATTCCGAGCTGTCGAAGAAGATCGGCAAGGACGGCGACAAGTCCTACTTCACCGATGCGCTCCAGAACGCCACCTGGCTGGTGCGCGCGCTCGACCAGCGCGCCCGCACCATCCTGAAAGTTGCAACCGAGATCGTGCGCCAGCAGGACGGCTTCTTCACCCACGGCGTGGCGCATTTGCGGCCGCTGAACCTGAAGGCCGTCGCCGATGCCATCCAGATGCATGAATCCACGGTGTCGCGCGTCACCGCCAACAAGTACATGGCGACAAATCGCGGTACATTCGAGTTGAAATATTTCTTCACGGCCTCGATCGCCTCGGCCGACGGCGGCGAGGCGCATTCGGCCGAAGCCGTGCGCCACCACATCAAGCAGCTGATCGATTCGGAGGAGCCCTCCGCGATCCTGTCGGACGACACCATCGTGGAACGGTTGCGCGCCTCGGGCATTGATATTGCCCGCCGCACGGTCGCGAAGTACCGCGAAGCCATGCGCATTCCCTCCTCGGTGCAACGCCGCCGCGACAAGCAGAGCGCTCTTGGTAACGTCCTCTCCACCGCACTGTCCGATCGTTCCCGCAATACCGAGCCGGCCTGATTGCGCTCGCGCCAAATCGCGCTACTCTCAATCCCCCACCGAGACCGGTCCAAGCATGCGCATGATCCGGAAAAGTGCACAGTGGTTTTCCGAGCGGATCATGCGCAGGGAACATCCCGAGCTGCGATGATGCGTCATTGCAGCTCGGCGTAACCAAGCGAGGCATCACATGACCCTTCGAATTTCGGGAAAGAGCGTCAGCGTCGGCGAGGCCCTGCGCGGCCGCGTTGCCGACCGGACCGAAGAGGTTCTGCGCAAATATTTCGACGGCAATTATTCCGGCCACATCACGCTCTCCAAGGATGGCTTCGGCTTCCGCACCGACTGCGCGCTGCATCTGGATTCGGGAATAACGCTGGAGGCCGATTCGAACGCGCCCGACGCCTATGCCAGCGCCGACCAGGCTCTCCTGATGATCGAGAGGCGCCTCAAGCGCTACAAGAGCCGGCTCAAGGATCGCTCGGCCCGCAAGGCCCATGTCGCCAATGCGGCGCTGGCCGCGCTCGACGCCACGGCTTACGTCCTGGAGGCGCCTGGCGAAGGTGAGGACGAGGAGGAGATCACCGGCTACAGCCCCGTGATCATCGCCGAGGCAACCACCTCGCTGAAGCAGCTCTCGGTCAGCGAAGCCGTGATGGAACTGGACCTCAGCGGGGCACCCTGCCTGGTATTCCAGCATGGCTCCAGCGGCCGGGTGAACATCATTTACCGCCGCGCCGACGGCAATGTGGGCTGGATCGACCCGCCCGGAGCCAAGGCCGACGGCAAGGCGGGCGGTTAGGGGCCGGAATCGGGCCCCGTATCATCCGCAGGCTTTAACAATGACCGGGGCAAAGCCGCACGCAGGAGTTGGCACCGGGATTGCGTTGGAGTAGAAGCGCCCCACATCAGGATCGGGGCTAAGTCCCCCTCCTGCTTCACCTTCTTGACGCCGGCCCGGCGTGGTTTCTTTCCAAGCTGGCCAATTCGGAACCTGACGGTTTAATTCACCTCGGAAACCTTCCATGCCGATTACCGATCTGGTCGCACCCGAGGCGATTCTCCCGGCATTGAAGGTCAACAGCAAGAAGCAGGCCTTGCAGGAGCTTGCGGCCAAGGCCGCCGAGCTGACCGGGCAGAACGAGCGCTCGGTGTTCGAGGTGCTGCTGCAGCGTGAGAAGCTCGGCACCACCGCGGTCGGCTACGGCGTCGCCATTCCCCACGGCAAGCTGCCCAAGCTGGAAAAGATTTTTGGCCTGTTCGCGCGCCTCGATCGCCCGATCGATTTCGAGGCGATGGACGGCCAGCCGGTCGATCTCGTCTTCCTGCTGCTCGCCCCCGAAGGTGCCGGCGCCGACCACCTGAAGGCGCTCGCCCGCATCGCCCGCCTCTTGCGCGACCAGGACATCGCCAAGAAGCTCCGCGCCTCCCGCGACGCCCAGGCGATCTATTCGGTGCTGGCGCTGCCGCCGGCGACCGCGGCGTAAGCCCTCCCGCCCGTTCGAACCCGCGCCGCGCCGTCTGCGACTTATTTGCAGACGGCGCTGTCGATCGGATTCCGCACGCGTCCGACCGGCAGGGATTCCGCGCAGGAATTTTTAAGATATGAGTTGCGGTTCGATTGGCCGGGTTTTCGGTCTGCTTTGCTCCGTCACCATTGCCGCCACCGCCGTGGCCCGTGCTGACGAGGCGGCAAACGACCGCGTCATCGCCGAGAAGACCGAGATCATCGCGGCCGATCCGACCAACGCGGCCGCCTACGAGCTGCGCGGGGAAGCTTACTACCTCAAGCATGACTGGACTCGCGCCTTCGAGGATTGCAGCGCCGCGATCCGGATCGATCCGAATTTCGGGCGAGCCTACAATTGCCGCGGGCGTGCCTATTCGGCCAAGGGCGATCGGGATCACGCGATGGCCGACTACAACGAGGCCATTCGCCTCGATCCTGCTTACGGACCGTCCTACACGTCGCGCGCGGAGGAATATTTCAACAAGCGTAATTTCGATCTCGCGATCGCCGGCTTCACCGAGGCCATCGAGCGCAGCCCCAAGCAGGCTTACCGTGCGCTCGTCATGCGAGGACAGGTGTATGCGGCGAAGGGCGACACCGATCGCGCCGTCGCCGATTACACCGAGGCCATGCAGCGTAATCCGGCGGCCGCGTGGCCCTACGAGCTGCGCAGTACCATCCATCTCAACAAGAGCGAGATCGATGCAGCTCTCGCTGACTGCGACAGTGCCGTCCGTCTGGAGCCCGCAAGTGCCGGTGGCCACTATTGCCGGGCCATGGTGTTCCTGAAGAAGGACGATTTCGACGGCACCATCCGGGAGCTGGATGACGTCACCAGGATCATGCCGTCTTTCGAGAGAGCCTATCTCATTCGAGGCGTCGTCCAGCACAGGAAGGGCGACGACAAACGCGCCCTTGCTGATCTCGACGAAGCGATTCGGCTGCAGCCGGAGAATTCGGACGCCTACAAGGATCGCGCCGGTGTGTTTCGGGACATGGGACAGCACGATCGCGCGCTCGCCGACTACAACGAAGCGCTTCGACTCGATCCCAAAAGCCAGGATGTCCTGGTCAATCGCGGCCTTCTCTACATGATGATGTCCGACGCCAAGCATGCGCGCGCGGATTTCAACAGCGTGCTGGCGCTGCCGCCGACCGACAAATGGGCCGTCGACACGGCGCGCGAAGGGCTGGGCTTTGTGAAATGATGCGGGAGAGAGGCGCGCGCGGCCGCCTCACGCTCCGTCATTGCGAGGAGCCCTTGCGACGAAGCAATCCAGACTGCCTCCGCGGAAGGACTCTGGATTGCTTCGCTGCGCTCGCAATGACGGCGCGGAAACATCATCGCTTCCAAAATGAAACGGGCACGCCTTCGTGCGAAGGCATGCCCGTCAAAATTCTCTCCGTGCGACGCGCGCGTGCTCAGTGCACGCTCACCGCTTGCAGCTCGTTGCTCCAGGCGTTGGCGATCGCGGCTTCGCGGCTGTCGGTCAGCATGATCGGCGTGCCGTCGGCGGCGTGGAGCGCGAAGAGCTTGAGGCCCGGCGCGATCTTGGGCGCCTCGGGGAACAGGTCCGGCACGTCCTCGGAACGGATCTGCTTCACATAGGCGATATGGCCTTCGCCCAGGGTGGCAAGCGTCTCCGGAGAGACGTTCTTGGCTTCGTATTCGAACGCAACGTGACCTTCACTCATGGTCTCGACTCCTCTGACGAACTAAGCGGTCGAGTCCGCTACTCGTTCCATTATTCGTGCTCATTGATAGCGATTGTCTTAACGATCCTCTCCGGTTCAGGCCGGGCCAGGTCGATCGACAACAACCCGTTCTTCAGATCCGCACCCAGCACCAGCATCCCCTCCGCCAGCACGAAGGTGCGCTGGAAGTGGCGCGCGGCGATGCCGCGATGGATGTATTGCCGGGTCTTGTCGTCCTGCTGCCGCCCGCGGATCACGAGCTGGTTTTCCTCAATGGTTACATCGAGTTGGTCGCGCGTGAATCCTGCGACCGCCAGCGTGATACGCAGCCGCTCGGGCTGGCCGTCCGTGCGGTCACACCTCTCGATATTGTAGGGAGGGTAGCCGTCGGCGCCTTTGACGACGCGGTCGAGCACGCGCTCGATCTCGTCGAAGCCCAGCAGGAACGGACTGGATAACGTGGGAACACGAGACATAGTTTACAAAGTCCTCTCGAAGCGACTTTGGTGTTTCGGGGCCCGATCAAGGCACCCCTTGCTCAGCAATATGGGCATATCCCCGTGTAGGTTCAAGGACGTAGCCGGAGGCTGTGGATGGGCCGCTTCGCCGCCCACGGCTCTCTGCCATCGCACAAAATGCTTACAATTCGTCGTGACCCGAGAAGCGCAGGCAGGGCGAATCTGCGGGGCGATTTATCCCAATGAAAACAGACCCCGTCCTACTGTGCATGGGGTTGTTTTCGCGGTTGTGAACAGACGGCCATTCGGAGCCGGTCAGGCCTCGATCCGCTTCCGCCCGTCGCCGCTGAACAGATGCAGCTTCGCCCGCACCGCCGCGACGCGGATCTTCTGGCCGATGGCGGGGGCCTCGGTTCCGGGGATGCGGACGATGACCTCGCCGGGCGGCAGCTCGCCCGGGGTTGCGGCGACGCGCTGGTCTTCCTGCTCGCGGGAGCCGTAGACGAAGGTTTCCGCGCCGACGCGCTCGATGGCCTCGACTGTGAGCGGCAACGCGACGCCGCCGGCCGGGGTCTGGTCGGTGATCGCAAAATCTTCGGGGCGGATGCCGACGATGCCGGCTTCGCCTGCGGCCCCGCCGAGCTGGGACTTGATCTCCTCGGGCCGCGTCGACATCAAATTCATCGGTGGTGCGCCGATGAAGGAGGCCACAAAGGTCGTCGCCGGCTTCTCGTAGATCGCAAGGGGATTGCCGACCTGTTCGACCTGGCCGCCGTTCATCACGACGAGGACGTCGGCGAGCGTCATCGCCTCGAGCTGGTCGTGGGTGACGTAGATCGACGTGGTGTTGAGCCGCCGCTGCAATTTGCGGATCTCGACCCGCATTGCGATGCGCAGCTTGGCGTCGAGGTTCGACAGCGGCTCGTCGAACAAAAACACTTTCGGCTGGCGCACGATGGCGCGGCCCATGGCGACGCGCTGGCGCTGGCCGCCGGAGAGCTGGCGCGGCTTGCGCTCCAGCATGGCGGAGAGCTCGAGCACGCGCGCGGCTTCCTCGACGCGGGTCTTGATCTCGGCTTCGGCCATGCCGCGGTTGCGCAGGCCGTAGGCCATGTTGTTGTAGACGCTCATATGCGGATAGAGCGCGTAGTTCTGGAACACCATCGCGATGTCGCGATCGGCGGGCTCGATCTGGTTGACGACGCGCCCGCCGATGTCGATCTCGCCGCCGGTGACGGTCTCGAGACCTGCGACCATGCGCAGCAGCGTGGACTTGCCGCAGCCGGAAGGGCCGACCAGCACGCAGAACTGTCCGTCCGCGACATCGACGTTGACGCCTTTGATGGCCTCGAAGCCGCCGGTGTAGGTCTTGCGGACGTTCCGCAGGGTGACGTTAGCCATGAAAACTCACTTCTTACTTTTCCGTCTCGACCAGGCCGCGCACGAACAGTTTCTGCATGGCGACGACGACGAACACCGGCGGCAGCATGGCCAGCACGGCGGTCGCCATCACGATCGGCCATTCGGTCAGCGCGTCGGTGGTGGTGATCATCTTGCGGATGCCGACCTGGATGGTCTGCATGTCGTCGCGGGTGGTGATGAGCAGCGGCCAGAGATATTGATTCCAGCCGAGGATGAACAGGATCACGAACAGCGCCGCCATGTTGGTGCGCGACAGCGGCAGGAGCGTATCCCAGAAGAAGCGCAAGGGGCCGGCGCCGTCGATGCGCGAGGCCTCGAGCAGCTCGTCCGGCACGGTCATGAAGAACTGGCGGAACAGCAGCGTCGCCGTGGCAGAGGCGATCAGCGGCAGCGAAAGGCCCGCATAGCTGTCGAGCATGTGCAGGTCGGCGACGATCTTGTAGGTCGGGTAGATGCGCACCTCGACCGGCAGCATCAGGGTGATGAAGATGATCCAGAAGATCGACATCCGGAACGGAAAGCGGAAATACACGATCGCGTAGGCCGAGATGATCGAGATCGCGATCTTGCCGATCGCGATCGCCAGCGCCATCACCAGCGAATTGAGCATCATGTTGCCGACGGGCTCGCGGGTCGAGCCGCTCGTGCCGACGAAGATGGTCTGGTAGTAGACCTCGAAGAAGTGCCCGCCCGGCAGTAGCGACATCTGCCCGTTCGCGATCAGCGCGTTGTCCTGGGTCGAGGCGATGATCGCGATGTAGACCGGGAATGCGACGATCGCGATCCCGATCCAGAGGATGAAATGGGCGACGTAGCGCCTGATGCCCTCGTCCTCGACCATCAGTAGGTCACCTTGCGTTCGACGAAGCGGAACTGGACGCCCGTGAGCACGATGACCATGATCATCAGGATCACCGATTGCGCCGCCGAGCTGCCGAGATTGCCGCCGAGCAGGCCGTCCGAATAGACCTTGTAGACCAGCGTTACCGTCGACGTTCCGGGACCGCCGCGGGTCATGGTGTCGATGATGCCGAACGTGTCGAAGAAGGCGTAGACGATGTTGACGACCAGGAGGAAGAAGATGGTCGGCGACAGCAGCGGGAAAGTCACGGTCCAGAACCGCCGCATCGGACGCGCGCCGTCGATCGCGGCGGCCTCGAACACGCTTTTCGGGATTGCCTGCAGGCCGGCGAGGAAGAACAGGAAATTGTAGGAGATCTGCTTCCAGGCGGCGGCGAGGATGATGAGGCCGGCGGCCTGGTTGCCGTCGAGCAGCGGATTCCAGTCGATGCCGGCGGCGCGCAAGTAGCGCGAGATCACGCCGAGCGAGGGATGCAGCATGAAGATCCAGAGCACGCCGACCACGGGCGGCGCCACCGCATAGGGCCAGATCAGCAGCGTGCGGTAGAGCATCGAGCCGCGCAGCGGCTTGTCGGCCATCACGGCGAGCAGCAGCGCAAACGACAGCGACGACACCGCGATGGCGAACGAGAAGAAGAAGGTGCGGACGATCGCCGCGAAATAGGCGGGGTCCTTGAACAGCTCGACGTAATTGTCGAACCAGACGAAGCTCGTCGAGAGGCCGAAGGCGTCCTGGAGCAGGAAAGACTGGATCACCGCTTGCAGCGCCGGCCAATAGAAGAAAATCAGGACGATCGCGAGCTGCGGCGCAACCAGCGCGTAGGGCAATAGCTTTGACTGGAAAATGGCTTGCTTTTGCATGGTGTCAGCAGAAGCGGCAGGCCGGCATGCGGCCTGCCGCCGGTCGCCTTACTTCACGGCGGTCTTTTCGAACTGCCGCAGCATGGTGTTGCCGCGTTCGACGGCGGCATCCAGCGCCTGCTTGGCGGTCTTCTTGCCGGCGAGCGCCTGCTCGATCTCCTCCGACCAGACGTCGCGCAGCTGCACCATGTTGCCGAGGCGCAGACCGCGGGAATTGTCGGTCGGCTCCTTGTTGGTAAGCTCGATCAGCGGGGTCTCGAGATAGGGCTGATCCTTGTAGAAGCCTTCTTCCTTCGCCTTGGCGTAGGCCGCCTTGGTGATCGGCAGATAGCCCGAGGCCTTGTGGATGTAGACCTGACGATCGGTGTCGGAGAGGAAGGTCAGGAATTTCGCGACGCCCTTGTAATCGTCGGCCGGCTTGCCGCCCATGACCCAGAGCGAAGCGCCGCCGATGATCGAGTTTTGCGGCGCGCCCTTGGCGTCCGGATAATAGGGCATCGGCACCGCGGTGAAGTTGAATTTTGCCTGCGCCTTGACATTGCCGAAGAACGCCGAGGAGGTCAGGTAGATCGGGCATTCGCCCGAGGTAAAGCGGCCTTCGCCGGTGTTGGTGCGGCCGGCATAGTCGTAGACCTTGGTCTTCTGCAGCTCGACCAGGTTTTCGAGATGCTTGACCTGGAGCGGTCCGTTGAATTCGAGCACGGTGTCGAAGCCGTCAAGGCCGTTGGCCTTGCTGGCGAGCGGTACGTTGTGCCAGGCGGAGAGCTGCTCGAGATTGACCCAGGTGATCCAGGAGCCGGAGAAGCCGCATGTGTCGTGGCCGGCGGCCTTCAGCTTCTTGCCGGCCTCGAACACTTCGGGCCAGGTCTTGGGAATCTCGACATTGGCTTTTTTCAGCTCGTCGAGATTGATCCACATGACCGTGGACGACGAGTTGAACGGGAATGACAGCATCTCGCCCTTCGAGGTCGAGTAGTAGCCGGTGATCGCGGGCAGGTAGTTCTTCGGATCGAACTTCTCGCCGGTCTCGGCCATCAGCTTGTAGACCGGCTTCACGGCGCCGGTCGCGGCCATCATGGTCGCGGTGCCGACTTCGAACACCTGCATGATGTGCGGAGCGTTGCCGGCGCGGAACGCGGCGATGCCGGCGTTCATCGTGTCGGGGTAGTTGCCCTTGTAGGTCGGGATGACCTTGTAGTCGGTCTGCGACGCGTTGAAGTCGTTGGCGAGCTTGACGATCACGTCGTTGTTGGCGCCGGTCATCGCGTGCCACCACTGGATTTCGGTCACGGCCAGGGCCGGCGAGGCGCCGAGACCAACCGTGAATGCGACAGCTGCAGCCGCGCCAAAATGTCGAAGAGCCATCAAGAAAACCTCCCTTGCCCGTCACTAAAGAAGCGCTTGCGCTAGCAGCGCCATATGACGTTCACATGACTGTGTAAGCGGCCGAAACGAAAGCGGCAAGCGCTGGAAAAGGGAAGCCGTCAAATAGGCGAATGCGACGCGGACAGTCGCCGGCGTTCGCGCTGCACATGCGTGGGCGCGCCGCAGTGCGGCATTGGAGGCTGTGGAGGCGAGGGTCCCTAGCGCTTGCGCTCGGGACCGCAGACGGTGCCCTTTTCGACCATCGCGCCGATCTCGGCCTTGGAGTAGCCGAACTCGCCCAGCACCTCGGCCGCGTGCTGGCTGAATTTCGGCGGCAGGCGGCGCAGGCTCGGCTTGCTGCGATCGAGCCGGATCGGCGAGGCAACGCCCTTGTACCAGTCCTTCTCGATAATATCGCCGCGCGCGATCGTGTGCGGGTTCGTCAACGCCTGGTCGATCTTCTGCACCGGGCCTGCGGGCAGGCCGGCCGCGAGCAGGCGATTGCACAGCGGCTCGGCCTCGTGCTGGCTGAACACCGCGGCAAGCTCGGCGCGCAGCGCCTCGCGGTTGGCGATGCGGTCCTTGTTGCGGGCAAAGCGCGGATCGATGCCGAGCTCGGGCTTGCCGATCTCCTTGGCGAGCTTGCGGAAGGTGCCGTCATTGCCGACGCCGATGAAGATGTTGTCGGTCTTGGTCGGGAAGATCGCGTAAGGAACGAGGTTCGGATGTTCGTTGCCGGTGAGCGAGGGCGGCTTGCCATGCATGAAATAGTTCGCGGTGTGCGGATGCATGATGGCAAGGCCGGTCTCGTACAGCGTGGTCTCCAGGAACTGACCCTTGCCGGAACGCTGCCGCTCCGACAGCGCCATCAGGATGCCGATCGCTGCATAAAGTCCGGTGGTGATGTCGACCAGGGGCACGCCGATCCGCATCGGCCCGCTCTCGGGCGAGCCGGTCGCGGCGATCATGCCCGTCATGGCCTGGATGATGGCGTCATAGCCGGGATTGCCGCCGCGCGGTCCGTCAGCGCCGAAGCCGCAGATCCGGCAGTGCACGAGGCGCGGGAATTTCTCGCGCAACACCTCATTGCCGATGCCCCATTTCTCCAGCGTGCCCGGCTTGAAATTCTCGATCAGAACGTCGGCCGTCTCCAGCATCTTCAGCAGCACGATGCGGCCGCCTTCGGAGGCGAGGTCGAGGCCGATCGAACGCTTGTTGCGGTTGATGCCGACGAAATAGGCCGCATCCTCCTCGTGGAAGGGAGGGCCCCATTCGCGCACCTCGTCGCCTGCGGGCGGCTCGACCTTGATGACGTCGGCGCCATGGTCGGCGAGGATCTGGGTGCAGTAGGGACCGCCGAGCACGCGCGTGAGATCGATGACGCGCAGTCCGCTCATTGCGCCCAAAACGGCTTCAGTCATGCCTTCGCTTCCCCTGTGTCGATGATTGGATCACAGGCCTAGCGAGGTTTTTTTGCGCCAGCAATGGCGCGGGGCGTGGGGCTGTATGCGCCGCCGCGCGTCTATCCCGCGAGGTGGCAAATCAAGCGGAAGCGGCCGGCCCGAGGGGGATCCCGGGCCAGCCAATCCGCCGTTAGATCAGACGACCGTCAGGCGAACGTCGACGTTGCCGCGCGTGGCATTGGAGTACGGACACACCTGGTGCGCCTTCGCGACCAGCGCCTCGGCTTCCGCGCGGGCAAGGCCCGGCAGCGACACGGCAAGATCGATGTCGAGGCCGAAGCCGCCCTCCGAGCGCGGGCCGATGCCGACGGTCGAGGTGACGGAGGCGTCGGCGGGGACCTTCGGGCCGCCTTGCGAGGCGACGAACTTCATCGCGCCGATGAAGCAGGCGGCATAGCCGGCCGCGAACAGCTGCTCGGGATTGTTGCCGGCGCCGCCGCCGCCGCCGAGCTCCTTCGGCGTGGTGAGCTTGACGTCGAGCGCGCCGTCGAGGGTCGCGGCGTGGCCGTCGCGGCCGCCGGTGGCTTTTGCGCTGGTCTTGTAGAGGACGTTCACGGACATTTTCGTCTCCTCGGGTCTTCCGGGTTGGGGTGCGATCTCTATCGCAGGCAATTAGATTGTGCTCAATCTAAATTGGGGTGCCTCACATTTAATTGTTCGCAATTGAATGTGCCGCCGGCCGGCCCCAGAATGGAGCAAACGACGTGAGATTCTCGATGGCCCGGAAATTATCGGCGCTGGACCCGCAGCGCCTCGACAACCAGATCTGCTTCGCGGTCTATTCCGCCACGCACGCCTTCAACCGCGTCTACAAGCCGCTGCTCGACCGGCTCGGCCTGACCTATCCGCAATATCTGGTCATGCTGGTGCTGTGGGAGCGCGACGACGTGCCGGTCAAGGAGATCGGCGAAAAGCTGTTTCTGGATTCGGGTACGCTGACGCCGCTGCTCAAGCGGCTCGAAGCCGCCCATCTCGTCAAGCGCACCCGCTCGCACGAGGACGAGCGTCAGGTGCTGATCGCGCTGACCCCGCAGGGCCACGCGCTGAAGGAGAAAGCGCGCAGCGTGCCGCAATCGATCCTGGCGGCGTCGGACTGCTCGGTGTCGGAGCTGGTGGCGATGAAGGATGAGATCGTCGCGCTGAGGGATCGGTTGAATGCGGTGACTGGGGAGTAGGGGCGGTTAGAGGCGTTTCTTGGCAAAGGCGCGGCCGGACGCTGACTTCAGGTACTTCTCGAATGCGACGGCCTGCTTCTCGTTGCTGAACGCAATGTAGGTCTTGAGACGCCACGGTCCGTATTTCGAGGTGTGAGGGACCTCACCAGCATTGTGCTTTGTCAGTCGGGCGCGCAGGTCATCGGTGATCCCGACATAGAAGTGGAGGGAATCGAGGCTCTCAAGGATGTAGACGTACTTCACGGCACGCTCCCCAGTTGTCGAGGAGAGCTTACACTCGCTCTTGTTCTGCTGAAGCCCGGCTTCGCCGTACGGGGTTACGCCGCGGCAGCCTTCGCTACGAGGGGGCTTGCCGAGCCGAAGCTGGCGAACGAGCTATACGGATAGAGCCCGCCGTCGCCCTTCGGGCTATGGCGCGGCAGCCTTCGCTTGCTTCGCTACGATAGAGTTCGGCGTGGCTTGCCGAGCCGAAGCTGGCGAAGCCAGCGAAGGCTGGTGGAGCCAGGCGGGATCGAACCGCCGACCTCTTGCATGCCATGCAAGCGCTCTCCCAGCTGAGCTATGGCCCCTTAGTCCTTAAATGGGACGATCCCGGAGGATCCCCCACAGACCGGCGAGTCCTAGGTGACTCGCGCGGTGCACCCTTTTTCACAGATCAGGACTGATCTCAAGTCTCTTCATCACCTCCGACATCACCAATGATGTCGGTCACGTCCTCATCGCCCTCTTCTTCGTCTGCGATGAAGGTCGAATCATCATCATCGTCGTCGTCGAGGGTCTCGTCGACCTCGATATCGTCCTCCGATTCGGGCACGGCGGCCTTGACCTTGCCGGTGTTCTCCTCGGCATCGGCCTCCTCGAGCGACACCTCTTCGACCTCCGCCGGCTCCGGCGCGGTATCCGCTGTCGCGGCGTGCCGGGCTTCGGCGCCGCGGGGGACGCGAGCGGGCGCCACCGGGGCGATCGGCACCACCTCGCCGGTATAGGGCGAGATCACCGGATTCTTGTTGAGGTCATAGAATTTCTTGCCCGTGGTCGGGCAAATACGTTTGGTTCCGAGTTCGGACTTGGCCACGGCAGGAATCCTGGGAATGTCTGAAAAGCGGTGCTTCACTTGGCTAGTTGGCGGCCCGCTGTCAATAGCGCATTACGAGAGAAAGACATGCCCGTGACGGGGGCCAGACCATGTGGTACCTGCGCGCCAGCCCACGGGGCCTATTCAAGGACACAATCTTGACCCATTCCGACCAACCGCGGCCGCTCCAGTCTCGCGCGAGCGGCCAACTGACCGGGAAAGTACGGGTGCCCGGGGACAAGTCGATCTCCCATCGCGCCCTCATCCTCGGCGCGCTCGCGGTCGGCGAGACCAGGATTTCGGGCCTCCTGGAGGGCGAGGACGTCCTCAACACCGCCAAATCCATGCAGGCGCTGGGCGCCGCGGTCGAACGCACCGGCGATTTTGCCTGGAAGGTGAACGGCGTCGGGGTCGGCGGCTTTGCCCAGCCTAGGGCGCCGCTGGATTTCGGCAATTCCGGCACCGGCTGCCGGCTGGTCATGGGCGCCGTCGCCGGCTGCCCGATCTCGGCGGTGTTCGACGGCGATGCCTCGCTGCGCAGCCGCCCCATGCGCCGGATCCTCGATCCGCTCGAAAAGATGGGTGCGAAGGTCATCTCCGGCGGCGAGGGCGGGCGTCTGCCGCTGACCCTGCAGGGCGCGCGCGATCCGCTGCCGATCACCTACAAGACCCCGGTCGCCTCGGCCCAGATCAAGTCGGCGGTGCTGCTGGCGGGCCTCGCCGCGCCGGGCACGACCACCGTGATCGAGACCGAGGCCAGCCGCGACCACACCGAGCTGATGCTGAAGCATTTTGGCGCGGACATCGCCTCGGTGCAGGAAGGTCAGCACGGCCGCCGCATCACGCTGGTGGGCCAGCCAGAGCTGCATGGCGCCAATGTCGTCGTGCCCGCTGACCCCTCGTCGGCTGCGTTCCCGATTGTCGCGGCGTTGATCGTCGAGGGTTCGGATGTCGTCCTCTCCGATGTCATGACCAATCCTCTGCGCACGGGCCTTTTCACGACGCTGCGTGAAATGGGCGCTTTCATCGAGGAAAGCGAAGTGCGGGGCGATGCCGGCGAGCCGATGGCGCGCTTGCGCGTGCGCGCCTCAAAGCTGCGCGGCGTCGAGGTGCCGCCGGAGCGCGCGCCCTCGATGATCGACGAATATCTGGTGCTGGCGGTGGCGGCGTCCTTCGCCGAAGGCACCACCATCATGCGCGGCCTGCAGGAGCTGCGCGTCAAGGAATCCGATCGCCTGGAGGCCACCGCCGCCATGCTGCGCGTCAACGGCGTCAAGGTCGAGGTCTCCGGCGACGATCTGATCGTCGAGGGCCGCGGCCATGTCCCCGGCGGCGGCACTGTCGCCACCCACATGGATCATCGTATCGCGATGTCGGCGCTGGTGATGGGCTGCGCTTCCGACCAGCCGGTGACCGTCGACGACACCGCCTTCATCGCCACCAGTTTCCCGGATTTCATTCCGATGATGCGTTCGCTAGGGGCCGAGTTTTCATGATTATCGCCATCGACGGGCCCGCGGCCTCGGGCAAGGGCACGCTCGGCAAGCGTCTCGCCCACCATTACGGCTATCGTCATCTCGATACCGGCGTGATCTATCGCGCGGTGGCCTATGCCCTGATGCAGTCCGGTCATGATCTCCGGGACGAGGCGGCTGCGGTGCAGGCCGCATTGGAGCTCGATCCCGAAAGGTTCGGCAATCCCGCGCTGAAGACCCAGGAGGCCGGCGAGGGTGCCTCGATCGTCTCGGCGATCCCCAGGGTCCGCGAGGTCCTGGTCAATTTCCAGCGGCAATTCGCCGCCGATCCGCCGGGAGCGGTGCTGGACGGCCGGGACATTGGAACCGTGATCTGCCCCCATGCCGACGTGAAGATTTTCGTCGTGGCCGACCCCAAGGTCCGCGCCCGCCGCCGCACCATGGAGGCGAGGGCCAGGGGCGAGGAGGCGGATGAGGCCGCGGTGCTCGCCGACATCATCCGGCGCGACGAGCGCGACAAGAACCGGCCGATTGCGCCATTAAAACCGGCCCCGGATGCTTACTTGCTAGATAACTCCCAACTGGATATAGAAGGCGGCGTCCGGGCCGCCATCGACATTATCGAGGCCGTCCGAGCGGGCCGGTCGCGGGGTTAAGCCGCAGCCGTCATTGGAGGAAGCGCCCGCTCCCGCTCTTTGAGGTCGATACTCTCGGTCCCTGTTTCGGGGACCGGCACGATCCAGGCTCCGGACAAAGATTTTCACGTATCGAACGCGCGGGCCTCAGCCGGCCCGCTTCCGCTGTTCCGCCTTCAGGCCGGAGCAGCGAGCGGTCGCTCGAAGGTTTTGCGGACCTTCCGACACTGCGTGTGCGATGCGCCCATGAACCCAACGGCCGGCAAGACATCCGCAACTGGAGAACAAATGGCTTCGACTTCTGCTGATACCTATAGCCCCTCGCGTGACGATTTCGCCGCGATGCTCGACGAGTCCTTCGCAGGTGGCAACCTGCAGGAAAGCTCCGTCGTCAAGGGCAAGGTTGTTGCAATTGAAAAGGACATGGCCGTCATCGACGTCGGCCTGAAGACCGAGGGCCGCGTCGCCCTCCGCGAATTTTCCGGCCCCGGCCGTGACTCTGACCTCAAGGTCGGCGACGAGGTGGAAGTGTTCCTCGATCGCATCGAAAACGCCCTCGGCGAGGCCGTGCTGTCGCGCGACAAGGCGCGCCGCGAAGAGAGCTGGGGCAAGCTCGAGAAGGCGTTCCAGAACAACGAAAAGGTCAACGGCGTCATCTTCAACCAGGTCAAGGGCGGCTTCACCGTCGACCTCGACGGTGCCGTGGCCTTCCTGCCGCGCTCGCAGGTCGACATCCGTCCGATCCGCGACGTTGCGCCGCTGATGAACAACTCGCAGCCGTTCCAGATCCTCAAGATGGACCGCCGCCGCGGCAACATCGTCGTCTCCCGCCGCACGGTTCTCGAAGAGACCCGCGCCGAGCAGCGTCAGGAGCTGGTGCAGAACCTCGAAGAGGGTCAGGTCATCGACGGCGTGGTCAAGAACATCACCGATTACGGTGCGTTCGTTGACCTCGGTGGCATCGACGGCCTGCTGCACGTCACCGATATCGCGTGGCGCCGTGTCAACCATCCGACCGAGGTGCTCTCGATCGGCCAGACCGTGAAGGTCAAGATCATCAAGATCAACCACGAGACGCACCGCATCTCGCTGGGCATGAAGCAGCTGCTGGACGATCCGTGGCAGGGCATCGAAGCCAAGTACCCGCTGGGTGCCCGCTTCACCGGCCGCGTCACCAACATCACCGACTACGGTGCGTTCGTCGAGCTCGAGCCGGGCATCGAAGGCCTGATCCACGTCTCCGAGATGTCGTGGACCAAGAAGAACATGCACCCCGGCAAGATCGTGTCGACCTCGCAGGAAGTCGACGTGCAGGTGCTGGAAGTCGATTCCGTCAAGCGCCGTATCTCGCTCGGTCTCAAGCAGACCATGCGCAACCCGTGGGAGGTCTTCGTCGAAGGTCACCCGACCGGTTCGGTGGTCGATGGCGAGGTCAAGAACAAGACCGAGTTCGGTCTGTTCCTGGGTCTCGAGGGCGACGTCGACGGCATGGTCCACCTCTCCGACCTCGACTGGAAGCTTCCGGGCGAGCAGGTGATCGACAACTACAAGAAGGGCGACATGGTGAAGGCCGTGGTGCTCGATGTGGACGTCGAGAAGGAGCGTATCTCGCTCGGCATCAAGCAGCTCGAAGGCGACCCCTTCGCCGAGCCGGGCGATGTCAAGAAGGGCGCGGTCGTGACCTGCGAAGTGCTCGAAGTGAAGGAGAGCGGTATCGAGGTGAAGATCGCCGGTACCGACTTCACCACCTTCATCAAGCGCTCGGAGCTCGCCCGTGACCGCAACGACCAGCGCGCCGAACGCTTCGCCGTCGGCGAGAAGGTCGATGCCCGCGTGATCCAGTTCGACAAGAAGGCCCGCAAGGTCCAGGTGTCGATCAAGGCGCTCGAAGTCGCCGAAGAGAAGGAAGCCATCGCGCAGTACGGCTCCTCCGATTCGGGTGCGACGCTGGGCGACATCCTCGGCACCGCGCTCAAGAATCGCGACAACAAGTAAGCGAAACGCAGGTTTTGCTGCATCAAAGCCCCGGCGCGAGCCGGGGCTTTTTGTTGCTGCCTCCACGAACTCCGCTGTCGTCCCGGACAAGCGCGCTCAAAGCGCGCGCCGATCCGGGACCCATAACCACAGGGAGCGGCTTGGCGCGGGCTGGTAACTCCGAGTCTTCGCCAAACTCAATCCTGTGGGTATGGATCCCGGATCAGCGCTCCGCCCTGGACAACGCTACGCGTTGCCAAGAGCTGCGCTTGTCCGGGATGACGAGGAGCGTGTGACAGGGGCTCGGCCTCCACCAGACCCCAGCCTTCATTTCTTCAAATTGCGCCGCAATTGATGTATCCAGACAAGCCAATGCTTACGTTGTGACGGCACAACGCCTCTGGCCATTCATTTGGAGATATTCCGATGTCGCTCGATTCGGACATCATCGTCGATCGCCGCAGGATCCGCCGCAAGCTGACGTTCTGGCGTGTCATGGCGGCGCTGATCGCGATCGCTGCGATTGCGAGCTTTGCGCTGATCGCGACACCCGGTGCGCGCGGCACGTTCGCGGCCGCCGGCTCGATCGCGCGGGTCCAGATCGAGGGCCTGATCCGCAGCGATTCCGATCGCACGCAGGCGCTGGAGCGGCTCGAGAATTCGCAGGCCGCCGCCGTCATCGTTCACATCAACTCGCCGGGCGGCACCACCGCCGGCTCCGAGCAGCTCTATGACTCGCTCGTGCGGCTGAAGGCGAAGAAGCCCCTCGTCGTCGTGGTCGAAGGTCTCGCCGCCTCGGGCGGCTACATCACGGCGATCGCGAGCGACCACATCGTCGCCCAGCAGAGCTCGCTGGTCGGCTCGATCGGCGTTCTGTTCCAGTATCCCAACGTCACCGAGCTCTTGAAGACCATCGGCGTCAAGGTCGAGGAGGTGAAATCCTCGCCGCTGAAGGCGGCGCCCAACGGCTTCGAGCCGACGAGTCCCGAAGCGCGCGCGGCGCTCGATGCGCTGGTGAAGGACTCCTACGCCTGGTTCAGGGGCCTGGTGAAGGAGAGGCGTGGCATGGATGACGCACAGCTCGAGAAAGTGGCTGACGGCCGCGTCTTCACCGGACGCCAGGCAATCGATCTCAAGCTGATCGATCAGATCGGCGACGAGAAGGCTGCGGTGACCTGGCTGGTCGAGCAGAAGGGCGTCAAGAAGGGGCTTCCCGTTCGCGATTACAAGCTCCAGCCGCGTTTTGGCGATCTGCCGTTCCTCAAGACGGCGGCCGCCGTGACGCTGGAAGCGCTTGGTTTGGGCTCGATCGCGCATCAAATCGGGCAAACCGGCGTCGCGCAGGCGGTCGACCGACTCGGAATGGATGGAATGCTGGCGTTGTGGCAGCCGGCCGCATCAAACTGACTGGGACGGGCGAGTTCCCGAGGGTTTTCTCGCCTTGCGAGTGTAGGGGCAGCCCGCTTTTTCGGCATTTGTCACGCACTTTCCCGACGCTCAACCTTGATTTAGCGTCTTGACAGATCACGGTATTTTCACGGAAATGGTCATCCGCACGCTTCCGGGTCCTATCTCTCGATGATCAAATCCGAACTTGTTCAGCGTATCGCCGAGCACAACCCGCATCTGTACCAGCGGGATGTCGAGAACATTGTGAATGCGATTCTCGAAGAGATCGTAGCGGCCCTCGCGCGCGGTGACCGCGTCGAGCTGCGCGGCTTCGGTGCCTTCTCGGTCAAGCATCGCCCGGCGCGCGCCGGGCGCAATCCACGCACCGGCGCCCATGTGCCCGTCGACCAGAAGAGCGTTCCGTTCTTCAAGACCGGCAAGGAAATGCGCGAGCGGTTGAACCGCGACCATCCGGATCCCGGCGCGGCAGACTAAGGCCGGAGCCAGGGTTTTTCGCGGTCGCTCAGGATGCGGCCGGAAGCTTGATTCAAGGCGAGCGAAGCGAGATGCGAAAGTTCCTGACCGCGCTGATCGTGATTCCGCTGGGCCTGATCCTGGCGACCTTTGCGGTGGCCAACCGGCATTTCGTCACGGTCTCCTTCGATCCCTTCATCTCCGACGACCCCTCATTCTCGGTCACCATGCCGCTGTTCCTGCTCCTGATCCTGGTGGCTGCCCTGGGCGTCGTGGCGGGCGGCTGTGCGGTCTGGTTCGGCCAGCGGCGCTGGCGGCGGGCCGCGCGCCGGCATGAGGCCGATGCCCGGGCTGCGCGGGGCGAACTGGCCGATCTGCGGGCCCAGGTGGCCGCGGCGAGGCCCGAGACGCAGCGCCTCCCCGTTCCCTCGGGGGTAGGCCTTTACGGGCCCATCGGGCGAGACAAGCAGCGCGCGACGTTGTAGAAGCGGCCCCGACCGAAAACCCTGTTTTCCGGCCGCGCCTTGCGGCCGCTACCCGCTTTGAGACCATGTCCCTGCTCGTCAAAATCTGCGGCCTGTCCACGCGCGAGACGCTTCAAACAGCGCTCGACGCCGGCGCCGACATGGTGGGGTTCGTGTTCTTTCCGCCGTCGCCCCGGCACCTGTCGCTGGAGGCCGGGCGCGACCTTGGCCGGCAGGTGAAGCAGCGCGCGTTGAAAGTGGCGCTCACGGTCGATGCCGACGACGCCACGCTCGACAACATCATGGACGCGCTGTCGCCGGACATTTTCCAGCTCCACGGCAAGGAGAGCGTCGCCCGGCTGCGCGACATCAAGCAGAAGTTCGGCCGCCCCGTGATGAAGGCCGTGCCGGTTGCAGCCGCGGCCGATCTCGCCGTGCTGCCCGGCTATGCCGCGGTCGCCGACCGCATCCTGTTCGACGCGCGTGCGCCCAAGGATGCGACGCGGCCCGGCGGCCTGGGGGCACCGTTCGACTGGCACCTGCTCGAAAACCTCGATCTGAAGCTGCCCTACATGGTCTCGGGCGGACTGCACGCCGACAACGTCGCGGAGGCTCTCCGCGTCACCCGCGCCGGCGGCGTCGATGTGTCCTCCGGTGTCGAGAGCGCCCCCGGCGTCAAGGACCCCGAGATGATCCAGGCCTTCATTCGCGCCGCGCGCGCCACCCAGGATGCAAGTCAAGAGTTGAGCGTTCGATGAACATCGCCAAACCCAATTCCTATCGCAGCGGCCCCGACGAGCGCGGCCATTTCGGCATTTTCGGCGGACGCTTCGTCGCCGAAACCCTGATGCCGCTGATCCTCGATCTGGAGAAGGCCTACACCGCGGCCAAGGCCGATCCGGCCTTCCAGGCCGAGATGAACGGTTATCTCAAGAACTATGTCGGCCGGCCTTCGCCGCTCTATTTCGCCGAACGCCTGACCGAGCATCTCGGCGGCGCAAAAATCTACCTCAAGCGCGAAGAGCTCAACCACACCGGCTCGCACAAGGTGAACAACGTGCTCGGCCAGATCATGCTGGCGCGGCGCATGGGCAAGAAGCGCATCATCGCCGAGACCGGCGCGGGCCAGCACGGTGTCGCCACCGCGACGCTGTGCGCGCGCTTTGGCCTGGAATGCGTGGTCTATATGGGCGCCGTCGACGTCGAGCGGCAGCAGCCCAACGTGATCCGCATGGAGATGCTGGGCGCAAAGGTGGTCCCGGTGCAGTCGGGCACGCGCACGCTGAAGGACGCCATGAACGAAGCGCTGCGCGACTGGGTCACCAACGTGCACAACACGTTCTATTGCATCGGCACGGTGGCGGGCCCGCATCCCTATCCGACCCTGGTGCGCGACTTCCAGTCGATCATCGGCAACGAGACCAAGGCGCAGATGCAGGAGGTCGAGGGACGCTTGCCGGATTCGCTGGTCGCCTGCATCGGCGGCGGCTCGAACGCGATGGGCCTGTTCCATCCGTTCCTCGATGATCCCTCCGTCGAGATCTTCGGCGTCGAAGCCGCCGGCCATGGCCTCACGCAGCTGCATGCGGCCTCGATCGCGGGCGGCCGTCCCGGCGTGCTCCATGGCAACCGCACCTATCTCTTGATGGATGCCGACGGCCAGATCCAGGACGCGCATTCGATCTCGGCCGGGCTCGACTATCCCGGCATCGGCCCCGAGCATTCCTGGCTGCACGAGGTCGGCCGCGTCAATTATCTCTCCGCGACCGACGACGAGGCGCTCGCTGCATTCCAGCTGCTGTCAAAGCTCGAAGGCATCATCCCCGCGCTCGAGCCGGCGCATGCCATCGCCAAGGTGATGGAGCTCGCACCGAAGCGGCCCAGAGATCACCTGATGGTCGTCAATCTCTCCGGCCGCGGCGACAAGGACGTCCCGCAGGTCGGCGACATCCTGAGGGGCAAGAAGTGACCACGCGTATCGATACCCGTTTTGCCGAGCTGAAGAAGCAGGGCCGCTCGGCCTTCGTCACCTATGTGATGGCCGGCGATCCCGATCTCACGACTTCGCTCAATATCGTCAAGGCGCTGCCCAAGGCAGGCGCCGACGTCATCGAGCTTGGCATTCCCTTCACCGATCCGATGGCGGATGGTCCCTCGATTCAGGCCGCAGGTCTGCGCGCGCTCAAGGGTGGCATGACCTTGAAGAAGACGCTGGAACTGGTGCGCGACTTCCGCAAGGACGACAACGTCACGCCGCTGGTGCTGATGGGCTATTACAATCCGATCTACATTTACGGCGTCGACGAGTTTCTGGCTGATGCCAAGACGGCCGGCGTTGACGGCCTGATCATCGTCGATTTGCCGCCGGAGGAGGACGACGAGCTCTGCATTCCCGCGCTGAAAGCGGGCCTGAACTTCATTCGCCTCGCGACCCCGACCACCGACGACAAGCGCCTGCCCGCGGTGCTCGCGAACACATCAGGCTTTGTCTATTACGTCTCTATCGCCGGCATCACTGGTGCAGCGGCGGCAGACGCCAATGCCGTTGGTGAAGCTGTCGCGCGCATCAAGCGGCATACCAAACTGCCGATCTGCGTTGGTTTTGGCATCCGCACGCCGGAGGCGGCGCGCGCCATTGCCGAGAAGGCCGATGGTTCTGTGGTCGGCACCGCGCTGGTGGACGCGCTTAAGAACAGCCTCGATGCCGAGGGCCGGGCCACCGCCAAAACCGTTGACGCCGTGGCCGAGCTGACGGCGGCCCTGGCCCAGGGCGTCAAGGGCGCGAAGCAAGCGGCCGAATAGGCCAAAATTCCGCTCTTCGGGCGGGCGACACGGCGGCTTGCCGGGCCGGGGCCCGGCCGCCATATATCCCTTCAGGCGATCCCCAGCGGGATCGCACATCGGAGCAAACCATGAACTGGCTTACCAATGTGGTCCGGCCGAAGATCCGCAACATGCTGCGGCGGGAGACGCCGGAGAATCTGTGGATCAAGTGCCCGGATTCCGGGCAGCTCGTGTTCTACAAGGACGTCGAGGCCAACCAGTTCGTCATCCCCGGCTCGAACTACCACATGCGCATGGGCGCGGTGGCGCGTCTGAAGTCGATCTTTGACAACGAGACCTGGTTCGATGTCGCGCTGCCCGACGTCACGCCCGATCCGCTCAAGTTCCGCGACGAGAAGAAATACGTCGACCGCATCAAGGATGCGCGAGCGCGAACCAACCTCAATGACGCGATCAAGGTCGGCTATGGCAAGCTCGAAGGTGCCGCCGTCGTCGTCGCCGTGCAGGATTTCGATTTCATGGGCGGCTCGCTCGGCATGGCCGCGGGCGAAGCCATCGTGCGCGGGCTGGAGCTCGCCGTCGAAAAGAAGTCGCCCTTCATCGTGTTCGCGGCTAGCGGCGGCGCGCGCATGCAGGAAGGCATTTTGTCGCTGATGCAGATGCCGCGCACCACCGTCGCGGTGCAGATGCTGCGCGAGGCAAAGCTGCCCTACATCGTCGTGCTGACCAATCCGACCACCGGCGGCGTCACCGCCTCCTATGCGATGCTGGGCGACGTGCAGATCGCCGAGCCCGGCGCGCTGATCGGCTTTGCCGGCGCGCGCGTGATCGAGCAGACCATCCGCGAGAAGCTACCTGAGGGTTTCCAGCGTGCCGAATATCTCAAGGAGCACGGCATGGTCGACATGGTCGTGCATCGGCACGATCTGCGCCCGACCCTGGCGCGGCTCTGCCGCCTGCTGACCAAGGCGCCGGCGCAGGAAGGCGCATCGAAGCCGGCGCAACCGGTGACGAGCCCGGCGCAGATCGTATCGGCCGCCGAGACGGCGCCGGCCGCGCCCCACGCGTGAACGCCTCCTCTGACAGTGCAAAGACGCCGCTCGGCCAAGTGATCGGGCGGCTGTCGACCCTGCATCAGAAGCGCATCGATCTCGGGCTGGAGCGGATGCACCGCCTGCTCGAGCGGCTTGGCCACCCCGAACGCACGCTGCCGCCGGTGATCCACATCGCCGGCACCAACGGCAAGGGCTCGACGGTCGCCTATCTGCGCGCGACGCTGGAGGCCGCCGGCCTGCGCGTCCACACCTACACCTCGCCCTATCTGGTCCGCATCAACGAATGCTTCCGGCTCGGCCGCGTCGGTGGCGGCGTGCTCGTCAGCGACGACGAGCTGCGCGCCGCGCTGGAAGAGGTCGAGCGCGTTAATGCCGGTGAGCCCGCGACCGTGTTCGAGCTGAAGACCGCTGCGGCGTTTCATCTGTTCGCGCATAACCCGGCCGACGCCGTGCTGCTGGAAGTTGGCCTCGGTGGCCGGCTCGATTCGACCAATGTGATCGATACGCCGGCGGCCTGCGTGATCACGCCCGTCAGCATGGACCACATGGATTTCCTAGGGGACACGCTGACCTCGATCGCCGGCGAGAAGGCCGCGATCATCAAGCGCGGCGTCCCCGTGATCTCGGCGGAGCAGTCGCCGGAGACGATGGCCGTGATCGAGGCGCAGGCCAAGCGCATGCGTGCGCCGCTGTTCGCTGCGAACGAAAGCTGGCATGTTAATGTCGAGCACGGACGGCTGGTTTACTCCGACGACCGCGGCCTGATGGATCTCGCAGCGCCGCGCCTGTTCGGCCGCCATCAGTTCGACAATGCCGGCCTTGCGATCGCGACGCTGCGCGCGATTCCGACCTTCAAGGTCAACCAGGCGGCCTTCGAGGCCGGCATCGTCGGTGCCGAATGGCCGGCGCGGATGCAGCGCATCACCTCGGGAGAGCTGCTCTCGTGGGGACCGCAAGGCTCGGAGATCTGGCTCGACGGCGGCCATAATGTCGAAGGCGGGCGCGTCGCGGCCGCCGCGCTCGGCGATCTCGAAGAGCGGGTGTCGCGGCCGCTGGTGGTCATCGCCGGCATGATGGCCAACAAGGATGCGCAAGGCTTTCTCGCCAATTTCGCCGGCCTCACCCGCCATATCATCGCGGTGCCGATCCCCGACACCGAGAATGCGATGCCGGTCGACCGCCTCGCCGAAGCGGCGCGCAGCCTCGGCATGCGCATCGAGACCGCGCCCGGTATCGAGGCCGCGCTGCGCGCGCTGTCGAAGCTGGCTTACGAGGTGCCGCCGCGTATTCTGATCACCGGCTCGCTCTATCTTGCCGGCCACGTGCTCGGGCTCAACGGCACGCCTCCTGCATAGAAGTCTCGTGTACTCGATACGAGATTGGGAATGCCGATGCGTTTTGCCGCGATCGCCGACGTCCATGGAAACTATCTCGCGCTGGAGGCGGTGCTCGCCGACATCCGCGCCCACGGCATCGCCGACATCGTCAATCTCGGCGATATGCTGAGCGGCCCGCTCGATGCGCGCCGCACCGTCGAGATCCTGATGCAGCTCGATGCCGTGCACGTGCTCGGCAATCACGATCGCTATCTTCTCGACCGTCCGCCGGAGAAGATGGGCTCGTGGGATCGCCCCGCCCATGCAGCGCTCAACGCCGCGCAGCTCGAATGGCTGCGCGCGCAGCCGATGACGCGCGTGTTCCGCGACCGGGTCTTCCTCTGCCACGCGACGCCCGAGAACGACGAAGTCTATTGGCTCGACACCGTGAATCCCGATGGCACCGTCGCGCTATCGCCGCTCGACCGGATCGAGCAGTTCGCGGAAGGAATCACGCAATCGCTGATCCTGTGCGCCCACACCCATCTGGCCCGCGCGGTGCGGCTTCGCGACGGAAGGTTGATCGTCAATCCCGGCAGCGTCGGCAGCCCCGGCTATCGCGACGTGCATCCGTTTCCGCATGTGGTCGAAGCCGGCACGCCGCACGCGCGCTATGCGATCCTCGAACGCGTGGACGACGCCTGGCAGGTAACGTTCCGCCACATCGCCTACGATCACGAAGCAATGGCCGCGCTCGCGCGCCGCAACAATCAGCCGGAGCTCGCGAACGCGCTGGCGACAGGGTGGATCAAATAGCGCCGCTTTGCTCTGGGGTTTGACTTCGTGATAAGTGCGCTTGATAGCAGCGTAAATATCGAAGAGGGAGTGCGCAATGGACGACGGACATGTCTGGCGAGACGAATATGCGATCGAGACGTCTGCAACCGCAGAGACGATCTGGGGTATCTTTCGCGATGTGCCCGGCTGGAAAACCTGGAACGCAGGGATCGAGCAGATCGATATCGATGGGCCATTTGCCGCCGGCACCTGGTTCACGATGAAGCCCCCCGGCGAGGAGACGCTACGCTCCCAACTGATCGAGGTCCGCGAGAACGTCTGCTTCGTCGATGAAACGCGGGTCGGCGACCTCGTTATCACAGTCGCTCATCGCATCGAATCGCTGGTCGATTCTCTTGGCCCTGTGCGCACGCGCATCGTTTACGCCGCGGACGCGCGAGGGCCGCAAGCGTCCGAGATCGGTCCGGCTGTGGCGTCTGACTTTCCCGATGTTCTCGCCAGTCTTGCCAAACTTGCCGAAACGAGATCGGCATGATTGCCGCCGACAAGAAGCAGAACGGCCGGCGTGACGCCGGCCGTTGTCGAAACCAGAATGCGCCGCGGATCACACCGCCGACGTGATCCACTGCTGCAGCTTCGCCTTCGGCGCCGCGCCGACCTGGCGGGAGGCCATCTCGCCGCCCTTGAAGATCATCAGGGTGGGAATCGACATCACGCCGTACTTCGACGCCGTCTTCGGGCTCTCGTCGACGTTGAGCTTGACGATCTTGACCTTGTCGCCCATCGCGCCGGCGATCTCGTCGAGAGCGGGCGCAATCATGCGGCAGGGGCCGCACCACTCGGCCCAGAAATCGACGACCACGGGGCCGTTCGCCTTGAGCACTTCGGCTTCGAAATCGGCGTCGGAAACCTTGCTAACGGCCATTGGAGTACCTCACTCGGTTGAAAGAGAATCGGCGCGACGTTGGAATCGCGCCCGGGATCATGCGGTGAACCTATGAACGGCTCCTTGCCGGGTCAAGGACGCTCACACCGAGATGAAGGGATGCCAGCGCCGCGTCCAGCGCGGGGGCTGAAATCTCCATATATTCAAGGGTCTCGGTCCAGAGCAGGACGGCCCTGACGGGCTTTTGGGGATAAAGCCGCGCCAGCACCGCCCGGTACAGCGCAAGCTGCCGGACATAGGCCGCAGGGGCCTCGGCGGCGCTCCTGGGCGCGGTCTGGTTGGTCTTGAAATCGACGATCAAAACCTCGTCCGGACGAACGACCAGCCGGTCGATCTGCCCCGACACCAGCGCCGGCGGTCGGCCCGGCCGCTCCAGCCGGCCGGCAATGGCGACCTCCGCCCGGCTGCCGGCGGCAAAGACCGGGGCAAAACGCGGCTCCGTGATCAAGGCGAGCACCTTGTCGGCCAGTGCAATGCGGTCGGCCTCCGGCCAGTCCGCGGCGTTGCGCGCCATGAAGCCGACCGCAGCCTCGCGCCGGCGCTCGGTGGCGATGTCGGGCAGGGATTGCAGGAGACGGTGCACCAGCGTGCCGCGCAGCAGCGCCAGCGCACGCGACTGCACCGATTCGCCTGTTCGCACGCTGCGGCCTTCCTCGGCCGACTGGCCGGACGGGCGCACGGCATCGTCGTCGATGGTCTCGCGCGGTGCCGGTGTCCGCAGCCAGTCCGGCAGCGCGATGGTCTGGTGCATTGACGTCGCGGGCGTGCCCAGCGCCGCGACATCCTCCGGCCGGGCGAAGCGCGTGACCTTGCCGAGCGGCGTCTCGATCGTCTGCTTGTCGAGGCCCGAGCCGGTGAGACCGGTGTCGATCAAATCGTACCAGCTCAGCTTGCGCACCGTCCTCATGTTGCCGGGCATGCAGCCGCCGACGATCAGCCGGTCGGCCGCACGCGTCATCGCGACATAGAGCAGGCGGCGATATTCGTCCTCGGTCTCCTCGATCATGGCCTTGCGCGCCTCGACGACCGGTTTCGGATCGTCCGCCTTGCGCCCGGCCCAGACCACGACCTCGCCGCCATTACCGCGCGGCACCTGGATCAGCCGCAGCCGCTGCGAGTCCGCGGGCGACGACGTCGTGTCGACCATGAACACGACGGAGGCCTCCAGGCCCTTGGCGCCGTGCACGGTCATCACCCGCACCTCGTCGCGCGAGATCTCCATGTCGCGCTTCACCTCGGTGTCGGCCGAGCGTAGCCAGGCCATGAAACCCTGCAGCGAAGCCGGTGCCTTGCGCTCGTAGTTCAGCGCCAGCTCCAGGAACTCGTCGAGCGCGTCATTGGCCTCATGGCCGAGCCGGCGCAGGATGCGCGCGCGGCCGCCGTCGCCCCCGAGTAGCCAGGCGTAGAAGGCAAACGGCGTCTCCTCGCGGGCGCGGGTCTCGCAGGCTTCCAGGCGCCGCAACGCGGTGGCGAATTTCTCGCTTGTAGCCGCATGCTCGCCGAGGGCGCGGCGCAGCGATCCCTTGCGATCCCAGGCGAGCTGGAACAAATCATCGTCATCGAGCCCAAACAGCGGGCTCTTCAGCGCCACCGCCAGCGCGAGATCGTCCTGCGGCAGCAGCAGCGCGTCCGCAAGGTTCATCAAATCGATGATGCCGATGTGCTCGGTGAGCTTGAGCCGGTCGGCACCGGCGACGGGGATATTGGCGTGCTTCAGCGCCTGGATCACGGCGTCGAACGCGTTGCCGCGCCGGCGCACCAGGATCAGCATGTCGCCATAGCGCAAGGGACGTCGCTCGCCTTCGTGCCCGGTCAGCGTGCCGCTCTCGACCAGCCGCTTGATCTCGGCCTGGATGCGCCGGGCGAGCTTGACCTCGGGGCTGGTCACGGCAACGCCGTCGAACGGCGCGCGCCAGCCCTCGATGTCCTGCCTGTCGTCGGCTTCAGCCAGGTCCCACAGCTCGATCACGCTGGGGCCGGCGTCGGCGAGCGCGTTGTGCAGGGGATGGCCGATCTCGACCGAATGGATGCTCTTGTAGATCTCCGGCTCGCGGAAGACGTGATCGACCGAATGCAGGATCGCGGCGCCCGAACGGAATGAATAGGTGAAGGCGACCGGATCGAATTTCAGCCCGGCGGCGGTGAACTTGCGGTGCAGCTCGCGCCGGCGTGCGTCGAACTCGTGCGGAGCCGCGCCCTGGAACGAGAAGATCGATTGCTTCTCGTCGCCGACGGCGAAGATGGTGCGGTTGAGCCCCTCGCGCGCGCCTTCGCCGGCCGTGAACTCGGAGATGATGTGCGCGACGATGTCCCATTGCCGCGGGCTGGTGTCCTGCGCCTCGTCGATCAGCACGTGATCGACGCCGCGGTCGAGCTTGTAATGCACCCAGCCCGAGGAGACGCGGTCGAGCATCGCCAGCGTCTTGTCAATGAGATCGTCATAGTCGAGCAGGCCACGCTCCTGCTTCTCGCGGCGGTAGTTTGCGGCGGCGGCCGTCGCGATGTGTAAGAGAGCGGCCGTGCGGTCGCGCATGGTCACCGCGCGGCGCTTCTCGATCAATCCGGCGAGGCGCTGCACCTCCGCCTCGAACAGGCGGGCGACGGACGGATTGTGATCGCAGAACTTCTTGGTCAGCACCGCCTTGCGCGGCAGCTTGTCGTCGGTGAGGAAGACGCAGAGATAGGCATCGACCTGCGCGCTGCCGGAAAACACCTTCGCCTCGCGCAGCCGTCCCGCCTGGTCGTTGTCGGATTTGCTGCCGTCCTCCAGCGCGAAGGCGATGTCGTCCCAGCGCGAGCGCGGCAGGAACGGGCCATCCAGAATTTCCGTCTCGACGTCCTCGATGCGGTCGCTTGCGTCAACGCCGAGCACCGCAGCCATCTGCGCCGTTGCGGCTTCCGCGTTACCGGCTTCGTCGGTCCAGGCCATGAAATGATCGCGGCTGAGGCACGCTTCGCGCACGACCTCCTTGAACGTGACATCGGCGGCGCTCGCCATCGCCGTCAACAGCGCACGGCCGGTGACGCTGTCGGAGTCGCGCGCAGCTTCCAGCAGCACCTTCAGATTAGCGCGCTCCATCATGTCGGTCTGGTCGCGCTCGTCGATGACGGAAAAACGCGCCGGCACGTTGGCCTCGAACGGAAACTGCTGGAGCAGGCGGGTGCACAGCGCGTGGATGGTCTGCACCTTCAGCCCGCCCGGCGTCTCCAGCGCGCAGGCGAACAGCTTGCGCGCGTCGCGGCACAGCCTTGCGGTGGGGTGCGGGATGCCAACCGCGACAATCGCCTTCTTGAGCGCATCATCGTCCAGCGTAACCCAATGACCGAGCGTGGTGAACACGCGCTCGGCCATGTTGGCGGCGGCGGCCTTGGTGAAGGTGATGCAGAGGATCTTCTCCGGCGGCACGCCAGACAGCAGCAGGCGGATCACGCGCTGCACCAGCACATGCGTCTTGCCCGAGCCGGCATTGGCCGACACGAAAGCCGACGCAGTCGGATCGGACGCACGCGCCTGCCGCGCGCGCACTTCATCGGGGATCGGGCGCGGCAGTTTCACCATTCCTCGATTCCCAAACCGCCGGCCGCGGACCATTCCTTGATCCGGGCGAGATCGTCATAGGTGCCGTAACGGTTCGCCCACATCGGCAGGTTCAGCGAGGTGTAGGGTTGATTCTCGTCCTCGAAGGCGCGGATCAGCGCTTCCAGCTTGGCGCGCGCTTCCGCGGCCGCCGTATCCGGCGGCTGCGGTTCGTCGCCCTGCTTGTACTTGAGCTCGAGAATGCGCTCCTCGCCCGGCGGATTGTTGCCGCTGAGGCGGACATAGACGAGCTGGCTCACGGAGGCGCCGGCATCGATATCAGGGAAACCGCCCTCGCGCAGGATCGCGGCTTCCAGCGTCAGCTGTGGCGACAGGCCCATGCGGACCTGCTTGCCGGTCGGCGGCTGCCCGGTCTTGTAGTCGAGGATAGCGTAGCCGCCGCCCTGACGCCGCTCGATGCGATCGGCGCGGGCGGAGAGAGTGAAGCTACGCTCATTGTCGAGCCTGATCGAAATCTCGCCGCGCGTCTCGGCCGTGATCGTCTCGATCACGTCACGCCGCGCCGTCTCCCATTCGCCGAACCAGCGCGCGATGCGCTGGAAGCGCGGCCACCACAGTGCACGGGCCTCGGGCCGCTCCATCAGCGGGGCAAAATGCTTCTCGCCAATCGCCCGCAGCGCGCGCGCGGGATCGGGAGGCAGATGCGCTGCGTAGTTTTCCGTGAACTCGCCGATCGCCTCGTGGATCGCGGAGCCGCGGTCTGCGGCCGACAGCGGCATGTCGACGGGGTCGAGCGCATCCAGCCGCAAAATGTACTTGGCGTAGATCGTGTAGGGATCGCGCAGCCAGTCCTCGATCGCGGTCACGGACATCTTCAGCGGCCGCGTCGCGCGCGGCGGCCGCGGCTCGGGCTGCTTGATCGGCCTGACCTCGTCGGGCTGGTCCAGCGCGGCTGCGAACTGCACGTATTTTTCGCCGGCGCGAATGGCCGCCTTCCAGAGTTCATCGCCCGCCACCGCCTCCAGCCGATGCAGGAAGCGCGAAGCCACTGCCGGCGCGCCGCCGGCCTTGGCCGAATGCGTGAGGATGACTTCGTCGCCGCCGAGCAGCTGCGCGAAGTCATGGGCGGACAGGCCGATACGGCGCTCCGGCAGATCGAGCCCGAGCTCATGCCGCATCGGCCGGCTGAGCCAGGGATCGATGCGCGGCGCCGGCGGCCAGACGCCTTCGATCAATCCGCCGATGATGATGCGGTCGGCCTGCATCAGGCGCGATTCCAGCGGGCCGTAGATCTGCAAGCGCGCGCCCGGCCTGTCGCGCCGCCGCACCGCGCGGTCGCCGAACGCGGTCTGGAAGACGTCCGCGTAGTCCGCTAGCTGCACCATCAATCCGCTGGTCGTGCCGCCGCGCAGGAGATCATCGAAGGCGCTGGCGAGCGCGAGGCCTTCGCGCTCCTCGAAAGCCAGCGGAATGCCGGGCTCGTCGCGCGACAGCTCGATCATGATCTCGCGATGCCGGTGCGCAAGCTCGGCGAAGTCATACGGCTTCGACGGCGGCAGGCTCTCGATCGGCGCCAATGCTTGTCGCAAGGCATCGATCAGCGTCTGGATGCGATCGAGATCCTCGGCCTTGAGACGTGCGCGGGGCTCGGCTTTATGGAGCGCAGAGTCCTCGCTGCGCCACAGCTTTGCCAGTTCCTCGCGGAAGCGGTTGAACTCGCGCAAGAGGCCGGCCGTGCCCGCAGGCGGGCGTGTGCCGCGCAAGACCGCGAGCTCGAGGCCTTCGATCGCCGCCTTCCATGCGCCGGGCGCGCGGCCGAGCCGGCACAGCGGATGCTTCAGCATCGCCAGCAGCGTCGGCGGCTCCAGGCCCTTGGTCGCCGCTTCCGCGACAAGGCGCGCAAAGACGCCGGCGGAGGTTTCCATCAGCACGTCGCCGCCTGAATCGTCGAAGGCGAGATCCCATCGCGTCAGCGCGGCCATCACCCGCCGCGCCAGGGCGCGGTCAGGTGTCACCAGCGCCGCCGATTTGTCGAGATGCCGCGCTTCGCGCATCGCAATGGCGATCGCAAGCGCCTCCATTTCGGGATTGGGAGCCTCGACGACTGCAAGATTCTTCATACCGCCGGCGATCTTCGCGGCGACATCGGGCTGCTTCAGCCGGTCGTGCCAGACTTCGGTCTTGGCAGACGGCCGCATCGATTCCGATGCGAGTAGGTCGCGGCCGCCTTCGGCCGGCGGCTGGAGGATTTCGACGTCACTGCGCTTGATGCCAAAACGGTCCAGCAGCGCGTGCATGGCATATTGCGGATGGTTCGAGGCCGGATGCTCCGCGAATTTGCCGAGCGCATCGCGCACGCCGCCGATGGTGCGCCAGGCATCGTCGTCGAGATCGGTGTCGAGGCCCGGCAGCACCACGGCGCCATGCGGCAGCGCCGCGACCGCATGCAGGAATTTTGCGGTGGCCGGCATCGAGCCGGTCGAACCCGCCGCGATCACCGGCCCGTTCGGATGCGCGGTCAGGCGCCTCGCTTCCGCAGCGATCAGGAGATCGCGCCGCGCCGCCGGCTCGATCCGGTTGATCTCGGCGAGATGAGCGGGCCAGGCAATGCGCGCGATGCGCAAAAATTCGAGCGAGTGCTGCCAGTAGCGGTCGAGCATATCAGGCACGAGGCCGTCGAGCGTGCTCCAGTCGACGCCGCGCGTCACCATGTCGTCGATCAGGCGGGCGAGATCGCCGGCAAGAGCAAGCGTCGAGGCGGGGCCGCCGACCACCAGCGGCGCCAGCACCGGGCCTTTGGCCCAGGCGGCGACGAGCTGCGCCAGCGTCAGCCGTCGCTCCAGCTCGCCAAGCCGTGGCGGAATGTCGAGCGGCGTTGCGCCTGAAAACTGCTCGCCTTCGTCGGCGAAGGCGAGCTCGTCCTCGTCGATGTCGCCGAGAGCGACGATGCGCGGCAGCACCACCGCGTCCGCCTTCATCTCGTCGAGAAAAATCTCGCGGACGACGCGCATCGCGCGCCTTGTCGGGAGGTACAGCGTGGCGTCGGCCAGCCGCGCCGGTTCCTTGCGCGCCTCGAAGCCGTCCACCAGCCGGCCGTCGAGCAGGGCCGTGACGACCGTGCGCAGGAACGGGACTGAGATGGGAACGCTGAAAACGCGCATGAGCTGCCTGATTCGGGAATCAGGGCAATATAGGCAACCGGGCTCGAATGGTCATGGGGCGGGGAGGAATCGTCCCCGCTGTTCGCGGGGCTGGCACAGGTGCCGTAGGACCTCCTACCCGTGGTCAAGGGGGAGCGTCCTTGAATAGGGCAATATCGTAGCGCCGTGCTCGATGCAGTCCAGGACGCTGCGCG
>NZ_JACIHE010000040.1 GCF_014198245.1 Bradyrhizobium sp. cir1
CTGTCGTCGATGCTTGCATCTGACTCTCCGTGGGTTCGAGTGTGGAAACCCAAACCTATCGGAAAGGCCACGCTCACCGCCCATGGAATCTACGGCAGTTTGCCGTTTGGCGACGCCGCTACCCCACCATCTTCCGCAGCTCCGCCTTCGCCACCTTCTCCAGCGTCGAGCGCGGCATGTCGTCGACGAGCCTGATCTCGCGCGGCAACTTGAAGTCGGCGAGACCCTTGCGGCAAGCGGCCATCACGCGGTCCTGCAGGTCGGGCGCAGCATCCGCGACGCCGCCATGCGGGATGATGAAGACGACCGGCACCTCGTCCAGCATCGGATGCTTCTTCGCCACCACCGCCGCCTCGCGCACGCCCGGCACCACCGCGATCACCTGCTCGATCTCGGAGGCCGCGACGTTCTCGCCGCCGACCTTCAGCATGTCCTTGGCACGGTCGCCGAACTTGATGAAGCCGTTCTGAAGCCGCTCGACACGGTCGCCGGTGAGGAAGAAGCCGTGCTCGTCAAAACTCTCGCGCGTCGCCTTCTCGTTGTGCAGATATTCGGCGAACAGCGACAGGCCGGGAATGCCCTTGATCGCGAGATTGCCGGTATCGCCGATCTCGGTCGGCCGTCCATCATCGTCGGCGATGCGGATCTGGTACTCCGGCGCGGCGCGGCCGATCGACATGGGTATGTTGGGCTGGTCGACCTCGCCGACGATGCCGTGGGTGATGGTCTCGGTCATGCCCCACCAGCCGATCATCTTGACGCCGAAGGCGGCAAAGGCCGGCGGCTCGTTGATCGCGGTGCCCCACAGGCGGAATTTGTGGTCTTTCGGGATCTCCTGCTCGAGCAGCGCTTTCATGCAGAACGGAATGGTCGAGGTCCAGGTCGCGCCGTGCTCGCGCGCGACGCCCCAGAACCGGCTTGCGGAGAAGCGCGGCTGGATCACGCAGGTCGCCCCGACCCACAGCGTCGCCAGCATGGAGTACGCCAGCGCATTGGTGTGGAACAGCGGCAGATAGGCCTGGTGCACGTCGCCCGCGTGGAGGTCCTCATGCGCGGCGTTGATCTTGGCGCCCCACAGCGCATTGGCGTGGGTCCACAGCACCGCTTTGGGGCGCGACGTCGTGCCTGAGGTGTACTGCACGCTGCACGGCGCCAGCGGATCGGTCGCGCGCCTCGGACGGTCGGCGCTGTCGGCGAACAGCGATTCAAAGCTGTCGCCGCGCGAGACCGCTTGCGCGGGGGCGGCGCCGGCATCATGCGACGTCACCGCCATCCAGCGAATGTTGCTGCAGCTTTGTGCAACGATCTCCGCGTAGGCCTGCTCAGTGATCGCGGCGACCGCGCCGCAATGATCGGCGAAATACGCGATCTCCGCCGGCGCCGAGCGGGTGTTGGTCGTGACTGCTATGGCCCCCAGCTCGACGCAGGCAAACCAGGCCAGCAGCGCCTCGATGCAATTGTCGAGATGAATGAGCACATATTCGCCCGGTCTGATGCCGCGTCTGGCGAGCCCCGCCGCGAGCGCGCCGACCCGCTCGTGAAACTCGCCATAGCTCCAGCGCCGCGCCGGCGCGTCGAACGGCGCCCAGATCAGGAACGGATGCGCGCTGCGCACCTCGGCGCGCATCCTCAAGAGCCAGGGCACGTCGAGCCCGTCGAATGGACCCACGATTCCGGCTGCGGTCTGTTGAAGTGACATGAATCCTCCCCGTGCAGCCCGCATCTTGCTGGCGGCTGCCTTTTGATTATTGCGTCTTCCTGCCATCGGACGGCGCGGGGCGCAAATCGGGGGAGGCGCGAGTGCGGCACACTCGCTCTCTCCGCCGTCATTCCGGGTTCGGTGCTGCGCACCGCCCCGGAATGACGAGTCTAGTTTTCGTACGACGAGATCTCGATCAGGCTGCCATCGGGATCCCGGCAATAGACCGAGCGCAGCGTGCCGCGGGCGCCCTGCCTGGGGCCCGGGCCTTCCTCGATCGCGACGCCATGTGCCTTCAAATGCGCCACTACCTCGTCGGGTGTCGCGGAGGTGAGGAAACAGAGATCGTCGCTCCCGGCGGTCGCCTGGTCGGCGGTGAACCACTCGACCTTGTCGGCATCGCGGGGACGGACGTTGATCTTTTGGTTACCGAATTGAAGGGAAGTCCGCGGCGCTTTGCCGCCGCCGGGGTCGAAGGCCTTGACTTCCATGCCGAGAATCTTGCGGTACCACTCGGCGGTCACCGCGACATCGGCGACGTTGATCACGAGATGATCGAGGGCTTCGACGTTGACCGGCATGCCTTATCCTTTCGTCGTGATGCGCCCCGCGCACTTTCCGCCCGCAGCAAGCTTTGTTACAACCGCATCGACGCCGCTTTCAAGCTATCCGGCTTGCAAGAACAACACGTGGGAGAACCCTTGAGATGATCACTCGCCGTACCGCGCTGGGCCTGCTCGCCGCCAGTCCGCTTGCAGCCACGCCGCTGTCGAAGGCCCTTGCCGCCGATTATCCGGCCCGTCCGGTGAAATGGGTGGTCGGCTATCCACCGGGCGGGGCCACCGACATCCTGGCACGGTTGATCGGACAGCGGCTGTCGGAAAAGTTCGGCCAGCAGTTCGTGATCGAGAACAAGCCGGGCGCCGGCAACAACATCGCCACCGAATCGGTCATCAATGCCGAGCCCGACGGCTACACGCTGCAGATGGTCAATCCGGCCAACTACATCAACGCCTCGCTCTATGCCAACCTGAAGTTCAACTTCGTGCGCGACATCGCGCCGATCGCCTCGTTCCAGCGCGTGCCGAACGTGATGACCGTCAACAAGGACGTGCCGGCCAAGAACGTCGCCGAGTTCATCGAGTATGTGAAGGCCAATCCCGGCAAGGTCAACATGGCCTCGTCCGGCAACGGCACCTCGGTGCATCTCTCCGGCGAGATGTTCATGGCGATGACCGGCTGCAAGATGCAGCACGTGCCCTACCGCGGCGCGGCGCCCGCGATCACCGACATGCTCGGCGGCCAGGTGCAGGTGATCTTCGACAATATGCCCTCGATCATCCAGCACATCCGCTCCGGCTCGCTCCGCGCGATCGGTGTCACCACCACGGAGCGCTCGCCGCAGCTGCCCGACGTGCAGGCGATCGCCGAGACCGTGAAGGACTACGAGGCGAGCGCGCTGTTCGGCATGGGCGCGCCGAAGAACACGCCGAAGGAGATCATCGCCAAGCTCAACAGCGAGATCAACACGCTGATGAAGGAGCCCGACATGGCCAAGCGCCTGGTCGAGCTCGGCGGCGAGCCGCGCGTGCAGACGCCGGAGGCGTTCGGCGAGGAGATCAAGGCCGAGACCGAGAAGTGGAAGAAGGTGGTGGAGTTCGCCGGCCTGAAGGTCGAGTAGCGATCTCGTGATGACCGGGAAGGGAGCCCTGCCGTTCGGCAGGGCTTTTTTCTTGCGTGCGGTGTTTCGTTGATCTGGAATAAAACGCTGCGGCGAAACCTGATGATAGATGGCGCGTATCTCGCGCCGTGAGCAATGGAGTTCGGATCATGCGCAAGACGCAATTGGCACTGCTGACGCTGTGCGCGACGCTCCTTGCCGGCTTCGTCACCATCACGCCGGTGGCGGCACGCGATTATCCCTGGTGCGCCCAGGGCGGGGAATATGACTATCCCGGCGAATGCGCCTACAGCACCTATGAGCAGTGCCAGGCCAGCGTCTCCGGCCGCTTGCTGTATTGCGACCGCAACCCTCGCTTTGCCTACGGCCAGCAGCAGGTGCCGCCGCCTCGCCCGCCCCGGCGCACGCGGCCCGTCGCGCCGTACTGATCGCGTTTCGCACCATCGCAGCCTGATCACGCAGTCGTGCGGACCCGCGCGGGCGGGTTCCGGCTTGACGCAACTTCGTGCGCGCTTATACTAAACCATATGGTTAAGTATAAGGACGAGGCACTGGACCGGACCTTTGCGGCGCTCTCCGACCCGACGCGGCGCGCCTTGCTCGCGCGCCTCGGCGAGCAGGATAGCCTGTCGGTGAGCGAGCTGGCAGCGCCGTTTCCGGTGTCGCTGCCGGCGATCATGAAGCATCTCGACGTGCTCACGGATGCAGGCCTGGTCGTACGTGAGAAGACCGGACGCACGGTCTCCTGCCGGCTCACCGCGCAGCCGATGGAGCAAGCGATGAACTGGCTCAATCGCTACGCCCAGTTCTGGTCCGACAAGTTCGACCGTCTTGCCGCCTTCGTGGAGGAAGAGACATGGCCAACACTGCCGTCAACGCCACTGAGCGACCAGCGGAGCGTCCAAGCCTCACGCTCACGCGCCGGCTCCGCGCGCGGCCGGAAAAAGTCTTCGCCGCCTGGACGCAAGCCGAGCAGCTAGCGCAGTGGTTCGGGCCGCCGAACATGAAGCCGGCGACGCTGCAAGCCGAGCTCGACGTCCGCACCGGCGGCAGCTTTCGCATCAGCTTTACCCGCGACGACGGTGAATATTTCGAGGCCGGCGGCACCTATCGCGAGGTGGTGCCGAACGAGCGCCTGGTCTTCACCTGGGCCTGGCATTCGACGCCGGAGCGCGAATCGCTGGTCACGATTTCGTTCAAGCCGGACAGTGCAGGCACCCTGATGGTGTTCCATCACGCCCAGTTCGCCGACGAGACCGCACGCGACAACCACCAGCGCGGCTGGAGCTCGTTCTTCGACAAGCTCGACGCCTTCGTCGCCTGAATTCCAAAGGAGGATGCCATGCAGCAACATCAGATCGTTTCGCGCGAGCAGTGGATTGCGGCGCGAAAGAGCCTTCTGGCCCACGAGAAGGAGTTGACGCAGGCCCGCGAACGGCTTGCCGATGAGCGCCGCCAGCTCCCCTGGGTGAAGGTCGACAAGACCTACGTCTTCACCGGGCCGAACGGCAAGGTCACGCTCTCCGATCTCTTCAAGGGTCGCCCGCAGCTCGTCGTCCAGCACGTCATGTTCGCGCCCGACTGGGACGCGGCCTGCAAGAGCTGCTCGTTCTGGGCCGACGGGTTCGAGCGCATGGTGCCGCATCTGGCTGCGCGCGACACATCCATGGCCGCGGTCTCGCTAGCGTCAAGCGCAAAGCTCGAGGCCTTCAAGAAGCGCATGGGCTGGACCTTCGACTGGGTCTCTTCAGGCGACAACGATTTCAACCGCGATTACGGCGTGACGTTCTCGCCGGACGAGATCGCGACCGGCAAGCCGATGTACAATTTCGGGACCACGCCGATCTACGGCCCCGAGCTGCCCGGCATCAGCGTGTTCTACCGCAACGAGGCCGGCGAGATCTTCCACACCTATTCCTGCTTCGCCCGCGGCCTCGACATGATGAACGCCGCCTATCAATATCTCGATCTCACCCCGCTCGGCCGTCACGAGGAAGGCCTGCCCTATCCGATGGACTGGGTCCGCCTCCGCGACCAGTACGAGCCGCAGGCGGCGAAGGCGGCGTGCTGCCACGGGTGAGGGGGGCGGGCACGCCGGATCCTCACCAAAGTGTCATCGCCCGGCTTGAACGGGCGATCCAGTACTCCGAGACGGTCGTGGTTGAATCGGGAAGCCGCGGCGTACCGGATTCCCCGCCTGCCGCCCACGCTAAAGCTTCGGCGCCCCTGGACCTCAACCCCGGCGAAGCCTTGGCGTAGCCGGGTCGCGGGGAATGACAGCGGAGACTGAAGCGCAGCTCACGCTATCGCTTCGCGTCCGCCTGCTCCGTCGCGTTGCACGAGATCAGCATCGTATAGGGCCGGGCGTTGCCGGCGATGTCGGTGGTCTTGAGTTCGTTCTTCGGCTCGGCGGTCTGATAGGGCACCACGGAGTTGTCGAGGAAGTCGCGCAGCACGCCGGTCTTGATGGCGAAGTTGATGTTTTCAGGGATGTTGCCGGTCGCAGCGGCGATACGCAATGCCGGGATCTTGCTGGTGACCACACCCACGACCTGACCGGTGGTATCGAACAGCGGCCCGCCGCTATTGCCGGGCTGTATGGGTGCACTGATTTGCAGGAAACGTGAATCGTTGCGCATGCCGCTGAGCGAGCTGACGATGCCGGTGGTCACGGTGAAATCCGAACTTAGAAGGCCATGGAAGGGAAAGCCGATTGCGATGACGGCATCGCCGGAGCGGATTGAACGGTCGCGGATCCGCGCAAACTCCTTGAATGGCGTCGTCGACGGCGCCTGCAAGAGAGCGAGATCGTTGTTCGCATCGCTCGACACGACGCGCAGCACCATCGAGGCTTCGCCGGTGAGGTTGCCCTTGATGTCGCCGACGCAGCCGTCGATCACATGGTTGTTGGTGACGATGTGGCCGTTCGCGCTGACCACGAAGCCGGTGCCGCTCTTGGCCCTGGCAGGTTTGCCGCTGGCCGGCGGTGACGCCTGCTTCTCCGCCGTGGCTGCCGGCTTGGCCGCACCCTTGGTGAAGTCACCGGCCTTGTTCAGCCCGTCGGCCTTCACCTTGGTGACGCAGTTGGACAAGGCTGCGATCACGGGGCCGGTCGAGGTCAGGTCGAAATTCAGGACGGTGCGGCCGCTCGTCGCGACCATCAGGCTCGCCTTCTGAAATGTTCGCACGACATTGGCGGGCATGACGGCGGTGAGCATGTTCGGCTGATTGGCGGTGGCGAACAACCGTGCCTGCTCCTGGCCGTCGAAGATGACGTCGATCGCGGCGTTCTCGCCCTGTTTGAAGCGGTAGCTGGGACTCGCAAAGGCCAGCGACCATGTGCCGGCGGCATTGTAGCCCACCACGAGAATGACGCCGTTGGCGTAGGGCGTCGTCGCCGCACAATGCGAGAACGCGCCCGTCTCGTCATTGCTGAAGGCGCCGCCGATCCAGTTGCCGACATTGACGGAGCCGAACGGTCCCGCCGCGTTCGCCGCGACGACACTCACCTGCAACGCAGACGCAACGATCAACGACTTAAGCCACATGCCAGCCCCCGGAACGCTTCGGGCGCATCTTATCTGCGGGCATGGGTGCTGCGCAACCGGCAGTTGTTCGTGCGGATCGAATCCCCCTGCAGCGACTTTCGGGCTTGCCATTACTTTGCGATCCGATATACTTTGCAATACAAAGTAACGGGGTCGGTGACCCCGGAAACGTGGGCGGAGCGAGGTTTTGGCGTTGCCGATGCGCGATCTCGACAAGGCACTGGCCGACATCGTGGCGATCCGCAGCCAGATCGCGGCGGGCACGGCGTTCCGCGGCTATGGTCCGGCGACGATGGCGGCAACCGGTGCCGTCGCGCTGCTTACCGCGATCCTGCAAGCCTGGCTGCTTGGTGATCCAACCAGCGAGCCGGTCGGCTTCTTCCTCGGCTGGCTCATTGCCGCCGTGCTGTCCGGCCTGATGATCGGAATCGAAATGCGCGCGCGCTCGCGCCGCCATCATTCGGGTCTTGCCGATGCCATGATCCACCAGGCGGTCGAGCAGTTTCTGCCCGCCGGCGTTGCCGGTGTGCTGCTCGCGGTGGTGATGTGGAAGTTCGCGAGCGAGACGCTGTGGCTGCTGCCGGGCCTGTGGCAGATCCTGGTGTCGCTCGGCATCTTCGCCTCGGTCCGCTCGCTGCCGCGCACCGTCGCGCTCGCCGGGGCCTGGTATTTCGTGTCCGGCTTCGCGGTCGTGGTGCTCGCGAGCCGAACCCATACGTTGTCGCCATGGACCATGGGGCTGCCTTTCGTGATCGGGCAGTCGGTGATGGCGGGCATCCTGTATTTCGCGTCCGGAGACAACGATGTCGAAGACTGACAGCGCGCCCTTCTCTTATGAAGGGCTCGATCGCGTCATCCACGAGAAGGCGAGGCTCGGGCTGCTGACCTCGCTGATGGCGCATCCCAAGGGTCTGGCGTTCGCCGACCTCAAGCAGCTCTGCGGCCTGACCGACGGCAATCTCAGCCGGCATCTTGCGGTGCTCCAGGAGGCCGGCCTCGTCGAGGTGACCAAGGGTTATGAGGGCAATCGTCCGCACACCACCTGTCGCCTGACCAAGGCCGGCCGCCGCCGCTTCCTCGATTATCTCGCCGTGCTCGAGCGGCTGGTGCGCGACGCCGCGAAGGCCGCCGGCCGCGATGCGCCGCCGCTCGGTCGTCTCGGCATCATCTCGACCTGATCCTCCCTTTTTTGACCGGAGACTTTGCAATGCAAAGTGAAATCACGTCCCGTAACGAGAAGCTTCATGTCGGCATCATCATGGACGGCAACGGACGATGGGCCACGCGGCGCGGCCTGTCGCGCGTGCGCGGCCACGAGGCCGGCGTCGAGACCATCCGCCGCATCGTCGAGGCCGCGCCCAAGCAGGGCATCGGCACGCTGACGCTCTATGCCTTCTCCACCGACAATTGGCGGCGGCCGAAGGCCGAGGTCGCCGCGCTGATGACCTTGCTGCGCTTCTATGTCGCCAACGAGGTGCAGAGCCTCGTCAGGAACAGCGTGCGTCTCACCGTGATCGGCCGCCGCGACCGGCTGCCTGACGGCATCGCCACCGCGATCGCGCGCGCCGAAGAGGCGACCGCCCGCGGCAGCACGCTGCATCTGCGTATCGCCGTCGATTACTCCGCGCGCGATGCCATCCTCAACGCGGCGGCCAAGGCGGCGGCGCTGACCAGTCTCACCCGCGAAGCCTTCTCGCAGCTCGTCACCGGTGAAGCCGGCTTGCGCGACGTCGATCTCATCATCCGCACCTCCGGCGAGAAGCGGCTGTCGGACTTCCTGCTCTGGGAAGGCGCCTATGCCGAGCTGCACTTCACCGAGCGGATGTGGCCCGAATTCGAGGCGGGCGATCTCGCTGACGCGCTCGCCGCCTTCCACAACCGCGAGCGCCGCTTTGGCGGCCTGCAGGCGATCATGCCTGAGGAAGTGCCGTCGCTCTCCCGTGTGTGACGGGCGGCACAGGAAAATGAGCTGTTCGTTTTCAGCCGCATGATTGGCAACGATGTCCAAGCCACGGGCAGGAGGTCTCGCCAAGCGCCTCCCGCGCCAGTCGCACCCGTGCTGATTTGCCGCGTGGCACGGATCGTGCTCTAGTATCGGGCGGGATATCCCCAGCGATGGGAGCTTTCGCAAGATGCGCGCAGTCCTGGATTATTGCACCGGCGGCACGGAACGGCAGGTTGCAGCCGGCACGCTCGTCGTCACCGAGGGTGGCACCAGCGGCCATCTCTACGTGCTGATGCAAGGCAAGCTCGAGGTGCTCAAGGGCGAGATGGTGGTCGCCACCGTCACCGAGCCCGGTGCGGTGCTGGGCGAAATGTCCGTGCTGCTGGGTCTGCCGCATACGGCGACGGTGCGCGCCTGCTCCGACGCAGTCATCTATGAGTTCGAGGACGCCGCCTCGTTCCTCAAGCGGGAGCCGGGCATCGCGCTGCTGATCGCGAAAATGCTGGCGCAGCGGCTCAACGTCGCCAACACCTATCTTGCCGATCTCAAGCGGCAATATGCCGGCCACGGCACGCATCTGGCCATGGTCGGCGAGGTGCTCCAGAGCATGATCAACCTGCCGCCGCTTGAGGTCTCGCCAGGTTCGGATCGGCAATCTGATCCAAGAATATGAGCCAGTCGGGCGGCGCCTCGATCGGAGCGGCGGGCCGCTTCAGCGGCGCGGCAAGGTCGATCCACTGCGCTTCGCCGGCGGCCAGCCAGAACGCCTTGTCCGCATCGAGATCCAGCACGATGTAGGTCGGGGGACGGCCGGGCTGCAGGCCGGTGTTGAACACCCAGGTCTGGCCCAGCCGGTCGAACCACGATCCATTGGTGATGAAGGGCGATTGATGCACATGGCCCGAGATCACCATCGACGGCTGGTACTGCATGATCCACTGCACCAGCTCGACATCGCCGAAGAAGCGCTTGCCGCCCCAACTCGTCGGTGAATCCGCCGGCGGCGCATGATGCGCCCAGATCCAGCGCTGCGGCCGGCTGGCGGCGGCATCGCGCAACTGCTCGATGAGGCGCTGCTTGACCAGGGGCCCGTCCCACCACGGGCACACCGTGAACAGCATGTCGCCGATGGTGAGGCTGTCGCCGTCGCAGGCAATGCCGAGCTCGCGCACCTCCGAGATCCAGCGCGAGACCTTTTCGCCTTCCGCATTGCGCTCGTCGAGGTCATGATTGCCGGAGCAGAGGATCACGCGGGTCTTCGCGGCCAGCAGCGCGAGGTATTTTTTCACCACCACGATCTGGGCGCGAAAATCCACCATCGAGCCGATGTCGAGCGCATCGCCGGCGAAGATCACGAGGTCGAATTGCGGCGCCGCGCTGACCAGCCAGTCGAGCTGCGGCAGCGAGTAGTGCAGGTCGGCCACGACCAGGCAGCGCATGGAAAATCCGTCAGCGAGAGATCAAAAATGTCAGGGGATTCCAAAATGGCACAAAGCAAGAAGCAGACCAGCCCGGCCGCCCCGTCGCGTCAATCCAACGAGCGACAGCATGCTGCGGCGCGCCGCTGAGCGCAAGGGGGCGGCAACGCGAGGGCTGGACCGGATCGCCGAAGTCTGGTGTCGTGGCCTGCCCTCAACAGCTGTGTCCACATGACCTCCTTCAAGACCATTCGTGCCCGCGCCGAGAAGCGCAAGGGCGGGCCCAAGGCGCTGGACAAGCTGATGCCTGACAAGCCCGACCTGAAGCGTCTGGCCCGGCTCGGCGACGACCGCATCCTCGCCGAGATGACCAGGCGGGTGTCTTGCGCCGGCTTTGCCTGGAGCGTGATCGATGCGAAATGGGACGGCTTTGAAGACGCCTTCCTGCATTTCCAGCCGGCCAAGCTCAGCTTCCAGCCCGAGGAGTATTGGGAAGGCCTGCTGCGGGACGCGCGCATCGTGCGCAATGGCGCCAAGATCATGTCGGTGCGCGACAACGCCGCTTTCGTGCAGGAGATCGCGAAGGAGCACGGCAGCTTCGGCAAGTTTCTGGCGAAATGGCCGGCATCCAACGAGATCGGCCTGCTCGACCTGCTCACCAAACGCGGCAGCCGGTTAGGGGGCAATACCGGCCAGATGCTGCTGCGCTTCGTCGGCTGGGACGGTTTCGTCACCTCCAAGGACGTCGTCGCGTGTCTGCGCGATGCCGGCCTCGACATCGCCGAAGAGGTGAAATCGAAGGGCGACCTCGCCAAGGTGCAGGCGCAGTTCAACGCCTGGGCGGAGGAGACCGGTCTGCCTTACGCATATCTCTCGCGCATCTGCGCGCTCTCGGTCGGTGAAAACCGCAGCGAGTAGCAGGTTGCTGAAGTCGCCAATTAGCGCCGTCCGGGCCGGATCGTGTGCATCCTGTGGCGATCTCGTGCCGCAAGCGCGGCAGATGAAACGCACGATCACGAAATGCATTTCGAAGGAACATTTGTGCGCAGCACCCGTTCGCAATTGGAGCCAGGCGCGCAGGCGCAGGGAACGCCCGCTCTGGCCCCAAGCCGATGAAACCGGACCCGACAGCAACGGAGCAGCGCATGAAGCTAACATCCGCACAGGTGAAGCAGACCGTTCATCAACTCGGCGCCCAGGTGCTGCCTGACGAGCATCCGGCCATGCCTCAGCTCAACAGCATGTTCGGTGAGCACACCTTCTTCGTCGACGAGATGGGCCTCAAGGTGCTCGAACCCACCCCGTCGCTCGGAGCAGACCGCCAGAGCGGCGAAGTCGTCAGTCTCGCCGACTGGAGCGATTCGGACCTGACGCGCCTGATGGCGCACGAGCCGGAGCCGACTGGCGTGATCGTGGTGTTCGAGCAGATGAAGCATTGAAGGCATGCCCGGATAGACCGGTTATGGCCGGTGATCCCGAGGACAACGGTCCGCGCTGGCGTGCATTTCGCTGACGCCAGGTCCAGCCGCACCGGGCGCTCCGGCCTGTCGAGGTCGGAGCGCAAGGTCCGGTCATCGCAGCCTTAGTTCGTGCCGCCGGCCCGATAGGCGTCGGGATCGCCGCTGGCGATCAGATTCGCGATCGCGCGTTTGAGCGGCGCGCTCATCGGAACGTTGAGATTGATGCCCTTCGGCAGCGTCGGCGCCTGGAACCATTTGGCATAGATCTTGTCGATCTCGCCGCTGCGATAGACGGCGGCGATCGCGTCGTCGACCACTTTCTTGAACGCCGGATCGTCGCGGCGCATCATGATGCCGTATGGCTCGATCGACAATGCCTCGTCGGACACGGTGTAGTCGCCGGGATTCGCCGAATCCGCCACCCGGCTGTAGAGCAGGATGTCGTCCATCACGAAGGCATCGGCGCGGTTCGATTCCAGCATCCGGAATGCCTCGCCATTGTCCTTGGCGGCGAGGATCGTGAGATTGAGGTTTTGCCGTCCGTTGAGCTCGCTGATCTGCTTGATGTTGGTGGATCCGATGGTGGATACGACGACCTTGCCCTTGAGGTCATCCAGCGTCCGGAGCTTGGCGGCCGCCCTGGCGGCGAAGCGGTTCGCGGCGACGAAATAGGTCGTCGAGAACGACACCACTTTCTGCCGCTCGAGATTGTTGGTGGTCGTTCCGCATTCGAGATCGATCGCTCCGCTGAGGACCGACGGAATGCGGCCCGATGGCGTGACCGGCACCAGCTTGACGTCGAGCTTCGGCAGGCCGAGCCGTGCCTTCACCGCATCGACGGCGAGGTAGCAGAGGTCCATGGCGTAACCGACGACCTTTTCGTTCTCGTCGTAGTACGAGAACGGGATCGACGATTCGCGGTGGCCGAGCGTGATGGTGCCGGTGCGCCGTATCTTGTCCAGCACGCCGGTGAGCTCCTCGGCCGTTGCCGTCTGGGCCGCGATGCTCAGCGCCGCCGCGGCCAGGATCATCCTGATGGTCATGTTCCAGCCCTTCGTTGGAGATCGACAAATCGTATCTGGAGCGGATCGGTCATGCCGTCCGCTCAAGCCGTGGATGCAAGGCCGGCCCAGGCCTCGGGCCGATCGAAGCGATCCGGCCGTCCGACGATCCGTGCGTATTGCCTGATTGCGGCCGGCCGTCCGATCAGGAAACCCTGTGCATAGTCGCAGCCTGCGTGGGAGAGCACGTCGAGCTGAGCCTGCGTCTCCACGCCCTCCGCGGTGACCGGAAGCTCGAGCCCGCGCGCCAGCCCGATGACGCCGCGCAGGATCGCCTTCGATTGTGCGTGATCGAGGTTCGAAATGAAGCTGCGATCGATCTTGATCATGTCGAAGGGGAAGGCCTGGAGATAGGACATCGACGAATAGCCGGTGCCGAAATCGTCGAGCGCGATGCGCACGCCGAGCGCCTTCAGCCTGCGCAGGATCGAGACCGCGCCGGAGAAGTCGTCGATCAGCACGCCCTCCGTGATCTCGAGCTCGAGCCGGTGCGGGCGCAATCCGCTGCTGATCAGGGTCTCGTGGACGAGGCGCACGATGTCGTCGTTGCGGCACTGCACCGGCGACAGGTTGACGGAAATCTTCAATTCGTTCGGCCAGGATGCGGCCTCGCGGCAGGCTTCACGCAGGATCCATTCTCCCATCGCGACGATCAGCCCGTTCTCCTCGGCGAGCGGAATGAAGGTGCCGGGCGGGACGAGCCCACGGCGGGGGTGATGCCAGCGGACCAATGCCTCGAAGCCGACGATCTCGCCGCAGATCCGCACCAGGGGCTGGTAATCGAGCCGCAGCTCGTCATTGGCCACGGCGGACTGAAGATCGTGCTGCAACTCGCTGCGATCGCGCAGCTGCGCCCACATCGACGGCTCGAAGAAACGGATCGCGTTGCGCCCCTCAGCCTTGGCGCGGTAGAGCGCGATGTCGGCATTGGCCAGCAGCGCGGTCGGGTCGTTTCCGTCGGCCGGCGCGCGCGCGATGCCGACGCTCAATCCGATCCGCACCTGCCGGCCGGCAAGCTCGATGTCGCCGACGACGGCCGTCCGCAGCCGCTCCGCCAGCTGACCGGCCGCCGCAGCCTGCGCTTCGCCGAGCAGGACCACGATGAATTCGTCGCCGCCGACCCGCGCCAGGAAGGCGTCCCCTGCGACCTCTTGCAGGCGCCGCGCCACCTCGTGCAGCAAGGCGTCACCGACGAGATGGCCATGCAGGTCGTTGATCTCCTTGAAGCGGTCGAGATCGAGGCACAGGATCGCGAACGTCTCGCCGGCCCGGATCGCCTCGTCCACCGTCGTCGCGAGATATTCGGAGAACGAGGCGCGGTTGTGCAGGCCTGTCAGCGCATCGTGATGTGCGATATGCGCGATCCGCTTCTCCGCGCGCTTCTGCTCGGTGATGTCCTCGACCGTCATCACGAAGCCGCCGCCCGGCACCGGCCGGAACACGACCACGACGGCACGTCCGTCCGACAGCTCCGCGACGATGCTCGCCGGCTTGTTGGCCGTCACGATGGTCATCAGCCCGCGGATATGGTTCTCGGCGCCGCCTTGGGAATGGAGACCTTGCGAGATCTGATGGTCGAAGATCTGTCGCAGCGTGGTCCCGGGCCGCGTCAGCTCGCCGGGGAGATGAAACATCTCCGCGTAGCGGTCGTTGCACACGATCAGGCGGTGATGCGCATCGTACATGCACACGCCCTGCGACTGATTGTTCAGCGTGGCGTCGAGCTGGATGCTCTGCTTGCGGAAATACTGGACGACGACGGCTCCGGTGCCGCCGATGGCGACGACCAGCACGATCGTGAGCCCGATCAGGAACAGCGCCTCGGTCCACCAGCCGGCCAGTGCGGCGGACACCGTGGTGCTGGTGGTCAGGAGCACCGGAAGGCCGGCAAGGTGCGCGGCTGCGATCAGGCGCTCGGAGCCGTCGGCGCCGTCGCGCCACCGGACCACGCCGCCGCCGGATCGTATGATCTCGTTCAGCCGGCCCTCGGACAGCGACTTGCCGAGCACGGATTTTCCGATCGCGCTATCGGCATGCGGATGGCTCGCCAGCATCGTGCCGTCCTGGCGAAGCAGTGTGATGGATTCATCGGGGCCGCGGACCAGCGACCGGTACAGCTCCTCGAAATATCGAGACTTGATGGCGCCGACCACGAGGCCGAGGAATTCTCCGTCGGATCCCATGAATTTCCGGGCCAGCGGGATCGACCAGGTGCCGCTGCGCGGATTCTTCTCCAGCCGGCCCAGCTTCGTGCTCAGGGCGGGATCGGCCTTGAGCGCCTGGAAATAGTCCCGATCCGCGACATTGAGGGGTGGGGTCGGCCACGCCACCGACGAGTTGATCACCTTGCCGTCGGCGCCGACCAGCATCACGGCCTCGATATGCGGGAAGCCGCCGATCTTGTCCTCCAGCATGAGCTGGATGTCGCGGCTCGCCATGGCACGCGCGTAGACCTCGTCGGACACGACCGCGAGCGTCTGCATGTGCTCGATCAGGCTCGCCTCGATCAAATTGGCGGCGTCGAAATCGCGCGCCGCCTGATTGGCCAGCACGGTGGCGGTTGCGAGCAGCTGCTGCTTGCTCTCCTCGATGGCGTGATAGCGCAGGTTGGACAGGATGAGCGCGATGGTGCAAATGATGAGCGCGATCAGGAATCCGCCGCACAGCATCAGGATCGCAACCGGACGCGTTGAGCCGATCCGGCGCATGGGAGGTGGCTGCCCCTCCTGCGCGAACCCCGCCAACAAACCTTTGTGTGCGCGAGCGGCCAGCAACGTTGCTCCCTGCGACGGTCGGTCTTCGGGGAACACGCTAGGCTTCGGGCATTTGGAATGAGGTTAAAGCCGGCGCCTCGCCGCTGCCGCAACGTCGAATACGGTTACGTGCGTGTTACGTCACTGAAGACGATGCGAGGGAATGCGGCCTCGGCCCGCGTGTTTCCCGGTAGTTCTACCGGGTCCTGCGCAATTATTGTGCGCCCATCCTCGTCAATTCTCGTTGGTGACGAGGAGGCTGCCGCGGACATATTGGTCGACAAACCGCCGCTCCTCGATCCGGTCTTCGAAGCGCAATCCCAGACGTATCAATAAGGCAAGCATTCCAGCATCAATGGCAATAAGGCATATCCAGTGTCTCTACGACAGGTCGGCAGCCGCGTCGCGGATAAAGATGTCGCGTTTGCCGAGGGCGGCCTCGCTCAGATGCCCAGAGTGAGCTGCGGCTCCGCATCGTCCCCGTCCTGGAGGGAGGACAGCGACACGCCCAACAGCCTGACGCGCTTCGGCAGCGGCATCTCGGCTTCAAGCAGGCCGCAGGCCAGCCGATCCAGCTCATCCCGGCCTGCAACCGCCGCAGTAACCGACCTGCTGCGTGTGATGATCTCGAAGTCGGCAAACTTGATCTTCAGGGTGACGGTGCGGGCGCGGTTGCCGGTCGTCTCGCAATGGCGCCAGACCTTGCCGACGAGTGGCTTGAGCTCGGCGACTAGCGCGTCGAATGCGTCGAGGTCGGCCTGGAATGTGGTCTCCGCCCCGATGGACTTGCGAATCCGGTTGGCCCGGACCGGCCGCTTGTCGACGCCGCGCGAGATCCAGTAGTAATAAGCGCCCGATTTGCCGAAATTCGCGTTCATGAACTCCAGCGACTGGTTGCGGATGTCGAGGCCGGTGAACAGGCCGAGCGCGTTCATCTTCGCAGCCGTCGCCGGACCGATGCCATGGAACTTGCCGACAGGCAGCGTCTCGACGAAGGCCGGTCCCATCTCCGGCGAGATCACGAACTGGCCGTTGGGCTTGCGATGATCGGAGGCAAGTTTTGCCAGAAACTTGTTGTAGGAGATGCCGGCCGAAGCGTTGAGGCCCGTCTCTGATTTGATCTTCTCGCGAATCCGCAAGGCGACGTCCCGCGCCAGCGGGATGCCTTGCAGGTTTTCGGTCACGTCGAGATAGGCTTCATCCAGCGACAACGGCTCGATGACCGGCGTGTGCTCGGCAAAGATCTCGCGGATCTGCCTGGAGATCGCCTTGTAGATCTCGAAGCGCGGCTTGACGAAGATCAGGTCGGGGCATTGCCGCTTCGCCGTCACCGACGGCATCGCCGAGCGCACGCCGAACTTGCGAGCCTCATAGCTGGCGGCTGCGACGACGCCGCGTTCCGCGGAGCCTCCGACCGCGACCGGCTTGCCGCGCAGCTCGGGATTGTCGCGCTGTTCCACGGACGCATAGAAAGCATCCATGTCGATATGGATGATCTTGCGCACGGGCGAGGCCTCGCCCGTCACCGTGTCGGAATCGCTCATGCGAGGATGATACAATCGCGCCGCAAGAAGCGCGAGGTGATGGATGCGTCAGTGGTCGTTGTTCGTCATCGCGGTGGCCGCATTTGCCGGCGTGCTCAATGCGGCCATCTGGCGTTCGAATTTTGGCGTTCGGCCTCGACGGGTTCAAAGAGCAATCTCGCCCTTGTGAGTGGCAAGCCCTGGGATGTGGTCCCATATGGGCCTGCGGAGGACAGCCCATGCAATACAGCTCCGAGCTCGTTCAGACGATGCGCCAGGCACTCGAGACCGTGATGGCGAGCGTGCCGGCCCATCAGTCGGTCTTCGGCCTGAAAGCGGCCGTCGCCGAATGCATCCTGAAGGCTGCCGCGCATGGTCAGACGTCATATGACGGGCTGGTGGCGTCGGCGTCGGACCAGGTCCAGTCGATTATTGCGATGCTGACGTGAGGGTGGCTAAGTCGCGCCTGATTTTGTGGTTCGACCTTTTGGTTCAGGGCCTCAGTATGGCCTGAATCGTTCGCCGCGAATCTCGCAAGATCGGTCTCGAGCCGCCGCTCTCGACGGTTCGCTCGCCCTCTTGATGGTGCCACTCCTGGAGAGATACTTCCCTCTCGCTGCGGTCGCAATCAAGGGTTGCGACTAAATGTCTTGCGACGTAAGCTATATACTCCTGTTAGGCGAGGTTGCCCGATATTACCATGCAACCATGATCAGCGGCGGTGCCCGTCCGTAGCGCGGTAACGCAGCCGAGATGATTGCCCCATTTTCGTCATTGCTTTTTATTCGGAGGAATTGCCATGGCTGTACGCGAGCTTTCACCCAAATCGTCCATTTCCCTGCAGATCATGGAAGACATCGCACCCGGCGGTGACGTGTTTGCGATCGTCCAGCCGCTGGCCGCTCCGCGACGCGTGGTGAGCAGGGCCGCAGGGGCGGATCCCGAGGCCGCAGTGATCGTCGAGGCTGACGAGGGTACGGACATCGCTCCGCTGCTCGCGCGCGCGGAGGCGAAGCAGATCGCGGATCTTGGTGGCGGTCTCTATGCCGCGATCGTGCCGGTCAAGAAGGCGAGCATCGTCTACGAGCATGCCAACGTCAGGTTTGTTGAGGCACAAAAGCAAAAGAGAACCATGCTGGAGAAAGCGCTTGTCGACGGCATGGTCGGGTTGCCGAGCAGTCGCAAGGTGACGGGTCGAGGCGACGGTGTCGTCGTCGGCATCATCGATTCCGGGTTCGATCTCTCGCACCCAGCCTTCCGCGATGGCAACAACAAACTGCGCGTCGATGCGCTGCTCGAGCAGAAATTCAATGGCACCACGTTCTCCACGCGAGAGTTTTCGACGGCGCAGCTCGAGGCCGGTTGGAACACCGGCGGCAACCGACCCGGCTTTGATGAGGATGGACACGGAACACACGTGGCCTCGATCGCCGCTGGCAGTCCGTTCAATGTCGTATCGGGCGTGGCGCCGGATGCACGATTCGTATTGGTGAAGACCGATTTCATTCGCCTGGCGGAGGCGACAAAATGGTGCTTCGACAAGGCTGACGGCCGTCCGGCCGTCGTCAACATGAGTCTCGGCGGTCATCACGGCGCCCACGACGGCGCGAGCGCGGAGGAGCGTGCGCTGGACAGGCTTTCCGGCCCCGGCCGGATCGTCGTGCTGGCGGCCGGCAACGAGCGCATTGACAACATTCACGTCGGCGCGCGCCTTGCCGAGGGCCAGACGGAAACCGCGACGCTGGACATGTCGACCGAAGAAGGCGGCATCACCATCGTCTGCTGGTACGGCAACAAGGACAGCTTCGACGTCTCGCTGGTCTCGCCGTCGGGGACGGTGATGGCGGCGCCGGGCATGAATCGGGAAGCGAAGTTCAACGCCAATGGGGCCCGGGTAACGATCGGAAGAACGGCCCAGACGCGGCATAAATCCGTCGAGGTTCTGATCGATGCCCGGATCAAATCGAGCACCGACTTGAGCGACTTCAAGGGATGGAAGCTGCGTGTGACCTGCACCAAGGCTGAACCGGGACGGTTCGATGCCTGGATCACCGGCAACGGCCGCTTTCGCGACGGCGCGTTCGTGGAGTCTGCGCGCACCATCGGTCTGCCCGCGACGGCCACCCGAGTCATAGCCGTGGCCAGTCACGTCACCAAGAATGCATGGAGGTCCGATGACGGGCCGCAGACCGCGCCCGCTGCGGTGGTCGGTCGTTCCAGCCGTTTCTCCAGTCGCGGGCCGACGCGTGACGGGCGCGAGAAACCCGAGATATCGGCGCCCGGTGAGATGATCACGGCGGCACTCGCGGCTGGTTCGGAAGAGGCGGAGAACAGCGAACGGGCCGGTACGCCGACGCGCACACTGACCATCGAAGGAACCAGCATGGCGACCCCCTTCGTTTCGGGCGTAATCGCGCTCATGCTGGAGCGGCGGCCCCAGCTTGATCCCGAAGGTGTGGTTGCGGCCTTGCAGGCGACGGCCGTCAAGGATGCGCACACGGGTCCGACCAACTGGACTCCCGAATACGGCCATGGAAAGATATCAGCGCAGGCTCTGGTCAATCATGTGAACCAGATGGCGCCTTCGGCTGTTGTCGTCACAGCGGCTGGCTCGCCCCTCGCCGACGCCGGGCAGGCCTATGCCAGACCCGCGGCCGCGCCGCAGGCGAAACGGGTTGGATCGGGTGGCAAGAAAAAGACCGGAGTAGCCCGGAAGGCAAAGAAAAAGCGCTAGCGCTAAGTCGGGATCCCGGAAGAAGGTCGGAAGATTCGGAAGATAAAGAAATGGCCCAGCGATCACCTTCCGACCCGGACATCGTTGCAGTCTATATCGAGCCGTCGCCGGGCGTTTCGGAGGAGCAGCTCCAGAACGCGATGAAGGCTGCAAAGGTGACCGATGTCAGCAGCCTGGTGCCGGGCATGTTCTCGGCACGGATGCCCGCGTCAAACATCGAGGCACTCAAGTCCGTCGCGGACGTGGAAGTGATGCAGAGAAAATTGCCGCGCTAGTCTATGCGTGGCGCGGAGCCCATCTCGGGCGGCAGCTAGAACTTACGTGGCGTCCGACAGGAGACTGGCGCACCCGACACGATTCGAACGTGTGACCTTTGCCTTCGGAGGGCAACGCTCTATCCAGCTGAGCTACGGGTGCTAGTCGAGGTTCATTTAGCTGATTGGCGCGGGGTGGGCAACCGCTTCTCGCCGCGCTGTGCTAGGCCGATTTGCGCCGGAAAGGGGCCGGAACCGCCGTGGCCTCCCGGCCGAGGGCCGCGAACTCGGCCAGCACCCGTTCGGCGCAGATGACGCGGTTGCGGCCGAGCCGCTTGGCCACGTAGAGCGCCTCGTCGGCCTCGGCCAGCAGCCGGTCGGGGCCGCCGTCGGCCGCGCCGGGGATGCGGCTGGCGACGCCGACGCTGAGGGTGACGTGCTCGCAGGCCCCATTGGCGCCATGGGCGATCGCTAAGGCCATCACGGCGACGCGGATCTCCTCGGCGATGACGCAGGCACTGTCACAATCCATGTCCGGCAGGATCAGCGCGAATTCCTCGCCGCCATAACGGCTGGCGAGGTCGAGCGGGCGCACGGCATGGCGGCTGACGACGGACGCGATCGTGCGCAGGCACTCGTCACCGGTCTGGTGGCCGTGGTGGTCGTTGAACAGCTTGAAATGATCGACGTCGACGAACAGCAGCGCCATCGGCTTCTGCGTGCGCTGGGCGCGGGCCCATTCGCTCATCAGCATCTGGTCGAACGAGCGGCGGTTCGATAGGCCAGTGAGCCCGTCCTTGGTGGCGAGCTCCTTCAGCGCCATCTCGGCGCGCTTCTGGTCGGTGAGGTCGCGTAGCGTCTCCACCACCGCGATCAGCTGGCCGGCCTCGTCGTGGATGGGGCCGGCGTCGATGGCGAGATACAGCTGGCTGCCGAGCTTCGGCATCACGCACCAGTTCTCGGCGGAAAAGCCGAGCCCGTTATGGCCGCGCGCCGCATATTCCGAATAGAACTCCGGCAGCTGCTCGGGACGGTCGAGCGCGACAAGGTCGGCAAGGCAGGGGCGCCTGGTTTCATAGAAGGCCTGCCAGTGCTTGCTGGTGCCGATCACCTCGGAGGCGGCGACGCCGGTCAGCCGCTCGCAGGCCCTGTTCCAGATCACGACGCGGCGCTTCGGGTCGATCACGAAGGTCGGCACCACCAGGTGCTGCATCAGCCGTGCGGCATAGGAATCCGCAGCGTCGACGGCCTTTGCCGGCGTTTTGCCTGGCTTCGTCATCAGGCCACCGCCGCCACCGGCGCGGCAGCGCCGGGGCCGAACAGTTTTCGCACATCGGTGGCCGGCTTCGGCGCGCTGAACAGATAGCCCTGCATCTCGGTGCAGCCGAGGTTACGCAGCATCTCGCGCTGGGCCTCGGTCTCGACGCCTTCGGCGACCGTGGTCATGCTGCTGGCGGCGGCGATGTTCACCACCGCCTGCACGATGACGGGCGCGCCGCCGGTCTCGGCGATGTCGGCGACGAAGCAGCGGTCGATCTTGATCTTGTCGAACGGGAAGCGCTTGAGGTAGCTGAGCGAGGAATAGCCGGTGCCGAAATCGTCGAGCGCGATGCGTACGCCGATCGAACGGAGCTGGTGCAGGATCGACAGCGCCGCCTCGTCGTCGCGGATCAGCACGGCCTCGGTGATCTCGAGCTCGAGCCGGCGCGGGTCGAGCCCGGAGGCGGCGAGCGCACTGGCGATCCTGAGTGCCAGCGTGTTGCATTTGAGCTGCACCGGCGAGACGTTGACAGCAACCCGTATATGCGCCGGCCAGGTCGCGGCTTCGTTGCAGGCCATGCGCAGCACCCAGTCGCCGAGCTCGTTGATGAGGCCGGTATCCTCGGCGATCGGAATGAACTCCGCCGGCGACACCATGCCGCGCTCGGGGTGGCGCCAGCGCAGCAGCGCCTCGCAGCCGGAAACCGCGCCCGAGCGCAGATCGACCAGCGGCTGATAGTGGATCTCGAAGCCGCCGTTCACCAGGGCCTGACGCAAATCCTGCTCCATGGTCAGGCGCGCCTTGGCGCTCGCATCCATCTCCGGCTCGAAGAAGCGGTGGGTGCGGCGGCCCTCAGCCTTGGCGCCGTACATCGCGAGGTCGGCGTTCTTGATGAGCTGGTCGAGATCGGCTCCGTCCTGCGGCGCCAGCGCAATGCCGATGCTCGCGTCGGTGGAGAGCTGGTGCCCGAGGCAGTGATAGGGCTGCCGGATCGCCTCGTAGATCCGCGTCACGAAGGACAGCACGTCAGCTGAGGACTGGACCCCGGTCTGGATCACCGCGAATTCGTCGCCGCCGAGCCGCGCGATCAGATCGCCCTTCTTGAGGCAGCCGCGCAGGCGGGTCGCGATCGCCTTCAGCAACTCGTCGCCGACGTGATGGCCGAGCGAATCGTTGATGCCCTTGAACTCGTCGACGTCGATATAGAGCAGCGCGAACTGCGCGCCGCTCGCGACCTTCGCCAGCTCGCGCTCGATCTGCTCGCGGAACAGCGTGCGGTTCGGCAGGTCGGTCAGCGCATCGTAATGCGCCATATGCGCGATCTTCTCGTGGTCGCGCCGCCGCTCGGTGACGTCCTCGACGACGTTGATGATGTAGCGCGGCTCGCCGGATCTGTCGCGGATGCCAATCCGGGTCGAGGTGATGTAACGCCGTCCGGCGGTCGGGGTGTTCCAGATGTGTTCGTCGAGGAATAGCCCGCCCGGCGATTGCAGGAGCCTGTCGTCATCCCGGGTGATGGTCTCGGCGGTCCCCGTGGGGTAGAGGTCGAACGCGGTCTTGCCGACGATCGTCTCGGGGGACTCGGCGAGCTGTTCCTCGGCCACCTGGTTGGCCAGGAGGTAGCGCCGCGTGCGGGCGTCCTTCACGGTGATTCGCGACGGGATATGGTCGATGATCTCGCGCAGGAAGGTATGGTTGCGGTCGCGCTCCTGCTCCAAATTGCGGCGCTCGGTGATGTCCTCGATCGTGGCGACCCATCCGCCCTGCGCGAGCGGCGTGTTGATGACCTGGAAGGCGCGGCCGTTGGCCAATTGATGGGTTAGCGTGGAGACTGTGCCTTCGGCGACCATCCTCATGACGTCGGCGCAAAATTCCTCGACGTCGCCGTCGAACGCGTTGCGCTCCTTGCGATGATACATCGCCTCACGGATGTGGCAGCCGGGCTTGATGACGTCGTGGGAGAGGCCGAACATGTCGGCGTAGCGGCGGTTGCAGGTGACGATGTAGCCGGCAGCGTCGTACAGGACCAGCCCTTGCGACATGTTGTTGAGGGCGGTGTCGAGCCGCAGCCGTTCCGCCTCGATCCGCTCCTGGGCCTCGCGGTTCTGCCGATGGATCTGGCGAATGATCAGATAGAGGATCAGCGCGATCACGGCGGCCGAAAGCGCGGCCGTGGTGACCATGAAGCCGGTCTGCTGCCGCCAGTCCGCAAGCGCTGCAGCCGTGGTGTTGGTGGCGACGATGACCAGCGGGAAATGCTTCAGTGACGCCGCCGAGCCGAGCCGCTCCTCGTGGTCGACCGGGCTCCTGACCCGAAGCGTGTGCTGGCCGCCCTTGGTCAGCACCTTCCGCATCAGCGGTGCATCCTTGAAGCTTCTGCCGATCAGCTCCTCGACGTGGGGGTAGCGTGCCAGCATCTTGCCTTCGCGGTCGAACAGCGCGATCGCCGTGCCCTCGGCAAGCGCCACGGATGCGAAATAGTTCTGGTAGCTGTCCGGGTCGATCCGTCGGACCATCGCGCCGAAGAAGGTGCCGTCGGTGCCGCGCAGCCGGCGTGCGACGACCGTGGTCCATTTGCCGATGATGAAGCTGCGGACCGATTCCAGGATGACCGGCTCGGCCATCGGATCGGATTTGAGCGTCTGGAAATAGGCGCGCGAGGAAATATTGATCTTCGGCAGCGGCTGGGCCCGCGACCAGTTGATGAGTTCTCCGTCGGCATCGTAGATCGCGATGTCGCCGAGATAGGAGATGGAGCTGATCTTGCTGCGCAGCATCTGGTTCGCCGCAAGGCCCGACATGCGCTCGCGGAACATTGCGGGCGAAGTGATCTCCGGCAAATTCATCTGCCCGATCAGATCGGCGGCAACGACATCGGAGTCTTCAAACTGCTGATCGAAGTGCCGCGCGATCAGCTGTACCGTGTTTTCCAGCTCGCGTTCGCGGTTGACCAAGGTCCGCTCGCGGAATTCGCCGACGGCCATGGCGGTCACGGCGAAGATGCCCGCGACCAGCAACACACCGCACAGGGTCAGCCACAGGACAGGGCCACACCGCGCCAAGGCCGCCCAGCCGTTTTTTGCGGCTAGGGACATTCCGGCTGCCATCGTGGACAAGACTTGGAGCATTCCCCCTCCCTGGAGCGACAGGAATACACCTCACAAATGGCGCAAAGCTTAGGAAAACCAGTTACCTAAGGATTAAATCAGGTTGCGCTGTCGCGCCCGTATGCCGCCGGACGCGAAGCACGTCGCAGTTGCGCTGCGCCCGCGGCAACCGCTGCGCTGCATCATTAATCGATGCTTAATGCGAGGGGCCCGCGGCCTTCTTGCCGCCGCCATGGCGCAGCCGTCCGACCACGCCGGTCGGAAAGAAGTAGACGCTGGCGATGAAGAGCAGCCCGAGCCACAGCAGCCAGCGGTCGGGATGCAGCAGCCCCGGCAGCAGCGGCAGGCCGGCTTCCGACGCCGCCTTGGAGGCGACGCCCATCAGCGACTGCAGATAGTTCTGGGCGAGGATGAAGATGGTGGCGCCGATGATCGCGCCGTAGATCGTGCCCATGCCGCCGATCACCACCATCAGCAGGATGTCCAGCATGATGGAGAAGCTCAGGGAGGTGTCGGGACCCGCATAGCGCAGCCACAGCGCGTTCAAAATGCCGGCGCTGGCGGCGACCAGCGCGGCGAGGCAGTTGGCGTAGGTCAGGTGGAAGACGGTGCGGAAGCCGAGCGCCTCGGCGCGAAAGCGGTTCTCGCGGATCGCTTGCAGCACGCGGCCGAACGGCGAGTTCACCACCCGCAGCAAAGCGAGAATCATCAGCGCCGAGATCGCGAACACCAGATAGAAGGTCAGGATGCGGCCGTTGATCTCGAAGCCGAACAGGTTCCTGGAGATCAGCACCGTGCCGGGGCGCAGCAGCTCCGGCAGCTGGAAGCTGCGCCCGTCCTCGCCGCCGGTCAGCCAGGACAGCTGCGAGGCGAGAACCTGGAAGGCGGAGGCGACCGCGAGCGTGATCATGGCAAAGAAGATCGCGGCCACCCGCAGCGAGAACAGTCCGATGGCGAGCGCAAGCAGGGCCGCAAGTGGCAAGCCGGTGGCGATGCCGGTTGCGACCGCCGCCCAGTTCGGGCCCATCCCGTAGAGCGCGATCGCGATGGCGTAGCTGCCGATGCCGTAAAACATGGTGTGGGCGAACGACACCGAGCCGGTATAGCCGAGCAGCAAATCGTAGGACGCCACCAGCGCGGCGAAGACGCAGATCTTGGCCGCGACGTTGAGTGCCTTGGCGCCCGGAAACAGGAATGGTGTCGCCGCCAGCGCCAGGATGATGACGATGAGAACAAGAGTAAGGACGCGGCTGCGCGGCGGATCGCCCGAGAGGATCATCATCGGCTGGTCACCGCATAGAGGCCGCGCGGCCGCCACATCAGAATGGCGACCATCAGCAGGATGTTGGAGACGAGGGCGAGCTTCGGCACCAGGAAGCCGCCGTAATTGGCGACCATGGCGACGAGGATCGCGCCGATGAAGCAGCCGCCGATCGACCCGAGCCCGCCGATGATGACGACGATGAAGATCAGGACGGTGAGGTCGTCGCTCATGGAGGCGTGCACCTGCTCGCGATACAGCGCCCACATCACGCCGCCGAGACCGGCCAGCGCCGATCCGGTCATGAACACGCCGAGGAACAGGCGGCGAATGCGATAGCCGAGCGCCTCGACCATCTCGCGGTTCTCGACGCCGGCGCGGATCAGCAGGCCGAGCTTGGTGCGGTTGAGCACGAGCTGGATCGCGATGAAGACGGCAAGCCCGATCAGCATCGCCAGCACGCGGTATTTGGCGATCGCGACATCGCCGAGGATGAAGGAGCCGCGCAGCGAGGCCGGCAGCGGCATCGGGATGATCTGCGGCCCCCACAGCGCATAGAGCGTCTGCTCGGCGACGATCAGGCCGCCGGTCGTCATCAGGATCTGCTTCAGATGCTGACCATAAACAGGCAGGATCAGCACGCGCTCGACGACGAGCCCGAGCGCGCCTGACACCGCCATCGAGAGCAGCGCGGCCGGGGCCAGCACCGCGAGGTTCATCCAGAGCGAATCCGCCTGGATGGACGCCGCGAACGGCGCCAGCACCAGCGTTGCGACATAGGCCCCGACGGCAATGAAGGCGCCGTGACCGAAATTGAGCACGTCCATCAGGCCGAACACCAGCGTTAGCCCTGAGGCCATGATGAAGATCATCATGCCCATGGCAAGGCTCGCGGCGGTCAGGGTCAGCCAGGAGCTGGTCGATCCGATCAGCGGGATCGTCAGAAGCGCGAGGGCGATCGGCAGCAGGACCGGCGCGATGTCGCGCTTCGGCTTCGGCAGCGGATCGGTTGCAGCAAGGTCAGTCACTGATGCGCCTCCAGGCTCAGGCCGAGCAGCCGCTCCTGCAGCGGCACGTCGGCGGCGAGCGCCGCCATCTCGCCACGATGGACGATGGTGCCGTTGTCCATCACCAGCACGTTGTCGCCGAGCTCGCGGGCGGCAAAGAAATTCTGCTCGACCAGCAGGATCGTCGCACCCTTGCGCTTGATCTCCTTCAGGCACTCGATCAGCGCCATGACGATCGCGGGCGCCAGCCCCTTGGTCGGCTCGTCGATCAGGAGCAGCTTGCGCGGCTCGATGATGGCGCGCGCGATCGACAGCATCTGCTTCTGCCCGCCCGAGAGGCTCCCCGCCCGTGACAGCCAGAACCGGCGCAGCGCCGGGAAGAAGCCGAAGATCCAGTCGAGCTGGGTGTCGTCGAGCGGCCCGTCGCGGGCCGCCAGCACCAGATTCTCCTTCACCGTCAGGTCGGAGAACACCGCCATGCTCTCCGGCACATAGCCGACGCCGAGCCGGGCGATGTCGGGCGTGGCGCAGCTTTCGATGCGCATCCCGGCGAGGCTGATCTCGCCGCTGGAGGCCTGCCACAGGCCCATGATGGTGCGCAGCGTCGTGGTCTTGCCGGCACCGTTGCGGCCGAGCAGCATCGTGACCTGTCCTTGCGGAACGGCGAGGTCGATGCCCTGAAGGATGTGGTACCGCCCGATATGGGTGTGCACGCCGGAGAGCTTCAGGAGATCGCTCATGCGGCACTCCTTGGCGCGACGCCGAGATAGGCTTCCTGCACGATCGGCGAGGCGATCACCTCGGCAGGCGGGCCATCTGCAACAAGTTGTCCGTTGTGCAGCACGATGATGCGGTCGGCGAGCGAGCGCACCACGTCCATCTTGTGCTCGACGAGGAGGATGATCTTGCTCTTGTCCTGCTTGAGCTGCGCGATCAGGTTGAGCACGACAGGCACCTCGTCGATGCTCATGCCGGCAGTCGGCTCGTCGAACATGAATACCTTCGGCTCCAGCGCGATCATCAGGGCGACCTCGAGCTTGCGCTGGTCGCCATGCGACAGCGCGGTCGCGGCGACGCCGCGGCGGCTGCCGAGCGCGACCTGGTCGAGGATGGCATCCGCGCGCGCGATCAGGTCGCCGCGCACCATCCAGGGCCGCACCATGTCGTAGTGGGTGCCGTTCGCCGCCTGCACCGCGAGGCGGACGTTCTCTTCGACCGAGAGATTCGGAAAGAGATTGGTCAGCTGGAAGGCGCGGCCAAGTCCCGCGCGGGTCCGCATCGGCGCTGAATGCTGGGTGATGTCGGTGCCGTCAAACAAGACGCTGCCGCTCGATGCACGCAGCTGGCCCGAGATCAGATTGAAATAAGTGGTCTTGCCGGCGCCGTTCGGCCCGACGATGGCGGTGAGCTCGCCCGGGCGGAACGTGCAGGTGACGTTATTGACTGCGACATGCCCGCCGAAGCGGATGGTGAGGTCGCGGGTTTCGAGGGTGAGCGTCATGGGTTTTAAGCGTGTCGGCTGGTTGTGACACCTCTCCCCGGAGGGGAGAGGTCGATTTGCTCCTGGCGATGCGAAGCATCGTCCAGTGAAAATCGGGTGAGGGGGCTCGGGTCCCACAAGAGAGCGGGACCCCTCACCCGCGCCTTCGGCGCGACCTCTCCCTATGGGAGAGGTGAAGCGCTCACCGCTTGTTGCGGACGGGAACGTCCATGTCCTCGATCTTCAGCTCGCGCACCGGCTCGAGCACGGCCCAGGCGACGTTCGGATCGACCTTGACCTTGAAGTGATACATGCTCTGCAGCGCCTGATGGTCTTCTTTGCGGAACACCATCTTGCCCTTCGGCGTGTCGAACTCCAGGCCTTCCATCGCCGTGATCAGCTTCTCGGTGTCGGTCGACTTGGCCTTGGTGACGGCGGCGACGACGGACATCGCGGCGGCGAAACCGCCCGCGGTGAAGAAGTCCGGCGGCGCCTTGAAGCGCTTCTGGTGCTCGGCGACCAGCCAGTCGTTCACTGGGTTCTTCGGGATCTCGTAGAAATAATAGGTTGCCCCTTCCATGCCGGGCAGGCCCTTATAGGCGGCGAGCGCCGGCAGGATGTTGCCGCCGGTGGAGAGCTCGATGCCGTAGCGCTTCGGGTCCATGTCCTGGAGTTTTGCCAGCGGATTGCCGGCGCCGGCCCAGATCACCCAGATCACCTTGCGGCCGGGCTTGTCCTTCAGCGCGTCGAACAGGCGCTGGCCGACGGCAGTGAAGTCGGTGGTCGAAGTCGGGGCGTATTCTTCGGCGGCCAGCGTCGCGCCGGTCTTGGCCAGCGCCTCCTTGAAGGCGGCGACGCCGTCGCGGCCGAAGGCGTAGTCCTGCGCCAGCGTTGCGACGGTGACGCCCTGCTTGCCGATCGCGACCGCGTTGGAGATCGCGTCCTGCGACGAGTTGCGCGCGGTGCGGAAGATGTAGCGATTCCACTTCTCGCCGGTAATCTGGTCCGCGACGGCGGGCTCGACAATCAGGATCTTCTTGTTCTCTTCGGCGACCGGGAGAATCGCCAGCGCCGCAGCCGACGAGGTCGTGCCGATGGCGATGTCGGCCTTGTCGTCCTGATAGGCTTCGGCGAGCGCGGCCTTCGCAAGGTCCGGTTTGCCCTGGTCGTCCTTGGTGATGACGACGATCTTGCGACCGTCGAGCGTCATGGTGCCCTTGGTGGCGTATTCAAAACCCATCTGCAGGCCGGTCTCGGTCTGCTTCGCATAGGCCTCGAGCGGACCGGTCTTGCCGTAGATCAGCGCGACCTTGAGGTCGTCGGCCCGTGCGGAGGTGCTCGCGGCGAGGGCGAGGATGGTTGTTGTTATGATGAGTGATCGACGCACGATGGTCCCTCCTGATTCAAAGTTTCTCTGCAATAGCGATTTGCACAACACTACGAACATTGCAATTGAACCTCCGGCCGAGCGTGTCGGCCTTTTCGAGCATGCATCATTTTTGGGCCCGCCGCACGGTCTGCGATAATTCGGCCCCCTCGGCCTGACGTCGATCCGACTGCGCTTCCTCCGCGCTCTCGAAAATATGCGGCGCGACGCCGCGCTTCTCCAGGGCTTCGCCGAGCTTGATGCGCAGGAAGCCCGACGTGGTGTAGCGCGACACGCCGGAATAGAAGCGGTCGACCAGGCTGCGTACCATGGCCGAATAGTCGTCCATCAGCTCCGGCAGGATGGAAAAGTTGTCATAATTGACGATGGCGTAGACCCGGCGGCCGAGCGGTGCGAGCCTCGCCTCGACGATCGCTGCGATGGTGTCGATCTCCGCCTTGCTGCGCAGCGGATAGCGCTCCAGATTGACGAAGAACAGGTTCTGCTGCTCGTCCAGCGTGAAGCGCTGGTCGAGCGGGATGGTGAGCAGGCGCTCGCGCAGCTCCATGGGGCCGTCGCGGAAGATGCGGGCGTCCATCAGCGCAGGATCGCGCGGGATCAGCGGCTTGAAATCCATCAGGCGCAGGATGTCGCGCTCGATGTCGATGCCGGGGGCGACTTCCGTGAGCTCGATCCCGTCGGGCCTGAGCTCGAACACGCAGCGTTCGGTGACATAGAGTGTGCGTTGCTTGCGCGCGGCGGCGAACGGGCCGCTGAAGGTGACGTGCTCGACGCTACCTACGAACTTGCGCGACTTCGCCTCATCGAGGATGACGAGCTTGCCGTCATTCACCGCAATGCGCTGCTTGCCCGCGCCGAAGGTGCCGACGAAGACGACCTCCTTGGCGTTCTGGCTGATGTTGATGAAGCCACCGGCGCCGGCAAGCTTCGGCCCGAACTTGCTGACATTGAGGTTGCCGGCGCGGTCGACCTGGGCCAGGCCGAGGAAGGCGGCATCTAAACCGCCGCCGTCGTAGAAGTCGAACTGATAGGGCTGGTCGATCACCGCCTGGGTATTGATCGCCGCGCCGAAATCGATCCCGCTCGCCGGGATGCCGCCGATCACGCCCGGCTCCGCCGTCAGTGTGATGAGGTCGATGATGCGCTCTTCGTTCGCGACCGAGGCGATCCCCTCGGGCATGCCGATGCCGAGATTGACGACGCTGTTGGCCTTGAGCTCGAGGGCGGCGCGCCGGGCAATGATCTTGCGCTCGCTGACCGGCATCACCGGCAGGGAGGCGGCGCGGACGCGGATCTCGCTCGAGAACGCCGGATTGTATTGCGTGCCGAAGGTCTGCCAGTGGTTCTCAGGCTTCGACACGACGACGCAGTCGACGAGGATGCCGGGGATCTTGACCTGGCGCGGATTGAGGCTGCCGCTCTCGGCGACGCGCTCGACCTGGGCGATGACGATGCCGCCGGAATTATGCGCCGCCATGGCGATGGCGAGCGCCTCCAGCGTCAGCGCCTCCCTCTCCATGGTGAGGTTGCCGTCGGGATCGCCGGTCGTGGCGCGGATGATTCCGACGTCGATCGGGAACGTCTTGTAGAGCAGGCACTCCTCGCCGCGCAGCGTAATCAGCTCCACCATGTCCTCGGTGGTGCGCGCGTTCAGCTTGCCGCCGCCATGCCGGGGATCGACGAAGGTGCCCATGCCGACGCGGGTGATGTGACCGGGCCGGCGCGCCGCGATGTCGCGGAACAGATGGGTGATCACGCCCTGCGGCAGATTATAGGCCTCGATCTGGCCCGCGATCGCGAGCTGCTGCAGCTTTGGCGCAAGGCCCCAGTGCCCGCCGATCACGCGCCGGACCAGCCCTTCGTGCGCGAAATGGTTGAGGCCGCGCTGCTTGCCGTCGCCTTGTCCGGCCGCATAGACCAGCGTCAGGTTGCGCGGCTTGCCCTGCGTGTAGGGCGCATCGCCCTCGTGGGAGAGATAGAGCTCCTCCAGCGCGATCGCGATCTCCTCGGCGAAGCCGATGCCGACAAAGCCGCCGGTGGCGACGGTATCGCCGTCACGGATCAGCATGACGGCTTCCGCCGCGGTGACGACTTTGCCCTTCTCGGAATTGCGCAAATAGGGCAAGGCAGGATGCTGGCTCATGGCATTCCCTCCCATGTCTGTTGCGGACCGCATGCCCGTTCTTCTCGCTTGCCTCTATTCGTATCGCGTGGAGCGGCTGGCGACCAGCCGCTCCGGCGTCGCGGGGGGCCGCACTCAGCCCGTTCAGGGCTGGGCGACCTTGCGTGTCTCGGTGGCGAAATAGACCGAGACGACGGTGATCAGCGCCAGCGCGATCATGTAGAGCGAGATCGGCCAGGTCGCCGGTGCGTAGGCCGTCATCAATCCCGTCGCGATCAGCGGCGACAGCGCACCGGCAAAGATCGAGGCGAGGTTGTAGCCGAGCGAAACGCCGCTATAGCGCACCTTGGTGCCGAACAGCTCCGACAGGAAGCTCGCCTGCGGCCCATACATCGCGGCGTGGCCGATGGCGAGGCCGAGCACGATCGCGATCCAGGCATATTGCGGGTTCTTGGTCGCGAGCAGCATGAACAGCGGGAACGACATCAGCGCCGAGAATACCGCGCCGAAAATGTAGATCGGCCTCCGTCCGAGGCGGTCGGAGAGCGCGCCGAAGGCGGGGATGGTGAAGGTCTCGATCGCCGCGCCGATCAGCACGCCGTTGAGCATGTCCTGCTTGTTCATGCCGAGCGATTGCGTGGCATAGGCGAGCACGAAGGTCGCATAGATATAGAAGAAGCCGTTCTCGGCGAAGCGCGCGCCCATCGCGAGCAGGATGTTCTTGGGATACATCCTGATCGCCTCGAGGATCGGCATCTTCACTTCCTGCTTGGTGTCCTTGACCTTCTGGAACTCCGGCGATTCCGCGATGGTGAAGCGGATCCACAGGCCGACCAGCACCAGCGCGATCGAGAACAGGAACGGGATGCGCCAGCCCCAGGCATAGAGCTGCGCATCGGTCAACATGGCTGACACCACCGAGAAGACCAGCGTGCCGAGTACGAGGCCGAGCGGCGCCCCGAGTTGCGGCCAGCTGCCGTAAAAGCCCTTCTTGTCCGCAGGCGCATGCTCGACCGCCATCAGCACCGCGCCGCCCCATTCGCCGCCAAGGCCAAAGCCCTGGATCAGGCGGCAGGTCACGAGCAGGATCGCGGCCCAGATGCCGGCTGTCTCATAGGTCGGCAGGAAGCCGATCGCCGCGGTCGCCGCGCCCATGATCAGCAGCGTCAGATAGAGCATGGTCTTGCGGCCGATCTTGTCGCCGTAATGCCCGAACACGACGCCGCCGAGCGGGCGCGCGATGAAGCCGAGCGCGTAGGTCGCGAACGCCAGCAGCGTTCCCATCATCGGGTCGAAGGTCGGAAAGAACAGCTTGTTGAAGATCAGCGCCGCGGCGGTGCCGTAGAGGAAGAAGTCGTACCACTCGATCGCCGTGCCGATCAGGCTCGCGGTGGCGACCGTGACGTGCGATGGCTGTCTCGTCTGAAGCTGATGGACCGAGATCGCTTCACTCATCTTGCGTCCTCCCTGGTTGCGAATGCGCATGTGCAGCATGCGTCATTGTGCAAAGCGAAGAGCAAGCTCCGCGCCAGATGCCACAGGTTTGCGCAAATTGGCTGAAAACCCAGCAGATTCAGCGGCAGTGACGGGACAGAGCTGCAATGCGCCATGTCCGGAATCCGAGACTCCGGACACTCCGAGTCTCGAAACTCAGACGGAAGCCGGTCCAGCGGCGAGGCCGAACTTGGCGAGCTTCTTGTAGAAGGTCGCACGCGAGATCTGCAGCATCTTGGCGGCCTCCGAGATCTGGCCGTTGCTGGCGGCGAGCGCCTGCTCGAGCGTGTGCTTCTCGAACTCGGCCTCGGCCTCGGCATAGGGCACCACCGTTCCGGCCGGCCGCTCGGGCGGTGCAAGCCTGGCCTCGGTGCCAACAGGGAGAATGCGGACGAAGTCGTCGCCGGTCAGCCGCCCGGAATCGCTGAGGATCAGCGCGCGCTCGAGGATGTTGCGGAGCTCGCGGACATTGCCCGGCCAATCATAGCGGGCGAGCGCGGCGAGCGCGCTCGGCGTGATCTTGGCCTTGACGTAGTCGCCGGACGCGCTGATGTCGTCGAGCAACCGGGCGCAGATGTCGGGGAGATCGTCCAGGCACTGGCGCAGCGGCGGCAGGTCCACCGAGAGCACGTTGAGGCGATAGTAGAGATCGGCGCGAAATGCGCCGTCGCTGACGCGCTTGCGCAGGTCCACATTGGTCGCGGCGATGACGCGGACGTCGACCTTGCTGATCTTGTCCGAGCCGAGCGGCTCGATCTCGCGCTCCTGCAACACGCGCAGGAGCTTTGCCTGGAGCTGCAGCGGCATCTCGCCGATCTCGTCGAGGAACAGCGTGCCGCCGTCGGCGACCCGGAATTTGCCCTCGCGCCCCTTGCGGTCGGCGCCGGTATAGGCCCCGGGCACGGTGCCGAAGAATTCCGACTCGATCAACGTTTCCGGGATCGCGGCGACATTGACGCTGACGAACGGCTTGTCGGCGCGGGAGGAGGCGTTGTGGATCGCCTGCGCCAACATTTCCTTGCCGGTGCCGGTCTCTCCGGTGAGCAGAACGGTGACGCTCTGGCGCGCAGCACGCGCTGCAAGCTCCTTGGCCTGTGCGATGCCCGCGGTTGCGCCGACATAGTCATCGAAGGTGAACCGCGCGGCGCGCGCATGCGACAATTGGCGTCGCGCCAGCCGCAGATCGTTCTCGAGCTGGGCGACGCGCCCGAGCAGCGGCTTCAGGCCCTCGAGGCGATCATAAAGCACGAAGCCGATCGCGCCGATGATGTTTCCTTTCTCGTCCTCGATCGGCATCCGGGTTACGACGAGTTGCTGGCCGCCGAGCTCCATGATGTCGAGGATGATCGGCTCCCCCGTTTCGACGACCCTTCGCATCAGGCTGTTGGGGATGACCTCTTCGATCGGGCGGCCGAGCGCTTCGGATTCATGCGAGAGGCCAATCGCGGTGACATATTTTTCGTTGACATACACCACGCGTCCGCTGCGATCGATTGCGATGGCGCCCTCGCACAGATGCTCGAGCCGCCCGAACAGCGTCTCCATGGCACGTGCGCGGATATAGGCGGGGTCGCTGACGACGGAGACGGGGACGGACATGGCGTGCCTCGCGGGAAGCCCGCCTGTGTATTACCAAAAGGCCAATAATTTCAAAGGGGGAATTGAGGGTTGCACCGTTCGCAATCTATCCACCGTCACCCTGAGGTGGCCGCTTCTTCAGCGGCCCTCGAAGGGCGACGGCCCGGCTGCATCTCGGCCGTTCATCCTTCGAGGCTCGACCCGCGATGCGTTCGCATCGCGGGTCTCGCGCCTCAGGATGACGGAACGCAGATCCTGGAGCATCCCTACCTTCGATACCCGCTCGCCCGCGAATAGCCCTGGCGGTTCTGCTGCATCGGGCGGCTCGCGATGCTGGGGCGCGACTCGCTGGAGACCGGCGTTGCGAGCTTCAGCTCCTCCAGGAAGATCGGGCGGGAGAAATAATAGCCCTGCGCGTAGCGGATCTTGGTCGCGGCCTGCAGATAAGCCAGCTCCTCGTAGGATTCGAGGCCTTCGGCGATCACGGTCATGCCGAGCGCCTCGCTCAAGGATTCGATCGCGCGCAAGATGCCCTGGCTGCGCGGGCGCTTGTGGATATCAGTGATGAAGGAACGGTCGATCTTGATCTCGTCCGCGGTGATGTCGGCGAGTGCCGAAAGCGAGGAATAGCCGGTGCCGAAATCGTCGATCGAGATGCCGACGCCGAGCTTGCGAAACATCGGCAGGATCTCGGCCTGGAAATGATTCTTGGCGACGAAGGCGTCTTCCGTCACCTCGATCATGAAGCGCTGGGGAAAGCCGGTCTCCTCCAGGGCCAGCGCGAAGCTGCGCATGAACTCGGGATTGCCGGCCCGCTTGGCGGCGACGTTGATGCTGATGGACGCTTCCGCGCCGAAGGTGTCGTTGATCAGGTCGATCGACTTGACGATCTCGGCGAGCACGAGATGGGTCAGCTCGTCGATCAGCCCGAGCTCGCCGGCGAGGTTGATGAACGAGCCCGGCGCCTGGATCACGCCTTCGTCGTCGCGCAGGCGCACCAGGGCCTCGATGCCCTTCACGGCCTGCGTGCGGATGTCGACCTTGGACTGGAAGGCGCAGCAGAAGCGCTTTTCCAGGATGGCGAGCCGCAGCGACTGCTCGATCTTGCTCCGCGCCAGCGCCTCGCGCTCCATGCTGGCGTCGAAGAACGCAGCCAGTCCCTTGCCGTTGTTCTTGATGCGGTACATCGCGATGTCGGCGTTCTGCCGCAGCGTCTCGAAGCTGCGCCCGTGGTCGGGATAGAGGCTGATGCCGACCGAGGTCGAGGCAAACACTTCCGAATGGTCGATGAAGAACGGCGCGGTCAGCCGCTCCAGCGTCGATTGCATGAACTCGGCGACTTCCTCCTGGCTCTGGATCGGAGAGAGCAGCAGCAGGAATTCGTCGCCGGAGATGCGCGACAGCATGTCGGAATCGCGCAGGTCGCGCCCGAGCCGCTTCGACAGCTCGACCAGCAGTGCATCGCCCACGGCGTGGCCGTAATAGTCGTTGATGTGCTTGAAATTGTCGACGTCGAGAAAGGCGAGCGCGAAGCGCTCGCTGCTGCGATCGCCCGCGAGCAGGCTGTTGGCGCGATGCTCGATCACGCGGCGCGAGGGCAGGCCGGTCAGCTCGTCGAAATAGGCCGAGCGGAACAGCTGGTCCTCGAAATTCTTCTGCTCGGTGATGTCGGAGGAGGCGGAGATCAGGAGCTCGCGTCCGGCGAGGCGAACGGGACGATGGGTCGTGAGCAGCACCTGGCGCGCGGCGCCGTCGTGAAGCGCTTCCTCGGTGACGACGGCCTGGCCGGCGCTCAACGCCTTGCGGCAGGCTTCGCGGCGCGGCGCCAGATCCGGCGAGGGACGGCTGCCGTCCATGCCGAGCTGAGCGGCCGCGGCATCGTTAACCAGCAGAAGCTCGCCATGGGCGTCCTGCACGGTCAGGCCGGCCGGCAGCATTCTAACGATTTCCTTGAGAAATCCGAGTTCGGCTTCGCTCGCGCCGGAATAATTGTTGTCGTTCATAGAAGTCATGAATCTTGTTGTTTCAGCGCGCCTTTGCAATGGACGCGATGTTGCGCAGTTCCCTCTTAAGTTTGGTTAAGGGTTCGGGAGAAATACGGGGGTGTTTTGCGATGATGCGACGCGCGCAGAAAATCGTCATTAACAGAGCGTCAACGGCACATGCGAAACTGCGAGCGGAGTGCGAATCTACTTTCGCTTGGTTGCGCGATCAGTCTTGTTTGAATCGATGCGCGCCCCGGGGGTCACCTCTCCCCGCTGGGGAGAGGTGACCCAATCGACCGAGTCTTGCTGTCAGTTGACGTCCTTGGGGATGCGGCATTGCATGATACAATGCAGCCCGGACTTGAGATAGGAGAGCTCGGTCCTGCCGTCGAAAGCCGAAAGTGCCGATTTCAGCAGCTTGGTGCCGAAGCCGGGTTCGGACACCTTGTCCACGCTCGGCCCTTCGGTTTCGTCCCAGGTGACGGTCAGGCGGTCCTCGCTGACGGTCCATGACACCTGCAACAGACCGCGCGGCGCGGAGAACGCGCCATACTTTCCCGCATTGGTGGCGAGCTCGTGAAACATCAATGACAACGTGACCGCGAGCTTCGGCGGCAGGAACAGCCGGTCGCCGTTGAGGCTAAAGCGGACATGGCCGTAGGGCCCGAGCTCGGAGATCAAGAGGTCACGGATATCGCAGCCCCCCTTGTCGATCCGCGAGATCAGGTCGTCGGTCGCGGCCAGCGAGCGCAGCCGCGGATCGATCCGGGCCCAGACCTGCGGCTGGTCGTGCAGCACCTGGTGAATCACGGCATGCACCGTCGACAGCTTGTTCTTCAGCCGGTGCTGGAGCTCGTCGACCAGAAGCTTGCGATAATCTTCTTCCTCGGTCAGGCGTTTGGCGATCCGGCGCTGCTCGATCAGGAGCGTGCGATAATGCTCGACGCCCCAGATGGTGAGCGCGCAGACCACCCAGTACAGCGCCAGCAGGGCAAAGCGCGCGCGATCGGCAAAGGCATCGCCGAAATTCACGACGACACCGAGCACGCCGCCGACGATCGCGGTCACGATGCCGATCCGGAAGCCGCCGAACGCAGCGGCAAAGAACACGGCGGGAAAATATGGGGTAAAATAGACGTCGGGCCGGACCTGCGCGAGGCCCCAGCGCACCAGCGTCGCAATCAGCAGGCAGGCGATCGCAAAGGCAATGCTCAGGCCGAGCGACGGCGGTGCCACGCCCTGCCAGCCTTTGCGGAACTCCTCGATCAGCTTCTCCATGCGCAGCCCGGTTGCGACGTGCGTTCGCCTTGAATGTTACGCATGTCGGGCGCGCAAGCAAAGCTTGCCTTGTTGCAAGCCGGCGGGAATAGTGACCGTCGCGGCGCCGACTGTCGCGGTGCCGTCGTCGATCGGTATTCGCCGTTTGGCGTCAAGGGGTTCGAAAGCAGGGACATTCCATGGGCAGGCTGGACGGCAAGGTGGCGGTGATCACGGGCGCGACGAGCGGGATCGGATTGCGGACTGCGGAAGTCTTCGTTGCCGAAGGTGCCAAAATTGTGATCGCCGGGCGGCGCATACCGGAAGGCGAGGCGCTGGCGCGGCAGCTTGGGGGCAACTGCGTCTTCCTCCAGACCGACGTGACGGTCGAAGCGCAGATGCAGGCGCTGATCGCGCTCGCGGTGGAGAAGTTCGGCCGCATCGATTGCCTGTTCAACAATGCCGGCGGCCCGGCGCAGACCGGCGGCATCGAGGGTCTCGAGGTCGAGCGCTTCGACGCGGCGATGGCGACGCTGGTGCGCAGCGTCATGCTCGGCATGAAGCACGCCGCGCCCTATATGAAGAAGCAGGGATCGGGCAGCATCATCAACAATGGCAGCATCGCTGGCCGCCTCGCCGGGTTCTCCTCGTCCGTGGTCTATGGCGCGGCCAAGGCTGCGGTGATCCATCTCACCAAATGCGTGGCGATGGAGCTCGGCGAGTCCAACGTGCGCGTCAACTCGATTTCGCCGGGCGCGATCGCAACCGGGATTTTCGGCAAGGCGCTGGGGCTCTCGACCGACGCCGCGGAGAAGACGCCGGCAGTGATGCGCGAGGTCTACAAGACCGCGCAGCCGATCCCGCGCGCTGGTCTTCCCGACGACATCGCCCATGCCGCAGTGTTCCTGGCGAGCGACGAATCCAGCTTCATCAACGGCCACGACCTCGTCATCGACGGCGCCATGACCGGCGGCCGCAACTGGAGCCAGCAGCAGCAGGGCTTGTCCGCGTTGCGCAAGGCGTTCGATCAGGGGGCGTAGTGGCTCCAGCGGCGGTGCCGTAGATGGGCAAAGGCGCGCTCTTCGCGCGCCGTGCCCACCATCGGCGTTCGAGCTCGGCGAGATAGGGTGGGCACGCTTCGCTTTGCCCACCCTACGAGACTGGGTTTCCGTCATTGCGAGGAGCCCTTGCGACGAAGCAATCCAGACTGTTTCCGCGGTGACAGTCTGGATTGCTTCGCTTCGCTCGCAATGACGGGTGCCGGCCCTAAACCGCCTTCACCGTCACCCGCAGCCCGTCCCGCGGCTTCGGGATCGGCCACATCTGCCAGTCCGGCTTGTAACCCGGCGCCAGCGACACCTCGATGTTCTGCAAAAAGTGCCGCGCGAAGCATTTGGCCTGCATATAGGCGAAGTGCAGGCCGAGGCACATATGCGCGCCGCCGCCGAACGGCACGAAGGCGAAGCGGTGACGGCTACGCTGGGCTTCCTCGGTGAAACGCAAGGGATCGAAGCGGTCCGGCTCCGGCCAGATGTCCTTCATGTGGTGCGTATAGAGCGGGTTGACGCCGACTGCGGTGCCGGCGGGAATCGTATAGCCCTTGAAGGTGAAATCGCGCATCGCCCGGCGCGGCATCGAGGGCACCGGCGGCTTGATCCGCAGCGCCTCCTTGAACGCCATCTCCGACAGCGGCATCTTTTCGAGATCGTCGAAGCTGCTGGGGGCATCAGGAGAAAGCCCGAGCGCCAGAACCTCCGCGCGCAGCCTGTCCTGCCAGTCCGGGTTCGCGGCGAGCTCGCCGATGAAGGAGGTCAGCGACGAGGTCAGGGTGTCGTGCGCGGCCATCATCAGGAAGCTCATGTGGTCGATGATGTCCTGCTCGGAGAGCAGCGCGCCGTCCTCATGGGTGGCGCGGCAGAGCTGCGAGAACAGGTCGTCGCCGCCGTGATTGCCGCGGCGAAGCGGGATCTGCTGGCGGAAATAGGCGACGATGCGCTTGCGCCCCGCAACGCCACGCGCCATCTGCGTGCCCGGCAGCGGCCTGCGGATCGGGGCGACGGCGGCGGCGACCATGTCGACGAAGGCGCGGTTGATCTCGTCGACCTCCGGCCCGATATCGGCGCCGAGGAAGGATGCGGCGGCGAGATCGAGCGTCAGCTGCTTCATCGCCGGATAGAGCTGCATCTCCCCGGGCCTTGCCTTCCACTGCGCAACACGCGCGGCAATGCCGCGATCGAGATCGCTGAGATAGGATTTCATCGGTCCGGACTTGAAGGCGACCGACAGCGTCTTGCGATGCAGCCGGTGCTCGTCGAAATCGAGCAGCATCAGCCCGCGCGGAAACAACAGGCCGAGCACCTTGTTCCACCCATGCGTCGAGGAGAACAGCTTTTGCTGGTCGAACATCACGAGCTCGTTGGCCTCGGGGCCGAGCAGCACGACGTTGGTCTCGCCGAACACATGGGTGCGGTAGACCGGGCCGTATTTGGCGCCGTTCGCCTCGATATGTCCCTTGGGATCGGCGAGCACCTGAAAGGTCTTGCCGATGATCGGCCAGCCTTCATCGCCGGGAATGTGCGTCAGCTCGTTACGCCTCGGTGCAGTGAACGGAAGCGCAGGGGCGGCCACATTCTGCATCGACATGACGATTGCTCCGGTAGGCAGGCCCGGCCAACATAGCACATCCGGGCACGATGACGCTGCGGTCGTCTAGCGCACAAAATCGTCACACACACTATCGTCGTCCCGGCCTAGTGCGCAATTGCGCACGGGGGCCGGGACCCATACTCCCAGGAAGCGTTTGGCGCGAGCTGGCAATGACCAGTCTTCGTCAAACAAAATCCTATGGTTATGGGTCCCGGATCGGCGCGCGCTTTGGCGCGCTTGTCCGGGACGACGAGCGCGTCCTACCGCTTCGCCGCTTCCTTCTGCAGATCCGGCGCGTTGACGGCGGGAATGGCGACGCGGCCGGGGCCGGTCACTTTCAGCGCCTCGGCGGCCTTCTCGTTCTCCATGATCTTGGCCATCACGGCCTGGCCTGCACGTTCGAAGATCGCGCGGTTCTCGATCACGAATTTTTGCGACCTGCGCAGCCCATCGATGTAGCCGTTGATCTCCGGCACGACATAGCGCGCCACCATGTCCCAGCTCCGGCGCGTATTTTCCGGGTTGGCCCAATCGTGCACGAAGCCGATGATGGCGCCGACGCCGCCGGACACTTCCATCACGTTCTTGATGGTTTTGACCAGATCGTCGGGCGTGCCGATGGTGGACGCAGCGCCTTCGACGAAAGCGGTCTTGTCCACGGCTTCATCGGGCGAGGAGAATGCGGTGAGGCCCGGCCTCTGCAGCGTGCCGACATTATATTCGTTGTGCCAGCGCATCAGCCCGGCGCCGGCCTCCTTGCGGGCCTGCTCGCGGGTCTCGGCGATGTGGAAGGTCAGCAGCACGCGCCAGTCGGCGCGGCTCACCTTGGTGCCGTGCTTCTTGGCGGCATCCTCGGCGAACTGCCATTGCTGCTGCAGCGACATCAGGCCCTGCGTCGTCATCGAGCCCAGCGAGATGATACCGATGCCGTATTTGCCGGCGAGCGTCATGCCGGAGGGCGAGATCTGCGAGGCGACAACGAACGGCATCTCTTCCTGCAGCGGCAGGATCTGCAGCGCAGCGTCGTTCATGGTGAACCAGTCGCTCTTGGCGGTGACGCGCTCGCCGTTGAAGAGGCGGCGGATCACGGCGATCGCCTCGTCCTGGCGGTCGCGCTGCGTCATCGGGTCGATGCCGAGCGTGTGTGCGTCGGAGGCCAGCGCGCCGGGACCGGAGCCGAAGATGGCACGGCCGCCGGTCATGTGGTCGAGCTGCACCATGCGCTGGGCGACGTTGAAGGGGTGGTGATAGGGCAGCGAAACGACGCCGGTGCCGAGCTTGATCCGTTTGGTGCGCTCGCCGGCCGCGGCCAGGAACATCTCGGGCGAAGCGATCATCTCCCAGCCGGAGGAATGGTGCTCGCCGCACCAGAACTCGTCATATCCGAGCGCATCCAGCTGCTCGACCAAGTCGAGATCGCGCCGGAACTGCAGCATCGGATGCTCCCCGATCGGGTGATGCGGGGCAAGAAAGGCTCCGAACTTCAGGCGCGCCATGGCGTTCTCTCCGGCTGAATTTTCTGTTTGTTGGGTAGCGTAAGGCTACGTGCCTGATGGCGCGAACGCAATCGCGCGATGTCCCGCGCGACGGAATGCAGCTAAGTGCTGACGCTGGTTCTTCTCCCTCTCCCCGCTTGCGGGGAGAGGGCGGGGTGAGGGGGAGTCTCCGCGGGGACGGAGGTAGTTAGGTTTTCGAGATGGCCCCACACCGTCATTGCGAGCGTAGCGAAGCAATCCAGAAATGCATCCGCGGAGGGATTCTGGATTGCTTCGCTACGCTCGCAATGACGTGCTGAGAGCGTGTCGTTCCAATGGACAGACGACTCGCGGAGATTCCCACTCACCCGGAATTCAAACTGTGTTTGAATTCCGGCCTCTCGCCGCACGCGGGGAGAGGCGAAGAGCGTCGAATCCTACCTCGGAGGTAATCGCGCGGATGATGCCGATCTGCGAGCATCGCCCGCGAATAAATTCCGGAAAGCTCGCGCGCCAATGCATCAAACCGTCACAAAGCCGATCGATTCGACGCGTCGCTGGTGGGTGCTGGCGATCGTCGTCGCCGCCCAGTTCATGTTCGGTGTCGATGCCTTCGTGGTCAACGTCGCGATTCCCACCATCGCCGTCGACCTGCATGCGACGCCGGCGCAGATCGAATCCGTCATCGCGATCTATCTGATCGCCTATGCCACGCTGGTCGTCACCGGCGGAAGGCTCGGCGACATCCATGGCACCAAGACGATCTTCCTGGCCGGCGTGCTCGGCTTCACGGCGACCTCGCTGTGGTGCGGCCTTGCGCAGTCCGGCGTCGAGCTGATCGTCGCGCGGCTGGCGCAGGGGGCGACCGCGGCGCTGATGGTGCCGCAGGTGCTGGCGACGCTGCATCTTTTGTTCACCGACGAGACGCGCAACCGCGCCTTCGCCGTCTACGGCATCGTGCTCGGGCTTGCAGGCGCCGCGGGCTTTCTGCTCGGCGGCCTCCTGGTCACGCTCGATCTCGCCGGCACCGGCTGGCGTTCGGTGTTCTTCGTCAACGTTCCCTTCGGGCTCGTCATCGCCGCGGCGGCCTGGCGCATCATGCCGTCGGTGCCGCGACGGGCCGGCACACGGCTCGATATCAAGGGCAGCATGGTCCTGTTCGCAGGCTTGCTGTGCCTGATCGGGCCGCTGTTGTTCGGTCATGACGTCGGCTGGGCGCCGTGGCTGTGGGCGGTGATGGCGATCGGGGCCGCGATCCTTGTCGCATTCCTGAAGCTCGAACACGCGGTTGCGCGCGCCGGCGGCATGCCGCTGATCGATCTGACGCTGCTCACGGACGCCGCCTTCCTGCGCGGCCTCGGCGCGGCGTTCTTTTTCTTCTTCGCCAATCTCTCGTTCTATCTGGTCATGACGCTGTTCATGCAGCGCGGCCTGAAGATTCCGCCGCTCGCGGCCGGCACGGCCTTCGTCCCGCTCGCGCTCGCCTTCGTCGTAGCTTCGCGTCACAGCGGCGCGCGGGCGCGGCATCGCGGCACCAAGGTGCTGATCGAAGGCTGCGCGCTGCAGATCGCAGGCCTCGGCGCGCTCGCGCTTCTTGTGCTCTATGTTGACACGCCGTCGCCGCTCGCACTCGCGCTCACCATGAGCATCTTCGGTTACGGCCAGGGGCTGGTGATGGCGCCGCTGTCCGGTGCAGTGCTCTCGACGGTAAAGCCTGTCGCCGCGGGCTCGGCCTCCGGCATGTACGGTACGACAGCACAGATCGGAAATGCGGCCGGAGTGGCCGCAATCGGCGCGGTGTTCTTCGCGATCGAATCATTGCAATCAGCGCGCGCAGGATTCTTCGTCTCGCTCGCGCTGTTTGTGACATTAATCATCGTCTGCACCGCATTTCTGACGTGGATGCGCCGCGCATCTGCATCAAGTTGAGGCATTGCGGTTAATACGTGCGGTTTTCCGCAGGATTTCCAGTGATTTTCGCGAGATCGACAGCACACGTCCTTTTTATTTCGCAATGCAGCAACTATCTGGTTGGGCTGTACGTTGAAAGTCGCCCACCAGGAAATTGCCGTGTCGTTAGCCAGAAATGTCGATTTGTTGAGACGTCTGCCAAAGCTGGACGGTCTGCGCTTTGCCGAGTTCGGCCGGAGCCCTGATTCATCCAGCCCGCTGGAAGAGGTCACGGACTTCGGCGACAATCCCGGCGCCTTGCGCATGTTCGCGTTCGTGCCAGCGCAGCTGCAGAAGCCGCGCGCGCTGGTCGTCGTGCTGCATGGCTGCGGACAGACCGCGGCAGGTTACGATCTCGGCGCCGGCTGGTCGACGCTCGCGCGGCATTACGGCTTCGCGCTGCTGATGCCCGAGCAGCAGCGCATCAACAACGGCAACACCTGCTTCAACTGGTTCAATCCGGAAGACACCGCGCGGGACAGCGGCGAGGCGCGCTCGATCCGCGAGATGATCGCGCACATGGCGGATGCGCATCGCATCGATCCCAGGCGCGTCTTCATCACCGGCCTGTCGGCCGGCGGCGGCATGACGTCGGTGATGCTCGCGACCTATCCGGAGCTCTTCGCCGCCGGCGCTGTCATCGCGGGCCTGCCTTACGGCATCGCCTCGAACTTGCGCGAGGCGCTGGACGGCATGTTCCATTCCCCGGCGCGGCCCGCGCGCGAGCTCGGCGATCTCGTGCGCAGCGCCTCCGATCATCGCGGTCCCTGGCCGAAGGTGTCGGTGTGGCACGGCAGCGCCGACCGCACCGTCAATCCCGGCAATGCCAACGAGATCGTCAAGCAGTGGCTGGACCTGCATGATCTGCCCGACGTGCCGATGGCAGAGACCAATGTCGACGGCTATCCGCGCCAGGCCTGGTGGAACAAGGACGGCGAGACGCTGGTCGAGTCCTACGCCATCACCGACATGGCCCACGGCACGCCGCTCGGGCTGGCCGACAACGACCAGCGCTACGGCGTCGAAGGCGCCTTCCTGATCGAGGCCGGCATCTCCTCGTCCTATCACATCGCAAAATTCTTCGGCCTGACCGGCTGGGTCGCGGAGGCGAAGAAGAAAGCGGAGGCAAAGCCGGCGCTGACGCCCGCGCCGCATCTTGCGCGTTCGATCCGCGCAAAGGTCGCCGAGGCGGCCGCCGAGCCGAAGCAACAGGAATCCCGCGGCTTCGATCTAGGCCAGATCATCACGCGCGCCCTGACGGCGGCGGGATTGATGAAATAGTTAGTCGTTCCGCAACCGATACAAACTCCGCCGTCGTCCCGGACAAGCGCGCCCCAAGCGCGCGCAGATCGATCCGGGACCCATACTCCCGGGACCAGGTGAAGCGCGAAGGAGTAACTCCGAGTCCCCGTAACCACGCCTCCCTGTGGTTGATGGTGTGGACGGCCCCCTACGGCATCAGGTGTGCCAGAATGAGGTTGTCACACACCCATTCACAGGAGCCGTCCGTGAGCCAGA
>NZ_JACIHE010000041.1 GCF_014198245.1 Bradyrhizobium sp. cir1
GGCTCACGGACGGCTCCTGTGAATGGGTGTGTGACAACCTCATTCTGGCACACCTGATGCCGTAGGGGGCCGTCCACACCATCAACCACAGGGAGCACAGTTGGAGCGCGCGCCGGCAACCACGAGTCTTCGCCAAACCACGCCCTGTGGCTATGGGTCCCGGATCAGCGCTTACGCTTGTCCGGGACGACGGTGAATGTGTGGTGCCAGCGGGGTAACTCAGTTGCCGTTCGGACGACACTCACTCCAGATTCGTATTGAACTCGTACGACTTGTCAGGCCCTACCAGCGTGAACTTCAGCGCGGCGCCGTCGGGCTTGGCGCCCGGCGGCAGCCCGTCGAGCTCGAACGAGAAGCGCTTCACCCCCGGCGGGCTGTGCGCGACCGGCGCGGGAATCGGCAGCGCCCAGTCCGGCGTCGGACCTTCCACATACAGGTTGACGTTGCGCGCGTCCGCCGGGGCGACCACGTCGACCACCACGTTCTTGGGCCCGTCACGCTTGACGTCGCGAATCGTGAGCGGATTGGGATCGCCGATCGTGGCGGGCTTCGGCACGGTGTCGAGCGCCGCGCGCAGGTTCGCATCTTCGGTCGAGGCGACGCTGTTGAAGCCGAGCTCGGCATTGGCCTCGACGGGAATGCAGAGTTTCTCGCACACCGCGTAGTTGATCTCGGCTCGCAGCGTCACCGGCTTGTCGGCGGACTTGGCGACGATGCGCAGGGGTAGCACGATCTGGTCGTGATAGCCGATCGAATGGCCGCCCGCGCCGTCGTCGAACTTCAGCGGCGCCGGCCACATCACCGTCACCGCTTCGACATTATCGGATTTCGAGAAGTCGAATCGCGGCGGAACGCCGGAATCGCCGGGCATGCGCCAATAGGTCTTCCAGCCCGGCTGGAGCTGGAAGGCGATACCGCCGAGCAGCACGGCGCCGCTGCGCGATCCCGCCAGCAGCCGCACTGCGGAATGTCCGTCGCGCTGCCACGGCGAGGCGTCGTCGGCATGGGCAGTCATGGCCAGCACTGACGCAAGCAGGGCTGTCGCGACGCCGATCGCCGCACGCGGGGGAACTTGTGTGAGCATGGCACGTCTTTACAGGGTCACCCCGGGGCAAACCATTGAATTGCTTGTGATGGAGGCACTCGAATCAAATCTCTGCAAGCCTTGATTTGACAGCGGCCAGGTCCAACATCAGGATAGGAATTGAAACCGGAGTGCTTCACCGATGGCTCCCACAGGCAAGAGGACGGGCGAAAGCACCCGCAAGGCGGGCCCTGCGCTTCCCAATTCAGCCGGCTATCTCGACGGCCGCCTCCTGATCGCGATGCCCGTGATGGGCGATCCCCGCTTCGAGCGCTCGGTGATCTATCTCTGCGCGCATTCGGCGGAAGGTGCCATGGGCATCATCGTCAACCATCCCGCCGGCAGCATCGACTTCCCCGAGCTGTTGCAGCAGCTCGGCATCATCAAGAAGGGCGAGCACATCAAGCTGCCGGAGAATGCCGAAAGCATGAAGGTGCTGCGCGGCGGGCCGGTCGATACCGGCCGCGGCTTCGTGCTGCATTCCAGCGACTTCTACATCGAGAACGCGACGCTGCGGATTGATGACGGCGTCTGCCTCACCGCGACCGTCGACATCCTGCGCGCGATCGCCAACGGCTCCGGCCCCAAGCACGCCATCCTCGCGCTCGGCTATGCCGGCTGGGCGCCGGGTCAGCTCGAGACCGAGATCCAGAGCAATGGCTGGCTGCATTGCGATGCGGATGCGGACCTGATCTTCGGCGACGACGTCGACGAGAAGTACGACCGCGCCCTGCGCAAGATCGGCATCGACCCCGGCATGCTCTCGAACGAGGCGGGACACGCGTAGCTGGCGCCACATTCTTTGCTGGTCGGCCTGCCTCCGCTGTCGTGCCTCACCCTCGCTGTCATGCCCCGGCTTGACCGGGGCATCCAGTACGCCGCAGCCTATCGGCTCTATCACAACTGTCTCGGAGTACTGGATCGCCCGGTCAAGCCGGGCGATGACACCGGTTGCTGAGTAGCGCCTACTCCGCCGCCTGCTGTTGCACCGTCGGCTCGGTCCCCGCAACCGTCGCCCTGCGCATGTCGCGGGGCTGGGACTGGTCGTAGCGGCGGACGCGGTGCATGGTCTGGCGGTTGTCCCACATCACGAGATCATGCAACTTCCATCTGTGGACGTAGACGAACTCCGCTTGCGTCGCGTGCTCGTTGAGATCGCGCAGCAGCAGCCGCCCCTCCGGCATGCTCATGCCGACGACCTTGCCGGCATGCGATGAGAGATAAAGCGACTTGCGGCGATGCACGGGATGGGTCCGCACCAGCCGTTGCCGCACCGGCTTGAACATCTCCTTCTCGTCATCCGTATATTCGGTGAAGCCGAGCGATCCGCGCGAATACATCAGCGAGTGCTCGCAGACGAGGTCCTCGATCTCCGCCTTGGTCTCCTCCTCCAGCGCGTCATAGGCCGCGCGCATGTCTGCGAATTCGGTGTTGCCGCCCTTCGGATTCACCACCCGCGCCGACAGCAGCGAGAATTTAGCCGGGATCGGGCGGAACGAGCTGTCGGAATGCCACAGGCAGTTGCCGAGGTTGAACAGATGCGTGCGACTGTCCTTCGCCAGCGGCTTGCCGTCCTTGCCGAGATTGGAAACGTCATTGAGGCCGGACTGCAGCCGGTAATCCTTCTCCTTGGTCACGGTGCCGCCGCGTGCATCCTCGCGCTGGCCGAAATTCAGGGCGAAGGCCATCTGCTGCTCGTCGGTGATGTCCTGGTCGTGAAAGACCAGCACCGCGTATTTGTCCATGGCAGCCTCGACCTCGCGCGCCTCCGCCTCGGTGAGGGGCTTGCGCAGATCGAGGCCGGAGACCTCGCCGACGAAATACTTCTGAAGCTGCCGGATGGCGATCGTCATGGTGTTCTCTCCCGCGAACCGCGAGCGGTTGGTCCCGCTCTGCCTGCGAAAAAGCTACTCCTGCACTCGGAGTTGTCAACGCGCGGCGCGCATGCCTCTCACGCGTTCCGCGCCATCAGTCCGCCGTCGACCGGGATCACCGCGCCCGTGAGGAACGACGCCGCCGGCAGGCAAAGGCTCAGCGTCATATGCGCGACCTCTTCAGGATCGCCGTAACGGCCGAGTGCGGTGCGGCGCTTGGCGTAGATGGCCTTGTGCTCCTCGGAAATGCGGTCGGTGATGGCGGTGCGGATCGGGCCCGGGCAGATGCAGTTGACGGTGATGCCCTCGCGGCCGAGCTCGACCGCCAGCGAACGGGTAAGGCTCGCGACGCCGCCCTTCGCTGCCGAATAGGGGCTGTGCAGCGCGGTAGCGCCGAGCGCCTCGGTGGAAGCGATGTTGACGATGCGCGGGCTCTTCGACTTGCGCAAGTGCGGCAGCGCGGCGCGGATGATGCGCGGATGCGCCGTCAGCATCACGGCGATGGCCTTGGCCCAGGCGTCCTCGTAAGTCTCGTCGTCGATTGCAACGCGCACGGAGATGCCGGCATTGTTGACGACGATATCGAGCCCGCCGAAATGCGCAGCGACATCACTGACCACGCGCTTGATCTCGCCGCCGTCGGCGACGTCGAGCCTCCAGGCCTTCGCCGAGCCGCCGCTCGCCGCGATCTCCTTGGCAACGGTTAGCGCGCCGTGCTCGTCATAGTCGGTGACGGCAACATTCGCGCCCTCAGTGGCGAACACGCGCGCGGTCGCACGCCCCATGCCGCTCGCCGCGCCGGTGACGAGAACGGTGAGGCCCTTCACGGACCGGCTGAGCACCCTGAACTCGGACATGCTGTTTCCTCGCGGCGTGTTGTTTATTGTTATGAGATTGACAAGGCTGGCATCGATCCGCAGACAGGTCAAACAAGCAAAACAAAAGGGGAGGCCGCGATGGCGAACGAGCTGGATTTTTCGGGCAAGCAGGTGCTGGTCGTCGGCGGTTCCAGCGGCATCGGCAACGGCATCGCACAAGCCTTTCGCGCCAGGGGCGCAGCTGTTGCCGTTTGCGGCACGCGTGCTCACGCAGCGGAATATTCAGCTGACGAAGGCTCCGACCTCGACGGTCTTGCTTACGCGCAGCTCGACGTCAGCAATGCCGCTGCGATCGAGGCATTCAAGCCGTCGTTCGATCGCCTCGACATCCTGGTGCTCGCACAGGGCGCGGTGATCTATCGTCGCGGCGAATTCGAGATGAGCGGTTTCCGCAAGGTCGTCGAGGTCAATCTGATGAGCCTGATGGCTTGCGCGATGCGATTTCATTCCATGTTGCGGGATGCCAAGGGCGCTCTGATCATGGTGTCTTCGACCGCGGCCTATCATTCCACCATGGGCAATCCCGCCTACAATGCCTCGAAGACCGGCGCGGTCGGACTGACGCGGACGCTGGGCGAGGCCTGGGCCGAGGACGGCATCCGCGTCAACGGCATCGCGCCCGGCCTCGTCGACACCAAGATGACGAAGGTGACGACCGACAATCCCAAGCGGCTCGAAGCGGCGCTGTCACGCATTCCGCTGCGACGGTTGGGCACGCCGGCCGACATGGCGGGCGCAGCCTTGTTCCTGGCCTCGCCGCTGTCGTCCTACATCATCGGTCAGACGCTGGTCGTCGATGGCGGGCTCATTCTCTGATCCCCTTGGAACTGCGCTGCTCCTGGTCGGTTACTTGGGCTGACCCCCGAGGAGGAGCATTATGGACACGGATCGGATTGTCGGATCAGCCAAGGAATTCGCCGGACGCGCGGAAGACGCAGTCGGAGAGATGGCAGGCGATGCCAAGACGCAGGCGTCGGGCAACGCGCGCGAAGCAGCGGGCACGGTGCAAAATCTCTACGGCCAGGCCAAGGATGCCGTGCGTGATGCTGCGGATACCGCGACGAGCTACGCCAAGGACGCCTATGAGAACAGCGGCGATACCTTCCGCGATGGCACGCAGGCGCTGTCGAAGAAAGTGCGGGACAACCCGCTCGGCGCGCTGCTCGTTGCCGGCGGTATCGGCTTTGCGCTCGCGCTTCTGATGTCGCGTCCCGCTCGCCGTCCGCCGCCGCGCTGGCGCTATTACGGCTGAGCGACCTGCCACGTCATTCCGGGTTCGCGCTTCGCGCGCCCCGGAATGACATCTCAAATCAACAGAGATCGATTACCGGACTTCCGCCGAGCGCCCGACATTGCCGGGCGGCCGCGGGATCGCAGGATTCGGATTCTGCGCCGGATTGCGCGGCCCAGGTGCGGGCGAGAATTGACGCGGTGCCGGCTGCGGCGAGCCGAAGCCGAAGAAATCGCGGAATGACGGCGCGGCCTGCGCCGGCTGCTGCGGCGGGGCCGGCGGCTTCTTCGGTGCGAGCTTGGGCGGGGCGATCGCAGCGGCTGCCCCTGATGCATTGGGAGAAGCGGCGTTGCCGTCGGGCGTCGTCGCCGCCATCGGCGTATCGCCCTTGGCCTGCTCGCGGCCGACCTCGCGGCGCGGCCAGGCATAATCGTCCGCGCGGCCTGCGGGGGCTGTCAGCGGCTCGCCCTTCACCATCGTCTTCGCGGCGAGCGCATCGATGGCGGCGGGACGCGAGCCCGGGCCGCCCAGCAATTGATCGGTCGAGATCGAGGCCGCGACCAGCGGCACGATCGGGCCGGCCAGCGGCCGCGGCGCCGGCTTGCCGGGCTCGGCGCTGGTGTCGGGCGTCGCAGGCTCGCTCGGCAGCGCGATCGGGCCGGAGCGTCCCGCCAGCAGGCGCGTGATCTCGCGCTCGACATAGTGGGCGAGTTTTCGCGCGCCCGGCTTGGTGAAGTAGACGCCGTCGGAGCTACGGAGCTGACGAATCTGGCCTTCGAAGTCCGGGCCCTTCTGCAGGAAGCGGCCGGCCTCGTCGACGAAGCCGTCCCAGACATCGACATAGGTGATGCCGGCCTTGGCTGCGCCCTCGCGATAGAGCGAATCCAGGAACAGCATGTCGGCCGTCCCCTTCTGTCCGCGGATCGCGGGCAGGCCGACCCAGAGCACCGGCACGCCCTTGGCCTTGAGCAAATTGGCCAGCTCCTCGACCTTCTTGGTGTAGAGCTCGACCCAGCGTTCGTCGCGGAATTCGTAGAGGCCGTTCGGATTGCGCGCCGTCTTTTCCGGCGCGGCCGCGGGCGCGTCGGCGTCCGCGTCATCCTGCGGCAGGTCGGCATCGGCAGGCTTGTCGTCCGGCTTGGCGGCGGTGTCGGGCTTGGCATCGCCCGGTTTCGCCGGTGGCTTGGCGCGCGCACCCTTGTCGTTCTTCTTGTCCTTGTCCGAGGCCTTGTCCGATTTGTCGGCGACGGGCTCGCGGATCGCGATACGGTCGTTGAGGCCGAGCATGACGACGATCACGTCGGGCTTCTCGGTCTCGAGAATGCCCTTCGCCGCTGCCGTCCAGTCCGAAGGCTCGCCCTTCGGCTGGTACTTGATCAGACCGGACGTGGTCTTGTGCTTGCGGATCACGCCCATGTCGGGCTGCTCGGTGTAGGCGTCTTCCAGGCCGTAGGCGAGCCAGTCGGCCATGGCGTCGCCGATCACCAGCACGTTCTTGTCAGGCGTGGTGTCGCGCTTGGCCGGTGCCGGCGCGCGCGAAAAATCCTGGCGCGGGGCTTGCTGCTGTTGCTGCTGGAATGGCGCGAAGAAGTCGCCGCCGAACCATCCACCGCCGCCTCCGCCTTGGCGCGGCGGCGGGGCCGAACGCTGCGGCGGGCCGCCGAAGCCGGGGAAGTTGAAGAACTGCGCGGAAGCGGGACCCGCGACCGAGACCAATATCGCGAGCGCCGTCCCCAGCGCGATCAGCGGGCCGGTCTCGGTCAGCGCCTTGAACAGGGACTTCTTCGACATGCGATCTCGGGCACGCGCAATGGGATCGGAACAGGACCAACATAATAACGGAATCCGGCGCCAAACGGGCAGATTCCATTGCAGATTTTCATGCAAATTCTCTTGCAGATTCTTTCGCAGATTCTTGCGCCATACACCGGGGAACAGCCGCCCCCGTCAAGGCCGCCGGGCAAAATCCCTGTTCAGGGTTACTTTCGGCGCGATTTTACCGCCCGCGCAGCCGGTCCAGCACGTCGGAGGAGGCAAATCCGTCCGCGGGCACCCCGATCGAGGCCTGGAAGTTGCGCAGCGCCTCCCTCGTCTGGCCGCCGAACTGGCCGTCCGGGGTGCCCTTGTAGAAGCCGCGCTGGGCCAAAAGCTGCTGCAGTTCCAGCCGCTCGGTGCGGGACAGTTCGCGCTCCTGGCGCGGCCAGGGCTGCACGAAGGGCTGCCCTCCACGCAGGCGGTCGGCGAAATGGCCGATCGCCAGCGCATAGGCCTCGGCCGGGTTGTACTTCATGATGACGCGGTAGTTCTGCAGCATCAGGAAGCCCGGCCCTTGCGCGCCCGCCGGCGCCAGCAGATAGGCTTTCTCGGCCGGGTGCGGGAAGGGCTGGCTTGTGGCCCGCTTCAGCCCGAGCTTCTCCCATTGCGCGATCGTCATCGCCTTGGCGCGGTCGGCCAGCATGTAGTTGAACCCTTGCGGCACCACGACCTCGAAGCCCCAGGTCTGGCCGGCCTGCCAGCCGTCCTTCTTGAGGTTGTTGGCGGTGGAGGCGATCAGGTCGGTGGGATTGTCGACGACGTCGCGCCGTCCGTCGCCATCGCCGTCGACGGCAAAGCGCTTGAACGCCGTTGGCATGAACTGGGTCGGACCGAAGGCGCCGGCCCAGGAGCCGCGCATCTGCTCCGGGCGCAGATCGCCGCGGTTGAGGATCTCCAGCGCGGAGAGGAATTCGTCCTTGAAATAGGCCTGGCGGCGGCCGATGCAGGCGAGCGTCGCGGTCGATTGCAGCACGCTGCGATCGCCCATCTGCGTCGAGTAATTGGACTCGATGCCCCAGATCGAGGCGATGATGGTGCGATCGACGCCGGTGGCCTTTTCGGTGGCGTCGAACTGCGCCTTGTATTTGGCGAGCACCTCGCGCCCCTTGGCGAGGCGGTTGTCGTTCACGAGGATGTCGAGATAATCCCAGATCGACTTGGTGAACTCCGGCTGCGAGTCCATCAGGTCCATGATGCGCAGGTCGGGGCTGAGGCCCGCGGTGAAGCGCTGGAAGTTGTCCTGGGTGATGCCGCGCCGTGCGGCATCGGGCCACATGCCGGCAACGCAATTGTCGAAATTGGAGGCCGCCTCGCGGATCGCGGCGGCCGTCATCAGCGGATGGCCGGAGGCGCCGTCCTCGCCGCTCCAGGGTTGGGCGCCGCCTGGGCTTGGTGCCGGTTGTGAGGGCGCGGGATTCGTGCTGGAGAAAATATTGCCGAACAGGTTCGACAGTCCGTTCTGTGCCTGTGCGTGCGCGTGAACCGGCAGCAACAAGACCGCCGCAATCACCAATCTGCTGGTCACAAATCCAGCACGTTTTGCCAGCCCTGCCATCGATTGCATCATGTCCCACCCGTCCGGCCAAAAATCCGCCATCAGGAGGCCCGGTACCGGTTGCCAATAGCTTAACAAAGGTGAAATTTTAGTGGCTGCTTTTTTCTTAACTCGGCACGCGCGAGGCCCCACATCCGCCTTTGTTAGCGGCTGCAAACAAGCTAGCAAGATGCCATTGCTCCCGTCACGCATGTCCTCAGGTATTCGATCGATCCCATGAAAATTCGCAAAGCCGTATTCCCCGTCGCCGGCCTCGGCACCCGCGTCCTGCCCGCCACCAAGGCGATGCCGAAGGAGATGCTGACCATCGTCGACAAGCCGCTGATCCAGTACGTCTATGACGAGGCGAGGGAGGCCGGCATCGAGCACTTCATCTTCGTCACCGGCCGCAACAAAAATGTCATCGAGGATCATTTCGACCGGATGTTCGAGCTCGACGCGACGCTGGCCGCGCGCGGCAAGAAGGCCGAGCAGGAGATTCTGGCGCAGAACCAGCCGGACGCCGGCGCCGTCAGCTTCACCCGCCAGCAGGCGCCGCTCGGCCTTGGCCATGCGGTCTGGTGCGCGCGCGACATCGTCGGCAACGAGCCGTTCGCGGTGGTGCTGCCGGACGAGCTCGTGCTCAACACGCCCGGCTGCCTGAAGCAGATGATCGAGACGGCCGCAACGCTCGGCGAGAAATCCAATTTGATCGCGGTCGAGGCGGTGCCCGACCATCTCACCCATCAATATGGCATCTGCGGCGTCGGAAAGCGCACCGGCAAGATGTTCGAGGTCGATGGCATGGTCGAGAAGCCGGCCAAGGGCACCGCGCCCTCCAACCTCTCGATCACCGGCCGCTACATCCTGCAGCCGGAGATCTTCAAGATCCTGGAGACCCAGGAGCGCGGCGCCGGCGGCGAGATCCAGCTCACCGACGCCATGATCGGCCTCGCCAAGTCGCAGAAATTCTACGGCGTCGAGTTCGAGGGCGAGCGCCATGATTGCGGCTCCAAGCCCGGCTTCCTCCGCGCCAACATCGCCTACGGCCTGCAGCGCCCCGAACTGCGCGACGGGCTGATCGCGGAGATGAAGAAGTATCTGGGGCGGTAGTTCCCGGCGTCATTGCGAGCGAAGCGAAGCAATCCAGAATCTTTCCGCGGAGAAAGTCGGGATTGCTTCGTCGCAAGAGCTCCTCGCAATGACGGGGAGAGAATCCCTCACGCCACCAGCGACAGCTTCGGCAGGCTTGCGACCACGGACTGGTTGCGGCCGCCGGCTTTTGCGGCGTAGAGCGCCTTGTCGGCGGCGGCGACCAGGATCGTCCAGTCCATGCCCGCGGCGGGGACGAGGCTGGCGATGCCGCAAGACACCGTCGATGCCGCCTGGTCGTCGGACCAGCCCTGCACCTTGAGGCGGATCGTCTCGGCGATCTTGAAGGCGTCGGCGGCCGTGGTGTCCGGCAGCAGCACCGCGAATTCCTCGCCGCCATAGCGCGCGGCGCAGTCGCCGGCGCGCCGCACCGAGTCGGAAATGCAGATGGCGATGCCGACCAGAACCTGGTCGCCGGCCTGGTGGCCGAACGTGTCGTTGTAGGCCTTGAAGTGATCGGCATCGATCATCAGCAGCGCGACCGGCGTCTTCTGGCGCATGGCGCGCCGCCATTCGACGTCGATGACGGCGTCGAACTTGCGGCGGTTCTTCAATCCGGTGAGCGCATCCGTCGTCGCCAGCTCCTCGAGCTTGCGCTCGGCCTCGGCGCGCCGCCCGATCTCGCGCGCGAGCACGAGCGTCGATGCCAGCATGAACACGATCAGCGCCAGCACCACGGCGCCGATTCGATAGGCCTCCTTCCGCCACAGCTCGAACACCGCGCTCAGTGGCTTGCCGGCCACGACGAACAGCGGACTGTCGCCGTTGCTGCTGCGAACATAGAGCCTCGGCGTGGCGTCGACGGGGCCTTGCCCCGCATAGGAGCCGCCGGCGCGGAGATTGTCGGCCTTCCAGTTCTGACGGTCGTTCAGGTTCCTGCCGATCACGTCGAGGTCGAACGGCCGCCGCATCATGATGGTGCGGTCGCGCTTGAGCACCGTGATGGTGTCTTCGGGATCGAGGCTCAGGCGCTCGAACAATTCGTGGAAATAGCTGAAGCGGATCGCGCCCGCGACGACGCCCATGAAGCCGCCGTCGGTGTCGCTGATGCGCCGGCTCAGCACGATCGAATAGGCGCCGCGGAACAGCATCGGGCGGCTGATGAAGAGACCGGCGCCGGGATTGTCGCGATGAACCCTGAAATAGTCCTCGTCGCCGCGGTTTTCGGAGGGCGGGTCGAGCGTGGATGCGTCGATGGTCAGCCTGCCCTCCGCATCATAGACCTGGATGGCGCCGAAATGCCGGGCTGTGGTCGCATGATCGAACAGGATCAGGTGCCGGACCGGCTTCGAGACTGTGGCGAGCTCCGGCAGCAGCATGTTGCCGGCGACCGCCTTCAGCGACAAATCGTAGATCTCGATGTTGCGGCTGATGTCGGATTCGATGGTGGTGGCGAGGTTTTCCAGCGTCTGGCGGGCCAGCGCCTCTTCGCCGCGTCGCATGTCCAGCATGACGTTGACGCAAATGGCGGAAAAGCCGATCACCGTCACCACGGACGAGATGATCAGCAGCTTCGCCGAAATCCGCCATGGCCGGCGGGCCATGACTTCGCGCCATCCAGACAGCATCGTTTGCTCCCGACCCTGATGGATGCGCCCGAAACCTTGAGCAGTGTTTAAGCTGGTACGGCGCTGCCGCAATGAGTTAAGAATCGGTTGATGCGGCTGACGATTTTCGGCAGGTCAGATCTCCGGGCACGAGAGGACGATTGTGAACGACTACGACGCGTTGCGCGATTATCTGCTGCGGCAGAAGCAGGCCGAATTCGTGCTGACTTTCGAACAGATCGAGGAGATCATCGGCGCGGCCCTGCCGCGCGCGGCCAATCGTGCCTCATGGTGGGACAGTTTGCGCAGCCCCGACATCCAGATGCCGCAGCGCGAAGCCTGCCTCGCCGCCGGCTTCGTGGCGACACGGATGCCTGACGGCCAGAGCGTGCGGTTCAGGAAGAAGAGCGAGCGGCGGCGGTAGTGCGGCTACGAAGCTGCCGACCTCGAGGTTGATGCGGCGCGCCAGAATCTCTCGCCGTCATCCTGAGGTGCTCGTCCTGCAACGCAGGACGAGCCTCGAAGGGCGACGGCCCGGCTGCATCCCGGCCGTTCATCCTTCGAGGCTCGCCAAGCGCCGCTTCGCGTCGCATGGCTCACGCCTCAGGATGACGGTTTGATATTGCGCGAGAGTCGAGCGCTCAGCTCGCCGCTTCCAGCCGCACTTCCGTGAGCAGGCGCATCGCCGCATCCGCGTCCATCGGCTCGCCGAAGGCAAAGCCTTGCGCGTATTCGCAGCCCATCTGGTAGAGCTCGACCGCGTCGGAATCGGTCTCGGCGCCTTCCGCCACGACGTCCATTCCGAGATCGTGCGCGAGCGCGATGATCGACTTCAGGATCACCGGCCGGGTGCCGCGGTTGGTGGTGCGCACGAAGGACTGGTCGATCTTGATGGTGTCGAACGGGAAGCGCTGCAGATAGGCCAGCGAGGAATGGCCGGTGCCGAAATCGTCGAGCGACAGCCCGGTGCCGAGCTCGCGGATGCGCGTCAGCATCTGGGCTGCGTGCTCCGGATTCTCCATCACCAGCGATTCCGTCAATTCGAGCTTGAGCGTGCCGCGCGCCACCGAAGAGCGCGACAGCACGGTGCGGATGTCGTGGATCAGGTCGTGGCGCAGCAATTGCCGCGAGGAGACGTTGACGGAGGCGAAGATCGGCTCGCGCGAGCGCATCGCGCGCTGCCACACCGAAAGCTGCTTGGCGGTCTGGTCGAGCACGAACATGCCGAGGTCGACGATCAGGCCGGTCTCTTCCGCGATTGAGATGAACTCCGACGGCGCCATGCGCCCGAGCTTCGGATGATCCCAGCGCGCCAGCGCCTCGAAGCCGGCAACGGAGCGATCCTCCAGCCGCACGATCGGCTGATACAGGATCGTGATCTCCTGCCGCTCGATGGCGCGGCGCAATTCGCTTTCCAGCGTCAGCCGGTCGGTTTTTCGCGCGCGCATTGCTGGTTTGTACACATCGATACGGTCGCCGCCGATGCGCTTGGAATGATACATCGCCAGCTCGGCGTCCTTGATGATCTCGTCCGTCAGCTGAACCTGCGGATCGGAGAGCGCAAGGCCAATTGAAGCCGTCAGGAAGATCTCGCGATCGTTGAAGGCGATCGGCGCGCGGATGGTCTTGCGGATGGTCTCGGCGAAATTGGTGATCCGCGCCGGATCCTGCTCCGACAGCAGGATCAGGCCGAACTGGTCGCCGGCAAGCCGGGCCAGCGTGTCCTGCGGCTTCAGGATGCGGGTGAGGCGGCGGGCGAGCGTCAGCAGGATGGAATCGCCGACCGCTATTCCGACGGAATCGTTGACCTGCTTGAAGCGGTCGAGGTCGATCACCATCAGCGTCGGCCGCAGCGTCGGCATGGTCTTGGCGAAGTTTGCGACCCCGCCGAGCCGGTCCATGAACAGTTTTCGGTTGGGCAGGCCGGTGAGGTTGTCATGCACGGAATCGTGCAGCAGGCGTTCCTCGGCGTTGCGCAGCTCGGTGACGTCGGTGAGGGTGCCGACCACGCGCGAGACCTCGCCGTCGGAGCCGACCACCGGGCGTGCCTTCAGCGCGAACCACATGAAATGGCCGTCCGGGGTGCGCAGGCGGAAATCCTGCACCAGGCGGCCGCGGCGCTGGTCGAGCACGCTGTCGAGCGCGGCGCGGAAACGGTCCTGGTCGAGCGGATGCAGCACCTCTAACCAGGAGGCCGCCGGGCCTTCCAGCGTACCGCGCTTCAGTCCCAGCAGGGCCTCGGTCTCGGGGCTGGTGAAGACCTTGTCGGCGGACACGTCCCAGTCCCAGATCAGGTCGCCGGATCCGGCCAGCGCCAGGGCCCGCCGCTCGATGTCGGAGACGACGCCGGTGGTGGCGCCGCCGCCGGCAAAGGCGTGCTGCATCACCGTGAAGCCGATCAGCATCACGATCAGCACGAGGCCGCCGAGCAGGGCGGGGCCGACGATGTCGTTGGTGACGGAGCCCGCCACCGTCATGCCGGCCGCGACCACCCAGACCACGAGGAGGAACCAGGTCGGGATCAAGAGCACCGCGCGGTCGAAGCCGTGGGTCGAGAGATAGACGATCAGCGCAAAGCCGGCGAAGGCGATCAGCACCAGCGAGATGCGCGCGATGCCGGAGGCGACGGCCGGATCGAACAGCGCGAGCGCGACGAGAGACCCCAGGAACGCCAGCCAGCCCACTGTGATGTGCGAATAGCGCACATGCCAGCGACTGAGGTTCAGATAGGCGAACAGGAACACCAGCAGCGTCGCCGCCAGGATCGCCTCGCCCGCCGCGCGCCAGATGCGCTCGGCGTTGTTCGACATGTCGAGCACCTTGCCCCAGAAGCCGAAATCGACGCCGATATAGACCAGCACCGCCCAGGCCAGCGCTGCGGCGGCCGGGAACATGATGCTGCCCTTCACCACGAACAGAATGGTGAGAACGAGAGCCAAAAGCCCGGAGATGCCGATCACGATGCCCTGGTACAGCGTGAACGAGTTGACCTTGTCCTTGTAGGCTTCCGGCTCCCACAGATAGAGCTGCGGCAGCTTGTCGGTGCGCAGCTCCGCGACGAAGGTGACAACGGCGCCGGGATCGAGCGTGATGCGGAACACGTCCGCGGTTGCGCTTTCCTGACGTTCGGGCCGGTCGCCGATCGAAGGCGTGATGGTCGCGATGCGCGACAGCCCGAGGTCGGGCCAGAGCAATCCCGAGGAGACGATGCGGTAGTGCGGCGCGACGATCAGGCGGTCGAGCTGGTCGTCGGTGTTGTTGGCGAGCGCGAACACCACCCAGTTCTGCCCGCCCTCGCGGGCGCGCACCTCGATGCGGCGGACGATGCCGTCGGTGCCGGGCGCGGTCGAGACCTGGATGCGGTCGGCATCACTGCGCTGATGCTCGAGCACGCCGGTGAGGTCGATCGCGGGCGCGTCACTGCGGACGCTGACGGCGTCGAGCGCGCGCGCGGGGTACGCGGCGACGAGAATCATGAGGCCCAGCGCGATGGGCGCGAGGCACCTGATCAGACGCAAGGCCAGTTCTCCGCGTTCGACGCAACTCTTCGGTGGAAGACGATTTCACACCGGACAGAATTGGTTCGGTGCGTCGCGATAGATGCCACGAAAGCGAGGAAAATCAAAGGGTTTCCGGCGTCCCCTGTGGGCCGCTGGCCTAGGCCTCCAACACAATTTTGCCAATATGTGCGCTCGTTTCCATGCGCCGGTGGGCGTCGGCGGCCTTTTCCAGCGGGAAAGAGCTGTCCATCACCGGCTTGATGCGGCCTTCGCGTAGGAGCGGCATCACTTTCTGTTCGATCGCGGCCACCATTGCCGCCTTGTCCGCATTACTACGGGGGCGCAGTGTCGAGCCGGTATGGGTCAGGCGCTTGACCATGACCTTGGCGATGTTGACGGTGACCTTGGGGCCATTGAGGGTCGCGATCTGGACGATGCGGCCGTCGACCGCGGCGGCGTCATAGTTGCGGTCGACATAATCGCCAGCGACCATGTCGAGGATCAGGTTGACGCCTTCCTTGTTGGTCTCTTCCTTGACCACGGCGACGAAGTCCTCGGTCTTGTAGTTGATGGCGCGGTCGGCGCCCAGCTTGAGGCAGGCGTCGATCTTGTCCTGTGATCCCACGGTGACGAACACCTTTGCGCCGAACGCTTTCGCGAGCTGGATCGCCATGGTGCCGATGCCGGAGGAGCCGCCATGGATCAGCAGCGTCTCGCCGGCTTTCAGCCCGCCGCGCTCGAACACGTTGTGCCAGACCGTCATCAGGGTTTCCGGCAGCGCACCGGCTTCCTTGATCGACAGCGCCGGCGGCACGCTCATGGCCTGGGCATCCTGGGCGATGCAGTATTGCGCATAGCCGCCGCCGGCGACCAGCGACATCACCTTGTCGCCGATCTTGTGCCGCTTGGCGTTGCTGCCGACCGCGACCACCTCGCCGGCAATCTCGAGGCCGGGCAGGTCGCTGGCGCCGGGCGGCGGCGGATAGGCGCCGGAGCGCTGCGCCACGTCGGGCCGGTTGACGCCGGCGGCCATCACCTTGACCAGGATCTCGTCGGGACCGGGCTGCGGGAGGCTGCGTTGTTCCGGCACCAGCACCTCCGGTCCGCCGGGCTTGGAGATGGCGACCACGGTCATTTGCGCGGGCAGCTTGTCCATGATGTGTCCTTGAGCAAAGGTGCGGGAGGAAACGAGGCCATTGCTTAGCCAGCGCCGCCCAAGCTGGCAACCGCCTCAGGGGTGCGGCAGGCGCGAACGCAGGAGGAACGACATGGCGATGGAAGACGACGACCGCCCGCGCAAGAAGGTCACGCACGAAATCGGACAGGATCTCTCACTCTTGTCAGTGGAGGAACTGACCGAGCGCGTCGCGCTGCTCAAGACCGAGATCGCAAGGCTCGAAGAAGCCGCCACCAAGAAGCGCGCCTCGCGCGATGCGGCGAACAGTTTCTTCAAGTCGTAGTTGCCACACCAACAGCTGTCGTCCCGGACAAGCGCGCCACAAGCGCGCGCCGATCCGGGACCCATACGCACAGGGTGAAGTCGTCGCGCGACGCCGGCAACTCCGAGTCCCGTCACCACATCTGCCTGTGGCTATGGGTCCGGGATCGGCGCTTACGCTTGTCCGGGACGACAGCGGAGTGTGTTGCGCCAGCCGTGCAGAAGTGCCCGCTGCCTAACTTGCCCGGTACGATGACTGCGAAATTGTTCCGCACCGCCACTCGGCCAGCGGCCGACATGGCTAACGAACCCTCAAAAAATTAGCTCGTTTACGGTCAATTAAGCTTTCGGGTTTATGACTGGAACTGTCCTCGTTTGGACACCGAGTGGCTCCTGTCCACTCTGTTTGACGCCTCCCTGTTATCAACTTTCAAAGCCGCCGGTCTCCGGCGGCTCTTTTTTTGCCTCTCACACTGGTTGAATTCCGAGGAATGACCCGCGGAAACCATATCCTCGCTTGTCGCTGGACTCCGCGTCTCGCCCGCGCAATGATTTGTTCATCATAATCCGGCGCCAAAGCCGGACCGGTAAACAGTTGCGTAAGGGGCGTTAACCATGGAACGTTTGCAAGCCGAAGGTGCTCTCGTTCAACTCAGCGAGCGGTTCACCAATTCTGCGGCGTTCGGCGCGCTGTTCCGCGAGGGCATGGATCTGGTTGAAGAGACCGCCGCGTATCTCGACGGCGCCGGCCGCGTCGAGGCCAAGGCGCTCGATCGCGCCGTCAGCCTCACCTACGCGACCGAGAGCATGCGCCTCACCACCCGTCTGATGCAGCTCGCCTCGTGGCTGCTGCTGCACCGCGCGGTGAAGGAAGGCGAGATGACGCTGATGCAGGCCAACCGCGAGAAGACCAAGGTCAAGCTCACCGCTGCCGATCCCGGCCCCGCCGACACCATCGAGAAGCTGCCCTCGCAGCTCCAGGAACTGATCCATCGCTCGATGAGCTTGCAGACCCGCGTGCGCCGTCTCGACACCACCATCCACACCCCGCCGGCCGAACATGTCGCCATCGGCAACCCGCTGGTGCCGCACCTCAACGCGCTGAAGGCCGCGTTCGAGCGGTAAGGTCCAGCTCTCGTAGGGTGGACAAAGGCGCAAAGCGCCGTGCCCTCTCTTTCAGCATCGCAATCAAGGTTGGTGGGCACGCTTTCGCTTTGCCCGCCCTACAGCCATTTGCCTGCGCTAGCGTTCTATCCCCGTCATTGCGAGCGAAGCGAAGCAATCCAGAAAGTCTCCGCAGAGGCAGTCTGGATTGCTTCGTCCGCAAGTGCTCCTCGCAATGACGGCCCTAAAAACAAAAACGCCCCCGGCTCTCCGGGGGCGTTTTTCGTCTCCAGCCTTGCAGGCCGGATCAATCCTTTTTGAGAAAGCCCGAAAACTTCTTCTGGAAGCGCGAGACGCGGCCGCCGCGGTCCATGATCTGGGCGTTGCCGCCGGTCCAGGCCGGGTGCGACTTCGGGTCGATGTCGAGGTGCAGCTTGTCGCCTTCCTTGCCCCAGGTGGAGCGGGTCTGGTACTCGGAACCGTCGGTCATCACGACCGTAATCGTATGATAATTCGGGTGAATTTCGGCTTTCATGGCAATTCCTCGGCGCGCCGGCGCCTTCTTGGGTGGCTAGCGAATGACAGATTTGGGCGGGTCTATACCCCACAGGCCCCCTTAAAACAAGCCATTGTGGGGACTTGAGAACCGGGCCGCCCCCTAAGGGACATCCCGGATTTGCCACTCCCCGTGCTGCGGCCTATGTGGGGGTGATTGTCCCTAGGGTCCGATCTCATGAGCGCAGTGGAACGGCTTGACGACCAGTACCGCGACGAGCGCGACACCGCGCCGGCGGAAGCCCCGTCGATCGAGACCGAGCTGATCGAGCAACCCGCCAAGGGGCGCGCGAAGCTGCGGCCGTTGCTGGCGCTCGCGCCCTATGTGAGCCGCTATCGCGGCCGGGCCGCGCTCGCCTTCGTCGCACTCACGATCGCGGCGCTGACCACGCTGTTGGTGCCGGTCGCGGTGCGCCGGATGATCGATTTCGGCCTGACGCCCGAGGGCATCGAGCTGATCAACAGCTACTTCTCGGTGATGATCGCTGTCGTCGCCGTGCTCGCGCTGGCGAGCGCTGCGCGCTACTACCTCGTGATGACGATCGGCGAGCGCATCGTCGCCGATTTGCGCCGTGACGTGTTCGCGCATCTCTTGTCGCTGTCGCCGTCCTTCTTCGATTCCGCGCGCAGCGGCGAGCTGATCTCGCGCCTCACCGCCGACACCACCCAGATCAAGTCCGCCGTCGGCGCCTCCGTGTCGATCGCGCTGCGCAATCTGATGATGTTCTTCGGTGCGGCCGCGATGATGGTGATCACCAGCCCGAAGCTGTCGGGCTTCGTGCTGCTGGCGATACCTTTGATCGTGCTGCCGCTGGTCGCGTTCGGGCGCTGGGTGCGCCGGCTGTCGCGCAACGCGCAGGACACGCTCGCCGATGCCTCCGCCTATGCGGGCGAGCTGGTCGGAGCGATCCGCACCGTGCAGGCCTATACCAGCGAGGGCTTCGCCGAGAAGCGCTTCGGCGGTGAGGTCGAGCAGGCCTATGAGGCGGCGCGCACCTCGACCCAGGCCCGCGCCGTGCTCACCGCCATCATCATCTTCATCGTATTCGCAAGCGTGGTCGCGATCCTCTGGATCGGCTCGCATGACGTCCTCACCGGTGCCATCACGCCGGGCCGGCTCGGCCAGTTCGTGCTCTATGCGGCCTTTGCCGCCGCCGGCCTCGGCCAGCTCAGCGAGGTCTGGGGCGAGGTCTCGGCGGCCTCGGGTGCAGCCGAGCGCCTGTTCGAGATTTTGCACGTGCCGCCCGAGATCGCAGCGCCCGCTGCACCGCGCGCTTTGCCGGTGCCGCCACGCGGCGAGGTCGGCTTCGACCGCGTCAGCTTCGCCTATCCGGCCCGTCCCGACGTCAACGTGCTCGACGCGGTGTCGTTTACGGTGCGGCCCGGCGAGAAGGTCGCGATCGTCGGTCCCTCCGGTGCCGGCAAGAGCACGATCTTCCATCTGCTGCTGCGCTTCTATGATCCGCGCAATGGCGCGATCTCGCTCGACGGCGTGCCGGTGAAGTCCGCCGATCCCCGCGATTTCCGCTGCCGTATCGCGCTGGTGCCGCAGGAATCCAACGTGTTCGCCGCCAGCGCCCGCGAGAACATCCGCTTCGGCCGGCCCGATGCGACCGATGCCGAGGTCGAGCGCGCCGCCGAGCTCGCGCACGCCGCCGAATTCATCCGCCGCCTGCCCGAAGGTTTCGACACCCCGCTCGGCGAGCGCGGCGTGACGCTGTCAGGCGGCCAGCGCCAGCGTATCGCGATCGCGCGCGCCATCCTGCGCGATGCGCCGCTGCTGCTGCTGGATGAAGCCACCTCCGCGCTCGATGCCGAGAGCGAGACGCTGGTGCAGACCGCGCTGGAAGAGCTGATGCGCCACCGCACCACGCTGGTGATCGCCCATCGTCTCGCCACCGTCTTGTCCTGCGACCGCATCCTGGTGATGGAGCACGGCAAGATCGTCGAGCAGGGCACGCATGCCGAGCTCGTGGCGGCGAACGGGCTCTATGCCAGGCTGGCGAGGCTGCAGTTCGAGGGGGCGTGAGGCATTTCAAAAAGCAGCCGCACTCGCGGTGTCATTCCCCGCGAAGGCGGGGAATCCAGTACTCCGAGACGCTAGTGAAATACGGAGCGGCCGCTGCGTACTGGATGCCCCGCCTTCGCGGGGCATGACAGCGGAGTGTTAGGGAAGCCCCTCGATTATTTGCACTTCGGTGACAGCGCCGGCACGTTCGGCCACGGCCAGTTCTTCCAGCTTCCATCTGCGTCCACGCAGGCCGATGGTCCGGGGGTATTCGTCTGTGCAGGGGCGCTCGATGTCGCAAAGCGCTGGTCGACATAGGTCGTCGACAGATATCCGGCGATGATGACGCCCAGCATCACCGAGGACCCCTTGGCCAGCTCGCTCAGCTTCATCGATCGTCTCCATCCGCGTGCCATCGCTGAGACAACGAATAACCGGCGCCGCGGGATCCCTGCGTGACAGGCCTCACGCCCGCCACACCATCTTCAGCACCGGCCGGCCCGAGGTCGGGTTCACATCGTCGCCGGCTTGGGCAAAGCCGTTGCGCTCGTAGAAGCGGATGGCGCGGGCATTGTCCTTGTTGACGAGCAGCGTGACGCCTGACGGCGACAGCCGCTTGGCCTCGTCCACCAGCAGCCGCGCCGCGTCCGAGCCCCAATGCGCGGGATCGACCACGAGCTGGTCGAGATAACCCTCGCCGTCGATGGTGACGAAGCCGGTCAGCACGCCGTCCTGTTCGGCGACCACGACCTGGGCCTTCGGCACCAGATCCTTGCGCCAGCGCTCGCGCCACCATTCCAGCCGCGCGGCGAAGTCGATCTGCGGATAGGCCTGCTGCCAGGTGCGATGCCAGAGGTCGATGGAGGCGGCTTCATCCTCGGGACGGTAGGGGCGGAGGTGGAGCGCGCTCACTACCGCTCCGTCAGTTTCAGCTCGATGCGGCGGTTGCGCTTGTAGGCTTCTTCCGTGTTGCCGGTGTCGAGCGGCTGGAATTCGCCGAAGCCGGCGGCGACGAGACGCTGGGCGGGCACGCCGAGCGAGATCAGATACTGCACCACCGAGATGGCACGCGCGGCGGACAGGTCCCAGTTCGACTTGAAGTTCGGACCATTCACCGGCCGCACGTCGGTGTGGCCGTCGACGCGCAGCACCCAGGCGATCTCGTTCGGAATCTTCTTGTCGAGCTCGATCAGCGCATTCGCGACGGTGTCGAGCTCGGCGCGTCCCTCGGGCAGCAGCGTCGCCTGGCCGGTGTCGAAGAACACTTCGGACTGGAACACGAAGCGGTCGCCGACCACGCGGATGTCGGGGCGGTTGCCGAGGATGGCGCGCAGGCGGCCGAAGAATTCCGAGCGGTAGCGCGACAATTCCTGCACGCGCTGCGCCAAGGCAACGTTCAGGCGCGAGCCGAGATCGGCGATGCGGTTCTGCGATTCCTTGTCGCGCTTCTCGGATGCATCGAGCGCCTCCTCCAGCGCCGCCAATTGCCGGCGCAGCGCGCTGATCTGCTGGTTCAGCACCTCGATCTGCGCCAGCGCCCGCGCCGAGACCGCTTTCTCGGAATCCAGCGCCTTGCCGAGTTCGGTGCTCTTGCCCTGCGCATCGGTGCCGGCGGCAGCTAAGCCCTCATAGAGGCCCTTGATGCGGTCGCGCTCGGACTCGGCCGAGGCAAGGCCGGCCCTCAGCTGCGAGACCTGGTCGTCGAGCGTGAGCTTGCCGAGCTTCTCCAGCGACAACAGTTCGTTGAGCTGGGCGATCTTGGCGTTGAGCTGCTCCAGCGCCTTGTCCTTGCCGGTCACCTCCTGCGACAGGAAGAACTGCACCACCAGAAACACCGACAGCAGGAACACGATCGACAGCACCAGCGTCGACAGCGCGTCGACGAAGCCGGGCCAGTAGTTGAAGGCGCCTTCGTTGCGGCGGCCGCGTGCTAGAGCCATGTTGCTAACCCTTCTCGGGTTGACGCGCGATCCGTTCCAGCAGGCGCCGGATCTCGCGGTTCTGCTCGCCCTGGCCGTCGGCCCATTCGCGGATCATCTGCTGCTCGGTGCGCATGTGCGAGACCAGCGCCTGGATGGCTTCGGCAAGGTTCGCCATCGCCGCCGTGGTGCCGCGGCCGGCGCTGCCTTCCTCGAGCACGGAACGCAGGCGCTCGACCGCGACCTGAAGCTCGCCACTGGCGACGCCGCCGCCAGAGGCCGCGACCGCTACCTCGCCGCGGCCATATTCGCGCACGGTGGTGGCGAGCCAGTCCTCGAGGTCGGTGTAGAATCGGTTCTGCGCCTGGCTCGATTGCAGATCGAGAAAGCCGAGGATCAGCGAGCCGGCGAGGCCGAACAGGGAGCTCGAGAACGAGATGCCCATGCCGCCGAGCGGCGCGGCGAGGCCCTCCTTCAGCGTGTCGAACAGCGCCCCGGAATCGCCGCCGACCTTGAGCCCGTCGATCACCTTGCCGACCGAGCCGACCGTCTCGATCAGGCCCCAGAAGGTGCCGAGCAGGCCGAGGAAGACCAGGAGGCCGGTCATGTAGCGGGAGATGTCGCGGGCCTCGTCGAGGCGCGTCGCGATCGAATCGAGCAAATGCCGCATGGTGGTCTGGGTGATGGTCATCCGCCCGGTGCGCTCGCCGCCCAGGATCATCGCCATCGGCGCCAGCAGCTTCGGGTGCCGGGCCGGGGCCAGGCCGGGATCGGCGATGCGGAAATTGTTGACCCAGGACACTTCAGGGTAGAGCCGGATGACCTGGCGGAACGCCAGCACGATGCCGATGAACAGCACCGCCCCGATCAGCGCGTTGAGGCCGGGATTGGCGAAAAAGGCCTGGATGATCTGCTTGTAGAGCACCACGCCCACCAGGGCGCACAGCACCAGGAAGACCAGCATCCGCACCAGGAAGACGCTGGGCGAGGACAGTTTTGTGTATTCGATGTCCATGGAGGAGCGGGGCGAGGCGCCTGACGGCATGGCCGGTATCATCCGTTACGAACGTGATTGCAGGGCGCACTATGGCACAGGCCCGGCCCAAAAAAAGCGCCGGATGCTCGGAATTCGGGGGGAGGTTCGGAACCCAAAGCGGAAATCGCGCTTTGATAACGCGCAATTTGCAAAACTTCGGCATCTCGCAGGCCACCGGCGCCCTGTGGCTCCCCCCGGCTGTCGCCGGCACCTGCCCGTTCTTCCACCGCTGCCCCACGAGACCTGACCAAGGGAGTGGTCGCATGAGCGTCGTGTCCGCGATCATCGGGACTGCCGAACGCGTGCCGCTGCCGGATGTCGTGATCCGCGCGGCGATCCAGCGCCTGTGCTCCCGTGCGGCGACGCGGCTGTCGGCGTTGGACGCGGCCGACGATGCCGCCTTCGCCGGGCGGATGCTGCTGCGGCCGATTGCCGGGGACGCCGGGCACGACGAGGCGCCAGCGTCCTTCGTGGCGAAGGTGCTCGGTCCCAACCGCAAATATTCGTGCTGCTTCTACAAGACGGACGCGACCACGCTGCAGGAGGCGGAGGAGGAGGCGCTGCGCCAGACCGTCGAGCATGCCGGTCTCGCCGACGGCCAGGCTATCCTCGAGCTCGGCTGCGGCTGGGGCTCGCTGTCACTGTGGATGGCGCGGCAGTTTCCGCACGCGACGGTGACCGCGGTCTCGAGCTCGCAGGCGCAGCGCGCCTTGATCGAGGAGGAGGCGCGGCTGCGCGGGCTGCTCAATCTGCGCGTGGTCACCGCCGACATGAACGCGTTCGCGCCCGAGGCCCGGTTCGACCGCATCGTCGCGGTCGAGACGTTCGAGCGCATGATGAACTGGCGCAAGCTGATGACGCGCCTGCGCTCATGGCTCGCGCCCGAGGCGCGCTTCTTCATGCACATCGCCACCCATCGCACCGGCTCGCATCTGTTCGACCCGGCCGATCGCGAGGACTGGATCGCCCGGCACGTCTTCACCGGCGGACTGATGGCGAGCCATCACCTCGTCAGGCAATTCGACGATATCTTCGCGGTCGAGAAGGAATGGTGCTGGAGCGGCACGCACTATCAGCGCACCGCGAACGACTGGCTTGCCAATTTCGACGCGCATCGCGAGACGATCGAGGCGGTCTTGCGCAAGGTCTATGGCGACGACACCGGTCTCTGGATGCGGCGCTGGCGCTGGTTCTGCCTCGCGACATCAGGCCTGTTCGGCTATGCCGGCGGAGCAGAATGGGGCGTCAGCCACTACCGGATGAGGGCCGTCGAGTGATTGCGATCTTCTGTCGCAGCAGCCGGTAATGGAAACCGACTCACAATCCGGTGAGTCCCGAAAAGCCTCAAAAAGTCAGCACGATAGGTCGTGTGACATTGAGCCGCCCACAGCATCCGTTGCGTCGCAGCAAGTCCATTCTATTTTGACGGCATCAGCTGCGCGCAAATCGCCCAGAACGGGCTGGCGCGGCGCGTGAGCAGTTTCAACAACATCGGGGCACTCAACTTCATGTCAGGACTTCGTGCGCGATCGGCATGCGTTGCAATGATGCTCGCGGCCCTTGCGCCGCTGCTCGGGGCTTGCGACGAATCCAGCTCGGCCGTCTCTGCCGCTCCGCCGACCGATCCTGACGTCAGCATCGTCGTCGTCAAGCCGCAACCGCGCGCCGTGGTTCGAGAACTGCCGGGCCGCATCGCGCCGACGCGCGTCTCCGACGTGCGGCCGCGCGTCTCCGGCATCGTGGTCGAACGCCTGTTCCGCCAGGGCAGCGAGGTGAAGGCCGGCGATCCGCTCTACCGCATCGATCCGCGCCCGTTCGAGGTCGAGGTGATGGCCAACGAGGCGGCGGTCGCCAAGGCCGAGGCCGCGTTGATGCAGGCCAGGCAGCAGGCGCACCGCATCGCCACCCTCACCAGGGATCGCGCGGCGCCGGAGGCCGAGAACGAGAAGGCAATTGCCGCCGAGCGCCAGGCCCATGCCGAGGTCGAGGGACGCAAGGCCGATCTCGCCCGCGCCAAGCTCAACCTCGACTACGCCACCGTGCGCGCGCCGATCGACGGCGTGGTCGGTGCGGCCCTCGTCAGCGAGGGCGCGCTCGCGGTGCAGAACGAGACCAATCTTGCCACCATCCAGCAGCTCGATCCGATCTACGCCGACTTCACCCAGTCGGTGACCGAGCTCAACCAGCTCCGCCGCGCCTTCGAGAGCGGCGATCTCGAGCGCATCGCGGTCGATGCCGCCAAGGTGCGCCTCGTGCTCGACGACAACACGCTCTATTCGCTCGACGGCAAGCTGCTGTTCTCCGACGCCAAGGTCGATGCCCATACCGGCCAGGTGACGCTGCGCGGCGAGTTCCGCAATCCCAGGCGCGAGCTGCTGCCGGGCATGTATGTCCGCGTCCGCATCGACCAGGGTCTCGACAGCGACGCCATCGCGGTGCCGCAGCAGGCGATCCAGCGCAATGGCGGCGGTGGCAGCGAGGTATTCGTCGTCAAGGACGACAATCACATCGCGGTGCAGCCGGTGCGCACGGGCTCGGTGCAGGACGGACTCTGGTTCGTCACCGAAGGCCTGAAGGCCGGCGACAAGGTCGTGGTCGAGGGCTTCCAGAAGTTCGCGGCCGGCGACAAGGTCAAGCCGCAATCCTGGTCGGAAGCGGACGCGACCGCGGACAACCGGCACGCCCAGAAGCTCACGCGGTAACGCGCCATGCCGAGTTTCTTCATCGACAGGCCGATCTTCGCCTGGGTGGTCGCGCTGTTCATCTGTCTGATCGGCGCGATTGCGGTGCCGCTGCTGCCGATCGCGCAATATCCGATCATCGCGCCGCCCTCGATCTCGATCTCGACCAGCTATCCCGGCGCCTCGCCGGAAAACCTCTACAACAGCGTCACGCGGCTGATCGAGGAGGAGCTCAACGGCGCCTCCGGCATCCTCAATTTCGAATCGACCAGCGACTCGCTTGGCCAGGTCGAGATCATCGCCAATTTCGTGCCGGGCACTGATACGAGTGCAGCCTCGGTCGAGGTGCAGAACCGCATCAAGCGCGTCGAGGCGCGCCTGCCGCGCGCGGTGATCCAGCAGGGCATCCTGATCGAGGAAGCCTCCAGCGCGGTGCTCCAGATCATCACGCTGAACTCGATCGACGGCAGCCTGGATGAAGTCGGCCTCGGCGACTTCATGATCCGCAACGTGCTCGGCGAAGTCCGCCGCATTCCCGGCGTCGGTCGCGCCACGCTCTATTCGACCGAGCGCTCGTTGCGCGTCTGGGTCGATCCGGCAAAACTGGTCGGCTATGGGCTGACTGCCGACGACGTCAACAAGGCCATTGCAGCACAGAATGCGCAGGTCGCCTCCGGCAGCATCGGCGCCGAGCCGTCGACCTCGAGCCAGCGCACCTCGGCGCTGGTGCTGGTGAAGGGCCAGCTCTCCTCGCCCGATGAATTCGGCGCCATCATCCTGCGCGCCAATGCCGACGGTTCGACCGTACGCCTGCGCGATGTCGCGCGCATCGAGGTCGGCGGTCTCAGCTATCAGTTCAACACCCGCCTCGACGGCAAGCCGACCGCCGGTCTCTCCGTGCTGATGTCGCCGACCGGCAATGCGCTGGCGACCGCGAGCGCGGTCGAGGCCAAGATGAAGGAGCTGTCGCGCTTCTTCCCGGCCAACATCTCCTACGAGATCCCCTACAACATCACGCCGGTGGTCGAGGCCTCGATCAAGAAGGTGCTGACGACGCTGCTAGAGGCCGTGGTGCTGGTGTTCGTGGTGATGTTCCTGTTCCTGCAGAACATCCGCTACACCATCATCCCGACCATCGTGGTGCCGGTGGCGCTGCTGGGCGCCTGCAGCACGCTGCTGCTTGCCGGCTACTCCATCAACATGCTCTCCATGTTCGGCATGGTGCTCGCGGTCGGCATCCTCGTCGACGACGCCATCGTCGTGGTGGAGAATGTCGAGCGCATCATGGCCGAGGAAGGCCTGCCGCCGAAGGAAGCGACGCGCAAGGCGATGTCGCAGATCACCGGTGCCATCATCGGCATCACGCTGGTGCTGATGGCGGTGTTCGTGCCGATGGCGTTCTTCCCCGGTTCGGTCGGCATCATCTACCGCCAGTTCTCGGTGACGATGGTCGCGGCGATCGGCTTCTCCGCGTTCCTGGCGCTGTCGCTGACGCCGGCGCTGTGTGCGACGCTGCTCAAGCCCGTTGCCAAGGGGCACGGCCATTCGACCAATTTCGTGTTCAGCCGGTTCAATCATCTGCTCGAGGCCTGCCGGTTTCGCTACGCGAGCACCGTCGGCTTTTCGCTGAAGCGCACCGGCCGCCTGATGCTGGTCTATGTCGCGCTGCTGGTCGGCCTGTCCTGGGCCTTCGTCAACCTGCCGGGCGGCTTCCTGCCCGTCGACGACCAGGGCTTTGTCACCACCGACGTGCAGACGCCGTCGGATTCGTCCTACGGCCGCACCGAGGCCGTGATCGAGAAGGTGGAAAAATATCTGGCGCAGCGGCCGGGCGTCGACAACGTCACCTTCCTCACCGGCTTCAGCTTCTCCGGCCAGGGCATGAACACCGCGCAGGCCTTCATCACGCTGAAGGACTGGTCGGAGCGCGGGCCGAAGGATTCGGCCGCTGCAATCGTCGCCGACATCAACCGCGATCTGGGGTCGTCGATCCGCGACGCAAAAATCTCCGCGCTGCAGCCGCCGCCGATCGACAATCTCGGCAACTCCTCGGGTTTCTCGTTCCGCCTCCAGGATCGCGGCCAGAAGGGATATCCGGCCCTGATGCGCGCCGCCGACCAGCTGATCGCGGAAGCCAATGCGAGCCCGGTGCTGCAGAAGGTCTATATCGAAGGCCTTCCCGAGGCCGGTGTCGTCAATCTCGTGATCGATCGCGAGAAGGCCGGCGCCTTCGGCGTCACTTTCGAGGACATCAACAACACGATCTCGACCAATCTCGGCTCGAACTACATCAACGACTTCCCGAACCGCGGCCGCATGCAGCGCGTCGTGGTGCAGGCGGATGCGAGAGACCGCATGCGGACCGAGGACATCCTCAACTACAACGTCAAGAACAGCCGCGGCCAGCTCGTGCCGTTTTCCTCCTTCGCCACAGTCGAATGGGCGCGCGGCCCGACGCAGATCGCCGGCTTCAACTATTATCCGGCCGTGCGCATCTCCGGCGAGGCCAGGCCCGGCTTCACCTCGGGCGACGCCATCGCCGAGATGGAGCGGCTCGCGGGCAAGCTGCCGCGCGGCTTCGGCTATGAATGGACCGGACAGTCGCTGCAGGAAAAGCTGTCGGGCTCGCAGGCGCCGTTCCTGCTCGCGCTCTCGATTTTCGTGGTGTTCCTGTGTCTCGCCGCGCTCTACGAGAGCTGGACCATTCCGCTCGCGGTGCTGCTCACCGTGCCGCTCGGCATCGTCGGTGCCGTGATCGCGGCGATGCTGCGCGGTCTGCCCAACGACGTCTATTTCACCGTCGGCCTGATCACCATCATCGGCCTCGCCGCCAAGGACGCGATCCTCATCATCGAGTTCGCCAAGGACCTCCGCAAGGAGGGCAAGCCGCTGGTGGAAGCCACCGTTGAGGCCTGCCGCCTGCGCTTCCGCCCGATCCTGATGACCGGCCTTGCCTTCATCTGTGGCGTGCTGCCGATGGCCATCGCCCACGGCGCCGGCGGCGCCAGCCAGCAGGCGCTCGGCAGCGTCGTGATGGGCGGCATGATCGCCGTGGTGATCCTGGCGCTCCTGATGGTGCCGGTGTTCTTTGTCTCCGTGCAGCGCGTGCTGGCGGGGGATCGGGAGAAGGCTGCGCAGGAAGGCGAGGCGTACGGGCCGCCGGCGCCAGTGAAGCCATAGGGCACACTGTCATGCCCCGCGAAGGCGGGGCATCCAGTACGCCGCGGCCCATCGATTCAATCACGACCGCCTCGGAGTACTGGATCGCCCGGTCAAGCCGGGCGATGACGGCGGAGTGTGGGACAGGGCCTTCGCGGTAAGCCGGCTTCCGTCAATTCTTCACCCGCTCGAGGGCCGGTTACTCAACGCCGGATCGGTCCGCTTGCTTTCTCGGCGTCGTCAATCCAGACTGCATCTCTGGATTGAATCAGCGTGCATTCGCATCGCGGCGCGAATACACGGCCAACCCGCCGATCGAAAGCATATAATGCGTCTGACGGACGTTGCGATCTCCAACTATCGCTCCATTCGGCGGCTCTCGATACCCATTCATCCCATCTCCGTGTTCGTGGGTGAGAATGGTGTCGGCAAATCCAATCTCTACAAATCCTTGTCGCTGTTGCGCGACGCGGCGGCAGGTCGAATTACGCGCACGATCGCCGAGGAAGGCGGATTGAATTCCGTCTGCTGGTCCGGCCTTCGCAAGAAGGGCGAAGATGGACGACTGCGTTTGTCGGCCAGATTCGATAGTCTCAGATATTCCATTGAGCTCGGATTTCCCGGCCCGGTCGAGGCGGCATTTTCCGGCGAGCCGATGATCAAGGCCGAAAGCATCGAGGCGACGCAAGGCAAACGAACGGTTCGACTGATGGAGCGGAAAAATTCGCTCGTCAGCGTCCGCGGCGAGAGCGGTGCCTGGAACAGCCACAAGGATGCGGTGCTGCCGTCGGAGACGGCGCTCGCGGGCTTTTCCGATGGCAAGGAATGCCCTGAGATCGACCTGATCAGAAACGCGATGCTGGGCTGGCGATTCTATCACGACTTTCGCACCGATCCGGCGTCGCCGATACGAAAGCCGTGCCTGGCGATCACGACGCCCTCGCTCAGCGCCGATGGAGCCGATTTGGCTGCTGCCCTGGCGACACTCTATTCCATTCGGGAAGATGCCGTCGACCTGCAGGACGCGATCGAGGATGCATTCCCGGGCGCCGAGCTTCGCGCATGGGCGGAAAATGGTTGGTGTGAATTCGATTTGCAGCTGGCGGATATGCCGCGGCCGTTCAAGGCCCACGAATTGTCCGACGGGACGCTGAAATACATCTGCCTGCTCGCAGTGTTCATGGGCTATCGGCTGCCGCCCTTCATCGCGCTGAACGAACCGGAGACCAGCCTGCATCCGTCGCTGCTGGCGCCATTGGCCCGGCTGGTCGTCAAGGCATCACGCCGCGCGGACATCTGGATTGTCACGCATTCGGAGCAACTGATGGACGCATTGCGAAGCGAGAGTTCGGTCCCGCTTCGCCGGGTGATCAAGCAGAAGGGCGCCACGACCATCGAGGGTCTGACCATGGGCGGTGAATATCGGGACGAGGAAGCCGACGATGACGATTCTTAAAGCGCGATGAGATTTGGATGAATCGTCATCGCGCTTTAGGTTGTTGTTTACGCATGATCTTTCCGGAAAACCGCTTCGCACTTTTCCGGATCATGCTCTGGTCGTTGCGGGTCGAGCCGGCGCCGGTCAAGCCGTAAGGCAACAAACGGGTAAGGGGCGCGCGCTGTCTCACTCCCTCGCCCCGTTCTTACGGGGAGAGGGTGGGGTGAGGGGCTGCTGCCACGAACTCGCTTTATGTTGCAGTCAAAGCGCTGGGGCGATCGCAATGCGGATCGGATGGACTGTGGACTTGGCTTGCAGATTGCCTTGCCCCTCACCCGGATCGCTGCGCGATCCGACCTCTCCCCGCGGAAGAGCGGGGAGAGGTTAAGTCGCAGGCTTCCTTAAAATCCTCACCAGCTCCCCGTGCACGTACTCATTGCCGCACACGACGTGCCCGGTGACCAGCGGGTCGCCCGGTGTCGCGATATCGCTCACGGTGCCGCCGGCTTCGCGCACCATCAGCATGCCGGCGGCGATGTCCCAGGATTGCAGATTGCGTTCCCAGTAGCCATCGAGGCGGCCGGCGGCGACGAAGGCGAGGTCGAGCGAGGCGGCGCCGAAGCGGCGGAGGCCCGCGACGCGGTCCTGGATCGCGGTCATCTCGCGGCGGAATTCCTCGTGGTCGCCGCGGCCGATATGAGGCAGGCCGCAGGCCACCACGCATTCATTGAGCTGGCGGCGGCCGGCGACGCGCAGGCGCTGGTCGTTGAGGAACGCGCCCTTGCCGCGCTCGGCGATGTAGAGCTCGTCATTGGCGGGGTTGTAGATCACGCCCGCGATCACCGTGCCCTCGCGGGCAAGGCCGATCGAGATCGCGAATTGCGGGATGCCGTGCAGGAAGTTGGTGGTGCCGTCGAGCGGATCGACGATCCAGGTGTGGCTCTTGTCGGTGCCCTCGCGCATGCCACCTTCCTCGCCGATGAAGCCGTAGCCGGGCCGGGCCTTGGCGAGGTCCTGGTACAGGATCTCCTCGGCGCGCTTGTCGGCGAGCGAGACGAAATTCGCCGGCCCCTTCAGGGAGACCTGCAGATGCTCGATCTCGCCGAGATCGCGCTTGAGGCTGCGGCCGGCGCGGCGCGCGGCCTTGACCATGACGTTGATAGTGGCGGAATACAGCATGTGCTCTAGGTCTTGATCGGGGGAAATTGGCGCAGAAACGCGCCTGTTTGGGGGACTGGGTGCCCCGTGAGGGGCCCCGCGTCAAGTCATTTGGTCCCGAGCCATTTCCTGGCGGCGGCCTCCGCCTTGGCCCGGTCGTCGGCCGGTAGATCGGACAATTGCTTGTCGAGCTCCGGATCGCCCTTGCCGGCGGTCTTGGCCACCAGGTGCCATTTGAAGCCCTCGATCTTGTCCGCGTTCGCGCCCGTGCCGTTGATCAGCACCCAGGCGAGGCGGTTCTGCGCGATGGCGCTGCCCTGGCGGGAGGCCTTGCGGAGCAACGCGACAGCCGCGGGCTGGTTCTTCGGCGTTCCGGTGCCGTTGAACATGGCGATGGCGTATTCGACCTCGGCATCGACATTGTCGGCGAGCGAGGCGGCCTGCAGCAGCCGCACCGCGCGTTCGGGGTCCTTCGGCACGCCGGTGCCTTCCTTGTAGAAGGTCGCGAGCGCGTATTGCGCCTCGGGCAGGCCGGCGTCCGCGGCCTGGCGCAACAGCTCGGCAGAACGCTTGACGTCCTGCGGCAGGGTCTGGCCGTCGAGATAGAGCAGCGCGAGGTTATAGGCCGCCTTGGGCTCGCCGAGCTTGGCGGCGGACGCCATCAGCTTGACCGCCTCGCCCTTGTCGACCGGGCCGCCGCGGCCGGAAATGCGCAGCATGGCGAGCGCGAACATCGCCTCGCGGTCGCCGGCATCGGAGGCGCGCTTGTACCATTCCAGCGCCTTGGCGTAGTCGCGGCGGATGCCCATGGCGTTGGAATAGAGCTCGCCGAGCATGGTCATTGCCTTGGGATCGCCGGCTTGGGCGCGGGCAGTGGCGAGCTCGAATGCGGTCTTGTACTGGCCGCGCTGGTAGGCGCCGAACACCAGATCGACACCGGGCGTGTCGGTCGGCGGCGCCGGGATCACGGTCGCGGGCAGCTGGGGCTTTGGAGCAGCGGCCGGCTTGGGCGAGGCCGAAGGTTTCGGCGCCGGCGCGGCCTCCTTCTTCTTGGCGGGCGGAGGCGCCTTGTTGGCCGGCGACTTGGGCTTCTGCTTCTCGGCCGAAGGGCTCGGCGTCGTGGCCGGCGGCGTGATCTGGAGCTGTGCGGCCGCGGGCGCCGTGAGCAGCAGCGTGGCCAGGATGGTGATGCGCGGGAGCTTCATGTCGGGCGCTAGCCGTGCTCCTGACCGGCAGTATCCTGGCCGTCGAGCGCCGTCGCATGGGCCTTCTTGATCGCAGCATCGACCTCGATCAGCGCAGCCTTGGGCCCGCGCGGATCGGCCCAGATGAACTCGCCGACCAGCACGAAATCGGCGCCGCTGGCCGCGAAATCGTAGGCCTCTTCCAGCGACGTGGCAAAGCCGACGCAGGGCGGCTCGAACAGCTCGGCCCACCAGTCAAGCCGCTCGGCGATCGCCTGTGACGACGGGCGCTGGCCGTTCGCGTCGGGCTCGCCGAACAGCACGTAATCCGCGCCGATCTCGCCCGCATCCATGGAATGGTGCCGCGTCGTCAGCCCGCCGACGCCGGCGATGCGATCGGGCTTGAGCGAGGGCAGCGCCTCTTTCAGCGCGGCGATGCCGGGGAGGTGTGCGCCGTCGGCGCCGCCGCGCGCGACGAGCTCAGGATGGCCGTCGACGAGCAGCGCAGCGCCGGCTTTCTGCACCGGCGGTGCCAGCGCCTTGATGCGTGAGATCATGCTGCGCTGGTCGGTCTCCTTCAGCCGCAGCAGCACCGCCGCGACATCGGCGGAGGCGAGCAGGTCCGGCAATTCGGCGACGAGCGCAGCGGGATCATCGACAACGGGCGTCGCGAGATAGAGACGCGGCGCCGGGCGCGGCGGAGGCGGTTTGTTCGACAAGATCTAGGCTGCCTTCTTTTCCAGACTGCTTTGCCATTCGCCCCTGGAGGCGAGGCCGTTCATCCGTGCGCGATGGCTGAAGGCGCGCTGTCCGGCCGCGACATTCTCGGCCTTGCCCGACCAGGCCTTCTGCGGCGCCGCCTGCAGGGCGCGGCCGTAGGAGAAGGTCAGGCCCCAGGGCAGCGGGCCGAGCTTGTGCATGGCATTGAGATGCGCGGTTGCCTCCTCGTCCGACTGGCCGCCGGAGAGGAAGGCGATGCCGGGCACGGCCGCCGGCACGCAGGCCTTCAGCAATCGGATCGTCTTCTCCGCGACCTCCTCGACCGAGGCCTGCTTTGCGCATTTCTTGCCAGAGATCGCCATGTTCGGCTTCAGCACCATGCCTTCGAGCGCGACGCGCTGCACGCGCAATTCCTGAAAGGTCTCGTTGAGCACGCGCTGGGTGACGTCATAGCAGCGATCGATGTCGTGGTCGCCGTCCATCAGCACCTCCGGCTCGACGATCGGCACGATCTGGGCGGCCTGGCACAGCGCGGCATAGCGCGCCAGCGCATGGGCGTTGACGCCGATCGCAGTCATCGAGGGGATGCCGCTGCCGATGTCGATCACCGCACGCCATTTGGCGAAGCGCGCGCCGCGCTCGTAATATTTCCTCAGCCGCTCGGCGAGCTTGTCGAGCCCGACCGTGACGAGCTCGCCCGGGCACATCGGTAAGCTTTGCGTGCCTTCGTCGACCTTGATGCCGGGAATGGCGCCGTTCTGTTCGATCAGCTTGACCAGCGGCGTGCCGTCCGCGGCATCCTGCCAGATCGTCTCGTCATAGAGGATCACGCCGGAAATATATTTGCTCATGGCTTCGTTGGAGCGGAACAGCATTTCGCGATAATCGCGGCGATTGGTTTCGGTCGATTCCACGCCGATCGCGTCAAAACGCTTCTTGATGGTGCCGGAGGATTCGTCGGCAGCAAGGATGCCCTTGCCGGGCGCGACCATGGCGGTCGCGATCCTGTTGAGCTCAGTCAGATTCATCGAGAGGTCCTCCCAAAACGATTCTGCCCTTGCCCATGAAAATAGACCGTTCTCGGGCAATTGCCGAGTTAACGTTCGTCGCAGGCTAAGGGGGGAGGCCGGTCATTCCGGGGCGCGCCCCTTGGCGCGAGCCCGGAATCCATTAATCCGCGTTGATGGTGGTAACCATGGATTCCGGGCTCGCGCTCCGCGCGCCCCGGAATGACGGGAGAGGGTGCCTGCGGTCTTACGCAACCTTCGGATCGAGCTCGCCCTTGGCGTAGCGCTTGGCCATCTCGGCGGTGGTCAGCACCTTCTTGACCTTGGAGGCCTGGCCTGCGGTGTTGAACTCCTGCAGCCGCTGCTTGCACAGCTTGGTCATGGCTTCCATCGCGGGCTTCAGGTACTTGCGCGGATCGAACTCTTCCGGATTGTCCTTGAGGACTTTCCGGATCTGGCCGGTCATCGCCATGCGGTTGTCGGTGTCGATGTTGATCTTGCGCACGCCGTTCTTGATGCCGCGCTGGATCTCGGCCACCGGCACGCCCCAGGTCGGCTTCATCTTGCCGCCATAGGCGTTGATGATGTCCTGGAGGTCCTGCGGCACCGACGAGGAGCCGTGCATGACGAGATGCGTGTTCGGCAGCTTGCGGTGGATCTCCTCGATCACGTTCATGGCGAGGATGTCGCCGTCGGGCTTGCGGGTAAATTTGTAAGCACCGTGAGACGTCCCCATCGCGATCGCGAGCGCGTCGACCCGGGTCTCCTGCACGAACTTCACGGCCTCGTCCGGATTGGTCAGCAGCTGGTCGTGGCTGAGCTTGCCTTCGGCGCCGTGGCCGTCTTCCTTGTCGCCCATGCCGGTCTCGAGCGAGCCGAGCACGCCTAACTCGCCCTCGACCGAGATGCCGCCGAGATGGGCCATGTCGGTCACGGTCTTGGTGACGCCGACATTGTAGCCCCAGTCGCCCGGCGTCTTGCCGTCGGCCTTGAGCGAGCCGTCCATCATGACGGAGGTGAAGCCGGCCTGGATCGCGGTCATGCAGGTCGCGGGCTCGTTGCCGTGGTCGAGATGCACGCAGACCGGGATGTGCGGATAGATCTCGGTGACCGCGTCCATCATGTGCTTGAGCATGACGTCGTTGGCGTAGGAGCGCGCACCGCGCGAGGCCTGGATGATGACGGGCGCGTCGACCTGGTTGGCCGCGTCCATGATCGCCAGCGCCTGCTCCATGTTGTTGATGTTGAAGGCCGGTACGCCGTAATCGTTCTCCGCCGCATGGTCGAGCAATTGACGCAACGTGATCCGAGCCATGTGTGTTTTTCTCCGGTTTGGGCCTGCAAGGCTGACGTAAAGGCTGACTTGAAAGGCCGACTGATTACTTGATGCGCAGGACTTCGACGCCGGGCAGGGGCTTGCCTTCCATCCATTCAAGAAATGCGCCACCGGCGGTCGAGACATAGGTGAAGTCACCGGCCACATGGGCCTGGTTGAGGGCCGCAACCGTGTCGCCGCCGCCCGCGATCGAGATCAACTTCTTGGCCTTGGTGCGCTCGGCGGCATGCTTGGCGGCCGCAACCGTGCCGCGGTCGAACGGCTGCATCTCGAAGGCCCCTAGCGGTCCGTTCCAGACCAGCGTCGCCGCATCGTCGATCGCGGCGTGAACGCGCGCGACCGATTGCGGGCCGACGTCGAGGATCATGCCTTCGGCCGGGATCGCATCGAGGCCATAGGCGTGCGAGGGCGCGTTCGCCGCGAAATGATAGGCGACGGTGGCGTCCACCGGCAGGATGATCGCGCAGTTGGCGGCTTCCGCCTTCTCCATGATGCGCACCGCGGTCGGCGCGAGATCCTTCTCGGCCAGCGACTTGCCGACCGCGACGCCCTGGGCGTGCAGGAAGGTGTTGGCCATGCCGCCGCCGATCACGAGCGCATCGACCTTGGTCACGAGGTTTTCGAGCAGGTCGATCTTGGTCGAGACTTTGGCGCCGCCGATGATCGCGATGACCGGCTTGGTCGGCGAGCCCAGCGCCTTCTCCAGCGCATCGAGCTCGGCCTGCATGGTGCGGCCGGCATAGGCCGGCAGCTTGTGGCCGAGGCCTTCGGTCGAGGCGTGGGCGCGGTGCGCGGCCGAGAACGCGTCACTGACCCAGATGTCGCCGAGCTTTGCCAGTTCCGCGACGAAGGCGGGATCGTTCTTCTCTTCCTCTTTGTGGAAGCGGGTGTTTTCCAGACAGAGAATGTCGCCATCGCTAAGCGCCGCCACGGCTGTGGCCGCAGGCTCGCCGATGCAGTCATCGGCGAAGGCGACGGGCTTCTGCACGACTTTCGACAGTGCCTCGGCAACCGGCTTCAGCGAGTCCTTGGCATCGCGCCCCTTCGGACGGCCGAAATGCGCGAGCAGGATGACCTTGCCGCCCTTGTCCGAGATTTCGGTGATGGTCGGCGCGACGCGATCGAGCCGCGTTGCGTCGGTGACGCGCCCGTTGTCCATGGGCACGTTCAGATCGACGCGCAGCAGCACGCGCTTGCCCTTCACGTCGACGTCGTCGAGGGTGCGGAATTTAGCGGACATCTCTGGCTCTCTTGTCCCGGGCCTCTAGGAAGTCATTCCGGGGCGCGTGCAGCGCGAACCCGGAATCTCGAGATTCCGGGTCTGGTCCTGCGGACCATCCCGGAATGTCGAAAACGCAGCGGAGTTAGATCACCTTCGCCATCGCGACGGCGGTGTCCGCCATGCGATTCGAGAAGCCCCACTCGTTGTCGTACCAGGACATCACGCGCACCAGCGTGCCGTTCTGCACCTTGGTCTGGTCCTCGTGGAAGGTCGAGGAGTGCGGGTCGTGGTTGAAGTCGATCGAGACGTTGGGCGCGCTGGTGTAGCCGAGGATGCCCTTGAGCTGCTGCTCTGAGGCGCGCTTCATCGCCGCGTTGATTTCCTTGGCATCGGTGGCGCGCTTGGCGACGATCTTGAGGTCGACCACCGAGACGTTCGGGGTCGGCACGCGGATCGCGACGCCATCGAGCTTGCCCTTGAGTTCCGGCAGCACGAGGCCGATCGCCTTGGCGGCGCCGGTCGAGGTCGGGATCATCGACATCGCAGCCGCGCGGCCGCGGTAGAGATCCTTGTGCAGCGTGTCCAGCGTCGGCTGGTCGCCGGTATAGGCGTGGATCGTGGTCATGAAGCCGGTCTCGATGCCGACGAGATCGTTCAGCACCTTGGCGACCGGCGCGAGGCAGTTGGTGGTGCAGCTTCCGTTGGAGACGACCAGATGATCCCTGGTCAGCGTGTCGTGGTTGACGCCGTAGACGATGGTGGCGTCGGCGCCGTCGGCGGGCGCGGAGACCAGCACGCGCTTGGCGCCGGCGGTCAGATGCGCGGAGGCCTTGTCCTTCGAGGTGAAGATGCCGGTGCACTCGAGCGCGATGTCGACGCCGAGATCCTTCCAGGGCAGCTTCGAGGGATCGCGCTCGGCGGTCACCTTGATCTTGCCGCTGCCGAGGTTGATCGAGTCGCCATCGACGGTCACGGTGCCGGGGAAGCGGCCATGGACACTGTCGAAGCGGAGCAGATGGGCGTTGGTCTCGACCGGGCCGAGATCGTTGATGCCGACGACCTCGATGTCCTTGCGGCCTGACTCGGCGATAGCCCGCAGCACGTTGCGGCCGATGCGGCCAAAACCGTTGATTCCGACGCGGACTGCCATGTTTCGTCTCCTTCAATGACCGTTGTCGTCCCGCACAACGCGCTTCGCGCGCCTGCATGGGTTTTTTAGGGCGGACGCCCGGTTCGGCCGGGCGGGGGCTTGATCATATGAGACGTTACCTAGTCCTTTTTTTTGACAAGCTCAACTCTCAGGAAACGCGCTTCAGCACGGCGTTAACCGCAGCCTCGGCGGTGATGCCGAAATGCTTGTAAAGCTCCTTCGCCGGGCCGCTTTCGCCGAAGGAATGCATGCCGATGAATTCGCCATCCTGGCCGATCACGGCATCCCAGCCCCAGCGCACCGCGGCCTCGATTGCGATCTTCACCGGCGCATTGCCGATGATGGCGGCGCGCTTGGCTTCTGGTTGCGCTAACAAAAGCTCGAGCGAGGGCACCGACACCACCCGTGACGCGATGCCGCGCTCGGCGAGTTGCTTTTGCGCGGCAACCGCGATCTCGACCTCCGAGCCGGACGCGAACAGCGATACCTTGGCTTCGCCCTGCGCCGGAACCAGTTCATAGGCGCCCGCCGCGCAAGGATTGTCGTTCGGTGCGGTGGTACGGAGCTGCGGCAGGTTCTGCCGCGTCAGCGCCAGCACGGTCGGACCGTCGACGCGGTTCAGCGCCAGTTCCCAGCACTCGGCGACCTCGATGGAATCGCACGGGCGGAACACGCGCATGTTGGGGATGGCGCGAAGTGCGGCGAGATGCTCGACCGGCTGATGGGTCGGGCCGTCCTCGCCGAGGCCGATGGAATCGTGCGTCATCACGTAGACGACGCCGGCGCCCATCAGCGCGGCAAGGCGCATCGCAGGACGCGCATAATCGGTGAAGACGAGGAAGGTCGCGCCGTTCGGCGCGAAGCCGCCGTGCAGGAAGATGCCGTTCATCGCGGCCGCCATGCCGTGCTCGCGGATGCCGTAATGGATGAAGCGGCCCTTCGGCGTCTTGGCGGAGAAGGCGGTCGCCGACTTCGCCTTGTTGTTGTTGGAGCCGGTGAGATCGGCCGAGCCCGCCAAAAATTCCATCGGCATTGCGGCTGCGATCGCCTCGATCGCCGCTTCCGACGATTTGCGCGTGGCGGCAACAAGCGGCTTCTCCAGCAGCTCCTTCTTGTGCGCCTTCAGTGCCTTTGCCAGCGAGGCCGGACGCTCATGGCGCAGGCGGCGCTCGAACTCGGCGCGCTTGCGGCTGCCGAGCTCACCGAGCCGTGCTTCCCATTCCTGACGAGCCGCAGCGCCGCGGCTGCCGGCTGCGCGCCAGGCCTTCAGCACGTCATCTGCGACCGTGAACGGCTCGAGCGAGATGCCGAGATTCTCCTTGGCGGCCTTGAGCTCGTCGGCCCCTAACGCCTCGCCGTGCACCTTGGAGGTGCCGGCCTTGTTCGGCGCGCCGAAGCCGATGGTGGTGCGGCAGGCGATCAGCGTCGGCTTGTTGGATTTCTTCGCCCGCGTAATCGCAGCGGCGATGGCGGCCTGGTCCTGGCCGTCGATCTTCTCGGCCGCCCAGCCGGCGGACTTGAAGCGCTTCACCTGGTCGACGGAATCGGCGAGCGAGGTCGGGCCGTCGATCGAGATGCCGTTGTCGTCATAGAGCACGATCAGCTTGTTGAGCTTCCAGTGCCCGGCCATCGCAATCGCTTCCTGCGAGACGCCTTCCATCAGATCGCCGTCGGAGGCGAGCACATAGGTGTGGTGGTCGACGATCTTCTTGCCGAACTCGGCGGCGAGCATCTTCTCGGCGAGCGCCATGCCGACAGCGGTCGAGATGCCCTGTCCGAGCGGGCCGGTCGTGGTCTCGATGCCCTTGGTGCGGAAGTTCTCGGGATGGCCGGGGGTCAGCGAGTTGACCTGGCGGAACTGCTTGATCTGGTCCAGCGTCATCTCGGCATTGCCGGTGAGATACAGCAGCGAATAGAGCAGCATCGAGCCGTGGCCGGCCGACAGCACGAAGCGGTCACGGTCCGGCCAGGCGGGCGCGGCGGCGTCGAATTTCAGGAACTGCGTGAACAGCACCGTGGCGATGTCGGCGGCGCCCATCGGCAGGCCGGGATGGCCCGATTTCGCCTTCTCGACAGCGTCCATCGAAAGGCCACGGATGGCGTTGGCCATACGGGTGGCGTCGACCTGCGCATTCGCCATACGGGTGGCATCGAGCTGCATCATGATGAAAATCCGTCTGAAATGAGGCGCTTGGCGTGTACGCCCGCGCGGGAAAGGAGCCTTGCGGCCGCTAGAGGTCGGGGCTGGGATAGCACCTCAGTTCCGGGAGTCCAAGGCAATCAAACGCCGGTTTGGCCGTAAAAGTTGCCTCTCTGGAGACCGGTTTTCGGCCGCGATCGTGCCGGGAGGAATTGACGGATCAGGACGATGTCCGTCCGATCTATCGGTGCATAGTTTCCGGGCGGCGTTGCGCTCGGCTAGCTTGCCACGTAAATTTCTGCTTCTAACCGCTTGCCGAACCGAGTCTTTTGCCGGACGGCAAGCTCCAGGGAAAGGCCACTGGGCAAAGGCCGCCAGGTTCCGCCGCTGACTGCATGAACGATCGCGTGTCCAACAGCTCTGCCATGACGGAGTCCTCCGCCGTCGAGATCGAGATCGCGACCCGCAGGCTCATGGCGGCGCTCGATGCGCTCGAAAGCGCGGTCGAGCGGCGGCGCGATGCCGATCGCGACGAGAACGAGCTCGCGGCGCGAATCCAGGCGCTCGGCGCGGACCGCTCGCGACTTGCCGACGAGCTCGACGGCGCGCTGGTGAAGGCGCGCAAGCTCGAGCGCACCAATCGCGAGATCTCCGACCGGCTGGATTCTGCAATCGTCACGATACGCTCGGTGCTCGATACCGGAGAGGATGGATGAGCCACATCAACGTCACCATCAATGGCCGGCAATACCGCATGGCCTGTGAGGAGGGCCAGGAGGTGCGGCTGCTCAAGCTCGCCGAAACCCTGGAGACGCGCATCCAGTCGCTGCGCGGAAAATTCGGCGAGATCGGCGATGCACGGCTGACCGTGATGGCCGCGCTGACCGTCTGCGACGAACTGATCGACACCAGCAACCGTGTCCGAACCCTCGAGCAGGAGTTGACCGAGCTCCGGGATTTCCGCAACGCCGCCGTCGAGCGTGCCCGCATGACCCAGACCGCAGTGGTGAACGCCCTGAACGCCGCCGCCGAACGCATCGAGAAGTCGACCCAGGTGCTGAACCGGACCGTCGGCAACGGCATTGCGATCGGCTGAGGCTCTTCGGAAGACTCGATCAATTGTTGGGCTCGATGGGGCTACGGGCCTTACCCTCCCCTGGAGGGGGAGGGTCGATCGCGCGTAGCGCGAGCGGGGTGGGGTGATCTCTCCACACGAACACTGTTGGAGGTGGAGAGACCGTCACCCCACCCCGTCTCACATTTCGCTGCGCTCAATGTGAGCCGACCCTCCCCCTCCAGGGGAGGGTGGCACTGTGCGGGCTGCGAAAGTGGGGGGCTGCAGCGCCGGGCTGGCGATTCGTCAGTATCGTTGTTACATTGCGCAGGCGAGGCTGCGACGTCCGTCAGGAGCCATATATCCCCGGGGCCTTATCGATCCTTTAGGGAACTGTCCCTGGCCGGGCCCGTGGGCCCGGACATATGGTGCCCACCTACTTTCGTAGGGAACTCCGGGATCGAGTGCTTCAACGGCGTACGCGGCTTCGCACTTTTGTTTCTGGCTGTTCGTTCTCGTCGAATTGCGTCCACGACAAACCGGCGGTCAATTCACTCTCAGTGTCATGCCCCGCGCAGGCGGGGCATCCAGTACGCCGCGGCGTCGATGTTTGATCACTGGCGTCTCTGGAATACTGGATCACCCGCCTTCGCGGGTGATGACAGCGGAGCAAGACTTCGCCTTCGGGGAAAACGCGTATGTCCAAAGCCGAGCTCCGTGCCAAAGCCCTCGCCAAACGCGATGCGCTGAGCGAGAAGAAGCGCGCTGCTGCGGCCGCAAAGCTCGCCAAGCGCGGGCTGCCGTTCGAGCTGCTGCCGGGCAGCATCGTCTCCGGCTATTCGCCGATCCGCAGCGAGATCGATCCGATGCCGCTGTTGAAGAAGCTCGCGGAGCAGGGCGCCAGGCTCGCGCTGCCTTGCGTCACCGCGCGCGGCCAGTCGCTGATCTTCCGCATCTTCCATCCGAACGACCGCCTGATGCTCGGCCCGCTCGGCATTCCCGAGCCGTCGCCTGCAGCCGCGGAAGTCATCCCCGACATCATGCTGACGCCGCTCGCCGCCTTCGACCGCCTCGGCCATCGCATCGGCTACGGCGCAGGGCATTACGATTTCACCTTTGCGCATTTGCGGAAATCCAAGCACATCGTCGGCATCGGGCTTGCCTTTGCGGCGCAGGAGATCGAGGCGGTTCCGGCACTATCGCACGACGTGGCGCTGGATTATGTGCTAACGGAATCGGACGTGTACGATTTCCGGAGTTCTGAAGTTGCGCATTCTCTTCGTGGGTGACGTGGTCGGCCGTAGCGGGCGCGAGGCCGTCGCCGAATATCTGCCCGGCATGGTCAAGGACTGGTCGCTCGATTTCGTCGTGGTCAACGGCGAGAATTCGGCCGGCGGCTTCGGCATCACGGAAGCGATCTACCAGGAATTCCTCGAGGCCGGCGCCGACGCGGTGACGCTCGGCAATCACTCCTGGGACCAGCGTGAAGCCCTGGTGTTCATCGAGCGCGCCGACCGCCTGGTGCGTCCGGCGAACTATCCGCGCGGCACGCCCGGCCGCGGCGCGGCCTTGGTCGAGACCAAGAACGGCAAGCACGCGCTCGTCGTCAACGCGCTGGGCCGCGTCTTCATGACCCCGTTCGACGATCCCTTCGCCGCGCTCGAGCGCGAGCTCGGCGCCTGTCCGCTCGGCGTTGCCGCCGATGCCATCGTCGTCGATTTCCATTGCGAGGCGTCGAGCGAGAAGCAGGGCATCGGCTTCTTCTGCGACGGCCGCGCCAGCCTCGTCGTCGGCACCCATACGCATGTGCCGACCGCCGACCACCAGATCCTCGCAGGCGGCACCGCCTACATGACCGATGCCGGCATGACCGGCGACTACGACTCCATCATCGGCATGCAGAAGGAAGAGCCGCTGCGGCGGTTCACCACGGGGATTCCGTCGGGTCGCTTCGAGCCGGCAGCAGGCGCTGCAACGCTCAGCGCCGTCGCGGTAGAGACGGACGATGCAACAGGCCTCGCGCTCCGCATCGCCCCGGTGCGCGTCGGCGGCCGGCTGGAGCCGACAACGCCGAAGTTCTGGTTGAGTTGAATTTTCGAGCGGCATCGTCGGTGCACCCTCTCCCCTTGCGGGAGAGGGTGGCTCGCCGCGTAGGCGGCGAGCCGGGTGAGGGGTATCTCTCCGCGCGCGACACTGCTTGTTGTGTTCGTGGATAGATACCCCTCATCCGGCGCCATAGCCGAAGCTTTGCTTCGGCGTTCTTAAGAACGGCGGCCGGAGGCCGCCTATGCCACCTTCTCCCGCAAGGGGAGAAGGGGCAGCGGTGTCCAGACCGGATAGAGAGGTAACACAGTAGACCGGATGGATGGGTGACAGTTCTCTGTCGGCTGGGAGGACCAGCCGATGCCTTGGCGAGA
>NZ_JACIHE010000042.1 GCF_014198245.1 Bradyrhizobium sp. cir1
GCGAATCACAGCATCGCCGCCGTGGCAAATACTGATCCCTACCAAAAGAATCTCACGCTCTGAGGAGCCCGCCCTGAAGCGGGCGTCTCGAAGGACGAGGCGCTTGCTCAGGCCGCCACCAAGACCCCCTCTGCGATAGCCCTACCCTCGTGGGGAGAGGGCAGCGGTGCGCTCGGCAAAATTTTCCGACCACGCTGCGGACGTCGAAATCACCGGCGGCAGGCGCTTACGCCGCCTCCTTCACATCGCCATTCAGCAGCCTGCGCGCGGCGCGCTCGGCTTCGCGCGCGTTGCGGAAGAGCTGGCCTTCGAGGCGGTTAAAGCGGTGGGATGAAGCGAAGAAGCAGTAACCTCCCTGGGAACGAACGACGATACCTGCGGTCTGCGATTCGACTTCGATGATGTAGCTGTCCGGCATGGTCCGTGGTTTCCTCAGTGCGGGCAAATAACGGCACTCCGACCCAAAGGTTCCTAGGCATTTTCGGCCGTTTTCCGCCCCGAATCGACACGCAATTGAGTACGCCGGGACCTCATCCGTTTTATGACTGGTTCTTGGCGAAGCCGCGACGCGGGAACGAGTCACCTGCCATTGCCAGCCTTCGCGGACGATGACAGTTACCCTTGCGGTGACGCGCGTCGTTACGTCGCGATGACAGTGTCGCTCGAACGAACCGCCTGCGGGCGTCCGTGCTCGTCGATCGAGACGTAGGTGAAGTTGCCGTCGGTGACGAGGAAGGGATCCCGCTCGCCGCGACGCAGCGCCCACGCTTCCAGATGCACGGTGATCGACGTGCGCCCCACACGCACAAGGTTGGCGTAGACGGAGACGAGATCGCCGACATAGACCGCTTTGCGAAAATTCATCGCCTCGATCGCGACCGTGACCGTGCGCGACTTCGCGACCTTCGATGCGAACACGCCGCCGCCGACGTCCATCTGGCTGAGCAGCCAGCCGCCGAAGATGTCGCCGTTCGCGTTCGTATCGGCCGGCATCGCCAGCGTGCGGATGCAGAGATCCCCGCTCGGTCCGGTATTGGCTTGCTCGTTCATGCCTCTCTCACTTGAGATTGCTCACTTGAAATTGTCCCAGCCCGGATCGGGCGCGAAGCGCTCGCCGAATCGCTCCGCCAGCGCATGCAGGGTGGATACAATGTTTTCCACGCCGCGGGTGCGCGCGTAATTCAGTGGACCACCGCGGAACGGTGCATAACCCGTGCCGAAGATCATGGCGCCGTCGACTGCATCAGCGTCGTCGACGATGCCCTCACGGAGCGCCGCAACGCAGACATTGGACATCGGCAGCACCAGGCGGTCGATCATCTGGTCGGCGACGCGTGGACCGGTTTCGGCGAGCTGTGCCTTCTCCGCCTTGCCGTCCTTCCAGGTGTAGAAGCCCTTGCCGGTCTTGCGGCCGAGCTCGCCCTTGGCAACCTTCTCGCGCAGCCAGGCCGGCGTCGGCGGCAAGAGATCACCGAACTTGGTGCGCAGCATGTCGCCGACGTCCATGCAGATGTCGAGGCCGACCTGGTCGGCCAGTTCGATCGGCCCCATCGGCATGCCGAATTGCTCCGCCGCGGCATCGATCAGCCGCTGGTCGGTCTTCTCGTCCAGCATCACCATGGCTTCGAGCATGTACGGCGTCAGCGCGCGGTTGACGAGGAAGCCGGGCGAGCTCTTCACGGCGAGCGGCAGGCGGTCGATCGCACCCACGAAGGCGAGCGCCTCTTTCAACACCTGTGCATCGTTGCCGTCATGGCTGACGACCTCGACCAGTTGCAGCCGCGACACCGGGTTGAAGAAATGCAGCCCGACCAGCCGCTCCGGCCGCGCCAGCGTGGTGCGCAGATCCTGAAGCGGAATGCTCGACGTATTGGTCGCAAGGATCGCGCCCGGCTTCATCCGCGGCTCGAGGCCGGCATAGACCTTCTGTTTCAGCTCGAGCTTTTCCGGCACCGCCTCGATGATGAGATCGGCATTGCGGACGCCCTCGCCGTCCATATCGGGGAGCAGGCGATCGAGCGCGTCGCGCACCTCGGTGGACTTGCGGATGATCTTGCCGTAGAGCTCGGCCGCGCGTTTCACGGCGCCTGCGATCGGCTCCGCCTTCATGTCGGCGAGCGAGACGCGCAGCCCTTGCCCGGCTACCCAAGCCGCGATGTCACCGCCCATGGCGCCGGCGCCGATGACGTGGACATGCTTCACCGTGTTGCCGGAGCCCGCCGCCTTCTTCATCTGCTCGCGCAGGAAGAACACGCGAATCAGGTTCTGGGCCGTCGGCGTCACCATCAGCTTGGCGAATGACGCCTGCTCGGCATTCAGCATCGCGGCCTTGCTGCCGCCATGGGTCTCCCAGAGATCGATCAGCGCGTAGGGCGCGGGATAATGGTCGCGGGACGCGGCCTTCGCCGCCTCCGAGCGCATGCGCTTGGCCAGCAGTCCGCGCACCGGTCCGAGATTGGCGGCGCGCGTCAGCAGGCCGGGCTTGGCCCGCTTCAGCCGGCCAAACAGCACGTCCTTCACGGCACCACGGACGTGGCGCTCCTGCGTCACGGTATCGACAAGGCCGAGCGATTTGGCGCGACGCGCGTCGATGGTGCGGCCGGTCAGCATCAGCGCCATCGACTGCGTCGGATTGACCAGCGCAGTGAAGCGCGCCGTGCCGCCGAGGCCGGGATGCAGGCCCAGCATCACCTCCGGGAAGCCGAAGCGCGCGCCGTCGATGGCGATGCGCGACTGGCAGGCCAGCGCGACCTCGAGGCCGCCGCCGAGACAAAAGCCGTGGATGACCGCGACCGTCGGCAGCTTTAGCGCTTCCAGATGATCGACCACCGCATGCGCAGCGCGGATACGCGTTTCCACCATCTCGGGATCGCTGGCGCCGCGGAATTCGTTGACGTCGGCACCGGCAATGAAGCCGGACGGCTTTGCGGAGCGGATCACGAGGCCGGCGGGACGCTCGGTCTCGATCGCCGCGAGCACGGCGTCGAATTCCTCCATCACGTCCGAGGACAGCGTGTTGGCGCTGGCGCCGTCTCGGTCGAACAGCAGCCAGGCGACGCCGTCGGCATCGCGCGTCAGCCTGAAGTGCTTGTAGGGGCCGTCTGGCGCCGGCTGCGGCCCGAGCGTGAGGACGCGGTCGCCGAGCGCGGTCATGATCCTGGAATCCATGGTCACACCGCCTCGATCAGCATGGCGCCGCCGAGCCCGCCGCCGATGCATTCGGTGGCAACGCCGCGCCGCGTGCCGAGCCGCTTCATCGCATTGACGAGATGCAGCACGATGCGGTTGCCGGAGGTGCCGACGGGATGGCCGAGCGAAATCGCGCCGCCATCGACGTTGAGCCTTTCACGATCAATCTCGCCGGCGGCGCCGTCGAGCCCCAGAATCTCGCGGCAAAACTTGTCGTCGTTCCAGGCGGCGAGACAGCCGAGCACTTGCGTCGCGAACGCCTCGTTCAGCTCCCAGGTCTCGACGTCCTTGATGGTGAGGTCGTTGCGCTTCAGCAGCGGCGTGACCGACATCACCGGGCCGAGCCCCATGATGCTGGGATCGAGCGCGGCCCAATGGCTGTCGACGATGACGGCCTTCGGCGTCAGTCTATGCTTTGCCACCGCTTCGTCGGAGGCGAGGATCACCCAGGACGCGCCGTCGGTGATCTGCGAGGAATTGCCGGCGGTGACCTGGCCCCAGGGGCGCTCGAACACCGGCCTCAGTTTCGCGAGAGACTCGGCCGTCGAGTCCGGCCGCACGCCGTCGTCATGGTCGAAGAATTTTCCGTTGCGGGAGAACGCGGTCTCGACCTCGCCTTTGAGAAAACCCGCGCCTTGCGCATGCGCAAGCCGGCGATGGCTCTCGGCGGCATAGGCGTCCGACTCCGCGCGGGTGATACCGAAGAGATGGCCGACGACCTCGGCGGTCTGGCCCATGTTCAGGTCTGTGACGGGATCGGTCAGCCCGCGCTCGAGGCCAATGATCGGCTTGAGATAACGCGGCCGCAGCTTGAACGCCGCGGCGAGCTTCGCCGCCACGCTTTTGGCGGTGGCGAGCCCGGCGAACCAGCGCACGCCGGAGTTCGGCCAGACCAGCGGCGCGTGGCTCAGCGCCTCGGTGCCGCCGGCCAAAATCATGTCGGCATGGCCCTCGCGGATGTAGCGGTAGGCGGTGTCGATCGACTGCATGCCCGAGCCGCAATTGATCTGCACGGTGAAGGCGACCATATCCTCGCCCATGCCGAGCCGGAGCGCCGCGACACGGGCCGGATTCATCTCGTCGGCGATGACGTTGACGCAGCCGAGAATGACCTGGTCGAAATCGACGGGTGAAAACGGCTGGCGCGCCAAGAGCGGCCGTCCGCATTGCACGGCAAGATCGACCGGCGTGAATGGCCCCGGCCCGGAGCGCGCCTTCAAAAACGGCGTCCGGCTGCCGTCGACGATGAAAACCGGTCGTGCCATCAGCTTGCCGCCCTCTGCTCACCGAGTTCCTGGAAGAACTGATGCACGTCGCCGGTTTTCTTGTAAATCGGCGACAGTGCCTCCGGCGCAAAATCGTCGACCTCTATCACTTCAGTGACGGCGTCGCGGGCCACGGCAAGCTGCTCGCCTTCGGCCTGCGTGATCACGCCTTTGGCAACGGCCTCCTTCCAGTCGCTTAAATGTGCAGCACGCATCCGCTTGGCGATGGCTTCCGTACCTGCTACCAGCTTGAACGCGCGCTCCAGCCGGGCGAATCCGCCGTCATCGTCGACATGAGCGAGATCCGGCGTCAGGCGCTCGCGCGCGGCCGACGGCTCCAGCACGATGCCGGCGCATTGGTGCACGACGCGATCGGACGGGCCGAGCACGCGCGCCCCGAAGGGCTGGACCACGAGCTTGAGGAAGCCGGCGACAAAGCGGTTCGGCAGATTGGCGAGAATTTCGGCAAGCCGGTTCTCGATGGTCTTGAAGCCGGTCGCCATGCACCATTCCAACGCGGCGAAGTCTTCCTTCTGCCGGCCCTCGTCCTGCCAGCGCTTCAGCGCCGCCGAAAGCAGATACAGTTCGGAAAGAATGTCGCCGAAGCGTGCCGACAGCATTTCCTTGCGCTTGAGCGCGCCGCCGAGCGTCAGCAGCGCCATGTCGGCGCAGAGCGCAAACGCTGCGGAGTAGCGCGAGAGCTGGCGGTAGAATGGCGTGGCATCGCCGGCATCGGGCGCCATTGCGAAAGCGCCAAAGGTCCAGCTACGTCCGAAGGCACGCAAGAGTGTTCCGAAACTGTGGCCGACATGCTTCCAGAACGCCTTGTCGAAGGCGGTGAGCCCGCGCTCGCGATCGGTGTCCGCCAGCGCGTTCATCTCGTCGAGCAGATAGGGATGGGCGCGGATCGCGCCCTGCCCGAACACGATGAGGTTGCGGGTCAGGATGTTGGCGCCCTCGACAGTGATGCCGACCGGCACGGCGCGGTGCAGATTGCCGAGATAGTTTTGCGGACCGTCGATCACGGCCTTGCCGCCATGAATGTCCATGGCGTCGTCGACCGCAGTGCGCATCCGCTCCGTCGCGTGCAGCTTCATGATGCCGGAGATGACGGCGGGATGAATGCCGGCATTGAGCGCCGCGCAGGTGAGTCGGCGCGCCGCGTCGAGCTGATAGGCGGTGGCGACGATGCGGGCCAGCGGCTCCTCGACACCCTCGAACTTGGAGATCGAGATGCCAAACTGCTCGCGGATCCGGGCATAGGCACCGGTGGTGCGCGCGGCATACGCAGCACCTGCCGCCGACAGCGACGGCAGCGAGATGCCGCGGCCGGCGGCGAGCGCGGTCATCAGCATCTTCCAACCCTGCCCGAGGCGCTCCTTGCCACCGATGACGTAGTCGAGCGGGATGAAGACGTCGCGGCCCCGGTTCGGGCCGTTCTGGAACACCTGCATCGAGGGCAGGTGGCGCTGGCCGATCTCGACGCCGGGCAAGTTCGTCGGGATCAGCGCTACGGTGATGCCGAGCTCTTCCTGATCGCCAACCAGACGATCGGGATCATAGGCCTTGAAGGCGAGGCCCAGCAGCGTCGCGACCGGGCCAAGCGTGATGTAGCGCTTGTGCCAGTTGAGCCTGAGGCCGACGACCTCGCGGCCTTCGAAGTTGCCCTTGCAGATGATGCCGGTGTCGACCATCGAGGCGGCATCCGAGCCGGCCTCGGGGCTGGTGAGGCCGAAGCAGGGAATGTCGTGCCCATCGGCGAGCCGCGGCAGCCAGCGCTCCTGCTGCTCCCTGGTGCCGAAGCGCATCAGGAGCTCGCCGGGCCCGAGCGAGTTCGGCACCATCACCGTGACGGCCGCCGCGATCGAGCGGGTCGAAATCTTGCGCACCACTTCCGAATGCGCGTAGGGCGAGAAGCCGAGGCCGCCGAATTCCTTCGGAATGATCATGCCGAAGAACTTTTCGCGCTTGACGAAGTGCCAGACGTCCTGCGGCAGGTCGCGCCATTCCCAGAAGATTTTCCACTCGTCGAGCATGGCGCAGAGCTCGTCGACGGGGCCGCTGAGGAAGGCCTGCTCCTCGTCGGTCAATCTGGCCGGCGCGATTTTCAGCAGTTTCGACCAGTCGGGATCACCGGTGAAGAGATCGGCATCCCACCAGACGTCGCCGGCCTCCAGCGCCTCGCGCTCGGTGTCGGACATCGCCGGCAGCACGCCGCGCGCCCAGGAGAAGATCGGCTTTGTGATGGTGTCGCGGCGGAAGCTCATGGCGGACCTCATGCATCGGCGCGGTGACAGGGCATTTTAGCGGAAAGTGGCCGGGGTGCGTGAACACTTCGCGAGCAAAAAGAAGCGAATTGACGCGGCCGGGCGGCCGCCCAGGGGACTAACGGCCGGGGCGTGGGGGCAGTTCCGGGGAGGGGAAATGGGCTGATTACCCCGCCGTCATTCCGGGGCACGCGAAGCGTGAGCCCGGAATCCATCGTGCGGCTGAGTCGGTTGATGAATGGATTCCGGGCTCGCGCCTGACGGCGCGCCCCGGAATGACTGTGGCGGCCTAATCCGGCCGGATCATCTCGAACATGTTTTCCGGCTTGATCTCGAAATAGTCGCCGCGGCGGCCGGCGCGAACGATGGGGCGGGCGGCGGCGGTCTGATAGACGCCGTCCTTGATCATGGCCTTGTCGATGTGGACGGCGACCACCTCGCCGAGCGTCAGCCAGGCGTCGGCCTCCTTGCCATTGGCGCCCTTGAGGCGAACGATGTCGGACACCTTGCATTCGAAGGCGACAGGGCTCTCGCCGACGCGCGGCACGTTGACGAGCTTGCCGGGGACGGCGGTGAGGCCCGCGACCTCGAACTCGTCGACCTCGGGCGCGACATGCGCGGCGGTTGCATTCATCTGCTTCGCCAGATCCATCGTGGCGAGATTCCAGACGAACTCGCCGGTCTGCTGGATGTTCTCGACCGTGTCCTTCCAGTTGGTGGAGGAGAAGCCGATGATCGGCGGCACATAGCAGAATGCGTTGAAGAAGCTGTAGGGGGCGAGGTTGACGTGGCCCCTGGTATCGCGGGAGGAGATCCAGCCGATCGGGCGCGGTGCGATGATGGCGTTGAAGGGATCATGCTTGAGGCCGTGGCCCTTGGAGGGCTCGTAGAAGTAGAGGTCTTTGTCGGTCACACTGGCTCTCCCCTGCTCGTCATTGCGAGCGTAGCGAAGCAATCCAGAATCCCTCCGCGGAGACAGTCTGGATTGCTTCGCTACGCTCGCAATGACGGAGTATGTTGATCCGTCCTGGCCGCCACCAGTCGGTCAGCCCGGGGGCGGTCGGCCTGCTTATAGGAGAAAATGCCCCGCCCGTCAGTGGCGCGGCGACAGACCCGCGATGACGAAATCGATCATCTGGTCGATGGTCGGGCCCGGCTTGGTGGCGCACTGGGCGATCATCTGGGGGTGGAAGAAGCGGATCATCGCGGTGCAGGCGCAGAGCGAGGCCAGTTGCAGGTCCGGCGCCTCGAACTCGCCGGAGGCGACACCTTGCGCGATCATCTGGCCGATGACGCCGGCGATGCACTCCATATGGGCGACGCAGACGTCCCAGTCCTCCTCCATCGCGATCGCGACCATCTCGTGCAGCTTGTTGTCGCCGACATAGCGCTCGGTGTTCATGCGATGGATGGTGGTGAGCAGCTCGCGGAAGCGCGGGAGCACCGGACCGGGCCGGGCCACGATCCGTTGCGCCTCCAGCTCGACCTCGCCCATCAGCGAACGGGCCACCGCCTGGTGAATCGCCTTCTTCGATTCGAAGAAGCGATAGACGTTGGCGGGGCTCATCCTGAGCTCCTTGGCGATGTCCCCGACCGTGGTCTTCTGGTAGCCGATCTGCCGGAACAGCCGCTCGGCCACCTCGAGGATACGATCCCGGGTGTCGCCTTCGATATGTTCCGAAACAAGGGCCATCAGTCAGGACTCGTCAATCAACACTTCTTCTCACTTATTCAGCCGCTTCAGCAAGCGGAATTGCATGCTGGTCATCGCTCTCATGCTGCGGTGCGGCAGGCTGCTCGGGAGTGCCCGCCTCGTCCAGGCTCTTCCTGAACCACAGGGCATAGAGGCCCGGCAGGTAGAGCAGCGTCAGGAACGTCGCGACAAACAGGCCGCCCATGATGGTGATCGCCATCGGGCCCCAGAAGGCCGAACGCGACAGCGGGATCATGGCGAGGATCGCGGCCAGCGCCGTCAGCACCACCGGACGGGCACGGCGGACGGTCGCCTCCACGATCGCCTCGCGCCGGGTCAGGCCATGCGAAACGTCGGTCTCGATCTGGTCAACCAGGATGACCGTGTTGCGCATGATCATGCCGGCGAGCGCGATCAGGCCGAGCAGTGCCACGAAGCCGAACGGGGCGTTGGCGACGTTGAGGCCTAAGGAGGCACCGACGATGCCGAGCGGCGCGGTCAGGAACACCAGGATCAGGCGCGAGAAGCTCTGCAGCTGGATCATCAGCAGCGTCAGCATCACCATGACCATCACCGGGAAGAGGATGAAGATCGAGGCATTGCCCTTGGCGGATTCCTCGAAGGCGCCGCCCGGCTCGATGCGGTAGGCGGGCTCGAGGTGATCCTTGATCGCCTTCAGCTTCGGCGTGATCTGGCCCGTGACGTCGGGCGCCTGCACGCCGTCGACGACGTCCGAGCGCACGGTGATCGCCATGTCGCGGTTGCGCCGCCACATGATCGGCTCCTCGTGGGCATACTCGATCTTGGCGATCTGCTGCAGCGGCACGGCGACGCCGTTGCGCGAGGTGATGGTGAGATCGCCGACGCCGCCGAGGTCGAGGCGCTCGGACGGGATCGCACGGGCGACCACGCCGACCTTCTCGATGCCGTCGCGCACGGTGGTGACCTGCGAGCCAGAGATCAGCATCGCGAGCGCCTGCGAGACCTCCTGCGGGGTCAGGCCCATGGCGCGGGCGCGATCCTGGTCGACGACGAGCTTCAGGTAGGGCGACTGCTCGTTCCAGTCGAGCTGGACGTCCTTGACGCTCTTGTTCTGCCGCATGACGTCGCGGACCTGGTAGGCGATCTCGCGCACCTTGTTGGCGTCGGGGCCGATCACGCGGAACTGGACCGGGAAGCCCACCGGCGGACCAAAGTTGAAGCGGTCGACACGGACACGCGCCTCGGACAGGAAGCCTTCGGCAGCCGCGTTCTCGATCTTGGCCTTGATGCGCTCGCGCGCCTCGACGCCCTTGGCGACGATGACGACCTCGGCGAAGGCCTCGTTCGGCAGCTGCGGGTTGAGGCCGAGCCAGAAGCGGGGCGAGCCCTGGCCGACATAGGAGGTATAGGTCTCGATGTCCTTGTCGTCCTTGAGCAGCGTCTCGGCCTTCTTCACCGCCTTCTCGGTGACGTTGAAGGCGGTGCCCTCGGGCAGGCGCAGCTGCAGGAACAGCTCGGGCCGCTCCGACAGCGGGAAGAACTGCTGCTGGACATGGCCGAAGCCGACGATCGAGGCGACGAAGACGCCGACGGTCGCGGCCACCACGGTGATGCGGTGGTTGACGCACCATTGCACGATGGCGCGCAGGCCCCGGTACATGCGGGTCTCATAGACCGCGTGCGGATCGTGGTTGTGGTGCGCCTTCATCTCCGGCAGCAGCTTGACGCCGATATAGGGCGTGAAGATCACCGCCACGAACCAGGAGGCGACCAGCGCGATCGCCACGATCCAGAAGATGCTGCCGGCATATTCGCCGACCGCGGAATTGGCAAAGCCGATGGGGAGGAAGCCAGCGGCCGTGACCAGCGTTCCCGTGAGCATCGGAAACGCAGTAGATTCCCAGGCAAAGGACGCCGCCCGCATGCGGTCCCAGCCCTGCTCCATCTTCACGACCATCATCTCGACCGCGATGATGGCGTCGTCAACGAGCAGGCCGAGCGCGATGATCAGCGCGCCGAGCGTGATGCGGTGCAGGTCGAGCGACATCGTGTTCATGACGATGAAGACGATGCCGAGCACCAGAGGCACCGAGAGCGCGACCACGATGCCGGTGCGCCAGCCGAGCGCCAGGAACGAGACGAACAGCACGATGACGAGCGCTTCCATGAAGGAGTGCACGAACTCGCCGACGGCGTGCTCGACCACCTTGGGCTGGTCGGCTATCAGCTTGACGTCGATGCCCTGCGGCACGGCCTTCATGAACTCGGCCGTCGCCTTCTCGACCTCCTTGCCGAGCTCGAGGATGTTGGCGCCCTTGGCGGTGACGACGCCGATGCCGATCGCGGCCTTGCCTTCCTGTCGGACGACGAAGCTCGGCGGATCGACATAGCCGTGGGTGACGGTCGCGATATCGCCGAGGCGGAAGACGCGGCCGTTGCTCTCGACCGGGGTCTCCGCGACAGCCTTGGCGCCGTCGAGCGCGCCGGTGACGCGCAACGGCACGCGCTGCGACGAGGTCTCGACCGTGCCGGCCGGGGTCACGTTGTTCTGCTTGGCGAGCGAATCGAACAGCGCCTGCGGGGTGATGCCGAGGGTGGCGAGCTTGGCGTGGCTGAACTCGACGAAGATCCGCTCATCCTGGTTGCCGTAGACGTCGACCTTGGTGACGCCGGGCACCTTGAGCAGGCGCTGGCGAAAGCCTTCGGAGACCTTCTTGAGCTGGGCGTAATCGGCGCCGTCGCCGGTCATCATGTAGAGGATGGAATCGACGTCGGAGAACTCGTCGTTGACGACGGGTCCCAGAATGCCGGACGGCAGCTGGCCCTGCACGTCGACCAGCTTCTTGCGCAGGAGATAGAAGAGGTAGGGCACGTCCTTCGGCGGCGTGTTGTCGCGGAAGGTGACCTGAAGCGCGGTGAAGGCGGGCTTGGAGTAGGTCTGCACCTTCTCGAAATAGGGCAGCTCCTGGATCTTCTTCTCGATGGGATCGGCGACCTGGGTCTGCATCTCCTGCGCGGTCGCGCCGGGCCAGATCACGGAGACGTTGACCACCTTCACCGTGAAGAACGGATCCTCGGCGCGGCCGAGCTTCTCATAGGAGAAGAAGCCGGCGACGCCGAGCACGAGCATCAGGAAGAGAACCAGCGTCGGATGGCTGACGGCCCAGGCCGAAAGGTTGAAGCGCTTCATCGCACTCTCCGAAAGACGATCCAGTTGCAAACAACGACAGCCGCTCTGTTCAAACCGTCGTCGCGAGGCAGCGAAGCAATCCAGGGGGCTGGGCAGATTCTGGATCGCTTCGCCGCTTCAGCCTTTGCTTAGGGACAAAGGCCGAAACTCACCTCACACGACGTAACTCTATTTCCTTGTCATTCCGGGATGGTCCGAAAGGACCAGACCCGGAATCTCGAGATTCTCAGGTGCGCAATTGCGCACCGTAGTTCACGCTGCGCGTGCCCCGGAATGACAGAAACTAAAACGACAGGGACGACACGATCCGCACCCGCTGGCTCGGATCGAGCTTCTGCACGCCGAGCGCGACGATCTTGGCGCCCTCTTCGACACCGCCGGTGATGACAACGTCGTTGCTCTCGTAGGACTTCACCGCCACCGGCTTGAGCGTGACGCCGCCGTTGTCGTCGACGACGTAGAAAGACGGCTTGCCGCCTTCGTTGAACAGCGCCGACAGCGGCAGCCGCGCGACGCGCTCGGTGGCGGCGTCCGACAGCGTCAGCGTCGCGGTCATGCCGAGCGCGACCTTGTCGTCGGCCTCGGGCAGCGAGAACTTTGCAAGATAGGTACGGGTGGCGGGATCCGCCGCCGGGGCGATCTCGCGCAGCTTGGCTGCGTACTTCTTGTCCGGCTCCGACCAAAGAGTGACGCTGGCGACGCCCGACTTAGCGCGTCCAACCAGCGTCTCAGGGATCGCGACGACCGCTTCCTTCTCGGCAAAGCGGGCGACACGGATCGAAGCCTGGCCCGCGGCGACCACCTGGCCGGGCTCGATCAGCGTTGCGGTGACGACGCCGCGGGCGTCGGCAACAAGCGTCGCGTAGGAAAGGGAATTCTTGCTCAGCTCGAGCGCACGCTCGGCGCGGTTCAGGCGGGCGCGGGCTTCGTCGGCGGAGGCGCGGCTCGAGTCCATCTGGGCGTCGGTGGTCCAGCCCTTGGCCTTCAAATCCTTGGCGCGCTGTTCAGCGGCGGCGGCCTGGGCCAGCACGCCGGTCGCGGCGGTCTGTTCAGCCAGAGCCTGCTCGGCCTGGAGCTTCAGATCGACCTCGTCGAGGGTGGCCAGCGGCTGGCCGATCTCGACGGTTTGGCCGACTTCCACCAGGCGCTTGGCGACCTTGCCGGCGACGCGGAAGCCCAGGTCGCTCTCGATCCGGGGGCGGACGGTGCCGACGAAGCTGCGCTCGGGGGTCTCGCCATCATAATGGGCGGTCGCCACCAGAACCGGCCGCGGCGGCTCGGCTTTCTCGGCGACGGTGTCATTGCACCCGGCCAGGGCTGCGGCCATCAGGGCCAGCGACACACCCGCCAAGAGCTTGGAATAGCTGGACAAAACGGACCGGACGAACATCGGAGGACACTCCTGCGGCTGCAATGAGAGGAATGTCGACTAATCACTGATAAAAGTCAATAATCGTCAGTCATCAGGAAAGCGTGATCGTTAAGGGGTGGTAAGGATTAGTGGAACCGCCTGCCACTGGTAACGCGCGACGTTTCCTGATATGGTTACATGTAACCAGCGGGAATACACATGAGCCCATCAAAGCCCAAGCCATCTCGTTTGAAGGTGCAGGCACACCGCGATCGGCTGCGCGCACAAGGCCTGCGACCGATCCAGATCTGGGTGCCGGATATCCGCTCACCGTCCTTCCGATCGGAAGCCCATCGTCAATCGCTTGCGGTCGCAGCCAGCGCGCAATCATCGGAAGACCAAGCCTTCATCGATGCCGTATCCGATTGGACCGGTGAATGAAACGAGGCGAGATCTGGACGGTGGCGGGCGGGAAAGACTATGCGGGCAAGCCGCGCCCTGTCGTTATCGTTCAGGATGATAGCTTTGACGCCACAAACTCCATCACCGTTTGCGCCTTCGCAACCGACGAAACCGAGGCTCCGCTATTTCGGCTAAAGGTCGAGCCGAACGAACGCAACGGCCTGCGTACCCTGTCCCGGCTAATGGTCGACAAGATTACCACCGCGCCGAAAACCAAGGTTGGGACGTTGGTGGGACGCCTAGACGATGACGACCTCCTGCGCCTCAACCGCGCCATGCTGGTGTTTCTCGGTCTAGCCGGTTCGCAGAGAAGCGTCGACCCAGACTAGCCGTAGCCCGGATTTCGCCAGGCTACGCTGTGGTGACGGGCGGCCCTACCGCTTCTGCTCGACAAACTCGTGCTTGGTGTCGTGGCCGCCCACGAACACCAGAAGGCCGGCGAGCAGGGGCAGGACGGCGAGGACGAGCAGGCCGGTCGAGGTCTGCCCCGTCGCTTCCTTGACCCAGCCGATCAGATACGGACCGCCGAACCCGGCGAGGTTGCCGATCGAGTTGATCAGCGCGATGGCGCCGGCGGCGGCCGTGCCGGAGAGCCAGGCGGTCGGCAGGGTCCAGAACACGCCGAAGCAGCAGAACACGCCGATCGCGGCGACCGTCAGCGCCACCATCGTCGCAGCGGGATCGGTGAGATAGGAGGAGATGCCGAGTGCGACCGCCGTGAGCAGCAGCGGCGCGCCGACATGCATCACGCGCTCGCGCGTCGCATCCGAATGCCGCGCCCACAGGATCATGGCGATGGTGCCGAACAGATACGGGATCGCGGTGACGAAGCCGGTCTGCGCGTTGGTGAGGCCGAACGCCTTGACGATCTGCGGCAGCCAGAACTGCATGCCGTAGAGCGCGCCGACGAAGCCGAAATAGATCAGGCTGAGCGCGATCACCTTCGGCGAGGACAGCGCCTCGCCGAGCGAGAAATGCTTCACCGCCTGCTTGGCCGCGATTTCGGAATCGAGCTTTGCCTTGAGCCAGGCCTTCTGCTCGGCCGAGAGCCAGTCCGCCTTCTCCGGCTTGTCGGTGAGATAGAACCAGGTGACGACGCCGAGCAGCACAGAGGGGATGCCCTCGATGATGAACAGCCACTGCCAGCCCTTCAGCCCCATCATGCCGTCGAGCCCAAGCAAGAGGCCTGAGATCGGCGCGCCGATCACGGTCGAGACCGGCACTGCGATGGCGAAGGCCGCGAGGAAGCGGGCGCGATATTCGGCCGGATACCAATAGGTGAGATAGAGGATGATGCCGGGAAAGAAGCCGGCTTCGGCGACGCCAAGCAGGAAGCGCAGGACGTAGAAGCTGGTGACGCCGCTGACCATCGCCATCAGCGCCGAGATGATGCCCCAGGTCACCATGATGCGGGCAATCCAGCGGCTGGCGCCGAACTTTTCCAGCGCGAGGTTGCTCGGCACCTCGAAGATGAAATAGCCGATGAAGAAGATGCCGGCGCCCCAGGAGAAGATCAGCGGCGTGAACTTCAGCTCCGCGTTCATGGTCAGCGCGGCGAAGCCGAGATTGACGCGGTCGAGATAGGAGAAGAAATAGGCCAGCACCAGGAACGGAATCAGGCGCCAGGAAATGGCGCGGATCGTCGATGTCTCGATGTCCGACTTGGCGCCGCCGGCGGAACCGGCATAGGTCGTGGTCTGGCTCATGGCTTCCCCCCCCGGGGTTGTTGCTTTTATGGCTAAAGCCGTTCCGAATCGGAACGGCTTTAGCTTCTTGTCTTGAGGCGTTTTCTCGACGCGAACCGGTGTCCGCTTCGCTCGAAAACACTTCTGTTGGGGGTTTTCAGCATCACAGCCAAAGAGTCAATGGATCAAGCAATGCACGGGACGCAGTCGGATAAACCTGTTGCGCCGCTACGGACATCGCTGGTCCGCGCCGCCCTGGCGCTGGTCGTGATCGCCTGTGGGCTGTCCTTGCCGTGACATCGACCTCGTAACCGAGATGCGCCATGGCCTTTTCGACGCGCTCGCGCAGCTCCCTCGTCACCGCTGGATGATCGTTGAGCACACGGGATACTGTGCCGACCGCAACACCAGCCTCCCGGGCGACATCCTTGACCGTCACGGTTTGCGATCGGGGGCGTATGACGGCATGCGAACCGGTTCACCAATCTGAGCAAGGCGACGCGCTCGATTCTGCCCTGAAATTAGCCAATCTGTATCAAGGCGGTCCTTCGAAGATCGAAACGTTGATGAACCGGTTCATTGACTCCGCAGCAGAACCCGGCACAATGGCCGTCGGCGGTGAAACGCCGCGCAAGGAGGCCCCAGCCATGCCGCAGCCCAGGATCGCCTTTGTCGGATTTGGCGAGGCCGCGCGATGCTTTGCATTGCATCTTGCGGCGCAGACTGATGCACCGATGGTCGCGTTCTGTCAGGGCAAGACCAACGCGCCGCCCTACTCCGAGGCCTTTCGTGCGATGGCGGCCGGTTGTGGCGTCACGCTCGTCGATCGGCTCGAGGACCTGTCGGACGCGGACGTGATCTTTTCTGCCGTGGTCGTTGCGGTCGCGGCCAAGACGGGTGAGGAAATTTCCAAGGTCATCCGTCCCGGCTGCCTCGTGGTGGACATCAACGCCGCGACCCCGCGAACGAAGAAGAGGGTCGCCGAAGCCGTGGAGGCGCGCGGCGGACTGTTCGCGGACGCGAATCTGATGGGGTCGGTCGACCTTTATGGCGCCGCGGTCACGCTCTACACGTCCGGCAGCGGCGCCGAGCGCTTCGCGGAGATCTTCAGGCCGCTGGGCTTCCGTATCGAGGTCGCGGGCCCCGAAGCCGGAACGGCAGCGGCCGTGAAGATGCTGCGAAGCGTGGTGACAAAGGGCATGGAGGCGCTGCTGGTCGAGGCGCTGACCGCCGCGACGCTCGCCGGCGTGCGCGATGAAGCCATGCGCGGGCTTTGCACGTCGATGGATGCCACCCCCTTCAGCAAATTCCTGGACATGTGCGTCCGCTCCGATGTGCTGCACGCCGAGCGCCGTGCGGTGGAAATGGATGGCGTAGCCGCAGGCTTGCGGGAATTGGGTTTCGATCCCCTGATGGCCACCGCCACGGCGGCGCGCTTGAAGGTCTCCGCACGGCTAGGCCTGCGAGACGAATTTGCACAACGGTCCAGCTATTCGGCCGACGAGGTACTGGACCGATATGCGCACGCCGTAGCTGGCTCGGGCGAGATCGAAGAGAGACTATAGACAGGACGACGAGGTTCACTCCGCGAGCTGAAACCGCTCGAACCGATCGAGCTCCTCCTCGATCACGCGCTTGAGCTCCTTGCGTCCCGCCGTCTTCTTGCCCTGCCCGACCCAGGTCCATTTCTGCATCAGGAGCTTCTTGGCCTGCCGGTCGGTCTTGAGGTCGAGCGCGGCGACGATCTCGTCGCCGACCAGCACCGGCAGCGCGAAATAGCCGAGCTTGCGCTTGGCCTTCGGCACATAGGCCTCGAACAGATGGTTGTAGCCGAAGATGAGGTTGGTGCGCTTGCGCTGGATGATCAGGGGATCGAACGGCGAGAGGATGTGGACGAGATCGGGCGACACCTCGCCGTTCGCCTCCAGCGCCGCGGGCGTGGCCCAATGCTCCTGCTTGCCCGCGCCATCGATCGCAACGGGCACGAGCTCGCCGCGGCGGACCCCCGCGGCGATCAGGCTGGCGACCGCTTTCTTGCGCGGCGCGTCGAGATGGCAGATCGAATCGAGGCTGACGACGCCTTGCGAGCGCAGCGCGCGATCGAGCAGATAGGCCGTGATGTCCTTGTTCGAGGCCGGCTTCGGCAGCCTGTCCCAGCCGAAATGGCGCGTCATCAGCTCATAGGTCTTGAGCATGCCCTGACGCTCGCTGATGGTCGCAACGCCGGTGTAGAAGGCGAGCTGCAGGGCCCGCTTCGAGGGCTTGCGGCTCTGCCAAAGGTGCTCCTTCTCCGTGAGCACGTCGTCCTCGATGTCGCGGATCGTCAGCGGGCCGGCGCGCAGCAGCCGCATCACCTTGCGCGTGTCGGCAGGCTTGACCGAGGCGTACCATTTGTGGCCCTCGCGGCGGTGCTCGCGCATCGCAGGGAGGAAGAAGCGGAAGTCGCCGGCCGGCACGTAAGAGAGCGCATGGGTCCAGTATTCGAACACGCTTCTGTCGACGCTCTGGGCCTGACGCAGATCGGAGCGGCGATAGGACGGGATGCGGCTGAACAGGATGTGGTGGTGACAGCGCTCGATGACGTTGATGGTGTCGATCTGCACATAGCCGAGATGGGAGACCGCATCGGCGACGGCCTGCGCACCCTCGCCGAACGGGGTGCGCTCATCCAGCCGCTGGGCGTGCAGCCAGATCTTTCGGGCCTGTGTGGTGGTGAGGGGAAGCGGTTTGGGCGCGCGGGACATTTCAGGACACAATGTAGCGGAATTCGCGCCAAGAGAAAGAACGGGGGCGAAGCAGCCGTCAAAGAAAAGCCGCGCTGCCATCTGCTGACAGCGCGGCTGGATGGCGCGCGGCGCGCCTACTTCATCATCATGGCCTTCTGCGACTTCATGTAATGCATGCAGGCGCCCTTCATCTTGCCGTTGCTCATGTCCATGTTGGCCATGGCCATTTCCTTGTTCGCCGCCATCTTCGCCGGCGTGTCGGGTGTGCCGCCCATCATGGCGGCGGACTTCATCATGTTGTCCTTGGTGCACGCCATCATGGCGGCGGATGCCGGGGACAGCGAAAGAGTAAACGCGACAAAGGCTGCGCCCGTGAGCAAGATCTTCATCGAAAAGTCTCCTCCGTAAAACGAAACCGGCGTCATGCCGGCCTTCGCAACTACGTATTCTCTCGCGCAGACGTTTCACAGAGAAGACAATTTTCTTGCTGCAGTGCGAGGGTAGACGGTCAGCGACTTTCCTTCGGCGCCCCGGAGCGGCCACCGAGGCTGCCCGTGGCGACGTCGGGCTCACATGGCCGTGCGGCGACGGCTTTGCGACGATCGGTGTGCGCAGGTTTCTGCAAGCGAACCAGGCGTCTCATGGCCCTGGACACAAGCCAGCATGAGACTGGACGTTCGCCGCCCGGCCGGAGCCGGCCCGGCCGCGCTTCACCAATGTGATCTGAAGCACGCCGGGGCTGCGTCGCCTCGAACCCGCGCGCGAGCGGACGCGACCCTTGCTGTTCACCCGCTCGCGCCCGCCCTCGAGATCGCGCGCCGGCTGCCTGATCCCACCCCGGATCGCAGCAAAATGCACTGGGATCGCCGCGGAGACCGCCGTTTCCAACGTGACCAAGATCACACTTCGGCTTTTGAACCTCTCCTATGCTCGCAGCATCAAATCGCCATCAGGCGTTACAGCGAGGATATGACAATGACCCGTTTTGATAGGTTTTTTGGACTGAAGGCGATCACTCTTACCGCAGCGCTATCGATGACGGCGAGCTTTGCTCTGGCCGGCGATAACAACGTCTCCACCGACAAGATCCTGGATGCGCTGAAGCCGAAGCCGGCGACCCGCGGCCTGTCCGTCGGACCGCAGGCCGATCCGACCGCGCAAGCCAAGGAAGCGACGTTCCTGAACACGGTGCGCAACCGCTCGACCCGGTCGCTCTCGATGGGCGAGCGCGAGCAGATCGCCGAGTTAGCTGCGACCAAGCCGAAGATCGATCTGGAGATCCAGTTCGACTACAACTCGGCCGACATCGCCAAGACCTCGGTGCCGTCGGTGCAGGCGCTCGGCAAGGCGCTGTCCGATCCGGCGCTGAAGGGCTCGACCTTCGTGGTCGCCGGGCACACCGATGCCATCGGCGGCGAGGAATACAACCAAGGCCTCTCCGAACGGCGCGCCGACACCATCAAGAAGTACCTGGTGCAGAACTACGGCCTCAACGGCACCGATCTCGTCACCGTCGGCTACGGCAAGACCAAGCTGAAGGATACCGCCAACGGCGCCGACCCGATCAACCGCCGCGTCCAGGTCGTGAACATGGACACCAAGACCGCGTCGAAATAAGCCTGAACTGATCGCAACTGCAAAACGCTGCCTGCCGTCCCTCGGCAGGCGGCGATGTTCATATCCAGCTCTGGAATAGCATCAGCCGATTGAAAGTCTGCATCGACGTGCCGATGAAGGCCGCCGAGACCGGCAGCATGACCGCAAAGCCGACCGCGGCGACGCCGACATAGGCCCACAGCAGCCAGCGCGGCATGCCGCCCCGGCGCAAGACGTAGACCAGTGCAAGGGAAGCCGCTGTCGCGGCCGGCAGGTAGTAGTAGATGAATCCCAGCGTGCGCGGCAGCAACGCCCAGGCAAGCCAGGGGCCGAAGTAAAACGCCGCGATCAGGAACGCATCCCACCGGCGCGCGACGATGAAATCGCGCAGCACGACGGCGAGCGCAACTAGCGCCAGCCACGCGACCAATGGATTGCCGAGGAAGACGATCGCGGAGACGTTGTCCTCCGCCGTCTTGTCGAACAGGAACCACACCGGACGCGCGAGCAACGGCCAGGACGGCCACGCGCTCATATAGGTGTGCCCGGCGATCGCAGTCGTGGTGTTGTCGACAAAGATCCGGCGCTGCGCCTCGATCAGATCCGGCAGCGACAATCCATAGAGCGGAACGAACGCGGCAAGATATGTCATCGCCGGCAGCACGGCGAAGCAAAGCGCGACGTGGAGCGCGCTGAAGTCCGGCCAGAGGTCGGGCCGATACCAGTCGTCCGGCCTTGCGTCGGCGAACAGCGTGCGCCACCTCTGCATCAGGCGGATCACCGCGACGATGACAATGCAGACGCCGAGCGGAAACAGGCCGCTCCATTTGCAGGCTGCGGCAAGGCCGAACAGGGCGCCCGCGAATGCGAACAGTGCATGCGGCCGCTGTTTGCGAAAGCCATGCATGAAGGCCGCGGTCGCGAGCAGGCCGAAGCCGAGCGCGAAGATGTCGAGCATCGCGATGCGCGCCTGCACGTAGAGCATCTGGTTGAAGGCCGCGATCAGCGCTGCGGCGATCGCCGGCCCCTGCGCGGCGAACAGCGCGAGCCCGCACAGATAGATCGCGACGATGGCGAGTGCGCCGAACAATGTCCCGGGATAGCGCCAGCCCAGCGCGTTGTCGCCGAAGGTCGCGATCGACGCCGCGATCAGCTCCTTGGCCAGCGGCGGATGCATCGAATTGAGCATCGGCTGCGACATCACGGGCGCCAGCATCTGCCGTGCGGCCGGCACGTAATGCACCTCGTCGAAGACGAACTTTTCCGGCGTGGTGAGACCTATCAGCAACGCCAGATGCGCAATCAGGAAAATCGCGACAGCAATCACTGCGCTCCGCGACACCTTCGGAACCGCAGGCAATTCGAGCGTCTGTTGTGGGGCTGTTTTGCGTGGCAAATCTGCTTCACCGCGGAGAGAAATATATTGGCTCTCGTCATTGAACGCATTCTGCCGCAACTGTCACTAAGCATGACGCACGTCCCGCGCCGCTTGTGATAATTCCGCCACATCAGAAGCGCGCGCGATCCGGTACGATCAGGGACACATCGATCGGTTGCGAAATGAATTTGCGTTTTTGGCTTTTCCTCACACTGCTCACGGCTGCCTTGTGCGCGGCGCCTTGCGCGCAGGCGCAGACACGCGTCGGCGAAGCCGTCGTGATTCAGAACGAGGTGGTGCGGGTGGCCGCGACCACGACCCCGATCAGCGTCGGCGACAGCATGCTGCGCGACGAGACCGTGCGCACCGGCGCCGACAGCGCGGCGCGCTTCGTCATGGCCGACAGCACCAACCTGTCGCTCGGCCCAAGCGCCACGCTGAAGCTCGACCGCACCGTCTTCAACGACGAGCACAGCTATCGCGACGTTGCGATCCGGATGACGACAGGCGCATTCCGCTTCGTCACCGGACATTCCGAGAAGACCGCCTACAAGATCACGACGCCGCTCGCGACCATCGGCGTGCGCGGCACTACGCTCGACATCCTCTCCCAGCGCGGCCGCTCCGTCGTCGTGCTTCAGGACGGCGCCGCGAGTGTCTGCACGCTGAGCTACCAATGCGTGCAGCTCACCCAGCCCGGCAACACCGCGATCATCACCTCGACCGGCGGCAAGGTCTCCATCGCCAAGACCAACACGCCGCCCTGGACGTTCGCCGCCAACTGCGCCGCAAGCGCCGGGCTGTGCGCGGTCAACCAATATGCCGACGCCTCGCCGACCATCACGCCCGCCGTCCATGACGACGGCATGCTGTGCGGGCGCTGACGATGGCGAAACTCCACTTCGGACGATTCATCCTTGCCGGCGTGCTGACCACCGTCATTGCACTTGCCCTCGTCGCGCTGGATGTCCGCCCGGCTGCAGCCCAGGCTGCGTGCGAGTCCGAGTGCACCACCGGACCGACTCCCATACCGACCTATTCTCCCTCACCTTCGCCCACGCCGTCGCCGAGCCCCTATCCATCCCCCTCGCCGAGCCCGTATCCGTCGCCGAGCCCGACACCGACCGGTGCGGATTCCAGCGGCAATTCGATCGGCGGTCTCGCGGGTCAGCGCTTCAACCAGATGATCACCAACCGGGTGCTCGGCACGGTGCTGCTCGGCGTCAACGAGCAGGTCAATTGCAGCGACTGCATCAGCGCGTTCGGCTCGGCCGGCTCGTTCTCGGCCGGCATCCACGGCCGCAAGGAGCTGACCAACAATCTGTCGCTGCTCGCCGGCATCGCCTACACGCAATACAACGAAGGCGGCTACAAGATCACCAGCGCGCCGATCGGCGCCTTCGCGCTGCGCTATGATTTCACCGATTGGGGCTCCTCGCGCCCGTTCTTCGACGTCGGCACCATCCTGACGCCATGGGAGAAGGCGCGCTATACCCGCAGCTACGACACCAGCCTCGGCCCGGTGAGCGTCACGAGTTCGACCAACGCTTCGAACTACGCGGTCTACGGCCGTGCCGGCTGGATGAGCCGCGTGTCACCGCGCGACGAGGTCGCGGCCTCGATCGAGGTCTGGCAGCTCTGGCAACGCGTCTCCGGCTACAGCGACAGTGCGGTGGCGTTCAATCCGTTCGACGCCAGCATCGCGACCGGCACCGACCGCACCAGCCTCGTCAAGATCGGCGGCCAGTGGACGCATCTGTCCGGTAGCAATATCGAGACCAACATCAACGGCGGCTGGGTGCAGTCGTTCGCCAGCCATAGCGGCATCGTCGCCACGGTCGCCGGCAACGGCACGGTGGTGCCGACCATGGGCAACCAGGGCTGGTTCGAATATGGCGGCCGCCTCGGCTTCCGCGTGCAGAAGGGCTGGATCGTGGACCTGTTCGCCAACGGCACGCTGGGCCCGCAGCCGGTCGGCAATACGATCCACGGCGGCGTTGGGTTGAGGATTAATTATTAGCCGGCAGGCACAGTCTCGTAGGGTGGGCAAAGCGACAGCGTGCCCACCAACGCTCTCGGTTGAGGCGAGATGGTGGGCACGGCGCAAACGCGCCTTTGCCCACCTACGGCATTGAGTGCGTGGCGCGAGTCACGCCGCCGACTTGCCCTCGAACGCGCGCCGCAACACCTCCACGTCCAGCTTCACCATCTTCATCATGGCCTGCATCGCGCGCGCGGCCGCGGCCTTGTCCGGGCTCGACAGGAACTCGAACATGACTTTCGGCACCACCTGCCAGGCCACGCCCCAGCGATCCCTGAGCCAGCCGCACTGCTCCTCCTTGCCGCCATGGGCGAGGAACGCATTCCAGACGCTGTCGACCTGGGCCTGGTCGTCGCAATGGATCATCAGCGAGATCGCGTGGGTGTACTCCATCTTCATGCCGCCATTGAGCGCGACCAGCGGCTGCCCGGCCACGGTGAACTCGACGACGAGCACGGAGCCCGTCTTGCCGGACGGGCCGTCCGAAACGTTGCGCTGAACGTGCGTGATCTCGGAATTCGGCACGAGCGAGGTATAGAACTTCGCAGCTTCCTCGGCATCGCCGTTGAACCACATGCAGGGCACGAGCTTGGACATCGTGAATGCTCCTCTTCAGCTGGCTCGGGTTTCGATCAGGCGTTCGCCATGCCGGACTGCGCGGCGAAAGCCGCGAGGTCCATCCAATTCACACCCCACATGTGGCCATCCGGATCCTCGAAGCTGCGGCCGTACATGAAGCTGTATTCGTCCTTCGGGCCGGGATCGGCCACCCCGCCCGCCGCCTCGGCCTTGCCGACGATCTCGTCGACCTCGTCGCGGCTGTCGGCGGACAGGCAGAACAACACCTGGTTCGAAATCCTGGCATCCGAGATCGGCTTCGGCGTGAACTGGCGAAACTTGTCGTGGGTCAGGAGCATGGCGAAAATGGTCTCGGAGAAGACCATGCAGCTCGCCGTGTCGTCGCTGAATTGCGGATTCCTGACCGCGCCGACCGCCTCATAGAAGGAAGTCGCGCGCCTGAGGTCAGTCACCGGCAGATTGACGAAAATCATCCTGGGCATCGGAAGCTCCTTGGGCGGGGTTCTGCCCAAGGACGGGCGGCCAGACGGCCATCCGACACGGCTTCCGGATATTTTTTGTGGCTCCGCCTGCGGGGTTCTGTCGCACAGAACCGGCAGGCTTTCAGGCCAACCTTACTTCTTCTCGTTGGGGTCCCGGTGCACCGGGTCGATCCACAGCACGGTCTCGGGCTTCTCGACCGGCTCGATGTCGAGATTGATCGCGACCGCCTCGCCGTCGCTGCGTACCAGCACGCATTCCAGCACCTCGTCCGGGCTGGCGTTGATCTCCTGGTGCGGCACGTAGGGCGGGACGAAAATGAAGTCGCCGGGGCCGGCCTCCGCGGTGAACTGCAGGCTCTCGCCCCACCGCATCCGCGCCTTGCCCTTCACCACATAGATGACGCTCTCGAGATGACCGTGGTGATGCGCGCCGGTCTTTGCGTCGGGCTTAATGTTGACGGTGCCGGCCCACAATTTCTGCGCGCCGACGCGCGCGAAATTGATCGCTGCCGCGCGGTTCATGCCCGGTGTCGACGGCACGTTGGTATCGAGCTGGTTGCCGGGAATGACGCGCACGCCGTCATGTTTCCAGCGATCATCGTGATCGTGATCGTGGTCATGGTGCGAATGCGTATGGTCATGGCCGGTCATGTGGCTGCTTCCTGTTGGTTCGGTGCGCAGCAAACTAACCCAAAGCCGCATCCGCAAGCCATACCAAATTCGGAGCCCTCGTAGCCGCCAAACGTTGCCGTCCACGTGGCGGAGTGACGCGCGCGGAACTGCAACGAAAAGACCGGCCGCAAGGCCGGTCTTTTTGTTTGTCTTGTCCCGGGGCGATGCGGAAGCATCGAACCCGGAATCTCGAGATTCCCCGGTGCGCAATTGCGCACCTGAGGTCTGGTCCTTCGGACCATCCCGGAATGACGCTACGCGTCATTTCACCGCGAGCAATTCCACGTCGAACATCAGCGTTGCGTTCGGCGGGATCACGCCGCCGGCGCCGCGCGCACCGTAGCCGAGCTGCGGCGGAATGATCAGCGTGCGCTTGCCGCCGACCTTCATCGAGGCGACGCCCTCATCCCAGCCCGCGATGACGCGGCCCTTGCCGATCGGAAACTCGAACGGCTCCTTGCGATCGACGGACGAGTCGAATTTCTTGCCCTTCTGGCCGTTTTCATAGAGCCAGCCGGTATAGTGCATCACGCAGATCTGGCCCGCCTGCGGCGAGGCGCCGGTGCCGATCGTGGTGTCGATGATCTGCAAGCCTGAAGCTGTGGTCATGGTCTTTCCTGCGGTCTGGGCCGAGGCCGTGGTGGAAACGAAATCGGACACGCTGGCGATCACCGTGATCGCGAGCGCCGACATGATAGCGAGGAGCACCCGCTGGAAACGCTGCATTAGACACCTTCCATTTGAGGCGGGAGGTGTCTAACCCAACGCCGTCGCCGTTTCCACCCCTTTAGACCTCGATATTTTCCAGCCGGACCGGGAGCTTGCGGATGCGCTGACCGGTGGCGTGATAGAGCGCATTGCAGATCGCCGCATTGGTGCCGACATTGGCGAGCTCGCCCAGGCCCTTCGCGCCTGCGGGGTTGATGTGATCGTCCTGCTCGGAGAGCAGGATCACCTCGACGCCTGCTACGTCCGCATTCACGGGCACGAGATAATCGGCAAAATTGTCGTTGACGTAGCGCGCATTGCGCTCGTCGATCTCGGTGGCCTCGAGCAGTGCCGACGACATGCCCCAGATCAGGCCGCCCATCAGCTGGCTGCGCGCCGTGCGCGGGTTCATGATGCGGCCGGCCGCGAACGCACCGACGAGGCGAGGGCAGCGGATCTCGTGCGTGAAGCGGTTGACCCTGACCTCGACGAATTCGGCACCGAATGCGTAGGCGATCTTGTCCTTCATCTGATGGCCGCCGACGAGCCGGACGTGCCCGCTGTGCATGGCCCGGAACGAATCCAGCGGCGCGCCCTCCGGCTTCCACTCGCCATATTCCTCGACCACGCCGACGCCGAGCGCATCGAACGCCTTCTCAAGATCGAGCGGACGATCGCTCTTCGCTGCCTGCGTGCTCGGCGCCTTGCTGATGCCGACGGTCTCCTTGGCCTTCTCCGTGAGGCTGTCGCTCGGCATCACGGCCTTGAACAGGCGCTGACGAATCTGGTCGCACACCATCATCACCGCCGAGCAGGTGCTGGCGGTCGAGTTCGAACCGCCGGCAACCGGCGCTGGCGGCAGATCGCTGTCGCCGATGAAGACCGCGACCTTCTCCAGGGGCACGCCGAGCCGCTCGGCCGCGGTCTGCGCGATGACCGTATAGGCGCCGGTGCCGATCTCATGGCCGGCGATCTCGACGCGGGTGCGGCTGTCACGCTGCAGGCGCACACGTGCGGCTGCCGGCCCCATCTGTGTCGGGTAGCAGGTGGCCGCGCAGCCATAGCCGATCAGCCAGTCGCCCTCCGCCATCGATTTCGGCTGCGGCGATCGCTGCGCCCATCCAAAGGCTTTGGCTGCTTCGTCGAAGCATGCCATCAGCGATCGCGACGTATAGGGCTTGCCGCCGATCGGCTCGGTGGTGGTGTCATTGATGCGGCGGAGCTCGACCGGGTCCATGTCGAGCTTCACGGCGAGCTCGTCCATCGCACTTTCCAGCGCGAACAGATACGGCACCTCCGGCGGCGAGCGCATGAAGCCCGGCGTATTGCGGTCGGCGCGCACGATCGACACCAGGCTGTCGACATTCGGGCAGGCATAGAGCCGCGTCGTCGTCTTAGTGCCGCCGACACAATAGGCGTCCGGCCGCGAGGAGACTTCGGCGCCCTCGTGCCTGAGCGCCACCAGCTTGCCGTCGCGGCTGGCGCCGAGCTTGATCTCGTGGCGCGTCTCGGCGCGGTAAGTCGTGATGGTAAAGCCCTGGTCGCGGGTCGGCACCAGCTTGATCGGCCGGTTCAAGCGTTTTGCGATCGCGGCAATGATCGCGGTGCGCGGCGTCATCGAGCCGCGCGAGCCGAAGCCGCCGCCGACATAGGGATTGACCACGCGCACCTTGTCAGCATCGATTCCGAGCTGCTCGGCGACGCCGTTCTTCAGGCCGTGGACGTACTGGCTGGGCTCGTAGATGACGAGATCGTCGCCGATCCAGGCGCAGCTCGTCGAGAACAGCTCCATCGGATTGTGGTGCTGCGTCGGCGTATCGTAGGAGACGGTGAGCTGTATCTCGGCCGCCTCGAACGCCCCAGCGAAATCGCCGACCTTCGGGTCTTCCTTGAACTGCGAATTCTGTCCCTTCGCGGCGGCTGTCGTCGTTCCCGGCGAGTCGAAGGTCGCGCTGGGTGCAGCGACCGTATAGCCTACCTTGACGCGGTTGGCCGCCTCGCGCGCGGCCTCGTAGCTTTCGGCGATGACGACTGCGATGATCTGGCCGTCATGGGCGATGTCGGGCGACTTCAGGGGCTGGATCGTGGTGCCGGCATAGCCGCCATTGCTGAACAGTTTTGACTCTTTCAGCTTCGGCGCATTCTGGTGCGTGACGATGTCGATCACGCCGCGGACGGCCCTGGCGTCATCGAAATCGAAATTGTCGACGCGGCCCTTGGAAATCGCGCTGGTGACGAGAAACGCATAGGCCGGATTGGCCAGCGGCATGTCGGACGCGTAGGTCGCCCGCCCCGTGACCTTCGAGACCGCGTCATAGCGCGGCACGGGCCGGCCCATATTCGCCTTCGCCTCGGGAGCTGCAGCGGTCATGGTCAGATCTCCATCGTTACGGCCTGCTGGAGCGCGCGAGCCACCACGCACTTGCCGAGCGCGATCTTGAAGCTGTTGTGGCGGCGGCCGCGAGCATCCGCAAAAGCGGCATCGGCAGCCCGCTGCGCCAGGCCGTCATCGAATTTCTGTCCCTTCAGCAGCGCCTCCGCCTCGCGGGCGCGCCAGGGGATCGTGGCAACACCGCCGAGCGCGACCCGCGCATCCCGGATCGTGCCATCCTGCACGTCGAGCGCGATCGCAGCCGACGACAAGGCGAATTCGTAGGACTGCCGGTCCCGCGCCTTGAGGTAGACCGACCGCGGCCAGCGGCCGGAGACAGTAAAGGCCGAGATCAACTCGCCCGGCTGAAGCGTGGTCTCGATATCAGGCGAATTGCCCGGCGCCTTGTGCAGTTCTGCGAAGGGCAGGCTGCGGCTGCCGGACCTGCCGGTGATCTCGACCGTCGCATCCAGCGCGATCAGCGCCTGGGCAAAATCGCCGGGATAGGTCGCGATGCACTGGTCGGAGACGCCGAGCACCGCATGCATGCGGTTGACGCCATCCATCGCTGCGCAACCCGAGCCCGGATTGCGCTTGTTGCAGTTCTCGTAGGAGACATCGCGAAAATAGCTGCAGCGCGTCCGCTGCATCACGTTGCCGCCGAGCGTTGCCATGTTGCGCAGCTGGGCGCTGGCGGCGAGCTTCAGGGAATTGGCGATGACAGGATAGTTGCGCTGGATCTCGTCATGCGCGGCGACGTCGGACATTCTTGCGAGCGCACCGAGCCGCAAATTGTCTCTTCCGGGCTCGATCGCCGACCAGCCTCGCGCGAGCGGATTGATGTCGACGATCGCAGTCGGGCGCATCACGTCGAGCTTCATCAAGTCGATCAGCGTGGTGCCGCCGGCAAGCGGCTGCGCGCTGGCATGGGTCAGCGGATTGTTGGCCGCGGCAGCAGCGCTGAGCGCCTGCACCGCCATGTCAGGGTCTGTCGCCCGCTGATACAGGAAGGGTCGCATGCGCCTAGCCTTTCATGATCTCGGGCGCAGCCTGCTTCACGGCCGCAACGATGTTGGGATAGGCGGCGCAGCGGCAGATGTTCCCGCTCATATATTCGCGGATGTCGGCCTCGGAGCCCGCATGGCCCTCCCTCACGCAAGCGACCGCCGACATGATCTGGCCCGGCGTGCAATAGCCGCATTGGAACGCATCGTTGTCGACGAAAGCCTGCTGCATCGGATGCAGACGATCGTCGGTGGCGAGGCCTTCGATCGTCGTGATCTCCTGCCCTTCGGCTGCGAGCGCGAGCGTCAGGCACGACACCACGCGGCGGTCACCGATCAGCACCGTGCAGGCACCGCACTGGCCGTGATCGCAGCCTTTCTTGCTGCCGGTAAGGCCCATATGCTCGCGCAGCGCATCGAGCACGGTGGTGCGCGCATCGATGCGCAGGCGCCGATCCTTGCCGTTCACATGCAGGGTGACGTCGACCGGCATTGATGGATCCTGCGCGGCCGGTGCGCGTGGGTCCTGCGCGGCCGCGCGCGCCGTAATCGGAACAAGCGCGCTGCCGGCAGCACCGGCCATGAAGGAGCGTCGGTCGAAGCCAGATGGTCTGGAACTCGAGTTGTCGGGCATGAACGGCCTCCGCCGCTTTCGAATCAAGCAGCGCACACCTGCGCCGCTCCGCCCTTAACTTGGAGCCGTGAGTCCCGTTCCGAATGAGAAAGGGCGGCGCAGCAGATGCCGCGCCGCCCTTCGTCAACTTTTCCTGATCGTCCGCGAGGAACCTGTCTCGCAGCCTCGATCAATAACCCAGTGCGCAGCCGTCCTTGCGCGGATCGGAACCACCGGTGAGCGTGCCCTTGTCCCAGTCGATCCAGATCGCCTGGGCGCCGCCGAGAGGGCCGACCACGCTGGTGGTCTTGTGGCCGATCTTCTTCAGGCCGTCGACGATGGCGGCGGGAACGCTGTCCTCGAGCTGATACTGGCCCTCGTAATGCAGGCCGCGCGGCATGTCGATCGCCTCCTGCACATCGCAGCCGTAGTCGAGGATGTTGGTCAGCAGATGAGTCTGGCCGGTCGGCTGGTACTGGCCGCCCATCACCGCGAACGACATCGTGGAACGGCCGCCCTTGGTGAGCAGGCCCGGCATGATCGTGTGCAGCGGGCGCTTGCCCCCTTCGATGCAGTTGGGATGGCCGGGCTGGATGCGGAAGCCGCCGGCGCGGTTCTGGAACAAGACGCCGGTCTTGTTCGAGACAATCGCCGAGCCGAAGGAATGCGCGACCGAATTGATGAACGAGCAGACGTTGCGGTCCTTGTCCACCACCGTGATGTAGATGGTCGAGGGATTCATCGGCGGCGCGACATTTGGCAGGTCGAGCATGCCGTCCATGCGGATCTTGCTGATGTACTCGTCGGCAAAGCCCTTCTCGAGCATCTCGGCGACGTTGATTTTCATGTGGTCAGGAGAGGCGACGTGCATCTCGCGATTCATGTAGGCGATGCGCGCGGCTTCCGCCTCGAGATGGAAGCGCTCGACGCTCACGGGCGCGTATTTGGTCAGGTCGAAGCGCGACAGGATGTTGAGCATCAGCAGCATGGTGACGCCCGGGCCGTTCGGCGGGCACTGCCAGACGTCGTGGCCCTTGTACGTGGTGCCGATCGGCGTGGTCACTTCGGTGGTGTGCGCGGCGAAATCGTCGAGCGTGTGCAGGCCGCCGATGCCGCGCAGGGTCTCGACCATGTCCTCCGCGATCTCGCCCTTGTAGAAGGCGTCGCGGCCGTCCTTGGCGATCGCGCGCAGCGTCTTGCCGAGCTCGACCTGGCGGATGACATCGCCAGCCACCGGCGGCTTGCCGCCCGACAGCAGGTAGCGCACGGTGTTGGTGCCATTCTTCAGCTTCTCGAACTGGTTCTTCCAGTCGAAGGCGATACGCGGGGCGACGACATAGCCTTCCTCGGCCGCCTTGATCGCGGGCTGGAGCAGGCGGTCGAAGCCGAACTTGCCGTGATCGCGCAGCACGGTCGCGAAGGCGTCGATCACGCCGGGGATCGAGACCGCATGCGCCGAGGTCAGCGGCACGGAGTTGATTTTGCGCTCGAGGTACCAGTCGGCGTTCGCCGCCTTCGGGGCGCGGCCGGAGCCGTTATAGGCGATGATCTTGCCTTCGCCGCGCGGCTGGATCAGCGCGAAACAGTCGCCGCCGATACCGGTCGATTGCGGCTCGATCACGCCGAGCAGGGCCGAGCCGGCGACGGCGGCGTCTACCGCGGTGCCGCCCTCGCGCAGCACCTCGATCGCGGCCAGCGAGGCCTGCGGATGCGAGGTCGCAACCATCGCGTTGGTGGCGTGAACCGTGGACCTGCCGGGGAAATGGAAGTTTCTCATCGAATTGTTGCTCTCGTTAGGCGTTCTTGAGGCTTTCTTGGCCGTGGCTGCGCGCGCCGCGCCGTCTCGGAAAAACCGGGTCTACATGACACATTCCGGTCGGTCGGGGCAATGCTGGCATACCAGGGAAATGGCTGCCATCCGCTGAGCGTATAGAGCTTTTGCAGGCGCTCGCGATGCGGGTTTTCCGGGCGCCGGCCGCCTGCTAAACGAGCGGCCATGACGTCCAGGAATATGGCTTACAAGGTCTGCGCCTTCTATCAATTCGCCGCCCTGCCCGATTACCGCGAGCTGCGCGAGCCGCTGCGCGCGTTCTGCGCTGGCCTTGCGCTGAAAGGTAGCGTGCTACTGGCCGAGGAGGGCATCAACGGCACCATCGCGGGCGCGGCCGAGGCGATCGACACGTTCGCCCGCGAGCTCGCACACGGCGACCTATTCGGCGGCCGGCTGAACAATCTCGAATTGAAGTTCTCGACTGCGGAGGCGATGCCGTTCGGCCGGCTCAAGGTGCGGCTGAAGAAGGAGATCGTCACGCTGGGCGATGCGGCCGCCGATCCGACACGCCAGGTCGGCACCTATGTCGATGCGCGCGAATGGAACGCGCTGATCTCGGCCCCCGACACGCTGGTGCTCGACACCCGCAACGCCTTCGAGGTCGCGATGGGCACGTTCGAGGGCGCGGTCGATCCTGAGATCAGGAGCTTTGGCCAGTTCAAGGAGTTTGCCGCGCGAAGGCTCGATCCGGCAAAGCACCGCAGGATCGCGATGTTCTGCACCGGTGGCATCCGCTGCGAGAAGGCGAGCGCGCACCTGCTCGCCCGCGGCTTTGCCGAGGTCTATCACCTCAAGGGCGGCATCCTGAAATATCTGGAAGTGGTGCCGGAGGCGCAGAGCCGCTGGCGCGGCGAATGCTTTGTGTTCGACGAGCGCGTTGCGCTGGGCCACGGTTTGCGGGAACGGGACAAGGACGCGGGCACGTGACGAATGAGATCAAGACGCTGACCGAGCGCATCGACACGCTGGAGATGCGCATCGCCTATCAGGACGACACGATCGAGACGCTGAACCAGACCATCACCGCGCAGTGGAAGCAGATCGACATGCTGACGCGGAAGATCGCAGAGCTCGGCGAGCGACTGCAGGAGGCCGAGACCCATGCGCCGGGACCTGCCAACGAGCGCCCGCCGCATTATTGAACGATATTGGCGACCGGACGGGTGTTACTGTCCGGACGCCTTCGGCAGCAGGTTCATGACCTCCCCCGACATCATCAGGCGGTCGCGGCCGGCATCCTTGGCGGCGTAGAGCGCGCGATCGGCGGCCTCCACCAGCGAGGCGACTCCTGCGGTACGCTCGAACGTCGGCCGGCAGGCCGCACCACCCAGTGAAGCACTCACGCGTCCCGAAATCGGGCTCGAGGCGTGGACGAGGCCCGCCCGGTGAATCGCCTCGCGGATCCGTTCGCCGATCCGGGCACAGCCGGCGGCATCGGTATTCGGCAGAAGCATGGCGAACTCCTCGCCGCCATAGCGCGCCGCCAGATCACCGGCGCGCTGCATCTCGGCCGCGAGAATCCTGGCAATCACGCGCAGGCAGGCGTCGCCCGCGGGATGGCCGTATTCGTCGTTGTAGGCCTTGAAGTGGTCGACGTCGATCATCAGCAAAGAAAGGCTGGAGCGGTCGCGATAGGCCCGCGCCCATTCCTCCTTCAGCCGCTCGTCGAAGCGGCGGCGGTTGGCAAGCCCGGTGAGGCTGTCCTCGATCGCAAGGGTCTCGAGCCGGGTTTCGAGCTGCTTGTGCTCGGTGATGTCGCGCGAGATCGCGACCACGCCATCGACACGGCCGTCGTCCTTGCGCGTCACCCGCATCGTCGATTCAAGCCAGACCTCGCCCTTCTGCCGGTGCGAGTTGCGGTAGGTGACGCGCGCCTCCTCCTTCTCGCCGCGCTTCATGGCGTCGACCAGGGCCTGGACCTGCGGCAGGTCGTCGGCATGAATGCCGGCGAGCGCAGGCGTTCCGATCAGTTGGTTGGCCCGCCAGCCGACGACGCGGACCGACGAGGGCGAGACGTAGCGCAGCCGCTCGTCGAGCCCGATCCGGGTCACCATGTCGCTGGAGCCTTCGGCGAGCAGGCGGAAATGCGCTTCCTTCTCGATCAGGGCGGCCGCCATGCGCTGTCCGCGATGCAATTGCCGCACCAGCACCGCGCCGATGATCGCGATCAGCAAGACCAGCGCAAGCACGTAGAGCATGCGGGAAACTGCGGCGGCCCGCCAGGGCGCCAGCAGTGCGTCCTTGTCGACGGTGGCGAGCAGGAAGAACGGGTAGCGGCCAGAGCGCTTGAAGAAGCTGACGCGTTCGGCGCCGTCCAGCGGCGACTTGAAGTGATAGGCGCCGCTCGGCCGTTGCAGGCTCGGGTTGCGAAACAACGGCTTGTCGGCGACGCTGCGTCCGACGAATTTCTCGTTGCTCGGGTAGCGTGCGACGATCAGGCCGTCGCCATGTGTCAGCGCAACGGAGCTGTTGCGGCCGATCTCGAACTGCTCGTAGAAGTGCGACAGATATCCGGAGCTGATGGTCGCGAGCACCGCGCCGCCGAAGCTGCCGTCCAGCTTGTTGAAGCGGCGCGACAGGGTGACGACCCATTCGCCATCGAGCAGGCTCTTCACGGGACGGCCGAGATGGGCCTCTCGTTTCGGGGAAAGCTGGTGCTGGCGGAAGAACGCGTCGTCGCTGAGCGTCGAGCCGATCGTGCCGGGCGAGGTCAGCCAGTTGCCCTGGTCGTCGATAATGGCGAAGCTGTGCACGCGCTCCGTCGCCTTCTTGCGCACCTCCATGAGGTTTCTGAGCTTGGCGATCGTGGCGGGGTCGGTGCCGTCCATCTCCAGCCGGCTGACGACGCCGACGACGCCGGAATCGAGCAGATCGAGGCTGTCCTCGGCATGCTGCGTCAGCGAGCGCGCAACGTTCGCCATCTCGGCTTCGGCGCCCCTGAGCACCGCGTCGCGCGCGGCCCATTCACGCCAGGCGCTGACGCCGAGGATGGTCGCGCAGGTCAGCACGACGAACGCCGCCGCACGCAGCGGCAGGCGGCTCCATCCGGCTCTTTGGGTAGCAGCGCTCATGCGGCAGAATTCTCCGATCGTTTCGGAAACTCTGCCGCTTCTCTTAGTGAACTCTGAAATCACTACCGGAATACGCGGCGATCTCCCCGGTTTCCAGTAGTCTTACGGACGCCGGGATCAGCGCATCGCTAACAAGACATTAGCAAGCCTATCGGAATCCGGCGCCTCTCGCCGCTAGCTGAAGATCGCCTTAACCTTGTCCCAGAGCGAAGGGCTATCTGCCTCCGCATCGGCCTTGGACGGCGTCGGCTGGGCCGCGCTGACGGGATCGGACGCGGGGAAGGTATCTTCCAGGCCGGTATCGAGCTTGCCGTGACGATCGGCGGCAAGCGCCTCACGCAGATCGTCGGCGTGCTTGTCGTGCGGGGCGGGATTGAATCTCTCAGCCATGATCTCCTCCTTTGGCTGGTCAACGCGACCCGATTGCGCTGGTTCCCCTGTTCCGCTGAGCGCCGGGGCGGTGTATCAGGAGCCATAACCTCGTTCAGGACCATTCGTGCCCCAGTCTGCGACAAAGCCCTTCATCGATGTGCTCTCCGGCCAGCGGCAGACCATCCCGCCCATGTGGATGATGCGACAGGCCGGCCGCTACCTGCCGGAATATCGCGAGGTGCGCGCCAAGGCGGGTGGCTTCCTCGATCTCTGCTTCAACCCGGAGCTTGCGGCCGAGGTGACGCTGCAGCCGATCCGCAGGTTCGGTTTCGACGCGGCGATCATCTTCTCCGACATTCTCGTGATCCCCTATGCGCTCGGCCGCTCGGTGCGCTTCGAGGTCGGTGAAGGTCCGCGGCTCGAGCCGCTCGACGATCCGGCAAAGGTCGCGACGCTGGCGCCGCGCGCCGATCTCGGCAAGCTTCAACCGGTGTTCGACGCCCTGAAGATCGTACGCAGCGCGCTCGATCCCAGGACCGCGCTGGTCGGCTTCTGCGGCGCGCCGTGGACGGTGGCGACCTACATGGTCGCGGGCCACGGCACGCCCGACCAGGCCCCTGCCCGGATGATGGCCTACCGGCATCCCGAGGCGTTCTCGAAAATGATCGACGTGCTGGTCGACAGCTCCATCCAGTATCTGCTTGCGCAGCTCGCCGCCGGCGCCGATGCCTTGCAGATATTCGACACCTGGGCCGGCGTGCTGCCGCCGACCGAATTCGTGCGATGGTCGGTCGAGCCGACGCGGCGGATCGTGGAGGGCGTGCGCGCGAAGGTGCCGGATGCGAAGATCATCGGCTTTCCACGCGGCGCCGGCGCACTGCTGCCCGCTTATGTCGAGGCGACCGGCGTCAACGCCGTCAGCATCGACTGGACCGCCGAGCCGGCCTTCATCCGCGAACGCGTGCAAAGCAAAGTCGCCGTGCAGGGCAATCTCGATCCACTGGTGCTGATCACCGGCGGCGCCGCGCTCGACCGCGCGGTGGACAACGTGCTGGCAAATTTCTCTGCCGGGCGGCTGATCTTCAATCTCGGCCACGGCATCCAGCCGGAGACGCCGATCGCCCATGTCGAGCAGATGATCAAGCGGGTGCGGGGCTGATTTTTTCCGCCTCTCAAGGGGCGGAAACAAAAGTGCGAAAACAACCCCATGCACAGTACAAATCATTGAAGAATTTCGTACGGCGCGATCATTCTCCTTTTCCGAAGAAGCTTTGACACGTCGGGCAAAACAGGCGCATAATGCCATCATCACCCGAGCGGCCGTTGCGCACAGAGTCTGGTGGGAGGGGAACGGACCTGTGTGGTCCCGTCAGGCGAGGAAATCGCTGCGATTCACCCGGCTGAGCGACGTTTCGAGCCGGAGATCGTCGCGCCTGATCTCTTCGACCGTCTCGAAGGTGAAACGGATGTGCTCGGCCGCCGCTGCTTCAGCCTCCTTGGTCTTGCCTGCGATCACCGCGTCCGCGAGCGCCAGATGTTGCTCCAGCAGCTGGTCGCGGACGCCCTCGCGCAAATAGAGCTGCGCGCGGCTGTAGAAAATGTTGTTGCGCAAAAGGTCGGCAAGCGCGCGCATGACGTGGAGTAACACCACGTTGTGGCTCGCCTCGTAGATCAGGAGATGAAGGTCCACATCGGCGTCACCCTCCTGGCTCGGATCTTCGAGCTTGTGGGCCTTTCGCATCCGATCGGCGCAATCCCGGATCGCCTGGCGGTCGAGATCGGTGCCACGCAGTGCGGCAAAGCGAGCGGCGTGCGCCTCCTGAATCCTGCGAAATTCGAAATAGTCGGCCGTGACACGCGGCTTGTCCTGCAACAGGGTAGCCAGCGGCCGCAGCAGCGGCGACAGGAACTGGGCGACGAACGTCCCCGAGCGGGTGGTGGCGAGCAGTCCGCGCTTTTCGAGGATTTGCAGCGCCTCGCGCAGTGAGGGTCGCGATATTTCCAGCTTCTCGGCGAGATCCCGCTCAGCCGCGAGCTTTTCTCCGGGCCGCAACACGCCCTCGAGGATCAGCTTCTCGATGTGATCGGCCATCGCTTCCGCGACTTTCGGGGTCCGGACGACGTTGCTCAAGATGGCACCTATCCCTTTGGCGGAACGCGCAGATTCGTATTGCGAGTATGGGGCTTTCGCGATCTCGGTCAAGCATGCTCCCCACCATCTATATCAGATGAGTAATATTTCCCAATTGACAGCTATGGTAAAACAATTTTACCAAACCGCCTCTAGGATAATATTTATGCCCAAGACCGTGGACCACCGCGGCGGCGGATGAGGACAACGCGAGGAGATTTTCGTGGCGTGGACCCAGGCTTACGACCCCTTCAACAATCCATGGCTTTCGACCGTCGCGGCGGCGCTGCCGGTCATCGTGCTGTTGAGCGCGATTGCGATCTTTGAGATCAAGGCGCATTGGGCGGCGGCCATTGGCCTCGTGACCGCCCTCGGCGTTGCCGTGTTCGCGTTCGGCATGCCGGCGGGCATGGCCGGAATGGCCGCGATCTACGGCGCGGGCTTCGGGCTTCTGCCGATCGGCTGGATCATCATCAACATCATCTTCCTCTATCAGCTTCTGAATGAGAAGGGCGAGTTCGCGGTGCTGCAACGCTCGGTCTCCTCGATCAGTGACGATCGCCGCCTGCAGCTGCTCTTCATCGCGTTTTCGCTGGGTGCGTTCTTCGAGGGCGCCGCAGGGTTCGGCACGCCGGTTGCGGTCACCGCCGCGATGCTGATCGGGCTCGGCTTTTCGCCGCTCGCCGCGTCCGGCCTGTCGCTGATCGCCAATACCGCGCCGGTCGCCTATGGCGCGCTCGGCACGCCCGTGATCGCGCTCAGCGCGGTGACGGGGCTCGATCTCCAGGAGCTGAGCGGGATGATCGGGCGGCAGCTGCCGTTCTTCTCGTTGCTCGTGCCGTTCTGGCTGATCTGGGCCTTCGTCGGCTTCCGCCGAATGCTCGAGATCTGGCCAGCGATTCTGGTGGCCGGTGTCTCGTTCGCCGTTCCGCAATATTTGGTCTCGAACTTCCATGGCCCGTGGCTGGTCGACGTGATTGCCGCGGTGGTCTCCATGGCAAGCCTCGCGCTGTTCCTGCGCGTCTGGCGGCCCGCGCACGCGATGAAGGAGATGCCGGCGCGCTATGGCGCCCCGCTATCGGACCAGGCTCCCGTCGGCAAGGCCACGAAGGCGGCTGTCGCCAAGGCATGGACGCCCTGGCTCATCTTCTCGGTCTTCGTCTTCGCCTGGGGCACGCCGCAGGTGAAGAGTTGGCTCGACGGCATCTGGGTCGCAAAGTTTCCCGTCCTCGGGCTGCACAACCTCGTGCAGAAGGCGCCGCCGGTCGTGGCCAAGCCTGTCGCAGAAGGCGCGGTTTACGTGCTCAATCTGCTCTCGGCGGCCGGCACCGGCATTCTCCTGTCAGCGATCATTTCGGGTCTGCTGGTCGGCTACGGTCCGTTCGGTCTGATCCGGATGTATGCGCGCACGCTCTATTTGACGCGCTATTCGCTCGCGACCATCGCCTGCATGCTGGCGCTCGGTTTCGTCACCCGCTACTCCGGCACGGATGCCACGCTCGGACTGGCCTTCGCCAAGACCGGGGCGCTCTATCCGTTCTTCGGCGCGCTGATCGGCTGGCTCGGCGTCGCGCTGACAGGGTCAGATACGTCCTCGAATGTGCTGTTCGGGGGACTCCAGCGCATCAGCGCCGAACAGATCGGCGTCAGCCCGGTGCTGATGGCGGCCGCCAACAGCTCCGGCGGCGTCATGGGCAAGATGATCGATGCGCAGAGCATCGTCGTCGCCTCCACGGCCACCAAATGGTACGGCCACGAGGGCACGATCCTGCGCTTCGTCTTCTTCCACAGCTTCGCGCTCGTCGTTCTCGTCGGCATCCTGGTGCTGGGCCAGGCCTATATCTGGCCGCTCAGGCTGCTCGTGCCCTGATCGGAGGCTGGCGAGATGCGCTTGTCACAGTGTCACAATTTTCACGACTTCCGGCGGCTGGCGCGTTGCCGGCTGCCCGGGCCGATCTTCGATTACATCGACGGTGGGGCGGACGATGAGGTCACCCACCGCCGCAACACCGCCAGCTTCGAGCGATGTGACCTCGTGCCCAATGTGCTGCGCGGCGTGCAAGAGGTCGACCTCTCGGTCACCGTCATGGGTCAGAAGCTTGCGCTGCCGTTCTATTGCTCGCCGACTGCCTTGCAGCGCCTGTTTCATCATCGGGGCGAGCGCGCCGTCGCTGCGGCCGCGGCGCGCTACGGCACCATGTTCGGCGTCTCCTCGCTCGGCACGGTCAGCCTCGAGGAGCTGCGCAAGGCCCATGATACGCCGCAGATCTATCAGTTCTATTTCCACAGGGATCGCGGCCTCAACCGTGCGATGATGCAGCGCGCCAAGGACGCTGGCGTCGAGGTGATGATGCTGACGGTCGACAGCATCACCGGTGGAAATCGCGAGCGCGACCTGCGGACGGGATTCAGCATTCCCTTCCGTCTGACGCTCGCCGGCATGCTCCAGTTCGTGATCAAGCCGCAATGGGGCATCCAGTATGTCACCCACGAGAGATTCAGGCTGCCGCAACTGGAGGAGCATGTCGACATGAGCGGTGGCGCGGTGTCGATCGGCCGCTATTTCACCGAGATGCTGGATCCATCGATGAATTGGGATGATGTCGCCGAGATGGTGCGAAGCTGGAACGGGCCGTTCTGTCTGAAGGGGATCATGTCCCCGGCCGATGCGCGCCGCGCGGTCGAAATCGGCTGCGCGGGGATCATCCTGTCGAACCATGGTGGTCGGCAGCTCGACGGTTCTCGTTCCGCCTTCGACCAACTCGCCGAAATCGTCGACGCCGTCGGCGATCGCATCGACGTGATGATGGATGGCGGCATCCAGCGCGGGAGCCACATCCTGAAGGCGCTCTCGCTCGGTGCCAAGGCTGTCGGCCTTGGGCGATCCTATCTCTATCCGCTGGCGGCGGCCGGCCAGCCGGGTGTCGAGCGGGCCCTCGGCCTGTTGCGGGCCGAGCTCGAGCGCGACATGAAGCTGATGGGATGCACCTCGCTCGGCCAACTCTCGCGCGCCAACCTGCGCTTCAAGTCGGCGGCGTGAAACGCCGGCGCGACGGCGCATCAATAGGAGGCGGTCATCAATTTGAGCGGCGCGCGCGGGACCTGACGGTTCGTCTCGGTGGCTGACAACTCCGAGCCTAGCGCGGCCGGCTGCGCTCGATGATCTCCGCCGCACCCTTGCCCAGCAGATCGAGACCGACCGCACGACCGAGCTCGCGCGGGCGGTTGGCCGGCCCCGTGCGCGAGGCTTCGATGATGGTGTTGCCGGAGAGGTCGAGCACGGATGCGGTGAGCGACATCTGATCGCCGGCGACGGTCGAGAAGCCCGCCACCGGCGAATTGCAGTGACCGTTGAGCACCCACAGTACCTCGCGCTCGGCATCGGCCGAGGCGTGCGCCGAGGGATCATCGATCGATGACAGTATCTGCCGCGTCTGCCAGTCCTGCGCGGCGCATTCGACGGCGACGATGCCCTGCCCTGCTGCCGGCAGCATCTCCGCCGGCGTGAATTCGTAGGCGATACGATCAGCCAGACCGACGCGATCGAGGCCGGAGCGCGCCATGATCAGCGCATCCGCCGGGCCCACGGCGCCGCCATCCGGCAAGCGCTGCTTCTCGCCATTGTCGAGCTTGCGCACGCGGGTGTCGGCGGCGCCACGGAAGTGGATCACTTCGACATCGGGAAACAACCGCCGCGCATAGGCGGCTCGGCGCACCGCGTTGGTGCCGATCTTGAAACCCTTGCCGCGCGACTGGCGCAGCGCCTCCAGGGTCACGCCGTCGCGCAGCACGAGCGCATCACTGGGCGGATCGCGCGACAGCGTGGCGCCGATCACGAGGCCCGGCGTGTCCTCGTTGCCCGGCATGTCCTTGAGCGAATGCATTGCCGCCTGGAGCTCGCCCGACAGCACGGCGGCACGGATCTGCGCCACGAAGGCGCCGCCCTTGCCGCCATGCGGCAAGAGCTTGCTGGTCTGGTCGAGGTCGCCCGTGGTGTCGAACTTGACGATCTCGACATCGAGACCGGGCACGGCGGCGGTCAGGCGGCGGGCAATCTCTTCCGTCTGCGCCAGCGCCATCGCGCTCTTGCGGGTGCCGATCTTGAATCGCGTAGCCAAGTCCAAGTCCTTTCGAGAGGCGCGTTGTTATCTTTGAGCATGATCTTATCGGAAAACCGGTTCCCACTTTTCCGGATCATGCTCTACCGCGCATCCTCCAATATCATGTCCGAGGCCTTTTCGGCGATCATGATGATCGGCGCGTTGGTGTTCCCCGAGACGAGGTCCGGCATGACCGAGCCGTCAACGACGCGAAGGCCGTCGAGCCCCCTCACCTTCAATCGCTGGTCCACCACCGCGAGCGCGTCGTTGCCCATACGACAGGTCGAGGTCGGATGGTAGATGGTGCTGCCGCGCTCGCGGCAATAATCCAGCATCTCGGCGTCCGTGGATACCTTCGCCCCGGGATCGTACTCGCCGACCACGAACGGCTTCAGCGCCGGCGCGTTCAATATCTTGCGCAGGATCTTCAGGCCCTCGACGTTGGTGGTGCGGTCGGTCTCGGTCGACATGTAGTTGATGCGGATCTCCGGCGGCACGGTCGGGTCGGCGCTCCTGATGCGCAGGGAGCCGCGGCTCTCGGGACGGAGCTGGCAGACCGAGGCGGTGAAGCCGGAAAAATCGTGCAGCTTCTCGCCCATCTTGTCGGTCGAGAACGGCAGGAAGTGAACCTGGATGTCGGGCGAGGCAAGCCGCGGACTGGTCTTGAAGAATGCGCCCGCCGTGCCGGCCGCAATCGTCAGCCAGCCCTTGCGGAACAGCGCATAGCGCGCGCCGGCCATGGTGCGGCGGAGCGGATTGTTGACGGTGTCGTTCAAGGTGATTTTCTGCGAGCAGCGCATCACGATGCGGACTTGCATGTGGTCCTGGAGGTCGTGGCCGACGCCCGGCGCGTCCAGCAGCACATCGATGCCGTACTTGCGCAGGAGATCGCCGGGGCCGACGCCGGAGAGCTGGAGCAGCTGCGGCGAGTTGTAGGCACCGCTCGACAGCACGATCTCCCTTCGCGCCCGCGCGCGACGCACGGTCGCGCCTTGCCGGTACTCGATGCCGACGGCGCGGCGGCCCTCGAACAGCACGCGCTGGCCGAGCGCCTCAGTCTCGATCTTGAGATTGCTGCGCGTCTTCGCGGGGCCGAGATAGGCGACCGATGTCGAGGCGCGCCGGCCATTGTGCGTCGTGGTCTGGAACAGGCCGACGCCTTCCTGCGTCGCGCCGTTGAAATCGGGATTGTAGGGCAGACCGGTCTCGACCGCGGCGTCGATGAAGGCTTTCGACAGCGGATCGGTCACGATCATGTTGGAGACCGGCAGCGGCCCACCCGTGCCGTGATACTGATCCGCACCGCGCGACTGGTTCTCGGCCTTCTTGAAGTAAGGCAGCACGTCGTCATAGCCCCAGCCGGTGTTGCCGAGCTGGCGCCAGCGGTCGTAGTCCTCGTGCTGGCCGCGGACATAGAGCAGGCCGTTGATCGAGCTGGAACCGCCCAGCGTCTTGCCGCGCGGCTGGAATACCTGACGGCCCTTCAGCTCGGGCTCAGGCTCGGTCTGGTACATCCAGTTGACCGTCTTCTCCTTGAACAGCTTTCCGTAGCCGAGCGGGACATGGATCCAGATGTTGGAATCCTTCGGGCCGGCCTCGAGCAGGAGCACACTGTGCTTGCCGTTCGCCGACAGACGGTTGGCGAGCACGCAGCCGGCGGAGCCGGCGCCGACGATGATGTAGTCGAATTCCGGATCGGACGGTGCGAGAGAGGAATTTGCGTTCATGCGCTACTGTTCTTCTTGTTGGTGAGGACGTTTCCGTTCGTGGCTTAGCACGATCATGGCTTGACGCGCAGCGCCTCGACCAGCGACCTGAACGCACGGGCATATTCCGCACCCGCCCTTGCGATATCGGCGCGTCCGGCGCAGGCGACAGCAGCTTCGGTCACCGCGCCGAGCAGCAGCCGCGCCAAGGGCTCGACCGGCTGCCGTGCGATCAGGCCGGCCTCCATCGCTGCGGACAGCGCACGCGGCATCTTGCCGCCAAAATGCTGCGCGTCGATCTCGCGCCAGCGCTCCCAGCCGAGCACGGCGGGACCGTCGCGCAGGATAATCTGGCCGGTCGGCCCCTTGGCGGTCGCGGCGAAATAGTGCTGGGTGCCGGCGACCATCGCGGCGAGCACGTCCTTCTCCGCCCGCGCGGTGCGGTCGATCTCGACGACGAGATCGCGCGAGACCTGGTCGAACACGGCTTCGAACACCGCCTCCTTGGTCTTGAAGTGATGATAGACCGCGCCCTTGGCGACGGAAGCGCCTTCCGCGATCTCGTCCATGGTGGTGGCGGCAAAGCCTTGCGTCCCGAACAGCCGGCGCGCCGCCGTCAGGATCGCCTCCGATGTCGCCGCCCGCCGCTCCGCCTGTTTCGCCATGAATCCCATCTAATCGAATTCGTGACAGGCGGCCAGTCAGTGGTTGAACGCGGTGCGCCGCGCTGACGCTACACCCTCTCCCCTTGTGGGAGAGGGTGGCTCGCCTGTCCAGACCGGATAGAGAGGTAACACAGTAGACCGGATGGATGGGTGACAGTTCTCTGTCGGCTGGGAGGACCAGCCGATGCCTTGGCGAGAG
>NZ_JACIHE010000043.1 GCF_014198245.1 Bradyrhizobium sp. cir1
GCCCTCGAAATCGTCATAGCGCTTCTCCTAGGATTACCCCTAGGACCTGCAGCGATTGCGTTCGTCAGACAAGGCGGCCTTTGGCGGAGGGATACGATTGAGCAGACCGAAGGCGCCAAGTTCTGGCTGCGCGCCGTCAACGAACTCAAGACACGCGGCGTCAGCGACATTGTGATCGCTGTGGTCGATGGACTGAAGGGCTTCCCGGAAGCGATTACCTCGGTCTATCCGCAAACGCTGGAGCAAACCTGCATCGTACACCTGATCCGCAACAGCCTCGCCTTCGTCTCCTGGAAGGACCGCAAGGCGGTCTTGCCCTCGATCAAGGCAATCTATCGGGCCGAGAGCGCCGAGGCGGCGTCGCTGCGGCTTTCCGAGTTCGAGGCGGAATGGGGCAAGCGCTACCCCGCAATCGGCCAAATCTGGCGCAGTGCGTGGGAGCACCTGGTGCCGTTCTTCGCGTTTGCGCCGGGCATCCGCAAAATGATCGACACCACCAATACGGTCGCGGCGTTGCATCGCAGTTTGCGCAAGATCATCGTTCATTGGCGGCGGCGGCCGGGCGGATTACGAGCTGAAGAAAAATTAAGCAGGTGAGCGGATCTAGAGCTGTCGATTCGGCAGCAGTCCACCACAAGAAGAAATGCATTGTGTTTCGCAGGCGGCATGGTGGCGATCGGACCTAGGTAACGCCACCACGCTGGCTGCGGACACCGGCGATGAACGATTCCGACTTGCATACCTCGCACCTCAATTACTTCGAACTATCACCAGCGTACCACACGATGGTAGATCGTCATCGGAGGACCATATTCGGCTCGGCAATCACCAACTGTAGCTACTTTTCAGCACATGATAAAGACGCCACTCACGACGCGGCCATGGTCTCCACGCTCACAGACATCCGCCGGCCAATGAGGCTTAACCTGCTCCCCTGTTCACCATTCAGCCAAATAGGTCCCGGTCCTAGCCCCCTTTCAAAAAGCAAATCAGGCTCGCATTGTCAGCGCAATGAACCAATGAGCACAACCTACGCAACCTTCCCCGCAGGTTAACAGACCGCGATTCCATCGCCGCGTAATCGGTGGCGTTGACACGCAATATCATCGAACTAGTCTCTTTATCTCTGCCTAAAGGTGAAAACCTTGTGGGCGTAATAGGTCATCAAGACGGGACTACAGACCGCTACGGTGTGGGCGACAAGTTCAGGGTGATACGCCCAGCCGATAGCCGGCAGGATCCAATACCTCATGCCAACGCTCACGAGCCACACTTGAACGAGCGCCACCGAATACACCAACAAAAAACGGAGATACTGTCGCCGTGCGACGACTTCCGACATCTGAAAGACATAAACTTTCGACATCGCAAAAGCGAACGTTAGCGCGATGGGAAAGGCGAGGGCGACGGCATACTCGAATGGTACAAATCTAGACATTAAGACACGAGCTAACATGTTTACTGCCGCAGTGAGTACGCCCACAATCAAGAACCGTGCAAACCGATTTTTCACAGAAGCTCCAGAGATAGGTGTACGTCCGCGATCTGATCGAGGTCACTTTTTTCCACAACAAAGGATTTCTTGCCGAGGAGGTCCAGGTGATCAGAAATTCGCAAAGCAAATAAGATTCGACCAGCCAATCTGCCGTGCGAGTCGCTTGTTCATCCTGTATAGTAGAAAACGATGTATGGCCGCCTCCGGCTCCTAACGCGCGAGCATCAGCCCTACTGAGCAAAAACATGGTAAATAGCAGCGTCATTAAGTCCTTGCGGAATTTTGTTCGCGTATCTTTCCGCCGTTTTCATGATAAGATGCGTTTGTTCCAAAAATGTAATAGGCCCCGCTTTTTTTGGAGCGGGTGCTCGCAACAGGTTTGACGTAAGACACCAACGCATAGGCGTGACAAAAACGATCGCGCGTCAGGATTTCCATTTTGGTACGATCGATCTCGCTGATGAATTCGCAGCATCCACACGCCAATCGAGCGCGGCACGCGCGTTTGGGTACACAAAGTAACCCGCCATCTCTTTATCAATGCCGATTTTTGAGACTCTCGGGCGCAGCTAGTCGACATGTCACTCATGACTATTTTTCAGACCCAGTATCAGCGTCCGTCCAGTGAGAAACCGTCCCGGAGAGTCTTCTAGAGACCGCCTCCGCCATCATGCGGCCATAGCGGATGCTCTCGGCTACACCACGATCTTCCGGATAATAGAAGCAGGTGTCTGCGATCTGCAGACCTCTAATCGGAGTCTGAACACAAGGCAGCTTGTCACGAAAGTGAGGTTCGCACACAGGCTGCGCGTGGTGAAGGCGACTGACCCTCGCATCCATCAGATCGTCAGGCTGAATTGCCGGATTGACGCGGCGAATATAACTGAAAGCCTCGTCAATGAACTGCTCGTCCTGCCAATGCCATTTTGGTTGCGTAAGGGGCATATAGTACGGAACGTAAACTATCGTGTCAGCGAACGGCCGGAGATTGGAAAACTCGATCAGGCCTGGAATATCGATGTCCTCCGCAACGATGTTCTCCCAAAAATGCGGCGTTACAGACTTACGTAATTTGAAAACTAGGCACACGACTCCGATGTTTCGGATTGCAGCGTATTTGTCCTTCCATTCTTGCGGCAAGTCGGGCACAAGGTGATTGACTAGAGGAATTGGCACGGTCGAGATAACCGCCTGGGCTTCAAATCCCGTGCCCCCCGCCTGCACCAGACTGACGCGGCCGTCTTTCACGACAACGCGCTCTGCAGGCGTGTTAAGATAGATACGGCCGCCTTTGCGTCGAATATCATCGGCCATGGCCTCAATTAGCGTTTCTGATCCGCCCTCGATATAACCTAGTTGCGCCTTTAAAATTGACTCACGCGAATTTCCGATGCGTTTAATACGGGACGCAATCCAGGATGCTGAGACTTCGTCAGCAAATTCATGGAATTTCAATTCCTGAAGTCGTCTCCACAGTTTTTGGTACACCGACTTGCCTGACCCACGTTCAATCCATTCTCGCGCCGTTAAATGTTCGATCCGGCTGAAACCACTTGCTTTGGTCGCCAAAAACATCTGGAGACCGGTGCGTAGTTTTTCGATCACAGATAGATGCGGATATCGCAGCAGCGAAACTGGATCGCCCCATTTATGAGTCTTTCCGTGCGTAAAGTACCCCATCGAAGTATCGACCCAGCGCATTTTGTTCGAAATACCTAGGTCGCGCATCAGCGCGAACGTGGGGCCATCCGCCTTACACACGAAATGATAGAACCGTTCGATCGAGAGTCCCGAAAAATCAAAATGCGCGGCCATACCGCCGAGTTTTCCGTCCGCCTCGATCAGGTCCACTTTGTGGCCGAGTGTAACGGCGCGTTGCGCGGCCGCAAGCCCCATTGGTCCAGCCCCTAGCACAGCGATTCGGCTCACGCTCGTAAATCCTAGAATGCCAGCCTGAGGGAGGAATATGCAGGATCGAGATAAGTTTCCGCGAGCGCACACTCCAAGGGCGTTGCTCTAACTCCGAATTCCTTTGGCCAATCAATAATGGGAAAGGTCTCCGGTATAGCGAGGGCATCAAGCTGGTTAGTCGTGAACGGTGGATTCCTGTCGAGCATTGCGTAGAGCCAAAGCAACGCCCAGAACAAGACATAGGGGATTTGGATGATCCTCGCGCGCGGCTTTACGATCTCATGAAGCATGACGATCAAGTCGCGATAGAATATCTTCTCAAGTCCCGATATATCGAAGGTGCCTGTTTTCCTGTGCTCGATGGCCGCCATGATCACGGACACGAAATCCCCAACGTAGAGCGGCTGGCGGACAAACTCGCCGTTGCCAGGGATTGGAAAAACGGGTGCGCGATCCATGAAGTGCCGAAGCCAGCCAAGGTGCTTGCGATCAAACCAGCCGAACATCAAGGTCGGACGAAGGGTGACATGCGGTAAGGGACTGGCGGCAAAGAGCTCCTCTTGGGCTTTCTTCGATCGCGTGTAGAAATCGTCAGCCTTTGAATTTACGACGGACGAAGATACTCCGATGAAATATGGGACCGAGTGAACCCGCATGGCAGCGAGGATGTTCCAGGTCGCCGTGACATTATTAGCTTCGAATTCTTGGTAACGCACTCCCCCGATCTGAGCTTGGTTGATGACAACGGTATCTGCGTCAGAAAAGCTGTCAGTCCACGCTCCTGGCTTTGCAAGATCCGCCTCAAGGATTGGCACGTTAGGGTGCACTTCGCGAAACAGGCGAGTGTTGGCCTTATGTTTGTCGATGCCAACGACTTGCAGATCGCTGCGTGATTTTAGTCGTGCCACGAGATTGTGGCCCACGAGGCCCGCTGCTCCAGTTATTATGATCTTGCGCACCAGCATTGCCCTAAATGTTCAGTCTGCCGAAGATAGCCAACTACACCCAACCATGACTAATAAGAACTCGATTGCCTTGCCGGATACTTTCGACAGCTATTCCCAACCGCTAATCGATGAGCCTCCTGCGCGAAGTGTTCCACCTCGCCATAGAACGTCTGCGCGATCAATGAGGGCACAGCGAACCGGGAAGCAAGGTCCATGAAAGGACGAAGCGCGACACTCACAAAAGAATTGACAACGGGAAATCGCACGTGGCCACCAGTCATTCTTCGCTCGCGGGACGAACATTTGAACCCTACGTTAACAGGAGGCACCAAACCGAAGTCCTCCGCAAACAAGAACGGGGAGACTGGTTGCGGGTGCCCCATCGCCCTCGATGATCGACAGATGCCATTAGCTTCCAATGGTTGTTCCATTTTCGCCAGCCTCGCTTAGGCACTGGAATCTCAGCTGCCGCGCCACGCGAGCCTATCAATGCCGCTCGCGCAACGCTGCCTACAGGAATCGATACTTCGAACGATTAGCGCCGTAAGAACCGACGATCGGCTGCTGGAGCTATTATCCATTCTCCAAGTACGCACCGAAGATGTCGCACCGGTCGACACGACAGCGCAGCTCGACGAATCGGACCGAACTGAACGTTTCGTACAATGCTTGCTGGCTTCCGCCGCACTTCAACCAACTTAGCCAGCGGCTCGTCGCTTGGGCAGCTACCAAATCATATAGAAGGTGGCCTGTCGTAGCCATCGCCGTTCTGCGCGTCACGTGCCACAAGAGAACGGATGCGAGTGAACATCATTTCCTTCGCGCCAGGTTTATATTCGACCTGCCACTTATCGTTTCCGTTACTCCAGGCAGACTGCTGCCACCTTTGCCCTTTTCACCTCCGTTCGGCCTCACGTCGTCGCTCTAGCATCTCGGCATCGACAAAGCCGATATATTCTCGGTCAGCACATGCTCTAGTGAGCGAATGATGGTCTCATTGCCGGCTTTCTTGTGGAGCCAGCTCGTCATCGGGACCGGGTAAGAAGCGCGTGATGCACGAGTCATTTTTCCGCTTAGTGGAACAGCGACCGCGGTTGACTGGAAGAAGGTGGGCCTCGACCGGACCAAATTCGGCGACGCCGGCAAATTTGACTGCGGGTGTCGACGGCCATCTCCAGCCCGGTCATTGCTTATGACGAGAACAAGCTGCCGAACGGTCCGAGGTTATCGCGGACCTGTTCGACACGCAGAAACTCCCTGGCAAGCGTGGGCTGTTCAAGAATTCGTTCGGTAATCTCGAATGGGCGCTGATCGCCGACGCCCTGGCTCAAGGACGTCTACAAGGTTGTCAGTATTCCCAGGGCGGCGACCGCGCCTCGGAGAAGCTCGACACGATCAAGAAGGATGTCGTCTGGTGGACGGCCAGCGTCCAAGCGCCGCAGCTATTGGCTGGCGGTCAGGTCGTCATGAGCTCGGCCCGGAACGGCCGCATCAACGCCGCCAACAAGAACTCTGGCAAGAATTTCGGGATCATTTGGGAAGCCCAACTGTGAATCGCAGGTGTCTGGGCGATACCCAAGGGATCTCTCCGCACCTTGTCGCTGTCTACAAGTTCCTCGCATTCGCCGGTTCGCCCCAGCCGAAGGCCGACTCTAGCGCTAGCAATCCTACGGACCCATCAACAGGGTCGCCATGGCGTTGCTCGATCCGGCGATCCTGCCGGATCTGACGAACGCGCCCAATCATATGGCCAATGCTGTGGCGCCTGATCCTCCGTTCACGGTGGAACATGGCGATGAACTGCAACAGCGTCTAACCGCTTGGCTTGCAAAGTAGACCAGGAACGGAAACGGCGGGGAGGCGTTCGGTTCTCCTCGCCCCTCCAACGAAGGACCGAGAGAGAAGTCGATGGCGACAATGGCCGCAGAAATCGCCGGCACTGCCGGTGTCGTGCCAATGCGGATCGAGCTGCAACGGGCCGAGCGCCGGCGCAAGCTGAAGGCCCAAACCCTCGTCCTGCCGCTGCTGCTATGCATCCTGATCACGCTCGTTCTGCCGAATGGTCGGAAGATATTTAGCGCTGTTCACGATGATACGCTTCTGAGGCTCATGCCTCGCGCGATGGCAGAGCTCAGCAGCTCGGACGGAAGGGGTTACCGGATGAAAGCGCGTACGCTGCTCTCGCGTTGGGCCTGAAACAGTCCTGAGCGATCATGGTCGTGCTGTTGTTCTGGACCTCGCTGCTAGTTCGCACTAGCGCTTGGACTGTGCTGCTGCAGCAGCATGGGCTCATAAAGAGCGCCTCGCTCAACTTCGACGGGACTGCTGGGTCGTCAACGCCAAGCCTCCATTCGGCGCGCCCGAACACGTGCTGGCTTATCTCGGCCGCTACACGTCGCGACGATAGAGCATTCGGCGCTATTATGCCGCATCTTGCCACTATCTGTGTCGAGCAGGTCGACTGGGTTCTTCACAAGTCGAAAACGACGTCGTGGTAACCTCAGGCCGTTGTCTGTTGCCGGAATGACCTGCACTGAATTTTCATCCAGCAGCGGTTAGTGCCCGGGTTTTTGCGCCGAGACCGAACTTTGGACCAGCTGGAACTGGAGTTTTGCGCCTCTGAACACATTGGCGGGCTGGTAGCGCCGAACGGTTTCGCGCTGCGGAGTCGGTCCAAAGCAAGATGGAGTTAGGTTGAATCGATTTGGGATTGAACGAAGCCGCTGACGCTGCATTGAATTTGTTGCTGTCATGGGAGTCCCAACAACCTTCTTGCCCTCGGTAGGTGGCGCGCCGAATGAATCGACCCCATGCAGTCGGATCAACGATGTTAGCACCAACAACATCTCGACACATCCAAGGGAAGATGACCTTGGCGTCGTTCTGCATCCCGTCGCAGTCGTTGAAGGCCGTTGCCGGGCCTCTTGCGTCAGGGTTGTCACAAGTGGCTTTTCTGCCACGCCTAACCCGTTGACAGCACATACGCTCAACAACCTACTTCCCCATGAGCAACATCCGTGCAATACAACACAAGTTGTGTACGCGTTTGAGCCTGGCTATCGTCGAAGATCGTCGGCGTTGAAGCTCGCTCGTTGCTCAGGCGTGGCAGCGATCCGGCTTCTGTGAGGTTGCCACCACGTCACAGCGTGCGGCTCACGCCTGCCCCACGACCTCACAAAACCCTCAAGATTCCCAAATCAGTGGTTTCTGATGCACCATGCTGGCTGGACGGAGGCCAGCATGGATGGGCAAGCCGTACTCTCTTGATCTTCGCAAGCGTGTTGTGGCCGCGATCGAGGGCGGGTGTCGCGCAATCAGGCCCCCCAAGCAGCTTGGGATGGCAATCAGCACGGCCATCGGCTGGATGAAGCGGGTTGATGAGACCGGCAGTGTCGAGCCTGGCCAGATCGGCGGCTACAAGCCGAAGCCAATTTCGGGTGAGCACGCAGTTTGATGTCGCAGCGGATCAAGGACGGCGATTTCACCATACGCGGTGTCGTTGCTGAGCTCGCCGGGCGCGGCCTGAAAGCCGATTATCAGTCGGCATGGGACTTCGTGCATGCGTGCATGCCGAGAAGCTCAGCTTCAAAAAAAGCATGGCGGCTGGCGAACGCGATCGTCCCGAGGTCGCGCGGCGGCGAGCCCAGTGGGCAAAGTATCCTGATCGCGTCAAAGCTGAACGGCTGGTCTTCATCGACGAGGCTTGGACTAGGACCGATATGGCCTCCTTGCGGGGATGCGCGCCGCGCGGCAGCAGACTTCACACAAAAGCCTCCATGGTCCCTGGAAGACCATGACCTTCCTGGCGGCCCTGCGCCATGACCGGATCGATGCGCCATGGTTCATCGAGGTGCCGATCGATGGCGTAAGCTTCCGCACCTATGTCGAGAAAGTTCTCCTGCCGGCCCGTCAGCCCGGTGACATCGTCGTCTTGGACAATCTCGGTAGCCACAGGAGCAAAGTGGTTCGACAGCTCATCCGTTCGGTCGGCGCCAAACTCTTCTTCCTGCCAAAATACTCGCCACACCTGAACCCCATCGAATAGGTCTTTGCCAAGCTTAAGCACCTGCTCAGAAAGGCCGCCGCGCGAACCGTTGATGCGGTCTGCGCGGCAATTGGCAAGGCACCCGACGCCTTCCCACCCCACGAATGCGCCAGCTACCTAAAAATTAAGGCCATCGAACTTAATGCCATCACGCTTGGGCCCGACTCGGGCAATCCTCGGCGCTATCAACCTCTCCCAACGCCTCCATGACCTTGCTACCGCGGAAAGTGAACCATGGCGCCAGCGTCGGCGAGAAGCGGGAGAATGTATCGATCATCGTGAGCACGCAAAGCTTATGTCCGGTCGACAGCTGGTCATCGACGACGTCCATCGCCAGGTGTCGTTCGAGCGCGCGTGGTCGGCCTGCAGTTATCGCGCAGCTTGGCGCCTCCGCGTTTTGCTGCACGATTGTGACCCAACTCGCGGTAGACGCGTCGCGCCTTGTTTTGACCATGTCGCCAAGCGCGCGCCGGAGTGAGACAGGATCACGATAGCCGCAGCCAATGCGGAGGTGGACGGACCTCCTTGATCTTCTGTTCCATGCAGCTGGCCGGAGGGACGAGACTTGTAGTCTGGCAGAGCGATCAAACTCGAGAGCGTCGCAGGCCCTGCAGATCGACACCTGCCAGTCACCACATCTTGTTGACCGGCTTGCGGTTCGGCAGGCGTCATAGTTTCGGCAGCTCACGTCCTGCAGCATCTCCTTAGCGATCGAAAGGCCCGCCACCAGCTTCTTCAGTTTGTCGTTCTCCTCCTCGAGCTGTTTTAGCCATCGTATCTTCGTCGGCCGCAGCTCCGTAGAAGTTCTTCTTCAAGTCGAAATGGTCGCTTGACTGATCTCGGCCTTGCAGCAGATCTCCGCCACAGTAACGATGTCGTCGCCCTGCTCGAGAAAATTCTGGACGTCTCAAAAACGTCGAAGTTTTCATCGTTCTTCGCTCTTCCCACCCGGAGACTCGATGGGAAAAACTCTTCAAAATGCTCCAGTTTGTCGCCCTCAGATCAGCCGATATCTATTCGAGTAGGTCCTAAGCCCCTTGTACTGGCCTCACTCTGCGTTTGCTTAATCCGTGCTTGTCGTTCAGCACATGCGCCATGTGCCTTCCGTTACAATGCGACCGAAGGTTCGTTTGAGGTCACTAAACTTGTTGCGAAAGCGACATTGTGGAGAAGAAAGCCGCTGCAATTCGGACCTTAGGTCCTGGCCCAGTTCCTGCACATCGAATGTAAAATGTGCGAAAGACAGGTGAGCGCTTTGATCTCAATCTGAAGGTAACGCAATCGCGGCTCATCTATTTGCCTTATGCCGGACGCGGCACAATTGCCTTTCGTTCTGCCGCTTACCTTCGTCCGTGGCGGCGAAACGGGAAGAAGTATGGAGGTAGGGCGTGACACCGCAATCCGTGGATCGCTGGCAAAAGTTTGTTCGAGAATTTCAAGATTCAGGCGTGCGGAAGACGTCGAGCAAACTGAGAGTGAATCAATGTCCAAAGACGTAATTGACCTGCGCGTCATCCTCGATGTCGAACAGATCGAGGAGAACGTTTTTCGCGGACATAGTCCGAGCTCGAGTTCGCAACGGGTGTTCGGCGGCCAGCTCGTCGGGCAAGCTATGATGGCGGCATCGCGTACGGTCAAACACCGGCTGGCGAATTCGTTGCAGGGAAATTTTATCCAGGGTGGCAACCCGCAAATGCCGATCCTTTACAGGGTCACCAACCTGCGCGATGGCAAGAGCTATTCGATCCGGCGCGTCAGCGCGCGCCAGCAAGGCAACGCGATTTTCTCGATGCTGGTGTCATTTCACACTGGAGAGCAGAGCGCCTTTGACCACCAGGACAAAATGCCCGATGTGCCAAGCCCGGAAAAGCTCACCAGTCATGAGTTACTCAAGCGGCCAAGCTTTCCCGAGATGCCGAAATGCGTCCCCCCTCTCGAACCCGATCGTCCCTTTCGATTGCGCCCGGTCGAGATCGCCCGATATCTCGGTGAGGAGATCGGAGAGGGTCGCATTCACATTTGGATTAAGGCCGCCGCGAAGCTGCCCGACGACCCAGCGCTGCATATGTGTGCGCTAGCCTATGCTTCGGATTGGTCGTTGCTCGACACGGCGATGGCTCGTTATGGACGCACGCTTTACGACGCGCGTATGATGGCGGCGAGCCTCAATCACTCAATTTGGTTTCATCGACCGTTTCTGGCTGATGATTGGTTGCTATTCGCCCAAGACTCGCCGAGCGCGGAAGGAGGACGGGGTTTTACGCGCGGGTTGATCTTCAAGGAGGACGGTACGCTGGTGGCCTCGGTTGCCCAGGAAGGCTCGATCCGCGTGCGGCGTTGACCGACGAAGTTTGCTTCCGGATTGAGATCGTGGTCGACTTTGGCCGCCAGGGTCATCTTGTCAGGATTGCGGATGTTCCAACCACAATATAATAAGGCGTAGCTCAATTGGCTTCGAAGAAGGCGCGCCGAGACAAGTCGAAGCTTGTAGACTGGCGCCACCCTGGAGATGACGCTGAGAAGCTAAGCGGAATCATCTTCACAGGAGAAGCCATGCGTTCGCACGTATGTTGCCATTTGCAATCGTTTCAGTCTTCGGGCGGCGCATCGATTGGAATCCCAAAGCCCGCCTTCACTCGGTCCATTATGACCATTGTCTTGAAGCCTTTGATGTCTGAGTTCTCATAGAAGAAACGCCTAGTGAAATGCTCGTAATCTTCCATGGTGCGCGCTGTGACATATAGGACAAAATCAGCGTCACCGGTGACGTAAAATCCATTGACCACGTCGGCGGACGATCTGATCGCTTTCTTGAACTTATCGATTATGTCTGAACGCTCTCGCTCCAAAGTAACTAGTACGAGCATTTGAATTGGCCTACCAACCGCCTTTGGTGAGACGATTGAGACATCGGCCTCGATGATACCTTCCGATCGAAGCCTCTTCAGTCGTCGCTGACACGCAGTTGCAGAGAGACCAGCCAATTCGCCGATTGTCTCGGATGTAAGTCGATTATTCTTCTGCACGATCTCGAGAATGCGGGCATCTATTCGGTCATATTGCATAAGAGGCTCCAGCGATGATGAATTTCGCCGACAAATCCGGACGCGGTGCAGAAAATCCTCCCGCTCGATCGGAAAAGCGACGCAAAAGAATCTGTGCGGAGGGTAACCTGATTGTGTCGGCAATTTCAACAAAGTACCGTCCGAGACCCTTAACGCGCCCCAAAGTATCGGCAGGACCGTCCGCACTTTAACCGTTTCGTGAGAGGTCATCACAGAGCGTGCGTCGTCGCGATTTCTTTGAGCGCGCTGCGCCCAGAGACGGCACCTGTCCGGATGAACGAGAGGCTCGTCTTGATATCGGGGACTTCGCTTGTAGCAGAGTGTCGTTGATACGAACCGGCCGGCTAGGCGCGGTTGAGACTCGACCATTCGTAAGACTTGTTCTCATTTTCCTTGAGGACACAGCCAGTCGGTATCGCCGTGGCGGTCAACCCCGGAAATTTTGGAGTTATCACGATTGTGCGCAGTCCTTGCTCGTGGATGTCATAGTGGAGCGTGCTGCCAACCCTCTCGGCTCTGGCGGTAGCGAGAATGGCCGAACGATCGGATGTTCCTCGCGGGGGACTTCAGGTGGGCGTCGGCAAGCCTATCGATCTGCGCGATGCAAAATGCGCGTCCTTCCGTATGCTTGTGCAGGGGCCGCTGACGCCCTAAAGGATCTCACTCGAACCTAGAGGCCATGCGTGGGGCGGCGAGATTTATATTCTCGCCTCTTGAGCGTCGGAGCGCACGGGTTCGCCACTCGAAAAGGAGTGACAGCAATGAAGTGACGACCAAGCACTCGGATCTAGTTTTCCGATACAGTTGGCAGAATATCGGGTCGCACCGGTGCCGGCCTCGTTAAGCTGTCATATTCGAAGTTAGAATTGAGGGACGCAAATCGGCCTCTCAAAGTTTGCTTCCGCGCGCGATTGTGCGCCGAGGCAGGGCTGCTTGCGGTTAGTGCGCCGGTTATTCCAAGCCAGAGATGATCGAGCAGGCAGAGGCATGCTTACAAAGTAAGGGGGCTGACAACTTGAGTCTCTAAGGTTGCACAATTTAGCGCGCATTTCGAAAGAACGCAGAAATTATGAGCGCACCGGCTCTTCCAGGCAGGAATTGGACGTAATGATGGGGTAAGCTTGGCTCAGGGTGCGCATCGGAAGCAAGCTTGTGGAGGAGCTCACGATAGAGCGCCGTGAGCTGGCCCTTCCTGAAAGAGTGCATCCAACCGCGAATTCAGTCAGAACTTGGAGGCTACGTAAAGTATGGAAAAGCTACTGCACTTTGAACGGGCCGAATTCGATGAGCGCGTTGCGGCCGTTAAAAAAGAGATGGCTAAGCGCGGGATCGATATTCTGCTCGTTTCGGAGCCCCCCAACCTGAACTATCTGACCGGCTACGATGCCTACTCGTTCTATACGCCACAAATGGCAATCGTGGCGCTTAATCACGCCGAGCCCATCTTTATCACACGCTTTATGGATCGCATCTCGGCAAAACTTACGACCTATCTCTCCGAAGATAACATCAGGCCCTTTCCAGATGAGTATGTAAACTCCCGCACCTTATCCGCGTACGATTTCGTGGCAGAGGTCGTAAAGGAAATTGGCGATGAACGAGCCTGCATTGGCGTAGAGATGGGAGGGTTCTACTATTCAGCACGTGCACATGCTGATCTTCTTAAAGCGCTGCCCAGCGCCGAGTTCGTAGACGCAGACCTGCTAATCAACTGGATCCGCCTCACAAAAAGTCCAGCCGAACTGTCTCTCATGCGCCAGGCTGGTCAGATCGGAGATGCGATGCTTAAGCGGGCGGTCGACACCGCTGAGCCCGGCATGCGCGAATGCGACCTGGCGGCTGCCATCTATCACCAGCAGATTTCAGGTACGCCGGAATTCGGAGGTAGCTATGCCTCCTCAGCGCTACATCTTTGCGTTGGCGAACGCGCTCTCGCACCCCACTCCGCCTGGACCGACAAGCCACTTCCGGCGTCTACGACAATCAATGTCGAGGTCCACGGAAATCGACTTCGATATCAGATCAATATTGCCCGTACGATTTGTCTCGGGAAGCCCTCCGTCGCCTACCAAAAGTTGTCGGAGATTGCAGTCGAGGCCTTGAATGCAGGCCTTGAAAGTGTACGTCCGGGTCGCACGTGCTCTGAAGTCCAGGAGGCTTTCGCACGAGTACTCGCGCGCCATGGACTCGAGAAAGAAGGTAGGCTCGGTTATCCCATCGGAATTGGTTATCCGCCATCGGTGGCAGAGCGCACCGCGAATTTGCGAAAGGGAGACGAAACTGTTCTTCAGCCCGGCATGTGTTTTCATATGATGCCTGGATTGTGGCTGGACGATCGAAGTGTCGCCATAACTCAGCCCTTCGCCGTCACTGACAAGGGTTATGAGCCCTTGACCTCGACACCGCGGGTCCTATTCGTCAAATAGTGGAACAGTTATAGGTCGCAGCCCTAGCTAATTGTTGCAGGCTGCGGCCGCGTTGCCGCAGCTGGCATTCGATACTTGGGTGTCCGACCAAGCGCGACGATGTGGCGGCGGCTGACGAGGTAACGATGACCTTTGTTATTCCGTTGCAGTGTCTCGCGCTGCCGACAATGTCCGCTCCAGCTCCGCCATCCGCAGGCAGTAGCACCGTTGAATCGCATTCGATGGCGAGCTGCGATCGGCGCCGGTTGAGCCTGCGAGGGCTCTGTGGCTTCGCGGGTGGTCCCAAGTGACCGGCAGCACCAGCTATCTTGCTCCTAGCGGCTCGGCGTAAGCGTTGGCGCCGGGCTTAGATCTCAGCTGATTGAGCCGGTGGATTGTGCATCCTCCAGGCAAATCGGTACTAAAAACATCGCAGACGAGATGCCTGGCGCATATTTTCTGTGTTATTTGCTGAATTTTTGATGAAACGCGTTTTCTGCGGGCGTTAATATCTGATCGTAAGAGAGGAATGCTGCAGGTGAGGGGTTCCCAGACGCGGGGGGGCGCGAAATGTCGGTGGCTCGCAACCTGCATCGAAATTCCGAGCGCGTCTCATGGGGTTCGGTGGTTCGCGGCGCCGAGTTCAAAGGATCGTTGCCCGGCGCTTCGCTGCGCTTATATGGATTCTGCTCTTCTAGGATGAGCTTGCCGCTGAAGAAGAGCGTGCGGCCGGGTAGTTGTCGAGCTCGAGGCGAGTCACTTCAGATTTATCGATTGCGAAAAAAGCGAGGAGAGCCCGACATGCAGAGGCGTACATTCCTAAAAATCGCTACGGCAGCCGCAGCTGGCGCTCTGGCTGCCCCCTGTGTCCGCGCTCAGTCCAAAAAATTTGCGGGCGTTACATTACGTGTAAACGGTTTCGGCGGCGCCTGGGACGAGGCCCTCAGAAAGAGTGTCGTGGCGCCACTTGAGGAGAAATACGGGCTAAAGGTTCAATTCACCGCGGGCTCCACATCGGCGGACCTCATCAAGCTGATCGCGAACAAGGATGATCCTCCTTATGACTTGTTCATGGCCGATAGCCCGTACATGATCGAGCTCCTTAAGGCTGGTGTGGTCGAGGAGATCAGAGAGTCAGACGTTCCTAACGTCAAACGGATCCTGCCAGGGTTCCGTGAGTACGGCGACTTCGGTGTGCCATTCGCCGTCTCGTCAGTCGTTCCAGTTTACAATTCAAAATACATCAAGCAACCTCTCACATCTTATTCAGATATTGCGCGCCCCGATCTGGCTGCTCGCGTGGTCATTCCTGCCCCGACCCTTGACACTGCGACGCTATACCTTCTTGGGCTTGCCGAGGAAAACGGTGGATCGATTTCGAACATGGAGCCGGCGTTCAAGGTGCTGGCGGCCGCGAAGCCGAACATCGTCGCGCTCGCGCAAGCAACCGTCGCTGAAATGCAGATGTTCCAAAATGAAGAGGTCTATGCAGGGATTTTCTGGGACGGCCGCGCTCACGAGCTGCGCACGAAGGGCGTTCCCATTGTCACCGTGGTGCCGCCTAACGGAGTTTACTCAGTCAGCGCTTACATGAACGTTATCAAGCGCACCAAGTATCCGGAAGCTGCGCACGCGTTTGCTGAGCAATTGCTCTCCGATGTCGGTATGCTCGCAATTCCTGAGGCACTCCGGTACGGCGTGACGACCGATGTCAAATTGCCGGACGACCTTCGCAAGGACCTTCTGTTCAACTCGCCTGAGCGCACTGCGTTAAAAAAGAAAATTGATTGGGAAAGGTGGATCGCAGACCGCAGTACTCGGATCGAGCGGGTCAACAAGATTACTCGCACCTGACAACGCTGACGTACCGCCTTGCGCGCACCTTTTTGGTGCGCGTAACAACGTCATCAACGGATGCCCACATGCAAGCTTCGAAAGATCCATCGTGAAGGAACCTCTCTTCGATCGCCGAATGATAGCCGCAACTCTGTTGCTCGCCCCAATGGTCTTGCTTCTCATCGGCTGTTTGGTCGTTCCGCTATTGGGATTGCTGCGATCGAGCTTCTTGCCCGGTAGTCATCTCCTCGAGGGAAGCGGGTTCACGTTGGACCAATATGTCCGGTTCTTTTCGGATTCCTATTACACGTCAGTGCTGGTAGAGACGTTCATCGATGGGTTCATCGTTAGCCTAATCTGTTTGGTCATTGGCTTTCCTACCGGATATTCGCTCGCTCGCCTTCCGCCATCGGCGCGACGATGGCGGACGCTCATCGTCATCATGCCGCTGACGCTCAGTCTCGTGGTCGTTGTGTTCGGCTGGTTGATCATCCTTGGCCGTAACGGCTTCGTCAATTCACTGCTAGTGACGCTCGGCATCATCCCTTCACCGCGAATCTTCCTCTTTACTCGTCCAGCTGTGATGATCGTTTTGGTGCAGCAGTTTCTTCCGTTCATGATCCTGTCTGTTATGAGTGTCATTACTCAAATTGATCCAGTGCTTGAGCAGGCGGCTGCAAACCTGCGCGCCAATCGCTTCACGACCTTTAGAAGAATTATCATCCCGCTCGCGGTCCCCGGCATTCTCGTTGGCTTCAACCTTGTCTTCGTGCTGTCGATTTCGGCGTTCATCACGCCTCGTCTGATCGGCGGGAATCGCGTTGTTATGCTCGGAAGCCTCATCTATGAGCGCATCATGTCGGAACTGAATTGGCCCTCTGGCGCCGCAATGGCTTTCGTCCTCTTTGTAAGTGGGCTGGCTTTTACAGCAGCGCTCAACGCTATGGCCGGCTCTCGTATTATCACCGGACGGGGACGATATGCGCTCTGATCTCATCGACAATGCGATGGCGGTGTCCGGCGCGTGCATCCGCTGTCTCGTATACACCATTCTCGCGCTACCGGCAGTTTTGGTGATTGTATCGTCGTTCACCAGCGGTGAGACGATGAATTTTCCGCCAGCAGGATTTTCGCTGCGTTGGTATCAGAAGGTTTGGGAAAACGACTTATTTATGAGTGCGCTCTGGACCAGCACGTATGTCGCCGTGCTCGTCGCTCTCGTTGCGCTGGTAATCGGCTTTGCTAGCGCATTCGCCATCAACCGGTTTTCATTCCCGGGAAAAGCATTCCTCCAGGGACTTGCGTTCTCACCATTGATTGTCCCTGCTGTCGTACTCGGCATCGGGCTACTGCAACTTTTCGCAGGATTGGGGCTCACACGAACTATCTACCCGCTACTGCTCGGCCATCTCGTCCTTGCGATTCCTTACGTCATGCGCACGATCCTGGCGAGTCTTGCCTTGCAACAGCGGGTTCTTGAAGAAGCCGCGATGAATCTCCGAGCCACCCCACTGCAGGTCATTCGGCGCATCACATTGCCGCTCATTCTGCCCGGCTTACTCTCTGCGGCGATTTTCGCTTTTGTGACGTCGTTCGGAAACGTAACGGTTTCCGCCTTTCTTACTTACGGCGGCAAGGTGACCCTGCCGGTGCAGATTTTTGCGTATGTAGATACCAGCTATGATCCACTCGTTGCTGCCGTATCGAGCATCATGATCCTGGTGACTCTTTCCGTCATTCTGACGATCGAGCGTTTGATCGGCGCAGAACGGCTAGCATAGCGAGGTGGCGAATGCTGAATTTATCGAAGGACCGAGAGACAGCCGTGCGAGATGCTAATGAGTTCGTGGTCGAGTTGCGCTCCGTTTCGAAACACTACGGGGAATCGATCGCTGTCGCGAATGTTTCGTTGGGCGCGCGTCGCGGCGAATTGTTGTGCTTGCTAGGCCCATCAGGCTGCGGAAAGACGACGACGTTGCGGATGGTTGCCGGATTCGTAGAGCCGACTTCGGGCACCGTGAGCATCAATGACATAGACATGACTCGTCAGCCTCCCTATCGACGGGATACCGGGATGGTGTTTCAAAGCTACGCTTTGTTCCCGCATATGACGGTGGCAGAGAATGTGGCATTCGGGCTTGAAAACCTAAAATGGGCCCGCGCGGAGCGAGAAGAGCGTGTCAAGGAAATGCTCAGGCTGGTCGAGCTGCCGCACCTTGCAGAGCGACTGCCAGGTCAGCTTTCCGGCGGCCAGCAGCAACGCATCGCGTTGGCTCGCGCTCTAGCCATGCGGCCTTCCGTGCTCCTGCTTGACGAGCCGTTCTCAAATCTCGACGCTCAACTTCGGGTGCGTATGCGGGAAGAGCTTCGCGAAGTCATCCGAGGCGTCGACGTTACAACCCTGTTCGTCACACACGACCAGGAGGAGGCGCTCACAATGTCCGACCGCATTGTCGTGATGAATGCGGGTCGGATTGAACAGGTCGGTACGCCGGGTGAGATCTACGAGGCGCCATCGACATCGTTCGTAGCAAAATTCATCGGCTGGTGCTCACTGCTCGATGGAATCGTGGATGCTGATGGTACCTTCAGGTCAAGCGGCGGACTGTGCCTAAAGGGTAACTGGAGCCCTGGTCCGGGCACAGCGGTTATCCGCCCCGAACAAATCAGGCTTTTCAGTCATGGGGCAAAGGGAGTTGCGCAGAATGCGCGCGTTCTGCAATCACATTACTACGGCGGTGCAACCCGCCTCTTGCTCGACGTGAATGGTGAGCAATTGACGATGCAGGATCGATTCCCATTCGGACGCCACCCCAAAGTTGGCGACGTCCTCAACATCACCATTTGCATCGACGATATGCGCATGATTTCAGCCGCACCATCCTAGACTGCCTCTTCCGCGAGTCCTGTCCGACTCGAGCCTTATGGGGCGGGCAGCCTTGAGCCCTATCTCAACGCCCTCGCTCAGCGGAATTCTTGATCGGGGGATAGATGTGATCGGCCCCTTGTGGAGTGGCAATGGATGTCAGGTCACGAAAAATCTAGTTTGGTGATAAACGCGATAGTAGGATTGGGCCGAATTCCTGCGTCGGAGCAGATCAAGTGCAGAAATCCGTCATTGGCTAGGCCGCGATTGACGATCAGCGTTCCCATACAACGACTAATGTGCCTCTAGCTGACACCCGATGCACCATACTCATTGCGGGGCCTTGCAATCAGCAGTTAGCTGTTTGTCCCAAATGATGGTCGCCTGATCCGATCGGAGTTAATCATGTTGAGGAACACGAAGCCCGTCTGGGGGCACGTTGAGGCTCATCAGTCGACGTTTTTCGATTTAAGCGACCGCATCTGGGATCATCCTGAACTGAACTACCAGGAGTTCTTTGCCCTGAGCGAGCACCGCCAGGCGCTCGCCTCAGAAGGGTTTTCGGTGACGGAGGCGTTAGCTGGGATTCCGACGGCCGTCATGGGCGAAGCAGGCAATGGTGGGCCCGTAATCGCAATACTTGGCGAGTACGATGCGTTGCCGGGTCTGAGCCAGGTGTCTGGTGTCGCTTCAGAGCGACCTCTCGTTCCGGGTGGTTCAGGGCATGGCTGCGGCCACAATATGCTAGGCGCGGCCTCTCTCCTAGCCGCTGTCGCGGTCAAGGATTGGTTGAATGAGGCCGGGTTACCTGGCCGCGTACGCTATTACGGTTGCCCTGCGGAAGAGGGGGGATCCGCAAAAAGTTATCTGGTCCGTGCTGGCGCTTTCGACGACGTTGATGTGGCAATTTGCTGGCATCCTGCCGCCTTTACCGGAGTTTCGCTTCCCGTTTCTTTGGCGTGTGTCGAGATGGAATTCACGTTCCGTGGTCGTGCAGCGCATGCGGCCGCGGTGCCTCATCTTGGCCGGAGCGCGCTTGACGCGGTGGAGCTTATGAATGTCGGCGTAAATTATATGCGCGAGCACATGCCATCTTCGGCGCGCGTCCATTACGCGCTCGTCGACGGGGGAGGCTTCGCGCCAAACGTAGTTCAGGCGCGGGCGGTTGTGCGCTACGCTATTAGAGCACGCAAACTCGACGACATGTGGGACTTACTGGAACGGGTCAAGAAAATTGCTGAGGGCGCGGCTCTTATGACCGAGACGAAAGTAGAAATAAAACAGCTGTCCGGAGAAGCGAACTTGGTGGCGAATAAGCCGCTGGAAGAAAGGATGCACGCAAACCTCGTTCAGTTGGGAAACCCCGGATTTGATCGGACAGACAGGGAGTTTGCGGAACAGATTCAGAAAACCCTGGCAGCGGAAGAAATTCGTTCTTCCTACGAGCGCTTCGGATTGCCGCTCGGCTCCGAACCGCTGTGCGAACAAATTTACGAGCTGCCTGGCGTCTCAACCGAGGTCATCGCATCGACTGACGTAGGGACTGTGAGCTGGGTTGTCCCTACGGTGCAGTGCCGGGTCGCGTGTTTTGCAGTCGGAACACCATACCATACGTGGCAGCTCGTTGCGCAGGGGAAATCGCCAGCCGCGCATAAGGGGGTAGCGCTCGCGGCTAAAGCCATGGCAGGTGTCGCTGCCGACGTCCTTTGCGATTTGGACCTGCTGTCCGCGGCAAAGGACGCGCTCAAGCAGTTTCGCGATCAAAATAGCTTCAGAAATCCAATTGGAATGAACGAGGAGCCGCCCCTCACAATGTCGGCTCCTCGTTAGCGCTCTAAATTTGAGAGTGACCTATAATGGCTGAAAAAACATTGGGCATTCTTGAGCTCGAGAATGAGCCGGTTAAGCATCCCGGGTTTCTCGCGGGCCCTGGAACATTTCGTTTTCCTGTCAAGCGCGTAAAGGTTCTGGGCGCAACGGCACGAAAGGTCACCGAGGGCGACAAATCGGTCAAGCACGAGTACATCAAGTGCGCTCGCCAATTGGAAAGCGAAGGGGTCTCTGCGATCATCGCGAATTGTGGCTTCGCCGGGGTATTTCAGGCCGAAGTATCCGCCGCCGTGTCGATACCAGTTGCCCTCTCAAGCCTCTTGTTTGTGCCGTTTGTCGCTCAAACCGTGCCACTAGGCCGTAAGGTTGGTATTCTCACCTACGATGCCAGCAAGCTAACAGAAGATCACTTTGAGGCTGCGGGATGGTCATCCACCGACATCGATATCTCCGTAGCGGGAATTGAAGGCAGCGACTCATGGCGGCGGTTGCTCGAGCCTGTCCCTGACATCGAGCCGACTGAACTTATCAAGGATGTAATGAATACGGTGAAGGCGCTCTTGAAGGCCGAACCTAGTATAGCGGCGTTCGTATTTGAGTGCACTGGCTTTCCAATCGCATCGGAAGCGGTTCGGCGCGAAACTGGTTTGCGCGTGGCCGATTGCGTCGGCTTGGCAAAGATGCTGATCGAAATGAGTTCATAGAAGTACCGGCTTCGAAGCTCGTGGCAGAGCGGCTCCATTGAGGCCAGATGGGGCCGTACGCGTCGATCAGAGATGTTAGCCGATCGGATTGTTCGTTTCCGAGTAGCAGACCTTCCCACACCTCCATTCCGAATATCAAGGTTGCATTTGCATGAGACAGGCCCTTCAAGGAATTACCGTTGTTGCGGTGGAACAAGCGGTCGCTGCGCCCTATGCTTCCTCCCGTCTCGCGGATGCCGGTGCTCGTGTCATCAAGGTTGAACGACCCGAGGGGGACTTCGCGCGAAATTACGATAACCTCGTAAATGGCCAGAGCGCGTATTTCGTTTGGTTGAACCGCGGCAAGGAATCGATCTGCCTTGATCTCACAGTTGAGCAAGATCGCTCAGTTCTCGATGCTATGATCACGAAAGCGGACGTTTTCATTCAGAATCTAAAGCCTGGCAGCATCAGCAAGCTTGGCTTCGGCTCCGCAGATCTTCGCAAGCGGTTTCCTCGCTTAATAACGTGTGACATTTCCGGATTCGGCAGTGGCGGTGCCCTGTCGCATTTGAAGGCATATGATCTGATTGTGCAGGGCGAGACCGGGCTATGTGCTATCACTGGGACAACGGATGGTCCGTCGCGTGTCGGCGTTTCGGTGTGCGATATATCGGCCGGTATGACTGCGTTAAGCGCAATTTTGCAAGCGCTGCTCCTGCGCGAACGCACTGGGGAAGGAACGACTATTCAGGTATCTCTTTTCGATGCGATCGCGGATTGGATGAATGTTCCGGTCCTCCAGTTCGATTATAGCGGCTATCACACCGTGCGAGCGGGCGTGAATCACCCGTCGCTAGCGCCATATGGCGCCTACCGCTGCGCCGACGGCAAGCAAATCATCTTCTCCGTTCAAAATGATCGCGAGTGGGTGAGTTTCTGCAGCAAATTCCTCAAGCGACCAGAACTTGTTCGCCAGTCCGGTTTTGCCGACAATATGGAGCGAATCCGGAACCGGGGCGCTTTGGATGAAATCGTCGTTGATCGTTTCGCGCAAATGTCCGGCGACGAAGCGATGAGACAGTTGGAGGCTGCTGGCTTGGCCTATGGGAGGCTCAACCAGATAGAGGACGTCTGCCAGCATCCCCATCTCCGACGGGTATCGGTTTGTACCCCGGAAGGCGACGTCCACGTAATAGCGCCAGCTGCGATTGTTGCGGAAGAGAAGGCCCCCGCGTTGCGACCTGTGCCTGCTCGTGGAGCCCATACAGAATTATTGCGGAGAGAGTTTGGCAGGCCTCCACAGCGTGCATAGAGGTCGCTCACGGACCTACACTTTGTGTTGTTGGTGCAAGCTGAGCGAGAACGCGGGCTAGCGCAGCTGTAGCTCGCTCGGAGTGAGACTCGTGCCCCTGCTGAGCGGACATGGATCTATGGGCGCCCCGTCGGATGTGGACATAGCAGAGACAACAGTCTGATTAATTCCGTCGAAAAGTGGGCTGGAGTGCAGAACTTAGGCTTCAAAGCACGCTCGTTGCTCGAATACGCGTGGGATCTGGTGCAATGTTTGCGATGTAGACTAAACTTGATCCGGTTTTTCGCCATTGGCCACCGACATCGGAGAAAACGTCTATCCGGGTTTGGTGCTCCTGACCTTGCAAAGGGCGCGTGACGCAGCCATGGCCTGGCAAGGATGATAACTTCAGCGATGAAAATCTAAGGAGGCATGCACCTCGGGACTTCACCGCTGAAGGATGGGGAATGCAACCATCCGCCGATGTCAGCTCCCGCCAAATCCATCAGCGGACCTAACACAGCACGTCGCAACAGGAGTTCGTTAAGTGATCGACGCCGTCATTGTTTCCACCGCCCGCACTCCAATCGGCAAGGCTTATCGTGGCGCCCTCAACACAACCGGGGGCTCAACTCTCCTCGGGCATGCGATCCGCGAGGCCGTTGCCCGCGCCAAAGTCGATCCGAGCGAGGTTGAGGATGTCGTAATGGGCGTGGCTATGCAGCAGGGCGCAACCGGCTACAACATCGCGCGTACCGCGTTGCTGCGCGCGCGGCTCCCCGTAAGTGTCGCGGGAACGACGATCGATCGCCAGTGTGCTTCGGGCCTTCAGGCTATCGCGCTCGCGGCGCGTTCGGTGATCTTCGATGGCGTTGAGATCGCCGTCGGTGGCGGCGGCGAATCGATCTCTCTCGTGCAGAACGACAAGATGAACGCGTTCCACGCCCAGGATCCGGCGCTGCTGGAGCTCAAAAGAGACGTCTACATGCCCATGATCGACACTGCCGAGATCGTGGCAAAGCGCTACAACATCTCGCGCGAGAAGCAAGACGAGTATGCGCTGGAGAGCCAGCGCCGCACAGCGGCGGCCAAACAAGCCGGCAAATTCAAGGACGAGCTCGCGCCGATCACGACCAAGATGGCTGTGACGGACAAGACCACCGGCGAAGTCTCGCTCAAGGATGTCACACTGTCGCAGGACGAGGGCCCGCGCCCCGAAACCACGGCCGAAGGCCTCGCCGGCCTCAAGCCGGTGCGCGGCGAAGGCTTTAGCATCACCGCTGGCAATGCCAGCCAGCTCTCGGACGGCGCCTCGGCGTGTGTCATCATGAGCGACACGGAAGCCGCCAAGCGCGGCCTCAAGCCGCTCGGTATCTTCCGTGGCTTCGTCTCCGCGGGCTGCGAGCCGGACGAGATGGGCATTGGCCCGGTGTTTGCGGTGCCGCGGCTTCTCAAGCGCCATGGCCTTAAGGTTGACGACATCGGCCTCTGGGAATTGAACGAGGCGTTCGCGGTGCAGGTGCTTTACTGCCGCGACAAGCTCGGCATTGATCCGGAGAGGATTAACGTCGATGGCGGCGCGATCGCGGTTGGCCATCCCTACGGGATGTCGGGCGCGCGGCTGACCGGCCACGCTTTGATCGAAGGCCGCCGCCGCAAGGCCAAGTACGCCGTCGTCACCATGTGCGTTGGCGGCGGCATGGGAGCCGCTAGCCTGTTCGAGGTCAACCAATAATGTGTTAGTCGAAGGCATTCGCGGAAACGCGATGGACCCGGAATCGCGCGCACGCAACGTTGGACTCCGGGTTCGCTCCGTGTGTGCCCGGATTTAAGCCGGGCTCATAAAGAATCGCCACTTGCTGCTGAGCGGTCTAGCAACGGCCTCAGATCTCCACTCTAGTGGAGGCGACACCGGAGTGGCTGACTAGGCCTTCAACATTGTTCGCGCCGTTCCCTTACCCCGCCGCCGGTATTCGGTGAGTCGACGAGTAGATCTCGGTCGCGAGGGGCGATCGCAGATCTCGTCATCGCAACCGCGTTGGATACCATTTTCGGCTGCGCAAGACTGTGTGTCTCAAACAGCGGAATCGCGCCGGGCCCGAAAGCGGGTCGGACAGCACGAATCGAGAACCAGAGTCCGTGGAAGATGCGGTACCAAAAGCGATCAGCAGCATAAATGCAATTCAGACTCGAACGATCTAATTGTCGAGGCTAGTCACCGAATCAACTTCGAATAATTTTATTCACGCGCTCAATTCGTGAACTGCGGTCCGCAATCCACCTTTGCCAATCAACTTTCTTTATTAAGCCAGCGCGCTCAGGGGAGGTGAACAGGAGGTCTTTGCGAAGCTCGTCTGGGACGTTTACGTCGGTCGGTACTTCATACCGCATTGCGTAGGGTATTCCGAGGATCCCTTGATCGGAGAGCAACTGGTCTGCGAACGCATGCCCTGCTTCCGGATACTTCATTCCTTTGACAATGTTCATAAAACTGGTGACCGCATAAACGCCTTTCGACGGGACAACAGTTTCGATGGGAGTGCCCGCAGTGCGAAGTCTGTAGGCACTCCCCGCCCAGAACATGCCTGCATAGACTTCTTCGCTCTGAAACATCTGTAATTCAGCGACGCTTGTCTGTGCGAGCGCAACAATATTAGGCTTCGCGGCAGTCAGCATCTTGAACGCCGGTTCCATATCCGAAATCGAGCCACCATTTTCCTCGGCCAGGCCAAGAAGATACAGACTGCTGGTGTCGAGGGTTGGAGCCGGAATAACTGCGCGCTCCTTGAGATCAGGTCGCGCAATATCCGAGTACGACGTAAGCGGCGTTCGGATATATCTTGAGTTGTAAACAGGAACCACGGATGCAACGGCGAATGGCACACCGTAATCGCGGAATTCGCGGAACCCGGGACGGATCCGCTTTACGTTCGGAACGTCCGACTCCTTGATCTCCTCTATGCGGCCTGCCTTGAGAAGTTCGACCATGTAAGGACTGTCGGCCTGAAACAGATCGAATGGTGGATCGTCCTTGTTCGCGATCAACTTAATGATGTCCGCTGACTGAGTGCCGGGGACGAACTGCACTTTCAGCCCATACTTCTCTTCGAGCGGCGCGGCCACTGTCTTTGTAAGACCCTCGTCCCAACCGCCGCCGAATCCGTTTATGCGCAATGTAATACCAGAAAATTTCTTAGATTGAGCATGAACATAGGGTGCAGCCAAAGCGCTGGCTGCGGCCGCGCTCGTGATCCTTAGAAATGTTCGCCTTTTCATTTCCGCCCCCTTGTTTCTCTCGGCAAGGATAGCACCGACGTGCTCCTTGGCGCGTCGAACTACCTTCCTGCTGTTAGGCCCGCCGCCTCCCATCGAGCTGGAACAAACGTTGCAGTTCTCGCGCACTGGGATTGACTAAAAGTCGTCCTCGCTTAGCAGAAATGCTGCGTCTCAGGGCAAAAGGTGAAGCATTCGTTTCAGAGGTTAGCCAACGTACTCGCTGCCGGCTCGAACTACTTTCGCTGACGAAAAACCGAAGTTATGACCCTGCGAAGGGGCCGGAGTGATTATCGATTGGGCATTTCTGGTTGCTTTACGTGTGCCGCGAGGTTGATGAAGCAAAAATCCGAGATTCGACCTTTGAGCGCAGAATTACTGCTTCCCTGCGGGGATAATGACCAAATTCAAATTCCTCGGGCCGGTAGTAATCATGCAACGTGAAACTATCGTGGATCGGGCTTGCCCTTGCGACGGTTGAGCCTTCAGGAAATTGAGAGGGTAGGGGATGATCTCTGAGGTGTTCATCACTTGTGCGGTTACGGGCGGCGGAGTTTCGGTGGGGAGCCCACATGTGCCGGTCACGCCGGAGCAGATCGCCAACTCGGCCATTGAGGCGACGCGTGCCGGAGCTGCGGTTGTGCATATTCATGTGCGGAATCCCGAGACCGGGCGGGGCTCGCGTGATCCGGCGCTGTTTCGTGACGTCGTGCGCCGCATTCGGGCGTCGGACGTGAACCCAGTGATCAACCTCACGGCGGGAATGGGCGGCGACATTGTGCTGGGTGGGGCGGAGTCTCCCCTGCCGTTGGACCCGGGGACCGACATGGTGGGGGCGCTGGAGCGTTTGGTCCACGTGGAGGAACTGCGGCCCGAGATCTGCACGTTGGATTGTGGGTCCATGAACTTTGCCACCCGCAACGAGTACATCATGGCCAACACTCCCGGGGCTCTGCGTGCGATGGCTGCGCGCGTGAAGGAGCTCGGTGTTCGTCCTGAGCTCGAGGTGTTCGATGCCGGTCATCTTGTGATGGTGCGCGATCTAATTGAAGCTGGGCTCATCGATGATCCGCCGCTGATCCAGCTGTGCATGGGAATTCGCTACGGTGCGCCGGACGATCCGACCACGCTAATGGCCCTGGTGCACCGACTGCCCCCGCGCGCGATTTACTCGGCCTTTTCAGTCGGGCGGATGCAGCTTCCGTACGTGGCTATGGCGCCGCTGGTGGGGGCGAACGTTCGGGTAGGATTGGAGGACAATCTGTACCTTTCCCGCGGGCGGCTAGCGACCAATGCCGAGCTCGTGGAGCGGGCGGTGCAGATCCTTGACCGGATGGGGGTGCGGGTGATGAGCCCGGATGAAGTTCGTGAGAAGCTCGCGCTGCGGACCCATGGGTGAGGTTTCAGAGCTCATGTCCGAAACGATGCCGAGATTGGTTGGGTTGCTGGGAGGCGGAGTGATCGGCGGCGGCTGGGCCGCTCGGTTTCTCCTCAATGGAGTTAACGTCCGTCTGTATGACCCGTCACCCGGTGCGGTCGAGTATGTGCAGAAGATGCTGACAAATGCGCGTCGGGCCTATCGACGGCTGCCCCCGTTGCCGCTGCCCCCCGAAGGGGCGCTGACCGTTGTGGAAACGGTTGCAGAAGCGGTGCATGGTGCCGAACTGGTGCAGGAGTCCGCGCCCGAGCGCCTGGAGCTCAAGCAGGAGTTGCTTGCGGCGGCCGATCGGGAGACTCCGCCCGAGGTCCTGATCTGCTCCTCGACTTCCGGGTTGCGGCCATCGTTGCTGCAAGCGCGGATGAAACACCGCGATCGCCTGCTCGTCGCACACCCGTTCAACCCGGTATACCTTCTGCCGCTGGTTGAACTATGCGCTGGAGAGGGCAACGCATCTGCGTCGTCTTTGGCGCGGGCGGCAGAGATCTATCGCGCGGTGGGGATGCACCCCATCGTAGTGCGCAAAGAGATGGACGGGTTCGTCGCAAACCGGCTGCAGGAGGCGATGTGGCGCGAGGCGCTTTGGCTGGTGCACGACGATGTTGCGACCGTCCAGGAGGTTGACGATGCGATCCGGTACTCCTTCGGACTGCGCAGAGCGGTCGTAGGACCCTTCCGCGTTGGCGGTGGTGGAACTGGCATGCGTCAGTTCCTGGAGAAATGGGGACCCGGACTGAAGTGGCCATGGACGAAGCTCACCGACGTCCCCGAACTCACTGATGCATTCGTAGACAAACTCGTTAAGCAAACCGACGCACGAGGCGAGAACCCGACGGGACCGGAGCTTGAGCAGAAGCGCGACGACTGCCTGGTGGCTGTGCTGCAGGGATTGCGCTCACAGACCTATGGCGCCGGCGAGACGCTTGCGCGCTGGGAACAGAATCTGCGTCACCGCATTCCCCAGCCGACTGGCGGTCCGGGGCCACTGCGGATGCCAACTATAGAGATGCCGTCTGATTGGCTTGACTACAATGGCCACGTCACAGAAAAGCGCTACCTTGAACTCTGCGGCTACGGCACCGAGAACGTTCTCCGCTACATCGGCATCGACGACGAGTACCGCTCAGAATGCGGTAGCTACTTTACGCTTGAGACACACCTGTCCCACATCCGCGAACTGTATGCCGGCGATCGCATCCAGGTGCTTACACAGGTCCTGGACGCCGACGATAAACGCCTTCACCTTTTCCACGTGCTCGCACGCGAGGGTGACGAGGCACCGGTGGCAACCGGTGAGCAGATGTTGATTCACGTCAAGGCTGGTGCGGGACGTAGCGGACCCGCGCAGGGCAATGTACGGAAGCGCGTACTGGAGTTGGCGCGGGTGCACGCGGAGCTACCCCGTCCAGAACGCGCGGGCGCAAGCATTCGGCTACGCTGAGGAGAGAACCCCAAAAGGGTTCAGTGGATTCGATTGTATGAGGGTTTCCAAATCAACTCGACGTGCCGATGGCTGATGATCTCGTGCTGGGTCTCCTAGAGTCTTCTTTAGATCCCACATGGTACCGGTGGTCGCCTGTCGCAACAGCAACCGTGCCATCATAGCGGTATCAAGCGATCCGGCAAGCCGGATCGAAGATCCTCGCTGCGGTACTCCTCGGCGTTGCTGAGCCGTTCGGGATGGAATCGCCTCACCGCATTCGGCCTGCTTCCTAAGGTTGCCTGCCAAACATCGAGGCAGCGCACCGCAAGGCCAAAAGCCCGCGTTGGGGGCGGGATTCGCCCCCATCAGGTACGCAATCCTCCGAATGGTTGCACTTGGCAGACTTGAGAGTGTCCCTGAGTGTCTGCGCCGAGCAGGGGCAACTTGATCGGCGCGCCGTTGCTTGCGCTAGGAGAAAAAATGGCTGAGATCATAACCGTTCGCCGGGAAGGCCCGATCCTCGAAGTCACGCTAGATCGGCCGAAAGCCAATGCTATCGATTTAGAGACGTCGCAGCGGATGGGGGAAACATTTAAGGCGTTCCGCGACGACTCGAACCTACACGTCGCCATCTTGAAAACCGCCGGCGACAAGTTCTTCTGCGCTGGCTGGGACCTCAAGGCAGCGGCGACCGTGGGTTCTACCAACCTTGACTATGGCGTGGGCGGATTTGGTGGGCTGCAAGAACTGCGCGATCTAAATAAGCCAGTGCTTGCTTGCGTCAATGGCATGGCATTCGGCGGCGGCTTCGAGCTGGCACTATCCTGCGATCTGATCTACGCATCTGATCATTCCTCTTTTGCGCTACCGGAGATTCGCGCCGGAGTGCTGGCCGACGCGGCAACTATCAGGCTGCCGAAACGCATCCCTTATCACGTCGCCATGGAATTGCTCCTCACCGGTCGCCGTATGGACGTCGCCGAAGCGCATCGCTGGGGCCTGGTCAATGAGGTCCTCCCCAAAGACAAACTTGAGGAGCGTGTCTGGGAAATCGCGCAGGTGCTCGCCAGTGGGCCGCCGCTGGTCCTTGCCGCCATCAAGGAGACGGCGCGCGTGGCCGAAACGCTCACCTTTCAGGACGCCATGAATCGCGTGGCACGACGCCAGCTTGCCACAGCCGAGGCCTACAGCCGCTCAGAAGACAGACTCGAGGGGCCGCGCGCCTTTGCAGAAAAGCGTAGTCCAATTTGGAAGGGAAGATAGCGGGTAATGCCATAACGTTTCAGGAGATGGCTGCATTGCACGGTAAGTTTCCCTAGCGCGAGCGATTGGCTGCTCAGACATGCTGCGGCTTGCATCCACCGAAGCGTTTCTCTGGAAGCGATCTGCGACGTGGGCCAGCAGAAGCTAAATGCTCAATCTAAGCGAACGACAGCTACTGCTCTCCAAGATACTTGGAACTACTGCGGAGCGCGTCGTCTGCGGTGCGGTTGGGCACAGCTTCTGTCCAGCGAACCGACCCGAATGGACGCTCTAGCATACGCCTGACACGCACGGGCGCGGGACCTGTGTGGAAAGCGGTGGCCTGCCGATCTAGCGCGCGCTCCGATTGTGTCGCGCGGTTGCGCTGGCGTAGGTAGTCGAGCCATGTCGGGCAATGATAACGCTCGGTCCACAATTCGGGATCGGCAATGTCGCGGGCAACCGACCAGCCATACGCGCCACTACGTTGGCGAAAGAGTTGGACGTCCTGCATCAAATTGTAGAAAGCGCGCGCGTTCTCCTGCGCGACCCGATACTCGATCTCCACCACGACGGGTCCGCTGCGTCCAGTCAGGGACAGTCTCACTTTGGGGTCCGCGAGCTTTTCAGGTTCGTCATCAAGTTCATTGACTGGCGGCATGGGCAACCAAAGCCCGAGGAGAGGGGAGACGAGCATTAAAGCGGCCGCGGCTAAAAGCGCCGTGTCGACCCCAGCGAAATCGGTAAGGCGACCCCAGCCCCAGCTACCGATCGCAGCACCACCCGAACTTGCTGCCTGATAGGCAGCAAGCGATCGTCCCGCAACCCATCTGGGCGCGGACAGCTGCACGGCGAGACTGAACAGCACCCAAGACATCATCCAGACGGCCCCCGCCAAGGCCAGCGCTGCAGCCGTAAGGATCGGCACCTGACTCAGGGCCAGCGCAGCAATCGCGCCGGCCATGGAGAGGGAACAAACGCGGATTGCTGCCTCGCCGCTCATCCGCTTTCGTACTCGAGTGAAGTTAAGCGCCCCAATGACGGCGCCAATGCCAAAGGCGCTGAGCATCATGCCATAAGTTTCGGCGCCTCCATGCAGCAGATCGCGCGCAACTAGCGGCGTCAGCGCTATAACGGCGCCGCCGATCACGCCAAAAATCAACGCGCGGCTCAATACGATCATAATCGATGGCGAATTGATTATGTAGCGCACACCTGAAACGATGGCGCGATGGAGGTTTTCGGGCGGCAAGCGCGAAGGTTGTGTGACGCGTTTCCATAAAAAAAGGGCGAGCATCAGCGGCAGATATAGCAGCGCGTTGAGCGCGAATGCAGCCACTGCGCCGGCAATTGCAACGACGAGTCCGCCGATCGCGGGGCCCGCGCTGCGCGCTATATTCCAGCTAATGCTGTTCAGCGCGACTGCCGCTGGCAGAGCTTCCGACGGAACCTGGTCGCTCACAGAAGATTGCCAGGCAGGGTCCATTAACGCGGCGCCGCTGCCGACGACAAAGCACAGCGCCAGCAGCACGTTTGGCGTAACCAAGCCGAACCACGCGAGCGTTGCCAGCGCAGTTGCGCCTACGAGCGAGATGCCTAGCGAAACCAGGCATACGACGCGACGGTCATACATGTCAGCGATCGCGCCGGCTGGCATCGAGATCAGCATAACTGGCAGCATCAGCGCAGTCTGCACCAGTGCGACCATGTCCGCCGCGGATGTCATCTGCGTCATCGCCCAGGCCGCGCCTACGCTCCTAATCAGCGCCCCCAAATTGGAGAGCAGACTTGCCAACCAGATTCGCCGAAAGGTGGCCTGCCGGAGCGGCGCGATGATGCCATTGGGGTTAGGGTTAGACTTGGGCTTGTCCGTCATGTGGGGATCGCGTTATGCTGAATGGCAAGGCTGCCGTTTTCGCTTCGCGACCGGGGCTTTGATCGCTAAGCCGATTGTGCCGCCAGATGTCGGCGACATGCGTCTTCGCAGGCGCTTTCGGGTAGCACTGCTGCATCGTGCGCGGGTCAGCGCGATTGCCGCTGCAAATGCAATCGACAGCGAGTCGGACCTTTCGCGCCGACCAGTGGGAAGACGGGCTCTAAGGGGTACCCGACAGCCGCACCACTTGTCCGATCGGTCGCAGCAACGACCAAACACGAGGTAGTTGGCTGCCAGCTGCATGCAAGATGAAACAACGTGCACGCTGCATTGGCCGAATCGGGGAAGAAGCCGTCCGATTGTGAGAAAATGTGAGGCCTTCATCTCCTCGATGCCTTAAGGCGATCGACGATGCAGGCTCGATCAGCCCGGTATAGATCAGGCGGGCAATCGACACTACTCGTAATCATTACGGAGTCCGTCGCTATATCTCGGCAATGAACTAGACTTTCGCGTCGCTTCGAGGTGTTTCTGCAAGTTCGTCCGCACGCCGCGCCGAAGCCGCTTACAAGCGGCGGCAGTTCAGCAGTTTAAGTGAGCGCGGATGCGACGTCCGAAATGCCTGCATCAGATATGGTCCACTACATCTTCCGATATGTCGTGAGGCCTGCTCGCGTCTAGCCAAGTTGCTGGGAGAGCCTGCCTGAGTCACGAACGACATTACAAGGCGGCGGACGTCAACTTGACTAAAAATGGGCGTCGCCTAGTAGAAATTCTGCGTTTGATCGCCAAAAGTGAAGCTTCAGGTCGTCGCGTTCACATCCACAAGTGTTAGACGCAGAAAATGACCGAGCTTTCGGGCAATGGCGCCAGCGTACGCTAGCTCGGCCCCCGCGCTGCCTGGGAATTGCTCCTGAACGCGTGAGCCAGAGGCGATGAGGCAAGTAGGCACTGAGATGAAAAGAGGAATGCCAGTAGCTCTGCCAGAGATGCGGTAAGCGATCGAGCGCTTTCTCGTGAGCTGAACCGCAGGATACAACGCGCAGACAGCCATCGAGTGTGTCTCTCCAAACAGGCTTGGTAGGCATGGCCCTTGGACGAAAATCCTGACTGTTCTGCGCAGCCGATCGGGGTAGAAGGTCGTGGCTATGTGCAGCTGGATCGTCATGGCTAAGTGAACGGCCCCGATCCGCAAGGCTGGCTCGCGGATGTTCTGGCTCGCAGCGCCGCCCATCCGGCTCATCGGCTCGACGAGCTTCTGCCCTGATTGATCCCGGCAGAAGCGATCTCTAAGGATGTCTTCCACGCTGATCTCGCTACTGCGAGCGGAAATCGCGACATGGTCGCTCATGTCCTCAAAGCGTCAGGGCGTCTGGACATTCTTTATTGAATGCGGGGCGCCAATCTGGCGTCGCTTCGTATTTCATTGATCGCATTGGAGCCGGCATGCTTGGCGTTTATTGCACTATCGCGTTTGCTGGCTTCACTTTAGCCGAGAAGCGGCGTCGGCAGCGCTCAGCCGGAGTCCCCTCAAATCCACGTTCCTATGGAGTTTGTGCTCTGCGATGCCAACAGCCTCCCGCGATAGCGGCTCATCGATTTAACGTGGCCAAGCCTTGCAGCCCGTGATTCCTCCGCTCGAATGGGGCGTCGACGAAATTGAATGCGCAGGGATTCTTTACTCCGCGTATCTGGCACTCCGCTATGGCGGATGATCTACCATGAGAGCGACGTTCGCGGTTCCGTCGGCGGTCTACGGAGCGCGACCGCCCATACGCGGATTGCGTCGACCTTGGAAACAAGCGGTCTTCATTTTGCAGGATTTCTGCAATCTTGGGGTGATCTTCACGATATTTTAGCTTCAACCGTCTCTAGATTTGCATTGAGCTCTGTTAGATGACGACGATCTCCAAGCCGCCCCCGGGCACTGAACGGAGTGAGCATACAATTGGGATGTCGTGGGCTGCGCACATGCGGGACGAAGCTAATGCTGGCTCGCTGCTCCGGAGGTTATCGTGCAAGCGTCGCTCGGCATGAGCTACGCGGTGCCCGTGGAAGCGGGACTTGGCTTTATCGGCGTCAGCGTGCAGTCGCCGGCCCGGCGAGGGGCAACATGCTTCAGCAGGCGTTTCGATTCCAGGAGCGCCAACTATTGATGTCGATCGCGCCAGAGCTGGCGATCTTTTTGCTCGTATTTGCGGCCAAATAAATCGGCGACGCGCTTCGCGACATCCTAGATCCTCGTCCAAGGGACGTCATTCACTAGAGGCTTGGGAAATATGCAGTTCGAAAGTCAGCGCGCCTTAGCGGGCATGACGGTGACCGAGATTGGTGGCGGAGCAGCGAGCGCATACTGCGGCAGGCTGCTCGCCGACGCCGGAGCATCCGTGACGGCCGTCAGAATGATTGGCGATGCGCGCGCCATCGTACGTGAGCGGACGAACCGGGAGCTGGCTATCTCTGCCTACCTGTCTGCCGATAAGTCCGTGCCCGACCAGCCACTCAAGTTGGAGTCGATTCAACGTCTGTGCCGAGCGGCCGATGTCACGTTGGTCGGCGAAGACTCCAGTTTCTGCGCCCTCGACGTCAGTCCCAAAAGAGCAACTATCGATCTAACCTGGTTCGGCCGCAAGGGACCCTATAAGACGTGGAGGGGAAGTGATCTTGTCGTTGAGGCCCTGACCGCGATGCCACATCGCGTCGGACCTGTGGAGGGGCCGCCTCTGCACGCAGGCGACCGTCACGCGACGATGATCGGCGGGGTCACTGCCTATATCGCTGCAATGGCAGCAATGCTGGCCAAGCCGACCCAAGTTACGCGCCGTTTCGAGCTTAGCATCCTGGAGGCAAACCTTGTGCTCAGCGAAATGGACATCCATTATGCGGAAGGAGGCGCGTCGCTAGAGAGGCACGGGATCAACCGCTTCTCCCCCCACGGCCCGGTTGGCATCTATCCTTGCAAGGGCGGCTGGGTTGGCATCACTGCGACGACGCCCGATCAATGGAAATCGCTCTGCGCCGCCCTGCAGATGGAAAAGGAAGGCGCCGACGAGAAGCTCGCGACACGAGAGCTGCGGTTTGAACGGCTCGACGAAGTCGAGCAGGCAATGATTCGCGCCCTAGGCGCGGGCACCGCTGAGCAGTGGGCCGAAGTTGGCCGCCGCCATCGGGTTCCAATCGTGGTGGTGCCCGACGCGGCTGGAATTCTGAGCCACCCGATCTTTGCGGCGCGGGAGTCGCTTGCAGTGCTTTCCGCACGCAGCGGCCAGTTCAAGGTGCCGCGCACACCCTTCGGTCTCAGCAAGACGCCGACGAGCAAAAGGCTCAATGCAGCGGACGGCGAGCAATTTGCTCACCCCGGGCCCTACGCTTCTTCACCACAAGGCGAAGCAGCTGAGAATGACTTGCCCTTATCCGGCCTCACGGTCGTCGATTTCACAATGGGCTGGGCCGGACCGTTGGCAAGCCGGTTGCTAGCCGACCTTGGCGCCGAGGTTCTGAAGATCGAGGCCGGGCGCTATCCCGATTGGTGGCGAGGCGTGAACTGGACGCCGGAATATATCGCGGCGAAGCAATATGAGGAGGCTAAGCACTACTGCGCGCTCAATCGCGGCAAGCGTGGTATCAGCCTCGATCTCACGAACGCTGCGGGCAAGAAGCTCGCGCTTGCACTTGTCGCCAAGGCCGACGCTGTGATCGACAACCAAGCTGCTGGCGTAATGGACAGGCTAGGCCTCGGGTACGGCGATCTCGTCACGGTGAATCCCAATATCGTCATGACATCAATGTCGGCTTTCGGAACTGGCAACGCCTGGTCAGACACGCGTGCATACGGCTCAACATTGGAACAAGGATCTGGACTGGTCCATTTCATGGGCAACCCCGGTACGCCACCGACGATGGCGCATCTCGCCTACGGCGATCCGGTCGGTGGGCTCTACGGCTGTGCATCGCTTCTTACAGCGCTTGCTTACAAGCGCCATACTGGCGAGGGGCAATACGTCAACGTCAGCATGGTTGAATCCATGCTGCAGTTCACGACGCCGGCGTTGCTGCAATATCAAGCCGATCCCGCTGCTCCGCTACGCTGGGGGAACCGGCATCCGCTCTTTGCCCCGCACGCTATCTACCAATGCGCAGGGGAGGACCGTTGGCTGGCCATGGCAATCGACAGCACGGAGATGTTCGCTAGCCTCGCGCGCGTAATTGGGCGCAGCGAATGGATCGGCGACGCCGCATTCGACTCGGCTGAATCACGAAGGCGGCGCCACGATCAGATCGATGCGGCCATCTCAGCCTGGACGACAAAGCAGGAGCCGCACCAAGCGGCTGCTATACTCCAAAAGGCTGGTATCGCGGCGGCGCCCGTCTTGCACACCGAAGAGATCGTTCAAAACCCGCATCTCATCGAGGCGGGCTTCTTTATCGACCTCGTTCGCGAATTCTCAGGACCCCAGCGCCAAGCCGGCGTTGCGATTATGCAAGACGGCAAACGACTCGGAGCTCACGCGCCGGCGCCGCGACTCGGCGAGCACAGCTGGCCGATCCTCGAACGACATGTTGGGATCGAGCGCGCGGCTTATGAGGCGCTGGTGAATGACGGCGTCATCACCTTCGCTCCAACATCCCTTCGAAGGAGTTCATCACTGGCTGACACGAGGACCGCAAAGACAACGTAGGAAACCAACTGCCTTCTGAACGAGTTCACCATCGCTGCGATCCGACAGGGGGCGCCATGAATGCGCGTACCAGCACACCGGCTGCCGGCGCCGTCCCGGTCTGCTCTGGACCGCTCCGGTACTGGAGCGGTCCCCGATCTAGAAGCGAGTCGAGATTGGACGAAGCATCCTCAGTCGCGTCGACAGCCTTGTTCATGCCGTTGACGCCGAATGGCTACACCTCGGCGCCATGGCCAACAATCCCCTGATGGTTGCGCCACGGAGTTGCTGCTTTCAGGTCGGCCTTGAAGCCGATGTCGGCAGAAGGCGCCGCTGATTTTGCAGATTTTCTGCAATCCGGGCGGATTTCCGCTGACTTTAGCCAGTGGTGCGACCTTATGCTTTTGCCGGCAGTCAGCTAGCTCCCGCTGCCCACACATACAACACTGTTGTCACAGGAATAAGTGGAATGATCCCTGCAGTGAAAGTTGAAAGGGACGGCAGCGGCAACGGGACGCCGGTCCGTAGTGACTGGGAGCGCGCCGAGGCCGAAGCGCTCTATGGCCTGCCATTTGCCGACTTGATGTTTCAGGCGCAGAGCGTTCATCGCGCGAACTTCGATCCAAACCACATCGAGACCGCAAGCCTGCTCAGCATCAAGACAGGCGGCTGTCCAGAGGACTGCGGCTACTGCTCGCAGAGCGCGCATCACGACACCGGCTTGAAAGCCACTCGCCTGATGGATCGCGCCGATGTCATCGCCACTGCGCAGCGCGCCAAGGACGCTGGCGCGGGCCGTTTTTGCATGGCCGCGGCTTGGCGCAACCCAAAGGACCGCGACCTTGATCAGGTCTGCGACATGATCACAGCGGTAAAAGCTCTTGGCATGGAAACCTGTGCCACGCTCGGCATGCTGACACCTAAGCGGGCCACTCGACTCGCCGAGGCCGGGCTCGACTTCTACAATCATAACGTCGATACTTCGCCAGATTTCTACGGGAAAATCATCAGCACGCGTACTCTTCAGGATCGCATCGACACTCTTGAATGTGTTCGGAGGGCTGGCATCAAGGTCTGTTGCGGCGGCATCCTCGGGATGGGCGAAGATGTCGAGGATCGCCTCGCCATGCTCGTGCTGCTGGCCAATCTCCCCAGCCATCCGGAAAGCGTTCCGATAAATCTGTGGAACGAGGTCAAAGGCGTCCCTGTCAATGAGACGGCGGAGCGTCCGGATCCGATCGCGCTGGTGCGCCTGCTCGCGACGGCTCGGATCATGTTGCCGAAGAGCGTGGTGCGGTTGTCCGCCGGGCGGCAATATATGAGCGATGAACTTCAGGCGATGTGCTTCTTGGCCGGCGCGAATTCGATCTTCATTGGCGATGTGCTGTTGACGACCGAGAATCCACAGTGTGCGCGCGACGCGAGTTTGCTGAACCGGCTCGGCATCACCTCTGGGCTCGCCTGACGAAACGCATCAACAAGCACAGTGCCGACAACCCTCAGGTTGGCTGAAACATGCAAGTCGGGATAGGTCTCGTGCTGGAGCACGAAGGCGTTCACCTGTTTGGCGGTGGACCGCGCGTCTCACCTTGGCCGCTCGGCGCAGAGGAAAACTCGCATTGCTACTTGGCTTTCATGCGGTCCGTGGCACAAGAGCTTTGTGAAGTTTGATTTAATCGAATCGCTTGCGATGAAGACATAGCCCGCCGAAGCGACGTCGTATCCGAATGTTTCGGCTGAACTGGGTGGCGGTCCGTTAAATGGCCCCGGCGCATGTTTGTCGCTCACGCGTCGACCTCAACGGAATACGCGAAACCTCTCATTGCCTGCCTTTGTCCACAAGCCCAATGGCGTTTCTCAATTTCACGACATCAATTCTGCGTCTCATGGTTCGCCGATCTTGTGATGAGAATAGGGGCAGACCGCCAGCAGAGCTCGGACGCGCAGTGTATGGCGAGCCACCTCATCGGCAGAGGCAGACATGCGGTTTCTCTCCAGGCTCAAGCCGCGATCTTTGCCCCCGTCAGGTCACACGAGAGCTCCATAGCGATGCTCACCGGACCATTCGCCCATCGGAGGGGCGGGAACGCGCGCAAGCGGTGGAAGCCGACATCACATGTCGCAAACCGCTAGCGCATGATCCGGAAAAGTGTGCAGCGGTGTTCCGAAGAGATCACGCTTAAACAGAAAGCTAGAGCGCGATGATGATTCAACCTGAAGTCATCGCGCTCAGGACCTCTGTGAACGTCGACCGCTTCCCGTTCCAATCGGTCTCTCAAGCTAACAAGTTGAGACTAGCGCTTCGCAGATCGGTCCCTGCGATACACCGTCGATCAGAATTTCGGCGGTCATCAGCCGTCGCCGGCGGTCAACTTCGGACGGCGCGAGCGCCTTTAGCGATATCTCGCCTTGCTGTCCCGGCTGAAGCGTGACTCCTTCGGCCTTTCCCTGCGAAGCCCAGCCAAACGATGGGAGCAGACGCGCGCTGTAGACGGCTGTGCGTTCCAAATTGTTGCGAACCTTCATCGTGAACGTCATTTCACTGTTCGGACGGCTTTCCGACAAATATGGCAGCATTCTAACCCAGAACAGATCAATGAAATGGTTCGCGGGTTCATCGACAACGGAAGGCCGCTTCCTTACGTTGGATGTAATCCGTATATTCGGCAATTCGCAACGCATCCATGGGGATCAGCTCGCCGTGTCCGGGGCACACGAGATCGGGCTTGATCGCCTGCATCACCTTCGCGCGGCGGCGTGCATCTCCAAATGGAAGCTGTTGCGCATGACGGTCGAGTGGATCGCTATTACGCTGGCAATTCCCCCGGCCTGAGGATTGAGCAGATTGTCTCCCCCGAAAACGATCCGCTTGCCGTCGATTTTACCGAGTATGAACGCGTGGTATTCCGTCTGGCCCGGGGCGTAATAAATCTCGAAGTCGAACCCTCTGCACTGAAATGCCTCGCCATCGTACAGAATCCGGTGCACTTCGATCGGCTTGTGAAAGCAGCACGGCGTGCTGGCCCATGCCGCAGGATCGAAAATCACTGGCGCAATGCAATCGAGAGCCCAGCACTGCGTACCGAAATGCTTTTGCAGGAACGGTATTCCGCAGACATGATCGTCATGAATGTGGGTGGGAACGGCGAGTTCGATATCCCGAACCCCGTAATCGTCGCGTAGTTGATCGATATGATGTTCGACGAAACGCAGCGCCCGCATGCCATCGTGATCGTTGCCGAAATGCAGATGACCGGGAGAAACCAACCCATAGTCGATCAGCATGGCGTGGCCGCTTCCGCTCAGAACAATATAGAAATTGGAGCAGGTATACGGTCCTGCCCATAGCAGATGTTCGGTAATTCTCTGCAACTGCTCTCACGAAGGGTCTCCACCTCCGGGAAAGCGTTGCGGCCTGAAGTCGAGAGCCGTCCTATGCCGGCCAGTTTCTCGAGGCGCGATTCAAGTCTGCCAATATCGGCGTTGACCTCGTTGATGGGCTCGCCATGCGAGGGAAAGGCGGCTTCAATATTTTCCTTTTTGAGCGCCAGGATCGACTGCATTGTAAACTCGATACCCACCAGATCGCCGTAGCTGTATTCCATGGCATGCAGTTGATAGAGCTTCCCGCCGGTCGTCATCAAATCGCCGGTAAAGGCAACGTTTCTGCCGTCCACTTCCGCGATCAAACAGATCATGCCGTAAGTGTGCCCCTTGGCCGGCAGTACGCGGAACTTGTACTCCTTCCAGACGAAGGTGCCATAGTCTTCAAGTACAGCGTCTACCGGAAGATTTTCCCCTAGCGAGAAAAAGGTGTTGTTTAGTTGTCGTAGATGCCCCGAGCCTGCCAGCAAGCCTCGACGTTATCGAACAGGTGGCGTTCGTATTCCGGCACGGCAATCTTTGCGCCCGCATTCTGAACAATAGGCGTACCCCAGCACTGATCCCTGTGGTGATGCGTATGCAGAACCCAGTCCACCCGCTCGATACCTAAAGCGGCAAGATGCTGCATGACGCCGCCGGATCCGTATCGATCAGCAGGCACTCGGTGCCGCTTTTCAGAACGTAAACGTTACAAGTATCCCGAAAATACCAGAGGTGTTCGGAGCTCTGGATCAGAGCCATTTCATTTCCTTATCCTGACGTGTGCTCTACTTCCCAGCCTTGTCGCGCTTGCCCAGGCGGCGATTCGGGCCAATCCAAGTGAAGCCGTCGCGCGTCTCCACTCTGGTCACGAATGCTAAATTTTCTGGGCGACGCGGGCGGCGCTTTCGGACCGGGAAACTCTCGCGCAGCAGTATCCGTGCCCAAGCGGAGGAGCGGCGGAAATGGCTCTCCACGTTGATTTAAACGCGTCATCGCTTTTTGTTGGCCCAAAAGGTCGATAGCAAAAGGAGCTTAGTGCTCGATATTCGTATGCTGACCAGATGTCGATTTGGTGCAAAAAAATCCGGCGATGACGCCGGATTGCGGCTTCGGTGCACTCACGTCGCCTCGATGCGCAGATCACCAGCGAGAAGATGACCAAGCCACCCGTAGATCAGCTATGACGATGAGACCCCGCCGGCTCCAGATCTGCCGGCAGTCGGCGAGGACCAAGGCGCTCCACGTTCCGCCCGGCTGGATGCCGGCCCGCGGGAGAGAAATGCCATGGCAACTGATCTGTTCGGCTCGCGGTCGCCGCGGACACGGTACGCAAATGGCCGGCGATGTTGCCTAGGCTCGGTCTCCTTGCGGAGACAGAACCTTTATTTCAACTTGCCACAACTCGCGGCCTTGGATGGTGCCCATCCTGTTACCGACCGCCCGCTGGGGAGTCGAGCAGTCATTTGACTAGCTATGATGCGATTATCTCATCTGGCCCGCGCACGGCCATTGAGGTGATAGGACGGGAGCGGCGTCGGTGTCGCAGCACCGACGCACCGTCTCGACTGCATGGCGCCAGCCCGCGACCGAGGTTCGCGACCTTCTGCTCCGCATTTAAGCTGCGGCGAATGTTGGTTCCTGCGCAATTTATCTAATTGTCAGCGCGTTTTTAGCGGCTTTAGACTTGAGGAGCCCTTTACGGTTGTAAGACAATCAAGGAGGAAAGCATGGTCGTCCTGCGTGTTCTTGCGGCTGCATTTGGCCTGCTCGCGCTCAATGTAACGGTCTCGGCCCAAACCAAGGGCACGCTCGTTGCGGCGCTCGCTGCCGAGGCGACTGTCATCGATCCGACACGGTCCGC
>NZ_JACIHE010000044.1 GCF_014198245.1 Bradyrhizobium sp. cir1
CGTCAGCCTCCCGGCTATCGCCAGCTGACCAGTCCGGCTCTTGCCGGCGAACGCGGTGTCCCACCGCCAGTTACACCACGCTCAGGGACACGATCGCCGCCATCAGCCATGATACGGAATTTTAGGCTCTGCCGTCCGCTCAAGAGGCACGCCGGCGAACTCTCTTAACTGAGGCTCAAGGAACGCGAGCCGGTCGGGTTATCAAGTATAATGACCAGTTCAAATCAAACGCGGTACGGCAAATCGTAACCTACTGTGGCAGCAGCTATTGACTGCACAAGAGTGGCGTCAAGAGAGCAAAGTCTCACAGCGTCGACTTAGAACTCGCTGGCGATAGCCCGAGGGCAAGCGGCGAGCGTCGCGAATTGGATCCGCCACTATGAAGTCGAACAGCGTATCGTTGCCCATGATGTATGAGTCAGAACGAATTCGGATTCGGCGCGCCATTGAGGCTAGCTGAGATGTTCGGCTTGGGCGTTGGCCGGACCATTCGAACGCCGCGGGTCGGCATTCCGCAAGATTGTTCAGCTGAGAGACTTCGATGTTGCCCAGCGTGCCAAGAGCGACGAGGGTGTCAGGGAAGAGTTGTTCAGAACACGGAGAGCAGCACAGACGCGACTGGCGCCATGGAAAGAATCCGATTCTGCTCCTGCGAGCCGCTATGCGAGCGAAACTCGGGTGACTCGGCGATCGGATAGTGAAACCCTTAAAGCGCTGTTCCTGGCCGATGCCGCAAGCCTCTGTGTCGCTGGCCACCTTTGCTCCCGTGAGGGGCAAGCCCATCGCGGTGTTACCCAAGTGGTATTACTGAGAGGTACCGCAGGGCACCTACCTGTAAGGAGTGGGCAAGCCTTCAAAGACGCTGTCCCTACCGCGCCAGCGACGTCAACGGTTAACGGCGACGTGACTCGGCGCTCAATCGCCGGAAAAGCGCTGTCCCTGCCACGCGCCGCTAACCTTGGCACCAACCTTGCCCCATTCGGTATCGCCCCTCTAGGGTGCCGCCAGATTGTAGGCTTCGTAGGACCGCCAATCACCTACCTGAATTGGTTGGATCGTCTGCTACCTTCTAGGCTGGTTCGCTACCTTCGCGGAGAAATGGGGGATGCCCAATATACTAAGCCGCTCCGCTGCATGAAAAAGGCTTACACGCTATCGCTCATGACAGAGCCCGCGAATGTTGGCGGGGTAAGACGGGAGGCATAGAAGCGATCGCTTGAAAGACCACACGCGCCGCTAAAATTTAGCCTCGTCAATCTCCCTCGGCACAAGCAGACCGGCTGTCCGTGCCTGAAACAGCATGACAGTGCGGCTACCAGGTTCGTTTCTCCGACACCGGAAGCAGCGCGGGCGCGACTCGGCGCCGGTCGGTTGGGACTGGATCGGCGCTGTCCCTGCCGCGCCTGCCCTGCAGATTGAGGTTAGCAGGAACGTGACTCGGCGCGGTCCCATTCTGGTAATGGCGCTGTCTCTACCACGCCTCGCTAACCCTAGCGGCTCTGTACCCACGCTAGCTTTCCAAAAGCTGACGAAACCCGTACGGCAATTCACAAACGAACCGCAGCTGTCGTGGCCGATTGCGGACCATGCTCACTGACGGCCGCCGACCGCCCCATCAGCACACGCAGCCAGAAATGAAACCGATCGCTCCCAAGCCTGGCACGAAGTGTTTTCTCTGCGGTCTAGGCGGGGCAAGTCGACTTCAACGAACACGGTCATCGCGACCAAAAAATTGGTCTCAGGGCATGCGTGTGCGCACAGCATGATAATGCATTGGTAGCCTGTTCAGTTGAAGGATCGTCCTTAGAGAGTGAGTGGTGCGCGCCAAATTCGTATTCGCTTGGCCTCAATATTCGTGAAGGCCGCATCAGGCCGCGCGACGTGGTGTCGACTGTATCCGGACCAGTGTTATGGGCGGGGCAGCTTTGCCGTATAACCTGGCTATATCGCGTGTCCAATCGGTTAGGTGGTCGACCGGCCAATGACGAATACACATTCGTTGACCGCATCCCACAGCTGCAGGAAGTCGCAGTGGATCACCGCCTCCAAACAACGGCCCGTGCTGGGGCGGGGTTCATCAGGCGCGAGTAAAGCTCAGGATCGTCAACGGGCCATCGATGAATAGAGACGATTTCACATGGCGCCTAGCTCGGGCCGACAGAGCCTACGCCGTTTCCCGAGGTGCAGCCAACGCTATCGGTTCGATGCGCCAGGATCGGGGCTGCGAACTATCGTGCGCCGTAGCATAAGGGTGCTGTCAATTGTCACTACCAGATCTGGGTGTTGGGGGAAGCAGTACTTGCATCGTAAGGTTACGGACAGGTCGAATGCACATATGGGTGTTTCCATAAAGCTTCGAGAGGCGCATGCCATGGCAAACCTGAATCTCAGCTCCCAATCCGTTGCAGGCGCATGCGCGGGACAGCGGACCGTCACCGACCAAAAACGCACCAAATTTGGAGCACTGGTCCCGAGACGTTCAGGTTCCCAGATGAGACGTGTCATGAAACCAACAGCGCGGGCCGCAACATTAAAGCGTGTTCGGGCACTCTCCGATTTCGACCGGTGCTGCGCAATCTGGTGGCTCTATCGCCGCCATTTCGGCATCGACCCCGACGTGATGTTGGCCCTTGCCGCGGTCACGATCGCCTAGGAGAGATCCCGCTGCGGCATCTAGGCGTCGCGACATCGGCGACCTTTCATGCGAGGCAAGCACTGCCGCACCAAACCTGCCACCAAGTTGCGCGTTGGCTGGCGGACAGAAAATCTCAGCCTAACGCCAAACGTCTCAAGTCTCCCCCAGCCCACTAAGTCGCAATCACATCTATTGGCGGACTGCCTGGGGGGCACCCCAATGGCGCCTGGAAATACGTGAGCAGACCGCACAAGCCGAACTAGGGCGCGGATTCATAACGCGCGGTCAGCCCATAGGCGGATAGAGCGAGTTGGACGGAGGCAAGGTAGTTTCCTGCAAGCTGTCGTAGCGCGTCGCCACCCGACGGCATTGCTTGATCCTGTTGAAGAACCGTTCGACATGGTTGCGAGCGCGGTAGAGGTGCGGGCTAAAGCAGATCGGATCGCTGCGGTTGCTTTTCGGCGGGATGTTGGCTCACGCTCCCTTCCTCATGGCAAGCTCCCTGATCCTGTCGACGTCATAGCCCCGGTCGGCAAGCAGCATTGACCCGGGCTTCAAGCGAGAGAGCAGTCTTCCGGCAAGTCGTACGTCGTGCGCCTCGCCGGGCTCAACACCAGTCGCATCACCTTCCCGGCAGGGACCTCAGACTCTCGTCTTGTCAAGGGTGTGCGGACAAGTGGGTAACTTGCTCGCTTTAAGGATCTCAGCGGATTCGCGGCGCTGTTGCTCACTCTTTGAGCCGCTATTCCTGATTAGCCGTACCAAAAGGAAAGGCCGCTTTGCCGCTCGTCGTGTAGACCCAGTTGTCCTGCGTCCACTATTTCGCGGCGCCGCCCTCAATCTCGTACCACCAGCCGTAGCACCCAAAATAGTTGGCTTCTCCGGTTGTCGAATAGATGTAGTCTCGCTCCCGAGAGAACGCGATCTTGCCTTTGGGAGCGTAGATCCAGCTGGTACCTGACATCACGGCCGCTCGAGGAAACGGCGTCGCCTTGGCTAACTCGCGAGGCAACTAGCACTAACAGTGACGATAAGCAGCGTTGATGGCTCATCGCGCGCCGTCTTTCTGCTCGATGAAGAAAAATACGACGACGCGTACGGGCAGTTGCGCGATAAAGTGCGCGAAGCCGATTTGCGGTCTGATGACCTTGGAGGAAATCGCTCCTATGGGTAAAGAAATCAAATACTTACCATCAAAAACAGGTCCAAAGAAAATCAACCCAGCGCAGGGTATTTTGGATGTTTACGTCGATAAGCAGACGGAGATTCAAGGCATCGAAATGGGAGTTTTGAGCGACGGAACTCCCTTTCTCACTCAGCGGGGACTCGCCCGTCTATGCGGCGTGCAGAACGCTCACATCGGCACAATCGGCGCTGAATGGGACGAGGAAATTCAAAAACCTCGGATCACGACGATTAAGAATCTATTGTCCGCACGAGGACAAACGCCGACGGCTCCCTACTTCGATGTGTCTGATGAAAAGCGGCAGGTGTACGCTTATCCGGACTATGTTTGCCTTGCCATCCTTGAATACTACGCGTTCGAAGCTGGCGCCAACGTCAAGCCAGAAGCAGTGCAGAATTTCCGTCAGTTGGCCGGCATGGCGCTTCGGGAGTTCATATACACGCAACTAGGCTACAGCCCCTCAGCGCGGGTGCCAGATAGCTGGAGCCTGTTTCACGACCGAGTGTCGCTAGTTTTCCACACCGTGCCCCATGGCTACTTTAGTGTGTTCAAGGAAATGTCGGACATCATTGTCACGTTGATCCGGCAAGGGGCGCAGGTTGACGATAAATTCATCCCGGATATCAGTGTCGGTCAACATTGGGCAAATCACTGGCGCGATACCGGGCTAGAGGCGGCTCACGGTGAACGTATCCAATACGAGCATAACTATCCGAGCTATTTCCCGCAGGCCGCTTCAAACCCCCAGCCGGCGTACTGCTACCCGGACAGCTGCTTGGGAGAGTTTCGGCGTTGGATGCGTGACGTTTATTTGAAGGACAAAATGCCGACCTATCTTAGCACAAAGGCAAAGCAAGGAGCTCTTCCGCCTTCGTTTGTGAAGCTGGCCCTTGAAGCGCTGTCTCCAGCGACCAGGCCAAAGGCGCTGTCGTAAAAACTTGCCGCGAGTGCCGGCAGCGATAGTCAGCCGACCGACTTCTCGCACTATATGGTCCGTTTCAAAACTTGAGCATTTTCGATGGTTGACTTCTCAGCCGAACGTCCCTGCCGCGTTCTGAGTTTGGACGGTGGAGGCGCAAAAGGCTTCTACACGTTGGGTGTTCTCCGCGAGATCGAGGGAATGCTCGGCTGCCGCCTCCACGAAAAATTCGACCTCATTTTCGGCACGAGCACAGGCGCAATCATCGCTGCGCTCCTCGCACTCGGAAGGAGTGTGGCGGAGATCAGCAATCTCTACGAAGAGCACGTCCCGACAGTGATGAAAAGGAAGTCCCGTAGCGACAAATCGGCCGCACTTGCGAAGCTAGGCGACGATGTGTTCAAGGACGCGTCCTTCAAGGACATGAAGACCGCAGTGGGGATTGTTACGACACGCTGGGTGATCGAACGCCCAATGATATTCAAGACGAGTATTGAGCAGGCTCACGGCCGGATGGGTACCTTCTCACCGGGCTTTGGCGTCAGGGTTTCAGATGCGGTGCAGGCGTCGTGCTCGGCCTTTCCCTTTTTCGATCGAAAGGTTGTGAAGACGGACAGAGGAGATCAGATCGAATTGATCGACGGCGGCTACTGCGCCAACAACCCCACTCTGTATGCGATCGCCGACGCGATCATGGCCCTTAAATTGCCGCCCGAGCATCTGCGTGTGGTCAGCGTTGGTGTCGGTGTTTATCCCGCTCCAAAGCAGTCCTGGTTTAGCACAACGAAATGGGCGCAAATGCTTTTGAGTGTTCAACTTCTTCAGAAAACGCTGGAGATCAACACTCAATCGATGGATCAGTTACGGCACATCCTGTACCGACATATCCCGACCGTCCGGATCAGCGACACATTTGAGCAACCTGAGATGGCCACTGATCTCTTCGAGCATGATCTAAACAAACTGAACATACTGCGCCAGCGCGGCAGCGAGTCATTCGCGAAGGCTGAAGGCGACCTGCAGAAGCTGCTTATTTAGGAATTCAACCATGCCGATTTCTGAGGACCAACTCAAAACGTGGGCGAAGCAAGGCCCAACCCCACAGTTCACCGCAACATACGAGACGCTGAAGAATTGCTTAAATGATAGCAACTCGCCCTACTATTCCAAAGACTTTAGCATCTTCCTTCAGGGGTCATACAAGAACGACACGAACGTCTACGGCGACAGCGACGTCGATGTGGTAATTCGCCTCAATCAGACATTTTACACCGACCTGTCGAACCTCTCCGAAGAAGACAAGAAATTGTGGAACGCCGCACGCTCAGATGCGGCGTACACGCTTGATCAGTTCAAGAAGGACGTCACAGGCTGGCTCGTAAAAAAATACGGCAACGACGTGCAGCCAGGCACAAAGGCAATCTACATCAAAGGGAATGGGAGCCGCCGAAACGCTGACGTGCTCGTGTGCTGCAAACACCGGCGCTACACACGGTTCAAGAGCTCGAATGATCAACTCTATTATGAGGGTATCTCTTTCTTCCATTCTAGCGGCATTCGGATCGACAACTTCCCGGCCCAACATAGCGACAACTGCACGAAGAAACATCAGGATACGAAGAATTGGTTCAAGCACACCGCTCGCATCTATAAGAATGTGCGAAACACGATGATCGAAAAGAAGATCATCGAGGACGGGCTTGCACCTTCATACTTCCTTGAGGGCCTTCTATGGAACGTTCCGCTTGACCGTTTCGGCGGCACAGAACAACAGAACTTCCAGGACACGCTCGAATGGCTTTCGAAGGCCGATCGGTCCAAGTTCGTCTGCGCCAACGACCTCTACTACTTGTTCCATCCCACCTCGCTGGTCACGTGGCGGGCGGACAAGTGCACTACATTCCTCAGTAAAGCGATCGATTACTGGAATGCCTGATAGCGACGCTTAGCCGACTTGGTGAGTGCCTGGAGATGGATTCGAAACCGCGTCCCGCGGCTTTCAACGCGGAGCTCTACCGAACTGAACTATCTAGGCGAATTGGTGCGGGCGCCGGGCGAACCCGCGCTGCGAGAGCGGCACTCTCGCCGACTAAGGTAATCTTTCGCCCACGAAAGACGATGATGCGCCGAGACAGAGTTGAACTGCCACAGGTTTAACCGGCCCGTTTACAACGGATTGGGCTCGCCACGCGCCACAGTGTCTGCGCAAAAATCTTAGCCGTCGATGTTCGCAGCCGAATCCTTGAAGAGAACGGCGCGAGCCGCGCAGCCCTGTGCCTCGAGCGATTTGCGCATGCCGTGGTGCTCTCCGATGCGCGGGAGCTCGGCGCACACCTTCTGTGCTATGTCACCGAACGGCTTGCTCACCGCCTTTAGATGCGGCGGGAAGTGCTCGTAGGCGAAGAACTGAAGCAGCGCATCCATGGCGTTCTCCTCAAGAGTTGGTTGCAGGGGTCGGAATCGAACCGACTGTACCTTTCAGCATCACGTTATGAGTCTGATCAGCGTCCGGTGCTCGTCCCTGCGATAGGTTCTCTGGAGCCTGCCGTCTCCGGCCTGTCCCGAGTACATCCGTCGGTGATAGAAGCAAAATTGGGCGACCATGCTTCCCATGCCCGCATGATGTTGGCGGTCGTCAAGGTATCGCCGATCGGCAGGATCGCTTCGGCTCCGCCATCGATGCCAATGACGCCAGTCTGCAACTCGCCAAACGAGCCGTTAAGATAGAGCTCGCCGCCTGCGAACACCCGACGGTCGTGACCTATCCGCTGGCCGGCAGATGCGGCCGTTTCAAACGTCCTCGCAATCAGGCGGGCCCCGTGCTTTTCGGTCATCTGGTCACCCCTCCGCGAATCGAACGCGGGCCCTCCGCCGTCGGACGGCGGCGCTCTTTCCAACTGAGCTACGGGGCGAATTCTCGATCGGCTCCGGTGGCGACAGGGGCGACAGGGACTGGTGTAGAGGCATCTAGGCAAGCCAGCCTCCTGCAGCTAAATTACGGCTTTCCCCGCAAGCGAGGCCTTATGTCATCGGCCGGCCACATCGACCCACAAAAACTTGCCGACCTCCGCAAGAGAGAAGTGTACCGGCTCATATTCGAAGGCGCCGGTCAAATCGCGCCTGTCACCGCTGGCTTGGCCGCCCTGCTTCGCTTCACCCATCCGTCTGAGCTGCAGAAGGCTCTCGATGTTCAGCGGCTTGCTCTGGTTGATACCGCGGCCGACCACGAGGCCCGCCTGGTCGCCTTGGAGAAGCTCTTCGCTCCGCGCTTAGCAATCTCCTCCGGGGCTCTCATCGTTGGTCGCGATGCTTGCCTCCGCTCGAGCGCCGCTTTTTCCGAATACATCACCTATACCGATTTGGAAGCCTTCACGGCTCTTCCAAAGCGGGAATGGGAAGAGGTGCTGGCCGAGCTGAAGCAGCAGAAGCTTGCCCGTCCCGAGAATGGCCGGATGATGCTTCTGTGGCGGTTTTTCTGTCTCTTTGATCCCTTGTTCAATGGCACCGACCCCGTCGGCGATGCGGCCATGCTTGCCGGTCGTCTGGCTGATTGCGCAGATATTGATAGCGCTTCAGCTTTCGTCGCTGCTCCTAATCTCGCGCCCAGGCGCTTCAACCCCGCCATGATGTTTCTTTCCAAAGCAAGTGGCGAACGTGTCAAGCGCACCATAAATGGCGAATGGAGGTGTCTCGGAGAATTGAGTGGAGACGATCGATATCGCCTCAGAAACGTTCAGAGTAATTCGACTCAGATCGCTCTCGATCTGATGCGCGATCTGAGTCGATAGTGCGCGTCGCCTGCCACCCGAGAAACTCACTTCTCGAGCTCGACGCAAGTCATGCTGGGGCGGGCCCGGAATAGGCCCATAACCGGCGTAGATCGATGTCCGCTGTTCGGCCGCTATAGGAGGCAGAGCGCGGACGTGGCGGATTTATGAGTTCACGCCTTAGTGCTCGCCTCTCGCAGCATCAGCAGGCTGAGGTTTGTGGCATGGATGATGCTGCTCATGCAGTCCAACATCGTTGAATTGACAGGCTCGAATAGCTGAGTGGAGTGCGCGAAAATCGGACCATTTGATTTGTAAAGTCTGCCGATCGGGGCGAAGGACACGACGCGCGCAGTTCGCTAGGTGATCTTAAGCGGTAACATGAAAAAGGAATGCTGCATCCGGGTCCGCAAGGCCAGGACGGTGGTTTGAGCAGCTTATCAAGCAAGTCTGGCGAGTGCACCGCGATGGATTAATCCTCAAGCAGAAGCCATGGGCAGGCTGCGTCTCTGTCGATCGAAGTCTCGGTGAGCCATTCGTCCCTGCAGACGGCCAGCCGTTCAACCGTGCGCCGCCCAGGAAATATGGCCTCCGCGCCCATCCACAGCGGCTTTTGCTCACCTCCGGGCCCCCCGTGCGATGACACGATGTCTCAGTTTCCAGCTCGCATTGTTTATTGTCATAAATAGATCTCCATTGACTAACGGCCAAATAAGCTGAGCTATCGGATGTAGGTGACGAGGCGATCGGGCGCTTTGTTTACCGGTGCCAGTACCTGGATGACCTCAATGCCGTCTCTGGGACTGCTGCTGTGAGCTTCGATGAATCGTTGTAAGGCGCCGCCGGGTCCCTGTTGCGGCGATCACCGGCTTGAACACCATCGGTCTGGCGGTGGTTACGGTAAAAAGCCTTTCGTCCGTACAAGCTGTATGGCCGGGGCGGCCAGCACGCTGTCGATGGCTGGTGGTGCCGGCTCAAGTGCCGGGAAAGCGGACAAATACGCTAATCGCAAGCCGTGACGAGCCTGGGGCGCGTTGATTGCGGGTGCCATGCAAACGATCGCGGGTCCTCTACAAGAGCAGGTAGGTGCCAAAGTGGACGCGCCGTCTTAGCGTCCTCCTGTTCCTCTGCCTATCACCGAACCAGAAGCGAACACCGGAAAGCTCATACGGACAAAACCTTACGACGTGCGGAATCAGGGGGCTGCGCATGCACACCTCGATGACGAGCTCCGGCGGTCCGATTTTGGCACCGAAGAAGGCGACGAATGGCGGGGCGCGTGACTACGCAAAATCAATCAGCCAAGAAGCAGTCCATGGAACGTCAGCCGGTCGACGTGATCACGGCGATCAATCGGTTTGCCGGTTCGGATCCGGAGAGAGTTGCGCTGAGGCACGGCGCAGACGAACTCACATATGAGGCGCTACGATCAAGATCGGATGCCCTTGCAAGGATCTTACGAGAGCAGGGTGCTCGCGGCGCGGTTGTCGGCTATTGGGGAGGACGGGACCTCGACTGGGCGACGGCGGTCATCGCAATTGTGAAGGCTGGATCAACGTACCTACCGCTTGATCCATCGCTGCCGGCTTCCCGTACATCATTCATGATCGAGCAGAGCCGCTGCGCTTTGTTGATGGGCCGAGACCGTCCGGATTCGCTCGGCCTATTCCAGGGGAGCAGCAAGACAGCTCCGCAAGTCGTAGCTATAGAGGCGGCACTGGGCCGGATGCAGACCCCGTCCGTTATGCCATCGCCGAACGTGGATGGACTTGCCTATATTCTGTTTACGTCTGGTTCGACGGGCCAGCCTAAGGGCGCAATGATCGAGCGCCCCGGCCTAAACAATCATTTGGCGGCAAAGATCGATGCTCTAAGTCTCACCCGGACGGATTGCGTCGCGCAAACGGCATCGCACTGCTTCGATATCTCGCTTTGGCAGCTTCTTTCCGGGCTTTGCGTCGGAGCCTCTACATCGATCATCGATGATGGGACACTGAGATCGCCGTCATCGCTGCTTCAAGCAATTCAACGATGCGGCGCTACGGTCGTCCAATTCGTACCGTCGATGCTGGCAGTGTTTGTTGAGTATCTGCAATCGCTTGCCGCGGCAGAGCGAGCCGTGGACGGCTTACGGATTATTTCTACGGTCGGAGAACCGCTAACGCCCGGATTGGCGCGTGCGTGGCTTGCCTTGTATCCCCGCGTTTCCATTCTTAATCATTACGGGCCGACGGAGTGCGCGGACGGCGTGACGCATCATCTGGTTTCCGTGCCGCCTGCGCTGGCTGAGACTTACGTGCCGATCGGCAGGCCAATTCAAAACGTTGAGGTTTATGTCGCGGACGGACCACGGCTCTGCAATGTAGGAGAAGTGGGCGAAATCTGTGTTAGCGGTGTTGGTGTTGCTGCCGGCTACATCAATGACCAGGTCCGCACCAAGGATGCGTTTGGGCCAAATCCATTCTCGGACGACCTATCCTTCCGGCGCCTATATCGGACAGGTGATCTTGGGCGCCTCCGTTCCGACGGCCTTTTGGAATGTCTCGGGCGACGGGATCGTCAGGTCAAAATTCGCGGGCACAGAATCGAGCTGGGAGAAATCGAAGCTCGTTTGTCCGCTCATCCCTTGGTGCATGGCGCCGTCGCAGTCGCCTCTTCTTGCGCAGGTGTAAAGCTTACGGCGCGAGATATAGCTGGGGCGGAGGCGCAAGCCGACTCGCGGCGGATGGTTGCGTATGTGACGGCTCCAGCTGAACTGGCGGAAACCGACCTTCAGAAGTTTCTTGCCGAGGCACTCCCCAGTTACATGCTTCCGGAAAGAATCATCCACGTCAGCGGTATTCCACTGACCAGGAACGGAAAGGTCGACTTTTCAGCATTGCCTGAGCCGGGAAGTGTTCGGCCGGTATTGTCAACACCCTTCGAGGAGCCGCAATCAGATCTCGAAGTCCGGCTACGTCAAATCTGGTCGGGCATTTTGCGTATCGAGAACATAGGTGTGAATGACCAATTCATGAGCCTCGGCGGAGACTCGCTCCGCGCAATGCTCATCTTGGGACAGTTGCATTCCTTGCTCGGGGTGAGAGTGGATTTCAGGCTGGTCCTGAATGGGACGATTCGATCTCTTGCCGCTTCGATCGAGGCTCGCGCTGAGCCCAATCCATGCGCAGCCTTGACATACCGAAAGCTTGACCGATCACCTCTGACGCGACTCCAGGAGCACCTTTGGTTTCTGGCGCAGCTCGATCCATCTGCCCGTAACTATATCATTCAAGGCGGGCTGCGGATTAAGGGAAACATCGATTTAGCTCGGTTCAATCGCGCCTGGACCGAGGTCATTCACTCCCACCAGGCACTTTCGGCGCGCTTTATCGACGAAGACGGTCCGGTTCAATGCTTTGATGCTCCGCCATGCACCAATCTTGAATTGATCGATGCATCTCATCTCACCTCCTCCGAGGCTGAGGAGCTCATCGCACAGTTTCGGCGAACGGAGCTGAAAGACAATTTCGATCTCGGACAGGGCCAGTTGTTTCGCGCGCGCATGGTCCGGTTTGGTCCCGACAATCATCTCATATTGATCACCGCTCACGAAATCATCCTTGATGCCTGGTCGATTTCTGTTCTGCTCAGAGATATTCAGCAGAGATATTTAGATGCCGCGGCGCCTTGGCCAGAGAACCGTGCGTCACTCTCGGGCTACGCGGCTTGGGAAAAACAACACAGTTCTCCAGAGGCACTGGAGAGCCAACGTCACTATTGGCGTCGTCAGATTGGTGATGATCCGCCGGTGCTTTCGCTTGGAAGGGCGCGCCCGCAAACAGTTACATTCCGCGGCGCCTCGCATCCAGTGCTGCTTGGCAGCGATCTCTCCAGTCAGGTAAGAGAATTCGCGCGCCAAAATAGCTGCACCACGTCGACAACACTACTTGCGTGCTTCCAGCTGCTGCTACGAATGTATAGCGGTCAGGACGACATTATCGTCGGCATGCCACACGCTGTACGGGATCAACCTGGAAGTGCGGACATCATCGGCTTTTTCCTGAATATGCTGCCGATCCGTGCGGCGATCGATGCCGGTCAATCCTTTGCTGCTCATGCCAGGCGCATCCAGGGATTGGTCAGCGATGCCATCGCAAATGCGGCCTATCCATTCGGATGGATGGTCAGGGATACAAGGTTATGTCGCGAACCGGGCCGATCACCGATCTTCCAGGTCATGTTCAACATGTACTCCGAAGCCGCCGAACCAGTTGGTCGGGACGAGTTGGCTCTGACATTCCGCGAATATGACACCGGCTATGTCAAATTCGATCTAACACTGTACGCGCAAGATCACGGCGATGAAATTGCGCTCCAGCTGGCGTATGCGGAAGACATCATCTCGAGTGATCTGGCTGTCCGCATGGCCAACAATCTGCGGTGTCTGATTGCCGCCTGCGTTGATAAAGCGCTTGCGCCTATTGAGGACCTGAGCTGCCTTAGCGCCTCAGACCTCACGATACTGGATTCGCTGGATGGGCCGATCCAGCGATATGAGTCCGAATGTCCGCTTGCCGAAGCCTTCGAGCAGATCAGCGTCTCTAACCACGGCAAAGTAGCATATTTTGGCGAGTTCGGGCAGGTCACGTTTGACCAGCTGCGTGCGCGCGTAGCAGCAATCCGCTCGCTCCTGCGGGAGATGAAGGTGGGGGCCGGCGATCTGGTTGCCGTGCTTGTTGACCGGTCGCCGGACGTTGCCGCTGTCATGCTTGCGGCGCGAGGCTTGGATGCTGTTGTTGTGCCGATCGCGCCGGATTATCCGCGTGATCGGATCGAACATATCCTGCGAGATAGTCAGGCAAAGCTCTTGGTTCACGCGAACATCACGGAGCCTGGCTTTGAGATACCTTCGATTTGTCTGTTGGCCTTAGAAACGTGCAGTGGGTCGAGGGATGATTTCGGGCCCAGCGACACACCGTTAGATCACCCAATTGCGAGCCTCATATACACGTCCTCCTCGACAGGTCGGGCGAAGGGGGTTCTTATACCGGAAGCGGCCATTCTCAACCGGCTGAACTGGATGTGGCGGTGCTTTCCGTTCGATGGCACCGACGTCATGGTTGTCCAGAAGTCCGCCTGCCTTGTTGCGTCCGCTTGGGAGCATTTTGGTGGGCTTCTGAGAGGTGTGCCTACGCTGATCCTCACCCAAGAACAGGTCCTAGATCCGGATCTGCTGTTGCGCAGTTTGGCAAAACATCGCGTGACACGCTTTTTTGCCTCTCCGCCACTTCTGTCCGGTCTCATCGGGTCCCAGGAACGGCAACCGCAAAGGACCGCCTTGAGACTGGTCACAAGCAGTGCCGAACCGATGCCTTCCTCGCTGCCCGCTCGCTGGCGTGAGGCTTTTCCGGGCGTGCCGTTGTGGAACTTCTATGGTGCGACGGAATGTGCGTCCAATGCAGCCGTGCACGAAACGTCGGAGGCGGATGATAACTCGGCGCTTGTCCCAGTGGGGCGGCCAATCGACAACATCAAACTCTACGTGCTCGATTCACGATTGAAGAGAGTGCCTGTTGGAGCCCCCGGCGAACTGTGCATCGCAGGCCGCTGTCTGAGCGCTGGGTATTGGCGGGATCAAGATCGGACTGACCGCTGTTTCGTGCCGAATCCGTATGATGGCGGACAATACAACGTGCTTTATCGAAGTGGGGACATCGCACGCATCTCAACCAGCGGCCTTCTTGAGATTTGCGGCCGATCGGACAACCAGATCAAGGTGAGGGGCTTCCGCATCGAGCCGGAAGAGGTCGAAGTTGCCCTTGAGTCTCATCCGGCAATCGCAAAGGCCGCGGTCTTCGCAGAAGGCATCGATGACGATCGCCGCTTGACGGCGAGCGTGGTGTCCGCTCGCGAGAACCTCAGCTCTGGAGAGATTCTCGCCTACTTGCGCAACAGGCTGCCATCTCCCATGGTTCCCGCAGCCTTCCGGTTGGTTGAAAGTCTTCCCCTGACGACGAGCGGAAAGATAGACCGGGCTCGCCTATCATCGGTTCCGTACCGCCAGATAGAAACCAGTCCATCTGCTGAGCCCCGCACCAGGAACCAGCGAGTTCTTGCTCGGATCTGGGAGGATCTATTAGGGGTCAAGGGGGTGGGAATCGACAGCAGTTTCTTTGATATCGGCGGCGATTCTCTTCTGAGCGTGCGTTGCGTCACGCTGGCGTGCAAAGCCGGGCTGAATCTTACCGTCAGCCAACTTCATCGAACGCCGACCATCAGGGAGTTGGCGGCCGGGGAAGCGGAGGCGGCACCCCACAACATAGCTTCCGCGGACAGCTTGCTGCCTGTGCCCCCCATCATATCGTTTTGGAATTCTCTTCTCGGTTTTGACGAGCATTTTAACATCGGCGATCTGTTCTTTTTGCGGGGCGGCATCCTGAACATCAAGATCCTGGACCGCGCTCTTGCCCAAGTCATGGAGAAGCACGAAGGCCTCAGGCTACGCGTTGCCCGAACCCAAGATGGACTCCGGCTGGGGATTGGGCCTTGTCCGACTGAGCGCATCGTGGAGGAGATCGATCTCGTCCGGTTGACCGGCCCAGACCAGCGCAGGACAATCGAGATCGTCTCGGCAAAACGTCAACACATGTTCCGGTTTGACGGTCACACGCCTCTTGTTCACGTCGCGGCTTTCCGTACTTCGGAAAGCGGAGATTACTATTTGCTGGTGCTGATGCATCATTTCGTCGCGGATGGGATGGGCTATCGGCTATTCCTGGAAGCATTGGAGGGCGCATACAACGCTCTTGCTGCAGGCCATCATGTGAATGGCCCTGAGACCGTACAAAGGCTCTCTTCCTGGTTGAAGCGCCTCGAGCATTACGCGGACAGCGAAGCACCAGACGAACTCAAGTACTGGGAGGATATTGACTACGATCAATTCAATCTGCGTGTCAGCGACGCGTCATCGCGCGGCACGAGTGTTGCCGAAGGAAGCGCGACAGAGATTCACGATGCAAGTCTCGCAGGTCGTCGGGAGGATGCGAACGGCCGTTCGCGGGTAGATCGGGCCAAGTACCATCTTGAGATCGACGGGGAAGCGACAGCGGGTCTCCTTAGTATTAGAGCCAGATCAGCGCATTGTCAGGACTTTGATGTGTTTCTTGCTGCCCTGTCCGGTGCGTGTGGTGCCCTGTTCGGCAACTATTCGCTCTGGATTGATAGCCTGACCTCGACACGAGGTCGGCTGTTTGACGATTTTGATCCATCTCAGGTCATCGGCCTTATCAGCGAACTCGTTCCGTTTCCATTGAAGGTCACCGGAAGAGAGTCGCGTTCCGACCGCGCTCGTCTCATATACCGGCAGCGCAATGCGCTGCCGCGTGGGGGAATAGGCTTTCGGGCCCTGAAATTCCTAAACCGGGATCCGGCCTTGCGGTGTCGGCTCGATCGCCTGCCACTTCCCAGAATTGGGGTGAATTATCGCGCCGGTTTGCAGCGTCATTTCGCGCGTCGTTTTCTAGACACAGGCCCTTGTCCGCTTTGGATCGGCGAACACATGCATCAAGCAACGGCGATCCACCTCTTCTGGTTCGAGGTCGGATATCAATCGGGGCGTCTACAGATCGACACCACGTATGATCCAAGCATGGTCGATTATGAGGCGACCCGCCATCTTTGCACGGTCTTGCAACGGGAGCTGATGCAGACGATCAGCGAAATGCGGAAGATCTCGGGGCACCTTCAGCCATGAATGAGCCCGATGCGGAATTCGCCGCCGAGGGCGATCACGATGTGATGCCGAACAAGAACGCGCGCATCGATCTATCAGACCCCAGTCTGTTCAGACTTATCCTACAGCTCGCCATTCCGTCCGTTGTTGGCTTGTCGATCAACGCGTTGCAGCAGGTCGTCAACGCAATCTTTGTTGGCACACTCGGTGCGCCGGCGATCGCAGCTGTCAGCATGACCTTGCCGATCGTGGTCCTGCTCGCGGCGGCCGGACAGGGGATAGGAGTTGGAGCAGCCTCGTTCATATCTCGTCATCTTGGTGCTGGTGAGTACCTAGAGGCGAGTCGGGTCGCCAGTACCGCTCTCGCGCTCGCCGCGCCAGTCGGCATCACGGTCACAGTCGCTCTGTTTCTAAACATGCGAGAGATCTTCCTAGCGCTCGGTGCAACTCCAACCATCATGCCCCTGGCGCTCGACTACGCGACAACGCTTTTGTTCGGATGCACCCTGATGCTTCTGAATACTGTCAACGGCTTCATCGTCCGAGCCGAAGGCAACACACGATTTAGCATGTGGACGATGATGACCGCCTTCATCCTGAACGCTGGCCTTGATCCAGTGCTCATATCCGTGCTGGACCTCGGTGTGCGAGGCGCCGCTCTCGCAACGCTTGTGTCTCAGACTGCGGCTATTAGCCTCTATATCGCGTATTTTACCAAGCGACGCGGAATGGTCGTCGTCAGGATGTCTCACATCTCGTTGCGAGCAGATCGCATCAGAGAGATCGCGTTCGTGGGGGCGCCAGCGGCCATGACCAGCATCTTATCTGCTATTACTGTTGTGCTCTTGTACGGAGCAGCTGCGCCCTTCGGCGAAGAGTCCATCGCGGCCGTGGGAATAGCCGTGCGGCTCATAACGATTGGCGTACTGCTTATCAGCGGTTTCTGTATGGGTTCTCAAGCTATCCTGGGTTTTGGCTGGGGCGCACGCGATTTTTCTCGTGTACTGAAGGCTGCAAAGGTCATGCTCGCTATGACTGTCGCTCTTTCGGTTACATATTCCGCGGCCGTTGTGATTTTTGCCCGACCTTTGATCAGGCTGTTCAGCGATAGCGATAGCGTCAGGGAAATTGCCGTTTCTGCCTGCACCGTTTTCCATCTCTTTTTTGGACTGTATGGTGTTGAGTGTGTCGTCACGGCGATGCTTCAATCGCTCGGGAGAGCGCGTCTCAGCGCGGTTGTGTGTTTCGCGAGGCATTATCTCTTCATTCCGGCTGTACTGTTGTTTCCGGTGATATCGGGTTTCAACGGACTGTTGGCTAGTCAAGCAATCGCAGAGTTGGGTGCCGGAATGATCGCGCTGCTCGTCATGTTGCGCCAGTTCGCTGAGCTGAGGCGAGGAAGACCAGCACATTCAGCCAGGAATCGAGAGGGCTCCTTGACTTGATCAGGCATTATCCCGACCAATTAATGACTTCTTCGCGGGCAGCCAGCCGCCAACCGTTCAGAGCTGGTTGCCGAAGTTGTTGCCCTCGTAGGCGAGAACGAGATTGGCCAGTTCCATGGGATTATGAAGCTTATCTTGTCGATGCGGTCGTGTCATTTGTGTTGGAGTTATGAAACCGCGCCGTAAAAGAAGTTCTTCGCTGGTGCAGGTAAAGTCGTCGCTCTCGCAGGAGACGGATCCCAGAATTTAGGCCAGGATACGGGGATCCGATCCCGACGCAATCCCCTTCCTGCAACAAGGCTCTAAACTGCTCTCCTGATAGTAGGGGATAATAGCTCTTGCGATATGGCGGGCCGGGTGGAGGGCCCGGCGAATGTTCTTTGCTAGGTTCACTCACCTGGTGCTGGTAGGCGCGACTATTTCCGGATACTCCTCATAGCCGCGCCGCCGGGGTCTGCCGTCTTTTACAACAGGGCCGGCATGTTGTTATCGGCGCCGAGTGGGACTAAAAGTGTACGCATCCGACGGGCGCCGTCTTGCGTGACGCGAGGTAATTCGCGAAGCGTGTGACCTTAAGTCTAGCTTTAAGGTCATCAGGCGATGCGGGTCGAGGTTTTGGGCGGGCTGGAGCGGCGGCGGCGCTGGTCGCAGGACGACAAAGCGCGGATTGTCGAGGAGACGTTGGTGCCGGGCGCGAAGGTGACTGAGGTTGCGCGCCGCAACGGAGTCGCGACCAGCCTAGTGTTTACCTGGCGTCGACAAGCACGGACATCAGAGCAGGTTGTACCATCTTTTGCGCCGGTGCAGATCGTCGCTACGGAGGTGGAGGAAACTCCGAAGCTTTTGCCTGCGGGTGACGGCCGGGTGCGCTCCGTAGCGTCCGCGCGTACTGGATTGATCGAGATTGATCTTGGCAACCGGCGACGCATCCGGGTGGATGCGCACGTCGACCCGGAGGCGCTGGCGCGGGTTCTCGAGGTGCTTGAGCGCCGATGATCGCCATACCGGGTAATGTGCGGGTGTGGCTCGCGACCGGCCATACCGATATGCGCCGAGGCTTCCCGAGCCTTGCGCGTCTGGTTCAGGAGAGCTTGAAGCGTGATCCGCACGCTGGTGATCTTTACGTTTTTAGGGGCCGCCGCGGCGACCTGATCAAGATCATTTGGCATGATGGCCAGGGCGCATGTCTGTTCACGAAGCGGTTGGAGCGCGGCCGCTTTTTGTGGCCATCGCTGGCGGACGGCGTTGTGACGATCAGCGTTGCGCAACTATCCTATCTCCTGTCCGGAATTGACTGGCGAATGCCGCAGGCAACCTGGCGTCCGCAGGCTTCCGGTTAAGCTGTGGCTTATTGACTCACGAGGGAGATCGGTCGCGAATTTTAGCGGCGAATATGATTGATTTGCCCTCGTGACAACGCCTTCCGATCCGCTTCCCGCCGACCTTGCCGCTGCGCACGCAATAATCCTTGCGCAGCGCGAACAACTGGCGCTGGCGAAGAGCGAAGTGACCGTCGGTCGACTGGAAATCGAGCGGCTGAAGCTGATGCTGGCCAAGGCACGGCGCGAACAGTTCGGGCAATCCTCCGAACGCGGCAAGCTGCTGGTCGAACAGCTCGAGCTTGCCATCGAGGATCTCGAAGAGACGCAGGCCGAACAGGAAACCAAGGCCGAACTCGCCGCGCCAGGGGCCGCCAAGGAGAAGCGCGCGCAAAATCCACGGCCGCCGCGACGTCCGTTGCCGGACAATCTGCCGGTCGAGCGCGTCGTCGAACCCGCGCCTTGCGCATGTGGTAAGTGCGGCAGCGAGCGGCTGCACAAGCTCGGCGAGGTGGTCTCGAAGACCCTGGAATGCGAGCCGCGGCGCTGGAAGATTATCGAGCATGTCCGCGAAAAGTTCTCCTGCCGGGATTGCGAGGCGATCACAGAAGCGCCGGCACCCTCCCATCCGATCCCACGAGGCTTTGCCGGGCCGAACCTGCTGGCGATGGTGCTGGTCAACAAGTTCCTGCTGCATCAGCCATTGAACCGGCAGAGCAAGACGTATGCCCGCGAAGGGGTCGAAATCGATGTCTCGACCCTGGCGGATCGGATTGGCGCCTGCGTGGTGGCGCTCGATCCCATTATTGAGGCGATCCGGATCCATATCATGAGCGCGGAACGCATCCACGCCGACGATACGACGGTGCCGGTGCTGGCCAAGCTTAAGACGGTTACCGGCCGGATCTGGACCTATGTTCGCGATGACCGGCCGTTTGGCGGCACGGATCCGCCGGCGGCCCTGTTCTACTACTCACGCAACCGGGCTGGAGAACATCCGCAAAGCCATCTTGCCGGCTATGTGGGCCTCATGCAGGCCGATGCCTTCGATGGATATAACCAGCTCTACAAGGCCCAAAGGAAGCCAGCTCCGATCCTTGAAGCGGCCTGTTGGAGCCACGGCCGCAGAAAGTTCTTCGACCTGGCGAAATCTGGAGAGGCGCCGATTGCCAGCGAGGCCGTGCGACGCATCGATATCCTGTTCGAGATCGAGCGCACCATCAACGGCAAAACGCCGGAACAGCGGCTTGCGGCACGTCGTGATAAGTCGAGGCCGATCGTCGCCGATCTCGAAATCTGGATGCGCCAGCAGCGAACCTTGCTCTCATCAGGCAACGATACTGCAAAGGCGATCAACTACCTGCTCAACCGCTGGGCGGCGTTCACCCGCTTCCTGGACGATGGCCGCATCTGCCTCTCGAACAACGCTGCCGAACGAGCGTTACGCGGTGTGGCTGTCGGAAGACGAAATTGGACCTTCGCCGGTTCAGATGCTGGCGGCAATCGTGCCGCCGCTGTCTATACCCTGATCGAAACCTGCAAGATGAACGACGTTGATCCGCAAGCCTGGCTCGCTGACGTGTTGGCCAGGCTTCCAGATCACCCCGTCAATAGAGTCGCCGACCTGCTCCCGTGGAATTGGAAGGCGACCCAACAGTCCAAAGCGGCTGCTGCCTGAGCGCCGCGGCAGACCGGCGCGCCTGCCCGGGGTGCTGGCCGGATGCGTACCTAAAAGTCAGCCGTTAGCAGATTGGATTGATAGCCGCTTGTCTTGATTGCTGCCGAGGAGTTTGTCGCCGGCTTTCTCCATCGTGTATTCGAGCAAGCGCGCGCTCGAACGGCATTCATATCAAGAGGCGCATTTTCGGCGTGGAGCACAGGGCGAAGATCGCCGAACCGACGCTGCCACGGTCGTTTATCGCAAACAGATGTTGGCGAAATGCCGGACAGAGATCCTGCAACCTCGCAAGAAACCGCGTCGCATTATTGGCGACATAAATCCCTCCTCCTTGAGCCGCCACAATGAAGATGGGATATTCGCCGATCCTCTTAGCTTCCTCCAGCCGCGGCTGTTGTAAAAGCCACTCGCGGAATGCGGCGGCTACGGACATGCGGGCGTTTCTTCAGAGACCGTACGCAGTTCGTGGTCGTCACCTCCCAACAAGGAGTACAAACGGAAACGCAAATCTAGCATAGCGTCAGTGACGCAAATATCTACAAATTGAAAGTAGGTTTCGCGCGATGGAGGTCTCGAATGAAGGCGCTGGAGGACGAGAACACCCGGCTAAGTACAACCATGGTCAGCGAAGAAATGCTCGCTACCGTGACCCGGCTATTCCTGTCGGGGTGAAAGACCAGTTGACCTGCGGAAGCACCGGGAGAGCCCACGCCCGCCTGCCGTCGTGGAGGTGTGAGTATCAGAAGCCACGTGTGGACTACCGATTTGAATGTGGGCGCGAATGCGAGAAACGACGTTGAGCGTTCAACTTTCATCTTAACCAATCTCAAAGCGATCGCCTTTGCGGCACGGACAACCGTGGATTCGCGACAAATGCTCCAGAGCTGACCACAGTTGGCTCTGCGCTTGGCAGTTCTCTTCTCGCGAGCTCTGGGATTAGGGCAGATCTTCAGCTGCTTCGAGAGCCGCGACGGCCTCTTAGATGTTGTCCAGAACAAGCTGTATCTGATCAGCGTCCATCTTTTATTGACGATCGACCAAACTGCGCATCTTTTGCAAGCTTGAGCAACCGTTCGAGCCTGCCGCAGCGATCAAGCAGAGCCGCGGCAAAAGACACAGAACTCGGCTGGATCGCTCGGTAGATCATCAGGAAAATCACTCATTGGCCTGAGTCCGCCATGCTTCGCGCCTCGAAGCAGCGAAGATTTTATCTTACGCAAGTGCTTTAGCCGTGGGATTCGAGGCGCGTGCGTATGTGTCCAGCCATGCCGGCGAGAAGCGCAAGCTGCGCGGCATTCATCCGCATGACGTCAGCCACGATGGGATTTGAAGCCGCTGCGATCGAGCCGCTTCCAGTACATCACAAGGCGCTGCCATCCCGGACGATAATCTTTATCCGATGCGCGCGCTTTGCAGGGACTACCAGCGTCACACTCTCATCAGGTCATGAACCAGCGTCTCCTACGCCAAGAGCGCCAAGACTCCGCGCCTTTTCTGAAGTTCACAAGTTGCGTCGCTGCGTAAATCATGATGCCGGCGAGGGGGCGTCAGCTTGAACGTGTTCGTCGGAACGTTATGAACACATCGTCAACACAGCAAGGCCAGGCTCTCCGCTCTCGAGCGTGCCCCTGCAGCTCGACCGTAAGGCGGCTGCTTCGGGCGACAACGAGGACTCCGTACCGGCGGTGGCAAGGAGTGCGGCACCAAAGACAAAACGATAGATATAAACGGCCCCTGCCACGTGTTCTTATCCCGCCGAACATTGGAGGGGCATCCTTTTTGCGTATGCGCGGACACGCAACTCGGACTGTCTGCATATGGTGTTGCTCTCACTGCGAGTCAAATGTCGCAATCGGAACCGGCAGCGGAGGCGCCCCTCACATCCCTGGTCGGCGAGAAAGCCGGAAATAACCTCGATACAATATGTCCCTGCGCATGTTCTCTGAGGCAAGCAACTGCAGCGAGACTCGATTCACAAGGTCATTGACGCAAAGTCGCTGCGACCTAGGGATCTGAAATAGCAAAAAGGCGGATTCATTAGCGGCGTGCCTAGTCGTTAGTAAGATCGGTCGTCTTTATGGCAATCTTCTCAGCCTGGCTCAACACCATTTACCACGCGAGTTTCGCAGTTTCACTGCGCTCTCGCCAGGTGAAGGAAACTCACGCTTCGTCGAGCGGTGCCTCGGCACAGCTGGATCTATACTTGCGTGTTACACCCGCCGCGGGCGGTCAAAAGCGGTTGATCGCGGGCACCGCACGATGAGGGCGGGCCCATAGGTTGCGTTCTAGTCCATCTTAGTACCGTCAAACTGCCACGCGCCCCTACGTCACGCAAGGCGACTCACCCAACCCACGCCGCCTGCTGGTCGCGAAGCGCGCAATTTCATGTTCCGGCTCTGACATTGGCGTCTGTCAGCTTCACGACATAGTCGTCTCGGGCCGGTCGAGGTTTTGAAAGCATAACAAGGTAGTCAATTTGCGTTAATGCTGTTGGCACGGTCGTTGCTATTGAGATGCAGCAACGCCGAATGAAAGCTGAGTGCATGCGGACGCGCGATGCTCCCCTTTTTGTTTGAGGCGGTGCCTGTTCCGAGGCAGAGGCAAGCTCGAGCACAAAGTCCCGCAGTGTTTGCCAAGACTTTTGGAGAGCATATGATGGCGCGCATCGAGTCCCCGGCTCCTGCAATCAAGGTGAAGAGCTGGCTGCGTGGTCAGCCTCTGACGAGCTTCCAGCCGGGAAAAGTCTACATCGTCGGATTTTGGTCATCTTGGTGCGGACCAACGTTCGCGACGATATCTCAGCTTGTGCAGCTGCAAGAGAAATATAGAGACAAAGGACTTGAGGTCATCGGAGTCGCAGCTTGCGAAGAAGTTCAAACGCCGGATGAGGCGCGCATAAACCTGGACGCATGGCTAACTAAAAAAGTGCCGAACTTGAATTATCGGTTCGCGTACGACAGCACAGGTGATATGAGCCAGCTTTGGATGGAACCCGGCCTTTTTTGCGGAATGCCCACCTCCTTCATCATCGACCGCCACGGCTACATTGCCTTTATCGGTTCTCCAATGCAGCTCGATGACGTTTTGCCAAAAGTGATTGATGGCATCTGGTGCGCCAGAGATGACGCCAAAGCCGCGGATACGGAATGTTCCCGCGACAAACCGATAGTAGTAGATCTAGACGGATCTTTGTTGCTAACCGATGTGTTGTATGAGTCTTTCTTTAACGTCTTGCCTCTTGGGTTCAGCACGAACTTTGCTACCGTCCGGGCTCTGGCCAATGGCAAAGCAGCTGTAAAACATCACCTTGCGCTGTCGTCTGAGCTAGATTACGCGACTCTCCCATACAACGCCTGCGTTTTGGATCTAATCCAGGCCGCCAAAGCGCAGGGTAGGAAAGTGTATCTTGCTACCGCAGCCGACGCCAAGCACGCGAAGGCCATCGCAGATCACCTTGGCATCTTCGATGATTGGTTTGCTTCTGACGAAAGAACGAATCTGACGGGATCTTTGAAGGCCGAGATACTGACAAGTGCCTTCGGCAAGTGCGGATTTGATTACATTGGCCACGGTTCATCAGATCTCCCAGTGTGGGAGGTTGCCGATAAAGCCTATGGCGTCGGCCTTTCCAAATCGGTAAAAAATCGACTCGTTACGCTCAAGGGTGAATATGTCGCGTTAGATGCCGGGAATGCCGACAGGCAGGTGTGGTTCAAGGCCCTTCGGGTGCACCAATATGTCAAGAATCTCCTCATTTTTGTGCCACCGCTGACCTCACACCAATTCGCGTTGGTTAATATCATCACAGGAGTGGTCGCCTTTATAGCTTTTTGCGCTTGCGCGTCAGCGGTCTACATCCTGAACGATCTACTAGATCTAAAATCGGATCGCGCGCATCCTAGCAAGCGTTCGCGGCCCTATGCGAGCGGGCTTCTCCAACTTCGGAGCGGCTTATTTATGGTTCCGGCGCTCCTCCTATTTTCTCTGATGCTCGCAATTACGCTCTCACTAGAGTTTGTTGACGTATTGTTTGGCTATTTTGTGCTAACAAGCGCTTATTCCCTCTATTTAAAGCGCCAGATGATTGTAGACGTCATTGCTCTCGCGATGCTCTACACGACTCGCATTATTGCAGGCGGCATTGCAGTTCAAATTCAAATTTCACAGTGGCTTCTCATTTTCTCTTTCTTCATTTTCACATCGCTCGCGCTTATCAAACGGTATGTTGAGCTGACCACCAGGCTCGATCGGGGCCTTCCCGATCGCTCAGGTCGGGACTACAGGAGCGGCGACCTTGATGTCGTTGCCGCTCTTGTTGCTGCGACTGGCTCGAACGCTGTCACGATCTTTGCGCTCTATGTTGCATCGGCCGACGTGCAGACACTCTATCGGCACCCGAGGGTACTATGGCTCATCTGCCCAATTCTTCTGTACTGGATGGCCCGGAACCTCATGATGGCGCACCGGCGTCTAATGGATGACGACCCTATTGTCTTCGCATTGAGGGACCATATCAGTGCAATTGCTATCGTCTCAATCGTCGCTGTAGTTTTCATCGCCATCTGACATTCATTCTAGAGTTTCTAGGGCGGCGTACATCGATTGGTGACCGCTCGGCGCAGCACCGACAGGCCGAGTTGGCGCGCAGGGGTGCTTAATCGAACGTAAGCGCTCAGCCGGGGCCCTATTGAGGCTAGCTTGACGTTTTGCGGAATCGCCATGGCATGAGGTCTTCGATCCTGCTATGGGGATGGCCGTCGATGATCGCCTCGAGTGTTTCGGTGATGTAGGCAGCCGGGTTGACGCCGTTGAGCTTGCAGGTAGCGGCGATCGGCGCGAGCAAGGCCCAGTTTTCTGCCCCGATTTCATGACCGGCGAACAGAGCATTTTTCCTGGTCAAGCAGACTGGCCGGATGGCGTTCTCGACCGAGTTGGTGTCGAGCTCGAGACGTCCGTCTTCCGCGAACATCGCCGGCGACATGCGCATCACGCCGTCCGTGATCGTTGGCCAAACGAACTTGCAACCTTCGAGGCGTTTGTGCACCAACACCAGGCCCGTTCGATCCCAGACCAAAATCTTGATCCGATCCGTCCGTTTCGATCGGAACACGAAGGCTGCGCCGCTAAACGGGTCGAGACGAAGCATCTCCTGCACCTTCGCCGCAAGCCGATCGTGGCCACAGCGGAAGTCGATCGGCCGCGTTGCAACGTAAATCTTCAGATCAGCACCGGCCGCAATCATCGTGATGCTCGCAGCACGCGGATCACCCGGGACAGCTGCTCGGCATCAAATTGCCGTATCCGTCCGCAGCACGATATCACCGATCGCGATCTCAAGCTTGATTGCCGGAGCCTGACGCTCCTCCAACGCACCTCCCACCGGCGCGAATGTCGGCTCCGACGCCTCGCACGCCGGCAACAGGCCTCGCTGTCGAAAGCGCCGTCGCCAGTCGTAGATCTGCCAGCGCGTCGCTCCATACTTGCGCGTCAACCTCGGACACCTGGGCACCAGGTAACAGGCTCTCGGCGACGATCCGAGCTCTCTCAGCTTCCGAACACACACGGCGCCCGACGGCCCTTCAAGAATCTCCAGCCGGCTCACCAACCCTGCCGATGAGCTGTCCAAATGGACGTCCTTTTTGCTCTCCAATCCCATCCCGAACCTCCGTCCAAGCTGGAGGCTTCTTCGCACACCTATCCAGATCCCGAAGCAAGGGTTCCGGCTAAGCGCTTACAATTGAACGGTTCTCGACCGAGCTGTTTGAGCGCTATCAACGTCGGAGACGGCGCTCGTTGCGAGGCTGGCCGAGATGTAGGTGATAGACGTTTCGACGCGATTCAAGCAGGTCACGTAGGAGCTGGTGTGGCGCGAGTTTTCGCCCTCGGCGATCAGCGGCATTAACAAGTGGCTCGATGCGCGCTAAAAGCTTTCTGCGAACGCAGCTAAAGGAATACATCCCTATCTGACCATGGACGCCCGCCAAGCGAGTGCGCGAGCACCGGTTGATTGCTAGCCCGGCTGATACGATCGGCATCAAGGCCGCGGTCAGATATTGGCGACTGAGCTGGCCAATCAGAAGAGCCCTCCAGCTGGAAGAGCTTTTTGGAAGTACGCATCCGAAGCCTACCAAGTCTTGGAGGAGATTGCGGAGCCCACGTCAATTAGAAGCTCTTCGAGGTCAGTATCATTGGAGTGGGCTTCCTCTCCTACGAGAGGCGCAGAAGGTCTATGCTTGGAGATAGTCAGTTCATTAAGTTGCGGGTCTTGCTGGATCGGAGTTTGCTACCTCTGTCGGTCGCAACTACAGCAATACTTTTTGTGTGGCTGCTATACTACAGCGGTTATGGTCTGAACCCAAGCGACGAAGGCTACTGGCTCAACTCGATGGCGAACCCATTCGCCTATTCGATCAAGATCCCGCCAAACTTCTTCGGTGTTGTCTATCACTGGCCATATCAGTGGTTGGGCGGCGACATTGCAGTCCTTCGCATTGCGAACGTCACGTTCACAATGGCGCTAGGCTGGACTATTAGCTTTCTGACGGTCCGCCATCTCTGGATGTTGGACTGGTCTCACGCCGCCGCGCTGTCCGTAGGGATCGCCAGCCTTACATTAGTCGCCTTTTACTGGTGGGCGCTCACGCCCAACTACTACACGCTAAACTTTCAATCGGCTTTGATGGTGATGATTGGTTTGCTGTTAGCCGATCGGCCCCGGCGCAGGCCCCTGGTCCTTGCGTGGATACTAGTCGGCGTTGGCGGCTGGTGCTCATTCATGGCCAGGCCGGCTACCGCTGCGGCCATTGCGCTCGTCGTTGTGCTCTATGTCATTGTTTTGCGCCGAAAGTGGCTGCTGCCCATGTTTGGCGCGGCGCTGGTCGCTCTCGCTCTATTGATCGCTACGGCCAACTTGATCGGCGGTGGCATCACCGGGCTGGTGAGCCACATGGTCAAGGGCACTGACGGAATCGCCCTGCTTGGTGGAGGGCACGAGCTTTCTCACATTCTTCGGATCGACTGGCTCGAAACAAATCGTTCGCAACTTGCTACCGCGGCGTTGGTGGCGACGGCCGTTCTGCTTAGCATTTTCATAGGGGCTAAACACAAGTTGTTCACGTCGCTAACTCTCGGTGCGGCGTTGATCGTAACAATAGCAATTGCGATGCTGGGGATCAACCTGATCAGCATCAAGCTCTCGACGTTGTTCTTGGTGCCAGCCTTCACGTGCCTTGGCGCAATGTTCTATCGCGAGGGAATGGTTCTGCGCAGCCAGAATCCTACCAGCATCGCTCTAGCGCTAATGTTCTTGGTCCTTCCGCATCTGCTTGCACTGAGTTCCAGGGTCAATTACTGGAGCATCGGTTCGGATGCCTGCTTGTTTTGGATGCTCGCCGCCGTTGCCTTCTTGAGCCCTCTTGCGCAAAAGGGACGCAGCGTCGCGACCCTACTGCCCCTAACGGTATTGGCACAGCTGTTCACTGCATCAGTGGTCAATGATTTCATGCTCAACCCGTGGCGTCAGGCAAAAGATCTGCGCTCTTACAACGCTGTCACGTTCCTGCCTGGTGGCGCAAGATTGGTGCTCTCGCAACCCTTCCATGACTATTTAGTCACAGCCAAAGCCAGGGCTCATGCGGGCGGCCTTGAAGTAGCTACGCCAATGGTCGATCTTTCCAACGCACCGACCCTGCTGTATGTGCTTGAGGCACGCGCGCTCGGTCTACCATGGCTCTTCGGAGGATATCCAGGCAGTAATGCAGTCGCAGTGAAAGCGCTGGGACTTGAGAACTGCGTCGATCTGGCCAAAGCGTGGGTACTCATCGCTCCGGATGGCCCGCGTCATCTTGACGAAGCCGGGGTTATGGCCTCCTTCGGAGCCGGGCAGGCGGACTACGCCGCTGCCGCTACATTTGAAGTCCCCGCAATTGACGGGTATTACCAGAATGCTCACAGCCAGCTTTTGCTGAAGCCCGTACGACCCGCCGCGCTAGCCGAGCAATCCTGCCGGGAGGCTAGACGATCACGGCTTGACAGCCAGAAATGAAGCCACTCGTGAAGCTGTAATCCTCGCAGGAGGCTTGGAGCCCATTTCTCGGAGGAGATCGACCCAAGCTGATGATCGAAATAGGCGACAAGCCCATTCTGTGGCCCATCCTCAAGCTCTATTAGCCTTTGGTATCAACGATTTAGTCACCCGCTGCTGCCAAAGGACCATTTGATCAAGTGAATACTCGCTAATTATTCCCGCACATGTACGCTATCACCTTCGACATGACAAATAACCACATGGATGTTCATCGGCACCATGCCGAACCTCGTAACGTGATGCTGGTCGATGCCGGCGAGAAACACCATGACTGTTGGTCGTTCAAGCGAGCTGCTAATTACCTGACAGTACGCCACCGGGTTCACAAAACTATCGACATAGTTGCATTGATTGCTTTCCAACTGCGAGGGCTCACACCTGTTAATGGCTGCCTATTCCTCCCGGGCGTTTCGGCGCGCGCATATTAGTGCTGATCGGCGTTCGCCACTTTAAAAAAATGCCTGCGTCATGGGAGTTTGAGAATGGTCAATACCGCCGTTTCGTGCTCACGCCGAAAATAATTGATTTGCTGGTGTATGACTCCACTCTTTGGCAGCGCGAGCCCTCCTGAGCAGCAACAGCTTTCGGCACCCACACCACGGGTCTGGCAGCCCATGGATACTCCGCGGGACGAACGCTCCTCGCGCTCTGGGTTGGGCAAGGTGTATCGCTCCGGCGAGGACCGCCTTGCGCGGCTTGATGGAGGATGAAGACATAGGCGTATGACTGACCATATGCCTATGCCGAAAGTTTCCCGGCTTGAAGTCGTCTCGACGGGCGCTCGACGCCGTTGGACATTGGAAGAAAAGCAGCGGATCGTCACCGAGAGCTATGGCGGGCCACGTCTGGTGTCGGTGACGGCACGACGCAACGGGCTGTCGACAAGCCAATTGTTCACATGGCGTCGGTTGGCGCGCGAAGGCAAGCTGAGCGGGGATGGCGCGCCGGCGCTCGTTCCGGTTGAGATCACGCCAGTGGCGGCACCGGTATCGATCAGCGCACCGCAACCGACGTCTTCGGCCTCTGCGCAGCGCGCAAGGGTCGGAATCATCGAGATCGAACTTGGGGCCGGGTGTCGCGTTCGGGTTGACCGTGACGTCGACGGCGAAGCGCTGCGGCGAGTTCTTGAGCTCTTGCGACGACAATGATTCCGATTCCGAGCGGCGTCAGAGTCTGGATCGCGACCGGCCACACCGATATGCGTCGCGGCATGCGAAGCCTGGCGCTTACGGTTCAGGAGAGCCTGAAGCGCGATCCCCATGCCGGTGATCTCTACATCTTCCGGGGCCGCCGCGGCGATCTAGTCAAGATTCTCTGGCATGATGGGTTAGGCATGTCGCTCTATGCCAAGCGCCTGGACCGAGGCAAGTTCATCTGGCCTTCGGCGTCGGAGGGCGCGGTATCGATCTCGGCTGCGCAGATGGCTTATATGCTCGAGGGCATCGACTGGCGGAATCCGCAGCTGAGCTGGCGGCCGCAGAGCGCGGGCTGAGCGCAGAATCTGCAGCTTCTTGCATTTTGGGGAGTCCCACCGCGTCCAATCTGTGATTCACTGCGTCGCATGAATGCCGATCGCGACGCTGTTCCGGATGACATTGCCGCCCTGAAAGAGGCGCTGGCAGCCGAGCGCGCGAAGGGTTTGGAGATCGCAGCCGAGCTCGCGGTCGCCCGCGCGAAAGCGTCGGAAGACGAGGCGCTGATCGCACAGCAGAAGCTGCAGATCGCCAGGCTGAAGCATCAGATCTATGGGCAACGGTCGGAGCGTTCTTCGCGGCTGATCGAACAGTTGGCGCTGACGTTCGAAGAGCTTGAAGCCGACGCTACCGAGGACGAGCTTGCGGCGGAACGGGCCGTGGCGAAGACGACGACGGTGCGCGGATTTACCCGCAAGCGCGCCGAGCGCCAGACCTTCCCTGAGCACCTTCCTCGGGAGCGGGTAGTGATCGATGGGCCTACGGCATGCGAGTGCTGCGGCAGCAATCGCCTGCGCAAGCTCGGCGAGGATGTGACCCGCACGCTGGAAGTGGTGCCGCGCCAGTGGAAGGTGATCGAGACGGTCCGGGAGAAGTTCTCCTGCCGCGACTGCGAGAAGATCAGTCAGGCGCCGGCGCCGTTCCATGCCGTCGCACGGGGATGGGCCGGCCCGAGTCTGTTGGCCATGATCATGTTCGAGAAGTTCGGCCAGCATCAGCCCTTGAACCGCCAGGCCGAGCGCTACGCCCTTGAAGGCGTGCCGATCGCGCTGTCGACAATGGCCGATGCCGTGGGATCAGTCTGTACGGCGCTTCAGCCCCTGCTGAGTCTGATGGAAGCCCATGTCATGGCGGCCGAGCGGCTTCATGCCGATGATACGACGGTGCCCGTGCTGGCCAAGGGAAAGACCGACACGGGACGGTGCTGGATCTACGTCCGGGACGACCGACCCTTTGGTGGTGCAGGCCCGCCGGCTGCAATGTTCTACTACTCACGCGACCGCAAGGGCGAACATCCTCAGGCGCATTTGGCCCGCTATGCCGGTATCCTGCAGGCCGACGCCTATGATGGGTACAACCAGCTCTATCTGGCGGGACGCCAACCAGGGCCAATCCGGGAGGCTGCCTGCTGGTCGCATGGACGGCGCCCGTTCTTCGCCATGGCCGACATCGAAGAGAATGCCCGGCGCAAGGCCGCCGGCAAAAAGGAAATCCCGCTATCGCCGATCGCGATCGAGGTCGTGCGGCGGATCGATGGGCTGTTCGAGATCGAACGCTCTATCAACGGCAAAAGTGCCGAGGAGCGTCTTCAGGTGCGGCAGACACTGAGCCGGCCCGTGGCCGAGGACCTTCAGATCTATATGCGGGAGCAGCTTGCCAAGCTGTCTCGGGGGCACGACCTGGCCAAGGCGTTCAATTACATCCTGAAGCGCTGGGCGAGCTTCACTCTCTTCCTGGAGGACGGCCGCGTCTGTCTCTCGAACAATGCCGCCGAAAGAGGCTTGCGAGGCATCGCCCTTGGACGGAAGTCCTGGCTGTTCTGCGGCTCTGATCGCGGCGGGCGGCGCGCCGCTGCCATGTACAGCCTGATCGTCTCGGCGAAAATGAACGGCGTCGACCCGCAGGCGTGGCTTACGGATGTCCTCGCCCGGATCGCCGGGCATCCAGCCCATCGGCTGGGCGAGCTGCTGCCTTGGAATTGGACGCCGGCATCAGCGTTGTCTGCTCGAGCGGCATGACCTCGCACGTCAACAAGGTTCATCACGTCACCACCATCACCCAGGTCGCAAAGGACCTCGGTGAAGACGAAGACTGGCTGCGCGACATTGCCATCGAAATGGAGATCGAGGACGGGCTGATCTGGGTCTATGGCGTCGGCGAAGATGGTGTTCAGGCGTTCACCGACTTTGGCATCGAAAACCTCATCGAGCTCGTCAGATTCTACAAAGAAAACCCCAAGCTGCTCACGCGCTGGCAACGGGAATGATCAACCAGCCTGCGGCCTGCGCCGGATGCGTACGGCAAGGTTCCGTGGGGGGCAGGAGAAATGAACTCCTTCTGGGCGGGCATGCCGGTTCTTTCTTATGTGGCACGCGAGCCTAATGGTTTGCGGGAAGAAGCGCTCCAATGGTGTTGCCGATGCGTGCTTCCATCTTCAGGATTACCGTGGCCAGTGTGTGCCGATCAGGGGTTGGTGACGAACTCTCCGCCTTTGGGGTGCTAAAGCATCGCAGAGACGGAGATCATCTTGACCCAAACTGATGAACTGGTGCGTTGATGCACTCCACTCGCCGCGCGTGCGGCAAATAGACCTTGGGTCCACCCTCTGATCAATGGGTCCACCCTCTGATCAAAAACCCGTCGGGCCAGCGCCCATGCTACCTGGGACAATATCGCCGAGGAGGTCAGTGCGGCCTTCGACATTGGGTGCAAGGTCGCGGGCGGTGCGGCCAGATATGTCTGTCATCTTCATGGCTCTGTTGGCGTCTTGAACCTAAGCACTGTCTCGGCCCCACCTTCCGTTAAAGGCGTCGAGCGAGGAATGATTGATCTCTGATTGGAGATCGGCTGGTGTCTAAGGACTGGCTCGATCGGATTGAGGTCGGGGCTGTACGGCGGGAAGGAAGAACAACTTTGTGCCGGCGGCGCGGATGGCGCGCCGCACGGTCTTTCCCTTGTGTCTGCCGAGATTGTCGATGATGACAATGTCGCCGGGCCTGAGGTATGGCACCAACCCCTGTTCGACAGAGGCCAGGAAGCTTTCGCCGTTAATCGGGTCGTCGATCACGCAGCGAGAGCAGCATCTTCTTCCGCCCCGTCGCTGCCGCCTTATTGGCCGGCTTGAACGGCTGCCTCTGGCCGGGAGCCCGCACCCCATGCCTCCATCAGGTTGGGGATATCGCCGGCGACTGAAATTCCGTTGAGGATGGACATGAACTTGCTTGTGAGTTCCGGATTTGTCCGTCGAAACTGGGCATAGAGACAGGTGCAACTCTCCGGCGCGTCCGTGAGTGTGTAGTTGATCCAGCAAAAGAGCACCGGTTATCCGCAGCTTCAGTCGCGCGCCCGGCAAGCTGCCGGGCCATGCACGGTCATCTGATTATTGTCCGTGCTCCCTGTAAAATTCTAGGAGCTGATCGACCACGACAAGACCTTCGATGGCGCAAATTGCCAGGTCCATACCTAGTCTTGAAAGTGATCCTGATTATTCGATCACGGTTTGCAATCAGGTGCGAGCCGCTGCTGTTGTTGCTACAGCTTAAGTCGCTTGAAAATCCTTTCCGGCATCAGGCGAATGACCAGCATCACGAAAAACCATAGGGATCGCACGTAAATCACATCCCTGCGCCGGTTAAGTCCCTTCAGGACGGCCTCGCCCACTTCGATTGGGGCAGCCGTGAGGATCGGTGGCAGTTGCGTATGCTCAGTCATTCTAGTTCTGACAAAGCCAGGCTTGATCGTCATCACATGAATGCCGCTATTGATCGCCAGACGATTACGCAAGCCGGAAAGGAAGGCCGTAAGCCCCGCTTTTGCAGAAGCGTAAAAATATTTGGAGCCGCGTCCCCGATCTCCTGCAACGGACGAAATTCCGACAATAACCCCATGTCCCCGGCCGGCAAATCGCTCGGCAAAGAGACTGAGGATCAGCGCCGGACCCTCATAATTCGTACGCATGATCTTCCGAGCATGATGAAGGTCGATTTCGGCGCGCGGCTGCTCACCAAGCAGGCCGACAACCGAAATGACAACATCCGGAAGGTCGGGTAGTGCATCGACGAACGCGACGAATGAACCGTGGTCAAGCACGTCAAGTTGGTGGATGGTGAGCGTGCGACCCGTGCGCACGGAAATATCATCGGCCTCGCGCTGAAGTTCACGATGCGAGCGTCCCGCTAGCCGAACTGTCCAGCGGCCCTGGGCAAAGGTAAGCGCAGTTGCCCTCGCAATTTCCGACGACCCCCCGAGAATAAGAACGGTCTTTTTCGCTTCAGCCATCGGCCTCTCTCAAATCCCAATTCGCTGAGCTAGGCGCGACTGCAATCTTCTGCCGGGGTCGATCGTCCGTCGAAGCTCGCGGAAGGAAGACATGTCAGGATAGCCTCCCTCGAAGGTTGCTCGTAATTGCCTGGCATCTTTCGCCAGATAAAGTCTGCCGCTTGCGGCGACGACGAGTTCATCCAGCTCATCGAGGAAGGAGAAAACATCGCGCGCGATTGGAAAGTCCAGCGCCAGGGTATAGCCAGGCATCGGAAACGATAGAGGGCCGCTTCCTTGGCTGAGTTTCTTCAGAACGGCCAGAAAAGAGGATCCGCCGCGTTGCGCGATGCGATCCAGCATTTCGGCCAGGGTACTTTCAGCGTTCTTTATGGGAAGCACGCTTTGGTGCTGAAGGAAGCCGCGTCGGCCATAGATCCGGTTCCAGTTGCCGATCGCGTCGAGCGGGAAAAAATAAGAATGAACGGGGAGCAGCGTGAAAGACGTGGATTTCCGTGCTCCGGATCGGAAATAGAACTCATTGAACGCGGCAACGGTCCAATTGTTCAACACAAAGTAGGGGAGGTCGATCGGAATCGACAGAGAAGGCTTTCGTAGTGGGAATCGGTTTACGGCCTGCTCTTCGTCGAGTTGATCGGAAGCGGCATGTTCCCCCAGAAATATCAGAGAACGGCCGAGGCGGCCGCCGCTCGCCAGGCAATCGATCCACGCCACCGAATAAGTAACGCTCTCGCAACTTTGCAGCGCAGTGATCGCAGCCGCGAGATTGTCCGCCGCGATAGTCCGCTGGCGAATCCAGCCTGTCTCAACAGGGCGCAGCGAGATTGTCGCCTCGAGAATGATACCCGTTAACCCCATTCCGCCAATTGTCGCCCAAAACAAATCGGGATGCTCGTCACGCGATGCAAGGAGCATTTCGCCCGTTGGCAGTGCCAGTAATAGTTCGTCCACGTAACGGCCAAAGCCGCCCTCGCTGTGATGGTTCTTGCCATGGATGTCGGCTGCGATGGCCCCGCCAACGGTGATAAGATCTGTGCCGGGCACGACATAGGGGAAGAATCCACGCGGCAGGAATGTCGTAATTAGGTCAGAAAGGAGCAGGCCCGCTTCCACGGTCACTCGACCCGTCGTCGGATCGAAAGCGCGCATCCGGTTGAGGTGACAAAGTGCGATTGTCTGGCGAATACCGATTGCGGCGTCCCCATAGGCCCTGCCATTGCCGCGGGCAATTGCCTGATCTCCCGCTGCTGTTGCACGTCGGGCGGCGTCAGCTGTGCGGGGACTTATAATTTCAGTGTCGCCGATAGGATAGCGGCCCCAACCCGAAATTGTTGTCACAGTCTTCAGCTCCTCAAGCGTCCTTAGGAGGCAAGAAGCGATGTTTCGGCAACCGGTTGTGGGGCAACGACGCCCCACCCGTTATGCACCAAGTAGCCCGGAAATCGACGATGTACGCTTTTCGGGCTCGAGTTAGTGAGACATAGTCGTGCAGCCACTCTTCCATCCTAGTCGAGCGTGCCGGGCACTGGATGCGCAGCGGCATCTTACTCTCCAAAGCAATTGCCGAAGGCTAACTGCGATGCCCGAGCTTGTCTCTCTGCAAGAGACGGAAGGAGCGTATCGCTCGACTTTAGGCGCATGCAATCACCTCCACTTGACGTTCCCGTATGCTTAAGCAACGAACGTGCCAGCGGCGTCAGCGCTAAGTGTCCGCTTTCCCGTAATCCCGCCGAAACGCCCCGAGGATGCCGCTGTTGCGAACTCGACAGGCTTTGTAGTGAAGTCATAAACTGAACAGGCGTGGCGCGTCGCGTCGGTCAGCATGGACGTTTCTGAGCCACCGAACGGAGTTGCTAATCCTCTCTGCCCCTCGGTGGGATGAAAGAGAGTGACGATCTAAATCGTATTTGGAGAAGTCAGGGGACTTAGACGCGTGATCGCGATCGATAACGATGAAATCATTCACACGCACTGCAGCCTGTGCGGCATAACGAGATTGAGGTCGATGAGTTGGTGAAGAGGCCAAAAAGGCTCGACCAACGGAGACTAAATCGAGGCTCTTACATGTTTTGAACATCTCATTCGGCTGCGCTTGGTCGAATATGCAGTCGGCTCGGCTTTGTTGCCACTCTCCTCGTCGGATGGCAACCGGCATCGTAACTCCGATGATGACGGAGGACCGCATCAGGGGGGCAATTCCGTGGCCAATCACGGTCATGCGCGAAGGGATTCTAACACTGTTTTTTCGGCCATGATCGGTCTGTCGAAATTCAGCCGCCGTTCACCGAGGTTCGCCGCAATATGCTGCGATCGCCGTTTGAAGTGAGGCGGGGCGGCGGATTCACCGTGACGGTGGCGGGCTTCACTCAATCAGCGTCTCCGATTTCCGTAGCGACTTTTTGAAGGAGAGTGCGATGAAAGCATAGCGCCACAACGAGCAGCCGAGAACAAATGTTTGAGAACTGCATCAATTCGCCTCTCGAAATTGGTGCTTCTAGGGCGACGCGCACCAGGGGCTTTACACTAGCATCCTACGGGTCCAACGCGTGGCGGCATTCTCCGAGCCTGGTCCTCGAGGTCGGGCTTCATTTGCTCACGGTGTCGCTGCGCGCATGCATGAAGTTGATGAGCACCGATCGCTAAACCATGGCCGTTAGCGCGCAAAATCATTGCGCGAGCATCGTCATGGGGGCACTTGAATGGTCATCACTCGCTCAACTAGGATACGCGTCTCAAAGAGTCTCGGCGCATAATGGGAAGGCGGCCTGTGCATCGCTATTGATCACGTCCCAGTTCACGCTCTTGGTCTCGAGCATGGCGCGTACTTTTGGAGGTCTCGCCGCTGTACTCATCTTCGGTGACCTTCATCCCAGTCGCCTTCGAAGGGCTCGTAATAGATCTTGCGGTCGATCACCTATGTGGTGCCGCCACAGTCGACGATCGTGAGCTTATCCCCGCAATAGCGGACCCGCCGGCGCGAACGCCGCCAAGCCGGTCACGGCCAAGGCACGGGCGATCATCAATGATTTTCTCATCGTCTACGCTCCTTGCTAGGCCATCCCTGAATGGGGCCAGCGCTCCTCAATACTTGCGCCAGCTTTCGTGGTGAAACCATGATTCATGGCCACGGCGCGTCAAGTACGGCAATCTTCAGTTTTGCCAGCCAATTGTGATCGCCGCACCTGGCTCCACCGGCGCCTCGCCTTAAGTCGGTAGCTTGATCACAAAATCATCACGGTCGCAGACAGAGACCCGGGTGCATGCGTGGTAACCAAGATAAATCATCTCCAGAACCTGTGTGGTAAAGACATTGGGCAGTGAGCACGACGCGGAGTTTAGCTTCACACGCTCTCGACGTAGCGGCAGTACCGGCCGACCGATCGCCTCGACATTGATCGCGAGCGCCCGCACGATCTCCCGCCAGGAATGTCCACTTTCCAGACGACGCCAACGCTCGGAACGAGAGGAGACCGTCTTGCGCGATCTCCAACTATCCATCCACGTCCAATTGAAGACTCTTAACGTCGGAAAACTGACAAAGTGGCCGGCCTCACAGAGGGACGACGCGTATTTCTTGCATCGAACAAGACGCGCACTCAAATTCCGCGGGTGGCACGCCGATTGCTGAGCCGGAGAGAACACAGCGGGAGTTGTGTTCGAGGCAGGAGTTTGCGATTGGGTCTGCCGGCTCGAACCTGACGAATGCGCGACGAGGTTGTGCTCGCACTGCGGACGCGGCGGAAACGCTATCACGACAAGCGAAGCGACATTTTGTGGCGTCCGGCTAGTCACTGTTGATCGGATGAAACGAAGAGCTGCGTGATGAGAACACTTCATGTCTATTCAGAAGACTTTTTTGAGTACATTGATCGTCGTGCAATTTCATCCGCAAAGGAGTTCGCAAAGCTCCTTGTACCGTTATTGCAGCCTTCTTCTGTCCTTGACGTCGGCTGCGGACGTGGTGCATGGCTTCGCGAGTGGAAGGCGGCCGGTGTCAAAACCGCAAAGGGCGTGGATGGGCCGTACGTTCGGGTGGATTCACTTCACATCCCACGAGAAGATTTTTCCCCTGTGAATCTGTCCATTCCATTTCGCCTTGGCCACAAGTTCGACTTGGTGACAAGTTTCGAAGTAGCCGAGCATCTCGATCCATCAAGTTCGGATACGTTTATATCTAGTCTTACTGCACATGCCGATCTTGTTGCGTTTTCGGCAGCAACGCCTGGGCAAGGTGGCGAAAACCACATCAACGAACGGTCTCTCGCGTTCTGGCAAGAACGGTTCGCCTCCCTTAGCTACGAGGCTTATGACATAATTCGCCTTGCAATGAAGAGTAACGGAGAGGTGGAACCGTGGTATCGGTTTAATACGATTCTATACGCCAAGCGGGATATCGTCGATCGGTTGCCAACTGCAGTTCGGAATACCCGGATCGCGCCCAATGACATAGACGAGGTCGGCGATCTGGGTTGGCGATTGCGAAAAGTTTGTCTACGGCCCCTGCCGGTTTCGGCCGTAACCATTCTCGCGAAGTTCAACTATCTTCGGCTGAATCGAGCACATCGAAGAAAGCTATCCAAGACTTTGCTATAGCGCTGGTCGTAGCCCACGTCTCCGCTGCTCAAATTGCCGTGACGCGTCATCAACATCGACGATGATGGCCCTGCCAACGTCGAGCCGCTAGTTTGTCAGGTATGCAGAGAGATCGCCGCCATGGGACGAGTCCAGCGGCCCGCCGAATCGGAGGACGACCTGAACTTCAGCATAAATAAGTCGCAGCTCGGAAATCGCCGTAGTTGAGAATGGACAGATGCTCATCGAATGCTCGACCCGCCGCGTCTCTCCCGTTCGGCTCTATTCTGCCGATTGGCATCTGCCTCGATCAGGCGCTCATGATGCTCCTTTCAAAGTTCCTCCTCATATTTGTCCAAGGAGTCAATGGGGGCGAACAGACATTGGATAGCAAGAATTTAGAACTTGTCACGACTGCAACTCGCTGGCTTTCGGTCAGCTCCGTGCGCCGCCACTTGGTCGCGTGAGGAGAAGGATGGGATCGTCGGGGAAACGCTTGCGCCCCGAGCGAATGTGTCGGCGACAGCCCACGCTCGGAGCCGAGATGCGTCGGAGGTGTTTGCGACACAAGGCGCGAGGCTCGGGAATGATCACTCGGCTCCGGTCGGTTCGGATGCTGGCGGTGTATGCGTATTTGCAGAAATGTCGAGACACGGTTCCGCTACTGAAGATTGCGCCGTCCCGGGCGGCTGAACCACTATCAGCGGCTGAACCACTATCAGTTGCTCGCGCTAAACGAAGGGCTGCACTAGACGAAGGTGCGCTCGGAGTTGTGAAGCGCCCGCCATCGGTGGGCTGGAAATCTGTGGCGAATTGAATGAGGAGCGGAAAGCTGGCAGATTGGCGGCACTCTGTTCTGTTAGCGGCAAGGCGAGGCCTAATGGAGACTTCCGCGACTTTTGCTGAGGCCTGTACATCCTTTCTTCGCCTCGCAAGAGGAGCGGCTGGGCATCGAGCCCGCGAACAGCTGCTTTGTCTCCGAACTTGCAACGCCGGACTCAGCCAATGTCGATCGTGCGGCGGTCAGGGGAAGGCGCGAATCGTGCGGCTGAGGGCTATCCTTACGATGTTACGCTCTACGGCACGCGGCCGAAAGGCTGCGGAGTGGCTAGCGAGGGATGAGCGGATCACCACGAGATGGCCGCCGGCCTCGCGGCGATCGAGGCCGAAAGCGTTGATTCGCACGGCAAGGGCAAGCCGAAACGCGCGCCGCGCCCCCGCAATGAATTCGGCATCTGGAGTACGGATCATCATGGAGCCCGCACTTGAAGGATAGAGAAGGTCCTTATCGGAGCGCATCTGTCGAAGCGGCTGGACGTGCAAGCGCGAGGGTGTCCGGAACGTTGTGTAAGTACGTTTTTGTGAGTTTACCTTTGCGAGGGGACTCACATGACCACTGATTCGACAATCACTCCTGAACTTCTGGACCAGGTTCTGGCGAATCACAGCAAGCCGGAGGACCTGACCGGGTAGAACGGGCTGTTCAAGCAGCTGAAGGGAGGTCTGATTGAGCCGGCTCTTGGTGCCTAGCTGACGGAACATCTTGGTTACGAGAAGGGCGATCCTGGCGGCCGGAGCTCAGGCAACAGCCACAACGGCACGAGCTCGAAGACAATTCTCACTGAGGACGGCGAGATCGAGGTTGCGGTGCCGCGTGACCGCGCCGGCAGCTTCGAGCCGCAGTTGATCGCCAAGGGACAGAAGCGGTTCGATGGCTTTGCCGACAAGATCCTGAGCCTGTACGCCCGCGGCATGACGGTGCCGGAGATCCGGGGCCACCTAGCCGCACTCTACGGCACCGAGGTCTCGCCGGACTTGTCAGCCGGGTCGCCGACGCTGTGCTCGAGGAGGTGCGGGAATGGCAAAGCCGGCCGCTCGACGCCATCTACCCGATCGTATTTTTCGATGCGATGCGCGCCAAAATTCGCGACGAGGGGCTGATCAAGGACAAGGCGGTTTATGTCGCGCTGGCCTACAACAGCGACGGCGAGAAGGACGCGCTCGGGCTCTGGATCGAGCGTACGCATACGACGAAGGCCGCCTGATTGACGCGTACGCGCGGGCGTGGCGAGCCGTATGATAGCGTTGGATGAAGGTCAGGCGGCTTGCTGAT
>NZ_JACIHE010000045.1 GCF_014198245.1 Bradyrhizobium sp. cir1
ATCAGCAAGCCGCCTGACCTTCATCCAACGCTATCATACGGCTCGCCACGCCCGCGCGTACGCGTCAATCAGGCGGCCTTCGTCGTATGCGTACGTTTCGGGGGAGGAGCGGCCGGGTACTTTGCCTATGATCTGAACAGAACACTGGAGCGATTGCCGGCGCCCAAGATCCCCTATTGGCATTTGCCTCAATCCATCCTGCATTTCTATGACGTGGCTCTCAGCTACGATCACCGCGACAAGCGATGCTGGATCGTTTCTACTGGTTGGCCGGAGCAAGAGCCCGCACGTCCAAAGGAACGTGCGCGCTGTCGAGCCGACGAGTTTGCGGCTTTGCTTATGAACTCAAACCCGCTGCCGAATCTTTGCCCCGTCAGGGCGGAGCATGGAAATCGAATTTCAGCCGAGACGCCTATGTCTCTGCAGTAAAGCGCGTCGACGATTTCATTCTAGCAGGGGATGTCTTCCAGGTTAACACTGCGCGCCGCTTTAGTGCCAAGCTGCCGAGCTGCCGAGCTGCCGAGCTGCCGAGCTGCCGAGCTGCCGAGCTGCCGAGCTGCCGAGCTGCCGAGCTCATTTGATCCGCTCGCCTTCTATCGTCAACTGCGATCCTTGAATCCAGCCCCTTTTGCAGCCCTCTTGCGCTATGGCAACCTCGCGGTTGCATCGAGTTCGCCGGAGCTTCTTTTAAAGCTTCATCACGAACGACGGGTGGAAACGCGTTCCATTAAGGGCACGATAGGACGGTCCGCTGATTTTATTGAGGACCAGCGACTCGCCGGCATTCTCATCGCGTCTGAGAAGCATCGGGCAGAGAACACGATGATTGTCGATCATTTGCGTAATGATTTATCACGCGCTTGCACCCCCGATTCAATCGAAGTTCCAGCGCTGTGCAAACTCGAACCCTATGCTTGTCGATCGTCACGGGTGAAATTTCAGAACACGAAGACGCCGTTACGCTACTCCGCGCCTGCTTCCCTGGCGGCTCTATTACCTGTGCACCGAAAGTGCGAGCGATGGAAATTATCACGGACATTGAGCGTGCGGCGCGAGGGATCTATTGCGGAGCAATCGGCTTTGTTGGCTTCGATGGGACGTACGAAGAGGTTCTTGCAAAGGCGAAGCGCATCTTCGACGCATTTCGTTTTGAAACACAGGAGCCATTTTGATTGTCATCATCGACAACGACGACTCCTTCATCTTCAACATCGCCAGATATTTCCGGAAGCTTGGCCAAGCGACGCAGGCAATCCGGAATGACAGGATCAGCATCGACGACCTTGTTGACCTCAGGCCAAGCGCACCGGTCATCTCTCTTGGCCCCTGCACTCCCGTTGAGGCTGGAAGATCGACCACCTTCGTCCACGACCTTTCCGGTCCCGTGCCCATGCTCGGCATCTGCCTCGGACATCAGTGTATTGGGAGCTCATTCGGCGGTCGCGTGGCGCGCGCGGTTCGTCTTATGCACCGTCGTTCCTCGCACGTAACACATGATGGTCGAGGAGTATTCGAAGGGCTTCCGTCTCCAATTTGCGTCGGTCGTTACCATTCTCTGGTTATCGAGCTCGCTCAGTCGTGTGACCAACATCTGAAGGTCGCGGTACGTTGGCAGGAGAGCGAAATCATGGGCGCTGTCCCATCGCTATCAGCCAACCTATGGAGTGCAGTTTCATCCGGAATCGATACTTACCCCGCAAGAGCATGCGTATCGTCGACGCTTGTCGGGCGTCAGGTCACGTCGCACACGGGCCTATTGGCCAGCTCAGTCTCCAACCCGGAAGAGTTGATCAATAGAAGACCTTCTTGCAAAGCGAACGGAATCCATCAGCCTTACTTGTTTTGGCAGGATGATCGTAACACCACTCTTTACGTCTCAATTATGCAAGACTTGGAATCGATGCTTTGGCGACCATAGTGCTCGGCACCTATCGGCCGGTTTGAACGTCGTCGACGCGCACGCAGGTGCCGGTCACGAAATCCGATGACGGGGACACCAGAAACAGCAAGGTGCTATCGAGCTGGGCCGGATCGCCGATGCGTGGACGCGGAAATCCTTGGGTGATGTCGCCCACGCGCTGCAGCATGCCTTCGATCATCTCGGACGAAAACGCTCCCGGCGCGATCGCGTTGACATTGATGTTGAACTTTGCCCATTCGACCGCAAGCGCTTCGGTCATGCGTACCACCGCGGCCTTGCTGATCGAATAGAGCGCGGCGCCGTTTCCTCCATAGAAGTAGGCCGAAGAGGACGCGATGTTGACGATGCGGCCAGGACGCTTTGCCGCAATCAACCGTCGCGCGACCTCGCATGACAGCACGTACGGCGCTCGCACGTTCGTATCGAGAACGCGGTCTATAAGGTCAATCGACATTTTCGTTGCGCGTTGGGCGTCAGGGACGCCCGCATTGTTTACGAGAATCGTGATCGGACCAAGCTGCCGCTCTGCGTCAGCGACAATCCTTGTCAGTTGATCCGCATCCGTGACGTCGAGCTGTAACGGTACGGCGTCGCCACCGGCCGCTTTGATCTCCGCCGCGACGCTCTCGAGTCGATCGAACCGCCGCGCCGTCAGCGCCACGCGGGCGCCACATCGCGCGAGCGTCTTGGCAAATCGCACACCGAGGCCCGCCGATGCTCCGGTCACGATCGCGGTCTGGCCATTCAGGTCGATGGAGAAGTTTGGAAGTGCGTAATCCATGGGGCGTTTCCCTTTTCTTTTCCCGATGCCACATCAAGCGATAAGACGCGGCGCTGGTAGCGAGCTCATACTCCCAACAGAGGTGATCATCTATAACGGCTATCCTTGGCAGCCCAGAATGCACCGTCATACTCCATAGCCTTGACCACCTTCTCCGGTGGAGTCTAGGTTAGGCGGGATCACCGGATCGACAAGCGCCATCTCTTCCTTCAAGGCTGCGGGGCTCAACATATGGTTGCAACCGTCAGACGTTGCGGATGCCGCGCAGTCGCTCCGAGCGCCGCCGCGGCAGCTCGACAGTGGTGAGCATGGTGATCGAGAAAAGGATTAGCACCGTCGCGGCGGCAGTGATGGTCGGACTGATCTCCTCACGAATCCCGGCAAACATAACCCTTGGCAAGGTACGCTGCTCGGCGCTCGAAACGAAAAGTGCGACTACCACCTCATCGAAGGAGGTGCTGAAGGCGAAGAATGCACCGGAGATCATACCGGGAAGTATGAGTGGCAGGGTGACCTTGAAGAACACGGTGAGGGGTGGCGCACCGAGCCCAGCGGCTGCCCGGGTCAGAGAGTGATCGAAACCCGTCAGGGTCGCGGTGACGGTGATGACGACGAAGGGTGTAGCCAGCGTCGTGTGTGCCAGTATCAGCGCGGTATAAGTGTTAAGCAATCCGACATCAGCATAGAAAAAATACACGCCAACAGCCGTGATTACGAGCGACACGACGACGGGCGAGATCAGGACGCCCATCACGGCCGTTCGACAGGGGAAATTCGGTCGGCTGAGGCCGAGAGCGGCTAGGGTGCCCAAAATAGTGGACAGAAGCGGCGACGAAGATCGAGTTGTGGAGAGCGCCCTGCCACCGGCCGGTCAGGAAGAACTCCTGATACCAGCGCAGGGACAGCCCGGGCATTGGATAGCTGAAGAAGGGTACCGAGTTGAAGGACAGTGGAACGATCACGAGGATTGGAGCGATCAGAAACAGTAGAACAGCGGCGCAGATCAGCCGGTGCAGAAACAACCAGCCCCTCTCAATCGGAGTGGTATAGGCGGAAGCTGCCATCGGTCTCACCCCATCTTGACTTGGTCGATGCCGACCAGCTTGTTGAAGACATAGTAGAGTAGCAGCGTGGCGATGAGCAGAATTGCGCCGAGAGCCGAAGCCATCCCCCAGTTGAGTTCCTCATTTATATAGTGGGCAACGAAATAGCTCAGCATTTGATCAGCCGGGCCCCCGACGAGGGCTGGAGTTATGTAGTAGCCGAGGCATAGAATGAACGTCAGAAGGCTACCGGCCGCGATTCCCGGCAGAGTGAGCGGGAAGTAGACCTGCCAAAAGGCGTAGAAGGGTCCGGCACCGAGCGAACGAGCAGCGCGGACCAAGTTTGGTGAGATCGTTTTCATCACGCTATAGATCGGCAGCAGTGTAAAAGGGAGCTGGATGTGCGTCATGGCAACCATGGTGCCGATCCGGTTGAAGATGAGCTCGGCTGGCTGCGATATGATATGCAGCGACGCCAACACGTCGTTGACGACGCCGTGTTGCTGCAGGAGCACGACCCCGGCAGTGGTGCGCACCAATAGAGAGGTCCAGAACGGCAGCACGACCATGATCATCAATAGATTGCTAGACTTCGTCGGCAATGTCGCCAGGAGATAGGCCACTGGAAAGCCCAGCAGCACGGTTAAGATGGTCACGCTGATGCTGATGCCGATCGTGCGCAAGAAGACGTCGCGGAAAATCGCGTTCTCGGGTGGAGAGGCGACGATCTGGCTGTCGGAGCCATATTGATAATCGACCGAACGCAGCAGGTAAAAAGCCGTATAGGCCGAGCGTCCGCGCTTGAGCAGACTCCAGACGTCGTGTTGCCCCCAGAGCGGACTCATCTTAATCATCTCCGCCTTGTAGGGGCCGGTGGTAAGCGTGCTCGCTTTGCGAGCGCTCGATGTTACTTGGCTGCGGGCGCCGGGCAGCTCATGGTTCATCCGCTCGCCGATCTGCGGCGCAGTCTTCTCTGCCCAGGACACTTTGAGGTCGCTCACCAGAGCAGCGTACACGACCTCGTCGGGAAGCCCCTTTCCGTCCCAGGCGCTCAGCGCTCCCATGGTGCGCGGCATTAGCGCCAGCAGTGTATCGTCATGGACCGCGTTGAACATCATCCTGCAGATCGGCAGGACGAAGGTGATCAGAATGAAGAGGAGGAGAGGCAGGACGAGGGTGAAGGCTTTCAGCTTACGGCGGCGCTCGACTCGCATCAGTTTGACCCGCAGCGGAACGTCAGCGGGCCTGCGGGCGATTTGGGCGGTCATTGTCGCCATCGACTCCTCTCTCGGCTCGTCCTTTGGAGACGGGCGAGGGGAACAGACTCGCCCCCCGACATCTCTTCGTCGGTGTTATTTTGCAAGCCAGGCGGTAAAGCGCTGGCGCAGATCGTTGCCCTTGTCCGCCCAGAATGCGGCGTCGGCCTCTATACCCATGTGGTCCGGCGCGGTCGGGAGCTGGGGCAGGATCATCGGATCGACAAGGGCCATCGCGTCCCTGTTGCCGGGGCCATAAGCGATGTACTTCGTCAGGTCAGCTTGGGCCTGGGCCGAGGCGGCGAAGGCGATAAACTTGTAGGCGTTATCTAGTCGCGGATCGCCTTTGGGAATGGCCCACAAATTGAAGCCGATGACCGCAGCATCCCACATGATCTCGAAATGTTTTCCGGAGTTCTTGACGGTATCGTAGATCCGGCCGTTATAGGCGGCGGTCATGATGACTTGGCCGTCGGCCAGTAGCTGCGGCGGCTGGGCACCGCTCGTCCACCAGACGACGTCCTTCTTGATTGTGTCAAGCTTTTTGAAGGCACGGTCGACGCCTTCGGGCGTATTGAGCAGCTTATAGACGTCCTTGATGTCGACGCCGTCGGCGATCAGCGCCCATTCGAGGTTAGCGTATGGATCCTTGAGCAGCCCGCGCTTGCCAGGGAGTTTTTGGAGGTCGAAGAGGTCGGCGATGGTCTTCGGACCGTTCCCCAGCTTGTCCTTGTCATAGGCGATCACCGTGGCGGACACGTGACTGGGCACCCCACAGTCATATTTATCGGCGGCCATGAACTTGGCCCGGTCAAGGCCCAGCTTCTTCCAATCGACGGTTTCGAGGATGCCTTCGTCGCACAGCCTTATGGCCGCCGATTGACCGACGTCGACTACGTCCCAGCTTACGGTCTTGGATTCGACCATGGCGCGGATTTTAGCGGTGTCGTAGTTGTGTACTCATCTTCGGTGATTTTGATCCCGGTCGCCTTCGAGAAAGGCTCGAATTGGGCCTTGCGTTCGCTCATCTGGAGGGCGCCGCCGCCAGCGGTGATCGTCAGCTGATCGCCAGCGAGTGCTGGACTTGCAAGCATCAGCGCACTCGCCGTGGTTATGGCCAAGGCACTTGCCGCTCCCAATGACTTTCTCATCATCTCCCTTTCCCCTATGTCACCGTGAAGGTGTCGCCGAACCCGCAGCCTGCCTTGCTCGCGGCAAAGTAGGTCGTCCTCAGGGCGCGTCGAGCGCCCGACAATCCTCGGTTTTCCAGCCTATGGTGATTTCCGCGCCAGGCTCGAACTGCGCCAGGTCTTCCGAATTCGGCAGCTTGACGACAAAATCATCATGGCCGCACACCGAGACGCGGGTGCGCACGTGATCGCCCAAATAAATCAGCTCCGTAATCCGCGCGGTAAAAACATTGGGCAGCGAGCCCGGCGCCGGATTGAGCTTCACCCGCTCCGGTCGCAACGACAGCACGGTTGGCCGACCGACCGCCTCGACGTTGATGGCTAGCGCCTGCACGTTGCCGGCGCTCGGCAACTCCACCTTACAGGTCGTGCCGTTCATCGCGACGACTGTCCCCCGCAGCCGGTTGTTCTCGCCAATGAACTGTGCGACGAACGCGTTTTGCGGCCGCTCGTAGAGCTCGGCCGGCGCGGCTAGCTGCTGGATGACCCCGTCGTTGAACACCGCTATGCGGTCGGACATGGTCAACGCCTCACTCTGATCATGCGTCACATAGACGACGGTGACGCCGAGATGTTCGTGGATATGCTTGATCTCGAGCTGCATCTGCTCGCGTAGCTGCTTGTCCAACGCGCCCAGCGGCTCGTCCATCAGCACGAGCCTGGGATCGAAGACGAGCGCGCGGGCTAGCGCGACACGTTGCTGCTGGCCTCCGGAAAGTTGGCCCGGCCGGCGCCAGCCATAGGCGCCAAGACGAACCATGTCGAGCGCCCGCTTGATCCTGACCTCGGTCTCAGGCTTGCCCAGCTTGCGCACCTTGAGCGGGAACGCGAGGTTCTCTTCCACAGTCATATGCGGAAAAAGCGCGTAATTCTGAAACACCATGCCGATGTCACGCTTGTGCGGCGGCATTTTCTCGATAGATCGCCCCGCCAGCAGGATGGAGCCTTGTGTAGGCGCCTCGAAACCGGCGAGCATCATGAGGGTTGTCGTTTTGCCTGAGCCCGAAGGCCCCAACATCGTCAAAAACTCGCCCTTGGCAATGTCCAAGTTGAGGTTCTTAACGACCAGCGTTTCGCCATCATAGGTTTTCTGAACGCCGGAAAACTCCACAAAGGCGTTGTTTGTGCCTGGCATCGCCCCTGTTCCCTCCGCCGTGCGTCCTGGCGCTCCCAATAGAGCAGCATCTCCGCACGGTCAAACCACGATCTTGTTTTTTGCGGGTTGCAGGGGCCTGCGCGCGCAAGGATACGCCTCCATGAGGCGCCTGCGGTTGATGCACTGGTTCCCACCTGCATTTTTGCCTTGCAACCTTGTGGTCGACAAAAAGGCTTCTGTCTTTCGCAAAAATATCTATCCGGTTGACAGAGCCGATTTCCATCAATCTGCCCCCCCCAGATGGCTAAAATTCTGCACCGAACTAGAGAATTCTGAAGCTTTAGGCAGACGTGGAATACTGATGATGAATGAATGAGGGCTGTCCGCTCTCTCCTTTGGCGAACAGCATCGGCCTCGCGGAAACGCCCGCAAGGTCCGGTCGTAGGTAATCGCGGTCTTTCATCCAACGGTCCTACAGGCATGTTAAATGCCAATATCGGCGCTGCGTTGCTCGCTGACTGAGCGACAAGTTTGTCGGACTCGTTTCCGTGCGCTTGAAGCGGATTCAGCCCACATTCGAGAAGCGGCGCAGCGGGTTTGGAAAGGCGCCTGACGGAGGGGTCTAACGGCAACGATCTGAACGGATCCTCGATCAGTCTGCCTTGGAAGCGCAGGAGGCGACCATCTTCGGGCCTTAGTACCCCGCAAGCCGCGCCAGGTGGTCCGCATGATAGTCGGCGTCGCCGAACAGCTCGCTCAGCACTCGCTGTCGTTTCATGTAGAAGCCGATATCATACTCGTCGGTCATACCAATGCCGCCGTGCATCTGAATGCCTTCTTGAACAGCGAGCGCGCTAGCCATGCCAGTCATCGCTTTGGCTACCATAACGGACTGCTCGGCGCCGGCATCGCCGCAGTCGAGAAGCTCTTGGGCCTTGAGCACGGCGGCACGGGCCACCTCCATCTCCGCGTAGAGATGGGCGGCACGATGCTGCAGTGCCTGGAACGAGCCGATCAGGCGACCAAACTGCTTCCGCTGCTTGAGATAGCCTATGGTCATGTCGAGAGCGCCCGAGCCTACTCCCACCATCTCAGCTGAGGCGCCCGTGCGTAGCGCGCTGAGCGTCTTTGTCAGGCCGTCAAACCCGCGGTCCACTTCGCCGACGACTGCCTCCTTAAGGACCTCCACGCCATCGAACTTCAAACGCGCGGCCAAGCTCGAATCGGTGAGCCGTTCAGCCTCGACCGTGAGATTAGCTACGTGGCTTTCAATCAGGAAGAGCGTTACGCCCATCTCATCCTCGCAGGAGCCGGCGGTCCGGGCCGCGACGATCAGGAAGTCGGCCACGTGACCGTGCGTCACGAAGCGCTTCTCTCCCATGAGACGAAAGCCGTTGCCGACCCGCTGCGCCCGCAGCGCGATCCGGCCAGGCCGATGACGGGGGGTCTCATCAATGGCAAGCACGCCTACCGCCTCGCCGGCCAGAATCCGCGGCAACCAGGCTTGCCGCTGGGCCGTCGAGCCACCCCGCAGCATCGTGACCGCACCTACCGCCGTCGCGAGGAACGGAGAAGGCGTCAGGTTGCGGCCAATCTCCTCCAGCACGATTCCGGCCTCGACGTGGCCCAGTCCTAAGCCGCCGTCTGCTTCGTCCATCAGGACGCCGTTAAGGCCGAGTTCAGCGAAACGCTTCCAGAGGTCGGGCGAGAAGCCGGTCCTATCGCCAGCATCCCGCAGTGCGCGCATGTGGCGAACCGGCGCTTGCTCCGCAAGGAACGGCCGCACGGTGTCGGCGAGCATCGTCTGATCTTCGGTGTGGCAGAGAGGCAAGATGTCAGGCTCCGGGTAGCTGAAGGATGCGCTTGGCGATGATGTTGAGCTGCACCTCCGACGTACCGCCTTCGATGGAATTGGCTTTGGTGCGGAGCCATGCACGCGCGTTGGCGCCGCCGCGAGATCGATCGCTCTCCCACTCCAGCGCGTCCGATCCTTCAGCGTCCATCATCAGCTCATGACGCTGCTTGTTCAGCTCGGTCCCTAAGTACTTCATGACGGAAGCTTGGTGGGGAGGCGCCCGCTCGTGCTTTAATTCGTCAACAAAACGCTCAGACATGGCCCTAAACGCCAGAGCACGGACCTCGAAGAGAGCGATGCGCGCCCGCAAAACGGGATCGTCCAGCCGACCGTCCGCTTCGGTACCGACTGCGCGCTTGGCTATCTGGCCGAGCGACAGCTGGCCGGCACTTAAGTCAGAAAGGCTCTCGCGTTCGTGGCTCAGCAGATATTTGGCGACGTCCCAGCCCTTGTTTAATTCACCAACTAAGTTCTTCTTCGGCACCTTCACGTTGTCGAAAAACGTCTCGCAGAATGGCGAGTATCCGGAGATCAGCCTAATGGGTTTGACCGAGACCCCGGGCGTTTCCATATCGAACAGCAGGAATGAGATGCCGTTGTGTTTGTTCGATGTATCGGTCCGCACCAAGCAGTAAATCCAGTCGGCCTTATCAGCGTCGCTGGTCCAGATCTTCTGGCCGTTCACAAGGAAGTGGTCGCCGTGGTCCTCTGCGCGCGTAGCCAGTGAAGCAAGATCAGAGCCCGCACCCGGCTCCGAATAGCCTTGGCACCAGAAGATTTCACCACGAGCCATCCTCGGCAGGTGCTCTCGCTTCTGCTCCTCGGTGCCGTACTTGAGCAGCGTCGGCCCCAGTGTAGATAGGCTGAACGAACTCAATGGATTGCGGCAGCCGAGCCGGCCCATCTCACTTTGTAGGATCTTTGCCTCCTCGGGAGAAAGCCCGCCGCCACCGTAAGACCTGGGCCATTCCGGCGCCGTCCAGCCCTTCTCAGCCATGCGGTCCAACCAGAGCTGTTGGGCCGGGTCCTTGTAGACGGCACGCCGTCCGCCCAAAACGACGTCGTCCTTGGAACGAACTGGCTGACGCATCTCCGGCGGGCAGTTCGTATCGAGCCAAGCGCGCGTCTCCTGACGAAACCTCTCAGGATTGCTCACGTTGTTTGCCCTCCCCGCTTAGCTGCCCTGCTCCCGGGCAGATTCGACAGTTTTCGCGTGTTGCGGATCTGCGCTCCGCGCCCCCTCAATTCCTGCGCGATCTTCGGAAGCGAAATCATGTCGCCCCAGAGCAGACTGCGGACGCAGGGCAGCGAAGCACCACTATGCATTGAAGGAATGTCAGCACCAAAGGCGCGCTGGGTGCTGGACTTCTCCAAGACTAGCACCCCTTCGCTCAAGGTCAGATGTCCTTCAGGCATTCTCCAGTTCCAATATCGACGTGGTCGCACTTCTTCTGGTGCATCAGCACCCAACAACGACAAAACTAACGGTAGCCCCGTGGATAAAACCGCTAAGTTCTGGGGACTCCATGCAGTCTTGCGGCAAAAACGGCCGGATCGTCGCGCTTTAGCGCGCACTTTTTGGGCCTGGCAGGAGATGCTGGTTTGAGCATATGTCTGCTAGAGACGCACCCTGAAGTTATGCAAGACTCCAAATCGTAGAAGCCGGATCAAACGGGGAGAATGTTTGGAGGATGCGCCGAAAATAAATGCTTTGTTAGCGTGGCAACCGCGGCAAAGGGTGATCGCCGGCATGATCCGCGGCGTTAGGCAGCGCTGCGGCTTAGCGCCAGCGTCCGCAGCGCCGCGGGGCGCCGACTTCGGATCGCAATCAGGAGGATGCGAAACCTCGGGCGGGAGCGATCGACATGCCTCACGTTAAAGCGGGAAAACTGCAGTTGGCCTCACAATCATGCACGAATGCCGCGCAACTACCAAAAGTAAGGGGCCAATCGGAGCGGCAAGACGGCTAGCTTCGACAATGCCGAAGCTAGGAGCGCCTGCAATGAGCGAGCTGGACACTTGGCTGGCCGGCTTCGATCGTATTCTGGTCACCACTTATCGAATTGAGGGGGAGCTGTTAGGCGCCCAAATAACGATGATTGGCAGGGCTCGCTTGAGCGCGCTGATTTTGACGACGCGCCTCGGACACGCCATCGACTGCCCTATCGAGAAGGTGTCAGTCCCTAATCGCATCCTCATGAAGTCGGCGGCCTGAAAACAAGCCGCGATGCCGGAAGCACGGCTGCAGCATGCCACGACAATATTTCCGAATTGCCCTCACGGCTGGTGACCACCGGAGCGAAAGGCGCGGAGTACTGAATGAACACCGAGAACGCTGTGCGAAGAATGGACGACCTGCTCCGGAAAGCGTCGCAATTTGAGCCCTGTCGTTTTGGCCCCACTAGAATCAGCCGCATCAATGGTTGCTTTATACAGACGGTAAGGCAGTGGCACCAAGTTCAGACTAGAAACCTCGTATTGGCCGTCTTCGCTGCTGTGATTGAATGGTGGCCGACAGCTAACAAGACACACCCCATGTGATAATCCAGAACCACAGCGGATGGCGGATTAAGGGCACTGGGATTAACTACCCATGGCTGAGCCAAAAACCGAAGGATATTCCATGCCAATCTACTTTCCCGACATCCTGGAGCAGAAGACCGAACCGCGTACCTTTACCTATGATGAGAAGGACATCATGCTGTACGCGCTGGGGATCGGCATGGGCGGCGATCCAATGAATGAGCGTGAGCTGCCGTTCGTGTACGAGAAGACTCTCAAGGTTATGCCGACAGTTACCACGGTGCTGGCATCGGCTAGGGGACAGTTCATCAGGCCCGCCGCGGACCAGAGATCCGGCCTCCGGATCAGCGAACTGAATCTCCTGATGCTGGTCCATGGCGAGCAGAAAGTCGAGTTGCACAAGCCGCTGCCGGCCTCAGGCACGATCACGGCCACCAGCCGCACGATCGGCGCATACGATAAGGGCAAGGAGAGGGGCGCAGTCGTCGTCGACGAAACCGTGTGGACCGACGAAAAGGGCGAGAAGGTCGCCACTCTCACTGGCTCGACATTCGCCCGCGGAGACGGAGGCTTCGGCGGCCCGTCACAGGGTGCACCCGAGCCGCACGTTATGCCCGAACGCAAGCCGGACCTGTCGGCCCAGTTTGATACCCGGCCGGACCAAGCGCTGCTCTATCGGCTGAACGGCGATTTCAATCCGCTTCATTCTGATCCCGAAGTCGCCAAGCAAGCCGGCTTCCCGCGACCGATCCTGCATGGCCTGTGCACCTTCGGTATCACCTGCCGGGCGGTGCTGCAGGAGTTCTGCGATTACGATCCCACAAGAATCCTGAGCCACCAAGCGCGCTTCTCAGCACCGGTGTTTCCCGGCGATGTCATCACTGTCGATTTTTGGCAAAACCGCAACGCGATTTCGTTCGAGGCTCGCGTAGTCGATCGCGGCGCGACAGTGATCAAGAACGGCAAGACCGTGTTGCGCGCCTAGGTGCGCAGCACCGCTGGTCGGCCGCTTGACCTAACCCCGGCCACTCCCCAGTAGAGAGAGACTCGCGGATGCGCCATGGACGGCGATGTACATTGATGCTCCGCCGCTGCACAGATTGTGCTAGCGCAACCCGCTAGGTAAGGGTGCTAGCAGCATTGAATATCTATCCACTGGTGCACCGATCATGATCAACTGAGTTTTCGAATGCGCGATACGGCTATCCGTCCCATGGCCGCGAGCTCCAATAGTACGCCCTTATGAAGTCGCCTTCGAGGTCACGCAGTCGCCCATTATCGCCGCGGAGACAATCCGACCCGAAGTCGAGAAGTCCGGATCGGAATGCACTAATGCTTCTAATGCGACGTCTCGACGAAATCGCTCCCCGGGACGATCTTGCGCTCCAATCGCTGAGACTAGAACGGATAGCATTACCAGGGCAGAGACTCACCGCGGTAGTCTTGGAAAGCGCCACTGGTATCTGACGTTAGCTCGGCGATCCTTCGGATGATGCCGCGCGCGCTGTCTTCCGGGGAGATTGAGACGGAAGAGGCGGCGGCGCGTGCGCCGGCCATGAGTCCGCACAAAGCCCGGATTCAGTATTCCCACCAGCACCCCGTCGCTCGCCCAGTCGCGTGCGAGCCGATGCATGCCGTTATTGAGCGCCGCCTTCGAGGCTCGGTACGCGTATCTATTGCGGCTAAGAGCGCTGCCACGGTAACAGTCCATGCTGGTGGAACCGGCTTCACTGCTGATCGCCACCAGCTTCTTCTCAGAGCTGCGCCTCAAGTTGTCGCGTAGCGCCTGAGCGATGAGTATCGGCGCAAGGGCGTTGACGCGCAGCGTGGTGATCCAACCTTCGGCGTCGATGTCGTCATCGGACTGGATCTCAGGACCGAGAATCCCCGCATTGTTGATGAGGATGTCGATGGGTTGCTCGTTTAGCGCGCGCTTAAGCCACGCGATCGAGGTCTCGTCTGACACGTCGAGTTGCATGATCTGCGCGCGACCGCCGGACACCACCGCAAGGTCCTTTAGTGCATTGGCCACCGCCGGTTCGCGGCAACAGCCAATCACATCGGCACCATCGGCAGCGTACTGGCGCGCGATCGCAAAGCCGATGCCTCGACTCGCGCCTGTGATCAGAACCGCAGTCATTCGAGGAACACCTTTTCCATTCCCAGTGCGCAGACACACAGTTGTGCAAGGTGGTGCGCGGATGCGCTTTCATGGCCGCCACGCGGGCGGTAAGTCGAAGTACCCGTGATCACAAGGCACGTTGCACGCCGGGCAAACATCGGCTGTTGGATAGCACCTCAGGTTCCGTTCCAGCACGGTGTCGGTATTGCCCTTCTCCCAGCAAATTGACGACGTTGGAAAGATTGTGCATTAGCCAATCGAGAGGCTAGTTAGTTCACCATGACCAGCTTGCCTTTCACGCCGCGCGAACCCATGTGCGCGTACGCGGCCTTGAGCTCGGCCATCGGCATCGTCCGGTCGATCACCGGCTTGATCTTGCCTTCGACGTACCAGCGGCCGAGTTCGGCCATCATAGCTTGGTTGGCCTGGGGCTCCTTGCTCGCGAAGGCACCCCAGAACACGCCGACGATGGACGCGCCCTTGAGCAGCGCCAGATTGAGCGGCAGCGAAGGGATGGGGCCGGCGGCGAAGCCGATCACGAGATAGCGCCCACGCCACGCAATCGAACGGAATACCGGCTCTGCCAGTTCGCCGCCTACGGGGTCGTAGATGACGTCGGGACCCTTGCCTTCAGTCGCCGCCTTGATCGCGTCGCGTAGGTTGCCTTGCGAGTAGTTTATTGCGATGTCCGCGCCTTGCTGCTTGCACAGCTCGCACTTCTCGTCGGTCGAGGCAGCGGCGATCACGCGCGCACCCGCAATCTTGCCGATCTGGATTGCCGCCGTGCCCACGCCGCCTGCCGCGCCGAGAACGAGCAGCGTCTCGCCGGCCTTCAGTTGCCCGCGATCGAGCAGGGCGTGGTGGGATGTGGCATAGGTCATGATGAACGCCGCCGCGTCTACGTGCGTCATGCTCGGAGGCAGCGGCATGCACTGCGCGGCGGGCGCGATCGTGTGTGTGCCAAACGCGCCGGTGCCGGAAAGGCACGCGACGTCCTGCCCCGGCTTGATGTGAGTAACGCCTTCGCCAACGGCCATCACCGTGCCAGCGTATTCGCTGCCAGGAACGAAAGGCGGCGACGGCTTGTATTGGTACTTGTTCTGGACGATCAGTATGTCAGGGAAGTTCAGACTCGCCGCCTTGATGTCGATGAGGACCTCTCCGGCCTTCGGCTGCGGCGTGGGCAGTTCTTTCCATTGCAACGCGTCAATACCGGTGGGGTTCTCGCACAGCCAAGCATGCATGGTTCTCTCCATGAAAAGCAATTAGAAACACGTTATGATAGGCGCACGTGACGTGCAGCGATGTCCCTGTGGTGACCCTGCATATTGTCATGATGAATAGCGAGCGCCGCGCCGATCCCCAGTGGGTATGGACCGATCCGAATTTTTGAATTTCGGAGCACATGAACAATTGAGTATCGCAAGCCGCTGCTCTGCTGTCTGAACGCACAACATTATGTCCAATGGTCAAAGCCGGAATGCTGCAAATGTGACGTGAGCGCCGCAGTTTTCCGCAGAGTTGAAGGCACGTGCTAAAGACACCGTGCTTGATCTCGCAACAAGCCGCTTGCGCTACACTGGCAGCTCTGCGCAATCGGGACGCGTCGCGATATTTCCCTAAAACGCTGGCGTTAGCCCCGGCGCCCGATGACACGCCGCTTCCAGTGCTGCTGCATGGGTGCCCCTCCGCCTCGCCGGCGCCGTGCTGGAGCCAACGAAGAGGGGCAGCTCCAGCACCGCTACCGCAGCCTCGAGCCGCTCGCCGATCTCGGTCAACCCACCGATGAGAATCAGAACGCACTTGCTCCATCCTCGCCAGCGCCGATACTTACTGCTCACTCGACCTGAGAAATTACACTCTACATGCCAGCCGATTTTTCCACCGAGCGGACGCCGCGACAACCGCCTCGTCAGCCGCCTCGTCAGCCGCCGCCGTCCTGCCGCGGTGGAGACGACTTTCGTCACGCTCAAGAACTACATCCGCCTGACCTGCATCCGCTTCGCCAAGGCCGCCGCCCAGGTGCTGAAGGCGGCTATGCCTTCAATCTGCGCCGGTGGGAGAGGCTCGCCCCGGCCTAACGCCGCCCGGACTCTCTCGATACGCGCGTATTGCAAGAGACACGGCGCCGTCAGGAGCTCCATAATCGACCGACGCCGCCTCGCCACCAAAGGCCAGCCCGCCTCACCCGGCCATTTATGGAACGGGCTTGCAACGGGAGATAGGAACACGAGCATGACTCTAATTCCGGAACACCGCCGCCAAGGATGCGTCGGCCTCGGCGCGGAGCTGCCGCAGCTCGTTGCGGCCGACCACCATGTGGTGCACCTCGTCCGGGCCGTCGGCGATGCGCAGATGGCGGGCCGAGGCGTACATCTGCGCCAGCGGCGTATGCTGGGACAGGCCCAGCGCGCCATGCATCTGGATCGCCTGATCGATGATCAGGCACACCCGCTCCGGGACCATGGCCTTGACCATGTGGATCCACACCCGCGCCTCACGGTTGCCGAGCATATCCATCGCCTTGGCGGCCTTCAGCACCATCAGGCGCATGGCCTCGATCTCGATACGCGCCCGGCTGACCTTCTCGACATTGCCGCCGAGCTGGATGATCGGCTTGCCGAACGCCATTCGGCTCATGCCCCGCTGGACCATCAGGTCAAGCGCCTTCTCCGCCAACCCGATGGCGCGCATGCAGTGGTGGATGCGACCCGGGCCGAGACGCAGCTGGCTGATCTCAAAGCCACGTCCCTCGCCGAGCAGCATGTTCGACGCCGGCACGCGGGCGTTGTTGAAGCGGATGTGCATGTGGCCGTGCGGCGCGTGGGGATCGCCGAATACCTGCTGGCCCTGCACGATCTCGACGCCCTCGCAGGGCAGCGGCACGAGGATCTGAGACTGGCGCAGATGCGGTGGGGCATTCTCCTCGCCGGTGCACACCATGGTGATCATCACCTTGCAGCGTGGGTCGCCGGCGCCGGAGATGTAGTGCTTCTCGCCGGTGATGATGTACTCGTCCCCGACGCGGACCGCGCGGGTGTCGATGTTCTTGGCGTCGGAAGAGGCGGTGTTCAGCTCGGTCATGCAGTAGGCCGAGCGGATCTTCCCCTCGAGCAGCGGCTTCAGCCACTGCTCTTTCTGCTCCGGCGTGCCCACTCGCTCCAGCACCTCCATGTTGCCGGTGTCTGGCGCGGCGCAGTTCATGATCTCCGACGTCAGCCGATTCTTGCCGAGCTCGATGGCGATGTAGGTGTAGTCGAGGTTGGACAGGCCCTCCCCGGTCTCAGCGTTCGGCAGGAAGAAGTTCCACAGCCCCTGAACCTTGGCCTTGTCCTTGGCGGCTTCGAGCACCTCGAGTTGGCCAGGCGCGAACTGCCAGATGTCGGGTCGGCCCTCGCCGAGGCGGTGGAACTCCGCATCCGCCGGCTCGCCCACGTCGCGAATAAAGTGCTTGACCTTGTTGTAGAGCGGCAGCGCCTTGTCGGACATCCGCAGGTCGTTGAGCTCGTCCTGCGGGTTGAGGGCAAAGCCGGTTTCCGGCCGCTCGGCGTTCATGGTCATGAGTGCCTCTGAATAAAGAGTGCGCGCCCCAACGCGGCAGATCGCCTGTAAGCTGAGGTATTCTGAGCCGTCACTCTACTGAGACTTCGACGCTGATTATCCTCTCATTCTTCGGGTTCACGCCAAATTTTCCTCGATGGTTGTTCTATTGAGCCGAATAGCATCCTCACAGTCTGCTGGTTTTCCGGGCGATATCAGGAGCTCCTGCAGCGTGCCAGAATGGCGCTGCGTCCGCTCGGTGACTATTTCAATGGCAAGAGCGATCCGCCGCCCGGCAACACCGTGATGTGGCGCAGGCTCAAACGTCTGATCAACATCGCCCTGCGCAAAAGCTTTGCCACCGAACGTGTGGGTAATTGAAGGCCTCACCCGCGGGTACGGTTCAAGAAGCCGGCCTCGGCGATGACGTGGTAGACCTGTCCGCTCTGGACGCCGGACGCTCGCCGAGCGCCGGAAAACAACACCGGCTAATGCCCGTTGAAAGGGGCTGTACAGCCCCGATTACCGGCCTCAGCTATGGCACCCGCTTGGGCCAGCTCCGGCGCGCACACCTCAAGACGATTTAAGGAGCAAAGCTCCGATCGCTCTGCTGCCGCGACAAACGCGGCGAACGGCCCTCACCACGTGTCGATGAAGGCTCGCTTCTTGCCCGTACGCAGCGGCACGTCGGGGGTGCATTCAAGGCCAGCGGCGATCCACCGGCGCGTATCAGCAGGATCAATCAAGTCGTCAAATTCGAAAACTGACGCTCCATTGATGGCGCGAGCCCAGTCGTAGGCCTGCCCCAGCAGCTCCTCATAGCGCGCCTTGCGCGCTGCGACGTCCTCGATTGCAGCAAGTTCGGCGCGTCGGCCGAGCTTGACCCGGCCTTCCAGGCCCATATCAGCGAATTCCCCGGTCGGCCAGGAAACAACGAATTGTGGAAATTGCAAGCCGCCCCCTGTCATGGCCAAGGCGCCGAGACCGTAGGCCTTGCGCAAAACCACTGAGAAAACTGGAACCGAAAGGTTGCTGCCGGCCATGTACAGTCGACCGCAATGTCGAAGCGTTGCTGTTTTTTCGGCCTCAGGGCCCACCATGTTCCCTGGAACGTCGAGCAAGGTGAGGAGCGGGATATCAAAGGCGTCGCACAGCTGCATGAAGCGGGCGGCCTTGTCGGCCGCGTCCGAATCCACCGCACCACCAGTCGGGGACATGCAGTTGTTGGCGATGACCCCGAGCGGGCGACCTTCGACTCTGATCAACGCCGTCACCATGGCCAATCCGAAGCGAGGCCGCAGCTCAAGCATCGAGTCTTCATCGGCCAGGGTATCGATGATCTTTCGGACATCGTAAGGCGCGCGTCGATTTTCGGGTATCGCGTGCCGTAGGCTTCGCTGGTCCGGCTCCCTCCAGTCTTTCAGCCGCCCCTGGAAATAAGATAGATAACGCTTGGCGACTTTGACCGCCTCGGCTTCGTCCTCAACGAGGATGTCGATAACTCCGTTCGGTTCTTGGATCCGGACCGCGCCGACTTCTTCGGGCGTGAAGCGACCAAGCCCGCCGCCTTCGATCAACGCAGGGCCGCCGATCCCCATCTTTGTATCGCGGGTGGCGATGATGACGTCGCAAAGCGCCAGCACAATGGCGTTGCCCGCAAAGCAGTTCCCGGACACAATGCCGACGACGGGGACCAGTCCTGACAAGCGTGCCATGTACCGAAAGGTCGCGAACTTCAACCCGCCCGTCGTCGTGGGCGGCGGCGGAGGCTCTCCGGGATAAACGCCCGGGCGCCCACCTCCGCCCTCGGTGAAGAAGACGACGGGCAACATGGTATCCCGCGCCATCTCTAGCATCCGATCCGTCTTGTCGTGCCCTTTGTTGCCTTGGGTGCCAGCGACGACAGAATAGTCATAGGACAAAATGGCACAGCGCGATCGATCCGCACCAAAGAGATCGCCATTCACTCGACCGATCCCCATGACTAACCCATCTGCGGGCGCCTTGGACAGCTTGGCCTCTAGGTCTTCTTGGGTTTCTCCGTGTTGTCGAGAAGGAACCACGAGCGGGCCATACTCTAGGAACGTCTCTTCATCGCAGAGGTCGTCGATATTCTCCCGAGCGGTTCGCTTTCCTTTAGCGTGGCGCTTTGCGCGCGCGGCCGCCCGCGCTTCGTCACCCGTCAGCGCGTGAACGTGCTTCACCAATGCGAGATCGTGCCTGATGAAGTCAAGATCCTCGGCGACTTCCTCCGTGGCCTCGCTATCCCCCACCGAAGCGGGTTCGATAAAGACAAGGGGCGTCCCTTCCAGTATGGCGACTCCCGAGCGCGCAGGGATGCCAACCACTACGCCACTAGCGGGCGAGGGAATCGCGTGCTCCATCTTCAAAGCTTCGATGATGAGCATTGGCTGTCCGGCGCGCACGGATTGACCAACCTCGACCTGCACCGTGGAGACGGTGCCCTGCATGGGCGCGCCAACTACGACCGCCCCCGGCGGCCCCGATATTTTCGCAGCGGGGCCGTTCTGTTGCGCCCGGGGTTCCCGACGAAGCGACAATACAGCGAGCGGATCGTCGGGATCGACGAGGGCGCCAGCGACGTTCAAATCGTTGTCCGCATCAGAAAAATATCGTTGTGGGTCCGGAGGCGAAGCCAACAATTCCGCAATGTGATCATCGATATAACGTGTATGTATTTTGCGTTTATCAAGTGCATTGCTCTTAAGGAGAGCCTGCAGAAAGGAAATGTTGACCTCAACGCCTTCAATTCGGAATTCACTTAGGGCCCGCCGGGCGCGTGCAACTGAGGCCTCGAGAGTGGGACCGTGGACGATCACCTTCGCCAGCAAGCTGTCGTATCGCGGGCTGGTCGCGTACCCAGCATAACCAAATCCGTCGATGCGGACTCCGGCGCCGCTCGGCGGTTCGTAGACCTCGATCACGCCTCCGGTCGGCCGACTTGAGCCGTCGGACGCCATCCGCTCCATGTTGACGCGGAGCTGGACGGCGACCCCTTTGGGCGACAGCGAGTTTGCAGACAGCCCGAGGTCAATCAGGCTTGCACCGGCTGCAACCTGCAACTGGGCCGCCACGAGGTCCAATCCTGAAATCTCTTCAGTGACGGTATGTTCGACCTGTATCCGCGGGTTCGCCTCCATGAACACGAAGCCCTTCGCATCGGTCGAGCTCGCGTCGATCAGGAACTCCATGGTGCACAGGCCGCGGTAGTTGGCATGCTTTGCAAGCCGCACCGCCGCATCCAAAATCTCACCGCGGAGATTGTCATCGAGACCAAAAGCGGGCGCTATCTCGATGAGCTTCTGGCGGCGCCGTTGAAGACTGCACTCCCGATCCCACAGGTGCTGAACTCCGCCTTGGCCGTCCCCCAATATCTGCACCTCAATGTGGCGCGCTCTGGGAAAGAGCTCTTCAATGTATAAATCCGGCGAACCAAACGCGGACAACGCTTCTGAGGCGCAGCGCTGAAAAGCTTCGGGCAGATCCTCGACCCGTTCTACCGGCCGCATGCCTCGTCCGCCGCCGCCGGCGATCGCCTTCAGCATGGCGGCGCGACCCTTCCCGAGACCACGGAGAAAGCGATCGGCCTCATCCAAGGTGATCGCGTGATCAAGCCCAGGCAGCAGCGGCACTCCACACGCCTTAGCTGCGCGACGCGCGGCCGCCTTATCGCCGAACAAATCGAGAGTTTCGGGTGTGGGCCCCACGAAGATCAAACCAGCCCGCTCACACGATCGCGCGAACTCGGCGCTTTCACTCAGGAATCCGTACCCAGGGTGGACAGCCTCGCAATTCGTTTCGGCGGCGACTTTGAGAATTTGTTCAATATTCAAATAGGCGGCGACCCCGTCGGAGCCCAGACTGCGGGCTTCATCCACCACCTTCACATGCAGCGAATCTGCATCATCATTCGCGAACACGCCGACGCTGGCGATGCCGAGATCGGCGGCCGTGTGCGCTATGCGAATGGCGATCTCGCCGCGGTTGGCGATCAAAAGTTTCCGCATGAGTCGATATCGTCCTTATGATGATAACTGTTTGGGCGTACTTTCCCCTGAGCGGGGCTATACGATCGAACGTTGGTTCGAGCCGCAGGAACAGGTTCCAGAGGCCGGCATCGCGCGCCTTCGGCTTGGATCTCTCGAACGCGCTCTAGCGCTTGCCCGTCTTCGTGTTGGTTTCGAGTTCGTCGTTGATGGCCTTCTCGTTCGGGTAGATGTGGTCGTCCATGAACTTCAGGAGCCTGGCCTGCAGTTCTTTTGTCCTGGGGGAGTAATCGAAATCCATCGTGCTCTCCTTGGGAATAACCGGTTCAGGTTCTTTCGGCGAATCGCCAGGCCATCTGAGCCAGGGGTCGCGCGCTGGCGCCCGAAGAGGCCGCCTGTGCGCTCGAAGCGATGCCTGCCTCGGCGCGCTTGGCGATGCCTTGCAGGATCGCCGCCACCCGGAAGAGGTTGAACGCCATATAGAAATTCCAGTCCGCCTTGAGCTCATCAGGTGTCGCAAGCTTCGTGCGCTCGCAGTAACGGCGAATGTAGTTTTCTTCGCGCGGGATGCCGAGCCCGGACAAATCCAGGTCGCCGATGCTGCCAAACGAGCCGTGTGGAATGTGCCAGGCCATGCAGTGATAGCTGAAGTCCGCGAGAGGGTGGCCCACCGTGGACAGCTCCCAGTCGAGCACGGCAATGGCCCGCGGCTCGGTGGCGTGGAACATCAGGTTATCCAGGCGGAAGTCGCCATGGACGATCGACACCTTGCTTTCATCACGCGCCGCAGCGGGGATGTGCGTGGGCAGCCATTCGACGAGGCGCTCCATCTCGCGGATCGGCTGCGACATTGGGCCCGCGCCGTCGGCGGACATCTTGTACTGCTTGGTCCAGCGGCCGATCTGACGCTCGAAGTAATTGCCGGGCTTGCCGTAGTTCGCCAGACCGCGCTCGGCAAACCTGACCGTGTGCAGCGCCGCAATCACGCGGTTCATCTCGTCGTAGATCTCGCCGCGTTGAGAAGGCGTGGCGTCGGGCAGCGACTGGTCCCATAGCACGCGGCCCTGCATATACTCCATGATGTAGAATGCGCGGCCGATGACTGCCTCGTCCTCGCACAGAGCGTACATGCGCGGCACGGGGACCTCGGTCCCCACCAGCCCACTCATCACCGCGAACTCGCGCTCGATGGCGTGCGCTGATGGCAACAGCTTGGCCATAGGCCCGGGCTTGGCGCGCATCACGAAGCTGCGCGACCGAGTGTTCAACTTGTACGTCGGATTGGACTGCCCGCCCTTGAACATTTCCACCGTGAGCGGGCCTTGGAAGCCCTCAATGTTGGCGTGCAGCCACGCCGAGAGGGCCTCGACGTCGAAGCGGTGCTGCTCGGCAACGGGTCGCGTGCCGACGAAATTGTCGAAGTGGCTCATTCGGCGGTCTCCACGATTCGCATCGGAACTTCGCGGCTGCGGATCACCGGGCGTCCGCGCTCGATGTGGATCACTTGCTCCCGCTCCATCTCACTTCCTAGTTGAAGCGCTCCCGGCGGCGCTGAGAAACTGCGCGATTTCCTCCTGCGCCAAGTGCACGTCTCGTGCCCCATTCCATGATCACCGGCGATCGCTTCGACACGCCCCGACAGATCGAAATACAGATGAATCTTACCCTCAGAACACTGCGGGCCCATCGAACCCGCCTAGCCTTGGCTAGCAGCCAGCTTCGTTCGGGCAATTCGTTCATCACGCAGTCTGGTCCGGCGAACCTTCCCCGCGTCATCGCGCAGCGGCTCGTCAACGAACTCGAAGGTGCGCGGGCGTTTGTAGCCCACCAGCCGGTGCTCGAGGTGCACTAGCAACGTGTCCGCGGTCAGTCCTGGGCGAGCCTGAACGATCGCGTGAACGGTTGAGCCCATGTCCTCGTCGGGCAACCCCACCACGGCGCTCGACAGCACGAGCGGGTGCTCGTCGATCGCAGCTTCGACTTCAGCCGGATATACGTTAGCGCCGCCCACCAGAATCATGTCGGCGCGTCTGTCGACGAGGTAAAGGTATCCGTCAGCATCGAAATAGCCAATGTCACCGAGGGTTTCCCAGCCGCCCGGCAGACTGGCAGGCGGCGGCGCGCCTACGACCGTGTAGCGTGGAGGGGAGCCCACCGGTCCGCGCATGTAGATTTCACCGACTGCACCGCGCGGCAATTCGTTCCCGTCAGGGCCGACCGCAATGATCTCCCCACCGAGTACACGGCCGACCGAACCCCGATGCTCGAGCCATTCGCTTCCCGTGATCTTTGTCCAGACTTGAGTCTCGCTGCCACCATAGCACTCCAGAATCACGTCAGGCCCCAACCAGCGGATGAAAGCTTCCTTCAGCCACGGCGGGCAAGGTGCAGCTAAGTGCCAGAGTGTTTTTAATGAAGAGATGTCGTATTGAGCTCGTACGTCTTTCGGCAGCCGCCAGATGCGGTTCATCATCGTCGGAACAAGATATAACCACGTTGCCCTCCGACGCCGGATCTCGGCGAGCACGAGTTCGGCGTCGAATCGAGGCATCAGCACGACATGAGCCCCCTTGACCAGTCCTTCCTGGGAAGACGTAAAGGGTCCACCATGATAGAGAGGTCCGGGCACCACCATCGTCTCTCCGGCTCCTATGCGCCATTGATCGTCCGGCAACAACCGCCTTTCAGTGCCGTCCGCGGACGTCACTCCGGGGAAATTACTCACTATGAGCTTCGGTCTCCCGGTCGAGCCACCGGAAGTCATAGCCTTTGCGCACGGGGACACCCGCGCTGCCATCGGCGATTCGTCGTCGCATAGTGCGAGAAGGTCTTCGACAGTAACCCTTCGCCGACTCGCCTCCATGCCCGGAAGAGCAATCACCAGCCGCGGGTCGGCCAAGTCGACAATCGCCTGCAACTCGACATTGGTGAGTCGGAAGGACACCGGTTGCGGCGTCGCCCCGAGTTTCCACAGGGCCCAGCACGCCTGAATGAATTCAACCCCGTTCGGTAGCCCGATGGTTACTCGGTCACCGATATTAACGCCCAGATGTTCAAGCGCTCGCGCAATGCGATTGACCCGCGCATCGAGCTGCGCGTAGGTGAGCGTAACTTCGCCGCAACTGACCGCAGGAGCATTGGGCTGCGTTTGGGCGTGCCTAGAAAGTTTCTCGCCCAAGGGGATCAAGTCTTCTTTCATCATTCGTTCCGGTATAAACTTTCCGCGCCGCTACTTAGCCGCCTTCGCCTTCGAAGGTCAGCCAATCTAAATGTAGAGAGTGTTCTAGTATCGGTTGATGCATTCAGACGCGCGGATACGCCGAAATTCGACATTTGCTCTAGGATCTGCGACGAATTTCTGCGTCTTCGCGCTCGGCCATAGGACCTATCCCTGATGGCCACTCCGACCAGCGCGGCCTGCGCCTCTTCGTAGTCCTGGCGCTCGCCCGCGGCGATTGCTGGCACGCTCGCCTGCTGAAGACGCTCGGCCGGTCGACTTGCTGATCCTCGACGACTGAGGCCTGGCCGTGCTCACCGCCAACCAGCGCATCGACCTCCTGCAGGTCGTCCAAGATCGGCAGGGGTCGAGGGTCCACCATCGTCACCAGCCAGCTCCCCCTCGACCTGGCATGACACGATTGGCGACGCCACCCTGGCCGATGCGATCCTCGACCGGCGGAGCACAACGCTCTCCGCCTAAGCCTAAAGGGCACAGCATGCGATGGCTTTCCGGCCACCGCCGACCAACGCCTCACTCCATGCCAACGTCGGCCGGCCTGCCCACGGTCACGTGGAACAGGCGCACACATGAGCGGACCACGATCACTGGATTACGCAATTCCACCACCAGCGGGCGCCTGATTCAAACTGCTTAGCGGTGCTGTACATCCGGGAAAGATGTCGAAGGCGGGGTCGCTGAGGGCGGCTTAAAATATGAAACGCCGAAGTTCCTCTTGCAGTGCAAAGTGAGCGCGGGAATTGCGCTCCAGGCCCCCGCTGATCGCATTAAACGATACTTGACGGCTGAGTACAGTAGGTCGCGCGGTGCAACGAACTTCAAGACGAGAAGAAGTACCAGTTGTGGCTGAAACTCTGATCCCCTTGGGCGATAAGAGGATGGGCACGAGACCTGCAGCTGGCGCAAGAGGAAATCGCGCAGCTGCTCGGGGCAGCCGGCAGCGGTTCAACTAGGAAGTGAGATGGAGCGCGAGCAAGTGATCCGCATCGAGCGCGGACGCCCGGTGATTTGCAACCGCGAAGTGCTGTTGCGAATCGTGGAGACCGCCGAATGAACCACGACACCCGATGAGCTCAAGGTGGACTAGAATTTCTACATGGCTTCAACCTCTTCCGGGTGACGGCGATAAGGCATCGCCAAGCGCACCGAGACAGGCATTGCCTCGAGCGAACAGGCGGCTTCTTTCGGGCGCCAGCGCGCGACCCCTGGCTCAGATGGCCCGGCGATTCGCCGAAAGAACTGAACCGATTATTCCCAAGGAGAGCACGATGGATTTCGATTACTCCCCCAAGACGAAAGAACTGCAGGCCAAACTCCTGAAATTCATGGACGACCACATCTACCCGAACGAGAAAGCCATCAACGACGAACTCGAAGCCAACACGAAGGTGGGCAAGCGCTGGAGCGCGCTTGAGACGATCGAGAAGCTCAAGCCGAAGGCGCGCGATGCCGGCCTCTGGAACTTGTTCCTGCCCAAAGACACGGCGGAAGCCTCTGGCTACCAAGGCGCGGGCCTGACCAACTCGGAATACGCGCCGCTCGCCGAGATCTTAGGGCGGGTGCCATGGGCCGACGAGGTCTTGAACTGCTCAGCGCCCGACACCGGCAACATGGAAATCCTAGCACGCTACGGTTCCGAGGAGATCAAGGCCAAGTGGCTCAAACCCCTGCTGGCAGGCGAAATCCGTTCCGCGTTCGCGATGACGGAGCCCGAAGTGGCATCGTCCGATGCGACCAACATCTGCACGCGCATCGAGCGCCAAGGCGACCACTATGTCATTAACGGTCACAAGTGGTGGATCTCCGGCGCCGGCGACCCCCGCTGCGAGGTCTTCATCGTCATGGGCAAGAGCGACCCGCAGGCGCCGCGCCATTTGCAGCAGAGCATGATCGTGGTTCCATTTAATACGCCCGGCGTGCGCATCGTGCGCACACTGAACGTGATGGGCTATGACGGCGCCCCGCATGGGCACGTCGAGATGTACTTCGAAAACGTGAAGGTGCCGGTTGGCAACATTCTTATGGGAGAAGGCCGCGGTTTCGAGATCGCGCAGGCCCGCCTCGGCCCGGGCCGCATCCACCATTGCATGCGCAGCATCGGCCTGGCCGAGCGTGCACTGGAGCTTATGTGCAAACGCGCCCTTTCGCGCGTAGCCTTCGGCAAGAGCCTTGCGGAGCAGATGGTGACGCGGGAGCGGATCGCTGAGGCGCGCTGCAAGATCGATATGGCGCGCCTGCTCACCCTCAAGGCAGCCTGGATGATGGACGAAGTGGGCAACAAACTCGCCAGGACTGAGATCGCGATGATCAAAGTCGTGGCTCCCACAATGGCCTGCCAGGTGATCGACTGGGCGATGCAAGTCCATGGCGCCGCCAGCATGTGCGACGACTTCCCACTGGCGCGCGGCTATGCCGGCCAACGCACTCTGCGCTTCGCCGACGGCCCAGACGAGGTTCACCGCAATGCCATCGCGAAGTGGGAGCTCGGCAAGCATGGCGCCCACAGCCGCGATACGGAGACCGTCGTCACGCGCGGAGGCTGAAAAGAAACCTGCCGCCGTCGGTGCTTCTCCACCCGATGAATTGCGCCGTCCCTTGTGCCCGGCATGATCATAGAATGACTTCAAACTTGGGACGCGCCTAGTCGTCGGGCGCTTCCTAAGTTTAGATCGCCGGAAATGTGCGAAGAAGCCGCAGAATAGAACGTTGAGCGACTGAGGCCGGTCGACCGGTGGATTCAATGGGGGAAAGCGATGACAAAAAGTTCTGACCTGCTAATCGGCGCCGAGCGCGTCGCGATGGTAACCGGCGCATCCAGCGGCATCGGATTGGCTATCGCGCGATCCTTACTGAATGAGGGGCTGCACGTGATTTGCGCCGCGCGCAGCCTCGACAAATGCACAATGAACTTCTCTGAATATGGAGATCGGGCGCTCCCATTGCGGCTGGACGTGACCGATCGAGACGCCGTGGGAGCCCTGCCCGGCACGCTACCTTCCCAATGGCAAGATGTGGACATCCTCGTCGCGAACGCTGGGTCGAACGTCGGCGGAGGCAAACGCTTTGATGAAGGTTCCGCAAGCGATTGGACCGGCACAATCGACACCAACCTAACGGGCTTGATCACACTCTGTCACGCGATGCTGCCAGGTATGCTCCGTCGTGGTGAAGGCCATGTCGTTTCGATCGGTTCGGTAGCGTCAACCTTCACATATCCAGGCGGCGCTGCATACAGCGCCAGTAAATATGGCGCGCGCGCATTTTTTGAGTCCTTGCGACAAGACTACAAAGCATCACCGATTCGGATCACTGAGATCCTCCCAGGTTTTGTTAAAACAGGATTTGCTAAGGCCCGTTATCGCGGCGACGCGGAACTTGCCGAGACTTTTTATGACAAGCTGCCGGGTCACCTCACGCCCTCCGACGTAGCGGCCTCCGTCTTATTTGCGCTAAACCAACCGAAAGAGGTAAATATCGCTCAGATCGTCATTACTCCTACATGGGACAAGTGAAGCCCGAGAGGCAGGCTGACGCTGGCGGATGAAATTCAGGCCGGTTGTGCCGTGGTTGACGTCTTCGGCGAGCTGCCGCCGTTGAGGGTCCGATGCCGCGCTCATGCTCCACGAGTGCGACGCCACGGCAGCGCCGCAGAGAAGCTCAGCCAGGACGCCAAGCACGGCAAGATTGACCTGTACGACGATCTGGGCATCGGCTGCATTGGCGCTGCCAACATGCGATTTGGTGACCGGCGCGGCCGAATGGCCACGGTGAGGGCCCAGCAGATTGGCGGCCTTGCGTCTTTCTTTCAAATCCGCGTATCTTTTCAGAACGGTCAATGCTCGCGTGCGACGCGAACGGAATGAACTGGGATATGAGCATGGCCGGCGCCGAGCTCGTGCAGGCGATGGTGCGCCAGCTCGAGGGTGGCCCTCAGCCGCGAGTGCCGCGCTTCATCGGTTTTGGGGGCCAGCGTATCGATGTAAGCGATCGAGCCTTCGATCTGCGCCAGCACCGACACGGCGTCGGCCTCGGCGAAGATGGGCTTTTCTCCAATCTCGACGTGTACGGCACTGGTATGGGCTGCAATGTCGGCGTCGCGCCCCGCTACACTGCCCCGCACGCGGATCGCCAGCCAGCTCGACTCCTTCACTTGGATGGCCAAATTGCCCCGACATGACAAGTTTTCGCAAGGAATGCGTTCGAGAACCACACCGTTGCGTATCACTTCCACGAGGGTCGGCCGTACGCTGACGGATTCGATACGCCAATCGAGGTTGACCGTGCCGCCCGACGGAGGGAGCACGATCTTGCTCCCGGGGCGCTTGCCTTCTACCGTCATATTGACGAGCGGTCCGACCGTGATGAACGTATCGCCACTGCGCACTGCTTCCATCCAGTTGCGGTACGTGAACCCGCGTGCGCCCAGTTGCGCGTAAGTCCGTGCGCCGCCGAGCAGCGCCGCAGCGTTCATCTTATCGGAGCCCGCTACCAGTCGCACATGGTAGCCTATGTTGAGGTATCGGTACCAGTCCGCGAGGACGAACGCGCTGATTTGGGACGCATACGGATTGAACGACTTCATCTCCATCGCGTCGATCAACCCGAGCACGATATCAGCCGCACGCTCGGATTGGGGGTTTGGGGAGTGCGGTAGCACCACGAGACCACCTTGCTCTCGGCAGCGCTGCGCCCACTCCGCAAGCGTCGTTTCGAGGGGATCCCCGATTGCCCCTTCGTTGGATCCTCCGGAGGAAAGCGGATGGATCATTTCGCCCTCATAGCCAAGCAGCGAAATATGACCCAGTACCTGCTGGCGGTTTTCGGTGCCGACGCGCACGATGAATTCGCCGTCGCCGCCGAAATCCTTTGCGCCGATGGTCATTCGCCCGTCGAAGTCTGCCACGTTGCTGAACATCTCACCGCATTGCAGGGCGAGCAGGTTCACGACATTGACCCCCTCCGCCTGGCCCTCGAGAAGTGCCGTCCGCGGGCTCAAGAAATGGACGTGCGTGTCGGCGCTCACCCAGCCCTGTTCACGCCAGTGCAGCACCTTGTCCCGCTCGAAGGTGACGAGTTCGGTATTCGCCGCGATTTCGACCATGCGGCCCAGTGGCTGAACCTCGAAGCCTCGCGAGATCTCGACGAAGACAGTGCCGAGCGGCAGATCGATATCGCAGCTGCCGTCCACATACGCGTACTGGTTCAGCCCGTTCAGCAGCTCGCCGGCGTAGTCCTGAAACCATCCGGCGTTAACCTTGCGATGGTGTCCCTTGGGCGGCAGGTACTCTCCATGTGCACCGTGGACGTGCACGCGCGCGGCCACTCGCAGACCCGAACCCTTCTCGATGATGAGCAGTTTGACCGGCCGCGTGGCAGGCTCGATGACGGCGATTTCATGCGAAGGCCCTCCAGCCCGTGCGATCGCCCCCAGCGAACGGAGATCCCATACGTGCAGCTCGCCGTCTTCGGAGCGCAGGTAGAGCCGCGCATCGGGATGCGCGGAGTATTCGACGATTATTTCGGTGTCGGACCGCTCCGGCTGCACGTCGTGCCATCGCCGAGCCAGTCCGGGCGCGAATATTCGAGCACGGCTCTTGCGGAGATGACCGTTCCGAGATCGATTGCGATCTGTTCGCCACGATCGTCCACATCGAGTTCGCCGAGCTTGTTCAGATGCACGCCAGCTGGCAAGCGCATCTTCAGCTTGCTCCGACCCTGGAGGCGTAGCGGATGCTGGGTGAGCCGTGTCGTGCTGACGGCATAAACGAGCGAACTCTCCTGTTCCGCGCGCAAGGCAAGGACGGTTAGCTCCTTGTGCGGGGTCGGGTTTGGCAGGGCATAGACCCACAGGTTCTCACCGTCTTGACGCGTGCGCCCCGATTGCGAACGCTCTTCGCCGGTCATGAAGCTGACGCTCGCCGCGCGCCCGAGCGCGAAGTCTTCATCGATGCTGGAGTGCAAGGAGGGGGCCCGCAATGGCATGGCCCCGAATGGGCTAGCGCTCCACGCGATGTGCTTGTGCTGGAGTGCAAACCGGCGCAGCACAGGCACTTCCGTCTCGCTGCCGTCGGCATATCGTAGCGCATGGGTCGAGACCCGGTCGCCGAGCCGGTTGCCGTCCACCCAACTCGCTATCGGCCCGATCTCGCCAAATCCCTCAGGCTTCACGAGGGGACGGTCCTCAACCACGTGTACGAAGAGCACGTAGCTGGCTGCCGTCGGGGAAAGCGCGATGACGACAGGAGCCTCTCCGGGACGCAACGCGAGCACATCCGGGCCGGCTTCGCCGCCGAAGAGGAAAGGTATTCCGCGGAACGTCTGCGGCCCCCTCAGCGTGTCGATCCAGTCCGTGTCGCCCGCCCGCCCGCCTGCCGAGCCGCTCGTCTAGTTCGCTGCGCCTCGCATTGAAATGCCGCTTCAAGTCCAACGGGATAAAGTGCGGCGAGGGGGCCGTTTTCATGGCGTCCGTGCTCCTGTCATTCCTCCTGTGGGCGCAGCCTCGTCGGTGCTGGCGCTTAACGTAAGCGACTTCGAATTCCGCCAAGGTAGGCCAACTAGAGCCCCGCATAGTTTCGGTGCAATCACTGCGGTCACCATACTCGCTGTGAATGCCAAGAGGCTTGTTCACAGAAGCGCCGAAATGCGTCTCGGAATTAGGGATTTCTGCAAGATCGGCGCTTCAAGGACACTTCGCTTGCCCGCCTGTCTGTTATGTTCACTCTTGAAGCGCTGGCCGAGCGCTCAGCAAATGGCACGCCGCATTGCGGCCGTCGGCCAGCGTTATAAGCGATGGATTCTCGGACGTGCAGATTGGCATCGCATGCGGACATCGCGGGTGAAACTTGCAGCCGCTTGGCGGGTCGAGCGCGCTACCCGTGTCGTCGAAGCCCTCGGCTGCTTTCGGCATGTAGTCCGGATCTGGACGCGGAACGGCGTCCAGCAGCGCTTGCGTGTAGGGGTGCTTTGGCGCGGTGAAGATCTGCTCGCTTTCGCCGCATTCGACCACGCTGCCGAGGTATAGCACCACGACGCGCGCGGCCAGATGTTCGACGAGCGCCAGATCGTGCGCGATCAAGAGATAGGTCAGGCCGAACTTCTCCTGAATGTCCATCAGCAGATTTAGCACCTGTGCGCGGATCGACACGTCGAGCGCCGAAGTCGGTTCGTCGAGGATGATAATGCGCGGCTCGAGCGCAAGCGCCCGGGCGATCGCGATGCGCTGGCGCTGTCCGCCAGAGAATTCATGCGGATAGAGATCTGCCGCCGTCGGCGGCAGACCAACGATCTCCAGGAGCTCGGCGACGCGCGCATTGAGCGTCGCTCGATCGCGCTTGTAGTGTGCGAGAATGGGCTCGGTGATGATCCGGCGCACTGTCAGGCGGGGGTTGAGGGAGGCGTAAGGGTCCTGAAACACCGCTTGTACCTGCCGGCGGTAATTCTTGATCTCGTGCCTCGACATTTCGCTGAGGCTCTTGCCGTCGAAGGTCACCGCCCCGCTAGTCGGCCGCTCCAGCATCAGCACGAGCTTGGCGATTGTGGTTTTGCCGCAACCGGATTCGCCCACGAGGGCTATGGTCTGCCCCTCCGGAATCTCGAGGTTGACTTTTTCCGCCGCCCGCACAACGGCATTGCCGCGATCGGTGCGGACGATGAAATGTTTTGAGAGGTCGCGGAGTTCGAGGCCCATCTGTTGCTTTACCTGTGTCGCTACTGCTTCGCTGCGAGCCAGCAATTGACGACATGACCGTCGCCCAGCTCGGTCGCCGGCGGATAGTCGTCGCAGACGGCCATACGCTTCGGGCAGCGCGGTGCGAAGCGGCAGCCCGTCGGCAGGTCCATCAGATTCGGCGGCTGGCCGGGAATCGCGGCTAACCGTTTACGTTTCTGGCCGAGATGCGGGATCGCTTCCAGCAGGGCCTGGGTATAGGGATGCTGCGGGTTGCGGTAGATGTCGCGCACCTTGCCAGTTTCGATGATCCTGCCGGCGTACATCACTGCGATGCGGTGGCAGAGCCCGGCGACGATCGACAGATCGTGAGTGATGAGGATGATGCCGAGCTTCGAGTCACGTTGGATACTGCGCAGCAGGCTCATGATCTGCACCTGGATGGTGACGTCGAGCGCAGTTGTCGGCTCGTCGGCGATCAACAGGCGTGGCGAGCAGGCGATCGCCATGGCGGTTACGACACGCTGGCGCATGCCGCCGGAAAACTGGTGCGGATAATTCTTCAGCCGTCGCTCCGGTGACGGAATCCGCACCCGCCGAAGCCCAGCCGTGGCAGCGGACATCGCCTCGCGAACGGTCCTGACCAGCTTGTGGTAGCGAAACGGTCCGGAGACCTGGTCGCCGACCGTGAAGACCGGATTGAGAGAAGTCATCGGGTCTTGAGAAATCATCGCAACCTTCGGACCGCGGACACGGCTCGCCATCTCCTCTTCGGTGAGCTGCAGCAGGTCATCGCCGTCGAGCTTCACACTGCCCTCCAGCCTGCCATCACCGTGGATCGGCAGGAGGCGCAGGATCGAGAGGCAAGTCATTGTCTTGCCTGAGCCGGACTCGCCGACGATGCCGAGCGTCTCGCCTTCGTGGACATGAAATGAAACGCCATCCACGGCCTTCACCACACCACGACGTAGATGCAGATGCATTTGCAGATTTTCGACTTGCAGAAGTGGCGCGGCGGTCACAGTTGTCTCCGTTTCGGATCGAGCAGGTCGCGTAGCCAGTCGCCGATCAGATTCGAGGAAAGGCAGGTCAGCATGATAACGATGCCCGGCATCGTGATCCCCCACCAGGCATAGGTGATGTACTGCCTCGCATCGGCGAGCATTAGGCCCCACGAGGTGTCGGGCGCCTGGATGCCAAGTCCGAGGAATGACAGCGACGCCTCGAAGAGGATCACCTGACCAACCTGCAGCGTCATCAGGATCAGAAGCGTATTGAAGATGTTCGGCAAGAGGTGCCTGAAGAAGATCGTAAGTGGACCGCAGCCGGCGATTTTGGCGAATGATACATAATCCCGCTCGCGCAACGAGAGGATCTCGCTGCGGATGATGCGGCAATACCAGGTCCAGTACGTGAGCACGATAACTACGACGACGGTGGACAGACCGGGGGCCATTGATGCGGAAATGATCAGCGCAAGCGCGAGACTGGGGATTGCCATCATGATCTCGGCAATACGAATAATCAGCGCGTCAACGATGCCGCCAAAGTATCCCGCAATGATTCCAAGCATCGTGCCGATCGCGCCGGAAAACACGATCGCATAGAGAGCGACGATCGCGGATACGCGCGCACCGGCGATGATGCGAGATAGAACATCTCTGCCGAGATTGTCGGTGCCGAGGAGATATTCGTAGCTACCGCCGGCCTGCCAGAACGGTGGTCGGAACGCAGCGGCGAGGTTCAGCCCGTTGGGATCTTGGGGTGGGATGCTCTCTCCACCGATTGCTGAGACGATGATTAGCAACAGGATCAGGAGCGGAAGCCAGGGCACGCCCTTAAGACGGAAACGGAACAGAGACGGACGCGGTGTGATGCCGACCGCCGCAGTGACAGGAGTTGATGCCGGGATTACACTCACGGGCGGATCCTCGGATCGATGATGCTGTAGGACAGGTCGACGAGAAGGTTCGACAGCACGAACAGGATCGACGTGATGAGAACGCCCGCCTGCACCACTGGATAGTCGCGCGCGAATACCGCTTCGACAACCGTTCGTCCAAGTCCGGGCCAAGCGAACACCGTCTCGACCACGAAAGCGCCACTCAGCATCGAAGCGAAGTAGACCCCCATGATGGTGACCAGTGGCAGCAAGGCATTGCGGAATGCGTATTTCCAGATCAGCAGGCGCTCGGGCGTGCCGACGGAACGCCCCATGCGAATGTAGTCGCTGTCAAGCACCTCGAGCATGCCCGAGCGGATAATGCGTGTCTGCGCTGCGACCGGATACCAGCCGAGCGCGATCGCCGGGAGTATCACGTGCCGGACGCCATCGGCGCCGAAGGCTGGAAGCCACTGCAGAGTGACCGCGAAGACGAGGATAAGGATGAGCCCGACCCAGAACGACGGCACTGCCTGGCCCAGCATGGCGATGACTCGTCCGATTTGGTCAACCCAGGAGCCTCGGTAGACTGCGGAGAGCACGCCAAGCGGAAGCGCGAGCGCGAGGCTGAAAGCAAACGCCGCCGTGGCCAGGAACATGGTTGCCGGCAGCCGTTCAAGCACGAGAGCCAACGCCGGCATCTGCCAACGATAGGACTGACCAAAATCGCCATGGACCGCCTTCCATAGGAACAGTAGAAACTGCTCCCAAATCGGGCGATCGAGCCCTAGTTCTTGTCGCAGGGCGTTGATCGCCGACTGCGGGGCGTCCATCGGCAGCATCAGCGCAACCGGATCGCCCGAAAGGCGCGAAATAACGAAAATGATTACGCTCGCGCCGAGAATGCTCACCAGCGCGTTGAGCAGTCCTTTGGCAAAAACCGCCTTCATCGTTGCCTCACTTGTCGCGGGAGAGATGGGCTATTGCTTAAAGCCGACCTCCTGGAACTGACGCCACGATCCGGGCCACGGCCACGGCCGAAATTCGACATTGTCGCGCCAAGCGAACGTATTGGCAGGGCGGTACGTGGTCACCCCACCGAGCACATTTTCATGCTTGTAGCGGGCGATCTGCTTAATGAGCTCCACCCGCTTGTCCGGGTTCATAGCCACCTTCAGCTCGTCGATCATCGAGTCGACTTTTTCATCGTTGGTATTCGAACCCGAACCAAAGCCTTTTCCCGGAACATAGGTGTGCAGCATGCCAGCCCACGCCTCAGCCGGATCGCCGGGCAACGCGTGACCCCACATCGACATCAAGATGCCGTCGAACTCGGGGCGTTTTGCGCGGAGGACGAGACTGAGCCACGCCGAGTACTCCAGCTGCTGCACCTTGCAACGAATGCCGACAGCGCCGAGATACGCAAACACCGCCTCACCCATTTCCTTGATGTTGGGCTCTCGCGGCGTAATCAGATTGTAGCACGTTGTATCGAAGCCGTTCGGATAGCCGGCTTCAGCGAGCAACTGCTTCGCCTTTCGCGGGTCGTACGTGTATGGCTTGAGCTCCGG
>NZ_JACIHE010000046.1 GCF_014198245.1 Bradyrhizobium sp. cir1
CTGGCTCACGGACGGCTCCTGTGAATGGGTGTGTGACAACCTCATTCTGGCACACCTGATGCCGTAGGGGGCCGTCCACACCATCAACCACAGGGCGTGATTGTTTTGCGAAAAGGTAACTCCGAGTCCCCGTAACCACATCTTGCGGTGGCTATGGGTCCCGGATCTGCGCGCGCTTTTGGCGCGCTTGTCCGGGACGACATCGGATGTGTTGAGCCGTCATCGTGTGACGGCTAGCAATCAGCTAGATCGACGAACTCACCGCGTGCCCGGCTTCGCCGGCGCGCGACGGCGGTCCGCCGCGGGCTGATACGCCACGCGCGAGTGCTGGGCACAGTAGGGCAGGCCGGAAAGCGCCTTGCCGCCGCAGAAGAAGAAATCCGGGCTCGAGGGATCGCCGACCGGCCAGTGGCAGGTTGCCTCGTTGAGCTCGAGCAGCGATAGCCGCTGGCTCATCGGCACCACGTTGTCGTAGGTCACAGGCTCCGCCTCGACCTCGACCTCGAAGGCCTGCGCCAGCGCGGTATTGCCGCGCGCGATCGGGCGGCTGACCCGCATCATGTGCTGAGCGGGACGCGCCTTGCGCGGCCGCGGAGCTGCCGATGAGGGGCTCTTGGCGCGGCCGGACAGGCCGAGCCTGTGCACTTTGCCGATCACGGCATTACGGGTCACGTTGCCGAGCTCGGCTGCGATCTGGCTGGCCGACAATCCGGCCTCCCAGAGCTTTTTCAGCTGCTCGACGCGATCGTCGGACCAGGTCAAAACCGTCATTGCACCCTTTCCCTCGCCGTGCGGCTGCCGTCCTGGCGCCTTGCGGCGATTGCCTAAGCCTCGAAAAACCCGTGCCGCCAGAATCCCTTAAGGCTCGCCGGGCGTAACCAGAACGCCCGAACGTATACGCCGGTACATGAGGACTTAGAGGATCAGAACTGCTGCACGAGATGTCGTATCTGACAAGCCAAACGCTACAATATGGCGTGACTCACGCGCAAGAGTCAGCCGACTCGCTTCCACATGTTCCGTGGCAAAAACCCCGCAAATCCGGCACCGCAAGACTACGGATTCTGCGTTTCGCGGGGCTTTCGGGCGGCATTGACACCCGTTCTACCCGGCATAAGATAGTGTCACGTGCCGCCCTTAAAAGGCGGCACGTTTCGTTTTCCGGGCCGGTTGATGGTGCGCTGCGTGAGCGCGTTCAGGCCGTCCGCAACATCAAGTGATCGTCATGACTAACAGCGCCGCGCCGCATTTGCTCCCCGTTTTCGCCAGGGCCGACCTCGGTTTCGAGCGCGGCGAAGGCTGCTGGCTGATCGCGACCAATGGCGAGCGCTATCTCGATTTCACCTCTGGCGTTGCGGTGAACGCGCTCGGCCACGCCCATCCCGCGCTGGTCAAGGCGCTGCAGGAGCAGGCGACAAAACTCTGGCACATGTCGAACCTGTTCCAGAGCCCGGACGGCGAGAAACTCGCCGCGCGTCTGTGCAGGGAAAGCTTTGCGGACTTCGTGTTCTTCTGCAATTCCGGCGCCGAAGCGCTGGAAGGTGTGATCAAGCTGGTCCGCCATCATCATTTCTCCAAGGGCCATCCGGAGCGCTACCGCATCATCACCTTCGAGGGCGCCTTCCATGGCCGCACCCTGGCGACGCTGGCTGCGACGGGATCTGCAAAATATCTCGAAGGCTTCGGCCCGCCGATGGACGGTTTCGACCAGGTGCCCCATGGCGACCTCGAGGCCGTCAAGAAAGCGATCGGTCCGCAGACCGCCGGCATCCTGATCGAGCCGATCCAGGGCGAGGGCGGTGTGCGCTCGTCGACGCCGGCGTTCCTCAAGGCACTGCGTCAGCTCTGCGATGAGAAGGGCCTGCTGCTCGCATTCGACGAGGTGCAGACCGGCATGGGCCGCACCGGCGATCTGTTCGCGCATCGCCGCACCGGCGTCACGCCTGACGTGATGTCGCTCGCCAAGGCGCTCGGGGGCGGCTTCCCGATCGGAGCGGTGCTGGCCACCGCCGATGCGGCTTCCGGCATGGGCCCTGGCTCGCACGGCTCGACCTTCGGCGGCAATCCGCTCGCGATCTCGGCGGCGAATGCCGTGCTCGACGTCATGCTCAAGCCCGGCTTCTTCGATCACGTGCAGAAGATGTCGCTGCTGCTCAAGCAGAAGCTCGCCTCCGTGATCGACCGTCATCCTGATGTCGTCAGCGAGGTGCGTGGCGAGGGCCTCTTGATCGGCATCAAGGCCGTCGTGCCCTCGGGCGATCTCGTTGCGGCCTTGCGCAATGAAAAACTGCTCACGGTCGGCGCCGGCGACAATGTCGTGCGCTTCCTGCCGCCCCTGATCGTCACCGAAGCGGAGATCCAGGACAGCGTCGCACGGCTGGAGCGCGCCTGCGCTGCGATCTCGTCCAGTCAGACCAAGCGGGCGGCAAGCTGATGAGCAAGTCGCCGAAGCACTTTCTGGATATCAACGAGCTGCCGTTGTCGGAGCTCAAGAGCATGCTCGACGCCTCCTCCGCCATGAAGGCGAAGCAGAAGGCGCATCAGCCGGTGAAGCCGCTCGAAGGCAAGACACTGGCGATGATCTTCGAGCGTCCCTCGACGCGCACCCGCGTCTCGTTCGACGTCGCCATGCGCCAGCTCGGCGGCGAGCCCATCATGCTCACCGGCGCCGAGATGCAGCTCGGCCGTGGCGAGACCATCGCCGACACCGCGCGCGTGCTGTCGCGCTATGTCGACGCCATCATGATCCGCATTCTCAACCATGATGCGCTGCTCGAGCTTGCGGCCAATGCCACCGTGCCCGTCATCAACGGCCTGACGCGGCGCTCGCATCCCTGCCAGGTGATGGCGGACCTCCTGACCTATCAGGAGCATCGCGGCCCGATCGAGGGCCGGACGGTGGCCTGGACCGGCGACGACAACAACGTGCTGGCGTCCTGGGCGCATGCCGCCGAGCGCTTCAAATTCCAGCTCAATGTCGCAACGCCCCCGGAGCTCGCGCCGAAGAAGGCGATGCGCGACTGGATCAAGGCAACAGGCGCACCGATCGTGCTCGGCACCGATCCCGAGGCCGCCGTGAAGGGCGCCGATTGCGTCGTCACCGACACCTGGGTGTCGATGGGCGACAAGGAAGGCGAGCACCGTCACAACGTGCTCAAGCCCTACCAGGTCAATTCGAAGCTGATGTCGCTGGCCAAGCCCGACGCGCTGTTCATGCACTGCCTGCCGGCCCATCGCGGCGAGGAGGTCACCGACGAGGTGATCGACGGTCCGCAATCGGTCGTGTTCGACGAGGCCGAAAACCGCCTGCACGCGCAGAAGGGCATTCTGGCCTGGTGCTTTGACGCGGTGAAGTAGGTGTTGGCTGGCATCACGCCGGCCATACACACCGCTCGTCGTCCCGGACAAGCGCGCGAAAAGCGCGCGTAGATTCGGGACCCATAACCACAGGACGTCGTGTGACGATGACTCGGAGTTGCCATCTCGCGTTGTGACTTCGTTCTGTGGTTATGGGTCCCGGATCTGCGCTTGCGCTTGTCCGGGACGACACTGAGTTCGAGGCCCCTCAGACCCCCTTCCAATTCCCGCTCTCCGACCCCAGATAAAGCGCCATGGTTTTCCAATCCCCTGACATGAAAACCGGGCCTGAAGGCCCGGTTCGCGCGCCATCAGCGGTTCCGGTCGATGACGCCGTGCTGCCCTACGAGGTCGACGCGCTCGACGTGCGCGGTCGCCTGGTGCGGCTTGGCCCTGCGCTCGACGACATCCTGACCAAGCACGATTATCCCGCGCCGGTCGGCAAGCTGCTCGGCGAGGCCATCGCGCTGGCGACGCTGCTCGGTTCGGCGCTGAAATTCGAGGGCCGCTTCATCCTCCAGGCCCAGACCGATGGCCCGGTGTCGTTCCTCGTCGTCGACTACAAGGCGCCCGACCATCTGCGCGCCTATGCCCGCTATGACGCCTCGCGTCTGGGCACGGCAAAGGATTCCGGCACGCTGCTCGGCCGCGGCCATCTCGCCATGACCATCGACCAGGGCCCCGACATGAGCCGCTACCAGGGCCTGGTCGCGCTCGACGGAGGCAGCCTGGAAGATGCTGCCCACGAATATTTCCTGCGCTCCGAGCAGATCCCGACCAAGGTGCGCCTTGCGGTCGGCGAGGAATGGCGCAGCAACGACGGCGGCAAGCATCGCTGGCGCGCCGGCGGCATGTTGATGCAGTTTTTGCCGAAGGCGCCCGAGCGCGCGCGGCAAGCCGATCTGCATCCGGGCGATGCGCCCGATGGCGTCAAGGCGCACAGCGTCGCTGAGGACGACGCCTGGGTCGAGGCGCGCTCGCTGATCGAGACGGTCGAGGATGTCGAGCTGATCGATCCCGAGCTCTCCGGCGAGCGGCTGCTCTACCGCCTGTTCCACGAGCGCGGCGTGCGCGTGTTCAAGCCGCTGTCCCTGAAGGCGCAATGCTCCTGCTCGCGCGACGCGGTCGCGTCCATGCTGAAGAGCTTCTCGCCCGACGACCGCGCTGCCATGGTCAAGGACGACAAGGTCGTCGTCACCTGCGAGTTCTGCTCGTCGATCTACCAGTTCACGCCGCACGAGGCGGGCGTCGAGGACGCGTAGGTCTATCCTCCGTCATTGCTCTATCACCGTCACCCTGAGGCGCTCGCCTTTTCGGCGAGCCTCGAAGGGCGACGGCCCGGCTGCATCGGGGCCGTTCATCCTTCGAGGCTCGCCCGCGGCGCGGTGCGCCGCATGCCTCGCACCTCAGGATGACGGGATTAGCGGGCGCATTGCACGCAATTGGGCAGGTCGAGCCGTGGAGTAACGGCACCGAAGTCCGCGCCCTAATTCAACACCCTCTTGTTATCCGGGCTGTCCAGCGAGAATGTCGGCACGTCGATCTCGAAGCGCTCGCCGGTTTCGCTGACCATCTGGTAGCGGCCGGTCATGAAGCCGGAGGCGGTCGTGAGCGGCACGCCGGAGGTATATTCGAAGCGCTCGCCGGGGGCGAGCGTCGGCTGCTCGCCGACCACGCCCTCGCCCCTGACCTCCTTCTGGCGGCCGGTGGCGTCGGTGATGATCCAGTGCCGCGTCTTGAGCTGCACGGTCTCCTCGCCGGAATTGGTGATGACGATGGTGTACGACCAGAAATAGCGGGAGCGGTCAGCCGACGACTGCTCCGGAACAAAGTTCGGCTCGACGGTCACTTCGATCTGGCGGGTCACGGCGCGGTACATGGCTGCCATCATACCGAAATCCGGCACCGGAACCAAACCCCGGAGGCGGTTTTGGCGACATCGTGCCGCCAGAATTGGCGAGGAAGTACACCCCCAGGGGGAGATACCCCGAAGACACCCCTATGTGATCCGGCCGCTTTGCGAGATGACGGCCGGACCGGTACACTCCATTTAACGTCGCGATTTGGGTGAGGGTTTTTAGGCCCCCGATGACCATTGCCGACCAAGTGACGGGATCGACCATCGCGGGAACCGCCAACCCCGCGGAGACCAAGCCGCGTGCGGCCGCGCCGGCCATCTCGCTGCCCGCCATCGGCGAGCGCGAGCTCCGGCTCGACCTGTTTCGCGGGCTGGCGTTGTGGCTGATCTTCATCGACCATCTGCCGACGAGCCTGCTCACCTGGTTCACGATCCGCAATTACGGCTTCAGCGACGCCACCGAAATCTTCATCTTCATCTCCGGCTACACCGCCGCCTTCGTCTACGGCCGCGCGATGCTGGAGAGCGGCGTCGTCATCGCCACCGCGCGCATCATGCGGCGGGTCTGGCAGATCTACGTCGCCCACGTCTTCCTGTTCACGATCTTCCTCGCCGAGATCTCCTATGTGGCGACCAGCTTCGAGAACCCGCTCTACACCGAAGAGATGGGGATCATGGACTTCCTCAAGCAGCCCGACGTCACCATCGTGCAGGCGCTGCTGCTGCGCTTCCGTCCCGTCAACATGGACGTGCTGCCGCTGTATATCGTGTTGATGCTGGCGTTGCCTGTGATCCTGTGGTCGATGAAATGGAAACCCGACGTCACGCTCGGCCTTTCCGTCGTGCTCTACGCGGTGACCTGGGAATACGATCTCTACTTCTCCGCCTATCCGAACGGCTTCTGGGCCTTCAATCCGCTGGCCTGGCAATTGCTTTTCGTCTTCGGTGCATGGTGTGCGCTCGGAGGTGCGCGGCGCATGTCGCGTATTTTAGCGTCGCCGGTAACGATGTGGATCGCGATCGCCTATATCATGGCAGCGTTCTATGTGACGCTGACCTGGTATCTGCCTCAGCTGTCCCATCTGATGCCGAAGCGGCTCGAGCAGTGGATGTATCCGATCGACAAGACCGATCTCGACGTTCTGCGTTTCACGCATTTCCTGGCGCTGGCCGCGCTCACCGTGCGCTTCCTGCCGCGGGACTGGCCGGGCCTGAAATCGCCGTGGCTGCGGCCGCTGATCCTGTGCGGCCAGCATTCGCTCGAGATCTTCTGCCTCGGCGTCTTCCTCGCCTTCGCCGGCCATTTCATCCTGGCCGAGATCTCCGGCGGCGCAGCCATGCATGCGCTGATTAGTCTCTCCGGAATCCTGGTCATGTGGGGCGTTGCATGGGTGATTTCGTGGTACAAGCGCGTGGCTGACAAGAGCGGTGCGAAAACCAAAAACGCCGTCGGCAACGCCGATCTGGCGGGAGGGGGCTGATGAAGGCGAAGGTTCTTCTGAGCCTGATCCTGCTATGCGGTAACCTCGCCGCGCCTTCGGCGCGTGCGGACGATGCTGCGCCTGCCGCTCCTGCCGCTCCTGCCGCTCCCGCCGTGCCTCCAGCCTGCGAATTGCCGTCCTATCTTCTCAGCAGCGAAAGCCAGCTTCCGAAGGTCGCCGATGCCGTCAAGGCGGGCAAACCGCTCGAAATTCTGGTCATCGGCAGCCGCTCGACCACGATTCCGGCCTCGGAGGATGCGTCCTATCCGGCGCGCATGCAGGCCATCCTGAAGGACAAGCTGCCGCCCTCGGAGGCCGTGCACGTCTCCGTAGAAATACAGAGCAAGAGAACGGCAGAGGAGGCGGCCACCACCTTCGTTAAGCTGATGGAAGCAAAAAAGCCTACTTTGGTCATCTGGCAGACCGGGACCGTGGATGCTATCCGAGCCATCGATCCCGGCGATTTTCGCGGTGCTGTGACCGAAGGGGTTGCCGCGCTGCAAAATGCAGGGGCTGACGTCGTGTTGATGAACTTGCAGTACAGCCCGCGTACAGAGACCATGATCTCGGTGCCGCCCTATCTCGACAATATGCGGGTGGTGGCGCAGGAGCACGACATCCCGCTGTTCGACCGTTTCGCGATCATGCGGCAGTGGAATGACCAGGGACAGTTCGACTTGTTCAGCCCGTCCCGTGGTCCCGAATTGGCGAAACAGGTCCATGATTGCCTTGGCCGGGCGTTGGCACAGTTCGTGTTTGACGCAGCCCATCTGGGGCCGGCCCAGCAGCAAAATTGAGGTCTAGCGTTAATGAGTTCTCTCCGCCCTTTTTACCCGACGGCATGGCTGGCTGTATCAGCAGCGGCAATGCTGCTGTTGGTGACGCCGATGTCGCAGTCGCGCGCGCAGGCACAGGCCGTGCAGGCGACGCAAGCGCCGGCGCAAACCGCTAATCCCGCTCCCGCATCGCCCTCCCAGACCACGGTCGCCGCGACGTCCCCCGAGCAGCGCGGCATCACCGCGCGCGCCATCGACAAGGTGAAGCAGGTCGCCAAGTCCGCCGGCGATATCTTTAGCCGCGTGCCTTGCCTGCCGCCGAAGGGCGGCTCGAAGGCCATGGGCTCGCTGCCGCATGTCGCGAACAAGCTCGTCGCCGGCCAGCCCGTCGTGATCGTCGCGTTCGGCTCGTCGTCGACCGCGGGCTATGGCGCGAGCTCGCCCGATTTCAACTATCCGAACCGTCTCGCCGCACAGCTGCGCCGGCACTATCCGACCGCCGACATCACCGTCGTCAATGCCGGCGTCGGCGGCGAGGACGCGCCCGAGATGATGAAGCGCCTGCAGACGCAGGTGATCGACGTGCATCCGGACATGGTGATCTGGCAGGTCGGCACCAACGCCGTGCTGCGCAATCTCGATCCCGCCGACACCGCCAAGCTGGTCGAGGACGGCATCTCCCGCATCCAGTCAGCCGGCGGTGCCGACATCGTGCTGGTCGATCCGCAATATTCGCCGGCCGTCAATCAGCGCGCCGAGAGCGCCGGCAAGATGATCAAGCTGCTCGGCAAGGTCGCCGAGCTCCGCAAGGTCGGCATCTTCCCGCGCTTCGAGGTGATGCGCGACTGGCACGAGAACCAATCGATCCCGGTCGAGAGCTTCGTGATCGCCGACGGCCTGCACATGAACGATTGGGGCTATGCCTGCTTCGCCCAGCTCCTCGGCGACGACATCATCCGCTCCGTCGGCCAGATCAAGCTCGGTGTGAACGTGCCCGCCGATGTGCGGACGTATCGGCCGATGTAGCATCGGTGCCGTAGGGGTTAGGCGAAGCCGTAACCCACCACGTTTCGACGTGCGGAGAGCAAAGAGGTGGGTTACGCCTTCGGCTAACCCACCCTACGATTCAACCTCACGCCTTCTCCAGCGCCGCGGTCAGATCCTCGATCAGATCATCCGCATGCTCCAGCCCCGCGGAGAAGCGGATGAAACCCTCGCTGATGCCGAGCGCGGCGCGGTCTTCCGGCTTGAGGCGCTGATGCGTCGTGGTCGCCGGATGCGTGACGAGGCTCTTGGCGTCGCCGAGATTGTTCGAGATCTTCGCGAGCTTCAGCTCGTTGAGCACGCGGAACGCCGCCGCCTTGCCGCCCTTGACCTCGAAGCCGACCAGCGTCGAGCCGCCGCGCATCTGCTTCTTCACCAGCGCTGCCTGCGGATGATCGGTGCGGCCGGGATAGACCAGGCGCGAGATCTTGGGATGGCTCGCCAGCACCTCGGCGACGCGCGCTGCGGTGTCGGTCTGCGCGCGCACGCGCACGCCCAGCGTCTCCAGCCCCTTGAGCAGGACCCAGGCGTTGAACGGCGAGATCGACGGGCCGGTCTGGCGCATGAAGTTGTGCAGGTGCTCGGCGACAAAAGCTTCGGACGACAGGATGATGCCGCCGAGGCACCGGCCCTGGCCGTCGATGTGCTTGGTCGCGGAGTAGACGACGACGTCGGCCCCGAGCGCCAGCGGGCTCTGCCAGATCGGCGTCGCGAACACGTTGTCGACGACGAGCCGGGCGCCGCCCTTGTGCGCGATCTCGGCGATGCCGGGAATGTCGAGCACGTCCAGCGTCGGGTTGGTCGGGCTCTCCAGGAAGAACGTCTTGGTGTTGGGCCGAAGTGCCCGCTGCCACTGGTCGAGATCAAGACCGTCGACCAGCGTGGTCTCGATGCCGTACCGCGGCAGGAGGTCCTGGATGACGTAGAGGCACGAGCCGAACAGGGCGCGCGAGGCGACGACGTGATCGCCGGCCTTGAGCGGCGCCAGAATCGCGGTCGTCACCGCGGCCATGCCGGTTGCCGCCGAGCGGGCGGCTTCGGCGCCCTCGAGCTCGATCATGCGGCGCTCGAACATCGCAATGGTCGGGTTGGAATAGCGCGAATAGATGAAGCCGGGGTCCTCGCCCTTGAACCGCGCCTCGCACTCCTCGGCGCTGTTGTAGACGTAGCCCTGCGTCAGGAACAGCGCCTCCGACGTCTCGCCATATTGCGAGCGCAGGGTGCCGGAATGGACCAGGCGGGTTTCGGGGCGGTAGTTGGCGGTCGACTTCGACATAGGTACCTCCGACATGACCATCTCGTCGAAAATGGTCACAAAAAAACCGGCCTGGATATCTCCACTGGCCGGGATCACAGAGGTCCCCGGCCTGTTTAGCGATTTATTTAACGTGGCTGCAAGCCGGCCGGCTCAAATCACCACGGGATAAGTGATGCTCATATTCCGCAATGCCCTTTCCGTCAAGGCGTCCATCGGCTAGCCCTGAAAGACTCGTATTTTCCGCATGTCCGGATGCGTTTGACCCCAGATGAGGACCCCCGGTTGAGTTTCACGGTCGCCGCCGACGCCAATGGAATCCTGCCCGACCGCATGATCGCGGCGATGGCGGAGGCGGGGCTCATCCTGCCCGCCTACGACTTCGTCGAAAGCCAGATCCAGCCGGCGAGCCTCGATCTGCGCCTCGGCGACATCGCCTACCGCGTCCGCGCCAGCTTCCTGCCCGGCCCCGGCGCCACCGTCGCCGAGCGCATCGACGAATTGAAGCTGCACGAGTTCAGCCTCGCCGACGGCGCGGTGCTGGAGACCAACTGCGTCTACATCGTGCCGCTGCTGGAAAGCCTGGCGCTGCCGCCGGAGATCGTCGCAGCCGCAAATCCGAAAAGCTCGACCGGCCGGCTCGACGTCTTCACGCGAGTCATCGCCGACGGCACCCGCCGCTTCGACATGATCGGCGCCGGCTATCACGGCCCGCTCTATGCCGAGATCAGCCCGAAGACGTTTCCGGTGCTGGTGCGCGAGGGCTCGCGCCTGTCGCAGGTGCGCTTCCGCACCGGCGATGCCATCCTCAATGCCGACGAGCTCGACGCGCTGCACGCTACCGAGCGCCTCGTCGACGTCGACGACGCCGATCTCTCGGGCGGCGTCGCCGTCTCGGTCGATCTCTCGGGTGAGAAGGCCAACGGCTTCGTCGGCTACCGCGCCAAGCGCCACACCGGCGTCGTCGACGTCGACCGCCGCGCCGGCTATGCGGTGGAAGATTTCTGGGAGCCGATCCCGGCGCGCCCCGACGGCAGCCTGATCCTCGATCCCGGCGAGTTCTACATCCTCGCCTCCAAGGAAGCCGTGCAGGTGCCGCCCGATTACGCCGCGGAGATGGTACCGTTCGATCCTTTGGTCGGCGAATTCCGCGTGCACTATGCCGGCTTCTTCGATCCCGGCTTCGGCTATGCCGGTGCGGGCGGGCTAGGATCGCGCGCCGTGCTCGAAGTGCGCTCGCGCGAGGTGCCGTTCATCCTCGAGCACGGCCAGATCGTCGGCCGTCTCGTCTACGAGAAGATGCTGGCGCGCCCCGACGCCATGTACGGCCAGCGCATCGGGTCGAATTACCAGGCGCAGGGCCTGAAGCTCAGCAAGCATTTTAGGGTGTAGTGCTAGCCCCATCCTCCGCCGTCATTCCCCGCGAAAGCGGGGAATCCAGTACGCCGCGGCCTCTCGATTCACCACGATCGTCTCTGGAATACTGGATCGCCCGGTCTTCGCCGGGCGATGACACCGAGCTTGTGGTGTGTTGCGCCACCCCATCCGCGATGACACACTCCCGCAAAACAACAAGCCGGGAGTGAACATGACCGCCGCATCAGACGCCGCGCAGGAAGCCCAATGGAAGCGCTGGCGCGCGGTTGCCGATCTCTATCACGCCTATTTCACCGGGCTCATTCTCACCGTCGTCACGCGCCGCGGCACGGCGGATGCGGCCGAATTCGTCTTCCGCGTGTTTCGCCGCCAGCAGCAGGAGCGCTTCCTGCCGGGCTTGCAAAAGCTCGGGCTCAGCCATTTGCCGCCGGCGGTGGCTGCCGCGCAATATCACTATCTCTCCAACTGGATCGGCGGCGTGCATGTCGAATACATGTATGAGAGCGACACCAAGGCCTGGATCCGCTATCCGCCGCCGCGCTGGATCTGGAAGGGCACCGCGATCTGCGGCGTGCCGGGCGAGGTCTCACGCGCGATGCTGCGCGGCTGGCACGCCAACAACGGCGTCGCGCTGGGCGATCTCCGCCTCGGCTTCGTTTGCACCAAGCAGAGCGTCGACGGCCAGGACGGGCTCGAAGGCTACTATCACCAGTACGACCATCCGCTCGAGCTGGATCAGCGTCTGGTGTTCGCGCGCCATCTGGAGGCGCCGTTGTTCGACGCCAAGACCGCGCCCGCTCTGCCGGTCGCGAGCTGGCCGAAGCCACGGCTGGAAAAGGCCTATCGCAACTACGCGATGGAATATGTCCGCACCGCCGCGCCCGTGATGGTGCAGCTGTTCGGCCCCGAGGATGCCGGCTATCTGCTGCACCTCACCGGCAAGCTGATCGGGATGCAATATTTCGATGAGGTCGCGGCAGCGCTTGCGATGACCAGCGGCGGCGCCAGCGAGTTCGCATCGTTCCTGAACGCGCTGTTCGCCGCGCAGGAAGACGCCGCCGACCTGGCGCAGTCCGAAGGCGCATTCGAACTCCGCCAGCGGAGCTGGAAGCTGATGGACGACGTCGCCGACTATCACCGCGCCTGCGCCAAAGTGCTGGAGGGGTTGTTCGAAGGGCTTGCCGCAGGTTGCGGCCGGCACATCGGCGTGCAGATGCGCACCGCCGCAGGCGGCCGGCTGCCGCTGGTCTGGACGATTGGATAAGCGATGGTGTCTCGGCGCACTTCGCCTCTCCCCGCGTGCGGGGAGAGGCCGGAATTTGCGACAGCAAATTCCGGGTGAGGGGGAGTCTCCGCGAGTCCAACTGTCACCGAACGTGAGGAAACAGCCCCTCACCCCAGCCCTCTCAGCGCGAGCGAAGCTCGTCGTGGCCCCGTAAGAACGGGGAGAGGGAGAAAAAACGAATTCCACCCATTGAAATGCGCTGCCGCAGGGCACGCCTGCACCTAGCGCAGGAGGAATCGGCAATCGCCGTGCTAACAAGTCCCTGCCGCGCCCTGCGCGCGAACAAAGTCATTGGCACACCAAGTGATTGCCGCGCCGCAAATGGCGCCTGCGTCCGGGAGAGGACATGTCCGACATCGCCGAGATCCCGGTCGATGAGCAAGAGCGCCCGCTGCCGCCGCCCCCGCGTCCCGTCAGGAGCGCGCTGACCGACGGGCCGATCCTGCGCACGCTGCTCTCGCTCGCCTGGCCGAACGTGATCGGGCTCTCGGCCGGCATGTGCGTCGTCATCGCGGAGACCTCCTATATCGGCCGTCTCGGCGTCGAGGCGCTGGCCGCGATGGCGCTGGTGTTTCCGACAGTGATCCTGACCATGACGATGTCCGGCGGCGCCATGGGCGGCGCGGTGGCCTCCGCCATCGCACGCGCGCTCGGTGCCGGCGACCGCGAGCGGGCCGGCACACTCGCCGTGCATGCGATGCTGATCGGCATCAGCTTCGGCCTCGTCTTCATGCTGGGCATGCTGATCTTCGGGCCGAGGGTGCTCGAAATGCTCGGCGGCCGCGGTGATGTGCTGACGCATGCGATCGCCTACACGCAGGTGTTTTTCGGCGGCGCCGTGCTGCCCTGGCTGCTCAACACCATGGCCGGCGTGTTGCGCGGCACCGGCAACATGAAGCTGCCGTCGTTCCTCATCCTCAACTCCGCGGCCTGGCAGATCGTGCTCGGCGGCACGCTCGGCCTCGGGCTCGGCCCGGTGCCGCAGCTCGGCATGCGCGGCGTCGCGGCCGGCGCGCTGATCGCCTACACGATGAACATCTGCATCATGGGCTGGTACCTGTTCTCCGGCCGCGCGCGGATCGCACTGAGGCTGCGCGGCCTGCGCATCCAATGGGCGATGTTCTTCGACATCCTGAAGGTCGGCGCCGTCGCCTGCTTCTCGCCGCTGCAATCGGTGCTGACGATCTCGATCTTCACCCACATGCTGGCGAAGTTCGGCACCGCGATCCTCGCCGGCTACGGCATCGGCGCGCGGCTGGAATTCCTGCTGACCTCGATCGCGTTCTCGTTCGGCATTGCCTGCGTGCCGATGGTCGGGATGGCGATCGGCGCGGGCCGCATCGCGCGGGCCAGGCACATTGCCTGGATCGCCAGTGTGGCTGCCTTCGTGGCCGTCGGTGCGCCGGCATGCCTCGTTGCGATCTTCCCCGATCTCTGGGTCAACATCTTCACCGACAGCGCGGCCGTGCGTGCGGCGAGCCGTCAATATCTCTCGACGGTCGGGCCGTTCTACGCATTCTTCGGCCTTGCAACGACGATGTATTTCTCCTCGCAAGGTGCGGCGAAGGTGATCGGCCCGGTGCTGGCGCAGACCGCGCGGCTGATCTACATCTCGGCCACCGGCTGGTGGCTGCTGACGCACGAGGCCACCGCGCAGAGCTTCTTCTGGCTGGCCGCGAGCTCGATGGTCGTGCTCGGCCTGCTGTCATGCTCCAGCGTCGTGCTGACGCGCTGGGGTTCGGGCGAGAGCAAGTCCGCGATCAGGCCGGCGCTATCAGGCGCGGCGGATTAGCGATGCTTGTGACGGCGATGGCCACCGCCGCCGACATTGGCGAGCCGCATCAATTGCGGAATCATCGCCATCATGTCGCCGCCACCTGAGCCGCCGAGCATGCCCATGATGTCGCCGCCGCCCATGCCGCCGAGGCCAGTCGGCACGCCGCCGCCCATCGGCATGTAACCGCCGTAATTCGGAGCGCCGAAGCCGCCGCCGAGATTGCCGCCGCCCATCATGCCGCCGAGCCCGCCGCCGCCGTTCTCCATCATGCGGCTCATCATCGGGCCCATGGTCTGCATCAGCATGGCGAAGCGGCGCTTGCCCATCTTCGCCTTCATCATCTCCAGCATCGGGGCCATCTGGGTCATCATGTCCTCGCCGCCGGCACCTCCGCCGCCGAGGAACTGCGCTTTTGCCGGCAAGCTCGACATCGAAAACAGCAGCAGCACGGCGGCCGCCTGACAGATCACCTTGTCCGCACCTCTCATGGCATGCTCCTCGCGTGCGCGGCGCCGCCGGAAGAGCGGAGCCAATTGGGCGCACACGGGCATGGTTACGGCCGGCGAGGACGCGGCTCTGTGAAAAACATCACGCAGGCGAGCATGATCCGGAAAAGTGTGCAGCGGTTTTCCGAAAAGATCATGCTCAAACAAAGAGCTACGCGGGCGGGAATGCCCTGTGGATGGCGGCGACGGCCTCCTTCGTCTGCCCCTGAACATAGGCCGCGAGCTCGTTCGGCAGCATGTCGATGATCCAGACCAGCCGGCACCGCGTCTCGCCCTCGGCGATCACCTGCACCGAGGCGCTGTAATGCTTCAGCCGCTCGTTGTTGATCGCATAGACGAGACGCTGCCGCGCATCGTCGCAATCGACCAGCACCTCGCGCGCGACGGAGCCGTTGGCGAAGGTGACGATGCGCGCATCGCCGTCGAGCGTGCAGGCCGTGACGAAGCCCGGCGCCAGCCGCTGTGGCAGTGCGCCGAAATCACGCACGGCGTCCCAGACGTCGCGGGCGGGGACGGGGAGGGGGATGTCGTTGTGGATGGAGGCCATGGGGGTGTCCTTGATTTCGATAGGTCGTTGCCACAAACCCCGTCATTGCGAGCGCAGCGAAGCAATCCAGGAATCTCTCCGCGGAAGCAGTCCGGATTGCTTCGTCGCAAGAGCTCCTCGCAATGACGGAGCGAGTGGCTAGCCCTCACACACAAACCGCCTCGACATTGTTGCCGTCGGGATCAATCAAAAACGCCGCGTAATAGGTCGGGCTGTAATCCCTGCGCGGCCCGGCGCCGCCATTGTCGCGGCCGCCGCTCTTCAGCCCTTCGCTGTGAAACGCCTTGACCGCGTCATGATCCTTGGCGCGAAACGCGATATGCGCGCCGTCGGCTTTCCGGCCCTTGTTCAGGTGCAGCCACAGCCCTGGCTCGCCCTTCGGCCCGAAGCCGGCATAGCCGTCTCCGCTGGAGCACAGGACATAGCCGAGCGGCGCCAGCACTGCGGTGTAGAACCGCGTGGCGGCGTCGAGGTCGGCAACGCGCAATCCGATGTGGTCGTACATATTCATCTCCATTGCAAAGCGCGCCGCAGCTGGCGCCCGCCGGAGACGACCCTAGTCAGTTGAGGGCAACCCGCTCTTGGAGAATCTTGCGCTCCGCCTCCGCTAGATCGGGTAGCGCCATTTCAAGGCGCGGCGCAGCAGCAGGATGACGATGACCAGGACGACCGCGATCGGCCAATAGGGCCATGGGATCGGCCCCTCGTGTCCAAGATGAGCCATGTACAGGGAGAGGCCGAGCAGCGTCGCGGTGAGCGCTGCCGTCGACCAGTACAGCGGCGATCGCGCCATACCGGTTGCGGCGTATTCGGCGGCCTTCTCGTTCGCACGCCTCATGCGGTAGTAGACGAAGGCACCGAAGCCGATGATGAGAATCCATTGCACCTTGCGTCTCGCGGCACGTTTCGGCTGAACGCTAGTGCAGTGCGCGGGAAACGGCGATCCATTCCGCCGCGTCTGGTCAACGAAGTCTTAGCACGCGGCCGCCTCGTCAGTTCAGGGCCAGCCGTTCGCCGAGAATCTTGCGCTCGCCCCTTGAGGCCTGCCGGAACTTCGTCGGCGACACGCCGGCGGCGCGATGGAAGGTGCGGACGAAATTGGAGAGGTCGCCGAAGCCGACGTCATAGGCAACGTCGGTGACGGCGATATCGTCGTCGGCAAGCTTGCGCGCGGCGTGCCGCAGCCGCGAGCGCACCAGATATTGATGCGGAGTGACGCCGAGCACGGCCGAGAACAGCCGCAGGAAATGGAACGGGCTGAGGCCGGCCTGCTTTGCCGCCTGCTCGAGGTCGAGCTCGGCATGCGAATTGTCGTCGATCCACAGCGCGGCGTCGCCGGCTTGCGCGCCTTGCCCGAAACAACATCGATGAAACGGCCCGCAAGAATTTGGCCGATCTCGTCGAGTCCCAAGTCGCTGTTGCCATCTGCTGCCGTCTGGGCCAGCTCGCCCAGCACCATCAGCTCGGGCAGCGGCGGCGTCGCGCCGACCTGCCAGATCTCGCGCCGCCCGCCGAGGGCATCGACCAGGTCCTCGCTGAAGAAGAAGCCGAGGCAGACGTCGCCCGAGACATGCTCGTGCGTGCAGGTGTATTCCTCGCCGGGGGCGCCGACCAGCATCGAGCCCGCCACCAGCTCGAAGAAGCCAGCGCGGCAATGGCAGCCGAAGCTGCCGGAGCGGACATAGGCGATGGAATGGCCGGTGCGGCATTCCGCAAACGGCGTGTCGTCCGGTCCCGCATCGCAGCGAAACTCGGAGACGGTCATCGAGCGTGTCGTCAGCAGCGCGGTCGCATCCATGCGACTCTATCTAGGTAGGCGCGCGCGGCGGAGCAACCGGCAGCAGCACCTCGAACAGCGTCTTGCTGGCGACCGACTGGGCGCCCTCCAGCGACAGCAGCCGCCGCTTGGAGATCACCCCGCCGTAAGGCGATATCCGGCCGGTGTAATTGCCGGCCTCCAGCACGCGATGGCACGGCACGATCAGCATGTAGGGATTTTTCGCGATCGCCTGCGCCACCGAATGCGCCGCCCCGGAGGCGCCGAGTGCCTTGGCGATCTCGTGATAGGTGCGCGTCTCCCCGCGCGGGATCGTGCAGGCGTATTCATAGACCCGCCGGTTGAAGTCGGGCACGCCGCCGGCATCCAGGCTGACGTCGGAAAAATCGGGATCGCCGCCCTGCAGCAGGCCGACGATGCCCTCGATCGCGAGCTCGGTATTGAGTGGAGGCTGCTGCTCGCGCGCCTCGGGATGAGCCTGGAAAATCCGGCGGCGGGTGTCGATCTCCCGCGCCTCCGGCAATTGCACGGCGACGACGCCGGTGCCGCTCCAGATGATGCCGCAACGGCCTATCGCCGTGTCGAATACCGTGTAGCCACGCCCCACCATGCACACGCCCCACTCAGTGCACGTTTCCCCCCGACCCATCAATCATAACACCGCCACAATCCGGCGCACCCAGAATCTTGCCAGGACGTTAACAACCGTCCGGGTGGACGCGCCAAACCGCTTGGCGGGAGGCGCCGTCTCGGCTAATCAGGATGGGCGCGAAGCGCACAAGCGGGCGTAGTTCAATGGTAGAACGGCAGCTTCCCAAGCTGCATACGAGGGTTCGATTCCCTTCGCCCGCTCCAAGCTTCAGTTCGGCAGGCTTCGCAGAAACTCCACGATCGCTGCGTTCACTTCCGCCGGCCGCTCCTGCTGAGTCCAGTGTCCGCAGCCGGGCAGCATCCTGATCTCGCGGAGCTGCGGCACCCATTGCTTCATGTTGGCGAGGTGCTCTGCGGCGCCGGGGAAGGCGATGACCATGTCGTGGTCGCCTGCCATAAAGAGCGAGGGCACCATCACCTTCATGCCCTCGAAGGCGCCCATCAGCTCCCAATTGCGATCGATGTTGCGGTAGTAGTTGAGCGGTCCGCGAAACCCGCTGCGGGCAAACTCGGCGCTGTAGTAGTTGAGGTCGGCGGTGCTGAGCCACGACGGCAACGGCACCTGCACCTTCGGCAACATGCCGTCCTTGCGCGAGACCATACCGACGCCGACGGTCCTGCCGGCTCGTTCGGCATTGGCGCGGATCGCCGCCGCTCCTTCGCCAGAACCGCCATAGAGCATCGCGCTGAGGGTTGCGCGCGGATCCCGTTCGAATTCCTCTTCGGCGACACCCGGCTCCTGGAAGTATAGCTGATAGAACTGCGCATCCGCTGTCTGCGGCATGACGCTCGTTGGCCGCACCTCGCTGCGCGGCCGATAGGGCACGCTAAGGATCGCGGCGGCGCGGAAGCGATCGGGCCGCAGGCGCGCCGTGTGCCAAGCGATTGTTGCGCCCCAGTCATGGCCGACGATGACGGCGTCCTTCGCCTCGAAGGCGTCAAGCACGCCGACAAGATCGCCGACCATGTGGAGGATCGTGTACTGATCGATCGCTTCGGGCCGGTCGCTCTTTCCGTAGCCGCGCATGTCGGGGGCGACCGCGTGGTAGCCGGCCGCTGCCAGCGCCTCGAACTGGTGGCGCCAGGAGTACCAGCCTTCCGGAAAACCGTGGCAGAGCAGCACCATGGGCCCCTTGCCCTGCTCGGCGACATTGAGGCTGATGCCGTTGGCCCTGATCGTCCGCTGCGTCGGCTCGCCCATGTCATCGCCTCCGGATTGTTTGTGGTTGGGGCGCATCCTAGTCGGCCCTACGGGTTCCGCAAAGATTCTAATATATTAGCTCCTCGCTCCCGGCACGCGCGGCTCGCCCGGCTTAAGCTTCCTCCCGCCCTGATGGGTGCGGTCCTCCTGTCGGGCAATGTTCGGATGACAACCATGGACCAGCAGAAACTCGATCGCGCGATCGGTCGTCGCTTGAAGACGCTTCGGACGCAGGCGGGCATGACGTTGAACGAACTTGCAGGCCGCTCCGGCGTCAGCCGGGCCATGATCGGGCGGGTGGAGCGGGCGCAGAGCAGTGCGACGGCGGCGCTGCTCAACAAGCTCTGTGCGGCGCTCGACGTCACGCTCAGCGATGTCGTCGCGCTCGCGGAGAAGCCGCCGGAGCGCCTGGTGCGGCTCGCGGACCAGCCGCATTGGCGCGATCCCGACAGCGGCTACCGCCGGCGTCATGCCTCGCCGCCGGATGCGGCCAGCGGCATCGAGATCATCGTCGTCGACCTGCCGGCCGGCGCGCGCGTCTCCTACAGTCCCTGGGGCCGCAACGCCTTCACCCAGCAGCTCCTGATGCTGGAGGGCGCGGTCTGCGTGCATATCGACGCCAAGACGGTGCGCCTGCGCGATGGCGACTGTCTCGACTTCGACGTGATGCGCGCGGTGACGTTTGAGAACGAAACCAGGCAGGACGCGCGCTACGTCATCATCACGCGGCGCGGCACTTCGTACGGGAAGATGTGATGTCGCCGCCCGGCGAACGAAACCTAGGCATGAGGCCGACCATGCAGATCCGTACCGGCGACACCTTCGATTCCCGCGTCATCGCGCTGCTCGATCATCACGTCGCGGCTGCGCGGGCGCAGACCGCGCCGGGCAGCGCGCATGCGCTCGATCTGGCGGGCCTGCGCGCGCGCGACGTCGCGTTCTGGACCGGTTGGGACGGCGAGACGCTGGTCGCCACCGGCGCGCTGAAGACGCTCTCGGCCGACCACGGCGAGGTCAAGTCGATGCATACGCTTCAGACCACGCGGCGCCGCGGCTTCGGCGGCCAGATGCTCCGCTACATCATCACGGAAGCCCGCGCGCGCGGCCTGACGCGGCTCAGCCTCGAGACCGGCTCGTGGGATTATTTCAAGCCGGCGCATGCGCTCTACCGAGCGCATGGCTTCATCCTTTGCGGCCCGTTCGAGGGCTATGTCGAGGATCCCAACAACCTGTTCCTGACGCTCGACCTCAGCGGCCGCTGAGCTCTCCGGCCAACTGCCGGGCCCGAAATGCCATCATGCCCCTCAAAATGAGTTGCGCACCTCAAAACACCTCTGCTAGCCTTCAGCCATGGCCGACACCCTCGCCGCCACCGCCCTGACGCTGAAGGACATCGCCCGCGAGGCGGGCGTCAGCCTCGCGACGGTCGATCGGGTGCTGCACAACCGGCCGGGCGTGCGGCCGGACACGGTCCGGCGGGTGCGGGAGGCGATCGAGCGCAATTCCTTCCAGCCGCATGTGGCCGCCGCCGAGCTCGCCCGCGGCCGCGCCCGCCGCTTTGCCTTCGTGATGCCGTCGGGGCCGAACCCGTTCATGCAGCAAATCGAGGCCTATCTCGGCGAGATGACGGCCTGGCTCTCGGCCCGCCGCCTGAGCGCCGAGATCGTCGCAACCGACGTGTTCGACGCCTCCGTGCTGGCCTCCTCACTGGAGGCGCTGTCCGGCGATTACGACGGCGTCGCCGTGGTGGCGCTGGATCATCCCGGCGTCCGCGCCGCCATCAACGACCTGGTGGATGCCGGCACCAAGGTCGTGACGCTGGTCTCGGACGTCCCGTCCTCACGTCGCCACCACTATGTCGGCATCGACAACATCGCGGCGGGCCGCACCGCCGGCGCGCTGGTCGGACGGCTGGTCGGCGGGCGCTCAGGCAAGGTTGCCGTCGTCGCGGGATCGCAGGGCCTGCGCGACCATGCCGAGCGCATCTTCGGCTTCAACCAGGTGATGGCTAGCGAATTCCCTGACCTCAGCGTGCTGCCGGTACTGGAGGGGCGCGACGAGGACGAGCGTTCGGAGCAGCTGCTGGCAGGGCTGTTGGGCAGGCATGCTGACATTGTCGGGCTCTACAACGTTGGCGCCGGCACGCAGGGCGTCGCGAAAGCGTTGAGCGAGGCCGGCCGCGACAAGGTCGTGTTTGTCGGGCACGACGTCACCGCGCTGACGCGCCGGCTGCTGCTGCAGGGCGTGATGGATGCCGCGATCTCGCAGAATCCGGGACATGAGGCGCGTGCCGCCGTGCGCGTGCTGCTCGCGCTCGCCCGCGGCGAGCCGATCCTGAGCGAGCAGGACAAGATCAGGATCGACATCGTGATGCGGGACAATCTGCCCTAGCGGCAGGGGGATTTGGAAACGGCCCGTTGCGGCGAAGGCGACGTCAAGCTCGCACACCGCGACGGAACAAGAGGAGGATGGCGTGTATCTCGGCATCGACATCGGCACGTCCGGTGTGAAGGCGGTTCTCGTGAACGACGCCGGCGCGGTGATCGCGACCGCGGCGCGCGAGCTCGCGCTGTCGCATCCGGCGCCGCTGTGGTCCGAGCAGGATCCCGACGCCTGGGTCGAGGGCGCGATCGGCGCGGTCGACGATCTCGCGAGCCATCATCCGCGCGAGGTTGCGCGGGTCGCCGGTATCGGCCTGTCGGGCCAGATGCATGGCGCGACGCTGCTGGGCGAGGACGGACGGCCGCTGCGTCCCGCCATCCTCTGGAACGACGGCCGCTCGCAGGCCGAATGCACCATGCTGGAGCGGCGCTGTCCATCGCTGCACGCCATCGCCGGCAACCTGGCGATGCCCGGCTTCACCGCGCCAAAGCTGTTTTGGGTCGCGCGGCACGAGCCTGAGACATTCAAGCGCGTCGCCAAGGTGCTGCTGCCGAAGGCCTATGTGCGCTACCGGCTGACCGGCGAGATGGTCGAGGACATGTCGGACGCGTCAGGCACGCTGTGGCTCGATGTCGGCGAGCGCCGCTGGTCGGCCCTGCTGCTGCACGCGACCGGCCTCGATCTCCACCACATGCCGCGCCTCGCCGAGGGCAGTGCGGTGAGCGCGGTGCTTGCGCCGGAATACGCGCAGCGTTGGGGCATGGCGAAGAACGTCGTGGTGGCCGGCGGCGCCGGCGACAACGCGGCGAGCGCGATTGGGCTCGGCGCCATCGCACCGGGCGATGCCTTCCTGTCGCTCGGCACCTCCGGCGTGGTGTTCCGCGTCACCGACCGGTTCGCACCGGCGCCGGCTTCGGCCGTGCATGCGTTCTGTCACGCTTTGCCCGGCCTCTGGCACCAGATGGGCGTCATGCTGTCGGCCGCGGCTTCGCTGGCCTGGCTGTCCGGCGTGATGGAGACGCCGGCCGCAGCGCTGCTGGCGCCACTCGGCGAGCGCGTCGCCGGGCCGAGCCCCATCAAATTCCTGCCCTATCTCGATGGCGAGCGCACGCCGCACAACGATGCGGCCGCCAGCGGTGCCTTCGTCGGGCTGCGTGGCGCAACCGGGCGTTCCCAGATCGTCCAGGCCGTGCTCGAAGGCGTCGCCTTCGCCGCGCGCGACAATCTAGCGGCACTGAGCGCTGCAAGCGGACCTGTTGCGGAGCTCGATCTCGTCGGCGGCGGCTCGCGCTCGCCGCTCTGGGCGCAGATCTGCGCCGACGTGCTCGGCATTCCCGTCCACCGCGTGGAGGAGGGCGAGGTGGGCGCGGCGCTTGGCGCCGCGCGGCTCGGCCGGCTCGCCGCCACCGGCGAAGCTCCGGCAGCAGTCTGCACCCGTCCGCGCCGGCTCGCGAGCTTCGCGCCCCGCGCATCCGTGACCGCCGCCTATGACGAAGCCTATCGCCGCTGGCGTGCGCTTTATCCCGCATTGAAGGAGCCTCTTTAAGTGAACGCGTCAGCCAAATTCTTCGATGCAAGCATGCCTATCGCCTTTGCCGGCAAGGACGCGGCGAACACGCCCGCCTTCCGCTGGTACGACAAGGACCGCATCGTCCACGGCCGCCGCCTCGAGGATCATTTGCGCTTTGCGGTCTGCTACTGGCACTCCTTCTGCTGGCCCGGCGGCGATCCCTTCGGCGGCGAGACTTTCCTGCGTCCCTGGCACCATGGCAGTGACGCGATGGCCATGGCGCGCGCCAAGGCCGATGTCGCCTTCGAGCTGTTCCGCCTGCTGGACGTGCCCTTTTTCACTTTTCACGACATCGATGCGGCGCCGGAAGGGGATTCGCTCAGCGAGTCCGTCGCCAACCTCAACGCGATTGCCGATGTCTTCGAAGCGAAGATGGCATCAAGCAAGGTCCGTCTGCTCTGGGGTACCGCAAACCTGTTCACACATCGCCGCTACATGGCGGGCGCTGCGACCAACCCGGACCCCGACATCTTCACCTATGCCGCCGGCCAGGTTCGCGCGGCGCTCGAGGTGACGCACCGGCTCGGCGGCCAGAACTATGTGCTGTGGGGCGGCCGCGAGGGCTACGAGACGCTGCTCAACACCGATCTCAAGCGCGAGCTCGACCAGCTCGGCCGTTTCGTCTCCCTCGTCGTCGAGCACAAGCACAAGATCGGTTTCAAGGGCCCGATCCTGATCGAGCCCAAGCCCAAGGAGCCGACCAAGCATCAATACGATTTCGACGTCGCCACCTGCTACGGCTTCCTCGAACGCTACGACCTGCTCAGGGACGTCAAGCTCAACATCGAGCAGAACCACGCCATCCTCGCCGGCCACTCCTTCCACCACGAGGTCGCGCTCGCCGAGGCGCTCGGCGTGTTCGGCTCGCTCGACATCAACCGCGGCGACGATCTGCTCGGCTGGGACACCGACCAGTTCGCGATGAACGTGGGCGAGCTGGCGCTGGTGTTCCACGAGATCCTGAACCGCGGCGGCTTCACCTCGGGCGGACTCAATTTCGACGCCAAGATCCGCCGCCAGTCGATCGACCCCGATGATCTCATCCACGCCCATGTCGGCTCGATGGATGCCTGCGCGCGCGCCTTCCTTGCCGCTGCCGACATGCTCGATGCCGGCGCGCTCACTGCGCCGCTGGCGACGCGCTACGACGGATGGGCCGGCCCCGAGGGTCTCGCCATTCTCGGCGGGCAGCGTTCGCTTGCCGATCTCGCCGACCGTGCGATGAGTCCCGGCTTCGATCCGCAGCCGCGCTCGGGCCGGCAGGAATATCTGGAATCCCTGGTCAACCGCTACGTCTGAGGAAGGCCGCTGATGACAAAGGCTGACGCGACACCGGTGCTCGAGCTCACCGGCATCGGCAAGGAGTTCGGCGCGATCCGCGCGCTGCACGATGTCGACATGCAGGTCTTCCCGGGCGAGGTGGTCGGGCTGATGGGCGACAACGGCGCGGGCAAGTCGACATTGGTCAAAATCATCGCCGGCAACTTCCGCCCCACGCACGGCGAGATGCGCTTTGCCGGCAGCGCAGTCCACTTCAATCGTCCCGTCGATGCCCGCGCCGTCGGCATCGAGGTGGTCTACCAGGACCTCGCGCTATCCGACAATCTCACGGCCGCCGCCAACGTCTTCCTCGGTCGCGAGCTCAAGCGCAAATTCGGACCCATCGCCTTGCTCGACCACAAGGCGATGGCGGCGCGCGCGCTTGAGCTGTTCGGCGAATTGCGCTCGGAAACGCGGCCCGACGATCTCGTCAAGCAGATGTCGGGCGGCCAGCGCCAGGCCGTCGCGATCGCGCGGACCCGGCTCTCCAATGCGCGGCTGGTGATGATGGACGAGCCGACCGCGGCGATCTCGGTCCGCCAGGTCGAGCAGGTGCTCGGCCTGATCCACCGGCTGAAGGAGCAGGGCGTCGCCGTGATGCTGATCTCGCATCGCATGCCCGACGTGTTCGCCGTGTGCGACCGCGTCATCGTCATGCGCCGCGGCGAGAAGCGCGCCGACAAGCCGATCCACGAGACCTCGCCGGAGGAAGTCACCGCCCTCATCACCGGCGCGAAGGAGGCGGCGTGATGGCTATGCCCATGGAATCCCCGATCACCTTCTCCAACATCGGCAAGATCAGGTGGTGGCAGCGCGGTCTCTTCGCCTCCCAGACCGGCTATGTCCTGCTGGCGCTGGCGGCGCTGCTGGTGATCATGCATTTCGCCAGCCCCTACTTCTTCACCGAAGGCAACATGCAGAACGTGGCGAAGAATTTTTCCTTCATCGCCATCGCCACCCTCGGCGTCACCTTCGTGATCATCACCGGCGGCATCGATCTGTCGGTCGGCTCGATGATGTGCTTCTCCGCCATGATCACCTCGATGGTCATGACCGAGCTGTCGGCGCCGGGCTCGCCGCTGGTGCATATGGCGGTCGACGGTAAGACTGTGCTGGCCAACGTGCCCGGCCTGATCCTGCTGATCTCGCTCCTCGCCGGGCTCGGCGTCGCGCTGATCGCGGGCCTCGTCAACGGCTTCTGCATCGCCGTGCTCGGCCTGTCGCCCTTCGTCACCACGCTCGGCATGCTCTCGATCGTGCGCGGGCTCGGTTATGTCGTCTCCAACGGCCGCGGAAGTTTCCCGGGCGGGCCGGATGCCGATTATTTCTATGCGCTGACCTCGGGCGACGTGCTCGGCGTGCCCGTGCCCTTCATCTATCTCGTGATCCTCGCGCTGACGATGGCGGTGGTGCTGCACCACACCTCGTTCGGCCGCCATGTCTTCGCGCTCGGCGGCAACGAGAAGGCGGCCGAGCTCACCGGCATCCCGGTGGTGCGGGTGAAAATCGAAGTCTACGTGATCTGCGCGCTCGCCGCAGGGCTCCAGGGCATCATCATCTCCGGCTGGCTCGGATCGGCGCCCGCCAACATGGCGACCTCCTATGAGCTCAACGTGATCGCGGCGGCCGTGATCGGCGGCGCCAACCTTGCCGGCGGCATCGGCGGCCCGCTCGGGGCCATCGTCGGCTGCGTATTGCTGGAGGTGATCCGCAACGGCCTCGTGCTGGCGCAGGTCTCCTCCTACTGGCAGCAGACGCTGGTGGGCGTGATCATCATTCTGGCTGTGCTGGTCGATCGCGTCCGCTCGCGGATGACCTGACGTGACGTTATCTCGGGAAGGCAACGAAAATGCCGCCTGTCCGCTTCCCGGGCACTTTCGAGAGGATGGGCACCAAACAAGGGTGGAGGAGACAATGAGGAAACTTCTTCTTGCCGGTATCGCCATTGCGATGATGGCGACGCCGGCGTTCGCTGCGAACTACCGCTTCGTCATCGTGCCCAAGGCGATGAACAATCCGTTCTTCGATTTCGCGCGTGACGGTTGCCTGAAGCGCGCCAAGGAGCTCGGCAATATCGAGTGCATCTACAAGGGGCCGGTCGAGCACGAGCCGGCAACGCAGGCCCAGATCATCCAGGACTTCGTCACCCAGAAGGTCGACGGCCTCGCCATCTCGGTCGCCGACGTCGCCGCCATGACCAAGTCGATCGAGGCGGCGACCGCGGCCGGCATTCCCGTCATCACCTTCGATGCGGATGCGCCGGGCTCCAAGCGCATCGCCTATATCGGCACCAACAACAAGGAGTTCGGCTTGGCGCTCGGCAAGCAGCTTCTGAAGATGCGGCCGGATGGCGGCAAATACGCGATGGTCTCGGGCGGCCCCGGCGCCAAGAACCTTGCCGAGCGCGTCGACGGCGTGCGCGAGGCGCTGAAGGGTTCGAAATGGACCGAGGTCGCGGGTTCTCCGACCTTCTGCAACGACGATCCCGCGCTCGCGGTCCAGCAGATGACCGACATGCGCACCGCAACGCCCGATCTCGCCTCCATCGTTCCGATCGGCGGCTGGCCGATGTTCGCTCCTGAAGGCTTCAAGGCCTTCGCCTCCAGGAACAAGAAGGACATCGACAGCGGCAAGTTCACGCTGGTCGTCGCCGATACGCTGAAGATGCAGCTCGAGCTGCTGCGCGACGGCTATGCCAATGCGCTGGTCGGCCAGCGTCCGTTCGAGATGGGCGAGAAGGCGATGGACACGCTGCTCGCCATCAAGAAGGGCGAGAAGGTGCCGGAGATCGTCTACACCGGCCTCGATCTCGTCACCAAGGACAACGTCGCGCAGATGCTGAAGTAGGAGCGCCCGCCAGCCCCGCGCTCCTGCGTGCCTCTCCCGCTTGCGCTTGCCGCAAGCGGGAGAGATGATCTTTGGACTGCTGGAATGAAGACTGTAAGGCAATGGGAATGAAACGCTCGCGGCTCGGCCCTCTCGACGTCACCTCAATCGGCCTCGGTTCCGCCCCGCTCGGCGGCTTGTTTGCGCCTGTCAGCGATGCGGATGCGGAGGCGACACTCGCAAGAGCCTGGGCGCTCGGCGTCCGCTTCTTCGACACCGCGCCGCTCTACGGCTTTGGCCTCGCGGAGCGGCGGCTCGGCGCGTTCCTGCGGCAGCAGAAGCGCGAGTCCTATGCCATCTCGACCAAGGTCGGCCGCCTGCTGAGCGCCCGCGATGGCGGTGCCGCCGAGGACGAGCATTACAAGGGCACGCCGCGCGAACGGCCGGTGTTCGATTTCAGTTATGACGGCGTAATGCGCTCGGTCGAGGAGAGCCTGATGCGCCTCGGGCTCGACCGCGTCGACGTCCTGCTCGTGCACGATCCCGACGATCACTATGACGCGGCCGTCACGGGTGCCTTCCGCGCGCTCCAGCGCCTGCGCGCCGACGGCACCGTGAAGGCGATCGGTGCCGGCATGAACCAGTCGGAAATGCTTGTGCGCTTCGCCGAGGCCGTGCCGGTCGACTGTTTCCTGCTCGCCGGGCGCTACACGCTGCTCGACCAGGGCGCGCTGGATGCGCTGTTTCCGGTTTGCGCCGCCAGGAACATCGGCATCCTGCTAGGTGGCATCTACAACAGCGGTATTCTCGCCAATCCGCACGCGGGCGCGAAGTTCAACTATCAGGATGCCGATCCGGCGCTTGTCGCACGTGCGCTCGCGCTCGACGAGCTCTGCCGCAGGTACGGCACCGAGCTGAAGGCCGCCGCGCTGCAGTTCTGCATGGCTCACCCGGCCGTGACCGTCGCCGTGATGGGTGCGCGCAATGCTGCCGAGGTCGCCGACAACATCGCAATGTCGGAGAGGGCGGTGCCGCCTGCGCTCTGGCAGGAGCTGCGTGCGCGAAACCTCGTCGACGCCCGCGCGCCGCTGCCGGGTGGAGCGTAAGGGGATGATCATCGACGCCCACCAACATTTCTGGGATCCCGCGCGCGCCGACTATCCCTGGATGGAGGCGCCCGAGCTGGCACCGATCCGCCGTGCCTTCGACCCTGCCGATCTCGCGCCGCTGTTGAAGGCGAACGGCATCGACGCCAGCATCGTGGTGCAATGCCGCTCCGCGCTGGAGGAGACCGAGGAATTCCTGCGCATCGCGCGTGCGACGCCGTCTGTCATTGGCGTGGTCGGCTGGGCCGATCTGACCGACGGCGACCTCGGCAAGACGCTCGACCGGTTGCGCGCCTTGCCCGGCGGCGACAAGCTGGTCGGCATCCGCCACCAGGTCCACGACGAGGCCGATCCCGACTGGCTGCTGCGCGAAGACGTCCAGCGCGGCCTCACCGCAGTGTTCGCCCGCGATCTCGCCTACGATTTCCTCGTCCGCACCCGCGAGCTGCCGGCGGCGATCGCAACCGCACAGGCCTTCCCGCAAGCGCGCTTCGTCCTGGATCACGCCGCCAAGCCGCCGATCGCCGATGGCGGAAGCGACGAATGGACCGACCGCATCGCAGCGCTCGCCGCGTGCGGCAACGTCTGGTGCAAGATCTCCGGGCTCGCGACGGAAGCGAAGTGGGACAATTGGGATGCGGAGCGACTGCTTCCGTTCGTCGCGCACGCCGCAAAATGTTTCGGTGAGGACCGTTTGATCTTCGGCTCGGACTGGCCGGTATGCCTGCTCGCGGGCAGCTACGGCGAGATCAAGGGGGCGCTGGAGGCGTGTTTGGCAGAGCTCGGGCCGAATGTGCGCGAGAATGCGTTTGGGGTGAATGCGAGGGCGGCGTATCGGCTGCGGATCGCAAGTTAGAACGAATCCGCGGGTTCCTACCCTCCCCTGGAGGGGGAGGGTCGATCGCGCGTAGCGCGAGCGGGGTGGGGTGATCTCTCCACGCGGGCGCCGCCTCGGTAGAGAGACTGTCACCCCACCCCGTCTCACATTGCGCTGCGCTCCATGTGAGCCGACCCTCCCCCTCCAGGGCAGGGCTATCGCATATGGCTGAGGATCTGCAAAAGGAAGGCGTTATCCCATCCTGCGCGCTTGATTTTGAGGCGGATGGATTTTCGGTCGG
>NZ_JACIHE010000047.1 GCF_014198245.1 Bradyrhizobium sp. cir1
GCTTTCCACGGCATCCACACCTCCCGCAGAACAAAAGCGGAAAGTGTAACCCATGTGTTCGGTACGTTCTGTCACCTATGTCTCGGGCCGCTCACGTTTCATCAGACCGCCATGAATGCCCTCGCCGACTGCCGCCCGCTCGTATGAGTGCGCGTTGCGCGTGGCGCCAGGTTACGTGACGTGTGCCACATCACCTTGCGCCCCGGCTCCCGTAGTGTCCGCGTCACGCAACCACGGGGAGATTTCACATGCGCAAGATCGTTCTGATCGCCGCCACGGTCCTGGCTTCCGCATCTGCCCAGGCCGGTGACCGCAGCCGGACACTGTCCGCGGCGCCAACCTCTTCTTTGCCAGCAGCTGCGACAGCCACGGCGCAGGTCAGCGAGGTCGCACCGGCCGCCGAGGCTCCGAAATATGTCGACCGGCCGCCGGCGATCTCCACTCCTGCGCCTGCCGCAGTGACCGCTCCCGCCGTGACCACGACGACTCCAGCGCCAGCGGCGACAACCAAGCCGACCGCCAAGACCACAGCGAAGGTGGACAAACCGCGACACAAGCGCAGCTGGACCGAACGCCGCATCATCAGCGCGCTGCATCGCCACGGCATCTACTGGTAAGCGGATCGCTCGCTCCAAAAAGCAAATGGCCGGGCGAGAGCCCGGCCATGACGTCTTGAGGGAGCGTTTCGATCGGGCTTACTGCGAGACCGTCTGCACCACGCTCGAGATCGGGCGCGTGTTCGTTCCCGCGGTCGGCACCTTCAGATCCTTCAGCAGCGCCTCGTCATATTCCGGCAGCGTCTGGAAGGTGGTCTTGGCCTTCATCTGCACGACCTTGTAGCCGCCGGCCTTGAGCCGCGCCAGCAGCGCTGGCAGGGCTTCACCGGTATGCTTCTGGAAGTCGTGCATCAGGATGATGCCCTTGCCGAGTTTGTCGAGCCTGGTCATCACGGTCTCGACGATCTTCTCCGGCGTCGCGCCCTTCCTGAAGTCGAAGGAGTCGATGTCGGTCGAGAACATCGCGACGTTGCGGGTACCGAAATAGGTCACCATCGCCGGATTGTGCTGAAGCTGCGGGAAGCGGAAGAACGGGGCCGGGTTGGTCCCGAGCGCAAAGCGCACTGCGCTAAAACCCTTCTCGACCTCGTCCTTGACCTGGCTCTCCGTCATCTTCTTGCTGTTCAGATTGACATGCGACCAGGTGTGCGTGCCGACCGTGTGGCCCTGGGCCAGCACCTGGCGCAGGATTTCCGGATGGTAGGTCGCGTGCTTGCCGACCGAGAAGAACAGGCCCTTGGTGCATTCATCCGCGAGCGCTTTCAGCACCGCGGGCGTGTTGACCGGCCACGGACCGTCGTCGAAGGTCAGCACGACCTCCTTGTCGGTGAGGAAGTCGAACTGCTTGAAATGCTCGAAGCCAAAGCCTGGACCGCCCGTCGTGTCGATCTCGACCACGCGGGACACACCCAAAGCGTTCGGATTGGCGCAGGCCTGCTTCGGCTGCACCGGCATGGCCGGGGCGGGCGCCGCCGCGGGTGCCTGGGCAACGGCCGTTGGTTTCGCCGCGATCGTCGCGGTGGTCGCGACGTCGTCCTTGGCGGCGATTTTCGCCTGTGCCGGCAACGGGTCGGCGGCACGGGCGGCAACTGTCTTGGGGGCGCCGTGATCGGCGCTTGCGGAATAATAAAACCAACCGCCGGCGGCGATCACGACCGCCGCAACTACACTGGCCAGCATCAGGCCCAACGCATTACGCATCGCTACTCTTTCCAATTACGCAACCAAACCGGCGGAATCTCCCGCGCGACGAGCCATTAATGCGAAGGAACAGTTAACGTGACACCAACACGACAGCGGATGCGGAGGAATTTCAGCAAGGTGCGCCAAAGTGACCGAGATCACAGAAGGCGGGGCTCTCGTGACCGTCATCACAGTGGAAACGGTTTTGCCTGAGCATCGTAGTTCCCATTAACAACGGGCCCGCTATGGCGGCGCCAATGGGAGCTTCAAATGACCACGTCGTTCACTGCCAAGTCCTGCACTGCCAAATCCCTGAGTAGCAAGATCCGCGACACCGGCCTGGCGCTGGGCTTTGCCGCCCTCGTCTCGATCGTCTCGACGACCTCGAGCTTCGCCTTCACGGCCGAAGCGCAGCAGATGTGCACGGGCGATGCCTTCCGCCTGTGCTCGTCGGAGATTCCCAACATCCCGAAGATCACCGCGTGCATGATCAAGCATCGCTCCGATCTGAGCGCCGGCTGCCGCGCGGTGATGGACAAGGACCTCGCCAAGGGCGCCTCACGCAAGGTCGCTGACGCGCAGGACAAGCAGTAAGAGCAGCACTGCGATCGTTGCGTCGGTTAGCTCCCCTCGCGATGCGCCCCGGCGTCAAGCCGGGGCCACGCGGCGGTGTCATTCAGCCTGCCAATAAAGCCGTTGCGGCACAGGGATCGTCGCACTAGCTTCGCCCGCACATTCTTCCGGGTAAGAGGCATTACGCGATGACCAGATTTCTTTTCATCATTTCCTTGCTCCTGTGCGCATCCGCCGCGTCCGCGCAACAACAGCCCGGACACGATGCCTGCGCGCGCGATGTCAGCCGGTTCTGTCGCGCCGTGATGAACAATGGCGATGGCGCCGTGCTCGCCTGCCTGAAGCAGAACCGCCCCCGCCTCAGCAAGACCTGCGACAAGGTGCTGACGGAACACGGGCAGTGATCGTCATTCCGGGGCGCGCGACGCGCGAACCCGGAATCCATTTCTCCAAATGTATGCCGCTCGATGGATTCCGGGCTCGCGCCTGACGGCACGCCCCGGAATGACGAGAGACCTACGTGCTGCTCCCCGCCGCAGTCGCGACCACCGGCAGCACCTCGCCGCCCGCGCGATCCGGCGTCTCGTCCTTCCAGCGCACCGAGCCGAACGGACGCTCCAGCATGCGGCGCACCCGCACCGGCTCAGGGCCGATGTGGAAATCGATCGCCCGCTGATGCAGCGCGCGTTCGGACAGGGTCGAGCGGTTGCGCTGGCGTAAGTAATCGAACCAGGTCGGACAGTGATAGCGCTCGGTCCACAATTCGGGGTCGGCGATGTCGCGCGCGATCGACCAGCCATAGGCGCCGTTGCGCTGCCGTGAGAGCTGCACGTCCTGCATTACGTTGTGGAAGGCGCGCGCATTCTCCTGCGCGACGCGGTATTCGATCTCGACCACCAGCGGCCCGCTGCGGCCGGTGAGCGACAGCCGGACCTCGGGATCGGCGAGAACGTCGGCGTCCTCGTTGCGGGCGCCGACGCGCGGCATGGTGAGCCAGATTCCGAGCAGCGGCGAGAGCAGCATCAGGCCGGCGGCAACCAGAAGCGCGACCTCGACGCCGGCATAGTCGGTGAGATGGCCCCAGCCCCAGGCGCCGATCGCGATGCCGCCGGAAATCGAGGCCTGGAACGCCGCCAGCGAGCGGCCGGCGACCCAGCGCGGCGCCGAGAGCTGCACGCCGATATTGAACAGCGCGACCGCCGCCATCCAGACCGCGCCGGCGAGCACCAGCGCGGTGGCCGTCAGCACCGGCTCCGTGCTCACGGCGAGGGCGGCCATCGCGAACGCCATCGAGATGGTGCAGGCGCGGATCGCGGCCTCGCCGCTCATGCGCTTGCGCAATTCGTGAATGTTGAGCGCGCCGACCACCGCGCCCATGCCGAAGGCACCGAGCATGATGCCGTAGGTCTGCGCGCCGCCATGCAGCAGGTCGCGCGCGACCAGCGGCATCAGCGCCATGATGGCACCGCCGATCAGGCCCATCACCAGCGTGCGCAGCAGCACGATCTTGATCGGCGGCGAATTGGTGATGTAGCGGAAGCCCGAGACCATGGCGCGGTTGAGCCTTTCCCGCGGCAGGCGCGAGGGCTCGACAGAGCGGCGCCAGAGCAGCAGCACCACCAGCAGCGGCAGATAGAGGATTGCATTGCAGGCGAAGGCGGCGACTGCGCCGAGCGCGGCGACGATGACGCCGCCGACCGCGGGGCCGAAGCTGCGCGCGATGTTGTAGCTGATGCCGTTCAGCGCGACCGCCGACGGCAGCGCTTCCGGCGGCACCTGCTCGCTGACCGAGGATTGCCAGGCCGGCCCGAACAGCGCGTTGCCGCTGCCGACGACGAAGCAGAAGGCGAGCAGCGTTTCCGGTGTGATGAGCTTGAAGCCGGCCAGGATCGTCAGCGCGGTCGCGCCAGTCAGCGCGATTGCGAGCGATACCAGGGTGACGATGCGGCGGTCGTACATGTCGGCGATGGCGCCGGCCGGCATCGAGATCAGCATGATCGGCAGCATCAAGGCGGTCTGCACCAGCGCCACCTTGTCAGCCGAGGCCGCCATCTGCGTCATCGCCCAGGCCGCGCCTACACCCTGGATCAAGAGACCGAGATTGGAGAGCAGGCTGGCGAGCCAGATGCGCCGGAATACGGTGAACCGCAGGGGGGCGGCGATGCCCTCGCCGGCGAATTTCTGACGCTTCGGCTGCTCGGTCATATCCCCTTCCATATGGGCTGGCAGAAGTGGGCTTGGAGTGGTCTTTGGGTGATTCCGGCAAATTCAGTGATGCCCGCGAAAGTCCTTCGCTGTCCAGTGGTTAGGCCGGTATAAGCGGTGCAAAGATGGTTTTGCCGGGGAGGAACAGATGAGGCTGTCGCGACGGACGATCCTGCTGGGGGCGGGCAGCTTGCCCTTCGCGGTTGCGAGCTTGCGGACGGGCGCGCTGGCGCAGACGGCGCCCGCAGCGCAAAACGCGGAGCTACCTCCGATCCTGTTCGTCCACGGCAATGGCGACTACGACGCGCTCTGGATGACGACGCTTTGGCGAATGGAATCCAACGGCATTGCGCGCGATCGCATGATGGCGATCAATTTCACCGATCCGCTGGCGCGCAGCGACGACAAGGTCGAGCAGGCGAACCGTTCCTCGACCGAGGACCAGCGCCGCGAGCTCTCCGCCGCCATCGCTGAGCTCAAACGCCGGACTGGAGCTCCGCGCGTGGCGCTGGTCGGCAGCTCGCGCGGCGGCAATGCGATCCGCAATGTCATCAGAAGCGGCGGCGCCGGCGATGTCAGCCACGCGGTGCTGTGCGGCACGCCCAATCACGGCGTGTTCGCGACCGACGACCAGCCCAACAACGAGTTCAACGGCCGCGGCGCATTCCTGCGCGGCCTGAACGAAGGCGAGGCCGAGGTGATGCCGGGTGTTGCCTTCCTCACGCTGCGCAGCGACGGCATGGACAAATATGCGCAGAGCGACGGTCGCTTCATCGGCAAGCCGGGCACGCCGACCAATGTCACCGTCGAGGGGCCGGAGCTGAAGGGCGCCACCAATCTCGTGCTCGGCGCGCTCGACCATCGCGAGGTGGCGTTCCACCCGCGTGCCTTCCGCGAGATCTACAAGTTCATCGCCGGACGCGAGCCCCAGCGAATTGCGATCGTGCCGGAGCAGAGTGTCCGCCTCAGCGGCCTCGTCACCGGCACGCCGGTCGGTGTGCAGACCAATCGTCCGGTTGTGGGCGCAACCGTCGAGATCTTCCGCGTCGATCCTGATACCGGTGAGCGCAAGGGCGGTGCCGTGCACAGCGCGAAGACCGGCGCCGACGGCCGTTGGGGGCCGGCGCAGGTCGAGCCATCCTGGTCGCTCGAATTCGTCCTGGCGGCGCCGGATGCGCCGACCACGCACATCTATCGTTCGCCCTTCCCGCGCTCGTCCGACGTCGTGCATCTCCGGTCCGCGCGCCCGCTCGGGCCGGCGGACAAGGACACCGGTGCGATCGTGATCATGTCGCGTCCGCGCGGCTATTTCGGCCTGCCACGCGACGTGGTGCTGTTCGACGGCAGGGAGCCGGCCGACGTCAAGCAGGGCGTGCCCACCGATGCGGCAGCAACATTGCGGCTTCCGGCCGCAGAGATCGGGCGTAACATCGTGGCCCAGTTCGGCGAAGAGCGGATTGTGGCACGCCTCTGGCCGGCCGCCGAGAACAGGATTGCGATTGCCGAGCTGACTTACTAGCTATTGAACTGCGCCAGATCTCTCGGGAGTGAGCCATGAATTTCGCCAGTGTGCGTCGGCCCATCGTCCCCCCGGCCCCGCCGCGTGCGCCCGACGGCATGTCGTTCCTCGCTAAGCTCGCGGTGATCCGCCAGAACATGATCGCGACCTGGGGGCAGCGTGCCTATGAGGAAGAGGTCATCCCGGGCCGATTCATCTTCCGCAACAGTTTCATCCTGAACCAGCCGGATGCCATCCGGCATGTCCTGCTCACCAATTACGAAAACTACACGCGCACACCGGCCGGCATCCGTATGCTGCGTCCGGTGCTCGGCGACGGCCTCCTGATCGCGGAGGGTCATTCCTGGACGTTTCAGCGCCGCACGCTCGCGCCGGCGTTCACGCCGCGCGCGACCGCGAACCTCGTCCCGCACATGACGGCGGTGCTCGACGAGACCATCGCCAAGCTCGATGCGCGCACGAGCGAGCCGGTCGATCTGCGCGAGATCATGCAGCGCATGACGCTCGAGATCGCCGGCCGCACGATGTTCTCGTTCGGCATGGATCAGCACGGCGCAACCTTGCGCAACTTCGTGATGGAGTACGGCGAACGGCTGGGACGGCCGTACTTCCTCGACATGCTGCTGCCGGTGTCCTGGCCGACCCCGATGGATCGTGCCCGCGCCCGCTTCCGCAAGCGCTGGACCGAATTCGTTTCGATGCTGATCGCCGAGCGGCGCAAGATGGGCAAGAAGGACGGCGCGCCGCCGCGCGACCTGTTCGATCTCATGGACGAGGCGCGCGATCCTGAAACCGGCAAGGGCTTTTCCGACGCGCAGCTCATCGACGAGGTCGCGACCATGATTCTCGCCGGTCACGAGACCACGGCGACGGCGCTGTTCTGGGCGCTCTATCTGCTCGCGCTCGATCCGGAGACGCAGGAGGAAGTCGCCTCCGAGACGCGGGGCGAGCATCTCGACAGTATGGCCGACATAGATCGCCAGAAATTCACCCGCGCCGTGATCGAGGAGACGATGCGGCTCTATCCGCCCGCGTTCCTGGTCGCGCGGGCCGCGCGCGAGAAGGACAATGCCGCCGGCGTCGAGATCGGCAAGGGCGACATCATCATGATCGCGCCCTGGCTGCTGCACCGGCACGAGAAGCTGTGGGATCAGCCGAACGCGTTCATTCCAAAGCGCTTCATGTCGAAAGAGCCCGATCGCTTCGCCTATCTGCCGTTCGGTGCGGGCCCGCGCGTCTGCATCGGCGCGCCGTTTGCGCAGGCCGAATCCATGCTGGCGCTGGCCCGGCTGATCGGCGCCTTCCGTGTCGAGCTGGCCGACAAGACTCCCGTGATTCCGCATGGCGTCGTCACGACCCAGCCGGACCACTCACCCATGTTCCGCATCACGCGTCGATGACGGGCGTTCGCCCGTCCGGCGTGATCCAGCTAGATAGAGTTGCGCCATGAGCGACATCCAGGCCCAGTTTTCCGTTCTGAAGCAGACCGCCGATGCGAAGGTGACTGATGCGATTGCGGATCTCATCGAGCATGGCGAGGATCACGAGCTCAACCGCGTCAATGTGCTCGATTTCTCCAGGCAGCACAGTCTCGACGAGGAGCGCGTGATCTCGGCCTTCCTGCATTCGGCGCGGCTCGGGCTGTTCGATCTCGGCTGGAACGTGCTCTGTCCGGGCTGCGGCGGCGTGCTCGGGGCGCACTCGACCTTGAAGGCGCTCAAGCCCGATGATTACCACTGCGCGCTCTGCGCGTGCGGCTACAAGGCCTCCGTCGACGACCAGGTCGAGGTCTCCTTCACCGTGAACCCGCGGGTCCGACGCATCGCCGCGCACGATCCCGACACGCTTCCGGTCTGGGAATATTTCAAGCAGGTGTTCTGGAGCTCCGGCGTCGATTTCAACAAGGAGTCGTTTGCGACGCTCGCCAACGAGGTCACGCTGGATACGATGGAGCTGCCGGCCGGCGAGAAGGCGACCATGTCGCTGCAATTGCCGAACGATTTCGTCATCATCTTCGAGCCGGTGACGCACGCCGCCCATTTCATCGATGTCCAGGGCGAGCCGACCAAGGACCGTCAGCAGCTCGCCATCATGTACAACAAGGTGCAGGCGCCGACGGGGACCACGACGATGCGGCCCGGTCCATTGCGATTGTCGCTGGAGAACCAGGCCGGCGTGCGCGTGCTGCCGTCGGTGTTCATCGCGGCCGAGGCGCTTCACCACCTGATCGGCAAGCGCAAGCCGTTCCTCACCGCCAAGCGGATGCTGTCGAACCAGACCTTCCGCGACGTGTTCAAGGCGGACAATCTCAGTCTCGACCAGCGGCTCCAGATCACCTCGCTCACCTTCCTGTTCACCGATTTGAAGGGCTCGACCGCGCTCTACGAGCGCGTCGGCGATCTCGCCGCCTTCGATCTCGTGCGCGCGCATTTCCACGCGCTGCTCGAGATCATCTCCTCCGAGAAAGGCGCGGTGGTGAAGACCATCGGCGATGCCGTGATGGCGACCTTCGTCCGTCCCGAACATGCGATCGTCGCGGGCTTGCGGATGCGCGCGGCGATGGACGAGCTCAACAAGCAGCGCGGCACCGCCGACCTCATCGTCAAGATCGGCATCCACGAGGGCCCGTGCCTCGCGGTGATGCTCAACGAGCGGCAGGATTATTTCGGCCAGACCGTCAACATCGCAGCGCGCGTGCAGAGCCTGTCGACCGCACAGGAGATCCACATCACCGGGCCGGTGGCGGATGCGCCGGCGGTCGCCGAACTCCTCCAGCAGCGCGAGATCAAGCCGATCCAGAAACAGGCCGCGCTACGCGGCATCGCCGACAAGATGGTGGTGTACGAGATACCGTAAGGGACGGGAGGAGATCGCCACACTCTCCGTCATTGCGAGGCGCCCTTGCGACGAAGCAATCCAGGCTGTCTCCGTGGAAAGATTCTGGATTGCTTCGCGGCGCTCGCAATGACGACGTGGAGGCAGATGGGGTGTTACATCCTCCATCGTCATGGCCGGGTCAGACCGGTCATGACGGCCGAAGGCCCGCCATATTGCCGAAACGTAATGCGCACGCGAAACTGGCGCACGTTGCGCCGGTTGGGTTTACCGCTCATATAATGCCGGTAGCCGCCGCACCCCGCGGCGGCATCGATTTTGGTAGGACCTTATGCTCGACGGCCTGCGCCAATTCATCGCCGAAATTGTTGCCCCCCAGGCACAGGACCGCGCATTCGGCGACAGCGATTATCGGCTCGCGGCGACCGCGTTGCTGATCCACGTGGTCTCGCTGGACGGCCAGCCGAGCGCGGCCGAGCAGCGCAAGCTGCACAGCCTGATCGAAAGCCATTTCGGGCTCGATCGCGGCACGGCCGATCGCCTGATCGCCGATGCCACTGAGGTCGAGGGCGAGGCCGTCGATCTCTATCATTTCACCAGCGTCATCATGCGCTCGCTCGACGAAGCGGGCCGCAAGCGCATCGTGCAGATGATGTGGGAACTGGTCTATGCCGACGGCCAGGTCAGCGAGTTCGAGGACAACGTCGTCTGGCGCGCCTCCGACCTGCTCGGGATCTCCCAGCGCGACCGGATCGACCTCAAGCACGCCGTCGCGGACCGTGCCGGCGGGCAGGTGCAGGACAGCGCCGTGGGCGGTTGATCCGCGCAGACCGGCGATGGCCGGTTGTGCTGATTACATGACGAAACTTTAATGTGGGTGATGTCCACCCGGATTTCCCGTAAATTCGCGGGTTTTCTGCTGTCCCTGATGTCCGCTCAAGCGGCCATGCGGCGGGCGACGCTTGCCTGTCGCGCTCGGCCTATGCTCTCGTTCCGCCATTGCGGGGCCAAAAACTTCAATTCAAGAGACATCTATCGTGACTGAGCGGGTAACGTTGATCACCGGTGCCTCGGCGGGCATAGGCACGGAGCTGGCGCGCGTGTTTGCCGCCAATGGACACCGCCTCGCGCTGACGGCGCGACGGGCAGACCGGCTGGAGACGCTCGCGAGCGAACTCGCCGCCAAGGGCGGCAAAAAGCCGATCGTGATTGCCTGCGATCTTCAGGACGCTGACGCCGGCGACAAGATCGCCGCAGCGCTCAAAGCCGAAGGCGTCGAGCTCGATCATCTCGTCAACAATGCCGGCTTCGGTGTGTTCGGCGATGCCATTGAGTGCGACCACGCCGAGCAGGTCGGCATCGTCGATGTCAACGTGAGAGCGCTGACGGATCTGTCGCTGCGCTTTGCCGATCAGCTCATCAGGAACAAGGGCGGGCTTCTGAATGTCGGATCGGTCGCCGGCTTTCTGCCCGGCCCCGGCATGGCCGTCTACTACGCCTCCAAGGCCTATGTGATTTCCCTCACCGAGGCGCTGCGCGCGGAACTTGCGCCGCGTGGCGTTCGCGTCACCGTCCTTTGCCCGGGTCCGGTGCCCACCGAATTCCAGGCCCGCGCCGGTGTCGGGTCCGGGCACAATACGGCGCTTCTCAACGTTTCGGCGCCCGATGTTGCCAGGCAGGCCTATCAAGGCCTGATGGCCAACAAACGGGCAGTGCTGCCGGGTCTCGGCATCAAGATTGTGCCGTTCGCGCTGCGGTTCTTTCCGCGCGGCTTCATCCTATCCGCCACCAGCCGGTTCCAGCGGCAGCGGCACTGAAGACAGCCTTAGCGACCGTAGTGGCCCGGAGCTTGCTTTAGTCGTGCGGCGTGTGTGCGCAAACTCACACGATGTTAACCATCGCTTAGCTATGCTGGTGGTCTGAACTGATAGCACTCGCAGAGGCCATGTCGTTCCGGACGGACAGGTTTGGTAGCGCAGGATTGGTGCCCTTCCGAAAGAGGGCGCCGAGCGCCGCCGCCTCCGAAAACCGGTTGCCGGTCCTGATCGTTCTGCACCAGGAATCCTCGACACCCGGCCGCGTCGGCAATGCGCTGCGCGCACTCGGCCATCGCCTCGACATTCGCCGTCCCCGTTTCGGCGATCCCCTGCCCGAAACCCTCGACCGGCATGCCGGTGCCGTGTTCTTCGGCGGCCCGATGAGCGCCAACGATCCCGACGACTACATTCGCCGCGAGATCGATTGGATCGAAATTCCACTTCGCGAACAGCGGCCGTTCCTCGGCATCTGCCTCGGCGCGCAGATGCTGGCGATGCAGCTCGGAGCCCGCGTCGCGCCGCATGTGGAGGCACTGACCCAGATCGGCTATTACCCGATCCGCCCGACGGCGGCGGGACACGCGCTCTGCCCGCACTGGCCGGCGCAGGTCTATCACTGGCATCGCGAGGGATTCACGTTGCCCGTCGGTGCCGAACTGCTTGCGGAAGGCGATGATTTTCCGATCCAGGCCTATCGCGCCGGCCATGCCTTCGGCGTGCAGTTTCACCCAGACGTGACCTACGCGATGATGCATTGCTGGACCACGCGCGGCTATGACGGCCTCAGCGCACCCGGCGCGCGCGAGCGGCATCATCACTTTGCGGACCGTGCCGTGTATGACGCGGCGGAGCGCGCCTGGCTCGATCATTTCATCGACGGCTGGCTGACGCGGCGGCCGGTGCTGGCGCAAGCCGCCGAGTAACCCGCGCCTTTGCGCAGATCCTTGGTGCACGTTCTTGGCGCAGGTTCTTGGCGCAAGTCCTTGCCTCATCCCTGGATATGCTAGGCTCGTTCCTAACGAGCGCGCGCAAACGCGCGCCGGCAGACAGAGGGAGAGCGCCGTGGCCTATGAACACATTCTCTACGAGGTGAGCGAGAAGATCGCGACCATCACACTCAATCGCCCCGACCGCATGAACGCGTGGACGCCGATCATGGAGCGCGACGTGCGTCATGCGATGGAAGCGTCAAGCGCCGACGACAATGTCCGTGTCATCGTGCTCACCGGCGCGGGCCGCGCCTTCTGTGCCGGCGCCGACATGGATGCACTTAAGGGCCTCGATCCCGATGACGTCAGGCGCGCATCGAATTTGCCGCCGTTCGACATGAACCGCCGGCCCGACTGGCAGACGCGCTACGGCTTCTATCCGTCGATCGGAAAGCCCGTCATTGCCATGCTCAACGGCGCGACCGCCGGCATCGGTCTCGTCCACGCGCTCTATTGCGACCTGCGCTTTGCCGCCGACAACACCGTGTTGACAACGGCGTTCGCGCGGCTCGGACTGATCGCCGAGCACGGCATCAGCTGGATGCTGCCGCGTATCGTCGGCCACGCCAATGCGATGGACCTGCTGCTTTCGGCGCGCCGTGTTTCGAGCGAGGAGGCGCTGCGGATCGGACTGGTCAACCGGCTCTGCTCGCCCGAGAAGCTGCGCGAGGAGACCTACGCCTATGCGCGCGACCTCGCCGATTTCGTCTCGCCGAGCGCAATGGCCGTGATCAAGCGCCAGCTCTACGAGGTCCCGTTCCAGACGCTGGCCGAGGCGACGATCGAGGCGAATCGCGAGATGATGGTGGCGCTGGCTGGCAGTGATTTCCGCGAGGGCGTGGCGAGTTTCATGGAGAAGCGGCCGCCGAGGTTTACGGGGAGGTAGGGGGAGTTCAGAGGGAGCCCGCCGTCGCCCTTCGGGCTATGGCGCGGCAGCCTTCGCTACGAAGCGGCTTGCCGAGCCGAAGCAGGCGTAGCCTGCGAAGGCTGGTGGAGCCAGGCGGGATCGAACCGCCGACCTCGTCATTGCGAACGACGCGCTCTCCCAGCTGAGCTATGGCCCCTTTGCTGGCCGCTCTGGTAAACGCGGCCGACAACCGGGCGCCATTTAAGTCCCTGCCAAGGTCAAGTCAAGGACGGGCGTAACCCGGTTTTAGCCATTTCGGTGCCCGAACTTCCCTTGTTTGGGCCGAGGGGAACCGATATCTAGCGAAAGGCGTCAATCCCGACCGCAGCCAGAGTTTTCATAAGCCAGAGGCCTCAAAAGCCATGCGTGCCGTTCTCGACATCGTCATCATCGTGCTCGACCTCTACGTCTGGCTGCTGATCGCCTCCGCGATCCTGTCCTGGCTGATCGCCTTCAACGTCGTGAACACGCGTAACCAGTTCGTGTCGGCGGTGGCGGAGTTCCTGTATCGGATCACCGAGCCGCTGCTGGCGCCGATTCGCAATTTCCTCCCCAGCCTCGGCGGTCTCGACATCTCGCCGATCATCCTGATCCTGATCATCATGTTCATCGAGCGGGTGATCCTGTACTACATCTACCCGAACGTGATCTGAGCGGGCTGGAGCGCCTTGGTCGCGAAAGAGGCTCCTAAGGAACCCTGGCGTTACTCGGCCGCGGGAATCAGCATCGCGCTGCGGGTGACGCCGCGCGGCGGTCGCGACGACATCGACGGGATCGAGCAATTGGCCGACGGCCGCAGCGTGCTCAAGGTGCGGGTGCGCGCCATTGCCGATGGCGGCGAGGCCAACAAGGCCGTTCTGGTGCTGCTGGCGAAGTCGCTTGGCGTGCCCAAGTCCAGCGTCAAGCTCCTGTCGGGGGCGACGTCGCGGCTGAAGCAGATCGCGGTCGACGGCGATCCGGCGCGGCTGGGCGAAGCCCTGCGCCAGCTCGTCCAAGCTAAAGCGGCAGACGCCAAATCGACAGACTGAGGAACGGACATGACCGCCAAGATCATTGATGGAAAAGTCATCGCCGCGGAACTCCGCGCCCGCGTCGCCGACGAGGTCGCCCGGGTCAAGCGCGAGCACAATCTGGTGCCGGGCCTCGCGGTGGTTCTGGTCGGCAATGACCCTGCCAGCGAGGTCTATGTTCGCTCCAAGGGCACCCAGACCCAGGCGGCCGGCATGGCCTCGTTCGAGCACAAGCTGCCGGCTGACGTCTCGCAAGCGGACTTGCTGGCCGTCGTCGCAAAGCTCAACCGCGATCCCACCGTGCACGGCATTCTCGTGCAATTGCCGCTGCCGAAGGGCCTCAACACCGAAGCCGTCATCAACGCCATCGATCCCGCCAAGGATGTCGACGGCCTGCATCCGAACAATGCCGGTCGTCTCGCCGGCGGTTTCGAAGCGCTGTCGCCCTGCACGCCGCTCGGCTCGATCATTTTGACCAAGAGCGTGCATGCCTCGCTCGAAGGCATGAACGCCATCGTCATCGGCCGCTCCAACCTGGTCGGCCGCCCGCTGGTGCAATTGCTGCTGAACGAGAACGCCACGGTGACGATCGCGCATTCGCGCTCGCGCGATTTGCCCGGGCTCGTGAAGCGCGCCGATCTCGTCTATGCCGCGGTCGGCAAGGCCGAGATGGTGCGCGGCGACTGGCTGAAGCCCGGCGCGACCGTGATCGACATCGGCATTACCCGTATCCCGAAGGAGGACGGCAAGACGCGCCTCGTCGGCGACGTCGCCTATCAGGAAGCGCTCGGCGTTGCCGGCGCCATCACGCCGGTGCCGGGCGGTGTCGGCCAGATGACGGTGGCGTGCCTGCTGGTAAATACGCTGCGCGCGGCCTGCGCGATTGCAGGGCTGCCGAAGCCGGCGGTGTAGGTTTTTTCACCTCGCCCCGCTTGCGGGGAGAGGTCGGATTGCGCTCGGCGATGCGAAGCATCGTCCGAAGCAATCCGGGTGAGGGGGACTCTCCGCGAGTCAGCTGTCACCGTCCTCGCGGAGAGTCCCCCTCACCCCAACCCTCTCCCCGCAAGCGGGGCGAGGGAGAAGATCAGCCCTTCTTCTTCTCGCGCTCGATGCCCTCGAGGATCAGCTTGTGCGCGTCCTCCGGGCCGCCCCAGCGCAGGATCTTCACCCACTTGCCCTTCTCTAGATCCTTGTAGTGCTCGAAGAAGTGCTGGATCTGCTGCAGCGTGATGTCGGGCAGGTCGGAGTACGACTTCACCTTGTCGTAGCGCTGCGTCAGCTTCGACGACGGCACCGCCAGAATCTTCTCGTCGCCGCCGGCTTCGTCCTCCATGAACAGCACGCCGACCGGGCGCACGCTCATGACGGCGCCGGGGATGATGGCGCGGGTGTTGATGATCAGCACGTCGCAGGGGTCGCCGTCGTCGGACAGCGTGTGCGGGATGAAGCCGTAGTTACCGGGGTAACGCATCGGCGTGTACAGGAAGCGGTCGACCACCAGCGTGCCGGCCTCCTTGTCCATCTCGTACTTGATCGGTTCGCCGCCCACGGGGACTTCGATGATAACGTTGACGTCGTGGGGGACGTTTTTTCCGATCGAGACCGCATCGATACGCATTCAAGGCTCCGTTGTTGCCGAGGTTAAATCGCGCCCGGCAGCGATTTTGGCGCTGTCATACGCGGGCTTGGCCGGCCAATCCATCGTGTTTTTGTGAAATAATGAATCCAGCGATCACCGGCGCGACAGGCGGACGGTATCGAAGGAAGGAAAGCGCTGCCGGCCGGACTTCAGCAGCTCAATTGGTCCAAGCGAAGGCAACCTTGTCGAGCGACTTCGGCCCGAAACGCTCGGAGGAGCGCGCCACCATGCGGCCGCCCAACGCACGGTAGAACTCGGTCGCCGGATCGTTGTCCGAGAGCGCCCACACCACCATGCTCTTCAAGCCGCTCTGCATCAGGTCGCGGCGGGCGGCGGCGAACAGGCGACGACCGAAGCCGAGGCCCTGAAACTCGGGGCGCAGGTAGAGCTCGTAGATCTCGCCGTCGAAGTGCAGGCTGCGTGCGCGGTTGCGGCCGTAGTTGGCATAGCCCGCGATCTTGTCGCCGAACACCAGCACGCTGACGCGGCTGCCCTTGCGAATCGCGCTGTCCCACCACTGCGGACCGCGGCGGTTGATCAACTTCTCCAGCTCGGCGCCGGGAATGATGCCCTGATAGGCCGAACGCCAGGCTTCGTCATGGGTCGACGCCACCGCAGTTGCATCTGCGGCTTTGGCCGGCCGGACCTCGATCAGGGTTGTGCTCATGGAGGCGATCAAATCAAGTCGCCGCGCCGGCGGCAAGACCTATCGTTAATTATCGGTTAACCTGTGGACTTTCTGCATCAGTATTGTGGCCAGGTTGTACCGAAAGAGGACAGAGCGCCTTCTTGAAGGGCAACGGCCTGCCATGCGTCGGTGCAAAACTGCGTCGCGGCAACCAATGAACAGCAATGGCAGCGCAGAAAGTCCGCCCAGAATGATTCGTTCCGACTAGTCTGGCGATCGCTGTCCGTGCTCGCCCTTGGCCATTCATGCGGCTCTTCAACATCCTTGCGCTCCTGCCTTTGCTCGCCCTGCTGACCGCGTCGCCTCTGTGCGCTCAGGTCACGTTCGGTGCATCGGGCGCGGAAGGCGAGCCGTTTCGCCGGCAGGAGTGGCGTGTGCCCTCGCCGGATGCCGACATCGCCGCGCATGCGCTGCTGTTTCGCCCCGCCGGCGCCGGTCCATTCCGGCTTGCTGTCATCGCGCATGCCTCGACGCAGAATGCGTTGCGTCGTGCGCAAATGCCGCAACCGGAATACCGCGCGCTCGCAGCGCTTCTCGTCGCACGCGGATTTGCCGTGCTGGTGCCGGAGCGGCTCGGCCATGGTACGACCGGCGGCCGCTATGTCGAGGACCAGGGCGGTTGCGACGAGGCGGACTATGCGCGCTCCGGCCGCGCAACGGCCGAAGAAATCGCGCTCGCGCTGGACCATTTGCGCAAGCAGGATTTCATCCGCAAGGATGCCGCGATCGTGCTCGGACATTCCGCTGGTGGATGGGGCGCGCTGGCGTTTGCGAATGCCGATCCAAAGGCGATTTCCGCCATCATCGCGTTCGCGCCGGGGCGCGGCGGCCGCGCCAATGACGAGCCGAACCGGATCTGCGCGCCACATGCGCTGCTGGCGGCGGCGACCGAATTTGGCAAGGCGGCGCGCATTCCCGTCACATGGTTCATCGCAAGCAATGACAGCTATTTTGCGCCGGCCTTCTCGAAGTCGTTGGCAGATGCCTTTCGCAGCGGTGGTGGCAAAGTCGATTTCCGTGCATTGCCCGCCGCGGGCGGTGAGGGGCACTGGATGATCGAGACTGAAGCCGGCGTGAAAGCCGCTGGCATCGAACTCGAACGTGCGCTGAACCCGTCGAAACCAATGGCGACCAAGAAGCCATGACGCTGTATTTCCTGGTCAAATATCTCCATGTGCTCGGTGCCATCGTCATCCTCGGCACCGGGACCGGCATCGCCTTCTTCATGCTGATGGCGCATCGCACGCACGACGCGGAGTTCATCGCACGCACCGCTTCGGTCGTGGTGATCGCGGATGCGATCTTCACGCTGTCGGCCGTGGTTTTCCAGCCGGTCAGTGGCGGCGTGCTGATGATGCTCTCCGCGACGTCGATCACGGAGCGCTGGCTGCTGGCCTCACTCGCGCTCTATGCCATTGCCGGCCTGTTCTGGGTGCCGGTCGTATTCATGCAGATCGAGATGCGCGATCTCGCGCGCAAGGCTTCTGAGCAGCACTCTGCTCTGCCGGAGCGTTACTTCATCCTGTTCCGCCGCTGGTTCGCGTTTGGTTTTCCCGGCTTCGGTGCCACGATGCTGATCCTCTGGCTGATGGTCGCCAAGCCGTTTTGAGGGACGCGATGAACCCAAAAACCATCCTGGTGCTCGGCGCCTCCGGTTTGATCGGTCGCTTCGTCACCGACGATCTGCGCGCGCGGGGATTTCGCGTGATCGGCGTAGCTCGCAGCCTGTCGCCGGCGCAAACAATGAGCGCGCTGGACATCGAGTTGCCGATCCTCTCGCTCGATGCGACCGCGCTGAAACGACTCCTGAGCCAGCATTCCGTCGATGCCGTCGTGAACTGCCTCGGCGTGCTTCAGGATGGTCCGGGGAGCAACACAGGCGCCGTGCATCGCGATTTTGTCGCGCGCCTGCTGCAGGTCGTCGCCGACAGCGGCCGCGCGGTCCGGCTGGTGCACATCTCGATTCCCGGCAACACTGATGCCGATCGGACAGCGTTTGCGACGACCAAGCGCGAGGCCGAACGGCTGATCGCGGCATCCGGCATTCCCTACGCCATCCTGCGGCCCGGCTTCGTCGTCGCACCGTCCGCCTATGGCGGCGGCGCGATGCTCCGCGCGCTCGCTGCCTTTCCGCTGGACCTGCCGGAAAAGGAGATGGCGACGCCGTTTCAGCCCGTTGCGGTCGAGGATATCTCGGCCACCATCGCCTGGCTCGCCGCGCGCGATACCGACGATGCCTTGGTCAAAGCGGTGAGCTGGGACCTGATGCAGGCAGAGCCCTCCACCATGGCCGGTGTCATCAAGCAGTTTCGCCATGCGTTCGGCACAGCCGGCTGGCCGCGCATCGCGATGCCGTCCTTCCTGCTCGATCTCAGTGCAAAGATCGGCGACTTCGCCAGTTATCTCGGCTGGATGCCGCCGATGCGCTCCACCGCCATCGCCGAGCTTCGTCGCGGCGTGACGGGCGATCCGTCCGCCTGGATCGCCGCCACGGGCATCGCGCCGAGGACGCTGGCTGCGACGATCGGGCGACATCCCGCCACCATCCAGGACAAATGGTTCGCGCGGCTGTTCCTGATCAAGGCGCTGATCTTCGCGAGCCTCGTCGCGTTCTGGCTCGTCTCCGGCTTCATCGCGCTGTTCGTGTCCTACCGCGCCGCCGGCATTTTGACCGCGCACAACTTTCCGCCCGCGCTGGTCGATCCCATCACCATCGGCACGAGCCTGATGGACATGAGCATCGGCGTGCTGATCGCCTTCCGCCGCACCGCGGCGGTCGGGCTTGTCGCGGGTATTGTGGCGTCGCTCGGCTATATGGTTGGCGCGGCGATCCTCACGCCCGACCTCTGGATCGAGCCGCTCGGCGCGCTGGTGAAGACCGGGTCGGCGATCGTGCTGATGCTGGTCGCGCTGCTCATGTTGGATAACCGATAGCGTTTTCGAGCGAAGTGGATCCCGGTTCGCGTGAAGAAAACGCGTCAAAAAGAGAAGCTGATGAGCAAATGGCCGGACGATGACGTCATCCTGTTCGACGGCGTCTGCATCTTCTGCTCGCGCTGGGTGCGCTTCGTCGCCAGGCGCGATGGGGCGAAGCTGTTTCGCTTTACGCCGATCCAGTCGGACTATGGGACACGTTTGGCGCGAACGTTCGGGATCGATCCGGATGATCCAGACACCAACGCGGTCGTTCACGGCGGCGAAGTGTTCATGAAGTCGGATGCAGCGCTGACGGTGTTGTCACAGCTCCCCGGCTGGAGCTGGGTGCGCGCATTGTTCGCCGTGCCAAAGCCGTTGCGGGATCCGATCTACAACCTCATCGCGCGCAACCGCTATCGCATCTTCGGGAAGTATGACGCGTGCTTCGTGCCTGATGCGGATTTGCGGGCGCGGGTGATCGAATAACTCGTCATTGCGAGCGCAGCGAAGCAATCCAGAGTCTTTCGGCGGTGGCAGTCTGGATTGCTTCGCTGCGCTCGCAATGACGGAGTGTGTAGCTACGGTTTGCCCAGAGCCGCCAGCACTTCCTTCGCCGCCCGCTCTCCACTATCCCGTGCGCCATGCGCCGTCGTGAAGAAGGTCGGCGACGTCGCTTCTCCGGCAAAAAACAATCGCGCATCCACCGGCGCCGCCAGCACGGCGCGGTCACCGGCGTGCCCCGGCAGCGCGTGCGAATAGGAGCCTCGCGCGAACGGATCGCGGGCCCAGCGCGATTCACACAGCGGCTTCAGCTTGCGCCTGATATCGTTGCCGAGAAAACCCGCGATCTCGTCGATGCTGTGCGCGGCGATAGCGCCATCGCCGGAATCTTCCAGTGCGCGAGCAAAGCTGCCGCCGAAGAAGCCTTCGATGCAGGGCTGGCCGAACGGGCGGATGTGGTAGGTGCCCATCTCCGTGCGCATGGTGGCGCCGCGCAAGTTAGCTTCCTTTGGGAAGGCTTCGGCATCGTCGAGCGCCAGCGTCACCTTGTCGTCGACGCCGAGCGGCAGGCCGGCGGCGGCATCGATCTTGGCCGGGAGCGGCGGCGAGAAGCGGATTGCTTCATCGGCGATGAGATTGGTCGGCACGGTGACGATCACCTTGTCGGCAGCCAGCGTGCCCCGCGACGTCTCGATGCGGATGCTTTTGCCCGAGTGATCGATCAGCGTGACGTTGCAGTTCAGCGCGACCGGGCAGGGCGCGCCATACGCCACGATCAGTGCGCCATAGCCGCGGCGGATGCGCCAGTTGAGGTTGCTGTCCTCATAGGCGTCCCAGTCCAGCGTCGACATGTCCTTCAGCTCGCAGCCGTTGATATAGGTCGAGATCGCATCGATCATCGGATTCCAGCGATTGCCGGGCTCCAGGCTCAGGCTTGCGGGCTCGTCCTTGCCCGTCTGTGCGGCCCGCCAGAGGCGTTCATAGAACGCGTCCATCGCGCGCATGAAGTCGTCGCGCTCGCTTTGCGGAAAGGCATTGCCGAAGGCGCGCTCGCGCCAGGGCGGCAGGTCCTTGTTGAGCTCGAAACCGAGTTGTTTGGCGATTCCGACGAAGGAGTTCTTGTCCGCCGAATGCAGCCAGCCGCAGCCGACGTCGAAGGTCACCTCAGGCGAGGCCTGCACGGTCCAGGCGCGGCCACCGAGCCGGTCACGCGCCTCCAGCACGATCACGGAGAGGCCGGAGCCCGCCAGCGCATGCGCCGCGCCGAGGCCGGCTGCACCGGCACCGATGATCGCAACGTCGACGGAGGAGGGCAGGGAGGTCATGGGCGGGCTCTAGCACGTCTGTGATATGCGCTAAAGCCGCCCCCACACAGCTGTCATCACCCGCCTTGTGCGCAATTGCGCACTGGAGCGGGTGATCCAGTATCCCAGAGGCCGCGGCGTACTGGATTCCCCGCCTTCGCGGGGAATGACAGCGGAGGATGACGCGCTTACGCCACCGCTTCCTTGGCCTTTTCCGCGCGCTTGCGCTCGTTCGGGTCGAGGTGCTTCTTGCGCAGGCGGATCGACTTCGGGGTGACCTCGACGAGCTCGTCCTCCTCGATATAGGCCAGCGCCTTTTCCAGGGTCATGCGGATCGGCGGGGTCAGGCGCACGGCTTCGTCCTTCGACGTCGTGCGGATGTTGGTGAGCTGCTTGCCCTTGAGCACGTTGATCTCGAGATCGTTGTCGCGGGTGTGCTCGCCGACGATCATGCCCTTGTAGACCTTCCAGCCCGGCTCGATCATCATCGGGCCGCGGTCTTCCAGCTTGAACATGGCATAGGCCACCGCTTCGCCCTGGTCGTTGGAGATCAGCACGCCGTTGCGGCGGCCCTGGATCTCGCCCTTGTACGGGGCGTAGCCGTGGAACAGGCGGTTCATGATCGCGGTGCCGCGGGTGTCGGTGAGCAGCTCGCCCTGGTAGCCGATCAGGCCGCGGGTCGGCGCGTAGAACACCAGGCGCTGACGGTTGCCGCCCGAGGGCTTCATCTCGACCAACTCGGACTTGCGCTCGCTCATCTTCTGCACGACGACGCCAGAATGCTCCTCGTCGACGTCGATCACGACCTCCTCGATCGGCTCCATGGTGGCGCCGGTGGCTTCGTCCTTCTGATAGACGACGCGCGGACGTGATACCGAGAGCTCGAAGCCTTCGCGGCGCATGGTCTCGATCAGGATCGCGAGCTGGAGTTCGCCGCGGCCGGACACTTCCATGGCGTCCTTGTCGGCGGCCTCGACCACGCGCAGCGCGACGTTGCCTTCGGCCTCGCGCAGCAGACGATCGCGGATCATGCGGCTCGTCACCTTGTCGCCTTCGGTGCCGGCGAGCGGGGAGTTGTTGACGATGAACGACATCGACACGGTCGGCGGATCGATCGGCTGCGCCGGCAGCGGCACCTCGACGGTCGGATCGCAGAAGGTGTCGGCGACGGTGCCCTTGGTCAGGCCCGCAATCGCGACGATGTCGCCGGCTTCGGCCTCATCGAGCGGGGTGCGCTCGAGACCGCGGAATGCCAGGATCTTGGTGATGCGCCCGGACTCGACCAGCTTGCCCTCGGCGTTCAGCACCTTGACCTGCTGGTTCGGCTTGAGCACGCCGGAGGAGATACGGCCGGTGATGATGCGGCCGAGATAGGGGTTGGCCTCCAGGATGGTGCCGATCATCTTGAACGGACCCTCCTCGACCTTCGGCGGCGCGACGTGGCGCAGGATCAGGTCGAACAGCGGCTCCATGCCCTTGTCCTTCGGACCCTCGGGGCTGTCGGCCATCCAGCCCTGCTTGGCTGATCCATAAAGAATGGGGAAGTCGAGCTGCTCCTCGCTGGCATCGAGTGCCGCGAACAGGTCGAACACCTCGTTGATGACCTCGGTCGGGCGCGCGTCGGGGCGGTCGACCTTGTTGATGACCACGATCGGCTTGAGGCCGACCTTGAGCGCCTTGGAGACCACGAACTTGGTCTGCGGCAGCGGGCCTTCGGCGGCGTCGACCAGCACCAGGGCGCCATCCACCATGTTCAGGATGCGCTCGACCTCACCGCCAAAATCGGCGTGGCCGGGGGTGTCGACGATGTTGATGCGGGTGTCCTTCCACTGCACCGAGGCCGCCTTGGCCAGAATGGTGATGCCGCGCTCCCGCTCCAGGTCGTTGGAGTCCATGGCGCGATCCGTCACCTTCTGGTTCTCGCGGAACGTGCCGGACTGCTGGAGGAGCTTGTCGACCAGAGTCGTCTTGCCGTGGTCGACGTGGGCGATGATGGCGACGTTACGAAGGTTCATGTGTGAGCTTCTTTGCGGTCGAACAATGGGTTAAGCGCGATCTCGCCGGTCAGACCGGGACCTCTTCACGGACAACGCTGGAAACGTGGAAAACGGGGCCTGCTTCGCCCAAAAAGGAAGCCCGGTCAGCTCGACCGGGCACCCTACGCGTTTGCGGCGCAATATATGCAAAAACCGCCAAAAAACAATGTGTTCTTTGCTGGTTGGTTGACTGAATTTTGTCCGGGAATCTCCGGGGGTTAGGGCTGGGTTCCGGGGTGGGCGGGGGCCTTTCGCCCCTTGATGGCCGCCCAGATCAGGGCCACGCCCCCGAGGCCGACGACCAGTCCCAGGAAGACCAGCGGCGCGATGTCCGAATCGATCTTGCCCCCCTCGGATATGGAGATTCCGCCGAACAGGAGTGCGCAGAGGCCCGGCAGCAGCAGGATCACCCCTGAAATCACCATGAACGCGGTGAGGCAGCCGCTACGTGCCTCGCCGGGCGTTGGGGCGGGTGGCAGAACCGGCGGTGACGTGTCGCTCATCGTAGTGCCTCCTCGCTTTGCCTTGCCTCGCGATAAGTCTGCCCTTCGAGCTCCGCGCGGATTCGGCCGATCGCACCGTTGCGGTAGAACAGATTGTAGGTGTCGAACGGAATGATCGCGCCCTGCTCGGTGACGAAATGAATGCAGCTGCGCTTGACGTTGCCGACGCAGAAATTGAAGCGGTCGAGAAACTGCACGATGGTGACGCGGAAGACGTTCTCGTAGGAGAGCCCGTCCGGCACCTGAAAGCTCGGCAGGCAGCACAGGAGTTCGCAGACGCGCTCGCTCGTGTTCAGCGGACCTGACGACAGCGAGAACAGGTCGACAAATTTCTCCCGCAGCATCGGATATTTTTCCGGGCTGATGGTGTTGGGCATCACCGCAACCAGCTGCTCCTGCGGGATCAGCGATGTCAGCGGCAGCACCGTCTCGCCCTTGCGCAGGCCGTAGCCGATCGAGATGCTTTCGGGGTTGCAGGGCAGCGGGATCATGTCCTTGTCGCCGAACACGCCGGTCTCGACCACGCGCTTGCGGATCTCCGACAGCATGATGCGATCGGTCATCTTGTCGAAATCTTCGTTGCGGCCGGCATCCTGCACCGGCTGCAGCGTGACGCCGCGCACGCACTTCCAGGTCAGCGCGTGGCGCACGATGTCGCCGATCTCGGCGTCGTTGACGCCGCGCTTGATGGTCGCGACCAGCGTGGTCGAGACGCCATAATGCTCGAGATTCTCCAGCGCCTGCTGCCGGATCTTTCGCAGATCCGCGCCGCGCAGATTGATCAGCGCATCGCGCTGAAGCGAATCAAACTGGAGATAGACCTCCAGCCCGCGCCTGTTCTCCGCGAGTCGCGCCACAAAATCCTTTTCGCGGGCGATGCGCAGGCCGTTGGTGTTGATCATGACGTGGCGGATCGGGCGGGCGCGCACGGCGTCCAGGATCTCGAAGAAGTCAGGATGTAGCGTCGGCTCGCCGCCGGAAATCTGCACGAGGTCGGGCTCGCCTTCGCTCGCGACCAGCGCGTCGAGCATCTTCTCCACCGTCGCGAGCGGCGTGAATTTCGTCCGCGCCGGCGAGGATTCGGCGAAGCAGACCGGGCAGGTCAGGTTGCAGTGCTCGGTGATCTCGATCAGTGCCAGGCAGGAATGCTGCTCGTGGTCGGGACAGAGGCCGCAATCATAGGGGCAGCCGAATTCGGTGCGCTGCTGGAATTGCAGCGGCCGGTCGCCTGGCTTGATGAAATCCTTGCACAGGCGCCAATAGGCGGCATCCGTCGACACCAGCGTCGACTGAACGCCGTGCTCCTTGCACCGTTTTTCGTACCAGACCTCGTTGCCCTGGATCTGGATTTTGGTCGGCACCAGCTTCAGGCAGGTCTCGCAGAGGGATTGGGTCTGGCCCCAGAAGATGTAGGGACGCGACTTACGCAACGGCGCGTTCATGCACGGGTCTCGCTTTGGGCGCCGTCGCCAGCATGACGACGGCGTAGAGCAGGATGGACAGCGACAGCAGGTGAAACAGGGTGAAAGGGCCGATCAGCGTGCCATAGGGTTTGAGGAATTCCCACAGGAAGCGTTGCGCTCCGTAACAGGCGAGCACTAGGTAGAAACCATTGGTGATCGTGAACGCGTTCCGGTTCAAGACCGCCAGCACATAGACAAGCGCGAATACGGCCATGGCCGCGCTCTCGTAAAGCTGCACGGGATGGCGGAGAACGCCGTCGCCGAAATCATGGCCGAAGGGCAGCGCCGTCGGTGTGCCGTAGGTGAAGTCGTCGAGCCCCGCGAAGTAGCAGCCGAGCCGGCCGATCGCGATGCCGAGCGCCAGCGGCAGCGCAAACCGGGCGCCGGTTCGGACCGTGATCCCTGCGGACCATTTGTAGAGCTCGATCGCCACGATGCCGCCGGCCAGCGCGCCCTCGATCGAACGCGCAATGCCGCTCTGACCCGACAGCCACAGATTGGCGGAGCCGAACAGGTAGGCCCCGAGGCCGGCGCCGAACACCAGCGCGGCGATGTAGGGCAGCTCGAAGGATTGCGCCGGAAACTGCAAGCCCCGTCGCGACAGCCAGGACAGCGCGGCCGCCGCCGCCAGCCACGCCGCGATGTCAAAGACCGTGTGAAGGAATGCCCCGCTCATGCAGGAAGAGTATAGCACGGCCACCTTCAGAAAAGCCCGCCGCGCATTTTTGTGCCCTCTCCCTTGCGGGAGAGGGCAGCTCCGCTCGCAGACACAGGCTCATTTGGGGTGAGGGGTATCTCTCCGCATACTCATTTGCAAATGTGTGCGCGGATAGAGACCCCTCATCCGGCGCCATAGCCGAAGCTTCGCTTCGGCGTTCTTAAGAACGGCGGCCGAAGGCCGCCTATTGTCCAGCGGATGGATGGGTAACACAATAGACCGGATCGATAGGTGACAGTCGTTCATGGTTCGGTCCGCTGCGGCGCTGCGCTAGCGCAGCGC
>NZ_JACIHE010000048.1 GCF_014198245.1 Bradyrhizobium sp. cir1
GCCGGACATATGGATGCAAGCGATCCGATCAAACCTCAAAATGCTCTTGTGCCACGGGGGCCGTCCACATATGGGTCCCGGATCTGCGCGCGCTTAGGGCGCGCTTGTCCGGGACGACGGTGGAGTTTGTTGCAGCAGTCGAGAGAAACGCCCGCGCAGGAACCGTTCGCACCTGCACTCTCACATTATGAAAGGCCGCCGCGTGCGGCCTTACGTCATCCGAATTACCAAGAGAGTGAGCGGCCTTGCCGGTTGCCTCCCTCCACACGCGTCGGCTATCGTCCTGACAAACAGGCCGGAAAAGGCCCAAGAGACTAATGTCCAGGGAGGACGAGGATGCGGAGCGTGCGGGCGCTCGCCGCGACGGCGGTGCTATCTTTGCTGGCGTTTTCGACCATTGCATTCGCCGGCGAGCCCAAGCAGGGCGGTATCCTGCGGATGTATCATCGCGACAGCCCCGGCAATGCGTCGATCCATGAAGGCGCGACCTATTCGGTCAACATTCCCTTCATGCCGGTCTTCAACAACCTCGTCATCTACAAGCAGAACGAGGCGCAGAACAGGATGGACAACATCATCCCGGATCTCGCCGAGAGCTGGGCCTGGGTAAACGACAACAAGACTCTGACCTTCAAATTGCGCCAGGGCGTGAAATGGCACGACGGCAAGCCGTTCACCTCGGCCGACGTCAAATGCACCTTCGACATGCTGATGGGCAAGTCACAGCAGAAGTTCCGGCAGAATCCGCGCAAAGCCTGGTACAACGAGGTCAATGACGTCTCGACCAACGGCGATTTCGAGGTCTCGTTCAACCTGAAGCGGCCGCAGCCCTCGCTGCTGGCGCTGCTCGCCTCGGGCTATACGCCGGTCTATCCCTGCCACGTCTCGCCGGGCGACATGCGCACCCACCCGATCGGCACCGGTCCCTTCAAGTTCGTCGAGTTCAAGGCCAATGAATCGATCAAGCTGACGCGCAATCCCGACTATTGGAAGAAGGGCCGGCCCTATCTCGACGGCATCGAGTTCACCATCATCCCGAACCGCTCAACCGCGATCCTCGCCTTCGTAGCCGGCAAGTTCGACATGACCTTCCCAACCGAGGTGACCATCCCGCTGGTGAAGGACGTCAAGTCGCAGGCGCCGAACGCGATCTGCGAGATCGCACCGACCAACGTCTCGACCAACATCATCGTCAACTCGTCGGCGCCGCCGTTCGACAATGTCGACGTCCGCCGCGCCATGGCGCTGGCGCTCGATCGTAAGGCCTTCATCTCGATCATGTTCGAGGGCCAGGGCGACATCGGCGGCACCATGCTGCCACCGCCGAACGGCCTGTGGGGCATGCCGAAGGAGATGCTCGAGACCATCCCCGGCTACGGCCCCGACGTGAACGCCAATCGCGAGGAAGCGAAGAAGCTGATGCAGAAGGCCGGATATGGCCCGGACAAGCATCTCGCCGTCAAGATCTCGACCCGCAACATCCCGGTCTACCGCGATCCCGCGGTGATCCTGATCGACCAGCTCAAGAGCATCTATATCGACGGCGAGCTGGACGTGGTGGAAACCGCGAACTGGTTCCCGAAGGTCGCGCGCAAGGATTACATGATCGGGCTCAATCTCACCGGCAACGCCGTCGACGATCCCGACCAGTCGTTCTACGAGAACTATTCCTGCGGCTCCGAGCGCAACTACACCAATTACTGCAACAAGGAGATCGAGAAGCTGTTCGACGTGCAGTCGCAGGAGATCGATATCGCCAAACGCAAGAAACTGGTGTGGGACATCGACAAGAAGTTGCAGGAGGACGTCGCCCGCCCGATCATCTTCCATAGCCGGATGGGCACCTGCTGGCAGCCCTACGTCAGGGGCGTGACGGTGATGTCGAACAGCTCGTATAATGGGTACCGGTACGAAGACGTTTGGATGGACAAGTAGCGCGCTAACGGCTCGACGGGAGGGCGCGGGATGTTTGCCTATCTGGTGCGGCGCCTGTTCCTGATGCTCGTGACCCTGTTCGGGATCTCGGTCGTCATCTTCTTCCTGCTGCGCATCGTGCCCGGCAACATCGTCGACATCCTGTTTGCCGCCGCCGGCTATGTCGACCCCGCCGACAAGGCCAATCTGGAGAAGGAGCTCGGCATCGACCGCCCGCTGATCGTGCAATATTGGCACTGGATCAGCGGTTTTCTGCGCGGCGACTTTGGTTATTCCTATGTCTCGGAGAAGCCGGCGCTGCAGGAGATCCTGCCGCGGATTCCGATCACGGCGCGCCTAGCCGGCCTCGCGCTGCTGTTCTCGGCCTCGATCGGCATACCGCTCGGCGTCATTAGCGCCGTGAAGCAGGGCACACGGCTGGACTACGCTCTGCGCGTCGTCAGCCTCAGCGGCCTGTCGCTGCCCTCGTTCTGGCTCGGCCTGCTGATCCTGACCGCGTCGGTGGCGATGTTCAACCAGATGCCGATCTTCAATCCCAATCCGCAGACCTGGCTCGAAGCGTTCGCGACCTACGCCGTGCCGGCCGCCGCCGTCGGCTTCCGCAGCGCCGCCCTGACCATGCGCATCACGCGATCCTCGATGCTCGAAGTGCTGCGGCAGGACTATATCCGCACCGCGCGCGCCAAGGGCGCCTCCGAGGCCGCCGTGAACTATCACCACGCGTTGAAAAACGCGATCCTGCCCGTCATCACCGTGATCGGCATCGAAGCGGCGTTCCTGATCGGCGGCCTGATCGTCACCGAGACCGTATTCAACATCCCCGGCGTCGCACGCTTCCTGGTCGAGGCGATCCGCTGGCGCGACTATCCGATCGTGCAGAACCTCGTGATGTTCATTGCGGTGGTGGTGGTGTTCGCGAACTTCATTGTCGACATGCTGTACGCGGTGTTCGACCCGCGTATCCGGTACACGGATTAGGAGAGCCGCTTGGCCGCGATTGACTTTGATGTTGAACTGAGACGGGCCGGGGCGCATGCCACCGGCGGGTGGCGGCGCGTACTCTTCATGGCGCAGCGGCATGTGCTGGGCGCGGCCGGGCTCGTCATCATGACGGTGTTCGTGTTCACCGCAATCTTTGCCGATTTCATCGCGCGCTATGATCCCCTCACAGTCGATTCCGCGCGTGCGCTGATGCGCCCGAGTCTCGCGCACTGGATGGGGACGGACTCATTCGGCCGTGACGTGTTCAGCCGCATCATCCACGGTGCACGCATTTCGCTGGCCGTCGGCATCGGCTCGACCGCGCTAGGCGGCACGATCGGCGTCATCGTCGGGCTCACTTCCGGCTATCTCTCCGGCTGGGTCGATCTGGTGTTCCAGCGCGTCTCCGACGTGCTGCAGGCGCTGCCGCTGCTGGTGCTGGCGCTGATCATGACGGCTGCGCTCGGTCCGTCCTTGCCGAATGTCATCATCGCCATCGCCATTCCGCTGATCCCGACCGTGTCGCGCGTCATCCGGGCCAACACGTTGGCGCTGCGTGAACAGCCCTTCGTCGAAGCCGCCAAGTCGATCGGCATGAGCGAGATGCGCATCGCGCTCCGTCACGTGCTGCCGAACACGCTGGCGCCGCTGATCGTACTCGCCACCGCCCAGCTGGGCTCGACCATTCTCACCGAAGCCTCGCTCTCCTTCCTCGGCCTCGGCATTCCCGAGCCTTATCCGTCATGGGGCCGCATGCTCTCCGAATCAGCCGCCGAATATGTCCGCACCGCGCCGTGGCTGGTGATCTTCCCCGGCATCGCGATCAGCCTCGCCGTGTTCGGCGCCAATTTGTTTGGCGACGCCCTGCGCGACATCCTCGATCCCCGGCAGCGCGGCTGATGGCACAGAAATCCGATATCGTGCTCGAGGTGAAGAACCTGAAGACGGTGTTCTTCACGAGCTCAGGCCTGTTCAAGGCCGTCGATGACGTCTCCTTCACCGTGAAGCGCGGCGAGACGCTGGCGATCGTCGGCGAGTCCGGCTGCGGCAAAAGCGTGACCGCGCTCTCCCTGATGCGGCTGGTGCCCGATCCGCCCGGCCGCATCGTCGGCGGCTCTGTTACGCTCGAAGGCACCGACCTGCTGTCGCTGGATGAAGCGCAGATGCGCGCCGTCAGGGGCAATCGCATCTCCATGATCTTCCAGGAGCCGATGACCTCGCTCAATCCGGTGATGCGGATCGGCGACCAGATCGTCGAGGCCGTGCGGCTGCACCGGAACATCTCGGCGAAGGAAGCGCAAAGCATCGCGGTCGAGATGCTGCGGCTGGTTCGCATCCCCGAACCGGCACGGCGCGCGCGCGAATATCCGCATCAGCTGTCCGGCGGCATGCGCCAGCGTGCGATGATCGCGATGGCGCTGGCGTGCCGGCCGGCGCTGCTGATCGCGGACGAGCCGACCACCGCGCTCGACGTCACCATTCAGGCGCAGATTCTGGCGCTGATCCTCGATTTGCAAAAGGAGCTCGGCACCGGGCTCGTGCTGATCACGCACGATCTTGGCGTGGTCGCGCAGACGGCGCAGCGCGTGATCGTGATGTATGCGGGGCGAAAGGTCGAGGAGGCCAGCGTCGAAGCGCTGTTCGCCGCGCCCAAGCATCCCTATACGCGCGGGCTGATGGCCTCGATCCCGGCCGTCCCGGCATCCGGCGTCGCCGCACCAGCGCGGCTGAACGAAATCCCGGGCACGGTGCCCTCGCTGGTGCGGCTGCCAAAGGGTTGCGCCTTCGCGCCACGCTGCAAGCTCGCCATCAAACGTTGCGAGGCCGAATATCCGCCGCTGGCGGATTGGGGCGGCGGCCATCTCGCCGCCTGCTGGCGCGCCGAAGAAGTCGCGGAGGTGGCATGACCGAGGCGCTGCTCGAGGTCACCGACCTCAAGAAACATTATCCGGTGCGCGCCGGCGTGCTGCGACGGCAGGTCGGCACCGTGCACTCGGTCGACGGCGTCTCGTTCTCGCTTCATGCCGGCGAGACGCTCGGCCTCGTCGGCGAATCCGGGTGCGGGAAGTCGACGGTGGCGCGCAGCGTGCTGCGGCTGGTCGAGCCGACGTCGGGACAGATCCGTCTCGACGGCGAGGACATCACCCATCTGTCCAAGACGGCGCTGCGCCCGCACCGCCGTTCGATGCAGATCGTGTTCCAGGACCCGTTTGCCTCGCTCAACCCGCGCATGACCGCAGGCGACATCGTCGGCGAGCCGCTCGCCGTGCATGGGCTTGCGAGCGGCAAGGAGCTGGAGGCGCGGGTCGCAAAACTGTTCGAGCAGGTAGGCCTGCGGCCCGACCAGATGGGCAATTTTCCGCATCAGTTTTCAGGCGGGCAGCGCCAGCGTATCTGCATCGCACGCGCGCTCGCGCTGGAGCCGCGCCTGATCGTCTGCGACGAGCCGGTATCCGCGCTCGACGTCTCGATCCAGGCACAGGTGATCAACCTCCTGATCGACCTGCAGCGCCGGCACGGCTTCTCCTATCTCTTCATAGCGCACGACCTCGCCGTGGTCGCCCATATCAGTCACCGGGTCGCGGTGATGTATCTCGGCCGCATCGTCGAGATCGCCGACAAGGACGAGCTGTTCCGTAATCCGAGGCATCCCTATACGCAGGCCCTGCTCGCCTCGGTGCCGATCGCCAATCCGCTAGCAAAGAAGCTTGCGCCGCTGGTCGACGGCGATGTGCCGAGTCCCGTCAATCCACCGTCAGGCTGCGCGTTTCACACCCGATGCCGCTTTGCGATGGAGCGATGCAAGACGGAGCGGCCGGCACTGGTGGATGCGGGTGATGGGCATCAGGTGGCGTGTTTGCTGAACGAAGGGACTGGCCGGAGCAACGCAACTTCGTAGGGTGGGTTAGCCAAGCGGACTGTGCGAAGCGCAGGCCGTTTGGCTAACCCACCTCTTTGATCTCCGCGGTGACAGAAGTGGTGGGTTACGCCCAGCGGACTGCGCTTCGCGCGGCCGCAGGCTAACCCACCCCACGATCGCGTAACGCCCGGATCACCGGCCACGCCGCAAGCGCGGCAGCGAGATGCTTGAGCGTGTGACCCGAGACCATGTGCCCCGTCGCTTCGAACACTGTCACATCGCCGAGCTCGAACAGCTTGGCCAGCACATAGAAGACAATCACGCCGCCAAGCGGCACACCAAGCGCACCGGGCCGAGGACGTGTCAGCGCCAGTCCGACAGCGAGCGCCATGCCGCCGAACTGCACGACCACCCATGGCGTCAGATTCTCGCGTGCCACCCAGGCCGCGAGCAGGCCCGCAACCATCATCAGCACCAACACTGCCTCACCCGCGCGCATACTGATGCGCTCGCTGGTCGCGATGGCCAGAAATCCCGCGAACGCAACCGCCATGCCGAGACGATCGGCCACGAGCCGTTGCGGCATATCAGGGTCGAGGTGATAGAAGCCTGAGCCCAAGCAAGTCAGGATCAGTCCGACAAAAAACCAGCTTGCACCCACGGGCGCATCATTGCGGGCGCGTAGTCGCTCTGTGCCCCAGACGCCCAGCGCGAGGAAAGCGAGATTGCTCAGCACGTCGCCGGCGTTGGGCACGCCGAGCCAGCTGCGGGTGTCGACGAAATGCGGGATGTGCCACGCAGCGGCAGGCATCGCGGGCGCGACAAGTGCCGCCAGTGCCAGGAGGAAGAGTGCGCCAATGAGACATTTCTCGCGGGTTTGGAATGGAGCGAAGGAGCGCCGGCCGGACATGGACGGAAGCAGGGCATCGGTCACTTGGGCTTGGTCACGTGCGCGCAACATGCTGGCCTCTCGATATGCATTGAACAACGTTCAATATTTGTAGACCATACATGAACATTGTTCAATATAAATCGTCCGCCGGCGTTGAGCAATCAAACCTCATTGAAATCATTGATAATTCTGGTCGCGACAACGGCCGGTGCCGTAGGGTGGCAAAGCGGCCTGTCCGCCGTAGCTCGAAGAGCGACGGCGGAAGCGTGCCCACCACCGAGGATGCCATCGACGCATAACGGTGGGCACGGCGCTTCACGCCTTTGCCCACCCCACGAGACCACGTTTGCGGCACTACCCCGCCCCGATCTCCGCCACGATCCTGCCGGTCGTGACCTGCTCGCCTTCGGCGACGTCGATCGCGGCGATCACGCCGTCGATGCCGGCCTTGTGGACGTGCTCCATCTTCATCGCTTCCAGCGTCAGCACCGGCTGGCCCGCGGTGACGCGGTCACCCGGCTTGACGAGGACAGCGACGACGCGGCCATTCATGGCGGCGCGGACCTTGCCGTCGCCGCCATTCGTTACCGCCGCTTTCGGCGCGGCGAGGGTGAGATCGGTGACGGTTAGCGGAATGCCGCGGTGCTGAAGGTAGAGCCGGTCGCCGTCGCGCAGGAACTTTGCGCTGTCCATGACACCGTCGTGGCGGAAGCGGATGGCGTCGGGATCGATCTGGTCGATTTCGAACTTGTCTCTCCGGCCGTTGGTGGCGACCGTGTAGCTGCCATTGCGCTCGCGCGTGACTTCGAGTTCGTGCGTCTGGCCGGCGATTTCGATCTTCGCCGACAGCGGGAAGGTGGCGGCAAGACTCCGGCCGCCCTGCCATGACGGCGCGCGCGGGTTTGTGACGTAGAGCAGCAGGCCCGCCAGCGCCATGTCGAATGCGGCGTTCGCGCGTGGAGCAAGCAGCTCGTCGCGGTGCGCGCCGATGAAGGCCGTCGTCGCTTCGCCCCTGGCAAAGCCGGGATGACGCAGGCACGACATCAGGAACGCCTGATTGGTTGTCACGCCGAACGCCGTGAACTGCTCAAGGCCGACGATCAGCCGCCCCCTCGCTTCCTCGCGCGTAGCGCCGTGGCTGATCACCTTGGCGATCATGGAATCGTAGAACGGCGGAATCTCGGAGCCCGACTGCAGCGCGTGCTCGACGCGAATGCCATCAGGCACCTGCCAACGCGCCATGCGGCCGGACTGCGGCATGAAATCCTGCGCGGCATCTTCCGAGCAGAGCCGTACCTCGATGGCATGGCCTGTGAAGCGGATGTCCTGCTGCTTCACCGGCAAGGGTTCGCCGCGCGCGATGCGCAGCTGCAGCTCGACGAGATCGAGCCCGGTGATCGCCTCGGTGACGGGATGCTCGACCTGCAGGCGGGTGTTCATCTCCATGAAGTAGAACTCGCCGCGTTCGTCGAGCAGGAACTCCAGCGTCCCCGCCCCCTCGTAGCGCAGCGCCTTCACCGCCGCGACCGCGACCTCCCCCATCTTCTCGCGCAGCTCGGGCGTGACCGCGGGCGATGGCGCCTCCTCGATCAGCTTCTGGTGCCGCCGCTGCACCGAGCAGTCGCGCTCGCCGAGATGGATGGCATTGCCGTGGCTGTCGCCGAACACCTGGATCTCGATGTGGCGGGGATTCTGGATGGCGCGCTCGAGAATGACAGAGGGATCGCCGAATGCTGCCTTTGCCTCCGACCGCGCACTGCGTAGCGCGTCGGGGAACGACGCCGCATCGGTGACAAGCCGCATGCCGCGGCCGCCGCCGCCGGCCACCGCCTTGATCATCACGGGGAAGCCGATCTTCTTGGCCTCCGCGAGCATGACCTCGTCGCCCTGCTCAGTGCCCTGATAGCCGGGCACGGTAGGCACGCCAGCCTTCTTCATGATCTCCTTGGCGCCGGCCTTGTTGCCCATCGCCTCGATCGCCTGCGGCGAGGGGCCGATGAAGACGAGGCCGGCATCCTTGCAGGCTTGCGCAAAATCCTCGTTCTCGGCGAGGAAGCCGTAGCCGGGATGAACGGCATCTGCTCCGCTCGCCTTCGCTGCGGCAATGATCGCGGGGATGTTGAGATAGGACTGTGCCGGCAAAGCTTCGCCGATGCGCGCGGCCTGATCGGCCTGCCGCACGTGGAGCGCGTCGCGATCCGCATCGGAATAGACCACGACGACGCCGAGGCCGAGCCGCCGCGCGCTGCGCATCACACGAAGTGCGATCTCGCCGCGATTGGCGACCAGGACCTTGAAGAACGGTCGGTGATGCACTGATCCGTTTCTCATGGGCGGGCCACCGAGAATTGCATGCGCTGGGGCGTTCGTGCATCGCCCTCGCGGCAGATCGCGAGCACCTCTGAGAGCACCGCACGGGTGTCGCGCGGATCGATGACGCCGTCGTCGAGCACGCGGGCGCTGGTGGAGAACACGTCCATCTGGCCGTCGAACACGCCGATGATCTGCGCCTTCATGGCGTCGAGCTTGTCCTTCTCGATCGGCTTGCCGCGGCGCGCCGCCGCGGCCTCGGTCACGATCGCCATGGTCTCGGCCGCCTGCTCGCCGCCCATCACCGCCGTCTTGGCATTGGGCCAGGAGAAGCAGAAGCGCGGATGGAAGCCGCGGCCGCACATGCCGTAATTGCCGGCGCCGAACGAGGCGCCGCAATAGATCGTGATCTGCGGCACCGTCGCCGAGGTCACGGCCTGGATCATCTTCGAGCCGTGCTTGATCATGCCGGCTTCTTCATAGGCCTTGCCGACCATGTAGCCGGTGGTGTTGTTGAGATAGAGGATCGGCGTGCGGGTCTGGCAGCAGGCCTGGATGAAATGCGTCGCCTTGTTGGCGCCTGCGGGATCGAGCGGGCCGTTGTTGGTGATGATGCCGATCGCCTGACCCTCGATGCGGGCATGGCCGCAGACCGTGGCCGGGCCGTAATTCGGCGCCATCTCGGTGAAGTCGGAATCGTCGATGATGCGCGCGATCACCTGCTTCATGTCGACAGGACGCTTGTGGTCCATCGGCATGATGCCGAGCAGCTCGTCCTGGTCGTAGCGCGGCGGCTTGAATTGCTGAGCCGTCCTGCCCGGACGCTCCCATTCCATCGCCGCCATGATCTCGCGCGCGATGCGCAAGCCGTCGCGATCGTCCTCGGCGAGATAGTCGCCGAGGCCGGAGATTTGCGTGTGCATCTCGGCGCCGCCGAGTTCTTCCTCCGTCGCGATCTCGCCGGTTGCGGCCTTCAGCAGCGGCGGTCCCGCAAGGAAGGCGCGGGTACGGCCGCGGACCATGACGATGTAGTCGGAGAGACCCGTTTGATACGCGCCGCCCGCGGTGGAGGAGCCGTGCGTGACGGTGACGACCGGCAGTCCCGCCGCCGACAGCCGCGCCAGGTTGCGAAAGATGTTGCCGCCGCGGACAAAATCCTCGACGCGGTAGCGCAACAAATTGGCGCCGGCGCTTTCGACGAGCTGGACATAAGGCAGCTTGTTCTCCAGCGCGAGCTCCTGCACCCGCAGCGTCTTGTCGAGGCCGTAAGGTTGCAGCGCGCCGGCATCGATGCCGGAATCGCTGGCGCTGACCATGCAGCGGATGCCCGCGACGAAGCCGATGCCCGCGATGACGCCGCCGCCGGGCACGCTCTTATTGGGATCGGGCACGTCGAACATGTAGCCGGCGAGCGTCGACAGCTCGATGAAGGGCGCACCGGGATCGAGCACCAGCGCGACGCGCTCGCGCGGCAGCAATTGGCCACGCTTGTGGAAGCGGTCCTTCGCCGCGGCCGACGCCGCGCGCGTGCGCTCTTCCAGCGCGCGCATGCGGTCGATCAGCGCGAGCATGCCGTCGCGGTTGGCGTGGTAGCCGGCGCTGCCGGGGGAAATGGTGTTTTCGAGAATGGACATGACTCTATCCTACCCGTCATTGCGAGGAGCGAAGCGACGAAGCAATCCAGTCTGTTTCCGCGGAGAGATTCTGGATTGCTTCGCTTCGCTCGCAATGACGGTTGAGGCTACCTTCAGCGATTCGTCCCAAAGATCTTCCGCGCCTCGGCCGGGCTTGCGATCTCGCGGCCGGCGCGCCTTGCGCAGGCGGCGACGGCCTCGATGAGCTCGCCGTTCGAGGTCACCTTTGTGCCGTCGGCGAGATAGAAGGTGTCCTCCAGACCAGTGCGCAGATGGCCGCCGAGCTCGGCGCAGCGCTGGTGCAGCGGCCAGATCTCCTCGCGGCCGATGGCAGTGACCTGCCAATGCGCCTCGGGGCGCTTCAGCTTGACCAGGATCGGCAGCAATTCAGGGTCGGCAGGCATGCCGGAAGCAACGCCCATGACGAAATTGTATTCGAGCGGACCCTTGTACATGCCGACCTGGTGGTACATGCCGACGCAGCGGACGATGCCGACGTCGAAGCATTCGAACTCCGGGATGGTGCCGACGGCGTTCATGACGTCGAGATAGTCCTTCACCTTCTCGACCGCGTTGTCGAACATCATCGGCGGCCAGGCCCAGGTATTGTCTGCCTTCACCTTCAGGTAATTCAGCGAGCCGGCATTGCAGGCGGCGATCTCCGGCCTGGTCTCGCGGATGCAGTCGAGCGCGCCAGAATAGTTCGGCCCCGACACGCCCGAGGTGTGGTTGATGATGACGCCGGGACAGGCCTCGCGGATCGCCTGCTGGATTTCCTTGCTGACGCTGACTTCCCAGGACGGCAGATGCCCCTTGCCCGGCGCCTGCTGGCGCAAATGGATGTGCATGATGGACGCGCCGGCATCCAACGCAGCCTTGGCCTCGCGCGCCATCTGCTCGGGCGTCACGGGCACGTTGTGCTGCCTAGGGTCGGTGAGCACGCCGTTCAGCGCGCAGGTGATGACGGCCTTGTCGCTCATGCGTTCAATGTCTCGCACGTTGAGAATTCAACGGTTGCGATCATGTGACGCGCGACATGCGGCTTCTTGCGCGGAGAAGCTAGCTAAAGACGAGCTATCGTAGGGTGGGCAAAGCGACTTGTCCGCCGTAGCTCGAAGAGCGAAGGCGGAAGCGTGCCCACCATCTTTGCCAGTTGCCGAGAGGTGGTGGGCACGGCGCAAGAGCGCCTTTGCCCACCCTACAAGACCGGTGTTAGCCCGCCTCCGCGAGCCGCACCGTCTCGGTGCTGCGGTAGATCGCAAGGTCGCGCGAGCCGACGAAGATCGCGCGCGGCTTGAGGCCATAGAAGCGGCGGATCGAGTGGCTGAAATGGGTGGAATCGGGATAGCCGATGTCCTGCGCGAGATGGGCGAGGTTGAGGTCCTGGTTGGCGAAGTGCAAGAGATGCCGCGCACGCTTCCAGGCCCGGAAGGAGCGGAACGAGATGCCGGTCTCCTCCTTGAACAAATGCAGGAAGCGCGAGGCGGAGAGCCCCGCTTCGGCGGCGCAGGTATCCGCCGTCACCGGCTCGCCGGAGAAGCGCTCGATGCGGGCGACCGCGCGCGTCACGCGCGGATCGAGACGGCGGCGCGGCAGCGCCTCGCCAAAGCACATCTCGTCGAATTCGGCGGTCGTGATGTCGCCATAGCGGCGCTGGCGCAGCAGCGCATAGGCGGCAAGAATTTTTCGGGCATAGACGGCCCGATCGGGTCCCATCAGCCGCTGGGCCAGGGCCTCGATCACACCATCCGGCATGCTCTCCGGCTCGAGCGTCACGCTGATCACGGTGCGGTAGTCGCTGGCAATGGAATGCCGCTGGTTCGGCAGGGTGACGAACAGCTCGCCGGTGGCGAGAGAGTCGTCGATGGTCAGGTGCAGATTGCCCTTCACCGCCACATAGACGTGGCAGCAGCCGGGCGTCCGCTTGCGGGGGCGGCCGAGCAGGCCGGCATAAAATACCCGCTCCGGCGTGATCAGCATCAGGTGGTCGGATTCGCGACCGTTATATTCCATTGGGCTCCTCCTCGCGCGGCTCTCTGGCCGCTGCGGACGGAGGTCACCTTAGCGGAAATTTGGGCGCTGTCACGACGGGATAGCGCTGTCATGAAAACACGCGCTGTCGTTCCGGGGCGGTCCATTGGACCGAACCCGGAACCTCGAGATTGCTGCGCGAGACTCCGGGTTCGCGCTATTGCGCGCCCCGGAATGACAGACTCCCTTACGCCCTCACCCGTGGCGCAACATTCTGCTCAACGCCGGCCTTTTGCTCCGCAGCAACGGCGCGTTTGAAGCCGTCGCGCTGCTGCAGGCGCGCCCAATAGGCTGCGACATTTGGCCCGAAATCCTTCGCCAGACCGATACTGTCGGCGAGGCGAAGCGCATACCCGATGACAATGTCCGCGGCGGTGAAGCGGCCAGCGCATAAGGTTTCGGCATTCGCGGTGGCCGCCTCAACGGCGCGCAGCCGGCCCAGGAACCATTTTGCGTAATCGGTGGCGACCTGCGGATTGCGGCGCTCCTCCGGTTCGAGCTGGGTGTAGCGGAGCACCAGCGTCTGCGGGAAGGTTAACGTGGCGTCGCTGAAATACATCCAGTTCAGGAAGGCGCCATAGGCGGGATCTTCCAGGCCGACCATCAAAGGGGTCGGACCATATTTGATGCCGAGGTAATGGCAGATGCCGGAGGATTCCGTCATCCTGGTCTCGCCGTCGATCATGAAGGGGATCGTGCCGAGCGGATTGATGCCGAGATAGTCCTTGGCGAAGACCCGCGGCGGGAACGGCAGCATCTTCAATTCGTAGGGAAGCCCCATCTCCTCCAGCATCCAGAGCGGGCGGAAGGAGCGCGCGGCGTCGCAGTGATAGAGCGTGATCATGATGCATTCCCTTTGCTGCCAGGCAGCGTCCCCATCATCTTGCACAGGACCATCAGCATCACCTCGTCGGCGCCGCCGCCGATCGAGGTCAGGCGGCTGTCGCGATAGGCGCGGCTGACCGGCGTCTCGTTGGTAAAGCCCATTCCGCCCCAATATTGCAAGCAGGCGTCGGTGAGTTCGCGGCCGAGCCGGCCGGCCTTGAGCTTGGCCATGGTCGCGAGCCGCGTCACGTCCTCGCCCGCCACCAGTTGCTCACCAGCGCGATAGATCAGCGCGCGCAGCAGCTCGACCTCGGTCTGCATCTCCGCGAGCTTGAAGTGCACGACCTGGTTGTCGAGGATGCTGTGGCCGAAAGCCTTGCGGTTGCGGGTGTACTCGATGGTCTGGTCGATGATGTATTCGTGCGCCTTCAGGCAGGCCGCCGCGCCCCAGAGCCGCTCCTCCTGGAACTGGATCATCTGGTAGGTAAAGCCCTTGCCCTCCTCGCCGATCCGGTTGCGCTTGGGCACGCGGACATTGTCGAAGAAGATCTGCGCGGTGTCCGACGAGCGCATGCCCATCTTGTCCAGCTTTCGGGCGACCGTGACGCCCTTGCTCTTCATGGGCACGCAGATCAGCGATTTGTTGCGGTGAACCGGACCATCGCCGGTGTTGGCGAGCAGGCAGATCCAGTCGGCCTGGGTGCCGTTGGTGATCCACATCTTGCCGCCGTTGATGACGTAATCGTCGCCGTCGGAGCGCGCATTGGTCTTGATCGAGGCGACGTCGGAGCCCGCGCCGGGCTCCGAAACGCCGATGCAGGCGACGAAGTCGCCGGAGATCGAGGGGCTAAGGAATTCGCGGCGCACCTCGTCCGAGCCGAACCGCGCCAGCGCGGGCGTCGCCATGTCGGTCTGCACCCCGATCGCCATCGGCACGCCGCCGCAGGTAATGGCGCCCAGCTCCTCCGCCATCATCAGCGCATAGGAATAGTCGAGGCCCGAGCCGCCGAACTCGACCGGCTTGTTCAGGCCGAGGAAGCCGAGGCTGCCCATCTTCTTGAACAGCTCATGCGCCGGGAAGATGTCGGCCCTCTCCCACTCATCGACATGAGGATTGATCTCGTTGGCGATGAATTTTTGTAAGGAGCGACGGATGTCGTCGTGGTCGGCGGTGAATAGCATTTTGCCCCCTTTGTCATTCCGGGGCGCGCGAAGCGCGAACCCGGAATCCATTCCTCTACGGAGTCTGGAGCCAGATGGATTCCGGGCTCGTGCGCCTTGCGCACGCCCCGGAATGACAGAAGGTCACAACCCCATCTGCCGCGACGCCAGATCCTTCATGATCTCCTCGGTGCCGCCGCCGATGGCGTTGACCTTGACCTCGCGGTAGATGCGCTCGGCCTTGATGCCGCGCATGAAGCCGGCGCCGCCAAAAATCTGCACGGCCTCCGAGGCGCAGAACGCCATGGTCTGCGTCGCCTGGTTCTTCATCATGCAGATTTCGGCGACCGGGCTCTCGCCATGCTCGAGCCGCCAGGCCAGCATCTCCAGCATCGCCTGACTGGCGGCGACTTTCTGCGCCATGTCCACGATCTTGTGCCTGATGACCTGGTGCTGGACGAGCGGCTTGCCGAAGGTCTTGCGTTCCTTCGCGTAGGTGATCGCCTCGTCGAGGCAGACGCGCGCGAAGGCGGTGCAGCTCGCCGCCATGCCCATTCGCTCGCTGTTGAAATTCTGCATGATGATCTTGAAGCCGTGGCCTTCCTCGCCGATCAAATTCTCGGCCGGCACCCGGCATTCGTCGAAATGCAGCGTCGCGGTGTCGGAGGCCCACCAGCCCATCTTCTTCAGCTTGGTCCTGGACAGGCCGGGCGTATCGCCCTCGATCAGGAGCAGGCTGACACCGCCGGCGCCCGCGCCGCCGGTGCGCACTGCAACGGTCAGATAGTCCGCGCGCACACCGGAGGTGATGAAGGTCTTCTCGCCGGTCACGACGTAGTGATCACCGTCGCGCCGCGCTCGGGTGTGGAGATTTGCAACGTCGGAACCACCGCCCGGCTCGGTGATCGCGAGCGCGGAGATCTTCTCGCCTGAAAGCACCTGCGGCAGCACGCGCGCCTTCACCTCGGCCCGCGCCGCACGCGCGATCGGCGGCGAGCCGATAGTGTGGCTCATCAGGCTGGCGCTGACGCCGCCGGCGCCGGCGCGCGCCAATTCCTGGCTGGCGACGATCTTCATGAACTGGTCGGCGGCGATGCCGCCATATTCCTCGGGGAATCCGAGCCCCAGCAGGCCAATGTCGGCCGCCTTGCGATAGAGCTCGCGGGGGAATTCGCCGGCCTCGTCCCATTCATGGGCGAACGGGGCGATCTCCTTCTCTACGAAGCGGCGCATGACGTCGCGGAAGGCGTCGTGCTCGGCGGTATAGAATGGGCTCTTCATTGCAGTCTCGCCCTCTTGGCGGATTCGTCGCGTCCACCATGGCTGGAACATTTGCCGTTCACTTGCGCAGAGTGGCTGACCGGAGGAACTGCTCCGGAGCACCTTATCTCCTAGCAACTCAACGCAAGACGATTTTCGTCCCTCGCAGGCCAACTCCAAATCAAAAAAGACGTGGTGCACAAACTCCGGCTGGCCCTCGCGGCCACGCCGGGCATGGTGCCCTGCAAGAGGATACAGGCGGCACACCGCCGAGGGAGGGATTTGTGGCCGTTCGTTACTACGACTGGATCGCCCACCATAGCCGCCGCACGCCGAACAAAGTCGCGCTCATCGACCTCGCGAGCGAGCGCCGCTTCAGCTATTCGCAGTTTGACGCCCGCGTCTCGCGCCTCGCCTCGTTCCTGCGTCACACGCTGAAGGTCTCGCGCGGCGACCACGTCGCGGTGCTGGCGCTGAACACAACCGATACGCTTGAGGTGCAGTTCGCCTGCGGCCGGTTGGGTGCGATCTTCGTGCCGCTGAACACCCGCCTCACCGTCCCCGAGCTTCAGTTCATCACCGCCGATTGCGCGCCGAAGGTGATGATCCACGATATCGATCTGGCCGCGACCGCGCTCGCCGTCGCAAAGCTCTGCAACGTTGCGACCAGCCTGCTGCTTGGCCCTGATGGCACCTATGAGGCCGGCATCGCCGCCGCAAAGCCGCTCGATCGGATCGAGGAGGTCACGCTCGATGACGTCTCGACCATCATGTACACGTCGGGCACCACGGGTCATCCCAAGGGTGCGACCATCACCCATGGCATGACCTTCTGGAATTGCGTCAATCTCGGCGGCCCCGCCTGCATCGGGCCGTCCTCGGTGCTGCTCACCGTGCTGCCGCTGTTCCACACCGGTGGTCTGAATTGCTACACCAATCCGGTGCTGCACGCTGGCGGCACGGTCATGATCATGCGCGCCTTCGATCCCGGCACGGCGCTCGGCCTGATCAACGATCCCGCGCAGGGCATCAACGTGTTCTTCGGCGTGCCCGCGATCTACCAGTTCATGGCGCAGCATCCAGCCTTCGCGACGACCGACCTCAGCCGGCTGATCGTCGGCGGGGTCGGCGGCGCACCGATGCCGGTGCCGCTGTTGAAGGTGTGGGAGGCACGCGGCGTCGCGCTTCAGCAGGGCTACGGCATGACCGAGACCTCGCCGGCCGTGCTGGTGCTCGACCGCGAGGATGCGGCGCGGAAAGCGGGCTCGGCCGGCAAGCCGGTGCTGCACACCGAGGTCCGGATCGTGCGGCCCGACGGCAGCGATGCCGATGTCGGCGAACTCGGCGAGCTCTGGGTAAAGGGGCCGAACATCACGCCGGGCTACTGGAACAGGCCGGAGGCGAACAAGACATCCTTCACCGACGGCTGGCTGCACACCGGCGATGCGACCCGCGTCGACGAGGAGGGCTTCTACTACATCGTTGACCGCTGGAAGGACATGTACATCTCCGGCGGCGAGAACGTCTATCCGGCCGAGGTCGAGAACGTCCTGCACCAGCTCACCGCGATCGCGGAAGCCGCGGTGATCGGCATTCCCGATCCGCAATGGGGCGAGGTCGGCCTCGCCATCGTCGCGGTCAAACCGGGCCAGCGGCTGACCGAGGCGGATGTGTTCGCGCATTGCGCGGCCAATCTGGCGCGCTTCAAATGTCCGCGCCAGATTCGCTTCGTCGGTGCGTTACCTCGCAACGCCACTGGCAAGATCCATAAGCCGACGTTGCGCAAGGAATTCTCCGCTGCCTCGGAGGTCGACAAGAAAGTCGCCAACGCCTGATCGGAGCGCCCCTTGCGGGCGCCTTTCTTTTTTGAAGTGCCTGCCCCAGCCCACAAGAAACCCAAGGAATTTCCATGAAGAACAAGAAAAGCTGACCCTATGCCGGCAGGAACAGCGCGAACGGCTCTTCCACCGTGCGGCGCAGGTGCTTTCGATACAAGGCGTAGTTGGCGTCGTCGGGCGCGACCCGTCCCAGGGACGGCTTCAGAATATTTTTGAGCGGCACATAGGCGATCGGCGCAGCAATCGGCGTCAGCTGCGAGCCGGGACCGGCGCGTAGCGTCGAGATGATACCGTACATCTCGCCGGCGACCGTCGGCCGCGACACCGTGATCACGCGATGCTGGCCGTGCTTGATGATGACGAGATAGATGAATCCGGACTGGTGGGGAACGGCGACCTCGCCGGTGTGCTCATAGGCGGTATCCGTCCGCTCCCCCTCGCGGAAGACCAGCGATGAGACCTTCGGCTCCCAGACGATCTCGGTGCGGTAGGCGAAAATCGCGTCCTTGTCACCGAAGGACGGCCGCAGCGTGATGTAGACGTCCTCGAGCCAGGTCACCGCGCGATGCGCATAGGAGCCGAGGCTGTCCGGCGCGACGTCATTTGCGGCCGGAGGCGTCACCACGGCGGCGCCCTTGCGCAAGGACACGCCCAGCGCCTGCTCCAGCCGGACCGTCGTCGCCAGCGTGAACGGCCGGCGGCCGCCGAGAACCTTCTCCAGCGTCGACAGACTAAGCTTGGCCTGCTCGGCCAGCGCCTGCCGCGAGATCCGGCGTCTGGCCAGCTCCTCGCGAATGGTTTCCGCGATCTCGCGGCTCTGCTCGTCCGAAAGCTGCTTGTCGGCCTGCGTCTGCATCGTCAACCCTGCCTTGGAGTCCCATTCTAGCAGGGCGGACAAAGCAGCACAAAACCGCACATGGCCGCCTGGCGCCAGCCTGCCCAGGCCGGCCGCGGCGGAACATTGCCGATCATTCTGCTCGCGAAATCATGCCCTCCAGGCGAATGCTGAAGGCCACCAAACATGCTTCGGGAGCAGGCCAATGGACACCTACGACACAGCCGACAGCGACGAACACCCCCTGCTGGGCCGGCTGATCAAGGTCGGATTATTCCTTCTCGCGCAGAGCATCGCGGTGATGCTGGTCGCCTTCGTGGCCCTGCTGGTGAGCTTCGGCACGGGCTGGTCGGCGACGACCGAACAGGCCAGCCTGCTGCAGCCCGGCGACGCCAGGTCCGGCAGTCTCCTGTTGAAGGAGGACGGTGCCACTACCGAGGCGATCCGCCTCGGCACCGACATCGACATCACGGTATCGGGCCCGACGCTGCGCGCCCGCGTCACGCAGGTGTTCCGCAATCCGACCAGGGACTGGGTCGAAGCCACCTATGTCTATCCGCTCGCAACCGACGGCGCGGTCGACACGCTGAAGATGGTGGTCGGCGACCGCGTCATCGTCGGCGACATCAAGGAGCGGCAGCAGGCCCGCGTGATCTACGAGCAGGCGCGCAGCGCCGGCCAGAAGGCCGCGTTGACCGAGCAGGAGCGGCCCAACATCTTCACCAACTCGGTCGCCAATATCGGCCCCGGCGAGACCGTGCTAGTGCAGATCGAATATCAGGAGCCTGTGCATCAGTCGGGCAATGAATATTCGCTGCGTCTGCCGCTGGTGGTGGCTCCGCGCTACAATCCGGCGCCGATTGTGCAGAGCGTGGACTTCCGCAAGGATGGCTCCGGCTGGGGCGCGACGACGTCAGAGCCGGTGCCGGATCGCGACCGCATCTCCCCGCCCGTGCTGGATCCCGCCAGGAATGCACCGGTCAACCCGACCAGCATCACGGTGCGCCTGAAGGCCGGCTTCGCGCTCGGCGAGGTCAGGAGCCACCACCATAACGTCAAGACCGAAAGCCCTAATAATGCGACGCGCATCATCACGCTCACTGATGGCGCTGTCCCCGCCGACCGCGATTTCGAGCTGAGCTGGAAGCCGGCCGCCGAGAAGGCGCCGTCGGTCGGGCTGTTCCGCGAGCATGTCGGCGATGCCGATTACCTGCTCGCCTTCATCACCCCGCCGAGCGCCGAGCAGGCGACGCAGAAGCCACTGCCGCGCGAGGTCGTGTTCGTCATCGACAATTCCGGCTCGATGGGCGGCACGTCCATGGTTCAGGCCAAGGCGAGCCTGCTCTACGCGCTCGGCCGGCTGCAGCCGAATGACCGCTTCAACGTGATCCGTTTCGACGACACCATGGACGTGTTGTTTCCGGCCTCCGTGCCGGCGGATGCCGCCCATGTCCGCGAAGCGACCGCGTTCGTCAGCGCGTTGCAGGCGCGCGGCGGCACCGAGATGGTGCCGGCGATGCGCGCCGCGCTGACCGACAAGATCAGTGACACGAACATTGTTCGCCAGGTCGTATTCCTGACCGACGGCGCGATCGGCAATGAGCAGCAATTGTTCGAGACCATCACGGCGATGCGCGGCCGCTCGCGCGTGTTCATGGTCGGCATCGGGTCTGCACCCAACACCTATCTGATGACGCGCGCTGCCGAGCTCGGCCGCGGTGCCTTCACCCATATCGGCTCGGTCGAGCAGGTCGAGGAGCGCATGCGCGGCCTGTTCGCCAAGCTGGAAAATCCTGCGGTGACCGGCCTCACCGCAAAATTCTCCGACGCCAGGGCCGACGTCACCCCGGCGATCATTCCCGATGTCTATCGCGATGAGCCGCTGGTGCTGGCGGCGAGGCTCGACAAGCTCGCGGGCTCGCTCGAGATCAGGGGACGGGTCGGTGACCGTCCGTGGTCGGTGACGCTGCCGCTGCAAAACGCAGCCGAAGGCAAGGGTCTGTCCAAGCTCTGGGCCAGGCGCAAGATCGGCGATGCGGAGGTGGCGCGCACCCTGCACGAGATGACGCCCGAAGACTCCGACAAGGCGATCCTGGCGCTGGCGCTCGACCATCAGATCGTCACGCGGCTCACCAGCCTCGTCGCGGTCGACAAGACGCCGAGCCGGCCCGAGGGCGAACTGCTCAAGCTCAGTGACTTGCCGATCAATCTGCCGGCCGGCTGGGATTTCGAGAAGGTGTTCGGCGAACGGCCGCATCTGACGCCGACACAGCTGCGCGAGCGTCACGCCGACGCGCGCAATCAGCCGGCGACGCGACGGCCGACGCCCGCCGCGCCCGATGCGATCCGCCTGCCCAAGACGGCAACCTCAGCCGAGCTGAAGATGATCGCAGGCCTGGTTCTGATCGTCCTCGCCCTGATCCTGTTCGTGTTCAACCGGCGTCAGCCCTTGCTCACTGACGCCGCTTGAGAGAGGAGCCCCCCGAACTCCTCTGTTAGCGCGCGCGGCTGCCCGTCCCATAACGGCCGCGCGCGCCCTTTTTGATCGTCATTGCGAGCGCAGCGAAGCAATCCAGGCTGCCTCCGCGGAGAGACTCTGGATTGCTTCGCTACGCTCGCAATGACGGGAAGGACAATGCCCCGCCTCATCTCTCCCCTGCTATTGGCCTTGATCGGCTTCATCCTGTTCGGCGACGGCGTCTATATCCACGCCAAGGCGTGGCTGGCGCAGGTGCTGCTGGAGCGGGCGTTCGACCGAAGCATTGCGACGGGACAGGCGGTCAAGCCGTGGTCGTGGGCCGACACCTGGCCGGTCGCGCGAATCGAGGTCAAGCGGATCGGCGCCAGCGCCATCGTGCTGGAAGGCGCGAGCGGACAGGCGCTCGCTTTCGGACCCGGCCATATCCAGCACACGGCTGATGCGGGCGAACGCGGGATTGCCGTCTATGCCGCGCACCGCGACACTCATTTCCGCTTCCTGCGGAATGTTGCCATGGGTGACATCATCGACGTCACACGCAGCGACGGTCGACACATTCGCTATCGCGCGGATTCCTCGGCCGTGGTCCGCTTCGATGCATCGGGCATCGATGCCACGACACAAGGTTTCGAGCTCATTCTCGCAACCTGCTGGCCATTCGACGCCGTCACCTCCGGCCCCGAGCGCTACATCCTGCATGCAACATTGATTGGAGCCGACAGATAGATCTCCGATCGGACTGACACGCACCGATGCGCACATCATTCCACCACACGGCATACCAGCCACACAGTTGCCAAAGGACTCGCCATAGAACAGAGTGACGCGACACCAAAGAAGAACAACAGGTGAGGTCTCCATGGAAGCCCATGTGTCTGCTGCGTCCGCGTTCCGTCCATGGTCTTCGCCGCCAGATGCCAGCGACATCGTCAAGGGAATTCATGCCATGCTGCACCCGCACAACATCGTGCTGGTGGGCGCAACCGACAAGCCCGGTAATTATGCCGAGCGCATCTGGAACAATCTGGTCAAATACGGTTTCGAGGGCGGGCTCTATCCGGTCAATGCCAAACGCGAGAGCATCTGGGGCGTCCGCTGCTACAAGGATTTTACGAGCCTTCCCGAAAAGCCCGATCACGTTCTGGTGCTGGTGCCGGCGCGCTTCGCCGTGCAGGTGATCCGCGAGGCCGCCGCGGCCGGCGCGCGCTCAGCCACCATCGTCACCTCGGGCTTCAGCGAGCTGCAGGACGACGAAAGCCAGAGGCTCGCTGCCGAATTGCAGACGGCGGTGCGCGAGACGGGTCTCGCGGTCACCGGCCCGAACTGCCTCGGCAATTTGAGCGCCGGCGAAAAGCTCTTCACCAATATCGACGATCGAATCGTCACCATGGAACAGGGCGCGGTGGCGATCGCCGGCCAATCCGGCGCCATCGTCATGGCGATCCGTCAGGCGCTGGAGGATCGCGGCGTCGGGGTCGGCTACATGGTGACCACAGGCAACGAGGCCGGGCTCGAGACGCCAGACCTGATGCGTTATTTCGCCGAGGATCCGAGCATCAGGGTGATCGTGGTCTATCTCGAAGGGGTCCGCAACACCAAGGCGTTCCGCGATGCCTGCAAGGCGGCGCGCGCCGCCAGCAAGCCGGTGATTGCGCTCAAGCTCGGCGCATCCGAGGGCGGCCGCGCCGCGGCGATGGCGCATACCGGGGCGCTGGCAGGATCGATCGAGACGTTCGATGCCATCGCAACGCGCGAAGGCGTGATCCGCGTCGACGGCCTCGATGAGTTGATCGAGACCACCGAATGCTTCGTTCACGCAGCCGTACCGAAGGGCGACCGGCTCGCCGCTGTCACGCTGTCCGGCGGCAAGCGTGGCATGCTGCTTGACGCCTTCTACGCCGAAGGCCTCAACTTCGCGCCGCTGAGCCCGCATGTCGGCTCGGAGCTGGCAAAGATGCTCGGGCCGGGCTCGATCGTCGGCAACCCGCTCGACGCCGGCTTTGCCGCAGTGGTCGATCCCTCCGTCTACATGAAGTCGATCAAGCTGATGATCGACGACCCGGATATCGACATCGTCATCGTCGATGCCGAGCTGCCCAAGGCGCCGCACGAGCTGCGCGAGCGTAACCTGCGCATCGTCAACGAGATGGCAAGCCGCGCCGCCAAGCCCGTGATCTATATCAGCGCGATGTCAATCGGCTTCACCGAGTTCACGAAGGGATTTCGCAAATCGTTGCCGCATCTCGCGGTGATGCAGGGCATGGACCGCGCCGTGACCGCGATCAAGTCGCTGCTCGCCTATGCGAAGCTGTGCAAGGAGGTGCCCGACATCGTATCGAGCTCGAAGCCCGCCGCACGCGCCGTGCTGGAAAAGGCGCTGAACTCGGCGAACGGCGCCGCGCTCGACGAGGTCGCCTCGAAGAAGCTGCTGAAGGCCTATGGCATTCCGATCTCGAAGGAAGCGATCGCGCAGACGGCGGCAGAGGCGGTGAAGATCGCCAAGCAGATCGGTTTTCCGGTCGTGGCGAAAGTCGTCAGCGCCGAGATCCTGCACAAGTCGGACATCGGCGGCGTGGTGCTGAACCTCAACAGCGCGGCCGACGTGAAGAAGGCGTTCGCCGACATCACCGCGCGGGTGGCGAAGCTGAAGGGCAAGCCGAGGCTCGACGGCATCCTGATCGCACAGCAGGTCAAGGCCGATCTCGAGCTCGTGGTCGGCGCCTCGCTCGATGCCGAGATGGGCCCGGTCGTGCTGTTCGGCACCGGGGGCATCGACATCGAGCTGATGAAGGACGTCGCCCTCGCCGGCGCGCCGCTGGACGAAGCCGAGGCGCGGCTCCTGATCGGCCGCACCAAGGCCGGCATCAAGATGCGCGGCTATCGCGGCAAGCCTGCCCTGCACGAGACATCCGCGGTGAAGGCGCTTGTCGGCCTGGCCAATCTGATCGCGGATGCCGGGGACCGGATCGCCTCGATCGACATCAACCCGTTCCTGATCAATGCCACGACGGGTGTGGCCGTCGATGCGCTGATCGTGCTGAACAATGCTGCGGCAAAGCGTGCGGCCGGGCATTGATGTTGGGTGAGGCTGGTTACGCTTCCGCCTACGCTCTTCGAGCTTCGGCGGACAAGTCGTTAACCCGCCCGATGTACCATCGCGGCCTTCTTCCAACTTCCCCGCTTTGGCCGTAGACTCAGCCTCATGGCACGCGCGAGCAATGTGGTGATCGGAACGGCGACACTGGCGGTGATCGCCGTGGCGTTCGGTGGCGTGCTCGGCATGCAGAAATGGCGCACCATCCAGAGCCGCAGCCAGTTGCGCGTGGTGTTCGAGGGCGGTTCCGCCAGCGGCCTGCGTCGCGGTGGGCCGGTCAATTTCGATGGTGTGCCCGCCGGCCAGATCCTGTCGATCAAGCTGGACAGTCCGCGCAGAATCGTGGCGCTGGTGATGCTCGACAACACCGCACCGATCCGCAAGGACACCGTGGCGGGCATCGAGTTCCAGGGGCTCACCGGCGTTGCCGCGATCTCGCTGATCGGAGGCGCGCCCTCCGCGCCGCCGGTGCCGCTGGACTCGGATGGCATCCCCGTGCTGACCGCCGATCTCAGCGACGCCGAATCCATCGTCGACACCCTGCATAGTGTCGACCGCACGATTGTGAGCAACGCGCCTGCGATCAAGGAGGGCCTGCGCACATTCGAGACCAACACCGCCGATCTCAGGAGCAAGGGCGGCGAGATCGATTCCGTGATGGCCAAGGTCGACACCGCCTTTGCGGGCTTCGACAAGGCGGTCACGAAGATCGAGGGCGTGGTGCCCGGCTTCGTTGACGGCAAGGCCGACGAGCTGTTCGAGAAGGTGCAGGGGCTGCGCGAGCTCGCTGACACCATGAAGAAGAAGTCTGCGAGCTATCTCGAGGACATTCGCCGCTCGCTGCTCGACGTCAGCGAGACCGCCAACAAGATGGCCGGCACGCCGACACCCGCTGCAGCCCCGCGCCCGCCGCGCAAGCCTCCGCAGAAGAAGCAGTGACGTTTCTTTCTTATCCTCCCCTGGAGGGGGAGGATCGGATCGCATGAAGCAAAGCGAAATGCGATTCGAGGTGGGGTGAAGGTGCTACCCGGCATGCGGTGCCCGAGTGGAGAGATCACCCCACCCCGCTCGCGCTACGCGCGATCGACCCTCCCCCTCCAGGGCAGGGGAATCGCATATGATTTTTGTGGGCCTATTGCGTTGAATTGCAATATGGATTCTGAGGACGACACTCGATTGATTGGGGGTGTCGGA
>NZ_JACIHE010000049.1 GCF_014198245.1 Bradyrhizobium sp. cir1
GAAGGCGTTCGCTTCAATACGCGAATGAAGACGGTGACCAGCCGCTGGCCAACCGGAATACGAGCCGGTGCCGAATTCGTCATGCCGACGATGTCATGACGGCGTCTGGAAGCTGCATATGTCCCATTCTCCCAAACTGCGAGGGCCCTCGGCCCTCGTTCTTTTTCGGGCCATTTCAATGGCTGCAGTCTTAAAGAGTTGCAGGAAGGCGAAGCTGAAGTTTCGATAAGGGCGTAATACCCTATTGTACAAGATAGAGATTTGACGCGCCCGAACGTGGAGCTACGAACGTCAGCCTCGCAAGTCCCTGGCATTTCGATTCTCTTTCCGCTCCGGCTTCTGCACGAACTGGCTTGACGCGCGCCCTCGGAGAGCGCTCGTCGACCTAAGCCGCTAATCGCGGAACGGCCCGCTCGATCAATCGCAATAATCGGGTGTTGCGCCTCTCCCCGCAACCAACGAGCGCTGCGAAAGCAAGCTTCGGTGCTGGGACGCGGCAATCGCCCGGCGGCTCTCGCGAGCTGCTTGTGTCCGGCTGTTTTCTTGAGCAGGCTATTCCATTTGCATGCGCTGCTTCAGCGCCTCCTTCGCTTCAGACCTGAAGCAGCCGGCGACTTCACTCAGAATAGGGAAGGCGACTGGCGAAATCGACGAGATAGTCGTTCACATCGATGGTGATACGTTCTCAGCCGATCACGCTCTCTCTCCTGCCTAGAAGGCTGGCGCCGAGGATCATCAAGTATCCTCAAGTGTATCGTCTTCACTGTCCGTCTGAAGAATGGTTTGCGACAGGAGCGCGGCCGCTCTTTGAAGCGGCGGAATGAAGCGATCAAGCTCCGCAAAGCTGACTCGCGCCACAGGCACCGATACGCCAAGGCAGGCGATCAGCTCTCGGTCCGGGGAAACGATGGGAACAGCGCAGCCGACAACGCCTTTCACGTATTCCTCGTTTGTCTTGGCCCAACCGCGACGGCGGGTCTCCTCGAGAAGCTTCAAGAGGGTGTCGCAATCCACGATGGTGTTATCGGTGTACGATGTCAAAGCGAGCGAACGGCATAACTTCTCACGTGCTCTCCCGGGTAACCGGCTCATGTAGATTTTTCCAGTCGAGGTGCAGTGAAGTGGCGCGGCCTCGCCGGGATTGAATTGAAGCCCCTGTGGTTGGGACACGCGTACGCTATCGACGTAAGCGACGACGTTGTCGCGTACGACGCCGATCTCGCACTGTTCACCAATCTCGCCGGCAACCGCGCGGAGCACGGCATGTCGCCGCGCCGTGCGAAAAGCCGCGCCGATGACTTTGGCGGACAGCATGACCAGCTGATTGCCCACCACGTAGCGCTTCGATCCCAGAGCCTTCTGAAGGAGGCCGCGTTCTTCCAAATTTCCGACAAGCCGATGGGCTGTCGGAACGGGCAACGAAAGGGCGTTCGCGATCTCCGCGACCGAGACGGCCTTCGTCTGATTAGCGACGTAACCGACAATGGCGAATGCCCGGTCGAGCGGTCCAGCCGCTCTTTCTTGTTCTGTCATGCAACTCTCCCTTATAAGTCAAATTATCAATTTTCGGAATGAATACTACTGAAATCTGGAAAATAAGCTTGGACGTCGTCGCCCTTTGCCCATATCGTTGGCGTTGTCGTCTCGTGATTAGAGTTCGTGCAGCGCACCGTGTGTTGGGCCTGCGGCTGGGCCCCGAATTCGACCGGTGCGGGGTGAGGTGTCCAAAAAGGGGATGGGAATGTCTCGTCATTACGACGTAGAAACTGTGCGCAAGGAGTTCCCAGCAGCCGAAAGGGTGGTTTACCTCGACTCCGGCTTTCAGACCCCGCTGGCGCGTCCTGTAATGGCGGCGATCGAAGCCTTCCTTCGTGAAGGCTTGGAGACGGCCGGGCCGAAAAGCGTATGGCTCGATCGGGTTGAGCAAACGCGTGCCAAAGTCGCCCGTTTCCTTGGGGTGTCGGCCGACGAAATTGCCTTCACGAAGAACACATCGGAGAGCATGAACATCGCAGCGAATGCGTTGCCTCTGCGAGCTGGCGATAATGTCTTGATGATCCACGGAGATCATCCAAATAACGCCTATGCCTTCCTCAATTTGAAAAAGAAGGGCGTCCAGATCGACTTCCTTCCGATGACGGATGTCGTAAACGCGGACACGTTCCTTCCCCACATCGACGAGAAGACTCGCGCGATCTCGCTGTCGCACGTCACCTTCCACGCCGGACATCGCTTCGACATCGAGAGCATCGGAGCTCTTTGCGCGGATAAGAAGCTGTATTTCGTCGTCGACGTCATGCAGGCGATCGGGGTCGTTCCGATCGACGCGAAAGCCATTCAGGCAAGCTTCGTTGGCTCCGGTAGTCACAAAGGGCTGCTCGTCCCTCAAGGTCTCGGATTGCTCTATTGGGATAGGGCGCTGGAGGAGCTGGAGCCTGCCTATCTTGCCGCCGCCAGTCTGGCGGAGAGCCCTCACGACTTCATCGCTCGCCCCGATCGCTTGGCGCCGTCTCCCACCGCGCGACGTTTCGAACTAGGAAACTTCAACCTTCCTGCAATTCACGCGCTCGGAGCCTCGCTCGACATGATCGAGCAAGTCGGCGTGAACAACATTCAGAACCATTGCTTCGATCTGGGCGATCATCTCATCGCCCAACTCGACGAACTCGACCTCAGTCTCGTTGGTCCACGTCAGCGGCAGCATCGCTCGCCTCACATCTACGTCGTTGGACTGCCCGCAACAGAATGGCTCAGCTACTTCGAAGAGAATGGCGTGCGTGTTTCTCCCGAACGCGACGGCATTCGCGTGTCGTTCGGCATGTTCAACACGGTCGACGATGTAGATCGTCTGGTGCATCTCATCCGTGGACGCCAGTCAAAAAAGTCATTCAGGGCCGCTTAGGGTTTGGCATGGGAGCGGTTTGAGAAAAACACCCGCAATCGTGAGGCTCGCGATGTTCGGAGTTCTTCTTGAAAATACGATGGATGGCCAGCGGTACATCGACTGGCTTCTTTCGGGCCTCGGTTGGACGTTGGCGCTTGCCTTCTTCGGTTGGTGGATAGCATTCGCGGTCGGAATCGTCGTCGGCATAGGTCGAACCGTGCGGAACCCCTTCTTCGGGGCATTAGCTCGGTTCTACGTGGAGATCTTCCGGAACATCCCCGTTCTCGTGCAGATGTTTCTCTGGTACTTCGTCCTGCCCGAGCTTCTTCCGAGCGCGATGGGCGACTGGATCAAGCAAATTCCTCCGCCCTGGGGATCTTTCTTTCCAGCCTTGTGGTGTCTGAGCCTGTACACCGCGGCTCGCATCGCAGAACAGGTTCGCGCAGGTATCGAAGCCTTGCCCAAGGGACAAGCCGAAGCGGCTGCCGCACTTGGCCTGAGCGGATATCTGACCTATCGCCATATCATCCTGCCGCAGGCTCTGCGCCTGATCGTGCCAAGCCTGACAAGCGAGGTGATGGGCATCTACAAGAACACGTCCGTTGCCCTGACCATCGGCTTGATGGAGCTGACCGCTCAGGCGCGCCAAATCAGCGACGCTACGTTCCAAACCTTCACTGCATTCGGTGCCGCCACACTCATCTATCTTGCTTTGGCTCTGATCGCCTACCAGACGATGATGCTCATCGACAGGGCGGTGCGCATTCCCTGTACCGCACCGGGCAAGGAAGCCGTCAGGTCAGATTTTGACGCTGTGGAGCTGGAAAGCTCCCTGCCTGGCAGTATGGAGGTCGTGAAATGAACAGCCTCGATCTCTCGATTATCGCGCAGGCATGGCCCTATCTATGGTCAGGATTGCTGTTCTCGCTCTCATTGACGGCAGCCGCCTTCCTGGTTGGGATGTTTCTTGGAACGCTCCTCGCCCTCGTGCAGCACTTTGAGCTCCGCATTCTGAGTCCGCTGGTCCGTAGCTACGTCGCACTGATGCGATCGATTCCGCTCATTCTCGTCCTGTTTTGGTTCTTCTTCTTGGTGCCCGTCGTTCTGGGGCGCCTGTCAGGCAATGGTCGTCCGATTCCAGTCGGCGCCACCTATACGGCGTTCATTACGTTCGGCTTGTTCGAGGCCGCTTACTATTCGGAAATCATTCGCGTCGGGTTGCGCGCAGTGAACAAGGGACAATTCGAGGCCTGCCAGGCGCTCGCCCTGTCTACATTCGATACATATCGCCACATCGTCCTGCCGCAGGTGTTTCGGATCGCCAGCCCCATCATACTGAGCCAGACCATCATTCTGTTTCAGGATACGTCCCTCGTTTACGTCCTGTCGCTCACCGATCTGCTTGGTGCGGCCTCGAAGCTCGCACAGCTCAATGGTCGCCTCGTCGAGATGTACCTCGCAGTGGCCGTTGTTTATCTCATCATAAGCTCCGCTGCGTCCCAATTCGTCGCCTCACTCCGCAAGAAGTACGCGATCGCGGGCGCCCACCGATAGTCAATCGATGGCCCGTCCTTCTTAGGGGCTACAACCTGGAGACCAGTATGCAGCAAGAGCGCGCAGTTAGCCCAGCCGACCGGTTTCCGATGGTTGTCGTCGAGCGTCTCGTCAAACGGTTCGGCAGCTTCAATGCCCTGAGCGACATCAATCTCAACGTCGCAAAAGGAGAAAAGATCGTGCTCTGCGGGCCATCGGGTTCGGGGAAGTCGACCCTGATCCGTTGCATCAATCATATCGAAAAGCACGATTCCGGCCGCATAGTCGTCGACGGGATCGAGCTGACAGATCGGATTGGCGATATCAACAGCGTCCGCTGCGAAGTGGGCATGGTTTTTCAGAGCTTCAACCTGTTTCCGCATCTCTCGGTAGTCGAAAATTGCATGTTGGCCCCGATGAAAGTCAGGGGTCTTGCTCAGCCTGAAGCACGTGATCGGGCGATGGTGTTGCTGAGGAAAGTTCGCATCCAGGATCAGGCCAAGAAGTATCCCGCCCAATTGTCGGGCGGCCAGCAGCAGCGTGTCGCGATAGCTCGCGCCCTGTGCATGCAGCCAAAGATCATGCTGTTTGACGAGCCGACCTCCGCCCTCGACCCGGAAATGGTCAAGGAGGTGCTCGACACCATGGTTGAGCTCGCGCAGGACGGAATGACGATGGTCTGCGTCACGCACGAAATGGGTTTTGCGCGCGAAGTCGCGGACCGCGTGGTCTTCATGGATCGCGGCTCAATCGTGGAAGAGGGCGATCCCAGCACCTTCTTCCGCGCACCGAACACGGAACGTGCGAAAGCCTTCCTCAACCAGATCATTCACTAGGTGCGTCTCACCCGAAAAGAGAACTCTCAATGTCCAAATTCTTTGCAATGCTTTCCGCGACTGCGATCACCATGCTTTCGGTCCCCACAGCCCATGCCGGTCCAACGCTCGACAACATCAAATCGAAGAAGACAATCACCATTGGCTATCGCGAAGCCTCGATACCCTTTTCATATCTGGGCGGTGACCAGCAGCCTGTTGGTTTTTCCCTGGACCTGTGCGCGCACGTCGTCGATCGGCTGAAAGCCGATCTCGGCACTCCAGACCTTCAGACAAGGCTCACACCGGTCAATTCGTCCAATCGTATCCCGCTGATCCAGAACGGTACGATCGATATCGAGTGCGGCGGCACTGCCAGCAGCAAGCAGCGTCTGGAACAGGTCTCCTTCAGCGTTTCAACCTTCGCCAGCCAAACGGCTTGGCTCACAAAGGTATCGAGCGGGCTCAAGGCGCCGAGGGACTTGAAGGGAAAGACTATCGTTGTCACACAGGGTTCTGACGCGCTCGGCATCGCCAAAGGCATTTCGCAGGATGAGGTCCTCAACCTTACCATCGCGCAAGCCAAAGACCATGCTGAATCCCTCCTACTGCTGACCACCGGGCGTGCAGCGGCGTGGGTGGAAGCGGACATTCTCTTGGCCGGTATGAAGGCGGATTATTCGAACCCCGCTGACCTCACCTTCCTGAAAGCCAACTACGGCACGATCTATTATTATGGTCTGATGTTCTCGAAGGATGATCTCGACTTCAAAAAAATGGTCGACGATGTTCTCTCTAAGCTTATGGCTTCCGGCGAGTTCACGAAGATCTATGACAAATGGTTCATGGCTGCGATCCCGCCAAAGAACATCAACCTCAACTTTCCAATGACCGAGGCTCTTAAGGAGCGCGTTGCCCATCCTAGTGATGTCGTCAACAATTGAACTTGCCAGGCAGCGGTCTTGACGGTGCCGCCAGCAGGCCAGACGTACAGCATGGTCCAACGCCAGCGGCGATCGCGAATGCAGACCCAAGCGACCGCTACCTAAAATGGAGCCCAAAATGAGTAGAGTTGCGATTGGCTGGGAGGCAATGACGGACTCCGATCGACAAATCGCACAATGGGTCGAGGAAACGCCGTTTGTGGACACCCACGAACATCTGATTGAGGAAAGTCAGCGCCTTGCCGGAGTGATCCATCCACGAACATTGCCGTGCAACGACTGGGCGTATTTATTCAGGTCCTATGCGGCCGAGGATCTGGTGGTTGCCGGCCTCCCGGCGGCCGACTTGCGCAGGTTTCTCGGGCCGGATCTTGCGAGCCAGGAAAAGTATCGGCTGATCGCTCCCTATTGGGAGCGCATCCGCCACACCGGCTATGCTCAGGCCCTGCGCCATACGTTTCGCGGCGTTTACGGTGAAGACGATTTGACGGCCGAGAGCCTGCCCCGCATCGCCGAGAAGTACCGTGAAACCGTTCAGCCCGGCTTTTATGCCCGCATTCTTGGCCTCGCGAACATCGAGGGCTGCCATGTCAATTCGCTACAGCGCATCTTCATGGAGACCGAACAGCCGGGGCTGCTCGATCACGATATAAGCATCCTTCAACTGTGCCGTTGCAGTGCTGCCGACTTTGCGTGGGTGGAGGCTGAGACAGGCAGGCGCCCCGCGACGCTCGATGAGTGGCTCGACGTCATCGACTTCTATTTCGCAACATATGGCGCCAAAGCCGTGGCCGTAAAATCGCAAATTGCCTATTCGCGCGCTCTCAATTTCGAGCCGGTCACCAAGGCGCATGCGTCAAGGCTATTTCCCCACCACGCCGACAGGGTCGGTGCATTACATGCCCTCGGCCCTGAGGACCTCAAGGCGCTGCAAGATTATCTGTTCCGCTATTGCGTCGACAAAGCCGGCGAGTGCGGCCTGCCGGTCAAGCTGCACACCGGCGTTTTGGCCGGCTATGGCGTGATGCAACTCGCTCGCACCCACAGCAATGCCGCAGACGTCTGCCGTCTGTTGCAGGACTTTCCGGAAACCCGATTCGTCCTGATGCATATCGGCTATCCATACGAGCACGAGTTTATCGCGCTGGCCAAACATTACCCTAACGCCGCGATCGACATGTGCTGGGCATGGATCATCAATCCGGTGGCAGGCGTTCGCTTTCTGAAGGAGTTTCTGATGGCGGTCCCGTCCAACAAGATTTTCACCTTCGGTGGCGACTATGTCGCTGTCGAGCCAATTTATGGCCATGCGCTGGTGGCGCGCCGTGGAATCGCGCAGGCACTCTCGCAATTGGTTGCCGAAGGTTGGATTGCGCTTGAAGATACTCGCCGCCTGATAGACCGGATCATGCGAGGGAACGCTCAACAGTTCTTTCGGAAAGGGCATTAAGAGATGTGTCTCGACATGCCTGGGTGTCGAAGGGCACTACCGCGAGGTGTCCAAATTGACGCGGGCTCAGGTCTGAGCCTTGCCGAACTCGGACAGTGCTATGGCGCGGGGAGAACCACCAGCGGCTTCGCCGGTACGCCGGGTACAGTGGTCGATCGCATGCAGGAATGGTTCGAGGCGCGCGCCTGCGACAGCTTCATGTTGCAGGTGCCATATCTTCCGGGCGGTCTGGACGAGCCGGTCCACGGCCTCGTGCCGGAGCTGCAACATCGCGGTCTGTTCCGCACCGAGTACGACGGCACGCCCCTGCGCGATACGCTTGGCTTGCCCCGGTCAGCGGGCTGAGGTCGCGCCTGCCCACGCGCGCTCAGCTCTTCAGCTTCAGCCATCGTGATCGTGCTATGAATGTCCATTTGCGGCCTGAAAATACCGGCGAGAGACTGACCTGCCACTGCGTATTTCCTCCAGAAGGAGTTAGAGTCCGGCCCGAAGAAGGACGGACAGATGAAGCGAGCAAGGTTCACGGAAGAGCAGATTATCGCGGTATTGAAGGAGCATGAGGCTGGGGCGAAGACAGCCGACCTGGCTCGCAAGCACGGTGTTTCCGAGGCGACGATCTACAATTGGAAGGCCAAATTCGGCGGCATGGACGTTTCCGAAGCGAAGCGGCTGAGGGCCTTGGAAGAGGAGAACGGGAAGCTGAAGAAGCTTCTGGCCGAGCAGATGCTCGATGCGGCCGCACTTCGCGAGCTCCTTTCAAAAAAATGGTAGGGCCCGCCGCCAAGCGCGCTGCGATCGCGCATCTGCAGGCCGTCATGAGCCTGTCGGAACGGCGGGCCTGCTCGATTATGGGGGCGGATCGGAAGATGATCCGCTATCGCTCCAGCCGCCCGCCGGACGCAGTTCTGCGTGGCCGATTGCGCGATCTCGCCAACGAGCGGCGGCGTTTCGGCTATCGCCGGTTGTTCGTCTTGCTGCGGCGGGAGGGCGAGCCATCGGGGATCAACCGGATCTATCGGCTTTACCGCGAGGAAGGGCTCACCGTCCGCAAACGGCGGGCTCGCCGCAAGGCCGTGGGGACCCGTGCCCCGATCCTGGTCGAGGCGAGGCCGAACGCGCGCTGGTCGCTGGACTTCGTCCACGACCAGTTCGCCAATGGCCGACGCTTCCGCATCCTCAACATCGTCGACGACGTCACCAAGGAATGCCTGGGCGCCATTCCGGAGACGTCGATCTCGGGGCGGCGCGTGGCCCGCGAACTGACGGCAATCGTCCAGCGACGCGGCAAGCCAGGAATGATCGTGTCCGACCATGGCACCGAATTCACCTGCAACGCCATGCTCGCTTGGTGCAAGGACGCAGGCATCGATTGGCACTTCATTGCGCCGGGAAAGCCGATGCAGAACGGCTTCGTCGAGAGTTTCAATGGCCGGATGCGCGATGAGCTACTCAACGAGACCCTGTTCTTCGATCTCGATGACGCCCGCGCCAAGATCGCCAACTGGGTCGCCGACTACAATCTCCAGCGTCCCCACTCGTCGCTGAAATACCTGACCCCCGCGGCCTACGCCGCCCACCTCACCGCAACGGACGATCGGCTGCGCAACCCCGACCAGCTCCGCCGATCGTCCGTTGCTCCATCCGCGCCACTTGGCGTACAAAACCTCAAGACTCTAACTGCCGCTGGATGAAAATGCAGTGGCAGGTCACGACCAATAAGCCATTGATAACGCTTAGTTCTCAATAGGGGGCCCTGTCAGGGTCCACTCATGCAGCAAGCTTAGGAATCTCTTGTTCGATCAATCGCAATAGTCGGGTGTTGCGCCTCCCCGCAACCAAATCTACCAAGAAAAACAAAGCATTGGCCAAAAACCAACCCTTCTTTTTTGTCAGAAGCCGGCTAACACATCGCTAGCACACAGTTCGACCAGTTCCCTCCGTCCTGCTATAATGAGCTTCAGGAGGCGAAAGTGGCGAGCCACGAGCTATTGGGAGGACTGATTCAGGTTTATCGGCGCGGAGACGGCCGATACTGGCAGTGCTCGGCCTCGATCGATGGCAAGCAATATCGCAAGAGCACAGGTGCAGGATCTGGAGCCCGCCAAGCCGAAGACTGGTATTTTGGATTGCGCGGCAAGGCCCGCGCCGGACTCCTCAAAACGGAAAAGACCTTCGACCAGGTCGCCGATCAGTTCGAGAAAGAATACGAGATCATCACCGAAGGACAGCGCAGCGCGCGCTGGACCCGCGGGCACAAAGATCGCCTGCGCCTTCATCTGCGTCCGTTCTTAAGCTCGGCATTTCGGAAATTACCCCCGGCAGGTTCAAGAGTATCGCGTCCATCGCGCCTCGCAGCTTACGAGGCACGGCAAGCCTCCGACCCGCAGCACACTGCATGACGAGATCGTGACGCTGCGCGTCGCGCTCAAGACATTCGTTCGGCACAATTGGCTCGCTTTCCTGCCCGACCTGTCTCCGCCCTATAAAACGCAGGCAAGATCGTCCATCGTCCGTGCTTCAGCCCCGACGAATACAAGCAGCTATATACCGCGACGCGCGAGTACGCGAAGACCGCCCGTCCAAAGGATGCGCGTACCGAGCGATCGCGACCGGGCGTTCCGATTGATCACGACCGGCTGTACCGATTGATTGCGACCAGGCGTTCCGATTGATCGCGACCACCCATTCGGGGCGATCGCGACCAGCCTGTGGACGGGTGTGACGGGCGCCGTTGGGTGATCTGCGAATCGGCATGGCTTCGCTCCTTTCCACGAGGAGCGGGGGCAGATGCCAGGACCGAGATTACCCATGCGCAAAATCCGCGACGTGCTGCGACTGTCCGCCGCCGGCATGTCCAAACGCAAGATCGCTGCCAGCCTAGGGGTGAGTGCGACGGCCGCTGGGGAGTGCATCCGGCGGGCACGGCGCGCCGGCCTCAGCTGGCCGGTACCGGAAGGCCTGACGGACGAGGCGCTGGAGGCCCGGCTCTACCGACCTCCAACGGTCGGGGCAAAGAATCGTCGACCGCAGCCAGACTGGGCGGCGGTCCACCGCGAGCTTCGCCGGCCAGGGGTGACGCTGCAGCTACTGTGGGAGGAGCATCGCGCGGCCTATCCGGACGGTTACGGGTACAGCCGCTACTGTGAGCTCTATGGCGCCTGGGCGGCGCGGCTGTCGCCGACTATGCGACAGAGCCACGTCGCTGGCGAGCGCATGTTCGTTGACTACGCCGGTACGACGCTTGAGGTGATGGATGGTTCGACCGGCGAGGTGCTGATAGCCCAGCTGTTCGTCGCCTCGCTCGGCGCGACAAGCTACACATATGCGGAGGCTACCTGGACGCAGGGCCTGTCCGACTGGATCGGCTCGCACACGCGCGCCTTTGCGTTCATCGGTGGGGTTACCGCAGTGGTGGTGAGCGACAATCTGCGCTCGGGCGTCACCAAGGCTTGCTTCTATGAGCCGGCGATCAATCGCACCTATGCCGAGATGGCGGCTCACTACAACACCGCCATTGTCCCGGCGCGGCCGTATCGGGCCCGCGACAAAGCTAAGGTAGAAGTTGCGGTCCAAATCGCGACTCGATTCATCGTCGCGAAGCTGCGCAACCGGCAGTTCTTCTCACTCTCCGCATTGAACGTGGCCATCGCCGAGCTTGTCGCGCAGCTCAATAACCGCGTGTCGCGCCATCTCGGCGCGAGCCGCCGCGCGTTGTTCGACGAGATCGAGCGCGCGGCACTCAAGCCACTGCCAGCCGAGCCTTACGTCTTTGCCGAATGGAAGGAATGCAGGGTCGGGCTCGACTACCACGTCGAGATCGAGAAGCACTACTACTCGGTGCCGCACCAATTGCTGCGCGAGAAGGTTTGGGCGCGCATCACGGCGCGCACGATCGAAGTCTTCCACTGCGGCAAACGCGTTGCCGCCCATGTGCGCTCTTCCTCCGACCGCAAGCATACGACGGTCCGCGAGCACATGCCGTCGAGCCACCGGCGCTATGCCGACTGGACGCCAGAGCGCCTCCGGCGGAGCGCCGCCGAGATCGGCCGCCGCACGTCGGCACTGATCGCGACTATCCTGCGGGAGCGCACGCATCCCGAGCAAGGCTTCCGCGCCTGTGTCGGCATCCTGCGGCTTGCCAAGACATATGGCCACGAGCGGCTCGAGGCTGCGTGCGGCCGCGCGCTCGAGATCGGCGCGCGCTCCTACAGTTCAGTCAACTCGATCCTCAAGAACAATCTCGATCGCCAGCAGCCCGCAACGCCCACGGACGGGCCAGCGATAGAGCACGACAACATCCGTGGCCCGACCTACTTCCATTGAGGAGATGACGACTGATGCTCTCACATCCCACTCTAGACCAGCTCAGAGCGCTCAAGCTCGACGGCATGGCGCAAGCCTTCACCGAGCTCGAGGTGCAAGAGGAGGCTCGCAATCTCGCGCACGCCAAATGGCTGGCTCTGCTGCTCGACCGCGAGGTCGCCTATCGCAGCACCCGTCGCTTCCAGGCCCGACTACGCGCCGCCCGGCTGCGGCACAGCCAAGCCGCGATCGAGGACGTCGACTACCGCACGCCGCGCCGGCTCGACAAGGCGCTGTTCCAGCAGTTGGCCACCTGCCGCTGGATAGCCGAGCACCGCGGCCTGCTGGTCACCGGCCCGTGCGGAATCGGCAAGTCGTGGTTATCCTGCGCGCTAGCGCAGAAGGCTTGCCGCGACGGCTATACGGTCCACTACGCGCGCGTGCCGCGCCTGTTCGCTGATCTCGATCTCGCTCACGGCGACGGCCGCTTCCCGCGACTGTTCCGGATGCTGGTCAAGGTCGATTTGCTTGTATTGGACGATTGGGGACCCGACCGCCTCTCAGCCAGCCAGCGGCGCGATCTCATGGAGATCGTCGAGGAACGTCATGGCCGCGGCTCCATCCTCATCACCAGCCAACTCCCTGTGGCAACTTGGCACGAGGTTATTGGCGAGCCCACTGTCGGCGACGCCGTGCTGGATCGTATTGTCCACAACGCTTATCGGATCGAGCTCGACGGCCCGTCTATGCGCAAGCTCAAAGCCGACGAGGAGCGGCTGGCGCCGGCCGAGGCCACACCGCCAGCCAACGGCAAGCCGCCCACGGGAGCAAAAAAATGAAGCACATCGCCAGCCCACCGGCCGCCCCCGTGGGTCGCCAGGGACCTCCCGCGCGCGCTGCTGCGTCAGCCGTAGGGGCACTCCGCAGCGCGCGCGGGTCCCTCCTGTCGACCCACGGGAACGGCCTCCGCCGCGCTTGACGTCGAGCCAAAACACTGAGATCAGAAAATGCACCTGACGGCACCATCACACTGGTCGCGATCGATCGGAATGGGTGGTCACAATCCGTCGTAGCGGGTGGTCGCGTCGTCGGAATACTGGAGGGTTCAAATAGGTCCCGCGTCGCAGATCTCGCCGCAAGTCCAGCGCGGGACCTATTTGAAGCTGGATTGAACGAAGCCGCGTCTTGTGAGCGCGGACCTATGGGGGCTCGATCTAGGCGCCGGTAGGCGCGATTGACCCGATGTCGGGCCCGCGAGCGAGTGTGGCCGCAGATTGTCGCTGATGTTGGCAGCAAAGGATGCCGCCGTCGATAGCGTCGAACGGCGCGTCAAGCCCAGGCGGCTGACTATCGCCCGTTCGCCGGGCGTTGTGAGCGTGCTTGATCGTTCCGACGGAGAACGTCGGCAGGGCAGCGTGTGCAGTGGGAGCGAACAAATCGAGGTCGTCGGTCATGATGTGTCGCAGCGAGGTGCTGCGCGTCGCTGCGCTGGCGCACGCGGCACAGGCCCAATCTCGACCATGCGGCCTCCGCAGATGGGGCATAAGTCGAGGCGGTGACCAAGGAGGATGGCGCAGCGCTCACGATAGTTGACAGCTTCGGCAGGCGGAGGTGGCTGCGGCGCCTCAAGCGCCGCTCGGATGCGCGCGAGTTTGGCGGCGCGGCAGGCGTTCGCCAGGAAACCAAAATGACGGATGCGGCGAAACCCCTTCGGCAATATGTGGAGCAGAAAGCGACGAAGGAACTCCTCAGTGTCGAGCGTCATCACTTTGGATTTGTTGCCAGCGCGATAATCCTTCCACCGGAAGCGGACGTGGCCCTCGTCACAGGTAAGGAGCCGGCCGTTGGCGATCGCAACGCGATGGGTGTAGCGCCCGAGATAGGCCAGAACCTGTTCTGGTCCGCCGAAGGGACGCTTGGCGTAGACGACCCACTCGACCTTGCGGAGGGCGTTTAGATGGCGGGCGAATGCCGCTGGCTCGACGAGGTGCGCGAGATGGCCGAAGAACTGGAGCTTGGTGCCATTGAACGCCGCCTGCAGGCGCTCCAGGAACAGCCGACGATACAATCGTGACAGGACGCGAACGGGAAGGAAGAAGCCGGGGCGACAATGAACCCAGCTTCCATCAGGGGCGATCCCCCCGCCTGGCACGAGGCAATGGGCATGCGGATGATGCGTTAGGGTCTGGCCCCAGGTATGGAGAATGGCGATCATCCCGGTCTCGGCACCGAGATGCTTCGGGTCGGCGCTGATGAGACGGATCGTCTCGGCTGCTGCCTTGAGCAGGATGTCGTAGACCACCGTCTTGTTCTGCAGCGCGATGGCGGCCACCGGCGCCGGCACGGTGAAGACGACATGGAAATAGGGGACCGGCAGCAGGTCGGCCTGGCGCTCGGCGAGCCATTGGGCGCGCGCGAGCGCTTGGCACTTTGGACAGTGCCGATCGCGACAGCTGTTATAGGCGACGCGGACCAGGCCGCAGTCGTCGCACCGCTCGACGTGGCCGCCGAGCGTCGCTGTGCGACACGCCTCGATGGCCGCCATCACACGGCGCTGATCGGAGGACAGCCGAGGACCCTGCGCGGCACGGAACGCGCCGCCGTGGCGGCGGAGGATGTCCGCCACCTCGAGCACGGGGCGCATATGCGCAGCTCAGTTGGGTGGGATCACCCTAACGGAGAGTCCATCGAATGGGCTGGTCGTGCGGGCGAGCAGATTGGTCGCAACCTGAGCGTAGCGCGCGGTCGATCCCAGGTCGGCATGTCCGAGCAGAACTTGAATGATGCGAATGTCGATCCCGCTTTCCAGGAGATGGGTCGCAAACGAGTGCCGGAGCGTATGGACAGTAATCGGCTTGGCAAGCCGAGCGCGGCGGCGGGCGGCGCGGCAGGCCGCCTGGACGCAGCGGACGCTGACATGTTCACTTGGGTCTTGGCCTGGAAATAGCCACAGTCCCGGTCGGGCTCGCATCCAGTACGTACGTAGAATCTCCAGCAGTCGCGGAGAAAGCATCGCGTAACGATCCCTGCCGCCCTTGCCGTTCTCGATGTGGATCAACATTCGCTTGCTGTCGATCGAGCTCACCTTCAGGCGGACGACTTCACTAACCCGTAAGCCAGCCGCATAAGCCGTCGCCAGCACGACGCGATTGCGCACCCCTGTAACCGCGTCCAGGAAGCGCTCGATCTCTTCGGCACTAAGCACGAGCGGGAGCTTGTCGGGCTTCTGGCCACCGATGATCCGCTCGAATGCCTCCGTCTGCCCGAGTGTGACGCCGTAGAAGAACCGCAGCGCGCAGGCCACCTGATTGATGTGGGACCACGAACGCTTTTGACCGATGAGATGCAGTTGGTAGGCGCGGACCTGCTCGAAACTCAACCGGTCCGGGGCGTAGCCGAAATGGCGGCTAAACTTTGCGATCGCATAGATATAGGATTGTTGAGTCGACGGCGACAGATTGCGGACCGTCATGTCCTCGATCATGCGCTGCCGAAGAGGGCTCATCGTAGCCATCTGGGTCTCCTGTCTTGAGAGGGGTGGTGCGAAGACCAACATCCTCTCAGACAGGACACCTCAGTTCAGCAGGCTTGCCCCCACTCCCGCGTAGCGGGTTCGTTCAATACGCACCAAAGGACAAATGGAGCGCCGAACAGGTGCACGACTTCGTGCTGTTCATGGCGAATATCGGGCTTCGTCCGGACGAAGTCCGAAATCTTCAGCACCGCGACGTGACCATCGTTGAGGACCGGGACACCGACGAGCGCATCCTTGAAATTCTTGTCAGCGTTCCGCCGCTGAACCACGGAATGTCCGTCACGGCGTGGTGACGGCTCGTCATTGCCAGCCCCAAGCGCCCGATGAAGAGGCGCCCGCGAGGGAGCGAAATCATGGCCCGGCCGCGCAAAGGCCGCGACGACCAGCTCAGCGAGATGCTGCGCGGCCGCCTCCGCCCTGCCGAGTACCTTCACATCCGGCAGGTCGCACAGCAGGCGAATATGTGCGTTTAGGACTATACCCGCCGCATGCTGCTCAAAGGGACCGTCGTCGTGAAGAAGACGCGGACCCTCGATCCCGCCGTCTACGACCAGCTCCGCCGCATCGGCATCAACCTCAACCAGGCCGTCCATAAGCTCACGCAACAGGCCTGATTCCCCCGGAGCTGACAAGGGCGGCGGCCCTCGTCGAAGCCATCGTGCTGGGATCGCAGATGGTGCCTAAGGTCGCCGGCAAGGGCCGCAGTTTCATGGGCGCAGGGATGTATTACCTGCACGACAAAAAGGCGGAAACCAGCGAGCGCGTCGCCTTCACCTACACCGTCAATCTCCCGACGCGCGACCCGGAAGGCGATACGCCTCATGGCCTACACCGCTATGCACCAGTCCGAAATCAAGGCGCGGGTCGGCGGCAGCACAAGGGGCAGGAAGCTCGCGGACCCTGTCTATTGCTACAGCCTGTCCTGGGCCCCCCGGCGAAGATCCTTCCCAGGAGGATATGATCGAAGCTGCGCGAGAGACGCTGAAGGCGCTCGGGCTTGAGGGGCATGAAGCGCTCCTTGTCGGGCATAACGACGAGCCGCACCCGCACATCCATGTCATCGTCAACCGCGTCAATCCGGAGACCGGCATTGCCGCGCCTCTCAAGATGGATCACCTGAACTCTCCGCGTGGGCGGAAGCGTTCGAGCGCAGGCAGGGGCAGATCAGGTGCGAGCAGCGCGTGGAGAACAATGAGCGCCGCCGCAACGGCGAATTCGTGAAGGACATGAGCAGCGAGAAGGCGGCTGAATTCCAGCGCTGGCGGATGGAGCGCGCGCGCCGCCGCAGCGACGGACGCGTCCGGGAAAGCGAGCGGCTCAGCGCAAAGCACAAGGGCGAGCGGGACGGGCTCCGCACCGACCGCGACCGGCTCGTGACAGAACAGCGCAAGCGCTTTCGCGATGCGACCCGCGCCGACTGGCGCGACCTGTTCGCGATCCAGCGGCAGGAGCGCCGCAGGTTCATGGACGCGCAGCGCAATGCCTGGAGCCGGGTGCGGTTCCACTTCACTATTGAGGAAGCGCATGACGGGGCGTGAGCTGGGGCATGACGACGGCGCTCGCATGACTAACGCTCTGCTAGACCATGGTAAAATGGTAGTTATTCGTCACCTTTGACCCGGTGAATTGTTTTCACAAAAGTTAGATTGAGAGATCGTTTTTCATGAGTTACAATCAAAACTCGGTTCTCGAGCCCTCTTGTGAACGAAATTCAGGAGTCGGAGAGCTTTTTTCAGAGGATGTCGCTTGGGCGCACAATTTTCAGGACCGGTGAGCATTTTTCACGACCGGCGGCTGCCAGAAGCGGCCGGCCCCGCCGGGTATGCGGCGCTTATCGACGCTTATAGACTGCCCGTTCCGGTCCCCCGGATTCTGTGCGCCATCGGTTCCAAGCACCGCGTTATCGAGCAGGATGGCTGGCGCATCTACACGCCTCGTCATGCGCCCGAGGCTTCTCTTGAGGGACACCTGACCTTCGCCCTCAAGTACGAGGGGCTGGACCTTGCCGTCCTGAAGCGGCTTTTCCTCGCCGTGACGGAAGATGACATCGCCGAACTCGTGCGCCAGAAGCCGACCGGCCTCTACTCGCGCCGCATCTGGTTTTTATACGAGTGGCTGCTTGGCCGCGAGTTGCAGCTGCCCTCCGCGGATAAGGTCTCCTATGTGGACGCTGTCGATACCGACCTTCAGTTTGCAGGGACAGGTCAGAACTCCGCCCGGCACCGCGTCCGCAACAATCTTCCCGGCACGCCGGAATTCTGTCCCCTCGTATTCAAGACGCCCGCGCTGAATGAGTTCATTGCGCAGGATTGGAATGCGCGCGCGCGCGCTGTCATCAGCGAAGTGCCCAAGGACTTGCTCGCACGCACGGCGGCGTTCCTTCTGCTGAAGGATTCAAAGTCCAGTTACGTGATTGAGGGAGAGCGGCCACCGCAGGACCGCATTCAGCGCTGGGGCCGCGCCACCGGCGAAGCGGGCCGGGCGCCGCTCGACGAGCAGGAATTCCTGCGCTTGCAGGGCATCGTCATCGGTGACGAACGTTTCGTGAAGATGGGCTTTCGCAAGGAGGGCGGTTTCGTTGGGGAGCATGACCGCGACACTCAGCGGCCCATTCCCGATCACATCAGCGCGCGGCACGAGGATATTCCCTCGCTTATGGCGGGCCTGATCGCGTTCGACCACAGCGCGGAGAACGATCTCGATCCTGTTGTCGCCGCAGCAGTGCTGGCGTTCGGGTTTGTCTATATCCATCCGTTTGAGGACGGTAACGGGCGAATTCATCGTTACCTGATGCACCATGTGCTTGCCCGGCGTGGCTTCAATCCGCCGGGGCTGCATTTCCCGGTGTCGTCAGCCATCCTGGACAGGATCACCGAATATAAGGGCGTGCTGGAGAGCTATTCCGGCAGGCTGCTTCCTTGCGTCCAATGGGAGGCTACGCAGAAGGGCAATGTGAAGGTCTTGAACGACACGGGCGATTTCTATCGGTTCTTCGACGCAACCCCGCATGCGGAGTTCTTATACGAGTGCGTCCGTCAGACGATCGAGCAGGATCTTCCCAATGAGACCAACTTCCTCCGAAGTTTCGACGGCTTCCGGGCCGGCATCGAGAACATGATCGATATGCCCGAGCGCACGCTCAATAATCTCTTTGGCTTCCTTCGGCAGAATGATGGCAAGCTGTCGAAGCGGGCGAGAGACAATGAGTTCGCTGAACTCACTCCGGAAGAAGTTTCAAGGATAGAGCAGTTATATGCAGACTCCTTCGTTCAAAGCGGAGCCGGAAGTGACTGACGGCGCATCTGGCTCGGACTCGGGAAAGCCTGCCTTTTCCAGCGGCGGCACCTCTCTCGATGGTTACTTCGATCAGCTGGATGTTTCGATCCTGACCGCGCTGGATCTGGTTCTGGCCAAGAAGGTCGCGCGCAACGTTGTTCTTGAACCGGCAAGCGAGGAGGATCTGGAAGCCGAATTGAAAATGCTCCGGGGGCAATGACCGAAGAAGTCGCACTGGATGCGTATCGGCTGGTCATCCAATGTAAATTACGAAATACAGGCCCATGGAAACATGAAGAGCTCTCGCGACTTCTCGCTCACGGGACCGAACGGAAGCCCGCCAAGGAACGTCTCTTAGATCCGAATGTTCGCTATCTACTTGTCACCAGCGCAGACCTTGATGGGGTCGCGAGGAACTTGCGTGTCGAAGTCGCAGGCGATTGGCCGCTCGCCAAAGATCTCCCTAAGGAAATGGGAGCTAAACTCCCCGCGGACGCGGGCGGGCGTTTGGCGGTACTGGCTTCTATGGATCAGGAGAAAGTCAATGCCCGTATAGACCGGCTTCTCTCAGAACGTTTCCGAGTCCCTCACCCGAATCTTGCGACGTGCCGTAAGGTTTTGCGGGATGATGCACTGTTACGGATGCGCGGCGCAGCTCATGGGATTGGGCCGCTATAATCTGGGGACTGTTCAAGGCGCGTTCGCGCCTTAGCTTCACCGTATTGCCATCGATACAGGCGCTACTGACCAAACACCAGGCCGATCTGGAAGACGGACTTGAGCCGCATATCAACTTTCTGATCGCTGGACGCAACATTCGCCAGTCTGAAGCCATCCTAACTTATCAGCATCCCAGGGTAGAACTGGGCCTAGAACAGGCCATGAAGGAAAGCCGGGTCAATCTTCGCGACTGCTTGGCTATTTGGTGGATGTACTGATCGAGCTGGATTCAAAAAGTGGTGGCGACTGGGTGTAGAAGGCGCCGCTCATCTTATCGCTGCGGCGAAAGCACACGAGACTATGTCGATAGCGGTAGCAGCCGATGCGCAGATGCGCCTAGAACGGCCCCACGGCGCGATCGGCAATCGACCGCCGATTTTGCTGCACAACCACGTCGGCGCAACCAGCCCGCCAACGTGACAGAGGCGCAAAACTCTAGTTCTGGGTGGTCCAAAGTTCGGTCTCGCTACAAAACCCCCGAGACTCTAACTGCCGCTGGATGAGCAGGTCACTCCTTCGTCAGGCTAATCGCTGTCGCTCAGGGATGCTGCTTATGCACCCTTGAAGCAAGACTCAACTTTCAGGAAAAGTGGGGACTACGCTAGGCCAATGCCACGGCTATCCTTCGAGTGCCCGGTGCCGATGTCCAATTGTTCACCGCATGCGCCCAAGTTAGGTTGTTCAGAATGACAAGGTCCCCTGGTTTTAGCTTGAGAATAATCTCGTCACAAAAAAGTTTCTCGTAATCGGCGCCTGAACACCAGCTCCGTCCTGCATTAACGGGGTCCAGTTGGTGGAACTCAAAACCGTCCGGCGGGAACTTGAGAAGTTCGCGCTCCTGCAACATCCGAACGAAAAAGTGAAGACAGCTTTGGTCAACACTACCAATGTTATCCCAAAGGACATTCACATCGCGCCCTAGGAGAAGGGAAAAGCTTCTTTTCGGCCTTGCCATAACAATCGCCAGCAAAAGGCCCGGGATCTCGGATTTCACCTCGGCTACTATTTGGTCATCTGGTACCAAATAGTCATCCGGCGAGCTCAGACGATAAAGTGCTTTTGCACGAGTGATCATGCCCCGAGACAATGGTTTTGATCCAGGTAATATTTTTGTCGTTTTTTCTCGTAAAAGTCCCCATGCCTCACTTGTGTCGTCGATGTTCAATAGGATTGTTTCTCCTCCGTCTTTACTATTCTCGAAACAATAAAAGCACGACAACTGCATATTAGATATTCTATCTCCTTCGGAATGCGGGGTGACAAACTGATAATCATCTCGGGAATTAACGCTCATGAAGTATTTGGTGATCCGCCGTCGGTGACCAAGAAAATCGGAAAAGCCGGCCTCCAGCTCTAGCTTTTTTTGCAATCCCAGTTCACCGGCAATTTGATGTGCGAGGCCGTCCGCCTCGCTCGGTGAGACATTACGAATCAAAATGACACAGTCGCGACTGAGTGCCTCGATCACGCAAGTTACATCCAAGCCGCTGCACCCAAGGGTCAACAGCATGCGCCGATGTGAGAGATCAGGAGTCAGTTGTGGTTGCGACATTCGCCGTGGACCCGTTCTTCGTCGCTTTCGTCGCCTCACGAGCAAGGGCCGTGCCACAGACGTCAGCGGGCATTAAGCGAAAACGCTACTTCGTGCCGACCCCCGGCCAATCTGCGAAAACGCGATGCGTGGCGAACTTTGCAACATCGAGCGGAATCCCTGCCGCAGGACCCTCTCTCACTCGACGAGCAGACCACCTGGAGAAAGCAGCGGCGAGCATTTGGCTCGCAAAGGCAATTCGGGCAAGGCACGGGCGCCCGATCTTGAGTGGTCGTCGCTGTTGACGGCGCGTGCTGTTGTGTTGAGCTCTGTTCGGTTCAAGGCGTTAATTCCCAAGCCCGACGGCGTGACGGCAAAATTCTGGCAGCCCGGCGAGAAGCGAATTGTTTTCTTCAGAATGAGCTCGCGGAAGGTCATTGGCGCGTCCGTTACTTAACGTGAGCGCCAAGGAAATTCTGCTGTACGCGCGGTGATGACGGCGGCTGTTGCAGAACTTCCGACGACTTTGCGGACGCCCATGCGGTGATCGTCGTCCAATGACGTTCGTATTGTTGTGCTGAGCTGTGTCTGGTTCAGGACGTCGATGTCCCAAGTCCGACGGCGGCATTCCGAGCGAGGCGCGCGTTATTTCTTCAGGAAACGCTCGCAGTACGTCGTTGGTATGTCGATTGCTTGAAATGCGGGGTGATCCGTTACGGCCTTCATCGTAACCCCTGTCTAAGAGTTCAGATGAAACTTGCTACACCGGTTGGCTCTTGCATCTTTGTTGGTGGTGGTACGCTAGCTATTAGATGTGCTCAGCTAGTGATGGAGATGGGCCGCGGCATCCGGGCGGCGCTGTGTGCCGACGCCATATTCCGCGATTGGGCCGCTCTCGCCGATATCTTGTGTGTGACGAGCATTGAAGAGCTATCTGCGCTGCTCAACGCCGAGCCAGTCGAGTGGATATTTTCCGTTGCCAATCCGTTCATATTGCCAGCAGATGTGTTTGGGAAAGCGCGTAGAGGCGCTTTCAATTACCACGACGGTCCGTTGCCGCGATATGCCGGAACTCATGCGACGTCTTGGGCGCTTCTTGCCCGAGAGACCGAACATGGCATCACATGGCATCGTATCGATCACGGTGTTGATACTGGTGAGCTGGTCGTCCAACGCCAAGTGTTGATTGCGACGAGCGATACTGCGCTGACGCTGAATCTCAAATGTTATGAGGCTGCTATCGATGGCTTCCGCGAGCTTCTAACTGGCTTAACAAATGGAGAGCTTAGTGCTCGTCCGCAAGCGCTGGCGGACCGAAGCTTTTTCCCGAAAGGTCGACGCCCAGATGCTGCGGGCTGTCTGCGTTGGGATCGATCCGCACGAGATCTGGAAGCGATGACGCGCGCCTTAGACTTTGGCCCGTATCATACCAATCCATTGGGGTTGTCCAAGGCTCTCGTAGGTGATGACGTTGTCGTCGTCAGGCGCTTGGAGGTGACGGCTCGGCGCTCGGGCTTTGCTGCGGGGTCTTTAGTTGAGATCCACCCCAGCCACTGGCGTGTGGCGACAGGGACAGAGGATGTTGATGTTTGGCTTAGCAGCTTGGATGGTAAGGCTCTGGATGCGCGGGCACTCGCGAGGCGTTCTGATTCCCATGTAGGCGACCGCCTCCCGGTTCTGAGCGATGACGAGGCGCGGAGCATAACGGTTGCGCATGAAATGTTGGCGCCTCGTGAGAGTTTTTGGCGACGGCGGCTTGAACAGTTCAAAACACCCAAGCTTTCCTTTTTGTCGTCTTCAGTAGCTTTGGCTGCACCTCAATGGCAGTTGAGTTCATGGCGAATTCCAGGTGCTTTGGCTGAGCTGTCTCCCAGTAATCGCACGGAATTCTTGCTAACGGCTTGGCTGATCTACCTAGCCCGCATCACGGGAGAATTAGAGCTTCAATTGGGATGGACTCCCGCGCCGCGTGGATCGCGAGCGGGCTTGAAAGCGCTCGAGGTGCTTGTCGCTTCTGTTGTGCCGATGGCAATTACCATCGATCTCGACAATGATTTTGCAGAGGCGCGCACGGTGGTGGCGGCCGAATTCGCTCAGCTGAAGGAGCAGGATAGCTTCGCGCGAGATCTTATCGCGCGCTGCCCAACGTTGCTCGGTATGGAGGCGTTACGATTGCGCCGGCCCTGGCCCGTTGGCGTTATGCTTACTGTAAGTGGCGAGTCTGCCACTGGTGACCTAGCTTCGAGCCCGACTTCTGAGGCAGCCCTGCCCGGTGAGGCGTTAACATTTGAGGTTTGCGCTCTAGATGGGAGCTTTCGATGGCACTTTGATGCAAGTCGCTTGGAGCCCAAGCATATCGACCGTATGACCCAGCATTTGCAAAATTTGCTATGTGCTGTGAAGGCAGATCCGCGGCAGCCGGTGGGGCAGATTGAACTCTTGTCATCCGCTGAGCGGGCGTATCTGCTGGAGGAGCTGAACCGGACGGCATCGGCCTATCCGTCGGACGTGTGCATCCACGAGCTGTTCGAGGCACAGGTTCGCCGTGCGCCGGACGCGGTGGCGGTGGTCCATGAGGAGGAGCGGCTAAGCTATGGCGAGCTGAATGCGCGGGCCAACCGCCTGGCGCATCATCTGATCGGGCTCGGGGTCAGGCCGGACCAGCCGGTGGCGATCTGCGTTGCGCGCAACGTGGCGATGGTGGTCGGGCTTTTAGCGATCCTCAAGGCGGGCGCGGCGTACCTGCCGCTGGACCCGGCCTATCCACCGGCGCGGCTGCGGCAGGTTCTCGACGATGCGGCGCCGCGGCTCCTGCTGGCCGATGCGGCCGGCCGATCCGCGCTGGGCGCCGACGCGCTGGCCGATGTGAGCGTGGTGGATCTGGAGACGGCCATGCCGGCGTGGGCAAACCTGCCGGCGTCGGATCCGGACCCGCGCGCGCTTGGCCTCACCTCACGCCATCTCGCCTATGTGATCTACACCTCCGGATCAACAGGCACCCCCAAGGGGGTCATGGTCGAGCATCGCGGAGTGGTGCGTCTGGTGGCGGAGAACGATTTCGTCGAGATCTCGCCGCAGGACGTTTTTCTCAACGCTTCCTCGCCGACATTCGATGCGACCACGTTCGAAGTCTGGGGAGCCTTGGCGAACGGCGCCAGTGTTGTGCTCTATCCTGAACGCTATCTCTCGACGGCAACGCTGGCCCGGATCATCCAAGACCAAGGCATCACTATCGCTTGGATGACTGCGCGGTTGTTCGACGTCTATGTCGGGGAGGGGCGGAGCACCAGTGGGCTGCAGCAACTGCTGGTCGGGGGCGAAGAGGTCTCAGCCAGTTCCATCAGAGCATGTCAGAAGCGACATCCGACGCTGCGAATCTCAAATGGCTACGGCCCGACCGAGAACACCACCTTCAGTCTCTGCTACCCGGTGCCTGCTGGCTTCGATGGCCAGCAACGGGTGCCACTGGGACGACCAATCCGGAATTCGGTGGTCTATCTGCTGGACGGTCATGGTGCGCCGGTTTCGTTTGGCGCGGTCGGGGAGCTCTACGTCGGCGGGGCGGGGGTGGCGCGCGGTTATCTGAACCGGCCCGAGCTGACCGCGGAGCGGTTCATCGCCAGTCCCTTTGTGGACGGCGACCGGCTGTACCGCACCGGCGATCTGGCGCGCTATCT
>NZ_JACIHE010000050.1 GCF_014198245.1 Bradyrhizobium sp. cir1
GCTGCGCTAGCGCAGCGCCGCAGCGGACCGAACCATGAACGACTGTCACCTATCGATCCGGTCTATTGTGTTACCCATCCATCCGCTGGACAGCGCCTGCGCCGCCTGATCCCCTCGGTTGCCGGAACTGCATCCCCCCGCTACAACGGCTTCCGAAGAGGATCACACCATGTCCGACATGCGCTTGATTGTTGCAGGAGCCGGCGGCCGGATGGGCCGTGCGCTGGTGCGGGCGATTGCCGAGAGCAACGGCGCGGTGTTGGCGGGCGCGCTGGAGGCGCCGGGCTCCGACCTGCTCGGCAAGGATGCCGGCGTGCTCGCAGGCCTGCCGGCCAACGGCATCAAGCTCTCCGCCGATCTCTGGGCGATGTCAAAGGACGCCGACGGCATCCTCGATTTCACCGTACCGGCCGCGACCATCGCCAATGTCGCGATCGCCGCCGAGCGCGGCATCGTGCATGTCATCGGCACCACCGGGTTGTCCGGTTCCGACAACGCCGTGATCAAGAGCGTCACCAATCGCGCGGTGGTGGTGCAATCCGGCAATATGAGCCTGGGCGTCAATCTGCTCGCCGCCGTGGTGAAGCGCGTCGCCAAGGCGCTCGATCAGACCTTTGACATCGAGATCGTCGAAACCCATCACCGCATGAAGGTCGATGCGCCCTCGGGTACGGCACTGATGCTGGGCCAGGCCGCAGCCAGCGGCCGTGGCGTCACCCTCGATGACCATTCCGAGCGTGGCCGCGACGGCATCACCGGCGCCCGCCGGCCGGGCAATATCGGTTTCGCCTCCTTGCGCGGCGGCACCGTGGCCGGCGACCACAGCGTGACTTTCCTCGGCCCGTTCGAGCGCCTGACGCTGTCGCACCAGGCCGAGGACCGCATGCTGTTCGCTCACGGTGCGCTCAAGGCGGCGCTGTGGGCGCACGGCAAGGCGCCGGGGCACTACTCCATGGCCGACGTGCTCGGCCTATCCGACATCTGAAAAACACGGAAAGCTGTTGATGAGTGAACGTCTCCTCGTGCTCGTGCGCCACGGCCAGAGCGAATGGAATCTGAAGAACCTGTTCACGGGCTGGAAGGACCCTGATCTCACCGAGCTCGGCGTGAAGGAAGCGAAGGAAGCCGGCCGCAAGCTGAAGGCGCAGGGCCTCGTGTTCGACGTCGCCTTCACCTCGGTGCTGACGCGCGCGCAGCATACGCTCGATCTCATCCTCGGCGAGCTCGGCCAGGAGGGTCTGCCGACCTCGAAGGACGTCGCGCTGAACGAGCGCGACTATGGCGATCTCTCCGGCCTCAACAAGGACGACGCCCGCAAGAAATGGGGCGAGGAGCAGGTACATGTCTGGCGCCGCTCCTACGACGTGCCGCCGCCCGGCGGCGAAAGCCTGAAGGACACACTCGCGCGCGCATTGCCGTACTACGTGCAGGAGATCCTGCCCGGCGTGCTCAACGGCAAGCGCACGCTGGTTGCCGCCCACGGCAATTCGCTGCGCGCGCTGATCATGGTGCTGGAAAAGCTGTCGCCGGAAGGCATTCTGAAGCGCGAGCTCGCCACCGGCGTGCCGATCATCTACCGGCTGAATGCGGATTCGACCGTGGCCTCGAAGCTGGATCTGGCGGGCTGATCTCTTCGCCTCTCCCCGCGTGCGGGGAGAGGCCGGAATTTGCGAGAGCAAATTCCGGGTGAGGGGGACTCTCCGCGAGTCTAACTCTCACCGTCTCTGCGGAGACTCCCCCTCACCCCGACCCTCTCAGCGCGAGCGAAGCTCGTCGCGGCCCCGCATCCGCCTTCGCCAAGGCTTCGGCGGACATGAGCGGGGCGAGGGAGAAGATCTACTGCACCCCCACCCGCCCGGCTTCCCAGCCCAGCATCGCCTGCTTGCGGGTGATGCCCCAGTGATAGCCGGTGAGGGTGCCGCTCTTGCCGAGCGCGCGGTGGCAGGGCACGACGAACGAGACCGGGTTCTTGCCGACGGCAGCGCCGACGGCGCGCGAAGCCTTCGGGCTGTTGATGTTGCAGGCGATGTCGGAATAGGACACCGCGCGGCCCATCGGAATCTTCAGCAGCGTCTCCCACACCCGCACCTCGAAATCGGTGCCGATCAGCACCACGCGCAGCGGCTGGTCCGGCCGCCAGAGTCTCGGGTCGAAGATGCGCGCGGCGAGCGGCGCGGTGCCTTCGTGATCTTCGACATAGGTCGCGTTCGGCCAGCGCCGCGTCATGTCGGCGAGCGCGATCTTCTCCTCGCCGTGATCGGCGAAGGCGAGGCCCGACAGGCCGCGGTCGGTCGCGATCACGATGGCGGTGCCGAACGGCGAGGGATGGAAGCCGTAGCGCAAGGTGAGCCCCGCGCCGCCGTTCTTCCATTCACCCGGCGACATCGCTTCATGGGTCACGAAGAGATCGTGCAGCCGGCCCGGGCCTGACAGGCCGGAGTCGAGCGCGGCATCGAGGATGCTTGCGGAGTCCCGCAGCAAGCCCTTCGCATGGTCCAGGGTGAGCGCCTGCATAAAAGCCTTCGGCGTGATCGAGGCCCAGCGGCGGAACAGATGGTGCAGCTCATCCGGCGTGACGCCGGCCGCATCCGCCATCGCCTCGATGGTCGGCTGCGCGCGCCAGTTCTCCGAAATGAACGCGATCGCCCGGCGCACGGAATCATAGTCGCGCAGCGCGGCGTTCTGGGGGCCCGGCTTGGCCAGGCGCTGGTCATGGATTGCGAGTGTCATCATGGCCGGAAATGTAGGAGAGGGGCGGCTGGGAAACCACCCGATTTCCGACTGGGATCAACTGATCGGGTTGTAGGTCGGGCCGCGCCTGGCGGCGTTCAGCGCCTCGACCAAGCCTTTGTAAAAGCTTGCCTTTTCCTCAGGTCCCAGGAACCTCGCGATCTGGATCTGGTGGCCGCGCGAGATCAGGTAGAGATGCTCGATGCCGAAATCCTCGTCGACTTCCATGTCGAGGCGGACCCAGAGCGGATTGAAGGTCCACTCGGCGACCTGGCCGCGATGGCTGATGCGCCTCACGCGCAGCTCGGAGGTCGTGACGGTGATCTCCTCGCGCGCTCGGGCGGTGCGGAAATTGGCCTTGAAGGCCCACCACACCACGAGCACGTCGAGGCCGAAGAAGCCGAGCACGGGCCAGGCGCCCTTCATCAGGAAGGCGAGGCCGGTGGCAAAGCTGACGACGCTCAGGAACAGCATGACGGCGAGGAAGCCGGTGCGGTTCAGCGAGCGGTGCGGCGTCAGCAGCGCGGAGAAGATCTGTACTTCGTTCTCGCGCTCAATTTCGTTGCCTGTGCTCATCGTCCCTCAGTATATCCCGATCATGGCGAAAATCACCCGCAAGCCGGTCCCGCGCAAAGCCGCCGTGCCGAAGAAAAAGGCAAAGGCGACCGTCGCCAAGCCCAAGCCCGCTAAGAAATCCGCGCCGGCCAGGAAGTCGCTCAAGGCTATAAAACCCTGGACGCCCGCGGAGATTCACGAGGTCTTCAGCCGCTTCCGCAAAGCCAATCCGGAGCCGAAGGGCGAGCTGGAGCACGTCAACCCGTTCACGCTGCTGGTCGCCGTGGTGCTGTCGGCGCAGGCGACCGATGCTGGCGTCAACAAGGCGACACGCGCATTGTTCGAGGTCGCCGACACGCCGCAGAAGATGCTCGACCTCGGCGAGGAGCGCTTGCGCGACTACATCAAGACCATCGGCCTCTATCGCACCAAGGCCAAGAACGTCATCGCGCTGTCGGCCAAAGTGCTCAGCGATTTCGGCGGCGCAGTGCCGCGCACGCGTGCTGAGATCGAGTCATTGCCCGGTGCGGGGCGCAAGACCGCCAATGTCGTGCTCAACATGGCCTTCGGCGAGCACACCATGGCGGTCGACACGCATGTTTTTCGCGTCGGCAACCGCACCGGACTTGCGCCCGGCAAGACGCCGCTCGAGGTCGAGCTTGGTCTCGAAAAGGTGATCCCGGCCGAGTTCATGCTGCATGCCCATCATTGGCTGATCCTGCACGGCCGTTATACTTGCCTCGCGCGCAAGCCGCGCTGCGAGGTGTGCCTGATCAACGACCTCTGCCGCTGGCCGGAGAAGACGGTGTGAGGCAGGACTTGCTGTCATTCCGGGGCGATGCGTAGCATCGAACTATGGTGCGCAATTGCGCACCTGAGAATCTCGAGATTCCGGGTCCGGTCCTTCGGACCGTCCCGGAATGACGGTGGTGAGATTTGCATTCTGCAAAACGGTTTTGGGGCCATTCGTGAGTCAACAAGAGCAAGTCTCGTCGCCGCCTGCCGCAGCCCCAACCGCGCCGCCCAAGCCGACACAGCCGCCGGCCTCCTCGCTCAGGAGTCGGCTCGCAATTCCGCTGTTCGCCGTCATCGTCGCGCTCGCCTTCGTCGCGCTGGCGACGCTCCGCTTTGACGAATGGGTCGGCAATGCCGTGGTCCAGACCACCAACGACGCCTATGTGCGCGCCGATCTGACGCGGCTCTCGAGCCGCGTCTCCGGCGAGGTGCTGACCGTTGGGGTCACAGACTTCCAGCGCGTCAAGGCCGGCGACCTGCTGATCCAGATCGATCCCGCGGATTACCAGGCCCAGGTCGCACAATCCGAGGCCGCGGTTGCCGCTGCACGAGCGGTGCTCGACAATCTCAGCAACCAGATCGAGCTGCAATATGCGACGATCGCGCAGGCCGAAGCTGCGCGGCTGTCGGCGGAGGCGCTGCAGGTCGAGGCCAGGCAGGAGCAGGAGCGCCAGCAATCGCTGTCGCAGACCGAGGCCGGCACGCGGCAGCGGCTGGAGCAGGCGGTTGCGGGTCTCGCCAAGGCGCAGGCCGACGTGCGTGCGAGCCGCGCGGTGATCGCGGCCCAGCAGCACCAGCTCGAGGTTCTGCAAGGCACCAGGAAGCAGCGCGCCGCCGATGTCGAAGCGGCCAAGGCGACGCTGGCGAGCGCAAAACTGAAGCTCGGCTATACCAGGATCACCGCGCCGTTCGACGGCGTCGTCGGCGAGCGCCAGGTGCAGCCCGGCGACTACGTCAACATCGGCACCAATCTCATCAACGTGGTGCCGCTGCCGAAAGTGTACGTGATCGCGAACTACAAGGAGACGCAGCTCACGCATGTCGCGCCGGGGCAGCCGGTCGAGATCACCGTCGACAGTTTCCCGCGGGAGAAGCTGCGCGGCAAGGTCGAGCGCATTGCCCCCGCGACCGGCGCGCAGGTCGCACTGCTACCGCCGGACAACGCCACCGGCAATTTCACAAAAGTGGTGCAGCGCATTCCCGTTCGCATCCAGTTCGACGACAATCAACCGTTGCTGGCGCGGCTGGTGCCCGGAATGTCGGTGGTCACGAGCATCGATACGAAGGGTGCGAATGACGGAAAATGACGATGCCGGCCGCGGCCCCGTCTCGCGCGGCGGCATCGCGCCGCAACCGCTGTTTGCCGTGGCGGCGGTGCTGCTCGGCTCGTTCCTGGCCAATTTCGACAGCCGCCTGACCACGGTCGGCCTGCCCGATCTGCGCGGCGCGTTCGGTCTCAGCTTCGACGAAGGCGCCTGGCTCTCCACCGCCGGCATCGGCTCGCAGATTTTTATAGCGCCCGCGGTCGCATGGCTTGCGACCGTGTTCGGTCTGCGCCGCGTGCTTGGCATCCCGAGCCTGATCTACGCCGTGGTGTCGGCGACCATCCCCTTCGTGCACGATTACCCGACGCTGCTTGCGCTCAGCGTCGTGCATGGCCTCCTGCTCGGCACCTTCGTGCCGGCGACGCTGATGATCGTGTTCCGCAATCTGCCGATTCGCTGGTGGCTGCCGGCGATCTCGATCTATTCGATCCGGGTCGGCTTCGCGCTGGACACCTCGAGCTCGCTGGTCGGCTTTTATGTCGATCATCTCGGCTGGCAATGGCTGTACTGGCAGGGCGTCGTGATCGCGCCGCTGATGGGATTGATGGTTTACCTGGGCACGCCGAACGAGCCGGTGAACCGCGCGCTGCTGCGCGAGGCCGATTGGGGCGGCATGCTGCTGCTCGGCGCGGGGGTCTCGATGATCTATGCCGGCCTCGATCAGGGCAACCGGCTGGACTGGCTCGGCTCCGGCACGGTGATGGCACTGCTCGCCGGCGGCGCGGCGCTGTTCGCTTGCTTCCTCGTCAACGAGTCGCTGGTGCGGCAGCCCTGGGCGCATGTGAACGTGCTGTTCTCGCGCAATATCGGCCTGTCGCTGGTCGTCATCCTGCTCTACACGCTGACGTCTCTTTCCAATTCATCGCTGGTGCCGAACTTCCTCGGCAATGTCGGCCTGCTCCGGCCGGAGCAGAGCGGATTGTTGCTGCTGACCTACGGCGCGCTGCCGATGTTCGTGCTGGTGCCTGTCTCGATCTGGCTGCTGCGTCATTTCGATGCGCGCGTGGTGACGGTGCTGGGCTTTGCCTGCTTTGCCGCAGCCAACCTCTGGGGCACCCAGCTCACCCACGACTGGGCGCGCGAGGATTTCATCGGCATCGTCCTGCTGCAATCGATCGGTCAATCGACGACGCTGCTGCCGATCATCATCATGGCGCTGTCGAACTCCGATCCGAGCCGTGCGACGTCGTTCGCCGCCTATATCCAGATCATGCGGCTCGGCGGCGCCGAGATCGGCGTGGCGCTGATGGGGACGTGGCTGCGCGTCCGCGAGCAGGTCCATTCCTTCTATCTCGGCCAGAACCTCGCGGTCGGCGATGTCGACGTGGTTCGCATGCTCAAGCAGCTCGCTGACCATTTCGCGACTCATGGCGCTGGCCTCGCCCAGGCGCGCGCGGTGGGAACGCTCGCGGGCTTCGTGCAGCGCGAGGCCAACGTGCTCGCCTATATCGACGGGTTCTGGCTGTGCTTCTGGCTGGCGATGGCCGCGCTCGGCTTCATCGCCCTGATCACCCGCGCGCCGCCCGGTCCGTTCACGCCGGCATCGTTCGGCTTTGCCAGGATGCTGTTGCGGAAGTGCGGGGTGAAGGTGGCGTAGAACGCGTCACCGCATCTGGCGCGCCGGTTCGATCAGCTCGGGGCGCGGGCCGGATAGCCGCTTGTGCATGTGGACCATGAAGGCCATGCCGAAGATCGGCGTCGCCAGGTTCACGATCGGGATCGAGACGAAGGCGGCGATGAACAGGCCGGCGGTGAAGATGGTTGCGGCATTGTCGCGTCGCATCGCCTTGGCTTCCTCCGGCGGGCGGAAGCGCATCGCGGCGAGCTCGAAATATTCGCGGCCCAGGAGCCAGGCGGCGGCGATGAAGAAGATCAGGAAGCCCGCGCCAGCGAACAACACCAGCGGCAGTGCAGCCAGGTAAACCAGAATGGCCAGCAGCGCGGTCTTGACGCCCTCGAAGATCGCCTGGTTGAACGGCAGCGCCACGCCCGTGCGCTCGGCGGGATAATGCTCGCGCTCGACGATTTCGGCGACGTCGTCGACGAACAGGCTCGCCACCAGCGATGTGATCGCCGGCATCAGGAAGATGCCGCCGAACACGACGCCGAGGCCGGCCGCGATCGAGACGATCCAGGACAAGACCTCGAGCGAGGAGTGCCAGCCGGGTCCGAGCAGGCCTTCCAGCCAGACCTCGCCATAGGTCGCAAACCAGCTCAGCAGCCGCTGCAGGCCGATCGCCAGCACGGTGATCAGCACCAGCGCGAGCCCGATCGATCGCCACAGGATCGAGCGCATCGGCGGTGAGATCATTTGCGACAGCGCCTTCACGGCGGCATCCAGCATGGGGGACCCTCTGAGGTAGATTACCCGCGAGAGGTAGATACCGAATGCGGCTTCGGCAAGGGAGGGCGGCTGTGGCTTAAGGCCGACCGCGCGGCTTCCCTTCTCCCCTTGCGGGAGAAGGTGGCGCGAAGCGCCGGATGAGGGGTATCTATCCGCACGGAGTGCTCGGAGACATACCCCTCACCCGTCTCGCCGCTCCGCGGCGAGCCACCCTCTCCCGCAAGGGGAGAGGGGTCCGCACTGCCCGTGCAGCTTGATCTCACTCGTGCCGGTGCCCGTGCTTGCGCGCCTTCATCTGCTTGCCATCCCCCGTCGGGATCATCACCACGCGGCCGTAGCGCACGCCGCGTTCGGCGATGATGTGGTCGGCGAAATGCCTGACCTCATCGGCTGCGCCGCGCAGCGCCGTCATCTCCATGCAATTGTTGTCGTCGAGGTGGACGTGGAGCGTCGCCAGCGCGAGATCGTGGTGGCCGTGGAATTCCTGCACCAGCCGTTTCGACAGGTCGCGCGCGGCGTGGTCGTAGACATAGACGAGGCCGGCCACGCATTGGCCGGTCTGCGCCGTGTCCTCGGCGCTCCGCTGCAAGCCGGCGCGCGTGAGGTCGCGGATGATCTCGGAGCGGTTCTGGTAGCCGCGCGCCTCCGCCGCGGCGTCGATCTCCGCCAGGAGGTCGTCCTCGATCGTGATCGTTATCCGCTGCATCAGATCCTCTCCGCGCGTCTTGCTCCTCTTACCTCGCCCCGCAAGCGGGGAGAGGTCGGAATTCAAGCGTAGCTTGAATTCCGGGTGAGGGGGACTCTCCGCGAGTCCAACTGTCACCAGTTATGTGGAGACGCCCCTCACCCCAGCCCTCTCAGCGCGAGCGAAGCTCGTCGCGCCCCCGCGAAGAGTGGGGAGAGGGAGTTCACTGTCACAGCCGTGTCGCACGAAGCCGCAATGCGTTGCCGACCACGCTCACCGAGGACAGCGCCATCGCCGCCGCCGCGATGATCGGGGACAGCAGCAGGCCGAACGCCGGATAAAGGATGCCGGCCGCGATCGGAATGCCGGCGGCATTGTAGATGAAGGCGAAGAACAGGTTCTGGCGGATGTTGTTCATGGTCGCCTGCGACAGTTTTCGCGCCCGGACGATGCCGACGAGATCGCCCTTCAGCAGGGTGATGCCGGCGCTCTCCATGGCGACGTCCGTGCCGGTGCCCATGGCGATGCCGACTTCGGCAGCGGCCAGCGCCGGCGCGTCATTGACGCCGTCGCCGGCCATCGCGACGCTGCGGCCGGCCTTTTGCAGCTTCGTCACGACCGCGCTCTTCTGGTCCGGCAGCACCTCGGCCTCGACATCGGCGATGCCGAGCCGGCGCGCCACGGCCTCGGCGGTCGTACGGTTGTCGCCGGTCAGCATGATCACCTTGATGCCTTCCTCGGCCAGCGCCTTCAGCGCCTCCGGCGTCGAAGCCTTGACCGGATCGGCAATCGCGAACAGACCGGCCAGCCGGCCGTCGATGGCCATGTTGATCACGGTCGCGCCGTCGCCGCGCAGCCGTTCGGCCTCCGCGTCGAGCGTCCTGGTGTCGATGCCGGTCGAGGACAGATATCTGGCATTGCCGAGCACGACAGTCCTGCCGTCGACCTTGCCGGTCGCGCCCTTGCCCGTCGGCGAATCGAACTGCTCGACCTGGCCGAGGGTGAGCTGCTTTTCCTTCGCCGCGCGCACGATGGCGTCGGCCAGCGGATGCTCGCTGGCGCGCTCGACGGTGGCCGCGATGCGCAGGATGTCGTCTTCCGCAAAGCCGGACGCCGGCACGATCGTGACCACCTTGGGCTTGCCCTCGGTCAGCGTGCCGGTCTTGTCGACCACCAGCGTGTCGATCTTCTCCATCCGCTCCAGCGCCTCGGCGTTCTTGATCAGCACGCCGCCTTGCGCGCCGCGGCCGACGCCGACCATGATCGACATCGGGGTCGCCAGGCCCAGCGCACAGGGGCAGGCGATGATCAGCACGCTGACAGCGGCAACGAGCCCGAAGGCGAGCCGCGGCTCCGGCCCGAACCAGGCCCAGGCGGCAAAGGCGGCGATGGCGACGACGATCACGGCGGGCACGAACCAGCCGGCGACCTGGTCGGCGAGACGCTGGATCGGCGCGCGCGAGCGCTGCGCGTCCGCGACCATCTGGACGATCTGCGACAGCAGCGTCTCGCGCCCGACCTTGTCGGCGCGCATGATGAAGCTGCCCGACTGGTTCAGCGTGCCGGCGATGACTTTTGCGCCGGTTTCCTTGGTGACCGGCATGGATTCGCCTGTCACCAGCGACTCGTCGAGCGAGGAGCGGCCCTCGAGAATGACGCCGTCGACCGGCACCTTCTCGCCGGGACGAACGCGCAGGCGATCGCCGGCATGGAGTGTGTCAATCTCGACCTCATGCTCGCTACCGTCGGCATCGACGCGGCGCGCGGTCTTCGGGGCGAGCTGCAACAGCGCCTTGATCGCGCCCGACGTCGCATCGCGGGCGCGCAGCTCCAGCACCTGGCCGAGCAGCACCAGCACGGTGATGACGGCCGCCGCCTCGAAATAGACCGCGACCGCGCCCTCATGCTCGCGGAACGTGGCGGGGAAGATCTGCGGCGTGACCGTGCCGAGGACGCTGTAGACATAGGCAACGCCCGTGCCCATCGCGATCAGCGTGAACATGTTGAGGTTGCGCGTCAGCAGCGACTGCCAGCCGCGGACGAAGAACGGCCAGCCGGCCCACAGCACCACGGGCGTGGCAAAGACGAGCTGGATCCAGTTCGACAGCGTCGGATCGATCCAGTTGTGGGGGCCTGCAAAATGGCCGCCCATCTCCAGCGCCACCGGCGGCAGCGACAGCACGCCGCCGATCCAGAACCGCCGCGTCATGTCGGCGAGCTCCGGATTGGGGCCGGTCTCCAAGCTAGCAACCTCCGGCTCCAGCGCCATGCCGCAGATCGGGCAGGTGCCGGGGCCGACCTGGCGGATCTGCGGATGCATCGGGCAGGTGTAGATCGTGCCTGCGGGCATCTCGGGCTCGGGTGCCTTCTGCGTTTCGTTTCTCTTGGCGAGGTATTTTGTGGGATCGGCGGCGAATTTGGTGCGGCAGCCGGCCGAGCAGAAATGGAAGGTCTCGCCGTGATGTGTGAAGTGGTGCTTCGAGGTCGCGGGATCGACCGTCATGCCGCAGACGGGATCTTTGACCTTGCTCATGGCGTCGGCATGGTCATGTGCGTGATGATGGGCGTGGCCGGCGTGATCGCCGTGTCCGCCGCAACAGGACGACCCCGCCGGCTTGGCCGCCGCCGGCGCGGCCTTTGCGGAACAACCGCAGCCGGAATGTCCCTCGGCGTCGTGATGATGCTCGTGTTCGTTCATTGCCATGCTCCGGCCTTGCACCTGGTCTTGCAACCTATACCCGGCAGGGGTATATAGACGGCATGCGCAAGGACATCAAGACATCTGTCGGAAAACGTCTCGGCCGGATCGAGGGCCAGGTTCGCGGCCTGTCGAAAATGGTAGAGGAAGACCGCTACTGCATCGACATCGTGACGCAGATCTCGGCGGTGCGCGCCGCGCTGCGTCGGGTCGAGGAAGAGGTCCTGAAGGACCACGTCGCCCATTGCGTCGAGCACGCCATCACCAGCGGCGACAAGACCGACCAGCGCGCGAAGATCGCGGAGCTGATGGCGGTGATCGGACGGGCGGAGCGGTAGGGACGTGCGATTCTGAGGGGCGAACGATCTCTCCCCAGCGTCGTCCCGGCCTAGTGCGCAATTGCGCGCGGGGGCCGGGACCCATAACCACAGGGAGTGGTTTGGCGAAGATTGGAAGTTGATTCCTACGTCGGTACCAAGACCGTCCACGCTGGAAAGATTCCGCGGTATGGGTCCCGGCCCCCGTGCGCAATTGCGCACTAGGCCGGGACGACCGTGGAGCTAAGCCGTCATCCCTCGCGCCCGCGCGCGATGCATCGCGAGCTCGCTCAGCAGCACGAAATGCTCGGAGAACGCGGCGGTGATCTCCGCGGGTTGCGCGTTTACTTCCTCAGCCGGAACTTCAGCCGGCGTCTCTTCGTCAATCGCTTCAGGAACGAGCGGCGGCGCACGGAGCGTTTCTGGAAACACACTGAAAGTGCCCGCCACCTCCTCGAGCGGCTTTTGCTTGTCGGCCCAGTGCAGGGCGGTGTAGTCGAATCCGTTGACGATGGTCGGCTTGACCACCTCGAAATAGGGCGAGATGTCGAAGTCGCGGGGCATGTAGAGCGAGGAATCGCGGATGTGCAGGATCTCGCGCCTTGCGGCGCGGCTGCCGGCCTTGGTGATCTTCGGCAGGATCGGATAGCGCACCGCGTCGAACGCCTGCGCGATCAGCGCCGAGCAGATGATCTTGGTCGGGTCGCCCGAGCCGATCGCGATCATGCGCCGGCGCCAACGCTGCGGTATCGGCAGCGGGAACAGATAGCGCATGAGGTCGAGGATGTTCTTGGTGTCGTAGCCGAAGCCGATGCGGTTGATCGCATAGCGGCAGACCGTGGTGCGGTCCTCATAGGACAGCCCAACCGGGCGGCAGACGCGGGTGTGATACGGGAAATATTTCGACAGCGGCGCGGAGGTGACGCCCTCACCGATATTGGCCTCGATCAGCACATGCGGCTCGCCGTCGGGCTCCAGGGCGCCCTCGACCGGGCCGACATAGAGCGCGGCATGCGACCAGGTCGACTGCGTCAGATATTTGATGATGCCGGAGATGCGGTTGTTGCCCTCGACCAGCAGCACGTCGCCGGGCTCGATGATGCCGCGCAGATGCTCGGGGTCGCTGGGCGTGAACGGCTCATAGCCCGGCACCTCCTTCGAGAGGTACGCGGCAATCAGCTTGCCGAATGAATCAAGGACCGTCCCCATGTCGAACTCCCCCACAGCCTTTTCCGGCCGTCTTTTTTCCCTTCTCTATCATGGTCGAAACGTGTTGCAATTCGGTTCATCACTCTGTGAGATCAAGCACGATTGATTCACCATGATGGTTGCTGTGCAACATCAGATGCGGCAAGGTTCGCGGGCTGTTCCCGTTCGCCGCAAGTCTCCGGAAACCATGACATGACAATCACGCGCCGCGGTTTCCTTTCGGCGTCGGCGGCCCTTGCCGCCATGCCGGTCCTGCGCGCAACCGCCGCGCCCCTGCCGCGCGAGGCCGACATCGTCGTGATCGGCGCGGGCGCGGCTGGAATTGCCGCAGCGCGGCGTATCATGGCGGCCAATCGCAAGGTCGTGGTGGTGGAGGCGGCTTCGCAGGTCGGCGGCCGCTGCATCACGGATACCACGACCTTCGATGTGCCGTTCGATCGCGGCGCGCGCTGGATGCACAATCCCGAGACCAATCCGATGATCCGCCTGGCACGCAGCGCCGGGCTCGACGTGCTGCCGGCGCCGGCCGGCCAGAAGATGCGCATCGGTCGCCGCAATGCGCGCGCGGGCGAGACCGAGGAATTCCTGGCGGCGCTGGTGCGCGCCAACCGCGCCATCGACGAGGCTGCGCGCGGCAAGCTCGACACCTCCTGCGCGTCCGTGTTGCCGAAGGATCTCGGCGACTGGGCCGGCGCGGCCGAGTTCATGCTGGGGGCGAGCTTTGCCGGCAAGGATTTGAGGGAGCTGTCCGCGATCGACAAGGCGCGCGCACAGGACCGCAATGCGGCGATCGCCTGCCGCCAGGGGCTGGGCACGCTGATCACGAAGCTCGGCGAGCAGGCGCCGGTCGCGCTGTCGACGCCGGCGAGCCGGATCGCCTGGAGCAACCGCGACGTCAGCGTCGAGACGCAGAGCGGCAAGATCGCCGCACGCGCGGCCATCATCACGGTCTCGAGCAACGTGCTGACATCGGGCGCGATCAAGTTCGCACCCGACATTCCCAAGCGCACGTTGGACGCGGCATCAAAGCTCACCCTCGGCAGCTACGACCACATCGTGCTGCAACTCCCCGGCAATCCGCTCGGCCTGTCGCGTGACGACATCCTGATCGAGCAGAGCAACTCGACCCGCACGGCACTGATGTACGCCAATATCGGCGGCTCCTCGCTGTGCTCGATCGATGTCGGCGGCTCGTTCGGTCGTGATCTCTCCCAGCAGGGCGAGAAGGCGATGGCCGCCTTCGCGAAGGAATGGATCTCAAGGCTGTTCGGCAGCGAAGCTGCAGCCGTCGTGCAGAAGACTAGCGTCACGCGCTGGAATGCCTCGCCTTACGTGATGGGCGCGATGTCGGCGTCCTCGCCCGGCGGCCAGCTCTCACGAAAAATCCTGACCGAGCCGATCGGCAATGTGTTCCTCGCTGGCGAAGCCACGCACGAGACATTGTGGGGCACCGTCGACGGCGCCTGGGAAAGCGGCGAACGCGCCGCGGACGCGGCCCTGCGCAAGATCGGCGCGATCAAGGACGAGCCGGCCGACGTGCCGACGCAATCGACGAAGAAGCGGCGGGCCAAGCCGCAGTAAGGGCAACCAAGCCGCAACAAACTCCGCCGTCGTCCCGGACAAGCGCGCCCCTAAGGCGCGCAGATCCGGGACGACGGCTGAGATTTCAGCGCAACACCCCGTCCAGCGCCGGCAGCCCGAAAATCACCGCGAGCGCGATCAGCACGTAGCAAATCCCGCGAAACACCTTCTCGCTGGCACGACCGAACAGCGACGCGCCGAAGGCGACGCCGAGGGCGTAGACCGGGCCGACGATCAGCGACAGCACCAGCGATTCGCGGCTGATCAGGCCGGTGGCGGCGTAGCTGACCATCGAGAAGAAATCCGATGCGCCAAAGAACAGCAGGATGTTGGCGCGCGCGACGATCGGCGCGATCGGGCGGCCGAGCCAGTAGCCGACGATCGGAGGGCCGCCGGTCTGCGCGAGGCCGCTGCAGAAGCCCGAGAGGCCGCCGATGCCGACCGAGAGCCAGGCGTGGTCCCTGCCGCGATAGCGCCAGCCCGACAGCAGCAGAAGCAACAGCGCCGCGACGAAGCAGGAGATGATCCAGCGCGTGGTGACGGGCTCAAGCACGTTGAGGAAATAGGTGCCGACGGGCACGCCGATCAGCGCGCCCAGCACGATCACCGCAGTGGCCTTGCGGTCGGCTTTTCGCCACGCATCCGGCAGCAGCGGCGCGGCCGCGACGAAATCGATCACGAGCAGCAGCGCGGCGACGAGCCGCGGCGCCGCGATGCTGCTGGCCAGCGGCATGAAGATCAGCGCCGAGCCGAAGCCGGAGAAGCCGCGCGCGGTGCCCGAAATGAATGCGACGGCGCAGAGCGCCGCCGCGATGGTGAGGCTGACGTCCTTCGGGAGGAAGTCCGCGAAGGTCATCCGCGCAAGATGCCGCCGGTCTTCTTCGTCACATCGGCCACGATCTTCGCGGCCACGGCCTCGATCTCCTGATCGGTCAGGGTCTTCTCACGCGGCTGAAGCGTGACCGCGACCGCGATCGACTTCTTGCCATCGTCGATGCCCTTGCCTTCGTAGATGTCGAAGACGTTGACGGCGGTGATCAGCTTCTTGTCGACGCCTTGCGCAGCGCGGACGATGTCGCCGGCCTTCACGTTGCGGTCGACGATGAAGGCGAAGTCGCGCGTAACAGGCTGGAACGCAGACAGCTCGATCAGCGGCTTGGCGCGGGTCGGCTTCTTCTTTGCCTCCGGGATGCGGTCGAGGATCACCTCGAACACCATCAGCGGTCCGTCGGCGCCGAGCTCCTCGAGTGCGCGCGGATGCACCTCGCCGAAATGACCGAGCACGTTCTGCGGCCCGATCTGGATCGTGCCGGAGCGGCCCGGATGCAGCCAGCCGGGTCCGCCGGCGACAATCTGCAGCGCCTGCATCGGCGCGCCGGCCGCGGCCAGCACCGCCAGCGCGTCGGCTTTGGCGTCGAACACGTCGGCCTGCGCCGAGCCGGTCCAGTGCCGCCCGAGGCCTTCGGACGAAGCAAAGCCGCGGCGCACGCCGCTCGCCGCCATGAACTGGTCCTGCGGGCGATCGCCCTTGAAGACCTGGCCGACTTCGAACAGCGCGACATCGCCAAAGCCGCGATCGGCATTGGCCTGCGCCGCCGCGATTAGCCCTGCGAGCAGGGTCGGGCGCATGTCGGAGAGATCAGATGCGATCGGGTTCGCCACTTCGAGCACGCGCTGGCCGCCGCCGAACAATTCGGCCGCGGGCTTGGCGATGAACGACCAGGTGACGGATTCGACCATGCCGCGGCTCGCCAGTGCGCGCCGGGCGCGGCGGGTGCGCAGCTGCAGCGGCGTCAGCACGGGTTTGCGCGCTTCCTCGCCGCGCTCGAACGGCGTCATCGGGACCTTGTCGACGCCGAAGATGCGGACGATCTCCTCGACGATGTCCGCCTTGCCGTGCACGTCGGAGCGCCAGGACGGCACCGCGACCTTCACCACCGGGCCGGGGCCCGCCATCATGAAGCCGAGATGGGTCAGGATGCGCTTCATCTCGACCTGAGGCACCTCGATGCCGGACAGGCGCTTCACTTCCGTGACAGGGAAGTCGATCACGCGATCGTCGCCGAAGGATTTGCCGACCACGACGTTCTCGGATGGCGCGCCGCCGCACATTTCCATCACCAGCCTGGTCGCGAGCTCGAGGCCGGGCACCATGAAGGCCGGATCGACGCCGCGCTCGAAGCGGTAGCGCGCATCGGAATTGATGCCGAGCTTGCGGCCGGTCTGAGCGATGTTGATCTCGTTCCACAGCGCCGACTCGATCAGCACGTCAGTCGTGTTCTCGTCACAGCCCGAGGCTTCGCCGCCCATGATGCCGGCGAGCGATTCGACGCCGTGCTCGTCCGCGATCACGCAAATGGTGGGATCGAGATTGTAGGTGCGGCCGTCGAGCGCCAGCAGCGTCTCGCCGTCGTGGGCGCGGCGCACGACGAGGTTGCCCTTCACCTTCTTGGCGTCGAACACGTGCAGCGGGCGCGCGCGGTCGTAGGTCATGAAGTTGGTGATGTCGACCAGCGCGTTGATCGGGCGCAGCCCGATCGCGGTCAGCCGCTTCTGCAGCCATTCCGGCGATGGCCCGTTCTTGACGCCGCGCACGAGGCGGAGCGCGAAGCCCGGACAGAGCGAGGCGTCCTCGACCGTGACCTTCACGGGGCACGGGAATTCGCCCTTGACCGGCTTGATCGTGGGGTCCTTGAACTTGCCCATGTCGGCGGCGGCAAGATCGCGCGCAATGCCGTGCACGCCGGTGCAGTCCTGCCGGTTCGGCGTCAGGTTGATCTCGACCACGGGGTCGCCGAGCGCGGCCCATTCGGCGTAGCCGGCACCGATCGGCGCGTCCGCCGGCAATTCCATGATGCCGTCATGGTCGTTGGAGATCTGCAATTCGGCCGCCGAGCACAGCATGCCGCGGCTCTCGACACCGCGGATGGTGCCGACGCCGAGCGTAATGTCCTTACCGGGAATGTAGGTGCCGGGCGGCGAGAACACGCTGACGAGACCCGTCCGCGCATTCGGCGCGCCGCACACGACCTGCACGGGCGCTCCACCATCGCCGGTGTCGACCATGCAGACGCGCAGGCGATCCGCGTTCGGATGCTGCTCGGCCGAGATCACCTTCGCGATGGTGAACGGCTTCAGCGCCTTCGCCTTGTCCTCGATGTTCTCGACCTCGAGCCCGATCATGGTGAGCTTCTCGGCGAGCCTGTCCAGCGGCTCGTCGGTCTCGAGGTGGTCCTTCAGCCAGGAGAGGGTGAATTTCATTTTGCGTTCCTAGAAAACCTCGACCAGGCGTAAGCGTTCGCACATCAGCATCATGTCTTCGCGAAACTTGCCTTGCCGACCGAAATAGTTGCGATGCGCGTTGCGCCAGTAGTCGAGACTGCGATCACCTTCGCCTTCGTCGAAGGCAAAGGCCGCATCGACCTCGCCGAAGCGGCGATAGCTCACCTCGGTCGATTCGATGATGCAGCGTGGCTCGCCGCGTCCGTCGAGCACGATCCAGCGTTCGCCCGGTGTCGAGGTGTTGGGCTCGTCCTCGGTGCTGCATGTCGCGGTCTTGACGCCCCGGATCACGAGATCGAGCAACTCGTCGGCCAGCGCCGGTCCGTCGCCGAAGGCGAACGACCGCAAGCCGCGATATTGCTCCGGGACGGCGCTCAGGTTCACGTGCTCAATCCCCCCGCGAGCGTCGGGACTTCCAGCGGCTTGAAGCCGTAATGGGACAGCCAGCGGACGTCGCTGTCGAACAGCTGGCGCAGGTCGGCGATGCCGTATTTCAGCATGGCGATGCGGTCGATGCCCATGCCCCAGGCAAAGCCCTGGTACTCGTCGGGATCGATGCCGCAGGCGCGCAGCACGTTCGGATGCACCATGCCGCAGCCGAGAATCTCCAGCCAGTCCTCACCCTCGCCGAAGCGGATCTCGCCCTTGTCGCGGCGGCACTGGATGTCGACTTCCAGCGACGGCTCGGTGAACGGGAAGAACGAGGGCCGGAAGCGCATGTTGATGTGATCGACCTCGAAGAACGCCTTGCAGAACTCGTGCAGGATCCATTTGAGGTGGCCGAGATGCGAGCTCTTGTCGATGACGAGGCCTTCGACCTGGTGGAATTGCGGCGTGTGGGTCGCGTCCGAATCGATGCGGTAGGTGCGGCCCGGGCAGATCACGCGGATCGGCGGCTTCTGGCTCAGCATCGTGCGCACCTGCACCGGCGAGGTGTGGGTTCTGAGCAGCATGCGCGAGCCGTCCTCCTTCGGATGGAAGAAGAAGGTGTCGTGCATCTCGCGCGCCGGATGGCCTTCCGGAAAATTCAGTTTGGTGAAGTTGTAGTCGTCGGTCTCGATATCGGGACCTTCGGCGACCGAGAATCCCATGTCGGCGAAGATGGTGGTGAGCTCGTCCCAGACCTGGCTCAGCGGATGGATGCGGCCGGCCTCTGCCGGCGCATCGCGCAATGGCAAGGTGACGTCGACGGTCTCGGACGCGAGCCGGGCATCGAGCGCCGCCGATTTCAGCACGTCGCGCCGTGCTGCGAGCGCCTGCGTGACCTTGTCCTTGGCGAGGTTGATCGCGGCGCCTTGCGTCTTGCGCTCGTCCGGCGACATCTTGCCGAGCGTGGCAAGCAGCGCCGAGATCGAGCCCTTCTTGCCGAGGGCTGCGACGCGCACCGCTTCCAGGGCGGCTTCATCGCCGGCGGCGGCGATCTGGTCGAGGATGGATGTTTCGAGCGTTGCGAGGTCGGACACAGTCAAATCCTTGGCTCTAAATTCGGCAGGGTTGTCGCCGCCCGAAGGCCGTAACGTCAAGCAAAAAGCCGGTCATTTCGGGCACATGGCCGGCTGGGTTGAACCCTGCGCGGGGACCCGGCACCAAGGGGGATAGGAGGAGACCTTTGCGATGCTTTCGAGATCCTGTCTTGCCGTTGTTCTTGCCGTTCTGGTTCTCGTCCTGTCGGTCGCAGGCACCCCTGCGCGCGCCATGGTCTGCATGGAGACATCCATGACGCTGGATGAGGTCGTCGACACCATCAACAAGCAGAAGAGCTGCGAAAGCGCGATGAAGGTGTTTCAGGATTGCCAGTTGACCGCGAGCGGCGATGTCCAGCTTGGCGCCGCCGTCGAAAAGAAGTGCGAGGCGGACTTCATACCCGGCCTCAACGCGGCGCAGAAGCAGGCCTACCAACGCGAGATGCGCGTTTGCGATCAAAAGTACCGGAATAAATCCGGCACCATGTATCTCTCGTTCGCGGCCTTCTGCCGGGCGGAGGTCGCCCAGCGCTACTCGCAACGCGCGCTGAAGGCTGCGGGCCAGAAGGCCCGCTAGCCCTTAGGCAGCCAGAGCGGCCTTGGCCTTCTCGGCGATCGCCTGGAACGCCGCGGGCTCGCTGATCGCGAGATCCGACAGCACCTTGCGGTCCACGGTGATCCCGGACTTGGCCATGCCGTCGATAAATCGGCTGTAGGTCAGGCCGAACGGACGGACGGCAGCGTTGATGCGCTGGATCCAGAGCGCGCGGAACGTCCGCTTCTTACGCTTGCGGTCGCGGAAGGCGTATTGCTGGGCCTTCTCCACGGCCGGCTTGGCGGCGCGGATGGTGTTCTTGCGGCGGCCGTAGAAACCCTTGGCGGCCTTGTAGACTTTCTTGTGCTTGGCGTGGGCGGTCACACCGCGTTTGACGCGAGACATGACGAAATCCTTCAGAGATGACTTTGGTTATCGGATTGCCGCACGGAATGCGGCAGGGATGGCAGTGATCGTGGACGCGATCAGGCGTTCGGCAAGAAGTACTTCTTGACGTTGTCGCCGTCGGTCTTGAACAGCACGCGGGTGCCGCGGAGCTGACGGATCTGCTTCTTCGTCCGCTTGATCATGCCGTGACGCTTGCCGCGCTGGGCGTGCATCACTTTGCCGGTGGCAGTCACCTTGAAGCGCTTTTTAGCGCCCGATTTGGTCTTCAGCTTGGGCATTTGGCTCTCCTAATGGCCATAGAAATCCGCCCGCGAAGGCGGCTGGCCGTCAAAAATGCTCGTTAGAGCGTTGATTGTGCTCAGATTTTGCGAACAAGCGCGAAACCCGCACGAAACACCGCCACGGCAGCCCTTAATCAGCCGGGCGATGAAGGCTGGGCTTATGACAGAGGACAAGCCAATTGGCAACGATGAACCGCCGAAACCTGCCCGCCGACTATTGGAAGTTGCCACCCCTCATGTCCAAGCCTCGTCGCCTGAAGCAGGTCCAAAATGGCCCATTTCCCGCAACTTCTGATTTCACTCGCGGATTTCACCCGCCCGCGCCATCTGGCGCTGTTCGCCGTGCTCGCCACGACGGCGCTCCCCTCAACTGCCGACGCTCGCGCCGGCGGCTATGACGGCATCTGGAACGTCACCTTCGCCACCACCCGCGGCAATTGCAGCTCGGGCTACAGCGTTCCCTTCACCGTGATTGGCAGCCGCGTCTCCTCCGCTGGCGGTGGCCGGGTCTCGGGCCGCGTCAACCGCTCAGGCGCTGTCGCCGTCCAGGTCTCGGTCGGCGCCTCCCATGCCAGCGGCGGCGGTCGGCTCGCCGGCGTGTACGGCGCCGGGTCGTGGAGAGGTATCATCTCCGGCGACCAGTGCAGCGGCACCTGGCAGGCGACGCGGACCTGAAAAACAAAACGGCCCGCCGGAAATCCGGACGGGCCGTTGAACTTTTAAAGTTCCAGAGCGTTTCGCGTCAGCGCGGCGCCAGCACCATGACGACCTGACGGCCTTCGAACCGCGCGTCCTGCTCCACCTTGGCGAGCTCGGCGACGTCGGTCTTGATCTTGTCCAGAAGCTTGGTGCCGATCTCCTGGTGCGCCATTTCGCGGCCGCGATAGCGCAGCGTGATCTTGACCTTGTCGCCCTCTTCGAAGAACCGCTGCATCGCGCGCATCTTCACGTCGTAATCGTGATCGTCGATCATCGGGCGGAGCTTGATCTCCTTGATCTCGACGGTCTTCTGCCGCTTGCGGGCTTCCGCGGCTTTCTTCTGAGCGGAATACTTGTACTTCCCGTAGTCCATGATCTTGCAGACGGGAGGGCTGGTATTCGGCGAAATCTCGACCAGATCCATGCCAGCTTCCTGGGCCATCCGGATGGCGACGACGGTCTCGACCGTGCCTTTGTTATCACCGGTCTGATCAATCAGCTGGATCTGCGCATTGCGGATATCATCATTGATGCGCGGCCCGTCTTTGCTGGCAGCGGGCGGAGCTTTATTAGGACGGCGAATGGGTGGTTCTCCAAAGTTGTGAAAGAAGCGGCTATTTTGAAGGAAGATGCGTTTGCCGGCAAGCAAGTCGCTCGTGCCCTGGTCGAAATACCCTCAAATGCGAGGCATTTTGGCCACGCCCTCCGGCACGTTGACGGACATAGACACCTTGCTTCTGTTCCGCAAGCGTCCCAAAGGGCCAATGCCGATGTCAGGCAGCGTCGCAGAATACGTCCGGACAGCTCAAACCGCACAGCCAGAGTAAACGTTCCATGACCGATACAATTTCCGATGCCGTGCTCGACTTTATCGAATTGGGCGAGGGGCCGTCCGCGCGCCGGATCGCGGTGCGCCACCGTGCCGGAAAGGGACCTGGCCTCGTCTGGCTCGGTGGTTTCAAGTCGGACATGCAGGGCGGCAAGGCCGTGGCGCTGGACGCCTGGGCCAGAGACAGCGGCCGCGCGGTGGTCCGGTTCGACTATTCCGGCCACGGCGAATCCAGCGGCGATTTCGCCGACGGAACCATCGGAAGCTGGCTCGAGGATAGCGTCGCCGTGTTCGAGCGGTTCTGCGACGGCCCGCAGATCCTGATCGGCTCCTCCATGGGCGGCTGGATGGCGCTGCTGCTTGCGCGCGAGATCAGGAAGCGCAGCAGCAAGGGGTCGCTGGCAGGCCTCGTGCTGATCGCACCGGCGCCCGACTTCACCGAGGAACTGATGTGGAAGAATTTTTCAGCCGCGGTGAAGAAGGAGATCGAGACCAAAGGCTTCTGGCTGCGGCCGTCGGACTATGGCGACGGCTCGCCCTATCCGATCACGCGGAAGCTGATCGAGGAGGGACGCAATCATCTCGTGCTCGGCAGCGCCATCGATCTCGGCTGCCCCGTCCGCATCCTGCAGGGCGCGCAGGATCCCGATGTGCCCTGGCAGCACGCGTTCGCGCTGACGCATCGCCTGCCGGCCGACGACGTCGTGCTGACCCTGATCCAGGACGGCGACCACCGCCTGTCACGCCCGCAGGACATCGCGCGCATTCTTGCTGCGGTGGCCGAGATCGGGTGAGATCTTTGTCCAGCGGATGGATGGGTAACACAATAGACCGGATCGATAGGTGACAGTCGTTCATGGTTCGGTCCGCTGCGGCGCTGCGCTAGCGCAGCGC
>NZ_JACIHE010000051.1 GCF_014198245.1 Bradyrhizobium sp. cir1
GGCTATGAACCCGGACAAGCGGGTGGAGCTCATTAAGCAGATCGCCCGCTACAAGCATGAAAATGTGCTCGGTGGGGTGACCACGTACCGCCCTGTCAATACGTTCGCTTGGCGCGACAATGTCGAATTTCGGCCGTGGCCGTCTCCCGGATCGTGGCGTCAGTTCCAGGAGGTCGGCTTTAAGCAATAGCCCGTCTTTCGCTCGCGACAAGCGGGGTAGTGATGAAGACAGCCTTTGGCCAAGGGACTTCTCCGCGCCTCGGTCAGCATTTTCGGCAGGAGAGTAAATATCGTCCCGGTCCCACGATTTTTTTGCACTGATGCTGCCGACGGTCGCTCCGGGTCACGTGATCGATGCCTGCGGAAGGAGTTCGCGCTGGAACGGAAAGCCCGGGAACGCTACCTGTGTTTCTCGGGGAGGACGATCCCAGACGATTCTGGTCACTCCCGTCGTTAGTAGATGCAGCGGCGGAACTCGTATCTGATCGGTAGCTCGCGACCATGCTCGTGGCCTGGACGGGAACACATCCGGATCGACTCGCATACTGCAGGAAGTAGCAGGCGCTCTTCTTGATAAGTAGTCGAGATCAAAAACATGTGGAAACTTGGGCCCGGTTGCCCCCCACCTGATCGAGGCGCCCGATCGGAATTCTCGGAGCGGCATTTATTGGCGAACGAAATCTCGAGTCTGAGAGTCTTGCCTTGGTTGGGACGAGTCCCCGGGCTTTCGCCGTTCACGGCAGATGCGCGGCAGTCGGCTTCTGGGCCGCTTCCACCACTAGTGAATTAATGCGATGACGTCAAAGACCAAGTTCCCGATCTGGCATCCGTTCACGCAACACGCGCTTCAGGGCGAGATGACGAAGATTGTGCGTGGCGATGGCGCTTATCTCTATACTGCGAATGGAGCTCGTATCATCGACGCCATCTCATCGTGGTGGGTTGTAACGCATGGTCACTGCCATCCACGAATTGTGAGCGCAATTCGAGATCAGGCAGCTAGGCTCAACCAAATCATCTTTGCCGGCTATACCCATGATCCGGCCGAGGAAGTTGCGACGCAACTCTTAAAATTCACGCCCGCCGGACTTGATCATGTCTTCTTCTCCGACAGTGGGTCCACAAGCGTGGAAGTCGCGCTGAAAATGGCGCTCGGCTATTGGCATAATATCGGCAAGCATCGAACTCGCATCGTCGTAATGCAACATTCCTATCACGGCGACACGATTGGAGCGATGTCGGTCGGTGCGCGCGGCGTATTCAACGCGGCGTACGGTTCCATTCTGTTCAACGTTACCACAATCCCGTTCCCGACAACGGGCCATGAGCAGGAGACTCTCGACGCGCTCGAATCTACCTGCCGAAATGAAAAGCCGGCCGCATTCATAGTTGAGCCGCTGATATTGGGAGCGGGTGGAATGCTGATGTACCCAGCTTGGGTCCTAAGCGAAATGAAGCGGATCTGCGAAGCCTCAGACGTTCTGTTCATTGCCGACGAGGTCATGACGGGCTGGGGCCGCACCGGAACACTATTCGCTTGCGAGCAGGCCAATGTCACGCCCGATATCGCTTGCTATTCCAAAGGTCTCACCGGGGGGGCGCTCCCACTTGCGGTGACACTCTGCCGCGCGGATATTTTCGACGCGCATTACTCGAAGGATCGTACGCGTACTTTCTTTCACTCAAGTTCATACACCGCCAATCCAGTAGCTTGCGCCGCTGCGAAGGCTAACTTGGATCTCTGGCAGGACCAGCGCACTCTCCAGCGCGTAGCTTTGGTCGCCAAGTTGCAAGGGCAGGCACTCGAGCCATTCCGCACGGATTCGCGCTTTACAAACGTTCGTCTGACCGGGACCATCACCGCACTCGATCTTAAGACGAGCAATCCGGGCTATCTGGCAAGCATCGGTCCAATCCTTGGAGCTATCTTCAAGGATCGAACTCTACTGCTCCGGCCGCTTGGCAATACAATTTACGTGATGCCTCCGTATTGCGTTACGGCGGCAGACTTGGCTGAAGTCTACGGCGCCATTAGTGACGCTGCAGACGCTGTGTAGCCGATTGTCGGCTGACTATCTGAGTCCGCGCCACGTTCATAGTCGATGAACTTCTGCGCCAGAGCGGCAAACCAGTCTAAAACGTGCGAACCTTAGCAAAATTTGGTCGATTTTCTTCGCCCGGGCCGGGGTAAATCGTTAGTTGCTTGCGCGGGACCATGGGCGCGACGGTCGGGCGAAATATCTGTGATCCAGCGGTATCGCGAGAATGGGCACCGTGGAACTGAATGGCGCAGCCTCTATCCTAAAGGAGGCGGGGCGGTCTCCAGGGGATGTCTTAGCGTAACGCAGCTCACGCTGCCAACGTGCCTTGCACGCTCGCGTGCTTGTTGCGTTTCGGTGGAATGGGAGCAGGCGGGGCGAGACATAAACTGAGGATATCTCGGTGGCGCCACGTGCGCTCACAATGCAAAGAGTTGGAGAGTGAAGAATGGGATTGTTGGACGGCAAGGTGGCGATCATCACCGGAGCAGGTGGTGGGCTCGGAGAGGCTTATGCAACGCTGTTCGCTAAAGAAGGCGCGGCTGTCGTCGTCAACGACCTCGGCAGCTCAGTCGATGGGGCCGGCGCGAGCGGTGCGGCTGAAAAGGTCGTGGCGAAGATCATATCTGATGGCGGTCGCGCCGTGGCCAATGGCGATGACGTTTCCACCGTAGCCGGAGGTGAGAATATCCTCAAAACCGCGATCGATGCTTTCGGCCAAGTCGATATCCTCATCTGCAATGCAGGCATCTTGCGGGACAGGACATTTGCCAAGACCTCGGAGAAGGACTGGGATCTCGTCGTGAAGGTTCATCTAAAGGGAACCTATTGCTGCTCCCTACCGGTTTGGAACTGGCTTAAAGAGAACCGTCGGCCCGGCGTCATCATCATGACTTCCTCAACGTCAGGTCTTTTCGGGAATTTCGGCCAGGCGAACTACGGAGCCGCTAAGGCCGGAATTTACGGCTTGGTACGAGTTCTCTCCATAGAAGGTCGCAAATACGGCATTCGGGTAATGGGCGTGGCACCAAACGCCGTCACTCGTATGTGGGCGGACGTTCCAGGCACCAAGGACAGCGAGTCCTATCCGATCCTGCGTCCCGAGAACGTCGCCTCCGGAGTGCTCTTCATGGCCTCCGAGTTGGCGGCTGACCATTCGGGCAAGGTCCTCGCTGTATCGGGGGAAGAGATCGCAGAAGTCAGGATGCTGATGACTGACGGCTTCCATCCCAAAGGACATTACACGGCGCAGGACGTGGCGGCTCGTGCATCTTCCGTGTTCTTTCCGGCAGACTTGAAGCGGGTTCCCTCTATGGATTAGTTGTGGATACATCGACGCCGGTCAACCCGAAACGGAAGTTCGCTGGCGCCGAATTTGAGTATTCAGCAACTCGTGCAGCAGAGCAGAAGTAGTACGCAACCAGTTGCGCTCGGTGGGTTGTTATCTATCCGCTCTCGCGAGAAGTGCGACTAAGATCGCGGCGGTTATCATTCTCATCCGCAATTGAGATTACAATCCAACGGCACCGATGAGGCCGCCAATGTAAAGATCACTGTTGCCGACGAGCTTTGCGATATTGCAAATCTTGTTGCCGGCGAAGCGGCGAAGCGGTGCGTTTGTCGCTTAGGCCTAATCCTGCCGTTGGACAGCGATTGCCGTCAGGTCTCCTTAGTGTTCTTTAGCGCCGCCGCACTCGAATCCTCCATATTGCCGCTTCACGGTTCAGCACAGTTATTGTCTAAGAGTCTAGCAAGCTATTGCCGACCTCGACAGTGCTCCCCACCGTCAACATTCTGCAGTCGTCGCCGATGGCATCAGGCAGGAGGAAGTTCGCCAGGTCTTCCTGCTTGTCTATGGCCTTCTCAAGTACTCCAGAGGTCGGTACTGACCACGTAGGCCGTCGTTACGGCTCTATGCAGTATAGCAGCCGTCGATCGCTAAAGTGTCTGTCGCATGATACCGGGACGCTTTGTTCATCACGGATGCTGCCGAAGATCGAATGGTTCGTCAAAGCAAATTGCGGCATCCTTCACAGGACATCGGTGACGAATTGCTCATCATGCCGGCGGTCATCTCACGCTTGATCCAACTTGGACGATGGCATTCACGGCGACGCAATATCGCGTCAACTCCACGCTAGCACAGCTTGCTGACGCATCGGCCGCAAGCATCTTCGTCAATCTCACTCAGATTGACCGGCTGTCGCGTTCATGCGGGCGATCGTGGTGAGGCGGTTGACTGGGCCCGATACGGTCCCAGTCATCTGGAAGGCAAAGTCGCACATTGAAGAGCGCTAGGATCTCTGAAGGAGAGCGCTTGTAGCAAGTGGAGGTATGAGAGAGCCGCCGATCGCGCAGTTGGTGCTGAGAGTCCCCGGGAGCGGACGTACTTGAGGAGGCAAGGTCGTCGGTCATCGTGTTGCCGGTCGCTACCTGAGCGATAGCGCGCGATCTTGCGATGTGCGGATGGCTTGCTAAGCAAATCTGTCGCTGCCGGGCACGGCCTCGACGAACGCACTGTTGGCAAGTGGCTCCGCTGATTTTTGTACGAACGCTGCGATGGTCTGTTTGAGGAGGGCCGGCCTGGCTGGCCTCGAACTATCAACGACGATCAGGTTGCTGCCGTGATCGCGCGGACGTTGCGTACGAGGCCGGCCGATGCAACGCACTGGACGATCGGCTCGATTGCTGCCGAAACTGGCTTTTCCAACACCACGATCCGCCGAATGTGGGCGGCGTTCGGCTTGCAGCCGCACCGTGGCCAGACATTCAAGCTGTCGAGTGTTCCCCTATCGTCGACAAGGTTCGCGATAGTCGGCCTTTACCCATCCCCACCGAACCGAGCTATTGTCCTCAGCTTCGACGAGAAAATTCACAGTCGGGCACTCGATCGCGAGCAGCCGGTCTTGCCACTGACGCCGGGTCTCCTGGTGCGTCGTACGCACAGCTATGTGCGGCATGATACGACCTCGCTGTTTGCCGCGCTCGACGTCGCATCGGCGTTTGTGATCGGAAAATGCGACAAGCGCCACGGGGTAGTCGAGTTCTCGAAGTTCCTCCAAGAGATCGACGCTCAAATCACAGAAGGCCGGATGTCCATATCGGTACGGCAATTGCGCAACGTACGCCTCCGCTTGCGGCCGCCTTGATTGACGGAGGCGAGCGCCGCAGGTCCTAGGGGTAATCCTAGGAGAAGCGCTATGACGATATCGCGGGCAGAGGTGATCACATCGGTAGAGCGGCGGCGGCGGTGGTCGCGAGATGAGAAGGAGCGGCTAGTTGCAGCATCGCTCGAGCCCGGAGCCACTGTTTCCGAGGTGGCTCGCATGGCCGGCCTTCATGTGAGCCAGCTGTTCCGGTGGCGTAAAGAGCTTTGCAGGCACGGTGAGACGAGTGTGGCGCCGTTCGTGCCGGTCGAGATTGGGCCGTCTGTGCCGGCGCGGGATGTGGCCGAAGCGCGATCGACGACGGCGTCGGCGCGTCGACGGAAGAGCCAGGGCATCATCGAGATTGATCTTGGTAGCGGACACCGCATCCGGGTCGATGGTGAGGTTGATGGAGACGCGCTACGTCGAGTTCTCGATGCCCTGGTGCGCCGATGATCCCGGTTCCGACAGGCGCGCGAGTGTGGCTCGCGACAGGCTACACCGATATGCGCAGAGGCTTTCCGTCGTTGGCACTCCAGGTGCAGGAGGTGCTGCACAAAGACCCGCTCAATGGTCATCTGTTCGTCTTCCGTGGTCGCCGCAGCGATCTTGTGAAGGTGATCTGGCACGATGGCCAGGGAGCATGCCTGTTTACCAAAAGGCTCGAGAGAGGCCGGTTCATCTGGCCATCGGTTGCCGGTGAACCGGTAACGATCTCGCCGGCGCAGTTGAGCTATCTGTTATCCGGGATCGATTGGCGCAACCCACAAGAAACCCAGCGGCCGACGCGGGTCGGATAGCGTTTTGTGGTTTGAATCTGCGGCTTGATCTGATTCACTGGCTTCATGATATCGAAGCCGGACGATCTTCCATCGGACCTTGCGAGCGCCCTGGCGGCGCTGCAGGCCGAGCGTGAGGCGCGGCTGCGAGCCGAGGCGGTGGCTGCCAGTGCGCTGGCGGAGCGGTCGGACAACGAGGCGCTGATCGCGCATCTTGAGCTGCGAATTGAGAAGCTCAAACGCGAACTGCACGGGCAGCGATCCGAGCGCTCGGCACGGCTGCTCGAGCAGTTGGAGTTGGAGCTCGAGGAACTCGTCACCACGGCGAGCGAGGATGAGCTTGCCGCACAGGCGGCGGCGGCGAAGACGCAGAACGTCCGTCCCTTCACACGTAAGCGGCCGGTGCGCAAGCCGTGGCCGGACGATATCGAACACGAGCGCGTCGTCGTTGAAGCTTCAACGACCTGCGCCTGCTGCGGTGGATCGCGGCTGGCGAAGGTCGGCGAGGATGTAACCAAGACGCTGGAGGAGATCCCGCGCCGATTCAAGGTCATCGAGACGGTACGCGAGAAGTTCACTTGCCGAGATTGCGAGAAGATCAGCCAGGCGCCTGCGCCGTTCCATGCCACGCCGCGCGGCTTCATTGGTCCGCAACTGCTGGCGACAATCCTGTTCGACAAGTTCGGCATGCATATCCCGCTCAACCGCCAGAGCGTACGCTTTAAGGCCGAGAGGATCGATTTGCCGCTATCGACGCTGGCCGACCAGATCGGCCACGGGACCTTTGCCGTCATGCCGCTCTTCCACTTGATCGAGGGTCATGTGCTTGCGGCCGAGCGCCTTCACGGCGACGACACCACCATCCGCATCCTGGCCAAGGGCAAGTGCACGACCGGCCGGATCTGGACGTATGTGCGGGATGACCGGCCGTTCGCCGGGCCTGCGCCGCCGGCGGCGGTCTATTACGCCTCAAGCGACCGACGAGGCGAGCATCCCCAGAAGCATCTGGCGGTCTTCGCCGGCATCCTGCAAGCTGATTGCTACAACGGCTTCGAGCCGCTGTTCGACCCCCAGAAGAAGACACTGCCAATTACGCCGGCGTATTGCTTTGCCCATGCCCGGCGAGGCTTCTTCGAGCTGGCTGACATCGAGAAAAATGCTCGGGAAGGCAAGAAGGGCAAACCGGTCTCCCCGATCGCACTGGAGGCGGTCAGGCGGCTGGACACGTTGTTCGATATCGAGCGCGCCATCAACGGCTGTGACGCTGACGACCGGCGCGCCCTCCGCCAGGAACAGAGCAAGCCGCTTCTCGACGACATGCACGCATGGTTGTTGCGTGAGCGCGAAACCCTCTCGCGCTCCTCCGAGGTCCTGAAACCTATCAACTACATGCTCAGGCGCTGGGAGGGCTTCGCCCGGTTCCTCGACGATGGCAGGATCTGTTTGACCAACAATTGCGCCGAACGCGCATTGAGAGGCATCGCCTTGGGACGACGCAACTGGACCTTCGCCGGCAGCCAGCGCGGGGCCGACCGTGCCGCCATCATGCTGACGATGATCACGACGTGTCGTCTCAATGACGTCGATCCAAAGGCCTGGCTAGCCGATGTCCTCGCCCGTATCGCCGATCTTCCTACATCACGGCTACACGAACTGCTGCCCTGGGAATGGAAGCTCCTGCGCCAAGGCGACAAGCCCGCCGGTCAGCAGGCTGCCTGACCTCACCCAAGCAATCATAGAGCTCACTGTGCCCGCGCGCATGCGTCAATCAGGCGGTCTTCGTCGTATGCTTACTGCGCAACCCCTCACGACACCCAAGATCAAAGCCTGGCACGCCCGCTCGCCGCATTATCATGTCCACTTCATGCCGACTTCTGCGTCATCGATCAATCAGACCGAGCGCTGGTTCGCCGAGCCCACCAGGAAACAGATTCAGCGCGGTGTTCACACCTCAGTCAGGCAGCTCGAGGCCGACATCCGTGCTTTCATTGGTCTGCTGTGTGTGGCGAACGTTAGAGTCACGTGACTAGAACCTCGTCGCTGAATCAAAGCAACCGTCCCAGCTGCGGCCGCTCGCAGAAAAAATGCTCGAAATTGGAATATGCGCCGAACTTCGCGCAATGTTGGCCAAAATTGGCGAAACGCGGCGCTACGCTCGGATAGCGTAAAGCGTCAATAACCAAGAATAAAACGAGAAGGGAGTGAGGCACGCCAAGGTTCTCCTTGTCGATCCTGGGTTGTCCGTTCTCGCCATTTATCGAAGGGCTGGGAGGAGTGAACGTTGCTCCGTTCTCGCCGCGGCTTGGGGCACACCGTCATTGCGCTTTTGTAATCGAATGTTGGGGGATCTAATGAAAGCATCTATTCTATCCTTGGTAGCACTTGTTGGCTTCACTGCCTCAACGCAGGCGGCTGATCTGAGTGATAACCTAAAGGCGCCACCGCCACCGCCACCGCCACCGGACACACTTACGTGGAAAGGTATCACTCTCTTCGGGCAGATGGATATCGGTTACGGCTACAATTCTATCGGCACTCCACTCGGTGGCTCTTGGTTTGGCTTAAACACCAACGTTCTTGCTGCTCCGGCTGGAACTAGGCCAATTTCGTCTCTGAACATCGCCGGCTACGGTTTCAATTTTATTGGATTGAAGCTCGAGGAGCCCATTTTCGGTGACTGGAAGGTAATCGGCCAGCTTGATACTGGCTTCAATCCTCTGACGGGCAGGCTCGACGACGCTTGCGCGACGATCATCCAGAATAATGGCCGGCCCGGTAATCAGCAAAGCATATGGGCAAACTCCGCCCGTTGCGGTCAGGCTATCAACGGACAACTGTTTGCCGGTGTTCGCAACGCAACTTATGGTACGCTCACAATCGGTCGCCAATCTCCGCTCGATTTCACCACCATGGTCGGCTACGATCCGATGACGTTCTCCACTTTCTCGCAGATCGGCTGGTCTAGCGGATGGGGCGGCGCTGCGGGTGTTGCCGATGCCAACAAATGGAACGAGTCGGTGAAATACGCCATTGGATATGGACCTATCCACGGCGCAGTCATGTACGCCCAAGGCGATCAAGATTCAGGCCTTCATGGAAATTCCTATGCAGCTAATATCGGCGGGAATTGGAATGGCTTTTACGTTGACGCAGTTTATACGGCGCTTCGAAATGCGGTGTCGACTTTTGCGTACGGCGTCGGCGGATGCGGTGTAGCTGGAGCTCCGAGCTGTAATACCTTGGGTGGCACCGCGCAGAACACTGAAGCATTTGCGCTCATGGGTAAGTATACTCTTAATCTCGCAGACGCTTTCAAGGGGGCGGGTCTTGGCGGCAAGCTGACATTTTACACGGGGTATCAGCATGAGGATTTCTCGAATCCGTCCACTCCGGTTTCTGTTGGTGATACGGTCAACGGCGGCTATGTGATTGGGCTAATCAGTAACACGTCCTATACTTATGGGGATAAGATCCGGAATATTGGATGGATCGGGGCGAAATATGAGACTGGCCCCTGGACTGTGGCCGCGGCCTGGTATTATGGCCAACAAGATTTCTACAAGGGTTCTTCCCCCACCTTGATGCCTTGCTCAGACACTAGCTCCTCGCATTGCGCGGGCCACTGGCAGACGGCGTCCACAGTCGTAGACTACGCGTTTAACAAGTACTTCGATGTCTACGCCGGTCTGGTATGGTCGGAGCTTAGAGGCGGTCTCGCCGTCGGCTTTACTACAGCAACCGCTGGTTACCCTACCACCCCGCAAACCACGTCTTTCCTGACAGGCATGCGCTTTACCTGGTAGGCCAGTTACAGAAGCTGTTTTCCTCTGCACTCAGCTTTATTAGGGAGCGTTCCGGCGCTCCCTAATTTTTCTGGCGCCGATAACAGCCGAATGCAAGTAACCGTACGTGTCGCGAGTTGCGGGGAGGGCCACTTTTCTCCGTCCTCCCCAATCCCTCTGCCGCCATGACATAGGAGTCGAGATGCGGCAGAAGAGAGCCGACGGGCAGAATCCCGTCCCATGGCATAGCGTTGCTCGACCGCGCGTCGGCGCTCGATCCGGGGCGCAGCGCTCGACGTTCAAGGGCAAACCTTGGCTAAACTTTATCCAGCATGATCCCGCTTAGGATTGTTGGCGCCAGCTTATGCCGTGCGATGAGTGGTACGACGCTGGCGCCGAGCTTCTGATGTTGCGGGGTACCTTTCGGTCCGCGAGCATCTGCCCCCGCACCGTCCACCTCAAATCGAGCCCCCGTGCTCGTCCAGGTCATCTAGTCTTATGGACATCCAAGGAATCTAGCTCGTGGGTAGATGGGGTAACGGGCCCCGGGGAGCCTTCCAATCCAGCCGCGCTGGCTACGGCGCTGTTGGATGCGCGCGTCGCGCGGCTGGATTGGAAGGCAAGCGGTCGTCCCTCACATTGATGGTGTAGCGGAGTCGGGGCCTAAGCCTCGCTCCAAGCATCGAGGAGAGACGACCATGGACCATTATGCCGGAATCGACGTGTCATTGGAATGCTCCAGCGTGTGCGTTGTGGATGCGAACGGCAAGATCGTTCGGGAGGCCAAGGTGGCCAGCGAAGCGGAGGCGCTGATCGGCTGGTTCCGATCGCTCGGGTTCGAGCTTGCCAGGATCGGACTAGAGGCCGGACCGCTGTCACAATGGCTTTATGCGGCGATGAAGAAGGCCGGCCTTGCCGTCGAGCTTCTGAAGACGCGGCACGCGAGCGATGCCTTCAAGGCGATGCCGGTGAAGTCGGACCGCAATGACGCCCGCAACATCGCGCAATTGATTCGGCTCGGCTGGTTCCGGCCAGTGCATTGCAAGTCGATGAGTGCACAGGAGACCCGCGCAATGCTGACGGCGCGCAAGCTGATCCAGGCCAAGCTTCAGGACTTCGAGAACAGCCTGCGCGGGATCTTGCGCGGCTTCGGTTTGAAGGTCGGCAAGACGACGAAGCGCAGCTTTGCAGCACGGATCGGCGAGCTGGTGGCCGGCCATCCAGCCCTCGAGACAATCGCCGCGGCGACGCTGGCGATTCACGCCGTGCTGCTGCGCGAGTTCAATGGTTTTGAGAAGCGGGTGCGGGCGATGTCGCTTCTGGATGCCAAAGCCAGGCTGCTGATGTCGATGCCGGCCGTGGGGCCGATCATCTCGCTGACCTATGCCAGCGCCATCGATGACCCAGCCCGCTTTACCTCGTCGAAGCGGGCTGGACCACTGTTTGGGTTGACGCCGAAGAAGTACCAGTCAGGCGAGACCGACTACTCCGGCCGCATCAGCAAAAACGGCGATGCTTCCGTGCGTGAGGCGCTTTATGAGGCCGCCCACATCATCCTAACCAAGCCGATCAAGGGCTGCGCACAGCTCAAGAGCTGGGCCATGCGGATCGCCAAGCGCGCCGGCATGAGCAAGGCCAAGGTGGCTCTCGCGCGCAAGCTCGCCGTGATTATGCTGCGCATGCTCAAGGACAACGTGCCGTTCAAGGCGACTGCCATGGCGGCTTAAAACAGGAGCGCACAGGTTCTCGGGCGGGTCACGACACCAGCCTTCCCGAAGCGAAGTCCCTTCGCCGGGACGATGGATCAGGTCAGGCCGTCATGCGGGTTGTCGACGCATCCGTTGATGCGATCACGCTTTCCGTAGATTGGCCGACCTGCTCCTCTAGAACCCCATCAGGCGACGGTCACAGCGCCGATCCCGTACAGAAGCAGGTTCCCGGCGAGCGGATGACACAAAAGGGATTGACTAACCAAGGCCCGTTACAGAAGCCCGCATGATCAGGCAACCTCCGAACGCTTACCTCAAGGTCGGAAGGAACTACCAAGATCTAGGTCCGCTTCAGACGAGTCGGCGATTCACTATGACGCAGGGATGCCGACCGCGATGGCGTTCCAGATGAAATTGCCGTCTTGAGAGCGGCACTGGCCGCCTAGCGTACAAAATGTTCTAGATCGCTGTTGAACTCGCGGTCGCCTGCGCGACTACAGTCGTTCCGTGGATGTTGAGGCGCGCAGCCGCCTCCCGTGTCATGAAGGAACTCGAAAGCGCTGCCTGATAATGCGTTATCCGCCTTTGTTACAATCAAGCAAGCAATCGGCAGCGTCTGGCCGACCGCCAGTCCATCGCGCGTCTTCAGGTCAGTGTGTTGGTACCGCGAGTCAATCGCGGTCCGTATCAGCGGCCATTATCGTCGGGGCGTACTTTGGTTCTGACTCCAACGGGATAGCGGGAAGAGATTCAGTCCGCAGCTTACCTAAAACAGGGACACTTGCAATTTCCAGGTTTTGAGACGGAATCCCCTAAAAAGCTCACTGCCATGCAGGAAATCGGCTGAGCGGCCCGAAATCGCGGCGCAAATATCTCTGGTGCGACGGTATGGTAGCCGTAAATTCAACAACCTGCGCATGAGCTTTGGATGTCCTTTCAGACTGCTCGGCATGAAACCTCCCATTTGGTTGCCATTGCTAGGGAGCGCCTACAAAATCTGCGTCGTCGCGATTTTGTTGCGGGCGCCGCGCTTATCGATGGCCGCTGGATTGCCGGTGAGCAACGAGACGTTGTGGTCGACCCGGCAACTGGAGAGGAAGTAGCGGAGGTTGCTCGTTGCAATGCTGCGGACATGGAAGTTGCGATCGCTGCAGCTGAACGATCATTTGATGCGTGGCGCGAACTATTGCCAGCAAGGCGAGGTGAACTTCTGAGGTCTTGGGCATCGTTAATGCGTCACCATTTGGAAGATCTCGCCGTCTTAGTCACTGTCGAGCAGGGAAAACCGATCGCCGAGGCTCGGTACGAAATTGGCTACGGTGCCGAATTTCTCGAGTGGTTCGCCGCGGAGGGTGAGCGCGCATACGGCGAGACGATTCCCAGCCATAAACCCGCGAGTCTTCTTCATGTGCGGAAGCAGCCGATCGGCGTCGCGGCTGCAATTACACCGTGGAATTTTCCCGTCGCCATGATCACGCGAAAGGCTGGAGCTGCTCTTGCCGCTGGTTGTCCGATCATTGCCAAACCTGCTCCCGAGACGCCCCTCTCTGCTCTTGCCATAGCGAGGTTGGCGGCAGAAGCCGGCGTTCCGCCTGGAGTATTTCAGGTGCTCGTCGGTGATCCCGTTGCTCTTTCGACGTCTCTGTTGCGCGATGCAAGGGTACGCGCCCTTTCGTTCACGGGATCCACTCAGGTTGGCCGACTGCTTTTGGAAGGCTCCGCGGAGACAGTGAAAAAGGTATCGCTCGAACTTGGGGGGCATGCCCCCTTTCTCGTCTTTGACGACGTTGATCTCAAGAAGGCTGTTAATGGCGCAATGGCCGCCAAATTTGCTACGTCTGGGCAGGATTGCTTGGCGGCTAACCGCATTTACGTGCAAAGGCGAATATATGACGCCTTCGTTGAGGCGTTTGCGACGGCAATGGCTCGGCTCAAGGTCGGCCATGGCTTGGAGCCAGCAACAGACATCGGTCCAATGACGAAGCTGTCGGTCGCCAACAAATGCAGGGCTCACATCGATGACGCTTCGGCAAAGGGAGCGCGAGTTATTTGCGCGCACCAGGGCGATAGACTGGGGCCAAACTTCGTTTCTCCGACGCTGCTAAGCGGCGCCACCGACGCCATGCTCATTGCTCGCGAAGAGACATTTGGCCCAGTGGCCGCAGTACTTCCATTCGATTCGGAAGACGAGGTTGTCGCCAGGGCCAACGCGAGTGAGATGGGGTTAGCAGCCTACGTCTACACCGACAGCCTGCGTCGAGCTCTGCGACTGTCGGAGAGCATCGAGTGCGGCATGGTGGGTATCAATACAGCTTCGTTCACTGGGCCGCCGATTCCGTTCGGAGGATGGAAGCAATCCGGACTCGGTCGAGAAGGTTCGCGGCACGGAATCGATGAATACATGGAACATAAGTACGTCTGCTTCGGCGATTTGGCGGCCTAGGAGAATTCGGTATGATTGATGAAGTTAAGAACATCGCTGCACTCGATCGCTCAAGCGTCCTTCACCCTTTCACTCAACTCAAGGAGTATGCGAGCGGCAAGATCGGTGATCCCACGATCGTCACTGGGGGTAAGGGGATTCGAATCGAAGACGCGCAGGGACATAGTTACATCGACGGTTTTGCTGGCCTGTACTGTGTAAATATTGGATACGGCCGGACGGAAGTGGCTGAGGCCATCGCGCGGCAGGCCTACAAGCTCGCATACTACCACACCTATGCAGCACATACGACCGAGGAGCTTGCGATCCTGTCGGATCGGCTCGTACGAATGGCGCCGGGCAAGCCCAGCAAGGTGTTTTTTGGGCTTTCCGGATCGGACGCTAATGAAACTCAGGCCAAGCTCGTTTGGTATTATAACAATCTACGTGGTCAGCCTAAGAAGAAGAAGATCATCTCGCGGGAGCGCGGCTATCACGGTTGCTCGGTCATTTCCGGTTCGATGACAGGTATGTCGTTCTACCATGATTATATGGATCTTCCGTTTCCAGGCATTTTGCATACCGGCACGCCGCATCACTATTGGGGCGCTGAGCCAGGTGAGACCGAAGAGTCTTTTTCTCGGCGGCGTGCAGCCGAGCTTGAACAGCTGATCCTGCGAGAAGGCCCCGAAACAATTGGCGCCTTCATTGCTGAGCCGGTGCTGGGCACGGGAGGAATTACGCCACCTCCCACCGGCTACTGGCGCGAAGTTCAGGCTGTCCTCAGGCGATATGACATTCTTCTGATCGCCGACGAGGTCATTTGTGGATTCGGCCGGACTGGTGCTGACTTCGGCAGCACGCTGTATGGGATGGAGCCAGATTTGGTGACAGTCGCGAAAGGGTTGACATCGGGATACATCCCCCTCTCTGGAGCTATCGTCGGGGAGAAGGTCTATGCTGTTATCGAGGAAGCGGCCGATCGGGTCGGATCGTTTTCGCATGGCTATACCTATTCCGGTCATCCGATTGCGGCCGCTGCTGCTAATGCAGTTCTTGATATTGTCGAAAAGGAGCGACTAAGCGACCGTGCACGGATTGTTGGCTCGCATTTCCAAAAACGCCTGAAGGAACGCTTCGCTCAGCTCGAAATAGTTGGCGAAGTGCGCGGCGTGGGCTTGCTCGGCGCCGTCGAATTCGTGGCGGATCGCCAGACGAAGCGTCAATTTGATCCCGAGCTCAAGGTGGGTGCCCGTATCTCGAAGGCGGCTCGAGACCGGGGGCTCATTGCCCGTGCAATGCCGCACGGAGATATTCTCGGATTCGCGCCACCTCTTGTTGTATCGGAGGCTGAGATCGATGAAATTGTTGATCTCGCCTATCGTGCGACAAAGCAAGTAATGGACGAACTCGCGAAGGACGCTTGAGGGCACGCAGGCACGACGAGCGAACCTCCAGCTCGGATTAATGTGGAGGTGCTTGATAGACAGTGCTGATACAACCTGAGTTAGGTCTCCAAGAGCCCGCGGCGATGTTCCGCCGAGGGCTCTTCTTTTTCGTGCCGCCCGAGTGCCGAAGCCTTCGCGCGCTTGGCGCACCGGACTTTTACGTAAGCTCGACGTCTAGACGAAGTGTGAGGACGCCCAGCGCTGAACCGCTGAACAAGTGCGTCAGCCGATCTTCAACGAGGGGCTCGATGCGTACGCACAGTACCGATCATGGCTGGAGCCTTGGAGAAGCGCCTCGGGGACGCGCTTTGGCGATATCGGACCAGGAAGAACATGAGCAGCAGTGCAGCGCTCTGTCGCGAATCGGATGAGCGGCCGGAGCGTTTCTCGACGCATCCAAACTCCCGGAGATTGAGGTTGCAGCATCGGTTACGCGACAGAGGTCTGCGCGAAAGATGGCGGCGGGTTCGATTTCATATTTGTTCGGGTTCGATCCCATCGCGCCAGGTAAAGTCCGCTGCGATCGTCGCGACGCTGTTCGATCTGGGGGACAAGGAGCTGCCGCGCCTATCGGGCAAATCCAAACTCGCCGAGGCAATCCGCTTGCCAGTAACCGGCATGAGGCCCACACCTCGCCACGCCTCGGCTTGCGCGCGATACAGCCTGGGATGAGCTGATCGGTGGAGGTGGAACGATGGCAAATG
>NZ_JACIHE010000052.1 GCF_014198245.1 Bradyrhizobium sp. cir1
TCTTGTCGCCTATGTGGTGTGCGTGCCGGAAGCAGCTTCGAACGAGCTGGAGGGAAGCGAGCTTGCCGGCGCCTTGCGCGCGCACATAAGTGCGCGCCTGCCGGAGTACATGGTGCCATCGGCGTTCGTGCGGCTGGCGGCGCTGCCGCTGACGGTGAATGGCAAGCTGGACCGCAAGGCGCTGGCTGTGCCGGACGATGAGGCGTATGCGCGCGCCGCCTATGAGGCGCCGCAAGGCGAGATCGAGATCACGCTGGCACAGATCTGGGCCGAGCTGCTCGGTGTGGAGCGGGTCGGACGCCACGACGACTTCTTCGAACTGGGCGGGCACTCGCTGGTGGCGGTGCGGCTTCTCAGTCGAGCGCTCGATGCCGGGTTCAAGTTTACCGCCGCCGATCTCTTCCAAGCTCCTGTTCTGAAGGAACTTGCATTGAAGGTTCATTTGGAGCCACAGCCCAGTAGTCCGGGAGTGATTTCCGTTCTGGAAACGGGATCACAGCCACCGCTCTTCTTTGTTCCCACGGGATTGGGCGATTGTTCCTATGTCCTCCCCCTCGTCAAGGAAATGGACGTCGACTGTCCGGTCTATGCTTTGGCATGGCCGCATTTCGACGACGAACGTCCACTAACTCTTGAGGCAATAGCCGCGGAAGTAATGCTAGCAGTTAGAGAGATCCAGCCACATGGACCGTATCGCTTTGCTGGATACTCATCAGGGGCAATTTTGGCTTACGCAATTGCGCAGCACTTACTGAATCTGAATGAAGCTGTGTCATTCATGGCCTTCATGGATGCTGCGTTACCTGCAAATCGACGAAGCTTATCGCCGGCTCAAATGGTACGGGAAGTGCTACTGGATTCTTTGGAATTCTTGGAAGATGAGAGCTTCCGAGTCTTAGAACGATTTGCTGAACAAAGCTCGATTGGCCAATTGATTCAAAAGGCACAGCAAATTGGGGCGATACCCCTGGATCGTGATCTGGAAAGCCTTCTTCTGACGTATGAAAAGGCGGCGCAGTTCCAAAGGGCACTGGACTTGTATGAAGCTCCACCTCTTGGAATCGAGATCAACCAGTTTTATGTCAACGGGCCTGTCCGCAGCCGTCGTGCACGAGATCTAATAGGTCAGGAAGCAAGTTCGCCCTTGCTAGGTTGGGACAGGGTTTTGCGTGCCGAAGCCATTCACGCCGTGTCCGTTCCGGGTGACCACACGACGATGATGAACACCCCAGAAAACCGCCGAGTTCTGGCTCGATGCCTTTCGATAGCCTTGACCAATTCACCAGACCGTCGGCAGCAATCGCAGGTGCCGCCGAGCTAACCTTGTTCGGGCATCGATTAGGAGCGGCGGCCATGGGATGTGGAGCAGGCCCACGCTTTGAATACCAGGGAGTCGGCGATGTGGTAAAACTCTCAGAGGCCTTCTCGGAGGAAGCCGCCGCGCAACTGGCAGACCTGGAGAATCCGCGATAACTGAGGCCGAGCGGTTGCTGGCTGACAAGGGTGGTACCGCAGGTGCTGCGGGTCCCGCAACCGGGCAGTCTTCGATTGCAGAACAGGTAAGCTCACAAAATTTACAGACGAGAGCACCGAATAAAATCCAGCTCTGCTCAATTGTGGCGAGTGCCATTTGCAATGATGGCTTAGGATGTTGCTGGAGCGGATTGAGGTTGGATCGTTCTGGCTCTTTTATCCAGGCCCTGCAGATGAGCTCGAACGGTGTGAGGCGTTTGAGAGTTTTGAGTCGCTTGGCGAAGTTGTAGGCGTTGACGAAGTCTGAGAGGTGGCTGCGGAGCTCGGCGTGAGTCTCGTAGTGGAAGCGCTTGACCGTGGCGTCCTTGATCGTGTTCATGCGTTCGACTTGACCGTTGATCCAGGGACGTTTGGGCTTGGTGAGGCGATGATCGATATCGTTGCGGGCGCAGGCCGCGACGAAAGCATGTGCCCAGAAGAACTCCTTCCGCTCGATCTTCTCCTTGATGTCAGCCGCGGTCCAACTGTCGGGCCGGATCGGTGAAGTGAGTGCCATTGTCCGTGAGGACGGTGTGAAGCTTATAAGGCACAGCCTTGATGAGATTCTGCAAGAGGTCGGCGGTGATGCGCCTGGTGGCTTTCTCGTACACCTCTGTGTAGGCGAACTTCGAGGTGCGATCGATGGCGACCAGGAGATAGAGCCGGCCTTCGGCGGTGCGGACCTCAGCTATGTCGATGTGGAAGTAGCCGATCGGGTAGCTCTTGAACTTGCGTTCGATGCCTTTGCCATCTTCCACGTCCGCCAGCCGCCAGCCGCCAGCCGCCAGCCGCCAGCCGCCAGCCGCCAGATGTTGTGGCGCTGAAGACATCGATGATGCGTTGAGCGGGTCAGATGCGGGATCGGGGCCTGAAGAGCGTAGAGACGTCGTCGAGCGGAAACAGCGTATGCTTGCGAAAGGCCACGATGATGGCCTCGTCCTCTACCGATAGAGAGGTGGACTTTGGCTCCTTGGGCCTGTCTTCAGATCAGTGACGGAGCCGCGCCTCTTCCACTTGGCGACCGTTTTGGGATTGATCCTATAGCGCTTAGCCAACGCTCTTAGGCTCTCTTGACTATTTTGTATTGCTCGACGGACCGCCTCCATCGTGGTGGCGCAGCCGTTTAAAATTTGTCCAATAGCGCTTCCTTCGAATGGTGCGAGCCATCCGCGCTCGCGCCGTCTCCGCAACCCCGACCAGCTCCGATGACGCGACCGCTACCGTATCCCTCTCATGGAGGGCCGCCTTGCCTGATGAGCGGGATCGCTACAGGTCCTAGGGATGCCGAAGGCTGAACTCATCCGACGCCTGCCTGCAACATCTATTGTCAACGCCTATGGATGCTTACGGATCTTCGCCCACGCAGTTGCTTGTTTGGGTGATCGTCGCCTTGTCGTTGGTTTTGTTGTTTGAGCTGTCTGGTTCACCACATCGATGCCTCAAGTCGAACAGTAGAACTCCTCTACCGCGGTTATAGGTGCGATGTTCTTTGAGGAACTCTCGCGCAACATCGTTGGCACGTCGGTTGCTTAAGATGCGTAGAACTCTGTGACGATCATCTCGCTTCGTAGGCGCTGCTAAAGAGTTCGGATTAGACGTTCTCAATCGGTCCAATAGTAAAACCGATGACGTTGTCGCAATCAGGTGCTTGGAGGTGTCGTCTAACCGCTCGGGCTTATCGACGGGCTCTCTCTCCTTGAAATCACCCCGGCCATTGGCGTGTGGCGACAGTACGGAGGATGTTGATGTTTGGTTCGGCGGCTCAGATGGTCGGTCGGTGGATGCGCGGCCACTCGCGAGGAATGCCGGCATGGATATAGGCAACCCCCTGCCGATCTTAAGCGAAGCTGAGGCGCGGAGCACAACAATTGCCCATGAGTCGTTCATCTCGTGAAGAGTTCTGGCGCCAGCGATTAGAGCAGTTCAAGATAGTTCAGCTTCCGTTTTCGACGTTAGAAGGCAAGGCTCCGGCGACATGGCAATCGACCGCTTGGCTCATGCCGGGTGCGTTGGCTGAGCTATCTCCCACTGATCGCGCGGAATTCTTGCTAGCTGCTTGGCTGGTCTATCTCGCGCGCATCACGGGGGAATCAGAGCTTCAATTGGGATGGACTCCCGTGCCGAATGGATCGCGAGCCGGCGCGAAAGCGCTCGAGGTGCTTGTCGCGTCTGTCGTGCCGATGGCAATTACCATCGGCTTCGATAACAATTTCGCAGAGGCGCGCACGGCGGTCGCGGCCGAATTCGCTCAGCTGAACGAGCAGGATACTTTTGCGCGGGATCTTATTGCGCGATGCCCGACGTTGAGCGGTGTGGAGGCGCTACGATTGCGCCGTCCCTGGCCGGTTGGCGTTACGGTTACGGGAGAGAGCTGTTCTGCTGCTGAAGAGTCGGCTTCGAGCTCCAGTTTCTGAGATAGCTCGCTCCGGTGAGTTGCTAACGCTCGAGATTTGCGCTCTGGATGGGAGCTTCCGATGGCACTTTGATGCAAGTCGCCTGGAGCCAAATCAGATCGTGCGTATGACACAGCATTTGCAGAATTTGTTGTGTGCTGTGAAGGCCGATGCGCAGCAGCCAGTGTGACGGGTTGAACTCTTGTCATCCTCTGAGCGGGCGTATCTGTTGGAGGAGCTGAACCGGACGGCTGCCGCCTATCCGTCGGACCGGTGCATCCATGAGCTGTTTGAGGCGCAGGTGGCCGTGCGCCGGATGCGGTGGCGGTGGTCTATCAGGACCAGCGCGTAAGCTATGGCGAGCTCGATGCGCGAGCCAACCGCCTGGCGCATCATCTGATCGCAATTGGAGTGAAGCCGGACCAGCCGGTGGCGATCTGCCTGCAGCGCAGCCCGATGATGGTGGTGGGGCTGCTGGCGATCCTGAAGGCGGGCGGGCCTATCTATCGCTGGATCCAGCCTATCCGTCGGCGCGGCTGCACCAGGTGCTGGAGGATGCCGCTCCGCAGTTGCTGCTGGCCGATGCCGCCGGACGCGCCGCGCTCGGCGCTGAGGCGCTGGCCGATCTGACGGTGGTTGATTTCGCGGCCGGGACGCCGGAATGGGCAAATCTGCCGGCATCGGATCCGGACCCGCGCGCGCTCGGGCTGACCTCGCGCCATCTGGCCTATGTGATCTACACCTCGGGGTCGTCAGGCATGCCTAAGGGCGTGGAAATGCCCCACAGCTCGCTTGCGAATTTGATCTGCTCCTCGCCGGAGTGTGACGCGCCAAAACGACGTACACTTCGGTTCACGACTTTGAATTTCGACGTCTCGTTCCAGGAATTGTTCAGTTGCTGGAGGGACGGCGGGCTACTGATGCTAGTGCGGGAAGACATCCGTGCCGATTTCTCCGAGTTGTTGGACTTTGTGTGGAGAGAAAAGATCGAAAGGCTTTTCCTCCCATTCGTGGCCTTGAATCATTTTGCAGAAGTTTGGTGCGCTCGGGGGGACGTTGCTTGCCACCTTTGAGGGAAGTTTATACAGGCGGGTGAGCAATTACGAGCCACCCCCGAGATCAGGTCGTTCTTCGAAACGCACCCGAGAGCAAGGTTGTTAAATCAGTATGGGCCCACGGAAGCCCACGTTGTTACTGAGCACCATCTCGCGGCTGATCCATCATGCTGGCCGCAATTGCCTCCGATTGGCCGTCCGATTGCGAACACGCGGGTGTATCTGCTGGACGGTCATGGCCAGCCGGCTCCGTTTGGGGCGGCGGGTGAGCTTTACATTGACGGGCGGGAGTTGCGCGCGGCTATCTGAACCGGCCGGAGCTGACCGCGGAGCGGTTCATCGCCAGTCCCTTTGTGGACGGACCGGCTGTACCGCACCGGCGATCTGGCGCGCTATCTGCCGGATGGCAATCTTGAGTTTTTGGGCCGCAACGACGATCAGGTGAAGATCCGCGGCTTCGCATCGAGCCCGGCGAGATCGCGGCGCGGGTTGCCGAGCACCCGTTCGTGCGCGAGGCGGTGTTGGTGGCGCACGAGGGCCCCGGCGGCGACAAGCACCTTGTCGCCTATGTGGTTGTGGCTGCTGGGTTGCGAGGTGCCGCAACTACGACAACCGGCCCTTACGATGGACCCTCAAGTACCGCGTGAGGTGGCCCAGGGGATGGATCGTAGCGGTACGGCTAGACGAGAAAAACGAAGCCGTCTTCGACTATGTCTTGATGCCGTCGGCGTGGCTGACCTTCAACCGACGCATGTTCTGGTTCTCCAAAGAATTCTATAGCGGCCGCACGATAAATCGCTTTGACACGTTCGAAGCATTGTCGAGCTTCCTCTTCGAACGCGTCGGCAAGCCGAAGGCGAACGCGGCGTGATCAGTTACCCTGCGCGTATTGCTCGTTCTCCGCGGAGGGCTCATGCCCTGGAATTGGCGACCTCCGAACTTCGCTTACGCCGCATAAGCGCGGTCAGCCACCTGCTCAAGACGACCTGACCAGGGGCCGTCACCGGACGCGTACCGCTGATCTCGAGTTCGGCCGAGTTATGAAGACGCTCCGGAGAGCGCGGCGCCGAACTGCGCGCTCTCGCCGGCTCGCCCCATCGTTTCAGCGAATTTAGTTTTCCGTTTATTTGCCGTCAGCTTACGGACAGACAAGCTGCTTATCTGCGGAGTCAGGTCTAATGACCTGAACACAATGCAACAGCCATAGGAGTGTGGTCGTCATGGACGGTCGAATTAACAATTGGTCGGATGTTCCATCCGATGATGAGTATCATTACGCAAGCTCCCCGGAGCACAGGAATGCCGACGATTTCGCGGACGCGCTCGGTAGAATGGGATTGCAGGATTCGGGTGCCAGCTCATCCTCGCAGCCGAGTTATTACCTCACTTCAAGACCTCCCGTTTTTGAGATCGACCAAGCCGAATTCCGGGAACGGGTGAGGAGCTTTCATGGTGAAGAAATCAATCATATCGCCAACAATCCGCAGGAATACTCAGAATTTGTGTCCGAAAGAGCTAGGCGCACCGCGGATGTCGCTAGAAGTTTCGGGATCCGAAGGGATTCTGATGCCGCCCGATATTACAGCTACCAACTAGGAAATAGGAGCGTCGGCCTCCAAAGAACGGAAGCCGGATTTCCTATGGCGACTGAGTTCACCAGCCAAGGGTGGCGAGAACAGTTCCCCGGACGAACTAACGTCACATCAATCGTGGATTTTCAGGTTGCTCATCCGCTCGTCGGCAACGCCGGCGATATTCTGCTCGAACACCAACTACGGCAAGACGGCGAACGGCCGCTGGTGAACTGGCGTCCTGCTAATGACGAAGCGAGAGCCCGTGCAGAACAAATGGGCTTCGTTGATGTAGATCGCAATGATATGGTACTTGATCCCAGCCAGTCCAGACAGTGGAGATATAGGGATGGTGAATGGCAGCGCGCAACCAATTCTCCGGCGTATCTCTCCAAAGTCAAAACGCCGAGCGATGATGAACCTTCATCAGAGTCCGACTCGGATGGAGACTTTATGTGACGTGAGATCTCCACCAATCCATTGAGGTGGAGCAGGAGCGCAGACCACACCTGCGGCTTACGATCGAGCCTTGGACGGAACGAAGCCGAAGCCAATTCGGCTCAATCCGTGAGGTGCACTGTACTGATCGCGCCGCGGCGGTTTACGAGAGTTGGTGCCTATAATAGCACAAAAGAAAACCCCAGGTTCCAGCCGGGGTTTTCGACTGCCGCCCGGGCGGGAGGAGCGGATTGCCTGTGGCAGGCGCGAGCGTCATTGTGTCCTCGCCATCAGAATGGCTCGGGATCTTTCCGGGTTCACTGGGTGAGGAGGGCTTCGTTGGCCGTTTTCTTCGTAGGCGGTAATCTCGAGAAGTGTCGGGCCAACTCATCGAGCAACGCTCGCCGGCAGCGGACGCATGGCAAAGATCAAAAAAGGAGCAGATGCACACCCACCTCATTCTGCTTTAGTGTCCTGAACCAGAAATTCGCGACATTGCGATGCCTAGGCTTGAGTATTGTATCGGCAGAAGCGTTCGACGGAAGCGAGGATGTCGTCGGGGGACTTGGTCCATTTGAATGGCTTGGGATCGGCATTGTGATGAGTGATGAAGTCCATAATGTCTGCGCGCAGGGCCCGGATGCTGCGATAGATGCCGCGCCGGATCTTCTTATCGGTGAGGAGCGCGAAGGAGCGCTCGACCTGATGAGCCAGGACGAACTGGTGGGCGTGAGATGGACATGCCAGCGCGGCCGTTTGGCGAGCCAGTTGCGGATCAGTGGGGCCTTGAGCGTGGCGTAGTTGTCCTTTGACGTTGCCCCCCAGGCTTAATCCAGGTTGAAGTTCGCTCTGGCCCAAGACAAGGTCCAGAGCATGAAGCGCAGCCGCTTTTCGGAAGAGATGGGGTATTCGGTCCCGATCGCCTGACCGATTTGCCGCGCGGCACGTTTTGGCTGACGATCATGGACCAACTCCATCCGGAAAGGAGAAAAGCCATGATCTACGTCGGCCTCGATGTTGCGCTGAATTCCGTTGCCGTATGTGCGGTGGATGAGACCGGGAAGCTTCTCCGGGAGGGAACCACGTTGGCGGACGCGCCGTCGATTGTGCAGTACCTCGAACCATGGGCTGGTCAAGTTGAACGGGTCGGCCTTGAGGCAGGACCGATGTCAGAATGGCTGATCGCAAATCTAATCGAACTGGGGCTGCCAGCCGTCAGTTTGGAAGCCCGCCACGTTAAGGCGTCACTTTCGGCCATGCCGGTGAAGACCGATCGGAATGACGCCCGTGGGATCGCGCAGGTGGTGAGAACGGGATGGTTCAAGCCTGTTCACGTCAAGAGCATCGGCAGCCAAAGGGCGCGGACGCTGGCCACTGCTCGCAAGCATATCATCCGCTCCATCGCTGCCGCAGAGCAAGTCATCCGCGGACTTCTGCGTCCGCTCGGTCTCAAAGCCGGAATCGTCTCGCGGACTCTGTTTGCGGCGCGAGTTCGTGAGTTGGTCAGCGATGACGCCTTACTGGAGGCGATCATGAATCCGCTGCTTGCCGGACGCGAAGCGCTGATGCGGGAGTACGCCCGACTGCATCGTCTGGTTCTGAAGGCCGTGCGCAGTGACCCGGCTTGTCGGCTCTTGATGACGATGCCGGGGATCGGCCCGGTCTCTGCGTTGACCTTCCGCTCCACTGTGGACGATCCCAGGCGATTCCTGCATTCCCAATCCGTCGGCGCCTATCTCGGGTTAACACCCAGGCGATACCAATCTGGCGAGGTTGACCGGGTGGGACGGATCACAAAAGTCGGAGATGGAGAGACGCGCACAGCCCTGTTCGAAGCTGCCAACGTCGTTCTCAGGCCATCAACCCGATGGTCTCCGATGAAGGCCTGGGCGGTGCGTGTTGCCCACCGGCAAGGAAGCAAGCGTGCGAAGGTCGCGCTGGCCAGAAAGATGGCTGTCGTCCTTCACCGAATGTGGGTTGATGGAACCGAATTCCGATGGACGGCGGTGGCGTAAGGACGCCATCGCCATCCCAAGAGACGCCCGTCGCGGGGCGTGGGGATGGTCGAGTTCGTATGATCTGTCGTGGCGTCCGCCCTCCAGGTCGGGTGACTACGCCGAAGAGCTTGAACCGACCATTCAACCGAATCCCATAGTGTGGCGGTTTTGCCGACCACGAACAGAAGCAAGGTACCCGCGGCAGCGCTCTTAAGGGATTGACAGAAGCATACCGAATACAGAACCAGATCATCGGGATTTTGAAGGAGCACGAGGCTGGTGTTTCGGTTGCCGAGCTGTGCCGGGGGTACGGCGTCAGTGACGCCAGTATCTACAAATGGAAAGCCAGGTTTGGCGGGAAGGAGGTCTCGGAGGCCAAGCGGCTGAAGACGCTGGAGCACGAGAACACCCGGCTGAAGCGGTTGCTGGCTGATGCCATGCTGGACAATGAAGCGCTGAAGGACTTGTTGGGAAAGAAGTGGTGACGCCCGCGGGGAAGCGGAAAGCTGTCGAGCATCTCGTGGATGCCCACGGGATGAGCGAACGGGGGGCGTGTAAAGCCATCGGCTGTTGCCGCATGACCATCAAGATACCAGACGTCCCGGGCGGATGATGCCGCCCTGCGCCAACCCATGAGGGCGATCGCCGAGGAGCGCCTTCGCTTCGGCTACCTTTCCGCTGGGGGCATTGTAGCGATGCGCTGCTAGGCTGATAGTTCCTTGGGCCAACTGAGGCGGCCTCCTAGAAATCCTTCAATCGGCAAGCGTGATTGGGGCGCAGTCTTAATCCTGCGATCCGCTCTCGCGTCAAAAAGCGCTGGGACAACTTTGCCGTTGCGCCCGCTGGCAATTGCTTCCGCACCGCGTCAACCGCCTCCCACCTGCGAGTGGCAGCCGCCAGTGCGATCGTGTCCGGATACGCCGACAACGCGGCTCTCACCGCATCGAGCGCAGAGCGGCCGTCCGCCTGCCAGACTAGGTAAGGATGTTGGCCCGGTCCGCCGAGCCCGTGGTGATCCGTGGCGACAACTGCGAAAGCGTTCTCGAGCCATCGCTGGATATAGGTGGCATCACGCGGCTTGTGTCCAGTCCATGATGGGGCACATGTGTCGGATACGCCGAGCGTGCCATGCGCCCAGGCGACCAGTGGCCAGCCGCCGTCGTCGACTGTCCCTGCAGATAAAGTGTCCCGCTCACTGGGATGACCCGGCATTCCAGCGCAGATCGGCGGACGTGTAGAGGATCCGCTGGGCGAGATCTGCGATTGTTATTTCGGGCTGCGCTGGCGCCGCCTCCTTGCGCAGCATGACCCCCGGTCGCTCTGGCAGAGTGTCGGACCAACGATAAAAGGTGAAAGGTTCAAATCTCCGACCTCGCTCTGATCGGAAGTAGGGAGGGCTCGGTTCGCCCCGTCGAGATTCCAACGCCTATGGCCGTTGTGAGCGGAAACAACCAAATCGCGACGAGAATTCCACGCATAAGCTTCTCCATTACTGAACCCGGTCCACCTGGTGAAGCTGCAACCGGCATTGCGTTCAACGACTAGCAACGAACTGCCACCATGAGTGCGCTTGTGAGTTGCCCCACGGGAACGACCGCTTCGGGTTGGGTTTGTATTGCTGCGGAACTGAATTAGTTTGTTGTGGCTTGATGAAATCGCTTCGACAGAAAATGGTGCGGCTACGCCAACTCCGCCTGCAAAGCTGATCCGCCGGGGAGCTCAATTAACCGTCTTCTGCAAGGAAAACGTTCATCACGACAGTGGTCGCGGGCGCCGCGCCATTTCCGAGTCCAGGATCAGTCGACCATCGAGTCGGCCGTCCAGCCGCTTCACGTATTCTGAAGCTTCCTCCATGTGCGCCTTCATGAGCGCGCGCACGCGCTCGCTGTCGCGCGCACGGGCGGCCTTCGCGATTTCCGTGTGTATCTTGACGTTGGCGCATCCAAATCGCGTGTGCTCTTCCGGAGGCGTCTGGGTGCTGAAGACAACCAGCCGACGCAGCATCTCGTTGATCAGTTCGCATGCAAAGCGCAGGAAGGGATTGGGGTTTGCTGCAGCCAGGATGTCGTGAAAGTCGAGATCGGCCTGGCGTTGACGTACCAGAAGAGAGGGCTCCTGCGAGGCCGGCTGGCAGGTCTGAATGTTCTGCTCCAGCGCGTCGAGCTGCTCCTCCGACAGAAATGGCACCGAGCCGGCTGCTAATTCCGGCTCCAGCAAGCGACGCGCCGCATAGATGTCCTCCATGCTGACCTCTTTGAAGAACAGGTAGTTCTGCAACAGCTGAAAGGTGCGCTCGAGCGGGACCTCCATGATCGTCGCCCCACCGGTCGGGCCGGTGCTGATCGTGATCAGTCCCTGCACCTCCAGGGACTTGAGCGCCTCGCGGATCGTGCTCTTGCTGACCGAAAACAGCCGCTGAAGCTCCTTCTCCATGGGAAGCTTATCGCCCGGACGAAGGTTCTTCTGCGTGATCAGCTGCTTGATCTCTTCGGTAACGAGGTCGGCCCGCTTTTGAATTTTCAGCCGCGCCCGAGGCCGCGGCAATTTTTCCAATTCGATCGTCATTCCGAATTCTCCAAGTCTAGGAATAGCTTGAAACGGTCTGTCCAGGAACGAACTTGGCGCGGGCCAGGGAAAGAACCGACTCGTCGATTGACACTTCTCCCATAACAGGCATATTCATGCAAATCCGGTTTATCATGATAAATAGAATAGACGGTTCGTTGAGGGGAGCGAATATGGCGATTGGACAGAACACCGTGGAAATCTGGGCGGCGATTCACACCCCCTTCGATGCGTCCGGTGCCGTCGACGAGGCCGGAGTGCGCCGGAACGTCCGCCACTACATCGCAACCGGCTTGGCGGGCGTGTTCTGTAATGGGCTGATCGGCGAAGTCTGGTCGCTCACGCTGCAGGAAAGAAAGCGCGTCATCGAGGTCATTGCGGACGAAGCGTGGGGGCGCCTTGGGATTTCCGTGGTGATCTCGGGTCCCTCGGTGGAAGAAACCATCGATCTCGGCGAGCATGCGCGTCGGCTTGGCGTCAGCCACGCTGTGCTCATGGTCCCAACCTCCGGGCCGCGATCCCCTGAGCAGCAGTTCGCGTATCTGCACGACATCTGTGTCCGCTTGGAGATGCCGATCGTCATCTTCAACGCGCGAACCGCCGCGGGCAGCCCATTGGATCCCGGCGTGTTCACGCAGCTCTGCTCGCTACCAAATCTCAAGCTCCTGAAGACGACAGGCAACGCGGCCGAGAACGCAGCGCTTCGCCAGGCTGCGCGAAACGGCGTGCTGGTGTCGGACCCACTGGAAGAGAACTTCTTCGCCAACATGCAGGGCGAGGGTCAGTCGATCCTTTATGCCGACCCCGAGCCCTACCTCTATCAACGCGGCGAGTTTCGCCCGATCGCAGACTACGTGGCTCTGTTGGCGGCCGGGCGGACGGAAGAAGCAGCTCGCATCTGTGCTTCACTGGCGCCGCAACGGATCATCTTCAACAAATGGATCATGGAGCCGCTGAAGCGCGGTCACATGCCGAATGCGGCGGTCAAGCATTGGTGCGATCTGATCGGCCTTGCCGGCGGCGCCGTGCGCTCGCCGGTCACGCCGCTGTCCGCTGCTGAAAGACGGGAGCTGGAAGCCGATCTCATTGCATGTGGTGCGCCCGGCCTGCTGTCTGCTGCCGAACGCATTTCGTCGTGACTTGCTGATTGCAATCTTCAACGGAGGGGAACGTGACTTTGAAGCCTGTCGACCGTCGCTTGGTGCTTCAGATGCTGGCCGCTGCCGGCTCCGCACCAGTCATTCTCAAGAGCACCGTTGCCCGTGCGGAGACGCCGCTCACCGTCGGGGTTCTCTACTCCGGCTCCAAGCAGGATTACGGTTTCAACCAGTCCCACGCCCAGGCCGCCGCGGCCCTGAAGAAGCAGCCCGGCCTCAAGGTGATCGAGGAGGAGCGCGTTCCGGAAACGATCGCGGCCCAGCGCAGCATGGAAGGCATGATCCGTCAGGACGGCGCTCAGCTCATCCTGGCGACATCCTTTGGCTATTTTAAGCCGCACGTTTTGGAGATGGCGGCAAAGTATCCCGACGTTACCTTCGCTCACACCGGCGGCGTGTGGACGGCGGGCATGCCCGAGAACATCGGCTCGTTCTACGCCTACATCTTCGAGGCGCAGTACATTTCGGGAATTGTGGCCGGCCACATGACGAAGAGCAAGAAGCTCGGCCTGGTTGCTGCGAAGCCGACGCCCAATCTTCTGCGCAGCATCAACGCATTCGCGATCGGCGCGCGCTCGGTCGATCCGGCGATTCAGGTACAGGTCATCTTCACGGGCGACTGGGTTCTTCCAGTCCGCGAAGCGGAAGCGACGAACACGCTGGTCGACCAGGGGGCCGACGTCATCGCCGCCCAGGTCGATAGCCCGAAGGTCGTGATCGAGACGGCGGAGAAGCGCGGCGTCATGTCATGCGGCTACCACTCAAGTCAGGCCGATGTGGCTCCCAACGGCTATCTCACCGGAGCCGAGTGGAACTGGATCACGCCCTATCTTGTCTATGCAGGCAGCGTGCGTGGCGGCAAGAAGCCCGAGCACTATCTCCGTGCCGGCCTTGGCGATCATTTCGTCAAGAACAGTGCGTTCGGAAAGCTGGTTACGCCTGAGGCGCGCGCAGCGGCTGAGACGGCGCGGGCAGACCTCATCGGCGGCACGCGCGTGATCTACAGCGGCCCGCTCAAGGACAACAAGGGCAACGTCGTCATCCCTGCCGGCGTCATGCAGAGCAGCAACGACCGTGCGCTCGACGGCATCAATTACCTCGTCGAAGGCATCATCGGCCAAGTCTAGGAGGCGCACTTGTCTTCGATCTCCGGAATCGAATCCGTGCCTTCGAAACCGCTGGGAAACGCAGGCCAACTCAGTGTCGCCTTGCCTGTCCTGGCGGTGATGCTCGCGTCGGCCATCTTCGCGGCGTTCGTCGCCTTGTACGGACAGAACCCCGCCACGGTGTTCGGTCTGATCGTCCAGGGCGGCTTCGGCAGCAGCTTCGCCTGGCAGGATACCTTGTCGCGCGCCGCTCCTTTGGTCCTCGTGGGGCTCGCAGTTGCGATCCCCGCGCAAGCGGGGCTGGTGATTATCGGCGGCGAGGGGGCATTGGTGCTCGGCGGGCTTGCGGGTGCCGTTGTGACGTTGCCGTTCGCGGGAGCGCACGCGCTTCCCATGCAACTTCTCATGTTGGTGGCTGGCGCCTTGATCGGAGGGCTCTGGTTCGGTCTGGCGGGTGTGCTCCGTCAATACCGCGGCATCAACGAAACGATCTCGAGTCTGCTGCTGTCCTATATCGCAATCGCCGTCTTCCACCATTTGACCGAAGGCATGTTGCGCGATCCGGCGAGTCTCGACAAGCCGTCGACCCACCCTATCGATCCCTCCTACACGCTGCCGACGCTGCCAGGTGTGGGCGTTCACGCCGGCCTTGCCGTCAGTCTATTGCTGGCGATTGCCGCGCATGTCGTGCTCCGCTACACCCGCTGGGGATTTGCCCTGCGAGTGGTCGGCGGAAGTGCCCGGGTCGCGCGGATGATCGGTCTTGCCGTGAATCGCTGGATTATCGGCGCCTCGGTCGTGGCAGGCGGTATGGCGGGAGTTGCCGGCGCGATCGAAGTGGCGGCCGTGCAGGGGACAGCCAACTCCTCACTCATCGTTGGCTATGGCTATAGCGGAATCCTCGTCGCGTTCCTGGCGCGACACCAGCCGCTTGCGATTGTCGCTGTCGCGCTGTTGATCGGCGGCATGCAGGCAAGCGCCAGCCTGTTGCAACGACGTCTCGGACTTCCCGATGCGACAATGCTGGTGTTTCAGGGTCTGATCTTCGTTTGCGTCCTCGTCGCAGATGCAATCGCGCAACAACTCCGAGAAACGACGCGGAGGTAAAGGCATGGACGGTACATCAATCGGCTGGCTGGCGCTGCCGCTCGCAATCCTGGGTGGGGCGATCCGTGTGTCGACACCCTTCATTTTCGTGAGCATCGGTGAGCTG
>NZ_JACIHE010000053.1 GCF_014198245.1 Bradyrhizobium sp. cir1
CGCTGCGCTAGCGCAGCGCCGCAGCGGACCGAACCATGAACGACTGTCACCTATCGATCCGGTCTATTGTGTTACCCATCCATCCGCTGGACACGCCGCGGAGCGGCGAGACGGGTGAGGGGTCTCTATCCACGCGTGACTCTCTCGCAATGGAATTCGCGGAAACAACCCCTCATCCGGCGCTTCGCGCCACCTTCTCCCACAAGGGGAGAAGGAGGAGCAGTGAGGGCCAGTTGACTTTTCGACTATCGGTCGGTATTTACCGACTATTGGTCGGTTTTACTCGCGAGGAGCGCCATGCCGAGCCGTGAGATCGTCGAAGCCTTTGCGAAGCGGCTGGGGGATGGGACTTCGTCGGGGCGATCGAGCAATTCTATGCGCCCGATGCCGCGACCTACGAGAACAACGCCGCGCCGACAGTCGGGCGGGACAAGCTGGCAGCAAAAGAGCGCGGCGTGCTGGCCGCGTTCAGGGAGGTCAAGGCCGTTCGCATCGGGCCGAGCATGATCGAGGGCGACCATGTCGCCACGCGCTGGGTTTTCAGCTTCGCCAATGCCGAAGGCGTCATCCGAACGCTGGATGAGATTGCGTGGCAGACCTGGCGGGGCGATGAGCTGATCGAGGAACGGTTCTATTACGATCCGAAGCAATTGGGGCGGTGAAGCCCCGAGCACTGCTGTCATCGCCCGGCTTGACCGGACGATCCAGTACTCCGAGACAGCTGTGATTGAACCGACAGGCCGCGGCGTACTGGATGCCCCGGTCAAGCCGGGGCATGACAACGGAACTGGTAGCGAACATTCTTCCTTCCGTTACAGCGATAACGCAGGGCATCGCATTTGTATCGATTTGTTATCGATACCAATGCATCGGCACCTAGAAGTGATCGCAAGGCCAGCCGCAAGCATGGATAATTCATAGTTCGTCAAAGGTTTGCAGCGAATTCTCCGGATCGAGCTGGAGAAACGGCCCTGCTGCTAGGCTCTTGAATGCGGACTCAACTGACCACCTATTTCGCGCGGCTGTTCGCCGGCGATCTGTCGGCGTTCGGCGGTCCCGCAACGGACGACGCCGTGGCGGGCCACATCCGCGCCGAACAGATGTCGCTGGTGCTCGGCTATTCGGTCGGCATCATGCTCGCCAATGCCTGCAACGCCATCGTGCTGGCCATCGCGCTGTGGGCCTCGCCCGACAGGACGTTCGCCCTGATCTGGGCGGGCACGGTCGCGGCCGCGGCGATCGCATTCGGCGTGCAATCCCGCGCCGCGCGCCGCATCACCAAGCCGCACTTCGTCTCGCAGCGCGCCATGCATCGGCTGGTGCGCAACGCCTTTCTGCTCGGGGCGGCCTGGGGCATCGTCCCGGTCGCCTTCTTCGCCAATGCCTCGACCGGCGGCCAGCTCGTCATCACCTGCCTGTGCTCGGGAATGCTGGCCGGCGGCGCACTCGCCTTCGCCACGATCCCGATCGCGGCCATCGCCTTCACGGCCCCGATCTTCGTCGGCATCGCAATCTGCCTCGGCAGGAACGGCGACCTCGCCTTCCTGCTGATCGCCTTCCTCGTCGTGGTCTATGGCAGCGTGCTGCTGCGCGGCGTGTTCGTCAATTCGTTCTCGTTCGCGCGTCGCGTGATGCGGCAGATCGAGGCGGAGCGCACGGTGCGGCAGGATCCGCTGACGCACCTGCCCAACCGCTTCGCCTTCAACGAGACGCTCGATGCCGCGCTGAAGCGCCTTGCGCTGTCGGGCGAGGAGTTCGCGGTGCTGCTGCTCGATCTCGATCGCTTCAAGGAGGTCAACGACAAGTTCGGCCATCCCGCCGGCGACGAATTCCTGGTGCAGGTCGCAGGCCGCCTGCAGCGCTGCACCCGCGCGGCCGAGCACGTCGCGCGCATCGGCGGCGACGAGTTCGCGCTGGTGATGGCCAATCTGGCGCGGCCCGAGGATGCGCTCGAGATCGCCGAGCGCTTCGTTGTGGCCTTCGACGAACCGTTCCAGATCGAGGGCCGCCAGATCGTCGGCGCGACCAGCGTCGGCATCGTGCTGGCTCCTCGCGACGGCAACATGGCGCTCGACATCATGAAGAACGCGGACGCTGCGCTCTATCGCGCCAAGAAGGCGGGGCCGGGCACCGTCTGCTTCTTCGAGCAAGCCGACGACAGGCTGTCCCGCGACCGCAAGGCGCTGCAGGCGGACCTCGAGGGTGCCATTGCGCGGGACGAGCTGTTCCTCGTGTTCCAGCCGTTCCTCGATCTCGACGAGAACCGCATCACCGGCTTCGAGGCGCTGCTGCGCTGGCAGCATCCATCGCGCGGACTGGTGCCGCCGAGCGAGTTCATCGGAATCGCCGAGGAGACCGGGCTGATCCACGAGATCGGCGAATGGGTGATCCGGCGCGCCTGCGCGACGCTGGCGGACTGGCCCGAGGACATCAGGGTCGCCGTGAATTTCTCCGCGTCGCAGTTTCACGACACGGCCATCCTCCATACCATCGTGCAGGCCCTCGCCGATGCGAAGGTCTCTCCCTGCCGGTTCGAGATCGAGATCACGGAATCGATGCTGCTGTCGAAATACGGCTCGGCCGCGTCGATCCTGAACGCGCTGCTGCAACTCGGCGTCACCGTGGCGCTCGACGATTTCGGCACCGGCTTCTCATCGCTGACCTACCTGCGCAAGCTGCCGTTCAGCCGGATCAAGATCGACCAGTCCTTCATCCGCGACATGCTGGTGCAGCCGGACTGCGCCGCGATCGTGAAGTCGGTGATCTCGCTGGCGCGCGACCTCAACATCGCCGTCGTCGCCGAGGGCGTCGAGACCGCCGACCAGCTCGAATATCTGCGCCAGGTCAGTTGCGACGAGGTGCAGGGCTATCTCATCAGCCGGCCGGTGTCGGCCGATAGCGTGCTGGCGCTGCTGAATACGAAGAAGTACCGGGCGATTTACGCGGCGTAGCTGCCCCCTGCGGCCATCCTTCGAGACGCCCGCTTCTGGCGGGCTCCTCAGGATGAGGTCTGTTTTCGCGGAAAGACTGGTGGATCCTCATGGTGAGGAGCGCCGAAGGCGCGTCTCCGGACGATGCTCCGCATCGCCGGGCGAACCATGAAGGCCCCACAGGCGCCTCAGACCGCATCCGCCCGCAGCAGCGTGTCCACGGTGATGGTGCCGCGCGCGCGGGAGACGCAGGCGCAGATCTTCTGGTTGCTCTCTTTCTGGTGGTCGCTGAAGAAGACGTCGCGATGGTCGATCTCGCCGTCGACCTCGACCACGTCGATGGCGCAGAGGCCGCATTCGCCGCGCTTGCAATCGTACATCACCTCGTGGCCGCTGGCGTTGAGCACGTCCAGCATCGAGCGCTCGCGCGGGATTTCAAGCTCGACGCCGGCTCCCTTCAGGCGCACGCGAAACGTCTCGGTCGGCAGCGTGCCGCTGGAGCCGAAGGTCTCGTAACGGAGATCGGCGAGCGGATGGCCGGCGCCGATCCAGGCGTGACGCGCGGCATCGAGCATCCGCATCGGGCCGCAGAACAGGGCCAGCGCGCCTTGCGGCAATGAGGCGAACAGCGCATCGAGATCGAGCCGCTGGCCTTCATCGCTGGCATGGACAACAAGACGATCACCGAGCATTGCGGCGAGATCGTCGAGATAGGCGGCCTCAGTGCGCGAGCGCACGGCATAGTGCAGCGTGACGTTTGCCCCGCGCCGCGCCAGCGCCTGCGCTGCGCCGAGGATCGGGGTGATGCCGATGCCGCCGGCGATCAGGCAATAATTTTCCCGCGCCCAATCGACTGCAAGCAGCGAGGCGGGTTGGGTGATGTCGAGCCGCGCGCCCGGCTGCAAGGACCACATGTAGCGCGAGCCGCCACGGGAATCCTCGGCGCGGCGCACCGCAATTCGAAGGCCGTGCGAAGAGGCCTCGCCGACCAGCGAATAGGACCGCGTCTCCGGCTGGCCGTCGATGGTGACGCTGACGTTGATATGGCTGCCGACCGGATAGGCCGCACCGTCGAACTGATCGGGACGGATCAGGAATTCGCGGATGCCGGGCGCAAGGTCTCGCGTCGAGACGAGCGTTGCCGGGGTCCAGGTTTCGATGAAGCGCATGGTGACTGCCCTCAGTCGGTTGCGGTCTTGATCAGCGCGAGCGCCGGCAGGAGGTCGAGATGGGTCCGGTTGCGCAGCGCAAGCCTCAAGTTGCGAACCGCAAGCCGTGCATGCTCGCGCATGATGGCTTCGGCGCGCGCGCCTTCGCGGTTCTCGATGGCGTCGATCACGACGCGGTGGTGCTCCTGACCGATGATCAGGATCTGCTGCGCCTCGGGCAGCGCCGACTGCGCCATCACGAAGCCGCTTGGCGATGCGAACGGCAGTGCGGAGGCGCGGTCGATCTGCCGGATCAGCGGCGGGCTGCGCGACAGTTCCGTGAGCACCGCATGGAAGCGTGCGTTGAGGGTGACATAGGACGAGAAGGCATCGACCGAGATCGGGACCTGGCGCAACAATTCGTCGATGGCGCCGAGGCATTCCTTCAGCGGTTCGAGCTCGCGCGCAGAGACGCCGCGTTCGGCGGCAAAGCGCGCAGCCAGGCCTTCCAGCGTGCCGCGCAGCTCGATGGAATCGGAGATGTCGCGCTCCGAGAATGCCTTCACCATGAAGCCGCCGGAGGGAATCCCCTCAAGGAGCCCCTCCTCCTCGAGCCGCACCAGCGCCATGCGCACCGGGGTGCGTGAGGCGCCCGTCGTCTCCACCGCCTGCAGCTCGGAGATGCGCTCGCCGGGGCGTAAGGAGCCCGACAGGATCTGGTCGCGCAGCGCGAGCTGTGCCTTCACGGTCTGCGAGATGGAGCGGTCGACCTCACGCTCGGCCATGTCCCTACTCCGCGGCCTGAAGGCGCGGCGGCGGATTTTCCTTCGCCACCATCTTGTCGATCAGCTTGCGCGACCACATCGCGCCGGCGTCGATGTTGAGGTTGTAGAAGACGCGATCGGGGTTCTCGTCCATGGCGCGCTGCTGCGCTTCCAGGATCAGCTCGTCCTCGCGGAAGATGCCGGAGACGCCCTCGCGGATCTCAGTGGTGATGCGCTGCTCGCCCAGGCGATAGTTGCGCACGAAGGCCCAGAAATAGTGACAGGTTTTCTCGGTCTCCGGCGTGATGGTGTTGAGCACGAAACCGTTGACGCCCTGCGAGCGGTCGCCTTCCGGCGCGCCGGTGCCGGTCGGTGCCACGCCGACGTCGATCGCGATGGTGCACGGCGCCTCGAAGCGGATGATCTGCCAGCGGTCGACCAGGCCCGATTTGCCAAGCTGCTTGGCCCAGAACGGCGGCGGCTCGATGCCGTGCATCCAGCGCGTCACCGTGACAGTCTTTTCGCCATGGGTGACATCGAACGGTGCTTCCGCCACCGCATCGTTACCGATGGAGGAGCCGTGCACAAAGGTCTCGTGGGTGAGGTCCATGAGATTGTCGAGCACGAGGCGGTAGTCGCAATTGACGTGGATGGTCTTGCCGTCGCCGGCCCAGGCCGGATCGTCGTTCCAGTGCATGTCGGGCACAAGCGCGGGATCGGCCAGCGCGGGATCGCCCATCCAGAGCCAGATGTAGCGATGGCGCTCGACGACGGGATAGGCGCGCACGCAGGCCGATGGGTTGATGGTGTCCTGCGAGGGCATGAAGGTGCAGCGGCCCTGCGCATTGTATTTCAGGCCGTGATAGCCGCAGACGACGGTGTCGCCCTCGAGCCGGCCCTTGGACAGCGGCACCAGGCGATGCCAGCAGGCATCCTCCAGCGCGGCCACCGAGCCGTCGGCCTTCCGGTACATCACGATGTGCTTGCCGCAGATCGTCCGCGGCAGCAGCGCCGGCTTCACCTCCGCATCCCAGGCGGCGGCGTACCAGGCGTTCATGGGGAAGGGTTTTGTCATCGGTCTCACTCCCACGGCTTATGTATTCGTTATGTATACAATAGCGGGGAGACAGAAAGATTCAAGGCCATAAATGACGTAATATAATACCTGTATGTTCTAATATGTATACATATCATCCATTGTCATTCCCCGCGAAGGCGGGGAATCCAGTACGCCGCGGCAGATATTGGGTGCGCACAACTTCCGCCGCGGCGTACTGGATCACCCGCTTTCGCGGGTGATGACACCTGTTGATACGGCGAACCCTTGCTTGGAGGAGCAGTGAGGGCGCGGGCTCGGCAGCTACGCCCCGAACACCTTCGCCAGGCCGGCCTGAGCCTCTTCCTGAATCCGCTTCAGGTGCTCGGTGCTGCGGAAGCTTTCCGCATAGATCTTGTAGACATCCTCGGTGCCGGACGGCCTTGCGGCGAACCAGCCGAAATCGGTTTCGACCTTGATGCCGCCGAACGGCTGGCCGTTGCCCGGCGCCTTGCTCAGCGTCGAGCGAACCGGATCGCCGGCGAGATCCTTCAGGCCGAGCTGCTCGGGCGTGACCGACTTCAGGATGTTCTTCTGCGGCCCGGTCGCGGCGACGTCGATGCGCGCATAGTGCGGCACGCCGAGCTCGGCGGTGAGGTCATTGAACAGCTGGCTGGGATCGCGGCCGGTCTTGGCCATGATCTCGGCGGCGAGCAGGCCGAGGATGATCCCGTCCTTGTCGGTGGTCCACACCGTGCCGTCGCGCCTGAGGAATGAAGCGCCCGCACTCTCCTCCCCGCCGAAACCAAAACCGCCGCTGACGAGGCCATCGACGAACCATTTGAAGCCGACCGGCGTCTCCACCAGCTTGCGGCCGAGCTTCTTGGCGACGCGATCGATGATCGAGCTCGACACCACGGTCTTGCCGATCGCAGCACTCTTGCCCCAGTCCGGGCGGTGCGCGAACAGATAAGAGATCGCGGTCGCCAGATAATGGTTCGGATTCATCAGGCCACCAGTACGCGTGACGATACCGTGCCGGTCCGCGTCGGTGTCGTTGGCAAAGGCGACATCGAAACGGTCGCGCATGCCGATCAGGCTCGCCATCGCGTAGGGCGAGGAGCAGTCCATGCGGATCTTGCCGTCCCAGTCCACGGTCATGAAACGGAAGGTCGGGTCGATCGCCTCGTTCACGATGGTGGCCTTGAGGCCATAGCGTTCGATGATCGGATGCCAGTAATGCACGGCAGCGCCGCCGAGCGGATCGATGCCGATCTTGATGCCGGCGGATTTGACGAGGTCGAGATCGACGACATTGCCGAGGTCGGCGACATAGGGCGTGATGAAGTCGTAGGCATGCACGTTCGCAGCCTTGCGCGCCTTCGCGTAGTCCATGCGCCGCACGCCCTTCAGCCCGTCGGCGAGATAGGCGTTGGCGCGCTTCTCGACCACCCCGGTGACGTCGGTATCGGCGGGGCCGCCATGCGGCGGATTGTATTTGTAGCCGCCGTCTTCCGGCGGGTTGTGCGAGGGCGTGATGACGACGCCGTCGGCGAGGCCCGAGGTGCGGTCCTTGTTGTAGGTCAGGATCGCGTGCGAGATCACAGGCGTCGGAGTGTAGCCGCCGTCCTTGTCGATCATGATGTCGACGCCGTTGGCGGCGAACACCTCGACGGCGCTCACCAGCGCCGGCTCGGCCAGCGCGTGGGTGTCGATGCCGATGAAGAGCGGGCCGGTCAGCCCCTTCTCCTTGCGGTAGTCGCAAATCGCCTGCGTCGTTGCGAGGATGTGGCCCTCGTTGAACGTGTTCTTGAACGAGGTGCCGCGATGGCCGGAGGTGCCGAACGCCACCCGCTGCGCCGGATCGCCCGGATCGGGCTTGTTGGCGAAATAGGCCGTCACCAGCCTTGGAACGTTGGCGAGCGCGCTCGGCGCAACCGGCTTACCCGCCGCGGGATCGACTTCTGCCACTGCAACTCTCCGTGCCTTCAAACGACAGCCTGGAGCTTTTTCCGCATCCACTTCGCTGGAAAACGCTCTAGAACACCATACCATCGGCCGGCGCATCGCCAAGCCGATTGCCGGACCGGCGCAAGTGACCGGCCCGACACACTCCGGTCAAAGATCAACCGACAACGCGCATCCGGCTCAGGATGATCCATGGCGATGACGCATGGCGCTCCTCGTACTTTGGTCCCGGATTTCGGTTGATTCAGGACAAAGACGCCGCCGCGTGGCGTGGGGCACGCTGCTTGCCGTTTGATCAACGAAAGCCGGGATTTGCAGGATCAGCCCGCCGATCCCTTGGCTGATTCCTCGCTGATTGCCTTGGGGGAGTAAACTCAAGATGACTGGACGTTTGATCTTCACGCTCGTGCTGGCCCTGGCCACGTCGTCGCTGGCCACACCGTCCGCCTCCGCCGCAGAGGGCGATGCCGCCGCGGGCAAGACCGTCTTCCAGCGAACCTGCGAGAACTGCCACGCGGTGGCGATCGGGGTGAACAAGGTCGGCCCAAGCCTCTGGAATGTCGTCGACCGCAAGCCCGCCGCCGTTCCGGACTTCGCCTATTCTGATGCCATGAAGGCCAACAAGGCGGCATGGACGCCAACGGCGCTGGATGCCTACCTCGCCGACCCCCGCGGCGACGTCCACGGCGTCAAGATGTTCTTCAAGGGGCTGCCGAGCCCCACGGATCGGGCCAATGTCATCGCCTATCTTCAGACGCTGAAATGAGCGGTCGCTAAGCGATGAGATCAGGATGAGTTCGCCGGGTCATGCGGTTCTGTTATGATCCGCGCGGCCACGGAGAATCATCCACACCCATGGATTTGGTGCGCTGGCATCTGCCCGTGCTCATCCTGCTCGCCATCGCGGGGCTAGCTGTGCGCGCCAACGCCGCCGAGTTCTACACCGAGGATCTGCGCATCCCGATGGCGGAGGCGGGGCCGCAGGGGCTGGAGGCGCTCCTGGTGCGCCCGGCGGGCACGAAGCGCTATCCGCTGGCGCTGCTCAGCCACGGCTCGCCGCGCAAGTTCGACGAGCGCGCGACGATGTCGGCGCACAAATATTACGGCATCGCGCTGGAATATGCCCGGCGCGGCTTTGCCGCGCTGATCGTGATGCGGCGCGGCTACGGCACCTCGCCCGGCGGGCGCGTCGACAGCGTCGGCGGCTGCGCCAATGCCGCCTATCTGCCGGCAGCAGCGGTCGCGGTCGCCGATTTGCGCGCGGCGATCGATGCGATGGCAAGGCGGACCGACGTCACGACATCAGGCATGATCGCGGCGGGCCATTCTGCCGGCGGGCTCGCTACCGTCGCGCTGACGGCGCAGGCACCAAGCGGCCTCGTCGCCGCGATCAGCTTTGCCGGCGGCCGCGGCTCGCGCGACGACGACGACGTCTGCCACGAGGATGGGCTGGTGCAGGCCTTTGCCACCTTCGGCAAGACCTCGCGGGTGCCGATGCTATGGGTCTATGCCAGCAACGATTCGTATTTCGGCCCCGATCTCGCGCGCCGGCTCTATGACGGCTTTCGCGGCAATGGCGGCACCGCCAAGTTCGTCGCAGCTCCGGCCTACGGCGACGATGGACACTATCTCTATTCCGTGGCCGGCCGCCCGCAATGGACGGACTATCTGAACGCGTTCCTGCGCGAGCGCGGGCTGAACCATGACATCCTGAGCCCGCCCGATCCGCTGCCGCCGCCGGGCCAGCTCAACGAGGCCGCGCTCGCCGAATTCGCGCGCTATCTCGCCAGCACGCTGCCGCACAAGGCGTTTGCGGTGTCGCCGAACGGAGGCTACGGCTGGCGTTCGGGGCGCATGACCGCCGACGACGCCCAGCGCGATTCGCTCGCCGCCTGCGTGAAATGGTCGACGGCCTGCACGCTCTATGCGGTCGACGACCACCTGGCCGGGCCTGCGCCGAAGACATCGACAGACCAGAGCGCCCGCGCGCGGTAGGCGCTAGAGGCGCTCACTGAGCGCGAGCTTGTAGCCGACGCCGGTGACCGTCGCGATGACGGGCGTGCCGCTACCGACGAGCTTGCGGCGCAGCCGCGCCACCAGCGCATCGACAGTGCGGATGTCGACCTCGGCCTGGCGGTTGCTGACGACCTCGATCAGATAGTCGCGGCTGAGCGGCCTGCCGTCGGCGCCGACCAGCGCGGCTAGCAGGTCGAATTCGGCGCGGGTCAGCGCCACCGGCTTGCCGTCGGCGCCGAGCAGCTCGCGCCGCGTCAGGTCGATGATCCAGTCGCCGAACGCGATCGAATTGTGGTTGCGCGCCGCCTTGCGGTCGATCGAGCGCCGCCGCAGCACGCTGCGCGCACGCGCGAGCAGGTCGCGTAAATTGATCGGCTTGGTGACGTAGTGATCGCCGGCGATCTCGAGGCCGAGGATGCGATCCACATCGGTGTCGCGGCGGGTCACGAAGATGATGCCCGCGTTGCTGGTCGCCTGGATCTCCTTGGCGAGCTCGAAACCGTCGCCGTCGGGCAGCTGCACGTCGAGAAAGACGAGATCGGTGCGCGCGCGCAGCGCCTGACGGCACTCCGCACAGGAGCCGGCGCCGACCACGTCGAAATTGTTGTCGTTGAAATAGCCGACCAGCATCGTCCGCGTCACCGGATCGTCCTCGACCACGATCAGCCGCTCGCGGCCTGCGGGACGTATCTCCTGACAAGCGGAATCAGCCACGATGTTGGATGTCCTGTGTGCGTGCGACCCGGCCTGAAAAGTCGCGCCGTCGCGCAACACATTGTCATGTGAACGAACATTCACAGCTGGTTCGAGCCCCCGAAATTGCCTGACCAATACTAGGCGTATTGTACTGCCCAAACAATATTGGTCACGATCCCGCCGTATTAAGTATGAATTACCCCACACTTCTCATCCGGCGCACCATCGCCTCGGCATGGTCCGTGCGAGCGCCGCGGCGCCGGCTCACATCGCGATCCCCTCGCCCGGCTCCGTTAACGTAAAGAATGCCTTCGGCTTCGGGAAGGCCGGCAGCGCCTCTATGGTCCCGCCTGCAGATGCAAACCGAAGGAGCAGGCGTGATGCAGGGGCAGCCCCGGCCGATTGCCGGTCGAACCGAGAAAGCCGCAACGCCTTTCGGCCGTTCGCACAGCCTCGACTTCCTGCGCGGCCTTGCCATCGTCGGCGTGATGGCGATCCACGTTTCACAGTCTTTTCCATCGCATATCCGCGCCGTCGACTTCGCCTTCATGTGCGGCTGGACCGGCGTCAACGTGTTCTACTTCGTCAGCGCCATGACGATGTGCCTGATGTGGACGCAGCGCACCGAAACCAATCCGACGCGCAAATTCTACATCCGGCGCTTCTTGCGCATCGCGCCGCTGTTCTGGCTCGCGATCCCGCTCTATCTGCTCGTCAACGGCACCGACCCAAGTACCAACGCACCCAACGGCATCGGGCCGCTCCAGGTGATCCTGACGGCGACGTTCCTGCACGGCTTCTGGCCGGACAGCGTCAACAGCGTCGTGCCGGGCGACTGGTCGATCGCCGCGGAGATGACGTTCTACCTCCTCTTTCCGCTCCTGATCACCGCGTTCGGCGCGCGCCGCCACCTCTATCTCGTGCTGGCGATCGCGCTGCATCTCGTCAATGTCTGCTTGTTCAAGCCGTTCGCCTTTGCGCTGTTCTCCGCCTATTACGGGCCGGGCAACGAAGCGTTCGTCTGGAACGCGCTGCATATCAGCTTCCTGAACCAGCTTCCGGTGTTCCTCGTCGGCTGCGCGCTGTTCTTCGCACTGCGCGACGGCTTCGCCAAATCGGATGCTGCAATCCTCGTCGCCTTCATCGCGCTGTCCTTCATCGCCGATCGCGCCACCGGTTCGCACGAGTTCAACTATCTGATGATCAACCTCGTGCTCGGCGCGCTGGTGGCCGGCTGCATTCGCCTGGCGATCCACTGGTCGCCGATCGAGGCGCTCGGCCGCAATTCCTATTCGATGTACCTGTCGCATTTCGCCGTGATCTACGGCCTGCGCCAGATCTGGCCGCTCGCGGACGGGCTGGTCTCGCTGCTCATCGCCTATGCCGTCACCGCCGCGCTCAGCTATCTCGTCGCGCTCACGACCTGGCATCTGGTCGAGCGGCGCGCGCAGGATCTCGCGCACCGCCTGACGACCGCGGGCTCCGGCAGCTCAGCCATGCGGCTTGGCATCGCCGCCTCTGCGACGGCCACACGCTGAACGCCCCTGCCTCCGGCGGCCTGGTGCGGCTTGCCTCGCTGCCCGTCGCTCTCAGGACGATGCGACCTCGATCCGAAACGACAATCGCTCTTCCGCGCCGGGAGCGATATGCATCAGGCCGGGCTTGTCGCTGAACTCGCCGTCGAAGCCGGCGGGACTGGCATGGCCGCGCCAGGGCTCGATGCAGAGGAACGGCGCGCCCGACGGTTTCGACCAGACGCCGAGTTCGCGAAAGCCGCGCCATGACATTTTGAGCCAGGGCGCGCTCGATGCGTCCTCGCCTGCGGCAAAGCGGACCGCGTTGCTCTCGATCCGGTCGAAGATGATGGCGTCGTCGACGAACAGGGATTCGGACAGTTGCAGCACTGTGCCTTTGACGGGCGTTGCCTCCGCTGCCGCACGCAGCAAGCCGCCGTCGAGACGGCGGACGGGCGACGACTCTGCTTTCGCAAAGGTGAGCGCGTAGCTTTCCTTGGGCACGCCGGGTCGAAGCGGCCAGTTGAAGGCGGGATGGCCGCCGAGCGAAGCCGGCAATGTCTCGCTGCCGGTGTTCGCGACGGTGAGCGAGAGGTCGAGACCGGCCTGGTCGATCGTATAGGTGGCCGTCAGGCGGAACACGAACGGATAGAGCGCGCGCGTCGTCTCGTTGTCTTCGAGCACCAGGACACAGCGGTTTTCGCCGCGCTCCGCCCACCGGAAGCGGCTGTCGCGCGCAAAGCCGTGCTGGGTCATCCGGTAGGTCTTGCCCTTGTGCCGCAATTCGTCATTGGCGAGACGACCGACGATCGGAAACAGCAGCGGCGCATGGCGCGGCCAGGCCGGTTCGGCCTGCCAGACGAATTCGACGCCGGTGTCGCTCCTCAGCGAGCACATTTCGGCGCCTTGCGCCTTGACGGTCGCGGTCAGCCCGCCGCTGCGGATCGTGTGGGTGTCGTCGGTCATGACAGTCTCCATGGCGGCAGCGAGGCTGACGGGCCAAAGCGCGGCGGCCTGATACGGCCGCATCAAATCCCATTGGAGTTTGGCCCGCCGCCATCCTTCGAGACGCCCGCCTATGGCGGGCCCTCAGGATGAGGTCACTTTTGCGGCGAGATATCCAACCCTCATGGTGAGGAGCCCGCCAAAGCGGGCGTCTCGAACCATTTAGGCCGGCTGCTAAGCCTGCGACGAGCGCCCGACGCTCTCGTAGATGAAGCCGGCGGCCGTCATCTCTTCGGGGCGGTAGATGTTGCGGAGGTCGACGACGACAGGCTGTGCCATGGTTGCCTTCAGCCGGTCGAGATCGAGCGCGCGGAACTGCACCCACTCGGTAACGATGACCAGCGCATCGGCGCCTTGCGCGCAGGAATAGGCGTCCTCGCAATAGGTGATGCTGGGCAGCTCACCCTTGGCCTGCTCCATGCCGACGGGATCGAAGGCCTTCACCTTCGCGCCCATATCGATCAGGCCCGTGACCAGCGGAATCGACGGCGCATCACGCATGTCGTCGGTGTCGGGCTTGAAGGTGAGGCCGAGCACGGCGATGGTCTTGCCGCGCAAGGAGCCGCCGAGCGCGTGGCTCACTTTCCGCGCCATCGCGCGCTTGCGGTTCTCGTTGACCGCCAGCACGGATTCGACGATGCGCAAGGAAACGTCGTAGTCCTGCGCGATCTTGATCAGCGCCTTGGTGTCCTTCGGGAAGCATGAGCCGCCGAAGCCGGGGCCGGCATGCAGGAATTTGGTGCCGATGCGGTTGTCGAGGCCAATGCCGCGCGCGACCTCCTGCACATTGGCGCCGACCTTTTCGGAGAGATCGGCGATCTCGTTGATGAAGGTGATCTTGGTCGCCAGGAACGCGTTCGCGGCGTATTTGATCATCTCCGCGGTGCGGCGCGCGGTAAACATCAGCGGCGCCTGGTTCAGCGACAACGGGCGATAGATGTCGCCCATCACCTTGCGGCCGCGCTCGTCGGAGGTGCCGACGACGACGCGGTCGGGGAACTTGAAGTCGCGGATCGCCGCGCCCTCACGCAGGAATTCGGGATTGGAGGCAACGACGACGTCGGC
>NZ_JACIHE010000054.1 GCF_014198245.1 Bradyrhizobium sp. cir1
GCGGACCGTGTCGGATCGATGACAGTCGCCTCGGCAGCGAGCGCCGCAACGAGCGTGCCCTTGGTTTGGGCCGAGACCGTTACATTGAGCGCGAGTAGGCCAAACACAGCCGCAAGAACACGCAGGACCATCATGCTTTTCCTCCCTGGTTGTCTTACAACCGTAAAGGGCTGCCCAAGTATAAAAACGCTAAAAGCAGCCCAATAATTAGGGAAATTGTGCAGAAACCAGAACTCCACTGCAGTTTAAACGCCGAGCAACGATCGCGAACTTCAATCCGCCGGCGAGGCACCATACAGTCGAGACGGCGCGGCGCCCTGGGACACCACGCCGCCCTCGCGCGAGGCGCAAAACAGCGCCGCCGGCGGTCCTTGTCCGCCAAATGGCCGACCGTCGCAGACATAGGTCCAAATCCGGCCTTCGTCGTCCGCCCTCCCATTCGCCAGGACCGGGATCTTTGGGTGAGTAGGCCGGAGGGATTTCACCTCCAGCCTCTCGCAGAACCTGGCGTAAGACTCTCGCCTCACCCGACTCCCATCAGGGCGCCGCCATCGCCGAGTTGCCAATGCACAAAGAGCCTGCGGTTCTCATGCGCGATCTTCTCCAGAAAGAGACGCGCGCGTCCTAAACGGGTGATGGAAGCGCTTATACTTTCGCTTCAACAATACAGCCAATGTCTGGTTGATGTAGCGCGCCAACGGATAAAGCGCTAAACGCGTGTATTGCCCATAGTAAGCGCCCCCTTAAGCATCGGGTTTAGCTCGCGGGCAGTAGCGCGCGCATGACGTTCAGTGCTGGGTTGCTGACCGCTGGAGTGAACCCGCGGAACATCTTCCGCGAATGCGGCCCAGGACCGATCGCGGCCGGAAGCAATAACCGAGAAAGTCAAACATAACCGTTTCGCCTTTGCCTCGGCGTCGATCCTCCTTGCAGTAAACGATCCTCGTCTTCGTAGGATGCATTTCGGCTGCCGCGATCACGTCCCCAGAATGTTCGAGGCGTTGGCGCTCGCGTGGGTGACGGACGCAACCCCGCTGTGAATACACGACATAAAGTTGTCGGAGATCCACGCTCGCCGGCCTAGCTTGGGTGGTTGTTTACGAAGAACGTCTGCTGAATTCGCGCCAGCAACAGGCGACTCAGATAGAATAGATCGTAATCGGCCTGACGATGGTTCTTTTGCGCCTTTCGTAACGCCTAACGCCTGCTGGCGGGCTTGCCACCGGCCCGCGCACGTGCGCAGCCGACACGTGCATTGCAATTGAAACAACGGCGAGTTCACCCCGTCTGGTGGCAACTCGTTAGAGTGGCGGCGTAGGCGGTCCGTGCTTTGCAATCACCTCGCGAGGCTATTCATCTTGCATTTATCTCCTGCCGCGCTTGGCAGCCCGCCCCGCATTGGTAAGATCGGTTGATTTGTGTCTCTCCCGATCGCGGCTGCGACATCTTGCGGAATTCTACACCATTGTCGGATTGGCTGCAGTAATACTGCGCGTGCTCCTCTCATATCGCTCGTCACGAGTGCTCCTCATGGCCTATCACGTCTGCGACGGTTGATGCTCGCGGCAAGTCGCCACTTACATCGCCGAAGCAAACCTAGTTAGGGGCCTAACCGATGACACGATCTGATCCTGCCGCGATCCATTGGCTGCGCGCGGGGGAGCTGGGAGTAGGTGTCAGTACCGAGACCGGCGCAGTAGTCGCGATGCGGCACGGTGACTGGGGCGTGCTCGACCGTGCCGAACTCGGCCGGTCCTTCCGTCTGCTGGTGCCCACGCCTGACCGGCGAGCGAATTTCATCGATGGCCGCCAGCAAGGCACGCCCATCTGCTTGATCAGCGAGGACGGGCGCACCGTCACCAGTGCGTGGAACGACGTGGTGGACGAGCATGGCGCCGCGCACCTCATCAGCGTGCAGACACAGATCACGGCACACGAGGACCGGATCGTCTTTGCCATCGAGCTAGACAACACCAGCGACCTAGTCGTCGAGAACGTCTACTTTCCCGATCTGGGCGATATCCGGCCAGCACCCAGTGGCCGGCTCGACGCCTTCACCTATGTCCCCGGCACTTTGGGCCGTTATAGGTCCAGCATCTGGCCGACCTTCCGCAATGAAGCGGGCTACTGGGGTGTTGATCACCCTACCTTTCATTGTGGCTCTCATGCTGGCTTCGTTCCCATGAACCCTATGGTGCCGTGGATGCTGCTCGAGGACGGCTCACTGGGACTCTACGTCGGGGTGGACGAGCCTTCGGCGGAGCCAGTGACTTGGTTCGCCGAGTTGCTGCCCGGCTACGATGACTCAATCACTTGGCGGACACTCGCCGGTGGCCGGGTGCCCGCCGGTGAGGCGATCGGCGGGCATACAGTGGGGGTGCATTTTGCGGCGGTGCATCTGCCATACCTCGCCGCCGGCGAGCGGCGCGCCCTCACTCCCATCGCAGTGGCCGCCTACACCGGCGATTGGCACGCGGGCGCCGACCGATACATCCGACGACGCGCTGCCTGGGGCAGGCCCTGCGCCTGCCCCCCGGCCTGGGCCCGTGACCCGCACTCTTGGTTGCAGCTGCAGCTCAAGTCGCAAGAAAGTGAGCGGCGAGTCAGCTTTGCCGAGTTGCCCGAGATCGCCGCCGAATGCGCCAGGCACGGCGTCACCGCGATCCAAGTAGTAGGCTGGACCGAGGGAGGGCAAGACGGAAATATGCCCTCACACAATCCGGATCAGCAGCTCGGCGGCGCCGAAGCGCTGCGCGGCGCGATCGCAGCCTGTCAACGGCTGGGCGTGAAGATCGTGCTGTACACGAAGTTCACCTGGGCCGACCGGACGACCGAACGGTTTCACCGCGAGCTAATCAGCCACGCAGTGAAAGACCCTTATGGCGATTACTACCAATACTATGGCTACCGCTACCAGACGATCACCCAGCTGCTTGACATCAATACCCATCGGCTGGTGCCAATGTGCTTTCTCAGTGAGCGTTACCTGAAGATTTGCCAGGAGGAATTCGCCAACCTTGTTAACCTCGGCGCGGACGGGATGCTCTACGACGAGGCGATGTGGCACGGCTCCTCGGTGTGCTTCGACGAGTCCCATCAGCACCGACTCGGCGCGCCGGTATTCGCTAACGACCGTGAGTTCGTCTCCCGGCTCCGCCAGACACCTGGCTTGCCTGGTGACTATCTGTTCGCCTGTGAGGCCCCCTACGACTTGGAGTGGGAGGCGTACCACCTCGGCTATATCCGCAGCTCAGACCCGGACTACCTCCCGGTTAATAGGTATCTACGGCCCGACGGACTTTTGATGACCGCGGTGATCGGATTCGACGATCGCAACATGATCAATCAATGCCTGCTGTACCGCTATGTGATCAGCTACGAGCCATTCAACTTCAAGGGCCGTCTGTCTGACGCGCCGGACACAGTCGCGTACGGTCAACGCATGGATCAGCTGCGGGTCGAGCTTCGTGATTGGTTCTGGGACGCTAACTTCATCGACACTGTCGGAGTCGCCGTCCGCAAATCGAACGGAGCCGCTCACCATCCCTACGCCGCATTCCGGCACCGTGACGGACGGACCGCCGTGGCGATAGCCAACTACTCGGACGAGCCAATTGACGGGCTCTCGGTACGCATCGACGGCCAAAGTCTACCGATGCGGTACCGGCTGGTCGACGACCCCGAATGGCACCCCGTTAACGACGACTTGGCAATCCCACCGCGGTCGGCTGCGGTCCTCATCCCGGTCACGGCGGTCCCATCCGACCAATAAATGGCCGCGACGGTTTACCCGATCCTTTCCACGAAGTGCACGAGGGTCGAGTCAAGCTCTTACCGAGAGGAGCGCGTGAGGATGATTTCCGATCAAACTAATGCAAAGACAGGCATGTCGGGCGCAAAGTGCCGGCAAGTGGGAAGGACCGGGCTTGAGGTCACCCAGTTCGGGCTTGGGGGCACAGGTCTCGGATCTTTGTATCGACCCGTGAATGATGACGATGCCAGGGCGACGCTTAGTCAAGCTTGGAAGCGCGGCATTCGTTTTTATGACTCAGCACCAATGTATGGGTATGGCCAGAGCGAGCGCAGGATGGGTGACTTTCTGCGCGATAAGGGGCCGAAGCATTATGTTCTTTCAACAAAAGTTGGCCGCTTGTTAGAACCCGGGTCACGAGATCTCGATACGGATCCTTTCAAGTCGCCGTTCCAATTTACGGTGCGCTTTGACTATAGCTATGATGCAACCAGGCGGTCGCTCGAAGACAGCCTCCAACGTATGGGGCTTCCATGCGTGGACATTGTCCTGATCCACGACATTGGGACTGACACCCACGGTCCTGAGTTGCAGCCCCAGGTTTACCGTTCGGCAATGGACGGCGCCTACCGGGCCCTCAATGACTTGCGTGGCGCTGGCGTCATTAAGGCGGTCGGGCTCGGCGCCAACGAATGGGAGGTATGTTTCGACGCCATGCGAGATGGCGACTTTGACTGCTTTCTTCTTGCCGGACGTTACACACTGTTGGAACAGACTGCGATCGAGGTCTTCTTGCCAAAATGCATTGAAACTGGCGCCTCTGTTTTTTTGGGCGGTGTATTCAACTCGGGGATCCTGGTTGATCCAGCAGCTCCAAACGCGACCTTCAACTATAAACCAGCCAATGAAGGTGTCCGGTTAAAAGCACTCGCTATCCAAGCAGTTTGTAAAGAGCACGGCGTGAGTCTTCCGGCTGCCTCCTTGGCATTGCCGCTTCGCCATCCCGCCGTTGCGTCAGTATTATCGGGCGCCTCCCGACCATCGGAAATTGAGCAGATTGCGGAGTGGCTGAACCAAGAAATTCCTGAATCGCTCTGGGATGATCTCAAAGCTGCCGGCTTGTTGGACGGTCGGGCATGATGGCGACGCGAGTTGATGCACATCATCATTTCTGGCGGCCGGCCCGGGCGGATTATCCTTGGATGACCCCTGATATTGAGCCAATTGTCCTTGACTTTATGCCTGTTCATTTAGAGCCTCATCTTGCCAGGCATGGCATCGAAGCGACCGTCCTCATACAATGTACTGAAACAGAAGCCGAGACTCATTTCCTTTTAGACGTAGCGCGATCAACTTACTTCGTAGCAGCCGTTGTTGGATGGATCGACTTGTTAGCGCCAGATGCGCCCGCGCGAATAAGATCACTAGCTCAATCGCACAAGCTTGTTGGGTTGAGACCGATGGTGCAATGGCTTCCCGACGGCTGGCTGCTCCAACCCGCGTTAGCCCCCGCCATCGCCTGTATGATTGAACTCGGTCTCACGTTTGACGCGCTCGTCTATCCTAGGCAACTCATCGATCTTCGTCGATTTCTCGATCAGTATCCTGATCTTTGTACTGTCGTAGATCACGGCGCTAAGCCACAAATTCGAGAAAAAATATTTGAGCCATGGGCAACCGAAATCGGCTCCATAGCGAGAGAAACCAATGCTTTCTGCAAGATCTCCGGCCTCATTACGGAGGCGGGTCCCCATTGGCACGTCGAGCAATTGCGCCCCTACGTTGATCATCTTATCGATCGCTTCGGGTCTGCGCGACTGATGTGGGGAAGTGACTGGCCGGTATCCGTGTTAGACGGCGGTTATGATCCCTGGGTAAGTGCCACAAAAGCTCTGCTTGCTGAACTGCCGCCTCAGGATCGAGCGGAAATCGAAGGAAACACTGCCCGCCGGTTCTACCATTTGGAAGAGCCAAGTAGACCGAACATGAAAGTTTGAAAACGGGACATCAATTTACCGGTCCCCAGAGTACGTTGTAAAGCCATGACCGACCGATCGTACATCCTCCTGTCCGAAGATGACAATGTTGCCGTTGCCATCCAACAATTGATGGCCGGTACGGCTGTTGGTTCAGTACAGTTGCTGGCAAATATTCCTCGTGGACACAAATTTGCGACACGAAGTATTGCTGCCGGTGATCCAATTCTCAAATATGGTCAGATTATCGGCTTCGCGACGGGACCAATCGCAGCCGGTAGTCATGTTCATGTCCACAACGTCCGCCCGACAGAGTCGACCGATGCGCGCCGTGCTGTCATCGGTCGTGCTACCAATGTCAAGAATGTCAGCGACCGAACTTTCCTTGGATACCATCGGGCCAATGGTCGTTGGGGCACCAGAAACTATATCGGCGTTATGACTTCCGTAAACTGCGCGGGCACGGTCGCGAAGTTAATCGCCGATGAGGCGTCAACACACATCGACTTGGCTGGAACAGGGGTCGACGGCATTGCCGCCTTCCCTCACACTACAGGATGCGGGATGTCGGACCATGGCTCTGGATATGAGCTGCTTCGGCGAACGCTTGAGGGCTACCTCAATCATCCGAATTTTGGCGGAATACTGATGGTTGGACTTGGCTGCGAACAGATGCAGATCGCACGACTCCTCACCGAGTGTGGGCTTGAGCAAGGTGCGACGTTGCGGTTCCTAACTATACAAGCTGCGGGTGGTACGCGCGCAACCGTCGACGCCGGTGTGAGACTCGTTAGGGAAATGCTGCCGATCGCGGCGAAATTTAAGCGCGAACCCGCCCCAATTAGCGAGCTCTCTGTCGCCCTGCAGTGTGGTGGTTCCGACGCTTATTCGGGCATCACGGCCAATCCCGCACTTGGATATGCAGTTGATCTTCTATCCTCCGCTGGAGCGACCGCAATCTTGACCGAGACGCCGGAAATTTTCGGGGCTGAGCATATTCTGGCCGCTCGCGCGGGAACGCCGGAGGTTGCTGACAAGCTCTACACCAGGTTGGCTTGGTGGGAAGACTACACTCGCTTCTTTGGGAATAATTTGAACAACAATCCTTCGCCTGGCAACAAGGCCGGCGGCTTGACAACTATTATGGAGAAATCGCTCGGTGCAGTCGCAAAAGGAGGGACCTGCCAACTTGAGGACGTAGTCGAATATGCAGAGCGGCCGTCTCGAAGAGGCTTGATTTTCATGGATGGTCCCGGATTCGACCCTTGCTCGGCGACTGGACAGATAGCTTGCGGAGCCAACGTGCTCTGTTTCACCACCGGACGGGGGTCGGCGTTCGGCTGCAAGCCGGTTCCTTCCATCAAATTGGCCTCCAACTCGGCGCTTTTTTCGAGCATGCGCGACGATATGGATATCAACTGCGGCGATATCGTCGAAGGCACGTCGATCCAAGACAAGGGAGTAGAAATCTTTGAAGACATAGTAGCGGTGGCCTCTGGTCGAAAAACGAAATCAGAATTGCTTGGCTACGGCGACCTGGAATTTATCCCCTGGCAGCTCCATGCTGTGCTCTGATAGGAGTTATTCTCGGTGCGTCTTTTTCAGTTTGTAGACACTGACGGGAGTCGCGCGGTTGGTGTATTCAAGGATGAGACTGGCCCGCGCCGCCTTAACAGCCTTGATACGACTCGCGAGCTTGCCCTTGAGGCTCACAGACACGGCATGGGAATCGAGGCTTTGGTCGATAGATTAGGTGTCGGCGCAACAATTGCTTACGATCGGATCATCTGTGAAAAAAGGCTTCTTGTGCCGTTAGACCATCCGGATCCAGCGCATTGCGTCCTTGCGATCACTGGATTGACACACCTTGGAAGCGCTAAGTCACGGAATGCCATGCATGCGAAGTTAGAAACCGAACATTCTTCCGACAGCATGAAGATGTTCAAGCTCGGCGTCGAAGGCGGTAAACCATTGCCTGGTACCATAGGCGCGCAGCCGGAATGGGCGTATAAGGGTGACGGTACCTGGATCGTGCACCCTGAGCAGACAATTTCGATACCGTGTTACGCCGACGACATGGGCGAGGAAGCTGAAATCGTCGGACTTTACGTGATTGCGGACAACGGTGATGTGCTGCGGCTCGGTTTCGCCCTTGGCAACGAGTTTTCCGATCACGTGATGGAACGAAAAAACTATCTCTATCTGGCTCACTCGAAGCTTCGACAATGCTCTTTCGGCCCGGAACTTCGTGTCGGCGATCTCCCGGCGTCGATAGAAGGAAAGGTGTCGATTTCGCGCGGCGCAATCGAAATTTGGGGGGCGTCCTTCCTGACGGGAGAAAGCGAAATGTGTCACTCGATAGCAAATTTGGAGCACCACCATTTCAAATATAGCCATTTTCGACGCCCCGGCGACGTCCATGTTTATTTTTTGGGAGCCGACGTATTGAGTTTCGGGAAGTGTGAGATTCTGTCCGGCGACGTGACGGAAGTGTCGGGTCCGGGATTCGGAGCTCCACTTCGCAATATCCTTATGTCGGATCAGACGACGCCAGAGGTGGTAGTGACGCAACTATGAAGAACATGCGATTTTTCCATCCGCTACCCGAGCGGATAGGCGTTCGAGAGACGAATGAAATGAACCCGCCGATGAACCGTCGTAACGTGGGAATTGTCGTCGAAACCAGAGGTGTGTCGTCCCTCTGGGATCAGTTCGCCGGAAGCCTGAAGACTGGGGGCGGCGACTGGAATTGAATCGGATGCAGACGCTGTCGCGGAACTGCAGGAAGCAGTCGCTCCGATGGAGAGGGAGAAGCACAAGCAGAAGACCCGAGACGAGAGTACCGACGCGGAGCACTGGGCCGGACCGATCCGTATTAGCAACGAAGGCTCGTAATGGGGCCGGAGCGAAGGGATCGGGTCAGCTGGGCTGGCCATCGTCACAACTGGCGACAGGAGGACGTCGATGAACCGTAAGCGCCAAGCTGAGGCCGTTCAGGCTTTGAAACGCCAGGGCATGAGAGCGTCAATCTGAGAGATCGGCCAGCCCTGCGCGATCCGTTCGAGAGTTTGCGTGAGCTAGGCGTGCGGATCGACATCGTTCATCTTCGCGGTCTGCAGAAGCGTGGGGATGGTCGCCTAGATCGGGCCGCCGCCATGGCTGCCGCAAAGAGCGCATTTTTTCTTGTGATGGTGTGCGGTCGGATTGGCCGCTCGACAGCGTTGGAGTCGATCTCGATACGGCCGTTGCTTAGAAAGTGCTCGAGGGCGGCGCGTCCGGATGTGGCAAGCGTAACCGGTATGAGCTCCCACGTCCGCGGTGATCAGCGGTCGCGTGCGTAGCGGATCGGCATCCAGTACTGGCGCAGCGCCTCGACGACGGCTG
>NZ_JACIHE010000055.1 GCF_014198245.1 Bradyrhizobium sp. cir1
CGACAGGCCGGACATATGGATGCAAGCGATCCGATCAAACCTCAAAATGCTCTTGTGCCACGGGGGCCGTCCACATATGGGTCCCGGATCTGCGCCTGCGCTTGTCCGGGACGACACCGTGATTGAGGACGCACCATTGGCCAAAAGCCGACCTCAGCCCACCACCTCCGGCTTCTTGTCCCTCCGTCCTTCCGCCAGGTTCCGCACCACCACATAGAAGATCGGCGTGAACAACAGCCCGAACAGGGTGACGCCGATCATGCCGAAGAAGACGGCGACGCCGACGGCCTGGCGCATCTCCGAGCCGGAGCCGGTCGAGATCACCAGCGGCAGCACGCCGAGGATGAAGGCGAAGGATGTCATCAGGATGGGCCGCAGGCGGAGGCGGCAGGCGTCGATTACGGCCTCCAGCCGCGGCTTGCCTTCGTTCTCGATGTCGCGCGCGAACTCGACGATCAGGATCGCGTTCTTCGCCGCCAGTCCCACCAGCACAACGAAGCCGATCTGGGTGAGGATGTTGACGTCCTGCCCCATGATGCGGACGCCGATGGTGGCAGCGAGCAGGCACATCGGCACGATCAGGATCACCGCGAACGGCAGGGTCCAGCTGCCATATTGCGCGGCGAGCACGAGGTAGACGAACAGCACGCAGATCGGGAACACGAGCAGGCCGGCACTGCCGCCGGTGACCTGCTGGTACGACAGATCGGTCCATTCGAAGGTGAAGCCGCTCGGCAGCGTGTCGTCCGCGAGCTTCTTGATGGTGTTGAGCGCGGTGGTCGAGCTGGTGCCCGGCGCCGGCTCGCCCTGCAGCTCGGACGCCGCATAGAGATTGTAGCGCGCGACGCGGTCCGGGCCCGAGACGTCCTTGAACTCGACCACGCTCCCGAGCATCACCATGTCGCCGGACGCGTTGCGGGTGCGCAGGCGCGAGAGGTCGCTGGATTCCTTGCGGAACGGGAAATCGGCCTGCGCGGTGACGTGATAGGTGCGGCCGAACAGGTTGAAGTCGTTGACATAGGTCGACCCGAAATAGGTCTGGATGGTGTCGTTGATGTTGGCGATGGGCACGCCGAGCTTCTGCGCCTTGGTGCGGTCGATGTCGACGAAGAGCTGCGGCGTGTTGGCCGTGAACGGCGAGAACACCGAGGTCAGGGTCGGCGCCTTGCGCGCGGCGGCAACGAGCTCGTCGGTCGCGGCCGCAAGCATTTCGGGGCCGCGGCCCTGCCGGTCCTGGATGCGAATGGTGAAGCCGCCGCCGGTGCCGATGCCGGGCACGGCCGGCGGCGGAATCACGATGATGAAGGCGCCCTGGATCGCCAGCAAACGCTTGCGCAGCTCGGCCGTGATCGCATTGGCGGTCAATCCCTTCTTGATCCGCACCTCGGGCTCGTCGAACACCGGGAACAGCGCCGCCGCATTGCCGGCCTGCGTGCGTGTCGCGCCGGAGAAGCCGGCGAAGGCCGCGACGCGGACGATGCCGGGCGTATCCAGCGAGATCCGCTCGATCTCGCGCACGACCTCGGTGGTGCGCGCCAGCGAAGCCGCGCCCGGCAATTGCACGGAGATGATGACGTAGCCGCGATCCTGCGCGGGGATGAAGCCCTGCGGCGTGGTCACGATCAGCCAGCCGGCGCTGCCGATCAGCACGACGTAGATCAGGAGCATCACCACCGAATGCCGGATCACGAAATTGGCAAGGCCGGCATAGCCGTGCGAGAGCCGGTCGAAGGCGCGGTTGAACACGCCGGTGAAGGCACCCCACGCTCGCGCGATGACATTCCAGCTCGCCGGCGGCCGCTTCTCTTCATGCGGCGTGAGGATCTGCGAGGCCAGCGCCGGCGACAGCGTCAGCGAGCAGAAGCACGAGATCGCGGTCGCGACCGCAATGGTGACGGCGAATTGCTGGAAGAACTGCCCGGAAATGCCGCCGAGGAACGCGGTCGGCACGAACACCGCACACAGCACCAGCGCAATCGAAACCAGCGCGCCGCCGACTTCCTCCATGGTCTTCAGCGCGGCATCGCGCCGGCTCAGGCCGTGCTCAAGATGGCGTTCGACATTCTCGACCACCACGATGGCGTCGTCGACCACGATGCCGACCGCGAGCACGAGGCCGAACAAGGTGAGATTGTTGATGGAGAAGCCGAGCGCCGCCATTACCGCGAAGGTGCCGACCAGCGAGACGGGAATCGCGATGATCGGAATGATCGCGGGCCGCCATCCCTGCAGGAACACCAGCACCACGATGACCACGAGCAGCATGGCCTCGTAGATGGTCTTGATCAGCTCATGGACGGATTGCGCGATGAACTCGGTCGGGTTGTAGCCGATATTGTAGTCAAGGCCCTTGGGGAAGCTCTCCTTCAGCTTCGTCATGGTGTCGGAGATGTGCTTCGCGGTCGCGAGCGCGTTCGACCCGGGCCGCTGCGTCACCAGCATGGCGACCGCCGATTTGCGCAGCAGGAAGCTGTTGGTGGAATAGGCCAGCGCGCCGAGCTCGATGCGGGCGACGTCGCGCAGCCGCACCGTGCGGCCGTCGGAGCCGGCCTTGATCAGGATGTCCTCGAACTGCTTCTGGTCCTTGAGCCGCCCGGTGAAGGTGAGGTTCGGCTGGAAGGCGCGGTCCGCGATCGGCGGTTCGGCGATCTGTCCGCCCGCGATCTGTACGTTCTGGGCCCGGATCGCCGCCAGCACCTCGGTCGAGGTCAGGCCGAGATTGGCGATGCGGTCAGGATCGAGCCACAGCCGCATCGAATAATCGCGCGCGCCGAAGATCTGGATGTCGCCGACGCCGTCGATGCGCAAGAGCTGGTCGCGGACCTGGAGCAGGGCGTAATTGGAGATGTAGAGCTGGTCGAACGTGTCGTCCGGCGACAGCATGAACACGACCATCAGGATGTCGGGCGAGTTCTTGCGGGTGGTGACGCCGTTGCGCTGGACCTCCTCGGGCAGGCGCGGCTGCGCGATCGCGACGCGGTTCTGCACCAGCACCTGCGCCTTGTCGAGATCGGTACCGAGCTTGAAGGTGACGGTGATGGTGAGCTGGCCGTTCGAGGTGGCCTGGCTGTAGAGATACAGCATGTCCTCGACGCCGTTGATCTCCTGCTCGATGGGAGCAGCGACCGTGTCGGACACGGTCTGCGCGGAGGCGCCGGGATATTGCGTCGTAACCACCACGGTGGGCGGCACCACCTGCGGATATTCGGAGACCGGCAGCGTGGTGTAGGCGAGCGCACCGACGATCAAGAGCACGATCGACAGCACCATCGCCAGGATGGGCTGGTTGATGGAGAGACGGCCGAGGTTCATGACTTGCCACCGGCCGGGGCTTGCGCGGTCTGAGGGGCGACCTTGGCGCCGACACGGGCGCGCTGGATACCGTTGACGATGACGCGGTCCTCCGCCTTCAAGCCTTCGCGGATCACGCGCAGGCCGTCGTCGAGCGGACCGAGCACCACGGGGCGCGCCTCGACAGTGTCGTCCGGCTTGACCACGAACACGATCTTGCGGGACTGGTCGGTCGCAACAGCAACGTCAGGGATCAGCAGCGCCTCATAGGGCGCGCTGCCGATCAGGCGGACGCGGCCGAACTGGCCGGGCAGGATCGACAGATCGGTGTTCTTGATGACGGCGCGACTGCGCAAGGTGCCGGTGGAGACATCAAGGCGGTTGTCGAGGAAGTTGATGGTGCCCTCATGCGACGGCTTGGTCTCGCCGGCGAGCGACACCTGCACCGGGTTCGCCGTGTCGCGCGAGCTCGGGCGCTTACCTTCGAACCACAGCTTGCTGTATTTGATGAAGGTCGCCTCATCCATGTCGAAATAGACGTAGATCGGATCGAGCGCGACGATCGAGGTGAGCAGCGTCGAGGTACCGGTGTCGCTGCCCTGCACGAGATTGCCCGGGCTGACGAGATGGCGGCTGACGCGGCCGGTGAGCGGCGCGGTCACATGCGTGAATTCGATGTTGAGCTTGGCGGCCTTCAGCGCACCTTCGGCCTGCACTTCCGCGGCGTGCGCGGCCTGCAGGGCCTGGCGGCGCTGGTCGACGACCTGCTCGGACACGGCGCTGGTCTGCACCAGGTTCAGGCCGCGATCGAGCTCGCGCTTGGCAAGCTCCACCTTGGCGCGCGCATCGGAGAGCTGTCCGTCGGCCTGCTCGGCCACCGCCTCGAACGGGCGCGGGTCGATGACGTAGAGCAGATCGCCCTGATGCACGATGGCGCCGTCCTGGAATTCCACCGAGTTGACGAAGCCGCCGACGCGGGGGCGAACCTGCACCTCCTCGACCGCCTCGAAGCGGCCGGTGAACTCGTCCCAATCGGTGACGGTGCGCTTGACCGGCTGGGCCACGGTCACCGGCGCGGGCGGCGGAGCGGCAGCCTGCGAGGTCGGTTGTCCGCAGCCGGCGAGCGCGAATGCTGCAGTGAGCAGGCTCGCCATTGCGTAATGCCGCGGCTGAACGAAATCGTGCTTTTTGACAAATGGCTCGCTTCCGTCCGGTCCAGTCATCCCAGGTCCTCGCATCAAAAGCCGCGGAAAATGCAGGGTGCGCGTCCGCTCGCGGGGGACACAACATGGGTGGCAATGATGAACTCTTCAAGACCAATGCCCGCGCAATGCCCCGCCGCATGCCCTGACCGGATGGCGGGTTGACAGGAGAAGGGCTGGCCACGCACGCGGACCTTTCTTCGCCTCTCCCCGCGTGCGGGGAGAGGCCGGAGCGCATCGCAAGATGCGATCCGGGTGAGGGGGAGCCTCCGCGAGTCCAACTCCCACCGAGAATGCGGACAGGGCCCCTCACCCCGACCCTCTCCCCGTAAGAACGGGGAGAGGGAGAAGAGAGAGACTCGCCAGCGTCTTCGCACATGACGGGCGGCGGCCGCTCGGCTAGACTTCTCCTTACAAAACAAGACGAATTGTCCGGGGAGGACAGGCGTGTACCAGGGACGTGTCGTTTACGGCGCGATCGAGGAGGTCGTGTTCGGCCATCCGGCGGCTGGCGCGATCGTCGCGCAGATGGACCGGCTGGGAACCCGCCGCGCCTTCCTGATGGTATCAGGCACGCTGAACCGGCAGACCGACGAGATCGAGAAGATCAAGCAAGCTTTGGGTTCCCGCTGCGCCGGCCTGTTCGACGCCATGCCGGCGCACACGCCGCGCGAGGCGGTGATCGCGGCAACCAATGCGGCGCGTGAGGCGGGTGCCGACCTGATCGTCACCGTCGGCGGCGGCTCGATCACCGACGGCGCCAAGGCGGTGCAGCTCTGTCTGGCCAACAGCATTGACGACATCGACGGCATCGAGCGCATCCGCGTGCACAAGGGTGTCGCGCCCGAGATGAACGCGCCGACCGTGCGCCAGGTCAGCGTGCCGACCACGATCGCCGGCGGCGAGTTCAGTTCGATCGCCGGCGTCACCGACCGCAGCATCAACGTGAAGCAGATGCTGCGGCATCCGCTCACCGTGCCGCGCGCGACCATCCTCGACCCAGGCATCACCGTGCATACGCCGGAATGGCTATTCCTCTCGACCGGCATCCGCGCCGTCGACCATTGCGTCGAGGCGATCTGCTCGCGCGAGACGCATCCTTACGCCGATGCGCAATCGGTCAAGGGCCTTGCCATGCTCGCCGATGCGCTGCCGCGGGTGAAGGCCGATCCATCCGACCTCGATGCGCGCATGGATGCGCAGATCGGGACCTGGCTGTCGATGGGCGCGCTCGCAGCCGGCGTGCCGATGGGCGCGAGCCACGGCATCGGCTACGTGCTGGGCGCGGCCTTCGAGGTGCCGCACGGCTACACCTCCTGCGTCATGCTGCCGGCGGTGATGCGCTGGAATGCGCGCGACAATGCCGAGCGCCAGGTGATCGTCGCCGCCGCGATGGGCTATCCCGGCCACGACGCCGCCGACGTGCTGGATGCCTTCATCCGCTCGCTCGGCATGCCGCGCAGCCTCGCGGACGTGCACGTGTTGCCGGAGCATTTCGACGGGATCGCCGAGCAGGCCATGCGCACGAACTGGATCCCGCGCAACCCGCGCAAGATCAACGGTCCCGCCGACATCAAGGAAATCCTGTCTCTTGCCGCATGATCCAAGCCGGAGGATAGATGTACACTGGTCACTATGCCCGCCTGCGTCCGCTGCAGCCCGCGTTCATCATGGTGGCGACCGGCGAGGCCGTCACCTATCGTGAGCTCGAGGCGCGCAGCAATCACCTGGCGCACCTGTTCCGCAAGCACGGCCTGAAGCGGCTCGACCACTACTCGATCTTCATGGAGAACAATTCGCGCTATCTCGAGGCCTGCGGCGCGGGCGAGAGGTCCGGGCTGTACTACACCTGCATCAACTCCTTCCTGACGCCGGGCGAGCTCGCCTATCTCCTCGTCAACAGCCAGTCGAAGATCCTGATCACGTCGGTCGCGAAGCTCGACATCGCGCGCGAGGCGATCAAGGCCTGCCCCGACGTCAAGCTCTGCATCGTCGCCGATGGTCCCGGCGAGAGCGAGCGCATCGTCGGCCTCGCCGAGGTGACCGCCGACTTGCCGAAGACACCGATCGCGGATGAGTGGCTCGGCACCGCCATGCTCTATTCATCGGGCACGACGGGACGGCCGAAGGGCATTTTGCGGCCGCTGCCGGAGGAGCCGCCCAAGCACAATCTGCCGCTGTTCGATTTCCTCACCAAACTCTGGCACTACCGTGAGGGCATGATCTATCTGTCGCCGGCACCGCTCTATCACTCGGCGCCGCAGGCTGCCGTGAACCTCACGATCCGCATGGGCGGCACCGTGATCATCATGGAGAGCTTCGATCCCGAGCGCTATCTCCAGCTCGTCCAGCAATGGGGCATCACCCACACCCAGCTGGTGCCGACGATGTTCTCGCGGATGCTGAAGCTGCCGGAGGAGGTGCGGAGGCGCTACGACCTGTCGTCGCTGGAGATCGCGATCCATGCGGCGGCGCCCTGCCCGGCCCTGGTCAAGGACGACATCATCAAATGGTGGGGGCCGATCATCCACGAATATTACGGCGCCACCGAAGGCCTCGGTTTCACCGCCTGCAATAGCGAGGAATGGCTCGCGCATCGCGGCACCGTCGGCAAGGTGCTGCTCGGCGACCTCCACATTCTCGACGAGAACATGCGGGAATGCCCGACCGGCACGCCCGGCCAGGTCTGGTTCAAGACGGGATCGCCGTTCGAATATTTCAACGATCCGGAGAAGACCAAGGAGGCGCGCTCGGCCGACGGCAGCATGAGCACGGTCGGCGACGTCGGCTATGTCGACGCCGATCGCTTCCTCTATCTCACCGACCGCGCGACCTTCATGATCATCTCGGGCGGGGTGAACATCTATCCGCAGGAATGCGAGAACCTGCTGATCACCCATCCGAAGGTCGCCGATGCCGCGGTGTTCGGCGTGCCCAATCCCGATCTCGGCGAGGAGGTGAAGGCGGTGGTGCAGCCGATGCCGGGCGTGGTGCCCGGCCCCGCGCTCGCCGAGGAACTGATCGCGTTCTGCGGCCAGTCGCTGTCGCGGCAGAAGGTGCCGCGCTCGGTGGATTTCGAGAAGGAGCTGCCCCGCCTGCCCACGGGCAAGCTGTACAAGCGGCTGCTGCGCGACCGGTACTGGGGGAACAAGACGTCGCGGATTGTGTGAGGGGTGCTGCTGCGCAACGTACGCGAGCGAGCGCCACAAGCTCCGCTGTCGTCCCGGGGCGCCACCGAAGTCGCGAGCCCGGGACGACATAACCCCAGGGAGAAGTCATGGCATGAGCTGGCAACTCCGAGTCTTCGCCAAACTCCTCCCTGTGGCTGATGGTGTGGACGGCCCCCTACGGCATCAGGTGTGCCAGAATGAGGTTGTCACACACCCATTCACAGGAGCCGTCCGTGAGCCAGA
>NZ_JACIHE010000056.1 GCF_014198245.1 Bradyrhizobium sp. cir1
CTTTCCACGGCATCCACACCTCCCGCAGAACAAAAGCGGAAAGTGTAACCCATGTGTTCGGTACGTTCTGTCACCTATGTCTCGGGCCGCTCATCATCCCACCAATTTCCACCTCCCATCCGCCGCCCGCTTCAGCGCGGGATCGCTCACGCGTACATGCTCCGCCAGGAAATCGATGAACGCGCGCACGCGCGCGGGCAGGGGCGCGGTGTGGCCGACATAGACGGCGTGGATGTCTTCGCGGTCTCCGGGATTGTAGCCCTGCAGCACCGGGACGAGACGGCCCGCCTCGATGTCGGGGCCGATGTGGAAGAGGGCGAGGCGGGCTAGTCCCACGCCGCCGAGGCAGAGGCGGCGGGCGGCTTCGCCGTCGCTGGCGCGTGCGGCCGGTGGCGGCACGGCTTCCTCGGTGTGGTCGCCGCGCTTGAAAGGCCAGCCGCGGATGCTGCGCGGGAAGGTCCAGCCGATGCCGCGGTGATCGGCGAGATCCGCAGGACTCTTCGGCGTGCCGAAGCGGGCGAGATAGTTCGGCGCGCCGACCACGACCATGCGGCTGGTGCCGAGCTTTCGCGCGACCAGGCGCGAGGCGCGCAAGGGGCCGACGCGGATGGCGACGTCGGCGCGCTCCTGCATCAGGTCGATCAGCGTGTCGGTCAGCACGAGGTCGAGCGTGACGTCGGGATGTTCCGCCAGGAAGCGCGGGATCAGCGGCATCACATGCAGCATGCCGAAGGGGATATTGCTGTTGACCGTGAGGCGGCCGCGCGGCGCGGCCCCCGAGGCTGCCTCGCGCTCGGCTTCCTCCATCTCGCTGAGGATGCGCACGGCGCGGTCGTAAAATGCCTGGCCTTCCTCGGTCAGCGTGAGCTTGCGCGTGGTGCGGTTGATCAGGCGTGAGCCGAGCCGCGCCTCGAGCCGCGAGATCAGCTTGCTCACGCCCGACGGCGTCAGGCGCAGCTTTCGCGCGGCCTGGGTGAAGCCGCCGAGGTCGACGACGCGGACGAAGACCTCCATCTCGGCCGAGCGGTTGGTGTCGAAACGGGCCATGTTGAATTCACGTCACAAATGATTGGATTGCGGACATTCTAATGGTTTTGCCGCAGTGCAGCTATCTGCGTGGCTCGTCTCATCCATTGGAGCAACGCATGCCTCCCGCCGTCCTCGCGCTCACCGCCGGTGCCTTCGGCATCGGCACCACTGAATTCATCATCATGGGCCTGCTGCTGCAGGTCGCCGCCGACATGCACGTCTCGGTGCCGGTCGCCGGCCTGCTCATTTCCGGCTATGCGCTCGGCGTGTTCGTCGGTGCGCCGGTGCTGACGCTGGCGACGCGCAAAATGCCGCGCAAGACGGTGCTGTTGGCGCTGATGGCGATCTTCACGCTCGGCAATGCGGCCTGCGCGCTGGCGCCGAACTACGAATTGCTGATGGCGGCACGCGTGCTGACCTCGCTCGCCCATGGCACGTTCTTCGGCGTTGGCTCGGTGGTGGCCACCAGCCTCGTCGCCGAGGACAAGCGCGCCTCGGCGATTGCGACCATGTTCATCGGCCTGACGGTCGCAACGCTGCTGGGTGTGCCCTTCGGCGCCTGGTTCGGCCTGATGCTCGGCTGGCGCGCGGCGTTCTGGGCGGTGACTGTCATCGGCGTGGCCGCCTTTGCCGTGGTGGCTGCGTTCGTGCCCGGTCATGTCGGCAATGGCGACAAGCCGATCTCGCTCGCTGAAGAGGTCGCGGTGCTCGGCCGTCCGCAGGTGCTGCTCGGCCTTGCCATGACCGTGTTCGGCTTTGCCGGCCTGTTCGTCGTCTTCACCTACATCCAGCCGATCCTGACGCGCTTCACCGGCTTTTCGGAGGCCGCGGTGTCGCCGATCCTGTTGGTGTTCGGCGCAGGTCTCGCGATCGGCAATGTCGCCGGTGGCAAGCTCGCCGATCGTGGCCTTGCGCGCGCCCTGATCGGCACGCTCGCTGCGCTCGCCGTCGTGCTGCTCGGCCTTGCCGCGGTGCTGTCGGTCAAGATCGTCAGCGTCGTGCTGATCCTGCTGCTCGGCGTCGCCGCCTTCGCAACCGTCGCGCCGCTCCAGCTCCGCGTATTGGAGGCTGCAGGCCCGAGCGGCCGCACGCTCGCCTCCAGCCTCAACATCGCCGCGTTCAATCTCGGCAATGCGCTCGGCGCCTGGGCCGGCGGTGTCGCCATCGATCGCGGGCTCGGCCTCTCGGCGCTGCCGCTGGTCGCAGCCGGCATCACCGCGATCGGCCTCGTGCTGGCGCTGTGGAGCCTCCAGCTCGACCGCACGGCGACTGCGGTCGCGGCGTGCCCGGCCGAATAGGAGGGCGATCATGCAATACCGCAATCTCGGCGCTTCCGGGCTCAAGGTCCCCGTCCTCAGCTTCGGCACCGGCACGTTCGGCGGCCAGGGCCCGCTGTTCTCCGCCTGGGGACGCAGCGGCATCGAGGAGGCCCGCAGGCTGGTCGACATTTGCCTCGATGCCGGCGTCAATCTGTTCGACAGCGCGGACGTCTATTCGAACGGCGCCTCCGAGGAGATCCTCGGTGCTGCGATCACGGGCCGCCGCGACAAGGTGTTGATCTCGACCAAGATGAGCCTGCCGATGGGCGACGGCCCGTTTGAGGCCGGCTCGTCGCGCCAGCGGCTGCTTGCCTCGGTCGATGCGGCGCTGCGCCGGCTTGGCACGGACCATATCGACCTGCTTCAGCTCCACGCCTTCGACGCGTTCACGCCGATCGAGGAGGTGTTGTCCACGCTCGATACGCTCGTGTGCGCCGGCAAGCTGCGCTACGTCGGCGTCTCGAATTTCGCGGGCTGGCAGTTGATGAAATCGCTCGCGATCGCGGACCGGCATGGCTGGCCGCGCTATGTCGCGCACCAGGTCTATTACTCGCTGCTCGGGCGCGACTATGAATGGGAACTGATGCCGCTCGCCCGCGATCAGGGCGTCGGCGCACTGGTCTGGAGCCCGCTTGGCTGGGGCCGGCTCACCGGAAAGATTCGGCGCGGCCAGCCGCTGCCGGAAGCGAGCCGCCTGCACGCCACCGCACAGTTCGGGCCGCTCGTGGACGATGCGCGCCTTTACGCGATCGTCGATGTGCTTGATGCGATTGCTGTGGAGACTGGCCATACCGTGCCGCAGGTCGCGATCGCCTGGTTGCTGTCGCGCCCCACGGTCTCCTCCGTGATCATCGGCGCCCGCGACGAAGCGCAGTTGCGTGACAATCTCGGCGCCGTCGGCTGGTCGCTGAGTGCGGAGCAGATCAAGCGCCTCGACGAGGCGAGCGCGGTGATGCCCGCCTATCCCTACTACCCCTATCGCATCCAGGAGGGCTTTGCGCGGCTCAATCCGCCACTGGTGTAAGGGAGCGCTAATAGAAGGCGGCGATCGCCGCGCCTATTCCTTGCGGAAGGTTTGACTCGCTCTCCAGCGTGTCGATGAAGACGGGATCATCGGCCACCGTGAGGCCATCCAGCTTGATTGGATGCAGCGGCTCGGGGGCCGCCGCAGCCGTGGCGAGCAAATCAGGGCCGGTCCGGACACCGGCATATTCCAGCCGCGGGCGCAGTTGCACATTGTTGCCGAACTGCTCATCAAGGGCGAGGCGCCACCCGGTGCGTGACACCGTTCCGCGGGCGATCGCATCGCTCATGGCAAGGCTATGCGGTTGCAGCGTGCCGAGATTGCCGAGCGCGGCACGCAAGCGGGTCGTCGCCTCCGCCAGTGTGACCTTCTCGATCCCCGGATCCTGGTCGGGCGAGGTGAAGTCGATCACCCGCGCGCTGCTGCCGATCTTGAGGACTTCGCCGCTTCCGCCCGCCTTTTGCATCGCCGTCTTCGTTCCGTAACGCGGCCGTCCGCCAATGGTGACCAGAACGACGTCCTGCTCACGCGACTTGATCAGGTGGCCGTAAGGGTCGCCGGTGACGCCTTTCACGACCAGGAGATCGGCGAACTTGCCCTTGGCGATGGTCCCCAGCTTTGCGTCCCACTTCAGGATCGCGGCCGGATTGCGCGTCGCCATCGAAACGATGTCATAGTCGCTGAAGCCGAGATTGAAATGCGCGGACACGACCTTCGCCGCCTTCAGCTCGCCGAGCAGGTTCTTGCTGCCGGACGGCGACCAGTCCGAGCCGAGCGCGATGGTGAGGCCGGCCGTGCGCGCGGCGGCGACGTCGGTCGTCTTGCCGTAGAGCAGCAGATTGCTCAGGGGCGACCAGACGACCTTGGCATGATTTTCGGCCATCGTTCCGAAGTCGGTTGCGTTCAGCGCCGTGCAATGAATGCCGGCCAGCGACGGCTCGATGGCCCAGTCCCCTGAAGGATTGCGCAAGGCGAGGAAGTGGCTGTGCGCCTTGGTGTCGATACCCTCGCTCAGGTGCAGCAGGAAGCACGACGACGATTTCAACTCGTTGTCGAACTTCGCCCAATCCTCGGCATCGATGTCGGGAATCTTCGAGTGGGCCCGCGGCAGCTCCGGCGGGCTGCCGATCTCGGCGGCACGCAGCGCCCCCTTGTAATATTTGTGAATCGTCCCGCTCCAGTTCGACAGCGTGATCCCCTGGCTCGTCGTCGTTCCCGCGACCATGCATTTGGCTTCGACATAACGGACGAGGGCCGGCAGCAGCGAGCCGTCATCGGCGAGCGCGATCGCGCTCATCGGGCCGGTCACGGACGTCTTGTAGGATTTGGCGTTCTGCCACTGGTCGCGATTGTCGTAGAGCTGCGGCACCTGCCAGAGCGGCAGGATGTTGTAGCTCAAATGATTGTGCAGCTCGATCAGTCCGGGATAGATGGTGCCCCCGGTCGCCACCGGAGCTGTGGTTTCGAAGCCCGTCGGGGCCGGCTGTCCCTTGGGGACGACAGCGGCGATGCGACTATCCTCGATGAAGATCGTCCCGCTCTTGATGACGTCGCCCTCAGTCGCCATCGTCACGATCCGCCCGCTCAGTGCCCAGCGCTTCGGGCCTGTCGCCGGGCTCATGGAATCACCCCGTCAGGGATGGTGATCGTGATGGTGCGCCGCTTGGTGGCGGCGTCGGCGCCCTGGCGCACGGCCCATGGCGCGTCTCCGCGCATCCAGGCCGGCAAGCCTGCCGGCAAATCCTTGGCGATGATGTCGACGAGCTCGACCGGCTTGAAGGCATCGCCATAGGGCACGAGCGATGTCTGGACGTCGGGATGCTTGACCGCGGGCGCGAGTGCCGCGAGCGCGGCATTCCATTTGGTCAGCATGATCTTGGTATTGGCGGCCTGTGTCGCGGTATCATGGGCGGAGCTTTCCGGCCAGGTCGGGTGCGTGATGTGCTGATAGGCGAGGGTGTTGTAAGTCGCGCCATCGGCGGTCTTCAGCCACGCTTTCCAGGCCTCGTCCGCAAGGCTGCCGAGCGAGACAACGGCCTCGATGTTGCCGGGCGCGAGCACGGCCCTGAACCATTTGTTGCGATAATCGACGATGCCGGGCTCGTTCTTGTGCTTGGAGCCGCCGCTCTGTCCGTAGACGCTGTACAGGAAGGTGTTCACCATCACGTAGCTCTGCGTGATGCCGAGCTTGGCGAGGAAGCCTTGGGTCCGGCGACCCGCGGTGCCGACCAGGATCCGGCGCACGATCGTTTCGTGCTGGGCTGGATCCTGACCGACGACAAGCACGCGCGCCGATCCATCGAGCCGGCCGCGATGAAAGATCGGTCCCCATTCAATGCGGAAATCGTGGGGATCGTAGGCCTCGGGGCCGGGGTAATCGGTGCACAGATCGCGAAAGGGTTGTTCGCCGTATCCGCCGTCGAACTCTGTGAGCATGGCAATGCTCCAATCTGTCGAGGTCAAAATAGCTGCGTCACTGAACCTGCTTATGCGGCAATCTTGGCGGTCATGTCCTAAACCACACAACCAGCATATGGGTCGAGCCAGTTCGCATAAAGGTTCACGATCGTCTGCCGCTTCGTCATGGGGCGTGGCAGAGCGTCGCGACAATGCGCCATGCAGAAACGCGCCTGTACACGGTCGCGTGATCTCCATAACCTCCGCGGCGCAATTTTTTGGAGATGCGACGTGGCGAAGAAGGCGGCAACCAAGAAGAAAACTACTTCAAAGAAGGTAACGAAGACCTCGACCAAGACGAGCACCGCCCGAAAGGGCACCGTCGCGAAAACCGCAAAGAAGACAATCAAGAAGGCGGCGCCGCGCAAGCCAGCCACGGCGCGCCGTCCCAAGGGGCCGGTCTGGCAATGGTCTGCGGTCGAGACCGCGGCCGCGATCCGCACCGGCGCAATCTCCGCGGTCGAGACGGTCGAGGCGCATCTGGATCGGATGCGCGCGGTCAATCCTGGGCTGAATGCGGTCGTCGTCGATCTCGGCGCGGAGGCGCTGAAGGCGGCCCATGCGGCGGACAAGCGGCGTGCCAGGGGCGGCGAGCTCGGCCTTCTGCACGGCGTGCCCATCACCATCAAGGAGAACGTCGACTACGAGGGGCGGCCAAACTTCAACGGCGTGCCGTCGAACAAGGATCTCATCGCGCCCTCGGATTCACCTGTTGTCCGCAACCTGAAGAAGGCCGGCGCCATCGTCATCGGTCTCACCAACACGCCGGAATTCTCTTTCCGCGGCTTCACCGACAATCCCTTGCATGGCCTGACGCTCAATCCCTGGGACCCTGATATCACCTGCGGCGGCTCGTCCGGCGGGGCTGGTGCGGCGGTTGCTGCCGGCATCGGCACCATCGCCCATGGCAACGATATCGGCGGCTCGCTGCGCTGGCCCGCGCATTGCAACGGCGTTGCCACCATCAAGCCGACGCAGGGCCGCATCCCCGCCTTCAATGGCAGCGCAACGGCCGAGCGGCCGATGCTGGCGCATCTGATGTCGGCGCAGGGGCCGCTCGCCCGCCACGTCGCCGACGTTCGCCTTGCGCTGGAGGCGATGAGCCAGCGTGACCCGCGCGATCCCTGGTGGGTGCCGGCGCCGCTGGTGGGCGAGAGGCCGAAAGGCCCGATCAAGGTCGCGCTGGCGAAGATCCCCGGCGACATGGACGTCGATCCCTCCGTCGCTGCGGCGCTGCGCCAGGCCGCCGATCACCTCGAGCGTTCCGGCTATCGCGTCAGCGAGGTCGAGGTGCCCGACATCAACGGCGTCTGGCAGACCTGGTGCGACATCATCACCAATGAGACGGTGGTGATGCAGGAGGCCAGCATGCTGAAAGTCACGTCGGAGGATTTCCATAAGGCCTGGGGCGGTATGAAGGCCAAGGCCAACGTGCTCGATCTCAAGGCCTGGATGCAGGCGACGGCCGCGCGCAACGGCCACATCCGTGCCTGGCAGCTGTTCTTCGAGGATTATCCGGTCGTGCTGGCGCCGACCACGGTCAGGCCGACGCCGGGCCCGCGCGACGACACGGTCAGCGCCGAGCGCGTGCAGGAGATCTTCTGGGGCGAGATTCGCTTCATCTCGGCGATCAACGTGCTGGGTCTGCCCGGCGCGGTGGTGCCGGTCGCCGTCCACGCGGGCAAGCCGATCGGTGTGCAGCTCATTGCCGGCCGCTATCGCGAGGACCTCGCGCTCGATGCCGCAGCCGCGATCGAGAAGCGCGCCGGCGTGATCGCCCACAGGCTGTGGGAAACAATGGGGTAGTGGGTACTTCACCCTCTCCCCTTGTCGGCCTTGTGGGAGAGGGTGGCTCGCCGCAGAGCGGCGAGGGTATTTCTCCACGAACTCGTATCCAGCGTGTGGATAGATACCCCTCATCCGGCGCTTCGCGCCACCTTCTCCCGCAGGGGGAGAAGGAAGAAGAGTGTCCAGACCGGATAGAGAGGTAACACAGTAGACCGGATGGATGGGTGACAGTTCTCTGTCGGCTGGGAGGACCAGCCGATGCCTTGGCGAGA
>NZ_JACIHE010000057.1 GCF_014198245.1 Bradyrhizobium sp. cir1
CGCGGATCTGGGCCGAGCTCCTGGGTGTCGAGCGCATCGGGCGCAACGACCACTTCTTCGAACTGGGCGGCCACTCGCTCTTGGCCGTGCAGATGTCGAGCCGGCTGTCACAGGCTGTCGGGGTCGAACTGCCACTGTCGACGCTGTTCGCAAGGCCAGTGCTGACTGATCTGGCGGCAAGCATCGTCGAGCTGTTGAGCAGCTCCGGTCCGCAAGAGCTGCCGTCGATTGCGACCTTGTCGCGTCATGAGCCGCTTGTGCTGTCATTTGCCCAGCAGCGGCTATGGTTTTTGGCGCAGCTGAACGAAGGCAGCACGAACTATCACATTCCGCTGGCATTGCGATTGCGCGGGATGCTCGACCACAGCGCCTGGCAGCGCAGCCTTGACCGTCTGTTTGCGCGTCATGAGGCGCTGCGCAGTGTGTTTGTCGCGACCCAGGGCAAGCCCCGGGTTGAGGTTCTGCCGCCGGATGCGGGTCTGCCGATAGTTGAGCACGATCTGCGGGAGAGATCGGATGCGGAAGCGGCACTTTTGGATCTGTCCCATGAAGAGGGGCACACGCCATTCGATCTTGCGCGCGGTCCGCTGATCCGCGGTCGGCTGATCCGCACCGCCGACGAGGAACACGTCTTCCTGCTGACCCAGCATCACATCGTCTCGGACGGCTGGTCGATGGGCGTGCTGCTGCGCGAACTTAGCCAGCTCTACCGGGCATTCGAGGCTGGGCAGGACGATCCTCTGCCGCCGCTTGCGATCCAGTATCCGGATTATGCCGCCTGGCAACGCCAATGGCTGTCGGGAGAACGGCTGCAGAAGCAGGCGCAGTATTGGCGCAGCGCCCTGGCAGGCACGACCCGTCTTGTCTTGCCGACAGACCATGCGCGGCCTGCCCAGCAGTCGTTTGCCGCGGCGACGGTCCCGATCATCATCGATGCGGATTTGACGCGGGAGCTGAAGCGGCTGAGCCTGCAGCATGGCACGACGTTGTTCATGACGGTGCTGGCGGCCTGGGCGGCGGTGCTGTCGCGTCTGTCGGGGCAGGACGATCTTGTGATTGGCGTGCCGAGCGCCAATCGGGGGCACCGCGAGATCGAAGAGCTGATCGGGTTCTTCGTCAACACCCTGGCGCTTCGGATGGACCTGTCCGGCAAGCCGCGCGTGTCGGAGCTTCTGGAGCGGACGCGGCGCACGGTGCTGGCTGCACAGGAGCATCAGGACCTGCCGTTCGAGCAGGTGGTGGAGATCGTGCAGCCGCCTCGGGCTCTTGATCACACGCCATTGTTCCAGGTGATGCTGGCCTGGGAGAACAATGCGGTTGGGTCATTGGTGCTGCCGGGGCTGAGTGTGGAAGCTGCCGGGGAGGAGCTTGATCAGGTCAAGTTCGATCTGGAGCTGAGCCTTGGCGAGCATGGCGAGGAGATCGCCGGGACGCTGGGGTATGCCACGGCGCTGTTTGATCAGGCGACGATCGAGCGGCAGCGTGGTTATCTGCTGGCGCTGCTGCGGGCGATGGCTGCCGATACGCAGCAAGAGGTCCACCGGATTGAGCTGCTCTCGACTGCCGAGCGCACGTATCTGCTGGAGGAGCTGAACCGGACGGCGGCGCCGTATCCTGCGGAGCGGTGCATCCACGGGCTGTTCGAGGAGCAGGTGCACAATGCGCCGGATGCGGTGGCGGTGGTCTGCGATGATGAGCGGTTGAGCTATGGCGAGCTCAATGCGAAGGCCAACCGCCTGGCACATCACCTGATCGCCCTCGGGGTCAGGCCGGACCAGCCGGTTGCGATCTGCGTCGAGCGCAGTCCGATGATGGTGGTGGGGCTTTTGGCAATCCTGAAGGCCGGCGGGGCGTATATGCCGCTGGACCCGGCCTATCCGTCGGCGCGGCTGCATCAGGTACTCGACGATGCGGCGCCGCGGCTGCTGCTGGCCGATGTGGCCGGCCGCGCCGCCTTCGGCGCGGATGCGCCGGCCAATGTGAGCGTGGTGAAGCTCGATGCTGCGGCGCCGGCCTGGGCCAGCCTGCCGGAAGCGGACCCTGACCCGCGCGCGCTCAGCCTGACCTCCCGCAATCTCGCCTATGTGATCTACACCTCGGGATCCACGGGCACGCCCAAAGGGGCACAGAATGAGCATCGGGCTATCGTTAATCGCCTGATCTGGATGCAGAACGCCTATGGTCTGAAGGCAACAGACCTCGTGTTGCAGAAGACGCCATTTAGCTTCGATGTCTCGGCTTGGGAGTTCTTTTGGACTTTGCTTGAAGGGGCAACGCTGGTCGTGGCGCCGCCCGGTGCGCACAGAGATCCCGATGCATTGGTCGACTTGATCGTCAGCCAGCGCATCACGACGGTTCACTTCGTACCATCCATGCTGGTCAGCTTTTTGGATGCGAAGAGTGTTGACCGCTGCACATCGCTGCGGCGGGTTTTATGCAGCGGCGAGGCGCTCCCTGCCGCCAGTGTGCATAGGGTTCGGCGCGTATTGCCCTGGGCGGCCCTGCACAATCTCTACGGTCCGACTGAGGCCGCGATCGACGTTACATCCTGGAGCTGCCCGGCTGGATTTGATGAGGCTATCGTCCCGATTGGCCGTCCTATTGCCAACACGCGGGTCTACTTGCTGGATGGTCATGGCGGGCTGTTGCCGTTCGGTGCGGTGGGCGAGCTCTGCATTGGCGGGGCGGGGGTGGCGCGGGGCTACCTGAATCGCCCTGAGCTGACAGCGGAGCGGTTCATCGCCAGTCCCTTTGTCGAGGGCGACCGGCTGTACCGGACCGGCGACCTTGCACGTTATCTGCCGGACGGCAATATTGAGTTCCTGGGCCGCAACGACGATCAGGTGAAGATCCGCGGCTTCCGAATCGAACCGGGCGAGATCGTCGCGCGGCTTTGCGGCCACGCCTGCGTGCGCGAGGCGGTGGTGGTCGCGCGCGAGGATGGTCGCGGCGAGCAGCGCCTCGTTGCGTATGTCGTCGTCGCCGAAGCTAAGGAATCTGATCTTGCCGGCGGTTTGCGGGCGCATGTGAGTGCGGGGCTGCCGGACTACATGGTGCCGAGTGCGTTCGTGCGGCTGGCGGCGCTTCCGCTGACGCTGAACGGTAAGCTCGATCGAAACGCGCTGCCGGCCCCGGGCGACGATGCGTATGCGCGCCGGACCTATGCGCCGCCACAGGGCGAGATGGAGACGGTGCTGGCGCAGATTTGGGCCGAGCTGCTGGGGCTGGAGCGGGTCGGACGGGATGACAACTTCTTCCAACTGGGAGGGCACTCGCTCTTGGCGGTGCAGATGATCGAGCGTCTAAGGCGGCGGTCACTGCGCATCGAGGTGCGCACCTTGTTCATCAAGCCGGTGCTGGCGGATCTGGCTGCAAGTCTGCGTCGCCATCACGAGGTCGCGGCCCCAGCCAACCTGATCACCGAGCGGAGTGCGGCGATCACCCCGCAGATGTTGCCGCTGATCGAGCTGGCGCAAGACGAGATCGATCGGATCATCGCCACGGTACCCGGCGGGGTTTGCAACATCCAGGACATCTACGCCCTGTCGCCGCTGCAGGACGGCATCCTGTTCCATCATTTGCTAGCGGCAAAGGGCGATCCGTACCTACTGGTGTCGCAGATGGCGTTTGCCGAGCGTGGGCTGCTCGATCGCTATCTTGCCGCGGTCCAGCGGGTGGTGGATCGGAATGACATCCTGCGTACCTCGTTTGTCTGGGAGGGATTGTCGCGGCCGGCCCAGGTGGTGTGGCGGCAGGCGCGACTGGAGGTGATCGAGGTCCAGCTGGATGGCGCTCATGGCACTGGAGCCGAGCAGCTCAGGCAGCGGTTTGACCCACGCCGGCACCGCATCGAGCTTGGCCGGGCGCCACTGCTGCAGTTTGTGATAGCGCGCGAGCCCGGCAGCCCGCGCTGGCTGCTGCTGGAGCTGCAGCATCATCTTATAGGGGATCACACGACGCGGGACGTGATGCATGCTGAGGTCCGGGCCGAGCTGGAGGGGCGCCAGCATGAGCTGACCGCGCCGCAGCCCTTCCGCAATCTGGTGGCGCAGGCGCATCTGCGCCGTGATGCCAAGGCCGATGAAGCGTTCTTCCGGGAGCTGCTGGCCGACATCGACGAGCCGACCACGCCCTTCGACTTGAGCGAGGTGCGTGGCGACGGCGCCGGAGTTCGAGAGGCGCATCGGATGCTGCCGTCAGCGCTCCATGCGAGGCTGCGCGAACAGGCGCGGCGGCTGGGCGTGAGTCTGGCGAGCCTCTGCCATCTGGCGTGGGGACAGGTGGTGGCGCGCAGCAGCGGCCGCGAGCTGGTGGTGTTCGGCACGGTGCTGTTAGGCCGGCTGCATGGCAGCGCTGGCGCCGACCGCGCCATGGGGCTGTTCATCAATACCCTGCCGCTGCGGCTTGATCTCGATGAGACCACCGTCGAGGCGAGCGTGCGGATGACGCACGCCCGGCTGGCCGACCTACTGGCACATGAGCATGCCTCGCTGGCGCTGGCACAGCGCTGCAGCGCTGTTGCGCCGTCGGCACCGCTGTTCAGCTCGCTGTTGAACTACCGTCACAACACGGCGCCGGCTGTGCCCGGCTCCGGGACGGATGATGTGTTGTCGGGCATGGAATGGCTGGGGGCGGAGGAACGCACCAACTATCCCCTGACCCTGTCGGTGGAGGATTTTGGCGAGGCGCTGGGCCTCACTGTGCAGGTGGCGGAACCGATCTCGGCGGATCGGATCTGCGGCTACATGCAGCGGGTGCTCGAGCAACTGGCAAAGTCGCTGGAGGATGCCCCGGATACGCCGGTACGCGAGCTGGACATCTTGCCGGCTGAGGAGCGCACCTATCTGCTGGAGGATCTGAACCGGACGGCGGAGGCCTATCCATCGGACCTGTGCGTCCATGAGCTGTTCGAGGCGCAGGTGCAAAAGGCGCCGGAGGCGGTGGCGCTGGTCTGCGAAAACGAGCGGCTGAGCTATGGCGAGCTCAACGCACGGGCCAACCGGCTGGCGCATCACCTGATCGCCCTCGGGGTCAAGCCGGACCAGCCGGTTGCGATCTGCCTCGAACGCAGTCCGGCGATGGTGGTTGGTGTCTTGGCGATTCTCAAGGCTGGCGGTGCCTATCTGCCGCTGGACCCCGCCTATCCCAGCCAGCGGCTGCATCAGGTTGTCGACGATGCCGCGCCGCGGCTGCTGCTTTGCGACGTCGTCGGTCGCGCAGCACTCGGCCCTGAGGTGCTGACCGATGTGACGGTCATCGATCTGGAGACGGCCACGCCCGCCTGGGCCGAACGGGCGGCTTCAAACCCTGACCGGCGCACGCTTGGCCTCACATCGGGCCATCTCGCTTATGTGATCTACACCTCAGGCTCAACCGGAACCCCAAAGGGGGTCATGGTCCAGCATCAGGGCTTGGTCAATCTGCTGTCGGCTCAAGTCGGCCTCTTTGGCGCTTCTTCCAATAGCCGCGTCGTGCAGTTCGCCTCCATTGCTTTTGATGCAAGCGCGTGGGAGCTTGTTATGGCGTTTGGCTCCGGAGCCGCTTTGCACTTGCCCGCGGAAGAGATCCGTCAAGCGAGTAGCAAGCTATCGGATTATCTGCAAAGCGAAGCCATCACCCACGCGACATTACCGCCAGCGTTGCTTCAGACGAGCAAGGATCCGGAAGGTTTGGCTGTGCAAGTTCTCATTCTTGCTGGAGAGCTGCCGAAGCCAGAACTCATGCGAAGTCTGGCCCCAGCATCAATTGTCAATGCTTACGGCCCGACCGAGGCAACAGTCTGTGCGACGATCTGGACTTGCCCGGCTGATTTCAATGGGTCACTGGTCCCGATCGGGCGTCCAATCGCCAACACGCGGGTATACCTGCTGGATGGCCATGGCGCGCCCGTGCCGTTCGGCGCGGTGGGCGAGCTTTACATTGGCGGG
>NZ_JACIHE010000058.1 GCF_014198245.1 Bradyrhizobium sp. cir1
GCACGCGGGTCCGGATCCGACGCCGGCAGATTTGCCCATTCCGGCGTCGCCGCCAGATCCACCACCGTCAGATCGCGTAGCGCATCGTCGCCCAGAGCCGATCGCCCCGCTGCATCGGCCAGCAGCACTCGCGGCGCCGCATCGTCGAGAACCTGCCGCAGCCGCGCCGGCGGATAGGCCGGGTCCAGCGGCAGATAGGCGCCCCCCGCCTTGAGGATCGCCAAAAGCCCGACCACCATCGCCACGCTGCGCGCAACGCAGATCGCCACCGGCTGATCCGGCTTCACCCCGAGCCCGATCAGATGATGCGCCAGCTGGTTGGCATGCGCATTGAGCTCGCCATAGCTGACGCGCTGGTCCTGATAGACCACCGCCACCGCCTCCGGCGCTTTTTGCACCTGCGCCTCAAACAGCTCATGGATGCACTGCTGCTCAGGATACGTCACCGCCGTCCGGTTCAGTTCCTCCAGCAGATATGCGCGCTCGTTGGCTGGCAGCAGCTCAATCCGCCCGACCGCTTGCTGCGCATCGGCAACCATCGCCCGCAGCAGCGCCAGCAGATAACCACGCTGCCGCTCGATGGTCGCGCGATCGAACAGCGCCGTGGCATAACCCAGCGTGCCAGCGATCACCTCACCCTGCTCGCCAAGGCTCAGCTCCAGATCGAACTTGACCTGATCGAAGCCGTCTGCCGCCGCCTCCACCATCAGCCCAGGAAGGTCGAACGTCCCAGCGGCGTTGTTCTGCCAGGCCAGCATCACCTGGAACAACGGCGTGTGATCAAGAGCCCGGGGCGGCTGCACGATCTCCACCACCTGCTCGAACGGCAGGTCCTGGTGCTCCTGCGCTCCCAAGGCCGTGCGCCGCGTCCGCTCCAACAGCTCCGACACGCTCGGCTCGCCCGACAGGTCCAGCCGCAGCGCCAGGGTGTTGACGAAGAAGCCGATCAGCTCTTCGATCTCGCGGCGACCGCGATTAGCGCTCGGCACGCCAATCGCAAGATCGTCCTGTCCCGACAGATACGACAGCACCGCAGCCCACCCCGCCAGCACCGTCATGAACAACGTCGTGCCTTGCTGCAGGCCCAGCCGCTTCAGCTCCCGCGTCAGCTCCGCATCAATAACGATCGGGACCGTCGCCCCCGCAAACGACTGCTGCGCCGGCCGCGGCCGGTCCGTCGGCAGCGCCAGACGGGCCGGCGCGCCAGACAGATTGTTGCGCCAATACTGCGCCTGGCGCTGCAGCCGCGCGCCCGACAGCCACTGCCGTTGCCAGGCGGCATAGTCCGGATACTGGATTGCAAGCGGCGGCAGCGGATCGCCTTCTCCGGCCACGAACGCCCGGTACAGCTGACTGAGTTCACGCGCCAACACGCCCAGCGACCAACCATCCGAGACAATGTGATGCTGCGTCAGCAGCAAGACGTGCTCCTCATCCGAGATCCGGATCAGCCGGCCACGGATCAGCGGGCCACGCGCCAGATCGAACGGCGTGCACGCCTCTTCCCTGCACAGACCCAATAGTGCCTCGTCCGCATCCGGCCTGTCCCGCAGATCGTGCTCCACAACCGGCAGCCCCGCATCCTCCGGCAGCAGCTCCACCCAGGGCTTGCCCTCCGGCGCGACAAACACGCTGCGCAGCGCCTCATGGCGCGCCAACACACGGTCCAGGCTACGCTGCCAGGCGCTGCGGTCGAGCCCACCCTTGAGCCGCCACCCGAGCGGAATGTGATAGTTCGTGCTGCTCTGATCCAGCTGCGCCAAAAACCACAGCCGCTGCTGGGCAAACGACAGCACAAGCGGCGCTTCACGCGACACCGGCGCAATGGCTGGCAGGTCTTGCGCGCCGGAGCGGCTCAACTCATCCATGATACTCGCGGCCAGATCGGCCAGCACCGGTTTGGCAAACAGCGTGGTCAGCGGCCGTGTGAAGCCAATGGCCTGCGAGACCCGGCTCAACAGCTGCACCGCCACCAGCGAGTGCCCGCCGAGCGCAAAGAAGTGGTCGTGGCGTCCGACCCGCTCCACACCGAGCAGCTCGGCCCAGATCTGTGCCAGCGTGGTCTCGATCTCGCCTTGCGGCGGCTCATAGGCGCGATGCGCATACGCCTCATCGTCCGGCGCCGGCAGCGCCTTGCGGTCCAGCTTGCCGTTCGCCGTCAGCGGCAGCGCCGCCAGCCGGACGAACGCCGATGGCACCATGTAGTCCGGCAGGTGCGCACTTATGTGCGCGCGCAAGGCGCCGGCAAGGTCGCCGCCATCCTGTCCGTTCGAAGCCGCCTCGGGCGCACACACCACATAGCCGACAAGACGCTGCTCGCCGCAGCCATCCTCGCGCGCCACCACCACTGCATCACCCACCGCCGGATGCTCGAGGAGCCGCGCCGCGATCTCGCCCGGCTCGATCCGAAAGCCGCGGATCTTCACCTGGTCGTCGTTGCGGCCCAAAAACTCCAGATTGCCGTCCGGCAGGTAGCGTGCCAGGTCGCCGGTCCGGTAGAGCCGGTCGCCCTCGACAAAGGGACTGGCGATGAACCGCTCCGCTGTCAGCTCAGGGCGGTTCAGATAGCCGCGCGCCACCCCCGCCCCGCCAATGTAGAGCTCCCCCACCGCCCCGAACGGCACTGGTGCCCCATGACCATCCAGCAGATACACCCGCGTGTTCGCAATCGGACGGCCAATCGGGACAATGGCGCCATCAAACTCAGCCAGACAACTCCACGCTGTCACGTCGATCGCAGCTTCCGTCGGACCGTACAGATTGTGCAGGGCCGTCCAAGGCAAGAGGCGCCGAACCTTATGCACACTGGCGGCAGGAAGCGCCTCGCCGCTGCATAAAACTCGTCCCAGCGATATGCAGCGGTCAACACTCTTCGCATCTATAAAGCTGACCAGCATGGATGGCACGAAGTGAACCGTCGTAATTCGCTGGTTGATAATCAAGTCGACCAATGCGTCGGGATCTCTGTGCGCACCGGGCGGCGCCAGCACCAGGGTTGCCCCTTCAAGCAAGGTCCAGAAGAACTCCCAGGCCGAGACATCGAAGCTAAATGGCGTCTTCTGCAACACGACATCAGTTGCGTTGAGACCATAGGCGTTCTGCATCCAGATCAGGCGATTAACGATAGCCCGATGCTCATTCTGTGCCCCCTTGGGGGTGCCTGTGGATCCGGAGGTGTAGATCACATAGGCGAGATGGCGCGAGGTCAGGCCGAGCGCACGCGGGTCCGGATCCGACGCCGGCAGATTTGCCCATTCCGGCGTCGCCGCCAGATCCACCACCGTCAGATCGCGTAGCGCATCGTCGCCCAGCGCCGATCGCCCCGCTGCATCGGCCAGCAGCACTCGCGGCGCCGCATCGTCGATAACCTGCCGCAGCCGCGCCGGCGGATAGGCCGGATCCAGCGGCAGATAGGCGCCCCCCGCCTTGAGGATCGCCAGCAGCCCCACCACCATCATCGGACTGCGCTGCAGGCAGATCGCCACCGGCTGGTCCGGCTTCACCCCAATTGCGATCAGATGATGCGCCAGGCGGTTGGCGTGCGCATTGAGCTCGCCATAGCTTACGCGCTCCTCCGCGCACACCACCGCCACCGCATCCGGCGCACGGCGCACCTGGGCCTCGAACAGCTCATGGATGCACCGCTCCGACGGATAGGCCGCCGCCGTCCGGTTCAGCTCCTCCAGCAGATACGCCCGCTCGTCAGGTGGCAGGATGTCCAGCTCCCGCACTGGCGTGCTCGGCGCCCGCTCCAGCGCCTCCGCCAGCTGCTCCAGCGCCCGCTGCATGTGGCCGCAGACCCGATCCGCCGAGATAGGCTCCACCACCTGCGCCGTCAGCCCGAGCGCCTCGCCAAAATCCTCCACCGACAAGGTCAGCGGATAGTTGGTGCGCTCCTCCTCGCCCAGCCATTCCACGCCGGACAGCGCATCATCGGCTGCGGAGGCGGTGACCGCCGCCGGCGTGTTGTGGCGGTAGTTCAACAGCGCGCTGAACAGCGGCGCCGGCGCCGCAACGGCGCGGCAGCGTTGCGCCAGCGCCAGCGAGGCATGCTCGTGCGCCAAGAGCTCGACCAGCCGGGCATGCGTGGTCCGCACGCTCGCCTCGACGGCGGTGCCGTCAAGGTCAAGCCGCAGCGGCAGGGTGTTGATGAACAGGCCCATCGCGCGGTCGGCGCCCGCCCCGCC
>NZ_JACIHE010000059.1 GCF_014198245.1 Bradyrhizobium sp. cir1
TCAACCGCATCGCCCACGCTCGCTGCCTTCTCGCCTATTATGGTGAAACTCGCCCGACAAAAGCGAATCATTCTCACGCTCTCAGGATGAGGCTACCGGGCATCTGCGGCTTGGTGCAAACGCTTCGGACGGATTAGTGGCCGCACACTCAGCCCTCATCCTGAGGGCCCGCCGCAGGCGGGCGTCTCGAAGGATCATGTGATCCGCGCTTTGCCAACTCGTGCAGCTCTGCAAAAATCGCCGCGCATGAAGGCTTCCTTCTTGGCGCGGCTCCATTTCTTGAGCTTGCGCTCGCATTCGATCGCGTCGGTGATGCGGTCGAACCATTGCGAGAAGACCAGGGTTACGGGGCGACGCGACTTTGTATAGCCCGCGAACGTGCCGGTGTTGTGCTGCGCGATCCTGATTTCGAGCTCGCTTCGTGTCGTGCCGATGTAGTAGCTGCCATCGGCACACCTGAGAATGTAGAGCCACGCGCCTTCGGTCATCGTGCACGCCTCGTCCTTCGAGACGCGCGCAAGGGCGCGCTCCTCAGGATGAGGCTAACTGGCAGCCGGGATTTGGCGCAAGTACCACGGATAGATTGCGGCCCGCACACTCAGCCCTCATCCTGAGGGCCCGCCGCAGGCGGGCGTCTCGAAGGATGCGCCGCGATTCCGATGCAAGCCTCAACACGCGGCGCCGACGCCGTTATTGCCCGCCCGCCGTCTGAAGATACGCAACGATCTTGCCCGCTTCCTCAGCCGAGATGCCGCCATAGGGCTGCATCTTGTTGCCGGACACGACCTCGTCAGGCTTGACCATGAAGCGGGTGAGCTTGTCCTGGTCCCAGGCGAAGCCGGCTTCTTTCATCGACGACGAATAATTGTAGTCCGGCAGCGCGCCGGCCTTGCGTCCGATGATCTTGTTGAGGTTCGGACCGAGGCGGTTGTCGCCTTCCTTCACGGAGTGACAGGTGCGGCAGGCATTGTTGAAGGCCTGCTGAGCCGCCGCGTCGCTCGCCGGCTGCTGTGCGAAGGAGGAGGGGGCAGAAAGGAGCGACGTCAGAGCTCCCACACCCACGATCGCGCGCAGCCATGCGCTCGGCGATGTCTGCTGGCATGGTCGCATCTGCGCCTCCATGGCGAAACGCGCCGCAGCAAGCGCGCGTCAGGATGTCGAGGGCAAACGAAAACGGCCCCGGTGGGTTCCAGGGCCGTTCGCGTCACAATGTCCTGTCGCTTTAGCGCGTCGCAGCGCCGAGGTCGGCTCTGCGTTCCGTCATCGGCAGCACGATCACCTTGGTGCCGACATTGACGCGGGAATAGAGGTCGGTGACGTCGTTGTTGGTCATGCGGATGCAGCCGGAGGAGACGTGCTTGCCGATGGTCTCGGGCGCGTTGGTGCCGTGGATGCGGTAGATGGTGCCGCCGAGATACATGGCGCGGGCCCCTAACGGGTTGCCGGGGCCGCCGGCCATGTGGCGCGGCAAATAGGGCTGGCGGGCGATCATCTCCGGCGGCGGGGTCCAGTCCGGCCACTCGGCCTTCTTGCTCACCGACTGGATGCCGGACCAGGTGAAGCCGTCGCGGCCGACGCCGATGCCGTAGCGCAGCGCCTGGCCGTTACCGAGCACGTAATAAAGATAGGTGTTGGGCGTATCGATGATGATGGTGCCCGGCGCCTCGCGCGTCGCATAGGAAACCGTCTGGCGGCGGAAGCGGGCCGGCATCTCGACGGTGTCCTGATCTTCCGACGGCGCGGCTTGGGAGGGCGCAGCCTGGTAGGGCTGATAGGGCTGGATCGGCTGCGGTGCCGCCATCGGCGGCAGCGGCTGGAAGAACGGGAAGAGCTGCACCGGCGCGGCCTTGGCCGGGCCTGCGAAAGCGATCGCGGAGATCGCGACTGCGCCGAAGGCAACGGCGCGCGAATACGTCTTGAACGTGTCCAGCTTGAACATTGATCGCCCCTGTTTGCGCGGGTGTTTTTGGTCACCCCGGCACCGTTGCGGTGCTCCGTTGCGTAAATCACTAACGGAAACAAGTTTCGGGACGTTTGCGCGGAAAACCGAAAACGGTTTCATCGCGGCAAGGATTGTTTCATGACAGTTTCGTGGCCGCAGGGGTCCGTTAACGAACAAAACAGCGGGCCGACACTTCTATGACGTCACACGCCTGAAATATCCGTGGTTGATGGTCCTAAGCCGAGAATCATCAAACTCTCGGGATTTCCCCATGCGGGTATTAATCGCGACTGACGCCTGGCATCCGCAGGTCAACGGTGTGGTCCGCACCCTGACCTCGCTGGCGAACGCGGCCAAGGCGCTCGATGTCGAGATCGACTTCCTCACCCCGGACGGCTTTCCGTCCTGGCCGCTGCCGACCTATCCGGGTCTGCGTATCGCGCTGCCGAGCGGAAGGGAGATCGCGCGGCGGATCGAGAAGGCGGCGCCCGACGCGCTGCACATCGCGACCGAAGGTCCGATCGGCTGGGCCGCGCGGGCCTATTGCCGGCGCAACCGGCTTGCCTTCACGACCTCCTATACGACCCGCTTTCCGGAATACGTTTCGGTACGGACCGGCATCCCGGCCGCGGTCGGCTATGCCGTGCTGCGCCATTTCCACGATGCCGCCGCGATGACCATGGTGGCGACGCCCTCGCTGCGGCAGGAGTTGTCCGAGCGCGGGTTCAAGCGGCTCGGCTTCTGGACGCGCGGCGTCAACACCGAGCTGTTTCATCCCGATCATCTGGCCAAGCTCGATTTGCCGCGCCCGATCTTCATGACCATGGGCCGCGTCGCGGTGGAGAAGAATCTCGAAGCGTTCCTCTCGCTCGACCTGCCCGGCACCAAGGTGGTCGTCGGCGACGGCCCGCAGAAGGCCGCGCTGGAGAAGAAGTATCCGGACGTAGTCTTCCTCGGCGAGAAGAAGGGCGCCGATCTCACCGCGCATCTTGCCGCCGCCGACGTGTTCGTGTTTCCGAGCCTGACCGACACCTTCGGCGTGGTGCAGCTCGAGGCGCTCGCCTGCGGTACGCCGGTTGCGGCGTTTCCGGTGACGGGTCCCAAGGACGTCATCGCCGATCATCCGATCGGCGCGATCGACCACGATTTGCGTACCGCGTGCCTGCGCGCACTCACCATGTCGCGCGAGACCTGCCGCAACTTCGCGCTGGAGCGTTCCTGGGAGAACAGCGCGCGCCAGTTCGTCGGAAACCTCACCTCACTTCAGCCCAGCCGCGTCCTGCGCGCCTCGCCTCGCATGGCGCGGCGGCCGGTGCGCGGTTGACCTTTCATTGGATCCACAGCGAGAACCTCATCGATGGCTAAGATTATGAACCTTGACGGCACCCAGCAGCTCGACCTTACCCGCGGCACGGTCGAGCAGGCCTACGATCGCTGGGCGCCGGTCTACGATCTCGTGTTCGGCGGCGTGTTCGCCAAGGGCCGGCAGGCTGCGATCGCGGCCACCAACAAGATCGGCGGACGAGTGCTCGAGGTCGGCGTCGGCACCGGCATCTCGTTGCCGCTTTACGCGCCGAACCTGCGCATCTTCGGCACCGACATTTCGGAAGCGATGCTCGACAAGGCGCGCCAGCGCGTCGCCGAGCAGAAGTTGAAGAACGTCGAGGGGCTCGCGGTGATGGACGCCGAGAAGCTCGAATTCCCCGACAATTCGTTCGACGTGGTGATGGCGCAGTACGTCGTCACCGCCGTGCCGAACCCGGAGAAGGCGCTCGACGAATTCGCCCGCGTGCTGCGGCCGGGCGGCGAGCTGATCATCCTCACCCGCGTCAGCGCCGACGCCGGCATGCGCCGCTTCATCGAGCAGAAGCTGCAGCCGGTGGTGCGTCCGCTCGGCTTCCGCACCGCCGAGTTCGCCTGGTCGCGCTACGCCAAATGGCTCGCCGGTGCCAATGGCATCGAGCTTGCCGAGCGCCGCCTGATCCCGCCGCTGGGACACTTCTCGCTGGTGCGTTTCCGCAAGGTGGACGTCGCCAAGGCGGCGTAACTGTCGCTCCTCATGGTGAGGAGGCGCGCAAGCGCCGTCTCGAACCATGAAGGCCTCGCTGCTGCAGCCCGGCCTTCATCCTTCGAGACGCGCGTTCCGCGCTCCTCAGAGCGTGAGATTCTTTTGGTAGGGATCAGTATTTGCCACGGCGGCGATGCTGTGATTCGCTGGAGTTGCGCGCGAAGCAGGGGCTGA
>NZ_JACIHE010000060.1 GCF_014198245.1 Bradyrhizobium sp. cir1
TGGGCAAACCCTTGATCGAGCCAAAGGCGCCGCCGCTTCCCTCGATCGAACTCGGATTCTGGTCGAGCGTACCGCAGGTGCGAGCTGCGCTGGACGTCAACGCGCTGTTCTTCGTCGGAATTGCATTGGCTTTTGCGGTCTACATCTTCCTGAACAGGACCGGCTGGGGGCTGATGCTGCGCACGGTGGGAGACAGCGAGGATGCGGCACGCGCGCTTGGGTTTCCTGTATTGCGGGTACGCATCATAGCGACCATGGCGGGCGGCTTTCTCGCGGGCATCGGCGGCAGCTTCCTGTCGCTTTCGTATCCGGGGAGCTGGAGCGAAGGCCTGTCGAGTGGCCAAGGCATCATGGCCGTCGCGCTCGTCATCTTTGCCCGCTGGCGTTCGATCAACGCCCTCGGCGCATCGCTGCTGTTCGGCGGGGCAGGCGCTCTTGGTCCTGCGCTCCAGGGTATTGGCGTGACCGGCTACTACTACCTGTTCAATGCGGCTCCCTACATTCTGACCCTTGCAATCATGGTTGCGTCGACATCGCGGGCTGCTCCGTTCGCTGATGCGCCGGGCGAGCTCAAGCTTCACAGGTGAGACCCCGTGACGAGAATTCATCCTCGGAGGATAGTCCGATGAGCGTTCCGCAAGTCGAGCTAAAGAACATGACGAAGCGTTTCGGGGCAAACCTCGCCCTGAACAACGTATCGCTGCTGATCCGCTCGGGCACCGTCCACGCGCTGCTCGGGGAGAACGGCGCTGGGAAGAGCACGTTGGTCAAATGCCTGGTGGGCTTTTACCATCCGGATGAGGGTCACATCCAGGTGGATGGGCGCGAGCACCGGCTGAACTCGCCGAAGGATGCCGATGCGCTCGGCATCGGCATGGTGTATCAGCATTTTACCCTCGTGCCGTCGATGACGGTGGCGCAGAATCTCGTCGTCAGCGGTGCGAGATTGCCGGCCTATATCAACTGGCAAAGCGAGCTGAGGCGGCTGGCCGTAGTCACCAAGAAGCTTCCTTTTCGCGTACCTCTCGACGTACGTGTCTCGCAGCTCTCTGCGGGCGAGAAGCAGAAGGCCGAGATCGTCAAGCAGCTCTATCTCGGGCGCAAGCTACTCATCCTGGACGAACCGACGTCGGTACTGACGCCGGCAGAAGCCGATGAAGTGCTCGGCCATGTTCGCAGCCTGACACGGACGGGCGAACTCAGCGCTATCCTGATCAGCCACAAGTTCCATGAAGTGCGCCGATTCGCCGACGACGTGACGGTGTTGCGTCGAGGCGCGTCGGTGAGAACGGGCGCCGTCGCCGATTTGACTGATGACGCTCTGGCAGAAGCTATGATCGGAGAGCCCGTCAGCAAGATGCTGCCGCACGCGCCGAAATCGCCGCCAAAGTCCGATATTGTCCTCTCCATCAGCGACCTCCACGTGAACGGCGACAATGGTCTTCCCGCCGTGAAAGATCTCTCGCTCAAGGTGCGCGCAGGCGAGATTGTCGGGATTGCCGGGGTATCCGGAAACGGACAGTTGGAGTTGGTCGAGGCCCTGATGGGGCAGCGGGATCGCTTCGGTACGATGATCGTGTCCGGCTCATCGTTCAAGGGTACACGACAGGAAATCGCTCGCCTCGGCGTCTATGGACTGCCGCAAGAGCCCCTGAAGAACGCCTGCATCGATCGCATGTCGCTGGCCGAGAATCTTGCCCTGCGTAATTTCGATCGGGTGCCGCTCTGCCGTGGTATCGCTATGAACTACGGCGCGCTCGCAGAGCAGGCCGAGAAGCTCGTTGCACAATTTCGTGTCAAGGCCCCTGGCCTGAACGCAAGCATGAGCGCGCTATCCGGTGGCAATGTTCAACGCGCTGTGCTGGCGCGAGAGCTCACGCAGGACGTTCGATTGCTGGTCGCGTCGAATCCGACGTTCGGTCTTGACTTCGTTGCGTGCGAAGAAACCTACCGTCGGATCATCGAAGCCCGGAACGGCGGAGCCGCAGTGCTGCTCATCTCGGAGGATCTCGACGAGTTGCTTGGTTTGGTCGACAGGGTCCTCGTCATGAGCGCGGGTCGCATCGTCCATGAAGTGTCAGCCGAGGGCGCCGACAAGCGCGTGATCGGCAAATACATGGCGGGAATGAAAGCGGCCTGACTTGAGGGCTCGAGTCTGATCAGAAACAAGGAGGAGACGTTCGTGGTCACGCAGATCAATCATTTCATCAATGGCAAGCAGGTCTCGGGGGGCACCGAACGCAGCTTGCCGGTCTTCAACCCGGCAACGGGTGAGCAGACGGGCCGTGTTGTGGCCGCCAACGGGGCGATCGTGGCGGACGCGGTGTCCGCCGCCAGCAGGGCAGCGCAGGGTTGGGCCGAAACGACGCCTTTACGGCGTGCACGCGTGCTCAATCGATTTCTGCGAATCCTTGAGGATCGCGCAGGTCAGCTTGCGGACGTGATCGTCTCCGAGCATGGCAAGGTTCACTCCGACGCGCTGGGGGAAGTTCAGCGCGGAATGGAGGTGGTCGAATTTGCCACGGCCGCTCCGCAGCTTCTCAAGGGCGAACTTACGGAGAATGTCGGTACCCGCGTTGACAGCTATTCTACGCGCCAGCCGCTCGGTGTTGTCGCCGGAATCACGCCCTTCAATTTCCCAGTCATGGTTCCGATGTGGGTGTTTCCGGTCGCCCTCGCCTGCGGAAATGCGTTCATTTTGAAGCCTTCTGAGCGCGACCCTTCGGCGTCGCTCGTCATGGCGGAGTGGTTGAAGGAAGCAGGTCTGCCGGACGGCGTGTTCAACGTGGTGCAAGGCGACAAGGAAGCGGTGGATGCGCTGCTTCATCACCCGGATATTTCGGCGATCAGCTTCGTGGGCTCCACACCGATCGCGCAGTACATCTATTCGACCGCGGCGAACACCGGGAAGCGCTGCCAGGCCCTTGGTGGCGCAAAGAACCACATGATCGTAATGCCTGATGCCGACATGAATCAGGCGGTCGATGCGTTGATGGGGGCCGCCTACGGCTCCGCGGGCGAGCGCTGCATGGCGATCTCGGTTGCAGTGCCGGTCGGCGAGGGGACCGCGGACAAGCTGATCTCCGCGCTCGAACCCAAGGTTCGAGGCCTGAAGGTCGGGCCGGGTACCGACCCCGAAGCGGAGATGGGGCCACTCGTCACGAAACAGCACCTGGAGAAGGTCCGCAGCTATATCGATACCGGCGTCGCCGAGGGCGCAAAGTTGCTGGTCGATGGACGCAAGTTCAGGATGCAGGGCTATGAGAATGGTTTCTTCGTGGGCGGAAGCCTGTTCGACCATGTCAAGCCGAATATGAAGATCTACAAGGAAGAGATCTTCGGTCCTGTGCTTTCAGTCGTTCGAGCGCCGGACTACGCGACAGCCGCGCGCATGATAAATGAACACGAATTCGGCAACGGCACGTCCATCTTCACACGCGATGGCGATGCCGCGCGTGAATTCGCCCATCAGATCAAAGTCGGAATGGTCGGCATCAACGTTCCGATCCCGGTGCCGATGGCCTTTCACTCCTTCGGCGGATGGAAAGCATCGATCTTCGGCGACCACCACATGCACGGCCCGGAAGGCGTTCGCTTCAATACGCGAATGAAGACGGTGACCAGCCGCTGGCCAACCGGAATACGAGCCGGTGCCGAATTCGTCATGCCGACGATGTC
>NZ_JACIHE010000061.1 GCF_014198245.1 Bradyrhizobium sp. cir1
ACCGGCATGAGGCCCACACCTCGCCACGCCTCGGCTTGCGCGCGATACAGCCTGGGATGAGCTGATCGGTGGAGGTGGAACGATGGCAAATGCCATGCTTGATGCCAGGCAGGAAGGTGACTCCTATCGTCGCGTTGAGGTGATCACTGGGGAGCGCCGCCGCCGACGGTGGACGGGCGAAGAGAAGGCCCGGATCGTGGCGGAGAGCTTTGAGGAGGGGACGAACATCTCCGAGGTGGCGCGGCGCAATGGCGTTTCCCGCGGGCTGCTCACGGCGTGGCGGCGCCAAGTCGCGACGGCGGTGTCCAGCAAAGCGCCGAAGTTTGTGCCGATCCAAATTGGTGCCGAGAGCGGCGGCGGAACGGCCGGTAAGTCCGAGTGCATTTCATCGGCACAGACGAGGCCTTTGGAGATCACCGCACTGCCGGTCAAGGCCTGCGGAGTGGTCGAGATCGAGGTGAACGGGGCGCGGATCCGTGTCGAGCCGGGCGTGGAACTGGCGACGCTTGCGACGGTGCTGGCGGCGCTTCGAGGGGTCCGGTGATTGCGCTACGGTCAGACCTCAAGGTGGTGCTGGCGGCCCAGCCGGTCGACTTTCGCAAGTCGGTGCACACGCTGTCGGCGCTGGTGAGCGAAGCATTGCGCGCGAACCCGTATTGCGGCGACGTCTTCGTGTTCCGTAGCAAGCGCATGGACAGAGTGAAGCTTCTGGCGTGGGACGGCAGCGGTATGGTGCTGGTAACGAAGTGGTTGCACCAAGGACGTTTCACCTGGCCGCCGATCCGCGACGGCGTTGTGCATCTCAGTGCGACGCAGCTTGCGATACTGCTCGACGGGCTCGAGTGGACGCGTATGTCGCCCAAGCCTGTGAAGCAGCCGACCGTTGTCGGCTGAGGGGTGAGGATTTCGCTGGAGCACGGGTCGCGCGGATGTATCGTCTGATCATGACGATTCGTCCCGACGCTCTCCCGACCGATCCGGCGGCTCTGACCGAGATGGTGCTCGCGCTTGACGCTGAGAACGAGAAGCTGCGCGTGGCAATGCAGACGCTCAAGGAGATGATCTTCGGGAAGCGCTCGGAGCGGCTTGCGGTGCTCGTGGACGAACAGCTTGCGCTCGAGCTGGGCGATCTTGAGGCGGACACTACGCTGCGTGCGGCCGCCAACGACGATGTGGCTGGGGCGAACCCATCTGGCAAACCGCGCAAGAAGGCGCGCCGCAACATTGGCGCGCTTCCAAAGCACCTGCCGCGCTGTGAGCAGGTGCTGGAGCCGGAGGCAACCGCCTGCCCATGCTGCCAAGGTCAGCTTCACAAGATCGGCGAGGACGTCAGCGAGGTGCTGGACATCATCCCGGCGATCCTGCGGGTGCTGCGCACGATCCGTCCCAAATATGGCTGCCGCAGCTGCACCGATGGCGTGGTCCAAGTGAGGGTGCTACCGCGCCTGATCGAGAGCGGCATGGTCTCGACCGCACTCGTGAGCCACGTCGTGGTCTCGAAGTTCGCCTGGTATCTGCCGCTGTACCGACAGGTGCAAATTCTGGCCGGCCAGGGCATCCATCTCGACCGGGCGACGCTCGCCGGCTGGGTGAAGCGTGCGGCCTGGTGGCTCAGGAGCCTCTATGACCTCCAGCTGCGCACGATCCAGGCCGCACCGCGCCTGTTCTGCGACGAGACACCGATGCCAGTGCTCGATCCCGGACGAGGTCGCACCCGCATCTGCCAGTTCTGGGCGCATGCGATGGATGACCGGCCATGGGGCGGCCCCTCGCCACCGGCGGTTGCCTATGTGTTCGCCGACGGCCGCAGCACGGAGGAGATCGCCGGACAATTGACGGGCTTTTCCGGCATTCTGCAGGTGGACGGTTATGCCGCCTACAAGGCGCTCGCCCGCGGCCATGGCGGCACAATCCAGCTCGCCTTTTGTCTCGCCCATGCCCGACGCAAATTCGTGGAGGTCTACAAGACGACCCAGTCGCCGTTCGCTCGCGAGGTGATCGAACGGCTGCAAGCGGTCTATGCGATCGAGGCAGAGATCCGCGGCAGCAGTGCCGAGCAACGGCTTACCGCCCGTCGCATCAGGGCCGTTCCGTTGATGGAGGTGCTCAGGGCGCGGCTGACCGCCATGGTCGACCAGCTCTTCTCCCAGTCGAAGCTGACGGAGGCCATCAACTACGCGCTCAACCACTGGGATGGGTTGACGCTGTTTCTCCGCGACGGCCGCATCGAGGTCGACAGCAATACGGTCGAGCGTTCCATCCGCCCGATTGCCATGGGAAGACGCAACTCACTGTTCAGCGGCAGCGAAGGCGGCGCCGAGAGCTGGGCAATCCTGGCGTCGATCGTGAACACGGCAAAGCTCCATGATCTTGATCCGCAGGCCTACCTGACCGACGTGCTGGAGCGCATCACCTCCGGGCGAACCAAGAGCCATCAGCTGCCCGAGCTGCTCGCATGGAACTGGAAGGCGGCCCGCCAGCGCACTGCGCAGGCCGCCGCGTGAGCCCACGTCGCCATAAAGCATCGTCGTCGATGGCCGCCGCCGCGATGCCGCTTGCGGACCTCGAGCGATGGCTGCAGGCCCGCCTCGATCAGCATCCGACCGGCACCGATCTCCCCATGCTCGACGGCTATGTCGCCGCGATCGTGGCCGGACCGGTGTCGATGAGCCCGCCCGATTGGATCTGCCCGCTGCTCGCCATCGATGATGATGCCTTCAACCATGGCGGTACCCCGGAGTTCGCTGCGATCTCCGCCGTCGCGCTGCGCCATAACGAGATCAGCAACATTCTCTCGACCACCCCCGATCGGTTCGAGCCGATGCACCGGCGCGAAGCCAACGGCAATATCGATGCGCATCCTTGGTGCCAGGGATTCTATGCCGCGATGCGGCTCAGGCTGTCGGCGTGGGCGCCTTTGCTGGACGTCAACAACGTCAATCACGGCCTGCTGCTGCCCATCCTGCTGCACTGTCGCAACGATCAAGGCCGTCCCCTGCTCGGACCGCCACGAATCGGTCGCAAAACCGAGGATTTTCTCAGTAGCGCCTACCTCGATATCCCAGCCGTCGTCGAGGCGCTGCGCCAGTACTGGATGCCGATCCGCTACGCACGCGACCGCTGATCACCGCGGACGTGGGAGCTCATACCGGTTAC
>NZ_JACIHE010000062.1 GCF_014198245.1 Bradyrhizobium sp. cir1
CGTACGCATACGACGAAGGCCGCCTGATTGACGCGTACGCGCGGGCGTGGCGAGCCGTATGATAGCGTTGGATGAAGGTCAGGCGGCTTGCTGATCGTCGGGCTTGCCGGCTTGGCACAGAAGATTCCATTCCCAGGGAAGCAGTTCGTGCAAACGCGATACAGGAAGATCGGCGATACGGGCTAGGACGTTGGCGAGCCAAGCCTTGGGATCGACGTCATTCAGGCGACAGGTCGTGATCATCGTCAGCATGATGGCGGCGCGGTCGGCGCCGCGTAGGCTGCCGGCGAAGGTCCAGTTGCGCCTTCCCAAGGCGATGCCGCGCAACGCTCTTTCGGCGGCGTTGTTGCTGAGGCAGATCCTGCCATCGTCGAGGAAGCGGGCAAAGTCGGCCCAGCGCCTGAGCATGTAATTCATGGGCTTCAGGACCTCGGAGGAGCGCGAGAGGGTTTCTCGCTCGCGGAGTAGCCAGCCATGCATGTCGTCGAGCAGCGGCTTGCTTCTTTCCTGGCGCACAATACGCCGCTCTTCGGCGCTGCGGCCGTTGATGGCGCGCTCGATCTCGAACAGGGCGTCAAGACGCCTGACCGCCTCCAGCGCGATCGGGGAGACCGGTTTGGCTTTCTGTCCGTCCCGAGCGGTTTTCTCGATGTCGGCCAGCTCGAAGAAGCCCCGCCGCGCATGGGCGAAGCAAAATGCCGGCGTGATCGGCATCGCTTTCTTTTGCGGGTCGAACAACGGCTCGAAGCCGCTATAGCAATCGGCTTGCAGGATGCCGGCGAAGGCAGCCAGATGCTTCTGGGGATGTTCGCCTCGTCGGTCGCTCGAGGCGTAATAGACCGCAGCCGGCGGCGCAGGCCCACCGTAGGGCCGATCGTCGCGCACATAGGTCCAGATCCGGCCGGTCGTGCACTTGCCCTTCGCCAGGATGCGGATGGTGGTGTCGTCGCCATGAAGGCGCTCGGCTGCGAGTACATGGCGCTCAATCAGCTGGAACAGCGGCATGACGGCGAAGGTTCCGTGGCCGACCTGGTCGGCCAGCGTCGACAGCGGCAGGTCGATCCTCTCGGCCTTAAAGCGCACACTCTGGCGGTTGAGCGGGATATGCATGCCGAACTTGTCGAACAGGATCGTCGCCAGCAATTGCGGACCGATGAAGCCGCGCGGCGTGGCATGGAACGGTGCCGGCGGCTGGCTGATCTTCTCGCAATCGCGGCAGGTGAACTTTTCCCGCACCGTCTCGATCAGCTTGAACCGGCGCGGGATCTCCTCCAGCGTCTCGGTCACATCCTCGCCCAGCTTCGCCAGGCGCGATCCGCCGCAGCAGGCACAGCTCTTCGGGGCCTCGATAACGACTCGCTCGCGCTCGATGTCGTCCGGCCAGGGCTTGCGTACCGGCCGCTTGCGCGTGAAGGCGCGCACGCTCTGGGTTTTCGCCGCGGCGGCCCGCGCGGCAAGCTCGTCCTCGCTCGCCGTGGTGACGAGCTCTTCGAGCTCCAATTCCAACTGCTCGATCAGCCGTGCCGTGCGCTCGGAGCGTTGTCCGAACAGTTCGCGTTTGAGCTTCTCGATCCGCAGCTCAAGATGCGCGACCAGCGCCTCGTTCGCCGACAGCTCCGCCAGCGCACTGGCAGCTACCGCCTCGGCTTGCAGCCGCGTCTCACGCTCGGCCTGCAGCGCTGCCAGGGCACTGACAAGGTCCGATGGAAGGTCGTCCGGCTTCGAGATCATGAAGCCATTGAATCAGATCAAGCAGCAGATTCAAACCCAAAACACCTATCCGACGCGCGTCGGACGCTGGGTTTCTTGAGGGGTGCGCCAATCGATTCCGGACAACAGGTAGCTCATCTGCGCCGGTGAGATCGTCACTGCTTCGCCCGCAACCGATGGCCAGATGAACCTTCCTCTCTCGAGTCTCTTGGTGAACAGGCATGCTCCCTGGCCATCGTGCCAGATCACCTTCACAAGATCGCTTCGGCGACCGCGGAAGACGAACAGATGACCGCTGAGCGGGTCCTTGCGTAGCACCTCCTGCACCTGGAGTGCCAACGACGGAAAGCCTCGGCGCATGTCCGTGTAGCCTGTCGCGAGCCACACTCGCGCGCCCGTGGGGACTGGGATCATCGGCGGACCAAAGCATCGAGAACACGACGTAGCGCGTCTCCATCAACGTCGCCATCGACCCGGATGCGGTGCCCGGTACCAAGATCAATCTCGATGATGCCCTGGCTCTTCCGTCGACGCGCCGCCGTCGTCAATGGCGCTTCGGCCACCTCCCGCCGCGGCACAGACGGCCCAATCTCGACCGGCACGAACGGCGCTATACTCGCTTCAGCGTGCTTGCAAAGCTCCTTGCGCCACCTGAACAGCTGGCTCACATGAAGCCCGGCCATGCGAGCCACCTCGGAAACATTGGCTCCGGGCTCAAGCGATGCTGCAACGAGCCGTTCCTTCTCATCCTGCGACCACCGGCGCCGCCGCTCGACCGATGTGATCACCTCCGCCCTCGAAATCGTCATAGCGCTTCTCCTAGGATTACCCCTAGGACCTGCAGCGATTGCGTTCGTCAGACAAGGCGGCCTTTGGCGGAGGGATAC
>NZ_JACIHE010000063.1 GCF_014198245.1 Bradyrhizobium sp. cir1
TGATTAGCCTCATCCTGAGGAGGCGCGTAAGCGCCGTCTCGAAGGACGAGGCGTGCGCGCAGGCCGCCGCAACGAGTCATATGCGATAGCCCTGCATCCTGAGGTGCTGGAGCAATGGGGGCGCCACCAGGTCATCGAACGCGGCTTGCTACCGACTTCATCTTCGCGCCCGATGACATCGCACTCGGCCAGGGCGGCGTCATCTTCAGCGATGGCATTGAGGCCGACCGCCTCGATTTCAACGCCGGCGCAGAGGTCACGATTGGCATCGCCGCGCGGCGCGGGCGGCTGATCGTGTGACGATGTTAACTACCGAGCGCATTCTCGCCGGCCTCGCGGCCGGGAACGCTGACATGAACCTCATGTCCCTCGCGCAGCGCCAGCGAAGCTGCGGCGACCGCTGACTCGAACGCAGCTTCCTTGGTGGCATACCGGCTCTTGACGTCGCCGTCGTGAAGCACGCCCCATTCGTCCTGCACCGGCACGATCGCATATTGAGCAAGGCCCATGGTCTCCTCCTCCAGCTCTCTCATATCCATGCTCTATCGCTGCGTGAGCTGCGGATGCGCCGCGCCCACGCGCCACACCGTGTTGCCGCTGTCGTCGGCGACCAGCAGCGCGCCGGTCTTGTCGATGGCGACGCCGACGGGACGGCCGCGCGCGTGGTTATCGCTATTGAGGAAGCCGGTCACGACGTCCTGCGCCTGTCCGCTCGGCTTGCCGTCGCTGAACGGCACGAACACGACCTTGTAGCCGTTCAGCACCTGCCTGTTCCAGCTGCCGTGCTCACCGACAAAGGCGCCGCCGCGATAGGCGCTTGGCAGGCTGGTCCCGGTAGAGAAGGCCATTCCGAGCGGGGCGACATGCGAGCTCAGTGCGTAGTCGGGCACGATCGCCTTGGCGACGAGATCAGGCCGCTCCGGCTTGACGCGGGGGTCGACATGCTGGCCGTAATAGCTGTAGGGCCAGCCATAGAAGCCGCCGTCCTTCACCGATGTCATGTAGTCGGGCACGAGGTCGGGGCCGAGCTCGTCGCGCTCGTTCACAACCGTCCACAAAGCGCCGGTCTGCGGCTCGAAGCTGAGGCCGTTCGGATTGCGCAGGCCGCTCGCAAAGATGCGCCAGCGGCCGCTGTCGCGGTCGACTTCGAGGATGGCGGCGCGATTGTGCTCGGCCTCCATGCCGTTCTCGGTGATGTTGCTGTTGGAGCCGACGCCCGCATAGAGCTTTGAGCCGTCGGGGCTGGCGACGAGGCTCTTGGTCCAGTGATGGTCGATCGGGCCGCCCGGCAGCGGCGTCAGCACCGTACCCGGCGCGGTGATCTTGGTGTCGCCTTCGGTGTAAGGATATTTGACGATGGCGTCGGTGTTGGCGACATAGAGATCGTTGCCGACCAGCGCGACGCCGAAGGGCGAATTGAGATGGTCGAGGAAGACGCTTTGGGTATCGGGGACGCCATCGCCGTTCGTGTCACGCAGCAACGTGATGCGATTGCTCTCGCCGGTATCGCCGCCTGACGTCGCCCAGGACTCGACGTAGCCTGTCACTATTTCCTTGGGCCGCTTGATCGGCGCACCCTTCGGCGCCTTGGATTCCACCACCAGTACGTCGCCATTGGGAAGCACATAGAGGAAGCGCGGATGCTGCAGGCCCGTCGCGAAGGCTTTGGCCTGCAAGCCCTCCGCGACCGTCGGCGTCTCGTCCTTCTTCCAGCCGACGATCCGCGCGATGTGTATCGGCGGCAGCCAATATTGCTGGATCTCGGGGAGCTTCGGGTTGGCGCCGATCTGCGCCTTGGGATCGCCGCTGCCATCGTCGCAGCCGGCGAGGCACAGCAGCGAGCAGCACACGAGCGCGCGGGCAAGCATGGACGTCATCGCGCAACTCCCACGCCGTGGCGATAGACCATGGCCCAGCCGAGCCAGCCGGTGACCGGCAGGATCAGGACGGTGAGCACCGAAAGAATGAGCCCGGTCGGCCACACCGAGGTCCAGGCATCGCGCGTGTGGATCAGGACATTGATGACGGCGAGGACCAGCGCCACCGCGTTGCCGAGCAGATGCGGCCAGGCCGGCGGCTGCGCGCGCACCAGGCGGTTGCCAAGGAAATCGATCAGGCCCGCAATCGCCACCAGCACGCCGAAGATGACGCCGACGAGCAGCAGCCAGGCGGAAAAATTCGCCCACATGATCTCTGCGCTGACGACATAGGCAATGTCGGTCAGCAGCGCGCCGGTGAAGCACACGATCGGGACCGGCACCAGCATCGGATGAATCGGATGGCCTGTGATTTGCGCGGTGCTGTGCACGTGCACGTCTTGCTGCACGGTCGGCCTCGTATGGCTTTCGCCCTGCCCGACCCGCCAACTCACGCTTGCGGCGAAGGTTCCTACTGCAGCGCGGTCAATGCACGCCCGCCTGATACGCCGCATATGCGCGCTTCAGGCCATCGTGAAGCGAGGTCGTGGCGCGCCAGCCGAGCTTGTCGAGGCGGCTGACGTCGAGCAGCTTGCGTGGCGTTCCGTCGGGCCGCGTTGTGTCGAATGAGATCTCGCCGCTA
>NZ_JACIHE010000064.1 GCF_014198245.1 Bradyrhizobium sp. cir1
CCAGCCGTCGTCGAGGCGCTGCGCCAGTACTGGATGCCGATCCGCTACGCACGCGACCGCTGATCACCGCGGACGTGGGAGCTCATACCGGTTACCCGCGATGGCCGGGATATCACAGATTTCCTTCGTGGTTGAGCCCGGGGGCGTCAACCCAAACTAGCTTGGTTGCGCCAGTTCGCAACTTGACCGACCTCGCCCTAGAACCCTGCCCATTTCTCGGAGAAGCTCAGATAGACGTCGTTACAGAATTTGCACAGTATCAAAGAAGGATTTGACGGATCGTAGTCGTCTTTTATCCGATGTCGTCACTATATATGTTTTGAAATCAATGCTGAGCTCGTCGAGCGGTTTGTATACGAGTTCTTCTGTTGGAAACACACTGTCTTCGAGAAGTATTCCTATCCCGATTCCGTGGAGAACGGCTTCCTTCAGAACCGCATAGGTGGTCATTTTGATAATGTTCGGCATGCTTATGCTGTTCTCAAGGCAAGCTTTCTGTATTTCGCGCAGCGTGAGTGAACCATCCTCGGTCAAAATGACTCTTTCTTGAGCAAGTTCAGCCAGACTGAGTGTCTCTCTCCTGGCGAGTGGATGCTCCCGGCGGATGAGTGCCATAAGCCGCGTCTTGCTTAGCTCCACGTGAAATAGACTGGCGATGTCATCAGGCTCAGTGATGATGGCAATATCCACGTCATGTTGCTCAAGTCGTTGCTTCGCAAGTTCCCAGGTCACTAGCGAGAAGGAGATTCTCACCGCGGGAAAGCGTCTGTTGAACTCAGAGATGATCGGCATCGCTGGACGAGGCGCATTTGCGATCACCGTGAGATGCCCAGCTGAAAGGTCGCTGTAGGCATCAACAGTCTCCGCGACGAGTTGCTCAAGGACCCGCACGCGATCAGTTAGCGTAAATAGCTCCTGAGCGGGCTTGGTCGGCTCAAGCCCGTTGCGATGGCGGATGAAGAGTGTCGTCCCCATACGTTGCTCAAGCTTGGCAAGATGCTGGGTGACAGCCGACTGGGTAACGCCGAGGACAGCCGCAGCTTCCGAAACGCTTCTTCGTCGGAAAACCTCTGTGAAGGCTGCTATCTGGTGAGAACTGATCTTCATAGCGCTCATGGCCTTGTCGCGCGAGCCTTCTTCGCATTCGGAACCTGGGCTCTAGGTCTGCCTGACCGCATAGCGCTCTCCATTCCAAAAGTCGAAGCCCTCCGGATTGGTGTGTGATCACCCTTGTGGGGCCCTAGTGCGCTCGGGTCACCTGGATCTCCAAAGATCCGTATCGGCACCAGATCCTCAGGTACAAGAGCCTTCGGCCTACTGCTTCTTGAATCGTCACCGACACGGAGGTGCTCCTCGATGAAGCTAGGCTTCCGCTCACCCGAATCGAAAGCAAGATGAACGGCGCTCTCTCGAACCACCGACAGCTTTGCAGCGTTACTTGAGCGGGACTGACATTATAGAGGGCATGAAATCGACGTTTCTTATACCGCTTCCGTTTGGTACGACGAAGCGCTCCCCGATAGGCTCTCAGATCGCCATACAATGCCTGCTACGGTGCTGTGAATGAAGATCACAGGGTATCTGAATTGTCAAACATCTGCTGTCTCCGGCAAAGGTCGGCGCTAGCCCTGGCGGTCTGCACCAGCAATGTTCGTTGCGCATACCTAGATCGTGTCCCTGAGCGTGGTGTAACTGGCGGTGGGACACCGCGTTCGCCGGCAAGAGCCGGACTGGTCAGCTGGCGATAGCCGGGAGGCTGACG
>NZ_JACIHE010000065.1 GCF_014198245.1 Bradyrhizobium sp. cir1
CTTTGCCCACCCTGTACCCTTGTGGGTTCGTGGCGGCCTCGGATGTAGACTGGCCGTCCGGGCCGATCCGCCGGGAGCAGCCTTGTCCACCAGTGCCTTGAGCACCGCCGTAGGAACCGCGCCCCGGCGGAGCGACCGCGATCGAGATCCAGTAGAAGGTCGCGCCAAGAGCGCCGGTACAGGGACTGATCAGGATCGTGGTGGCCCGCCTTGCGAGCAAGGAGGTCTCAACAATGATCGAAGATGTAGGCTGGTTCGTCGGGATCGACTGGGCAACGCGGAGCCATAGCGTTTGCCTGCTGGATGCCGTGGGAAGACAGGTTGCGCAGCACGAGTTCGACCATGGCGGCGCCGGGCTGACGGAGTTGCGTGACTGGCTGCTGGAGCAGACCAAGGCCGCACCGGGACAGATCGCCGTGGCCATCGAGATGCCGCACGGCCCGGTGGTGGAGATGTTGCTCGAGCACGGGTTTGCGGTGTTTGCCATCAATCCCAAGCAACTGGATCGCTTCCGCGATCGCTTCACGGTGGCCGGTGCCAAGGACGACCGCCGCGATGCTCATGTGCTCGGCGCCTCGCTGCGCACGGACCATGCTGCTTTCCGTCGGCTTGTGGCAGACGATGCGGCGATGATTGAGCTACGGGAGTGGTCGCGCCTGGCGGACGAACTGCAGCAGGAACGCACGCGTCTTGCCAACCGCTTGCGCCAGCAGTTGTGGCGATATTATCCCCAGGCCACCAAGTTGACCGACGATGTCGCCGACGAATGGTTCCTGGCGCTTTGGGAGAAGGCGCCGACCCCCGCCAAGGCGGTCAAGGCCAGCGAGAAGGCCATCGCAGGTGTTCTGAAGGACTATCGTATCCGCCGTCTCAATGCGGCGACAGTGCTCGGGACTTTGCGCGAGGCACCGCTGTTCGTGGCACCTGGCACGACGGAGGCCGCCTGCGCTCACATCCGCAGCCTTGCGGCACGTCTGCACCTGGTCAATCGGCAGATCAAGGAGGCTCATCAGAACCTGGACCGGCTATGTGCCGAGCTCGAAGGAGAGGAGAATCCGTCGGGGCCGAGCTCGGAGCAGTGCGACGTGACGATCTTACGCTCCTGGCCAGGAATCGGCAGGATCAATCTCGCCACACTGCTCGCCGAGGCCACAGAGCCCCTGCGCAGACGAGATTACCATGCCCTGCGCGCCTTGGCAGGGGCTGCGCCGGTGACGCGGCAAAGCGGCAAACAACGCTTCGTGATCCGCCGCCTCGCCTGCAACAGGCGGCTACAGAGCGCGCTCCATCACTGGTCGCGTGTCGCCATCCAACACGATGCTGCCAGCAGGCGACGGTATGATGCCTTGCGCAGAAAAGGACACGGCCACGCGCGTGCTCTGCGCAGCGTGGGAGATCGCTTGCTTTTTGCCCTGTGCACGACGCTCAAGCGACAGACCCCATACGATGCGGACCATAACGGCACAAAGAACTCCGCGAACGGCTGAGCCCCATTCCTTTGTTCGGCCGGGCGACCATTCCTTCGTCCCGACCTGCCGAGCGCCAGAGCGCCGCACGCAGATGCTGTCCAGGATGCCGAAGGCACCGGCAAAGCCGGCGCGCAGCGTCCTGGACTGCATCGAGCACGGCGCTACGATATTGCCCTATTCAAGGACGCTCCCCCTTGACCACGGGTAGGAGGTCCTACGGCA
>NZ_JACIHE010000066.1 GCF_014198245.1 Bradyrhizobium sp. cir1
GTATTTGCCACGGCGGCGATGCTGTGATTCGCTGGAGTTGCGCGCGAAGCAGGGGCTGACGATGGCTGACGAGCAATTGTTCGAGGGGTTGCCCGAGCAGGAGAGACCTCAGGCCGAAGGCCGCGGTGCGCTGCGGCTGCGGGTGCCGGAACGCAGTCAGATCGGCATGCAGGTGGCGGCATTGGACGACCTGGTCTCGGAGGATCATCCGGTCCGTGCAGTCTGGGCGTTCGTCGAGGGGCTCGATTTGTCGGCGTTGCATGACCTCATCAAGGCGCGCGAAGGCCAGCCCGGACATCCACCAGCGGACCCGGCACTGATGTTGGCGCTGTGGCTGTGGGCCACGGTTGATGGGGTGGGCAGCGCCCGCCAACTGGACCGGCTGTGCCGCGATCATCTGGTCTATCGCTGGTTATGCGGCGGCGTGTCGATGAACTATCACAGCCTGTCGACCTTCCGGATCGCGCATATGGCGGTCCTGGAGCGGCTGCTGGCGCAGGGCGTCGCGTCAATGGTGCAAGCTGGCTTGGTGTCGCTCGACACGTTGGCGCAGGACGGCCTGCGGGTGCGGGCAAGTGCCGGGGCGAGCTCCTTCCGTCGGCGTGCGCGGCTTGATGATCTCCTCGCCGCGGCGCAGGCGCGAGTGGCGCGCCTGCGCGCCGAAGTCGAGACCGATCCGGCGGCTGGCGATCGTCGCCAGCGCGCGGCCAAGGAACGCGGCGCCCGCGAGCGCGAGGCGCGGATCGCGGCGGCGCAGGAACGCATGAAGGAATTGGAGGCCGAGCGGGAGCGGCGCGAGAAGACCAACAAGAAGCAGGTGGCCAAGCAGAAGGAGCCGCGCGCTTCGACCACCGATGCCGGTGCGCGGGTGATGAAGATGGCCGATGGAGGATGGCGCCCGGCTTATAACATGCAGATCATATCGGCGCCGGAACCTCAGGTGATCGTTGCGATCGACAGCGATACCAGCGGCTCGGATCGCGGCCTGGCACGACCGGGGATCGAGATGGTGCACGCTGAGGGCTACGAGCCCTCCAATTATCTGATCGATGGCGGTTTCACCAAGAGCGACGACATCGAGTGGGCCCATGCCAAGAACATCAAACTGTGGTGCCCGGCTGGGCAAACCAAGCATGGCACCGATCCCTATGCGCCGAAGAAAGACGACGGTGTTGGCGTCGCGGATTGGCGTAAACGCATGCAGAGCGATGACGGCAAGGCATTCTACCGATTGCGCGCCGAGCACGAATGTATCAACGCCCATGCCCGCCGCATGGGCCTGCGCCGGCTATCCCTGCGCGGCAAGATCAAGGCCCGCATCCATCTGCTGTGGTTTGCGGTCGCTCACAACATGATGCGCTTCTTCGCCTTGCACGCCGAGGCGCAGGTCGCCGCATGAAGAGCAGACTAG
>NZ_JACIHE010000067.1 GCF_014198245.1 Bradyrhizobium sp. cir1
TGTCCAGACCGGATAGAGAGGTAACACAGTAGACCGGATGGATGGGTGACAGTTCTCTGTCGGCTGGGAGGACCAGCCGATGCCTTGGCGAGAGAGCTGTGCAATGGACCAACGGGTTAGCTTCATTTCGGAACAGCGAACCGGCTTGTGGACGATGACGGAGCTTTGCGAGCGGTACGAGATCAGCCGCAAGACCGGTTACAAATGGTTGGAGCGTTACCGGCAGGAAGGACCTGGAGGGCTTGCGGATCGCTCGCATGCCGCGCGGGTGCATGGGCGAACAACGCCGCAACACATTGTGGATGCGATTGTAGGATTGCGGCTTGAGCGTCCGAGCTGGGGACCGCGCAAGATTGTCAGCAAGCTCGAGGCTCGCCAGGGCGATGTCGATTGGCCATCGGCCTCGACGGCAGGCGAGATTCTCAAACGGGCTGGACTGGTCAGCAATCGTCGGGTCCGGCGACGAGCACCGCCCCGTATGGGGCAACTGACGGTGCCTCAGCATGCCAACCATGTATGGGCCCTCGATCACAAGGGCTGGATCCGGTTGGGCGACGGCTCTCGCGTTGAACCCTTCACGGTGACGGATGGCTTCAGCCGCTACTTGATCAGTCTGGCGGCGACGGGCAGCACGCAATATGCCGAGTGCCAACCGCCGCTGGAGCGGGCGTTTCGCGAGTACGGCTTGCCGCAGATCATCCGCTCCGACAACGGCTCACCATTCGCCTCGACCGGGACGACCGGTCTGACGGCGCTGTCGGTATGGTGGATCAAGCTTGGCATCCGCCATGAACGGATCGATCCCGGCCATCCCCAGCAGAACGGCCGACATGAGCGTTTTCACTTCACGCTTCTGGAAGCCATGCAGCCACCCTCGCCAAGCCAGGCCGCGCAGGTGCGTCGCTTTACGGCCTTCGCGCGTGACTACAACGAAGAACGGCCGCACGAGGCGCTTGGCCAGCGCCCACCTGCCAGCGCCTATCAGCCTTCCCCTCGTGCGATGCCAGGGCGGCTTCCAGAGCCGGATTATCCTGCCGATGCCGCGGTCCGCCAGGTTCGCTCCAACGGCGAGATCAAATGGCGAGGCGAGCTCATCCACGTCAGCAGCGCTCTCATCGGTGAATCGGTTGCCGTCGAGGAAGTCGAGGACGGACACTGGCAAGTGCGTTTCTTCGACGTACCAATCGGCATTATTGACGAAAAAACACGCAAGCTGCGGCGCTGCGCTAGCGCAGCGCCGCAGCGGACCGAACCATGAACGACTGTCACCTATCGATCCGGTCTATTGTGTTACCCATCCATCCGCTGGACA
>NZ_JACIHE010000068.1 GCF_014198245.1 Bradyrhizobium sp. cir1
GATCGTGTCCCTGAGCGTGGTGTAACTGGCGGTGGGACACCGCGTTCGCCGGCAAGAGCCGGACTGGTCAGCTGGCGATAGCCGGGAGGCTGACGATTGGATCATCGCTCAACGGCGCGATGGTTTCCAGCGTCATGTAACGGGCGCGCTGGACGGCCCATTCATCGTTCTGTTCGAGCAGGATCGCGCCGATGAGGCGGACGATGGCGTCCTCATTGGGGAAGATGCCGACGACCTCGGTCCGGCGCTTGATCTCGCCGTTGAGGCGCTCGATCGGGTTGGTCGAGTGCAGCTTGGTGCGGTGCTGCGGCGGGAACGTCATGTAGGCCAGCACATCGGTCTCGGCCTCGTCGAGGAAGCCGGCGAGCTTGGGTAGCTTGGGGCGGAGCTGATCGGCGACCTTTCGCCATTGCGCTCGTGCGGCCTCGGCATCGTCCTGGGCAAACGCAGTGGCGATGAAGGCGGAGACGACACGCCGTCCGCTTTTGCCAGCATGGGCCAGCGCGTTGCGCATGAAGTGCACGCGGCAACGCTGCCAACTGGCGTTGAGCACCTTGGCGACGGTCGCCTTGATGCCCTCGTGGGCGTCGGAGACGACCAGCTTGACGCCGCGCAGGCCGCGGCGGGCGAGCTTGCGCAGGAACGCCGTCCAGAATGTCTCGGCCTCCGAGGGACCAATGTCCATGCCGAGAACTTCGCGCCGGCCATCGCTGTTGACGCCGACCGCGACGATCACCGCGACCGACACGATGCGCCCCTGCTGGCGCACCTTCACGTAGGTGGCGTCGATCCACAGATAGGGCCAATCGCCCTCGATCGGGCGAGTGAGGAACGCCTTCACCTTGTCATCGATCTCCGCGCACAGCCGCGAGACCTGGCTCTTGGAGATGCCGCTCATGCCCATCGCCTGCACCAGATCGTCGACGGAGCGGGTCGAGACGCCCTGCACATAAGCTTCCTGCACCACGGCGGTGAGCGCCTTCTCGGCCATCCGGCGCGGCTCCAGAAAGCCGGGGAAGTAGGAGCCTTTGCGCAGCTTGGGAATGCGCAGCTCGACCGTTCCGGCGCGGGTCTCCCAGGTCCGGTCGCGGTAGCCGTTGCGCTGCGCCAGACGCTCGGGGTTCTTCTCGCCGTAGGCGGCCCCGGTCTGGCCTTCCACTTCCAGCTCCATCAGGCGCTGGGCAGCAAAGCCGATCATCTCGCGCAGCAGATCCGCATCAGGGGTCTTCTCCACGAGCGTGCGGAGGTTCATCATCTCATCGGTCATCGGTGGTTCCTCGAATCAGGTTGGTGTCAGCAACCCGACCCT
>NZ_JACIHE010000069.1 GCF_014198245.1 Bradyrhizobium sp. cir1
ACGACGGCTTCTGGCTGCATCGTCTGCTGGAGGCCGCCGGGATTATGAACTTCGTGTTCGACCCGGCGAGCATTGCGGTGGAGCAGCGATCGCGGCGGACCAAGACGGACCGGATCGACGGCGAGCTTCTGCTGCGGACGTTGATGGCCCACTTGCGCGGGGAGCCGCGGGTGGTCCGGATCGTACGGGTGCCGAGCGTGGCGCAGGAAGACGCCAGGCGTTCCAGCCGCGAACGCGATCGGCTGGTCAAGGAACAGACGGCCCATACCAACCGGATCAAGGCGCTGCTGCGGCTGGCGGGCATCGCGGTCGGCTCCCCGCGTCGAGGCAATTGGCTGGACTGGCTGGCGAAGCAGCGCGATTGGCAAGGGCAGCCCCTGTCACCGCATCTTCTGGCCGAAGTGACGCGCGAACATGCTCGCCTGATGCTGGTCCGCAAGCAACTCGCCGCGCTGGAGCAGGTCCAGGCGACCCGAGCATTTGCCGCTCCCGAGCAGACGGTCGAGCAGCGGGATCGGCTGGAACGGCTCAAGGCCCTCGGTCCGGCTCTCTCCACCACGCTGACCCACGAGGTCTTCTACAAGGACTTCCACAACCGCCGCCAGGTCGGCAGCTACGTCGGATTGGCGCCCAGTCCGTGGCAAAGCGGCGGCATCGATCGCGAGCAGGGCATCAGCAAGGCAGGCAATCCGCGCGCCCGCGTCAAGGCGATCGAACTCGCCTGGCTCTGGCTGCGGCATCAGCCCGACAGCGAACTCAGCGGCTGGTTCCGCACCCGCACCGCCAATGCCGGCAAGCGGGCCAGGCGCATCGCCATCGTCGCACTGGCGCGCAAGCTGATGGTGGCGCTGTGGCGCTACCTCACCACCGGTCTCATACCTGCGGGGGCGACGATGAAGGCATAGCAGAACCGCACCGGCACTGCGCTTGGCCGCAGTCTGAGCGGGATGGATGATGACCGTGCCACCCTTGGGCTGAACAAACAGCCGTTTTGTAGATGGGTCTCATCTTCAGGGCTTCCTCGCCGCAAGCATGCGGAATGTGGGTCCGGACCACACCAGTCCGACCGGATATGAGGTGATGCAGTGAGCTGCATAAATCTTCGGAAGCCAATCCTCGCCCGGAACACGGTCGTCGCGCTGCGCTACGCATGGCTCCGCGCGCCGCCCTCCTACCTCGCGATCTCGCCCCAGACCAACAGAAGGGCCTTGACTCACAAATACCCATATGAGGGTGGGCAAAGGCGC
>NZ_JACIHE010000070.1 GCF_014198245.1 Bradyrhizobium sp. cir1
GCCGGGCTCGCGCGCAATCACAAACCGCAACAAAGGCGCTCGGCCAAGATCGATGCGGTGCTGGCGCGGATCAAACCGATCCTTAAGCTGCGCGGCGCCAGGACCAGCAGACCCGTCCAGCTCGACCTCGCTCACCTCCAGCGATGCGTGGCGCCACACCACCTGCGCCGGGCGCGGCAGCCCCTCCCAGACGAACGAGGTGCGCAGAATGTCGTGCCGGTCCACCACCCGCTGGACCGCAGCAAGATAGCGGTCCAACACGCCACGGTCGGCAAACGCCATCTGCGATACCAGCAGGTACGGATCGCCCTTTGTCGCCAACAGATGATGGAACAGGATGCCGTCCTGCAGCGGCGACAAGCCATAAATGTCCTGGATGTTGCCGACCCCGCCGGGCACTGTGGCGATGATCCGGTCGATCTCGCCCTGCGCCAGCTCAATGAGCGGCAACATCTCTGGCGTGATCGCCGTACTCTGTTCGGTGATCCGATTGGCCGGGACCGCCACCTCCTGATGACTGCCCAGGCTTGCGGCCTGATCGGCCAGCACCGGCCTGGCGAACAGCGTGCGCACCTCAACCCCCAGCGACCGCCGCCGCAAACGCTCGATCAGTTGCACCGCCAGCAGCGAGTGTCCGCCGAGCGCAAAGAAGTGGTCGTGGCGTCCGACCCGCTCCACACCGAGCAGCTCGGCCCAGATCTGTGCCAGCGTGATTTCGATCTCGCCTTGCGGCGGCTCATAGGCGCGATGCGCATACGCCTCATCGTCCGGCGCAGCCAGCGCCTTGCGGTTCAGCTTGCCGTTCACCGTCAGCGGCAGCGCCGCCAGCCGCACGAACGCCGATGGCACCATGTACTCCGGCAGGTGCGCACTTATGTGCGCGCGCAAGGCGCCGGCAAGCTCGCTTCCCTCCAGCTCGTTCGAAGCTGCTTCCGGCACGCACACCACATAGGCGACAAGACGCGGCTCGCCGCCGGGGCCCTCGTGCGCCACCACCACCGCCTCGCGCACGAACGGGTGCTCGCAAAGCCGCGCCGCGATCTCGCCGGGCTCGATCCGGAAGCCGCGGATCTTCACCTGGTCGTCGTTGCGGCCCAAAAACGCCAGATTGCCGTCCGGCAGATAGCGCGCCAGATCGCCGGTGCGGTACAGCCGGTCGCCGTCCACAAAGGGACTGGCGATGAACCGCTCCGCGGTCAGCTCGGGCCGGTTCAG
>NZ_JACIHE010000071.1 GCF_014198245.1 Bradyrhizobium sp. cir1
AGGGCAGGGCTATCGCATATGGCTGAGGATCTGCAAAAGGAAGGCGTTATCCCATCCTGCGCGCTTGATTTTGAGGCGGATGGATTTTCGGTCGGGATGGGCTCGCAAGAGGTTGAGAGCGAGCCGCCGCAGAATGGCGAAGTTTTCCGGCGCATGATCCTTTCGCGCGCGGTTTCCGTCCTCGTCAAAATGGACGTCGAGAACCCAATGCAGACGGTTCTCGATCCCCCAATGACTGCGGGTGACATCCAGCAGTCGCTTGGGAGGCAGGTATTTCGACAAGAGATAGTAGCGAACGACAGTCCTATCGGCACGCTGGCCGCGCAGTTTCCGGCGCGAGGTAACCCGGCCGATGGCGGCGACGCCAGGGAAGCGCGCGGCCAGGGTGGCGTTGCGCATGACGGTTGCCGTGCGCGTTTCGCTGCGGTCGTGCGTGGAGCGGTCGATCTGTCGGGTCGTGTTCCGTTTGCCCGATCGCGCAAACTGCTGCGTAATCGTCTTGAACAGGGGGCCGCGATTGGCCTTGATAACCAGGGCATAGTCACCGCCACGCTTGAGCACCGCTTCAGCAAAGCCGCGATGGCAATGCAGCGCATCGGCCGTGACAATGCAGCCTTCGAGGCGCAGAAGCTCCAGGACTTCCAGAGCGCCTGCCGTTTCGTTGCGACCGGGCGCTTTCTGCTGCGCCAAGGCCATCCGCGCTTCCACCGCAAAGACGTTGACCAGATGCAGTGGCGTCGCCTTACCCCCGCGCTCATAGGCGCCACGCAACGCTTTTCCGTCGACCGCGACCACCCCACCAAGCTTGACACCATTGGCCTTGGCAAATGCCGCCATAAATTGGCGGAACGCGCGTTCGAAGGCCCGCGGCTCCAACAGGCGGAATACTCTGCTGAACGTGTCATGGCTCGGAATGCCGTGCTCCAGGCACAGGAAGAGCCGCAGCAGCTCTTCCTTCGACCGCCCAAACTCCGCAATCTCCGCACAACTGGCAGCTCCGCAAACGACGGCCGCCAGCGAGATGACCAGAAGCTCGAGAAGCGGGTGTTTCGCATTGGCCGCCCGCGGGTCCGGCAAACGCCGAAAGGCCTTCTTGAACTTCTGCATCCGACACCCCCAATCAATCGAGTGTCGTCCTCAGAATCCATATTGCAATTCAACGCAATAGGCCCACAAAAATCATATGCGATTCCCCTGCCCT
>NZ_JACIHE010000072.1 GCF_014198245.1 Bradyrhizobium sp. cir1
TGGCACGCGAACTCGGCAGGCTGGGACACGCGGTCAAGCTGATTGCGCCGCAACTGGTAAAGCCATACGTGTCGCGCAACAAGAATGACGGGCGCGATGCGGAAGGGCTGTGCGAGGCGGCGAGCCGTCCGCGGATGCGCTATGTGCCGGTGAAGACGACCGAGCAGCAGGCCGCGCTCATGCTACTGGGTGTCCGCGAACAATTGGTCGCACGTCGCACGCAACTCTCCAACACGATCCGCGGGTACGCGGCAGAGTTCGGCCTGACCGAGGCCAAGGGGCTGGACAAGCTCGCCGCGTTCCTGGCGGCGATCCGGCAGGACGAAGGCGTGCCGGCGCTGGCCCGCGAGCTGTTTGCAATGTTGGCTCGCCAATATGAACAGGTGCAGGTCGAGTTGAAGGCGATCGAGGCCAAGCTGCTGGCCTGGCATCGGGCCGATACCACGAGCCGGCGATTGGCGCAGGTCCCGGGGATCGGTCCGGTTACGGCGGCGGCGCTGGTGATGAAGGCGCCTGATCCGAATGCCTTCCGCTCGGGGCGACTGTTCGCAGCCTGGCTCGGCCTGACGCCCAAGGACCATTCCACCGCGGGAAAGATTAGGCTCGGCAAGATCACCCGTGCCGGCGACGAGAGATTGCGTCAGCTTCTTGTGGTCGGGGCGACAGCGGTGGTCAAGCAGGCGATCGGGAAGCAGCGTCGTGGATCGCGCTGGCTGCTCAATCTGCTCGAGCGCAAGACGCCGAAGCAGGCAGCCGTGGCGCTGGCCAACAAGATGGCCCGTATCGCCTGGAAGCTGATGACCACAGGACAGAGTTACGATGCCGCGCGGATCGACGCCCAAGTCGGTGCCGCCGGGTAATTGAGAGAGAGTTGGCCGACCGGCGGGTCGATCCGCCGGTCGAACCGGAGCTGCAAGAGCTGAGGAGATGGTGCGATCGATCGGCCGAAGATGCGAGCAAATCCGTGGGACCCATTGGCCGAAACAGGTCGCGTGGGTGATTGGAACTCGTGTCGCGGAAACCATCTTGGCCAGCGGTCCAACAAGCCGCATCGACAGGCCGGACATATGGATGCAAGCGATCCGATCAAACCTCAAAATGCTCTTGTGCCACGGGGGCCGTCCACATATGGGTCCCGGATC
>NZ_JACIHE010000073.1 GCF_014198245.1 Bradyrhizobium sp. cir1
CGCCGTATCCTGCGGAGCGGTGCATCCACGGGCTGTTCGAGGAGCAGGTGCACAATGCGCCGGATGCGGTGGCGGTGGTCTGCGATGATGAGCGGCTGAGCTATGGCGAGCTCAATGCGAAGGCCAACCGCCTGGCACATCACCTGATCGCGCTCGGGGTCAAACCTGGGGATCGCATTGCAACAGTGCTGGACCGCTCGGTCGCTCTTGTGGTGGCGCAGCTGGCGATTCTGAAGGCCGGCGGCGTGTATGTACCGATCGATCGCGCCCTTCCGGTGGCGCGACAAGAATTGTTGATGGCCGATTGTGCTGTCCGCTTGGTGCTTTGCGCTGATGATCTGGTTGCGGCGAGGATACCCGTTCGTGCTATTGAGCCGCTCATAGCTGGAACGGGATGTAGTTCCGATCCTGGGCTGTCGTTGAGCGCTGAAACTGCCGCTTACGTCATGTACACCTCCGGCTCAACTGGCCTTCCCAAAGGAGTTGTTGTTCCTCATCGTGCCGTCAACCGGCTCGTGATCAACAGTGGGTATGTGAAGATCGATGCAGGAGATCGGGTGGCATGGGCTGGCAATCCCGCATTCGACGCAAGCACATTCGAAGTATGGGCACCGCTGCTTAACGGTGGTTGCATTGTTGCCATGCATACCGCCACCGTCAGGGATACTCCCAGTTTTGCGCGAGCGCTAGAACAGCACCGGGTGACGTCACTGTTTCTAACAACAGCATTATTCAACCAATATACATCATCGATTGCTCCGACATTGGCCCACCTGAAGCACCTCCTCTGTGGGGGTGAGCGCGGTGATCTTGCCTCATTTCTGAGATTGTTGAAAGAAAAGGGCCCCGTACGTCTCATTCACTGCTACGGGCCCACCGAGACGACGACCTTCGCGACGATCTGGACTTGCCCGGCTGATTTCAATGGGTCACTGGTCCCGATCGGGCGTCCAATCGCCAACACGCGGGTGTACCTGCTGGATGGCCATAGCGCGCCCGTGCCGTTCGGCGCGGTGGGCGAGCTTTACATTGGCGGGGCGGGGGTGGCACGGGGCTACATGAACCGCCCTGAACTGACAGCCGAG
>NZ_JACIHE010000074.1 GCF_014198245.1 Bradyrhizobium sp. cir1
CTTTGCCCACCCTTGTTTTAGCGCACTGGATTAGAATGGCCTCGTTCCGTGAGGAATGGCCCAGCCCGGGTGGCCGCCCGAGCTGGGCTGCCGATCGATCGGATCGATGCCCACCGAAGCCTTGAGGGCTGCCTTTCGTAGCAGGATCGCGATCGGTACTTCATCGGGACCCGGATGGTTGAACGAACTTTAGGTTCGCACACACAAGGGAGGGTCGACGAAGATGGCCAAGCGTATCACGATCTGTGCCGGGATCGATACCGGCAAACGTAAGCTCGATGTGGCACTTGATGGCAGTTTGGAGCGGCTTCAGGCCGATAACACGCCGGATGGCTATAAAGTGCTGGTGGAATGGTTGCAGCGCCACAAGGTCAAACGGGTCGGGATCGAGGCGAGCGGCGGCTATGAGCAGGCTGTCGTCGCCGAGTTGCGGCGCCAGCGGTTTGTGGTCGTCGTGTTTCAGCCGGCCCAGGTGCGCGCTTATGCCGTGTTCCAGCTGCAGCGGGCCAAGAACGACAAGATCGATGCCGCGCTGATTGCGGCCTGCACCGCCGCGGTCAAGAAGATCCACGCAGCTCCGGATCCCCGCTTGCTGCCATTTGCCGAGCACCTGACGATGATCGACCAGATCACCGAGGACATTGCTCGGCTGAAGAACCGGATCGAGAGCTGCCGCAATATGCGGCTCCAGAAGCTGTGGAAGGAGGATATCGCTCGCCTGGCCAAGCGCGAGAAGGTCGAACTGAAGGCACTGGCCGCTGCAATCCGTGAGCATCGCGATCTTGCCAAGCGGCTCGACTTGATCAACAGCATCGATGGTATCGGGCTAAAGACCGCCATGGTCATTCTGGTGCGGATGCCCGAGATCGGTCAGATCACGCGCGAGCAAGCGGCCGCGCTGGCTGGCATTGCCCCTTACGATGACGACAGCGGCGATCGCACCGGCGTTCGTCACATCGCCGGCGGGCGTGAACGGCTGCGACGTGCGCTCTTTACTGCCGCGCTGCCGGCGTCATTTCGCTGGAATCCGCAGCTCATCACGCTCTATG
>NZ_JACIHE010000075.1 GCF_014198245.1 Bradyrhizobium sp. cir1
CTCGCGCTCAATGTAACGGTCTCGGCCCAAACCAAGGGCACGCTCGTTGCGGCGCTCGCTGCCGAGGCGACTGTCATCGATCCGACACGGTCCGCAGCTGGTGTCGATGGATATTTCTATAGTCAAATGTTTGAACAGCTGGTCCGCTACGGACCCGATCTGAAGCCGGTTAACTGGCTCGCGGACTCTTGGAGTGTCGAGGGGGCGGCGGACAAGCCGATCATCGATGTGCATATTCGAAAGGGTGTGAAGTTCCACAATGGGGACCCGCTCACGTCGGAGGATTTCCATTTTGCCTATGATCGACTGCGGGATCCAAAAATTTCGCCCTGGAGTAACCTGCAGGCAAACGTCGAACGTTTCGAAATCGTCGACGATCATCACTTCAAGCTGTATTTCAAGTCGCCTGATGCGAGTTACATCATCAATTCGCTGCAGCTGTGGGCAATACCAAAGAAGTACTTTGAAAAGGTAGGTGATGCAGGTTTCGAGAAGGCCCCAGTCGGGACTGGTCCGTGGAAGTTCGTGTCGCGCTCAGTCAAGGAGGAGATGCGGCTCCAGGCGTTCGATGACTACTGGAACAAGGATGCGCGGCCGAAGGTCAAGAACCTGGTCTTGAAGATCATTCCGGAAGACCTGACGCGCCTTGCGGCATTCAAGTCGGGTGCCGTTGACTGGATGGATACGGTCCCGGTTTCGGCAGTCGCCGAGATCAAGAAGATGCCGGGAGTGAGCACATTCACGGCGACTACTGGGAATAACCTTTACATCGAGTTCACCGCCTACAAGCCGGAGTCACCTTTCAGCAAATTGGAGGTGCGACAGGCTGTTGCCCATGCGGTCGATGTCGATGCCATCATTAAAAATGTATTGTTCGGGCAGGGCGAGCGGTACACGGAGGTTTGGCGCGGTTCGACGGGCTACGACCCGGAGCTCAAGCCATACACGTACGACCCGCGAAAGGCGAAGCAGTTGCTCGCTGAAGCCGGCTATCCGAACGGCTTCGATACAACGTGCTACAA